>NC_009925.1:0-4800000 GCF_000018105.1 Acaryochloris marina MBIC11017
AATAAATACTTACAGGTATTCCACCTGAAACTCTTTCTATGAATGACTTTCAAGTCTATATCCTATATTTATCCTCAATAAAATATGCACAATAGATCTCTACTGAGAAAACTTTATATTTTAGAAGCAATTCATCTCCCTTTTAAAATACAAACTTGCATAGGATTGCCATAAATTAATGCACCTAAAATTAAGTCGTTTCTATGAAATTTATTTTAGGTGTGAAATTATATATTAGGTGTACAATTAGCCATACCATTCCGACAATATCGACATAGGAATATTGAGTAGAACAAGATGTACCATTATTAGCTTCTGGGTTGGCATAAGGGAATACAGGCAAAGACTTAAACCTATTCGGACTCTGTAGAGCTGGCTCAATATTCAAAAGAATAATGTCCCTCGATACAAGCATCAGAATAGAGATCGCGCTCTTTACACCTATTAAATACATCATCTAAAACAACTGCATATTGTTCTATGCTCAAGCTGTAAGCATCAATATCTAGGCAAGCTCATTGACTAAAACAGTCTCTATCGAAATGTTCCAGCTCAATTCAAGGTCGAGATAGTACACCTATTAAATTAATTTCATACCTATAAATTCGAGATTCCCAGTAGTCTATTGGTGACTACATCAATCGGGCAACACCACCATGGCAAATATGCCGAGGGCAAGAAGAACAAAGGGCACGGGAGTCATCGGGACGCGAGCACAATACGAAAACCGATGTTGTTGTTCGTGTTGTCGGGATTGTTGTGGTTGCGCGTGGCAGACCGACAGTTCCTCGGATTGTTGTTCCAAGACCCGCCGTGTTTTGGATGTCTGTCCCGCTTTGACCATAAGGAGTTTTAGGGGTGGTTCGTGAATGTCAATGGCCTAAATTAACGATCGCAAGCTGGATACGCAATCTCTGGATGTCGCTTAAATCAGGTGTCATCAAAGATTCGTCGTCTCAGTTGGTAGGTATCACCATGTTTAAGGTGGGCTGCCCAACTCTGTAAGCACTGAATAAGATCTTGAGGGTCACATTGATAGGTTCCATAGGCTTGTTGCAGGTTTTTGATTCGTTGACGACCTCGGCGGAGGTTGTCGTTTCTGACTCGGATGCGGTCATGCAGCACTCAGAAGCCGACGAAGTTGGCTCCTTGTTGAGTTTCAAATTGCTGACTTTTTACGGGATGGATCTTGAGGCGTAAGGTCGCTAAGTAGTTTTCAATGGAGGTGCGGCAGTGTTGGAGATATTGCCATTCATCTGAGAATAAGGCGAGGTCATCTACGTAGCGTAAATACTTTGAACAACGCAGGTTCTCTTTAACGTAATGATCAAAGCTATTGAGATAGACGTTGGCAAAGAATTGGCTGGTTAGGTTACCGATGAGCAACCCTCGTTTGCGAGTCAGTGGGGTTAGCAGGGTGCCTCCAGGAAAATATTCAATGGAAGGGTCTTGTTCATTGCTGTTGTCGATAATTTTATCGATCAACCAAAGGGTTGAGGGACAACGAATCTTCTTGTGCAGGATATTTTTGAGGATGTCTAGATCGATGGAGGGGAAGTATTTGCGGATATCGCACTGCAAGATATATCGGCTGCTACACAGCCCTACTTTTCAAAAGCTTTAATCTCAAACCTCGAAGTTAAATCCCTGTTGTTTCAATAGCTCGTATTTGCTTTGGTCGAACTGATAGAGTCTGGCAGCACGATGAGCAACTCCAGTTTGTTGCTCATCAAGGGGAATTAAGAGATCCATTTTTAGCAATTTCTTACGAAAGTTCCGTTTATCTAGAGGATGGCCAAGAACTGTTTCGTAAAGCTGCTGAATTTGGGTGAGTGTAAATTTTTGCGGCAGTAGTTCGAAGCCAATCGGTTCGTAGCGAACTTTGCCCTGCAATCGCCGGATGGCCTGTTTCAAGATTTGAGCATGATCAAAAGCTAGAGATGGCAAATTCTCAATGGAGTACCAGGCTGCGTCTTCAGCATCAGTAGAGGCTTGTAAAGGATATTCGATGAGGTTGATTAGAGCGTAGTAGGCAACGGAGATGATGCGATCGCGCGGATCTCGACCCAAATCGCCAAAGGTATAGAGCTGCTCTAGGAAAATACCCTGAACCCCCGTTTCTTCTCGCAGCTCCCGGCGAGCCGCGTCTTCTAAAGATTCATCCATCTGCACAAAGCCTCCGGGTAATGCCCACTGATGCTGGAAAGGGGGAATCTGGCGCTGAATCAGTAGGACTTTGAGATCGATCTGTTCGTCTAGGCCAAACACCACGCAGTCAACGGTAAGACCAGGGCGCGGATAATCATAGGTATAGGGCATAGGATAGGGGCAATCTTGACATCGTGTAAAAACGACACTATGATGGTTTTATTCAAGTTAGTGTCGTTTTTACACTATAGAGCAATGCAACAGCATTTTGAAGTCGCGGCCGGGTCTATTTTGGGCCAGAACCATCGACGAGTGAGTCAGAATAATCAAGATGCTTGGGCAAGTCTGACGCTAGGTCAAGCAACCATTGCGGTGGTATGCGATGGGTGCGGAAGTCGACCTAAAAGTGAAGTTGGCGCGCAGCTTGGGGCTCAGTTAACGGTGCATGCTCTTGCCCAAC
Organism: Acaryochloris marina MBIC11017; assembly: GCF_000018105.1. Lineage (GTDB taxonomy): Bacteria > Cyanobacteriota > Cyanobacteriia > Thermosynechococcales > Thermosynechococcaceae > Acaryochloris > Acaryochloris marina. The sequence goes on from NC_009925.1 coordinate 2,609, forward strand.
TCGTAGCAGAGGAGCAACCGGAAGACGAGCTGTTTTGGCAGATGTTGAGGAAGCACCTATTAGGAGGGATGCAGACTTTACAGGAGCGGCTAGGAGCAGATTCGCAGAGGCTGGTGGATTACTGGTTATTCACTCTGATGGGGTGTTTAGTGACCCCAGAAACAACCTGGATTTTTGGCCTAGGGGATGGGGTATTTGCCATCAATGAGGAGTTCCATCAGATTGGCCCATTTACTAACAATGCCCCGCCCTATCTGGCCTACAGCTTGCTATGGAACACCGAGAAGGGCCTCGATCCGTTTCAACTCCAGATTTATGCTCAACACCCCACAGAACAGGTGCAGTCTGTGCTGATTGGGAGCGATGGAGTGGGGGATTTAGTTAATGTAGCAGAAGATTATCTCCCTGGGAAGTCAGAGCTGGTAGGACCACTGAATCAGTTTTGGTGTTGCGATCGCTATTTCCAGAACCCTGATCAGGTGCGACGACGGCTCGCTCAAATTAATCGAGAGGTAATACAGCCAGATTGGCATACCCGGCAGGTGCGGAAGATACCCGGGTTATTACCAGACGACACTACGTTAATCAGTATTAGACGCAAAGGGACAAAAGAAGGAGGTAGCGATGCTAGGTGCAATTGCAGGTGACATCATTGGGTCGGTATTTGAGCCCCATTGGCGACGAATTAAACGGAAAGAGTTTGACCTATTTAGTAAAAAATCAAAATTTACAGATGATACGGTGCTGACCATTGCAGTTGCTGATGCCATTCTCCATCAGAAAGCATATGCCCATACCATCAAGGACTATTATCGGCGTTATCCCAAAGCTGGCTATGGCAAGACTTTTCGGGAGTGGGGAGCATCAGACAGTATGGAGGCGTATCACAGTTGGGGAAATGGTTCGGCCATGCGGGTCAGTGCCGTTGGGTTCGCCTTTGATGATTTAGAAACGGTATTGCAGGAGGCGGAGCAGAGTGCAGCCGTTACTCATAATCGTCCAGAAGGGATTAAAGGGGCCCAGGCAACGGCGGCAGCGATTTACCTAGGGCGGCAGGGACGATCTAAAGCGGAGATAAAAACCTATATCGAAACCACCTTTGGCTATGACTTGCGTTTGAGCCTGGAAGAAATTCGGCCCCAGTATCAATTTGATAGTTCCTGCCAGGGGTCAGTGCCCCAGGCGATTACGGCGTTCCTAGAGTCGACAGATTTTGAGGATGCCATTCGCAATGCCGTATCTCTGGGAGGCGATAGCGATACCCAAGCCTGTATTGCGGGCGGTATTGCCCAAGGATTCTATGGTGGAGTGCCAAAACAGATTGCCCAGGAGACCTGGGCGCGATTAGATGCTGATTTGCAGCAGGTGGTAGAGGCATTTATGGCAACTTACCAGATTTAATAGGTGCATTAAAGACGTATCGCGATACACCTTGCTTTTAGGTGTATTAGCTGAATGTACGCCAACCTCTTTCTCCAATAAGGATTAAAAGCAATACCATAAAACATCAATTCGTATCGTCAACTGGTATTGCGATACGGGAACCTACTTTCTCAATTTTTATGGACGTTTATATCAATCAAAAACGAGTTCGTCTGCGGCCTCAGCAAGCCATTGGTAAGGGGGGAGAAGCGGATGTGTATCGTCTCAATCGAACAACGGCGGTGAAGCTGTTTAAACCGCCCAGTCATCCAGATTTTGAGGGCATGGTTGAGGCTCAGCAGGGTGCACGGGAACGGTTGGCACTGCATCAGCAAAAGCTACGGCAGTTCCCCCAGTCTTTGCCTGAGCGTGTCATTTCCCCCCAAGCGTTGGTGATGAATCAAAATGGACAGCGCATTTTGGGCTATACGATGCCACTGCTCACCCATGCAGAGGTGCTGTTACGGTATTGCGATCGCCGCAGGCGGGTCAAGGACCATTGCAGAAGGCAGGTCGGAGACCATCGCAAATTCCAGCAGGCGGTTGATACTCAGGCGGTAGTTGACCTGTTTTTAGATCTACACGAGACCGTCTCCAAGCTGCATTTTGCAGATGTGGTAATTGGGGATTTTAACGACCTCAATATTTTGGTCCAGGGCACCCAGGCATTTGTGATTGATGCCGATTCATTCCAGTTTGGTTCGTTTCCCTGTTCGGTCTTTACAGCCCGGTTTGTCGATCCACTGCTGTGCGATCCGCAAGGGACACAACCGATATTATGTCGCCCCTATTGCTGGGAATCGGATTGGTACGCCTTTACGGTGATGTTGATGCAGGCACTGCTGTTTGTTGATCCCTATGGAGGGGTTTATAAACCCTCTGATCCGGCTCAGCGATTACCACAGGCGGCGCGACCACTACATCGGGTGACGGTGTTTCATCCGCAGGTGCGCTATCCCAAGCCAGCTTTACCTTGCGATCACTTGCCGAAACCCTTGCTGGATCATTTTCGCCAGGTGTTTGAGCAGGATTGGCGGGGGGAGTTTCCGCGATCTCTATTGGAAAATTTGCGCTGGCATACCTGTCCGTCCTGTGGGGTGGAGCATGCTCGCTCTGCTTGTCCAAGCTGTGTGAAATCTGTGGGGATCCCGATGCCGCCAGGTGCGGTTCAGGTGACAACGGTGCTGCAAACGAATGGAGTGATTTTGGCGGCGACGTTAACGGCGGGGCAGCTACAGTGGCTGGTCTGGGAGGAAGGACAGTTTAAGCGAGAAGACGGAACGGTGGTGCTCACGGGTGATCTCAGTCCTGAGTTTGACTGGCATCTCCAGGGTCAAACCACCTGGATTGTCCAGCAGGGTCAAGTGGTGGAATTGCCAACCACGGAGCGCATTGCGGTGGATAGCTATCAAGGTCGCCCCCAGTTTGCGGTCAACGATCGGCATAGTTATTGGTTCAACCAGGGACAGTTGATGCGAGACCATGCCGTAATGGGGGAAGTATTGATCGGACAAACTCAATTTTGGGTGGGGCCTCGGTTTGGTCTGGGCTTTTATCGAGCTGGACAATTGAACGGAGCCTTTGTCTTCGATGCTGATCGTTCAGGCATCAACGATCGGCTGTCTTTGTCTATGGAAGCGGGGACAGTGGTGGCGGCCCACTGTACGTTTAGTCAGTCCTTCGGGTGGCTCTTTGTCACCCTGCAGGCCCAAGGGGTGCTGCAACAACGCTGTTGGGTGATTGCGCCGACGGGTCAGGTACTAGCGCAGGCGGAGGTAGGGGAATGGGCCGCAACGGCATCCGGCCCTTGTCCCCACTGGGCGGTGGAAGAGGCGCTGTTCGTGGCCACGGATGAGGGCATTATCCGGGCGCAGGTGGAGCAGGGGCAGGTGATCGTACAGCGACGATTCCCGGAAACGGAGCCCTTTGTACAGACGGGCTGTCAGTTGTTGGCGGCCCCCCAGGGACTCTATACGGTCGGGTCCCAAACGATTCAGTTATTGCAGTTATAGGAGTGTTTGAGATGATGTTGACGCAATTACCGATTCCTGATTTTTTTGACCCTCAGCGGGTGGGAGAGGTGTGGCGGGTTCCTTACCAGGAACGAGCCCAACAGGCCCAGGACTGGGCTAACCAACAGGGGATACAGCCAGCAGCGAAGGATAAAACGCGCGTCTGCCTGATGGCCATTGATGTCCAAAATACGTTTTGTATTCCCGAGTTTGAGCTGTTTGTGGGGGGACCATCCGGGATGGGGGCGGTGGAGGATAATCGCCGACTCTGCGAGTTTATCTACCGCAATTTAGGGACGATTACGGAAATTGCACCGACGATGGATACCCATACAGCGATGCAGATCTTCCATGCTGATTTCTGGGTGAATGATCGCGGTGAGTCCCCCGCACCACTCACGATGATTCCTCTGGCGGAGGTGGAGCAGGGGGCCTGGAAGGTAAATCCGGCTATGGCCTATAGTCTGGGCAATTATATGGCGCTGCAGAATTTTGCCCGCCATTATGTTCAAAGTCTTTCCCAAGAGGGCAAATATCCCCTGACAATTTGGCCCTATCACTCCATGTTGGGAGGCATTGGTCACGCCCTAGTGGCGGCGGTGGAGGAGGCCTGTTTTTTCCATAATCTGGCCCGCCATAGTCAGACCCATTTTGAAATTAAGGGGGGTAATCCGCTGACGGAGAATTACTCGGTACTCCGACCGGAGGTTCTCGATGATCCCAAGGGGCGGCCCATTGCCCAAAAGAATACCCGATTTATCCAAAAGCTGCTGGATTTTGATGCGGTGATTATTGCAGGGCAAGCCAAGAGTCACTGTGTGGCCTGGACCATTGACGACTTGCTGACGGAAATTCAAGCCCATGACCCGAGTCTGGCCCAGAAAATCTACTTACTAGAAGATTGTTCTTCGCCGGTGGTGGTGCCAGGGGTGGTCGATTTTACCGAGCAGGCGAATGAAGCGTTCCTCCGGTTCCAGCAAGCGGGGATGCATGTGGTGCAGTCTACGGAGGCGATCTCAACTTGGCCTGGAATCCATCTTTAGGCAGAAGGGTCAGGATCAACTGTGTGCATAAGGTGTAAGGATGGGCTGCTAGCATTTCTCAATAATGCGTAAATAATCTTTTTTTAATCCACTTGGCCTCTTTTGAGGTTTGGGAGCGATTGTGATCGCTTCACAGGATACGTTTGTCTTTTTTTTCAATGTTTTGGTTTATTCAAGGAGGATGGGATGTCTCAAGTTCCCAATTTAAATACGTTATTCCAATCTGCCCAAGCGGATGGGGTACTCTCTAATGCATCGATGCAGGCTCTCAATGTTGTCGATATTGGGGCGCAAATCCAGGCGGGACTGGGAACACCGGTGGATGATGTGATGGCCAGTGAGGTGGTGCTGGTGACGATTATGCCGGATGATTCGGGGTCGATTCGGTTTGCGGGCAATGGGGCGGTGGTCCGAGCGGGGCATAATATGGTGCTGGATACCTTGGCTATGTCCCCGCAACAAGATCAGATTCTGGTTCACAACCGCTATCTCAATGGGGCAGTGCTTTATCCCTACTGTCCTGTTGACCAAGCGCTTCGGATGGATCAACACAATTATGATCCGAATCTAGGTACGCCGCTCTATGACCAAACCCTGGTGTTACTCGCTACGGTGCTGGCGAAGGCCCAAGCTTTTATCGATAATGGAGTGCCGGCACGGACGGTGTCGCTGATTATTACGGATGGGGCGGATGCCCATTCTCGGCGCTCGGTACGCGAAGTCAAGGGGGTGGTCGAGGATATGCTAAGAACGGAAGACCATATTATTGCGGCGATGGGCATCAATGATGGACAGACGGACTTTAAACGAGTGTTTCGAGAGATGGGGGTGCGTGATCAATGGATCTTGACGCCCGGCAATTCTCAAAATGAGATTCGTAAGGCGTTTCAACTGTTCTCTCAGTCGGTATTGAGGGCCAGTCAGTCGGCGCACAACTTTAATTCCTGGGGCGGTTTTGGACCTTAACAGGCGCGTCCCCTAGACAGGCACTATGATTGAAATCACTATTGAAGGCTGCGGTGGTTGATCAAAGGCCCATATCAATCAGGAAGTGATTCATAGGTTACGGCAGGCTTTAATGCGCGCACTAAATCATGCCGTGTAATGATGCCTATCAAATATTGGTCGTTATCAACCACTGGTAAACGGTTGATCTTTTTAGACAACATCAAGTTGGCTGCAGACGTTAAGGGGATATCTGGCTTAGTGGTAATCGGTTGGCTCGTCATAACGTCCTGAACCAACATACCCAACGCCTTTTGCATATGCTGATGGAATTGCTTCGGAGACTCAAAGTATATGACGCTCCCTAGCAATGTCATATACAAAGGAGGTTGCATGGGGGATTCTCTAACGAGCAAATCGCCTTCTGAGATAATGCCAACAACATGATTCGAGGCATCCACCACCGGCATTCCACTGATTCGATGATCCTCTATGAGCTTGATCACTCTCTCTATTGAGTCCGTGGGAGAGATAGTAATAGGATCAGGGGTCATAAAGTCTTTGACTACGGGATGAGATTCTGCCATTAGCCCACCTATTTATATGTGAATTGTCCAAATGGACGCGCTAGGATTACAACGATGAGGAAGTGGAAACTCTTGCTTTGATAAAGCCCCAATCTGGGCGTAAATGCCTGGCCCCTCTTTGATATATATGATGGATCGCCTGGTTCGGATCTGCAGTATTAAAATGGATCAAACAGCGGATACAATATTCCAGATCACTTGATACATGCATCTGCTGCACATCTAGGAGAGGGACTGTATCCCAGTTGGGACGCTGGCGAGCGATTGCTGCAGGAAAAATGGCATCTAAATCCCGAGTCACGGAAAACGTTACGCTAATAATTTCATTCACATCCAGAGAATTCTCTGACTCAATGGCCAACATGAGCTCATTCACGGCTTCCCGTATTGCGGCTACGGAATTCTCAGTTGCTGTCGTTGCCCCGCGGATTGCCCTCACTTTCCATGACACAGAATTATCCTCCATAGCTAAATCATGCCTCAGGATTTGCGAAAACCTGCGCCATGTTAGCAAACTTGACATCTTAAGGGAATTGACCCACATCACAGAAAATCTGCGATTTTCCATACTAACTGTTTATTGAATCATGTAAGGCTCATTAAAGCTAAATTGGATGCAATGTCAATTTAGCTCTAAACCCTTGAGAAGCATGATATTTAAGGTCGATAGAGCCACAAGGGTAAGCCATTCGTTGCTATCTCAAAATTCACCCAATCCGCAACTTGGGGAGGTACAGACCAGGAAGATTGGCGGCTACCGGGTAGCAGCTTACTCCAAAAGGATTTATGTTCTTCTATTGTGTTGCATTTGGCCTTCTCAGGATCTAGGCCTGCTAGTTCAGCCGCCCAGCACCGGGCATCTTCTTCTGTTCCTAATCGATCCACTAGGCCAAGTTCAAGCGCTTGTTGTCCCGTGAAGACACGCCCATCAGCAAATTGCTTAACGGCGTCTACTTCTAGGTTTCGACCTTCTGCCACAATCTCCACAAACTGAGAATAGCTGCTGTCAATCAGATCTTGGAGGATTTGACGCTCCGGTTCAGTTAACTCTCGATCAAAGGCGAGAATGTCTTTGTAGGGACCAGACTTGATGACCTTAAAGGAAACCCCCACCTTATCTAATAGACGTTCCAGATTATTCCCTCGAAGGATCACGCCAATACTGCCGGTGATGGTACCTGGGTTAGCCATGATATGTTCAGCCCCCATGCCAATATAGACCCCACCAGAAGCCGAAATATTGCCAAAGCTGGCAACAATCTTGATTTTTTCTCGCAATTTGATCAGAGCACTGTAAATTTCATGGGAGTCAACGACCGTTCCTCCTGGACTATCGATACGGAGGAGAAGCACTGGATAGCCTTTCTCTTCAATCGTTTTGAGGGCTTCCAAGACATGCTTTCGGGTTGCGCCTGCGATCGCACCTTTGATCTCCAAACGGGCTATTTGTTTGCGGGCACCTTTAAACGGCCAAATCATGGGCAATATTTATTACTGACTGTTTTCAACACTATCAATCTGGGAATGGATTAAAAAATGATCGACCCAAGCGTAACACTCCAGGACCAGCCCATTGTGAAAGCACGCCGCCCATTCAATCACCCTTAAGGTTCCCAAAGCCTGTATTGTAGCTTGGTCATCTCTACAATGCTCACATCGGATAACCGCCCCACTAAATTGTGAACACCGAAGCATCGGTCTTATAATCGAAACAAAGGTTACAGAAAGTTTAAATTTCTCAGACTAGATTTACTAAACCTGGGACGTTTGTGACTTTCTTTCATCCGTTGTGCTTTGAGACCAGCTTAAATAAAGCCAATTTCTCTTTTCAATCCTTGCTACGGGTCATTATGCAATTTAGTCTGCCTCACTCTCAACGCATTCCCAATCGTCTGACCTTGATCGCCCCCTTCTTCCTATGGGGAACCGCGATGGTTGCCATGAAGGGGGTTTTGGCTCACACCACTCCCCTCTTTATGGGGGGCTTGCGCATTGCCCCCGCTGGGCTTCTGGTTATCGGAGTCGCTCTACTCTTGGGTAAGTCTCAGCCCAAGGGATGGCGAGCCTGGCTATGGATATTGCTATTTGCCCTAGTCGATGTCACCCTATTCCAAGGTTTTCTTGCATTAGGGCTCTCCCATACCTCTGCAGGGCTTGGTTCTGTGATGATCGATTCACAGCCCCTCGTGGTGGCCTTACTGGCGCTGGTCCTATATGGGGAGCGAATTGGGCTGTGGGGATGGTTGGGATTAGGCATTGGCGTGAGCGGGATTAGCTGTATTGGGTTGCCTGATGAATGGATTTTACAGTTGGGGTCTGGGGAATGGCTGCAACAAGATTGGCAGCAGGTTTTTAATTGGCAATACCTAAATCAGCTCACTCAAAGTGGGGAGTTTCTGATGCTGCTAGCGGCCCTGTCAATGGCAGTGGGGACCGTGATGATCCGCCAAGTGTGCCGTTACGCCGACCCCATCAGTGCCACCGGTTGGCATATGGTCATTGGGGGACTTCCCCTGTTTATAGGGTCTGGACTTTGGGAATCTGAGCAATGGGTCCATCTAACCCAAATTGATTGGCTCTCTATTGGCTATGCTGCCGTTTTTGGCAGTGCAGTTGCCTATGGCCTCTTTTTCTATTTCGCGTCTAAGGGTAACTTAACCAGCCTCAGTTCCTTAACATTTTTAACGCCAGTCTTTGCCCTGATCTTTGGCAATCTGTTTTTGGCAGAAGTTCTCAGCCCGATCCAAACCCTGGGCGTCTGCCTCACCCTCGTCAGTATTTATTTCGTTAACCAAAGAGAGCAGCTTCCCACCCTGGGACATCTATGGTCGTCTCTAGAGCTTCGGATGTTGGGTACCAAAGATTCTAAAACTGCGGAGATTCCGGTCCGAGTTGATCCCAAAACGACCGTTAAATAATAGCCCCTATTCCCCCGGACTAGGGTTCGGGAGAACGCTATTTAACAACACTCCCATTAGGCTGGACAGCCCAATACCTTCCAAGGAGAACTGGCCTATGGTTAGGCTCATATTCCCCGCTCCTAACACTAGAATCACCCCCACAATAATCATGTTGCGGGACTGCAGCAGGTTACTCCCAGACTGAACCAAACTGTTAATTCCCACTACGACAATGGTGCCGAACAGCACCACCAACACCCCTCCCATAACGGGTGGGGGAATGGTCCTTAATAAAGCTCCTAATTTACCGGAGAAGGACAGCATAATGGCAATGAGGGCAGCCCAGGTCATAATGCCAGGATTAAATGCCCGGGTCAGGGCAACTGCACCCGTAACTTCTGAGTAGGTGGTATTGGGAGGGCCTCCCAACAATGCTGCAATTGAAGTGGCCACACCATCGCCTAAGAGAGTGCGATGCAGTCCTGGATCACGCAATAAAGGGTTGCCAGTGATGGAACTGATCACGAGGATATCGCCGATATGCTCAATGGCCGGGGCAATAGCAACGGGCACAAAGAATGCGATCGCAGGCCAATGCAGGGTCGGTAAAGTAAATTGAGGCCGCATTAGCCAAGGCGCTGCCACAACAGGGGAAAAATCCACAATCCCCAACAGTAAGGCACCGACATATCCCACACTAATCCCCATCAAAATCGGGACTAATTGAAACGTTCCTCGGGCCAACAGGGCCGCCACAATCGTTGTGGTTAAGGCCAAAGCAGCTAGGAACTGTGCCGTCCCCACGCCATAACTAGAGCCTGCCTCAGACGCCATTTGAATCGCGATGGGGGCCAAAGATAGGCCAATCACCATGATCACAGGCCCCGTCACGATCGGTGGTAACACTTTCAAAATTGAGTCTGGCCCCCGCCACAGCACCAACATACTTAAAAGCATGTACAAGAATCCAGCCGCGACCAACCCGGACATCGTTGCAGCCAAACCAAATTGTTGGATACCAGCGGTAATCGGCGCAATAAAGGCAAAGGAAGAAGCCAAAAAAACAGGGACTTTGCCTTTAGTAATCAGTTGAAAGACCAGCGTTCCCACTCCCGCCGTGAATAAAGCCACATTCGGATCTAAGCCTGCCAGGATAGGAACTAAGACCAACGCCCCAAAGGCGATAAACAGCATTTGCGCCCCCAGGATGATGTCCTTGAGGCGGAAGGAGTAGGAACTGGGAGATTCAACCGGATGAGGCGGGCTAAGGTTCATAAACAAACGGTACCGGTTTTGAAATTTCTGTTTTTCCAGTATCAGTCAGCCTTTTTGGGGATCAAGATAGCGCCAGGATTTTCTTCATACTTGGCTCAAACATCAATCTCCATCAATTTGGGTGATCCACTGCATCTGTTGATGAATGGCTAATAATTGCCGCTGGATGTGCCGTAACTGGCGAGCTTGGTACACAAGCCCTTGCATATCTACCTCAAGCAGCTCCAGGTCATTGACAAGGGACACATACTGAACTTGCAAGGGGGTTAGTGCCACCACGATTTGTTCTTCAATCTGAATCGGAGAAAGGGCCGTATCGGATGTTGACGACTTCACGCTATTGAGATCGGGATGCAACCTTGCCATCTCCTCCTGCAGCTGATGGAGAGAACGCTGCAGGTTCTGTTGATCCGTATTGAAGGGGAGCAATTGTTCTGATAACACCTTTTGGATAGATACCAACCGATGATCTAAAGATGAACTTTGTTCATAAAGGCAACTTAAACTCTCTCCCTGCGAGGTTGCGAGATCAGACGAATTTTTCTGGTTCATAGAGGAAGTAAGAGTGTCTAGCTGAGCCTGTAAAGACTGCACCTCCCCACACCAATCTCGAACCAGTTCTGCTACTTTTGGGTTTTGATCTATCGAGCGCGGAGTATTTTGGTAGCGTTGTAGGGTCGTTTTCAGAGCTGACATAGCTGCCAACCTAGCTGTAGGGGTGCTGATTTCCTGTAAGTCTTGCATTAGGGCCATTAGCGTCTGTCCGCAATTTTGGACTTGCTCTTTTAAGCCTTCAATCTGATCCAGGAAGATCGGTAATTTTTTCGCATCTACCCCACCCTTCTGTCGGGCTTCCAGACGCTTAATTTCATCTAACAAAGCATCAATAGACTGATGAAATTGAGCTAACTCAGACTCGGTGTTATTTCGTTGATGTAGGGACACATAAGCCTGAATCACCTGTAGGTCCTGCCGTAAGGCGATTTGAATCGTATTCCGTCTTAATCCTGCATAGTATTCAGTCAGACGATCCATCTGACGCCGATTATGCAAATTGAGGGCAACGGCCACACTTAGAGGGGCTGCAGCCAACACCATGTTTTGGGTCACACAGGTCGTGATCCCTCCAGCCACTACGATCAATGCCGATAAAAACTCTAGACCTTTAAGTCTGGAACCTTGCTCTCTTGTTCGCTGGGATAAGCCCGTCATGGCTGTTCGTCCTACATGCCTTGGCTATCAAAATGCGGGATTACCTCTATTCCTTGCCCATCTCTCGCTCTTAAATTCTTATTCTCTCTTTAGGTCCCCCAGAGTGGAGAAAGTCTTTACAGGAATTTAATTCTGCACATCCACAATGGGCGACGTAGATGGTGCTAGAAAGGAAAAATTAGGGTTCATGGGCTGTTGTTGAACAAACCATTGAGGTCCAGCCTGAAGATGTTCTTCTAACTTCTCCTGACTCATGGGTGGAGAGAACCAATATCCTTGTCCCCGTTCGCAACCCAATTTCTTTAAGTGTAAAACTTCTTCTTCTGTTTCAATTCCTTCGGCAATTACATCCATATTTAAGGTGCGGGCCAGAGAAATAATGGTATTCACAATCTCAGCATCTTTCGGTTCGGAGATCATCCGACTCACAAAAGATTGATCAATCTTGAGGGTATCTAAGGGAAATCGGTAAAGGTAGCTCAAAGACGAATACCCCGTCCCAAAGTCATCCAGGCTGATGGTTATGCTGCGATCGCGCAGTTGCTGCAGCGTCTTTATATGCTTCTCTTCATGGGACATCAGCATACTTTCAGTGAGTTCAAGCTTTAAATATCGTCCGTCTAACCCGGACTGAGATAAAACCCGATCCACAGTTTGGATAAAGTTAGGATCTTGCAGTTGTTCACTGGATAAATTGACGCTAAATTTCAACTCCGTTGCAGAGGCAAACTGTTGTTGATAATCTCGTAGAGTCTGGCAGGCTTCCTGAAGTACCCACTGACCAATTTCTACGATTAGCCCCGTCTCTTCTGCTAAGGGGATAAATTCCGATGGCATCACTAATCCCCGATCCGGATGTTGCCACCTAACCAAGACCTCAACATCCGTAAGGTCTCCTGACTGCAGGTCAATGATCGGCTGGTAATACAGCACAAATTCTTGTCGATCAACCGCAGACCGCAGATCTCGTTCAAGTTTGAGCAGGCTAAGGGTCTGGGCATGCATCTCTGGGCTGAATACTACAAAACAACCTTTCCCTAAGGATTTAGCACGATACATGGCAATATCTGCATCCCGCAATAATAAGGTTGGATCGTCATACTGCACCGAGTTGTAAGCGATTCCGATACTGGATCCCGTAAAGACACTATGTTCTCCCACCTGAAAGGGCGATTTTAAGGTTTCCAGGATGCGTTCTGCCACATGGATCGCATCCTCTATGCCTTGAATACCATCCAGGAGAATGGTAAATTCATCTCCCCCAAGACGGGCCACGGTATCAGAGGTGCGCACACAGTTTTCTAACAGATGTGCGATCGCAACTAGCAATTGGTCACCGACAATATGTCCCAAACTGTCGTTGATAATCTTAAATCGGTCCAGATCAATAAACAGCAGCGCAAATTGATAATCGGACGTGCGATGCTGGCGCTTCAAGGACTGAGAAATGCGCTCCATCATCAAATTACGGTTTGGTAGTCCCGTTAATTCATCATGAAAGGCATCGTGGATTAATTGAGCTTGAGCCCGTTTTTGCTCCGTAATATCGTAAATAATTCCATCTAGGCGGTGGGGACGTCCTTGATCACCCGTGATCACATGGCCTCGATTTTTCAGCCACCTAATTTCTCCATCGGGCCGCAATATTCGATATTCAATATTAAGGGAACCGGCAACGAGCAATTGATCAAAGAAATGGATCATTTGATGACGATCCGCAGGATGAACCACCTCTAGCCATAAATCAGGATTACTGAGGAATGACGACACCGGATAGCCATGAACCGCTTCTGCTGCTGGGTTCAAATACAACAGTTGAAACTCTTCAACGGCTGCTGACCACACCACATCATCCAATGAATTGAGAATGCTTTCTAAACGGGTTTCACTCTCCTGCAGCTTCTGCTGTACGAGCTGACGTTCATCGATTTCCCCCTGTAATTGAGCATTCATCGCTCGCAGGGTTCTATTCTGGCCAATTAGCTGTTCATCTTGTAGGTGACTCCTTAAAGCCGCCTTTACCGTTAAACCTAAATCAGTTTCATCCCAAGGTTTAGCGATGTAACGATATAAATTGGCAGAATTAACCGCGTTAATGACCGCATCTAAATTCGCCTCCCCAGTTAACAGAATTTTTCGGGTTTTGGGGTACTGAATCTGTAAATAACTGAGAAGAGAATCCCCCCCCATATCCGGTAAATTCTGATCACAAATAACCAAGGGGATCGGAATTTGATCCGCCTCTAATTCTGTAAATAGTTCGAGGGCCTCACCACCGCTTTCTGCCACCTCAATTTCATAACTATCGTCGATAATTCGCTGCAATTGATCTCTCAGAGTATTCAAAATCAATCGGTCATCATCAATGCAAATGATCGTGCCTTTGCTCACCGTTGCTCCACCATTGTCGCTGTCGTCACTTTGGGCACATTCCGTTCAAATACAATGAGGATTAACCTGATATTCAAGCACATTTTCAACTGATTAGCTCACCTCAAGGGGTAACCAGACCTCAAACCTAGTATGCCCTGGCTGACTCTGACATTCGACCTTCCCTTGGTGTTTATCGACAATTTTACGGACGATATCTAGTCCCAAACCACTCCCTTCGCCAGCAGGTTTTGTCGTGAAAAAGGGATCAAAGATCTTGGCTTGCACATCCTCAGGAATACCACTGCCTGAATCCGTAAAGCTGACCAGAATCCCCTGCTGCTCCTGGCCAATGGTTAATTGAATGTGGCCTTTGTAATCCATAGCCTGCATGGCATTGTGCAGCAGATTCGTCCACACCTGAGCCAGTTCTTCTGGATAGCACAGAATATCTGGGACATCCTCAAAGTCTTTAGTCAAGTCGATACCGTGTTTAATCTGGTTATGGTACAAGGTCAGAACCGTCTCTACCGTGTCTGTAACTGACGCTTTGACTTTCTCGTTACTCAGATCTTGGCGAGCATAGCTCTTCAGAGCAAACACAATTTTGGCTGCCCGTCCTACAGCCAAGCGGATATTCTGAGTGTTGTTATGTATGACCGTCAAATCATAGGCAACATCCAGAACTTCGGTATTGTTCGGCAACTCCAGAATGGGTAGAAACGACGAAAGATCAGCAGAGACCCCCATCTTACTAAGGGTACTAGCCATATCATTGGCAGGCTCTAAGCTTTTCTCTGCCAGGATTTTCTTCAAACTTCGTTTCAGCTTACGCTCCTCGCGGGAGGTTAACAGCTCCTGTTGCTGAGCCATCGCCAATAACTCAAAAAATGCGTCGGTTTGTTCTGGCTGTAATTGATCCAGGATTTTGGGGAGCTGCTGCATGGACTTCTCTAGAGAAGATGCAATATTTTCTCCGGCAGCTTGAATCGCCCCCAAGGGCGTATTGATTTCATGGGCAACCCCTGCGGTGAGTTGGCCTAACGCCACCATTTTTTCAGATTGAACCAGTTCCTGGGTTCGCTGTTGAACCTCCTGTTCTAGAGACCGGTTATATTCTGCTAACTGTTGTTCACTCTTTTTGAGTGCCTCTACCACCACATTTCGTTCTTCCAAGGAGATGCGCAGATCTTGAACCATTTGATTAAACGATCGTGCTAATTCTCCTAACTCATCCGAGCGGTTGAGAGCAACACTTCGCTGCAAATCTCCTGAAGAGATAGCCGTAGCAGCAGCGTTGATTTTCAAGATGGGATTCGTCACCCACCGGGCGGTAGACACCCCAATGAGGATCGCAAATAGCAGCGCAGCAACCGATAGCCCAATGGTTGAGCGGGTATTGGCATAAATTTGTTCCATAAAGTCTGCTTCTGGAACAACAACCACACTGAGCCAATCTAAACCATGCTGATCTCGAAGGGGATTCACCTGGAGAAAATAACGCTTGCCCTCAATATCGATGGTGAGCTGTTGGCGAACCGAAATCTCCTGCAAAGTCCCAAACCGATCCAATAATGTTTGAGTGGTTGCCCGGACAACGGGATCTTTGCTTTCCAGGGCTGGTAAACGCTGTGGACCTTTCTCGGAAGGCGTAAAGGGCTCCTCGGCCGTAGAAGTAGCAACCATTAATCCTGAGCGCTCCAGGATAAAACTCTTGCCTGTTTTACCAATCTTGAGGGTTTGCAGAAAATCGCTAAACTGAGCAATCGATAGATCCGTTGCTAAGATACCTTGAAAGGTTCCGGACTGATCATAATAAGGTTGCCCTAAGGTAATGGCTAAAGTCGGAGGGTTAACCCAAGCATAAATATCGGTCCAAGTCGGCTTATCTTTTTTTTCGGGAATTAAATACCAAGGACGTTTTTGGGGTTCAAAATTAGGAGATGTTTCTAATTTTTTCCCCCGCTGTCCATTTTGTTTAATGGCATAGGTTTGTAAATCCCCAGAATACTCCGTTACCTGATAAGTAAAACTACCATCATCATTCGCTGCCAGCCCGACAAATTCTCCTTTGGGCGTCCCAAACTGAATATAGCTAATCCGATCAAATACCTGGATCTGTCGCCAAAAATGGCGTTCCATACTGTTGAGGTTATCGGCGCTCAGCTGCCCGAGTTCTAAAGCATTCTGATTAAGCTGGTTAACGGCATGGGGAGCAGCCAAATAGGTTTGGGTCCGCTCAGCAATATGGACTTCCACTTCATCTGTCAGCTGCTGAGCCAGGGATTCAATTGATCGTTGACCATTCTGAAATGATAAATAACCGACCAGACCAACTGCACCGCAAACCTGCAATACAAAAGGTACAACCAGGACCGTTCTGAGCTTGTGGCGACGAGCGAGTTTTCCAGGGAAGGATCGCAGCGTTTGAATAAACATCAATCCCTTTCTCTATTCTTGAAATGTAGACAGTCCAGCTTGAATCACACCCATCAAATCTTCTTCATTCCATGGCTTCGAAATATAAGCATGAAGTTGCATGTTCTGATGAATCCGCTCGACAGCAGATTGATCTGCTTGCCCCGACAACAACACCGTCACAATTTCAGGAAATTTTTGATGTAACTCAATGAGGAATTCGTCTCCTTTGGTTCCGGGCATTAACCAATCTGAAATAATGAGGAGAATTTCAACATCATCCTCTTTCAGTTCATCAATGACTTCCCAAGCTTCTTCAACACTCTCAGCAATTTCACAGGTGTGCTGATCACCAAAATATTTACTAATTTGGTCTCGTAGACTTCTGAGGACTACAGATTCATCATCAACACAAAGAATCGCTGAATTTGCCATTTCTATTTTTATTTAGCCTCTAAACAATACCCTCAATAATCCTTATTCATGAACAGAACAATCGATTATTGTCTTTCGAAAATTATTTATTCTAAACAGTTCAAAATAGTCAGCATAGAAAGAAGATCAGGGTGATCCCGCAAACAACAGAACCATTCCCAGTTTGCCCAGTTATTCCTCTGACTTGAAACTTTAGGACCAGGAGTTCAGAGGCTGTTTGAGAAGTGAGTAAAGCTCTCAAGGTACTAATCTGTCAATACACAAACACTGGACAGGACCTAGAGAGCAATGCCTACAGCATATGATAGCGACCTCACCACCCTGCAATGGGAATTACTTGAGCCTTTGATTCCTGCCGCTAAACCTGGAGGTAGACCTCGCACCACTGATATGCTCAGTGTTCTCAATGCCATTTTTTATCTTGTGGTTACGGGTTGTCAGTGGAGACAACTACCCCATGATTTTCCCTGTTGGTCAACGGTCTATAGCTATTTTCGAAGGTGGCGCGATGATGGGACTTGGGTCCACATCAATGAACATCTGCGCATGCAAGAGCGGGTGAGTGAAGACCGTCATCCAAGTCCCAGTGCCGCCATCTGCGATGCTCAATCGGTTAAAGTCGGCAATCCTCGGTGTCACTCGATTGGGTTTGATGGTGGGAAAATGGTCAAAGGTCGTAAACGTCATGTGCTCGTTGATACTTTAGGGCTGGTTTTGATGGTGATGGTCACTGCTGCCAATATCTCTGACCAACGAGGGGCCAAAATACTGTTTTGGAAAGCTCGACGCCAAGGTGCGAGTTTGTCCCGTCTAGTTCGCATATGGGCCGATGCTGGCTATCAAGGACAAGCTTTGATGAAGTGGGTAATGGACCGTTTTCAATATGTCTTGGAAGTAGTCAAACGCTCAGATAATCTTGCGGGGTTTCAGGTTGTTTCCAAACGATGGATTGTAGAACGGACGTTTGGATGGTTGTTGTGGTCTCGACGTCTTAATAAAGATTATGAGGTGCTGACCAGAACAGCTGAAGCGCTCGCATATGTGGCGATGATTCGACTCATGGTTCGAAGGCTAGCGCAGGAGCACTAAAACTTCTCAAACAGCCTCTCACTTTTCTACAGTAAAGCGGCTGCTCTTTCAGCTAAATCTGACCGTTCACCTTGGTATAGGGTGATATGGCCGGCAATGGACTCAGATTTAAATCGCTCTACTACATAAGTCAACCCATTACTGGCCGCATCCACATAGGGGTTATCGATTTGCTCAGGGTCTCCAGTGAGCACCACTTTGGTATCTTCCCCAGCACGAGTCAGAATGGTCTTAACTTCATGGGGAGTAAGGTTTTGGGCTTCATCCACAATCAAAAATTGTTTGGGAATGGTCCGTCCGCGAATATAGGTGAGGGGTTCTATTTGGAGGAGCCCTTGGTCCATTAACTCTTCATGTCCCCGCCGCCAATGCTGAGGTTGCCCTGCCGCTTCTTGAGTCCCAAAAATCAGATCAAAATTGTCATAGAGGGGCTGCATCCAAGGGGTGAGTTTTTCGTCAATATCTCCCGGTAAATACCCCAAATCTCGTCCCATGGGAACCACAGGACGGGCTATTAACAAACGACTGTAGTTCTTCTCATCCGCAACTTTATGTAATCCTGCTGCGATCGCAATCAACGTTTTGCCGGTTCCCGCTTTCCCGACCAAGGTGACTAAAGCAATATCGTCTCGCATGAGTAATTCAAAGGCGAATTTTTGTTCGCGATTCCGCGCCCGAATTCTAGAAATGCCGTTATGGGGAAATTTGGGCAACGGCATGACTTCGCCCGTATGATCTCCAGCTAAAGCTAAGGCTGTATGGGAAGGCTTGAGGCTATCCACTAAAGTAACCGCCTGATTGGGCCATGTTTTTTCGGCCAGGGTGGTCTGTCCCGATTGGAAGAGTTGACTAATCGTATCGCTCCCTACCATGACTGAAGTCATGCCAGTATAGAGCCCTTCAAAATCAACTTTATCCGTGGAGTAATCCTCTGCAGCCAATCCCAATACATCCGCTTTAATGCGGAGATTGGTATCTTTGCTCACTAAAGCCACGGGACATTGGCACTGATTTTTCAGTTCCAAGGCCACGGCCAGAATTGCGTTATCGGCTTGGTCCCCTTCTAGTTCTGGGGGAAGCTCGTTAAGGGTGATGCGATCGCACAAAGCAACCCGTATTGTTCCACCCTTTGGCAGTTCAATCCCTTTTGTCAGCTGCCCCTGCGCCCTCAGATCATCCAAGGTTCGCGACACCTGACGGGCATTCCGCCCGGTCTCTTGGGGCTGCTTTTTGAACCGATCGAGTTCTTCGATAATCGTAATCGGCAAGACTACGTCGTTATCCTCAAAGCGAAAGATGGCATTTGGATCATGCAGCAGTACATTCGTATCAAGGACAAACGCTTTTTTCATAGGGGAGATTAAAACCGAATAAGAGAATGGTTAGCCGAAAGTTGATACTTCATTACAGCACATTGGCCTTGATCCTAGCGTCCCAATTGAAGCCATACCGATTCAGATTTTATTGTGCCTTCAGCTTTGTATGGAAAGACAGCAGAAAGCCCACCTTTTTAATGGGTGGGCTTTCTAATAGCTAATTCTCTTAAATTAAGAGAATGGACTGATGCTAGTTGCTGCTACTGCAAGAGAAATTCCCCTCACAAAAGCAGCTATTACTTGATTGACCTGAGTTTGCGAGATAGCACAGCCGCCGATCCCATCCCGCCAGAGAGAACTATTGCCACAAGGGGAATTTGAGGAGACTGGTGCTGAGGGACTTCGCTAATCTCGTTTATATTGATTCCCTTCGGGGTCACTGGCACCGTCAAAATATCTTGATGACCCGATTCGCCAATGCTAACTTCCCATTCTCCCGGCATTTTTTCGCTGGTATCAAAGGTAAACTGGCCATTTTCATCCGTTTCGGTCTCCATCACTGGCTCAGTCAAATTGTCAGGGGAATAGATTTTGACTTTGGCCTTTTTATGGGGTTCACCTGTACTAAATACAGCCGTAAACTGAACCTTATTCACTTCTTCTAAGACATAGTTCGTCTCCAGGGCATGGGCCATCACACGAACAGGAACTCCCAGTACAGCCAACAACAGAAGCGGCATTAATACTTTAGATTTCATCTGCATTCTTCCCCTAAGGTTTCGTTTTCAACAAAGGTTTCAGCACCAAACACTCGAAGATTGGCTCTATCCTACCGATTAATTCTCAATCTTTCACCCCATTCCAACCCAATTATGCCCCTTACCCCAAAAAATTCACTCACGGGCTAATCCCGACTCCAGACTTTAATGGCACTATTTTTACTGCTACTGACCAAAGACTGACCATCAGCGGCAAAAGCCAAGGAATAAATATCACCTTGGTAACCTGTAAGGGTATGACGCAAGGCCCCCGTAGAAAGATTCCAGAGTTTAACCGTCCGATCTAAACTCCCTGTTGCCAATGTATTCCCATCGGGACTAAAGGTCACCGCGGTCACCGGCTTGGTATGTTCCTGAATGGTTCGATTTAATTTTCCAGATTTCAGATCCCAGAGCTTCACGGTCTTATCCTGACTGGCACTGGCTAACCGCTGGCTGGAAGGTCCAAAGGCAATGGAAATCACCCGACCCGTATGTCCCTTAAATGTCCGAAGGAGTTTGCCCGTCTTCAGCTCCCATAACTTCACCGTCTTATCGCTGCTGGCACTGGCAATCATTTGACCATTCGAACTAATAGCCACGGATCGCACTTGTCCTGAATGGCCCTTGAGGGTGCGGACGAGCTTGCCCGTTTTGATATTCCACACTTTTAGGGTTCGATCTTCACTCCCACTGACCAGCAATGTACCGTCAGGGCTGATGGCTACAGACCATACAGTCATCGGATGGGCCGCAAAGGTTCTCAGCAGCTTCCCGGTTGGTACATCCCAGAGTTTAATCGTGCAATCCCCACTAGCACTGGCTAAGATTTTGCCTTTGGGGCCTAGGGCAATCGTCCAAACCTGATCTTTGTGATCTGACAGAGTACGGATGAGCTGGCCTTTCCCTAAGTTCCACAACTTAATATCGTTTTGGTCACCACTGCCAATCAAGGTCTTGCCATCTGGGCTGAGGGCAACGGACCAAATCGCCTGTTTCGGGGCATTCGACAAGGTTTTTAATTGAGCATTCTTCCAGTTGATACCCGCTTGGCATTGGGAAAATAGTTTCTGAGCAGAGGGATAGAGTCGAGAATCTTTGGGAATATTTTGAGTCTGGGCAATACAGTTGTCATAGCGTTTCTGCTGGGCCAGGGATTGCCAAAACTCCATCTGCTGTGCCTCTTTCTGCCGCTGTTGCGCCTCTTGTTGTTGACGCAGAACAGACATTAGTAGCAGAAGTGCGATCGCACCCGCCCCCGCAAACCACCATACCCGCTTGGGCACCGACTGCACCTGACGCCAAGACACGGAAGACAGGTTCACCCGATATCGAGCATTCCGTACAGACTGACTCACGGTCATAGACAGATTTTGCCCCAGAGAAGTCAGGCGCTGAGCTGAGGTCTTCAGGGTCTGTTGCCCAACCCCCAAAGCCTGATGGAGCGGCTGAATCACCGTTTGATTTGACCAGGTTGTACTAGGTACCGCTCGTCTCGGCGGTTCAGGGGCTTGACCAGGAAATTGGATCACCTGAACCTGACGAATAATCGCTGATTCAACCGGAATCGTATCTGCATCCGTTAACCCTAAGGTGGCTTGAAACTGCCGAAACTGATCCTGTAAATAATCACTGACCGGATATTCTTGGCGCACAGCCTCCACAAAGGCCATGGCATATTCTTGCAGTTTAGTCTGATAGGCTTTACCCGGTTTACTCACCTCCGCCTCAATTATCTTGGCCATCTCTATATCCAGATCAAGGCTGGACTGGAGATTATCCAAAATCACCCGATTGACCGGCGATACCTCACCACGACCCGCATAGAATTCGAACTGACGGCGATAGACAAATTGGGGTTCATCGATGGCAGCTTGAGCCAAAGCTAAATTCTGCACCGCCTTGACATTATAAATTTGCGGTTCAATCGCTGGAATCTCTTGTTTGACCTTTCGCTTCCCATAGGCATACCATTCCTCCACCGAAATACTGCCGTCACAATTTTGATCTGCAGCCCCGGTTCTTAACCCTTCCACTAAGTAAAATGTGTAAAGGGATAGATCAGCCCCCTTATGCACAAATGCATGGCGAGCCTGAGTCGCTGAGGTCATAATCGTCCGCCCCAACCCCCCTAAATATTGAGGGAGATTCACCCCCCCTAGATGGGGATTATTAGCAGAGGTGTCAGTTTGTCGATAGCAGCAATCTAGAACTACAACCTGTCGTTCTGCCTTACTATCATTCAAAATATCTTGGAGCAGATCGGCTGAAACAAGGGTTGACCGCACCACTTTACCTTTTGAGTTGGTGCGGCTCATACTAGTGGTTAACCCAAACCGGCCATGATCATCCAGCACCACCCCATGACCAGAAAAATAGACTACGAGCAAATCATCAATATCTCGATCTTGGCAAAAGCTTTCTAGGGATTCTGCCAAAATCTGGGGATTGGGGTTCAGTAGGGTTTGGACCTCATCAAAGGCAGCGATTTTGGGGTTCTCTAGGACTTGCTTCATAACCGCAATATCCTGCTGAACCCCTGGCAATGGTTCAAATCCATGCTCACAATGACTGACCCCAATCAACAGGGCATTCTTAGTCGTGGGTACCCGAGTCATCGAGTCTAAGGTAATTCTCGGAGACTCTAGCAAACGCTCTAGAGAAGACAAAAGGGGCTGATTATCCACGTCTGGTACGAGGGCATCAGCTGATGTTTCTTGCGGCATTTGAGGATCATTCTCCTTGCCATTCGCCAACTCCGACTCGCCGGGAATAGCCACCGAGAAATTGAGTAGTTTACCTTTGTTGAGTAGCAAACGACATCGTGCCCGGGTACCAGACGGAATCATCACGCCGGGCAATGTCGGCTGCAAATCATCTATCTGGTCAATGACTACCCTATGGAGATCAGACGAAACCCTATGACGTTCAATAAACGTCACAGGACCTCTCTCCAAGCAGGCATAGATTGTATCCAAGAGGGGATTATCCAGGACCCCTGATAAACAATAGGCAATAAAGTAGGGGATGTGACTTCGGCCTAAATCATCATCCCCTTGGTTATACATCCAGCCAAATAAGGTTAACTCAGGAGAGATTTGAGCAAGATAAGCCGCTCGATACCCTGGCTGAGGCGGCGCATAAGAATTCCAATATTTATAAACCACCTGGGTTAAAAAAACTTGCTTCACTTCCTCCGGGACATCAGCACTACTGAGAGTCTGAAAGCCCTGATCAGGGAAGCTAGTGTAAACCAGTTGACCAAGATCTAGCGTTAGCATCAGAAGGTCTTCCTAAAAAGTGAGATTAAGGGCTAGGTTTAGACTGAGCCTTATCAGCCAACTTCCGAATTTCTTGCTTTAACTGATCCGTCGGCGCAGCAGCCTCAGCCTTACTATATAGGGCTTTTGCGGCCTTGTTATCCCCCTGTTCGCTTCGCAAGGTCGCTTTGCTGGTTAAAGCGAGTATGCTTTGTGGGTCTATTGTAAGGATTTTGTCATAGACCGTTTCTTCTTTCTGCTTGTTCCCGTTCAAGGCATATAGCCCAGCTAGTTCAAACAGAAAATCCGACTTCTCTGGCTGTTGCTCCACCAGCTTTTCCATCAGGGGTAGGGCTTTATCAAATTCTGTTAAATCTGAATAGAGCCGAGAGAGCTGTAGCAGAGCTTCAGGATCCGTCGGAGATTTTTCCAAAATCTCTTCGTATTGCTTAACCTTTTCACTCGGCGTTGAGTTTGCTTGTTCGGTAGACGAATTGCCTAACAGCCCCGTCCCAAATCCAATGGCCACCGCAACTCCGATGGCCAGCAGGCTGCCTATGGCTGCCACACCCCAGAGCTGCTTATTATTGGCAGTAGTTCCCCCTGCTCTAGCCCGAGAAGGGGATAAAGGTTGGGCACTATTATCTAACAATCGGTTAAAACCACTAGCCAACGATTGGGGCTTACCTTTTCGATGAATTTTACTTAGCTCTGTCGCCAACCATAGCAACGGCGCAGAAGCCCCTTTTGCCTGCAGAACCGACATTTTTCCATTTTTAACGATGGGAATCGTAGAGTAAAATCTGCGGTATTGAATCTGATTCGCATCCAAACGGGCCATTAAAGGGCGGATATTTTCTTCTATTTTTAGTAATTTCTGGGGATTTTCCGCCAAAAGATCACATTTTGTCAGCACAATAGCAAAAATATAGGTCAAACCACTTTGTCGAGCCAGTGAGGCGATGGTTTCTACCTGTTTCACAATGCCTTGAAGCGTCTGGCTATAAGCAGAATTATTAAATAGCGTATAGGTATCAATAAAGACACAACAACCATGGGAGTCCATCACCATTTTCTGGAAATTGGGATTGTCGTTGTTGCAGATTTCTCCTGGGATATCCCACCAGCGAAACTGACACAGATCCTTTTCACCAAAAAGGTTTTGAGTTTTTGCGGCAAAATTAAAATTCGTTATTTTCATCGTTGCTGGCGGATATTGACCTGTTTGGGCAATATATTCCAGCAAGGTGTTCAGGTTATGTTGAACCTGGGTATCCTGACAGTCAAACCAGGTAGATGATTTTCGCGACCCACTATTCGCTTTTTGCTCAGCATAGCTACCCACTAAAAAGACAGTTTTACCCACACCCCGATGACCAATGCTGAGTAAGTTAAACGTCTGGGTTTTTGTTTTTGACGGAGCATTCATAAGTTAGTACTAACGAAAAAGTGGGAAAAAGTAAAAGTGCTAATGCCAAGGTTTTGGTTATTGTCTCTAATTTACATAGAGCAAGATCTCTTAGGGAAGCTTTGTTAATCATTGTTGCATAGGCTAGAACCACTACCGCTAGGTTATAGGTTTAGTGCTAGCCCATAACATATTGACCGTATCATCGTTTCCAGTAGCCTCCCTATTCATAGAGATAATGAGCAGACTACAGTTAGATATCTGGCCTATCTGACCATTTTGCGGGAGATATTGTTGCCAGGTTGGCAGAGAGAATCGTTTGCGATCGCACCCCAATCCCCTCAATACATCCAGGGCAACATCTATTCAGAAGACCAACGAGCATTCTCATCCAGCCATGCCCCTAAAGGTTGAGCCATGGATGCTGTCCCTTGGGTATTGCGAAATAACATGGTGAAAGCACCTGCTCCCAAACCTGACTGGGGCCATATCCGATAACAAGGTAGGTCCGTTAGGTGAGATTGAAAAGCCAACAAGGCATCAACCGTTTGAGGTTCGAAGTTGGGGAAGCGGCGAGTAAACCAGCGACAGACCTGCTCATTCTCCGCTTCAGAGAACGCACAGGTCATATAGGCCAAATATCCTCCCGGCACCACCAAACGGGAGGCATTAGCGAGGATGCGTCTTTGTCGCTTCACATTATGTTGGATAGACGCGGGATGAAAACAACCGGGCGCAGACTCCCCCTTTGCTAACAAAGATTGCCCCGTACAAGGGGCATCAACTAACACCACATCAGCACTGGCAGGAATCGCTTCAGCTAGTACTGATGGATCCGCGCTCAACACCCGCACAGGTGCAATTTGACATCGTTTCAAATTGCTAATGAGCATTCCCACCCGTTTACCAATCACTTCGTTACTCACCAGTAAGTGGGGCTGTAGGAATCGCCAAGCTAAAAGGCTTTTCCCTCCCGGAGCTGCACACAGATCGAGCACGACTTTAGGCTTTTTCCGAATAACCGTGAGAGGAGTTGCGGCAAATACCGAGGAGAAATCTAGGCAATAATAGGCTCCCTGGTGATGCAAATCATGCTTTCCGGGACGCTCTCCCACTGCCAGTCGATCCACAAAGGGAAGCTGCCAAGGAAGAGCGTCAACCCGCTGAAAGGAGGCTTTTTCTGATCGCCCTTTGATCCAAGCAATACAAGGGCTATAGGGCTGTGGCTCCGTCAATGCCTGTATAAATGCTTGTTGTTGCTGAGGGTCAGGCCATAACTTCAGACTAAATTTTGTCAACAACTTAGACACAGTCAATCACTTAGCATGGAGGCCAGGGCTGAGAAGATATCCCCAAACTGCCCCTTAGTATAAGGCGACAGTTTATGATTTGGGTGATTAAGGTTAACGCTTTTCCTTGTTCCGTCAACTGTTGGTTTGCAACATTATCCCCAAGGCTGTTTGAAATGTCTGTCATGCCAGAGAAACAACCCGATGTCCTAGATCAGGCGTTTGTGAAAGCAGCCCATGCTGCCTTAACGGGGTCTGCCCCCAAAACTCCGACCCAGTCCTTAATTGAATCTCTATTACAACGGGAAAAGGTAGCTCAATCTCAGTCGAATCTTAAGTTTGAGCAGTTTATAGGTGCCTGGCGACTTTGTTTTGTGACAGGAACGAAAAAACCCCATCAACATCAAAACAAAACCGTCGGTAACGGATTCTACATTCCCCGCTGGGTCAAGATGCAAATCGTCTATTCCCCCGGCAACTCGACCGATTATGGCCCCAAAACCTCAGACACCGTTGGACAAATTGCCAACCAAGTCCATTGGGCAGGATTGAGCTTATCTTTGACTGGCCCAGCTCGTTGTTGGTCAAAAAAAAATATTATGGCCTTTGACTTTACAAGGATGGAGTTTAAGGCCTTTGGTCGGACCCTATATCAGGGATTTATTCGAGGAGGCCAAGAGAGCGAACAAACCTTTTGGGATGGGCATGTCCGCACCCAAGCCTTTTTTGTTTATTTTCTGATTCAAGATCAGGTCCTTGCGGCTCGTGGTCGGGGAGGAGGGATTGCCCTATGGGCAAAAACCGAGACCTAGGAAATCTGTTTCACGGTCGTTTGTCCAAGAGTCGGCAAGTTAGCATCGACAAAGTTAGACAGTTAGCATAGTCTAGTTAGAGTCATTAGCGCTCGTAGCTCAGCGGATAGAGCAGTTGCCTTCTAAGCAATTGGTCGCAGGTTCGAGTCCTGCCGAGCGCGTTTTACCCCTGAAAGGGTTGATTCACCTTTAATCGATGCAAATGCATTACAGTGTTCATGATCCGCTGAAGAATCAGCGATTTGATGAGTACAGGATGACAGATGGCAAAATACGACGTTTACGGTCTCGGCAACGCCCTCGTAGATATTGAATGCGAAGTTTCTGTAGAGGTCTTGCAGAACCTTGGGGTCGATAAGGGCGTGATGACCCTATTAGAAGAAGCTGATCAACAGCGAATCATTGACCATCTCAGTAGCTATTCTCTTAAGCGAGGGTGTGGTGGCTCAGCAGCTAACACCCTGATTGCCGTTAGCCAATTTGGTGGTAAATCTTGCTACTCTTGCAAAGTTGCCAATGACGAACCGGGTCAGTTTTACCTGGATGATTTGATCTGTTGTGGCGTCGATACCAATTTACAACAGCATCAGCCAGAAGCTGGCGTCACGGGCAAGTGCCTGGTTTTCGTTACCCCGGATGCGGACCGAACCATGAATACCTTTCTGGGTATCTCTGGACGCTTTTCTGAAGCTGAATTGTTGCCGGATGCGATCGCAAATTCCACCTACACCTATATCGAAGGCTACCTAGTCACCTCTCCCGATGCCAAAGCAGCTGCCATCAAAGCCAGAGACATGGCTAAAGCCGCAGGCCAAAAAGTCTCCCTGACTCTATCTGACTTCAACATGGTCAGCTTTTTCAAAGACGGTCTATTGGAGATGATTGGCTCTGGCTTAGATTTAATCTTTGCCAACGAAAGCGAAGCCCTCAAAATGGCAGAGACCGAGGATATTTCCGCTGCCATTGACCATATGAAAACCCTGGCAACCTGTTTTGCCATCACTCGGGGTCCCCAAGGCTCATTAATTTACGATGGCCAGCAAGTCTTAGAAATTGCACCGACCCCAGTAAAGGCCATCGATACCGTTGGTGCTGGCGATATGTATGCCGGAGCTGTGCTCTATGGCATTACCAATGGCATGAGCTATAGCGAAGCTGGACAGCTTGGATCGGTTGCCGCAGCTAAACTCGTCGCCAGTCTTGGTCCCCGCATGCCTACGGAAGTGACTCGGAGTCTTTTAACTGAAGTAAAAACGGCTTCCTAAGACTAGGCAAGCGCTAGCACCTATCAAATACACCAACAGCGTCAAGAAGTAACCTATGGCTCTCCCTGGGGAGGGACCATAGGTCTCCATCACGCCTACAGCATGGGCCATTCTGCCCACGCTATAGGCTATCCCCAATCCCCAAAGGAGAGGAGATGGGGCCTGCATAAGTTCTAAAACGACTAAAAACAGAATGACCAAAGGGGTGTATTCAACAAAGTTGCCAAACGCGCGTACCTTCCGTTGTAAACGGCCCTGATCAGGATTGGAAGTCAAGAACCATCCCTTCGTCAGTTTCTCAACCCAAACTGCCCATTGATTTGGCTTGTCCAGGTAGTCCCGCTGATGGGCAGTATCTTCTGGGCGCGCACCATGCCAAAGTCTAGCTTGGGCTCGCTCCAAGACAACTATGAGAGATAGGACAATTGCGAGCAAACTGTTGAGGCACAAAAAATGCAGGATATTGGAAGAACCATAGGATTGACATAGATTTGAACGGGTTCACCTTATCCAAATACATACTGATTTCCGAGTCCCCAAATGGGTACAACTATGCGATTGACACCCTTAATCCATGCCGTTGTCTCTGCCAAAACCGAATCTGAGTTGCGATCGCAGTTATTGAACAAGGCGGGTTATTGCACAGGATCTCAAGCTTGGGGGCTAGATCTTTTGGACTATCAGCAAAAAATCATGGCCTCAGATCTGCAAGGACTTCCCGTATCCTTTTGCGATCGCTATCAAGCCATTGGTCGTGATCAAGACATTACCAGTCAGCAGATGCTTCGTCAGCACGTTCCTGTAAAGCTGTGCTCCCTTTCTACTCAAAAGCACCCATCCAATGGAATGGATGATCTGTTCAGGACTTACCATATCGAACATGGCGTGGTCGCTCCAATTTTAGGTTCAGGTCAATTACTGGGTGGCATCTACTTTCTGCGTCATCAAGGTTATCCTCCCTTCAAAACCAGGGATTTACTGCGTATCAGCACTTTATGCCAGCATTTAGCCGTTCAATTTACGACCCTTCGCTTCAATCACCAAGCTTCGGCGAACCACGCCGTCCTCACAGATCGAGAATTAGAGATCGTTGATCTTGTAGCCCAAGGGTTCACCAATCGAGAGATTAGTCATTACCTACACATCAGTGTAGATGGGGTGAAACAAAGATTGAAACGTCTATATAGAAAAGTTGGTGTTGCCAATCAAGCTGCCCTAGTAGCCAAGGTGAAATAGACCACTCAAACTTTAAATAACTTGAGCTCTAGTCTGATCTTAGGGTGGCAAATATTATGCGAAAAAGGAATATATCCTGAGAAAAAGTGAGTATTTTAACTATCAGACGCCATATAATTGATAAATTTAAATTTCAAAGTAATTTTTAGAATCAATTGGTCAATACTTCTAAATACTGCATTGGAATCATTTGTGACGGGGGGTCAACAGAATGAAACGTTTGTTGGGATGGGGGAGTATCCCCTGGCTAGCACTGGCTATCGGTAGCTTTCAAACACCAGCCCAAGCGCTAGACTCAGTACAATTTTTACTCAATGAGGGGTTTTGCCAAGCCTGTACCCTTAGTAACTCAGACCTATCGGGGCTAGAACTAGCGAATGTCAAACTGAACCATGCCATTCTAATCAAGGCCGATTTGTCCGGAGCTAATTTATCGGGAGCTGACCTCACAGGTGCCAACCTTTCCGGCGCGAATCTGAGCGGGGCCGATCTCACGAATGCCAATCTTACGAATGCAAACTTAGACCAAGTTAATTTAACTGGTGCTCGCCTCAATAACACCAACTTAGCAGGAGCAAATGTACAAATTGCTGTAAATACTCCAGTACCTTCTACAGCTCAATCCTCTTTTGTCAGTTACTACAATCCACCAGAAGAGTCCACCGACATTAGCCCTATTTCTCCCATCCCCTCAGCTCCACCTCCAACCTATGGACGTGTATTAAATCCACCTAAATCCGGCTATCAATCCCCGACGGCAGTCGCTACTCGTGCCCCATCCATACCGGCTCCATCCGCCCCGCCAATTCCCACAGAATCACCCACTGTAGCGGATAATAGCATCGGGGGAGCGGATGATCCGAGCCAAGCTGCTGCCCTAACAACAGATGGTATTGGCATTATCGACGGGGGAACCGTTCCTAAAGGCAGAGTCCTAGTGAGTCTCAAAGGGGGACCTCAGGGCATTCAAAGCACAGTACGATATGGCATTTTGGGAGATCTCGAAGCCTTAGGCTATCTTGACTACTCCTTTGGTACTGTTGACGAGTCCGAGCAAGGTTTCGGTCTAAAATATCGCTTCCTCGACCAGGCGAAAGGCAAACCCTTAACCATTAGTGCTGCCGTCAACGTAGGGCTCACGGGCGAAACCTTTATCAACTATGCCACCAATAATCGAAATGAGTTCCGACAACGGGGCCTGAATAAAGCAGTTCCCACAATCTTCCAAGGCACCGATGGCAATGTCGGTAATAATCTGATCTATAGCGTCTCGTTGCCTGTCCATTATCAAGCGACGGACCGATTAAATTTATGGGTCACCCCTACCTTTAGCTACGTTCAAGATAGAGATATTGCGGTCGGAGGCTTTAATTTTGGCGGCTCCTACGAAATCGTTAATAATCTAAATTTCATTGCCGAAGTCGGGGCTAGTTTTGCTGGCCGAGGCAACGCCTTCCTCAATAACACCTTGGGTGACGCTATTCCTTGGAATGTGGGGTTCCGGTATGATTCCTCAACACTATTTGGATTTACCCCCGGCAGTAAACAACTCATTTTTGACTTGTATGCCACCAACCGAGTGGGAACATCACCCTGGAACCAACTTCGAGTCCGAGATCAGGATGAGCCCACAATTGGCGTAGGAGTTCACCTCTTGTGGTAACTCAGAACACCTAACCATCCCTGAGGGGTAATACCCTAACGACCTTTTTTCTCTGGGTAATTTCGAGGTGGGATAGATCGCCCTTTTAGAAATCTTTTCTCTAATTGACCTAAGCTTAGCCAGGCCACAGCCGAAGAAAAGATCGTAACGGTCGCAGCAATAGACAATTTGATCGAGAATACCCCAAAGCCAAAGGCCAAAAGCGGTGTAAGGGTCCAAGCGACCAAGGCTAGTCCAACCATTACTTTCCGCAGGCGTTTGACATTTTTCAATGCCTGGGAACAGCTGGCACAGTTCACCGTGTGTGAATAGTACCGATCAAGTAACTGCTCGCGAGTCCGCTCTGGGGGTAGACTTTGCCCGGGGAACGGATCAGCCTGGAAGCGTTCTTGCCATTGATGCAACGCCAGCACAAACCGATCGGCCCGTGTGGGCAGATAAAAGGCTTGAGCAATGGACTTACTGTCTTTGGTCCGCTCTAAATACCGTTCTTGGAAATGCAAGAAGATTTGGTCATCTTCCAATATGGCATTCTGTCCTAGATGAGAAAACCAAGTCGGAGTATGACTAATCATCCAAGCAGGCACTTTAGATGAAAATTGAAACGGGAATCGGGCAAAAATGCGACATTCACCTTTACGCACTGGTGTAGCATAGACAACGGTCAAGGTTCGACCAAACTGGCTAGATGTTAAGTCATGCCACATCAAACCGGGAGCCACAAATGTTGTCGTTTGTGTTCCCAATTTTCCTTGGCGAGGGCCTTCTTCCCACACACCGTAAAACCCTTGTTTTCCTGATTCCATGACCTCCAATTCCACCGGCCCCGCATTGCTGCGGTTCCCAACAGAGCGGTGGTGAGTATAAGGCAAATGGCTGGGGTCTAAAACATTTTCAAGTAGCGTGAGCACATCGTAGGGCAGGTCACGGAATCCATCGAGAATAATCCAGTCATCAGGTGACTCTTCAATGGGGCCAACAATGGGTACAGGTGTTAAAGCCGCCCGTTCTGGCTGCCCCGCATAGGCAAATAACAAACCTTGTTGAATACTAATCGGCAGGGAGTCCACACAGGCCCTTGGAGAACTCTCGGCAGAACGACCACTCACCTGCTGAGGAATCCGTTCACATTCACCCGTCCCCGAAAAAGCCCAGCCATGATAGGGGCATTCAATCAGCCCATCTTCATCGATTCGGCCTTCAGACAGTCGAGCTAACCGATGGGGACATTGATCTGCAAAAACTCGCCAGGTGTTGGCGTTGTGATCCCACCAAATCACAAGATCTCGGTCTAACAAAGTAAAGGTAGTGAGTTTTTCTTTATCTAGATCCTTAACGTAGGCAATAGGATACCAAACTTCTTGCCAATCAAAGCGGTTGGGATCGTCCCCCCCCGCAGGTAATGTTTGGACCCTGCGAGAAATGTCAGCAGTCGTCAAAGGTGTGTCTGACAAATGTGGAGGGGTTTGTTCAACGTCAACCAAAGTCAGAGAAGATTTCATGGGATTAAATGGGGGTAGGAGTCTGAAACTAAAATGAGGCGTATCAAATCAGGTACTCGGTGTGCCCGACTCGTCATGCCCCAGCTCACACTTGAGTGCATAATTGCAATGTAACAAAATTTCAAGCATTTATGTTTTTTTGTTGCAATTAAAGCCTTATCTATTGCCCATAAAGACATCTTATGATTATAAACTGGCAAATTATATAGCACTTTACCTTCACATCATTCCCCAAAGTTGTTAAGGCTAAACTTTTGTGCAAAAACTTCATCCAAATCTGCCCAGGATGAGTCACCTCCTCAATAAACAAGGCATACCGACCAGGAGCGTGAATGCAAGCCCAAAAAAGCCAACAGCGGTCTTCTATGCTAGAAGGCCGCTGTTGGCTAAGGTATTTAAGATTTATCTTTAGAGCCTTTATTGGGCTGGCTCCAATAATTTATGTTTATATATTGACAAATATTTCCTTATTTTGCGACTTCTATAATATTTATTTTATATTTTTACTTTCCATGACTTTTCTGTAATCATCCTTGAAATTTGGATGTTTAATTCAATATTCGTTCCAAGTTTTGGTAAAGCCACAGTTCAATTTTACGCAATGTACTCCCGTGGCCTACTGGCTCTACCAAAATTGTAAATACACCCAGGCGGTTTCCAGCCAAAACATCCGTAAATAGCCGGTCCCCAACCATTGCCACATTCTCATAGGGCAAGTCCATCGCTGTTACTGCCTGACGCAGTTTGCGGCGGGACGGTTTACCAGCTCCATAAATATAAGGCAAGTCAAGGCCGACTGCGATTCTTTCAATCCGCGAGCGTTTTAAGTTATTACTAACCAACCAAATGGGAACCTTGGCTTTTATGTCAGTCAGCCACGTTAACAATTCAGGAGAAACATCGGCAGATCTAGAGGACACAACGGTATCATCAACATCCAACACCAACCCTTTAAGCTGATGTTGCTCCAATAGAGAAGGGGTCAATTGGAGAATAGAATTTTGAAGTCGTAGATCCGGTTGTAAAAGAGAAACCCAGGAATAAGCTGGAGACATTGGGCTATTTTCAGTAGGACGAACTATAGATTTGTGGAGTTTTGCTTGGCATCTTGTTGATCACGAATTTTGGCTTGAGCTCGCAAGTGCTCAGTCAAAGTCCGGCTAAACACATGGGTTCCATCATATCGAGCAACAAAATACAGAAAATCTGTTTTCTCGGGAGAGACAGTGGCTTTAAGACTGGCCAGTCCTGGGCTAGCAATCGGCGTTGGAGTTAATCCGGCATTGATGTAGGTGTTGTAAGGGGAGGGAGTTTCAACTTGGGCATAAGTGAGGGGTTGGTCAGGGGTTTGAGTGATTCCTAAACCATATTCAACTGTCGGATCAGACCCTAAGGTAATATTGTCCCGTAACCGGTTCCAAAACACACCAGCAATTCGAGCCCTTTCTTCGGCAACCACTGACTCTTTTTCAACAATGCTGGCCAAGGTGACCCAATCATCTAAACTTAAATCGGTATAGCCGGTTCGGTTCTTATAGACTGGCAAGGCAGACGCTTCAAAATGGTTCAACATCACACCAATTACGGCCTCAGGGGTGCGTTGATCAACTGAAATTTGGTAGGTATCGGGAAAGAGATACCCTTCCAGGAAGGGAATGTCCTCAGGTAACCACGGGTAGCGATCACGAGGGATATTGTTGGTCGCATCCAGAAACTCTTGAGCTGAAAACCAACCTAACTCTTCAAAATAGTTAGCCATCTGCTTTTGGGTCCAGCCTTCTGGCACGGTGAAGCTAACCTGCTGGACCTTTCCAGACCAGATCGTTTGGGCGATATCAGCCATAGAAGCTTGGGGCGAAAGCTGGTAGGTTCCCGCATGGAATCCACCGGAAGATTCCCACAAGCCTTGCCATCGAGTCCAAACCTTCCAGGCAGTGATTGAGCGAATTAGTCCTGCTTCTTCTAAAATCTGACCGATTTCGTTAGCAGATGCACCTTCTGGAATTTGGACCTGAAGTAACTCTTGCGAGGGTTGAGCGTTCTTCTCAACAGGTGCGATCGCAGATTGCCACCAATACCAACCTCCCCCTCCAACGCCACTGGCTATCGCAACAATGGCAACGACCGAGGTTATAGCCAATTTGCGGAAAGGAAATGATTTCTTTTTGTTCACATTCAAAAGCAGACGTCGTCTATTAAATCAGCAGTTAGTCTAAATCGTCCATTAGACGTTCCTCCAGCAGAGGTTGAAGCTTGGGTTGAAGAGCTTGGAACTCTTGAGGAGAAAGCAGCTCCGGCTGCATATTCTCACGCAGTCTAACAACAAACAGCACTGGATCTATTGGAGTATAGATCGAATACTCTTGTTCCTCCTCAAAAAAAGTCGCTAAGAGTTGATATTCCTCTTGCTCAGAAATCTCATCCCCCTCCTCCATTTCCAAAACCAGAATTTCTTCTTCATCAATATCCGGAAGATCACCTTCTACGGTTAAAGACAAGGCACTTCGCTTCAATTTCAAGTTCTGTTCGGATAATACAGCTTGAGCCGTGGGGAATATCTTCGCCAGCTCTTGTTCTTCTACAGGCTGGACAATCTCATCCTCTTCATCGGTAACAACCCAACCAAAAATGTCTACTGGATAATCGACAGGGTTCAGGAGAGCATATTCTTCTTGATCGATTGGCACAGATACTTCAACGAAGCAGGTCAAAGAACGTCCTGCTTCATCCATCAACGTCACCGTAGAACGGTCCATTTCCATGGGTATTTTACCTCTACTCCCCAGATTACTGGTCCACCATCAGGACCCATAGGCTTAAGTTTAGGGGGTAATGGACTTAATAGGCGAGAAAATTAAACGAAAAAACGAAATAGTGGAACCTAGTCTAGGTCGAAGATAGCCATGGTTTTTGATCCAGCCAACGTTGTAGAATCAGCGCGGCCGCTTTGCGATCAATCATTCCCTTTTGTTCGGCTGGATTGATACGCTGTTCACGCATCATGGACTCAGCCTCATGGGAAGTCAATCGTTCATCAATAAAATCCAAAGGTAGATCAAGTGCTTTAGCAATCCGCTTGGCTAATTTCTGGGTCTTTTGGGCTTGAGTTCCCACTTCACCCTTCATCGTATAGGGCAGACCCACGACCAAGGTTTTAACCTGGCGGTCCACCACAATTTGCCGCAGTATTTCCATGTCTTTGGTAAAAGACGTACGTCGAATCGTGGTGAGTCCAGTGGCAATTAAGCCCGTGCCATCACAGCCAGCAACTCCAATCCGACGATGTCCTAGATCTAATCCTAACGCAGATATTCGCTGCATACCGGTTAAAATTCTGACGGCCAGGGGCGCTGATTTCGCTTCGAAGAAACCTGTTTATTCTGACTCGTGGTAGATCCTTGACAATGACGTTTGCCAACAACAGGGGTCCGAGTGAGCCAATAGGTCATGCGGCCAGGGACTGGCTTATGATTGGGCTGCAACCCTTGCAACATATCTGACAACTGCAGAGTTTCAAAAGAAATAGAACGAGATTCTCGTAATTTATGCCAAACGGAACGAGACATCATCAAGGTTTGCTCTAAATCTTCAGCGCCAATTTGCTTTAGATATTCTTCCCGCTCAGGTTGGTAGTCCGTTGAGTCTAAGCACAACGGAGCAGAAGGATAGGCCTGTGTCAACTGTGCCATATGGGCCAGCAACTCTGGGTACAGCCAAGTATAAGCGGGATGAACCGTAAGCCGGGCTTCATGGGGGTACGACCCATTTCGGCACAGCTTCATTTCAAAATAGCCAATGGCAGCCTTCCGTTGGGGCTCAAAGACATAGGCTTTGACCAATTCTTTGGGGTCTCCCCAAACCTGAATCCCCGCCAACAAAGAGTCGACTAAATTCGTTTTAAAGTCCTGAATATGCCGATCAAACACTTGGCGGACCAAGGGAGGCATCGATGCCGTATCAAGCTGGTATAGCAAAGAAGCATCTGCGTTATTGACAGGCAAGAGGTTCGGCAGTACGGGTTCTCGTTTCGCTAGACAACTCAACTGTTCAGGAGCCAGGGACCAATAAGTAATTTGGGCGAGGGGCTGAAACCCATTATGGCGATATAGGGCCAGCGCTGCGGATTGGCTTATATTAATCTCAGTCAACCAGGTGCGAGCTTCCCAAATATTTTCCAGGCAATATCGCAATAACTGCGTCCCCACATCTTGCTGACCAACAGCAGGTGAAACACTGACTTGATCAAACCGCCAGGTGCTCCGGGAATGGTTAAAGGGTGAAACCTGAACCACTCCAGCTAGTTCATGAGTTTGTTCCCAGACATAGGTGCGTTGCTGATCGGATAGGCGGTTGGGAAACAGCCTCAACAACTTCAATAATTCAGACCAGCGCTGAAGCTGCAGTAACTGCCGTTCATGACCGTAGAAGGTACCAATGCTGGATTGATCATAATCATCCACCAATATCCGCTTGATCGCTTCCAGATCGCGGTACTGGACCGGACGAATGATGGGTTCTAACTTTGGAGCTACTGTCGTCATACGAGTTGCTAAGCTTGCAGAACTAATTGTCCAGAGAGAGCGTGTGGATGGACCAACTGAAACCAGCTTGCTAATTTACTCACTAGGATACATACAAGTTATACAAATTAGCTTGAAGAAGGAAATTTAGGGTATTAATCTCACTCTATGGTATCGGATCTCTCTCCAAAACGGGGATAGAGGCAACAAGTTTTCAGACTTTTGTCAAGGGAAAATCCCTGAACAGAACGTAACCCCTAAGACTGATTGGGGCGAATCAAGACAACAGGGGTTTGCTCATCAGCATTACCCGCAGGATTACTCCGAAGTGCTTCTTCAATCAACGGCAGCGGGGCACCTTGGGTCGCAGAGAGAATCTTTACTCTCTTGAGATCATTCACATCGACAATCGCTGCGGCTAAACCAGTTTCTGCCTGAATTTGGTCAACCACTTTTTGCGGATCGTCTGGACCTAACACAATAAATTGATCAAAGGGCGGCAGGGTACCCGTCACATCATCGATCAGTCGGGCCTGTTCCCCAGCCAGGCGATAAAAGACCCCTGCTTGTCCGAATACTTTTGCGATCGCACCCACCACAAATGCTAAGAAGACTCGCACTGGCCCCTCAATATTGACCAGGGTTTGCATACCGCAGGCCGTAGCCAAACTCGATGTCGGTAAAAAGAAATAAACTAATCGCTGGGCCACCCAGCCAGGTTTAATCGTACTGGGATGGAAAATGCGGCCTTGCATAATCGCTACAGGAGTTTCGCCGATGGTGACAATATCACCTGGCTGGGCGTGGGGACTGACATAACGGCGGACAATGTCAGGGCAGGTATCCAGTTGAGTCAGCAGATGGGTGGGAACAGGTAAGACTTGCCCCCCTGCAACCGAACGCCACTGCAACGCTTCCTGGGGGTCAGGGAAGCGAAGAGGAACCACTTCATGATGGGTATTCTCAATACGGCCTTTTGGGCCATAGGACACGTAGTTGACCCGCACCCAAACCGCTTTGAGTTGAGTCAGGTCAGGTCCGGTGATATCTAGCTTAATTTCAGCAGAGGTTTGGTAGCGTGACTTAACAATATAAGCAAACCAATACCCATCTTCGCGGGGTTCAGCATCGGGATGCTTGGGCACCACCTTGATTTTGTAATCAATCTCGTCCAGACTCCCCTTCGATAAAAGGGTTACATCCACTGACAATTCAGGGATCATTACTTCTAACTTACGGGTGGGGTTAAAAAAGGTTTGCTCCCCTACCAGCTGATAATGCTGGGGTTCTCGACTTTCAAATTGCCAATTTCCTGGCAAGGCGTCTAAGGCATTCCCCTGGCGACGACGATGAGTCCACTCTAAGCCTCCCCAAGCGATGAGAAGGACTGCAACGATACCAATTCCAATGCTTTCGATGATCATTCCGTATATTGAATCCTTACCTTGAGACTCCTGCAAGACCTGGCAATTACTTGATTACTTTATTTTCACTAGAAAAAAGTATCAAACCGAGATGATCATGCCATATGGCTGACAGTTCGGCACTTATTTCAGCTAACTAGAGTTTCGATAGACCGATGGGTTTAGCACAAGAAATCAGTACCGCCGATGGACAACACCATCATTTACTGAAGTTAATACTCTCTACAGCCCATACTTCTCAGAAATAAACTTACCTTGCAAATAGCCTCCTATCCACCTAGAAACTTCTATACTCATAGGTGAAGCATAATATGCTTCCCTGGCAGATAAAGCAGCCAAATTCAAATCCATAAAAGAGGTTAAAGAGCTGTTGATAAAAACGTCTGTCTCGTCAAATCAGAATAACACCCAATTCTGGCGTTAAACATCCTTAAATGTAGCGATGGGAGATAGGTCTCAAAGGGTAATTCCTAAACGGGCTAAAGTCTCTAAATACTCTTTATTGATGTGAGGAAGTCATTAAACGACGGATTCTGGGTGTTATTTGCTTTTAAAGATGTTTTTTGCTGGTTTTTCAATTCTTTGCCAATGCTAAGCCCCAAGCTCTGCTTAGAGAACTTGGGGCTTAAGGTTAGTCTAATTCTCTAGATTAGAACTTAAAGGTGGTTCGAATGACTGGAATAAAGATAGGGTCATTCGAAGAAGTGTTGTTGGCATTGAAAATGACAATTAATCCAGGTGAGATCTTGATATTGTCATTGACCTTAAACTGATACTGTGCTTCAGCAGTAAAGTTGGAAGAAGTCCCATCATCAATGTTTAGATTACCACCATCGATAATGTAAGGCTGCTGACCAAACGATAGGGAACCTCTGCCACCTTCTAGGAGCAAGTCAGGGAAGACGAGGTTAGCGGCCCAAGTCAACAATTTAATTTGAGAATTTGCAATATCAGGAGTACGGGCTAAGGTTAAACCACCCCAACCAGACACATGAAACCCGTCAACAACTCTGGCATTAAATGAAAGGCCAAAGTTATCAGTAATGGTTTCCAGTCCATTGAAAGGATCGGAAGTATCACCACCTAGAGCTAGGCCACCTGTAAGAACTGGCGCATCTCCCGTATCGGATGTGATGTCAACATTACCCGCTGTGTACTCGTTACGAGAATATTGAACACCAATACCGATATCATCGGTTGGATTAAAGCCAATCTGGGCAAACACCCCATACGTGCCATTTTCAAAATCAAATAAACCGTTGTTAGCACCATTACCCGCTGTAGTGGCAAACTGGGCATCATCAGCTGCATAGACAACAGAGAGATTGACCTTTTCGCTGACATCATAGACAGCACTGAGGGTCGTTCCTCCTGGTCCCCGCTGCGTTAGTGGGTTGAAACGGAAAAAGCGAGATAAAGCACCACTACCACTACTCTTCAAGAAGGGGTTAAAGGTTTCGACATCGTCCTTGTAGTCACCACCCACAATCGCAATTTTGAGCGTTAGATCCTCAGCTGGCTTAAAACGATAGTTAAGCTCGTCTAGGATGACCGTATTGCCAGCAGGGTCATTTTCATCAAAACCAAATCTGGCTAAACTTGTCCCTGCAGAACCGAATTCATCTAGTTCAGGAATATCAGCGGCTTCTAAACGTACACGAAGTCGATCAGTACCACTGAAGCTAGCATCAAAGTTCAGGCGAGTCCGGTAGCCAAGAAAGAAACGGTCTTCAACAACAACACCATTGTTTTGGGTGTTGCCAGTATCCGTATCTACCCCCAGGATGCTGTCTAAGGGATCATTATCTCCATCAAATACAAAGGCAGATCCGAAGACGACTTCACCATTAAGTTTCGCAGTCGTGGAAAATTGCTGCGCTTCGACTGTGGCCACACGAGCTTCTAAACCATCCACACGTCCGCGCAAAGTAGCCAGTTCAGCAGCGAACTCATCTTGAAGTGCTTTGAGTGCGTCCAGATCCTCTTTAGTTGCAAATCGATTGCTGAGGTTATCTAAACAAGCATTGACAAGCGCAGCTGCTTCTCGACGAGACATGGCCCGGCTGGGGCGGAAAGTGCCGTTAGGGTAACCGGCGACACAACCATAACGCTCAACTAGAGACTGAATAGCTTGAAACGCCCAATCGTCGGGCTGGACATCAGACAGCTGGGAAACAGAGGTAACCTGAGCTAAATTGTCGTCTTGAGTCTCGCTCATCAACTCTGAAACAGATGTGGTAGGTACATCAGCATCAGCTAGTACTAGGGGCTCAGAAGCCTCCACTGCCTCAGTGTCTAGTTGCTCGACTGCAGAAATTTCAGGTACAACTTCCTCAGTCAATTCTAGTGACTCGGCTGCGATCGCAGTCGTCGGCAATAAAAGAGCTAGGCCCACTAAAGCAGGGTTAATCAACCCAAGCTTACGCCAAATCATTGACATATAAATTATCTCCTCACACTAAATAAAAATAGCCAAATTGGCTACTTGAGATGGAAACAGGCTTCGAACAATATCTTCAGCCTGTACAT
This sequence comes from Acaryochloris marina MBIC11017, assembly GCF_000018105.1. GTDB lineage: Bacteria > Cyanobacteriota > Cyanobacteriia > Thermosynechococcales > Thermosynechococcaceae > Acaryochloris > Acaryochloris marina. Next base: position 43,299 of record NC_009925.1, read on the forward strand.
AAAGGATAAGAATTTGAACACTTGAGGTTTTAGGAACTCATCGAAGATGGTTGACGGTATAATCAATCACCTTCTAGTCTTCAAAACGCTTATCCATACCTTCAACCTTGATCTTTACCAGCAATCAATACCATCAGAGAAAAGATAGAAACAACAAAGACTAGGTTAAGGAAATAACACCAAAGGTATATCTCTCCTAGATCTTTGCTTGGGTTGGTATGTTGACAGTTTCCAAACTTACACAAGCAGTTTCAAGAACAGCAATTTACCGAACAGAACAGTCCTACATGAATTTATGCAATTCATACTTTTTGTATTGGGCATTCAGGACTATTTTTCGATAACACTGAGTCTAAGTTACATCCGTTCTGGAGTAGGCCCAGTGGTTTGTGCTAACTGACACATAGAAGCTGTGATCCAAAAACAATATTGATATTCATCATCAATCCTCCCACAACTAGCATCTAAGTAATCAAGGTGGCTTTTGGCCTAATTGCATAATTAAAGCTATTAGTATCCTTAATATGCTCAAATAAGAAAAATCTATGGAGCATATCTGGATACACAGACCTAAAACAGTGTTAAACAGTTATTTCAGGTAAACTTAGCTGTTTAAGTTTGCGAATTAGACTCATCAAATACTATCAGCTTGTTGAAACTATTTTCAATAGTGATCAAGAAATTCACTTCAATTTATCAGAATCTCTGAGATCAGAGTCTGGTAAAGGCACAGACAGATTCCCAAGGACAGCTAAAACCCGCTATTCACCTAACCCAGAAGAGAAGCAGGAAATTTGGCCCATTCTCTTTTAAAATTTGAGTAACTGTGAATACAGAAGGTTCTATGCCCCATCCCCGACTTCAAGAATTGACCTTGAAGTTAAAAAGTGAAAACGCTAGCGATCGTCTGTTAGCATTGGTGGCCTTAAGAAGTCTCCCCAGCGCTGAAACATTCCCGTTGATCAAACCGATGCTGTTTGACGACTATTTACCCGTTCGCTCCATGGCCATCCGTTCGTTGATCCATCACCCTTCAGCCGAATCGGTATCACTTCTGGTACAGCTATTAGACGATCCAAACTATGAAATCCGGGCAGGTGCTGCTGGAGCCCTAGGACATGTCGGTGATCATGATATTGTTCAAGCCCTGTCTAGAGTTTTCCTTGAAGATACCGAGTGGCTGGTGTGTTTTAGTGCTGCCGTTTCGTTGGGAAACCTCAAGGATCCAGGGGCCTACGCCGTGCTCCTCCATGCCCTAGACCATCCGGAAACGATTGTGCAGCAAGCTGCGATCGCAGCCCTGGGAGAAATTAAAGCCTTCGATGCCCTAGAATCCCTCCTCCCCTTTGTTCAAGCTGAAGATTGGATGATCCGTAAGAGTCTCGCTACTACCTTGGGTAACCTTCCCGGTCCAAAAAGCATTTCAGCGCTGAAATACTTAGCCAAAGACGATAATCCTCAGGTTGCAGCCGCAGCCACTGTCGCCTTAGAGCTGATACATGAGCCGTAAAATTGTCATTACCGGGGTCACCCAGGGACTGGGGGAAGCCCTCGCGATTGGGTTTATTCAAGCAGGGCATACCGTATGGGGTTGCGGTCGAACCACTGCCTCTATTAATCATCTGGCTCAGCAATATACATCCCCCCATCATTTTTCGACTGTTGATGTTGCCCAAGCCCAGCAGGTTCAAGCTTGGGCCAACCAGCTTTTGCAAACCGATGAACCCCCCGATATCGTCATCAATAATGCAGGGGTCATCAATACCGTCGCTCCTCTATGGGAAGTGCCCGAACCAGATATTAGTGATGTATTGGATGTCAACGTCAAAGGCACCATCAACATCATTCGTAGTTTTCTCCCTAGCATGAAAACTAAAGGCCAAGGGATCATTATCAATTTCAGTTCTGGATGGGGACGGTCAACGTCCCCTGGTGTAGCCCCCTACTGCGCATCCAAATGGGCGATTGAAGGTCTAAATCAGGCTTTTGCCCAAGAAGTTCCTCCCGGCATCGCCACAATTGCATTGAACCCGGGCATCATTCATACTGAAATGCTGGAAACCTGTTTTGGTCAGCAAGCCCGCAGTTATCCCTCCCCCACCGCATGGGCACAAAAAGCCGTTCCATTTATTCTGGGCCTTTCTGAAAACGATAACGGTCAAGCCTTAACTGTCCCGCAATAAGGTTTTGGTATTAAATTCGGTTTGCAGGTATATAGAGGGAGATATTCGATGGAGGAGCTAGTCCACTTAACATCAGCAGGTAACACCTATGGAGGCTGCTTATTAATATTAAAAAATGAGGGTTGTCACCTATCTTCACAAGACTTTGGTAAAGACGGATTAATTTATTGGGCTGAATACAAAGGCAACACATTTGCGGCTAATTCACCTGTTGAGTTACTAGGTCTTTTTACTTTATGGAAAGAACTTGGGAGTAACTGGAATTATCCTAGCTTAGACATCTGGGACGAAATTGAAGAAGTAATTGAAGAATCTTAGTCTTTTTTTGTGATATTAAAGCACTATGTCAATGAAAAATGCGATTCAAAAGCCTTTATTGTGTAGATAATAACAAAAATGGCTAAAATTCCCTTAATTCTTTCAAATTTAGAGATGACTCAAAAGTTAGGGGAAATCTTAGGTCAACGTTTGCCAGCAGGTAATGTCGTACTCTTAGAAGGTGATTTGGGAACCGGTAAAACATCCCTGATTCAGGGATTAGGGAAGGGACTCGGTATCTCTGATGCGATCGTCAGTCCTACTTTCACATTAATTAACGAGTACCACGACGGACGAGTTCCCCTATACCATCTAGACCTTTACCGCCTTACCCCTCACCAAGTGGATGAACTCTATCTCGAAACCTACTGGCAAGGAATTGAAGTGCCCCCCGGAATTGTTGCCATAGAATGGTCTGAGCGCCTTCTGCATCGACCGTCTAGCTATCTTTTTATCAAGTTAAGCCACCAAGAAGAGTCTAGACAAGCAACCTTGCAAGCGGTTGGATCTGATCAAGACTTAGACCTAGAGCAAATACCATCAGCCTTGAATTCTACTTCAGCCTAGTACTCAATGCGGAATGGGTTAGTTATATTGGGCTGAGAGAGAAAAGCCCTTGAACAATCTTCTTGTGCGGCTACAACACCGTATGCGCCAGCCCCATCAACGCTCCCATCGAAAACGTTTCTTACGACGCACTAAGTTTCATCGCAAGAAATTAACCTGGAAACGGCGAGGGCGATATTTATACCTGCGGTTTATCCGATTACAGGGAAGCCCAGATGCGATCGCACGGGGACTATCCGTTGGCGCTTTTGCGGGCATGTTTCCCATTTTTGGATTTCAAATTATTTTTGGCGTTTTCCTCGCAGCCTGCGTCCGGGGAAACAAATTAACGGCAGCAGCAGCAACTTGGATTAGTAATCCTTTCACCTATTTACCGCTATTTGCCTTTAACTTCCATCTGGGTCAATGGCTTCTGCAAGCCAATGAATTTGACTTCGATCAACTCCAAAAGCTGGATTGGCAAGGACTCTTAGCATTAGGGCCTGGCTTTATTGCAACTTGGTTTACTGGGTGTTTCGTTATGGGATGTCTGGCCGCAATCATTGGCTATCTTCTGGGTCTATGGTTGATTCAACATCTAAGGAAAAAACATCGTTCTCAGCGCAGCTAATCCCTTCTTTTCTTTAAATCTATGGACTATATCCAGCCAATAATAGTCACAATATTTTGAACATGAATGACTGGATTATGGATTCCAGCTATCGTAGGAAAATACTTTACTGATTGCATTTATTTTCTTTCATCATAAATAAAACTCACAATTGCGCCACTAGAGGTTACTGAATGTTGCAAAAGCCTGAGTAGATTAGAGGGATACATCATTCAGGTTTGAGAACGAACTGAAACATTAAAAATTTGAAGATACAAAATCTGCACCTTTCAACCATGAGGTTTGCACAGTGACGCCGTCATCTCTTCCACCATCCAAACCCGAACAATCCGAACCCGAACAGATAGAATTTTCGTCTTTATCCCCTTCAGAAATCTCCATCGATCAACCCAAAACAAAAAATACTGGTGCGAACCAAGAGTATCTAACCTCCATCAAAGCCAGATTAATCGCTTGGGGAATTGCCTTGAGTACATTACCTGTCTTAGCTGTAGGCACAGCAACCTACCTGACCGGTGAAACACTGAACCAGCAGCTCAGCGCCAATCCCGAAATCACCACCAGCTGGGATGAAGCCCAATCCACGCTTCAAAATCGAATTCCCCCTCTATTGGTAGGGACTGGAATCGTGGCAATCCTGTCGGGGGGCCTTGCCGTTTGGTTGATCAATCGTGAATTACGTCCCCTTCGTCAAGCTGGTCGGCATTCAAATCAACTCGTTAACCGGTTGTATCGCTTAGAAACAGGTCCTGAAATCGAGAGTGAACCCAAAGATGAGCTTTTAGCGCTGGCCAACAATATCAGCCTAATCGATGCTCAAATCCCCAACCTGATCCATTCTCAAGAACATGAAGCGGCTCGAGCAGAACTATTGATGCAGTTCATTGGTGAACTCCATGTCGCTCTATCAGAAGAAGACTTATTAAAAACGACCGTCGCCGAAGTGCGCCAAATCTTACAAACCGATCGAGTCACCATCTTTGCCCTCAACAATAACGGTGAGGGTACCTTTGTCGCCGAATCTGTTGCCCCAGGTTATCCCAAGTTACAGTGGTCTACCCTACATGACCCTTGCTTTAACGAAGGCTATCAGGAGCAATATCGTCAGGGACGAGTCAGTGCAATTGACAATATTTACAATTCAGGACTGAACGACTGTCATATCGGTTTGCTAGAGCGTTTTGCCGTCAAAGCAAACATTGTCGCTCCCATTCTCCAAAACGAGAATTTGTATGGCCTGTTAATAGCCCATCAATGTGCAAGACCCAGGGAGTGGAATCAATCTGAAATCGGCCTGTTTAAGCAATTAGCATTGCAAGTAGGCTATGCCTTAGACCGGGCTAGAGTCATGAGCCATCTCGATAGCCAAGTCAATCAATTGCAGCAGTTATTACACTTTACGCAATTAATCCGAGAATCATTACACACAGAAGAAATCCTGACAAATGCGGTTCAAGAGAGTCGCAAGGTTCTTAGAGCAGATCGGGTGATTGTTTATAGTTTCGATGAAAACTGGCAAGGCACTGTTGCAGCAGAAGCAGTCCAGCCAGGTATCTCCAAAATGGTGTGGGCCGAAATCTCAGACCCATGCTTTGCAAACAAATACGTTGAGCAATATCGACGGGGACGAGTGCAGGCGATTAATAATGTTAATGATGCTGGACTGACTGAGTGCCATGTTCAACAGTTGGAAAAATACGGCGTACAAGCCAACTTAGTTGTTCCTATTCTGGTGGGAGAATATTTGTTTGGTTTACTCATTGCCCATCAATGCTCTGGCCCCAGAATATGGCAGTCCTCTGAAATCGATCTTTTTACTCAAATTGGCGTCCAATTGGGCCATGCGTTGGAACAAGCCAACGTTCTCACCCAAACAGAGCAAGAATGGATTGCCAATACCTCTCAAATTGATATAGATAATCAGCAACTTACGAACTTAGAGCAGCAACTTTCAGACTATCTACAGGCAAATCGCCCTAGCATTCAATTTTTAGTGGATGGGGTCCATCAACATACTGAAACGGCTCAGTCTGCCTATTCCCATTTACAAGCCATCATGGATTTTGCCCAAGAGGTTAACACCCTTACTCGGCAGATTCAGTCTCAAAATCACCAGATTGTGACTCAAGTCGAAATAGCTCAAAATCATCCCCCCCACCTTCCACCCGCCGCTCAATCCGCCATCACTCAACTTCAAGAACTGGAGAAACCCTTACAGCAGCTTTCTCAAATTCGCATATTAGTCAATCAACTGTCCTCCCAGATGCAGCTACAGGTGATGAATATCACAGCAAAAGCACCTCAGGACTCAGAGGCCTATCCTGAATTATCTGGTTCAGCCCAAAAGATCAGCATTGTCGCTCAAAAGATAGAAGACAATTTGGCCCAAATGAAGCCAATACTAGAGTCTTTGCAACGAGATCTGCAACAAAATACGGCTATTCTAAAGCCCCTAGCCCAACAAACTAGTACCGTTTCTACAGAACGATTTAGATCTGAGCAGCTATCCTCTAATCTAAATACTGAGTTGGCTCAGCTCAATGATCAGATGAAGAAACTGACTCAGCTCGTGAGTAGCCATCTGCAAACATCTTCCACCGCAAGTCATCAGATCTTTGAATTGAACCAGTTTCTGCAGCGTCTTGCACCACAAGCCCAATCGATGCAGGCCTCTATCCAAAAGATGGAAACAGCAGTAACTCCTGAACAATCTCCAGGTTGATTCAGGCGTGTGTGCAAAGAATCAACTGATTTTGCAGCCCATTGAATGAACTGCCTCTATCAATGGCTCATGCCAAAATATGTCTGCTTCCATCACAATCCAGGGGTGGTTTGGGCAAAAAGGGCGGCAAAATCCGAGGTGGGAGGAGCTTCTTCCTCCTCACGGGTCACCACATCAAACGCTTTATTCTGAGCATTCGATTCGAGTAGAGCCTGCACCACCACTTCAGCCACATCCGCCCGAGGAAGCTTGTGGGGCATATTGCGATCAGGGATAAAGAATGAATCATCTTTCCCCACAATAATTTCACGGCGTCCCCCTGGCTCATCGATTAATCCACCTGCCCGCACAATGGTGTAGGTGATACCAGAATCAATAAGATATTGTTCAGTTCGACGTTTCCAAATTAGGACTTTGCCGTTACCAAGGGTATTGAGGTAGTGGTTTTCATCGGTTCCTCCCATGGAACCCACAATGACGATATGCTTTACGCCTGCCGCCGCCGCCGCATCAATCACATTTCTATGACCGTTATAGTCGACATCTTCGGGGTAGCCTCCTTGAGGAAATTCAAATTCGGGTCTTTGGCCGGGCTGAGGTGGACCTTTCATCACGAGTACGGAACTGGATAGAATCACCAGGGCATCACACCCTGCGATCGCAGAATCAATACTGGCACGATCTGTGACATCTCCAATCACCACACCATCCAAAGAGCCCAGCTTTTCCTGCGCCTTCGCTTCAGAACGGGCAAAGCCAACCACTTCAAATTCATCTGCACATTCGCGGAGTTTTTGCACCACAATGGATCCGGTCTGTCCCGTTGCCCCTGTTACCAAAACTTTTTTCGTCGCCATAGCTTCTGACTCTATCTATCAAAGAGTGTTCAACTTGTTTCTCCTTGACTTTATCAGAAGCTGATCAGCAGATTCGTCTCATTTCTTCACCAAAGGCGAATCTGTATGATCAACACGAAGAAGTTATTCCATTAGTGTCCTAGTGGAGAGATAAAGTCTCCTCGAATCCAGCCTTCGGCACCTGAAGCAAATCTGACGTAAAACCAAGCGTATCCATCATCCCCTACGACTTGATTAATAATCCAGACCTGATCGCCCACCAATCCATAGTGTGGAGAATAGGTAGCAGTACTAGGTCCAGAACGAACATTCACACGGCTACCTGGTTGAGAACCTGCAAGAACTGCTGGTTCAGCAACGACTGGAGTCGCAGCCATAATAGTCAAGAAAGAAACTGAAATAGAAGAAAGAAGATATCGGGTTAGTTTCATTAATTTAAGTAATAATTTGCATGTGTCTACATACCACTAGGCTAAAGACAAACAGCACTTTTATCGTCAGTATTTATTCTGATTTTCAAGTCAATTATTCAAGTATTAATAGACCAAATTATTTAATCTAAAAGTATTTCAGCCAATAACAAACACAAGCTGAAATACTTTTAGGATATTTATTTTTCTGATCTATCTCAACTCAGTCGGCATCACTGTAGATATAGCCGCTTCACTGAGCACTAGTGAGGTAACCTCTAGCACACTATTTATATTCTCTTGGGCTTCTACCTGACTCGTCCTTTTAAAAAAGTCGTTGGTATGGGGCCATAGGAATACATTAAACTTTCGATTCCCTAATTTTTGTCGATATTTTAAGGTTCGCTTTGTGGCCAAGCTCGTCACGGCATTTAGCCTATCTGCCAGTCCCATACAACGACGTAGGGTTGTGGGAGTATAGCATTGCACATCAACCTGATAGCAGCCTTGGGCTGGAACTTGCCTAGCTTGAAACGGCTGAATACTACAGTAAATGGGTTTGTCATAAGCTGAGCGCAGTTCAGCAAAATCCTTAGATGAATAATGCTTAAAGTAATGATCATCTACCTGAAGACCATCTGTATGCTTTGCCTCATTGATGAGTTGTGATACCGATAGCGATCGCAACTGTGGTGACTGAATCCACACCACAGGCTTCAGCTGATTTTCCCGAGCCGCCTGACTGACTTTTTGTTGGACATCATCAGAGACATTTCGATAGTCCAGAAAAACAACTTTATAGTTTTGTTTTTTGATCTTGGCCATCGCCTCAGTCAAAGTATTTGAAGAAACGTGGTACCGAATTTGAGGCTGCGAGAGCCATGTACCTGTTGGTGCAGCTTGGGAGACCTTAGGTACTGCCAATAATAAAGAAGAAAATAACAAGCTTTTTAAGATTAATTTAAAACTGGACATCAGCCTATAAATATTATATAATTGGTTATCATTACCAGACTTATAAAAGTCAGTTACTCCCTAATTAACTCAATACTTTTTTACTCATAAATCAATTAGATTTCTGAGTAAACAGCAATCAATAGATCATAGAGATATGTATGAAAGAGTCACCTAATCTCTTTCTGTAGAGTGGCGGGGAAATTAGGTTTAATCAATCATTCGGAAAAATCTAGAAAAGACATTACTGGATATGTCTAGGAATGATTCATCATTCCTATTTTGATTCTTATCCCTTTAACCAAACGAGACTTATATGTCTTAACTAAGGATTAAATCATCCAATCATATCCTTTGTCTTTGGTCTTCTTGACCTGAACAAGAAAGCAGTAATAATTCGATATAGTATTACCTAAATCGAATCATTACTGGAAATGAATTTAAAATCTACGGGGCTGTTGTACCTGAACAAAATCACCCCGAATCCAACCTCGGGCACCCGAGGGGAATTCAACGTAGTACCAGTAATAGCCGTCATTACCTGTCGTTGAATTAATAACCTGTACACGATCGCCCACCAATCCATAATGAGGGGAATAGGAAGAGGTGCTAGGAGCAGAACGCACATTAACTCGACTGCCTGGTTGAGCACCCACCAAATAAGCAGGTGCAGCTAATGCTGGAACTGCAGCTAGGATAGACAAGAAGGTTATTGAAGCAAAAGAAAGGAGAGATCGGGTAAGTTTCATCTACTTAAGAAAAAGTCTTCATGTGTTCACGTTCTTCTAATTTAATCCTGAGAAAAAAAGACGTCGTCAGTGAGAATGCGTAATTTAGCTATAATCGGAGCAGCGAGTACCTAAGTAGCGAACTTTTTATTATTTTCTGGTAGATAAATATTTTTGCGATGTAATTCGTTTAAATATCTAAGTTTTAGGTACTCAATCCTTTCAGGTGGACAAGTTTTTCTAAGTAGAGGTGATAAAGATGGATCTTGCCAGTACAAACTACCCAGCACCCTGGGGCGTTTCCTTAAAAGCCATCTCTGGGGGCATAACACTATTGCTTATTGGCATCGCAGTTATTGGTCTACTCACAGGACCCAAAAGCAACTGGATTTGGATCCTTAGTATGGTCGTCATCCCTCTCGGTATCGTGTTCATCACTGCCCTGTTTACGGTCCGAGGCTATGCCCTGACCCCTGATACCTTATTTGTGAAACGCCTCGTTTGGAATACTGAAATACCCTTACAAGGTTTACAATCCATTGAAGCAGATTCTAATGCCATGGAAGGATCGATCAAAACGATGGGCAATGGGGGATTGTTTAGTTTTTCCGGCTCCTTTCGAAACAAACGATTGGGGGCCTACCGCGCCTTAGCAACGGACATGCGACGATGCGTCGTTCTTAAGTTCGATCAAAAGGTGATTGTCATTACCCCAGATCACCCCAAAGACTTCGTTGATCAGGTCAAAGCGTTAAAAGGTATGGCATAAGACTGGCTTAGCCTAATCCTCTAAAACTTGCAGTACCGCTTTAGGTACAAGCTTATCTTTGAACCAGATTAATCGAGCGGGCGTATTATTAAAATTGACGCCTGCTTTATCCAGATTGAGCCGTTCTGAAATCGCTAAAATTAGGTCTGATCGATCCGCCTGTCGAACCTGAGAAAACTTCTTTTTCAAATACTCAGGTCGCCAATATCCCACTATTTCTAAAAGGAACGTCCGACCATCCGGGTGAACAAGGCGAAAGTCTGGAATCATGACACTTCCTGGAATGGGAATCAGATCAATTTCTCGTTCTAGTTTCCAGTCCGTTTTGGTTTTCTGCCAACGTTCAGCAAAGCTGGCTTCGAGCATACTGTCATAGGGTTTACCCGGTGGATAGTGACTGACCAAACCACATTCAGAATCTAGGGCAAATCGACTGGTTCGCTGTTTTTTGGAATAGGTGTCTTTGTTGGTTAAGGTTGCGGTTAAGCTCCATTTTGTGACATGCAATAGCGCGGGCAACAACTTAGCCAAAGCTAAGCCATAACGGGTACTGGCGCTAAACACACTGGCGGGGCCATCGATCTTGAGGGTAAACCCTTGATCCGCATCGCCCTCAATGTAGGCCATCAGGCTAAACAATTTCAGGTAGCGAAATAGGAGCTTATATTCTCCGGGGTCATTGCGATGGGCATTGATAATGATTTGAGTGGCTTTGTAAAAAACGCCTTGAACCTGAGACAAGTTATAGCGATGGAGCAACGCCTCCGGGGTCGGGGCATCGAAGGTTGTCAAGATTTGATTGTCGGGTCGATCGGCATACAGCCCTTCTCGGATCTGAATCGCGCTAACGTCTCGGTCTAACTCCTGGCTCAAGTGAACCGCTAGTCGTTCTAGGGTTTGGGTTGTTGCTTGGGGACTGGGTACGGTCTGGGCCGACAGGGTAAAGACCCGTTGCCGTAGCATGGGTGGATCGAGAGGGCTAATGACATCAAAGGTGGAAAAGCCACTGGATAAGAGATGGGCCAGTCCTCGCTTCACTCGGTAATCCGTTCCGTCTCCTTCCAGATCTTGGAGCCGCTGATTTAATTCACCTCGGGTTTGATTGCAGGCCGATTTGAAGCAGTCGATCGCTTCGGTTGCGATCGCAACATTCCCTGCATTTATTGCCAACCGTTTCGGGACAAGCGCTTCTCCCTGATAGCGGTGCATCAATAGGTCTGAGGGCAACATGTCTTACCCCTTCGCGCTATTTTGCAGATAGCTTTTGATGGCGTTAGGTCCCCGTTCCCAAAGCACTTCTAGCTCTGATCGAAGGGGGTTGTTGGATAGATTAAGGGTTTTGAGATTATCCAATGTCCCGAGAGAAGGGGGGAGATCAGTCAAATTGTTGTGGCTCACATTCAGACTCTTCAACTGAGTTAGTTCACCGATCCAATGGGGGAGTGACCTTAACTCACAAGCGACAAACGTCAGTTGTTCCAACAGGCGACAACCCCGAAGTCCTGCGGGAAACACCTGCAAAGGAACAGGTTGGTCTGGATCTAGATTAAAAATTAGTTGCTTAAGATTTTGCAATTCACCGATGGATTCTGGAAGCTGACAAATGCTATTTCCAGCCATTCCCAAAGTGGTTAACGCAGCCAAACCTCCCAACGCTTCAGGAAGATGGGTGAGCTGATTGTTATAGGCCAACAACGACGTCAAATTCACCAAATCACAAATCTGTGGAGGCAGGGATTGAAGTTGATTAGATTGAATATCTAAACTCGTGAGTTGGATAAAAGAGCCTAGGGTTGCGGGTAATTCCTTTAGCTGGTTAAAAGACAAGTCTAAGGAACGTAACTCTGTCCATGTCCCTAACCACTCTGGCAGAGTCTGCAAATGGTTAAAAGAGAGGTTTAATGATTCCAATCCCTGAAGCGATTTCCAATCAGGCGGGATTTCATTCAGTCCAGTACTGGCAATTTCTAGCGATCGCAACCCCGTCAACCATCCCAACTCCTTTGGCCACCGGGCAATGGGATTGTAGGAAAGCTGCAGTTCTTGGAGGTTCTTCAGCTTTCCGATAGACGGGGGTATATGAACCAGTTGGTTCGAGACTAAATTGAGCGATCGCAACTGTGAGAATGCACCTATAAATTCCGGTAGTTCCACCAAAGCATTTCCCATAAGATCGAGGGATCTCAATTGGGTTAAATCGCCCAAAACTTCCGTCAGGATAGGCAGATGGTTGCGGGCTAAGTCCAAGGTTTGAAGCTGAGTGAGTTGCCCCAAAGACTTGGGCAACCGCATCAGTTCATTTTCAGAGAGATATAGAGATTTCAATTGGGAGAGGGAACCAATCGACTCTGGCAACTCACTCAACCCAATATCACTCAGATCTAGCTCCGTTACCCCTTCAAGGCGAGCAACTTCAATCAGCCTTTCGGCCTCTCGATAGGCCGTATTTTTTTCCATTACGTCTGATTTCTCTTCACCTTTACCCGGGATAAACACTGCCTCTTGAGAACCACCAATAGACTATCGCTCTATTAATGCTTTGAGGTTAGATAACCCCGCTTCATAATCTTGCCCCACAGCACTCTCCAGGACAAACCGAAGGTAGGAACTAACAGGCTTCATTACAGGAGGCACCCCCGCACTTACATCTGTATCTAATGACCAGGCAACCAGCGTACCATTGTCCTGAGGCGCCAGTTGTAATGCTGCATCAGCCGTTCCCTGTTGCCCAAAATCCAAATGGGTCTGGATATAGCTAGATTCCCCCATGGCGGTGATTTCTTGGGTCCCGGTTCCCACCATCGGATCCTCACTTTGCCAGTGCATGGTTTGCCCAACGCCGTCACCCTCAATCGTTAAAGCCATATTGGGGTCCATTTTTGCCCAGGGAGACCAAGCGGACCACTTAGATAAATCACTGACAACCGGGAAAATTTCGGCTGGAGAAGCATTGATCAAAATATTTCGTTCAACATGTACATCACTGGGAAGAATCAAGCCGCCTATCACCACCAGTAACAACAGCCCAATCAGTCCACTGATCGCATTTCTGAAGATAGCCATAATCAAGGGGTCTCCTAGATTGTCTATTTGCCTTCAGTGTAAAAAGAGAATTCAGATTCGGAAGCTGGATTGAAGGTTGTTTTAAGCCTTAAAGATTACCAATCATTACAAATCATACGCAGAAATAAAATAGAAGGGCATGATTTAGAGAACAGCCCCACTTTGGGTATGACGGTGGGCTAAAACTAGCTAGCAATAGACGATGGAGTGACCACAACAAGAGTGATAAACAACACGATCTCTTGTGACACACATCATATTTTTCAACTAGCGTAAATTATATCCTTAATTTCAGTGAGCCACAGCCCAGGAACAATCTGGTTGAGGCCACGACACAAAACCTAAGCAAACACTAACTTTTTATTCCCCCTGCATTGAAGGAGACTCCTATGACTCGCCAAATCAAAATGATTGCTGGTTTGCTCGCCACTACAAGCGTCGCTGGATTAGTGGTTGCCGCTTTCCCTCAAATTTCCCTGGCTGGTCAAAAGCACACTTACGACCCCATTTTGGTTCAACGCTATAACTCTGGCTGCGTCGAGAAAGTAACTGGTAAAGGTTATTCTCCTGCCCAAGCTAAGCAAATGTGCAGCTGCTCCATGAGCAATATGCAAACCCAGCTCACTGAAAATCAAGCTATTAGCCTACTGATTAAATCTCAGTTCAGCTTCTCCAAGGATAAGGACACTGGACTACCTACTTCCCTTTCTCCTTACTTCGTGGGCTGCAAAGCCTAACCTCAAAGCAGGCTCACCCCTTTTAGCCATGATTCCCGTATACCGCTAAAATATAAGTACATATAAACTATTTAGCGGGTATTGGGGTCATGGCCTACCCACTGTCAGCGACTAAGCTTCAGACCTATCGTCAATGTCCTCAAGCCTATTATTTCAAGCATGAGCGGCGGTTAACGGTCCCCACGGCTTTCGGTTCACCCACCTTTGGTAAAGCAATCCATCGGGCTTTGGCCCAAATTTACCAAGACTGGTCCTATGCCGACCCCATTCCGCCCCTGCAATGGTTTGCCGACTGTTGGCAACAGCATATCGGCGAACTCAGTGAGTCCCAAATTCATGAAGGCTGGCAAGCCCTGGAGACTTACTATCGCCAATATGTGGCTCCTCAATCGATGTTGCGAAAACCTTTGGGCATTGAGGGCAAGATTCAAGCCTCTTTTCAGGTCAGTAAGGCGTTGTTGCATGAATAGGTGCTGCGGATTAGGCGCGGGCTAGAGTTTATGTACCACCAAAAACCGCTAGCCCATGAGTTACCAAATCCGCAACTGGTCCGAGTATAACGCTGGTCTCAAACAGCGGGGAAGTGTGACCTTCTGGCTCGAACAATCAGCTATCGTTCATTGGCTAGAAACCACACCGAGACAAAAGCGGGGAGCCTCTCTGACCTATAGCGATACAGCAATCTCCACCTTCGAGACCGTCAAATGTATCTATGGTTTAGCAGGGCGTCAAACCGAAGGATTTCTAAATTCATTGTTTGAGTTGATGGGAATTGAGCTTCCCGTTTGTGACCACAGCACCGTCTCTCGGCGGAAAGGTCAGCTATCGATTTCATTGCCCGTTATACCTAAGCAAGGTGCCATTCACGTCGTTATCGATAGCACAGGGATCAAAGTCTATGGTGAAGGAGAGTGGAAAACCAGGCAACATGGTGTGAGCAAACGTCGGACGTGGCGTAAACTTCACTTGAGTGTTGATGAGTCCACTGGAGAAATTCTCACGGGTGTCGTGACAACCAATGACGTTCAGGATGGTGAAGTGTTTGAAGATCTCCTTGAAGGCATCGACGATGAGATTGAACAGGTCTCTGCTGACGGAGCCTATGACCAAAGTCATTGCTATGATGCCCTCATGGAGCGCAATGCCACAGCTGCAATTCCCCCAAGGAAGAATGCCAAAATTTGGCAACATGGAAACTGCAATGCTCCACCCCATCCACGAGATCAAAATCTCAGAGCCATCCGAAAACAGGGACGAAAGAGGTGGAAAAAACAAGCCCACTATCATCGGCGGTCTCTAGCTGAAACGACGATGTTTCGCTTCAAAACTATCTTTGGGGGTCAGGTACGTTCCCGTAACTTTGATAATCAAGCCACAGAGTTACTCCTGCAGTGTGCGGCACTCAATCGAATGATTCAGATCGCCAAACCCGAGACTGTTTGGGTTGAAGCTTAAGAATAACGAGGAGAGGCAATTCATCTAGCCTTTACGCGATTCATGCAACAAAGCCGGTCAGTAATATAGAGTTCGCCCTGTCCGGTCGCTATGACCGTTTAGACTGGCTAGACGATGGCCTAGAACTGATTGACTACAAAACCAGTAAAACTGTTAAGCCCCCAGAAGCCATTGATGTGCAGTTGGGGCTTTACTATTTAGCGCTGGAACAGACTTATCACCATGCCCTTAAACGCTTGAGCTTGATCTATATTACGCAGCAATCAATGCATTTCTTATGAGGTTACTCCCGATCATTTAGACCAAATCAAAGGTTTGATTGGCGACTTAGCACTAAAACTGAGGTCTGATCAAGACTGGCATCTGAAGTGACCCCCAAGATTCGGACAAGTCCTTAAGCATCGTAATCTTGTACCGAATGAGGGAAATTAATGTCATCAAAACGTCGTCAATATAGTGCTGAGTTCAAAGCTCAAGTGGTCTTACAATTGTTAAGCGGTGAAAAAACGAGCAGTGCATTGTGTCGCATCCATACCCTGCACTCTAGCCTCCTCAACCGCTGGCGCAAGGAATTTCTAGCGCACGCCAGTAGCATTTTTGAGAGTCAGAACAACGACGACAACGCTGAAGCGAAAATTGCTCAGTTAGAGCGTCTAGTCGGCCAATTGACGCTGCAATTAGAGATCGCAAAAAAAGCCTCAATGTCCTTACACCTAACCAAAAACGGCAGATGGTGAGACAGTTGCAGCAGGACTATTCCATTCGCCAAATTTGTCAGGTACTCAATTACCCACGCTCTCAAGTGTATTACCATGCCAGAGGCCAACCGGATGAGAGCGAACTAAAAGCGGCCATTGCTGGAGTTGCTGGAGCCTATCCGACTTATGGCTATCGTCGAATCACCGCCCAACTGCAGCGTCAGGGGTATTGCGTTAACCATAAACGCGTGGCTCGACTAATGCGACAGATAGGGATTATGGCCAAGACCAAAGTCAAACGCAAACGCACCACCAATAGCGAACATTCGTTCCCTCGCTATGGCAATCGAGTGTTGAATCTCTCCATCGACCATCCTGAGCAGGTGTGGGTGGCGGACATCACGTACATTCGCTTACAGCAGGAGTTTGTCTATTTGGCCGTCGTGATGGATGTCTTTACTCGCGCCATTCGTGGCTGGCATCTGTCCCGCCATATCGACCAGCAACTAACGTTGAGGGCGTTGAACAAGGCGTTGGAGCGGGCAACGCCTGAGATTCACCATTCTGACCAAGGGGTTCAGTATGCCGCTGCAGCCTATATGCAATTGCTCCAACAACACCAAGTGCAAATCAGTATGGCCGAGGTGGGACAGGCTTGGCAAAATGGCTATGCTGAGCGATTGATGAGAACGATAAAAGAAGAAGAGGTCGATTTATCAGACTATCGAAATTTTACTGAAGCGTATGAGCACATTGAGCAGTTTCTAGAAGATGTGTATATGCATAAGCGGATTCATTCATCACTGGGGTATTTGACACCCTGTGAATATGAGCAGCAGTGGAGACAACAGAACAATCACTATTGTATGAATAAGGAGGATAGCGCTTAATTCATCTATTGCCCTGTCCGAATATAGGGGTTCACTTCAATCCTCATGAAGGCGAGCAGTGCGATCGCTGCGGGTATCGTCAATATTGCAGTGCTCAACCCCCCAACCCTGAACCGCTTCCACAAACAGCCAAACCACCGCGAAAGGTCCAACTGGCTCTACCACTCCCTTAATCACACGCAAAATTGACTGACAGTCTGCTCAAAATAAAACTGACGGCAGATTAGCAAATCAACATCCCGTATTTCTTTGAGCTTAGATATTGCTGGCCTCTAATATTACCGTTTAACAAACCACCATAAAAACAGATTGTTATCTGCCATTTCGATGATGTAATTCGCATCGATTCAAAATGTATTTGGCACCATTATTCAGGAATGTTAAAAGCTTGGGATAGCGTTCCCAGTTTTGTGAGATTGTCTCGGGTGTAATGATTTCGTATTCCGAGGCTTCGAGCGATGTCGTGTAAAAGTACGACCCGTGCAATGTCAAAAGTGATGTCAGATTCGTGGATCATATAGAGCAAGTGTTCGAGAGCAATACCGAATTCGTTATGAGACAGATGATCCACGATCGTATCGCGTCCATCCAGTAGGCCCACTTGCATAAATGTCTCATGACTGGGGTCGCGCTGATGCAATTCATAGATTTGGCGATGTGCAATCTCTGCGCACTGTTCGATTGCACGAACTACTTCTTTGTAGTCAATTAGGGCCATTGATAACTGCTTGTGAGAAATTCAGGTGAGAGTGTTTAGATTTTTGTGTAAGCAGCAGTGTATTCAATAGTTGAATCGTGTTGGGAACAGAATAGCAAAATGGGACAGCGCCGCCTTCCAATTCAGAATTGGTCTGGTCCATCGCTTCGAAATATTCCTCATCGCTAGAAACATCAATTTGTAGACAGACTCTTCATTAGGGAAAACCGCTTTGGTCTTAATCACCTTTCTCAGTGAGCGGTTGAGCGACTCAATGGCATTGGTGGTGTAGATAACCTTACGGATGGCCATTGGGTATTGAAACAACGGGGCAACATTATCCCAATGTCGTATCCAGATTTGGCTAATGCCAGGATACGTCTCGTCCCATTTATGGGCAAATGCATCCAACGCAGCCTCAGACTCTTCCAAAGTGGCCGCTTGGTAAATGGGCTTGAGGTCTGCAGCTACGGCTCGACTTTCCTTCCACGGCACATGGCGAAGGCTATTACGAATAAGATGGACAATACAAACCTGCACCTGGGTCTGAGGGTAGACCGACTCAATCGCTTGAGGAAAACCTTTGAGTCCATCACAGCAAGCAATCAAGATATCCTGAGTTCCTCGATTTTTAAGGTCTGTGAGCACCGAAAGCCAGAATTTTGCTCCCTCTCGTTCAGCGGCTCCTATCCATAATCCCAACAGTTCCTTGTTGCCCTCCACAGTCACTGCCAAAGCGACATAGACAGCTCGCTTGCTGACTTGACCATTGACTTTGATGTTCACATACAGCGCATCAAGATAGACAATCGGATACACCTCATCCAGCGGCCTTGAACGCCAGTCTTTGACCTCTTCCATGACGCTATTGGTGACGTCACTAATCAGAGCTTCAGAGATATTGGCCCCATACAGCTCCACCAATTGGGCTCGAATATCACGGGTGGTCATGCCCCGAGCATATAAGGCGATGATTTTCTCATCGAGCCCTGCGATGCGTCGCTGGCCTTTAGGCACCAGGACAGGCTCAAACTCGCCGCAACGGTCACGAGGAATCGATAGGTCCATCTCTCCTTGTTCAGACTGGACGGTCTTTTTCGAGTAACCATTGCGACTATTTCTGGGGCCATTAGAATTCTCATCACCTGACTGATCGTTGGAGGATTGCTGCAGGTGATGAGTCAATTCACCTGCAAGGGCTCGTTCCACTAGGCGTTTGCTGAGTCGTTTAAGCAGTCCTGATTCGCCCAGAATATCTTCCGGTTGAGGGTTCTCTCCGATGAGTTCATCTAACAGTTCATCGACTCGATTGGGAGCTTTTTTCTTTCTAGACATCGTACGGTCTCCTGATGTGTTTGGATCCTAGACCGCTTACACAAAACTCTGAACAGTCCCTTCAGGTTAAATCTAATTCTCTTCCGGTAACAATCAAATGAGTACTTCTCAAATTTGGACTTTCATCTACACTTTCGGATTTTGAGCTATTCCTATTCTGGTCCACAACTGAGTAATTCCTAACTCTCACTCTGAATAGTGAATGGCCAACCATATCGTTTCCTGGGTGGGGTCCGTCCAATCTACTCGATGCTTTTGATGGGCAGGGATATTAATATAGCTACCTTCATTCAGCTCGACAGACTCGCCACCTTCAAAAACAAGTCTAGCTGCTCCCTTGAGTACCATCACCCATTCATTTAAATCTTGGTCATACCATTGCCCTGCCTCAGTCTTATGCCCTTTAGAGATAATTCGCTCGACCTTGACCCCATCATTGCTGATCAAAGTTTCAAAGACCTCTTGCTCAAGATTATCGGGTAACTCAGCAAAGATATTATTCATAGCCAGTTCACCAATGCTTTTAGAATCCCAGTAATTCAGCAAATTTAAACACCCATTGGCCCCGTCCTTCAGCCCAATAAATCCCGAACTGAGCGACCAAAGAATAGGCAACTGCAAACTGAGCCAGTGCAAATCCTGCCAGAGTAAACTGGCTGAGGCTGATTAATCCCACGCCCACCTGCGAAATGCAGATTACACCATAGCCAAACTGCCCAATCGCAATCACCCCTTTCGCCAACACTGGTCTTCGATTCGGGCGGTACTTGAATGCAATATGCACAAGCGGCAAACCAGCAATCATCAGAGATGATTTATACTCAAAACCCCATCCATCCCAAGAGGTTCGGGCTGGATAGGGTGCCCCACATTGGGGACAAGTCAATGCCTGTTCAGAGATTTGAGCTTGGCACTCACGACAAGGTTTCATGAAAAGGGAGAATGCCTCAATCCTGGCCATTGATTAACGAGGTTGCACACAACCTTACCAAAATTGAGTCTTCCAACCCATAACCCTAACGCTTGGCGAGCTTTTTCTTTTCTAGTTTTCGTAGACGTACCGATTCAGGAGTGACCTCCACTAGTTCATCTGGACCGATATATTCCAGCGCCCGCTCTAGGCTCATATCAACCGGTGCTTGCAGCTGTACTAGCTCATCGCCCGTTGAACTACGGTGATTGGTGAGGTGCTTGGTTTTGCAAACGTTGAGATCCAGATTCTGAGGACGGTTATGCTCACCCACAATCATGCCTTTGTAGACTTTGACCCCCGGCTCAATAAAGAAAGAGCCTCGATCTTCCGCATTCTTAAGGGCATAGAACGTAGCCGTTCCTTCCTCAAAGGCAATAATTACCCCATTCCGTCGAGACGAAATATCCCCAGCCATCTCTCGGTACTCCAAGAAGCTGTGGTTCATAATGCCATCGCCTCGGGTTAGGCGCATAAACTCGCCTCTAAAACCAATCAAGCCTCGGGCTGGAATCACAAATTCGAGTTGGGTGCGGCCATTGCTCACCTGCATATCCTGCATTTCGCCCCGGCGTTGTCCCAAGCGCTCAATACAGCCCCCCACAGCCTCTTCAGGAACATCTAGCACCAAATACTCATAGGGTTCACAGGGCTGACCATTCACTTCCCGATAAATCACCTGAGGTTGGGATACTTGAAACTCATACCCTTCTCGGCGCATGGTTTCAATCAAAATGCCCAAGTGCAATTCACCTCGGCCGGAAACAGCAAATCGATCGGGGGAATCCGTTTCTTCGACCCGCAGCGCGACGTTGGTTTCCAGCTCACGCATCAAGCGATCGCGAATTTGTCTTGAGGTGACAAAGTCTCCTTCCTGACCCGCAAATGGCGAGTCGTTGACGCAGAAAGTCATTTGCAGGGTAGGTTCATCCACCTTAATTAGGGGAAGGGCTTGGGGTTCGTTGGGACAGGTAATGGTTTCGCCGATATTGGCATTGGCAAACCCTGCGATCGCAACCAGGTTACCGGCAGAAGCAGTCGCTAACTCAACTCTCTGTAGACCTTCAAACCCCATCAACTTGCTGACTTTGGCTTTGACCATCTCGCCATGTTCATTGATTAAGGCAGCCTGCTGTCCCATATTGATCGTGCCATTGTGAATTTTGCCAATCACAATCCGGCCTAGATAATCGGAATAGTCCAGGGTGGTGACCTGTAGCTGTAAGGGCTTCTCAGGATCACCAACTGGGGGTGGAACATGGTGGAGGAATGACTCAAACAGTGGTTTCATATCCTCGCCAGGGGCGTCTAAATCTTCCTTGGCATAGCCATCCAAGCCAGAGGCAAATAGATAAGGGAAATCGCACTGATCATCATCCGCTCCCAGTTCTATAAATAGATCAAGGACCTTGTCTACTGCACCATGAGGATCCGCTTGGGGACGGTCAATTTTATTCACGAGAACAATCGGCCGTAAACCCTTTTCCAAGGCTTTTTTCAATACAAACCGCGTTTGGGGCATAGGGCCTTCGTTGGCATCCACAATCAGCAGACAGCCATCCACCATGCCTAACACCCGTTCCACTTCCCCGCCAAAGTCAGCGTGTCCTGGGGTATCAACAATATTAATCAGGGTCTCTTTGTAGGTAACCGCCGTATTCTTGGACAAAATGGTAATACCCCGTTCCCGCTCTAAATCGTTAGAGTCCATGACGCAATCGGGAACATCCTCTCCTTCACGGAAGGTGCCGGCTTGCTTCAGTAGGGCATCAACGAGGGTCGTTTTGCCGTGATCAACGTGGGCAATAATGGCGACGTTACGAATCGGAAGGAGCGTCATACTAGGTTCCAAAGATACAGATGTTGGATCAACTTCGGTTTTGCAAATCTGAAAGAATACTTTCGGCCAGACTCGGAAAAACTTTAATTTTATTTAACAATTTTAGACTGATTCTGCCCAAATCAGTGGAGTGATGATCAAGTCACCCCAGTAAAAGGCGCTATAAAAGGTGATGAAGAGGGTAGAAATGGGCAGTCTAGAGGCAGTGAGTGATGGCTATTCGTTCTGTGAATTCTTCAACCACCTCAAGCGTTACCCCTGCCGAACTGACCTTGTTTAATCGGCTGACAACGCCTGTCTGGATCTTTGATATTGAGCAGATGCGGATGTGGTGGGCAAATACGGCTGCCCTTGAGTTGTGGAATGCTGAAAGTTTAGAAGAACTGCTTAATCGAGATTGGAGTGATTATTCAGAAGCAACCGAGATTCGATTACAGTCCTATCTGAATAAATTTCGACAGGGAGACTCTGTCACGGAGCAGTGGACTTTTTACCCCAAAGGGGGTGCTGCGGTTTCTGTTCGCTGTATTTTTTCAGGCATTACAATCGAATCTGGCCGCCTGGCAATGCTATCCGAAGGGATCTCTGACGCATTGGAGCAGGTGGATGTCGATAGTCTCTGTTCCTTAGAAGCCTTGCGACATACCACCGTCATGATCTCCCTTTACGATCTGGAGGGGCATGCGATTCTTCAAAATCCTGCGGCCTTGCAATGCTATGGAGATGAGGTCCGCCTTGGATCAGAACAGACGTTCAACCGTCGTTTTAAGGATCCCAACCTTGCCCATCAAGCCCTGTCCGCAGTTAAAGCGGAAGAGGTTTTCAGTGTTGAAGTTCAGGTTCAAACCCTTCAGGGGATGGAGTGGCATGGTATTGATGTGCGCGGCACGCAAAATCCACGCACGGGAGAGCTAGCCATTCTCGTCAACGAGCACAATATTAGCGATCGTAAACGAGCAGAAATCGCCCTTAACCAGCTATTACGCCAAGAACAACAGCGAACCTTTGAGCAGCTCCAACAAACCCAAACGGATTTGCATGAGTCTCAGCGTTTGTTGCAATTGATTTTGGATACGATTCCCCAATCTATCTTTTGGAAAGATCGCCAGTCCACCTATCTTGGGTGCAACCTTGCCTTTGCCAAAGATGCAGGACTATCGGCTCCCCACCAGATTGTGGGATTGACAGATTATGACTTGCCTTGGTTAAAGGAAGAAGCCGATTGGTACCGACAATGCGATCGCAAGATCATGGAGACGGTTGAGCCAGAGGATCGAATCGTCGAGACCCAAATCCAAGCCGATGGTCGGCAAATTTGGGTAGAGACCAGCAAACTCCCCTTACTCAATAGCGAGCAAGAAGTCGTTGGCATTCTGGGACTTTACGAAGACATCACAGAACGTGAACAATCCAAAGAAGCCTTACAACTGGTTTTAGAAGGGACGGCCACAAAGGTAGGGGAAGCCTTCTTTCGCACTTGCACCCGAGCCTTAGCCGATACCTTAAATGTCCGCTATGCCATGATTACTGAGCTTGTCGGTATCGCGAAAGATCGAGTCCACACCCTGGCCTTCTGGCAAGGGGATACCTTTGGCGAGAATTTTGAATACCCCCTAGAAGATACTCCCTGCAAAGATGTGATTGCCGGAGAAGCTTGCATCTACAAAGATTCGGTGCAGCAGCATTTTCCCAATGACGCTGATCTTGTGACCCTGGAAGCAGAAAGCTATTTTGGCATTCCAATTTTGAACCCTTCCGGTCAAATCTTGGGTCACATCGCTGTGATAGATACCGCTCCACTCAAAGACATATCCCAGTTTGAGATGATCTTGCAGATTTTTGCAGCCCGAGCAGCGGCAGAAATCGAACGCCAGCAAGCACAACAAGCCCTCGAACGACAGCTCTACCATGCCAATCTCCTGGGCCAAATTACCCGCGACATACGTCAAAGCTTAGATGCCCAAAAGATCCTCGACACCGCTGTCCGTCACATTGGCAAAATATTCAAAGTCAGTCGTTGTCATATTCATACCTATACTCGCAATCCCACCCCTCGACTCAAGGTCGTCGCCGAGTATTTAGCAGCAGACATGCCATCCCTTTTAGGACAAGATATTCCCGTCCTGAATACCCCCTACATTCAACAACTATTGTCTGTTGATCAAGCACTTCCTTCTACCCATGTGGCCACGGATACGACCCTGCATGAATTGCGGCCGCTCCTTACCGAAGCTGGGTTACTTTCCATCTTGTCGATTCGAACGTCCTACTTAGATGAAGCCAATGGTGTCATTGTCCTCAGCCAATGCGATCGCACACGAGATTGGACCGCCGAAGAAATCAGTCTACTAGAAACCGTCGCCGGTCAGGTGGGCATCGCCCTGGCTCAAGCGAATTTACTCGATCGGGAAAAACATCAACGGCAACAGTTGATTCTTCATTACCAACAGCTACAGCAGGAAATTAAAGAGCGCCAACAGGCAGAACAGGAGCTAGAACTCGCCAAATATAGTCTCGACAAAGCCAAAGATAGTATTTACCTTCTAGACTCCACCGGAAAATTTCTCTATGCCAATGACCGAGCCTGCCATCAATTAGAGTATTCTCCAACCGAAATTTTAACGAAGCGGTTTGGGGATATTGCCCCTTGGATCACCCCCCAGAAACTTAAGTTGCTATTGAAAGAAATTAAGGACAATCAATCCATTACTTTAGAGGGAGTTCACAGAACCAAATCGGGTCAGATTATCCCAGTAGAAATTACCTCCACTTACTTTCAATTTCAAGGAGAAGATCGCTTTAGTGCGGTCTCTCGCGATATCACGGAACGAAAACAAGCTGCCCTTGCCTTAGAACGGCAAATTCAGAGAGAAACCCTGTTAAGAAAGCTCACTGCCGACATTCGTCAGAGTCTCGACACCCAAAAAATCTTCACCACCGCCGTACAAATGATCGGCGAAGTATTCAATGTCAGTCGCTGCCATATCCATAGCTATACATTGGGTCCTGTAGAGGAATTTCCAATTGTCGCTGAATACCTACAGCCAGGCTGTGATTCCATGTGGGGCACCACCATACAGGCCTATCAGCTTGCCCATATCCAACAGATGCTCTCCCAGGAAAAAGCGCTACTGACGCCTAATGTTTATACCGATCCCCTCATTTACCCTTCCCTAGAAAATCGCTCTATTCAGCTCAAATCTATCCTTGCCGTTCGCACCTCCTATCAAGGGCAACCCAACGGCGCGATTGTGCTGCAGCATTGTCAAAAAAACTTGAATCGTCAAGGCTTTTTGCAACTCCCTATTGCCGAGCAGAATGACATGCTGCGCCGATGGACCGCCGATGAAGTTGAACTCATCGAAGCCTTGGCCAACCAAGTGGGTATTGCCTTGGCCCATGCCAAATTATTGGAGCAAGAAAAACAGCAAAGTCACAAGCTATCTGAGCAAAATCATGAATTATTAGTGGCTAAACGAGAAGCCGAATTTGCGAACCAAGCCAAAAGTGAATTCCTCGCCAATATGAGCCATGAACTGCGCACTCCTTTGAATGGCATTTTGGGGTATGCCCAAATTCTACAGAGATCTGCATCCCTTAGCCCAAAGGACCACAAGGGGATCCAAGTGATGCACCAATGTGGGCAGCATTTGCTAACCCTAATTGAAGATTTATTAGACCTCTCTAAAATTGAAGCGCAACGCATGGAGTTGCATCCTGATTCTTTCCATTTTCATGAGTTTCTGACTGGTATCTCTGAACTCTGCACAATTAAGGCACAGCAGAAAGGACTTGAGCTGATCACCCAGTTTGCATCCAATCTACCCCAAGGCATTTATGCAGATGAACAACGATTACGGCAAATTTTGCTCAATATTCTCGGGAATGCGGTGAAATTCACCGATAGCGGAAATGTAACCTTCAAAGTGGCAATAGCCCCCGATCCCCTTCCACCTATCAGTCAAAAAGACGATCTTCCCCATGGAGAAACCATTCAATCAATTGTTTTCCAAGTCAGTGACACCGGGATTGGCATTGTAGCTCAGGAACTCTCCAAAATATTCCTCCCCTTTGAACAAGCGGGCCATCCGGATCGATACCATCAAGGCACAGGATTAGGTTTAGCGATTAGCCATAACTTGACCGCCATGATGGGCGGCAAATTATCGGTTATCAGCCAACCCAACGAAGGCAGTGTCTTTTCTTTTACCCTCGCTCTGCCAGTAGTGCAACCCGACACCCTAACTTCGGCATTTGAAACCTATGAAAACATCACGGGCTACTGTGGACAGCCCCGCACCATCTTGATCATCGACGATCATTTGGATACTTGTGCTGGAATGATTGAGTTACTCAATGACTTAGGTTTTAAGACTTTGACGGCCATTGACGGTCAAGCGGGAATTAAAGTTGCCTTGGATAACCCACCAGATTTGGTAATTTCTGATCTAATGATGCCCCATATGGATGGCTGTGCTTTGACCGAAGCCCTCCGACAACAGCCGTCTACAGCAGATATTCCCGTGATCATGTCTTCAGCCAGTGCTTATGGACCGGATCAATCCCGTAGTTTAGCTGCAGGTTGCAACGACTTTATTGCCAAGCCCTTACAGATGAGTGAGTTAATCCAAAAATTGCAGCATCACTTAAACCTAAAATGGGTGACGACAGATAACGTCCCTAAGAATGAATTATCAACAAAGAGTCCTATTTCGCCTTCCAAGGAACCGAAGGTAGTCTGTCCACCTCCGGTAGCATTGGAAAAACTATTGACTATGGCAAATAAAGGGAGTGTTTTTGAAATTATTGATGAAATATCCAATATTCAGGCAGCTCATTCACAATACAAAGGTTTTTGCCAGAAAATTATGGATTGGGCTGAAAAATTTGAAATCACTAAAATCCAAGACTTTTTACATCACAAACTGAATAGAATCTAGTCGATTCTTGCCTATAATTTTCGAGTATTTTTTCTGGAAGACATGTTCAAAGCCCAGTCAATCTACCTTCAGAAATCATGGGCTCCTTACCCCTCAAGTACTGGGAGAATAAAGGGTCAGGGATATACTAGAAATACTCAACAGGTGTAGTAGAAGATTTCTAAAATTCAAAATCAGACACATTGAAATATGTTTATTTAAACAGTTAACTGTAAATTTAAGTATTCTTGCGGATTTTGTTCGTTCCATTACCCTTCACAATGGAAAAGTCAAACTATCCTGTTTTTGATATAAATTTATCTGGATGTGCCGTTAGCCTCCACTAGTCCAGTCTTACTTAGCAAGGCGATGCCTGATTCCCCCAAACCTTCAAATATTCTCATCGTCGATGATGTGCCAACGAATCTCACCATTTTGGCTCAGACACTCAGAGATCAGGGGTTTACAGTTTGGGTCGCCACTAGTGGGAATGCTGCCTTAAAGCAGTTAGCTCATGGTTTACCTGATCTGATTTTGTTAGATATCCAAATGCCGGGAATGAATGGCTTGGAAACTTGTGCAAAATTAAAAGCCGATCTTCGTACCCAGGATATTCCCGTTATTTTCATGTCTGCTCTAAGTGAGCAGGCGAATAAAGTTGAGGGATTGTCCTTAGGAGCGGTTGATTACATCACCAAGCCTTTCCAGGAAGCCGAAGTCCTCGCCAGAGTGAAAGTGCATTTGAGCATTCGAGAGCTGACGCAGAATCTGCAGCGGGAAATTGAAGAGCGTAAACGAGTTGAAGCAGAACTCGCAAAGGCAAATGCCTCTTTGCATCGCCTAGCCCACATTGATGGCTTAACTCAAGTGGCCAACCGCTATCGGTTTGATCAAGATATGGAGCAAGTTTGGCGGCGATTACAACGTGATCATGAACCCTTATCGCTCATTTTATGCGACGTTGATTATTTCAAATTGTTTAACGATCACTATGGTCATCAGGTTGGAGATGACTGCTTAAGGCAAGTCGCCCTTGCCATCCAAAAGGCCGTTCATCGCCCGGACGATCTGGTTGCTCGCTATGGGGGCGAAGAATTTGCGATCGTTTTGCCTTCAACCCATGCCCAAGGCGCAGAACAAGTTGCCCTGGGCATTCTCAGTAAGATTGCAGAACTCAACATTCCCCATGAGTTTTCCACTGTTAGCCCTCAAATCACCCTAAGTTTAGGAATTGCCACCGTTATTCCTAAATCTGAGCAGTCGTTGGATGGCTTAATTGAATTAACAGACAAAGCGCTATATCGGGCTAAGGAAGAAGGTAGAAATACTTATTGTCACCATGACTGTTCACAATCCCCTCCCTCTCTAAGCTGCTCGCCATCTCCCCTATCCCTCCATTAGGAGCAGTATTCTGTGAAGGCGAGCTGACCGCCAAAAATATGTTCAGATAGGTAAAGCCTAAACCTGGTGCCCAGCAAGGTGTATCTTAGGTGAGATCTTTCTTTTTGCGTTTCATGGTGATTGTGCATGAAATTCTTGATCTTGAAACCGATCAAGGGATTGGCATTTATAATCTTTCCCCTCAAATTCAAGAGTTTATTGCTGCTAGCTCAATTCGAAATGGCCAAGTTTTAATCTGTTCTCGGCATACCACTACGTCTTTAGCCATTAACGAGTATGAAGAACGATTATTAGAGGACATTAAAGTCTATTTGCACAAGCTGGCTCCAGCGAACCAACGATACCTGCATAATGATCTACATTTGCGGGATGTCCCCGAAGATGAGCCAGAAAATGCGCATTCTCACCTGATGGCGATCACGCTTTCTTCCAGTGAAGTGGCGCCTATTGTCGAGGGCCAATTAGCTTTAGGGACTTATCAATCGGTCCTGTTGTTTGAGCTGGATGGCCCTCGACAAAGAACGGTCTTTCTTCAACTATCTGGAGAGTAGGCAGCGAAACAAAGGGGTTACTGCCATCCTGCTCGATCTGCTATTTTGGTTGCTTCTGGATTATTACGTCCATAGGCACTGACGTTGATGGTGTCGGATTTAAATTCGCCATACTCTTTTAAAGCGGGTGATTCTTCAACCCCAATCACTGCCGGATATTCGTTATTTGCTTCGGCAAACACTTTCTGGGCCTCAGGACTGGTGAGGTACTCCATAAATGCGATCGCATTTTCCTTATTAGGTGCATTGGCGACTACGCCAGCCCCACTGATATTGACATGAGTTCCTCTGTCATCCTGGTTAGGGAAAAAGACTCCCACCTTCTCAGTAATGGCTCTATTCTTAGAATTCTTGGATTGAGCTAAACGGGCCACATAATAGTGATTCACAATAGCTACATCACATTGACCAGCTGCCACCGCTTTAATTTGGTCAACGTCTCCTCCTTTGGGAGGACGAGCAAAGTTGGCGACTAAATTTTTGGCCCATTGTTCGGTTTCCGTTTCCCCTTTTGATTCAATAAAGGATCCTAGAAGGGATTGATTATAAATATTGTTGGAACTACGAACGCAAACTCTACCTTTCCAAGCAGGTTCTGCCAATGCCTCATAGGTGGAGAGTTCTTCTGGCTTTACCTTTGCTTTGTTGTATACCAACATCCTCACCCGCCGAGTCAGACCAAACCAAAGACCATCCGGGTGACGGAGATTCTCTGGAATTTTATCTTTCAGCTGGTTAGAAGAAATTGATTGCAATAAGTTGGCCTGTTCCGCCCGCCATAATCGACCTGCATCAACCGTAATCAACACATCCGCTTGGGGATTGCTGGCCTCGTTTTTGATTCGCTCAAGTAGCTCATTATCCTTACTTTCTAGTAACTTAACCTCAATTCCCGTTTGCTTGGTGAAGTCTTGATATAAGGCCTGATCCGTATCATAGTGTCGGGCAGAATACACCCTCACTATCTTGCCTTCACCATCCGTTTGAGTGTTAGTACATCCACTTGCAACAGCGATAGAGAAAAAGCTCACTGAAGTAATCAGAGCGATTTTAGAGAGATTGAAGACCATCTTAAATTCAACGCACTAATGAAAACTATTCTTAATTTATCAGACCAGTCTTCAAGCTATCGAAGTCTACCAACCTCTGTCAAGCAGGCAAATGCAAGATTGTACCCTGATGGCTCTTCTCACATCAGAGTTCAATCAAGCTGGCACTATCTAACCACATTGAGAAAAATTTTGAATATTCGCTACCACTCTGCTCAGATATCAAGATAAGATTGGCAATCAAATATGAATTTAAAAATCGTTTAAATCTAATTTTTATATTCCTAAAAAATTAGATTTTTATACTCTCATAAAAAATTATTCAAACGGCAACAAATATATCTAAAAACAACTATCTAGCTAAATTATGTATTTCTACTGAGGTCAATAAACCTATTCCAAAATGTAAAATAAGAGTAACAGAATGAGCAGTATTCACCATTTTTAGTTGCGTCAAAGAATGAATAAAAAGCTAGCAGTTTTAACAGCAATATTCGCCTCCTCTATATCTACAGCTGTTTCGGCGCAAATTGCTCAAGTATCAAATATTCGCCCCCTCGACAAACCAGGGCTATATATGGCCAGCGGTGTTTTGCAATATCCTGATGGAGATGCACTACAAGCAGATTTTAGAGTGTATTGTCCGACGAGCATGATACGACCCACAAATTATCAACTATTCGATAAATTGGGACATGCCAAACAACAAGGTTCATGGTGGCAAACTGCTTTCCAGCCCAAATATGCATCAGAGTTTACACTTATTAGATCAGTTTGTGGTGGCGACTAGACCTAAGTTATCTAGGTAAATTCCCCTTATTCAAGATTAGTTAAACTGATGCACCTAAGAGTATCCTTTTGAAGGACAAACAGGGAACTAAATCTTTTTATCATCTGGGTGAGCAGACTTTGTATTTGCAGCAGCATGAGTGTCTGAAGCGTTTTCTTTTAGAGACTGCTGCTGCAACCAAACGTTTAAATTTTGAGAAAGTAGCGTAAAAGAAGTCACTAACTCTTCAGGTAGATCTAGGGGTAGCTTGCCGGATCGCACATGTAGATCCCTTTGAGGAAAAGGAATCTCAATCTCTCGATGACGCAGAATGGTCTCAATGCGAAAATTAAGATCGCTCTTGATGGCAAATTGCTTTTCAGGCTCATCAATCCAAACCAATAGCAAGAAATTCAGAGAATTATCCCCAAACTCAGTGAAAAATACCCGAGGGGGTGGATCTTTGCGAACCGAACTATACTCAGCAACCGCATCCATCAAAGCTTCTCGTACCTTTTTGGGGTTGGTCCCATAGGCCACTCCCACTGGAATTTGTAACCGCGAGACAGAAGAACCATGGTCCCAATTAACCACTTCAGATTCTAAAAACTCTGAATTAGGGACAATAATCGAAACTTGATCTAGGGTGCGAATCTCTGTACTCCGAACATTGATTCGTTCTACTGTGCCCTGATAATCTCCGACCTTCACAAAGTCCCCCACCTTAATGGGTTGCTCAAAAATCAGGACCATACCACTAATAAAGTTTTTGGCAAATCCTTGCAGTCCTAAACCAATCCCCACACCAAGGACACTCGCAAATACAGCTAAGGAACTCAGATCAAAGCCCCAAAGCTGAAATAGCACCATTGCTCCGATGAACAGCAAGACATAGTTAGCCACAAAGGCCACGGCTTCTTGGGCTCCGCGATTCAGTCCAGTGGCTCCTAATACCCGTGATCTCAACAAATGCTGCACGGTTTTAGTCAGGTTCATTAGCCCCGCCAGTAGAAGTAGAAGCAGAGCAACATCTACAACAGAGTAGGACTTTCCACCTGCCGGAATAAACGGAGTGGAGAAGGTTTGAATCAGAGTGTTGATGATTAAATAGATGCCATTGCGGGTCCAGGGAAATAGACCACAAACAAAGCCAATCGTGCCCACCCACAGCACGATCCGCAAACAGTAGAAAATGGCTTTGAGGAGAAATCTAAGGCTTTGAGGCTGTTCACCCGTCGTTGGATCGACCGTTGCCCGAGGTAAAAGTTTGAATAACTTCTGGCGCCAAAACCACCCTATCCCCCAGTGAGCGATCAGTGCCAACAACAAACATAGAGCGCCAATAGCCACTAATCGCCCAGGATTGGCCCGTTCATCTTGCCCTCGATTAATTGCTCGCTGCAATTTCTTTTGCCAAGTTCTAGCGGTCACTTCTGGAGAAGACAACTCTGCATCCTGACTATTCACGGTCAACAAATACAAGGGTTGTTTCGCACCGACTTCGACTTTCAGCACGGGTAGGTCTTTAGAGAAATCAACAATAACCTCTGCCTTTGTCGAGGTATTCACCAGGGTTTGTAAGCTTTGGTTGACCGTTCTAGCTCTATCTTCAGCCGGGAATTCTTTCGACGAACTTAATTCA
The DNA here is from genome assembly GCF_000018105.1 of Acaryochloris marina MBIC11017. Taxonomy (GTDB): domain Bacteria; phylum Cyanobacteriota; class Cyanobacteriia; order Thermosynechococcales; family Thermosynechococcaceae; genus Acaryochloris; species Acaryochloris marina. The sequence continues at coordinate 75,433 of NC_009925.1, forward strand.
AATAACGGAATGCCATCCACTTCCACCGTCTCTGACTCAAGGGTTTGAGCCACAACGACATCCCTACTGGGATGACTTAAGAGAATTAAGCTTGCCGTAATCAGGGCAAGACAGCACCAACGCCACCAGCGCCGATCAGAAAAATCCCTAATGGCCAAAACTCCCCAGGCGAATAATCGGTTGATGATCATAGCAGCCGTATCTATTGCAAAGGGTTATTGTAACGAGGATTAGAATTGAATGCGATATTCCAACACACCGACGGCTTCGCCTTCAGAACTGATGGAGGACCGAGCCCTAATTTGATTGTTGATCTCGTAACTCAAGTTAAATAGAGTCGGTTCATCTACCCCTGTCAATATTTGGAGAACCGATGCAGAGAAGCGATCGGTAATGTCAAATCCTAATTCAGCTCCAAAGGCTAGTACAGCGCTTTGGTTATTGTTCTGATTAGGGAGCAAAACAGGAAAGGCTCGGAAACTAGCGCGACTTCCCAGAGCATCGTTCAGAGCTTGCTGCACACTGGAGAAAGCTGCGGAGCTGGCAATATTGGCAGCAGCTTGGGTCGCTTGCCCATCCTGTAGCGACCGTTCCAAGCCACCCCCCAGTAGAGCAATAATTTGGGGATTGGTGCGGCTAGGACGGCTGCTTAAGGTCACGACTTTGTCAAAGTTAGCGAGGAGTTCGCTGGCCCGTCCATCCACCGTGGCATTCACTTTCACGGATTGGACTGCACCAATGGCACTAGAGGGGACTTCAGCAAACTCATTCAAGTCAGTGGTCGTCGCCCTTACCACCTCAGTCACAGTGGTTTTCATACCAATATTGAGATAGGGGTCTAAGCCAAATTGCGAGTCAAAGCTGGCATAGTTCTCCCGTCTAGGATCAACACTAAAGAGGGTGGTGGCCAGATTAATGGAGCCTTTACGGAAGCGAACCACACCATCCGCTAAAGGTTGATCCACTTGTCCATTGATGGTCAGGTCACCGTTCGCGATAAAACTAAGGACGGGCGGTTGAGAGATTTTGACATTATCGCCAATTTGAACCACTAAATTATTGAATTTAATCGGATTGTCTACACCCGGCTGAGACACGGTTCCAGGGGCAGAACTATCAGCTCCACTTGCATTGGCTAATTTGACCTTGCCGTTACTAAGCTGTAGTTTGCCGCTGATCCGAGGTTGTAAAGCACTTCCCTTGACGACAATGGCTCCATTCACGCCTCCCTGATAGAGTTCCTGCACATTGAGATCTAAATCTTCTAATTTGACGGCTAAGGCCTGTTGGTTCGACCCTTGGAAAATGGGCAGACTTCCAGTGGTTTCTAGCTGGCCATCATCGATCTTGGCCGTTAAGCGAGGAATGGTCACTAGGTTACTATCAAATTTGATCAAGCCATTCAAATTGGTGAGGGGCTGTTTCAGGGCCGCAGCCTGAAGTTTGGCATCTTGGAATCGGATGCTACCGTCCACAATAGGCTGATCAATCGTGCCCTTGACATTGACATCTAGAGCGCCATTACCGCCTTCCCAGGTGACTTGGTCTGTAAATAAGCTCAGGAGGGATAAGCCATCATTTCGAATACTTGCTGTGAGGGAGACCTGATCCGTCGCTGGCTTTACTGTTGAGAAAACCGGTACAAAGGGGACTTCCCCCTTTAGGACCAAGGGTTGGGAGTTATTAATCCGAGCCTGACTATCAATCTTGAGGAGCGCTTGTTTATAGCTCAAGGTGGTTTGAGCACTATTAATAACGGCATCGTCCAACCGCCCTTCTACTAGCTCAAACTGACCTTCTAGCTGAGGGTCTTCCAAGTTTCCAGCCAAATTGAGGGTGCCATTTAATTTGCCGGTGACGGTGACAGGTAAATCCAAGAAGGGGTTAATGGGTTCAACGGAAATATTTTGCAGCCGCAGTCGCCCCGACTGATAAGAACTGCCTAGCTGCCCTTGAAAAGCCAATAGACTCTCACCCGTTTTGACACGCAGGGGCTGTAAACTGAGCAGGCCATCTTCCAGTTCGCCTTTAACCACGAGTTGATCTATGCCAGACAACCCCAACTTAAAATCTTGTCCCCGAATATCGAAATCAGCATTCACCCCAGTTTTGACGGATCCTGCAAAGTCTATTTGTCCGCCAAATTGCCCCGTTAGGCCATCTAAGGCGAACAGACTTTGCTCCTGTTGATTCGCTTGGAGAATGGCTAACTGCCGAATTTCAGAAAAACGGCGCAGTTGAGACAGTAATGGGCCATTTACGCCAACCGGAATGGTTTGCAAATCTGCTGCTGTTCCATAGGTTTTAGGCTGCTGGGGGGATCCGATATTTGCAAAATCGATAGACTCATACAACGCCACAACATCAGCAATATTGCCTTTCGTAATCGCTAAGTCACCTGAGTACTGCGGATTATCACTGGCAATAAATTTCGCATTTAATACATACTGACTTTCATCCTTGAGCAATGTCCCCTGATCTAAATTAGCGATTCCATCTCGATAACGAATCTTGCCCGTTAGGGTTTTAGCTTGAATCTGGTTAAGGGCCGGTTGATCAACGGCAAAGCTACCCTCTAGGGTTTGCTGTTTCAGGTTGGCTAGGAACTGACCCGATGCAGTCCCAGAGACCGTTCCTAACCCTAAATTAGCGATGGAACCTAAATTCAAGGGTTGTAGGGGAAATTGTTTGACTTCTGCCCGGAGGATATTGCCTTGGGTTGTCCCTTGGGCGATGGCCTGATCTCTGCGAATCAGAAAAGAGTTGGGCAAGAATTGAGAGTTGAGAGAAACATCGATGCGATCTCGTTCTCCTCCCACCTTCATTTCAACCCCTGGGCCAAAGGCCAAGTCCCCTTTCATTACCGGTTCAAACCGAAACTGAAACAACGCTAAGTCTTCTAGCTGTAAAGTCGCCACTAAATTGGGGGCTTCGGGGGTTCCGGTAATGCGGCCTATCAAGTCGGCCTGCCCGGTCAAGGGAATTGCTGTGGGTCCCAAGGCTGCTAGGGTTCGTAAATCATAATTATCAGCCTTGATGTTCAGATCCATCGCGGTGATCTGGGGACCTTGAGGAGACTGTAAATTAGCATCAATGGTACCATCGGCTCGAAACCCCTTAGCCGTCGCCGACTGCACCACAATCTGACGCCCCGTCCATCGGAATCGAGCATCTAACGGCTGTTCTAGCAGGGATAATCCCTGGGAAAAATTAACTTGGCCTTGAGCCCGCAGGGTGTTAGGGCTGAGGGCTGCAATGGGGCCATTGAGGGCAATATTTCCACTCAAAGCGCCTTTTAATTCGGGGGCAAAGTTGGATAGCTTAATGCCCGCCAATCTGACATCCGCTTTCAGATCAGTTTGATCAAAATACCCATCCAGCCGAGCGGTTCCACCAGCCACTTGGGCCACAACATTGTCTAACCGAGTAATTCCTTTTCGTAAGCGCATCTCACCATTGGTGGGATATGTGGCACGGGGCGCTTGAAAAGCAATTTGGGTGCGTAGATCTTCGGGTTGCCCCCGAACCTGGGTCTGAGCGTTGATGGGGCCAATCGTTAAACCCGAGGGTACGTCGTATAGGGATGCGATCGCATCCCCAGGCAACCCAACAACATCTACATCCGCCGCTAGGTCTGCCCCCGGTAAAAGGTTATAGCGGGCCGTTCCCGTAATCTCGCCCCCAGCCTCAGGCACTGCCAAAATACGGCTAACATTCAGGGACGGATTATCTAAAATGAATTGGGCCTTGATCGTCTCAAAGGGCACCCGGTCAATCTTCGTACCAGAGGCCATCACAACTTCCCCGGCAATAAAGGGACGATCAATCGGACCCGTAATCCGAATCTCCGGAAGACTCACCTCCCCAGCAATGGGCACCGGCAATGCGGGCACCTCCATGGTGGTCAGAGCCGTATTAACATCCAGTCCAGGAACCTGGGCAGAAAGGCTATAACCCCGATCAATATCAATCGAACCTTTGGCGGCAACGGGAACTTGGTCATATCGAGCCGTCACCCCTTCTAGGGTGGCAGTTAATCCCCGTAAACGAATAAATCCATTGGCATCATAGAAAGACTTGGGCAAGCCGATCAGTTGAGCATCAATATCCTTCATGCGGGCAGTGCCTCGCATACTGGGCCGTTTAGCTTGATCTAGATACAACGTGACGTTGGCATCGACCTGACCCGAACGAATGGCTACAGGTGTTTGAAACGCCCGATCAAAAATAGGTGCAGAAACATTCTGGGCCAATACCGAAACTTTAATTTTGCTTAAATCGAGGGTTGTTTCCCCCTTGGTCCGCAGTCGGCCCCCACTGGCAATGGTGCCTCGGGCCTCAAACTGGAGGAGTTCTTCATCCTTTAGAAATTTTAGAGTGCCATTTGTACGACGCAGTTGCTGACGTTGCGATCGCCCATTTTGAAACAGTAAATTTTCAGGTACATAAAGATCCGCAGATCGGAATTGGGCTTCTCCCCCCACCTTGGGGAGTTGCTGATTGGGAGAATACTCAACATCCAACTCTCCCTGAAATTCCTCCGCCTTTACCCAAATATTCTGTTCAGGAACGCGAATATCAGCATCTTTGACTTCTGTTGTCCCAGTCAATTGAATGGGTTCTTGAGGTTGATAGGTTAGCTGGAAATCCCCATCCACTTCTCCCGATCGAATTTGAATGGGAATCTCTGTGGGCACAAACCCCATAAGTGGAGTTATTTGAACCTGTTTGGCCTTGACATCTAACTTTAGGGATTGACTAGGCTGCAACCACTCCCCTTTCAGCCTCGCTTTACCACCAGAATCTAAAGTGCCATTCCCTTCAACTTTCAGCTTCTCATTGTTGTCATGGAGCGTTAGAACACCCTTTAAATTCCTCAGGGTCCGAGCCTCCGCTCCATAAGGATCAATAACCGCTTCTCCCCCATCGACACTTAGGGAATCAAGCTGAATCTTGACCAATCCCTCAGAATCCTCCTGAGTGAGAGTGGTTGAAATCCATTCTCCATCTTCTGTTTGGTCAAGATACAATTCTGCATCCACCAAAGTCACATCTAAATTAAGAGTCCGGGTCCAGAGGGCTTTCCAAACATCAAACTGAACATTAACGGTTTGAACCTTGCCTGCATCCTTATCTTCAATGGTGCGACCGTTGCTTGAATAAGTATGAGCAGGTACTGAAGATGGCCCAAACTGCAGTCCCGTCAGGGAATAGCTTTGCACATCACCTAATAGCACTGGGCGATTCAGAGACTTTGTCAGTTCTTTGGCAATCTGGGGAGCAAGTTCATTATTTATAAAGCCTAGGATTCGCCAACCGCCCCAAATTAAGATCCCGAGAAGAATAAGGGCTGTACCTATCACTGGGCGACTAAATAAAATCAGCCAGAGGCGGCGGGATGGGCGTGGAGCTTGCTCTCCACCAGATGGTTCTTGAGGCATGAGTTATAAGCTGCCGACTAAATCAAAAAGTTACGGTTGCACGACTCAATGGATGTAATGCAGATTACCACCCAGATGGCCTTAGAGGACGAAACCTAAATTACAAATCCCCTCATGAAACTAAAATCATCCTGTTCTTATGAGATTAGGCTGATGGTGAAATTAATACATCTATCTGAAGAGAGACATTAGGTATTTTATACAAAGTTTAGAAGATATTACTTCTGTATCTTTATATATTTCCTTCTAAACGCATTAGTAACCGATCAGGGTATTTACTAGATATTTCAATTAACTTTCGTTAAAACTTGAACATTATTTTAGTAGTTCGCTGATGAGTCGTTGTAGATGACGACTCAATAGAACTACCTCATCCAATGTGTCAGTCAAAAAGCCCTCTTTATTGTCTTCATAGTGTTAGAACCCCAAAATTTATAGGTGGGTGAAGTATGAATAGCAAAGCCACCTTTCTCCAAGCAGCCATAATTTGGACGTGTCTCTTCTCGCCGACCTTAGCCCAAATCACCTCAGATGGGACGACAGGAAGCATCGTCAACCAAAACAACTCAAGATTTCAAATTGAGGGAGGGGTAACTAGAGGGAACACCCTGTTTCACAGTTTCGAGAAATTTAGTATCCCCACAAACAATCAAGCCTACTTTACTAATCCCAGTGGGATCAACTTGATATTGTCTCGTGTAACGGGTAAAGGAATATCAAATATAAATGGCACTTTGGGGGTTGAGGGAGGTGCTGATTTATTTTTAATGAATCCAAATGGAATTATCTTTGGCCCTAATGCGTCACTAGATTTGAATGGTTCGTTTTTGGCCACCACTGGTAGCAGTTTTGTATTTGAGGATGGTAAGACTTTTAGTGCCACTAACCCTACATCCGTTCCAAATTTCAAGGTTAGTGTTCCACTAGGGATTCAATTTGGGAATGTCGCTGCAGAAATCAAGGTTCAAGCACGAAGTGGAATCAGTTATAGTCCTTATAAATCTTACTTTGAGTGTGATTGTGGCCTATCAATCAATTCCGGCAACACAATTTCCTTTCTTAGTGGAGACTTTACTTCTGAACGAGGGGTTATAAATGCTCCAAATGGAAATATTGAAATTGGTAGTGTGGATGCTGATAGTTTTGTGAATTTAAATCCATTTACTAGTGGTTGGTCATTGGGATACTCAAAAGTAAATAGCTTCAAAGATATATCTTTATCAGGTGGGTATATTTATAATTCAAATTACTCTGGCAAAGCTGGCAATAGGATTAGATTCTATTCAAGGAAACAAATCATTCGAGATAAAGCACTAATCAAGACATTTTCTTATAACAATGGAATTAGAGGAAAAGTACTTATTAATGCAGCGGAATCTGTAAGCATATCAAGTGGTGGAAAAATTATTTCATGGTCAGGAGATTTTTTAGGAAGTGATCAGAGTATTGGTGGGGATATAGAGATCAATACAGGCTCATTATCTATATCAAATCTAGGGATAATATTTACCGACAGTGTCAATCAATCAACTGGAGGGAATATAAATATTCAGTCTAAAGATCTGAAGTTAACTAATGGAGGTAGAATTAAAACTATTGCCTTGGATTCTGGTAGTGCTGGAAATATTAATATCCAAGTCTCAGATAGCACTAATATCTCTGGAAAGGATGGGTATTTTGATACTCACTTTAATAATAAAATATATGTTGATAGTGGAATTTCTTCAACTTCATATGGGGTGGGAAAAACTGGAAATTTATCCTTGTCCACAAAAGATATAGAAATTAGTAACGGAGCTGGAATAGGTGTATTAGGGCTTGGGAATGGTCCTACAGGCTTTCTCAATATAAAAGGGGAGAATTTAACTCTTAATAATAATGCCTATATTTCAATGAAGGTAACGAATAATAAACTTGGCAACTTGAATATTGATATGAGCAATCTTCTTTTAATGAATAATCAGAGTAAAATCACCTACGAAGCAGAAGGACTTGGTATTGGAGGAAAAGCAAGCATTAGTGCACCTATGATTGTTGCATTTCCTAATGAGAATAGTGACATCATCTTAGATGCTCCTATGGCAGATACTTCAATCAATGCTAAAGAAGTATTAGGTTTCACAAAAAACTCCAAACCAACTAAGATGAGTGATATTGTCGTTAACTCGGAAGATGATCGTGAGTTAGTAGGAGAATATGGGCGGACTTCTAGGTTAAAAGTATCTGAATATAGAGAAGCTCCGGTTCAACCACAGAGAATCGTTAAAGGATGTCGCCCTGGTCAAGCTTTAGGGAACGGACATTTTGCCTATAAAGGCAAAGGTGGATTACCTCCTAATCCATATCAGAACCGAACTATGCCAGCCGTTTGGCAAGATCTACGATTGCATGATTTAGAATCAAATTCAGTTAATAAGTACATAAAACTATCTCATCAGATATCTAAAGCGATTAGGGACGAAAATAAGCATCAAACGCCAAGAGAATCAGTTGTTGAAAAAAATATTGTTGCTGAGGAAGAAATTATTGAAGCGAAAGGCTGGATTGAAGATAAGAAAGGGCAGATAATTCTGACTTCTTCTCCAAAAAAGAATGTCGTCACCGCCAATTATCAACCGACAGCAACTTGTTAATGCAGAGTTTTCACTTTTTCTGAGGCTTGCCAACAGTTAAGATATGTAAAAACGGGAGTAAATGTTGATCCCACTCCTGAAATATCTACAGAATAGCAACTCCATATTCCAGATTTGCATGCTGACCAAGCACCTTAATCTCTTTTCCCATCTGAGAATTTTGCTGTTTGCTCCTTCCCCGTTGTCCGCAGACCGTAAAGCAGGAAAATTATGAACAAGACTGTTTTGTGCATCCCAACAGCGTTAGCATGGATGTTGCTTCTCTCTCCAGGCCAAGCCCAACAAGCACCTATAAAATCAATCTCAGCGCAACGACAGAACTCTGCCTTAGCCACACACACCAGCAGAACTCAAAAATTACAGGCAAAGAAGAACTGCCATACAAATCAACCCTCGGTATACCGTCCCAGCAATCCTATCCGTACCATCCAATCCCCCACACCTCAACAGCAGCGACCAGTCAGAACTGCGGTCTGGCAAGATTTACGATCGCCTGGTTCCACTTCATCCTCCATTGACCTTCATGAGTCAGAATTATCCAATACTGCTGCCCGGAGCTACCAAACAACATTGCCTAAACGCCCCGTTATTGTAGAAGCCCAAGGTTGGACTCGGGACAAGCAAGGCCGCGTCTTCTTAACTTCAAGGTTCTCTAGATTTAGAAAGAATAGAGCTGTTCCATCCAATGGGGAATGTTGACCACAGCAACTTTTTTAGGTGTATCAAGGCTAGACAACAAATAGACTTTTCCTGTATTGGGCCAACCCAGGCAGAAGGCCGTATTAATCGAGCCTTTGCCTGGGTTTTAGTATGTTTAGTCCTCTTTTCCTAATCAGATGGGTGGTCTCATTCATGTTTGTAAATCAGGACCAGAGAAAGTTCCTGGGTTTGCAGGTAACAAGCAATGCAAACTATAGATGCAGAAGCATTCTGGTTTCAGACATGACCAATCCTCTATCAGACCCTTTGCAGCAAGGTTACGTTGATTATTTTTATGACCAAGCAGGCAGCTCTCCTGGAACCCTGACGATTGACGAAGATGCTTCACCCACTCGGATTGTTGTCATCGATTACAACCCACATCAAGCCCGCCGGATCATCGTTGAACAACCTGAAGAAAGTGCAGATTATCTGACCACAGAAACCGTTTCTTGGATTGATGTTCAGGGACTAGGGGATGAGGATATTCTGCGCCGATTAGGACAAACTTTCGATCTGCATCCCTTGGTTTTGGAAGATGTGGTGAATGTACCTCAACGCCAAAAAGTTGAGGATTTCGATGATCAGCTTTTAATTATTGCCCGTATGGTTCTTCCTCACCCTGAAGGCGTCGGGTTTGTAAGTGAACAAGTCAGCTTTATCTTGCATCAGCAAGCATTATTGACGATTCAAGAAGAGCCTTTCCATGATTCATTTGGGCCAGTTCGCAAGCGAATTCGATTGCAGAAGGGATTGATGCGAAAAATGGGGGCTGACTTTCTCACCTATGCCCTCTTAGACGCCATTATTGATGGTTTCTTCCCGGTGCTAGAACTTTACGGAGAGCGGTTAGAAACCTTAGAAGATGAAATACTCGACAATCCCACGCGAGAGACCCTCAACCAAGTTCACTCTCTCAAACGTGAGTTGATGAATCTACGACGACTGAGTTGGTCACAACGGGATGCTTTATCTGCCCTCCTACGGGAAGATAGCCCCCTAATCAGCCAAGAGGTAAAAGTGTATCTAAGGGACTGTTACGACCATTCCATCCAGATCTTAGACATGGTTGAAACATATCGAGATTTCGCGGCCAGTCTGATGGATGTTTATCTATCTTCTGTGAGCAATAAAATGAACGAAGTGATGAAAGTCCTCACGGTCATCTCAACAATCTTTATTCCCTTAACCTTTATTTCAGGGCTCTATGGCATGAACTTTAACCCTCAAGTTTCCCCTTTTAACATGCCTGAGTTGAGCTGGTACTGGGGATATCCTGCGGTCATCGCTACCATGTTGCTGATTTCGGGAAGTCTAAGCTATTTATTTTGGCGTCGCGGTTGGTTTAGCAAGGTATCACCTTGAGTGCTCCACAATATTTCCTAGAGATTCAAAGGATTGATCAATCGCAACTGTTATTTATGGTGAGGCGACGTCTTAATATAGAAGCGATATTTCCTAAATTCAGATGCCTATCTTAGTTGTTCTCGCCCTACTTATCGCCCTGATTGCTATCCTATTTGCGTTGCAAAATGCTTATTCGGTTCCGGTCAGCTTTTTAATTTGGCGATTTGACGGTTCTTTAGCCCTTATTCTCCTGCTAACGCTAACCTTAGGGGTGATTATCGGCTTGTTGGTCACAACTCCCACCATCATTAAACGGGGGTGGGTTTCTTCTCGCCAGAAGCGGCAACTAAGTCAGCTAGAAGAAGACTATCAAGGGCAAGCGCAAGATGCATCTAGCCAGAAGAAAAAGCTTGATTTGATGCATTCGGCCCAGATGCATCTATTTTCAGCTCTTAGATTAACGGAACCCAAAACTGGACTATTGGAATATCAACTGCTGGATCAGGTTCTCACCCATACCTTGAATAACTTGAACCCTGATTCGGCCTGGCATCGCTCGATCTGCTTATTTGTGATGGATATTGATGATGCCCCTAGTTCTAATGATGGCAAAGCCAGAGCGGTTTGGCCGATCATTACTGATCGGATACAGCGTCAGCTTTCTCCACGCAGCTGGCTTCATTTTGATGGTGGCCATCGTTTGTATTGCGTCACCCTAGGAATGGCCATTGAAGCAGCGGCTGACTACGGAGAATTTCTATCCACAACTTTAGATGCCCCCTTACAGCTCGTGGATGCGTCAGAGATCTCTGTGAGCTTGAAGATTGGGGGTGCGATCGCAAGAAACAACACCACCGTTACCAGTCAACAGCTTATTTCCCAAGCCGAGCAAATGCTAGAGAAATCAAGTCTTTGGGGACGGAGTCGCTTTCGCATGGTGGAGGCAGGTGCTTCTTCTTAGTCGACAGCCTTTCAGATAGCTCTATATTTTTAACCCATAACCTGCTTCCAAAACACCTTCAGAGGCTGTTTGAGAAGTGAGTAAAGCTCTCAAGGTACTAATCTGTCAATACACAAACATTGGACAGGACCTAGAGAGCAATGCCTACAGCATATGATAGCGACCTCACCACCCTCCAATGGGAATTACTTGAGCCCTTGATTCCTGCTGCTAAACCTGGAGGTAGACCTCGCACCACTGATATGCTCAGTGTTCTCAATGCCATTTTTTATCTTGTGGTTACGGGTTGTCAGTGGAGACAACTACCCCATGATTTTCCCTGTTGGTCAACGGTCTATAGCTATTTTCGAAGGTGGCGCGATGATGGGACTTGGGTCCACATCAATGAACATCTGCGCATGCAAGAGCGGGTGAGTGAAGACCGTCATCCAAGTCCCAGTGCCGCCATCTGCGATGCTCAATCGGTTAAAGTCGGCAATCCTCGGTGTCACTCGATTGGGTTTGATGGTGGGAAAATGGTCAAAGGTCGTAAACGTCATGTGCTCGTTGATACTTTAGGGCTGGTTTTGATGGTGATGGTCACTGCTGCCAATATCTCTGACCAACGAGGGGCCAAAATACTGTTTTGGAAAGCTCGACGCCAAGGTGCGAGTTTGTCCCGTCTAGTTCGCATATGGGCCGATGCTGGCTATCAAGGACAAGCTTTGATGAAGTGGGTAATGGACCGTTTTCAATATGTCTTGGAAGTAGTCAAACGCTCAGATAATCTTGCGGGGTTTCAGGTTGTTTCCAAACGATGGATTGTAGAACGGACGTTTGGATGGTTGTTGTGGTCTCGACGTCTTAATAAAGATTATGAGGTGCTGACCAGAACAGCTGAAGCGCTCGCATATGTGGCGATGATTCGACTCATGGTTCGAAGGCTAGCGCAGGAGCACTAAAACTTCTCAAACAGCCTCTCATTACTCCCCTAGCCGCCCCATCCTCTTTTACTGAAAATGGCAAGAATTGTTTCAGTTAAGGGGGACACCTGTTTTATTTCTTAGAATAGGGAGTATAAATCTTTCCCCAAACATTTTTTAGTTATAGGTCTCGCAGACTTCAAGCATCTCGCTTGGACAGTTTTTTTGTAGGTATTTATTCTTAGCACTGTAATAGAACTAGAAACACCTGTTGCTCACAGTCAGGGGCAGATTTTCTGCACCTAAGATTTAAGAAATTAGGTTTAATTATGCTTATCACTTCTCACCGTTCCTGGCTTTTTCCCACTCTATTAATAACCGTTCTTTTATCAGTAGGTAGCGGGCAAGGCAGCTATGCTAAACCCCATACTCATCCATCTCCATTAGAAAACATTGCCCTTTCCAGAGAAGATCAATCGCAAATTTTATTCTCAACAGGAATTCAGAAAGCCTTGAATGGAGATTATGTCCACGCCATTCAAGACTATGACCAAGCCCTACAGCTCGCCCCCAGTAATTCAGAAGTCTATTACAACCGAGGCGTTGCCTATTTTTCCATTAATCGACCACAAAGCGCCCTTCGTGACTTTAGCCAAGCCATTGCTCTACAGCCCAATATGGCCGAAGCCTATGGCAATCGAGGCTTGATTCGCCAAACCTTGGGTGACCGTAAAGGGGCTATCGCTGATTACCAACAGGCTAAGCAGCTGTTTCAAAAAAGTGGGAACCAGCCTGCAGCAGAGCAAATGGAGCATTGGATCGATCAGCAAGGGACACCTCAATAGCTTGATTGGGCCAGGGGCAGTATTTGCACCAGGTTACAGTAGATCTATCCTGGATTTACTCAACAGCCTTATGATCACCTATGGCCTTTAATTTACCTAAACGTCAGACTTCGGGTTCTGTCGTCTGTTTTTCTTGTCAGAAACTGGTTTCTATTGAACAAGAAGAATGCCCACAATGTGGTCAGGTGAATCCCGGCTTATGGGGATATGCACGTCCCATTCGCAGAGTAGGGGCCGATTTTGGTTTTATCAAAATTGTGATCATCGGGTGTATTGCCCTTTATTTGATCACACTATTATTTGATCTTCCTGGCATTCGGTCAGAAGGAGTTATGAACCTTTTAATGCCGAGTTCCTATAGTTTGCTAATTTTCGGCTCTACGGGTTCCGTTCCCATCTTTGAATGGGGTCGATGGTGGACGGTACTTAGTTCGGGTTGGCTCCATGGGGGGCTGTGGCATTTAGGGTTCAATATGGCCTGGTTAAACTATCTTTCACCAATGGTGGCAAAGGGGTATGGGGCGGGTCGATTAGTGAGTATCTATACATTCACAACCCTAACCAGCTCATTACTCACCAGTTTTGTCGCTCAGTATTGGACTTCTTTGCCACCATCGTTTAGGGGATCAAACTTCAGTGTCGGTGCTTCTGGCGGCGTTTTTGGCCTTCTGGGAGCACTGGTGATTTATGGCCAACGGGCTCATAAACGACAGGTTTTGCAACAAGCCCTGACGTTAACCATTATTTCGTTTGTACTGTCAGCCTTTGTTGGCAGAGTAGACAATTGGGGACATTTAGGCGGATTTATAGGTGGGTATCTAATCGGACTAACCTCGTGGTTTAACCCCAATCAACCTCAGAGTCTTTACCATCTGGGAATTGCCATTGGCGCATTGGTGGTGACCTTTGTCAGTATCATTCTGTCTCCTGTTCATGCACTGTTGATTGGATAAACCGTTTGTGCCAGAAAATTTAATTCGACAATTACCCTTTTAAAAAATTTTGACGATTTAGGTTTCTTGCTTCAAGTTGAAAAAAAGAAAAAACATAAATTAGCCTTAATCCATCTTCTATTCAATAGAGAAACGCATATTTTTTACTAAATTATTTATAGAAATCAATATATACTGGATCAGTATAAAAAACTTAAAAGCTCCTCCTTAAAATAAGAAGATATATCCCTTTCTGGTATTGCACGGATAAAAATCTAGGGGTTCAAAACCTCTCAAATCTGGGAATCTTGTTTCATGCAGAATTTGAGATCATACTTGCTTCTCTCTCGCTGCCTAAACCTGTTCGTTCTCGACTATTAATCAAAGCTGTATATTTTACGGGGGATCATTTTCTCGGGGCATGATGGGGGTTGTACTGAACTTGCGATCGCATATGACCCTGACCGCATTTAACTGGCCTCAACTTCAGAATGGTTCAGATATTCGAGGCGTTGCATTAGAGGGGGTTGAAGGGGAAGCCGTAAACCTAACCCCAGAGATCGCCCAGATCCTAGGAATGGCTTTTGTCCATTGGCTCTCCCAAACTCTGAATAAATCTACTAGTGAACTAACCGTTGGTGTGGGTCGAGATAGCCGCATTTCTGGCCCCACTTTGATGGACGCTGTTCTGGCCGGAATTACCAAAATGGGGAGTAACGGCTATAACTTTGGGTTAGCCTCCACCCCAGCCATGTTTAAAAGCACGGTTACCGATGGCTTTAACTGTGATGGGGCTATTATGCTAACCGCCAGTCATTTGCCCTTTAATCGCAATGGCCTCAAGTTCTTTACCGCCCAAGGGGGCCTAGGCAAAGGCGATATCACCCAAATCCTCAGTCTGGCTGCTGAGCAGACATTTGAAAAAGCTGCAGATCCGGGTCAGGTGTCTGAGCATAACTTTATTGGCGTGTACGCAGCAGAACTCGTCAGCCAGATTCGCGCAGCCGTTAATCATCCAGATCAGTTTGAGCAACCCTTGCAAGGGCTCCACATTGTGGTCGATGCTGGCAATGGAGCTGGAGGGTTTTATGCGGAGCAAGTCTTAAAGCCCCTGGGAGCAGATATAACGGGCAGTCAATTCTTAGACCCAGATGGCACGTTCCCCAACCATATTCCAAATCCTGAGAACAAAGAAGCAATGGCGGCCATTTGCCAAGCCGTAACAGAACAGCAGGCTGACTTTGGCATTATTTTCGATACAGATGTTGATCGGGCTGCTGCTGTCGATCATTTGGGTCAAGACCTCAATCGCAATCGGCTAATTGCCTTGATCTCTGCTGTGGTATTGAGAGAACATCCGGGCTCCACCATTGTTACGGATTCCATTACCTCCGATGGGCTCTCCCAATTTATTGGAGATGAGTTAGGCGGCGTCCATCATCGGTTTAAGCGGGGCTACAAAAATGTGATCAATGAGTCCGTTCGCTTAAACCAATCTGGTCAAGAATCTTGGTTAGCCATTGAGACCTCCGGTCACGGGGCGATGAAGGAGAACTATTTTCTGGATGATGGGGCTTATTTGATCAGTAAACTGCTTGTCGAACTGGCTAAGTCTAAGATGGCAGGTCGCAACATCACGGACTTGATCGCCAACCTCACAGAACCTCAGGAAAGTGAAGAATATCGCATCAAGATCCAGACGGATGATTTTAAAGCCCATGGCAACTCGGTGATTTCTAAGTTAGAAGAATTTGCTGGTCAACAAACAGACTGGCAGATCGTTCCCAATAACTATGAAGGGATTCGGATCGCCTTAAACTCGCCCTCAGAGCAAGGCTGGTTGTTACTGCGATTATCACTCCACGATCCCGTTTTACCTCTAAATATTGAATCCAATGTAGAGGGAGGTGTGGCCAGTATTTCGGCTAAACTCACTTCCTTTTTCCAAAGTATCGATGGACTGAACTTGCCTCCAGAGCTTATCAGTTCCTAGAAACTGGCAGCTTCCTAGACCTGGGGGGTAGAAGGGCATTGTTCCGTCTGTACAGCTTCTATTTTTAAAACCGTGATCGGTGCAGGCAAGCTACCTTCTTTCAACTGGAAGGCCAAGTTTTTTGCCGTCTCCAAATCAAAGTTGCCAGTAATGACCGCAGCTCCCCCAGAAATCCCTGTTTTAGCAAACTGAGAGGAAACAGTTGCTTCACTTAATAGTTGATCGTCCAGAAAAAAGCCGATGGGTCGCTGGGTACCAGCCATTTTCTGAGTGATTTGCTCAAATTGTTCAGCACCTTGGGCATCAAACCGGAGCGTGACATCCCAAAGATGCCCCACAGAAGCAATCTGGTACGATGCATCAATCAAATTCTTATCGGTTAACACGGGCGGGCCATATAGTTTTTTGTAGATCTGGGCTAGCTGCTTTTCAATTTGACGGAGATCGGATGACTTTGCGTCCAATTTAGGTTGAAGCTCTATCTTTTGAAGTATCAGGGATTCGGTTTGAGGAGTCGTTGGATTGTGTAGACGAAACGTTAAATGAGATCGCTGAGTGATTCGCTGCAAAGCTTGGCGTTGATCCAGCTGACTAGGCAGCTGAATTAAAAATTGATCGGGGGGCAGGGGGATAAAACCAACCGATACCTGTCCCAGATTCAACAATCGCTCCCTTAAAACCGTTTGAACTTGGTCAAAGGCTTGCTCACGAGATATCTTGTCTTCGTAGGCTTCTCCCATTCGAAGCGTAAGTTCAGTGCCTTGAAAGGGGCATAGTTGTGTAGAAGAAACGGTTGGAGGGATAGAAATCGGAAATTGAGACCACAAATCAACGTCAGCACATTGAGTCGCTGTCGTTAATGCGAGCAATGCTGATGCGATTCCGGACTGCAAGCTATAGGGCATAAGCACTCCCATCTCGATTTATCTCTCCATGCTAAATCACCCTAAGATCATTGAACCGATCCCCTTTGGGCATTTTGCCTCATTTCACTTTTAACCTCATTTCAGAGACAACTATGTTCTATCGATTGTTACAACTTCTCATTGGGATCGGGCTATTTCTCAGTCTCTGGATAGTCGTTCCAGCTCCCACATTTTCGTTACTTCCCCTGGGAGTTGGAGCCCCTGAAATTAGTCCAGCGTTAATGGTACTAAATGCGATAGCACTCTTGCTCACGCTGTTTTACCACAGCCGCAAGACCGCCTTTCGGATCATGATGGTAGGAGGCCTGTTGGGATTAGTGTTGAGTAGCTTGCCCCTGATTCAACTTCCTAGGGCCATTCAACAAGCGAATGGGGCAATGCAAACCAACCTAGGCAAAGATTATTTAGCTAAATTATCGCCAGCCCAGCAAGCCCAACTCCGCCCCCATCCTTTTAGTCTTCTCGACTTTATTCGCCAAATCCCCCTGGGAGATATCCGTCAAGATTTGGGGATTCCCTTTGCTCAGCCCGATGGACAGACCCTAAAACTCAATCTTTACCGCCCTCCCCAGCCAGGGCTCTATCCAGGCATTGTTGTGATTTACGGAGGGGCATGGCGGACAGGGAGCCCTAACAGCAACAGCCAATTCAGTCAGTATCTCGCAGCTCGGGGTTACGTCGTTTGGGCCATTTCCTATCGACATGCCCCCCACTACAAATTTCCTGCTCAACTGGAAGATGTGCAAACAGCTCTCACTTTTATCAAAGATCACGCATTGGATTACGAGACAGATCCAAATCGAGTGGCATTATTGGGGCGCTCTGCTGGGGGTCACCTGGCAACATTGGCTGCTTTTAAGAACAGCGATCTTCCTATTCGAGCAGTAGTTAGTTATTACAGTCCTGTCGAATTAGCAAAAAGCTATTATGATCCCCCTTTCCCGGACCCTATTGATGTCAAATCAGTGTTGAGGTCGTTCATTGGAGGTGATCCCAAACAATTTCCTGAGAAATACAGACAAGCCTCACCTATTCATGCCGTCAAGCCCAATCTTCCTCCTACTTTGCTAGTTTATGGAGCGCAAGATCATCTTGTAGAAGTAAAATATGGTCGAAAAATGCTCAAAAAACTTCAATCCGAGAAAAATATAGTTGTCATGCTTGACATTCCATGGGCAGAGCACGCATTTGATGCAGTTTTTAGTGGTGTTAGCAACCAGTTTGCCCTCTACTATACGGAACGTTTTTTAGCTTGGGCGCTACTCTAACAGTTATTGGCATTATCAGCACTTACAATCAATTAGTGCATAGCCAAGAACAAAGTTTGGATTGGATTGTAATCAGTTCAATCCATTAAATGGCAGCGAATAAAAAACCGAAGAAAAGCACTCGTTGGAGCTATTTGGCTGTAATGAATAAAGTTTGGCCATTCTGAGCAAACAAGTTCATCGATTTGCTCCAATGAGTTGTCCAGTATAAGCTAACACTGGGATCAAAAAAATTATAAGCAACAAAACCTCGAAGGATTAAACACAAGCGAGTTATCCATTTCGTCATGCGAAAAAATCATCCAACACCATAAAAATATTGCCATTAAGTCATCATAAGCCTATGGTCAGCAACTCAAAGAAAGATTCAGGGAGTCAGGCGATTGTTCTAGGTGGAAGCATTGCTGGTCTTCTCAGTGCGCGCGTTTTGTCAGAGTATTTTGATCAAGTTATTGTTATTGAAGCTGATCAACTCCCTATAAGTCCTTTTCCTCGACCCGGCGTTGCGCAGTCTATCCATCCTCATATTCTGTTTGCCAAAGGATACCGAATCCTTCAAAAACTTTATCCCACAATTGAAGGTGAATTGATTTCTAAAGGTGGAGTAAAAATTAATTGGGCTGCAGATTTACACCTTTTTTTAAATGGAAAGTGGTTTACTCAAGCCCATGAAGAAACTGAGTTTACCTCTTTTTCTTGTAGTCGCCCCCTTTTAGAGTGGGCGATTCGAAAATTAACATTTTCGATTAGTAATATCAAACTACTGGAAAAGCATCGAGCCACTGGACTCCTTGCAGATCCCAGCGCTGGTATTGTTACTGGTGTAGAAGTTAATGATGGTCAGGTTACTGTACCCATTCTGGGCCAGTTGGTGATTGATGCTAGTGGTCATAAATCCAGACTGCCTCAGTGGTTAGATAAGGCAGGTTTCCAGAAACCCTCCGAGACTGTTATTGATCCTTTTTTAGGCTACGCTACCCGACTATATGAGCAACCCAAGGACTTTCATGTTGATTGGCAAGTATTGTCAATTTCTCATACCCCACCTCACAATCCCCGCCGAGGCTACATTGCATTTATTGAGAATGATCAGTGGCTAACAACACTTGGAGGATTTGGAGGTGAATTTCCTCCAAATGATGATCAAGGTTATATAGACTATGCAAAAACTTTGGCGAGTGACAAATTCTATCAGGCCATCAAGCTTGCTAAGCCTGCATCTGAGATTTATTTGTATAGAGCAAATTCCAATCGGTTAAGACATTATGAGAACACTCCTCTTCCCCAAAATTTGATTGCATTAGGCGATTCTGTCTGTTCCCTCTGTCCAGTCTATGGCCAAGGTATGACCCTTAGCGCAGAAGCTTCGTTAGTCTTAAAAGGTTGGCTTGAGCAATCTCGAGGGAAAGATTTGTGTAGTTCTAAATTTCAAAAAAAGCTTGCAAAGTCTAACACTCTCGCCTGGATGTATGCAACATCTCAAGATTCTCGTTTTCTAAGTACCAAAAATAGAATTGCTCCAAGTGGACTTAGTAAGTTTATTGCCAAATACAACGAACGTCTTCTTGAAAAGGCATCTGAAGATCCACGTTTGTATACATTGTTCCTAGAAGTTATCCACCAGCTGAAATCACCATTTGCTGTTATCAACCCTTGGGTTGCATATCAGATTTTCCGTTGAGTAAGCCTTTTACTTCCCATGTTGGAGTCTCATAAAAAAACCGGAGTCAAAAAAGGTAGTCTCTCTTCATAGTTATTTACTGCTTTTGTGCCTAAGATGAAGGTTGGATTGCACACAACGGGAGGTGGCCCCATGTCTACAGAAGCAACAGCAGTCAAGAAACTCATTGAACAACAGAGCTTTGGTGTCCTGTCTACAACATCAGTAGCTGTGGAAGGTTTTCCCTTTGGGTCTGTCACCCCCTATAGCTTGACGGAATCCTATCATCCTCTAATTTTTATCAGCAATTTAGCCCAACACACTAAAAACATCATTAATGATAATCGCGTCTCTCTAATCATCCTGGAAAATTTGCAGGATGGGTCCGAGGATCCACAAAAGCATGGACGTGCCAGTATTCTGGGACGAGCAACACCATTAGAAACAACGGGCGCTGAGAACGAAGCGAAGTACCAACGCTATTTTCAGCGGTTTCCTGAGTCTGAAGGATATCAGAACACCCATGGCTTTCAGCTCTATGAGATTACGCCGGTGCGGATTCGCTTTATTGGTGGGTTTGGAAAGATTTTCTGGTTAGAGCCTGAGCAATTGACCGCATAAAATTAGTATTGCTGCTGGGAAATATCCATCCAGGCCCTCAGAATTTCGGCAACGGACCAAGCTTGGGTGAAACAGCCTCGGGGATAAAACGGTGGGTCGCCATCAAAAATTTCACTAATACTGCCCAAACCGTGGGTCTGAAGATGATTGGCAATGGGGTTCAGCAAGGATAGGGCTTGTTGAGGGTTTTTATAGACTCGGTAATGAGCTTGAACGTAGGGTCCTAAGAGCCAACCCCATACGGTCCCTTGATGATATCGACTATCTCGTTTCACTTGATCCCCCCCATAAGTTCCTTGGTATTGAGGATCGTCCGGGGAGAGGGACCGCAACCCATAAGATGTGAGTAAATAGCGTCCACAGGTCTCAACCACCGCCTGTTGCTGCTCATCTGTTAGCAACGCCGGATGATCTGCTGCTCCCGAGACAAGAGGGAGCGATACGGCAAAGATTTGATTGGGTCGCAAGGTGAGGTCATCTCCCTGGGGACCATCAATTACATCGGCACAGTAGCCTTGGGAAGGCTGCCAAAATCTTTGGAACCCTTCCACCATGAGTTGAGCCATGTCTCGATAAACCTGTTGGGGCTGGCCGAGCTGTTGAGCAAACCGTTCCATACTTCGCAGGGCGTTATACCATAGCGCATTAATTTCAATGGGTTTTCCCATTCTTGGAGTGACCACCCAATCCCCAATTTTGGCATCCATCCAGGTCAGTTGTGCCCCCTCCTCCCCGGCATAGAGCAGCCCATCTGTATCCACATGGATTTGGTAGCGCGTTCCTTGCCGATGCCAATCAATCACCCTTACCAACACTGGGAATAACTCTTCCAGTAGTTCATTATCTTGGATCGCCACAGTGTAGATGCGGATGGCTTCAAAGTACCAGAGAATCGCATCAACGGTATTGTAATCCGGTAGCTTTCCCACCTCTGGAAAGACATTAGGTAGCATCCCCTGATTTAGATACCGGGCAAAGGTGCGAATGATTGTTCGGGCGATTCGAGGTCTCCCCGTCGAAATCGTGAGGCCAGGGAGGCTAATCATGGTATCTCGCCCCCAATCCCCAAACCAGGGATAGCCTGCAATTATCGTTTTTCCCTCGGGTTCTTCAGCTAAGGGTCGATTCACAATAAACTGATCAGCCGCTAAGGCTAATTGCTGAATCCATTGGGGCATTGGGGATGCGGGGACGTCCAGCTCCCCGCGAATCATTTCCTCATAAAAGCGGCGCTCCAGTAAGGCGGTAGCTCCATCTAAATTGGCCTGAGGTAGAGTACTGGCAACCACCGTCAGGCTATCACCGGGGTTAAGAACGACCTCTAAAGTGGTGATGTGTAGATGATTATCTTGATCATCTAATCCTCGGTATTGCTCAAGCCCCAGTTCAAACCCTTGATACCACTGGTGTTGCGTAACTAAGCCTCCCTGGCTGACCAATAAATAAAAGGGGGTCGCCGTATCATTCGCCTTAATTCGAATGCCCTGGGCAACGGACTGAGTCTGCATTTGCCATTGATGGGAATGGGTTTGACTATGGTGATCCCGATAATTAATTAAGGCTTTAACAGATAAGGCAACGGGACCACTACCCCGCTGAAGCTGATAGTAGATATAGGTCGTATTCTCGCCCTGCTGCATCCACACCCTTTTTTCCAGTAGAGCATCTGCCAGGGCATAGGACCAACAAGGCACCGTTCCTTCTAACTCAAATTTCTCCAAATAGCGATAGCCTTGGGGGGTTACACTCCCATCTGCCCATTGATTTGTAGAGAGTTCAAACAGCTCACCGTTATAAAGAGCCGTTTCCTCCAGTTTGGAGAGTAAGAGGGTTCGCTCCAATGGCGGATTCAAGGCTGCAATGAGCAACCCATGATATCGCCGGGTAAGCAGGCCCGCCACGGTTCCAGCGGCATATCCGCCGATCCCATTGGTCACGAGCCATTCCCGGGTGGAGGCGATTTGGAGTTCGCTCGTAATCTCTCGCCCTAACTGGATCATTCTTTGTCCCCCTTTTGAAGCGATTCATCTTAATTACAGAGATGGTGCTTATTGTTCCGTTAGCTTAGGGACATTTCCGTTAGGTTGGTTGAGGATGTTCAATTAACTTAAAGAATCAGAAAACTGAATGGATCGGTTATTGAGAGCTTGAACTGGTCTAGCATTTGCGTGAAACTGGGACTTAAAGGTACTGATTTGCTGGCGAGAGGCTTGAATGGGTTGCTTAAGGATGGCCCAATTGACGGACTCACTACAGGGGGGAGTCGTCAGGGATCCTTGGTAATGGTAAAAACTGCGATCGCGGGGCAGTAGCGAACGAACGTCAATCTCTAAATTAGGTGCATTCTCTTCTTCCACCGCAGGCATATTCTCCCAAATCTCATCCAATAAGGGATTAGCAGCCCCTGGCTGAATCATGACCCCCAGCACCGCTAACTCATCTGCTGCATTTTTATGCACCAGGTGCATTTCCATGGCGCTGGATTTATTGTTAATCCGGTGTTCACTCGGAGCGTGGAAATGAAACTGGACTAATTCATAGGTTTGATTATTCACGGTTAGGGTATTCCCGGCGGCGTAGTTTACGGTTACTGTGCGCCCATTATTGACTTCATCCAATGGAGAAGCGTGATAGTCCACATTTAAGGTTTCGTGATTGCTGCTGAGATCTTGCGATCGCAAGTTGATCGGTGACTGTGACTGCCCCGTTGCACAGAGGGAATAATCGGACTGTAATTCTGACCAATGCCCGGGATCAGATGTGCCTTCATAGCTCCAGATCGGTGTTGCGATCGCAGGTATTGCCAATAGCATCCAAGCTAGACAAATCAAACTGATGAGACGAGGAAAAAACTTGTTGAAGTGGTGCATAGTACGTAGAGGGTAATGCAAGCTTTTTTGACTCTAAATCAATCATTGCCCCTAAAGAATCAAGATTTCTTAACCTCCTTAGTTCTATTTGAAAAGCCATTCTGGTCAGATCAATTTGCAACTCACAGATCTAAGCAAAAAACTTGAAATAATCAGTTCTGTGGCCTAAATCAAAGACTAAACTTAAAAAACTGTTAACTGTACATCAAAATATACTCTATAAGTAGCTCAACCTTGTTCAAAAGCTCAATTAGATGAAGTTGAATGAATCTACCCACACTATCGTTTAGGAGATTGTGAGGATGGGTGCCCGATTACGTACTTTATTGAATAGCTCAGAAGAACAGACCTTATTTGAACTGAGGACAGCAACAACAGTCCCCCAACGGGTCAAAGATCGAGCCGCAATGATTCGATTGAGTCATCAGGGGATGTATGTAGAGAAAATTGGGCTCTCCGGGAATTAGCGTGGTAGCCGCTAGATATAGTGTTTAGGTCACAGCGAATGTCTGATACCCATTGAGGTCAAGAGAAATCCTTTGGAAGAGTCTTTCAATATCGAAAATACCGTAGCATCGTCTTTTTAAGACTTTGACTCGGTTATTAAATCCTTCCACAAAACCACTGGTCCACCCCTCCAGGAAATAGTTGGTCATCTCGTCCATCCAATTATTGATAGTGGTCAGAAAACAATCGAATTCCTTGATGTCACTCTTGAGTACTTGTTTACACCAAGCACGGATGGCACATTTAGCTCCGTGCTTGGTGTACCTGCCCTCAAATATCTGCGTGAGTTTCTCTCGGAGGTTGTACGCCTGTTTCAGTTGTGGAGAATAAGCAAACAATCGCTCAAGGAGTTGTTGCTCTGACTCTTTCAGATTCTCTGGTCGTTTTCTAAAAGGCCACATCGCGCCTTTGATGCTGTCATACTCTTGCTTAGAGAGCTCTCGTCGTAGACGTTTGACCTCACGTTTACGAACCGTATCAGCACAATTACGATAGGCTTTGGTCACATGAAAGCGGTCAATGACAATTTTGGCTTGCGGCAATTGTTCTCGGACTGCACTGACAAATCCTTGGTACATGTCCGTACAGACGCGCTCAATGGTTTGGCGTAAATCAATGGGAATCGATTGAAGGAAATTTGCCACTGTCTGCTGTTTACGGTCGGCTAGAACTGCCAATATATCCACCCCATCCGTCGTAGGAATCGTGATCAAAACCACAAAATCACGATGGCCTCGTTTGAGAGAAATCTCATCCATCCCCATAACTTTGAGGTCTGCATATTCGCTCCAGTCAACTTGAGCGGCAATCCAACGATCAATGATTCCACTGACGATATCCTCACTAACGCCTAGTTTTCTGGCAACATCTGAGACCGTTGAATTGATCAAGATTCGCAGAAGCCAACGCTCATATGCTTTTGTATTGGGACTGCGAGGTTCGTGCCATTCTAAATGTTGAGTTGTTGTGGGATGGTCATCGCAATACTTGCATCGATAACGCTTGGGCCGAATTTCTAAGTAAACGGGGACTTCAAATAATGGCAGGTGACGAATCCGAAAAGGCTGATCATGACAATGGAGGTCAGTAATCTCACGTCCGCATTGATGACAGGTTGTTCCTTGAAGCGTACTCTCAATCTTGATGAGCCAATCCCCTCTCTCAGTCTTCGATAGCTCTAGAACTCGAATATCAGGAAGGTTGAGCGGGATGCGAATTGAGTTATCCATTACGCCATTGCTCTGAAGTACTACCTCAGATCATTCCATAGGGATGAAAAAGGAAACACACTAAATGTAGGACTGCTACACGCTAATTCCCAGAGAGCCGAAAATTGCAGCACTATTCCAGTGTAATGTTTGGACCGTTCGCCAAACCCTTCATCGCTGGCAACAGAAGGGATTAGGAAGGCTATGGGATGCACCACATCCGGGTGCTCAGCGACGGTGGCACCCCGAGGATATCGAGTATCTTGAAACCTGTTTGCGTCAGGAAGAACGCACCTACAATAGCCAACAACTGTCCCAGAAACTGGCGAAGGAGCGTAACGTTCACTTAAGTGCAGACCGCATCCGGCAGATTCTCAAAAAAAGGGGGTGATCTGGAAACGAACTCGTCATAGTCACCGCAATAAGCAAGACCCCGTTAAGAAAGCTATCAAACTCGCTGATTTAGAGATGTTGCAGTGGGCAGCAGCGAGTGGAGAGATTGAGTTGTATTACCTGGATGAGTCTGGTTTTTGCCTATGGATGCCCGTGGAATATAGCTATTTCTTCAAGGGAGAGCAAAAGCGGATGGAACAGACTAAACGTAGGGGAAGACGTATCAGTATTTTGGGGCTTCTCCAACCGTTGACGACCTTTGTTTATGGGCTAGTTGTCGGCAGTTTTAATGCCGACCGTTACATCAAAATAATGGATGAACAAGCATGCCAGGCCCAACAACAACTGGATAAAACTGGACGAATTCGGGTCATCGTTCAAGACAATGGCTCTAGTCATACTTGCAACAAAGCGAAGCAAAAATGGACACAGTGGCAAACCCAAGGGCTCTATTTGTTCTTTCTGCCCAAATACTGTTCACAGATGAATCCGAGAAACAGAGTGGCACCAGCTCAAAGCGCACCAATTGAGGGGGCAAATGTTTGAGCATGAGCTGGATTTAGCCTATGCGGTGATGGATGGCGTGAAGGCTAGAGCGCAAGCGGGAAACTATGAAGTAGAACGATTTAGATTCCCATCACGGCTCGCTGCTTCATGAGCCTTTACGTGCAGACAATTTTTAAGGCTTGGCTACTTAGCTGATAGTCAATGTCAAACCAACAAAAAATCGTTGCAAACGTTTGTAATTTGATTCCGATTGGGCTGTCTCTTCAAAATCCAGAGCAAATTCGCTCAAAATTAACAGTTTTGACTTTGAATAATCCTAGTACAATACTCCGGACAGTTTTAATGGTCGATAGCTCCGTACTTAAGGAGTTTCTGGTAGTTGATGTGGGATTTAATCAAAGTTGGGTCCAACTCAAACATGTCAATAAATAACTCGAGCAGATGCTCATTGAGCGCCCAACGTTTGAACGATGCTATCGAGAAACGACTGGGCTCCGCTTTTTGACAGTCACGTCTCCAGGCTGCCTTAGCCAAGTTGAGCGCCAATAGGCTGGCATTGACATGTGAATCTAGGGCATTGGCATTACGCACTTGACAATGCGTCAGCCCTGTAAACAGTCGAGCATCCCGAAAAATAAACTCAATTTGGAACCGGGCACTGTAATAGCGATAAATATCATACGGATCTATGTCTAAGTCCGTTGAGAACAAAACGGCATAGCTGTGTTTGCCGTCTTTATGTCCGCACACATAGGCCATTCGAATCGCCCGCTTGAGTGAAACAGACCACACCACAGCCATATACAACTGGTCTCCCGATTCAAGTTCACAGACAAACGTCAAGTTGCTCGGGTCTGCTAATTCGACCTTGGCTGCATATCGACGACGACGCCCTTGGCGCTTTTGCGGACCGCGATAGAGAAACTTGAGATTGGCATCGCAGCGGAGCTTACCAATGGCATGTCGGTTGATTTGCACAACCGCATTGATCCACTTTCGTTTACTGTAAAATCCATCAGCAACGATATAGCACACACGCTCAGGCAAATAGGAGTCACACTCAACGAGATGCCCCACGTAAAAATCAACTCGGCTAGTGGGAGATGGGCTGTCCTTGGCTAGTCTGGAGGGCTCAGGGGGCTTGGCTTGTAATCCAGCTTCGGTCTGTTGAGCTGAGAGGGTATATCCGGTGTGTTGAGCCAGGTCAATAATAGCAATGACAGACCACTCAATCCCCCGTTCTGCACGTTGGGTTTTACCGTTGAAGAACCAATCTACTCCATGGGTGTAGTGACCACTTTTCTCCACAAAGGTACAGTCGACGGCTGCAATTTGCTCACTCTCTGGAGCTGCGACTTCTTCAATAAGAGCGCTGTTAAGAGGCTCCAGACTCAGACCCGCATTAAACTGCCGCCGATAGGTTTTCTCGCATAAATGGCTATAACGGCTGAGGTTTGTTTAGTTGACTTTGCCACAAACGACGAAAATCGCCGTCATCAGGCTCAGCAAAAACGTCTGTTGGGGTTTGCGAAATGGCCTGCTGATTGCAGCAGACCCATTAGAATTGCTTTAAGGGTATCCATCGGTGCAGTCTATTAAAGGATAACTCCACTCTACACGGTGGATGCTTTTCTTCTCACCAGCTACTACAAAACTGTCCGGAGTATTGCTAGTAGGAATTAAGGCCAAAATAGATAAGCAGTCACCATGCCAGTTCAGGTGAGATTGGAGAGCACTTTTAAGTTCGCTATATTAAGTCATGGGGGTTCTATGGACTGTGGTAATTCGGTTAACCCTCTACTTCTATATACATTTTAATCTTTTTGTCTTATGCCAGTCTAACAAAAACAGTAACCAACACAACAGATAATTACAAATTCAAAGAGCACAATACGACTACAACAAGAATAAGTAAATTAATAATTGTATTTGAGACAAGCAATTATTAATTTACTTATTCTTAATATTAATATACTGAATTATTTAGGAACATAATCCTATATTAGACCTCTTGCAATATTCGTTTCGTGATGTGCTATTTACGCAAAAAATGTCGCGATCTGACTCGAATTTTAAGTCCTCTACCATATCGTTAGTTGAATTATGCAAGAGGTCTATTATAGCTATCAACGTCTTGCACGAAAGCGGACATAAAATTGATGCCAGTTGGGAAGGTTGACTTTTTTTTCAACTTTTGCTGTGTAAGGACATATAGAAAGTTTTCGCCAGCCACATCTTCTAGTACGAGGTTCATGATAAACAACTCTTTTCCAACGGTCATAGGTTGCAAAGCCAGCATCTAAGTCAAGATTTTTATAAAAAATAACTTTCTTTTCGCGTAGAGACTGTACTAACATTTGCTTGAAGAATTGCTTTGAGATATCAGGAAAATTTTGGTTGATTTTCACCCAGTTTTGCTCTACTTTTCCATTAAACCACTTCAAGAAAGGTCCTGGATTTTCTGCAGCAACTGATGTACTAATTGCTCCAAGACCTTCTACCCAGTCTCCTTCAGTGAAGTTATGCCCCCACACCACTTGCCAACCTTGACTTAATTTAGATCTAACTTTATTACGATTACTTGATTCTGCAAATGCTTTAGCTTCTTGTATTGTAATTGTATTTTTAGATATTTTAGGCTCAATACCTGAAGCAAATGATACACCCAAAGTCAAACAAGCAAAGCTAGTCAATAAATATTTATTCATTAGAATCTCCTTTACATTCAAATCAAACTCAATAGACTTTTGATTCAATAAATTAAATTTTCCAGAAAACTTCTAACTTTAATACAGATATCTTTCGATAATTATCAGTAAAATATTAAACAATTCAATCTATCTTTGTCAGTGCAAAAAAGTGACTACTAGTGACTCCTTTATAGGAATAAGTTGAATTACAGCGAGAGCATATCAACCTTTAAATAGAAAAAAGAACAAGCGGCTCAAGAGAAAACGGTCTTTGTTCCGGTTGCAACCTGGTGGGTCATTGAGCATTCAAATATTTGGGTAGAGCATTGTAAAAGCCTGACTAAGAACTTTGACCGAACAATTGTGAATTCAAAAGTAAAAATGGACTTGTGCTTCGTCAGGCTTATGCTGAAGAGACTTGCGGCTAGTTCTTAAGATTTCAAATAGGTTCTATAAAATCGCACTTTTGCGGGACTGTTCAGAGTTTTGTGTAAGCGGTCTAGGATCCAAACACATCAGGAGACCGTACGATGTCTAGAAAGAAAAAAGCTCCCAATCGAGTCGATGAACTGTTAGATGAACTCATCGGAGAGAACCCTCAACCGGAAGATATTCTGGGCGAATCAGGACTGCTTAAACGACTCAGCAAACGCCTAGTGGAACGAGCCCTTGCAGGTGAATTGACTCATCACCTGCAGCAATCCTCCAACGATCAGTCAGGTGATGAGAATTCTAATGGCCCCAGAAATAGTCGCAATGGTTACTCGAAAAAGACCGTCCAGTCTGAACAAGGAGAGATGGACCTATCGATTCCTCGTGACCGTTGCGGCGAGTTTGAGCCTGTCCTGGTGCCTAAAGGCCAGCGACGCATCGCAGGGCTCGATGAGAAAATCATCGCCTTATATGCTCGGGGCATGACCACCCGTGATATTCGAGCCCAATTGGTGGAGCTGTATGGGGCCAATATCTCTGAAGCTCTGATTAGTGACGTCACCAATAGCGTCATGGAAGAGGTCAAAGACTGGCGTTCAAGGCCGCTGGATGAGGTGTATCCGATTGTCTATCTTGATGCGCTGTATGTGAACATCAAAGTCAATGGTCAAGTCAGCAAGCGAGCTGTCTATGTCGCTTTGGCAGTGACTGTGGAGGGCAACAAGGAACTGTTGGGATTATGGATAGGAGCCGCTGAACGAGAGGGAGCAAAATTCTGGCTTTCGGTGCTCACAGACCTTAAAAATCGAGGAACTCAGGATATCTTGATTGCTTGCTGTGATGGACTCAAAGGTTTTCCTCAAGCGATTGAGTCGGTCTACCCTCAGACCCAGGTGCAGGTTTGTATTGTCCATCTTATTCGTAATAGCCTTCGCCATGTGCCGTGGAAGGAAAGTCGAGCCGTAGCTGCAGACCTCAAGCCCATTTACCAAGCGGCCACTTTGGAAGAGTCTGAGGCTGCGTTGGATGCATTTGCCCATAAATGGGACGAGACGTATCCTGGCATTAGCCAAATCTGGATACGACATTGGGATAATGTTGCCCCGTTGTTTCAATACCCAATGGCCATCCGTAAGGTTATCTACACCACCAATGCCATTGAGTCGCTCAACCGCTCACTGAGAAAGGTGATTAAGACCAAAGCGGTTTTCCCTAATGAAGAGTCTGTCTACAAATTGATGTTTCTAGCGATGAGGAATATTTCGAAGCGATGGACCAGACCAATTCTGAATTGGAAGGCGGCGCTGTCCCATTTTGCTATTCTGTTCCCAACACGATTCAACTATTGAATACACTGCTGCTTACACAAAAATCTAAACACTCTCCTTTTGCCTTTGATATAACCCATCACATTTAATACAGAGTATTTCGGCGGAATACTAATCAACATATGAACATGGCCCGGTATCAGGAAGCCTTTTCTATCACACTCTCTTGGTGACGGGCCAGTTCATGAATATTTCCCCAACTAGCACCTGAGTTACTATATATGCACTTCTGGCAATATTTTGGAATAAACACCACACGATACTTGCATTCCCACTCAGTATGAAATAGTTTGTGGTATGTTATTTCGTCTCCTTTGCATTGACATAGAAGAAGACTTTTCTGCCGAAGTATAGGTCAAGCCTGACGAGTCCTTCTCCCAAAGCTCAGGCTTAGAAGTGATAGTTATATTACACATGAGATACAAAAACTCTCGAAGAGTCGGGCATCCTAAATGAACTGACTATGGGGGATCCGAATCTATGCATCGGTTTTATCGCTGGGCTCATTGGCCAACACTGTCTAGCTTGCTAATCCTTGGGCTTTCTTGCTATCCCCTATCATTGGCCTCAGCGGCCCCTACAGATTCCCAGCAATTCGCAGACTGGTGTAATAACAGTGCTCAACTCAAACCCAGTCAGAGGGCAACGATTTCTGCCCTACTCAAACAACTAGACACCACAGATTGCCAGCAGGCTGAACAACTGCTGAAGGCCAATCCAGGACTTAGCTTACAAGGTCAGGAGATATCTGACCTGAGCCCATTAGCTACCCTGCCCCATTTAACCAATCTCAATCTAACGGACAACCAAATCAAGGATCTCAGCCCCTTAAGTCACTTACCCAATCTGAATTTCCTCCTGGCAGGTCGCAATCAAATTGAAGATGTATCCCCCCTAGCGAAGCTCCCTAATCTTAGTTATGTGGTTCTAGATCTAAACCAAATTAAAGATGTGAGCATGTTAAAGCCACTACAGAAGCTCACCGCCCTCAATGTTTTATCGAATCCAATCCAGAAAAAACTGTGTCCAGTTGCGCCTAGTAGCATCTGCTTGTTTAGTGATGAGGCTCAAGATCAATTTGCAGCTGCTGAGCAACAATACCAACAAGGCAACTTACGATTAGCCTTACAGAGTTTTCAAACCCTACAAAGCACATATCAGCAAAATAGCGATCGCCACAAACTAGGGGACACCCTTAACCGCTTAGGTGATATTCATCAGCAGTTGGGCAATTATCCCAAAGCTCTAACAACCTACGAACAAGCCTTTCAGCTCCGACAAGAGATTACCGATGAATCAGGAATCGTTGTTTCTCTGACCAGTCTAGCTTCCGTTTATGAACGATTAGCCCTCTATGCTAAAGCTCAAGATCTACTCCAACAAGCATCAGTTTCCCTGCGTAATCAAAACCCTTTTCGGCTAGATGGGGGAGGTGTATATGAACATGCTAAGGAAGAAGCATTGCTCTATGGTTGGCAAGCCCGGCTGTTTATTCGTCAAGGACAACAGGCCAAAGCAATAAAAGCCCTAGATAAAGCTCAAGGTTTGTTCGACAACATTCCACCCGCCTTTCCGAATAAGCGTTTTCATGAACGCCTAATTAGGGAAACGCGAGGAGCAGCTCTACTTGGACTTGGACAAACGGATGCAGCTCTAACGGTGTTGCAGTCCGCTTTAGAAGTGGCCACAGAAATTGAGGATCAGGCGGGAATGGCATCCACCCTCAATCTGTTAGGTAAAGCCTACCGTCAAAAGGGAAATGAAAAACAAGCCCTCAAGGTTTTTCGGCAAGCCCTATCGATTCATCAAAGCATTGAGAATCAACCAGGAGTGGGACTGACTCAACACAATATGGGAGAAACTTGGCTCCAATCAAAAGATTATGCCAAAGCCAGTAAGGCTTTAGCAAAGGCGGTTGACATTTGGGAGTCGCTGCGTCCAGGTTTAACGGATGCCAACAAAGTCTCTTTGTTTGAAACTCAGGTGATTACCTACTCCTATTTACAAACTGCGTTAATTGCCTTGGAAAAGCCTGATCAAGCCCTGGAAGTTGCTGAACGAGGCCGCGCCCGGGCCTTTGTTGAGTTACTGGCGTCTCGCATTGGCGCTGACTCCTCCAGTCAATTCCAGCAGCCTAACCCACCTACGATTGATCAAATTCGCAATATTGCTCGCAGTCAAAAAGCCACTTTAGTGGAATATTCTCTGCTGCCAGAACAACTCCTAATTTGGGTGATCACGCCAGATGGGTTAGTCTCTTTGCGACCAGTGGATCTGAAGGAGTTATCGGAACAATCCCAGCAATCCCTCCCTCAAATGGTGGCTGAAGCTAGACAAGCGATGGAAATGGGGGCTGGTACAGATGTGATGTCTCTTTCATTGGACGGTCTTCCCGTGGCTCAGTCCCCTGATCATTTGAGGCAGCTTCATCAGATTTTAATTGATCCGATCGCAGACTTGCTACCGAAAAATCCTGATGAGCGAGTCATCTTTATTCCCTATCGTGAGCTATTTATGGTGCCCTTCCCTGCCCTTGAAGGAGAAGACGGCCCTTTGATCGCCCGCCATACCATGCTCACAGCTCCTTCAATCCAACTGTTGCATTATACAAAACAGCGACGACAGCAGTTACAACAGAGTCCTCAAAAAGCACTGGTAGTCGGCAACCCAGACATGCCCCATATCTCACCTGGCGTGGATCTACCTGCTGAACCCCTACTACCCTTACCAGGGGCTGAGCAGGAAGCAGTTAAGATTGCCTCACTTCTGGACACATCAGCCCTAACTGGATCGGATGCAACTGAAGCCTTGGTGACCGAACGGATGGCTAAGGCACCTGTGATTCATCTGGCGACCCACGGTCTTTTAGAGGAACTGAAGCATTTAGGATTTAGTATCCCAGGTGCGATCGCACTCACCCCTTCTGCCAAACTAAACGACGGCCTCCTCACCACATCAGAAATTCTCAATCTTGATCTCCAAGCAGAACTTGTTGTTCTAAGCGCCTGTAATACCGGAGTGGGGACCATTACTGGAGACGGAGTGATCGGCTTATCTCGAGCATTGATGGCTTCAGGTGCTCCCAGCTTAATCGTGTCTCTATGGGCCGTTCCCGATGCTCCAACCGCTAACCTCATGACCGAATTCTATACCCGCTGGCAACAAAATCCGGATAAAGCCCAAGCCCTTCGCCATGCCATGTTAAAAACCCGTGAACAGCACCCTGACCCTAGAGATTGGGCGGCCTTCTCCCTGATGGGACAAGCTGAATAATCTGCCGAAAGGCTCTTTCTCTACGAGTGAATAGGGGATGCCGCTTGGCCTTCTTCAGCAACTACAATGATTGGGTGTTGATTCAGACCAGTACGTGCAATGAGACACCAATCTAAACCTGAATTACTTCCTGAATTAACCTGAAGTTTTCAGGATTTTTTCTGCCATTTGACTTTGGGATAGTGGGCTTAATCGCGAAGCACACCAATCCAGGCAATCCCGACCTGCAAAACGATGCAAACCAGGAGAGCCAATAAAACTTCGCTCTATTCCAAGCCAAATAGGAGCAGCACAATGACTCAACAACTGAAGCGACGAGCCAAATTTGTAGGACTATTAAGCACAACACTCCTAGTTCTGACCTCACCCATCGCCTCAGCCCAACGCTATCAACCTTCCAACAGTGAGCTAGAAGAACTCCATGAGGTTGCGGCTGATCATTTAGACATGGTCCAAGCCATTTCCATCAGAGAAGGGGTTGAATACTGCGGGTTTTTCGGATTTTACCCAGGTGGACCATTTGCTGGGACTTCCCCCAGACGGGGGCGAGCCGATAGTTGCGAACCGAATAATCCACCTCCCGGTTTCACTGTACTTGCCTCATACCATACACATGGGTCCTATACCATGGATGCCGATACGGAGGTTCCTTCAGTAGATGACTTACAGGCTGATATCCAAGAACAAATTTATGGATATGTTGCCACACCTGCAGGGCGAGTTTGGTTTAATAACCCCGAACGGCGTGAATCAGTCATGTTATTCGGTCCAGGCAGCGTAGTTAGTGATCCAAACTATCGAGAATGTCGGAATTTTGCTCCCAGAGCGCAATATACATTACCTCAACTCAGACAACGAGCTGTGAATGACCCAGGCGGATGCTAATGTCAGTCCCCTAACCCCCCAGAGCAACCCTCAGTTTTGCCGTAAATAGGTAAGTCTGGGGGCTTATTGTCAAGAAATGTAGAGAGCCGCCATCAGTTTTTTGGGCATCGGGTAAGTTGCAATTAAGGGTTTTTTGCTGATATCGAGTACGGGCTCATTATCGAGCATTTAGTACTCCTACATATTCTCTGATTGCGATTGTATTTTTTCGCAATCTAATTTGTGGTGTCGCCAGCACCCCCGCAAGTGAGATTGATCTAAAAATTGGAATGTGAGTGAGGTATCACGATGGCTAGACGTCGTATTCTTGACCCTAGATTATTTCCGAATTGGGGTCAAGCCTTAACCCTAAGTGTATTGATGGCGGGGCTATCCCCCCTGTCTACCATTGCCAAACCCACTACCTTAATTTCTCCTCTAGGACAACCCACTCCCTCAAAGACGGAGCGAATTGAGCCAGAGCCGATCTCCGTTCAAATCACTCCAATAGGTGATTTAGACCTTGCACTTAAACTCCCCCCCATACCCACCACAACCAGATCTAGCCTTCAAAACGACCCTGCACACCCTCCCCTTACCCCTCAGGAGAAGCCCTCAGAAAGCCATTCAATCCCCGAACCCTCTATCACAGATCTGCCCAATCCCCCTCTCACCTTAGCCGAAGCTGGATGGGTTCCTAATTCCCAGACTGTCCCAGTCTCTTCGATTCCGGTAACTCCCCCAACAGCCCAGGCCAGCCCAATAGCTCCTCCCCAAGCTTCTTCGGACGCTCCATCTCAGACACCAGAAGATCCCGAACCTTCAGCCAGCCTCGATATCCCCTACTTCGTCGATGCTGAATTTCGCGGTAGCACCCGTCGCCAGTTTGGCGTCCTCAACCTCCGCCTCCCCGTCTTCCAAGACGAAAAATCCTTTGCCTTTGCTGATGTCCACTTTGAAGCAGGTAGCAACGAAACCTTCCTGGGGAACCTCGGTCTCGCCTATCGCCGTGTCCTCAACACCGCCGAAGAGAATCCCTGGGTCCTCGGTACCTATGCCTTCTACGACACAACCCGCAGTGAAAACGGCTTTCAATATCACCAAGGTAGCCTCGGCGCAGAACTCATTAGCAAGAAATTTGAGTTTAGAGTCAACGGCTATCTTCCAGGCAGTAACTCTAAAGTGGTGGGTCAACGCACCGTGAATGGTGTCCTTAGCCTTCAACCTCGTGCTAATGGCCTAGGTGCGGACGTTGTCCAACAAACCCTGACACTAGAAACTCGGGAACGCGCCCTAGCGGGCTTCGACTTTGAAGTCGGCCATCGTCATCACTTTAATGACAAAGTCAGCCTTGGTCTCTTTGGTGGCTACTTCTTCTTTGATAGCAGCGCCACCAACAGTATCGACGGCCCCATGGCCCGTGCCCAACTCGAAGTCCAAGACCCCTTAGGCATGAATGGGGGACTCCTCCAAGTCGGCAGCCGCTTCCGCTTCGATGAAACCCGTGGATCCGAACTTGAAGGCTTTGTCCGCCTCGGGATTCCCTTTGGCGGCCCCCAACGATCTGAACCCCTGAGTCTGACCCAGCGATTAGCTCGCCGCCCCATTGAACGCCACTATGAAATCACCACCTTTGCTCAGGACATCAATCTCCCCATCACCCTTACCGAACTGCAAGCTGCCCTTACCGGTCAAGGTACTCTTTCTCCAATGGGCCCACAGATTACTGCAGTGACACCTCCCCAAGTTGCACTAAATCCTGCGACTGGACAACCGATTAATATTTTCTTTGTCGATGGTGATGGTACAGCAGGTGATGGCACGCAAGATAACCCCCTGACAGTTGCTCAAGCTACCAGTGCCATCACTCAAGCCAACGACATCCTCTTCTTCTTAGATGATGCCGGCACGATTAATACCCAAACAGGCCTAGGAAACTCCCTAACCCTAAAACCTGGACAACAAGCCCTTGGGGTAGGAACCACTCCCAACTTCGTCCTCACTGTACCTAACCTCGGCTCAGTCACCATCTTTGATGCCGGACAACCCCAACTGGTCAATGGTGCCAACAACAACGTCCTCACCCTCGCCAATAACAACACCATTGATGGTCTTGCCTTCAACGGGCAAAACACTGCTCCTAGAGGAATCGCCGCCGTTACAGGAGCCACCAACACCACCATCCGTAACAGCAGCCTCAGCAATTTCACCGTCGCTGGTATTCAGATCACCCCCTCCACCAACACCACCATCGACAACGTCGTCTTTAATAACAACGCCACAGACGTTATCGTCAATGCCGCCAACACGACCTTAACCAACGTTGTGAGCACCAACGCCACAGGTCCCGCCATTCAGATCCTCAATGCTACGGGCACCACCACCCTCACCAATGTCGATATCTCTAACGCTGGTGGAGATGGTCTCCAGTTTGCTAATCCCTCCGGCACCATCACCGCAACGAATGTGGATATCACGAATGCGGGTGATAACGGCCTTGAGATTACGGACGGCGATGGCACCTTTACCTTTGATGTGGCTAGCTCGATTACCAATGCTACTAATGCCGCTGTCAATGTAGTCGGTG
This sequence comes from Acaryochloris marina MBIC11017, assembly GCF_000018105.1. GTDB lineage: Bacteria > Cyanobacteriota > Cyanobacteriia > Thermosynechococcales > Thermosynechococcaceae > Acaryochloris > Acaryochloris marina. The sequence goes on from NC_009925.1 coordinate 112,320, forward strand.
GCACCACCACGATTACTTACAACGGTACCATTACTCAAAACAATCCTGCGAGTGCCGTCAATATCACTGATAAGACAGGCGGCACCACCACCTTTAATGGCTTAGTCACCGCCAATACGAGTACAGCACCTGGCGTAAACCTGACCAACAATACGGGTAGTACGATTGCCTTCAATGGTGGCCTAGATATTGATACCACTACCGGTACCGGATTTAGCGCCACCAATGGCGGCACCGTCAATGTCACTGCCACAAGTGGGGATGAATCGGTTACTACGACCAGTGGCGCTGCCCTGAACCTCAGCAATATAGTGGCCAACATCACCTTTGATTCAGTGTCTTCGACCGGGGGAACGAATGGCATCAACCTGGATACAGTGACAGGCTCGGTGGGTGTCTCTGGAACCACTACAATTGCCAACACGACTGGAGATGGGTTCTTAGCGACCAATAGTACAGGGACCTATACCTTTGGTCCTGTGACCATCACCAATGCTGGGTTAGATGGTGTGGATCTATCAGGAATTAATGATGCCACTACAGTGTTTAACTTGGGGGCATTGACGATTAATGGCTTTACAGGAACAGGGATTAATCTGGCGGGGGCGAATGTCGGCGTCACGGCTCCCACGGTGGCGATTACCAATACGGGCAACGTGGGCACGGGGATTGACCTGACGAATACTACGGGCAATCGGATGATTACCTTAGGTGATCCAACGAATACGGCTGGAGATACTCCTAGTTCGATTGCTGGAGTAAATGTTGGGGTGCAGTTGAATAATGCCAATGCCAACTTTATCTTTGGGGATGGGGAGTTGACGGTGGATGCTCCCAGTACGATTGCAGCGACGACTCCCATTGATGCTAGTGCGGTGGGGGCAAATGGTACCTATAACTTCTTGGATGTGCTGTTCTTAAATCAAACGCCAGGAACTGGGTTGGGCGATTTATTCTATGTGGACAATATCCCTGGAGGAGCAGGAACACGAACAGATCCGGCCGATATCCCTCTGGGTGAAACGATTACGAATCCCAATGACATCATTATCCTGGTGGACAATACAGGGATGGATCTTTTGGATGCGATAGGGACGAATGGAAATGATACGTTCCAATTACAGGATGGCCAAAGTGTGGGGAGTTTCCTTAATGGTACGGTCAATCTCCGCACGAGAGGACCATCCAATGTCTTGGCGAATGTGACGGTGACGGACCCCACAGGGAATGGTGCACCGACTTCAACGACGACAGGGATGAGTTCTGCAACACTGACCTTAGCCAACAACAATCAGATTATCGGAGTCGATATCTCGGCAATGGGAACCAATGGGATTGAAGCATTGGGGGTTAACAATGCCACCATTAATCGCAATCGAATTACGAATGCGGATAATGGAATTCGTTTGCAGAATCTGACGGGTGCGGTGGAGATTATGGATAATACGATCTCCCAAACGACGGATGATGGGATTGACCTAGGCCAGAACAACACCAATCTCGACAGTGTGTTGATTTCGGGTAATACGGTTAGCAATGTGGGTGAAGATGGGATTGATGTCGATGTTTACAACAATGGTCTAATCAACTCAGTAACCATCTCGAATAATACGGTAAGCGAGGTTAATACTTCAGAATCAAGCGGTATTGCGCTCAATGTCTACACCAACGGCCAAGTCGACACAGTTACAATTTCGGGGAATACCGTGTCAACGGATTCACTATCTACACCTGGCATTTTCATTTTGTCTGCTGACAATAGCACCCTTAATACCGCCAACATCACGGGTAACACCGTGATGATGTCGCGCGAAGACACCTATGGCATTTATGTTTTATCGACTGATAATAGTGCGATTAATACAGCCAATATTACTAGCAATCGGGTGTCATTATTAGATGAAGATCTCGTCGGTATTTTAGCTTTAGTAAATAACAACAGCACAATTACAACAGCTACTATTTCTGACAATACCCTCTCTAAAACCGGGGATGGTAACACCGGCATTGATGTTGGTCTTATTAACAGCACACTGACAACTGCTAATATTTCTGGCAACACTTTTATCACGACCGACAGTGATAATACCGGCATTGAAGTTGATCTTATTAACAGCACACTGTCAACTGCCAATATTTCTGGCAACACTTTTAATACGACCGTGAACGATGTGCGAGGCATTGATATTGATATCTATAACAGCACACTAACGACTGCCAATATTTCAGCCAATACCCTATCCCTCACGGGTGGTGATTCAAGTGGTGTTAATCTCCAGCTTTTTAACGGTAGCGTTATCAACACAGCCACCATTAGCGACAATAGCATCACAACGACAGATGAAAGCATCTCTATCGAATTAGATAACAGTACGGTCACTACAGCTAACATTACGGGCAATAATGTAACAACTTCTGCTAACAATGCTGATGGTATTTTTGTAAGCTCCTTCTACTACAGCACTATTAATACAGCCAACATTACGGGCAATAATGTAACAACTTCTGGAACTAACGCTGATGGGATTTTCGTTGAGTCTTACTACTACAGCACTATTAATACCGCCAATATTACGGGCAATAATGTAACAACTTCTGGAACTAACGCTGATGGCATTGTTGTCATCGCTGAAGATGACTATGACAGTCGAATTAACACCGCTAACATCTCCAATAATGTCATTCTCCAAGCGGGTCGAGATAGCGTGCGGATAAGTAATAGTGACATTAATCCTATCTGTACATCCATTTCAGGCAACCGTAGTGATAGTCCTGGCTTTGCGATGGCCGGTGGAACAGACTTTAACCTAATCTCTGAAGGAAACACTTTCCAGGTTGTAAATTTAGCGACGGTCAGTGCCGACAATAACAATGCCGTCTTTAGCTTTGACGGCACCTTGGTTCCACCCGGTACTCCCCCTGCGCCCTTTACGAATGTGGCCAGTTGTCCCTAGGATGAGAAGCTGCTGCTTCGAGAAAGAATGACCTCACCTGATGCTGCAACCGATCCCAATGACGCCCCCTTAAGGAGCGTCTACACCTCTAATTTGACTCAGCTTTTAAGCCAGAATCGGTTCTCGTTAGTAGTATCCACCTATCAAGCGGGAAAAGTTATCCTAGTCCGGGCCGACGGTGACCAACTCAATACTCACTTTCGTCACTTTCGACGCCCGATGGGTTTAGCAGCTAATGCGACTCGCATGGCCATTGGCGAAGCCTACCAACTCACCGAACTCTACAATATGCCTGTGATTGGGGCTCAACTCGAACCCGTTGGCAAACATGATGCCTACTATATTCCCCGCAATGTCCACACCACAGGCGATATCGATATTCATGAAATGGCCTGGGCAAAAGAAGAATTGTGGGTCGTCAATACCCGGTTTTCTTGCCTTTGTACCTTAGAAAATGCCTATAGCTTTGTCCCCCGCTGGCGTCCCCCCTTTATTACTGGGTTAGCCGCAGAAGATCGCTGTCATTTAAATGGTTTAGCGGTGGTGGATCATCAGCCCAAATATGTGACGGCATTGGGAACCACTAATACCGCCCACGGCTGGCGACCAGACAAAGCCTCGGGTGGCATCCTGATGGACGTCACCACAAATAAGGTACTTTGCCAAGGACTATCGATGCCCCACTCGCCCCGTTGGCATGCAGATCAGCTCTGGGTCCTGGAGTCTGGGAACGGAGCTATAGCAACGGTCGATTTAAAGACCGGACAGCTAACCACAGTCGCTGAACTCCCTGGGTTTACTCGTGGCCTAGACTTTTATGGTCCTTTAGCCTTTGTGGGCCTATCTCAGGTGCGAGAGTCGGCAGTCTTTAGTGGTATTCCTCTGACCAGTAGACTCAAGGAACGCACCTGCGGGGTTTGGGTCATTCATATTCATACGGGAGAAGTTGTGGGCTTCTTACGGTTTGAAGATGCAGTCCAAGAGATCTTTTCAGTGGCAGTATTACCGCAGATTTCCTTCCCAGAGATATTAGAAGGGGATGAAAAAAATTTGGCGAGTTCCTATGCCTTACCCGATCAAGTACTAGCAGAAGTTGAATCTTCCACTAGCGAAGTTCAATAAAATAGCAAAAGTGACCAAAATTAGCTATGAGTAAAGGTTTCTCATCCCTCTGGGACTCGGATATCTATCACGCTGGGTTTGAAATTGTACAGTCCGCCATCTAGTTCCACAGGTAGACCAACCTTGATTAAGGTACCGCCAAAGACAGGACCATTACTCGTCATTTGGCCCTTCCCTTCCAAGGTGACAATCATATTGACTGAGAATTTCTCTTCTTCCCGAGGATCAGCAACGGCTTTGACAGATCCATCCGCTTGAGGAGCCAACGTGGTTCTGGGCAGAAATTCTACTTCCTTAATCTTGACCTCACCAATCGGCTGATTACGGATTTTAAAACTCGCCTTCTCTCCCGCCTTGATCATCTTTTTGGGATTTCGAGTTTTCAATCCTAAAACCAACAAATCAACCTCAACATTGGCATCGGAATTGGCCAAGGTGCCAGACGGTCCTGGGAATAAGAATATCCCCCCCAAAACAGACAAAATGATTAAGACAGCCCCAGCATCTAAGAGGTTGACCTTACCGAATAAGCGTCCCTTGGAATCCAATACAGCCATTTGCAAATAAGTCCTAGACGTCTACAGGTGAAACTAAAGAGCGGTATATAAACCCACATAATTTTTGATGCTGACAGACTATCACGTCTTTTGGACTTGTAAGCTGAGAAGTTGATCCTTGAGAAAGCTTCGGTCAACAAAATTACCCAACTAAACCCAGTCTTTACATATCTTGATTGAGAATTCTATAGATAAATCGCTACTAAAGAAAAAGCAGACAGTCTTTTATGGAGAAAGGGTATGATCGGCGTAGGAAATATGATTTTTTGTTCTTTACTCTTTCCATTTTCGGAGAGAATTAGCCAAACAGGTCATTTAGGTCCAAAATGTGACTAGATCAGTTTGTTTGAACGGCATTACCCAGGATGTCAATACCAGAGGTGGGGGTTAGTTGATGAATGTTACACACAGCGAAAACAAAAATGTTTCAGGGTTCACCGAAGAGGATGTAGCGCTTCTTGCCAAGCGGTTAGAAGAAGATGACTACGAAACCCCCTTTGCTGCTTTGGAAGATTGGCATTTGCTCCGATCGATTGCCTTCCAACGTCCAGAACTAACTGAATCTTATCTATACCTATTAGATCTAGAAGCATTCGACGAATCCTAATCTCCATCGTACGTGTGAGTTTATAGCGACCTTGTGTCTTCCCGCATCCTAATTGGTATCGGTGGCGGTATCGCTGCCTACAAAGTCTGTGAAGTCATCTCAGCATTGGTGAAATCTGGTGCAAAAGTGAGGGCAATCCTCACTTCTGCCGCCCAAGAGTTCATTACGCCCTTAACCATCACCACCCTCTGCCGACAGCCAGCCTATGAGGACACCAGTCTTTGGCAGCCCCACCATACTCGCCCATTACATATTGAGTTGGGAGAATGGGCTGACTTATTGGTCCTAGCCCCTTTAACCGCAAATACCTTAGCCAAACTAAACGCGGGATTGGCTGACAATCTATTGACCAATACTGTTTTGGCTTCAACTGCTCCTATCCTCGTTACCCCTGCAATGAATACCACCATGTGGCAACAGGCAGTTGTTCAACGTAATTGGCATCAACTACTTGAAGATCAGCGGTATCATGCGTTAGGCCCTGGGTCTGGCATGCTAGCCTGTGACACCGTGGGAGAAGGGCGGATGGCAGAACCTGCCGATCTCTTGACCTACATCAATTCCCTGTTAGTGACCAAGGGCGAACGGGACCTTAAGGGCAAACGGCTTCTGATCAGTGCTGGCGGAACTCGTGAGCACCTCGATCCAGTCCGGTTTATTGGCAATCCATCATCAGGGAAAATGGGACTGGCTTTGGCTTTGGCAGCTTGGTATAGAGGGGCAGACGTTCAGTTGGTGCATGGTCCCTTAGCATCCCCATTGCCAACAACGCCCCAATTAGAAACGGTTGCCGTGACCAGTTCGGCAGAAATGCGTGCTGCAATGTTAGCCGCATATCCTCAAGCTGATTGGACCATTATGGCTGCGGCCGTTGGCGACGTGCAGCCAGCCCACTATTTTCCTGAGAAGCTACCGAAAAAATCCCTACCTTCGGATCTGCTCCTCAAACCTATTCCCGATATCCTGGCAGAACTTGGTCAACAAAAACAGTCCCATCAGAAACTGATTGGTTTTGCTGCTCAAACGGGAGATATCATCGCTCCTGCACAAGAGAAGCTAGAACGAAAAAGGTTAGATGCTATCGTTGCCAACCCCATTGATCAACCCCAAAGTGGATTTGGTTCTGAGCATAATCAAGCTGTATTTCTAGATTCGGCAGGGCATCAGGTGGCTATTCCCATATGCAGCAAATTACTGATGGCGCATCAAGTCCTGAATCTCATTAATGGATTAGCCTAAACGCAGACATATCCATTCCCTAATCCTCGCGCGAGGTCTCCACTAGAAATGACGTGTTTAACTCAATCTTCCTTACATGAAGTGCTTAAAGGCAAAACTGCTTTTTTTTCGGAGGCGTCGTTAGCAAAAGTAAACCCCAGAAAGGATAAAACCATCTGGGGTTACTGGTAATTTTGAGATTAAACGGGCTAGGAGGGATTCGAACCCCCGACACCGTGGTCCGTAGCCACGTGCTCTAGTCCACTGAGCTACAAGCCCCTAAGGGATTATCATCTTACCACAGCCTAACATTATAGCAAGAACAACTTGTGAAAGCTGTCCACATCAGGAGTTCCTCATCATCATGACGAATCAAAATCCAGCCCTGACTCACCTTGATCACCAGGGGGAAGCCCAAATGGTGGATGTTTCAGAAAAGGTTGCAACGGTAAGGATGGCAACTGCCACGGGCCAGGTAAAGATGACCGGCAAAACCTTCGAAGCCATTCAAGCAGGGAATGCCCCTAAAGGGGACGTTCTGGGGACTGCTCGACTCGCCGGAATCATGGCAGCAAAGCAAACCTCACAACTGATTCCCCTCTGTCATCCTCTGCCGCTGAGTAAGGTTGAGGTTTCAATTCAGCCTCATCCAGACTTGCCCGGATATGAAATTCAAGTCCAGGTAAAAACGAAGGCTGAAACGGGTGTGGAGATGGAGGCTCTCACAGCCGTTTCCATTGCGGCTTTAACGCTTTATGACATGGCTAAAGCTCTGGATAAATCCATGCAGATCGTCAATGTCCATTTGCTGGAAAAGATTGGGGGGAAGTCTGGGCACTGGCGAGTAGGTTCTACCGATTAGCAATGGTGGGTTGCGATCGCATTCCACCCGATCGGTTAAAACCCCAATTAGTCCTCTCATGCAAAGTTCATCTCCACTTCAGGAGCCTTTCTGTTAGGGCAGACATAGTACCTATAGACGAGAAGCTATTAGGAGTACACTATGTCAGCCCTCAATGTCTTAGTCACGTTGTATCGTTGGACAGAAAGATGGGATTCCATTGAAGTCGATATTCCGAGTAGAGACCATCCCTGCCGTGAAGATACAACTTCGGGAACTATCGTTACTGGGCTAGTGAGTGTTCCAGTGGAGTTAGAAATCCGAGAATGGATGACGGAATGGTGGCAGCCTTAGCTCAGACTCCTGAGCCGGTCCAAATGCAAGAGCAGCCCCATCGTTTATGAATTACAAAAAGGCAGGATCTCATCAAACATTAAGCCTGGCTTCAGTGCATTTTTCTTTGGAGTAGCCATAGTGGGGATGTGAAGTTAATAGCGAGCACACACTATGTCAGGCCACGAAGTTAATATCACCTTGTACCGATGGGCGGGAGCATGGGGCCCTTTTAAGGTCAAAATTCCTTGTGGTGAATGTACCCTGACCAAAGATGTCATTCTAGACACCTTGGAGAATGAGTTAGCGGGCATTCCCGTCATACTCGAAATTCGCGAGTGGCTCACAGAATGGTGGAAGCCCTTACTCAAAGGGGGATGGCATGCTCCGATTGTGATGGTCAATGGCAAAGTGATTAGCCAAGGTCATGCACTGAATCGAGGACTACTGACAGAAGCCGTTACAGCCGCTTACGCATCCAAAGCCCCCATCCAAAGAAGCCATTTATTTGGGAAAGAAAGCTGTCCTCACTGCAAACGCGCCAAAGCCTATTTAGACCAAGTAGGTATTCAGTACACCTACCACGATGTGGTTCGCAGCCCTCGCGCACTCTACGAAATGTTGGCCCGAGTAAAGCCCCTCGTTGGCCCCAAAACCCCTATCACTGTTCCCCAAATTTGGTTGGGAGGACAATATATCGGGGGAGCGGATCGACTAGAGCAGGTCATGCAAGAGCAAGGATTATTCCGGCCTGAGTTCAACACTGTGAAGACTACTCTTCAACCTAGATAAGAAAAAGGTTGGGCGTACTAACTTCCAGTTAATAACAACAGGCTAGAGTAGAGACATTGCCGTAAGCGGAAACGTTGAGTCCTGTTAAGCTAATACACGAACAACGAGAATAGGATTGATCCATTCTTGAGTAGATGAATTCTCTCGTTTCTTTATCCATGCCAACGATTACAAAAGCTTTTATTCAAGAGCTAGGGAATGGAAAACTAGAAACAGAAGAGCAACTTGTGGCAGAAGCCTTAACTCAGAAAGGAATACCGTTTTCCTTCTTTACAGCCAAGCGTATTCGTCGCCGACAGCTCCCTCTGGATGAACATTCACTGGTCGTTGGCAACATCCCTTGTATTTTGGGGGCGTTGAAGCAACTGAACATTCCTACGCCAGCGCTGAATGACTATCCAGTTTGCCTACAAAGCTTCTTACATCGGCAGATTTGGCAATCCACCCTTTCTGAATTAGCCACAAGATTAGAGAGAGGGGACTATCCAGCCATCTTCGCCAAACCTTGTTCTCGTCGAAAGCAATTTACGGGGGCCATTTTTCAATCTGAGGTAGATTTAGCCCAGGTTTCGGGGATATCTAAGCATGAAAACTTGATTTGCTCCGAAGTCGTCCACTGGCGCAGTGAATATCGTGTTTATGTTGTTCGGTCTCAAATTAGGGGGATTCACCACTATGAGGGCGATCCACTTGAACCAATAGATCGAGACGCTGTTGAAGAAGCGATCCGTATCCTTAACGAATCGGGTGAGGCTTATGCAGGTTATGCGATTGATTTTGGTGTTCTCGATTCTGGAAAAACTGCTTTGATTGAAATGAATGATGGATTTGCCGTTGGTGCCTATGGGGTGAGTGCCCAAGATTACACCGATATGGTTTGGTCGAGATGGGAAGAACTGCTTAGCCAGATGGCAACCTAGCTGACATATAGAGAAGGCTTTACTTCAGCTCTATTCCGCATGGGTTTCTTTGGTCTGTTCGCGAATCACTTCGCTCCAGTTATCATCTTTGATCGCCGACTCCAAATTTTGACGCCGTTCTGCCTCGCTCTGAGGCTGGGCACTACCAGCTACGCCTAAAGCCATGGCCTTCTGCAACTTCACCTTCTTCTCTTCATAGGCTTGCCGCTCTTGAGCAGACATGGCTTGAATCGCTGCATCTTTAACTGTTCCAGCCCATTTTCCATCCCCGGTATTTCCAGGGGGAAGACTGGGGAAAGCTGCTATCCATTCATCCCTTAACTGCTCCATTTCAGCGCGTTTGGGAAATTTAAAAGTCTGAACTTTGACTTGGGCACAAATCTCCTCGCCGTGTTGGAAAATATGGCTCTTCAAAGAGAGGGAAACATTGCGGGAATAGTTCACGTATTGGGGATTGCCTGCTTGATCAAAGACCGCATAAACCCCCGAAATCTTGACATCTCCAGAGGCTTCACACCAAGTCGCTACAGGAATCGGAGATTCGGCAGCTTGAGCTGTGGTTGGGGTCGTCGCTGTTTCAGCAGTATGTTCGTCATCGGAACTGTAGAGAAAGTCATGCAGTCCTTGATGGGCTTGCGGTACATTCTGATGCTCGATTGCATTCGGATTTTCGATACCCACAGGTTTAACTCCCTTGCCGACATGCCCTTATTATCAGTCATCACGATCCCCTCGCCAGAAAATTTAGCCAAACTTGTCACAGCTGGGGCACCTCTCCCGTCTCCTATATAGACACATAATTTGGGAGAAATTCCATGACGCAACGATTCGATTTCAGTCAATCCGATCCAAAAGCCCATCAAGCGATGCTGGGGTTGGAAGCCTATCTCCGTCAGTGCGGCCTGCCGCCACAATTGCTGCATTTGATCAAAACCAGAGCTTCTCAGCTTAACGGCTGTGCCTTTTGTATTGATATGCATACCAAAGAGGCCAGAGCTGATGGAGAATCGGAGCAAAGGCTCTATGCCCTCAGTGCCTGGGCAGAAACACCCTTTTTCACACCCGCAGAACGAGCTGCCCTAGCCTTAACTGAGGTTGTCACCCGGATCTCTGAGCAAGCGGTTCCTGATGCGGTCTATGCTGAAGCGTGCCAACATTACTCAGAAGCAGAAGTGACACAGCTACTGATAGCAATTGTGACCATCAATAGTTGGAATCGTCTGGTGATCGCATCCCAAGTCCTGCCCGGTAGCTACACTGTTCCAGTCGCCGCTTGAGCCACATCATGAGTCATCAAACAACTCCCATCACCCGAGTGGTGATCGCCCATACTCTGATTAGTGCTCTACATGGCCTAGCCCATCTGCTCATTCCGGTTCCGATCTCAGTCTTACAAGCCCTGTTTATTGCGGGGGTGATTTCAGCGCTGCCAATCGTTGCCGTGGTTTTGGTCTGGAGACAGCAGGTTAAATGGGCTTCAACGGTGCTGTTAGTATCGATGGCAGGGTCTCTTCTCTTTGGTCTGTACAACCACTTTGTTGTTATCAGCCCCGATCATTTTTCTCAGATGCCTCCCACGAGTTTGGGAGTTCTATTTCAGGTCACGGCAATTCTACTGGCCGTCTCGGAAGGCATTGGTATTGGAGTTAGTGTATGGGCACTCAACCCTCGGCAGCCTCTCATCCCTTAACGGATGATTTTTTGGAGTATCGGTCGCTTTTGTTTGCGATCGCATATCGGATGCTGGGTACCGTTATGGATGCGGAGGACATGGTGCAGGATACCTTCCTCAAATGGCAGACCGTCTCAAAATCCCAGGTGCGGTCTGCCAAAAGCTATCTGACCACCATCATTACTCGGCTGTGTATCGACCGATTGCGATCCGCTCAAGTCCAGCGCGAGCAATATATTGGCCCTTGGCTACCGGAGCCGATTGTCTCTGATCTCTCAGCCGATCCCAATCATCGAGTGGAACTAGCTGACTCCCTAACAATGGCCTTTTTGGTCATGCTGGAACGACTCTCTCCCATTGAGAGGGCCGTTTTTCTATTAAGGGAGATCTTTGACTATGACTACGACGACATTGCACCCATTGTTGATAAGAGTACGGTGAACTGTCGCCAAATTGCTCGCCGTGCTCGGCAACAGGTAACCAAACCGCGATCGCGATTTCCGTCTTCCCCTGAACAGCATCAACAACTCACCTTAAAATTTATGCAGGCCTGCCAGCAGGGAGAGATGGAGGATTTACTTCAATATCTGGCTGATGATATTACCCTCTGGTCGGATGGCGGGGGTCAAGTTACCGCAGCCCTTAAGCCCATTCAGGGCTCAGCAAAAGTGAGTGGTTTCCTCCGAGCTATCTATCGGTATCAGAGCAAATTGGGGTTCACTCCAGATCTAGAACTAGTCCAGGTCAATGGCCAGACTGGCATTCAGTTCTCCATCTCAGGCCAAGTAGAAACGATTGCTGTTTTAGAAACGACAGGGCAACAAATCATATCGATCTTTTTTATCAGAAATCCCCAAAAATTGAAGATAGAGCAAACTCATCCTTCCAGCATCTTGGATTGAGAAAAATCTAAGTTCTCCCATTCAAATCTCAATCATGATGCACTTATAATTCATGATGTCTTTTTCTACTAATGGGTAATATACTCTATAAGATCATTACGGTAAGCTGGCCATTTACTCAAACAGCTAAAAAACGAAACGTCGCTAACAGTCAGTGCAAGTTGTAAGTCAATCTATGGGGGGACTGTGACTGACCTTCATATCAAAGCCTTGGATTTAGCCAGGGAAGGGAAATGGCATGAAGCGCATCACTTAGTAGAGCGCCAATCAGATCAAACGTCTTGCCTCATTCATGGTTACTTACATCGGGTCGAAGGCGATATAAGTAATGCTAAATATTGGTACCGTCGAGCTGGGGAAGGAATGCCCGATAATACTTTGGCTGAAGAATTAAGGTGTTTATATAAAGTTGCCAAATCTGCAAAAAAACGCCAACGTCAGTAATTCTTGAGTCGCATGCAAACTGTTGGCCATTAACTTTTTAGATCCTTTGTACCATTCACCAAGGCAAGTCAAAGTAGATTGTTGTCCTACTCATCAAATGGCAGGACAACAAGAGAAATAACTGTGTGCATCAAACATCAGATGTTGATAAATTGCCAGTAATTCCTTGGGCAGTCGGATGTCAGATGGATTGACTGTAACTGGAGGAAATGGATTGACTCTAATCATGCCTTTCAAGGACGAGCCAAACAACCTCATGACTTAGCTCAACTGAATCATGTCAGCAAAAGCGCCATTTACTATCGAAAGAATTGGTTGGTATGACATCACCGAAAGACAGCGTGAGTTCTTTTGCTTTGAAGATGATTATCTACCACTACCTAAGGAACATGCATTACAGATTCACTTGTTAACATCATCTTCAGCACAGCGAGTTTGGGAATGGCTTAGCCCTTCACTTCCTTCAGGATGGCCTGCCTCTAAACACAGATTCGCAAAGCGTACCGCTTTCAAACTTGATGACGAGCACTGGAATTTAGATTCTGGAATCCAGATTGTTCGACAGTGGCTTCACGATCTTGGTATTCCCTACTCCACAGATATATTCCTCATTTATGAAGCGGACAAAATTGTTCAAATGCCCTGGAAATTGGTTGTTAAATATTGGAATGCACTGGCGTGGTCTATCGGGAACTATATGCTAACAATGGACTGTACTCGACAATGGGCCTGTTGTTTTCACCATGAAGAAGTAATCATATTTGGGACATTTTCCAAAAAATGAGTTGAAGTTGATAGGCTCGAGAGCTTAGAACCTAACAAAAGCCTCCACAACTCGTCTGTTGCAGATGTTTCCCTTTTTCCTTAAACGTTTCAATCAAATTGAAAAACAAGGACAAAAAGCTAATCCCATTTAAGAAAATCGTGTCCGGTGGCCAAACAGGGGCCGATCGTGCTGCCTTGGATTGGGCTATGGTCATGGAAATCGAACATGGAGGATGGTGTCCCCAAGGTCGACGGGCTGAAGATGGGATTATTCCAACCTGTTACCACTTGCAAGAAACACCTTCTTCAGCCTATGCTCAGCGGACAGAATGGAATATTCGCGATTCTGATGCCACAGTTATCTTGTCCCTGTCATCCTTACTTGGCGGAGGCACCCTCTTAACCCAGCAATTGGCTCAGCAAATCGAAAAGCCTTGGATACATCTCCATGCAGGTATGGGGATACAGAATGGCGCTGCTCATCTCCATCAGTTTGTCAGCCAGTTCTCGATTAAAGTCCTAAATATTGCTGGCCCCCGACAGTCGGAGGAACCCACCATTGGCGAGTTCTTGACCCAAGTAATGAACACCGCCTTTACTAGAAACGATTAGCCCCTTTCCCTAGGCTGAGATGCATCATGTCCACGTCAAAATTGTGATTCGAGCTGATCAACAAACCGTTTTTCAAGCCATTTCCGACCATGAGAAGTTCTTGAATCGTCCTGAAGTTAAGTGCCAACTTATCAAAGAAGGTTCCGACTCCATCAATGGCTGCGGTGCCATCAGAGAAGTTACTCTATCCTGGGGCACTTTTCAGGAGGAAGTGACTGTTTTCCAAGCCCCTAACCATTTTGAATATAAGATTCGTTCTTTCTCCAATACTCAGGGAGAGTCAGGTTCCTTCCAGCATGATCGAGGCTGGTTGGATTTTTCATCTGAAAACGAGGGAACACAAATCGATTGGCATACTCGATTTGAAATCCCTAGTCCAATGGGTCAAAGCATCATCGAATGGTTAGCTGGGTGGCGAACCCAAAGGATGTTTATGAAACTATTGCATCAAGTCAAAACCAAACTTGAGGATTCTCCAATTGTAGATACCATAGCAGGGCTGTTTTAAGTTAGCAGCGAAAAAATGATGTCGACCCGATTAGCAAGCTTAGTCATAGCGGTTTTGAGGGATTGATAGCCGTTTAGACGCAGAATATTAATCACAATGGTTCTAAGCACTGACCAATTGAGCAGTGCTTGTTCATCCTCTAGTCGATAATCATCTTCACCAAAGACCACATCCTTCGGCCAATGCAACCGATTTTCAATGCCCCAATGCTCTCGGACCAGAGATTGCCAATGATGGGGTGAGGTGGCAGCTGAACTGATGTAATAGGCCGTGTTGTGATACGCCTTGCCTTGACGAGTACCCCATCGCTGGACACAAAGCACCGAGCGAATGGCTTCCCACTCTTGTAGGGCTATGCCGACAGGCTCATAAACCTGGATACACCGATGTTCCTCTCGTCCTCTACTCTGTATGGAGTGGGTATGCTCAGCCATGGGTTTAAGACACTCAAAGTAAGTCTGGAGGTGGTCGTAAAGACGGCCCTGATTGCGCTTAACGGCGATAAGATAGTCATTAACCGAAGCCACAACTTGCTGAAGTGTTTTTTTGGGCGTGTAAGGCATCCATGGTGATTAACAAGCCATCGAGTTGTAGTGTTTCCAATAGAGCCTGGACGACTTTGATTTCGCTATTATCCTCCTGAGTGAGGGCTTCGAGCTTGAGGGTGATGCCTGCTTCCACTGCGAATATACTCACCAATCCTACAAAACGCTGCTTGCCGTTTTCATCGGTGAGCCCCTGACAAATCCGTTTGCCATCCATGGATGCTGCATAATTATCGGGAGAGTGAGTCTGAGCTTTCGAGAGCATCCAAGCTTCAAATTGGTGGCTCAACGATTGGAAGTCAAGCCCCTTCATCACGCGTCGAAAGGTACAGTGAGACGGAACTTGGAAGTTCTCCAGTCCCAACAGCTCACATAAAGGCTGCTGATAATCGCTCGTAAAAGTTTCTAAGGGACAATACCCCTGGTATCCAGCGAGCATGCCCATCACCATCAAGAGCAATAGAAGCCATAACGGATGAGTACGACCACGGGCACTGCGGAAGTCAGGGACTTGCTTCAAGGTATCGATCAGATGGCTCATCGGTCTCTCTACTCTTATTCAGTAGAACCATCCTATTTTTTCTAGGAGGAACGTAAAACAACCCTGGATACCATAGGTGGCTGAACGGTACCATCACTATCTAGATGTTTGAGGCTGTTTCAAGACTTTCACCCAAAGGCAGTCAAGGTTTAAGGAATCAGACAATCTCAATGGGTGTGATGATTCTCAACGGTAGATTGACTACTTTTGTTATCGTTCCACCATCTCGTCATTCTTCCCGAACCATTAAAACCAATCGTAACGGTGGGGCCAGGTTTCCATCCTGGGATATATTGTTGGGAACCTGCTGAACTCAAAAGCCCCAACACACAATGGCGTTGGGGCTCACACAAATTTGGGATCAGCGGGGCAATCAGGTACTGTGGCTTTTGCAATCCCTTTGGCTCAAGCGAGTCCAAGGGTTAGCCTCCCTGTTTTAGCCCTCAATCCTGTCTAATGAGGAGCATCAAGCAGTCGAAGAAAACGTCTCAAATCACCTAAGAAGCAGCAGCTTCAGGGGAGCCTTCCCAAGGATCTTCAACAAAAGTGACTTTAGAAGGATCTGTTTCTTGGATTAACTTCATTTCCATTAATTCCTCGATTAATTCAACCAAAGTTTCTAGTGAATTATTGGCCTTAATCAAGAGTTGTTGAAAGGTGGCATTGCCCTTCTGTTGAGCAATAAATTGTAGAAGTTGTAGGGCAGGTTCACTCACATCCTGGTGAACGGTGTAGCGAATATGGGTTAGTGAGGAAAGTTTGCTCCGGGGCATGCTTGTCTCCGATAATCATCTGCTAAGGGCTCTTTCATGCCATTACTAAAACGGCATTCTCTATACTTAGGATGCCCAAAGTTCCTAGCGATAATAAAGTCAAAAACAAGATTAATTTGAAATAGGAAACTTATACTCTAGGCGGCTAAGATATTAACTTTCTTAAAAGACTGAAACTTGAGTGATAGTAAGGTGGTGAGTTTCGCCTTATGCTCTCCATTACACTGGTCGATGCACTGTTGAATGGCCCCTTTGAAGGCGGGAAAATCAGCATAATACTTTGAATAGAGACATTCCTTGCGTACAAAACGCCAGAGTCGCTCAATCAAATTCAAATGGGGTGAATAGGAGGGCAGATAGACCAGCTCAATATCGACGATCTCGGCAAAGTCCGTTACAAGCTGACATTTCTGGTATCGCGCATTGTCTAAAATCACGCTGATGGGTATGACTGGGTCAAGTAGCGCCAGCTTGGCCAGTAACAGGCACATACTGTGAGAATTGATATAGGTGTGGTTGGTAACGCTGACTAGGTCTTTGGTGATAGCGTCGAGCGCGCCCAGGACATTGAAACGTTGGCGACCAGAAGGAGAAGGGATGAAGATCCGAGTGATGCACCAGACAAACCCTAGATAAGCACGGTGAACAAAGTGAGCAGCATCCACAAAAAAGACAAGACGCTCTTGGCGTTGAGCTTCCTCTAATAAGGGTTCAAGGCGAGTGTGTCGAAACTGCTCTTGCTCCTCAATTTTCTCGGGCAGACTCGACTTTCCCGGCACATACCCCACTTTTCGATAACGACAACCGATGCGTTTGAGGAAGGCTTTGATTTGGGTGGGACTGCGTTTGATGCCTGTTAATTGCTCAATGACCGCTTGAGCTTCTGCACTGGTGCGGGGAGGATGTTGCTCAAAGTAAGCTCTCACACTATCGCTATGAGCGTTGAGTAGACTCGGTTGACCTTTATATTCAAGGGTCTTCAGCCCTTCAATCCCTCCTTGTTGATACTGACGAAGAGTTTTGGCTAAAGTGGGGCGACTAATCTGACAAAGCTGGCAGATCTGGGTATGGGAAAGACCTTGACTCTTCAAGTAGAGCAC
Source organism: Acaryochloris marina MBIC11017 (assembly GCF_000018105.1). GTDB lineage: Bacteria > Cyanobacteriota > Cyanobacteriia > Thermosynechococcales > Thermosynechococcaceae > Acaryochloris > Acaryochloris marina. Next base: position 129,526 of record NC_009925.1, read on the forward strand.
TTCCATCCGTCGCTGCACCCGTGGGTGAGGGTGATGATAGCGTTCGTAATTGAGTTGTTGGATTTCCTCTGCGGTGAAATCAATTTTAATCATGGGAGTGGAGGATAGGTGCGGGGATACTCCCAGTGTGCCAAATCTCTCTACCACAATGTTAAGTCACAAGTCGTCCGCAGTATAGCGTTTTCCAGCTTTATGTAGTGAATTTCTAGTCAATTTTCCAAAAGGACCATCTACAGGCAAAGATCAGGTTTGTGGCGCAATCCGATATTCTCACCGTTAGAAACTCAGGAGTTTGGACAATTGTCAATGAAGAAGTGCCCCCTTGAGAGTTGAAAGAGAAACCGTTCTATCCGGTTTATCAGCCCTATTTCAGAACTATATCGTTTATGATAGTTAAGTCTTCTGAAGCTGGTGAGTTGGGTCAATCCGTCGCCACAAACTGGCCCAGACTTCCACCCCTGCGTCCGGGGTATAGCAATATACCCATGTTGTCCCTAATGCCCGATTTGATGTGATGCTGTCAAATCCGGTTACCCATTCATTATTCCCCTATGTCACAACCTACCCTTTCTCGGTTTGCCGATCTTGCGATCGCACCTCCGTTACTGCAAGCCGTTGAAGAAGTCGGCTATGAGTCTCCTTCTCCGATTCAAGCCCAGAGTATTCCACCGTTATTAGCAGGCCGAGATTTGCTCGGCCAAGCCCAAACGGGAACGGGCAAAACAGCCGCCTTTGCTCTACCGTTGCTGAGTCAGTTGGATCTCTCCCAAGCCCATCCTCAAATTCTGGTCTTAGCGCCAACCCGAGAGTTAGCCATTCAGGTGGCCGAAGCGATGCAGACCTACGCTCGCCATCTCCCTGGCTTTCATATCGCCACCCTATACGGTGGACAGAACATCAGCACCCAGCTCCGGCAACTCCGTCGCGGCGTTCATGTGGTTGTGGGAACCCCCGGACGACTGATCGATCACCTTCTCCGAGGCACCCTCAAGCTAGAAAACCTCTCGACGGTTGTTTTAGATGAAGCCGACGAAATGCTGCGCATGGGCTTTATCGAAGATGTTGAGAAAATCCTCGACGAAACCCCCAAAGGACGGCAGGTTGCTCTATTTTCCGCCACCATGCCCTCTGCGATTCGACGAGTGGCACAGCGACACCTCAATGATCCCGTCGAAATTAAAATTAAGTCGAAAACGGCAACGGTTTCGACGGTCACCCAGCGTTATTGGCAAGTTCGCGGCCTCAGCAAGCTGGATGCCCTGACCCGCATCTTAGAAGTTGAAGACTTTGAAGCCATGCTGGTCTTCGTTCGCACCAAAGTGATGGCAGCCGAACTAGCCGAGAAGCTAGAGGCGAGAGGTTATTCTAGCGCGGTCCTCAGCGGCGATATTAGCCAACCTCTACGGGAAAAAACCATTGAACGAATCAAAGCGGGTCGATTAGACATCATCGTCGCCACGGACGTGGCGGCTCGGGGATTGGATGTCGAACGGATCAGCCATGTAATTAATTACGACATTCCCTACGATACGGAAACCTATGTCCATCGTATTGGTCGCACCGGGCGAGCCGGACGCCAAGGAGATGCCATCCTGTTTGTGTCTTCTCGGGAAAAGCGGATGCTGCGTTCCATTGAGCAGGCCACCCGCCAACCCATTCAGCCCATGCAAATTCCCAGCCATGCGGATATTGCCGATCGCCGGATTGTTCAGTTCAAGCAGGTGATTACTGACACCATAGAAGATCAGGACCTTGACTTCTTTGAGGATTTAATCTCCAATTATCAGCAAGAACAGGACCTGAGCTTACGGGAAATCGCTGCATCCCTGGCCTATTTAGTCCAAAAAGATAAGCCCTTGGTCCCCCCCAAAGAAGATTTATCCTCAGACCCAGGCCATGCTGTTCAAACCAGTAACTGGGCTGCTGACTTGGGTAAGCCCTCCCATCAACAAATGCAGCTCTTCCGCATTGAGGTGGGTCGCCAACATGAGGTAAAGCCGAAGAATATCGTCGGTGCGATCGCAAATGAAGTCAACCTCGCCCCCCGCTACATCGGTCAAATCAAACTGTTTGATACCTTCAGCACAGTCTATCTACCTGAGTGCATGCCGAAGCCCGTTTTTCAACATCTCAAACAGGTTCGAGTCCGGGGGCAGAAGTTGAATATTAGTTTGTGCACAAAAGAGGAGCGATCCAGAAAGCACTCCGGTAAATCCTCCCACAAAGGTCGCCATAAAAAGCATTCCCACCGCAAAGCCAAGGCCGGCAAACGCTAAATCCGTCATTTCTTTGTCTTTCTCGCTCTGCACACCCCCCAGCATTTAGGAATAAAGGAACCAAAGTAATGACCTGGATCAGCCAAACTCACCAACATAGCCTTGGTTTATTTTCCTAAACCCGGGGAATAGGGAAGTCTGACCTTATAATGTTCTACAGAACTCGACGAGAACACATCCAACCTCTACTATATGTTTGCTTTAAGCGGCTACGAATATCTATTAGGTTTCTTACTCCTGTGTAGCTTGGTCCCAGCCTTAGCCCTCAGTGCATCTAAAGTCCTTCGTCCCAGTAACCAAGGGGCCGTTCGGCGGACAACCTATGAATCCGGTATGGAGCCTGTCGGTGGAGCTTGGATTCAATTCAACATTCGCTACTACATGTTTGCACTGGTTTTCGTCATTTTTGACGTAGAAACGGTCTTTCTCTATCCCTGGGCGGTAGCGTTCCATAAACTAGGTGTTTTGGCCTTTATCGAGGCTCTGATCTTTATTGCCATCCTGATTGTAGGTTTGGTTTACGCCTGGCGAAAAGGAGCCTTGGAGTGGTCCTAGTTAGGTTGGATATCCACTCTTCCTCTTTCTAAAAACTTCTTCTTCATTTTCTAGTGCATATCAAAGGAGCAAACGGTGGCAGATTCCTCTTCCGAATCAACCCAAGACGAACAATCTGTTGCAGAAGAACAAGCAGCACCCATTATTGAAGCAGGTCCTGTCGCCAAGCATCTTACCCAAGCAGGTTTCACGGTTGAAGCCCTGGGTGCCGATCATCTCGGCGTAGAAATGATCAAAGTGACCGCTGACCAGCTGGTGGATGTGGCAACTACTTTGGTCAATGACGGATATAACTATCTCATGTGCCAAGGCGGATATGATTCTGGGCCAGGTCAAGAGTTGGTCAGTATGTATCATCTTCTGAAGCTCAGTGATGATGCAGACCGTCCACCAGAAGTCAGAATTAAAGTTTTTCTCTCTCGAGAAGATCCCCGCGTTCCCTCTCTATATTGGGTCTGGAAAGCCTCTGACTGGCAAGAGCGTGAGTCCTATGATATGTATGGCATCGTCTATGAAGGTCACCCAAATCTGACTCGTATCCTTATGCCTGAAGATTGGGTTGGCTGGCCCTTGCGCAAAGATTACATCAGTCCTGATTTCTATGAACTCCAGGATGCTTATTAAGCCCTTCTAATTTTCGTTCAAAATGAAAGCCTCGCTGATATAACCAAGCGGGGCTTTCATTTCTCAAAAATGTAGCAATATTAGTCGTCGCGGCGGCCAGCAATAAAATCTTCAGTCATATCGTAGGCTTCCTGATCCGTAAATTGCTTCGGTGGGTGCTTCATAAAGAAAGATGAGGGAGAGTGGAGAATTCCACCTTTTTTAGCTTGAAGGGCCAGTTTGCAGCAGCGAATAGCATCAATAGAGACTCCAGCAGAATTAGGGGAGTCTTCTACAGACAGGCGAAGTTCCAAATTCATCGGCACATCGCCAAATAGCTTTCCTTCCATGCGGATAAAACAGACTTTATTATCCTGCTGCCAGGACACGTAGTCGCTTGGCCCCACATGAATATCATGATCTTCTAAGCGATCACCCAATACCGCCTGAACCGCCTCGGTTTTCGACTCTTTTTTCGAGGCGAGGCGACTGCGATTCAGCATATTCAGAAAGTCTGTGTTACCCCCTGTATTAAGCTGATAGGTTCGCTCTAACTTTACCCCACGCTTCTTAAATAAGTCAGATAGAGTGCGATGGGTAATGGTGGCTCCTAGTTGAGCTTTAATATCATCGCCAACAATGGGGAGATTATTTTGCTTAAACTTTTCGGCCCACAGGGGATTACTGGCGATAAAAACCGGAATGCAATTGACAAAGCCAACGCCCGCGTCAATCGCACATTCTGCATAAAAGTTTGTAGCTTCTTCGGAACCGACGGGTAAATAGTTAACGAGAATCTCGGTCCCAGAGTCCTTAAGGGTTTTGACAATATCTGCTTTAGACGGTTCTGCTGCCTGACTGAGAATAAACGTATATTCAGGCTTGTGATCGGTCATATGCTCGGAAAAGCCATCTAAGACCTTACCCATAGAGACTTTGACACCACTGTCGGGAATATTTGGGCAAAAGACCGTGGTGCAGTTAGGCGGAGAAAAAATAGCTTTAGAGACATCCTGACCCACTTTGCGCTCATCCACATCAAACGCCGCAACGACTTCAATATCGTGGGGTTTAAACCCACCGATATCCCAATGCATGATGCCAATGGCGTCTTCAGGGCTTTTGGTTCTGTAATATTCAATCCCCTGAATCAGGGAGCTTGCACAGTTGCCAATCCCTATTATCGCTATCTTGATTTTTTCCACTAAAACTTATCTCCTTCGCAGAATTTAGGGTTTTGAGCAACCTGTTTGTTATCCAACCAAATGGCCGTAATGTAAAGCCCTTCATCTAAAAATTTTGATGGCAGCCAAACAGATACGTTCTTGTGCGAAAAACTGCTAGAGCTGATCGCGACAATCCCTGAATATCAACAACTTTTTGGTGAAACAGTTCAAGATTCTGATGAAAACACCCTTCCCAAGTAGATACAACGACAAAAGACCAAAACAATTGTTCCAACAGCCCAGGTTCCCATGGGATAAGAACATCATTGGGGTTGGATTCTCGCTTTAGTCTAGGTCCAGCATGCCAAGGAAGAAGATCAAATCTGTTCACCTAGTATGTTAGGGGACAACGGTCTAGCGCATATCCCTGCACTCTACTAGAAGATATTAACTTAGCTTTCACCATTCGTTAACCGGAGTTAACCAAAAACCTATGGTAAACCGAAGCGGTACACAAAAGAAGTAAATTCTTGAGATGGCGGAAAATGGCACCAACCCCATATCGAACTTTATGGAGATGGGACGTTGTCGGTATGAGTTGACGATCGCAGTGCTGTAGCGAGTCGAGTTGCTGAAATAAAGCGGTGTCAGTTTGGGCTAAAGCAAGGGGTAAACAAGCCCGTTTTCTCTGACATGTATCGCATAACATACAGAGTCTATATCCTTACGAATTGGGAGGTATTGACTAATCACTAGGATGAGCAAGATCTTAAGGTTTGCTGACAAAACAACCTAAAAATCGCACGTTAGATAGAAGTAACGCTCGGTTGAGTTTGACAGCCCTCGTAAATCTAGCAATCTCCATTCGAAAAAGCAGTTGCCTTGACTACAAAATTCAAATTTGATCAGCACTAAATTTTGGGAAGCTGGTCAATCTCAAAATACTGATAGAACTGATTGGTTACCTGCACCCGGTAAGACCGTCCAGTCGACTGGCGGCGTCTTTGCACAAATCCTTGATCGATCAAGTCATGAACATGCTGATAGGCACCTGACCCCCTTAATTCCACCAAATCAGTTTGGGCAATGGGACCTTTCAAGGCAATTGCAGCTAATGTTCTTAAGGCACCTACTCCAATATCAACGGGAACGAGGGTATTCACCATGCTTTTGTAGGTTTGGCGAAGTTGCAGGCTATAGCCACCATCGGTTTCAACAATTTCTAGAGCACTGTCTCGATGGGCATAATCTTGCATTAGTTCGATCAAGGCATCTTCTGCATCATCGCGATCGCATTGGGCGTATTCCACAATTTTGCTGAGGGTCAACGGTTGGGCTTTGAGATAGAGAATGGCCTCAATCACCGTTGCTAAACGGGTGGATGCGGCTGTTTCAGTAGTACCAACCACAGTAAATGCTCCTCGAACAATGCAGGGGGAAAGACAATCTGTCTTGCGCCAATGATAGCTTCTCTGCCCGCGATCGCAACAATAGGCCAGGATTTAATCCAAATTGCGTCCCGTCAGCTCCACAAAAATATCTTCTAGGTTGGCAGGCCGAACCATCATTCCCACCCGATTGGTCTGATGATCCAGATAGTCTTGGGCTGCCGCTAAGGTGGGGAAAAATTGGTAATCCCATTGGGGACGGCTACTTTCTCCCACCTGTTTAACCAACAATCCATCTCCATGCTGTTGTTTGAGTTCTGCCAGGGTGCCTAGGGCAATCAGTTGGCCCTTGTCGATAATACCGATGCGATCGCATAAGGATTCCACCTCTTCCATATAGTGGGTGGTCAGTACAATCGTCATTCCTTGGTGATTTAACTCCTGGATAATTTCCCAAATTCTTCGCCTTGATTGGGGATCAAGCCCGACCGTTGGCTCATCCAGAAATAAAATTTGAGGCTGATGTAGGAGCGCTCTGGCAATTTGCAGTCGACGCATCATCCCGCCCGACAGTTGGCGGACAACATCTTGCTGTCGCTGCAGCAGATCAACATAGTCCAAGTAGTGGTGAATTCTATCCTGACGGAGGGATTTGGGTAAATGGTGCAGGCGGCCATGCATCTCCATATTTTCCCAAACCGTTAAATCCTGATCCAAACTGACCTGCTGTAAGACAACACCAATTTTGCGCTTAATTTGTTGCCCCTGATCAATATCCAGCCCCGCAATCTGAATATTTCCTTGAGACGGTTTGGTGAGGGTGGTCATCATCCGAATCGTGGTTGATTTCCCGGCTCCGTTCGGTCCTAGCAGTCCAAATATCTCGCCTGATTGAATCGCTAAAGACAGGTCATTGACCACTGAAACCTGATTATAGATTTTGGAAATATTCTGAAGAGAAACAGATGAATTCATGGATGTGATACGATAAATTGTTCCGCCGACTTCATCTCCTTTCGGTTAGGTGGCGTTAAAGTCCACTAAGATTCGAAGTCCATCGTCCTTGTTGAGGTATTTATGGCTAAGCGCCGCAACCTAAAAAAAGAAAAAGCCCTGCGAAATCAAGCTTATGCCCGGAAGTTTCGTAAGCGTTCAGGATCTGGCCGCTTTGGTCGACGTCAGTATAATTCTAATCGTCAAGAATCCAATTCTGACAATCAAAACGGAGATAATCAGGACTCGAACAACTCTTCTGATACAGCCACCGCTTCTGATTAGTCTTTGCTAACAACGCTATCCTTGATTCGGGGTCTTTTTTCTCGAACAAGTTTGGCTGAACTTGAGTATCCAAGGGTGATGTAGCCTTTGGATGCTTTTGTGTATGCGGGTATCAGCTGTACTTGATCCGTCCTCGCTCCTTTCTTTGCAAGATTGGTTGATAGGTGGATCAACCTCGTTTTTCTCAGTTTTCTCAGCAGACCCTCAAGTTCCTCTCAGGTTAGTGCTTTCATCTTTTCAGGAAAACATCATGGTTTTCTCAGAGTAAAACCCTAAGATACCGGCAAAAGGACCGAGAGGAGTATTTTAGATGGGATAGATTGCTTATGCTGTTCATTACACAATTAAACGAATTCTTTCGCCCTCTTTTATTATCCTTTGCAAGCTTGAATTAAAGTTGTCAGCCTTATAAAAGCTTAGGGGTACCATCGCAAGAAGACCGAGAACCGTTTAGGCCAAGGGGAGACTATGCAAACCATTCTTGCTGGGGATATTGGAGGCACTAAAACCATTCTGCGCCTCGTCAAAGCAGAACCGTCGCTGTCCCACCCCTCCATTCCCCAGCTGACAACCTTATCTGAGCGGACTTATCCAAGCCAAGACTTTCCAGACTTAAGTCCTATGATTGAGCAGTTTCTGGCTCAATTCGATGCAGGAACGGCCACCCAGGCAGCCTGTTTTGGTATTGCTGGCCCTGTGGTCGATGATACGTCAGAACTCACCAACTTATCTTGGTCTCTAAATGCTCGTCGTCTGGAGTCAGAGTTTGGCATCAACCGTGTTGCCCTGATCAATGACTTTGCTTCAGTAGGGTATGGCATTTTGGGCTTAGGAGAGCAGGATATTGCGACACTGCAGGCAGTCCCTGCAAACCCGAAAGCCCCCATTGCCGTCATTGGTGCCGGTACTGGATTAGGAGAGGGATTCTTAATGCCGAATACTAAAGGCTATCAAGTCTTTCCCAGTGAAGGGGGGCATGCAGATTTTGCACCCCGCACACCGATCGAGTTTCAGCTGCTCGATTTCTTGCGAGAGGAGATGAAGCTAGACCGGGTTTCCGTAGAACGAGTCGTGTCCGGCAAGGGGATAGTCTCGGTCTATCGATTTCTACGCAGTTTAGGGCAACATCCAGAGTCATCTGAGATTGCTCAAGTCTTTCAGGCTTGGGAGAAAAGAGAGGGCACAGCCGAAAATTTAGTTGATCCGGCAGCTGCGATCGCACAAGCCGCCTTGCAGAAAACGGATCCCCTTTGCCAGCAAACCTTAACCCTCTTTGTCGAAGCCTACGGAGCCGAAGCCGGGAATCTGGCCTTAAAACTGTTGCCCTATGGGGGACTGTATATTGCCGGGGGGGTAGCCGCCAAAATTTTGCCTTTATTGCAGACAGGCGCATTCCTTAAAACATTTCAGACGAAGGGACGGGTTAGTCCTCTCCTTCATAAAGTCCCCATTCATGTCGTACTCAATCCCAAAGTAGGGCTCATGGGTTCCGCTATTTATGCAGCCCAGCTCTCAGCAGATTCTTAGAATTTATCCGCATAATGGTTGCGTTGATTTCGACTGATCTGGGACAGAGTTTTTCGTTTCTATCCCCATCTAATCCTGAGGAGTTTTAGCAGCCCATGACACAATCTTCGTTCTCTGGTGTGAACATCCCTCCCATGGATGTTCATAATCGCAAGCTAGTGAATAACGTTCATCCGCCTGATTGGGTGAATCCTACTCCAGTTGAATGTTATGACCTTGTTGTGATTGGCTCAGGAACGGCGGGGTTAGTCACCGCTAAGGGAGCAGCGGGTTTAGGGGTTGGCCTTAAGGTCGCCCTAATTGAAAAGCATCTGATGGGGGGAGATTGTTTAAATGTGGGCTGTGTGCCTTCTAAATGCCTGATTCGCTCCGCCCGAGTCGTTGCTGATATGCGGGATGCTCAACCCTATGGGATTCAGCCGCCTGCCCAGATAGATGTCGACTTTCAAGTCGTCATGGAGCGGATGCGCGAGGTTCGCGCCCGGATTAGCCCTGTAGACTCTGCTGCTGCTGCTGCGAAGTCTGGGGTGGATATGTATTTAGGAGAGGGCAAATTCACAGGCCCCAATACCGTATCGGTTGATGGCAGAACTCTGCGGTTTAAAAAAGCTGTAATCACCACAGGGGCAAGGGCGGTTCGCCCTCGGATTGAGGGAATTGAAGAAGTCGGGTATCTTACCAACGAAACGGTGTTCTCCTTAACGGAGTTACCCCAGCGCCTCGCCGTCATTGGGGGTGGTCCCATTGGTTGTGAACTGGCCCAATCCTTTCATCGCCTTGGTAGTCAGGTGGTGCTCTTCCATCGAGGGGCTCATCTGATGAGTAAAGAAGATGCTGATGCGGCAGAAATTGTCCAGCAAGCCTTTTTAAAAGAAGGCATTAAGCTGGTGTTGGCTTGTCAGATGAAGCGGGTCGAACGCACGCCTTCAGGCAAAGTGATTCACTTTGTCTGTGATGGTCGAGAAGAATCCGTGGTGGTTGATGAAATCTTGGCGGGGGCAGGTCGTGCTCCCAATGTCGATGGCTTAAATCTGGAGGCAGTAGGGGTTGAATATGACAGTCGCAAGGGCGTTGCTGTCAACGACTACCTGCAAACGACAAATCCCAAAATCTATGCAGCCGGGGATATCTGTATGAACTGGAAGTTTACCCATGCTGCCGATGCTGCTGCCCGCATCGTCCTTAAAAACACCTTATTTTCGCCTTTTGGTATTGGCAAATATAAACTCAGTGATTTGGTGATGCCCTGGGTGACGTTCACGGATCCTGAAATTGCCCATGTTGGTTTGTATGAGGGAGAAGCCCAGGACCGAGGTATGGATGTCAACACCATAAAAATTCTGTTTGACGATGTGGATCGAGCCCTTGCTGATGGGGAGGAAGAGGGCTTTGTCAAAATCCACCTTGCTAAAGGATCAGACAAAATCATCGGAGCCACCATCGTTGCCCGTCACGCAGGCGAAATGATCAGCGAAATTACCACGGCCATGGTTGGCAAAGTGGGATTAGGCAGTATGGCGAGCGTGATTCACCCCTATCCCACCCAGGCCGCAGCCATCAAACAGGCCGCAGATGCCTACCGTCGCACCTTACTAACGCCCAAAACCATTAAGTTCTTGGGACTGTTGACCAAGCTGTCCTAGTCGCCAGCTCAAGAACTCCAAAAATATTTGGCGCGTTCTTCTGTCCAGTTACAACTGGGCAGTATGTTTGGATGTTGTTATCTGTAACAAGGAAGACCTGAATGTCCTTAGCATTAGATTGCGATCGCAAGTGGTGGCACGGGGGAGTAATTTACCAGATCTATCCCCTGACCTTTGCGGATGGGAATGGGGATGGGGTAGGTGATTTACGGGGAATTATTCAACGACTGGATTACCTAAACGATGGTGACCCGGATAAAACGGCTGACTTGGGCGTCGACGCCATTTGGCTGTCTCCCGTTAATCAGTCACCGATGGTGGATAACGGCTACGATATCAGCGACTACCGAGATATTTGCCCCATCTTTGGCACCTTAGCAGAATTCAAAGAACTGCTAGAGCAATGCCATATCCGAGGGATCCGGGTAATTATGGATATGGTACTGAACCATACCTCTAATCAGCATCCTTGGTTTATCGAATCCAGCGCTAGCCGGGACAATCCCAAAAGCGATTGGTACCTCTGGCAAGATCCAGGCTATAAGGACGGGCTTCCCAATAACTGGTTATCCTATTTTGGCGGGTCGGGCTGGACCTTTAATGAAGACCGTCAACAATATTACTTTCACGTTTTTAATGAAAACCAACCTGACTTAAATTGGCGCAATCCTGAGGTGAAGGCCGCCATTTATGACATGCTGCGCTATTGGCTTGATATGGGGGTTGATGGCTTTCGCCTAGATGCGTCTAGTGTCTATAGCAAGGACCAATATTATCGGGATAACCCCGTCAAATTCGGGGCAACGGATAAGAATGCCTACTATAACCAGGATCACCTCTACGACAAAGATCTGCCCGATAACCATGGAATTATTCGGGAAATTCGTGCTCTGATGGACGAGTACGAAGACCGGGTCCTGATTGGTGAAACTTTTATCGACAGTCGTTTATATGACTCCAATAGCTTTTATGGGGTCAATAATGATGAGCTGCATCTTCCCTTTGCCTTCGAATTCCCCTTTAGTCCTTGGTATCCCGGTTATTTACAACGGGAAATCGAAAAGAAGGAGCGCATTACCCCGGCTGGGGCTTGGCCCACTTATTTTCTGGATAACCACGATTTACCCCGCCATTTATCTCGCTGGATTGAATGTGCTTTATGCACGAACCCCACGGAAATTGCTAAAGCCGCAGCCACTCTGCTGTTAACAGTGCGGGGGACGCCTGTACTGTACTACGGTCAAGAAATTGGCATGGTAGATAACCAAGATATCCCCCCGGAGCTACAGCGAGATCAAGCTGTGGTGGCTAGCCCCACGGGAGAGTTGCCTCCCAACCGAGATGGCTCCCGCACCCCGATGCAATGGGACGCGTCTGCGAATGCTGGATTTAGCTTTGGCAAGGAGGTTACCCCTTGGCTCCCGGTTCATGCCAACTATCAGGAAGTCAATGTCGAAACCACCTTAAAAGATGATGCATCGATTTTGAACTTCTATCGCAAGTTACTCTACGTGCGGGCGCAAAGTGAGGCGCTTCGGTTTGGTAGTTGGCGAACGCTGATTCATTACCCCTACGAGCATATGGCCTATATGCGAGAAACGGCCTCTGAGCAGGTGCTGATCTTGATCAATTTCGCCTATGAGAAGCCCCTAGAACTAGATAAGCCGATCACCAAAGGGGGTTGGACGGTTTTAGCTTCCAACAAATGGGAGTCGGGTAAAACCTTGGCACTTCCTGAGAATTTGCAATCCTTTGAAATTGATGTGTTGAGGAAAGCATAAAGCTTAGGTGAATATTTCAAAATGATGCGAATATTTCAGTCCAACCACTATCTGCATAAGTGCGATCGCAAGCTGCAAAAAAAGAAGATATAGCATCTAGAATCATTACATTGCAAATAGTTTTTTTAGGTATTGTGCGTGTCAGGCTTGGTTCGCACAACATCACGGACTTGCTCAAGGAGTTTGCGGGGTGGCATAGAATGCTTGATAACAACCGATATTAGGACTTATACGGTTATTTTGCCCATTAACATTCTTCATTACTGCATGACAAATATGCTGTGAACGCCTTTTCTATATTATTTTCAGGTAATCAACGATAAGTTTGCATATCGGGAAATTTCCGTAATACGTACTCTTTCTGCTGTGGTGCTGATGTAGAGAAGGTTTGGCTTTTAAAAAGCAGACAAACTGTTAATCTATTTCATGTTAAGAGGAAATTTGCCTTTTAATTATAGTTATGTCGACTAATGGACTCCACCTAATATTCAGATGGTACTGAATTGAGCAACTATCGATTTTCACACGCACAGAAGTACGCCATTTGGCTTAGACATGGGAAACGTTGCTACGTATGCACAGAGCCTTTGCGGTTAGTCGAAGTCACGATTGACCATGTGATCCCAGAGCGACTTCTGAATGATGATGTTGAAAGAGACCGTGTCTTTGGAGAATACGGATTGGACGGTTCGACTTTTCAGATAAATGGTTATGAGAATTGGCTTCCTGCGCACTATCGCTGCAACCAGGAAAAGTCCGGTAGTATTTTTGAGTTTGTTCCGGCAATAAAGCTGCGTTTGTCGAGACTCAGTAAGTTAGGCCCATCTGTTCAAAAAACTGCAGAAAGGGTGTTGGCCGATGCACGAACGCAACGTGCACTGGCTAATGTTCTCGATGCTGTGGCGACAGGAAACCTGACTAATGAAGAACGAGAGACACTGCTCGCAGAGTTGCGCGACGTCGGCACTGCCGACACAGATGTGATTGAGAGCGAGTTACTTGTCCGGCCGAACCCAAGCGCGGAAAGACTGCAAATACTTGCAGCAGAGTTCGAATCGCTGGAAGAATTCAAGAGGTCATTGTATTCGATTTCCTTGCAAATCAATGAATCGGATGAGGGTGACACTTCAAGGCGTGTTGGTGAGTTTCTTTCTGGAAAGATTAACCTTGCGCATTTGTACTCACACTACCTCCCTCCGAACGTGCGAAACGCAATTAATGCCGGATCTGATGCGCAGATGAGAGTACAGCAGACGCGCATGGCTGGAAAAGTCCCCGCGGGCTACGAGGATCGAGGGCTCCCGATTCAGTTCACAACTGACGCAGAACAAAAGATCATTAGCAACGCGGCTGTCAAATGGGGAGTGTCCGAACAAGAAGCAGAAAGTGTCTATCGTGTAATTGCGTTGCTCGTTCAAGAATGTCAGACCGCAATGCAGGATGCGCTTCGTCTGGTCCATGAAGCACTGGACAATCGACTCATTGCAATCCGGGCAGAACGCAACGAAATTATTTAGGATTTAAGGTATAAGCCGTATTTCGTAGATGGTCTTGGCTCGTGTGATGTCGGCATAACTATGGGTTGAACCGGAGCCTCAAAACTGCGTTTCTTATACTATTGTCTTTTTTCCCGGCCCGGTTAACTCAAACATTTGACGCATTTTTTCTTGTATACTTTCCATCTGAATGGAAGAAACTATTGCTCTGAGGTTTCTCTGGGTAAGGGTTTTGCGGGTGGTGTGATGTTGCGATCGCACAAGAATTGATCCACTCGATCCAAAAAGGCCATATCCTCCTTCGGAAAGTTCACAGAAATCGGTTGTTTTTTCGCAAACCATCCCCGTTGGGGAGGGGGTGCAGACCGCAAAAAGTCAAAGGCCTGATTAAACTTTTGAGGCGTGGTCATCACGGGTGCATCCAAATGGCAGGGAATAATGCGGCGAAAATTCCATTGCGCCACTCGATCCGCCCACTGGAGTACCACTTCTGGATTACGATTAAAAATCAATTTTCGCAGAATAGGTGCAACAACCGGATTCCCATCCTGGCGAAACGTATCGAAGGCTCGTTTCCAGTCTGGATGCCACTGCACGGGGAACAAGCCAAAATAAGCTTTCTTAGATCGATCAGGAGCTTGTCGAGCATCCTTAAAAGTTTGTTTGGTGTTGACAACGTCCAACACGCTCGGCTGGAAATAAAAGGCAAAAAGCGCCATCCGTTGCCACCCTTTGCGGCGAATTGTTGGTGTATCTTCAACCACATCAAAGGCATTATCTTTGGCATGGAACAGCATTGGATAGGGCGCAAACTGCAATACCTGAGGCGGGTTGACAGGAATAGAAACAATTGAATCTGTGATCAATAGGGTTTTGGTTGGTTTGTGATAGAGAGCGACTTCTTCAAATGGCCCAAGACCTAAATCCACTGGTCCTAAAATGGCATAGTCAAATTCATCAGCGAAGGGCGTGTCAGCACTATTGGCCGGCAGTTTTTGAGTTTGACGTCCAGAAAGCCCCAGCCAGCTCAGGGGGATATTCAGAGGAAATGTCCACTGGCTGGGAGAGACAAAAACTTGAGCTTTGGGAAACCGTTTAGAGAACGGTCCTGTAAACACCTTATGCTCAATCCCGGACGCGGTCGGCAGGATGATGTATTTAATCTCACCATGCTTTTCAATCAGGTCTTTGACCATCCGGATACATTCCCGCGTGGGGGCAACTGGCGCATAGACCAACAACCCTCCTGCCGCCAATTTAATAACGGTCATCCGCACCGGAATAATCACATATAGAATGCCCTGGAGCTGCTCAAAGGTCCAAATTTTACCTTTGACAATCTCCCGACAGAGGGTACGGCGTTGCCCATAGGGATACAAGGGCACAAAAGGCCAATAGGGCCATGACCAATCCCTGGAGCGTTGGGGTTGTTTGGGTACTGATTGATTTTGTTCGCTTCTCTGGGTTGTTGCCACTACCACGCATCCACACTTCAATGATTGCAGCAAAGCGATCGTCTTTGCCTCAATTAAAGAGTGTAGACAAATCCCTGGCTAAAATGTTTGGCATCAAGAAATATTCTCTGGGTCAGCCGAGTTAGGCGACCTACCGATACAGACTATCTATTATGAACAGAAGCTAGGACTGCGGCCAATTTAGAGAAGGGTTGATAATTTGATTTTGCTCTTGGACGGGCAAAGGAGAACCAGGCAGCAGATTGGGCCAAGAATTTGACAGCCAAAATAGGGTAACCATGAGCATGACAATCATCGTGGCATGACTGAATACAACGAGGGTCTTGAACTGACTATCCATAATTGGGCCTCTCTCTGAAATGCTAAAGGTAGGCTGCCGACGTAGCGATATGAGTCTACAGTGCCACAGGGAGATTCTAAACGGTCAGTTCTTTATATAAATCAAAGAAAAAAGGCCCCAAAAGTATATTTTAGAGCCATTAGCAGGTGATATCTGCATTAGAGGATTTATAGAAGCTTGCGCCCCTATGCCTATATATCGGTTAGCCCTGAAGCTTTTACGCAACTTTCGGAAAAGATTTAGAAAAAAGATTTTGGTCGTGCCTGAAAATGCTTACGCCCAAAGGATTTCATAAGATAAAAATTTATACAGGAACTCAACATCAGTTCCTTTTCTCTGTTGCTAGCCCATTGAGAACTGCACCGAGAGCATTCAAGGTAGGATCAAAACCACTAGCGTTAAATCTTAGTCAACATGGCCAAGCGTTCTTCTTCCTCAGTCTCTGATCAAGCTTCTTCTCCAGAGGATCAGGACTTTACGAATTCCATGCGCATTGTCGGTGGAGTCGGCTGGTCCAGCGTCATGACCTTAATCATTGGTATTGTCTTGGTGCTAATTCCTCAGTATCCAAGACCCTGGCTATGGTATGTCATCCCTTTGTGGGTTGCATTATCAGGATTGGGCGTCTTTTTACAATGGTCTGTTGCCAGAGGCCCCTGCCCAAAATGTGGTTTGGTTCAATCCGTACCCCCAACCTTGAAGCGCTGCCCCAACTGTCGCAGCTATCTGAAAGCAGTTGATCGAAAAATCGTCAAAGTGGGCTAGAACAATTCCCATTCAGGAGATGACAACATTTTGAGCTGCTGAATTCGATGGCTGAAATAGCTGTCGTCTAAGCGACAGTTATCGTGAACCTTGGCTGACTTTAGGCCAATGGACCATTGCCAGATGTGGGCCGCCTGGGAAAAAGGCTGAATGGAGTCTTCTTCCTTGGGAGTCACAGCCTGAACGGTCTGATAGCCTTCTAGGAATGAATTGCGGACCTTCTTTTCCATGCCGGTGCGGGCTGAAACATGGAGGAACTTGGCTAGCTCAAAGGCCCGCCAGCCATACCCACATTGGTCAAAGTCAAATAAGGTGACCTGGTTATCGTCGGTAAAATGAACATTGCCACTATGGGGATCGCCCCAGCAAACGCTCCAAAAAGGCGGATCCTTGGGCATGCCTTGCAGTTTATTTTTAATTTCAGCAATGATTTCGATGATGTATTCCCGATCCTTGGGGCGATGTTGTAGAAAGGGTGCGATCGCATCTAAGGAATCATCTAACAAATAATCAAGGGTTAACGGTTGCCGATGGGCCTGGCTATGAAAATCCGTCGCAACTTGATGGAGTCGACCAATGGTTTCCCCCAGTTTCTGGCCTTGGGTATAGTTCAGATCTCCCAGAGGCACCTGGCCCGGCGCAAAGTCAAATAAAGCTGCATAACGATTCCCTTCAGGGGCCTCAATTTCGATAGAGAGTTGACCATCTAGGGTTCGTAACGGTCGAGCAACCGGGATATCACGCTGCTGCAAAAAAACCAATAACTCCAGCTCAAAGTCAATTTCTGACTTCGTTCGCCAATGGGCATGAGACACCCTCAGCACAAAGGGTTGCTCCGACGTTTCCACTAAGTAGACATCACTCAAACCTCGATGCCACAGTTTGCAGTTGGTAATATCCTTGATCTGGAAATGGGGCAAAATCCGGGATACTAAAGCATCGCAGGCTAAGGTTGAGTAGGTAACGGGGAAAAAGGGTGAGGTCATGGCGAATGGTGGGTCATCCCGACTGAATCAACAAAACACCAAGCTGATGGTTAGGATGCCGTCAGAACTCTACAAAAGACTGCCAAGAACTAAACATTAAGCAGAACTTGACCATTGGAAGAAAACAAGCTGTTATTATCCTTCGCTAAATCAGAAGACAAAACAGTGTTAACGGTTACAAGTTATGAAAACTCAAACTTATTCATAGACAAAATAATATCAATATCCTGTCGATGAATAAAAAGGCGTCTCTTCTAACATCTACCTTGTCATCTGTTATTGAAGCTGTATTCTTATGGTTCCTTTTGGGGAAGACTCAACTAAGAGAACGACAAATGTTATTTTCCAAATGATTATGGCTTGGCTTAGAAACAGATATTGGATATGTGTGATTGCGAGTAGCTTACTGATCGGCTGTTCAGGCTCAGAAACAGCAAAGCAGTCTCCTCAACCCAGCGTAAATTCTCCAGCACCCAAGAGCACACCTCAGGCTCCTCAAACCTCTCCTAAGGTCTCTCCTAAGGCCACCACAGCGGCAAAGCCAGCGTCTCAGCCTAAACCTGCAGCGCCAAAACCTGTATCTGCTCCAGCGAAGGTGAAGCTCTCACCCGCGCCTAAAGTGGAACTATCAAAATCAGAAAAACAGCTGGTCAGCAAAGTCCAAAAAGAAGTGCAGAAAAACGGCTCTGTTGCTAAACAGGATACCGGCCACACTTATCTGGGCAATGTTCTGAGATCGCAACAGGCTGAGAAGTTAGTCACCGGCCGATTCACCACCAATTTACAGAAATTAGAATCTGATTCCCCCAAAGATAGCGGTGAATTTCAACTGCAAGTGCTAGAGGCCAATGAGAATAAGGCCATCGTGGCTGCGATCGCAAAACAGAACGGCATCTTTAGCTACACGGGTGCGGTCTATGCCCAGGACGCCAGCATTCCCGTTTCTGCAATTTGCAAATCGAATGAGCCCACTCAAACTCCACCGGGTACTCCAAAGCTCACAGGCTCCACAATTGTCTGTGCCCAAGGCTCAACGGTGGTTGAATAGGGCAATCCTTTGGACTAGAGACTGAATGCTTACTATCTTCAGTAGTGGCAAACATTGAATCTGAAGGCAGAAATTCCCAAGAATAGACCGCCAAACGGGGATCGATCTATGGCAAGCTAAGGGGTGGAGCGTTTTTGCTCCCTGAGTTTCCTTATCGTGGTCTTACCCCCTTCACCATGCAGACTTTATCAACCCCTGTCACAGGAACAGACGAGCGGTCCACCCCTGTTTCTACATCAATCACTCGGCGTAAGACTCGCCCCGTTCCCGTTGGGGATGTGATTATTGGTGGAGGCCATCCTGTGGTGGTTCAGTCCATGATCAATGAAGATACCCTCGACATTGAGGGCTCTGTAGCTGCGATTCGTCGTCTGCATGAGTTGGGTTGCGAAATCGTGCGGGTGACCGTACCCAGCATGGCCCATGCTAAAGCCCTCGCGACCATCAAAGAAAAATTAACAGCCACCTACCAGACGGTCCCCCTGGTAGCAGATGTTCACCACAACGGCATGAAAATTGCCCTGGAAGTGGCGAAGCATGTCGATAAGGTTCGCATTAATCCCGGCCTGTATGTTTTTGAAAAAGCGAAGGATGATCGGACCGAATTTTCCCAATCTGAATTTGAAAATATTGGCGATAAAATTCGTGAAACCCTTGAACCTTTAGTGGTTTCTCTCCGAGACCAAAACAAGGCCATGCGGATCGGGGTAAACCATGGCTCTTTGGCAGAGCGCATGTTGTTTACCTATGGGGATACCCCTGAAGGCATGGTGGAGTCCGCTCTAGAGTTTATTCGCATCTGCCAATCTCTGGATTTCAATAATCTTGTGATTTCAATGAAAGCGTCTCGGGTGCCCGTGATGCTAGCTGCGTACCGCCTGATGGCCCGGCGAATGGATGAGCTAGGCATGGATTATCCGCTTCATCTCGGTGTGACTGAAGCTGGAGATGGTGAATATGGCCGGATCAAATCTACTGCAGGGATTGCAACCCTATTGGCAGATGGGATTGGTGATACCCTGCGGGTGTCCCTGACCGAATCTCCAGAGAAAGAGATTCCCGTTTGCTACAGTATCCTGCAAGCCTTGGGCCTCCGCAAAACCATGGTGGAATACGTGGCTTGTCCCTCCTGTGGGCGGACGCTCTTCAATTTGGAAGAAGTGCTTCATCAAGTGCGATCGGCGACGAACCATCTGACGGGTCTGGATATTGCCGTTATGGGCTGTATTGTCAATGGCCCTGGTGAGATGGCTGATGCAGACTACGGCTATGTGGGTAAGCAACCTGGCTATATTTCCCTATATCGGGGCCGAGAAGAAGTGAAGAAAGTTCCAGAGACTGAGGGGGTTGAAGAATTAATCAACCTGATTAAATCTGACGGCCGTTGGGTGGATCCTGAATAGTTATCCGTTCAATTCTCTCCACTCTTGGAGCTGGTTTGAATCGATTGTTGAACAGTAGATTGGCCGACAAACGGTGCACCCGTACCAAATTTGAATAGGTCTCCCGTTCCGCCATCTAAGATGAGGGTGAGACGGTATTTGTGATCGCCCAGGACATCAAACTGAGACGTCAGTCCTGAGGCAACCTCCTCGCGCCATCCAGCTTGAATGGATTCCACCTTGCCCGTCTTACGGTTAAGACGTTGTAATCCCGTGATCTCGCTCTCACCAAAATCAAACTCAACGGTGAGCTGCTGACGCGTTTGTTCAATCGAATGTCTCTTGCCAGCTAATCCATTGGTGAGCATAAAGTACTGCTGGTTAGTTGCAGGGCCATCAAAACTTTCTCGTAAAGGCTTGAAATAGCCTACCAACACATCACCATTACGCCCACCATATAGATTTCCCAGGTTTTTAACCTCTAGACTGGTCATGTAAGGATCAGCCTTGGCATCCCAATGGGGAATCTCGGGAGCAATTAAATCTGCGAGAGTCGGAGGTCTAGGCACTATTCGTACATCTGTGCTAAGCAGCCGAACGAGAGTTGGTCCTAGATTGAGGCTGTGTTGGTTGATCTCGGCGATATGTTGAAAAGCTGGCGTGGGATCTTTTCCAAAGGGTTGTTTAAAAAATGGAGCGTTTAATTTCCCTCCAACATCACTAGTGCCATTGTAGGTAAAGGCATTAAGGAGTTTAAATCCCAGGGTTAAGGCTGCGAATTGTTGCTGACTCAGTTCCGACTCCGAAGGGAAACGCGACCAAGTCCCTACGCCAGTCGCAGATCCTTTAAAGGTTTGAAGCCATAATCCGTAGGGAATGGGCTTCCGCCCTGTGCCGTCATTGCCAGCCAAGGCTAATCGACGATAGCGCATCATCGCGTAGTACAGTTGGGCGGGACGTCCGCCTTGATTACCCAAATCGTTCCAGATTCCATAGGGATAGGTGTCTTGCATCAGTAGATCGGGCTGGATGCGACGCATATAGCGTTGGATATTGAGGTCACTGGTACTGCCAAAGCCGCCAAAGCGTTCATCACCATGCTGGTTGGTATAGAGAAGGGTATTGGGAAGAAGCGGTCGGTAATGTTTGATCCAAGTTTCTAATTCTTGAAGTTCACTTTCTTTGCCAATATCTTGTTCGTCTTTAAATTGCCAACTGACAAGATTCTGAATTTGGTCGGATTGGAAGATACGATCAGGAAGGCTTTGGGCAGAATCTTGGGCATTGGCTTGCCAAGTAGACCAGGGCTTTTGCCCAGCGATTGTTTCGGAAGAAGCAAGTTGTCCCCTACCAATATCAAGGGTGGTAAAGTTGCTCGCTTCCCAGTTCTGCCAAAGCTCGGAATCGTTTTCTCTGCCTTTAATGGTGAAGCCAATGGTGAGGGCGTTGAGCTGTAGCCCCCTTTGAATCAAGATTCGATGGCCACGATCTAGTGATTGGAGGTCATTTGGCGTTGCGATCGCATCACCGCTTCCAGCCACAATCAGTCCCAAAAACAATCCACAGCTTTTGAGAAGCATCGCCGGCAGGGACAGAGGTTTCAATCTGCCGAGACTGGACCAGAGTTGTGTTCGGCAGGGCCTTTCCATTGCCATATTTCCCATTAGTGAGGTGACGATACAGTATCAAATCATTCAGCATGATACCGAAGTGCGATCGCATCCTCCCATATATTTAGAATCCCGCAAAATCTTCAACATCCTACCTTGTGAACCTACACTTATAGGCCAGGGAACCTAGGGGGCCAAAATTCATCAGTAAGCCTAGTTTTTGACCATCCTCAGAGAATTTTGAGGCAATTATAGAATTGGCGGGATAGGGTTGAGGGACTTTATGATAGGAAGACTAAGACGGATCTTCTGGGGGGAGCTGCAGATTCGTTTCCAAAATGAATCTTTTAGATTAGTCCCTTAGGAAATAATATTAAAATACTTATCTCTCTTGCTTAAGCCTTTATGTACGACGATATTCCAGAGGCCCGTCGGCAGGCCGTTCCAAAAACGGCGTCTTCACCTTCTCGAGGTAACCCTGCCCTATGGATTGGCAGTGGCATTGGATTGTTGGTGATTGCCGTTGGAGCCGCATTTGCAGTCGGTTTATTCAAGCCTGAACCCTCCCAAAGCAAGGTAGAAACTAGCCCCACAGCATCCACCCCTCCAACAGGAGGAACGGAGGCCCCTAATACCCCAGATACGACCTTAGGGCATTTTTCCTACAAGGTGGCCCCAGAGAACGAATTGCAAGCCATCACCGCAGACAACCGGATTCGTTTACGGTCATCTGCCGCTCGGGCCTACAAGCAAATGTCCGCAGCAGCAGCAGCAGATGGGATCAAGCTTCAGGCCCTTTCCGGGTTTCGAACCGTAGAGGATCAAGATTACTTATTTTTTAGAGTGAAAGAAGAGCGGGCCCAAGGTGCCCAACAGCGAGCTAAAGTCAGTGCTCCTCCTGGACGTAGCGAGCACCATACTGGCTACGCCATGGATATTGGCGATGCAACTCAGCCAAATACCCATGTAAATGTCACGTTTGAAGAGACTCGGGCCTTTGAGTGGCTGCAAAAAAATGCACCCCGGTATAGCTTTGAGTTATCCTTCCCAAAAGGGAACTCCCAAGGGGTTAGTTATGAACCCTGGCACTGGCGTTATGTCGGTGACAAAGACAGTTTGGAGACCTTCTACAACGCCCGAAATTTAAAATCCTAACCCTTATGAATCAAACTCCTTTAAATGCGATCGCACTTTTCGTTGCCCTGCTCAGTGGTTCGATTCTGGTGGGTCCCATACTCCACATTGCCCCAGAGATCCCTTTTGCCTTTGCAGCTCTGGTTCTCGCTTTAGTGGTTGCGGATACCTTTGGGTATCAGGGCAAAGGGATGACCCTGTTTTTGGATGGGTTTGCCCGGTTATCTCCTCAGTACCGCCAGCGGGTGATTCATCATGAAGCCGGACATTTTTTAACGGCTTATTTACTGGATCTACCGATTACGGGCTACACCTTAACGGCTTGGGAAGCTCAGCAACAGGGGGGCGGACAAGGGGGCGTTTGTATTGAAACTCCAGTTGATTTTTCTGAGACCAATGCCTTGGAACAAGTTGAACGCTATTGCACGGTTTGGATGGCGGGGGGCGTAGCTGAAACCTTTATCTACTCAGAAGCAGAGGGCGGCAAAGACGATCTGCGACAACTTCGACGCACTCTAAACCGCCTGCATATGAATGTAAAGGTTCATGAGCGCCAAGCAGGGAATCGAGCCCGACAAATGATTCGGTCCAATTGGGACGCTTACGAAGCTTTGGTTCAAGCCATGACCGACCGCAAGTCGGTGGCGGAATGCTGCCAGATTCTGGGGCAACACTGCACGGTTGCCGTCTAATGCCTAAGCCATCGGCCCGCGTTGAAGCGGTTCAGGCTCCTATTATCCCCATTATTGGCGATCTGATTCGCCAGCATCCTGGCACCCTGTCCCTCGGACAAGGGGTCGCTTCCTATGGTCCACCGCCAGAAGCCCTAGCCCAGGTAGCCACCTTTCACCAAAATCCTGGGGTGCATCTCTATCAGTCCGTGCAGGGAATCCCGCCCCTTGTGGATGCGATCGCCCAGAAGCTACAGGCTGAAAATCAGTTGCGCTTTCACCGTGACCAAATTATGGTGACGGCGGGGGGCAATATGGCGTTTATGAATGCGGTCCTCGCCATTCTCGATCCAGGGGATGAGGTGATTCTGCAAACGCCTTACTACTTCAACCATGAGATGGCCATTCGGTTGGCCAACGGTCAACCCGTCTGTGTTCCAACGGATCAGCAGTATCAACTCCAGCTCGATCAGATTGAAGCCGCCATTACCGAGCGAACACGGGCAATTGTGACGGTTTCTCCGAATAATCCATCGGGGGCAGTGTATTCAGCAGCGGATTTACAAGCAGTGAATCAGTTGTGTTTGGAACGTAATCTTTATCACATTAGTGATGAAACCTACGAGTACTTTACCTATGACGGCATTGAGCATATTTCACCGGGTCGTTTTGACCCTGAGCAAACCCATACAATTTCCCTGTTTACCCTCTCCAAGGCTTATGGCTTCGCCAGTTGGCGGATCGGCTATATGGTGACTCCTCTGCATCTGCAAGAGGCACTTCAAAAAATTCAGGATACGTTGCTGATTTGCCCACCAGTGGTATCTCAGTATGCAGCGGTTGGTGCGCTGCAAGTGGGACGGGGGTATTGTCATCAACATTTGGCTACTCTGACAGGAAAGAGGAATCTGGTACAGAAGGCCCTTCTGCCTCTTGAGAAGGTATTTGTACCCACTAGTTCAGGTGCGTTTTATGTGTTGATTAAGGTCGATTGTGACTTACCTGATCGAGTTTTGGTAGAACAGTTGATTCGTGATTATCGAGTGGCGGTCATTCCGGGGAGTGCGTTTGGTATGGAGGCGGGCTGCTATCTGCGGATTGCTTATGGCGCTTTGGATAAAGCTACACTAGCTGAAGGATTGAATCGATTGGTAAAGGGTTTAAAAACAATAGCAGGAGACCCAAAAAAGTAGTTTGGCACCAGGATTATCTCCCATTTAATCCATAAAAATAATATTCATAAAAAATAATTCGCTCGAAGGGCAAAAAGGAACGGGGGCAGAACACTAGAAGTTTCTCGCCGCAAGCCATACGCTGACCAAATGTAATGAAAACTATGAACGATACCGTCCTTATCCCAACAGCCAAGAACCACTTAACAGCAAGACATAAAACACTACACCACTTAGAAACCAGACGAAACATGTCTCTTTATGGCCTGAGAGTGCCTCTTTGAATTTGAGTTAGGTTAATTTGCATTCAGGAATCGCCAGTTATCAATGTTCTCCAATCGTCATTCAACCGAGCGAGGGGAAGTGGCGGCTGAACAATTCTGGAGCGATACGGTACGCGAATGGGTAGTGTGGGTCCAATCAAAGGTCAAAGTTTGGCGAGCTATGGCGTAGATGGAACAGCAAACATCTAGGACGTAAAGACAGGAGATTGCCTGCAAACATTTCATAAAGAAAATTGGATTTGGTCTGGTCCATCGCTTTGAGATGTTTCTCATCACCAAAAATATCAATTTGTGGGCAGACTCAAGATTGTTTCAGTCAGGGTTGTACCCACCGACTAATCTACTGATAAAAATTGCAGGATAAATGACGCCAACAATTGCCTCAAAATTGGCAACAACCTTAGCCAGCTGACTGACGGGTACCACATCACCGTACCCCACTGTGGTTAGGGTTGTGAAACTAAAGTACAACAGGTCAAAGGTTTGGATTGTCTCTCTAGCAGAACTAAAGGCATCAGGATGGAATAAGTGAATGCTGCTATAGAACAGAAACCATAAATCTCCAATTAGCAGAAATACACAGATACCACCGACAATCGTATCGATCGTTACGTTGTTGTTCTCAAACAGCTTGTGGAGCATCAAGATAATGGACAGAATCAAGAAGCCAATATAAACACTATCTGCGATCAACGCGGGAATTAATCTGTGATAACTCGATTGAGTAAAAAGGATGTAGAAACAGTCGGAAATGAAGGCTAACCCAGCAATCACAATGTAAAAATAGAATGCTCTTTTTTGGAGAAAAAACGTTCTTACAATCAGAACAATAGCTATCAGTAAAATGAGGGACAGGATAACCTCTGCCGCTATAGCACCAACGACTGCATAGGCCACAAACAGCAGTAACAGCGTGAGTAAAAGCTGAGTGTATTTGTGGTTCGTCAAGCTCTGCAAACAGGTGATTTTCATGGATTGCTAGCTCCTGATTGATGGCAAATGACAAGAAGCCGCGAGGAAATGAACCTAGGGTTCAGTTGTTAATCGTAAGTTCTCAAACTTTAGACAAAACCAATGTTTGTTCGATTTTCCTAAAGGTTGATTCCAACAAACCTGGTGTTAAGTTCGGTTGGGGATAGGTGTCTGCAATAACGGCGGTAATAACAAAGGTTGCAATGAGGCGTTGGATAAAAACTTGTTGTTGAGAGTCAATCATGGCAACTATTCTCCAGCTTTTCGAGATTGGGGCTTGGATAAATCAGATTCAAAGCTGGTAGTTACCAGCTTTGAATCCAGAGGCTGAGAGGGACAGGTGTTGAAAAAAACCTCTCGCCAGAATTACTGTCCGGTTGGTGCGGAAGCTGTAGCCGAAGAGCAGTTACATTGCAGGTGGTTAAGGTAACTGTGAACGGAACCCAAGAGTGAGTTGACTTCTTTGACGTCTTTTTTAAGTTGGACGCCATCAATGTAGAGTTCGGCTGTTGGATAGTTCTGTAATAGCTCCAGAAGGGTTAAGCTATCGTTTTTACTGGCGGAAAGGACTAATGCACTCCGGAGTGCCTGTACATTGGCGCGATCGCTCTTGGTATGGACCACCTTTGCCAATTCTGAAAGCAGGAATTCTCCGGGAGCTGTGTTGAGAACACCATCCACCGTGATTGGATCAACTTTGACATCGTAGGTCAGAAATTGCTGAGCTTCCTTGGGATCTTCCTTAGCCAGTTTCAGAAGTTCTGCCAATTCTCCCGTGGCTTTACCTGTCGAGGCTAGGGTTTCAAATTCTTGGATGGGTACACTGCGAGCAAAGGGACCATAGGTCAAGACAACTTTTTCAGCTGCGAAGGCAGCACTGGGCAGTATAGCGCTGCAGCAAACGGTTCCAATAGTGAGGGCTTTTGAAAAACGCTGGGTAAACAAACGATTGAAGGACTGGAATGACAAAACCATAATGTTTCTCCTTTGATTCAATGTGTCGGTGTTTTAGCTAATGTTGGACATGAGTTTGTGGGCCACTACTTCTGGACCAAGGGCAGATGACAAGCTATTGGCTTGGATGATGTCAATTGAGTTGAGGGAAGTTGGGTCTGGGATGTGGCATTATTTTGAGCGGTTTGGCAATGACACAGGATGCCTTTAAGGAAATCGGGGGCAGGGGTGGTGGAATCGCCTTTTTCGATGCCTTCTGCCAGTTGTTTGATTTGGTTGTAGTCCGTTTCAACCACCTTGAGGTCGATATTGATGGTGGAAGCAGGGTAGTCTCGAATGACTTCAATGACGGAGATGTTGCCATCGGCCATCGCCTTAGTAACGGCTTTGTCTAAATCTTCTAGCCCTTTTGATCCGCTCTCGTAGACCATTTCGTCAATTTGGTGGAGGACAAACCTGCCTTTGGGACTGTGGATCAAACGTTCAATAAAATAGGGGATTTTGATTTCTTTGGTGAGGAGTTCGCTCCACTGGGTAGGGACTTTTTGAGTGGTATGAAAAAAGGTTTGGAGGGCTGGGGTTAGCTGACCCGACTGGGCAAAGCTTTGCATCTCGGGTAAGGTAACCGTTACGGTGTCGGAATTATATTTAAGGGTGACCGACTCAGCTGCGATGGCCCCTGTACCCACCAACAAACTAGTGCTGGTTCCTAGAACTGCTGCTGCTACCGCAAGACGTAAACTGCAAAGGCTAGATCGTGTTTGTACTTGGGGAAAAATAGACATCACAAATTCTCCTATTCGTAGGAATAAATGACAACATTCGACATTAAGAAAGAATTGGGAATTAGCGCAGACAATAAAGCGTTCTAATTCTCAGTGATTAATCATGAAGGGTGAATATTCACCTCTTCGCGTGAACCCTTTGAGTAAGCAATGCCCAGCAGGCTGATTGATTAACACAAACTAAGCCTATTCATTTCCCCATAGTTTTTCAGTAAGGTTAAAGTAAGATCTTTTTGGGGGTTCAACCTATTGAATTTTGAAGTAACTAAAAAGTAATTTTTTTGAGATAAAGTTACTGCTTACCAGATCTAGCACTTGCTCATAGATGCTTAAAACCCGATTTGCGGTCCCATAGGGTCTGCCCAAAACTACAGATTTCGAGCACTTCCAGTGGGCCAGAGTCGTACGCTTGGTATTCCTTGCCCAGGAATACTACTCATGAAATGCGAGTGCAATTTTGTGAGTCCCTGATGTCCCAGTAGACTCAGAATTGCAATTGCAAAACATCCCAAACTGGGGCGGGTGGTGAGTGGCAGTAAAAGCATGATTCCCCCCAGAATTGCCATCATAGTTGTCATAAAATGGCACACCCGCTGAACTTCTGCAATCCACTCTACAGAACGGCGACAGCTAGGACAAAGTTTAGTATGGCGATGCCAGCGGTCATAGAGTTGCTCATTACTACGGCTCTCCACTCTTTCTGCGTAGAGAGAATTAGGTTCAGGACCACCACTCCCAAATCGATTGAGCCAGTTTTTTAAGGTCAAAGTTCCCTGATCAGCAGGAGAAGGAAGGAAGGGAGAACGTCTACGACCCGTATCAATAACAGCCTCATTCCGTTCTTGGGCATGCATAGCTGTAATATCCTGGTCATTGAGTTTGTAAGTCCCCAAATGTTGTAGTCCAACCTGCACATACTCGGGCAGTAACCCTAGCATTTGTTTGTTCATCCACTGTATTAGACTCAATGGACGTGCTGGGAATTCTAAGTCCATCACGAACTTCATAATGTATCGACAATGTTCTGGTGCCGTTGGGACAAAATAGAGTTGAAAGGTTTGGACGCCACCCGTTGGCAGGTAGTACTGGGTGATGTTGGCACAAGGAGGACGGAATGTTCGAGTTGCCTCCATCTCTCGGTTGAAGGTGTTATACCCTTTGTGACTAAGAACAAAACCTTCCTCTGCAGATAGCTCACCTAGGAGTTCGAAACCCTGCATAGGAATGGCGTTCGCGGGTGAAAAAGTGCCGATCCCTTCATGCAGAAATTGGGCATGTACAGGGTCAAAGCTGTTTTCAATCGAAACAGTGTAGCCTAAAGGAACCTCTATCATGTGCCAATCAGTCTTATTCCACTTCGGACTCGTTTTAGGCAGTGTTGCGGGCTGCTTTTGCTGACAGTCTGCAAAGGCTCGGTCGTTACGATCTGGCCAAATCCAAAGCAATCCTTGTTCAACCTGGGTCGGATAGGTAGTTACATGAGATCTAACATTGTGATAAGCGGCTGGTTGATCTAACTGAGCAGGCAGCATCGGATTCTGGACACACTGTCCCTGCTGATCAAAGCACCAACCATGTTGACGGCAGACAAGAGTGCCATCCGCTTGAACCTTGCCTAGGGATAATTGCGTCAGTTTATGGGGACAAACATCATCCATTGCAATCCACTGACCCTGATGTTGCCAGATCACCAGATTTTTACCGAGCAAGGTGATGGGGGTAGGACAGGAGTCATCAAGATAGCTTAAGGGGCTAACCGGATACCACTGCTTTAGCCAATTGAAGGGTTGCCCTTCTGCGGTAGGTTGTAACTCTAAACCCTTTAGATTTTCTGGATTGAGGTCAATGTCTGTAGTCATAAGGCACCATTGCTCCACTTTTGTTGAGAACGTGCTTGGAAGACTGTGTGGTTCTATTACATAAGGCAGGCGAAGGCTATATCTGATGGCAGAGTTCTAATTGATGAATTCTAACCAACCCTTCCTTAGAAAAAATATCACTAATCAGATGTCAGTGACTTTCCCAGCTTTTATGCATTACTCCTTAGACTCCGCCACCTAGCACTGCACCCTGCGAAAAATGCCTGATATGGAAGAATTTTAGCTCTCTATATCAGGCATTGTACTTTTATACTGCGGACGACTTGTGACTTAACATTGTGGTAGAGAGATTTGGCACACTGGGAGTATCCCCGCACCTATCCTCCACTCCCATGATTAAAATTGATTTCACCGCAGAGGAAATCCAACAACTCAATTACGAACGCTATCATCACCCTCACCCACGGGTGCAGCGACGGATGGAAGTGCTCTACTTGAAGAGTCAAGGTCTTTCCCATACCCAGATCTGCCAGCTTTGTCAGATTAGTCGCCCCACTTTAGCCAAAACTCTTCGTCAGTATCAACAAGGAGGGATTGAAGGGCTGAAGACCCTTGAATATAAAGGTCAACCGAGTCTACTCAACGCTCATAGCGATAGTGTGAGAGCTTACTTTGAGCAACATCCTCCCCGCACCAGTGCAGAAGCTCAAGCGGTCATTGAGCAATTAACAGGCATCAAACGCAGTCCCACCCAAATCAAAGCCTTCCTCAAACGCATCGGTTGTCGTTATCGAAAAGTGGGGTATGTGCCGGGAAAGTCGAGTCTGCCCGAGAAAATTGAGGAGCAAGAGCAGTTTCGACACACTCGCCTTGAACCCTTATTAGAGGAAGCTCAACGCCAAGAGCGTCTTGTCTTTTTTGTGGATGCTGCTCACTTTGTTCACCGTGCTTATCTAGGGTTTGTCTGGTGCATCACTCGGATCTTCATCCCTTCTCCTTCTGGTCGCCAACGTTTCAATGTCCTGGGCGCGCTCGACGCTATCACCAAAGACCTAGTCAGCGTTACCAACCACACCTATATCAATTCTCACAGTATGTGCCTGTTACTGGCCAAGCTGGCGCTACTTGACCCAGTCATACCCATCAGCGTGATTTTAGACAATGCGCGATACCAGAAATGTCAGCTTGTAACGGACTTTGCCGAGATCGTCGATATTGAGCTGGTCTATCTGCCCTCCTATTCACCCCATTTGAATTTGATTGAGCGACTCTGGCGTTTTGTACGCAAGGAATGTCTCTATTCAAAGTATTATGCTGATTTTCCCGCCTTCAAAGGGGCCATTCAACAGTGCATCGACCAGTGTAATGGAGAGCATAAGGCGAAACTCACCACCTTACTATCACTCAAGTTTCAGTCTTTTAAGAAAGTTAATATCTTAGCCGCCTAGAGTATATCAATTATGCATGTACTCATTAGGTTCATCTAATTATCCCAACAGCCAAGAGCCACCTAAGAGAAAGATATAAAACACCACACCGCTTAGAAACCAGACAAATCGAGTCTCTTTATGGTCTGGAAGTTCTTCCTTGAAGATATTGAACATCAAGAATCCAGTCAAAAGAGCGGTGAGGGTATTTGAGAAGGTGCGATTTGCTGCTTCCGCAAATAGGTCAGTGACGAGTCCACAAAAGACGGCTGCGATTAATGCATATCGACCCTGTTGATCAAACAGATGTTTGTAGTGTTCACTCAGATGATGATCGGTGGATAACAGGTGTAAACTCATGGCCAAAACATAGATAAAGGCAAAGGGAATGCTCTGCTCGAACTGTTCTGGGATGGAATAGATGAGCAAGAAGTTATAAGAGCTAATGAATAACATCTGTAGCCAAAAGGCTCTCTTGTTCAGTTCCTGGGAATCATCTTGTGTCTGCGACCAGATCCAACGTTGAGCGCCGTAAAAAAGCAGAAATCCAATTAAAGCAACGATGTGAATGGGAAATCTGCCTAGGGAAACATCTCCCTGCTCCAGTTCTGGGAGGAGGTGCAAAAACACATAGGTGATAGCCATGCCGCCACTAAAGGAAATCGCGATTTGCTCAGAGGTGTAAAGCCACTTATGGAGGGGGCGAGCCCAGTAGTGAATGGCTGCGAATGAGATCGCCACCAGTGTCGTTAATTCAAGGACAATAAATGAAGCCATATGCATAAGAATGTCCCCACTCCTGGGTTGGACAGTAAATTTGAATGGTGTTGATTTGAGTTTAGGAATCGCCAGTTATCAATATTCTCCAATCGTCATTCAACAGGGCGAGCGGCGGCTGGACGATAACTGGAGCGATACGGTAGACGAACGGGCATTGTAGGTACCGTCAAATGTTCTGCCTTAGACAAGGATTGCTCTTTCCTCACTCTTTGGGCATACCAGTTGGCACCGGGAAACGCTGACAGCCCATGAGCAAAGATGCTGAGCAAAACTGTAGACACCACAATGGTAAATATCTGCTCTCGTCCCTGGATGGCTTCCCGATTCAGAACCATTAGCACGTAGAGAATGGAGGCCACGCCGCGAGGACCAAACCACCCCAGAAATAGTTGGGTGTCCCAACGGAGTTTCATGCCAACAAGGCTAAGGGAAACACTCAAGATCCTAGCTGCAGTGAGGCTTAGAACGGCATAGAGAATCACTCTGCCCTGGAT
This sequence comes from Acaryochloris marina MBIC11017, assembly GCF_000018105.1. GTDB lineage: Bacteria > Cyanobacteriota > Cyanobacteriia > Thermosynechococcales > Thermosynechococcaceae > Acaryochloris > Acaryochloris marina. Next base: position 161,338 of record NC_009925.1, read on the forward strand.
TTGCGTAAGAACAGGCAAGACCATTAGACCGCCAAAAATGACGAAGGTAACGAGGATAAAAAACTGACCTTCTGTCTCACCATATTCATATAGGCGAGGGCAAAGTTCTCGATTCGTATTGCCTAAGGTCAGTCCGGCACAGAAGGCAGCGATAAATCCATTACCACCCAGGGGTTCAGCCAAACAGAAGGCCAGTGCAGCCAAAGAAAGCAGTGATAAGCGTTGATAGTTCTCAGTCATCCAATGGGTACGAGCCGTGGTCGCAATCAGTTGTCCTCCCAAATAGCCCACCAGAATACCCACTACGGATCCCATGATGAGTTGAGCCAAGGCAAACCCACCCCAGCTAGCAACAGTTTGTTCTCCCCCCGCTGACTCAGCTAGGGATAAGAAAATCAATAAGATAGGCAGACAAATCCCGTCATTCAGCCCACTCTCAATATTCAAGGCTTGTCGAATTCGCACGGGCACGTTGGGACTATTGACTACGGCCTGCCCTAGGGCGGCATCGGTGGGAGCCAGTATGGTAGCAACAGCGGCGGCTTCCCATATATTGAGTTGGGGAAAGAGTGCGATCGCAAACCCGCTACCTAACAGGATCGTTAACGGTAAGCCAATCCCCAACAGTCTGAGGGGCAGTTGATACTGCTGTTTCAAGAGTTTGAAATCAATCCGAGACGCATCGGTGAACAGGACGAAGACCAAGGTTGTGGTGGCAATAATATCTACCACTTCACTATCCACGGACAGATTCAGCAGTTGGCTAACCAAGGGACTAATCAAGAGTCCAAAGGTGGCAAAAATCATCGGTGGCGTAATCATGCTCTTTTCGATCCGCCCCGAAACTGAACCAAATACCAGGGTAAAGAGGGAAATGATCGTAACGGCTTCTAGGATCATGATGGGTAATGCTGAACAACGGGCTGAGTCAATTTTTTAGTTAAACAGCGGTCGGTTCTGTCAGTGCGATCGCATCCCGAAGTTGAGGACGGCTATACCAACTCCACTGTCCTTCCGTAACTGGCTGGATATTGAACTCAGACCGCAAGTCATCTAGGGGCTGTTCGAACCGTTCTTCCCACTTCACGGGGAACAGAGGCTTTGCGTCTCGTCCTATCTTGATGCCCGTAGACAAGATGTCATAGTCATATTCAACATCGATACCGTTATCTTGGGGACCACCAAAAAAGTCCAGCAACATACCCAGAAGATTGATCAATATCCAACCGGGATAGCCCGTCTGGGCAACGGTAACAGACAGGACACCCGCTTCACCAAAGTCATCCATGCTAAAGCCCGTCAAAATATGATGTAAATCATGGGTTTTACGAATGCGATTGATTACATAATCTGCATCCTTTTCAATATTGCGTAGGCGATAGAAGTGGGGCTCGTATCCCAATGCACTCATTACTCGGGCATAGGTCCACCCTAATGATCCTTCCGGCATCTGCAACATTTTCTCCAAGTCATACTCTGAACCCAAATATTGCGCTTCAATCATTTGAGCAGTCGCTGCATCTTCTCTCATCCAGGTCAGACAGCGCTCCATTTGGGGACTATCTCGCAGCAAGTCGCTAATATCAAATACCTCATTCACATCCGTCCCGGCCCCGGCAACATGATCAATAAAGGTCAATAGCTGGTTGATATTGTCAGGTGTGGCAATTTCATTGATATATTTGAACCCCATAATCGTCTCCCTCTCGTGTATGTATCGGTTAGTCGGGTTAGTTCTGAAAAGCTTGATCGATGGCTCTAAGCTTTAAGTCGCAAGCCGTTGGACATGGCTGTAGAAGCCTGACGTTCTATGAATTAGAAACTCACTATAATCAGCGATATCATCAAGCCCAATTGCTGTAAGCAGTACTTCAAGCGCGAGCCAAATTGTGATTTGAGTCAGTAGCGTTTTCCATTTCATGAATGTCCACCTCCTAGCAGTTAGTCTTGTCCTGGGACACTCCTTCCCCTGGGATTAGAACTTCGGAACGTACAAGCACTAACTAAGGGGAAAGAGTTCAGAGGCCCTTCAGGCCATCATTGGCAAAATCCAGCTATGACTCCTTAATCAAGGCAGCCCAAGCAGAATTCACGGCTTTATCGAAGCGATCTCCCATGCCTTTGAGTTCAGCCACAAAGGTGTCCCATTTGCGACTGGCATCATCATTGAGTTCTTTAAGAGACTGATCCAAAGCATTGCCTTGTTCTTGGAAAAAGGTTTCTGTTTGATTGAGGGTTGCCTTCGCTTGGCTGATGGCCTGATGATAGGTTTCACGGGTGATTTGGTCAGCAGCAGAAAGTTCAGATTCGGCCCGCTTTTTAATTAAGTCGACCAACTCGCCGGCTTTTTGCTTAATCTCATCTGACTCATTCGCCATCTTTTGATTAACTAGGGCTCGGGTTTCTTCGCTGACGGGAGTGATTGGGGAAGAAGTAGTCATGATTTTCTCCAAATTAAGAATAATGAGCAAAGCGATTGAGAAGGAAAACAAAGTTTGTCTCCTCGCTAAATCGGTGTGATTTGGGTGGAAAGGTGATGCACAACCGTGGTTTATCCGACTGCCGTTAATGCATGGTCGGCGGCTATCTCCTCATCCCGATGGTTGCTCCGGTTTGGGTTTCAGCCATCACCATTCAGGTTGTTGAACTAAGTCTATGGCGATTTATCAGCTGCGTCAGTAATAGAAAAGTAAGAAGCTCGGGTTGTCTAGATCACAAAGATTCAGCCGCAATGTGATCAAAAAGTGAGATCGTTATGTTGACCTAACTATGCCTCCGCCAAGGCACAGCGGTACAATTGGCCTACCCTTGGATTTTCTAAAGCCTGGAAAGTAAACCTTGATTGCTGTAGATGCTCTGGCTGTTCTAGAAAAAACCCTGCCCCCCGGAACACTCAACCAAGTTAAAACATTGGTGTTTAAGCAAGCCTGGGACGGTAAAGGCTATGCAGAAATTGCTGAAGAGGCTGGCTACGATACGGACTATATAAAAAGTGTGGCCGCTCAACTTTGGAAAAGCATTTCCTCAGAACTAGGCGAAAAAGTCACCAAAACAAATTTTCGGTCCTTATTGATTCAGCGATTGGACAAATCTGATGTCAGTGAGGATTCACTAGTTCAACCACCTATCGCAGAGGACTCTACCCCACTTCCTTCAGGTATAGCCAATGAGAAAGCCCCTGTTGTGGACTGGGGCGAAGCCCCCGATGTCTCTAAATTTTATGGCCGTAATGAAGAACTTGCCCAAATTTCTACCTGTAATCTGACCGAGGGGTGTCGATTAGTGGCCGTGTTGGGCATGGGAGGGATGGGCAAAACGAGCTTAATCGCAAAGCTGGCCCAGCAGGTCCAACATCACTACGATTTTGTGATTTGGCGATCCCTCCGCAACGCGCCAACAGCAGACGAGGTCATTGCAGAACTGATCCCCTTTCTGTCTGAGCAACAATCCGATCAATGCTCGACCCGCCAACTGGTGCAATGTCTGCGAGCCTCTAAATGCTTGATCATATTCGACAATCTGGAGTCGATTCTCCAGGCTGGACAAGTGGGATACTACCGCCCAGGCTATGAAGAATATGGGAATCTACTTCGGGTTGTGGGAGAAACGGCTCACCAAAGTTGTTTGCTCCTCACTAGCCGAGAGAAACCGCCAGAGGTGGCCGAATTAGAAGGCTTGGACTTAGCCGTTCGCTCCTTTTCCCTGCGAGGTTCCTCTGAAGTCGCCACTGCATTACTCAATGCCAAAGGAATTGAGGGTAGCCCCGAGCAGCAACAGCAGCTGAGCCATCACTATGGGGGGAGTCCTCTAGCCCTCAAAATTATTGCCAGCTCTATCCAAGATTTATTTGAAGGCAACCTAGAGGACTTTTTAGCCCAAGAAACGGTGGCCTTTAACGGCATACGCCGTCTGCTAGACCAGCAGTTTAAACGGTTGAGTCCCCTCGAAAAAGTTATTCTGAACTGGTTAGCGATTAATCGAGAGTGGACTTCGATTGCAGAATTGCAGCGAGATATTGTGCCAACCGTATCCATGGCCAGCTTACTGGAATCGCTGGAAGCCCTTACCTGGAGGAACCTGATTGAGAAAAATGTCAGTCGCCAAGGGCAATCTGGACAATACACCTTGCAACCTGTCGTTATGGAATATGTGACCAATGATTTAGTCCAGCAGGTGTATCAAGATTTGATGGAAGATACAGACTCTCAGGGGGTGCAGAGGCAAGGTCTGACATCATCACAGTCCTACTTTCATACCCATGCTCTACTGAAAACAACTGTCAAAGACTATATTCAAGACAGCCAGAAACGCCTGATATTAGAGCCCTTAGCCCAATTACTCCGCAACACTTTTTTCTCTGCCCCCATGCTGGCGCAATGGGTACAGTCAGTGTTAAATCAACTCCATACCAGTCCAGTGACTGGATATGGGCCTGGAAATTTGATCAATCTCTGCCGTCAACTCAAGCTGGATTTAACAGGGTATGATTTCTCCCAACTTCCCATCTGGCAGGCAAACCTTCGGGATATGTCTTTACCTCAGGTCAATTTTAAGGGGGCTAATTTTCAGCAGACCTTGTTCACTCAATCTCTTAGCGGCATTCTTAACATTGCCTACAGCCCTAAAGGAGACTTTCTAGCAACCATTGATGCCACTGGGAGTGTTCGCCTCTGGCAAGTTGCGGATGGTCAACTCCATATGTCTTTTGAGGATCACAGTTACTGGGGGTGGGCATTGGCCTTTAGCCCCGATGGCCAGCAACTGGCCAGTGGCGGCGAAGACAATATGGTCAGAGTTTGGGATGTTACTACTGGCCAATGTATTAACAGTTTGGAACTCAAGTGTAATGTGGTTTGGACTGTAGCCTTTAGTCCCAATGGTCAAACCCTAGCGATTGGTACCAGTGATACGGATATTTTGCTGTGGGACCTTGAAAGGAATCAGTTGCCCGAAGTATTGCAAGGGCATACCAGCGATGTGAGATCGCTCCAGTTCAGTCCTGATGGTCAACAGTTAGTCAGTGCTAGTCACGATCACACCCTTAAAATTTGGAATTTGCAATCAGGAAAGTGCCAGCAAACTTGTGTCGGCCATTCTGAGTGGGTCCTTTCTGTCGCTTATAGTATTGATGGTCAGACCCTAGCGAGCGGAAGTGCTGACCGTACAGTCAGATTGTGGGATGTGAAGACGGGGCAATGCCGCCAGACTTTATCGGGGCATGATCTTATGGTTACTGCCATTGCCTTCAGCCCAGATGGCCAACATATTGCTAGTGCCAGTGAAGACCGCACCGTCAGAGTGTGGGATGTCCGTGGCCAGCATCTGAAAACCTTAGTTGGTCATCTGCATTGGGTTTGGTCCGTGGCCTTTAGTCCGGATGGTCAAATGCTAGCCAGCGGCGGGAGCGATCAAACCGTTAGATTTTGGCACGTACAAACCGGTCGACCTTTGAAGACCTTGGCTGGTTATATCGACTACTCCTATGCTCTAGCCTGGCTTCCTGATGGACAAGCTCTACTATCTGGAAGCTCCAATCACACGATACGCACTTGGGAACAAGGTCGCTGCAGACAAACCTGGAAGGCTCACGAAAACTGGGTTTGGTCTGTTAGCTGTAGACCTGACGGACAAGTTTTAGCCAGTGGGTCCAACGCTGTCAAATTATGGGATATGGAGACCAATGCTTGTATAGCCACATTGCAGGAGGATGAGGGATTTGTCTTTTGTCTGGCCTGGAGTCCCAATGGCCGATATTTTGCTACAGGTTCCTCAGATCATCGAGTTAGGATTTGGAAAGCGGACACTCAGCGATGTCTACAACTTTTGGAAGGGCATGAAGGTTGGGTGTTTCAGGTTGCCTGGAGTCCCAATGGTCAAAGTTTGGCGAGCTGTGGTGTAGATGGAACAGCAAACGTCTGGAACATAAAAACAGGAGACTGTCTGCAAACGTTTCATGAAGACAATTGGATTTGGTCTGTGGTCTGGAGTCCTGATCACCGATTTCTGGCCTACAGTACAGCCGATGGGAACATTAAATTCTGGGACACCAAAACGTGGAAACTACTGCAGACTCTGACGGGCCATACGGCTCAAGTCACCCGGATCGACTTTAGTCCCTCTGGCAGGCGACTAGCCAGTGGAAGTTACGACCTTACGATCAAAATTTGGGATGTTGAGACAGGCAACTGTCAACAGACTTTAACGGGGCATACTCAAATTATTACCAATCTCGTCTTTAATCCTGTTGAAACGGACAATAGCTGCCTGTTGGCCAGTGCGAGTGAGGATGAAACCCTAAGGATTTGGAATATCCTTTCAGGTGAATGTCAGCATGTTCTTAGACCAGAAGGCCCCTATGAAGGAATGAACGTTGCTGACACTTCAGGGTTAACCCCAGCTCAAATCAAGTCTCTACAATCTTTGGGTGCTGTGACGGGTTAACTGAAAAGGTTTATTCATCTATGGTTCTCACTAACAAAACCATCGCAAGTCTTTATAGTGCGAAAGTTTAGGATGTTCCTTGATCTGGTTTTGAAAGATTATTCGGGTCCGCTCGCCAAAAAATAACAAAGGTGGCTTTACTGAGCTTCTTAACAGATTTCACCAGGCTGACATAGTAAGTTTTATCGTCAACTTTGAACTCATATACTGGCCCCCCTCCGTATTCACCAATTTTTTTAGGTTGAGAAGCAGATTTGAAGGCTGGAATGGTTGGGAAAGAGGCTAAGACTTCATCAGGTTCTTTAAGACGATAGTAACGAGGACTATTGATAATCGCTCCTAAAGCCGCTAATTTTGGATTTTTGAAATCAAACGCTTTTATGCTTTCTGGCGTAAAAAACTTTTCGGGTTCAGGAAACTCTTCAGGACCGGGAATGTAATCAAAATCTGATTCAACCTCAGAATTAATTAATGCTTGGTCTAACTCGCCAAAAATGGTTTCCACCTCTTCACTTTCAATCGGAGGAGCAGGAGGAGTATCGGTTTCCTGATTTTTAGCATTAAGATCAGAATCATTCTTGGGCTCCGAGTCAGAAGATTGAGATTCTGAGTCTTTAGGATCTTGCTTCTCAGTTGTTTGATCCTTAGAACCAGGCTTTTGTTCTGGCTTGAGCCTTTCTATTTCTGGGGGTTTAGGTGAATCGGGTAACACAGGTAGCGGGCGAGGTGTCACCGGTGCTCTCTGAATCCTTGGCTTGGGCTTAGGCTTAGGCTTGGGTTTCGATTTAACTTTTGTCCGCTTCAACGATACCGTTTTTGTGATGGGTATATCTTTAATTTTAGGTTGTTCTACTTTAGTTTCTAAGGAAACAGGCGTGGCCAGTATGGCGCCATGAACCATTGCAGAGATCAGCACCAGAGGATGTTTGAATAACCACCAAAGGAAAAAACGTTTGGGGGGTTTGGGTGCCTCCGGGATATATGTCTTTGGAGGGGTTGGAGGTGGTTTAATCTGCGTAGTCATGGACAATCGGTGGTCAATGAAAAGGAATTGAATGCTGCCTTTTGGAATGAAAAGGTTTGGAAGAACACTTAAAATCAACTTTTCAAAAAAGAAGTTCCTGAGGAAGAACTCGTGAACTTCCTCAGGAACAATCAGCAGAGTGTGAGAAAACCAAAGTTAGCTTGTTGTCTATTTGGATTTGAGCACTTCAGAGACCTTTAGGCCATCTGTATCTCTACCCGCAAAGAAGCTGCCAGTCTTGCCTTCGCGGAAATTTTTAGCCGCTTGCTGATAAGCCGGAGCAGGTAAAGGGATATAGCCGACTTCAGCAGAAAACTCAGCAGCTTTTCTGAGGTAGTAGTTCACAAACTGGCGAACTTCAGGACGCTTGGCGGCCTTCTTATTGACATAAATAAAGATAGGGCGAGACAGAGGCGTGTAGGTGCCATTCTCCACTGCTTCACGGGAGGGGAGGACGGGTCCATTACCATTGTCAATCGCCACTGCATTCAGGCGATCTTTATTTTGCTCATAGTAGGCAAATCCAAAATATCCAATTCCATTGGGCTCACGGGAAACGCCTTGAACCAAAATATTGTCATCTTCGCTGGCGGTTATATCTTTGCGATGATTTTTCTTGGCAATGGTGCCATTGAAGTAGTCAAAAGTACCCGAATCAGAACCTGGGGCATAAAAGCTGATTTTATCAGCGGGCCAGCTGGAATTGACTTCTTTCCATGTAGTAACAGAACCCTCTGGGTTTTCTGACCACATCTTCTTGAGTTCAGCAACGGTCATACTCTTGATGGGATTGCCTTTGTTGACCACAACGGTTAAAGCATCAAAAGCAACAGGGATTTCGATATACTCAACCCCTTCACAAAGCTTTTGTTCTTTCTCTTTAATGGGTCGAGATGCGTCAGAAATATCTGTTTCACCTGCACAAAACTTCTTAAAACCGCCACCGGTTCCAGACACACCGACTGTGACGTTAACCTTGTTATTTGTTAACTTTTGAAATTCCTCAGCAACGGCTTCACTGATTGGAAATACGGTACTGGAACCGTCAATTTTTATCTTTTTAGTTTGGGCATCGGCAGAAGTGGCCGAGAAAGCAGTTGTGCTGACGGCGACCGCTAGCGAAACAACCGCACCTGTCAGGGTCGAACGATTCAGCTGCATACCTTTCTCCATAATTAACAATCGATACGTAATTTAGAAAAAATGACTTAAAGCCAAAGCAAGAATACCTAAGCAAGATTAAGGTCAGTTAATGGAAAATGCTGATTTGGTTTATGGGAATGTTATTGCCAGGTTAAGTTTGTCGCCCAGAGAAAAATATCTAAATCTTCAATTTTTCTATTTGTCCTGCAGGAGAAGTGATATACGATCGCCCCCCATTTTTCCCATTTTTTTGAGCAGTGCAGAAACCTTTGAGTAGGGTAGTTTCCGGTCGGCACTCAAAATGATTCTTCCTTGCGGGTTTTTGTCAATATAAGTAGAGATACGATTTGCAAGTTTGCCAGAATTGACAGGCTCATTATCTAAAATGATTTCCTCCTTCAATGTCAGCCCTACAACCAGCGGATTGGCCTGCTGCGGCAGCTTATTATTATCTATTGAGGCAGTATTTGAAGTTGGCAAGGTCACTTGCAAAACCTGTTGCCCCGTTAAGGTCATGGAAATGATGATAAAAAACGTCAGCACAGACATTAATACATCCATCAAAGGCACCAAATTCACCTCTGGGATTTGAGAACCAGTTTTGCGAGATCGAAAACGCATAAATTTATTCAATAATTAAAGACACGCGCTCACCCCCGGCAGCTCGCATCAGATCGAGTTTGTGCATCATCTTTTCGTAAGTCAATTTGGGGTTTGGCTTCAAAAACACATTGCCCTTGGGATTATCCAGCAAATACTGGCGGACCTTGGCCTGTAGCTCTTTATCAGAGATGGACTGCTTGTCCCGGGATGCCTGACCTTGGTTATCTAGATCCACCACAAATTGATTTTTAAGATCCGAGAGTTTGATCTCCTGTTGCCCACCTGCTTCTTGAGGAAGTTGAACCTCTAAGCTTTTTTGCTTGCTCAAGGTCATGGTGATCATCACAAAAAAAGCCAAGATTCCCATCATCACGTTGAGCATGGGAATCAAGTTAATTTCGGGAATCGTCGATTCTTGTTGAGCAAATTTCATAGATTTGAATGCAAAGTACCAAGGGCAGCAGCAATACCTTTACAGAGTTTCTAAAGTAACCTGGGTAGGTTCAACTGAACTGCCTTTTGGCAAATAGGCAGGACGGTTGACCTGGTTGGGTTCGTACCAGACCTGTCGATAAATCAATTCCATTTCGCTTCCCACTTCGGAGAATGTATCGACTTGGCGGGCCTGCAAAATCACAAAAATGCGTAGAACAATCAGGGCCAAAATGGCAACGACCATCCCCGCTGCTGTGGTTAAGAGGGCTTCACCAATCCCTGCAGCCGCTTTGGTTGCCTGTTCAGAGGTGCCCCCACTGCCAATGTTGAGATTATTAAAAGTATTGATCAGGCCAGTTACTGTTCCCAAAAGACCCATCAGGGGGGCAACCGCCACAGTTGTTTCCAGTAGCTTATCGCCCTTGCGCATTCTGACAAATTCTTTATCTGCCGCCGCTTCCAGGGCTAAGCGGAAGGTCTCTGGCGAGGGTTGATGCAAGCGCAGCGGTGCTAACAGGAATCGGCCAATGGGCAAAAACCGAGCATGCTGAGCAATGGCTTCCGCTTCCTCTAAGCTGCAGCGAGCTGCATCCAAGACATCATGAACAATACGATGTTCTTGACTGATCAAACGGATCCAGAAAATGGTTCGTTCGAAGGCACACGCTAAAGTCAGTACAGATAATCCCGCAATGGGAATCATGACTGGGCCACCCTTGGCCAGGAAAGTATAGATTGTGGACACGGTGTCTCCAGAATTAACCAGGTCTTGTCAGCCTTATGAAGAGAAGACTCACGTCGAATAGGATAACTGAAACCCTCTCAACACTGGGTTAAGAGAACTGCAGGATCAGGTTAAGCATCCATTAATTCGCCTTAACCTTATGGGACCTTACTCCAGTGTATCCGCCATGAAATGCTCACAGGCTCCCAATGCTTTTAAGGAGGCTTTCTGAGCCTTCGTTAATCCCATTGCTCCAGCAATATTCATGCCATCGTAAAGGGGTTTTACTTTGAGAATTTTTTGGCATGCTCTGGAGTTCATCTGCCAGATCCTCAAGGTCTGGTCCTGGGAGCCACTGGCAATTTGAGGAGGGTCTGCATGAGATAAAGGGGGCAGAAAAGCTAAGGATCTCACCTCATTCTCATGGCCTTCAAACATCCCAATACAGTCCCCCGTCTCCAGTTCCCAAAGCTTAATGGTTTGGTCAAGGCTACCACTGGCTAACGTTTTACCTTCAGGACTAAAGGCAACGGTATAAATGCCGTTGGTATGCCCCGTTAAGGTTTGCAGGCATTGTCCAGTTTGTACATCCCAGATTTTGATGGTGTGGTCAAAGCTGCCACTGACCACTAACTGGCCATCGGGACTAAAGGCGACTGAAAATACCCGATCCTTATGGCCCTTTAAAGTATGGATGTTCTCTCCAGTTTGAAGATCCCATAGCCTGATGGTCCGGTCTCCACTACCACTGGCAATGTACTGGCTATTGGGGCTAACCGCGACGGACCAAATCCAGGTCTGATGGCCCATTAAGGTCATGGTGCAGGCTTCTGAATTAAGGCTCCATACTTTAATGACATGGTCACTGGCTCCCGATACCAGCCAGTTGCCATCAGGACTATAGGCCAAACCATAGATCCAACCCCGATGTCCGGTCAAGGCACTAATACATTGGCCACTGTGATAATGCCACAGCTTAATGGCATAGTCGCCGCCACCGCTGGCGAGGATCTCACCGTTGGGGCTAAAGGCTAAGGAGTAGATAGGTTGATGATGCCCCTTTAGGGATCGCAACAACGATCCCTCTTTCCGATCCCACAGACGAATACTTTGGTCGAAACTTCCGCTGGCGATGGTTTGTCCATCAGGACTGCAAGCAACAGCGAAAATCCGATTGGTATACCCCGTTAGCACTTTCAGGCAGTTGCCAGTGTCAACATCCCAGAGCCGCACAGTTTGATCCAAACTGCCACTGACGACCAAATGTTCATTGGGGTGAAAGGCGATGGCAAAAATTCCATGATGGTGTCCCGTAAGGGTGTGGAGACAGTGCCCCTGGTTAACATCCCACAATTTAATCGTTTGATCACCGCTACCACTCACTAAGCTACTGCCGTCAGGGCTAAAGGCCAAGGAATTCACCCAGTTGCGATGGCCCCGAAGGGTTTGTAATAGCTCTCCGCTATCGCCATCCCAGAGCTTAATCGTGCTGTCTGTACTACAGCTGGCTAGACGCTGGGTTTGGGGGCAAAATGCCACGGACATAATCCAGTTGTTATGTCCGTGCAAAGTATGCTGACAGGTCCCCTCATCAACGTCCCAAAGCTTGATGGTTTTATCTGAACTCCCACTGGCGATTCTTGAGTTATCAGGGCTAAAGGCCACGGTAAAAATAGCTTGTTGATGACCCGCTAGAGTCTGTAGGCAAGTGTAGTCATTAACCTCCCAAATTTTGAGAGTGGTGTCCCTACTGCCAGAAGCCAGCAGTTGCCCATCTGGGCTAAAGGCCACTGCACAGACTTCAGAGTCATGACCGTGGAAGGTGTAAAGACAGTTACCCGCTTCTGCATTCCAAAGCTTTAAGGTATGGTCGGCGCTTGCACTGGCCAAAGTTTGATTGTCAGGGCTGAACGAAACGGAAAGGACGGCATTTTGGTGCTCATGGCCCACCCACAGTTGCTGATAGGTATGGGCGCACCAGACTCTGACTTTGCAATCCTGATCTGCGATCGCAAGATATCGACCATCGGGACTAAAAGCCACTGCTTTCACTTCATCCAGAATTTCTGAGAAGGTAGAATCGAAAAATTTAACATTGGCAAAGTTCGTACTGTGCAGCACCATCCCCTGCAAATCTGCTTGGCGAATCGTCATTTCCGAGAAATCACGACCACTCATATCCACCTTCATCACCTTAGCCAGGTGAAGAAGATTGCTACAGAAATATCCTTTTTCCAGGTGAACTTGCTCCTGGAGTTGAGGGATTAAGGCAAATATATGTTCAATAATCGCCTCTGGTGTACCAAATGTAGCTAACAAGCGATCGACAATGGGCTGCACAATCAAACATCTTTGAGTTTCAACAACAGAAACGGGGGCTTGAGCTTTGACCAATGGGTATTGGGCTAACCAGTTGATCTGATGCTGTTGGATCGAGGTAGAAACCTCTTGGATCAGCTGGACGGTCATGTACTCCATGACAACGGGCTGCAAGGTGAAAAAATGATCAGATTTCTCGATTAAGGATCGATTTTGGAGGGCTGCGACCGTTTGCAATAGTTCTCCCAAGGCAGTCGGTGACAGGATATCCGCCTGAATATCTTGATAGGAAACAGGTTCTCGATGGATGGCCAGCCAATATAACACCTCTGCCTCATGGGCACTGAGTCGTTGAAATTGCTGACTTAGTAAATCCTGAATGTCATCAAAAATAAAAGGTTCTTGTTGGAGAAAGCTCAGAAAGTGACTGAGATTGGAGTCAAAAACGTCCCGAATAAAAGTGGCCACAATTTTTAGCGCCAAGGGATTACCGGTATAGCGCTCAATTAAGGTTGACCAGTCTTCCTCACCGCCTCTATAGGTGCCTATAGCGCTAAAAATTTCACGACCCGCTTGAGTGGATAGTCCTTGAATTTGATGGCAGCGAACCGGTAATTTGTCTCCTTCTAGTCCATTTAAACCCTGGGGTTTCTCTCTAGACGTCAGAAGTAGACAGCTTTGGTGATAGGTTTCTCCGACAATTTTGAATAATTGCCCATATCCTTCATACCCAGCTCGATAAACACCAGCCCGATTGCAGTCTTCTAAAATCGACTCAACATTGTCCAAGATCAGCAAACAGCGACGCTCCTGTAGATGCTGCACCAATCGCGACAACAAATCTGCAATAGATTCAAACACTCTTGTTTCCTGGTGATGAGAGAGAACTTGAATCAACTGAGACAATAAGGACTCTACAGCAGGGGCATTGCGTAAGCTACGGAAAATGACCGTGTCATATTGATCCTGTAATTCTTGAGCTAACTTCACAGCCAGAGACGTTTTGCCCACTCCTCCCATACCCAGAATGGTGATCAAGCGGCACTGATCCGTCTGAATCCAGGTGTGCAACGTAACGAGATCCGCCGACCGACCATAGAACCGGGAAACATCTATGGCCTCTCCCCAATCTTGAAAGTTTGCCGGAGGGGTGGGGGATTGTGATGGGGGCGATTGAAGCTGTGAACTACTTTTCTGGACTGGATCGCCAAGATCTGCCACCGTTTGCCAATCTAAATTCAGTTGTTCGCAAAGCTCAACAAAAGTGGCGAAATCGACAGGCTTTCCTCTCAAAAAGTTACTGACGGTAGACAAGCTAAAGCCAACATACTCAGCCAAGGAGCGCTGACTGTGGAAGCCACTCCGCTTCAACACCACTTTAGTACGGGCAATACAATCACTACGGACACTCAGAGATCTAGACATGCGTCATCCCAAAAAAAGTTGGCTAATTCGGTCCTATCGGTAGATGGTTCTGTTGCAGGTCTCAATGGGATCTGGACAGCTAGGGCTCAAGTTCTTCTGCTGCCTAAGAAGCTTTCTCTCAAAAAAGGGGTATAGATTTAGTTTTTTGAAGCATAATTTTTACTCCAGAAAAATGATATATCTGACCTCTATTAATGGTTTAGACCAATACTCTAAAGGGCTTATCCTGGCAAGTTCCATATATTGAATGGTTCCTTTTATATCTAACGTTTATTCTGCAAAAAATCAAAAATAAATTAAGCAATAAGTCAGGTAGAAGTCAGTCATTCTCATGGCTTAAATCAGTCAGCTATGTCGTTTGATAGTAAATATCAAGTCTTTGATTCACTCAAATCTTCAATTCTATTGGTTTAACTATCAATAGAATTGAGATTGTTTTTATCTAGATAAAACTAAATTCAAGGGGAAGATATTTCTATCCTAACCATGAATGAATGGCACAGATTTTTACCCAGGTGCCAAAGAGATAGGAACGAAGAACCTTACTTCTTAGCTCTTGCTCAGCCATGAAAGCTGACAAACAGATTTCATCAAGTTTTGACTCGGTGTTCCCTATTTCCAATTAGCGCAAATATTTGAGATTCGCGGTTGGTTCAGATTTGCAGGTGCTTGCGCCTCAAGCTGAAATTCAATGGGCGAAATCAAATGACACTCAATTTCTAATGGTTACAGGGAGATAAATCCATGGCTTTATTTGAAGGAACAGGCGATATTTCATCTGTGGTAGCCGATTTTCAGGCAGCATTAGGTGGGCCGAACAACGGCAATACGTTTGGCCCAGTTGCCAACGGCAGACGAGAAATTAATTGGGATGCCAATATTGTCCCTTTTGACATGCCTGCTGATTTTTTCAACAAAACCGTTACCCGGGGTGCAGAGTTTGTGACCAACGCCGGATCTGAGTTCCGAGTAAGCAACCCAGACCCGAGTGATCCAGGTGCCCCAGATGATGAATTTGACAGTATTAATGCCACCTACCCAGATCAGTTTGATACCTTTAGTGAATTTCGACTGTTTACCCCTTCGGGGTCAAATGTGACAGAAGTGGAATTTTTTGTGCCCGGCTCTGATGTTCGAGCAACGTCAAGCGGGTTTGGGGCGGTCTTTACGGATGTTGACTTAGCTGACAGCACCAAGATTGAGTACTTTGATATCGATGGCAATCTTCTCCAGTCTGAGTTTGTTAATCCTGACCCTCAAGGGTTGTCATTCTTGGGGGCAACCTTTGAAGAAGGCAATTTATACAAAGTCAAAATTACCAGCGGCAATACTCCCATTGGAGCCAATGATGATCCTGCCAATGGGGTAGATGTGGTTGTCATTGATGACTTGCTCTACGGGGAGCCCCAAGCAGCCGAAACGCTGGATGGTGATGACGGTGACAACGTCCTTACCGGGACACCTGGGGGAGAGTTTATTCGAGGTTTCGGAGGGAACGATGCCATTCTGGCCTTTGGCGGCAATGACATTGCCCAAGGAGGCGATGGAAATGACGTTATTAGCGGTGGAGATGGCAGCGACTTCCTAGATGGGGGCGCTGGAGATGACACCGTTATCGGTGACAAAGGGGATGACACCAAACTCGGGGGCGATGGTAACGATCGGATTATTTGGAATGATGGTGATGGATCTGATCGGATTGATGGCGGCGCAGATATGGACACCGTCGAAGTCAATGGCAGCCCTGATTTAGGCGATGAGTTTGAAGTGGCCGCTGGAGCCAGCGATGTGTTTTTTCAACGGGTCAATCTGGGTCAATTCGACTTGGATATTAGTACCGTTGAGACCCTAGAAGTGAATAGTGATGGTGGAGACGACCAATTCACCGTTGGAGATCTGTCTGGCACTGGGCTAGAAAAAGTGGTTTTCAATGCCGGGTATGGTAGCGATGTCCTGGAAGGTGCGGACGCGACCACTGATGTACAAGCATTGGGCGGCACTGGCGACGATACCTTCACCAGTGGTTCGGGGAATGACACCCTGGAAGGAGAAGGTGGCAATGACTCTCTTGCTGGCGGCAATGGTGATGATCAGCTCTTGGGTGGTGAAGGGGATGACACCCTTCGAGGTGGCAATGGCAACGATCTCACAGACGGTGGCAGTGGGAACGATACGGCTGATTTTAGTGATATTCCCTTTGAGATCAGAGCGGATTTAAATACGGGAAAAGCTCAATACGATGTGGCCCCAGGTGTAACCGTCGAAGACACATTAGTCAGCATTGAAAACTTGACGGGTAGCACTTTTAATGACCGACTAGCAGGAGATCGCAATGCCAATATTTTGGATGGTGGAGATGGCAATGATCGCTTAACGGGTCGTCGAGGAGCCGATACGCTTCTAGGAGGCAACGGAGATGACAACTTAATCGGTGGTAGAGGAGCCGATAGGCTAGTTGGTGGCGCGGATAAAGATGTCTTGCTGGGCGGTCGAGGAGCTGATGACCTCAATGGTGGAACCGGCAACGATCTGATGCGAGGCGGTCGAGGGGCTGATGTCTTTCGGTTTGAACGTGATCTCCTAGACGGCATCGCTGATCGTGATGTTATTCTGGATTTCCAAGCCCAGGATGCCTTCAATTTCGATGATTACCTGGGTGCTGGCGGATCCGTTACCATCTCAAGAATTACGGGCGGCTTAAATATTGATTTGAGCGGAGAGGATACCATTATGGTTTTTGGTAGCCGAAGTGCCCTTAATGCGGCAGAAGCCCAACTGGAAGCATTGGTCTAAATACCTAATAGCGAAGTAAGTTGAAGCCATACAGAGGAAGCTAAATCCCCTAGCTTCCTCTGTTTCTTGCGAATGCTTGCATTAACCAAACCGACCTGAGACGTAATCGCGGGTGTAGTCTTGCTTGGGATTGGTGAAGATGGTGACGGTATCGTTAAATTCCACCAAATACCCCAGCTTGCCGCCCTGGTCAGTGGCTTCGGCATTGAAAAAGGCCGTTTTGTCTGACACTCGAGAAGCCTGCTGCATGTTGTGAGTCACAATCACAATGGTGTATTGCTCTTTTAGCTCCTGCATGAGTTCTTCAATGCGCAGGGTAGAGATGGGATCCAAGGCTGAGCAGGGCTCGTCCATGAGGATGACTTCGGGCTGGATTGCGATCGCACGAGCAATACACAACCGCTGCTGCTGTCCCCCCGACAGGGAAAGTCCACTATCCTTGAGCTTGTCCTTAACCTCATCCCAAATGGCAGCCTTACGCAGTGAGCCTTCTACTAATTGATCCATATTGCCTTGGAAACCATTGATGCGAGCACCAAAAGCAATATTCTCGTAAATAGATTTTGGGAAAGGATTGGGTTTTTGAAATACCATGCCAATCCGACGCCGAACTTCTACCGGATCGACCTTTTTGCTGTATAAATTCACCCCCCGGAAAAAAACATTACCCTTGACCTTGGCGCCAGGGATCAAATCATTAGTTCGGTTAAAGCAGCGTAAAACGGTGCTTTTGCCACAACCAGACGGCCCGATAAAAGCGGTGATTTGTTTAGTCGGAATATCTAAGAAAACTTCACGCACAGCCGGAGTAGAACCGTAATAAACGGAAACCCCTTCCATCTTTAACGCGGGCTGTTCAGTAACTGGACTAGAATCAGAGGTCATAGGTGAGTCGGCAAGGTTAGTCATGGGGTCGCATCCACAAGCTTATCAGTGAGCGTAAATCTATTGTTCTTAATTCACCTTAAGGAACACAGCTTATTACTCGGTTAAGAAATAAGGTCATGTGTAAATTTTCCGCAAAGGATGATGTTCGTTACAACTTTTGATTCTGGAATTTATTACGAAGCAGAATAGCGGTTGTATTCATAAGCAACAGGACCACTAACAAAATAATGATGCCTCCAGCTGCAATCGGCTCAAATGATTTCTGAGCTCGGGCAATCCAGACATAAATTTGGATAGGCAGTGCAGTAAAGTCTGATTGCAGCCCTTCAAGAGATAAAGGGGGGGCAAAAGCGATATATCCCGCAGCACCCACTACTAAAATAGGAGCTGTTTCGCCAATGGCACGAGACAGGGCCAGAATGGTTCCCGTCAAAATACCGGGAAGAGATTGGGGAAAAACCAGGTCCCGAATAACTTGCCAGCGCGTTGCCCCTAGGGCAAATCCTCCCTGGCGCAAACTACTAGGGACCGCTCGCAGAGCCTCACGGGTACTGACAATAATAATGGGCAAAATTAATAAAGCTAACGTTAAGCCTCCAGCTAGGACACTGCTGCCACCCGTAATTGGACGCATAATGTCCACAAAAACCGTTAGTCCCAACAGACCATAGACAATAGATGGGACTGCTGCCAAATTTCCAACATTAATTTCGATAATCCGAGTAAAAAGGTTATCGGGGGCAAACTCTTCTAGAAAGATGCCAGAACCCACACCGATAGGAAAAGCAACTGCTGCAGTAATGCAGAGGAGCCAAACAGTACCCATCAGCGCTGGCCAAAGCCCAGCTTTTGCAGCTTTACGGGAAGGGGGACTGGTTAAAAAGTCAACACTCAGACTGCTAGCACCGTCAGAGAGCACATCGAATAGCAATGTCGCCAATACCACCAAACTAATAATGGTGGCCAGCCACGTCAGGGCCTCAAAGAAACGATCCCATCGATATCTGGTATCAAGGGCAGGCTTAAATTGTGAATTTTCACTGTCTTCCAGACCGGGTAAATCCTTGGGATTTGATAAAGTCATTCGTATTTCTCCTGGAAACGGCGGACAAACCAGAAGCTAAAGACATTCAGGCAAAAGGTGATCAGAAACAACGTCATCCCAACGACAAACAAGGTTTTATAACCAATCGTGCCGACCGGATTGTCACCAAAGGTGGCCTGAACTATAAACGAAGTCATAGTTTGCACCGAAACCCGTGGATCCAGGGTCAGCACTGGGGATGCACCAGCAGCAACCGTGACAATCATCGTTTCCCCAACGGCACGGGAAATAGCCAGTACGCAGGAGGCCACAATCCCTGACAAGGCAGCAGGTAGAACGACCCCGGTTACGGTTTCTCGCTTCGTTGTCCCTAATGCATAAGATCCTTGCCTAAGACTTTGGGGAACCGCATAAATGGCATCTTCACTGAGGGAGGCCACCAAAGGCATAATCGCGAAGCCCATCACCATACCCGCACTCAGAGAGTTAAAAATCTTCAAACCTGGAACGAATCCCTGGAGTAACGGTGTGACGAATAACAAAGCAAAATACCCGTAGACCACGGTAGGAATACCGGCTAACACTTCCAATGCCGGTTTCAACCATCTACGAACATTGGGGGAGGCATATTCACTCAGACAAATTGCAGCCAATAGACCAATTGGTAATGCCACCATCAACGCGATCAGCGAGGTCATAAAGGTCGCGCTGATCAAGACAAAAATACCGAATTGATCACTAAACAAGGGGGTCCATTGCGTATCGGTTAAAAACCGAATCAAGGGAATCTCCTTGAAAAACTCAAAGGTTTCAAAGATGAGGGTGCCAACAATGCCAACGGTGGTGGCAATGGAAATTAGAGCGAAGCTGGCAAACAAATATTTAACGATTCGTTCAGACCATACGCTCAATCCTCGTTTTGGCCTCCACAACTGTGAGTCATTAGGTGGGGGGAGTGAGGTGGATTCAGTATGCATATTCAAACCAATCAGGTTATCTCAATTCTCCAATTACTCAGGGATTCTGAATAGAACTACCTGCCCAAACAGAATCCCTAGGTGAGTGGCGTTAATTAAAGAACGTCACTCAATTTAACGCCAACTGTCTTTCCGTCAGGGAAAATGGTTCCAGTCTTTCCTTCCTGGGCACGGGCCAACGCCTTGCCATAGATATCATCTGGCATGGGGAAGTAACCCACATCAGCGACGAGTTCCTTGTTCGCTGGATCCAAGTAAAACTCAACGAAGGACTTCATTTCGGGACGATCCATAGCCGTCTTGCTGACATAAATGAAGAGAGGGCGCGCTAGAGGAGAATAGGTTCCATCCAGAACAGTGGCATCACTAGGGGTGATACAACCATCTCCCCCATCAATTTGAACTGCTCTGAGAGAATCCTTATTTTCCTCATAGTAGGAATAACCGAAGTAGCCCATGGCATTCTTGTCGCCAGCAACACCACGGACAATGGTGTTGTCATCTTCACTAGTGGCAAAATCGCCTCGGCTCCCTTCTTCGTCAGTAATCGCTTCATTGAAGTAATCAAAGGTACCTGAGTCTGTACCCGGTCCATAAAGGGTTAGAGGGGCATCTGGATACTTAGAATTGACCTGATTCCACTTACTAATCTTGCCTTGAGCACCCTTTGCCCAGGCGGTCTTTAACTCGTCGACAGTCATACATTCCGCCCAATCATTATCCTTATTGACAACAACAGACAGGGCATCATAGGCAACAGGTATTTCGATGTACTCGATATTTTTTTCCGCACACAAATCTATTTCTTTTTGCTTAATGGGGCGGGATGCATTTGAGATTTCAGTTTCACCCGCACAGAACTTCTTGAAGCCCCCACCAGTACCAGACTTACCAACGGTAATCTTGACATCACTGTTGGCCGCCTGGAATTCTTCGGCCATGGCCTCAGCAATGGGAAGAACCGTACTAGAACCATCGATCGTGATCTTGCCAGATAGGTTCGCGTCGGTGCCAGTGCTAGACGGTCCATCACTAGTCGTTTCGCCACCCGCACAAGCGGATACACTAGCAACCAAAACAGCTAGGGAAACATAGCGGAATAAATTCATAGATTTATACTTCAGAAACATGGGTTATAAATCTCCCTAACCACACAAAAATAAGTAAGTTTATTCTACATTCCGTTGGAGAATATCTGCTCAAGGTAAAGAATAGGTTAAATTGGCAATAAGGGCAGCTAAATAATAAGGATAAAATGACGTAAATTGTCGGTATTTTTCTTAAAATCCTTTGACATATTTTGGCAAATAAGTTACTCAAAAAAATCTTTGTTAGTTAGAATAATTAAGATACGAAAAAATATTTTGCGTGTTCGTTTGAATTCACCCCATTCTCCTAAAGACCAGTCCGATAGCAAATATCGGTATTTATACCCTCGTAGTAAATACAGAGGGAGCTTTACTCCTGAAAAACTTGCATTCAATGCAAATCTTCAGGAATTTGCCCATAAAGTTACTTTTATCTGTGCTCTAGAAACATCAGGAAAAATCTCTTCTCTGCAGGCTTATAAAGACATCAAGCGCCTTTGGAAACAACTTAAAAAAAGTAAGAACAACTTACAGATCGGTCAAGATCAACTGGATTAAGAACTGGTTGGATTCACGAGTACTTGGAAAATATTAACTCTAATAAAGAAATACTAAATATTTCTCCCAGGAAATGATGTTTGCATAAGAGAAATATATTTAAATTTCCTCCAATTATCCTTTAGATAAGTCAATAAGAAATTTATTACAGAGAATTTAGCACAAATTCATTACTTTAATCTCTCTATCTTTCAGATCCTTTTTTTATCTATTGTTTTATCTGGATTTAGTGGTCTGTATTTTCTCAGGGAATGATGACTAAGAGACACTCTTGAAGGTTAAGCAAAGGTTAATATAAGTCTGGCTGCCCATCAGCTGGGTTCTTCAGGGCTTTTATGCCATACCATAGGGCACTGGATCTAAGAATCCTCTTCTACTGCAGAATTTCTCTTCAAGGTTGAGCATCTTCAGTAGAACTCCCTTTGCCCCAGTCTCGACCGGATGAGCTTATCCACCATGAAAACTCAATCCTCATCTTCTACTCAAAAGAGAAAAACGAAGGCTTTACAGCTCGATGCCCAATTATCCTTGGGGGAAGTGGCCTATCGAGGGATTCAAAAACATTTTAAGAAATCTACTAAGTATCAAGATGGGGTACTGGCGGATCGCGATCCAGAAAATCTACACCAAATGCGAGTGGGCATGAGACGATTGAGAACTGCCCTTGAAGTATTTGGTCCTGCGATTGATCTACCCGAGGCTGCTCAATCCTCTCAGGTTACTAAAATTGCCAAGCAGTTAGGCAAGGTGCGAGATTTAGATGTCTTGCAACTCTGGTTTCAACATTTTTTATCCATTTCCAGTACGAGCGCTGAAGAAGCCCAGGAAATTAAGCGGGTTTTAGGCCGACTAAACAAACGCCGTCAGAAAAAGTTCGCTCAACTCCCCAAATTGTTTAAGAGCAAACTCTATCGACAATTTGTCGCCGCATACCAAGATTGGCTAGAAAAGCCACAATACCAGGCTATTGCCATGATGCCTGTATTAGATGTGGTCCCAGATTTATTATTGCCTCTGCTCAGCCAACTCTTTCTTCATCCTGGGTGGCTAGTGGCAACGGAACCCCTTGAAGGGCGCATCTATCCTATGGTGGGCATGAGTATGGAAGCTCTGGATCAGGTGTTGGCTCAAGAAGGACCCGATCTGCATGATTTGCGTAAGCAAATGAAACGAGTGCGCTATCAAACAGAGTTCTTTGTTCCATTTTTCGGAAAAACCTATCAGACTCAGACGCGGGGCTTTAGAGATCTGCAAGAATTATTGGGACTTTTCCAAGATGAGGCAGTCTTAAGTGAATTCTTGGTCAAAGAATTGGGAGCCTCTTGGCCAGATCAGCTTCCTTCCTTAGCCAAGCTACTGCAAGAAGAGCGGTTTCGAAACTGGAAAAAATGGCAAGCGCAACAGCTCAAGTATTTGGATCCAAAGTTCCGACGAACCCTCAGCCGTCGAGTTATGTCACCATCCTTGGAAACACTGACGACCTGATATTGGCCTTCGCAAGATTCCAAACAGACCAGAAAAACAGATAGGTGAACTTAGGATAGAGCTGGACTATCTGGATGTAATTTATCCCAATCCCAGGCATGGGGGTTGGTAGTGATGTATTGGTGGAAAGTGTGAAAGGCAAACCGATGAGGAATGATGTGCTGATCCACTTCTTGTTGCCAAAGGGGTTGATGGGGCAAGTTTCTCAGATGCTTGATGCGTTGGCTGGCCATCCCTTTAAAGGATGAGATCCACTTGAGCAGGGAATGCGATCGCACCTTCGTTTCCTGCATCAGGGGCTGTTGGGCCAGGTCTTGGGAGCTTGGGTTAGCTGCGCCAATAATGCCGTGAATATGGTTAGGCATCATCACCCAATGGTGGAGGTCAAAGTCGGAACTCTGATCGAATGAGATCTGCCATTCTTCTGCAACTAATGCTCCTAAATCATTAAGCTGCATTTCACCAGCAATAATTTCCCCAAACAAGCACTCTCGTTCATGGGTGCAGAGAGTAATAAAGTAGGTCTCTGTCTGAGGAAATGTCGATTGGAGGGTGGGGGCTGTGGGGGAAGGGAGGGTTAAAGTTTGAGACACGAGAGGAAAGCTATTGTTGTTGGAAAGAGTTGAGTTGGATTTGAATGCATTGTCCTTAGAATGCCCATATGAATGGAAAATCTAAAGAATATAAAAATAGTTAATAAGTAATATTACTAATGTTTACTATTAATTAATCCGTAATTCAATTATGGCAAATATTTAGAATAGACGTCGTTTCTTTCGATACAAAATAGAGAATTAAACCTATAGATTATGTGCCTATTGATTGGAACTAATCTCGTTGATTGCCATCAGTAAATGTGCGTAATTCTTACTAATTGAGAGAAAATATATTGAAAGTTGACATTTGTTATACAACGAATACAACAAAGAAGACTCAACCTGAATCTCTTAGAACGCATGATAGCTACTGCAAGTCTTTCTAACACGGCCTAATATAGCTCTGTTTAGCAGTGCTTGACTGAAAATTGGGTCTTGAGCTGCTCTGCTTAGGTACAGTTTGGGGGCAATCCCGTTGAATTTTTTTTCACCAGATCGCAACTAACGTTGCTGAACAATTTATTCTAGGCTGATGATACCCCCAACCAGTGCTGAAAAATAGTCGGATAATCGGCCTTGGAACGCAGCGAGCTCAACGATGGCCATTGCACCCAATACTCAAACTATTTTGGTTTGCCCAATAGGAAAAATAGTTATGAACATAGATATCCAGCTTTAAGGAGTCTTAGACTCTCGATGCGCTGTCTTACGCTTTGGAAATGAGCGATTAGACTGGGCAAAGGCCTCGGTTCCAAACCTACCCAGGGAAGACATCAGGCTAGAGAAAATAGCCAGGCTGCTTAATAACTTTTTCATGGAAATATCCTCTAAATTGATATTTCTATGAAAACACTAAAAAATCAGCTTTCATGGGATACATCCCACAACCTCGTAGAGATATTATCTGCAAAATTGTGTGGGTTAGATCATGGCCTCACGCCCATTGGATCGGTAGAATAGCTGAATTCAGAATGATGTTATAACCTGACAACGATTTAGCCCTGACATACAAGAGACCTGTGATAGGTACACCACAGCATCTTGTCAGTGCAGCCCAGTACGATATTGATTTTATTGAGTCCCACACATTTCATTCATCAGAAATGCCCCAGGAGATTAGAACGCCATTTCTATTTTCTTAAAGTCCAGCTCAATTTCAGCCCAAAGAGCCTTATTGTGAGGATCCGTATTCAATGCCTTCTTAAGATAAGCTCTAGCCTGATTGAGTTTTCGTTCCCGGATGAGCTGCCGTCCCCAGGATTGGTAAATAATAGCCTGCCATTGTCTCACTTCCGCATCCTGGGGGAGACGTTGGGCCAGGGCTTCAATAAGGGCAACGGCTCTGGGAAATCTCTGGCGCTGAATTAATTCTTGAAGTTGCTTATAAGAATCCACCTTCAGCTTGATGTCTGCGGGTGAAAGGGAGGATTTTCTAGTGGAAGTGGCAGGCTTGGGTTGGGGGGTGGGCTGTTTAGAAACCGTTGCTCGTGGCCTGGATGTCGCAGCTTGAGGTCGAGCCTGACGTTGAGGCTGTTGTGGAGGCGGGGGCGAAGAAGGTTTTGTCGACTGGGTCGAGACCTTGACTGAGGGGGCAGAACGGGGCTTTGCTGTTGCTCTGGATGGAACAGATGCAGGAACTGTGCTGTTATTCGGGGCAGGAGGGACAATTTTTTGCAGCGTTTTGTAAGCCTCAGTAACCTGAATAAATTTCTCATGGGCGAGTTGATCGCCCGGATTGGTATCCGGGTGCCATTGCCTTGCTAGTCGACGATATGAGGCTTTGAGGTCTTCTATATTGGCTCTAGAAGTCAGTTGTAGCAGGCGATAGCAGTCTGCGATATCCATGTGTTTTGTTAAAGTCAGAAAACCCTTAATTAAATTTAGATCACCTATCGGGATGCTTGATTTATTTATTCCACCTCTATAGTTGTCACTTCCAACAAATTTCTTTCACCATGAGCAAATATATTCACGTTGAACCACAGTAGCATCAACTCTAAGTTCGCAACAATAGGCTATTTGCGGATTTACCAGAGTCTGACTGGCTAGAATACTGCATCATCGAGGTCAATCTATAGAGTCTGAACCAGCCAAAGAAAGGTAAAACTGATTCCATAGGTTTAAGCATTGTCTTTAAACTCAGGTGAGACACCAAGGTTTGCTAAACTGCCTCTACCACTCAACATATGGACGAACGGTTTGGTTTGACTGTCTCTACTGCTGTTTGTAGCAGGTACCCCTTGTGCAACAACTACCGAGCTTCTGTATTGTTCACCCTCCTCAACATCTCACTTCCACAACCCAAGACGTGTTTTATCAACATATCTATGAGCTGGTTCAATCTCGGGTTGAGGTCATTCTAATCAATTTGGAAACCGTCACCCGTCTTGATAGCGGGGGTTTAGGTATTTTATTTGGCGCTTTTCGGATTTCCCATCGTCAAGGAAAGCGGTTAATGTTGTATTCGCCTCAATCCCATGTGGTTCAGAATCTCCACAAGACAGGACTGACCCAAATCGTGGGGACTTATGCAACCCTAGCAGACTGCATCAAAGATGCTATTCCCTACTCCCATCGCTGGGTTCAAGATCTATCGATTCAACTGCCTGAGTTTTAAGGTTCAACGAGATTCATTCAAGGGAGCGTGGAGCTGAAGATCTGGCACCTTTACTCTTTAACTAGGCGAAAACCAAAAAGAATATGACGAGAATTTTGGGAACGGGAATGTTGGTAGGCCGCTCGACAAAAGCCCGGTGAATCATCCCACGAGCATCCCTTCATTACAACTGCTGAGCGAATGACCTGTTGCGTTAGGGTAGATGTATATTCAAAGACATTTCCCGCCATATCTTCTACCCCGGCTGGACTCCGACTGAGGGGATAAGTTGCGATCGCACTGGTCTGCAGTCCACCATGATTAGCCCAGTTGGTGGCATCGGCTTGCCAATCATTGCCCCAAGGAAAGTAGCGGCCATCGGTTCCCCGAGCGGCTTGCTCCCACTCTAAGGCAGTGGGTAAGCGATAGGACTGTCCATCTTGTTGGCCTCGCCATTGAGCAAAGGCTTGGGCATCGGGATAAGACACTAAAACAACGGGGTGCTGACCTTTACCCGTTGGAAAGCGTTGACCTTGCCAAAGAAAGGGTTTGACGGAGAGATAGGGGTGCACTAGGAACCCTTGTTTTTGATAATCATCAGCAGAAATAAATGGCGAACGATGACCCGTGGCTTTAACGAAGGCTTGGTATTCCGCATTGGTGATCAGGTTTTTTCCCATACAAACTGATGGTTGCGATCGCACCTGCCGATTCGGTTCTCCATCGAACCAGCCCCTTTTGCGTAAACGGGCTTCCGCTTTGGCCCGCTGTTCCGGTTGCTGGGCCGAGGCCGCTGCTGAGATGCGATAGGCATAATCTCGTTCTTGGCGATCGCTCCCGAGGATATAGTCTCCCCCCTCAATCCAAACGAAATCCCCCCCCTGCTCGCACTGAGTTGGCGTTAAAGACGATGGCTTCACTCCAGTCTGACAGCCCAAGAGCTGAGTTAAAGTCAGCACCCCCAGCAAGGATAATTTGAGGTTGAAGGATGGATGCATGGGTCTCCAAAGGATTGAGAGTAACCCTTTTTATCTTAAGGGGGCAGGTTTCCAAAGGCTCAAAGGGGAAGTCTGCCTAGGTCTGGGACTACATATCCGTCTTGTTGGGGCCTGGCATCATGTCCGGTGTATAGACATTCCCAGCTTCAATGCGTCCCACTAATGTTGCGCCTGTGCCGCAGAGAATCACTACAATTTGGGAGATATCCTTGCCGGTCATTTTACCCTCATCTACACTGTTGCCAACGATGGGGGCAATGGCAGCAACGGTCGTAAAGATAATTCCCCAGAAGGTCTTACTGGAAAAAATACTTTTACCTGAGCTGTTGGATGGAATGGAAGGGGGATGAGTGATGGTATTCATAGCTGCTTCCTGATTCGATACTCCATACCTTAAGAGAGAGTTCGGTCAGCATCAGTGACTGTTGTGGGGTAAAAATGTGACGCTGATCGAATAAAAATCAGGCTAATTTTATTTTTTAAGGTCAATATTCGCCAAAATTAAACTTTCACAGAGAGATACTAGCATTGACAATGAAACCCAGGGAATGGCTCCCCTGGGCAGACTCCTTGGTGTGAGAAGTTAATCTACTTTGATAGTAGACAGGGAATCTGAGTATTGGCTGATGAAAGTCTGAGAAACAAGCAAGGATTTAATGGGAATTAGGGGGAAGATGGATTGCCTGCTTCTTCCTCTGTCGCCCCCTCAGTTTCTAAGGGAAAGAACTGCATCTGCTTATGGGATTTAATGGCTTTATCAACTTGTTGCCACTGCACTAACGTAATTCTGATTTTGCCAGTGGTATTGAGCTCATTTTGGAAGCGGCCAGTTGTGCCAGCGGTCAAGATCTTGGGGGTAATTTCGGCTGTGCCTGCTTCAATAATTTTGTCCGTCTCTTCAGAATAAATTTCGTAATAGACCAGGGGGGTCAGAATTGAAGCATCTGACTGATTTTTTAAACTGCCCCGTAACGTATAGAACCAGGTGTCAGCAAAGTTCTCTTTCAAAATTTCTACTTCTGTAACCACTGCGGCGGGTGGCTTTTTGTCCTTTTTAGCGAGTAAAACATTAGAAGATAGAGCCGGACTGGGCAGGAGGACGCTGCTTTGCAATGCGACAAGGGTTGAATAGAGAAAGAGGTTGGCCATAGTGGGGGACAGTAAACTTTAGAGTCTAAGACGAGGTGAAAGGGATCAGTCGTTCCCGCTTGCAGTCAATATACAAAACAATCCTGAGCATGCCGGTGAGGCACTGCTCAGGATCGCAAGAATATGGATGGGAAGATTTCTCAGTAGAAGGCGTCGAAGACTAGGCTAGTCCCAGATAAGAAAAAATGCCCTGACCGGTTACCGCTTCAAAAACAAGAGCGGCAATAAAAGCAATCATGGCAGCGCGACCGCCAAACCGTTCTGCAAATTCATTGAATCCAAACTTGGGAGAAATTTGATTTGGAACGCGGCTGGGTTCAATCATGGTTGGTGATCCGGAAATGTTAAGAAAGTTTACGTTAGTCTCAGAATAAAAGCCAGAGACGCTCTAAGTCAATCTTAACAAAAGGACTTTGCATCGATCACACGGTCCGCCAAATCGCGTCTGCTACCTGGCAAACCTCCCTCATGGCTGCTCCATCATGAATGCGGAGGATGTCGGCACCACCTTGAATGGCCGCGCAACAGGCAGCAGCCGTTCCCCATACGCGTTGTTGCGGATCTGGCTGATTTAGGATTTGACCGATAAAGCTCTTTCGGGAAGGTCCCACCAGAATAGGACAACCTAAAACCTTAAACTGTGCGATTTCGCGCAGTAGGGATAGGTTTTGGGGGCCAGTTTTAGCAAACCCAATGCCTGGATCAATCGCCAGGAACTCTCTAGGGATGCCCGCGACCAGGGCAGCATCGATTTGCTGTTGCAAGAAGTCAATAATGTCCTTAATCATGTCCTGATAGGCTGTGAGTTGTTGCATGGTTTGGGGGGTGCCCCGCATATGCATCAAAATAATCGGGACCTGTAGATGGGCAACGGTGGACAACATCTGTGGATCATAAGTGCCACCCGAGACATCGTTGACGAGATCGGCTCCGGCTGCGATCGCAGCTGCTGCTACGGAGGATCGTGTCGTATCCACCGAAATGGGAACGTCTAGTTGAGACCGAATCGCCTGAATAACAGGAATGACCCGATCTAACTCTTCTGCCTCAGCAATTTCAATGGCTTGAGGACGAGTGGATTGCCCCCCAATATCGAGAATGTCGATACCAGCTTTTACCAGGTGATGGGCCTGAGATAGAGCTGCGGATTGGGAGTTAAATTGGCCACCATCACTAAAACTATCCGGGGTTACGTTCAAAATTCCCATTAAATAGGTGCGACTTCCCCAGGCAAAGGTTTGATTGCGAAGCGTCCAGGATGGAATATGGGCAGGAACATTCATAGGTATAGATAAAAGGGGATGGCACAGCACTCATTCACTGAACAGTTTAAGGTTCAAAACTCCTGTAAATATTTACATGGATGCATTTACAAGAGAAGCCAGCACCTCAGAAAATAAGGGCAAATCATGGCCTATTGTGCGGGGTTTGCTTGAAGGTGCTTTAAGCAATGCATCTTGATTTGATTTCTCAAGGAGAGATCAAAGTCAATCTCTATAGCCCAATTATACCAATCGATACGTCACTTTTGAATCCCTACACTAGAGTGATTGACCCGCAATTTAGCCCACTCTTGGCAAAGCCTGAACCCGTTTTGGGATCCCTTTCATCGGCCAAATTTTGAATCGAGCTTAAGAGGGATCCTTTTTGGGCATGAGTCAACTTGTCGGTGCACTCTGCCGAAGTACCGCTAAGGTGTGAAGTTTTATGAACCTGAGCATAAATGATGGTTTCTACTCCTCTGGGATCCCTGGATGTGATCACTACTTCCCTGGCCAAGCAGGTCAAGGAAAAGTTATCGATCACTAATTGCGGAATCCCAAATTTGCCTTTTCCGTATTGATACACCGCATCTCGGCAGACCAGGTAGAAGCAAACATTGGCTTCATGTGAGGTTGCTATGGGCGAAACTTGGCCACCAATCAGGGCTGATAATCCAAGATGGGCTGGTCGTATTTTAAGCTGTAATGATGTATTGCTCATTACTCATGATGAATACCTCCAAAGATTGACCATTGAACCCAGTCAGGGAACCAGCGAACCAGACAGCGAGAAGCCGAGATTAAATCAGAGCTGGCTATCGATTCCTGGGCAACCTGTCCAGTCAAATGTTAAATAAGAAACGTTTAAGTGTACATAGGGATGAATTAAAGCGTTGTTGATTGAATTTACGTGGAAAGGGTCAACCGTTTCTGGGGGGATGCCAGTTGACCCCAAGCTTTGATTAGTCGATGGCGATCAAACCGTGCTTTGTCTTGACGCATTCGGTACGACCGATGATTACGGTCTGTGTGTGGCTGGGCTTGGTTTGGGTGCTGGGCTTGGCGTGTGTGAGGACCTTGGGGCGCTTGCAGCCGACGTTAGGGATGCGACGGGCGTTAGCAGATCCAGGCACCGCAACGTGGCCCCAATTTTCAGTGATTGACTCCAGTTCAGAAGAGATTTGCTTTTGGTGCTGCTGGTTGGCGCGCTCAGTTGTTTCGTAGAGACTGAACAGCGCATCTTGCTTGGACCCGAAGCGCTGAGAGATTGAACGGCCCAACTCGTAGTAGAAATTACCAGAAAAATCTTTGTAGATCCGACCCAAAAACTCTGGGCCGTTATAGGCGATCCAAACATTGTTAGCGTCAGAAGCGGCAACAGTGGCGAGACAAGGGCGGGCGGTGACTGCTGTTGATGTCATAATTGTGTGTAAGTTCTGATTACTGTTTGGGACTTGAGGGGCCGCTTGGAAATCTGTAGGAGGAGGACTAAGCGGCTTCTCTTATGTACTTAGTATACACTCAATTAGGTAAATAATATACACGATTGAGTATATTAAAAATATTCAACAGTGCAAATTACACCATCTTGCATGTATCCCAGGGAATAGGAATACCTTTTCGTGTAGCATAAGGAGCGTGTTCTGTAGATGATCACTATGATTGGGTGGAAAATGCGAACGATCATGAGCGATCGAGAATTGACAATTAAAGATGTTTCAGAGGCGACCGGATACCACGTCAATACGATCGGAAAATGGCGAAGGTCCAAAGGAATGCCTAAACTTGATGGAACGGAGTTAGACAAACTCTGTGAAGCATTGGATTGCAGTATTTACGCACTGCTAGGTAAAAGCTCCATTGACGAGCCATTCAAACCTTGACCTGGAATTCCTACAGCTTCTCTACGGTCGCCACTCCCCAACAGCAACCCCCGACCCAAAATCGCTGTAGATATCCCAGGAAATACCCTCGATAATCCTTGAAAGCCCTTTATTGATTGGCTTCTGAGGATTGCGGGGGTTGTTTTTAGTTTGGGTCATGGCGGAAACTCCCAAACGCCACCACTTATTAGTGGTGTTATGTTCCAAGTGTTCGATCGAGATGCGCTAAGGGGTCCTGGGCGCTAAATAATGGTTGCTTTATTGAGTATTATCTACAACCCTACCAACTGGAAGGAGCAACGGTTGGCGGTGTTTTAAGCTGTCGGGATGTGACCAAGGAAAAAAAGCTAATGCTGAATTCAGGCATCAGGCACTCCATGCCGCCCTCACAGGTTTGCCAAATCGGGGTTGGTTTGATCAGTTACTCAGGGACTCCTTGGAGGATGCCATTGAGCAATCGACCTCTCTAGCGGTGATGTTTTTAGATCTGGATCGGTTTAAAGAGGTCAACGATGCTTTGGGCCATGCCATTGGTGATCGTCTACTAAACATAGTGGTTCAACGACTTTCGGGTTGCCTCCGCACGATGGATGTTATTGCCCGTTGGGGTGGAGATGAATTTATTCTGCTGCAACCCCAAATTTCTGGTCGGAATGATGCGGGTGAAATCGCTCATCGTTTGATTGACGTGTTGCAGTCAGATACCTGCATACAGGGCAACGCTATCAACGTTACAGTTAGTGTCGGTATTGCTCTGTATCCCGAGGATGGTTCAGATGCGTGCACTCTTGTTCAATGTGCTGATATAGCCTTATATCGAGCTAAAAATTCTGG
Organism: Acaryochloris marina MBIC11017; assembly: GCF_000018105.1. GTDB lineage: Bacteria > Cyanobacteriota > Cyanobacteriia > Thermosynechococcales > Thermosynechococcaceae > Acaryochloris > Acaryochloris marina. The sequence goes on from NC_009925.1 coordinate 193,604, forward strand.
ACGCAATAACTATCAGTACTATTCCACTGATGTGATGGTGAGCGAACTGTAAAGAGTTCTTTCCATCATGATATTGATCATAATAAACGCTTATTTTTGCTCTAGGTTTACTCTTTCATAAGTCTAAATTTAGTAGACTTTATTAGATTTTTACAATCAATTCAGTTGGTTATTAAACATATTTATTAGTAATTCTGTTGTAAGTAGAAATGTATAAGGATGAAAAAACTAACTTAGATATCCATTGCCAAATGCCATCTTGTTGTTGAATTCTTGGCTTCTTGCAATACTTTTCGAAAATCTTGTAACTCTGCATGCAATGAGTCTTTATCATTTACTATGTCTGGGTTTTCCTGAATGTAAGATATCAAACTATCAAACCACTGAATTCCCTCAGATATATCAAACCATTGATTAGCATCGGGTACCGTATCAGGATCAATATCATAATCTGCCAGTAATTCATCACTGACGCCTAAATAGTCTTCAATTAACTTTAAGTCTAGTTGAGTAGCAATATAATTTAGCCTTTCCTCCTCTTCTGCTAGAATTTTGCCATCAACCATTGTGCATATATCATTGTCGAGTTCTATGTAATATGCAACTCCCATATCATTTGTTCCTCTGATTATGAATTACAGTTAAATCTAAATTTCCAAGTATTTAACTTTCAGCTGCCTAATTATCCCAAACATGCTAGTTCATAAACGCACTTTCGGTGCGAGACTATAGTTGCTAAATACCACTAATGCAGGATTAAAGAATCAGCATCATGAAGTCTATGGTAGAGAATCATCAAGGAAATCTTGCTGTTACCCGGTTAACTGTTCAAATAGTGTGGGTCATCAAGTATTGGGAGGCCAATTATTCTCCTCTCCATTATGCAATGGAAAAGAGTATCCAAAGTGTATCAGGTAGGTTTACTTGCAGTTTAGATTCAAGTTCCCTAATTTGAGTTTTTGTAGCAAGTACTCTCCAATTTTCTGGGGCTGTAGACAAAGACTCTAGAAGCCAATTCTCAATGCGATTCTTTTCGATTGGAGTCCGTTCTTGTTCGCTCATCATCGATAATTGTTGATGAATAATATTGGAACTGGGAAACTGGAAAGGTGCTCAGGCATATTTCTGGCATACCTATCTCAATACACTCAAGTTCTATGATGACAATCGCAAACAGCTTCAGAAGAGGGCTTCTGCGAAGCTAGCGGAGACGATTTCTTGGAGGATAAATTCTGATAGTTTATCGGATCACTAACTAAATCAATCTTGAGAAAGACACCTCAAAAAAATGGCGATGCTCTATCATCACCAGAAAATTGAAAATAACCCATAGTTCATACCCTGAGTTTAAGGATGTGGAGAACGCCAGAGATAATGCAGATATCCAAGGGAGCCAACTATCTTTGGGGACTGCTAGTAATCACCCTTTTAGTCGTGGTATCAGCCAGTCATCTTGCAACTAAGAATATGAGCCACCCTCATCCAAAACAACGTTATTTTTATCAAGGTTTTATCTATCAGCCTTATGACTGGAGCGATGAAGCTTTTGAAGAAACTTTTCGGGTGATCGGGGAAAACAGTGACATCATTGGTTTCTACTTTGATGGTTTTGTGCCCTGGAATGAGGCAGCAGCAAAGAAAACCTATCATCCAGTACAGGAGCAGGAAATCCAAAAAAGAATCAATGGCATTAAACCTCACCAAAAGATTTTCCTGGGGACGAGTCTTTTAGGGAGTGATCGGGTCAGTCTCTCGGGTTATTTAGGGGAATACGAAGTTCCAAGAACAGGCAAGTGGAAAGATAAGACTTTCGATGATCCAGAAGTGATTGCGGCTTATCTTCATTGGTGTCGAGATCTCATTACCCGGTTTCAGCCTGATTATTTTATGTATGTAGCAGAGGTAGATTCTGGCCTTGTTAACGTTGATGATCCTCGCTTCCAAAGTCTACTCCGTTCGGTGAAGCAGATTTACCCAGTATTAAAACGGGAGTTCCCATCCCTGCCGATACTCATTGAATTTGTGCTAGAAAATGACGAACAGATGAGTAAACGATCGGAGGTGACTCAATCGTTATTACCCTATACGGATATGTATGCGGTGAGTACCTTCCCCTTCATTATGACGGGAGGCAATCCTGCGGATATTCCTAAGGATTGGTTTTCACGGGCAAAGGAAATCGCACCAAATAAGCCGTTCGCAGTCGTTGAAACTAATTTCTTGGCTGAAGACTTTTATCATCCAACACAGGGAATTCCTATTCCATTTAGGAAGAAACGCTTACTGATTCCGGCGCGAGAGAAGTGGCAAGCTGCGTATATTGAATTCTTGCTTTCTGAAGCCCATCGATTGGAGGCAGAGTTTGTGTTGCACTGGGGGTATCGCGATTTGGACCAATTGCAAGCCAAGTTGGATGGTACGGGTGGTGCGTTTGATTCAAATATTCATGGCTTTGCCAGTTTATCTAAAGACTGTGGACTTATTGACGAGAAAGGTCGTCCTCGCCCCTCCTTTAACGTATGGCAAAGATGGCTGTCTCTTCCAAAAGTCTAGCTTGGAGGTGAGCGCAGCCTTGAATTTTACGTGATAGCTTGTCATACATCCTTTGTGCCTTTTAAACCCTGTATGGGAACACTTAGAGCTGAAAAGTAAAAATAGTCAGGGGTTAGTTCAACTCTTAAGCTTCTTTCGCTTAAAAGCTGGAGGAATGATGAGTTCCAGCAGAACTGTTATAAAAAAACTGGGGCTTCTATTTCAATAGAGGGTTGTCCTATCACTAGACAGCGTATGACCGGTTGGAAATCTCATTTGAACATTTTGGGGAAGCTACAAGCGAAAGCGACTTTACAAAACCCGATTCACCTAATTTTGGTTTCCACTGGTTTGCTCGTCACCGGGATGATGACATCTACGATGGCCATCGGACAATCACTAACCAACAAAACCAAAAATGTTCTCGTCATTCACTCCTATCACGCAGAACTATCCTGGACCCAACAAGAAAAAGAAGGGATTGATCAAGGGTTTCAAAACAGTGGTCGCAACATTCGCCTTTTTCACGAATATCTAGACCTGAAACGGTATCCCGACGCACCCCATAAGCAGGAATATCTAAACTACCTACGGCAAAAATATCAAGACACCCCCATTGATGTATTGATGGTCGGTGACGATCCTGGCTTAAATCTGGTTCTTGAGTATCGCCGTGCATTCTTATCCCAGGTACCTCTCGTCTATTTTGGACTGAATCATGTTCGAGAGTCCCTTCTCAACGAGCCTGGGATGACGGGAGTATATGAAACTCATAGTTATGAGGAAACAATACTAGAGGCCGTTCGCCAAACAAAAAGTAACGGCATTATTCTCATCAGTGACTCTACAGCATCAGGTGATGCTAATCGCAAGCGAATCGGGCAATTGCGGACCCGTCCTCAAGCGCCTAAAGAAATCATCCATCTTGTCGATTTGGTTCCCCAAAAAATTGCTGAAGAAATTGGTCAATATCCTGACCACTGGCCCATCTTTATGCTGGGGCAACTTCGTCTAGAATCGGTCGATGGCCCCTTGATCGACTTTAATCAAGGGTCAAATCTTCTAGTTCAAACTATTCCTAACCCTATTTATTCCGTTAGTTCACTCATGATTGGTGAAGGAATTGTGGGTGGAAAAGTTTTGGATGGGAATGTCCATGCCCAACAAGCTGTTGACTTAGCGCTCCAAATCCTGGATGGCAAGCCCGTTGATCAAATTTCGCCCATTATTAAATCCAAGAATCTATGGATTTTTGATGCCAAGATGCTCAAACGGGCTGGCTTACCCCTAGACGATCTCCCGCCAGGTAGTATGCTGATTAACCAAGAAGCGTCTTGGTTAGAAGAAAATCAAACCTTACTGATTATCGTCTCAACGATCTTTTTCTCAGGCTCTGTCACCATCCTGTTGTTGATGCGTTCCATTCGCAAGCAAAGACGTATTGAAAGCGAGCTGCGGGGCAATCAAGCCAAACTCAAATTAGCTCAACAAACTCTGGAGAAGCGTGTAGAGCAAAGAACTGAGGAGCTATCAGCTGCCAAAGAAAAAGCTGAAATCGCCAACCATGCCAAAACAGAATTCCTCGCCAATATGAGCCATGAGCTTCGTACACCGTTGAATGCCATCTTGGGGTTTAGCCAGTTACTCCAAAGTGAAGGCAATCTTACTGAAGCGCACCATAGCCATGTTGGTATCATCAATCGCAGTGGCGAACACCTCCTCACCCTGATCAACGATGTCCTCGAACTTTCCAAAATTGAAGCTGGACAAACCGTTGTTAACGTATCTTCTCTCGATCTGATTGAGCTGCTAGAGACACTGCAATCGATGATGCAGCTCAAAGCTAATGCCAAAAGCATTCACCTATCGACAACTTACAATCCTGACATCCCCCACTTCATCGAAACCGACACGATTAAATTACGGCAAATTCTGATTAATCTGCTGGGGAACGCCATCAAGTTTACGAAACAAGGCCAAGTTAACTTGAATGTCCGCACCCTTGAGACCCCAAATACAGAGGGCTTGATATGTTTGCAGTTTACGGTCAGCGACACTGGTCCAGGGATCGATTCCTCTGGATTGGAAGCGATTTTCACCCCCTTCGTGCAGACTCGAACTGGTCAACAATCTCAAGAAGGGACCGGACTAGGTCTGCCGATTAGTCGTAAATTTGCCAGGCTTCTGGGAGGAGACATTACCGTTGACAGTACGCCGAACGAAGGCAGTGCGTTCCATTGCACCATCCAAGCGAAACAGACGACGATGCCCCAAGTGAGCAGCCGTCAATATACCCATGTTGTCCAGCTTGCGACCCATGAGATACCTTGGCGGATTTTAGTCGTCGACGACCAAATTGAGAACCGCCAATTAATGGTGAATCTCCTCAATTCTGTTGGCTTTGACACTCAAGAAGCGATCAATGGCCAAGAAGCGGTTGAGACAAACCAGCGCTGGCAACCCCACTTAATTTGGATGGATCTACAAATGCCAGTCATGGACGGCAAAACGGCCCTTCAACAGATTAAGGCGGTAGCTCATCCTCCCATCGTGATTGCGTTAACGGCTAATATCTTTGAATGCGATCGCACCCAAGCTTTACAAGATGGGTTTGATGGATTTGTCCGCAAACCCTTTCGCACTTCAGAAATTTGGGAACAAATGGCTGTGCATCTGCAGGTGGATTTTATCCAAGCAACTCCATCTAGCAAGCACTCTCCCGCTGCACCTGAATCTGTCGACAATACCCTGATCTTGCAAGATCTGAAACATCTATCTCCCGATTGGCAAATTCAGCTACTCAAAGCCTCTCAATCTCTTGACACCCCCAAAATTGAACAGCTTCTCACTCAAATCCCTGACCAGTACGCGTCCCTGACCAAGATCCTCACTGAGTTAGTCAGCGCCTACCGGTTTGATCTCATCTTAGAAGTCCTAGACAGCCTCAACTTGGAGTGTGGTCACCTAAGTCTTGAAAGCGACCCTCAGACTTAGGTTCAAACTCGGACTTGATGTTTGTTCAATATCGGACTTCTCTCCAGCTAGGTATCACCAGTTTGAGGAGTAGATAACAATAAGGCGCTCAGTCCCAGGAAGAACTAGGGTCTATGCTCCCATAATCTCAACCTCTACTAATGAGAACAGAGGTTACGGGTCAAGACAAGTCATTTCATCCTAAAAAAAGTATCTGCTTTTCTCGCGATTGACCAAGTTCTGAAATCGCCAGCTACAGCCTGCTATCCATGAGGATAGCCAGGTGGATGATATCAGCAAGCTATTTTATTTTCATACAAAAAATAGCCAGTCGATGGTTGTGGCTAAAGCAACAAAATAGCCAGACTAGAACTATCCCCAATTGAACATTTCCAATCAGCACAATAATGTTAAAGCACGTGTTAATGATCGTTTCTAAGTTTGCCAATGGTATAACGGCTACATCCGAAGGGATCTCGGCTGCCGAGCTAATTCATCCTTATGATGTGTTTAGAATGGCAAATTGTAAGGTGACGATCGCTAGCTCAAGAGGAGGGGCGGTAGTTTTTAAACCTCTAAGAGACCCCAGTGATTTGTCTGGAGCCTCTAATTTAGATCCCCTCTCAGCCCGATATATTGCTCAGCCGAGATTTATAAAGCGGCTTATGAACACTCCCGCAATCTCAGAGCTTAATATCAGTGATTATGATGCAATCTTTGTTTGTGGAGGGGAAGGAACACTTTATACGAAAGCGTCAGGACTAAGTTATACCAAAGCATCGGGACTGGGGATTCAAGACCATTTTTTGCAATAAACTGATCCTTAGGTCATGTGTGCATCAAACCATGCCACAAGCTGTTCGGGATGCTCTGAAAAATAGGCATACCCTCGAAAACGCTCTGCAGTCTCTTCCACCCAAATGATTTTTTTGTCTGGGTTGGGCAAGGCATCATAGAATCCTTGGATAGCCTCAGCCTGCATTGACGCATCGTTTCTGACCTGCAGCACTAAAGTTGGGATCTTGATGGCTGACACCTGCTTCATAGCGTTATAGTCATCGAGCCGGAAACCATAGATTTTCCGTTGCTGTTGGTCATAGAGTTCAGCGCCCTCTATAGGGTCAATGCCCATGCTCTGGCAAGATTTTTCAATCATGGCTCGACCCAAGACGGGCTGGAGGGCTGTCATGGAAATAATGTGTTCAAACTCTTCGGGATGCTTGGCCATGGCGATCAAGGTGGAATTACACCCTAGGCACATCGTATGCAGAGAGGTCTTCAAATCGCGAGTCTCTAGACGGCTCTTGGCGTACCGCACGGCACCAATGATATCGCGCCATTCTAGCTGACTAAAACCGTTGGCTCCCGAAGATGCACTCAAGCCATGGTCGCGAATGTCATAGGCAATGATGTTATAGCCAGCCTCATGCAGAGCTTGGTAGGCGGGCAAGAAGTTCACTTCAAAGCCGCCACGGAAGCTAAATTCTTCCAGGTGACCGGCAAAGCCATAGCGATTACCTGGCCCGAAGTGGTTGCAAATGATTAAGCGATCCGAGTCTGCGGGGATAAACCATCCCTCTAACCGAGTGCCGTCAATGGCGTTAAAGAAAATGTCCTCATACACCATGCCATACTCATTCGGGCGTCGATAGACGGGGGTCCGAGTAGGCTTTGCCATCGCTTGGGCCATGGCGTTTACGGCTTGGATCATCTGTGCTTGTTCCATGTCACTCAGTTTCTTGTTGTATTGAACGTTTCTCTATTTGGTTGAACGATTGTCAGCATTCTCCTTGGGCAAGGCTGAGGTTGCTGGTCACATTAGAGGTACTGATCAAACCAGTTCACAAATGCTTCAGGCGACCGTCCCAGATAGTTGTAGCCTGCAAACCGGCTGGCTTCTAATCGGAGAGTGTCAGTTATGGATTAACCAAACTCTCTAAAATTGTGAATACTATGTCTTTTAGGACTTCAGAGTTCCTGTGCGCTCATTATTAAGTCCGACGACATTGCTTGTAGCGGAATATTACATAGCCGAGGTTAGTTTTACCCTGTAGAAAAGAGACTCGGCTTGAGTGGCAGTGAGGACAATCCATTAAAAGCGGACAGAGTATAAGGGTAAGAAATCAGCCTGCCAGACTGGCGGTAATCCCTCAATTTTGGCTACTCGGGACTGACGATTTCAACTTGGGAGCCGCTAGATATTTATTAAACCAACTTAATATCGGTTCAGAGTTCTCTCCTATCCAGTTGTAACAAGCCATACGATTCTGGAGCGCATTTTTCATTTTAGGCAAGTCTAACAACAGAATCTCTTTTTCAACGTTTAATTCCTCGTATAACTCATTAAGGAATTCTTCATTGAGATAGCTATCATTCATATTCTGGATGATTAACGTCGGCACTGTAATATCCTTTACAAAAGGTCGCCAAGTTAGTTCGTTAAAATCCTCTCCAGTTTGTTTTTTGATAGATTTTGTTGTGCTATCGACCAAAAAGTTTGGTAAACCCATCGCATTAACAAAACATGTATAATCCATCGGCTGGACTGAAATCATACACTTAATATTTTCATACTGTTTTAGCCCGTTTTCCATACCAAAGGCTGCTACACTCGCCCCTTGTCCCATGCATATGCTCAGCAAACCGATTTCAGCATCCTTGTATGTGCCATGATTAGTCATAAAATCAACCGCAGCTAGCACATCTTTAGCTTCTTCTTTTCCCCAGCTGATATAGGGCAATGTGCCAAGAGAACTCTTTCCGTGATTACGCATATCGTACATAAGCACGGAATAGCCTGCTTCATTTAAGTACTTCGCCTGACGAAGAAAGCGAACATCTTCGTCCCAACCTTTAATAAAACCTTTGCCTTCTCTGGTATAGCCTGAGCGAGAGCATTGCACACCAAAGTGAGACTGAATAATGACTTTATTGGTACTGCCTTTGATCAACCAACCTGAGAGCTCAACACCATCTTTAGCGCTGAAAGTCACAGCTTCATAATCGAGGCCGTAGTTTTTGGGGTCATCAAACACTGGAGATTGGTAGGGTTTAATAAATGTATTGGCAATCATCTTTCCCAGCATTGGTCTTGCTCCTGATCTGTAAATTAAACTACTCATTCGGGCGTTGATAGACGGGGGACTGAGTGGGCTTTGCCATCGCTTGGGCCATGGCGTTTACGGCTTGGAACATCTGTTCTTTTTCCATGCCACTCAGTCTCTTGTTGTGTTGAACGGGTGTTAGCATTCCCCTTGGGCAAGGCTGAGGTTGCTGGTCGTATTAGAGGTACTGATCAAACCAGCCCACAAATGCTTCTGGAGACCGTCCCAGATAGTCGTAGCCCGCAAACCGGCTGGCTTCTAAGTCCAGCATCCGCAGATCTTTTTCCACGGTCAGGGCATCGTAGTAGGACTGCACCATGTCCAGATTGGTCCAGGGATCGTTCTGGTTCTGAAGGACCAATGTGGGGACTGAAATTTTAGGGGCATCGTTGATAAAGTTGGGCTCAGCCATATTGAAGCCGAGGCGATCGCGAGAGACCTTGGCCCCGGCGCGCTCCATAAATCCAGGCATGCCCAGTGCTTTGACGAAGTAGCTGTAAAGCAGGGGCTGCACGTTAACCAGCGCCTTTACCTTGTCACGACTGGCTAACCCATCTGCTAAGCCGTAGGCATAGGTGGTGGAAGCAGCCCCCATGCAGATACTAAGCAGCCCCACACTGGCATTGGCAAACTCAGGTCGAGCCGAAACAAAGTCTACTGCTGCCACGACATCCTTAGCTTCTTCAGGCCCCCAGCTCACCCACGGAATCGTACCTAGGTCGCTTTCTCCATGCCCCCGCAGGTCATACATCAATACGGAATAGCCCTGCTCAGCAAGGTATTTGGCCTGGCGTAAAAACTTGATGTCTTCTTTCCAGGGTGCGATCGGCCCTCTGCCTTTGGGAGACCAGCCACCACGGTTGCATTGCACACCAAAATGGCTCTGCACAATCACGCGGTCTGTGCCTCCTTTGATCAACCAGCCCCGCAGGGTTACACCGTCACGCGCTTTGAACTCCACATTTTCGTAGTTGAGTCCATAGTCTGTAGGACTGTCAAACAACGGTGACTGGGATGGCTTGACCATCATATTGGAAACCATATTGCCAAACATATCTGACCTCTTGATGAGCGTGATGACGTTGAATCGTGTGATGACTGTGTTGGCGGGTGACTTATTACACTGGCGGCATTAGTAATGGGGTAACTTGGTCGATAAAGGCCTGGCGAGAGTCAGCTTTAGCGATCATCCCTGCTAGCATTTCTGCATCAGAACCGACCGGGTTGTTGATGGGGGTGTCTTGGGTCGCACATTCAAAAATTTTGTCGGCTACTTCTTGAGGATCAGCAACTTGGCCACCCTGGTTGGCCATCTTCTGAGCGACGTCTTGCAAGTGAGTATGCAACTTCTCAGCATGAGCCACTAGTTCGGCATCTCCAGCTTTAAGGATGTCGCTGGTATTGGCATTAAACCGGGTCGTCGGATAGGCCCCAGGTAGAACACTTTTTACTCGAATGTTAAATGGCTTGTAATCAAAGGCCATACCTTCCGTGAGGCCCTGAACAGCATGCTTGGTTGAGGCGTAAATTGAGATGGTGGGTGCGGCGAGCATACCTGCCATGGACGTTACGTTAATGATGCAGCCTGATTTTTGTTGACGCATAAACGGCAAAACGGCACGGGACACATTCATGACGCCAAAGACGTTGGTTTCAAACATTGCCCGAATGTTTTCGTCTGTTGCTTGCTCAAACAGGGAGTGGCCACCGTAGCCTGCGTTATTAACCAGCACATCAATGGTGCCAAAGGTGGTGATTGTCAATTTAACCGCGACTTCAATACTGGCTGGTTCAGTTACATCGAGTCGGGTTACAACTACATTTTCAAGTTGTGTGAGGTCCGTTTCGCGCTCCGGAGAACGCATTGTAGCCACCACATTCCAGCCAGATTGCTGAAACTTCAGGGCGGCCAGTTTACCAAATCCTGAACTTGCCCCTGTGATTAGGACCGTTTTCTGATTCATGAGTTTGACTCCTGATTGTGGTGATTGAGGGTTGATATTGAACGGCTTTGCTATCGGGTAAATTATTCGTTATTGATTGCGATCGCCCCATGAATTAACGCGGATAGTCCATACGTCATCGTCGATTCAAATTCCCAGGGGGGCTGATTGACTTCTGGATGCCGCAGCGCTTCCAGCAAATTTTCACTGGGATTAGAGAGGGGCCAAAGGCCAGCAATCATTGAGTAGGTGCATTGAATCACCATGATCCACTGCTGCTGATTGAGGCGGGGGAACACCGATACCAAACTCTCTAATAGTTCTTGGTAGGTGGTATAACCTTGTTTTTTGAATTTAATCAGTTGCTCAACGGAGGAATTACGCTCCATGGAGATTGAAAGTTGGGGAATCAGATTGAGTAATGTTTCATGTTGCAGCAGTGTTTCGACCCAAACCTGAGTCATTTCCGATACGTTATCCACCGATGCCATTTGCTGAAGTCGGTTTATTAATGCGCGCACAAATACAATTTGTTCTGCTTCGTAAATGACTAAGAAAATCTCCTCTCGGGTCGAGAAGTAGCGATAAATATTGGCTTTGCTAATTCCTGCCTCACGGGCAATCCCGTTGAGGCTAATTTCTTCATATGCCAACTCAGAGAAGAGAGACTGAGCTGCTTCAAGAATTTCTTCTCGCCTAGCAGCTTTTTGGCTTTGACTCCGTGCTCTTGCCCAACTCATAGATAATTAAGTAACCACTGGTCACATAATAAGTGACCAGTGGTTACTTGTCAACCCCTGCTTGAGGTAATTGAAGGGTTGATACTGTTGGCGAACTCCTAAATTGAGCCTCAAACTCAGTAAGTTCGTTCTCAGCTCCTGAGCTGAATCACCGAGATCTTATTGATTCAGAGCTGAACTTGAATTCGCCAACAGTATCGAATCATTGCCATACCCCAAGAAAGGTTGCCATCAGAATGGACCTCGGAATGGTTAATACTTGACGGCCCTCATTGGATATTGAATATGCCCATAGACCTCAAATTATCTTGGTGCAAGTTATGAGTCGTCTTACCTTGGCCACATGATCAAGTTAACAGTGCTGTTCAATCGTCATCACTCCCCTCCAGCCCCATGAAAGGGAGGAGCCTGAACAATGGAAGACAAAAGTCCTTAGTGTGAATTGTCAAAGTATGAATCATTAAAGTCTAAATCCAACGCCTTTAAGACTAAGCTCGCCGTTAGGAAAGCAGAATTGCTTTGCTGGCCAGTAATCAAGTTGCTGTCTTGAATTACAAATGGTGTGAAGGCAGAACTCGCCACAAATTTTGCACCGCGCTTTTTGGCCTCCTCTTCTACAACAAAAGGAACCATCATCGGGCCAAAGTTTTTACTCATCCACTGCTCTTCTTTCTTAGAGAATCCAGTGATCATTTTGCCTTGAATCAACGGTTCGCCATTATCCAAGGTGGCATTCAGGAGTAAGCAAGCGCCTCGACAGAGGGTTGCACTCGGTTTCTCGTCTTGGTAAAAGCTGACAAATAAATCGGTCAAAGCCTTGTCTTTTGGGAAAGTATAGAGGGTTCCCTGACCACCACAAACAAAGATTGCATCATAGTCCTGTGTATTGAGATTTGAGATCGCAGGGGTATTCGATAACTGATCGGTAAACGCCGCTTGGGTAATATATCGAGCAGAGAGGATATCCAGCGACAAGAACCCAGACGGATCACGAGGTTCACTCTGTGCATCAAGTTCAATCGGGCCACCCTGGGAACTTGCGATGGTCACCTGGCAGCCAGAGGCTTTGAGCACAGCGTAAGGATGGATCAGTTCAACAGCACAGATCCCCACGGGTTTGCCGATGTTGCTGGTAGCAGAGTTGGAAACGATCATTAAGATGTGCTTTGACATTTTGAAGATTGATGGGTACTGGGTTGATGAGGTATTTCTGAGCAGAGGTCAAATTGCTATTTCAGCCATGTTTTTGAGTTAGCTTATGTTTTGACTAATCAAACTGAACATTTTTATTTGCAGATAATTTTAATATGGCTATTTTGCATCTACAGCCACAACTATCTACTGGTTATTTCTTTGAGGTAAAAAGGATAATCTTCAGGTATCATCCACCTGGATATCCACCAGCATCATTGGCTGTTTTAGCTAGACTATTCCCCACTCACGAGTGCGATAACTGCTCCCTATATCTAAAAATTTATAAAGAAGGAATAGGGTAGGGCATTAAGGGCATTAGCGATAAGTAGAGTTTGGGTTTTTTGGAGGAGAATAAAGGGATTAACCTCTGTTTCAAATCACGAAAAATTCTTATCAATTATCTGTCAATTATGGATTAGATAGTTGCTAAGATGATTGAAATAATTTCCTTTTTAAATAAGCGAATATTTGCACCGTTATACATCTTTTTGATGATGCTTATTTTGTTGTTATTAACCTAAGAAGGGTTAAGCTTAGTCGTCAATATTCAGAAGCAACACAACGTCAACCGTATCACTCCAACCTTCCAGATTTAGCGAGAAAGTTAGCACTTGCTCAGATCCGTCCTTGTGGAGAAAGTGGCTCTTCGCAGATATTTTCTCAGTAAGAATAAAGAAGTTCTCCAACAATATCGAGACGGGCGATCTGCCTTTAACACCAGCCTAGATCGTTTGTCCTATCTCCTCAAAAATGTCAGAACTCAGCATCCTAGTTCACTATTCTCAATAGTCAATACTATTGAATGAAATACTCCTGATTTTTAATCGAGAAATCAACTATTTCAAGGCTTGAGTTTTTACTAGAATTCTCAACTAAAATATTGGACACTGAATTCTGAAACTTTCCAAAATGCTCCAAGTTTTTGTATAGAGAACATTCCAAAAAAGAATTTAAAAATTGACAAGATTACTAACGTCAAACCTGGTGGTGGAACTCTACATAAAACTCGACTGACCCTATCGGCTCAACCTTATGGGAAATTTTAGGTTCGATGATACCAGGGAGTTCCGAGCTGATCACATGTTCCTCAGGGGGATTCGTGAGAATTTGATATCGCAGTTGGCCAGATATGACACAAAGCTTACCCCAACTTCCTTCTCTAGTGGTATGGGAATGGAGTAGTGCGTTTGGAATTGTATCTTGTGTAAAGACCGAGGTTTGACGGTAAGCTGTAACATTCTTGGGGAGTATTTTCATGATAGTTTTCCGAGGATTGAAGCTTGCTGAAAGAACGTCTTGATCAACCTACCTATAAGGGATCTCATGCTCATCTTGTGGTTTAGAAATGGTAGTCCAGCAGTGACGGCAAAACCAATGAGGACCCTCATGACTCACCTGTTGAACCATTGTATGGGAGCAGTAAGGGCATGTCGGTGTTGAGCAGTAAGGACAAGATTGCATCGTATCAACCTCCGATGAGAATCAATTAAGGAAATTATTCTGGTCTTGGGATCTTTGACTGGCTTAGGAAGGACCTGCATTACAGCAGTCTTTAAATTCAAATTCAGTTTGCCGAGTAGATTGCCGATGGCCCAGCCTGGCCGACAGTTGCATCGCCCGCTCTACAAACCCAGGTGCAATGTAGCTAGCGAAGATGGCTATCTTAGATTGCCAGCCCACCCAAATCTCTTTCTTGCCAGAGCGCAAGCCTTTTACAAAGGCTTTGGCGACATCACTAGGCGAACTAGCAATCACCCAGGCAAATTTATCCGTATTTTGAACCATATCCGTTTCGGTTAGGGTCGGCAATAAGGCAACGACCTGAACGTTATAACTAGCTAACTCCATACGAAGAGATTGAGTCATTCCCAACAAAGCAAATTTGGTCGCTGAGTAGGTGGAGTAGGTGGGGGCAGCAAGTTTCCCCATTAAGCTTGAGACATTGACAATAGTTCCAGCCCGATGCTTTACCATATGCTGAGCTATCAGTCTGGTAATCGCAAAGGTCCCACACAGATTTAAACGAATCTCAGCTTCAAATTCTTCAATGGTGGAGCTGAGAAAACTGGCCTGATGTGCCACCCCTGCATTGTTCACTAGCAGATCAATCGGACCAAAATCGGACAGTGCTTGGGGAATGAATTGCTTAATCTGTCCTGTTTGAGTCAAATCTAGTGAGATCACAACCACATCAACTTCAGGGGCCAATTGGTGTATCTCTCTAGTTAAGTGCTTTAAACAACATTGCTGACGGGCAATGAGTATCAGACGAGCGATACCCTGCTGGGCAAGTTCAAGAGCGATCGCTTTGCCTATACCTCGTGATGCTCCTGTAATCAAGGCGGTCTTGTTTTTGAGTCTCATTCTTAGCTTCTCCCAGCTCGATTAGGTATCGGTCATCTTCAAAACCAATGTTGCTGTGTAGGGTGAGTGAATTCCAAACTGTAACGGCCACTAGGTAAACGATATGGGTTACCAAACTATTAGTAATGATGAGTGTCTAACAGGGTGAACATCCAAACGGATGAAGACTAACAGCGAAAATGTGTCCTACTGTTTTCTTGAAGTCTTTTGCTGTTCCGTACATACTCAATATGCTGAATCTTCATCTACATGTCTTTGAGGTAGCTCAAAGAGCAGCCCTTTTATATGAAAGCCACTGTTGAACAACTTGCAGGACTCTCTCTTTTTGCAGAACTGCGTCCCCAAGATTTAGAAACGCTGCAACCCCATACTCAGATTCGAACCTACCGAAAAGAAGAGATTCTTATTCATGAGGGAGATCTGATTCCTGAAAAACTGCATGTGTTGTTCAAAGGGGTACTGCAAGTCGTTAAAAGTTCAGCAACGGGGAAGGAGACGATTTTGCGGCGGCTGAGGGCAGGTGATATCTTTGCTGCTCCAGCTCTGTTTGGAGACGCATTAGCTCCAGCAACGGTCTTGGCAATTGAGGATTGCCAGGTATTAACCATTGATAGAGCAGACCTTTTGAGGGCGATTCAAGAAGCTCCAGAACTGGCGCTGAGCATCTTGGTGGTCTTTAACCAGCGGCTCCAGCAGTTGCATAAGATGGTGCATGGGTTGGTTTCAGAGCGAGCAGTGGTGCGTTTGGCTCAGCTCATCCAATATTCAGCTCTACAGCATGGAACTAAGGTGACGGAGGCAGGTGAGCAGCTTCAGATCAAGTTGCCCTACTACCAAATGGCACGGAGCATCGGGATTACTTATGAAGAATGTGCTCGCTTAATGAAAGGACTCCATGCAGTAGTGGCCTATCAAAGGGGTGGCAAAATTGTCATTCTTGATCCGGAGGAATTGACAGCCATCGCTGAAGGGCAAAAAGAAATTTAGCTTGTATGAGGTAGCTCATAGTTGTTCGTAGGCAATCTTGGCAGACTTAAACCTGTTCAAGTTACCGAGACGAAAATGAACTATGGCGCTACAAACAGAACTTCTGACAAATAGCTTTGACCTGCTTCGAGAGAATGAAGCAGAATTCACCCAAGTGTTTTACGGCACATTATTTACGGACTACCCACAGGTGAAACCGCTGTTCTCCAACACTCATATGGATGAACAGGCCAAGAAATTATTTGCTTCTCTACTATTAGTGGTAAACAACCTGACAAAGCCCGATGCGCTTTCCTCAGCTCTGAAAGGTTTAGGCACTCGACATGTGAAGTATGGCGTTCTACCCGAACATTACCCCCTGGTTGGTAGCACCCTCCTCAAATCAATGGCAGCGACTCTCAAAGATCAGTGGACTCCAGATATTGAGGCAGCCTGGACTGATGCCTATGGGGCGATCACTGAAATCATGCTGGAGGGGACGGATTACCCCGAAGAAGTATTGATCTCTGAAAGTATGTCAGCAACTTAAAAGAACTATGAATCAGCGCTTTCAATCGCAACCCTATAAGAGTCTTTGCTTAGCAACAATTGCCTTTGCGATCTCATTTGCCAGTTGGGGGGTGATCGCTGGGGTTGCTCCCTTACTGAAACAAGAATTAGGACTCTCGGCTACTCAAGTTAGCCTCATGGTCGCTATCCCGGTTCTACTGGCGGCCTTGGGTCGGATCCCCTTAGGCATCCTCACAAATCGGTTTGGGGGGCGTTTGGTCTTTAGCCTATTATTGATTCTCGGGATTATTCCTCCTGTCGCTTTGGCGCTGAATCACTCTTACCTCAGCCTCCTATTCTAGGGACTCTGGCTAGGTTTAGCAGGGAGTTCCTTTACCGTTGGCATTGCCTTTGTATCCACTTGGTTCCCTACACGAGCACAAGGGACCGCTCTAGGCATCTATGGTTTGGGAAATATTGGGCAATCGATTGCTTTGATTGGGGGACCATTGTTAGCCCATCGCTTTGGAATTGCGGCTCCGTTTCTCTTATTTGGTCTAGCGTCCCTCACTTGGGGGATTGTTTTCGCTATTTTTGCGCGGAACGCAAGAGGGAAAAGGGTGCCCAAGACTATTGGGCAGAATTTCAAGTTCCTCCGTCGAACAAAGCTGGCCTGGGTACTCAGCCTGTTCTATTCACTGACTTTTGGTGGGTTTGTGACTCTCAGCATCTATTTGCCCACGATTTATCAAGAGACCTTTTCAATCAATTCAACTACTGCAGGGGCACTCACGGCTACCTTTGTGATCGTCGCGACGGCTTGTCGGCCTTTTGGAGGATGGGTGAGTGATCGCATAGGCGGCAGAAAACTCTTATTAATTGTCTTGTTAGGGGTCTTCCTCATTGGATGGACTTTGGCTATCCAATCAATGCTCCTCTTTACTCTAGGTAGCATTGGGAGTGCGGTTCTTCTAGGACTAGGCAATGGAGGAGTCTTCAAACTTGTTCCCGAATATTTTCCTAAACAGACTGGCACCGTCACAGGCTTAGTGGGAGCAGCAGGAGGGCTGGGCGGTTTCTTTCCACCCATCTTTCTAGGAGTGATGAAAGATATGATGGGCAGCTATACATTCGGTTTTTTAGCTTTAAGTCTATTTGGCCTTATTTGTGCTGGAGTATTATGCATCACTTTCTTAGAAGTAAATCCCCCCAATTCGACTGTCCCTTCTCGATAGTGTTATTGATGAACTCGTGGTTGCGCTGGAGAATAGCGAACCCCAAAACAGATTTGGCATGTCAGTATCAGTTACTTCAGACTTATGATTGTTTCCAATCTTTGAGCTGGGTTTTAATTGCAAGTATGTTTAGTTATGTCCTTTTTGGGCCGCTGCATCGATGCTGATTGATCCAGCCCCAGTGTAAATCACCATCAGGAGTCCCCCGATTAAACCCACATTTTTCAAGAAGGCATTGACTTGGCTTGGATCGCCAATGAAATTATGAAATACCAGCGTGGCTGGAATCAGAAACAGAATCAGCAATAGTGCACCAAGTTTAACTTTATAGCCCATGACCAGAGATAAGCCTCCCACAAGTTGAAAAACAATGGTGCCAATAGCGAGTGCTGGGGCCAAGGGGAGAGTTTTACCAATCATCTCAACGAAACCAGAAAATCCCAGTAGATGGTCAATTCCAGCCTTGAAAAAGATAAGGGACAAACAGATGCGAGCTGCCAAGGGTATGTATGTCATCAGCTTTATCCTTTATGAGGTAAGGGGGGCTTTTATATCTTGAAGAATTTGACTGACATTTGTCAGGGTTCATTCAGGTTCAGACAACCCTATTATTTCGAGTGATTGAAAGCAGCGATTAACGTGAAGGTCTTAAGAGTGCGGTTGCTCCCTGTATCAATTGGATTTCCGTAAACTCTCGGATACAGAAAACACAAGAGCTTATTTACTATAGAGGAATAAATATATAAATAAATCTAGTAATCAATAACTATGTCACCGTTAGAAAAAGAACTTCTTCCTATAGATGAGACTGAAGTATTCCCAGAAAATGACGAGCTAGAGATTGTAGACCTTGATGATCTACTGAAAGAACTACAGCAAGATTGAGGCTTAAAAATACTACTCGAAAAGATTAACCCTACATGGATCCTAATAGCCTTGCAGTCTGGAAAAACTTAGAGACTCATCTGGGTACTCCTTTCAGGAGAAATATGGTGGATCTCGTGTTGGAGATAGCCCGTGACCGGACTACCGATCCGCATAAGATTGCCACTTGGATGGTGACGACCTCTACTTCCATCTGTCATGCAACTTTCGGGACAAATGATCCCATGCCCTTGCTCTCACTCTATATCCGGGCATTAGATACCCAATATCCAGCCACCATGCAGGAAATTTATCAAATATTAGCCAATGAAGGCTTAGTGAAATATGCTCCTTCATCACTGAAACGTGACGACTTCACGAGTATCCTCTGGGCTGCGGGTTCGACCTTTGCTAACGGCGAATTAAAACTGATAGAAGATAAGATCTATATCAGCCCTCAAGGATTACAGCGTTTGAGATCGATCTGGAAAGCACCAACGTGACAAACCAACAATCCTCGACTTTTATCGAAATAGAGCAGATTCAGGTACTTCTTAATTCGGACAGTTTCAAACTCAACTGTCAGCTCTGGCGAAAGGATTACTCTCTGCTTATAGTCTCAGCTCTTTCAATCATCAGACACTCAATCGCTTTGCCCTACTAAGACGAATGTTTTTGTGCTATTGACTTTAGGCATTGTTTTCATCAAAAATCTAGCAGCAACTCGAAGTTAATCTCTGATTGTAGTTAACCCCAATTCGGGTTAAGCCCATTTTTGAGCCTCTTCTACGAAAGGATGAAGGTTTCAGCCTTTATCCCGAACTCAGGTTTCATTAAATAAATTCTTTTATTCCTAGAAGAAATTTTTTAAAAAAAAAGGGACAGTTCACGGTACTGGAACTGCCCATAAATATTCTGTGATAGATGAGAGAATTGCTCTATTCTCATCTCTTTCAATTGAGAATACCCAGGTCGGGAGCATACCTGACAAAGTGATGCGAATGAATTTCAAAGTCTTACTCAATTAAGATGTTCCTACATCAGAAGGCGTATAGTTCGAGATTTCACTGAGATTGTCAAGGTCTTTAGTACAGCTAAAACACGACTTCCTCTCGCTGACCAGCTCATTCCCTTATTCTTCTGGCGATGTCCGATGACAACATCTACTCCATTTTTTAGCTCGACCACTGCCAACTGTCATTCCAAAATGCTAGCGACGACGGTAATCAACATTGGGTCAAAGCTGGAGAGTTGATTGGCTACATGAGCAACACAGAATGGTCTACTGCTCCTTATCTGAGAAATGAGCGTGAAGACTCTAACTATACGAATGTTATTTGGAGATGTGTTTAACGCTTATTTCTAAGCATATTGACAATCTACAAACTCGAATTATAAAAAAGCTGTTGTTTGATGTGATAAATATCACTATTTATGAAAAAGATTTCCATAAAAACTTCAGGTTTTATGGAAACTATTCTCTCATAAAATGCTTTAAATAAGTTATATATTTGAAATATTTGGGAATTTTAAATCGTAAGATGTTCACTTTAGTTTCTTGGTGATGGACAACCAAAAGATAAACATCTTCAGGCAGGGACGAGTTGTGAACTATTTTCCTTAGTCTTGAGCTGGACCCTCATACGATGGGATTTACAACTTAGTCTCTGTCTGCATCTAATTGAGATATAAATGAGGATGCGACAACGCCTCGAAATACCCATTACCTAACAAAATGGCCTGTATTTTGCTGCTAAAGCACTGCCGTTACGTCACTTCAATATATAGAGTTGCTCATCTCTATACGAAATTGGTATTGGCTGCTTTCCTGTAACTAGGCTTTGATGCGCTTTCTTCAAGAACCAGCATTAGATTGTATTATTTCATTGGAATCAATCATTTTTATGGAGGTTAGGATTGCTGCGGGCAAAGCTTAAGTCGGTAGTCACAGCTCTGAAGCTAGGCTTTGCAAAGTAATAGCCCTGAAATAATTGGAGACCTAATTCCCTAAGAACGTCTAATTCTAAATCTGTTTCAATGCCTTCTGCAATCGGTTCAATGGCTAAATCTCGACAGACTTGCACAATTCCTCGAACAATGGCCTGCCGCGCTTTGTCTTTATCAATATTCCGAATCAAAGCCATGTCTATCTTAATAAAGTCAGGTCGGAAATCAGCCAGAAAGTTAAACCCAGAATAACCGGCTCCAAAGTCATCCAACGCTGTTCTAAACCCCAACTTTTGATAGTGCTTAATGATGGATTGAACATGGGCATAATCTATAACCTTTTCAACTTCCGTTAGCTCAAATAGAATTCGGCTAATGGGAAAATTACATCGTTCAGCCGTTTCAAGTGTTGTCTGAAGACAAAGTTCTGGATGGTACACTGCATTGGGCAAAAAGTTGATACTCAATATCGATTGAATGTCTAACTCTGCGGCAAGCTGAATCGCCTGAACCCGACAAGCTTGATCAAAGCGATATAGGTTCTCATCCGTTACTTGCTCCAAAATACTGATCGCTGATTCATTATTCATGCCTCGAGCCAGCGCTTCTTGCGCAAAAATACTGCCATCTGCAAGATTCACAATGGGCTGAAAGGCCATTGTGAAGCGAAAGTTCAGCCTAGACGAATTCAGACAACCGTCACACTCCCTAGCCATTGAACTCTACACAACCGCAGCTGGAATTCTTGGACATGAGGCTAGACATAGGCCAGATCAAGATAAACAATATCTGCAAATTGTGCTGCTTCTTGGCAACCCAGGCAAGTTGATGCTGTTTACCTCATCGACCAGTATGCCCACTGCGTCAACGTGGAGCCTCTCATTCCCCAAAATTCTGGATTGGGCCTTCTGGGGGCTTATTAAAAATATTCAGCAGAAATCTGACGAACAACCATCATTCTGAATCTTCAAAAGTCGTCCTCTTTTTGAAATATTTTTAACTTTAATATTGCCTTGAGATAGATATAAATGATTGGGGACCTATTCAGATTATTAGTTCATATAAATGGGTACTCTACGGACATCAGTTAATGGGTGAGGTGGGGGAGTATCTCTCCTTATCACTAGCGGTCCAATTTACTCCGTGAGCGTTTCAAGTGTTTAAGCTACTGCGATACTATTCCATCACCAGCTTTGTGGCTTTCGTAGTGGCCATTGCTGCCCTGAATCAGTACACGCGAGATCGTGCCATTCAGAGCTTAGTCACAGTTACTGAGAATAAGAATGTTGCCCTGACTCAATCCTTTGCTAATACCCTCTGGAAGACCCATGGATCCTTCTTAAGCAATACTCAATCTTTGACAGCAAAACAGTTAAAGTCCCATCCCCAAACCCTGAAGCTGACGAAGGATATCGAATCCTGGGCAGAAGGACTCCCCGTGTTGAAAGTAAAGGTCTTTGATACACAAGGGCGGACTGTCTTTTCAACGAGTACCAAGCAAATTGGCCAAGACAAGCGTCAATCAAAAGGCTTCCAGGCAGCCATTCAGGGGCAATCCCGCTCCTTCATCAACCATAAAGACACCTTTACAGGTATGAAGGGCCAGATGAAGGATCGCAATCTTCTGTCGAGCTATCTACCTCTGCGTCCCGATGGCCCAGACGGCTCCATTGAAGGGGTATTTGAGATGTATACCGATGTCACCCCGTTGCTGGAACGAGTGGAAACCACCCAGCGCAATATTTTGTGGGGAACCAGTGGGGTGCTTGGGTTGTTGTATGGAGTTCTGTTTGCAATTGTCTATCGAGGTGATCGCATTATTCAAGAAAAGCATGCTGCCGCTGCTGCCGCCGCCCGAGCAAAAGACGACTTCTTGGCGATGATGAGTCACGAAATTCGCACACCAATGAATGGCGTGATTGGCATGACTGGCTTGCTCCTGGATACAGAGTTAACGCCTCAACAGCAAGAATATACAGAAACGATTCGTAAAAGTGGGGATAGTCTCCTCACGCTTATTAATGACATTCTGGATTACTCCAAAATTGAAGCCGGTAAGCTGGATCTGGAAAAACAGGCATTTAATGTCCGGGTTTGTGTGGAAGATGCCTTAGAGCTGGTGGCCTCTCGGGTGGGTCCCAAGGAGATTGAGTTGGCAGGGGTGGTTGAACCCGATGTTCCCCAGGCGATTTTGGGAGATGTGACCCGCCTACGCCAGATTCTCGTCAACCTGTTGGGCAATGCCATCAAGTTCACCCAATCTGGGGAAGTCGTGGTTAACGTTTCGGCTGAGCCCTTTGCAGCGGATACTCCTTTGTATGAACTCAGTTTTGCCGTCAGAGATACGGGTATGGGGATTCCTGCTGAACGCCAGAATCGTCTATTCAAATCCTTTAGCCAGGTGGACTCATCGACCACCCGTAAATTTGGTGGAACAGGGTTGGGGCTAGTCATCTGTAAGCGTTTAAGTGAACTGATGGGCGGTCGGATTTGGGTTGAAAGTGAAGAAGGTCAAGGGTCCACCTTTGCCTTTACGATTCAAGCCGAAGAGACGGAAGATACAACGGTGTTGGCTCAATCGCTACCTGCTGTTACCTTGAAGGACAAGCGGGTGCTGCTTGTGGATGATAACGACACCAATCAACGGGTTCTCACCCTGCAAACAGAATCTTGGAAAATGAAACCTCAGGTGGCTGCGTCTGGCTACGAGGCTTTAGGGCTGTTGGAACATGCGGGTCCTTTTGATATCGCGATTCTGGATATGCAAATGCCTGAAATGGATGGCCTCACTTTGGCTCAGAAAATTCGCAGTCATCCTCGGGGGGTAAACTTCCCAATGGTAATGTTGACCTCCATTGGTCAGGCTCCTGACTTAGCCCATCACAAAGGTCTGTTTTCAGCCTGGCTCAATAAGCCGATCAAACAATCCCAGCTCTATAGCGCCCTGGTCAAATCCTTAACGGGAAATGAAGTCAAAACTCAAAAGTCTACTACTCTTCAGCTAGATACAGAGATGGCGGATCAGCATCCCTTGAAGATTTTGCTGGCGGAAGATAACCCCGTCAACCAGAAACTGGCTGTGTTGATTTTAGCCAAAATGGGCTATCGCCCTGATGTTGTGGGCAATGGTTTGGAAGTTCTGCAAGCCCTCAAGCGCCAATCCTATGATGTCATTCTGATGGATGTTAATATGCCGGAAATGGACGGGCTGACGGCAACAACCCATATTTACCAATCGATAATGCCGGAAGAACGACCCAGGATTATTGCGATGACCGCCAATGCCATGCAGGGGGATCGCGAAAAATGCCTGGATGTTGGCATGGATGACTACGTGACCAAACCCATCAATATTCAGGAACTTGTGGTTGCCTTGGAGAATAGCGAGCCTCAAACAACAGAAAGTCAGCCGATTAAAACATGAGGTTGAATCATTTAGTTAGAGTAATGAGAGCTTGGGTTTTAATCAAAATATCCTTTGGATTCTACTGAACTGGGATAAAATCTCTCAATAATTTCAAGAAAACGACCATTTAGATCAGAATTGGATTACCCATAGCCAATATCGCACTATACCGCTGCCCTTCAGTCTAAAATCGATTTGCGTACAACGATAGACTTAATCTAAGTGGGGCAACTGACGAGCCATTGCTTTACAATACCCAAGAGCAATTTCTGCATTTGCCGTTTTACCTTGTTCTCGAAATAACTCCGCAGCGGCCTGGAAATCAGCCATTGCTCCTTGTGGGTCTCCTAAGATGGCCCGTAGCAAACCTCGACTCCCATAAGCCTGTGCATGGTCAGAGCACAATTGAAGTGCTTCCGTATAGAGTGCCACAGCCTGCCTAGGAGCCGCACTCTCCGCTTGCATTGCTGCTTTAAGTAGCGTTTCTGCTTTTTGTTTGATTGCACCGTATGAACCGGGGGGATCAAAATCTGGGCTGTGCTCAAACAGAGCTTCCAGATTAGCCACTTGCTGATGATGGAATTGCTGGAACTGCGCTAAAAGTCTTAGGGCAAGCTCTTGTTCATCTGGATCTGCTAGTAAGGTTGCCACTGCCTCAGTTGCTACAGCTCCTATCTCCCATAATTTTTGGGCGATGAGGTAGTCAAGGCTCTGATCTTCACAAGCTTTAAGCATATCAATCAGCCCCATAACCTGTTGCTGAGGCTCAATTTTACTGAAGGTCAAATTGACCAAAGATTTCAAATCAGCATCCAGGACGTGTTCTTGCTCTATGAAGACTAAGTTGGGGACTGCCTTAGCACCAAACAGCGGTATTATTTGAGCGACTTGGGACCGAAGTTTAGAATCCGTCTCACTTAACAAGATATGGAAAGCCAAGCCTAAAAAACTTTCAATATTCCACCAGTCCAGGTCAACGGATTGTACTCTTTCACTCGCAATTGGAAGTAGTTGTTGAAGGCAAATACTATATAAATCTTGGTGGGGTTCTAAGAAGCAAGAATCAGACATCAAAGGACCTCTTGCTAAACTTCAAACAGATAAAAACTTATTTTTACTGTAGAGTATTTAGCATTTGAAGTGCCATGCGTTCATGCCAGGATTCTATAAAAATTAGTAATTACCTTACTGCAGTAAGACATTCTGGGGTATGACAATCATCACTCAAAGTGAAGGCCAAAAGATAATAGCAGTATGTATACTGGTTTGCAGCTCCACTAATTCCTGAGAATTGTGAAGTCATATCGTCCTTGCGACTATTTATGAATATTAATCAAGAAAACAACCCATTCCTATTAGTAGGTGGGTCGTTTAGGTTTGCATAATATTTGGTGTTGTCAGCATAGACCTAGCTTTAAAAGAAAGAATATGAGAATTCTTCGTCTTTGGCTATGCCTTAACCCCTCCGATTTCGATCAGCGAACCATCGATATGGAACCTTAATCATTAACAGGCCATTTCCATGTAAAGAATGGCTCATTGCCATCCTTACGATAGGCATTTGCAACAATCACTCCGGCTGAATCATCTGCAGATAGAATAAGATGTTTCTGAAAAAAATCATTACGAGGTTGCTGGGCTGATTGAACCCAGACCGTTTGAGCAGGTCGAGGTCCTTTATACTGAGAGGCAGCGTCGGGCTCGTATTCTTCGCTGGGGGGCGTTAGCTCTGCAGTACCAGCGGTGGAAGTCATATAGTTCACAATCTCGGAAGGGGTTTCGAGGGTCGGACGATCTTCTAACTTCTCAATAATGGATAGAGAAAACGCTGCCGTCTGATCCATTTCGGCATCACCAGAGCTTTCAAGTTGGGTTGTCTTGCTTGAGCAGCCTATCAATAGTAGAAGACTGATCGTCCCTGGAATGACCCATTCTCTTAATCTCAGTAAGGTATTCATGGCTGAATTGTTGGAGTATCAACGTTGAAATTCTCTAGAAGAGGCTGGCTGACATTACTTGCTGGTATGACCATAACGGGTCCAAATCAATGCCAGTTGAATGCTTTCGTGTTTTTCTTCCAACCGTGATGGTACCCAAATACGGTGTGTTCTATTCATCAGTAGCTAGGATGTCACCAACCAAGTTGGCGGTCATAAGGTCTGGGTTAAAGCAACTGAATAGATATGATTCTTCGATATGTGCTATGAGATAAATCCAATGGCTTGAACAACTTCATATCGGCGCGTTAGCTCTTGATAAAGACAGAATTATTTTTCCTGAGATGAACAAATCATCATTAATCGATTAAAAAGAAGTAACATTTAGCCCAGACCTTATCCCTCTTTTATCACTTTAGACAGAGAGAAAATCAGGATGCTTGAGCAATTTCCTCACCAGTGGACAGCAAAATGCCTCCATCTTTGATGTGAGTTGCTCAAACCCCTTTTTCAAAGCACGGCTGGGAAAGACTTCTAACCAGCGCTTTAGAAGATTCCAACTGATTAACGGTTGAATGATCAAGCGCACATTATTGAGCAGATTCTTCCACCCGTTTTGGTTATCCCACCAAGGATGCTGCGCAAAGTGTTGATGTGCCACTGGACAAGAGTCATTGAAGACATCAGCGAACAAACTCACCATCAAGAAAGCGCTCATCACTATCTCCCACCACTTTTCAATTTGTTCGTAGTGCGTCATGCGAAAATCAGCCCAACCCAAGGTATCTTTAGACTGTTTGAGACCATACTCAATCCAAGTTCTGAAGCCATAGCAATCCCCAATTTCATCCAGCTTGATCTCGGGTGCCGCTGCCATGACATAAGAGGTTGAGTTCTCTGGTAGCGTTTGGGGGTCCGTGGTTAATAGCCAATAGCGCTTCTGGTGGTGTCGCTGGCCATAAATGATCTCTTGCCTGTAACGAGTTTCAGTGGTGCCATTGCTGAAGGTTCGTTCAAATGACTGCCACGGTTCGGCAAAGACTGCTTGTTCTGCGGGTAACCACACCGCATGATTGCTACGAATCGCTAGGATATAGGGCAGCTTTAACTCCTCTAAGACATTCACAAAGTTTGTTTGAGCTTCCCCATACAAGCTGTCAGCCAGGACGAGCTCAAAGCAAAAGCCCATCCCTTGCAACTGTCGGATCATTCCAGCAGCAATTTGGGGTTTGCTGAGATACTCATCCTCCTCTTTAAGACGTTCTCGGGGTTTGTACACTTCAAAGGACAAAGGCAAAATCATCCCTTGAAACAGCCCGTAGGCAGTGACTGCGACGATGCCATTCTCTTTCTTGCCCACATTGCCGATATACTGCCGTTTCACATAGTCGGTACTCTTGCCTTTTTTGCAATCGCCCGTCTCATCGATCAATAGAATTAACCTGCGCCCATCCAGTATTTTCAAGATGATGTCCAATCTCTTGTCAGACAAATGTGACGCTACCCAAGGTGATTCACTCAGAAAATGATGCAGGCTTTGATGGTTCTCCAAGCCCACTGCTCTTGCAATGGCGGGCAATGATTTACGTTTGATATCACTAATCATCCCCAGATGGAGATGCTTGAAGGCTTCATAACTGCGGACTTGGGGAAATAACTCTGCAAATAGTTGGCAGTACTCATCAACAAAGCCAATGGTTGGTTCTGGACTTCTTGAAGCTGACATCACTCATTAGAAAAATAGAAACTGAGAATAGTCTATTTTTTATCTGTCTAAAGTGATAAAAGAGGGTTATAGCCGCCAGCTGTATATTCATTTCAGCAATCTAAGGTGATCGAGTGGATGTACACCTAGCTTATTTATAGATGGGGAGTCGCACCGTAAAGATTGTCCCTACCGTTTCTTGGCTGGTGAGTGTTATTTCACCCCCATGCAAGTCAACGGAGCGTTTGACAATAGCCAAGCCTAATCCTGTCCCCGAAATATTACCCACATTCGTGGCTCGATTAAAAGAATTGAATACATGACTACATTCCGATGGCGGAATTCCTAAACCATGATCTTGAACCTTGAGAATGGCTTCATCGCTTTCAAACACTAAATCAAAATTGATTATTCCCCCCTGGGGGGAGTATTTGATGGCATTCGATAGTAGATTCGTAAAAATATGACGAAGTAATTTTTCGTCCATTTGCACTTCAGTCAATTGCTCTTGCAAACGACAAACAATCTCATGGGTTTGGGTCGTGATCTGCAACTCTTCAGCCAAACCTGTGCAGAACTCGGTGAGTTGCATCGGGACGGGATTAAAAGCAAGGTTACCGGATTCTGCCTTACCCAGTAACA
Source organism: Acaryochloris marina MBIC11017 (assembly GCF_000018105.1). Taxonomy (GTDB): domain Bacteria; phylum Cyanobacteriota; class Cyanobacteriia; order Thermosynechococcales; family Thermosynechococcaceae; genus Acaryochloris; species Acaryochloris marina. The sequence goes on from NC_009925.1 coordinate 221,666, forward strand.
GTACATCATTGAGCAAACCCGTCATATGATCAACGGATTGCTGAATTTGACTTAAATGCTTGAGCTTGCGAGTCTCATCCCACTTATGACCATAGTGCTCTAACAACTCCGCAGAAGACAGGATCGTTGCCAAGGGTGTCCTAAATTCATGGGATGTCATCGCCACAAACCGTGACTTGAGTTCATTGAGTTCCCTTTCCTTGTTGAGCGCGTTGCGAATATCGTCTTCAGCTCGTTTGCGTTCAGTGATATCGCGAATCACAGCCATCACTTCATTCTCAGCACTGACTGCAAACCGAGCCTCAAACACGAACGAGTTTCCTTCAGCGTCAAACTGATATTCAAACAGCTGCATCTCATGCCTATCGAGTGTTTTTTCAATGCACTCCATAAATGGTTGGGCCGTAGCTTTGGGGAAAACATCATAAAGAGATTTTCCTAAGAATGCTTCACTAGGCAGGGGCAGTTTCGTATTGGGTGCATCTTTATAATTGACAAAAATGCCATCCGCACTGAATCGAAACATCCAGTCGGGCATGGCATTAATTAAGGCTCGGTTAGTGGCAACACTGGATTGCAAAGCAGCTTCAGCGCGCTGTCGCTCAACAATCTCGCTTCTCAAGTGTTCATTACTCTGCTTGAGTTCAACCGTTCGTTGTTGGACTCTTTGCTCTAGCTCGCTATGTGCTCGCTGTAAGTCTGATTCAACTTGCTTGTGATCGCTGATATCACGACCTTCGAAAATCAGCAAAACAACATTATCCACCTCATCATGGACGGGCTTTAAGGAAAAATCGATAGTGGCAACCTTGTCCTCGGCTCCAAGTATATCCACTTCATACCGAACGAACTTTCCCCAAGCTGCCTCAATAACAGCATTTTTAAGTCGGCTTTGTGTTTCTGCTGATTTAGACCACCATCGAGTTTCCCAGAGTGGAGTATTAATGACGTCGTCTAAATGGAGACCCCCAAACTCTAAAGCAGTTTGATTCGCCTCCAACAAAATTCCATCGGGGTTCAGAAGACCCGAGAACTGGAAGGTTTGGTTGAATATAGCCTTAAATCGTCGCTCACTATCCTTAAGGGCAGCTTCCATTCTCTTCCGTTTAGTAATATCAACGATATAAGTTCGAATCAAATCACTCTCTGCAATGTAATGAACGGATTGCTCAAAGATTTGAGATCCTATTTCAACTTCTCTAGCGAAGTTTTTTTCGTCCTCTTGGCCAATTAAAGTCGTTACCCCTGCCATGATTGGGTGATCAGTTTGCATCTCCCGTAATTGTGGGAACTGGGCCACCGCAGCGGGATTCAAGTAAGTAATCTTACCGTTTAAGTTACTCTCGATAATGGGGTTCGTAAAGAGTTCTGGGAAGGAGGCTAGCCGGACGATTGCAGCCTCATTGGAGTGGGCAAGTACTTCACTGGGTGGTGTTTGGCTCTGCATCGGATTGTGAAGATTGGACAAAAAGCCCGTCACCTCATCCGATTCACAAGACTCTAAAAAATGGACATCGGCAATATTGTTCGTCATATAATACCGAGCCCGGACCTCCTGACCAAACATGACTTCATCGCCATGATTCAAGTCGTGCGTGGTACACTTTTGGCCGTTGACTGTTAAACCATTCATGCTCCGTTTACCCTGAAGGTTTCCATCAATCAAACGAAAAAGATGGCTATCAATATCAGGTTTAGTCACCCGCATCAGCAAGGCATGTTGACGAGATACTGATGGTGATTTAATCACAATCGAGTTACTAGGATCTCGACCAAGAGAGCAAGTCGAATCTATTAGTGGGACAGTTCGTTTCCCTAGCTCGTCTTCAATAACTAGAAAATGCTGAATTTTTGGAGAAGATGTGGAGAAATCCATCGACTCAAGATGATAATTCCATCTATGCTTTTCCTAATATGCCCTTTAAAAGGTATATCTAACTATCGGAATTCGATTGAAATAAATTATTCCTTAATATAATTAAGGATATTTTTTCTGTCGGCTAGTTTAGTAGCCTAAAAATAAAAATCTATTGTCAATAAACTGGATTTGAAACGGGAAACACATACACTTCAGAAAATAGAAATCAGGACAACTTGAATCAATCGTTCTGAATGAAAAGCTAGGCAACCGAATTGATATAATTGTACTATCGTGCGATAGTCTCGGACTCAGGATAACTGGTCAATCCTTCTTATATTCTCATTACGAATAATCCCACGTCCATCTACGAAGAGTATGGATAGCTCGGATGTACAACTCAAATCATTCATCGGAAGTTAAACTATCAGGACGCAGAGCATTCAGCTTTGATAAAAGCCTCTGAATCGCTGCTAGGGACTCAATCAGATCTGATAGCTCTGTTTCTAATGTTGATGCTAGTAATTCCGTCAGATCTGATAGCTCTATTTCTAATGCTAATGAGAGGTCAAACATTTCTTGAGCATTCGTTGTCACTCCTTTATCAACGACATCAGTTGCCAGTTGATATAGCTGTATTAAGTTCCTTCTTAAATCAAGTAGTCTACCAGCTAAATGTTCACCTGGAGGGTTAATCAACCTATAAAGAAGATTCACTGCAGCTAACAAATCAACCGTCTCAAAGTGTTGATTTAAATACTTCCATTCTTCATAAGACATCGAGGACATAGGCTGCCAAAATTATTCACTAAAGCAACTTTTACAAGCTCAAACAAATGCATCTCCTCAAGCAGCTTGAGGTTGCATGTCATCACTAAGATAAAACAATTCATGAAAGGGACTAAGGCTTTTATAAGTATATAAACCAATAAAAGAATTAAAATCAATTAACCCTCATACTCCGTTAGATTGGCTTGAATACGGAACACTCTGCAATTATTCCAAGCCTTCTCTTCACTGGATCAGCCCGTTGGCCCCGAACAGTAACACCCTCTCGCATCTAGGTCGGAATGGTGTCCATTCTGTTCAACCCAATGAAGGGATTCTACATCGAATCAAGCTTGAACGATTTCTTATGAAGCAAGAGACGTAATTATCTCATAGTTTTTTTCAAACCCAGAATCCAAAATATTCGTCGCTCTACTTTAGCTAATTGACCCAGAGGTTGACTGCTAGTACTGGTTGATCTGCTCAAAATTGTTTGGAGTTGAACGATTACTTCAAGATCCCGAGCCATCAGACTAATATCCAGTTCTTCTAGGTACAAACTTTCTAAAACATGGTTGATATCAGATTTCTCATCGGCTACTATTCCCGCACCTTCTACAATAAAGGACTGAAGTTGATTGGCAGATTGTGCAAGGAGTTTACGCAAGTAATAGCAGGTGGTCACTGTTACTTGATCACTAATAGGTTTCGCTGAGAGGGGTGATGAGTGGGTGGTCAAAATAGGTGCAGTTTTCATGGTCTTGGGGAATAGATATAAAGGTTGTCAGAGATAGGGTTTTAAGCTTCATACATGCCCATAAGGTCTTAATCCCACTAAAATCATGAATCCGTTAATGGACTACCTCTGATGTGCAGTTGTGTGATTTTCACCGATCACTCTATTGAGCAAGTAGTATTTCCTAACCAAAAATAGAGAAGATGATTTGATAGCTCATGATATAAGAACTATCATTTTTTAAGAAAAAATTTATTCTCAGATTCAGCATTTAACACTAATCATTATCTCAATCACAGATTTATCTTTATGATTGAAGTGATGCTTACGATATTTAATTTAGTGTATTTCTTTGAGTATTTTCCCTGCGATTCTAATTTAATGCATGATTTATCAAATTTCTATTCTGTTTTAATCTAAAAAACAGAATTATAGCGTTAGTTTTGGATTCACACATTATTGGATATACTTAAAAAGTTTAATTATGAGTAATATTTACTCAATCATGCGCATGATCTTTGTTAGTTTAAGCGGACGTAAAGCATTTCAAACAGGTGTTCTAAGCGTTTTGTGACTCAGATCACAGTAGCTTGAAATAATTGTCATTGTAATGAACTAAATGGATATTATGCTTTGCCCTTTCATGATTATTCAATAAATTATTCAACTCTTCCGATGCTTCTGTGCAAGAACACTTTTGGATGAGTATTATTAGAGATATAACTTATATTGGGATTTAAGTTTTGATACTTGTCATTCCCTTAATAAAGTCTAGTTATTTTAATAGTTAAAGTTTTCTTCCACTGCTATGAAAAAAATCAAATCAGAGGCTTGTGAACATCATCTACTAGTGATTGATGATGGAAAGGAACGGCGCATTGTCAAGTTAACCGAAGTTGCTTATTCAATCGGTCGAGACGCAACCAATGCCATTGTCTTGAATAATCCGTCTATTTCCAGACAACATGCCATGCTAGTGAGAGTCCCTCTCCCACATCAAGCTCATCGGTATCGCATCATTGATGGCAATTCTCAGGGTAAACCCAGTGCTAATGGGATTTACATCAATGGTCGGCCATCTTCAACCCGTGAACTTGAGACAAAAGATCTCATTAACTTTGGCAAGGATATTAAAGCGACTTATCTCACGCTTGAGATGGGCCAAGTGGAATTGCTGAATTATATTGAATCGCTCTCTTACAAGAGCCTTAAATCTGACACCCTAGACCATAAGGCAACGGTGTTTAATTCAGCCAATGTACCAGTGGCTGAATTAAACACCGTTCTAGCATGTCATCATTCACCCACCCCAGAACAGGACCATGACTCGCTTCAGCAGGCTCCTCTTCAGGCAAAAGAGACGGTTCGGTTATCCAGAGAGGAGATCCTCAAAGAGCTAAATAAACCTGTCAGCCGTCAAATGTGGATGGTTATAGCTGGAGCGATCCTATCCTTCTGTACACTAATCGGTTGGTTGATGCTCGATGCTAGAAAGAGCAGTCCAGCATTGGAATTTACCCAAGCACCCAGCAGTTTGGGGGACGCTAGACTTTAAAGTTCAATTTAACGATTCGGTCTGCCCTTTGTTGAACTAGTAGTTAATCAACAATAGACCTCTTGCAATATTCGTTTCATGATGTGCTACTGACGAAAGAAATTCAGCGATCTGACTCGGATTTTAGTCCTCTAGCATATCGTTAGTTGAATTATGCAAGAGGTCTAATAACAGTCGCTGAATTAAGACAAATAACAGTGAGAAGTATTAGGATTAACGATGATAGCTGAGGATCTGATTGACTATTATTTAAACAATTTCAATTCATCCCTTGATGCGACTGGAAACGCTGCTGTGGATATACCTATTCTTCAATCATGGGATTGTGTTGATATTAATAATCAGACAAAAGTTCATGGGCATTTATTTCAGCATCACACACTTCCACCTGGTAAGTATTTAGAATCTTCTGCTGTTCAGCGATATTTTGTGTATCAAGGTCATGTTTGTGTGGCCACTAAAAACTCAACCTATAGGTTAGGCATTCCTCTCCTCTTCTAAGGATGATGTCCAAATCATTTGTAGTCTGCATTATGATGAATGGAATTTCTTACTGGGTCATTCGTTCTAATTTTTGGAAATCAGTTGTTTTCAGAGGTTGACCCAACTCATATAGGGAATTTTGAGTTTTGATGTATACGTGACCATCACCCGCTAAGTAACGATGGACTGTTGAGGTCATCATCTTAACCCCGTCGGGATAATCAGGATGGCCCAGGAGTCTTCCTTTGATAACAGCACTCTTTCCCTTTCGTATAGCAGTCCAGGACTCAATAACGGTTATTTTTTTTGGTGTTTCAAAATGATCGTCTGGAATATTAGAAGTATTCTTTTGGAAAAAAACGGATATATCAGTAACTTGCAACATTAGAGCTCAGATTAATCAGGGGAACTTGCATCAGTAATATGAGGAGAGTTTTGTAGGTATTCCTCACTATTAATTTTAATTTGTGCTCAGATTTAATTAAACCGTATTATCCCTGACCTTTTTTTGACGAGTGATTTGGCTTCATCTTATGAATAGCCCTTCCGCTGCGCCCTCATTGTCTTTTTCGGCATCTTGCCAATCTTGGCCATTGGCATTGGTTTTCGGGCCTATCCGCCCTTAAAGCGGACTTACGTCATTTGGCAAGATATTCGCAATGGCCAGGTACAGTTTGATATCGGCACTGTTAATCCACAGATGTTTGCTGCTGGACGTAACGTCCAAATGGTGCTCGTGGTCGATGGTAACCGCACATACTCCGCTCTTGACTCAGTCCTACGCAGTATCCGCAATCCTGACACCCATGGGAGCCAAACAGACGAACGCTATTGCCTACGTATTGCGCCACGTTCACGCATTGTTGTGAATATTGTGCTAGTTTCCGAATCTGTATGAGCGTATCAATTGCAGATGCGGGTTGTAGGCTGGAGCAGCAATTACGGAGAATCCGGTTGGACGCGCATATTCCGAATGTCGAGTACAGCTTGACCAGATATCAAGTGTCCGTCTCCCTTAAGGCCCAGTTCTAGCGTCACTAAAGCCAAGATATCTGCGTCTAAAGTTTGGTTGCCTAGATCAACATTGCCACTGTGAGGGAAATGGAACCAACCTGGATGTTGGGCACTCAGAGGTGCTTTAAAAGTGGTCCATTCCTGATTAGAAGAAACACAAAGCGGTTGATATTCGAGTCCGGGGTTACCATATCCCCAAACCTCACCATCGCGTTCCATCAGGCGAAGGCCAATACAGACTGGATCTGAGGAGCGGGCTTCAAAGGTGAGAAGACTCTGCTTGGGAAGCCGCTCTGGAATGAGTCTTTTAGGCGCAATACTGATATTGGCTCCATACCCTTCTCGGGAGAACTGAATGCTGAGATGGGGCAAAGTCCCTTGACGATCAATGAAGCTCTTAACCCAGCTATTGTCTAAGCCTTCATGTTGTTCAGCGTCTGGATCAGCCCAAATTTTGGCTAGGTTGTCTGATTGCAACTTGAAGTCTTGAAAGATGCCATCTTTAGACGCTTGACCAATTGCGGGCTTAAGCCCATGGTAGCGGTAAATATCTAGAGTCTTCTGAGTTGATAATTGGGCAAAGCTACTGCTTGGTAACCCGCTCATAATCAAGAGACTGAATAGGATAAAGCGTAAAGCCATGAGTCTAGAGAGAATGACACTGGCTATAGCGTGCACAAGTGAACTGGTGAATTAACGCATCCATGAAAACCGATAATATGTTCGACTCTCCCCGCTCTAAAGAGACGGGGATTCTTTTGCTAACGGGGTAAAATGTTTTGGGGCGATCCAAAATTTTACCCTTGCTACGGTTGTCAACTGCGGAGTGCTTCAATGCTATCGGTTTGGCTGGTCGTTGGGGCCTGTGATTTGCTAGTGCTAATGTACTATCTTGACCTGGACTTCACTGTTGCGGAGCAACTCTTGAGCGAAGCGATCTGCGTGTGGGGGATGGGTATCGGTCAAGGGACGTGGAATAAGCGGACCGGAGGGAGCATTATGCCGCGAAAGGGCTGGACTGGCAGGGTCCTAGAGCTACCCTGGAAAGCGTTAAACAAAGAAGAAAACCCCGGTATAGACAGGAGGGTAAGGCACCCCATAAATTTTCTTTTTTGTTTAACTGCCCAAGCGGCGAGCTTTTCGCAGCGGAGCAAAGCGGAGCGAGAATCTTGCTTTCTACTCAGCGATAGCTACCCAAAAGCCTTACTCACCAAGCCTTACAGCCAATCTCGACGACTCCGGTCTCATCATCGAACAGGAATATTTGGTCATCCAGCGTCCCACCGTTGATATAGTCAGGGCAGTAACCTGAGCAACGTTAGCCAGTAGATCAAGTGCCTGACATCCACCCCAGAAGCAAAGCCCGCCGCTCTCAGAATCAGATTCCTGGGTTTCCAGAGAAAAAACGAGAGTTGTTCATGCAAAAAATTAGCCTGGGCTTAGGAGTGGGTGACGCTTGCCTTTTGGTTGATTTAGACCCGTGGAAAGTCCAATCTCTATTGGACGAGGGTCAAGCTGTTTTTGAGTCCAGAGGATTAGAAACTACAGGCGTTATTTCTATCACGAAATCGGAGATAAAAACCCCAACAGAGGGTCTATACCTGGACTACCAAAAGGCCCGAATCGCCCTCAAGGAAAAGGCCCTGACTTCTATCGTCAAGTCTAAAAACATATTCCAATGTCATAAAGGAAAATTGATGTTGGAGCTATTTTTCGGTGGTGAATTTAACAGTTCTAGTATCAAAGAATCCGAGATTCAAACAACTATTAGTGTCGTTATGGCCTATGTCATGGAGCAGCTAGGACCCAGCCACAAAAAAGCATTGAAAGCCGTTCTAACCTCCAACAAGGACATTTTAGATATCCCCAAGTCAGAGTACAGAGCAATCAAGCGTATTGCAAAAAAGATACGCTCAGATAAGCAAATGACCATAGATTTCGCTGCATAACTTCAAATTACTCGCCATAGCTTCAAATAGCTTAACGTGCCTTACGTTTACTTTTGTTAACGAACTATTGGGCTAGGTGGGTGAGGGTAAGCTGGGATTGCTGTCTAATAATACCTGCGATATCTTTGTTGAATTTTGGATACTTGCTTGTTGAAGGTTTTCAAGGCACTCTCAAACTCGTGGGGGCCATGGATTGCAGTTGACAGGTGACCTGAGACAAACTCAGGTGCTAGCTCTGGGATATAACTTTCCAAACTAGGGAACCTATTGCCCAGACCTTTTCTGATCCGCCGTCGTATTGCAATTTCAAGGCCATCAGGAGGACCTAGCGGGATCTTTAGCTCACTAAAAATCGGGGATTCGTGCTGTGTGCGTCGTTGGTAAAAATTTACACAAGCTTTTTGCTGTTGTTCAATCCAACACTGGTCTATGGCTTGAACCCAGGCATAGGCAAATTGGAGGTAAGGATCATCAGAAGCCTGGATGCTTTCGGCATTGGTAGGGGTTCCTGAGATTATCCGCTCTCTGTAGGCGTCCAACCCTTCATTGATTGCTTCGATTATCGTGTAGGGTTCAAATCCTGCTCGTCTTGCACTATCTACGATCGCAGCCCCCTGATTCGTCCGGTCAGTGAAGCAATGCAATCTTGCCGTATCGATAAAGTTAAGGGCTTTGGCTTCTAATACTGCAATAGTGGCAGGGCCAGTCAGAGGTTCAAAGCGGTATCTGCAGGCTTTTATTTCGCGATAGATCTGAACCGAAACACCAGCTTGTTTTGCTAGTGCCGCAGTGTCAGGGATTGGGGGGAGTGGATCGGGTTCTGAGACAAAGATCATCTCTGGATAATCCATGCGCAAGCTAGCCATAGTCCGCTGTCGTTCTACAGGATCGCTCCTGAGCTGGGCTTCCATTTCTTGCATTTCCCACTTATCGGCCAACCGGAGATCTGTAGCACTAGCACAGCCATAGTAAGACAGCGGTAGCCCTGGCAGGTGCCCGGTCGCCTGGTATATCGCCAAAAGTCGCTCAGGTGCAGAGAGATGGTTAATTTTTTTGGGGCTTTGCTCAAACATTTGCTTGGGGTCCTTACTGGGATTTTTGGAGTGGGGATGGCAATGCTATTTTCTCTGGTCAGAGGATTTTACTTGGCTTGGGTTCTTTTGGCCCTGGATCGAGTCCCTTTGGGAAGTTGCCGAGTCCAGGTTAGAAGGTTTAAGGGACTGCAAGCTCTGTGATTGTCCGAGAAAACATGCAGGACTCTGGCATAGTCCGATCGCTCTCGGTCAATCGAAAGTCTTCCGCCACAAACAGCGCAGTAGGCCCCTTGGTCATCCTCTAGGACTTTGGGCTGATACCGGGCTGACTGAGACTTGGAAGCTTTGGCTTGGGGGTTTGACATGGCTAACTGAGTTATTTTCTCTGGTCAGAGGATTTCACTAGGCTGCTTTGGCTAAGTGCCGGGACTTGCTTGCAACAGTTGAATCGGACCAGTCAGGTAAACGCCATTCTGGTACGTCTAGACCATCAGGGAAAGCAGCACAAGGGCCAATACCACGAGGTTGAGGGTTGCAAGTGTCGGGGTTAATTGCGTTGAACTTAAGCCCGTTACATTGATAAGAATGCAAGGTTTGCCATTGAAAAATCTTTTCGAGTAGAACAGGGATTTTCTGTAGCTGCGACTGAAAATAATTAGGCTGATTTTTTTTGAGCCAATACTCAAATTGCCCGCAAAAATCAAAATACAAAATAGTAATCAATCTGCTTTTGAATCTTGGGAATGCAATCGATTTGATTTTGAGTATCCAAAATTGTGCCAAGAACTACAAAATCATTTTCGTCTAAAAAGTGGTTCTGACCAAAGTAATCAAATTTTGGATTTCTGAGTTGGCATAAACGCCATTGTTCAAAAATCTTGTACTGACCGCTTTTGTCAGACCTTGCTATCGGGGAAAGGAAGAAATGACTATTAGAAAATCGCCCTGCATTTGGAACACTAAAGAAAATAGGTAAAGCCCCAAAGGTATAACTGCCCTGCTTTGAGCCGTTTTTTATTGTTATGGGTTGCGGCGTCAAACGCGAGGATAATTTTATTTTAGGTGAGTCAAATCCTGGAGCGAGTAGGGGGTACATTGCTTGAAGAAAAGTGCAATTACCCCCTAGTTTAGCTATGTTTAATTAAGGCCGCAAAGTTTTTTGTAGGGAACGCCCAATTGAATAGACAACCCTTGGAGGTGTAGCTCAAGAAAACCTAGCGATAAGTTGAACGTCTCCATAAAAATGGAAAAGTCCTCCCCTAAATACTCTTGTAAAAGGTCTTCTAGTTGATCCCGGCGTGCCTTTAAGCGGCAACCTAAAAGAACAATGTGGTTAGCTATCTGGTCTTCTGCGGAAAAGCTTGACTGGCTTTTCATGTCTGCTAGTATCTCGTCGTGGCACTCTACGCACTCGCGGCAATCGAGAAAAAAATTTGTCCAATCCTTGGTTAGGTGTTTCTTTTCCGTAGGGTCCATTGTGGTTTCACCTCCCCCCGCTTCTCTTGCTTGATCAGCGGCATACTCCCATTCTGCGGGAAGGATTTTACAAGTAAAGGGCGTTTCAACTAGTACAGCTAAATCTGTGGCTGAGGGAGGCATACCTTGTTTAATGTTCTTTAGTCTATCTAGCACTTGATCGCTCAGCGTGGAATCATCACGAGGTCCCATAGATGCATAGTGCCGTGTGTTTTTTGAGTGCTTTGCGGCTTTAAGCCCCTGACGGCGTTCTGCGAGTCTTTTCTTAGCGACAGATTTTGTTTTAGTTCTTCGTGCAGTTCGCTTTTGTCTTTTTGCTGCCTTGATCTTGGCATTCTTGCCCATGTCTTTAATGCTCCTCAGTTAATTGCTCAATCCAACATGCGTAGGCGCAATAAATACCCAACGAGTGAGGGTATTGCCTTTCCCGTAGTGCTGCCTTCTCCAATGCCCACGACGCCAATGAGGAGACTTACTTCTATCGCTGCCATCCGTGCTGTGACTGGAAGCAGATCGATACCCTTCTCCGATCATCAAAGGATGATAAGTTGTATGTCGCTTTCCTCTGCGGGCTATCCCAGTAGTAGAAGAACTTTTCCGTTTCCCGGTCCTATATTCTGGCGCGTTCTGTTCAGCCCAAAGAATCGTAGAAAGCAGAACAGACAGGGCCGTCTCTACCTCGCCTAGGTCGTTTGACTGGGATCCAGGGTTGAGATCAATCCCTTTGTCAACGCGCAAGAACCCGGATTCTTCCCTGAAGGTTACCAGTCCTCCAACTACGGATTTCCCCGTCTCTATCCCACCCCAAACCAAAGACCACGAATCTTGATCCTTCCGATCTCGGCTAAAAGCATATTCTGCTCTCCCTTCAGAAGACGTGCTTACTATTGAGGGGAGTTCCTTTGTGCCTGGCTCTACCAAAGAATAGACAAGACACACCATCTCTCCTGTTTTGCTAACGATACTGCTCCGAGGCAAGACAACTAGACCATATTTAGGCAATGTGAATCTGTTCGGGATTTCGGTTGGCAAATCCGTTTTCAAAAAATCAGAGAGCAGATCCTCGTCCAAAAAATAGTAAGGAAAATGGGGGCTGGCTGTTAGTGCAGCGGTAGCATGGTAAACATTGGCACGCACAGGGTCTCTAGCTACTGATTCCGCGTTTGAACCAGCGGACACCGACACCAAGGCATCAGCAACCATGCGGTTGGAGTAATGACTGCTCAGTCTAGGTGAGAATTTTCGTTCGTAGCTTTCCCGAAGGTCCTCACGAGATGGTGTCAACACCCCCGCACCTCTCATCATTTTTCTAAAAGTCTTAGGGTGCATCCCCGCTTTTTTCATCGATTTTTCCATGTCTTTGTAAATCTTCTGGGCATCTATCATTTAAGTTCTCCGTTAATCATTGGTTAATTAGGAATACGGTTTTAGATTAGGAGGATTCTCCAGAGCAGCCAAAACAGCCGTTACAGACCAACTCACCCCGGCCAACACTCCGCCTGCGCACCAGAGACCAACCCCGCTTATCGGGGGAGGTATTTCTTTATTTCTGTTGCCTCTTTGCTTGACCTTTGAGCTTGATTACTCAATCAATTTGTCGAGTTCCGCTATCTGATCTTCAATCGATCGTCTAAATTCGAGAAACCATTTGGGATAAGATCCACTGTTTCTATCTAAAGAGTCATTAGAGTTATAAAACAGTGGATCTGCAAGGCTTCGGGCGTCTACACAGTCTTTAGCGCAAGCGTCATCAATCTGCTTTTTGACGTATAGCACGGTGCCCCGAAGCAGTTGCTTGCGGATTTCATGAACGTCTTTGTTCACGATCGCAGCATATCTGCGCTGAGATCCCCCGTTACCCGTTCGAGCGACACAGGGCATCGGATCATAGCTCAGGCGCTTTACAAGCCGATTTATGACGGCTATAGGGCTGTCGTTGGCTGTTTGGAGCTGGAAAAGGTCCCATAACTCTTGCTGATGTTCAACGAGATAAGCCCAAAACTGGGACTCCCTAACCTCAGCTTCACTGATATTGTTGCCCCGGCCATGAGTGCGGTAAAAATCGGCTACCCCCGAATCATTAATAAAAATCTGTTCTCTCAGGGTTCCCCGTAGGACTCCATGCAAATGATCACCGTTGGCGGCATCTCGCTTAAATTTTTGACATTGATCTTTCGTAAAAAGATCGGAGTTCAGCAAATATCGGGCTAGCCGTGTGGCACATGATCTCAACTGTCCGTTCTTGTGGACGAGGGTGTAATAGATAAAGTCAGGATCGGACCATTGAGACTCTGGGTACTCCAATCTCAATAAGGCCAAGTCAGCCGCTCTCTGCTCTGCAACCGTGGAAGTAGGTGAATTTTTTATTCTCCGGGCTTCTGCCTCGCTTTGAATAAAATGACTTTCTTCTACGACTTGCAGATACTGATGAGTTCTCAGATTCTCAAGGATGCAGGCAACATCACCTTGACGTGATCTGATTTCGTCCGGTTCTCTGCCACCATCAAAAACAACTCTTCCTTGGCTGTTGTACTCTTTTAGATTTTCACGCTCAATAAAAGTGATGCCGTTCTCTGTGTAATCGGCATAATGATCAAGAAAGCACTCAGCAAAATGGTAAGTTTCGTATTTTAATTGGGCCATCCGTTGAGCATTTACTAGGGATAGAAATTGCCCCGTATTCTTTGAACTGGATAGGGCGTCAACAAAAGATGTACCTTCCTTGATCTCCCAGCCCTGCAGGTTCTTAGCAGACTGACTCCCTGTAACTTCCACATGTCGGGCAATTTGTTCCTGCTCAATAGCGCAGAACACAAAGAACTCGTAAACTCGATCTTCGCATTCGACAACGTTATCCAAAACGTCGAGATAATCCTCTGCAAACTTAGAACCGAACAACCACTCTAAGAAAACATCGTTGAAGAACTCCCCAAAAAAGGCTCTATCTTTGTGGAACCTTTCAAGCCAATTGTCGGCTAGTACAAGCGTACCACCCCCAGCACAAGCAAAAGCGCAGGCTCTACCCTGAGCAAATAGCTCAAGTGCGCGGTAGGTAAAGCCTTCCATACGTCCGTGGATTGCTTCAAAGCACGCGATCGCATCGTTAAGATTGAAACGATTACCTGTTTTCCCCAGTAACTTCAACTCAGCTCGATTCTTTCGGGACTGATTAGCATGATTGTCTTTCCACTCTTGGGTGATATCCAAAGCAACCCGATTATTTAAAACTCTTGGTGCATAAACAATAGTCTCTGGTCTCGATCTGTTCCGGGACAACGCCTGAGAGATATCCTCTAGGCTTCCCCAGGACGCCAATACCAGCGTTGCACTAATATCAAGTGCATCACCATAGAACGACAATCCTGTACCAATCAGCGGCGATCTCATAAGGTGCTGACCGTCTTTGGTCCCTTCGGCAATCACATTCTGCAATTCCTTCGTTTTCTTGCCAGATCTCATACAGTCACGGGTTGCGGCAAACAGGGGGAAAACCAGCTCCTTAGAATCTAGAAATGCCTCATGCATTAATCGGATCAAAGCCTTGGCTGACTCCCAGCTTAGCCCCATCCCTAACAGCTCTTGCCACGGTGCCCCATAGCGTTGCTGAGTGACAAATAGCTCCTTAGTCCATCCCTTATCTTGAGTCTCTAACCACTGCTCGACCTTCAGCTTTTGGTGATTCTTTTCGCCACCGATCCAGCCGTCATACTTTCCAACTGGCGAAAAGTCCCAATAAACCAGGTGCTGTGTAACCTCATTCCCTGCCGTATCTTTTTTGCTGGTAGACTTCACCAAGACATGCTGATCCGTAACCTCATCCACCCAAAATGGCTGCTGTAGTGCTTCAAGGAAACGCCATAGCTTCAGTGCCTCCGGGCTGAAGTCTATGGCCTTAATTTCAAAAAGAGGGGCCTTAGCGTACTTATCCCAATCTTCAGCCCCCAACTCTTTAAGCGCTTGCTTAGCCTTGGCATCCCTAAAAATATGCTTGAGATATCGTTGAGGTCGAGTAAACTCCTGAAACTTAAGGATGTCATTTGCACTTTGGCAGTGAATATCCAGCCGACGAACGCTTTTAGGCTGAGTGAACTGTAGTCTGCTATCCTTGCCAAACCCAAAAGCTTCATGGTCGCCCGTCAAATGAGCGCTGACTGCTCCTAGATAACTTTCCTGAGTCAACGTCAACCCGTCTTTGAATTGCTCCTTATATTGATTGACAAAGACGTTGGCCTCGACATCCATCCACCACTCGAAGAACCTAACCGCGATTTCACTCAGATTTTGCTGGGCAATGATCACGGGCCAATCATTCTCCTTGGCATGATCAAGAATCCTCTTGAGCTGATTGAGATTGGCCTGTCGTTGGGTGGCGTGGGTGCTGCCTAAAAGATCCAGGATTACCCGATCGGTCTCATCAATAAAGACCACAACCTTATCCGTAGCAAATTTCTCAAAACGACCAAAGTTAAAAAAGCCTTGCAAACATGCCGAGATGTCACCTAATCCTAGACCCTCATATTCCGCCGCTTGTTCGTCGTTCCTATCTGTTGCCAATGCAGCCCCGTTCTCAAGTGCCAAAATTTTCAAGGGTGCAGCATAAAACTTTTTGCACTCCAACAGCTCAAGCAATTGCTCTACTAACGTTGTCTTACCTGTTCCGGTGGGACCACTGAGGGCAAAAAGATTAGATTTAGACTCGTCCTGATGAATCTCAATGATCTTGTCAGCCAGCTTCACCCCGTCAATCAGACCCGCTGCCATATATCGGGCATTGAACACCCCGGACCCTGCTCGATCCTGCAACTTTGGCAATGTATGCTGATAAATCCGCTGATTAATCAACTTACTCAGATGACCTGTCAGCTCATTCAGGCTGGTGTATAGGTGCTTTTGGCTGTCTATCCTCACCAACACCTTGCAACCATTCCCTTCCAATGCAAACCAAGTCCGCATCAGATTGAACTTAAGCCGGGTCAACCCTTGGGCGTCGTTACCAAGTCCCTCAACATCCGCATGGAGCGCGATAGTTCGATCCTTTAGGACCTCTGTGTACTCAGGTCTTAGCTGCGAGTCGATGCATTTGGTTGAGATGCCCTTGAGGGTCAAAGATGTCAAGCGATCGAGTTGAATCGCCTGGAGTTTAACGTTATCAAGCTCAATCTCTGTATCTAGCTGACTGGCATCACTGGTTAACAGAGGTACAACCCCCTCACCTAATGAAGCCAAACCCTCGCTTATATTGGTTGCTTCCAATGCGTTAGCAGCATTCTTTGATTTAGCTACAAGGGTTCTAACTCGTTCTGAAGGCTTCCACGTCCCATCTACTTGGCCGTGAATATTCCTGATGATCGACGATAGACCGATTGAATAACAGGTACTGCCCAGCTCCTTAGCGACATAAGCCTCATCCAGACCAAAATTATCAACACCAAAATTTTCTGCTAATTCGTATCGCTCCTCCGCAGTTCCGCCGTCACTGTGATAAATGCCAAGCAGAATTGACCAGCGCTGGTGGCGATCACTAAGTTCAGTACCCTTTTGGTGATAGGTTAGCCCTTGATTGATTGGGTCGCTGACAACCTCCAAAATTTCTTCTGTAGTAAGACCGTGACCTGTAATCCCGGCTGCAATCCTCGCTTCTTGAGCCAGTCTTAAATTTTTATGCTCCTCCACGTTTTGAGTGGCAACAGCTTCCACAGGCGTCTTAGGAGCTTTGGCCTTCACTTTCTTGGCTTTGATACCTTTAGCCCGCTTCCCACCCAGTAAGGCGTCGTTCTCCTCGTCTGACTGTAGGAAAACATCAGTGACCTTACGGCCCGTTACGTCGATAGTGTTGTTACCTTTGGGGGCTTTAACAATCTGAAGTCCTAAGCTCTGGTAATACTTCCAATCTTTACCGCTTCGGTAGTCTTTCCCGTATTCCTGTCTAAAAAAGGATAAAAGCCCGTCATTCAGCTCACTGAACGATAGGTCCCTCGACCCCAATTGCATGATCGATTGATTAGTGATCACATTCTCATTGCCGACCCGCACCGCACGGAAAGCACCAGCCATGCGCAATGCCCTACCTGCAGAAGCAACCGCATAGTCACCCCCTGTCACAGAAATAGCGGTCTTCAAGACCTCGTAGTACTGATCCCTGCTTTCAGGATGATCGATTGTTGGGATATAAAAATGAATGGATTTTTTGCCAGACCACAACATCAGAAATTTGGTCCCAAGAAATTGTTGCAGCGTCACCAACCTGGCAAGCTGTTCATTCAAGCAACCGTCATCAATCTCTAGCCCTATGAAATCAGGCATTGTCCCAGGTAAACTGGTCGCTTTACGATCTTTGATCTGACCGTGGGGGAACCAAGTAACGGCTTTTCCTTCAGCCCTGGCTAAAAACTTCAGCAGTTTCACTGGGTACACGGCCCTCGACCCATCCTTGAGCCATCTTCGAGTCCCATCATCATTAATTCTTACTAGCTCC
The DNA here is from genome assembly GCF_000018105.1 of Acaryochloris marina MBIC11017. GTDB lineage: Bacteria > Cyanobacteriota > Cyanobacteriia > Thermosynechococcales > Thermosynechococcaceae > Acaryochloris > Acaryochloris marina. The sequence continues at coordinate 239,014 of NC_009925.1, forward strand.
TCAACACCAGAGCTTCCTAGGAATCCTCTATATCCTGACCACTTGTCAACAGCGGCCAAAAAGCGCCCATGCTCACCAACCAGCTCATTAAAAAACAAGTTTGCTGCCTTGGCTCCCAGGAAGTCTGGATTGCTAGTGCAAACCAGATCCGAGGTCACTTGATCGTAGGGTTTACCCCAAGCAATCAATCCCAGCTCGTCTAACACCTCTGGACGGTTAGGCTGAGGATTCCTGACATCCACGGTATTCTTGCGGCGCAATGCCAAGTTCTCAGCAGAACTCAGTCCCTCAACAAGCTCAGGAACAATCAAATAAGGATTAACCTTGGCCTCTTTTTTTGCTCCACTCGCTGAAACGTTTGTACTACCTTTGAGGCCGTTAAATTCTAAGGATGCCGTTTTCTCGGCTGGAGAATCTAAGAAAGCTAGCCGTTCAGCATGAGTCATCCCCTCAGGCGCATACTTTGAAGGGTTGGCGCAGATATCCTTGGCTCGAAATGTTACAGAATCGTTACAATTTTCTACTTTTTTCTCGGTCTCTTTTGAAATATTTTTTGAATCGCTAGAAGCGTTGCCCTCTGTGGCTTTGGGGCTGACACCACTGGCGAGTGGTTCACTTGTACTTGCGTTTGTAGTGGTTGATTGATTACAATCGCATGTAACAAATTGTGCGATTTTTAAAGGTGCCGACATGGGAATTCTCTTGATTGCTTGCAATTAATTGGTTTTTGTGTCTTCGGTGGCACCGTTGGAAGTTGTGTCCGCCAAGATCTCGCTTCCTTCGGTGTTTTGACTAAGACCCGGCGGCCCTAGTGATTTAAGGAATCCTCGCTTTTTTGAGCGGGGGTTTTTGCTATCTGGGGTCTGTTGCAGTTGGCTGACCATGCCGTTAGTCTCCTTTTGGTTGGTTGTGGCGATCGGGGTGAAAGCTCGGGCGAAAGACATTTTGATTGGCTCCTTTAAGTGGTTGCTTAGGGTTATGGTTTGCCCGATTGGAATACTAGGCTTGCTCGAAAAAAGAGAGAACGTATCCCTAAAAATCAATTAGGGTGATTTCCAAACTTTTCCAAAAAACGGTTTTGACCGGGGCCAAAATTCCCAGTAATTAGGGGTACGGTTTCTGAAAAATCACCCCTGTTTCAGCAGACTCCAACCACTTGGAAGCCTGTCAAAGAAATTCTTAATAGCCCTTTGGTGTGTAACCTCGTCCTCCCAGTGGTGAAGCCGATCCAAAACCAAAGGCAAACACCAAAGTTTTTTTCGGCCAAGTCGCACGAAATGAACCCCCTGGACCCATTTACCTGCTTGAGTCTGCACGTACAGCGTTGGGGCTGGGATGCCAATCAGTTGCTGCAACTCAACCTGAGAGCAATAGATTTGCCCCCCTAACAACTCTGGAAGTGTGGTGATTTCTGGTTCTGGAAAATTTGTCATTTGTTGCGCTTCTGAGTATCCGAAGCCGATCGCAACCGTGATCCTCAGCCGCCACGCATAAGGAATCAGGCCCGATAGGTTCGGGTTAGTTCGTCTCGTTCAGCCGCTAACCAATTTCAGAAATTGCAAAACTTCCTACACAGTTTCCACGCCTGTGGTTTTTGGAGAGTTTGGTTGTGCCCCCGGCAAGTGGGGTTAGTTGCGATTCCTCTAAATTTGGTTTTGGCCTCGACCTGCTCAGAAATGGAATTGAAAACTTGTTGGATGAGGCTCTTTTAGCCTTTTTGACTGACCGACCGCTGAAACCCAGTGCCTGTCAGTGATTTAACAATAGCTCGACCCCTATAAAAAGCGCATCCGGGGCCTAAACTTTATTTTTCTTAACAATTAACGGTCTATACGCAGCAAGGCTTTCAGCCGTTTTTTTCGTAAACTTGCGTAAAGGTAAAAAATCGTTGGAGAATTTCGCACTTAAGAATAGTTCTTAGATAGGCACGGTGCCCTGAGAACGCCAAAAGCCTTAACTAGCAAGCCTCCCAAGCTTTTTCTTTGTTCTACCGTGTCGAGGATTGCAAGCATTAGCAATCTCGGAGTCTAGTCTTTGTTTAGTCCTGTAGTAGCGTTCTAGTAGGTTATCGAGGGTGTATTGATGTTGTATTGACTTTGGTAGTTTACCGAGCCAATTCAACAGCCACAGCCGCGAACCGTGTCTAAGGTTAGATAGTCGTTCTTCGTCAGATGCCAAGTGTTTAGTAGCCAAGGCGAGAAGTTTATCTGACAGCTCCACACTCCCCCCGGTTAGCTGGTGACTGATTAACTTCTTGAGCTTGCCCCTTTCGTTTGCTCGGTAGGACGCTAAAGATGTTTGACTTTTGCCTTTTAAGGCTTCACCTACGAATTCGGGACTGCACATCCACAGGTCGAAAGCAGCCTCTAAAGTGAGAATTGTCCGAATAAAATCACCTGGGTTGTCAATCTTTCGATCGATAATCCCTTCCAACGTTTTCAAAGGGGAGTCTTTTCTCGTAACAATCAGGGTCCAAGAATACTGTGCAAGGGCGCATAGGTCCTCTAGTTGCGTTACTTCCAACCTAAAAATTCTTTGTTTTTGGACAGATAGTCCCCGAGGAAGGATTACTTCTCCATATGTATTGAGGTCGGAGAGCGCATCAAAGATCTCTTTGTACTTCTTTTTTAGATGGTTGAACTTAATCTGTGATTCTTCGTTGATCCTTCTCTCGGCAATGTCATCCGGGGGCATCCCATCTACAGCATGCTTAGATAAGGCATTAATCCTCTCTTTTCTGGTTGATGTCGATTTCTTGCTTGATCGGGCTAACTGGTTCTTCTTTTTGCGCCCTGCCATTAGAAGTCCTCCAAAGCTGCCACCACCTTAACCTCTAAGTGAAATCCTCTGTTCAGATAAAAATCATCAGCTGATCTGGCTAACAATCTCTTTCCAGCTCATCCAAATAATCGGCCCAAGCCTGCATCATTTCCCGCCGTTCTTCAAGAAACTCGGTCCTATTATATGCACGCCCCAAAGGACCCCGAACTGCATGTGCAAGTTGATGCTCAATAAGCTCCGGTCGGTAGTGCAATTCTTCAGCAATTAGAGTCCTCGCCATAGCTCTGAACCCATGACCTGACATTTCATCTTTAGTAATGCCCATCGCCCGTAGTGCAGCCAGCACGGCGTTATTACTCATGTGCCGGGTCATGCTGTTAGCACTGGGAAAAACATATCGACTTGTGCCATTGCCCGTTATCAACTGCAGAGTCTGCAGTATCTCGATCGCTTGAGTAGCTAAGGGCACTATATGATCGGTCTCTGTTTTGGACACTTGAAACCGCCATTCTTTAGTATTCCAATTGATTTGTGACCATTGCATCGTCCGAAGCTCACCGGGTCTAACAAACGTTAAAGCCCCCATTCGCATAGCTGCCCGGACCACCATCGAACCCCGATAGTCAGCGATCATCCGCATCAGCTCACCAACTCTTTTAGGATCTGTGATAGCAGCTCTATGTTTTGCGTCCACCGGGGCCAGTGCGCCGCCCAAATCATTGACTACATTGCGATCACATCGACCTGTAGCCACGGCATAACCCAGCACCATCCTCACAATAGACAGACATTTATGAGCCAGTGCATTAGCTCCTCTAGCTTCAACAGCCCTAATAACCGCCAACACTTCAGGGGCTGTAATCTCTGTGACTGGCCTCGGCCCTAAGCTTGGATTTAAATCCCTATTCAACCGATTCCTTACTATTCCGCGATAACTCTCAGACCAACCAGCATTCTTTTGACTGAACCATTCATCAGCCACAAATTCAAATGTGTTGCCTTGGGCTAGCTGTAACGATAACTGCAATCTCTTGGCCTCAGTAGTAGGGTTAAGACCCTGAGCCACTAGCCGTCTAGCTTCTAGGTGCTTAGCTCGTGCCTCACCTAGCCCTAATTCTGGATAAGATCCAATGCTGAACGTGGATTCTTTTCCTTGGATTCTGTACCTGTACTTCCAGTGCTTCCCACCAGCCGGGGTGATTTGCAAAAACAAGCCACCACCATCAGACAGTCTATAAGAGCCAGTCTTGGGTTTAGCGTTTCGGACCTGTAGATCCGTTAGTCTATTAGTAGCCATAAAAATGTGGGCTAACTACAAGCCGCTCCTCTAAAACGACCCACAAATTAACCCACAGTTTTTTTAGATGCAGATAGATCACCTTGGCTAATGGTAGATTTTCAAGATACAAAAACAACGACATATCAATTGGTACAATTCTTTAGTTAGATCTCAGTGGACCCTAGCAGATCGAGCAACGATTTCTCAAGGAGGATTCCATGGTATTCCAGCGCTCTATCTCCGTATCTTTGGGAATGGTGCTTGCCCCCCTCATTAGCTTGTCCTGTGCAGATATAGGACAGGCTGCCGAGAGCATCATTGTTCGCTACAAGTCAGAAGAAGCAACGGTGACTCGAAAAGACCTCAACAGGTTTGCGGAGACGGGGGAGATGCCCGCTGATTTGCAAAAGTTGCTAGGGACAGATGCCCAAGTGCCCAATGGTGTTCAAACACTCTTAAGAGAAGAAATCAAAATTCCTAGGTTTGTCGAACGCTTCATCGAAGGATCCAATGGTGATTTTTTATTATTGAAACTGGATGATGCCATTAGTAGTGCTTCGGGCAGCACGGAAAGGGATTTAAATGCAATTCGAACGGCTGTATTAGATTCTATTGCTGACAACCGAGTATCCTTTATTGAACTGATTGCCAAGCATCCCCAAACTCAAATTCAGCTTGATCTGACCAGTTTAGAGGGGACTTACAAGGATGTACGCGGTTTTGTGGAGCGGGTACTGCCTGCCCTTGAAGTGGCTAAAGGGGTGTTGCAAGATTTAGTTTGCGACTGTGATACGGCGAAATCTGCGGTTGAACCGGCAGTAGATACGCCTGAAGGCAAGCAATACCAGTCTGCGAATACAGTGACCGACCGTCATTCCTCGCAGAATTGCAATCACCTTGAGCCGACTGAACAGGCTATCCCAATCGAGACCAAATAGCTTGCTTTCCCAGGACGCAAGTCTTTCCCTCATTAACCAGAAGTCAGCTCTCTCAATTTGGGACCGTACTATGGCATTAACATCGATGATAGGTCGCTCTCGCTTCCAAAGAATGCGACATAGGCTGATCTGGATGGGACTGGGGGCTATTTGTACCTTGTCTTGTCTAGGCCTTCACACCGAAACGGCCCTGGGGGCCACCAAGATTAAATTTACCTATGGGCCATTTGGTCAATCCCTCACGGTACAGGAACTCAAGACCTTTGCTGAAACCGGTAAAGCCTCTTCCAAACTCAAGTTTTTTATGAATGCTGCCGATCAAGATCCAAAGGTCGTCCGTCGATTTTTAACTCAAGATGTAAAAATTAGCCTCAGATTGGCCGATCGGTTGCTCTACTTATTGCCAGGTGAATATGCCTTGTTTCAAGCGGGCCAGATTTTTCAGACTCCAAGTCAAGGGGCCAATATCCAAGCCCTTCGCTCGGGGGTGATTCAGTCCTTGAGCGATGATAGTCAGATTTCCCTATTGGAGTTTCTGGAAAAGTATCCCCTGGCTGAAATGACAATTGATGGCGTCAAGTTGGCCCGAACCGCCGATCAGATTGATCGACTAGTGAGTCGGTTTGCACCTTCCGTGGAATCCGGTGCTGCGATCGCAACTGAACTTCTAGAAAGTTTGGTTTGTGATTGTGAGTCTGGTGCGATTCAACCAAAACCATCTGTTACTGCACCTAATCCCATCCCTGAACCAGCCCCTGACGCGACACCTCCCGGTTGAGAGTTGAAGGAGACTCAAATCTGATGATGGTCTGACTCTATTGGATTAGGGAAATCAAATCAGGAGCAGAATCATAGACCGAGTTTTGCTGTTCTCGTAAAAATGATCCGGTTCGATGTTTAACAACAGCCTGGATCTCTGACACTATCGCTAAGGCAATTTCACTAGGTGTTTCCGCGCCGATATCTAGGCCAATGGGGCCATGGAGCCGATTGAGTTGCTCCGGCGTAAGAGAGCCCCCATCCTGTAGACCTTGAATAAGCTGTTGAGTCCTTGCTTTTGTGCCAGGAACACCTAAGTAGCCTATGGCACTAGACCAAAGAAACTTTACGATTGCCAAATCCTGCTCAAAGTCTCCAGTCATCACAACAGCAGCTGAATATGATGAGAGCTGAATTTGTTGATGCAAGTCCTGAGGCTCGACTTGCAGAATATGATCTGCCTCTGGGAAATGGTTGAGTTTAATCTCTCGCGATGGATGCTCAACGATAACAACAGTCCACCCCAACTGTTTTGCGAGGAGTGTAATGGGGGAAGTGTAAGGTGTAATACCAAAGATATAGAGCTGGATGGGGGGAATAATGACTTCAATCAGGGCTTGGACATAACCGTCAATAAAGGGATAGCTCCTAGTCCGAGTTTGCCCCGCTGCCAATATTTTGACCGTATCTTGAAAAATAAGATTGGTGAGAAAATGGTCCCCAATTTGATTGGCCACTGAACCATCCATCTTGAGAAATAATCGGGAGGCGACTTGGGCAGGAATATCACCTTCTACAGTAAAGACAGTTGCGATTGCCCCGGATTGGTTCTCGTCATAACATTCAGCAATGAAATCAAACTGAGCTCTAGTGGATCGACTATTAAGAGGCTCCAGTAAAATTGTAGTTCCGCCTCGAGAGCTTGTCTTATCCAGTGTGTGAAGTTGATCGACATGATATCGATACACTTGGGGACAGCCATTAATCTGAACAAGCTGTTTAACTTGGTTAATAATTTTCTGATCAATATAATCCTCACAAATCGCCCGAATGGTTTGATCAGCTTTGGTCAATAGAATCCGAGTTCCAGACCTGCAGTAGCTTGATTCCTCCGCTTGCAACACAGTCGCTACAATAATTGACGGATCTTGATGATCGGCTTGAATAACAAAAGGAATGATTTCTTGTAGCTCTTTCATTCGAACGGGTAGCAAAACTGTAAAGTGATTGCTCTAAACGGAAAAAATCTATTTCCAAATTTAGTTAGAGGTATGCTTTTCTGCTCTAAAAGTCATCAATCCCCCCAATCATCTAGTAATTCTTTTTTACTGCGAGAATCCTCGTTAACTTCGAATAAAATCCTTCTAAAATATTTCGAGAAATATTTAATGGGAACGTTGGCTATTTCCCAAATCTTGAGTTTATACTGCTACCATTTCTTAAGTTAGCTATTAATTTATACTTTGCTATTTAATCCAGCTATAACCCTTTAGCAAGGCATTGGCTCATAAATATTAGTAATCTTTACAAAAAGCTGAGAAGTTTACTTGTTGGCACTTTGCTGTAAAAGATTTGTGATGAAATGTGAATTATTTAGATATTGAAGCAATTCAAAGTATGACTAAATAAATGAAAATATAGACAGGCACCAAAAGCGATTAATTTACTCTATTTCTGAAATTAGGACGAAATTCAATCTTTATGAATTCCCTTAGAACTCATCAACTCTTGATAAAGTGAGGCCACGTCTCACTGGTTTCAGATAAGGAGCAACAATAGTTGTGCGTAAGTACATTTTTCTACTGCTGTTGGGATTAATCTCTGTCCTGGGATGTGAATTGTCGACCCAAGCGAATCCTACTTTACAGCTAGGGCTACCCATTGATTGCACCTTAGGTAATGACTGCTTTGTTCTGCTTTATACGGATCGTGATCCTGGCCCAGAAGCGGTAGATTTTGGCTGTGGCCGGATGACATACGATGGCCACAAAGGGACCGACTTTGCTATCCCTGATGAGCAGGTAATGGCGGAGGGAGTCAAAGTAAAAGCCGCCGCCGCAGGGACAGTATTACGCACTCGGAACAACATTCGCGATCGCCGCATTCAGGATCAAACTCAAACCGACGCCGTTGAAGGAATGGAATGTGGTAACGGTGTTGTCATAGAACATGATGAAAACTGGCAGACTCAATATTGTCATCTTCGGAAAGGCAGTGTTCTAGTTCAACCAGGTGACAAAGTGAAAGAGGGGACGCCTCTAGGTTTAGTGGGTACTTCTGGAAAGGCTTCTTTTCCCCATGTTCACTTGAGTGTTCGCTACCAAGATCGGGTTGTGGATCCGTTTGTGGGACCGGAAGCCCCATCAGGGTGTCAGGGTAGCAAGAGTCCTTTATGGAAAACGGCCCTTCCCTATCAATCAACGGGATTGATCCGGGCTGGCTTTGCAACGCAACTTCCAGAGCTAGAACAATTATGGGATGGAGAATTTAAAGATCAAGTGCTTCCAGTGGATAGCCCTGCCCTGGTGTTTTGGGTCCACACCTATGGAATGCTCAAAGGAGATCAAGAACGCCTGCAGCTCCGAGATCCTCAGGGTAAGATTGTCGCTCAGTTTAATCGAACAGTATCGGAATCTCAGAAGGTATGGACCCGTTCATTAGGGAAGAAGGGCACTAAGCAACCCCTTATTCCAGGTCAGTGGTCTGGACGGTACCAGTTGATTAGAGACCAGAAAACGATCATTGATCATGAAGCAGATGTGCTTTTGCAATAGAGAAATAGGACAGATCCAAAGCTTCGGGGGGTATGATGTCTACTTTTTATAAAGTACATGGAAGCTATCTTCTGCATTTGGATCCAAGAGGTCAAGTTTATGATGGGCTAGGTCATGGATTGATACCGACGCTCTAGATCCTTAATCTGCAAAGAGAGGTTAGATAGTTGACTGATTAGGTCAACTGGCACTTCTTCGGCTAATTGGATAATAGGGATATTAATATCAATTAAGTTTTTTGTTAAGACATAACACTCAACCAATTCGCTGAGTCTGTAATATTTACTCTGAAAGTACTGGCGTTTTCTGGGCTTATCTGAAATTGATCTGATGTGAAAGGCTTCATCTTGGCTATATGGAAGTAGCCTTTTATTAGCTTGATGCAATTTTGTTAATTCTATTTCCAGTTGTTGGAGCTGTTCTCCCCAGGCATCACTTTGTTTAATGAGTCGTTGCTCCAACATCAAACGATTTTGTGTTTTGGAGTTGTGTTGCTTGCTTCGCAAGATTCTTGGCAAAATATTACCTACTAAAAGGCTACCGACAACCGCCACAATGATAATTGTAGCTACCCCTCCTCGAATCGATAAACCTAAGCAAAGAATAAATATACTGACCCCAATCACGGTATATCGTTGATATTTGAGAAATTGCCGTTGAGGATGGGGCAAGAAGTGAGACTGGTTGGTCTTGACATCTACTAATAAAATGGGCTGTAAGTGACCAACACCTTTTGCCGGCATCATCAAAATAATTGGAATATTTGCACCGATGAGTTGATCAATTTCTACTGTTTTAATAGACCCAGTTCTCATCTGAATTCTAGCTAGATAAATATTTTGGTGATTACGGGAAAACCCCAACCATGAGCCAATAACGACACCAGGCTCAGCTTGGTAGAGTGAATAGCAATGGGAACAAATGACTTGCCATTTTCTCAGAGACTGATAGTCTTCTGGTAAGTACAATGAACGTTTGCAAGTCGGACAAGTGCTTTTCATCTTCAGTTTAAATTGATAATTCCATGGCCTTATTTATCGTAATTTTCCAGATGAAAGATAATATTAGAGTGACATCTCTACTCGCCCATTAGATATCAAGGGACTATTTTTCTTGCTTGAACACTTTGGGAAAATCGACTATACTTCTTACCTATATTTTTACATATTTGAAATACAGTCTTTATCTTTTGAAATTATTATTATTTTATGTAGCCAGGAGTAAATTATTCTACTTGAATAGCCGTTTCAGATTGCGCAAACCTTAGGTCTGACACCCTAAGATCAATTGACTATTGATAGGTTGTTTAAATTCTATAAGTTCCAGAAAATAATTAGATAGATTAAAGGCCTTTCAGGATAAACACATTAAATTTTGGTCGTATACGGTTTAATGTTGAATGAGCTGAAATAATTGAGTGAAGTTTAAGCTAACAGAGGTGAGTCTAGAGGATTTCAAAAAGGTATCAGCGATCAACATATAAAGATGTAAATCTTCTAAGTTTTGTCCGTGAATTATGTCGTCATAGATGAATAGCATAAGAGGCTGTTTGAGAAGTCAGGGAAGCTCTCAAGAGAGTAATCTGTCACTGTAGAATTTCTGACAGGAACTTGAGAGCAATGTCTACAGCTTACGATAGCGACCTAACAGCAGAGCAATGGGAATTACTCGAACCTCTGATTCCCGCTGCTAAACCAGGAGGCAGACCACGAACCACTGATATGCTCAGTGTGGTTAATGCCATCTTTTATCTCGTTGTGACCGGCTGTCAGTGGCGACAGTTGCCTCATGATTTTCACTGCTGGTCAACGGTGTATAGCTATTTTCGAAAGTGGCGTGATGATGGTACTTGGAGGCAAATCAATGAACATCTACGGATGCAAGTCCGGGTGAGTGAAGACCGTCATCCGAGTCCCAGTGCAGCTATCTGTGATGCTCAATCGGTCAAAGTGGGCAATCCTCGGTGTCAATCCATTGGGTTTGATGGTGGCAAACTCATCAAGGGGCGTAAGCGTCATGTCCTCGTTGATACCTTGGGTCTAATCCTGATGGTGGTCGTCACTGCTGCGAATATCTCTGACCAACGGGGGGCCAAAATTCTGTTTTGGAAAGCTCGACGCCAAGGGGCGAGCCTGGGCCGTTTGGTTCGGATATGGGCAGATGCTGGCTATCAAGGAGAAGCCTTGATGCAGTGGGTCATGGACCGTTTTCGCTATATTTTGGAAGTCATCAAACGCTCTGATAATTTAGCTGGGTTCAAGGTTGTTCCCAAACGATGGATTGTAGAGCGGACGTTTGGATGGTTGTTGTGGTCTCGACGGCTCAACAAAGATTATGAAGTGCTGACCAGAACGGCTGAAGCCCTTGTTTATGTGGCGATGATTCGACTGATGGTTCGAAGGCTGGCGCAGGAATACTAAACTTTTCAAACAGCCTCTAAGATGTGGGACAAACGCATAATTAAATTTTGGCAGTAGCACTACAAACTCAACAGTGGAAGAGAATGAGATTAGTTTGAGATCGGATTTTCACCCTGCAAACATAATCTGGCCATTGGAATACCCCATTGTTGAACAATCATAATAAAATCCGGCAAATATTGGCGCGGGAAATTATGCCTCCCCATTAAGACATTGGATGGAGAGCTGTTGTGGAAACTACGCTCTACTGTCTGCAGTAAATATGGCCAAGGGAGATGTGAGTTATTTATGTTCCTAGGACCAGCTGAAACTAGGATTTATTACTGGCAAGTATGCTCATGTTTATGACGAAAAGGTTAGGATAATTAACCCTAGCCGTCTAATGATCTTTGCTATTTGCCATGACCCAGCTTAAATCGACAGGAAAAAAAGTGGGGTCTTATGGTGTTAAGCCCAATCCCTATGCTTTCATAGCGTTGCTTCTGGGGGCTATTGGTATTGCATTTGCTCCCATTTTTGTGCGCCTGAGTGAATTAGGGCCGAGTGCAACAGCATTCTATCGATTGGGATTTGCTGTCCCTCTATTGGGAGTTTGGTTATGGACCTCCCGACCTGCTACATCCTTCCCCGTGAATGAACAGCGTGTAACGGGGTTGCCTCTGATATCAGCAGGGTGTTTCTTTGCAGCAGATTTGGCGGTTTGGCATTGGTCTATTCAATTTACCTCTGTTGCCAATGCAACCTTGTTGGCTAACTTCGCCCCTATTTTTGTGGTGTTAGGGGGTTGGCTACTGTTTGGGGAAACTGTTTCACGATGGTTTTTGGTTGCCATTGCTCTAGTTCTCTTAGGGGCGACCCTATTAGTCAGTGCGAGTATCGATACTCAACATGTATTTGGGGATGCCTTAGGACTGCTTACGGCCATTTTCTACGCTGGATATATTCTGTCTGTGGCTCGGTTACGTTTGCATTTCCCGACAGCAACTATCGCCTTTGCCTGCAGCATCGTTGGAGCTACGATTTTGTTTTTTATCGCTTGGCTGTCGGGAGAAGGATTCTTACCTATGACGATGACTGGGTGGTTATCGTTAGTGGGATTAGCCTGTATTTCGCAGGTGATCGGCCAAAGTTTGATTATGTTTGCTTTGGCCCATTTGCCTTCCGCATTTGCTTCAGTCAGTTTGCTGCTACAACCGGTTACGGCGGCAATTTTAGCTTGGCGATTGTTTGGGGAGGCGCTGACCCTGCAGCAAGGCTTTGGGGGCGTTATTGTATTGGCAGGGATTGTTCTGGCTCGTTGGAGCGATCGCAAACCCGTATCATAGCTTCTGGCAGGATCCTTCGAAGAATCGTTTATGCAATGCTCTACGCAACAACTAATTGCTCAACCAATTACTCCAGAGACATTTCAACCCTACGGTCAGGTCATATTTGCTTCCGAAGATGGGGCCGTTTATGGTCCTGACAATGCTCAATTACATTTAGATCAGGGGATTCCCCGGTTCTATATTGTGCGACTAGAAAAATTGGGCCGACGGTTTTCTCGCATTACGCGGCATCTAAAATGTACCCAATGTTTAGGGTCTCTAGCTGGTAAACCTTGGCTGATGGCCGTTGCTCCCCCAGGAGATGCTGCTCAACCTGCCCTAGACCAGATCACGGCATTTCAAATTCCTGGAGACTGCTTTATCAAATTAGAAGTGGGGACCTGGCATGCGGGTCCTCACTTCGATACCGACTTTATCGATTTCTATAATTTAGAACTGTCTGACACCAATCAAGTTGATCACGATACATGTAACTTGATCAACCAATATAATGTTGAATTCATCATCACGCCCATGTGATTGCCCTTTCTATTCGTTCGCCAGTGAAGTCCCGTCGTCGTCAATCCCTCCGCCGAAAACTAGCCCAAAGTTTGCCTCAAAAGAGCTACTTGAAATTTCAAGACGGCAAATTTAGTATTTCTGGGCTGGGGGTTTGGTATACCTATTGGCGCGATCCTTATCATTTATTACTGACGATTCCTTGGCTGGGCTTTCTGCTAATTCTGGTCGGCGGCTATTTAGTCATTAATGTATTGTTTGCACTGGCCTATCTGGCTGGGGGAGATTGTATCGCCAATGCGACACCGGGCTCGTTTTGGGATGCCTTCTTCTTCAGTGTGCAAACTTTGGGGGCCATTGGTTATGGAGCCATGCACCCTACCACGGCTTATGCCAATTTTGTGGTTACGATTGAGGCCTTTACTAGCATCCTTAGTGTGGCCTTAATTACAGGTTTGGCGTTTGCGAGATTTTCTCGACCGACAACCCGAGTGTTGTTTAGCCATGTTGCCGTGATTACACCTTACAATGGCGTCCCAACCTTGATGTTCCGCACCGCCAACCAGCGTCGTAACCAGATTCTTGAAGCTGAAATTAATCTCTATTTTCTGCAAGATGAAATCAGCACTGAGGGAGACGCGATGCGGCATTTGTATAATCTCAATTTGCTTCGTCCTCGAACGCCTTCATTCACCCTGACTTGGACGGTTATGCATCCGATTGATGAATCTAGTCCACTCTATGGTGCTACTGCTGAATCCCTTGAACGTACAAAAGCAACCTTAATTGTGACATTGACTGGAATTGATGATACAGTGGCTCAATCTTTGCATGCTCGCCATACTTATGGAGCCCTGGATATTATTTGGGATCATAAGTTTATTGATATTTTCCATCAAACTCCAGATGGGCATCGGTATATTGACTATACCCACTTTCACGATGTCGCTCCCAAGTGATGAACTTACAGTCAATCGAATGTTTACACATCACTATTTATTAACTCAATTTAGGGTTTGAGATTGGGGCAAGTCTGGAATAATCTGAGCTAAAAAAGAACTACAACCTGCAAGCTAGAATCGATGTCCTCCTGCAGAAAGATTTAATGGTGGGTTTGCCCAGAATCTAAATGAGACTGCTGTTGGGTCAGTTTTCTTTGAAAAATTAAAGCCTCTTCAAAAGAGGGATCTGCCTGTAAAGCTTTTTGTAAATAGGTAGTCGTTTCTTCTAGTTGTTGCAAATGAAAGTGACACATACTGATGTTGTACAGTGTGGCAGGGTCAGTTCCAGTTAATTGGATAGATTTCTCAAAATAATCTATTGCATCTGCATATTCAGCTAATTGATACAGCACCATACCTAGATAAAAGGCTAGATCTTGATTCTCGCCAATTGGGTAATAATTAGTCCAAATCTGATGAATACCTTCAATCAAATCCAATCTTATCGCTGGTGTTGCTGTGTCTAACTGATCTAATAGAGAAGAGAAACAGTCCAAGAAAATCTGAGAATCCCAATGGTGAGAATGCAAATACCCTATTAGTTGGGATAAAGAAAGCGTCTCCATTCGCTCAGTCGTTATCTGTACTGAACCCTGCCAAGAGTCTGTCTCAGTTACTGTTGAATAAAACTGGTAACAGAGTTGTGTTTCTTGATATTGAGTGGGGTGCTTGCCAAAGAGGAGGGCTTGGGTATAGAAATCAGGCGTGTGGCGATGAGGTTGCAAAACCAGCCCGCCTTGCTGCACGGTATATGCTGCTAGGACATGGTAGTTGACAGGTAAAGATACACTTCCCTGTAGTTTAAACACGGGCTCACCATAGCCTTGCCAAGCGTTTTGATGGCAATAGCCAAAGTCGCTGGAAATGATCATAAGCCGGTCTTTAGACAGATGGCGGAAGTAATCTAAGCAGGATAGAGCAACGGTAGGGAATAAGAAATGAGTTGGATGGTTCGTTTCCGAATAGGTGTAGAGAATGTTATTTGCGATCGCATCTTCGTAATAGTCAGATTTATCTAATCCCACATCCGAAAATTGCAACGCTATTTGCCCAAGCGCTCGCCAATCTCGTAACTGATGTCCTGCAGGCGCAAACAGTCTTACCCGGCTTTCCGACAACTTTCCTGATTCAGTGCAGAATGCATCCTGGGGGAGTTTGCTGAGGACCTGGTTCGCTATCAGAATGATTGGGTTATTTAAGGTGTCTGGCGTCAAAGAATCACCAGATATTTGTAGAGTTAAATCAGTGGGATATTCAATATCAAAATAAGCAATGTCGAGTGTACCTTCTTTGAAAAAGGGTTGCAGAGAGGGATGCTGCTTCCAAAACTCAATATTTGCTGTTACAAAATCAGTCAACACATAACAAACTGATATTTTCTTCAAAGTGGGCTGTGATAAAAGAGGCAGTAAATGATGAAGAACCTGATATGCAAAGTGTCCTGAACCAGCACCTAACTCAATGAGATAAATCTTCTGGGATGCGTCAATGGCTTGATAATTCGCTTTATGTCTTCTATTAATGGCACAATAATCTCTTAAGCATGAAAAGATAAGCTGTGCATAGTGACTTGCCTTGGACCTTGCTTGTCTCGAAGATTGTTGTTCACATTCTTGGAGAAAAATAGTGTTCCCTTGTTGTAGGTAATACTGTCGTTGTAAATCCCATATCGTAGATTGCGATAACCGTTTCTCCTCTATAGGAAGATGGCCTAAATTAGAGGGATGGCTTGTAGAAAATGATGATCCTGAGTTTAGTCCTTTAGGTAAGTCGAGGCCATTAGATAATTGATCAACACTAGATTGAGAAAATTCTTGTTGATGATATTCAGGACTAATCGTGCCCAGCTCTTCACATAATTTTTTCAACAACACTTGAACATTTTCTTGCTTAACCTCATCCATATTCTGAACAGATGATTTCCATCTTTGATAAGCTTGAGTGGTTATAAATGAGTTTTGCTGCCCAAGCATATTCGTAAGAGAAGACTCAGTTACTCGCTGTAGGAATGGGCTCAAGATTGACCATAAATCTTGCTCTAATGGATCCTGTTCTTCGTGTACGCATAAATAGGCCCATATTGTTTTGGAGTAGACTTCTCTGTTCGCCTGTGTTTGACGAATGGAAGTGAGTAGCCAGCTGTCAGTTTTTAGTAAGGCGTGCTCAGGGCTGAGTTGTTCTAAGCACCTCAGTCCTGAAGAACCAGGGTCAGAGAGTGAGAGGAGTCCCGAAAATTCCTCGACTAAATCAGGACGTAGAAATAGCTCAAGATATACATCAATAGAATAGTCAAGAAACTGAAGATCAGTATCGACTAAAATTTCATCATAGAGATTAAAAAGCTCAGTTGATTTGATCTGTTTGTATTTATCAGGCGAAACTTGAAAACTCATCCGAAGATAGTTGGCTTTATGGTTTCGTTTATTCAGTTCAAACTTAGGATTCAGTAGTTCGATGGACCGCTTATTTAGGTCAAGAAGAGTAACGTTAGCCATAGTTTATTGAGCCTCTGCTGCCGCTTTAGCTTTTCTCCAACTTGCTGCAGCCCGACTTTCCTTAATAGTCGCAACTAGTCCTAGAACAATATTTTTTGCCAATGCAGCTCCTTCCGTAGCAGCTCCGATGACAATTCCTAGTACTCGACCTATAGCAGTTAGAATCGCTTCAACAGAAGTCATTAATGCAACTAAATTGGGGTGCTTTTTATCAAAATCATCAATATGAAGTAAAGCTCCTCTCACTGCTTTAATGAGTCCACCAGATGCTCCAAGAATTGAGGCGGCAGCTCCTCCTGTGGCAATTGCCATAAATGTGTTGAACGCTAAGCTCAGCAATCCTTCCATCGTGATTAAATTATTGAACCATTTTCCATATTTTTGGATTTTGTCCTCATCTTTTTCTTTCCCTTTTTTATGAGCTAGCCATGCTCGGCCAAACTTAGAAAGCCCAATCACAATTTGTATACCACCACCAATAGCTGCTGGAACACCAATAATTGCCCCGGCTCCACTTCCAATAGCTGGTACAGTCAGAGCTAGAATAATTGCCCCTCCAGCTAAATGGCCAATCCCTTCAGCCCCTAATCGCCACTTATTGGTTTTTGCATTAGGCTTTGCTGCTTTGAAAAGCCCCCCAATTTTTCCAAAAATCGTCGAGGTATCTGCATTATCTGCTGACTCAGCGTTCTCCTGGCCCAAATCCTCCCCCACTGCATCAATAAATCCTTCCCAAGGAATTCGGGAATTGAGTAAACCAGTTTCATCTTTATTGGCTTCTTCACGCCAGCTTGCTGCATCTCTCTCTGCCAGGGCGTATCCAACCCAAAATGTATGCAGGCTTTGTAAAGACATCTTATTTTCTGCTGCGGTCTCTGTATCTGCAGCTTGTCCTTCTACAAGATAGTAGAATCTTTGAGTGTCTGGATTGAAGTACCATTGCAATCCATGAATTTGATCTTTGAGTTTGTAGAGTTCTTCATCTTGATTCCAACTATCGGCTAACTCCCGCTGAATAGAAGGGGATGGATTAGAAGAAATAGAGTCTATAACTGTGGATTTGGGCTGCCGTTTCTCAACCAAAGCATATTGAGGCTGAGCAGGGACTTGTTGAAAAAGATGCTCCGTCTTCTGAAGCCTGCCATTGGTGGAAGAAGTTTGATGGATGCGTTTATCAGTTATGTATGGAATAACGTTGTTCTTTGCCTGAGAGACATGGTTTTGTTTCTCCGACTGCCTCCTCAGGAAGACATCATTGGATTTCCAACACAGTTCCATTGACTTGGATGGTGTTGGCTCCTGATTTTGTTGGGGTTCAGCTGCAGTTGATTGGGGGTGTAGTGATGGCTGGATAGATTTGCCATTCTGCTGAACGACATGAGTCAGTTCATGGGCGAGGAGTTCCTGGCCTGCTCGGCTACTCGGTTGGTAGGCTCCTTGGCGAAAGAAAAGATCTTGGCCTGTGGTAAAGGCACGGGCTTGAATAGATTCGTTGAGTTGATGCGCTTTGCGATCGCTATGGACTCGCACGCCACCAAAATTTGCTCCAAAAGCTTGTTCCATTGGACCGCGGATCTTATCGTCCAGGGGACGACCACCCCCTCTAGATTGGTTAATGGCATGTTCTAGGTTGGGGTTCGCATCTTTAGGGCCATTGTGTCGTTGAATAATGGGTTTCATCATCAGCTCATCTTGTTCAGGTAAATCCTGACGTTGAGCAGATGATGGAGGATTTAGGCCCTTGGGAGAATGCATTTGGGTGACGACCTGCTTGGCCACGCGGTCGGCCTCTTGTTCATATTTATCTCCCGGTGCTCCAATGGTCAGTTTGGGTTGAATGGGGTTTCCATTGGTTAAGCGTGGTGGCCCCATCTGCACCATACTGGTATCTAATCTCTGAAATTTCTCCAGTCGTTCTGCATGTTCTGCTAGACCTTCAGCATTCGACTTAGGTTCTACGATGGGGGATGGGGATGTCGGTTGAGTAACGGGTGGGGTAGAAGAAGGGACAGCCTCTGTTTTGGCTTGCTGTGACTGAGTTTGATGCGTCTGCACTGATATTCCCCCAGAATCCGTACGATATCATCGCCGAAGGAATTATCTCACTTCAAAAGGGTCTCAGGACCTCGCCATTGGGCTAATATTTCTGCCGTTTTCAAAGGCTACCCAACCTCTAAAAATAATTTATGATCACTATCGCTGTTGAAGATCTTGGGCTATTTCCTGGCCAACGGTAGGAACATAGTTGCCGACAAAGCCATGTCCTTTTGTACCACCAACACTCTTTAGCTTCGATTTCTTGGAGCCGCCTGTGCCAATAATCGAGTCGATCTTTCGACCTGTTTCGCTGTAAGTGCCCACAAACATGCTGACCAGATCAAGGCCACCCACAAACAGCTTGACATCGATAAAAGCGGAAGGATGTTGAACGGCATTTCCTGCATAGATTAGCTGAATATAAGTATTCAACTGTTTCTTTGCTTCTTCTGCGGCAAAGCCACTGTAGCTGAGTTCAGCAAGCATATCCGCTGACAACCCAATTTGCGGATCGTTGGCTTGCCAATAGGCCATCACTTCTTCTTGTCGAGCTGCCCTGATGGAGGGCAATAATTCCTTTGTCAATATTTCATGAACATTGCGAACAGCATTGTCGGTCTTGATGGTGCCTCGACTATGGGCAGAAACTGTTACCCGCTTTTTGCTGCGGACCGCATCCAGCATAATGTCTTCTTGCTTGCCCGTGGCTTCATCCTCGATTTGGAGCTTGCCTTTGATGCAGTCGATCAAATCAAAAACAACATTGCCACGCTGGGCGCTGTAGGTGTACAGAATATCAACCGCATCCTGACCAAAAGCAACGTCCTCTTTCCCACCTAGGGCCGTATTAACGGTTTCTTGCAAAGCTGCAGCGCTGAGTAAGCCAGATTTTGGAGCCACAGCCATGCCGTTGATATGGGTGACTTTTGGATACCAATCCCCCAAGGGAATGGGATCGGGATAAGGGGCAACCATGGGTGCTTTGCCCTTAAAGTTAGTCACCAGTCCAGTGGCATAGTAAACGACTGTTCCATCTTCCATCTTCAGGCGTTTGACTTCTTCGATGCGGCGTTGAGGTGCTCGCCCTGAGACTCGAAATTGCTTACTGTCGAAATCGCTAAAGTCTGAGCCATATTTTTTGCCTGCGCCAGTGACTTCTGCAGAAAAGGCGTTACGTCGAGATCGAGTTGGCGGTGGATTCTCTGGATCAAAATCCTGACTGAGGGAAGTGGCAATTTTCTCCAATTCTGTCATCACTTCTTCTCGAAGCTGGAGGACAACAGGTTTTCGGGTGCTGTCTTCGCTAGCGACTTTGAGCCAACCATTAATGGCTTCTAGCAATTCGTTGAGCAGAATACTATCCATTCCCGATTGATCAATCTTTTTGAGGGGATCATCAATGGCAGTAATTCGTTTACGGGGATGAAACAATGTCCCTTTAGTCGCTTCCTGAAAGCTTTTAACATCCATCAACCGCTGAATGGGAGGATTGGCACCCATCATGGGAGAAATATGAAGGTTTGCTGATGGTTCAGACGGAGAAGTTGTATTTTTGTCTCGCTGAGGCTGAAGCCAAGGTTGGGGAGAGTTCCCAGGCGGTTGGTCCAACAAAGTATTCCCTATCTTGGCCCATTTCTGTTGCTGGGCAGCCCATTCTGCTAGTCCAGCTTCATTAGACCTCTCTTGCAGCGTTGGCGGTTGTTCCAAGCTCTGAGAGGGCTTGTCTATTTTTGTTGGCTGAGCGAGATGACGAGTTTTTTTCTTCTGCCGATGACAGTAGGTTCGCATTATTCGGGGAAGCGGAACTGAATATCCTTAGCATGCCCAAGAAGGTAGCGAGGATTGTGCATCAACAAAGTGTGGGATAGGAAGCTAAGTCTTGCCATCTCCAAGGACGCTCCGTCAATCCAGCTCGTTGGGCAGCCGTGTTCTTGAATCGAGAGTGGCACCAAATCCAGTTGAAATAGCTCAGCACCAATCTTAAAGTCATCGCACTCTGTTGCCAGACTTTGCCAAATTTATTCTGTCGTCGATGCCAACGCCCGGTCTGCTGACGCACGATGCCATTGGTCCGCTCTAAGCGTTGGGTCAGGGCTTTACTCACTTCATGGACGACCTCATCGGGTAATTGTCGTGCGTACCCTTCCCAACCATCCGTTTGCCAATGATGACAGGCGGTTTTGCCCTCAGTATTTTCAATCAATTCTTGAGCTAGCTCGTCGGTATGTCTGCCAATACGGCCACTGAGCACGAGACCACTCTCTTTCGCAAGACTCAATGCTATCCAGCAGTCGCCTACCCTCAACTCCTTCGGCTCACAGTGCTTTTGCTTTTTTTGACAAAGGACCACAACTCATCTGCATTAATGACGTCGGTCGCAACGGCCTGAACTTCCCCATTGTGAATCATTTGGGATTTATGACTCGCTGAACGAACCACACTCACACAAGTGTTATACGCTACACCCGTGATGCGAGAGAGTCCTCGTAGACTACTCCCTTCAACATGAGCTTGAAGGATGGTCTGGATCGTTTCAGGAGAGATCTGACGGCGATAACACAGGGTGTCAAAGGTCTCACTAAAGGTCTGTTGACAGTGGGGGCAACGGTAACGTTGACTGCCTTTGCTGGTCTTGCCATGTTTGTGGGTTTTAGGATGACCACATAGAGGACATTGCATGAGGAAATAAAACAACTCGACTCCCTATCGGTTTAACAAACCCACACTTCTTTGATGCACGACCAAGGTAGCGAGTCCTATGCTAAAAATCTCTTTTGGCAAACAAGACTCGGTCCTGGAAGTAGTGAAAAAGTGCTAACACTCCACTAAATATGAAGTATCCGAGTTTAGCTTAGCCCTTCACATTTCGATTATTTAGGTCTTAAACCAGGTTTTAATACAAGGAAAACTCTAAGTTAAAAAAACATGTTCAAGTCATTGAGAGGTTGGGCAAGACTACTAGGAATCTCCTCTCTAAATAGTGATTAATTCAGGGTGCTCAAGGTCTTTATTTCAAGTACTTGTATTTAAAGTGAATTCCATATCTCTGCAATAGAATTTGGATACTCATTTTCATATTTAAGCTGAGGCACGTAGTTTTTACACATGTCCATCACAAAATGGAAACGATGAATCCCTGAGACTGCTTTGTCATAACCTTTATTCCAAAACGCAAAAATAGCCAATGCAATAGCAAGTTTTGTTTTTGGTCCAGCTCCAAATGTATCGCTTAATTGCATTAATCTTCCTGTCGTATAACTTGGGCCTATTTCAACTAGCATTTTATTCTTGCGTAGTTGTTTTAATACCTCACTCTTAGATTCATTTAAGTATCCAGGTCGGACATATTTTATATCTTCCTGGTTTTGATAATTAGAATTATTGTTATTACTATTATTATTCAAATTTATGTAGTAATTTGCTTTATCTTTATCAGGAGGAACCGCAACATAATTCGCTACTTCTTTTGATATTCCTCCCTTATCGATTAACTTATAAAAGTTAATTTTTTCTCCATGCTGGACCAAGTATTTATCTCTAGGCTTATATTGCGGGTTATCTATTTGATATATAACCTCACTCATTTCAAATAAAATAGTTGTTGCATCATGCAATGCCGAAATCAATTCTGAAATACTCTTATTTTCAGGATTATCAAGTACATCAGATATTTTTCCTCCAAAGTAATCCTTATACTCTGCGTCAATCATAAATTCTTTTACTTTTAAGTATCTGGCATCTTTAGTAAAATTATTAATAAAGCCAACAATCCAGAATTCTATTTGTTTCTCAATATCACTTGAAAGCACTTCATCAGCTAATTTATCTTCTTTTTTTGTAGATTCTTTCCTATAATCTTCTGCCAAGATAGCTCTAAAAGCATCTTCCAAATAATAAAATCTATAAGTATATCTCTGACCTGCTGTTGATTGCCCTGTAGATTCCTTTAATCTACCAATCACAACTTTACTCAATAAGCTTTCAGATGATTTATCAGCAAGGAATGAAATATATTCTTTAATTTTACCAGGTTTAATCTTATTCCAGCCTTTTACTATTTCATCCCAGGTATTTTTCTCATATTTAAGCCTATCAAAATCATTTTTATCCTCGAGCTTTAGGCTTTGATAGTAATTAGCATCGATTTTATTCTCTATAATTGATTTCACCCAGGGTTCAATGCGATTAATCCATTCATTTAAATATTGATATAAAGAATTAGGATCTTTCACGATACCTAATTTTGGTTCTGGACCTATCTTGAAGAAATAATCTTGAACCTGCCAATCAATAGCTCTTTGAATATTTGAACTGCTGACAGACTGACCTTGTTGCTGAACAACATGGGTTAATTCGTGGGCGATTAACTCTTGTCCATATTTACTATGGGGTTGATACTCTCCCTTACGGAAAAATACATCCTGTCCTGTTGTAAATGCTTTTGCTTGAATCGACTGACTCAAGCGATCTGACTGGACATCCGTATGCACTCTTACCCTACTAAAATCTGCATTCATGACCTGCCCCATAGATTGTTGGAGACTCACATCTAACTGCCTTCCACTCCCACGAGCCTGGTTGATGGCTGACTCTAGATTTACAGGGAGTGTACCTCCAATACTTTTTGGTCCTTGCTGTTTAGCAAATACCTCTGGCTTCGCTTGTAAGTTATCAATTACCCAGCCCTGATGCTGTCCAGATCTACCTTGGGGTACATTGACAAAATCTGGATAATTAGTGTTGGTAACGACCTGCTTAGCAACTCTATCCGCTTCCTTTTCGTACTTATCATTAGGCTGGCCAATGGTTAGCTTCGGCTGAATCCAAGGTTGATTTATTTCACCCGATAGATTTGGAACCTTATCCATCCATGGAGTTCCAAACCGTTCCCATTTTTGCCGCTGTTTTTCCCATGCCGCCAGTCCCTCCTCATCCGAAGCCTGCATCAGAGGAACTTCGACCAATGGGGGCTGAGTAACCTCTTTGGCTTGGGGTAATTTCTGCGAAGTGGGCTTCTTTGAACGTGAGGTTTGAGTACGCATCATCAAAACTTCCTCAGAACTAGATTTGGCCACACTCAATCCACTCAGACTGGCAAGTAAAAGCAACCACACAGGAATCCCTACGGCAACTGCAACTCTTATCTGTGCAGCACTAGATCAAATCCTATGAGGTTTAAACAGGCAAAATGCCTCAGTTTTATCTCACTTTTGTTTCAGTTCTTCTAGCCAAGCTAGACCAAAGGATGGCGCTGTCATTGCAGTTTCCTCCTGCGCCATTTAAACCCAACCCTTCACCTCTGCATCCGTCAGGGGGCGCTCCAGCTTTACATACTCACTGCGGGCTGCCTGTAATAAATGCTGCATTCCTACCGGCTGCTCAACGTCTGCGGCCAAGAACGCCGCATTTAAAGCAATATTACGAATATTTCCCCCCGATACACTCAGCTTCGCTAGCTTCTTTACATCTAGCCCCTGAGTAGGAGTTTGCTGCGGGAAAATATGCTGCCAAATCTCTGCTCGCTGCTTGGCATCTGGAAATGGGAACTGAACAATAAACCGAATGCGGCGCAGAAATGCTTGATCGAGAGAACCTTTAAGGTTTGTGGTTAAGATGGCTAAGCCCCGATACGCCTCCATCCGCTGCAACAGATAGCTCACCTCAATATTGGCATGGCGATCATGACTATCCTTCACCTCCGATCGCTTCCCGAAGAGGGCATCGGCTTCATCAAACAACAGGATCACGCCTCCCCCTTCTGCCGCATCAAACACTCGCCGTAAATTTTTCTCCGTCTCGCCAATATACTTACTCACCACTGAACTGAGATCGATGCGGTACACATCAAGCTGCAAAGTATTAGCCAAAACCTCCGCTGCCAGAGTCTTACCCGTACCACTAGCCCCAGCAAACAAAGCCGCAATGCCAAGCCCCCGCTGACTTTTACTTTGAAAGCCCCACTGCTCATACACCTGTCGCCGCTGCCGGACATGAACAGCGATGTCTTTTAGCACCTGTTGCTCCTTTTCCGGCAGGACCAAATCTTCCCAGGTACTATTCGACTCAATGCGTTGGGCCAGCTCGTCCAGTCGGGGGCGGGCCTGTTGGCGGCAGGACTGCCACAAGAGAACCGTTGGAGACTGGGGTTCCTTGATTTTATCCATGGTTTTATCGGCTAGGGATTGCAGCCGGAATTGGTGACTAATCTCCCGAATTTTGCTGGCACTGAGATTAAAGTGGGACACCAAGGCCTCGACTTGCCCATTCAGTTGGGTTGTTAATGCTCCCAAGGACTGTTCCCAAACTTGTTGCTGCTCCTGGGGGTTGGGCGATCCGATCTCATGGGTGACGATCTGTCTCAGATGCTGGGGACGACGGACTCGGCTCAAGAGAATAAGGGGGAAAGCCAAACGATCGATGAACCCCGCTAATGCCCGATCTCGATCTTTCGAAGAGTCGTCCAAGCCATCACAGTGCAGGACGATCACTCGATGATGCAACAGCCATTCTCGTTCGAGTAATTTTTGAATAAGCTGCAATCCAGGTTGATCAACAGGTAACGTTTCTGCTGCCAGCCCAAACGGCCACATCCCCATTTGCTCGCAAGCAGCCAGGGTTACTCCTTGCTGGCTGACTATATCAGGTCCGCAAAGCTGGATGATGGGAAATGACTGTTGCAGTTGAAAGGCCCGCCACCAAAGCTGCACCATCTGTTCCACAATCGCTTGGTGCGAAGAAACCAACTCCGTGGGGTAGGGAAAGGGCAAGGTCAAAGGCTTTAATCTCGGATCAACTTCACTATCCCCCAACAGGACCTGCAGCAAATGGGGATCAAGGCTTAGGGGCCGAGTAGATAAAGCCGTACCAGCTCCTACCTCAATTAAGTGCCACTCCTGCAAGGTCCGAAAGGACTGTAGCCCTATCCAATCTGATCCAGCAAAACAAGTTAGGGCTAAACCTAGGGTGGGAAAGGGACGATTCGGATTCCCGTGAGCCAGAGCACAAATGGATTCCCAGCCTCGATCGAGTTCCATGCCGGCACAGAGCAGTAGCACATCCAGAGCAAAGGGCGATAGGCCAAAAGCTTTACTGATTTGCTCTAAATAGGAAGGAGGAGATAGTTCCGATGGGGGTAATGGATCAATGGGTTCAGGAGCTGGGTCCTGGGATTCCAGTTGCTTTCCTTGATGGCGTAGGGCCTGCTTCACCCGTTGCAATGCTTGGGTGAAGTAAAGCCAATTTGCCTCTTGCCATTCGGCATCCCCCTGTTGCATGGGCACTTACTCCGACGTTTCAATGGACTGCAATAGCGCCAGCAAAAAGGCTTGGGCTTCCTTGGGGGTCATCAATAGGGCTTGGCCTTTGTGTAAAATCTCATACTTGCCCTGGTGGTGACCATGCCCCAGAATCAATCCTGCGGATTGGGCACGATTGCCTAACTCATGAAGTTTGTTGTATTGCAGGGATTCTGACTCTAAGTTGATTCGAGGCTCAAGGGAATCATCAGTCATATTTAGCACACCTTAGGGGGTTGGGGTATTTTTTGAATGATGGGCACGGATGACCGGGGTGAGTTCGCCATCTACCATCTGCCACAATTCCCAGGCGGTTTTGAGCTTGGGGGTGAGAGATTGGTTGCCAAAGTCTAAAGCTTTATCTAGGGTCTTCCACTGTTTGGCCAGGGTTGACTGGGTGCAAAAACGAGGCTGTTCGTCCTGCCAGGCTTTGTGGACATAGCCTAAATTGGGGACTTGGATATGGTAGGTGCTCATATCGTTGTCTCAAATGATCTGGACTGTGGGGCCCACAAAGCTACCAAACGTGGGGCTGGTTACTTCTGGGTCGATGTTTAATGAGCTCTCTGCCCCGTCAATTTGGATGCGGACAAAATATTCTCCTGGTTTTACATCGTCCACTTCAACTGTGATGGACTGATTATCAGTCGTTCGGTGAGACGCTTCAAATAAATAGGCGGCTGGATGTTCAACCGTTCGTTCATTCAGGATGAGCGTGACCTGTTGCAGGCTAGCGATGGTAACGTCCGTTGTGATTTGAATCGCAGCAGACCGAAGTTCTTCTTCTTGGCCTTGGGTAATGGTGACGGCTAGGTCAATGATGGTGGGTCGCAACAAAAAGGGAGAAGCATTAGAGACCATTCCGACTTGGTGGTTTGGAGCCACTAAGGCAGCTCTGGCAGAACGCCAAGCTCCAGGTCGGTTTGGTGTGGGGGTTTGCGATTGATGGACCACCTGCAAACTTTGGACTCCAGCCCGGAGGCTATGGGTGGGCAAACGAACCAGAGGCAGCAGCAGCTCTCCTTCACTCACCTGGGAAGGAGTAACTTCCACGGCCCCAATCCGGATACCGGTATGATTTCCCTGCAGCCGTTTGCCCCGAATTAATAGGGTAGAATCGGCCACAATTGGCTCAAATTTACCAGTCATTGACGCAATCTCCGTGATCAGGGGCTGGCCGGAGAAGGGGGCAACAGCTAAGCCTCGACTGGCCACAGGCAGGGCTTTTTGGGCTGGAGTCTGGCCTTCGATCATGATCACTGTACTGCGGTAGGCCATCGACAGGGCATAGGGGGTCTGAAAGAAGACCGACCAGACTTTGGAGAGATCTTCTAAGGACATATCCATAGGTTTAAAGTTAATCTCTTCCACCTGCTGCCATAGATCAGATTCAGCTAGGTATTCGTAATTAGAGTCGGAAAGGGTCTCTTGAATCATCTCCTCCCGCACCACCTGGGCATCGCTAAGGGAGCGGACGACGCTACCTAATAAGCGTTGGGGTTCTAGCTCGACTTCGTTACCATAGACGCTAATCATATAGTGTAGGTCTAGGGCAGTGCGTGATCGCTTAGCCGTATCGCTATGACGATGCCGACCTCGATGATCGGTATTGTTCCAGGCTGTATTTAGGGCGGTTTGATAGAGGTAAATATTGACCCCAGAAACAGGTGTGCCCTTACCGATGTCGGCGGGACGCAGGGTGGTGACCCTGGCTCCTTCTACATCCTCTTGAATGGCCGCTTGCAAGGTCCGTTGGAGGACCGCAGTTACGGTTGCGATCGCAAGAAAGTTACTCATTCACCTAACCTTAGGGGGTAACCAAACCCAGCTTCAGGGCTTTGACAATCGCCTGGGAGCGACTTTTAACCTCAAGCTTTTCAAACACGGCGGTTAGGTGGGCTTTCACCGTTGCGATCGTAATGTGTAAGTGATTTGCGATCGCTTGATTTGATGCCCCCTGAACCAGCCAATGGAGCACCTGCTTTTCCCGCGCCGTCAGATGGAGGGTCTGCTCCGATTGAACAGCCCGACCTTCATAGAAATGAAAAGATCGGAAAAATCCAGTTGCCGCATCCGGTGGCAAAAACACCTCATTCTTCAGCACTGTTTGAATGGCTTGATGCAAATTCATAGCTAACTGAGACTTAAACACATAACCATCAGCCCCCGCTCGCATGGCCCGAAACACCCATTCATCTTCCTGATGGGCTGAAATCACGAGAATCTTGCCGGTGTAGTTCTGCTGTCTGAGATGTTGTAGAGCGGCGACCCCGTCATCTTTCGGCAGTTCCAAGTCTAGAAACAGCAAGGTTGGATGTTGTTCCAACGCCAAACTAATCGCCTGATCGGCTGAGGCTGCCTCACCCACAATATGAAACTGGAACGATTCTTGGGCTTGGTAAAACCCCAGTAATGTTCGCAATCCCTGGCGAAAGGTGGGCTGATCATCCGCTAAAACGACGGATAGCGGCTGAGTACTTCTCATGGTCAAATCCCCCGATAATTCTAATTGTTGGACTCTTGTGGCAAACTAATTGAAAATTGAGCACCGCCTTCTGGCAAATTAGATGCCCACAGCCGACCCCGATGACGACAAACGATTTGCTGTGCGATCGCTAATCCTAAACCTCGCCCTCCTTGCCGTCGTGAGTAATAAGGGGAAAACATGCAGCACAAATCTTCCGATGATAATCCCGGTCCTTGATCCCTGACCTCGATCAAGATTTCGGTTTGGAATCGCTGCCAAGTGAGCGTAATCTGACCTCCTTGGGGGCTAAAATGCAGAGCATTACTCAGTAGATTGTCGAAAACTTGCAGCATTTGCCAACGATCTATCCAAACGACCTCAGACGTTTGTGGATAGCAAATCTCCATGCCCTGACTTTGCAGGTGGGGTTGAAGAGCGCGGATATTCTCCGCCACCAAATCATGTAAATTACATGGTTCAACAAGGGGGGAGTCCTCCTCTTCGTCATCCACCAAATCCTGGAGATGATGATGGAGTTGTTTAACGGCCTGTTGCAACGGTACTAGATAGTTCTGACCGTTTTGGGGGGTTGTTTTAACTTGCAACATGTCAGCATAAAGGGTGATGAGTGACAATGGCGTCCCCAATTGATGAGTGGTCTGGTGAAGATGCTGTTGTTTAGCTAAGAGCGCGGCTCGCTGTTGATTAAAGGCCAAATGCAGATCAAAATAGTCACTCATTAACAGAATTTGTCGTTCTATCCATTGCCGTTCCGACGTCGTTAACGGAGACTGGGAGACAAATAAAAGGTACTGCCCCTGATGCTGACAAAGGCAGCTACTGTAGACTTGCCAGTCTTGATAAACCCAGTGTTGTAAACCGGGTTGAGTAGATACAAGAGCAAATTGAGAAAATAGATTCGGGGATGCTAGGAGATCCTTGAGAGAAGTGCGGTTGTGAGCAGCCGTGAGTATATCCTGCGGTACACAACCATCTACCTCCATCCCAATCTTTAGCTGATGCCCCAACCCCCGCCGTAAAATCCAAGCGATGGGGAGGGATAAATAATCAATAATTAAATCTAAAAAATCCTGGCAATGCTGATTTAAATCGATGGTTGAGAAGGATTGGCGACGGTCTGGAAGCTTTTCCAGACCAAAAGACCCATTGCTTAGAGTTATGGGTTGATCAACCTGCATAGCCGCCCCCCATCCCCATCCAGTAATTATAAAAAATAATAAAACGAGTGAGCGCTTGTTTTATGATTGAAAATTTCACAATTGAAGCAAGGCTGGAGTGAGTTTTCTCCCCCATCACATTTCCACACTTAGTAATAAATCTCATAACCAAACCACTCGCACTCATAAATCAGCCTACGGCTTTCTATTCAAATTCCCCTCGGTATTTAGATTCTTTTAAGTCCCTTAAAAATGAGGCTAATCCTCCTGGTAAATATTTAAAAATATGAGGATCTTGCTTTCGCATGAAACCAATACAAAAGCGTTTGGAGAGTAGAATACCCAGTTATAGACTTTTTGGAATCAGTTTATTTTTTATTCTAAAAAGGATAAAATTCGTGGCTTAACGACTCCTTCAGATAATCGTGGGAGATTGTTTATTGACAAAGTCCTCCATAGCAATAAATCATTAGAGGTTATGGCATGGATAGGTCATTTGGGGGCTTAACTTTTTTATTTTGGCATGAGGTAAAACTTAAAATGCTTCAGTTTTACCTCACTTTTTCCCAGAGATTAGTAAAGAAATATTTAGTTTTTTGATTTTTCCCAACTGGCATCGATAAAAGTCTTATTTACTTGAGTCTTTCAATATTTCAGGAAAAAAACTTGTGCTAGGTGGCTATTTATAAATGGTGCAGCCTAAGGAAGACAATAATTCCGACCTAAGTCTAATAACGATATATTTCGTAACTCCTTACTGTAGAGCTGTGCTCCCTCATGGCGCTCATTTATGATTCCTGCTGTCACTCAAACCTTGGCAGAAATCCTGTCTGACGGAACGTCTTCCATCACGAAGGACCAAATATTTTTCAACCACCCCAAAGTGGAACAGGAGATGGCAGTTGGGGTAAACCTTTACTGTTATGACGTTCGTGAAAGCTATCCTTGCCTCCCAACCGGTTTACCTGGGGAAGAAGGGTCTGAAGCAAAACAGACCAAGCCCTTAAAGTGGTTTGATATTTCCTTCTTAGTTAGTGCCTGGGATTTTACTGCTTTAGGAGAGCAACATTTGCTCTCAGAAGTCCTGATGCTTTTATCCCGTTATTCTTTCTTACCCCTCGAATATTTATCTCCAGTTTTGCAAGGCTACGGCCGTTTGCCCATGAGAGTTTCGACTGGACGATTAGGAGACCCGATCGAACTCTGGCATGCCTTGGGTGCTCCCCTGCGTCCGGCGCTACATGTCATCGTTACCATTCCGTTTCTTATCTCTGATCGAGCGTCTACTAATCCCAACCCCAGTAGGAATCATTGGTGTGAAAGCACGCCTATAAAGTAGTTCAAATTCTTACCCCGTATTGAATGGAGGAAGCTAGTCAATGGCCCTGGATTATTTTGCCCCTGGCGTTTACGTCGAAGAAGTTGACCGAGGGAGTCGCCCCATCGAAGGTGTCAGTCTCAGTGTGGCCGGATTTATCGGCTTTACTGAAGACGTACGCGGAGATGCTGAATTGTTCCAGCCGATGATGATCACCAATTGGGATCAATATCGGGAATTCTTTGCCAAACCTGGTTCAGACGGGTTTACGGATTATGATGCCTACTTACCTTTCGCCGTTCAAGGCTGGTTTCTGAATGGGGGTGGGCGCTGTTGGGTAACGAGTATTGGCACCCAATTACCGGGCTCTGCTGCTCCAGATCCAGAAGAAGCCGGAACCTTATTACCCACCTTTAGTGGCCGACCTTCCTTAAAATTTAGCCTTAAACTACCTGAAGATTCAGGGGATGCTCCTGCACTCCCCTCTGGTGATGCCCGCATACAAGTGGCTATCTTTGAGAGCACGCCCAAGCCAGTGGACGACGATGAAGAGCCCCCTCTCAACTCTGGTGAATTCTTTACCGTTGTCGTGCGGCAAGGAGAAGAACAGCTGGAGATGTATGAACATCTGACCATGAATCCTGACGTTGACACGGCTGTTGCAGACTACGTCGTTACAGCTTTGGAAGAGTCTGAATTCGTTGCAGTTGCGAACCTCTCCCAATCTGGCCAAGCCCTATCTCGTCGCCCAGCCAATGGCGCTTTTGAAATAACCCCTCCACCCCAAATCTCCACCCCTGAAAGATTCCCTCGTGATCTGCAAGGCCAGCGGGATGACCGAACTGGGATGCAAGGGATATTCGAGATTGATGAAGTGGCGATGATTGCCTGTCCTGACCTAATGCGTGCCTACCAAAATGGTCTGCTCGATCTGGACCAGGTTCATGGGGTCATGGAAATGATGGTCAGTCTATGTGAGAATTCCTTCCCTGGACCTGCTTACCGGATGGCTGTCCTAGATCCCCCTCCTGTCAAAATTGGTAAAAATGACAACACCGCGGTTCCCCCAGAGCAACAGCGCCCCCAGCATGTCGCTCAGTGGCTCAATGAGTTTAATCGCCGCTCGATGTTTGGGGCCATCTATTATCCCTGGATCAAAGTCGCAAATCCACGCAATGGTGGACGCCCCATCATGGTGCCACCCTGCGGGCATATGATGGGAATTTGGTGCCGGACAGATGAGTCCAGAGGAGTGTTTAAAGCGCCTGCAAATGATACCCCAAGAGGCGTTATTGGCTTAGCCTACGAAACCAATATGCGGGAGCAGGAACTCTTAAACCCCAAAGGGATCAACTGTATTCGCAACTTTGCCAATTACAATCGTGGCTTTAAAGTTTGGGGAGCACGCACTCTGGTGGAACCAGATAACGTCCAATGGCGTTATATCAGTGTCCGTCGTCTGATCAGCTATATCGAAAAATCCATTGAAATTGGCACCCAGTGGGTCGTTTTTGAACCCAATGATCAGGACCTATGGGCACGGATTACTCGAACCGTTAGTAACTTCCTAGAGCGGCTTTGGCGCGAAGGAGCATTGTTCGGAGCCTCTCCCTCCGAAGCATTCTATGTCAAATGCGATGGTGAATTAAATACCAATGAAACCATTATGTTAGGTCGGCTCTATGTCGAAGTGGGCGTCTGTCCAGTACGACCAGCAGAATTCGTGATCTTCCGCATTAGCCAGTGGGCTCCGAATCAATAAATACTTTAGGGCAGAAAGCGGTGCTCCTGCTTTCTGCCCTAAAGCATATCCATTGGGATTGATAGCCCCTTTGAAGCTCCATCGTTAATTTCATCGATCACTGAACAAGGAGAATAGCTGTGCCGAGTGAACTGAATAAACCCATTGCCCCCAGCAGTTTCTATCTAGAGATTTCTGGTGTTGCAGATGGCGAAAAATCTGTATTCAAAAGCGTAAATATTCCCGATTACTCGCCTAAAGTCCAGGGGGGACAACAGGCAGTGGGGACCACGAAAGGGGGAAAAACGGTTTGGCAAGTCAACTCCGCAGGTTTTGAAGGGTTATTCTCCTTCGACTGCATATGCATTGCCAGTGGAGATGGCGATAGTACCAGTATGAATATGTATAAATGGTTTGAGCAATGTCTGCCCTCCTCCAGTGGTGGCAAAGGCAAGTGGGCCGATAACCAGAAAGAAGGCAGTATTACGGCCTACAACACAGATGGTGAAGAAGTGGCCAAATGGCAGTTTAGTGAAGCTTGGCCGTCTAAGTACAAATGTGCAGACTTAGATGTTACTGCCGATAGCTATATAGAAGAAACCTACACCATCACTTGCGAGAAGTTTAACCGGACAAAATAGTGCCGCTTGCTTCTCGTTAGATCTAGCACAATAGTGTAATTATCAGGGATAAATTCGGAGACCCAAAATGGTTCAGTATCTAGCCAATTCCAAGTTTTATTTTGAGATAGATGGAGTCACTTCTTTAACCCTTAAATCAATCAGTGGCCCTGAAATTGAACTGGAAGTGGCAGGGGGGGATTCAGCCATTGGCGTGACCAAAGATGCTAAAACCCAGACTCAAGCGACGATTGGTGGTGTCAAATACAATAGCACCATCGCCCTCACCTATGTTGCAGGTAACGAGGGAGAGCAAAAGAAGCTTTCAGATTGGTACGATGACTGCCACCCAGACACATTTTCAGGAGGAGGTTCAAAAGCCATGGAAGGCCGTAAAACCGGGTCTTTAGTGATTTATAACCCGGATGGCAAAGAAGCCATGCGCTTTAACTTCACGGATCTATTCCCTGGGGCGAAAAAGCAGGTGGGTAGTCTATCAGTGGATAGTGGTGGACAACTAGCGGAAGACAATATTGATCTGTATTTCACTCAGGTCATCCGCAAAGTCTAAGTTCTATTCACAGTTCACTAAGGTGAACCGCTCCAATGCCTGATCTACCAGAAATCCTTACACGGTCAAGATTTTATCTAGAACTGAAACTCGAGGGAAGTCAAGATTCAGTGGATGGAATATTTATGGAATGTAGTGGATTTCAATCCTCTCAGGAAGTGATTGAAGTGGTAGAGGTGACCCCCCAACTCTGGGGAAAACAGGGAAAAACCAAAGGTCGCAACATCCGCACCAAGATCCCTGGCAATGCCACTTACTCTAACCTCACTTTAAAGCGGGGTTTGATGTCTTCCATGACTTTATGGAACTGGTTACAAAAGGTGCAAGAAGGGGACTGGGCCGAGCAGCGCCGGGAAGGTGCGCTGGTGATTTATAACCAAGCGGCGAAAGAACAGTGCCGGTTGGAATTTCAGGGAGCCTGGCCTGTCAGCTACAAAATTTCTGATCTAGATGTCAAAAGTGGGGAACATAACATCGAAGAGGTGGAGATTACGGTTGAATCCGTCAAGCGAGTAGAGGTAACGGCGTAATATGCAACTGAGTAATAATTTAGGGCTAGCACCTCCCCCTGAGGCTCCTCAACCTATAACAGAGCCTCAAACAATTTTAGGTTCGGTGCAAACAGAGTTTGAATTTGAGTTGCCCAAAGGCTACCTCGATACGGCAGGGAATTTACATCGAAAGGGAATTATGCGCTTATCCAGGGCCATGGATGAGATTGTGCCCATGCGCGATCCACGGGTAAAAGCCAATCCAGCCTATGCTACGGTCATTATTCTGTCTCGGGTGATCACTCGTTTGGGGGCCCTAGACTCAATCAGCCCCAATATTATCGAAGGTCTGTTTGCCTGTGACCTCAGCTATCTTCAGAAGTTCTATCGACTCATCAATGAACTTGAAGATGGCGCAGAAGCTGAAGCACCTTCGTCTCCTGAACCCCAAGGATCCTAACCCTTACTAATCTATTCAGAATGAACGACTCTTCAACCTACGTGTTTACTTTGCCCAAAGGGTTACTGGATGATCAAGGAACCCTCCATCGTCAAGGAGGGCTACGTCTGGCCACGGGGCATGATGAGATCAAAAGTCAGCGAGATCCACGAGTTCAAGACAATCCCCACTATGGGGCTTTGGTTCTGCTAACCCAGGCCATTACTTTTTTAGGACACTTTCAGACCGTTACCCCCCTTCATTTAGAGCAATTATTTCTAACGGACTTTCTTTACCTGCAAGAGGTTTACGTCGATCTCACCCATTCTTACGGAGGCCCGATTGAACTGGGGGAGCACTGGGCTACCCCCTAGATAAACTCTATGAGGAGGTAGCCTATATCGCTTATCACTTTCACTGGTCCCGGAATGACATTCTGCTCATGGACCATGGAGAACGGTTGCAGTGGATTCGAGAGATTGAGCGGTTAGTTGGCTAGGTTTCTTCAGCGTATGGTCAATATGAATCATGATCCCTAAGCCCCCCTACCCTCAATATGCCTGCCCACAAGGAAACCCTTTAACCTGCACTGAAGATTCAGGAAAGGGAAGTTGCTCAGTTTGTCATTTTCCAGGAGTTCTCTCGGCCAAAACCAAAATAAACGGCCAAAATCAATATGAAATTGTTGATTTTTTAGGCCAGCGAGGAAACGGCCGCTTATATAAGGCAACCAATCTTTCCGATCAAAGCGCCTGTGTCTTGAAAGAATATGTGCTTCCACAGCAGACTTTTAATTCTAGTCAAATGGCTGAGCGGAGAGAAGCATTCATCCAACGATCAGGCATTAGCTTAGCGGATGGTCGCGCCCAGAACTTTCGGTTGGTGATGCCTGTAGAGGCCATCCCATCTCCGCTGCCTTCATCTGAACGGTATTTCCTGGTATACGGCGGTGAGTATACCCATACCACTTCTCTAAAACAGTTTCTTGATCACCAATCTCCTCTATCAGTTGCAACAATACGAAATATTTTGTCCCAGATTCTGCAAAGTTTGGAATTTATGCACCAACAGCAATTCCGATGGATCTCAGGTCAGGTGCAAGCGGGTCTTCTCCATGGCAATCTCAATCTAGATAGCGTGTTGGTTGCTGAGAAAAATCCAGGACTACTGGTATATCTCTGCGATTTTTATTTTTGGGAGTCTCTGTTTACGTCCCCTTTCGCGCCGCAATCCCGACCTGCGATCGCACAGGATTTACAGGCCGTTGGAACAATAGCTGAGTATTTAACCACAGCATCCCAAGACATACAGCCACCTTTAGACGCAACTCAAATAGAGA
The DNA here is from genome assembly GCF_000018105.1 of Acaryochloris marina MBIC11017. Taxonomy (GTDB): domain Bacteria; phylum Cyanobacteriota; class Cyanobacteriia; order Thermosynechococcales; family Thermosynechococcaceae; genus Acaryochloris; species Acaryochloris marina. Next base: position 274,783 of record NC_009925.1, read on the forward strand.
GCCAGAGTAGATCTGACCTTCCCCTGGCTGATCAACAGTTTATTCAGCGCTTAACTGGAGAGTCAGCCCCTCCCTTTGAAACTTCTGAACAGGCACGGCAAGCGCTTTTGAGCTTACCTCCTGTTCCTCTGTTGGACAGGCCATTTTCTCCAGTCACGGCGCAAAAATCGATCCCCACTCATCCATTTCGCTGGTGGATGGGATTAGTCTTTGCTTACATTTTCATAGGCAGTGTAGGTATAGGGTGGCTATACCTCAGAAATCAAACTAAACACTCACTTGTTACAGAGCATATCCCTTGCTGTATCGATCAAGTTGCCAATGTGCCGACAGGACCAGTTCAATTCTTAGCTGAGAAACAAGGGACCTGGGATTTCCTTTATACTCAACCCCACCTGCTAAAACGGAATACAACCCTGCAGCGGGAATTAAATCAGGCTCAAGCCCTACTTCAATCTTGGCAATATCAGCCCATGTCCGTATCCCAAGATATGTTGGCTGATAATCCACCTGGAGCCTACGGGCAGAAAGTGATGGACTTGCTCAATGGAGATTCAGCAAACTTTATAATTACCAACCATGCAGATAACATTGATCCATCCTTCGGTGTTAAACCCTTTGCCTATAATGGCATCGCTGTCTTTGTCGCCTTTGGTTATGCCCAGCGAGAGAATAGCCTTCCTCGAAGATTAAAGGGCAAAATTACCTTGCAACAGTTACGAGGTTTATATACTGGCAAAATCAAGAATTGGCGGGAGTTAGGCGGCCCTAATCGTCCAGTTAAAGTATATTTCCCCAATCAGGATGGACTGCTGCGTATCTTTGAGCGAAAAGTTCTGGTGGACGAATCTAGCATTGCAGCTTTCCGAAAACAGATAGCCACTCAGGTTCGAACATCTAGGCGTATACCGGACCAAACCTGTGTGGGTTCCTTTTGCGGTTTTGCCAGCACCACTTTGCAACTCCGAGCCGTGATTAAAGACTTCGAAGATCGAGACTCCTTCAGCATTGGGTTCGATGAGTTAAACAAAGTCATTAATCAATGTTCTGTTTATCCCTTAGCTCTTGCAGACAAAGGGAAGGTTGCTATTTCCCCATTTCGGTTAAATAATCACCGTCCCATTACACCTACAACGGACTTATGCAATTCCAAAGCCAGTTATTCCGTCAATAATCAGGCACTTCAAAACCAAACGTATCCCCTCGCTTTTTCCCTAAATGTGGTTTTTGCTCGCGATAATCGGCGCCAACCGGCTGGACAAACCTTTGCCAATATTCTCAAAACCCAAGAAACCCAATGTTGGCTCCAGCAACTTGGACTAGTTCCCCTCCGCAAGATTTCTGCAAAATCTGCATGTCAGGCAAAACCCAAGACAAAACCCTAGCGTTTTGCGGTGACAAAGCAAATCGCTAGGGTTTAAGAGAGAGGATTTTAAATCCCAGGAATTTCAGAAAGCTCGCACTGAAGCTCTTCGACGTTAAAACCAATCATTTCTTGCCACTCATCTACTGTGAAGTGATAGCCATGCATCTGGGCCATGCTGACAAACTCTTCTTGATTTGAGGCTGTATTCAATTGCTGCCGCAGTATAGGATTCTCCTGTGTTGCTCTAAATAATCTTGCAAATTCTGTTTTTGCCATCGTTCCACCCTAATTAGACAATGGTTCATGCCCCTCACTTATAGAGCACTGGCTCAGGTTTCTCCATTAGCCAAAAGTTGAGGGTGCAGACCATGGAAAGGATTGGAAGATCAGATTTGTAGCCAATAGACAAGTCAACTCGGCTGGATGTGAACCTTAGTTCAAGGGCTATAGGCTTGGATCGATGCTCTAGTGGAGAGACCTAACTCATGGCATATGGGGGACAATATAAAATTTATTTTAAAGAAATATGAGATTTCCCTGAATTTAACCTTAGAATAATGCTACAAGTAATAAGAATTGCGCGGGGACAGAGGAAGTCTATCCTACGGAGTATTACATACTAATGAACACAAAATAAGTTATTCTGGATTCGCGAAAAAGATAAGCGCCTCAGCTAATCAACACTAAGCACTCACTTCTTTTTTGTTGTTAATAGCCTCCTTGTAACCCAGTTTTCTGGACCAACTGTCTTTCAGTAGAAACTTGGGCTGTCGTGCATAACCGGTTACATAAAGCTTAATTGGCCTTGGTTATGTAGCTAAGGGGTCAGAATCAGTTCCCTGCTGAATCAATAGAATATTCAAGCTATTTTTGGCTCTTGAGATTGCTAAAGCTTTTTTGCTTTGGCTCATTTTTCCAGACTTAAATTTGGTTTGAAGAGTTATTAAATCTATAGACCTTCTCTGGGTTTAGACCTAGTGAAGGGAAAGTTCTGTAGGGCAATTTCTTCAATAAAAGCTTGAATAGATTTTTTAATTGTTGGATTTTTCTGAGGTTTAAATCATGAACGATAACGAAATGACACCTAATTTTTTAGAGCCGACCGCCAATCCGCTCTATGGTTCTCGAATATTCGATATAGATCAAGAAGAGGGTAGCGTTCCAGGCAATACGACCTCTTTATTTCAATATCGTTCGATTGATGGAACAGGCAATAACCCTTATTTCAACGATGCGGGTTCAACGGGAACTCAGCTTTTAAGGCTTTTAACCCCAGCTTATGCTGACGGCATCAGTACTCCTCGTGGAAGGGCGATCACTTTCAATTCGCCACGAGGCCCTTACAGTATTCCTGATCCAGCTGGATTGCCTAATCCCAGAACGATCAGTAATACTGTGGCTAGCCAAACTGAGTCGGTACCCAATTTTCTGGGAGCGAGCGATTGGTTGTGGCAGTGGGGACAATTTATTGATCACGACTTGGATTTGAATGAAGGTGGACATGAAGCCTTTTTTATCCCAGTTTCTCCATCTGATCCTCTCTATAATCAGCAATTTCCCTTCCTGCCGTTTACCCGTGTGCCAGCTGCCTACGGGACGGGGACTAGCACTGATAACCCCCGCGAACAAAGTAATGAGATTACCTCATTTATTGACGGTTCTGGCGTGTATGGTTCGGATACGGAACGCGCAAACTTTCTCCGATCCTATGCAAACGGTAAGCTGAAAACCACTGTTGCTGAGAATGGCGAACAACTCTTACCGTATAATCGCGCAATTGACCCATTTGGTAATGCTGACGGTGGAGAAGATATCGCAGCTGCGGATCTTTACTTAGCAGGGGATGTTCGTGCCAATGAACAAATCGGGCTGACTGCCAATCATGTTTTGTTTGTACGTGAACATAACCGTCTAGCTGCCGACATTTTAAATCGGCTAGAGGCAGGTGAATCAGAACTTGTCGCTCAATATCAATCCTTCAAAGGTGAGTATCTCAACAAGAATGGAGCCACCGATGAAGATACGGTGAAGGATGAATACCTTTACCAAGCTGCCCGTAAGGTCATTGGGGCTCAGATTCAAATCATTACCTATAAAGAGTTTCTGCCGATTCTGATTGGAGATACCCTGTTAGATGACTATGAGGGGTACAAGCCCTATATCAATCCAGCTGTTAGCAATGAATTTGCAAATGCGGCTTATCGTTTGGGCCATACTCTCCTCAATAATCAAATCCACCGTTTTGATGACAATGGTTTAGAGTCGATTGCCCTAAAAGACGCCTTCTTTAAACCAGAAGAAGTGTCTGCCAATGGGGTTGATTCCCTTTTGCGAGGGCTGGTATTACAAGAAGCTCAGGAACTAGATAACTTTATTGTGGACGGCGTCCGAAACTTCCTTTTTGGCGCGGGTACTGGAGGATTGGACCTTGCCTCTGTCAATATTCAACGAGGCCGGGAAGTAGGTCTCCCTAGTTATGTTGATGCTCATAAGCAACTTTTTGGCGTCGAAATTACCTCTTTTAAGGAGTTGCCGTTTGCCCCTGCTGTGATTGAGTTATTTGAGACAGCTTACGATCATGTGGGTCAGATCGATTTATGGCTTGGTGGTATTTCGGAGTTATCGGCGAATCATGGTGGCCTGCTGGGACCGACCTTTAGCTTTTTCATCAAAGACCAATTTGCTCGGGCAGCCGCTGGCGATCGCTTTTTCTTCTTGAATGATCTGGATGAATTAAAGGTGCTCGATGATGACATAACTCAAACCAACCTAGCGGATATCATCCGTCTAAACACGACTCAGGATTATCTGGTTCAAGACAATGTGTTCCAGGTCCCCTATGAGAGCAAAATATTGGGAGATGATGGCCAAAATTCATTACGGGGAACTCGGCAGAACGATCTGATTGATGGATTAGAGGGCAATGACTTTATCCGTGGGAATTTTGGAGCTGATATCCTGATCGGTAATCTTGGTGATGACTACTTAGTCGGTGGTGCAGGAGACGATACCGTTATTGGCGGTGATGGGAATGACGTGTTGACTGGATCTGCTGACAACGATGTCTTAGTTGCAGGCAATGGCAACGATATGGTCAGAGGGGGTAACGGCAATGATATTATCAATGGTGTTGGCGATCAGTTTGGTCAACGAGACTTTGACCTCTTAAAAGGCGGTAGAGGTGAAGATGTTTTTATCCTAGGAGATGAGCGTTCTGTCTTTTATAAAGGTCAGGGGCTTGCTATTATTCAACGGTTTGAACTCAATCGAGATACGATTGAGCTTGCAGGTAGTGCTGCAGACTATACGTTGATGACCTTCGGCAGTCGAACGAGTCTTAGTCTAGCTGGGAGTAACGATTTGATTGCGATTCTGGAAGGAAGAGTTGAAAATTTCAACACTGGCTTTAAATTCATTCAGAATCAGTAAATCGCTTTTCTATCTCACTAGCGTTCAATAGCCTCTACGACCTCTAGGGAGTCCAACTCTAGAGGTCTCTCGTTTGGGGAATAGATTGAACGGGATGATGATTGCCGGGGTAGGGAGGACAGATGATCACCATTGGCAATGAGCGGTCAGGAGCGGCCTTTTCCCCTTGCCGGACCTGGCGATATCAATTGTGGCGTCGGTGGAATGGAACCCCTCTGATTATCATCATTGGTCTCAATCCCAGTACGGCTGATGAATCTTATAACGATCCAACGATTACTCGCTGTATGGGCTTTGCTCAGCGTGAAGGTTATGGTGGCTTATTAATGCTCAATTTATTTGCTTTTCGAGCGACTGCTCCTGCTGACTTGAAAGAAGCCCAGGATCCGATTGGCCCGGAAAATGATGGGGTGATCTTGTCAAAGTGCCAGAACCAAGATCGAGTAATTGTCGCCTGGGGCAATCATGGGGGGTTTTGTGGGCGCGATCGCATCATCAGTACCCTATTGAATTCATCTGCAACCAAGGTGGAGTGCTTTGGGGTCACTCAATCGGGATGTCCGCGTCATCCCCTCTACCTTAAAAAAGACACTCCTCTAGTGCAGTGGTCTGGTTAAGGGGATAGATAAGATCGACAAAAGTAATGCTTTCATCTTGCCCAGGAATCGATCCCAAATGCCTGGGTGGATTTTATTTCACAGTGCGCTGTAAGTACTGCTATAAAAACATTTCAGGAAGCCTATGAATTGCTATTCACCTTTTCATCGAGACAGAACTGAAACAATAAATCAGGCTCGGCAATCAATGATGTGGCCATGCCATAGGCAAATTGAATGGGCAATGTAAGAAACACAGACCGTATTGAATTCTAGAAATAGCTCAGTCTGCTCATTTCATCAGAGGCTAGGATATATAGCAGCCATATATTTATTTTTAATTCGATTTAGAGCTAAATTATCTCATTTATACTTATTTTTATACATAAATATCTTTTTTTTATATTTTTAAGCTCAATATCTACCAATAAAGATCTTCTTGTTTATTTCTTTAAGAAAAGATAAAATAGGGTTTCATGGCTTTTTTAAAGATGTTTTTATTTATACAGAAGAGATAAAGATGAAAAAAATACAATCAGAATGTTTTCAATCTTCTTGAAGACAGAGTCGCCTTATCTACTCCTAAACTGGATCAATTTTTGGTAGTTCAATCACGCTTATTTGGGAAATTCTCATCCTGTTTTATTGGTTTTTATCTTGAAGATTACTATTTTCATCTTTTCGTTTATAAGCATTGAATAGGTAAAGAAATTACCTGAGAACAACCTTCTATAGGATTGTCTGACATCTGAAAGGCCTTTGTACGGTTAGAGGCCTTCCCATTAACTTCCATCTATTGGAGATGTAATGAGTGGCAATGGATCAACGCTTTTATGTGCGCTCGATCACTGCACCCAAGGGTATCAGGGCCGATTATAAGGTCATCGGGAAGAGAATCAAATCTGTTTGGTACGGCTTATTGGTTCTTGTCTCCCTCCTAAATTAGATGGCAGACAATCTGCAACCACATCTTCTTTTATTCATACAAGTCCAGCCTGCCCTGAGCTAACTGCGTGACCGCCATGAAAACGACTCTGCCAAAGCCAACCAAAGTAAGCCCAAACTTCATTGCAGACAAAGTCCTCATGTCTCTGCCTCAACCTAAGGTCTTATTAAAACCAACCAGCGCGGCCCAAATGAACAAGTCATTGCCAGAGCAGCAAGTTCTGAACTCTTCTATCACTGCTCTTCGATTGAACAAATCAATGCGCACCATTATGCAGTGGGCACATGGCGGAGAAAGCAAATCAGTCTGTGTTGCCAATGTCCATATGTTGATGGAAGCCTATTGGCATGATAAGTTTTCTCAGGTTCTGCAAAACGCTGACATGGTCACCCCTGATGGCATGCCTTTAGTTTGGATGATGAAATTGCTCGGGCGTAAAGGGCAAGACCGCGTAGCAGGTATGGACATCCTGCAAAGCCTTTGCCAAAAAGCTTCAGAGGAGAAGGTTAGAGTATTTTTCCTAGGGTCTCAGAAATCTATTTTGGACCGGATGCGTGCTCGTTTAGAAAAGGAATATCCCAATCTCGAAATTGCGGCGATGAAGCCTTTACCCTTCCGTCCGCTGACCGCGGCTGAGGATCAAGAGCTGATTGAAGAAATCCATGAATCCGGTGCTGGAATCGTCTTTTTGTCTCTAGGTTGTCCCAAGCAAGAGAAATGGATGGCCGAACATCAAGGTCGCGTCCAAGCGGTGATGATTGGACTCGGCGGTGCCTTTCCAGTCTATGCAGGCTTGAAAAAGTGGGCTCCTCGCTGGGTCAGACAAGCCGGGCTTGAGTGGCTATATCGCTTAGTTCAAGAGCCTAAGCGCCTTATTGGTCGCTATACCCAAACGATTCCACCTTTTATCTTTCTCGCCTCTGTGCAGTTAGTGGCCCATCACTTGGCACCGAAAAGATTGCTTAACGCTTTCAATCTCTAAACACTGTCTCACATCAGTATTAGAGGCTTATCTCAACCGAAAAGCGCATCTTCAAGGGTGCGCTTTTCGGTTGAGGCTGCATTCTTATAGGAGTTTGAGTGGATCAACATCCACTTGGAGACGAATATTCTGTGGACATCGTCGTTGGCATCCCTGCATAGGGAAGGGCCAAAGTTCGGTTTGCCCCATTTCCGTTTGGGGCCGTTTGATTAATACATGCCAATAATAACGACGAGCTACCCTCAAAATATTGGCAGGTGCAGGACCTAGTATGGTGCCCTGATAGCAGTGAGTATGGATATAAGCGTGCAAATAATTGGCAATCTCTAGAGCAGTCTTCTCCACCATCATTTCATTTAGACCACTAATCCGTAAGAGAATGAGCTGATGAAACGGCGGATAATTAGCTTCCTGACGCTGTTTGAGTTCAGCGAACAGAAAGCTATCCATTTCATATTTTTGAACAGCTTGGATAACAGGATGTTCTGGAGCATAGGTTTGGAGCAGCACTTGCCCCGGATGCTCCCCTCGGCCAGCCCGTCCTGCAACTTGCAACAGGGTCTGAAAGGTGCGTTCACTGGCTCGAAAATCGGGGATGTTGAGCAAACTATCCGCAGCCAAAACACCAATGAGCTGAACTTGAGGGAGATCAATCCCTTTCGTCAGCATTTGGGTGCCAACCATTAGATCAGCCTCCCCGCGGGCAAACTGATTGAGGAGCTGACGATGAGCACCTTTGCGGCGGGTGGTGTCACTATCAAAGCGAATCACCCGTAGTTCAGGAAAGGTTTTGGCAAGTTCCTCCATGACCCGTTGCGTACCGCTACCAAAAAAGCGGAAATAAGAGGATTTGCAGACAGGACATACTTCTGGTTGAGGCTGAGCATAATTGCAGTAATGGCACCGCAACAGGGTTTGACGGGAATCGGGGCTATGGTGATAGGTCAGAGAAACGCTGCAGTGGGGACATTCGGAGACATAACCACAGCTCCGACAGGAGACAAAAGTACTATGCCCCCGACGAGGCATAAATAATAGCCCCTGCTGTCGATTTTGCTGCAGACTATGTAAGCGTTTTTGTAGGAGTCGACTAAAGATGGAATGGTTCCGATCCGCTAGCTCCAGACGCATATCCACGATTTCGATGGGAGGCATGGGACGAGCATGTACTCGCCGAGGAAGCCGGAGGTAATGAATGCTGGCCTGAGATGGCTTGGGATTGGCGGGGGGAGTTTGGGACCAACTCTCTAAGCAAGGGGTTGCAGAACCTAGAATTAGGGGACAATCTGCTTGTTGGGCACGCCACCGAGCGACGGTGCGGGCATGGTAGCAAGGGGCGGGTTGATCTTGTTTGTAGCCCGTATCATGCTCTTCATCTAAGATGACTAAGCCAATATTGGCGATAGGAGCGAAAATAGCTGACCGGGTCCCTATCACTACTTGGGGAGTACTAGTCAGAAACTGCCGCCAGGTGTCATAGCGTTCCCCATCGGAGAGGGCGCTGTGATAGACCCGAATGCGATCGCCAAATCGAGACCGAAATCGATCTGTTAGTTGGGGGGTAAGCCCAATTTCTGGTACTAGGACAATCACCGACTGTTTTCGCGCTAAGACAGGGGTGATGGCCTGTAAATAGACTTCTGTTTTTCCAGACCCCGTAACGCCATGGAGTAAGACTTCAGCGTAATCCTGGAGCCGGTGAATCTGGGCGAGAACCCCAGCCTGGTCTGGGGTCAGGGTTCTAGGTTGATCGGGCTGTATGGGGGAAGTTTCTAAGCGGAGTCGCTCCTGTTGGTGCAGGGTGATACAGCCTTTACTGGCTAATTTCTTGAGGGTGGTGCTGCTTGTGTGGGCCAGCCTCAAGAGATCTTGGGCCCATAATTCCCCGCCCTCATGTTTGAGAAGGGTCAAAATTTCCTGTTGACGCACGGTGAGGTCCGGCGCACTAGGGTCAGTCAGAGTAACGGCCTGCTGTTGCCTCGGTTTGGTGGGGGCTTGGGTTTGCAGATAGCTTTCGACAAGGCCTTGCTGCTGAAGTTCCCTTAAGCCCACCTGGGCTTTTTTGATCTGGCGACGCAGATATTGCCAGGTGTAGTCTTGACTGGGACTTTGCTGCAATAACGCTAGAATACCTTGGGCCGCAGCTCCTAAACCGTTGATGTCATGGGGATGAAGGGTCGTGTTTAAGCGGATACGGCGTTGCGATCGCTGCAACAAACCCGGCGGCAATGCCACTCGAATCACCGCCATCAAAGAGGTGTGATAATAGGCCGCTACTTTTTCTAAGAGTTGCCAATAGCCAGGGGGAAATAACGTGCGGCAAGCCACATCCACCACCTTCAGAATGCGAGTGGTAGCTAACTCCGGGGGCAAATCGGCCAGAAACCGAATGGCAATGGCTCCAACTTGCTGAGCACCAAAGGGCACGCTGAGAATATCTCCAGGTTGAATACTCAGATCGGAGGGGACGCGATAGGTAAAGAGCTTGTCAGTGCCAGGACAGTCAACCAGGACTTCCACAAAAGGGGCAGCTGTAGTGCGGTCTAGAGAAGGAGAGGCTTTGGGTGTCGACATATAGGCGCACCCTGGAGTTTATTGTTTGTAAGCCAGGGTCCAATAAAATGTAGCACCTTGATTTACCACTGCATCAAACCAAATTTGCCCACCATGGCAGTGGATGATGCGTTGCACCGTTGAGAGGCCAATCCCACTACCCGAAAAGTCTTCAGAATTGGTAAGTCGTTGGAAGGGCAAAAAGATCCGTTCCGCATGGCTCATATCAAATCCGGCCCCATTGTCCTTAACAAAATAGATAGGCTGATTGGGAGCAATGGTTTCAGCCGCGTTCAAGGGCTGTCGGCTGACATGGGTTAAGGTGGTTTTGCCAAATTCAATTTGGGCATGTTCCAGTGCCCCAGTATACTTCCAGGCGTTCCCCAATAAGTTTTCTAGGGCCACCCAGAGCAGATGGGTATCCCCCTCTACATTCACTTGGGGTTCGATAACAAATTTGACGTTCCGCTTGGGCTCTTGCTGCAAGAGCTGTCTGGCAATGGTTTGTACTGTAGAGCTTAAATTCACCACCTGGGCCTGGATCGGGTTGCGACCAATATTCGATAGCTGCAAGAGCCCTTCCAGTAAGGTGGCCATGTGCCGGGTGTAGTCTTGGATTGTGCCCAGATATTTTTGTAATCGGGGATCTTCATCCCCCATATAGGCCGTCAGTAAGGCACAGCCTGTTTTAATCCCAGTTAAAGGATTGCGCAGATCATGGGAGACGGTGTAGTTAAAGGCTTCCAGTTCAGTATTGGCTGCTTCTAACTCCAAGGACCGTTTACGGAGTTCTTTATTGAGGCGCTCCAATTCAATGGTTTTTTGCTTGAGGGCCAGCTCATTTTGTTGACGCTCAATGGAATATCGAATGGCATGGATTAAGGAGCCTGGTGTCACTTGGCCTTTCACTAAGAAATCTTGGGCCCCTTGTTGAACGGCCTGCATGGCCACCGTCTCGTCATCTAAGCCTGTGAACACCACAATCGGGAGAACGGGACTTTGAGCAACCACCTTCTCTAAGGTGGTTAACCCATGACTATCTGGTAACGACAAATCCAGCAAAACGACATTAAAGTCTTTTTTGGCCAGGGTTTGCAAAGCATCCTCAAGTTTATCGACGTGGGTGATTTCGTATTGAACGGCGTCTTCGCTCCGCTTGACTCCCAGCATGCCCTGAATCAAGAAGGCATCCCCAGGATTATCCTCAACCAGCAACACGCGGATAATCTCACCTTCCTGCGGTAAGGCGGTGGAGGAACGTTCTCCCTCTTGTTCGGGTTTTGTTTGCTTTGATTTGAGTGACTTGGCCATTATTTCCTAAGAGGGGGTAGACATTCCTTTATGCAGTTTGAATAGGTTCATTAATTACGCCCTTGCCATTGCAACCAAAAATCTTGAATATCCTGTGCTTTTCCAGCAAATTCGTGAAAACTACTGGGCTTAGTGACATAATAATCTGCTTTGAGCCGATAGCTTTCTTCAATATCTTCAGGGGCATTGGAAGTAGAAAGCACAATAACAGGGATATGTTTTAGTTTCTGGTCAGTTTTTATGTCTGCCAAGACCTCTTTCCCGTTCATAATCGGTAGGTTTAAATCGAGCAAAATCAATTGAGGGAAGGGAGCCTGCTCATAGGAACGTAGATTCCGCAGAAAGTCTGTAGCAGACTTACCGTTGTCAACGCGGTGCAGCGTATAGCTGAGGGAACTTTCCTCCAACATCCGTGTGATTAAAAACACATCGCCGGGGTTATCTTCAACAAGGAGAATGTCAATGGGATCCGTTTCCATCGAAACAACGGTTCTAGAATTGATAGACGATTGCCTTTTTGGTTGTATATAGGTTGCACAATTCCCACCGAAATTTGCACAGTTGGTAAACAAAATCCTACTTTTGTCAGTCGCTTTCTCTGTAAAAAAGAATTTTCTGCCTCAACAGTAACAACCGTTAGACAGGGCATTAATCTTCACACAAGCGCAAGGCCAATATTCGTCTACCTTCTAGAATACTGCGCTTCAACTGGCAGATTCCATAGGCAATGTGAAGAAAAATGTTGAGCCTTGATCGACTTCTGATTCCACCCAGATTTTGCCCCCTTGCTGATCAATTATTTTCTTGCAAATGGCTAAACCAATGCCGGTACCGGAATACTCTTGGCGAGTATGTAAGCGCTGAAACACCATAAATACCCGATCTGCATGTTTTGGATCGATGCCAATGCCATTGTCTTTCACCCAAAAGAGATAGTCTTTTCTCTGTTGCTTGTAGTTGATTTCAATATGGGGGACTTGTTCTCCACGATATTTAAGGGCATTGCCGATCAAATTTTGAAAGAGTTGAGTGAGTTGACGAGGATTGGCTTGTAGGGTGGGTAACGGCGATCGTTCTAAGGTTGCCCCACTTTCTTGGATGGAGAGTTGGAGGTTGGAGATAGCGCTCTCTACAATTTCATTACAGTCAACGGTTTCCAGAACTTTGGCCTGGGTCCCTACTCGGGAATAGCTGAGTAGATCTTGGATCAGCTGCTGCATGCGGGTCGCTCCGTCCACTGCAAAGCCAATAATTTGGTCGGCCTGCCCATCGAGTTGCCCCGCATAGTTTTGCCCCAACAACTGGGTAAAACTAATCACCATGCGAAGGGGCTCCTGTAAATCGTGGGAGGCAACGTAGGCAAACTGTTCTAACTCTCTATTGGATCGTTCCAGCTCTTCATTCAGCTGTTGCAGTTCATGTTCGAAATGCTTTCGCTCGGTGATGTTGCGAGCCACCCAGACCACGGAGTCTTTTTGTTCAGTGACGTTACGGGCCACCCAGACCACGGAGCTATCTAAGAGAGGAGAAACATTAGCCGTAAACCAGACCGGTTCTTCGTCAATCATCAATTGGTAATCAAAGTTGACGGTCTGTTGGGTTTCAATAGCTTCTTGAATAATGTGGGACCATTGCTGATCGGGATCTTGCCACAGCTCATTAATCGTGTAACTGATCAACTCTGCATCGGGTTCGCTACCTTCACTAGAATTCGTGGGAGCCACTTCGATATTGCTAATTTCACCTTTATCCACATCACAAACAAAGACCAAGTCCTTCATCGCTTCAAATACTGCTCGGATTTTGCCTTCAGAACTTCTTAGCTTGGCTTCTAATAATTGGCGATCACTGACCTGATTCTCTAATTCCTTGATTCGCTTTTGAAGTGAAACGACATTATCGGAAGGCGTGGAGGCTGAGGATTGCTGGATTAAGGTATCTGATGTGATCAGTCCTTGGAGATGGGAAGCTTCATCGACAATGGCAACAAAGGAACTACCTTCGGTTTGCATGACTTGGGTAACGGCGGGTAAGTCGTCGGCCTGTTCTAAAGGCAAGGTCGGTAGCGGAGCCATTACGGATTGGACGGGGGTGATGGACAAATCAAGTTGGGTGGCTAGGGTGGTTACTAGGGTGCGATCGCAAACCACCCCCACAGGAATTTGATCTTCAACCACCACTAAGTAGTTGGCTTCCGCTTGATATAAAATTGCCACCGCATCTGCTACAGAAGTATCTGGCTGAGTGACTAAAGGCTCACGAATCATCACTTGCTTCATTGGAATACGTCAATACCATGTGCCATCTAGCTTTGTCTAAATGCGATGCCAAAGGCAATCCGCATCGATACTAGCGTGAATCACAAGGCCAAGGCTTCCTTTTCTCCACCAAAAATAGAAAATTTTGCCAAAACCCTTGACGAAGCCAAAAACCTGTGCGAGATTTGGTACTACAAACGTAGTATTTCATCCGCTTTGGATCGAAACCTTCAAATGAAACGCAGACAAACCTCAGCCAACCTCCATCGTCCGTCGCAACGACCCGTTGTTGACGTAGCGATGCAATTTGGCTTTGAGGCCTTGACAAGAATAGTCTGCAGTCTCTCCGAAGGCAAAAATTGGGAAACCATTTTAGGTGGACTATATCCAGATCCAATCATCCAGAGCGGCAGGTGCGCCCAGGCACCGACATAACAGCAAGCCTTACCCAAACTTTGCTGAACCCCCGCTCTGACACCCAGAGCGGGGGTTCTTTTATTGAGGAGTGATCCATGACCGTTATCCAACCTATTCTCCAAAACACCGTGGTCGTCTTTTCTAAGGCCTACTTGCCGTTGGCCCGGATCAATATCAAGCGGGCCATTGTGCTTCTGATCACGGGTCAAGCGGAATCTCTCGATTTTGGCAATACCCAGGTATGGGAAGTGCGATCGCCCAATCAAGTCTTGCGGGTATCAGAGCATATCCGCTTGTTGATGGGCAACCCAGAGCGGATGTGGAAAATACCTCCCGTTAACCGCCGCGAGGTCCTCAAACGCGATCAGCACCGCTGCCAATACTGCGGTAGCCATCGCCGACTGACGTTGGATCACGTGATTCCCCGATCAAAAGGGGGATTGCACACTTGGGATAACGTGGTTGCTGCCTGTGAGCCTTGTAATTCCACCAAAAGCGACCGAACGCCCACCCAAGCAGGGATGACGTTACAGTCCAAACCCAAGGCACCGATCCATCCGGCTGTGGCCTTTGCCGACCAGTTTTGGAAAAGCCAAGAAAACCTAACCCATTAAGGGCTGGGCCGTCCCAGTTCTCCGACTTTAACTCAGAAATTTTTGGAGACAGTCCACCATGCTGAAACTGATCTATACCGAATTGGGACTGCATATGGAATATGTAGGGGATTCCCTAGAAACCGTTGTGTCTCAACATGTTGTGCTTACCGTTCGTACTAGCCAAACCCTCCATTTAGAACTGGGGCAGGCCTCATTCTTACTCCCAGTGTTGACCCCTGGCTTAGGGGCTTTAGAAACGGCACTTCGCCAATATGACCAAACCCTAGAAATCACTCGTGTGGATGCGGAATATGTCGAAGTTTGCCTCGCTGGGACCTGGATAGCCCAAACGGCCCAAGCCCATGAGGGGATGTTCTTAGCCGCCTATGACTATGAGACTGAGTTAATTCTTCGTCGTCTCTGGCAAGCTTCTGATCAGGCCCTAACCTCTGTTGTTTAGTAAGCAAGTGCAAAACTCATAACAGTTTTGCACTTGTCCCCATTCCCTAATTTCAGGAAGAGGGTTCCAAATCCTTTTGGAAATATTTAAAAAGGTTATTACGGCTCTTCTTGCTAAATTCAATACCTGGAATTTCTGCAATTAGTGCATATAGAAGAAAGCATAAATCTTGTAAGCCTTCTAGTCATTCTCTATCAACTGATATGCGTCGAATTATTGGACTTGCAATTCTAGAAGATGAAGTAATTATTACTTCTGGATTACAGCCTCCTCTGCATCGAGAGCGATCGTTCTATTCTCACCAAGGGACTAGCTACTGGTCTTACTTTCGTGCAGTTGTGAAGCGACCTCGCCTGCCAGGTTTATTCCTGCTCTCTCCTAGAATAGTGGCCGTCAGCGACATCCGTTATCACGATTCTCCCTTCAGCCACCTATCTCTAGAAACGTCCTCATCACTCACTACTATTGATCCTGGCATCATCATTACAGCTGGCTGTGGTGTGGATATTGGCCAAGAACAGCGTACTTTATTCCTGGTTATATGTAGGAATCGGATTAAATTTTTTATCCACTTCTGTGGAGGTCTATTTCACCCGATCACCCTAGAACTAAAACAACGGGGGAAGTCTCTGGCTGGTCGATTGAGGAATCTCTTACAGGAACTCCATTTCTCAGAGTTACCAACTTCCCTCTCTCTCTCTTCCAACTTTAATTGGTCTCAGCAAGAGCTATCGAGACTTGAGCGTAGTTGGAAGAAACCTATCTCACAGGAGGTTCATATTGTGAATGCTCAAATGGACAACCACCTTCAAGAAATATCGAAGGATATTTCTGAAGACTTTAATTTCGTGATCCATCAAAATTACTACACTGTTTATGAGCAGGGATTGCAAGTACTTTGCACTGATACATCCTTGACTCAGCTCATAAGAATCGCGAGTTGAAGATAGATTTCCCTCTTTTTTCCTATAGTTCTTTACTGCCAGAGTTACTCCTTTTCCTGGGTAATTGCCGTATTGAATTAAGTGCCATTACTTTTACCTTGATATTTGTGATTTAGATATCCAAATCATTCTTTGTTGAAGTGTCTAGCACCACGAAATAAGTATTTCAGTTCATTTTGAAAAAGACAAAAAAACTTGTAGTATGCTCTTGACATTTTTGTAGTATATTTGTAGTATTAATGTAGTGCAGTTGAAACGAGCTTCTACAGCCAATCAACTTCTGAACCTTGAAAACTGAATATTTGCCACATTTGGGGGTGTAGCTCAGTCGGTCTAGAGCAGTCGCCTGTCGAGCGAAAGGTCGCGGGTTCAAATCCCGTCTCCCCCGTATAGTCTCGTGGACGATTAGATAAGTCGCTTTGGTTCTCAGTCAAGGAGAAGCGGGTGCAACTCCCGTCGAGACTTCTTTACCTGTCCAGGTCGCCAAGGGGTCGAAGGCGTCGGTCTGCAAAATCGATATCGTGGGTTCAACTCCCACCCTGGACTCCAACCCTTGCGGGGATGGTGTAATGGCAACACCTCAGTCTCCAAAGCTGATGTTCTGGGTTCAAATCCTAGTCTCCGCGTTTCCTGAATCCAACGGTTCAGGCAAATACCAAAGTGGTGTACGCAAATGGTTTAAGCGACTTGATTTTCAACCAAGTGATTGCGGGTTCAAATCCCGTCACCACTCCCAAACATAGGTCGGCTCGCCTACTGGCGTGGGCAACTGCCTGTAAAGCAGCCGCTTAATGCGTTGCAGGTTCAATTCCTGCCCGGCCTACCAATCTGTATTACAAGTTGGCAGTTTGTAGTATTTATCACTCAGCAATAGCTTTTGGAGAGGTGGCTGAGTGGGGAAAAGCGCTCCCCTGCTAAGGGAGTACGGTTTCTGACCGTTGCAGGTTCAAATCCTGTCCTCTCCGTTTTGAGAACGTGGTGTAACTGGATAACATCTCAGGCTACGAACTTGAAGATTGAGGGTTCAAGTCCTTCCGTTCTCGCTTTAGACAACCTATAGGTTGTCTTATCCCCCGGTAGCTCAGAGGTAGTAGCGCTTGTCTGAAGAGCAAGAGGTCGCCAGCTCAAAACTGGTTCGGGGGGCTTTGTTGCCCTGTAGCTCAGTGGTAGTAGCGGTCGCCTGTTAAGCGAACGGTCGCAGGTTCAATCCCTGCCGGGGCAGCCAATTCTTTGCCGAGTGGACGAATAGCAAGTCGCCTGACTCTGAATCAGGAGGTTGTAGGTGCGAATCCTACCTCGGCATCTGTCTGACCTTGTCCTGTGGTGTAACTGGCAACATTTCGCTCTTTGAAAGCGAAGTCCTAGGTTCGAATCCTGGCGGGACAGTTGGAGGCCGTTGAAACAAAACCTATCGCCTGGGTCTATTCACGCCTCCTTTTCCTACTCCTGTGGCGCAATTGGCAGACGCAACTGTCTTAAACACAGTTTGTTGTGGGTTCGACTCCCACCAGGAGTATAGGAGTTTAGAGTTCAGAATTGAGGTACTTCCTAAAGAGGAGCTTCACTGACAGAGTTACATCTTGAAAGTCGCTTTTTTACTCCTGTAGCCCAATGGGAAGAGGCGCTGGTTTCAAACTCCAGAGGTTGTGGGTTCGACTCCCACCAGGAGTACTGGATTCAACTAAAAAAACTCCGAACTCTTTTATTCACTCCTGTAGCCCAACTGGAAGAGGCGCTGGTCTTAGAAACCAGAGGTTGTGGGTTCGACTCCCACCAGGAGTATTGTGCTCCCGTGGCGAAATTGGCAAACGCCTCTGTTTGAGAGACAGAGTTTTTACAGGTTCAACTCCTGTCGGGAGTACCAGGTATCCGGGTGTAGCGCAGTTTGGTAGCGCGCCTGGTTTGGGACCAGGATGTCGCAGGTTCAAATCCTGCCACTCGGACTGAGCCCCTAACTGATCGTGGAGGGGCCTTCCTCTCCATCGATCAGTTAGGGACTAAAAATAACTGTTAGCTTTTGATTTTTCTTGGATCTGCCATCGAAAGCACGGTTTCCCTTCTTCTCCAGGTTCGGGATATTCATAAATTTGAGTCAAGAAAAAACAAGAGCCAATAGCTCTTAAATGGGCCGGAATAATTTGAGTTGGGATCTCTAGCTGCCTACGAAACTGAAGAGACTTCAGGCGTGTAAAACTTCCATTTAGATGAAAGTCAATACGTACAGGTTCAGTATCCACAAGTACTTTTCTTTTCACCATTTAATAAGATGTTCCTGATGACTCAAAGCCTTCAATTCGATTATATCTATCGGAAAAAGAAAAATATTGAAGTTCAATATTTCTAAATGCAAGGTTGGTAAAATTTATGGGCCGTTGGCAGAGCGGATATGCAGCCGCCTTTTAAGCGGATAGATCTAGGTAGCTCCTTCGGAGCCGCTTCGCGTACATCCCCTAGGCGGCCCACTTCTCGGGTTGTTAGCTCAGTTGGTAGAGCAGCCGCCTCTTAAGCGGAAGCGCGTAGGTTCGAAGCCTACACAGCCCATCATCCCCATCGAGATGAGTATTCCTGATTGCTGATATTTCATTGAGACTATGTGTAAAAGGAGATATAAGATGACTAAATTAATTTTGAGAATTCAAGAGGTGGACATAAGCTTGGAACCCACACATCAGGATTCCGTCACAGGAAAATGCCAGAAATAAGGATTTTCGCTTTCCAATTTATGGCTGCATATAGCAACTGATTTCAGCTTGTCCAATATTTTACTGATACGGGCAATACTTCTAATAAGGCTTCAATCATCTGATCCTCTATCCGTTAATTCATATTTCTCTGATCCATATCTATGAAGATCAAAACAATTTCCATCTTGGCATTGCTGATGATTGGAATGACGGTTAATATGCCGAGCATCGCCCAGTATTCTAGAACAAGATATGGTGTGGACGTTGAACTATATACCTTCGTTGATTCTTATAATCCAAGGCAAAATCAAGAATCTGGTGATATCGAAATAAAAATCACGAATAAAACAGATAAGAAAATCGAGTTGCCAAGCCAATATGATGGTTCTGCTATTAGCTTATTTGCTCTTCAAGAGACTGAAGACCCCCGAGCTAGAGTAATGGATCAACATCTAATCGTAAGGAATGCTACCAGCCGCCCGAAAAAAAAGTTTTTGTCTCCAGGGGAAACCTACTCATATGGCAAGCTGCCTTTAAACAGGATATTCGATAAAGAAATAATCGGAAGTGAAGGGAAGTACTATTGGAACTGGCTTTTACATGCTCCGCCAAAGGCAACACCCATCTATGACAATAAATGGGAGTTTGAGGCAGATAAATTGGTTGATACAGTCGTTCTTTGGGCAGAAGTCAAGATTGGCGATCAAATTACACGATCTACCCCGAAAATCATCAGTATTCAGAATCAAGAGTTCAATGAACCTGAAGTAGAAGCTGATTAATAGACTATTTCCTTTTGCTCCTAGAAAAACCCATAAATATCATAATCTTCCTGGTTATTTCGACACCTTCTGCTGTCAATTTTTACTTAAAGAGACTGAAATTTTTATCTAGTTCAGGATAGTTTTTTTATCAAATCGTGGATTTAGGATAGTTCAAATCTACGTATTTTATATTCCTCACCGGAGTGAATATATCGTTACTTCCAAGTTTTCGTTCATATTGCAAGTCAAAGGAGGTGTGAAATGACTGTCATTGTGATGGAAGTGATTAAGGTTGCGCGGCATCCCAATGCTGACTCGCTTAATGTGTACGAGATGCAAGTACCTGGCCACCCTTCTGTGCAGGTGATAGGAAATTTGGAGCGGATTTATGGGGTTGGTGAACATGTCCTGGTTGCCCAGGTCAATTCTGTTCTCAAAGACGGCACCAAAATCAAAGCAACCAAATTGCGTGGCATCATCTCCTACGGGATGGCACTGGAGAAAACGGAATTACCGGTTGGTGAAGATGTATCTCAAACCTATTGCCAGCAGTCCGTTGTGCAGTCGGTACAAATGCAGCGATGGCCCAGTGTGGAACTCCTGCATAATGTTCGTCGGAGTTTAATGGCCCTGGAAGCCACTCCAATGGTAACCTATCGAGCAAAAATCAAACTGGATGGAACCAATGCCGGGGTGCAAATCTTCTCAGATGGCCGCGTGGCAGCCCAAAGCCGTTCCCAAATCATCACACCTGATGATGACAATATGGGATTTGCCCAATGGGTCAGTCAACAGATGGATTACTTTGCTCCGTTGGCGGGTCACGAACACATCACAATCTTTGGAGAATGGTGTGGTCGGGGGATTCAGAAGCGGACTTCTATTTCCAAAATCGATCGCAGAATCTTTACGGTGTTTGCGGTCCAGTATGGCGGAGTAGAAAATGAAGTCGCCAAGCTGGAAATCGATCCAGATAAGATATCCCAGCTACTCCCATCTCACCCGGACATTTTTGTCCTGCCGTTTATGGGAGAGCCATTGACCTTGGATTTTGGCAACCGAGACCAATTGGAATCCGTCGCCAATGCCATCAACCAGCTCGTCTCCGAAGTTGAGCAAATTGACCCTTGGGTTAAAGCCACTTTCGGGATTGAAGGGTTGGGAGAAGGGTTGGTTCTCTATCCCCAAACCCAAACTCGAGTTGATCGACTGACATACCCTGAGCTGATGTTTAAGGCGAAAGGCGAAAAGCATCAGGTAGTCAAAACCAAACAGCCCGTGCAGCTAGACCCTGAATTCGTTAAGAGTATTGATGAATTTGTAGCGTTGATGGTAACTCCTGCTCGACTGGAGCAAGGGTTATCTGAGAGCTGCCAGGGGCCATTGGAGATGAAGCAGTTGGGGGGCTTCCTGAAGTGGCTAGCTCAGGATGTGCAAAAAGAAAGCGAAGCTGAATTAGAAGCAGCCAAACTTTCTTGGAAGGATGTCAATAAAGCGGTTACCCATTCTGGGAAGTCTTGGTTTCGCGATCGCATCCTCTCCCTCACTGACATTGCGCAGTAAATGGGTGGTCACTGTTCGCTTCTGTGGGAGTTTAACAGTGGCCACCGCCCAACCTCGATTGCCTGGTGAACACCAGCTCAGAATTGCTTGCGAGTCAAAATGGAAGTCTTATGGTCAAATCCAGTACGAGTTCAATCGCCCAAGAATTTTGTGATTGCACGCTACCTAAATCAGCGTGGACTCATAAAGCTCACCTACGGGTCGGACTCTGGCATCTGATGAGCTACTCTCCACCAACGGCGTTGAATCTAATGCGGGAGCGAATTCAAAGGTACAACATTGTCTGCGGTGTAGTGAATTCTGAGACATCGGGCTATCACGAAACCATCACACAGTTTTATCTGAAAGTGATTGTTTACTTCCTTGAACAGCACGATGTTTCCCAATCTATCGACCAACTGGCTGAGTCTTTGATACAGGCTTGGGGCAATCGCAATCTCCCCTTGAGTTACTACTCCAAGGATCGGTTGATGTCGAAGGAGGCCAGGCAACATTGGGTGGAGCCAGATTTGGCTCGAATGCCTGGAGCATAAGTTCAGAGGTGATGAGTTGCGATCGCAACTCATCACCCATACCCTGAAACAACTCCAAAATTTGCAACCACTCAAGAACAATGCAGTATCCCAACCCTCATAGCGGAGATGGAGCAAGAGGGGCTCGGCAGTTTCATACGCTGCACATCCGTGAGTGCAACTCTCACCTCCGCTACCAAATCTTGAGCTGGTGTAGCTCAATGGCCAGAGCAATTGTCCTGTAAACAATAGGCTGCAGGTTCGACTCCTGTCACCAGCTTGTCCCATTATTTAGGTACAGAACGATGATTCTTCTCACTAGGCGATTCCGAAAGGAGCGAATCCATGGATACCCGAACCGAAATAGTCCAAACTGATATCACAACCCTAAAGGTAGATGCAATCGTCAATGCGGCGAATGAGTCCTTACTCGGCGGGGGTGGCGTCGACGGAGCGATTCATCGTACAGCCGGCCCCCAACTCCTAGCAGAATGCCGAACCCTTAAAGGCTGTAAAACGGGCCATGCCAAACTCACAAAAGGATATCAACTTCCAGCTAAGTATGTCATTCACACTGTTGGTCCGATTTGGCGAGGCGGGGGAGCCAATGAAGCGATTTTATTGCAAGCCTGCTATCAACGCAGTTTAGCGTTAGCCGTTGACAATGGGATTCAAACCATAGCCTTTCCTGCCATTAGTTGCGGAGTCTATGGATATCCGATAGATCAAGCCTGTCAAATCGCCTTTGAAACGACCCTCAATTTCTTGCAGATGAATCAATCCATAACCCAGGTTATCTTTGCCTGCTTTGGCGACTTGATTTATCACACCTACCTAAAAATAGGGGAGCAGGTGAATTAATAGGTGCAAAATTAGTAAGGTCCACAAAACTTAGGTGCATAAAACCTAACGGATATAAACTCTTGCTGATATGGTGTGCCAGCATGAGAGGCTTCCAACCTCTTGATGCGAAGAGACGCTTTGCGAACAAATCTCGTTATCCGCTTTGGGCGAGTGTGATGTAGCAGTAGCATCTGGCGGTGCCAACGCCAGCGCGTGAGTGCGAATCTCACCACTCGCTTTGTGGTCCTGTAACTCAGCCTGGGAGAGTGCCTTTCTTACAAAAAGGTGGCCGTAGGTTCGAATCCTACCGGGACCATCAGTGGGGGATAGCTCTGGTGAGCGGCTTCGCCTTATAAGCGAGGGGACCAGATTAGTCTAGACGGCTGGGATCATAACCCAGATCCCCTACCAAACCTGGGAGTGTCGCCTAAGGGATGGGGCACCGATCTTCTAAATCGGTCTGTGTAGGTTCGAATCCTACCACTCCTGCCAAATGAGTCTGTAGCTTAATTAGAAAGCATCAGCCTTGCAAGCAGAAAGATGTCAGTATCTCCTATCGGAGACGCTATGCGCACAAATCTGAACAGAATCAACTATGTTGGCCGAATCCAAAGCGGACGAGGAGCTAGATTGTGATCCTAGTGTTAGCGGGTTCAAGTCCCGTCGGCCACCCCAATTCACACCTTATGGAAGGTGCCGCCGAATGGTCGGCAACTGGTCTTGAAAATCAGGGTACGGTTCGCTGTAGGGGTTCGATTCCTCCACCTTCCTTTCTCTTCCCATATGGTGTTGTCGAAGAGCGGATAAAGATTAGCTCTATACCAAGAATTCCACCAGAAGGGTTCGGTCCGCTGTAGGGGTAATTCCTTAGGAAATGCTATGCGAGCGCTTAGTGAGGATTATTTTGGTCCAGCTCTACTCAATGACGGGATGTCTTAAAATTTTGCAATGCCCTAAAAGCTTTGGAAAAAAAGTGTTTTAGGAGGCTTATGATAGGCAATTTATCCCTAGACTGACCAACTCTCAAGAACCCGTAGAATCTATGTCCGCAGGACTTACAGCGATAGGGGTGAATGTTAAAAAGTAAAAGCACCTTTTCATGGAATCCTCTAAGGCGAGAATGTATGAGATAACGGCTCTTACATCTGCGACAACTTTTAGCCACGGCTTTTACTTTGCTTCCTAGGACTGAGCTTTATCTACAGATATCCTGGCCTATTTCAATAAAAAATGTAGTGATTTTTGAGACAATCTTGCATGTTTAATCGATGATTTTTTGATTCAATCATATTGTTTAAACTCACTAATAAGTTTTATATATATAGGTCGATTTATTTTTTTAGAATTTTAAATACGGTCAGAGACCCCAGAGGTTCAGTTTCCACTGAAAATTAATTTCTCTCTTATCGATATATATTTCGCCTTTACTAGAGGCTTAAAACCAGTTCGAATAAATAGTAAATAAGCAAAACTCGTATTAAATATTACTTCACTTGAAGCCTGAAAACTCTGTCTGGCATGGCTTACAGACACATTTAACTGCAAGGCTTCAGATCAGGAAAATTATCCGATTGAACACACTAAAACTCATGTGGATGAAGCATTCTCAAGGAAATACTCCCAGGTGAATATGCCCATTCAGAAAGGTAATATAATCACAGCTTGCAGCATATACTACAAGCATGCTACAACTAATTTAACGCGCGTTTGCAAGGGTTAAAACGATGAGTGATAAAGGTACATCTGAAGTCATTTACTAGCAGAAAGGTTCGTATATCTGCCTCTCTGTATGCACTAAGGGCTTCTATTTAATTAAATCCCTCCTCTCTCTAGCATTCACAAGCTTTATTAACTGAAACGTTGGCAATACCACATCTCAATAAGATGAAAAATACCGTCATCGCAATGTATCGACCAACGGGGCCTGAAGAATTGAAGTTGCTCAAAGATGCTAATTTTCGTCGCTGGCCGCCAAGGCTACCGGAGCAACCCATCTTTTATCCAGTCACAAACGAGCAATACGCGATTGATATTGCCACCCGATGGAATATCAAAGCGAGTGGAGTTGGGTACGTCACTCGGTTCAGCGTCAAAAAATCTTTTATGGACAACTATGACATCCAGAAAGTTGGGGGTGCCCACCACACAGAATGGTGGATTCCCGCAGAAAAACTAGAAGAGCTGAACGACAATATCGTCGGCGAAATTGAGGTGATTGGGGAGTATCGCTAACCTCAGTCCATAGCTCTGGTCTCAACAACAATAGAACTCCATACATCATGATTCAGGAGGTCAAAATGGTGCATATTCGGTTTGAAGGGCGATCTTATGATATCGCTGAACAACATTTAGGAATTCAAGGGGGGATGGGTGACCGCATCATTAAAGCGCATGTAGCCCGCCACCTAGAAGTCCCCGTTAACCGTCTCGATACCTACGTGGTTGATCATCGTCCAAATGGAGATGTGATTGTCCGCCCCGAGGCCGTTTACGGATAAATAACTCCCGTGCCCCAATCGAGAAAGCTTACACACGAATAACGGTCCTAAGGTAGCAATGTGCGAGCGATCGCACTAGCGAAGCATCCAATATCTCTCGCAGATAGAAGATGCGGGCCCACTGCCAAGGTTGATTTGGTAAGAGCGGCCGTAAGTTGATGAACTGCTTTCTAAACTTGCACGGAAGTATTGTTATTGCCCAAAACTCGCGTTCGCACCCTAACGAAAAAAGCATACATACTCGCCAAATGGTAAGGCACTTGATTTGTAGATCAAGCACATACAGGTTCAACTCCTGTGTATGACACAACCGCTTTCTTGACTTGTGCGAAGCGCTATTTTTAACGCAATAGCGTTCTGGATTTCTGGTATTGGCAACGTTCGTTCCCCTCCACTCCCCATTTCTGAGGGGAGTGTCGCCAAAACATTTACAGATTATCTAGAACCACACTATGAGCGAACATCGATTAAGCGAAATCACCATTGAACGACCTCGTGGGGGAATGAGGCGTAGCCTCAGAAAGGTCAAGGGAGCAAGAAAACAGTTAGATCGCCTCACTGAAGTGGCTACCGAGGATGGGTTACTCAGCCCGTATCTCATCAAACCGAGAGGTAAAACAAAGTGGCTTTCAGATCATTTGGGACCGCTGCGGCGATTTTTAAAGTCCCATGTGGGTCAACCCTGGGATGACGTTTACAGCAAACTCTGTCGACGGCTTAAAACCAACACCATGGCGGGACAACATGTACTAAGCCATGTATGGGACTTTGTTGAACTCCATGTTGAAATCATGGATGGTGTGCTGTACCACAAACCCTACTGGGGCTCTTTTCAGCCTTTAGACTATCGTTGTTATCGGGACAAATTCTATGTGCATCCTGAGACTAGAATTCTATGTGCAGTTGAAAAGAAACCTCGTAAGCGACAGCGACAAAGGCCGCCATCCGATAGGGTTGTTATCGATGCCTATCATGAATATCAGCAACTAAACGAGCTTTGGTATCTGATTACCTATGAGGACTTTCCCCCTTTCCCTGTGATGACCGTGAGAGATGTGCTGCGGGGCGAAATCCCTCGGCAGACTCGATATGGCAATATCAATACCCGTTATGCAGTCAAGAAAAAACAGTGTAACAAGAAGGAGATCCGATTTATTTTAAGTCAGATTAAAGCAGTTAAACCTACCTCCTGAGAGGGGTTGAAAGTCCTAGCTCTCTGTAGGAGATTGTTATGCCCCACAAACATCACTTTAACCAGATGAAAAATCCTGAATCGGCCTTTGCCCTTCAGGAAAAACTGCGGCACCAAGTCATCCGAGAGGACGATTTTGGTCCCCTTGAAACGGTGGCAGGAGTGGATGTTGGATTTGAGGATAAGGATCAAATTGCCTGTGCTGTAGTTGCAGTACTGAGACTATCTGATCTCAAGGTGCAGGAATCTGTGGCGATTCGTCTTCCGGTTACCTTCCCCTATGTACCGGGATTGCTAGCATTCCGAGAGGTTCCTATCGTCATGGAAGCCTTGGCAAGTCTGAAAACTCGGCCTGGACTCCTAATCTGTGATGGCAATGGCACCATCCATCCTCGTCGGTGTGGATTTGCTTGCCATTTAGGAATTGTTAGTGGACTGCCGTCTATCGGAGTAGCCAAAACTCCTTTCATTGGGGAATTTCAACCTCTAGCCGATGATCGTGGGGCATGGCAGCCGATCACAGATGGGGGAGAGGTTATTGGGGCAGCCCTGCGGACACAAACAAAGGTTAAACCTATCTTTGTGTCCATTGGCCATCGCATTAGTTTGCAAAGTGCTATTGATTTGGTGCTCCAATGCGCTCCCGCATATCGTTTACCTGAAACCACTCGCCAAGCCGATCAGTTATCCAAGGGCAATGCCCAACCTGTCATCTTATAAACAATCCGCACCCCAACAAGAAAAGCTTACATACTTGGTTGAGTCCTTACTTTATAGGGAGGGCTGCAGGTTCAAATCCTGCTTTGCTTCGCGCAAAAATGCTTTTCATACTTGTGTGGATTTTTCAATTGGATATCGTGCTCTTCACCAGGTCGATGTCCTTCATTTTTTACTAATGGCAGTATTGCCGCACCCAAACAGAGGGAGCTTACATACTCTCAATGGCCTGTTTCGCCTATCTCCATAGGCGAAACAGGCCGTCGCGAAAGCGAATTGCTTCCTTAACTTGTGCGGTGCATCCATTGGGATGTGCTTTGCGTGCAATCGCTGCCTCCTAACTCAACCCAGGAGGTTTATATGAATACTGCAGAACAGGATTTACGTCTAGAAATGCTGAATAGCTTGCTAACCACCCCTCATCGGAAGTTGGAGCAAGTGGCGGAAACACACCAGTTAATGGTGGAAGTAGACCCGCTATTTTATGGTCATCTAGCGGTTTGGTATCAACGTTATGGTGATGTGCGTGACCACAAGGAGGTTTTCGTCAGTCACCTGTTAACTAGTGGCATGGCGGATCACCGAGGAGCGGGATTTGTCCTGTTGCAAGGACTGCCCCCATACCAGGTGGCCCGCGTCATTGACTTTATGAAGCAGAAGTTGGGCAAGGTCCCTCGATCAACCCGCACTGCAGTTCGCCGTTATCTAACTCGGCGAGAGCAGAATCCAAAGCAGTTTGATCGAGCCGCGTTACGGGCACGAAAAGCCATCAAGCATCTCTATGCGACCCTGCACATTAAGCCGGGAGCTCGGGCTGATGCCATTCTGTTCAAGAATGATCCACCTGATGGATCGCTGGCAAAAGTCCTCAAACAGATTGCAAATGCACCGCACCCAAGTGAACAGGCGCGATTGATTGTGGAGTTTAAGATTCCCTATGCGATCGCAACGGGGTCTATCCAGCAACTCACCCCCACAGTGCTGGCTGCCTTAATTCACAATATGAGTCCCCAAGAGGTGATCAACCACCTTAAGTCCCTAAAAGCACGGGGGGCAATGGACCATGCTGAGATGAAGCAGCTCATCGATGACAAATTGGGAAAGGCCCAAACAGACACCCGAATCTCTGCCTTCAAAGCCCAAGTGGCAGCAGAGGCAGTCGACGTGGATGCGGAAACAACTGCCAAACTGGAAAAGGTCACCGATAAGCAGGTTAAGCGACGTGGAACCATCGGTAAGTCAACAGCATTGCTGGTGGACAAGTCTGGTTCCATGAGCAGTGCGATCGAGGTGGGAAAGCGACTGGCTGCCATGATTTCTGGCATTAGCCAAGCGGATCTATTTGTCTATGCCTTTGATACGATTCCCTACCCAGTCCAGTCCCAAGGCTCAGACCTGAGTGACTGGGAGCGAGCTTTTAAGCTAATCAAAGCTGGGGGCGGTACTAGTTTGGGGTGTGCGTTGGAGGTGATGTGTCAGCACCAGCAAAAGGTTGACCAAATTATTTTGGTTACCGATGAAGGGGGAAATACAACGCCCTATTTTGCTGAAACTTACCAGCGGTATTGTCGGGAATTTGGCCTTTTGCCCAATGTTGTAATTGTGCGAGTGGGCCATGCCTACAAGTTGGTGGAAAACCAGCTTAGACAGCAGCAAGCCCCAGTGGAAACGTTCACGTTCCAAGGAGATTACTATGCACTACCCAATTTGGTACCCTTACTGACTCGCCCTTCTCGACTGGAGTTGCTGATGGAAATCATGGAGACTCCATTGCCCATTCGGTACTAATTGATAGCTAGTTCAGAGAGCGATTGTTGATGTGATCGCTCTCTGAATAACCTTATTAAGGGTTCGATCAAACTAAATAAGTCAAATATTGGCCATGTATTCTAACGTCGGAATTTACTCAACTGCCATTGAAAAACCTGGAAGAATATCCTCACCAGAAAGAGTAGTTGGCAGATCAAGCACCTCTACCTCCTGTCCAAACCGATAAATTTCAACCGTTTGATTTTGTGGATCAATGAGCCAACCTAGCCGAAGACCACTATCCAGATACTCCTGCATCTTGGCCTGCAGCAGCTTTAGCCTATCGCTCTCGGATCGCAACTCAATTACAAAATCTGGACATAAAGGTGGAAACTTCTTCTGTTGATCTTGGGTTAATGTCTCCCAGCGCTCTTGGACAACCCATGCAGCATCGGGAGAACGGTCACCACCCTTCGGTAGCTTGAAAACGGTAGAAGAGCTAAATACTTCCCCTAACCTAGCTTGGTCATTCCATACAACCAGCCTTGCAATGTGCCTTGCTTCGTCTCTACCCCTTTCACCACCAACAAGGGGCATAATGATCAGCTTTCCTTGTGGGCTCCGCTCCATCGCAATATCTTTGTTTGCCATACATAGCTCATAGAACTGCTCATGGGTCAGGCTTGTCGCTATTGGCTCTAGGTTGAGAAGAATCGTAGTCATGGAGAGTCTCTCAGCATTCGTCTTCTAGCTTCCATGTTGGCATTTATCCAAGGGCATCTCCATTCCATCTGCAGGAGCTTAGCAATGGTCAATATCCATTCTTTACTAAATCACTTAACTATCCAGGAAGCAGAACTTCTCAACCAGCAGTTTCTAGCACCTTGTGTTCGCAATGGTCATATCCGCACCAAGCTTTCAAACTTGGTTTACACCTTCAGACCTATCCCCCATGATTTTCAAGGCTGGGGTATCTTTCAACCAGTGGATAGAACCCATGTAAGGGTCAATAGAATGGCAGATCTCCCCCAAATCGAAGCCTATCTGCACCCTTTACCGACCCTCCGGTTGATACTGGTCCGATTGCTGCAGGGCCAAACCTGGTTAGCTTTTCCCCTCAATGTCAGCGATATGACTCAACGATGGGGATGGGCCAAACCCGTTCCGATTCATCTGGTAACGGAAGGATCGGCATTTGATGTTGTGATCGCACGCCCAAACACCCAAACTTGGTGGTTTGACACCCTCGACCGTCGAGCCAACCCCCAACCCTCGGAGTTTCTCAGACAAGCCTTTCAGCAACATACACCCCCTGAGCAGCTCCGCTTCAAAGGCCTAACGCCAGAAATGCGCATGGCCTATGAGCTAGCCACTCAGCCATTAGGTGAATTTTCTCAAGCCGAACGCGATCAAAGGCGACTAGCGAAAGCCCTCAAAGTGGGAGGAGGCACCCTCCAACACTTCTCTAATCAGGAGGAGTACTGGCGAGTGGAGTGGACAACGGCGGAGGGCCAACCACAGATCAGTGCGATCGCAAAATCGGACCTCACCGTATTGAGTTCAGGTATTTGTCTCAGCGGACGCGATCTCGATTTTGATCTGGAATCTCTTGTCGGGGTGATTGAACAGGAGGAAGAAGATTGGTATGACTGAACAATTTTTTCATGAGCAGCTATATCGATCTACCCAACAGATGGCGATGCTCCGAGATTATCCGGTGACCGTATGTGGCGCAGGTGCACTAGGGGCCAACTTAGTGGAAACCCTGGCCCGCTCCGGCTACGGAAAACTTAAAGTGATTGACTGCGATCGCATCGAGACTCGCAACCTTTCTACCCAGCCCTACTATCGATCTGATGTCGGGGCCTATAAAGGCAAGATCCTAGCCAATATGCTGTATCGAGCTCTGGGAACTACGGTGGACGTGATTCCCAAGCAGCTCACCGCCGCCAATACCCAGTCACTATTACGGGGGAGTTCTTTGGTTATTGATACCTTCGATAACAGTGTTTCTCGCCAAGCGGTTAAAGACTATTGTTTAGAGCAGGATATTCCTTGCCTCCATGCTGGATTGGCTGCGGAGTATGCAGAAGTGGTTTGGGAGCCGGAGTATCAAGTGCCATCGGCAACCCATGATGATATCTGCGACTATCCCCTAGCGCGGAATTTGGTGTTGTTGACCGTTGCGATCGCAAGTGAAACCATCACTCGATTCATCACGGAAGGTCGTCAACAAAGCTGTACGATTACCCTTCGAGACTTTGTGATTCACACCAGTTGATAGTTGCAAAATCTCTGTCAGGGATTGTCATGACACAATTAGACTGAAAATCTTCTAGAAATTCTGAGTGCAATAGTGTAATCTCTTTTTCTGAACGCTTTGAACTCTCTTCATCAAGAACCCAAGTTAACGTTGCGATGGGCTCGGCAATCACTATGGACATCCAGCAATCATGGGGATATGGCGTTATTGAAGGCTTCTTTGGTAAGCCTTGGCCTTGGCAAGCCCGATTAGATTACGCCAGTTTTCTCAAACAAAATGGATATCAGTTCTATATCTATGCCCCTAAAGCCGATCCCTATTTACGGATTCGATGGCAGGACGTTTGGCCAGAGACCACCTATGCAGAACTGAAACAGCTCGGGGAACGGTATCGCCAAGCGGGTATCGCCTGGGGAATTGGCATCAATTTGTATGAAATCTTCTTTAATTACGATCAGCAAACGATTGAGCAGCTAAATACCAAAATTCGATATCTCAATCAGCTTCAGCCGGATATTTTGGCGATTTTGTTTGATGATATGCGAGGAGATTGCGATCGCATTGCCCAGATTCAAGCTGAAATTACCCACCGAATTACTGAACTGAGTACAGCCAAGACCTTTATTATGTGTCCGACCTACTACAGCAGCAGTCGAATTCTGGATCAATTATTTGGAGAACGCCCCGACGACTACTTAGAAACCTTGGGGCAGTTAATCGATCCACAGTTGCATATTTTTTGGACAGGGCCAGAGATTTGCTCAAACAGCTATCCCCTGGAACACCTGCAAGAGGTCAGCCAAAAGCTGGGGCGAAAACCCTTTATCTGGGATAACTACCCGGTCAATGATAGTGCCAACATGTGTAACCATCTGCATCTCAGGGCTTTTGAAAATCGGCCCTTTCAAATGGCCGACTGGATTTCAGGACATGCAGTTAATCCTATGAATCAAGCCTACCTTTCTCAAATTCCGTTGCGAACTCTGCACTTAAGCTATCAACAACAAAACGATTATGATCCACCGCAAGCCATGCAGGAAGCCGCTACGTCCCTCTGTGGCCCTACACTGGCCAAGAGTCTGATAGATCATCTCAGTCTATTGCAAGACCAGGGTTTAGAGCAGATGGGGCCAACCCAAAAAGCAGAGTTAATGACCCAATACCAACCCATGGGCACTAAATTCTCACAAGAAATTGTGGGGTGGTTACAAGGAGACTATCCCTTCTCCACAGACTGTCTCACGATGTGATCATCAAACCTGAAGGTTTCCTCAATCGAAGTCTATCGGTAATCGCTTTTTGCCCAAAGAATATAGACTACGCTCGTGAAAGTAGAGATTCTAGACCGCATTTTTTAACCCCTCACCCTGACACTATCAGTAGAGCTGGGGAACGAAAAACTGTTCGTTAAGAGGTGGACGGACATAATCTGTCGGAGCTTTCTTTCGGGGTGGCAACTCCATCGGTTCGGGTGTCATATCTTCGTAAGGAATCTTACTCAAGAAATGGCTAATGCAGTTGAGACGAGCCCGCTTTTTGTCATCCGCTTCCACCGTGAACCAAGGAGCCTCAGGAATATTCGTATGGGCGAACATATTGTCTTTGGCCTGGGAATATTCAGCCCAGCGATCGCGGGACTCTAGATCCATGGGACTCAGCTTCCAGCGGCGGGCTGGATCCGTCGTCCGAGTCTGAAAGCGCCGCTCTTGCTCCTCATCACTGACGGAAAACCAATACTTCAGCAGAATGATGCCGGAGCGAACCAGCATCTGTTCAAATTCAGGGCAAGTCTGCAGGAATTCCTCATACTGGTCGTCGGTGCAAAACCCCATTACATGTTCAACGCCAGCTCGGTTGTACCAGCTGCGATCAAAACAAACAATCTCTCCGGCTGCTGGTAGGTGAGCCACATAGCGCTGAAAATACCATTCTGTCTTTTCGCGATCGCTGGGGGTTCCCAAGGCAACCACCCGACAACCGCGAGGATTGAGGGGTTCGGTAATTCGCTTAATGGTGCCGCCCTTACCCGCCGCATCTCGACCTTCAAACACAATGACGATGCGAGTCCCCGTATTTTTAACCCAGTACTGCATTTTGACCAGTTCAAGCTGGAGACGGGCCAGTTCTTTTTCATACTTCTTTTTGGACAGTTTGGAACTGCCCTCTGATTCCGAGATATGGTGAAAGATTTTGCGCTCCGAGGAGAGTTGACGGCTTGCTTTCTGCTTTTTACTCAGTTTATTTTTCTTCTTTATTTTGGGTGGCTTATCCTGTTGGACCTCAGCCTTTTCAGGTGGGGAATTAGGGGAAGCATTTTGCTTCTTTTTTGATGACATTGCTCAAATCCTTCTAGGTTGGATAGCACCCAACATCTATCCTAGCCTTAGCTCTTCAGTAGAGTGGCTTAAGTGCGCTCTGAACAAGAAACTCACTTGAGATTCTTCAAGTGAGTTTCTTATGGTTATTCGCCAGTGGGGTTACTTAATGAACAGCATTTCTTGATAGGTGGGCAAGGGCCAGAAACTATCCGCAATTTCACCTTCTAACGCATCTGCATAGGAACGAACCTCATCCATGAGGGGACGAATGGTTTTGGCACAATACATCATCTGCTCTTCTGTCGAACTAAAGTCATGGGGTTCCATCGCTGCAGATAATTTGCTAGTGACGGCTGCCATCGAATTGGTAAGTTCTGCAATTGTCTTGGCACTGTCCTTATGACAATCGATGCCCAGATCCGACAGGCTGGAGATGGTTGAGGACAACTTGGATAAGTACTCAACCGCTGCTGGATAAATAATGGTTTTGGCCATATTCGTGACCAGCTTTGCTTCCACCTCAATGGAGAGAATGTATTGTTCAGCATAGACTTCAAAGCGGCTTTCCAACTCAACGGGGGTTAAGACACCCGTTTTTTGGAAGAGGTCTTCAATGAATTCTGCTTTGAGATAGGGTAAAGCATCGGCAGTGGTGGGTAAGTTGGCGAGTCCCCGCTCTTCAACGGCCATCTTGTGCCATTCGTCGGAATAGCCATTGCCGCCAAAGACGACTGAACCATGGGTTTCCATCACTTCTTTGAGTACAGTCAAAATGGCTGTATTCAGTTCGAGTCCCTTCGATAACTCACTTTCTAGGCGATTGCCGATCCATTCCAAGGAATCTGCCAGCATGGTATTGAGGACAATCAAGGGACCGGAGACCGATTGGCTGGACCCTACCGCTCGAAATTCAAACCGATTGCCCGTAAAAGCGAAGGGAGAGGTCCGGTTCCGATCGCCTGCGTCTTTGGTCAGGGGAGGCAGGACGTCGATGCCTAAATCCATCACCCCTTTGTGCTTGGAATCCGTGACCGAGCCATTTTTGATTTGCTCAAAGACTTCTTCGAGTTGGGTGCCCAAGTAAACGGACATGATTGCTGGGGGCGCTTCATTGGCACCGAGGCGATGGTCGTTGCTAGCGGTTGCGATCGCAGCTCGCATCAAAGGACCATATTTGTGCACACCCCGAATCACTGCCCCACAGAAGATCAAGAACTGAGCATTCTCATTGGGGGAATCGCCTGGATCTAGCAGGTTGCCTTGGGTGGCGTTGCCCACGGACCAGTTCACATGCTTACCCGACCCGTTAATCCCCGCAAAGGGCTTTTCGTGGAGCAAGCAAATAAACCCATGTTTTTTAGCCGTATGCTTAAGGACCGTCATAATCAACTGCTGATGGTCACTAGCCACATTGGCCGCTTCAAAGAAGGGGGCAATTTCAAATTGTCCCGGAGCCACCTCGTTATGGCGGGTTTTGGCAGGAATGCCGAGTTTATAGAGGGTTTCCTCCACATCCTGCATAAACACCTGAACCCGTTCTGGAATGGCCCCAAAGTAATGATCGTCAAATTCCTGGCCCTTGGCCGGAGCTTTGCCGAATAGGGTGCGCCCCGCTAGCATCAAATCGGGTCTCTGGCTGGCAAAGTTGGAATCGATTAGGAAATATTCTTGCTCAGCCCCACAGCTAGAGTTGACATGGGCAATCTCCGTATGGCCCAACAACTTCAGAACTTTGTTCGCAGCTTTATCCATGGCGGCGATGGAGCGCAACAAGGGGACTTTCTTATCTAACGCTTCCCCAGTCCAGGAAACAAATACGGTGGGAATACACAGGGTGGCTCCATTGTCCGTTTCCATAATATAGGCGGGACTAGTGACATCCCAGCCCGTATAGCCCCGAGCTTCAAAGGTGTCCCGAATACCACCATTGGGGAAGGAAGACCCATCCGGTTCCCCCTGGACGAGCACCTTGCCAGAGAATTCTGAAATAACATTGCCATCCCCTTGAACGGAAATAAAGCCATCATGCTTTTCTGCCGTCAGGTTGGTCATGGGATAAAACACATGGGCGTAGTAGAGAGCCCCTTTGGCAAGTGCCCAATCTCTCATGGCCGTCGCCACGGCATCCGCCACGGACGGGTCTAGCTTTTCCCCCGTGGTAATAGTCTTTTTAATCGATTTGAAGACGGCTTTCGGCAGGCTCGCCTGCATTTTACTTAAGTTAAAGACGTTCTCAGCCCAAATTTTCTCCAGGGATTCAGGAGGCTTGGGTGGCATCAATTCCCGATTGGTAATTTGGTGAACAGCTAGGACTCGGGCTTCATTTCCACTCATGGTGATTCCTCAGGACTCGAACTTCCTGATGGTACGCAAATTTATTCCTTAAAATGGATAGAACGGATACCGAAATACAAACTGACCTGTATCTCACCTTCTATAGGGCAGATTAGACCAGTGAGTAAAAACCTTAAAACTCTTTGAGAGAAGGAATAATGGCGTTACTCAAATCAAAAAAATCCCCTGGTATTAATAGAAAAATAGCTTTAATAAAATTTAACCTATCGTTCTCAACACGCTGAGTTTGTAAATTCAGCAACGCCATTCGAAGTTGGAGTAATCCAAGCCTAGACCTGAATTGCTTTCATTACTGACATGTAATCCAGACCTCTGCTGTGTTCAAAACTACAGAACGCCAGGATCCATTTCGCTTTTCTATAAATAAATTTTTTTCCCAGTGCAGGGGAATTGCTAAACTGGATCTTATTAGGAATCTCTCTCAACAAAATAATTCACTTTAAAATTGAACTTTATGGATATCTCTGCTGCATTACCCACCTTTGTTATCACCCTCCGAGAAGGCGTTGAAGCAGCTCTAGTGGTGGGTATTGTTCTGGCTTGCTTGCAAAAATCGGGAAAAAGTTATCTCAATACCTGGGTTTACCTGGGAATTTTAGCGGGTTTAGTGGGGAGTGTACTTACGGGCTTTCTTTTGAACTGGACCCTTAACTGGGTAACCGTGAGTAACGCCACCTTTGAACCCATTATTGAGCCATTACTGAAAAGTGGCTTATGCCTAACGGCCATTGTCATGTTGAGCTGGATGCTGATCTGGATGACTCAGCAAGCGCGCTCCCTCAAGTCAGAAATCGAAGGCTCATTGATTTCCGCGTTGCAAAAGAATGGCAAGTCTGCGGGATGGGGGGTGTTTATGCTGATTTTAATTGCGGTTCTTCGAGAGGGATTTGAAACCGTCCTGTTTATCTTTACCAATTTGCAGCAAGGAACTGCGGGTAGCGTGGGTGCGATCGCAGGTTTGATCGGAGCCACTGGCATTGGCTTTGGTCTGTTCAAATTCGGGGTCAGAATTAATATCCGCCGCTTTTTCCAGGTGATGGGGATCTTCTTGCTACTGATTGTCTCTGGGTTGGTCGTTTCCGTTTGCAAGAATCTGGATGCCGCCGCCTTTGCTTGGGAACAAATGGCCATTTCTCCCACAAATCTATGTTTTGCCCAGGATTCGTGCCTCCTGGGTCCCCAATTGTGGGATACAAGCAGGGTCCTGTCCGATCATCAATTTCCAGGGTTACTGTTTAAGGCCCTATTGGGTTACCGCGATCAGATTTACTTGGGGCAAGCCGTTGCCTATGGCACGTTCCTCTTCTCCGTCGGCACCCTGTACCTGAGGAGTCTACAACCTCAAGCGGTGGCTCCTACCCCTTCCAAAACCACTGCTTTATGAAGCCTGACGAACGCTGGCGAAAGGAGTGTTATGGCACTTAGAGACTATTTCAAACGGCAAGGTTTGGCCAAAGCCAGATTCACTAATACTATGGACTTCGACATGTAAGTGGGGAGCCGAACTCCAACCCGAATTGCCGCTGTAGCCAATGAGGTCCCCCGTTCTCACCCAATCATTCAACTTGATTGGGATTTTCTTTTTAAAGTTCTGCTGCAAATGAATGTAGGCTGAACGGACTCCATTACTATGTTCTAGCCAAATAAAGTTAAACTTCTCCGCATTTCTACGTCTTCCCCCTTTATCGGGATATTTATCTCGCAAGCCAATCACTCGCCCACCCTGCATGGCATAAACGGGCATGCCAATGGGTACACCAAAGTCATAGGCATATTTCATCCGGCCTTGATGAGTATTGCCTCGGGTTCCTTGACTGAGAAACCCTTTGCCTTGAAGGGGGTGACAATAGCCTTTCATGGCTGTACTAGGCAGATCCGTCAGGGGATGAGTTCCTCGACGATTATCAAACCACTGCTTAACCCCTAACCGATTGAGAAGAAGACTGGGCATGCTAGTGGGGGGATCTGGGAAAGCCCCTCCTTCTGGCATGGATGGAGCGGGTCGAACTGACAATAGGGAGCAACCCGAGCCTAAACCACAAGCCAACGACAAACTCACTAAGGTGGCCGTTTGCTTCAGCCCCTTAGAAATTGGATTTCGAATCGATTGCTTTTGGTGGGTTTTTATAGGAAAATCGCACAAATTCTGTCTATTACTCAATAATTTATAGAAATATTGATAACAATCAGCTTGAAATCCATTTTTCTCTTTCTTTATACGAAAAAAATGATTTTCTGGGGAAATATAATCTGGATAACTCTTATTTCTAAGCTTATTTGAGTGAAGAATAATAGAATTGAATATTGAGGTTAAAGAGGAAAATTCTCTTACCCAGCAAGGAATCTTCTCAACAGGCATATTACTTGAACACACTTTTTAGGCTGACCAACTCTAAAATTGATCAAGATAATAATGTAGTAGCATTGAATACATTCACGCGAATAAAATTTATTCTTTAAATATTGATTGATTGTTTTTATATTAGGAAATGTTAATCATATTTTATTGTTTATAGCCTTGATTCAGGATAGCTATTACACCTTTATAGGAATAAAATAGATTTTGATTTTATCGGTAATTCCTTATTTGATAAGAGGTTGCTGGTGATTTTGTCCCTGCTCGATCCCTAGAGATTTGGAAAGATTCTGAAACGCATTATCCAGTTTGAGAATCTCTCTCTTAGAATCAAAGTCTGGGATAAGCAAGAAGCTGTATGGCTTACAGAAAAGGAGGTACAGCCAAGTTCTCCTTGCTTTAGAATTTTTTTTGACAGAGAAAACCTGTTTTGTCCTGAAAGATGAGAACAGTTTAAAAATCATTAATGCTCTTAAACCCTGCGAAATATAAATTTCTAAATTTGCGATTTTGATTT
This sequence comes from Acaryochloris marina MBIC11017, assembly GCF_000018105.1. Lineage (GTDB taxonomy): Bacteria > Cyanobacteriota > Cyanobacteriia > Thermosynechococcales > Thermosynechococcaceae > Acaryochloris > Acaryochloris marina. Next base: position 312,972 of record NC_009925.1, read on the forward strand.
CAGGGGATTTCGTCTCTAAATACTATAAGCAAGGAAAAAATATGTCTGGTCCAATTAGACTCTGAGTGATGGCCGAAGAAGAGACTGAATTAGAGGCGAATACCGAAAGTCTCGCTACTCTTTATACTGGGTCTACTTTTCGCCAAGGCGGTTCCTGAGCTGCCAAGCAGCTATTGTCCATTACCCGAAAGTGAGTATCAGTTGATATTGTGGCGTTCAAGAAATCTGATCAGGGTGTGTAAGCCTAACCCTTGTCGTTTTGTGAGTGCGGGAAGACTGAACAGTTGGGAGATAGGGATTTGGCTAGCTGAATGCGCTTAGAAAAGGATCTTGGGGCCTTTTCTCATCAGAGGTGCTTTTTTGCAGATGTGGGCTGCTTGATATTGCTTGGGGGAGAAACCCGTTAAAAATATATGCGACATTAGAGAACAGTTGGAAGTTCTGCTAGGTAATGGGTAAAAACTGGGCAATTGCCATTGGGATTAACGATTATCAAAATATGCGTCCGCTGAAATTTGCCCGAAAAGACGCGGAGGCGGTGTGCCAGTTTTTTCAGGAGTCCTTGCATTTCGATAAGGTAGATTTGTTTGCCAAAGGGGCAGAGCCTGTCCGCTATGAAGATGGTCCTCCCATTCAAGCTGACCCTACTGTCGGCAATTTAGATACGTTTTTTGATGTCCGGTTTGAACACCCATTTCTAGAGCCAGGAGATAACCTGTGGTTTTTCTTTGCTGGGCATGGCAAACGCCACAAGGGGCGAGATTATTTGATGCCGATTGATGGCAGCCCCCGTCGTGTTGAAAGGATGGGTATTGCCATTGATTATATTGCTGAGCGACTGCGACGTAGTGGGGCGGATAATGTGATTTTGATGATTGACGCCTGCCGAGGCGAGGATGATCGGGATGGGGGTGAAGGGGTGGGTCGGCAACAGCAGAAAGGGATTATTACTCTGTTTGCCTGTAGCCCCAATGAGCTGTCCTATGAAATTGAGGAGATAGAGCAAGGGGCGTTTACCCATACGCTGCTTGCCGGACTCCAGATCCAGGGGGCGGGTAATTGCGCGACGGTGGAACGTTTGAGCCAATACCTGAGGGCGCAGGTGCCCGAGGTTAACCGTCGGTATAATAAACCTGCTCAGACGCCATATACTCGGATAGAACCTGAATCGAAGCTGCATTTTATTTTGCTGCCGGGGCAAGCCACGCTGCAAGATGTAGCCACAATGAAAATTGATGCCCTGGTAGCTGAGACGGAAAATGATTTGGATGGGGCTGAGCATCTGTGGACTCGGGTGTTAGCAGCTTCTCAGGCAGACTTTCAAGCGATTAAGGGATTACAGCGAATTGCGGTCAAACGGGCAACGGGCCAGTCCCTTAGATCGACACCGACTCCAAGTCCAGAGACGCTAACCACTGGGGCTGATAACTCTTCCCGAGAACCTGCGAGTAATCTTCCGCCAGAATCGAAGGACAACCTGGCTGACAACAAACCGTCTAAACCTCAACCCTCAAGGGTGACGTTTTCGGTGGTCAAGGTGAATGCCCAAGGCGAGGTGATTGAGCAGCAAGAGCAACAGACAGAACAAAGCTTGGTAATGTTGCCGGGAGAAGTCCCCCTATCTCTGGTTCACATTCCCCAGGGGAAGTTTTGGATGGGTGCCCAGAAGAATGAAATAGATGCTCAAGATACTGAATACCCTAGGCATCAGGTATCGGTGCCCTCTTTTTGGATGGGGCAATATCCGGTAACACAACGACAGTGGCAAGCGATTGCGGGGCTGAGCAAAGTCAAGGTGGATCTGGATCCAGACTGTTCCAATTTCAAAGGAGAGGCTTTACCTGTGGAGAAGGTGTCTTGGTATCAGGCCGTTGAATTTTGTGAGCGCCTATCACGACATTCCGGCCAAGACTATCGGTTACCGACTGAGGCAGAGTGGGAATATGCCTGTCGAGCGGGTACCGAAACCCCTTTTTATTGTGGGGAAACTATTACAACAGATCAAGCCAATTACTGTGGTGATGCCACCTATGGGAACGGTCCAAAAGGGCAGTATAGATCGAAAACCATAGCCGTCGGTTCATCTGCTGCCAATGCCTTTGGCTTATTTGCCATGCATGGCAATGTCTGGGAATGGTGTCTGGATCATTGGCATGAGGATTATACAAACGCTCCTACCGATGGGACTGCTTGGTTAAGTGAAAATGATAATCATTATCGTCTGCTGCGGGGCGGTTCCTGGGGCAACTCTCCGAGGAGCTGCCGCTCGGCCTCGCGCCTCAGGCTCAGGCCCGACTCCCAGAACGACTGCGTCGGTTTCCGTGTCGTGTGTGTTTCGGCGAGGGCCTTCTAGCCCTTTACCCTCTTTCCCTTTTGCCCTTTGATCGAATTATTTTTTAAATTATCCTAATAAATAAAATCTTTATGGAAGATCTACCCGTTATTCAAAAGACATACGATTGTATTCGCTGGTATGTACCGATTCTGAGTAAATTGCCTCGCCATCATCGCTATACCTTGGGAGATCGTATGATTTCTAGCTTATATGACCTCCTGGAAGGATTGATTACAGCCCGATATTCCCGCAATAAGCTGCCCCTGCTAGAAACCCTCAATAGCAAGCTAGATATTCTGCGGTATCAAACCCGTCTGATGCAAGACTTTGAACTGATATCCGGCCAGCGGTATGAAAATGCCAGCCTCTTCCTCCACGAGATTGGTTTAGACCTGGGGGGCTGGATTAAGCAACAGCGGAGGCGGTAGCACTATGCGGCGGGTCGGCAACTTGTGGCCCCAAATCATTGCCTTTCAGAATTTGATTCAAGCGGCGCGGCAGGCTCAAAAAGGCAAGCGATATCGAGCCAATGTTCTGCAATTCAACCATCACCTAGAAACTGAACTGTTCACGATTCAGTCTGAACTAGCCACGCAAACCTACACCCCAGGCCCCTATCGAACCTTTGAAATCTTTGAGGGCGTTGTTGCATGAATAGGTGCTGCGGATTAGGCGCGGGCTAGAGTTTATGTACCACCAAAAACCGCTAGCCCATGAGTTACCAAATCCGCAACTGGTCCGAGTATAACGCTGGTCTCAAACAGCGGGGAAGTGTGACCTTCTGGCTCGAACAATCAGCTATCGTTCATTGGCTAGAAACCACACCGAGACAAAAGCGGGGAGCCTCTCTGACCTATAGCGATACAGCAATCTCCACCTTCGAGACCGTCAAATGTATCTATGGTTTAGCAGGGCGTCAAACCGAAGGATTTCTAAATTCATTGTTTGAGTTGATGGGAATTGAGCTTCCCGTTTGTGACCACAGCACCGTCTCTCGGCGGAAAGGTCAGCTATCGATTTCATTGCCCGTTATACCTAAGCAAGGTGCCATTCACGTCGTTATCGATAGCACAGGGGTCAAAGTCTATGGTGAAGGAGAGTGGAAAACCAGGCAACATGGTGTGAGCAAACGTCGGACGTGGCGTAAACTTCACTTGAGTGTTGATGAGTCCACTGGAGAAATTCTCACGGGTGTCGTGACAACCAATGACGTTCAGGATGGTGAAGTGTTTGAAGATCTCCTTGAAGGCATCGACGATGAGATTGAACAGGTCTCTGCTGACGGAGCCTATGACCAAAGTCATTGCTATGATGCCCTCATGGAGCGCAATGCCACAGCTGCAATTCCCCCAAGGAAGAATGCCAAAATTTGGCAACATGGAAACTGCAATGCTCCACCCCATCCACGAGATCAAAATCTCAGAGCCATCCGAAAACAGGGACGAAAGAGGTGGAAAAAACAAGCCCACTATCATCGGCGGTCTCTAGCTGAAACGACGATGTTTCGCTTCAAAACTATCTTTGGGGGTCAGGTACGTTCCCGTAACTTTGATAATCAAGCCACAGAGTTACTCCTGCAGTGTGCGGCACTCAATCGAATGATTCAGATCGCCAAACCCGAGACTGTTTGGGTTGAAGCTTAAGAATAACGAGGAGAGGCAATTCATCTAGCCTTTACGCGATTCATGCAACAAAGCCATCTTTGAGCCTAAATTGCGGTTGATATCGGCGGCCCCCTATCGGGACCGAGTCGTTCACCATGCCCTTTGCAATGTTATTATTCCGGTGTTTGAACCGACGCTTATTAGCGATTCCTATGCCAATCGGTGGGGATATGGCACCCATCGAGCCGTGCAGCGGTTTACGCAGTTTGCTCGCTCCAGCCGATATGTATTGCAGTGCGATATTCGCAAATATTTCCCCTCCATTGATCATGGCCTGCTGAAGGCTGGCCTACGCCGCAAAATCAAGTGTCCAAAAACCCTCTGGCTGATTGACCAAATCATCGATCACAGCAATCCCCAAGCAACAGTCCTTGAATATTTCCCCGGTGATGATTTACTCACTCCCCTTGCCCATCGCCGAGGGCTACCTATTGGCAACCTAACCAGTCAGTTTTTTGCCAATGTCTATCTGAATGGGTTCGATCACTTTGTCAAAGAGCAGTTGAAAACCAAAAAATACGTCAGATATGTGGATGACTTTGCCCTGTTCGATGACAGCCGTGAACAGTTAGTTCAAGCTCGCCAAGCTATCGAAGCCTATTTAAACCAACTCCGACTCAAAATTCATCCGATCAAAAGCCAAATCGTCGCCACCCACCATGGCGTCGCTTTTTTGGGATTTCGGATTTTCCCCGCTCATATTCGCGTCCAGAATGCCAATATCCGCAGGAGCCGTAAAAGATTACGAAAACTACAAAAAGCCTATGCACAAGGTGAAATTAGTGCCACGATGATCGATCAATCGATTCAAAGTTGGGTTGCCCACCTTAGCCATGCTGATACTTGGCAACTGCGACAACGGATATTTGCTGACCTTGTGTTTGCAAGGCAGTAGAGATGGGCTAGACACAACCGTGCTGCGGGGCGGTTCCTGGAACAACAATCCGAGGAACTGCCGCTCGGCCACGCGCAACAGGAACAAACCCGACAACCAGAACAACAACGTCGGTTTCCGTGTCGTGTGTGTTTCGGCGAGTACTCTCCGTACCAGAACTGAGTGATGGGAATCCCTCGGGCGTGTGCTAGAAGAGTCCAGGTCTAGTCCAGAGATGCGGGTAACGGCATCCAAAAATCAAACCGGGCTGAATAGCTTCGTAAGCCATATGCTGAGCAGTTATTCAGCCCAAGCCAGACAACTTATGTGGGGAATTTTATGTCAGACACAATTGAACTTTGGGTGGTAGCGGAAGCCGAATCTGAAGTGGACGTGGACACTGGAAATCGTGGTGATGGAAGTCGTGACGCTGAATTCACCGGACCAAGTTTTGGTGAAAAGGTAGATCGGGCAACTCAGAAATTGATTTCCCTAACTCGCAAACGAGTACCTGTGGATGTAGCCATGCTCAAAAAACAAATGAATGGCATGATGCAAGTGGTGGATGAGCTATTTATCCAATCAGAAATTCAAACCAAAATGCAGCTGGATGAAGTAGAGCTAAAAGTTGAAATTAACGCAGAAGGTCAACTTAGTCTCGTAGGGAATGGCGGTAAGCTGGGGAATACAGGCGGAATCACCTTGAAATTTAGCCGTCCTAAGTCCTAGATACGACCTAACACTAACCAATGGCAACCCCCTGGGCGATCACCATGAGGATTACCCCTACGACCATTTCCAGTTTGTCAAACTAGGTGCGAAGTTACTTTTTAGTTATCCTGCAATTTTTATCAGTAGTTTAGTCGGCGGGTACAATCCTGCCTAAAACAATCTTTGGGACACTCAAAAGAAAAGCGATGGCCTTCGTTTTATCAAAAGCCATCGCCATCAGTCAACGCCAACACAACCTGGAGAACCTCAACCTAACGCCACATCTCGCGCCAAGCCCCCACAACATTAAAACCATTGCCTACGGGCTTAATTTTCAAAGAACCATAGTTGAAATGGTTACAGACGGGTCCAAAAACACTGCCACAAATATCACTCGCTCCCGCTCCTTTTAGGGATCGAGTCCCCAAATGACTATAGGTTGATTGCCCCCATTGACCATTTCCAAACCAAGTTGTGAAGTAACGCTTGGGGGCGTAACTTCCCTGTGGACCAACCTTTAAGACACATCGTAGTCCTCTACCTTGGCGACCTTTTGGCGGCGCAATTAAATCTGCAACCCGATATTGATCAAAAAACTTACCGCAGGTGCGCGCCCGACGTAAGGGTTGATATTGAGTCGTTCGCACCTGTATCCATTCTTCATTCCAGGCTCCAGTTACTTGGATTCGACTGGGAGAGATCATCCTGACCCGTAGGTTGCCGGGAAAATTATTCTTAAAATGTTCGCCATTACCATAGATGTCCGACGCATAGCCCCGCATTAAGCGACGATTTCCAAACGCATGGCCAACGTGACGATAGGATTTTCCATTCCAATTCCCTTCGCCATACCAAGCAATTTTGGGAAGTCGTCGAGATCCACGTCTGACGGTAGAGACCTTCACACAACGGATTCCTCGACCTCTCTGCCGATTTAAAGACCGGACCACAAAGGTTTTGAGATGGCGACCGCAGGAAAATTTCTGGGTTTTGAGGGGGCGCTGGCTAAAGGTGCGCTGGTGAAGGGTTTGCGCATTGATAGCGGGTGCCATAGAAAGGGCCAAAACCCCACCTAAAGCGAGCGACTTCAGTTGATTAATCTTTGCAGACATGACCTGACTCCTGTACATAGTGAAAGGGAAAAGCTCCCTACACTCGTCTATAGGTTGGAGTCCGATTGATTATGCAGTGATTAAAGCAAAAGACTTCGTTTTCTTCAGATCCTAATAGGCCAAATTAAATGGCTGGCAGAGGTTCTGGCTGTTCTTGACCCGCCCCAAATCCTATCGCCCCACTCGAATAAGTCGTACCAAAATTCTGAACGAGTTGATTAACCTGACTCAAGGCTGACCGAAAATCGCGATCTTGCAGCGAAGACAGGGGATGAAGAAAGGTAGCAAAGACAATGCCATTACTGACTGCATACCGACCATCCAAAGCGGTGTGGAAATTGGCAAGCAGCATATTATCCCGCTGTTCTGGGGTGATCTCCGCTGCCTTTTTGATGGGAGCCAGAATTCGCATCCGATCATGCTGCGCACTAGTCAGTATGAGCATGGTTCGCCCGTCATACTTAAAGCTAATCTGCCCTTGCTCAACTTGAACATCGGAGGCTTCATCCCGCAGAATCGTTTCCAGCTGCTCAATGGTGGTCGATCCTGCTGTGGGACTTTCGGATTGAATGGCTTTGGGAAGGAGCTGAGCCTGAACTGCATTGAGCTTTGTCTGCGGCAGGAGTTCGGTCTGAGCCCTCGCCCAAGTCAAGGAGGCGATCGCTCCCACAAACAGAACTAATAGAGACATCCTTTTCATGACAGCACCCTGACCAGCTAACTGCTTTAGCATAAACATCTAAAGTGAGAATTCCCTGAATCCAGCCTCAACGCAACGGGTGGGGCTTAGTCTTTGGATCCTGAGTCGTAAGCTAGCGGTCTATCACCCCCCACTCACAGGGGGAATTAACACCACTTCATCGCCAGGTTGTAAAGGCGTATCCCCAGAGACAAAGTCCAAATTGACGCCAAAATGGGTCACAGACTGTAAGGACGCCAGTTCGGGATATTGCTCCCAAAAATATTGACCGACGTGGGCCACGATTGAGCCATCTGGAAATTCGAGTTCTAACTCTGGGGAACCCACTACCTCCTGATAAGCGGCAAACAGCTTGACGGTTACTTTAATGTTGGGAGCAGACATTCTTAAGCATGCATTCCGCATTCTGTACGGGCTTTTCCTCGCCAACGACCGGCCCGCTCTTCTTCACCAGGCTTCGTCATGGTGGTTAAAGGCTCATCGCCGATACTGGCATAACCCTGATCATAAAGGGGGTTATACAACACCTGATTGTTGACCAGATAGTTCCACACATCTTTGTAAGACCAGTTGGCTAGGGGATTCACTTTTAAGCGCCCGTCTCGATCGCATTCAAAAATCGGCATCTTTGCTCGGGTAGAAGACTGATCTCGTCGCCTGCCCGTAATCCAGGTGGCGACCTGAAGCTGTTCGAGTCCTCGCCGCAACGGTTCAACTTTGGTTAGTTGATGAAATTGTTCTAAATCCGTTTCCCAGAGCTGCTCACCATAGTGTTGAGCAAATTCAGCACGGGACGTCACACCTTGGGGGCGAAAAATTTGCAAATCTACCCCGTAATGGGCCTGAGCGTCGTTGGCCAGTTTTAGGGTTTCTGGAAAATGGTGCAGGGTATCCAAAAACAAGACCGGAATGGAAGGATTGGGATTGAGGTCTTTGTAAAGCAGGTCCATAATCACCATGCCACTCGCCCCAAATGCGGTGCTCTGGATCAGCCCCTCAGGTAGATTCTCTAAACACCACGTCAAAATACTTTTGGGATGAGCCTTATCCAACTGCTGATTCAGCTGATCAATATCAACTGTCTGCTGCTTGGGGGTCTCGATGCATGGATCCATAGTGCCAATGCCAACCTATTTCAAATTCGGTACGAACATTCTAACTGCTTATTCCCCGAATCTCCACCGGATAACCGTAGTATAAAGTTCGGTCCCGTTGAGTTGGACACAGCTTAGGGGGTTGGCGAAGGCCAATGGTGTAACCAATTTGACAGTTTTCTTAGCCAGAGTATGGTCACACACTCTTCTCTATCAGCAAATGCCTGCAATGCTGCAGGCATTTGCTCCCTTCCCGCCATAAGATTATGGAACAAGTGAAAATATAAAATTCAGGCTGTTTTGAACTTGTTCAGCCGATAGAAACTGGTTAGCAGCAAAGAACTCATGGAGCTGTTGTTTGATCTGTGTCAGGGTCGTTCCAAGAGGGAGATGGTGCAGACATCGTAAGCGTAGTAAGTGAATCACATATTCAACCAAGTTCAACTTGGGAGAGTAGGACGGCAAATATAAAAACTCAACTTGAATCGATTGGGTGAGCCCCATCTGCTCTAGATGGATAGCGAGTTGGGAGCGCATCTTGCCCTTATGGGTCGGATTGTTATCGAGAATAAGGCACAGTTGAGTGTAGCCCAGCTCAACGCTATCCAGACATAGGTCTGCAAAGTACTCAGAGATATAGCAGTCGCCATATTGAGAAGGACTTAAACTAGAGAAGTATTTTATTCCTTCTCCTGTGTGATGCCCAAAATTTATAGTTACGACCTACGTTGCAAAGTGATAGATGCGATTGAGCTAGATGGGATGCGCCCTTCTGAGGCTAGTGAGCTGTTCGATATCAGTCGTAACACCATTAACCAATGGCAACACCTCAAGGCGGAAACGGGTGATTTGCATCCCAAGCCAGTCCATCATCCTGGCCATAGCCATAAAATCACTGACTGGGACAAGTTTCGAGCGTTTGCCCACAAGCATCGTCATAAAACCCAAGCTCAGATGGCTCAACTATGGGATGGAGAGATTAGTGATCGAACCATCTCAAGAGCCCTCCAGAAAATCGGATTTACTCGAAAAAAAAACATATGGGTACCGAGAACGAGATAAGCACAAACGGGCAGCGTTCATCAAACGTCTGAGTACCGTGGACCCAGACGATATCGTCTATGCGGATGAGTCGGGCATGGATCATCGAGACGAGTATGACTATGCTTATGGCCCCAAAGGTGAGCGGGTTTATGCTTTGAAGACTGGGCGTAGAAGCGGCCGAGTCAATATGATTGCGGCGTTGAGAGCAAAGCAGTTGATGGCACCGTTCACGATCGAAGGAGCTTGCAATCGGACTGTGTTTGAACTTTGGCTAGAGCGTTGCTTGATACCCGTGCTCAAGCCTGGGCAGAAGCTGGTGATAGATAATGCCACTTTTCACAAGGGAGGACAAATACAGGAATTAGTGGAAAAAGCAGGATGTGAGGTTTGGTATTTACCGCCTTATTCCCCTGACTTGAACAAGATTGAGCGGTCTTGGTCTTGGATTAAAAGTCGCATCCGTCACCAATTAGAACATTTTGGATCTCTCAGAGAAGCAATGGAACATGTTCTACATCTAGTGTCCTGAATAGAATGGCGACTGCTATATCTTCTGTTTTAGCCTGTGGGCTCAGAGCGAAATACTCTTCGCCACTGTGGGCATCGACGCACAGTAACCCATTGAGCTTGTTGCGAGCCCGCTCATTACTCTTGACCTGTGGACGAGTGTTGCGTTCTGCCCAGCCATAGAACAACCTAGGACGCTCAGACACCGCAAATTCGTCAAAGAACAAGATGCGCTCATCCGATTGTCGTGATTGCAGTTTTTTTAACAGCCGCCACCCACTCTTTCTGGGCGTTCAGGTCAGCATTCGCATAGTCACGATGGGCGCGTTGGTAAGATAACCCCAACTCTGATAGCAATTCGTAGATACGCGAATCTTTCAGCTGCACCTCGAAACGCTGCTCAATCACAACGGCTAAAATTGCACCTGTCCACATATTGCGGTCAATACCATAGTCTGTCGGACGTTGCGTCAGAACCATCTCTTTGAGTTGTTGTTGTTCCTCTGGGCTCAACCGACTAGGTTTTTGATGTCGAATGGATTGGACCAAGCCCTGGAGTCCACCATCGAGATATTTGTCCATCCAACGCGTTAACGTATCATAGCTACACCCCACTTGTTCGCTCACTTGGGTACGACTGTGTCCTTCATTCAGCAATTTGATCGCGGTCAAGCGCTGTCGAATGTAGTGTTGTTGATTGCGGTAGTAGAATTTCTGCCACTCATCCGCATCAAAAGGCTTGTCCAGAAAGGCTTGTGTTCGATTCAATGTGACTATTTGCTCTTTTCCCCATTTTACAGCGGGAAGGGAGTAATCCTAACGGACTTGTCCCGATGCCCCTCAAAGCATCTCTGTTTTCTACAGAGTAGGCCCGCTAAAAGCGGAAATACCACTGACTATGCTGGACTTCAGACGTTTCGCCATAGCTACTGATGGATACCGACCGGAGTTTACTCAGGAGGGTTTGAGCATTACTTTCCAGCTTAGAAATAACGGGTAGATTCTTTTTCAGAATGGGCTTCATCACAGGCCAATCTATATATAAGAACCCTTGATTGGGCTGATCGAAGGGTGCGATCGCATCTTGAAACGACCGCTGATTAGTCAAGGCATCACTGCCAGCATCCAGGGCTAACCCTAGAGCCTCGGGTGAGCTGGCCAAGATCTTTTGGTTATCAATATTGGCGTAGGCCCCTGTCACTTCCGTCTTGAAGGTGAGGTTGCTACCGCGAGTATCATCGATTTCTTGAGAGACCAAACGGGTCCAGGCATAGACCTTGCGACCGGCTAGCTCAAACGGACTTGTGCCTAGATCCTGTTCCGTTGCTAGCTCATTTAAATGAGTCGCCAACTGCTTGTTTTTATCGCTATTGGTCTGCTCATAGGCAAAAAGCCAATCTGCTTCTGAATTCGCCTGAGCCGACAAGACAGGCGACAAGGAATCCGGCAACAGTGCCCAAGCATAGTCCCCATCGACCCAAGGGAAAATTTTGCTGGTGAGGTTGAGGCCGTGGGTTTTCCCCCAAGTGCCGAGAGTTTGATTCACCCAAGATTTGAGATTGGGATAGCCTTGCAAATCCTGGTTGATTTGAGACCATAGGGTGCCTAAATTCGATCCAGAGACCACAAACGGACTATTGCCGGGGAAATAACTAAGGGCCGCCATCGGCTCTTGCTGGGTTGTCTTAACGGCGGGTAGGTCTCGTCCGGCCTTGGCAACCAAAGCGGTCTCAGCCAACAGCCCCTGCCGAGATTCACCAAAGGCAATCCCCAAGCTGCGATAGGTGGGTGGGGTGGTGGCCGCTTGACCAGAAATGGCCGGAAGCAGCTTTTCTAAATCCAGATAGGCCATCCCAGACTGTTGTTTTTGAGTCAGGGATGCGATCGCAGTTTTGTACTCGGACCGTTTCGCCAACTGCGTGGCCGGTTTTTTAGACGAATCAACCGCCTGCTCTAAAACCTGACGCTGATTGGCAATTAAGACAAAGCGATCATCCAACTTAGCGGTGGTCAAATATCGAACCGGCTTCAACAATCCTGGTAGACGAGCAGACGTAGCCACATTGGGCGACATATCCGCCGAAATCAGATCGACCCCAGCATACCGTTCAAAATTTATCGTCTGGCCGTCCGTGGCCTGCTGCTGCCAAATCCGCTCCAAGAAGGCATCTGCATCCCGATTATTTCGGGTTTTAACCGCCAGCAAATATCCAGGCTGCCCTTTCTCCAAACTGGTCAAGGCGAAGGTCATTTCGTCACTCACCCAGGGGCGAATATCCTTTTGATAATCGATGCCCCCAGTGGCCAGCAAAGTCGCAGGTAAATCCGTTAGTTGGGAAGAGGCTCCTGCTGACTCATTTCCAGCCATCTTTAATGGGCTCCCCGTCAACGAAACCATTAAAGACGTTGTATCAGGCATAAAATGGGCCGATTCAGGGCCTAACTCAGGCTCTGGCTGAGGCGGGGCCAATTCAGGTTCAGGCTCAAGGGCCCAGACGGGTCCGCTCCAAATCAGCAGGGCAAGAACACTGGCTAGTAACTGAAGAAAAACAGAACGAAGTTTTACCATAGAGTGCGAAAGTCAGGCTCATAAAGACCAGATATTGCAGTGGGGCTGAGAAAAACCCACAGAAGCTATTTGACCGTATCAGCCCCATTATTTCAGCAAACTGCACCTGAACAAGTTAAGCAATCTAAAATCTACAAGTCACGGCATCTATTCCCCATCAGGCCTTCTTGCCACGTTCCACCGAGGGGGCTTTAGCCAACCCGTTCCATCACGGCATCCGTGCCATCCCCTAACCCGCTGAGCGCTGAAACAGCGTATCTAAATAAACCCGAGCCGCACGACGATCCCCTTCGCCATTTTGCAATAGAAACAATGATAAAGCCGCTGAGAAGACTCGATCCTGGTCCCAATCAGGATGAGACTCTAAATATCCTTTGAGGGTAATATGCAGTTCCTCAGGAATTTCAGCAAGGATGCTAATAGTTGCATTCATAGTTATCAATTTTGACAATACAGTTCGAATTGATCATTATTTGCGTGCACGAACCCTGCCCCCCAATACTGAGAGCACTCAAATAACTTAGGCCGATTTATTTTGCGCTATGTGGGGGTGGGGTTGTCAATGGTTAAGGGCCAGATAAATTCTTAAGAAAAAATGAAGTTGACAACGAGATATTAGGGGTTACAGAGCTTTTTCGTTACATAGATACATATTTTCCTGGGGAAATCTCATTCATATCTCAAAATCCCCAAAAGATTCTCAAGGGCTTTGAGTCTCATCCATCTCCTGTGGAAAACATCGGAAAAACTGTGGAAAACTGTGGAAAAACTTGTGGAAAGCTTGGGGATAACCTGGGGAAAGATAATTATTCGAGAAAATTATATTTTTTTACTTTCAAGTCACCATTTGACGATTTTTCTGGCCATCATACAGACCCAAGCAACATTAGGATCTTTTAAGCAAGCTAAATAAGAAATAATGTCTGGCCCTAGAAAAATCCTTGGGTAGGAATGGGATAATAAACACCAGCCTCTTCCGTTATCCAAGTTGCCCATTCCCCTGCAATCCATTCTTGAGATTGCCCTGGATATTGTTATGAACCCTCTGAAGCGTCCCCAGCAAAATAGAGATCTGGTCCTCCCAGGCATTATTGCAGTGGGGCTAGTCTGGTCCGTCGGCCTTTTGGGCTTTGGGGTTTGGCAAAACCTGCAAACCCCACAACTGCGAAGGGAACAGCCTAACAATCCCCCCGTCAAAGCCGTTTCGAAGAATTCAACCTTCGCTCAGGTGAATCCCGTTCCTTCAGGTCGATTTAGATACAGCGGTAGCCCTAACTGGTCCTCTATCCGGCTAGTCGTTGACTCAGCGGTGCAATCCGAAAGGCGAGAGTATCAACTGAGCTATGTGCAACCCAAGGATAAACCGGCCAATTCCACAACCGCTATAGACCTTCTAATCCAAGACCAATTGGATTTTGTTCAATCTGACCGTCCCCTCCGTCCCAATGAGATCAAGCAAGCCCAAACCAAAGGGTTAAAGCTCCAACAAATCCCCGTCGCCACAGACGGGATTGCCATCGCCGTACACCCCAGCCTGTCCATCCCGGGCCTGACCCTCCAAGAACTATCAGATATCTACCGAGGGAAGATCACCAACTGGCAGCAAGTGGGTGGTCCCAACTTAGCCATTCAACCCTTTTCCCTCTCGGTCGGCTCAGTCGGAAGCGTGGATATCTTTCTAAATAAGGTGATGGAAGGCCAGTCATTTAGTCAAACCCTAGACTACTTCCCCAACCTGACAGCTGCCCTGAGAAAGTTAGCCCAGAACCCAGGCGGAATCCTCTTTGGTTCCTCGGCAGAGATCGTTCCCCAATGCACCGTCAAGCCGGTCCCCATTGGTAAAGACGCCCAGGAATGGGTTGCCCCTTATCAAGCCCCCTACGTCTTATCTGAAGATTGCCCAAACCAACGAAATCGAATTAACAGCCCTGCCTTCTTAAACCAGCAATATCCCCTCACCCACCCCCTCTACGTCATCTATGCCAAAGGGGGTGAACCTGCAGGAGAAGCCTACACTCAACTCTTGCTCAGCAACCAGGGCCAAGAATTATTGCTGAAAGCTGGCTTTGCTCAGCTCTCTGCCAACCCGCAGCAATAGGCATTAACCCTAGACTTTTTTGCTTCGCTGGTGTCGAACCGTTCGGAAGGTAATAATCGCAAAGGTAATAATCGTCAACGGAGCGATAAACGTACTGATAACGGTGGTCAATACGCTAATGCCCTCATGGTGCATGGTATCCAATACCAGATAGCTGTTATAGGCCATGTAATAGATCAAAAATAAGATTCCTTCCCACCGAGAAATCACATTGCCCGTGGCAAAAATGGGAAGACAGGCCACTGCTGCAGCAATCATAATGGGGATATCAAAGGAGCGAACCGTGTTGGTCACGGCGATACCACCTGGAGCAAGCATACTAGCCAATCCTAAGGCCGTTAAAATATTGAAAATATTACTGCCAATCACATTACCAACGGCAATATCTCGCTCTCCTCGAAAACTCGCCACAATGGACGTGGCTAACTCAGGCAAAGACGTCCCCACTGAAATAATGGTTAAACCAATAACGAGTTCAGAAATCCCGAATCTCTGAGCAATGCTAACTGAACCATTTACCAAGGAATTGGAGCCTGACACGAGTAAAATCGCGCCCACTACGACATACCCTAGATTGGCCAATAAGCTGGGTCCTGAGAACTGGATCGGCTTACCGTATTCATTGGCATATTCCGCTTGAACTTCTTCGTTATGTTCTCGCCGACCTTGATAAATCAAAAAGAGGGTGTAGATAATCCCGCCTAGACATAAGATCACGCCATCCGACCGCCCCAGGTTGCCATCCCAGCTAAAAAGCCACATCAAGCCGGAGACCCCAATCATAATGGGGACATCTAGACGGACCAACTGCTGGGCTACCAATAGTGGGGTAATTAGAGATGAAAGACCTAGGATCAGCAGAATATTAAAGATATTACTGCCAATCACATTTCCCAAGGAGATGTCACCTTGGCCAATGATGCTGGATTTGACACTAACGGCCATTTCAGGCGCGCTGGTGCCATAGGCCACAATAGTTAGGCCAATGATCAACGGAGACAGACCCACCATCGTTGCTAAGCGAGACGCACCTCGAACTAAGGCTTCCGCCCCAACAACTAACAGCACTAAACCGCCAACAATAGCAGCGATAGCCGTTACGATCATGGTTGTTCCCTAGATAAGATGGCAAAGTTGCACACATAATCGCGATTGTAGCGAAATCAGAATGCACGAGATAGCTGAGTCCCCTCTTCTCTAAGTCAATCAACCTTTCAAACAACCCAAAACCTGTGCTGATGAAAAGACCTTTGGCATTTCAGATAGGATGGCTCAAACCTTCTACATTCTGCACTAAATATATCCATTGGCAAAAAAGTTTATGCCACCCTGGAAAGTGAGCCAGATAAATATGTCAGAAAATAATAGTCCCTATGCTTGAATGGCCGCTCAACTGCTCAATTCACACGCTTTAGAGGACCACTACTGCCACTCCAGAATCTGACTAATTTCCCGTCGAGACAAACGATGTTTAAGACGGTTAATGGGGTTACGTCCTCGATAGGATTGGACAAATTCTGCCTGGGGCTGTCCCTGTTTCGCAACCTTTAGAAAAGGGGGGGCGATACCCGGATCATAATCATTTGTGGACATGTACTCAATGACATAAGCCCAGCGGATGCCTTCTGTCGTGTTGGGAGTTGTTTTATGCAGAGTTAAAGATGAAAACAGGACGATATCTCCGACCTCTGCCGTAATAAAGGTGGGTGATTCAGGCTCCCCTTGATAAACCATATGGTCATTGATTTTTCGATGGGGCAGTAGCTGGTGATGGCTCCCAGGAACTAGCCAAAGACCACCATTTTCAATAGTCATCGAGGTAAGCGCTACCCAAAGTTGATAGTGGGTCTGCTTAAAGCCGTTATAGGCATTGTCTTGGTGCCAGGGGAAAGTTTTTGCGCCTGGCCCTTTGGCAACCGCTTGATCCCATCTCACCCAGAAGTCTGAACCGATAAATGGGTAGAGGAAATTGACAATTTTAGGCTGAGAAACAAATTTTTGAATCGATTCATTATGACGATAGAGGTTGGCATAGAACCTCAGAGTGCCTTTGGTTAGACATTGATCTAAACATTGACGGCTCTGGGGAGATTCGATTTGCTCAATAAGGGTCGCCATCTCTTGGGGAGAGAAGAAATTCTTGATGACAACGTATCCCTGCTGCCTAAAGGTCTGTTGAAGGGACATGGAAGGAGTCGTTGGGGGTATCGCTAATTCCATATGTTCAATCTGTAGTGAGACCAGTCTAGTCGGTGAAGTAGAACAATAGCCCCATCTCTATAAACTTCAAAGTCAGGTTGAAGCGACTATGGGTGGTGAGGCCTCTAATAATCATTCCCATCCCCGAGGGCTATCCTATCTCGCTTCATATCAAGATTTATGTTCTAAAGGCCAGAGATTAGCTAGATTGACATCAATAATTGACCACCGAAAACGGACTAAGTTTAGAGACACTACAGCAATGGTTTTACAATTCAGATCAGATATTCCATTCTTTTGAGGCCTTCGATGCAATTTAATGAATAGCGAAAGAAAATACTAGGCTATTCTTAATTCCAAAAATCTATGCAATTGATACAAAGTATGCATACAAAGACTGTTTTCTTTTATTCTTTATTCACAGTATTTTGTTAAATAGGATACAGTCGATTTTTAATAGACATGGTACGTTGAGGAGCAATCTAAGAATTTATATTTTCCATAATTCTAATCCCTCGGCGAAGTCGCTGAGGGATTTTTGTACTCTATTATTTTTGCTAATTTTTCAATATTTTTTAAGCCGAGAACACTTTAGGTTTGGCTTAGAGAAGATTGAAAGTTCTGTTGATTTTTCAAAATCTGTAAGGAAAGAGAAAGCGTCAGGGTAGCCATGTAAACCGTGAGGGAGGTCCACAGCAGATGATTACTTTGGTAATACCAACCCGCGATCGCAATCGGTGCATAGCCAATTCCCAGCGCCGTCAACGCAGAATTTCGAAGAATAGCGCCCTCTTTGAGACCAATAAAATATCCTTCTAATACGAAGGCTACCGCTGTTAAACTCAGTAGCGGTACCAACCAGATCACATAGGTATGGATGGAATAGCTGACTTCTGTATGGCTGGTCAATAGTCCAAACACCGTCACTGGAAACAGAACGGAAAGAACTGCAAAAGGCAGGGAGATTAGCAGTCCATGAACAATCGAGGTATAGAGAATTGGCATCATCAATTCTGACTCCCCTTTGCCCTTAAAGTTGCCAACGAGGGTCTGAGTCGTGAGCCCAACACCATTCACCGTGAACTGGCTTAAAAAGGCGATTTGGAGCATCAAACCATTTTCCGCCAGGATAGTTGTGCCCAAGGTGGTGCTCAAGTTGGTGAAAATGGCATAGGCCGAAATTAAGGCCACAAAGCGAATTAGGATATTCCCCTTGAGCAGCAGGGTGGATTTGAAGGCAGCGACATCCCAGACCTGTTTTAAGGCAGCAGGCACCCGAGCCCATTCGATGCTGGAGACCACTGCGACTAAAGCTACTCCCAGGGCTAAATATTGGCTAAGGGCTGTTGCGAGTCCTGCCCCCATGCTGTCCCAACCCCAGCGGTTAATCATCAAATAGTCCAGGAGGACATTGGAACCGTTACCAACCAGTGAAATAATTAGGACAATCCGGTTCATTTCCCGCCCCAAGAACCAGCCAATCAGCACAAAGTTAAGCAATACGGCGGGGGCTCCCCAGATGCGGGCATTGAAGTAATCGAGCCCTGCGGCTTCAATTTCTGGAGAACCGGATAAGACCGCAAACCCCAGACGTTGCAAGGGATATTGCAGGATAAGGATGAGGATGGCTACTGCGATCGCAACCATGCTGCTGCGCAATCCAGCCAACAGAACCTCTTGATGGTTCTTCTCACCTTCCGCTTGGGCTGTAATAGCGTTGGTACTATTTCTAAAGAACTTGAGGATGCGGTAGAGGTAATCGAAGAGAACGCTACCCAAGATCACCCCAGCTAGGTGGCGAATATCGTCGAGATGTCCCAGGAAGGCCGTATCAAACAAACCCGCCAGGGGCACCATCATATTCGATAGGGCACTCACAACCGCGAGCTGATAAAAGCGAGGGAGAAAACTTCTATAGTGAGCCGGGATTGATAAGCCCATACTTACCTTTTCTAGCATCCTCAATATGGACCTCTATCTGCATCTCTAAAGAATATTCAACAGAGAAGGGAATCCCTACATTGGCCAACCCAAAAGATAGAGTTTAGTTTAGTTAAATCACTCCAGACCGATCAAGAATTGGGCTTAAAATGACTACCCAATATTTTTCTAGGTTAGGTGCAGATAAGTAACTGATAACATAGTTTTTCTAGGTTCTTGAATAAGCTTATTTGTGACTTAATCTGAAGTTTGCCTACTATTAACCTTCCTCCTCAGCAGCAAAAGTTGATCTGCTAATTCTTCAGTATTTGGGTAAATTCATTACCTTTTCTTAAATTAATCACGATAGCCTTAGTCTTAGGCTCATCACCCCATTCTTTATGTCTATCAGCCGCAGAAACTTCTTGTTATTTATGGGCGCAGCAACCACCATGGTGACCTGCAATGCCTCCGCAAATAGACCCTACCGTTCGTCCACAGCTACAGAAGCAACGATTTCCTTCAAACCCGTTCGGGTCCCTATTCCCCTGGACATTGAAGGGCTATCCCCAGAACAGCAAAAGCAAGCCTACAGTACCTATCAGGTCATTGATGATTTGGTCCTGCCGGAAGGCTATGTCTATGAAACCATTGCCGCTTGGGGAGACCCGGTTGGCGATTCTCGGTTTGGCTACAATAATGACTTTGTCTCTTTTGTAGAGACAGCACCAAACTCAGGTTATCTATCGATCAACTTCGAATATATTAGCGGTAAAACCTGGATGCAGACCTATGAGCAGGTTTTAGGCAAGTCTCTCCCGTTTGATCAAGTTCGAGCCGCTATGGGACAGGAGAAAATTGATGCTTTTGGCCTACCCGCAGACGATCCCCTCAAGCAACAAATTGAAGCGATTGCCAAGGAGGGGCTGATTGATCAAGGTATTGGGGTGATCGCAATCCAATCGAAGCAAGGTAAATGGATGCGCCAGTCTTCTGCACAAGATCGACGAATTACTGGAATTTCCGGTTTGGAAGATGGTCACTATTTAAAGGCAACCGGACCCGGAGTGGCGGTGTTTACAAAGCCCAAGAAGCGGGGCTACGACGATAATTTGGGCAGCCGCATTATTGGCACCTTCCAAAATTGTGCGGGTGGGACCACCCCTTGGGGGACCATCTTGAGCGCCGAAGAAAACTTCCAAGACCAAGTCCCCGAACCCGTGATGGCGGATGGCTCCTCTTTTCCCCCTTCCCATACCCCGTTTGAACTGACGGAAGATAAGGTGGATGGTCGGGGAAATCCCTTTGGTCTGGCTGGGAATAAATATGGCTGGATGGTAGAAGTCGATCCGAGTAATCCCAAGAACTATGGCATCAAGCATACTTGGCTAGGGCGGTATCGCCATGAAGCTGTTGCAGTGAATGCTATGGAAGGTCAGCCTTTGGCCGTGTATTCGGGATGCGATCGCAGGGGCGGTCATCTCTATAAATTCGTCAGCACCGGCAAAGTTAAAAACCCCACGGACAAAGCCAACTCCAAACTCCTGGAGAAAGGCATGCTGTACGGTGCCCAATTGAATGCCGATGGTACGGGTCAATGGATTCCCCTGAAAACCAGCACTCCCATTAACCCCATCCTCCCCAGTCAGGTTCTAGGCGAACCTGACTCTAGCCTGGTTACTTTGCCCAACCCCGATCGTCAGGAAGGCGGCTACATCGACGTCACTAGCGATCAAGACGCCATATCCTTCCAGCAAACCTTTAAAACCTTGGGCGATCTCTACGAAGGCAGCGCCAACGAACGCCAAGGGGCGATCCTGGTTGATGCTCACTATGCAGCCAATGCGGCTGGAATTACTTGCTTAGCCAGACCCGAAGACACCACCTTTGATCCAGAACAGAAGGCGCTTTTTGTGGCCTTTACTTCCGGTGGGCCTGGGGGAGATGGCGGTCCCGACCAACAAATCTTTCAAGGCCCCAATGGAGAAGCGCCTTACGAATATGGGTGGATTATGAAAATCATGGAGGCAGACGATAATCCAGCCGCCATGCAGTTCCGGTGGGTGATGGTTGCCGTAGGTGGAGAACCCGCCCAGGATGGCCTTGGGTTTGCCAATCCAGACAACCTAGAAATCGATGCTCAAGGCAACCTGTGGATGGTAACGGACATGTCCACCAGTAAGCACAATCTGGCCATTCCCAATCGTAGTGGTGTTGATCCATCCAAACTACGGGGCATTTTTGGTAATAATACAGCCTGGTACCTACCCTTGATGGGTACCCACGCGGGTAAGGCCTTTCCTTTTGCGATGGGTCCGATGGATAGTGAGCTTTGTGGGTTATGTCTACACCCGAACCAAAAAGCTCTCTTTTTAACGGCCCAACATCCAGGTGAAGCAGGCGGTATCCGGCAAAAAATGGCGTCTGAAACCCGAGAAATTGCCATACTGACCACAGATGGTCAGGCATTTCTGCAGGCTAGGGAGGTGCCCATCGGTTCCAATTGGCCGGAAAAAAAAGCAACGGACCCGCCTAAACCTGCTTTGGTTGCTATCTATCGTTCGGATGGCAAAGTCTTGATTTAATCATTCCATACGTAAACTGGATACATCGGTTCCAACGTCTATTGAAAATAGCTGCTTGTGGACGAAGCGGTTAATTTGAGTCCATTGCTGCTTGTAAACCACATCCACCCATCGACAAATCGAACAGGTGCAACCCTAGTTTTTGAGAAAGTGCTTCTAGAACTCGACGGCCCCGAATGCTATTCCCATATTCATCCAGCAGAGGAGAAAATACGGCAATGCCTGCTCGGTTGGGGACCACGGCCATAATCCCTCCAGAAACGCCACTCTTTGCAGGTAAACCGACTTTATAGGCCCATTCCCCGGCAAAGTCATACATGCCGCAGGTGTACATGACGCTAAGAATATCTTTGACATAGCCGGATTCGACGGCCCGTTCTTGGGTGATGGGATTAATCCCTTTATGGGCTAGAGTGGCTGCCATCACGGCTAAGTCATGGCAATTGACCAATACTGAACATTGCTGAAAATAGAGATCTAGGGCTTCATCGATATTCTTGTCGATCATACCGAAATTGAGCATTAAGTGGGCAATAGCTCGGTTACGATGCCCGGTATCCCGCTCGGACATAAATACGGGCATATCAATAAAGACTTCATGGCCCACATAGCGGCGAAACATCTCCAACAATCGGTTGAGGCGGTCGGTAGGGCCATTGCCTCGAATCAAGCTGGTTGTGGCGATCGCTCCCGCGTTAATCATGGGATTGTCGGGTCGCTTGGAGTCTTCGTCTAGGCGAATCAGAGAATTGAAGGGATCTCCGGTGGGTTCAACCCCTACTTTTGCGAGTAAGGCGTCCTGGCCATGATCGGCAAGGGCCATACCATAGACAAAGACCTTGGAAATGGATTGGATGGTAAAGGTTTGCTGACAATTCCCCACTTGGAAGGTTTGACCATCGGTGGTGACGATAGAAATGGCAAACCAATTGGGATCGGCTTTACACAGTTCTGGAATATAGCAGGCCAGTTGTCCAGCATCTTGCTGATGGTAGGTTTGATGAAAGGATTCGAGAAGGACTTGTAACTCCGACATTGATTCCCCTACTAAGTCTGGAGCTATTGTCGCAAATATTGCGGGGTGCGATCACATCAGTGAGGTCATTGGCGCAAATTCGGTTTCTCTGATTTGTCGAGTTTTAACGGGTCGGGCAGGATTGTCTTGTATAAATGGTCATAGGGGCTAGAGACCTGCCTGCAATATTACCAAGACACAGTACTGAACCTTGACCCATCGTAACCCCTGGCCCGACTATGGTTTTCGCCCTCACCCAGGATCGTGACTCCAGGCGTATGGAAGACAGTTATAAGGACAAATCGGGGGCTTGCTAGTCATGCAAGCCCGTTCCTAGATAAATAAACTATGCTTCTATATGAAATACCTCATTATTGGTGTACATAAGTCAGATCATTAAGCGCGGTATTTTGCTGGTCTAGATTGGAAGAGTATCTTGGCTTATAGGCTTCAATGCAAATGCTAAAGTATGGCCAACGGATGAGGGGTGTAACTAGCCAATCAATATATTGCGGTAGTAGTCTCAATGGCAAAACTAATATCCATGCAAGCATAGGATTTATTCGGGACAATAACCTCAATAGATAGGTGATTTTTTGGCTAGTAAAGCCACTACAAAAAGAAGTTTTCTCAAGAACTAGGCCAGCTTGCTGACAAAGTTCATCTAACATGGCTTCAGTATATCCACGTCTAACATGTCCTCCATCTTCAATCGTTGAGAATGGCCCCATATCCCCAGATGTGATAGGAAGATAATGAAGGTATGGAGTCGTGAGTAGAAGCCGTCCGCCAGGTTTTAAGCAATTGGAAATATCCCTTAAGAGTTTTTTATCATCAATGATATGTTCGACATTTTCAAAGCATATTGCATAATCAAAAATGCCAATCAAGTCCTTTCGAGTATCAAGATGGCGAACATCTTGCACCTCAAATTTTGCAGAACTTACATCACAAATCTTTGCTCTTAGATCTGCAGTTGTCTGATTGCGTTCATCCCAGCTTAATCCAAGAGTAGTAAATCCACGACGGGCTGCACCGATGGAAAATGCCCCATTACCGCAACCGATATCGATTAGTTTTTCATCATTTCGTGATTCTGGTAAATGGCTTTTTAGCCAGCGCCATCTGTCAAGCACCAAAGTATCACCATGAATCAATGTTGCTCCAAATCCAAATATTTTTACAAGCAATGACTTATCCATTTAAAATTCTCAAAAACATTCAATATTGAATCAATGAGATCAATGTAAGAGCTATTCACGTCAAATTTCTTTTTTTAGAAAAATAAATAGATTATTTTTCAAATAAAATGGGAGAAAACTATCAATAATTTTCATAATAAAAAAAAGGAAACTATTGTTAAAGAAATATGCAGGTTCAGAATTAAAATAATAAGTATAATTTTCATATTTATCGTCTGGGAATAGTATATCTATTTTTCTAGCAGAATTCATCCTATACATAGTTGGGAAAACATCTATTTCATTTCTCAAAGGTTGTACATACTTAAGAATTTGCTCATGCCAAGAGTTTCTTATTAGTTGAATCAAAATATAAACATAGTTATATTTATTTGGAGTCCTAGCACATATCCAACCTCCTGCCTTAAGAATGCGAGTAAACTCCTGGGCAATTTCATTTTCATTTTCAATATGTTCAAAAGTAAAATCTGATATTATTAGGTCAAACGAATTATCGTCAAACGGAAGCTTTTCGCCAATCTTTATTACTACTTTTTCATCTACTGTTGGATTATCATATATTGCTTCATCTATATCACAACCGACAATTTTTTTAACTTTCCCTTGTAAATCATGAAGTGATTTTCGATAAGGACAAGAATAATCTTCTTTCCAGGAGCCTCTGCCAGCACCAAAGTCAAGCACTACCATTGAATTATTCAACAGAGAGTTTATCCTTGAGTAAAACTCAACTGTTCCATCAACTGAGGTATAACCGCTTATATTAAATTCTGGATAATGGTTCCCAATTATTTTTGAACGCCTGCTAGCAGCTCTAGTTCGACATTGAGTGATTATATTTGTTTTACGCATAATCGCTAAAAAAAAATTAAGTTCTCATGAAATCATTTACCTTTCCGCCCCTTCTTTTTGTATCTCCTAAGAATTGCCAACAATCGTAACCTTTAAGAATTTCTGTGGGAACAGCTTTAGGCTCTATTTTTTTCAATAAAGCCTGCCCATAACAATCTACAGTAAAATCACAAAAAAACTCAAAGTCATAGCTCCATAACTTTTCAATTAATTTCTTATCTGAGTCTGAAAGAACTAAATCTTTATTTTCTAGATTCTTATTTAGGTGCTGTAAATTAAAATCTAAACCAATTGATGATTTTAGGTAAGAACAATATTGATAAAGCCTTTCAAAAACACCTAGAGAATCACCAATAAATTCTCCATTAGGGTTAATAAAAGCGTAAGACTGGTAAGGAAGTAAGTTTAGATCGCTTAGCCTCATAGCAAACTCGCTAAAACTATCAATATTTCTTTTAAGAAGCATATCTCACTCTGGATATATACGACAATGAAATAGATAATGTCTATAAATAGATAGTGACCATTCATATGGATTACGGATAATCCCAAACTTAAAATATTGCGAAAAAATTGTTTTAGGAAGTAACAATGAAGCTTGATAGAGTGTTGTATGAGGCCTATGCAAAAAATCATAGAATGGATATCTGTATGCAAAATCCCCAATTCTTCTGATCATCTTAAATAAAAGACTTTGTTCAATTGGTCGAATTTCTTTTGTTAAAGCTCTACGAATACTTGTTCCACCTGTCTTAGGATTATGTACAAAAATAAATCTTTTTTTGGTTGATAAATTCATCGCTAGCAACTTTCTGTTAACGTTAATAACCTTATAAAAGAAATTATAAAGTAAAGACAATTACGACTCACAATACATTCTGCAGAGCTGAACTAGTTTTTTCCCAGGGCTAATTCATTCTAAAAAATATCCATCATCATTTCTAACGATTGCTCACAGTGCCGTTTTGCTTGAGCCATATTGGTAAATGCATACTCTCGGTAAAGATTGCAAAATTAGGTCGTGCATCAAAAAAGTGTGGGAAAGGTGGCTAAATCTTGCCATTCCCAAGGATGCTCCGTCAGTCCAGCTCGTTATGCAGCCGTATTCTTGAATCGAGAGTGGTGCCAGATCCAGTTGAAAACCAGCGTCACACTGCGCTCATTGAATCGACGACCACAGTCCTTGCAAAGGACCACTTAAGCTGTCTACAGTGTTTTAGTTCCGTTCTAAACTACACTATGGCTGCTCTGAAAATGATATGGCATAAACATCAGCAGTCACTACTTAGGGCTTGCTGAAAAAGTCGGAAGCAACTTGCAATCCTTATAACCGCGTGATTTCTTTAAATTATACAAACAACTTAGTGCAAGGCAAAATTGCTCGAAACGTCGCAAAATCGTTAATTGGCCTTGCACATGAGAATGTTTTGACAAGCAAAAACAACCATACATTGATAATTTTGACTTTTTAAGCAAGCCCTACTTAACTTAACGACTCTGCACTGAAAGTACAGAGGTTATTTATCGACTGAAAGTCCGGTTCCTCTCAGGACTAAAGTCCTGATTCACTCCAGCATGAACGTATCTAAATCGTTATTAGACACGAGACGGTGATGCTCCAAATATTCTTCCACCATCTGTTCACTGATATTACCCGTACTCCAGGCCCCATAGCCTATCGCCCACAAATGTTTCCCCCAATATCGCTTCTCTCACTCTCGATACTCTTGCTGAAGGCGTCTTGATGTTCGTCCTTTCAGACACTTGACGATGTCACTGATCGATTTTGACGGAGGATATTCAATCAGCATATGAACATGATCTTTACTAACTACCCCTTTTAATATGCGGATATCCTCTGCATCACATATCTGGATAAGCAATTCTCGGCATCGTTTTTGCACTTCCCCTTTGAGCACTTGATAGCGATACTTAGTCACCCACACGATATGAACTGTTAAACGGGTGACGGTATGATTCCCACGACGATTCTCGACCATACACTCCTTGATGCTGCTTCTCTATCCTGCATTAGAGGTGTGTAGCAACTAAAGTCTCGCACTGAAAGTGCGTAGTTTTGGACTAGCGTGTTTAGGATAATAAAAAGTGCCACATAGAACATCTAGGAAGGGGATAAAATTTAATTAGGTGGCTTATTTGATAATAATTATTTAAGTTAATATCGATAAAATTCAGTTTTGGTTTAAGTAATTACTTTCAAGTAAGTTGAACTAGGGAAATGGAATTGTTCTTGCTTATTTAAAGAATCATAGGAGTTTAAGCCTTCATCATTAGATGCTGGCTTATATTTAGTCAAGAATTGAGCAAGAACTGTAGGACATGAATAATGCAACATTGACAGTGAAGCACAAATTTTAAACCTATTATTACCAACAAGAAATGCATGAAGTAAAACTGATTCATGCTGAAAAAAAAGAGCTGAGTCTAGAATATTCCTATCATAATCATAGGGAAATTTAATATCATGGAAATGAACCCATGCTCCTTTCTTTAATCTGGGTAGCATTTCTAGAATAATACGACTAACTTCACCAGAAGGACCAAGAGTATGAGTAGAATCAACAAAGAAAAGAACATCACTATCAAGTTTTTCGATATTGATAGGACAATATGATTGAGCCTTTTCATTAATCAATGTAATTCTCCCTTGCCTCTCAATTTCGCGTAAATAATTATTTGGATATGGTTCAACACAAATAATTTCAGGAGCATAGCAAGCATAATTTGCTGCCTTAAGGCAAACAGCAGTTGAAACACCACATCCAATTTGAAATATTTGCTTAGGTTGATGCTTTGAGATAAAGGCAAATAAAAAATCTGCCTCAATAGGTCCAAATCCTACTTTATTATTTATTTTAGAAGCCTCACTATGAATATTATTACAATTTAAAAAATCAATTAATTGAGTATTAAAACAATCAGATACAAATGCTATTTGTTCTTGTGTGTCTATCCCATTCACCTCAATCATCGAATATGGAATTTTCCAATAGTTAGACTTTTTTAATTCATTAATATTAGGTATTTCAGAATAAAAATGATGCGGTAGTATATCGAAACCTAAATTTTGACCTAACTCAAATAAATTTCTTAATGTTTTTTTTCCAGCATCTTTCAATTTACCCATTATTTATCTCCGGTTAATATTTTGCTGCCTATAAATATAAGAGAAAGTAAAATCCATAAAATTGTCTACTTTAACAAAATAGCTCTCTGCAATCGCCTAATCACTTTAATCTGAGGTGCTATTTGCTTCGTAATAATTAATTTTGAGCTATACATGGTAGAATTATTTTTTTATCTAAAATAATAATAAAAACAAACACAATCATAAGGAACTTGGATATAGCTAAACCAGCAAATCTGTGCTTTGCATAAGTATAAAGAATAAATTTAGTCAATAATATATGTCAGGATAATATTCAAACTAATCTAATAATCCATTGCTCACACAAAGGTGATTTAAGTCAGAATAGCTACTGTGTTGGTTTCTATTCCTAGATTTATATCTAATCACAAGGCATATTATCAAATATGTAAACTAAGAGTTTTTTAAGACTTTAGATCTCGAACTCACTCAACTCAACTATAATCCTCGCGCCTCATTGACCAAGCTCGATCAATATTCGTCAAAATATTTTTTGAATATAACAAATAAACTATAATATTATAAAAAAAATCATTATATTTATAAGCAGAGTATATGTTAGGATTCAAAGTTGGCTTTGGGTTTTTATGATCGTATATTGAAAATAGTTTTCTTTTTTCAGTATTCTTTGCTCTTAGTTTTTTAGGATAAAAATGCGAAGTAAATGACTTTCTACTCTTAGAACTATCCTCACATAATAAAGCACCATGGATTAGATACGAATGCCAAAGGAGTATATCTCCTTTCTGCAAACTCATTATTTTCTTTTGTGCTTGTAATTTATTTGAGACGTCAGTTACAGCGTTTAAATAATCATTATGTTGAGAATATTTTTTTCGATCAATTAATCCGTACTTATGAGAGCCAGGTATTACAAAGAAAGGCCCACTATCTTCATAAATATTTTCTAATGCATACCAGACTCCAATAAGATTTCCAGGTGGATCTGTATCTAAATACCAAGAATCTTGATGTTCAATTGTACCTGTTGATTGGTCAAAAAACATATTTTGCCATGAAATATGCTCTTTTTCATCTGTCAAATTAGTCAAAGCTTGTGAAATGCAATTATCATAAATACATTCTTGTATCTTTAAACTAAACCTACTAAAAAATGCTAGACGACTTGCATCTTTCATTGACTCTTGGATAAAACCATATTGATTTAGTTTAGGGCGCATACATACATGCGTAGACTGGGAAAAATACACAAATAATAAATTTCGTTTTATTGAATCAAGTTCTTCAATAAATGAATCAATAATATTATGACTAAGAACATTTTTGATTACTACATATCCAAATTCATCAAAATACTCTTTTATTTCTTTTCTCTGACTTAAGGTAAATTTTCTTATTTTATTATTGCTTGATATTTGCATTCTAAAACCTCATTTTTTATTAAAATATAAGCTGATAATAAATCAATCTATAAAATTCTTGCTTTTCTACGCATTGAAACTACAAAGTTTACTGATTGATTGTAAGTGTTTCTTTTCTAGATTAAAGTTCTTGTTCACTTCAGCATGAACGTATCTACATAGCAGTTTGATACTAGATGATAATGCTTCAAATATTCTTCCAGTGATATTACTCGTGCTCCAGGCTAGGTAACCAATGACCCATGAAGGTTTCCCCCAATATCATTTCTCTAACACTCAATACTCTTGATAAAGATATCTTGATACTCGCTCTTACAACCTCTTGTTTATGTCACTGAGCAATTTCTATGGGGGATACTCCTTCAGCATGTGAACTGACCTCCACTTTTAATATGCAGATATCCTCTACTTCGTATATTCAAATAGTTAATTATCAGTATTATAATTAACTATCAGTATTATTTTTTTACTCCGCATTCGAGCATTTGATAGCATTATTAGGCGGCCTTGACTAGACCTCTTGCATAATTCAGCTATCGATATGTTACTTGACTAAAAAAAATCAGAGCAGATCTCAGCATTTATTGAGTAAGTAGCACATCATGAAACAAATATTGCAAGAGGTCTACTATATTAATTGTTAACTGGGTGGTGGTATGATTTTCCCGACGACTCTCGATTCTAGACTCTTAATGCTACCTCTCCATCCTGTATTAAAGATGTTTAGCAACTAAAGTCTTGTACAGTAAAGTGCGTAGTTTTTGGCTAGTGTGCTTAGGATAATAAAATGCTTATTGTAGAAAAACTAAATGTAAATAATGCTAAAAAAAGTTACATTGACTAGATATTTTAAGACTGGCTATATCTGTTTGATTTTAGCTATTACTAAAAGTTCCTTAAAAAATCTTCAGAAAGAAATTATTCTACTAAAATTAGAATTATTTAGTTATTGATTTATTCATGTTTAGTTCATTAACCTTAAGAAGAATAATATATTCATAAAAACATTGAAGTAGCGCATAGGTGAAACCAGATCTACCATCTAGAAATCCACATTTAAAAAAATATAAAATAATAAATTTAATTAATGGCCTTGCTGGCAACTTATAAAAAATTTTTTTTTGGTAAAATCGCCTAACTTGTTTACTTTCGGAGAAGATAGCTTTAGATAGACTAATTCCTTCTTTGTTTAACTGACTTTCATAAATTTCTCTTGACTCAAATGAGCTATATTTGTTATGCCGATTTATCCAGTGGTTAATACCTTTACTGAAAGGGTAATGATCAAGGTATCCAGTAAGTTCACCTGTCTGACCATCAACGATGGTAACAGGATTTATAAGTCTTTCAAAGTGAATTTTATCTGGTTGAAAGAGTCGTATATAAAAACGTGTATTTTGAACATGTTTTAACCAAGTTCCTTGAAAAAAATCTCTACGCTGTATTCTGTAAGCAACAAAAGGTATATTAACTTCAACTTTTACTGAAATTCCAATTTCCTCAGCCAATTCAGCTGTTACTCGCTCGTCTGCATCAATTTGGAGAACCCATTGGTATTGAAATGAAATATTTCTAAGCCCCCAGTTTCGATATTCAGACTCATTACCTCCAAACAAAATATTGTGGGAGAAAGAAGGATTCTTTATTACATTTGCCCCATATTCATTGGCAATAGCTACTGTCTTATCTGATGAGTATGCGTCATAAACATAAATATCATCTGACCAAGTGACTGATTCCAAACAACCAGATAGATCTTTTTCCTCATTTTTGGTTAAGATTAAAATTGATACTGGAATTTTCATATGTTTTAATTTTGTGCTGAATTTTTGCGCTTTTTTAGAGGCTTACAGGGATTACCAACACAAACAGTCCAATCAGGCATATTTTTCGTCACTACTGATCTAGCTCCAATAACAGCACCTTCTCCAATAGCAACTCCTGGGCAGATAAAGCTTTCACTACAAACCCATGTGTGGCTTGAGATTTCAATTGGCAAAGCACATAATTGCATATTTTGACTTTCATAATCACGTGTGCCAGTACATAGGGTAGTTCCTTGAGAGATAATTACTTTGTTTCCAAGATAAATTTTAGCTATTGAATAACAATTAACATATTCTCCCAAACAAGCATGGTCAGACATCTGTAAATTCCAAGGAGCCCAAATTTTTACAGAAGGATAAACATGGCAGTTATTTCCTATCTTTGCTCCAAAACATCTTAATAAAAAGGATCTCCAACTATGTGACATACGTGGAGAAAACCTAAATAACAAAATATATACAATATTCCAGATAAGTCGATAAATACGATTTAATAATGAAAAGCTTGCTTGGTTATAGGGATCTTGTACTTGCAATATAGATGACATAATGCAACACTATTGAATACAACACTGATTTAATTTGGAGAGGAAATAAACCTTTAATCGATTTATTTTTTGCACAAAATATAAATTCTATCTTCATCGTCTTTACTGCTCAAAGTTATCACCGCTCAAAAACCATTTAGAAATTATTTTTAGATTGAATAATTTATATACACCCCGAATATCAGTACCTAAGACTTTCTTTAAATCAAATACTTCAGAGGTTTTTTTTCTTATTCTAAGGACCTTGGATACAACATTCCGAACCAAAACTTTCCATAGTGTAGGCGAGATTGATTTTATCGGTACCAAACCATCAATTGATTCAAGTGTATTCAGCAAAGTTTTATGAGAAAAATGGCTAATATGAGAATGTGGTATCCATTTTGGGAAAGCAGGTTCAAGAGGGTTTACCATATGACTATTAAAATTATCGGGCATTATTAAGAGATAGCCACCAGATCTAACATATTCAGCCATCTTCGAAATAAATTTCTTCGGATTTTCAATATGCTCGATAACTTCAAATGAGGTTACTAAATCAAATCCTTTCTTATGAAGGTTCGATAGCTGAAAGTTGTATTAATGACATTCTGATGTAACACCTCGCATGCATAGGTAGATTCTTCTCTAGATAATTCGACACCTGAAACCTTTATTTTACTATAACGTTTGACTAGCTTTTCTAGCAGAAGACCATAACCAGTTCCAACGTCAAGTAATGAATCAATTTTAGTTATATCTAAAAGCGTTTCTAGCGCAATTAGGTTGACTTTAGAATTAACAATTTGGCCTTGTAGATGTCTATTACTACCAAAATTATCCTCATAATAAGCTTTTAAATCATGTTCAGATAAAATCTTACTTGAAAACTTAAATTTGCAGTCATTGCACTTGACCACTGGTATTTCAGGAAATTGAATATAATCTTCCAAGTTACTTGACTGACAAAGTGAGCATTTACTCCGAGCAATTAAATTTCTTGATAGAGTTTTATTCATTTCAATATTAAAGTCTAAACAATATTTTAAATTAAAAACTATTCTTTATTTTTAAGAAATTCAAGAAAAAATTTTATTTATACAAATATCTAAATTTTCTTGGTACCAAAATTATTGAAATTTAGTCTTTAATTTTAGTTTTTACATAAACATAAAGACTAAAATAGGTTACAAAAAAATAATTATCAGAGAATCAGTAAAAATTAATTCATGGAGAGAGAATTTTTCTTTTTATGGACATCAAATACTGTATTTTCCAAAATATCAACTAGATTGAGGGCTGCACGATTTACTTGAAATCTTTTAGTAAAACAATTTTCAGCATTTATACTCATTAAATCTTGTTGTGAAGAAAGAAGCTCAATCCATCTTTTAAAAAGTTTAACAGTGCCTTCAAATGTATCTTCTTCAACAAAACCTGCTTGATCTGCAACGATTTCACGCCAAATATTGACCTTATTTGAAATGAGTACAGGTAGTCGACAGGCTAAGGCTTCGGCAACTACAATACCAAAATTTTCTTGATGGGAAGGAAGAATAAAGACTTCTGCTGTTCTAAAAGCTCCCCACTTTAGATCTCCTTGTAGCATTCCAGTCCAGGTAATATTCTGCTCAATACCGAGCTGTTTAGCAAGACTCTGCAAGTTCGATTGCCAACCTGTCTGATCCGGTCCAGCAATCACTAAATGTAAGTTTGGATCGGTTTGGGCAATTTGTGAAAATGCTTTGATAAGTATGTCACAGCCTTTTTTCGGATGAATACGACTAAGAAAGAGAACGATTCGTTTGGAGCGAAGTTCTGGAAATCGTTCAAGATAGTACTGTATTTGTCGATAAGCATCTTCAGGAGGGGAAGCAGTTCCATAGTTAACGACAATTTCATTGCATTGATAGAGTTCAAAGGATTGTCGGGCTAAAATTTTTTCTGTTTCACTGGTAAAGAATACTGCCTTTGCATCTCGGAGTATACGATATTCAGCCCAAGGCCAATACAACCATTTTTTGAGATGTTTTAGCGGATAAGCATGTTTAAACCAAGGGTCCAACATGCCGTGGGTGAACACAAAGTATGGTGGAGTAGTTTTCTGATTTTGTTCAAGCCATTTCAATGCTCGCCAAACTCCAAACCCAGAATACTGCCAAATTCCCCTTACAATAATGCAATCATAGAGATGGGCATTTAGTTTGAGCCAAGGTACAAGATGTTTTGAATATCGATATGACGTGTAAGATGGCCCCAAAGCATGTAATTTCAGTGGAAAGTCTTTAACATACTGGGTTGGTGCGTCTAGGCTAGCGACTTCAACGGAATGTCCAAGCTCTTCTAAACAACGTCCTGATTGCTTAAGATTCTCAATTGGCCCCCCACCAGCTGGGTTAATTGAAGAAATTACATTCAGAATTTTCATATTTAAGTTTAACTATTGAGCTGCTCTTTAGTGAACCTATAATCAACCCAAGTTTGATGTGATGAGTGGTAAATTATTCTGATATAACAAAGAATCTATATTCCTTTCTTTGTTTAATATTTGTGTTGGTATGGGATTAACCTCGTTAAATATTGACAAGATAACTTCAGACTGTAATTTTTCCATATGTTTTCCTGTCAATGATACATTTTTGAGCGACATCTTCGATCTCATTATCCACCTAGGCAATAAGTCTTGGCATGCAATTTCCAGCAAAGATCGATCCCAGGACATTAGATAGAATGCTTCTGGAATTCTTAGTAAAAGTTCAAGAAGTCGATGGTCAAATAACGGTAGTTTTGTTTCTATCCCAACTATTCGTTCCATTTGATCAATGTCCCGCAATAGAAACGGCTCTACATATCCAAACAAATCGTTCCAAAAGATTCTTGGTAAAAATTGTGTAAGTCGACACGATGGGGGCTTTGGCCAATCAAGAGCCTGTAAATTGGTCGTTTTTAACTCTGCATTAGTGGCAAGGCGATGGCCTGCCAAGAGGAGATGCCACGCATCTAACCAAGGAGCATCTTCAGCCATAGAAAATAAACGGGAATTCATTACCTGCATAACCTTTGGCCACAATTCAAAAACTCTTAATCTGGCAAGTCGTGCCATCAAAACTAATCCACTTAGGTGAACTCCTAATGCTTTTTGACTTTCAAAACCAAACATTATCGTTTGGACACCTGATCGCTTTAATGCATTTCCAATCACACAACTATGAGCAGCTTGGAAACTTGGTAATTCTAGAGTCTTAATAGCCTTAGTAAAAAATTCGATATATTCTTTACTACTGATATAAATTTCTTGATGAAATGCTCCGATGTGGTTTGCAAAATCCGTAATACCATTTTTTGGTATAGAAGAGTCTTGGATATGTACTGAGAATGTTTTAATTGGCTTAGAACTATGCTGAGCAGCAAGAGCTGCAACGATTTTGGAGCTGGAATCGTTCGTGAGCAAGCAATTAATAGGTCTATCACTGGAAATATGTTCTTGAATTACTCGCTCAAGTTCTTGCCGAATCAGCTTCACCGCATCACGACGTCGTTTGATAGGTAAAGGAGTCCAATCTGGTCGGGGAGACGGGGGCCACCAACGCAAAAAAGTTGGCGAAGAGTCAGGTCCAATTCTCATAAGGGTTCCAGGAGGAAGAGGGTAAATCCCCTCACCTAATTCACCTTCCATTGGATAGTATCCAAAACTAAGATAATGGCTAACACAGGAAGGTGCTAGTTTAAGCTTATCCTGGAATAATTGACGTACATTAGAAGAAAAACACAGCTTCGTGTCTTGTTTTTGCCACCAAAGAGATTTAACACCAAGGCGATCTCGAGCCAGTAGCAACTGTCTAGTCTCAGTATCGTAGAAAGCAAAGGCAAAGACTCCTCTCAGGTCAACTAAGAGTGAAGTATTTCGTTGAGCTAAGCCTTCAACCAGAGTTTCAACATCACTATTTCCCTTCCAGATCTGATTCCGAAGTCCTCGACGAATTTCTAAATGATTATTGATGTGTCCACTAAAGACAAGTACATACCGACCACAATGGGACCGAATAGGCTGAGATGCAACATCGTTCTGTTGATTTGATAAGTTTCGACTGTATTGAAGCCAGCAGTAGCGATCTTGACTAGTCCAAGAAGATTCTCCAGGAATCCTACTCTTGTATGATGAATTCTTACATGATGAATAAGTTAAAGGTGATGAATGGACTTCTTCCTCTATAGATAAACAACCCGTAATCTCAGACATACGTTTTAACCTACTGCAATTCTTATTGCATCTTGGTAACATCGTTCATATTCAAGTAAAGAATGCTCAAGCGAGAAACGTCCTGCATGGTTGATCCTTTCTTTTTTCTTAGCCTCTTTTAAATCAGAAGGTATTGTTAAAACTTCTTGCAGCACATCGGCAGCTTGTTTAGCCCAATTCAATTGCTCATCTTCAGAATCAGGGTAGGTAGAGATGTAATTTGCAACATCTCCACCGACTTCAGTCATAGGTTGAGCATTCGTTGTAAGAACTGGACATCCGCAAGATAAAGCTTCTAACACTGGCCAACCAAAACCTTCAAATAAGGAAGGAAAAACAAGAGCTTCGGCTAGACTATACAAGGATTGCAATTGATTAAATGAAACATTCTGAAGAAAAATTACCTTTGCACTCAACTGTGGATGATTATTGAGCCAAGCTAATAATTCTCTCGTAGGCTTACTAACCATTACCAAATAAATTTCTGGTTCCTTAAAAGCCAACTGCTCAAATATTTGTAAAACACCTAATCGATTTTTATACCAGTTGCTGCCTATGTGTAAAATAAACTTTTTCCCTTCGCCACCTGTCCACAACCCCTTAAGCTCTGACCAAGAATTATGTGAAGGGAATGGCGTAAAAGGACTATTCAAAGGATTATAAACGACTTTTGAAAGCTCTGCAGGTGCTGGCAAAAAACGATGTAAATCAGTTTGAGTTGCATTTGATACTGAAACAAAACATTTCCCTTGCGAAAATCCCCAGCGAATCAGTTGCTGATACAAACGTCCCGTAAAACTAGGTTTATGGTGCAAAATTTCTCCCAATGAACCTCGTAATGCTAAGAAGTCATGACAATGGATAACATGGGGGCGGTTTTTGATAAAAGGTACCCATATGCCTAAAGCTTGGTCGCTTAACACCATCAAACTATTTGGTGGTAAATTTCTTTTACACCAGAGGATCAATAGAGGAAAAATCAGATATTGATCAATATAACCCAACCACTTAAATAAGAACGGAACTGGTTTCCCTAAGGCTCCTACTATAACGGGAGGTTTCCAATATTCAACTGTATGGCCTCTCTTCTCCATTCCTTCAGCTATAAGAGCAGAAAACTTCAACATACTTTTGCCATAATTGCTGTAGAGAGAGTAATGGATTAATAGGATAATATGCAACGGTTGAGTCATTTAGTTTATTGAATCTATCGATTCTGCTAAAGCCTGCGCTGCTGATTCAATTGAATAATTTCGCAAAAAACTATCAGCCCATGTAAAATCCCGGTGAAATTTTAGTAATACTTCTATTTCCTTTGCTAGACATTTAGCATCTCCCACAGGAATAATTCGCACTCGTTTAAAAATTTTGAAATCGGCTTGGCATCCTACTGCAGATGAAATAATAACACTACATCCAGCTTGAAGCGCCTCATTAATAACTAATCCCCATGTTTCTCCCATTCGCTGAGAGGGAAGTACAACTATATCTGCAGCTAAATACCAATAATGAAGCTCACTTTGATTAATAAAACCTGGAAAATGACTGCGAACGTTAAGGCTTTCGGAATAATTTGCAGCCAATTTACGTAGTTGAGAATTTAGGGTACCATCTCCAACAAACAAAAATTCAATTTGATTTAAGACATCTGAAGATAGGTGTGATAAGGACTTATAGAGTAAAATTGGATCTTTTTTTTGGATAAACTTCCCAAAAAAAGCAACAATTTTTTTCTCCTTAGGTATACGTAGTTTATAACGTATCTTATCCCTTATTGCCTGTTTATCAGAAGGTAATATCTGTTGTATAGGATTAAAAGTACAATAATGAGCTGGTAAAAGCTGATGCTCTTTTAGGCCATGCGTCAAGTAATGTTTTTTATTAAGTTGTCCTATATACAAACCTCTATCTACTGGCATATACAGAAATCGATATAGTAAAGATCTTAAAGCAGTCTTAAAGAAATGTCTTGAAAAAGCTTCATCTTGTGTTTCTGTTCTTACCCATATTGGAAGCCCCATCCAGATAGATGAAAAATAAGCGATAATATCAAACTTGTAATTAAATGATGTCAATAGAACAGCTTTTGGGTGAATTTTTTTTAGTAGAGCCAATAAGCCCGGAGCATGCAAATCAAAAAAATAGATGAGGAGAATTATTAGAAGCTTTATTGAGTACAAAATATTGATAATCTTCCAATAATGGAATATCCCAAGAAAAATCTACTCCAAACCCACTATCCTGATATCCTCTCACTGAGAAATCACTTGCAAATACTACACAAAACGAATTTGGCCTCAACTGATTAAGTTTCTGATATACAGGCACTCGATACTGAACTGGATGTGTTTCAAAAATCACTAGTTTTGGATTGAAATTCATGACACTATAGATAAGATTTGGCGACAAACATCCTCATTGCCAACCCCTAGTTTCCTAACTTTTTTCATGCCAGCTTCTCTAATCGTTTCTCGCAACTTAGGATTCTGAATAAGATATTTACAAACTTCAATACATTCAGAAATCGAAGACCAAAATACAGCTTCTTTTCCTTCTTCAAATAAGAGCTGATGTTCACTGGTTCTCTCAGCACAGAGCAATCCACCAGAAGCAGGTATTTCTACAGATCTTGTTGTATATGTATCGCGATTAGTTGAGGAGAGGAAGCCTAAGCAGATTGCAGAGTTTTGAATAACATCTGCATATTTTTTCCCAATCGCTGGACCATAGTAATGACTATTAAATTTACTATCATTATAACTGGGGCTTTTATTCCAACCATTTCCCCAAATTTCTAAATCAAGGCCAGCACAGATCATATCAAGAAGAAATTGATCTCGGTTTTCTCCAGATCGATATGTTCCTAAAAAAGAAATGTTAGATAAATTCAATTGACAACCTACAGATGTAGAATGAACTAGCTCATCATAACTCATCCATACTCTTAAGACCTTTTGAGCACCAAATGATTTATATTCAAGTTCATTAACACTACGCATCACAACACATAGATCATAAAAATGAATATTTTTCAATAAAGTTGAAAAACGCAAGCCATCACGAGACCCAGTAGGATCATCGTTATTATATAAAATAATTGGGACGCCAAATCCACGCAAATATTTAAGACATTTTTTTCCAAATATTTCTCCTGAATTGATCCAAATTAAATCAGGTTTAGGCAAATTTGATAAGTTAACATAGAGCCACTTTATTATATAACCCTGAAAAAAATCATAACTAATTTTCCAAGAAATCTTTACCATCCAAGGCAACAAGTGTTTATAAGGATTAAATAAACTCACTGAATTGCCAAGCCTGAGTAAAGTAAGATATCGTCGGTAAGAATTTGAATTAAAATTACTATCTCCAAAATACCAAATTTTACTCATAATTTTTTAGGCTAATTTTAAACTTCTACTGACTGCAACGAGCATTTTACAAAAAATAAGGTACAGAAATATTACCTGCATCCATTCTCTAAAAATAAATATTGATAAATCGACTATTGATCCTACATTAAAAATGGTAAAAAATGAATAAATATTTATTATTGCAACTGGTGAAAATATTGGGTTTTGAGAGCAACTAACATTAGTTATTACAAGTGCATCCAAGAGTATAAAAATTATTATTGACAATATACCTAGAAAAAATAAATATAAAAATCCAAACGCCGCTAGGCTAGTTCCAAAGAAATGACCAATCCAAAACCTACCTAAGAAATATTTATTTCTTGTAATCAAGAAAAAAAGCTGATCACCCCAACTTACACTCAGCGCTTGTTTTTTAAACTCTGAAGAAAAACCTAAAAAACTAAGAAATGGAGCTGGAAAAATAGAGAGCAGTCGATTAATTGAAAATTCTCTAAATTCAATCCGAGATGCATGATCTAATTGATTCCCTAATTTCAATGATATATCTGCAAACTTTAAATTTACAAAACGGCGCAAGAATGGATTGCTAAGATATTTTTCATCATAGCCACTTAGGCGATCAACATCTGTTTTAACCCTATATTGTTCAATGCTTTCTATATCTGATAACTGATCTATTGTTTTAACTAACAATTCCTCTGATGGAATATCTCTGCGCAAGGCTCTTACCATAACCATTGAAGTAGCTAGATTAGAAGCTAGTGGCACTATAAAAATAATGAGAATTAGAATTGAAACAATAACTTTAAATCTAATTTTTATGTATTGATATATCCATAAAAGAAAAACACCAATTCCATAGGTTGCGATGGGTATTGCAAAAGTAGCACGAGAATTTCTTCCTAAAGCAACAATAAAAATCAATACCAAAAACAGAAAGTTGAGCAACCAATCTACTTTAGTAACTTTTTTGCTCTCATTACACAATTGAATTAATAATGCAGTTAAAGGGAAATAAGCAAAATTAATAAAACCTTGTATAAGTTTAATGATGGCTACATCATTTCCTCTATTCAACCAGTAGACTAAAATCATAGAGATCAATCCAAAGAAACTTAATATAGCTATGCTAAAAGTATCTAACTTTTGGAAAATATTTAAATTTCTATCAAGATAGAGGGTAATTTTTTGTCTTATTATTTGGAATAGATTAGTTTGAGTATATATAAAATGAGAAAAAATTAATGTTCCAGTACATAAAACAATATGAAGAAATAGATCTTCAGGAACTTCTAGATCATAGATAATTGGGCGCTGCTCTAATGCAGTTAGCAACAAAGGTCCTAGAGCATAAAGGATGCAATACCCAGTTAAGGCTAGAGAGGAAATTGGAAACTTATACCATTGGTAGGGTTGATAAAGATAAAGAATAAACAAATTACTAACAGCTGCAGCTATAAATGAATAGTTTGCATTAGATGTTTCAGTATTAATAGCTATCTGAGTAAACAAACCTATCCATGGTAAAGCCAATACGAATGGACGAGTTTTACTAAAAAAATAATTAGATCTGATTAATGACATTTTTTAAAAATGGGTACTAGAATGTTTGTAAAAACTTAAACCATTGATCGCCATAACAATCCCAACCTCCAAGCTGTTTAACTCGTTTAAGAGCATTTTTGGATAATTTTTCCCGTAGGTCTGGGCAATCTGATAATAATTGGAGCTTATCGGTAATTGCCTGGGGTTGTCGAATCGGAACGATAAAACCTTCTCGGCCATCTTGGAGTAAATCGCTGACTCCAGCATTTTCTGTAGCAATCACTGGGCAACCACATGCCAATGCTTCCCCCATGACCATAGCTAAACCTTCTTCAATGCTGGGTAAAACGAAAACATGAGATTCACTATAATAGCGAGGTAGTTCTTTATTAGGTATTTTTCCTATAAATGTAACCTGATCTATAGAATATTTTTCTATGAATGGAATAATATTCGAACTAACTGATCCAATGACTACTAACTTTTTATTAGGATGCTTGAAATCATTAAAGGCTTGTAGTAAATCAAGGAAACCTTTTCGAAAACTCACACTGCCTACGAATAGAATACGGAATTCATCTGGTTTTGGTTTTGAAATAGGGTGAAATCGGTCAAGTCGAGCACCATAGGATATTTTACGTACTTTATCAGGGGATACCCTTTGTTCTATAAAACTTTGACGCACAAATTCTGAAGGCACAGTGATATAGTTTGCTGATTCATATTCTGCCTCTTCTTTATCAATAACTCTTGGATCAATTCCCTTATAAGGTACATTCCATCTTGTATGCTCTTCTCTCAAAATCTCATCCTGATAACGGATATGTGAAGAACCGCGATCGCAGATATAATAACCTCCTAATCGTTGGGCTTTGAGGCCAGAAACTAAGCCAGAACCAGATAAAGCAATTAAGGTAGTGAATTCCTTGACATGTTTTGAAACATAAAGGTCCAAAGTTTGATGGGCTTGCCAAGCCCACTCACGATTTAACCAGTTCCACCGATCAAGTTTTATTCGTCCCCTAGCCATATAAGGCATTTGCACCCAGGGAAAACTATGTATTTTTTCAATTGGTATTCCAGTCTCATCGCGTAACTTAGAAAGAGGATAACCTGTAAAAATAGCTGATAATAAATTAAAACGCTCCAATTGCCGGGCCAAATGGAAATGATGAAATCGCCCAATTGTAGTCTGAACAATACTAAAATCAGATATGCTCATACATAAATTAACTTATTAGTTTGATTTGCTTAGATATATTTCAAGAAACTCTCTTAAAAAAGCCTGACGAAATTTCTTCATACCCTTTTGGAAAACATGATTTTGAATTTTCAAAAGAAAAATTATCAGTCTGATAGCCTAATTCATAAAAGTCTCTAGAAAAGATTCTATTTATTTTAAGAACAATTTCATTGCTATTTAGAATTTCATACCAGAATGAATCTTTAGATAGTGAATTAGGATAAGTTTCCCAAGCAAATTGATCAACAGGAAGTGTAATATATTGAATAAAACTCTTGAGAGCATCATTTAAGTATTCATACTGCAAGATATAGTCAGATGAAATTCCTGAAAAATTAGTATCTAGAAATTCTACTTGCAAGTTAAAATGCGATATCATGCTATGTCTACATTTTCCCAAAAGAGTATCACTTCCAATTTCTCCATAGCTCCTTATATTTTCTATCTCAGTAATAAACTTGTCAAATAAAATAGATGCCTCGCTTTTATCCCTATAGTTTTTCTTACACCAATGATGAAAAAGTGATAAAGTTCTAGAAAAAGGGTTTCTAATTACAGCAAACTTATCTGCATTTTTAAAGAATTCAATTGAACTCAATCGTAATGAAACCATCTCTTGTAAGGTGCAATGGCCCATATAAAGTGGATAGTCATACATACCCATTTTCGGAGAAAAGTTCAGACTATGGCGATTTGAACGTTGAGAGAAAAATCTCCCAACGTTGCCGATAAGATTACGTTGGACTAGCTTATTATTTCTCTTGTTTGATAAATCAAAAATATTTAAAGCACTAGTTACACTTTTACCTGCGTTTTTAGGAATATGGATAAATACAAGGTTTAATTCTTCACTTATAGCCATAAGACATAATATTTTTGTTGATCTAATAATATTGACTGACTCAAAATATTCTTAACATTTAGAAAATATTATTTCTACTTTTCACTAGAACCAATAGATAACATAAGAGAAGCTTTACTTTTTAGTTAGTTTTAGCCAAAGAACGAAATGTATGTGAATTTTCTAAAAGAGAATTATAGGTGCCATTATCAACCAACTTACCGAAAGAAAATTCATAAATTAGATCACATTTTTCTACTGTTGAAAGACGGTGAGCAATCATAATAATCGTTAAATTATCATTACCTGATAATAATGTACTAATAAATTCTCTCTCAGTCTTATTATCAAGAGCACTAGTTGCCTCATCTAACAATAAAACTCGTGCTCCCTTATACAAAGCCCTAGCAATTCCTATTCTTTGTCGCTGTCCTCCACTTAGGCCTATGCCCCTTTCACCAATAGTTTCAAAATATCCAAGCGCTTGATCCTCTATAAAGTTACTAACTTGTGCCTTTTGAGCTGATTCCTTAACTCTTAACAGATCTATCTCCTGCATAGGAACCCCAAATGCTATGTTTTCGGCAAAACT
Organism: Acaryochloris marina MBIC11017; assembly: GCF_000018105.1. Classification (GTDB taxonomy): domain Bacteria; phylum Cyanobacteriota; class Cyanobacteriia; order Thermosynechococcales; family Thermosynechococcaceae; genus Acaryochloris; species Acaryochloris marina. The sequence goes on from NC_009925.1 coordinate 356,195, forward strand.
AGCATCACTTAAATAGATATACTGAGGAACATGGGCAATATAATGTCGCCAAGCCTTCATCAAATCAATATCTTCAGATGCATTGTATCCATCCAAAATCAAGCCACCCTTAGAAGGCTTCAACAATCCCATAATCAGATCAACAATAGTACTCTTACCGCTACCCGTTGGTCCAACAAAACCAACCCGACTCCCGATCGGAATCCTTAGATTTAGATCCTTGATTACCCAATCTCCAGCACTTTGGTATCGAAACCAAACGTCCCTCAGCTCAATATTTTTCTCAAGAATTAAATCTTCACTTTTTGTAGAAATAAGTGAGTCTAAATTTTCCCTATGCTGGGTTCCTTCTAAATAGGGCAGCAGACGCTCTATAGATGAGGAGTTGGATTTGATGGATGCCAACGCCACAAATACATTTTGCAGCGGTTGTAAGATTTTGTAAGCTCCAAGCGTAAAGGAACCCAAGACAGGAATGATATTGCTAATATTTTTACCTTGAAGTACTAGAATAAATACTAATCCTGAAATCAATAAAATTGTGATTCCTTCAATTAAATATCTTGGAATTTGAGCCTTAAAATTAATTCTTGCGACCGCTTGACGAGATATATTTACGGACTGACTATAGTCATTTAAGAAAACACTCTGGCTATCATCCAACAAAATATCTCGAATCCCACCCAGACTTTCTTGCAAAGTCTTAATCGACCGTTGGTGACTTTCAATTCTTTCTTTTCCTTCCCTATAAAATGTTCCTCTAGTTAAGCGATAGATAATAATATAACTGCTGCCGAGAATAAATGTCGCAAATAGGGTTATATGTGGTGAGATCAAAACTAAAGTTAGTCCCAAACTTAAAACAATTAATGAACTTAAAATTATATTTAGTCCTGATAGAATAACAGTTCTAACTTGATTAACGTCTTCTGTTAAGCGAGTGATAACCTCACTACTATTATGAGTTATATGCCATATATAAGGTCGCTTTAGCAGATTATCAAAACTACTTATAGATAGATCAGCAGCAATATTTGCCGTTAGCTTTTGTTGAACCCATATTGTGTAAATCCTAACAACCGTGCTAAATACGACAATAACGAGAAAAATTATTCCCATGCCAAGAATAATATTATTTTCATGCATTCTAGACAACCCAGAGAAACCAATAGGCAAACTCTCAATTATTTTTTTAGGATTCAGAACAGCTTGCAGAAATGGATAAAGAGAGCCTAAACTTCCAATCTCTAAAAAAGAGGATAGGATACTCAATGCCAGAAAAAATAGTAACTCAAGACGGCGATTTTTACTGAGATAAGGCAATAAAGAAAAAGCAGAAAAATTCATCAAGATTACTGCCTATACAGAGATACAAACGACAGAAATTTAGTTCTCAAAACCAAGTATTATCACTAAAAAATAGGCGTTACCAAAAAATCTTTATGTCAGAGTTATTTTTACCACCAGTAAATGGTTGGATTTGATGTGAATTCACAAATAAACACTAAGCGGTAATTGTCTTTTGAGCCTCAGAGTCTAAATCTTGATTTACTAGCTTTCCAGTGAAAATAAGTTTTCGCAATTTGCTCTCAAACTGACTCAATACCTGCTCTCGGTCCCAATGGGATAAAGCATATTTTCGACCCTCACTACCTAACTTTTGTCTTTTTTGATGATGATTTGCCAAATCAGCTATTGCCTTAGTCAACTCTTGGACCTCTTCTGGAGGAACGGCAACACCACAGGTTTGTACAATATTAAATACTTGAGTACCAGGATAGGCCGTTGCAATAACAGGCCTTCCAGAGGCTAACATCGCTTTTAGCTTTGAAGGTAAAACCAAGTCTCCAACACCTGATGCTTGAGGAAGCAAATGAATATCAGCCATATTTAACAACGCATTGAAACGTTCTGATGGCTGTAAATCTAAGAAATAAATGTTTGACAAACAACGGGCTTGCTCAACCAGCACCCTTTTCATTGGACCTTGTCCAGCAATTACAAATACGATCTTTTCAGTGCATTCAAGAATTCGAGCAGCTTCTATAAGGATACTTATTCCTTGCTTAGCACCTAAGTTACCAGAATAGAGGCATACAATCTTGTCTTCTGATATACCTAATTGTGCACGGTACTCATTTGTTTCATTTATAGGATGGATCGCATTACAATCTACCCAGTTTGGGAAGTATACACACTTATCTAGCTTTACTCCTTTCTGATAGAGCCGCAAGCTCATTTGAGCACTGATGGTTGAAACAACCTGTACTTTCTGCATTAACCAGTTTTCAATAGATCCCACTAATACAGTTAATCGAGGAAAGCTTGGCAATAAACCCAGAGAGAAACCTGCATCAATTTCAAAGTCTTGTACATGTAGCCAAACTTTAAACTGAAATATTTTTGATGCAATCAAAACTGCTGGTAAACAAAAGATCGGAGGTTCTACCAAGAAGATGATGCTCTCAACTCCAGATATCTTTTTTTTGAAAATCAGCCAAATAAACTGTATTGCACTTGAAATTGCAAAAGAAAACAAGTGCAATATGCGATTAATACCGGAAAGTTTTTTAGGCAACCAAACTGGACAACGATGGACCGAGACCAAGCCATAGTGATTACACGAGTAACGCCAGCCAGAAAACCCTGGACTTAATTCCCAACTAGGGTAATAAGGGGGGGCACATACAACATCAACATCATAACCCTCATTTACCAGCCAATTCGCCATCTCGGTATTATACTTTCCAATTCCAATCAACTCAGGGAAATAGTTCAGACTGTAAATCAAAATATGTGGCTTCATGATTAATAATTAAGACAATTGAAGGGGAAATAATCACAAAAAAAAGAGAATCAGAAAAGATTCTCTGACATGATCATTTAATTTAAAAATCTAATTCTCTCAAGTCTTATTGCTTGCCACTTCAGATATTTGCACAAGCAAGGCTTGTAAATACAAGCCTATTTTATATTTACTTTAGATGAGCTTGATCAAGCTACAACCCACCTTTCTAAAGCGCAATAAACCTAAAGAAAAGACTTAAAAAGAACATCGGCTTATATCAAACAATATTCAGACTGCTGAGCTAAAATGATATTTAAAAAAATAATCTAATATTATTTCAGAAAAATATTACTCAAGAAAAGCTATATAGAAGACAAGCTAACTATGAAAAGTAGGCTTACAAATTTTTGTCTAACAGTTTCTACTAGAATTTAAATTCTTCGAAATATATAGTTTTAGACTAGGACTAGCATTGAATAACTATATTTTATTTTTATGGGTTTAAATTTAATTCAATCTTACTTATCTCACGAAAAATTATAGCTGTAGATCAAGCAATAATCTTTATTTTGAGAAAGGCATCGTCATAACTTTAGCTCGGTAGAAGTTATCAAACAAGTAGTACCAAACAAAGTCAAATAAAACCTTCTGCTTATAGTAAAAGCTTTCAAGCATCTGCATCTTCATAAATTGAAAGCGGATTTTCATGCTAAACGTGCGTCTAGATACAGGACTATTTTTTAAGCTCAGATCAATTTGACCAATCAAATCAGATATAATTTGATCAGTCAAAATCATATTTTCAATTGAGTCGGATAAATCAATATCAAAGTAGCTTTTACATAGAGCTAGGCCTAGTAGTAATCTACGCCTGCATCGAAGTTCCTGAGACAGCTTCAATACATCAGGCCAGTTAAGAGTCGGGTTATTATCAACTAAATTAGCTACATCATAAATCGCTTGAAACTTTTTCCATCCATCTTGAGAGTTATGGATACACAGAACGTTGAGTAAATCCTCAGTTTTTAGGCTTTGGTAGTATTGCTGTTGTAGCTTTATTTTCAACAATCGATCAGAAAAAATTTCAAAGGATTCGGGACAGTATTTTGAAATATTCTGGTGTAAATCAATAAATACATTGCAGTCTTGCTTCCTTTTCCCAAAAGATATTTCATGAGCAATAAAATCATAGTGAAAATTCTTAATTATCTTGTAGAGAATCGAATAATTCCATCCTTGGTTTACATAAGGAGAACGATAATTAAGACTAATCAGTAGATTTACACAACGTTTAAAGTCTTTTCTTGAAACTAAAAAATCTAAGTCACAGAACTGTCTAGCATGAGTACCTCCGTAAGCAATCTGCGCAAGTGTTGGCCCTTTGAAAGGGATCACATCAATATCATGGGTTTCAAACAGGTTCAATAACTGTTTAAGTTCTTCCACATGTAAAGTATTTTTTAAAGTGATTTCACAAGAATACTTTCTAAGGCTAGCAAGCAGATAATCTGGAATATTTTTATGAGTATGTTGCTTAAGACATTGGTATACGGGTGGTATTACTTTATGGAACTTAGTTAACCTCAAAAAATGGTGCCAATCAATACTATGATGATCTAGTATCGCATTAATTTTAAAATACCTAGTTTGTGATTTTAATTGAAGACAGGATAAAAGCAGCTTTTGCTCATTAGAGAATTCAGTAGAACTTCTTTTTTTCAGTTTTATATAAATCACAAAACGATAGCAATATCAATTTCAATATACAAATAATCTAAAGATACTTACTAACAAAGAGGCATTAATCTTCGATGATATCCTTGTTCATGAATCTGGATTTTCTCAACGGTTTTTGATATTGAATTTAGATCGAGAGGTCTTGTAAGTAAATAGACTGGTACCTTCTTAAGCAGGGCCGTACATTGCTCAAAGTGAAGCTTCACAAACTGAGGATGAATTAGTTCCTTAGTTGCTCGAGAATTTTTTAAAATCTCTAGAAATGCTTGCTGTGGATTAAGCTTGATAATAGAAAATTCCTTCCCTTGATTAAGGACATAGATACTTGATAAGGGTAGGGCAGGAAATTCTTTTTGAGGAAGAAGGTGAACCTTCTTAGAAGAGTAGCCGTATATTGATTTAAGCTTATCAGGCTGATGTCCCATTGCAATAGCGGAATCAGGCCATAACTTGATCCGGGGGATGCTGGGTAGAACAGTTGGAAAATCGGAAGCAAATTGAATGGCTAATACATCGTCAGTAATTACCGAGCAATCATGATGATGGAATGCTTCTGCCAAAGTGGACTTGCCAGCCTTCGAATGACCTAAAAATGCAGTAGCAGCATTTTGTAATACAACACAGCTTCCATGCAAAACAAGCTGACCTTGTTGGCGAAGAAGAATAGTAAAAATTGGCCCATAGAGTATGGATCGAACTAAACCGATTTCGACATTAGCAAAAGGCTCAATGACTATTTCTTGTCCTTTATACACAAGGAAACGAAGAATGTTCGATATTCTACCTCGAAAACAGAAGCCAGCATCATGCTTATGATGGTATGTTGCTAATTTATCAATCTTTAGTACTACATCTGGGCGTCCATCTGCTTCAACAAGCTCAGGCAAGTAAATATCTGACTGAATACAGAAACCAAACACCGAATAGACTGGCATATCAAGTTTATTGATATAGTTAATAGCTTGATATTAAAGAGGAAAGAACTAATTTCTTCCCTCTTTAATGGTAAATTCTGCCTAACCGTCATCAAGTTCCGGAGCAATTACAGCTGCAGATTCAAAATCATCATCAACTTCTTCAAATTGTTCTTCAAACTCCCTAGCTTCATCATCAAATTCTTGTGTGATACCTACTAAAGAACCAAAGGCAGTCAACTTAGGTGTTGAAAATTTCCGTTTCATAATTCAAAAGCTCCAAATAGCGTGTGGATTAGTTAAGGCATGTTCAACGAGAATGAATTAAGTTTAGTAATTCGCAATCTATCGAAAAATTTATATCAAAAATAAATTCACAAAATAGCCCTTAATAATTACAATATAGTTACTCATGATCACTTTAAGAAAAATCAAAAAAATACTGTAGATAACAAACAAGATGATTCTTATTTTGAAATAACTTGCTTTAATAAATTTCTCTTTATTGCAGTCTTCTCTTGATTAGAGTTGTGACCATATCGCGAATAATAAGAATAAAGCTCATTCTTATTAAGAATTCCGTTAATAACCGTTCCCAAAACACTCAAATTTGAATGAATCAATAGCTCATGGGCTTTCTGAGCATACTCACGCTCTAAATGACCTGGGCGAGCAACTAATAGGATGCCATCAACTACTTTGCCAATAATAAGGGGATCAGCAACAGAAACCAGAGGTGGTGCATCAATAAGGATGTAGTCATAATGTTCTATTTGAACCTGTACAAAATTAGCAAATTGTTCAGATTCCAACATCGGTAGTGGATTGGATGAAATCCTTCCTGCAGTAATAATCTCTAAATTATCTGCAACCTTATGAGTTGGCAATTCTTGATGATAATTAAAATGTTTATTCAATAATATATGCGTTAAGCCTTCTTGATTCCCTAATTCCCAGATTTGATGTTGAGAGGCTAAGCGAATATCAGCATCAATCAATAAAACTCGATGGTTCATTTGAGCCAAAGAAACCGCTAAATTAGCACAAGTCGTACTTTTACCCTCTTGGTTTATGGCACTAGTCATCATTAATACTCTAGGAGAATGTTCCAAACCATGGAATTTCAAGCTAGATTGGAGCATTCTGTAAGCTTCACTTAAGTGAGAAGCAGGGTCGGACAAAGTTGGTAGTTTTAGGGATTCCGCTTCACTTTCGTCAAACAAAGGAATTTCACCTAACACTCGATAAGGGTAAACTTGTCTAATTTCATCTTTGGATTTTAGCTTTCGATCTATTCGTTCTAGAACATAGACTACCCCTGATGCCAAAAGTATACCTGCTAATCCGCCTCGCATCGCTGCTGAGATAAAAGTGGTTTTAGATGGTTCCGGATCAGTCGCACTTTCTAAAATACTCACAGTCAAGGGAGACTGATTTTCAGTAACTTTCAACTCTTGAATTTGTTCAAGCAAATTTCGATAGGTAGAAGCAGATGCTTTTGCAGTTCTCTCTAGCTCATTCTGACGTTGTTCTAATTGAGGCAAATTTCGTGCTTGCTGACGATAACTAGACAATTGTTGTCTCAATTTCAACTGTTGCTTAGACAACCCATTACGCCTAATATCCAGCTGGATAAGTTGGGAGCGCAAATCATCTTCTTGATTCGAGTCAAAATTTAACTGGGCATCAGACTGAGCAAATTTTTCTATTTTTTGGCTTAGCAATTGCTTTAATTGAGCCTGCCTCTCCAATAATTCCAAAACAGCGGGATGATCTTCTCTAAAGTTTGATTTTGCTTCCGCTAGGTCTTTGTCTATCTCCTCAAGGCTAGTTGATATATTCTTGTGGGCAGTTGAAATTCCTAATATTGCTTGCTGTGGATTCACTTTTAGCATATTTTGCAGACTTAGCTGCTGAGTTTGCACCTCTACTAACTCCCTATCGATTTCATCTAGGGCTGTCTGGAGTTGAGAAAGGTTAGTTGCGTTAGCAGATTTAGCAATCTCTAGATCGGCAATCTGATAGGTTTCCTTAAATTTGCGCAATGCTGTTTCTGCAGAGTTAACGCGCTGCTTAACTTGAGGCAGTTGTTTTTCAATAAACGAAATTGCTGATTGGGTAGATGCTTGTTTCGACTTAGGAGTATTGTCAACATATTGCTGCATCAGCAAGTTAACAATATTTTTGGGAAATTCGCGATTATAACTTTTGAATCGAATCTGGACTACGTTAGTCTCATCAAATTGAGAAATATCTAACCCAGATTTAATTTGCTCTACGCTAGGCCGGGAGAACAGACCTTGACTTTCAATGGCCAAAGCAAGCATACTAAGCCGTCTGGGACTTTTCATAGTAAGGATTTCAGTGTCTAGTGACCTTTGCCAACGTAAACTAGATTGTTGCCGACTTTCATCATCGACTGCAGAATCTAGACCAATTAATTTTGAGCTCCGTTGACTTTCCTCAAATTTCAGTTGCCCAACCGCTTCATAAATAGGTTTCTCTTGAAAAGCTTGCAGCAACGCAAGTGATAAAACGGTCAAAAAAGTAAATCCCGCAGGCAAACCTCGTCTCTTCAGCATCAACCAATAATTTGACAAATCAGACTGTTCAGAGGATTGAACAATATTTAACGGTTGATTCATGAGTGGATACCAGTAACCAGATTAGACAAAAGACCGTTCAAAAACGAAATACAAATAAAAGGATTAAGGGTTAATGACTCACTTAAAAAAACAGAATAAATTTATCACCTACTTTTCAAGTGGGTCTGTAGCTCAAAAGCTTGGGTGATCCTCAAAGTACTCTTAAGCTATTCACAAATAAATTCAAGAATTATGTCTAAACCGCTTCATTAGATAACCTGGATTTCTGGACTGTCTTAAGGTAAATTCACTTACTGATGGATTACCTCGAGGATAGCCTACACCTACAACCCGCCTCCAGATATCATTTGGAGGAGTGGAAACTCGGTAGGTACGATCATTTTTGTATATGTAATACCATTTAACATCTTGACATTCTTCACACCAAAAAGCCTCTAACCAGTGGTTTCGTAAGACAACTTCAGAGTGAGTTTCTAGAATCCTTCGTGTAGCTTGTTTACCCATCCCATGTTGCTTAAGATGAGAAGTCTGGTTGGAATAAATTGAAAACTTTTGGCTGGCGCTATCCAAGTAGCACTTATGTATTGGGCAGTATATCGCTCTGCGCTTTGAGCGATTCCGATTGTGATCGCACCTTCTCCCCAAATTCGGCCTCCTTTGCACGTAAATAAATCATTCGCGGCATCACAAGGTTCGTGTTTTGAGGCTGAGATCGAAAGCGACCATCGAAGACCCAGAAACAGTAATCTAAAAAATTATTCAGTTAAATCCAATTTCCATCGTTTGGAGAACAGCTATCCCAAACCAAGTAGGATTAAGCTTTAATATATGCAACCGCATCCTTATTTGTTAAAGAAGCGAAAGCCTTAGCTCATTTATCAAGAGATTCTAAAAATAAAGCTGCTCAATTACTATACGAATGTCAGTCATATTTCCCCCTATGAATCGTTAAGCTAACAATGGTCATAGTCTTGGACAAGAAAGGCAAGCAAAAACAAATATCGTCAGTTCAAATACACAAACACTCAAACAGAAATTAATTTTTGCAAAATTTTATCTTGCCCAATTTTATTATTTCAGCTGAAAGCATAACATGTATTTTTTATTTAGAAGTCACATTAAGTCATGTATCTAGTAATTTAAAGTCACCAAGTAAAAACCGCTGAAAACTTAATATTTTTCTCAAATTAAGTCATATAAATGTAATTCATACTACTGTCTATATTACTTATATGACATTAACTCTCATTCTTACAGATCACCGACGCTAATGATTGTGATCTCTGATACCTTTATTTTAACTTTGTGTTATTTCAGTTCTAGAACTCAACAACCATGCAATCGACAGCTCCAAAATATCCTAAAACTAGTCGATAATTCTTCCAAAACATATTCTCTATCTACAAATAAATAACAACCTCATCCACTTCCAAGAAAAAGCCTCCTATGAGTGGCCAAGGTGTTGTTTCTGTTATTAAAACACATGGATTTATTCCTTGGCTAGACTAAAAAATCTCGATTTCCAATCACTTATCACAGGATATTTCAGCACTTTTTTAATGACTCCCCCCATCACAGGTGATTAATTGATTTTTCTTATCCATTCCATCAACTTATGGTCTATCCAGTGATAAAAGATCTCATCTATCTTAAGCAGTCAGCCACTTCAATCACATAGCTTCTGGATGTATTCTTGCAGAGCCCCTGAGTTATACTCATTGTTCGAGGTATATTCAACTCTAGCGACAGAAAACCAGCATCCATGCCTTGCCAGTATGGTTATGAGAAGAGTAATAGACCTCTCCTGTAAGGGAACTATGAAGTTAGTGAATGGAGATAATTAACCATGCGAGTTCTGGTTACAGGTGCCGCCGGTTTTATTGGTTACCATCTATCTCAACGCCTTTTGCTAGATAGAGCACAGGTATTTGGAATCGACAATCTCAATAACTATTATGCTGTCGATCTCAAAAAATCACGACTCGCCCAATTAGAGCCCAATCAGAATTTCCAGTTCCAATGTCTAGATCTCAGCGATCGCAACGGTATGGAAACCCTGTTTGAGAGCAATACCTTTGATGGTGTAATTCATTTAGCTGCTCAGGCTGGGGTTCGCTATTCTCTAGACAACCCTCATGCCTATGTAGACAGTAATCTGGTGGGCTTCCTTCATATCCTTGAGGGCTGTCGCCAAAGCAACATATCTCATCTGGTTTATGCGTCCTCTAGCTCAGTCTATGGTGCCAATAAAAAAGTCCCTTTTTCCGTAGAAGATAATGTGGACCATCCCGTTTCTTTATATGCCGCCACCAAGAAATCGAATGAGTTAATGGCCCATTCCTATAGCCATCTATATCAAATACCGATCACCGGACTGCGATTTTTTACGGTATATGGTCCCTGGGGACGGCCAGATATGGCCTATTTCAAGTTTGTGGATGCCATAGCAAATAACAAATCCATCGATGTCTACAACCACGGAAAAATGCAGCGAGATTTTACCTATATCGATGATGTCGTCGAAGGTATTGTCCGAGTTCTCCATCAGCCTCCAAACCCAGACACCACAACCCCTCCCTACAAGCTCTACAACATTGGCAATAACCAACCCGTAACCCTGATGCGCTTTATCGAAGTAATTGAAACCGCCATGGGTAAAACGGCGGACAAGAACTTTTTACCCATGCAACCGGGGGATGTCCCAGCAACCTATGCAGACGTAGATGCCTTAATGAATGACGTGGGCTTTCAACCCAAAACCCCAATTGAAGATGGGATTCAAAAATTTGTAACTTGGTATCGCAGCTATTATCAATAGCTCATTTCAAACCTGTGTTTTCTTCCATCTCTGCCTAAAACTTCAGCAAAGCTTGTGGATTGCCTTCATCAGAATCAAGGTGGAATCCGATGTTAGCAACGTTTTTGTCCTAAAAACGAATGGGTGGAACGTCAACCTATTTCGTTTCTAATCTAAATCACAGAATTCCATCAGGGTAACCTCAGTCTCTTTGATTAGATTAGTGAATATCAAGGGTACTTCAATCCCCTTACAAACCAAACTCACCATCGTTATCTATACGCACCTATCGATAGCAGCTGACTATCCCTTATCGGATACTCCTAGGTCGAGCTATAGATTCTAAGGGTTAGAAACGCGCTGGTAATTTCCACCAAAACAAAACACCTTTAAAACCATGACCCCCCACATATTGCTGGTTGAAGATGAAGTTAGAATTGCTCAGCTCGTTGAACTGGAATTATCCGATGCAGGGTATCAAGTCAATATTGCCCATGATGGCCAAGTCGGCTTAGAACTTGCCCAGGCCATCCAACCAGATGCCATCGTTCTGGATTGGACCCTGCCAAATTTGACAGGTTTAGAAATATGTCAGCAACTTCGGGCAACCGGGAATGCAGTTCCGATTGTGTTTGCGACCGCCATGGATGATCAACCCCATCGTCAAGCGGCTATGGCCGCAGGTGCCAATGCCTATGTTGTCAAACCCTACAGTATTAGCGATTTGATGGAGACCCTGACTGCTCAGCTTCCCAGCGCTGCCGCTTAAATTCCTAGGGAGAATTAACTGTTGGTAAAGACACGGTAACGGTAGTGCCACTAGCAGCTGAAGATTGGATTACTAATTCGCCACCATGGGTCTCCACAATCCGCTTGGTAATTGCCAGTCCCAACCCATTTCCAGATGACTTGGTGGTAAAAAACGGCTTCGTTAATTGGGGAAGCACATCTGCGGGAATCGGATCTCCCCCATTATTGACTTCAATCTTGACTTGATCTTGTAGCGCTACAATCTGAAGCTGCCAAATAATGGGTTCACCTTCGGGAACCGCTTCACAGGCATTGCTAACTAAATTGATAAAGACTTGCTTCAGTTTATCGATATCAGCGTCTACCCATGCCGACTCATCAGCAGGCATCAGCTGAATCGGGCGATCTGCTGCACTGGGCATTTCTTGTAAGGTCGGCAGCATATCGGCAAACAACTGATTCAGCTCAACGGCTGTTGTGTCTAACTTTTGCTGTTTGGCATAGAGCAAAATTTCATTCAGGAGTCGTTGCAACCGTTCTGACTCCTCTAAGGCCAACTGCAACCGTAGTTTAGCCCGGTCGGGTAAGTCCATGCGCTGGAACGAATTCAATCCCATCAAGACTGTTGTTAGAGGATTACGGACTTCATGGACAATCATGGCGGCCAGTTCCCCAATTTCCGCCAGTCGCTCTCGATCCTTTTCCGCTTGTCGTCGCTCTGTAATATCTCGCGCTAGGGCTAGGAGTAACTGTTCTTCTCCCGCTTCAAATAACCCTAACCGAACTTCGACGGGAAACTGACTGCCGTCTTTGCGCTGATGAGTGCCAATAAAGGTGAGAGGATCTTTCGGCAGCAGTCGTTGCCATAAATTCACAAAATCGTCGTCTGACAAACTTTTTTGAATATCTGGTACACGACACCCTAATAATTCATCCCGGGTATACCCCAAGTTGGCACAGGCTTGCTGGTTCACATCCACAAACTGCCCCTGCTCATTAACCACATAAATGGCATCGACCGCTTGGTCCACCAACATCCGAAATCGCTCTTCGCTGGCCTCTAGGGCAATTTCAGCCTCTTTGCGTTCGGTAATGTCATTAATGACGGAGAGGATGCAGTCCTGGTCATTGACCTTCAGCTGTTCGGAAGAATAGAGAACCGTCTTTTCTTTGCCGTTGCGATCGCACAATCGATACTCATAATTTCGAATAATGCCATCCTTGAGAATGGCCTGAATCATCTGCATTCGATCCGCTGGATCGGCCCATAGATCCAGTTCTAAACTGGTCCGACCTAATACCTCTGAAGCGGTCAACCCAAATAAATCCAAAAAGCTGTCATTCACTTCAACCAGACAACCATCCTCAAGAGTACTCATGGTGATGGGGTTGGGGCTAGCTCGGAATGCTTTGGAAAATTTCTCTTCTGATAGTCTGAGGTCAGATTCAGCCTGCTGCCGGGATGCGATCGCATCGCGAATCTGATTAAACATCTGCTCGAAGGTTTGAATCACATCCCCCAATTCATCATCCGGTGGATTCTGGGTGGACTCAAACTCTGGCGGTGAACTGCCGGGTGGTGTCGCTAAGAAGGTCCCCGCCTGAAGCAAATCTTTCCGCAGCTGCAAAATGGGCGCAATCACAAAGGACTGCAAAACAATCATGGTTGCTAAGGACACAAACAAGGAAATAATGACCACCAGGCCAATGATCCGCCAAATAAACTGATTGAGTTCGTTTTGGACATTGCTAGCATCATGGCGAACAATTAGCACATATTTATCGAGCAAGGGCATGGGCCAGGTGGCATCGTATCGTTGTAGGGCTCGATTGAGATATGTTTCTTCGGAACGCCGAGTAGCCTGCTCAAAGGTAAGCTCAGGTTGTTCACCAAACTCCCCAACTTTGGTGCCATCAGTCCGAAATAGAATCCCACCGGTGACGGCTGGATTTTCCTCGATCACTACAAGTTTGTCTAGGACCGTTTGATCGGTGATTTCATTTTCCTCGTTTGCCAGTAACCCTGTGGCTTTAGCAGCTGAGATCTCTGTCAGGTGCTTAAGTAGCTCAGCTTCACGTCGGTAAACGGAAGGGATAAGAATCACGGCTTCAATTGCAATAATGCTCAGAAATACCCATAGCTCGATTCGGCGCGAGAGTCGGGCTTGAAAAAGTTGGGTAAAAGGATAAAACCGCAAGGGCACTACAACGCTCAGCTAACACTGATCCCCATTATCCCTGTAAGGGGGATGGGTTTTATGAGTATCGGGCATTAACCTGCAAGAATCGCTCCAATCCAAACTCATTCACCCTAAGCCCTCCCAAACAACTATTCAATAGACACTCTAAGGATTTAGAGAAATGTCTTCCCAATCTTCTGCTGGCGTGTATCTGGCAATGTGCCTAACATTTTTGGTAACAACCATGGAGGGTAGTGAGTTCTCTTGAGCAATCACAATAGATGTAGCAGCCAATATGACATCTGCATCTAATGCTTCATTACTTGCTGTTTGTTGTCCAGTTTGTCTAGCCCAAGCCCACAGCTGACTTGCTTTCCTCATTATTTCTGTTGAGATCGGGATGTAAGCCAAGTTGAGAGATCCATCCAATTGACAAAACTCATCTAAGCGCTGCACACTTTTCGGCCTATCTAACCTTATTAGTTCGCGGCGAACTTCATAATAGGCAATTTCTGGAATGGCAATGATATGACCGATTTGAACTGCCTTTTTTAGCCACTGGCTTAATATCACATGCTCTTGATTGGGATTTGTAAGCTGACTCAATGGACTACTGTCCAAGACAAAGATCATGAACCAAATATTTCTGCAACCAAAGCTGATGATTCATACATCTCTTGCTCATCGAATCGCTCGTGCCATGAAGCAAACAAATCATCTAGAGCTGAGATTGTAGCCTTAACTTTCTCATTGCTATCGATTATTTCCTGCATTGCTTGAAGATATACCTTTAATCTCTGAAGATCTTCTGAGGATAAAAATTCAGCATATCTGTCTCTAAAGCTTTTTAAGCAACTAGTGATTTCTACTATAGCTTTTGCATGTTCTTCAGGATTAGTGATTTGAGAATATGCTTGAGCACGCTCTCCCATCGAGTGCCATTCTGAATCAGCCATGTTTCTGATGTCATCTGGGATGCCAGTAAACACTAAAGAGTCAGTAAAAGTATTCGAAGCCAGTTCGACAACCATAGAAAATAGAATTTTCGTACTCTGTTCCCATCTTTACATACCTATTCAGATCCTCACATCATGTTGATGCCTGAGTTCAAAGACTTCTCCTGAAAGGTTTTCCAACAACATGAAATTAACCTTCGAATCCACTTGAGGGTGGAGTGTTCAGATTTAGTCTAAGGAGGGCATAAATAGTGAAGTGTTAGAGGAGAAGTGATGTCTCACTTAAATATCAAGCGGATAGTTGTTGGTTGTATAGGTGCGATCGCAACCACAATCACCCTATACACAACCCCCGTATCAGCCAACGAACTCACCAAAGTGTTAGTAGATACACCGCTGAAACTGCAGTTAAAGAACTTGGATAGTAGCTGGAAACGGCTGAGTTTGAACCAAGATTCGTTGGGACCTGCCATGCTGTTTGGGATGTCTGGCTTATTCCAATCTGCTTTAAGAACCAATATTTACTACACCCAAGGCCAAACCGTCATGCTGGGTAAACAAAAGTACCTTGTGGTTTATCGTCCAGAAGGCAGTAGCTTGAAGTTGACAGAATTGATCAGAGACAGTCGCAATTCTGCCCTTGAATCTTTAGTTAAAGAACTCACCCCTGATACAGGGTTGGTGCTATCTCTGATTAATCTTGCGAACATCCAGAGTCTCCAGGATATTCACCCCTTCAATCTCCAACAAGAAATTAGGGAATCAAAACAAGCTAAATCCAAGAAATCTGATGCCAATGAGAAATCGATTGCACCTCCCCAACCTATTGCTCCTGTAAATGAGCCCAAATAACAATCAACGGGAAACCGTACCCTAAATGAACTGTTTCTATTACCTTAGAAACAGTTCATTTTTTCGGCTATGGTAACCCAACCCCAACCTCGCTACTCCGTTCAGTGGTTTGAGCAGATTGGACAGATTTCGCAGCAAGCTTGGGATGATTTGGCAGTTCCCCTAAAAACGCCGTTTTTAGAGTGGCACTGGCTCAATAATTTGGAGACGTCTGGCAGTGCGATCGCACGCACAGGATGGTTACCCCAACATCTAACGGTCTGGCAGGATCAGACTCTGGTAGCGGCGGCCCCACTCTATGTCAAAGGCCATAGCTATGGCGAGTTTGTGTTTGATCACCAGTGGGCAGATGTGGCCTACCGCATGGGGATTGAATATTATCCCAAGCTCTTGGGGATGACACCCTTTACCCCTGCAGAGGGCTATCGGTTTTTAATTGCCCCCGATGAAGATGAGGATATGCTGACGGGGCTGATGGTCCAGGTCATCGACGGCTTTTGCGCCCAAAATAATTTATCGGGCTGTCACTTCCTATTTGTTGATCCAGATTGGCAGCCTGTGATTGAACGCAATGGGTTTAAGGCATGGCTCCATCACAGCTATATTTGGCAGAACGAAAACTTTTCAACCTTTGATGATTACCTGGGGGCGTTTAATGCCAATCAGCGCCGCAATATCAAGCGAGAACGCAAAAGCGTTGCCAAAGCAGGACTAGAACTCCGAACCTATCAAGGGGAAGAGATTCCTGACTTTCTCTATGGTCGAATGCACCACTATTACCAAGACACCTGCGACAAGTTTATGTGGGGCAGTAAGTATCTGACTCGACGATTTTTCCTGGATCTGCAATCCACCTATGCGGATCGAGTTATTTTTGTGGCGGCCTATCCAGAGGGGGATATTCAACAGCCTGTAGGCATGTCTTTTTGCTTAACAAAGGGTGAACAGCTTTATGGTCGCTATTGGGGTAGCGATCGGGAGTTTGACTGCTTACATTTTGAGGCTTGCTATTATTCGCCCATTGAATGGGCAGTGGCTCAAGGGATTCAGCGGTTTGATCCGGGGGCCGGGGGCAGGCATAAGAAACGACGGGGTTTTCGGGCAACGCCAAACTACAGTTTGCATCGGTTTTATGAACCTCGTCTTCAACAAATTTTCCATCACTATATTGATGAAATTAATGAGGATGAACAGCGAGAGATTGACTATATCAATCAGGAATTACCCTTCAAGCAGAAAACTGGATCCTGATTCCCTTTGGTGAAAATTGACGCTTCCCACAACCAATTGCTAGTTTGAATAGACTTCGTTATTTCTGAAGGAGGTCCATCATGCAACGTCAACCTCACGGGCAATTTTTTTGACCCAGATAACTCATTAGAACAAAATCGAGACGATTGGGAAGAGGAATTTCTTTGACCTCAATTCTCACTTAGACCAGCTCGATCACCTGCAATACTTTTGAAGTATCCAGCAAACGTCGTCAAGGCTATCCCTCCGAAACCCGCGTTAAGCGGGGACACCGGGTGGTCAATGGCCAGAAAGAATTACAGGAAAAATTAGGCAGAAAAGACCCTTGCCCCTGTGGTTCTGGTCGCAAATTCAAGCATTGCTGTATGCAGAGTGGTCGCTTTGACGGCTCACTCAGAGACTACTATTTCCGAGAGTAGTGAAGCCTGGTCTACAGGCATAAAATCAGGAGCTTGAGCGAACCAACCGGGCCAATGACACTTCCATCACATCCGTCGTTTGCCCAAATACCGAAAAAGCTAACGCTTCCCGATAAACCCGTTGGGCGGGATGGTCCATCAAATTGGCTCCACCCCGCCCACTAATCACAGCCGCATGGGCACAGCGATTCGCCAATTCAATCGCCCAGGCTCTCAGCTGTAGACGTTTGGGCACCGTTAACTCAGGGGTTTGCTGCTCCTGGTAAATTGCCAATCGGCACGACTGTAACTCCTGATCCAATAATTGTCGAGCCGGATCTACAAAGTCTGGTAGCTTCTCATTAGAAAGAATATCCAGTCCAGCCTGAGCACATCCCAAAGCAAAAAAGCTATGGTGCAGGCTATTTTTCTGATCATTGGTATGAATCCAGTCCGGTGGACGTATCACCACAACTGCATCCTGCGGAAGTTGCCAACGGTTCAATCGAACCTTCACCGTCTGGGTAGCCCCCATGGCCGCCAAAGGTAGTGGATCGCTGCAAGTGATTATGCCCCCAGCTTGAGAAACTGTTGCCAAGGGCACTAAACCAAACACCGCTTGTCCATCCGCCAGTTGGGCTCCAACAATAAAGTGCTTAAAACAACCATATCCAGTGACCCAAGGAACTTCACCCGTAATTTCATAACCCGTATCCGTTTCAATAGCCTGCACTGGGGGTGGATTCTGGCGGCGCAGATGAGAAAAACCAATCCCAACCGACACCTTGCCACTACTCAAGTGGGGAAGATATTTTTCCTGCAGCCCCGTATTGGGACTACGAGCAATGAGCGAGGCTGCACTTTGATGTTGGGTTTGTAAAAATGCCAATGCCCCCGAATAGCGACTGACCTGTTCTTGAAACTGGCGAAAGGTCAGCTCATCAAGATCTTGTCCACCCCATTCCTGGGGAACACGCAGCCCCAGCAGTCCCTGATTTCCCAACGCCTTCAGCGCCTGAAATAAAGACTCAGAATGCTGGTCAATCTGCATTGCTTGCGGCGCAATCACTCCTCGCAAAAATGCCTCAGTCTGCTCAAGAAACGTCATTCAATTCGCCATCTGTGCCAGAAAGTCTCTAAAGTCTCTACTCACACCCCCAAGATCCAGAACTGAGCGAAGCCAATCCCAATCCAACGACTTAGGACGCTGCTGGAGCTAGTTCTTCCTCTTCAGACTCCTCTTCTTCAGACTCTTCTGCTTCCGCCATGTCCAAAGTCGCCCGCGGAGCTTCAGAAAAGATCAGCTCATCCTCATCCCAGTCCACCATAATCGTGTCGCCACTAGTAAACGTATTTTCCAAAATTTTGGTGGCAATGGGATTTTCAAGTTCTCGCTGCAAGGCCCGCTTCAAGGGACGAGCACCATAAACCGGGTCATACCCGGCTTCCACAATATGTTCTAATGCTTCATCGGAAAGCTGAATGGCCAACTTCTGTTCCGCTAACAATGCTTCAATTCGCTTCAACTGAATCTTGACAATCGATCCAAGCTGCTCACGATTGAGAGTATGGAACATGGTGATTTCATCGATACGGTTGAGAAACTCGGGACGAAAGTGCGATCGCAACGCCTCCAACACTTTCATCTGCATCTCTAGGTATTGTTCCTCTTCCTCCGTCGCCTCCGTAATATGCTCACTGCCAATATTGCTAGTTAAGACGATAATCGTATTGCAGAAATTGACGGTCCGTCCCTGAGCATCCGTGATTCGGCCATCGTCCAGCACCTGCAGCAGAATATTAAAGATCTCTGGGTGGGCCTTCTCCACTTCATCCAACAGCACCACCGAATAGGGACGTCGCCGCACCATTTCCGAAAGCTGTCCCCCTTCTTCATAGCCCACATAGCCCGGAGAAGCACCTACCAGCCGGGATACAGCGTGCTTTTCCATATATTCAGACATATCAATCCGAATAATGGCGTCTTCCGTGTCAAACAGAAACTGGGCTAAAGCCCGAGCCAGCTCGGTTTTACCCACCCCGGTTGGCCCCAAAAACATAAAGGAACCAATCGGTCGATTCGGGTCTTTCATCCCCGCTCTGGCTCGACGGATAGCCGCCGATACCGCTTCCACGGCATCTTCCTGGCCAATGACCCGTTCATGCAAATGATCTTCTAATTGCAACAGCTTCTGACGTTCTGACTCCAGCAGCCGACTCACTGGAATCCCCGTCCAGTTGGCGACG
The DNA here is from genome assembly GCF_000018105.1 of Acaryochloris marina MBIC11017. Taxonomy (GTDB): domain Bacteria; phylum Cyanobacteriota; class Cyanobacteriia; order Thermosynechococcales; family Thermosynechococcaceae; genus Acaryochloris; species Acaryochloris marina. The sequence goes on from NC_009925.1 coordinate 375,671, forward strand.
ACCTCGGCAACATCTTCTTCCGTCACTTCTTCTCTTAGAAGAGTGGGGCCCTGGGCTCGAATCGCCAATAGTTTGGCTTCATGCTCTTCCAATTCCTGCTGCAATGTGGCCATACGGCTATAGGTGAGCTGGACGGCTTTTTCGTGGTCAAACTCTCGCTCTGCTTTTTCAATCTCAACCCGAACCTGGGCTTCTTGTTCTTTGAGGCTATTGATTTCCTCTAAAACCTGTTTTTCCGTCTTCCATTGTTCTTCCAAAGACTCACGCTTGGGCAATAGCTCTTCAATCTCTGCCATCACCCGCTGCAAATGATCTTCCGAAGACTCATAAATGCCGCCAATACTGGAGCGTTTTTGCTCCTGTTCTAGAGACATCTTTTCCATCTCTAGCTGCATGACTCGCCGCTCAATTCCCTCTAGTTCGCTGGGTTTTGAGGTCATCTCCATCTTCAGCTTAGCCGCCGCTTCATCCACTAGATCGATGGCCTTATCGGGCAGAAACCGATCGGCAATATAGCGATCTGAAAGAACGGCTGCTGCGACTAAAGCGGAGTCAGTAATTTTGACGTTATGGTGAATTTCGTATCGATCTTTCAACCCTCGCAGGATTGAAATAGCAGAATCAACCGTCGGTTGATCAATATAAACCTGCTGAAACCGTCGCTCTAAAGCCGCATCTTTTTCAATATGCTTGCGATATTCATCAAGAGTGGTTGCTCCAATACAGCGTAATTCCCCTCGTGACAGCATCGGCTTAAGTAAATTGCTGGCATCCATGGAGCTTTGGCCTGACCCTGCTCCCACAACGGTATGGAGTTCATCAATAAATAGAACAATCTGACCATCGGAATGGGTGACTTCCCGCAAGACCGCCTTGAGGCGATCTTCAAACTCACCACGATACTTGGCACCGGCAATTAAGCTGCCCATATCTAGGGTAATCAACTGCCGATTTTTCAAGGATTCTGGCACATCGCCATTCACGATACGCTGAGCGAGACCTTCTGCGATCGCAGTCTTCCCCACCCCCGGTTCGCCAATCAAAACAGGATTATTCTTTAACCGTCGAGACAAAACCTGAATCACTCGCCGAATCTCATCATCCCGACCAATCACCGGATCTAGCTTTCCGGCCTTGGCTCGCTCCGTTAGATCGCGACCATACTTTTCCAGGGCATTATAGCGAGACTCCGACTCTTGATCCGCCACCTTTTGGGTGCCCCGCATCGCCTTGATGGCTTTTTCCAGATCGGTACGGGCAATTCCCTGGTCTCGCAGCAGAGACTGCCCCACCCGAGCATCTTCAGCAAAGGCCAATAAATAGTGGTCAACGGAAATAAACTGATCGCCTCGATCCTGCCGTAGGGCATCTGCCTGATCAAGAAGACGGTCCAAGCCTGGACCTAAGAACAACGCCGTTCCTTCGGCAACCTTAGTCTGTCGCTCAGCAAAGGCCGTTAGCTGTTGCAAAATCTGCTCAAAATCAACTTTAGCCTTGTTTAAAATCTTATTGGCTAATGGCTCTTCCTCTAATAGAGAAATAGTTAAATGCTCAACCTCTAGTTTGTTATTACTAAACCGTCGCGCTACATCTTGAGACTTAACAATCGCCGTCCATACCTTATCAGTAAACTTATCAGGATCAGTAGGTTGCATACAAAAAGGAGACGGCTGGGTCTGAATTTTTTTCAGGACTAGTATAACAAGCTATTCCATTGGATACGGTATGGCCGCAAAGAGTTCACAGACACCATCGTCAGTTCACGATTTCTGTCCCTTCACTTGGGCCTTAATACCCATTCGATCCTCATCCGCTAAACCTGAGACATTGCAAACCGAGGCAAACAATCCATCAGCTCCGACATTTTAGGTAACGCAGCATCTTTCTTCGATAGGATCGGCTGGTCGATGGGCCAGTCTATGGCCAAGGCCGGATCATCCCAAGCCACCCCTTGCTCATCCGTTGGGTCGTAAAAATCACTGCATTTATACATAAAATCTGCCGTCTCGCTTAAGACACAAAAGCCATGGGCAAAACCAGGTGGAACATACATCTGTTTATTGTTTTCACCAGAGAGATACTCCCCAAACCACTGACCAAAATAGGGTGACCCCCGTCGTATATCAACAGCTACATCAAAAACCTCCCCCGCACTGACCCTGACTAATTTCCCTTGGGGAGACTTCAGCTGAAAGTGGAGGCCTCGCAATGTTCCATGGGCAGACCGAGAATGATTGTCTTGAACAAAAATCTCATCAATACCAGATGCTGTATACCGTTGGCGATGATAAGTTTCCAAGAAAAAGCCCCGTTGGTCCGAAAATACACGAGGTTCAATCACTAAAACACCCGGCAAAGGAGTTTCTATCACATTCACAGGGGTTGACCTCCCTCTTCCAGCACTCTCAGGAGATACTCTCCATAACTGTTCTTGCACAAATCTCGACTTAATTCTTTAACTTGAGCAGCTGAGATATATCCCATTCGATAAGCCACCTCTTCCACACAGGCAATCTTCAATCCTTGTCGTTGTTCAATCGTCTCCACAAAAGCAGCCGCTTGCAGCAAACTTTCATGGGTGCCCGTATCTAGCCACGCCACCCCACGACTCATTTTCTCAACTTTTAATTGTCCTTGTTTGAGATATGTTGTATTGACATCCGTTATTTCTAATTCCCCTCTAGGAGAAGGCTTCAAAGTTTTAGCAATATCAACCACTTGGTTGTCATAAAAATAAAGCCCCGTCACTGCGTAATGAGATTTTGGGTGCTGGGGTTTTTCCTCAATATCCGTAACCTGACCTTGTTGATCGAAGGCTAACACCCCGTACCGCTGTGGATCCTTGACCCAATAGCCAAACACAATCCCCCCCTCAGTGAGTCGCGATATTTGCTGAAGTCGCTCTGCTAGTGCCGATCCATAGAAAATATTATCTCCAAGAATCAGAGCAACCGAATCATCACCAATAAAGTCCTGACCAATAATAAAAGCTTGGGCCAAACCTTCAGGTTTAGGTTGTTCTGCATAGGAAAAGGTTAATCCCAGCTGATGACCATCTCCAAATAATCGCTGAAACAACGGTAAATCTTGAGGGGTAGAGATAATCAGAATTTCCCGGATCCCCGCCAACATTAAGGTTGAGAGGGGATAGTAAATCATGGGCTTATCGTATACAGGCATTAGCTGTTTAGATAGCACCCGAGTAATGGGATAAAGCCTAGTACCTGAACCGCCAGCCAGAATAATTCCTTTCATCAGTATTATCTCGGCAATCTATAACTGCAGCGTTCTTTCTTCAAACTATGCCCATCTAACTGGAGATGTATAACATGAGCAAAGCTCTCTTACTGCTGAGTAGCCGTTAATCCCAACCGTTGGCGTTCATACTGGTCGGATGTAACCTGATCACACCATGCCTGATGGTCTAAATACCACTGCACCGTTTTCCTTAATCCAGACTCAATAGTGACTTGCGGAGACCAACCCAGGTGTTGTTTGATTTTAGAAAAATTGATCGCGTACCGTCGATCATGCCCCGGTCGATCTTGCACAAAAGTAATTAAATTTGCATGGGGTCTGTGGGCTGAATGAGGAAGCAGATCATCCAAAATTGCACAGATTTGTTGGACGAGCCAGAGATTCGTTTTTTCCGCGTTCCCGCCAATATTGTAGGTTTCACCCATTTCCCCTTGAGTCAACACCAGATCTATGGCTCGACAGTGATCTTCCACAAAGAGCCAATCTCGAATATTTTGCCCATCTCCATACACAGGCAACGGCTTGCCCTCAATTGCATTCAAGATCATCAAAGGAATTAACTTCTCTGGGAATTGGTAAGGGCCGTAGTTATTGGAACAGTTGGTAATTAACGTTGGCAGATTGTAAGTGTGGAAATAAGATCTCACCAGGTGATCGGAGCTGGCTTTGGAGGCAGAATAAGGGCTATTAGGAGCATAGGCCGTCGATTCCGAGAACGGAGGATCTACAGCCGAGAGGGTCCCAAAGACTTCATCCGTCGAAACATGCAGAAACCGAAAGCTGTTTCGTTCAGCCACAGAGAGGTTCTGCCAGTAGGACCGAACCGTTTCTAATAGGTTGAAAGTGCCAACAATATTCGTTTGAATAAAGGCATCTGGGCCATCAATGGAACGGTCTACATGGGTTTCAGCTGCAAAATTGAGAATCGCCCTAGGACGATACTGAGTTAGCAAGTCTTCAACAAGCTGACGATCACCAATATCCCCTTGAATAAAGATATGGTCTGGATCAGACTTCAGGGAATCTAAAGTAGATAAGTGGCCTGCATAGGTCAACTTATCTAGGTTCAATACCAAGCCTTCATCATTCTGCCGCTTGCGCAAAACATAGTTTGCGCCAATAAAACCGGCTCCCCCCGTAACCAGAATCGTCATGATATTTTGTTTTTTAGTAATTGACTCGTCAATTTACCTTAGCTAAGCAGAGGTGGGTTGAACAATCCCCCGCTCCTGTAAAAATTCAATCACCTGCTGTGCACAAACCTCTAGGGAATCTTCCCCCGTCTTCACGATAATCTCTGGTTCTTCAGGTGGCTCATAGGGAGAAGAAATACCTGTAAAGTTAGGGATTTCTCCCGATCTAGCCTTCTTATATAACCCTTTTACATCTCGCTCTTCACAAACTTCTAGACTAGCTTGGCAATATATTTCAATAAAGTCACCTTCTGGAACCAATTCACGAACACGATCTCGATCAGCCCGAAATGGAGAAATAAATGCCGACAAAACAATGATGCCTGCTTCCGTAAATAGTTTAGCGACTTCACCAATTCGGCGAATATTTTCAACTCGATCTTCACTCGAAAAACCAAGATCTGCACACAAGCCGTGGCGAATATTATCTCCATCGATAACAAAAGTTCGGCAGTTCATCTTAGATAGGGCATCTTCAACGGTGTGAGCCAGCGTCGATTTACCCGCACCAGATAGTCCCGTAAACCAAAGGATAGTACTCAGGTGGCCATTTTGCTCCTGTCGGTTCTGGCGTGTGACGGTAGACTTATGCCAGACAACATTAGAAGATTTCATAATCATAATCAGTGAGGAATTTAGGAGCGCTCTACGGCATTAACATCAGCTTTTTTCTTCTTTTTCTTGGCTTTCGACTGTTTGCCCCCGGAATTCTCTCCATAATAATCTTGAGCATAGTAATAATAATAACTATCTGGCTCGTTTTCAGGTATAACACCATTAATGACAAGTCCTAAAACCTTCTGGCCAGCACGTTCCAATGCATCTTTCGCAGATTGAGCAGAGCCAGTGTCCACCAAGCCTGGACGAGTTACTAAGAGAACACCATCCGTCATTTTACCGAGTAGAAGAGCATCGGCAGCAACCGCTAGCGGTGGAGAATCAATCAGTACGTAATCATAGGCTTGATGAAATTCTTCAAGCAATACAGCCATGTGATGGGAGTCAATTAAAGGCACTGGATTAGGAGGTGTAACCCCTGCCGTCAAAATATCCAGCTGATCATCCTCAGGGCGGATAGCTTCATGCCAATCTTTTTGTTCTACCAAAACATTGCTCAGTCCTAAAGCGTTTGGCAACTCCCAAACCTGGTGTTGAGAAGGGCGTCTCATATCTGCATCGATAACCAATACTCGATGCCCCAGTTCACCCAATGCTAAAGCTAAGTTGGCCACAACGGTTGACTTCCCTTCCTTAGGGATGGAACTGGTGACCACAAAAACCTGCACATGATGATCCGAGCTCAGAAATTTAAGATTAGCCTGAAGCATACGATAGGATTCACTCACGGAAGAGCGAGGAGAATCTCGAACCACCAAATCAGGTGTGGGACGATCCAATCCCTTGCGGGTCATCTTTTCAGCATCTTTCAGTAATGGAATATTTCCTAGAACTGTGTAATCAAAGAGTCCTGTTGCTTCTTGGACTGTCTTAACAGAAGTATCTAAGGCTTCAAGAAGTAATGCGGTCCCTAGTCCTAGCAAACCTCCAAGGAAAAAACCAACAGCCAGATTAAAAGCTTTGCGGGGAGAAACCGGTTCTTTGGGTTCTAAGGCTGCTGCAATAACGCGGACATTACCAATATTCTGATTCTCACTAATCGTAATTTGCTGCAACGCCTTTAATAACTCTTCATAAGTGGTTTGAGCGACAATCCTATCCCGTTCTAGAGCAATTAATTGCTGCTCTAATTTAGGGATTATGCCTTGCCGACGTTTGTTTTCAGCTTGAGTTTGGGCCAGAGATAGAACTTGTTTCTCCAAGCCTAAGCGCTCAACTTCAGCTTCAACCAAAGCATCCGTCAGGGACTGCCGGGATTCTCCTGCTTGCAGATTACGAAGAGGTTGGGGTTGTTTTGTCTCAATAATTTGGCTTGTTTGTTCCCCTAACACCCCTTTCAGAGCAATCCTTTTTTCTTTAAGATCAAGAACGGTGGGGTGGGTAGGTTGAAATACTTTTAAGGCTTCAGCAAGTTCTCGCTCATTCTCTTGGTAATCGGCAAGGGCTTGTTGAACCACCGTCGATTGGCTCAAAGCATTGATGTCTTCTCCTTGCTGAGGAGTCAGTCCCAATTTATTTCTAAGGGCGCGACTTTTGGCCCTGGCATTGATAAGAAGACTTTGCATCTTAGCTGCTTCTTGGTAAAAGTTGCCTTCAACCTCCACAGACACTTTAGCTTCTTCTTCTAAAGCAATAATTCCGTTCGTCTCCTTAAACCGCCGTAAGGATAGATCCAGATTTTTTAGTTTTGCAGCCACCTCTGGAACCTGTTTTTCAATAAACACCCTTGCAGAGGCCGCTTCTGCTCGGTTCGTTTCAATATTGTTCTTGAGATAATCATCCATCAGCCGATTCACAACATCAGCGGACTCCTTAGGGTCAATGCTTTTGTAGGTGACCTTTAGAACATCGGTATCTCTAACGTTAAAAACAGTCAAGGCTTCTATGAAGTCCTTGGTTTCTAGGGGTTGATCCTCATCATCGACTAGCTTCAGTGCAGTAATGGTTTGTCTTAAAATTGGCTCTGAACGAATAATCTCTGCTTCCGTTTGAACCGGACTACTCTTACTAGACAAGGCTTCTAAGCCCCCCAGCCCACCAATTTCCAGGTCAGCAATTGTTGCACCGCCTTGTTTCTTCAACAAAAGCTTACCTTCTGCTTCATAAACAGGCTTTTGCAAAAATGTTGCCAATGCAGTCAGAACAAAAACCGAACCAAATACGGCCGTAGCAGGTATCCATCGACGTCTAAGTATGCGGAAGTAGTTACGGACATCGATGCTTTCATGTGAATACTCATTACTCATTGGCAATATGGGGGTCTTCTCAATTCATTTCAGAGCAAAGGGTTGAGGATAATTTAGCTGTCAGCTATCCAAATGGCAAATTTCTTTGAAGGTTACCATCTCAATTTCCCTAGAATGGAACATTACTTTTGCATTAAATCATTCTTCGGTGAAGATTTGAGAAGTAGAGCTGGATGTCCAATAATTGGCACATACATGGTTTTCCCCACTTCGGTTAAAAATCACTGGTTCCCTTGGGGAATTATTGTATTCCGTTCCCAGAAGATTTCTTGGGCAAATCCTTGAATAGCTGGGTTGGAGTCAGCTAGTTCGATACGCCGTTCGGACAACAAGCAATACTCCTCATCAATTTCTATGCCGATAAATTGTCTTTGCAGTTTTTTAGCCACAACAGACGTTGTGCCACTGCCCAAGAAAGGATCTAGAACAGTATCTCCAGGGTTGCTACTTGCCAGTATGAGCTTTGCAACTAATTTCTCGCTTTTTTGAGTGGGGTGATCAGTATTTTCTGGCATGGACCAAAAAGGTATCGAAATATCAGTCCATAAATTAGACGCAAAGGTATCTCTAAAGTTGCCATTTTCCGTTTGAGACCAATCTTTAGGAGACCCATCTGGACGACGATAGGGTGCTAGTACCCGTCGTCGTTGCTTCACAGCCTGACTATTGAAGGTGTATGAGTTCGAGTTTGTGCAAAACCAAATATCTTCACTCGCATTTTTCCAATTTGAATGGGCGCCTCTCCCTTTCTCGCGCTCCCATGTGATCCGGTTCCGGACCTGAAAATGAGAAGTTGCAACTGTGAAAATTGAAGCCGATGAGAACCAGTCACCACAGATATATATCGAGGCATCAGGACGTAGTAGGGGTTTGAGCTTAGAACAAATATAATCTAACCATTCGGTATAGGCTGCAACAGATTGCTTGGCAAACGTTCGACCATTAAAGACTTTATTCAAGTTATAAGGTGGGTCAAGAATTAACAAGTTGATACTGCCTTGAAGCAGTTTGGGAGCTATATCGAGGCAATCTCCTTGAATCGTAATATCGACCTTCGGTGATGTTTTTGTAATATTTTTGACGAGTTTCAATCTCAATCGCTCACGGTCTGCCGTACTGAGGGTCAATGTACGGTTCATAGGAGCTCTTTTCTTTTGCGTTTGAGGTAGGTCTGACATAATCAGGTGTCTTACCTATATAAGCAGTTCCAAGAGGGAGCCTAGCACCTAAACTAATTAAAGTTAGCTCAATTTCCACGAGTTTTGATGAACAAAGCAGATCTGGCAAAAGCAATTTATGAAACATCCCATATCACAGGTGAGTTTTTACTGCGATCGGGACAAATGAGCCATGAGTATTTTGATAAATATTTATTTGAAGCAAATCCAACTTTGTTGAAGGCCATCGCCGAACATTTAGCCGCCATGATCCCCACTCCTGTGGATGCCTTAGCCGGCTTGGAAATGGGCGGCATTCCGATTGTGGCAATGCTATCTCAAATCAGTGGATATCCATCCCTTTTTGTCAGAAAGAAGGCGAAACCGTACGGTACCTGCAAACTAGCGGAGGGAGGAGAAATTGAAGGAAAACGGCTAGTCATCATTGAAGATGTGGTGACTTCAGGTGGACAGATCAAACTTTCAGCCCAGGACTTACGTTCCCTAGGCGCTACGGTTACGGACGTCATGTGTGTCATTGATCGTGAAGCCGGTGGACAAGCCAATCTAAATGCTGAAGGTTTAACGCTCCATCCCCTATTTACGATGACAGAATTAAAGCAGTAAGCTCAATAGTCCCTTAGCCTCCAATGGCTTACCTTCAAATTTGCTCCTAGAACAAGAACCAGATGCAACCGTTGCTTTCAATTATGGATTGAAAAATAGTGATACGGCTTTTCAGATTACACCCGGTTGGTTGGGCAAGGAAGATTGCGGGCTTGATGATGCGATCGCATCTACCGATCACGATTTTTCTATGTTTTTCAATCTTGACCGGATGTAGTTTCTTCTCAACTTTCCCCCAATCAAAGGTTGACCACTTAGCTCTCGGGAATCCTAGTCAAGCCAGAGTCGTCTTGGCCAACAGTAATAATTATTTGATGGAAAAGCCTCAATTTGCCCTGTCTTACAACCGCAGCAAGGGAATTCCCAACTGGGTGAGTTGGCAGCTTGATCAAACTTGGTTAGGAGACGTCGAACGTCGCAATGATTTTCGAGCGGATCAAGGCTTGCCGCCAAAATGGGAGAAAGTTGACTCAAGAGACTATACCCGGAGTGGCTATGATCGAGGGCATATGGCTCCTTCTGGTGATCGAACTAATTCAGAAGTCAACAATTCTGCAACCTTCGTCATGACCAATATTGTGCCCCAGCGGCCAGATAACAACCGAGGGCCATGGGTTGACCTGGAGAATTACTGTCGAGATTTAGTGGATGAAGGCAAAGAGCTATTCATTATTGCGGGAGGATATGGGAAACGAGCTGCGATCGCAAAAGGAAAAGTCACACCTCCCCAAAGCCTCTGGAAAATCATCGTCGTAATGGATGAGACAACATTAGGTGTAAATGGTATTTCTACCAATACTCCAGTAATTGCCGTTGATATTCCCAATAAGCAGGGGATTAAATCCCATGAATGGCAACGGTACATTGTCACCGTCGACCATTTAGAACATGAAACGGGGTATGACTTCTTGTCTAATATCCCCGACCCCCTTCAAGCTAGATTAGAAAGCCAAAAAGCTGTTTTAAGCACATGAAAGAGCAGGCTGCAAAAGTCATGCTCAGCACTTCCTCATAATCTGTACCCCACACTCCACGCCCACTCTAGACACGGCAATAGAGACATCTGAATATGATAAGATCCTCGGATGGCTCTTACCGAGTTCAATCCTATCCTGGCAAAGTCTAAGCCCATTCCGGTTAGTTTATGGTATCCCTCCAACCACCAGATATCAGCTCATCTACTCCAATCGCGGAGACCTCTCCCAATCAACAAATACTTCCCCTATCTGCCAAAATTGATCAAACAGGACAGATGGTTATTGGTGGATGTTTGGTTACCGATCTCGTTAAGCAATTTGGCTCTCCCCTATACATCGTAGATGAACTCACCCTAAGGACTGCCTGCCAACAGTACCGTCTCTCATTTCAAAAATTCTATCCTGGACCATCTCAAATCCTCTACGCCTCCAAAGCCTGGAGCTGTATGGCTATCTCCGCACTAGTCGCTAATGAGGGCTTAGGACTAGATGTAGTATCGGGTGGTGAACTATACACCGCCCTACAAGCAGGCGTGGATCCTGAAACGATCTATTTTCACGGCAATAACAAATCAGTGCCTGAGCTGGAAATGGCGCTGTCTTGTGGCTGTACCATCATTGCGGATAACTGGCTTGAATTAGAACAACTCACAGAACTCCTCGACACAATCGATGCCTTGCCAAACCCTCCTCGGGTCATGCTCAGAATTACCCCTGGTATTGAATGCCATACTCATGAATATATTCGAACAGGCCATCTAGATAGTAAATTCGGTTTTGACCCGAACCAAATCGATCAGGCCTTGTCCTTCGCTCAAAAAAACCCTCAAATTACTTGGGTTGGCTTTCATGCTCATATCGGGTCTCAAATCTTTGAACTGCAACCTCATCAAGATCTCACCAGTGTGATTGTCGAGTGGTTAGCTAAAGCACAAGCTTTAGGCTTATCCATGAACGAACTCAACATCGGTGGCGGTCTAGGCATTCGTTATGTTGAGTCAGATGACCCACCCAGCATCGCTCAATGGTCAGAAATCGTCTGCAACGGCATTTCACAAGCCTGCCAAACAGCCAATATTCCACTTCCAAAGCTACTCTGCGAACCAGGACGCTCCCTAGTAGGTACATCCTGCATTACAGCTTACACGGTGGGAGCCAAAAAGAACATTCCCGATATCCGCACTTATCTTTCTGTAGATGGTGGAATGTCCGATAATCCCCGCCCCATTACGTACCAATCCGTTTACAGTGCTGCCATTGCCAACCACATGGACTCTTCTGCCACAGAGATCGTCACCGTAGCAGGTAAACATTGTGAATCTGGGGATGTCTTGCTGAAAGATATCCCTCTTCCTCCAAGTCAACCCGGAGATATTCTGGTAGTAATGGGAACAGGAGCATACAATTACAGCATGGCATCCAATTACAATCGAATCTCGCGACCTGCTGCCGTTCTTGTACAAAACGGAGATGCCAATTTAATTCTTAAGAGAGAAACTTATCAAGACCTTATTCGTCAAGATTGTTTGCCAAGACATTTAGAGCCATAGGTTGGTTAAACCTCATAGCGATAACCAAGCTAGCCCTCTATTCTCTAATTATTGCACTAATTACTGATAACGCTAAACTGACATAGGTATACGAGAAGGTTAGGCCAAAGGCATGGACGGGGTTAAGGAATGGCTGATAAACCATGACTGGGTTCAGACCTTTCGTTCCTTAATTGATATCAGCCTCGCTTTAGCTTTAACGTACATGCTGCTCTTAGTCATTGCTGAGCGGCGAACCCTATGGATGGTAAGAGGTGTCGTTTTTCTTGTTCTAGCAACCGTTGCTAGCAAACTATTGCAATTCAATTACCTCAACCAATTACTCACTTTCTTACTCATTGGCTCTGCCGTAGCCATGGCCGTCATCCTGCAATCAGAAGTCCGACGATTTCTGGAGCAATTGGGAAGAGGCGAACTGTTGAAAATGTTACGTCCCGCGCAGCAGGTCACCCAAAATCCAGATAACATCATCGATGAAATTGTTGATGCAATTAAAGAACTCTCCCAAAATCGGACCGGCGCTTTACTCATCATTGAAACTCGAAATATTCCGATTGATGAACGAGACTTTTCAGTACCAGGAATAAAGTTAAGTGCAGAAATTTCTCGGGAGCTCATTCAAACCATTTTTCAAACAACTACCTTGTTGCACGATGGTGCCATATTGATCCGAGGGGACAGGATCGTTTCAGCTGGCGTTATTCTACCTATTTCTGAACAAACCGCTTCTCGCCAATTAGGCACTCGCCACCGTGCAGCGATGGGGATCACAGAACGGGTTGATAATTGTGTCTGTATCGTCGTTTCTGAAGAGACCGGCTCCATCTCCCTAGCTGAACAAGGTATACTGAGACGCCCTTTAACTAGCAGTAAATTGAGAGAATTGTTGGCTGATCGATTAATCTTATCTGTGGATAGAGAAGTTGTCACCCCAAGCTTGAGAAGTTTAGGCAGGAAAATCAGAAAACAAATCTTTTCTTTGCTTTCTCTCATATTCCCATTGCTCAAATCTCGCAAGAATATATGACGTTAAATTCAAGTCTTCCAAAGCAACTCCCTTCAGACCTAGATGTTCAGCGACTACCCAAACATGTCGCCGTCATCATGGATGGTAATGGGCGATGGGCCAAGCAGAGAGGATTACCCCGCATTGTCGGACATCGTCGTGGGGTAGATACCCTGAAGTCACTCCTGCGTTGTTGCAAAGATTGGGGAGTCCAAGCACTCACAGCGTATGCTTTTTCCACAGAGAATTGGGGACGTCCGCTTGATGAAGTGGAATTCTTGATGATGCTATTTGAAAGGGTTTTGCGTCGCGAATTACAAGAGATGATTGATGAAGGCGTACAAATACACTTTGTCGGTGATTTAGAAGCTCTGCCGTTGACGCTACAAACAGAAATACAGCGAGCAATGACTGCGACAAAAGACAATCACACCATCAAATTTATCGTCGCCACTAATTACGGAGGTCGTAGAGAAATTATTCAAGCATGCCGCAATATTGCCTCTAAAGTTCAGCATAATCAAATCAACCTGGATGATATTGATGAAAGCTTATTTGAGCGGCATCTATATACAGCCGGAATTATAGACCCAGACCTGTTAATTCGAACCAGTGGAGAAATGAGAGTCAGTAATTTCCTCTTGTGGCAAATGGCCTATGCGGAACTCTATGTTACCAAGACCCTGTGGCCAGACTTCGATCGAGATGAGTTCCATCAAGCCCTTAAAGACTTCCAAGATAGGCATCGAAGATTTGGTAAAGTCAACTAATCATTTAGTAAGATGCTGCATATTTTGCATAAATTACTGATAAGCCTAAGTAAGCCCAGTTCAGATTAAGTCCATTTTTTAAGGTTCTTCTACTGAAGAAGACAGGTTTTCACTCACGGAAGACTAGGAGTTTTAGCATATCTCAAGCTTAGGCCAAGTGATAATACCCACTAAGGACCAGAAAACACTGCATCCTCAATATCTTGGCGACTTAAAGAGTACTTGAAGGTTCGTTGAATATCGCGTTCAGTGGAAACAGCTGGCACGTATACAACAGACAACTCCTCGATATCTAGCCATATTTCTGCCTTCCACTGATCACGCTCAACACGCCAAAGATGCAAATCCTGAGAATCTTGGTGGCATCCAAGCTGGTGAAGCCATAGCTCAATTTGAGGAAGAGGATGATTATACAGCGGAGTTTTAGGATCTGGTAAACAGGATTCAGTCATTAGCTAACTCTTACAACTTAGACACAAATTGATCGAGAGTATGTCACCTTTGCAAGTATGTAAATTTCGAAAGTAACAGCTTGGCATCTGAGATCAAGGCTAGCAGGAATTACTGAAATGAGTATAAACACTTAGAAATGAAGGTGACATACTCCCAAATTGATCAATAGTTGGGTGCTTAATTATAAAGAAAAACACAAGGCCAATGAAGGAGAGTTGAAGATGCCCATAACTCATCAAACGAGGCTCAATACTAAATCTTCCTAAAACCACATCATCATATGCTAAAAAGCAATAGAGAGAATCGTCTTACAAACTCCTAAAGAAAATTTCAAATTCATATCAGGTAAAGAGTAGCAAGTCCTACAAACATCATTTCTCCACGGGCAAAACCCAACACCACAGCCAAGATTAAACACCCTAAGAAGGTTATACACAAAATTAATAATGCAACAAGCTCGCCAGAAGACAAAGGGCGTTCTTGGATTTGAACCTGTGAAGATGCCAATGGATTATCTGAACTGCGCACCTTCTGCACGGAGGTATATTTGGCAGGCGAAACACCTAAACGATAATCATATGATTTTCTTAGTTCAGGACTACTCAAAACTCTATATGCATCATTAAGTTGTTGAAATTTTTGGATCGCAGTTTCCTTGGGTAAAGCCGTTGTGTCAGGATGGTAAACCTTGCTCTTTCTTCGATAAGCATCATGGATCTCATCACTAGAAGCTCCAGGAGAAAGATCTAGCAACTGGTAGAAATTTGAATCCATCGACATCACTCTAGTTCAAGCTTTTTATAATTCTGTGCTAAAGAATTCAACACTCAAAGAAATTCCTAATACATATTGTAAGCAAGCTCTATCTCTTAGTCGATAGAGCTTGCTTACAATATGTATTAGGAGCTAGCGAAATTTAGCGTAAATCACACTTAAACTGAGTAAACCACTGAATAACCCTTGATTAACCGATTAGATCGAAGATCTTGAACATAGGCAAATACATAGCCACAAGAATGGAACCAACCATACCTCCTAAAACAACGATCATCAAGGGTTCCATCACACTAGTCATGGCTTTAACCGCCTGTTCGACTTCATCTTCATAAAAATCAGCAACCTTCATCAGCATCTTGTCAATCTCTCCTGTTTCTTCCCCAACATTGATCATTTGAGTCGCTAGGAGAGGAAATACTTTTTCTTTTTGCAACGCTAAGCTCAACATGCCACCCCCTTGAATTTCTCGTCGAGCTTCATCAATAGCGTTAGATACAACCTGGTTTCCTGCAGTATCACGAACAATTTCGAGAGAATAGAGAATAGGCACACCCGAACGAGAAAGTGACCCAAAAGTTCGACAAAATCTAGCCACAGCCGTCTTTTGAATCAGATCACCAAACAGAGGCAACTTAAGCATGATTCGATCAATAGTTTCTCTGCCTGCTCGGGTTCGATAGTACTGCCGAAGGGCAAATGTGGATCCAAAAACTACAATGGCAGCTGAAATCCCATAAATCGGTGTTCTCAGAAATTCACTGAGATTCACCATAAATTGAGTAAATGCAGGTAAGTCACCACCTAATTGGCTAAATATGCCGTCAAATACTGGGATAAGGAAAATAACCATTCCCAAAAAGATTGAAACAGCGATAAAACCAACGACAACTGGATATGCTAGCGCTGATCGAATCTGGTTTTTCAAACGCGCTTGATCTTCCAGCAAAGTGGCTAGACGATTGAGAACCTCATCCAAAACACCACCTGTTTCACCTGCTTGAATCATGGCAACATACAGCTGATCGAAAGCAGCAGGGTGGCCCCTCATAGCATCTGATAAGCTAACGCCTTGTTGGACAGCAGCATTGACATCTAGAAGTGCCTTTTTAAGCTTAGGATTCTTACACTGTTCAGACATAACTCCCAAGCCCCTTACCAATGCAACCCCGGCATTGACTAGAGCTGAAAACTGTCTCGAGAACAAAGCTTTATCTTTAACAGTGATGGACTGAAGAAAACTCAGATCCAGCTCAGCATTCATGCTGAAGCCTTGAGATTCCTTTATATCAAGGATCTGTAGCCCTTGGCGTTGGATATTAGAACGAGCTTCTTTTTGAGAGGTTGCGTTTACCCTTTTTTGGCTTGATTTTCCTTGAGAGTCTCGCGCACGGACGACGTAAGTTGGCATAACTCAATTCTCAGCAGTAAATGAAGAAAGAACGAATGTTAGGTTTATACTCAATGCTTATCGCCGATAGGGTGCGGCACCAGAGCCACGTTGATTCCCCATAGGAGCTGCCCCCATAAGGCGTTGCATTTCATCAGGTCGGGAGGTTTTTGATACAGCAGATTCAAAGGAAATCGTACCTGCACGATACAGTTCTGCTAAAACTTTTTCCAACGTTACCATCCCCAACTTTCCACCAGTTTGAATCGCAGAATAGATCTGGGACGTTTTCCCTTCACGAATTAAGTTAGCAATTCCAGGTGTTGATACCATAATTTCTTGGGCCATGACTCGCCCAAACTCGCCTGGTTTTGGGTTCTTTCGTGTCACCAGCGTTTGGCTAAATACAGCGACTAAAGAGTTAGACAATTGCACTCGAACTTGAGTCTGTTGCTCAGGTGGAAAGACATCTACCATTCGATCGACCGTTTGAGCAGCTGAACTGGTATGAAGTGTCCCAAAAACCAAGTGACCTGTTTCTGCTGCAGAGATAGCAAGTTGAATGGTTTCGAGATCCCGCATTTCCCCAACCAGAATAACATCTGGATCTTCACGAAGAGCTGCTCGTAGCGCATTCGCAAAGCTTTTGGTATCTTCACCAACCTGACGTTGATGAATCAAACTTTTAATGGGTTCATAAACAAATTCAATGGGATCTTCCACCGTAAGAATATGCTCAGCCCGAGTTAGATTGATATTGTTAATCATGGAGGCAAGGGTGGTTGTTTTCCCTGAACCGGTAGGCCCCGTAACGAGGACCAACCCCCGTGGTTTTTCCGACATTTCTCGGACAATATTGGGGAGTCCTAATGTTTCGATAGAAGGAATTTTAGAGCTAAGAGCACGCAATGCCGCAGCATAAGTCCCTCGGTCTTTATAGACATTTACCCTAAACCGAGCTAGGCCCCTCACACCATAGGAACAATCTAGTTCCCATGTTTGCTCTAGCTGCTTACGTTGAGTGTTATTCAGCATGCTAAAGATAAGACGCTGACATTGCTCTTGACTGAGCGGATCATAATCAGTAGGAGTTAATTTTCCGTTGATACGAATGTAGGGAGGTAAGCCTACTGAGAGGTGTAAATCGGAGCCTCCCCGTTCAACGACCTCTTCCATCAGATCTTCAATCATGTAGTCCATAAATTGCCTCTTAATAGTCTCAGCTAGCGTAAATTGATTGATTCAGCAAATACAAAAAATATTTCATGGATTCCTGCATTAATCTTGGAATCTTGGTGTCGTGCAATAGGGACAATCCAACCACTCAGGTCTTAAATCTGCATCACAGACTCGACAAGTTAGAGATGTTTTGCGCTTAGCCTTAAGTTCAGCTTCTAAGCCACTATCTGTAAAGGTAACTCGTTCCACTTCAGCGAGAGTAGTATCCCCTTTCTTAACTAGTTCAAGACTGTAAGCTAGAAGGGTTTTCATTCCTTCTTCAACTGCTACTTCTTTAATCCGCTCGGTAGGAGCTCCCTCGGTAATTAGTGTTTGCAGGGTTTCAGTGATTTGCATGACTTCATAGACACCACAACGCCCTTTATAACCAATACCATTACAAGTTGAACAAACCGTTTGCCCAGTAGCTTGAGCGGTTTGAAGTTCATCAGCTGAGAGAGTATTCGCTTTATAGAAGGTAATCTCTGTGCCAGGAGAAGCAGATAACCCAAATCGGCCAAGCTCAGTGGGAGTAGGTTGATAAGGGACTTTACAGTCTGAGCATACTCGCCGAACCAAACGCTGGGCAACAACACCCAATAGGGACGCCGAAACCATAAAAGGCTCAACTTCCATTTCCGCAAGGCGAGCAACTGCACTAGCAGCGTCATTTGTGTGCAAAGTCGTTAGCACAAGGTGTCCTGTTAGCGCTGCCTCAATGGCAGTTTTAGCCGTTTCTTTATCTCGGGTCTCACCCACTAGAATGACGTCTGGATCTTGTCTTAGAAACGCTCTCAAAATTGAGGCAAAGTCCATTCCTTTTTCTCGAATCACCTGGACTTGGGTCAAACCTGGGAGGGTATATTCAATCGGGTCCTCAGCAGTGCTGATGTTGACGCCTGGGTGATTACATTCGGCTAAGGCAGAATAGAGAGTCGTTGTTTTACCAGAACCAGTCGGTCCTGTCACCAAAATTAGTCCAAACGGTCTACTGACCATTTCTCTGACAATGTTTAGACTATCTTCATCTGAAACAAGTTTATCTAATCCCAGTTGAGTCGAGGAGTTATCCAGAATACGAAGTACAATCTTCTCTCCATATCGGCTCGGCAAGGTATTCACTCGAAAGTCAATTTTGCGCCCTTGAAAAAGTCGCCGGATACGACCATCTTGCGGAAGGCGGCGCTCGGCAATATCAAGATCTGAAATGATTTTGAAACGGGAAATAACCGCAGGAATGATCTTTCTTGGCAATGGGTCAAAGGCCTGTTGGAGTACACCGTCTTTACGGAATCGAACACGAAGGTGATCTTCTTGGGGTTCAATATGAATATCAGAGACACCGTTCTGTAAAGCTTTAGCCAGAATTTTGTTAACTAGACCAATGATGGGAGCTGTTTCCGCATCTTGAAGAGCCGCCCCCAAGTCCGTTTCAAGTTCGTCACTAGGGAGATCATCTAAACCTGCGATCGCATCTAAGTCATCATCTAAATCGAACTCGATCGGCTTTTCATTTGCTTTTTGCTCAGCCGCTTGCTGATCGAGATACTTACTAATAAGTTGCTGATAGTCCTCAACCGCAATCACCATGCGTTGCAAGGTTAGATTTTTCTCTCTAAGAATACGCCCTAGATCGTCCAGAGCGCCTAAATTATCTGGATCAACCATTGCCACCAGCAATGTTGCTGGATCCGTTTCTTTATCAAGGGTTAGGGGAACCAGCTGATAGCGTCGACAGAGGTCAAGAGAAATATAATTCTGGATCAATTCTTCGATTTGATCCGTTGGAATTTGGCTTAACTCAAGATCTAAAGAGTCGATGCCATACAGTATTTTTAGTTCAAAAAGTTGTTGTCGTTTATATTGACGTAAAAGTTCTGGTGGTAAAGACTGTCCAGTGAGTCCTTGAAGAATTTCGACAAGTGAACGTCCTGAGCGTCGACTTTCTAGGGTCGCTTCCCGCATTTGGTCTTGGTCAACATAACCTGTTGAAATCAGCTTATTGCCAAAAGGGGAAAAATTGTGCCGAGTAACGAGAGCACGCCGCTGTGAGGAAGAGTTAACCATAGCGATGAAAGCGAAAGACCTAACCGTGGATATGTAAGCTTGAAAATAGACTTCCTTGCCAAGTCGAGGCAATGGCGAGGCTGTTCTCAGCATGCCCACATTTTTTGAGGTTTTTACAATCTTCCTGGGTATCAAGAATTCCATTTCCCTTGACATCAGCAATTTTAGAGTCCAAGTTAGCCAAACTTTAGGCCTCTGATCCAAGGGAGATTCCTAAAACAACTGCTAGAGTATATATAGGTTTAAAATATTCTCAACGTTAATATTCTCAGCCTTTTTCTACCATTAGACCTCATTACTAGCCTTAGTAAGTTTAGATTGTTCAAATTATCGATATTTGATGATTTTCTGGTTCAACTCTCTACTCAGAATTGGAATAGCAATATAAAATCAAGTTGTGGGAACAACTGAAAGGCAGGCTACTATATTGAGGCTTAAATCATCAGCAGTACTAAGGCTCCCAGCCCTTGGGGAGGTTTAATACTCTCATATTTGAGCAGGTCTGAGATACCATACGATTAATTACACTGAAACATGTTCGTTAAAGCTCACAACACATTAAGGTTGTAGAACTGTTAACCAAACTGTTTGTTCATGGAAGTAAAGAAAACAGGAGCATCATGAGCGAAGACGCGAAGCAGCACGAGAATACTGAGGCTAATGATGTAAATTACTCAGATGAATCTTCGCTTCATCAGGAAGAGTCAAACTCAGAGTACGAAGAATTAGTGGTAGACGACTCTGAAGAGTTGCCTTTAGATGCTTTAGAAGAACTAGTTTCATCTGCTTCGTCTGATGACGCCCCCCATACCTCGACTGCCTCACCGGAAGAAACATCTATACCTGAGCAAGAAGACTCATCAGAAGCGCTATCTCAGTTAGCAACGGAAGTTGAGACCTTAAAAAGTCAGTTAGACGAGCGCACGAGTCAGTATGTCCGAATCGCAGCGGATTTCGAGAACTTTCGCAGACGCACGGCGCGAGAGAAAACAGATTTAGAACAACGGGTAAAACGAGAAACGCTCAGTGAGCTTCTTCCCGTTATTGATAGCTTTGATCGGGCCAGATCTCATATCAAACCTCAAACCGATCAAGAAGAGAACATTCATAATAGTTATCAAGGGGTATACAAACAATTAGTGGATTGTTTGAAGCGAATTGGAGTTGCACCCATGCGTTCTAAAGGACAACCCTTTGACCCGAATCTCCACGAAGCTGTAATGCGGGAACCCACTAACGAATTCGAAGAAGGTATGGTTGTTGAAGAATTAGTCAGTGGATACTTATTAGGTGAACAGGTTCTACGGCATGCCATGGTAAAAGTTGCTGCTCCTTTAGAGCAAGAAGAGCCAGAAGCAGTTACTGAGGAAGAAGTAGCTGAGGAAGCCGAAAATGCTGTCTCTGAATAACTTTGCCAGGGTCTGAATCGTTCCCTTCTCACCTGTTTTTTGGGTTAATTTGCAGAAGGTTGATTAAATTCATGGGCAGATGAGGCACCCTACAGTATGAGGAGCATTTTAGAAAGCTCAATACATTTAATCAAGCATAATTGCTGTTTGCTGCGAAAAAGTTATGGGTAAGGTCATTGGTATTGATCTAGGAACAACGAATAGCTGTGTTGCTGTTCTTGAAGGGGGAAAACCGGTCGTTATCCCCAATACTGAAGGGGGCAGAACGACCCCTAGTATTGTCGGTTTTGCTAAATCTGGGGACCGCCTAGTTGGCCAACTTGCCAAACGACAAGCAGTCACCAACGCTGAAAACACCATTTTCAGTATTAAGCGTTTCATTGGCCGTAGATGGCAGGAAACAGAAACGGAAAGATCTCGTGTCGCTTATACCTCTGTACCTGGCAAAGATGAAACCGTTGATGTTCAAATTCGAGGGAAAAACTATACCCCTCAGGAAATTTCAGCAATGGTTTTGCAAAAGCTGAAACAAGATGCTGAAGCCTACTTAGGAGAGGCAGTGTCTCAAGCAGTTATCACAGTTCCTGCTTATTTCAGTGATGCCCAGCGCCAAGCCACAAAGGATGCAGGAACCATCGCTGGATTAGAAGTTCTGCGAATCATCAATGAACCTACCGCAGCCTCTCTATCTTATGGTTTGGAAAAGCAAGAGGAAGACCATAAGATTTTAGTCTTTGACCTAGGAGGGGGTACCTTTGATGTTTCCATCCTTCAACTCGGAGATGGCGTCTTTGAGGTAAAAGCCACTGCTGGCAACAATCACCTCGGTGGGGATGACTTCGATGAATCCATTTTGAAGTGGATGTTAGAAAGTTTTCGCCAAACTGAATCGATTGATCTATCCAAAGACAAGATGGCCCTGCAGCGATTACGGGAAGCAGCAGAAAAAGCCAAGATCGAGCTATCTAGTACCATTACAACCTCCATTAACTTGCCATTCAGCACGGCTGATGAAACAGGTCCCAAACATTTGGAGATGGATTTAACCCGAGCCAAATTTGAAGAGTTAGCTGCTGAACTTGTAACAGGAACGATGGAACCTGTTGAAAGGGCTCTCAAGGATTCAGACTTACAAGCTGAGGACATTGATCGCATCATTTTGGTGGGAGGCTCCACCCGGATTCCTGCAGTCCAAGAAGCCGTCAAACAATACTTTGGCGGTCAAAGTCCGGATCGCTCGGTTAATCCTGACGAATCGATTGCCCTAGGTGCTGCCATTCAAGCTGGTGTGCTGGGTGGGGAAGTTAAGGATCTCTTGCTCCTAGACGTGTCCCCCCTATCGATGGGTATTGAAACTTTGGGAGGGGTATTTACCAAAATCATTGACCGCAATACAACCCTGCCCACCAGCCGTTCACAGAGCTTTTCTACCGCAACAGATGGGCAAACCTGTGTAGAAATCCAGGTTTACCAGGGTGAGCGGGCCATGGTGAAAGATAACAAGTGTCTCGGTCGTTTTGAATTAACCGGCATTCCTCCGGCACCGCGGGGTGTACCGCAAATTGAAGTCACCTTTGATATCGATGCTAATGGCATTCTCAATGTTTCTGCCCAAGATAAAGGCACTGGACGGGAACAAAGTATCCGGATCTCTAATACCGGAGGCTTAAGTAGCTTAGAAGTTGAGCGAATGCGCCAGGAAGCCCAAATCTATGCAGATCAAGATCGGCAGTTGAAAGAAGTTGCCCATCAGAAAAATCAGATTGACAGCATGCTGTATAGCTGCAGTGCCACTTTGAAGGATAATGCGAGCACCGTTTCTCCAGAACTCAAGCAACGGGCCGAACAAGCAGCGGCTGAACTTAAAGTTTTAGCCGACCAGCCTGATGTCACTGCAGAAATGTTGAAGCTTCGCATAGATACCCTCCAGCAGGTACTCTTAGATATTGGGGCTGAAGTTTATCAGCAGTCGGCAACAAACTCACCATCGGCGAATGATGTTTATAATCCGAGTGACGTTTATAATAGTCAACCTAGCACTGTAGTAACGCCTGATCTAGTTTCAGAACCTTCAGCACCGTTGGATGACGACTCCACCATAGTTGGAGATTTTGATGATACGGTTATCACTGACTATGAAGCCGTAGATTAGGGGTTAAGTGCGTTGCCAGCCTAATTAGTGACCTAAGTAAGAACCATATATGGCCCGCGACTACTACGACATTCTAGGTGTTTCCCGCAGCGCCGACCCCGATGAGCTCAAGCGTTCCTATCGACGTTTAGCCCGTAAGTACCATCCCGATGTCAATAAAGAACCAGGGGCCGAAGATAAATTTAAAGAAATCAATAAAGCCTACGAAACCTTGTCCGATCCGCAAATGCGAGGCCGGTATGACCAGTTTGGTGAAGCAGGGGTCAGCTCAGCCGCAGGGGCAGGCTATCAAGACTTTGGCGACTTCGGTGGATTTGCAGATATCTTTGAAACCTTTTTTAGTGGTTTTGGAGGGAGTCCACAATCAGGAAGACGTCGTTCGGGTCCAGCACGGGGCGAGGATCTGCGATTTGATCTCAAGCTCAAGTTTAGAGAAGCCGTGTTTGGTGGAGAACAGCAAATTCGCATTTCTCACCTAGAAAGCTGTAAAACTTGTGAAGGAACTGGGGCAAAACCTGGCACTCGACCCCAAACCTGCAGTACTTGCCAAGGGTCGGGTCAAGTTCGGCGGATGACCCGTACGCCTCTGGGAAATTTTACGCAAGTGTCTGTTTGTCCAACTTGCAACGGTCAAGGGCAAGTGGTAACAGAAAAGTGTGATAGCTGTGGTGGACGTGGGCAAAACCAAGTCAGCAAGAAATTACAAATCAAAATTCCAGCTGGCGTAGATACAGGTACTCGATTGCGGGTCTCCAATGAAGGAGATGCGGGCCAAAAAGGTGGGCCTCCTGGTGATTTGTATGTTTATCTGTTTGTACAAGAAGACTCAGAATTTCGTCGCGATGGCACCAATGTCCTATCTGAGTTTAAGATCAGCTACTTGCAGGCGATTTTAGGTGCCCAACTGCCGGTAAAAACCGTGGATGGAGAAGAGACCATTACGATTCCTGCGGGAACTCAACCAGGCACTGTTTTAACCCTGGAAAATCACGGTGTTCCCCGTTTAGGTAATCCGGTAAGTCGGGGAGACCATTTGATTACGGTCATTATTGATATTCCTAACCGAATCTCCACAGAAGAGCGTGAGTTGTTGGTGCAGCTCGCCAGTATTCGAGCGGAGCAAACTGGGAAAGGCGGAATCGAAGGCTTCCTCGGGGGCATTTTTGGCCGATGACGGAGCCGAGCCCACCGCTTTTGCCAGCATCAGATGACCAAATTGATTTAAGGGGAACACCTTGCCCCCTCAATTTTGTTCGCACAAAGCTACATTTGCAAAAAATGGCTCCTGGATCCTTGTTAGAAGTTTGGTTAGATCCGGGCGAACCCATTGAGCAAGTACCCGATAGCCTCAAAATGGCTGGCTACACAATTGAACAATTAAAGGACTGCTCTGGTTTTTACGCTTTGCAAGTCAGATCAGCTGACCTATGAGTAAGCAAGCACAAGCAGCAACTGATACTCCTTTAACGGGAACGGTGTTAGCTGTTCAGGCCAATTTTTATCAGGTACAGCTTCAGGCCGCACAGAATTTTCCTTCTAGTCAGCTGCTCTGCACTCGTCGCTCTCGCCTCAAAAAGCTGAGGCAGCAGGTCATGGTAGGGGATCAAGTGGTTGTAGAAGAACCGGATTGGTTAGGGCAACGAGGTGCGATCGCAAGTATCCTCCCCCGTCAGTCCCAACTCGCTCGTCCGCCCATTGCCAATGTCAATCAAATCCTATTGATGTTTGCCTTGGCGGAGCCCAAATTAGACCCTCAGCAATTGACCCGCTTTTTAGTCACAGCAGAACAGACCCACCTCCCCATTATTCTTTGTTTCAATAAGCGGGATTTAACCACTTACGCGACGCAAAAAGCCTGGCGCGATCGCATGAAGCGGTGGGGCTATGATCCCATTCTGATCAGTCTCCAAACGGGGGTAGGGTTAAAGGCCCTTGAGCGCCCCCTTAGGGAACACATCACCGTAGCATCAGGGCTATCAGGGGTAGGCAAATCCAGTCTGATCAACCATTTCATCCCAGACATTGACCTGCGAGTGGGGCGTGTCTCGGAGCGATGGGGCCAGGGTCGTCATACCACCCGTCATGTCGAGCTATTTGAGCTCTCTAAGGGGGGCTTTTTAGCGGATACCCCTGGTTTTAACCAGCCCAGCCTAAGCAATATTCTGCCAGCTCAGTTAGGCCAGTGTTTCCCCGAAATCCGACAGCGGCTCTCCCAGGCCCGTTGTCAATTTAAGGATTGCCAACATATGGATGAACCCAACTGTGCCGTTCGAGGTGACTGGGAGCGTTATCCATATTATTTGAACTTGTTGGCAGAGGTGACAGAAGAACATGCCAAGCGACAAATGACAGCCACAACTGAAGCTCGGACGAAGCGTAAGTCCGGCAAGCGGGGCAAAATCAAAAATGAGCCCAAGTTAGAAACGAAGCGGTATCGTCGCCCCTCCCGACGCCAGCTCCAGCAAGATCTCCAAAATATCGATTTAGATCACCTAGAACATTCATCACCTTGATGGGGAACTGCTAGCCACCATAGACCTGGTAAAGCCTTTGACGAATCGCGATTAGATTGCGTGGCAGGTCTTTCCCTAGCTGCATTTCTATCGCTTTCACCGGAATTAAACGGGTTGGGCAGACTTGCAAGGTGTAGGTTAAGGTTGTGCCTGACTGATCTTCATTCTGGGTCATTTCCCAAGAGCCGGCAAAGGCATTGAAGTCACCTTCAACCATTTCAAATTGAATGGCATGGGGGAAATCTTCCACCATATCCAGCACAACCCGGGCCGAGAATTTCAGAAATAACGCATTCTTAACGCCAATTTGTTCAATGCGAATGCTTTCCGGATGAGGGATACGCTCACTTTTAGCCAGATTAGGAATAAAGTCGGCTAGGGCTTCATAGTCAATGAGGACATCCCAGATTTGCTCAGGTGAAAAGGGCAAAGAAATCTGGGCTTGGATTTGTCGATGCCGTTTCTCTAATTTCTGTGTTTCTAAGGTGACAGCAGCCAGCTCTTCTGGGGTAATGTCTGATTCCAACTGTTCATCAGGCGTGTCTACGAGGCTTAAATCAGTTTCCATGCTGTCTTTGCAGGCGGTAGAAGGTTAGTATTAGCATCTCTATTTGAGGACAAGGACCAGTGATAACACGTTACAATACTTAAAATATACCGTTCATAAAGAAAGTATCTGCATTGTTTGGCAATGCTTTGGAAAAGATGAATCGATGCCCCGCTTAATTACAGACTTTGATGGTCCGATTGTTGATGTATCTGAACGGTATTATCAGGTTTATCAGTATTGTCTAACCACTATTTCTAGACCGGGGCAAGCTATAAACCTGCTACCTAAGTCAAAATTCTGGTCTCTAAAACGATCAAGAATCCCTGAGACTCAAATTGGCATCTATTCAGGACTCGATGAATCACAGGCAAAGGACTTTGCCCATTTACGCCGAGTTACTGTTCATACGATGCCCTATTTCAAGCATGATCTGATCATTCCCTGCGCCCTTTCAGCACTACAAAAACTCCAGTCCAGGGGAGTAGAACTCGTGGTGATGACCATGAGACGAACCCGAGAATTAGACTTCGCCCTGTCGAATTATGGTTTAGATGGATTTTTTCGGCCTGAACGACGGTATTGTCTGACCAATGACTATCTAAAGACTCAAGATATTGAAGATAAAACCCTGCTGATGCAAAAGGCGGTGCAGGAACTCCCCCCAGATCAAACATGGATGTTGGGTGACACGGAAGCGGACATTATTGCGGCTCAGTCCCAAAACCTACCTGCGATCGCAGTTTTGTCTGGCATTAGGGATCAAGCCCAACTTTCTGCTTATCATCCAGACTACATATTGGATGATATTGCTGCCGCAACGGACTTAATCCTTGAGCAGATCTTGATGTCCAGTGCTTCTGCTTGAAAAGGACTCACCGTATTTGGGTGGTCTCACTTCCTATTCTCAAGGCCATCAATCACAGACTTAAGCAACTCTTATCAGCTTCATTACAATTGTTGATCCCAGGGCAACGGATCAATAGTATGAATAGAGTGAATTGCTTGCATACACTGCTGCATGCACGGTGGCTCATTGAAATACATTGATTGAAGGTTATCTAGGATGAAAGTTCAACTCAACAAACTATGGGATTGGAAGGGACAACTACAGCGGTGGTTGATTGTTGGCCTGCTTACCCTCCTGGTCGGATTGCCGCTTTGGTCTCCTCCGGCCTTGGCAACCGTTGTTGAGGATATCCCCAATCTTTCCGCAAGTCAGTCGACTTGGTTAGCCGATAAGGCAGAACTTCTGAGTGTCGTTACTGAGCGATCGGTGAATAAAACCCTTAAACAGATATCCCGGCAGACAGGGACAGACGTTAGGGTCATTACCATTCGAGGTCTTAATTATGGTGAGACCGCAGATAGTTTTGCGAACACCTTATTTGAACAGTGGTTCCCTACAGCAGAAGACCAAGCAAACCAAGTCTTGCTAGTTTATGATGCTCGCACCAATGCCCCTGCGATTCTAGTGGGCCAAGAAGCCCAGAAATTGCTTTCTGAAGAAACGGCTCAAAGTATCGCCTTTGATAATCTGCTAATTCCGATTCGTAAAGGGAACTACAACGAGGCCTTTATTGGAGCTGGGGATCGATTTGCAGCTGTGATCAGTGGGCAAGAAGATCCGGGTCCACCTGAAGTTGAAGTCACCGCTTTTGCTGAAAGTAATTTCCGTACTGCAGAAGAAACCAATGACACCAGCTCCGCCATACTAGTCGTTGTTTTATTAATTCTGGCAACAGCCATTCCGATGCTGACCTATTTCTACTATCAGCGTTCATAGGCTAGAAGATCTTCTCATCCTGATTTTCTAGCAATTCAGCTTAAAAAAGCAGCCCCAGATTTGGAGCTGCTTTTTTAAGCTGAAAGCTAACGCTTAACTATTGCAGAATATCCATCTGTACGGGAGCGACACCACTACTGGTCACACCAATCAGTTGAGCAGCACCTTGGGATAAATCAATGATGCGTCCAGGGATAAACGGTCCACGGTCATTGATTCGTACAACCACAGAACGTCCGTTATACAGATTGGTGACTCTGACTCGGGTCCCAAAGGGCAAGGTTTTAT
This sequence comes from Acaryochloris marina MBIC11017, assembly GCF_000018105.1. Lineage (GTDB taxonomy): Bacteria > Cyanobacteriota > Cyanobacteriia > Thermosynechococcales > Thermosynechococcaceae > Acaryochloris > Acaryochloris marina. The sequence continues at coordinate 403,670 of NC_009925.1, forward strand.
GAGCTGCGGTCAATGCGTACTGATTATAAACTTCACCATTGGCAGTGTAGTTACCATGAAAGCCTGGGCCATACCAAGAGGCTTCGCCATTGACCTGATACCGGACAGATGTTGCGGCAACGGCAGGAGCAGGAGGCTTAGGGCGACCGGGAATGTCTTTTAGCGCCACAGTAGTCCCCATTTGACGACGCAGTAGATTCGTAATCTTCAGGGCGTCATCTCCCATATCCTTGGTAGTTTTGGGGAGTATCGTTAGCTCGCTCATTTCCAGGATGTGGGCGTCGCTAGTCTTAATTACATAGCTCTCGCGTTCTTTATCCCAAATGACCTTAATGTTATTGGCATCAACCCCATCTCGATCCAACTGATTAATCTTGGCGGCAACGGTTGTGGCCCGCCAGACCGGATCTTGCTGATTCGCTTCAGGTTGAGCGGTTTCTGATTTAGTTGTAGCGACTTTCTCTGTTTCAGCAGACTTTTCTGTCCCTAGAAACGTAACGACGGGGATATTACGCACATACAAGGTAGCGGCCGGTCGACCCGATTTTTCATAGGCGTGAATCTTTGCGATCGCAGGCTTGTCACTAACCGCGCCCTTAGGTTGACTGTCTCCGACCTTAACCGCATCAGCATCTTGAGCCTCTTCAGACGCATCGGCCTCATCCGAGGCTTCAATTGATGCATCTTGCTCACGGACTGTCTCTGGAGCAGACTTTTCTACTTCTAGGGTTTGATTGGCCTCACTCGTACTCAGTGCGCTCACAACGGATACCGTGAGTGCGGCAGCTAGGCCAGTTAAAACCAGTTTATTTCTCATGAATGCTCTTGCCTGGAGAGTATAGAAGGACAAGATTGAAAACAGTCTTCCTTAACACAAAGTACGGTGGAGACTCTATTAACCTTTACAGGATTCAACCTTCCTTTACAGAACTTAATTACCCTATCACGAACTTTGGGTTGCTGAAATCAGGGATTCTGCTGAGACCAAGACTAAAACTTACTTATTACAAACATTGTGTATTTGGCATTCACTAATGTTTAAAGTGCTGAAAGCAAGAAAAATTAATATCTTCAGGCGATTAAGAACTCCAGACAATTGATTAGTAAAAACTATCAGTACATTTCTGCCGTTTGAATATTCAAATACTTTAATCAGCTGAGGATATCATTTTTCATAGATATTTTTAGCACAGGAATAATATTGACAGTTGCAAATATCACCCAAAAAGCCCCACATACTCCCATCCTTCAAAAAGCCTTAAAACCCATCTATATATAGTCATCAGAGATTTTGAGTAGATTTTATAGCGATAGATATCAGAGAACCCATAGGTTATTTTTATCGATCAGTTCTGGCAAATTTATTAATAGTAGATGGCGTTAATAATTAAGAGGTAAATATCGTTCTTAGTCAGCAATTTTTTAAGATCATTTTTCTAGCTGACTATAACTAGATTGATTTGGTCTTGATGATGTATTGCTTTGGTGGATCATAATCTGTCAATATGTCATGTTGCTCTTAGGTATCGGAAAGGTTTGGGCATGGATTATCGTGACGCTGGTGTGGACGTACAGGCAGGACGGACCTTTGTCAGTGATATCAAGCAGATGGTGGCCGACACCATTCGCCCAGAAGTTTTAGGCAATCTAGGGGGGTTCAATGGCCTATTTCAATTACCGACAGGCTATCAAGAACCAGTTCTAGTCTCAGGGACTGACGGCGTCGGCACTAAGCTGAAGTTGGCCCAGGCTCTCAATCAGCATCACACCGTTGGCATCGATCTAGTCGCCATGTGTGTTAATGACGTGCTGACTTGTGGAGCAGAGCCTTTATTCTTCCTGGATTATCTCGCCACTAGCCAACTCCAACCTGAACAGCTCAAACAAGTCATCGCTGGGATCGCCCAAGGCTGCAAAACAGCTGGATGTGCCCTGCTAGGGGGAGAGACCGCCGAAATGCCTGGGTTTTATCAGCCCAGTGAATATGACCTCGCAGGCTTTTGCGTTGGGATTGTCGATAAACAGAAACTGTTGAATGGAACCAAGATCAACATTGGAGATTCTGTAATTGGTTTAGCCAGTCAGGGCGTTCACAGTAATGGATTTAGCCTAGTGAGAAAGATCGTAGCTGAAGGCATCAATCCCCATCGAGCAGAACCTGGATGGGATTGGCAAGACTGTCCTGAAAGGCTAGGGGGAATGAGCCTAGGCGAAACTCTTCTGACGCCAACTCAAATTTACGTCAAGCCCGTCTTGTCTGCTCTTCGCTCCGGCTTAGATATTCACGGCATGGCCCATATCACCGGAGGCGGATTACCTGAGAATGGGCCTCGCTGCTTACAACCCGATCAATCCCTACAGCTCAACACCGGACAATGGCCGATTCCACCTATTTTTGCATGGCTTGCAGAGGCTGGACAGGTGAGTCCAGCCGATATGTTTGAGACCTTCAATATGGGGATCGGATTTATGTTGGTCGTTGCCCCAGAGCAAACCCAAACAACCCTAGACTGGTTGGGTAAACATCAAATTTTAGCTTATGAGATTGGTTCAGTGGTTCCGGGAGACCAGTCAGTGCTGGGATTACCAATTGCTGAGAGTTAAACCATGGGTTGTCCCAAAAAGACTCAGACATCCCTGAACCCAGAAAGCACCTTAACAAGACTCCCAATCTGGACAGGAATTGGTAGAAGCACCATAAGGATGCATGCCACACACTAGAAAGGTCTCTCCATAGGTTTTGCCATAATAATGGCGACAGCCAACACAAGCAGGCTGCTGATCGAATAGGGGATAAAGCCGTTGGGTTAAGGGTGAAGCCATCTCTTCCAGCTCATGCTCAAACGCAATGAGATCGACAATAATGGGATCAAGCACCTCGTCTAGTCCCTGTTCAATCTCTTTCACTATTGGTTCAACATACTCCTCCACCCCTTGCTCAATCTGGGAAAGGGTTTGATCCAGCATGTCTACAGAAGCATCAAACATCTGCTCAGATTGATGAAGAATCTGCTGTAGACATGCTTGTATATCCCTAGACAAATCAGCCATTAACAGTCCTTTAATCTGGCAAAAGGCATTATGAGGAGTGCTATTTATGAATCCTGGAGGCGGCGTAGTTCTTCTTCAAGCTCATTAACTTGTGCGTGAATATCCTCTGACTCAGATGGATCCCTCTCTTCAGCTTCGTCTCCTGTCACAAGTTCAATCGTTTGAGGCTGATCGGGATAGGGAACCTCTTCTACCGAGACTTGTGCGGGGGTGTCATTAAATTGATTGAGCCACCGATTTGCCTCGTCAGTACTCATCTCGCCACGTCGAATCATTTCGTCGGCCAGCTGCTGAGCTCGCTCTTGGATTTCAGCAACTTTATTGCCAGCCTGTTCCCCTGCATAGGAGGCAACGCCAACTCCAAGGTAAAAGGCCTTTTTGACAAAATCAGGAAGGTCGTTCATTGCCTATTAGGAATCCAATCGTTTTGTGGGACAGGGGTAAAGGCAGGTCTAAAATCTTGAGAGAAACGTAGCGATTTTAGGCTCCTTCAATATCATTATATCCAGATACAAAAGTGACCCGGAGTCCACGCCTATCACAAGCATCCCGTATTGCTGCTACCTTCCGGTCCTGACAAGATTGAGGCGTTGTAATCGCATGGGTCCGAGCCAACATATAGTCTAACACCGTTGTCTCGGATTAACCCAACAAAATGCAAAAAAGGGCATCAACGACTGGCCGTGTTTCGTCTTGATGCCCTTTTTTAGTTCGCTCCTCACACAGTGGTGATTATATATAATCTGTTGCTAGTTGTCATCTATAAACAAACTGTTTACCAGTCTGAAGGGTAAGCCATCATGATGCTAGGCTAAGGTGCGAGGGTATTCAATACATACTCTATAACGGGATGTAGCGCAGTTTGGTAGCGCACTTCGTTCGGGACGAAGGGGCCGGAGGTTCAAATCCTCTCATCCCGATTTCTTCAAAAGTATTTCTAGTAAAGGGTCTAGGGCTTCGAATCAAGACTTCTAGGCTTTTTTCTATTGTCACTAAGTCGACGAGTTTAGGCGTGTTTGGGCACAGTTGGGTGCTAAACTGGTAGGAAATTGGTAGAAAATAAAATCACTGAAAGTCTTACCATATCTAAACTTCGCTGGAATGAGGGCCAGCAAAACTGGCAGGACGGCAAGTAGCAGGAAATAAAATCGCTAAAACTCTATCATGGCAAGCACTTCAAAGTCAGGAAGCACAAAAAGTGGTAGGAAGCTCGTCAAAGTTGAGAATGACGATGGACGTCTTCGGCTACGGTGGAACTATGAGGGAAAGCGCTATGCCATGGCAGTGGGCTTGCCCGATACTGCCGTCAATCGGACTTTTGCTAAGAGGCTGTTTGAGAAGTTTTAGTGCTCCTGCGCTAGCCTTCGAACCATGAGTCGAATCATCGCCACATAAACAAGCGCTTCAGCCGTCCTAGTCAGCACCTCATAATCTTTATTAAGACGTCGAGACCACAACAACCATCCAAACGTCCGTTCTACAATCCATCGTTTGGGAACAACCTGAAACCCCGCTAGATTATCTGAGCGTTTGATCACTTCCAAGACATATTGAAAACGGTCCATTACCCACTTCATCAAAGCTTGTCCTTGATAGCCTGCATCAGCCCATATCCGAACTAGACGGGACAAACTCGCACCTTGGCGTTGAGCTTTCCAAAACAGTATTTTGGCCCCTCGTTGGTCAGAGATATTTGCAGCGGTGACCATCACCATCAGAACCAGCCCCAAAGTATCAACGAGCACATGACGTTTACGACCTTTGACCATTTTCCCACCATCAAACCCAATCAAGTGACACCGAGGATTGCCGACTTTGACCGATTGAGCATCGCAGATAGCGGCACTGGGACTGGGATGACGGTCTTCACTCACCCGCACTTGCATGCGTAGATGTTCATTGATTTGACTCCAAGTCCCATCATCGCGCCACCTTCGAAAATAGCTATAGACCGTTGACCAACAGGGAAAATCATGAGGTAGTTGTCTCCACTGACAACCTGTAACCACGAGATAAAAAATGGCATTGAGAACACTGAGCATATCAGTGGTGCGAGGTCTACCTCCAGGTTTAGCAGCAGGAATCAAAGGCTCAAGTAATTCCCATTGCAGGGTGGTGAGGTCGCTATCATATGCTGTAGGCATTGCTCTCTAGGTCCTGTCCAGTGTTTGTGTATTGACAGATTAGTACCTTGAGAGCTTTACTCACTTCTCAAACAGCCTCTAAGCAGAAGGCTTCCCAAATCGAGCTGGATATTATTTCTGGCAACTTTGACAGCACCCTCAAGAAATACAAACCCAAACGAGCCTCTCACAAACATCTTGAGCAGATTACAGCGGGAGAAGTGTTCGAGAAATTTATGACCGATCAGGAGAAGGAGAAAGGACTACAGGTGGGTAGTCTCTGCCGGTACACTGGGGCATTGAGGCAGTTACAGCGTTTTTTTGAGCACAAACCAGTTGAGTATATCGGTATTGCTGACACGGGTGATTTTGCCGCCCATTTAAAAGAACACTGTAGCGATCGAACGACGAAAGACTATCTGATTCTGATCCGGGCTTGCTGGGATTGGGGCAGACTCAAGCATCTGATTGAATTCAATGCTAATCCTTGGGATGGGGTTCTTGAACGGGTGAAGGTTGCACCGAAGCAGCGGGTTAAGCCGTTTACGGCGGCAGAGGTGAAGGCCATTGAAGCGGCGTTTAGATCAGATCGCTACTATGCCCACTACGCTGACTTTGTCACGTTTCTCTTTGGGACGGGTTGCCGATTAGGGGAAGCCGCAGGTCTGCAGTGGCAGCATATTGCAGATGACCTGAAGACGGTGTGGTTTGGCGAGTCTGTTTCTCGGGGAGTGCGGAAAACAACGAAGACCGGCAAAGCAAGAACCATTATTCTGACTTCAAAAATCAGCCAATTGTTAGCTGCCCGCAAACCTCCATTGTTTCAGCCACAGGATTTGGTCTTCCCAGCCCCCAAAGGCGGGCCAATCAATGACCATACCTTTCGGCGTCGAGCCTGGAAGGGCGTGCTGAATAAGACGGGGATTGAATATCGGAAGCCTTACGCAACGCGCCATACCGTGATCAGTCATGCCCTCGCTAATGATGAAAGAGCGCGAAAGAGGGAATTGCCTGCATGGTCCCGGAGAACAATTCCAAGTTTGTAGACCAAGTGAACTACACCCTGGTTCGCTTTATGGAGGGGTATCTCAAGAGCAAAGAACCTTACGTCACCACCTTCCGATCGTTGGTTTGGGCCACAGGCCAAAGTGCCTCTTTCTAAAGACTTACGGGGACTCGTTTTGGAAACCATGCAGCTTGTGATTGATTTTAAGGAAGAGATTCCTGAAGATGATCTGTAGATGGTTTGAATCTCTCTATTTGGACTGCCATTGCCCTAATGCTTCTGATAGGTGAAGCGTTAGAGGGAATTGTTTAGCAATTCAACCCTGATAGATTCACTGAAGTTGGCAGCTTCTGGTGGATAGCTTCAATCGAATCTCCTTGGTGCTTGAGCTGAAATCCCATCTTTTTGCAAAGAGACTGCATCGCTCTGTTGTCCGGGAGAATATCTGCCTTGATAGCTTCTAAACCTTCCACTTCGCCAATTTGTAACAGTGATTTAAGCAGCTCTGTCCCCAATCCTTGGCCTTGAAATTGATCCTGAATCAGGATGCCAAACTCCGCCGATTGAGTGCCATGCAGTTTACTCAATCGGGCGACGCCTAAGATCTGATGATCTAGAGATTGGGGATCTCGATACTCGGCGACCAGAGCGATTTCACGGTCATAATCAACAAAGCAGATGCGAGTGAGTCGTTCATGGGAGACCCGAGTTTGTAGCTTCATCAGATGAAAGTAGCGAAAATACACACTCTCCTCGGAGAGATTTTGATGGAATTGAACGATCAGAGGTTCATCTTCAGGACGGATGGGCCGAATCGTCACTGGCCAGCCATGACCCATGGTCCACTGGTGGACATATTGAGAAGGGTAGGGTCGAATGGCAGTGCGAATGGGCTGCTTTTCGGCTTGGGGATAGAGAATAATCCGGGCATCTAAGGCTACGATGTGATGCTCTGAGACAAGCAGAGGATTAATATCAATTTCCTTGATCTGGGGATACTCAACGATGAGATGACTAAACTTAACTAAAATCTGCTCTAGCTGATCCAAATTAACGGATTGGTGTCCCCTCACTCCCTGTAATGCTTGATAGATTTTGGTCTGTTCCATCAGGCGGCGGGCCAGGGTGGAATTGAGGGGTGGCAATCCTAAGGCCCGGTCTTGGAAGACTTCCACCAACTGTCCACCCAACCCAAAGAGGATGATGGGGCCAAATTGAGGATCAGAACTACTTCCTAGAATCAGTTCATAGCCCTCGTGGTTTAGCATCGGTTGGACGGTTACGCCTAAAAAGGCTTGCTTACCATAGGGCTGCATATTCTGCTGAATCGAGGTGAAGGCGGCTTGCACTGCGGCAGCATTAGGGAGATTAAGATGGACACCCCCCACATCCGTTTTATGGGTAATGGTGTGGGAGTGGAGTTTGAGGACAACGGGATAGCCGAGGGTCTCCGCAAACGCGACGGCTTGTTCAGGGGTTTGGGCCAAATGGCTAAGCACAGTCGGAATACCGTAGGACTGGAGGAATTGCTTGGATTCCCATTCGCTCAGAAGGGTGCGATCACATGCCGTAGCATCCACTAATATCTGCTCCATGCGCTGCCGATCCAAAGTCTCAGCGTTTTCAATGACAGGGGTTTCATAGAGAGAACGCAGCCGATAGCTATATTGACTCATTAAGTTAAAAACCTGAGCAGCTGTATCGGGATAGGGCAGCGTAAACAGACCCGCTTGATTGAGCAGGGCTTCCCCTGCCGCAACATCCTCTCCACCCATCCAGCTCGCCAAGAGGGGCTTATGGGTAATGCCTTGGGCTGTTTGAATCAGGGTTTGGGCGGTTTGCCGGGGATCGGTCATGGCTTGGGGTGTGAGAATTACCAATAGGCCATCACTGCCTGGGTCTTGGGCGGCAATTTGGAGGGCTTGAGCGTAGCGTTCGGGGGTAGCATCTCCCAAAATATCAATGGGATTATGGTGACTCCATTCTGTAGGTAAACAGTTATCTAAAGCTTGGTGGGTTTCGGGTGCTAGCGGAGTGAGATGACCACCTCCGCGAATTAAGGAATCTGTTGCTAGGACACCGGGTCCCCCAGCATTAGTCACGATGGTCAGGCGATTGCCTTGAGGACGCGGCTGCTTCGCCAGTACCTCGGCCATATTAAATAGCTCATCAATGGTGTTCACCCGCAACACCCCACATCTGCGGAAAGCGGCGTCTAAGACATCATCACTGCCCATCAGCGACCCCGTATGGGAGGCAGCTGCTTTAGCAGCTTCTTGAGTTCGCCCGCCTTTGATCACAATGATGGGCTTACTTAGGGCAACTTCCCGCGCTGCCGAGAGGAAAGATCGGGCATCTCCAATCGCTTCCATATAGATGACAATGCTGTGGGTATGGGGGTCGTCGCCTAGGTGGTAAATTAAGTCTCCCCAACTGATATCTAGCATGGAGCCAATGGAGACAAAGGCACTAAAACCCACATTTTCCCGCAGGCTCCAGTCCAGAATTGAGGTGCATAATGCGCCACTCTGACTCAAGAACCCAACGTTTCCTGGGCGCGCCATCGTACTGGCAAAGGTGGTATTCAAACCATAGGGTGGACACATGAGACCCAGACAATTTGGTCCAATAATTCGTAAATTGCCCTGACGAGCCGTTTGCAAAATCTCCTGCTCTAATTGCTGTCCCGCTTCACCAATTTCCTTAAAACCCGCAGAAATGATGATCGCTCCTCTGACGCCAGCCTGAATACATTGCTGGACTGCAGACAGTACTCGAGGGGCAGGTATGGCAATAACAGCCAGATCGATTTGCTCAGGGATCGAGAGAATATCTGTATAAGCCTTAATCCCAAGCACACTAGAACGCTTGGGATTAACAGGGAATACAGTGCCGCCAAAGGGACTACTAACTAGATTCCACAGAAGGGTGCGTCCGACACTATTGGGTTTTTCTGTGGCGCCAATCACAGCAACCCGTCGGGGGGCAAAAAAAGGCTGTAGGGGGGTGTAGTCGTAGCGAAGAATATCATGGGCTGGATCAACGGAGGGCGTTGTCATCATGGGCTTATGTCATGCAATGAAGAGGTCGGTGAGGTTAGTTAAAGGAATGATGAGCTGAGTGTGGCCTGGACTGAAGCTTTGGTTGGATCGACTTCAGGAGCTAGTGATAGGCAACTTGGAGAGGTGATGGCTACCTCAATGATTACTGGGTGAAAGTGTTGTGGAGCATCAGTGAGTCTAGAGTCTATTTCATGGCGATTGCTACAGATGGGCCGAATTATAATTGCTGCTAGTCAGATTGAGTGTCAACAAAAATACAATCGCCCCTGCGATTTCAATGAATAAGTAAATATTAGACGAAAGCGCTTTTGACTTAAGTCAATTAAGTCACTATTTTACATATAGATCAACCTTTTTAAAAAGAGGTTAAGATCTATAATTCCTGGGTCCTTAATGGAAGTTATATAGCCATATCATAATCAAATCTCTTCAAGCTGCTCTTTCTCAATATTTGTGAGATGCTATCTCTTCAGATAACTCTATACAAGGGATAGAAAGGTTCCTTCTCTGTGAAATATGGCTCGACAAAATGATTATATTCTCTTGTTCATAGAATATTCTAGCTATAAAAACAACAAAACTATTGTTTTAATTGACTATTTTCAAACAATAAAGTTGTTAATTAAGAAATAGTTTAAAGTAGGATCTTGTTGCTCAGATCACGGATTTTTAGGGTTGAATTTTGTATATTAAAAGCAAGGATAAATGCGCGATTTGCAAAAGAGTCGTGAGCAACAATAATTCACTATTTACGATCACTTTGGTGTGATGACTGGAGGTGCCTGCACGATGTTTAAACAGTGGACAGGTTTTCAGGCCGGGCAGTGGATGCAAGAGGTAAACGTCCGTGCCTTTATTCAAAGTAACTACACCCCTTATGTCGGGGATGAGACTTTTTTAGCAGCAGCGAGCGATCGCACCTCGTTACTCTGGGACAAAGTCTCTTTTTCGATGGATGTGGAGCGGCAACAGGGCATTCTGGATGCCGACACTCAAGTCCCGGCGGGGATTACGGCCCATGCGCCGGGCTATATTGCTCCTGATCTCGAACAAATTGTGGGCTTACAAACGGATCAGCCCCTCAAGCGAGCCATTATGCCCCTGGGGGGAATTCGGGTGGTGCAGAAATCTTTGGAAGCCTATGGCTATAAGCTCGATCCAGGCACCCTGAAGACGTTTACCCAATATCGCAAAACCCATAATGATGGGGTATTTGATGCCTATACTCGCGAGATGCGGTTGGCCCGCCACTCTGGCATTATCACGGGCTTACCTGATGCCTATGGCCGGGGCCGAATTATTGGTGACTATCGCCGGGTGGCCCTGTATGGGGTTGATTTCCTGATCAACGATAAGCGACAGCAACTACTGTCTTTGGAAGTAGATGCGATCAACGAAACCGTAATTCGGCACCGGGAGGAACTCTCGGAGCAGATTCGTGCCCTGCAAGAGCTAAAAGAGATGGCGGATCAATATGGGTTTGATATTGGTCAACCCGCCGCCACCGCCCAAGAAGCCGTGCAGTGGACCTACTTTGGCTATCTAGGGGCGATCAAAGAGCAGAATGGGGCAGCCATGTCCTTAGGCCGAGTCTCCACCTTTTTAGATATTTATATTCAGCGGGATCTGAACCAAGGCACCCTAACAGAAGCGGAAGCCCAAGAACTAATTGACCATTTTGTGATGAAGTTGCGGATGGTCCGGTTTCTGCGCACCCCGGCCTATAACGAACTGTTTTCCGGTGATCCCGTATGGGTCACAGAATCGATTGGGGGCATGGGCCTGGACGGACGGACCTTGGTCACCCGCACCAGTTTTCGATTCCTCCATACCCTCTATAACCTTGGTCCTGCGCCAGAGCCCAACCTCACCGTGCTGTGGTCAGAACAACTCCCCGACAACTTTAAGCGCTTCTGTGCACAGGTTTCCATTGATACCAGCTCCATCCAGTATGAAAACGACGACTTGATGCGAACCGAGTATGGGGATGACTATGGTATTGCCTGCTGTGTGTCCGCTATGCGCATTGGCAAGCAAATGCAGTTCTTTGGAGCCCGGGTGAATCTGGCGAAAGCGCTGCTGTATGCCATTAACGGCGGCAAGGATGAAAAATCGGGGGAGCAAATTGCCCCCGCTTATGCGCCGATTACGGCAGACATCCTGGACTACGACGAGGTGATGGCCAAGTTTGATGTGCTGATGGGCTGGTTAGCCAAGCTCTACGTCAATACCCTCAATGTCATTCACTATATGCATGACAAGTATTGTTATGAGCGCCTGGAAATGGCCCTCCATGATCGTGATGTGTATCGCACCATGGCCTGCGGCATTGCCGGGCTATCGGTGGTAGCGGACTCTCTCTCAGCGATCAAACATACCCAAGTCAAGGTGATTCGCGATGACGCGGGACTGGCCATCGATTATAAGTTAATGGGCAACTACCCGGCCTTTGGCAACAATGACGAACGGGTGGATTCGATTGCCCAGGAGGTGGTGCGGCGGTTTATGAATCATGTTCGCCAGCATCAAACCTATCGGGATGCAGTACCCACCCAATCCATTCTGACGATTACGTCCAACGTGGTCTATGGCAAAAAGACTGGCAGTACCCCCGATGGCCGCAAGGCGGGTGAACCCTTTGGGCCAGGGGCGAACCCCATGCATGGTCGTGATACGAAGGGTGCGATCGCAGCCTGCGAATCCGTCGCCCAGCTCCCCTATCAACATGCCCAAGACGGCATTTCCTATACCTTTTCCATCGTGCCCCAGGCCTTGGGCAAAGGGGAGACTGACCAAGACCGCAATCTCGTCGGCTTACTGGATGGCTACTTCCACAATACGGGCCAGCATATCAACATCAATGTGCTCAACCGTGACACCCTACTGGATGCCATGGAACATCCCGAGCAGTATCCTCAACTGACCATTCGGGTTTCTGGCTATGCCGTCAACTTTATCAAGCTGACTCGCGAACAACAGCGAGACGTGGTCAGCCGCACCTTTCACAGTCGGTTCTAGCTACCCCTGCTTCCCCTTACCTGACTAAGGGGAAGTTTCCCTCCCTTTCGAGTTCTCTGGAGGTTTGAGATGAATATTCGTACTGCCCCTCGCCCCACCCCTGAAACCAGCCGTGACCAGGCATTGATCTTAGGTTTTGATGAGGTAGGCATTGCCGATATCCCCCTAGTGGGCGGCAAAAATGCCTCCCTAGGGGAAATGATCCAGCATTTGGTTCCCCTAGGCGTGAACGTCCCCAATGGCTTTGCCACCACCGCCTATGCCTATCGATATTTTGTTCAGCAGGCAGGCATTGAAACCCAACTGCGGCAGATTTTTGCTGATTTAGATGTTGAGGATGTTGACAATTTACGCCAGCGAGGACGACAGGCGCGATCGCTCATTCTCCACACCCCCTTTCCCAAGGATCTGGAGTTAGCGATTTCCACTGCCTATTGCCAACTGTGCGAACAATATGGCGTAGGCAATGCCGCTTCCGAAGGGCAAGCTTCCAAAGAGCAAGAACGCCTGCAGGCCTATCACTACAACGTTGACGTCGCCGTCCGCTCCAGTGCCACAGCAGAAGACCTACCCGATGCGAGCTTTGCGGGACAACAGGAAACCTACCTCAATGTCCATGGTGTTAAACAGGTTTTGGAATCCTGCCACAAATGCTTTGCCTCCATCTTTACAGATCGGGCGATTTCCTATCGCACCCTTAAAGGCTTTGACCATTTCCAGGTGGCCCTATCCGTGGGCGTGCAGAAAATGGTGCGATCGGATCTAGCCGCTTCTGGAGTGATGTTCTCCATCGATACGGAAACGGGGTTTAAGAACGCAGCCTTGGTCACCGCCGCCTACGGTCTGGGAGAAAATGTGGTTCAAGGCGCAGTCAACCCCGATGAATTTCTAGTCTTTAAACCGACCTTACTTGACGGCTTTCGTCCCATCCTGAGCAAACATCTGGGCAGTAAAGAGATCAAAATGGTCTACGATTTGGGGGGTAGCAAACTTACAAAAAATATTGCCGTTCCAGAAGCAGACCGGACCAAGTTTGCCGTCAACGACGATGAAATCCTCACCTTAGCCAGCTGGGCCTGCATTATTGAAGACCATTATTCCCAGGTCCGGGGGATGGACACCCCCATGGATATCGAATGGGCCAAGGACGGCCAAACGGGAGTCTTATTTATTGTCCAAGCCCGACCAGAAACGGTCCAGTCCCAGAAGGTCGCCAATCGACTCTCTGCCTATCGAATGACGGTGGATACTTTGCCTACCCCGTTTATTGAGGGTCGAGCTGTGGGTGATCGCATTGGCCAGGGGGCAGCTCGGGTGATTGCTTCGGTGCAAGGGATTAAGGAATTCCAGGCGGGAGAGGTCTTGGTGACCAACCGCACGGACCCCGACTGGGAACCAATTATGAAAAAGGCCAGTGCCATTGTCACCAATCAAGGGGGACGCACCTGCCATGCCGCGATTATCGCTCGGGAAATGGGTATTCCCGCCATTGTTGGTTGCAGCACCGCTACCGAAGTCCTGAAAACAGGTCAGAATATCACCGTCTCCTGTGCTGAAGGTGAAACGGGACAGGTCTATCCCGGACTGCTGCCCTTTGTCGTGGAAGAAACCGCCTTAGATGAACTGCCTCCCACCCGAACCCAAATTCTCATGAATGTGGGCAACCCCGATGAAGCCTTTGGGCTGGCAGCCATCCCCTGTGATGGGGTGGGGCTAGCGCGATTGGAGTTTATTATCGCCAATCAGATTAAAACCCATCCTTTGGCGCTGTTGAAATATGACGAGTTGATGGATGTAGAAGCCAAGTTGGCCATTGCTCAACTGACTGCTGATTACACCTACAAACCGGATTTCTTTATCGATAAGCTGGCCCAAGGGGTGGGCATGATTGCGGCGGCTTTCTATCCGAATCCTGTGATCGTCCGCATGTCCGACTTTAAGAGTAATGAATATGCCAACTTAATCGGCGGACGCCAGTATGAACCCACAGAAGAAAACCCAATGATTGGCTGGCGGGGAGCCTCTCGCTATTACGACCCCAATTACCGTCAAGCCTATGCCCTAGAATGTCAGGCCCTGAAGAGGGTTCGCGATGAGATGGGACTGCGGAATCTCATTCCCATGATTCCCTTCTGTCGTACTCCTGAAGAAGGCCAGCAGGTCCTCGAGGAAATGGCCCAGCATGGTCTGAAACGGGGTGAAAACGGCTTGCAGGTTTATGTGATGTGCGAAGTACCCAGCAATGTGGTGCTGGCAGAGGAATTTGCTGAGGTGTTTGATGGCTTCTCCATCGGCTCCAATGACTTGACCCAACTCACCCTAGGACTAGACCGAGACTCCGCCCTTGTTGCCCATATTTTTGATGAGCGTAATGCCGCCGTGAAGAAGTTGGTGCGCCAAGTAATTGCTGTTGCCAAGGCTAAGGAGCGCAAAATTGGCATCTGTGGTCAGGCCCCCAGTGACTATCCTGAGTTTGCCCAGTTCTTGGTGGAGGAAGGGATTGACTCCATCAGCCTTAATCCAGATACGGTGCTCAAAACTCGGTTGGCCATTGCCCAAGTTGAAGACCAATCGACGGGTGTCGTTCAGAACTGACGGCTAGTCTATGGACCGGACGTCACAAAACTGTAAGGAGAGACCAGATGCCATATCACTCTGTGCCCCATCGAGATCAACGGTCACCGTCAGGTGAAACAATCTCAGCTCCTGCCTCTCTCCTTGCGGTTTCCTCTCCCAATTCTGGTCTGACAGGTCGCATCCATTCTGTAGAAACTTGTGGTAGTGTCGATGGCCCAGGGCTGCGATTTGTAGTGTTTATGCAAGGCTGTCCCTTGCGCTGTCTCTACTGCCATAACCCAGACTGCCGAGATGTAACAGGTGGACAGGTGACGACCGTCGAGGCATTGATAGCAGAGATTCAACGCTATCGATCCTATATGCAGGCATCTGGTGGCGGCGTCACTGTGAGTGGGGGGGAGCCCTTACTTCAGCCCGAATTTGTTGCGGAACTCATGCGCCAATGTCAGGCCCTAGGCATTCATACCGCCTTAGATACCTCAGGCTTTTCTGATCTCACCAGCGCTCAGCGGGTACTGCAATATACCGATTTGGTGCTATTAGATATCAAATCCTACGACCCTAAACGATTTATCCAAGTGACCCAAGTTTCACGGGAACCTACGCTTTGCCTTGCCCGTTATTTGCATCAAATAGGCAAACCCACCTGGATTCGGTTTGTGTTAGTGCCGGGCTTAACAGATGACGTTGAGAATGTGGCCGCGCTCGCCCAGTTCGTAGCCCATCTCACCAATATTGAACGGGTGGAGGTTCTGCCGTTCCACCAAATGGGGGCCTACAAATGGGAAGAACTGGGCTATGACTATCTTTTAAAGGAGACTCAGCCCCCCTCACCTGAGCTAGTTGAGCGGGTTCGCCTACAGTTTCGTGAGTATGGGGTATCGGTCCGCTGACCCCGCTATTTGAATAGGATTGCATTTACCTAAGGAGCACACATGATGACGACTCAAACCCAGCCTCAAGTCACCGATATTCCTTCCCTAGAAGATCTGATTGCCCGAGTGAAGCAAGCCCAGGAGGTCTATGCCACCTATACCCAGGAGCAGGTGGACCATATCTTTAAGCAAGTTGCGATCGCAGCCAATGCCGAACGCATTCCTCTAGCCAAACAGGCCGTGGCTGAGACGGGGATGGGGGTGATTGAAGACAAGGTGATCAAAAACCACTTTGCTTCCGAATATATCTATAACAAGTACAAACACGAAAAAACCTGCGGCGTCGTGTCAGCGGATGCCCATTACGGCATCCAAAAAGTGGCGGAACCCCTAGGCATTGTGGCGGGGATTATCCCCACCACCAACCCCACTTCAACCGCTATTTTTAAGGCGTTGCTCTGTCTCAAGACCCGCAACGCCATTATTTTTTCTCCTCATCCTCGGGCCAAACACTGCACAGTGCGAGCGGTTGAAATTATCCGCGATGCTGCCCTTCAAGCCGGGGCACCTCCCGATATCGTCGGCTGGATTGACGAACCGACCTTGGACCTCTCCCAAGCCCTGATGCAGCATGCCGATATTAAGCTGATTCTGGCCACCGGTGGCCCCGGTATGGTCAAAGCAGCTTACTCGTCGGGGCATCCCTCCTTAGGGGTCGGTGCTGGCAATACCCCTGCCGTGATTGATGAAACGGCGGATATCCAAGTTGCTGTCAGCTCCATCTTGCTCAGCAAAACCTTTGACAATGGCATGATCTGCGCCTCTGAGCAGTCAGTTGTGGTGACAGAAGCCGTCTACGAGCAGGTCAAACAAGAGTTTCGCAAGCGAGGGGCTTACTTCCTTACCTCTGAAGAAAAGGATAAAGTCGCCCAGACCATCCTCAAGAACGGCAAGTTAAACCCGGCCATTGTGGGTCAACCCATTTCAGAGTTAGCCACTTTGGCAGGGATTGAGGGTCCCCAGGATCATAAAGTCTTAATTGGTGAAGTCTCCACTATTGGTAGTAGCGAACCCTTTGCCTATGAGAAGCTATCCCCGATTTTGGCCATGTATCGGGCCGCGGATTTTACCGATGCTGTGGATCAGGCCAAACAGTTGGTCAACTTTGGGGGTCGCGGCCATACCTCCGTGCTGTATACGGCGGCATCCAATTGCGATCGCATCCGCATTTTCGAAACGGAACTCGCCACAGCCCGAGTCTTGATCAACACCCCCTCTTCCCAAGGGGCCATTGGCGACCTCTATAACTTCAAGCTAGATCCATCTTTGACCCTAGGCTGTGGCACCTGGGGCGGTAACTCCATCTCTGGCAATGTCAACGTTCAGCATCTGCTCAATATCAAAACTGTCACCGAGCGCCGGGAAAATATGCTGTGGTTCCGGGTGCCGCCTAAAATCTACTTTAAATACGGCTGTATTCCCGTTGCTTTGAGAGATTTAGCCGAGAAAAAGCGAGCCTTTATTATCACCGATCGTCCTCTGTTTGATCTGGGCTTGACTAAGGAAATTACCGAGACCTTAGATCAACTGGGCATCGAGCACCATCTATTTTTCGATGTCGAACCCGATCCAGACCTATCCACGGTGAAACGGGGCTTAGATGTAATTAATACCTTCCAACCGGACGTGATTATTGCTTTAGGCGGCGGTTCACCCATGGATGCAGCTAAGGTGATGTGGCTGATGTATGAACATCCCGAAGTCGAGTTTGACGGTCTAGCCATGCGGTTTATGGATATCCGAAAGCGCGTCTATGAACTGCCTCCCTTGGGAAATAAAGCCATCCTGGTGGCTGTCCCCACCACCTCAGGCACCGGGTCGGAGGTCACCCCCTTTGCCGTGGTCACGGATGATCGGGTGGGCATTAAATATCCCTTGGCCGACTATGCCCTGACTCCGACGATGGCCATCGTTGATCCAGAGCTGGTCCTCAATATGCCCAAAAAGCTGACGGCCTATGGTGGGGTTGATGCCCTGACCCATGCTCTGGAAGCCTATGTATCGGTCTTGGCAACGGAGTTCACGGATGGACTGGCCTTAGAAGCCATTAGTTTATTAATGACTTACTTGCCCAGAGCCTATCATCAGGGCAGTGCTGATCCAGAAGCCCGAGAAAAGGTCCACTACGCGGCAACGATTGCTGGTTTGGCCTTTGCCAACGCCTTCTTAGGAATTTGCCACTCTCTGGCCCACAAATTGGGATCTACCTTCCATGTCCCCCATGGGTTGGCGAATGCGTTGATGATTTCCCATGTGATTCGCTATAACGCCACGGATGCCCCCTTTAAGCAGGCTATTTTTCCCCAGTACGAATATCCCCAGGCTAAGGGTCGCTACGCTGCGATCGCAGATTCCCTCAACTTAAGGGGAACCACCGCCGATGAAAAAGTAGAGCGCTTGATAACAGCCATCGAAAACCTGAAGCAAGAGTTGGATATTCCATCCTCGATTCGTGAAGTCTTATCCGTCGATGAGCAGACCTTTTTTGAGCACCTAGATCTGATGTCGGAACAAGCCTTTGACGATCAGTGCACAGGGGCCAATCCTCGCTATCCATTGATTCGCGATTTAAAAGCCCTCTACCTTGAGGCTTACCAGAATTCTTCGCAGGCGACGACTTTAGCGACCGAAATTGCCCTAGAAGCGGCAGCACACAATCAGGCCCTGCTCGGTAAAAACATTAACTTCACATCTATAGAGAACAGTTGAGCCATCGAGGGGTGTCCCGCGCTGATGCCCCTGCTCAATCTGGGCCAACCCCTAACGTATTTCTCGGAGGATTCCAAGAAGATGGTTCACACTCCTGTTGCCCCCACATCCAGACCCCTCAGCGAATTAGAGCTGCACAATATTGATGCCTACTGGCGAGCCTGCAACTATCTGGCCGTGGGCATGATCTACCTACGCGATAACCCCTTGTTGAAAGAACCGCTCCAATCTGCCCATGTCAAGCATCGCTTACTGGGACACTGGGGTGCCTCTCCAGCCCTGAGCTTTACCTATATTCACTGCAATCGACTGATTAAAAAATATGCTCTGGATATGATCTTTATGGCGGGTCCAGGCCACGGTGCACCGGGTGTCCTGGGGCCTGTCTACTTGGAAGGGACCTATTCAGAAATTTATCCCGATAAAAGCGAAGATTCAGAAGGGATGCGGCGGTTCTTTAAGCAATTTTCTTTCCCTGGCTTTATCGGCAGTCATGTCACCCCTGAAACCCCTGGTTCCATCCATGAGGGGGGAGAGCTGGGCTATAGTGTTTCCCATGCCTATGGTGCTGTCTTAGATAATCCCGATCTCATTGTGACTTGTGTAGTGGGGGATGGTGAAGCGGAGACCGGCCCCCTAGCAACGTCTTGGCATTCTAATAAATTTATCAATCCTGCTCGGGATGGGGCAGTGTTGCCTGTACTCAACCTCAATGGCTACAAGATTGCCAACCCCACCCTTTTGGCCCGCATCTCCCATGAAGAGTTGGAATATTTATTCCGAGGCTACGGCTACACTCCTTATTTTGTCGAAGGCAAGAATCCAGCGGAAATGCATCAAAAGATGGCCGCCGTGATGGAGGAATGCATTCTCACGATTAAAAAGGTGCAGAGAGAGGCCCGTATCAACGGCACCCTGGAGCGCCCCCGCTGGCCGATGATTGTCCTACGCACCCCCAAGGGCTGGACCGGTCCCAAAGAAGTCGATGGTAAAAAAGTCGAAGATTTTTGGCGATCGCACCAGGTTCCCATGGGTGGTATGCAGGATAACCCCGATCACCTGCAACAGCTGGAAGCTTGGATGCGCAGCTACAAGCCGGAGGAGCTGTTTGACGAACACGGAACCTTAATTCCTGAATTGAAAGCCCTAACCCCGGTCGGTAATCGGCGCATGGGATCGAATCCCCATGCCAATGGGGGTTTATTGCGGAAGGCCCTAAAACTTCCCAGCTTCCAGGATCTAGCGATTGATATTGGGGAGCAACATGGCACCGTCACCTTTGAAAACACCAAGGCTTTAGGGATATTTATGCGGGAAATTATCCGTAAGAATCCCAACAACTTTAGGTTGATGGGTCCCGATGAAACGGCCTCCAATCGTCTCCAAGATGTGTATCAAGTCACGAAGAAAGTCTGGATGGCAGACCTATATCCAGAAGATGAAGATGGGACCGAACTGTCTCGGGACGGTCGGGTGATGGAAATGCTCAGTGAGCATACGCTACAGGGCTGGCTAGAAACCTATTTATTAACGGGACGCCATGGTCTATTCCATACCTATGAAGCCTTTGCTCATGTCGTGGACTCGATGTTTAATCAACATGCGAAGTGGCTGGATATCTGCCGCAATCATGTCCCTTGGCGACGGTCGGTATCGTCGTTAAATATTTTGCTCTCCTCCCTGGTTTGGCGTCAGGACCATAATGGCTTTAGTCACCAGGATCCAGGCTATGTGGACTTGGTAACCAACAAAAGTCCAGATGTGGTGCGGCTTTACTTTCCACCGGATGCTAACTGTTTGCTGTCGGTCGCCGATCACTGTTTTCGGAGTGTGGACTATATCAATGTGATCATTTCGGATAAACAAAAACATCTACAGTATCTGTCCATCGATGAGGCGGTTGCTCACTGCACTAAGGGCATCGGCATTTGGGACTGGGCCAGCAATGATGACTGTGGCACTGAACCCGATGAACCCGATGTGGTGATGGCTTCCTGTGGCGATATTCCCACCATGGAGGCGTTAGCGGCAACGGCCATTCTGCGGGAAGAATTTCCTTGGCTGAAGGTCCGCTTTGTCAATGTAGTGGACCTATTTAAGTTAGTGTCTGAAGGCGAACATCCCCACGGGTTATCTGATCGGGACTTCGATTCTCTGTTTACGCCCGATAAACCAATCATTTTTAACTTTCATGGCTATCCCTGGCTGATCCATAAGTTGGTCTATCGCCGTTCTCACCAAGAGCGCATTCATGTGCGGGGCTACAAGGAGCAGGGCAATATCAATACGCCCCTGGAGTTAGCGATTAAAAATGAGGTGGATCGCTTTAACCTGGTGATTGATGTGATTGATCGGGTGCCAAAGCTGGGGTCGGCAGCGGGCCATGCCAAGGAACGGATGCGCAACAAGATCATCGAATGTCTCGCCTATGCCCATGAGCATGGTAAGGATCAAGATGAGATTGTCAACTGGACCTGGCCCTATGTTGGAGTCTGTGAATAATATCGATGCTCCGCGCATTGAGAGTGCCATTCGGGCGCTGGAGCAGCTCAAAGCGCGCGCCTTGGCCCTTGAGCAGGATTTCGAAATTGCTCTCCAGCGCACCGCTCCCTCTCATCGCAATAGTGCTCGTAATCTCCTCCACTATCTGGCACTGCGCCGCCATGATATCCGCGAGCTGCAGCTTGAACTCAGCCACCTGGGCCTGAGTTCCCTGGGGTTAACCGAACTGCACGTGATGGCCTCTCTCAATGCCGTCCTGATTGCCTTGCATCGACTAGTAGAACGAGCGGTGCCTCCTCAACTTCAAGCCCCGACCCCTGTGACCTTTGCCAATGGTCAGGCTCTCCTGGTGGAACATACCCTCACAGCCCTAGGGCCTAAACCAGAACAGCGAGCCACTCGGATCATGGTGACGATGCCCACTACAGCAGCAGAGGATCCAGCTCTGATTCGTCGGTTTTTGGCTGCTGGGATGGATATTATGCGGATTAACTGCGCCCATGATGGTCCTGATGCTTGGCTGCAAATGATTCAGCATCTGCGACAAGCGGAAGCGGAATTGGGACTATCCTGCAAAGTCTCTTTTGATTTGGCCGGTCCCAAACTGAGAACCGAGGCTTTGGCCCCTGATGTTGAAGTGATCAAATGGCAGCCCCACCGAGATCGTCTGGGGCACATCGTGCAACCGGCACGGCTCTGGTTGACCTCAACGTCCTCCCAGACTGCTGACTTAGATTGCACTACCATCCCGATTCAGTCTCCCATCTCAGTCCAAATGGGAGATATGATCCAGCTTACGGATGCCCGTCACCGTCGCCGCCGCTTATCAGTGGTGGAGGTGAGGGATAATGGCTGTCTCTGTGAATGCGATCGCACCGGCTATATCACTTCAGGACTGCCCTTTGAGATTCAGCGTCATCAGGCCGTAGTAGGAACGGGCAAGATCGGTCAGCTTCCTGCCCTTGAAAACAACCTCACCCTCCAACCTGGAGATGTCCTGCGCATTCTTCGGGGTGATATTCTAGGCCAGCCCGCCATCTTAGATGCCACCGGACAGGTTCTGCAGCCTGCCCACGTGGGCTGCACCTTGCCCCAAGTGTTCCAGGATGTGAAGCCAGGAGAGCGGATCTTTTTTGACGATGGCAAGATTGAGGGGCTGATTCAAAAGGTTAGTGAGACTGAACTGAGGGTGGAAATTGTTTCTGCAGTCAAAGGAATCGCCAAGCTCAAGGGAGAAAAGGGTATCAACCTGCCTGACACCCAACTTAACCTGCCAGCCCTCACCCCCAAGGATATTAGCGATCTCAGCTTTGTGGCCCAACAGGGAGACTTAGTGGCCCTCTCCTTTGTCCAATCCCCAGAGGATGTAGAACATCTGGTGCAAAAGCTCGATCAATTGGGGGCAACAGACTTAGGCATTATTCTCAAAATTGAAACCCGACTCGGGTTTGAGAATTTACCCAAACTATTGCTGGCTGCAATGCAGCATCGATCTGTAGCTGTGATGATTGCGCGGGGCGATTTGGGGGTTGAGGTGGGCTTTGAGCGGATGTCGGAGGTGCAGGAGCAAATTTTGCTGTTGTGCCAAGCGGCCCATGTTCCCGTTATCTGGGCAACTCAGGTCCTAGAGTCCCTGGCGAAGGGAGGCCTACCGTCACGGGCGGAGGTTACAGATGCAGCGATGGGCAGTCGAGCCGAATGCGTCATGCTCAACAAAGGCCCCTATATTGAGCGGGCGATGGAATTTCTCAACAATATTCTTCAGCGGATGCAGGAAAATGTGGCTAAGAATATGGCCACCCTTCGCAAACTCCGGGTTTCCGAGATTGAAGCGGAGTAGTCTCGTCCTCAAGCCCTGTTTGCTCGTTACCAGCCATCTGTGGGCCAGATCATGAAGATTTTAGTTCTCAATGCCGGTTCTAGCAGCCACAAATGTTGCCTTTACGCGATTGAAGGGCCTCTCCCCGACCATCCAGCACCTCCGCTTTGGGAAGCTCAGCTGGATTGGCATGACCCCAATCATGCCTCGTTAAAAGTCAAAACCAAACGAGAAAATCTGGAGGAAGACCTATCTGATGTATCACGCGCCGACGCGCTCTCTCATCTTTTAACCACCCTATGGCATGGGCCTACCCAAGTCATCCAAATGGCACAGGAGATTAATGTTGTCGGTC
This sequence comes from Acaryochloris marina MBIC11017, assembly GCF_000018105.1. Classification (GTDB taxonomy): domain Bacteria; phylum Cyanobacteriota; class Cyanobacteriia; order Thermosynechococcales; family Thermosynechococcaceae; genus Acaryochloris; species Acaryochloris marina. The sequence goes on from NC_009925.1 coordinate 426,827, forward strand.
ATCGTGTGGTGCATGGGGGACAAGACTATCAGTCCAGTGTGGTGGTGACATCGGAGGTTAAAACTGCGATCGCAGATCTGATTCCTTTAGCCCCCAACCATAATCCAGCCAATTTAGAAGGCATTAAATTGATCGAACAATTGTTAGGAAATGTTCGCCAAGTAGCTGTCTTCGATACTGCCTTTCACAGTCATCTTCCCGAAGTTGCGGCCATCTATCCCGGTCCCTATGATTGGCAACAACAAGGCATTCGTCGGTATGGGTTTCATGGCATTAGTCATCAATATTGCACCCAGCGAACGGCAGAAATTCTGGGCCGAGGGGTGGACCGCCTGATTATTTGTCATTTGGGAAATGGAGCATCTCTGACAGCGGTTAAACAAGGTCAGAGTATCGACACCTCGATGGGCTTCACCCCCTTAGAAGGATTGATGATGGGTACGCGTTCAGGGTCGATTGATCCAGGCATTTTAATTCATCTGATGCGGCAAGGATATGATGCCGATCAGCTAGATCACATGCTTAATAAAGCCTCTGGCTTAAAGGGGATCTCAGGGGTCTCCCATGATCTGCGGGAGATTGAGCAGGCCATTGCCCAAGACAATGCCCAAGCTAAGCTAGCGCGAGACTTATATCTCCATCGATTGAAAGCTTGTTTGGGGTCCATGCTGATGAGCTTAGGTGGAGTTGATGTCTTAGTGTTTACGGGTGGTATAGGGGAGCATTCTGCTTCAGTGAGAGCTGAGACCTGTGAAGCACTGGCTTTTTTGGGCCTTAAGCTTGATCCGATTCTGAATCGAAAGTCTCCTGTAGATCAGGATATTGCAGCAGTTGACTCTAAGGTGCGGGTATTAGTGATTAAGACCCAGGAAGATTGGGCCATTGCTCAATCTTGTTATGAACAGTGTTGTTAGGGCTGCAGAGGAATGTTGCCGATGCTAGAGAGCAAGATGAGAGGGGTTGCGATGGCGAAAGGCTGCTCTTTGAGCATCGCAACTGCAATACCATCCCCTAGGCAAACTAGCTGAATCCTGAACCCAATCTAAATCAAAGCTTCTAGGCATTCACCACTAAGAGACTAAATGCATCTTCGCCGTTTCGGGGTGAAATCCTGTGGGGAAATGAGTGTTGCGATCGTAATCGGCAGCAGCTAACCGAGCATCGCTTAATTCAGCTTCTCTCAGATCGGCCCCCATCAAATTAGCCCCTCGTAGATCCGCTCCTTTGAGATTGGCACTTTGCAAAAAAGCTCCGCCTAAGTCTGCACCTCTGAGGTTAGATCCTTGCAAATTGGCTTCGCCCAGATCCACAGACTCTAGATCTGCCCCTGCCAAGTAGACGTCTTGGAAGTTCACTGCACTCAAATCCATCTCACTGAGGGCAATACCGCGTAAATTAGCCCCTGCAAAATCTCGCTTTCCTGAAGCGTATTGGGCAACAAAATCATCTCGATTCATCACTGTCATCATGGCTTCACCCCTATCTAGATGGATCGAGTTCAAGGCAAAGTGATCTCTACTTTGATCATAGACCAGCAGTCGCATTTGAACAGAAAGTTACGCTTTTAATTTTCTGAATTAGTGTAAACCTTGCCAGCTTATAATTTTCGCTGTAGGTCATCAATGAAATATGTCACAGTCCATGCAAGGGTCACACTTTTCTTTGTGGACAAGTGCGGAGAGCTACTTTTAGGTAAGGGTTTAAGATTTTTTTAGCTGCCAGAAAGTGGCCTCTGGCATTGTTAAATAGATTGACTGTATTCTGGAGCCTAGAAGGAGATCGTTCAGCGGATTGAGGCTGAAGCAACCTCCTTTTCAACGTGCTCTTAGCTCGTCATTATCGGAATCGTAGGAATTTCCTTAGACTCGGTTGAAGCTAGCGTTAAGGAGAAGTGATGGGCATTAACTGAATGCATCACCTGTAGTCCCATCGTGGCCCGATTCAAGAGATCGGCTTCGGTGCGGATGGGTCGTCCACTGCTATCGAGCAGAGAGTGATTGAAATTAAACCCATTCAAATTGAATGCCATCGTGCCGATGCCTAAAGCGGCAAACCAGATACCGATCGTGGGCAGTACCGCCAATAGAAAATGAATGGAACGGCTATTACGAAAGGCAATATCAGGGATAAACAAGCGTCCTAGATATCCAGCATGTCCCGCGAGTAAATTATAGGTGGCTTCCTGTTGGCCAAATTTATACCCCGTATTAACAGATTTCAGGCTAGAGGTTTCCTGAACCAAGCTGGAGGTGACTAAAGAGCCATGCATGGCACTGAGGAAGGCTCCACCAAAGACACCGACTACCCCCAACATATGAAACGGATGCATCAAGATATTATGTTCCGCTTGAACCGCCATCATAAAGTGGAAGGTGCCGGAAATTCCTAGGGGTAACCCTTCGGAGAAGCTTCCTTGTCCCATTGGGTACACCAATAGCACTGCCGTGGCAGCAGCAACTGGGGCAGAAAAAGCCATAGCAATCCAGGGACGCATACCCAGACGATAGCTCAACTCCCACTGTCGCCCCAGATAGGTCCAAATAGCGATCAAAAAATGCAAGATGATCAGTTGATAAGGCCCTCCGTTGTAGAGCCACTCATCCATCGATGTAGCTTCCCATAAGGGGTATAAGTGTAAACCTATTGCGGCTGAAGTAGGTATCACCGCAGCAGTAATCACATTACTTCCACCTAGAAGAGAACTGATAATAGGTTCACGAATACCTTCCATATCAACAGAAGGGGCCGCCACCCAGGCGAGCATGAAGGTTATGGCTGAAACGAATAGGGATGGAATCATCAGTAGGCCAAACCAACCAACATAGAGCCGATTGTGGGTACTGGTAATCCACTCACAAAATTGGTCCCAGGCGGAAACAGTGGGTAATCTCGATGGAGTTTGAAACGTAGTAGACATAGTTATTGCTCCTGTTAGCGTGATGGAGTTGAGATTAAGTATTGGGTTTGGGCCCTAAATGTCCTGGAGTCGTAACTGTAAAGCCAGATGGATAACCCGAAATCGTGTTGAAACCGCACTGACGCCAATGCTGCATGCCACCCGATAAATTGAATACCTGAGTGAACCCAGCCTTGAGCAATTGGGCTGCTGCCAGGGGACTACGATGGGATGTTAGACACACCACTACTATGGGCTGGTCCTTAGATAAGGCTTGAAACCAATCAGGAAGGACCCACCGGTTGATGATGGGGAGTTGGCCGATGAGCAGGCGTAATAAACTGAGATTGATGGCATTAGGGATATGTTCTGCTCGGTATTCTCCGACACTGCGAACATCCAGTAGCAGTGGGGGTGGAATGAGTTTGGTGTAGGCCAACGGCGAAACCTGAGTCACCGAAGCGCGGTGTGAATGATAGTTATACATAGTCGTAGAAATAGAATTGGGGTGAGAAATGAATGGTCAGTGGTGATGGCGCTAGGCCACGGTGCCGAGGGGTTGGGCGTCAACGTAGTCTTGGATAAAGTGCAGCAGTTGGGGGTGTGCGGCTAGGGGCAGGTCCAGTTTGTGAACTTGGGCCAATAGCTGGTCTGTGGTCCATTGCTGATGAACGGCTTCGTAGAGCAATGCCATCGCACCAGAGCGTAACCCTCCTTTGCAATGCAAGAGAATGGGTTTGGATAGCTGATCTATGATCGTCAACACTTGTTCAGCCGTGGCCTCTGAGAGGTCTGCTGGATTAATGGGTAGATTGGCATAGTTCATGCCTGCGCTGTGCACAAGTTGGGACTCATTGATGAGAAAGCCGTCTTCCTGAGGCGATCTCAAATTCAATACAGACTTAAACCCCAGTTGGGCCGCATCTTGAATCTGGTCAGGGGTTGGCTGGAGCATAGCGACGGAGAGCTGCTCATTGATTTGAAGGGTATATTGCATGAGATTTTCCGGTGTAGGGTGGTCATCAAAGGTATCCGCCTTGACCCACCAGGGGCGGTCCCCGGTGCGTGGGTCAAGCTCGGTCCAAGGCAGAATCCAGATTTGTTCACCTTCAACTTGGACATGCACCAACTTGAGGGGTCGATCGGCAGGACCGCGCACCACGGAACCATCGGCTGCAAAGCGAGATCCGTGGCAAGGACATTGAAATTGATCGGCAGCACCATTCCAGGGAAATGTGCAGCCTAAATGGGTGCAGTTATCGACGATGCCCCGATCCTCAATTTGACCTGTGATCGTCAGGGTTAAATAGGTCGGTTCACTATCTAGTCCTGCCACGAGGGCACGAGTGCCAGGCGGTTCTGCCAAGAGTTGACTAGTGGGGATGGGGTTGCCCAGGGCATCCTTTGCTAGAACCCGCCCCGCCCCTCTGCTGGAGTTTGGGGGTACAAAAACACGACTGATGGGATAGAGGGTTGCACCTGCCGTGATGGCTACCGCCGACCCGGTCAAGAAATTGAGAAACCGTCGCCGGGAGAGAGAGGGCTGAGAAATAGATAAACTCTCGTTCATAGAGATTCTCCGAGCTGAGGGTGGGTAGAGTTATTGGGAAAGTTGACGAGCATTAGTGTGAATCCCCAACAATCGATAAATCGGACAGAACCCCAGTAAGGCGGTAAAGGTTGGAATTGCGGCTGCGATCGCTAACCCCATACCGAGGGTTGAGCCGCTATAGGTGCCTAATCCTAAATAAAGTAGTAATCCACCCAAACCTATTCGAAACAGGCGATCCATTAAGCCCAGATTTTTGGTCATCTTTTTTGCCTCCTAGATTTGTAGAGTGATAAGCAAGATGATATTAATCATTATATAACTATATAGTAATTAAAGCAATATATTCTTTAAATGACATTCTGTAAGTCTTGCCAGCCCTATTCTTATTTAGCGGTTTAGACGTTGTATTTGACGACTGTTTGGACTAAATAAAATTCTCTAAAAGTATCTTTTATGTACTTCAAGACCTTTCTAAGTCTAGATCAGTCTCCTTCAGATTCATCAACAGTATCCTCTGGTGAAAGCGGAGTTGATGCTGCAAGCAGGAATGGCCTGATGAAATTAAATTTGACTATATTGCTATTTAGTTATATATTGAAGATCAGCTTAAAATCGAATGATTAGTATCAAAGCTCAGGTCTTGTTTTATCTCTAGTGCTGCTTGCAGTGACCTATCTAGTACAACCCGCTTGCTCCAAGCCTATGGAGATTTAGAAGAAGGCTAGCCCCCTTCAACCTGCGCAACTTAATTAATTGAAATCCTTTTCAGACCGACCTTTGAGAGGTTTATATATGGCTCATATTGTTGTCATTGGAGCAGGATTGGCAGGATTGCCGACTGCCTATGAGTTGAGGTACCTGTTACCTAGTCAGCATCAAATTACCCTGATCTCCAATACCTCTAAATTCACATTTATTCCATCCCTTCCTTGGGTCGCGCTAGGGCTGATCCCCTTGGCTAAGATTCAGTTAGAACTGGAGGAGTTGGTGATTCAACAGGGAATAAGATGGCTCCCTGAAGCGGTGGTTCACCTGAATCCTCGGACTCAAACTGTTTATACAGATTCTCAGTCTTTGGCCTATGACTACGTCGTCATTGCCACCGGAGCCGAGTTAGCCTTGGATACGGTATCCGGCCTGGGACCAGAGCAGGGCTTTACCCAGTCGATTTGCAATCCTCACCATGCTTTAATGGCCAACAGTGCTTGGCAAAATTTTTTACAGAATCCGGGTCCTTTAGTGGTGGGGGCAGTGCCCGGGGCAAGCTGTTTTGGCCCTGCCTATGAGTTTGCCTTATTAGCCGATTACACTCTTCGCCAGCAAGGGTTGCGGGATCAAGTTTCCCTTACATTTGTGACACCGGAACCCTATGCGGGGCATTTGGGGATTGGCGGCATGGCAAATTCTAGCCAGCTCGTGACGGAGTTGATGGCGGCCAGAGACGTGGCAGTTTTGGAGAATACCGCCATCGACTCCGTCACATCTCAGGAGATTATTTTGGCCAATGGCGACGCGGTGCCCTTCCAGTACGCTATGTTGCTGCCGCAGTTTCGAGGGCCTGGCTTTGTTCGTGAGACAGCGGGGTTAGGGGATACCAAGGGGTTTCTGCCCATATTGCCCACCTATCAGCATCCTGTTTTTCCCTCAGTGTTTAGTGCAGGTGTTGTCACTCAATTAGCACCACCAGAGGTAACTCCGATAGCAATCGGGGTGCCAAAAACTGGACAAATGGTTGAAGCAATGGGGATGGCAGTGGCTCACAATATTGCCCTGGCCTTAGGGGCCATCTCAGATCAGCCTGTTACCCCCACCTTAGAAGCCATCTGCTTTGCAGACTTTGGAGATACAGGATTACTCTTTTTGGCGGACCCCGTTCTGCCTGATCCAGTGACGGGACGGCGACGCCGCGCCATTACCCTAGGGGGGCGTTGGGTGGGTTGGTTGAAAACAGCATTTGAACGCTATTTTCTAGCCAAAATGCGCTGGGGAGCTGCCGTCCCTTGGTTTGAGCGCTTGGGGCTTCGGGCCGCGGGTTTTTCTTTGTTAGAGGCCGCTCCTTCGACGGAACCTGACTCGGTACGCGAGGACGTCCTGATTCATTGAGAGCTGACGCGTTCTTTCAATAGGCATACATGTTGATTCCCCTGCAATGGATCAACTTACTCTGCGAGCTAGCGCTTTATGCTTTTCAGTTGACCAAGGGATTTCTAGCACTATCTCAGAATCTAAGAAAGGTAGATTTTTTTACCAATACTGCTGATATGGAGGGTATGGAGTCATTGTGATCGATGTTTTGACTCAAAGAATAGGGGCGAGGCCGAGACTTCCACGCTGGAGTGCTTTAGCATTGCTCTTGGCGGTATCAAGTGGAGCAGCCTGGTGGGTTTTTAATCTACGTCTATCCCGAGAGACACCGACGGTTGCTGCGCATTCGCCGATGGTCGTGAAGACTGCGATCGCAACTCGGCAACCCATAGCCATAGATCGGATCCTTACAGGCACCGTTGAATCATCTGAAGCGGTCACTCTGACCAGTCGAGTCATGGGCCAAATTCGGCAGCTGACGGTGCGCGAAGGAGATATCGTTCAAGCGGGACAACGGATCGCTGAAATCGATGTCCGCGATATTCAAGCCCAACAGCAGCAAGCAACTGCGGCGATTCCTCAAGCGCAATCAGCAGTCAGTATTGCCCACTCAGCGAAACTGACCGCCCAAGCGCAAAAAAGTCAGGCCCAAGCTCGTGTCCAAGAGGCTCAAGCTCAACTGACCGAAGCGCAAGCCGAACTCGCAGATGCCCAACTCCATCAACAAAGGATGGTGATGCTAAGGCGAGAAGGAGCGGTGAGCCAATCTCGTTTGGATGAGGCGAATACGCGCTTGTCGGTGATTCAGGCTCGTATCAGTCAAGCGAAAGCCGGACTGACTCAATCCCGCACGACGGTGAGGCAAGCCCAGGCTGCCGTGGTTCAGGCCCAAGCTCAAATCCGTCAAGCTCAAGCCCAAGTTGAACAAGCTCAGGCTCAAGTGAAACAAACTCAAGCCAACCTTGACTATGGGACTGTGATTGCCCCCTTCACAGGCGTGATCAGGCATAAATACACCGAAGTGGGGGCAATGGCAGGTCCCGGCGAATCAATTGTGAAGTTAGAACGCAGCGGTCATCTGAGACTGAGTGTTGATGCTCCTGAATCTCTGGTAGGCCAAATTCAACGAGGCAAATCCGTCTTAGTTCAAATCGACGCGCTTAATCGCCAGATCGCAGGCCGCATTAATCAAATCATCCCTGCTGCTGATCCCAGATCTCGAAACTTCACCGTTAAGATCGCCTTGAAGCCAAACCAAGACTTGCTACCAGGCATGTTTGGTCGATTACAGTTCAGCTCCATTACTCGTCAAAATGCTGCTGCTCGCCAGGGTCTCATGATTCCTGAAGATGCGATAGTCAAGCAATTTGGCATCACAGGGGTCTTCAAAGTCGTAGGCCAGCAGGCTCAGTTTAATCCTATTACCACGGGACAGATTGAGGGCAAAACAGTGGAGGTCTATTCAGGACTAGAGAGGGGAGATCGCATCATTGTCAATCCCAGCCCCAAACTTGAGAACGGAACGGCTCTTCAAGTGAGTTAGAGAGGGAGAAAGTGATGCACCCATCCCATCGAATTCTAGTCGGCAGCCTTATTGCCTTGTTAATGCTTAGTTTTTAGTCCCCATTAGCCCGAACTCAGACCCATGCAACAGAAATCGCCCATGTAGTTATAGAAGTTGAGTCAATAGATATCCTACGTTCCCATCTGACGTCCACCTTAGAAAGACAGACTAAAGTACCAACGCTGCGAACTTATAACACAATCATGTGGGTCGACCCCCACCCTGACAAACCATCTACTCCCAAAGGAGGTTATTCAAATGAAGTGGATTCATTTGTTCATATCGATTGCCCTGTTGACTAGCACGATATTTATGGCTCCAGCCTATGCCCAAAACACGTCCTCCGACTCTGCTTCTGTCAATACTGTCAGCATCCGAAGACCTCGGCACTTCAACCCCGCCATTGTTGAAACTCTCAGTGGCAAAATTGTTCGGGTTGATCGGGTTGCTAGTCCAGGTCGTCGATCTGGAAAGGGGGTACATTTATCTCTGCAAACGTCTGAAGAAACTGTGGATGTTCATTTAGGACCCTCCTGGTATCTGGATGAACAGCAATTGAATCTCAAATCTGGCGATCCGGTCGAAGTCACTGGCTCCCGAGTCACTGATGCCAGCCCGCCCGCGATCATTGCCACCCAAGTGAAATCAGGGGATACCGTTCTCAACCTCAGAGATGAAAGCGGTCAGCCTACCTGGAGAGGTATGGAGTGAGGTAGGAACCTTTAAAAAAAATTATTTTACATGATGAGGTTAACCTAATGAGCGACCTTTTTTCCCCTACATGGATGCAGGCTTATCTCAATCAATGGAATGCTGAACCCGAACTGGCCTCTGCCTTAGCAACCATTCATTTTAATTCCACAATTGCTTATGGGTTTAAGGATGTAGCTATGCCCAAAGGGGTGTTGACTAGCGAAAATGGACGGGCGATCAAAGCCAAGCCTTACATCGATCAACCTTTGAACTGGGACTTGCGAGCCACTCCAGAAGACTGGCAAAAATGGCAATCCAATGGCTTAAGCATGATGGGGCTAAGCATGGCCTATATGAGCGGCAAGCTCAAGTTTGAGGTGGGCGATTATACCTCAATCATTAAAGATCCACGTATGGTGGGGCCTTTCCTGATGTCTTTCTCTGTTATGGGTCGGGTATTGAGCCACGCCTAAAGATACTTCTTAATTCTCATCGGTACTCATCTCTTCGAAATTAAAGTCAATGAATACTCAGAATAACCTGCCACCAAAAGCTCTCTTGGATATTCCTCCCGGATATCTGAACATCATGGGATATGTTGACGAATCTGAAGTGAATGGTCCCGGTTGTCGAGCTGTCATCTGGATGCAAGGGTGCCATCGGGCCTGCCCTGGTTGTTTCAACCCTGACTCATGGTCGTTTGAAATTAACCAGTTAATCGACGTAAAATCTTTGGTCCAGAATGTTCTCAGCAATCCGCGCCATGAAGGCGTCACTTTTTCTGGTGGAGAGCCCTTCTGGCAAGCTCCTGCCCTCATTGAACTCGCTCATCAAGTCAAGGCTGCTGGATTAAATGTGATGTCATTTACGGGATTTACGTTGGCTCAGTTACAGGCAGACTCGGCACCCGTCGGTGCCCAAAATCTGCTGGACCAGTTGGATATCCTCATTGATGGCCCATATATCGAAGTTCTCAAAATTCACTCCCCAGATTCGCCTGTTGCATCCAGCAATCAGCAGGTTCATATCTTCAATCCATCTCTCCAAGACAAAATCACGTGGGCGAGTGACCAGCTGGAGATTCATATTCAACCAGACGGAAGCCGAACCTTTACGGGGTATCACGGCCAGTTGCTCGGGTCTTAATGAATATCCTGACAGTATCTCTGGGAACAGAAATCTCACTCTAGGAGGACAAAGAGTGCTGCCGAGTATTCCATTGAAATGATTGCTACGACCGTCCAACCTGACCATCCAGTCCACCACTATTAATGTCCATCGCTTATTAGAAGACTTAACGGGGACTCAGCAGATAGCTCGAGATCTCGTCCTTCAAGAGACCAGATGTGGCCATCATTTATGCTTCAGCACTCAAGTGACTCAATAGCCAGCAACGCAAAGCTATCAAAAAGTCTATCGCCCTTAAGAAAGGCAAATGACACACGATTCGTTCGAATTTAGGTTCCAACCCTAGAAACGGCGCACTTACTTCTGAACTGATTTGGAAAAAGACATGAATACACTTCCCCCCCTTCGCATTGGTCAACATATAGCTCGCTATCCCATTATCCAAGGAGGGATGGGCATCCGTATCTCTGGGGCTAAACTGGCGGCTGCTGTCGCCAATGCAGGTGGTATCGGTATTATCTCTGCCGTGGGTTTAGGACTAAATTCCCCCTACTTTGACCCCAGCCAGAAAGCAGGACGGCAACGACGAGAGCAATTTTTTACAGCTAATCGATTGGCCCTTATTGACGAATTAAACCTCGCCCGTTCCCTCAGCCCAGAAGGCATCATTGGCATCAACATTATGGTTGCTGCCAATGATTATGAGACTTTGGTTCGCACCGCTGTCGAACATGGAGTCAACTTAATTATTGCGGGCGCAGGATTGCCCCTCGGATTGCCTGCTTATACTCAGGCTCACCCCGAAGTGGCGCTGGTGCCAATTGTGTCCACTACACGAGCCGCTAAACTCATCTGTCAAAAGTGGCAGCGCCAACATCACCGCTTGCCCGATGCCTTCATTGTTGAAAATCCCCAGACGGCAGGGGGGCACCTCGGGGCCAAACTAGAAGATCTCAATAGCCCTCGCTTAGCAGCGAAACAGGTGATTCCTGAACTTACAAATTATCTCCAATCGGAAATTAGTGAAGAGATTCCCGTAATTGCAGCGGGTGGTGTCTGGGACCGAACGGATATTGACTGGATGCTAGCGTTGGGGGCCAGTGGTGTGCAGATGGGGACGCGTTTTATTACCACTAATGAATGCGATGCCGATCGCCGCTACAAAGAGTTTCACCTTCACGCTCACCCTGAAGATGTAGTCTTAGTGCCTAGCCCCGTAGGAATGCCGGGACGAGCGTTGCGAAATTCTTTTGCTGAACGAGCAATAGCCAATTCTCCTGATTTAGAGAAGCGTTGTCTGACCAGTTGTTTGCATGTTTGCCGCTGTCGAGATACCCAAGAGACCTACTGCATTGTGAGGGCATTAGATAGGGCTTCCCAGGGCGATGTCGAAAATGGCTTGATTTTTGCTGGATCCAATGCCGGACGTGCTCAGCAGATCATTCCCGTCGCTGAGTTGATGCAAGAGCTAACAGCATCCCTTTAACTCCGTTCCTTATCCTTAGTCCGATTGCACTCATAACTAAAGAGACCGATGAAGCTCAATAGAACCAACCTTGAACAACGTTTAGACCATCTCTATGATGTCATTGTCGTGGGGGGTGGGGCAGGCGGTCTATCTGCAGGAATCTATCTACAGCGATTTCGCCTCTCCAGTCTGATTATTGACAAAGGTAAGGCTCGTTCATCCTGGATGCAGTCATTACACAACTATTTGGGACTGCCACCGGATACGTCCGGTCGAAAACTACTGCAACAGGGAAAAAAACACTATGACTCCTTGGCGGGAGACTTCCTCGATGGTTATGTCGAAGAGGTCACTGACGCGGAGAACATCTTTGAGATCCAAGTTAAGGTGGGTCGTCAAAACAGCCGCAACGTCAAGTTTTATTCTAAATATTTGATCGTCGCCAGCGGCATTATTGATCATCTGCTGCCTTTGGAAGATATGCAAAATGTTTATGACTATGCGGGGTATAACCTTCATGTCTGCATGGTTTGTGATGGCTATGAAATGACCGACAAACTTTGTGGCTTCTTTGCAGGTAGTGAAGCCAGCATTGAAGAAATGGTGTTTAACCTCAGTTGGTTTACGCCCAAGATCACCATCTTTACCCATGGCCTATTTGAGGTGAGTGGTCAGATGCGCAGCCAATTACAAGAGTATGGATATCGTTTGGTAGAAACCCCCATCCAGAAATTTTTAGGTGAGAACCACCAAATGACGGGTGTAGAGTTGGTGAACGGTTCAGTCATTGAATTGGAAACGGGGCTAATCTCAATGGGGGCTCGCTATCACAACACCTATCTTCAGGAATTGAGCTTAGAGATGAAAGGCGGTAACTTAGTCACTGATAAATTGGGTCGCACCTCCCATCCTCGGATTTTTGCGATCGGAGATTTAAAGGTTGGTCTGAATCAAGTGGTAGTCGCAGCAGGGGATGGTGCTTTGGCCGCCACTCAGATTTGGAGAGAGATTCGCAAAGATATTGGTCCTAGAAAATGGCTGATGAATCTCAAGCTTCCGACATAGATGGCTTGAATAAATTGTCGTCTCAAGGTACTGGTTAAGGCCATACTGGTTGAACCAAGACTCATTTATCGATTTTGACAGGCGAGCAATGATTAATCTGAATAAACGAGTGAAATTCTCCAATGCCATCGCCTAGGTTCAACATCTCCAGGTAGTAAAACAGCAGCTTCAACTCCCAGTGACTCTGGCCCGAATTGACCGCTTTGATTTACTTTTTCTTGATAATGTTGGCGATGTCAAAAAGTTGGATTTTGAAACCTCAGTGCTGTTTGAGTAGATTGCTCATCAGTATAAGCGGTGCTCATTTCTGATTATCGCTAACTATCCTTTCTCGGAGTGGGACATTATCTTCCGTGACTCAATGATGATGGTAGTTGCTGTAGATCGCCTTGTTCATCATGCCTTAATTATTGAGATCAAGGCTGAGAGCTATCATGTCAGATACAGATGATCGGTATGAAACATTCCAAGACTTCGTTAGAGTAGGGAGCATCACCCAAATCAGCGACTACCTGGCCAGAGGAGAAATTGATATCAATAAAACAATCTGGCCTAACAGTGAAACCCCTTTAGAGATTGCTGCAGAGAAAGGGAGAGATAAAATTGTTCCTATCCTTCTCTCCGCAGGGTTTTCGCCAGATTCAGGGAATACAGATCCGCCACTCTATTGCGCAGCAGGAGAGGGTTTCTTGGAAATTGTACAATTGCTGATTGAAGCAGGCGCTGATGTCAATATCAGAAGTTCTGATGGACTGACTCCACTTATGTCTGCCGCCGCTGGGGGATACTTGGATGTGGTTAGGCTGCTAGTTGAGTCTGGAGCTGGTGTGCAGTTTGAAACAGAAGATGAAGAAACGGCATTAAGCTGTGTTGAAATGAACCAGCATTTTCAGAGGCTGTTTGAGAAGTGAGTAAAGCTCTCAAGGTACTAATCTGTCAATACACAAACACTGGACAGGACCTAGAGAGCAATGCCTACAGCATATGATAGCGACCTCACCACCCTGCAATGGGAATTACTTGAGCCTTTGATTCCTGCTGCTAAACCTGGAGGTAGACCTCGCACCACTGATATGCTCAGTGTTCTCAATGCCATTTTTTATCTCGTGGTTACAGGTTGTCAGTGGAGACAACTACCTCATGATTTTCCCTGTTGGTCAACGGTCTATAGCTATTTTCGAAGGTGGCGCGATGATGGGACTTGGAGTCAAATCAATGAACATCTACGCATGCAAGTGCGGGTGAGTGAAGACCGTCATCCCAGTCCCAGTGCCGCTATCTGCGATGCTCAATCGGTCAAAGTCGGCAATCCTCGGTGTCACTTGATTGGGTTTGATGGTGGGAAAATGGTCAAAGGTCGTAAACGTCATGTGCTCGTTGATACTTTAGGGCTGGTTTTGATGGTGATGGTCACTGCTGCCAATATCTCTGACCAACGAGGGGCCAAAATACTGTTTTGGAAAGCTCGACGCCAAGGTGCGAGTTTGTCCCGTCTAGTTCGGATATGGGCCGATGCTGGCTATCAAGGACAAGCTTTGATGAAGTGGGTAATGGACCGTTCTCAATATGTCTTGGAAGTGATCAAACGCTCAGATAATCTAGCGGGGTTTCAGGTTGTTTCCAAACGATGGATTGTAGAACGGACGTTTGGATGGTTGTTGTGGTCTCGACGTCTTAATAAAGATTATGAGGTGCTGACTAGGACGGCTGAAGCGCTTGTTTATGTGGCGATGATTCGACTCATGGTTCGAAGGCTAGCGCAGGAGCACTAAAACTTCTCAAACAGCCTCTCAGATTGTGAGCTATTTGAATGGGCAAAGATGACAATTACAATCGCTCTCAATTGGTGACCAGAATACAGATGAGATGCCTTCAAATGACTCTGAATCCTTCCTCGGGCGTGAAAGGGGCAGGGGCGGATCGAGAATCGACAAAGATCCAAATACTGATCATCACCTGAGAGGAAGATTCATCTATGAAAGGTTATATAGTTATATAATTGTACTGATAGCCTTCTTTTTAGTTTAATTTCCTCATGTCCGACATTGTTGATAAACAAGTTTCTCCAGAAGTACTCGTAGCTGTGGCTGACTATTTTAAGGTTCTTTCAGAGGTCAGCCGCTTGCAGATCCTCAGCAACCTTAGATCAGGCCCCATGACGGTTAATGATCTGGTGGATGCGACAGGTCTTGGACAGGCCAATCTTTCCAAACATTTAAAGGTGTTGACTCAGGCGGGTCTTCTCTCCCGCACCCCCAGTGGCGTCAGTGCTTACTATGAGATTGTCGATCCACTGGTGTTTGAACTGTGTGAATCAGTGTGTGATTCCATTAGCGATCGCTTATTGCAGCAGGCACAGAAATTTAATCAATTCAAATCCTTCAGCAAATCGTCATAGTACTGAACACGCAAGGGATTAACTGCGTCCAACCCTCACGGTTTAAACTGTGAGGGCTTTCTCTTGTTGACCCGTTCGTGAAGCTCAGGAGAACCGTAATCGATGCAGTCCCTTAACCAGCTGATGGAGTCCTATGCTGCCGGACAGCGAGACTTTGCCCACAGCCAACTTCTCGAAGCAGAAATTGTGAAGGCTGATTTGGCAGGTATTGATCTGAGTCGGGCGGATCTGCGGCAAGCTCGGCTTGGACGTACCAATTTCAGTCATGGAACGTTTAGGGAGGCAGATTTAAGTGAAGCCCTGCTATGGGGGGCGGATTTAAGCGGGGCCGATCTTAGCAGCGCAGTATTGCGCGAAGCTGATTTGAGTGGGGCTAAATTAGTCCAGGTTAATCTGGCCAAGGCCAACCTCTACAAAGCCAGCCTGTGTGGGACTAATCTAAGGCAGGCCAATCTCACGGAGACCATTTTGTATGAGGTGGATTTAAGACCTTCCTTGGATCAGGGAACCGATTTGGGGGAGGCCGATCTGACCAATGCGGAGTTGAATTATGCCCATCTGAGTGGGGCAACGTTGGCCCACGC
The DNA here is from genome assembly GCF_000018105.1 of Acaryochloris marina MBIC11017. Taxonomy (GTDB): domain Bacteria; phylum Cyanobacteriota; class Cyanobacteriia; order Thermosynechococcales; family Thermosynechococcaceae; genus Acaryochloris; species Acaryochloris marina. The sequence continues at coordinate 442,260 of NC_009925.1, forward strand.
TATCTTAGTGGGGGCTAAACTTTGCCGCGCAAACTTGAGTCAGCAAGGATGGGGGGGACAGGTGCCGACGGATTTAAGGGGAGCTGACCTCCAACAGGCTGATTTGAGCTATGCAGATTTGCGTGGTGCTTGGTTACAAGAGGCCAACCTCCGCCGAGCGGATTTAACGGGGACCGATTTAGGGGGTGCCCAATTGACAGGGGCCATTATGCCGGATGGGCGGACTTATACCTAAGCGCTGGAACGTTTGAGGTTTAGTGAATTTCGTCACGCAGGTGTTCCGCATTGAGGGGTGCAATCAGATAGAGACGTAGAAAATCTCCAATGATGCCTAATAGGTGGGGGGCTTTACGTAGCCACTTGAGTAGTTTGGGGGGATTCGCTGCGTCAATGGCTTTGAGTTGAAGGTTGCGATCGCTACAACGATGCAGTCGAGGAAAAAACTGAGGATGGTCCACGTTGAGGTACACCGGGAAGGCTCGCGCGGCGGTTTCATTGGTTTTTCGAATCACTTCCGTATCAAAGTCCGTGGGGTCGAGGCCCAACATTTCATAGAAGGTATGGCGCTCCTGCACGGTCAAAGAATGGGTGACAAACACCGTGAGTAGAAAGAAGCGACTCCACAATCTCGATTTCCAGGTATTCCACAGTTGGGGTTGAGATCGCACCAATGCCTTAAAGATATCGCCATGACGATTTTCATCCTGACACCAGCTTTCGAAGTAGTTAAACAAGGGATAAAAGTGATGTTCGGGGTGCTGTTCTAAATGCCGATAAATAATGATGTAGCGCCAATAACCAATTTTTTCAGAGAGATAAACCGTATAGAGCACCCATTCAATGGGGAAAAAGGTGTAAGTCCGCTGTTTCGTAAGCTTGCCTAAATCCAGTGAGAGCTTAAAATCCCCCATGGACTTATTGAGAAAGCCTGCATGACGCGCTTCATCCCGTGCCATTAAGCTAAAAATCTCTGCCAGTAACGGGCTTTTCCCTTTTAGTCGCCGGGATAATTCCTTAAAGAGTAAAAACCCTGAAAATTCAGAGACGCAGGATCGCTCCAGATAGTCTAAAAATGCTTCTCGCTCTTCACCTGTGATGTGATCCCAAGACTGCTCAAAGGCGTCATCTCGAACAAAGTGGAAACGGTTATAGTCGGCCTTCATCTCCGCCAACATCGCTTCTAAACCGTCTGCTTGGGCGGATAAATCTAACGCTGCGGCCTTTTCAAAATCGGTGATGTAGAAGCGAGGAGTCAAAATATTCTCTTGAACATCCTGCTTGACAACAGACGGTGAGCTGGGTTGAGGGGCGGTTTGAACCATGGGGATCTGCTCTCTTATGCTCTAAAGTGGAGTGCTAAATAATTTTATAGCCATGAAGTAGTTTAAAGGGGTATTTACAAGAAACACCTTGCATTATGGTTTTTTAATAAAAAGAGACATGGCTTAAAAGTCCTTTAAACAGAACTTATGGTGTGGGTAGACAATATTTCGGTAAAAATTTTTGCTATTTCAATTAAACAACCATATAGTTATTATTAAATTACTCTTATTGAACTGTTCCTTGAGTAATTTAGGTCTCAAACCTTTGTGATGACAGGAGTGCCTAGTGCACACCCATTTGCCCAGGAGGTCAAATTCGTTATGAGCTGTAATTTAGCCTGTGCCCTCCGTCAAGGGACCCAGCATGCCCACGTTCTTGCTGAGAACACAGCCCTGATGAAGGCCTGGATGAAGGGCATGGTCGCCTTAGACGCGTTTCGAGAGCTACTGGTGAACCTCTATTTTGTCTATGGCAGTTTGGAGCAGCAGCTCTATTCCCATCAAACTCATCCAGTCTTGGGTCAGATTTACTGGCCTTCTCTGAATCGTCAGGATAATCTGCGTCAGGACTTGGTGTATTTTTACGGCCAGGATTGGCAGCAGCATATCCGTCCTCGGACAGCGGGTTTGCAATATGCGGCTCGCATTGGCGTTGTAGGTCTTACGGCTCCAGAACGGTTGGTTGCTCATGCCTATGTTCGCTATATGGGAGATTTATCGGGAGGACAACAGCTTCAAAGAATTGCTCGAACCGCCTTATCGTTACCCCTCAAACAAGGGACACGATTATACGATTTTGAGGATTTGCCTTCCGTAGAGGCCAAAAAGCGATTTAAACAGCGCTATCGGGATGCTTTAAATCATTTACCCATTGGACCAGAGACAGTTCAGCAGATTGTGGAGGAAGCGAATCTCGCCTTTCGGCTGACTTGCGACTTGATGCAGTCCCTAGAAGCCGATTTGCAAGCAGCTCTGGGAGAAGAAGCGTTCCAGTCCATTCTTCAAGGGAATCGTCCTCCCCTCCATCCTGCCCGCCCCTCCGTGGCCTGATTGACAGGAAGCAAACCGTGACATACCAGACCCGCCGCCCATTGTTGGGAGAGGTGGGCTACCATCCCCCACTATTACTGAATAAGGTCAGTCCCCTATGGAATTACTGTCTACAGTTCGCTGCGATCTCGGATTACTGAATAAGTATGATCAACCCTTGCCGCGCTATACCAGCTATCCACCCGCCACAGAATTTAGCTCCGAATTGACCCCTGAGCGGTTCCAGCAAGCCCTGGCAAAGGGAAATGATCAGCAAATTCCCCTATCCCTTTATTGCCATATTCCTTTTTGCGAAACCCCTTGCTTTTTTTGTGGGTGCAATACGGTGATCACTCAGCGTAAACAGGTGGCCGATCCCTATCTGCAATACCTGATCCGGAATATTCGGCAAGTGGCTGAACAAGTGGGAAGCGATCGCAACGTTCACCAACTCCACTGGGGGGGAGGAACGCCTAATTATTTAAGTTGGCCCCAAATTGAGCTGCTCTGGAATGCCTTGCAAGATGCCTTCTCTTTCGATCCGGCGGCAGAAATATCTATTGAGGTGAATCCCTGCTATATCGATCGCAACACGGTATTTTTTCTGCGAGAGCTGGGGTTCAACCGGATTAGCTTTGGCATTCAAGATTTTGATCCGCAGGTTCAGATTGCTGTCAACCGGATTCAGTCTGAGGAACTGCTGTTTAACGTGATCAGCTGGATTCAAGAAGCGGACTTTGACAGTGTAAATGTGGACTTAATCTATGGCTTGCCCCATCAGACGGTGACGACCTTTGCCAACACAGTACAAAAAACGATTCAGCTTAATCCTGACCGGATTGCTGTGTTCAACTTTGCTTATATGCCCCAGTTAATCCCCGTCCAGCGCCAATTGCCTGCCCATGCCCTTCCCCACAAAGCAGAAAAGCTAGAGATGTTGCAGCAGACCATCGACCAGCTGGAGGGCAATGGATATCGCTTTATTGGGATGGATCATTTTGCTAAACCCAAGGATGAGTTGGCTTTAGCCCAAACAGCAGGACAGCTACACCGAAACTTTCAGGGATATACGACTAAACCGGAGTCGGATTTACTGGGTTTTGGGCTCTCGGCCATCAGTATGCTCCAGGATGTTTATACCCAAAACCATAAACGCCTCAAGGATTATTACCATGCCTTAGACACCACCCCATTCCCCATTGCCAAAGGGGTGGGGTTAAGTGAGGATGATCAGGTGCGTCGAGCTGTGATTATGGAACTGATGTGCCAGTTTCAGCTGTCGCAGGTAGCGCTTGAAGAAAAGTACCAGTTGAAATTTGACCCAGATTTTGAGCAATATTTCGCATCTGAAAAGACTGCCCTGCAAGCGTTGGCAGCAGATGGTCTGGTGGAGTTATCTCCTAATCAGATTCAGGTGACACCCACTGGACGCTTACTGATTCGCAATATTGCAGCGGTATTCGATATCTATTTACAATCTCACGCTGATCAACGTTTCTCACAATCGATTTAGCGAACTATACCGATTGGATTTCAGAGAGGCTGGTGCTTTCAGGAGACATGGCGCTAATATGAGCTGATCCAGCGTTTGGACCCTCATAAATGGCATCTCAAGATTGGCAGGTTTGCGATCGCATCTTGGAATTGCGATCTAAATGGCTCACCCTGATCAGCGAACAATGGCAAACTGACCAGGGACAACGACTCGAATATTGGCGGGTTGAAAAAGCAGATTCAGTCATTGTGTTGCCCTTGCTGAATCAGCAGCTGATTTTGGCATCGCCGATGTATCGCCCAGGGGTGCACACTCAGACCCTAGATTTTCCTGGAGGACGGCTTGCTGAGGGGCAGTCGCCGAAGGATGCAGCGATGGTTATTCTCCAACGAGAGTTGGGAATTGATGCCCACGATTTAAGGTCTATCACGCCTGTGAATCACCAGGGATGGGCAATCAATAGTTCTTTCTCGAATCAATATCTCTATGGGGTTGTGGCTGAACTGCATCCCCAAACTCAGCTGGATCCTGAGTATGTGGGGGCCACTTATGATGTTTCCCGTGCAGGTCTGCAGTCGTTGCTAGATGTTCTGCTTTGCCTCCAATGTCGGGCTATTCACCTAGAGTGGTCCCTGTATCAGCCGATATAAGAATCCATAAAAAACTGGAATAAACCATTGAATGCACTTGGATAGTTGGAAAGAATCAACTTAATGCAGGACACTATACTGACCTATGCCTTGCCCTCCTAAAATAGCTGCCATATAAATCATCTATTTCATCAAAAAAAATAAAATTGTTAAATATGTGAGATTACACTTATTCCAAAAATATTTGAAAGATCTAATATGTAGAACTTTTGCATAATAGATAGATAGCGGCCTGTCAATAAATCTACCTATTTTGTGCTTGCAGCTTATTGAGATATCAATTTCAGCTGCCTCAACCTCACAAAAGATTGGAAAATCATAAGGTATAGGAATAGCTCAATGACTGTCCATTCGCATCTCTAGAGAAGGGCAAGGTTGAAGATATGACTGAAGACTTTGTAACCTCATCGCCTCAGCATTCACAGTCCTGGCAGCAAGCCATTCTAGATAGTGCCGATTTCGTTATTGTTTCAACAGATATTAATGGGTTAATTCAAACCCTAAATGCAGGAGCATTAAAACAATTTGGCTATTCACCTGAGGAAATCATTGATAGAGTCACCCCAATCATCTTTCATGACCCAGAAGAAGTCGAGCAGCGGGCGCAAGTCCTCTCCCATGAGTTGGGCCATGCCATTGAACCAGGTATGGAGACCCTTATCGTCAAAGCACGTATGGGGATGGTCGATGAAAATATCTGGACCTTGATTCGCAAAGATCACAGTCGGTTCCCCGTTCGCTTATCTGTTACAGCACTTAGGAATGATTTAGGCCATTTAACAGGGTTTCTCGGGATTGGCAAAGATATTACTGCGCAACAAGCTGCTGAAGCCTCTCTAGTCGAAAGCGAAGCGCGATTCTCAGCCGCGTTTCAAAATGCTCCTATAGGCATGGCTTTAGTGTCTCCCAGTGGTCAGTGCCTAAGAGTGAATCATGCCCTAGCTCATTTACTGGGATATCCCCAAACCAAACTGATGGATCTCATCCTCACTGAGATGATCCATCCCAAAGATCGATCCATAGAAGAAACGAACCGACTACGACTTGTTGCAAGAGAGATTGGCAACTACTGCTTAGAGCTACGCTGTCTTCATCAGCAGGGGCATGAGGTATGGGTTTTGATGAATGTATCTCTGGTCAATGGCCAAGAGGTTTACCCTCCCTACTGCATTGTCCAAGTACAAGATATTACCAGGCGCAAACAAGCAGAAGCACAACTCCAGCGCCTCAACGCCAATCTGGAGCAACTGGTTGAGGAACGGACTCGCCAACTCAAAGAAGCGATTGAAACCACTGAAATCGCCAATCAAGCCAAAAGCCGATTTATCGCCAATATGAGCCATGAGTTTCGCACGCCTCTCAACGGCATCATGGGTTTTAGTCAACTCTTGCTTCAAGATCGTCGCATTACGTCAGATCAGCAATCTAACCTCAATGTCATCCTTCGCAGTGGTGAGCACTTACTCTCGCTGGTCAACGAAGTCATTACCCTCTCCAAGATTGAAGCAGGAATGCTTGCCTATGAGTCCAAAGATGTCAATCTGCACCATCTTTGTGAGGGGGTGGAAGACTTATTATCCCTACAGGCGAATTCCAAAGACATTCAGTTTCAAATTCATATCGCTCCTGACGTTCCCCAATACGTGAGAACAGATGCTAAAAAACTACGGCAAATCTTGATTAACTTACTGGGTAATGCCTTGAAGTTTACGAAACGAGGCAGTGTCGTGTGTCAGGTGCAGTGGCGGCCTTCGGCACCGGAGCGCTCTGCCCATGAATTACATTTCATCATTCAAGATACAGGTCCAGGGATTCCTGGGCATTTACTACCTCAACTTTTTGAACCCTTTGCTCAAGACCCGTTGAATCGTGAGACATTTGGTGGCATTGGCTTGGGGCTAACCATTTGCCAAAGATTTATCCATCTGATGAAGGGGGACATTTCCATTGAGAGTGTTGAGGGGCAAGGAACAACCGTTAGTTTTTACATTCAAGTTGAATCAGGTGAGCCTGTTCTAGAACCAGCAATATCTGAGACAACCGTTGAGGGTCTTGCAGAGAATACTCCCTCCTATCGCGTTTTAGTCGTAGAAGATTATCCTGATAACCGCGAGATTTTGCTCATGATGCTTGAAGTAGTGGGGTTTGAGGTCAAAGAGGCTGTGAATGGCCAAGAGGCAGTGGACCTTAACCGAACATGGCAACCCCATTTAATTTGGATGGATTTACAGCTGCCTGTATTAAATGGCCTGGAGGCTACTCAATTAATCAAATCCCAGAATCCAAATCCACCTGTCATCATTGCCATCACCGCCCAGGCGCTGGAATCTGACGAAGTGAAAGCGCTCAAAGCTGGGTGCGATGACTATCTTCGTAAACCCTATCAAGCCGCTCAAGTTTTTGAGAAAATGGCTCAACATTTAGATATCACCTATCGTTATAAAACGTCCAATTCATCTCATACTTCAGCAGATCCGATTTCTCTCTCGGCAGATGAGTTAGCCAACATGCCCCCTTCCTGGATACAGCTTCTGTATGATGCTGCCATTATGTTGGATGAAGATATGCTTGATCTCTTGCTTAGAGACATTCCTGATGACCAGCACTCCCTTAAATCTTCTTTGGAGTATCTAATGGCCACTTATCAATATGACGTCATTATGGAGAAGGCTCAAGCGGTTTTGAGATAGTTAACGACGTGCCAACCTTTGGTCAGGGACTACGCGGGTCAACAAAATCTAACAATGGGAAAATCTGTGAGCATTGCTGAGCTGTTCTGGGTGTCAGAATATAGAATGCACAGAATACCCAACACTCAGTGAACCCGAATATCCTAGCGGCCTGGTAAAACGTTGAGACTTTCCTCAATGTCCGTTTGAGACATAATTATGATGGATCTGCTTTTGGATATGGCATGAGATCCAGCCACAGCTCCAAAGAAGATTGCTGTTTGGATGCTGACGACAGCCACTTGCATCTGTAACCTACTTTTTGCAGGTGCAATAAACGCCAAATGAGGGCTTAAAAAGGGCTTGAATTACATTGAATAATCATCAAAATACTGATCAAAGCCAGAAAACGGCTTTTTTCGGTTTATTCGAATTTATCGTTATTGATAATTACAGTGAGTGAAATTTCAAGATCTGGTGGCTAACGAAGTATCAGCCTTTGAGGTTTCATGCATTTGTCAGGCGTTGTCAAGTTCTAGCATCACGCTGTCTGGTTTATTCCCAAAACGTTGAGTACCTGATTGCTCTGTAAACATTGATCAACTGCTCATTGTCTTCAAGCCGATGGTGCTTTGAATTATCCTACCTGCAGCCAACTCACTATCAGCCTGTGTGCATAACGCTCTTTATATAGCTAAATAGATATATGGCTATATAATTTAATTAGACTGAATTGCGATTCCTCTTCGTTATGGTCCACTCCTCTGTTGTTGCTCCGTCGCATAAATTGAGCCTTGTGGGTCGGATTACGGCTTACTTTATCAACTCTCAAGTGACGGTTTTGCTGATTGCTGCCCTTGTTCTGTTTGGAGTTGGGGCAGCCGTCTTCACCCCGCAAGAAGAAAATCCTCAAATTGTGGTTCCAGCGGCTGAGGTTATCCTGCCTTATCCCGGTGTTTCTGCGGAGGTGGTAGAGAATATGGTCACTAACCCCATAGAGGCTAAGTTGCGAGAACTCACAGGAGTGGAGCATCTCTATTCCGTCTCCCAAAACTCAGGGGCCAAAATTACTGTGCAGTATTTTGTGGGGGAAGACTGGGAAGATTCTCTCTTCAAACTGCAAAATCATCTCTACAATCATCAAGATCTACTGCCCCCAGAGGCGTCCTATCTCGTCAAACCAGTGATTATCGATGATGTTCCTATTGTGACCCTGACGTTGACAGGGAAAGGCTATACCGATAACCAGCTTCGTCGAGTGGGAGAGCGACTTCTCAATGATTTACGTAGTATTCCAGACACCGCCAATTTGACGATGGTGGGTGGGAAACCCCGTGCCATTCGGGTGGACTTGGACCCCGATAAACTGGCTAGTTATCGCCTCTCCCCTGCTCAGATTAGTCAGCAACTCCAGGTGGAGAATGTCCAACTGCCCACGGGGGATGTATCTGTTGGAGAAACCCGCCTATTTTTAGAAGGGGGCAATCTGTTTCAGTCTGCCGCAGATGTGGGGGAGATTATGGTGGGCTTTGGCACTGCCACGGATCAGGGCCATCCCCGTCCCATTTACCTCAAAGATGTGGCGGCGGTCGTGGATGATTTTGGCGATCTCACCACGGTATCGCGAATTCATTATCGACCAGACTGGGATATTGCCAATCCCTATCCAGACCCCAGCAGTCAGGCTCAAGGGGAATTTATCACCCAGCCTGCGATGACGATTGGAATCGCTAAGAAAAAAGGCACGAATGCGGTTACCGTTGCCCAGCAGATTTTTGATCGAGTGGATGATCTCCAATCCCAACTGCCACCGGGGGTGCAAATTGCCGTTACCCGGAATGATGGTCAGACCGCTGCCAGGGCCGTCGGCGATCTCTACCAAAGTTTGCTGATCGCCATTGCCACTGTCGTGGGGCTACTTGTGATGTTCCTGGGGTGGCGGGAAGCTGCCATTGTCGCCTTTGTGATTCCCCTGACCTTAGCGGGGACACTAGCCGTAGGCTGGTTAGCGGGACAGACGATTAATCGTATTACCCTGTTTGCCCTGATCTTGGCCTTGGGGACGTTGGTGGATGATGCGATCGCAGTTACCGAGAATATTCACCGCCACTTTGAATCTGTGCTGCCATCTGACCGACGGCAGAAAACGGCTGCCGCCATTAGCGCTGTTAATGAACTGGGCACCCCGATCCTGTTATCGACAATCACCGTTATATTGGCCTTCTTACCGATGAGATTTGTGACGGGAATGATGGGACCATATATGGGACCGATTCCCTTTAATGTGCCGGTGGCGATGCTGATTAGCACAACCCTAGCCGTAACGGTGACGCCTTTTTTAGCCCTACGTTTAATTCAGCTACAGCCCCACTCAAAGACATTGCCCAGTATTCAACAGACCCGCATTTATCGCGGCTATCGCTGGGTGATGGCTCCCCTCCTTGACTCCGCGTCCCGACGACGATTTGTATTGCTGGGGGTGACGGGATTACTCTTAGCAACAATGATCTTACCCCTGACTCAGGCGGTGCGGTTTCGGATGCTGCCGAAAGCCGATAAAGATACCTTCCTGGTGCAAGTAGATGCCCCCTTGGGGACGGAGTTAGCGACCACCAATCACCTGGTTGAAGATTTAGAGGCTGTCCTCCAACAAGAGACTGACATTACTCATTTTGAAACCTATGTCGGTACGGGGTCACCCCTTGACTTCAATGGGATGCTGCGAGGAGCCACAGATCGCCAAGCCGAACATTTTGCCGATATCCGGGTCCATCTCACGAATAAAGACGCTCGATCGCGCCAATCAGAAGCCATTGTCTTTGCCCTGCGTCCCCAGTTAGAACAGATGGCGACACGCCATAATGCCCTCGTCAAGCTCGTGGAAGATCCCCCTGGTCCTCCGGTTCGCTCAACGATGTTGGCGGAAGTGTATGGTCCTGACTATGGGCAACTGCGGGCATTAGCCAAGCAAGTGCGACAAGTCTTTGCCCAAACTGATGCCGTGGTGGATATTGACGATTCAGTTAAAAATCAAATGCCCCAAATGCGACTGGTCGTGGATCGAGAGAAAGCCCAGCGAGCAAGATTGGCAACCCAAGAGATTGCTCAGACGTTACGGGTTGCGATCGCAGGTGCCCAAGTCTCCACCCTGAAAGTTGCCGATGAACTGAGTCCCGTCGGCATCCAAGTCCGCTTTGCAGATGCCAATCGCCAGAGTATGGATGACCTGCATCGGATTCAACTGCCCACTGCCAACGACGCTTTAGTGTCCCTCTCAGAACTGGTGCAGTTTCAACCTACCACCGTCGATCAACCTATTTTCCATAAGGATCAGCGGGCCGTCAGCTATGTGATGGGGGAAATGGGCGATCGATCGTCTGTGTATGCTGTCATCGATCAATTGGTCTACTTTTGGCGGCATCCTTTACCCCAGGGTTATTGGATTCAGTGGGATGGTGAATGGAAGCTTACCCTGGATGTGTTTAGAGATTTAGGCTTAGCCATGCTGGTGGCAGTCCTACTGATTTATCTGATTCTCGTCGGTCAGTTTCGCAGCTTTAAGGTGCCCTTGATTATTCTGGGCAGCATTCCTCTCGCCTTAATTGGAATTTTGATTGGTTTTTCCCTCAACGGCGTCTACTTCAGTGCCACAGCCATGATTGGGGTGATTGCCTTAGCGGGAATCGTCGTCCGCAATGCCATCGTCTTGCTAGAGTTCGTGGGGGATAAATTGCGAGAAGGGACTGACTTGAAGCTGGCTATTCTCGAAGCAGGGGCGACTCGTTTTCGCCCCATCCTTCTCACGAGTGTCACTACGATGTTAGGCACCCTCTCCATCCTCAGCGATCCAGTTTGGTCGGGATTAGCTTGGACACTACTTAGTGGAATGCTAGCGTCATCCCTGCTGACCTTAGTTGTGATTCCACTCATGTACTACGGTGAATGTCGGAATCCTGATAGTCTCACCAACCCATAACAGGAGAAGTTAAGCTGTTTCATGAGCAAACATTGCCGTAGTGGACGTCTAGAGAGAAATGGTTCGGTACGGTCCAAACAAGGGCAACACTTTTGAATTGACAGAATGAATTAAAACTACAATCAGACATAGGCTTTAAGAATTTATCTACTGCAGAAAGTGTCACCCAAATTTCTTTGACGTTGAACCGTACTGATTGAAAAGCTCAGGTTCTAAGCTATGGATGGGTTGATCTTGGCAGCAGGGAATAGAGCATCGGGACCCATGATGCGGTTCAGGGCGATTTTGCTCATCTACCCATTCATAAAACGTCAGGGCATGACCATCACAAAAGGTACAGCCATGACATTTTGTAGGAACAGGGGCTTGCCGCACCCGACCCTTACGAATCAGTTTATGGATCATCGCCTGTAGGGCTTGGCCTTCAATATGGAAATGTTGCTCCATCTCGGCCAGAGAAACCAGATGACCGTTATGGATAAAGTCTTGAACGTCCTGCAAAATCATAACGGTCATCCTGCAATGTTTGATACGAGCTGGGCTTTAACGCCTACCTGCGGTTACTTTTGGTCTATTAGTGCTTTTGATTGGACTAATGGAGATGGTATTTCGCTGAGTACCGAAGCTTTTCAAAAGACCAATCACTGCAACCATCACCACTACTCCGCCTCCAATCCAAACAGTAGAGAACCCAGGATGCTGGGCGAATGTAGCCATTTGGTAAAACATGGTCGCCACCCAATAGGCCAAGCCAGTCGTCCAAGCCGCGACCAAGGCCGTCCAGCCTAAATTGGTTTCTCGGTAAACCGCTCCAGTTGCTGCGACACAGGGAAAATACATCAGCACGAACAAGAGATAGGCAAAAGCCGCCGTTGAAGTACCAAACCGCTGAGCCATTTGGCCAAAGGTACTTGTGGAGAGTTCTTGTTCCTCAGCCACTGCACTCTGATCTTGGACATCACCAACATTTAATCCCAGCGGATCGAGCAATTGATTCCCCAAACTGACTATATTGGTCGGGATGCTAACAAAGGCAGCCTGAAGATTCTCACCCAAATTAAAGGGAGGATCTGCCTCGCTGGGTGCTGCTTCTTCGGCCAGTTGACCGTAGAGCGAATCCAACGATCCCACCATGGCCTCCTTAGCAAAGACACCTGTAAAAATACCCACCGTCGCTGGCCAATTCTCGGCTTGAACGCCCATAGGGGCAAACATAGGCGTAATGGTTCGACTGCTGGCTGACAACACTGAGTTTTGGCTATCCTGCTGACCAAAGGAGCCATCAGTGCCAACAGAATTTAAGAAGGCCAGAACCATCACCATCAGCACAATCATCTTGCCCGCTTTCAGCAAGAAGGTTTTGAGGCGATCCCCAGCCCGCAGAAAAACCCCTTTAATTTTAGGGATGTGATATGGGGGTAATTCCATTACCAGTGGGGATGCTTCGCCCTGCATAATCGTGTTTTTCATTACAAACCCGGTAAAGACGGCGGCAGCGATCCCAATTAGGTATAGGCCAAATACCAAATTCTGACCATTACGGGGAAAAAAGGCCGCTGCAAACAGTGCATACACAGGTAACCTGGCCCCACAGGACATAAAGGGATTCATCATGATTGTCATCAGGCGATCGCGTCGGTTTTCCAAAGTTCGAGTCGCCATAATTGCCGGTACATTACAGCCAAATCCCACCAACATGGGAATAAACGATTTACCCGGCAAGCCGACAAACCGCATCAGCTTATCCATCACAAACGCGGCTCTGGCCATATAGCCTGAATCTTCTAGCAACGCCAGAATCAGAAACAGCAGACCAATTTGGGGGATAAACGTCGCGACGGTTTGGATGCCACTCCCCGCTGCGATGATGATACCCGTGAGCCAGCCCGGTGTGCCAATGGACTCAAGCCAAGTTTGAGGCGCATCGACAAATAGTGTCCCCACGGCAATATCGAAAAAGTCGATAAAGGCCCCACCGATATTAATGGCAATGAAAAACATCAAATACATCACCACCAAAAATAGGGGAATGCCAATCCAGCGATTGAGGACGACCTGATCAATCTGATCCGATTTGGAGTGACTGACCTGATGGGTTTGTTGAACCGCCGCTTGCATCAGACTGCGGATATAGCCATAGCGGGTATCCGCCACCAAAATATCGATATCCTCATGCAACAACTGGTGAACTTGGCGACGATGTTTGGCAATGATTTGCTCAAGCTGCTGTCCCTGCAACTCTGGGGCCACCCGATTTTCATATTCCAGCAACTTCAAAGCGGTCCAGCGAGGCGCAATTTTAGAATTATGCCCCTGTTGTTGGACGATCGGCTCTAGCTGATGGATGGCATCCTCAATCACTGCAGGGTAAGTGACAAAGGTAGGATGATTTTTCGGATCATCAACATAGCTATTAATAATATCTTTGATTTCGTGGATGCCCTCTCCTAGAAACGCACTCATGGTACTCACGGGGCAGCCTATACGTTGGGATAGCACCTGCGCATCAATGTCCAAGTCGTGATCCTGAGCAATGTCCATCATATTTAGGGCAACCACCATGGGCAGTCCCATTTCCATGATTTGGGTGGTGAGGTAGAGATTTCGCTCCAAGTTAGAGGCATCGACAATATTCAAAATTAAATCGGCCTCGGTGGACAGTAGATAGTCGCGGGCAATCACTTCGTCTAAACCCGTACTGTCATCTTCGCCATCTAGGGAATACACCCCAGGCAAATCCACCACCGTCGTTTTGGTGCCATTGTAGTGATAGTGTCCCGTTTTCTGATCAACGGTCACCCCTGGCCAATTACCCGTTCGCTGGTTCGTTCCAGTTAAATCGTTAAAAAGAGTGGTTTTACCACAGTTTGGGTTGCCAATTAAGGCAATGGTCGGTGTTGACATGACTATTCCTGCACCTCTTGGACAATCAATAAGGCGGCTTCCGCTTGACGAAGGCTAAGCCGAAACCCTCGAACTTTGATTTCTACGGGATCACCGAGGGGAGCTATATGGGTCACGGTAAATTCAGTGCCCGGGGTAAGGCCCATGGCCAATAGCTTCTTTTTATAGGCTCTGAGGTCTGGGGTATCCGTAGCGGCAAAACCTTTGACCTTGCCTGTTTGGTGAAGCTGAAAATCTTTAAGGGTTAAGGGGGCGGTTTGTTCCATGTTGGCAGGGTCTCCCATGACGTTTTCTGGAGCTGTTAACGGCTGATCCGACACTAAAATTTGCTCAGCAATATTCTGGTTGAGGCCAATGCGGGTTTCGCCGATACGAACCACCAAATTTCCAGCGACCATCTGTAAGACTTCAATGGCAGTCCCAGGTGCCAACCCCATGCCGATTAGTTGATTCGTCTTGGCACTGTTTCGATAGCCAACAATCCACAGTTGTTGTGGCGGTTGCATATTTGCCAAACTCTGACAAGAATCAGTAGGGCCATATAGGTTAATCGTCACAACCAGAATTTCCTCAACAAGCGAATCAGAAACGGTCTGCTGACCATTCGTATCAGCAGAAAAAATATAATTTTGAAAAGATCAAAGAATTACTGCTGATCGCAGCAGCAAGCTATGTGAAATTTGATAGCTATTTCTAACTAACTCACAAGCTGTATGGTGAAACGTTAGATTTACGGCTTATTCAATTAATAGAAATTATCAATAAGCTGCTTTTTTGTGTCTACCCCTTTAAGACTGATTTAACAAAGTTATTGCTCGTTAAGACCGTAGAAATGCTTTCACCACAATCAATTCATCTCGGAAAGGGAGTTTTTGGGGTTCTATAACAACAAATAATTTTTTTGATTTAAATCAAAAAATACTCGTTCTACTTAATTCCAAAGTTGCAGCAAACCATATTGATGACTGAAGATAGATCTCAATAGCAGTTCGTAAATAAAAACAGCCTCAGTAGCTCCATGATCTTCGATAATCGCCAAGATGTGCGCAATGTGCTCGTCACAGTCTTGTTTTTAAATGTGACGGTGATGCTCATTAAAGCTGGACTCGGCTGGTGGACTGGGTCCCTTAGCTTATTTGCCGATGCCCTCCATAGCATTACGGATAGTGCCAATAATGTCCTGGGATTGACGATGAATCGATTGGCATCCCCTGAACCGGATCGAGAACATCCCTATGGACATCAGAAATTTGATGCTATCGGCGCATTAGGTATTGCTGCATTTTTAGGAATTGCCTGCTTTGAAATTTTAGAAGGGGCGGTGGGACACCTCTTCAACCATGAGTCTCCCGGGGAGATGTCTCCCCAAGTCTTAGAGCTATTGCTGGTGGTGTTGGGCATCAATATTGTGGTGGCGGTGTACGAACGCCGCGTGGGTGAGCGGGTTGGCAGCAGTATTCTGCTATCGGATGCACAACATACAATGAGCGATATTTGGATAACTGCCATGGTCATGCTTGGCTTAGTTGGCGTGGGGTTTGGCTATCAGTGGGTCGATGTGTTGCTGGCCTTTCCCGTTTGTGTTTTGGTGTTTGCCAGTGGCTAGTCAGTATTGCAGCGCAATTTGCTCTGGTTGGTAGATGAAATGGCCGAGCCATCCATGACGCCGTCATTAATGTGCCAGGGGTATTGAACGCTTCTCGGGGGTTGTTGGGACGACAAGCCTTTATTGAAATGCACCTGGTGGTTGACTCAGATAGCGTTGAAGTGGCCCATAACATCACGGAAGAGGTGGAAGCCATTCTGGAGCAAAAATATGCCCCTGTCCGGGCCACCATTCACATTGAGCCCCGGTCTTATTCCTCCGAACAAATTAGTTTTGGTGAAGTGTCTGCCACAGAGCAAGGCGTCTAATCCGAAGAGTTTGGGGATTGACTTAAGGCTATAAGGCGATCGAAATCAGGCCATCAATATTGATCCCCCTCTGAGACAGCGTTGCGACACAACCCTAGCTATCGATAATGAGTTTTAAGCCATGGACTGGGCAAACAGGAATTTCATCTTCCCGATTCTTGCGATACCAATCCTGGTTGCATTTTTCGACCGGACAGATATATCGAGGACTTTCAACGGAATTCTCGATTCCTGGAAGGGGATAATAAACTCTGAGAGCCTTGAGAATATCTTCAGCAGGATATTGTTCCTCCAGATATAACCGGATCCAATCTTGGGTTGATTCATGCTCTGCTAAAAGATGGGAGAGTTGAGTATGGCTGCCTTGTTTTAGTGAAGACTGGGACAGTAACCCTTCTAGCTGTCTCTCTAGTCGCTGAGCGTTTGGAGCATCAAGAAGTTCTGCTATATATGGCTGGATTGCTATAGCTGCTTTACGGATCTCATCAGGTGAATATTTCATCATTCGTTACTCCCGACAATTATTTGAATTGTTCAGATAGCCTCAACGCTAATGATACTGATCGAGAAGTGGAACTATTCTCCTATGGAAAAGTAGCAAGTGCAGATATTGCCAATCATCTCGTCTTTGGTGGTCTCTTACTAGACTTAGCAATACATAGTAGAGAAATCCCTCGAAACTAGAGCCTGAGTCAAAATTAGATTATTTAAATATTAATTAGCTCTCATAACTTGGAAAAATTTTTCCCAGATAATGCATGGGAGAACAATCCAAGAGACCTAATGTAATGACTGCAACTCAACCTGCTGCAGATACGACTGATCAATATTCCATCTCTCATCAAATCGTCATTGTTGGGGGTGGATCTGCTGGAATTACCGTCGCAGCTCAATTACTAAAGCAAATGCGGTCCCTCGATATTCTCATTATTGAGCCCTCTGAGCAGCATTATTATCAACCCGGATGGACGCTAGTTGGGGGTGGCTGTATTTCCTTTGAGGCCACCGTTCAACCTCAGCAAACCCTTATTCCACAGGATGCAACCTGGCTTCAAGATAAGGTCGTGCAGTTTGATCCTGATCAAAATTGCCTCCACACCCAAAATGGTACTCAGGTAACCTATGACTATCTGGTGGTTTGCCCTGGTATTCAGATCAATTGGAATCAGATCAAAGGGCTCCAAGAGGCGCTAGGCAAAGGAGAGGTATGTAGTAACTATGCTATCGGTGGCGCAACTCACACCTGGGAAACGATTAAACGGTTCCAGGGCGGAAACGCCATTTTCACGTATCCTGCAACCCCCATCAAGTGTGCAGGGGCTCCCCAAAAAATTATGTATCTTGCTGATGAAGCCTTTGGGAAAAACGGCGTTCGAAAGAAAACCCAAATTAGCTATTGCACAGCAACCGGAAAAATCTTTGGCGTTGATGCGTTTGTCCCCGCGTTGATGAAGGTTGTAGAGCGTAAAGGCATTGATCTAAGAACTCAGCATAATTTGACAGAAATTCGTCCAGATCAAAAAGTTGCCCTCTTTGCAGTTAGTAACGGCAACGAAACAGAAACGATCTCTTTGCCCTATGACATGATTCATGTGACACCGCCCATGAGTGCTCCTGATGTGCTCAAGCACAGTCCGCTTGCGGTGGAAGGACCGGGAGGCTGGGTGGATGTGGATAAATTCACAACCCAACATAATCGGTATCCAAATATTTTTAGCTTAGGGGATGCATCCTCGTTGCCCACCTCTAAAACGGCAGCCGCCATTCGCAGAGAAGCCCCTGTACTCGTGCAGAATTTGTTAGCCCATATGAATCAAACCCCATTGATGGGTCAATACAATGGCTATAGTTGTTGCCCCCTCATCACCGGATATGACAAAACGATTCTGGCAGAGTTTGATTATGAGGCTCAACCTTATCCCAGTTTCCCCCTGGATGCGACCAAAGAACGCACGAGTATGTGGTTATTAAAACGCCATGTCTTGCCCTGGGTTTACTGGAATCGGATGCTTAAAGGAAAAGAACATGAGGGCAATTTTATCCGCCGCCTTCTTCCCAATACAGCTTTTGAGTTGAGTAAAAAAGCGTAATTACCGACGGCTATTTCATCAGAGTAGTTGAGTTTTGGTGCCTTGCCTCCAAAAGTCTACGGTATCTATTCGGAGGATTCTGGGGATTGACTTAATGCTGTGAGGCGATCGCGATCCAGTATCGTTACTTTGGGACCTGCGATCGCAATCATGCCATCACTACTCAGTTGATAAAACGCCCGAGACAGGGTCGCTGGAATAGTTCCCAGCCTTGCTGCCAGTTGGCTTTTGGTTAAGTCCAGATAGACCGTATCGCTGGCCGTATCACCCAAACTTAACAGGTAGGTTGCCAAACGCTGCGGCACACTTTTAAATGACAATTGCTCAACCAGTTGGGCCAGATGGCGCAGGTGGCTAGAGAGGCTAATCAACATTTGCACCGCCACATCGGGGTTGTGGTGGAGAAACTCCAGAAACGGGTAGCGCGGGAAAAAAATTAGGTCTGCAGGTTCTAGGGCTGCAGCGGAAGCCGGAAAGGCTTGGCCATCTAAAGCAGGGACATCTGCAAAGTTATCCCCCTCGGTAAAAATATTCAAAATTTGCTCTTTGCCATTGGCAGACATCTGAAAGACTTTGACTCGCCCCGACTTCACCACATAAAATCCCGTCGCTTCTTGGTCTTGGCGGAAGATTTGCTCACCCTTCTTAAAGGATTGAATTTGAGCAATTTGGGTCAGGGCCTGGCGTTGTTCTGCGGATAAGCCGCGAAAAATCACGGTTATCTCCAACCAATCTGCCACGTTAGCGGTGTCTATCATCTACCTACACTCTGCCCTGAATTCCAAGTATGACGAAGGTCCGTTCGTAACCTCCACAACACTTTAGCCCCTGGCTTAGACTCTGCACCTTTTAATTACCAGGACTTAGATTTAAGCATCTTTTAATTGCCTGCTTGACTTAAGTCAAAGAATGAATCAAGTCGAGTCTCTTACAGTGAGAGGCATCTCCTCCAGACCCGCTCAGCATTGGGCGAACCTTGTCCTTAGGGTTCGACTCCTCCCCACTCAAAAGATGGGCTGTTAGGAGCAAAACCATTTTTGGGGATAGCAACGATGGCCAACCCAGCTTTAGATACCACTGTAGCGACGAACTTGCGATCGCGTCGCCCCTCTATGGGCTTACCCGCATGGCTAGCCCTGATTTGTATCGTCACCTTTACCGTTCTACTCACGGCGGGGGCAGCCATTTATAAAAATGCACCGCCCATCCCCGCTCAGATCGTGTCGCCTCAACAGGAAACGATCCTCACTCAGGCGGAGATCCAAACGGGTCAAGAAACCTACCTGGCCCGAGGTGGCCAGCATATTGGCAGCATCTGGGGACATGGCAGCTATCTAGCTCCAGACTGGACCGCAGATGTCCTCCATCGCTGGGGATTAGCCACTGCGGGTGTCCTGTATGACGGTGATCCTGACTTCAGTCAAGCGGATTTTGAGCAATTATCAGAGGTTGACCGCGCCACCCTGATCGTCCAAGTCCAGCAGGATTTTAAGGCCAATCGTTACGATGCTCACTCGGACACCTTGGCCCTCACTTCAGCCCAAACCCAAGGACTGCAAAGGGTCTTTGAAGACTATCAAACCTTGCTCTCCCAAGGATCTTCGATCCACTCCATTCCTAGTGGCTGGTTTCCTGATGAGGGACAAATCCACTCGGTTACTGCCTTTTTTAGCTGGACTGCCTGGGCAGCCTCAGCCAACCGCCCCAATGCTCCCTTCTCTTACACCGCAAACTTTCCCCACGATGATCTGATTGGTAATCAAGCGCCTGGACAATTTCTGATCTGGTCCATTGTGTCAGTGGTGGTCTTAATTGCGGCCATTGCCTTTTTTCTGTTCGTCTACATCATCCAAGAAGATGCAGAAGACGTGCAGCCCGTTGCCATCCGACCCGACATTCGCCTCGCCACCCCCAGCCAAAAAGTGACAACCCTCTTTTTTGGGGTGGCCATGATCCTATTTTTAGTCCAAATCTTGATGGGCATGGTAACCGCCCACTATGCCGTCGAAGGCGATGGTTTTTACGGGGTCCCGATTCAACAATTTATGCCCTATGCCGCCTCCCGAACTTGGCACCTACAGATTGCGGTATTTTGGATTGCCACTTGCTGGTTAGCGGCAGGGCTTTACTTTGGCCCTCGCTTTGGTAAGCATGAACCTAAGTTTCAATCCTGGGGCAATGGCGGACTATTGGCCGCTCTGACCGTGGTTGTCGTCGGTTCTCTGTTAGGCACTTGGGCCGGTGTCCAGGGCTGGCTAGGAGATAAAAGTTTCTGGTTCGGTCACCAAGGCTATGAGTATGTAGAGCTGGGCCGTCTTTGGCAGTTGCTGTTAATTGGTGGCATGGTGTTTTGGCTATGGCTGATGTTCCGAGCCCTGAAACCTGCCCTTAAGGCGGAAGGCAACAAAACGGGACTCAATCATTTCTTCCTGTACAGCGCCATTACCATTCCCTTGTTCTATGCGTCCGGCTTGATGTATTCCAACCATACGCCCTTGAGCATTGCCGAATATTGGCGTTGGTGGGTGGTCCATCTTTGGGTTGAGGGATTCTTTGAAGTGTTTGCCACGGTGGCGATTGCCTACCTTTGCAGCGAACTGGGCTTTCTGAAACGATCGACTGCACTGAAAGCCACCTACCTCACCACGATTCTCTATCTAGGGAGTGGTGTGATTGGCACACTCCACCATCTCTACTTTGCGGGCACCCCGGTCTTTATTACGGCGATGGGGTCTGTAGCCTCGGCTCTAGAGGTGGTCCCTCTTACCCTCATCGGGTTTGAAGTCGTTAAGTCCCTGAAGCTCTCTAAAGAGGCTCAAGGCTTTTATCGGCTACCCCTTAAGTTTTTTATCGCCACTTGTTTCTGGAATCTAGTGGGTGCTGGTGTGTTTGGCTTCCTGATCAATCCACCGATTGTTCTGTACTATTCCCAAGGTCTAAATACAACTCCCATTCATGCCCACTCCGCCCTGTATGGCGTATATGGCTCCCTCGCCATCGCCCTAATGCTATTTGCCTTACGGGAAATCACGCCGGATCATGCCTGGGATGAGAAAAATTTCAACTTCTCCTTTTGGTGGATTAACGGGGGCTTAGTGATCATGATGGTATTTGGCTTGATTCCCAACGGCTTCTATCAACTGGTGCAGTCCATCAACCATGGTACTTGGTATGCCCGCAGCGCAGAGGTCATCAATTCCGCCTGGATGCACTGGACCGTTTGGCTGAGAATTCCTGGCGATATGGTCTTTGCTGTGGGGGCTTTGGTACTGGTGATGAGCGTTGGCCGAGCTGTGATTGCCATTTGGCAACAGCCCACTCAAGCACAACCTTTAAGAGATCCCTAGAAACCTGAAAAACTCAACCCAATAAACATGAGTTGAATCACACTTAAACTCAATCGAAGCAGGAGCAATATGCCAACTTTATTTGACAAACTTGGTGGTTCAGCCGCCGTTGACTTAGCAGTGGACAAGTTTTATGAGCGCGTCTTACAAGATGAGCGCATCAATCACTTTTTTGCTAACACCGATATGGTGAGACAGCGAGCACATCAAAAAGCCTTTCTGACCTACGCTTTTGGCGGCACCGATAAATATGATGGTCGCCATATGCGAGCAGCTCATAATGAGCTAGTAGAGAAACAAGGCTTAAAGGGAGAGCATTTTGACGCCGTAGCGGAGAATCTCATAGCAACTCTTAAAGACATGGGAGTTTCTGAGGAGCTGATGGCAGAAGTCGCAGCGGTAGCAGCAGCCCCTCAACATAAAAAAGATGTCTTGAACCAGTAAAAATCAATGTGCAATGCCCATTCGGCTCATTCTGAAGCATTGCAATGGTCTAAATCTAGGAATCATCTACCGTACCAGGAGAACAACCAATGACTCGTGTTTTAGTTGGCATTTTGGTGTTTTTCATCAATTAAGATCTATGCCAATCGTCCCTATCCCCGGTTTTACGTACTTGAAACCGTTGCCCGTGTCCCCTACTTTTCCTATCTATCCGTTCTCCACTTGTACGAAACGCTAGGCCTCTGGCGTAAGGCGGACTGGCTTAAAATTCACTTTGCCGAATCTTGGAATGAGCTTCATCACCTCCTGATTATGGAATCTCTAGGGGGTGCCGAATTTTGGGGTGATCGCCTCTTGGCCAAAACCACCGCCTTGATTTACTACTGGGTGATTGCGGCATTATACGTAGTTTCTCCCCGCTCGGCCTACCATTTTATGGAGCTAGTGGAAGAGCATGCCTATGCCTCCTACGACAAGTTCTTGCAGTCAGAAGCTGAACACCTCAAAACCCTACCAGCCCCAGACGTCGCGATTCAGTATTACCAAGATGGTGATCTCTACATGTTTGATGAATTCCAAACTGCACATCAAGCAGCAGAACGCCGTCCTCAGGTTGATACACTATATGACGTATTTGTGGCCATCCGCGATGATGAGATGGAACATGTCAAAACAATTTTGGCCTGCCAGCAACCTGAAGCCCAGCAAGCCCTTCTCAGTCCACATACTCCCCCCGCATTGACTACTGAAGATACTCCCGTAGTGTCCTAAGTTTGTTCTTGCTGAAAATCTTGAGTTCCCTCATCTCTTTTTTTGAGCGGTGAGGGATATCGATTATAAACAGTGGACATTGCTCAATTTTCTATCAGGTTCAGGAAGCAGAAACCACGGCGATGCTATTCAAACTCCTAGTTATTCTGCATACATTGGGTGCAACAGTTTGGACGGGTGGGCATTTGGTTCTGGCAGTTACGGTGTTGCCTTTGGCCATGCAAAATCGCGATCCAGATCGCATCCATACCTTTGAAGAGCACTTTGAAGGATTTGGCCTTGCGGCATTGCTGCTTCAGACGATTACTGGGGTGTGGCTGACCTGGATTTATTTCCCCGGCTTCCAGAACTTCTTGGCTTTCCAGTCCTATCTATCGATCTACATTGTCATCAAGCTATCCTTACTTCTGAGCACATTGGCCCTCGCCCTTTATGCTCGCTTTTTTATCATTCCGAAGCTGACCCAAGAGACCTTGAATGAGCTGGCCTTTCACATTATTGGTGTCACTACCCTAGCTGTATTATTCGTGGTGATGGGGGTAGGTATTCGGTTGGGCAGTTTGAGCTAAGTCTGATTGTTATTAATCGCTAAAAGTAATAGAGCCAGGTGAGCCTTCATTCATCCTGGTCACTATACACTGGAAGACATCAAAGTGTACCAGAGGTCATGGTGAGTCATGTCTTATACCAATTCACCTATTAGGTGACTTGTATAGGTAAAGCATCCAAGATGTAAGAATATTCAGTTAATGAAGCCACCACTTTCTTAGAGAGGGTATTGATGTGCTCAAATAAAGCGGTCTCCAGTGCCCCAATGGAGCCAAAGTTTTTGCCCTTGAAAGGCTTTCTCAAGTCCTGCCATAAGCGCTCTACTGGATTGAGTTCTGGACTATGAGACGGTTGTACAATCGACAACACATTCTCAGGCCATCGAATCCAAGTCGCCATATGAGCTGGAGCTTGATCGATTTGCATCAGATTGAGGCTCTGAGGAAACGCTAAGCTGAATTGCTCCAGAAATCGCTCAAAACAAACACTATCGAGATGAGAAAACCGATAGAAGAAACTCTCTCCTGTGAGAGGTTCAACAGCGCCATAGAGCCAGAATGTAAGCACTTAGCTAAAATTAATTACATAATCATCACCGTAGGTTTTCAAAACTCTTTCCACATATTCGACCAAAGATGCCCACCCCCAGTAGGCACTCATTTCAATCCACTGATATTTCATGAATTGCCACAGACGCTCAATCAAATTTAGATGGGGAGAATAGCTTGGCAACTCAACCAAGGTAATTCCCCGTTCGGCCCACTCTGCCTTCATCTCATAGATTGATTGGCTCGTATGGATAGGGGCTTGATCCACCACAATGACGGTGGGCAACTCCACGTCAGCAAAAAAGGTATCAATGCAATGACTGACAACCTCACTGGTGATGGTCTCAGGACTAACGCATTGACATGGACTTTATTGTGTGAGTTGTAGAGATAAAGGTTGTTAACGTTCTACCTCTCTTGCGAATACCCAGTAAGCCTTCAACAGCTCATTGCACCCAAGACTTGTATGTCCGCTATCTCCTGGCTCAACCCAAAGGAGATGGGTGCAGCCATATGGCTGAAATCCTCCAAGATGTCTCTCACGACAGCATCAATCGCTTTTTGCTTCGAGAACGGTATGAACCCAAAGACCTATTTGATTTGCTGGTTGGTAATGGATGGGTTGAGCTTACTGGAGGCATTGTGAGTGCTGATGATACCATCCTCGAAAAACTCTACAGCAACCCCAAGAAAATGGACTTGCTGGGATATTACTGGAGTAGCAAATATAGCAAACCCATTTTAGGAATTCCCTTAATCACCCTGTACTACAGCAGTCCGAATGGCTTGAGAGTCCCCATCAACTATCGAATTTATGACAAACAGGAGGGTAAAACAAAGAATCAATATCTTCAGGAGATGCTCCAAGAAGTTCTGGATTGGGGGCTCCGACCGACGACCTTCACTAGCGATGCTTGGTATGCGTCCAAGGCCAATCTCAATTTACTCAAAGACGTGCAAATGGGATTCCTGGTTGGTGTTGCCAAAAATCGACAGGTGCGAGTGGGCGCTCAGCAGTATCAACGAGTGGATAACCTCATTATTTCAGAACAAGGATTACACGTTCATCTCAAAGGGGTGGGCATCGTCAAGTTTTTTTGCCAGCGGTTCAAAAACGGATCGTGTCGCTATTACCTTCTCTATGCGCCAGACCCGAAAGAGCTAGCTTATGCTGGTAAAGCAGAGTTTGAGCACTTACATACCCTGCACTGGGGTATTGAATGCTTTCATCGTGCAGGTAAACAACTGTGTGGGCTTCAGCGATTTCGGGTGCGTTTGACGGAAGCTGTTCATACCCATGTTTTTTGCGCTCTGAGGGCTTTTGTAGAGCTTGAATTACAAGTCTGGCACCAACAGATAGACAACTGGTATGCCCTCCAGCGTAATTTATATCAGGAGGTTGCGCGACAGTTCATTCTTGAACAACCACTGTTGGGATCAATGGCACTGACTTAAGCTCAATCAAACAGCTAGCTTAGCTTTGAGAGCAGAGCGAGGTTGTCGCATTCGCGGGAAAGATTTGGGTCTGCGTTTGACGACTCTCGGTTCGTGCCGATTCGGTCGAGAGGGTAATAGATCGGCTGCCATGGTCTCAAGTAGATGAGTAAACAACCGCTTTCTGGTCGCACGGTTGGCTGTCGCCAACAAAGCAAGCATCTGATTGAAGTGTTGTCGTGCTCCTTGCACAGACAGTTGAGTTCTAGCATTATCTGCTAGCGGTGCCGCAAGTTCCATGAGACTTCTGAGTAGGTTATAGCCCAACAAATGTACCCAAATGTCCTTGCGCACCATATCCGGAGTTTTGGCACTGAGCATCTCCATTTTTAAGGTGGTTTTGAGATGGCGCAGATTGACTTCCGCCACTGGCCAACGCCAGCCATACAAGCGAGTCAGTTGCCCAGCGCTGTAGCGTTGAGCATCCAGCAGCGTCGTCACCACAATAATGTGCTGGTCGCGAAAGCCCTTAAGGGATAAGCGCAAACACACCTCTCTAACGACCAATGTTTGAGGAATCAGGGCAAAATCTTGCTCACTCATGTGCTCAGGCCGTTGGGCTGGCTTATGCCATGTCACCTGATGATCACCAATGCCATGCTTGTTGCCTTTGCGGAAATCAGTCTTGCGAGCATGATGTTTACGCAACACTCCATCAGCCCTGTGTTGTTGAATGATGGCTAGATCAACATAGCTGCCATAAGCTTGGTCCGCCATGACCACATCACCGACCTCAAGGTCTTGATAGAGCAAACGACTCATGACAATTTCACTGGTGTCCCAGGAGGCAATACAAGCTGACGCCACTGCACCGGTAACCAAGCAGAAGAACACTACCAAGCGAGCGATGGGAAAACCACAGCCTGCTGTTTGATTGCCATGTTGTGGATATGATGCTTGGTTGGCCGCACTATCAGCCATCAACACGGTGGTTCCGTCGTAGACCTTGACGGGCCGACCACACCAGAGGTGCTCTGGGGAGAGGGGTTGCGCTAAGCACTCAGCGCTTTCGGGAATTAAACGTTGCAACAGTGACTCTGGAAAGCGACTTCTGGCTTTGCTGTAGGCTCCGGTATCAGATGAGGGCGGTTGGATGCCAGCCGCTGTGAGCCAAGTCGTGATGCATTTGACTGTGTTACGAAGGCTTTTATCGGCTGATAGCACTTGGTAAAGCATGGCCCACAGCGTAACGATGGGGCTATATATCCGGTTGCGATAGGAGAATGCTTCTTCTTTCAGGAGTTCCTCTAACCTTGAGGCTAGAAGGATATCTGTCCACGGTAAACCCAGGCTTTGGGAAAATTGCTGCTTGAGAATTTCGGCTGACTCAGACATAGTGAAAGGCAGAAGTTTATGGCGTGCAAGTCTTGATCCTATATCTATCAAGACTTGTAGCCTTTTCCTGACTTCTTAAGTCAGTGCCATTGACTGTTGGGATAGCTCTCTTGAACATTGGGTGTAATTTCTGTCAATGCGTTTGTCCTGGGTCTGTTCTGATGTATAGCCCTACGAAACTATGTTAGTACTATTGATATAGAAGATATCCCTACATTAGTATGCCAGCACCCTATAGTTATGACCTTCGTCGTAAAGCCGTTGATGCCTTCAAGAATGGTGAACGGAAAGTCGATATCTGTCGAATGTTGAACATCAGCCGTAATACCTTGCATCTATGGATAGTCCGCGAAGAAGCTACAGGTGACTGTCAGGCGATTACCAACTACCAACAAGGGGCTCGCCACAAGATCACAGATTGGGAGCGCTTTCGTGAATTTGCTCAAGAGCATGGGGGTAAAACCCAGGCCCAAATGGCTAAGCTATGGGGGGATAATGTCACCCAGCAAAATATCAGTGATGCCTTGAGAAAACTGGGATTGAGTCGAAAAAAAAGACCTATGGCTATCGAGAACGAGATGAAACACAACGTCAAGCATTTATAGAACGATTACAGACCAAACACCCTCATCAGATCGTCTATGTAGACGAAGCGGGTATCGATAATCGAGCGGACTATCCTTATGGATACTGCCCTGTGGGTCAACGATTTTATGACCTCAAATCAGGCAAGCGGACAGAGCGAGTCAGTTTTATTGCTGCGCTCAAAGAAGGCCAGTTATTTTCTCCCATGACCTTTGAAGGGTCTTGCAATCGGTTGTTATTCGAAGCGTGGTTACAGCAGAGTCTTATATCCCAGTTACAACTTGGCGATGTGATTGTGATTGATAATGCCAGTTTTCATCATGGCCAGAGGATCGAAGAAATCGTAGCTGAAGCAGGCTGTGAGATTTGGTATCTACCGAGCTATTCTCCAGATCTCAATAAAATCGAGCGATGGTGGTTTGTGCTCAAAAACTGGATGAAGCAGCGGTGGGATGAATTTGATACCTTTCGTGATTGTGTGGATGCTGCTTTCAAAGAGCGTACTAACATATATCCGTAGTGCTATATAAGCATGTAGCCCTTGTCGTCGACTCAAAAACCCCAGAACATTCAAGCGTTTACTTGAACGAGTCGGTATTTCCAGATACGTCCCTATGGGTTGCCATCCATAGGGAATACAGGGGACTAACGAAAAACCACTCTCATCCATAAAGAATAGATGGATGTCTCCCTTCTCTTCCTGTTCCTTGAGATGTTCTAACTGCTGTTTTTTTCGAGGTAGTGGGCATATAAAGGCTGGCCTGATGTCCCTTGGCGAAAGCGATGCCAGCTCATGTCCATCTGCTTCAAGACGCGTTTAACTGTGGCCTTTGACACGCGTACTGACCACTGTTGTTCAATCTGAGCTAACACC
This sequence comes from Acaryochloris marina MBIC11017, assembly GCF_000018105.1. Classification (GTDB taxonomy): domain Bacteria; phylum Cyanobacteriota; class Cyanobacteriia; order Thermosynechococcales; family Thermosynechococcaceae; genus Acaryochloris; species Acaryochloris marina. The sequence continues at coordinate 470,256 of NC_009925.1, forward strand.
TGATTGAGTTGGATGGGAGATGCCTGAGTCCACTCATAAATCTGCTGTTGTTGGTCGGGATTAAACATCGGTTTTCGACCTCGACCTGGGTGATTATAGAGTCCTGCAAATCCTCGGTTGTTCCAAGCCTTAAGCCAGTTGTAAACCGTTTTAGGACTCACACTAAAAAGGGAGGCTAAGGTGTAGGGGGGCCAACCCTGGGCGAACAAAATGAGGCAATGGGCGCGTTGTCTGACCTGATGATGGCGACTACTGTGATAAATCCGATGCAATAAGCGTAAGCTTTCGGTGGAGATAGGACGGACTAATGACATCAAATCAATGGATGTAAAAGGTCGTGCATCAAAAAAGTGTGGGTTTGTTAAACCTATAGGGAGTTGAGTTTTCCTATCTTCTGATTCAATGCCCTCTATGTGGTCATCCAAAGACCCACAAGCACGGTAAAACCAGTAAAGGCAGCCAACGTTACCGTTGCCCCCACTGCCAGCAAACCTTCAGTGCAACCCTTGATACCCTCTATTATCGCCGTCAGATTTCTTCTGAAACGATTCAGACCATCCTTCAATCTCATGCTGAAGGCAGTAGTCTGAGGGGCCTATCTCGCATCACGGGTGTGGCCTTTAACACCTGTGTGAGTGTGATTCGTTCAGCGAGCCATAAAGCCCAAATGATTCACAACCAAGACGTTCAGGCCGTTTCGACTGACGTCATCAATGCGGATGAGTTATGGTCTTTTGTTAAAAAAAGCAAAAGCACTGTGAACCGGAAGAGTTGAGCGTCGGCGATTGCTGGATAGCGTTGAGTCTCGCCAAAGACAGTGGCTTGGTGCTCGGTGGACGGATTGGTAAACATACCGACGAGCTCGCTCAAGAATTGATGGAGAATACTGAAGGCAAAACCGCCTGTCACCATTGGCAAACTGATGGCTGGGAAGGGTATTCACGACAATTACCCAATGAGACGATCCATCACGTGAGTAAAGCCCTGACGCAGCGCTTAGAGCGGACCAATGGCATATTACGTCAACAGGCCGGGCGCTGGCATCGACGGCAGAACAAATTTGGCAAAGTCTGGCAACAGAGGGCAGTGACGTTAAGACTGGTGCTGACCTATTTCAACTGGATCTGGTGCCACTCTCGATTCAAAAATACGGCTGCCCAACGTGCTGGACTAGCGGAGCATCCCTGGCAATGGCAAGACTTAGTCAACTATCCCACACTTTATTGACGCACAATCGATTAATTGGGGTATAGCGCAAAGGCAATCGGAAGACCGTTTCTTCCCAAAGCGGAGCAAGTATCACCGCAAACAAAATAATTTGCCAGAAAGATACGGTTTGAGCGAACTCTAAGACTTTGTTACTCGATTCAAGATTCTCTGCCAATCTGGAACTCAACACACCGAGGGGTAAAACCATTACCAAAGCCAATGCGTAGAGCCTGAGAACATCAACTATGCCGTGATGCTCCGTGGCCACATTCACCGTATAGCGAGGATGTCTTAAAAACTTGAGAAAACGACCCAACAGGCTTTGAGATACATTTGACGGCTGAGAGGACGATGTGTGATAAATCATAATTTGAAGTGAACCCCTATATTCGGACAGGGCAATAGATGAATTAAGCGCTATCCTCCTTATTCATACAATAGTGATTGTTCTGTTGTCTCCACTGCTGCTCATATTCACAGGGTGTCAAATACCCCAGTGATGAATGAATCCGCTTATGCATATACACATCTTCTAGAAACTGCTCAATGTGCTCATACGCTTCAGTAAAATTTCGATAGTCTGATAAATCGACCTCTTCTTCTTTTATCGTTCTCATCAATCGCTCAGCATAGCCATTTTGCCAAGCCTGTCCCACCTCGGCCATACTGATTTGCACTTGGTGTTGTTGGAGCAATTGCATATAGGCTGCAGCGGCATACTGAACCCCTTGGTCAGAATGGTGAATCTCAGGCGTTGCCCGCTCCAACGCCTTGTTCAACGCCCTCAACGTTAGTTGCTGGTCGATATGGCGGGACAGATGCCAGCCACGAATGGCGCGAGTAAAGACATCCATCACGACGGCCAAATAGACAAACTCCTGCTGTAAGCGAATGTACGTGATGTCCGCCACCCACACCTGCTCAGGATGGTCGATGGAGAGATTCAACACTCGATTGCCATAGCGAGGGAACGAATGTTCGCTATTGGTGGTGCGTTTGCGTTTGACTTTGGTCTTGGCCATAATCCCTATCTGTCGCATTAGTCGAGCCACGCGTTTATGGTTAACGCAATACCCCTTGAGTTTGGACTAAAGCAAACGAGAAAAGCAGTCAATGAAGTACACCGACTGCTTTAAGGTCAATGAATCATCACACTCATTGCCCTTATGATTTTCGACCATCTGCGTCAATTCCGCCAAACTCTGTATAGCTGCTTTGGCGCCAGTAAAGACGCGTTATTTGAGCTAATGGATGCGGTATTGATGAGTCCGAGCCTGCGTTCATTTGTGTGTTTGTCTCAACATCCTATCTTCCGTCGTCAATGGTCGAGTACCTATTCAGCCCTGCATGATGGTCGTATCCATCGTGCCAAACTTCACCGATATTTAGTTCGACAAGTTTCCACTCAAGACCAGCCGCTCTTCGTGGGAGATAGTAGTCCTTGGCTGCGTCCCGAGGCCAAGACCCTCAAAGACAGAGGTTTTCATCATCAAGGGGGACATACTGTCGGGGTAGGCCAAAGTTATAGCACCCTTTCTTGGGTCCCAGACGAAAGTCAGCATTGGGCACTGCCCCTACGCCATGAACGAATCACGAGCTTTGAGACCGCTTTGACCAAAGCCACGTTTCAATTAAAGCAAGTCTGTCGTCATTTGCCGGTGCGTCCTCTAGCCGCGTTTGACCGTCACTACGGTAATGGCATCTTTCTCAATCACACTGCAGGGATTGAAGTCGACCTGTTATTGCGCTTAGCATCCAATCGCTGTGTCTATGGTATTCCCCTCGCCTATTCAGGACGAGGGGCTCCTCGTAAGCATGGACATAAGTTCAAATTGAATGCCCCTAATACATATCCAGAAGCCAGCGAAATATTGGAGATAGAAGACACCCAACTTGGACAGGTCAGAGTAACTCGCTGGAGCCAATTCCATTTCCGTAATTCGGCCAAACGAGAAATGGAAATTTTGCGCGTTGAGATCATCCAACCGAAAGGTAAACGACGAAAGTTTAAGCCGCTTTGGCTGGCCTGGACTGGAGAATGCATGCCAAGTCTGGAGCGATTATGGCGAAGATATCTGCAGCGCTTTAGCATTGAGCATTGGTATCGATTTGCCAAACAACGGCTCTATTGGACGACCCCTCAACTCACGTCCAATGAAGCGACAGAGCGATGGAGTACTTTGATTGGGATGATATCTTGGCAATTGTGGTTTGCTCGGTCAGACTGTATGGATACGCCTTTACCCTGGCAGTCTCCTCAACAAGTTCTATCACCAGGACGCGTCGCTCAAGCATTCCCAAGTATTATTGCGGCGATTGGAACACCTACTCAAGCACCAAAAACTCGCGGTAAATCACCCGGACGCAAGCAAGGCCAATCTCAACCACCAAGAACTCGATATCCAACGGTCAAAAAACGAGTCTCCAAACGCAGGAAAGCAAAGATTGTCTCAAAAACCGCTGCTTAACTGCTGAGTTAATACCAGAAAAACTTATGCTCAGGCTTTCAAGGGCCATGGGATATTTTACTCTGTCTGGAGATTTAAACTTAGTCCAAACTCAAGATACCCCTGACGCTGCAGTTGGGCGGTGATTCGACGATAGCCATAAGTCGGATAGGCTCCAGCAACTCCAGCAATGGCCGCTTTTAGTTCGCTCTCATCCGGTTGGCCTCTGGCATGGTAATACACTTGAGAGCGTGGGTAATTGAGTACCTGACAAATTTGGGCTATTGGATGTCAACCCCATAGGCGATGTCGCGACAACCACAAGGCGGATCAACCCCCAAATTTGGACCGTATTATTTGGCGTACACTCCCTTTGCGTTAGCTCTTTTTCAGACCTCATACGATACCTTCAGAACAAAACGACAACCCGTGATCGAAATGACAACCAGTGATCGCTCGATTATTTGGACTGGGATTTTTGAGGTGGAGACTGAGTTTGAGCCGTTCTCTGAGTCGCTGATTTGCGCCGATAACTATCGGCTTGAATTTTGATAATCAAGCCATGATGAATTAAGCGATCAATGGCAGCCACCGCCATCATCGAATCAGTGAAAATGTCATCCCATTGGCTGAAGGGTTGATTCGCTGTAATCAACAAACTTTTTCGTTCATAGCGATGCGCAATTAATTCAAACAGAACGGACGTTTCCGCTTCCGACTTTTTGCAATAGCCCAAGTCATCCAAGACCAACAGATCATAGCGGTCCAGTTTTTTGAGCATTGGATGCAGCTGCAGTTGGAGCTTCGCCTGTTGCAAGTGTTGAACCAATGCGTTGGCTGCAAAGAACTTCACCCGCTTACCGAATTCCAGCATCTTTTTGGACACTCCAGTGGCCAGATGTGTTTTTCCAACGCCCGAGGGTCCCAAAATAAGGCAGTTCTCGGCGCGCTCCAACCAACCCGGATCTGCGGCTAATTGCATCAAGGGAGCAGGATTGAGCTGGGGACAATGGCTAAAGTCAAAGTTGGTAAAACTTTTTGCGTTTGGGAGCCTGGCTTCGGTGAGAGCACGTTTTAGCCGAGCTTGTTCTCTTCTTTGGGCCTTCGTTTCGCACAAGGCTAGTAAGAATTCCGCATAAGACCAGTTTTCCTGCATAGCTTGGGATTCGATAGATTCCCAATGGGTCAACATGTGGGAGAGCCTGAGCTTTTTTAGATAGAGGCTCAGGTGCTGGTAGGGGCTCAGCGGGGACTGAGCAGGAGGGGAGGAGTTTGTCATAAAGTTCAAGTGAATGTTGTTCAATGCTGAGGTCAGGAACCTGCTTCATCTGAGGCGGCTCAAACTGTTTTTTCAGGCGATTGAGGGTGAGACTGGATGCCTGGAGTTGCTGCTGTAAGTACACTGCTACGGCCTGTTCTTTATCTTGAACCGCAGCAATATACAGGGCTTCCACGATGATCTTGGCAGCCTGCTCCAGGTCAAATTGGGCTTTGAGCTGTTCCCAGATTTGGCGGTATTCAGGATTGGGAAGTAGGTCTGATTGCCAGGTGCAATAGATAAAAGCACGAGGCTTCAATCGCATTGAACCAATGACATGGCGATAGTTGATGCAACGGTCGCGACGTTTGCCTTTGCCACTGACACGCTTCCTCGGCAATTCCACGACTGGATGTCGCTCCAGATAGCCGACAATCCGGTCGTGGTAGAGATGCAGTTCCAATTGACGACCAATCAGTCGAGAAGGGACGGTGTATAGAATGCAGCGAACATCGATGGTGCTGCGTTTGCTGACTTTAGCGGTGAGCACTTCATAGTCAGGGGTTCGATATTTGGGCAAGGGTTGTAGATGGTCTTTCTCTTGCTCATACTTGGTTTGGCACTGCTGATTCAACTTGGCGACCTGTGCATCAATTAAGGCTTGATACTCAGCAACGCTCGTAAAATCTGCACTGCCGCGCAGATAGATCGCCTGCTTAATTCGGTTTTTGAGATGGCCATGGGGAGACTCGATGGAGCCGTTCTCATGGGCAATACCTTTGTTGTTACGAGTGGGTTCTAGCCGATAGTGGTCACACAGTTCGTCGTACAAACGCGTGAGGTTTTTGGACCGGCGGCCGCCCATGTTGCGATAGGCTGCACTCAAACTATCAGTACGATGCTGTTGGGGGACACCTCCACAGGCTGCAAAGGCATTTTGCAATCCTTCTGAGAGGGCAACAAAGCTTTCGCCTCCTTGGATGATCTGGGCATATCGCCAGCCGCTGTATCCCAGACGGTAATGGTATATCAGGTGCTCAAAGGGTTGACCGGCAATGGTAATCGTGATGCCTTTGAGTTCTGTAAAACCGGAGAACCCTTGTACCCCGGGTTCATGACGCAATTCAAACATCACTTCGGGGCTCGGGCCATGCAAGGCTTTCCACGTTCTCACCCGACGTTGCAAGGTCCGCAGGACTTGGGGATACTGGCCTGGATACTTATCCTGCAGATACTCATACAGAGTCATGGGTTTGAGACGCGGGTCTCGACGCAGCATTGGTTCTAGCTCGTCTTCCCACACATCAGCTAAGGGGTCGGGAACGGTGCGTTGGTCCTGAAGGCGGCCGCGATTAGGTTGATGGGTGCCGGCCTCAATTCGTTGTCCGGTTCTTGTAGATATTTCGGCAATGTAAGCTGCTTCAGCTTGTTTCAAGCCGAGGTCTCTTCCGTTCATATAAACACGAGTATGATAGGAATCAATTCTTTTGTTAGGCACTTGTACAGCCCTCTATTGATTAGGGATGTAAAAAGTGTCTTTTTTCTTGAGATTGAATTCTAGAAACGCGATCTCACACATCATTTCTAGGGAATTGAGATCTAGTTTTATCCTTCTCAGGGGATGCCTGGTTTCTTCATAGCTATAGCCGACGTGACATCGTCATTGATCCGTCAGCTCGATTGTCGTCTAATAAGCTTTGAACTCAGCACTATATTGACGACGTTTTGATGACATTAATTTCCCTCATTCGGTACAAGATTACGATGCTTAAGGACTTGTCCGAATCTTGGGGGTCACTTCAATTTTAATCCGCATTAATCGCCAGGCAAGACACTACCCAGCACTCATAGGAAAATGTTCTAAACCACTGCCTTGGAGATTTGGCCAATGGCAACAGCCGTAATGAAGACGTATAGCACTACGGATATATGTTAGTACGCTCTTTGAAAGCAGCATCCACACAATCACGAAAGGTATCAAATTCATCCCACCGCTGCTTCATCCAGTTTTTGAGCACAAACCACCATCGCTCGATTTTATTGAGATCTGGAGAATAGCTCGGTAGATACCAAATCTCACAGCCTGCTTCAGCTACGATTTCTTCGATCCTCTGGCCATGATGAAAACTGGCATTATCAATCACAATCACATCGCCAAGTTGTAACTGGGATATAAGACTCTGCTGTAACCACGCTTCGAATAACAACCGATTGCAAGACCCTTCAAAGGTCATGGGAGAAAATAACTGGCCTTCTTTGAGCGCAGCAATAAAACTGACTCGCTCTGTCCGCTTGCCTGATTTGAGGTCATAAAATCGTTGACCCACAGGGCAGTATCCATAAGGATAGTCCGCTCGATTATCGATACCCGCTTCGTCTACATAGACGATCTGATGAGGGTGTTTGGTCTGTAATCGTTCTATAAATGCTTGACGTTGTGTTTCATCTCGTTCTCGATAGCCATAGGTCTTTTTTTTCGACTCAATCCCAGTTTTCTCAAGGCATCACTGATATTTTGCTGGGTGACATTATCCCCCCATAGCTTAGCCATTTGGGCCTGGGTTTTACCCCCATGCTCTTGAGCAAATTCACGAAAGCGCTCCCAATCTGTGATCTTGTGGCGAGCCCCTTGTTGGTAGTTGGTAATCGCCTGACAGTCACCTGTAGCTTCTTCGCGGACTATCCATAGATGCAAGGTATTACGGCTGATGTTCAACATTCGACAGATATCGACTTTCCGTTCACCATTCTTGAAGGCATCAACGGCTTTACGACGAAGGTCATAACTATAGGGTGCTGGCATACTAATGTAGGGATATCTTCTATATCAATAGTACTAACATAGTTTCGTAGGGCTATATCTTCACTGTAAAGCCAAACTTCATCAAGCATTGTCCTCAGCTAAAGCTGAGGACAACAGGATTTATCCCAACAAATGATATTTCCCCTGATGACTTGGGCGCTGAATGCCGGTACGCTATTGGCTCAAAGCCTTGTCTTTACTACGAGAGTGGCCCTAGCTACTTGCTTGGGAAACTTGCCCTTCCGCTCGCCACTCATGCACCATTCTCACCACAATAAAAAGACACAATAGAAGAAACGCGATCTGGCTAAGACTAAAAATCACTGTAATCAGTTTTTGATTGATGGTAATTTTGTCCACTTCTGTGGACGTCGATGTGGACGAGAACATCCGATACAACAGCATCTGTCCGACCAATAAACCATTATGGAAAGCATGGGTAAACACGCCCCACCAAAACCCATATCTCAGTCGGACAAAGGCAAAGAAAACACCGAGTAATACCTGAGGAGTGACGAGAAGTGGTGCCAATAGTAGAGCCGAATCATTAATGAGCTGATAGTTGGGTATATGAATCAACCCAAAAATGATGGTGGAACCATAAAAGAACCATCCAATCCATTTTTCATAATGTTTATGAATGGGTTGGGCAGACATCTTTTCTTTAAGCCAAACTCGCAAAAACACACATCCTAGAAAAGCCAGGCATAACAAAGGCAACATCGATACAGCGGATACAATCTTTGCACTAGCTAATGTGCCCAGAATGATAAGTACCCATAGAAATAGGGGTAATGTCAAATTTATCGGTGTGTAACGCAGAGGCAGCCGAAACAGAACTTCTTCCAATGGCGGAGCAATAATCACTGCCATGGTAAAGATCAATAATGGTTGATCAGCCATCTCAGTGATGGCATGGCTACTGGACAGCTTCTCCGCTAGGAGACCCACCATAATTGCGAGAGGCAACACGAGCACTAACGCTAATGCATATAGCCTAAGAATATCTCTAAGAGGTTGAGTTTGAGATGGAACATTGACGGTATAAAATGGACGCCGTAAAAACCGATAGAATCTACCGAGCAAGCTGCCTAAGGGCTGAGAAGCCAAACTTGAAGTCATGGAATAAACAAACCAGTATTAATTTAAATTGATGGTTCACAGACTGAGTAGAGCATAACTGGCAAGTGTTGCTAAATTCTACTCACTGAAGGTTAGGAGCAGTGAACATCAATAGACTTAGGGTGCCCATATCTCAGCGTAAGCTAAGGCATCGTAAAGTACCTTCCAGCAAAAGGCATACATCATGGTGGTTGCAGATAGCTTGAGAGTCCTAAAACTTCACAGATTAATGCTTAACGCAAATATAGATTTTAAATGATTTGATAGAAGTCTACTCATTAAGGGTAGGACTACCTGATTTCCTGTCGGGCTCGCATGAACTTAATAGGTAAGTCATAAAGGCAACTTTGCTTTTTAGCCAAGCTGGATTTAGTACTGGTAAGAAAAAAGATTGATGTCAATTTTATAAAGATCCGCAACTTTATCAGCAAGTTCTGGGGTGTAGTAGTTTTTGTAGTTGTTTCTGTCTTTAGATGAATTCTTCTTTTGTATTTCTACCTGGTCAATTTTAAGAATGTCGGCTACCTTCAAAAGATCTTCCTCGAAGCTCTCAAATCTTCCAATAAAATTAAGATTGTTTAAGTCAATTAATTTTGATTGTCGACGAATATGATTGTCACAGTTATCTAAGTCTAAATCATCGAGATACTGAATAAAGTAATCAAAATTTTGCATTTTTGAGAGAGTACTCTCACTAAAACCAAAATGATTGCTATTAACGACTTTATTTAACCAGCAAGAAACCAGCCTATCCCAGGGATTTCTAACAAAAGCAAATTTAAAGTAGTTTTGATAAACACCTAATGGGTAATGACACCAATATGGATATTCTGCATCTAGAACTAAGTCGGACTTCTCAAATAAATTAAAGATACTTCTCGTTCCTACCTTGGCAACACGAAACCAAAGAAACCTTTTTTCGTTGCATATCGTTATATTGTAGCGATACTTAGATGGTACTGCAGGAAATGCCTTCAGAAATGTTCTACTCACCCCCTGATATACGAGACTTGGTATGGTTAATTGAGTGGATAAATCATCTAGCTTTCTCGTAGTTCTTATCATGGGCTTATATATGGGGATTTAAAGAATGCTAATTTTTTACTATCTCATAGAACAATAAACTATTATGAATGTTCCCACTGATCATTTGGAATATATGGATTTGCGCAGCTTTGGATTGATTGATACTATTTATTCATTAGACCTCTTGCAATATTCATTTGACGATGTGGTATTGCTGTTTGCCATCCCTCAAGTTGTCAAAGATAGCTCGTAGTTATAGATAGCTGCAATCAAGTTACACCGCAGCGCGTAGCGACGACGACGATTGCGATAGCGCTCCGACAGAATTCTGAAAATCTTCAGGCTGCGATTAATGTGTTCAATGCCCATTCGTTCCTGACTCAGAGCACGGTTATACTCTCGCTGCAGGGAAGTCAGTTCACCGTGTTGTGGCTTCTTGAGAGGAACATAGCTGTTGGTATGATAGGCTGCAATCCCTTGATATCCGCTATCTTGCAGACTCTCGGTATCTGGATGGATATGGATACCTGAAACCTTGAAGATCTGAAAATCATGCCGACGACCTGGACCAACGTTAAGGCAGATAATCTCTAAAGTGTTGCGGTTAGCGATAATCTGGTATTTGAAGGTATGTCTCTTTTTTTTCCTGAATAATACGCTTTTTGTCTTGTCTGGGGACGTTCAATGGGCGTTTCAGTCACATCCATCACAACGACATCCGGTCGCTCGAACCCTTGTAGCAGAGATTTCTGACCGGGTAAGCGAAAGAGTCCTGAGTTCATCAGAGCGGTCTCGACCTGGTGGACAATACGGCAGACGGTTGATTCAGAGACTTCCCAATCTCCAGCAATGTGGAAATAGGTCCGATATTCTCGCCAATATTGAAGGGCTACCAACAGTTGATCACATCGACACAACTTTGGAGGACGCCCTGCATTAGAGCGACTCAGGTGATAGGTATGCCATGCATGGAGCATGGGTTTAAAGGTTCGCTTGTAGACTCCAGTTCGTCGCTTAAAGTCCTTCGCACTCAGCTGTTGGGCTGTTTCGTAATTCATTGGATATGGCACTGAATAGAAAGAACATCAGGCTCAATACCATATCGCACATTCAATTATGCAAGAGGTCTATTAAGAAATTAGAAGGTTTTTCTGGTTTTCTGAGGTTGAGCTGGGCACTAGTTTGCTAATGGGCTCTATAAATCATGCTTCCGACGTAAAACGAGTAGATACTGTGGAATACTCGATCTGACGGAGCTGGGAGGTCAATCCGTAGGGCTTTGATTTCTACAAAAGGTGGTGTTTCAATAAAGGCACCGGTCCCCCACTAGTTCAGTGGGCTATGCCATCAAGGCTCGCGCGAAAGATATAAGGGCGATGAACTGTAGGTCGCACCATTGGTCCATCCAATAACCTCATCATGGGTTGGCAAACTCCCTTGGCAGACCAAGCATGAAACTGGCCACCCCTAGCACTAGCTGACGGTTGAAAGGTATGAGGTTACCTGTGCGAACGAGAAACTTTCCCCATCCAGGCTTAAGGCTGGACCATTCAATTTATTGAATGTGAGAGTTGCTTTTGGGTTACAGCATGGGTTAGGCGCTGGTCTTTAACTGCTTGAGTTTGGACTAAAGCAAACGAGAAAAGCAGTCAATGAAGTACACCGACTGCTTTAAGGTCAATGAATCATCACACTCATTGCCCTTATGATTTTCGACCATCTGCGTCAATTCCGCCAAACTCTGTATAGCTGCTTTGGCGCCAGTAAAGACGCGTTATTTGAGCTAATGGATGCGGTATTGATGAGTCCGAGCCTGCGTTCATTTGTGTGTTTGTCTCAACATCCTATCTTCCGTCGTCAATGGTCGAGTACCTATTCAGCCCTGCATGATGGTCGTATCCATCGTGCCAAACTTCACCGATATTTAGGGTTTGCTGAGAAAGTAAATTGAGCAAATTCCATGCATCAAATCGTACAAGCAACCCATTTGTGACGGCCAGAGCCATATCCTTTGACTGGCCCTAGCAAAGCCCCAAGGAAGTCCTGACAGCTCCATAACGCTTTCCAAAACCAGCAATCCCACCCCAAAAATGAACGATAAAAAGTGGCTGAGCCACCGCTCCAGATTCATGACCAAGAACGTGATAGCAATCGCACTGGCAGCCGTATCCGCTAACTTCGCCATCACTCGATTCAAGCCAAACCGTCGCTTGGCCTGCCCAAACTTACCCTCAATCTGGACCCTCACCTTTTCATCCTCACACGCTTGTTGCTTGAGTTGGGTCTGTACTTGTGGGTCTTGTTGAGGTCTTCCTAACGGCGGTCCACTCAAGCGAATCCCCCGAGCTTTACACCATCGTCGATTAGCCCGAGTCCGATAGATTTGGTCAGCATGGACTGAGAAAGGATAATGGCCAAAGCGACGACGAAAGGCTTCCACTTGATGTTGAAGATGCTGGGATTCATTGAACGCATCCCAACTCAAGCGCTCCAGAAACACACATCCACGCACACAACTGAGGGATAGCTTGGCTCCAAACTCAACGGGTGTTCCAGCTTTGCCTCGGACCATCGGTCGGACATGAGGCTGACTCATACTGACAATCCGGTCGTCCACTCGACGTACTGACTGTTGATACATCCATTCTTGCTGTCGAAAGACTTCATGAATCACCAGCAACAGACGGTACTGCCGCCGGGACAATTGGGATAGGGAAGCCCCCAATGTTATCAACCCATCAATATGGGCTAGATTGCGACGCACATAGCCCAACTGCTGACGAATCCCTTTACGAATCAGCTTGCGGCTCGGTTGACGTTTTTTGGCAATGGCCAGATAGGCTTTGCGGGCCTTCTGGCGGTAGGTGCGAGGTTTGCACTTGAGGGACAGCATGACTTGAGCATATAAAGCATCGAGGATGGCTTCGCTTGCTTTGCGGGCATCATTGAGCAAATCCAAGTCTGTCGGATAGCGAATATCGGCTGGTGCACAGGTCGCATCTATCAACAATTGGCCCTGGTTGGGAGGGGCAGGAGGCTCATCTTCATCATCGTCAGAGGGAGGAGATGACTCAGGGGACATCGCCACAGGAGACCCCTCGGATGCCAGCACAGAGTCCACGACTGCGTCATTGACTTGAGCTAGCAGCTCTAGATTCAACCGTTGGCGAAAGTGAACCAGCATGGAGGCATCAAACGGAGCACTCTCTCGATATTCACTAAACCCCAGAAAGTACTGCAAGTAGGGGTTCTCTCGAATCTGTTCTACGGTCTCTGCGTCGGATATACCCAGTTTCTCTTTGATGATTAAGGTCCCTAAGGCCACACGAAAGGGTTTGGCAGGTGCCCCCATGGTCTGACTGAATTGGTCTGCATATTCTGACTCAAAGCTCTCCCAAGGAATCAACTCGGCTAGTTTGACCCAGCGATTCTCTCCTGAAAGTTTCCCTCCAAAGGGCAAGTAGAAGTTCTCAAAGGACAGTTGACCGGGGGATGGACGGCGATACATCGGGTTGCAGGTGCAAGGGTTTTAAATATTTTGAATGATTTTCCTTGCACTTCTCAAGGGCCCTCAACACTTGGATACACTGCAAATATTGGAACTTAGACTTCCGAAGCAAGCCCTATTTAGTTCGACAAGTTTCCACTCAAGACCAGCCGCTCTTCGTGGGAGATAGTAGTCCTTGGCTGCGTCCCGAGGCCAAGACCCTCAAAGACAGAGGTTTTCATCATCAAGGGGGACATACTGTCGGGGTAGGCCAAAGTTATAGCACCCTTTCTTGGGTCCCAGACGAAAGTCAGCATTGGGCACTGCCCCTACGCCATGAACGAATCACGAGCTTTGAGACCGCTTTGACCAAAGCCACGTTTCAATTAAAGCAAGTCTGTCGTCATTTGCCGGTGCGTCCTCTAGCCGCGTTTGACCGTCACTACGGTAATGGCATCTTTCTCAATCACACTGCAGGGATTGAAGTCGACCTGTTATTGCGCTTAGCATCCAATCGCTGTGTCTATGGTATTCCCCTCGCCTATTCAGGACGAGGGGCTCCTCGTAAGCATGGACATAAGTTCAAATTGAATGCCCCTAATACATATCCAGAAGCCAGCGAAATATTGGAGATAGAAGACACCCAACTTGGACAGGTCAGAGTAACTCGCTGGAGCCAATTCCATTTCCGTAATTCGGCCAAACGAGAAATGGAAATTTTGCGCGTTGAGATCATCCAACCGAAAGGTAAACGACGAAAGTTTAAGCCGCTTTGGCTGGCCTGGACTGGAGAATGCATGCCAAGTCTGGAGCGATTATGGCGAAGATATCTGCAGCGCTTTAGCATTGAGCATTGGTATCGATTTGCCAAACAACGGCTCTATTGGACGACCCCTCAACTCACGTCCAATGAAGCGACAGAGCGATGGAGTACTTTGATTGGGATGATATCTTGGCAATTGTGGTTTGCTCGGTCAGACTGTATGGATACGCCTTTACCCTGGCAGTCTCCTCAACAAGTTCTATCACCAGGACGCGTCGCTCAAGCATTCCCAAGTATTATTGCGGCGATTGGAACACCTGCTCAAGCACCAAAAACTCGCGGTAAATCACCCGGACGCAAGCAAGGCCAATCTCAACCACCAAGAACTCGATATCCAACGGTCAAAAAACGAGTCTCCAAACGCAGGAAAGCAAAGATTGTCTCAAAAACCGCTGCTTAACTGCTGAGTTAATACCAGAAAAACTTATGCTCAGGCTTTCAAGGGCCATGGGATATTTTACTCTGTCTGGAGATTTAAACTTAGTCCAAACTCAAGTAACTGGCCAATGTCGATGGAAATTTGGCTATCGTAGAGATTGGGAGATTGAAGCACTTCTCCCGTTGCATCTGTTGGAATATCCTTGCTTGAATCCTAAAAAAAGCTGGTTACTTTACCGACAATACAATCTAAAGGAACAGCATGAAATACCCGACTATCAGTACTTTCAGGCGCATTATCTCCTATTAGAAAATAGGAATTGTCGTCCACTGACTGAATACGCTTGATTAAATAAAGCTGACTTTGAAAAGGGTGCCGAGCCAACACGATATCACCAACTTGAGGAGTTGTTAGTCGATAGGCTCGCGGATCAATTAAAACTTGGTCGCCAGGGCTTAGGGTTGGCATCATTGATCGCCCCTGCACCTCCCAACGCCGTCGTCGTCGACAGCACCATAGCAAGAACTCCCAAACTGAGCAGTCTGGGAGTGGTGAACTTACGGGGAAATCTGGTTTAACTAGCTTTGTACCAAGACACATCCGTTCGGTTTTTAGTTGCCCAAAAGACTTTATGAACTTCTTCAACTGCTGCTAGCAACTCCTCTGCATGCTGGAGATTGACCTCCACCTTGCAAGAAGAACAAAGCTTAGCTGCTTTCCAAAACATATCGTGCAGATTGGGATACTGCTCTAGGTGCTGAGGCTTAAAATAGTCCGTCCACAGGATTAAAATTTCTTCTTTAGCCTTTTGAGCCTGCTCTTCTTTAATTTGGATATATCGCGACATCGTATTCAGATAAGTCGCCATAGCCTGCGGGTTTTGATCGGCTGGTGGTTGCAGATCCAAAATCTTACGTGTCATCGACACTACCGCTTCGGTATAAATTCTGGCTGTCGCTGGATCATATACCCCACAGGGACCATCACAGTGAGCGTGAGCAACAGGAGTCGGGAACCAACGCTTAATTAGAGTCTTAATTTGTCGCAGAACCATAACTAATCCTTAATCTGAATCGAAACAATCTTCGCCAAGGTGTCAGTCAAATCCATGATTACTATACACTCAACAACCGGGGTTGTATCTGACTAAAAAACATCTGAGCAAGCTCAGTGTTATGTTCGAACACCCTGCGAGCTTTATCCTGCTGTCCTAGACGCAGATAAAACTCATAGACCTTGAGGCTAACCATTTTCAATGCTTTTGCAGCTTCGATGCGGAGGCATTGAAAATAGTGGGTGGCATGCATCAAATCAACCACTCGATCCAACGCTTGTTGCATCGTGGTTTCTGCAACCTGGAAATCCTCAAGTTTTACTAAATTATCGGCCAAATTGTGGCAAGCCATCACATAAGCATGGATAGCTTCCGGGTGACGACGCTCTTTTTTGGCAGTCATCAACATTAACTCAGCTAAGGCAATGGCTTTGCGATAGGCATGAAGCGCTTCCAGATATGAACCTGCAAGCAGGCACTGATTGCCTGCTTGAGTGTGCAACTGCCAGTTCAATTCGTAGGAAGAGTAAATCTGAGGATCGTAAGCCATATCGAGCGATTCTTTTGAGTGAAGTAGACCAGGATTACCCGTCGATCAACTATTTCTACCGTCAGGGTATGAATTAAATATCTTTTTTTCAGCCTTGAACTGAAGATAGAGTTGGGCTGCCTCCCTGAGGGTAGAAACTGCTAAACACCTTTTTCTGCCTTGATTCACAAACGATATCGGTAAAGACTTATCAGCACGACTCACCGATTCAAACCATTAGCTACTGAGTATTTTGCTGGCTAAGCCATCACCATAGACCTTATGCTGTCATATCTAGTCACCAATTGCAAACTGTTATCAATAAGCAGTTTAAGGGGTTTCAGCACATCATCTCAGGGATCCTTACTCCTGGAGTTTTGCTTGCAGTCCAGCCTTTTTTCAAGCCGATAGATACAAAGGGGGGCATAGCCAAAGAGAGAGCATGTTCAGATACCTACCTTGGGGGAGCGACGTTCATAACAATCCCCGCAAAGAGATGTTGAAAAGCTTGAAATCTTCTGTCGTTTGAAAACACTCAGGAAAAAATCATGGCAGGGTAAGGTTGAATCGATTTAATTAAGTTGCCGTGCTAACGCTTCACCCCCATCAAATGGATCAGATTTATGACCATGCCCAGGACTGCTATCCCGAAGAGTGCTGCGGGCTAATGCTTGGGAAAATCCTAGAACCAGATGCTCAATTAGAAAAGAAACTGTTTGAACTCTATCCTCTAGATAATGCTTGGGAGCAAGCCGAATCATCTATACGAATAGAAGAGTCAGGAACACCGTTAACCGCAACCCGCCGCTATTGGATTGCCCCTCAAGATTTATTTAACGCTCAGAAATACGCACGCACACAGGGGTGGGATATTATAGGGGTCTACCACTCACATCCCGATCACGAAGCCGTGCCTTCTGAATGCGATCGCAAATGGGCTTGGCCCCAATATTCCTATGTGATAGTTGCCGTCAAAAACGGTGTACCCCACGACTTTCGCAATTGGATATTGGATGACCAGCAGCAATTTCGAGCAGAACCAGTAACGGTTGTGGATGATGTGGTCCCGTCAACCCTTGAAACAGATATTTAGAAACCTCATACATCTTTCCTTTAAGGATGTCCGCCATGCTTAATCCGAATTTGGACCAGATTCAGCTCAATAAAGAAGAATATGAGCGGTTCTCTCGCCACCTCATTTTGCCGGAGGTGGGCCTAGAGGGACAAAAACGCTTAAAAGCCGCTAGCATCCTTTGTGTTGGTACCGGAGGCTTAGGGTCACCGTTATTACTCTATTTGGCCGCCGCTGGAGTTGGCCGTTTGGGCATTGTCGATGCCGATGTGGTCGATAGCTCTAACCTCCAACGCCAGGTGATTCACGGTACCTCTTGGGTGGGCAAGCCTAAGATCGAATCCGCTAAAAATCGAATTCATGAGATCAACCCGCTCTGTCAGGTGGACCTGTATAACACCTGGCTCACCTCAGAGAACGCCCTAGAAATTGCTGAACCTTATGACATTGTTATTGACGGTACGGACAATTTCCCGACTCGGTATCTGGTCAACGATGCCTGCGTCTTGTTAGATAAGCCCAATGTGTATGGGTCGATCTACCGCTTTGAAGGCCAAGCCACTGTATTTAATTACGAGGGTGGTCCCAACTATCGGGATTTGTATCCAGAACCCCCACCTCCTGGACTGGTGCCCTCTTGTGCTGAAGGGGGTGTTCTAGGGATATTGCCAGGTATTATTGGTATTATTCAAGCCACCGAAGCGATTAAGATTATTTTGGGCCAGGGCACAACGTTAAGTGGCCGTTTACTGCTCTTTAACTCCCTTGACATGAAGTTTCGAGAGTTAAAGCTCAGACCCAACCCAGAGCGTCCTGTGATCGAAAAGCTGGTGGATTACCAAGAGTTCTGTGGTATTCCTCAAGCCCAAGCAGCCGAAGCGGAGCAAAAAGCCAATATGGAAGAAATGACCGTTCAAGATCTCAAGCAACTGCTCGATAGCGGTGCGGATGATTTTGTCCTCTTGGATGTGCGTAATCCCCATGAATATGAGATTGCCCGCATCCCTGGCTCAGTCTTGATCCCCTTGTCTGAGATTGAGAGTGGCGAAGCCATTCCCAAAGTCAAAGAGCTGCTGAATGGCCACCGCCTGATTGCTCACTGCAAGATGGGGGGACGCTCGGCTAAGGCCCTGGGCTTCCTCCAAGAAGCAGGGATTTCAGGCACCAATGTGACCGGCGGAATCACGGCCTGGAGCCGTGAAATCGATTCTTCTGTACCTGAATACTAAGCCCTGAATTAATAGGTATAGATGAATTTAATTTCAGGTGCGATATGCCCCAACCTATACTGCTAGCGCTGTTGTAGGTTGGTGGCTAGGATCGCAGCTTGAGTGCGATCACGCACATTTAACCGTTTCAAAATACTATTGACGTGGTTTTTGACCGTCCGTTCAGAAATATACAGGGCCTCAGCAATTTCTCGATTGCTCTGGCCCTCTGCGATTAAAGCCAAAACTTCCGTCTCTCGGGGCGTCAGTTCGGCCAATTCGGGCGGTTCTTCCACCGTTGGCGTTGCCGTGATCATCTTCTCAAACAAACCAGGGCCAAAGTGAGTGTACCCTTTGTGAACCGCTCGAATGGCCTCTGCTAATTCATCAGAGGGGGTATCCTTGAGCAGATAGCCCTTGGCCCCTAAGCGCATAGCTTGAGAGACATAGTCCTCATCATCGAACGTGGTTAAGACCAATATATTGATTTGAGGAGCCTGCTGCCGGATGGCTTGGGTCGCAGCAACTCCATCCATCACCGGCATACGCATATCCATCAGGATAATATCGGGCTGGATTTCCAAAGCTTTCTCAAGGGCAACTTGACCGTTCTCTGCCTCACCCACGACTTCTAAATCGGGTTTGGTGTTGAGCAGACTGGAGAGCCCTTCCCGCACAATCCCTTGATCATCTACCAACATCACTCGAATCATTATTCTTCTCCTAATCGAGGAATCTTGATCTGAATATGGCAGCCTGTTTGAGGTTGGCTCCAGAGTTCGAATAGGCCGCCCAAGGCTACTGTCCGTTCCTGCATCCCTTGGAGACCAAAGCCTGTTGTATTTTTCTCTGGCAGAAACCCTTTGCCATTGTCAGAAATGTTGAGGGACAGTTCCATTTCTTGCTCCGTCAACTCAATCGTAACTTGGGTCGCTTCGCTGTGTTTTGAAACATTAGTGAGGGCTTCTTGCACTAAACGATAGAGGGCTGCAGCCATTTCTCGAGGGACTGGCATCTCAAGGTGGGTAGAGAATTGGACCTGAATCGATGTGGTTCGTTCAAACTCTTGGGTTAGGTGGGATAGCGCTTGGGACAAGGATTGACCTTGTAGGGGGTTATTCCGCAAGGTGGCAACGGTATGGCGGACATTTTGAAGAGCCTCTTTCCCCAAAGATCGCGCTTTCGCCAGGTGATCTGTGGCTTTGGCCCGATCAGAGGCCATCCATACATCCACATTCTCCAGCTGAATACTTTGAGCCGTGAGGGAATGGCCAACGGAATCATGCATTTCCCGGGCAATTCGGTTCCGCTCCTGTAGAGTGGCTTGATTTTCGATCATTAGGGCATATTGCCGCAGGCGTTGGTTCGCAGCTGCTAATTCTGTCCGACTCTGACGCTCAGTCAAAAGCGCCCCTACCATCAGGAAGACAAAGACCAAGACTAACCCAAATAAAAGTGCACTTCTGATCTGCAAGCTCGCCAGTAATTCTTGGGGCAGTCCTCTGCTCCGCCAAGGCGGTGGAGGCCCTAACCTGGGAAATGGACGCATCCGCTGGGCCCCCGTCATTAAGCGGACAAGAAAAGAGCCATAGGCAACAGAGGCTGCTATCAATCGCTGCCGACAAGGAAACAGTAAGCAGGCTCGAATCACCACAATTAAGAGCATCGGGGTGAAGAAGTCTCGAAACCGCCCTCCCATAAACACTGTTGCCCAACAGAGCAGAAAGCCCAAACAGGTATACAGCACTTTCACCTTTTGAGATTGATGGATGGGGAGTTTAAGGCCTAAACCCGCTAATGCCAGAATACTCAGGAAGATGCCCAAGGGAAACCTTAACGCTCCCCTTGGCGTAAAGTGGGGCAGGAGAAAATGGTGGCGAGGAAAAGGTACAAACAACGTTAATAGAGCAACTCCCAACAAAATCCATTCCAAATACAGCAGTAAGTGAAATGGATGGTTGGAACGAAACAACCGAGACATATAGGCTCCCAGTCCAGGAATGGATTTACCAGGCCGCTAGGGCTCTGATGTTCTCCCACTATAGGCGACGGTTTCTAGGTTGGTTTGTCTCCCAGCGCTTCTTGGGCTTAAGCTACATCCTTTGTCTCCCAGAATACAAGTTGATAGAGCAAGGGGGACTATATCTGTTAGAAAAGAGATCTTAACGGTCAATGTGAATGTGTTCTTGGCCTCATATAAAAAAATTCGATATGGGGTGTAAAACATCTATGGAATTTCTAAAAAATAGTTAACCTTTACCCCCTGCACACTTTGAAGTATGAGGAAAACATTTAATTCTACAGTTATCTGTTCGATTGATAATGATCACTTCTGAACTGTTGGCAACCCGTCAATATCCTTTCCTTTCTCGATAGTGATCAACCTCGAATCCTCTTGACTGTTCAATTTTTTTTCATAAAGGACTATACTGATGCAAAGGTTAGTGATTGTTGTGAATTCAATAATTAATTAATATTTTTTGGTCTATAAAAATATTAGTTCTTCTCAAGATCTATTCAGGTTCTATCAAAGAAAATTTTCGCAGTAATTGAATCAGTTGATCGTATTGCTGTAATGTCCTCTCGCAGAGTGAGGGGTCTATCAGTAACCAAGGTAATTCGTTCATCTTTTGGCGACTTTGACGATTGATCATCATGGCTCCTTCCTCTGTTCACCGCCAAATTCAGATTGTGTTGAAGTGGGTGATTGATCGCACCGTTGCTTTGTTGGCGCTAATCCTGCTTACTCCGGTCTTGGGGATGATTGCGATCGCAATCTGTATCAAGATGGGTTGGCCCCCCTGGTTTACCCAACCTCGCCCTGGTAAAAATGGTCAAATTTTTACCTTCTATAAATTCCGGACCATGACTAATCAGCTGGATGGCAATGGCCAGCTACTGCCGGATGAACAGCGATTGACGCCCTTTGGCCAGTTTATCCGTAAAACCAGTTTGGACGAGCTGCCTCAATTATGGAATGTTCTGCTGGGTCATATGAGTCTTGTGGGGCCTCGCCCCTTAATTGTCGAGTATCTTGATCGCTATACTCCAGAACAAAATCGCCGCCATGAAGTATTACCGGGGATTACAGGGCTAGCCCAAATTAATGGCCGCAACGCCATTAGTTGGGAATCTAAATTTGAAATGGATGTTTGGTACATCGACCACTGGTCTCTATGGCTTGACTGTAAAATCTTGGCCCTGACTGTGTGGAAAGTTTTGAAGCGAGATGGCATTAACCAAGAGGGCTTTGCGACCTCAGAAGAGTTTATGGGGACCCTAGATCCATGAGGCCTCAAGCCCTATCCACCATGCAATGGGAGCCTCTGGAGCAATCCTTAAGTGCCCAGCAACGAGCTCTGCTACCCACGGACCAAGATATTGCTTTCTATCGTCAGCATGGCTGGTTTGTTACTCCACCTGTTATCTCGGATGACATTATAGAGCAAGCTATTGCGGGAGCAGAACGCTACTATCAGGGGGAGCGAGATGCGGTTCTTCCCGTCAACGAAGGTTTCAGTGATTGGCAGCCCAGGGATGGTTTGGACCTGGTGCGCAATAACGAGTTTGTATCTCTACAAAGTCAAGCCCTGAGACAACTGGCACTCCAGCCGGTGGTGGGAGCAATTGCTGCAAAATTAGCAGGTACTCAACAAATCCGACTTCTGGATGATCAACTGGTTTACAAGCCCCCTCAAGATCACACTGCCCAAACGAGCGTCGGTTGGCATGCGGATCGGGCCTACTGGGCCAACTGCACCTCAGATCAGTTGCTGACTGCTTGGATCCCTTTTCATGATTGTGATATTGATATGGGGCCGTTAGTTGTTATTGATGGTAGTCATCAATGGTCAGGCTTAGAGCATTTGCGAGGATTTCATCGGACAGACCTAACTCAGCTATCGGCGCAACTCCAACAGATGGGGATCGACCATTCGATCAAAGAAATTCCTCTCGCCCTACGGAAAGGCCAAGTCAGCTTCCATAACTGTTGGACCATCCATGGCAGCTACCCAAACCGTAGTCAACGAACCCGACTTGCGATCGCAGTACATCTTCAAGATGCAGCCAACCACTATCGCCCCTACCAGAATGACCAAGGTCAAGCCATTCATATGTTTGACGAACAGTTGTGTAGAACCCTCCCCAACGGCGATCCAGACTTTAGTGACCCGAGTGTTTTTCCAAAACTATGGTCAGAACCTTAAACAGTAATGAAAAGCAAAGTATTGGATTGGCGCGATCCCTTATGGTCAGACCTGCTGACTCACCTGTCTCACGACATTTACCACTTACCTGAATATCTGTATTGTGAGGCCCTGAGAACCCAAAGCATTCCAGAAGCAATCCTAATTACAGAGGGGCAAAAAGTCTGCCTAATTCCCTATCTACGACGGTCTTGCAATTTCATTCCAACAGCATCGTCCCCTACTAATATCTATGACATCACATCACCCAATGGGTATTCAGGATTTTTACTCAATCCAGCAGCCCTAGACGATTCAGCATTTGGCTTCCATGCTTGGCAGCAATTTCTTGACTTAGGAAAAGAACAGGGAATTTGCTCAGCGTTTCTTCGTCTTCACCCTAGTCTTAATACCATTCATCCCCAAGGGATAAATAATATCCTCGTCAAAAAAGTGGGGCATACGGTCTCCATTAACTTAGGGCTTTCAGAATCAGACCTCTGGAGTCATACCCATAAAAGCCAGCGAAACAAAATTAACCGAGGGAAACGACTGGGGTTAGTGGCAAAGATCAAGCCATTTTCTGAATACATCAATGAATTCTGCAACATCTATGAAGCTACGATGCAGCGGGTTGAAGCTGAGACCAGCTTTTTTTCATTTAATCGAGATTACTTTTACCTACTCCAAAAGCATCTTGGTCATAAACTATTCGTTTGTATTGTTGAATACCAAGATGAAATTATTTCTGCTGGACTCTATTCGGAATGTTCGGGTATTGTCCAAGGACTATTAGGAGGGACAACCCCTGAAGGGCTAAAACTTTCTCCCACAAGCCTAGAGTTTTATCAAACGAGTCTATGGGCAAAGCAGCGGGGGAATACAATCCTTCATTTAGGCGGTGGAGTCGGTTGTTCTGAAGATGGTCTTTATCAATACAAAGCAAACTTTTCGAAGCAAAGGCATGAGTTTTATACCGCATCTATCATTATTAAGCCGCTACAATATAAACTGCTCCTTGAATCCCATTCAAAAGCGCATAACATTGATCTTGACCATTTAAACTCTATTCAGTTTTTCCCAGCTTACCGATATAGACCCAATCCCAGTGAGTTTTAGAGATTAATCATTTTTTACCCAGTCTGAAAGATAAGTCATAGGTAAAATCGAAAATGGATGTGCAGATACTTGCATTAGATGATCCTCGCTGGCTCCAAGTTCTTGATGGTATTCGACATGATGTTTATCACTTGCCTACCTACGTTTCCATTGAATCCAAACGTTTAAAGGCTCCTGCAGAAGCGATTGTGGTTCAAGACAAAAACAAGATACTTTTTTTGCCTTACTTACTTCGGTCCTGTAAAGATGTTTGCTCTGACCATCTAAAAGATAAAGAGATACTCGATATTATTTCTCCCTATGGTTATTCAGGAATCGCCTTGAGTCCAGAAGCAATTGGAGACCCAATATTTATCCAATCATCACTCCAAGAGAGCATTAAAGCCTTCAAAGATAAAAACATTTGTTCAGCCTTCTTTCGGCTTCACCCGATTTTAAGCTCCCAGTATATCGAGCATCTTGATTCCCCTACGGCAACCCCAGACGGTGTAACCGTTTCAGTTGATTTATTGCAGCCAGAGTCAAAGATTTGGGCTCACACCAGAAAAGGGCATCAAAGTACTATTAACAAGTGCAAACGATTGGGACTGCAAGCCAGAATTGTTCCTTACGCTGAGAGTATTGAGGTCTTTACGTCTATTTACACCGAGACGATGAACCGGGTTTCAGCCACTCAATCCTATTACTTTAATCAAGACTATTTTGAAAACCTGCTCAATTTAGGTGACAAGCTACACTGCTGTATCGTCGAAAATGCTGACCAAATTGTTGCCGCTAGCTTATTTTTTGAATGTTGTGGCATTGTTCAAGCCCACCTCGGTGGAACCCGTACGGCGTTTATGCCCCAGTCTCCTTTTAGCTTGCTGCTTCATCATATGCGCCTCTGGGCAAAGGAGCAGGGAAATGAATTTCTACACCTAGGTGGGGGGGTGGGCGGATCGCAAGAGGATCGGTTATTTAAATTTAAGTCGGGCTTTTCTAAGCAGCAGCATGATTTTTACACCCTCAGGTTGATCGTCAATCCTGAAGTCTATGCTGAATTGCTTCAACATCGGGCGCAAGCTATAGATGTACCAGTTGAGCAATTACAGCAATCCACCTTTTTTCCGGCATATCGGACAGCCTCCTAACTGTGGGAATCGCTCCCCAAGAAGAGGTGATGTTATTAATGGACTTGAATTAGTTGAGGATTGTTGAGGATAAAGACTTCAGCTGCGTCACTAGACAGAGGTTGGGAGAAATAGTTCCCTTGAGCTTTCTGACACAATAGCTTCTTTAAGTAATTGAGTTGCTGTTTGGATTCTACGCCCTCAGAAATGGCATCCATATTTAATTGACTGGCTAAATTAATGATGGTTTCAATAATTTCTTGATTTTCTCCCTGGGCACCAATGCGAGTAATAAAAGACTGATCAATCTTGATGGTATTGAAGGGAAATAAATGAAGATAACTCAGGCTGGAATAGCCGGTACCAAAATCATCAATACTCAGTTGAATGCCTCTTTCCTTTAATTGATTTAAAATTACTTTTAATTCGATCACATTCTCCATCAAGATGCTTTCAGTCAGCTCCAAAGACAACTGGTGGCGGTTTAATCCCGATTGCTCTAAGGCTCTATCAACCTTCGTCAGCAGGTTTGGATCTTTAAGCTGCTTGATCGACATGTTTACACTGATGGTGTATTTCACTGCCGATGGATAGGTTTGTAGCCAAGTTGCCATCTGTTGACACGCTGATTGCAAGATCCATTCCCCTAACGGGATAATTAAGCCCGTTTCTTCGGCAATGGGTATAAATTCCGTTGGTGGAATAAATCCCCGTTGGGGATGAGGCCAGCGTCCTAAAGCTTCAAATCCTGATAATTTGCCCGTTTGGATATTGACGATGGGCTGATAAAACACCTGGAGCTGTTGATTGGCAATGGCTTGTCGCAAATCATTTTCTAATTGCAGCCGATCTAAGGCTTGCGTATACATCCGCTCATTAAAGATTTCAAAGCAAGCTTTTCCCCGATTTTTTGCCCGATACATGGCGATATCCGCATCCCTGAGAATGTCCGTGGCCTGACTGTAGTCCGGCGAACTGAGGGCAATGCCCACACTGGCTGAAATAAAGACCTGGCGATTACTCAAGTCAATCGGAGCGCTCAACTCTTGCACAATCCGATCGGCTACTCGCACGGCATCGTTGACTTCCTCAATGGGTTCGAGAAGAATAACAAACTCATCTCCACCTAATCGAGCCACAATATCAGTGGCTCTTACTAGGGAATGAAGCTGATGTGCGATCGCACCCAGTAACTGATCTCCCACTTCATGGCCCAGGCTATCATTGACGATCTTGAACCGATCTAAATCAATAAACAGTACGGCAAATAAATATTGTGAATGCCGCTGGGTCTGCTTCACTGCACGTTCCAATTGCTCCATAAAAAAAGCGCGATTGGGAAATCCCGTCAACGGATCGTGAAGGGCGAGATGCTTAAACTGTTCTTCTGCCCGTTGCCGTTCTGCTACTTCTTTCGTTAAAGCCAGATTGGCCGCTTCCAAATCAGAGAACGTGGCCTGTAGTTTCTCCGCCATACGGTTAAAGGATTGTTGGAGAACCCCAATCTCCTTAAATCCTTTGACGGCCACCGTTTGATCAAATTGCCCCGAGGATATGGCTTGACTTGCTTGACTAAAACGGAGAATCGGTCTGGCAATCCAACTGGCGGTACACACCCCCAAATAAATAGCACACCCCAACGCTAGGAAACACAGCAATAGGGTCGTTCGTGTGTTGGCATCGATCTGAGCCATAAAGCTGGATTCGGGGATAACCAACACACTGAGCCAATCTAATCCATGCTGATCCTGCAACGGCGTCACCTGCAGGAAATATCGCTGCCCCTTAATCGAGAATTGGATTTGGCGTCGAGCATTAATTTGCTGAAGCCCTCCAGCTTGCTTTGCTAAATAGGCTGCAGTGGCCTGGACAACACCATCTTCACTATGGGTTGCCATCAATCGGCCGGGTTTATGATTGCGCCAAACAAATGGCAGCTCATTGGACGATGTCGCAACAATGTCACCGGAGCGTTCCAGAATAAATGTCCGACTGGAGTCACATAGACTCAACTCTTTGAGAAAATCACTAATTTGGGCCAGGGAGAGATCTGTCGCTAAAATGCCCTGGAATTTTCCTTGAGCATCATAATAGGGCTGACCCAGGGTGATAGCTAAGGTGGGCGGGCTGACCCAGGGATAGATCTCTGTCCAGGCCGGTTTGTCGGCCTGTTGAGGCACAATGTACCAGGGACGCTGACGAGCATCAAAGTTAGGAGAGATTTTAAGATACTGCTTGCGATCTCCTTTTGTATCAATACTGTAGGTCTGCAGTGCTCCCGTCTCTTCTGTCACCTGGTAGGTGAGCGTCCCATCATCGTTGACCGCTAAGCCTACAAACTCCCCTTGCAAATTGCCAAATTGAATATAGCTAATCAACTTAAACACTTGGCTCTGACGCCAAAAATGGCGTTCCATACTCTGGAGATCATTCAGTTGGAGCTGCCCCATATCTAAGGCATCTTCATTGAGTTGATTGACTTGATGAGGGGTCAATAGATAAATATTGAGTCGCTCTGAAATCCGATCTCCCGTTTCTGACATCAACTGATTGGCTAAGTCTTCTATCGCCTCTTCGCCATTACGCAAAGACAAGTAGCCCACCAGACCCACAGAAACCAGTAGCTGCAGAACGAATAGAACAATCAGTGTAAAACGTAGCGGTAACGCTCGATGGAGTGGAAAACGAATCTTTTTCCAGCGTGATAACTGTTCCATGTCATCAATGCAACCCTTTTACTGCATTTGTTAGCTAGAAAATTGCTAATACAGTGATTTTATGGTTATACCACCATTAATTATTCATTAGTCAGAGAGGTTAAGTATTAACTGAATAAATTTATCAAGCTCAACCGATGGAGATGCTTTGAGGGCGAGGTTACATGGGCTGAATAAGACTGCCTTGATGGGGAACATCTTGCCAATAAAAGTATTCAAGATTGGACAATAGCGATTAAATCACCGACTTGTAAAACCCTCAAATTCCTCGTTAATTGAATAAATCAATAACTAAAGCTTAAAAAAACAATATTTTCTCATTAGTTTGAATTGAAATATTGAAGAAGCGTTCACGAGGGAACAGACTAATTTTTGTCGATTGTATTTGAAGGGGTTGAAGAACGCACAACGCTAAAGGGTGCCAAACTGCTTGATGGTTCACAATCAAGCTATAGATTGAAGTCGACAAAAGTGCACACTGCTGACGACTTCAATGACCGAGACGGGAGCCAAAACTCGATTATCGGAGTCTAAAACCCCGTCAAGACGGTGCAAATCGTTACAGACAAAGAACTCCCTGCTGGGCAAGATTGATTTTCTGAACAAGATCTCATACAGTTCTGAGGAAACTTTTGGCATCAACTAGGGGCCATTCGAAATAGGTGAGGAAAGATAATGACGGAATTGATGACAGACTCGACCGAATCGACCACCGCAACCCCCTGTCCAGTCAATTCCTATAATGAATGGGATCCACTAGAAGAGGTGATTGTCGGTCACTTAGAAGGGGCGATTATTCCTCCCTATCACGTGACCGTGACTTACAATATCCCCCCCAGTACCGCCCGGTTATATCGGATTTTTGCGGGACAAAAGTACCCTGGGTTCTTGCTCAAAAAAGCTCAGCGGGAACTGGATGAATTTATTCACATCCTAGAATCTGAAGGGGTGGTTGTTCGACGTCCTGAAGTAATTAAAGGCACCAAACGCTATAAGGCCTTGGATTGGTCTTCTAAGGGATTTTGTACCGCCTGTCCTCGCGATGGTTTTATGGTGCTGGGCGACGAAATCATTGAAACTCCAATGGCATGGCGGTGCCGCTATTTTGAAACCCATGCTTACCGTCCGCTCTTTAAGGAATATTTTGCTCAAGGGGCTCGTTGGACTTCAGCACCGAAGCCGGAGTTAACGGACGATCTATTCGATTATTCCTTTAAGCCCCCCGCTAAGGGAGAACCCATTCGTTATGTGATCAATGAGTTTGAACCCGTCTTTGATGCTGCTGATTTTGTCCGCTGTGGCCGCGATTTATTTGTGACCCAAAGTAATGTCACTAATCAAGCAGGAATTACTTGGCTGCGGCGTCACCTGGGTGATCGCTATCAAATTCACGAGATCAATAGCTCCTGTCCCACCCCCATGCACATTGACTCTACCTTTATTCCCTTGGCACCGGGGAAAGCCTTGATTAATCCTGAGTATATTGATGTGGATAAACTCCCTAAAGCCCTTAAATCTTGGGATATGCTAGTTCCCCCCGAACCAGATCCGATCAAGGGCGTTCCCTCCATGTGTAGTAAGTGGATTAGTCTCAACGTTCTCATGCTGGATGAGAAACGGGTGATCGTCGAAGAAGATCAAACCTCATTGATCGCAGCTTTTAAAGATTGGGGATTTGAACCGATTAAATGTCCCTTTATCAACTTTGCGCCCTTTGGGGGGTCTTTCCACTGCGCCACTTTGGATATTCGTCGGCGTGGTACTTTGCAGTCCTACTGTTAGGCCCATGCAGTCTTCAGCACAGAAGTATCGATTGGACTGGAAACTCCAGATTCTGAAGGGTTTATTAAACCGTTCTCAGCCGATTGAGCTGTTAAGTCCTGAAGCACTACGCCAGCGGAATGAAACATCGCGCCCGGCTGTCATTGATTGGCTCAAGCATGGGCGCAAACGCAAATTACCCAAAGTTCGCAATCAGTGGGTGACGGGTCGCCATGGCAATATCCCTATTCGGCTTTATTACCCCAGCTTGAACTCCCCTCTCCCCTGCGTTGTTTTCTTTCATGGTGGGGGTTGGGTAACGGGGAACCTGGGCACCCATGATGCCTTCTGTCGGCAGATTGCCTATCAAAGTGGGGCTTTGGTCCTGTCGGTGGCCTATCGCTTAGCCCCTGAATTTCCCTATCCCACTCCTTTAGAAGATTGCTATGACGCGACCCAATGGGCAGCTCAAAATGCGGATGCTTTAGGAGCTGATCCCCGGCAACTCATGGTTATGGGAGATAGTGCGGGAGGCAACCTGGCTGCAGCTGTCTGTCTAATGGCTCGCGATTTAGAGGGTCCTAATCTCCAAAAACAGATTTTGCTCTATCCAGCGTTGGATGGCACTCTCAACCATCCTTCCATGGATCAGTATGCGGATGCCCCCGTCCTCAAGAAAACTGCCATGGAGATCTTCATTAATCAATATGCCAATTCGCCTGCAGATATTCAGTCCCCCTATTTTTCGCCATTGTTAGCTGAGACCTTGAATCACTTACCGTCTGCCCTGGTAATTACGGCGGCCTATGATCCCTTACGAGATGAAGGCCAAGCCTATGCTCAGCGCTTACAGCAGGCTGGTGTTCCCACCCAAGTGACGGACTATCCAGGCATGGTTCATGGTTTTCTGAGTTTTCCCCGATTCTGTAGCGGTGCAAAGCTAGCCTGGGCTGAAATTACCCAATACCTTCAGGCCGCCACTTCTCCCAATTGTTCCCCTACCGATAGCCTTAATCCATTGGCAAAGTCTCCCCCCGACTGACGACGTTTACCGGCCATTTGCAAGGATCGCAATAGCAATAACCCTTCACCCGTTTGTACGACTGGACCTTGCTGAGGCGCAATATAAACGATGGTACCGGGAGAAGCATCTGAAGGGGGGATGACCGGGGTGAGAGCTGCTAACTCCTCGGGTAGAGCAGCTGCATAGGCTTCCCCCAGAGGGGCTGTGGCCATGATTTTAAGGCCAGATTCTCGAAATTGAGTGACACAGTTAGGTGAAAATCCTCGAATCTGATTGTGTAGTGCGATCGCAGATCGAGACCAATCTAATATAAAATCAGATTTTTGAATCAAGGGAGCATAGGTAGCTTGGTCAGAGTCTTGAGGGGTAGGCGTTAGGATTTGTTGATCAAGCTGGTTCAGGGTATCGATCAACAAATCACCGGACAAATCAGCCAAACGAATTGCCACATCCAGAGTATTTTCCAGTAGACCAATCTCAATGCTTTTGATCAGCAGCATATCGCCAGTATCCATGCCTTCATCCATCAGCATGGTGGTGATACCGGCTAAGGACTCACCATGATAGAGACCCCACTGAATAGGGGCCGCCCCCCGATATTTAGGGAGTAAGGA
Source organism: Acaryochloris marina MBIC11017 (assembly GCF_000018105.1). GTDB lineage: Bacteria > Cyanobacteriota > Cyanobacteriia > Thermosynechococcales > Thermosynechococcaceae > Acaryochloris > Acaryochloris marina. Next base: position 501,204 of record NC_009925.1, read on the forward strand.
GCCATGGCTATTAATGCAGCCTAAGCGAGGCATAGCCAGGATCTCTGGGGATAGAAGTTGACCGTAGGCAACCACAACAAAGGCATCCGCCCCTTGCGATTTCAACTCTGTCAAAATCTCTTGATCTTTTTTAATATTATGAGATTGCCAAATCGGCAATCCTGCTTCCATGGCAACCGTTTTCACGGGAGATGGAGACACTTTGCTTCCCCTACCTCGTCGTTTATCCGGCTGAGTCACCACCCCTAATACCTGTATCTCAGGTGCATGGAGCAGACGTTCTAAACTAGGAACGGCGAACTGTGGAGTTCCCCAATAAATAAGCTTAATCACACCGCCAATCTTGGCTCTTGCTTACAACTTTGGCATCATACCCCAGCACAGCAAAGATCAAGCCCCGTTAGATTAAAAGCTAGGGAATCTAAACGGTTTTCTCTGCTGTCTCTTCAGAGCCTTTCAACATTTGGCGGAGAGCAACTAACCCTTTCTTGACTTGACGAGAGACCGTCACCGCACTGATACCCAAGACTTCAGCTGTTTCCTTTTGAGTTAAGTCATGGAAAAAGACAAACTCTAGGACATCCGAAGTTCGCTTTTCTAACTTAGATAAGGCTTGGCGCAATCGAATTTGATCTTCTTGAGCGAGCTGAAAACTATGATAGTGGCGATCAGGCAGTAGCTCACCCAAAGACATGGATTCTTGCTCAGAATTATGAACTGGAGCATCAAGGCTTAAAACTGAGCGATTGCAAGATGCCAGCTTTACTTCTTGCCATTCCTTTTGGCAAATGTCTAAGGCTGCAGCTACCTCAACGTCCGTAGGTTGCCGTTGTAATTCATCCCTCATTTCCCGGGTCACGTTAATGGCCTGCCGTTGGAGTTCGTGCCATTTGCGAGGGATCCGAACCTGAGGACTTTTATCTCGCAGATAATGTTGAATCTCTCCTCGGATGTAGGGAACTGCAAAGGAACTAAAGGCATGTCCTTTAAAGGGGTCAAACCGTTCGATGGCTCGAATTAAGCCAAGGGAACCTACCTGCATTAAATCATCAAAACTTTCAGTGGAATGGCCAACCCAGCGATGAGCCTCTCTCCTGACTAATCCCAAATTCATCTGTACGAGGCGATTTCGCAACTCAGTGCATGAAGACTGTTGATACTGCTGCAATAACTCCAAGCTTTCACTTTTAAGATTATTAGTAAGAGTTGCGGTCATGTCAAAAAAATATGAATTTGTTTTTAAGTCCGTTCTAATTCAGAGTTCTGAGGAGAAGAAAACGATTTCGAACCTTTCATTAACTTAAGAAGTCAAAGGATAAACGGACATCAGCAAATCCACGGAACTTTGTTGATCACTCCTTAACATTCCTTATCTATCTATCTTCTCCCCTTACGTCTGGGAGGATGAAGTTCTCGATAAACCATTGATAGAAGGGAATTTGAAGTGTGTAGGATCAAATCCTGGTCTCCCTTCAATTCAATAAAAATTTCCTTAGTATAGATGGGGCCAGTAAGAATACGCAGTTGCCTTATTCACTAAATTGAGACATAAAAAAGCAGGTGCGTTTGATTAAAACACACCTGCTTTTTGAATGTATATTTTAGGTTACAGAATAACCCTCAATGTTCAAGTTAATAGAATCTCTTAGTTGACACGACCATAGAAAATTCCACGGACTTTCACTTCTAAGGGGTCAATAGCACCTAAGTCACTATCTGAAAACTGTTCGCTTTCGAAGGTGCCACCAAATTCTCCAGTTTCGCTATCAACAGAAGCAACATCCATGGAGATACTACCTTTGGTGAGGTCAAAGCGCTTGGCATTGGCTCGGTTTAGCTTGTCAGCATCTGCAGAAGCAGGTAGTGCGACAGCATTGTCATAACCTGTGGAAACACCCCGACCTTTGGGATCTAAGAAACCTGAAGTTCGGTATGAAGGAACAGCATACTCTCCAGAGAAGCTAGTTCCGTCAGCGATGGAGCTACCGGAGGCAGAAGCTAGAAGCTCCTTGACGGTGAACAGCATGGGTACCCGTTCACGGCCAGAAATTTGTACGGTAATAGCTTGGAAATCCATACCGTCTTTTTCTTTGAACGTTAAACCGCCGCCATCAGCAGATAAAGGTCCTTCAATCTGCTCAAGGGTCGTTGTTTTCCGAGTCATAACGCTCGCAGGCACGAATTCGGCCTCTTGGCGAGGGTTCTTAGGCTCTTCTTTCACGAAGAAAGAAGTGGGTTGGAAACACAAATCTGTAATGTAGGCAGAGCCTCCGACTGATATGGTGTCACCGGTGCCTGTAGGAAGGGTTGGGCAGCTATCAGCCAGACCAGTGCCTTTTACCTGGTCGTAGGTCATAGAGCTGGGTACAACTGCCAAAGCTTTGGCGTTGACTGAGAAAACCCCCAGACAGACCGCTAAAAAAGTAACGATTAAAGTGCGAAATCTCATTGATCACCCTCTAGTATCAAAAGTTATGTTAATTCTTGCCAGATTGCCATCAAGGCACTGATGACCATGTTTGGTAAGACTTTTAGCTTTAGAGCCAACAATAATTTCTATCGGTAATGTCATAAAACGATGACCTTCGCAGAGTCTGCACTTTAGGGATGTAAGTGCTATGCTCTGGGTGCAAGTGCACCGAAGAAATCGTCTAGGAGAAGGGTAGAACCTTTGTAGATTCCACTTGAAAAAAACCACCTATACAATTGATGGGTGGTCTTCTGCGATCGCAGGAAGGATTCCCTCTCTCATAGAGCATTGTACACGGCGTTGACGCTTTTACTATGCTTGGTTTTAGAAATCATGTGTTTAATTTGCGACAGAGATTGCCGGGAGTCAGATGGGAATTCGCTATCCTGCCAGCATATATATTAGTGAATGATATCTATTTACTAGCGGCTGTTCCCAGTTAGATATTGGTGATACTTGATTGATCCCCCAATCGCTTCAACTCACAATTCCAGACCTAGTCCCTACAAAAATCACCAGCACCTCTATCGATTGGAGCTAAAACGCTAAACAATAGAAGTGCTGGTGATTCTGATATGTCAAAGCAGAATTGGGTGAAGTCAGTTGCCTCACCCAATTCTGCTTTGACATATCATCGAGTCTTTTGAAAGAGCAATGCTGTCAACCTAGGCAAACGCCACCTCATGGGACGCAAAACTGGGCTCAGGAGCAGAGGACTGTGAAGGGGCACTTGGCTTGCGGCCACCAGTCGATAATTGTTTCCAAGCTGTCGCCATTGTTGAAGGTAAAACCCCCACCAGCTTAGCCAAAACTTCATTGGGAATCATTTGGATCTCATCTTGGTAAAAATGCTGAGTTAGCATTTCAAGTACTGCAACTGCTCGTTCGATGGGTAGATCTTTTTCACAAATTAGCTGCATCTGTTCGATATCTTCCATTCTCCTTTGAAACGCGTTTTGGCGCTCATCCAACGTCTCAGGAGTACTGAGTTCAGCTTTGCCCAAAGGGTGAATCGTGACGCACTGGAGATCAAACATCCCACCTACGGCTGAACCCGGACCAATATACTCAGCATAATAAGGTTTTTGCAGAATGAGTCCTGCAGGGTAGCTCTCGGATAAGGATAATAGTTGTCCTTCTTTCAGCATCTCAATAGGCTGCTTGTTCTCTGAATTGCCGGAATTATCATGTGAATGGATAACTTTCATATGATTAATAAGGTGAAGTGACGATATGAGCGAGACGATGGGACTTGACTATTTCTGAAAACCTAAATGCTGCAAAACAAATGAACAAGAACGGCTCTTTCTCTAAATGCAGTGAGGTATACAGTTTGTCTAAGAAATACGAATCTACTATTAATATCTTGCTCTACCCTCACAGAAATATCTTCCGTAGGATCACTGGAAAAATACTTCCGTAAATTCACATAAGCCTTTTATAATCAGCTTTACAGAAACCGAATAGTTCGCTCGTTCCGTAATCTTGCGGAGAAAAAAACGAACGCTTTTCATATCTCAGATAACTTCTTATACATAGACAAAAGGTAAATATACAACTCAAACTCGTTTATATACCTCTGACTATTTATATCTTGGAAAAGAAGGTGCTACGGGAAATACTGAAATTACGATAAAATTAAAATATTATTAACTTTTAATCCAAGATCTTTGTGGAAATTTTTCTCCTTCATAACACCCCTCGTTATTGGACAGAAGGTGATTGAGGCAGTATATATACAATGCCAGAAACGACTGTTAGGCATATCGATGCGGCATAAATTCCTAAGGAAACGGGTACCCACACCCCTGACAAAGGTGCAATTAAGAAAGAGACGGCAATAATCTGCAGAACAGTTTTAACTTTGCCCCACCAATTGGCTCCTGAAATTTGGGTTTGCTGGACGCGCCATCCAGCAATGGCTAACTCTCGAGTCAGAATAATCACCACACTCCAAGCAGGGATCTGGCCTAATTCGACTAGTGCAATTAAGGGGCCCAAAATCAGTAACTTATCTACAAGGGGATCGAGGAATTTTCCCAGATCGGTCACTTGATCGAATTTACGGGCCAGATAACCATCTAACCAGTCAGTGCTAGCAGCCACAATAAAGATGGCTAAACAAATCCAGCGGGCAGAGAAATTCTCCGCAATACCGTCCTGTAAACCATAGAGCAAAAAGGGTAGAGCAAACAATCGGGAAATCGTGATCCAAGTGGCAAGGGTCATAGGGTGTCAAAAACGAATGCGATATTCGAGAATGCCAACAGCTTCTCCATCAGTACTGATAGCACTTCGCACCCGTAGTTGTTCATTAATGTCGTAACTCGCATTAAATAAAGTGGCTTCATCTAGTCCCGTTAAGATTTGCAAGGCCGACACGGAGAATCGATCCGTCACGTCATAACCCAATTCGGCTCCAAATGCCAACACAGACTGATCTTGGTCATCATTGGGAATTAATACGGGGAACAAGCGGAAGCTGGCCCGTGTTCCCAAGGCATCGGAGAATAATCCTTCAAATCCGGTTAGAAATGCCGAACTAGCCAAGTTAACTAAGGCAAGTTCAGTATTCCCATCTTCTAAATTATTGGTAACACTCCCCCCCAACAAAGCTAGGATTTCTCCCTCCGAACGGCTGGGCGTGCTTGTCAACTGCACCACTTGATTAAAGTTATTGACCAGCTCACTAGCCCGTCCTTCCACTGTTGCCCGGACGCGCACCGATTCAATGGCCCCGATTCGGCCTGCAGGGAGGTCCTCAAACTCATTCAGTTCCGTGGCCCGCCCTCCAGCAATGTCTGTGGCGGTCGTCACCATGCCAATGCTAAGAAAAGGATCCAACCCCAAGCTCGGATCGAATTCGGCAAAATTATCTCGACGCGAATCAATCCGAAAACGGCTAGTAAATAGATTGACAGACCCCTGACGAAATCGAATCCTACCGGCAGGACGAGGGGCATTCACCGAACCATTCGCAGTGACGTTACCCGCCGCAACAAAGCTAAGCAAGGGGGGCTGAGTAACCCGAACATTATTATTGAGCTGAACTTGCAGATTGTTAAATTCCAGAGGAGTGGTTTGTCCAAATTGGCCTGGAGCACTAGATGAGGCCACGTTGACATCAGCCAAAATAACTTGGCCATTGGTTAAGGCCATTACGCCCCCCAATTGAGGGGCTAGCAGGGAGCCAGAAATCTTCAGATCGCCATCAATTTGACCTTTATACAGTCCTTTGACATTGAGTTTGAGGGCTTTAAGCGCTAGTTGCAGCGATGCAGAAGAGGGAGGAGGCTCGGAAACAAATAAGGGGAGGCTGCCCGAAGCCTCCAGTTCGCCCTGGCTATAGAGGCCAATCAGGCGGTTAATCCGTAATTGATTGCGATCGAATTGAATGGTTCCGGTAACGTTGGTGAGGGGTTCAAATAATAGATCAGATGTCAGTGTGGCCTGGTTTAACTGGATACTCCCCTGCATGGAAGGTTGGGTTAGGGTACCAGTGACATTGAGATCGATTTCTCCCTGACCCTCTACCCAATTAAGCTGATCTGTAAATAAGTTAATCAGAGATAGGCCATCATCCTTCACTTTCAGAGATACGTCCAGGGCATCACTATCCGGTCCCACCGCAGTCAAGGGTAATTGATAGGGGATATTTCCTGTAAATCTGAAGGGAAGAGCCTCTGAGCCGCCCTCAAAGGTCAATCGCCCCCGGTTATAAGCAAAGGTTGTTCGAGCTTGATTGAGTGCCAGGGTATTCACCCTAGCCTCATCCCAATTCAGTTCACCCTGGAGACGTGGGTCGGCTAAAGTGCCAGCAAGGGTTGCCGTTCCATTCACCGTACCCGCAACCTCAAAGGGCAAATCGAGAAATTGATTCAGTCCTTGCAAAGGTAAATTCTTTAGGGTTAGCTGGCCGGACTGCTGCTGAAGACCAATCGTTCCCTGGAACTTGGCTTCCTGTTTTCCCGTTGCCACCAACAAAGGCCGGAGTTTTAAGCTGCCATCTGTATATTGCCCTTGTGCCGTAATACGATCAATGGCATAGTCCCCCCACTTCAAGGCTTTACTCTGCAGCGCAAAACGAGTATCTAGACCTGATTGTAGAGACCCTGAAAACTGTAGTCGGCCTGCCAGCTTACCGGATAATTCATTTAAATCGGGAAATAGAGGGTCTGGAGGAGCGTCAGCTTGTTGTTGCGTCGCCAAGGCATCTAACTCAGACAGGCGGCGAAGCTGCATCATTAAAGACTCTTGGGCGGAGCCAACGGGAAGGGTTTCAACATCTTTGGCTTTCCCTCGAGGCTGATCTGGAAGCGCTGATGGGTTGAGATTGAGGGATGTTGCCGCAGCGACCAAATCGGCAATTTCGGTTTGGCGAATGTTGAGAGTCCCTGAAAATTTGGGATTAATGCCAGGGATAACGTTGGCTTGGAGCTGGTATAGGTTGTTGCGATCGCGTAATTCACCTTGTTGCAACTGAATGGTATCGCTCGTCAGTTGAAACCGACCTAAAAATTGATCGCCCACTAATTTGCCCAGGGCAGGACGGGTCACCGCAAGGGTGCCAGCCCCCGCATAGGTGGTGGGATTAAGCGAGAATTCACCTGATGAGAGGCCAGAGATCGGCCCAAGGTTATCAACGGGCTTCCAGTTTAAGGCTGCGAGGGGAACCTCTTGAAACGCAAGGTTTAGCTTACCCTGCTCCGTTTTGCCTTTCGCCCAGGCTTGATCGCGACGGATATCAAAGGCGGTGGGTAATTGATTGGAATTTAATGCGAGGTTAATGCGATCTCGTTGTCCCGATACGCGTAAATCTAGCTTGGCCTGCTGTCCATACAGCATCTTGCCCTTGAGTTGATTTTCAAAGGGAATCCCTCCGACCAATAAGTTATTGATTTGTACTGTGGACTCTAAATAGGGATCCGCCACAGTCCCCGTGAGTTGCCCCACGAGGTTGGCTCGCCCCGCCATTTTGACCTGTGTAGGGCCAAAGGGAGGAAATAATCCCAAATCGTAACCCCGAGAACGGACTGCCAGATTAAGGGTCGTCAGCTGAGGACCTTGGGGCGTGTCAAAATCCAAGCCCACTTGGCCTTGAGACCAAAACCCTGGGGCTGTGGCTTGATCCACCAAAATTTGCTGTCCATCCCATCGCAGTTGGGCAGCGATGGGATCGTAGACAATGGCAATCCCATCAGAAAAGCGGGCCTGCCCTTTTACTCTGGCTGTATTGACGCTAAAGCCATCAAAAGGTCCAGTAATCCTAAGTTGTCCCGTCATGAGTCCCCGAGCATCAGGGGTATAAGCCTTTAGGGCTACTCCTGACGTCGTCGTTGTGACGTTGACCCGATTATCTTTAATCTGACCTTGGGTCCGCAGTTCTCCCCCCGGAATCTGAGTGACAATCCGTCTGAGTTGAGCAATGCTATCGCGAACAAAAACATTTCCCCTAGTCGGGAATTGTCCCTTCAGAGCTTGAAAATCGACATTGGTACGGATATCGTCTGGGGGACCAAATATCTTAATCTGTCCTTGGAGGGGACCCAAGGGAAAACCCGGATCGGCTTGGTAGGACTGGGCAATCCCATTCCCGGGGATATTGCTGGCTTCAAGTTGGGTTAATAACTGTCCCCCTGGCTCAACGTTAAAGCGTGCTGTCCCTCGAAACTGTCCCCCTGCCGTGGGCTCAGCTTTGATGTCCTCCATTTTTAGCAAGGCATCAGCCAATTGGAACTGAGCTGTCAGTTGTTTAAACGGTACCCGATCCACCTTTGGTTGCTTTGCCAATTGAACTGAACCCGAAAAAATGGGTTGGTCAATGGCACCATCAAATCGGAGATTATCCCCTTTGAACTGTCCCGTCACGGGAAACGGTAAACCTGTGACTTGGAGGGTTTCCAGGGTGGGTTGAGCGGCTACCCACTCTGTCTGCCCCACCAAGCTATAGCCGCGATCTGGGTCGATCCAGCCCGTAGCCTGCATGGGGATCTGCCCATAGTCCCCCTTGAGCCCTTCTAGGCGCACGGCGATTCCTTTAAATCGCAGAAATCCGCGTACACGACTGAAGGGTTGAGGAACATTGACAATTCCCATCTCAACACGTTTGAGTAGGGCCGTACCTTGGACATCCGGACGCTGTTTGGGACGGAGTTTTACCCGAATGCTGGCACTGACTTGCCCCGAATCTGCGGTGATGGGGAGTTGAAAGGCTTGGTCAAATAGGGGCGCTGGCAGATTCTGAAGCTGCAAGCGCATATTGGTCTGTTGTTCTAGGAAGGAGGCAGTGCCTCTAGCTTTCAGTCGCCCTGTTTGACCCATCCGTCCCTGGAGATCAAAGCGAAACCGCTGTTTGAGCCCCAGGAAATCAACGGTCCCCTGGAGTTGGGACAAACGGCGAGGCCGCTGACGTCGGTTATCGAGGATTAGATCTTCAGGAACATCTGCCCTTGCTCCATCAATATAGGCCTCTCCCTTCAGCTCCACCGGACGCTGAGGGGGCACCTCGATGCGAACATCGGTGCGAATGTTGTTGGCTTGGACCCGAATGGCTTGCCTGGGAATCCAAATATCCCCTTGGGATAAGGTGGCATCAGAATGAATGGTTACGGGGTGTTGGGGAAGCAGTTTGACCTGAAATTGCCCCTGTAATTGTCCTTTGTTGATTTCGAACGGAAGCTTGGGCAGTAGGCCCATCAAAGGAGCAGCCACGAGGTCCTTTGTTTGGGCATTCACCTCTAACTTTTTCTGTTTGGATTGCCATGCCCCTTTAACAGAAAGTTGGCCCCCCGAATCCACCTGGCTTTGGGTATTGAAGTATAGGGTTTCTGGGGTTGAGAAATTAAGGGTGCCGTTGAGCTGGCTAAATTGCCGAGCCTCGATGTTGGCCGGTTCAATCTGAGCCGTTCCCTGCTGCACCTGAAGCTGATTTAGTTTGACTTTAATCCAAGCCTTTGATGGTCCAGAGCGAAGTCGCGTCGCAATCCATTCCCCATCCTGGGTCTGGTCGAGGTACAGCTGGGGTTTGATCAGTGTTGCCTCTAGAGGCAGTTTGCGGCTCCAGAGAACTGGCAACAGGTTGAACCGGATATCAACAGCTTCCATTTTGGCGGAGTCAGCGTCTTCTTTCGCACATCCTTGCTGGGGCGAACAAGCCGGAATCTCCGACGGTCCAAACCGAATATGGGTGAGGGAGTAATTTTGTACCTCCCCCATTTTGACGGGCCGATTTAAAGTTTTGCTCAGCTCCTCTGCCACAAGGGGGGTTAAGTCTTCATCAATAAATCTCAACACCCACCAGCTCACCCCTGCGATCGCAGCCAGTAACAACCCAACTACAATGAGCAGAACGTGAAGACGAGTGAAGTGTCGATGGGGAGGAGATGGACGAGAAGCTTGCCCGGGAGGGGAAGGTTGGGGCATGACATCCCTCAGAGGGGTACCGTTGACAGATAAGTAGTGGGCCCTTTAACTCAAAATCTGAATCAATGAACTGTAACCTTATTACAGAAGGCTTTTTTAAGGGTTAGTTCCTCAACAATTTATAAAGTGCAACAGAATTAAAAATGATTTGAATCAAGTAACCCTCTTCAGATATTCTGTCCCCCAAGCAAATGTTGAGTCTGACTCACCATGGGTTAGCCTTGTTATCATTGCCCTGACAAAGAACGATTATAGAGGTAAATGTTATTCTTGTTCAGCACCCTCTAGTGGTCGATAAAAGGTATATATAAGATTTCAACTCAGGATCATGCGTGTATTTGTTTTGTTATTTAATGCTGGAACTGAGAACGAGGGCATTCACTCCTTACAAAAGCAGGTTTCCACCGATGAAGGCAGTTATACACAAGATGTAGTTCTGGCTTTTGAAGAGGAAGACGACGCCACTCGCTTTGCCTTAATGCTGGAAGCTCAAGATTTTCCAGCAGCCACGGTGGAGGGATTTGATCAAGAAGAGATTGAAGCATTTTGCGACAGTGCGGGCTTAGAACTGGAATTAATTCCCGTGGGCTCCCTTGCTGTACCGCCAGAGGCTAATGTCGATAAAACAGACTGGCAACCGGATCAACCGGAAGCCGATGTTAATGATTTAGATCAAATTCGTCGTCGCTTAGAGAATCTGCTGGATTAACCCGTTACGGTCTGCAAGGGTTTCCATGCTGGGTTACTTTCTAGTTGTTGTCATTATTATTTTGGGTGGTGCGATCGCGACTTTGGGCGATCGGATTGGTTCGAAGGTGGGCAAAGCTCGCCTCAGCCTCTTCAACCTCCGTCCTAAAAATACTGCCATTGTCATTACGATCATGACGGGTGCAGTGATTTCTGCCCTTACCTTAGGGATTGTATTTGCCTTCAGCCAACAGTTTCGGGATGCCCTGTTTCGGTTTGATGATATCCAGAAACGGAGTCGGATTGTCCAAAAGGAACTGGCGGAAACCCAGGCAGAGAAGGACTCCATTGAGGTTAATCTCACGCGGTCCCGCACCAGCCTTAGCCGGACCCGGCAACGCCTTAGGACGGCCAATCGTTCTTTGGTCAAAGCGATTACCCGAGAAAAGCGGATTGAACGCCAACTTAAGCAAACCCAAAGGCGCTTTCTCCAGTCCAAGCAGCAGATTACTCAGTTCGCGGGGCAAGCGAGACAGTTGCGATCGCAAATTCAATCCCTTCGCACAGAACAAAAAAACCTCCGAGTTCAGCGCAATCAATCTGAAGCCCGGCTCAAACAAGTTAACGCTCAAAAAAGGAAACTCGAAACCGCGATTACTCAAGCTCAAACACGACTCCGCCAAGTCGAGGTTCAAAAGCAGGAGTTAACCACAACGATTACAAAAGGGCGTCAGGAACTTCGAGCCGCCAATCAACAACGTCAACAACTCCAACAAGACGTTCAAGCCCTAGAAGCCAATCGTGAACGCTTAGAGAAAAATGTCGAATTTCTCCTATTGGGGCTACGTCGTGGCACCATTGCCATTCGCACTGGGCAAGTCCTGACCTCAGCGGTGATTCAAGACATTAATTCCAAAGCCGATGCGATCCAAGCCATCAACACGCTGCTCACCCAAGCCCGTCAAAGTGCGATTGCCTTGTCCAATCTGACAGACCTTCCGAATGAGCAGCAGGTTGTTCAAATGCGGCAGTCTGACGTTGAGCGGCTGGCCATTCGCATAGGGGATGGAAAATCTTATGTGGTCAAAATTCTAGCGGCTGCCAGTTATTTACAAGGAGAACGAACCATCTTTGTCGTTCCTCAGTTAGCTGCGAACCGAGTCATTTACCAAGCCGATACCCGAATTGCCCGAATTTCTGTCCAGCCCGCTCAAGTGAGTGATGAGCAACTCCTACTCCAAATTGAGCAATTGTTGAGGGTCGTCAATCGGCAAGCTATCGTTGCCGGTTTCTTGCCAGATCCCCTGACAGGTACCGTGGGTACCTTTCGACAAGTAGATTTATTCCGATTTATTTTGGCGTTGAAAGATCGGAACGATTCAGGTCCTGTCGATATTATTGCCATTACTCCGAATACAGTACTGACCGCAGGTCCACTAGCCATTGAGCTAATTGCGATTAAAGATCAACAAATCATTCTTCGAAGTAACGCTCCAGAGCCGTCATAAGCTAGGCCTAACCCGTCAAGTTGCTGATGGCATCTTGGGTGACTGCGGCAATCGCTTGATCGGTGGCTTTCGGCAAATGATAGTAGTTACCCCCTGCATTTTGGGCCAGCTCTTTGGCAAATCCAGTGGAAATAAACTTGTTCTCGGTATCAATCACCAGCAATTTCAAATTCAAGGCTCGAATGCGACCCGCAATTTCTAACAGTTCAGCCTTAATATCAGGTTTCTCCCCATCTACTGGCGGTTCACCCAAGGATGTTGTCAAGGGAATATTACCTCGACCATCCGTAATCGCGACCAATACCACCTGACCAATATCCCCGGATGAGAGGGCATTCATCCCCACCCGAACCGCTTGGGTCAAGCCGTGGGCTAAAGGAGATCCACCGCCACAGGGCAGCGTATCCAAACGGCGGCGAGCGGCTTCGATAGACCGAGTCGGGGGTAGGAGTACATCAGCCCGTTCCCCTCTAAAAGGGATCAAAGAAACCTGATCTCGATTTTGATAGGCTTCCGTTAATAAGCGCATCACGGCCCCTTTCGCCGACTGCATCCGGTTAAGGGCCATAGAACCTGACGCATCCACTACAAACACGACCAATGCTCCTGCTTTACGAGCCAACCGTTTGGTGCGGACATCGGACTGCTCAACAATGACTCGCCGATTCGGGTGGCGCAACCGCCGTGCCTTTTGGTAGGGAGCTGCCGCTCTCAACGTGGCGTCAACAGCAATTCGTTTAACACCGCCCTTGGGCAACATGGGTTTGACATAGCGTCCTCGATCTTCCGAAAAGACAATACTCCGACTACCTGATTTCCCTTGTCGGCTAGCATTTTGGGCAAAGTATAAGACTTGGGGATCGAGGACAACACCATCGGGATCGAACACAAATTCTTCGGGAATGCTGGGGGGCTCTTCTGGTTCCGGTGGATCTTCTTCGTTTTGATCGTCCTCTTCTTCTTCATCTTGATCTGACTGATCGGAATTATCTTGTTGAGGTGGAGGGGGAGGTGGGGGTTGTGGTTGTTCTGGGGGTGGGGCATCAATGACCGTTGCCCGAGGGACAATCACTAATTCAACAGCACGCCGTAAATCTTCTGCAGTGACTTCTGAACGGCCATTGAGGGCCGCATGGGCTTTGGCTACACGAACGGCAAATAGTTCGGCTCGATGACCTTGCACTCCGCCTCTGAGAGCTTCATCCACAAGATAGACAATCTGAGAGTGTTGAATCTGAACATCCTTGAGCCATTCTCGCGCCAGCAAAATCTGAGTTTTTAAATCATCTGTTTCATCCTCATACTGTGCTAAAAATGCTTGAGGAGAATTGGCATAGGCAGTAGCCTGCTCCACTGCCTGAACTCGCAGGTCAAGGCCCAACATCTGATCGGCTGAGAGGGAAATAGCGATACGATCTAGCAGATGTTCCCGTAGAGGACCTTCTTCTGGATTGTAAGTGGCAATAAAAATAGTAGAGCAAGGATGTTGGAAGCTGAGCCCCTCGCGTTCGATTTGATTTCGACCTTCCGTTAGGCTAGTCAGCAATAAATTGGAAATCTGGTCATCCAGTAGATTAATCTCATCCACATATAAGACGCCCCGATTGGCCTCTGCCAACAGTCCGGGTTGAAATACGGTTTCTCCTAGCTTTACGGATTGGCTAACATCCACAGAACCTAACAGCCGATCTTCTGTCACTCCTAAAGGAACCTGGACAAATGGGGTCGGAATAATTTCGGTTTCGGGTTGGGGCTGTCCATCCACTATCGGAATGGCACCAGCCTCTAGACTGGCCAATAGGTCATCATCCCAAGCAGAAGTATCCTCTGGATCGCCTTGGCAGATGGAGCCTTTGACCACTTCGATGGGGGGGAGAAGGGCATGAACCGCTCGGGCCATGACTGATTTCGCGGTCCCTCGCCGACCCGCAATAACGACCCCGCCCAGAGTTGGATCAACTGCTGTGAGCAATAATGCCAATTTAATCGCTTCTTGACCCACCACAGCTGTGAGGGGAAAGGTGGTTATTTTTTGGGGAAGTTCAGCAACTGGCATAGAAGATTTCATTGGTGTTCAGACCTTCAGAATACCAAGATCCATGCTTCAAAGGCGTTGTTTCAGGATTTTGTCTGCCCCATTACCTCATCTCAACGGATGAGAGATCTTAGAAACGTAGCGGCAACCACCGAACTATGCCAACCATCACTAAAGTCATTGCTAGCTGAGCAGAGGGAGGAGCGAGGGCAAAACTGCATAAGCTACTTAGGAGACCCGCACAGGTTGCAGCGATGGAATGGACTTCTTCAGCTCTTCTCAGTTTGATGGCAAGAGCGATACAAACAACAGCTATCACCAGAAAGAAACCACTAAACATTACAAACACCTCTTTCAAATGATGTTGTTTTGGATATAAACAGAAAGTAAGTATTTATTAAACTCAATCTAATGCGAATTAATCATTTTAATCAGTCTATCATGAGTGGACTGAGTATTTTTGCTCATCGATTGTGATTTCTTATCTGTTTCATTCAAATTCTTAAATCAATGGCACTGACTTAAGCTCAATCAAACAGCTAGCTTATCCCTCTTTTATCACTTTAGACAGATAAAAAATAGACTATTCTCAGTTTCTATTTTTCTAATGAGTGATGTCAGCTTCAAGAAGTCCAGAACCAACCATTGGCTTTGTTGATGAGTACTGCCAACTATTTGCAGAGTTATTTCCCCAAGTCCGCAGTTATGAAGCCTTCAAGCATCTCCATCTGGGGATGATTAGTGATATCAAACGTAAATCATTGCCCGCCATTGCAAGAGCAGTGGGCTTGGAGAACCATCAAAGCCTGCATCATTTTCTGAGTGAATCACCTTGGGTAGCGTCACATTTGTCTGACAAGAGATTGGACATCATCTTGAAAATACTGGATGGGCGCAGGTTAATTCTATTGATCGATGAGACGGGCGATTGCAAAAAAGGCAAGAGTACCGACTATGTGAAACGGCAGTATATCGGCAATGTGGGCAAGAAAGAGAATGGCATCGTCGCAGTCACTGCCTACGGGCTGTTTCAAGGGATGATTTTGCCTTTGTCCTTTGAAGTGTACAAACCCCGAGAACGTCTTAAAGAGGAGGATGAGTATCTCAGCAAACCCCAAATTGCTGCTGGAATGATCCGACAGTTGCAAGGGATGGGCTTTTGCTTTGAGCTCGTCCTGGCTGACAGCTTGTATGGGGAAGCTCAAACAAACTTTGTGAATGTCTTAGAGGAGTTAAAGCTGCCCTATATCCTAGCGATTCGTAGCAATCATGCGGTGTGGTTACCCGCAGAACAAGCAGTCTTTGCCGAACCGTGGCAGTCATTTGAACGAACCTTCAGCAATGGCACCACTGAAACTCGTTACAGGCAAGAGATCATTTATGGCCAGCGACACCACCAGAAGCGCTATTGGCTATTAACCACGGACCCCCAAACGCTACCAGAGAACTCAACCTCTTATGTCATGGCAGCGGCACCCGAGATCAAGCTGGATGAAATTGGGGATTGCTATGGCTTCAGAACTTGGATTGAGTATGGTCTCAAACAGTCTAAAGATACCTTGGGTTGGGCTGATTTTCGCATGACGCACTACGAACAAATTGAAAAGTGGTGGGAGATAGTGATGAGCGCTTTCTTGATGGTGAGTTTGTTCGCTGATGTCTTCAATGACTCTTGTCCAGTGGCACATCAACACTTTGCGCAGCATCCTTGGTGGGATAACCAAAACGGGTGGAAGAATCTGCTCAATAATGTGCGCTTGATCATTCAACCGTTAATCAGTTGGAATCTTCTAAAGCGCTGGTTAGAAGTCTTTCCCAGCCGTGCTTTGAAAAAGGGGTTTGAGCAACTCACATCAAAGATGGAGGCATTTTGCTGTCCACTGGTGAGGAAATTGCTCAAGCATCCTGATTTTCTCTCTGTCTAAAGTGATAAAAGAGGGTTATACCAAATCCGACTTACTAACCCCCGAAACATTTCATCTGTCAAGCTGGCCACCAATGGTAATGAGTTAGAGCTTTAATGTCCGATTGCATTGTCATTAAGGTTCGACAGCGCTGCTCGAGAACATCTTCGAGGTCATCCAGGGTCTCAAAACACTGATTAGCCAGTGGCTCGTCCGCTAGCCGCCACAACCGTTCAGCTGGCTGTAGCTCTGGAGAATAGGGGGGTAAAATCTTCAGATGAATGCCAGGTGGCACCACCCGATTCTTACAGGTATGCCATCCGGCTCCATCCAGAACGAGAAGAATCTGTTTGTGCTTTCCCGCTCCAACTTGCTGAGCAAAGCTTTGTAGGGCTTGATTAAACCATTCTCCATTGACCCGAGGTAGAATGAACCATTCGGTATCGCCGGTTGCGGGATGAACGAATCCGTATAGATAGGTCCATTCATAGCGATGGTCCACCTCAGCAATTGGACGCTGCCCCACAGGCGCCCAAATCTTTCGAATAATGGGTTTAAGGCCTAATCGGTGTTCATCAAAAGACCAAATTTCGACCTGAGCATCACGATAGCATCGCTCTAATTCTGCTTTGTATTCAGGAAGTTTTTTTAAAGGCGGCTTGGGCCTCCGGTTCACCTTTACGATGATGAGGACGTGGGCATTGCAGGGACTGCTCCAATCGCTTGAGATAGTCCCAACCCCGTTGGGGCCAAACCTTATCGACTCCTGTCATCTGAGCGATGACCTGGGCTACTTTGGGTCCGTTCCATAGACCACCGTCGGCGGGTGGTGTTTGTAGACGAGTCAACAATTGTGCACATTGGTCTTGAGTGAGAAGACTGCGAGATTGATGAGGTCGCTTATCTTTGCGTCGGTTGTGTAACCCATGGGCGCCATTGTGGTTATACTCCCTGACGATTTCTCGAGCGTAATCGTAGTTGAGACCCACCACTTGAGCTGCGTGAGTCAGGGTTGTTTGCTCACTGACGAGCCATAGTAGATGCCAGCGGCGCGATTCTACTGGGTCTTTGCTGGCTCGATAATGAGACTTCAGCTCGTCAGGCGAAAAATGAGGTTCGAGATATAGTTTTCTTGGCATTCTCTAATAATGCATCATATCGGGGTTATATAAATCGGATTTGGTATTAGCTTTGAGAGCAGAGCGAGGTTGTCGCATTCGCGGGAAAGATTTGGGTCTGCGTTTGACGACTCTCGGTTCGTGCCGATTCGGTCGAGAGGGTAATAGATCGGCTGCCATGGTCTCAAGTAGATGAGTAAACAACCGCTTTCTGGTCGCACGGTTGGCTGTCGCCAACAAAGCAAGCATCTGATTGAAGTGTTGTCGTGCTCCTTGCACAGACAGTTGAGTTCTAGCATTATCTGCTAGCGGTGCCGCAAGTTCCATGAGACTTCTGAGTAGGTTATAGCCCAACAAATGTACCCAAATGTCCTTGCGCACCATATCCGGAGTTTTGGCACTGAGCATCTCCATTTTTAAGGTGGTTTTGAGATGGCGCAGATTGACTTCCGCCACTGGCCAACGCCAGCCATACAAGCGAGTCAGTTGCCCAGCGCTGTAGCGTTGAGCATCCAGCAGCGTCGTCACCACAATAATGTGCTGGTCGCGAAAGCCCTTAAGGGATAAGCGCAAACACACCTCTCTAACGACCAATGTTTGAGGAATCAGGGCAAAATCTTGCTCACTCATGTGCTCAGGCCGTTGGGCTGGCTTATGCCATGTCACCTGATGATCACCAATGCCATGCTTGTTGCCTTTGCGGAAATCAGTCTTGCGAGCATGATGTTTACGCAACACTCCATCAGCCCTGTGTTGTTGAATGATGGCTAGATCAACATAGCTGCCATAAGCTTGGTCCGCCATGACCACATCACCGACCTCAAGGTCTTGATAGAGCAAACGACTCATGACAATTTCACTGGTGTCCCAGGAGGCAATACAAGCTGACGCCACTGCACCGGTAACCAAACAGAAGAACACTACCAAGCGAGCGATGGGAAAACCACAGCCTGCTGTTTGATTGCCATGTTGTGGATATGATGCTTGGTTGGCCGCACTATCAGCCATCAACACGGTGGTTCCGTCGTAGACCTTGACGGGCCGACCACACCAGAGGTGCTCTGGGGAGAGGGGTTGCGCTAAGCACTCAGCGCTTTCGGGAATTAAACGTTGCAACAGTGACTCTGGAAAGCGACTTCTGGCTTTGCTGTAGGCTCCGGTATCAGATGAGGGCGGTTGGATGCCAGCCGCTGTGAGCCAAGTCGTGATGCATTTGACTGTGTTACGAAGGCTTTTATCGGCTGATAGCACTTGGTAAAGCATGGCCCACAGCGTAACGATGGGGCTATATATCCGGTTGCGATAGGAGAATGCTTCTTCTTTCAGGAGTTCCTCTAACCTTGAGGCTGGAAGGATATCTGTCCACGGTAAACCCAGGCTTTGGGAAAATTGCTGCTTGAGAATTTCGGCTGACTCAGACATAGTGAAAGGCAGAAGTTTATGGCGTGCAAGTCTTGATCCTATATCTATCAAGACTTGTAGCCTTTTCCTGACTTCTTAAGTCAGTGCCATTGATTCTTAAATAGCTCTCACGGCTAACGTTATTCAGGGCAGATATTGCTTTCCGGATTTTTTGGTGTGTCTACCAAAGAATTTTAGGTTGCAGCCTAGATAAGAATAGAGACTTCAACTTACCCCAATATCGGGGGGTATGAGGGCTAAGTGTGGGTGGTCAGTAACTAAGGCTAATTCAAGTTCCAGGAAGGAAAGCTGAAACAAAAATTCTTGTATACCCGGGCTTCTGGTAACACTCTTGTTTCTCGTGAATTTCTAGTGCTTTTGAATGACTTCCTGTGAAATTAAATAGTCTTGGGAACTAACTGGGTTTAACCCAAAAAAATCACTAAGCTTAGTGAAGAACCAGCTCAGTGAAATTTTTGTTTATTGCATAAGTCTCTTAGGATATTCTCTAAAGAAACTTAAATTTTTTGTGAGATCAACCCAAAAGCCTATTAAGGCTAGTTCCATACAGTTACTTTTTTGGGATCCTGAAACTCAGGAATATTGATTAAAAGTTCCACTTCATTTAGAGGATTTCCAAGTTCATAGATCGAGTTCTTCGTTGTGACATAAACACGACCTTTTTCAGAAAAATACCCTGTGACGCTTGAGGTATTGATCTTGACACCCTGGGTATATTTCTCATGATTATGAATGCGACCTTTAATGATGACTCTGCCGTTTTTACATAAGCCTACCCATGACTCAATTACTGGAACCCCCTTAAAGTCATACTTTGTAACCTTTCGACCTTCAGAGGAATGATCGAGAAAAAAACCAGTGATATCATCAACGGTAACCATGGGGATCGAGGGGAAAACGAAAGGGGACAACAAATACATGTATGAGTTGTGTATAACTTAATTGTATTGCCCTTGTTTTTTGCTCCCTTCAGTAATATTCCTGATCTTTTAAATATTTTTCCCAGGATAGCCACGTATTGAATTGACTAAATATGTGGATTTTTATTTTCTGGTCACATAATGAGCTTAATATTGAATTCAATATGTGATCTCAGCCCAGGCAAGAATCAGAATTCTAATTCTTGCCTGGGCTGAGACCTATATTTTCTTACTAAAAAATCCAAGAAAATGTGCTTAGGTTGAACTGAGCTTATGTAGGGTTTGCTGAGAAAGTAAATTGAGCAAATTCCATGCATCAAATCGTACAAGCAACCCATTTGTGACGGCCAGAGCCATATCCTTTGACTGGCCCTAGCAAAGCCCCAAGGAAGTCCTGACAGCTCCATAACGCTTTCCAAAACCAGCAATCCCACCCCAAAAATGAACGATAAAAAGTGGCTGAGCCACCGCTCCAGATTCATGACCAAGAACGTGATAGCAATCGCACTGGCAGCCGTATCCGCTAACTTCGCCATCACTCGATTCAAGCCAAACCGTCGCTTGGCCTGCCCAAACTTACCCTCAATCTGGACCCTCACCTTTTCATCCTCACACGCTTGTTGCTTGAGTTGGGTCTGTACTTGTGGGTCTTGTTGAGGTCTTCCTAACGGCGGTCCACTCAAGCGAATCCCCCGAGCTTTACACCATCGTCGATTAGCCCGAGTCCGATAGATTTGGTCAGCATGGACTGAGAAAGGATAATGGCCAAAGCGACGACGAAAGGCTTCCACTTGATGTTGAAGATGCTGGGATTCATTGAACGCATCCCAACTCAAGCGCTCCAGAAACACACATCCACGCACACAACTGAGGGATAGCTTGGCTCCAAACTCAACGGGTGTTCCAGCTTTGCCTCGGACCATCGGTCGGACATGAGGCTGACTCATACTGACAATCCGGTCGTCCACTCGACGTACTGACTGTTGATACATCCATTCTTGCTGTCGAAAGACTTCATGAATCACCAGCAACAGACGGTACTGCCGCCGGGACAATTGGGATAGGGAAGCCCCCAATGTTATCAACCCATCAATATGGGCTAGATTGCGACGCACATAGCCCAACTGCTGACGAATCCCTTTACGAATCAGCTTGCGGCTCGGTTGACGTTTTTTGGCAATGGCCAGATAGGCTTTGCGGGCCTTCTGGCGGTAGGTGCGAGGTTTGCACTTGAGGGACAGCATGACTTGAGCATATAAAGCATCGAGGATGGCTTCGCTTGCTTTGCGGGCATCATTGAGCAAATCCAAGTCTGTCGGATAGCGAATATCGGCTGGTGCACAGGTCGTATCTATCAACAATTGGCCCTGGTTGGGAGGGGCAGGAGGCTCATCTTCATCATCGTCAGAGGGAGGAGATGACTCAGGGGACATCGCCACAGGAGACCCCTCGGATGCCAGCACAGAGTCCACGACTGCGTCATTGACTTGAGCTAGCAGCTCTAGATTCAACCGTTGGCGAAAGTGAACCAGCATGGAGGCATCAAACGGAGCACTCTCTCGATATTCACTAAACCCCAGAAAGTACTGCAAGTAGGGGTTCTCTCGAATCTGTTCTACGGTCTCTGCGTCGGATATACCCAGTTTCTCTTTGATGATTAAGGTCCCTAAGGCCACACGAAAGGGTTTGGCAGGTGCCCCCATGGTCTGACTGAATTGGTCTGCATATTCTGACTCAAAGCTCTCCCAAGGAATCAACTCGGCTAGTTTGACCCAGCGATTCTCTCCTGAAAGTTTCCCTCCAAAGGGCAAGTAGAAGTTCTCAAAGGACAGTTGACCGGGGGATGGACGGCGATACATCGGGTTGCAGGTGCAAGGGTTTTAAATATTTTGAATGATTTTCCTTGCACTTCTCAAGGGCCCTCAACACTTGGATACACTGCAAATATTGGAACTTAGACTTCCGAAGCAAGCCCTATGTAGTTAAAAATTAATCTAAATAAAAACAGTAGAATCCAGTTTAATAAACCGTGACTGGAGTAAAGCAAACTTTATTGCTTTCAGGACTGCTGATTTGCCCCACCTTTGCGGTGACTGTATAGCAATGTTGTTCTCCAGCCAATCCTTGCATTTCGGTTGAGTTACGACTGTCTGAACCAGTGTAAATTTTGGACTTCTGGGACGTGGAAGGAATTTCCTGATTCACTTCAAAAGTGACGCCACTTAGAGCACCGGACCACTGCCAATTTAACTCGATCTGGTTGGTGCCAGGTTGTTGAGTAGCGGTTAAAACAGGGCTAGGTTGGCTAGTTCCTGTGCGGGACGTTGCAGTACTGCTCAATCGATGAATTTCTACATCGGAGATTTGGCTACGCATAATTAGATTAACTTGACTGCCCTGTACACAGGCTTGAAACCCCCCTTTCCCCATCATTACCCCTGGTGTAGGACAGGTGGGGGTGTTATCGATTTCCGCTGCGATCGCATCCACTAAGGTATCGCTAGCAACGGGGTTACTACAGGGATTGATACTGCCATCACTGGCGGGAACACGACCATACCGGTGAATGGAGTTGGGGGCAAGCCAGTCTTGGGTACTGGGGCGGATGTCATACACGACCTGATCATAGGTCGCGGGTTGAGGTGGAGGTGAACCTGCATTAGGACCTCCAGCAGGACAAATATCTGGAACCTGGGAGGTGATGGGAATTTCTAAGTAAAGTACGGGGTTACTCCAGTCCGAAGCTTGTAAACCTGCACTGGTCAGCATACTAGACATGGAAGAGGCATCCGTTGCCTTCATCATTTGGGATTGGTTAATACGTTTCGCCATCCTAATTTCATTGCTAATGAAATCGAAAGCTCGGCTTAAGTCGTGGCGTCAAGCCGCAATCGCTTCAGTCCGGTTGTTGGCTCGGGTTGCTGCAATCACTCCAAGTCCTGCGACACTGACGACCAGGCTAGTAATGACAGCTGCAACCAAGAGTTCCACCAAAGTAAACCCATGGTGAGTGGATAAAGTCTTTTCAGATGGCAGCTGATTCAAACCATCTCTCCCTAAATGGTGCTTCATTGCTCCTCCCAGTTCTCGGCAGTGCAACGGCCAGAGTCCGTAATGGCAGCTGGACTCATATCGCCTTGATAGGTACCAATACGGGTTAACCCTAAAGTATTGGAAATCGCAATACAGCGTTTAGTGGCTTTGGAATCATCAGGACTGTAAAAGATAATCTTGCCACTAGGATCTGTTGGTGTTTGTTGAGCACTAACAATCGCAAATTCAGGGTTGCCTAAAACACCATATTTGATCGGGATGCTGGCTGATGGCCCAGGACTAGAGGGCGAATCGTGTCCACCATTTCCTGACTCATCTTTATCTTTGTTTTTGCAAGTCCCTAAACCTAATCCTTTTTCGGTATTACCTTTACATTTAGCGATAACCTGAACGATCACCCCCGCTTTAGATGCTTTTGCTTCAGGAACAGGAGCCATAGCGATTTGGGAGATAGTTTCACCATCGCTCAGTCCTAGAGAGGGTTGCACATCTGAACCAATTAGAACGGGCTGCCCTTCATTGGTACGGGCTGTGTTTGAGTTTGGATCTGTCAAATTAGTTGCGATCGCAACATCCGTTTCCAAGGTGCGATCACCCGATTTGAGACAAGGTCCAGTTATTTTCCCTTCCACAAAATTGAGGGTTAGGGTGCAAATTTTATTGCCTTTAATGGCTTCTCGTTGAGTTTCATTCAATGCTGTGCGGACTTCCGCCATTGTCTGCTTAACTTTGGCTCGGTTCATGGTCGCCATAATACTCGGGGCTGAGGCAGTGGCAGCGATGCCGATAATGGCACCAATGACCATTTTTTCAGCCAGAGTAAACCCCGTCTCTGAGGGTGAAGGTCTGAGTTTAATCAATGGATACAAGCGGAGCATGGCAATTTGCAGCAGAAGAATGAACATAAATAAAAGAGGGCTTTCAGCTTCAGGGGGGACAAACTTCCCATCCCCTATGAGACTTGCCCATACTTTGACAAGAAATGGATTAAGGCATCTTGGTCACAACCTCACCCGTTGCCAACTTTTCACATAGCCAAACTTATTCTTGGGAGTAATGCCAATACCACTGACCACATCTGCCAAGCTGGATACATCGTTGGGCACTCTAATGCCGGACGTACTGCCATTGGTCGTGATGATGTCAAAATCTTCAGAAGGTACGCTGCGGGTATGGGGGGTGATGTTAATCGAACTGACGACATCCTCTACCCAAGCGACGCCATCAAAATTAGTATTTCCACTACTGGGACAGCCGTCTCCTGTCCCTTGTAAATGGAGATCATTCTCCGTGTTATAAACAAATGCGGTATCAATACAGGATTGATCGTAGAGTTCGATGGCGAGATTTGGACCAACTGCATTGTGAACAATAATCCTTAGATCCCCCACTCGTGGAAGTTGCCCATCCGTGCGAATGTTGCGCAGTTGAGCATTGCCTCGCAATTCAAAGGATTTAGTTACGTAAAGGTAAACTGGACCATCTGTCGTGTCCACATTCACCACATTCGTACCATCCAGTTCCAGTTCTTCAATATGGTAAGGGCTGTCTGCAGCAGTGAGAGTGGTACTACTCCTGACGCTGCCTAAACTCCTCACAGTTGAGGGTAAATCGACAGAAAGTGTTTGTGTAACCTTGCAACCTACGATGTTACCGGCAATTAAATCCTCAGCAGGACCATCGGTAGCAGTTGAGTAAATGGCATTGAGATAAGCAGAACGATCAACATCATTCGGTGCTGACTTATCCGTCAGGCTGCTGTCCACAGAATAGGCCGGGTCGAAGTAAAGATTGGCATGTTGACCAATAAGGGTGCGTCCCCGAATGTAAGCACCTTCCATTGCCAGAACACCAGGAAAATTCTCTACTTCGGACTGTATAGACAGGGTAGATAGCACATAAGATACTCGTTCTCCCTGCTTACCTTCAATAAGCAGGGTCCCCGTTTGTTCCGTTGGATTATACCGATAGGCTTTGAGTTGGTATTGACCGCCAGAACCCATGTTTCCTGAAGTAGTAACACTAGGAGTGATGGTCGTCCCAGTATCCTCACACGGAGATGAAGTGCTGCCTGTATATCCCGTCCATTCGTCAATAGCCGTGGTTTCTTCATCCCCAGAATTGAGAATGCCATCAGGACCAAGATAGGTGGTTCCAGTTTTGGGATTGATCGTATCGTAGCTTCGAGTCAATAAAATTCGATTATTCGGCTGAGTCATTTGGGACAGCATGCGAGCCATGCCCCCTTCCGACACGGCTAAACTAGCCCCAGCTTCTTTGCGGCTAAATGCGGAGGTGCGATCGCTTTGGGCAATCATGATTGTCGACAACCCTAAAATGACCATCACAAAACCCAGTCCTAGGGCTAGGGGCAAGGCAAATCCCTTATTAGGTTCATTTCCCAGTCTGTTCAGAGCTAGATAGGATGGCTGCCCTAATCGAGATAGAGAGGCTGACAACTTTGGGCTCATTGATTTACCCCCTGTCCACGATCGGTCAGAGGGATGAAAAAGCAACTGCCATTGGAGTGGCTAAGCCAATCATTGAGCATAGAAAAATCAGAAGGGGTTAGATGCCAATGGAGAACACATGGGCAGGACAGTGTTACAGGACAACACTGTTCATATCCTGGCTTTCATGGCCTGTAGCTGGCGACAGAGATTATACGGAATTCCCTCTCAAGAATAAGTATCGTTGCCAGGGGAATTCCGTAATTTTGAGGAGAATCTCTGTTAGATTAGGCCTAAGCTTTTTCTTCACATCTAGATTAGGGTAAGGGCCTACAATCGCATCCGTTGCCACTGCAAAGCCCTACTAAACCGATAGCGCCCTAGATAATCAACCTATTTCAAACGGTCGATTAAACGCTGACCTCTAAAGATTTCGCAATGCCAGAGGTAACGTTGGAGGTAATAACAGCATTGTAGGGAGCGCCAACTTTGCCAATGAAGGGACAAGACAAGGCCCCGCTCTGAACATTTAGAATATTGTGAATCTACCCTTGAACCTTCAAGGGTTTGTAAATATCGACGCTATGCGTGGAGAAGCGTGACAGAAAAGTACCTATTCTTCATTCCACCTCATACCCATAAAATCCAAATAATCGTCCACCTTATAGCCGAACGCGTTGCCAGTTCTGGACTCCGCCAAACCGATAACGAGCTGGCCACTCCACATATTTCAGTAAATCCATCAGACTGGACACATCTTTTGGCACCGCGATTCCAGCTGTGATTCTTGAATTGGCCAAGGGATAATAGGTGTTTTTGGGTTGATCATAGTTGGTGCCATTGAAGCCATTGAGAAAGTTCACATCCCGGTGAACTTCCTGATCCTTGAGGGCCAAGATGGCTTCCATCCATAACACCCCCTCAACATTCGTATTTCGTCCACCTGGACAACCTGGACCGCTGGTCAGCAACCTTAATTCGTCAATCGGGAACCAGAGAAAGGCATTTTGGATGCAGCTACGGTCATAGAGGTTCACTTGACTATTTCCCCTAGCCAGAATGCGCAGATCGCCGACCTGAGGGGGTTGATCGTCTGTCCGAACATTAAGGATTTTGGCATTATCTCGCAGGGTAATGGCTAGCTCTGGATCGGTCCCCCCATACACAACATCAATTTGGACTGGACCTCCCGTGGTATCAACGGTCAAGACGTCATCATTACCTAAATCAATACTTTCGACGCGATAGAGGGTTGGGGACATGCCTCCTACCCCTCTCAGGGTCGTACTGGAAGTGATACGACCGAAGTTGGTTCCTTGAATCGTCGTCGGTAGCTTAGGGGGTAAGTTACAGGCAAAGATTTTTCCTTCTACCGTATCGATGGGACTGCCATCCGCCTCAAAATCTTCCTCATTGGTCGACCAGATGGCATTCAAATAATCATTCCGACTTAGATCTCCTGGGGCGGCACTGTTGGTTAGGGCATCATTGGCTGAGCCGTCAGGGTTGTAGTAGATATTCCCCTTGCTTCCTAGAACCTCTCGACCTCTGAGCGCCAAGGTCCCCGTCTTAAAAGCTCCATTCGTATTGCGGGAGACGATAATACCGGGAAAATTGTCTAAATCTGGGGTTACATTAATTGTGATCACGATTCCCGTGGTCTGATCATTGGTGGTTGCTTCTACGAATAATGTGCCTTGCTGCCGTTTGGGATCATAACGATAGGCCTTCAGAGTGTAGGTGCCATTCACACCGATAGGACCGGAAAACTTAAAATCAGGAGCCCCCCAGTTCATCTGCTGGTGGCAGGGTTGATTACTGGGGTCATAGCTGGTCCATTCATCAATGGGCTCTGTCTCTTCATCTCCACTATTGAAGATTCCATCTGAGCCTAAATAGGTTTTACCCGTTTGGGGATTAATTGTGTCGTAATTACGGTTGAGCAAAATGGCGTTGTTGGGGACTGTAAGCTGGGCTAAAGTCCTTGCCATTCCTCCTTCTGCGGTCGATAAGCTGGCACCCGATTCTTTCCGTTGCCAAGACGTTATGCGATCGCTTTGGGCGGTCATCATCATCGTGAGTCCCAGCACTACCATCACAAAGCCCAAACCCAAAGCCAGTGGTAAAGCAAAGCCGGCATCCCTGCGGTTGGTCGATTGTCTCTGCTGTAACCACCAACGAATCACTGTTGCGGTAAAGGGATTTAGGGGCATCCGTTCGTCCTCCTCTGCAAAGGCAGAGAAATGGCTTGAAACGTCCCCATATCAGGCTTTTTGATCACGCCGCTAGCATGATACCGATCACTGCAATATGCTTCAAACCCAGCCATAGTAAACCTAGAGGAGGTCAGCAGTTCAACTAAACATTACCCAAAAGCCGGAGCCATAAAACGCTCATATCCGTCACTTTAACTTATGGAGGGATGAAAATAGAGTGATTCTTAATTTCGTCTCAACATCAAGAAATTAAACCTATTTTGTAGGTATAAGTGGTCAGGGTTGAGTCATTTTAGGTGCATTCTGAATCTTTAGGTGTATTGAACTCATCTGTGCCAGACCATAAATAGGTGTCAGCATTGCTAGAACGCCGTGCCATAGTGGCACAATCCCAATTGACGAATAATTTTTGGAGTGGAATATGTCGAGAAGCAAATCAATCCTATCTTTAGGAAGTTGCGCCTTTGTTGCGCTCAGCGCAATCTTACCCTTTGGGGCGCATGCCCAAGCAGATCCTTCACAGTTAGGAATTCCTGAAGAGACAACATTTGCTATCATCACGCGGATGAGTGATACTGTTGCCGCCCGTATCTCAGCCTCCTCCTGCAAAGATACTCGCGATCTGTTGAAAGAGATGCGTAAGAGCAAGGGTAGCAAAACCTCAGAGCTATCTCTAGAAGGTCAATTACTGGCCTCTGCCCGTACCCAACCGAAATTACAGCAAGTTGTAGCCAATCGTGTTGGCACAGCCTTGGCCCTCAAGCTGATGGAGTGCAATATGATGAATCCTGATACTCTAGGGGCCTTGTTTGATAAGAAGTAGTTAGACCACCACTTGGTTTTCGACAACATTTTGTTGAGCCTGGTGGACTCGATTTCGACCTGAAGTCTTAGCACCATAGAGCGCCTGATCGGCTTGTTTGATCAGGTGCTCTTTGGTTTGGGCATCACCAGGGAAGGTGGCAACCCCTAGGCTGGCCGTCATCTCTATTTGCTGCAAGGAGGGTAGAATAATCGCTTCCTCGGCAATGGCTAGACGGATCCGATCTGCGATCGCAACACTATCATCATGATTGGTCTTGGGCAGAATGACCGCAAATTCTTCGCCACCATACCGGCAGACAATATCCCCAGGTCGCACTTCGCGCTGTAGAAGTTGAGCCACCTCACAAAGGGCCAAATCTCCGGCCTGATGGCCATAGGTATCATTGAGCTGCTTGAAATGATCAATATCCACCATGATCAGCGAAACTTGATCGGTATTGCGCTGGGATTTCTCGACTTCCACCCTCAACCAGCGATTAAATTCCCGCCGATTGTAAACTTCCGTTAGCCCATCCAATGTTGCTAAACGGTATAAGTCTTGTTGGCTTTGCTCCAGCTTGGTCGCCATTAAGTTAAAGGTTGCGGCCAAATGACTAAATTCAGCGTCAGCGGCCAAAGAAATCCGATGGCTCAAATCTCCCTTGCCTAATTTCTCAACCCCGTCCTCCAAAGATTGAAGGGGGACTGTAATGGACCGAGTGAGTCCATAGGCAAACACGACTGCTAGCATCAAAGCCAAACCGCAAATCATGGCGATCATCTGTCTAACTTCTTTGCGCACGGCTTCTGCGTGGTTGGCATTGGCATCATTTTGAAATGCAATTAACCGATAATTCAGTTGTTGGACATTCTGCAAAATCATTTTCAGCTGTTCTTGCAGCTCAACTCTGGCAGGTTCTGACAAGCCCTTTCCCGATTGAGCAACCGAAGGATCCAAGATTTGTTGACACAGCTGGGAAATTCGATGCCATTTTCGTTGTATTTCCTGTACAGAATTAAATTTGTGTGGATCCTGGTGGGAGAATTCTAGGAGCCTGGCCAAACTCGCTTCAATCGCTTGACTTTTAAGCTGATACTCACTCCACGTTATGGAGCGAGATGGTTCCACCGGTGAGGCCACCACATTTAAATCTAGAAGTAACCCCTCAACATGGGCTAGGGGGAACAAGGCTTCTCGACCTACATTATCGTGCTTACGAAAGCTATCCAATGCCCCTTCAAAGGAAATAACTGCCCCTGCCGCTAACATCAGTAAGGGCACAAGCATGGTCCCTAAACCCAGCCGAAGACGCTGGTTTAGAGAGGTTTTAGGCGTGGACCAAAAGGGCATGGAAGTACTGCTTATTCTGCAATCGGTAGAGACAAGCTCATGGGACTAGACAGGGTAGCAATAACCTGTTGGGCTGCCTCCGGTTGAAGAGGACGAGCAAACCAATAGCCTTGTCCAAGCTCACACCCTAAGGTGTGGAGATATTGCATTTGTTCTATCGTTTCAATCCCTTCTGCCACAACATTCATCTCTAGGCCATGGGCAAGAGCAATAATGGTTTTGACAATTTGATCTTGCCCTTGGCCAATGCCCCAAACAAACGATCGATCGATTTTGAGGGTATTAATGGGCAAGTTATACAGATAATTCAAGGATGAATATCCGGTGCCAAAATCATCCAAACTGAGGGAAATTCCTAAGTTTTGCAATTGCTCTAGTCGATCGGTGACGTAGTGAGTGGACTCCATTAACACCGTTTCGGTAATTTCCAGTTTGAGATGGTGACCAGCCAGCTGGTGCGACTGCATTAAAGATTCAACAGACTGGACGAAATTAGGTTGCAGAAACTGTTGACTCGACACGTTAATACTCATGGTTAACGGTACGGAAAATTCCTGTTCCCATACCGCGAGTTGTTGACAAGCAGCTTTTAAAACCCACTGCCCCAGCGGAATAATCAGCCCCGTTTCCTCAGCCACAGGAATAAACTTCTCGGGGGAGATCAGGCCTTGTTGGGGATGATGCCATCGCAATAGCGCTTCAAAACCGATCAGCCGCTGTTGCCGCAAACAGAAAATGGGCTGATACTGCAATAGAAAGGGATTCTGTCCTTGTTCAATCGCTTTGACCGCATATCTAAGACTATTGCCTAACCATAAGCGAGAGCGAACTTGCTTATGCATGGTCTCATCGAAGACTACATACCCCCCGCGACCGTGGGCTTTGGCACGATACATGGCCGTATCTGCATCTCGCAGTAGTTCTTCAGGATGTTGATACAGGCTGGTGGAGTGGGTAATCCCAATACTGACTGAAGTAAACACTTCTTGCTGATTGAGCTTTAGGGGCTTAGCCAGGGACCGCTGGATACGTTGAACAATCTTATGGGCCTGTTGATGATTGACGACTCCATCCAGGAGAATGGCAAACTCATCTCCTCCCAAGCGAGCCAGCAAATCCTGAGGACGCAAACTCTCCTTAAGCTGTTGGGCAATCGCAACAAGAAGCTGATCCCCCACGCTATGCCCCAAGCTGTCATTGACAAGCTTGAAGTGATCGACATCCAGAAACAAAATGGCAAAATGGCAAAGCTCTGCCTGACGAGAGTATCCCTCTAATTGCTGGCGCTGAACCTGTTGTAACTTCCGTTGAAGCTGCTCATAGAAATAGTCTCGGCTAGGTAAACCTGTCAGGTTATCAAATAGCGCCTTTTGTTTTAATTGCTCAGCCGTCCGATGTCCCTCCATCGCAATACTCGCCAAATGGGTGGCGGTTTTAATGATGTTGAGATGATGAGCGGTGGGGGAACAGGGAACTTGATGAGATAAGGCAAAGGTTCCTAATAGATCTCCAGACTGTGAGAAGAAAGGGGTTGACCAACAGGCAAGAATATTATGTTGTTGGGCAAATTCTCGAAAGTCCACCCAGACGGGATCGCGTTGCGTGTCTTCTACATAAACAGCCTGGCCACGAAAGGCGGCAGTCCCACAGGAGCCCGCATTTTCGGCAATTATTAAATGATCAAAGGCAGCGGCCACTTCCGAGGACAAACTGGGACCTGCTCCCATGCGTAGTTCCGGTTGATGAGCATCCCGTAAAAGGATAGAACAGACCGTCCCTGGAGACTGACTCTCAATCAATAGACACAAACTGTTGAGAATCGCATCTAGACCTTGCCCCGTTGCTACATTTTCCAAAATTTGGGTTTGGGTTTGCAGCAGCATTTCTGAACGTTTGCGCTGAATGGCTGTTGCTAATACCTGGGCCACACAGTTAACAAAATTGCGATCCTCTTTATTCCAATTCTGAGGGTCGGGGGTCAAAATCTCCAGTAATCCCAGGGGACGATCTGGCCCAGGAATCGGAATACAAAGGCCGCTTATTCCATGGGGTTGTGTCAGGGGGAGTTGTTCGGATTGCCTGGCAATAACGGCTGTTTGCCCCGTTTGCATCAATGTCTGTAACCACGGATAGTCTCGGCTATCGATATCAGTGGAGTCCCCTAGGAGGGACGCTTTTTGTTTCGCTACTAACCGCAGAGTGTTGCTATCAGAGAGGACTTGCCACAAACTACAGTCTGAGATCGGCAAGTGGTGACTCATTAGTGCGATCGCATCCAGGTACAAGTCAGTTAAGCTAAACCCGGACAACGCCTTCTGCCCTAGTTCAGTGAGTTCTGACTGTCTATCTAGAGGATTTGTCGCAAAGTCATTCATAAAACCAACGATTCAAATGTGGGAACTGTTAGATATGCAGTTGGATCACAAGGGTTCATAAAACTAAGGTTGGACATACACCACCCAATTTGTGGCAGTAGATGATTTCACTGTCCTAAATCCTAGCCAATTCTATTGAAAGAGAAATATGTAAATCTACTGAAATTTCCTTTACAAAGATATTCATGTTTCAAACTGACCGCTTCATACAATTCTCTGGCGGTTGA
Organism: Acaryochloris marina MBIC11017; assembly: GCF_000018105.1. GTDB lineage: Bacteria > Cyanobacteriota > Cyanobacteriia > Thermosynechococcales > Thermosynechococcaceae > Acaryochloris > Acaryochloris marina. Next base: position 533,167 of record NC_009925.1, read on the forward strand.
TGTAGTTCAATTTTTATGGCTCACAAAATAGCTCAGATCATAAAGAGAAGTCTGGACAAATTATTTAGTCATCGAAGGGAATCAATAGCGAAGCTTTAAAGTATAGATATTATTAAGGGTAGCTATATTGTTATAGTTTTCTATGTCTCTGTGGCTCTAAACTTATATGATTGATGAACTTTTTAGGGCATTAGTATCATTTGAGTCAAAGCTACTATTCTATAAAAAGAAATAGTCTTCTATTTTGAGAATCTCAATTTTGGCAGAACTAAAAAAGTCCATAAAACGAAATCTTTATGGTTGACATTCATAAAAAAGAGAGGCCTATAGGCCTCTCTTGAATGATTTTTTAAAGATAGTATTTCGCTGATGAAATCAACTTCTCAATTAAAGATTAGATATTAGCCAATACAACTTTGGCTGCTTCTAAGGTTTGGTCGATATCTGCATCAGTATGAGCTAAGGAGGTAAAACCTGCCTCAAATTGGGAAGGCGCTAAATAAACCCCTTGTTCCAACATTCCCCGATGGAATTTAGCGAACTTAGCTGCATCAGCGGCCTTCGCATCGTCATAGCTATGGACCGGGCCAGGAGCAAAGAACATGCCAAACATGCCGTTGATATGCCCCCCACACACCTCATGGCCTGCTTCCCGAGCAATCTGCAACAATCCAGAGATTAACTTGCCGGTCACCCGATCTAATTGATCGTAAGTTCCTGAACGTCTGAGCAATTCTAATGTTTTGATTCCTGCTGTCATCGCCAAGGGATTACCGGACAACGTACCCGCTTGATACATGGGGCCTGCCGGAGCAACCATACTCATAATGTCTCGACGTCCGCCATATGCACCCACGGGCAGGCCGCCCCCAATGACTTTACCTAAGGTCGTTAAATCGGGGGTAATGCCAAACTTCTCTTGAGCGCCGCCATAGGAGATGCGAAAGCCGGTCATGACTTCGTCAAAAACCAGTAAAGCGCCATTCTCTTTGGTAATTTCTCGGAGGCCTTCTAAGAACCCGGCATCTGGTGGAATAAACCCAGCATTACCGACGACTGGTTCTAAGATCACCCCAGCAATCTGATCGGGGTGCTGGGAGAATAGGGCTTGTACGGACTGTAAGTCGTTGTAGGGAGCCGTTAGGGTATTTCCCGTTACGGATTTGGGCACACCGGGCGAATCCGGTAGCCCCAAAGTTGCCACACCAGAGCCAGCCTTGACCAAAAACATATCAGCATGGCCGTGATAGCAGCCTTCGAATTTGATCACTTTTTCCCGGCCAGTGAAGGCTCTCATCAGTCTCAGGACGGACATACAAGCTTCAGTTCCTGAGTTCACAAAGCGGACCACTTCCACGCTGGGAACGGCATCAATGACCATTTCAGCTAGTACGTTTTCCAACAAGCAGGGAGCGCCAAAGCTAGTGCCTTTGTCTAAGGCTTCCTTGAGAGCCGTAAGGACTTCAGGATGGGCATGACCACAAATTGCGGGTCCCCAGGTGCCGACGTAATCAATATATTGATTGCCATCAACATCCCATACATGAGCCCCTTTAACCCGATCAAAAACAATGGGTTGGCCGCCCACAGATTTGAATGCGCGGACCGGTGAACTTACGCCACCAGGCATCAATTTTTGCGCTGCCGCAAAAATCTCCTCTGACTTTGTTGTATTTAAGGTGTCAGTAAGCAACGTTTTCTCCTTAAGATCAGCTGACTCGCTGAATGGTTGAATGATCAAGGCCTTTGAAAGGTGCACTCAGCAAATTCATGCTTAAGCCCTATCAACATAGTCTTTCATTCTACTGTTTCACTCTATATGGATCAAAACTATTGAAGGTTGGTCTACATTCTTCAAGTTTGAAGCGGTAAAACGTAAACAATTGAAAAATTTTATACATGAGTAGTAAAAATTACGATCCAGCCTCTGACTGGCCTCAAGGCAAAGAATGGTGCTCACCAGGTCACTTTATTCCGTAGCTGTTCCAGCAATTTCGGCCCGATGCCAGGTACTTGATCAAAATCTGCAAGGGAGGTAAAAAGACGTTCTTGCCTCACCTCGATTATTCGGGCCGCCAACTTCGGCCCCACACCGGGTAATGCTTCCAGCTCTTGTTGACTCGCTGTATTCAAATTTACGAGGGAGCTATTAACCGGAGCGGTTTGCTCCTTTCCTAGCCAGACGGGTTGGGGAGTGCCCCTGACATGGAGCTGTAAATCGCCACATTGGCGTTGATGATCTTGGGCTTTGTTGTGGAGAAAGGTCGGAATGCCGAGACGACTACTGGCATATAACCGCTCAAATTCCCGATGATAGTGATCGGCAATTTGAGGATGTTCAATCACCAGTAAGGTTTCATCATTGCGACGATTGGCAGCATCTGACCAATTGTGAGATCCCACAATCACAATCCGGCCATCCACAATGCCAAATTTATGGTGCAGCACATCGCCTTTGGGGAGTTGAGGTGTCCCCACGGTTTGCAAGGGTTGAGACCAAGGTCGATTTTGGGGTTCAGCCTGACATGTTAACGTTCCACTGCGAGAGGAACTGAGGGCCACCCCTAACATATCGAGAACTTCGCTATAGCTTTGATAGGCAAACTGAGGGTCACCCAATACCCGAATTTTTACCCCTTGATGGTCTTCCACGGCTAGCTGATCCACTAGGGGTTGCTCTGAAAAGACAAATAGCGCCAACGCAATATCTTGTGTCGCTTTCGCTAAGGTTTGGCGAATCAGACCGTTGGTACTGCGAGACCAGGGCGTAGAGACGGATGTGGGAGAAAATTGCACTTGCACTTTGGCATCACCCACCTTAAGAGTTTGGGTTGGACGCCAGGGCTTGTTCACCCCAAATTTGCTATCGGTTGCTCGACCGGGACCATCTCCCCACATCGCCTTAAATTCCTCGGTAAAGAGTTGAGCGACAGCTGGGTTCTTAAGGACGACTAGAGAATTGGCATTTCCTCGACTATCTGGCTGATCTAAATCGCCGAGCAAGCCAGACAACGTAAAGTTGGCCGTTGTCACAAGGATGGTCTGCCCATCAATGACCACAAATTTATGGTGCATCAGTCCACTGCCAGCAGAACCATCGGCCGTATCGTCTAGCCAGGGGATATCCGCCTGACGCAGTACCTCTAGGGCATCGTTATCATTGATTTCAGACGAACTCAGCTGGCCATCTTGATCTTGGTCGATCAGTTGAAAGTTGGCTTGGTATCGGTCTTTTTGCCGTGGATCCATCCGGGCCACTTCTTGGGGCGTAAAGCTACTCCAAGGTCGGCTGTAGGTGTTTTCTAAGACCACTCGGACCTGAACACCCGCTTGTTTGCGATCTCGAAGGGCCTGGGCAATCCGGGGCGATCGCAATTCCTGTATCGCTACATCCACTGTGGATTGTGCGGCTTGGATATTCTCGACAATAATCGACTCTAAATCATCCCCTGGGCGGGTGATTTGTCGATAAGGATCCGTAAAAGAATTAGCCAGACTCTGGTTCATATACACCTGAATCTGGCTATGTTGTGGGAGAGGTTCGATGGATTTGAATTGCGGTTGCGATCGCTGCCAACGATTAACCCCAATCCCCAGAGCACCCAGTAGGACAAGGGAAGCTAATCCCAATTGCAGTCGCTGCATCAATAGAGAAGCTAGAAGCGGCTAAAGGTCCCTAACTCAGACTCTTCCAATACCTGGCGGAGAGAATCAACCACCACAGGAGCCTCTACATCTGGATCTCTAAAAATTCGGCGTGGGGTAATGGATTTGCCATATAAATCACGATTTTTCCCTTTGTTGAACCCTAGCTTAGAGCCATCAATGGCGACCCCACCAAATAGACCACTACTGCGGGCATAGGTCAGAATCGGTGACTTGCTGTAATCTTCGGTGGGATCAACCGCTGTTGCCCCCACGGGGCCAGCCGTCCCTGAGACACTACCGCCGATATCGAAAGATTTGGAAAGTACTTCATTGACCGTGCTGCGGTTGGGGAACACCAAGACAATATCGCTGGATTTAGCCCCAATTTGGAGACCAAAACTACCCCCCGTGATGTTGATAAATGCAGGGTTACTCCAGGTGCCATCTTCTTGCCGGAGCATCATCACCCCTGTGCCTCGGCGAGCGCCAAACAGGAACCCCGCTTGGATGACACCGGGAAAGATAGCAATACCTTCGCTTTGTTCTAGCAGCTCTGAAGGAATTTGAGTCTTGGGATCACTGAGAATTTCTTCTAAGACATTTTGAGAAGAGTAAATAATTTTTTCGGCATGGGCCTGCTTTTCGACATCTGTCGCGGCCATGGTCGGCATCGTGGTGGTGACTACGAGCACTGCTGTTACGGGCACAGCCACCATAGACTTAAATTTCATCGCTATCTCTCCCTAGACAAGACGAGCATATGGGTAATGACCCTGGGTTTACCGGAAAGTTTCAGCCGTTTCATCCATCTAAATGGTGCCGAAATTGGGATACCGTGCTTAGTAACAACTACGGTAGGGGGCAAACTGGCTTCAGTCCCTTATTTTCTAGCCCTTAATTAGCACCGAAATTATAAAATGGCAAGGTTTTCGAGATGAAACTTGTTGTTTGCTCGGTCTAGCCCACCCTGCTTTTTGATATTCCCCATGGAAGATGGTTCAAAAATTCCTTCAATTGGTTCGTAACCGCTACCGATGGATCGTCCTCAGTCTGGTCACGCTATGTTTCAGCTGGGGCGTACTCCAGCTAACAATGGGGCAGCCCCTTCGGGCAGAGGTCAAATCTTCTTCACCCCCTCAACTCTCTGCCGCACAGATCTCTAACGCTGAAGAAGGCTATCGTCCAGTGGGGGAGTGGGTCGGAAGACTGATACTACCACCCGCAGATGGCACGGACTGGGTTTGGTTTGAAGTGCACCATAGTCCCAATCCCAAGTTTGTGGGGCAAACTGTGCGGTTGCAGTGGCAGGATCATCCTGATGTCCAAGCCCGCATCAAACGGGTACAGCAGGATATCAACCTCTCTGCAGAAGCACATCAAAGCTTGAAGCGGGGTAATATTCACCCGCAACGATTAGATGGACGGCGGCAGGTGGGACCATTGCAGTCCTTAGCAGGAGCAAGGCCCACAGATGACCTGATCGTAAGTTTAAAGAAGGTGCAAGCCGTTAATGCCCCTAGTCCTTACCTAGAAATTGCAGTAGATCCGCTACAGGTCCCTGGATTCGACTATGGACTCGTCAAAATCCTCGGTCCAGTCTCCACGTCAGAATCCGTTCCCAAAGACTGTCCTGGATCACCTCCTTGTCCGAGCGAGTTGACTCGGGTGCGTCACTACAATCCCCTGACTCAACGATTTAATGGTCCTGAAGAAAGGGTACACATTCGTCAGGATCAGCCCAATTCAGCTGGAGTCTTTCAGTCCACTCCTAGGAAATTAGCCGACTCTCCGGCCGGACGTTCAGGCTGGTATATCTATGGTTCGAAGAATATGGAAGGGGTGTTTGAGGTGAATGCGATCGCACCTCGGTCTCTGTTCCAACTCCAGCCTGATCATCACTTCTCTACCATGGGGGCAGGACTGCACTACTTCAAACGCAAAGTTTGGCAGCAAACTGTTCAACATAAGGGCAAACTCCAACGAGCCCTGGTTGATAGCCAACATCGTAGACAGAAAAAAGCCGTGGATCAGTGGCAGGAAGGTGATCAAGCCTTAGTTGTCCATCTGTTTGGCGGTATTGGTGGTAACAAAGCTGAGCCCCAGGCAGTTATCGGAACGGTCACGGGGCATTTTGGCTACGGTATCGCTACGGTCATTAAAGATCCCTTTACGGGGGAACGTCAGTTTGAGATCGAGTACCAACAGGTTTACGCTCACAACCCAGAGGGAATTGTGGCCGGACCGACCCATTGGTCCGAATATATGGGCCATCTTAACCGGGGATGGTTGGGAAGTCGGCCCGTATTGGATGTGTTGGTAAAGTCTGCGGCCCTGACGCAGCCCTATAAATTTGGCGAGATCAGTCTAGATCCCTTGGCTGAGCTTAAAACCCAGCTACAACTAATGGCAGCACGCTATCGAATTGGTGATGGTACAGGTTCCGCTTTAGTTACCCCGGCAAAATCCTGTGTTCAAGATTCCAGTCAAGCGGTTTACCAAACCATTAAGCGTATTCAATATCAGGTGCAAATGTCCCCAGCCATTCAAACTTGGTTGTCAGAACATCCTCACGCCCCTCAAACCCTTCGGTTTCAAGAATTAACGACTTTAGGGAATGCCCTGGAGAAAGAACTAGTCCCTCTGGGCATTGTCCGCAGTGATTGGCAGCAAAATGCCCAGGTTGCGGCAGGTATCTCAACACCTGGGACATTTCGCCAATCAGACGATTTCTTGGCTCAGGTTCTGAGCTGGCGAACCCTGATTCCTCGGGTTGCCCAAGATCAAATCATTCGTATTTTTCTGAAGCAAGGTACCCCGCTTTGGTTTCTCAACACGAATCAGGTTGGAGGTTGGGATGCGGATATCAGACCCCTCGCCCCCACAGAGTTATTTGGGAAATGGCCAGTCGTTTCCTTTTCCTTTTCTCGGTTGGTGGAAGCAACCACAACGGTTCCAACTCCGATGGGATGGCTCGTTTCAGGAGGGATTTTAGGAGGCTATGGTCTCTTTGCTGTCGTTTGGGGCCGAAAAGTGGGGTTTCTGACCCCACCCAAATGGGCTGCTTATTCCCCATCTGTGCAAATAAGACTCTGGATCGGCACTTTGATCATGCCAGCCCTAGTCGAAGAATTATTATTTCGCTGCCTCCTCATTCCCCACCCCCAAGAAGGTGTGTGGTGGGTGACGCTGCTGCTTTGGTCAGGATTTAGCTTAATCCTCTTTGTGCTTTATCATCCCCTCAATGCCCGTACCCTCTACAGAGCAGGCGATCCAACCTTCTTTGATCTCAGATTTTTAACTTTAGCCACTGTGTTGGGGATAGTCTGTACTGGCACCTATTTGTTCACAGGTTCAATCTGGCCAGGAACTATTTTGCACTGGCTTGCTGTTGCAATTTGGTTGCTGTATTTAGGCGGGCAAGAACGTCTGAGCAAAGTTTAGATCAGATGAAACAGGCCTTTAGTCATAACACCAGGTATCAAAGGATCGGTTGGGTGGTGCCTGATTTGAACGCACAGGCCGATGGAAGATGGATTTGGTATTCGTTGACTTCTTGCGAGTGGCTAATGCTGAGGACTTTTGCGTTTTTCTAGGAGTTGCAATGGTTTGCTGCTCAGTCAATTCTTTTTGTAACCGGGCATTCTCTTTTGCTAATCGCACTGCATCCTGGGTGGTTTGCTCCAGTTTCCCCTTAATCGCATCGATTTGATTGTTTGATTTCTGCAATGCAGTCAGGGCTGTTTTTTGTTCCGCTAACTGTGCCTCTAATTGAGCCACTTTCTTCTGTAAAGAGGTCTCTTTGGTTTGAGCTGCCTTTAAATCTTTGGTTAGGGCACTCACCTTCACTTCTAAATCAGCGTTGATGGATTGAGTGCTGGCAGTAGGGCTGTTTGTTGAGGCAGTTTTTGCTGCTGCTTTCTTCGCAGTAGAGGTGGCAGGTTTAGCTTTCTTTGCGGTTGATGGGGGCTTTGCAGCTGTTTTCCGACTAGAGGAGCGGCTAGACGTTGCCTTTTTGGCAGGAGAAGATTTTGCGGTTGATTTTTTAGCAGCGGGCGCAGCAGTTTTGGTCTTGGCAGCTGACTTCTTCGCTGCGGTTGTAGTAGCCTTTGTTGTCGAAGCTGACTTCTTCGCTGCCGGTGCCGCAGTCTTAGTCGTCGAAGCTGAATTAGCCGTTGATTTTTTGGCTGTAGCCTTAGCAGCGGGTGCAGCAGTTTTAGTCGTCCCGGTCGTCTTCTTTGCCGTAGTTTTTTTCGCAGTTGATTTTGCCGTGCTTTTTTTGGCTGTCGTCGTCTTTTTAGCCGTAGTTTTTTTAGCTGTTGTGGCTTTCTTTTGGGCCGACGACGCAGCTGGTTTAGCACCTACATCCTCTTTTTGATCAGGGGCTGCAGTTTTAGTTGCTTCTTCCCGTAATAAATCTGACAAACTCTTCTTCGTAGCCATTAACTTTCCCAATCCCGCTTAATTTCATCAACAACGCGGCAATAATCTGCTTTTGCCTCTTTACTATATTTCCCTTTCCATTGTGTAATTGGCTGTCCTTCTAAAGCTGCCCGTTCATGGGCCTTATAGCTCCGTACAAAGGCATGAAAAGCCGGAATGCCTAACTCCATCAATGTGTTTTGAGCATCTAATGCTTCTCGCAAACTTCGAGGGTCGACCCGTGTTAGTAATACCCGATGAGCCACACCGGATGGTTTGACCAATGTCCGCACCGTTTCAATGAGAACAGCTATTTCCATTGGGGCAGGCGGCGTAGGAAGCACTAAATAGTCAACCACAGGAATGACCATTTTCAAAATCTCAGATTCCAGTCCTGGTGGTGTATCGACGACCACGAGCTCTTGTTTACTGGATCGGCGCAGTGCTTTCAATTCTTTGGCGCTAGTTCCAGACTGGACTTGAAATTTCAGAGAATTGTTATCACGCTGGGTCCACCAGGTAGCGGATCCTTGTGGATCAGCATCAATCAGGAGAACTTGATGAGCTTCTGCAAATACGGCTGTGAGATTGACAGCTGTGGTGGTTTTACCGACACCACCTTTGCCATTAAGGACTGCTACAACCTTAGTTTTTGAAGATTTAGAAGGCAACTTGGGCACCACTAATGATTGCCAATGGTAAGCAGGAGGCTCCGATTTTGCAACTTGCAAAAGACTCCTGGGATGACTATACAGCTTTATTGACTACTAATCCCCTTTTTTGTAGGCGTTTACAGCCCCGATGTGCTCTTGCTCAGAGGACATATTTCTTAGATGAATAGACAATTATCTATTACAATGGGACCAGGCAACGACTAAAGTCTATCCAAAATACCTCTGTGCGATCGCAATGCAGCCTACTCTACATCAACTGAAAGTGTTTGAAACTGCTGCCCGCCACGGCAGCTTCACCCGCGCCGCTGAAGAACTCTATCTTACCCAACCTACCGTTTCGATTCAGATTAAGCAGCTCTCCAAAACCGTTGGCTTCCCCTTATTCGAGAAGTTGGGAAAACAGCTCTACTTAACAGAAGTGGGCAATCGGTTATTTACCACCTGCCAATCTATCTTTGAAGAATTAGATCAATTCGAGATGATTGTCAGTGATTTGCAAGGAATGACCCAGGGGAAGTTACATCTTGCTACTGTCACCACCTGCAAGTATTTTGTCCCCCGCTTGTTGGGTAACTTTTGTGATCAATATCCCGGCATTGATATTTCTTTAAAAATTACCAACCATCTCCAGCTGGAAAAGCGGATGATGGAAAACCGAGATGATCTGTACATCCTCAGTCATCCACCCCAACATATTGATCTCAAAGTGCAGCCCGTCATTAAAAATCCACTTGTGGTGGTTGCCCCCCCTTCCCATCCCCTCGTGGGTCAAAAGAATATTGATATTTCTGCCCTTAACAATCAGCGCTTTATTATGCGGGAGCCAGGCTCGGGAACCCGCCACGCCGTTCAGGCCCTCTTCAACAAACATAAAGTCAATGTTGAAATCAAACTAGAACTCGGAAGTAATGAGGCGATCAAACAGGCGATTGCAGGGGGACTTGGAATCTCAGTTTTATCGCGCCATTCCCTAAATGGTCGAGAATATACCGACCTCGCCATACTAGATGTCGAGCATTTTCCCATTGAGCAGCAATGGTCCGTGGCCTATTTATCCGGTAAACATCTCTCTGTTGTGGCTGAAACCTTTCTGCATTACCTCGTCTCGGTTACGGATCATGCTGAGATGCCTTGGATGCATTTCAAATAGTTTCCGTCAGTACCTTTGAATCATTTGGAATCACGAATCTAGAAGTTTGGCACCAGATCTCTAGGATTGGCTACCGCAGAAAAACGTATAGCGGGGACAAAGGCGCTCTTGCCCCCGCTGGCGCTCTAGCAACGGGTTGCCGCTAGTTCACCCCATTAACCTGTTGGCTTAGATCATTAACACTTTGGGACATAATGGCTAAAGCTTGCTGAAGGCTTTCTACATCTGCCCCAGTGCCATTGGGTAGTGCGGGGGTCGTAGTGGGAGTAGCCGGTAAGGGAATTCCAATCCCCCCAGTAAAGATAGAATCAACCTCCATTAGACTGGCTCCCGTAGAAGTGGGAACTGCGGTGAAAAGCTGGTCAAATTCAGTTTCGCCAGCATTGGGCAGAAACGTACCGCGATGCTCAGGGGTAAAGAGAAGTTGGCGATTCAGCAATGCCGGAAATGGGAATCGTTGCCGAACAAAGACTTCGACATAACCTCGAAATTCAACGGTATCGACATTAGGGTTAAGGGTGAGAATATCAGGCTGCAAAATGATTAGGCCTGTATCATTGGCTCTGAGGCCAAAGTCATAACAATTATCAGCGTCCAAGGTGCCAAAATCATTAGAACCACCCGTATCTCGAATCACAATTAGATTACTGGTATCCAGGGCAGGTGTGGTGGCATTAAATTTCAAACGCAATAACACATCAAAGTTATTGGGATTGGAAACAGTCAGAAAATATCCCTGCAAAATTTTTCGGTTTGAGTTGGATATATTCCCTTCTGCAGGTGTAATATCCTTGAGAAGGAGTTCGAAGGTTGAAAGTAGCATAAGAATGTCCTTTATGTGATTGTCGATCAACGATCTTCAGTGAAGATCATGGAATTGAGTGGTTATTAACGAGAGCTGAAATAAATCGAGAATAATATTCTCTTGAAACTTAAATATCAAATTTTTCACTTGTTTTTAACGTCTTTTTAAGGCATTGCTAACAAAGCATTAATCTGGGTGATGCCTCTGAGAACTCCAAGCTTACTGATGTGCATATGTTTGAAATAAAAACTACAAGCACTTTCAGTATTCACAGTAGATGCCTGGATGGACATTTAGGCGCTACTGTCTCAGCCATCTATTTTAGATAGCTAAAACTCAATTTAAGAGACTTTTACAAGCTGAGAATATTTCTGTTGATTTAACTCTGCTTTTAGCTCGTTAATCTTAAATCAATATGAATTAAATAATTTAATCTGAGGGTGATAATTCTCAAGATTTTTGGTGATGTAAATCATTGAATTATTTTTCTGCATTTGAGGTATTTTTATATGCAAAAATAATATCATCTAATTTATTTTTAGTATTTTAAATTTTATAAAATAAAAATATAGATAATCCTAGGCATTGCTCTAAGTCGGTTAAAGTCAGAGGCTTAGTGACATAGAGCTTCTTTAGGAATCATTACTTTTGAAAAGTGAAATATTGAAGGCAATGGCCATTAGTACAGGTAAAAATAATGCATAATCCAGCTTTAGATAAGGGTTTCTGCATCACTTAAAATCCCTGATCCTCTGATTTAAAGATAGATGCCAATCTATTGCAGAGATTCAAACCACGTTGACCACTGTCCCCAAATCCGCATACAGTTTTGAACAGAATCATCCAGGGGCTAAACGAGCCATGCAAACCATTGCTGCTATTGATGTGGGAACCAATTCAATCCACATGGTCGTGGTGAAAGTTAACCCTGAAATTCCAGCATTTAATATTATTGATACCGAAAAAAGTACCGTTCGCTTAGGGGAAGGAAGCAAAGATACTGGGAAGCTGCATCCCGATGCGATCGCAAGAGCAATTGCCGCCCTTCGTCGCTGCCAAGAAGTGGCCGCAGCCTGTAAAGTCGAGCAAATTCAGGCGGTTGCCACCAGTGCTGTCCGGGAAGCCCTCAATGGTCGGACCTTTATTCGCGCCGTTGAATCTGAACTCGGCCTCAAAATCAATGTCATCTCAGGTCCGGAAGAAGCTCGTCGAATTTATCTTGGGGTTTTATCGGGCATCGAATTTAATAAAAAACCCCACGTCATTGTTGATATTGGGGGCGGATCAACCGAGCTTATTTTAGGGGATGGCCAAGATCCTCGCTCCCTTAGTAGTACCAAAGTAGGTGCGGTTCGGCTAACCGAGGAATATATCACCACCGATCCGGTCAGTACCCGTGAATTTGAACGATTACAGGCTTACGTCAGAGGGATGTTGGAATGGCCTGTTGAAGAGTTGCGTTCCCATCTTTCCCCTGGTGAGATTCCAACCCTTATTGGGACTTCCGGCACAATTGAAAGTATTCTCAAACTCCATGCCTGCGAAGTGATGGGAGCCTGCCCCACCTCACTTCATGGCCATGTCCTCACCCTGGATGACCTAAACGAACTGATTCGCAAGTTACGCAAGCTCAATTACGAAGAGCGCTGCAAAATGCCTGGCATGACCGAGCGGCGCGCAGAAATTATTTTAGCCGGAGCCGTGATTTTGGCTGAAACAATGACCCTGCTGAAATTAGACTCCATTACCACCTGTGAACGAGCCCTACGGGAAGGCATTGTGGTGGACTGGATGATGAAGCAAGGCTTAATCGAAGATCGTCTCCGCTACCAGGGGTCCGTGCGAGAGCGTAGCGTTATGAATTTGGCCCATCAGTACCATGTGGAACTGGCGACAGCTGAACGAATCGCTGATTTCGCTGTTGCTTTATTTGATCAGACCCACGGTGCACTCCATGATTGGGGGATAGACGAACGCCATTCACTGTGGGCAGCCGCTATTTTGCATAATTGTGGGCATTACATCAGCCATTCCGCCCACCATAAGCATTCCTATTACTTAATTCGCCATGGTGGTTTGTTGGGCTATACGGATGCCGAAGTAGAAATTATTGCTAACCTAGCTCGGTATCACCGCAAAGGCCCCCCCAAGAAAAAGCATGAGAATTATCAGAACCTAGTGAATAAAACCCAACGTCGGATAGTCGATCAGCTCAGCGCTATCCTGAAGTTAGCGGTCGCATTAGATCGACGACAAATCGGTGCCATTGAATCCCTACATTGTGAAATGGAAGAAGATACCATCACCCTCCATCTTCAAGCCAGTCAAGCCGACGATGACTGTGCTTTAGAACTATGGAGCTTAGATATGAAAAAGGCTTGTTTTGAAGCCGAATTTGATGTCACCTTGGTCGCTCAACTTGCTGAATCTGCTCCTAGCCCCGATTTGCAGCCAGCCTGATTAATCCTAGTCCTCACTGTTAAACCCAAGGATTTGGACATTCCACCTCATCTAGAGTTAACTTGTTAGCTTAGGAATGGAAAGAGAATCATTTAAGGAGATCTTCCTTGATTCTCTAAAGCCATCCAATCCCTTGCACAAAATTTTTTATTTGACTAGGGGTTAAGTCACTACACACCTCTAAAAATACTGGTAAGCTGAATTTCGTTTAACTGCTCTCGGTTTATCTATAGCCGTTTACAAAGCAAGGAGCTGTTTATGGCCTCACTACAGGAAGACTTAAAAGCTGGAATTGCCGCACACCAAAAAGGACAACAGTCCCAGGCTATCCAGATTTTAGAGCGCGTGTGGCAAGCTGCCACTCCAGGAAGTTCTGTCCATGTGCAGGCCCAAATGTATCTGATCATGGCTCATCAGAGCTGTGGTCAACTCGAACAAGCTTTGATGCTCTGCCAGCCTCTAGCTGCCAGTCCCATTGCCCAAGTTCAGGAATGGGCTAATCAGGTCTTGCCTCAGTTACAGCAAGACCAGGAGAATCAAATTCCAACCGCTACGGCATCCGCTACGGCAGAGACTTCTGCTCCCAGTCCAGAACCTAGTCAACCTAGTCCGGAATTTAGCCAAAAGTCCCGGTCTTTCGGTGGGATGAAACTGGCAATGGTTGGTATTGGTGGCAATCTCAGTTTGGCTTCTGGAATTACCATAAGCCTGCTGTTTGGGATGGTACTTGTCCTCGTCTTGGGCGTCTTTTTGATCACGGAAAGTGATAATCCAGGCTTGGGACTTGGAGCTGCCGTTATTTTTACTCTTGTTATTAATGCAGCGGTTTTCTTCTTTTCACCCTTTCTCATGGATTGGACCCAGCGGTGGCTTTATGGCACCCATTGGATCACCCTGGGAGAGCTAGAACATCTCAGTCCCGAAACCAGCCAAATTTTGCAGAGAATTTGTACTGAGAAGAATCTGAAGATGCCTCGTTTAGGCATTATTGAAGATCAAAATCCAACCGCCTTTACCTACGGTTCCCTGCCTAACAGTGCACGGCTCGTCGTAAGTCGAGGATTATTCACCTACCTAGATGAAGACGAAGTGGCGACGGTCTATGCCCATGAGTTAGGCCACATCGTCCACTGGGATTTTGCGGTCATGACCTTAGCCTCTACTTTGGTGCAGATTACTTATTTGATTTACACCTTTGCCAGCCGAGCAGGACGTAGAGGGGGAAGTAGCAAAGGAAAAGATGCTTTGCAAGCCGCTGCGATCTCAGCCTATATCTTCTACATCATTGGCACCTACCTGGTCTTATACCTATCCCGAACTCGGGAGTATTTTGCCGATCACTTTGCGGCAGAAGTAACAGGCAACCCCAATGCCTTATCCCGAGCTTTAGTCAAAATTGCCTACGGAATTGTCGAAGAAGGTCAACGCTCCAAAGAGCCTAGCCGTTTACTGGAAGGAACCCGAGCTTTGGGGATCTACGATGCCAAAGCGGCGACCTCCTCCGGCACGGCCTATCGAGTCGCTTCTGATACCAGCAAAATTGGTCGTGTCTTTTTGTGGGATCTATTCAACCCCTGGGCGTTTTGGATGGAGCTGCAATCCACCCACCCCCTCACGGGTAAACGTGTTCGGGCCTTGAGTACCTACGCGGAGCAACTAGGTTTGGACATTGAATTTGATATGGGCCGAGTCGTGGGAGAAGGTCGCCATTTAAATAAGCAACGCCTCTATAGCCACTTCTTCCTAGATTTGTTGCTCTATGGGGCCGAATTTATTGGCTTAGGGGTGGGTCTGATTCTAGGACTTGCCGTCGGAACAAATCCCATCTCGTTAATGCTGATCGGTTTAGGGATCGGTATTCTCGCTAAAACCTTCATCATGTATCCCAACTTTGGTCAGGCTCCTGAACGGGATATCTTAACCCTGATGTCGGATCCTTATGCCAGTCCCCTGCGTGGGCAACCTGTGCAGCTTGAAGGTCAACTGATTGGGCGTGGAGATGCGGGCTATAAGTTTGGTTCAGATTTGAAACTGCAAGATAAAAGCGGCATGTTATTTCTCCGCTATTCCTCTCGCTTTGGGCCGATCGGCAACTTCCTATTTGGTATGTCTCAAGTCAAGGACTTGATTGGAACCCAGGTGGGCACAACGGGATGGTTCCGTCGCAGTATTGCCCCCTGGATGGATCTTATCCAACTCAGAACAGATGGCGGGCGTGTGATCAATAGTTATCATCGGTTTTGGTCTTTCGGGTTTGGCGGATTTTTCATTGTTCTGGGGCTGGTCTTCAACTTTTTATTGCTTCCCGGCTTGGTCGGTTAGTTCTGAAAAAGATTCCTTGCTTAAATGCCGCTTCTAAGGGCTCACACCCTTAGATTAATGGGGCCTGATCATCTCCTCACTCCTCACTAATTGCTTGAAGATGCTGCCAAAACGATTGCGATTTGGGCTATGGTTCCTTATTGGCCTAGAATTTGGACTTGCTTTGGCTTATCTGGTCGCTGTCTGGCGGCAACAGTCCGTCCCTGCATGGTTAGATTGGAACGGTCTGAGATCGTTACCATCCCTGATGCAGGCTGCCACCTTATTTGCAATCGGGGCGCTAGCGCTACTCTTGCTCATCTGCCGACAACGAACTCAACGCCCTGTCTCCAGACTGCTCCCCTTGGCTTTAGCCAGCCTTTGCCTGTATGGAGGCATTGATGAGCTGACAAAGCTCCACTTGCACCTGAATCAATACAACTGGAAAGGCATCTATGTGGCTATTTTGATTGCTATTCCATTGATGTGTCGGCGGGATCTCGCTCGGCTATGGTGTGAGCATCGGTCAATTGTGTTGTGGGTATTTTTAGGACTCGGTATTTTCTTATTGGGTGGATTTGGTGCGGAACTGATCAAGGAGCATCTGTATGCAGGGATCTCTCCTGAAGCCTCCTTCACCTTGGCAGGTCAAAATTTAAATCTGCTGTTTTGGATTGAACATCTCAGAGTGATGGTTGAAGAGTTTGCTGAGTTGTTAGGCGAAACCATCATTCTGTTTGGGGTGGCTCAATTTGTTCTGAAAAGCTTATCCCCACAGTTTACTTAAGCCATGCGTTGGTGATTGCCTCTCTCCCCTAGAGGTCCATTGACCTAGTAAGATAGGAGAGACCCGCAATTATTAAGAAACTGTGAAAGCAATTACTCTTCTCGGCTCAACAGGATCCATCGGCACCCAAACCCTGGATATTGTCGCTCAGTATCCCGATCAGTTTCGAATTGTGGGGATGGCTGCTGGTCGCAATATTGAGCTGCTGTCACAACAAATACGGCAGTTCCGGCCTGAGATTGTGGCGATCGCAGATCCGAATCAACTCTCTGATCTCAAAGATGCGATCGCAGATGTTGATCCTCAACCCCAACTTTTAGCCGGAGAAGCGGGTGTGGTGGAAGTGGCCGCTTACGGTGATGCCGAATCCGTGGTTACCGGGATTGTTGGCTGTGCAGGTCTATTACCCACTATTGCCGCCATCAAGGCTGGAAAAGATATTGCCCTCGCCAATAAAGAGACCCTAATTGCGGGCGGTCCGGTGGTACTACCCCTAGTGGAGAAACATGGGGTCAAGCTATTACCTGCAGACTCAGAGCATTCCGCCATTTTTCAGTGTTTACAAGGTGTGCCAGAAGGGGGACTACGCCGGATTATCCTGACGGCATCTGGGGGAGCATTCCGAGATTGGCCCGTAGAAAAGTTACCGGAAGTCACCGTTGCTGATGCCCTCAAGCATCCCAATTGGTCCATGGGCAAAAAAATTACTGTTGACTCCGCCACCTTGATGAACAAAGGGCTGGAAGTGATTGAAGCCCATTACCTATTTGGCGTGGATTACGACCATATTGATATTGTTATCCATCCCCAAAGCATTATTCACTCTTTGATTGAACTGCAAGATACGTCAGTGCTGGCTCAGCTAGGCTGGCCCGATATGCGGCTTCCTCTGCTCTATTCCTTGTCCTGGCCCGAGCGCATTGCCACCGATTGGGAACAGTTAGATCTCGTTAAGTCTGGGGATCTAACCTTCCGTGAACCCAACCACCAGAAATATCCCTGTATGCAGTTGGCCTATGATGTGGGCCGCATGGGGGGAGCCATGCCAGCGGTAATGAATGCCGCCAATGAGCAGGCCGTTGCCTTGTTCTTAGAAGAAAAAATTAGCTTCTTAGATATTCCCAAGGTGATTGAAACGGCTTGCGATCGCTATCAATCCCAAAACACCTTGCAACCTAGCCTAGAAGACATCCTGGCTGCTGATCAGTGGGCAAGACAAGAGATACTCACCATTAGCCAAAGCCAAACCCCAGTGGTTACGGCGAGTCCACAACTGTCGGCGATTTAGTTGCGAGTTCTGTAGCCTGACGCCCCAGACTACAGGAGCTAGCAATGGCAAAGGGGACGGTTTGGGTGAACTGAAAAGGTTCTTCGGCACGATGGACCTCTACATGGAGATGTGGGCCACTACTCCAGCCAGAGTTACCGCTATAGCCAATAATCTGTCCGGCCTTAACTTGATCCCCAACTTTAAGGTTCACCCGGTGGCGAAATCCTTGTTGCAGGTGAACATAAGCAGAACGGTACCCACCATCATGTTCCAACCAGACGTGATTAAATCGATGAATTTGTTCTTTGCCGCCCCCACGATCAGGGTATTTATCTTGGATACTGATGACTCGCCCTGATCGCATCGCATAGACTGGCGTACCAATCCCAGCTGCATAATCATAGGCATATTCCATCCGACCATTGTGGGTGACCCCTCGTATCCCTTGACTTAACCATCCTTGCCCCCAGAGCGGATGGCAAAAACCTTCCAAAGGCGAGTCAACGGTCGGCTGCTCATGGAGAGCCAAGGTCAATAACCTCAGATTGGCTGTCGGCTTAATTTCCTGTGGAGGCTGGGCAATAGGGGGATCATCCTTAGCAATATCTGCACCTCCCATTGTGCCGGTCAAGTGAGTTTTAAAAGGGCTATAGGGATGGAAAATCGCTAATAGCACTAATATGAGTCCCAACCCTGAAGTCATCCATAGATAGGGGGACTGGTGGATCCTGGTGAGAAAAGAGACCAGGGGCCTCTGGTTACCGAAATTACGTTGTGAAATTGAAGGGGGACGTTGCTGAGGAGCTTGATCACTCATTCCTTGTTGCACGAGGCGTTCACCAATCCAGATGTTCTTTGAAAGAATTGATAGAGAAAGCTGATCTAGAGTGATGCATGGCATCTAGATAGCTAAAGGAGAAACATCACAGAGGAAAACTGCAGATTAAAAAGTTAAATATCACTTCACAAGTCTACAGATACCAGTACTATTTCCAGACGTAAGAGAAAGTCTTTTGTTCTTTATATCTAAAAATAATTTGCCCTTGAACGGGACTGAATCAAAACTTTGTAAATGAATTGACACAAAGGTTTTGTCCTACTGAGTCTCACATAAATAAATTGTTATCTTGTCAAGAAAAATTAGTGAACTTTCTTGAAGAAATATCTTTGCATCTGTTTAGCTGAAGGGGCTAAATCGAGGATGATCGGTTCAGAGAAAACACTCCCACCCTGAAGGTGGAAAATAAGTCTTTACCTATTGGTTTGGAACGTTCTCGAACAAGCAATGTCTTCCACTAGAGCTGGAGCTATTGGGATGTAAACAGTGCTCCAGGTCTCAAACGTAGCTTACCCCGCCGCTTTGCTTTTTGCTGATGGAGGGCTTGCTGTAAACGTCCGACTAATTCCAATGTTCGCCGAGACTCCAAAGAAGCACAATCTTTTTGATGAGTCTGGACGCGATCGCGCCCCTGTTGCTTAGCCACATACAAAGCTCGATCGGCCGCTTCAATCAAAATTGAGGGGGCCACATTCTCATCAGGGACCTGACTGGCAACCCCTAAGCTTGCAGTAACGTTATTTCCTGTCGAAGAGTGTTGGTGAGGAATCGCAAGCTCCTGAATCGTACTGCGGATTGCCTCAGCAACTTGGATTGCCCCATCTAAATCGGTATTCGGTAAGATAATGGCAAACTCTTCCCCCCCATAGCGAGCAACACAATCGGCAGGTCGTTTGGCTACTTTAGCAATGGCTTGGGCGACTTGCCGCAGACAAACATCTCCAGCCTGGTGACCATAAGTATCGTTAAACGCCTTGAAATGATCGACATCGCACATAATCAAGGATAAGGGATGATTCTCTCGACACAATCTATTCCATTCCGATAAAAAGGTCTCATCAAAGCAACGACGATTGTTGACTTGAGTTAAGCTATCTATCGTTACCAGTTCTTCCAACTGCTGATTGGCAAGTTCAAGCTGTTCAGACAGGGATTGTAAGGTTCGATTTTTTGCATCCAGTTCCAGTAATAAGCTTTGGCGTTCAACGGCATACTGAATAGAGCGACGTAAATGACTACTTGTAAATCGTCCTTTCACTAAATAGTCTTGGGCACCTTCTTGCATTGCCTTCAGAGCGACTGCTTCATCTGAATTGCCACTCAATATAATTACGGGAGTTAAAGGAAACGCTCGATTGACTTGGTGGAATAAATCAAGCCCTACAGTTCCTGCAATACACAAATCCAATAGAACAAGATCAATCTCAATCTCAGACTCTAATAACTCAAACCCACTCGCTAGATCGGAACAGTGTAAAAGATCTACAGGGAAATCATGGCTGATACTCAGCAATTCCCGAACAATTTCTACATCCTGCTCGTCATCATCGATCATTAGAATACTGAGATGAGCAGCTTGCATTTTTTAGGGGCCCCCTTGTCAAAAAAATAGACGTTCTTCTGGGCAAAAAATCACTATCCTTCCGAACTAATACGGAGAAGATAAGTCCTTCGTTATCTCTCTTATACCGCCCTATGATGCCCAAAATCTTCCGTAATCCTACGTATTTTTAAGGCTTCGAAGAATGAAAATAATTGAAGCAGGTTCAAGGCATCCTAGTAAATTCGGGCCGTTCCCTATTTCTGTCTAAGGAGCCAGCCCCATTCATCCCTTCTGAAACGTGTTAATACTGTTTAGTGTCACTTTTTTGTAGCTTTAGATACAATCTGCGATCGTTTTCTAGTTAACCAGAGGTAACTGGAAAACACTTGCTAATAACTAGTTATTCACTAATTGCTTAATATGAGTTTTCTTTAATGGCGATATGTGTTGATTGAATTAACTTAAATGGGTAAAAATATTACATTAATTAGCATTAAGATGACTCGCTTATTGCTGATTTGATAGTCGTAATTCACCTGGCAAATGCCTCATGCTCACTCAGGTAAAACGAGTTCAAGGACTCGCAATAGGTTGAGTCCCATAATTTTACTCATTTCCTCAGTGTTAAATCCCTCTGCCTGCAATGCCTCAGTAATTAAAGGCAAACCCGTAACATCAAAGGGGGAGCGAACTGCTCCATCAAAGTCAGACCCCAAACCAACATAGTCCACGCCGACTAGGTCAACAACATAACGTATTGCCTTGGCAATAGATGCAGCATCATTTCCGCAAATTGCGGTTGGCCAATATCCAATTCCAATCACTCCCCCTGTCTTTGCAATTGCCTTAATCTGTTGATCAGTGAGATTACGCGTGTTATCGCAAGTTCCTTTTACACCTGTGTGGGAAACCACAACAGGCTGGGTGCTCAGGGCAACGACTTCATCAATAACTGGTGCAGAAGAATGGGCTAAGTCTATCAGCAGGTGTAGATCTTGGGCTTTTGCAATGACCTGACGTCCAAAACGGGTTAGCCCCCCTTTTTGCAGGCCATGGGCTGAACCCCCTACTTCAGTATCAAAAAAATGAGCTAGTCCCAACATCCTAAATCCGGCTTCATAAAGGCGATCTACATTCTCCAAGCGACCTTGTAAGGCATGAGCTCCCTCTAGCCCTAAAAGACTGGCTGTTAATTGGGGCTGCCGTTTCCGAGCTTGGAGAAAAGACTTGAGGTCAGCTTGATTGTTTATAAGTCGAAACTGGCGTTGAGACTCAGCCAGCTTATGGAGTTTTTCCGCTTGATACAACGCTCTTTGTAATAGGCTGTTCCAGGTCGATAACGGCCAACGTTGAATTAGGGCTAGCTTCAAGATGTCATCAGAACGATGATCGTTATTCTCAAGCTTGAGATCAGTGGGCACTTTGGTGACAACGGTCAAGACTTGCAAGGCCACATTGGCATCCTGCAACCGTGGCAAATCAACATGTCCATACGGATGTTTTTGACTTAAGTCCCGGTTCCACAGCAAAGAATCGGCATGAAGATCGGCAATCCATAATTCTTGGTGAATCTGGCTCACTGAGTCTACTACAGGGTAGGGCGGCCGTTGTACCACCGGATTAAATCGCTTATCCATGAGGATAGGTAATTGGGCAAAGACTAGGGACACTGCGATTATTGCGAGTCCAATCACTCCCAATATGCCCCAACGACGTTTACGCCATCGAGAAGCTCGTTTGCCTTTAGACATTGTCAAAATGTTGATGAATGTTCTTCATGGGACTGGTAAGCACTAGGATCTATGTCATCGATACCATAGGTTGCTTTGAGCGGATGAATCGGGGGCGTATTACTGTTTCTATCCTGATCATTAGCCTACTGACTGCTGGAGGGATGGCTGTACAAGTCTTCCGGCAGCATCGTCAAAGCTATGTTCTAACCTTAGCAACCGCGAGTAAAACCGGCGAATACTATCAATTTGGCCAAGCATTAGCAACGGTTGTCGCTCGCCATCATCCCCAAATTCAGATTAACGTCATTCAGACAGAAGGCTCGTCGCAAAATCTGGAGCTGATCGAATCAGGGGCAGCCCAGTTAGCTCTTATCCAGGGAGATTCATCGATTCAATCATCAGCGCAAGCTATGGCGTTACTGTTCCCTGAGACAGCCCATGTCCTCGTCAATAGACAAGCGGGTATTGAAACGATGGCAGATTTGCCAGGGAAACAAGTCGCTTTACCACCTAAAGGGAGTGGTGCTTATCAATTATTTATGCCGATTGCCCAGCATTATGGCTTCAATACGGATCAGATTCGCTCCTTTTCTTCAGCCTCTACGGCCTATCAACAGTTAAAGGAAGGAGAGGTGGATGCTTTATTTCAGGTAATACGCCCCGGGAATAAGGCTTTGCGGAAAATATTGCGTTTACCAAATATAGATCTCATACCGATTGAGCAAACCGATGCCCTTCGCCTCACTTACCCCTATTTAGAAGATGCGTTTATTCCCCAAGGGACCTACGACGGCAAGATTCCCCTTCCCTTTCAAGATGTTAAAACAGTCGCCGTTCGAGCCCTAATCATTGCCAATAAGCAAGTTAATGCTGAAGTTATCTATGCCATTACTCGCGTGCTCCATGAGCGAAAAATGGAGATAGTGACCGCTTATCCACCCGCTTTTACTATTGAGCGGCCAGAATCCCAAGACATTTTAGGCTGGTCTCTCCACGCTGGTGCAGAACAGTATTACACCAAGAATCAACCTAATTTTTGGGTGCAGTATGCAGAGCTGTTAGGGTTATTTCTGTCTCTTGCTGTACTGGGTATTTCTGGGATCTGGCAGCTTCGTCTTTGGTTAATTGGACGACAAAAAAACCGAGCAGATATGTATAATCTCCAATTGCTGGATTTGATCGAAACTATCCAAGAAACCCAAGATCTGGAAGAACTTAAACAGGTCAGACGGAGATTGTTTTCAATTCTGCAAGCCGTTGTGATTGATCTTGATAAGGACCGCATTTCGGCAGAATCTTTTCAGTCCTTCACTATGCCATGGGAAGTGGCTATCACCACGCTGCGACATAGAGAAACCATCTTATTAAAGGTGCAATCTCCATAGTTCTTGATCAATTTGCTCTAATGATATTCTTTCTCTTGCTCGACTACACTTTTTACCTATGCTTGAGAACCCGCCTTTAGGGGCTTGGGCTTAAGGAAACAACTGTTGGATTGGAAGGTCTCAATTCCCAAATGATCCGCCTTAATCCTCTGGTTTGGTTGGAGGAATCGTTAGATTTGACCTTTACCATGGTTATAGCTTCATCTAACAAATTCGGGTGTTGCCAGTCCCACAAGATTGGGGCTGATTGTCCAACTTAAAGGTGAGACCAGCGTGTTATGAAAAATATGCTACCGTTAACAGCAAAAGTGAGAATTTATGATCAACGATTAAAATCCCCTTTAAAGGGTTCATCCTTGCCTCCATTGAAAATGGAGGTGTTTGACTGACCAGTTCTAGCACTATTAACTCCTGCATAGGGTTTTTAGGTGTCAAAAAAGGCCAAAATCACTGTAAAGATTGCTTCTTAACTCAGCATCAAGTTTGGGGATCGGTTACTATAAGCAGCGAGATATAAATATCGGTTTCCCGTTAGTTTTCAGAATTGCTTGGTTTTATCCAGCTCAATTTTTAAGACCACGCACCGAAATCTAATTCTCTACACCCTACTGATTTTGGGATTTAATTCATGTCGATTTATGTTGGTAACCTCTCTTATGATGTTACAGAGCAAGACCTAAACACTGTTTTCGCAGAATATGGAACTGTAAAGTCCGCCAAACTTCCTACTGACCGTGAAACAGGACGGGTGAGAGGATTTGGTTTTGTCGAGATGAGTGATGATGCCGAAGAAACCAAGGCAATTGAAGAACTAGATGGTGCTGAATGGATGGGACGCACCCTGAAAGTCAATAAAGCAAAACCTCGTGAAAATAGAGGCGGGGGTGGAAACTTTGGTGGCGGACGACGCTACTAAAGCCCATTTGGTTTGAGAAGATTTGATCTCATAGCTCTAATATTTTGGGCTATGAGATTTTTTCTTGCAATTTCTCTTATCCTTTAGCAAAGGGCTTGATCAACAAGACGAACAAGTCCCATTTGGTCTAGCGCTTGAGAGTTTGGACATGGATCTGAAATGGCTTGAGCTTTAAAAACGACTCAGATTAAATGACCCATTTCTTGTAACTCAACCTGTGGAATATCTCGGTATTTTTGATTGTGCGTCAACAAAGTGTGGGATAAGAAGTTAAGTCTCGCCATTGCCAAGGATGCTCCGTCAGCCCAGCTCGTTGGGCAGCCGTATTCTTGAATCGAGAGTGGTGCCAGATCCAGTTGAAATAAGCCAACACCAGTCTTAACGTTACTGCACTCTGTTGCCAGACTTTGCCAAATTTATTCTGTCGTCGATGCCAGCGACTGGTCTGTTGACGTAGTATGCCATTGGTCCGCTCTAACCGTTGGGTCAGGGCTTTACTCACGTGATGGATCACCTCATTGGCTAATTGTCTTGAATACCCTTCCCAGCCATCAGTTTGCCAATGGTGACAGGCAGTTTTGCCTTCAGTATTCTCAATTAATTCTTGAGCGAGTTCGTCGGTATGTTTGCCAATACGGCCACTGAGGACCAAGCCACTGTCTTTGGCTAGGCTTAATGCCACCCAGCAGTCCCCTACGTTCAATTCTTCTGGTTCACAGTGCTTTTGCTTTTTTTGACAAAGGACCACAACTCATCTGCATTGATGACGTTAGTCGAAACAGCGTGAACGTCTTGATTGTGAATCATTTGGGCTTTATGGCTCGCTGAACGAATCACACTCACACAGGTGTTGTAAGCTACACCTGTGATGCGGGATAAGCCTCTGAGGCTACTGCCTTCAGCATGAGATTGAAGGATGGTCTGGATGGTTTCAGAAGAGATCTGACGGCGATAATGAAGGGTATCAAAGGTCTCACTGAAGGTTTGGTGACAGTGGGGGCAACGGTAACGTTGGCTGCCTTTACTGGTTTTACCGTGTTTGTGGGTCTTTGGATGACCACATAAAGGACATTGCATCAGAGGATAGGAATACTCTACTCCCTATAGGTTTAACAAAACCACACTTCTTTGATGCACGACCCGATAAAGCACGAAATTCTAAATTTATAACCCATAGAATTGCAGGTCTAGCTTTATTAGGCACCCGTACAAATACCTAATGTATAGAAATAGCCTCTCAGGTCTTGACCCTGGTGGCCTCTGTAAAATTACTGAGACTATCGTATCGAAATATTTTTCAACTGACGGGGGAAACCTCTAAATCCATAGATGATATAACGGCTCTAAGTATTTTTACGGATCACTTATTCCTAGATCTCCGTTTAAGTGACGAGTTGAGCAAATCCGTTGATGCACGTTCTCGCCTTTCATCAAAAACCGGTTCTCTCTTGGAACTGAGAAAACCGGTTGAATGGGATGTAATGAGGTTTAGTGGGAATGACTAGTTGCAGGGACTTCTGAGGGCTGCAATAGGCTCAAAAGATTTCCATCTGGGGTGCGCATGGCAGCAACCTTACCAAAGGCAGGTTCTCTAACACGACCTTCGAGTTGGGCACCTAGGGATTCAAGGTTTGCGATCGCAGCATGTACATCTTCAACATGAAAACTCAAAATAGGAGAATCACCCCCTGCCGTTTCACCTGCTGCATGAAGCGCAATCGTAGTCCCGCCCGCATCTAGCTCTGCCCAACCGGGACTTTGCATTTTTACGGTTAATCCCAGCCCTTCTGAGTAAAACTTTACGGTTGCTGGAATGTCTTTGACCATGAGCATGACATGTTTAAATTCAGCGGCCATATTATTGATTCCTAAACGCCAATCACTGATCATGGTGACATTTTTTCAATCGGTCGTGGCCTAGATCTTAGTAAATGCAAACGTTTGATCATGGTTTGTTGATGAGAGGGCTGCGATATTAGTTCTCTATGGGATATCAAAGACGAGTGCTAGGAAGATGGGAGCAATACTTATTCCAAGGCTTGAAGGGATAACCTTCTAATGTCTGACCTACTTCCATATTCTGTAAAGTGATGGGTTTATTCTTTCCTTACGGCAGCAAAGATAACAAATCAAATTCCTGGCGGATATCTAACAGCGATTGCTCAAGCAACGGCTCGAAATCCAGAAATGGCAGCAGCTTCTGACGGTTACGAGTTCTAATCCAAATGGGAATCAGGTCAATCAATACTGAAGGCAGGACGCTCAACACTGCTCCATATAGCCAAAGCGCTCCTTTTTCTCGAATCATATCGTCATACATCACATCAACTGCAGGGGAATTTTTCATCTTCAGATACGTCTGAAATGTACATTCACTCGTCCACCAAAAGAGCGGCAGAATTTTTAGCTCATCGTGCATACCTGTATCGCAGCCATAAATCACATGACCCACATCATGTGCCCGTAAAATCTTGCCAAAGTGAGTGGGTTGAGTCGTTGGATTTGTGACATGCGGATTGCATGCATAGTACTCAATTAGCCCTTCTCTCAGGGTTTGAGTACTTTTTTTATCCATATACAGGGGTTGTTGACTCATTTAATTACGATACGTATCTGTATCGTAATTCATAATAGCATCTATGAAAGATGCCTACAAAAAGTCGCCGGGGAGACCGCGCAGTGTTTCGTCTCAACGGGCCATGTTGAAAGCCACGCTGGAACTACTGGCCGAAGTAGGTTTTGAGAAGATGAGCATGGATGCGATCGCAACACGCGCAGGAATAGGCAAGACAACCATCTATCGGCGATATGCCAATAAAGATGAACTTGTTGCTGATGCCATCGAAAGTGTGCGGGAAGAAATACGCGTTCCCGATACAGGGAATCTTTGGGGGGATATGGATGCCTTAATCGAAAATGCAACACAAATAACCCTGACCCCACTCGGGAAGCAAGCTGTTGCCATGATTATTAGTAGTGCATCTAGTAATGCTAAGTTCGCGCGAGTTTACTGGGAAAAATATCTTCTACCTCGAAAACAAGCTTTCGCCAGCGTTATTGAACGGGCAAAAGTAAGACAGGAAGTTGCAAGTGATGTGGATGCAGGTTTAGTGTTCGACACGATGAGCGGCATTATGCTCTATGCATTAATCTTTCCACCGGAAGAAGCTTGGACGGACTATATCCGCCGTTCACTCAGCTTGGTACTCAGACCTATGCCGAAATAGTCCCATTTTTAGAATACTTCTGATTGAAGTGCTCAGGTGTCAGCCTTGGTGAGAGTTAGGAGTTCAGCATCTCTTGAGCTGAGATGAATGGATGAACCGAGAATTGTATCCACTTCTCATTCATTAACCCGAATGACTCTACAAGGGTTCCCAACTGCCACCACATTGGCAGGAATACTTTTGGATACCAGACTGCCAGCACCGATCACAGCATTTTCGCCAATATCAACCCCAGGCAAAATAATTGAACCCCCTCCAACCCAGGTATTGGAGCCGATGGTGATAGGCTTTGCAAACTCGAACCCTTGCAATCTTTTGGCATTATCCAAAGAATGTCCAGCTGTGTAGACCTGAACATTGGGGCCGAATTTTACAAAATCACCGATGATCACCAACGAACAATCGAGAATGACGCAGTTGAAATTCAGATAGACATTCTGCCCCAGGAAGAGGTTATAGCCATAATCAAAGAAAAAGGGTGGCTCAATATAGCAATCTGTCCCGTGTGAGCCAAAGGATTGCACTAGAATTTCCAGCTTCTCGGGACTGCATCCAGGGGTTGCGTTAAACTCATGGCATTTTGTATGAGCTAGCGTCCGTTCCCTCGTTAATTCCGCATCAGAAGCGAGGTAATCTGCCCCTGCGAGCATTTTCTGTTTTTCACTTAGCATTTGAAATGACAGACTGAGCCCTATTGAGTAGGGGGATATCTGGGAAAATTATCGGCCAGATGTGGTCCCCACTAAAGTGCGTTTAGTTGTTGAAGCCTGATTTTTGCTGATTGCCTCTTCCCATAGCTCCACCAGGGTTTGAAATGCTCGGTCCCAACTGTAGCTTTCAACGCTGGATGGCGCATAATCTCCCATCCCTCGTCGCAGGGTCGGACTTTCGATTAGGGCTTGAAGCTTGCTGGCAAAGTCATGGACCGATTGGGGTTCATACAGATAGCCGTTGCAACCATGCTCAATGTTTTCAACGACCCCACCCGCTCGGGGAGCGACGACTGGAATCCCTGAAGCAAAGGCTTCTAGGATGGTTAGACCTCGGGCCTCTTTTTCTGAAGTGGTGATATGAATATCGCTATTGGCCAGTAGCACAGGAATTTGAGTGGGATCGACCCGACCTAAAAGATGAACATGGGGGGTTAAAGCCCCTAACTCTTCCGCAATTTCTTCCCGCATCGAGCCATCGCCCGCCACAATCAGCGCCACCTTATCGCGATCAATACGGGGTAAAAATTCTCGCATTGCTTTGAAGGTAAATCCCCAGCCCTTATCCGGGGTAAGCCGTCCAACAAACACTAGTTTGACTTGCTGATCCACCTCCGGTAGATCGTAATTCTGGGCAAAGTAGTTAGGCTGGCGTAGGTTAGGACTAAACTGATCAGTATCAAAGCCTACCAACCCTGCGTACCGGCTGTTTTTAATCCCCAGCTTGATAATTTTTTCTTGCGTAATTGGACTGGTGGTAAAGGTCTGATCGTAAGCGTTATACACCCGTCGCAGCAGTAGCTTAAATACATTCTGGAGGCCAGCAATAGCAGCGGCAGGCCAGTCGAAATAGTCCTCTGCATACTCAATAAAATTCGTGCGGTAAAAGCAAACACAGGGGATGCCAGCTTGCTTAGCATAGTTGATGCCGGGGGGTTGCAAAAGCCCTACAGACAGTCGTTCGGGTTCATCTACATGCAGGATATCTGGCTGAAATTCTTCTAAAGATTGCATCAAATAGGGGCGGGCTCGCCAACTGACATTGCGCTCAAAATCCAGCCCCATAAAAGCATCACTGGGGAGGTTGACGACCTCAATATTAGGGAGAATCTCACCCGTGTAATCCTGCCAGTTCGGATAGACACTCGCTAATGAACTGTAGTCAGGGCAAAAGACCCGGACTTGATGTCCCCACTGGCTCAGCTTTTTCATCCGGTTGAAGTCAGCAACGGTAACGCCATCGACAACCGGCAAGAAACCAGAGGTAATGATTGCAATCTTCATGGAGAGGTTGCCTCTTCAAAACTATAAGCATCAGGGATTTCCGATTTGGAGACGGGGCGATCTAGGGTTTTAACGGTTGGAATCTCTACATCCAAGCGGCGTAAGCGACGACTTCTAAACGCCATAGCAGTGGCTACCAGGTTACCGATTCCCATCATCAGCACCATCAGGGCAATCCCTCTACCTTCCCCAATTCCGCCAATGTAGGGACCTACCGTTTCAGCAAACGGCCCACCCGCCATCAGGGGTTCTAGGAAGTTCTCGACTAAAGGACCCACGACAATATAGGCAA
Organism: Acaryochloris marina MBIC11017; assembly: GCF_000018105.1. Taxonomy (GTDB): domain Bacteria; phylum Cyanobacteriota; class Cyanobacteriia; order Thermosynechococcales; family Thermosynechococcaceae; genus Acaryochloris; species Acaryochloris marina. The sequence goes on from NC_009925.1 coordinate 562,609, forward strand.
AAATTGCCAGAGACTTTTCAATCATTTGTTGCAGTGCAAATACTCGCCCTTGGTAATGCTGGGGGACTTTACTCTGCCAAATAGCCTGGTTGCAGCTAACAATAATGGGTTGAGCGAATAAGTAGACAAACAGTCCCATGGCCGCCAGCGGAATGGAGGTTTGGAGTGCTGCCATCAGCATAATTCCAGCCTGTAGGGGGATGAAGTAGAGCAAACCATAGACCCGGCGTTTAGGGCCGCCCCAAGCGGTCATAACAATACTGCCCAGTAGCAACCCACTGCCCCCGATGGAGAGCACATAGCCAAGCTCTTCCCGAGAACCAAAATCCAAAATCAATGGCCAAAACACAACTTCCAAGATGCCTACGGAAAAGAAGTTAGTGGACATAAAGAGCAGTAATCGAGATAAACCAGGGCGTTTGGTGATATATCGCCAGGCAAACTGCATTTCTTGAAGGAGCCGCCGGATTTGGGGCGGTTTGGTCGGCCGGGTGCGAACGATTTTGGGGAAGCGGGCAATTAACAGGGTTGAGAGGGCGATCAAAAAGGTACTGAAGTCGATGATTAAGATGCCGCCAATACCCACAATGCCGATCAGGAAACCTGCGATCGCAGGTGAGATCACCCGAGCGATACCGCGAGAAATCTGGACCATGCCGTTCATACGGCTATATTGGCTAGCCGGAGTTAGCTGAGAGATGGCGGCCGTGTAGGCAGGCACTTGGAAGGCATTAAAAATAGAGTTAACACCCACCGCCAGGTAGATATGCCAAATCTCCAGCTGATTCGTCAGGACTAGGGCACCAATAATCAGCGTGCCAATGCCGGCTGCTGCATCACTGAGAATCATTGCCCAGCGACGGTCCCATCGGTCCACGAGGGACCCCGCAATGGGTGAGATCAGGGTATTGGGCAAGTAGGTGAACAAGATCACCAGCGCCAGCTGGCTAATCGACTGATTTTGTTGATAAACCCATACTCCGAGGGCAAACTCTGTCAGTTTTGTCCCTAACAGGGAAACGACTTGTCCTAACCAAATCAGCAGAAATGTTTGCATCTAGCTCCTTGACACCTTTGCGACAAAATCAGCAGGTTGTTTCCCTGGGAAAAACGGCTTCAGGAGGCCCCTAAACGTCTTGATGGGGCTGGGCAGCAGCAACCCATAGCCAATCCAAGAGGCTAATGTTTGATGTAGCCAATTCCCTAAAACAGGTTGATGTCCGACTCGCGCATCATTTGGAATGAATATTTCAAACTGCTGGAGTGAATCCCCCATCCAAGAAGTCGAAACGGCGAATATGGGTTTTCTTGATTTAAAATCCATAGAATTTTTCCTAAGCCATGGAGAGGAAGCATGAAGAAAACTTCTGCTCATTCAAAACTTGGATAACGACGGTTTGGGGGAATTGTTGAATTAAGTATTGCTACTACAGTAATTAGGTTTAATCTAGACTGGTTTTAACCGTTTGATTTAGCCAGCGAGATGAATCATTCTGCAACACACTTTTAACGCTAGCTAGTAGCAATCTAATGACATAAAAGATTCAGATTTTGTTTCCTTGAAGGAATCATGAATGCCTTCAGCTACTGGTCATTAGGACTTAAATGTCGATAGCTAGAAGGTACGTTAAATGGAGGTTAAGGGTTAAATCTGAAAAGTCATCTATTTAACACGATGCTATTGCGTGAAATTAAAGTCAAACCCTAGTGTTTAGATTTCTTAAGTGTCCAGTGTTATGCCTATTTTTTCATTAGAAATCAGAAAAGCAAGCTGTGAGGATTTACCTGCACTCAACCAGCTAGCCTTTCAGTCAAAAGCCTATTGGGGATATTCTTCTGATTTTATGGCAGCCTGTCGGCCTGAACTAACCTACACCGCAGCACATATTAATCAACCCCAATATCATTTTTTTCTAGGTGAAAAAGAAAATTGTTTAATTGGCTTTTATGGACTAGAACACCTGTCTACCCATGAGATGGAGCTGATTGCCCTGTTTGTATCCCCCAGTTCTATCGGGCAGGGCTATGGCAAATATCTGATCCATCATGCCCAACGCCAAGCTGCTATTTGGGAGACTCAATCGATTCTGATTCAGAGCGATCCTAATGCGGAGACCTTTTACCGTAATGTAGGAGCTTACCGGATTGGCCAAACTGAATCTGAGAGCATTCCTGATCGTTTCTTACCGTTGTTAAAGCTTGACTTACGAGAGGATTGATGGGCTGCTTCTGAGAACACTTTTTAATAAGAGCGCTAAAAACGTCATCAGATTCGAATTTTCCTGTTAAGAGTCAGCTGTTTCTGGGGGTACACTAAGGCTGGTGAGGGTTTGGCTACTTTTGGTCCTGTTGTTTGATCATGATGAGTATTACACTCCATAAGCTGTTCTGAATAAGGGCCGTTGTACATTCTGATGTTGGCAGAAGGCTGCAACGATAGATATTTCAAACATAGTTTGGGGGAACCGTCTCTTTCGTTAAAGAGATGGGCAGGGCAATTAAAAATAGGCGGTCGCAGAGTAAACGAGGTTGTCAGTAATTCAGCAGTTCTGGAATCAATTAACCATCGTCCCAAGACAACTGTCATTGGGGCTTAAAACCCTACTTGATCAGTTGGAATCACCCACGTTGGCCTTGCCAGAAGTTGCCCAGTCGCAGGCTACAGGCAATCACTTTCTGCTGGCCTACCAGAAACTAGCTGATTTGGATTCACAGCATCTGTCCTTATCAGAACGGTTGCAAAAATCAGTGGAAATTCTCAGTGAGACCCTGGGATTTGCTATCGTTGTGCTTGATTTTTATGACCCGAGTCAGCAAACCCTGCAGTTTCAGGCCGGGACGATTACACATCTCAATCATGAGGATGAGGGTACATTACAACGCCTTAACCATCAGGCTAGCCAGGTGCTCGGGGCTTCTAGGCCCCTTGTTCTGGTGGATGATCAAGGGGTGACCAACCAGACCCACTTGGCATCTTACCTCCCTCCCTCGGCATTACTCAAAACGGTTTTGCAACTGCCTTTGGCGACGAATCATACGGTTTTGGGGATGTTGACATTAGGGAGCCCTGAGCTCCTGCCCGATGCCAATATGCTCTGTTTGTGGGGCAAACAGGTCGCCAGCTTTTTGGCTTGGCTCATCCAGGCTGAACGGGCGAATACCTGCTTCAATAACGTTCAAGAACGATTTTCCCTGGTCGCTAGCAGCTTCAGAGGCTGTTTTTATGACTGGGATATTGCCATCGATTCCATCCTCCAGTTTACAAAAACAAATGAGGAGCAGGCTGCTAAGCCCCATGCCCCTCGCCAATTCTCTGTGCCAGAATGGCTGGATCAAATTCATCCTGAAGATCGACATCTATTAGAAACTCTGATCGATCAAGACTTTCAGGGGGAGGATCAGTTTGAGCTGGAGTATCGTTGGCAATCTGACGGGCAACCCTTTATGTGTGATCGGGGTGTGATCCAGCGGGATGCCCAAGGGGTTCCGATCCGGGTTGTGGGTGTCCTGACCAATATTGCTGACTTTAAGCGGTTAGAAGAGAATGCTCAGCAGCAAATTGATCACTATCAAACGCTGCTAGCTGATATCTCCATTGTCATCTTTAAAACAGATCTGGCAGGGCATTGGACCTATCTCAATCCTGCATGGTCTAAGTTAACCGGGATTTCTTTAGAAGACAGCCTAGGGAAACCCATTTGGGATTTTGTGCATCCCGATGATCGACCGGGTCTCCAAGAGGCGTTTCATAATCTTGTGGAACAGACTTCCGAGAGCTATAACCATGAGCTACGGTTTTTTTGTCAGCAGGGTGGGTGCGCCTGGGTAGTGGTCCATAACCATGTCATTCGCGCTGAGGACGGAACCTGTATCGGCACAGCAGGCACCTTGGAAGATGCCTCAGAACGGAAGCAAACAGAACAGGCCCTGCTCCATGATGCGCTTCATGATGGTTTGACCCAGTTACCCAATCGGGTTCTGTTTATGGATCGATTGGAACAGGCCTGTCGTTCCTTTCAACGGCATCCAGATGAAATTTTTGCTGTTCTGTTCTTAGATCTCGATCGGTTTAAGATTATCAACGATACCCTCGGTCATATGGTTGGGGACCAACTGCTGGTGGCCGTGGCCCATCGGCTACAAACCTGCCTTCGGCCTGAGGATACGGTGGCTCGTCTAGGGGGGGATGAGTTTACGCTTCTGCTTCCCAATATTGATCAGGCTGAGGATGCGATGCATATTAGCGATCGCATTTTGCAATCCCTGAAGGAGCCCTTTACCCTCGACCATACCGAAGTCTTTATTACTGTGAGCATCGGCATTGCCATGAGTGGCAATCCTGAGCAAAAACCAGATGATCTGCTGCGCCATGCGGATATTGCCCTTTATCGGGCTAAAGCCAATGGCAAGGGCTGCTATGCTGTCTTTTCTCCAGAGATGCCCCTCCAGCCCCTAGCCCAGGTGCAAATCGAAACGGAAGTGCGGCAGGCCCTGGATGATGAGGAGTTTCGCCTGTACTGTCAGCCCGTCCATTCCTTGGAAAATAACGAGGTTTGGGGCTTTACGCTTCAGATGTATTGGCAGCATCCCCACAAAGGCGTGTTACCGTCTTTCGAGTTTCTGCCGTCTGTGACAGATACGGGACTGCAACGATCCTTGGGCTGGTGGGTCTTGCGCAAGGCTTGCGCTCAGCTCCACCAGTGGCAGCGAATGCCAACCGAACAACCCTTATCAATTTGGGTGGCAGTGTCTGAGGCACAACTGACTTCCTCTAATTTCTTATCCAAATTTGAGCGACTGCTCGAAAAACATGACATCAACCCCCAGCATTTGGTTCTAGAGTTACCCCCATCCTTGTGGCCACGACCATCCAAGAAGGTCTTAGCCCATCTCCAGGACGTTCACTCGCGAGGCGTCCAACTAGCTCGGGTGCAAGATAATCAAGATTTTGATTGGTTGTCTGGTGAGGAAAGTTTACCGGTCGATTGGGTTAAACTGTCATCGACTCTTCTGGGTAACCTAGATCAGCAAGGCTATTTAGAATCGATCCATTCGTTGTTTATCCTTGCAGCCAGTGCGGAAATTAAGATGTTGGCGGATGGGATTCAAACCCCGAAGCAGCGTCTTTTGATGAGTGCGTTGAAATGCGATTATGGACAAGGTCATAATTTTACAGATCCTATTCCTGCCCATGCCGCCGATCCTTGGCTTGAACCGTCATACTCCCAACCCCTTGACAGCATGAACCCCTCATCATCCATGTCCCTATTGATCATCTACAGTCCGATTGGTCAATCGCAAGTTCCGCTTGTGGGCAAGCAATCCTGGACCATTGGCCGCAGTCCAGATAATTCGATTGTTCTCCCCGATCGTTGGGCATCTCGTAATCATGCCCAATTGCGGGCCACCGATGCAGGCGAATTTTTCCTCATTGACTTGGGAAGCGGGAATGGATCTGTGGTGAATGGTGAACGGGTGACCATGCCCGTTGCTCTCAAGGATGGTGATCTGATTACGATTGGCCATTCTCAACTGGAATTTCATCACCGCACTAGAGAATCTGCCCTAAGTGCCATCGAAACGGCGCCTAAAAATGTATTAATGATGCAGGCTTCCCATATGCAGGGGCAAGTCTGGAAAGAAGCATTGAGTTCTCAGGGCATCTCCCTGACTTGGCTGAATGAAAATATAGATTTGGCTCAATATCTGACCCAGTCTATTAAGTCAGGGCAAGGGGTTCCAGATCTATTGCTGCTGGATATGACGATTCTGAAGCCCAATCCCTACAGTTTCTGTCGATGGTGCCATAATTTGCATCCTACCCTCAAAATTATTTTGACGAGCGGCACTCGTACGTTTGTCCCAGCGTCTGAACGAAAATGGGCGACCCATCAGGGCGCGTCGGAGCTGATTGCGGCGTTTGATGAAGGCAGTATTTTCTCAAATTTGATTGACGTGATGGCCAAAGTTAGGGTTGTCCTGGCGACCATTAATTGGCGTCCCATTGAGCAAGGTTCTCTATCCTCTGCGCTCTTAGCGATTAAACCTAGCCTGACGACATCTACCTTTAATAGCCGCCAAACCATTATTGGTGAGCTACCGGCTGATCTAGAGTCTACCTAAGGGACTGCTCTAAAACATTTAGGATAGCTTCTGCCGCTCGCTGGAGAACCCCTGGAAGACCAAGGTGAGATCGCAACTCCTGATATCCGGCCATCATGGTGTGTCGAGCCTCCCCTTTCTCTAGTAGTGAGTAGGCAAGTTCTGCAATCTTTTCTGGAGTTACCTCCTGTTGCAGTAGCTCGGGTACAATTTCTCGTCCAACCACAAGATTGACCGGCGAAATAAACTCAACCTCAAAGTGAAGCAGATGCTGATACAGCCAAGCACTAATGGCTCCCACCCGATAGACCACCACTTGCGGGACATTGAGAAGGGCTGCTTCCAGGTTAGCGGTTCCGGATTTAGTAATCACCACATCTGCGGCGGCGACCACCGTTTGAGAATCTGGAAAGAGCGAAATGGGGAGTCCTGTCCTTTGTAGGGCTTGGGTGACCTCGCCACGATAGGCCGGTAGGGCCAGAGGTATCCAAAACTGAATGTCTGGCACCTGGCGGCAGATCTGCTGTGCGGCGGTGAGCATCACCGGCAACAGATGAGCCAGCTCTTGATGACGAGAGGCAGGCATCAGCGCCATCATGGGTTGGTGAGGATGCAGCCCCAACTGCTGACGGGCCTGTTCTCGTGGGGGAAACTGATGGATGTGATCCACCAGAGGATGGCCCACCCAATTGATATCTGCCCCCATCTCTTGGTAATACGTGGCTTCCTGGGGAAAAATAGCCAGCATTTTATCGCTGAGGTCCACGACTTGCCGGGTGACCCCTAACCCTTGGGACCAGACCCATTCGGAGGGCGCAATATAGTAGACCACCGGGTTGGGGCAGGCCTGCTTGAGATGTTGACCTAAACGAAGGTTGGGGCCGATGTAATCAATCAAAACCGTGAGATCGGGAGGGACCTGTTTGAACTGATCCATCACCTGCTTGTGTAGCTTCAGGGTGGGCCAGACAAAGGGTAATGCATTGACGGGACCAATCGCGCCGATCTGGCTGGTATCCCCTAGGAGTCGAGCGCCTACTGCAGCCATTCGTGGACCCCCCAAAGCCCAGATCTCTAGGGCATATCCTCGGGACTGGGCTTCTGCCATCAAGGCAGGAATCAGTAAACTGCCCTGGAGATCGCCAGAGACCTCGCCGGTACTGATAAAAATTCGGTAGGGCCGATCCATCGTGCCTTAGACCGAAGCCCAGCGCTGACGCCCAGGGGTGAGGCCGCGCCTGGTTTGGGCTGCCCGCATAAACTGGCACAAATGTTGAATCAGGGGATGCTCCGATAAAGATTCGACTTGATCAAGGGCCACTTCTAATTGGAGGTTCGACCGATACAGATACCGAAAGGCTTGCTTAAGGAGGCCTCTCATCTCCCCCTGCAGGAGGTCGTAGACTCCATGACGCTGCAATCCTACTTGGTTTAAGGCCCGGACATGGGCAGGATTACCCTCTACGAGCATCAAGGGAGGGACATCTCGGGTAATGCGGCTCATGCCCCCAATCATGGCCAGCTGACCCACATGGACAAACTGATGAATACCGAGTACCCCACTAATGTTGGCTTGGGATTCCACCTGCACATGGCCACTTAGGGCGACGGAATTGGCTATCACCACCCGATCGGCAATATGACAGTTATGGCCAATATGCACATTGGCCATCAATAGATTATCGCTGCCAATGGTGGTGAACTGTTGGTCTCCACTGGCTCGATGGATGGTGACATATTCGCGTATCTGGTTGCGATCGCAAATCTTGACACCGCTCTGTTCCCCGCGAAAATTGCGATCCTGAGGTTCCATGCCAATCACCACTCCCGGAAATATATGATTGTCGGCCCCAATCTCAGTCCAGCCTTCGATTACAGCGTGATGTCCGACCTGGGTTCCGGGGCCTAGTTTGACCTGTTTTCCAATCACCGCATAGGCTCCAATTTGAACCGTTTGATGCAAGGTTGCTTGGGGATGAATCACAGCGGTGGGGTGAATCAAGTCGGTCATTCAGGGTCTGCGTTTTACAATGGCTATCTGAGGGTAGCATTTTAGATAAACGGCCAAAACTCCTCGTCTTCCGATTGTATTGAGTGTAGAAATTAATGCGGAACAGTTTTTTTGACGATTCCTTAGACAAAGCCTCTATCAAACAACGTATCCGTGAACTCGAGAAAGCCACCGTTGGATTCTATAGTATTGGTCTTTATCCGGGTTCTCTGGCTTACAATGCCGTGATGCAAGCTGGGGGTACCCCATTAATTTTGGCGCCTCGACCGGGGCGGGACCTCATGGGAGCCTTCTCAGAAGAAGCCAAAGGCGGGATGGATCCAGACCATGTTGTCAATTTGCACCGGATGGCTCGACATAATGAAGGCCATGCCAGCGTCACCAACACCTTAGAGTATTTGATTGAGACCTGTGAATTGGTGGTTCTCAGTGCCAATAGTAATTACATCGAACAGGATTTAGAGGAAGCCTGCGCCCTACGCCACAAACTGGGCCGTTCCAATGTCGTTTTAGCCTGCTTGGCAGGGTCTTTTAGCCATGATAAGGCCACCAATGCCGCCTATGTTTTATGTGAGAAAAATCCCAATCTGGCCTTTTTCTCCGGATTTCACCGAGATGGCGCTTTAAGAGACCCCGTAGACAGCTTTACGGCTAATTTTTGCCATCCAAATGCCCTAACTGCTTTGATCGGTGCCTTTATGCTGGATGGGATATCCCTGAATATCCAGGTCTCCCCCGGGATACATAATGTCGAGGCCCAATATATTAAGGCCGCCAAAAACATGGCCTCGATCTTTGCTGGGTTTGGCTATGAGTTTCACTGGGACAATACGGGCATCTTACCGACCCTGCTCACTCTCCTCTTAGATCAGTGCTTAGATCAGGCAGCGACGGTGTCCATGTCCCGGCGCGATCGACAAAAACTCTACACTCAGCAGCCTATCGATTTGACGGAATTGGGCTATGGCGTGCCCATGATTGAAGCGACCCTCAATCAAGGGGGCGATAAGGAAAAGGTGCGCGATCATACATTTTCCCAATTAACGGCTATGGTGGCTGATGTGCGGGGCAGTATGACTAGCCCCACCACCGGGAAACCGACCCGCAACTTCCGAGCGGGACAAGTGTTGGCAAAATCCATGAAAGAACATGGGCGATGCCCCTTGAATATCGAAGAATTTGAACAGTGGTGTGAAGATGCGGGCCTCAAAAAAGGGGGCTTAGAGGGGGTCAAAGCCCTGCGTTATTGGCCCCAAATTACCAACAAATATAAAATTCAAGTCCATGATGCGTCGATGATTAATCTCCTGCATATGGTGATTTGTGGGGATGGCAAAGAACAGGAATTTGCCTTCCAAGTGATGACGAAAAGTCGAGAGCTGTCCAATTACTGCCAAGAATCGGTGCGGCCCCTCTACAGCCGTAAATATGCCAGCATTCTCAATAATTTGGATAAGCCGGAGTCCTTAGAGCAGCTTGCCAATGCCATCATTGCCGATAATGCCCGCAAAGCCCTGGAAGTTGAAGAGCCTGAGTTAGAAGAAACGACCCCCCAATCCGACAATCCGGCCTATTTACAGGCTATGGATAGCATTGAACAAAGCGTTGATACGGCTGAGGTTGGGGCCGATTAATCCACCATGGCAAACATCAGCTCTCCTGAACAGGCCAGTTTGCCGTCCACTTCAGCCTTCGTGGACATCATGGCAAACCGCTTGCGCTTCAAAGACAGGAATTCGGCGGTAATCACGAGCTGGTCTCCTGGGACAACGGAGCGGCGAATTCGGACTTTATCAATCCCTGTGAAGACAAATAACTTGCCAGAAGGGATATCGGGAAGTTGAGCCAGGACAATTCCGCCCACTTGAGCCATGGCTTCCACAATCAATACCCCTGGCATCAGCGGTCGACCGGGGAAATGGCCCTGAAAGAACTCTTCATTCATCGTCACGTTCTTGATGCCCACTGCCCGCTCAGACTCTTTGTAGTCAATAATGCGATCTACCAGAAGAAAGGGATATCGATGGGGCAGCAGCTCTTGAATCTCCTCAATCATAAAGGTGGTTTTGGGATCGGTAGAGCCATCAGAGGGATTTGACATAATAAGCAATCACGATTCAACAAAAAATGCAGTCAGCCGAGTAAGGCTTGCTGAAGGCGTTTGGCAAAGCGAATGTGGAGGGAGTGACTGGCTTTATATGCAACGTAATGGGCGGGGGGGAAATACCCCAATAAACTTAAATCGCCAATCAAGTCCAACAGTTTGTGGCGAACCGGCTCGTTTGCAAATCGCAACGGCGGATTCAGCCATTCGTCCTGACGACAAACCAAAGCATTGTCTAGACTACCACCTTTGATGAACCCCTTAGCTTGCAGGGATTCGACATCCTTGGCCCGGCCAAAGGTGCGGGCGGGGGCAATATCAGAGAGAAACGCGTTAGGACTCAATCGGTACCACTGTTTACCAATGGCGGGTTCAGGAAACTCAATGCCGTAGCTAAAGGAGAGGTGGGGCTCTGGCAGGGCCATCACAAAGGCGTCTGCATCCTGCACCAAAACTGGATGATGCAGGGTCGGTCTGAGGCGAAGTTCTGACTGAACCTGATAGCCTGCCTTCAGAATGGCCTCGGTCCACCTCTGGGCAGATCCATCTAAAATCGGAACTTCGGGTCCGTCTAGATCAATACGGGCATTATCAATGCCCATTCCTGCTAAAGCCGCCAACAGATGTTCCACCGTTGCAATAGTGGTATCTGCCTGCTTCAAGGTGGTGCAGAACTGGGTTTGGTGTACCGATGAGAGGTGAGCAGGAATATCTGGCTGATCTTGGTAACCAAAATATCGCCCTTGATGGGGCGGCGCTGGATAAACGGTGACGGTGGCAGTAGCCCCCGTATGCAAGCCCATGCCAGTAAGGGTAAAGCTGTGGTTTAGGGTGTGTTGATAAGGAGATGCGATCGCATCTTCAAAACCCTTTAACCCCTCGGTCTTACTGGCATCCACGCTTGCCTCAAGATAAACACTGGATCCTTAGAATCGTTGACCAAAGCCAAAGTGGAATTGATTGTCCCCATCGTCATTGATGCCATAATCCAGTCGGACTGGACCAATAGGCGTTTTGACGCGTACCCCAATGCCGTAGCCAAAGCCAACCCCAGGCTTGCCGCGAACAATACCAGGTTGACCCGGAACATTACTTTGAGTTCCCAGGTTACTCCCCACATCAAAGAAGAGGACAGCACCCACACCCCCCAAGAAGTTAATCAACGGAAAACGATATTCAGCGGTGGCCTGCATAAAGCTGCGACCACTGCCCAAATCTCCTTCTCCGTAGCCCCGGACCGAAGAGCTGCCCCCGAGGGAGAAGGCTTCATAGGGAGGTAGGTCCCCTAGGACCGTTCCAGCTTGGACATTAAAGGCCAAGGCTTGGGGACCTTCGGTAAAGTTGGTGAGTTTGATAGGGACGAAATAGCTAAAGCTCCCCCGGAGTCGCGTTAATAGGATGCTGCCAGAGCCAATGGGAGCCGATTGTTCTAGGCCAAATCGTAGGGCATATCCCTTGGTGGGGTCGGCTGGATCATCCCGTAAATCACGGCCAATGCCGAGTTGGACGGTGAGTAGGTCATCATTGCCCGTCCCGCTAAAACTTAAGGCATTGCCCAATTCGTCCACAGGAGAAATTGAGAAGTCACTGTCGCGAATTGAAATCCGTTGGTATCGGAAGCCAATCGATCCAGTCCAGGCTTGTCTGAGGTTATCTAGGTCTGTCGTGAAGGGGCGGTTAAACACACCACTAATCCCCAATCGGTTGACCCTGGGAGTATCCCCATTGGGCAGATCGACTTCAATCGGGCCTTCATCAAACACGAGGGGAAGGGTCAGGCGGTTGAAGATGTTGATGCTGTAGGAGGAATGGTTGGGATCTCCGGCAATCCATGGATCCGAAAATCCGGCATCAAATAAGAATTCTCGGGTTCCAGCCTGGGCTTGGACGCTCAGGGTTTGGTTGTTGCCCCCTAAATTATTCTGAGTAAAGGAGCCGGTGCCAAAGAAACCACTTCGAGAGCTAAAACCAGCACCAGCGGAGAAGCTGGCCGTGCTTCGTTCCTGCACATTTAGATTCACCACGACTTTCCGTGGATCCTGACCCGGTTCGAGGGCCACTTTGACATCTTCAAACAGCCCCAACCCAAACACGCGCTGTAGGTCGGTTTGCAGCTTGTTGCGGTTTAAAGGCAAACCCGGCTCGGTGCGCATTTCTCGGGTAATAATAAATTTCCGAGTCTTGCCTTTGGTGGGCTCTCCATCTTCGTTAATGTAACGAACATCGATATCTTCAACGACCCCTTCTGCCACCTGGAGGGTGACAGTGCCATCGGGATCCACTTGGGGAACGCCCACCACTTGACCGAGAACGAAACCTTCATCTTGATAATATTTATTGACCCGAGTCACCCCTGCTTGGAGATCCCGAAGGTTAAGGATTTTGCCGTATTGGGATTGGAAAATCTCATCCACTTTCTCTTGGGTGAGAACCTGATTGCCAGCCACCTGCACGGATTGGAGGGTGGGATTGGGCTGGACAAAGAAGGTGACTCTGACGCCAAGGGGTGTATCACTGGGCTCTGCCCTAACATTGCTAAAAAAGCCAGTGCCGAAAATGGCATTAATGTCGGATTGAATTTGCGATCGCGTTGTTGTTTGGCCTGGTCGGGTACTAATGGCTTCATAGGCATTAATCGCTAAATCGCCATCGACCCCTTCAACTAAGACTTCTGAGACCAAAACCTCTGGTTCAGGGGCTGCGGGTGGTTCAGCCGTTTCTGTGGGGGGTTGAGGAGGGGAACCCGGAGATTCTACCGAACTATCGGGAGACGGGGTTTGCGTGTCGCCAGGATTGCCGCTGGGAATATCGCCGCCGGGAACCGGAAGTCCAGGATTGGGGGCCGCTGGCGATTCTGTGGGGGGGACGTCATCGGCAGAGGGCGTTTCGGCTGGTACATCTCCTGGGGCACCTGTATCTGGGGCCGCTTCGTCCGTCGCTGGTACATCTCCTGGGGCCGGAGCGGCGTCATCTGCTGCGGAGGGGGCTCCGGGGGCTGGGGCGATCTCGTCTGCTGCGGGGGGATCTCCTGGTGCTCCCGTATTTGGGGTGGCCTCGTCTGGATCAGTCTTCTCTTCCGATGTGGACGGGGTTTCTACCGCTGGCGTGGAGGGTTGATCGGGTTGAGCAGGGAGGGGAAAAACCGGGGCAGTTTGACTAGGGGCGTCATCTGTCGGCAGCTGCCCAAGGTGTATTGAGGGGGCAGGGGGGGAGGATACTCTGATCTGTTCTTGGCGATTATCTCTGTCCGAAGAAGGCTGGTCTTTGGCTTGGGCGGGTGCAATGCCCAGCAGGGTCGCCGTGATCACGGTTGCACCGAGAATCGGTGGAAGACTGAGAATCTTGATCGATGGAGATTGAGTCACTTCACACACCACATGCAACTGAACAACAATGAGTACTAAGAGAAACCTTAAAAAAATCCAAAACAGGGAGTATTTTATCGCACCAAGCTAGGGGACGTATATGTCCTGGGCTAGAACCCGCTCCATGACCCGAGCATAGGCCGTATCCACTTCTCCTAAATCACGACGGAACCGATCTTTATCCATGACCCGTCGCGTGGGATCTGATTCAGCATCGTCCCAGAGTCTACAGGTATCGGGGCTGATTTCGTCCGCTAACAAAAGCTGTTGGTCCGACGTCATCCCAAATTCCAATTTGAAATCTACGAGGGTAATGCCACATTGATGGAAAAAATTAATCAGGATTTGGTTGATTCGCAAGGCCAGTTGACGCAGTTGCTCTAACTGCTCTGGCGTTGTCAGCTCCAGAAGAAAAATGCGATCACGGGTGAGTAACGGATCCCCCAGGGCATCATCTTTGTAATAGAAATCAACTAAGGGTTGTGACAAGGGAACACCTAACGCTAGTCCTGTCTGTTGACATAGACTCCCAGCTGCAATGTTCCGCACGACGACTTCTAGGGGCACAATTTGTACCGCTCGCATTCGCATCTGGTCTGGGTTTGGCTGATCGATAAAATGGGTTGCAATCCCCGCTGCCTCCAGAACCTTGAATAGGTGAGTGGCAATGGCGCAATTGATGCGGCCTTTGTTGGTGATTGTGCCGCGTTTTTGAGCATTAAAGGCAGTCGCATCATCCTTGTACTGGGCTAAAAGGATGTCTGGATCGTCCGTCCGATAAATAATTTTGGCTTTCCCTTCGTAGAGAAACTCGCCAGTAGACATCACAGTCTCCTTAATTCAGGTATTCAGGGGGTGGGGCAGTAGAGATGAGCTGCAAAGATTCTATGGGATCCGGGTCAAAGTCAATGCTTTGGGAGTGACACTTTCTGGAGATGGATCAAGGATTAGAGAATAAATCCAGCGGGAAATGACCATAGGTCTGGTTGATAATTTCTTCTGATTCAGATTGGAACGAGATCAGCACGCCACGATGGTTCCCCACATAGTTATCGGTATAGCAACTGCCTAAGTTGGGGTTGAACTTCAGGTAAGTGGGGCCGGTAATGGGCTGCCAATTCGTCGGCATTTCATAGCCAAACGCTTGGCTGTAGGCCGTTAAGGCAGCTATCGCTTGATCACAGGTTTCCGCCAAGATGCCGAACATTTGGTAATCCGTGGCCTGGGCCAACGCTAATAAATCGGTCTTAGCCTGTTCTCGTTCCTCAGCCGTGGTAATAGGCGGAGGATCCAGGGCTGCAAATTTGGCAAGGGCCGCTTGAGATTGTTGGACGGTGGGGGAAGGGGACATCGCAATTTTTATCCTAAAAAGGAGACTATGACGTAGCTGGAGGTTGACCAATGGACGTCACCAAGGGGACAAATTGTTCGACCCACTGGTCCTGACTAAGGGCTAAGGTGGGATAAGCCACCTGGCTATAATTTTGACCCACGGTTAACGGAAAGATGGGGTCAGGGGCTAAGGAGATCCATGCTCCCCCAGCGGCTTGAATAATGGGCCAAACTCCAGCAATATCCCAGATCTTAGGCGTCGCCTCTACCGCACCAATGGTAACGCCTTGGGCCACGATGAGTAGGTTGTAACTGGCGGACCCAAGCATTCGAAGTTTGCAGGGAAAGGGGTTCTTTAACACCGAAAGACTACGGGCACAGAGACTGAAACATTGATTTCCAGCGGGTGCATCGGGCCGGGTGTGGATAGGGGTTTGATTGCAAAAGGCCCCATCTGGTTGCTCTGGTGCAGACCAAAACCCATGAAAAGTTTGCCCTAAGGGGGGAAAGTGAACAAACCCAAACACTGGCACCCCTTGATAGAGCAACCCTAAGGAGGTTCCCCAAATGGGAACACCGCGAGAAAAATTAGTGGTGCCATCAATCGGATCTATGACCCAACACCAGTCGGTATCGGGAAAGATATGTTCTACCTCTTCGCTCAGTACCCCATGGTCGGGGAAAGCAGTGGCAATGGCCTGACGCAGATAGTGATCGGCCCATTGGTCTGATTGAGTGACTAAGCTACCATCGGACTTAGAGGTCGCTTGAACTTTCCCAAATTCAGTGAGTAAGCGTTCCCCCACTTGTTGTGTAACGGTGTGGGCAAAAGTGACGACCGAAGTCCAGAATGTTTGCATCAATTTTCCATATGGGATGTTGCCCTCTACCGTACCTTGTTTTATGAAGGATAATCGAGCAACTATTTCCCTCAGTTAGACGTCAAACGTTCTAAATACCCGGTGACTGCATAAAAACGTGTAGATTTGCAGTTTCCAGACGTGATTGGGTTCTCTTTCTAGGACTGAATTTCAAGAATTAACTGTTCACTGCCATTATTGGGTTTCATCTCTATTTCACTATGACTTATCTTTTCCGTCGTTTGTCGATTGTGGGTTTGGGATTAGCAATCGCCAGTGGCTGCCCTTCCCTTCTGGCCCAGGGCCAACCGGCGTCTTCTCCCCAATCGTCTCAATCCGCCCAGGGCAATCCCCTATTTCAGATCCGCCAGAATGACAAGCTGGGGTTTATCAACCGTTCGGGCCAAATTGTGGTGTCGCCTCAGTATGACGATAGCCATGCTTTTTCTGAGGGGCTAGCGGTGGCTCAGCTTGGCGAAAAATACGGTTATGTCAACCCTCAGGGCCAATGGGTGATTAAGCCTCAATTTGAGTTGGCAGAAGATTTTTCTGAAGGCTTGGCTGCTGCCATGATCAACGATCAGCTGGGCTATATTAATGCTTCGGGCCAATGGGTGATTAAACCCCAATTCTTTTTGGTGGGACCGTTTTCAGAAGGGATGGCGCGGGTCTTAATCGGTAAAAAATATGGCTTTATCAACCGTCAGGGGAAGGTGGTGATACCAGCGCAATATAATCTGGCTCACGATTTTTCCAATGGTCTTGCTAAAGTTCAACGCAATGGTCGGGTCGGGTTTATCAATAAAGCCGGGCAATCTGTTATTGCTCCCCAGTTTTATGAAGCCACTCCTTTTCGAGAGGGACTAGCAGCAGTGGAAACCAATCAAAAATGGCGTTATATCCAACCGAACGGCCAATTTGCCCATGTAGCCCAATTTGATCGCGCCTGGGCGTTTAGCGAAGGCTTAGGGCTGGTTCGCATTGGCCTTAAATATGGCTTTGTCAATAAAGCTGGAAAAATCGTGATTGCCCCTAAGTTTGATCGAGCAGGCTCTTTCTCTGAAGGCAAGGCCTGGGTCACTGTCGCCAGCAAGCAGGGCTATATCAATAAAGCTGGGGCGTTTGTGATTTCCCCTCGATTTGATGAAGCGAGCAACTTTAAGCAGGGATTAGCTTTCGTTAAAACAGGAGGCCGAGAGGGATATGTCAATCCTTCGGGGCAAATTGTATGGCAAAGCCCTTGAACACCAAACACGAATATACGCCTGAACTCAGGAAAGAGGCTGTAAACCATAGAGCAGAATAATCAGCGGCGGAGTAATGAGCGCCATGAGCAGACTTAAGGGGCCGCCCACTCGCAGAAAATCGAGGAAGCGATACCCTCCCGTTCCGTAGACCATTGTGTTGGTTTGATAACCAATCGGGGTCATAAAGCTGTTCGAGGCTGCAAACGTGACGACAAACATAAAGGCAAAGGGGTTGTAGCCTAGCTCTTGGGCAACTTGGACTGCCACAGGCAATAGCAAAATAACCGTGGCGTTGTTGGAGAGAATCTCCGTCAGCAGTGCCGTGAGGACAAAAAACAGCGTGAGCAGCCAATAGCCGGATAATTGTCCCCCCACCGAAATTAATTGATCCGCTAACAGTTGGGTGGCGCCAGACTTTTTCATGGCAATGCCTAAGGGGAATAAGCCCGCGAGCAGGAATACCACATCCCAACGAACCGCTCGATAGAGTTCACCTGGTTTTAGACAGCCCGTCAAGACCATTAGCATCACCCCAGCTAAGGCCGTGACGGCAATGGAAAACCGTTTGGTGCCGGCGACCCCCACGACCAGGAGACCAATTGCGATCGCAATCCACGCTTTGTCCCGGCGCAGGTTCTCAACATCCCGCTGTTCCATAACCAATAGGTCTTTGCTGGTCTGCAAACCCACTAAACTTTGCTTCGGTCCTTGCACCAATAGCAAGTCACCAAATCGGAGTCGTACCTTTCCTAACCGATCTCGGACTAACTCTTGCCCCCGTCGAATCGCCAACACCGTACAGTTGTAACGTTGGCGAAACCGCAAATCTTTAAGGGTCGAACCAATCAGGTTGGAATCCGCCAGTACCATGGCTTCAGCTGCCCCTTCTTCTGCACTTAAATCGGCTTGCCAGGATTTTTGGCCAAATTGCACATCTGGCAGAATTTCTAGACCCTGGCCATCCCGAATTTTTAACAGATCTTCCCGTCCCCCACGCACGAGCAAAATATCGCCAGCTGACAGGGTTTTGTCCGCTAGGGGCTGAGGGAAATGGTTGTCATCATGGATCAACTCCAAAATGTCAACGTCATAAATTCGCTGGATCAAACTCGACTGAACGGTTTGCCCCACCAAACCTGACTGAGGGGTAATCACCACTTCACTGACATAGTCCTTCAGGCCATACCCTTGGCTCAGACTGGAAGAGGTCTTCCGATTAGGTAACAAACGATGGCCAATCGTGGCCATGTACACGAGCCCAGCGGTAAACGTACATAAACTCAGGGCCGTAAATTGGAAAATATCAAAAGAGCCTAAGCCTAGGTCAGACGATAAGCCACTGGCCAATACGCTGGTAGAGGTGCCCAGAACGGTAATCATGCCCCCCAAAATTGTGATGTAAGACAGGGGAATCATCAATTTGGATACTGGAATGCGGCGTTGGCGACTCCAATCTTCGACAACGGGTAGGAAAACGGAGACAATCGCGACATTGTTAATGATGGCCGTAAATGGCCCGATGACAGCCCCCATAATCAGCATGTGTCGGGCGGGGCGTTTACCTCCCCATTTGAGCAAAAATTCGCTGGCCATTTGAATGGCTCCAGTCCGGGCAATGCCTGAACTAAGAATAAACATGGCCATTACGGTGATGGTGGCGGGATTACTGAATCCTGATAACCCTTCTGCTGTGGTGACGAGTCCCAGCAGCATGAGGACGACCATAACGCAGATTGCTGTCAGATCTGGAGGTAACCATTCAAATACAAAACAGAGTAATGTCAGTCCTGTCACCAAAAGGGTCTGAAAAATTGGCTCCATAGAGGGACCGTCACTCCAAAAATCGCCGAAGTTGGGGGTTTGCCATCAAACTTAAACCGCGAACTGGCCCATGCTTACGGTAGGTTCGCAAATGGTGAGTCAGGTGAGATTATCACAAACTTAAGGGTGATGGCTAGTAATGGGTAGAATAGCAGCCCTAACTACAGATGACTAGATAACTATTTCTAAGTCATGACGGGTTCTAGACCATGACTAGGTCAGGATACTAATCTCACCTAAGGGCTGACAGTCTCGACTAATGTTTTGACATGCTGCCTGACCTGATCGCGGATGGTGCGAAAGACTTCAATCGATTGACCCGCAGGATCGTCTAGTTGCCAATCTGCAAATATCGGTCGAGTTACCCACGCCTCTGGTAGATTCACCCCACAACCGCATAAAGAAATGACGGCCTCAAAATCCTCTGGCTTAAATTCAGTTAAGGCGTTAGAGGTGTGATTGCTAATGTCGATGCCTTCTTCTTGCATCACTTGAATGGTAAGGGGATCGACTTGACTTCCGTCTAATCCTGCACTAGCCACTTCTAGCTTGTCTCCTGCCATTGATCGGGCATAACCCTCAGCCATGTGGGAACGGCGCGAATTATGCTTACAAACAAACATGATGCGTTTCATCATTTACTCCCAGGAATGTGAATTAAGCCAAAGGACGAGAACAACGAGGATCTAAAAGCGTCGCTTTTTCAGGATCTCTGGGGAACCAAAAAGCCGTGCGCTTACAGACCTCAACCAAAGCCAGCATAACGGGGACTTCGATCAGAACTCCAACCACTGTGGCTAGGGCTGCCCCCGAATTTAGTCCGAATAGCATCACAGCGGTGGCAATGGCGACCTCAAAGTGATTGCTGGCTCCAATCAGCGCTGCTGGGGCTGCATCCTCATAGGTTAATCCCAACTTTTGAGCGATGACATAGGTTATGAGAAAGATAAAGTTCGTTTGTAAAAAGAGTGGAACTGCAATCAGAACAATATGTAGCGGGTTGTTCACGATTAATTCCCCTTTGAGGGCGAACAATAGCACCAAGGTCACCAAAAGGGCGATCACGGCCATGGGACTGAGTCTTTTGAGAAAAACTTGTTCGAACCACTGTTGACCTTGGTGCTTCAGAATCCAGTGTCGAGAACTCATGCCCGCGATTAAAGGTAAGCCGACATAGATCAATACAGATAGCACGATGGTCTGCCAAGGCACGTCTAAATCATTGGCTGCTAATAGCCAACGTCCCAATGGGGCGTACAAAAAAAGCATGGCTAGAGAATTGACGGCAACCATTACTAAGGTATGTCCCTGATTGCTGTAGGACAGATATCCCCACATCAAGACCATGGCTGTGCAGGGGGCAATCCCTAATAAAATAGCGCCAGCAATGTAGGAATTGGCTAAGGTTATATCACTCCCGCGAACAAGTTCAGTCCCTTGCAGGAGTGGGGCAAAGAGCTGTCCTAGAAAGAACTGCGCAAATATAACCATGGTGAAGGGTTTGACGAGCCAATTGATGCCAAGGGTTAATAGCACTGGTTTTGGGGTGCGAGCTGCTCGGCGAGCTTGGCTAAAATCAATCTTGACCATGATGGGATACATCATAAAAAAGAGACACACCGCAATGGGGATAGAGACCTGGTGAATACTGGCAGCATTTAGGCTCACTGCAATTCCAGGGGCAATGCGTCCCAAAAGAATCCCCACACCAATGCATAGACCGACCCACAGGGTGAGGTAGCGTTCAAAGACATTAAGCTGGCCCCCTGCCTGGACTGGTGGGGGAAATCGAGTTTTTTGAGTGGTCATGACGGGTGAAGTGTTCTAGAAATAGCTCAACTTGGAAAATTTTTAAGAATCAAAAACGATCTAACTTTTGCCTACGGATATTTCTTCTGCCAAGACGCCGCAATCCGTATGAATTTTCTGCTGGCTGAGTTGCTCTTCACATCGATGAATCAGAGGCAGTAATTCTGCTTTCAGTTCTTGTAGCTGAGTAATTTTGATTTCGATCTGTTCAAGTTTTTTGCGTAACCGTTCGTGAATGTCACAGCAAGTCAAGGTATTCCCGGCTTGTAATTGCAAGATCTCTTTAATTTCATCTAGGGTCAGCCCAAGGGTTTTAGCCCGCTCGATGAGGGATAAACGGGCCAAATCTTGATCATTGAAGACTCGATAGCCTGAGTCATTTCTTTCAGGGGCAGGAATGAGGCCAATCCGCTCATAGTAGTAGAGGGTCTGGGGGTTGAGACCAAAGGTGCGAGCAACATCGCTAACACGGTTCATGATGGCGATAGGGATTTACACTGACTGCATCATAAACCTTGTATCTGGGTATAAGGTCAAGGGGGAATATGCTTGTTTGAATATGAGCCAATTTAGTTGTGCTGTGGGCTGAAATTCGTTTATTAGTGGTTTATGGTATGGATGTTGCGGGGCTAGAGGCGTTTTTCTGAAGTGGATAGTTAGTCTAGACCCGATAGTAGGAAGCAACGCCGGGTTGTCCTGTGGCATTTGGACCAGCACGGTCGTCGGCCCCTAAGTACTCAAAGGGGGAACTGAGCATTGCAGAGCCAGCTTTCTGAAGGACTCCAGATTGACGGTCGAACTCAAATCCTGAAGTTTGGAACCAGTTGGTTAGTTTTTTCGTGAATGCAGTCCCGTCTTGATTGAGAACGTGGTTGAGATCCAAGTTGGCGAGGAAAATGCCATTGGAGTTTAACCAAGAAACGGCTTTGGTGATCAAGCCAAGTTTGTCGCCGATGTAATGCAGTCCATAAATGCAGGTGACTAAATCGTACCGTTGGGTTGTGGTCCAGGTGTGAAGAGAAGAGACCGTCAACGTAATGGCAGGATACTGTGTGGACCTTGGATCGAAATGATCAACAAGATCAACGCCGTGAAGGGTTAGGTCATTTGTGCCGAATGCGATCGCAGCATCGATAAGGGCTCTACCACGCCCACAGCAGAGGTCGAGCCATGCTGCTTCGCCCTTCTCCTTGAGTCGGTTTTCTAATACAGTTGCTGGGTTGAGATCAAATTCTTTGCCATAGGAGTTATCGCCCATCAGTGCCCTGTTGCGGTTCATCGTGATATTGGCAACGATATCTGACTGCTCAAGCGCTTTGTGGTCTTTCAGCTTGCTTCTAGGGTGATTAAATTCAGAATCTGTATTGTTCAAAGTCATCCTGATCTTATCGACGATGGGCAAGGTTGGAAAATGAATCCTTGCCCTGGGGCGTTCTTGCCTAAACCTCTTCCCATTTTGCTGTAGTCCCACGATAGACTGTGTAAGCAAACCTTTGGTCTGCATATATTCGGCAATATTCCAGCGGGGTCGGTGATGGCGACGTTTTTATTAGAAGTAGGGACAGAAGAGTTGCCCGCAAGTTTTGTGGAGTCGGCGATTCAGCAATGGCGATCGCACATCCCAAACAGCCTAGAGGAACACCTGCTCACCCCCCAATCTCTGAAGGTTTACGGCACCCCTCGACGACTGGCTATTTTGGCAGAAGGCCTGCCAGACCAGCAGCCGGACCAAACGGTCGAAGTCAAAGGTCCCCCAGCAAAAGCTGCGTTTAAGGATGGCAAACCCACCAAAGCGGCTGAAGGATTTGCCCGCAAACAGGGGGTTGAGATTAAAGATTTTGAGCTGCGCGATACGGAAAAAGGCGAATTTATTTTTGTTCAGAAAACGACTCTGGGTAAACCGGCGGTTGATGTTTTAGCCGACCTAATCCCCACCTGGATTTTTAGCCTAGAAGGCAAGCGGTTTATGCGTTGGAGCGATGGCGAGGTAAAGTTCTCCCGCCCCATTCGCTGGTTGGTCTCGTTGCTGGACGACCATCTTATACCTATTAAATTGGAGAATTCAACAGGTACGATATCCAGCGATCGCACTTCTTCAGGCCATCGAGTTCTGCATCCAGACCCAGTAACGATTAAGCATCCCCAAGACTATGTGGCGACCTTAGAAAAGGCTTCCGTTCAGGTGGATCCAGAGCAGCGTCAAACCCTGATCAAAGAACAGGTTCACGCCTGTGCTAAGGCCGTTAAAGGTAAGGCCGTTATTTCTGAAGATCTGCTGGCGGAAGTCACCTATTTAGTGGAATGGCCGACGGCCGTGGTGGGAGGTTTTGAGTCAGAATTTTTGGAACTGCCTGCTGAGGTGATTACAACGGAGATGGTCAGCCATCAGCGCTATTTCCCGGTGGAGGCCCCCAAGGGCGCGAAGCTCTTGCCCCACTTCATTACTATTTCCAATGGTGATCCAGCCAAATCAGACATTATTTCATCGGGCAATGAACGGGTGATTCGGGCTCGATTAGCCGATGGTCAGTTCTTCTATAAGGCTGACCAGGCCATGCCCTTAGCAGAGTATTTGCCCAAGCTAGAGACGGTTACCTTCCAAGAAGATTTGGGGTCTGTTCGGGCCAAGGTGGATCGCATCCAGGCCAATGCCCTGTGGGTTGCAAAACAACTCCAGCTCGATCAGAAGGTGACTCAGCAAGTCGAGCGGGCAGCCCAGCTTTGTAAGGCGGATCTCGTAACCCAAATGGTGGGCGAGTTTCCAGAACTGCAGGGGGTGATGGGGGAGAAATATGCGATCGCAAGTGGTGAACCCACCGAGATTGCCACTGCCATCGTCGAGCATTACCTGCCCAAAGGGGCCAATGACCAGCTTCCACAGACCCTGGTGGGGCAAATTGTTGGTATTGCCGATCGTCTGGATACCCTGGTCAGTATTTTTGGTCTGGGGATGATACCCACAGGGTCTTCTGACCCCTTTGCCCTGCGCCGAGCAGCCAACGCCATTCTCAATATTGTCTGGGCTGCCAATCTAGATCTCAATCTAGACCAACTCCTGACCGAAACGACTGCTGCCTTTGCTCAGACCTTTGCTAAATTTCAGCCTGAGGTCCAACAGCTTCGAGACTTCTTTGGTCAGCGTCTCCGTAGCCTCCTGCAAGATGAGCAGACTATTGACTATGACTTGGTCAATGCCGTTTTAGGAGAAAAGGGCGAGCATACTCAGCGAGTCCTAGTGGATGTGTTAGATGGACGCGATCGCGCCCAGTATCTGCAGACGATTCGCACCAACGGCACCTTGGATACGATCTATGAAACCGTCAATCGAGCTGCTCGCCTAGCTACCAAAGGAGATCTAGCCTCAGATGTACTGGATCCGAAGGGAGTAGTTCAGCCAAAGCTGTTTGAACAGTCTTCTGAGCAGGTCTTTTATGATGGCTTACTCACCCTTTTACCTCAAACACAAGCGGCCCAGTCTTCGCGAGACTATCAAAAGCTGGTTCAAGGCTTAACCAAAATTGCTCCATCCGTTAGCCAATTTTTTGATGGCGACGATAGTGTCTTAGTAATAGCGGAAGATGCCGATTTACGAGCGAATCGCTTAAATTTACTAGGTCTATTACGAAATCACGCCCTCGTGCTCGGGGACTTCGGTGCGATTGTCAAAAGCTAGAATATAGAAGAACGCACAGTGCCTTTGCCTCCATGGCAACTCCCCCATTACTGCATCCCTCCTGCCACCGTACCCCTGAAGGGTTAACGGTTATTGCCGAACATCTACCCGTGGATGCGGTCAACTTTAGTTTGTGGGTCAATGCGGGGTCGGCGGTGGAGGACGACGCCATCAATGGGATGGCCCATTTTTTAGAGCATATGGTGTTTAAGGGGACGGAGCAGCTTCCCGAAGGTGAGTTTGAGCGCCAGGTGGAAGCCCGAGGCGGCGTCACCAATGCGGTCACCAGCCAGGACTATACCTGTTTTTACGTCACCGTTGCTCCCCAAGACTTTACTACGATCGCTCCTTTGCAAATCGATCTAACCCTCAATGCTCGCCTTGATGTCGAGAGCTTCGAGCGGGAACGACTTGTTGTCTTAGAAGAAATTCGACGGTCTGATGATAATGTTCGCCGTCGGTTATTTCGCCAAGCCATGACCTTGGGATATGCCCAATTACCCTATCGGCGACCGGTTCTGGGTCCTGCTGAAGTGATCCAATCCCTGGCTCCAGAGCAAATGTACGACCATCATCGGTCCTGGTATCATCCCGAAAATATCACTGCCGTTGTGGTGGGGAATTTACCCGTAGAGCAGATGGTTGAAACCGTAGTTCAAGAATTTGCCACCCCTTCTCGCCCTCCTCCCCTGGCTCCAGTCCAATCCCTCGAACCGCCTTTTGTTGAAATTACTCGGCAAACGGTCGTTGACCCTAAACTGACTCAAGCTCGTTTAGTGTTGCTATGGCGAGTCCCAGGTATTCAACAGCTCTCCCAAACCTATACCTTAGATGTCCTAGCCAGGATCTTAGGGGGTGGACGAAACTCTCGCTTAGTCAAATCCTTGCGGGAAGAGAAACAGTGGGTTGAGCGTATTTCTGTGAGTAACCTGACTCAGGTGTGGCAAGGATTATTTTGGATCTCCGCCCAGGTGCCACCAGAGAACTTGGAACGGGTAGAAGCGGAAATTGTCAATCATTTGCGTCAGCTCCAAGATGAAGCTTTGCCTGGATCAGAACTGGCTCGACGACAACGACAACTGGTCAATCAGCATTTATTTGGTACTGAAAGCCCGTCTAGTCGAGCAGGTCTTTATGGATACCACCATGCGATCGCCCATAACCTAGAGGCTGGTCTTCTGTATCCACAACATATTCAGCAGCTGACCCCAGCTGATTTGCAGCAGGCTGCCCAGACCTACCTCTCCACGACTGCTTACCGGGTGTTAAAGGTACTGCCAAAGTCTTAATCCCTAATGCCGACCTTAACTGACCGATAACTGTTTCAAGAGGGTATCCACTTTTTTGACCCCATCGGCTTGGCGCTGAAGCTGGTATAGCTGGCGAGCCTTGTGTAATTCAGGAATGGCTTCCCGATGGCGGTTTCGGGCAATCAGCGCTTTGGCTAATTTATAAAAGGCGCTAGGGTTACGCTTTTCTAGCTTAGTGGCTTGGCGAAAGGCAACCACAGCCCCTAATGCATCCCCTTTTTGCATCAAGACATCCCCCAGACCTTCGTGGGCTGCCCCTAAATTCTTGTCATGCCGCAAGGCCTGTTTATAGGCTGTTATAGCCCGCTCGTTGTTGCCCTGGCTCTGCAATAGCTGTCCCGTCCGCAAATGGACCTTAGGGTTTCTTGGATCTAATTTGACCGCTTTATCTAGGGCTACTAATCCTTCTTCCGTTTTACCTTGGGCGGCATAGGCCAAAGCCAGATTCATCTGAATTTCGCCATTTTTGGGAGAGAGGGTGGCGGCTTTTTCCAAATTAGTAACGGCGGGCTCTACCTGATTCCTTTTTAAGTGGATCAGGCCAATCGAGTTGTAGGCTCCACCATTCTTGGGGTTAATCTCGATGACTTTTTGAAAGTTTTGAAAGGCCTCGTCATATTTCTGTTGACGACTGTAAATGACCGCTAGGCCTTCATAGGCCCGAACATTTTTGGGTTCCAATTCAATTACTTTTTGATAAGCTGCCGCAGCTTGGTCATTTTGGCCCAAGTTACCCAAGCTATACCCCAAGGCATAGTGGAAATTGGCATTTTTGCCATCTAATGCGATCGCTTTTTTATAGGCTTCGACTGATCTCGCAAAATCCTTTCTTTGAGCCTGAATATAGCCAATCGCTGAGAATATGCGTGGGTTTTTGGTATCTAAAAGAGTGGCTTGCCGATACGCTTGCAAGGCCATATCTAAATCATTGGCCTCCACTAACTCTTTACCTTTCTTAAATAGCTGAAAGAGTTGGCGATCTTTATTGACCTGGGCGATAGGCTCAGCGTGAACCGGGCTGTTTACCTGTTCAGGAATGATGACTCCAACCCCCAGAATCAACAAAATACTGGTGCTTAGTAAGCGCATGCTTAACATTCATCTCTCCTGATTACAAAAACGTCAACATACTTCACTGTTGTTAACCCTGCCTTAAAAGAAATGGCATTTTTACTAAAACAGACTGAATCCTGAGTTACACCGGAGGTACGTCTCAAGTCTCTGCAGTCTACGAGCAGGAACTCCTTCATTCATGAGACTGAGATTTACCCCTTCTAGTTTCAATTTTCTTCATTTTGCAAGCTGTGCTTGATCGCAACACTATCGTCCATCAACGAGGCAACTATGAATAGTTTCCGAAATATCGCCCTGGTGGGTCCCTATTCCAGTGGCAAAACAACGCTCCTCGAAAGTTTACTTCATGTCACGGAGGTCACCACCCGAAAAGGGTCCGTAAAAGAAGGCAACACCGTGGGGGATGCAAGTGCTGAAGCCCGGGAGCGCCAAATGAGTACAGAAGTAACGGCTGCCAGTTTTGAACATGGCGGCCTTTCTTTTACTTTTTTAGACTGCCCAGGTTCCGTCGAGTTATTGCAAGAAACCCTTAACTGTCTGGTTGGGGTTGATGCTGCGGTGGTGGTTTGTGAACCGGAACCCCAGAAGGTTCTCACTCTGGCCCCCTTGTTTCAAACCCTAGATGAATGGGAGATTCCCCATCTGGTGTTTATCAATAAAATGGATCGCGCCAATTCCCCCTTTAGCGAAGTCTTGGATGCCCTCAAGCAGGTCTCCAGCCGTCCACTGGTCCTCCATCAATATCCCATTGGCCAAAATGAAGACCTTCAGGGATTCATCGATCTCGTTTCGGAACAAGCGTTCCATTACCATCCCGACTCTCCAGCAGATCCGATGCCTCTACCCGCAGAGTTGGCAGACCAGGAAAAGGCGGCCCATACAGAAATGTTGGAAGCGCTCGCCGATTTTGATGATCACCTTTTAGAAGAATTACTAGAAGATATCGAGCCCCCTCAATCTGAAGTCCTACAAGATCTGAAAACAGAACTCGGGGCTGATTTAATTGTACCCGTCTTTGTGGGAGTGGCCGAGGCTGGGTATGGTGTACGCCCTCTCCTGGATGCCCTAGAGAAGGAAGCACCTGAGGCGAATGACACGGCTAAATCTCGTGAACTAGAGCCCAGCTCAGATCGTCTGGTTGCCCAGGTCCTGAAAAACTATTTCTCTCCCCAGGGCGGCAAACTATCCCTAGTGCGAGTGTGGCAAGGCACCCTGACCGATGGCATGATCTTAAATCAAGTTCGAGTGGGAGGCATCTATCGTTTATTGGGGCAACAGCAAAAAACGCTTACCCAAGCAGAGGCTGGGGACATTGTGGCTTTAAGCCGTTTAGATGGCGTCAAAACGGGGGATACGCTGGTTGTTGTCGATGGATCTGCCGTGCCGGATTTACCCACGGCTCAACAGCTAGAACCGGTTTACTCCCTGGCGATTGCTCCCAGAGACCGCAAAGACGAAGTTAAGCTCAGTAGTGCCGTTAGTAAACTTCTGGAAGAAGATCCCAGCTTAAGTTGGGAGCATCGAGAGACGACCCATGAGATCATTCTGTGGGGACAAGGCGATATCCACTTAAAAATTGCCATCGATCGGCTAGGACGAAAGCATAAGTTACCGATTAAAACCCATACCCCCCATGTCCCCTATAAGGAAAGTATTCGGAAGTCTGCCTCTAGTCATGGTCGCTATAAGCACCAAACGGGTGGCCATGGTCAATTTGGGGATGTGCGGTTAGATATCAAACCCAAAGCTAGAGGAGAAGGCTTTACGTTTAAGGAAACCATTGTAGGAGGGGTAGTCCCTCGTCAATATATTCCAGGTGTAGAGATGGGAGTTCGTGAATTTCTCCAGCATGGCGTCTTGGGTTTCCCCATCGTGGATATTGATGTCACCCTGACGGATGGGTCCTACCACTCTGTGGATAGCTCAGAACAGGCGTTTAAGCAGGCTGCTCGGATTGCCATGCAGTCTGGACTTCCCAACTGTCAGCCTGTGCTTTTGGAACCCATTGAGCGGGTGATCTTGTCAACGCCCACGAAGTTCACGTCTCAGGTCCTGCGCTTGATTAGCAATCATCGAGGCCAGGTTCTAGGCTATGAAGGCAAAAGCGGTTGGGATAGCTGGGATGAAATCTCGGCCTACTTACCGATGGCAGAGATGCAAAGTCTGATTATTGAGTTGAGATCCCTCACTCAAGGGGTGGGCTTCTTTATTTGGCGAGACGACCACTTAGAAGAAGTACCCGACAAAGTGGCTGAACGTGTTTTGGCAAGAGTCGAAACAGAATTCTAAGGTTTTCCTCGTCTTTCTCCGAATTATTGTGATGCGGTCTGTTGGTATCAACCGCATCACTTTTTTTGGGAATTCCTGTAGATTTACAAACCAATTTCTCCCAAATATTGATAAATTATGAAGTTCTTTTGCCTATCCTTAGTTAGGCTGCATATTTTCTATACAAAGCGGGAATGTTAATCCTGCTATCAGTGTTAAGCGCTTGGATCACAGCCTCTAACTGTTTAAGGTCACAGCCATTACTAATGAGCAAAGATTATATTTTCTTGTAAAGGGAATAAAAATACTCTAGCTCAAGGTATATTGTCAGGTGCCTCTAGGCAAAAATGCAT
This sequence comes from Acaryochloris marina MBIC11017, assembly GCF_000018105.1. Classification (GTDB taxonomy): domain Bacteria; phylum Cyanobacteriota; class Cyanobacteriia; order Thermosynechococcales; family Thermosynechococcaceae; genus Acaryochloris; species Acaryochloris marina. The sequence goes on from NC_009925.1 coordinate 591,938, forward strand.
ATTCTAAGCAATAATGCGTAGTCAAGTGTGTGTGTGTTGTTTGTGTTTGTGAGGAGTTACAGTCGTTGTGCGGAAAAGAAGCGAAGGCGATCTCGATGGTATCCCCAGCTACGTTCGAAGAAATACAAGTGCTTATTCCCCTCAGCAATTACCCATAGGCGTTTTTGATAGTGGTGTGGGGGGATTAACGGTTCTAAAGGAATTGCAGCAGCAGCTTCCTAATGAGTCTTTTCTTTATTTTGGGGATACGGCTAATGTTCCCTATGGAACGCGCTCCCAGGCCGAAATTCTCGGGTTCGTTCGCCAAATTCTGTGCTGGATGACTTCTCAGCCCATCAAAATGGCGATTATGGCCTGCAATACAAGTTCGGCATTGGCCTTAGATGAAGTACGCGCTGAGTTTGATATTCCAATCTTAGGGATTATTTTGCCAGGGGCACGAGCAGCCGTTAAACAAGGGAAACGGATTGGTGTGATCGCAACACCTGCCACTGTGGCGAGTGAAAGTTATCCGCAAGCGATTCAAGAGGTCAATACCACTGCCAAGGTTTTCCAAGAGGCCTGCCCAGAATTTGTTCCTCTCATTGAACATAACCGTATTCGCGAACCTGAAACGCTTCAAATTGTCCACCAACACTTGCACCCCCTCTTGCAACAAGGAATTGACACTCTTGTATATGGATGCACCCATTACCCTCACTTGTCTGGTGTAATTCGACAGGTTTTACCTTCTCATGTGAAAACCGTTGACCCAGCTGTGTATATCACGACAGCCGCCAAACAAGAGCTAAAGCTTCTCCAATTGCAGAACGGACACGCTGCTCAAACGACTCGGTTCTTTGTCAGTGGTTGTCCCGAACAGTTTGCTGAGTTATCCTACCAATGGCTAGGGTTTCTGCCAGTCGTTGAGAAGGTTATCTTGCCTGAACTCGCCTCACCACAATCTATTGAGGCTGTTGAGCAGATTTAAATCTACCAGATCAAGATTGCTGTCCTTAATGTAAGGCAGAGGCTCGCAAACACGTCATGATCGCTATTGTTGATTCGTTTCAACTTTAGCTGATTGGTTTGACTAGGTTTATGGATTGTTGATATAGAACAACAACTCTAGCCTCGTGGGGTGGCTCACGATCGAGCTGGCTTGATTTAAGTTGCAATTTTAGGATCTATGTATAGTCTTCATTCTTGGTTGAAAAGAACAGCCCTGCTGCTGCTCACCCTCGTATTCTCTCTTGGTCTGTCTGGCCCAGCCTGGTCTGCACCGTTTCTGCCCCTATCGGTTTTGCCAACGGCAAATGCTGTGAAAGATGGCAGCAGTATTCTGCGCTTTGCTTTACCCATTGATGAGCCCTATATCCGGGAAATTCAAAATGCCGTAGAGGGAACGACACCCCAAATTCGAGGTAAGCGATGGCCTGAAATTCGCAAGGGATTGGGGAAAGCTAAACGAACCCTTGAGCGTCACCGTTCTGATATTTTGGCTGCGGTTGCTCCAGACCAGCAGGCGGTTGCATCAGAGCAGTTGGATTTCATTGCTCAAGCATTGTTGGATTTAGAAGATGCTGTAGCGGCCAAAGATATTGACCAATTCAATACGATTCGTAAGCCTCTAGCTGATCGAGTCGGCATTATTGAAGAGGCGATGCTTACAGAGTTTCCTTTTGAGGTGCCTGAAGAATACCAAGATCTGCCTCAATTAAAAGGTAGAGCCACGATTGCCATCACGACCAATAAAGGTGACATGACTGTGGTGGTAGATGGCTATAGTGCTCCTGTGACCGCAGGCAACTTTGTTGATCTAGTACAGCGCAAATTTTACGATGGCCTGAAGTTTACGCGGGCTGAAGAATCCTATGTGGTTCAAACTGGCGATCCAGATGGCCCTGATGCTGGCTTTATTGATCCTGACACTGGAGAATACCGAGCTATCCCCCTAGAAATCATGGTTAAGGGGGATTCTGAGCCAATTTATGGATCTACTTTGGAGGATTTAGGAATTTACTTGGATGAGCCAGTATTGACCTTCTCTTCCTACGGCACGATGGCTATGGCTCGTCCAGGGGATGATGCTAACGGCGGTTCCTCCCAGTTCTTTTTCTTGCTCTTTGAGCCTGAACTAACCCCTGCTGGATCCAATCTATTGGATGGTCGTTATGCGGTCTTTGGTTATGTGGTGGATGGTCAAGATGTTCTCGGTACGATTAAGCCTGGCGATGTGATTGAGTCTGCTCGGGTGATTAAAGGGGCTGAGAATCTCGTCTAAATTCACAAGCATCAACCACAATAGGCTTGGGAGCTGCTTCCAAGCCTTTTTTTGATCAGGGACAGATGGAAAAGAACAACTTAGGTGTCACTGTTGCCGAGTTGGGTGAGCAACAGGTATTACAACGGCTGTATCAGTTCTGTGAAACCCGTATGGTGGGTGATGATGCTGCAGTACTCACACCGCGTGCAGGACATCTCCTAGTGGTGACGACGGATATGTTGGTGGATGGGATTCATTTTTGCGATCGCACCACATCTCCCGCTGATGTAGGCTGGCGTTCTGCTGCTGCCAATTTATCTGATATTGCGGCTATGGGAGCGAGTCCTTTGGGGCTGACCATTAGTCTGGGCTTACCTGAAACGTTACCAGTTAGCTGGCTTGATCAGTTTTATCAGGGGGTAGCTGATTGCTTAAACACTTATGGAACAGCCATTATTGGTGGAGATTTAAGTCGATCACCAGTGATTACCGTGAGTATGACGGCGTTAGGGGAGGTCTCGCCCCATCAGCAAATTTTGCGTTCTACGGCTCAACCGGGAGATGCAATTGTGGTCACGGGGGTTCATGGTTCTGCTCGGGCGGGATTGGAGCTTTTACTCCACCCAGATTGGGGACAGGTATTGAGTTCGGCAGAGTACTTAGCATTAAAACAGGCTCATCAGCGTCCTCAACCCCGATTAGATGTGATTCAAGCGCTCCAACAACTCACACCTGTTCCTAGAGTGACAGGAATGGATAGTAGTGACGGGTTGGCGGATGCCGTTTTGCAAATTTGTAGAGCGAGCGGAGTGGGGGCTGAGATCCTGCAAACTCAAATTCCGATACCAATGAGCTTTAATAACACCCAAGTTTTAACCTCAGAGCAAGCGATAGAATGGGCGCTTTATGGAGGGGAAGATTTTGAGTTAGTGCTATGTTTACCTTTACCTTCTGCTCAGGAATTGCTGAAGAGAATTAATCCAACCGCAATGATCATTGGTCAAATAGTTGCTGAAGGTGATGTTACTTTACTCAAGCCAAATGGGGAGGGGTTTTTGTTAGAAATGCAAAAAGGCTACCAACATTTCCAATAATTTTGTGCATTAGATCAAATTTGTACGGATGTTCATTTTTTTCGTTGCATCAAGTCAAATTCTTATGGCCAATTTTCCAATCCCAGATTCAATTCAGTATGCAGACATTATTCGCGATGGTGGATCATACTGGATGGCTTATACTACTGCCAATGACGGAATTTGTGAACTGGAATTACAGGTTAGAAAGAACCATAACTACGATCGAATAGGTTACTGGCCCCCCACTCTATGGATAGGTAAATCGCAAAAAAAGCTTCAACTGAATTGGGGGGATGCAGAATATCTTGCAGCTAGGTTCTCAATGTTGTTGCATCCTGATATTGGTTGGGGAGGGACTAAACGAGCAAAGGAAATGATTGCTTATCTAGAAGCAAAAGGTACTCTCGATACAACACAGTGCAAGTGTGATGATGGCTGATTAAAAAGTAAAATGCCTGGCAGGTATGCCCGCGAGGATGGGACGATTCTTAACATCCACTGTTTCTAATTCTGCAACTAATCAAGCAGATGCACCAAAACCAGAACCTTAGTTTTTCCCTTAAGTTTCTCCCTAAGATTCTGATCTTCCCTAGCTATATATTAGGTCTGCCATGAGAGTGGAATCAAGGTTAGCCTATTGTTAGCTTGGAGGACAAACCATGACTGCTACAGCACCTACCCTAGCCCCTACTCCCTCTGCACCCATTCCTCGTATTCCAGTACCGACGTGGCTGCAAACGATACGAGCTATAGCCGATCCCATTCCATATCTAGAGAACGCCTATGCTCAGTATGGCGACATCTTTGAAGGGCGATCCTTTGGCTTCCCCCCCTTTGTGATCCTTAGTCACCCAGATGCCATTGAGCAGGTTTTTACCACTGACCCCAGCCTTTTTGATAGTGTCAGTGGCAATCAGATCATCTCTCCCATTACAGGTGATCAAGGACTTCTGCTGTTAGAAGGAGAAGCCCATAAAAAACGGCGGAAATTGGTAATGCCTCCCTTTCACGGTGAGCGAATGCGGGCCTATGGCGATGCCATGTGTGCGATCGCAACTCAAGTCTCCCAAGAATGGCCCCAAAATCAGCCCTTTGTGATGCGCTCAGCCACCCAAGAAATTACCCTTCGGGTCATTCTCCGGACCATCTTTGGGATTGACAACAATGAGCGATTTCAGCAGCTCAGTCAGCTTCTGGACGAGATGCTCCATACCTTCGATACTCCTTTGGGGTCGAGCCATCTCTTTCTCACCGGGTTGCAAAAAGACTTAGGCCCTTGGAGCTTATGGGGGAAATTCTTGCGACGCCGACAAGCCATCAATGAGCTGCTATTGGCTGAGATTCAGGAACGGCGGCAACAGCCATTGGGACAAGATATTCTCAGCCTGCTCCTTGCTGCCCAAGATGAGCAGGGAGAACCCATGAGTGATGCCGAGCTTCGGGACGAGTTGATGACGCTTCTTTTTGCTGGCCATGAAACCACGGCGTCTGCGTTGGCTTGGGCCTTCTACTGGATCCATAAGGTTCCAGAAGTGCGGACGAAATTATTAGCAGAGTTAAGGGATATCACCCCAGATACAGACCCGAGTGAGATTGCCAAGCTCCCCTATCTCAGCGCAGTTTGCTCAGAAACACTGCGCATTTATCCCCTGGTGTTGTTTACCTTTAGCCGTACTCTCAAACAGCCTCTACGAGTTATGGGCTACGATCTGCCTCCAGGAGCAATGCTGACCCCCTGTATTTATCTGGTGCACCACCGCGAAGATCTCTACCCCAATCCCAATGCCTTCCGACCGGAGCGCTTTTTAGAGCGCCAGTTTTCACCCTATGAGTATTTCCCCTTTGGCGGGAGTAATCGGCGCTGTTTAGGATATGCATTTGCCCTATTTGAGATGAAATTAGTGCTGGCCACCATTCTCAGGCAAACCAGCCTACAATTGGTCAGCTCAAAACCTATTCAACCCGTTCGGCGGGGAATTACCTTTACGCCAGCAGGGGGTGTGCCTATGCTAGCTACCCGCCTAGGTGGCTAAATTTTGGATTAAATTGTTGTCTCCTAGAGTTCCTTCTCTAGGCTCTGGAGCATTCGGTCTGCTTTATTAGCGATATGGCGGTGCTGTCTGTAATAGAACTCAGGGCAAGCTTTCAGTTTTGACAGCATTGTTTTTAAGATTTCGTAGGCATCCTGTTTCTCACCATCTTCAGCTTGGAGCGTAGCCAATATTAATGCTGCCTCAGGATGACTCCAGGCTTTAATATCTTGAATGAGGTGGGGTTTTGCTAGTTCTCTCTGTTCACTGGCGACGAGAACCTTACCCAGCAGCAAGGAAGCATCGCCCCGTTTATATTCAGAATCAAGAGATAGAATCTGCTGTAGATAAGCTTGAGCTTCCTCCCATCGTTTGGCAGCTGTTGCCACTGACGCGAGTCCCCATAAGGCATCGAGATAGTTGGGCTCTTTGGAAATGGCTTCTTGAAAGGCTTCCTCCGCTTGAGTTACTTTACTCATCTCCAGCAAGACGTTACCCAATTGAACATACTGGTGTGATTTACCAATATTAACGACTGCAGCTTCGGCCGCTCGTAACTCTCGTCCTTTAGTCCAGCGTTTAAAGTAGCTGGGAGCTGAAGATGTATTCATTCGCGGTAGCATTCTCGTCGCGAAATAAATGACAGCACCCAGATAGTTAAAGAATAGCAACAGCCAGATCCAAACATTTCGATCTGGATCGTTTCGGATGCAATCGAAGATCGCATACATCCAAAAACCCGTTGTGGCAAATACAACAATATGAAACATCAAAGGTAGTCTTATGAATTACCCTTAGGTTTCCCATTTCCAACCTTTAGGTGATCGAATTTCAAGTTTTTGAATAAAAATCACGATTTTCTAGGTCAAAAAACGAATGGCTATAATGATTTTGACTATCGTCTAGCAGCCTGATTTCCTATAAATACCTACAGAATCTAAGTTCAGGTTAAGACCATTTTTTAGATTCTTCCACGCAAGAATGAAGGTTTAAGATTATCCTGAACTCAGGTTATATAGGTATGTTCCTATATAGAAATAGCTATTCGCTTAGGTCAACGCTATAGATTGTTTGTGTTTCTAAATCATGACATAAGGGTAAAGGTAATTGATCTGCCTTAATGCTTTTTCGGTCTAATTTGACTTGGAGATTTTTGAGCGGATCGGTGCCAGAAGAAATCAAAAATTCAACACTAGCAACATTAGAATCCTGCTTTAAATCTCCAAAGATACGAGTAACCGCTTCCCGGTAAGGGTGTCCTTTTTGTTGATACCAATCTGCCGAGGCAACATCTGGCTGGTCTAAACCTAAATGACAAATCAAGGAGGGGCCTTCGAATAGCGCTATTGCTACAGGACGGGCCTCTTCTTGCAGTAAAAGATGCTGGTTGTCTGCCAAATGACGAAGTTTTTCGAGACGGTCGTAGCGCTGAGTCACATCTAAGGGTTCATCCTGCCATCGAATAGCAATCGTCATCAGGTAGGTTTGCAACAGCATATGACCTAGCTTTTCTGCCTTAGTGTTTAAGTAGGTCGTATTGTAGGTGTTGGCCTCGATTAGCAAGGGGACTCGATCAGCAACTTCCAACCCATAGCCTTTGAGCCCTGCTATCTTACGGGGGTTATTGGTAATCAGGCGAATTTTTTGAATTCCCAGATCATTAAGGATTTGAGCCCCTACACCGTAGTTTCGTAAATCGGCTGGAAATCCTAACTTTTCATTTGCTTCTACGGTATCGAGACCCATATCTTGCAAGGAATAGGCCTTCAGTTTATTGACTAGACCAATCCCGCGGCCTTCTTGTCTTAAATACACGACGACGCCCTGCCCCACATTCTCAATCATTTTGAGAGCGGCCTGGAGCTGCATACGACAGTCACACCGAAGGGAGCCGATGGCATCTCCGGTGAGGCATTCGGAGTGCATCCGCACCATCACGGGCTGTTGACCAAACTGCTTTGGATCGCCTTTAACAATGGCGACATGTTCTTTGTGATCGAGCTGATTGCGGTAAGCATAAATCTGAAACTGGCCAAACTCAGTGGGCATATCAGCAACAGTTTCTCGATGAACAAACCGCTCATGTTGAAGCCGATAGCTAATTAAATCGGCAATGCTGATGATTTTAAGCTGATGTTCATGGGCATAGTCTTTGAGTTGCGGTAGGCGAGCCATGGATCCATCGGGATTTTGGATTTCACAAATTACGCCAGCTGGATATAACCCTGCTAAGCGAGTCATATCAATCGCCGATTCAGTATGACCTGCTCGCTGTAACACTCCACCAGAGCGGGCTCTCAAAGGGAAAATGTGCCCAGGACGTCGCAAATCTGTGGGTAAGGAATCTGGATTGACGGCGACTTGAATCGTACGGGCTCGGTCTTCCGCTGAAATGCCGGTTGTTACGCCTAGATGAGGAGAGGCATCGATACTGACGGTAAAGGCCGTTTGGTTCATGTCGGTGTTATTGGTAACCATCAGTGGCAGCTCTAATGCGTCTAATCGCTCCCCAGTCATGGCTAGGCAAATCAACCCCCGCGCTTCCACGGCCATAAAGTTAATCATGTCAGGGGTGGCGAATTGAGCTGCACAAATTAGATCGCCTTCGTTTTCCCGGTTCTCATCATCCACTACGACAATGGCATGTCCCGCTTTAAACTCCGCAAGGGCATCTTCAATGGAGTCAAATTCAAAAGAGTCTGTTGGCGTAGCGTGGGGATTCAAAGTGACGGTACCGTAACGTTTTTTAACATCTTCCCCTTAATTCTAAGGGGTGGGGACGCCAGTTCGCACAGAATCCTTTGATTATCCAAAACCAGTCGAAATGGGTATTTGGTACTACAATGCAGCTCATGTGAGCTAATGCAGTCGTTGCTATTCAATGCAGTGATCGATATCAATAAAAGTGGTGATCGATATCATCATCGTTATTTTTGGGAAGCCTGAACTACATTAACTGTTTGTATGACTGACCTCTGAGGAAAAAATGAATATGGGTTCTCAGGAAGATATTCCTGTTGGCATTATTGGAGCGTCTGGATATGGCGGGGTCCAACTGACTCGCCTACTGTTGGAACATCCCCATGTCCATCTGGCCTATTTAGGGGGCGATAGCAGTGCGGGGCGTCCATTTGCAGACTTGTATCCCCACTTGGGGTTTAAACAAGACTTAAAAGTAGAAGCCATCGATTTAGACAAAGTTGTTGAGCGGACCCAGGTGGTCTTTTTGGCTCTTCCCAATGGTTTGGCCGCAGAGATGGCACCGACTTTGGTGGAATGCGGTTGCAAAGTCTTGGATCTCTCTGCCGATTATCGATTTACAAACCTGGACACCTATGAAGATTGGTACGGGACGAAACGACAAGATCGTGATTTGGCCTCTACAGCAGTCTATGGTTTGCCCGAACTCTATCGACAGGGAATTTCAACGGCTAGCTTAGTGGGCTGTCCAGGGTGCTTCCCCACCGCTAGTTTGTTGGCTTTAGCCCCCTTGCTCAAACAAGGTTTAATTGACCCGAACAGTGCCATTATTGATGCCAAAACCGGCACCTCTGGCGGAGGACGCCAAGCTAAAACCCATCTGCTCCTTGCTGAGGCTAATGGCAGTATTGGTCCTTATGGCGTCGCCCACCATCGTCATACCCCTGAAATTGAACAGGTAAGTAGTGATTTGGCAGGGCGAGAGGTGGTTGTCCAGTTTACGCCTCATTTAGCACCCATGACCCGTGGGATTTTGGCCACGGTTTATGCCACGATGCGAGACCCTGGGCTAGTGAGAGAAGATTTGATTACGATCTTTAGCGCCTTTTATCGGAACTCACCTTGGGTCAAGGTCTTACCGGGCAGTACCTATCCCTTTACGAAATGGGCCTATGGCACAAACCTTTGCTACCTCGGCATAGAAGTGGATCAGCGGACCGGTCGCGTTATCGTGATTTCTGCCATTGATAATTTGATGAAGGGTCAGGCGGGGCAAGCAGTCCAATGCTTGAACTTGATGATGGGTTGGCCAGAAACCATGGGATTGCCGGAACTAACCTTTTACCCCTAAGGGAACCGTATTGGGGGAAAATAAAAGAGTTACAAATTCTCTAAGTAGATGGCTACAAATCATAAAAATAGGCTGGTGTGGGCGGTGTGGACCATCGTCACCATTGGCATGGGTTCTGCGGTTGGGGCTTTGGTGGGTTCAACCAAGGCGTCTGCAGGAACGACGATGGCAGTGGTCACAGGAATGGGATGTGTGATTGGAATTGGTGCTTTGGTGAAAGCAATCGCTAGCCGTGCCAATCAAGATGCGACTGCTGGATGGGAAGCCCTCTCCGTCAAAGCCAGTTTTTTGCTCGGTGCCATTAACTTATCAGTAGGCTTGGTCCTGGCTCCCATTGCTATCTGTAGTATTGTCTGGCCGTTTGCTGTAATCAATTGGACTCAAGTGGGAATGATCATTGGCATCATTGCCTCTGGTATGGGGGGACTGCTGGCAGCTATGGTCGAAATTCGCGCTTTGGAAAATCCGGTGGTGGTGGATTGATGACTAGCTGGATGCACTGGTGTAGAAACGAAGTGCGAATTGCCAAAACCGATTGGACAGTATAAATAGGGCGATTGCGAGTATACCTGCCCCTAGGCTCCAATTCCAGGTGGCTCGATTAAGCATGGCTTGAGCGGGCACTGTAGTTAGGAATGTTACGGGTATCACAAAGGTAAAAAAGAAGCGATAGGCGGTTGGATAGGCTACGACCGGATAGCGGCCAGCTTCGACCAGCCCCCGCAGGACTTCTGTGACGTTATAGATTTTGACAAACCAAATACTGGTGGCTCCCAAAACAAACCAGAGACTATAGAGGCTGAGAAATCCGCACAGCAGTGGCCATAGACCAAGGGCATAATTTTGCCAGCCTAGTCCCAGTTGAAATCCGGCATAGCCGATCAGCCCTAGGCCAAAAAGGACATCGGGCAGACCCCAAGGAGAGACAGAATAAGTGGATAACCAAAATTGACTGCTGATAGGTTTGAGCAGAATAAAATCAAGGGTGCCTTCTTGAACGTGGCGAACAATTCGGTTTAGATTTGGGACAAGGCAGGTGGCTGAAAAGCCTTGGAGGAGGGTGAAGACACCCAAAACAACGAGGGCTTCATGCCAACTCCAGTCTTGGAAGGTATAGCCTGTACGATAAAACAAAGATAGGCCAAATAAGCTACCCGCGAGATTACCAAGGCTGCTAAGGGCCGAGATTGCAAAGTTGGAGCGATATTCCATCTCTGCTGCAATGGTCGTTGCCCAAAACAGCTTCAGCACCCGAAAATACCGCTTCATCCTCTTATCCTTTTTACCTGGATTTTCCTGTAAGACACCCTTAAGATAAACGATACTGAACTTGGCGAGGTCATCATGTTGCAGAAGCGAGATCCATTTCGTCAAGCTAATCAGGCTCGTTTAAAAGTACTGAATTTACGATGGCGACGCCTAGAGTGCGATCGACAAATTCTTAAAACTCAGGTCGGATTCGCTCCTAAGACGGAATCAGCAGTGTCTCCTTGTCAGGGTTGTGCCAATTATCACGGAAAAGCCTATGGTATGAGTGAAGCACGGCAAGCGTTAGTCTGTGCTATTCACCCTTTTGGCTGGCAGCAGTCTTCAACTTGTCCGGATTGGTATCCACAACTGTTTGAAGTAAAGGATGTTGAGCCAGAGGGTTAAACATCTTGTTGCAATTGATGGAGGTAACGCTCCTCCCAATGCGACAATAAACTCACTCAATGAAGCAAATTTGTCTACAAGCAAAGGAAAACTGGTTAAGGACACAAAACATGTTCAAAAGAATCGCAGCACTTGCACTCATTATATTAAGTCTGACCTTACAAGCCTGCGCGTCTGATACAGCCGGATTGCAAGCTTATGCAGACAATATTGATGGGTATACCTTTATGTATCCCAATGGTTGGGCACCCATCAAAGTACCCGGTAGCTCTGACGTTGTGTTTCATGACCTGATCGAAGAGACCGAAAATGTGAGCGTAGTCGTGAGTGACATCACTAGCGACACTCAGTTGACGGATTTAGGAGATCCCACTGAAGTGGCCCGCACCCTTTTGAATGCAGTGATTGCACCTTCCCAATCTGGCCAGGAAGCGGATTTATTGGCTGCAGCTTCGCGAACAGAAGATGATAAGGTCTACTACGCCCTTGAATATTCGGTTGATTTACCCATTGGTAAGCGCCATAACCTTTCGACCGTAGTTGTTCGTCGGGGTAAGTTGTTTACCCTTAGCCTCTCCACACCAGAGTCTCGTTGGACCAAGGTTGAGCCTGTGTTCCAGCGCGTTGTGGATTCTTTCTCTGTTTACTAAACTGGTTGGTTAATCAGTACGCGGCTGTTCTGCAATTGACAGAGCCAAGACGGACTCATTAGACTACATGGACGCGGTTATAGCCCGCGTTTCTTGGGGAATTAGCTCAGCTGGTAGAGTGCTGCGATCGCACCGCAGAGGTCAGGGGTTCGAATCCCCTATTCTCCATTGGTCCAAATCGTTCTAGAGTAGATAAAGCAACCTGGCTGGCTCTCTGCTTCCTACAAAATTAGCGAAGCATATTTATAATGGCCCAGCCCCTATTTCTCTAGAGGCCCCTCATGACCGCATCTCCTTCTACTCCTGCAGCGGTAACAAATGCTCCTCCACCTCCTTCAGACTCTAAAGAGCAGGTGGGAAAATTTCTGCGAGGTTTGCAGGACAGTATTTGCGACAAGCTGCAAACGTTAGATGGTAAAAGCACTTTTCAGGAAGACTCCTGGGATCGACCGGAAGGGGGCGGTGGTCGCTCGCGGGTCCTTCGAGAAGGTGGACTCTTAGAACAGGGTGGTGTCAATTACTCCGAGGTCTGGGGGGATCATTTGCCTCCCTCTATTCTTAAACAACGGCCAGAAGCTGCAGGGCACCGATTTTATGCGACGGGGACTTCGATGGTACTGCATCCCCGCAGTCCCTACGTGCCAACGGTACATCTGAATTATCGATATTTTGAAGCCGGACCAGTTTGGTGGTTTGGGGGTGGGATTGATCTGACGCCGTATTATCCCTTCAAAGAAGATGTGGTCCATTTTCATCAAACGATGAAAGCGGCCTGCGATCGTCATCACCCTGAATATTACTCCACCTTTAAGCCTTGGTGTGATGAGTATTTTTATCTGAAGCACCGACAAGAAATGCGGGGAGTTGGCGGTATTTTCTTTGATTATCAGGATGGCATTGGTGCTTTGTATCGTGGCCCCCATGCTGAGGGGATTGCTGCTCACCATAGTGATCAGTTGGGTTCTTTACCCCAACGGTCATGGGATGAGATATTTGCCTTTGCTCAAGACTGCGGTAACGCCTTTTTGCCTGCCTATGTCCCGATTGTCGAGCGACGTCGGGATACTGAGTATGGTGACCGTGAACGGAACTTCCAACTGTATCGTCGAGGCCGATATGTGGAATTCAACTTGGTCTATGACCGAGGGACTATTTTTGGCTTGCAGACCAATGGTCGTACTGAATCTATCCTGATGTCGCTGCCACCGCTAGTGCGTTGGGAGTATGCTTATTCTCCTGAGCCTGATACTCCTGAAGCAGAGTTATATGAGACATTCTTAAAGCCTCAAGATTGGGCTTCAGCTTAGACTCAAACCAATATCTAAAGCAAACACCAGGGGATGAAAGCGCGGCCAACCCCCTGGATTTTTGCATGTTAACCCTCTACTCTTTGGGACTCTGGACCACAACTCCAAGAGCCTTCTTCAAATTGGGGAGGGGCAATATCTTGGCTGGGCGAACTACTCTCACATAGAATCACTTCAAAAATGGAGTCGACATTGGCAACCCCACCTGCATAGCTATTGAGACCTGCTTCTTTGGCAACCACTTTGAAGGTCGTTTGGGCTGCGTCTGCATCTAATCCTGCAAACGTGAAGTAGTTCATTGTAATTCCGAGTTGGAGATCTTCTAGGCTGGTGGTGAATTTACCATACTCTAGATGATAGGCCTGCTGTGCTCTAAGCACTGATCCTAGCGTTGTTTCCCCTTCGGCATTGCGCGCGGTATTCACAGGTGACGAGGCGGGGTCTGGTGTAGCAGAGCTAGTAGCTTCTGGAGTACTGGCTGGACTATTGATCTCGGGGCTGTTTTCCGTTGACCCCGAACAGGCACCCATTAAACCGACAAGACTGAGGACCATCACAGATTTGAGTGGTGAACGAAAATTATTGAGCTTTATTGTCATTTTTAACTCAGTACCTTGATAAACACTTGCTTCTGCGCTAGGTTACCCAGGTTCTTTGGAATGTTATCTGAGGGGAAATCATTTTCATTGACCGATGATGAAATGGTAGTAGGCAAAAAACTAGTTGCTACACCTAACTTTCCCAGTACACTACGAAAGGATTAAACACTCACGAACCTTAGATATGGCTCAGGTAAAAATTGGCATTATTGGCGGTAGTGGCCTTTATAAAATGGAGGCTCTGACGGATGTAGAAGAAGTTCAAATCAAGACCCCCTTCGGAGACCCTTCAGACGCACTGATTGTCGGCACCTTGGAAGGGGCACGGGTGGCTTTCCTCGCTCGCCATGGTCGGAATCATCATCTTATTCCGAGTGAATTGCCCTTTCGCGCTAACATCTATGCCATGAAGTCCTTGGGTGTGGAGTATTTGATCTCAGCTTCAGCCGTCGGCTCCCTTAAGGAAGAAGCAAAACCTTTGGATATGGTGGTGCCGGACCAGTTTATCGATCGCACCAAGAATCGGGTGTCTACTTTTTTTGGCAATGGCATTGTGGCCCATATTGGCTTTGGTGATCCAGTCTGTGGCGCATTGGCTGGGGTATTGGGGGATGCGATCGCATCCCTGAATCTCCCCGATGTCACCCTCCATCGCCAAGGCACCTACGTGTGTATGGAAGGCCCTGCCTTTTCTACCAAAGCTGAATCTAATTTGTATCGAAGTTGGGGGGGCACTGTAATTGGCATGACCAATTTGCCGGAAGCTAAACTGGCGCGGGAAGCTGAAATTGCCTATGCCACCCTAGCCCTAGTCACGGACTACGATTGCTGGCATCCTGAACATGACAGCGTCACGGTGGAAATGATTATTGGCAATCTTCACAAGAATGCGAGTAATGCCCAAAGCGTGATTAAAGAAACCGTTAAACGTCTCAGTCAATCCCCCCCTGCTTCTAAGGCTCACAAGGCTCTGAAACACGCAATCTTTACCCCCTTGGATCAGGCTCCAGCGGCTACCAAGGAACAGCTTTCCTTGATTTTGCAAAAGTATCTCTAAGCTATGCCCTGGTATATCAAAATTGAACGCGGCATTGTGGATAAAACCACCTTTGATCGCCATGTGCCTGCCCACCTCGCCTATGTTAAAAACCTAGAGAGCCATCAGGCCAAAACGGGCTATTGGCGGGAGAGTGCCGGGGGCATGCTAATCTTTGAGGCTCAGTCCTATGAAGAAGCAAAAAAAATTGTAGAGCAAGACCCCCTGATCTTGAACCATTGTGTGGAATACGAATTACACGAATGGGTACAAGTCGGAGGGGCACCCTTATAGCTTGAAAGTGGTTGCTAGGGAAGGAGCTAGGCCAGTCCTATTTCTTCGGAGATAGGTACATAATCATATTGCGTCCTTCGCGCTTGGGTGCTTGCTGGATCTCGGCAAAATCAAGCAAGTCGTTCGCCATTTTCTTTAGCAGCGCTTCGGCTAAATGGGAATGCTGAATCTCCCGGCCTCTGAAAGTGACGGTCGCCTTTACCTTATCGCCAGATTTTAGAAACCGCTTGGCGTGGTTAACCCGCACTTCGTAGTCATGGGTTTGAATCTTGTAGCGCATTTTTACTTCTTTAACATCAGAAGTATGCTGCTTTTTCTTTGCTTCCCGGGCTTTCTTCTCTTGTTCAAACTTGAACTTACCGTAGTCCATGACCCGGCAAACCGGTGGATCGGCTTTATCACTCACTAACACCAAATCCAGGTTCCGCTCATCAGCGATTTCCATTGCTTCGCTAGGCGCCATAATGCCGAGCTGAGTTCCATCTGCATCGACTACGCGGATTTTTGGAAAACGAATGCGTTCGTTAATATTTGGCTGGTTTTGTTGATTTCTTTTTTTGATTGGAGCCACAGGCGTTTAATTTACTGTTAATTAAGATAGCGAAAGAAATAAGGGAAAACGAATACCCCTTTCAAACTAACAGATCCAGATTAGAATCAGCATTCTCTTAACACATCCGTCACATCTACTTTGAAAAAGCGGTTGCTTGGGGTGCACTTTCAACTAGATGGAGACGCTTGCTAGAGAATGGCCGATAGATATAAGCCCTGGACGGTTAGTCATCTCAATATACCCTGATGTCCAAGTCGGTTTGCCACCCTTTGTTATCCCATCAAAAAATAGAGTAAATAGAAACTTATCCTTGCTTTTCTCCCAGTGTTAAGGCGATAAAAAATTAACCCTTTTCTCTACTCTAAAAACAAATGTCACAATGAAGTCAGGCCACACCGCAAACAGTAACAAAATGCCGATGTCAAAAATTCCCTTATTGGGGTTGCAGGCTGCCCAGTTCCGACATCCTATTGATTTGGAAGCAACCCAAACACTCCAGCAGCTCCCTGGGTTAGATTGGCTTGTGAGAAGCCTTTTAGGCAGCGTCGCAGAACAAGTCTTCTATCTAGAAAATATTGGTTCCAGCGTTTTAGTCAGCGAACGACAACTCCCTGAACTGCACCAACTGCTGACTGAGGCTTGCCATATTCTCGACTTGGAACAGCCTCAGCTGTATGTTCGCCAAAATCCCACACCGAACGCCTACACCTTGGCCATGCGGGGACAGCAACCGTTTATTGTGGTGCATACGTCACTGCTGGAATTGCTCGATCCCCCTGAAATGCAGGCTGTTTTAGCCCATGAACTTGGACATCTCAAATGTGAGCATGGCGTTTATCTCACCATTGCTAACCTGCTAGTGCTGGCAGCTGGCCAATTGTCTCCCTTTGGCAGCTTAATTGCCCAAAACCTACAACGGCAGTTGATGGCTTGGGTCCGCTGTGCTGAATTCACTTGCGATCGCGCCGGGTTACTCGTCACCCAAAATGCCAAAGTTATGGCTTCCGTACTGATGAAATTAGCGGGGGGATCATCTTCTCTGGCATCTCAGCTTAATGTGGATGCCTTTATTGACCAAGCCCGAGCCTATGATCGTATCGATCATGATTTAGCAAATCTCCTTAAGTCAGTGCGAACGGCTGAGCTGACTCATCCTCTACCGGTGCTGCGAGCCCGGGAAATTGATCGATGGTCAGATAGCCCGATGTATCAATCTCTTTTGCAAACCTATGCAGCTGATACAGACCACCCGCTAGCTTGGAAGGATTGGTGATCCCTGCCCAAATGCTAAAAAAAGAGCAGGGTTGGCAATTTAGCACATCCTGCTCTTTAATAAATCCATCTAAAAATACGTGAATTAGAAAGCTACTCTGAGGCGTCTATTTCAGTACTATATGGCGTTGCTAATACTGAAGTGATCGAACCAACAGCGCTGTCCTTGCCAAATCACACGTCCGGTTATAATCGCCCATCCATTCTCGAAGTCAGCTTGAGCCACAAATTGCCAGACCGAATCGCCTCTTAGGTTATCCAATCCAAAGTATTTGATGCCCTGATAAGCTGTCATCTGGCCACATCGACCCAGTAAATCGGCAAAGCTTTGATCTAAGCTGTCCTTTTGAGTTGACTTCAATAACGTAGGAGTACATTGACGAGAGAATTCTCGACTATCCCAATTTCCAAGAATTTTGGGAATTGAATCATTCACATAGGTTAATGATTCGCTGTACTGCCAAGCTTTTTTCCAAGGTTTGGGCATAAACCCTCTGAGAAAAGTGGGAATACGCTGGTAAGCTTGCGATTCAGCTTGTATATCTGCTTTTAAAGCGAGATATTCAGAATCTTGATGCCAAGATTGGGCTTCGACAGGCTGGGGCTGTCTAATTTCCATCAAAGCTTGTAAATCACTGAGTTCACGCACTTCAGTCGTGAGTCGTTGTGGTTGAGAAGAGTGCTGTTGAAATGAGTGTTGTTGAAAAGTAGAGATAGATTCTCTATTTGGTAAAACTAGGACCACCAAGAAGGCATAGAGAATTGCTACGGTGGCAAAAATACCCAATAGCAATCCAGCTAGAACCATTAAAATTGCTTCCATCTGTTAAGGCTTCTAATGTACGGGAATTTAGATGCATTCATGACATCCCCGAATCTGGGGTCCCCCCATATCCTTAGGATGCCCAACGGATTAGGGTAATCCGACGTCTGTGATACCAAAACGATGGTTTAAGCGAATTGAGGCCTTATTTATTCAAAACTGGCAATCATAATACTCCCTTGTCGTGCGGATAACTCTACTGTTGCAGTATTCGTATTTATTGCTAAGACGTTAGGGGTTCCGTAGATAGAGTCCAACTTTGCAATAGATGGGGATAACGGGCTGAGATCGATGGTGAGAGAGCTAGACTTCGTACTCGTGTTGATGGCTACAATCATCACTTCTTCTGCCAAGGACCGGCTAAAAACATAGGCTTCATCTGTAGCCAGTAAAACTTGGTATTGACCAGTTCTAAGGGCAGCATGCTGGTGCCGAATTTGGATCAGCTGCTTGTGTATGGTTTGTAAGGGTAGATGCCAATCTGCCTCCTCAGGAAAACTACGACGGCAATCGGGATCGATTCCACCGGGAAGCCCCACTTCATCCCCGTAGTAGATACAAGGAGCACCGGGAAAGGTGAGCAACAAGAGGGTCGCTAGTTCTATGGTGCTGTAGTCTAGGTGCACCATGGACAGCAGTCGAGCCGTATCATGGCTGGACAGCAAGTTAAGCTGAGTGAGTTGAATATCCCAGGGATACCAGGTCAGTAAGTCCTGAATCCGTTGTTGATAGTCTGATGCGTCTAGGGCAGGATAAGGGGCATAGGCAGGCTGTGTTGTATAGGCGACATCCACTCGATCACCTGCTGTAAAAGCGATAGTGGCTTGTCGGAATTGGTAATTCATCACCCCATCAAATTGGTCGCCTTGTAGCCACGGCTGGGCGTTGTCCCAGATCTCACCCACAATATAGGCTTCTGAATTGATACCTTTGACGCGATCGCGAAATTCTTGCCAGAATCCGGGCACTTCAATTTCATTGGGCACATCTAGCCGCCACCCATCAACACCTTGTTTGATCCAGTACTCCGCAATTTGCATAATGTACTCACGCACATCAGGGTGGTCATGGTTGAACTGTGGTAAGGCGCGATTACCACTCCAGCCCACGTAGTTAGCCGGCTTACTGCCTTGATACGCTGCAACAGGCCAGCCCTCAATTCGAAACCAATCCACCCAAGGTGAGTGGGGACCATTTTCTAAGATGTCATTAAAAAAGAAAAATCCCCGGCTGGCATGATTAAATACACCGTCCAGAACTACCTTGATGTGGCGTTTATGGGCTGCTGTAAGCAAATCAGTTAGGGCTTCATTCCCCCCTAAAATGGGGTCGACTTGGTAATAATCATGGGTGTGATACCGGTGGTTGCATGCTGATTGGAAAATAGGCGTGAGGTAGAGGGCTGTGATACCTAAATCAGCCAAATAGTCGAGGCGATCAATAATCCCCCACAAATTTCCCCCTTTATATCCTTGGAAGGTGGGTGGGGCGTGCCAAGCTTCCCAATTAACTTGGGATGGGATGGATGGATGGGGGTGGCAAGCGAAGCGATCAGGAAAAATCTGGTAAAAGACAGCATTTTTGACCCAATCAGGCGTATTAATCTGCATTATCACCAACTAAGCGACAGAGTAATGGCAATGGTATAACAATTGTCTGAAGAATCAGCCATCCCTTCATTAGCTGTAGCAATGAGGTTAAACCAAGAACCTGTACGATTCTATATCTGAAGCTACGTATCCATATAGCGGTTGTCTAAGTTAGTATTAATTTAATTCTCCTTGGGCTATCCTCAACCTCATCATTTTTTGAGGATATATTGATTAGACTTTTGCATCATTCTCTAGGACTTATGACGGTGTCGAGAAGGCAGAAGAAATTTGTTGTCTATATCAATGGAAGATAGTAAGGTTAATCATCTCGTTTTACTTTTCTAAGACTCTCTCCTCGTCTGCTATGTAAAATTATTAGCAGTGCAGGTGTTTGATGTTGATGCTTATTTCTCTTGGATGCTATTGGCTCCAATCTAATGACCCATGAAAGATGACGTCGTCGAGGCTGCCCATGAACGTCAGCGCCTCTCGGTTTTACACAAGCAACTGATTATCAGCTTAAAATTTCATCACAGCCAAACTCTGGAACAAATTCCTGTGGAGATGGCAGTTCAAGCCATGATTGAAGTATGGCAAGCCTGCAATCCATCCCAATCTCCTAAAGATTAGTTGTCGGTACATGGACTCTATGATGGGGACAGTTTTATCCAGCCTCCAGCTATAAGATGATCGGTTGCTTGATCAAATGAGTGAGCAACCTTGAGTATTTGAGTACGGATGGATGTAATTCATGCTCACATATGACACACATCATATTGTCAGTAGATGGTGATAAAAAATTAAGGTGTCTATGAAAAACTGGCTCCAATATTCAATCGCTAAGGGTGCCTTATCAATCAGCGAGAAGGACATCTAGGCTTGAGTTAATTTAGGCGATTGAACTTCAATCTGCTGTGCCTAACTTAGCCCTGGGGTTTGGGAGGGACTTTTGCGGTCTGCATGGCTTTAATTAACTCTGCCAGGGAGACTTTGAGCTGAATTCCTGAATCAAAAGCGACCATGCGCTTATTTTGACGCTTTAACGTCTCGAAGTGGAGGTGAGGGCCAGTGGAATTGCCAGTACTCCCCACCAATCCGATGATAGTTCCTTGGGAAACCCATTGCCCCGGTTGGACATAAACCTTGGATAGGTGGGCATACCGGGTTGCCAGTTGCCCATCTTGGTGGTGCAGAAGAATTGCTAAGCCATAGCCACCCATAAAGCCTGCGGTTTGGACCTGGCCAGGAAACGTTGCTAAAACAGGTGTGCCGGTTGGTGCTGCCAAATCCGTGCCAGCATGGAAACTGGTTTTCCCTGAAATGGGGTGAGTCCGCCAACCAAACGCTGAAGTGATAGAAGCGGGCATCGGTAACGGAAAGATCATTCGCTGCCGATTTGGAACGAGCCACTTTAAAGGGTTAGGTGAGGAAGACAGCCGTTTGATCGAAGGAGAGGCTTTTGCTAAGGGGCTCAAAGTGGCTGGAGCACCTGTAACCCACGGAGTTGGAGCCGTTTTAGGGATATAGGACGGAGAGTAGGCTGTCTCCTGGGAGGCAGGTTGTTGTGGGGGTTGATAAGAATAGGTCGAATAGGTTGGAGCAGAAGCAACAGGCGTATACTGACGAGTTGGAATGTTAGGTCGCTGGGCGGTTTGGACCGCAGGGCCACAAAGGGTTGCCGCAAGGACTGGATCAATATTGAGACTCGCTTTACAGCCAGAAACGCTACCCGATAGAACGGTTCGATTTGAGTTTGGGGCAGATACGGTTTCTACCGGTTCATCGACTGCGCCATAGGTTATGGAGGCGTTGCTCTTGTTGCTGGGGGCGATGGTTGGGCGGTCAGCCACCTGCGGCATGACTTGTGGCGATATGGCTGGTGCTATTGGAGCTGCTGGAGCAGCCGGCATAGGGGCTTCAGGTAAGGCAATGGGCTCAGGGATAGGAGGTGCGACAGGTGCAGGTTCCCAAGCAGGTTCGGGGGGATCGATAAACGTGTCGACGGGAGGGGCTGCCGGCGTGATGGGGGCAGATTCTGTGATGGTCGGACTCTCAAGATCAATCGCTTGGGCTCGCTGATTCAGAGACAGAACTCCCAAGCCAAGGGGAAGACTTAGCCAGCTGCCCAGGCACAACAGAGAGGTTGACCGAAGGTGAGTTCGGATAGAGATTGAGTGAGAGCGATGCATCATACCAATTCGATCCTTAGAGGTGATTCAGTTTTTTGTCGGTGATCAATGGAAAACACATCAGTAAAGCAAAGAGAGACAAGGTTAATTTAACCTTCAAGACTTAGCAAAGCATACCTACTAAGGAAGAATCAACCTAGTCACTTATTTCCTAATGGTAGATAAATTTTCAGGAAACGACTTTCTTCATTATTACTATA
Source organism: Acaryochloris marina MBIC11017 (assembly GCF_000018105.1). Classification (GTDB taxonomy): domain Bacteria; phylum Cyanobacteriota; class Cyanobacteriia; order Thermosynechococcales; family Thermosynechococcaceae; genus Acaryochloris; species Acaryochloris marina. The sequence continues at coordinate 613,508 of NC_009925.1, forward strand.
CCTAGAGTGTTGATGAGTTCATAAACCTAGACGTTTTGCCAAATCTTGGCGGATGGGTTGACTGGCTTGAGGATAAATTTTAATTAGATCTAGATAATCGGGTAGTAATGGATGGATGCCTTGGGTTTGCCAAAATAGATAGCCATTTTCTAGACCCAATAAGGTGAGGGCTGTTAATTCTTCTAAGGAATGAATCGAAGATCTATGGTGGGCGGGGGACCTTTCTGTAATGGTCGCTAGGTTAATGGCTTGATCTGGCACTGGATTACGCCAATTCAGGCCAATGCCGACCACTGCTGTCTGAACGTGTTGATTTTGGAGACTAGTTTCGATCAGGATGCCCCCAAATTTTTTCCCAAGTACAAGTAGATCATTAGGCCACTTAAGCCACACTGGGATGTGATGCTGTCTTAGCAGGGTAGCCAGGCCCCAAATGGTTGCCACGGTGAGTTGGGCAGTTTGATCGGCAGGAATACAAGGTGCGATCGCAACCGACAGATACAGTCCCCCCAGAGAAGACTCCCAAGTCCGCCCCCGCTGGCCCCGACCGGCTCGCTGTTGGGCGGCAACAACCGCCGTTCCCGGTTTCGCCCCTTGCTTAATTAACTCCCAGAGTTTTGTGTTGGTAGAGTCAAGGACCTCAAAGTGGTGGAGCGGCCGTCCCCAAGTTTGGGTGGTTAGATACTGCTGAAACGCGGGTTGATCAAAACTCACAGTTCGAGGGCTAGGCCCGTTAAAACTGGAATCGGCGCGCTAGCATAGGTAAGCCTAGCATTGTTTAAGGTCTATTCTGCCCCCATGCATACCTGGAATTGGCGCACCTGTGAGGGGCGCTCTTACTTAACGTGTAGTTTGCTAGATCCTTGGCCCCATGGATTTTTTACCCGAGAATTTTGGCCTAGGCCCCCGGCTGAGTTAGCCCCGGTCCTCAAAGCAGACGCTCAAATCTTTCGGGTCAAGCAGGTCCATGGCAATGCAGTTTTAGATCCCACAGAAGTTCAGACCTATTGGAACCAGCTGGCTTCTCAAGCCCCTGAAACAGACGAATCGGTATCAGAATTTCCGCCTGCAGATGGCTTAATTAGCCAGAGTAAAAACCAGGCCATTTGGGTTTGTACGGCTGACTGCACCCCTGTATTGATTGCGGATACGCGCTTAGGCCATGTTGCGGCTGTCCATGCCGGATGGCGAGGCACGGCGGCCAAAATTGTGCCAGTCGCCCTGACGCGTCTGCAAGCGCAAGGGAGTCAGTTAAAAGATATTCGAGTGGCCATGGGGCCTGCGATCGCAGGAGAGATGTATCAGGTTGATACGGAAGTTGCAGCTCAAGTTGGCAGTACCGTCGTTGCCCCCCAGTTATCGGAGCAGGCTCCTGAAGTTATTGCTGAGCATCTTCTACAAGTTGAAAACTCCCCACTGATTGCCGATTCAGAGCTAGGACGAGTGCGATTAAACGTGCGGCGAGTAAATGCCATGCAATTAGAACAGATGGGAGTGCTACCAGACCAAGTTGCGATCGCACCCCATTGCACCTACCAAGATCCCGATAAGTTCTTTTCCTATCGGCGAGAACATCGGAAACAAGTTCAATGGTCAGGTATCGTCAGTTGTTAGCATCAGAAGACCCAGCCTGGACCTATGTGTCTGGAAAACTGCGCTCAGGCTATGGTGTAGCGTCTGGACGAGGGGTTGACTCTCCTTATCCTGAAGGGACGATTGCATTACAAACACCTTATTTCAAAGAATTAGGATTAGACCTAACCCCCTATTATCCTGGCACTCTGAATATTTTGATTGCTCCCGCTCAGTTCCAGATGATTCAGCCCCAATGGACGTTTCCCCTGGTGCATTGGTATCCAGCATCTTGCCCTGAAACCTTTTCCTTCTCCCCCTGTCAAGTGAAGTCTGGCGACCACCTTGCTTCAGGACTGATTTACTATCCCCACCCTGAAACGAAGCCGGAACATTTTCAGGACCCCAATTATTGAAGTATTAGCTCCCTTTATCCCCCAGATGGAGACAGGCATGACGGTTACCTTGGGGGTGCTGTCCCAGCAGGTTGAAATCTTTGAACCCGAACCGTGAATGTTAGGGAGAGATGGAAGAGGAAAAATCTCAATGAAGATGCGACGTTCTTTTTGGACCGATCGTCCTCGTCATGTCAGTAAGCAAGAGTACAATCGCTATTCATTTATGGTGTTTGGAACGGTCGTCACGGGTGGATTAGGGGCAATGCTATTAATCAGCAGTGTGTTGGGGATGACCACCTGGCAAGGGAATGAGCTGGCTGAACTACCCGAGATGTCAATTTCTGAAGCGCTCAACCATAAAGGGAAAGGCGCTTCTCCCTTCAAAATCTCAGGCTATTTATTAGCTTCAGATCCCATTTCCATGCCAGATGAACCGGAGCTGAAGGTGCTCAAAGGAGAACTCCAGATCTCAGCTAAATTCCGTGATTCAGGAGAGACAACCCATGAAATGCTGTTCGAGTGGCAGGAGCAGGTGGATGGCGTGATGTTGTCTCAGGCCAATAGGCTTCAAACATCAACCCAGGCTATTTCAGTGGATGTCGATTTGGCCCAGCTGCCCTTAAGAACGGATAGAAGGGCTCGCGCTAGATTGCAATATGACGGATCTTCAAGAACTTCTCGCCCCATCGCGATTGAGTACCAAGATCAAACCTTTCCCTTAGCTGATCTGCCTACGACTCGCACGGTGACCCCTAAAGTATTGCGCCAGTATTTCCCTAGTGGGGAAAAAGTAACTCTCATTGCCAGTATTGAGTCAGGGCAAACCAGCAAGTTGGTCGCTCCTCTAGGCCAAGAACTGAAAATCCTCCGAGGGAGTGAGTCAGACATTCGTAAAACAGGCGCTACAGCCAGACTCATGTTTGGGTTGACCAGTTTTGTATTGCTGGGGGTTAGTTATGGGTTGGGAACCAAAGCTGCCCGCCTCCGGCACAGCTTTGTGGTTCGTTCGAACCAACCTTAAATGTTAAGAACCCGAAATTTCAAAGCTTTGAACTTCTAGAACTGGGCCAATCATGGCCACGGTCATAATGTCATCTCGTATGATGCCCGTTATGTTCACTGACAGCCCCTCCTGCTGTAATTCGGTGGGCGGTTCAAATAGCTCGTAGGTAACATCTTTGGCCGCTAGAGCCCATACTCCGAGGCCAAAACTTTGAAAGGTGATGGTTCCTTTTGCTTCTATAGACATGCTGATTTTATGCGGAACGAGTGGCGGATTTAGATGCTAAATAAATTAACGCTAAACAGAGCAAAGCATTGATTGCTAAAAAGCCCTGGGCAACAGCGGTGCTGCCTAACCAGACGACTTGGGGCGCTATAAATGCACTCACCCCTAAACAGGCCGTAATTCCCACTGAACCGCCAAGGGCCAACCACTTGAGTTGAGGATGGCTTAGGAAGAGGACAATCAGAGCTAAAGCTGCAAAAACGTTAGCCGTTAAGGGGTTTAATGCATTGGTGCCCTGAATTGCACTGCCCAATTCGGGTAAGGAGCTTCCCAAAACGCGCAAGGGCCAATGGGGGAGATCCACCAGATGAAAGCAGCGGAGGATAAATAAGCCGGTGCTACCGAAAACCAGCCCTAACCCCATCGGCCAATTCCAAGGTAAGCGGAATAGGGAGGCGAGCACAGCTGCAACCGCTAGCATAATAAACTTATTGACCCAATTGACTGCTCTGGAGTCGAACCAGAAGCGGGGTCCTAAGAATAAGCCATTCCGCAGCCACCCCATAAAGCCGTTGAATCCAAAACTTTTTTGAGCGGCTAAGCTGACGGCTTTACTGGCGTCTAATTTACCCGTACCAAAGTAATTGGAGGCATCATCTTTGACCGCAGCAGCAGACTGTTTGAGAACCTGTTCGACTTGATCTGGGTTTTGGACCCCAATGGATCGAATTAAGGACGCAACGCCCGCCACATGAGGGGCCGCCATGCTGGTTCCTTGGAAGGCGGCAAAGATGGAAGAGCCATCTCGAGGGTTGATGGTATTTTGCAAAATACCCCCCAAGCTATTGTTGCCTTTAAGGGAGCCCCCAGGGGCTGAAATATCGACCCCAGCCCCATAATTAGAGTAAGGTGCTTTTTGGCCTTCCGCATCTAGAGCAGAAACGCCAATGACATGGGGGTAGCGGGCCGGAAATTCTACAGCACTTCTGGCCGCATTACCCGCAGCGGCCACAATCACTACCCCTTTTTGATGGGCATATTCAATGGCTTCTCGCATCAGTTCACTTTCGCCCCCCCCGCCCAGGCTCATATTGATGATGTCGGCTCCGTTGTCTGCTGCAAAGCGAATAGATTCTGCAATATCTGCGACAGTCCCGGATCCGCCTCGACTTAAAACCTTTAGTGGCATCAGTTGGGCTTCATAGGCGATACCTGCGACGCCAAAATTATTATTGGTGGATTGAGCGATGGTGCCCGCCACATGGGTGCCATGGCCATGATCATCAGTGGCCTTGACCCGATCGTTGACAAAGTCATAGCCAGGGACAAGGCGAGTCCGTTTCAAATCAGCCACGGGAGCAATACCGGTATCAATCACGGCAACGGTTGTACCTCGCCCCCGACTTGCTTGCCAGGCTGCCTCCATGTTGATGCTTTTGAGATTCCACTGCTTATCAAACTCTGGATCGTTAGGACTGAACGATGCTTGATAGATGTAGTTGGGCTCAACAAATTCAGTAAATTCACTAATGCCGGATTCTCTAACCGCTTTGAGGAGCTGCTCATCTCCCTTAGCAATGAAAACATGATCCTGTAAGGAAAACTCACTGTTATAGGCCAATTTAGTTTGGAATTGTTCTGATAAGTTATTGACCTGCTGTTCAATCTCTGCCGTGGAGAGAGAGTCTTTGAAATCAAACACGAGGGAGTCATATTGTCCTTGAGCAGACAGCCCTTGGAAGTTTGCGATCGCCCAACTGAAACCAGCCATAAATAATAGCAACAGCAGCCATTTTTTCATATCAAATCCTTAGCAAATAAGTTGCTTGTATAACGAACGGTCCAGAGGGTTCAATAGGGTCCGGGCCTAGGAGTAGATTGGATGACTGGGTGCTAGTCAGTGGGGTGAGAATTAGGACTTCTGTTAAGGGGCTGATTAAAAACGAAGTCAGATCAAAAAACGGTATTTCAGCGATTTTGAGACAGGTTCGTTCTCCCATCTTAATTCTTGTCTGTCTCTTCGGCCAGTTGTGGATCTTGGCCAAGGTGTGTTTGTAAGAACGCTGTAAACAACTGCACCTTGGCAGAAAGATGTTTACTCACGGGATAAAGGATATGAACTGCGATTCCAGGACTGTCATAATTTGATAAAACCACCTGCAATCGCTCACCTTTCAAATCTTCTCCTACAAGAAAAATCGGTAACAGCGCAATCCCTAATCCCTTGAGAGTTGCCTGTCGTAGCACTTCTCCATTATTTGAACAGATAGCACCTTGGACTTGAATCCGATGGATTTGATCAGGCCCTTTGAGTTGCCAATGATGGAGTGGCTCCGAGTAGCCATAGTGCAAGCAAGAATGGTGCTTGAGTTGATCAGGATGCCTAGGAATACCATGTTGCTCAAGATAATCAGGGGCAGCACATAGCACTCTGGGGGCAGGACAAAGGGTGTGAACGATTAAGCTACTAGCTATCGGTTGTGCAGAAATACGAATACTAATATCGAACCCCTCTTCGATCGGATCAATAAATCGATCATTTAAAACCAATTCCACCTTTAATTCTGAATGCTGAGTTAAGAAATCAGGCAGGAGCGGAGCTAAGTATTCTGTGCCAAAAGACATGGGGGCGTTGATTCGCAGGATTCCTTTGGGCTGGGTTTGGTATTGGGTAATGGATTCTTCTGCTTCTGCCACGTCTGCCAGAATGGCTTGACAACGCTCATAAAAAGCTAGACCGGTTTTTGTGGGGACTACTTTGCGCGTCGTGCGTTGTAAAAGTTGCACCCCTAAGCTGTCCTCTAGGTTAATCACCAATTTATTGACTTGCGATCGCGACAGTCCCATTTTCCGGGAGGCTGCTGCAAATCCCCCTGCATCAACCACTTGGGTGAAGGCATACATACTGTCGAATTTATCCATCTTATTGTCGTAAATAAAGAGACAATATGTCACTAAAATATCATATTGTCATTTATAAAGAGTTAGTTGATGATAGATATATCACCGAACTGAAAGAAGTGAATTGTCCTTCCTTTAGGTAAAGAGAGGTCGACTTAAATGATTGATATTCGTCGAGGCCGAGAAAGAGGAACTGCAGACTTAGATTGGCTCAAGAGCTATCACACGTTTTCCTTCGGTCAGTACTACGATCCTCGCCATATGAACTTTGGACCCTTGCGGGTGATTAATGAAGATGTCATCCAGCCAGGCCAAGGATTTGGAACCCATGGTCATAAGAATATGGAAATTATTACCTATGTGCTAGAGGGGGCTTTAGAGCATAGGGATAGTTTGGGCAATGGCTCAATCATTAAACCTGGCGATGTTCAGAGAATGACCGCTGGCACAGGAATTCAGCATAGTGAGTATAATCCCTCCCTCTCTGATCCGGTACACCTATTGCAAATTTGGATAGTTCCTGATGCCGAGGATTTAGAGCCTGGATATGAACAAGTTCGCTTATCAGCAGATCAGCCATTCAATCACCTGTACCTGATAGGGGCTAAAAAGAGTCGGCAGGGTGCAGTCACTATTCATCAACAAGTGGATTTATATGCGGCCCAGCTCAGCCGGCAAGGTACTGTTGTCCATCCGATGCCTGTCCAACGGAAAGCTTGGTTACACGTTGCCAAAGGTGCGATTCAGTTGAATGGGAAGCATGATCTAATAGCGGGAGATGCTGCTGCTATATCAAATAGCCATGAGATTACAGTTCATGGACAGTCTGAAAGTGCTGAAATCATATTATTCGATATGGTGACCTAGATTGCCAAGAGGTGCTTGTCATCCTGGGTAAGGTGCTCCATTCAAATATGTATATGACGCTTTACTAAATTCGATCAAAATGTGGCTAGAGAAATAACTGATGTCCTTTCATTTTTTAGCGATAAAGATTTATTTGCTAGAGTACTCAACCTGTTTCCACAGCTAAGTTAAGAACATTTGCTTATCTATTCCCAACTCAAAAAAATGCAATAGTCAAAATAAAATCAGAAGGATTTCCTGAATAAAACCTATTGTTTTGGACCGAATTTTTGGTTCTTGATTATATTAGAGGGAATAGTTGTAGGCAAATCTCTTCTATAAGATTAATTTGCCGAGAAATAAATGAGTGGGGGGATGCTGTATGTATGGCTTAGTGAATAAAGCCATTCAAGAAATGGTTTGTGACCATTTTGGTGAGGATGCTTGGAAAGCGATCAGAGAACTTTCCGAAACTAAATCTGAAAATTTTATTAGCTTGGAGAGCTATCCTGACGACTTGACCCATCGTTTGGTCAAGTCTGCCAGTCAAGTGCTGGGAATTTCTGCAGCCGAGATCATGGAAGATTTTGGGAAATATTGGGTAAAGTTTACTGGACAAGAAGGGTATGGCGAAATGATGGACCTGGCTGGTGATGATTTGCCAGAGTTTTTGGGAAATCTCGATGACTTACATAGCCGTCTAGGGGTAATTTTCCCAAAAATGCAACCGCCTTCCTTTCAATGTAGTGATCAGGAGAAACAGACCTTAAACCTGCATTACTATTCCCATCGAAAAGGAATGGCTCCGATGGTATCTGGATTGGTGGAAGGGCTAGGGGAGCGATTTGACACAGCAGTAGAAGTAACCCAAGTCCAAGATCGAGAGCAGGGAGCTGATCACGATGTGTTCTCAGTCACCTATCAGCCCTAGTCATCAGACTCTTTTCTTTCGGCATAGTTTACCGCCAGGGCAATTTGCCACTGCCTTCCCATTCCATTTCGTTCTCAATTCAGATTTAGAGATTATTCAAGCTGGAGACTCTCTTCAGCATTTACTCCCTAAAATCTGTGGGAGTCAGTTTGAACAGCAATTTGCGATTCAAAGACCCCCTTTGTCACCAGATTTTGCTAGTCTCAGCGAGCCTTGCCGTTCGTTGTTGATTTTAGATTGCCTTGCTATAAATATGCAGTTGCAAGGGCAGATGGTGTATGTTGTCGAGACTAATTTAATTTTCTTCCTCGGCTCTCTCTGGGTAACAGAAATCCATGAGCTTAAACCTCTGGGGTTACGGCTTAACCATTTTGCTGTTCATGATCGGGTCTCAGATTTTCTGTTTCTTTTACAGGCCAAAAATACAGCTTTAAATGAAGCCCATAAGTTGGCGGATGAACGGGCTCAAAAATTAGTGGCTGCTAAGGAGATGGCTGAAAGTGCGAATTTAGCTAAAAGCACCTTTCTTGCCAATATGAGTCATGAATTGCGAACACCTCTAAATGCAATTTTAGGCTTTTCGCAACTATTGAGTCGGGATTCAACATTGACGGCGGCTCATCTTCATAAGCTAAGCATCATCAATAATAGTGGTGAACATCTCCTGGCTCTTCTCAACGACATTTTAGAAATGTCGAAAATTGAGGCTGGTCAAATTACTCTAGATCCCACCAATTTCAACCTTCATCACTTTTTGGAAGGCCTATATAATTTGTTCCAGCAGAAGGTTTTTTCCAAGAAAATTAATTTAAAGTTTCAATATTCTAAAACGGTTCCCCAATATATTCAAGCTGATATCAAAAAGCTTCGTCAAGTACTAATTAATTTACTAGGGAATGCAATTAAATTTACTAATGAAGGGCAAGTTTATCTGAAAGTAGCCAGTCGTATTTATCTCGATGATGCTTACTCTGTAAACCTTCAGGAGCCGACTTGTTTATTAACCTTCTCAGTAGAGGATACGGGGCCTGGTGTCTCGGAAGAGGATCAAGAGAAGATTTTTCATCCTTTTTACCAAACTGAGTATGGCAAACAGTCCCATCAGGGGGTTCATGGGACAGGCTTAGGACTGTCAATTAGTCGTCAATTTGTCAATTTAATGGGGGGAGAACTATCCATATCGAGTCAACTGAATAAGGGAGCGACTTTTTCTTTTTCAATTCCCGTTAAAGTAAGTACTGCCAGTGCATTGGTACCCACCCTCGAACAGCGTATTCTTCAGGTTCACCCTCATCAACCGATTTTTCGGATCTTGGTAGTGGAAGATCATGCAGATAATCGATGTTTGTTAGTCACATTACTGGCCACCATTGGCTTTTTGGTGAAATCTGCACAAAACGGCCAAGAAGCTTTGGAAATTTGCCAAGAGTGGCATCCCCATTTAATTTGGATGGATATTAAGATGCCTTTAATGGATGGCCTGGAGGCGACTCAACGGATTAGAGCAATGCCTCAGATCCCACAACCAGTGATTATTGCTTTAACGGCTAATGCCTTCGATGAAGATAAAGAACGAGCCCTGACGTGTGGCTGTGATGATTTTCTCCATAAACCCTGTAATGAGACGATTATCTTGGAGAAAATGACGCAGCATTTAGGGGTGAAGTATTTATATGAAGAATTGACTCCTCCGTTGACCCATTGCGACTCTTTGTCCCTACCTAAACGGAATGATCTTAAGGCTCAATTGCAGGAAGTGATGTCTGAATCATGGCTGAACCATTTGCAGAGTAAGGCCATTAATTTAGATACGGATGGAATTTTTGACTTGCTAGAAGACATCTCACCTGAATATGAGCATTTAAAAAACCTTTTGGCCTCCCTGGCCAATAATTATCGATGTGATGTAATCCTGGAATTGACTCAGCAATAATCGAGACAGGGCATCTGAGATGGTGTTGTGTGGCCATTCTTAGAGAAGGACGCCTTCACCTAAGGAATAACCATGACAGGGCAAGGGGCTAAATTAATCACTCGATTACTGACGCTTTCTGCGGCCCCTTCTTCAGTAAGGCCAACGCCTCGGCAACCCATAACAATTAGATCTGCATTAATTTCATCGGCATAATCACAAATGCAAAAGGCCGGTCTGCCTTCCAGCTTCGTGATTTCAGCGGCAATCCCCCAATCTGAAAAAGCAATTTTTGCATTTTGGAGGAGTTGGTCAATCGCTTGGTTGTCAGGGGTGCTGTTTTCGGGAGTGTTCTCAGCATCTGATTGTACTGACAGGATGATGAGTTTGCTATCGCAAAATTTCACGATTTCGGCTACCTTCTCAGCAGCATCTTGAGAAGCTCGACTTTGATCAATTGGAAACAAAATCGTCTTAAACATGAAGCTCAACTCCAGGGTACGGACTCCGGTAAAATATTCACGGCACGGTATCAGTTCACATTAACAACCAACCCGACCGACGAGTTTGGGTATAGATTTATCCCAACCATCATCATGCCAATACCCCATGCGCTCTGCTATGGGGGGTAATAAAACGCAATAGACGCATTTAGGAGATTTTTACTGTGTCCAAGAAAACAATAGCCAATTTAACATCGGCAGATTTATCTGGTAAGCGAGTTTTGGTGCGTGCCGATTTCAATGTGCCCTTAGATGGCGACGGCAAAATTACAGATGATACCCGCATTCGAGCTGCTCTCCCCACGATTCAAGACCTAACGTCTAAAGGTGCTAAGGTCATTCTTGCGAGCCACTTTGGACGTCCTAAGGGACAAGTCAATGAGTCCATGCGCCTAACACCCGTTGCTGCACGTTTGTCTGAATTGCTGGGTCAAGCGGTCACCAAATGTGATGACTGTATTGGAGATGAGGTGGCGGCAAAAGTCGGCGCATTACAGAATGGACAAGTTGCCCTTCTGGAAAATGTACGTTTCCATTCGGGTGAAGAGGCTAATGACCCTGAGTTTGCCCGCCAGCTAGCTTCAGTGGCTGACCTGTATGTCAATGATGCTTTTGGTACTGCCCACCGAGCCCATGCTTCTACTGAAGGAGTCACGCATCACCTGAGCCCTTCTGTGGCGGGTTATTTAATTGAGAAAGAACTGAAGTATCTACAGGCTGCTATTGAGGGCCCTCAGCGTCCTTTGGCCGCTATCGTGGGTGGTTCAAAAGTCTCCAGCAAAATTGGTGTGATTGAAACCTTGTTAGACAAGGTAGACAAGCTACTGATTGGTGGCGGTATGATTTTCACTTTCTATAAAGCTCGTGGTTTAGCTGTGGGTAAGTCTTTAGTTGAAGAAGACAAGCTAGATTTAGCTCGTACTCTAGAGGCTAAGGCTAAAGAGAAGGGAGTCGCTCTGTTATTGCCTAGTGATGTTGTGGTTGCAGATAACTTTGCTGCTGATGCCAATGCTCAGACTGTGAGCATCAATAATATTCCTGATGGCTGGATGGGCTTGGATATTGGTCCCAACTCTGTGAAAGAGTTTCAGGCTGCCCTTTCTGATTGCAAAACTGTGATTTGGAATGGACCGATGGGTGTGTTTGAATTCGATAAATTTGCAGCAGGAACTGATGCGGTTGCCCATAGCTTGGCTGCAATTACCGAGACAGGTGCTGACACCATTATTGGTGGAGGTGACTCGGTTGCGGCAGTTGAAAAAGTGGGTGTGGCTGAAAAAATGAGCCATATTTCTACCGGAGGTGGTGCAAGTCTAGAGCTTTTGGAAGGTAAAGTCTTACCTGGAATTGCGGCCCTTGATGAAGCTTAAGACAGTCATCTAAAGCTATAAAACATAGCGAGAAAGGGGGGCTCAAACGAGCCCCCCTTTCTTGTCAAAAACTAGGTCAATGAATCTGACTTTTCCCGCTAAGTCTCCTGGGTCGCTAACTGCCAGCCCTCGACTAGGAGATTTAACTTAGCCCATCCTTTCCAAAGCACTTGAATCCCCATCGGTGTGTTGCGACGATGCTCCAGATATCCTCCAAGTCGTGCAACTGCTTTCACTGCCCATGCAACCGTGAGGTTTTTGGGAACCTTCGATGTCTTCGCTCTGAGAACTTTAATCTGTAAAGGTGTGACGACATCTTGAGCAGGCCGTTGAGGGGATGTGCGTTCTAAGTAGGTCCAGCGTAACAGTTCTACAGCAGTGACACACAGGAATCCTAATAAGGTTTTCATCCCCTCAGCAGCCAAACGATACCGCTCCACCTGAGTCCCCGATTTGAGAATTTTGTGATATTCCTCCACTCTCCACCTGTACGTGTACCAGCGCAAAATGGTCTGAGCCATTTCCATAGTGGTGACTGCTTCACTCGTGAGCAACATCCATGACACTGGGTCTTCATCCTCTGGGGGATCTACTTCTGTGGCATAGACGGCGTATACCTGGAGGGGATGACTATCAGCTAGACGGGTAGGTCGCTGCAGTTGGACGAGACAACAGCGCACCACTAGCTTGGCTGTACGTGCACTCCGGTCTTTCGTTTTGGGTAAGTCAATTTCATACTCGAATTGAATACTTTGGGCTTCCAGTTTTTTCCACAGTCGATTGGGGTCTTGCTCAAGCCGACGATTATGTGAGGCTCTAACCACAACCCCTGTGTTGTTGAGGTGATTGAGCCGCTCAAACACTTCGGCAATATCTCCTTCTCGGTCAAACACATGAATGGAACGAGTAGAAGGACTCACTATCTTTTCTACGGCTTGCATCGCTTCGACCCACCGATAGGATGCCTTTTGTTCAAAGGGTCGGTTCCGAGAAGTTTGTCGCGCCTTTGCCTGACGCTTCTTCTTTTGTCGAGGGGTTTCCTTTTTCGGAGGCTGGGGTCGATGCTGACGATTCCATACCTTTTGCCATAGCAACCCCAATGGTTGGCCTTGCTCGGGGTCAACAGCTAAGGCACTGTGGAGCAATAAGCCATTCCCCCCATTGCCTTGAGGACCATAGCCTTGACGCTTCTTCTTGATGCCTCCGTAGTCTAAAAAGCTCGTATCACCCACGCACAAGGTAATCTCTTCCTCGGTGATGGCATGGGCAGTTGCATGGCAATGAGGAGTAATGATTTGAGAGAAGTTGGTTTTCACATTAGCGAAAACTCATAAGAGCGTTTGAGATCTGTTGCAGTCTTGAAAATGCTCAACAGGGCTTGGCCGAAGTTTGCACTAATCGCTTGACCAATTTTGAGAGCTCGATGGGTCAAGCGCTGATGGTCTACGACCGACCTTCGGTCATCGTTGAATTGACACTCAGCAAAATTCTTCTTCCACCATGTCTGCATCCTAATCATCTCCAAACTCAGGATTTGGTCATCGTAGCTGAATGGAGAACAATTCCCTACAATCGCAATGGGGAAAGCGCTCTAGAATTTACCGTGAAAAGTCAGGTCAATGAATTTATTGGGGAGTAAGGGTGTTTTCAGAGGCTACAGGTTCTATTTGGGAAATTTTGGAAGAGCGTGATTTTGGCATCCAAGGTAAGCCTGCTAGGGTCGACTCGTTGGATAGAATCGACAGCATTGCCCCCCCTAATAAGAGGATTGGGAATGGCAAGGTCAGGTGGTGGAGCCACTCTAGTCCTCTTGCTAAGGCTAAGAGGGTAAGAAAACTAATGAGCCAAATACGCATATTCAGTCCTTATTTTTGGTCTTTAGGATGCCCCTTCTGAGGCAATGGGGACCAAGGCTTTACTGTTGGATTGTGTTTCTTTCTCAGGTGTGATAGAGGTACCGTTGTTGGGATTTACGGTTTTCTGTGTGGATAGTTGAGTCAATGTTGCTAAAAATCGCTCCTGTAATTCGAGCGCCCCAAAGTCGACATCAATCGCTTCACCGTAGGTATCGAGTTTGCTCCAGTGAAGGCGCCCTAAAGCAACGGATAGTTCTGAATAAGACAGATCTTTCCACTGGTTAAGGTGCGGGAATTCAGGAAGTTGGGGGATAGGAATATTATCTGTTTCTGGCGTGAAGAGTTCAGGAGGGAGAATCAGGCCCGGTGAAATCTGCAGACGGATCGGGGTGATATCGTGAGGAATCTCCGGTAGTTGCGGGACAGTGGATTCTGGGCGGCTGTCCTGGGAGGGCTGTCCTTCTGGGTTGTTTGCAGCCCTGGCTGGCTCGTAGATATTGAAAAGAGTGGGAGATATGGAGGATGTTTCCTCAGGTTCTTGCCCTGGGATGGGTATGCTTTCTTCGAGGTTGAATTCTTCTTCAGGGATGGAGATGCTCTCTTCGGGCGGGGCAATGTTATTCCAAGCCGTTTTTGCCCTTATATTGGCAGCTTGCAAGGGTGCCAATAGGTCTGCTTGTTGTCCATTAGACTCTTGACAAGCCATGGAATGACTGAGGAATTCCCAATCTTGGTCTAGATCAGTTTCTTGTTCAAGGACTTGGAGTTGTACACAATGGCGATCGATCTCTGAGTTGGCAAGTTGCTCGTCTTCGTTGGCTGCGCAGCTAATGATCCAACGACCATGTTGAAGGAAGGTGGGGGGTAGGACTTCGATGCGGCCTTGGGAATCGGTGTGGAAGAGTTGATGTTGGACGACTTCTTGCCACAACCCATCTTCCACGTACTGATGATGGATATGGACTTGAATGGGGCAGTCTGCCTCACTGGTTTGAGCGATCAGTTGATATCTGCCGACTAATATTTCAACACTGAGAGATTCAAGGGGGAGCCACGCAAAATCTCCCTCTTTTTGAATCAGAAATTCTATGTCCACTGTCATCGTTATTTACGTCCTACTCCACACAGCCACAGTTCAGAGATCCATATTTTCTGGGTGTTGTTAAGGGATTCCAACATGCAGCACAGTCTAACTGATCTTGTTCAGAAATGGGAGCTTTAGGTGGAGGAATTCCCTTTGGCTGCGGTCAGTTTACTTTGGAGTTGGGACGTGAGGTTTCTGAGATCGGCCTGAGCTATGGATTCTTGTTCGCCAGAGGCTAGCCATTTGAGTTGCACGGTGCGATCGCAAGCTTCTGTATCGCCCAAAATTAAGCAGGCTAAAGCCCCGCTCCGATTGGCTCGTTTGAGCTGTTTGCCAAACGCACTCCCACTCAAATCCATCTCCACGGAAAAGCCGTTTTCCCTCAAATTTTGGCAAATTAGCAAGGCTTGAGCTTCTGCTTCTGGTCCCCGAGCCACGCAGTAAAAATCTAAAGATTGATTTAAGGTGATCTCAGCATTTTGCAGGAGCAGAATTAGTCGCTCCATCCCGATTGCCCACCCCACTGCAGGGGTTTCGGGGCCCCCCAGTTCAGAAACGAGGCGATCGTAGCGTCCTCCGCCACAGACGGTGGCTTGATTCCCTAATCCCTCCAACTCAAACTCAAAGGCGGTGTGGGTGTAGTAATCTAGACCTCTAACTAGGCAAGGATTGAGCTTATAGGCAATATCTAGATCCGTGAGAAGTTGCTGAACACGGTCAAAATGCTGTTTGGAGTCAGTGCCCAAGTAATCCAAGATGTTGGGGGCAGACTGGGCTATTTCTTTTGTTTTTGGATCCTTGCTATCTAAGATGCGCAGAGGATTACGCTGGAGGCGATCCTGGGAGTCAGGGTCTAGGTCGTCTTTGTACTGACTAAGGTAAGTGACTAAAGCCTCACGGTATTTCTGTCGATCTTCAGCCGTGCCGAGGGAGTTGAGAGATAAGGTCCAATCAGGAACGCCTAACGATTTAAGGAGTTGGGAGGCGATAGCAATAACTTCTGCATCAGCACGTGGATCTTGGCTACCCAGCGCTTCTACTCCGATTTGGTGAAATTGGCGTTGCCGTCCTGCTCCGGGTCTTTCATAGCGAAACATGGGTCCGATATACCACAGACGCTGAACGCCTCCCTGGGCATGAAGTTTGTTCTCGATAAATGAACGGACAGCGCCAGCCGTCCCTTCTGGACGCAGGGTAATCGAACGATCGCCTCGATCTTGGAAAGTGTACATTTCCTTGCCGACGACGTCTGTGGCTTCACCGATACCCCGTTCAAATAAATTAGTTTGCTCAAAGATGGGGGTCCGCAGCTCTCGGTATGCCGCCTGATGGAGAAGCTGACGGGCTGTGGCTTCGACATACTGCCAATAGATCACCTCATCTGGCAGAATGTCCCGTGTCCCTCGTGAAACTTGAATAAATCCCATGAAAAAAATATCCTTATGGCCTTAACCCCGGTGCCTATTATCTCCGATTGGCTCAGTTCTGCCTCAGATTTATTTGAGGTTGAAAAGGAATCAGCGTTGTACCTAATATTTAATAGGTGCAAGATAAGATGAACTTGACCAAGGCAATGGCTTGAAAGAGTTACACTAAGCCCTTGGTTATTGCACCTATTAATTTTGGCAAATAAATCCTATGGCTGACACCATTACCCCTGAAATTAGCGATCGCATCTGCAAACACATGAACGATGATCATGCCGATGCTGTTTTACTCTATGCCAAAGCCTATGGCAAGGTCACCGAGGCCGAAGCCGCCCAGATGCTAAAAGTTGATCCAGAAGGGATGGACTTGTCCGTAAATGCAGGAGACCAAGACTCTACCATTCGGATTGTCTTTGATCATGTGCTGCAAGATTCCGAAGATGCCCATCAAACAATGATTGCCATGGTGAAGGCAGCCCGTACCCAAATGGCCTCATAAACCGAGGGGCCGCAAGGGACTTTAGGTCGCGATTCTCTGGCTGCCGGGTCGTCGTAGACGTTTCCGATTGATCTTCTGGACAGCTAAACCAGATAGTCCACCGGCGGCAAGGGCAAAAACAGGATTGATCATGGCATTCACAAGGCAATCTAGCCCATACATAATCAAGGCCACCGACAGGGCAGCGACGGGAGCAGCCGCGGGGTGAGTCCAGTTGGAGACAGGAATTCGCCTGGCTAACATCAGGATGGGCAATACTAAGGCCGTCATTAAGCTCACTAATCCAACTAAGCCATGATTGCCAAAGGCGATGATCCATAGGCTATCGGTTACGGAGATATCTTGACCCTGGTCATTATAAATTCGTGCTCTGCCCCACCCTCCCCAGCCAAAGATGGGTCTAATCCGGGCTTTGGCCGACAGAATTTGTTCGTTCTCCAGTCGAAAGTTGAGGGATGCCGCTCTCTCAGGTCCGGTGATTTGGCTTGCCGTGGCAACGAGCTGCCGGGTATAGGTGGGTGTTAACGACCCCGTTGAACTGATGGCTAAATATCCCGCCATTAGTAGAGCGAGTAGCCAAATGGCAATACTAGATCGAGACCAAGTAACGGCAAATAGGAGAATAAGGCTGATGAGTAACAGAGCATAGGCCCCGGTAGACCGCAGGAGAATAAAGGTTACTCCGAGGGCCAATACGCACCAAATCATGGGAATATCCCCTAAGCGAGTCAGGGTGCCAGCGCGCCATAGCCAGATGGCCATTAAAGTCGCGCTCATCATCCAAACCCCCAGCATTAGTCCATGCTCCATAAAGACCGTGGGTCTAAATCCCCCCAAACGAAAGGTCTGTTCGAAAGAATGGGCATGGTAGCCGTAAATCCATCGGTGGAGTTGGGGACTTAGCCGGATCTCCAGCAAACAAAGGGGAACGTACAGGATGCCGCCGATAATAATGCCAGTTGCCAACTGCCTGAGCCCGCTTAAATTCCCTAGGTACAGTCGCCCCAAGAAATAGGGAAATCCCCAGGTAACGGTTTGGCCTAAGGCTTGGGCGAGTCCGTCGTATAGTCCTAAATCATTGGTTAAAGACGAGGCGATGGGACAGAGGCACCAGACCACCATGGGAATATCTATCCAGCTGAACTTGAAGAGCTGGAACCGCTTGGCATCGAAGATAAATGTTGCCAGTAAGATGCCATAGCAAGTTGCCGACATTTTAGTGAGATCGGGCAGCCCCACCAAGGGAAAACTGGCCTGGGGAAGAAATAACCAGGCACCAATAAAGCTGATGACCAAAGCCCGTTGCACCGGAAGCTGGCTGAATAGATAAAGGACCAAAGGAATCCAACCAAACATCACGAGATAAACAATAAAGTTCATAAGCCGGGTCAGGGTGAGATCGCTAAGCTAGAAGTTGAAATTAACAGCAGAATAATGGATTAGATATTGCGAGTTCAACGGAATATTGATGTCATTGGAGTGAGGTGAAACGTGCCTCGACGACGCAATCCTTTTCGGAATCTCAGGGAGTGGTTTTTAGTCCTACTCTTTATCGCGATGTTTGCGTTATGTGTGGTCGGGTTTAATCAGCCGCCCTCTCCTACTATCCAGGCTACCCAGCCGGTCTCTAATCCACAACTCGGGATGAATTTAGGGGAGGTGGTGAGTTACACCAGTCAATGGCCGTTTGTGGATGCTTTTAAGCTATCGCGCCCTTGGTTCTCGGGGCGGGAAGGGGCTGGTTTTGATCAGGGAGGCCCCCTGAAGCTCACTCCTGAGGGCTGGATTGCAGCCCTAGAACCCAAGCAGTTTGCGGAGACCGTGATCTTTGACAATGGCAAAGGTCATTACCCGGCGGGGAAATACACCCTGCTGTATGACGGAGAGGGAGAGATTAGCTTTAACTATGGTAGTGCCACCATTGCGAGTCAGCAGCCTGGACGGATGGTATTGGACGTAACGCCGATGGAGACGGGGATTTGGTTGAAAATTAATCGAACAAATCCCCAAAATCCCATTCGGAATATTCGCTTGATTTTACCTGGATTTGAATATGCCTATCAGCAACGTCTTTTTCATCCATTGTTTCTAGAGCGGCTGCAGCCCTTCAAAACCTTGCGGTTTATGGATTGGATGGAAACGAATGGCTCTGACATTCAAGAGTGGCAGGATCGGCCTCAAGTGTCGGATGTGACCCAAGCGGCTGGCAAGGGAGTGGCTTTAGAGTACATGATCGATCTGGCCAATACTCTACAAGCCAATCCTTGGTTTACCTTGCCCCATCAGGCCTCGGATGATTATGTTCGTCAATTCGCGACGATGGTACGCGATCGGTTAGACCCTCGGCTCAAGGTGTACGTGGAGTACTCTAACGAGGTGTGGAACACCGCCCCCGACTTTAATCAATATCAGTATGCTCAATCCAAAGGATTGGAATTAAAGCTTGCAGAAGACCCCTATCAAGCTAGCTTACGCTTCTACTCCCAAAGATCTGTTGAGATTTTCAAACTTTGGGAATCGGTATTTGGCAGCCGCGATCGCCTAGTGAGAGTATTAGCATCCCAGTATGTCAACCCCTGGACCGCTGAGCAGGTGCTGACTTGGAAAGATGCCTATAAATCCGCAGATGCCTATGCTATTGCGCCTTACTTCAGTGGGGAATGGGATTATCTGGAGAATTTACCCCGATTACTCAAGAGTTCTGAAGCCGAAATTTGGCAACAGATGGAGGCAGAAATTAAGTCCTATGGGCCGTTTCTGCGGGAGCACTATAGCCGTATTCGAGACGAGTTTGGGTTGGATTTGATTGCCTATGAGGGAGGACAGCATTTAACCAGTGCTGCATTTAGCGAAGAACATGAGCAGAAGATTACTCAACTGTTTACCTCCCTTAACCGTCACCCCCGCATGGCCACTCTGTATAAGCAGTATCTCCAGCAATGGCAGGAGTCCGGTGGAGGATTGCTCTGTCATTTTGTAGATGTTTCGCCCTATACCCGTTTTGGCAGTTGGGGAGCGCTGGAATACCAAAACCAACCATTAGAAACTGCCCCAAAATATCAGGCATTAGTGGACTTTATGGCGCAAGGTTCAGCTCAACAATGATGAAGCTGACTTTTCACCTATTGGAGGCATCGTTCAACTTTAACCAGAGATCCGTCTAGGTTGGGGGAAGGCCGGGAACCCTGTAGGGAAGGCTTATCGTCTTTATGTCTAAGGGCTGAATTTTAGAACTAAAACGACAAGCGAGTGAGATCCTCGCTAGAATGAGAAAAGGTTACGAAATATTAAGCAATCGTGTACATCAATCTTCCGGTCGTTGGTAAGGTCAAGAAACCTAAGGTATGGGTGGTTGGCCTGGTAAGTACCGTTGTCCTGTTGGGGGCAGTTGGGGCAAGGTCTTTTGTCAATCGGTCTTCGGATAAGCCAACCCTAGAAGACTTGACGGTGGAGGTTGAGTCAAAAGATGTCACCCTCCGGATTGGGGCTAGCGGGACGATTACGCCCGCTAAAAGTGTCAACTTAAGTCCCAAGCAAGCAGGCGTTTTGGCCAAGCTGTTGGTGGAGCAAGGGGACGAGGTTGAAAAAGGGCAGGTCATTGCCCGCATGGATACTCGTGATTTAGAAGGTCAGTTAATTCAAGCGAATGCGTCGGTGGCCCAGGCAAAGGCTCGGCTGTCGGAGTTGCAGGCCGGTAACCGCCCAGAGGAAATTCAACAGGCCAGGGCTCGTTTGGTCCGAGCGGAGGCCCAGCTCGCCCAAATTGCTGGGGGCAATCAACTGGAAACCATTACCCAGGTGCAAAGCCAAGTGGAGTCGGCGAAAGCTCGTCTGAGATTAGCTTTGACTCGCCTGAATAGTTTTGAACAGCTCTACAAAGCAGGGGCAGAAACCCGCGATCGCAGGGACGAAGCCAAAGCAGAAGCGGATACCGCCCGAGCCAACTTAAGAGAGGTGCAAAAGCGCCTGCAAATCTTACGGCAAGGGTCTCAACCGGCAGAGGTTCTAAGGGCTAAAGCCGATGTGGCGGAAGCCCGCCAAGCCTACCAGCTGATGCAGAAAGGCAGTCGCCCAGAAGCAATTCTGCAAGCAAAAGCGGCAGTAGCTGAGGCTCAGGGCCGTCAGCAGGTGGTGATGACCCAGGTCAACGATACGATTATTCGCGCCCCCTTTGCAGGCATCATTACCCAAAAATTTGCGACGGAAGGGGCCTTTGTAACGCCTACAACGACTGCATCGAGTACCTCTTCGGCCACTTCGACGTCTATCGTGGCCTTAGCCCAAAAGCTAGAGGTGTTAGCCACGGTGCCTGAAATTGATATTGGTCAGATCCGACCCGGTCAGTCTGTTGAAATTCGGGCAGATGCGTTCCCCGATCAGGTTTTTAAGGGGCGCGTTCGGTTGGTGTCACCAGAAGCGATTGAAGAGCAAAATGTCACCTCCTTTCAGGTCAGGGTAAATATTACCTCTGGGCAAGACAAGCTGCGATCAGGGATGAATTCAGATCTCACCTTCTTGGGGGATACCGTTGCCGACAGCATGGTGCTACCCACCGGTTTGATTGCCACAAAAGATGGAAAAACGGGGGTCTATATCCCTGATGAAGATGGCAAGCCTAAGTTTCAGCCAGTAACGACTGGGTCATCGATCAAGAATCAAACCCAGATTCTAGAGGGTGTAACCCCCGGTCAAAAAGTTTTTGAAACGTTTCCAGAAGGTCAAAAGCCCGAAGATTTAAAAGAGGAAGAGTAACCGTGGATATCCTCGAAAGCGTAAAAATGGCTTCAGCGACGCTAGTCGCCAACCGCCTGCGCAGTAGTTTGACGATGTTAGGGATGATTATTGGCAATGCTTCTGTTATTGCCATGATCGCCGTGGGGCAAGGGGCCCAAAAGTATGCTTCCGGTCAGTTTGAGTCCCTAGGACCCAACATTCTATTTATCGTTCCGGGAACTGATAAAGCCCGCCGACAGACCTTTGAAGTGCCCAAGACCTTGGTTTGGGCGGATGCTAAAGCAATTAAAGAAGCGGTATCTGCAGTTCAATCTGTTATTCCTCAACTTCAGAATCAGTTGACCACTGTTTACCAAGGGGCGAATACAACGGCCTTGGTGATGGGCACAACGGATGAATATCCAATTGTGCGGAACCATGATGTGGCTAAAGGTCGATTTCTTAGCCCGCAAGATATCCAGCGAGGCAATTTGGTGGCTGTATTAGGCACTGATCTGGCTAAGCGCTTGGTGGGGTCTGAAAATCCAATTGGTAAGCGAATTCGGATTAAAAACCTCAATTTTGAAGTCGTTGGATTAATGGAGGAAAAGGGGTCTTTCCTTGGGAGTAGCCAAGATGATGTGATTTTTATTCCCATTTCAACGATGGCGAATCGGGTGGTGGGATCTACATCTCCCTTTGGTACTGAGCTAACGTTTATCTCGGTCTCTGCTAAAGATGAAGCCAGTATTCCCTCAGCAGAGTTTCAGATCCGTAATCTGTTGCGGATCCGCCACAAAATTATTGACGAAGATGATTTCACGATTCGGACTCAAAAGCAGGCGTTGGAAATTATCGGCAATATCAGCGGTGCTTTGACGGTTATGTTGGCTGCAATTGCGAGTATTTCTCTGCTGGTAGGTGGTATTGGCATTATGAATATCATGCTGGTGTCCGTGACGGAGCGGATTCAGGAAATTGGCCTCCGCAAAGCCATTGGAGCCTCACAATCCGATATTTTGGTCCAATTTATGATCGAAGCGATTATTTTGTCTGCCGTAGGCGGCATGATTGGCACCTTCGTTGGCGTGGGTGGCACGGTGATGGTCAGCAGCCTCACACCTTTGGAAACAGGTATTTCCGTTCCGGCTGTAATGTTGGCTGTGGGGGTCTCAGGGGGAATTGGTCTGTTTTTTGGAGTCGTTCCGGCCCGACGGGCGGCTCAACTGGATCCAATTGTGGCTCTGCGCAGTGCTTAAGGGAAGAATAAGTCTATGACCTCAACGCAGCCGCAAGCTCAATCCCTGACAGAAGGGAATCCAGATCAGGCCATTATTCGCCTAGAGTCAATCACTAAGGTTTATGGTGCAGGAGAAACGGAAGTCCGGGCCTTAGATGGGGTGGATCTGGTGGTCAACCCTGGTGAATACTGCTCGATTATGGGGGCTTCTGGATCCGGCAAATCGACCATGATGAATATGATTGGCTGTCTGGACCGCCCCACGTCCGGCCAATATTTCCTGGATGGAGTGGATGTGGCTCAGCTTTCTGATACTGAGCTGGCCTTGGTGCGCAATCGCAAGCTTGGGTTTGTCTTTCAGCAGTTTCATTTACTGAGTCAAGTCAGTGCCTTGGAGAATGTAATGCTGCCCATGGTTTATGCCAATGTGCCGGTTAAAGAGCGACGGGAGCGGGGTAAGGCTGCACTTGAACGTGTTGGATTAGGCGATCGCATTCACAATAAACCTACTCAACTGTCGGGGGGACAACAACAGCGGGTGGCCATTGCTCGGGCTATTGTGAATGAGCCTGTGTTGCTGCTGGCGGATGAACCCACGGGGGCGTTGGATACCAAAACAACGAATGAGATTCTGGATATCTTCTCCACCTTAAATGCTAGCGGCATGACAGTGGTGATGGTGACTCACGAGCCAGAAGTCGCGCGTACCACTCAGCGAGTAGTTTGGTTTCGGGATGGCCAAGTGGTTCATGCTCATCTCGACCCAGAAGAACTGCATACCACGGCATTCTAAAGCTGCTTTGAAGCTATTTCAGGGGGATATTACTCTATTCTTTGGAGATAGTATTTCCCCACCGTTATTAATTCCATGCCTGAAGGACCTGAAATTAGACGTGCTGCGGATCGTATTGCGAGTGAGATCGCAAACCAACCCCTACAGGAAGTTTGGTTCGCCTTTTCCCACCTAAAAATATACGAAGCTCAATTAGGTGCCAGTCAAATTCAACAGGTAGAAACTCGGGGTAAAGGTCTGCTGATGCATTTTGACTGTGGTCTCAGCATCTACAGCCATAACCAGCTTTACGGCAAGTGGATGATCCGCAAAGCCTACAACTATCCTCAAACCAAGCGACAATTGCGGCTAGCTTTGCATTGCGATCGCAAATCCGCTCTCCTTTATAGTGCATCAGATATTGATGTCTTGGATGCGGCGGGGATTCAGGCCCATCCCTTTCTAAGTCGGATTGGACCAGATGTTCTCAGTTCTGAGACAACCGTCGAGCAGGTACGAGAGAGACTGAGTTGCGATCGCTTTCGCCGTCGTCGCCTCACGACACTGTTACTTGACCAGCATTTCCTGGCTGGGTTGGGGAATTACCTCAGAAGTGAAATCTTGTTTGTTGCCAGGGTTCATCCTTCTCTCAGACCTGCAGATTGTACCGATGAACAGATAGAGAAATTGGCAGAAGCAGCCCTAGCTTTGCCTAGACAGTCCTATGAAACCGGAGGTATTACCAACGATATTGCCTGGGCCGCTAAATTGAAATTCCAGGGATTTGCACGGCGTGTGTATCGACATTGGGTCTTTGCCAGAGCAGGGCAGCTCTGTTGGGTTTGTGCTACCCCGATTGTCAAAGATGCTCAAGGTGGACGTCGGTATTATTACTGTCCCCAATGCCAAGAAGAATGAGTTGTTCCACTTTATAAGCCAGTGACAGTTGGTATGGCAATCGCCATATCGAGAAGGACGTAAACTACACGCCCTTTTCTCGTAGCTAGGCCCCTTGGTGCAATATCTCAGATCTCGTAACGTTATGTCCCGTTATCCAGAGAAAAATTTGCTGGATCTTTTCTAAAAGATGTGTGTATGGACTCATTAAATATCTTGAATTGCATAAAAATTAATATTTACCCTGATATCTCAAGATAGCTTCCAAAAGCTAGATAGAACCTTGTGATCTTTGTTTGTCCTTGTTCCTATCTTTTTCCTGAGTCAGAAGTAGAAATTTGAATGTGGATTTATCAATCAAGGATAAGGTTCTTTTTCCTCGGAAAGATGCAGTTCAGTGGTTTGATATTGAGTGTTGTTATATTTCCGTTGAGTTTAGTCAACACTTCTCAAGCTCAACTCATAATACCTGCTGGTCAAGTTCAACCACCCCCAATACCTGCCGGTTTTACTTTGCAAGATGCACGACAACAAGGTAGACAGCTAACTATTGATACAAGAAAAACAATACGTAAGTTACCTGAGAATTTTAAAACTACTAGGACACCGATCATCTGGCTGAGTTGTAATCCTGGAGGACTAGAAGAAAATAATGTTTTGGTTATTCACAGCCCAATTTTGATTCATCTGTCTGAAGTTCTTTTGACTGAGAAAGCAATTTGGCATGATACGCGTTCCCCATTAGAGCTTAAACAGATACCTATCAAAGGATTCAGTGAATATTTTTCAAAACACAGCCGTAAACTTGGTGATCAATCTATTAGCCCGCATATAACTCAGGCAACCCAATGGATTCGAACCAAGGACAATAAAATGAAACTTATATATGGAGGTGTTAGGCCATTGCCCTCTTCCCAAACCTCTTCAAGACCTTGCCGAAAGAAATAGTACAGATCGCTCCCTTGCAAAAATTTCAGATTTTTGCCGGTTTACTCTGCAAAAGCTGCGCTATGATAGTAAAGCCAAATTTGCGGACGTGGCGGAATTGGTAGACGCGCTAGATTTAGGTTCTAGTACTGCAAGGTGTGAAGGTTCAAGTCCTTTCGTCCGCATTCTCTCTAAGACATTAGAACGTTACCCATCTTCTTCGGAAAGGTCGAGATTGTGGCTAACTTATTGCGTCGTTTTTATTGAATCCGGATGGGAGTGTTATAGGATGTCTGTAGGGTCAGCATCCAAGCATTAACTGTGTTGACTGCCTTAGGTGTATTTAGTCTGCGATCGCAAGTGTCGTTTCAGCCTAACGTAAACCACTTCATTTCAAACTTTGATTTAAGCGGATTCCGTTAAGTTAGACTAAGACAATCTGTTAAAATGCTTAAAGATTCTACAAGATTGCCACATGGGAGCCACTCGCGCACGTATTGCCATTGACGCCATGGGGGGCGACCATGCCCCAGATGAGATTGTTGCTGGTGCCTTAAGAGCCCAAGCAGAATTGGATGCAGATGTCTTACTAGTCGGTGATCCTGACCGTCTTGAAGCTTCCATCAAAAGCCATTCTGATTCCGTCCCCGTTGAAATCATCCCTTCTGAAGGGCTGATCGAGATGAACGAAGAGCCGATCAGCGCCCTTCGCCGCAAGCGTAAGGCCTCGATCAATGTGGCGATGGATTTAGTCAAAAAGAAGAAGGCTGATGCAGTTGTTTCAGCAGGTCACTCTGGAGCTGCAATGGCTGCCGCCCTCCTGCGATTGGGTCGAATTCCAGGGATTGATCGACCGGCCATTGGCGGTGTCTTCCCCACCATCATTGCTGGGAAGCCTGTGTTAGTGCTGGATGTTGGGGCAAATGTAGACTGTCGCCCGGCATTTCTCGATCAATTTGCCACCATGGGCACCATCTACAGCGAGTACGTTTTAGGGACTGAAGCGCCAAAAGTGGGATTGCTCAACATTGGAGAAGAATCCTGTAAGGGCAATGAAGTATCGGTTCAAACCTATCAATTATTAGAGCAGAACCCTCACGTTGACTTTATTGGTAATGCTGAGGGACGAGATGTGCTCTCTGGTCAGTTTGATGTCATTGTTTGCGATGGGTTTACCGGAAATATCCTTCTGAAATTTGCAGAGGCGGTGGGCGAAGTTGCCCTTCAAATACTACGAGAAGAGCTGCCTAGAGGCATCCACGGCAAAGTGGGGACAGGTATTTTAAAGCCCAACTTGCGTCGGATTAAACAGCGGATGGACCATGCAGAGCATGGTGGAGGATTGCTCTTAGGCGTTGCGGGTGTCTGTATTATCAGTCATGGCAGTTCCCAAGCACCTTCAATCTTTAATGCCATTCGGTTGGCAAAAGAAGCTGCGGATAATCAGGTATCCCAGCGAATTCAGTCTTGCTATCAACAGACGGTGACAGCCGCCTCCAATGGAGAATAAACGTGCAGCAAATGGCCACTGGATTGGCAGTTACTGGGTGCGGCTCTGCTGCTCCTGAGACTTCCCTGGATAATCATGGTCTGAGCCAAATCGTTGATACCTCTGATGAGTGGATTGCAAGCCGAACGGGCATCCGATCTCGGCACCTCGCGGGTCCAGATGACACGTTGGCAAAACTGGGTGCGATCGCAGCCCAAAATGCCTTAGAGATGGCCCAAGTGGAAGCCACTGATCTTGATCTAATACTGCTGGCCACTTCGACCCCTGACGATTTGTTTGGTAGTGCCTGTCAGATTCAGGCTGCAATTGGTGCAAAGCATGCCGTTGCCTTTGACCTCACTGCTGCCTGTTCTGGGTTTGTATTTGGCATGATTACGGCTGCCCAATTTATCCGCACGGGGGTCTACCGCAATGTCCTCCTGGTCGGAGCTGATGTGCTCTCTCGTTGGGTAGACTGGACCGATCGTCGATCTTGTGTCCTCTTTGGGGACGGAGCAGGCGCGGTGGTTCTCCAAGCCAATGACACCGATCGCCTGCTCGGATTTGCTTTACACAGCGACGGCTGTTTACATGATTGCCTCAATGTCCAATATCAGGGCGAGGCACGTCCCTTGACTGGGGAAATTAATGTTAGTCAAGGGACATATCAACCTATTTCCATGAATGGGAAGGAAGTCTACCGGTTTGCAGTGAATCGAGTGCCTGAAGTCGTGGAGAAGGCTCTCTTTCAGTCGGACTTAAAAACGGACGATATTGATTGGTTGCTCTTGCACCAGGCAAATCAGCGCATTCTCGATGCGGTGGCCAAGCGCCTCAAGGTGCCTGCTGAGAAGGTGATTAGTAATATCGCCAACTATGGCAATACCTCTGCCGCTACGATTCCTTTAGCGTTGGACGCAACGGTTCGCAAAGGTCATATCAAACCTGGAGATACGATTGCGGCCTCTGGATTTGGGGCTGGCTTGAGTTGGGGCGCGGCTATCTTTCAGTGGCAGCGCTAGTTGTCGGTTCACAATTTTCTTAAACTGCTGCTGCTAGCCGCTATCTGGGGTAGTTCGTTTCTGTTTACCCGAATTGCAGCACCAGAATGGGGGCCGATTTGGTTAATTGAGCTGAGAGTTTTAATCGCTAGTCTGACCTTACTACCGCTGGTGTTCAAATTAGACCTATGGCCTCAGATTCAGCGACAATGGCGACCTTTGCTGCTGCTGGGCATCTTGAATTCGGCCTTGCCATTCAGCCTGTTAGCCTATGCATCTTTATCCTTATCTTCAGGGTTTACTGCCATTTTGAATGCCACGACGCCTTTGTTTGGCTTGTGGATTGTGGTCCTGTGGCTACAGGAAAAACTCTCCGTGCCGCGCTTGGTCGGCTTTGCGGTTGGTTTTTTGGGTGTGGTGTTTTTAGTGGGCTGGCAGGATATACCCCTAACCTTTAATCAAGGCATTGCCATTGCTGCGGGGCTTTTAGCGGCTTTGCTATACGCCATTGCTGCCCCCTATATTCAGCAGCAGTTTGCCGGTGTTCCTGCTTTAGCTGTAACAACGGGAAGCCAACTGAGTGCGGCAGTGAGCTTGGTGCCATTGCTTCCGTTCTCCATACCTAGCCAGATTCCTTCGTCCAAAGCGATCCTATCTGTCTTGGCCTTGGGGATTCTGTCTTCGGTTCTGGCTCAGATGCTTTATTTTCACTTGATCAAAGTCATGGGGCCAAGCAAAACTTTGACCGTTGCTTACCTAATTCCCTTATTCGCCATGCTTTGGGGAGCATTAGCACTAGGAGAAATCGTGACGACATCGATGGGGGTGGGATGTGGATTGGTGCTATTAGGAACTGCGATCGCAAATGATCTGTTTACACCTACTAAAAATTCCTAGCTAGGAAAGCTGAATCTCCCCCAGAATTAGGCTAGCCCTTCAACGGCACGGCGGAATTCTTCTACCTCATCGCCGAATTCGATGTCCATGACCGCTTCCACATTTTCATGGGGACGAGGAATAATCACCCAAGTCTCCAAAACACCACCGGGTGTTTTCTCCGCTGCTGCCACACCAGCATCCATAGCCATTTTGACTTCAGACACATCCCCGCGAATATTGATCGTAAACCGAGCACTCCCTGCTCGGATATAACCAACTAAGGTCACACGCCCAGCTTTGACCATGGCATCTGCTGCCGCCAATACGGGGGGGAATCCTTTCGTTTCCAGTGACCCAACTGCCTGTGGCATTCCGACTTTCCTCAAAGATAATAATGTACAACTTAGCGCTCGTTCTAACCCTTAATTCACGTTCGAAAGGGTTCAGAACGTTCTGAGTAATCAATCGGCAAAATCGCCTCAATATTCTCAGGGGGATTTGGCACGATATAGTGGGATTCAACTTTAGCTGAACCAGGCATCCCTTCAACAGCGGCAATACCTGCCTCCATGCCCCGCTTTACTTCCGCCACAGGTCCACGAATGGAGATCACATAGCGACCGCTGGCGCAGCTCGTGTACCCCATCAGGGCCACACGACCGGCTTTGACCATGGCATCTGCTGCTGCTAAAACAGCCGGATATCCATAGGTTTCAATCATTCCAACGGCAACTGGCATTGTTTTTCTCCGGTGCTAACCCTTTACCCGCAGTACAAACTATACCTCAATCGTTCTACCGCTGATAGTCATTGCGCTCGACAATGTCATGGTTCTTATTCTGTGGCCTTAAATAGAGGCCACAGCGGGAAGGATGATCTGCAAAAAAAGTGTTCTCGACTTGGTAAATGACAGATGCAATACACTATGTCTCTTGTATGGCAAAGACAAGTGTAAGTTTCCTCGGGAGGTTAGAATCATCTCTTAGCGCTGGCCACCAGCCAACATCATCTGTTTCTGATTTAGGCCATGATTTTTTAAAGACCCCTGGCAGCTGAACTTCAACAAATGATTCAAAATGATAAGACTGCCTCGACATCAGTGTCGAGGTTAGACTGATCGTCATTCTGGAACAACGTGAATGTTGCTCGACACTTTCACGAAAGGTCGTTGGGGATGATTTCGCGATTTAACTTGCAAACTAACGGTAGAGTCAAGGCATCGATGAAAATTTCACGATGGATGCCCAGCATCAATACTGATCTTTGCTGAAAACCCTCTAGAGTATGCTGCACTTTGAACAGGTCAGTTTGCAATTCCCAAGTGTGCCAGAGCCAACATTACGAAGCTGCACTTTTAAAGTCGAGGCTGGGGAATTGGTGGTAATTTTGGGGCCATCAGGTTGTGGCAAAACCACCTTATTAAAGCTGGTTAACCGTTTATACGAGCCTACTTCAGGACAGATCTCCCTCAATGGTAAAGGCATTCATACGCTTCCCCTGACTACCCTGCGTCGCCAAATGGGATATGTCATCCAGCAGGCAGGTTTATTTCCCCATATGACCATTGCCCAAAATATTGCGGTCGTACCTAAGTTATTGGGGTGGCCTAAAACTGAGATCGCTGCTCGGGTAGAGGAATTATTGGAACTTGTTCAACTCCCCCAAGCGTTTGGCAAACGCTATCCCAGTCAACTTTCCGGTGGACAGCAGCAACGGGTGGGGTTAGCCCGAGCTTTGGCGGCTAAGCCAGAAGTGTTACTAATGGATGAGCCCTTTGGGGCTTTGGATGCCATTACTCGTAAATCTCTGCAACAAGAGCTGCAGCAGTTACAGCAACAATTCAAAAAAACGATTCTGTTTGTCTCCCATGACATTGAAGAGGCTTTACGACTAGCTGATCGGATTTTGATTCTCAATCAGGGGCATTTGGTCCAATACGGGACACCGTGGCAAATCCTCACCCAACCTGCCTCTGCTTTTGTTGAAGCATTAGTAGGTACTGAGGATGTTCTAAAACAGCTATCGGTTTTGTCTGTAGAACGAGTGATGGTAACCACAGCTTCTTCCGTTCCCCATCTTCCCAAAATTGCTAATCATGGCACGTTACGAGATGCCTTGTCCATGTTATTGAAGTCAGGTCAATCGCAATTACAGGTTATGAATGGGACAGACGCAGTGGGAATTTTAGATCTCAATCATATTCAAACCGTTTGGCAAGATCCAACCCATTTTGATGGAGGCTAAGAGCATTGAATCTGTTGTGATAGTTTGTGATTGAGTCTGCTAAATCAAAGTACAGCAGAACTTTTATCTCTGACCCGATCATAGAATTCTTCCATAACGGCTAGGAAGGATTGCTCCTTTGGCCAAAAGGCTGGAAAGTCGCCTTGGGTTTTAACCAAAATCCCAGAGACTCCCGTCGAGGGTGGGGCATTAATGGTTTGGGGAAGTCGTTTGTCTCCTTGCCAAAAGTCTTTGAGCTGTTCGATCTCGGATGCGGGGGTGGTGAGGGGCTGGGTGTAATAGCTGGTGTCTGGTTCCAGCTCTGTTTGCTGGGCAGTGAGTTCAGCGGATAATGCTTGACCGAGGGGGGATTTCGCGAGTTCCTTTTGTAAGTTTTCCCGAGACAGACCTCGTAGCTCAAACAGCAAAAATGGGTCTTGGTCCAGCTCTGCAGCTAATAGGTAATAGACGCCAGCAATATGTTTGCAGGGATTGCTCCAGTCGGGACAAGAACATTGAGTCTTGAAATTTGTATTGCTACGGGGTAGCAGGTTTAAATCCAGCTTGGCAAAGGCATCTTCGATATTGTCAGGCATTTCGTTTAGCATCAGCCGTGAGATCAGACTGGCTTTGGATGCGATAAATGCGATCGCAGCTGCCCAATTGGCTTTGCTAATCGGCTCAAACTCAATGCTGGTTTCATACAAAGGCTCTTTATAAACCCCAAAATAAGGATTCACCGAGCCGCGAACTTCAGCTTTCACCAACCCATCTTTAAGAGTAAAACTTTTGACTTTATTCCCCCGAGCATAGGATCGTCCTCGCCCCAAACGCCCTGGATCGGTAATTTGCTCAATTGCTGTAAGGAACCGTTGTCCCCACCAGGTTCGACTGAAGTTAGCCATTGGTGATTATTCCTCTAAATACGTCCTGGGCCGTTAGTTCTAGCTCAGGGAATAATTCATCACTCAGAATGCGGTTCTCTCGATAGGTAATGGGTAATTGTTCAGGCATAAACACCGTAATCGTTTTTGCCTTGGGATCTACGATCCAGACTCTGGATATGCCTGAACTTAAATAGTCTGTTGCCTTTTCCGCCATACCGCCGAAGGATTGATCCGGTGAGATGACTTCGATTGCCAATTCGGGGGGGACAAGGCAGGGACCATCATCATCTCCCATACTAGAGAGACGTTCATTGGAGATATAGAGCAAATCAGGAACGGGGACCCAAGGTTTGCCCTCTCGGGATAGGATAACCGCCCATTCAATACCCACTTCTCCTCGATCTTGTGCCCACTGTCGGAGCAATACGTATAACTCACCTGAAGTCCGAGAGTGGAAACGTTGTGGAGACATTTTAGGAATCGCTTCTCCATCAATGAGTTCACAGGCCGTTTCACCCTCAGGAAGAGAGAGAAACTCATCTAGGGTTAGTTTTCGCGTGACAGCCGGGGTCATGATTTGCTTCGCCTTGGGCAATCAGGGTGGGCTGGGGACTAGTTCTAATGTAGTCTGCTTCTGGTAATTCTTCGATTCAATCCTTATTTTTTTCTGTACAGTTGTTAATTCTTGGAAGAGTCACGGAAGACATTAGGCGTCCAGCTACCGTGGAATCCATGAGGAATATGATGCTGAAGGTGTAATTTTGCAATGACGGTGTTCAGATCTTGGGCATCTAAAATGGCCAAATAAGAACGATAGGTAGCGGCATCAAATACGAGAGAGAGTAACCACCCATCATCTTCTTGAGTGCTATCGGGGCGAGGGACAAAAATCGGTTCACCCGGAAATGCTCTGGGAGCGACACTCCAGATTTGCTGTTCACCGGATTCTTTATCGAGCTTAAGAATGGCTTGCAGGGGACCATTTTTATCTGAACTGTCACAGACACTCATATATACATAACGATGCTCTTTTCCTACCCATTGGGGATGCACGGAGGGAAATTCACAGCCTCTTTCAACTACTTTTCGGTGGACTACCTTTTTAGATGATAAATTGACCTCAAATTCCCATAATTCGCCTGTGGGGAAAGACTCAAAGTCAATTTGCTCAAAATCTAACTCGTCTTGCTGTTTCTGGGGGAAGAAATCACTACAAACGGATTCAAAGTAGAGTTTTCCTTCTTTCTCCCAGGCATTGCCATGGTGAAATCCAAAGAATGAATCGGTTTCTAATATCTCTAGGTCATGATTGCCATGGCGAGAAATCAGAATGATTTTAGTGGGTTGCTCTGGATTGAAGTCAAAACATTGTTCAATAGTTTTGAAACCCAGCAGAAAAGGCAATCCTTTTACCTGAAAGGGATGCTGCACAAAGATGCAGTAATTTTCTGTTACTAACATGTCGTGCAAGAAAGCAAACCCTGATAAAGGATGAGAGGACTGTTTTAATGGGTTGCCTTGCTCATCGAGTTCAAAGATGGTTAAGCTTTGGGACGCAATCCCTTTAACGCCAAAATTAATAAAACGGCCATCAATGATTCTGGGGTGAGCCGAAAAAGGCTGATCGGCTGTGAGTAGTCCATCTAGAGTGTCTGGACCAATGGTTTCTAGGGTCTCAGGAGTGAGCTGATGGGGATGGCCGCCTTCCCACATCGCCCATAATTTATCTCCCCAGTAAATCACGCTGGTGTTTGCCGCATTTTTGAAATTGGTATTAAAAATATTGGCTAGCCATCCTCCCGCTTTTTGGGTGCCAAACCCTCGGTATAGGATTTTCCCAGCGGCTTGTTCTTTGAGATAGCCTTCTGTGCGAACGTAGCGATTTTGAAAGTGGGCACGACCTTGCTCAAAGGTGATGGCACAGATCATGCCGTCTCCATCAAAGGGATGGCCGATTTTTTGGCCGTTGACTTCTAAGCTGCCAGCTCCATTCCGGAACAACGTCCCTTGCAGTTCTGGGGGAATGGTGCCTTCTACTTCATCAATCCAGTAACTATATTCATTCAGCTGTGATTCATAACCTTTGGCCCAGTCTTTGACTAGAGAAGCGTTTTTGCTTAATTTCTCTGATGCAATAGCTGTCATACCATTTTTACGAAGATTTGTAATAATCTTAGCGTGAAAAAACTATGCCAAAATCGCAGCGATGTTGAAGTAGCGTTGTACATGCCAGAATTAAATGACATTTTCTCAAAATTATTGTCAAAACCCTAAATTCTTGAGAAATATACCAGGTAAAGATTTTGGGGAAATACAGATTTCCTCTTCACTGAATATCTTTCAATAATTAAATACCATTTTTTCAGAATCATTTTAGAATTTTCCAGGGTTGGTTGTCATTTGTCAGCTTGACCTCAGTGGTTAATCTACTTATGTTTCTGATGACATTGTTGTTCATGAAATGGCTTCTTAAATATTGTGAATAGAGAATTAAAAACTACTAATATGTCACTATTTTGTTCGATTCAGAAGGATTAAATGATACTTGATATCTAATTTACTTTTGGAGATTTTCATGCGAGTCTTGACATCAGTTTTTTTGTATAGAGAAGTTGTACGTCAGTCTGCCATATAACCATAGTAAGATGAAAAGTTTTCGTGTAGTAAAGTTTTAGGTAAATAGTATTTTATGGGTAAGCGAGTAACAATAAGCCCCCTGAGTATATCCTCAATGTTTATTGAGCTTTTATATGATGATATAAGCCTAGGTTCAGGTAGCGCATTTTATCTAAAAAACAACAACAGATTATACCTAATAAGTAATTGGCATAATTATTCTGGGAGAAATCCAAAAACGAGAAAGCCTATACATAAAGAATGTGCAATACCGAATAAGGTAAAAGTTTATAGTTACAACGAAACCGATCAAGGCTTTGCTATTGAAGAAAAGGTTTATGATTTATTAGACAACAATGAAATTTCCACTTGGTACGAGCATTGTGAGCTCGGGAGTAAGGTTGATGTAGCCGCATTACCTATCAATGATGAAGATCTAGGTGATGTCATTGACATTGAAAGAGCGATAGAACTTGTTGACCCGTACGATAGCGAAACCATAAAAATTAGTGACAGTCTTTTTATTCTTGGTTATCCCTTTGGTTTAAGGGTTAATGATTCACTCCCTATATGGAAGTCAGCAACTGTAGCAAGTGAACCAGAAATAGACTGCGGTAGTGTTCCAATGTTTTATATTGATACAGCTACAAAAGCAGGTATGTCAGGCGCTCCTGTTATTATGTATAGGAAACGAGCAATACCTATATTTGGTGATGGCAAGTCAAGTGTGTATCACGCTGAATTTATAGGGATTTATTCTGGCCGAGTTATACCTAGAGATTTAATAGAGGTGCAACTTGGTAAAGTTTGGAAGAAGTCTTGTTTGCCTTCAGTTTTAAATGGTAGCAAGTACAGCTATTTTGCCTAACAAATTGCTTCCCTCGGATTTGTTACTCGTTACGCTTTCAGGTAAATAGACTAATCCTGTGCGTAGAAATTGAGCCATCAGTTCTCGAATCTTTCGCAGCATGGACTAGGTCGACTCACACCTTAATGAGGTCTTCTATTTCGTTAGTCCAAGATAGCGCTCTTGTTGAGGGAAATGAGCTTCCTAAAGGACTCATTATCTAGTTCTGTTAACCACGACTCGTCCGAACCAACAATCGCACCAGCCAGTTTTTTCTTGTCCTCAATCATTTCGTCAATCCGTTCTTCTAGGGTGCCGATGGCGACGAACTTATGGACAAATACATTTTTTTTCTGGCCGATGCGGAAAGCTCGGTCCGTAGCTTGATCCTCCACTGCCGGATTCCACCAGCGATCGAAGTGGAAGACGTGATTGGCCTTGGTGAGGGTGATGCCGACGCCCCCTGCTTTGAGGGACAGAATAAACACAGATGGCCCAGTCTCAGGATCTTGAAACTCAGTAATCATCTGTTCTCGCTTATTGCGGTTGGTGCCGCCATGAATGTAGTAGGTGGTGTAGTGGTGGGTTTGACGCAGATATTTTTCCAAGGCATCACCGAGTTCGGTGAACTGGGTGAATACCAAAAGACTTTCCCCTTCCTCCATGACTTCAGTGATCATCTCCGTGAGACGGCTGAGTTTATGGGAACGCTCGGGGGTGAAGTCGCTTTCATCTTGGAGGAACTGACGGGGATGGTTGCAAATTTGCTTGAGCTTTAGCAGGGTAGAGAGAATCATGCCCTTGCGCTGAATGCCGTCTACTTCGTCAATATCTTTGGAAATCTCTTTGACAACAGCTTCGTAAAGGGAGGCTTGTTCTTTGGTGAGGTTGCAGTAGAGTTTTTGCTCAACTTTGTCGGGTAGGTCTTTGATAATCGATTTGTCCGTTTTTACCCGCCGCAGGATAAAGGGCTCCACTAGCTTTTTGAGAGTGGTTGATTGCCTGCGGTTATTGTCTTTTTGGATCGGCAGTTCAAAGTTCTTACGGAATTGGTTTTGCTTGCCTAAGTACCCCGGATTGAGGAAGTTGAAAATGGACCACAAATCCAGCAGTCGATTTTCTACGGGGGTGCCAGTGAGGGCCAGTCGGTGGGTGGCTGAGAGCTTAAGGATGGCTTTGGTTTGGGCGGCTTTGGGATTTTTGATATTTTGAGCTTCGTCTAAAACAATCCGATGCCAAGGAACAGCATCTAGTAGCTTGCTATCCCTGCGGGCGAGACTAAAGGACGTAATCACTACATCGTTTTGGTTCGCCATTGCCTTAAAGTCTTTGGCGACTTTGGCTCGTTCATTGCCGTGGTGAACGATGGCCTGTAAATGGGGAGCAAATTTCTGAATTTCTCGCCGCCAGTTGCCCACCACTGAGGTGGGGGCAATCAGCAGGGTCGGGGGGACGGTTTCGGCTTCTTCCCTTTCCTGAGCCAGACGAGCAATTACCTGAACGGTTTTTCCTAGGCCCATATCATCGGCCAAGCAGCCATTTAGACCGAGTTGCTCTAGGTAGTTCAACCAGGAGACACCTCGCTTTTGGTATTCCCGTAGGGTTCCTTGCAAGGTTTCAGGATCTGAGATCGCATCCAGCTTACTCTTATCCTGAAGCTGCTTCAACATCTGGGCCAGGGTCTTATCGCGGTTAAAATCCACCTCCACATCCTCTCCCCCTTCTGCGGTCATCCGCATAAAGTCTAGAAGGGTCATATCGGGATTTTCGGCCTGCTGAGTTTTCCAGAACTCCAGCATCTGCTGCATTTTGTCTTGGTCGAGGTGCATCCACTGGCCCCGAAACTGTACTAGAGAGGATTTAGCCTGTACCAGCTCCAACCATTCCTGTTCAGACACCTTCTGATCGCCAATGGCTAGGTCGTACTTATATTCGACCAACCGATCTTGGGAGAAGTAACTCTTCGACTTATTGTTGGTGCTGGACATGGATCGACCCTTAGCCCGCAGCTTAATTTTGGCTCGCTGCCGACCTTTGGGCGTCCACCAGGCAGGCACAATTACTTTGTAGCCTGCGTTCTCTAATACCCAGGCGGATTCCTGTAAAAAGTCTAGGGCAGCACCAATCTCCAAAGGAATACCAATCGGTTGGTCGGTTTCTAGTCCCTGCCAAAGCTGAGGATAAATTCGAGCAGCATACCCTAAGCCGAGCAATAGATGCTGCTCGAAACTCTCACCCAAATGCTTTTGTAATTCCATTTGTTTTTGGGGTTTGAACCGCCAGTATTCTGCAAGGGAAATTTGCAGGGACGGATCTTGTTTGGGGGCGACGAGAAACTGCAATTGCCAAGGTTCGTCTGGGAGCGGGGGATCCTGAAGCTGAAAGCAGAGATAGAAGGAGTTCGAGGTTTGGGTTTTACGGATGCGATCTCGCCACACTCGCCACTGCTCATACAGCTCCTGATTGATGCTTCGGCCATCACGCATTCCTGGTTGCCAACAATCCTCAATCAAAGTGCTGGCAATTTTTTTCGTAAAGCTGGCGGGTAAATAGGTTGCGGTAATAATTTCAGTCAATAAATGTTCTGAAAAATGCCGCAACAGCGTTTTTCGATCATAAAAAGTGGGGGTTGGAGGACATTCTGAAAACCCAGCTACACAGGCTAAAGGCATATAGTCCACAAATCGATCTAGCTCAGTTTCATAGGATTCACTGACAATTTCCCAGGCTGGATAGATTTCGACAGACTGAGATTTGGTCCGAGATTTAGATTTGCTACGAGAGCCTTTGGCAGATGACACTTCTCGGTAACGCAGGGCTGGAATGTATTGATCCTTCAGTAAGACGGGTTTGAGGGTTTGGGTGTAGTGGTACCAAAACAGCAAATCTGCCCCGAGCTGCATATCTGCAAGATTATGCAGGGCAATAAAATGCAGCTCATTGAGCAGCTTGATAATGTCGGTGACAGGTTGCTGCTCATACTGCCCGGTTTTGACCCAGGTTTTGACCTCAAAGCATTCCACCTGCCAATACTGCCACTCAAAGGCCTCAGGAATGGCTTGTTCTAGGTATCGGGATAGTTCTAGGGAGGGGAGTGGCGCTTGATCCGTGCTGGGCAGCAAGAAATGGCGTGAATCAATCAGTTGTTCTAGGGGGCGACCGGGTTTTACACCTAGCTCATTGCTGAGGAAGTCTTCTAAGTCATCCCTGACTAACTGATAGGGATGAATGGAACGGCCCGTTTTGCGTTTCTTTTTTGGTTCTGTTGTTTCCACCCAAAGATAGAAAGCGCCTGATTGTATAAATGTAGCTTCGTCAGGAATCCAGGTTCCGTGGATGATCTTCATGACTTAGGTTAGATACAGGTGGCTCAGGGTAGTTCCAAGATTAATCAAACTGTATCAGGCTGATTCTAAAAGACCAATCTGAGTGGTGATCCGTGAAATGGGCTCAGCCCCCTGCATATGAACATAAATTCATACGATACGTTGACTGTAGTTTCTGATGATTCTGTCAAAATTTGGTGGAGCCCCAGCTTTCTCCCACCGATCAACAGGATTCAGTGCAAAACTCTTTTCCTCTTTCTGGAGCGAACTTTTGAAGATGCGAAACGCCCTTTTCCTGCTTATGATTATTCCGGGGGTAGCTGGAGTGGTTATTTTTGGCAATGCAGCCTTAACCGATTGGCAACAGCTCAGAATCGACTATCGAGCCTATGAAGACGTTCTTCGCAGTACGGATGATTTATCTACGCTATTTAAAGCAGAAGCCGCTCAAAATATTCAACGGATTAACTTGTTTGCCGATGGTGTCTGGACTTTGCTGAGCGGAATCTTAGGGGCCATTGGCTTACATGGTTGGTTGAGCAACACAAAATCATGAGCTATATCCTCCAAAATCCGGATCTTGTATTGGAAT
The DNA here is from genome assembly GCF_000018105.1 of Acaryochloris marina MBIC11017. Classification (GTDB taxonomy): domain Bacteria; phylum Cyanobacteriota; class Cyanobacteriia; order Thermosynechococcales; family Thermosynechococcaceae; genus Acaryochloris; species Acaryochloris marina. The sequence continues at coordinate 652,444 of NC_009925.1, forward strand.
TATTGCTGGAACATCTGCAAATGACGGGGATTGCTTTAGCAGGGGCCGTGATCATTGCGGTCCCTATTGCCTGGATCATTTATCGGTGGACTTGGCTACAAGGACCCATTATGGCGGTATTGGGAGTGATTTATACCATTCCTAGCTTGGCCTTGATGATTTTGCTCATCCCGTTGCTGGGACTCAGTTCTATGACTGCCATTGTAGCCATGACCCTATATGCACAAGTCATATTGGTGCGAAGTATTTTGGTGGGGTTGCAGTCTATTCCGCAACCCATATTGGAGGCAGCTCAAGGGATGGGTATGTCTGCTTGGCAATGTTGGTGGCAGGTGCAAGTTCCGTTAATGCGACCTGTCTTTTTGGCGGGGGTTCGCTTAGCTACGACGGTTATGATTGCCCTAGGAACCATTGCAGCTAAATTTGGGGCAGGAGGATTGGGCGTATTGCTGTTTGAGGGCATTGCTCAAGCGGGACGATATGACAAAATCTGGGCTGGGACAATTGTGGTGGGCCTGTTAGCCGTCATCAGTAATGGTTTGTTGTGGCTGTGGGAGCAACAGTTGCAGCCTAAGTCTCCTCCAGCGTAGGTGGGCATTCTGTTCCCTGTATTGATAGGGTTGTGTAGGGGCGTCTGATATCCGGTCTTGTGAAAAACGCTAGTGGCGTTGCCAAGAGATGGCTTACAAAGAACGAATTGAACTAGCTAAACTAGAATTTGCTCATCGAGCAGCATCACTTCTGAATTTAAATATTAATGGCGGATTTGCAACCTTACTTTCAATTGCTTCGAGTTTCAGCGGATGTAACGCCTGCAGAGCTTAAGGCTGCCTTTCGCCGTCAGGCTAGAACCTGCCACCCTGATTTACACCCAGACAACCCTGCTGCTGAGGCTGAGTTTCAACGTTTGAGCGAAGCCTATGACATTATTTCTGAAGCCCTCTATCCTCCTAGCCCAGTGGATGGATTTATTCATGGGGATGGCAGTAATGGTTTAACCAACGCTCAAGCATTGTATGCCCGAGGGACTCAAAAGGCTGCTGAAAGAGACTATATAGGGGCTATTCAGGACTACACCCGAGCCATTGAATCCGATCCAGAATTCTTGGATGCCTACCTTAAACGGTGTCAGGTGCGGTTTGTTCAGGGGGATGACGAAGGGGTACTGGCAGAATGTGCGGAGATTTTAGGGTTAGATGATACGGTTGCCCAGGCTTACTATTACCAGGGGCGAGCCCGATTGCAGTTAGGCTCTGCACCCGCTGCGATCGCATCCTATAGCCAAGCTATTTCTCTAGATGAAGATTATGCCCAAGCCTGGTTGCACCGTGGACGGGCTCGTCTGGAAATGCAGGAAGAGACATTGGCCCGTGAAGACTTAACCAAGGCCGCACAGCTTTTTGAAGCCCAAGGTGAGCCAGATGAAGTCAACCGAGTGCAGGTGATTTTGCAAGAGATGGGCCGGAGTCGTCGCTCGAAATCTGAGGTTAAAGTCCAAAGACAGCAATTAAGAGAGCAAGGTCTCTTACAAGATATTTTTACGACGATTCCTGAGTTCTTTATGAACCCAAGTGGTGGATTGTTGCCCACCTTTGCCCGCTTGTCTGCTCGACGGGCTACTGAAGTGGGGTTAAGCTATGCGGGGCTGTCCATACTGGGGTTTGTGTTAGCCGCTAACCTGTTTCCGATTGTCTTTAGTTCAGTCACTTTGGGCGAACGGTTTATACTCGGCGCGATGCCATTTTTTAGCTTAGTTTTTTTGAATCAACTTGTTCGGAGTCTGATTCGTGCTCGGGGGAGTTGGGCCAGCGATATTTTTATCAGTGGGGCAACGCTCTTGCCCCTGAGTTTGCTGATGTTTTTAAGTGGGCTGGTGGTTCAATTTGGGGCGGCTGGCGTTTGGATTTTATCCTTCTATCTGGGGTGTGATTCGGTGTTGATGCTGTATGTGGGCTGCTCTCAAGTGAATAACTTGTCAGAGCAAAATGCTACATTGGCCGTTCCGACTCTATTATTGATAACCAGTGCATTGACCTATGGCACTTTTACAATATTTGCTAGCTGACCGACAGGAATGAAACCGCCGTTGTGATTGTTACCCTCATCGTTTTCTTGGGATGGATTGTCTCTGTTTGTCTGCACGAATTTGGACATGCCATTATTGCTTACTGGGGAGGAGATAAAACGGTCAAAGATAAGGGTTATCTCACCCTGAACCCGCTCAAATATACGGATGTTTCTTTGAGTTTGGTACTGCCGATTGTCTTTCTACTGATTGGCGGCATCCCATTGCCTGGAGGAGCAGTCTATATCAATCGCAGCCTGATTCGGAATCGTTGGTGGGATAGTGCCATGTCCGCAGCAGGCCCTGCGGCAACGTTTATGGTGGCGCTGGTATTGTCGGTGCCTTTTAGGCTAGGGAATCCCCTTGAGGCGGTGGAAACTTCCCTGAGTTTAGGAACGTTTGAATTAGAGACTCTGACCACCCAAGATCAACTCTGGTTAGCCCTGGCATTTTTAGGGATGTTAGAAGTTGCGGGCGCTGTTTTAAATTTGCTACCTGTACCTTCTCTGGACGGCTTTGGGATTATTGAGCCCTGGCTTCCTCCACCGCTGCAACAACAAGTGAGGAAGTATAGCCGTTACGGGTTTTTAGTTTTATTTGGCTTGCTGTGGTTTGTCCCTGCTGCCAATGCTGCTTTTTGGGGATTGGTCTATGGCTTGAGTCAGCAGCTCGGCATCCCCGTATTGTTCTCCAGAATGGGGTACTTGGTATTTCGCCAGTGGTCCTGGCTACCGCTGGTGATTCTGGTAGTGACGATTGCTATTGGTCAACGACTGAACCCTCGAGCCCAGGTGCGGTCTAATCAACGAGTGGATTTGCAGCGTGCGATCGCAAATGCAGAATCAGCCGTTCAAGCCAATCCCAACCAGCCTCAATATTGGTATCAAAAAGGGCAACTACTCCTCGCTGATCACCAGTATGAAGCTGCTGAGGCCGCCTTCCATCAGGCCATTCAACTTAAGCCAGATGCGGATACCTGGCATTCCCGGGGGATTGCTCTGTTATTTATGCAGCAATACGAACATGCGATCGCAGCCTTTGACGAAACCCTGCATTTGCAGTCTGATCAATCCCTAGCTTGGGTGCATCGAGGCCGGGCTCAGCGGGGACTACAGCGCTATGAAGATGAAATTACCGACTATGAGCAGGCCCTCGCTCTCGATCCTGAAAATGCGAATATTTGGTGCGATCACGGTTTAGCCCACTATCACCTGGGCCAATATAAAGCAGCGATTGATAGCTTTGATCGAGCCGCCTACATTGATCCATCCTCTTGGACCGCATGGTACTTAAAAGGACTCGCACTGATGCCCCAGCAGCAGTTTGAGCGAGCCATTCGCTGCTACGATCATGCCTTAAATCTGCGGGCAGATGCGACCCAGACCTGGATTGCTAAAGGTTCAGCCTTGCTACAACTCCAAGATTTTGAAGGGGCGATTGCATCCTATGATCAAGCCCTTTCCTTAGAGCCTGAGAATGCCACAGCTGTCTATAACAAGGCCTGTACCTATAGTTTGCAAGGGCAACGTGAGAAGGCCTTAGAGATGCTGAGTCAGGCTCTTAATCTCGATCCAAAAGTCAGTGACCTGGCAGCCTCCGATGTAGACCTCGATCCATTGCGCTCAGAACCCGCATTTCAGCAGTTGATGGCGGGTTACCATTCCAATTCTGATGGAGCCATGATCTCCGGTTAGGTTAGCCCAATGGGGTGACGATAAAAATGGTGATTAAAGGGATATGGCACTCATGGCTAGGGACAACACAAGAGTTTTTGGCGCTGATATAAACCAAAGATCGCCTCAAAAAGACGGGAAAGCGCAATTCTGAGAGAAATTGGCAACAGATTGAAGTCCTGTGTGAGCAGACGATAGACCAACCAACCCAGAGGACGTTGGTCTCGACTTGACTTCGAAAAACTTACAAAATTTGAGAGTTGATGAATAGCGCTATCGTACTGGAGAGGAGAAGGTTTGGACCGAAAAGATTGCCGCCATATGCTGAAACGCCTATAGCGCAGTCCTTTTTCTGCACACCAGAGTGAATGTAAAGGAATGAAAAGTGTTACGGTAAAATGCAGCCTGTTGGCTGGTGTTGTATTGAATTGATCTGCCATGTTCCTTGTTTTCTTTCTTGTCAGTACAATCACTGTCCTGCTGATGAAACTTCCTTTTTTGAAGTCTCAACGATTTCTGAGTTCAGCCTTGGCTGCCTGCCTAGTGGGTATACTCTTGTTTGGTAATAGTGTGGCCGCTCTAACCCTTAACCTGCCTCAATTGGCTGCAATGGGAGCGTCCGATAGCGCCTTAGATCAGCGGCAACGAGTCATTGATGAAGATCTGAAAATTGACCCCACCAAATTGCGCTACCGTGGCTTGGAATATGTCCAGTTCCAACCAGAAGCGGAACGGCTCACTGATCCAGAAATTAAATCTTTAATCAAATCAGACATCAACCCAGAGGTCTTTGCCGCAGTAGCGAGTGGTTCAGTCCAAATTTTTGGCAATGTCCAAGATATTGATATTGCTCGTGATATTGTCACTCAAATCAAAGATATTCCCGGTGTTAGAGAAGTCATGTTTGATATTGGTTTGGAAGTCAAAGCCGAGTAACGGGCTCTAGACCATCCCTCCCTCTCTAGGGCAAGGTCAACTGAGCAGATGCATTAAAAAACTGACGATACACTCCCTTCGCCACCAGTAAGGTGGTCACTAAGGTGGCGAAAGCCAACATAAACATAATTAATATTTGGTATGAGGCTGCTTCTTGAGGGTTAACACCGCTAAGCAGCTGTCCCGTAATAATGCCGGGTAGCTTAACCAGACCCACCACCATCATGGCATTGATGGTGGGGATGAGTCCGGCCCGAATGGCATCGCGACGATATTGGGCAATCGCTTGCTGGGGAGAGGCCCCTAGGCAAAGGTGGGTCTCGATTTCATTACGATTCGCTTTTAAGCTTTTGACGAGACGTTCCCCTGCGATCGCAGCACCATTCATCGCGTTTCCCATCACTATCCCCGCTAAGGGAATGAGATATTGCGGATCAAACCAATTCTCTGGTTGCAGGATAAAAAGGGTCGTGTAGCTCAGAGTCAAAACCGTACTGATAAAAATTGAGCCCCATAGCCAGGGGATAAGGTGGGGAATATCTTTGCCAATGCGGTTGCGAGATTCAATGCTGGCTACGGTCAACATGCCTGCTACCAGGGCTAAAACAGCTCCTGGATGTTTCCAGTCAAAAATAAACCACAAGACATAGCCCATAATCATGAGCTGTAAAATTGTTCGACCCATGGCTAAAAATAAGCTCCAGGTCAGGTCAAGTTGCTGCCAAACCGAGAGACCAATGGCGATCGCCATTAAGCCTAATGCCCAAGCTAGGTCAATGGGTTGAAGTACGATTAAGGCCAAGAGGGATTGAGGAATTGAGAGGTTCTGCAACACTAGATGCTTCGTTCCATCAGTTCAGTCTCTATTGTATGAAAGCAAACTTGCTGGACTGACTACAGGTCAGACTCTTTGTCATTTGCCTCTTTGGGTTCACCAAAAGCGGACAAGACCCTGCAAACGCTGTTCTTTTGCCCAAATGTGGAAGAAACAGCGGGTTTGGCGATAAGACCCCATACATTTTGGGCAGACATCCTTGTCATTTTAATGCAGCTATTGATGTTGAGCAGCCTGACTGCATTAAGATCAACTGGCCGTAGAGACTAACCCACTGTGGATTGATGCTAAAGTCTCGAAGATGCCGTCTATGATGGTTTCCTGCCCTTGAAATAACTCATCGGGACCGCCTGCATGAAGGTTGCTGAAGGGTGGTTCGTAAAGGGCAGAAGCTTCTACGATGCCTTGTGCAGTGAGCTGATCGATCACCATTTCAATAAAGCGGATCTGTGGGGGTGTAAGGCTGCGGTCATTTAAAAAATGAGAAAAGGCAGCTTGAGCAGTCTTGCGATCCATTCCCACGAGGCTGCGGATGAAATGAGCGAGGGATGGAGCATTACTGCGCGTTAATAAATTGGAGAGGAGCGTTTCGCCTTCGTCTGCGCCGATCTCGGCTAAAGCGGCCTCTAGTCCTTGCAGATCGGTATCAGTCAGGGGTTTGTTGGTCCGTAACCGCTGAATGACAAGGTAATCTTGATGGTTGCGCAGATAGGCTTTGACTTTTTTCTCGTACTGCACGCCGGTCATTTTGGGCATGTAGACCACGTCTTGTTCTCGCACCCTGATGATTTCGTCTTGGAAGTCGGTGTAAACAATCTTGCGTTTTTTCTTGTCGAGAAATGGGGTTAACCCTCGCAGGCGCAGGCGCAACTCTTCGAGGTCGTTCAGGTCGATGGCTTCCCAGAAACTAGCTTCTTGTATACGGTTAAGGTATTCGAGCTGGGCAGCGACAGCGGGGATTGTGGTTTTCTCTTCGATGAGCAGGGCCATCTCTACCACGCGCTGACGATGGCGTTCGAAGGTGGCGGCGTCTCCCTCGGTCTGGGCAAGCTGCATGCGCAATAGTTTGAGGTCAAATAGCCGCGATTCGATATCGTCGATTTCTAGGTCATTGGGCAGACCAGCGATTTCTTGGGTGAGCACCTCCCGATCGCTGTCGTTTATTTGGTCCCAGGTCTGGCGCTGTTGGAACTTTTCTACGGCTTCTAGGTGCATGCGCACCATGAAATTCTCGGGGTTCATGGCGGCCACTTCGCCATATAGCTGATCTGTAAGGGAGCCTTTGAGGGCGATATCTGGATCTAGTTCAGGATTCGCATTAACGTAGCCCAGCAACTGCACACGAGCGCGGAAGAGTCGGGTACTGAGGGGAGCGCTGCCGCTGCTGGTGATACCCTCTGGCTGTTCGCGGAAGAAGTCGAAGTTAAAGCAAAAGTCGAAGATGCGAAAGTCTTGTTTGTCTTGATCAGGACCAAAGAGATGCTCGCAAAGGCGGGTGCCGCGACCGATCATTTGCCAGAATTTGATTTTGGAATAGACGGGCTTGAAGAACACCAGGTTAGCGACCTCGGGCACGTCAATGCCGGTGTCGAGCATATCTACGGAGATAGCGATGTGGGGGGCTTTGTCTTTGATGGAGAAATCGTCGATCAGGCTTTGGGGATATTTTGCATAGTTGTCGATGATGCGGGCAAAATGTCCGGCATGGTGAGGATAGTGGTGATTAAACCGTTCCTCGATAAACTTTGCGTGGTCGTGATTACGGGCAAAGATGATGGTTTTGGCGAGTCTGTCGCCTCCTTCGACTTTGTGACCGTGCTCCATTAGGTATTTGAGCACTTTATCAACAGTGTCTTTGTTAAAGAGCCAACTGTTGACGGCGGCGGCATTGACCCGGTCAGGTAGGGTGCCTGATGAGTCGGCATCATCACCCCAGTCGAGGCTTTCCCACTGGGCTTTTTCGTCGTCGCTGAGGGTGTCGTAGTCAATGCCTTCGCGGGGAAAGCGCAGATCTACCTGTTCCACGCGGGGGGGCACCAGGAAGCCATCAGCGACGGCAGTTTCGAGTTCATAGGCATCGGTGGGGACACCGGGTTCTAGGTCGAAGAGGTCGTAGGTGTTTTTGTCGATTTCTTCGCGAGGGGTGGCAGTGAGGCCCACGAGCAGCGAGTCAAAGTGTTGGAAGATAGCTCGGTATTTTTGGTAGACGGAGCGGTGGGCTTCGTCGATGATGACGAGATCAAAGTGGCCGACGCCAAATCGGGCTTTATGATCCTCTGTTTGGTCTATCAGACCCATCATGGTGGGATAGGTGCAGACGTAGACCCGGCCATCGGTATCTTTTTCGGTGACGAGGTTGACGGGGCTGGAGTCGGGCAGATTTTTTTTGAAAGAACTGGCGGCTTGTTTAACGAGGGACACGCGGTCGGCGAGAAAAAGGGCGCGTTTGACCCAGCCTGCCCGTTGAAGAACATCGACTAGGGCGATGGCGGTGCGGGTTTTGCCGGTGCCGGTGGCCATCACTAACAGCGCTTTGCGGCGAGCCTGGGTAAACTGCTCGAAAATACTGCCAATGGCCCGCTTTTGGTAGTAGCGGTCGACAATTTCATCTTTGATCTGGGCCGTGTCTAAACTCTGACGCTGGGTACGGCGGCGGATAAGGCGGGTCAGTTCGTCTTTTTTGTAAAATCCGACGACTTGGTGAGCAGGGTAGACGGTGTCGTCCCACAGCCAGGTGGTATAGCCATTGGTGTAAAAGATCAGAGGCCGCTGGTTATGCATGGCTTCTAGGCAGTCGGCGTAGAGTTTGGCCTGCTGCTGGCCAATAGCGGGGTTGACGGTGGATTTTTTGGCTTCGACGACGGCGAGGGGGTTGCCATCGTCGCCCCAGAGAACGTAGTCGGCATAGCCAGTGCCGGTGTGAGTCCCTTTAGAGGTGGGCATGCCGGTGACTTGGTATTCTCGATCGCGTTTTTGGTCGAGGGGCCATCCGGCGCGTTTCAGGTCGAGGTCGATGAGGTAGTGGCGGGTTTCGGCTTCAGTGTAGTCGTGGGGGTCGGGTTGCTGTTCGTTGGCGGCGCGGATTTCGGCGAGCTGCTGCTGTAGGGCTTGGAGTTCGGTGTCGAGTTTGTCGCGTTCTTGCTGCTGTTTGAGGGTGGCTTCATGCTGTTTGGCCAGTTTCTCTTCTAGCGTTGCTAATTCCTGGCGGGGGACAACCTGGGTGCTGTCTATCGGGGTGGGGACGCGGTCGTCATTCCAAGCTGCACCATTGCGGGGTGCGTCGGGGGTGTAGGTGCGGGTGAGCCAGTAACAAATGTGGTGGAGTTCTTTGACGGCTTGGAGGGCGTCTTTTTGGTGAATGGGGCGGGGGTTATGGACGGCGTCGTTGCCGATATTTTTGATCAGCTTAGCTTTATGAAAAAGGACCTGGGGGACGAGGTTTTGAAAGGATGGCTCGTGAAGGAGGGCGCTGAGTTTGTTGTCGTAGGGCATGTGCAGCGATCGCTCATGGCGATAGAGCCAGTGAACGAGGGCTTCGAGGGCGAAGCGGGAATGGAAGCAGGCGGTGCGCGGGTCGCTGTTGATGTAGCCTTCGGCTCGGGTGGCGGATTCGGCGATGGTGCGGAATTGGCTGGGGAGGAAGGCGAAGTTAGTCATGCAGTCAGACAAACAATAATTTTGGGTTTGCGGAGTAAAAAATAGGCGATTTTTTGATTGAAAAGATTATGGTAGAGATATCAGCAAATCTGTTGTGTATGCGTGAAACTGTCTATATTGAGACCAGTATATTAGGCTATCTCACGGCTCGGCGGAGCAGGGATATTATTGTGATGGCTAATATTGAAATCACGCGAGAGTGGTGGGATGCCCGTCGTCCTGACTTTCAACTTTATTCTTCCCAAGCCGTTGTGCAAGAGACCACCCAGGGAGATGCTGAAATTGCAGCTCAACGATTAGACATTTTGAGTGATATTTCTCTGCTGGACTTGGACCAAGCTGTCCTTGAGTTGGCGACGGCATTTTTGGAGCGTAGCAACTTGCCTGCTAAAGCAAATGTTGATGCTATTCATATTGCGGTGGCAACGGTTCATGGTATGGATTACGTGCTGACCTGGAACTGTAAACACATTGCTAATGCTCAGATTCAGCGGAAACTAGCGGAGGTTAGTCTGGCTTTAGGATATGCATTGCCGATTCTTTGTACACCCTATGAACTCCTGGGAGGTTAATGATGTATCAAGATGAGATTGTGGAAGAGGTTCACAAGATTCGTGAACAGTATGCCTGTGCTTGGAACAATGATTTAAATGCTATTTTTGCTGATTTGCAAAGGCAACAAGCTGAAGGTGGAAGGAGCGTCGTCAATTTGTCGCAACGTTCCGGTTCGGGATAGCTATTTAAACTAGATATCAAGGATAAAAGCGGTAGCCAAACTTAATGGGTTACGGCTTTTTAAGGTGTTGGATTAGCGAATGGTGATGAAGCTAGGGAAACTTGAGTTTGGACTAAAGCAAACGAGAAAAGCAGTCAATGAAGTACACCGACTGCTTTAAGGTCAATGAATCATCACACTCATTGCCCTTATGATTTTCGACCATCTGCGTCAATTCCGCCAAACTCTGTATAGCTGCTTTGGCGCCAGTAAAGACGCGTTATTTGAGCTAATGGATGCGGTATTGATGAGTCCGAGCCTGCGTTCATTTGTGTGTTTGTCTCAACATCCTATCTTCCGTCGTCAATGGTCGAGTACCTATTCAGCCCTGCATGATGGTCGTATCCATCGTGCCAAACTTCACCGATATTTAGTTCGACAAGTTTCCACTCAAGACCAGCCGCTCTTCGTGGGAGATAGTAGTCCTTGGCTGCGTCCCGAGGCCAAGACCCTCAAAGACAGAGGTTTTCATCATCAAGGGGGACATACTGTCGGGGTAGGCCAAAGTTATAGCACCCTTTCTTGGGTCCCAGACGAAAGTCAGCATTGGGCACTGCCCCTACGCCATGAACGAATCACGAGCTTTGAGACCGCTTTGACCAAAGCCACGTTTCAATTAAAGCAAGTCTGTCGTCATTTGCCGGTGCGTCCTCTAGCCGCGTTTGACCGTCACTACGGTAATGGCATCTTTCTCAATCACACTGCAGGGATTGAAGTCGACCTGTTATTGCGCTTAGCATCCAATCGCTGTGTCTATGGTATTCCCCTCGCCTATTCAGGACGAGGGGCTCCTCGTAAGCATGGACATAAGTTCAAATTGAATGCCCCTAATACATATCCAGAAGCCAGCGAAATATTGGAGATAGAAGACACCCAACTTGGACAGGTCAGAGTAACTCGCTGGAGCCAATTCCATTTCCGTAATTCGGCCAAACGAGAAATGGAAATTTTGCGCGTTGAGATCATCCAACCGAAAGGTAAACGACGAAAGTTTAAGCCGCTTTGGCTGGCCTGGACTGGAGAATGCATGCCAAGTCTGGAGCGATTATGGCGAAGATATCTGCAGCGCTTTAGCATTGAGCATTGGTATCGATTTGCCAAACAACGGCTCTATTGGACGACCCCTCAACTCACGTCCAATGAAGCGACAGAGCGATGGAGTACTTTGATTGGGATGATATCTTGGCAATTGTGGTTTGCTCGGTCAGACTGTATGGATACGCCTTTACCCTGGCAGTCTCCTCAACAAGTTCTATCACCAGGACGCGTCGCTCAAGCATTCCCAAGTATTATTGCGGCGATTGGAACACCTACTCAAGCACCAAAAACTCGCGGTAAATCACCCGGACGCAAGCAAGGCCAATCTCAACCACCAAGAACTCGATATCCAACGGTCAAAAAACGAGTCTCCAAACGCAGGAAAGCAAAGATTGTCTCAAAAACCGCTGCTTAACTGCTGAGTTAATACCAGAAAAACTTATGCTCAGGCTTTCAAGGGCCATGGGATATTTTACTCTGTCTGGAGATTTAAACTTAGTCCAAACTCAAGTTTTTAAGGTGTTGGATTAGCGAATGGTGATGAAGCTAGGGAAAAGTATGAGTACCTTACAAGAGCTTCACGGTGTATATTCCTCGAAGCCTTCTATGGGGTCACCGAAATTGTCTGCAATTTTGATCAGGCCCTTGGCGCTGCCAAATGTGGGAATGGCAGTCTTTGGTTTGAATGGAATGAGCTGAAAGGATGTGCCATCATCGCGGGTGATGATGACATTTTTGCCCCGTGCGGCATCGTCTATTAGCTTGGCTAGTTGATGTTCGGCTTTTTGCAGGTTGATTGAGTACATCTGTCATTTCTTTGCTAAGCCTTCGTATATGACTATAGCTTCTGCTCAATGAGGGATTTATAGTTCTCCGTTGAAGGCGCGGGATTGGAGAGAGGCAAAGAGGGTGTCAAGTTCGGCGAGGTGGGCACATTGTTGCGCTTTTTGCTTTTCGATTGATGCAACGATAGTGGCAAACTTACGCTGCTTATCGAGAGGAGGAAGCAATATCTTGAGCTTTCGTATATCAGTCAGGTGAAGATGCTTAATAGAAATACCTTTGTTCCTGCTCAATAAATGCATTTGCATTCTAGGACTCTCAAGCATAGCTGTAAGAAATTGTGCCTCGATCTTCTGACGATTATGCTTGATAAGACATAAGCTTTCGAACAAACTAAACTCATGGTCTCGGTCAATAATTGCCACAGATCCTAGAGAACCACTCTTTGCTAGCAAAACATCGCCTATCTCGGGATGACATCTAGTGATTAAGCTTTTATGCTCATCCTCACTAATGAATTTTCCTGTATTCCATTTAATTGAACCATTTTTAATATCTTTGGCTGAGAGAAATTCGATACCTGATTCAGTATATTTAGGCGTTTTATGTGTGCCATCTGTAATTTTCTCGGAAACTGCCTCTAAGTCGCTGGCATCCCAGCCCATTGGATTGGTGATGGGGTCGCCGAAGAGGGTGAGGAAGGTGGATTGGAGGAGGGCGTCGAGAGTTGAGATCGCATCTCGTCTCTTAACCCGCAAAGCATCCGCCGCATCCAGAATCCCCGCAATCCGTTTTTGTTCTGCGATCGGTGGAAGATGAAGAGAAAGGTTCTCCAAGACTCCCTTCGTTACGCCTTTGATTGTCGCGCCTCGAGATTGACCTTTTAAATAAGTTTCTCTTGATCGAAGAAAATGAGTCAGATAGTAAATATCTAACTTTTCTAAATCTGGCCACAGTGATGTGATGTCTTGGCTATAACAAAGCTCCATCCCTGAAACAGCAACTTTTCCTACGCTAGTTCGAGTGACTAAGAGTACTGTATTTGGTGGAACACGCTTCGTTGCTGAGTTTAGAATTGCTTCTTCAGTGATATAGCTTCTAGCTGAGTTAACGATAGGCCCATTGATGTCTGCACCTGTGATCCAAGGAATTTCCCCTTCAAAGTATTCCGGCTTCTTCTTACTTGGTGTTCCACCATTTAAAAACCTACAAACCTCCTTAAGCTTCATCCCAACAACTTCTCCAATGCCTGCTGCCCCTCAGCAATCTCCTTCTCCAACTTCGCCAATCGCTTCAAAATCACCCCTGGCGGGTCATACTCCACCGCCTCATAAACCACCTCCTTATACCGATTAATCGACAAATCATAATCATTCTCCACAATCTCTTCCCTCGGCACCAAAAAGCTCTGCTCCGTCCGCTTCCGCTCAGCCTCCGCCTCCCGAGCCTGCCACCGCGTCAAAATATCCGGCAAATCACTCTTATCCGGCTGCTCCGTCCGCTTATCATCCAAGCTAAACCCATCTGTCTGCATGTCATAAAACCACACCTGATCCGTCCCACCAGAATTGGTCTTCGTAAACAACACAATCGCCGTCGACACCCCCGCATAGGGCTTAAACACCCCCGACGGCATCGAAATAATCCCATCCAGCTTCTGATCTTCCACCAACATCTTCCGCAGCGCTTTGTGGGCTTTTGACGAACCAAACAACACCCCATCCGGCACAATCACCGCCGCTCGTCCCCCCGTCTGCAACACCCGCAAAAACAACGTCAAAAACAACAGCTCTGTTTTCTTGGTCTTCACCACCTTCAACAGATCCTTCGCCGTCGTCTCATAGTCCAAACTCCCCGCAAACGGAGGATTCGCCAGAATCAACGAATAGGCTTCCTCATCATCACCCGCCGCTGCATCCGCCTCAGCCAACGAATCCTTATAGCGAATATCTGGCTTCTCTACCCCGTGCAGCAGCATATTCATACTGCCAATCCGCAGCATCGTCGAATCAAAGTCGTACCCGGAAAACGTCTCCTCATTAAACCGTCGCCGAGACTCCGCATCCTTATAAATCACATCACTGTGGTGATCCATCAAATATTCCGATGCCGCAATCAAAAAGCCCGCCGTCCCACAGGCCGGATCACAAATCACATCCTTCGGCGTTGGAGCCGTCAACTCCACCATTAGCTTAATAATGTGGCGCGGTGTCCGAAACTGCCCATTCTGCCCCGCACTAGCAATCTTGCCCAGCATATACTCATATAGATCGCCCTTCGTATCGCGATCCGCCATTTCAATAGCGTCCAGCTGATCCACCACATTCGCCAACACCCGCGCCGTCGGCATCATAAACAGCGCATCCTTCATATCCCTCTTTTATCACTTTAGACAGATAAAAAATAGACTATTCTCAGTTTCTATTTTTCTAATGAGTGATGTCAGCTTCAAGAAGTCCAGAACCAACCATTGGCTTTGTTGATGAGTACTGCCAACTATTTGCAGAGTTATTTCCCCAAGTCCGCAGTTATGAAGCCTTCAAGCATCTCCATCTGGGGATGATTAGTGATATCAAACGTAAATCATTGCCCGCCATTGCAAGAGCAGTGGGCTTGGAGAACCATCAAAGCCTGCATCATTTTCTGAGTGAATCACCTTGGGTAGCGTCACATTTGTCTGACAAGAGATTGGACATCATCTTGAAAATACTGGATGGGCGCAGGTTAATTCTATTGATCGATGAGACGGGCGATTGCAAAAAAGGCAAGAGTACCGACTATGTGAAACGGCAGTATATCGGCAATGTGGGCAAGAAAGAGAATGGCATCGTCGCAGTCACTGCCTACGGGCTGTTTCAAGGGATGATTTTGCCTTTGTCCTTTGAAGTGTACAAACCCCGAGAACGTCTTAAAGAGGAGGATGAGTATCTCAGCAAACCCCAAATTGCTGCTGGAATGATCCGACAGTTGCAAGGGATGGGCTTTTGCTTTGAGCTCGTCCTGGCTGACAGCTTGTATGGGGAAGCTCAAACAAACTTTGTGAATGTCTTAGAGGAGTTAAAGCTGCCCTATATCCTAGCGATTCGTAGCAATCATGCGGTGTGGTTACCCGCAGAACAAGCAGTCTTTGCCGAACCGTGGCAGTCATTTGAACGAACCTTCAGCAATGGCACCACTGAAACTCGTTACAGGCAAGAGATCATTTATGGCCAGCGACACCACCAGAAGCGCTATTGGCTATTAACCACGGACCCCCAAACGCTACCAGAGAACTCAACCTCTTATGTCATGGCAGCGGCACCCGAGATCAAGCTGGATGAAATTGGGGATTGCTATGGCTTCAGAACTTGGATTGAGTATGGTCTCAAACAGTCTAAAGATACCTTGGGTTGGGCTGATTTTCGCATGACGCACTACGAACAAATTGAAAAGTGGTGGGAGATAGTGATGAGCGCTTTCTTGATGGTGAGTTTGTTCGCTGATGTCTTCAATGACTCTTGTCCAGTGGCACATCAACACTTTGCGCAGCATCCTTGGTGGGATAACCAAAACGGGTGGAAGAATCTGCTCAATAATGTGCGCTTGATCATTCAACCGTTAATCAGTTGGAATCTTCTAAAGCGCTGGTTAGAAGTCTTTCCCAGCCGTGCTTTGAAAAAGGGGTTTGAGCAACTCACATCAAAGATGGAGGCATTTTGCTGTCCACTGGTGAGGAAATTGCTCAAGCATCCTGATTTTCTCTCTGTCTAAAGTGATAAAAGAGGGATATGGTGGCTGTAGGTAGAATCCTCCTCACCATTCTCGCCGCTGTCAGTCTGGCCTAGGGTTTTAATAAACGGAAACACCTCATCTCGCAAGGTCTCAAACATCTGCTCCGGGGCCGTTTCCTTAAACCGTGACCAGCGTAGATGATCCTGCTCAGGGGCAAAAATCGGCTCCTCAATCGGCTTCCCTGACCGATTTGCTTTACTCTCCTTGCGGGTATGCTGCTCATCCAACTGCTTGATAAACAGCAAATAAGTCAACTGCTCAATCACCGACAGCGGGTTAGAAATCCCTCCCGACCACATCGTGTCCCAGATTTTGTCAACTTTGGATTTAATCTCGCCAGTAATCATATATATTTCTGAATTCTTCCTGATGGAGCTGATTCAATGTCCCGACACTGAATTCTGAGACTTCAATCATCTCAGTAATTCAGCATAAGAGTCTCCCCAAGATTCATCAAATCTGGTGAGTAGAACTTAGAAATCCCCAAACGGGCGAAGCATCGTTCAAACAATACTGATGTCCCCAAGCCTTGAGCCCGGTTTGCAATGAACTCTGATTTTAAGATTCCATTTTTTAATTGCATTGAAATCATTAGACCTCTTGCAATATTCGTTTCATGATGTGCTACTTACGCAAAAAATGTCGCGATCTGACTCGAATTTTAAGTCCCCTACCATATCGTTAGTTGAATTATGCAAGAGGTCTATTGATTAAAATTGGGTAGTCCTAGTCCTGTAAGGATGCATTGTAGTGATGGACAAACATCCAGATTGCTCCAATATGATTCTCTAGCTTTTTCGAAAACGACAGTGTCTTTCGAACTAACCGAGACACTCGCTGGCGCATGGTGCAATTAAATCGTTCAATGTAGCAGGTTTGGCCTGTTTCCTTGCCCACAGCTTGATGTCGTTGTTTGGGGAAAACACAGCCGTAGGCATCCCAAAAATCCGTGTAGGCAACCGCACATTGACGATAGATTCCTGGCAAGGAATTCCATAGCTGACGAGCACCTTGCTTGGAGCGTGCCCCCACATAAACACCGACTATCTCACGCGTGATGACATCAAGAGCAAGCCATATCCACTGTTTATTGCTCTTATCGTTCACAAATGACCACATTTCATCACATTGAAGAGTTAATCGGCCTTTTTTTTGATGATATGTTCACAGTACGAGGCACTGCTTCATACTTACAGTTCACGTACTCTTGTAACCAGCTTTCAGAAACATCACAGACCCTGGCAATACCTGCCAGAGGTATCTTTTCAAGCAATAGCTTATCGATCAGGCCTTTAGTGGATGAATCAATTCGCTTTTGCTGAGGAGCTTCCACAAACTGACGACCACAGGTTTTACATTTGTGGTTTTGCTTGCCATTATGGATTCGACCGTTTTTGACAACGTTTTGAGAACGACAGTTAGGGCAGGTCAATGTCGACATTTGTGATGCTGGATTTTGGATGTTGGATATATCTATCCTTACATCTGGCGGACTACCTAAAATTGATATCAAGTCTTAGGAGTCATCTATTATATGGCTAGCATCACTATTCGAAATTTAGATGAGGATGTCAAAACAAAATTGCATGTACAGGTAGCCCAGAACAATCGCTCCATGGAGGAAGAGGCTCGTATCATTCTGCGACAGGCTTTAGCTCAAGCCGAGCCTAATATTGCTGATTTGGCACTGTAATTATTTGGTCAAGACAATGGTGTGGAGTTAGAGGCCCATCCTGCTGTCCTGCCACGAGAACTAGAGCTTGAATGATCATTCTCGATACAAATGTGGTTTCAGAACTGATGAAGTCAGCTCCATCTTCACAGGTACTGAACTGGATGCGCGATCAAGATCAAAGGGATCTGGCGGTAACGGTGATTACCTTGGCGGAAATTTATTGTGGGTTAGGTCGATTGCCTGAGGGCAGAAGGCGAGCAAATTTACATCGTAGATTTGAAACATTTATCGATACAGGTTTTCAAGATCGACTATTGAGTTTTGAGCCTCAAGCAGCTGTGGCATACGGTAAGTTGTGTAATACTCGTTTGCAGCAGGGTTTGCATGCGGATGCTTTCGATATGATGATTGTTGCGATTTCACAGGTGTATTGCTGTGCGATGACCAAAGGTCGGTCGTAGACCATCGCAACTCGTAACACAGGTGATTTTCATAATAGCTCCTTGATATTACTTAACCCTTTTGACGCATAGGGAACAACACTTCGTAAGACTCCCTGGGATGAGAACAGCCAGAAAGGCACTATTGCCTAGATCACAGATTGGTACAACCTGGGTGTTACCATAAGAGTGGTTGTGATAGTGGATATTTGATGAAGCGCACGATTCATTTTCCAGATGACTTAGCGAAGCAAATGGAAGCTTATCTAAAGGAGCATCCTGAAGAAACATGGTCAGGATTTGTACAAAAGGCCATTCAACAATCATTGCACCGCCAGGAAACGTCGCGATTGCGAGCACTTGTGGGTATTTTGGACGAAAATGCCCCCTCAGATCTATCCACAAATGAGGATGCGTATCATTAGATGCCTCGACTGGTTGTAGATGCTGGCCCTTTGATTGCTGTCTTTCATCGACAAGATACTCAGCACCACTACTGTGTGGAGCGCTTAGAGTTTCTGATTGAACACCAATATAGTTTGATAACGACTCTACCTGTCCTCTGTGAAGTACACAAGTTGATCCAGCGTTACGCTAGTGCGATCACGGCCCAGAAAGCGTTATTTGAATTATGGGAGGCTTTGGACATTCAGACTTTGGAAGACACTGGTATTCAAGACGCCATAACGTTAGTGGTGGCTACGCCAGGATGGCAAGGAACGCTACAGGATGCGTCTATTGTGGTCACTGCAAGGTGTTTAAATATTGAAGTTTGGACGCTAGATTACCGTGATTTCAGTCGATTTCAGGATCTTAAGTTGTGGAACTAACGCTTGACCATGGTTAAATTTTTCGTAAACTATCGCAACTCGAAACACGAAGGATTTTGAAGGCTGCTCGATGAAAATCGTCAACCCCTTTGCAAAGTAGAGAATGATGATTAAAATTGCTTGAGAAGCGGATGATCGGACTCGAACCGACGACATTCAGCTTGGGAAGCTGACGTTCTACCACTGAACTACATCCGCAGAACGTGAATAATAAGATAGCATCCAACCCTGACTCCTCATGCGAACTATAGATTTAGTCAAGAAGTGAGCGGAGAGGCTATCTATTTTATCATTTAGCTTGGGAGGCTTCTACCACTGCTTTAATCTCGGGATATTAGTATCCCCCATGGATCAACTCTCCCATGACCTTAAGCAGCAGTACATTCTGCGATCGCACGATCCATAAACGCTTGCCAATGGGGAATAGGCTGCCAGATTTGCAATAACGCCGGTTGAGCCTCTTCAGGTGCCATTTGTAGTCGCAGAACTCGATACAGATACATAAAAGCTGAGACCCGCATATTTTTGGCGCAGTGGACAAACACCTGATCATGGGAGCGCTGATCCATCACTTCAAAAAAACGGGTTAAATCCTCCAGGGTCGGTTCTTCCCAATCCACTGGAATATGGACATATTCCATGCCTAGCTGAGCAACGATCTCTCCTTCTTTCGGAATGGCATCTGTCGAATTGACCAGGGCCAAATTAACAATGCTTTGGTAACCCGCAGCTTGAATGTCCTTAAATTGAGCCGCCGTGGGTTGCCCCGCAGTTCCAACCCGATCAGATAACCCTAAGAAAGCCTGAATTTGCTCTAGATCTTCATCAGCCATAAGTTCCTTCCTGAAAAGAAAATCCGTAGTTCTGCATAGATTTAGCCTACAAGATTCATCAGAGGAGTGCAGATTCCAGGCATTATCCGTACAACTGCTTACCCTCCCCGCTGCTATAAAGGAATGCTTACAGAAATGACAAATTCCTCAAAGGCTTAGAATTCGGTGTTCCTCCTGAATACAAGCCCTTGGCCCTCGCCTTAGGCTAAGGACAGCCCTAGAGGAGGACCTGTTATGACCGTTCGTTGGCGACAACTACTCGTAAGTTTGTCCTTATGGCTTTTGGCTGAACTCGTGCTTAACTGGGTTGGTATTGATGACCTCGTTGACTACAGCGAATATTTATTTGAACGTCAGGCCATCGTCTTTTACGTATAGGGCATAAAGCGATCTTGGCTTGGAGTGCGCTCAACCCAGCCATTTCTGTACCACGCACAAGCTAAAGGCCAGGTTCAACAGACCGTAATTCGTCCATATCTAATTTTTTCAGCGCCTCATAGGCTTCTTTAATCTTTCCTTGTCCCCGCAGGAAGCCAGTATTGGCTCCAGGGCAGATAAATTGCAAAGTATCTTGGGTAAATTGATCAAGGAGGCTTTGGACGCTAGTGATCTGTCGAGGCCAGTGGAAGGTCTTCGCCGTTCTTAAGGGCAAAGGTTGTCCGTGTTGATTTGGCAATATATGACGGCCTGTGAACAAAACTCCGCCCCAAGCCTGATAATGGAGACAGGAGGACCCTGGAGAGAACCCTGGTGTCCAAAGAAGCAGACAGTGAGGTGTGATTTCTTCTCGTTCCCTAAAAGTTGTGACCTTTAAGTCCGGGAGTAAGTAAGCTTCCTGTTCTTGGATGACCAACTGACAGGCGAACATTTCTTGAATGTGACGAACCTGTTGGCTAATGCCTTGGCGATGGGTAAAGATGAACCAATCAACCCCCCCCTGTTCCTTCAGAAATAATTTTGTATGATCAGTCCAGGGTGGACAGTCCACAAGGATATTGCCGTCATTTTCTACAATAAGATAAGCGGTGCCCCCGAGCGTCTCACGATTGGGAGGAAACCCATAAACAGACTCTAAAACCTGTCGTGGTTCTTTACTCACAGTAAGTCCCTTCCCTGGTGTCTTTGTCCCCGAGAATAACCTTTTTGCATGATTTGGATTTCCCTCTCTATCTTTGGACTGGTCCTGTATTTTATCGTTCATCACAGTGTTTCTCGGACCACAAATACCCCTACGTGGCTGCTGTGGCTAGTGTTGATGATTCCAGCTTTAGTGGCTGGCGGTTGGGCTGCCGTCTATGGTGCGGATGTTAAACCACCGCCTCGACTGTGGATTCCCAGTACCATTTTTGCCCTGATTTCCTATCTATATTTAGCCCGCCCCAATAAACGCAAGCCTGCCCCTCAATCCTCAGAAGCCCAAAATACCGAACCTGAGAATAGCCAGTCCGCTGAGGATTCTCCGAACAGGGAAGAGAAGCCCCCTAAGCCCATAGCAGCGGCGAATCTGTTAACCAAAGGCGAAGAGAGTCAACTCCAAAATTGCTTTCCCTGGTCTATTTTTTACTTGCAAAACGTGGACTATCGCCCCCAAGTCGTCATCTGCCGGGGCCAGTTGCGATCGCAACCGGAAAAAGCCTATCAAACCATCCGCGAAAACATCAAAACCCAGTTTGGCGATCGGTTTTTGGTGGTCTTTCAGGATGGGGCCATGAATAAGCCCTTTTTTATCCTGGTTCCCAATCCCCAAACCCAAGAAAAAGAAAAGCGGCGCGGCCCCGTCAGTCGACCGGGATTGGCCTTAGGTCTATTCTTCTCCACCCTATTAACGACCACATTAGCCGGATTAAATTTTAGTGTCCCAGACCTGACGCGCCAACTGCTCCGGGACCAGCCGCAACTGATTCTGCAGGGCTTACCCTATGCGTTGGCCTTGATGGCCATCTTAGGGATTCATGAACTAGGCCATTACTTTACCGCCCGGCGATACCGGATCAAAGCGACCCTGCCCTACTTTATCCCTGTGCCCATTAGCTTTTTCCCCATCGGTACCTTAGGGGCCTTTATTCAGCAACGGTCTCCCGTCCCCAATCGCAAAGCGCTGTTTGATGTGGGAATTGCGGGACCTCTAGCGGGACTGATGGTGACAATTCCCGTTTTATTTTGGGGGCTGATGAACTCGACGGTGGTGACCATCCCCGACAAGATTGAAGGCTTGCCCTTTGATGCCATGAATCCCACTTCTTCGATATTACTGTCCTTGTTCAGCAAATTGGCCATGGGGAGTGCATTGACTTTGGATAAGGGGATTGATTTGCATCCCGTTGCGATCGCAGGTTGGATCGGTATTATTGCCACCGCCCTGAACCTGATGCCCATTGGGCAACTGGATGGTGGCCATATCGTCCATGCCATGTTTGGTCAGCGGAACGGGGCCATCATCGGTCAAATCGCTCGATTGTTGGTGTTATTTCTTGCCTTTATCCAGCCCCCACTGCTGATCTGGGCCATTATTCTGTTATTTATGCCCACGGTGGATCAGCCAGCCTTAAATGATGTCAGTGAGCTGGACAATAAGCGGGACCTGCTGGGGCTAATTTCCCTGGGCATTTTAGTGTTGATTATTCTGCCCTTGCCCCATAGTGTGGCCCATCTCCTTTTTGCCGCAAACCCAATTCCATAGGGGATGGGTACTCCCTTGCACTCGAATCCGCATCACCTGTTGGCTAAGGCGCTGGTACTCAGGTGCAGGAATGCCCCAGAGAATGACTCGACTTTGCCACAGCAGGACCGCAAAAGTCGTCCCCAGACAGATGCCGACACCGATTGCCGCCAGTCGATTAAAGGCAAAGGCATAGCGGACCGCAGCCCAGGTAAAGTATTCAAACCACAGTTGAATAGACTCTCTCAAGCTCCATAGACTGACGCTACCCACTGTCAGCCATAACCCCCCGACAACGAGCCAACGGGTATAGAGAGTCAGTTGGAATAACCGCTGTATTTCAGCTTGTAGTTGAGGATCTGAGTTCCGCTCTGGAACAGCACCGTCTGAACGTCCAGGGGGTTGACTCATAGGGCTAAATTTCTTCTGGGCTGGAATCCATCGTATTGTAACCGCCGCGCTCCTGGCGTTGACGCCACCAGGCCAACAAGGTACTGGCAATAAAAATACTGGAATAGGCCCCTGCCGCAAATCCGACGATCAGCGTTAGAGCAAAATCCTTTAAGGTTTCCCCACCAAAGATATAGATACCGATCAGCGGTAACCCCGTCGTTAGGGAGGTGTTGATGGATCGGCCTAAGGTCTGGTTAACGGCAATATCGACGGTTTCACTAATCGAGCGCTTCGCTCCATATTTGAGGTTTTCCCGAACGCGATCGTAAATGACCACCGTGTCGTTGACTGAGAAACCAATAATAGTCAATAGACCCACAATAAACAGGCTGTTAACCTCTACCCCTCGGGTTAACCCCAAAATAGAGAAAAAACCCATAGTAACGAGGACATCGTGGAACAAAGCCACAATGGCAAACAGGGCATAGTCAAACTGGAAGCGGACACTGACATAAACAATGATGGCCGCAAAGGACACGATCAGCGCTAATAAGCCCGATGCCAGTAATTGTTTTCCTAAGGTTGGACCGACCGTATCAATTTGAGATTTCTCGACATCCAGCTGGCCCAATTTAGCAGTGAGGGCTTCTGTCAGTTTCGTCCGTTCTTCTTGGTTTAAATCTTTGGTGCGAATTGCTACCCCTTGGGCATTTTGGCCAATCACCTGCACATTGCTTTCCGCCAGCTTCTGTTCATCTAGAATCTGGCGAACCTCTGCAATCTGGATGGGGGTTTTGCAGTTGTCAGGTTTGCTACAGTCTCGCTCTAGCTGTAGGCGAGTACCACCGGTAAAGTCGAGGCCGGGCTTAAGGGGAGCCTGATATTGATTCCAGGACAGAGCCATGGAAATAACCCCCGCTAGGATCAAAGCTGCGGAGATGGTCCACCAGAGTCCCCGTTGCTGATTCAGATTCAACTTCATGAGACTGCCCTTTTAGAATCAAATAGTTCAATTTTTCGGAGGTTGGGAAGGCTAATGGCGGTAAACATCAGGGTGCGGCTGCAGGTAATGGCTGTAAACATACTGACAGCAACGCCAATGCCCAAGGTGACGGCAAATCCTCTCACCAGTCCCGACCCCAACCAATACAGCACGCCACAGGCAATCAGCGTGGTGACGTTGCTATCGAGAATACTAGTGAAGGCGCGATAAAATCCGGATTCGATGGAGCGATAGAGGGTTTTCCCAGACCGCAATTCTTCCCGAGTGCGCTCAAAAATAAGGATATTGGCATCCACGGCCATACCGATACTGAGGATAAATCCCGCGATTCCCGGCAAAGTCAGGGTAACGCCAAACAAGACATAACAGGCAAACGTGAGAAGACCATAAACGCAAAGGGCTACGTCTGCGATCAAACCAGGCAGACGGTACCACACTCCCATAAAGATCAGCACCAGAATCAGCCCACCAATCCCGGCATAGACACTTTGACGGATACTGTCCTGACCCAGGGTAGCTCCCACGGTGCGAATCTCTTCGACTTTAACGGGTACGGGGAGGGAGCCGCCTTTGAGCTGATTGGCTAATAACTTGGCATCTTCTAGCTCAAAGTTGCCCGTGATAATGGCAGCACCACCCGTAATACCATTGGCCTTAAATCGGTCGCTGACGGTGGCTTGACTAATGGATTTCCCGTCTAGAAAAATTCCTAAGGGCTGACCCGTACCCGCTAGACTTTTCGTGAGGGCCGCAAATTTTTTGCCGCCATCGACATCAAACCGAAGGGTGACATCCCATTTATTCGGTTGAGATTGGGAAATGGCATACCCCGCATCGTTGAGGTCTTCTCCCGTTAAGTCCGTTTTGACAAAGAACTGATCTTGTAGCTCAGTCAGCTGCTTTTGTTTCTGCTGGACTTCTCCCTGGAGCTTTGCGAGGGCGGCGGCATCACCAGCCTTTTCTGCTTCGGGTAGCTTCTGTAACAATCGCTGTAGTTCACTGCTACGGACATTGACTTGCGCCAAGATGGCATTGTTGGGACGCCGAAAATCGAGCTGGGCAACTTGGCTAAGCAATTGTTCAGCGTCTTTGGGATCGCTAACGCCAGGAAGCTGAACGAGAATTTGCTGGCTACCCACAGTCTGGACCACGATTTCCGAAACCCCTTCAGGGTTTAGGCGATTGGCCACCACGGTTTGCACCGCTTCCATCACGTTGGGGGTGATGTCTTTCACTTCTTCCGTCGGGTTAACCTGAAGGGTGAGTTGAGACCCGCCCCTAAGGTCTAGTCCCAGATTGATCTTGCCCAGACCATACTGCTTGCCAAACGGGGTGACGACGATTAATGCCCCCACCACTAATAGGGCAATGAGAGCTAGTAAAAAGCGTTGTTGTTTAAGCACCACACTGCTCCAAAGGAAAAAGTAAAAATGGAATTTAGACCTGAAGAGCCGTAATCTGCTGAACCGCTTCCACAATTTGAGGCGGCTGCACAATCGTTAGACTCTCTAACATGCCGTTATACGGCGTCGGAATATCTTGAGAAGAGAGCCGCACCACTGGGGCATCCAGCTCATCAAAAAATCGATCATTAATAGAGGCGATAATTTCAGCACCCACACCCCCAGTCCGCATACATTCTTCTACGACAATGACGCGATGGGTTTTGCGAATGGAGGCTCCAATCGTATCGAAATCGAGGGGCTTGAGGGAGATTAAATCAATAATCTCAGGATCATAACCTTGCTCCGTTAGGGTTTTAGCGGCCTGCACGACATGGTGACGCATCCGAGAATAGGTGAGGATGGTGACATCTTTACCTGAGCGAACCACCTCGGCCTTGTCTAAAGGCAGGACGTATTCTTGGTCGGGCAATTCTTCCTTCAGGTTATAGAGCAGGACATGCTCAAAGAAGAGAACTGGGTTGGGGTCACGGATGGCGGCTTTAAGCAATCCTTTGGCGTTGTAGGGGGTAGAACAAGCCACAATTTTAAGGCCAGGCACGGCTTGGAAATAGGCCTCTAGGCGCTGGGAGTGCTCTGCCCCCAATTGACGACCCACACCCCCCGGTCCGCGAATCACCATGGGGATTTTGAAGTTGCCGCCGGATGTGTAGCGCAACATACCGGCATTATTGGCAATTTGGTTAAAGGCTAGGAGCAAAAAGCCCATATTCATGCCTTCAATGATCGGCTTCAGGCCGGTCATGGCAGCCCCAACGGCCATGCCCGTAAAGCTATTTTCTGCAATCGGGGTGTCGAGGACGCGCAGCTCTCCGTACTTGTCATACAAGCCTTTTGTGACTTTGTAGGAGCCACCATAGTGGCCCACGTCTTCTCCCATCACCATGACGGTGTTGTCATTAGCCATTTCTTCGTCAATGGCGTCACGGAGGGCGTTAAATAACAGTACTTCAGCCATAATGCGTTAGCGATACACTATTGGATACGTTAGCAGAAGACGGTCCTCCAACCCTAGTGTCAATCGAGAGTCCTGATTTTAAGCCGCTTCTTAGGAACTTATCTGTTATTTCAGGGAGGGATTGAGGGCTTTAACCCGCTGATTGACCTTTTTAATATAGCCATCAATATCGCATTTGCGTTTGAGGCCGCTAGCGGCCATATAGCGAACGGTGCCAAATATAGGACGTTCCCGCCAGCCCCGATCATGGACACCAAATACCCAGGCCACGCCCGTGTAGGAATTGGCGTCGCGGCCATCGATAAAGTATTTGTTGTTGAGGTCCAAGGCGGTTTGGAAGGCCAACTCTGGGGTCTCAGTCCATTCAATAATCTTTTTACCCCAATACATGCGCATGTAGTTATGCATATAGCCCGTATGCTTCATTTCCCTCATGGCGGCATTCCAATAGGGGTCTTCGGTGCGAGATTCATCCAGCTGTTCTAGGGAATAACAGGGCGTTCTGGGATCGTGACGATGGTTGTCTAAGGTCGTTTTGGCCCAGTTGGGGAGACAACTATAGGCATCGTAGTCAGGGGTGTAGTAGGCAAAGTTCATGGCCAGCTCCCGCCGCACAATCAGCTCTTCGATATAGGTATCAACGTTGTCACGAGGAACATTGCCCATGGATTGAATCTGCAGGGCCAAATACAGGGGAGAGATTTGGCCAAAGTGCAGATATTGGCTCATATAAGAGACATCATCCGTTTGGGGCTGATTGCGATGATCGGCGTAGATGGCAAAAGATTTTTGCAGAAATTTCTCCAGGATTTCCTTAGCCCGAGTCGTACCGCCTTGGAACAGGGAACTGACGGGGGGCACGCTGCAGTCTAAAGGCAGCTTAGCTAGAACAGCCTCAATATTGCTGAGATCTAAAGACTTTAGATCTAGATGGAGGGAGGAGTGTTGAACTGGGGTTGAGGCAAAGGGAACCAGAAAGCGATCTAAGTGACGATGGATGCGAGGACGGATGGTGCGGGCAGCATAATCGGCTTTGACGGAGGCGGTTTCTACAGGCACCACCACTTCCGATTCCACTTGCACCACTTGGCAGGGAGCATTCTGAGCGACATTGTCCCGCCACTGGCGTTGGAAACGAAGATAGCCGCGATCGCAAACCACCAACGAAGCATCTTTCCCTAACTCCAAGGCAATTTGATCCGGATTGCCGTAGCGCATTACAAACTTGATGCCCCGTTGAATCAGCGCTTGCTCCGTATCCTGCAAGCCTTCCAACATAAAGGTGTAATGGCGCAGATTGGAACCGGGATAATCGGCCATCAGGCCAAAGCAAACCACCACAGGCTGTTGAAGATCATTGGCCCGCTGAATGGCATATTCCAAGGCATGATTGTATTCGGCCCGCTGAGACTGCTGCATCCAGTACAGAACATAACCACCGGGCTGTACGTCCTGTTTATTCAGGATCTGGATGCGTTCTTCCTCAATCAGCGAATTTGCCATTTCTTCTATCATTGCTCTGCCTTATTTGTGATAACGCAGAATTCAGATGAAGATCTATGGGGACGTCACCTCTTAGATGAGCATTTCTTTCAGTTTGATGAGTGGAAGGCTCTATGGCCCTTAATTGGGTTGGGATAATTGATAGGTGTAATAGGTGGAAAACCATTCAATAGGTGCAATATTGATTGCACTCCCAATTATCCCAGTGTTTCAACGTTTAGTAGCCCTATGGTTGCCGCAGTCATTACTTTGGAGATTGGGTGTGAAAAAATAGGAGAGACACTTCATGATCAAGAAGGAGTGACAATAAGCAGGTTAGATGGATACCTACGCCATTTTTAAACAAACGCAATCCCAACGAGTCAGTGATGGTGCGGTGGTGCCTCTCTTATCCAACTGTGAGAAGGCAAGCTTAACCCTGGTCCTGGTCTGGCCGCAGCTAGGGGATTTTGACAGCTTGGAATATGCCTGGTGGCTGCAGCGACAGGCTAAGCAGATTCAAGCTAAAGGCGTGCAAATTCGAGCGGTGGGTATTGGCGATCTCAACTCAGGACAGAAATTTTGTGACTTCACCGGATTTCCTGCCAAGCATTTATTCATAGATGCCACGGGCCAACTCCACCAACAGCTCAACCTGTATCCAGGACTGACTTGGAAGGTGCCGTTCTTATCCCCGCTTCAGAATGCGTACCTGAATTTATTGCTGATGTGTGCCGGGATTGGCAGTCCTGGAACATTGGTGGAAGTGTTTCGAGGCTATCGGGGAGATCGCAATGCCCCCCAACTCATTGCCGAGGATGAAGAAGTCAGAGCATTCCCTCTGCCGCCCGTAAACGGTGCCTTATTTAACCGGGCAGGAGGAAAAGGATTTCAGCGTCCCTTTGAGCTGGCAACCCTTCGCCTCCGCAATATGGCTGAAGTATTGAAGTATTGGAAAACCTATGTGCCGGATGCCACCTACATTACCCAACGGGGCGGTACATTCCTGTTTGATCAACAGGGGCAATTGGTGTATGAGCATCGAGATCGCGGCATACTAGGATTTGCCGCTAATATGAGCAATCCCCTGGCGTTTCTGTTGAAGTGACCTCAAATTATATTCATGGTTATTCTGCCGCTGAACAGCAGCGGTTGTTACAGCAGTCCCAGTACTGGCAAGACCGTTTGATTTGTCCAGGCTTAGACTATCAACCCGGCGATCGAGTATTAGAAATTGGCTGTGCCGTCGGTACAACCTTGGGAATATTGGCAACCCAATTCCCCGGCATAGAAGTGGCTGGCCTGGACCGCGAATCGAATCAAATTCAACAAGCTCGCCAATACTTGTCCTCTATAAACGTTCCTGTCGATTTACAAGTGGGTGAAGCGGAGAATTTACCCTGGCCTAACGACCACTTCAACCATGTCTACATCATGTGGCTATTGGAACATGTGGTAGAGCCTTTGCCCATTCTTCTAGAAGCCCAACGGGTGTTGGAAACGGGCGGTACCATCACCCTGATAGAAACTGATTACACTAGCCATGTGGTCTATCCTCAATCGGAGGATTATGACTATCTGGCTCACGCCCAATGTCAGCTTTTTTCTCAAACAGGTAATCCTTTAGTTGGGCGTCAACTCGGATCTTTGCTGGTTCAAGCTGGATTTGCTGGAGTTCAAAACCAGCCCGTCGGATTTCATGTTTTCCAAGGCATGCCTGATCAAGCCCTACGCCAGCATGTTGAGTATTGCTTAGGTTTTTTAGAACCAATGATTCCTCAGATGGTGCAACTTGATCTGGATGAGCAACGGCTACTGGAGGGACTGGCTCATTTACAGGCTATTCCTGATCATCCTGAAGGGGCAATGACGACCATAGTCTATCGGGCTCAGGCCCGAAAAAAATGAACTGAGGTAAGTGCAAGTGGCCCGTTTAAAACAGCAAGTTCTCTTTTCTCTGATTGGCTTGAGTACCCTATTAGGGAGTCCTCCGTTTTCAGCTGTTTCTCAAGAGCCAAGACCGACTCAACTGGGGAAGCAGCTACAGCAACAGGTCCAAGATTGTGTAGGGAATTCCCCTACAGCGAAAACATCTACCCAGCGTTATCAAACCTGCATCACTCAGCTGATATTGCTAGATGCCAAGGGCAACCGACGTCCAGATGCATCTCAACGCTTATTGGCACTCTTTGAGGCTATGGGAATTGCCATTCCCAAACGTCAACGCCAGGGCCAAACGACTTTAGCCTTAGAGTCCTTACCCAGAAGCAACTGCTTCAGCCTTCCAGTTCAAATCAAGGGATACACGGGGCAATTTCTACTGGATACAGGAGCAACCCATACCGTCATTAATACGACCTTGGGCGAGCAATTGGGGTTGCCCCTACAGGACTATCCATCCAACTTGACCCAAGGCTTAGCCTTTGGAAACGAAAGAAAAACTCAGGTGGGTATCTATCCAGCCTTGACCTTGAGCATCAAGGACGCCTCCGTCCAGCAAATTCATCCCTTGGGGATGGCGAAACAGTCTATCCTCCACGATTTATCTGGAATCCTGGGGCTAGACTTTCTCAGTCAATTTGACATGGTGATTGACCCCCAGCAGCGTCAGATTCAATTACTCCCACCGACTTCCCCAACAGAGGGAATTCCCTTAACAGGTAAAGGAGGTTGGCTGACGGTTCAAGTACTAATTAACGGCCAAGGCCCTTTTACCTTTGCTTTAGATACGGGAGCGACCCAAACCATTCTGTCTCCTCAGGTGGCGGCCCAATTAGCTCTCTCTCCCACCGCTAAACCGGTTCAATTACAGGGATTACTGGGGATAGAGGCAGCTCAACCGATTCAACTCGATACGGTTCAGATTGGCCCCCATCAAACGACCCAGCTTGACGCCCTAATTATTGCCAGTCCTCTAATTGATCGGATGCAGGTAGACGGTCTAATTGGCCAAAATTTTCTCAACCAATATCAGCAGCATTGGCGCTTTGGCCCCCAAAATGCCCTAGGGATGGTCGAGCAAGGGACTTTAAACCTTTCTCCCCTCAAGCGATAAGTTCAGAAAGCTATAAGTTCGGGGCTAGCTGGTCCAAGCCGGATGGGACAACAAAGCATTAAGCACCTGAACCCCCCGCAGCTGGTTAGACAGGGGTAGATGACCTCTAGGCGCACTCAGATCCCAGGTGAATTCATCGGGCCAACGGGTCCAATTCCGCCCCGAGCGCCAATTAATCTTGGGCCAGAGGACATCCCAATTACGACCGACACTAAGCCATAGCTGCCGTTGAACGCTATAGCCGAATTTCCCTTCTGAATGCACTAACCACAGCTGGTTAATGGTTTGCAAATCAGGAATCGGATATTGCTCAACTTCCGTGAAATAGATCCACTTTCGTTTGATGGCGGCTGGCCCTGATAGCTCACAGAGCTTACTTAGGGTTAAGTCATCGGCTGCTTGGAAGGATTGTTTAGCTAGTAAACGCTGGAGCGGTAAGTAGTCAATATTTTGTTCGGAGCGAAGGGGAACAACACCCGACTCAAAATGCTCCTGCAAAAAGCTTTGGACTGCTGGTACCTCTGTTCCTAACAGCAGTTCATAACAGCGACCATCAATAAAAGTAGAGGGTTCCTGCTGGCGAGAGAGTAAAAAGTTCTGCAAGATGGCATAACCTGCTTCCCCCTGAGCCAAAATGTCTGGCATCACCTGGAGCTGTATCTTTTCTGAGCCAGTGTTGAGTTGCGACTCCAACTCAGCAATATCAGGCGGTTGCGATTGAGCAGATGCGTCCATAAAGTTGTAGCGAATTTATCCTGTATCTTAAGCTATCAAACCCTGGGGGGGTCTGACGAGGAAAATCCTGTTGTTCTTTTCCATCCAGGCCATACATCCGTCTAAAGTTACGCTTCAGAATCTCCATCAGTATTGGGGGATTGGAGTGCAGAGATCACTCGGTAAACGTCCACCCGTTCGACTTTCCCTTTCAGGGCTAAGGTTCCCCAGTTCTCGACTTCAAACTGATTGTCTAAGTACTCAAGGGTTTCTTTGGCAATCAATACCCGGCACGAGGAGCTTTGGCGTTGCTTATCTAAGCTTTCCAGGCGGGAGGCGGTATTGACGCTATCCCCAATCACGCCATATTCTAAGCGAGTTTTACTACCCAAACTTCCTACCACCACCGATCCGGTAAAGATACCAGCCCGCATCTGAACGGCGGGTAACCCGCTTTTTTGCCATTGGGGGTTGAGTTCGTCCAGGCGTTTGCCCATATCTAACGCACAGGCTACGGCATTTTGGGTGTCTTTTGCGATCGCAGCTTGTTCTTCATGGGCAATCGGTGCACCAAAGACGGCCATCACCCCATCCCCCGTAAATTTATTAATCACTCCATGATGGGCTTGCACACTCTGAGTCATGGCTTCTAAGTATTCATTGAGCCATTCCAGCAGCTGTTCTGGAGACATTTTTTCCGAAATAGTGCTAAACCCCTTTAAATCCGTAAACAAGAGGGTGGCCGTGATTCTCTGGCCTGTGAGCTTGCCATCTTCTAAAAGCTCATCGCGTCGTTGCCAGAGGGTCTCAGCAATTTCGGGGGAAGTACTTTGACCCAACAGTTTCATCACCATCTTCTGTTGCCGCTGAGCCTGCTGGGCATTGTAAATCACCACAATGCCCGTTGCGCCGACAAACGCGAGGAAAGGAGGGACCAAGGGAATCCAAATTTGCTGTGCGAACAGGATTCGACAGACGCTATACAGGACAATTAAGGCGATGCCGCTGCCCAGCACCAAGCCCATCGGATGACGAACGCCCCAGGCCAGTAGGCTCCCGATCAGCGCCCAACCCAAAATCCAAACCATTTCCCCCGGTTCTGGCCAGACGGAAATCAGGTTGCGGGTGCCGTCTGCTGCATCTAGGAATTGACTGACCATTTGGGCATGGATCACCACCCCTGGCATGGTTTGCTGATCGTCAAGGCTAGAACTATAGGGCGTATGGAATAGATCTTTGCCGCTTTCTGCCGTCGTACCGATTAGGATGATACGGTCTTTAATCAAATTAGAATCTACCTGGCCGGCTAACACCTGAGACAGGCTGACCTGCTCTACACTCTCGTGGGCAGATCGATAGTTAATTAAAATCTGATAGCCTCGGGTATCCGCATTGATATAAGAGCCATCATTGCTTTGCAGCGGCCAAAATACCGTTGGACCAATTTGTAGGACATTTGGGTCAACCTCGCTGGGTTTATCTTCTTTGCCGTCATCCTTGAGGTACCGGAGGGCCATCCTTAGGGCAAAGGATGGAAAATAGTCCTCTTGATAGAGCAAATTCCGACGGACAACTCCACCCGAATCAACGACAGTATCGTTGAATCCGACCTGTGCTTCTGGTACGCCATCGGGAGGAGGGATACTAGCTTCATCCTCAGATCCGAATTTAGTAATCACAACCACTCGGTCAGACCCCTTCATCTGTTGAATGAGTTGGGCATGGCCGTTAGTTTGGGTCGATTCTTTGAGATTGGGAATGGGAAGATTACGCCAAATATCTAGACCGATAACTCGGGGCCGGTGGGTTTGTAGTTTTTTGAAGGCATCAGCCAGTACGCTGTCAGGAATGGGCCACTGGCCGATGGATTGAATGTCCGCTTCGGTGATTCCGACAACGAGGAGTCTTGAATCTTGACCCAAGTCGGGTTGGGCTTGAACAAAGTGATCATATGCGGACAGTTCCAGGGACTGGAGCCCTTCAACCCGCAGGAAACCGATTTGCCAGCGGGTGACTTGCCGAATTCCTAGAACGCCACCGCTCACGGCGAGTCCGGCAAGGAGAGCGATGGCGAGATTCGGCCAACGAGATCGGAGTTGATGGAAAAACTGAGCCAAGATGCCAAAAAATCATGGGGTTGCGGTATGAGTATAGTGTAGAGCGATAGTCCTGATGAATTAATATGGCCGACTATTTGATCGCAACCTTAAGCGATCGCATCCAAGCAGAAGAAGTCCATTTAGCCTTGCAAGAGATCGGATTATCGGAACCCAATCTTAGTCTGTTTGGCAAAGGTTACAAGACAGGCGAGGACTGTAAAGACTTTGACCCTGCCTTGATTAAGAAGCGGCAAATGCAGCGCATGATGATTTTTTTGCTACCCCTAGGATTTGTAGGGGGCATTATTTTCTATCAGGCGGTCCGTTTGGATGTCCTACCTAGCTTGGGTTTTTTCGCCAATGCTGTGATTGGAGGGTTCTTGGGAGCTGCTTCTGGTGCATTAGGGGGATACGTCACCGGTGGTGGTCTATCCTTGATGTTGGATAAAGCGGTTCCCTATGCAGAGCAAATCGAATCCGGCACCTTTCTGGTAGTGGTTCGAGATGCAGAAGATCTAAAAATGCGCCAAGCGAACCGCGTTTTCAGAATCCTTAACATTGATAATGTTGCCTATTACGAGCGACCAGACTAAACTACTTACGACAGAATAAACAGCAAGTGGAACGGTGCAGTCATTATTTTACGTAGGGAAAGGTTAGACTGCCTGAGATATAGGCTTGAGTGGTTAACTAAATCGTTTTAGGGCTTTAGAGAGGAAAGCACTTTTCTAAGGAAAAGCTTTAGCGTTGTTTTTATCTCTAGGCTTATTCTAAATCTCTGTGCCGAACATATTTATCAGTCTATAGATGTATCCAAGAATGGGCATTAAAAAATATTGCCCAATGTCTTTTATAGTTTTTTTTGTTAGAATGCAAAAAGGCTGAAATTTATATCTATTTATACAGTACTGATATAACCTTTATTCCTTATTGAAAATTATAGAAAAATTGTATGCATAGTTTGGTCAATCGGACCTCCATCTTTGTGGATGGAAATAATATGTTTTATGCCCAGCAGAAGAATGGCTGGTTCTTTGATCCCCGACGAATTCTAAATTACTTTACTGAACCCACGGATGTTCGCTTAATTAATGCGTTTTGGTATACCGGATTAAAAGATCCTCAAGACCAAAGAGGGTTCCGAGATGCCCTCATCAGTTTAGGCTATACCGTCCGCACAAAAATCCTCAAAGAATATTACGATGATTCATCTGGTCGCTATTCCCAAAAAGCCAATTTAGATATCGAAATCGTCATCGATATGTTTAATACGGTGGACCAATATGATCAGGTTATTCTATTAAGTGGAGATGGCGATTTTGAACGAGCAATTGAATTATTGCGTTCAAAGAATACCCACATAACGGTGGTATCGACG
The DNA here is from genome assembly GCF_000018105.1 of Acaryochloris marina MBIC11017. Classification (GTDB taxonomy): domain Bacteria; phylum Cyanobacteriota; class Cyanobacteriia; order Thermosynechococcales; family Thermosynechococcaceae; genus Acaryochloris; species Acaryochloris marina. The sequence continues at coordinate 686,959 of NC_009925.1, forward strand.
GAAGGCATGATTGCCCGTGAACTTCGGAATGCGACGGATCGGTACATCGATCTCAACAAAATTCGCGATCGCATCGAAAAAACCGAACCCTGATTCTGCCGAACTGCCTTTTATCAGCAAATCTTAAGGTCAGTACTCTAGAATAAGAACATCTAAATTTTAGATAGCGTCCTTTTCTTCTTCTACCTAAATATGGGTACTGGATAATATCATGATCAAATTTCAACCCCAACAGGTCGATCGCATTCTCATTTTCGATACCACCCTTAGAGACGGCGAACAGTCTCCAGGGGCTACTTTGCATATCGATGAAAAATTGACGATTGCGCGGCAGTTGGCACGGTTGGGGGTTGACATTATTGAAGCCGGTTTCCCTTTTGCCAGCCCTGGTGATTTTGAAGCAGTCCAGCAGGTGGCTGCGGAGGTCGGCACCGAAAATGGCCCGATCATCTGTGGTCTAGCCAGAGCCACTGAGCAAGATATTAAAACGGCGGCAAAAGCCTTAAAACCTGCATTCCATCACCGTATCCATACCTTCATTGCCACTTCCGATATTCACCTGGAATATAAGCTCAAAAAAACGCGGCCTGAAGTGTTGGCCATCGCCCAAGATATGGTGGCTCTCGCTAAGTCCTTTACGGATGATGTGGAGTTTTCCCCAGAAGATGCAGTCCGCTCTGATCCAGAGTTTCTGTATCAGGTATTGGAAGCTGCGATCGCAGCCGGTGCCACTACCGTTAATATCCCCGATACCGTTGGCTATACAACCCCTCAAGAATTTGGGGCGCTTATTCGCGGTATTAAGGAAAATGTCCCTAATATCGACCAAGCCGTAATTTCCGTTCACGGCCATAATGATCTAGGCTTAGCCGTTGCCAACTTCCTAGAGGCGGTTAAAAACGGGGCTCGCCAACTGGAATGCACCATCAATGGCATTGGTGAACGGGCAGGGAATGCTGCCCTTGAAGAATTAGTCATGGCTATGCATGTCCGTCGCCAGTACTATAACCCTTTCCTCGGACGCCCTCCCGAGTCTGAAGCTCCCCTCACCAATATCGATACTAAACAAATTCATAAAACCTCCCGCTTGGTCTCTAACCTGACGGGAATGCTGATTCAACCCAATAAGGCGATTGTGGGCACGAATGCCTTTGCCCATGAATCAGGGATTCATCAAGACGGTGTGCTCAAGCACAAACTCACCTATGAAATTATGGATGCCCAATCCATTGGCTTAGGGGATAACCAAATTGTTTTGGGTAAGCATTCTGGTCGAAACGCCTTCCGTACTCGCCTGCAGGAATTGGGGATGGAGTTGTCCGAACAGGATCTGAATAAAGCCTTCATTCGCTTTAAAGAGCTGGCAGATAAGAAAAAAGAAATTTCCGATCGTGATCTAGAAGCCATCGTTAAAGACGAAACCCAGTCCCAAGTGATTGGCGGCTTCCGTCTAGAGTTGGTGCAGGTTTCCTGTGGGGATCATGCCTGTCCCACAGCGACCGTGACTATTTGTACGCCTGGCAACCAAGAGCTTACGGATGCAGCGGTGGGGACTGGACCGGTGGATGCGGTTTATCAAGCTATTAATCGAGTGGTTAAAGTGCCGAATCGATTAATTGAGTTTTCAGTCCAGTCTGTAACGGCTGGAATTGACGCGATTGGTGAAGTCACGATTCGTCTAGAGCAGAATGGCAAAATTTATGCCGGATATTCTGCCAATACGGACATTATTGTGGCATCCGCTCAGGCTTATCTCAATGCGTTGAATCGTTTATACGACTCAACCCAACCGCAAACTAAAACTCAAAATCAGGAAACTGATCTTTTGGTAGAGCAAACGGTCCATGCTTAGGGCAGTGAGCCATTGCAATTTTGCAATGGTAGCTCAGCAATATCTGCTGAACTGAAAAGCTGTTCTTATTTAAGTTCATGACCCCTGATCAACCTACTCCTTCTAGTCCTGAGCCTGCTCGATCATTAGATGCCCTGATGCATGAGCGAGATCAGGCTCAGGCGAGTGCAAAGCGCTGGCGTCGTTTATATGAAGTTGAGGCACAACAGCGTCAGAAAGAATCGGACGAGGCAGAGCAAACAATCCAAGTTTTGAGAGCAGAGGTTCAGCGTTTGTGCCAGTTTTCAGGCGGTGCACCAATGCTGATGCCTTCGCCAGGTAAGTCTAAGGGGGGATCTAGTGGGCATTCACAGAGCCAAGTGGCTGATTTGATGGCTGAACGAGATCAGCTATTACAAGCTTTGGAGCAAGAAAAGCAAAGCCACGAGAAGACGAAGCAAAACTTGATTAGTGCGTTGGGTGATGCGTTGGGTGCACAAAGACGAAAGTCTCTAGCTTTACCCTCATCACGAGCCGGTGCAAGGGCAGGGGCCATTATTCTCAAAGATCGAGATGGGCGAAGATCTAAACCTGACTAATCGGCAGATGATCCGCCCATATAAGTCAGTGATGGAGCTGTTGAATCTCTGAGGGTCCATTCCCCGCTGCTTGCAGCGTAAGATCGAGGAATGAGTGAGTATATCCATAAGAGTCATAACGTAAGCGTATTGCTATATCACTTGGTGTTTCCTGCAAAATATAGACGTGCCCTCTTTGATGAGAGCGTGGATGAAGTGCTTCGAAACATTTGTATGGATATAGAGAATCGCTTTGGAGATGACAAGGCGCTTCAAATCTAGAGCCAGCAGTAGATAGGGCAGTGTGATTTCAAAGAAAATAGGGTGGCCAAAACGACTACCCTATCCAAAATATGTTGCCAACATGCTACCAAAAAGTTCTACGTGCTCACCTGAGCGAAAGCCAATATTTGACCTTGCAATTGTTGATACTGCTATTGCAAAGTCATCGTCAAATTGGTCGTGCATCAAAGAAGTGTGGGTTTGTTAAACCGATAGGGAGTCGAGTTGTTTTATTTCCTCATGCAATGTCCTCTATGTGGTCATCCTAAAACCCACAAACATGGCAAGACCAGCAAAGGCAGTCAACGTTACCGTTGCCCCCACTGTCAACAGACCTTTAGTGAGACCTTTGACACCCTGTGTTATCGCCGTCAGATCTCTCCTGAAACGATCCAGACCATCCTTCAAGCTCATGTTGAAGGGAGTAGTCTACGAGGACTCTCTCGCATCACGGGTGTAGCGTATAACACTTGTGTGAGTGTGGTTCGTTCAGCGAGTCATAAATCCCAAATGATTCACAATGGGGAAGTTCAGGCCGTTGCGACCGACGTCATTAATGCAGATGAGTTGTGGTCCTTTGTCAAAAAAAGCAAAAGCACTGTGAGCCGAAGGAGTTGAGGGTAGGCGACTGCTGGATAGCATTGAGTCTTGCGAAAGAGAGTGGTCTCGTGCTCAGTGGCCGTATTGGCAAACATACCGACGAGCTAGCTCAAGAATTGATTGAAAATACTGAGGGCAAAACCGCCTGTCATCATTGGCAAACGGATGGTTGGGAAGGGTACGCACGACAATTACCCGATGAGGTCGTCCATGAAGTGAGTAAAGCCCTGACCCAACGCTTAGAGCGGACCAATGGCATCGTGCGTCAGCAGACCGGGCGTTGGCATCGACGACAGAATAAATTTGGCAAAGTCTGGCAACAGAGTGCGATGACTTTAAGATTGGTGCTGAGCTATTTCAACTGGATTTGGTGCCACTCTCGATTCAAGAACACGGCTGCCCAACGAGCTGGATTGACGGAGCGTCCTTGGAGATGGCAAGACTTGAGAGTGTTTAGATTTTTGTGTAAGCAGCAGTGTATTCAATAGTTGAATCGTGTTGGGAACAGAATAGCAAAATGGGACAGCGCCGCCTTCCAATTCAGAATTGGTCTGGTCCATCGCTTCGAAATATTCCTCATCGCTAGAAACATCAATTTGTAGACAGACTCTTCATTAGGGAAAACCGCTTTGGTCTTAATCACCTTTCTCAGTGAGCGGTTGAGCGACTCAATGGCATTGGTGGTGTAGATAACCTTACGGATGGCCATTGGGTATTGAAACAACGGGGCAACATTATCCCAATGTCGTATCCAGATTTGGCTAATGCCAGGATACGTCTCGTCCCATTTATGGGCAAATGCATCCAACGCAGCCTCAGACTCTTCCAAAGTGGCCGCTTGGTAAATGGGCTTGAGGTCTGCAGCTACGGCTCGACTTTCCTTCCACGGCACATGGCGAAGGCTATTACGAATAAGATGGACAATACAAACCTGCACCTGGGTCTGAGGGTAGACCGACTCAATCGCTTGAGGAAAACCTTTGAGTCCATCACAGCAAGCAATCAAGATATCCTGAGTTCCTCGATTTTTAAGGTCTGTGAGCACCGAAAGCCAGAATTTTGCTCCCTCTCGTTCAGCGGCTCCTATCCATAATCCCAACAGTTCCTTGTTGCCCTCCACAGTCACTGCCAAAGCGACATAGACAGCTCGCTTGCTGACTTGACCATTGACTTTGATGTTCACATACAGCGCATCAAGATAGACAATCGGATACACCTCATCCAGCGGCCTTGAACGCCAGTCTTTGACCTCTTCCATGACGCTATTGATGACGTCACTAATCAGAGCTTCAGAGATATTGGCCCCATACAGCTCCACCAATTGGGCTCGAATATCACGGGTGGTCATGCCCCGAGCATATAAGGCGATGATTTTCTCATCGAGCCCTGCGATGCGTCGCTGGCCTTTAGGCACCAGGACAGGCTCAAACTCGCCGCAACGGTCACGAGGAATCGATAGGTCCATCTCTCCTTGTTCAGACTGGACGGTCTTTTTCGAGTAACCATTGCGACTATTTCTGGGGCCATTAGAATTCTCATCACCTGACTGATCGTTGGAGGATTGCTGCAGGTGATGAGTCAATTCACCTGCAAGGGCTCGTTCCACTAGGCGTTTGCTGAGTCGTTTAAGCAGTCCTGATTCGCCCAGAATATCTTCCGGTTGAGGGTTCTCTCCGATGAGTTCATCTAACAGTTCATCGACTCGATTGGGAGCTTTTTTCTTTCTAGACATCGTACGGTCTCCTGATGTGTTTGGATCCTAGACCGCTTACACAAAACTCTGAACAGTCCCAAGACTTAGCTTCCTATCCCACACTTTGTTGATGCACAATCGCATGTTTCCTCAACCGATTCATTACAGCAGTCGCATCCGCAACTTGCAGCGGTTCTTAGTCCTACCCCAGTTGAGTGTACGTCTGTTATGGTTTCCCATTCTTAAGCACTGGCTTTCAGAAGAATTCAAGACAGGCCATGGCAATCGAGCCTATCGCCGAGCCCGCCTCAAACGCACCATTGATGGCTATGTGGTGATGGCCGTTGACCGCACCCAATGAAAGGGACGTAATCTGATGATGGTGACAGTGGTGTGGGGTAAACATGCCTTGCCCGTGTATTGGGCACCATTGCCCAAATCAGGCAGTAGTAGTCTCAAACAGCAACTCCGTTTGTTGAAAACGGCTCTAAAAATCTTCAAACCTTATCCAGTTGTGGTACTAGCAGACCGAGATTTCCACAGTCCTAAACTGGCTCTGTGGCTGAGCCAACGACAGGTTGAGTTTGTGCTCAGGCAAAAGAAGAGTGCTTATGTCCAGCTCCAAGGTGAAGTAGACTATCAACCCCTCAAAGAGAGAGGATTTGCCCCAGGCCAGAAAGGTTTCCTTTGCGATGTCTATTGGGGAAAGCGAGACCAGTTAGGGCCGTTTAACCTCGCGTTTTACTGGAAGCGACAGTATCGGGGCAAGGGGGGAAAAGATCCTTGGTTTATCATGACAAGTCTGCCAACCCTGGAGCAGGCTCTCTCGCTTTACGCTTGCCGATGGGGAATAGAGATGATGTTCAAAGACTGTAAGAGTGGGGGATACAATCTCGAACGAACGAAAGTCAATGATGCTCGTTTTCTAGCTTTGGTACTGGTGATGGCGATGGCCTATTGTTTGGCAACGCTTGCTGGCTATGGATTGAAAAAATTGAAAGTCAACCACTATGTTGCTCGGCTCAATGAGCACTCTCGACGGCGGCCTCGACACAGTGACTTTGGCACGGCGTTGTATGGACACTTATGGTGTTGTGGCATGGAGGTCTGGACTTTATTAGCCACTGAATTAATGCAACTGAAACCCCATAAACGACTCAATTAGCAGAGAGGCATGAGGGCGCTATCACTGATTCAGACTACGTTGTAAAATCCTTGCCATCCCCAAAGGAGAAGTGGATAGGTTGGTTGTTTTATGGTTTGGCTCTGGCTTTTGGTCTCATTCATGTGAGTAACTTCACGAGTTTGGGGGTTCAGGCCTTGCTTTTAGCTCCCCTTTTGGTTTTGCCCCAAATCGTGATTGGGGTGTTTTTGGGATTTATTCGATTGCAGTATGGGTTTTGGTGGGCGGTGTTGACCCATGGTTTCCACAATGCTTGTGCCATAACACCGCTGCTACTGGTACGTTTGGGGTCAGAGAATTTGCTTGAGAGGATGGGCAATGGTATCCAAGAGAACTCCTTAGTGGGAACAGACTATGTGCTCATATTGCTGATGGCGACCTACGTACTCGGTGGTCTATTACTTTGTTTAATTACAGTGTGGAAGTTAATCGCAGAATGGCGACGGGAACAGCAGGTGAACTCCAGTTCCTAGGAGCCATTAAGGGGAGGATGGTCTGGGCAAAAAGGGCGGGTGCGATCGCAATCATTGAAACCGCCCCAAAATAGTGTCGATACTAGGATTCCTTCGGCATCACAGGGTAACCCCGCACGGCGGTATCAATCACTTGGGTGGATTTAATCCGGCGAGAGAAGAGAGCCAAGGTTTCTACGGCTCGCAGAATGCCATAGGAGAGCCAGCCTCGCAGAGCACTGGCTTGGCCATCAAAAGGACGGCAGCGAGCCAGATCGGGTTCTAGGACCTGTTGGCGAAACGTCTCAATTACAGTGGGATTAGAAAAAATGGCCAGGACTTCTTCTTCAATGCGATAGCTCAAAAAATCAAAATTAGACGAACCCACCACCAGATAGCGATCGTCCACTAGAGCTGCTTTCATATGGCTCATGCCGTCGTAGAGACGAACGTCAAACCCGGACCGTTGGGCCTCCCACAACAGATAATCTCGGACAGTGCCTTTGTTGTTGCCTTCTGGGGTGAGTAGAGTGACGGGTACCCCCCGCTGAGGGAGTTCAGCCAAGGCAGCACAGAAGGGGAAGGTGAGATAGGGACTAATAATATGCAGAGATTTCTGAGCAGAGCACAGCAGATCTAGCAAGATTGCAAATGTCGCTTCATTCGTTCGGCCATTCAGGAGAAAAAACTCGCAGTCCCCGAAGTCAGCGTGGCTGGGTTGAGATTGATCTTGCCAAGTGGCCATAAAATCTGCCCGCAGGAATTCCACAATGGCTGGGTCTTCTAACCGAAACATCAGGTCATGCCAAGCAAAGTTATGGTCGCTGAAGTTAAAACCACCAATGTAGGCAATCTGGTTGTCAATTACGATCAGCTTTTTATGGCTACGCCCTACAAAATGAATCAAGAAGGGCCCGACAGGATTCGTAAATCGGACCTGCCCCCCCTCCTGGATAAGGGCTTCAAACATAGCGTGGGTCTGGCGGACTTCAGTTTTGAGGTCTTGATCTGACCAATATTTGGGATGGTAGATAAACTTGTCACTCTGAATAAATCGCGTGTAGTTATCGACCAGGATCTGTTTGCAAGGCGCTTCAGATGCCAGCATGGCCTCGATTACTTGCTGGCCGGTTCGGTCACCTTCAAAGGTCATCATCTGGAGCATAATTTCGTGATCAGCCGCTTGTAGATCGTTCTGGAGACGATGCCAAAAGGCATCTGCATCAACAAGAAGCTCCACAGAATTCATATGCTGAACCAAACCATAAGGGACTCACAGACCACCAAGGATTGTGTTCGGGCAACCCTCTTGGCGGTTGTTACTTTGGTCAGAGTATCAAAGCTTGTTTCTCACAGCAAAAATAGCCACTTAAGGGATTAAGCCTGGAGTAGAGAGGGGATGCGATCTCATCGGGTATTGCCCTAGCAGTATCTGAAACAGGCGCAAGAGGATGCCCCCCATACAAAGTCCTTCGTTGAGCCGGATCTCAAAAGCCTTAATTGCCGAAACCTGGGGCTTCAAATATTCGTTCACACGAGGCGGATAAAACAACCAGAAAAGGGTACGTAGCCTTAAAGACTTTGAAAAATCCTACATGACTTTAGCAGTATTGATTTTGGGCATCCTAAGACTAGGTAAATATCGATTTTTGAGAGTTCTTATTGAGAACCAAGCATTATGTCTGAGGGAAAAGAATCTTCGTTGTTGGTTAACTTTCAGCCTGGAGAGCTAATTTTTGCGACTGGTGAAGAAGGTCACCATGCCTACATTATTGAATCAGGCCAAGTCGATATTTTTGTGACCACAACGGGAAAAGACGTTTCCTTTAAGACCCTGGCCAAGGGAGATGTATTTGGTGAGATGGCTGTCATTGACGCTTCGCCCCGCTCAGCCTCTGCTCGGGCACTCACAGAGACCTGCTGTGTTGTGATTTCCCGCGAGCAAATCTCAGATCGGATTGAAGCCTCCGATCCTGTGGTCAAGCTATTAGTCTCGCGGTTATTGGACCATATTCGGTCCCTCAATACTGGCGTCTCCCAGGCTGAAATGTCCGCTTCAGACCTGCCGAATTCCTCGGTAACGTCATCGTCTCCTGTCTTGCCTCACCAACCCGTCTTGGAAAAAATGCGGTTGGAGTCGGAATTGCTAGATGCGATCGCAACCAATGCATTTATTCCCCATTACCAGCCCCTCGTTGATTTAGAGACGAAAGAGATCCTGGGATTTGAGTTTTTAATTCGCTGGAAAAGTCCGACCCGAGGCTGGGTCTCGCCTGGGCTGTTTATCGATACGGCGGAAGAAACCTCACTCATTCTTCCCATCGGTCGTTGGGTGATTGAAAATGCCTGTACGGATCTCAATCGCTTTAATCAGGCTCTCAACCGTTCCTTGGGCACGTCTGGGAAAACAAGGCCACTATTTATCAGCGTTAACGTCTCTGCTCGTCAGTTTCAGGCACCACAATTCAACGAGGAATTGCTGGAGATTCTGCAGCGACACCAGATTCCCCATTCCCAGATTAAGCTCGAGGTTACCGAACGGGTGTTGATGGAAGGGACATCGGCGATCAACATCATTCAGCAATGCCGACAGCTTGGCTTTCATCTGGCTCTGGATGATTTTGGGACGGGATTTTCAAGCCTGACTTATCTTGCCAAGTTCGAAATTGATAGTCTCAAGATCGACCAGTATTTTGTCCGTCAAATGTTAACCCATCCCCGCACATTGGCTCTGATGAAACATATTTTGGCCATGACACGGGATTTGAGGATGGTTTCAGTGGCTGAAGGGGTGGAAACCCAGGAAGAATTTGATACTCTGCGACGCTTGGGCTGTCAAATTGGACAAGGGTATTTATTTGGTAAACCCCTCCCTTTTGAATCTGCCCAACACTTACTGCTAGAGAACTATCGTCGCCCATTGGCACCCACTAGCCCACTTCTGGCCAGTAGCAAGGTTGAAAACAGCGTGCCTCTCCAAACGGGCGCAAGGGTTTAGGTTAGACCGTTTTCTGAGCATCACCCAGTCCTGAAAGACTCCTCCCCTCTGCGTCTTTAGCCTTCGAACTTCAGAGGTCTATATAACTGAATAAAGACTTCCGGCTACAGATATCGGCATATTTTCTGGGAAAATAGCTGAGAAGTTGTTAGAACCGTCGTGCCATCCCCAGTTTCAGTGAGAAAGATCCTGATTTTAGCGGCCAATCCCAAGAACACCAATCAACTTCGGCTGGATGAAGAGGTGCGGGAGATCCAGGAAGGGTTGCAAAGATCGCGTATCCGAGACCAGTTTGAAATTGTATCTCGATGGGCCGTCCGCCCGGATGACTTGCGCCGAGCCCTGTTGGACCATGAACCCCAGATTGTGCATTTTAGTGGTCATGGCGCGGGGGCAGGGGGATTAGCGCTGGAAAACAGCTCTGGTGAAGCGCAACTGGTGAGCAGTGCGGCATTGGCTAGGCTGTTCAAGCTATTTCAAAGAAATGTTGAATGTGTGTTGTTAAATGCCTGCTACTCGGAAGTTCAGGCGGAGGCGATTCATCAACATATTGGTTATGTCATCGGCATGAGTGAAAAGATTGGGGACCGAGCGGCGATTGAATTTGCGTCAGGGTTTTACGATGGCTTGGGGGCAAATCGAACCTATGAAGATGCCTTTGAATTTGGTTTATCTGCGATTGATTTAGAAGGGATTCCGGAGACCTCGATCCCGCAACTCAAGAAACCCGATTCAACGGATTCCGCTCCGAAGACACCATCCATTCAACCAGAACCTTCACCCAGCGCTCCTGACCAACCTGGCAACAGCAATTTATCACCGATAGAGAATGCTCGAATCTTTATCAGCTACAAACGGGATGCTACCCCCGATGAACAACTGGCGTTGGAAATCTGTCAGCATCTAAACCAGCGCCATCAGGTCTTTATTGATCAGAGCATGCCGATTGGTACCTACTGGGCGGAGCGAATTGAGGAAGAATTACGGCAATCGGACTTTTTGATTACGCTGCTGTCGGAGCAATCGGTGGGGAGTGAGATGGTGCAGGGGGAGATAGAAACTGCCCATCGGCTGAGTAAGGAATTTAAGAAGCCGACTATTTTGCCGATTCGGGTGAAGTATCGAGAGCCGTTTGCCTATCCCTTGAGTGCCTATCTCGACCCCATTAACTGGGCCTTTTGGGAGCAGGAAGAGGATACGCCGGGTTTGCTGGCGGAGCTGGAGCAGGCGATCGCCGGTCAAGATCTCTCCATAAATTCTGATACGGCGAAGCGGAGCTTGCTCCTACCTGCGGTTGGAGCAGCAGCGATACCTCAGCCTTTTCCCTCGGCTCAGTTCCTGGAACTGCCGGAAGGGACGATGGAGCTGGAGTCGAAGTTTTATATCGAGCGGCAGTTGGACCGAATCGCCCTAGAGACGATTGAGCGGCAAGGGGTGACGGTAACGATTAAGGGGCCGCGCCAGATGGGCAAGAGTTCTTTGCTGAATCGGACCATGCAGGCTGCCCGCAAGGCAGGCAAGCAGGTTGTGTTTTTGGATTTCCAGCTATTTGAGAGGCAAGCACTCAAAGACTCCGAACTTTTTTTTCGGGAGTTTTGTACTTGGTTATCGGATGAGCTAGACCTGGACGATCAGGTGGACGCTTACTGGCAGCGGAAGGTGGGCAATGCTCAGCGCTGCACCCGCTATGTTAGCCGCCATATTCTTAAGTCGGTGCAAGCGCCGATTGTGCTGGCGATGGATGAAGTGGAGAGTATTTTTGATACGACGTTTCGCAGCGATTTTTTTAGTATGTTGCGCAGTTGGCACAATAACCGTGCTATTCAGCCCCTGTGGAAGCAGCTAGATCTGGCCTTGGTGACTTCTACGGAGCCGTATCAGTTAATTGCGGACTTGAATCAGTCGCCGTTTAATGTGGGGCAGATTATAGAGCTGTGCGACTTTACGCCAGCGGAGGTACATGACCTAAACGAGAGACATGGACTGCCCCTGAATGCGGCTCAGGAGCAAAAGCTTTTAGAGCTGGTGAATGGTCAGCCCTTTCTAGTGCGCAAAGCTCTGTATCTAGTCGCGAGCCAACAATTTACCGTGGCGGATCTGTTTGCCAAAGCCACGGATGATCGGGGACCGTTTGGGGCTCACTTGCGGTATCACCTGTTTCGGATGAATAACAAACCCGAGCTGGTGCAAGGGTTGATGCAGGTGATCCGTCGCCCCTGCCAGCTCGATGAACATCTGTTTTTCCGGCTGCGGGGAGCCGGGTTAGTCCAACGCCAGGGACAGCAAGTGATTCCTCGCTGTCCCCTCTATGCCGCCTATTTTCAGGAGCATTTGCATGACTAGACCTATGTTTACCTCCGGGGGAACGGTCCAAGCTGGAGATGGCATTTATCTAGAACGCAAGGCGGATCAAGAATTACTGGCTCTCTGTCAGGCAGGGAACTTTGTTTATATCCTTACCCCTCGACAGATGGGGAAATCGAGCTTAATGGTGCGAACGGCTCAAACCTTAGCCAGTCAGGGCATTCAATCGGTAATTATTGACTTGACCCAGATTGGCACAGAGTTGGCGGCGGAGCAGTGGTATCTGGGATTCCTAACGCTGATCGAAGAACAGCTAGATCTAGAGACGGATGTAGAGGCGTGGTGGGAGTCGAAAGCAAAGTTAGGGGTGACCCAACGACTCACGCAGTTTTTTCAAACGGTTCTGCTCAAGGAGATAGACAAACCCGTCGTTCTCTTTGTGGATGAAATTGATACGACATTGGGACTGGAGTTTACGGATGATCTATTTACCGCGATTCGTTTTCTCTACGTCGCTCGGGCTCACCAACCGGAAATGAAGCGGCTCTCAGTGGTGTTGATTGGGGTGGCGACGCCAGGGGATTTGATTCGAGATGCGAGAAGAACGCCGTTTAATATTGGCCATCGGGTGGATTTAACGGATTTCACCGTTGAGGAGGCAATGCCCTTAGCGGCTGGATTTGGCCTATCGGAAGAAAAGGCGCAAAGACTGTTGGGCAAGGTGTTGGCTTGGACGGGGGGGCATCCCTATCTGACTCAGCGACTTTGTGAGTCTTTGGTGAATGAGTGGTCTGGCTCCTTAGGGGAAGCTGATGTAGATAGAGCCGTGGGCCAAACTTTTTTGGGGGAGCGAAGCGAACAGGAGAATAACCTGCAGTTTGTCCGGGATATGCTGACCAAACGGGCCCCTGAGCCAAAGAAGTTGGTGTTAGAAACCTATCGGCAAATCCATCGGGACAAGGTGGCGGTCGCAGATGAGGAGCAATCTTTAGTTAAGTCTCATCTTAAGCTGGCAGGTGTGGTGCAGTTGGAAGGGCACCACCTGAAGGTTCGGAATCCGGTTTACCGAGAAGTCTTTGATTCCCAATGGATTCAGGACCATTGGCCCGAGACGCGTTGGCAGCGGTTAAAGCCAGCATTACCCTATATAGCTGGTTTATCCGCTGTTTTATTTGGCGTTACGGGATTGGCTGTTTATGCCATTGATCAAAGTGATAAAGCCTTAAAGGCTGAAGCAATAGCTGAGCAGAAGGCTAAAGAAACTGAAGTTGCTCTTGAACAATCTCGCAAAAATGAAACAGCTGCAGAAGCTGCCGCCCGTGAGGCGCAAAGACAAAAGAAACTGGCGCAAACATCGGCATCCCTGGCAAGGCGACGGTTGCAGCAAGTGAATACTGCCCGCAAGAGGGAAGTCCTAGAAAGGGAAAAGGCTCAAAAAGCCCAGAAGCTGGCAGAACGCCGACAGAGGGAAGCGGAAGCCCAGAAAAGCATTGCGATTGAGCAAAGAGCAGTTGCAGAACAGCAAAGAATTGCTGCTGAACAGGCAACGGCAAGAGAAAAAGAACAAACCATAGTTGCACGAAAGGCTACGCAACGCGCAGAAACGCAAGCCAAGTTAGCTACTTTGAAAGAACAGGCCGCTTCAGGTTTGTATTGGCTTTCTGCGACGAATCCTACTTTTGGTTTTGTATTAGCCATTGACACAATGAATCAGAGTCAATCTATTTCTGATGTTGAGGTAGTTGCCCAATCGGTTCTCCTTAAATCGATCCAACGGGTACAAGAAATAAAGCTGCTGCAAGGCCACCAGGCTGCTGTCTTGTCGGTGTCCTATAGCCCGGATGGAACGCGCATCGTCAGTGGGAGTTTGGACAATACCGTGCGCATTTGGGATGCCAAGACCGGGCAACCCATCGGAGAGCCCCTCCAAGGCCACCAGAATACTGTCTGGTCGGTGTCCTATAGCCCGGATGGAAGGCGCATCGTCAGTGGGAGTAGTGACAATACCGTGCGCATTTGGGATGCCAAGACCGGGCAAGCGATCGGAGAGCCCCTCCAAGGCCACCAGAATGATGTCTATTCGGTGTCCTTTAGCCCGGATGGAACGCGCATTGTCAGTGGGAGTAGGGACAAGACCGTGCGCATTTGGGAAGTTGGCCCTGAGTCTTTAACTCGATTAGCTTGTGATCGGTTCAGGTTGCATCCCTTACTTCATCAGCCTGAGAAAGTTACTTCAGATCCATCTATTATTGAGGCAGCCATCCGTTCCAAGGCGGTTTGCAAACAACATTTCCCTGCTTGGGATTCCTACCGAGCATCCCAACCCGGATTCCCTAAATGGCTATTCAGTCGTTTCCAACAACTTTTGGCCGATTGGCTCAACACTTAAAATTGAGGCTGTCTTGCAGATACTGCTGATGAAGGGTTGTGTTCTAAGGGCAGGATATTGTCTCCGCAGGTTCTCTAGCCCATGATAACAGTCATCCTTTAGTACAGGACAAAACTTTTGTAAGCTAGCCAGGGGTACGTTTTTAAGGAGAGCACGACCCCTCAAAATTTTTTTAGTCATACAGTCTTAAGTATGCTGCATTCGCCCCCTAAATCCCCCATTCTGGGGGACTTTGACTATCGATCAGTGCTTTGCTCACTCGCATATCGGATTTGCTGAAGTACATGATCTAGGTGGTGCATAACGTCTGAGTTATGAAAGCGGATCAATCGAAAACCAAGCTGGTGGAGCTGCTCGGTACGGGCTTCATCATACTTCAGCCGATTGTGGATGTCGCCGTCTAGCTCAATCACTAATCGGCATTGAGGACAGTAAAAATCGACAATGAACGAACAGCGCGTTGACAGCGGAATTTCAGACCGCTGAGTTGACGTTTTTGCAGTGCTTTCCACAGCTTTTGTTCTGCAGTCGTCAGATTTAGTCGTAGTCGTCGCGCAGCGGCAACGACTGCTGGGGTCGTGCCGCGAATGCGGTGGTGTTGCGTTTGCTGCTCTCGCATCTTGTTACCCCTAACCCTGTCTCCCATCTAGGATAATCATAAATCTCAAAGTCCCCCAGAATGGGGGATTTAGGGGGCCAATGCAGGGTTTAACTGAGCTTTCAAAACAGCTTCTCAACGCGGCTCATGATGACAACAGAGAGCAACGGCTTTAAGTTTTATCCTGTAAGAAATTACTTGGAAGTAACCTTAGAGCGCTCTGGAGTAACGGGAATAGGCACCGCAGAATTCAACTTAGGTGAGAAGCGAACACTCAATTTTTGGATAAACATCCACACCGGCAATCCAAACAGTTGGTAAGCATGAAACATCGTGGCAATTACGACGCTTTGTGCCAAAGGAACCCCCATACCATTCAGAGAAAACGCCAAGGCCGCTTCATAGGTGCCCAAGTTTGCCATCGTGGTTGGCACCGTCAGCCCCAAATTCAGAATAAATAGACAAATTAAAAGCTGCGGTAAAGACAGAACATGGCCTTGAGCCATACACAATAGCTGTAGCAGCAGACATTCCGTAAACCAATCCCCCAAATCCATGACCGCAGCATTGCGAATTTGGAGAGGATTACGAATCACCGCCAGTCCGACCTTAAACTTACGAAGCCACTGCCGTAGCTTTGGGAACCGTTGGCGCAAACTTCGTTGAAGTGCCCACAGGGCTATCCCCAGAAAAGGAACGCCGATCAGAACAATAATGCCTTTCTCCCACCAATCAACCTGGGGTAGACCAACAGAAACTTGTAAGGCCGATAGCACTGCCAAAGTGACCAAGATGCCCACATCCAGCACCTTATCCACTAAAATAACCGCCGTGGCTTCAGCCGCATCAATCTTGCGGCCCTTCGCATCTTTATCCTTGCGCAACAGGGCAATTTTGACGGCATGTCCAGCTTGGCTCAGCACGAAATTGCCAATAAACTGTCCCGACACGTAGGTATTCGCTGCTTGTGCCCAACTCACCCCAGCCGCTTGGGGACAAAGCACCCATAAACGAGTTACCTGAAACACCATTTGCACCAAGGTAACCCCTAGCATTAGCACAAGCGCTTCGGGACTAAACCGCTGAAAGGCTTCTAGCAAATCACGGCCTTGGAGATTGATTTTTTGAAAGAGAAAAGTGAGTCCGAGTCCAACGCAAAACAGCATTAAGAGACGGACAAACGTTTTCTTATGCCAAAACTTATTCATGGATTTGCAGCAAGATGAGACTTGGCATGAGCGGTTGAATGGGGGAATAACAACTTTGATATCTGCATGATTCGTCTCCTTCTCCACTGTTGGGTCTAATGCTCTACCTAGAGATGCTGATCGCCAATTCTCCAATCATTCGTTTTAATTTGGGAAAAAGTTATCTGCATCATCTCTCTATACAAACGCGTGGTTTTGAGTAGAATCATCCTGTGACCTGGACAATCAAAGCTTAGATCAACCAATATAAATGGATTGTTTTTTCAGATCTGAACTTGTCCCCCTTGAATCCAGGGAAGTCATTATTTCTAAGGGTTGACTTCTCCAAGATGAACAGACTTTTAGAGGCTTAATCCCCCTTGTATTTTGTAGCCATTATCCCTTTTTAGGGAGCGTTTGTCTTGGCAGCAAGTTCTGAGAAGTACGATGCAACAGCCTCAAAACTTAGGAATTCCCTGCCTGGGACTTAAGCCAAAAACGCATCCTCACTCATCATTAACTATCGCTAGTATGGACAGGGAAAATGTGATTTCTGAGTCGCATATGCAACAAAATTGACCGTCACAGTTGATCGTCAAATCCATCTTTTAGAAGGAACTAGAGAGGCAATGGCCCGTCCAGGGAAGAGCCATTTACTGCCATCTGTACGCCAGAATACTTGAAGTCTAAAGCATCCCTAAACTACAGTAATGTGATGCAGATCCGCCTTCATTGTGATGCAAGTACTAGCGGGTTTAGATGCTCAAATTTAGGATTTTGCTACTGCAGATTTTGACCCTATGACCCAACCCTCAACTCTAGTCGACTTACTGCGAGAGCGGTCTCAGCTCCAGTCTGATTTAACGGCCTATACCTTTTTGGCCGACGGCAAAAACGAATCCGGGACTCTCACCTACGCCACCTTGGATTTGCAAGCTCGGGCAATTGCAGCCGCAATACAGGCCCTAACCGCCCGAGGCACAAACGTTCTGGTCGTTTATCCCTACGATGCCGGACTCGAATTTGTATCCGCATTTTTTGGCTGTCTCTATGCCGGGGTGGTAGCGGTTACTGATAATCCCCCCCGGAAACCTGAAGCCATTGCCAAGCTCCAAATTCGGGCGAAAGCCTCGGAAGCCACGGTGTTGGTTTCCACTGCAGGATTTTTGGAGCATCTGAAAAACCAGATGAAAAAGAATCCCGATTTAGCCCCGTATTTGAATCAATTGACCTGGCTGGCAACGGATACTGTACCCACGGATCAAGCCTCTACCTGGACCCAGCCGGAGTTAGAAACCGATACTCTAGCCTTCCTCCAATACACCTCGGGTTCCACTGGAGATCCGAAAGGGGTGATGGTTACCCACGGCAATATGCTCCATAACTCCAAGATGATTTATGAGAGCTTTGGCCATTCCGACCAGAGTCAGGGGGTGATTTGGCTGCCTCTGTTTCACGATATGGGGTTAGTGGGGGGTGTCCTCCAGCCTTTATATGGTGGCTTTCCGGTGACCTTGATGTCGCCGATTGCCCTGATCCAAAAACCGATTTTGTGGTTAGAAGCCGTATCTAAATATGGGGCAACCACCAGCGGTGGACCCAACTTTGCCTACGATTTACTCTGCCAGAAGGTGAAGCCGAAGCAGCGAGACCAGCTAGATCTAAGTAAATGGGAAGTGGCCTTTTCCGGGGCAGAACCGATCAAAGCTGATACCCTCGATAAGTTTGTGGACTTCTTTGGTCCCTGTGGCTTCCGGCGAGAAGCTTTTTACCCCTGCTATGGTATGGCTGAAACGACCCTCTTTATTTCTGGGGGCCTGAAGTCAGAATCACCCATCGTTCGCTATCTCGACAGTACGGCCCTGGCTGACAACAAGGTGGTTCCTGTGGAACCAGAATCTGACAAAGCCCAGGCCATTATCGGCTGTGGCCGCATGTGGTTAGGGGATAAGGTTGCGATCGCAAATCCCGATACCCTGACAAAATGTGCGGAAAACCAAGTCGGTGAGATTTGGGTTGCCGGGGATGGCGTCGGCAAAGGGTACTGGAACAGACCCGACGTCACCGCCGAGGCCTTTCAGGCCCACTTAGCCGATACGGGCGAAGGACCCTTCCTGCGAACCGGAGATTTAGGCTTTGTCCAGGATGGCGAAGTTTATATCACGGGCCGGATTAAAGATTTGATGATTATCTGGGGCCGAAACCAATATCCCCAGCTCATTGAACAGACCGTGGAGCAATGCCATCCCGCTCTCCGGCCTAATCATGGTGCCGCTTTTTCCATTCCCCTCAATGGTGAAGAGCATTTGGTGATTGTCCATGAGGTGGAACGAAACTTTTTCCGACGCCTCCCCGTCGAAGAGGTTATCGGAGCGATTCGTTTAGCCATTGCCGAGGACCATATGGCTGAAGTCTATGCCGTATTGCTCCTCAAGCCAGGTGCAATTCCCAAAACCTCTAGTGGCAAAATTCAACGCCGGGCTTGTCGGACTAAATTTTTAGAAAGCAGCTTTCAACCTGTTGCCGAGTGGAAACAAGAAACCCAAGGCAATATCTCCGATTTGATGGCGCCTATGGCTGCGAATCAACCGTAATTTAAAGTTCCCCGAATATTGTCCTCCTTGGTGCAAGCCAAGGACCGATTGTCTACCCCAAAACTCCAGTGCTATGAATGTTCTCAGTCAACCGGATGGAAATTGGCAGGCCAAAATTCGCCAACGCTTTCTCAAGGCAGCCGAGCAGCTCCTGCGGCGATTCGAAGGTCTGATCGAGTCCCACTCCCTCGTGGGCAATACGCCGTTTATCGAGGCTCAATCGTTCCCCTGGGTCAAGCAGCTAGAGCATAACTGGCCCACCATTGCTCAAGAATTAGATGACATTCTTCAGTATCAGGATGAGCTGCCCAATTTCCAAGATTTATCGCCGGATCAGTATCGTCTCACCCAAGACGATCGCTGGAAAACCTTTTTCTTCTATGCCTTTGGCGTCAAAGCGGCCCAAAACTGCGCCCGCTGTCCTCAAACCAGCCAGCTGATTGAATCGATTCCGGGGATGAAAACGGCCTTTTTCTCGATTCTGTTGCCCCAGAAACATATTCCCGAGCATTGCGGGGTCTTTAAAGGGGTCGTCCGGTACCATCTGGCTCTGAAAGTGCCTCAACCGGAGACCCAATGTCGTCTCCGGGTGGCGGACCAAATTCGCCATTGGCAACAGGGACAAGGGTTAATCTTTGATGATCGATTTCCCCATGAGGTTTGGAACGATAGCGACGAGGTGCGGGTCGTCCTGATTATTGATGTGGTCCGTCCTCTTCAGTTCCCCGTCTCCCTCCTCAATCAGACCCTGATTCGCCTGATTTCCTGGTCGCCCTTTGTCCAGGATGCTAAAAAGCTGCAAAACCAGTGGGAAAAGCGCTTAGGTGCCATTATGAAATCCCACTAATCCAATTCTGGTGTCTGGCTCAGGCATCAAGATTAAGGATTTATTAATATAGTCAACACATGATTGGAAGATAGTCCCGTGAAAGAATTTCTCGAAACTTTAATGCGTCAGCATATTGGGGGTTTGGTTTCGCGTTCGTCCCTCGTGGGCCACCAAACCTTCTTTGACCCCAGTATCTTTAACTGGATTCCGCTTTTGGAAAAAAACTGGCGCACCATTCGCCAGGAACTAGAACAGGTTCTCCAATATAAAGAGGCATTGCCCAATTTTGAAGAATTGGTGGAGTACGATGCCGACCTCACCAAAGATACCCAGTGGAAAATGTTCGCCTTCTACGCCTATGGGATTAAGGCCGAAAAAAATTGTGATCGCTGCCCGGAAACCACCCGGCTGATCGAACAAATCCCCGGGTTAAAAACCGCTTTTTTCTCGATCTTGCTGCCTCACCAGCGCATCCCCCCCCACCGAGGCCCTTATAACGGAGTGCTGCGTTATCACCTCGGCCTGATGGTCCCAGAGGCCACGGACCAATGCGGCATCCGCGTTGGCAAGGATATTCGCCATTGGCAAGAAGGCCAAAGCCTCGTCTTTGATGATTCCTTCGAACATACGGCCTGGAACGACACGGATAGTGTCCGCGTCGTCCTGTTTTTGGATGTGGTCCGACCCGTCAAATTTCCTATTTCTCTGTTGAATCAAGCCGTGATTCAGCTCTTTTCTTTGTCCCCCTATATTCAAGGCGCAGCCGCCAATCAAAAGAAGTGGGACAAGCGATTGGATGCCGTATTGGCAGCGAAAGGGACCCAATAGCGCCGTGACAGATCATGGTGTACATTGGCTGGAGTGTTAATGCGCCCGATTGTTGATTTCTAAGCCCTAACTTATGAGTGCATTGAGCCAGTTTTACACCGATTTCAAAACCAAAAACCGTGAGGTTGCCCTCAAAGCAGGGGAAGGCTTGTTGCGTCAGTTGGAGCGCATCATTCGAACCTCTTCCCTAGTGGGCAACTCAACCTTCTTCGATCCTGATCAGTTTGAATGGGTCAAAACCTTCGAAGATAACTGGCAGGTGATTCGGAAGGAACTCGATGAGATTCTCAAATATAGAGACGACCTGCCGAATTTCCAAGATATTTCCCCGGATCAGTACAACATAACCAATGATCAGCGCTGGAAAACCTTTTTCTTCTATGCCTATGGGGTGACGGCAGAGCAAAACTGCCGCCTCTGCCCGGAAACGGCCAAGCTGTTGTCCAGTATCCCCGGGGTTAAAACGGCTTTTTTCTCGATTTTGCTGCCCCAAAAGCAAATCCCGCCCCACCGAGGTCCCTTTAATGGCGTGTTGCGCTACCATTTGGGCTTGATCATCCCTGAGGCTGCCTCAGACTGTGGGATTCGGGTGGGAGACGATGTCCGCCATTGGCAAGAAGGCAAAAGCCTCGTGTTCGATGACTCCTTCGAGCATGAAGCCTGGAATAATACCGATGAAGTTCGGGTGGTCCTCTTTGTCGATATTGTCCGTCCCCTCAAATTCCCTGCGTCCCTGCTGAATCAATTTATTATTCAGCTGATTGCCTGGTCTCCCTATATCAAGGATGCCGAAACCAATCAAAAGAAATGGGACCAGCGGTTACAAGGGCTGTTCAAATCGAAAACGAATTCATAATCCTGTAGTCAGGATGGAGTATAACGTGGCTGAAACAACCAATTGGGACGCCAAGGTCGAAGGAACCTGTCCGCCAAAGGTAGACAGTTTGGTGGATCTGCTCCGCTATCGAGCGACTCACCAGCCAGACCATAAAGGCTTTACCTTTCTCGTCGATGGTGAAGACGAAACCCTCCATCTCACCTATGCAGAGCTGGATGCCAAAGCCCGTGCGATCGCAGCTGCGTTACAGTCGGCCTGTCAACCGGGTGATCGAGCCCTATTGGTTTATCAGCCTGGATTAGAATATGTGGCCGCTTTCTTTGGCTGCCTCTATGCGGGCGTCACGGCAGTCCCCATTTATCCACCCCGTCCGAATCGCTCCCTGATGCGATTGCAGAGTGTGATCGCGGACTCCCAAGCCATTTTTGCCCTGACCACCTCTCAAATTCTGTCGAAGCTAGAACGACAGTTGATTGATGCCCCAGAGTTAAGGGCCCTAAAGTGGTTGGCCACTGATAGTCTTAGCGTCACCGAACCTCGTCAAGCTTGGCAAGAGATTCATCCCCAAGGTCAAGATTTAGCCTTTCTTCAATACACCTCTGGCTCAACCGCAACGCCCAAAGGGGTGATGATTACCCATCACAATCTGTTGCAGAACCTGGCGCTGATTCATCAATGCTTTGAGCATAGTTCTCAGTGCCAAGGCGTGATTTGGCTACCGCCCTACCACGATATGGGCTTGATCGGCGGGATTTTGCAGCCTTTATACGGCGGGTTCCCCGTGGCCCTGATGTCTCCCTTTATGTTTTTACAGAGTCCCATTCGCTGGCTGCAAGCCATTTCTCGCTATCGGGCGACCACCAGTGGGGGACCAAATTTTGCCTACGATTTATGTTTGCGCAAGATCAAGCCAGAACAGATTGAAACCCTAGATCTAAGCTCCTGGCGGGTGGCCTTTAATGGCGCAGAACCCATCAGTGCTCAAACCCTCGAAGACTTTGCCACCAAGTTTGCATCCTGTGGATTTCGGCCTGAAGCCTTTTTCCCCTGTTATGGCCTTGCCGAAGCCACCCTGATCGTTTCTGGGGGACAGAGACAGGCTAAACCTGCGCTTAAAACGGTCCAAGGGGCAGCCTTAGAACAACATCAAGTCGTCTCTGCTCACTTAGGAGATACAGATGCTCGCACCTTAGTGGGCTGCGGTACTGCTCTCCAAGGCCAAGAAATTGTGATCGCCAATCCTGAAACCCTCCAACAATGTTCAGCCGAAGAAGTCGGCGAAATTTGGGTGTCTGGCCAAAGCATTGCCCAGGGATACTGGCGGCAATCGGAAGTATCTGGGGAAACCTTTCAGGCCCATTTGGCCGATACCGGAGCTGGCCCCTTTTTACGCACCGGAGACTATGGCTTTTTGGTGGGTTCCGAGCTGTTTGTGACCGGACGCCTAAAGGACGTGATTATCATCAATGGCCGCAATCATTATCCCCAGGACATTGAGTTGACCGTCGTCCAAAGCTATCCGGGGATTCGACCCAATTGTGCTGCAGCGTTTTCGATTACGGAAGCCGGGGAAGAACGGCTAGTCGTAGTGGCGGAATTGGAGCGGAACTATATCAATCGCTATCAAAAAAATGGCAAGAAGCCCTCTTCCCAACCGCCTCAGCTCAATAATTTTGTCCCCCCCACCAGCCTGACTGAGGAATCAGAACCCGCTGCCGTCGAAAAAGATATTCTCACTCAAATCCGTCGAGCCGTTGCCAAAGACCATGACCTGCAGATTCATGCCCTGCTGCTGCTCAAACCCGGCAGTATTCCCAAGACCTCTAGTGGTAAAATCCAGCGGTTTACCTGTAGAGCCAAGTTTCTAGAGGGAGACCTAGAGAGCGTGGCCAAGAGTGTGCCCCGCGCCTAAAAGAAAATAGCAACTCTTGGAACTTTTGCAGGCAAAAAGTCAGTCTCAACTTACACACTTATCTCAGGAAGGACATCAGCCATGCTTACCATGAGTCAGTTTCAATTGACGCAACCTTGATCACTTTTCCCCCCTCTGGACTAAGTTATAACTACCCTATAGCGGCAAGGGAATAGACCGATCAGCGGCATTACTAAGGAGATTGGAACATTTAGTTTCTGAGATTTTAAAGAATGGGCCAATTGATTAATCTCTACATGCCACCTTGTTGCTGTTAAATAAATCTTTTATGATGAACCGAAGTTTTAACTTAAATTCACAATTCGGTTTAACCTGTTGTCTAAGCAATTAGAGTAAAAACAATATGCCAATCCAGGATAACTATCAAAGCACGGTCGCTGTGGCGGAAGCACAGCCTCAGGGCGCTGTTTCGCCCTTGGAGACTTCCCCTAAACTAGCAGATATTCAAGCCTGGTTAAAAAAACACTTGGCAACTTCTTTGGAAATGAGTCCAGAGGAAATTGATATCGATGTGGATTTCATTGATTACGGAATGAACTCCGTAGAAGTCGTCAATATTTCCGGTGAACTAGAACATTTTCTGGGTCGCCGTTTGGATCCCATGCTGGTTTTAGATTATTCCAATATTCGTGAATTATCAGAGCACCTAGTAACCGATAATGAAGGCAGTTCTCCCACTACTTCAGCATTACCCACAGAAGCCGATGAACTCCTATCCAAATTGGATGTACTGAGTGACGATGAAGTGGATGGTCTGCTGAACGCGATGTTGTCAGAGCATAATGTTGCCCATGAGTAATTCCTCTAATTCCCTGGATCATCTCTCCGCAGAAGAAAAGCGCGAATTGCTGGCGGAATTATTGCAGAAAAAAGCCGACGCTGAACCTGAGATTCCTCCCGAGCACTATCGCTTCGATCTCTACCCTGAATATCTCCAGCTCAAAGAGCAACAAGCCCAACTGCAGGCGAATGATATCCGCAACCCTTATTTCTCCGTCCATGAAGGGATTGCCCGAGATACCACCCGCATTGATGGAAAAGAGCTGATCAACTTCTCCAGCTACAACTATTTAGGGCTAGCCGGACATCCGACGGTTTCTGAAACAGCTAAACAAGCCATTGACCGCTACGGCACTTCGGTGTCAGCCAGCCGCCCCGTTTCTGGTGAGAAACCCTTACATTTAGAGCTTGAGCAAGGAATTGCAGACTTTATTGGTGTAGATGACGCCGTTCTTTACGTCGCGGGTCACGGTACCAACGTCACAACCATTGGGCATTTATTTGGCCGTAATGACCTGATTCTTTACGATGCCTATAGTCACAACAGTATTTTTCTTGGCTGTGTACTGTCGGGCGCTCGGGCCATGTCGTTTGCCCATAATGATGTAGCCGATCTAGAAAGACTTTTAAAGCAGCATCGTCATCGCTATCAGCGAGTTCTGGTAGTGATTGAAGGGGTCTACAGTGCCGATGGCGACATTCCTGAATTACCTAAATTTATTGAACTCAAAGAACGCCACAAAGCTTTTCTGATGGTGGATGAAGCCCACTCGATTGGTGTTTTGGGCGAACATGGTCAGGGTATTAGCGAGCATTTTGGCATTGACCCCAAAACGGTCGATATTTGGATGGGCACCCTTAGTAAGTCCTTTGCCAGCTGTGGCGGATATATTGCCGGTTCTCAGCCCCTGATTGAATATCTCAAATGTACGGCACCGGGATTTATCTATAGTATTGGCATTACCCCTGCCAATACGGCGGCCTCTTTGGCGGCGCTACAAGTTTTGAAACAAGAACCTGAACGCGTAGCTAGGCTCCATGCTCGGGCTCAGTTGTTCCTCGACTTGGCTAAAGAAAAAGGATTGAATACTGGTACCAGTCACGGTTCAGCGGTGATTCCGGTGATGGTGGGGGAGACCCTTAAAGCCCTGCACTTGTCGCAGCAGCTATTTCACCAAGGGATTAATGTTCAGCCCATGACCTTCCCGGTGGTGCCCCAAAACGAGGCTCGACTTCGCTTTTTCCTCAGCAGCACCCATACGGAAGCGCAAATTCGCCAAACCGTAGAGACCCTCGCTGCTGCCCTAGCTCATATTGAGACTGAAATCCCTGCCTAATTGGGGGTGCCCATATGGCTGAAGTAGTGTGGATTGCGCGGCATGGCCATCGGCAAGATTATGCTGACTTAGGCTGGCGAAAACGGGCAGAACGTCCCCATGACCCAGGTCTTTCGGCTGCAGGAGTAGTGGAGGCTCAAGATCTGGCTCAGTGTCTTAAGTCAGAATCCATTGAGCATATCGTTGCCTCCCCTTTTTTACGAACTGTTGTAACAGCCGCTCATACAGCAACGGCGCTAGCTTTGCCGATCCAGCTTGAAGCCGGTCTAGGGGAACATATGAGCTCCAAGCTGTTTAAGCATCGTCCAGAACCACTGCCTGTCGATGAAATGGCCGATCGATTCCCTCAAGTTGATCGACTCTACCAGAGCCAAATTATTCCTCCTTTTCCAGAAACAGAAGAAGAAGCGCTCGCTCGAGCCGGAAAAGCACTGCAGCAATTATTGGACACCTTTTCAGGGCCGCTGCTGATTGTTACCCATGAGTTGATTGGCAAAGGAGCGGTTTGGGGGCTGGTCAATCAACGCCCTCCCGTTCGCTTTCCCACCTGTAGCTTAACCAAACTGGTCCATGAGCAGGGAGAATGGAAGATGGCTTTTACGGGCAAAACTTCCCATCTCAGCCAGCCCCGCCACCCGATTCCAGAGATCTGGAATTATCTATTACGGCAAATTGTTCATCGCTAAGGGTGAGGGTTCCAAGGCAATTTCTATCATTCAGGACAACCTTTGAGTTAGCGAATGGACTTTAATCAGCGCCATATCATGATTACGGGTGGATCGAGTGGCATTGGTAAAGCCACTGCCTGCCTCCTTGCCAATCAGGGGGCCAATCTCTCCTTGATTGCTCGCACACCGAGTCAATTAGACATCGCAGTCCAGGAGATTACAGCGGCTCAGGTCCAGTCAGACCAGCAGGCTTTAGCATTCGCAGCAGATGTAGCTGACCGAGAAGCCTCAACTCAAGCCATCCAAACCGCAACGGCTCAACTGGGACCGCCCGATATTTTAATTACCGCTGCAGGGATAGCTCGTCCAGGCTATTTTCAAGAAATACCGCTAGAGGTTTTTGAGCAAACGATGGCGGTCAACTACTTTGGTACCTTGTATGCGATCAAAGCGGTTTTGCCCCTTATGGAGGAACGTCAGCGGGGGCATATTGTGTTGATTTCGTCAGGGGCAGGACTGGTAGGACTCTTTGGTTATACCCCCTATAGCCCTAGTAAGTTTGCACTGCGGGGGTTGGCCGAATCTTTACGGGGAGAACTGAAAGGGATTGGAATTGGTTTATCGATTGTTTATCCCCCCGATACCGATACACCTCAACTGGAAGCAGAGAATAAAACCAAGCCTCCAGAAACAAAAAATATCACCGCCTCGGCGGAGATGTGGCAACCGGAAGCTGTGGCCCAAGAGATTGTCAAAGGGATTAAACACCAAAAGTTTGTGGTGGCGCCTGGTTTAGAAATGGGGCTATTGGCTAAGCTGCACAGTGTTTTAGCCCCAGGGCTGAACTGGTATTTTGATCGGATTGTTACGAAGACGAGATCGCAATCCTCTTAATGGACGTTTCTAACCCCAAAGACCTGAACCTGAATCGCTTGCAGGAGTGCGATCGCAGTTTTCATGATTGGTATCGCTTTATCTTGTCCTTTCCGCCCCATTTAGTTCGCACCTATATCAATAAGTTTGGTCTGACCGAAAAAAGCACGCTACTAGATCCCTTTTGTGGCACCGGGACAACGATTGTAGAGGCCAAAAAGCAGGGCATTCCTGCCGTTGGCACCGAAGCAACCCCCATGTCCTGGTTTGCCTCCCGGACCAAAACCACCTGGACCGTTGACCCGGATCAGGTGCGAAGGGCTGCAGAACGGATTTGCGATCGCCTGGCCACCGATATTACACCTAAAAATACAACCCACCTAAAAAAGCTGGCACCAGACGCGCGATCTCTCCTGCTTACAAACTCCATTGGCGATCTGCCCCTCCATAAATGTTTGGTCCTGCGAGAGGCTATCGATGCCGAATCCAATCTGCCACTGCGACATCTTCTTCAGCTCGCCCTCGCCCATACCAGCGTCCACACTGCTAGCAACCTCCGATTTGCCCCAGAAGTGGGTATTAGCCGCCAGCGAAAACAGGATGCCCCTGTCTTGACGGCTTGGCATCAGCAGGTTTTGGCGATGGCAGCGGACTTAGCAACCATTGATCGCCCCCCTGGAACAATTTGTTATCACCAAGATGCCCGGGATTTAACCCGAATTCTGCAGCCAGAATCCATTGACGCGGTGATTACCTCTCCCCCCTATCCGAATGAAAAAGACTATACCCGCACTACCCGACTAGAATCGGTGCTGCTTGGTTTTCTCAAGGACCCATCCGACTTGAAAGCTTATAAGCAATCACTGCTCCGCTCCAACACCCGCAATGCCTTTGCAGCGGATCAGGATGATTTATGGGTAGCAAACACACCGCAAATCACCCAGCTTGCTGCCACTATCGAACGCCGCCGGCTAGAATTGGGCAAAGATTCTGGGTTTGAGAAGTTATATCATAGGGTCACCTCCCTCTACTTTGGGGGCATGAAACGCCATTTTGCGAATTTGCGCCCCATCCTCAAACCGGGAGCCCAACTAGCCTATGTTGTTGGCGATCAAGCCTCTTTCCTTCAGGTTTTAATTCGAACCGGAGATCTATTGGCGGCCATTGCTGAAGAACTTGGCTATATAGTCCGGGACGTAGAGCTGTTTCGAACTCGCTTATCCAGTGTCACGGGCGAACAATTACGGGAAGAAGTCGTTTGGCTGGAATGGCCAGGGTATAAGCGATTGTCCTCCCCCTAAGCACAGATGGACAGCGAAATGATAGCAACAACATCAACCCCGCCCGATCAGGGGTCACAAGAACAGTGGGCCTTGACCCTATCGATTATGGGATCCGCCGTCTTTGCCGTTTTGGGTGGGGTGTTTGGACTCTATACCCATTCTGGCGCTATCTTGCTGGACGGGTTTTATTCCCTGATGACCATGACCATGAGCTTTGTCAGTCTCAAGGTGGCAGCCCTAATCCAGGAAGGTCCCAGTCGGCGTTACCAGTTTGGCTATTACGGTTTTGAGCCTTTTATTAACACGATTAAAGGCATCATTGTTCTATCGGTTAGTTTGTTCGCTTTCGTTTCTGCGATAGAAGACTTACTGCATGGCGGTCGAGATCTTGTCGTGGGCCTAGCCTTGGCTTACGCGACCCTATCAACAGTCGGGTGTTTTACCTTCGCCATCTTGATGCATCGCTATGCTCAACGGTTGAACTTACCGTTGCTGGAGGTGGAAGCCCGGGACTGGACAGTAGATGGCTGTATCAGTAGCGCGGTAGCGTTGACCTTTGTAGTGACTTTGTTGCTGCAAGAAACCTCCTGGAATATTTATCTCTCTTACGTTGACCCGCTGCTGGTTTCCATATTGGTGCTGATTATTATTCCGCTGCCCTTACGTACCGTATTTGAAGGCGTGAATCAGTTATTAGGGGTTGCTCCAGAAAGTGAGTTGGATCGAGAGATTCGCAAGACCATTTCCCAAGTTGCCCGCATTCAAAAACACCCCATCGATCGCTTTCATTTGCAGATGATGGTGCAAGGACGGGTGTTGTATGTGTTTATTCAGATCTTGGTCCCTGCTGAGTTTGGGGTGGATCGGGTGCAAGAACTAGACCAACTGAGGCAGAAGTTTGCGGATGCGATCGCAGATTTACATCCATTTCCAGAAATCGATATTGTATTTACGGAAGATCCCTATTGGCTTAAAGATGGCCAATAGGAAGGAGCTTTTCTATATCACCGCACAATCTCATATTTTTCCGAAATTGGGTTAGCTATCAATACCATGAATTATCAGCAACCAGAATTCTAGGCCCACCATTATCAAGGGAAATCCAATTCCGGCCAAACCAAGCCAACTCCCAATATTCGCAAAGGCAACCAAAAACTTTTTTTTAGGATCGGTTTTATGCAATCGCACATGGCAGTATTGCAACCAGCTAGAGCAAAGACCGATGATGATAGATCCAATAATTCCTAAAGGAGCACTTATCAAAACCCAAGTCAGGGTTTTATTTTCCCCACTGATCAGTGTGAAGTTGGGCAAGAGAATAAAGCTAAATCCTTCGAGAATCACCCAAACTACTAAGGCACTCAAAATATCCTGCTGAGTGAGAAAAGAATCAATTACTTGAACGGGGGGCTTTGGTTTAGTTGGAGCCATATTCCCTAGTTTGTATTGGATAAAAGGATTGTCAAGTAGCCAAATCATATCTATTTGGCCCTAACAACAGGTTTCCCATTCACTTGTCAGATTTGACACGGTACGTTACAAGGAAGAGTAGTTTGATTCGGGGAGAGTCTGAATGGCACAAGCAGTTTGGAATGGTGTGGTTGTGGCTGAAAGCAACCAATGCGAAGTGGTAGAAGGGAATCAATACTTCCCACCCGATGCCATTAAATCTGACTATTTCAAGGCCAGCGACACCCATACGACCTGCCCTTGGAAAGGTGTTGCTAGCTATTACAGTCTTGAAGTGGACGGTCAGGTCAACAAAGATGCCGCTTGGTATTATCCTGACCCCAAAGATGCCGCTAAGAATATTAAGGGGTACATTGCTTTTTGGAAAGGCGTGCAGGTGACGGCCTAATTGGGGTGTATCCCAAGAAAGCTTTCCTGGCTGGTTTACTCTGACACTTCTCGAATGATAGTGGCATCGATTTCGACTAACTGATCGGCATACCCTAACTGAGCAACACATAGCAATGTTGCAGGAGGTACGTTCCTGTTAAACCACTGTTCGACAGCACTCCAGGCACTCGTAAGATTGGCAGCTTCGCCGACCACATAAATGGTGAGCTGCTGAATATCGACTTCGCTAAATCCATGCACAATAAGAAGCTGCCGGAAATTAGCTAAGCATTGAGCTGCTTGAACGGATGGATCAGATTGCCCAACCCGTTGAGCATTGGAATCATGTGGGACTTGTCCAGCCACAAATAGCTGGTTGCCTACTTGTTTGGCATAACGATAGTTTGATGTTTTTGGAAGTCCCGCTACTTCTTCTGCGTCATTCATTATTTATCTATCAACATCCGAATCCATTTAAATCACGATATGAATAAACGCGATACCCCTCTTCTTGTTGAAAACCGTTAGGTGTCCATCCCTTCGCCAAGATTCGGTCCGTGATAATTGCCATGTTGATGCCAATATTATCCATGAGCGATTCTGAGATGGGTAATTGAAATTCAGCAGCTTCGCCAGAAAACGTATCTATCTTCTGTAAAGCCGCTTCAACAGTTGTGATGGGTTGCATGCCTGATGTAAAAGTTTTGCTTCTTAATACCCTAACGCTTATGCTCCGGTTGGATAGGGTGGAACTTGGGGCAGAATGAGCTGCATGATGGCAACATCTTGCCAACGATCAGCAACATGCCCAACCTCTTTTTGCACGCCGACCATTTCAAAGCCAAAGCCATTATGGAAGGCGAAACTGACATCATTTGTCGCGGAATCAAATTCTTGCACCTTCAATTCACTCAGGACTTACGCATTGACATAAACTCAGTAGATCGTAAAGGTCGAGAAATGTCGTAAACGATGGAGTCTGTATTAGACTCCGCGTCCTTAATAAATTGTTGACTGCTATTATGTACAATCTCCAACTACTGGAGTTTATCGAGGCCATTCAAGAAACCCACGACTTGGAAGAACTCAAACAGATCAGACGGAGAGTATGCTCAATTCTGCAAGCCGTTGTGATTGATCTTGATAAGGACCGCATTTCGGCAGAATCTTTCTGGTCCTTCACTATGCCCTGGGAAGTGGCTATTACTACGCTGCGACATAGAGAAACCATCTTGTTAAAGGTGCATTTGAACTAATTATTATTCAAGTAGGCAAAATATTGTCAATTCACCCTGTTTTTCACCTATTCTTAGGTTTAATCTCTAGCCAAAGCCACCAATTTTAAAGATATGAAGTTGGTGTGTCTTGAATTCTTTACGCTGAATAGTTATTGTATGGTTTCGATATTAGTTGATCTCATGTTCTAGTCTAAATCGAAATATAACTGTGGTTTGCTGTTCTGCAAGTGAAGATATGAGGGAAAGTTGGAGTGCAATTCAAAACGTTAGCGAGATTGGGAGGTAAACATGCGAAAAATGCCATTGCTGAAGCAGTTTACTTACAAACAAATTTGGATTTTACCCAGCCTATAAGCTTTTCAGGCTTAATCAATGAGAGGTGTAATGTTAAATGTCGCTATTGTGATTATTGGCGATTAAAAGAATATCAAGATGAATTATCGATTAAAGAGTGGCAGGATGCGCTGTTAAGCATTAAGGCATTTGTTGGTGAATTTTCAATTAATTTTAGCGGTGGTGAACCTTTTTTAAAGCCAGGATTTATTGATCTGCTTCACTTTTTTGTCAGCAGGGTATTCACAGTGGTGTTACTACAAACGGGTCTTGTTTATCTAAAGTAAATGCACAAAAGATAGTCTCTGCACGACCATTTAATGTCAATATTTCAGTTGATGCCCCAAATTCAGAAATCCATGATTACTTACGGGGGTTTTCTGGACTTTTTGACACCTTGTCGCAAGGAATTACCTATCTAACAGAAGAACGAACAAAGCAACAACAATCTTTCCCGATTGTGATTAAGACGACTATTACGGCAAAAAACTTCCGGTATTTACCTGCTGTTGTGAAGTGGTCACAAGAAATAGGTGCAACTGCAGTTCACTTCCAACCTTTAAGTCGGTCGACAGACGAAACATTTGGTGAGCTGTGGATTGAAGAGAACGATCTAGAAGAGTTAACTCAGATTGGGGCGCAATTGATCACTCTTAAGCAGAAGGGAGCGCCTATTATGAATAGTGAGCAAGTACTCTCATTACTACCCTCCTACTTTCGGGAAGAAGATCTAGGGAAAGCAATAGGGCCGAATCGTACAGGCCTCCGCACCTACACCATCACAACCAACGGAGATGTTTTTTTATCCATCCATTGGCCGAGTATTGGCAATGTGAAGAACCAGAGTGCCCGAGATATTTGGTATGGGCAGAAAGCCCAAGAGGTGCGGAAAAAAAGTATTTCAACTTATGGCAAGTATTGGATGAACGCAACAGAGGCGCCCAAAACCTTAAGGGATAAATTTCAGATGGGATGGCAATTGCTCAAGGCATAAACATCGTTAGCCATCTATAAAGATGTGTTCACTAAGCGCTGCGCTATCTGCGATATTTAACGCTTCCCAAGATTCCGAGCGCTAGCCCTGAGACCAATATCGTGGATGATTCAGGTACCCCGGCGACCCATTGATTGGTTCTGGAGTCACCTGTAACATCACGAAATTGCCCTGCAGAACAGCCATTGGTGGCCGTAAAATTAGGGTTATTCTGAATTTCAAATCCAGTCTGAGGAAGGTTGCCCATAGAGCGATTATAGAAATTGTTGAATTGGCTCACTGCAACTTTCATATGTGCCGGGAGTCAGGGATCGGACAATGCGAGAATCATAGGCTGAACCTGTTGTCGGGTCACTCCTGCCTTCTCGAGCATCGTTTTCAGCAATAAAAGTATTGTTGCTATCAAACAAGGTCAAGATGGGGTCAAATCCACCTGGTGAAATATCTGGTCCTGGTCCATCTGCTAAACGCCCACCCCCGTGAGAGAGGGTCTTAATTCCTACTCTTGAAGGCGCATCCACCGTAACCTGAAAGAGGGAAACGCCATCAGCGATGCTCAACGTTCCGGTAAAGGACTAAAGTGTGAGGGTTACAGCTTGAACTGGCAGCGTCCAAAGGGTAATAACCATACACCCGAATAGAAGAGCCCGGAGTGAATGAGTCAGTATCGTTTGAGAATTACCTGAGGTCGTCCTTGATGGGCTAGACGATAAAACGCAGCTAGAGCTAGATATTCAATATTTTTTACTGCTTTTGCAATAAAAGAGCTCTTTGTCTTAATTTATGCAGGATAAGCGGATAAAATTCCCAATTTATCTCACACCAGTTTTTTTTACATAATTTAAACATGTTCCACAACAAAAAAATAGTCTGGTGTCCTGCTGCTATTGGCGTTGCTCAATGACGGGATGAATTAATTGGATTGCGTCAGGATAACCTCATGACTATTTCAAACATCATGAGGAATCTGTATGAAGTGTCCTGAGTGTGGTGGTCAACATATCCATAAGAATGGGCATCGTCGAGGTAAACAAAATCATATCTGTGTGACCTGTGGACGACAGTTTCTTTCAACTTACTCAAAGCGTGGCTACAGTGATTGGACGAAACGACTCTGCCTGAGAATGTATGTCAATGGAATGGGGTTGAAGGGTATCGAACGAGTCATAGGCGTTGCTCATACCACTGTGATTCATTGGGTTCAACAAGTTGGAGTTCTATTACCCGATGCTTATGACCCCGACGATATCCCACAGGTCGGAGAATTAGATGAACTCGAAACCTTTGTGGGCAAAAAACGCAATAAGGTCTGGATTTGGACTGTGGTGGATCATTTTCACCCCGGCATTCTAGGCTGGGTTGTGGGTAACCATAGTGCTGAGACCTTTCGACCGTTATGGCAAGCAATCGTCTGTTGGCAATGTTTTTTCTGGGTCAGTGATGGCAATCCCGTCTATCCAGGCTTTATCCCAGAGGGTGACCAGATTGTTAGCAAGACCTACATGACACGAGTAGAGGGAGAAAATACTCGTTTACGACATTACTTGGCACGGCTCCATCGCAAGACTTTATGTTATTCAAAGTCGGTGGACATGCTCAAGCATTCAATTCGACTATTGATCCACTATCTCAAGTTTGGGGAAGTACCTATTCCTGCGTGAGTCATCCCGTCATTGAGCAACGCCGCTGCTATTTGCTGAGTTAATTTCCCCTCCATCAATCGCGTGGAGGTTCAACCTGATTGATGTTCACTTTGGGAACTCCCATTTCTTCGATTCAAGCTAAATACTTAAGGTGGAAGGTTTGAGAGGTTTCAGCTCTATGAGTAGGGTTTTAGTCATTGGCGGAGGGGGACGGATAGGGCAGAGTGTTGCATCTGATCTTGTAAAGCAATTAGAGGCTGATGTAACCCTCACCAGCCGGGATGTAAAAACTGTGCAAGAGGCAGCTGATGGCCTTGCCTCAACCGCCCAGGCTTTGCCGTTGGATTTGGATGACTGGGTGGCATTGGATACTGCGATCTCATCCCATGATCTCGTCATTCACTGTGCCGGCCCATTCCATGATCGGGATGCGCGAGTATTGAAATCCTGCATTCAAAACCAAGTTAATTATCTGGATGTCAGCGATCATCCTTCTTTTACAGAAAAAGCGCTTCAGTATCAGGAGCAAGCCCAGGCTGCAGGGGTTACCGCGATCATTAACACAGGGGTTTTCCCTGGGATTTCCAACAGCATGGTCCGCCAAGATGTGGAAGCGTTGGATCAGCCCGATACCATTCACCTTAGCTATGTCGTCGCTGGTACGGGAGGTGCTGGGGTGACGATTATGCGCACTACTTTTCTGGGATTAATTGAGTCGTTTCCTGGGTGGCTGCAGGGGAAATGGCAGCCCATCCAGCCCTATAGTGGTCGGGAAACGATTACGTTTCCCTCGCCCTACGGTCGGGTCAATGTCTTTTGGTTTGATGTGCCGGAGCGACTCACCTTACCGCAGACGTTTCCCGTACAGTCTGTCATCACTAAATTTGGATCAGTTCCTGAGATTTATAACGGGATTACCTGGGCTTTAGCCCATTGGATGCCTAAATCTTGGTTACAAAACCGACGCATGATTGAATTTCTATCCTGGGGCGGTTTTGTGACGACACAATTTACGGATCGCTTTAGTGGTGTGGGTGTTGCCATGCGCTCGGCGGTGACGGGGATGCGAGAGGGGCAGCCTACCCAGGCTGTATCGACATTGGCCTTGCCTGATACTGCGATCGCAGCTGGATACGGGACTGGTAGTATTGCCCAACTGATTCTGACCCAGACATTAGAGAAACCTGGGGTTTGGCCCGTGGAAGCTGCTGTACCGACGTCTCTATTTCAGCAAACGATGGCCCAGCGTAACGTCCAGATAGAACAAGTGATATCTTCTGTTCCATAAACTGCAAACCTTAAAGGGAGATTACAAATTGCCAGCTAGCCGATCATCCCAACGAACGAGGCGAAATTTTAGGATTAAGATGGTGAGAACCTGACCTGCCCGCATCCTTCCTATGGCGTCAATCTAGGATCAAAATACTGTGGTGAAGATAATTCAACGTCGCTCCCTTGGCCTCCAGTCCGTTTATGACATCGGTCTCGCCCAAGATCATAATTTTGTGATGGCCAATGGTTGGGTTGCGGCCAACTGCTTTAATAAATCTCACTCCACCGCCTATGGATATGTCACCTATCAAACCGCCTATTTAAAAGCCAACTACCCCGTTGAGTATATGGCGGCCCTACTCACCGCCAATAGTGGTGATCAGGATAAAGTACAGAAGTACATTGCCACGGCCCTCAGCATGGGGATTGAAGTGGAACCGCCTGATATCAACCGTTCCGGCGTGGATTTCACCCCCTTAGACAAAAATATTTTGTTTGGACTGTCTGCGGTTCGTAATTTGGGGCAAGGAGCCATTGAAGCCATTTTGGCAGCTCGGGATGAGGATGGGGGGTTTGAGTCTTTGGCAGAGCTTTGCGATCGGGTTGATCCACGAGTGGTTAATCGGCGGGCATTAGAAGCCCTAATCTATAGCGGCGCTCTGGATGCCTTTGACACCAATCGCAATCAGTTAGTCCATGATTTAGAACTCATTCTGGAATGGGCCCAGTCCCGGGCGAAGGATCGAGCGATAGGTCAGGGCAATCTCTTTGACATCATGGGCGGCGAAGGCGATGCACCTACCTCTTTAGAAACAGCCCCTAAAGCCGAACCCGTTGAAGATTTTCAAGAATCCGAAAAGCTGAAGCTGGAAAAAGAAATCCTTGGCTTCTATATTTCCAACCATCCCTTGCGAGAAATTGAGCGGCCCGCTCGGCTGATGGCTCCCATCAGTTTGGCGAATTTAGAAGAACAGCCCGAAAAAACCACCGTCAGTGCCATTGTGTTACTCACGGAAGTCAAGCCGATTATTACCAAGAAAGGCGATCGGATGGCGATCGTGCAGATGGAAGACTTGTCGGGGAAGGCAGAAGGCGTCGTCTTTCCTCGAAGCTTTGAGCGGATTGGTGAGTACATTGAGACGGACCTCCGCCTAATGATTTGGGGGAAAGTAGATCGGCGAGACGATCGCATTCAGATCATTGTTGAAGATGCCGAGCCGATCGAAGAGGTGAAGCTTGTTATGGTGGAAATTCCGGCTCAAGATGCCGGTAATATCCAGCAACAGCAACGGCTCAAGGAAATTTTGCGACAGCAAGCTGGAGAGGAAAACGCCGCCAAAGTATCTGTCATTGCCAAAATTAAGGGAGATGAAAAAAGTCAGTTGGTTCGTCTGGGGTCCCAGTTCCGAGTCCAAAATGAGCACATGGCGGTTCAAGCTCTTGCCAGTGCTGGCTTTCGCGCATCCTCTTCGGTGTTGGTTGATCTAAAAACCTGAAAAAAATATTTGCGGATAATTTTAATTTCGCAAAAATATGCATAATATAGCTGGTGGACATGAATATTTCACCGCTAGACCTAGGCATATGCAAATTTCTGCGCCATAATTGGCTTTATAGGCTGGGGGTATCTAGCATACAAACCTAATCTGCAAGAGAACGCCAATGAAAAACCTATTGACTGGAGCAGGTGTATCCCTACTAGTAACCACTATTGCCTCTTTCGGGTCGGTGAATGTCAGCCTTGCCCAAGAAACTAGTATTGATCCACAATCTCTACCCGGAAACTATGGGCTTGTCCGCTCTTTTGATGGCCAGAATCTAGAGGTTCGCCTATTAGACGGCACCCAAAAAACCTACTCAGTTCCTGAAGGGACTTCTGCATCCTTAGAGCAAGGCGATCTGATTGGGTTTGATCTTGATAAAGAAGGCACTATGGTGTCTAACGTTCAGCCCCCTGTTGTAGACGAAGTCATTCGCGGTACGGTTACGGATGTCGATTTAGAAAGCGAGACCGTTACCCTTTTACCGGAAGGCGCTGACGCACCTATCGATACACGAGTGTCCCAAAGCACGATTTCTCGCTTAGGCCTAGAGCCTGGCAAAGAAATGATGGTGACCAAATTCGCCGACACTTGGGCTACGAAGGTTTGTCTGCCTAGAGCCGCAGCTCCTGTGGTTGCCCCACCCGTCCAGGAGCCGATTGTTCCTTTTGGTGGTGCTGAGCCTGACCCCATTCCCTCTGAGCCTATCCCTGCCTTGTGGTAGTCACGGTTTAATCGGATAGAGTCAACCCCCACATCTAAACTTATATGATTAAACAGGGATAGCC
Organism: Acaryochloris marina MBIC11017; assembly: GCF_000018105.1. Taxonomy (GTDB): domain Bacteria; phylum Cyanobacteriota; class Cyanobacteriia; order Thermosynechococcales; family Thermosynechococcaceae; genus Acaryochloris; species Acaryochloris marina. The sequence continues at coordinate 724,665 of NC_009925.1, forward strand.
TATTGGTCTATCCCTGTTTTGGCTTGAGCTAGTTTTATGAAGCAGCTATTGATTGGGATGATTCAGGTTTATCGACGACTGATCTCCCCTCTTTTCCCTCCGTCCTGTCGGTTTCATCCTACTTGTTCTGCTTATGCCATCGAAGCCATCTCTACTTGGGGATCGGTCAAAGGCAGTTGGTTAGCCGCTAAACGGATTTGTCGCTGTAATCCCTTTCACCCTGGTGGCTACGATCCTGTGCCAACAGTTGCTACATTATCGGATTCAGCTCATTCTGAAACGGTTGATTCTGAGGTAGATCAGGACAATAGCTCTCACGGTTCTGAGTAAAGCTTGAGTTTCATGAAGTAAGATTACAGTTAATGTAGTCTCTACTACTTGAGAAAAGATTTGCTAACAGAAGACCGACCGTTAATTCAACTTGAGGACTCTAAACAGCCCTTAAAGCAGGGACCAGACCAACGATGGTCTGCCATCGCCTTAGTGGCTGGAACCACGGTTGGGGCAGGTATTTTAGCCCTACCGGCCATGACTCACCCCGCTGGATTTCTGCCCTCAACGGTGATGCTGATGGTGGTCTGGGTGTATGCCCTGGTGGCGGCCCTGTTGCTGGCTGAGGTCAATGTCGTCTGTATGCGCCGATCGGGGCAGGACAATATGGGATTGCTGGGGATGGTCGAACGTACCCTGGGTAAACCCATCGCTAATGTGGCGGGGGGTGCCTATTTATTCCTGCACTATGCATTACTCGTTGCCTATCTGTCTCAAGGGGGAGATATTCTTTCCAGTGGGCTGGCCCATCTCGTGGGTGGGGCAGTTCCGGGTTGGGCTGGACCCACAGTGTTTGCCTTGATCTTTGGGGGGCTTCTGTATTGGGGAAGTGATCAGCTGGTCGCCAAGTTTAACAGCACCTTTGTCGGAATCGTAATTATCACGTTTGTGGCTCTATTGGTGCTGAGCGGTACTCAGGTTGATCCGGGAGAATTAGTCCATCAAAACTGGCCCGCCATTAGTCCTGCCATCTCGGTCATGTTAGTGGCGTTGTTCTATCACAATGTAGTGCCGGTGGTAGCAACCCAACTGGAGGGAGACTTAGGCAAAATCCGCCAGTCGATTGTGGTGGGGTCTGTGATTCCCCTGCTGATGTTTCTAGTTTGGAATGCAGTCATTTTGGGAAGTATAGGGGGCTTAGCTAGCTTGAGCGCTGGCAGTGAGGTGTTTGACCCCCTAGAAATACTGCGCAACAATGCTGACTTACCGGGGTTGAGTATCGTGGTATCGGTGTTTTCAGAGTTTGCGATCGCAACCTCGTTCATCGGCTTCACCTACGGACTACTAGATTTCCTTAAAGACGCGTTTCAAGTTCGGGAAATAACACCCGACAATCGCCTCCCCTTTTATTCGATTGTTTTTCTCCCCGCATTGGGACTCTCCACCTTAAATCCCAATATCTTCTTTACAGCCCTTGACTATGCGGGAGCCTTTAGTATTTCGGTTTTAGGGGGCATCTTACCGGCGATCATGGCCTGGACGTTACGGTATCGCTCTCCTCTGCAGACTTCACCCCAAACCTTAGTGCCAGGAGGACGGGGGACGCTGATTATTATGGTGGTTTTGGCCGTGGCCGTGATTGCCATCCAAATTTCAACGATGGTGACAGCTTAAAGTTATCTTTTTTCCTACTCCTTTAAGAATGTTTGGTATTTCCGACAATTGGGAAATCTAGTGGCTAAGATTGAAATAGCCTACTAGGTGTACTCAGTAATGCTGACCCTGTATTGGTCTTGTTTTCTGATCGGTGGTGTTTTTGTTTTTCTAGCTGTTATTGGTGGTATTGATGGAGTTGAGTTTGAACTAGATGAGTTGGGACTAGACTCAGATGTAGAAATCTTTGATCAAAGATCTCGTTCCTCATCAACCTTCGATTCCATCTCTAAGAAACGCCGAAAGTTCCCCTTACTAGGTCTGTTTAGAAGCCTCAAATTCTGGACCTTTGGCAGTTGTTTTTTTGGCCTAACCGGCATTCTGCTGAGTGCATTACAAACCGGGATGCCAGCTCTAGCCATTACGCTGATCGCCATGGCAATGGGCCTGTTCTTTGGAACGGCCATGTCCGGGTTACTCCTGTACCTCCGACATCAGCAGACGGATAGCCTAATTAGCCATGATGATTTGGTGGGATTAGCAGGCACAGTTGAAATCCCTTTTGATGCCCAATCCCGAGGCAAAGTTCGCTTAAAAGTAAAGGGCAGCATCCTGGAAGTTGTGGCCTTTACCGATGGCAATCGTTCCTTTCAGCCCGGCGAGCAAGTGGTCGTCGTGGGTACCCAAGAGAACAGAGTTTGGGTCGTCTCTAGTGATTCGTTTAATCAGCCGCCAGATGCGTTGAGCAGCGGCCAAACCTGAGTTTTAGCGTTTTTTACAACACCTAGTAGCGAATTTCTGTTTTGTGTTGTCGTTACATTGTTGTGTTTTTTGACATGGTAAGTAGCAGGAAATTTCAATCTATGAGTGAGTCTGTCGATCAGCCCATTTGGGAGCAATCCCAATTGATTGCCCAAGTTGAATCCTCCCCTAGAGTGAATCGGGAGGAGCCTGGCCTTCCAACGGCGGTACCAATCGCGGGGGCCATTTTCGGTGTCATCCTGGTGGTTTGGTTCCTCAAGAATTTTTTGCGAATTTGCAATCCCAATGAAATCTTGATTTTATCGGGGCGCAAACATCGCACTAAAGAAGGGCAAACCGTTGGCTATCGGGTTATTTTTGGGGGCCGAGTGATTTCGATTCCCATCTTAGAATCTGTCAAAATCATGGACATGACTACCATGCCTGTCCCCGTTGAAGTCAAAAATGCCTATTCCAAGGGGGGGACACCCCTCGATATCCAAGCCATTGCCAACGTCAAAATCTCGAATGATCCGGCAGTCGTCGGCAATGCCATTGAGCGATTCCTCGATCGCGATCGCAAAGAGATACTGCGGGTGGCCCGAGAAACATTAGAGGGGAATTTGCGGGGTGTGGTAGCTTTGCTGACCCCCGAACAAATCAACGAAGACCGACTGGAATTTGCCGAACGCATTGCCCAGGACGTCTCGCGAGAACTGGCAAAGTTGGGATTACAGCTGGATACCCTCAAAATTCAGAGTGTTGCCGATGAGGTTGATTATCTCAGCTCCATCGGCCGGAGACAGATTGCCCAGATTGTTAGGGATGCTGAGATTGCCGAGTCCAACGCCATGGGAGAAGCCGAGCGGATCGAAGCCGACTGTCAGCAGCAGTCAGAAGTCGCTCAAACCCAGGCCCTAGCCGTTGTTCAGGAAAAACAAAACGAGCTACGCAAAATTAAAGCGGAGCTAGAACAGCGAGCCAAGTCTGAAGAAGAACGCACCATTGCTGCCGGGAAAGAAGCCCGTGCCCGAGCAGAACAACAACTCCAGGCAATGCGAGCTGATTTAGAGCGGTTGCGTTTAGAGGCAGATGAGGTGCTTCCGGCGGAAGCCCAGCGGCAGGCCAAAGCCTTGCAGGCCCGAGGAGAAGCAGCCAGCTTAGGGGAAAATGCCAAAGCGGCAGCCCAAGTCAACGATATGTTGTCCAAAGTCTGGGAAGAAACCGGAACGGATGCCTCAGAAGTCTTCTTAATTCAGCAAATTGAAATGGTGCTGCAACAGGCGGCAGAGATTCCCAATCGGGTCAAATTAGATCGCATCAATGTCATTGATAACGGTGATGGGCAGTCCATTGCCAGTTTGGTGAATGCTTACCCAGAAATGGTGCGACAATTCCTCGATCGAGTCGATCAAACCCTAGGCATTGACGTCACTGGCACCCTCAAAGCCCAGCATCAGGATAAAGGAGAATAGAAATGGAATTAGTGATTGTCCTATTGGGCGTGATGGGATTAGGAACGGGGGCCGTTGCTCTAGTTATCCGCAATCTCCTTTATATTTGTCAGCCCAGTGAAGTCCTCATCTTTGCGGGCAGTACCCAGCGGTCAGCAGATGGGAAGCGTATTGGTTATCGTCTCGTCAAAGGCGGTAAAAGTGTCCGTAAGCCCTTACTGGAAAGGGCATTACGCATGGACCTCACCAATATGATTATTGACTTGCGGGTCTCCAATGCCTATTCCAAAGGGGGTATTCCACTGCAGGTAGAAGGCGTCGCCAACATCAAAATTGCTGGGGAAGAACCCACCATTCACAATGCCATTGAACGATTGTTGGGTAAAAGTCGCAAAGAGATTGAGCAAATTGCCAAGGAAACCCTAGAAGGTAATCTAAGGGGTGTCCTAGCTAGCTTGACCCCTGAGCAGGTGAATGAAGACAAAATTGCCTTTGCCAAAAGCCTATTGGAAGAAGCGGAAGATGATTTAGAACAGTTGGGTTTAGTCCTTGATACCCTACAGATTCAAAATATATCTGATGATGTGCGCTATCTAGACTCCATTGGTCGCAAGCAGCAAGCGGATCTGCAGCGGGATGCTCGGATTTCGGAAGCGGAAGCCCAGGCTGAATCCACCATTAAAGCCGCCGAAAATGAACGGATTACCTCTCTCAAGCGGTTAGATCGCGACATTGGCATTGCCACTGCTGAAGCGGAACGTCGAATTCAGGATGCTAAAACCAAGCGAGGCGCGGTTGTGGCGGAAGCCGAAGCAGAGATTGCCTCAGAGCTAGCTCGAATTCAAGCAGAGATTCCGGTGCAGCAGGAGCGGATCAAACAGGTGGAACAACAGCTCCAGGCCGATGTGGTGGCCCCCGCCGAAGCGAAATGCAAACGCGCTATTGCCCGAGCCCAGGGGGATGCGGCCCAGATTATTGAGGATGGCAAAGCTCAGGCCGAGGGTACATTGCGCCTCGCAGAATCCTGGCAGAAAGCAGGGAGTAGCGCTCGCGATATTTTCTTATTGCAAAAACTGGAAGTGCTGCTCTCGACCCTAACCGCTACGGTGCCGGATGTGACGGTTCAAAATGTCACGGTTGTGGACACGACCAATGGTGGAGGCGCGACGAAAGCCGCTGCATTTCTAGAGCAGATTCGCCACACCACGGGTATGGATATTGCGGGTGCTGTCCAGAACATCGTCAAATCAGACCCGGCTCCCAAACCCATTGAGCCACAAATGACAGAGGACGATTTTGTGGCTTTGCGGGCTGATGTCCAGAATGTTCTGGGGATTGTAGCCCAATCAAAGCTGGGCGGGATTCAGGCCGAACGCTCTGTAGAGGCAGCAGTCAAAATGAACACTTCCCTGCAAAATCGACTTCAACGCGCTCTGCAGGCCGGAGGGGATGCTGCCATTGAAGCTCTCTTTGAGCATCCTGTGATTCGAATTCCCTCGCGAATTGTTGAGGCCTGGATTCAGGACGATGACTAATTCCTCTCCCGTCCTCGCTGTAAGGCATGAGGGCCATTGATATAGGCGGATAAGGGGCAAATTGTCCCATCGGCCAAAACCATTGGGAATACTAAGTTTGGCTGTCTCCGAACTTAGTATTCGCTTTTGTGAGCCGTTTAGACACTATTCTTCCTCCCTTAGCACCGGCAGGATCCACAGATGAATCGAGTCCTGTCGCGGAAGACCTAGCGTCACGGCTTGTATCCGATCGGATGCAAGCTTTTGAAGCGAGTCAAACCTCGTCTGACCTATCCCAGCCTTTTACTCTACATGCAGAAGAAGAGCAACGATTCCTCTGGCTAGGCATTCTAGCCAAAAATGCAACCTTTACGGCTAAAACCGCCGCAATCCTTTGGTTCTGCTCTGTTAAAGAGGCTGAAGTACTCCTGCAGCGATGGGTCGACCAGCAGATCCTAATCGAACAGCAATGGTCCCAGTCCAGCCTCAGCCCTTTTCAGCACATTTACCAACTCCCTGTCTCTTTACAGCAGGTTGCCTATACCGGTTTACTGCAACAACAGCTTGAAGCACGGGAAGCTCATGGGGCTCTGGTGGAACGCTATCAGGCCCTGACCCATAAACGGTTGTGGCATACCCTGGAAGATGATGGTTATATTCATGCCCATTTAACCTGGCACTTGCAGGCTGCAGATCGCTGTGATGAAATCCACATTCTTCTGCAGGAAGAAGCAGAATCCGGTGCAAATGGTTGGTATGAAGCTTGCGATCGCAACGGCTATACGGCTTTCTACTGTCGGGATGTGGACTTAGCGTGGCAGCTAGCAGAGGAGCAATACGAGCAATCCCCCACTCAATCCATTCAACTGCAGTGCCGCTATGCCATGATGACGGTTGCTCATCATCGTGTGGTTCGTCGACTACCAGCCCCTTTGATAGGAGCCTTTGTCCACCAACAAGTCTGGACACCTACCCAAAGCATTACCTTTTTTGAGCTAATTCAAGACTCTCAACATGAATTTGAGGTTCTGCAGAGCTTAATCCCAGCTCTGCCCACCACCTATCACCCCTATATCCTCTCGGTTATCCAACGTCAGTCTCATGCCGCCCACCAAGCGCAGTTATTGTGCCTTCTAGCGCCCCTATTGGAGGCAAGGCTGTTTCCGGAGCTGTTAAAAATCATCCGATCCTTACCGGCTGATTTTTACAAAGCGATTGTGCTACGTGAGATATCAGCCCAGATACCCACTTCTCTATTAGATCAAACCATCGCCATTACCCAAACCCTTTCCCCGTCGGATGAAATGGTTGCTGCCTGTGGAATTGTGACCCGTTGGCCCCAAACCACTTCCATTTACTTGAATCAGCTAATCAATCGCCAAACGGGTGAAATAGAAGAGAGTGTTTGTTCAGAATTCTTGGTGGCAATTGCACCGACGATTTCTAATGCTCAAAAAGCGCAGGTCTTGAAAGTAATCAATTCTATTGACCAACCCGCTACAAGGGCCAGGCTTCTCATTCACCTTCTTCCCCATCATCCTGGTCTGCTTTCGGTGACCTTTCGCACAGTATGTTCCATTAAGGATGAACGGTCTTGTGCATTCGCCCTCAGCAAAATTGTTCCATATTTAAGTGAAGTTGAAATTCAACTTGCTTTGAACATATTGGAAAAGTTTGAGGATCCACTGGCCTACAGCACTGTCCTTCCCCCCATTTGCGAACATCAATTTGCAGCTAACATTACGACCAAACTGCTCAAAATAATCAACACTTTGCCGGATGAACTAGACCGGGGGCAAGCGCTGGGAACTCTTTACCCCCATTTCTCCCCATCGGTCCAAAGCGAAGTGCAAGGTCAGATTAGTGCTTTCACCAATCCAACGGCAAAAGTACTCTCCATTTGCCAACTGGCCAGTACAGAGACATCTAATCTGCCCACGGCACTTCACTGGCTGTCGCAATGCCAAGATAGCCAGATTCAATTTCGGGCCTACTGGACTTTGAGTCAACAGCGTCCCAAACTGCTGCCTGCGGCATTGACAGCGGCCTGCCAAATCACCGATATAGATGCCCAGATATTGGCCTTCCAGCAGTTAGCCCCTCTGTTAACCCATGAGCAGATTCAGCATGTCTTAGCCATTGCTCAAAAAGTAACCAGCAAAGACAAACAGCAGAGAATCCTTGAAATTGTGATTCCCTACTGTTCTCCAGGATTACTGTTAAACATTCAGGCACTGAGGAGCCCACACCCTAAGAATCAGGTTTATACATCGGTCTTAAGTACCCTTAAGGCTCAACTGACCTCCTCAGCGTTGAAATTAAGTCCATGGGAAGCCAGAAAAAGGACCCTGGATTCTCTCAATGCCATGCTTCCCAATGACCTATTGGCCCAGACCCTGGCTGCAACCTTTGAATTTACCGATAAAGTCGATCGAGCCAAGTCCTTAAGCCGATTGCTTCCTCAAATTCACCCTTCGCAGATCGATTATTCTCAGTGGTGTAAAATCCTACACCAATTGACCGCACTCGATTACGATACTTTTCTTCTCAATATTCCCAAGCTCAGTCCATTGATGGAATATTTAGCAAGGCCCGAGATTCTCCACTGCACTGTGCAAAATATGGAGTTGATTCATCGGCAGTGGAAGCACTAGTTAGAACCACCCGCTTCCTAACTGAAATAGACCTTATATTTGTTGTAGAGCGCAATTCCTGGAATCACAGTCCCAAATTCCTTCACCCGTTTATATTTTTTGGGATTATATTCATTGCGTAGATTTTGGGCGACGGTAAAGTGTCGATACCACTCTTCAAGCAGTACTACTAACTCCTGAAATTTAGGGTAAGCCGTTTTATATTTTTCTTCTAAAGCGACATACTGCAGCATACGACCAAAGGTTTTGGGATTAACCAAGGATTCTGGCATGCCGATAATTTCACCCAACCGTTGAAAGGTTTCATAATGGGCAATCACTTCCGTATTGAGGATGCCTAAGTCATGTAAGTCCAATCGATCTAATCCATCAATAATATTGGCTACCGTATTGAGCATGGAATAGTTGGTCATTTTATGGCGTTTGAAGGAACGCAATAACCGAAATCCAAACCGATGCTTAGTGATAGTTTCTAAATTTTGATGATATTGCTGTAGTACTTCTTTCCCCACCTCTGTGCGGAGTTGCGGTTGGACCTCAACAAATTTGGTATTTAAGCTATCCAGAAATTCGGCTTGGGGGACATTACTTTGAAATAATGTCTCAACATAGTCATAAAGGAGCGCATGTTTTGAACCATAGAACTTAAACTCCATGCGTTCCAATGCCACGAATGTATTTTTGGCAGAAATACCTGCATGCAGCAGTTGTAGGTAGCGGTCTAGATTCTCATATCCCTCATGGCCTTCCGCAAAAGCGCGCTTGAGCTTCACAAAAGCGAGGAATTCAGGATTACCATATTTGCCATTGTCAATAGACAATGCTCGCTTTACCAATTTATTTATTGCCTGCAAAGCATCCGTATGGGTTTTAAGGACTCGCTCAGGGACTTCTTCTCTCTTGTGCCTTTTGAACAAAGAGCCCACACGCTCTGTCATACTCCGATCACCGACTAGTGGCCGATTCCACCAAGCTCGGTGTGGTTTTTGCTGCTGTGTACTATTTTCTTGGTCTAAAAAAGCCATAGTGGATACCTATTCGCCATCTTCTTCTCTCATCAATTAAGAACCCCATCACGGGATAGTCAGAGAGGAGCACTCAGATATGTGGAGCTTGGGAAGCTACCCAACGATTCCCAATTTAAGATACACAGATTTTAATGAGAACTATCATGAGTACTGTAATGATAGAAAATCAGGATTTATTTATCAATCTAGAGAAAAGTATATTTACTTTATTTTAAATCTGAGATGAATTATCTAAATCACCTTTTTTTGTTTTTGCAATCCACGCAGTTTCTCTAAATAACCAGTCTGATTAAATTGATAGTTAACCCCATCGCTCAGTTTTTATCCTCAGCATAAATTATTCAAATGACTTAAACATAGTGATTATGCATGAGTCAATCAGCCACTATTCTTCAACAAAGATACAGAAAAATCGATGAATATTTATATATAAATACATATCATTAGATTTTTTTGGGTTGAACCCTTAGATAGTAAAAAAACTATTAAAATAGCACGATCTATCCTTTTTTTTCTAATAATAGAGGCCAAAATATAAAGCCAAGTGAGGATAACTTAATATGGCCTCTCGAAAGGGATTCTTTGCTAAGCTCTTTGATCTGTCTTTCTCCGAATTTATTGCGATTCAAATCGCAGGGGTCCTTTATGGGATCGGTATTTTATTTATCGGTTTATTTGCTTTAGCCATTTTATTTGGAGGTTTAAGCCAAGGTGCGCTACCCGCTATTGGGGCTTTGATTGTTGCTCCCCTCGTTTTTATGCTGAATATTATTTTCTTCCGAATTACTTTAGAAGCATTTATTGCTTCAATTAGAACAGCTGAAAATACCAGCCGTATTGCAGGGTCAATTAATCGCTAGTCTCCAGAATTTTCTGCCTTTGCATACTCATAGATTGCTATTGCATACTCACGCCAATTCTCTCAAATCTATAAAACGGAATCTTGATTTGCCTAATTTTAGGTTCCGTACTGTTGAGGATGATGTTAAAAGCCAGAAAAGCCGATTAAGGAGATGAATTTGAAACGCAATGGCAGTAATGCCTGGGTAGATCGTGCTAGCGTCAATAGGCAGAGAGTATCCAGTATTAGGATTAATGCCGTGTACTCCTTGTGACAAGGCAAACGTTCTATCTTCATGCAGTTTTCATTCATCCTGGTTGAATCAGAAGTTCCAGAGAACCTCGGGGCTGCCGCCCGAGCTTTGAATACCATGGGCCATACGGATTTGCGGCTAGTGCGACCCCGATGCGATCGCAACTCTGAAAAAGCCCAAGTCCTGGCCCATGGTTCCCAAGCTGTCTTGAGTGCAGCTCCCATTTATCAGAATTTATCCGACGCGCTGCATGACATTGATTTTGCCTGCGCCACTACCGCCCGCCATCGCTATGAGAAGTATCAGTATATTTCTGTCCGGGAGGTGCCCCAACGCTTACAGGCAAAGGGAGAGACTCTGCAGCAGGTTGCTTTTGTGTTTGGGGGAGAACGGTCGGGATTGAATCGACACGATATCGATTGCTGCGATTTGATCACGACCATCCCTCAAGGGAATCCCTATCCGTCCTTGAACTTAGCTCAGGCAGTGATGGTGTACAGCTTTATGCTGTCTGAGTCGGCGGTACATATTAAAGACCAGCGACTGAATCGTACCCCCATGCCCCCGCTAGAATATGCCAATCTCAAACACTCTTCTCTTCAGCTTATGGAGCGCATCGGCTTGGCCGAACGCTATCAGAAGTACGTTACTCGCGGTTTAGCCCGATTGGGAACTGAAGATCTATATTTATTGCATAATATTCGAGCCTGTATTGATCGCACCTTAGATCACCTGGAAGCCAAGCAGGGGAATCATCACCATGCCGATTCCTGATCCCTTTGCCCACTTGGATACAGTATCTTTAACCCCGATTGCCTACATTCGATCTTGTTACCCTGAACGATTTGGCATTCCCCGACAGGCAGGCTTGGTGGAGTCTGCCAAAGCAGCCATTGTCTTTCCCAACACGGATTTGCATTGGCATTCATTGCGAGGGATAGAGAGCTTTTCCCACATCTGGGTGATCTTTTTGCTGCATGGTCAATCCTTTACCAAGTTTCGTCCCCTGGTGCGTCCCCCCCGTTTGGGTGGAAATAAAAGCATGGGAGTTTATGCAACTCGCAGCCCCAATCGTCCGAATCAAATTGGATTAAGCGCAGTGCCTTTAGATCAAGTTGAGCAGACCTCAGAGGAAATTCTGCTCCATATTCATGGCGGAGACTTCTTAGATGGCACACCCGTGTTAGATATCAAACCCTATGTACCCTATGCAGATGCAATCCCATCTGCAACCAGTGCTTGGGCTGATGATGCGGATCCACTTTTGCCGGTGGTATGGAGTCCCGAAGCAATGGCCAGCCTGACCTCAGCTTTAACTCGTGATTTTCAGGAAACCCAACAGGTAATTTCAGAGGTGATTGCCCAAGATCCTCGTCCAGGCTATGAGCGCAGGAAAGATGGTCAGGCGGGGCAAGAGTGGAATATGCGCCTAGCTGGGTTAGATATTTTTTGGAAAGTAGAAGCAGGAACAGCGATTGTTACTCGACTCTTTCCTGTATCCAGTTCTGACCCTATCCCTAAACCTCAGCCTTGAGTCTGAGTTCGGATTCCATTAACGACATAAAGCAGGGGCGAAATCTTGCTGCCCTCTTCCCTGATGGCACAGATAACGACCACCTGCCCATTCAATTGCCCAAATTTGATTCTCTTTTACGAGATCAACCCGAATCTGAGAGGCGAGTACCGAATCATCCGAGCAAGCCTCTCGCTTAGATTGACCACTCTTGATGACAACCGTTACTTTTGAAGCACTATAGTTTGTTGTCTTGACTTCAGTGGGTTTACATTCACCTGAGCTAGGGAACCCAGACAATTTTAAGGCAACAGTAGGGGCATCGGCGAGCCAAGATTCTTGTCGTTGCTGAGCAGCAGCATAGGTTTGATTAAAGGAAGCGAGCCAGGGATCCGCCTCAAAGTTGTAAGGGCGATAGTCTTGTCTGGGCAATAGGGAAACCGTGGATTGAGCAATAAAGTCTTCGCGAATCCAGCCTTCTGCCTGGGACTGATTAAAACGGAGATAGTACCAGATGGCATCTCCTTCTCCTTTCGCTGTTTGGAGTAGGGTGACCGCATCCCCTTTGTAGCCAAAATGCTTGGCTTTGGAGCGAGTGGACGGTTGTGATCGCACATTAATACGGGAATCCGGATCTTTGCTCACGAGTTGGGCGGGTACAGGCGTAATTTTTTCGGCGATGTAAGTGACCTCTCGGATTTCGCCTTCATCAGGGGAAGATGAAGAACTCTCAGGTTTGCCGATTTTGTCTAATTCTTGACTGAATGGACCAGATTGGCCTGCCCCAGATTGTTGGCGGCCAGCTTGAGTCTCAATGCTGGGTGAATTCGTATCGGCCGAAGTTTGTTGGCAAGCTTGAATGGATAACCCCAAACCAAAGAGGCAAAGGAGCAACACAAAGCTAAATCTTTGATTCCGTTTCATTGCCAACCATCTCAAAGCTGAATTTCATGTTCACAGTATAAAATTAATCCTTATTTTTGCCGATGACAAAGATCACTACAAAGTGTTAAACCACTATTAGGCCCTATTTTTGTCATCTTCAAACGGTACCGAATTCCAATTCTTTTTGTGTAGGGAAATTACCACAATTCGGGAATTATAAGTGTAGAGAGTTTAAGAATTATTTTTTGGATTGAAGGGTTGCCTTAAAGCTTAGGCAGTCGAGTATATATACTTAATTTTTTGACTGAGCTGGAATTTCCATCTTCTTTAATATGGACAATAAATGTAATTTATTGCATTATTTTTTCTTGCTCATTTAACTTTAATCCCAAACCACTAAATCATCTCTATTCAATGATGAGCAGGTGAGCAATTTATGGAGAGAAACCTCTTTGAAATATCATTGAGCCAATTCTCAGATTTTTCTATCTATGGAATAGGTGTTTCAGTTCTCGGATATCGGCCGTTTCCAAATGGACTGTATCGTGTAACGCTTTGGATAACTATATTTTTTATTCCTATATTCCCTTTAACATCACGGGTTGTCCGTCCCTTCAAATTTCAAGATAGCTCTGTCAATCGGGTATTTATTGGCGATAGTTTTGGATTCGATATTATTGGTCAAGAACCCTTACATTTACCCAACGTAATACGGACTTATATTCTAGGCTGGAGTTTAGCTTTATTAGCTTTAGCACCCGTCGTACTCTGCATTCGACATGGGCAAAACTATTGGCCGAATGGTGGTTCACCTGAGTGGTTTGTTTTTCTAACGGTTACTAGCATTATTTGGCCTATCCTCATCCTAGGATTTCTCAATCATCGAAAAAATCAGATTCATGAAGGGCTCATCAGAAAAGAATAATTCTTCTCTGAATTGTCTCGATCTCTATTGAATAATGCTCAAGGCAGGGTTCGCTTTATTTCGGTTGTAGAATAAAGCCTGGTTGACAGGATTAGAGAAATATATGATTTTGTGAAGACAGTACTGAAATACCAGATGTTGACCGAACGTTCATAAATAGGATAACCAACTCAACACTCATATTCAGTTTTTTCAAGACGTCGTAGCTTTCCGTTAGGCGAAAGCGTAGTCATGGGTGACAGGGCATTGGAGTCGGCATGCTGCATTCATCTTCCAAATCGGTGTTCAGCAAGGTGAGAAGAACCAGCTGATCGAACATGAGTAATGTCAAAGCTTCACAAATGGCGGCAAACGTTTTATCAATGGACTGGATGCTTAGATTAATCGGGTTGGCTCAGCCCTTCTAGTTGATTATCCAAACTGGCCAGATAGCTGGAATCTTGAAGGGTTTCAGCAGAGAGGCGATTCGTTTTGACTGCAGCCTGGGCCACATCTACAGCGGTAATTCGTCCAATCCGATAATCTCGAATCAACCGACTCGCTGCAGGCACACCTTCCTCCGTAAACCAACCTTGGTATGCCATATATGCCAAGTTGAAGGGAGATAATTGGCGCGCTACTGGATTTTGGGTGGCAGCGACTTTCACAATTTTGCTTGCACCGTGGGAACCTTGGGTAATAATTTTTCGCTGGGTGGGGTCAGCCATTGCAGTGGTTGCGCTAAATCCAACAGCCAAAGCTGCAAGGCCAGCAAATGCCTTCTGAGTTAAAGCTCTAACGTTTTTCATAAGGTCTTTCTCCATCTCGATGTTTTCAATTTACGAGGGGAGTCTGAGTAAGGTCTGATGCAATACTGTGGCAATTCCAGGAAGTTCCTGAATAATCTAAGAGAGTATCCTGAGAAATCTGAGGATGGTATGGATTACTGAAGTTTTGTCCTATTAGAAGAACTATTTAGTCTGTAGAAGAAGAGGCATTATTGGTTAGGATGAAGTACTCATACCTAATAAGATTTATAGATAGAAAATGCAAGAAGAAAGGCTGTCTAAGAGCTAGTATTTGGGTCTCTATATATCTCCAATACCATTGGAATTTGTGTTGATGGTAGGAGATGGATGCCCTACTGGAAGCACAAATCTGATGCGTTTTGATTTCATCTCTGAGGGAATGGGCTGGCTCACAAGACCTCTTGCAATATTCGCTTCATGATGTGTTACTTACGCTAAAAATGTCGCGATCCGACTTGAATTTTAAGTCCTCTAGCATATCATTAGTTGAATTATGCAAGAGGTCTACAGTTGCTATTAGACTCAATGAGGTTGAAATATACTGTGCTGTTTAAGATAGGAATAACCCAAAAATTTGACATAAAAAATATTGGGGAAAATACCGTGTTTAAAATAAGGGATGACGTTAGTTTTACTGCCAAAAAAATGGCTGCTGGCCGTGCATATAAAACGAGAAGATCGGATGCATTATTCATTGATCTCTTTGCTGAGAAACTAGCAGGCAAAGAGGTTCTAGAAAATGTAATTCCCCGGCTAGAAGCAGATAACAAAGCGGGAAGGCCTTTAACCTCAATTCGAACGCGTTACTTTGATGACTTGAGCCTAGAGCATTCTCAAAATATCCGGCAAATTGTCCTGTTAGGGGCAGGTCTGAATACCCGAGCTTTACGTATGGAATGGGCCTCTGGCACTCATCTTTATGAGATTGATCAAAGTAACATATTGACCTAGAAGAATCAGTTCTAGAGAATATTCAGCCTACTTGTAATCGGCATGTAATCGCAGCTGATTTAAAAGACTCTCTTTGGTCTGAGATGCTAATTACACAGGGCTATCAACCTTCAAAACCGTCAATTTGGCTCCTGGAAGGGGTTTTATATTATCTGAACGAAGAAGAAGTTCATAATTTGCTGACAACCATCACAACTTTGTCTGTTAAAGGAAGTTGGTTCGGGGCTGATGTTATCAACTCTGTAATAATGAACGGCCAGCATGACTGGGCTAAGTATTGGCTGTCCTGTTGTGATGATCCAGAGTCTTTCTTTGAACAGTATGGTTGGCAGACCTCAGCGATTCAACCAGGTGATGAGGGTGCTTCGTTTGGCCGCTTCACATGCCAGTTTTCAGATCCTAGTCTTATTGATAAGCCTCATCTGTATTTTATAGCTGCCTGTAGGCAAGAGTAGTTGCACTCTAATTGGAATAGCTTGCCTTCAACATTTCCCCAAATTTGATTGGTAGGTTGGTGGTGGAGTTCCTTTTGAACTCCCTTATCTATGACTTAGTACAGAAGGCTATCCTCCCCCTAAAGATGCTGTGCTTTAGGGGGTTCTCTACATTTGGCTGAACTTGATAGGTGTCTACTGGGGCAACCTTTACCTCTCCATGAAGCGTTGAATGCGATCGCGTTGCGTAACATCCTTTGACACCACACTGAACTGCATGGTGGTATTGCCTTTCCCCTGAAACGTCTCATAGTTATAGAGCTGGCCTTGATACCAACGATAGGTATCACCATCGGCATGGGTTTTGGTTAGACTTGCAGCCCGAAAGTCGGCCAGAACGGCCTGTCCCCAGATGGATTGAATCAGCTTAGCTCCTTTGCCCTGCTTGCCTTGCCCAAATTCAATCGAACTAGAACAGCCTGACTTCCCCTCCCAGTAACAGGCAGGTCGGTAGTCTATGTTTTCCATTTTGACCTTCCTCGCTGGATCCAAGAAGACGGTGAGATGAACTGTGCCATCCATCGCCTCAAACGAGACATCGAGGTCGGATTGATCTGGCTCGTACTTTTGGGTGGTCTGCAACGGGAGGACTTTGACTAGTATTCCGTCAAAGATTTATTGATGGGTAAAGTCTGTGTAATTTGACCCTGGCATCTTGCGTCGTGAACCGCCAGTCAATCCATGTTCCCTTTTGGTTTCGGTGCTCATTCCAAGCCCTCACATGCTTTTGTAAGGTTGGAAAATCAGCAATGCGTTGATCTAAACATTGACGAGACAGGATACTTAATTCAATCTCAGCCATATTGAGCCAGCTTCCATGTTTGGGGGTGTAGAAAAATTCGAACCGAGATAAAAGTCTCCTGGCTTCTTCAGGTTCAAAAGCTTTGTAGAGTGAGGAGGGAGAGTGAATATTGAGATTGTCTTGAACCAGCGTGAGGGTGTGGGCCTCAGGGTAAAACACATCCACTAATTCTTTGAGTAGATGAGCATAGTCAATGGCAGTTCGTCGTTGAGTTACTTTCACATATCGCGTGCCTACTATTGGCTCACACAACATAAAGAGATTGGCTGTGCCCTTACGTTCATACTCATAGTCAACACGTTCGGGTTGACCACGTTGAGCCGCGATGGGTAGAGTGATTTCCTCAACCAATTGCTTGGTGGCTTCATCCAGACAAATCAAAGGATTCCTCAAGTCATAAGGACGCTCATAAACCGTTAAGAGCTCCTCCATCCGCCAGACAAATTCTGCATTCTGCTGTGGGGGGATGACCCAACAGGTCTTTCGCCAAGGCTGCAACTCGTTTTTTTTAGAGTTTGTCGGACACTCTCATGACTGAGGTGGTCGATGTAGCCTAATTCCACCATCTGGTCTGCGAGTAAGCGTAATGTCCAGCGAGCATGACCAACGGGGGGTTCACTGCAGCGTAAGGCAATCAGATGAGCTTCTTGTTCTTCTTGTATTTTTCGCTTTCGACCTGCCCCAGAACGTTGATTGATAGCAGCTTCAAGGCCTTCTTCCACAAATCGCATACGCACCCGCTCAATTGTGCGTATGCTGACACCTATCGCTTCATGAATTTCTCGATCACAGCAACCACCATGAGTTTGGTTAGTATCCGCTTTCAGAAGAATGCGGGCATGATTGATTTGCCGAGCACCTCGTTTTCCCGTGAACGTGAAATTCTTGAGATACTGTTGCTCTGGCTCACTCAGAGTGACGATGTACCGTTTACCCATGACGTTCTCCTAGAATGCGTCCATTTCATTCTAGAAAATATACCTGTCAGTCTTTTCTTGACTGAACAATAGCCCAGCATCAGCTTGAGCTGCATAGTTTTGGGATGACCAACGCGTGACTTCAGCTTTGGTCATCCCCGGGAAGGCTTGTGCTGATGAGATGGTGCTGCAGGATGCGATCGCAACCACCAATCCCGTCCAAGCTTTATGCATCGTCCTCTACCCCAGTCACTATCTCGGTTTTAATAGCCCTAGAGCACGATCACAAGGATACCGATCACACAGGCCACAGCATTCTGCCCAGCGATTTATGCCTTGGCAAAATTGGTGGGGTCTTGGTCACGGCGGTGACGCACAGGGATAGGTGTCCCCTGACGATTGCCCACAAGAGCGGCTGTTGCTTCCAGGGATTCCTTCAAACGCTTAGCTGCATAGATGGACATATCACGTGGAACACTGATGCGATCGCGCAAGTAACGCAAGCCAAGATCCGAGCCAGAGGGAGGCGTGCAAACTTCACCCGTAATCAAATGAGTGAGAGCACAGCGCAGAGCTTCGTCAATTAACTCATCCTTGGTCGGATTGACCTTAATAATATTCTCGTGATGCTTCACCACTCGATGTAATGCTTCCGCCCGAGAGGTTTCGGGTTCTGGATAGGTCACATCCGGCAATTCTGACCAAGGACCATTATCCACTCGACTCATATTGATGGGCGTCTGTGGATCGTTGTTCTTATAGCAACCGCCCATCTGCGGGGGTAAATCATGGGCATGGGTGTGGAAGTCGCTTTGAGTCCCCCGATAAGTAGGCCGACTTTCCATGGCATCAAACCAATCCGAAAATCGGGGATTTTCTTCCCGTAACGAGTAGCCCTTGTAGTAGTAGAGGCTAGCGTTCATACGTTCGACATAGGGGGTAAAAATTGCGTCTGCAGTGCCAAATTCTTCCAAAAAGTAAGGTCCAGGGGTTTGGCTTAGAGCAGCTTCGACCTTTTTTACCACGCTGACAAACTGCTCTCGATTCCGCTGATCTTGTCGAGGACGGGAGGGATAGCACAACCAAGTACACCAGGCCCGAAACAGTAATCGCTCCAGTTGGCGCAAAGGCATAACTGCCGGGTCTTGCATACCTTTGCCTAGAGGACCAAACTCTTTTTCTAAGGCAATTAAGATATCATCACTCTCGGTGATCACCTGACCCTTTAGCTCTAGAGCGGGCAACATCCCCGAGGGTACTATCTGCTTATACCATCGCTCTTTTTCCCCGTAACAAAACATCGTCACTTTTTCGATCCGATAGGGGATCTGCTTCTCTTCTAGCCATAGCCAAATTTTTTGGCAGTAGGGACACCAGGCGTGATTGTCACGGAAGAGTGTAACCTTTACATCGTCTTCGGATTGACCAAACAAACGCAGACAGGATTGGGCATTGGTTGGACCGTTCACAGGATCCAAATGGAAGTCAGTACGGTCAGCTAATTCAGACCAGCTCAGGGGA
Source organism: Acaryochloris marina MBIC11017 (assembly GCF_000018105.1). Classification (GTDB taxonomy): domain Bacteria; phylum Cyanobacteriota; class Cyanobacteriia; order Thermosynechococcales; family Thermosynechococcaceae; genus Acaryochloris; species Acaryochloris marina. Next base: position 743,590 of record NC_009925.1, read on the forward strand.
GTACTCATAATGAATTTAGGGGAACACAAGGCTATCGGATTATAAAGGGTTCTGAGGTTAATGTGTACAGAATGACTATCCCATTTGGCTTTACCGAAATTTAAACTTTTGCAACAAGATAAGGTCACTCTATTGTTGGCTTACCTAGAATATTAACGAACGTACGTTCAGTTTGTAGGAATGCCCATTTTGGAGATTACTCAACCCAAACGTTCTTATCGTCGCGATGGGAAACAAGCCATCTTAGATGCGGCCCTTGAGTTGTTCACCCGCCAAGGTTACGAAGAAACTTCAGTTGAGGATCTACGCAAAGCTGCAGGATTTAAGTCAAAGGCGAGTCTCTATGCACATTTTGAAAGTAAAGAAGCGGTTGCTGAAGCATTATCTGTACATATTTTTAAGCTGACCGAGCGTCAAATTCTGATTGATTACGAAGAGGCAGGTACAGATCCGCTTGAGATTCTAATCGCAATTACCAAAGGTGTTATCCGATGGGGGCTTGAGCATCCTAAAGAATATACCTTTCGGTTTATTCGGACTCAGCAGAATCGACTGATTCAAGGCCAATATGACTATGCGACCGGTCAGTTCTCAATTGCTTATGGCAAAATGCTGAATTTACTCCAATATCTACGCCAGCACTATCCCGTCCGCCCGATTGCAGATGAAGCTCTAATCAGTGTGACTCTGGGATTAATCAGTCGATCCGTGATTGATCGGGAAGCCTTTGGCAATATCAGTCTTGAGGAACAGGTCAACCAAGTGTTGGAACTCTGTATGGGCATCTTTTTCTATGAACCCATCTGATGGGTCGAGACCGGCTTTGCATCATTATCCCCATCTGTATAACCCTGATTTTGTCAGTAAAAAGAATAGATTTTTTAGCCTTTTCATAGCTGTTTGTTCATGAAAAAGCTTTTGGTGAGTGTTGTCTTGCTTCACTGAGCAATAGCTCGCCCTGTCAGTGCAAGTTTGATGAGTGCCATTTTATTAATCCTACGGAGAACGATGAGTAATGTCCCAAAATACCCCTAAGCAGTTAGGAGAAACCATAGATCGATTAGTCCAACTTAGAGATTTATGCTCGAACTTAGCTCTATCGGTAGATGCAGGGTTAATTCCAGCTCAGATAGCCGAAATTTGCGATATTGGTGCTGAAGAACTCCAAGATATCGGCCAACAACTCAGTCGGTTGAATACTTCCACCCAAAATTAAGTGACATCTTGCCTAAATAGTCAATATGGAGCGTTGTTCAACGGCGATATTTAGGAATTATCCTATCGTTGAACAACGCCATGTTTGCTGCACCCAGAAAATCGGATCAATCGATATGAATTCTACCCAGCATATTCCAGCAAAGGTCCAATGCAAGTTGAACTCATTCAAGCGTTTTAAAAGTTATTCATTCGCACTCAAAATGCTGTGGCAGTTAAGCAATGCTTGCACTGCTGAAACCTAGCATATATATTTGGGATATCTAATTATGGCTGTTTCAACTGCCTTCTTCTAATTAAGACATTAATCCAAGGGTTGCAATACAAGATTGCTCTTCTGTTTTAAAAGTAAATCGTTGAATCATAGCTTCAACAGATGCCAAAGGAAGAGCATCAATAATAGTGGCTCGAAACATGATAGTGGGTCGTTCAGGAACCTCAATCCCACAATGCTCAGAACGGAGAAAAATTCGGTTAATTGGATCTTGATCAATAGAGACCTGAACCCCTAGTTCTGGATATTGGATAAAGGCTTGGAACATCTCTAACTGTTTCCAGAATTGGATCGTACTAGACTTAAATTCAATGTGTAAAGTCATAGCATCACTCCTGGTTAAGCTTTTACTAATGGTGCCCCTAACATCATTTCCAGCTTAAATAGTCAGCAAAATCTTTATTATTTAGCACTCCAAGGTAGTGAGTGCTAAATATGATTATCTATAGGCGTTCTTCCCAGAAGCTTTTACTTATGAACATAAGGCTTGCTGGGATGGTGGCTTCGTTTATAGAAAGGGGCCAATGGTTATTTAATAATCTATTGGAAAATGATTTTTTTTGGTATCTATTGCTACTGTCAACCGAAAAAGGCATCTAACTCTTGACGATTTTTATAGCTGCCTATGGTCTTTGTCTATAGTCAAATGCAGGTAAAAACGGGTAGGTAATCAGAATAAGTTTTCGCGCTGATTAACTAGTAACGGTAACTTGCTGGGCACAGGTTTTAGCTCGTTGTCTGGCTTCTTCTATTGTCTCACCGAGGGCTAGGGCCACCCCCATCCGTCGATTTTTATGGGCAGTGGGTTTGCCAAATAGGCGCACGCGACTGGTTGGCACCGTAAGAGCCGCAGCAACACCTTCAATCTTGGGTTCCTTAGATGCGTCTGAGGCCAAAATGACTGCAGACGCTCCGGGGCTAACCAGCTGGATATCGCCAATGGGGAGTCCCAGAATGGCGCGAGCATGTAGCTCAAACTCTGACATGTTTTGGCTGACCATGGTGACCATGCCTGTGTCGTGGGGGCGAGGACTGACTTCGCTGAAATACACTGTCTGGGCCTGATCGGCAGGGCCAGCGATAAACAGTTCCACTCCAAACAATCCCCAGCCCCCCAGGGCATCGGTAATTTGGCGGGCCATATCTTGACAGGCTTGCAGCGTATCAGGATGGAGAGGGCAGGGTTGCCAGGACTCTCGATAGTCCCCGCTTTGCTGGACATGGCCAATGGGGGAGCAGAAGTGGGTGCCCGACTGGGACCGCACGGTGAGTAAGGTAATTTCTGTTTCGAATTCGACAAAGCCTTCAACGATAACGCGAGGAGCATTGCCACGTCCGGCTTCTAGAGCATAGGTCCAGGCTGGGATAATTTCACTGTCTGTTTTGACTAAGCTTTGGCCTTTGCCTGAAGAACTCATGACCGGTTTGACCACGCAGGGAAGACCCACTTTCTGCACCGCCTGCTCATATTCGGCTTGAGTAGATGCAAACTGAAAGGGGGAGGTTTTTAGACCTAAATCACTAGCTGCCAGACGCCGAATGCCTTCCCGATCCATGGTCAGATTAGTGGCTTTGGCTGTGGGAATTACGTTCCATCCTTCCGCTTCTAGGTCGAGCAGCGTTGCAGTGGCAATAGCTTCAATCTCTGGCACAATCAGATCCGGTTTCACGGACTCTACGACCTGACGCAGGGCCGCCCCATCCTGCATATTGATCACCACATTCCGATGGGCAAACTGCATTGCAGGGGCATGATCGTAGGCATCCGATGCAATCACTTCAATCCCCAAACGCATGGCCTCTAGGGCCACTTCCCGACCTAGTTCTCCTGACCCCAACAGCAGCAGCCGCTTGGCTGAATCAGAAAAAGGGGCACCCCAAGGTGCTGCGAGAGAAGTGTTGGCAGGACGGCTGATCATCGTTGTCAGGGAGGATTCATTCTATAGATTTACATGGAAGCAGTATGACCCATAACGGTTTCATACCATAATGCTGATTAGCAGTTTGTGGGATATAGAATGGCGTTCTTGCTGGATCTAGTCCTGCGTTTTACAGATAGATTTAACAATCATGGGCCTAATTGTTCAGAAGTTTGGTGGCACGTCCGTTGGTTCGGTAGAGCGGATCAAAGCGGTTGCTCAACGGGTAAAGCAGACCGTTGCCCAGGGCAACTCGGTGGTGGTGGTGGTATCGGCCATGGGCAAGAGCACTGATACCCTGGTCCAGCTCGCCCAAGAAGTATCCTCCAATCCCTGTCGGCGGGAGATGGACATGTTGCTATCGACGGGAGAACAGGTCTCGATTTCCCTGCTGAGTATGGCCCTCCAAGCACTGGGACAGCCCGCTATTTCCTTGACCGGGGCTCAGGTGGGCATTGTCACAGAGCCTGAACATACCCGCGCTCGCATCCTCCACATTGCCACGGAACGATTAGAGCGCCATCTAGAAGAAGGAAAAGTGGTTGTAGTCGCTGGATTTCAGGGCACTTCTAACACTTCCGATTTGGAAGTGACAACATTAGGGCGAGGGGGATCGGATACCTCTGCGGTGGCATTAGCAGCGGCCCTTCATGCAGAAAAATGTGAGATCTATACGGATGTAGCTGGGGTCCTCACCACGGACCCTCGGCTGGTGGAGAAGGCCCAACTGATGACAGAGATTACCTGCGAGGAAATGTTGGAGCTTGCAAGTCTAGGAGCCAACGTACTTCATCCTCGGGCCGTAGAAATTGCTCGCAATTATGGGGTGCAGATGGCCGTTCGCTCCAGCTGGACCGATGAACCGGGCACCCAAATCATTTCAACCGGGACCCAGCCTAAGACCTTAACGGACCTGGAGTTGGGTCGGCCTGTGGATGCGGTGCATTTTGATCTGAACCAGGCCAAGGTGGCGTTGCTCCATGTGGCGGATCGTCCCGGTGTCGCAGCTGGGTTGTTTGGCGAGTTAGCCAATCAGGGTCTGGATGTGGACCTGATCATTCAATCCATCCATGATGGTAATTCAAATGATATTGCCTTCACCGTTGCCCAGGACTGTTGTGTTCAAGCGGAGGCTGTGGCAAATGCCTTTAATTCTACGGTGCCTTCTGGAAGTACCTCGGAAGTGCTAGTCGAACCGAATGTTGCCAAGGTCAGTATTGTCGGGGCAGGGATTATTGGTCGCCCACAAATTGCGGCCCAGATGTTTCAGACCCTGAGTGATTTAGGCATTAATTTGCAGATGATTTCCACTTCTGAAGTGAATGTCAGCTGCACCATTACCGCAGCAGATTGTGAACGGGCAACCAAGGCTCTGTGCGATGTGTTTGAAGTGACGAGCTCTTCGATTGATAGTGGAATCTCTTTGCCGGATTATCCGATTCCTCCAGTGCGAGGGGTGGCCTTGGACTTAGAGCAGGCTCAGTTAGCCATTCGGAATGTCCCGGATCGTCCGGGCATGGCGGCTCATATTTTCCAGGTCTTGGCCAAGCGAAATATCAGTGTTGATATGATTATTCAGTCCCAGCGCTCCCGCCAGGTGGAAGGGCAGATTACTCGAGATATCGCCTTTACCGTAGCTGAGGGGGATTTAGAGGTGGCTAAGGGACTCTTACAGGATTTGTCCCGCAATCTAGGATGTGGGGAAGTGGCATCCGATTCTGCGATCGCAAAAGTCAGCATTGTTGGTATCGGTATGTTGGGGCAGCCGGGGGTAGCAGCTCAGATGTTTATGGCCTTAGCCCAGCAGAAAATCAACATTCAAATGATCGCCACCTCGGAAATTCGAGTCAGTTGCGTCGTGGCCCAAGGAGATGGGAGTACTGCGTTACAAGCCATTCATCAGGCATTTGGCCTAGAGGGCTAGCTTTTCGGCTGCAAGCTTCACCCTCCCTTATACTGCAAAAAAGAAAATGACCTCGTGATCAAGCGAGGTCATTCAAGGATTTGTATTTGGATCTAGGTAAGGACTGCTGTAGTAGTCCTTACCCAGAAACAGTGGTGAACACACAGTGATTACACTTTATCGGCAGTCACAAGTAAGAGGCTGTTTGAGAAGTGAGTAAAGCTCTCAAGGTACTAATCTGTCAATACACAAACACTGGACAGGACCTAGAGAGCAATGCCTACAGCATATGATAGCGACCTCACCACCCTGCAATGGGAATTACTTGAGCCTTTGATTCCTGCTGCTAAACCTGGAGGTAGACCTCGCACCACTGATATGCTCAGTGTTCTCAATGCCATTTTTTATCTCGTGGTTACAGGTTGTCAGTGGAGACAACTACCTCATGATTTTCCCTGTTGGTCAACGGTCTATAGCTATTTTCGAAGGTGGCGCGATGATGGGACTTGGAGTCAAATCAATGAACATCTACGCATGCAAGTGCGGGTGAGTGAAGACCGTCATCCCAGTCCCAGTGCCGCTATCTGCGATGCTCAATCGGTCAAAGTCGGCAATCCTCGGTGTCACTTGATTGGGTTTGATGGTGGGAAAATGGTCAAAGGTCGTAAACGTCATGTGCTCGTTGATACTTTGGGGCTGGTTCTGATGGTGATGGTCACCGCTGCAAATATCTCTGACCAACGAGGGGCCAAAATACTGTTTTGGAAAGCTCAACGCCAAGGTGCGAGTTTGTCCCGTCTAGTTCGGATATGGGCTGATGCAGGCTATCAAGGACAAGCTTTGATGAAGTGGGTAATGGACCGTTTTCAATATGTCTTGGAAGTAGTCAAACGCTCAGATAATCTAGCGGGGTTTCAGGTTATTCCCAAACGATGGATTGTAGAGCGGACGTTTGGATGGTTGTTGTGGTCTCGACGTCTTAATAAAGATTATGAGGTGCTGACTAGGACGGCTGAAGCGCTTGTTTATGTGGCGATGATTCGACTCATGGTTCGAAGGCTAGCGCAGGAGCACTAAAACTTCTCAAACAGCCTCTAAGCTCTACCGAATAATTACGGAGTGCAAAGGTTTTTCTAGGAGAATTTTCGGAGTAAGCAAAATGTCTATGAAGAGTAAAAAAAAGAACGTCAAAAAGTTCCGTATTTATACGGAGGTCTTCTCGTCATCAATACCATGCCACTATAAAACCGACAGGCTAAATCCCGTCGGTGCGCCGTTTTCAAAAAAAACACCGACAAGCTGAACCAACCTGTCGGACGTATGTGTGTTCCCCAATGACGACTCAGATAGCACTAAGTCTTCTTTAATATCGCTGTAATAAATGGAAGTTAGTGTGATCTAAATCACCTTAACTAAGCAATCTTTATCACTTACAAAAATAGCCAAGAAAAAGAGGGAAATCACTACTCCCGAAGTAATAAAATGTTCATGGGGTCAAGGGTAATAGACCAGGGAAAAGGCAGATTTTTGAGCTGTTGCCATTTATCTTTGAATACTTCAGCCTGAAGATAGTAATCTTCTGCGTGGGTGGGAGGAGAATGGAGTTTTAAATAAAGGGTCATCCGGTGAGGAGTTTCCCGGGTCATCGCTAGCCAGCCTAGAAAAGTATTACTAGGGGGCGTTACGGGTACTTCTAAATCTAAAAACCGAATTTGATGGGCTCGAATACCAATTTGAGAATGGTGGGGCCGAATAGGCTCCAAGGTTTGTAGGGGGCACTCCCAGTCCAGGGCAAATACCTCTTCCGGGCCACTCTGCTGGATGCGGGAGAAGTTTTTACAGCCCGTCAGTTGGGCAATACTGAGGGTTTCGGGCTGTTCTAGGATTTGATGTTTGGGGCGTAAGGTAGAGGGTTTGCCTTGCTCCACCACCATCAACTGATCACAGAGTCGATAGGCTTCTTCCACATTGTGAGTGACCCACAGGGTCATGCCATCAAAAGTAGATAGACGAGATACCATCCCTTTCTCGATCTGGTTACGAAGGTGGGTATCTAAGGCTGAGAAGGGTTCATCAAACAGCAAGAGTTGGGGCCGACTTGCGAGGGCCCGAGCGAGGGCTACCCGCTGTTGCTGTCCTCCAGATAATTCCTGGGGCAAGCGGTGGCCGTAGTCAGCCAACTGCAGCGGTGCTAAGTGGGATGTCACTTTAGTGGTATTTAACGATCGCCCTGCTGATAAGGCAAAGGCAATATTCTCAGCAGCGGTGAGGTGGGGGAACAAGGCATAGTTTTGGAACAGGATGCCAATGTTGCGATCGCAACTCGGTATATTAATACCCTGCGCAGAATCAAACAGCACTCGACCATTCAGAACAATCCTGCCCCGATCAGGAGTCTCAATGCCAGCAATACAGCGAAGGAGCATACTTTTTCCAGCCCCTGACGCTCCCAACACCCCCAGAGTCGTTTCTTGGGTTTGGAAGGAGATATCCAGCTGGAATCCAGCCACTCGCTTTTGCAAATCAACCCATAAGCCCTGATCAGCAGACGAGTAGGAAGCATCTGGGAGCAATCTGGGTCTCAAAGGGCGGCGACGACGGAACTTTAGACAGCGAGGTTTTTGACTGAGCCAAAGATTCACCCCCACCAGGAATCCTAAACTAACGAAAAGAGTGAAGCTGCACCAAATCAATGCTTCCTCAACGGCCCCACCTTCAACGGCAAAATAAATGGCCATTGGAATGGTTTGAGTCTGCCCTGGAATATTCCCCGCCAACATCAGGGTGGCGCCAAATTCCCCCAGGGCTCGGGCAAAGGCCAGACTTGTACCGGCCAATATGCCTGGCCCTGCCAAGGGTAAGATCACTTGTCGAAATACGGTCCATTCGGATGCCCCCAACGTGCGAGCCGCCGCTGGCAGATTGGGATCGAGCTGTTGGAAAGCCCCCAACGCGGTTTTGTATTGCAAAGGGAAAGATACGACCGTCGCTGTAATCACAGCAGCATACCAAGTAAATACAGGGTTCAATCCCAAAGGGGTTAAGAGCCGACCGATGGGACCTTGAGTCCCCAGAAGGAAGAGGAGCATAAACCCCAACACAGTGGGGGGTAGGACCAAAGGGATCAGGAGGATACTCTCCATCACCGCTTTGCCATTGCCCCGATAGCGGTGCATGGCGTAGGCCACTGCCACTCCCGAGATAAAAGTGATACCCGTTGCGATCGCAGCAATCCTCAAAGAGGTCCACAGGGGGGCAATGTTCACAGGTCAATCCTTCGACACTAAACCAAATCCAGCCTGGGTGAAGCGATCTTGCGCTTCAGGCGTGGATAAAAAATCGATAAAAGATTGAGCCGTCTGGGGCTGGGAGCTTGCAGCCACAATCGCAATCGGATAGACAATAGGAGAATGGCTTTGGGCTGGGGCAAGGGCCACCTGCTTCACCCGGTCGGACTGGCGCACATCCGTGGCATAGACAATACCGGCATCTACATTGGCACTGGCCACCGCCGCCAGAACCCCACGCACGTTATTAGCAAAAATCAGCTTAGCCTGAAGCTGTTGAGATAAATCGAGTTTCGCAAACACTTCTTGGGCATATTGTCCCGCTGGCACACTCGCTCGTTCCCCCACCATAATTTTTTTAACTTGGGGTGACGTTAACTGCTGAAACCCAGTCAGAGACATCTGAGACTGCTCAGGCACAATTAGAGCAAGTTGGTTCGTAACCACAGACCGATGGGAGTCTTGGGTAATGAGCTGCTGTTCCAGCAGACGATTGATGGGTTGAGGCGCAGCGGAAAAGAACACATCCACAGGTGCCCCTTGCTCTATTTGGCGCTGTAAGACCCCCGAGGCCGCAAAATTAAAGGTGAGATCCACCTGGGGATATGCCTTCTCAAATTCGGGTTCTAGGGTTTGTAAAACGGTTCGCAGACTGGAAGCAGCAGATATCCTGAGCTGTCGGGTTTGAGGGAGAAGTTGACATCCCCCCAAGATTAACGCCCCTAGGCTGATTATCAGTTGTGGGGCGGGAAGTTTCACCATGCTGAAGCTGTAAAGGAGGATGCCTTTATCCTAGAGGCAAAAAGACCTGTGTAAATTCCAGGAGAACACAGTGATTTTTCTCTGGTCAAATTCATTATAAATACCGAAGCGTAAGGCTTTCAGATGAGGCAAATTTGTGTATACGAACACGTTTTCCCTTGGATCACACACATGTATAATCCCTCTTTGACAGAAGAAAACCGTAATCAGGTTAGCCCCGTAATTGCACCTCGCAAAAATACGTCTCTATATGACTGGTTAGAAGAGAATGGTCGCTTCCGCAAAAACGACAACTCCGATTTCGACTGGTCTACGGACGATGAAGAGCTGCTTTCGGAATATTCCAGCAGCAACGAAGAAGCAAGCTATGTCCCCAAGGCTGCATAAAACGATTGTTTGTCTTGGAAGGATATGGGTATCCCCAATCTGGACCGGTGAGATCAACTCAACTGATCTTGCCAGATGTGCTTCCCATAGAATTGACGCGATCTAATAGGCTCAATAGCAGTTGATCCATCACCTGGGAAGCCTTGAGTTGCAAGGTAGCTTCACGATGGGAGTACCATTGCCACTCTTGATACTCCTTCGGATCAAGGCAAAGGAGTGGCCTCTCTGAATCAGTCAATGCGACTAAATAGGTGAGATTGAGGCTGTGTAAGCCCCGATCCTGGGGGGCTTGCTGCCGATGGGCAAAACAGGTGGAATAGACGCCCACAAACTGGAATCGATCGGTTGTGATCGCAAGTCCTGCTTCTTCCTTCGCTTTCCGCTGGACAGCTTGTAAGGGGGACTCTCCGGCGATCATACGTCCGCCAATCACCCACCAAGATTTTTGAGGATAGGTACTGCGTTTTGCTAATAACACCTGATGTTGATGGGTAAAGACTAAATCAACACAAGTAATGACCAAATGATCCAGGGCTTGGCTAAAGACCTCTGTTGGTAATCTGGCATCAAGTTCAGCCTGATAGGTGCGTTCTGGCTCATGATAATGGGGCACCTGACCAGGAGAGTTAGGTTGCTTTGATAAAGACATTGCAGGAGTCCTAGCTAGCTGATAGGAGATGATTTTAAGGCTGCGATCGCAATGCATCCCCACCCGACTAAAAAGGCAACACCTCCTAATGGGGTAATGGGGCCAAACCACTTGATCTCAGATAGGCTCAATCCATAGAGGCTGCCAGAAAATAGAACGATACCGGCCATAAAGGCATAGCCTGCCAGGGTCAGTAATCCTTCTCCTCCTTCTGCCCGACTCAACAGCAGTGATACCAGGATCAAAGCGAGAGCATGATACATCTGATACTTAGTGCCAGTCTCAAAAATCTGTTGTGACTTTTCACTAAGTTGAGCTTTGAGAGCATGGGAGGCAAAAGCCCCTGCTGCCACTGAAAGGCCACCGAAAGCAGCACCAGCCATTAGGAATATTTTCGCCATGAATTCCTGATTCTCTTGATGAAAGTAACATTATGGATCATGGCATTGTTTTAATTCATCTTTATGATCCATTCAGGCATGATGCAAGGCGCTACCCCCAAAGTCATCCTGGTGCGTTCTACCCTGGCAACCTACCTAAATATTCAATCGACCTGTACTCAATAGCTGATAGCCCCCCACAAAACATCTAAAAGATATACAGAACTACCACAAGCTTGTGGGATTGAGAACCGCGTGACTGCCAAAGAAAATCAGTAGCACTCCAATTCCCATCAGAATCCATCCGAACATTTTTCTCATCTAGGCAGCAGAGAGAAAACTCAAGAACTCCTACTTTTCATGATGGGTAGGGTGGAACTTGGGGCAGAATAAGCTGCATGATGGCAACATCTTGCCAGCGATCGGCAACATGCCCAACTTCTCTTTGCACACCGACCATTTCAAACCCAAAGCTTTTGTGGAAGGCAATGCTGTCATCATTGGTCGCGACAATTTTTACGACTACGTGGTGATATCCTAGCCCAACCACCTTTTGCAGTAGAGCCGTTTGCATCATTTTCCCTAACCCTTGGCCCTTTTCTGCAAAGGTCAGATAAATCGATGTTTCGCAGCAGATCCGATACCCAGGGCGATCGCTATATTGTTTGACGATGCCCCAGCCTAGAACCTGCTGTTGACGCTCAATGACCAACAGACATTCGCGATCGCAAAATTTATTCACCCAGGCTTGAATATCTGACGCTTCGAATTGACGAGTATCGAAGGTGATACTGCCTGTTGCGATCGCTTCATTGTATATAGATGCGATCGCAGCATAATCCGCTGATGTACTTGCTCGAATCTGAACCGGCTCTGAGTCTGACATGTAAGGCGTTTTCCCTGGCAACTCAAGCCAGTTCTAGCACGTCTAGGTAGACAAGTTATACCTCCCTCATGGATAGGAAAATATCTCTCCTAGGGCAGGGGGACTAATGAGGGAAGTACAAAGTTCCAAATAAGATTATTTTTGGGAATAAAGTACTAAAATTTTAATTATAAGACTCTAATAGATTATTTCGTTTCCATTTATTTAAGCTGGAACCAAAATAATCGGCTATCCATCATTTATCACTGAAAATCATTTTTGGTGACCTGTATGATGACACCCTCACAACAATGGAAATCTTCAACCGCTGCACTTTTGAGTTTGGGTCTCTCTTCTGCATTGGCTAGTCCCTTCCTAGTTCAATCCACCGTTCTTGCCCAAACTCGCTTTTCAGATACTACGGGGCATTGGGCTCAAAGCTGTATTCAATCCCTGGCCCAACGCAACATTATCAATGGCTATCCCAATGGAGAGTTTCGTCCCAATGCTCCAGTGACTCGGGCCGAGTACGCAATAATGGTCGTCAATGCATTTCCCAATGCAGCTCGAAGCCGCAGTGCTCGTTCCTTTACAGATGTTCGGTCTAACTTTTGGGCAGCCAACGCCATTCGGACCGCCTCCCAAACAGGATTCCTGACAGGATATCCCAGTGGTGAGTTTCGGCCTGCTCAGCAAATTCCTCGAACTCAGGTATTGGTTTCTCTCAATAACGGTTTAGGATATTCGCCCACAGGATCCATTAATGCCACCCTCGGCAACACCTATGCCGATGCCAGTGCGATACCGAATTATGCACGAGGAGCGATCGCATCCGCAACCCAACGCCAGCTTGTCGTCAACTATCCCGATGTCCGCTACCTGAATCCCAACAGCCGAGCCACTCGCGCTGAAGTGGCCGCCTTCCTTTGCCAAACCCTGAAAAACCCTCAACAAGCCTCTCTTATTTCTGGGAATTACATTGCTGGTTCCCCAGCAGAAGGCCTACAAGCCAGAACCGATATTCCAGTTGTCTACGATGTCGCCAAGAAAGTGATTGTCTCTCCCCAAGAGACAGCTCCTTTAAACGTCAAAGTCACCGAAGATATCAAAGATAATCGGGGAAATACAGTTATTCCTAGAGGCAGCTCTATTCTGGGAGAACTGCAACCTCAAGGGAGTGGCACTCAATTTGTAGCCCGTGAGGTCGTGATTGATGGCAACTCCTACCCATTAGAAGCTTCGTCTGGAATTATTACCCGTACTGTGAGTGCCCGCGATCCGAATTTATTAGCCCTAGCCCGCAATGCAGTATTAGGGGCTGGCGCGGCAGCTGGCCTGTCCACTGTCATTGGTGATGGCACCATCACAGCGGAAAAAGTACTGACTGGAGCCGCTGTGGGAACGGCGATTGAAACCAATCGGAATCGTCCTTGGCAATCGGTGGCGAGAGACTCTGCCCTGGGAGCCGCAGCAGCGGCTGGCTTATCCGCCGTTATTGGCGATCGCACTATTACAGCCGAAAAAATTCTGGCCGGGGCCGCTTCGGGGGCCACCATTGGTGGGGTGATTGATCCAGCCCTACAGGAAGTGATTGTGATTGATTCACAAACTGACCTCAACCTACAGCTAGAGCACCCCTTTAGCTTGAGCTAGCGATTGCGCTTGATTCATTGACGGGCCAGTCAGTCTTTATGCCAGTGGAGAGACTGACTGGCTCTCCCTTTTTAAAGGTGATTTTCTCCAAGCAAATAAATATAAATTCAGCTTTTCTGGCTGCTTAGGATAAAAATCATCTGTTTATAGTCAGCTATGGCTTTTAATCCATAGTATTCAAAATATATCTCTTAGCCGAATATACTAATCACTTTAAAATGAGTAATGACTAGTAATTATTACTCAAAAAATTAGATTTATGTGATCTCACTAAGAGGCAATATTTTATTTCATAAAATAATATTTATGTTTTTTTATGAAACTCTATAGTAAGCACTTTTTCACCAAGTCTTTAATGCTTATTCATGTAATTTTCATCACTTCACGAAATTAAAATCATCTGTAATAATCACTAACGTTGGTGTGAGCATCTGCATTATTCTGCATACATTCTGATTGCAGAAAAATATTTCTTAGAAGAAAAAATGAATTCAAGTACTTCACCTATATGAAGGAATCAAGATGAAAAAAGTCCTGGCCCACATTAATCTAAAGAAGAAAGAATTTGCGCAGCTACCATTGTTTGAGTTCCTTCAAGATCAAACCATCGATCCAAGGCAAAGATTGGCCTTTGCACCTTGCATTGCACCGTTTGCCATGAGTTTTGGAGAACTCAATCGCAACGTCTTTCGGGTTGAGCCAACGACAGATGAAATCCAGAAGATTATCAATGTCCATACCTATGAAGATGATCATCATTGGCCATGGCTACTGAGTGATATGGAAAAGCTAAGGTTTAATCCCACCTTGAGCTTTAATCAATCCTTAGAGTTTCTCTGGAATCAGCAAACGGTTAATGCCCGGGCAGCCGCATACTATCTGTACAATGCGACCTATAAAGCCAGTCCCGTGCGGAAGTTCACGATTATTGAGGCGACAGAATCCACTGGGAATATTTTGTTAGCCAATTCTGCAATGCCCGCTCACGAACTGTCTCAAGAGACCAATGATGACTATGAGTATTTTGGGGCGGGTCATTTAGAAGTGGATACGGGGCATACCTTTTGCTCTACAGAGTCTCGTCAAGTCATTGAAGCGGTCGAGCTTTCGGAAGAGGAGCGTGACGCTGCGATTGTTGCAGTCGATCAGACCTTTGACGTGTTTACGAACTTAATGAATGAGTTATTGGCGTTTGCCCAGCAAGCCAATATTCAGCCTGAAGCTCCGCTAGAACATGAATATCTTGACTATCTCAAAGGGGTCAACCATAACAATCTCTATACTGACCGCCAACCCACCTCAGCGCCGTCGATACCGGTCAATACCAATCTCAAACCTCTAGGTTGTTATCTATTGGAAGCGAATTTAGTGACTCATGCTCAGCTTGAGGAAGTCTTACAAGAGCAACAATCAGACCATAAGCCAATTGGTAATCTGTTAGCTGAAAAAGGCTGGATTCACCAGAATACAGTCGAGTACATGATGAAAAATATTATTCAGCCTCACCGAAAGTATCAACAGCAAGCATCTATTATCAATGTCGGCTAAGGCTCGCATAAATTAGATACCGAGATATGGCTCAGATCTTGTTATCGGCAGGACAAAATTTACTAGTCATCCAAAAATTTTCGTTTAATTCGATCTAGATCTCTTTTTCTTGAATGGGATTAGAGCGATGAGATCTAATGATTCAATTCATTAGCCATATCTTGATGTCAATCTAATTAGAATTCTGTATTTACCAATAAAAAAATCTTTCTATCTTGCAATAATTTTATCAGAAATCTTTTTCTACATCAATCTATATTTTTTATTTTATCTAACTATTTTTCAGTAAACTTTTGCATGTTATAACCTCTTTCTAGGAGCGATAAGATGGTTAGCCAGAAAATATTTTCGTTGGCACATCAAGTTAGTGAAATGGGCATCCCGTTTGATCGAGATGCCGCAGTATTGGCAGCCGCAAGCACAGATTTTGGTCACCTTATTCAGGGGCAGTCGCAGTTAGTCGTTCAACCTCGACAGGGAGAAGATGTTGTGGCCTTGATGCAGAAGGCCAATCGATATCAGCTGCCGATCACTCTAAGGGGCAAAGGGTGTAGCCAAAATGGGCAGTCCATCAGTCCCAGGGGTATGACTTTAAATACGTCGCGACTAGATGATATTCGCTACTCTAAAGCGTTGCCGCAGCAGGTGACCTGTGGTGCAGGTACGACCTGGCGACAACTGGTTGCGATGCTGAAGCCCCATCAATGTCTACCTTGTATGATGCCGCTCAATCTCAATCTGACCATAGGGGGCACGCTATCGGCGGGAGGATTTGGGGCTAATAGTCATCGGTATGGTCCTGCGATCGCAAACGTAATCGCCCTAGAAGTGGTGACGGGTGCAGGAGAACGACTTTGGTGTACTCCTGATAAACACCCAGATCTCTATGCTGCAGTTCTGGGGGGACAGGGGCGATGTGCGGTCATCCTTTCAGCAACTCTAGCCACCCGACCGATTAAACCTCAGATACGCACCTATTTTCTGGTCTACGAAGATCTAGAAACCTGGATTAGGGACCAGCATCAGTTGTGCGATCGCATCGATTACCTAGAAGGATTTTGCTCTGCAAATATGCAGGGCTTACAGAAAACGCCGACAGGTCGACGTCCTCTAGTGCAGTGGTTGTGGGGGCTACATGTCAGCGTAGAGTTTGATCCTGCAACGCCTCCCCAGCAAGAACAGGTATTAGCAGGCTTGAATTACCACAAGCTCCTCTATATCGAAGATGACGATACGGCTGACTATGCTGCTCGTTACGATCTACGATTTCAATCCATGCAGGCCAGCGGGGCTTGGCAGCAGCTTCATCCCTGGTTTGACTGTCTATTGCCCGTAAGTACTGCAACAGAGATCATCCCTCAAATTCTAGAGATTTTGCCCCCCTGCTTTGGCGATGGTCATCGCGTGCTGTGGGTTGCTGAACGACCAACCCCTCGTTTTCTAATGAAACCTGAACAAGCCTTTCTATTTGCCGTATTGCCGACAGGCATTCCCCTTTCGTTAAAGACTCAAGCATTGACGGCACTAGAACAAGCGCATCAGTTAGTGATAAAAGCAGGCGGCAAACGCTATTTATCCGGCTGGTTGGGAGAGATTACCCCTGACTTTTGGTCTCAACACTTTGGGCCTAATTGGCCAGCGTGGCAGCAGGCTAAAGCCACCTTCGACCCCAATCATGTCCTTTGCTCTAAGTTATTTCCCTAGCCAAGGCTTTTTCATAACACCACCCGCAAAAGAACCTCAGAGAATCTGGCGGGCAAATGATATGAATGGAACAGACCCTTCCTCTTTTCCTAGCTCCATGTCAACGTCTCCTCCTTATGTGCTGCGTCCCGCCCAAGCCCAAGATAAATGGGCCATCCAACAAATGCTTTGGCAATTCACCTGGGATGAGGGCATTGGGCTAGATGTGCGACTCTTTAGCTTTGCCTTTTTCCGTTTAGGGTTGGTGGGGCTGGCTTTGTGGTTACAGATCTACTGGCGTCAATCGACAACGATGGTCGATGTGCAGTTTATTTTGGCCATCGCGAATGTGGCGACAGCAGGGCTGGGCTTGTACCTCGCCAGTCTGGTAATGGGTCAGTTGATAATGCGATTTTTTGGGGTTGTCTTTAACTGGTCTCGATTTCAGGTGATTGAGCAAGCAGGAACCCTAGCAGGCTGTGCACTACTCAATGCCTATAGCAGCCATAGTGAGCTAGCCTATGTTTTTGTCCAATCTCAATTCCGTCATCAGGGGTGGGGGTCTCAAATCGTCCAAACCCTGATCCAGGAATCTGATAAAGATGTGTATCTTGCCTGTAAACCTCAGGTGGTGCCTTTTTATGAACGGCAAGGATTTACGGTGCAGTCCTGGCTCGATCTCCCTCCTGGTGTCAAACGCTGTTTCCGCATCTTCCGTCCCCATCCTCGGTTATGGGGATTTAAGTTGAACTTTATGCAATGTCCCATTGCACCGACAGCCATAGCACCTGAATCAATTGCTGTGGAAACCCCTCACCTATCAGAATCTACCCCCCACTCATAAAGCGCTGCGAACAGGGTACGGTGATTACATACGCCTGAGCAAAGCAGAAAAGGGGACCAATCGGGTGCAGTTACAGCAAGTCATCATCGTCTATAAAGCTGGGGATACCCATAGCCAACGATGGGCAGAGAAATGTGCCCGTCAGTTAGAAGCCCAGGGCTGCCATATCTTGATGGGACCCAGTGGTCCAAAAGATAATCCCTATCCGGTTTTTCTAGCCTCTGCCACACAGGCCATTGACCTCGCTATTGTGCTGGGCGGAGATGGAACGGCTCTAGCCGCTGCTCGACATTTGGCTCCCGATGGGATTCCGATTTTGGCGGTCAATATTGGAGGGCATTTAGGATTCCTGACTGAACCCGCCGATCTATTTATGGATACGGAACAGGTATGGCAAAGAATTCTTGAAGATCGCTACGCCGTTCAACAGCGAATGATGCTACGAGCCCGCGTCGCCGATCGCGATGTTGATCCAACGGATATCCCGGAAGAAGAACCGTTTTACACCGCCCTCAATGAAATGTGTATCAAGCCCGCTTCTGCTGATCGCATGATTACTTCAATTCTAGAGTTAGAAATTGATGGCGAAGTGGTGGATCAGTATCAAGGCGATGGATTATTAGTTGCTACACCTACGGGTTCCACCTGCTATACCGTCGCGGCTAGCGGACCGATTTTGCATCCGGGCATGGAAGCTATGGCGATCACGCCAATTTGCCCCTTGAGTTTATCCAGTCGGCCCATTGTATTGCCGCCAGGATCACGGGTGAGTGTCTGGCCCCTTGCGGATCGGGAACTGGCGACCAAGTTATGGATGGATGGGGTCCTGTGTACTTCAATTTGGCCGGGACAGCGAGTGGATATCTGGATGGCCAAATACCGGGCCAGGTTTGTATTACTGCGGGAAAATTATTCGTACTATCGCACTCTACGGGAGAAATTAGACTGGGCAGGTGCACGAATACAGTACAATAACAATCATCGCATTACAAATTGATATATATCTCATAAGAATTTAATATGGATTTATTTAGACCGTTACTTTTAGTCATAATTCTTTTCTTCCTAACGGTGGTCATGTGTGCATTAGGTAGCCTAATCGCCGTTGCTAACCCTTTACTTTTCATTCTGGGAATCATGGGCGGTATGCTCGGAGCCCTGATGGTGATGGACTTTATTGATACCCACTGGCTTCATAAGTGGTAAGTGCAAGTTCCTAAGATTGAGAATTGGCCCCAAACGGCTCAAGACGCTATTCAACTCCAAAAACAACTTTGTTCCCAGGTCATCCCCACCGACGACTTTAATGAAGTGCGCTTTGTCGCGGGAGTGGATGTAGGTTTTGAAAACCAAGGTAAAACGACTCGCGCTGCGATCGCAGTTCTGACTTGGCCTGAGCTAAAACTGCACGAAACGACGATTGCTCGCCAACCCACTAAGTTTCCCTACATTCCAGGCTTGCTATCGTTTCGAGAAATTCCAACGGTTTTAGCAGCTTTAGCCCAAATTCAAACCACCCCAGATCTCCTGCTTTGTGATGGTCAGGGGCTTGCCCATCCCCGACGTTTTGGGATTGCCTGCCATTTAGGCGTGCTGGCGGATCTACCGGCGATTGGTGTAGCCAAATCACGTTTGGTGGGAAAGCACGAGCCTGTAGATCAAACCCGAGGGAATTGGCAGCCTCTAATCGATAAGGACGAACGGATTGGGGCAGTCCTCCGCACTCGCCCTAATACAAAGCCCCTGTACATTTCTTTGGGACATCGAATTAGTTTAGACAGTGCCATTGAGTATGTAATGAGCTGTACCACCCGCTATCGGCTACCGGAGACTACCCGTTGGGCCGACAAGTTAGCGTCTTCCAAAATCCCCCCCAACCCTGAAAAGAGGAGTTGAAATCTCCGAGCTGAGCGAAGTCGTAGTCTTTGACTCCAGGTGTATTCCAGATTTAAGCAACGTTTGTCAGAATTAATGTCCAGGCATCAGAATCCTGCAATCTTTTTTACCTAGACTATAGGATTCATACGCTAAGAATGTGTGTAGAGAGAAGTACTAACTGCTAAAGTGTCACACATCTATCCAGATAAGGCATATTATCCAATATATGAATCGAATTTCTTTGAAATGGATGTTATCTGTCAACGAGCATGAGTCTAAGCAGTCACGCTAACGTCTACAACACTTGCCTCCGTATCCTCCGTGAACGTGGCTTCGAGTTGCGAGTCGATGGAGACTTGACAGATGACGGGGCGGTTCCGGCCGACCATTTCTGGTTCGCAACGAATAACGAGGTTCAACTTACCGCTGATAATCCAATTGAACTACTTGGACTGGCGGCAATTTATGATCGCAAGAAACCAGTGGCCGACGAACCGTACTGGTGGGTAGTTGAAGGTAATGATATCTGGGATGAGCTATATGAAAACGCATGGGGGCCTTTTGGTGATGACTAACTCACCTTGTATTCGAGGTGGTGCAGCCTGATCATGAGTGTGTTGTCACTCAACACAACGGTGCTGTACACGATGTCATATCGGACAACTGTGAACATTTTGACATGCCGTGACATCCTTATCACAGCGGATAGATGACAACCTTATGCACTGAAACTGCCACCCGATCGTGTTCACATGGAGCATCCCTCACGGCGGCCCGGTGATGCTGATCGTTATGTATTGAGCCGAGCATGCATGTTTTCTCAACAGTAAAACCCCAACCTCAGTTAGCAGACCCTTCAGATGAAAGGGATTTAGAGGCATTAGGATTAGAGATTTTGACTAATTCTGATGAGGTTATATTAGTCTTGCTGATTAGATACTACAGCCTAGATCCGGTCAACGTTGAAGGTGATAATTTGTTCTACAGTCTTGAAGAACTAATTGATACTACTGAGAACTACTACGGGATTCCTCGGGATAAGTGGAGGCTGTCTTCGGAAACAGAAAGTGGAGAGTTGGGTGTAAAAGTAATGGAAGCAGCGAGAAAAATATATCCTTGTGACAGTGGGTCCATCAGATTTTTCCCGACTGACGACGAATACTTTTCCAATAGTGAGAAGTGATTGTCTTAACTTCGCTAATTTTTCGTGCTACGTTCGAATTCCTGACCGCCTCACCCCGACCCTCGCAAACCATATACAACATTAAAGCTGGACAACGATTCCAATAATTCTGGAATGTACACCAGGGATTTGAAGTTGGTACTGTATTTTCAGGTACGTCCCCAGGTTAAATATTGCCGTTGATTTGGCTGATCCGAGGGACTCTATACCCGTTAAGCTATTGAATATTAAGCCCGTTTCCTCCTTGATGTGATTTGACGGTAGGGGAGGATGAATCGTTAGAGCGATACCCATGTCTGCCAAGCACCCCTCCAAGCCCAATTTGGGTCGTCTAGAGAAAGTCGATGTCACCCAATATTGGCAGTCCGCCACTGAGGATTTTGCGCCTTGGCTATGCCAGGAGGAGAATATGCAGCTTTTAGGTGAAGCCATTGGTCTTTCTTTGGAAGTGGTTTTAGATGCGCAGCAAATGTGCGATCGCCAAGGGGATTTGCTCTGTCGGCAGGCGGGCACCAAAAACTGGATTTTAATTGGCAGTCAGCTTTGCCCCACCGATGAGCAGCATTTCGGGCAGCTACTGACGGAAGGGGCTGATATTAGTGCAGCAGGCATTATTTGGATTGCCAGTCAGTTTTCGGCAGAACATCTCAAACTGCTCAACTGGCTCAATCAACATGCCCAACCCTCCCTGCAATTTTGGGGCGTAGAAATCGAGCTATGGCAAATTGGCAAAACCGCAATGGCTGCCCAGTTTAATCTGGTCTCACCAGCTGAAGAATCGACTGAAGATGCCCCAGATGACCCCACCGAGTTGGATCTAGAGAGTCAGCTCGAACAACAAGCCGAAGCATTGCCTGATCCTGAGCCAGAGCAGGAGGAGCCAGAACCGGAGCCATTAACAGCAGAACAAGAACAGCATGTCGCGTTTTGGTCGGAACTCTGCGATCAGCTAGAACAACGGGGCAGTGTGGTCAAAGCCGTTGCTCCACCTCCGGATGATCATATTGATTTTGCCATTGGAAGAGCGGGATTTTTGCTCTCTGCCCATTTGAATCGAGAGCATACATCTCTAGCCATTGAGCTGCGGTTATTTGATGAAGATGCCCAAGCCCATTACGAGTTACTCGCCGCGCAACAGGAACAGATTGAATCCGAACTGGGATTTGCCCTGAACTGGGAGAATCTGGTTTCCGAATGTGTAATCTACTGCCCTCTCCCCGAGACGGATATCAATGCCACAGACCAATGGCCCGACTATATTGATTGGCTGTGTGGCGGGTTGGAATGTTTTCATCTCACCTTTGCCGATCTGGTGCAGTCTCTAAATGCCGATGACTATCATCGAGGACACCACCATCCAGTCCCTGATGTATTGAGTTTGCCAAGTTGAGATAAATATTTTATGCAATCATCAGCTATTCTGCTTCATGATTTTATGAAGGACTTTTTTGCATAGAAGGTTGAGGTATGACGGCAGAGGAACTGATGGAGCGATATGCTTCTGGAGAGAGAGATTTCACTGGCATTGAACTCCAATATGTCCGATTGAATAGAGTCGTTTTGAGTGGTGCCAACTTCAATGGAGCTAATTTGAGAGGAATCTTTCTCGTCGATTCTGATCTGGCAGGATCGACCCTGAGACAGGCAAACTTAGTAGATTCAACATTGACCAACGTAAACTTCCAAAATGCTGATCTGACAGAAGCCGATTTATCTTGTGCCGATTTGGATCACTCCATTTTAAGGGAGGCAACCTTGGTTGGTGCTCAAATTTACCAAGCCTCTTTAAGAGGAGCCTGTCTCGCTTATGCCAACTTGAGAGGGGCTGATATGGGACAAGCTGGAGTGGATGGGGCTGACTTTACTCATGCAGATTTGCGAGATGCTTTTCTCAAAGAAGTTGCCTTTGAAGCTGACCTCTCATATGCCGATTTCAGAGGAGCTGAAACTTGGGATAATATCGAAGCTATCTTCACACCGGGCATTCTCTGTAACACCTTATTGCCTGACGGGCGTATCAGAAATGATGACTGTTGATTGCCATCGTGCAAAAGACAGGCAATAAGAAAATGCTACAAACCCCCGATTTTACTGGAAGTTTGGCAGCACCCTCCAAATCGGCTTTTTTCTGGCCATGAAATCTCATTTTCTACTGGTGAAAGCAGCAAAACCCTAAAACGGGCTGTTTTATGATCTGAAGTTGTTGGACAATGTGATAACGAATGATGGGGTTGACTTAGCCAAGATGTTGTTGAATAAAGCCATAACCCCACGAAAGCCATAAGCTAATATCAATTTCGTATCGAGATAAACTGTTTGACTCCAATGATTAACCTATCTTCAATGCTTTCGACGAGCTATACAGGTCATTTAGCTGGGGAATTGGTATAACGAGGTTTTGGATAAAACCGGAAAATCGAATTTCGAGATCTGCATGATTTACCGTAAAAACTCGCACCCTTGTAAGCTACGGGTAATCGTCGAGGGTCAGTTTTCCAGATGACAAAGGGACAGATTATTGCAATCGGTGGCGGTGGCTTCTCCGAGGGTTCAGAACCTGGCCTCGATTCTTACGTGTTGGAGCAGAGTGAGGCCAATATTCCCAAAGTTGGTTTTATTGGCACGGCCAGTGGTGATGCAGAACGCTATTTACTCAAGTTTTACTCTCGATTTTCTCAACTCAATTGCACCCCATCTCATCTACCCTTGTTTCGGCGGACCCCCAACTTGACTGATTGGATTATGGCTCAAGATATCATTTTCGTTGGGGGTGGCAATACGTTCAGCATGCTGGCCGTCTGGCAAGCATGGGAATTGGCCCCTTTACTGAAGGAAGCTGCAGCCCAAGGAACCATCTTGTCAGGCATTAGCGCAGGTGCAAACTGTTGGTTTGAGTCCTGTTTAACCGATGCTAAAGCTGATGAGTTTGGCCCGCTCCAATGTCTTAATTTTCTGTCAGGAAGCTGCTGTCCTCACTATTCGTCTGAAATTGGCAGACAAAAGACCTTCGAACATCTGATTGAAACAGAAGCATTACCCCCTGGTATCGCTATTGATGATGGTGCAGCAGCCTATTTTATGGACGGCCAGCTTATCCGAATCATTTCAGGAACAGATGGTGCGGCAGTCTATTCCGTTTCTCCCACTCCCACAGGTGTAACCTCCAACCGGATTAAAGGGATTGAGGTGGTAAATCTGGCAATATAGAAGCATTGAATGGGGAATGCAATGCCTTTGTTTACCTCACCATTTAGTGATCAATTGATCAGCCCCCATTACAACAACCGTCACTCACCCACAATATTGCGAATGATTGGGTTAAGTTACGTCTCTCTCCTAATGGGTTGATCTAGAACAGATCCTCTATGATTTGAAGGTTACATGCCAAGAGCGGTTCCTTGTGATGTCCTCTAAGGTTGTTGGTTGGTTGGTTAAAGCTCTACTCCTTGCATTGGGAGTGGTATTTGGTCTAGATCTGCTGGCTCATTTTATTGCTGAGTTTGCCTGGTTCAAAAATCTAGGCTATTTATCTGTATTTCAAACCCAACTAGCAGTCAGAATAGGACTTTGGATCCTAGCCCTCGCGAGTACTGGAGGGTATCTCGTTGGTAATTTAGTCCTAGCCCGCCGCTGGCGCTATCACCAACCCGTTGATATCGACAAAACTGAACCCGGCACTCTTAAGCTGACACAATTACTGCTGGTATTAGTGGGACTAAGCCTGTTGTTGGCGAGTCTGCTGACCCATATTGGTCAGGTGATCATCCAGTTTTGGTATCCCCCCACCGAAATTGCTACGTCCAGTTCTCAGAATCTGCAGCAGTTTACCTTTTCGGCTACGACCGATTTGCTCAAACATTGGTTGCAGATGCCCTGGCAACTTCTGTTAGTCGCTGGTTTCACAGCTTTTTTGCTCTGGCACCCTGGGTTTGTACTCGGTGCGATCGCACTTTGTCTTAGCCTAGGGCTCGGGTTAGTCGCCTCCAACCACTGGACCACCGTTTTAGCCTTTCTGCACGCTACTCCTTTCAAAAACATCGATCCGCTGTTTGGCCATGACATTGGCTTTTATGTCTTTGTTTTGCCCCTTTGGGAACTGCTGCGATTTTGGCTGATGGGGGTGACCCTTACCGGATTTATCAGCGTCGCTTTCACCTACCTTTTAGCTGGCGATAGTCTCAGTCAAGGCCGTTTCCCAGGATTCAGCCTGCCTCAGAAACAGCACCTCTATGGACTAGGAGGTGCCCTCGCCTTATCCTTGGCTTGGGGCTTTTGGCTAGACCGCTATTCCCTACTCTATTCCACCCAAGGCATTCTCTATGGGGCCGGTTATACCGACGTTACGGTAGATTTACCCACGAAAACAATTCTCTGTTTTGGCGCAGCCACCATTGCAGTCGTCTTTTTTGGGCGAGCGGTGTTTTCTCGTCCAGCTCGGCGTCCAGTTAAACTCTCCTGGATTCTCAGTTTTTATATCGGCATTGCCGTTGTGGCAGGTTTGATTTTGCCCCGAGGGGTCCAGGCCCTGGTGGTTCAACCCAATGAGCTGGCCCGAGAAGAATCCTATATCGAAAAAAGTATTCAACTGACCAGAGCGGCCTTTGACCTCGACAATATTGAGACCAAAACCTTCCAGCCCAAAGCCGACTTAACCCCCGCCAAACTCCAGGCCAATGATTCTACATTGCGCAATATTCGCCTATGGGATACACGACCGCTACTAGAGGCCAATCGTCAGCTCCAGCGCATTCGCCTCTACTATGAGTTTCCCAGCGCCGACGTGGATCGCTACACCCTTAAAACGTCCCGGCCTGCCAACCCAGACAAAGAAAGCACCACGCCCCCATCGAGCACCGAAAAACGCCAGGTGCTGGTGGCAGCTCGTGAGCTAGATTATGGCAATGTCCCTCCCGAAGCCCAGACCTGGATTAACCAGCGTCTCATCTATACCCACGGTTACGGCTTTACCCTCAGCCCTGTGAATACGGCTGAGTCTAGTGGTTTGCCCACTTACTTTGTTAAAGATATTGGTGCGGGAAATAACGAGGGAACCTTACAAACAGCAACCTCAGACATCGCCGCCAGCATTCCTATCAATCTGCCTCGGATCTACTTTGGAGAACTGTCGAACACCTATGTTATGACCCGCACCAAGGTGCAGGAGCTGGACTACCCCAGCGGTAATGACAATCGCTACAACACCTATGATGGTACCGGTGGTGTCGCCATTGGATCTTGGTGGCGACGGGGGCTATTTTCCCTCTACTTGCGGGATTGGCAAATGCTGTTTACCCAAAACTTCACTCCCCAGACGGAAGTTTTGTATCGCCGCCAAATTAAAGAACGTGTGGAAGAGCTGGCTCCTTTTCTCCGGTTTGACAGTAATCCCTATTTGGTGACCGCCAATGTCGATGTAGAAGCCTTCAATCGAACCAACAAACCCGCAGTTCCTGGCACTTTATTCTGGGTCATTGATGCCTATACCGTTAGCAATCATTACCCCTATTCCGATCCAGGCCAAGAAAGTTTCAATTACATCCGCAATTCCGTCAAAGTAGTGGTGGATGCATACAACGGCTCGGTAACATTTTATAGCGTCGATCTTAACGATCCCATCCTCAAAACCTGGCGGGAAATTTTCCCCCAGATGTTTCAGTCTTTAGCGGCCATGCCCCCCAGTCTGCGCAGCCATACCCGCTACCCCACGGATCTATTTCGAGCCCAATCCCAAAGCCTACTCACCTATCATATGACCGACCCTCAGGTGTTCTATAACCGGGAAGATCAATGGCGGGTCCCCAATGAGATTTATGGCGAGAAAAGTCAGCTCGTCCAGCCCTATTACTTGACGATGAAGCTGCCGGAAGCCGATACGGAAGAATTTATTCTGCTCTATCCCTTTACCCCGGTGCGCCGTAATAACTTGATTGCCTGGTTAGCGGCCCGATCCGATGGCGAAAACTATGGCAAGCGGCTGCTCTACCAGTTCCCCAAACGAGAGCTGATTTTTGGCCCTGAACAAATTGAGGCCCTAATCAACCAGGATCCCGTGATTTCTCAACGGATCTCTCTGTGGAATCGACAGGGGTCACGGGTGATTCAGGGAAATTTGCTGATTATTCCCATTGAAGACTCGCTGCTCTATGTGGAACCACTGTATCTAGAAGCAGAAGAGAATAGCGTACCAATTCTAGCAAGGGTAATCGTTGTCTATGAAAACAAAATTGTGATGGCCAAAACCCTAGACCAAGGGCTGGCAGGCATCTTTCAGACTAATGGACAGGATACTGAAGCTATTGTCCGCCCAGTTGATACGGAAGAGTTAGCTCCACCACCTTCATAAAGACCTGTAAGAGATGGCCTGCGGACACTAAACATCCCCCATCCCAAAACGATTGGGAGATCAACTGGCAGTCATCACTTATCCTTTTCAGCTTCGAAAGCTACCCTCTTTTAAGCCAGACAAGATCGTCGCCACTTCGTAAAGTCTATTTTGACGAGATAAAAGGGATAACGGGTCAGAAAAATCGTATATCCCATCCGCTACCTTACAAAAGATAAAATCACTGCCATTCGTGACCATGCCAAAGCTAGGTTGCTGTGGCGAAGCGCTCACATACGCTAAACATTGGGGTAAGGCCAGATCCGCTGCGAATTTCGACCGTTTAGCTTCCACCGTTAGAACCCACAAATTCTCCCGAATCACCAAGACATCCATGCGCCCTCGGTAAATTTCGTTTCGCTCCTTCACTTCAAGGCTAACGGGAACTTCAGATTGAACAAAAAAAGGTGGTTCATGAAAGCCTAAGCGCTCCAGCAGCGGAGCAACAATCGATAAAAGCACCGTACCTTCAGTTAATAGCCCCGCATTGTAATAGTTGTAATAACGCTGTTTTAAGTGATCTAAAAAAGTTTTTTCACTGTCAGCGAGTTCAATTGTTGGTAATTGCCACTCAGGGAAAAATGATACATCTGAGGTCCGGTGTAGATTCAAGCGTTCGTGCAATGCTTGAAAGCTTGAAATCGTTTGTTCGATGGCTAGTTGGGAAATCATACAGAATGCTAGCTCAGAGTAATGCCATTGTAACCAACGGAGAAAAACGAAAAACGTTGAAGCTACTTCTATTGGCACTCTAAATGGCAAAAACTCATGAGATGGTTTGAGTTTGTCTTACAGGTGTAACGCCTGCCTGCTCCAGTATTTGAGGAATCAAGTCTTCTCGACGGACCGCCATCATATGGACCCCCTGGCAGAGTTGACGGGCCTGTTGGACTTGCTCAGATGCGATCGCAATTCCTTCTTGCAGCGGATCGGTGGCTTTATCCAAACGGTTGATGATGGCATCTGGAATATTAACCCCAGGAACACAGCGATTAATAAATTGGGCATTCTTGGCAGATTTAAGCAGAAAAATCCCTGCCAAGATCGGTTTTTTGGCAGGGGTCGCAATTTCTGTCATAAATTTTTCCAGGCGATCAAAGTCAACGATTAATTGACTTTGGAAAAATTCAGCCCCCGCCATCACTTTCTTCTCAAATCGGCTTTGTAACCCTGACCAGCTCGCCAATTGCGGATCTACAGCGGCACCCACTAAGAGGTGGGTTGGGCCATCAGGAAGAGGTTTCTCATTTCCATCCAAGCCATTGTTGAGCTGTCGAATGATGTTCAACAAGCGAATGGACTCTAGATCAAACACCCCTTTTGCTTTAGGGAAATCTCCTGCCTTGATGGGATCTCCCGTCAGGGCCAAGATGTTGTGAATCCCCAAGGCATGGGCTCCCATTAGATCAGCTTGGAGGGCAATCCGGTTGCGATCACGGCAGGCCATCTGACAAATCGGTTCAATTCCCTGCTGCCGCAAGATAGCAGCAACGGCTAAAGAGCTCATTCTAAGAACTGCTCGACTACCGTCAGTAATATTAACTGCATGAACCCAATCTTTGAGGTGGAGGGCCTGGTCCAGCATATGCTGGATGGAACCACCTTTAGGAGGCATCACCTCTGCGGTCACTAAAAACTCTCCAGCATGAATTGCAGCCTGGAATCGATGTGCAATCGGGGAGGATAGCTGTTCAGATAGATCATGAACAGGAGCAATAGGAGAGGTCATAAAAGATTCACAGGTTAGCAATAAAGGGTGTCTTTATACCTAAAAAAACAGGTATGAAAAATAAATAGGTATGAAAAAAATTTAAATCAGTTTCAATACTTGTATCATCCTGGCGAGCATGCTTGCCAACCGTCAAGTTACAATCACCAGATTTTGGGGCTATTCTGCAAAATTTTACGATTCAGGGGAAACAGGCTGAATCGGGATGAGATCGCCTGTCTGAATCCCAAGCTCAGCTGCTCTTCCCCCCCGAAGCTCAATCACTTGATCAATGATTTCGCCTTGAGGTCCATAGGTCGGACAAGGAATGGATGTACAGGGTGGAGCACTGTGCTGAATCGAAATGACCTTCCCTTGGCGTAAAAAAATCATGTCCAAATCAATCAGGACATTTTTCATCCAAAAGCTGACGGTTTGAGGAGGGCTGAAGGGGAATAACATGCCACGATTATCTGCCAAACTGTCTCGGCTCATTAATCCCGTCGCTTGCTGTTGGCGAGTTTGGGCAACTTCCAGTTCCACCACGTAGTCTTTAATTTGGGCTTGGGCCGTTATGGGTAACCGTTGCCCAGGGGTTGCGGCTACCGCTACGGAGGGTTTTGGCTGGGGAGTTGTCGCCTCTGTCGCTTGGTTCAGGGGTTGACACCCCAGCATCAGGACCCCAGCAATTAGACCAAACAGGTGTAATATTCGATGTTGATTAGGCTTCTCGGAGGACATATCCAACTCCACGAACAGTATGAATAAGACGCTTTTCAGGGGCAACCTGCACCTTAAGCCGCAAATAGCGGATATAGACTTCAATCACATTCGACTCCCCCCGAAAATCGAATCCCCAAACATTTTCTAAAATTTGCTCACGGGTTAATATTTCCCGAGGATGCTCCATTAGATATCTCAACAGCTCAAATTCTTTCATGGTCAGTTCTATGGTTCTGCTTCTCCGTTGCGCACGACGGGTGGCTAAATCGAGCTGTAAATCTTGGAAACTGAGGACTTTCGATGGCAAGCCAGAATCTGATTTAAAGTACTGTCGTACCCGCTGCAATAGCACTTCCCCGGCATGAGGGCTAAGGATATAATCATCCGCTCCAGCCTCTAGGCAGACGATCCGATCCTCCCGCGAATCTTTTTCCATCAGCAGTAACAGGGGGATACTGACCCCTTCAGCTCTCAACTGACGACAGAGCTGTACTCCTGATTGTTCCGAAATTTGTTGATCAATCATGGCTAATGCAGGGGGTTGGGTTTTGCAGTGGGCGATCGCATCTTCTGCATCCCCAACCACCGTGACATAAAAGCCCTGGGCTAGAAACGTATCACGCAAGCGCCGAGATAGCTGGGGCTGATCGATCACCAGCAAAACATGGGGCAGATTCCCTGGCATCACCTGTGACAGGTCAGACATTTAGTCTTCTCGATAGGAATCATCAAACTCATCCCAGTCATCATCCACTTTCGGTCGTTGGGGTGGTTTGATCACGCGATATTCCGCATCAAAGACGGATTCTCGCTGACTGCTCTGCTGGGCAAATTCAGGATCGCGATAGCTATAAGAATAAGCCGAATCCCGTTTCTCCCAAGGAGGTGTTGGATCGTCATAGTCCTCCTCTTCCAGATAGTCAACCGGATCGTCATAGTATTCCGGCCCATCGTCAAAGAAGGAATCAGCGGGTTGAGTATTCCACTCCGTGGCAACGGGTTCATCCCAATCTGAATACCCAGAATAGTAGCTCTCCCGTTCTGTTCTTGGTTTAGCCGGACGCTTAAAGGGAGACCATTGGGCTGAAGAACGACGTCTCGCCTTGCGAGAGGGGGCAGGGGTCGCTGAGAGAATGGCAAATAAACCAAGGCTGAGGAGAGCACCGATCACAACGGCTGCAGCAATCCAAAGTCCCAGAGGTAAGGGTTGCGATCGCATTCCCAAAAACACTAGCGCTAGTGTTGGACTTTGATTTTGGAGCAGGACCGTGATCACACCCAGTAGGATACCGATCATCGTCACTATTCGAGCCAAGACCATCACAAGGACTTCCTTCCCATTGCACCTTCATTCTATTCTTTCGTTAGCGCAAGTGAACCAGCCCTATTAAACCTCTGAGATAGGGCTATTGAAGGGATTCACTGATACTTTATTTCTTCCACTAATCTTTTGAGTAACTCTTCAGGGGAGATCTTGCTGAGCTGATCAGAAAAACCGTTGATGTTGACCCGTACCACTCGCTCTAAAACAGGGGTGACGAGAACTAGTCCGGGACCATCAGCACGGTGCGGTTTCTTTCCTCGAAAAATCACCACTCGTTCCGTATATTTGCAAATGACCACGGACTTGATTATGAAAACGACTGGCACGACCAAGACCAGAATGAACGTTATTTCCATAGTGATGAAACCCGATTTATGTTGATAACGGTGTTATGGTAGCCCTCTTACCTATCGACCAATTATTCCAGATATATGGATGAGCACTTTTTTCCTACACAGATTTTTTGGCGGTACTCAAGGCTATGCCTATAGTTCGTTTGGATATTGGAGTTTACTGCGTAGTGGAATTGAGAGATTCTTTCAGATCGCCACGATCACCAATGGTAAGCGTTAAGTTGATGGGTAGACTCGGACAGCACAGGCCATCATTCTCACCATAGCCAAAACCAGATAAAACCAGAGCCTGATTTTCATAGCTCAAGGTTGTAAATAAACGATCACCTTTGCCCCCAACTCGCTTAAATGAAATGAGGCGATATTGATTAGGGGCTTTGCCCAGCTTCAGGTCTGCATTGATGCCATAGACAGCAACATATTGGTTATTGGTATTGCCACCCGCCCAGCCCCCCATACTCATCAAAACAGCAACCCCTGACTTGAATCCTAAAGATGGATAGCCAGATATTTCAACCATTTGAGATTGTTCAGGATAGAATTTGGCATATCCATCACTCAGCATCTTGCTCAAAGCAGCTGATTCTTTCGCGAGATCTTCTGGCAATGCCATCAGCTGAGTTGGGTATGTAACACTAAACATCGTCAGCAGAATCGCCACACCAAGTCTTCTCTTCATTCCTTTTCCCATCTCACAGAAAATTATCCTTAACTACTGCAACTGAATCTCTGAGACCACACCAATATCAGCCTTGGCCGCTAATCTTCCCCACCGTGCCTTTTGCTTCGATCTAATGGTCTCTCTTATCAACGCATCCCTACTCCCCCCTTGTCAGTGACCCAAAACAACCGTCATGGCTATTACGACTAGACCACCCTCCCTAGCGCCTCAGGAGGATCTATTTCTCCCGATCACGGCAAGAAAAACCAACCCAGTATTAGTTTCGTTAAACTCTGAGTAATCCTCTGTGAGTGAAATACCCATGACCAAAATTGTTGGCATTGGCGGTAGCCTCAGAACCGCTTCTTACAGCATGATGGCGCTAGAATTAGCAGCCGAGCGAGTTCAAGCCCTGGGTGCTGATATTCAAATCTTGGATCTGAGAACCATGACCCTCCCTTTTTGTGATGGTGGCAAAGACTATTCAGAGTTTCCAGACGTTCATGTCCTGCAAGAGGTCGTCACTGCAGCCGACGGTTTAATCTTGGCTACCCCGGAATATCACGGCAGTGTCAGTGGGGTGATTAAGAATGCCCTGGACTTAATGGGGTTTACAGAGCTGGGCGGCAAAGTCACTGGATTAATCAGTGTTTTGGGGGGACAGCCCAATAGCAATGCCCTTAACGAAATGCGACTAATTATGCGGTGGGTTCACGCATGGGTCATTCCAGAACAAATTGCCATTGGTCAAGCTTGGCGGGCTTTTGATGAAGACGGAAAATTAATGGATGACAAACTAGCCGAACGGTTAGATTCCTTTGCCCAAAGTTTGGTTACCAATACCCAAAAACTGAGTCAGAAATAGTATCAAAACCAACCTTAGAATCTGTATCGGAGTGGAAAAGTGGGGCAAGCCAGGGCACTATTGTTAGTGACCCATCTCGATGATGGGAAAAACCATTTTTGGGGCTGTGGGAGCTTGCAGACTATCTTCCACCACCGCCCTGTCTCACCCTTCAAACGGAACTAGCGACTCAACTTCACTTTTATGTCTAACGCGCATTCATCTAAGGTTTCAATCTATGCAGCCATGGCTGCCAATATTGCCATTGGCATCGCTAAGTTTATCGGTGCCGGAATTAGCGGCAGCTCAGCCATGTTATCAGAGGGCATTCATTCTGTGGTGGATTCCACCAATGAAGTGCTATTACTCTACGGTCTTCATAAGAGTGAAACGGGACCAGATGAACAGCATCCCCTGGGCTATGGACAAGAACTTTATTTCTGGTCTTTGATCGTTGCTGTTTTGATCTTTGCTTTAGGCGGTGGCCTTTCCATCTTTGAAGGCATTACGAGCATGCAAGTGCAGGCCCCAGCCCATGATCCTATGCTCAGCTATATCGTCTTGGCCGCCTCCGCTGTATTTGAGGGAATTGCTTTATTCGTCTCGATTCGTGAGTTTAATAAGGCCACCCCGAAAACCTCCAGTAGTTTCTGGAAAACCTTAAGCAACAGCAAAGATCCCAGCTCGTTTATTGTTATTTTTGAAGACTGTGCTGCGTTGATTGGTCTAGGGGTGGCCTTTATCGGCGTATTTATGACCGAACTGAAGGGCAATTCTATCTACGACAGTATTGCCTCCATTATCATCGGGCTATTGCTAACCGTGGTTGCCGTTGTGCTGGTTATTGAAACCAAAGGTTTACTCATTGGTGAAAGTGCTTCACCAGAAACCCGCGAGAGTATTAAACAGATTGTTAAATCGGATGATGCCGTCACTCGCATGGAGTCCCCCATCACCCTCCACTTTGGTCCCCAAGATATAATGTTGGCCATGAACATCGAGTTTAGAGATGACCTCTCTTCCGATGAGATCGAAGCGGCTACCCGCCGTATTGAGCGAAAAATCCGAGAATCCCACACAGAAGTAAAGCGTATCTTTCTAGAAGCAGCTTCTGTCGTCTGACCAGCACTATCTAGGGAGCTAGGTGATGAGTCCCCAGCCTTTCCAACCGCCAGACGAATTTGAGTCTTTACTGTCAACTCAACGCCAAACGAACGCTGATTTGGAACGAGATTTAGCTGAACTGTCAGAAGACAGTCGTCGGGCGGTAGCAGATAACCAACGGACGATGCAGAAATTTTTTGGAATTCTGCTGGTGGTTGGGTTAGCGCTGGGAGCGGTCACCGCCGTTGGGGTCGTGCATTTTATCCAGTGGTTGCGCTCGACAACGAACTCTGAACCTCAGCCACCTAATCAGAGCTGGGTAGATACCTCTAAGGGTTTTAAAATCTAGAGCCGATTTGCTGCAAATAATTGCGAGAGTTTCTCTACTTCAGTTTCTATATTGTGATCCGCAAGTACCCGTTCAGACCCAACTTGTCCCATTTCTTGGAGTTGGACTGTACTGGTGGCTAAACTAACTTGAATCGCATCCTTTAAAGCTGTAACTGACCCCGCTGGAATCAACCAGCCATGGCTAGGTTCTACTAATTCAGGGATACCTGCAATATAGGTGGAAATTACAGGACGTCTTAGGGCTAAAGCTTCCATTAAAACGACGGGTAAGCCTTCTGCAAAGCTCGGTAAAACTTTAACTTTGGCCCCTAGTAAATAGTTCCGAATATGGATACTGCTCACCCATCCTGTGATGGTAACTACCTCTTCTAAATGTACTGCGGCAATGGCGGATTCTATGGCAGCACGGGATTCACCATCTCCGACCAAAGTCAACTTAATTTCGACTCCCTCTTGGATCAACTGGGAAACAGCCTCAACCAACAAAAGTTGTCCCTTTGCAGGACAAAGACGGCCAATACAAACGATATGAGGCGTTTCTGGCAACGCGGTAGGGGGTTGATGCAGAAATATTTGATCTAATCCACAGCGAACAATGTGGATTTTAGACCAATGTTGAGGGTTACTCCAACGATAGAGTTGGCTTTGGCCAAAGGAGCTAACTGCCACCACAAAATCAGCACGGGCAACCTTGGTCGCTAAGTGAAGAATCTGGGGTTTATCAAATTCGTCGGGCCCGTGCACCGTAAAGCTATAGGAAGGTCCACCCAAGGCATGACACAACATGGCGACGGCAGCAGGGTTCGTGCCGAAATGGGCATGAACATGGTCAACCCCTGCAACGCCTAGCCAAAACAGGAAAACACTTGCTTCTGCCAAGTAGATAAAGTGCCGCCACAAGCCACGATCAGAATGCCAACCAATCTTAAGGGTTAACCCCAGAGCTTTAACAAAGGCAAGGGGGCGGCTAAACATGACCCAAATCAATGCTAAAACAAGTCCTAAGACGCCAACGGACAGCAGGACTTGAGTCTTATCTAGCTCTGCCACATCATCAGGATCGATGAGCTGATCAGGACAGGGACGAATGGAATAACGGCGAATATTCAACCCCTGTGCTTCTAAGGCCAAAATTTCACGGCGAATAAAGCTATGACTGACCTTGGGGTATTGATTAATCAGATAAGCAACCGTAGTCATAATTGGGTCGGCAATGGTAGTCCTAGACTACCCTGGGTAGCAATTTTTCTTGCGCTGCGTATGGGGATGAACGGTCTGAAGTAACATCAGCTCCAGCACCTTTCACTCACATACTACTGCGGTGGAGAAATATCACGTAGTGATTTAGATCTGTATCTTCTTCTTTGAAGTGGCTAATAGATATCTACTCTTTGAACAAGATAGGATCCGTGTTAGTGCACGATAGGAATTCCCCATGGCAAAGTCCCGCATTCTCCTGCTTGGTGCGCAAGGACAATTAGGCCAAGAATTACAAAAAACGTTGCCAACGATGGGTGAACTGATTGCTGTGGGAAAAGAGACGGTCGATCTGGCTGTCCCTGAACAATTACACGAAGCGATCCTACCCGTTCAGCCAGACATTATCGTTAATGCCGCAGCTTATACGGCGGTTGACCGGGCTGAGTCAGAGGTTAAATTAGCTCATACAGTAAATCAAAAAGCCCCTACAGTCCTAGCCGAACTCGCCCAGACATTAGGTGCGTTACTCATCCATATTTCGACAGACTATGTGTTTGATGGAACTCAAAGCCATCCTTACACTGAATCCGATGCTCCCCATCCTCAAAGTGTCTATGGCCATTCAAAATGGCAAGGAGAAGAGGGCATTCGCCAAACCTGGGATCAGCATATTATTTTACGGACGGCCTGGGTTTACGGTACCCAAGGCAAAGGTAATTTTGTGAAAACGATGTTGCGACTCGGCAGGGAGCGATCAGACGTTCGGGTTGTGGATGACCAAGTTGGCACGCCCACATGGGCCAAGGAGATTGGAGACGCGATCGCATCCCTGATTCACCACTGGTCCACCTCGGATCCGGTCACCCAAGCAGAACTGTATGGCACCTATCATTTCACCAACCGTGGAGTCGCCAGCTGGTATGATTTCGCCGTTGCCATCTTTGCTGAAGCCCAAGCTCTGGGTGTTCCCCTTCAAATCGAACGGGTCATCCCCATTACCACGCCGGAATATCCGCTACCGGCCCCAAGGCCAGCCTATTCTGTCTTGAGCAATTGCAAAATTACCCCCATCCTGGGGCAACCTGCCCCCCATTGGCGACAGTCTTTACGCCAGATGTTGCAGGAGCTAATTCAAGACGCCTCCATATAATGGAGCCACTTCAGGGTAGCCGTTATAAATTAACGTGGGCTGTCGTTCCCATACGGCTGGATGCACCCCAGTGCCAATCAAACGCTCCTCCGCTTGAGACCAACGAGGATGGGGAATATTCGGGTTGACATTGGCTTCAAACCCATATTCATCCGGCGCTAAGGTATTCCAAAAGGTGGGGGGCTGAAAGTTCATAAACTCAATTTTAACAATGGATTTCGCACCCTTGAATCCATATTTCCACGGCGTAACCATGCGGATCGGTGCCCCATGCTGTTTCGGCAAGAGATGGCCATAAATCCCCACCGCAAAAAACGCTAAGTCATGGGCCATTTCATCAATTCGCAAGCTTTCTGTGTAGGGCCAGGGCAAACCGCTGGAATCCGTAAACCCGCCGGGGCCAGGGGTGACCTGGGGATCGTAGTAAGAGGTAAAGCGCACAAACTTGGCATTGGATTTGGGTTCGACGTCTTGCAGTAGCGATCGCATCGGGAATCCCAACCACGGCACCACCATGGCCCAAGCTTCTACACATCTAAATCGGTAGATCCGTTCCTCTAGGGGGAATTTCTGGGTTAAATCATCCAAATCATAGGTCTGAGGCCGATTTACCAGCCCCGTCACCTCCAACTTCCAAGGATCCGTCGGCAGCGCTTGAGCCGCTTGCCAAATATCTTTTGTCCCGCCAAATTCATAGAAATTGTTATAGCGACTCGTTTTCGCCTCTGGCGTCACCGTCAATCCCTGTCCAGAATAGATGGGAGACCGTTTGACATTAGGAAGCTGGCCTTGAGGTAACGTTGCCTGGAGGTCCGGCTCAATCTCGCTATCTGACCGAGAACAACTAATGCTGGGAAAGACGGTTGCACCAATGCCAAAGCCAATCATATTTTTTAGAAATCGTCGCCGATGCCAATAAGCCGTTTCTGAAGTGATCGGCTGCGATTCGATCTGCCAAGGCTTAGGAATGCGAATAAGAACCATGAAGTGAACCTGATAGCGGGATATCTGTATCTTTCCCGTTCGCTGCAGTACTTCAACTACCAACGGGCATCAACCCCGGACCTCTAGCTTAGCGAAGTCAGAGAGCCTGGCGAATCTCCACCATAATCGCTATGCTCTTGCCAGCACGAATCAGGCAGTTTTTAATTGAAAAGATGCCCTGAGCATTCGTTTCATCCAATGGTTCCGAAGATCATCCATAGTCTTCAAGTGTCCAGCCACTCTAGTCTTTGAGCAACATGACTGATTCAACCCCCGAACCTCAAATCGTCAATATCAGAGATCGACAGCAGCAGCTCATTCGCCAGCGCAAACAAAAATTTCGGCGCGGTGCTTGGCGGACATTGATCATCTTAGGCATGACGGTAGGATTGGGATGGGCAGTCTGCCAACCCGAATGGCAAATTCAACAATCGAATCAAGTCACCCTAACGGGGAATGAAGCCATCGACAGCCAGACCCTGGAACACCTGATGGTGCTACAGTTTCCGACTTCTCTGATTCGCTTTCAGCCTCAAACCTTGATTGCTCAGTTGAAAAACAACGCCCATGTTAACCATGTGATTGTGACGCGGAAGCTGTTTCCTCCTAGGGTAAATGTGGTCGTGCGAGAATTACCCCCGGTGGCCATGACGGAATGTAAAGGATGCACCCTCGTCCTAAAGCCCGGTCAAGCTGATTCCACCACCTTGGGGCCGGCCAATGTTTGGTTATTAGATCAGCGGGGCGTCGTTCTACCCGCTGATAGTTATCCCAAACTGGAAAAAGCCCATCAACTTCCCAAACTCACCTTAAAAGGCTATTTACAACCTGAAGCCAATGAGGACACTTCAGACAATCCCCCTGTCGATTCAGCGACGCAACTTGTTTCAATTGACCGTCAAAAACAACAACAATGGCAGCAGATGTATGCCTCAATGGAGACGAGTCCCGTTCAGATTAAACATCTCAATTGGGAAAACCCGAATAAACTGATGCTGACCACCAAATTGGGCCAGATTCATATTGGTCCATTTAGTGACAATTTTGATCGGCAACTTCAAGCCTTAGATGAAATGCGAACATTGCCTAAATCTGTCGATCCGAAGCAGATTGTTTATATTGACATCCAAAATCCTGAAAGTCCCGTTCTAGAATTGCGGAAACCATCCCCACCTAGTTCTTAACCTTAAGAAAAACTTCTGTTTTTCAAAAACCCAGTGAAATAGGTTTTTACCCGTCAGAATCAATAGGTTTACAGCCAATACCGCCCAATTGGTTTTTGGAGGAACTTGTCCTATAGTTGAGTAACGAAGATCGCCCATCCTTTTTTGCTGTTCATAACTAGTCAAAATGACGCCTGCAGATCAAACCTTTACAGATTCCCTATTCACGAATGAAAATGATGACCGCCTCAATGGTGGGCCTGTGGATCAATTAGGGGGAACGGGGGAA
This sequence comes from Acaryochloris marina MBIC11017, assembly GCF_000018105.1. GTDB lineage: Bacteria > Cyanobacteriota > Cyanobacteriia > Thermosynechococcales > Thermosynechococcaceae > Acaryochloris > Acaryochloris marina. Next base: position 782,256 of record NC_009925.1, read on the forward strand.
AGTTCTGACGCAGGGTCTCAGGATAGTTTAGAGAATATTTTTGACTTTGAAGATAGCGCTCCCCCCTCTGCACCCCGTAAGGATGTGAGTATGGAAGACGACAATATTGTTCGACATGGTGCAGCCACCATTAAAGTGATTGGGGTTGGCGGCGGTGGCGGGAATGCCGTTAATCGAATGATCGCCAGTAACGTCTCAGGGGTAGAATTCTGGTCGATTAATACAGATGCCCAATCCTTAACTCAATCCTCTGCAGCAAAGCGTCTTCAGGTCGGCCAAAAGCTCACCCGTGGTCTCGGGGCAGGCGGCAACCCTGCCATTGGCCAAAAAGCAGCAGAAGAATCTCGCGATGATATTGCTGCAGCCCTAGCCGGTTCTGATCTAGTCTTTATTACTTGCGGCATGGGAGGGGGTACTGGAACCGGTGCAGCTCCGATTATTGCTGAAATTGCCAAAGAAATGGGGGCCCTCACGGTTGGTGTGGTCACCCGTCCCTTTACGTTTGAAGGACGTCGCCGCAGTCACCAAGCCGAGGAAGGCATTGCTGCCTTGCAAACTCGGGTGGATACGCTCATTATGATCCCCAACGATAAGATTCTGTCGGTGATCGCTGAACAAACCCCTGTGCAGGAAGCCTTTCAGACTGCAGATGATGTTCTTCGGCAAGGTGTACAGGGCATTTCCGATATTATTAATGTCCCCGGCTTGGTGAATGTGGACTTTGCAGACGTCAAAGCGATTATGGCCGATGCAGGCTCAGCCATGATGGGCATTGGTGTGGGATCGGGTAAATCTCGGGCGAAAGAAGCTGCGATCGCAGCCATTGATTCTCCCCTATTAGATGCCTCAATTCGAGGAGCGAAAGGAGTGGTCTTTAATATCACTGGTGGCCATGATTTATCGCTCCATGAGGTGAATACCGCAGCCGAAACCATCTACGAAGTCGTCGATGCCAGTGCCAATATTATCTTCGGTGCTGTCATTGATGAGTCCCTTCAAGGTGAGATCAAAATGACCGTGATTGCCACGGGTTTTTCCAGCGATGCCGGGACTCCACCTCGTAAATCAGAAGCAAAACCCAAAGCAAAAGCCGCCACGCCCACCCAACAGCAAAAAGCAGCCCCCAAAACCGTCACTCAGCGGCCTCCCACTCGAGGGGGAAATCTCGATATCCCCGATTTCCTACAAAAGCGTCGTCCAGGTCGTTCCTAAGCTTTTTTACCTAGTACTTGAGGGATATTAGGATCCCTCGGAGGAATTTAATTAAAACTCACAATTTTCAACCGTACTAAGGGCAATTCTGGATGCTAAGATTGCCTAGAATGTGTTTTGGGGACTCGTAGTGATCCGTCCTGCAACTCTAACTCTGCAACCTCCTCTGCCTCTGGTTGCTGAGAATAATCGGCTGAAAATCTTCTCCGGTTCTGCCAATGTTTCCCTGGCCCAAGAAGTGGCTCGCTACCTAGGCGTTGATCTGGGCCCCATGGTTCGCAAGCGCTTTGCTGATGGCGAACTGTATGTCCAAATTCAAGAATCAATTCGGGGTTGTGATGTCTATTTGATCCAACCCACCTGCCACCCCGTCAATGACAATTTGATGGAATTGCTGATTATTATTGATGCCTGTCGACGGGCTTCTGCCAGGCAAATCACGGCAGTGCTGCCTTACTACGGATATTCAAGGGCCGATCGGAAGACAGCCGGTCGAGAATCCATTACGGCCAAGTTGGTCGCCAACTTAATTACCCAAGCAGGAGCCAGTCGCGTTCTAGCGATGGATTTACACTCCGCTCAGATTCAAGGCTATTTTGATATTCCGGTGGATCATGTTTATGGGTCTCCTGTACTCTTGGAGTACTTGGCCCGCAAAAAATTGCCTGACCTAGTGGTTGTTTCCCCTGATGTGGGGGGCGTAGCTAGAGCCCGTGCCTTCGCTAAGAAACTAGATGATGCCCCATTAGCCATTATTGATAAACGCCGCCAAGCCCATAATGTCGCCGAAGTGATGAACGTGGTTGGTGATGTCAAAGGGAAAACGGCTGTATTAGTGGATGACATGATTGACACGGCAGGCACTATCTCTGCTGGAGCCAAACTACTACGAGAAGAAGGGGCTCGCCAGGTTTATGCTTGTGCAACCCATGCCATTTTCTCCCCCCCTGCCGTTGAGCGCTTATCTGTAACGGGGCTGTTTGAAGAGGTATTGGTGACTAATACCACCCCGATCCCCCCAGAGCGTCATTTCCCCCAACTGCGAGTCTTATCCGTGGCCAGTCTTCTAGGTGAGACCATCTGGCGAGTCCATGAGGACAGTTCTGTGAGCAGCATGTTCCGCTAGCCGCTAGATTCGTTTGAATGTTTTGTTTAAGGCTCTTGGTAGAACCGATCCCGATGTTCTGGCAGGGGCCAATCTTCATTTTCGCCCCCGATCAATAGCTGCTTAATTTCGATAAACTCTGTGTTGAATTGCTGCAAGGCATTGAGTAGGACATCTAGTGCGATCGCATCGCTAGTACCCAAATCAAACCAGCACCGTGCCCAGCAGCCTTCATACTCAATTTCCCCCATATTGTGCATCAGAGCCATCAGATTGCCATCTTTAGCTTCTACTTCATACTGGAGATAGCTCAATTCATAGCCAGCATCTTGCACTTGCAAATTCTCGGCATTAAATCCCCCCAATTTCCCTAGAAAAAACCAGGAATCAAAGACTTCTTCTAAGTATTGTTTTTCTTGTTCCGACAAGACGGTTTCAAATTCTAGCCAAAGCCATAAATCAAAAGAATTAAATTCACAAAACTGAATGTTCATAGACTGAAAACAACACGACGAGCCAGAAGATTAACAAGAGTCGCCTCTTTGTCCCCTAGGGTCAGCAAGTAACATCTTCCCGATTGGGCATGCTGATATAAAGGGGAATGGTACAACCCTCAAACCTGCTCCTGATTGTAGTTGATTGCATTACGCTAAAAGAATGCTTCGATTAAAACAACTCCTTTATCATCCAGCGGCAACTTCAACTGCAATTCTCAAGGCAGTCACTTTGGAACTCCCGCCTCAACAGCTGGGACTAGTGATTGGTCCAAGCGGTTCTGGGAAGAGTACCCTGCTAGAAATAGTGGCTGGCTTAGCGGCACCGACCTCCGGTGACCTCTATTGGCGTCAGCAAGAACTCAAACCCAATAATTTGCAGCAGCTAGCTGGTCTAGTCTTTCAATTCCCAGAACGGCATTTTTGCGGGGGCACCATTCTGGAGGAATTACGCATTGGTCACCCCGAACTAGGATCAGAACAGGTCCATCAAGCCCTATCGGAAGTAGGGTTAGGGGACTTGTCCCTCTTTACTTCTCCACAATCCTTGAGTGGTGGTCAACAGAGGCGTTTGGCTTTGGCAGTCCAGTTAATTCGTCAGCCTCATCTTCTACTTCTAGATGAGCCCACCGCAGGCCTCGATTGGTCTATGCGACAGCAGCTGGTGGCCCTGTTAGGAAAACTCAAACAGCATTGGAGTTTATTGATTGTTACCCATGATCCGGCAGAACTCGTCAGTATTGCCGATCGATGTTGGACTTTAAACCAGGGGCAACTGGCCACGGTCGATCCGGCTTCTTTACAAGCGAAGACCTCGGTGGCATCCCTATAGAATTTTTATGGGTCAGAGCTTAATCTGTTCACAACCCCGAATTTACCTGTGCTTTAGCACTATCTCTTAGTCTGTAGTCAGATCACTACACCTCATTCATTGCTAATAGATGCTGCAAACTCAGGTATCCGTGTCGCCAGCTCCAACCGATTGGCGTCAAGTCTTTGAAGAAGCTTATCAGGGACGACATACATATGACTTCAAAAGTGGAAGCACTATACCCATGGGACCGCAGGACCTATGGATTGTTTGTCGAGGAATTGTGCAATTAGGGACCTTGTTCGCATCTGGTGATGAAGCTGTTTTAGGTTTTGTCTACCCAGCAATGCCCTTTGGTTTGCCCTTAACACAGCTGAATCCCTACGAAGCGTTCGCCCTGACTGATGTTGTTCTAATGCGTCTCAATCAGGTGGAGCTAGAAAGTTCCCCATTATTAGCCCAGGGTGTTCTCCAGCAATTGAGTCGGCGATTGCAGCAAACCGAGGCCATCTTAGCGATGATCAGCCAACGACGGGTATACGATCGCTTAGTGCAGCTGTTATTGATGCTGAAACAGGAAGTAGGACATGTAACGCCGGATGGTGTGCGTTTAGAGGTGCGCTTGACCCATCAACAGCTCGCTAACCTGCTAGGCACAACACGAGTGACGATTACCCGATTGTTAGGACTGTTGCGTCAAGAGGGATGGCTAACCATTGATCGAACTCGGCACTTTGTCATTGCTGATGCCCCCTCTGAAAGCCTGTAGGTAGCCGCCCATCCCAATCTTTGCTGGATGGCTTCTGATCCAGACGCGTTGCTTGTTCCAAAGCCCCTTTCTCTTTGGCTCGTTGGTCATAGGGGTGGAGCTGTTCAAGTATCTATCCTGTCAATAAGCACAAATTATCGAGGGTCACTCCCCACATCAGCATATCGATGCACCAGGTTTGTTGGGCCTGTTCCAGACAAGGGGGGTGACCTACTAAGGTGGACATCTCTTCCGTCCCATCTCATTGTATGAAAGGCGATAGGAGCTTATATTCGAGAGAGAATATCAGTGCCTGCTTGAATAGGGAAGCTTGTAATGAGAACTCATCAATACGTTCATAAGAAACGAGCCGCCCAGTCTTCCTATAACCCTGTTCCTCGATCTTCTAAAGTTCAGTCTTCAGTGCAGCCTCCGGCAATTCAAGCCAAGTCGAATGAAGAGGGTTTAGCTGAACATGCTGAGCGGTTGAGAAAGTTCCAGCGGCTGGGTACTTCAATGATACAAATGGGTCCACCCAGACTCGGGAATGATGAGTCCAGTCCATTACACCCAAAACCCTGGCTTCAACGGAAATTGACGCTTGGGCAGCCAGGAGATAAGTATGAACGAGAGGCAGATCGGATTGCATCTCAAGTAGTGCAAACCATAAATCCCCCTGCTTCAAAAGAAAACATTATTAGGCAGTCGATTCAGCGCGAGAACGACTTAGAAGGGGTAATGTCCGCGAAAGGCTTTCAAGCTGCTATCCAGCGAAAGCAAGCAATAGCAGGTGGAGAAGCATCATCGGATTTAGAGTCTGCTATCAATAAAGCGAGAGGGAGTGGACAACCATTGAATGCAGGGTTGCAACAGTCAATGGGTCAGGCGATGCGTGCAGATTTTAGTGGGGTAAGAGTACATACAGATACTCAGTCAGACCAGTTAAATCAATCGATTCAGGCTCAGGCATTTACGACGGGGCAAGATGTTTTTTTTCGACAAGGGGCATATCAGCCTGAAAATCAAGCAGGGCAGGAGTTGATTGCCCATGAGTTGACCCATGTCATTCAGCAGAATTCTGGAGCGGTGAGAAGGCAACGTCAGTTTAGAAAAAATGATGAACTGCTGCATGGTCAATTTGAGGCAAACGTTAAACCAATGCAGCTTCAACCCAATGGTCAATCTACTGATCTCCAAAAGGTTACGCCTGAGCAGAGGAAAGGTCGCCTGGAAGACTTAAACAACATCGATCTGTCAGATGTACAAGTCCTACAGCAAAGGCAAGGGCGAATAAACCCCATAATGCAGACCCATTACCCTGCGGCAGAGGGAGAGGCCAAATTTATAGAGGCAAAAACAGACCTTATTCAAGGATTTACCCCTTCTGATCGGCCCTTCTTAAAAACTAGCCCTGATATGGTGCAGATGGACCGTAAAGAAAAAGTCGATCTTCTCAACCTGACAGTCGGAGAATTCGAAACCCATCGGAAGGCTGAGCAGATGGACTGGGCCAACGTGAAGAAATTTACAAAAAAAGAACGCAACACCATCTGGCAAATTATCGACTGGCGGCTGAACGGCTTAGACCCATTCATACTCAAGGATGTCGTTGACAAAGGTAAAAATAGTATAAAAAACCTCCGTAATATGAAGGCCTATTGTGACGGACTCAATGGCGAACTTAATGGGCAGAAAACCGTTCGACTGGCACCACAGACTACATTGGAAAAAGCCATCTACTACGGACACTGGCTTCAAAAAATTCATGGTCTCCTTGGGAAACGAACCGAGCTTGTTGTACCGACGAATGTATTCACTCAGTTAGTTGACACTGATTCTGGCAAAGTTGCTGAGGCTTTCATCAAGTACTTCAATGAGATGAATCCCAACCTACAAACCCCTTCGGGCAAAGAAATTACATCTTTCATCAAACTTATGCATGAAGAAAAAGCCAAGATCGGGGATTACAAGAACGTTCTAAAAGACATTCGAAACTTTCATAAGTTTCCCAAGGAATCGCTTGATAAGCTAAAGGCTGATCTGTCCGTAAAGGACAAACCACTAACTCTTATTTTGCATTCTCTTTACGATCATAATGGCGCTTTTATTCGCCATGAGCATGTTAACAAGGTCATCAAAAACGACAAAATTAAGGTTTATCTCATTGAGGGTCATGCTATAGAGAAGGTAAAATCTCTCATCCGTGGTGGATTCCAAGAACTAGCGAAGAAGTATGGCCTTGACGGCAAAATCACTCAGGTTATGGCCGTTGGTCACGGTGAATCTACCGAGATTGAATTCGCTGGTGGCGGTACAGAAGTTACTGAAGACGGGGGCAAGACGTCGATCGATCAGAAAGATGTAGTTCCGATAGAATTAGAAGGAACAAACGCGCGTGTCTTTGCCCTGTTCTTTGAACAAATTTTCGCCAACATGGAAGAGAAGAAGGGGCTGAAGCCCAAGGTGTTGTTGCGTGCTTGCCTAAGTGCATCGAATGAGGTTGACGAGAATAAGCTTAAGGAGTTGATGAAAAAAGAGAACATCCTTGATCTTGATGCGGTGGTTGATACAAAAACTGCCGAAAATCAGGAAAAGATTCGAGAAGGCATTAGGAAGTACATTGAGAAGCATGGAAGTCTTGCCACAAAATTGGGCGACCAAGCCAAAGGGAGAGCGGAGGTTCTTGGAGCCCAGTCCTCAATTACATCAGTTGATACAGGTGCAATCAAAGAAGATACTGGCGAGTTGGATTTTATTACACTAGCTGATCCTCATGTTGCTGGCCCAAAACTCACTTATGTTCGTCATGGTAAAGAGCCTTCTGGTGCCCTTAGAGCAGTTATTGAGAGCTGGGCAAACGATCCAGTTACTTGCTTCGCAGAAATGCAGGACCGCATTGATACGGTTCTAGTTAACAGTCATGCAGAGTTCATTATTAACCTTCTCTACCATACATTACTAACCCAGTATAAGAGTGACATCCTTACAGCAAACAAGTTCACTAAAACAGCCCATGTGCTTATGGGTGTCTTAGAAGGTAAAGATGGCTGCCGCTCTGCCAGACTGGCTGCGGATGATATGAGTAAAAAGCACCGTGACGCTTTTTATCCGTTGCTTATTACACATATTACACAGTTTGGGAATGATGCTAGGCCAAAACTTGTGATCTACCAGGACTGGATGCTTCATAATGACACTAAGCGCAATAACTTTATGGCGATGCTGGGGATACCCGGCTGTACAAGAACCATAGCCGACAAATACCTTGATTTCGCACTCATCAAGGACTCAGTTGAAACTCTCGTAAAAATGACGGCAGCTCCCATGAAGGCTCGGGTTTTGCTGGCACTATGTGGCTTGATTCGTCAGAACCCAATCGAGTCTTGTAAAACCTTTCTTTTGACTCAAGTTAAAGGGGACAACTCCTTAAAGAAAAGCATTACTGATGAGTTAGATGGTTATTCAGTATCTAAGCTTCGTGACAAACTCGACTTAGAGGAAGAAATCGCGCAACCTGACTCAACCGCTGCCCATCCCAAAAATGTTGGTGGTGAAGGCGAATTTCACGTTAAGCCGATTAAAACAAAAGTTGAAAAAATAAAAAAAAGCACCCGTAAAAACCAGGCTAAATCACGCATTGAGCCTCGTCAGGATGCCAAAGTCGCGTTAACGCTAACCCAAAAGAAGAACTACCATATTGTTGGTGAAGTCGTGAACACTGATGACACTAAAACGGGGTGGTATATGCTCAGGTTGAGTGCCGGGAAAATTGCCTATATCGAGCAGAAGTATTTTAGCAATTAGCAACGGTGATTTTAGGCCAATTTTGATAATTAATTTGGAAATATTAACGATTTAGGCCTTCATCTTATGATTAAGTCAGTGAAATTCTTTGAGGTTTAGTCTAGTGACCATCTAGAGGCTCATAAATGGAAATTACACTCGACCAGAAAACGACATGGCACCTAGGTGGAGAGGCTCATGTACTTCATCTCTTAAGGTTAGTTGCCCAAATCAATGATGAAAATTGGTCTGCTGTCAGCGTTGTGCTTGAATGTGCCCCTGTTATCGCTGCGAGAGGTGAAGAACTGAGCTGGTTTCACAACCGCCTGGAGAGTCGCCTTGATTGGCAAAATCGGCCATTTCTGGAAGATCTGCCTGTTCGGATGGAGATTGCATTGAGGCCCGAGTACTATCCTCGCTTGCCTTGTCCAAGTTCTGATGCAGTGCAACGTCTCACTGACCTATTTGTAATTGAGCCACCCCCTTCTCCTGAACTATTCGATGATGCGGTCTGGAATGCGATACAGCTCTGGCAAGAGTACCCTATCGATCCATCGATTGGTGGTGGTACGATGCGGGTTGGCTATCGAACAGCGTTTTCTATGTTCACTGACGAGGTTGATCGACTTCGTCGCCGGGGCCCAGTCTCTCGTATTATCGTCGATGCGTTGATTGAGTCTGGTATTCCGATCTCTTGGATTGAGGAGGATCCGGTTTTTACTGTTACGCTCTATGCTGAAGACCGTGGCTATCTCTGTCGAATTCGTCCCAACGAGTCTTCTTCTGGGATAACTGTCAGTGTGGAATGGATAGAGCAGCTCTCTGATGCTGGGGTCGCAAAACTTTCATCACATATTGCTGTAGCTGATACTGACCTCGTTTTCGGTTCCTTGACTCTAGTCGATGGGCGAATTCGCCTTGATAACCTAACCCTATTAGGGCCGTCTATTACGGAGGAAACGATTATCGAAACTTTGCGTGCTGCAGTATCAGCTCTCAATAGCAAGGTCAATGAGTGGTCAGAGTTAGATCTCACGGCGGGTTAACCCAAGGAATCTGTCAAGACCGGTTAGCGGCTGTTTGAAGCGGCTGCAGGACAGACCACTGAGATCCGGGACCGGGCCATTCTCTATTAGGGTTCATGCCGGGATAGAGAAATTTTTTCTCACAGAATAGCTGTGAACTATATTTAGGGCTTGCTTCGGAAGTCTAAGTTCCAATATTTGCAGTGTATCCAAGTGTTGAGGGCCCTTGAGAAGTGCAAGGAAAATCATTCAAAATATTTAAAACCCTTGCACCTGCAACCCGATGTATCGCCGTCCATCCCCCGGTCAACTGTCCTTTGAGAACTTCTACTTGCCCTTTGGAGGGAAACTTTCAGGAGAGAATCGCTGGGTCAAACTAGCCGAGTTGATTCCTTGGGAGAGCTTTGAGTCAGAATATGCAGACCAATTCAGTCAGACCATGGGGGCACCTGCCAAACCCTTTCGTGTGGCCTTAGGGACCTTAATCATCAAAGAGAAACTGGGTATATCCGACGCAGAGACCGTAGAACAGATTCGAGAGAACCCCTACTTGCAGTACTTTCTGGGGTTTAGTGAATATCGAGAGAGTGCTCCGTTTGATGCCTCCATGCTGGTTCACTTTCGCCAACGGTTGAATCTAGAGCTGCTAGCTCAAGTCAATGACGCAGTCGTGGACTCTGTGCTGGCATCCGAGGGGTCTCCTGTGGCGATGTCCCCTGAGTCATCTCCTCCCTCTGACGATGATGAAGATGAGCCTCCTGCCCCTCCCAACCAGGGCCAATTGTTGATAGATGCGACCTGTGCACCAGCCGATATTCGCTATCCGACAGACTTGGATTTGCTCAATGATGCCCGCAAAGCAAGCGAAGCCATCCTCGATGCTTTATATGCTCAAGTCATGCTGTCCCTCAAGTGCAAACCTCGCACCTACCGCCAGAAGGCCCGCAAAGCCTATCTGGCCATTGCCAAAAAACGTCAACCGAGCCGCAAGCTGATTCGTAAAGGGATTCGTCAGCAGTTGGGCTATGTGCGTCGCAATCTAGCCCATATTGATGGGTTGATAACATTGGGGGCTTCCCTATCCCAATTGTCCCGGCGGCAGTACCGTCTGTTGCTGGTGATTCATGAAGTCTTTCGACAGCAAGAATGGATGTATCAACAGTCAGTACGTCGAGTGGACGACCGGATTGTCAGTATGAGTCAGCCTCATGTCCGACCGATGGTCCGAGGCAAAGCTGGAACACCCGTTGAGTTTGGAGCCAAGCTATCCCTCAGTTGTGTGCGTGGATGTGTGTTTCTGGAGCGCTTGAGTTGGGATGCGTTCAATGAATCCCAGCATCTTCAACATCAAGTGGAAGCCTTTCGTCGTCGCTTTGGCCATTATCCTTTCTCAGTCCATGCTGACCAAATCTATCGGACTCGGGCTAATCGACGATGGTGTAAAGCTCGGGGGATTCGCTTGAGTGGACCGCCGTTAGGAAGACCTCAACAAGACCCACAAGTACAGACCCAACTCAAGCAACAAGCGTGTGAGGATGAAAAGGTGAGGGTCCAGATTGAGGGTAAGTTTGGGCAGGCCAAGCGACGGTTTGGCTTGAATCGAGTGATGGCGAAGTTAGCGGATACGGCTGCCAGTGCGATTGCTATCACGTTCTTGGTCATGAATCTGGAGCGGTGGCTCAGCCACTTTTTATCGTTCATTTTTGGGGTGGGATTGCTGGTTTTGGAAAGCGTTATGGAGCTGTCAGGACTTCCTTGGGGCTTTGCTAGGGCCAGTCAAAGGATATGGCTCTGGCCGTCACAAATGGGTTGCTTGTACGATTTGATGCATGGAATTTGCTCAATTTACTTTCTCAGCAAACCCTATTTAGCAGTACTTTTCAGACTTCGAATTTACAAGTAATTGATAGTCCATTCTTTTGGGGGAATGAATATCCATAAGGGTTCCCCGGCCAAATAAAATTACAGCATTTGAATATGGGAAAGTCAGTGTCACTCGTATTGGCATGATGGCCATTTGCAAGTGTGAAATTTAGTTTTTAACTAGGTTCTAGCGATTTGATCATAGATAGCCCCCCGGCCATTATGAGCCCTAAGCTGAGCAAGATAACGAGAAGAGGGGGGCATCAGAGACTATTCTTGAATTATGCAAACCAGGAGTGCAGGCGACCATTAGAATCGCTGAAAACAGTGGAACTCAATGGTCAATGGCAACAGCTCTGATTTCTGCAAACCGCTGCGGAGTATGAAAACCCAGAACAATTTACAGATGGGATATTATTAACTCTTAACTGTTTTGCATTGCAATGCGACCAGTAAATCAGAGCCCATTTTTTCTGCAATACTACGCCCTGGGCACTCACGCCGCTTCGCTTCACCTACTGAGTTAAAGCTGAGTGCTGCCAATAGGTTGTCTCGATGAGGATTGAAGTCTAAGGGGTTCTCAAAGACCGTACTGTCTAGATTAGCCAACCCGATGTTTGCGGAGAACAGCGTACCCTTGGGAAACTTACGTTTTCGGCCATTGATGGTCACCTCTGTTTCTGTCTGGGCAATGGTATTGATGTTATTCACTGGCGAGTGTCGACGAGCTGTTTCTAAAACTACTCGCAACACTTCATGACGATTATCTACATCGATCTCCAGATCGCGTGGAACCTTGGCTATTAAGGACCGGAGTAAACTCTCACTACCTAGACATCCTGCAATTGCGATCGCTTCCAGTAGCAAAGTACTCAGTTCTGTTCGACTTAAATCATTTTCAGTGGTTGGAACATACCTACTCATAACAGGAGAGTTCTCAATCAGGTTAAGGGCGATCCCTTCTAATCGTTTAACTTCCTGCAACTTATTAGCAGATGGGGCTAAAGGTTTCACCCTTGAGATCAGCAATGATTCCTTTGGTTTTGAGGAGAAGAATAGCGTTTTTAGAGATGATAGTTGCTGTGGAGAAAGTTTGACTTCTAATAGCACTAACATGATGTATTGGATGACAGTGCGTTGAATGTCATCGCTAATGTCATCTAAAGCCGGAGGATTTCCATGTTGATTAGCAATGGTGGCTAACTGATTCAACAGATCTTTAGCTTCTTGGGACTCAGTATTATCAAAGGCTGGTTTAAAAACGACCTCTAAAACGGCTGATCTTGCTTTTTTATGAGTAGTATCACCCTTTACTTCTTTATCAGACAGAAAAAGCAAAAAATTCTTAGAGAATCGATCAGGAATGCAGCGAAAACGGCCAATATAAGGTTCTCTTTGTTGGGGCTCTGCAATGATTTTTGCAGCAAGATTATATTCACCCACAATAATTCTGCCTAAAGCCGCAAAGTTCTGGCCAAAAAGCTGTTGTCTTTTACCTAAAAATTCTTGAGGAGTAACAATACTATAACTAATAACATCCACTACATAGAAAAACCTCATAAGCATTGTAGTTAGGATGTTAGGGTGCCGCAATAGACAAATTTGGATACGGTTTGAGAAACGAATTAATAAACTCATAGCTGCCCCATTAATTTATCAACAGAATTGCAAAACATGGTAGTCCTAGAGAAGTAATGACAGGAGAGGAACATCCTTTATGGCTAGAACTTCTAGGATTCAAACTCTTGAAAAGAGCTTAGCGAAAGGAACAAATTCTGGATAAGCCATTTTGGGAAATGGCCTGATTGGTCGGCGTTACCCTTTTTTGGCCAGATCTGAACAAAGCCCTTGATTGGAGAAAGTCAAACTCAGATGTTAATACTCTGAGGGATTTTATTAGGATGTAGGAAATCATAAAAGGTTGGGCGAACACTGTTCCGTTCATCAATGATGATGCCAATGGCATCTAACTGTTGCTGAAATGCTTTGAGTAGAGGTTGCACCCTAGTATCCGTAAAGTGCTCTTCTCCATATTCCCCTAATAGGGTGTAGTAAAGAGAACCCAACAAATAGGTCATATCCATCTGGGTCTCTGCCTGTTTCAGGGAAGGAAGAAGGTTGAAATAGTCTTGAGTGGTTGCCTTTGTTGACTTTGGCGCGGGTCGATATCCCGCTAAAGGCAAGTTGGGGATATAGGTCATATAAGTCGATTGGGAGAAGTTCACGGCTGCATGTTGGGCACTCCCTGTAAAAATAATGAGCGTCACCATATCTGCCAAGTAAGCTTTAGTGCGCAAGCTAGGTTGCTCCTGATCCGATGCGGTTTCCCCAATTTCTGTCATGCGCCCTCCGTCTTGAGCGACCATTTCTGCTAACCAAGCTTGGAGTTCGGTGTCCTCTACCACATCCTGATCGCTGAGGTAATACAAGTCTAGATAGCTCTCAACCCAATCGTGAATCGCATTCCAAACGAGTAGTGCATCATCTCGATAGGGATAGTCAGGAAGCTGATCCACATTATCGACCCCCCGTCTGGAGAGTGTGGCGGGTAGCATCGAATCATTAAAACCGTAGGGGAACCCTTGTACGGCTTTAACGCTGAGCTCTTTAGAAGATTCAATAGTGCCAGACATCACTGAATCCACGGTACCTCCATCATTAACAAGGCCAGAAATGGCTGCATTATTAATAAACAATGTTCCTTCAAAATGAGGACGCAATAAGGCGCTGAGGGGATGATTAGGGGCCAGTTGACGATAGGTAGCCACTACAATGGGCTCGATCAATAAGTGGGTCCGACCGAGATGAGAAATGAGCTCATGGTAATTGCCATCAGCGATTTGAACGATGGTTTTTGCCATCAGCCAAGCCCATTGCTCGGACTGGGGGCTACCCTCAGGGGGTGGAGTGAAAATAGGATTATCAGAGCCTGGCTGCTGCTGGCACTGAATGGCTACGGCTGTGAGGGAGCCGCTTCCTTCCGCAGGTACTGCAAACAGGGCGAGGGGAGCATAGACATATTTTTGAGCATCCGGAAAAGTGCCCGGTTCTAATAGGTTCAACACTGCATAATCAGTGATATAAAGTCGCCCCTCTGCTCCAGCCTTTTGGAGAGAATCAGCAGTTCCCATCACGGCCTGATATTGATCGTTAGTGACAGGGAAGTGGTCTGGTAATCTCTTGCATTGTTCTAGAACTAAAGGGTTCGCTCCCGCAACTCGCTGGGCGACAAAGGCTCGATCTGTCCAGAACTGTTGGCTAATACAAGGCAAATAAATAATCTGAAACAGATCGTTATAGGCTTGAAAGAGTTGGCTGTAGTCTGACAAACTGTCTTGGGCTTGCTTAGCCTGCATAGCTAAAGCTTGATGGTCGAGCTTCTGCTGCTCTTGAGCATGGTCTCGGGGATCTTTGACCTCAGAGATTAATGTTTCCAGTAACGGCTGGTGGATATCGTTCACTTTGGCCGAGGGGGTTTGGGAACTGTTTTGCTCAATGGAGGGTGGTTTGCCATCTTGCAAGCGTTGAACCAACCGAATAATTGGCAGAACTTTGGCTAACAAAAACTTCAAAAAGCCAGCACGTTTAGGGTTATTCAAGAAACGGGTGACACGGGTAAGCCAGGCAAATCGGCGGAGTTTTCGGACAGAACCTGTTTCATTAACGTCTTGTAAAGCTTGGTTAGCATCTATTCTCAGCAGCAGAGATAAGGCATCTTGAAGCCAAGGAAATTTGCCAAGGGATTGATCTTGTGGGGGCACTTTCTCGGCCATTGCCCCGCCATTAGGGAGGTAAGTGTAGTTATAGCGATAGTCTCGACGAGCAGCCACTAAAGCCGTTTGCCGTTGAACAGGATTGGAATCATTTTGAGGTAGAGAGATATTCATAAGACCAAATGTGACTAACAACAGCGTGAGGGGAAAAGGTTTAGGGGAAAACGATGAAAGCTACTTCAAAAAGGTAGAAACTAAAAAAAAATGGCGAAAAGTAATTAATTTCTTCTGATTTTGTCCATTACTGGGGTGTATCCAGTTTTTATAGGAGATGCATGGGCAGTAGGAGAGTGAATTCAGGTAATTGTGATTCTCTACAGCAGGAATGTAAATAGGTAGATAAGGGGACCGTCTACCACAGAACTAAGCGTACTTTTACTGCACTAAAAATGGCGTGATCTATATCAAAGTTTCCCTGAATAATTTTCTAATTTATTGACTTTATAATTCTGGAGGTAACTGACCAAGAAAATTATTAGGAGTGGTTATATAAGTTGATTAAAGTTGCAATATTAATTTCTACATTTTTCCTTTCCTGTTATTAAGCAGCCTGGAATATTTCTGCGATTTCACTAACACCGCTGATGAATTTTTTTCTTTTTTCAGATAGAGACACGAATTCTGCGATATGACTGCGAGATCTCAAAACGTGACTCACCTCATCTACGGCTTTGCAGAAAAGGCACTTCCGGGGGTTAGTACTCCACTGGATATTGTCTGGTGGAGTACTAACCCGTACTCTTGCCTCTTGACTACTGATAGACACTGACAAAGAGGGTTGCACCGGGTTGATCATACAAAGGCACCACTTTGTCTCTTAAATCTTGGTTATGCATTCTAATGCAGCCTAGGGTGGAGAAAAGAGCTTGCTTTGGTGCCCAAGCTCCTGGCCATCCGCAACCGCTGCCGCCGCCGTGGAGCATAATGCCTGCCCGACCCAGGTTGGCTTCTTGGTTTTCGAGTTCAACTAAATCGAGACTATACCAGCCATAAGACATGCGATCGCGGGTATAGGCAGAACTTTCACCCGCTTGCTCATAGTCGCGATAAATTTGCCCACATTTGTAAAGACCGGCGGGGGTATCCCCATGACGGCCAAAGTAATTGTCCTCAAACTGACCACGACAGAGACAGGTCAATTCCCACATTAGCGTGCCGCTATAGTCGTAACACTTGATCTTGCCAACGGCATCATTGGCCACCAGATGGTAGTCTCCGGGCTTAAAGCCATGGGCATCCGGATGGGACTTGGGACCTTTCATCCCTGCAATAATATTGGCTTGGCGAGGACCAGCCGATGGGGTGGGTTGCGAGACGGTTATCGTTGGTTCAAAACCTACTACCCTCGGTGGGTTTGTTTTGAGTCGCTGTTCAATGGGTTCGCAATCCTGGGCCGTTTGAATTTCCTGGGCAGCGGCGGCACAGGCGGTGGTCGGTGCTTCGCCACACCAGACTTTGGCCTCGGCATATCGACGGCGACCCAGCCCCACTTCCACATTTTCGCTGGGGTTGCGATACATCATCAGGGTGCCGGGAACCGCCTGCCAATCTTTGTCTTTTAAGTTGCGGGTGATGGTTCTATGGTTCGGTGATCCATAAAAATCAGCACCATTGTTATAGGCAAAGCTGGTCAGTGCGGCTCGTTGTAGATCAGTCATGTCGTCCCAATAAGGGATGGTCGATTGCAGCTTGAGCCAAAAATCTTTGTGGCAAATATAGTCGTACAGGTCATCTGCTTCAGCTTGGGTGATGATATCTCCCATTTGGATGGCTGACCCATTTTTATAGTAGGTACTGCCCCAACCGATGGTGACGGGTAAGCCCCCACTGCCAGCCCTTGGATCCGGGTAAGCTTGGATTCGCCCGTCCGGTAATTTCCGTTGACAGCCTTCGTAAAAGTGGTTGAGTTGGGCTACTTCCGGCGGTAATAACGGAGCAGAGGGAGTCTCTGGTTGAGAGGGAGTAGAAGCTGGAGCCAGGGCAGAAACGGGCTGCTGTTCCCATGCATCTTCTGGAATATCCCATGAGATGGGATTGATATACCGTTTGACACCCGTTTCAATGGTTGGGTAATGGTCATGCCAGGTATAAGGCCCCGCCAAGATAATCTCAGCCAACTGTGAATTGACAGTAGACACTTTGATAACGCCTAAGATTCCCCCCTCATAGACTTTTGCGAGTTGATTTAATTTTTGAAGGTGGGGTTGGTGTGGTAGGGGTGCCAGGAGTGTATTCTTTTTCGCTGTGATAAATGGCATTACCAGCCCTCCTGTAAAACGGCGGTTAATTCTTTCTCAGGGGTTTGGACCTTGATCACTTTGGATGTAGTTGAGACCATCTCGGTGGAAGGCACCGTTACAGTTGGAGATGCTGCTACTGTTGTTGGAACCGCTGAATTCAATACAGGCTTCTCGTCACGCTCGGAGAATTTTTGCAAGCCCTTCATACCTGCACCGCCAATGGTTAAGGCCCCGGTGAGGATGTAAAGGTTTTCGGAAAAGGTCTTCCCTCGCCATTCACCAGCGGCCAAAGTAATGGCGAGACCCAATCCCACTAATACTGATGCAGTGGTCTGCAGTCTGCCTGAGGATCGCTTACCTTTAGCATCTTGTAATATCCCGGTCATACATAATCTCCTTGAATAGCGATAGATGGTGTTGTGTTTTGCTGCAATCCTCTGATTTGTGCAGATATCCCTAAGACTCAAGACACGTATCGTTAGCCGATCTGGTGAAAGCTATTCGATACTTCAAATCAGTCTTCAAATTCTTGTGGCATTAGTCTATTTCCAAGAGAAATAGTGAATTAGCCCTAAGGATTGATTTGAGCTGATTTCTATCTGAATTAGAGCACCCGTTTTAGGGGTATTCAGTGATATATGATGATTTTCAAGGTGATTGTGAGCACATTTTGTGTGTTCACTGTGGTTGAGACTGTAACCGTCTGGAGCAGACCTATTAACTAAAATTGCTCTGATGTACGGCTGCACACTGAAAAATGGTACAGCCGATAGTTGATGCAAGGCTCCGTGGGCGCTGTCTTGATCGCGATCAAGAGCTTCTTTTCCGGGTTGATAAAGGCAGGGTATATCGAGGGTAACCAGTGCAGCCATCAGTATTCCGGTTACGCCAGAAACGGAATGGAAGAACCTGGCATTGTTTCAGGTGGAAGCATTATTTGAAGCGGTTTCAGGCTAGGCCACTGAGATCCTGGACCGGGCCATTCTCTGTTTGATGATCTATGCAGGGGTAAGGGCTGAGGAAATCTCTCTTTTAGGCAATCTGCGGCAGGAGGGGTGGCTGTCCATCGACCGAACACGGCATTGCTGATGCCCCCTCAGAGAGTCTGTAGGTAGCCACCCAGCTCAATCTTTGCTGGATGGCTTCTGATCTAGACGCGTTGCTTGTTCTAAAGCCGCTTTTTCTTTGGCTCGTTGGTCATAGGGGTGGAGCTGTTCTAACGTCCACCCCGTCAATAAGCTCAAATTATCGAGGGTCACTCCCCGCATCAGCATATCGATGCACCAAGTTTGTTGGGCCTGTTCCAGATGGGGAGGGTGACCTGCTAAGGTGGTCATCCCTTCCGTCCAGCTTTTCCACCGATCAGCCAGTGTTGTCGGCGTCAGGGGCTGTTGCTGATCATCCACAAACATTGTAGGTTCATCATCTTTGCGAGATTTTAGCCATTTGGTCAGGGGATTGGAAGTATAGGAGCCAACACGTTTCCCCATGACCCACTGATTGACGGCTACCTGGCGGCTGGCCTGGATTTGCAGCAGATGCTGTTGATTATTGCTGATCTGTTGCGATCGCAATAACCCGATCACTTCGGGTGATGATAAACCTGCCCCAAATAAAACATAGGCCAGAGCATGATCTTGGGTACTCTGTTTCTTGGCTTGTCGGAGAATAAGATGAACGGTTTCCGCAGGCAAATCAGCCACGGTTGTGGGCTGTGGGGGAGAATCTCTGAAAGTGTCACTTGCAATACTGCCAAACAGGATCATCTGCACCGCATGCTCTAAAAAGTCGTCTTGGTGATGCCATAGCTGATGGTATTCACTGGTGAATTCGATAACGGCATACCCGAGCAGCAAGCATTCCAATAAGCTTGCCAGTTTTTCCGTTGAGAACTGGGGGGTTAACTGCCGCTCAGCCATAAAGGATTCTAGATACTGAGCCATATATTGGGTGATTTCTGTCATCCGCTTTCCCAAGGCCAGTCGATTGTCGGCGGGGTATTGGTTGGCTTCTCCTACTAGAGATCGAATTAAATCAGGCACTTGCTCTAATGCATGCAAGCAATAACTTGCATATTCTTGAAAGGCTTGCTCCGTTGATGCAGCGGACTGATTTTGACGGTTCAGGGCCTGTCCCAGGCTCTGAAAAGCCGTTGACTCTTCTAAGACCCCCAATAAAAGGCCATGTTTACTGCCGAAATGCCGAAACAGCGTCACTTCGTTCACTTCGGCGGCTTCAGCAATTTGGCGGGTGGTCGTTCCACTAATTCCTTGAGTAATAAAGAGCTGAAGAGCCGACTGAATCAAGCGTTGGCGAGTTGATGACTGAGAAGACATAGATAATATGCAAGTATTACTTGCAAGACTTAGGGATGGGTGTTAGCATGACAGCATGCAAGTGATGCTTGCACTATTACTTTACCCAGTATTCAAACAAAAAGCGAGGCCCACCTCTGCAGATATGGGCTAGCGTTGTTCATCTTTTTTCATAGGACTGTTATGACTACCAACCCTGTCGTCACTGCCTCCGCAGGCAGACCTGCCCTGAGCTGGATCAATGTTGGCTTTTTTGGTGCATTTCACCTACTAGCTATCAGCTTAGCCCCCCATTATTTCTCATGGTCAGCCCTAGGGGTCGCCCTATTCTTACATTGGCTGCTAGGAGGGATTGGCATCTGCTTGGGGTATCATCGTCTCCTCAGTCACCGGAGTTTCCGCGTGCCCAAGGTATTGGAATATGCGATCGCAACCCTAGGTTCCCTCGCTATACAGGGTGGTCCTATCTTCTGGGTGAGTGGTCACCGTCAACACCATGCTCATACCGAGCATGTCAACGATGATCCCTACTCTGCCCAGCGAGGCTTTTGGTGGAGTCATATTCTCTGGATTTTTTATCCTCGTCCTGAATATTTTGATGCCAAACATTACCGCAAAAATGCCCCCGACTTGGCCCGCCAACCCTTTTATCGTTGGTTAGATCGAAATTTCCTGATGCTCCAAATCCCCTTGGCTGCTGTGCTATATGCCTTAGGGGGATGGTCCTTCGTGGTCTACGGTATTTTTGTCCGGGCCGTCATTCTTTGGCATTCCACCTGGCTAGTGAATTCTGCCTCTCATATGTGGGGATATCGCACCTTTGAATCCGATGATGGCGCTCAAAACCTGTGGTGGGTTTCTCTATTGACTTATGGTGAAGGCTGGCATAACAACCATCACTCCTATCCTCATGTGGCCAAGTCTGGTTACCGTTGGTGGGAGATCGATTTGACCTGGTGGGCCATTTGTGCCCTCAAGCAAATGGGATTGGCCAAGAAAATTGTGACGTACCCTAAATCCCTTCAGTATGTGAGGAAGTAGCAGTTTCAAAAGAAGCTTTTCGAACTCCCAGAGCCGGCTCTGGGAGTTCTTCTATAGGTCCAGATAGATCCAGACTCTAACTCGCAGCAGGTTGAGAGAGTAGGTCGTCTAGCTGGCCCATCGTGTCCATCTGATACAAGTCATCACAGCCACCAATATGCTGATTATTGATAAAGATTTGAGGAACGGATCTGCGGTTATTGGCCCGTTCAGCCATTTTGGCCCGTGCAGCCTCATCTCCATCAATCTTGTATTCGGTGTATTTCACCCCTTTCCAAGACAACAATAATTTGGCTCGAATACAAAACGGACAAGTTTGCCAAGTATAGATTTCGGTGTTGGCCTTGACTCGCTCAGGATGGCGTCCCAAAAGGTTGTTTAAGAAATTTGGCATGGGAAATTCCTAATTGGCAACAGGTAAGAACTTACTATTTTATTGTGACG
This sequence comes from Acaryochloris marina MBIC11017, assembly GCF_000018105.1. Classification (GTDB taxonomy): domain Bacteria; phylum Cyanobacteriota; class Cyanobacteriia; order Thermosynechococcales; family Thermosynechococcaceae; genus Acaryochloris; species Acaryochloris marina. Next base: position 803,110 of record NC_009925.1, read on the forward strand.
TAACCGATTGATCTGCGAGAGTGATTGAAGCACAATCTCGATTGGCATCTAGTTCAAGATGGTCAGGTAATTTAGTCCGGCACAGTTTGCACTCTTCTAACTGATCGACTTCTAGAAAAATAGCCCCCCGTAGATCAGCCCCACTCAGATCAGCCTCTCGAAATTGAGTACGTTGGAAAGAAACCTCCCGGAGATTGGCATCGGTAAAATCTGCTCCCTCCAGATTGGCATCACTCAAATCAGCCCCTGTGAAATTGGCTTCACTTAAATCCGTATCCGCAAGCTGTGCCCCGATAAGCTTCGCCGTCCGAAGGTTAGCACCCACTAATTTTGCGTGACTCAGATTGGCATCACTAAGATAAACACCAATTAAATCTGCACTATTCAGATTGGCCCCCAGGAGATTCGCACTACCCAGATACGCCCCCCGCAGATTGGCTCCCGTCAAATCGGCATTTTGAAAATTGGCACTATTCAGATTGGTCCCCAACAAATTGGCACTGCTGAGATTGGCCTGGGTCAAATCCGCCTCACTCAGATTGGCACTTAAGAGATCCGCATTACGAAGATTGGCTTCCCGTAGGTCTGCCTCCCGGAGATTGGTTCCAATCAGGTAAGTCCCTTGGAAGTTAGCACCCTGAAAATTCCCTTGAATTAAGTTGGCTTGAATCAAATAGGCATCTTGAAAGTCCAAGGAACTCGTTTCGAATTGACCATGGCATCGGGCAATCACGGTCAGGGCAGCTTGAATATCCGTGGGTACTCTCAAGGTATTGACTTCATTAGACCCCAACTGTCGGGTATCTCCCACTCTGGTGCTATGTTCTCGGATATAAGCCGTTAGAATTTCCAACACAATCGCTTGTTGTTCAGAAGAATCACTAGCGATTTGTTCCAGAAGATATATTCCCCCCAATCGCACTTCTATCTTGTCTTTGGCCGCCAACAACTCCACTGCTTTGCGGAAATCATGAATATTGTGCCTTCGATTTTGTCTGTGGTAATTTTGCCAAGAGAAGTATGTCCCCAAGCCCCCCAACAATCCTAGGATTACTAGCAGCAAGGTATCCCGCTGTTTTCCTTCCAGTTGTGCACGCCGATAAGTCTCTTCTCGTTCCAGTTGCAGTTGATCCGTTATGGGTAATTGTTGCAGACGATTCTGATCTAAGACAGGAAGTTGGTTAACCTGCCACTGGGGCACCAACCATAGAAGCAGGATTAAACAAACGCCTGCTGAAGCTGCATTGAACAGCATTCTCTGAGTCAGATGATTTTGGGGAGAGGTATACCGAGTCACCTTACGTCTCACCGTCTTAACAGTAGGCTACTTGCTTAGAAATAAGCTGAAGGAATTATTTTAGTTACGCTTCAGGTGTTAACCATTCCTACAGGGATTACCTGCCTCTTGGGATCTAGTGTAGCGGTAGACGTCTGTGTTCTATCGATGACTGCCTCACAGATTCTGGTGCAGCCTCATACAGAGGTACGTTACACTGCCGATGAGTGCACCTCTCTACAGCACTGTTTCCCTAAGCTGGTTAAGACAAGATTGATGCAAACGATAGCAGCTCAACCCTCCACTCACAAATTACCCGAGGGTCCCTCTTCTTCTGGATTGTGGCAAATGTTGCAATGGATTGGACGGCCCCTTGGGTTTATGGAAGCCTGTCGGCAACGGTATGGGGATTTATTTACCTTACAGTTGGGGCAATTGGGCCAAATTGTTTTTTGTAGCAATCCCGTCGGCATTGAAGAGATTCTGACGGCAGATCCTAAAAAGATGGATGCAGGTTGCAATAACTCTGTATTGTTGCCTTTGCTCGGTAATGCATCCGTCATCCTCTTAGATGGCGAATCCCATCAACGACAGCGACAGCTTTTGATGCCCCCATTTCACGGAGAACGGATGCGGGCCTATGGCTCATCCATCACTCAGATTACGAAAGATATTGCTTCACCTTGGCAAGTCAACCACCCCTTTGACGTGCGAGAGGCCATGCAGGCTATTTCCCTCAATGTCATCGTCAAAACGGTGTTTGGCGTGTCGAACCCTGAACGATACCAAGCTTTGCAGGCACTATTGCCTCAATTTCTGGACTTAACCGGATCACCGGCTGGTGCGAGTTTGCTGTTTCTACGAGGATTACAGAAGGATTGGGGGGCTTGGAGTCCTTGGGGGCGGTTTCTACGGGTGAGATCGCAACTCGATCACCTCCTCTATCAGCAGATGGACGAACATCGAAGTCAATCCGAAATGGGATCAGACATCCTCTCCCTCATGCTGGCGGCCACAGATGAAGTGGGCAATCCCATGACCGATATAGAGCTGCGAGATGAGTTAGTTACCCTGCTGCTAGCAGGGCACGAGACCACCGCTTCAGCATTGACCTGGGCATTGTATTGGATTCATTTCCTCCCAGATGTGAAGGAAAAACTGATCGCGGAATTAGCCACTGCTGACCTCAATGACGCCAAAAGCATCCAGCGTTTACCCTACCTGAATGCAGTGTGCTCTGAAACCTTGAGGATTTATCCGATCGCCCCGATCACCTCTCCTCGAACAACGAGAATGCCCCTATCCCTAATGGGACATAACCTTCCCGTCGGAACCACTGTAGCCCCCTGTATCTATCTCACCCATCGCAGTCCTGAACTCTATCCGAATCCTCAAGCCTTTCAGCCAGAGCGCTTCCTGGAACGTCAATTTTCCCCCTACGAATATCTGCCATTTGGGGGTAGCAATCGCCGTTGTTTGGGGATGACCTTCGCCCTATTCGAGATGAAACTGGTCCTCTCGACACTCCTGACTGGCTATCAATTCCAGCTAGAGCAGCCTCAACCCTTAAAACCCGTGCGTAGAGGAGTGACCTTAGCACCGCCCTCTCACTTCAGAATGATCTTGACCCAGCGACGTTAAGGGAACATAAAGTCCTGCTGTTGCCATTCTCAACCTCTTTGAGCTTCAGTACAATGACCTCATGTCTGGTCATAATCACTACCAAACCCTAGAAGTCGATCCAGCTGCAACGCCAGCTGAGATCAAATCTGCCTATCGGCGTCTGGCTAAGTTATTTCACCCCGATAGCCATCATCAGATGGCGAATCATGAGCGCATTGCTCAGGTGAATGAAGCTTACGAAGTTTTAAAAGATCCCCATCGACGGTTGGCCTATGACCAACATCGCCGTACGGCTCCCACCAAAGGTTCATGGGGAAATGCACAGGCTGGCGCTACCCGCAGTCAAGCCTACCAAAAACCAACCCAAACTGCCCGCACAACAGAGATCCATCTCCAGCAATGGTTAAAGCAGGTGTACACACCTGTCAATCGGCACCTGGCTAATATTCTTAACCCCCTAGCCGATGAAATCCAATGTTTATCTGCCGATCCCTATGACGATGATTTAATGGCAGATTTTCAGGATTACTTAGCCGATTGCCGGACTTGCCTAGAAAAGGCTCAAACGATCTTCCAATCTTTCCCGAATCCCGGCAATATTGCCAGTGTTGCTGCCCATTTATACTACTGTCTCAACCATATTGAGGACGGTATCGAAGATCTGGAACGGTTTACCTACTGCTACGACGATAGTTACCTCACTACAGGACGAGAATTGTTCCGCATCTCCAAAAAATTACGAAATGAAGCTCAAGATGCAATCAAAGCCGTGTTTTAGGTTGAATGAACCTGCAATTCTGCCTGACTTGGTCCTGTTCCAAGAAAAATCGACGCCATTTTGTATGGAGGGGAATCAATTCAGTGGCTTTGAGTCATTTCAATGGCTACAAGCTGTTCATAGATGAGGCGAGGGGATTGGGCTCAATTTTTATCTTGGGTGGTTGAAGTGAGGAAATTTAATGAGTGTAGTTTGACTGTGATCAGTTCATAATCAAGATTCGACTAAATCTCGGATAAGCCCAGACTCTACAGAGCTTACAAGGATTTATCAACTCAATCAGCATTTATATTTCGCTAAGCTTGCACATGAAAGTCAATTGGTTTCATGAGTATTATGTAACTTTTATTTCATCTTCCGACAGATCCCTCTCACCTCAAAATTTCTCATGTAACCTGATAAATATAAAGAGAATCTTAAAGGCCGGATTCATGTCTCCTGAAGCAATCCGTAAGTTTTGGTCATTAATTGAAGAGACACAAACCAATATCTTATTGACCCTGGACAATGATGCTTTAGTGATCTGGTTGTCTCGGCAGCTTCGCCGAGAAGAATTCCTCAAACGGGTCGATACTCGCGATTTGAACGCCTATATCAGTGAAAGACTCCCTTTAATTCGGGATTTAGCCCAGGAAAGACTTGCGTATCAGTCCCATTCCTCTGGTTAGCTCTTTATCTATAAAAGCTACAGCACCCACCCCAATACCTGGGCAATTTGACTCGCTAGCGTTAGGGAATTAAAAGGCTTTGTAATCACCCCAGCAACCCCTAAGCTTTGAAATTGCTGTTGTTCTGCGGCTTGAGCTTTTGCCGTGAGTAAAATAACCGGAATGCTACGGGTTAAAGGGCCTTGCTGTAGCTGTTTGAAGGTTTCTATTCCATCCAGCATCGGCATCATCACATCTAACAAAATAGCGTCAGGTTGCTCCTGGCCAGCAATGGCGATTCCTTCAGCCCCTGAATTCGCGGTGATGACTTGCCAGTCAGCTTCCATCTTTAAACTGAGGCTAGCTACAGCTTGAATCGCTTGCTCATCATCAATAATCAGGATGCGTTTTTCTGCCATAGATTGGGTCTAGGTATAGGGGATGGAAACCAACGATTAACTGACCTCAGCTTTTTCCACTAACCAACAGGACATGGGTAAGGCCACAAAAAAGCAGCTGCCTTGGCCCAAAACACTTTCGGCCCAGATTTTGCCACCATGTTGTTCTACAATTTTGCGGCAGATGGCTAAGCCCAGACCAGTACCACCTTTTTCCCGAGCATCTGAAGCATCGACTTGTTGAAAGCGCTCAAAAACGCTTTCCAGTTTATCAGCCGGAATGCCTTGGCCCTGGTCAATCACTTGAAACCACAGTTCAGTATGTTTAATCGTGATGGGAAAGGGGGTGTCATGACTCTCTGGTGGAGAGGAGCTATCTTTGGCTCGTCGCTCTTCAATCCGAAGTTCAGCTGCTAACTCAACCGTTCCACCGGGCTGGGAAAACTTAATGGCATTGCTGATCAAATTAGTTAGGGTTTGCACCATGTAATCTGGATTGGCCCAAACCATGGTTAAGAGCGGCGTGCTTTTTAAGGTGACCTGATGGTGGTAGGCCATACTCCGCATCGCGTCTGTAGCATGGGTCATTAAGTCTGCCGCATCGCAGAGGTGCTTACTAATCTTGGCTTGCCCCGATTCGATCCGTTGTAAGTCCAGAACATCACTGACTAGACGAACGAGACGATCGGTATTTTGATCGGCAATATCGAGCATTTGTTGGCCATCATCCGATAAATCCCCGAGTTGGCCTGTGGCTAGGAGCTTGATCGATCCGTGAATTGAAGTCAAAGGCGTTCGTAACTCGTGGCTCACCACGGAAATAAATTCGTCTTTGATCCGTTCTAAGGCTTTGCGATCGCTAATGTCCCGTTGCACCACCAAAATCGATGTTTTTCCCAGGGGGTCTTTAACCACTTTGAAAGAGCAATCCACGGTCAAAATCTTGCCATTTTTGCCCATAAACTCCAGCTCTTGCCGATGGCTCCCCTGGGCAAGTAAATCTCCAAATTGCTGCTGGCAGAGCACCTGAGATTTAGGGGCAAAGAGATTAATGAAAGGATGACCTTCTAGTTCGGATTTACGGTAGCCTGATCGTTCAATCACCACCGGGTTAACATGCTGAATCACCCCTTTGGTGTCTAAAACATAGATAAAATCGGGGGCAGCTTCAAATAAAGATCGAAATCGCTGCTCGCTTTCTTGCAAGGCGGCTGTCCGTTGCTCAACCCGCATCTCTAACTCTCGATTGAGCTGTTGTAAAGCAGCTTCGGCCTGCTGGCGAGCGCTTACATCCTGTGCCATGGAGAGGATCGACACCAAGTTGCCCTCTGCATCAAACAGGGCTGAGCTGTACCACTCGCAATCAATCAGATCGCCTGCTTTCGTATAGTTGCGGGTCAACCGCTCCATATCTGGATTGGCGTAATTGGGAAAGGGGTGTCCAGTCAGGTTCAGCACATGTTCTCGAAAGAGATGGAGATCGTCGGTATGAATAAACCAGTGATCTGGCCCTCGGCCGATGACTTCCTCTCCCGACCAACCAAAAATTCGTTCAGCCTGAGCCGACCAGCGCTGAATGCGGCAAGCATGATCCCATTCGATCACCGCTAGGGGAGAATTCTCCACATGAAATCTGAGCTGTTGATGGGCTTGATTCAAATCGGCCAAGAGTTTGGCCTGAGCTAGGGCAATTCCCGCTTGATCGGCAAGTTGTTTGAGCAAGTCCACTTCAAAGGCTTGCCATTCCCTTGGGGCTGAACATTGGTGAGCGATCAGCAACCCCCACAGCTGTCCCTGACTAATGATCGGGATAACCAGATTGGCCTTTACTTCAAATTGCCGTAGTAAATCAGCATGGCAAGGGGTAATCGGCGCTGTTTCGATATCGCTGATGGCCGAAACGCGCCCCTGTCGATAGGAATCGATAAAGCTGGTACCAAAACAGGTATCGACAATATTTTGGTTAATGGATTTTGACCAACCGGGCAACACTGCTTCTTGCACCACAGTTCCTGCCCCATCAGGATGAATTTGGAACATGACAACGCGATCAGCATCTAGGAGCTGGCGCACCTCAGTAACAGTGGTCTGCAGAATTTCGTGGAGATCCAGGGATTGCCTAATTTTGTAGGTAACATCCGCTAACAATTGCATCCGTTGGTTGTGCTTCTCTAAATTCATTGCGGATAACGGCAGACTCATGGATAAAAGGCTGTGATCTGTATTCGGATAGCAACTGTTTCAGTCTAGAAATAAGAATCTGCCCCCATCATAAAGGTCAAACGAGGGGTCTGGGCATCTATGAGCAAACTGCAACAGATTCGTTAAAAGTCTACACCGCGTTTGAGATCAACGCCCTTCTCGGCATAGTGTTTGTGGCAAACCATCTCGGAATGGGTGCTGGCTAACTCAAAATAGGCGGGAGGGTTTTGGCAGCGCCCGGTGATGATGATTTCGGTATCTCGGGGTTTACGTAAAAAAGCCTGCATAATCGGTTCTTCCGGCAGAAGTTCCAGATCCACGGTGGGATTCAGCTCATCGAGAATAATGGTCTTGTAAAGACCGGATGCGATCGCTGCTCGGGCAATCTCCCAGCCTCGCTCTGCTTCTACATAATCAATCTCTTGCTGTTGCCCCCGCCACACAATGGCATCGCGACCACAACGCTGATGATCCACCAGGTTGGGATAGCTTTGCTGCATGGCAGAAATGGCTGCATCTTCCGTATACCCAAGCCCACCTTTGAGCCACTGCATAATCAGAACCCGATGGGATTGGTCTTGGCTAATACCACGACCAATGGCCTGAAGTGCTTTACCGAGAGCACTCGTAGACTTACCTTTACCAGATCCGGTATAAATTTCAATCCCTTCAATCCCTTGGCGAGTCCCTTCATGGGAGTGGGGTTTCATCTCGGAATGGAGATCGGCAACATTAAGCAGGCCTTGGGGTGTCCCTCTCCCTGTGGAGATCACTTCTAAATGGTCAGGTTTTTTGCGGAGCGACTGAACTACGTCATTGATGTCTAGGAGTCCTAAATCTAGAACCGGATTCAGCTCATCTAGAACTACAACCGAGTAGAGACCGGATGCGATCGCACCTTTGGCAATATCCCATCCCCGTTGAGCTTCTTGGCGGTCAAACTTGGTGATATCGTCCGCCCCAAAGAACTCAGCCCTTCCTGTTCGCACTTGATCAATTAAGTGGGGAAAGGCACGCTGTAAGGCTTCAATGGCAGCATCTTCAGCATAGGGACGGCCAGGCCCCTTTAAAAACCGTAGTAGTAGAACACGGGTCGGGAATGCAGACGCAATGCCTAAACCAATTGAACGTAATACCACCCCCAAGGCCGCTTGTGATTTGCCTTTGCCGGCTCCATCATAAACGTGAATTTGGCCAACAATACGTTCTGAGCGATCTTGGGCTGTATTGATACCAATCCCATTTCTGGCCATAATTACTCTGTCTTTATCCTTTTAATCATTAAATGGGTAGATTGTAATTTAGGCATCCCCTATGGTGAGGGGCAAAATCTATCTTAAAGACTAAGTTCTCCCCTATGAGTCCCTGGAAGGATGTAGTTAATCGATTATGACCCAAAGTACTCTACCTGGTTCTTAGACTCTCTACATCTTAAAGGGATTGCTATCAATCTCCCAGAGAACCTGAATATACTCTGAGCGGCCTCAAAACGAAATCGGGAAATCAGCATTCTACAGCGCCCACCTTTCTTCAGCTCGTTAGTTTCTCTGTTTTTGGATAGGGATAGTTATGGCATTAGGGCTACACTTTGAAGCCTATCTATCCTTGATTTGAGCAAAAGGATTGAAAGAATGAATATCAAAAGTTAGTCGTTACAAATGGTTATACTAATCTGGGTATCCACAAGAGGTAGATGATATTAGAATATAGTGGCCCAGCATGTGGTTTATGTGGCATGAATACCAGCTAATTCACATAAGTAAATAGGCTGTCTAATATTAAAAATATCAATACCTTTAAGCAAGGTATCAGTTATTGAAAATCTCCTTCGATCTTTTTTACCTAAACCTCACTCTATCGTCCTCCCTGCATGACTTCTATGCTCTTCCTGTCGTGGGTGCGTTATGCTAGAGCATTGGGCAACCTAACGATGGTTAAAATCTCAATCTCTTTGGCTAGACACTAATCTCAACTTCGGAGAGATATTGTAACTTTTTGAGCCTGAATACTTTCTCTCCATAAGAGAGCCGTGACTTGAAATGAGTTTTGAAGAAATACTAGAACAAACAATTGAGATTTTGCATCGTCGAGGTCAAGTTTCTTATAGGGCGATTAAACGGCAATTTGATATTGATGATCAATATTTAGCAGACTTAAAATATGAAATTATTGATGTCCTCAAAATTGCTGTTGATCGCAATCAAGAAATACTGGTTGCTCAGACTATAGAAGCACATCAACTATCCTTACAAAAAAACTACTCCCACAAGCTGAAAACAAATATAAACACACCATCTGAAGATGGGTGGAGTCGGGAAACTGAACGGCGGCAATTAACCGTGATGTTTTGTGATTTGGTAGAGTCATCACCGCTAGCAGAAAGACTCGATCCTGAAGATCTGCGGGATGTATTTCTGGCCTATCAAGAACTCTGTGCTGAGGCAATTGCAAATGCTGAAGGGTACATTGCTCGGTACTTAGGGGATGGGGTTCTGATTTATTTTGGCTACCCTCGGGCTCATGAAGATGATGCTCGGAGAGCCGTTAGCAGTGGTCTACGGATATTAGAGTCCCTGCAAAAACTCAATCCCAAAATCATGAAAAAGTGGGGAGAGCGACTATCCGTTCGCATTGGCATTCACACTGGACTAGTGGTGATTGGCGAAATGGGGGTGAAAGATGCACCTGATCCCATGGCTATTGTGGGTGCAACTCCCAATATTGCGGCTCGCTTACAGTCCCTGGCTCAGCCCAATACCGTCGTCATTAGTGCTGCTACTCAACGCCTCGTGCAGGGGTTTTTTGAATGCCAGAAATTGGAACAACAAAAATTAAAGGGGATTTCAGATCCCATTGATATTTTTCAAGTTCTGAAGGAAAGCAAAGCCAAAAGTAGGTTCGCTGTTGCTGAAAAGTCGGGATTAACCCCTTTTGTTAATCGCATTACTGAAACAGCACTGCTATCTGAACGATGGCAGGAAGCCGTTACTGGCCATACCCATGCGGTCCTGTTGCAAGGGGAAGCAGGGATGGGGAAATCTAGGCTGGTTTGGGAGGTTAAAAAAAATGTTGCTCAAGCCCAAGACGTATGGCTCACTGAAATTCAAGGCTCACCCTACTATCGCAACAGTGCCTTCTATCCCATTACTGAATTTTTAAAGCAAACAACCTTTAACTTTTCTCAGGACGATACATCTGCTGAGAAATTGGCAAAAATTGAACAATTCATCGGCCAATGTTCGTTATCTCAAGGAGAATATGCCCCTTTATTTGCAAGTTTGTTGGCAGTTCCCTTTGAAGAACAGTATCCACCTTTAAACCTGACCCCTGAGCGGCAAAAACAAAAAACCATTGAGGCCATGACGGCAGTTTGTTTGGCGTTAGCGAAGCAACAGCCTGTCTTACTGGTGATTGAAGATCTACATTGGATGGACGCTTCGACCCTCGATGCCATTACTTATTTCTTAGAGCATATTCGCGATCACCGCCTCCTGATTTTATTAACCTGCCGCCCCGAATTTACGTCGCCTTGGCATACCTACCCCCACCTTCACGCTTTAAAGCTCAATAGCTTAGGGCAGAAAGAAATTCAGGTGATGGTTGAGGAAACGGCTCAGGAGAAATCCCTACCCCAGGCCCTTGTCCAACAAATTGTTCAGAAAACAGATGGCATCCCCCTATTTGTGGAGGAATTGACGAAAACGGTTTTAGAAGCTGATGTTGATGAAAGCCCTGTTTTAAACCGGTTCAGTGATGACAATGTTTCTTTGGCAATTCCGACGACGTTACATGACTCCTTGATTGAGCGTTTGGATCGTCTGTCTGTCGTGAAGGAAGTAGCCCAACTCGGCTCAACCTTAGGACGCGAATTTGACTATGAATTATTAGAAGAGGTGTCTCAGTGGAATCAAGCTACCCTCCGCAATGGTCTGAATCAACTGGTTGAATCAGGACTCCTTTACCAAGAAGGGTCTCCACCTTTTGCAAAATATCAATTCAAACATGCGCTGATTCAGGATGCGGCGTATCAATCATTAGTGAAAATACGTCGGCAGGGTTATCATCAGCGCATTGCCTACACCCTTGAGCGACGCAGAGATGACCAAGAATCCATTCGTCCAGAGCTGTTGGCCTATCACTTTACTGAAGCGGGGCTTCTGCATGCTGCTATCCAGTATTGGCTGCAGGCGGGTCAACGAGACTTAGGACAAGCCGCCAATTCGGAAGCGATCGCACATTTGATACGAGGGCTAGAATTACTGGAAGGGATCTCTGAAGGCACCGAGCGAGATCAATTGGAATTACAGATGCAGCTTGGCCTTGCTCCCGCTTATATGGCGATTAAAGGGTGGGCATCCGTAGAAGTAGAACAAACCTGTCTTCGGGCAAAAATACTTAGCTCAAAAACTGAGGACCCGCAAAGTCAATCTAAGGCGTTATGGGGACTATGGACTAATTATTTTCTCCGTGGCCAAATGGATGAAGCCCTGGAGGCTGCGGGAGAAGTTTGGCAGAAAGCTCAACTCGCAGATCAATCGATTATGTATGAGATGGCTTGCCATGCAGTGGGGTATACCCATTTTTACCGGGGTGAATATGTTGATGCTAGAAAGGTTGCCAATGAAGGGTTAGCCAGATTTGAGTTTGAAGCAGAGCAACATTTAGTATTTGAGACCCAACTTTCCTCCGCAGTATGTATACACATGTTTCTGGCAGGTAGCCTGTGGATGTTGGGCTATCCAGATGAGTTACCTAAACAGGTAGAAGCGGCAATGGAACTGGCCCAAAACCTGCATCACCTTCCCAATAAAGCTTATGCCTTAGGCGCTAGCTTGCATCAGTATCAACTGACTCGTCACTTGCCTTTAGTTGAAGATAAAGCAGCAGAATTGCTGGATATCTCCCGAGCAGAAGGGTTTCTCCTGTGGATTCCTGTGGCGATGCTCTTTCATGGATGGTCAATGGCTTGGCAAGGGAGAACTCAAGAGGGTCTGCAGGAAATGATCGAAGGGTTGGAGTTATTTAAGAACACTGGAACTTCAGTTATTTTTCCACAAGTTATGGGGATGTTAGCGGAGGTGTATTGGTTATCTGAGCGTTTTGAGGAAGCCTTTCAAGCCTTAGACGCAGGCATTCAGGAGGCGACTACTCGAAATGAGCATCATATGGAGCCAGAATTATATCGCTTGAAAGCTGAGTTTTTATGGCAACGATTCAGTCAAACTCAACCAAAACTCCAAGCTTCTGATGCCAATATCGTAGAAGACTGCTTCAAAGAAGCCATATCCCTTGCGCTTAAACAGAACGCAATTATGCTGGAGCTAAGAGCTGTTCTTAGCCTAGGTCGTTTTTGGCATTCCCAGGGGAACGTGGATGCAGCGCGGGAATGTACCTTCGAAATTTATAATCGGTTTACGGAAGGCTTGGGTACGCCTGACCTGAGTCAAGTCCGTATGTTTCTAGATGAAATAGAAAGCTCTGCCTCTTTAGAGGGATGATAGGTTTTCGTGGAAGTTTGCCATGATGGGTTAAAGCTTTGGTATGGAACGGAAGATGCTCCAGCATCTGAGAGCTTTGTAGCAGCTAGGCAGGGGATCTCCATTACAGTTGGGGTTTATCCACTACATTTAGCCAATAAGGTGACTGTCTATTATCGTTCAGATAAAAATAGACTGGTTCGATCCACTACCGGTGTACTTTGCCACTCTGACTATGTCACTGGAAAGCAATACTTCTCTGTTCATTTCCCATCCTTATTAGAACCCCAAAAAGTAGAGTATTTGGTAACCCTATCTTGTGCAGGACGGCAAGTTCCAAAGGTTGGTAATACACAGCAATTTTCATCCTCATTTATCATCAATGATTCGCCGTCATCATTGACTTCTCCCCAATCCACGCCAAAAACTCCACTCCATGAGTCGTTGCCGCATCATCGGTTCCCCTGTAGTTTAAATTACCTTGGGACTGTGCAAGTTCGGTTGCAGGAGCCTCCTGACATCATTGGAGAAACGCCTGAGGGCTTGAGGGTCAACTGGTCTATCAAGACAGGACAGGTGAATGGTCCGAAGCTCAATGCTATTTTTGGCTCACATGGGGGAGACCATATGACTATTCGTCATGATGGAGTTGGTATTGTAGGGGCTTACGCCACACTTCAAACGGTTGATGGAGCCCTGATTCAAACAAGATATTCAGGGGTTTTTGAACTAGGACAAAAGGGATATCAAAATTTTCTCAAGCAACAATGGCCCAATGCCCCTCCTCTGAGAGTAACGCCGCGTTTCTTAACAGAACATCCACAATATCAGTGGTTAAATCGGCTCCAATGTATTGGGATTGGAGAAGTGCAAATGTCAGATTTGCTCGTGATTTATGATTTGTATGCCCTCTAGTTTGTTGTAAACTTTTGGCATTTCTATTTTATTTTCGATCTGAATTTTCTGCATTGGGTTTTCTACTTATAACTGTGTTGTGCAAGCAGTTCGCTTATCTTTCGATATTTAGGATATTCAGCCCCTATGAACTCTCAAATTGACTGGACTTCTGAGCAGTGGAATCAGATACAACAGCTTGTTGCTGATGAGGTGAGTAAGGTTAGTGTTGCAGGATCATTCCTAGCTTGTTGTGGTCCACTAGAACAAAGTGCCACTGTGGTTCGCAGCCAAACACTACTTGAAGTTGAACCTGAAGGGGATTCCATACCTGAGAATCTAGTTCTAGAACCTATTAAAGTTGACGATATTGATACTCTTAGGCTTTGGACTTTGTCAGTTTACATTGAGCTGAAACAGCGTCAGCTAGCTGAAGAGAATTTAATTGGGGCAATTTCCGCATTTCGCCGAGCAGCTAACTTATTAGCACGTTCAGAAGATGCAATTATTTTCAATGGTCTACCGCAGGCTAACCCCACCAATCAACAATTAAAGGATGCTAGAAGCCCTATTCTATGTAGAGTGAAGGGTGGTCAACAAGCAGATGGGCTTGTAAATAGAGCGTCACGTGATCCAATTTCAGGTCCTTTAGGGGAGCGGCTTGTGATTAACATTGCGGATGCGATCTCAAACCTTGAATTAAGCGGGCATTTGGGACCGTTTGCTTGTATCCTAGGCCAAGGTGCGTTTGTTGAGGTAAACACACCAAATGGCTCTCTTGTGCTACCAAAAGACCGTATTGAACCTTTGTTAGGCACACAGCTCTTACGTTCCAGTACCTTACAAGATCATCAAGTTGTGGTCGTTTCCTTGGCGGGTGATCCCATCGATTTAGTCGTGGCCACCTCCCCCACCGTGCAATTTTTAAATGTCAGTAACGAAGCGAGATACCTGTTCCGAGTCTATGAGAAATTTGTCCTGAGAGTGAAGGAAGAGGGTGCCGTGAGTGCCTTTTCTTTGCCCTAAACCCAAATTTTGATCCCCATCCCCCCTCATAGCAGACAGGAAACATCATGCAAAAGAAGGTTGTGATCCTTGGTGGAGGCGTGGCTGGACTGAGTGCCGCCCATGAGCTGATTGAACGAGGGTTTGCCGTAGACGTATACGAAGCCAAGAAAATTCCTGGAGGAAAGGCCCGCAGTATTCCCGTGCCCAATACCGGAGGCATGGGCCCCAATGGTCCTCGAAAGCCCCTGCCCGGAGAACATGGCTTCCGATTTTTCCCTCGCTTCTACAAACATATTGTTGATACCATGGCGCGGATTCCTTATGGGAAAAACAAAACCGTTGCCGATAATCTGGTCGATACAACGCGAGTTGAAATGGCCCGCTATGGCCAACGTCCCATCGTATTTCCATCCCGTTCTCCTCGCACCTTTGCAGATGTCCAGGAAATCCTCAATGAGTTTCCCACCATTTTTGGGCCAGACTTTGGCGTCTCTCCCGAAGAAATTGCTTTTTTTGGCACCAAAGTCTGGCAAATCGTCACTTCTTGCGAAGAACGGCGCTTAGCGGAATATGAGAAAGAAGACTGGTGGGAGTTTGTAGGGGCAGACCAGCGTTCCCCGGCCTATCAGAAAATTTTTGGTCATGGCATCACCCGTTCCCTGGTCGCGGCAAAGGCTCATCTGGCGAGTACCAAAACCATTGGCGATATTTTTGTCCAGCTTCTGTTTGATTTAGTAGAGCCGGGACCGAGTAGCGATCGCGTTCTCAATGCGCCCACCAACGATGCCTGGATCAACCCTTGGCTGGCCTACTTAATTCGACAAGGGGTGCAATATCATCTGGAGGCCAAGGTCTTAGCCATTGACTGTGTGAATGGACTGATTCAGGGAGCCACGATTGAGCAAGATGGCCAGACTTTTCAGGCTCAAGGGGACTATTACATCGCCGCAGTCCCGATCGAGCGCATGGCGGAGCTGGTGACCGACAGCCTCAAAACGGCGGATCCAGAATTAGGGAAGCTCCATCAGCTCAGCGAAGGCGGGGTGTCCTGGATGAATGGCATTCAGCTTTATTTAACGCAGGATGTGCCCCTGTCCCACGGCCATGCGATTTATGTCGATTCTCCCTGGGCGCTCACCTCTATTTCCCAACGACAGTTTTGGCCAGGGGTTGATTTTAATCAATATGCCGACGGTCGGATTAAAGGCATCATCTCTGTTGATATTTCCGAGTGGGATGAAAAGGGCCTCAATGGCAAAACTGCCAAGGAATGCACGCGGGAGGAAGTTAAAAATGAGGTGTGGGCGCAACTCAAAAAGAGCATCAATATCCACGGCCAGGAAATTCTCAAGGATGAATATTTAGACCATTGGTTTTTGGATCCGGCGATTTACCTGGTCGAGGGGGAAGGAGATACCAATGAAGAACCGCTGCTGGTCAATTTAATTAATACTTGGGTGAAACGCCCAGACGCGGTGACGGATATTCCCAATCTATTTCTTGCGTCCGATTATGTTCGCACCTATACGGATCTGGCGACCATGGAAGGGGCCAATGAAGCGGCTCGCCGCGCTGTCAACGGCATTATTGAGTCGGCCAACATGGATGCCCCTCCATGCAAGATCTGGAAGCTGCATGAGCAAGAAATTTTTGAACCCTGGCGAGTGATCGATCGCATTCGGTTTCACCAGGGCTTACCCTGGGATGACAGTTTGGTGCGATGGGGATTATCGGCTCTCAAGTTAGCCCACCAAGGTGGCCGAATTCTGGAGCAGTTGCTCGGGGTCACCATTGATCAGCCCCTGGAAAAATTAGGTAACCCCCTCTATGCGGTCGGCACCCAAGGCTTTGACAATGTTGAACTGCGGCAAGAGCTGATGGAGGTGGTGCAAAAGTCAGTGCTAGATATTGTGGTGCGGATGGCGGAGTCCCAAACGATGCCTGAAACCATCCCTAGCTTGGCTACACTCCAAACATTATCCGAACAGCACCACCCCTCTTTTGTTCAGTCCTCTAAACAGCCCCCTCAGCGTTCCGGAAAAGTCCGCATTATTCCTGAGTGATGACGAGTCTCCTCCCCTATCCGCTAGCTAGAGGTGTCTGGTGTCCCTAGCTGCCCTTACCCCTCCGGATCTAGAGACCCTTCAGGTCCATCTCGGTCATTACCGAGAGGTGACGTTGGCCGCGTTGTTGGCTGTGATTCCCACGGGCGAACCCCAACAGTATCTGTATGAGCCGATCAAAAGACACCTCTCCCATATGGGGAAGGGCTTGCGTCCCGCCTTATGTATGGCGACCTGTCAGGCCTTTGGGGGGACTGAAGAACAGTCCCTCAAATCAGCCGTTGCCTTAGAAATGATTCACAATGCTTTCCTAGTCCATGATGACGTGGAAGATAACAGTGAATGCCGCCATCGCATGCCCACCCTGCAGGCAGAGCAGGGGGTGCCCATCGCGGTTAATATTGGCGATGCCATGAATGCCTTAAGCCTGAGATTGGTCCGGGAAAATATTCCCATGCTGGGTCATCAACTGACCCAACGGATCTATGAAGAGTTTGAGCATTTAATGTTGAAATCCTTAGAGGGGCAAGCCTCAGAACTAGGGTGGGTAAGGGACAACCGCTGTGATATCACCGAAGCGGATTACCTACAGATGATTTTGAATAAGACCTGTTGGTATAGCTTTATGCATCCCTGCCGGATTGGGGGTCTGATTGCCTCTAAAGACACCCTGGACCTGGACCGCTTTAATAAGTTTGGATACTTTATGGGGGCGGCCTTTCAGATTCAAGATGATGTGCTGAATTTGGTGGGGGATTCCCACCAGTATGGCAAAGAAATTGGCGGTGATATTTGGGAAGGTAAGCGAACGTTGATGTTAGTGCACCTATTTAAACAAGGCACCCCATCAGAGCGGGATGTGCTCCAAGCCTTTATGGCAAAACCTCGGGGAGAACGGTCTGAAGAGGAGGTGAGCTGGGTGATTCAACGCATGCAAGATTACGGCAGTATTGACTATGCGATCGCAGTCGCCCATCAGTTTGCCGAAGCAGCCTTAGAAGAATTCTCGGTGGCCTATCAGGATACGCCCAACTCTGGGGAAAAAGCGTTTATCCCCAAATTGATTCACTATATGATTAGCCGTAATCTATAGGACCACTGGTTTTGAGTCGCAAGTAGAGGACAGTCAAGATGAAACACTATCGACGTAAACCCCTCCAGCTCATCGATCAAGGGCTACCCGAATCGGTCACTGGCCTTCTGGAACAGGTTGAAACACTTCCATCTACGGTGTCTGAAGCGGGAGGGTTAGCTGCTGAGCCCAAAGCGCTCACAGATCCGGTTGCTCAGGTTATCCAGCCCATGGCCGGTGAAACAATACCCACCCCTGAAGCTCTCGTACAGCAAGCAGCCACTATTCTTGATAACGATCTATCAACTCCCCTCGAATCTGCTCAGACCGTAGCCTCTCCCCTAGACCTAGGAACGACGACTCCTCCTAGACCCAATAGCTATTCTGTTCCAGGCTTAGTGGACGAAATGCATGGATTTGTCAATGAGTTGGCTAATCTACTCTCCCTCAAATCAAATTTGCCGGGTAGCGTATCAGAATCAGCACCATCGAGCGAGGCAGGTGTTCCTCTACTGCAGCCTGCATACCCCAGCCACGCGGGAGAGACAGTTCAGATCTCATTTAAGGTTCACAATGATCGATCAGAATCCACTCAAACCAAAGTTTTTTGTACGGATTTGCACAGTTGCCAAGGCGATCTAATTGCTCAGGATGCAATATCTATTACCCCCAATCCCCTCAGTCTTGCACCCGACGCAACAGAGTCCATTCATATTTCCATTCAACTCCCCCAGAATCTTCCTAAAGGCGAGTATTCAGGGATTTTAATGGCAACGGAATTGTCTTACCTAAAAGCGATGATTTCGGTAGTAGTGACTTAACCAATGTCGTCTCTTTAAGGGAAGGTGAGGGTCAGTGTTAAAGTTCTTCCGATTAGGATTCAGCATATTTTGGTTGTAATCACTGAATTGACCTACATGGGGACGAATTCCCCATCTATTAATTACAGGTCCATATCCAGGATAGTGTGCATCGTCCCGCACTGAAGACATTTTCCTACAAAGACAGCATGGCAAAAATAGTCTTGAATGGGTAAATCAGGCTCATCTTCAAGAAGTTCGTCACAGGCGTCCCAATAATTTAATTGCAATAAAACATGAAACCAATCATGGTCGCAATCACTGCATAAATAGACCTTTGGCAGCCCTGAACCGCGAAATTTAGCGGATGCATTCATCTCACCGTGATAGCCATGTATTTGACTATCGAAAACACAAATTTCGGGGCCATTGAACCATTTAAGATAAAGCGGGCTGATAAAGCTGGAGTCATCTCTGCAATTGGGATTGTAGTCTACCAGTGGATGGCCCAAAACCTGTACCTCTAAAGCGCTATCTAGTGGTGATGTCAATGTAAATGCCGTAGCGATGGCATCGTTGGGGCTGAATGGGGGAATTGAAATGGCTTTAACCTGCTCAAGACAGCGCGGTAACTCTATTTTGAGAAGAGATTCAAGGTCAACCATGCTCAATGCCTACTAAAAATTGGTAGAGATTGCTTGAACCGGACAAGTAGGGACACATTGCTCACAGACAATGCAGCGCGATCGGGTAAAATTCAGCAAAAAAGATTTAGGGTCAAGGGTGAGGGCCTGAGTGGGGCAGATGCCCGTACATAAACCGCAGTGAACGCAGCTATCTTCATCGATCAGAATTTCGCGATTCGATGAAGACACATCAATATTTTGGGAAATCATCCAATCGATAGCCGCATCAAGCTGATCAATATCACCCGCCAATTCCACCACCAACTTACCAATTTGGTTTGGGGCCACCTGGGCACGAATTATGTTTGCCGCTACATTGAAATCTTTTGCCAATCGATAGGTAACTGGAACCGGAACGGCTCGTCGAGGGAACGTAAGAGTAACGCGCTTTTTCACGGGCCAGACAACGGTAGGGGCACTTTTAATTGTAAAGCAGGTCAAAAGGATATAAATTCCCCCCTCGCCTCGTAAAAGTTTAGGCTAATCTGTTAGAGATGAGCTGTTCATAGGAAAAGCACGTTAACCATGCCCAACGCCCACCGCAACCGATTTCTAAGTAAAACCCTACAGCGGTTAATTGCCTTCGCGGTCATTCCCCTCTTGCTAGTCATCGGTTCGATTCGTCCGGGTACAGCAGCCACAGCTAAACACTATACAGACTTAGAATTTCCACCCCTCCCTGAAGTAACCATCCCAGAATATAGTCGGTTCCAACTGGATAACGGTTTGACTGTTTACTTGATGGAAAATCATGAACTGCCTTTGGTCAACGGCATTGCTCGCATGCGGACGGGGTCACGGCTGGAGCCTGCCGATAAAGTCGGCTTAGCGGATATCGTTGGCACCGTGATGCGGTCGGGCGGTACCAAAACACATCCCTCTGATCAGCTCAACCAAATGCTAGAGCAACGGGCGGCCTCTGTAGAAACTGGGATTAGTACCGCTTCCGGCAGTGCCTCCTTCGCGGCCTTGAGTGAAGACTTAGATACCGTCTTTGGCTTATTTGCGGAAGTCATTCGCGAACCGGCGTTCGAAGAGGACAAGCTCGTTTTAGCCAAGACTCAGCGTCGAGGAAACATTGCCCGTCGGAATGATGACCCCGATGACATTACAGGCCGAGAATTTAAAAAACTGATTTATGGGGGAGACAGCCCCTATGCGCGCACCCAGGAATATCAAACCCTCGACAATATCACTCAAGCCGATGTTGAATCCTTTTACCAACAAAACTTCCACCCCAACTGCATGATTTTGGGCATTGTGGGAGATTTCGATTCTGCCGCTATGACTCAGCGGATCAAACAGGAATTTGGCGATTGGCCCGCAATACCCGAGCGGGATGAAGCACCACCTGCACCGGGAGCAGAGCAAATCAAAGCTGGGGAGACATTTATCGTTGATCAGCCTCAACTCTCCCAAAGCAATATCCAAATTGGTCATTTGGGAGGGAAGTTTGATAGCCCTGATATTTTCTCCTTACTAGTGATGAATGAAGCCCTCAACAGCTTTGGGGGACGGTTGTTTAACGAAGTACGATCTCGCCAGGGATTAGCCTACTCTGTCTATGCAGTATGGAGTGCCCGTTACGATTATCCAGGGCTATTTATTTCTGGCGGGCAGACGCGTTCAGAAGCAACCGTGCCATTTATCAATGCGGTGTTGGGTGAACTGAAAAAGGTCCGTGAAGCGCCCTTATCGGCGGATGAACTTCAACAGGCCAAGGATTCAATTCTCAACTCTTTTGTCTTTAACTTTCAGGATCCCGGCCAAACCTTGTCTCGTTTAATGCGATATGAGTACTTTGGTTATCCCGATGATTTTATCTTCCAATATCAGCGGGCAGTCAAAACCATGACGGCTGAAAAAGTTCAGGCTGCAGCGAAGAAATATCTGCAGCCTGACCAGATTGTCACTTTAGTCGTGGGGAACCGCTCAGCAATTCAACCCCCATTAGAAGACTTAGGAAAAACGGTGACCCCAGTTGATATCACAATTCCTCAACCCGTGTCTTCCTAATTTGCTAAGGATTTAGCCTAAACATAAATTTCGAGAGAGATTATGTTTAGGCTAACCGTTAATTTTCAGCAGCAGATTCTGCTTCGCTATCTTCAGCATCGGATGAGTCCGTTTCGGTTGCATCGGTTGCTTCAGCTACAGCTTCTTTACCTTCTGGGGCGGTTTCTGCCTCCTCAGGGACCTCTACAGGTTCAGGCTCTGCTACCTTGGCGGATGGCTTGGGGCCTCTCATCAAAGCTAGGGGAACAGCAGGCTTTTTCCTGTCTCTATCTTTGTTGTTTCGACCTTTTCCTCGTCCACCTTTACGGCCCTTCTGGTTACGGTTTTTGTCATCGCCTGTTTGGCCTTCAGCCTGGGCACGCTTTTCTAATTCAGACTTTTTAATCGGTCGCTCAGCCATTGTTCAACTAGCTATAGATGTAACTTGCAGATCCTACCTCGAAAGCTGCCGTTCCTGCTAAAGGATATGTCTAAGCCCCACAAGACAGCCCTATGCTAACGCCCAATCGGCCATGTTAGATTCAAAATAGATTCTTTGAGCAACAGCATGGCGACACCGCAACTTTCAAATCAGACGGCCAGCCAACCGACCGCCACTCAGCAGCCCATCGTGTTTTTTGATGGGGAATGTGTGATGTGTAATGGCTTTGTTGACCTCTTACTGAAGGTTGATCCTTTGGGAACTATCCTGATTGCTCCTTTACAAGGTCAAACAGCAAGACAGTATTTGCCCCCATTGCCCTTAGATCGGGAAGCCTGGTCTATTTACTATCAGGATGAGAGAGGACTTTACAATCAGTCCGATGCCTTTATCCAAGTCTGCAAACGTCTGGGTGGAGTTTGGTCTATCTTTACAGCCATTGGGTTAATTCCGCGACCGATTCGCGATCTCATCTATCGTCTCATTGCTCGCAATCGCTATCGACTGTTTGGACGACGAGACACCTGCCGAGTGCCCAATAAATCCGAGCAGGCTCGGTTTCTTCCCTAAGTGCCTCTTTCTGCTCACTCCCCCCAAACGTAAGAAATCACTCTTGCTGAAGGTTGGCTTCTCTGTGGTTCAAAAAATATAGTTTTATCGATAGAAAAGCTATCCCTATTTCCCATCGATTGGGGTAAAAACAACACCTTAATTTTTCTGAATGACTCCTGAATTAAACTGTATTTTTTCTGACTGACGGTTCAACGATAGTAAGGACAAGTTAAACAACTTGATTCTTTTACTAAATGAGGTTCTGAATAATGTCTACTATCCTAAACACTCCCGCTAAAGTTGTCCTCAGCGCTGGGCTATTCTCTCTCGTGTTGATGACATCTACTGCACAGCAGGGCATGAGTAAAACAACGGAACTCCAGCACCCTTTAATCACAACCAGTACACCTGCTTCAACTCGGCTGGAACATCTCTCCAAGGCAAGTGATGAGTCTTATGCTGAGTCAGAGAAACTCGAACGTGATGCTCTACATGAGACTCACTCTTTAACGAAGATTGAAGGTCAAAAAATAGCTTTCTACTGGTGGTAAGTAGCCAAGCCTTAAAAATTGTCTGTACGTAAAGGCTCATGAAGCAGCGAGCCGTGATGGGAATCTCAACCGTTTTGCTTCATAGTTTCCCGCTTACGCTCTAGCCTTCACGCCATCCATCACCGCATAGGCTAAATCCAGCTCATGCTCAAACATTTGCCCCCTCAATTGGTGCGCTTTGAGCTGGTGCCACTCTGTTTCTCGGATTCATCTGTGAACAGTATTTGGGCAGAAAGAACAAATAGAGCCCTTGGGTTTGCCACTGTGTCCATTTTTGCTTCGCTTTGTTGCAAGTATGACTAGAGCCATTGTCTTGAACGATGACCCGAATTCGTCCAGTTTTATCCAGTTGTTGTTGGGCCTGGCATGCTTGTTCATCCATTATTTTGATGTAACGGTCGGCATTAAAACTGCCGACAACTAGCCCATAAACAAAGGTCGTCAACGGTTGGAGAAGCCCCAAAATACTGATACGTCTTCCCTTACGTTTAGTCTGTTCCATCCGCTTTTGCTCTCCCTTGAAGAAATAGCTATATTCCACGGGCATCCATAGGCAAAAACCAGACTCATCCAGGTAATACAACTCAATCTCTCCACTCGCTGCTGCCCACTGCAACATCTCTAAATCAGCGAGTTTGATAGCTTTCTTAACAGGGTCTTGCTTATTGCGGTGACTATGACGAGTTCGTTTCCAGATCACCCCCTTTTTTTGAGAATCTGCCTAATGCGGTCTGCACTTAAGTGAACGTTACGCTCCTTCGCCAGTTTCTGGGACAGTTGTTGGCTATTGTAGGTGCGTTCTTCCTGACGCAAACAGGTTTCAAGATACTCGATATCCTCGGGGTTCCAACGTCGCTGAGCACCCGGATGTGGTGCATCCCATAGCCCTCCTAATCCCTTCTGTTGCCAGCGATGAAGGGTTTGGCGAACGGTCCGAACATTACACTGGAATAGGGCTGCAATTTTCTCTACATACATCCCCTGATGACTCAATCGAATCATTGCGGCTCGATCTTTGACCCGTTGGGGGACTGTTGTTGCTGTCCTCAGTTCAAATAAGGTCTGTTCTTCTGAGCTATTCAATAAAGTACGTAATCGGGCACCCATCCTCACAATCTCCTAAACGATAGTGTGGGTAGATTCATTCAACTTCATCTAATTGAGCTTTTCAAGGCTGGGCTACTTATCGTCGTATTCGTCGGTGGTTTTAATATCGTCAATACATTATTGATTGAGCTCCCTATTTTTAGGATCAGAGACTTTAAAGGGCTCTGGTAACAACCTTCCCACTTAATGAGAAGGTTGTTATTTTGCTTTATGTACCTTGTTTAAGCGCCACCTTGAACTGGAGAGAGAAGCTAGCAAGGGCGATTTGCTTAGGTTCTTTAACGAGATGGTTTTGGTTTTGCCTTCAATTCTGCAGGATGACTGGGAGGAATGCCCTTAACGCTAATCAAAGTTTCCAACACTGACTTCACAACCGGAGCGGCAACTGTTGAGCCATAAGCATTGCCCCCCTGCGGTTCATCCACTACGGCCAACACCACATATTTAGGAGACTCCAAAGGAAATGAGGCGACAAAGCTGGTAATGCGGGCATTGCTGTAGGTACCACTATCTGCTTTTTGGGCTGTTCCTGTTTTACCCCCTAAGCGATAGCCGGGAATTTTGGCGGGTTTACCCGTGCCGTTTTGGACAACGCTGCCCATCATAGTCCGAACTTTGGCGGCTGTATTTTTCGAAAAGATGCGTCGGGGTTGAATTAGGTTTAATCCCTTGGTTTTCTTGCCAGCAGGGTTATACAGACCATCGACCACATGGGGAGTTACTAACTCGCCCCCATTAGCGATCGCGGCATGGAGCTGCGCCATTTGTAGAGGCGTTACCGAAAATCCTTGGCCGAAAGCTGCGGTTGCTGCTTCAATGGGATAGTCTAAAAACTGCTGCTTATCCTTAAACTGGCCAGGGGTTTCAAAGGGAAGATCAGTACCCGTAATTTGGCCAATCCCAATTTTTTTCAGGTAATTGTAGTAAGCCGATCGATCCATCCGCTGCATGACATGAACCATGCCCACGTTGCTGGAATATTCCAAGATGCCAGTAATGGAAAGGTTGCCGTGACCTGAGTTGTCGGCATTATTAATTGGCCAGCCCCCTACGGTAATTTGACCGCCATCATGGAAAACACTGTCGGCTTTGATGGCATTGGATTCTAATGCGATCGCAATATTGATCGGCTTAAAGGTCGACCCTGGCTCATAGAGATCCGAAATGGCCCAGTTTTTAAACAGCTCGGTATTCGCTTCAAAATAACGCTGGGGATTAAAGGAGGGTTCCGAGGCCAAAGCCTTAAGGGAGCCATCCTCAACATCCATCACAATAACGGTGCCTCGCTTAGCGCGAAACTCTGCCATCTTTTTATGCAGAGCCTGTCGAGCTGACCGCTGGAGTCGGGTATCTAGGGTTAGTTTCAGAGTCAGGTCATTGGCATTCAGGGACTCTAAGGGAAATCGATCCGGTAAAAGCTTGCCCTGGCCATCCCTCGCTACCAGTAAGGGAATCGGATCTCCCTTTAAGAGAGGCTGCTGGCTATATTCAATGCCAGACTGTCCTTGATTTTCGGTGTTGACATACCCAACCAGCCCCGAAGTTAGTTCCGATTGGGGATAAACCCGTTGCCATTCCCGAGTAATTTCTAATCCATCTAAATAGAGATTGTTGATTTTTTCCGCTTCGGTTTCCGACAAGCGATACCCAATTGGAATCCCACTTTCTCCAGTTTTGAATAGCTCCATCAGAGAATCGGAAGAGCGGTCAAGGACCGGAGCTAGAGCCTGCGCGATTTCATCTGGCTGTTTTTGGAATAAAAAGGGATGGGCAAATAGACGAAAGACCGGTTCATCCTTAGCCAGTAGATTCCCCTGGCTATCGACAATCGGATAACGAAAGGTACGTTCAGGCAGACTACCTAGCTGCTGATTTTGGGCTTTTGTTCGGAGAAACGGGGCCGCACTGACTTGCAAATAGACTAAACGGGCTAACAAGCCCACAATGCCTCCAAATACCACCAACCAA
The DNA here is from genome assembly GCF_000018105.1 of Acaryochloris marina MBIC11017. GTDB lineage: Bacteria > Cyanobacteriota > Cyanobacteriia > Thermosynechococcales > Thermosynechococcaceae > Acaryochloris > Acaryochloris marina. The sequence goes on from NC_009925.1 coordinate 828,649, forward strand.
ACAAGAAATAAGCGTAATCGCTGATTTGGAACTCGATGGGGCTGCTTCGTTTGGATTCGAGCCTTGATTGCGGCCCGACGATCTTGAATGGGGTGAGAGGGAGTGGGCATAAACTTGCAAAGAAGTTGGACTTAATAACCAATCGGAGCAACATCAATATGGGTGATGCCATTTCCCTGAGAAGGCGCAGGCTGAGCCGGACGCGCCGGGGCTGGCTTAAAAAACACGGTCGTCTTAGAACTTTTAGGGACAAAGCCCGCTGGATTATTTTCTAAGTTTTCAGAAATTTGGAATTTGCGCTCTTCATTGCGGGTGATCCAATCACGCTGATCACGCTGCAGTTCCTCTAGTTTGGTATATTGATCCCCCCACGATTGTTGCGTATTGACTCGCCAAGCATAGAGGGGCAAAATTCCCAGGACTGTCACCATCAAAATTGGGGTTGACAGCTTTCGAAACACCATCAATAGTATGAGCCAATTGGGAAATTGGGGTGAACGGGAATCAATGAGATCCAAGGGCTGTTCTTGCCGAGACAAAGTCCTCGTTTTTCGTCGTCCCTGAGGGGGATGGGAGCGGGCTGAAGAGCCAGCCTTTTTCGATCGAACAGGGACAACTTTAGATCGGCTAGCGACGGCCATACTCAACTCCTCAAGCCCAGGAAATCACCCGGTAATGGGTTCGGAAACTTTGTTTTATAGCAATTTTCAGTGGTTACCACATGCATTATAAATGCATAAATTCATAATTGTTTCCAGAATACTTATCTTTTGTTCATAGTTTGCATCAAGTTGCTGCTTCCCTATAAATAGAGCGCTTCGTTTATCCTTTGCAAACACTAAACAGGATAGTTGCAAAACCAGGCGTCATTATATCCGTTACGATTCAGCTTCATCTGCCAAAGGAACCCGTTCAGCAAACCGTAGCTTAGCGGAGCGAGAGCGGCTGTTTTCTCTTTTCTCTTGTTCAGAGGCAACAATCGGTTTTTTGGTGACCACCTGCAGTAGAGAATTCTGACGGAAGTGAATTTTAACAATTCGATCTTCCAGACTATGAAAACTAATGATGCCAATTCTGCCCCCTGGTTTGAGCCAGGTAGGCGCAATCTCAATAAATTTTTCAAGGACCTGCAATTCCTGATTAACGGCAATTCGCAGGGCTTGAAAGACTCGGGTTGCTGGATGAATTCGGCGGCGACGCCCTTTGGCAGCAGGCAGGGAAGACGCCACCACCCGGGCTAAATCAGAGGTTGTACGCAGGGGACGTTTGGAGACAATTTTGCGGGCAATGCGTCGAGAAAACCGTTCTTCACCATAGTGATAGAAGATGTCGGCTAAATCCCGTTCTGAATAGGTGTTGATGACATCGGCAGCGGTCAACCCTTGACTCTGATCCATGCGCATATCTAGATCTGCGTCGTAGCGGAAACTAAAACCCCGCTCAGGTCGATCCAGTTGGGCTGAACTCACTCCTAAATCCGCGATAATGCCGTCAAACCGAAGTTCACCGGGGTGATAGGTGGAGAAATTTCCTTGCCAAAACTGGATGCGATCGCAAGCATCATGCAACTTAGCTCGAGCGGCCTCTAAAGCCTGAATATCTTGATCAAGGGCGATCACCTGAGTCTGGGGATATTGGGACAAGATCAAGGCACTATGGCCGCCTCCGCCTACGGTGGCATCCAAATATAAGCCCTGCTCCTGCAGCATCAGTCCTGCCATCAGTTCATGGCTTAAGACGGAAATGTGGTTAAAGGCCCCAGGGTCTGGTGTCATATACTCCCTTGAGTTGAACAAGGTACTGTTCTTAGATCTAACCTAAACTTCCAGATTGTACCTGGCTCCTGGCCCAGGAAATAAACTCAACACAAAGCTGACGATTTGACTGTTTAGCTAAATCAGACAAGATTAAGGGCAGAAGACAAAAAATCTGCTAAAAGAATATTGCAGTCTTAAGTAAAACTGTTTAGAGTCATCCCCTACATAAAGGGGATACTAATAAATATGACAGGTAGATAGAGAGCAAAAGCGGGTGGATTCCTCAAGAACTTTGGCGACTTCCTTATGCAAGGGACTGTCGTAGACCTAGCGGTTGTCGTCGTTATTGATGGAGCCTTTGGCAAGATTATCGGTTCTTTAAGTTTAAGGATATGATTACCCCAGATCTGTTAAATCCTGCCATGAAAAAAAGCGGGGTAGATGAGTTATCTAAGTTGTCGATGAACGGCATAAAATAGGGTTCATTTCTCGCCACAGTGCTGAACTTTATCGTGATTGCCTTTGTTATCTTTGCTGTTGATCCGGTCCTTTGAACAAACCCGGAAGAAGATGCAGCGCAAGCAAGAAATGGCAGAAGGAATGACGCCAGATCCTGTTCTTGAGGCAAACGAGCGCTTGATCGCTTCCATCGATCAGCTTAATCAAACCCTGAGGGACGCAGTTAATCCTGGGGCTGCAGTGCAGTGGGGTCTCCCAACTCTGTAGACCACGGAGTCTGCCGATTTCTACGAGAGCGGGTCAGATGACTAAAGATCATCTGACCAATGGCTTGAATCAAGTTACCTTCTACTTCTTTGAACAATTCCATATTGAGCTTAAAAGCCAGGTTAGCTTCATCAACAATGCGGGTGATGGTGGCTTCATCTAGATGCAAGCTATCCAAAGACTGTCGATAGGTGGCCTTGAAGGTTTTGGGGGTCTGGATATCGTCAAATTCATAAAAAGCGATGCCTTGGCCTTGAGGTAAACTCATACCTCTTTGGGCAAGCTTCTTGAGCAGTTGTCCTCCGGAAAGGTCTCCAAGATACCGTGTATAGCTATGGGCAACTAGCAGGATTGGATCTGCGATCGCAATATCATTAATTCTGTCAACATAACGCTGGGTGGCATCGGAAGGGGTAATTGCCGTTTGCCACTGAGGTCCCCAATAATAACTGAGATCTGTCGCTAAACTCTGCTGGCGATATAGCTCTGGAAAATAAAGTTGACTTAAAAGTGGATGATTTTGATGCTGAGTCAGCTGCTCTTCTAGGGCAGTATAGACAAAGTAAAAATTTCCCAATAGTTGGCGATAAGACGTTTTCTCAACCACTCCTTTGAGAAAACATTGGATGAAATCCGCATTTTCTGCCAAAGAATGAGATTGTTTCGTCCCTTCTCGTAGCCGGGTCGCCAACTTACCACTCATCAATTTGCAGCCTCTACACGAATCATCATTGGAGTTGGATAAGCAGTGTGAGGCGAAAAGAAATCGCCTTTACCGGTTAAGCTTACACAAAATTATGAACTTATTTTGCCCCACAGATGACATTAACTAGACAATTCCATCGTCGGATTCCGGATGCTCATCACCCATTGATTTTTTCTAAGACCCTTTCTAAGCCTCAGATTTATTGAGCTAAACCATACTTCTATAACCCTTAGTGGGACAGGTTTACCAAGCCTACCCTTTAAGTGTATTTACTTAGCCATCTGACCTACATCTTTAAGTTTCTAGGAACTTTATAAAAATAAATATTGAAGTTGGATCAATCTTTAAAGATTGTGTTACACTCTTATCCCAATACGACTGGAAATACTTACTGAAATTTCAACTACTGATTGGTAGTTTGCAGTAATTCTTTTCCTAGGGTCCGGGGGAAGCCTAATTGTCGATTGAAAGTTTTTTTGTGTTGCGTTTGATCGGCTTTTCGCAATTTTTTCTGCAATGTTTAGCTAGTGCAGCGCAAGTTATCTGGTTTGCTCTTAGAGCCTCATATCAACCATTCCAATAGCTTCTTTCTTTAGAGGCTTTTGCGATGATATCGCATAGGCAAAGCTCTTTTTTGGTTGTAATTCAATTAATGTCAGTTGATTTTAGTTACACCACGATTTGGTTAAGAGTCCTAGAAGGTTCTTGGTAGTGAAATAGGTCAAAAACTATCTCTACTATCACCTTTTTGGTTTAAGTCCGTAGGATTCTTTTTAATACGCTTTAATACTCTCCTCTCATAGGTAAAACTCGGTTTCTTAGTTAGTAACAATGGCAGTATCTCGGTTTACAAAAGATTTTTCTGGCTTGAAATCAGCATCGCAGAAGCGATTGCTGACTTTTCTGCAGGAAGAGCTAGCATTGCCGAGCGACTCTATTGGTCTCGCCCTTCGCCACCTTGAGCAAGATCCAGGACCGTTGCCGATTGTGCTCTGGCAATATGGTTTGATTACTTTGGATCAACTCAATCAAATTTATGACTGGCTGGAAACAACATAATTTGCAAATTTAAGGGATTTGAAACATAGGGTTAGGCAAATCCTAACTCCCTTTGAAGATGCGGTGAGCAGCCTCCACACCTGCCCCAACCTGAAATGGATAGTCTAAATCTTTTAAGGCTGCTTCTATAGCGGCAATGGTAGTAACGATACTGCGATCGCAAACATAACCCAAGTGGCCGATGCGGACAAGCTTACCTCGCATATGATCTTGCCCTGCAGCAATCACCACCCCGTATTGCTGCTGTAGTTTGAATCGAAGGGTTTCTGGCGCCACCTGATCAGGGGCAATGGCAGTAACAGCGGGGCTAGCTACATAATGATCCGGTACAAATAAAGGCAGGTCCAGGGCGTGCAGAGCGGCTCGGGTTGCCTGCATCAACCGCTGCTGATGGGCAAACATAGCGGAAAGCCCTTCTGCCTTCATCAGGGTTAAACTCATCTGCAAAGCAAAGAATAAATTGACCGGTGGGGTAAACGGGGTCGTATTCGTCGCTGCATCCGTGCGGCATTTCCCTAGGTCAAAATAAAACCGAGGGAACCGAGCCGTTTCATAAGCCTGCCACGCTTTAGGGCTGACGCAAACAAACCCCAGTCCCGGCGGCATTCGATACCCTTTTTGGGATGCAGAGACCACCACATCCAGACCCCATTCGTCGACGGGAACGGGACAAATTCCCAAACTGGTGACTGCATCGATAATGCTAAGAGCTTGACCATGGGCTTTGATATGACGGCTAATGGTTTCAAGATCGTTCAGAACCCCGGTGGAGGTCTCGCTGTGGGTGACAATCACTGCTTTGATTTGCTTATCCAGATCCGCCTCTAAATGCTGCCGAAACCGTTTTGGATCCAAAGCCTTTCCCCAAGGGGCCGTAATCCGTTCAGTTATCAGGCCAAATTGTTCACAAACCAGCGTCCAGCGATCGCCAAACTTACCATTGCATCCCACCAATACCCGATCACCTGGGCTCAGAAAATTAATGATGCCAGCCTCCATGGCTCCGGTACCGCTGCTGGCTAGTATCAACACCTCATTTTGGGTTTGGTGAAGCCATTTTAAATGGACCGTAATATCAGCCATCAAATCCCGAAAATCCTGGCTACGATGGCTGATGGGCTGTCTAGCCGAAGCAAACAATACGGGTTCAGGCACTGGAGTGGGACCCGGAATCATCAGCAACAAGGGATTTTCCATAAGGCATTAAGCATCTTCAGAGGGAAACAGGCGCTGCCACTTCAGGGTTTGGGTCTGAGGATGGTGACGCCAACGCAGCAAACAGCAAGCCGGTTGTTCTGGACCCAGACCGGGTAGCCCTAAAGCCCGTCGCGGCGCTTCTGTCCCTAAGGCAATGGCACGCTCCACAGAACAAAGGTTCCAGCGGACTAGATTCTGCACCCCAGCCAATAGGGACAAGGTGGTTCCGGACAAAGTGCCATCAGGGAGCCGAGCAGTCCCTGCCACTACTTCAATCTGGCGAGAGTCCCAAGGGTAAACGCCATCCGGTAACCCGAGGGGGGCGAGGGCATCACTCACGAGAAATAGGCCCTTCTCAGGGCTAGCCTGAAGCATTAGCTTGAGCATCAATGGGTCAACATGCTGACCATCGGCAATAAAACCACACCAAACTTGGTGGTGCATCAATGCTGCTGCCAATAGTCCGGGTTGACGATGGTTCAAGCTCGGCATGGCATTAAAGGCATGGGTCACCATAGAAGCACCCTGCTCAAAGGCCGCCTCTGCTTCTGCTGCCGTGGCCTGGGAATGGCCGAGACTAACGATAATATTGTGGGAACGCAACCAGGCGACCGCTTCCCCAGATGGCTCTAACTCTGGCGCTAAGGTGATGACCCGAACCCTATCTATGTAGGGCCCCATGACCGCTTGTAGGGTTTCAATACTCAAAGGCTGCAGATATTCCTGGGGATGGGCACCTCGTTTAGTGGCATTCAAACAGGGGCCTTCCAAATGGGCACCTAAAATTTGTGCTTGGCCTTTACCATTTTGTGAACGCTGAGTAGACAGGGTAGCCAAGGCTTGCTGAAACTTTTCAATGGACGTCGTCACCAACGTTGGCAAGAAACCGTCAACACCCTGCTGCCACAAAAACTGGCAAATCTCCTGTAGTTTTGCTTGGTCAGTATGTGTCAAATCGGGAAAGGCTTGGCCTAACGCGCCATTGATCTGCAAATCAATGCCTCCTAGGGACAGCCAATCGCCTGCTAAATCAATTGCTTGCGGGGCGGGCGTTAGGGACAAAGCATCCATGGGTTGAATCGTCTGAATCACCCCATCTTGGATACCTACTTCCTGCAATTTTGAGTAGCCGATGATCCGAGCATTCTCTAGCCGGATGGGTAAAGTGCTCATGGCCTTGACACTAGCTAGCTGAGACCTCTTCTTTTGGCTCTACGGGCGTCAGTTCAATGTGATTCAGCAGGGTCGTCACAAAGGCAAACAGCAGAAAAGGTAATGACAAGACCAAAATTAATCCCCCGGTTAAAAAGGCATACATGGGGTTCTGGTATAGGGCAACGGAGGAAGCTAACGCAATGAAAATCACAATCAACCAAATAATCACCTGGGCATAGATGTCGCCAAAGGTGAGGGTGCAGGAAAAACGGTACCCTTGTAACGGATTCATCGAAGCGTCCTCAAAAAGAATTAGAATTTCTCAATGTTGCAGGTTGTCTGGAAGGCTGATGATCAAGAAACATGCCGTTTGCCAGAAGTGATCAAATTTTAGACAAATCCAGATCAAACGTGAGGTTTTTAATTAAAAAACAAGACTTGCTGTTCGTCTTCTCATTTTAACGTTGTCCCTGTTTTGCAAAGGAAAGAAGATCCCTTGAGCCATCCTGAAGTTGCCATCATTATGGGCAGTGATTCTGATTTACCGACGATGCAAGCTGCGATCGCAGTCTGCGAAGACTTCAAAGTCACGCCCCATGTGGAAATCATTTCCGCCCATCGAACCCCTCAACGGATGGTGGAATTTGCCCAACAGGCCCACCAACAGGGCATAAAAGTGATCATTGCCGGTGCCGGAGGAGCGGCTCATCTACCGGGGATGGTGGCAGCCCTATCTCCATTACCCGTGATTGGTGTCCCCGTGGCCAGTCGCCACTTAAAAGGATTGGATTCCCTATACTCCATTGTCCAAATGCCGGGGGGCATTCCCGTGGCCACCGTTGCCATTGGCAATGCCAAAAATGCGGGTCTCTTGGCCATTCAAATATTGGCTGCTCAGCGCCCAGAACTCCAAGAGCAGGTCATTGCCTATCGTCGCTCCCTCTCAGAAATGGTTCAAGACAAACAGGAACAATTAGCGACGGTCGGTTATCAACAATACCTCAAGGACTATCAAGCTGCCTCCTCTGCAGGCTAAGATTCGAACAGTGTGCCGGATTCAGGAATGGTAAAGCATGCATCCCCTGGGACATTGGCTTGTGAACGCGCTTGGGTCAATATCGATCTTAAAGCGCTCGAAAACAATGTTCGCCAAATCAAGCAACAATTGTTGCCCCAAACCGCACTTATGGCTGTGGTCAAAGCCGATGGCTATGGCCATGGTGCCGTTACGGTTGCCCAAACCGCCTTGGCGAATGGAGCGACTTGGCTGGGGGTTGCCACCATCCTGGAAGGGATTGAACTCCGCCAAGCCGATATCAATGCGCCGATATTAATCCTCGGGGCCACCCATACTGTTCAAGAAATTGAGGCGATTGTTCGCTGGCAACTGCAGCCTACCCTCTGTAGTCCAGAACAAGCCCTCATCTTTTCTCGCCATTTACAACATCCATTACCCATTCACCTCAAAGTGGATACGGGCATGTCTCGATTGGGGCCCATTTGGCAGCAGGGAGCCACCTTCATTGAATTTGTCTCCCGCCTACCGAACCTTAAAATTGCCAGTATCTATTCCCATCTCGCCACGGCCGATGATGCAGACTCTAGCTTTATGCTGCAGCAGCAAAGTCGGTTGCAGGATGTTTTAAGCCGCATCCAAGCTCAAGATATCCCTTTACCTAAACTGCACCTAGCCAACTCAGCCGGAACCTTAGTCGGCCCTCAATTTCATTACGACTTAGTTCGAGTGGGGCTAGCACTTTACGGACTTTATCCGGCTCCCCACTTCCAGCAAGCAATTGCCCTGCAGCCAGTAATGCAAGTGAAGGCTCGAATCACCCAAATCAAAACCCTACCCGCAGGATCGGGGGTGAGCTATAACCATACCTTCACGACTGAGCAGCCCCTCACTGTCGCAGTCGTTGGCATCGGCTATGCAGATGGGGTCCCCCGGTCCTTGTCTAACCAGATGAATGTGATTATTCGAGGACGGTTGGCCCCTCAAATCGGTGCTATTACCATGGACCAACTGATGGTGGATGTCAGCGATGTTCCCAACTTGCAGGTGGGAGAAGTGGTCACCATCTTAGGCCAGGATGGTAAGGCTTCAATCTCAGCAGAAACCTGGGCAGACGCTCTGGGTACCATTTCTTACGAGATTGTCTGCGGGTTCAAGCATCGGCTTCCTCGCATCTTAGTCAATAGCGATGTTCCTCAGCGACTTTGAACACTAGCTGATAGTCAACCTGGAATACCCTGGGCTTCTAATCTAAGGTGCAAACTGATCCATCGTCACATGTTTAGGATGTTGGGAAACACGCCGTAACCATTTGCGAACATTCGTATAAGGCTTAAGGGAGAACCCTCCTTCTGAAGCCACATGGGTATAGGCATATAAGGAGATATCGGCAATAGAATATTGAGTGTTCACAAAAAAATCTTGTTTCTCTAAATGACTCTCCATAACGTCCAACGCGGCATATCCCCAGACTCTCCGAGCCTCCAAATCAGCCTGCCGATCCGGGGGAGACCCTAAATAGCGAATGATATAACGAGATGTCGCAATATAAGGCTCGTGACTATATTGCTCAAAAAACTGCCACTGCAACACTTGGGCCTGGGCAAAGGGCTCTGCTGGCAAAAAAGATGAGTCTTTAGCTAAGTAATGGAGAATCGCATTCGATTCAAACAACCATCGCCCGTCTGGAAGCCCCAATACAGGCACACGACCATTGGGATTCCGTTCTAAAAAATCATTGGTCCGGCTTTCGCCTTTCAGGATATCAATATGAATCCAGTCATGCTCTATCTCTAGTAGAGACAAAAGTAGCTTGACCTTATAGCAGTTACCAGAATAGATATCGCCGTATACTTTGAATTTGCTCATCACTATATCCGGACGTATAGAACCATATGACAGCGTAAAGTGCTTATCATTTGGTCTCGGATTGCAATTCTAGCGTTTTATTCGCTTATCTCCCTAAAATCATGTTTATGGGTAAGATAGCATTTGTCTCAAACAGTACGGCCTAGTCTAGGCACAAGGGGATCAAACAGCTAAAAACTCTTGAATCACTTGATTACTCAGCTCATCAGTTGCCCCAGATGCAACAATCCCCCCCTTTTGCATAGCGTAATACCAATCCGCCTGACGGACAAAATGGAGATGTTGTTCAACCAAAAGCACAGAGACACCTGTGGTTTCAACAATTCGACGCACAGCAGCTTCAATTTCAAGGATAATCGACGGCTGAATGCCTTCCGTCGGTTCATCTAAAACCAATAGACGTGGCTCGCCAACTAATGCTCTAGCAATGGCTAACTGTTGCTGCTGACCACCACTCAGGTCTCCTCCCATCCGCCCCAGCATACTGGCTAAGACTGGAAAAAGTTGCAACACTTGATCAGGGATGGCTGAGCTGTTTTTGCGACCTTGAGGTCGGGCTTCTAACCCCAAAATTAGATTTTCTTGCACCGTCAGGCTAGGAATAATTTCTCGGCCTTGGGGAACATACCCAATCCCTAATCGTGCTCGTTGATCGGGGGTTTTATTGAGTAACGGGAGACCATCCAACGCAATATTGCCTGTTCGGGGAGACAGTAAACCTAAAACCGTTTTGAGCAAGGTCGTTTTACCAACGCCATTGCGACCAATCAGGCAGACCATTTTGCCCGGGCCTACACTCATATCCACATTGCGAAGAATATGGCTTTCGCCGTAGTAGACATTGAGGTTCGAAATATCTAGGAGAGGCTGGGGGGTTCGATTTGGGGACGAGTCCATTTGATTAACCATCGTCTTCCTCCGGCTGTCCCAAATAAACTTCTATCACTTGGGGATTATTCTGCACTTCATCCATGGTGCCTTCACATAAGACAGAACCTTGATGCAATACCGTGACTTGTCGGGCAATCTGGCGGACAAATTCCATGTCATGCTCGATCACAATGATCGAATGACTTTCAGCCAGGGTGATCAATAAACTGCCCACATTTTCTGTTTCCTCATCCGTTAAACCGGCAACGGGTTCATCCACTAACAGCAAATCCGGGGATTGGGCCACAAGCATGCCAATTTCTAGCCGTTGTTTTTCACCATGGGACAGGAGTGCAGCCGGAATATCCGCTTTGGTTGTCAGTCCGATGGTTTCAAGTAAACCAGCGACGGTGCGACGTTCTGTTCCAGAAGGGCGTCCCATCAAAGTCGCCAAGACATTTTTATGGCGATTGCAGGATAAATCTAAATTTTCGCGGGGGGTAAGTTGTAGATAGACCCGCGGCGTTTGAAACTTACGACCAATCCCCAATCGAGAGATGTTGTGTTCGGATCTGGAACGAAGATTTTTACCTTTGAATAGTGCTCTCCCGGTCGTGGGTTGAACCTTACCCGTAATCACATCCAGAAAGGTGGTTTTGCCAGCGCCATTGGGACCAATAATGACCCGCAGCTCTCCGGTGTCCATGCTGAAGTTGAGCTGGTTCAGGGCTTTAAACCCTTCAAAACTGACGGTTAAATTTTCAATTTCTAAGATTTTGTCGCTCATAGTCTACTTCCGGATCTTCAGCCAAACTAGGGTAGGTCATGATTCGCCGCGGTCGACCCAGTACAGAGCGGAGCAGTTCCTGTCCTTCGTTGCGCAGCCAACCGACAAATCCACCGGGGAGGACGGTAACAACCACCAAGAACAAAGCCCCCTGGAAAAACAGCCAAATTTCGGGGAACTGCTCACTCAAAAGACTTTTGGCAAAATTAACGGCCAATGCCCCAAAAATGGCACCGACTAAACTGGCTCTACCCCCAACGGCAACCCAAATGACCATCTCAATGGAAAAGGCGATATCCATCGTCTTGGGAGAGATAATCCCTGATTGGACGGTATAGAGTGCGCCAGCAATTCCGGCAAGTCCTGCTGATACGGCAAAGACCAGAACCTTGAAACCCGTTGGATCGTAACCTGAAAATCTCACCCGACTTTCGTCATCCCGAATCGCAATCAATAATCGGCCCAGCCGACCACTGGTCAACCATCGACAGAGTAAGTAGGCCAAGACTAAGAAAATAACGGTGAGGGTGTAGAAAACAGACTGGGCTTGGTCTGATCCTGCATAGACTCCAAATATTTTCGTAGTATCAGTTTTAAGGCCATTCGTGCCGTTAATCAGCTTCTGTTGGCTATTGAAAAAGTTAAAGAACACAATCAGAGACGCTTGGGTCAGGATCGAGAAGTACACTCCTCGAATGCGATTGCGAAACACTAAGTAGCCGAGTAGGGCAGCAATTGAAGCCGGAATCAACACAATGGCTGCCAGGGTAAAGGGTAGGGAGTGAAAGGGTTGCCAAAACCCGGGGAGCTTGTCTACCCCAAATAAGGTAAAAAACTCTGGGAGCTGACCTTCCGGGAGTTGGAGCTGTAGAAACATGCCTAGGGCATATCCTCCTAAGGAGAAAAAGATACCGTGGCCGAGGCTAAGCATGCCAGTGTAGCCCCAGATCAGATCAATACCCAAAGCCACAATCGCTAAGGACATAAAGCGGCCCAGCATATTGATGCGGAATTCCTGGCCGATGGCGGTGAGTAGTAGGGGCGCACCAAATTGGATAAAGAGCGCGATCGCAACCACGATCACCCCTTCGATCAATAAAGAGCGTCGGCGCATGGCAAATGAGGACTTGACGGGAGAAGAATCTGTAATCATATGCTGCTTTTAAGCATCTACCATGCGTCCTTTTTGAGGGAATATGCCAGCAGGTCGGAATTGCAAGAACGTGACAATCAGTGCAAAGACCAGCACTTTCGCCATACTAGCGTTGGCGAAGAACTCAAAAACACTAGCCAGCTGAGGAAACCAGGCTACTAGCGGACTGAGGGCATTAGCACCAATCATATAATTGGCGATGCCAATCGCCATTGCCGCGACAATGCTGCCGACCAGCTTGCCTACCCCTCCAACAACGACAACCATAAAGGTGTCCACAATATAATTCTGACCGGTATTAGGGCCAACGGAGCCTAATAAACTCACGGCACAGCCCGCAACCCCTGCTAAGCCTGACCCCAATGCAAAAGTGAGGGCGTCCACTCGCTTGGTGGGAATGCCTAAACAAGCGCTCATACTCCGATTTTGGGTCACTGCTCGAATCCGCAATCCCCAAGCCGAGCGTTGTAAAAACATATACATGCCAATGATGCAAACAATCGTCAACACCAGGATAAACAGGCGAACATAAGGCAATTGATAGGTGCCTAGCTTGATCCCCTTTCGTAGCCAACCTGGCGCAGTGACATCGACATTTTGGGCACCAAACCAAGGTTTGGTGGCTGCTAGCTGATAGGTTTGTCCCAACATGCTACCGGCTGTCCAGGCGATCCCCGCAGAAAGAGGGATTAAAACAGTCCGTGCCCAACCCTTAATTTTCTCAACATTTGGCATTCGGGAAATAAGGGTCATTGCCCCAAAGTAAAGGATGCAAAACACACCTATCCCTAGCACCATCACCCAGCTCACACTCCGCACAAACTGTCGCAGAATTAAGCTGACGCCCCAGGTCGCTAGGAGTGTCTCTAGGGGCCTGCCATAGAGATGGCGAATCACTCCTTTTTCAAGAATGAGCCCCAACAACGCGGTGACGAAAAAAGCGCAGATCAATGCCACAAAAATGTAGGCACCGAACCAGGGTTGACCGAAGGATTTAAAGGCATTCTGGACCACGAAGGTTGTATAGGCACCAATCATCATCAACTCCCCATGGGCCATGTTGATCACACCCATTAGGCCAAAAACAATGGCAAGGCCCAATGCTGCTAACAGCAACACTGAGCCTATGCTGATGCCATCAAACAAACCGTCCAATAACGAAGTGAGCAAAGCATCTCCTTATGGTGACAGGGTTGTTGATAACGTTAGGCGAGGTTTAGATCTTGTATTTCTCGCCTTTATTGGGATCAGACCAATCACAGGCATATCCCTTGGTATCTTTCACAAACTGGTTCCAGGCAATCGGTTCCACAGGACCATCGGTGGAATTAACAATTTCAAAGAGACCATCCTCTCCAATCTTGCCAATTCTCACAGTCTTGGAAATATGGTGATTGCCCGCAACCTTAACCGGACCATTTGGTGCTGCAAATTCCTGACCAATGGCAGCAGCTCTTACTTTTTCTAGGTCATCAGCAGTGCCTGCCTGTTCAACAGCCTGCTTCCACAGATAGACCATGATGTAAGACGCTTCCATGGGATCGTTCACAACCCGATCTTCACCATATTCTTTTTTGAAGGCTTCGACGAACTTCTTGCTTTCAGGGGAATCAACGGTTTGGAAGTAGTTCCAAGCTGCATAATGATCTTTGAGATACTCAACGCCGATAGCCTTCACCTCTTCTTCCGCAATACTCACGGACATGGAGGGGTATTTATCGGGGCCTAAGCCCTTCCCTTGGAGTTGCTTAAAGAAGGCAACGTTGGTATCACCATTTAGGCTGTTGTAAATGACACCACCCTCCGGTAAAGCCGCTTGAATTTTGGCAATCACAGGGGTGACATCAGTACTACCTAACTGAATATATTCTTCACCCACATGCTTACCGCCCTTCGCTTCTAGCTGGGCCTTAATGATGGTATTAGCGGTACGAGGGAAGACGTAGTCTGAGCCCACCAAGAAGAATGGCTTATCCTTGTACTCCTCCAGCAGCCAATCGACAGAAGGCTCAATTTGCTGGTTCGGAGCTGCACCTGTGTAGAAAATATTCTTAGAGCACTCTTGGCCTTCATACTGAACGGGGTACCAAAGCATATGGTCTTTGGATTCAAAGACAGGTTTGACGGCTTTTCGACTAGCAGAGGTCCAACATCCGAAGACGGTCACAACTTTGTCTTGCTCAATCAGCTTCTTGGCTTTTTCCGAAAACTTATCCCAATCAGACTGGCCATCTTCAACGATGGCCTCGATCTGTTTCCCAAGGACGCCACCAGCTTCATTAATTTCCTTAATAGCTAGTTTTTCAGCGTCAACCACACTTTTTTCACTAATCGCCATGGTTCCACTTAAAGAGTGGAGAATCCCTACTTTGATGGTGTCACCAGAAGCACTACCACTATCAGTGCTACCACCTTCTTGACTACCTGGTGTACAGGCTTTGAGCAGCACGCTCCCTGAAGCGACGGAACCCATGATTAGGAATTCGCGCCGACCAAATCCTCTGGCCATAAACCGATTCACTCCTCAACACAAAGTAACTTAATAATTACAGACATGCTTTCAAAAAATAAATTGCTTACATAACATGTCTAGGTGGACAATTTTTTTTCAATCTCCGAAGAAACAGTTTCGGTCTTCCCCCTAATATCAGTTGCTTTGACCTTTGACTGGCACAATACAAATGACTGCTGATTTTGATCAACATTACCTTTATCTGGAAAAGTCTAGGGATTTATCTTGCCAGAAAAATGTTATCTCTGATACAGAAAATCAGTTGTCCACCCTATTTATTGAGCTACACTTACCCCTGATTCCTTGCTCTACAAAGGCTACAGGGATTTATTGACTTTATTAACAAAAGCTTAAGTTCCAATGTTTTTCCTAGGGTTAAAACGACTGAAACCTGCCCCCTTGGGCACCACTACTAAACATAATTTCTATTAACACTGGCTGAAAGCCTAATTTAGTTATTTTTTCAGAGAAATTTCCCATTTACAGGATGCTCACATACATTTATTAATTTCTAAGTTTGGCTAAGCCCTTCTCTCTGACAGATTTGTGTCCAGCATCAATACTATAAAAGTTTACCTACCTCTCTCTGCTTAAGCTAATAATTGAGAGCGCCTTTCATTGCTCTATGTCGTACTAATTTTGATTTCAAAGATTCCCTGGAACAATATGTTCTCAGCTAAGATCTCAAAAAATTCTTGATAAGGCCTACGAAAAGATGCAGAAGACAAATGGATTTGGGACTATATCACTCAAATCCTGTAAAAACTACTGCCAAAGTTATCTTGTTTAAGACTCCTGGCATCCTCTAAGTAGGAACTGTTTTTAGTTAGAGAAAGTTACAAGTTTAATTATTTCTGAATTTGTATTGAATTTTACAAAATAAGCACCCACCATAACGTAGTTATATCTGGGGGACTTAGATTAAGGATCTTCTAATGCTGCCTTCATCTAAGAATTAGGAAATTATCATCTAAACAACATGGCTGGAGTGTTTTGAAGCGTTTCTTGGTCTAATTGGTTACTGTTTTACAGTTGCTTCATGCGTTTATATTGGCTTAGTCCGGTCTAGTTCAACACTCAAAAGCTTCAACGTCATCTAGATCACTTGTATTTAGTACTTGGGGCGATAAAGCCAAATTCTTGTTGATGATGAAATAGTCGAATTTAAGAACAGATTCTAATAAAGAATCTTTGTTCTAGGTGTGTGTGAGGATTTTTAAATGACCAATATTCGGGATAAATCCCTAGTTTTTTCATCTCTTGCATTATGGGCCTGTTTGCTCCCTACAGCAGTAGGAGCAGTAGAACCAACCGCTTTAGAAGAAGTACAAGCTGATACGACTGCGATCCCCTCCTTGGAGTTAGCGCTCAATTCCGACGCTAATGATAGTGAGGAATCCCAAGTATTCTTGGCTCCCTCAGACTTACAGACAGAGCTGGATGCAAATTCTGATAAAGCCAATAGTACAGTTGCGGAATTGGAGACCTTACGGTTAGCAGATCACTCTGTCTCAACATCTCCTTCTGTTGCAGATTTGATGGAGGAGACTAAAACGGATTCCGTGGGTCAAGTGACCTCCGTATCTCAGTTATCTGATGTTCAGCCAGATGATTGGGCGTTTCAAGCGATTCAGTCTTTAGTTGAGCGCTATGGCTGTGTCGCCGGTTACCCCAATGGTACGTTTCGCCCAAGTCGAGCCATGTCTCGTCGGGAAGCTGCCGCTTTAGTGAACGCCTGTCTGGATAACCTCAGCAATCGTTTCGCGACGAAGGAAGATCTGGATGCCCTGAAAGCCCTACAAGATGAGTTTGCAGCTGAACTGGCAACTCTAAGAGGGCGGGTTGATGGTCTGGAAGCTCGGGTTGCAACCGTTGAAGCTCAGCAGTTCTCCACAACTACTAAATTGAGTGTTGACGCTGTTTTCACGGCTCAATTTGGTGACTCAGACAACCAAGCTTTCGATAACTCTTCCGATGGGTTAACGCCAGGTGTTAACCAGCTGGCAGACTCTCGGGCAAGCGCAATTGGCTCTGTCTACATGAGCTTCAATACCAGCTTCTCTGGAGATGACCTCTTGCAAACCACGTTGTTCTTTGGCAACAACGGTCAAGATTTATTCTCCAATGCCCAGATTGGAAGCACTGCAACACTGCCCTTTGCCCAAAGTGCACCTTTATTCAACCCAGGTCAGTATTACTTTGCTGGTCTACCCAATAATGCAACCCTCTACCGTTTAGCCTATACCTTTAAACCCGTCGAAGATTTGGCGGTAACGGTTGCTCCGTTGTACTATCCAACGGACATTATTGATGGCAATAGCTACACCAGTCCGTTTACAGGGTTCAGTACCTGGTTCCTAATTAACAACCCCTTGATCACGCCCTACATTACTAACTTCCTAGGGGGTGCGGGTGCTGGTTTTGACTGGAACTTCAATGGTGGTCCCGTGTCCCTACGGGGTGCCTATGTGGCAGTGAATGGTTTTTCTGCAGTCAACACTGGCCCACCCAACGACGGAGGGTTATTTGGCGATCCCTACCAAGCTACGGCTGAGTTGGAATATGCAGGTGAGTTAGGAGATGATTCTAACTTTGCCATTAAGTTGCAATTTACAAACTCTGAGACCTTTGGTGTCCAACAAAATGTTGTGGGTGTGAATGCCGAAGCGAAGTTTGGCCAATTTGGCGTATTCGGTCGCTATGGTTATTCTTTTGCTGATGGCCAAGGTGTGGCTAACCCCATTCCCTTTGCTGCGGGTACTGTGGGCCGATTTGATGCCCAAACTTGGCAGGCAGGTGCTGGTATTCACGATTTATTAGTACCCGGTTCTTTGTTTGCCGTATCTGCAGGGATGCCTTTCATCAACAATGTGGCATCGCCAGGGGTAGGTATAAACGATGAAGACCAAATTAACTTGGAGGCCTTCTATCGTTTCCCTGTGAATGACAACATCACCATTAGCCCAATTTTCTCAGCTATTTTGAACCCCAACAGTAGCAGCATTGAGCCTAACCTCTATCAAGGTCTGCTACGGGTTGTGTTCTCGTTCTAGCTTTTTAACTCCTGGAGTGAACTTCATGGTTTGACTCCTTACTCACTTCTCTGTGCGGTAATTGGCTTTGCTGATTACCGCTTTTTGTTGGGGACTGGCTGAATATGTTGGACGACAAATTCCATGACGACGGGGAGCCCCACCTGTTGCTTCAGGTTCGTCATCACAAAGGGTTTAGGACCGCGCATTTTTTTCGTATCTTCTTCCATAACTTGGAGGCTGGCCCCCACATAAGGCGCAAGATCCGTTTTATTGATGACTAATAAGTCCGATTTAGTGATCCCAGGTCCGCCTTTGCGGGGAATTTTGTCGCCACCTGCCACGTCAATGACATAGATGGTGAGATCGACCAGCTCAGGACTAAAGGTGGCCGCTAAGTTATCTCCCCCACTTTCGACAAACACGATATCAGGAGAAAACTGTTGCTCTAAATCCTCGATCGCAGCCAAGTTAATGGAGGCATCTTCACGAATGGCGGTGTGGGGACAGCCTCCAGTTTCGACCCCCAGAATTCTGTCTTGGCTTAAGGCCTGACTACGAACCAAGAATTGGGCATCTTCTTGGGTGTAAATATCGTTGGTGACAACGGCAAGATTGTACTGATCCCGCATGGCTTTACAGAGGGCATCCACTAATGCCGTTTTGCCTGATCCAACGGGGCCAGCAACCCCCACGCGAAGGGAATTCATTTGAGTCAGTCCTAGGGTTATTAGAAGGTTGATAAATAAAAAGGCTGCCAGTATCTTACAAGCCTTAGTGGGCCTATAGTTCTAATGTTTTAACTGCGAAACAAACGACTGTATTGCGTCTCGTGAGCCATACTAGCCAGGGCAAGTCCCCAGCCACAGCTACAGAGATCCTTGTCTTCTAATAAAAGGATGGATTGGGTGGCTGCTTCGATATGGGGCTGTAGCTGAAAGAGCAGCTGTTGGCCTGTGGTTTGCCCCAATGGGATCAGCTTAATCCCGGCGCTAATTAGATTGGTGGCCCAACTGTGGAGATATCCGAGGGTGGCTGACTCTAAGGGAATTTGCCAGAGGTTGGCGGTGAGTCCAAATGCGATCGCAAAATTGCACCCAGTCTGTAATTGCTCCCAAACCTCAATCAATTCAGGGCCAGTGTGTTCTGGATCTTGCAAGGCTTTAGATAATCGCAAAAGCGATCGCCCCATCTGTAAGCTTTGTAATCTCAACTCTTCTGTTTCCCTGGCAGCGGATAACCAGGCATTCCAGTACTGCAATATTTGCACATCGGTGCTCGCTCGATACCCACGAACCATGACCGCAGCTTCCATACGGATGGATCCATAGGCTAGCTCTTGCAGCAACCATGTCCGCAAGTGGGATTCGTTGTCTATCGTTCCCTGGTCAACTAACCATTCTAGGCCTTCAGAATAGCTATAGGCCCCGACTGGTAAAGCAGGACTAGTGAGTTGAAGTAAGCGCTGAGTAGTATCCAAGTTGATAGAAGAGAAAGAGACTCGACGTTATTGTCATGATCACAAAGGCACATATGTGGGTTGCAGATGAGCCACTCGTGATCCAAAAATTAAATTTAGGTATGAATGTCTGTACTGCTAGACATCCATAAACAATCCAGAAACTCAAAGCTGCAACCCATCCAGCATAGATTCCCACCATTGTAAATAAGACTTGAATAAGGCCAATTAATAGCCAACTCGTCAAAGTATAAGATCCTTCGGACTTAGCTTCTGACTTGAGCGACAGATAAATCAATCCAACCGAAGCACCTAAAGCAAGTGCTGCTCCTCCAAAAATATCAAGAACAATTGCCACATAGACGGAATTTAAAATCTCGTCCAGCATTGAGTATTCCTCACCTGTAGAAATACTCTAACAGAGATGATTTTCAGCAATTACTCATGTTGCCATTATCTAGATCCAGTAGTTTAAGAAGCAAAAGGGGAAAGCATTTGAGGGTCTGAATGAGAAAATTTATCCTGCTCTTGAGTTTGACCGTAATGCTGATAGTGGGGTGCAAAATCTACCTGGCTGAAAGTCAAGCGCCAGCGGCCGTTCAAATTGAACCTGGAGCTAAGCAGAGAGGGATGTCTTGGACGGCTGAACGGACGCCCATTTCTGCTAAAAATTTTGACACCCTGACTCAAGCCCATGTGAATTGGATTGTCCAAACTCCGTTTGGGTGGCAGCGAGATATTAACTCCCCCGATTTAGCGTTAACCACAAAAGGGGTTTGGTGGGGCGAAACCGATGAGGGATTGATCACCACCACTCAGTTAGCCCAAGAGCGAGGCATTCAAACCCTGTTAAAACCCCACATCTGGCTGACTCGCCCCCAGGAGGGCAAGTGGCGGACGGATATCAAAATGAAGTCTGAGGCGGATTGGCAGACCTGGTTTACCAACTATCGCCGATTTATTTTGCATTATGCCCAGTTAGCCAAACAGCAGAATATTCCCATCCTCTGTATTGGCACTGAACTGCAGACCACAGCGGTAGAACGAGAACAAGATTGGCGACAATTAATTACTGAGATTCGGCAGATGTATCCCGGTCAGCTCACCTATGCTGCCAATTGGTATGAAGCCTATGAACAAATACAGTTTTGGGATGCCTTGGACTTTATTGGTATTCAAGCGTATTTTCCCTTAGCCTCCAAAATAGAGCCGAGTATAGCGGAGTTGAAGCAGGCTTGGCAGCAATACGGGGATGAGATCGCATCCCTCCACAATAAATATCAAAAACCCGTTATCTTTACAGAATTGGGCTACCGCAGTACGTCCGATGCCGCTATAGAACCGTGGAAATGGCCTGACACCTCCGAGATTAATCCCTCTAAATTGGCCACCTCAGACGGTTTACGGACACAAGCCAATTGTTATGAAGCATTCTTCCAAACTATTTGGCAGGAGGGCTGGTTGGCTGGGGTGTACTGGTGGAAGTGGTTCCCCTCAATTGAGGCCAATCCCAAACAACAAGGTGCAGGCTTTTCACCCCAAAATAAACCGGCAGAACAAGTGATTCGCAAATACTATAGCCAGAGTCTCTCTTCAGCTAAGCCATCCTGATGATGACAACTACTTCCTAAACAAATAATCGCGAGAGAGAACAAACAAAGTTAGGCAAAAGGGGGGAAGTGATAGTCTCTGCATCATAGAGTAGCGCTGTCACCAGCTTCAACATCGCCTGTTGGCGACGGTAGATTTCCACCTGTTTCAACTGCCTGTTGATAATCCAGTATTCTTGCACCCCTCGGATGCTGTAGAGCTTGAGTTTGGCCTCGCGATCTCTGCGCTCGTTTTCCGTACCCGCCGACAAAACTTCAATCACGAACTCAGGAGCAGCCACAAGATGTCCTGATTCGTCCAATGTAGCTTCTAGGCGCTCTTTGCTAACTCACACTACATCTGGTGTGACACTGTCCACATCTCTAAATATGAGACCTGGAGCCATAACTGACTCACCGATCTCCATCTCCAAGGACCAATTACGCAATTCTGCACAAATATAGCCACTGAAATTTTGATGTTGCCAATGAGGGGCACGAGTCACAAACAGATCTCCATCAATAATTTCATAGCGGTTGCTACTTTCAGGAAGTAATTCTAGGTCCGAGGTGTGAAGTGACCCCCAAGATTCGGACAAGTCCTTAAGCATCGTAATCTTGTACCGAATGAGGGAAATTAATGTCATCAAAACGTCGTCAATATAGTGCTGAGTTCAAAGCTCAAGTGGTCTTACAATTGTTAAGCGGTGAAAAAACGAGCAGTGCATTGTGTCGCATCCATACCCTGCACTCTAGCCTCCTCAACCGCTGGCGCAAGGAATTTCTAGCGCACGCCAGTAGCATTTTTGAGAGTCAGAACAACGACGACAACGCTGAAGCGAAAATTGCTCAGTTAGAGCGTCTAGTCGGCCAATTGACGCTGCAATTAGAGATCGCAAAAAAAGCCTCAATGTCCTTACACCTAACCAAAAACGGCAGATGGTGAGACAGTTGCAGCAGGACTATTCCATTCGCCAAATTTGTCAGGTACTCAATTACCCACGCTCTCAAGTGTATTACCATGCCAGAGGCCAACCGGATGAGAGCGAACTAAAAGCGGCCATTGCTGGAGTTGCTGGAGCCTATCCGACTTATGGCTATCGTCGAATCACCGCCCAACTGCAGCGTCAGGGGTATTGCGTTAACCATAAACGCGTGGCTCGACTAATGCGACAGATAGGGATTATGGCCAAGACCAAAGTCAAACGCAAACGCACCACCAATAGCGAACATTCGTTCCCTCGCTATGGCAATCGAGTGTTGAATCTCTCCATCGACCATCCTGAGCAGGTGTGGGTGGCGGACATCACGTACATTCGCTTACAGCAGGAGTTTGTCTATTTGGCCGTCGTGATGGATGTCTTTACTCGCGCCATTCGTGGCTGGCATCTGTCCCGCCATATCGACCAGCAACTAACGTTGAGGGCGTTGAACAAGGCGTTGGAGCGGGCAACGCCTGAGATTCACCATTCTGACCAAGGGGTTCAGTATGCCGCTGCAGCCTATATGCAATTGCTCCAACAACACCAAGTGCAAATCAGTATGGCCGAGGTGGGACAGGCTTGGCAAAATGGCTATGCTGAGCGATTGATGAGAACGATAAAAGAAGAAGAGGTCGATTTATCAGACTATCGAAATTTTACTGAAGCGTATGAGCACATTGAGCAGTTTCTAGAAGATGTGTATATGCATAAGCGGATTCATTCATCACTGGGGTATTTGACACCCTGTGAATATGAGCAGCAGTGGAGACAACAGAACAATCACTATTGTATGAATAAGGAGGATAGCGCTTAATTCATCTATTGCCCTGTCCGAATATAGGGGTTCACTTCAGTGGTCCAGCGAACACGCTCTTCTATTGCAGCAGGATTCATGGGATCTTCTAGCAAGCGATAAGATTATTCTAGCTTTAGGACTCAGCAAGGTTGATGGCGATCTAATGGGAATGGCTATGGTGGTGTCCCTGCTGACCATAAGCGCCTGCTTCGGGTTGAAAGGGATGCATTTCTTCCGTCACATCCATGCCTAACTGTTCCAGCATATTTTGCAAAACCGAATCAGGCGCAAGACGCAAGCAGGTCGATGTAATTTCTAACGGAACGTGGCGATTGCCTAAATGGTAGGCCCCTCGCAATAAATCTAGGGGAGTGGGAGCCTGGACCATTAAAACAGGCTCGGGTTTGGCAACGATACGCAATACGGTATCGCTATCAGATTGAAGCAAGTCATTGTCATAAAGAACCGTGCCTCGATCTAGCTGTAGGAATACGGTTTGGCCTTCTGGAGTTTGGAATTTATGGCGCGATCGCGTTCGTTCCTCCGCCGTTAACGCTAACGTCAAATCCGCTTCACGTTTTTCTGCTTTAGACAGCTTACGAATAAATACCAGTGACACGATCAGCTCTATCCCTTATGTCGACTTTAGTCCCCAGCATAAAGCGATAGAAGAAGCTTTGGGAATTCCCAATCACAAGAGCAATCGTTGAGCCAAACTGTGTTAATACCATGAGGTCTGGCGTAGGCAGGAACAATCCCAAATACCCCAACATCTATGAAGACTACATTTGTCTAGGATGAACGGTACAAATCATCAATCGCGGATAGAAAAAGCATGGTACTAATAGATTTGAACCTGCGTTGGTATTGTGATGTCCTTAATTGATGCCTCCCCCTCTGAACAGAGCAGGGAACCCGATGGCCTCCGCACTTCAACTGGTTCCCCAGCCATGGAACCATTGAGCCAAACAATGGATTTAGAACAGATCAACCAACAATTTGATCAAGCATCTGCTGAGGATATTGTTGGTTGGGCTGCCGAGTCCTTTGGGGACGGCTTAGTGATGAGTACTAGCTTTGGCATCCAAGCAGCGGTAATGCTGCATTTAGTCACGCAGGTTGTCCCTGATATTCCCGTTATTTGGATTGATACGGGATATCTGCCTGCACAAACCTATTTGTTTGCTGAACAACTAACAGAACGACTAGGGCTTAACCTCAAGGTGTATCAGTCTGCTATTAGCCCTGCCCGCATGGAAGCGCTCTACGGCAAGCTTTGGGAATTTAATGATGTCAAAGCGTTCAATCAGTACGATCAGATGCGGAAAGTTGAACCCATGCAGCGAGCCTTACAGGAACTGCAGGCAACAGCATGGCTGGCTGGACTACGGAGTAAGCAAACCAGCTTCCGGCAGTCCTTGCGTCGAGTTGAGCCTCAAGGCGATCTGTATAAAATTCTCCCCATCCTGAACTGGCACTCTAAAGATATTTACCAATATCTTCAAGCCCATGATTTGCCCTATCATCCATTCTTCGACTTAGGCTATACCACTGTCGGAGATTGGCATTCTAGCCGTCCAGTCGGTGCCGATGACGATAATGATCGAGCCACCCGGTTCCAGGGACTCAAGGAAGAATGTGGTTTGCACTTACCACAAACCCCTGAAGAGTCACAAAGTCTAGATTCCAGTTCTTTGTAGGCGTTTGCGATTCCAAAAAGCTAAGTTAGCAACGGCATGCTCCTGGGATGAACCATGGCCAGAATCCATAGTAAAAAATATCGGGCAGCCGCCAGAGCCAAGGCTAAAGCAGAGGCAAAAGCTGCAGCCGAACGCCAATATCTGGCAGAAATCCATCAAACGCCATGTCCCAACTGTAATGCTCAAAATACAGCTTTGATCTTGTATGGTTTACCTAGTTTTGACGAGCAAATGAAGCAAGATTTGGACAAGGGATTGCTGGTCTTAGGTGGGTGTGATCTGATGGAAACCAACCCAAAGCTGCACTGCAACCAATGCGGACATGAGTGGGGCTAGTCGTAGGTTTAGATATCGTTTGCTTAGGCACGCAAATAAGCTTTGAATACAGTTGAGTATTCAGCAATATGAGTCAGTTCAACTATTACGACAACATCGCTGCAATCTATGACCAAACGCGCTGGATGTCAGAGTCAGTGGCAGAAGAGGTCGCAGATTACATTTTGGCGCTGGTTCATGCCAATCCGGACACCTCTTTTTTAGAACCTGGTGTGGGGACAGGATTGAATGTCCTTCCCTTGGTTAAGCGGGGCTATTCTGTGACTGGCATAGATATTTCCCAGGAAATGCTCAATCAGTTTCGCAATAAGCTGAAGGGCAATCCTGAAAATCTGACTCTGATCCAGGCAGATGCATCCCAACTTCCCTTGCCAGGTGCCAGTTTCGATGTTGTCCTTACGGTTCATATGGTGCATACCGTCTCTCACTGGCAGAAATTCTTAGGTGAGGTGGAACGAGTTCTCAAACCAGGGGGATTCTATTTGAATGCCCAATGGATCACGCCGCCCGCCCGCATGGAATTTGAGCATTACTTCAAAGCGTTTTTGGCGAAGGGCACCCACACACCATCTTCCACTCCCAGCCAAGAAATTAACGTAGAAGACTATTTCGGCCAAAAAGGATATCGAGCCAACTATGCAGTTGTTAAAAAATGGTTGGTGAGTAATACAGTTGAAGAGCTGCTTGGGTTTCTGCAAGCTCGCGCCTACGGTTTATGTTGGCGGTCATCAGACAAAGAATTTGAACGGGCACTGAATAAATTTGAGACATTTTGCCTTGGGCACTATGGCTCATTAAAAACTGAAATATCGTCAGAAGCCCAGTTTGAGATATGGGCGTATCAACTCAGCTAGCAGTCTGGTTTGGAAGTAATGTTCAACCGCTACGGTTAAACCTCTCCTGAAACCAGAATTCCAGTTGCTAGAATATTGACGTACCCGATTTAAGTACGTCAATGCTGCCAAAAACCCTTAGTTATAGTCAGGCTCGTGCTAATTTTGCAGAGACCCTGAATGATGTTGAAGACAATCGCTCTATTGTCATTGTTCAACGTCCTAATCGACCCGGTGTGGCTTTAATTGCGGCAGATGAGCTGAGCAGCATGATGGAAACGGTTCACCTACTGAGATCGCCCGCCAATGCCACCCGTCTCTTTGATGCGATCGCACGAGCTGAAGCGGGAGAAGGACAGCCCACTACTCTAGATGAACTCACCCAGGAGCTGGGCTTTGGGGAAGAAGAAGGCTAAGTTTATCCCTACTGAGGTCAAGTGGGAAATCATCCTTGATCAAAATTTTAGAGAAGATTTGCAGTATTGGATTCAACAGGATCGGAAGCTGGCACTAAGGTTACTGGCTGTGGTTGAATCCATTGCCATAAATCCATTTACTGGCATTGGCAAGCCCGAAGCTCTTAAGCATCTAGGTTCTAATTTGTGGTCCCGACGCCTGAATCAAGAACACCGCATTGTGTATCTTGTTCGGGATGGGAAAGTATATCTGCTAGCAGCAAAATATCACTATTAGGCCATGCTCCCGTCAATTGCTTCGCATCTGCGGGCAAGCAGGGGCTTTGGGTTGAGCAATCTGGCATTCACCTACTAGACAGGGCTGATTGTAAACCGCTTCTTCCTCAATAGGGGGGGCAGGATGACCAAACACCATCTCGCAACTCATATCTTCAAAATTAGGGGTGAGGGTGAGGGGAAAGCCAAACTCCTTGGCAAAAAAGTCTTGGGTGGGTAACTTGCACATATTCACACACATGCCCACGCAGCCACTTTCTTCTAGATAGCGACATTTTTGAATATGAAGACCGCTTCGTTGGGTGCGGAGCTGTCCATTTTCACCGACGACCTCTACTTCCGTCAGATCACAAGGACCCACCAGCCAAGTAAACATCCGGCTGGCAAACCAGGCATTCCATTCTAAAATGCGCTTAGTGGGGTTAAACAGAGTGCGAATCCCGAGTAGAACAAAGCTGGGGATGAGCGATCGCAACACCGTAGCCAAAGCTTCCTGCTGCTGCTTGGCATTTCGGCCTCGCATAATTTGCACAGACAGATCGACCAGCCCTTCGTAACCCGCTAGCTCACTTTTTTGACCCGCTACCTGGGCCATCTTTTCTGAGAACAGCCAAATAAAAGCCCGATCAAACCAATTGTCTTTGTAGACTGTCTTCACCCAAATCTCCTACGCCTAGCGGGGCTACACCATTTCCTCAATATAACGGTAATTCAAAACCGAGTTACGAGGTCATTCTGTAGCCCAGGCGAGAGGAGAGAGCGGTCATTAACCTAGGAGCGACCACCGGCCCAAGTAACCCACCGACGGGATTCACCACTATGCCGCGCCGTTTGGCTTAATTCTGCTTGGGTAATGTTGGCACCGTTTAACTCAGCCCCACTCAATTCAGCGCCATCCAAACAAGCCCCAATGAAATCGGCATGACTCAGATTGGCACACCGCAAGTCAGCACCTTTGAGATTAGCCCGCCCCAACTTTGCCCCACTGAGATCAGCACCAATCAAATTAACCTGGCTCAAGTTTGCACTCCGCAGATCGGCCTGGCTTAAATCAGCATCTGTCAAATTGGCGTAACTCAGATTAGCACCATTCAAGTTTGTACTGGCTAAGTCCGCTTGACTCAGATCAGCCCCACTCAAATTAATCTGACTTAAGGCTGCACCCCGCAGATCAATCTGATGACAATAGGCATTCTGGAAACTACGTTGTCCAGAACCATAATCTCGTAACAATTGAGTTGAATTCATAAGCTTTCCCTCTGCATACTTGCCATCGAGAGAGTGAATCTCCTCTCCAGATAGATTCACTCTCTCCGTCCTGCATCACCCCTCTAAAACAGTGATGCGATGGAAAAAAACAGAAATAACAAAATAAGCAAACCTGAAAATACAATGCCGTAAGGGTCACGATGCCAGAGATCATTCTGACGACGGGTCGTATTCATGAGCAATCCTCCCAATACCAACCAAAGCTGGAAGGGGACTTGACCCTTCCCTTATTTCGATATATCCAAATTAGGCAAAGAGTTTGAGGAAGTTGTGAGGATTAAGAGGCTTTGGTCGCAGCCCCAATAATGTGGGGCTTGACGACCGCAATTGGGACTGGTGCTTCAAAGGTTTGATAGTCAACTTTGGCAAATCCAGCAGATTCAATCACCTTACCGGTCTCTCGATCTAGGCGACAGCCATCTCCGATGACTTGCCAGAGGGGACAAAGTCCCGTTTGGACACGGCGCAGAAAACTACCCGCAGGAGCCATGACATGCTCTATAAATAAAAATTGCCCCCCAGGCTTCAGGACCCGCAGAATATCTTGTACCGTGGATTCTAAATCTGGGACTGAACAGAGGACGAGAGTACATAAGACGACATCCTTGCTGTTATCGGGAATAGCAATGTCAGCAAGCGTCGTTGTCTGTACGTCGATATTTAGCCCTAGGGAATCCGCTTGCTGCTGGAGGTAAGGGTGCATATAGGGATTGGGCTCTAGACCTAACCAATGGATTTCAGGTTTAAAATACGGGAGGTTTGGCCCTGCACCAGGACCCAGTTCTAAGACTTCTCCTTGTAAATGTGAAAACAGCTGGCGTTTGCGATCAGCCATTTTGGTTTCATACCCCTGAGCAGCCGTAGCCATCGCCCAGGCAAAAAAACGTTGATACCACTGTGGGCTGTGCCAGGCGGTACTAGTTTGGGATGGAGTCTTAGGCATAGCCAGAATATTCAATACAACCTATGGCTTAATTCTAAGAGTCTTTTGGACAAGGACTTTGATGGAAATAAACCTGTAACTGATTCAAGCACGCTAACCTTTGGAAGCAAAATAATGATGTCTTTAAGGAATTGCTAAACTGGCACCCATAAGTTGTTTACGGTTATTAGGAGTGCAGACATCTTGGTTCAATCTTGGGGTGTAAGAATTGGGTTATTTGGACTATCAATGACGATACTGGGCACGCCAATAGGTATCCCTGTTGAGGTAAAAGCGGAAGACCAGACCACATCGATTCAGGAAGAGAATGGAACAACCGAGCCAGCTGCCCCAGCAACGGAGACACCACAAAATTCTTCATCCCCCAAACTAGATAAGCAACCCCCTGCTGATTCTGAAGACAAAGCGGAAGATCCTAAAGCAGTTTCACCGACCGTAGAGACCAACAAAAGTGATGCAGAGGACAAACCTAAGGGAACAGCCCTACCTGAAGAAACTGCAACTCCTCCTTCTCCTAAGAAACTAGCTCTGATCCAGCGGCTGTTGCTGATTACGGAGCAGAAAAAAAATGCTGAACAGCGCCTAGAGGTCATGTTGGCCAATATGGAGGAAACCTTGCCGAAGGTATTGGCCAATATGATTCGCGATCGCACGCAGTTACAAGGGGATGAACTGGTAAAACGCGTCACAACCACAGCCCAACGAATGGTAAAACGGTATCGCGAGTTATTGCCCAGCCGGGTCAATATTGGTGAAATAACTGAGGAAATTAGCACCAATCTGTATGCCAAGTACTATACAGAGAAGGAGCTAAAAGACTTAATCAAGTTCTACCAAACACCAACAGGACGAAAAGCGATCGCAACTTTGCCTCAACTGACTAAAGAAGCCTTGGCTCAATCGAATGATATTTTGCTACCCGAAATCACCCAGCTTTTACAAGAAATCATACAAGAAGAATTTGGACCTGAACCCTCCACATCCAAACCAGAAGCTGAAAAGGCAGCGCCCAAACCGTGATGCTATTGAAAGTTTGCTTATGGCTTTCACAAATGCTTGTGATAGTGGCGTTTTTAGCTAGTTGTAGTGTTCCAGATCTCAACCCAAAACAAGAATTTTCAGTGCCATCCAAGGTCAGCACAGCGCAGTTTGATGGAGACTATGACCTTGTTCCTGAGGAAAGTCCAAGCATCGCAAAGATACAAACTAAGCTTGATGCCACAACTCATCCCAAAAAGCGCGAGAATTTAGAAACACTCTTAAATCTGATGATTGAAGAGAATAAGGTGCTGCAAATACAAAGTGGCATTATTAGGCTAGGGACTACTTTACAGCAGGAATTCTCACTTCAAAATGGAAAGATTACGGCTTCCGTATTTCAGGGGAAGGCAGTTTGGCATGAAGATATTGGTGATCCTGGAGACTCCTCAGTAGTCACAGTAAGACTTCACCTCCAAAATGAACGACTTGAATTCAGTTTCTATGATGAGACTAACGAGCCTTTTGAACCTTTAGTATTTCGTAAATCTTCATAACGTTCTTGAGAGAAAGGATGCTAGCAAGTCCTGAATAATAGTGGGCACAGAGCACTAAAAATTATAGGTGGCAAAGGGGGAATCCAAGCTTGGGATCTTGATTTATTGGATACAGTATTCTGTGTTTACAGATCTAGTCGTCCTAGATTGCGTCAACATTTAGAAGTAATTCGAGATATTAAATTCTTGCCTGGTGGCAAAACCTTGATGACAGTATTTATTTTTGGAATACCAGAAATGGTACTAATCTAAATGATTTGAACTGTAAGGATCCTATCTACCCTATTCAACAATTTACCCAAGAGGAACTTTATAGTTACCAGCTAGACTCCATGGAACTATATCAACTGGAATCAGTATTTACCCAAGGCTGAAAGTAAGATAAATAAATTGAATTTCTATATCGAAGCTCTATTCCATCCTTTGAGACAGGATTTCTAACTCTATTTGCCCGACTACCCATACACCGATCTATCAAATTTATATTCTGTTTACATATCAGGTCTAATTATTAGATTTCCAATTAAACACACTGTGAATTCATAAATATTTGTCCACTCATCAGAACATAAAATTCAGTTTAACCTCACAGTCTTTGCCATCCCGAATTAGATCCACCTGGCGAATAAATTCTCGAAAATAAAAGCGTCGTTCAGACTCTGATAAATCCATCCAAAACTGATCAATAGATACCGTTTGGGCAATCTCCTTTAAGTTCACGGGAGGAAGTTGAGCCAACCGACTTTTTAACTCTGCAATTTCAGTTTGCAAATTATAGGCTCGTAAATCAGCTGTGGATTGATCAAGCACTTGAGTTTCTACCAACTCAGGCAGTTGAGACAGAATCTTTTGCTTGGCTGCAATTTCTGCATCTACCCCCCGCTTAAACTGACTCAGAATCGGTTGGTTCACCCCAGCCACGGCTTGGGGGAGTTCATCACAAATAGATTGAATCGTTTTCTGCAAAATCTTGTCGTAGGAAATTGCTTGGCATCTGGGTTTATCAGGGCATTTAGTGGGGCGAAGATAGAGATATTCCTTACCCTTTCCCCGGGGCATGACTCGCGAAATGGTCATGGGCGACTGGCAAGTGGCACAAAATACAATACCCGATAGAGACCGAGGGGCACTCGCAGCTCTGGGTGTCATACTCCGATTTCGCCGCAAGAGCCGATCTACCTGGGCCCCTTCTTCTCGGGAAAGCAGAGGTGTATGAGTATCCATTACCACCTGCTGATTTTGGTAGGTTAAATCGCCTCGATATACGGGGTTTGTCAGCCATCGCCGCCCCGTTGAAACCGATATTTTTTTGCCGTGCTTCTTGGCAATATGTCGAACCGAACCGCGCAAAGACCCATACAGCAAAAAATGCTCAAAGAAGTCCTTAACGACTGGAGAAACGGTGCGATCGATCACGTATCGGTCCTTACCCCGCTTATAACCATAGGGGGCTTTTCCCGGTGGGGGACGTCGTTTAATCCGGTTTTGGGCATGACCGTGGCGAATGCGCCGACTACGCTGCTCCGCTTGAATGGCATCCAGTAAGACTAATAGCTGTGATGAATCAGAGTTTTCTGCACCATCCTGCTCAATATTGGCCTGGCCTAGTTTGAAATTTGGAGATTGGTAGTCCTGCTCAATTACAATCAGGCAAGTCCCCAGTCCCTCCAACTGCACCAAATTCTCCGTGACCTGGCTCAGGGATTCTCCCAAATCTTCCAGCCGCATCACCAGCAAATAGTCAGGTGTCTCTATTTGACAATCCGCCAGCATCGCTGCAAGTTGGGATCGTCGCCAATCCAAATCCTGGTAGACCCGATCGACTTCCCAGCCCCAAATGGTGGAATCCAACTTCGTTTCCCACGTTAAGTCCTGGTAGAGATAGGCAACAATGCGCATGGGTTCAACAGGAACTTAGAAACAGCCAGACTATCGGGGCTGGTCAATAAACTTAAAGACGGCCTCTAATTGGCTTCCCCAATAGGGATAATCATGACCTGCACCAGCCACTGGATGATACTCCACTACTGCCGACGGCTGCTGTTTTAAGGCTTCAAAAAATAGGCGACTTTGCGACTCTGGCACAATGTCATCTGCTGTGCCGTGGGATAGATATAAGGGCATCGTCCACTCTGAAGCCCTAGCTTGCGGATTATCTCGCCCCAGCCACCGAGACTGAAATTGAGCAAAAGGACCATACAAGGCAGTCATTAGCCGATCTTCAGGGGTATTCTCTTGGCTAAAGTCTCCTGATAAGCTGGCTCCTGCAACGAATAGCCCTGGATTTTCGAGGGCTATTAGGGCAACGCCTCGACCACCAGTCGAGAGCCCCAGTAGGGTATTGTGCTGTCCGGTGAGTAGCAGCTGATGACGTTTCTGGATGGCAGGAATAAACGTCGTTTTAATGAACGCTCCCCCTGGGATGCTGTTCCACTTGAGGGTGGTTTCAGGATAGTAGTTACTGGCATAAAGGGTCTTATCCATCTCTGGAAGCAGCAGCACGTAACCATACCGATTGGCAAAGCTGACTAAGTTGGTATTTTCGACCCAGCTCGTTCGGGGAAAGTCCCAACCTGGTAAAACCACTAAACAGGGACGCTGAGGATTGGGGTTTTCTTGTAATTGTGGCGGTAGATACAAATCGTAATAAACGTCTTTGACCTGCAAATTCCGATTCCAACCTGCGATCGCATTCATCACTACACCCAACTTAGAAGCCTTTACTTGAGAGGGCTGTAACGACTCCAAGCCCTCATCAGTAGAGACAGGGATGATCTGTTGTGGTGGCTTGTCAATCTGTTCAGAGGTCTGGATCGGCAATGGCGAAGGTTGTGGCTGAGAAGACGAAATACCAGGTTTTTCAGCCACTGAACATCCCCCTAGGCATAGAAATAAAAATGACCAGAATATCTTTGGGTTAAATTTTAGATTCTCGAGGTTATTCATTAAGTAATGTTACCCAGTCGTGATATCATTGGCCTTGGCCTGCAGTAACGCATCCAAACCAAATTTCTAACCTGTGGAATTGACAGATCCTCCCCTTCAGACCGGCCCCATCTCCAGCGAGAGTGAGCTAGCTGAAGTAGAGACTTCTCAAGCAGGAGATTCGATGGATGACTTTTATCAACTCAAAAATGGCTTGATAATTTCATCTTCAGTTATAGCAGGGTTATTTTTTGGCCCTGTGTGGTGGATGTACTCTCTAAAGGTTGCCAGCAGCTATTTGCTCGGGGCATCCGTTGGAGTGTTATATCTCAGGATTTTGGCGAAGAATGTTGAGCAATTAGGAAGCGGGAATACCCAGGTCGGTAAAGGCCAGCTCGGTGTTTTCGTCTTACTGATTGTTGTGGCAACTCAGTGGAATCAGTTAGACGTCCTACCTGTTTTTTTAGGATTTCTCACCTACAAAGTTGGCATCCTCGTTTTCGCCTTGTGGTCTGCAGTTCTGTCCCCCTCAACTAACCCTTGAGACAGCGACAGAATGCCCCTATTTTTTTGCCTGAAGTTCCAACGAGGTTGGGCGTATTATGCATCACAGCAGCCTTCTGCTAGATTCTTTTAATTGGTTCACCGCCTTGCCTTTAGCAAGTTTAGAGGTGGGTCAGCACTTATACTGGCAGATCGGTGGATTAAAGGTTCATGGTCAGGTTCTGATTACATCCTGGATCGTCATCGGCATCTTAGTCATTGTGTCTGTGCTGGCAACCCGCAAGGTTGAGCGCATTCCTAGCGGTCTCCAAAATTTCATGGAGTACGCGCTAGAGTTTGTCCGTGATTTGACCAAAAATCAAATTGGCGAGAAAGAATACCGTCCGTGGGTGCCATTCATCGGGACGCTCTTTCTATTCATATTTGTCTCCAATTGGTCCGGTGCTTTATTTCCCTGGAAGCTGATTAGCCTTCCTGAGGGAGAGCTCGCAGCACCCACAAACGATATCAACACCACTGTCGCATTGGCATTGTGTACCTCGTTTGTCTACTTTTACGCAGGATTTCGGAAAAAAGGACTCGGTTACTTTCGCAAGTACATCGAACCCACTCCGGTACTGCTCCCAATTGCGATTCTTGAAGATTTCACCAAGCCGCTTTCCCTTAGTTTCCGTCTGTTTGGTAACATCCTTGCCGACGAACTAGTGGTTGCAGTGTTGGTGTTACTGGTTCCCTTAATTGTGCCATTGCCTGTGATGTTGCTGGGACTCTTTACCAGCGGTATTCAAGCATTGGTATTTGCGACCTTGGCTGGTGCCTATATCCACGAGTCATTAGAAGGTCATGGGGAAGAAGAAGAGGCCCACTAACCTCAAAGTCACGTTACTGAAACAGTAATCGATTGGCTCCAAAATTAGTGGCTGGTGCAGGCATCTTAAGTCTGACAACCTGTGTAAGGTCTACCTTGTTGTTCTATTTCAAAATAAGGAAAAAAGCATTATGGATCCGTTAGTTGCTGCTGCTTCTGTATTAGCTGCTGCCCTGGGAATTGGCATCTCTACAATTGGCCCTGCTCTTGCTCAAGGTAATGCTGCTGGAAAAGCGGTAGAAGGGATCGCCCGTCAGCCCGAAGCAGAAGGAAAAATCCGAGGCACTTTGTTGTTGTGTTTGGCGTTTATGGAATCCCTAACCATTTATGGTTTGGTGATCGCCCTTGTTCTACTTTTCGCCAACCCCTTCGCCTAAACAGGTTAGTGAGGGACGTTCGCGTAACGTCCCTTCTCCGTTTCTAGTTGTATTGCATCCAGATGGCACTTCTTTAAGTTCTCATCACCATCCACTACAACTCCGACTTTTTCTGATCTGACCCTTTTTTAGACTGAGCAAAACAATGTTTGATTTTAATGGCACATTGCCATTGATGATGTTCCAGTTCTTTTTGTTGGTCGCTGTGCTGAACGCAGTGTTCTTCAAGCCCCTCACTCAAGCGATTGATGAGCGAGATGGGTTTATTCGCACCAACAATACTGAAGCCCGTGAGCGTTTGGCTAAAGCCAAGAGCTTAACTGAGCAATATGAACAGGAGTTGGCAGGCACGCGAAAGCAATCACAACAAGTGTTGGCAGATGCTCAAGCCGAAGCCCAAAAAATTGCTCAAACACAAATCACTGAAGCCCAGAAGCAAGTTCAAGCTGAAGTGATGAAAGCTCAAGCCGAACTCGAGTCACAGAAACAGTCCGCCTTTAGCGAATTAGAGAAGCAGGTTGATACCCTCAGCCAGCAAATTCTCAATAAGCTCTTAGGCTCCACCCTGGCATAAGCCATCACCGCACCGCAGTTAGGACTATAAACATGGGGATGTTTAATTGGCTGGCAAGCGCTGGCATGACTGGGTTTCCACAACTAGCTGAGGCTGGTGGTTACAGCCTTAACTTTGATATTTTGGAAGCCAATCTCGTCAATTTGGTAATCGTTATCGGATTACTGATTTATTTTGGTCGAGGCTTTTTAGGGGAGTCCCTAGTAAAGCGACGAGAAGCCATTGAAACCGCAATCTCCGAAGCTGAAGCCAATCAAGAGAAGGCTGCTGCAACTTTGGCAGAAGAGCAAGAGAAGCTTGCTCAAGCTCAAGCAGAAGCGAAAAAGATTTTGGCGAATGCTCAGACCAATGCAAGTAAAGCGAAGGAGCAAATCCTGGCTGAAGCAAAAACCGAGATTCAACGCATCAAAGATGCTGGTTCTCAAGACACTTCTGCGAGTCAGGAACGTGCGATCGCAGAAATTCGACAGCGCGTTACCGCTATGGCCCTAGAGAAAGTTGAAGCTGATTTGAAAAATCAGTTAGGGAATAATGAATCCGCCCAGCGGAAATTAGTCGATCAAAGCATTGCCTTGCTAGGAGGCAACTCATGACACAAAGCACGGTTAGCTCCACAATTGTTGAACCCTATGCCGAGGCGCTAATGTCTGTGGCCCAAAGCAACAATCTCACCAACCAAATTGGTGAAGACGTGAGCTTTGTCCTCAGTCTGTTGCAAACCTCTGATGACCTGAAAGATTTCTTGGTCAATCCACTCACCCCCGCCGATGCCCAGAAGGCCGTTCTCCGGCAGTTGGCTGAATCGCGGGTCCAGAAGCAGTTTTTTAATTTTTTACTGCTCTTGATTGATCGACGACGCATCATCTTCTTAGAAGGTATTTGCAAGTACTATCAGGCATTACTACGCAAACTCAATAACACGGTTTTGGCAGAAGTAACCTCAACGGTAGAACTTACCGATGAGCAACGTCATGCCATCACTGACAAAGTGAAACATATGAGTCAAGCGGCCCAGGTTGATCTTGAAACAAGCATCGATCCTGACCTCATTGGCGGAGTGATTATTAAAATTGGCTCTCAAGTTTTAGACGCCAGCATTCGTGGCCAGTTGCGCCGGATGAATTCTTCTATAACAAGCCTGTCTTAAGGTAATGGCAATTTTCTTAATTGCCGCTTAAGTTGTTTGACCTTTACCCACATCACAAATCAGAGCAAGTCCCATGGTAAGCATCAGACCCGACGAAATTAGCAATATTATTCGCCAACAGATTGAACAATACGACCAGCAAGTCAAAGTTGACAATGTTGGCACCGTCCTCCAGGTGGGTGACGGTATCGCCCGTGTTTATGGCCTAGAACAAGCCATGGCCGGGGAACTTCTAGACTTTGAGGACGGTACTGTCGGTATCGCCCTAAACCTGGAAGAAGACAATGTGGGTGCGGTGCTCATGGGAGACGGTCGTGACCTGCAGGAAGGCAGCACGGTGCGCTCCACGGGCAAAATCGCCCAGATTCCCGTGGGTGATGCTCTGATTGGTCGCGTTCTAGATGCTCTCGCTCGCCCTATCGATGGTAAAGGCGACATCAACACTTCTGAAACTCGCCTGATTGAGTCCCCCGCTCCTGGCATTATTGAGCGGAAATCTGTGTATGAGCCCATGCAAACGGGTATCACTGCGATTGACTCCATGGTGCCCATTGGCCGAGGTCAGCGTGAGTTGATTATTGGTGACCGTCAAACCGGTAAGACCGCCGTTGCCATTGACACCATCCTCAACCAAAAGTCTGAAGATGTGATTTGTGTCTACGTCGCCATCGGTCAGAAAGCCTCTACCGTGGCTCAAGTGGTTGAAGTCTTAAGAGAGCGGGGTGCCCTTGACTACACCGTTGTGGTGGCTGCCAACGCCAACGACCCTGCAACGCTACAATATTTGGCTCCTTATACCGGTGCTGCCATTGCTGAGTACTTTATGTACAACGGCAAGCACACCTTGGTGATCTACGATGACCTTTCCAAGCAAGCTCAGGCCTATCGTCAGATGTCTCTACTTCTCCGTCGTCCACCCGGACGTGAGGCTTATCCTGGTGATGTGTTCTATCTCCACTCTCGCTTGTTGGAGCGGGCAGCCAAGCTCAGTCCCGAATTGGGTGAAGGGAGTATGACCGCCCTACCGATTGTGGAAACTCAAGCGGGTGACGTGTCGGCCTATATTCCTACCAATGTTATTTCCATTACCGACGGTCAGATTTTCTTGTCTTCTGACTTGTTCAACGCTGGCTTACGTCCTGCCATTAACGCCGGTATTTCCGTGTCCCGAGTGGGATCTGCCGCTCAAATCAAAGCCATGAAGCAGGTCGCCGGTAAGCTAAAGCTGGAATTGGCTCAGTTTGCTGAACTAGAAGCATTCGCTCAGTTTGCCTCTGACCTAGACCAAGCTACCCAGAATCAGTTGGCTCGGGGTGCTCGTCTGCGGGAAATTCTGAAGCAGCCTCAATATTCTCCATTACCAGTAGAAGAGATGGTTGCAGTCATTTATGCCGGTACCAATGGCTATCTGGATGATGTTCCTACTGATAAAGTGACGGAGTTCGTTCAAGGTATGCGGGATGACCTGAAAGCTAACCATGCGAAGTATGGCGAGCTGGTCCGCAGCGAGAAGAAAATGGGTGACGAGGCCGAAGGAATTCTCAAAACAGCCATTGCTGACTTTAAGAAATCTTTTATGGCTGCGGTCTAGGAGGGAATTATGCCAAACCTCAAATCGATTCGTGATCGTATTTCAACGGTCAAGAATACTAAAAAAATTACCGAGGCGATGCGGCTAGTGGCCGCCGCCAAGGTCCGGCGTGCCCAAGAGCAGGTCACAGCAACCCGTCCCTTTGCGGATCGTCTTGCTCAAGTGCTCTATGGTTTGCAGGCTCGACTCAAGTTCGAAGAAGTGGAGTTACCCCTGCTGCAAGAACGGGCTTTGCGTAAAGTCTGTCTCTTAGTAGTCACAGGCGATCGCGGTCTCTGTGGTGCTTATAACAGCAGTGTGATTAAGCGAGCAGAAGAGCGATCCAATGAGCTAAAAGCCAAAGGGATTGACTATACATTCGTCCTCGTGGGTCGGAAAGCGATTCAGTATTTCCAACGCCGAGATCAGCCTATCGAAGCCACCTACGGTGGCCTGGAGCAAATCCCGACGGCTCAAGAAGCTTCTGAAATTGCTGATGAACTCTTGTCCCTCTATCTATCAGAAGAAGTAGATCACGTTGAGTTGATTTACACCCGGTTTATCTCCCTGGTGAATTCTCGACCTGTGGTCCAGACCTTACTGCCTCTCGATCCAGATGCGTTGGTCGTTGCTGAAGAAGATGAAGTCTTCCGATTGACCACCCGGGGTGGGCAGTTTCAGGTGGAACGTGAGCGCATGGAGCGGGGAACTCCCCAGGAAATGCCGTCTGACATGATCTTCGAGCAAAATCCCATTCAGATTCTGGATGCTTTGTTGCCGCTGTATTTAAACAATCAGCTACTACGGGCATTGCAAGAATCAGCCGCCAGTGAATTGGCTGCTCGAATGACTGCGATGAACAATGCCAGTGATAATGCGTCTGAACTGATTGGAACGCTGACCTTGTCCTATAACAAGGCGCGACAAGCAGCGATTACGCAAGAACTGCTTGAGGTGGTTGGTGGTGCTGAAGCCCTAAATTAAAGGGTTTTACCTCCGCAGTCCGACTGCTCTCTTGATCTAAGTGTTTATATTCCCCGTCAGCCCTGGTTCAGTATCTGAATCAGGGTTTCCCCTATCGCCTTACAGCCCAGAACGGTTGTACCTGGAGATTGAATATCACCTGTCCGATAGCCCTGAGCCAACAAAGTCAGCACAGCAGATTCAACTTTATCCGCCGCTGCTGGCTGATCCAATCCATAGCGCAACATCATCGCCACACTCAGCACTTGGGCCAAAGGATTTGCCTTATCCTGACCCGCAATATCCGGGGCAGAGCCATGAACAGGTTCAAATACCCCTGGGCCATCTGCCCCTAAACTGGCCGAGGGCAACATGCCAATACTGCCCGTGAGCATCGCGGCAATATCCGAGAGAATATCGCCAAATAGATTACTGGTCACGATAGTGTCAAACTGTTTAGGCCAGCGGACCAGCTGCATAGCTGCGTTATCTACATACAGATGAGAGAGTTCTACATCAGGATATTCAGAGGAGAGATCGGTGATGCGATCGCGCCACAGTTGCGACACTTCTAATACATTGGCTTTATCCACCGAACAGAGCTTTCCACCCCGTTTTTGGGCCGTTTCAAAGGCGACTCGACCAATCCGATCAATCTCAGCCACGGTATAGGCCATCGTATTGACGCCGCGTTGTTCCCCCGTTTCGGTGCTAAACACCCCTTTGGGTGAGCCGAAATAGACGCCGCCCGTTAGCTCCCGCACCACCATAATGTCTACGCCCTCAACCACCTCTGGCTTCAGACTGGACGCATCAATCAGTTGGGGCAAAATTTGCGCGGGTCTCAGGTTAGCAAAGAGTTCTAGTCCTGCCCGTAATCCCAAAAGTCCAGTTTCAGGACGGAGATGGCGGGGCATTGTGTCCCATTTATAGCCCCCAATTGCAGCCAGAAGCACGGCATCACTCTGCTTACAGGCATCTAAGGTTTGTTTGGGTAGCGGGTTCTCCACCGCATCTATGGCCGCTCCTCCAATCAATGCCTCATTAAATTCAAAGGTCAAATTTTGCTGTTGCCCTACAACCTTGAGCACATCAACGGCCACGGCCATAATTTCAGGACCAATACCGTCTCCTGGCAACAGCGTAATTCGATAGGACTGAGTCATGATGGTTTCGATCAAAAGCGCACAGGCTATCTATCATATGACGCAGCAATCCCCAACACCACAGAACTTGAAAATCTTCATGACTCAGTCCCTCATCGTTGAAGAGGGGTTTCGGCGGAACCGACTAGCTTAGCGATCCGGTGGTTCAACCATGGGTGGGTCAAAGATGACATCTTCGTAGATCGCCGCCATTTCGCCTTCGTAGTTAACGCTACTCAGCGTAAAGGTTTCACTGGTAGCAGTGTAAGTCTCCAAAACCCATCTACCTTCACTCCGTCGAAAGCATTCGATTCGCTGTCGTCTAGGGTTGATTAGTACATATTCCTGCAAACTCTCTAGGGTCTGATAATCAGCGAACTTATCTCCCCGGTCATAGGCTTCTGTTGAGGCTGAGAGAACTTCTACAATCAGGCAAGGAAATTGCTTGTAGGTTGCCGTTTCCTGATCTCGGTTGTCACAAGTCACCATGACATCAGGATAGAAAAATCGGTTATTTGCGTTGATGCGAGCTTTCATATCCGAGATATAAACTCGGCATCCAGACCCTCGTAGATGATTGCGTAAGATGGCAAAGAGATTACCTGCAATGGTGACGTGGGCATCTGAAGCACCTGCCATAGCATAGACTGCACCATCCCGGTACTCATGCTTAATGGGACTGGCTTCCTCGTAAGAGAGATATTCCTCTGGAGAGAGATGGATTTGTTCTGGGGAGGCAACCATGATTTCGCTCTAGGGTAAGCAAGTTAGATCTCCCATTTAGAATAACGTGCTGTTTTCCAGAGACAATCAGAATTAACAAAAGCCAGAGACTACATCACAACTCCTAGAATAGAAAAAGAGTCAGCTCCTTATCTCTTTCTGTCAACGGAAGTGATTTTATAGATGTTATCTGAACCCCTTATTCTCAATGTTGAAACGGTTCACCTTAGTGATGAGCAGTTTTATCAGTTTTGTATCGCGAATCGCGACCTGAGAGTAGAACGGACGAAAGCAGGGAGACTTTTACTCATGCCCCCCGTCGGCGGCGAAAGTGGTAATCGTGAACTAGAGTTCGGTATTGATCTAGGGATTTGGAATCGTCAAACTCAGCTCGGCAAAGTGTTTAGCTCTTCCACCATTTTTAAGCTCCCTGGTGGTGGAGACCGTTCACCCGATGCCGCCTGGGTTCAACAAGACCGATGGCATGCTCTCACCCTTGAGCAACAGCAAAAGTTTCCACCGATCGCCCCAGATTTTGTCTTTGAATTGAGATCGCGCACAGATGCTATTGCTCCCTTAAGGGAAAAAATGGAGGAATATCTCGCCTGCGGGGTCCAGTTAGGATGGCTGTTTAACCCGCAAGAGCAGCAGGTGGAAATTTATCGCCAAAGTCACTCTGCTGAAGTTAGATCCTTACCCACAAACCTTTCTGGAGAAGATGTTTTACCTGGGTTCCAGTTATCTGTTGAACGGTTTGCAGACTGAAATTACAATGGTCACTTTTGTTCAAAACGATTACTGTAGAAATATCCCTCACTTCATCAACGGAGGTGCACCTATGTCGGTCATTGATTTTATCTCTACAACTGATCTGGCTTGACCCTTAGAGGCATTTGTTACCTTCCATAGTCCACTTGAAATATGGTGGTAGATAAGATTTTGCGCCTCTAGGTGTCTGGCTTACCCCTATAGACACTTAAGGCATTCCCATGAATTTAGATTTACTGGGCTGGAGCGACGATCTTGCTCTCAGCTTTGCTCCGTTTGCAGCCCAACAATTCCAGGTGGGTCGAGTCATCCGTCAACATAAGCAGCTTTACACCCTTTATACCGAATCAGGAGAATTTGCAGCTGAAATCAGCGGTAAGTTTCGCTATCAAGTCCAGAGCGCAGAAGATCTGCCCTGCGTCGGAGACTGGGTGGTTATTGCTGCTTCAGCCCAAACTGCTACAATTCAGCATCTGTTGCCTCGGCGTACCTTATTTTCCCGTAAGGTGGCCGGAGGGACGACGGAGGTTCAACTAATTGCAGCCAACCTGGATAGCGTTTTTCTGGTCTGTGGATTAGACCATGACTTTAATGTGCGGCGGATTGAGCGCTACCTGGTGATGATTTGGGAGAGCGGTGCTCGACCGATCATTGTCTTAAATAAGGTCGATATTGGTGAGCAGATTGAACAGCGTCTCCTTGACTTAGAAACTATTGCCCTGGGCATTCCCATGGTTCAAATCAGTGCTTTGCATGATCAAGGGCTGGATGAATTAAGCCCTTGGCTGCAGCCGGGACAAACCG
This sequence comes from Acaryochloris marina MBIC11017, assembly GCF_000018105.1. GTDB lineage: Bacteria > Cyanobacteriota > Cyanobacteriia > Thermosynechococcales > Thermosynechococcaceae > Acaryochloris > Acaryochloris marina. The sequence continues at coordinate 870,990 of NC_009925.1, forward strand.
TTGCCCTAGTGGGTTCATCTGGGGTGGGGAAATCCACGTTAACCAATCAACTCATGGGGGAACCCCTCCAGGCGGTGCAAGCAGTGCGGGCAGATGATAGCCGTGGACGCCATACCACCACCAGCCGTCAGCTGATCTGCTTACCCTCCGGGGCCATCTTAATTGATACTCCGGGATTGAGAGAACTCCAGCTGTGGACAGCGCAAACGGGGGTTTCCACTACGTTTAATGAGATTGAAGCCCTAGCAGAACACTGTCGGTTTCGAGATTGTCAACATCAGAACGAACCGGGCTGCGCCGTGCAGGCGGCTTTAGCGAGTGGTCAGCTAGAGGCTCAGCGCTTGCAAAGCTACCAAAAACTCCGTAAGGAAGAAGCCTACCTGCACCGCAAGCAAAATCACAAAGCACAGATTAACACCAAAGCTCGCTGGAAAAAGATCACTAAATCTATGCGGCAGCGGCAGAAAGATCAATGGCAGTGAGATCAGGGGCAGGGGCTGTGATTGGGACTAGGATCTGGGGTGATAGTGATCATTGTTCTGTTTGTTGAAATCCCACACCCTGAAAGGTATATGCATCTAACAGGGGAGCAGCCCATGCCTCAATATCGACAAAATTTACCCCAATTATCGAGCGACGTTTTTTTGACGGATGGAGGGCTGGAAACCACTCTGATCTTTCATGAAGGCATCGATTTACCTGACTTTGCTGCCTTCGATTTATTGAAAGATAACCAAGGTTATGAAGCCCTTTACGAGTACTTTCAAACTTATGCTCAGCTCGCTCAGACCTATGAAGTGGGCCTGATCCTAGAAAGTGCGACCTGGCGGGCTAATCCAGACTGGGGAACCAAGCTCGGGTATGATGCAGCCGAGTTGGCCGCTGTGAATCGAAATGCGATCGCACTTCTCCATACCATTCGCCAGCAATACGAAACCGAAGCTAGCCGCATGGTCATTAGTGGCTGTATCGGCCCTCGGGGAGACGGGTATCAGGTCGATACGGCCATGACTCCTGCCGAAGCTCAGGTGTATCATCTGCCCCAAATTGAAGCGTTTAAAGAGGCCGAAGCCGATATGGTCAGTGCCGTCACCATGACCTATACCGAGGAAGCCATTGGCATTACTCGGGCGGCCCACCTAGTCGGTATGCCTGTGGTCATCTCCTTCACTGTGGAAACCGACGGCAAGCTACCGACAGGGCAGGGATTAAAAGATGCGATCGCACAAGTTGATGCGGCCACGGGCAATGGGCCAATTTATTACATGATTAACTGTGCCCATCCGTCCCATTTCGAGCAGATATTCGCAACCAACGAACCTTGGTTAACCCGCATTCATGGACTCCGGGCCAATGCCTCCACCAAAAGTCATGCAGAACTGGATGAAGCGGTCGATTTGGATGATGGCAATCCCCAAGAGCTGGGTCAGCAATATTTAAATTTAAGTGATGCTTTGCCCAACCTAAATGTCCTCGGTGGATGTTGTGGCACCGACCATCGGCATATTGAAGCAATCTGCAAAGCCTGTCTACCAGCGCGGTCAGCCGTCCATGCATCCTAAGCCAGATCCCCTCATAGCCCCTATGGTCGTCACTGCAGACAAATTTCAATATGGTAATCATAGACATGACCCCTTTCACTAGCGTCCGGCCATGAGTACCGATCAGTCTCTTCCTCAACTCCCCTGCATTCTCCGATATAAAAGAGAGGTTGCAGTGGTCTTTATGTTGTTAGGGGGGCTGAACGTCGGTTTGGGGATGTGGCTTTTATTTTTAGGCGAGTTTCAATTCCCCCTGATCTTAGGATGTCTCATTGGTTACATTGGTTTCGGCTATTTCACCAAACCCATTGCGGCCATTCATCCGGACCACGTGGTGTTGTACAACATGTTAGGAAGAGAGGTTAGATCCTATTCCCTTGAAACCTTTAGCGATTTGCAGTTCCAGGGGCGGCAACTGTATGTTCAGCAAGGAGACGCCTTGAAGAAAGTGAGACTGTCTCCGTGGATCATTCACGCTAAAGATTGGCAAAACCTGGAAACCATGGTGCGATCGCAACCTCAACTCCAAGCCAAATAAGGGAGCCGTTCTGTCGTTGCTTCAATTTGTTTGACCTGCCCCAACAATTGACCACAGGCATCCCAGGTACCCGACAGCATCATCTGTCGAGGGCCTTCGCCCATATGGATGGGATGGGACACATCCCCCCAGGCTACAGTCATTTGGTCTAAATTAATTTGCACCGACGTCCCAGGATGCTCAGTCAGATGGGATTGCAGTTGCTGCACCACATCAGCAGCAGCCGTAACGCAGGGAATACCAATTGCCACACAATTCCCAAAAAAGATTTCGGCAAAACTCTCGCCAATAATCGCCTGAATCCCCCATTTTGAAATCGCTTGGGGGGCATGTTCCCTAGACGAGCCACAGCCGAAATTACCATTAACAACTAATACCGTTGCCCCTTGGAATTGGGGTAAATCAAACGGATGCTGGCCTCCCGTTTGCTGGCGATCATCTGCAAATACCTGTTGTCCCAGGCTGTCAAAGGTAACGCATCGCAAGAATCGGGCAGGAATAATCCGATCCGTATCGATATCGTTGCCAGTCAAGGGAATACCAGCGCCAGTATGGGAATGAATTTGGCTCATGATTGGGGTAATACAGATGAGGTCGGTCTTTATTCTGACATCATTTCTACCGATGACGTCAAAGAAATCAACCGGTCAGTCTGGGGAGAGTGGGTCTTATGGTGATGGGTATTGAAGACCGGACCCATCAGAAAAAGTTGTCTACGTCAGACTTTATCCTCAAACATTGGCCCGCCAGGTGTGACAATTGAGTGTCTTAGCTAAACCTATATTTCACCAACCTCTAGGAGAAGAATAGCCCGTAAACCTTCAAGTTTTTAGATCAAAGAAGGTCTCAACTCCGCCGTTATCCGTGACATCAAGGGCGAGAGTCACCCGTAAATTGTGGATGTAGTAAATGCATATTCCTATGCATTTGTTGAGTTAGCTAAATTCTGCTCAGTCATGGATATAGCCAGCATCGTCTTTCGCACGTAGATCTTTTTCGGTCATTGAAGAGCCCTAGGGATATGAAGCTTTCAATCTCAATATTTCAACCGTATTTATAAGCATGAATTTGTTCTCGGGTTAAGAAAATGTAGGCAGAGCATGAACTTTCTTAGATTAAATTTATACTTTTGGGGGAAAATACGTATAAAACTGAAACAGTGACGAATCAAGATAAAAGCATGTGCATTTGAACAAAGTCACGATTAACCGAGAATATTCGGAGGCTACCCCATACTAAATTTGAAAAAATATGGGGAACACTAGTTTTATGAGGCAGGGACACTAGTCTAAACACATGTTAAAAGCATTCTACAAAGCCCAGGTCTATAAGAACGTGATGGAAGAGCTGGTCGAAGAAGAAATCGACAGACAGACTCGCAACTTTAAACCTGAAACCGCCAAAGCTCTAAACCGCATTGATGTCGTATCCTACGCTCTCAATCGGTTGCCTCCCCTTTATGCATCTAGCCAAGAAGGGGTCTACCGGCAAAAACAGCGAGGGCAACAACAATTTGGTCAACGCCTCCGGGCTGCTGTCCATCAATCCTTAAAAGTGGTCGCTCAGCAGCCTACACGGGTGACGACTCCCCTTCTTCCCCAAGAAGAAGTCGAAGCAGAGATGCATATTGCCAGAATGGCCCTAGAGGAATTGGCTGACTCCATGACGGATCTTGAGTTGGACGGTTAAGTCTATTTCTCTCTATTCCCTTGAATTGTGGTTGCTGTTTGGTCGGGCTCCAATTCTTGCCAACTATTCGGGCTCAATCCCTTCATTATTTTATCTTGACAGATAAAAATAAGAGAACAATTTTTTACAGACTAAAAGGCTCATGGCAAAATTGCCATGAGCCTTTTAAATTTATATATACTTTGCAACCACAAATAAATATTTCTAGTTAATTTTACGGTGATCCGTTAAGACCCACGCGGGGAACTATAAATAGTAACGATCTTTAGTCAGACCGTTAACCTAAGTGGAAAAATAAAGTTTGTAGAGTTGATCGCAGGGATAACTGAAAGCAGACAAAGGATAGAGATAGTTACAAGTAACGTGACCCATAGAGAGCCAAGAGAAGAGTACGATAAGATCTTCTACTCACTCTGAATAATAAGGGAACTCTGATCATTCAAGTTGAGATTTCTTCAAGCATGAACAGAAATAACCGATTATTACTTAATGTGTCATATCCATATCTTAGTTAACGTAGATTTCTACACTTTTCTTAGCATTCTCTCCACTGAATAACTCCCACTTAATGACCTAATTTCCTCTGTATCAGTGATGCAGAGTTCACCAAACCGTTGTGTGTTGAGAAGGAAAAACAATACCCATGGCAGCAACTATGAGTGGCAAAATCTCAAATAAGCTGAACGTAGCGGACTTGCTCAGCCAGCACGCTAATGCCAAAAAAGATGGTTGCTTAGTCGTTTCTAACGGCGCTATCAATTGGTTTTTTTATTTGGAAGAAAGCCAGTTAGTTTATGCAACTTACTCAGCTGACCCCTTGGACTTATTGGATAACCATTTGCGACGACTCAGTCGCCAGGTTCCTTCCCTCAATAGCGAGGTGCGGACTCAAGTCAGAATTAACTTCAACGACGACTCTTCCGATCAAATCTGCCCGGATTATCAAGCCATTTCTTGGTTAGTGAGAACCAACCAGCTAAAGCCTGCCGAAGCGGCAACCTTGGTAGAAGGCATTGTCATCGAAATTCTAGAATCCTACCTGTTGGTGTCCGAAGGGACCTTTAAGTTCTTACCCAAATCGGCTCACCTGCCTGTATATGCCAAGCAAACCATCCCCCCCTTAGTGCAAAAATGCCAGAAACGTTTGAATGCCTGGCAGGCTTTAGGTCCCATGGTTTGGTCGCCCCATCAGCGGCTCTACTTTGCAGAGCAAAGTCCGGGCGCTGCCAAATTATCCCCCAGCAAGGTCCAGCAGTTACAGAAGATTCTGCGAGGATTTAGCTTTCGCCATCTTGGAGTGCTGCTCAACCTCGATGAACTCCAACTGGCTCAAAACCTCAATTCTTTGATTGTAGACAAAGTGATCTTGCTGCAAGATCCACAGCCTCCCTTTAATCAGTTACCTCGATTGGCCGTCGGAGCTGTTAACAGCACTTCCCAGGCAAGCGGAGCCCAGTCCGATAGTGATGCTGCATTAGGAAGTATTGGTTCCAGCGAAATTGGCCAGAAGAGTTACACCATTGCCTGTGTGGATGATAGCCCCGCCATTCTCAACACCATCAATCGATATCTGCAAGATCAAAACGTTTCGGTCGTCATGATCAGCGATCCAGTTAAAGCCTTAATCCAAATTATGCGAGCTAAGCCGGATTTGATTTTGTTAGATGTCGGTATGCCGTGGGTGGATGGTTATGAGCTTTGTCGCCTGATCCGCAAGAATTCTCAATTCAAGAAAATTCCGGTAGTGATGGTCACAGGAAACACTGGGTTAATCGACCGAGCCAAAGCCAAAGTTGCTGGAGCTACGGACTATTTAACTAAACCATTTACCCAAGCTGATTTACAAAAAATGGTCTTTCGCCACTTGACCTGATCGATACCTACAGATGTATTTTTCTGGGAAAGGGGCACTCTGAAGGTATCAGATAAGGCCATGTTTACGAGCTTACTTTGATTAGTTTTAGGAGCAATAACAAATGAGAACTGTTTTAGTAGTGGATGACGGTCCAGCCGAACTAGAACTAATTTGTAGTTATTTACGAGAAGGCGGTTATACCGTCATCAGCACAACTGATGCGAAGGATGCCTTAGCCAAAGCAGAATCTCAAAAGCCCGATCTTGTGGTAACTGATGTGGTGATGCCCGGCATGAGTGGATTCGAGCTCTGTCGTAGCTTGAAAAAGAATGAAGCAACTCAACAATTACCCGTCGTGATTTGCACCTCTAAGAATCAAGACTTAGACAAGCTCTGGGGTAAAAAACAAGGGGCAGATGCTTACGTTACTAAGCCCTTCACCCGCGAAGATTTGCTCCAAGCTGTTCAATCTGTTGTTTAAGCAATGAAACTGCCCACCTTAGACCTCCAAGCCTCGCCGTTACAAGAAGGATTAGGTGATCCTTATCTCAAGTTGCGGCTGAGTGATAGTGTGCCCGTTGCACTACCCATGGAGGCAGCACGCGAAGTCATTGTGGTACCTGTTGAGCAAATTTCGCCCATTCCCAATATGCCCACTTGTGTCCTGGGTCTTTTGAACCAGCGAAGTCGGGTGTTTTGGGTGGTGGACCTGTCCATCATGTTGGGTTATTCAGGTTTAATGACCAATGCCAGACAATATAACGTTGCCATTCTCCAGGTGGGTCAGGTGCCCCTAGGGTTAGCTGTACCCATTATCCAAGGTGTAACGCGGTTTCCCACAGATACCATTCAGTCCCCTATTGGTACGGTTGCCCCCAATATTGCGCCCTATTTACGGGGGTGTTTGCCAGAAGAGAAAGAAATTCTATTGGTTCTGGATCCTGACGCAATCGTGAACGCATCTGTATTGCAGCGTTAATACCACCATGGGGAGAAGTTTTGAAACATTGGAAATTCTTTATGTCAAAACGAACTAAAACGAGTTGATCTTGGATCTCCCCCTGGAGCAAACACCACAGCAATTTTATTTCTTCTAAGGTTCATGGAACCTTGAGTCTTCCAAACATCATTATCCGTATTCAGAGAGGCACAATTCCCCATGCATATGAAAGATCATGCAGATGATACAGCCACCAATAATGGCCATGGTGACAAAAATATTGTCCCCCTGGATCTAGAGCAAATGTCTGCTAGCTTTAACGATGCTTACCCCCCAAGTCCTGTCTCAGACGGGTCTAAAGCAGTTGCAGCTATTCAAGCCAACCCCGCCCCTAGCGCTGAACCCGTGCCGGAAGCAGCGACGGTTAAACCCCTATGGCAGCGGATGAGCCTTAAAGCGAAAGCCACCACACTTTCGGTACTCATTGGGGTTGCTCCTGTGGCTGTGGTTGGTACTGCAGCTTATTTCTTTGGTAGTCAATCGACCACCCAACAAATTATTGAGAACAGGGAAGATTTGGCAGGTAAGATTTCAGCCAAAGTCGCAACCTACATGCGAGATCGATATGGCGATATTCAAATTATGTCCAATTTGGATATCTTCACCGATCCAGCGCTCCGTGCATCCTCATCAAAGCAGATCAAACAAGCCGCTTTGGATCGATTTATTAAAACCTACGGTGTCTATAACAGCATTGCCTTCTTTGATATGAAAGGGGATGTGATTGCCCAGTCCTCCGGTAAAGCGCTGAGTAATCACAGCAGTCGTAGCTATTTCCAAGCAGCCGTAAAGAGCGGGAAACCCTATATTAGCCAACCGCTGTTATCTAAATCTTCTAAGATTTACTCCATTTACACCGTCAATGTCGTTCGCGATCAAAAAACAGGTAAGCCCATTGGCGTCGTTCGAGCCAGGATGCCAGTGTCCAATGTAGAAAACCTATTGACCGGGGTTGAGGGTTTTGAAAACGCCTATTTGATAGATAAAGATGGCCAGCTTTTTGCAGGATCTAATGCAGGTAAAGAGAGAATCGCAGCAGCCAATGCAACAGGTACGCCGATTTCAGCGAATGATGAGTTCTCCTGGTATAAAACGGTTAAAGACTCGAAACAGTCAGACCACGTGCTGACATCCGATAAGTTAGAGAGTTTTGTTCCCTTTTCAGCGATTCGCCCAGATAACCCTTATCTAAAAGAGTTGCCTACTTTGGGTTGGAAAACCATTCTAGAAACAGACAAAGGGCAAGCTTTTAGTTCAGTGCAACAGCTTCTATGGACCATTCTCCTGGGTTCCGCCGCCACCGCTGTTGTGATTGGTGCGATTGCGGTTTTGGTTGCAGAACGAGCCACCCGTCCGATTACCGATTCTGCAGACGCGGTGGATGCGATTGGTCAGGGAGACTTGGATGCTCGAGTGCAAGTCTCCGGCGACGATGAACTAGCCCAATTGGGTGGCAATATTAACCAAATGGCGGAGCAAATTCAGACGCTGATTTTGGAGCAAGAATATGCCGCTCAGCAGGAACTAGACCGGCAGACTGAAACCGCAGAACAACAGCGGAAACAGAACGAGCAATTGCAATCTGATTTGCTGACCCTGCTAACCGACGTTGAAGCCGCTTCTGATGGAGACCTAACCGTCCGAGCCAACGTGGACGCCAGCGAAATCGGAATTGTGGGTGACTTCTTTAACTCCATTATTGAAAACTTGAGAGACATTGTAGCCCAGGTACAGGTTGCTGCGACCCAGGTGAACGAGTCGGTGTCGACCAGCAGTTCTTCCATTGTGGACCTGGCTGACGATGCGAGTTCCCAGGCCGAGCAGGTGGAACAATCTCTACAATTCGTGGAAGACTTGACCCAAGCCGCCCAAGAAGTTGCAGATAACGCTCAGCAGGCTGCCGAAATTGCCAAAACAGCATCTGAAACGGCGGTGAATGGTGGAGCCACCATGGATCTAACAGTGGCCAGTATTGACCAGCTGCGTGAAACCGTTGCTGAAACGGCGAAGAAGGTGAAACGATTGGGTGAATCGTCTCAGCAGATTTCTAAAGCGGTTTCTTTGATTAACCAAATTGCGTTGCAGACCAACTTGCTGGCGATTAACGCCAGTATTGAGGCAGCTCGAGCTGGAGAAGAAGGTCGAGGCTTCGCGGTGGTTGCGGAAGAAGTGGGTGCCCTAGCGTCTCAGTCAGCAACAGCCACCAAGGAAATTGAGCAGATTGTGGAGACCATTCAGCTAGAAACTGCTGAGGTGGTCAACGCGATGGAAGTGGGTACAACCCAGGTGGTCGAAGGTACGCGCATGGTTCAAGATACCAAACAAAGCCTGGGCCAGATTGTGTCTGTGTCCCAACAGATTGCAGACCTGGTGCAAACCATTTCGGGTTCTACTGCATCCCAGACGGCGAAAGCCCAGATGCTGTCTAAGCTGGTTCAAAACGTGGCGAAGGTGTCTGAGAACACCTCCGATTCTTCTCGCCAAGTGGCCGGATCACTGCAAGAAACGGTGGAAATTGCCAAGCAGCTTCAAGCTTCCGTGAGTACCTTCAAAATTAGCGAAGCCTAATTAGACGACCGATGGGTCAAAGCAGAATTAGGTATGCCTAAGCCAGCTTTGACCCGCCATTTTTATACAACACCCAACAAGATTGAGTCCATCTTGATATCGGGTGCAGGCTATTTGCCGAGTTAATCATTGGTACTGAGAGATAAACCATGTCCCACGATAGTGAACAGGAAGTTCGCCTTCAGTTTCTGGAAGAGGCCTTTGAGCATTGCCACCAAATTGAATCGGGCCTTCTGGGAATAGGCAGCAATGGGGTTGATCGACAACAAATAGACGGCGTCTTGCGAGCTGCCCACTCCGTCAAGGGGGGAGCCGCCTTAATGGGCTTCCACAACCTGAGCCATTTGGCCCACCGTCTGGAAGATTTTTTCAAAGTCCTTAAAATCGGTAAAGTCCAGGTAGATGGCGAAACCGAAAGCCTATTGCTAACGGGCATGGATTTCATGCGTCAGGTCGCAACCCTGAATCAACAGGGAGATGACGTTGACGAACAGTGGCTAGAAACCCAGGCCAACCCAGTGATGGAACAACTCCATGATCTGCTGGGTGACCCCCAACCCGAGGACGAAGCCTCCCTGCTCTCCTCTGAGGTGGGGGAAGATATGAGCATTGTGCTCTTTGAGTCTGAAGTAGAAGAATGCTTGACTCGGCTAGAAGAGCAAGTTGCGAGCCAAGATGCGAGTATTATTGTTGCCGAATTTGATTCCACCCTGGAGGAATTGGGTGGATTAGGAGAAATGCTGGATATGGCAGCATTTCATGGGTTGTGCATGTCGACAATGCAATACCTCAAAGCCACCAATGATCCTGATCAGCAACTCAAAATTGCTGAAGTGGGCTTACAAGAATTACGGCGATCGCAAGCCATGGTCTTGGTGGGCCAAAAAGATGCCATTCCTGCGACTTTGGATCTGAGTTCCCTTGGAGACATCGCAGATGCCATCCCTCAACCGGCTGATGCATCCGCGGATCCAATGCCTGATGAAGCGGATCCATTTGCAGGCCTTGATTTATCTTTAGAACCGCTGGATTTAGGCGTGACCGATTCAGCAGACTCCGACTTGTTTGCTGGGGCTGACTTAGCCTTAGAGTCCCAAGATTTAGAAGCGACTGCAGAAGCGGATCTATTTGCAGGAGCCGATTTAGCTTTAGAACCTCAGGATTTGGAGGTGGCTTCAGTTGCAGAAACTGATCTGTTTGCAGGGGCGGAGCTAACCTTAGAGGCTCAAGATTTAGAGGCGGTTGCTCCCCTCGAAGCGGCTTCCCCAGAAGAGACGGTTCCAGAACAGGAAGAAGAGCCACAGCTAGCTCCCACGGCAGATCTGGATGCTTTTGCCAATGTGGACTTGACCGATATTGCCGAAGAAATTGAGGCGCTTGCCCCCGACAACATGGCGCTGCCTGCTGAAGGTGAGACCGCAACACCTCAGAAAGAAATAGCAGAAGAGGTCGAGTGGTCTGAGTCATTTGCGGCAGAAGCGGTTGACCTGATTAGCTCCCTTGATTCTGCTGCGCCTGAACCGCCTGTAAGTGCCCCCGTAGAAGCCCCCAAACCGGTTGAGCGTAAACCTGCTCGCAAACGGACCTCTACTCGGACGGTTGCCAAACCCATGGCGACGGGTGCTGCAGCTCCAGAGACAGCAGATACAACCATTCGAGTTCCCGTGAGTAAGCTTAATCAACTCAATGAGCTATTTGGAGAACTGATTATTGAACGGAACGGACTGCAAATGCAATTAAAGCAGTTGCGAGATCTGACCGAACTGTTGCGAGACCGAGTCCACAACTTAGATCAATCCAATGCTCAATTGCGAGCAGCCTACGACAAAATTTCAGTGCAGGAGGTGTCTGCCCAAGCGGCCCCTGCCATGGCTGTTCCGGCTGGCGTTGGCGGCCAAACTAATGGCTCGTCTGCCCCAACTAGCTATAGTAATCCTCATCTCGATAGTGATTTTGATTTACTGGAGATGGACCGCTACAGTGAAATGCACTTGCTCTCTCAGGAATTGATGGAGGCCGCGGTCCAAATTCAAGAGGTGACTGGGGATATCAATACCAGTTTGGGGGATGCAGAACAAACCACACGAGGACTGACCCGAACCTCAAAACTGATTCAGACCAGTATGACGCAGGTGAGAATGCGTCCGGTCTCCGAATTGCTGAGTCGTTTCCCCCGAGTCTTACGGGATTTGAGCTTACGATTTGGCAAGCAGGTAGAGCTGAAGGTTGTTGGGGGGTCAACCCTGGTAGACCGCTCGATTTTGGAATCACTGAATGATCCGCTGATTCACTTAATTCGCAATTCCTTTGACCATGGGATAGAAAAGCCTGAAGCACGGGTTGCCGCTGGTAAATCGCCTAAAGGCGTTATCGAAATTCGGGCTACCTATCGAGGCAACCAAACTCAAATTACCATCAAGGATGATGGGGGCGGCATTAACCTCGATAAGATCAAAAATCGAGCGATGGAAATGGGGTTAGATGCGGAAGATCTGCGGAATGCCAGCACCAGCGACTTACTCGATTTGATTTTTGAACCTGGATTTAGTACCGCTTCAGCCGTGACGGACCTATCTGGCCGAGGCGTTGGTATGGACGTGGTGCGCACCAATTTACAGAAAATTCGGGGTTCGATTGCGGTTGATACAGAAACAGGGGTCGGCACGACCTTCACGATTTCAGTGCCCTTTACCCTATCGGTCATTCGGGTGCTACTCGTTGAAGTGGCTAATATGATGTTGGCCTTCCCCACAGATATCGTCGAAGAGATGATGCTCTTGAACTCTGAAGATGTTCTAGATAGCGCCGGGGCCGAAGTCCTGAATTGGGATGGAGAAATGGTGCCGTTGGTCCGGCTCAATCAGTGGTTAAAACTGCCCCGGATTGCGAAATTACCCGATACAGAACAGACCCCCAGTATTAACTCTCCTACTGTGTTGATGGTGGAAGATGGCAATGAGCTGGTGGGCCTACAGGTGGATCGCTACTGGAGTGAACAGGAAGTCACCATTCGTCAGGCCGAGGGGAATATTGCCATGCCGGAAGGCTTTGCAGGCTGTACGATTTTGGGGGATGGTCGAGTTATTCCCCTGGTTGATGCCCTGAGCCTACTGAACTGGATGAATGATCGTAATAATGATTTCACCGGTAGCTCTAGTGCTTTGGCCGATGCATTATCTGGATCTGACGATCCAATCGTGGATACAGCCCCCCAACAAGCGTTGGTGATGGTGGTAGATGATTCCGTCAATGTGCGCCGATTCCTAGCCTTGACCCTAGAAAAGGCGGGATATCGCGTTGAGCAGGCTAAAGATGGCCAACATGCCTTAGAAAAACTCGAATCGGGCCTACCGATCCAGGCCGTGGTTTGTGATATTGAAATGCCTCGGATGGACGGCTATGGGTTCTTGGCCCATGTCAAGGCCAAGCCTAACTTAAAGTCGATTCCGGTGGCGATGCTGACATCGCGAAGTGGGGATAAGCATCGAAAGTTGGCGATGACTCTGGGGGCGTCTGCTTATTTCTCCAAACCCTTTAGGGAGAAAGAGCTGCTGCAAACCCTTGAGCAGTTTACCCAAGCAAAATGATTGTGAGTGATTGAACGCTATGGCTATTTTTTCATCGGTGCGATCGCAACGGGGTGCGAACCGCAATACCGAAGCAACTGAACAGCTCATTGCCTTCCGACTTCGGGAAGAATGGTTTGCATTACCCGTCGCGGCGGTGCAGAAAGTGATCCCTTTAGGAACCCTGCATGGCGATCCAAACCACACGGGTATTGGTTTAACCCTCCACCAAGGCCAAGAAATCACCGTCGTGGATGTGGGACATCGGATTTTCAATGAGGCTGCTTCATCTTCGGCAGCAAAGGCTCTAGAAGCGCCTTCCCCCTTGGAAGCAGATAATGCCCAAGTTTCCCAGCGATGTCTCGTCATCGTAAAAACGGGAGAAGAAGGGGTTGTGGGTGTGCCGATTGATTCTCAACCCACCATTCGCCGAGCCGGGAAGTCCCAGTTTGCCCCGTTACCCAGTTCTTACCTGAGCCGGGGAAATATCCATTGCGTCAGTTCTATGATTGTGGATGATGGAGGAGTGGAGCCTTTATTCCTACTCGATCCAGAACAACTAGCCTCCGTTTAAGTCTCTTCATTAGATATAAGTGGCAGACATTAAGTGGCGAAGAACTGCGGTTTATGTCGCTGCTTATGGGGGCTAGGGATTGGCTTTGCTTGAGTTTAAAACAAGCGAAACATCTAACTGTTTATGGAGGTAAAAGCCTCCATTATTCCTTAGAGATATTTTTAAAAATGGCATCACCCCCAAGGGATGACTCAATCAGGGATCTGCAAGAAGGAGTGACTTTAATTTGCAGCAGGGTTCCATTTAAACCCATGAAAAAATCCAAGCATAAGGAGAAAATAGTATCCTCCTAATGATGTCTTGGAGTGGTTATTGGTTGCCAAACTCCTCTATCCAATTTTCCTAGGAATTTTGAGGATAAGTAGGCAAATATTTAAGATTTTTCACGGTTGATTGGCCAAACCTGATTGCTAAATTAGGCCATCAATTTTGAGACATTCACCCTCAAGGCAAGCTCACACCTATATGGGGCGACCTCGGTACATTCTTTGAGCTTTGTTGCTTGGGGCTGATGGGGGGGGAGACTGAGCTGTGGCTTGTGAAGGGGGAGACTGGGGCGCACTACCTGCGAACACCAACTGATCGCCAGCCACAACAACTTGCGAAGATTTCAACATTGAGTTCAAACTGGCCCAAGTTTGGTCAGGGTTTGCTTGTAACCAGGCTTCTGCCATTACGGTTGCTTCAGGTTTAGGCACCTTATAGCGCATTTGCAAGGCAACGAGTACTTTAAGGCGATCGTCCATTCTATATTCCTTCAGAGTTTAATAAACCGATAGCTTTGGAAGAATACTGTTAGGTATTTAATATCATCAATATGATATCAATACTAGACCATTCTTAGGGTACCCATTTTACGGATTAGATATTCATATCCAGATTTAATTATTCTTATAAGAATATGCAGTTTATGCAATAGAAAATAAAAAACACATTACCCAATCTTCTCCTTATTAGACTGTTCAAACCCCTGCAAAAGGCTGACTAAAAGGTAGTCTATTCATGATTGAGATTGGATTTCACCTTCTAAATTCTATTCAAATTTATAGAGAATTCTTTCACGCCCTGCAAGTATCAAAGAATAGAAGCATGGTTAATAAAAAACTATACTGACTCTTAATCAGGACGTTTACATTTTTTGATTAAGCTTGGCGGTAATTCGTCCCAGACTCTCAACGGACAAAGCAGGTCTCTATGTCACGGAATATTGACTCTAGTTGAGTCAACAATAATTTCTGTAAAAGCCTTATGCAGGGGGCTAGATATCCATTGGACTCTTTGAATAATCTGGTGATATGGCAAAACGTATTCCAGAAAAGGGCATACTCAACATGTGATTTGTCTAGAGATTAAGCATGGGAGCATTAGTGATTCAATCCCACAAAGTTTAGGTGTTTTTACACATCTACAGAACACCCAGACCCATTGGATTGAAGGACTAGTCTGGACAAAGATTTGATAGTTGTGTGTGTCTGTCCCAATGATGATTCTCTTGCTAGATAAACAACTGTGTGAATGAGGTCAAGGAGCTGTAAAGCACTCATGTCTAGAAATTTAAAGCCTAAGCCACCCGGCCAGCCGCGCCATCGACGCGCCTCTCGGCGTTGGTCAATGTTGAAAAAACCGATTTATTTATATTTAACTGCGGCCATTCTATTGGTATGGAGCAGTGCAGCGGTTGCTCAAGAAGCCCCTGCATCTGTTTTTTCTGGCGAAGCTAAAGTCGTTGCAGACACCATTTGGGTGCTCTTTGCAGCTTCCCTCGTATTCTTTATGAATGCTGGCTTTGCCATGCTGGAAACGGGGCTTTGTCGGAGTAAAAATGCGGTCAACCTGCTGGCAAAAAACCTGATTGTGTTTGGTTTGGTGAGTTTGGCTTACTGGGCCGTAGGGTTTGGCATCATGTTTGGCGACGGCAATGAGTTTATGGGGACGACTGGCTTTTTCTTGGGAGGCAACGACAACAGTCCCGCCATTGGTGAAGCCTATGATGGTGTATTTTCTGCCCTCAATTGGGCTGGGATTCCCCTCAACGCCAAATTTTTCTACCAATTGATGTTTGCCGGTACTGCAGCCACCATCGTGTCTGGTGCGATTGCTGAGCGAGCCAGATTTGTTGGATTCTTTATTTTTAGTATTTTGTTAACCTCCATTTGCTATCCCATGGTGGGCCATTGGGTTTGGGGCGGTGGCTTCCTGCAAAAGATGGGGTTTTATGACTTTGCAGGCTCTACCGTGGTCCATATGGTCGGAGGATGGGCTGCCCTAGTGGGTGCTGCATTGATTGGCCCCCGAACAGCTCGCTATTTTGAAGGCAAAAGCTATCCCATTCCGGGCCATAACCTCAGTATCGCGACACTGGGTGGATTGATTTTATGGTTAGGTTGGTTTGGATTTAATGGTGGCAGCACGATGGCTGCTGACCCAGCTGCCATTAGCCATATTATTGTGATCACCAACCTTGCTGGTGCTGCGGGTGGTGTGGCAGGTACTATCACGGCCTGGATCTATTTCGGTAAGCCTGACTTAACCATGACCATCAACGGTATGCTAATTGGCTTGGTGAGTATCACTGCAGGCTGCGCTTTTGTGACATCCGGTAGTGCCGTTTTGATCGGCTTTGTTGGCGGTATAGTTGTCGTCTTTGCCGTTGACGTCTTTGATAACTTCAAAATTGACGACCCTGTGGGTGCTTTATCTGTCCATATGGTGGGAGGCTTCTGGGGGACTCTAGCGGTTGGCCTGTTTAGTGTCGGTCCAGAGAAGTTTAGTTGGTACACTGCCGATTCTGGTCCTGCTATGGGTCTGTTATCGGGTGGTTCTTTTAGCCAAGTCGGTATTCAACTTCTAGGTCTAGCGATTGTCAGTGGTTTTACAGTGGCTTTTAGCTATATTGTGTGGACTGCCCTCAAATATCTCTCAGGTATTCGAGTCACCCTGGAAGACGAGAAACTCGGTTTGGATCTTAGCGAACATGCCATGGAAGCCTATCCTGGTTTCTTAGGAGATGAGCATCTTTAAAAGATAGAGCTAAAAAATAGGGCTAGATTTTAGAATCTAATCACTATTCAATATAGAAAAGCGGCTGTCGATGACAGCCGCTTTTTAATTCCGAAAATCATGAATTGGCTATTGCAGAAACTTAATTTCCGCCCAACCATTTCTGTGCGTCGAGCCGCTGAACCACTCCGAACACCAGTAAGTCGAGGGTGATCTTTCGTTCATCCCCTAAAAAGGGTTCGATGGTGCTGGGGTTGCTGCCCGTATTCGACCAGGAAAAGGCTCGCTGCTTTTTGATGTCGCCTTCCGGGAAGTACACCGTAAACTGGCGAGTGCCGTTTAACCATTCGCCCGTGATATTGTTATCGGCAAAGTTTAGCTGTAAATCGCTAATGTCTTTAGCCGCTAAAGCCTTTTCTAGGGCAGGAAGATAGTCTTGCTGAATAAACTCGGCAAAGGGCTTATCTTCTAGCTTGGGCTTTTTCTCTTTGGGTTTCGCTGCAGGTGCTGCGTCAGCGGCTTTCTTTTCTGCTTCTGCCATAGGTTTATTGGTTTATCCCCCTGCGATCGCAGGAATGATACTAACTTCATCGCCGTCTTTGAGGGCCGTTTGTTGTCCCTCTAAAAAACGGATATCTTCATTATTTACATAAAAGTTGACGAAGCGGCGTAATTCGCCTTGCTCATCACAAAGACGGGCTTTAATTCCGGGGCAATTTTGCTCCAAGGATTCTAGCAATTCGCCAATGCTGCTGCCGTCACATTCGACGGTGGCCTGATTTTTGGTCAGCTTTTGTAAAGGCGTAGGGATAAGGACAGTAACGGACATAGGATTCAACTGCAATAGAGAAACAAATGAAACGACGAACCGCCTAAACCAGCACAGGTTGCCAGTCCAATCGATCCAGGGTGCGGGAGCGCTCTAGGGCTCGCTCAAAGCTACCAAGTTTAGGCTCAATCTCAAAGGGCTGACCGATACAACCTTGGACTGCCTCTTGGGTCTTGAGGCCATTGCCCGTAATGTAAACCACGGTTTTTTCTTCCGGGTCAATTTTACCGGCTTCAACGAGTTTCTTAAGAACAGCAATGGTGGTTCCACCGGCTGTTTCTGTAAAGATGCCTTCCGTTTCAGCCAACAGCTTCATGCCTTCGACAATCTCAGCATCGGTAACCGATTCAATCGTGCCGTTGGTTTTCTTGGCAATATCGATGGCATAAACCCCGTCTGCAGGATTTCCAATGGCAATGGATTTAGCAATCGTATTCGGTTTGACAGGATTGATAAAGTCGCGATCTTCTTTGTAGGCCTGAGCGATGGGAGAGCAGCCTTCGGCCTGGGCACCGCTAAACCGAACTGCTTTATCATCGACCAAACCATTGTCGACGAATTCCCGGAAGCCCTTATAAATCTTGGTAAATAAGGATCCAGATGCTAGCGGTGCAACAATGTGATCGGGAAGTTCCCAACCCAGCTGTTCCGCCACTTCGTAACCAAGGGTCTTAGACCCCTCAGAATAATAGGGACGTAAATTGATGTTGACGAATCCCCAACCGTGGGTGTTGGCGACTTCTGAACAGAGACGATTGACTTGATCGTAGTTGCCTTGAACCGCCATGACCGTTGGACCGTAGATGAGGGTACCCATGACCTTACCCGCTTCTAAATCCGCTGGAATAAATACACAACAATCAAGGCCCGCCCGGGTTGCAATAGCAGCCGTTGAATTGGCTAAGTTCCCAGTACTGGCACAGGACACGGTAGAGAAACCCAACTCTTGTGCCCGAGTCAATGCCACCGATACCACCCGATCCTTAAAGCTCAGGGTGGGCATATTGACGGCATCGTTCTTGATATAGAGATTTTTGAGGCCCAATTGCCGAGCTAGCCGATGGGATTTGAGCAAAGGGGTCATCCCCGTTCCCACATCAATGGGTGTATCTGTCTCAACGGGCAAGAAGGAGCGATACCGCCAAATGGAATTGGGGCCGGCTTCAATGCTTTCACGAGTGATCGGCTGGCTGAGGCGGCTGAAGTCATAGCTCGCTTCTAGGGGGCCAAAGCAGAATTCACAAACGTGGGTGGCTTGCAATTCATACTCAGCGCCACATTCTTTACACTTCAGTGCTTTCAGAGCTGAGCTGCGAGATTGATTGGTCAGGGTTTGAGTCATGGGTTTAGCAACTTCGATAGGAATACGTCAACAACGCATCTGTTCAATTCGCTAGATGCTAACACGGGGGTAAAATACCGTCAAACATACCCGACTATTTTAGTCGGGTATCATGGAAACGACTTCTATTCTTCGACTGCAGGAATATCTAAACAAACGGCAAACATCTCGGTTAGAGACTTTTGTGCTTCTTCTCTTTGCTCAGTAGCCATATCTTCCTTGACCTCATTGAGCATGATTTCGTAGAGTTCGAGCAACGGATGGGCATAGTCCTGCTGTTGCTCCACAGTTAAATGGGGCTTTAACAGGGTGAATAATGTCAGTGCTTCCAAAACCCAGTTGGAAATCTTTTGCTGTAGCTTTTCAGGATCTTCTTCTTGCTCTAGCTTTTCCATCTCGGCATAGAGAAAGTCCAATAACCCTCCCGTTAGCCGTTCTCGATCTTGGGGGCGGTAATCCTGAAGGTATTGTGTGAGCCAAGCCTGGAAGGTCTGATCTTTCTCTTGAATTTCTGCATCAGTGAGTTCAGCGTCAGCCTTAGAAGCCCCACTAATCTCTTTTAATTTGCGCTCCCAGGCTTGGCAGAACTTTTGGAAATGCTCTTCGAACTGTCGTTCGCCCTTAATCAAAATAAAGGAGGTCTGACCGTAGGTGTCTCCTAAAATTTGCTTGCGGCGCTTTGCTTCTCCCATGTTGACCTGACCTCAGCGATTGTCCAACTCATCATAAAGGGGACAAATGTCAGGCTTTGGTATCTAGGGAAAAATCAAGATAATTCTCAACATCCCAACCCCATTCAATACCTCGAAATAAAAAAATTAAGATCTGGATGAGATCGGGCAAATACCTACCAGGAATGAAATTCAAAACAATTCCCTAAAAAGGGGATTGCACTGGCATTTTTTTGCGATCGCAAAGTGATACAAGTATTAGAGTTTCCCCTTTATGGATGGCTGAGGAGAAAAATCATGGGTCGCTGGATCGTATTACTCGCCAATCGTGCTCCCTTCGCTGCACTTCTTATGGCATGTACTTTCTTAGCAGATACCGCTTTAGCGGTTACTTCTCCCCCCCATAGAGCGAACCGAACAACCCCCAGCATCTATTCACCTATCCCCCCAATCCAGAATGCAAAACCGTCCGTCTTCCAAATTGCAGACGCCAAGATGTGCAATGGCAGTTCAATCGTAGAGCTGTCTTTTCGTAATCCCAAAAAGGAAAACAATCAACCTAACTTATCCATCGGCTCCATCTACCGGTTTACCCAAGTTGCTCCTGGTATTGATGCATTGATCACGGTGGACAAATTCAATAATGGTGCAACCTTAGGGGCAATTGATAATGCCAGCACAGGGTCCGCAGATGCTCTGCAGCCTACTCTCAACGCTTCTAAACAAAAAGGAGATTCCAGTGTAGACCTGATTATCAATTTTGTAGAAACAGGGTCCAACACACCTACTACCATCAAAGCTTTCAATGCTTCTGGTGTAGATATTGATGGAGACAGTAGAACCTTAAGGGAGTATATCGAGCTAGAAGGATTCTCTAGCTATACCCTCGAGAATCCCACAACGCTAAAGCCAACCATTACCCCACCATCCGGCCGCTTTGAGTCCAATACGGTCAAAACACAACCGGGGATTAGCACCGATGCGACCCAAACTTTAGTCACTGCTTCCTATGAAAATGTCAGCGGTTTCCGCTATCGAATCGGCGCACTAAAACCCAAAGGTAGTAAAAGTGGTCGCCTCAACTCTTTGTCATTTAGTTGTCTTTCCTTTGAAGAGCCAGAAACTGAACCTGCCCCTACACCCGCTCCTGAACCAACACCAGAATCAGAAGGTGGACCAGGAACACCAGAAACAGGACCAAAAACTAATCCCGAGCCAGAACCAACACCAGAGACAGAACCTGCTCCGGAAACACCAGAACCGGAGGGCGGAGCAGAAACACCTGAGCCAACGCCAGAACCAGGTCCAGCTCCAACCCCCGAGCCAGATCCCACTCCAACACCAGATCCTGAGCCAGATCCTGAGCCAGTCCCAACGCCGGCCCCTGGCCCAACACCTACTCCAAAGCCAGAGCCAAGTCCTGAGCCTAGTCCAACCCCAACTCCAACACCAGAACCTACTCCGGCACCAACCCCAGAGCCAGACCCAGCAACAGGTCCAGAGGGTGGAGCAGAAACACCAGAACCTAATTCCGAACCAGCTCCAGCTCCAACTCCAGAATCTGAACTAACACCTGAACCAGAGGGCGAGGCAGAAACACCAGAACCAACACCAGAGACAGAACCTGCTCCGGAGCCAGAACCCGAAGCAGGGGAGCCACCACAGCTATCTCCCCTGTCAGGAAAAATCGTTATTAATGAGGTGCTTTACAAGCAAACGATTGGTAGAGCCAATGCCGAGAATAACGATGAGTTTATCGAGCTATTTAATCCATCAGATGAAGCCGTGGATCTTGGCGGTTTGCAACTAATAGATGGCAATATTCTGGATGACGATATAGATGGCAATACCGGAAGCATTACCGGCAATACTAGCCCCTACGTTTTTCCTGCCAACACCATTCTCCAGCCAGGTGAATATGCCGTTATTTGGATTGGTAGTGAGAAAGACGCCCAAGGCAATCCTATTCCAGCCCATCAAGCCCCAGGCGCAGCGTTTCAAACCTGGTTAGGACAACGTCCAAAACTCAATAACACGGGGGATGATGTCTGGCTGTACGATGGCCAAAACCAGATTATTGATTACATTGCCTACGGTAAAAATACCAGCAGCAGTACAGCGATTAATACTCCACCCCCTGCAGCATTAGGGCTATGGGATGATTCTGCTCAAACCACCTTAGGCGGGGCTGATAATGGGCAGTCCATTAGTTTGACTGCCAATGGGCAAGATTCCAATAACAGCGCTTGCTGGGAACATACAACGAGTGGTGATGCGAGTACCCGTTGCTTAGGCTATCTAGAAACGATTGATTCAGATTCCACCAGCAGCAGGATTACCAGCGTCGCAGGCAATAACAATGGTTCAGATGAGCCCACTCCTGAACAGCCTCCAACTCCCGAACCTACTCCTGAACCAGAACCAGGTCCAGATCCTGAGCCAGAGCCGGAACCAGCTCCTGAACCAGAGCCAAGTCCAGCTCCAACCCCTGAGCCTGAGCCAACGCCGGAACCAGCTCCTGAACCCGAGCCAGCTCCTGAACCCACACCAATACCTGAGCCCGAGCCCGAACCCACACCGGAACCAAGCCCAGAACCTGAACCCACTCCAACACCAGAGCCAGACCCAGCTCCGGATCCCGAACCAGAGCCAAGTCCAGCTCCAACCCCCGAGCCGGAACCAGAGCCGACGCCAGAACCAGGTCCAGCTCCACCCCCCGAGCCTGAGCCCACTCCAACACCAGAGCCAGACCCAGACCCTACTCCAGAGCCGGAGCCAGGTCCTGAGCAAGTCCCAACGCCGGACCCTGGCCCAACACCTACTCCAGAGCCAGAGCCAAGTCCTGAGCCTAGTCCAACCCCAACTCCAACACCAGAACCTACTCCGGAACCAACACCTGGCCCGTCGCCAATTCCGCTGCCAATCCCAACGCCAGAGCCTAGCCCAACACCGGAACCAACCCCAACTCCTCAGCCAACCCCGGAGCCAGTTCCAACCCCGGCCCCATCACCAGAGCCGACTCCAGGGCCAACTCCAGAACCCACACCTGGGTCGCCGCCTGGGACTATTCCAGGCCCAACGATACCTCAACCTACCCCTGGTCCAGCTCCTAGTCCAGACGTAACCCCTGTGCCTCAGCCAAGTACAGATCCACCGAGTGGCTCAACATCCCAGCCATTCCCCTTCCCTGTGCCCTTACCGTCACCTTCTCCTCAACCAGGGAAAGTGCCAGAGAGTCTTCCCAGTCCAGGCGAGGTTCCTGAATCTGGTCTTCCTCAAACTCCAGCTCCTAAGGAGCCGGTCAGTCCAGGTGAGACTGTTCCCAGTACCTCTGGAGAACAGTCACCTCCACCTACGGAGAAATCACCTTCTCCGGCAGAGCGACCAGCTCCCCAACAGCAAATAAAGGCTCCCTCTCGTGATGAGCCTGAATCTCCGCCCCCTGTGCGAGCACTCTGGTAGGTCTAACCGCTCTGTTTTTTAACAAGACAGCCCTCTAGTTCAGAGGGCTGTCTTGTATGGTGCGCTAAAGTTTATCCATTGTTTCAGTCATATTTTGGTGTCCATGCAAACTCAAGACCGCGATACCCAACGTGACCAATTCGCGCAAGGAAAGCCACTGTGGGCCCGTGCGATCGCAACCCCCGCTACGGAATTTGGCCCCACCGCCCTGCCCCTGTTGTCCGGCCAAATCCCTGAAGGTCTCCAGGGCACCCTATATCGCAATGGCCCTGGGCGTTTATCTCGCCAGGGACAAACTGTAGATCACTGGTTTGACGGAGACGGCGGTATTTTAGCCGTTCACGTGGACGATGGAGGAGCAACAGCCTGTTACCGCTATGTCCAAACCCAAGAACTTCAGGCAGAAGAAGCCAAAGATCAATTTCTCTACTCTGGCTATGGACAAATGGCCCCTGGTCCAGTTTGGAAACGGTGGGGGGTTCCGCCAAAAAATGTAGCTAATACCTCAGTTTTGGCCTTGCCTGACAAATTGCTAGCCCTTTGGGAAGGGGGCAACCCACATGCCCTTGATCCCGTTACCCTAGAAACCCAGGGCTTGGATCCCCTTTCAGGTTTAACTCCAAAGCTCACCTATTCGGCCCATCCCAAACGCGATCCACACACAGGCAACATTTATAACTTTGGCGTTATCTTTGGCCCCAAAACCTATATTCAGATCTATTGCAGCCATGCCTCAGGCGACATTTATCGGCAAGCTTCAATTCCCTTACCGGGATTATCTATGGTTCATGATTTTGTCCTAGCGGGGCGCTATCTCATCTTCATCGTGCCACCCCTGAGATTACAAATGCTCCCCATTCTGT
Source organism: Acaryochloris marina MBIC11017 (assembly GCF_000018105.1). GTDB lineage: Bacteria > Cyanobacteriota > Cyanobacteriia > Thermosynechococcales > Thermosynechococcaceae > Acaryochloris > Acaryochloris marina. The sequence goes on from NC_009925.1 coordinate 894,488, forward strand.
TGGGCACCAAAAGTTTAAGCGATGCCTTGCAGTGGCAACCCCATCAAGGAACGCAAATCATCGTCATTGATCGGGACACCTTTAAGGAGGTCACTCGCATAGATACCGATCCTTGGTTTCAATGGCACTTTAGCAATGGCCATGAAGATGCTGCCGGGAATATTGTTGTGGACTATGTTCGCTATGACGATTTCCAAACCAATCAGTGGTTGAAAGAAGTGGTCACTGGCTATCCGCAAGCCCCTGCGACTGGGAAGTTGTGGCAACTACAGATTAATCCTCAATCCGGCCAAGTCCTGCACAATGAACCGTTGTTTAACTTTGGTTGTGAGTTTCCTGTCATTTCGTCCCTGGAAACCGGACAAAAGACCACCGCCATTTACCTGAACCATCATTCCCATACTCAACGACCGGTTGAGGAAATGTTTGACTGCATCGCTCGCATTGATGGCAAAACCTCAGCTGTCACGAGTATGGCCTTTCCTTCTGGCTGTTACCCCATGGAAGCCATTTATGCTCCTGATCCCAACACTTTTGATCAAGGGTGGTTGTTAACCGTGGTCTTTGATGGCAACCAGGATCAAAGTACCGTGCAAATTTTTTCAGCGAATCAGCTAGATGCAGGTCCTATTGCCGTTTTAGGACTGCCCGAGATTATCCCCTTTGGGTTTCATGGCGCTTGGCAAGCTAGGGCGTAAGCGCCTCTGTGCTCAACTCTACTCAGCCCCCCGCTTTAATGCCCGCTCCATATCTCGTTTATCCTGACGTTTCTTAATCGACTCCCGCTTATCGTGGAGTTTCTTACCCCGCGCTAGACCAATCGTTACCTTAATCCAGCCCCGCTGCAGATAAAGCTTCAATGGCACCAAGGTCAGTCCTTTTTGTTCAGTTTTACCAATGAGCTTGCGAATCTCTTGGCGATGCATCAAGAGTTTGCGGGTCCGCCGAGGGTCGTGATTAAAAAACTGGCCAGCGTTGGTATGGGGGGAGACATGCACATTCAGTAGGAACGCTTCCTCATTGCGGATTTGGGCAAAGCCATCCCGCAGGTTCACTTTCCCCGCTCGGATCGATTTAACTTCCGTGCCAGTTAGGGCAAGACCTGCCTCAAACACCTCTAGGATTTCGTATTGAAATCGGGCTTGGCGATTATCACTAATAACTTTGTAAGACTCACTCATACCTTCTAATGTACTCTGCCAAATCCTAATTCGTTGATTCAGTCATCCGTACCCCAGTATCGCCAAAGACGGGTCTGGACCGACCGATAGATTTGAGGGATTCACTCGGACTGATAGCATGGACAATAACGCACACTGGGCTATGTAAGGTAAGTAAAAAATGGGTAGAGCCGTCATCAAGTTCTCTTCTGAAGACTGTGGGATTTGCCACAAAATGTCCTTCTATGATCAGAAGGTCACAGAAGAGCTGGGCTTAGAATTTATTGATGTCAAAATGCAGGACACCACAACTTACCGCAAATATCGCAAAATCCTCCTGACTCAATACCCCGATAAATCTGAGATGGGTTGGCCCACCTATATCATTTGTGACTCTCCTGATACTGAGTTTTCAATTTTGGGCGAAGTCAAAGGCGGGCATCCCAAAGGGGAGTTTAGAAGCCGACTTCAAGCAGTCCTAGGGGCTGCATAACGTTCGCTATCATCCTGATGTTCTTTTTTATCTTCTGGTATGCCCTCGCCCCCCGTTAGTCGCAACAATACGAAGCAATACAAGAGACAACGAACTCGGCGTAATCCTTGGCTATTGGGTTTAGATCGGCTGATGGCCCTAGCTGCCTTAGCGAATTTAAGCTTAGTGCTCTTCAATATCACCTATATTCCGTTTCGGGATTTTTATTTAAGTCGACTGCCTCAACTCACTGAACTGTATGACCCCATCAAAGGGATCGTGCCCAATCGAGATACTCAGAAATATCTCAAAACGGTGGATCAAGTTGAGCAGCAGCTAGCGAAGTCGGGAACGGAAGGGGCTGAACTCCAAAAGTTGCTGGAGCAGTTGCGAGGGCAAAGTGAAGAATTGGTTGATGAAAATCCGTTTGAGCTTGCCAACAAAACCGGCACCCTAGAGAAAATCAAGAACCGGATGCGGGAGCAAATGGATAATGAGTCGGCGAAGGGCTCCTTTCGGGAGTTTTGGAGTGTCGATTATCTCAAAAAGAACCTTTGGACACGGGAACTCGAATTCTTTAATAAAGATATTCGCCCCCTGATTGCTTCTAACTACTACCGTCCCTTTGGGGAAAGCGGCGATTTTGTTGACTTCTTTGTCGTTATTGATTTGCCGTTTGTCCTCCTGTTTGGCTTGGACTATTTGATCCGCACCTTCTATCTGAGTCGTCGCCGCCAGGGGACCAGCTGGAAAGATACGATTTTTTGGCGTTGGTATGATCTCCTCTTTTTCATACCCATTTGGCGAATTCTGCGTATTCTGCCGATCACATTGCGACTTCATCAGGTGGGCTGGATTAATCTCAGTCGGATGCAGACTCAAATCAATCGGTTCTTAGCCGAAAGTCTGGCTGGAGATATGACAGAAATCGTCCTGGTTCAGTCGGTCGGCATTGCCCAGGATGCCATTGAGCAAGGGGTGATTGAACAATGGCTGCTGAATCCTGAGACTGATACGGTCGAGATTAATGAGGTTAATGAGATAGAAGAGCTGATTCTTCAAGCCGTCAAGATCACTATTTATAAAGTGCTGCCCCAGCTCACCCCCGACTTAGAAAATGTGATCCGCCATGCCATTGTCGAAGCCTTAAGCGATATTCCTTTTTATCGCCAAGCTCAGCAACTGCCAGGGATGATGACGCTTCCCAATGTAATTGCCCAGCAAGTGTCCAAACAACTCACCCAAACCTCCCAGTCCACCTTGACGAAGGTCTTAAATGATCAGAAGGGGAAGGATATCTTCGATCAGCTAGGAGAACATTTCACGGATGCCTTACGGGGTGAACTGCAAAACCAAGAAACCCTGGATGAAATCCAGTCCCTACTCACAGACTTTTTGGAAGAAACGAAACTCACGATTTTGCAGCGTTTAGAGTCTAAAGGGGGAGAAGGGGCCGCTGCGGAAGTTGAACATTTGCGCCAAGTCACCCGTGATTCCGGTCGGTTACCTTCTGTACAGGTAATTCCAGGCTCTTCTCGCTCCTAAGCAGTCTATTCATCCCTTGCCAATTAATCCAAACTGCACCGGGCTGCGCTACACTAGGACCTTGGTGGGCGTCTGCCCGCGGCTCATGCCAAAAACATGAGCTTCCAAGGTGGGTATTAACCCACTTTTTTTATTGTCAGGGTTATTTCCATGACACATCCATTGATCCCCAAAGTGATCGACCTGGCTGCCCCTGTCGCAGCACAATTTAATCTGGAAGTGGTCGGTGCTGTGTTTCAGACTAACCAAAGTCCACCGGTTTTACGGGTTGACATTCGCAATTGTGATGCAGACACGGGTTTGGAAGATTGCGAGAAAATGAGTCGTGCCTTGGAAGCGGTCTTGGACGAAGATGATGTTTTCCCAGAGGCCTATGTGCTGGAGATCTCTAGTCCTGGGTTGTCAACGCTACTGACTTGCGATCGCGACTTCGTTTCCTTCAGAGGCTTCCCCGTGCTGGTCCAAACCCATCAGCCTTATCGGGGCCATCATCAGTGGATTGGTAACCTCACCGGCCGTGATGAGAAATTCGTCCAGCTTAATCAAAAAGGTCGCCCCATCAAGATTCCCCGAGAAGAAATTCTTCAGGTGCAGCTCCACGACTCTCCTGAATAACTCCCAAGACATCTACCTGTCTCGAATCTCTCCCTCACACCCTAGTTCAGCAAGGAGTAAGCCTATGTCCATGGTCCAGTTACCGGGTTTAGCGGAAATGATTAATGTCATCAGCCGTGAACGTAATCTGCCTAAACCTGCGGTGCAAGCTGCCCTCCAAGAAGCTCTGCTGAAAGGCTATGAACGCTATCGACGCACCCTCCTTTTAGATAGTGGGGCTCAATTTGACGAAGAGTATTTTTATAATTTCGATGTCGAACTGGACGTAGAAGAAGAAGGCTTTCTGGTTCTAGCCACCAAAATGATCGTGGACGAGGTGGAAAGTACGGACCACCAAATTGCGTTAACCGAAGTGCGGGAAGTTGCCCCCGAAGCTCAACTGGGTGATACGGTTGTCTTGGATGTGACGCCAGAACAGAATGAATTTGGGCGAATGGCAGCCATCCAAACCAAGCAGGTCCTCTCCCAAAAACTAAGGGATCAACAGCGCAAGCTGATTCAAGAAGAGTTTCAGGACCTCGAAAAAACCGTATTACAAGCCCGTGTTCTGAGGTTTGAGCGGCGTTCCGTGATCATGGCTGTCACCAGTGCCTTTGGCCAGCCAGAAGTCGAAGCAGAATTGCCCAAGCGCGAACAACTTCCCAATGACAACTATCGGGCCAATGCCACCTTTAAAGTATTTCTCAAGCGAGTGGCAGATGGTCCCCATCGGGGTCCTCAACTGGTGGTCTCTAGAGCCGATGCGGGCTTAGTCGTGTATTTATTTGCAAACGAAGTCCCCGAAATAGAAGATGAGGTCGTTCGGATTGTCGCCGTCGCCCGTGAAGCTAATCCCCCCTCCCGCCAGGTCGGTCCCCGCACCAAAATTGCAGTGGATACCCTTGAACGAGATGTCGATCCCGTCGGGGCTTGTATCGGTGCCCGAGGATCCAGAATTCAGGCTGTAGTCAATGAACTCAGAGGTGAAAAGATTGACGTCATTCGTTGGTCACCCGATCCAGCCACCTATATTGCCAATGCCCTCAGCCCTGCTAGAGTTGATGCAGTTCGTCTAATTGATACGGAAGAACGCCAAGCCCATGTCCTCGTTGCCGAAGATCAGCTCAGCTTAGCCATTGGTAAAGAAGGCCAAAATGTCCGATTAGCGGCCCGTCTAACCGGGTGGAAAATCGATATCAAAGATATTGCCAACTATGATCAAGAAGCTGAAGATCTGCAATTGAGCGAACTTCAAGCACAGAAAGTCGATGAGGATGAAACAGCCGAAATAGAACAACCTGAGCTTGAGACACCTGAAGCATCAGACGCTAGCCCTGAATCAAGTGGCGAAGCTTTAACTGAAGAATTTACAGCCCATGCAGATGAGGAAGAAGTCCCAGAAGTAGAGGAGGCAGCCGACACTTCTGAAGATGTGGAAGAGTGATACGTTAGATCAACTTTTTGCCCAGACTGGCAAACTGAAGTCACAAATCCTGCCAACAGCTTGCCCTCTTCGATGCGCAGAATTTCTGAAAGATGCCATGACAAATCATCATTTGCCAGCGCCATGGCATCTTTCAACCAATGCCAGCAAAAAATAGTTGATAATAGCAATATCGCTTGATCATCCTTCCCATAAAGTGGATGCTAGATGAAGAGAGAGTTCCATCAAACGAGCCGTGAAAGTTTTACTTCTCACTCGCAAGTTTGTCAAACAGCATGGATAATGCTAGAGAAGGTTTTTTGTCCTCACTATTAGCTGAGCAATTAGCGATGTAAAGGGAACTCAAAAAACCAAAAAGTAACACCAAACATATCCTTATCCCAAAAACGTAAAGGGTAGAACTATGTAAGATCACAGGAGACCAAAGGGGCCAGTGGATGAGTAATAATCACAAAGTTAGAATTTACGAGCTATCAAGAGAGTTAAATTTGGAGAACAAAGACATTTTGGCAGTATGCGATCAGCTCAATATTGCTGTTAAAAATCACAGCAGTACGATTACTGAGGAAGAAGCCGCAAAAATTCGATCCGCTGCCAAAAATCATCCATCTAGCCAAAAGCCAAATCAGCCCAACCGCAAGCCCACTGCTAAAGACGGCAATGCGCGCAAGCCCCGCCCTATTTCCAAGCCGGTCAAGCAAGATCGCCCCAAGAAACAACAAATTCTTGAGCTGCGCAAACAACCCTCTAAACCCCCTGAAACACTAGCGTCCCCTCCATCCGTTAGTACAGCAGATGCACCGGAGCCCTTACAGGCCCCCAAGCCTGTTCGTCCAGAACCCACCCGCGCTCCGGAAAGACCAGCTGCGGTTGAAAAGCCTGCCATCAAGCCACCCCCTGTTGCCCCCGCGCCCAAACCCGCGAGCCCGACCTTGTCTCCTCCTGCACCTAAAGCAGAGAAGGTGCTAACCAAGCCTGCCACTCAGGTTCCCGAGATGGTGAAGCCTCAGCTTCTGAGCAAGCCCACTTTAAATACACCTCCCAAACCCACTCGTCCAGAAGAGCCCAAAGTTAGTCCTAAACCCAGCGCTGCTGCGCCAGTTGTGGAACCACCGGCCAAACCAGTGGTCACCGAACCGCCTCGTCCACGGCTCATTCGTCCCATTTCCATTACCAAAGCTAAACAGCAAGCAGAGAAAGAGCTGGAAGCATCCACTGCCAAATCTGATGGTGGGGACGCAGCCAAAGATAACAATGACACGACTGAATTGCTCGTTCTCAAGCCGCCCACATCACGTCAGAAAAAAGATAAACGGTCCAATAAATCAGATGACCAATTAGAAGATCGGCCTACCAAGGCTTCGAAAGCGAGTCTGAAGCAGAAGCGCCGTACCCAAAAAGAGATGGAGGAGGACGAGGACGATCTCTTTGGTGCAGATGGTGCGAATAGCCAAGCGGCTGTTGATGTGAGTCAATCTTTGGTTCGTCCACCTAAGCCCAAATCAATGAAGCAGTCTAAACCCACGACTGTTCCTATCAACCGTAGCCCCGGTCCTTCTAAAGGTGGCAATCGACGACAACGGAATCGCTATCGTCAACAGCAGGAAGTCGAGGTCGAACGGCCAACGCTCCTGACCTTAACCTCCGAGTTAACGGTTCAAGCCTTGGCTGCGGAACTCGTTGTTCCCGAAACTGAGGTGATCAAGATTCTCTTTATGAAGGGAATTGCTGCCAATATCAATCAGGTTTTAGATATTGAGACCGCCACAATGGTGGCGGAAGAACTAGATTGTGAAGTCGAAACCCAGGAAGAAGAATCTGAGGCCCGTAAAGTCTCAGAGATGCTGGATGTTGAAGATCTAGAGAAACTGCAAGCCCGTCCACCTGTGGTCACCATTATGGGACACGTGGATCACGGTAAAACCACCCTCTTGGATGCGATTCGCGAAACGAAAGTTGCCCAAGGAGAAGCCGGTGGCATCACCCAACATATTGGGGCCTACCACGTTGACCTTCCCCATGAGGATGGGATACAACAGGTGGTCTTCCTAGATACACCGGGTCATGAAGCCTTCACCGCCATGCGGGCTCGGGGAACCCGAGTGACGGATATTGCCATTCTGGTGGTTGCTGCCGATGATGGCGTCCGTCCCCAAACCCTGGAAGCCATTAGCCATGCTCGGGCAGCAGAAGTTCCGATTATTGTTGCGATCAATAAGATCGACAAAGAAGGGGCTCAGCTGGACCGAGTTCGCCAAGAACTCAGTGAGCATAATCTAGTTCCTGAAGATTGGGGTGGCGAAACGGTGATGGTGCCCGTTAGTGCCCTGAAGGGAGAAAATCTCGATACACTGCTTGAAATGGTGCTGCTAGTCGCCGAAGTGGAAGATTTACAGGCTAATCCCGATCGTCCAGCTAAGGGCACGGTCATTGAAGCTCACTTAGATAAGGCCAAAGGTCCAGTGGCTAGCTTGCTAGTCCAAAACGGAACCCTCCGAGTCGGTGACGTATTGGTTGCCGGGTCTGTCTTCGGTAAAGTGCGAGCCATGGTTGACGATCGCGGTGCTCGCGTCGAGACTGCTAGCCCCTCCTTTGCCGTTGAGGTGCTGGGGATGAGTGAAGTCCCCGCAGCGGGTGAAGAATTTGAAGTCTTCGTAGATGAGAAAGAAGCCCGCTCTCAAGCGGGTCAGCGCACGGATCAGCAACGCCATACCCGTCTACAGCAGGCCATGGCTTCTCGGCGAGTCTCCCTCAATGCCTTGTCTGAACAGGCCCGTGAAGGAGAACTAAAAGAGCTGAACCTAATTATCAAAGCAGATGTACAGGGGTCTCTGGAGGCTCTGTTAGGGTCTCTGGCTCAACTGCCTCAGAATGAAGTTCAAGTTCGTGTATTACTGTCCGCTCCCGGCGAAATCAGCGAAACAGATGTGGATTTAGCCTCTGCCAGTGGTGCCGTCATTATTGGTTTCAACACCAGCTTAGCCAGTGGGGCTCGCCAAGCCGCCGATCAGGCTGGGGTGGATATTCGTGAGTACGACATTATCTATAAGCTCTTAGAAGATATTGAAGGGGCGATGGAAGGTCTGCTCGAACCTGAATTTGTGGAGGAAGACTTAGGCGAAGCCGAAGTTCGGGCCGTATTCCCTGTGGGACGAGGTGCGATCGCAGGTTGCTACATTCAGTCTGGGAAATTGGTGCGGAATTGTCGCATCCGCATCCAGCGAGGCAATGACGTGGTCTTTGAAGGTATCCTAGATTCCCTCAAGCGCATGAAAGATGATGTCCGTGAAGTGAACTCAGGTTATGAATGTGGTGTGGGCGTCGATAACTTCAGTGGCTGGACTGAAGGCGATCGAATTGAAGCCTATCAGATGGTGACGAAGCGGAGAACCCTATCCGCAGCGACCTAGCCTGAATCCTTCATTTTCTGTATTCCCGGTCACACTCTCAAGCATCTAAGTTAAGTATGCTGGAGACAAGTTTAAGCGAATCTTAAAGGGTTGCCCCACCCTCTTAGATCCAGGGAGCAGATGGATCTTTGAAAGTACTTCTTCTTCATTTTCTTTTGATGCAAGGTGTGCATGGGCCCATAAACTCAGCTATTCTAAAAGAAGAGTTATATGCTGAGTGATTATTCCTCACCTATTTGGAAGACAGTTATGAGTCCTCTTTCGTCTCCTACAGCTAATCATTATCTCTCTGATGATTCAGAGCTATTCTGGCCTGATCTCAAGCAAGTCATCTCCAGTAGCTCCGGCTTTAAGCGCTGGGTGCTTGAGCGCGGATTAGATGCAAATGCCCAAGGCAAGACCCTAGAAGTGTTGGTTCGGTCCTACCTCAAGCAGACCCTAGAGACCTTAGCCTATTAATCCATTGGGCCTAGTCTCTGATGGATTAAGCGCCTTATTTATATTCCACAATTTGCTGTGTTCGACCTGCGATCCGGTGCCAATGGAACTGGAGTTGCCCTTGGGCTTCTGGGATCTTACCCATTACACAGAATAGTGCATATGTTGCAGATGCTGACCAAGAATGCTTGGAGTGCTGTGTCCAGCATATCTTTGCAGCTAGCAATACATAAACTACCCCACCTGCTAGACTCCATCCTTGGCTCCCAGGCAAAGTTGCCAACAGAGTAATGGGCAGGATAAATCCCCAGATCCAGCTCCGCAGACTTTCTTGCACCCAATGGCGTTCAGGAGGTGCCCCATGGAGCCATGCTCCTTCTGCATAGGCATGTCCGGCCCGAACGGTACGCTGCCACCATTGATTAAACTGGGTGATTTGGGCATCATGCCAGGTCATATCAGCATCAATGCGAAGAATACGCCAATGGTTGCGCCGCAGCCGCAGGCAGAGTTCTGGTTCCTCTCCAGCAATCAAAGAATCTCGATATCCGTCCACTTGTTGAAGGGCTGAAATCCGCATCAGGGCGTCTCCACCACAAGCTAGTGCTTCGCCAATGGGCGTGTCCCATTCCATATCACAGAGCAGATTATAGACAGACTGTTCAGGAGATTTTTCTCGTCGCCGACCACATACGACCGCCACATCGGGATGCATTACTACTGTAGCTAGGGCGGTGGTGCACCAATCGGGGGCTAACTGGCAGTCCCCATCCATAAACTGGATAAACGTCAGCTGGGGATATTCGGTGCAAAGATATGTATATCCAGTATTGCGTGCCCGAGCTGCCGTAAAGGGAATGGATAAATCTAAGGTTAACACTGTGATTCCTAGATCCGTTGCCCAGGTGGCACTGTCATCTGTAGAACCGGAGTCCACATAAACAATATGGGCGATAGGAACCTGTGCGATCGCAGATATCAAACAGGCTTTCAGACGTGCCCCTTCGTTACGACCAATGGCCACTAAGCCAATGGTTTGTTCTGCGGGTGCGGGTTCAACTACGTCCTGAGGCATATAAGTATTATGCTAATGCTAGCGTTCCTACTCTCCACTCGGGATAGGGAGACGATGAGGGGTCAAGATTTTAGCTGGGATGCCCACTGCTGTCTCTCCAGATGGAACGTTCGACAAAACAACTGCATTCGCCCCGATATTGACATCATTCCCCAGCACCACATCTCCCAGAATTTTAGCGCCTGCCCCAACATTCACTCGTGCTCCCAGCTTAGGGGCATCAAAAGGGTGTTCTAGGTAGCGATTCCCTAAGGTAACGCCCTGACGAATAATACAGTCATCGCCAATCTCGCTATCCCCATGAATAACGATGGCTCCTTGATGCTCAATGACGACCCGGCGCCCTAATTTGACGGTGTAGGGTAAATCAATTCCATAGACATTGCGAATGTAGCGGTAATGTCCCCGATAAATCAGACTAAAAGGGGCCCGAATCAGCTTCGGCTGAATTTGCATCCGCCACCCCCCAAACCGATGCACGGCAACTGCGCGAAATCCCGGTTTGGTCCAGTCCGACTGATGGGCTCGCCAGTCTTCAATAATTTGTTGCCAGAGGCTTAAATCCCGCTGCGACATTGTCCCCCCTTAATCAAAGCACTATTGCAGAAGAAGTCTTGTAGAAGGTAGGGGGGATCGACTTGAGGTTTGTGCTGGACAAACTGCCGAAGCTGCCAGAGGGAATATCCCCCCAACCATGCTAAATCCGTCAGAACCGAATACAAATGACTGTGGTGTTTGTGGAAGTATCGATGGCGAGAGTCAAACCAATATTGAGGTCGTCGCTGTTGGGTCGCTTGGGCTCCCGTTACCCCTGAACTTTGCCCGACCAGATGAACCACACGACTGTCGGGGACATACCAACAGGTCCAAGCTGCTCGTCTTGCCCTGAGGCAAAAATCAACTTCCTCGTAATACATAAAGAACTCGTCATCCAGCAGCCCAATTTGCTCAAAGACCTGGCGTCGAATCATCATGCTGGCCCCGGCTAACCAATCTGTGGAGATCGCCTGCTCAGGAATCGGCGGGGCTAATATCCACCTGGATAGAACTTTAGACACCAGTCCTAACCGTAACCCCTGATCTAGCTCACTCCAGATGGTATGGAATCGAAAGGCTGAATATTGAGGGGTACCATCTAAATGCTCTAGGCGGCTGCCCGCGATGCCCACATCAGGGTGTAGTTTGAGAAATGCTAGTAATGTCTTGAGGGCTCCAGGGCGAACCACCGTATCGGGGTTTAACAACCAAATATAGTCAGGGGGTTGAGCCGACTTGAGTGCAGGACCAATCACGGCATTATTGCCCGCCGCAAACCCCCCGTTGGTGTCGAGGGCTTGGAGCGACACCCACTCTTGCCAATGATGGGATGCGATCGCATCCTGCAATACAGTAACGGATCCATCCCCAGACTGATTATCAACAACGACAACCCGCGTATTCCCATGGCGTTTCACCTCTGCTTGCAAAGACTGCAAACAATCGATCGTTAGCTGGGGCGTTCGATAATTGACAATCACAACCAGCAAAGAAGGTGATGGTGGCTCTAACATCAATCAAGGGGTTCGCTGAAGGGAATAGGCCTTTCCTATTTCTAACATTCGTAAAGAGACTGAGTAATATTCCTCTGACAAATCTCTGACAATCGCCAAGGTCTTCCTCTACAACACCTCTATTCTTTGTCCAATAGTAGGCTTAGAGCGAGACTCGTGTCTTATCAGGACTTGAACATTTATCCATGAGTATTCGTTGGGCTATTAGCCAACTCAACCCCCTCGCAATAGGACGTGGAGCTACGAGGGCCAAATCCTATCTTCAGCCGCTAGTGGAAATGCAAGGTGTGAAGTAAGGCGATAGCTCTGGAGGCATCGCTTTTGGATCGTTTTTAATACTGGCTTGGGCTTTCGTAAAGATTTGAATCGCCTGCACTTGTGAATGCTGCTGTTGCATTTGTGAAATCGAGCATTGGCAAATCTGGGAGGCTTTATCAGCAGTATCCCCTTTCACTTCTCTTAATTTTTTAGTGCACTCGTAAGTATATAAACGCACCAATTGGGGGTTATAGGTATATTTGGCAGATGTAATTTGAGTCGGGCTTTCGTGGTGAGCCTTTGCCTGACTCGGAAGCAAAAGACTAGAACACCCTACTGTACTCGCAACAGTTAGGGTGATGGATAAAGCTCGGATAGAACGAACCATAAAACTTCTCCTGTAAGTGAAAAGAGTGAAGAACAACACCAAGGAATCGGCCTGCTTTGGAACTGAATAATCGAACCTTTGTAATCTTAGGTTGATAATTCATCTATTTAAGCCTTCCCTGCGACAAAGCGCTATTTAAGTTAAACAATTTAGTTTATTTTTGACACATTTCATCATATTTGCAGTACTTCTTGCATGATGTGTCTTACTTCTAGGATGTTCCCGAGCTCACCTTAATTTGTCAATTGTTATGAAGCGTGATGAAATTATTTGGAGCAAGGCTATCCACCTCAAGAGATGGATTCCTCTACATTTCTCATAAGTTCTGCTACCAATACCCAGGTACTATTGAGAAGCAAAGCCACTCGTCAACGTTTTCCCTATGTCATCCGCACAACTGCGATTAAATTTAATAGAAGGATCCGTTACTTTTAGTTTTACTGCCGAAGCAGCCCAAGAATTTAAAGCTTCTATTGCAACCTTAATGACCAGCCTGAAGGCCGTTGCCAATAAAACACCTGGAGAAAAGGTGCAACCCCAGCCCTCCATGGAGTATCAATATACCGGGGACGTTTTCTTGGAATGCTTTTGCAACCCTAATATTTGGCCAAGTCCTTTTGCGGCAAAAGTTCTAATTACTGTGAGAGATGATCGAATTCGGCTCACAACCGAAGCTGAACTGACCCGTACCATCGAAGATCTGAATGAGTTTATTGAAGCAAACAAATAAGTCAATTCAGGCGTTGCTTTTGGGCAGATAGATCCAACCCCCAACTCTGCATCAAACTTGGACAGGTGGGATCGACATCCGATAAGCTACTCAAGAGTGGGATATTACAATCGTTCACTTTTAAGTTCTAGTTAGAGGTATCAGCATGGGTTTTGTCGCCTACGTATTATTTATCAGTCTTTTTACAGGCATGGCTCTCGGTCTTTATTTTGGTCTCAAGGCCGTCAAACTGATCTAGGACAAGGGCATTCCTCTGAAAGCTTGGCCGGAATATAGGATTCCCCAAGCTTTCGGCCATGATTTTTCGTTCGAGAATGCCCCAAACCTTTTCTTTAGTTGACCAAGATTGCGGTTGCGATCACACCTGCCATTCGTTCTCCTCCCCAAACCTTCTAAAATAGGGAAGAGTTATTGCAATAAGGCAAACGCTACATGGTCACAAAGGCTCCTGCAAAGACTGAATACGAAGCGGTGATTGGTTTAGAGACCCATTGCCAGCTCAGTACAAAAACCAAAATCTTTTGTAACTGCTCCACTGCCTTTGGCGCAGATCCAAATCACCAAGTTTGCTCAATCTGCATGGGTATGCCAGGTGTTTTACCTGTCCTCAACGAAACCGTTTTAGAATATGCCGTCAAGGCAGGTCGCGCCCTTAATTGTGAGATTGCTAAATACAGCAAATTCGACCGGAAGCAATACTTTTACCCCGACCTGCCCAAAAACTATCAAGTCTCCCAATTTGACTTACCCATTGCCGAGCATGGTTGGTTAGAAGTCGAAATTGTTGATGAACAAGGGGAAGCCACCCGCAAAAAAATCGGCATTACCCGTCTACATATGGAAGAAGATGCGGGCAAATTGGTCCATGGCGGCAGCGATCGCCTAGCCGGCTCCACCCACTCTCTGGTGGACTTTAACCGAACTGGCATCCCTCTCATAGAGATTGTCTCTGAACCCGATATGCGCACGGGGTTAGAAGCCGCCGAATATGCCCAAGAGATTCGCCGAATTGTTCGATATCTCGGGGTGAGTGACGGCAATATGCAAGAAGGTTCCCTGCGATGCGACGTCAATATTTCTGTTCGTCCTCGGGGACAGAAAGAATTTGGCACCAAAGTAGAAATCAAGAATATGAACTCCTTTAGTGCCATTCATCGAGCCATCGACTATGAAATTGCTCGTCAAATTGAAGCCATTGAAACCGGTGAACCCATTATTCAAGAAACGCGGCTATGGGAAGAAGGCGCACAACGAACCATTGGCATGCGCAGCAAAGAAGGCTCCAGTGACTATCGATATTTCCCAGAACCAGACCTAACCCCCATTGAAGTTGCCCCCAGTCTGCTCAAGCAATGGCAATCTGAATTACCTGAACTGCCTGCCGCCAAGCGTCATCGGTATGAGGAAGAGATTGGGTTGTCCCCTTATGACACCCGTATCCTCACGGATGATCACGCCATCACTCAATATTTCGAGGCAACCTTAAAAGCAGGCGCTTCGGCCAAACAGGCAGCAAACTGGCTAATGGGAGATATCACTGGCTACCTCAACAACGAGAGCTTATCCATTACAGACATTGCCTTAACCCCTGAAGCCTTAGCTGAGCTCATTGAGCTTATCGAAGCCAACACCATCAGTGGCAAAATTGCCAAAGAGCTTTTGCCTGAGCTGCTGACAAAAGGCGGTTCTCCTAAAAAACTAGTTAAAAAGAAAGGACTCACTCAGATCTCGGATGCCGCTACCTTAGAATCTTTGATTGATGAAGTATTAGCAGCCCATCCCCAAGAGCTGGAACAATACCGCAATGGTAAAACTAAACTGCAAGGCTTTTTCATGGGACAAGTCATGAAACGCACTAGTGGACGGGCAGATCCTAAAGCCACGAATCAAATGTTGGCTAAAAAGTTGAAAGGTTAGACTTGTGCTTACATCGGAAATCATAAAGCTTTTGAGTAGACATGGGTCTTGAAGTAGTTGAACTCGTGATCGCAATTGAAGATCGTTTTCGAACGAATCTTCTTGAACATGAGTTAGAGAAGATCACGACGGTTGGCGGACTTTACCAACTTCTGATCAATCGTATTAAAAGAGACAATTGTGAGTATTGCCCAACTTTGTCAATGTTTTATGCAATTCGGAAGATATTGGTCAAGCAATACAAGATTCATCGTGCGGATATCCACCCAGCTTCTGAGCTAAATCAGTTACTCCCACCATCGAAACGTTTTAGTTTCTGGGGAGCTGTCAAACAAAACCTTGCCGGTCAGCTCCCTCATCTCAAGCGCTCGAACAAACTTCATTGGTTTGGCGATACCTTTCCTGAGAATCTTGCAACAGTGGGTAGTCTGGCGAGTGAATGCTGTCTTCGAACTTCAATCACTCATGAGTTTCAAAAAGGTGATGCATCATTAGTGTGGCAGGAAGTTTGTCAAATTGTTGGTAATGTGGCTGGTGTTGAACCAGATGCTTTAGTATCAAACACTAATTTCTTTGAAGATCTAGAATTCTAGAAATAGCCATCTGAACTTTAGTAGGGTGGTATCAACGTGATTTTTTGGTTCAACGAAAGTAGCGTATAAACATCTCTTGTCTGATGGGTGAACTATTTACCCTCAAAGCATTCCCACACACTCTTGGGTTCATTTAGCACACAGTAAGACAATGACTCTAGACCTATTTATGGATGCAGCCATCCAAGAGGCTCAGCGGGGGTTAGCGGCTGGCGGAATTCCCATAGGATCCGTAGTCGTCAAGAATGGGACTATCGTGGGTCGGGGTCATAATCTGAGGGTGCAACAAGGTAGTGCGATTTTACATGCAGAGATGAGTGCTCTGGAAACCTTGGGTCGCCAACCTGCCATGTTTTACCAAGACGTTACGCTATACACCACCCTGTCACCGTGCAGCATGTGTACAGGCGCTATTTTACTCTATAAAATCCCTCGCGTGGTCATAGGCGAGAATCACACCTTTATGGGAGAAGAAGCCTTGCTAAAGTCCCGTGGGGTCAAAGTTACAGTCCTAGATCTTCCCCAGTGTCGCCAAATGATGCAGGCGTTTATTAAAGGAACTCCTCAACTTTGGTACGAGGATATTGGGGTTGAACAAGCCTGAAGCTCAACACAAGCCGAAACCAAAATCCCAGCCTCGAGATCATGAGCATCTTGATGCTGGGACGGGTTAAAGTCGAAATCGATTTAGGCGTTAGGGGCAGGAACCCGCTCAATCCTAGCGCCTAAACCACGTAACTTCTGCTCAAAATCAGAATAACCTCGATCGAGATGCTGCAGACCTTCAATGCTAGTTTTACCTTTGGCGGCTAGGGCGGCAACCACGAGTGCTGCCGTTGCTCTTAAGTCAGTTCCTGTAACTGGTGCTCCGGACAAGAATGGCACGCCATGAATAACAGCAATATTGCCCTTAACTCTAATATCAGCTCCCATTCTGACCAGTTCGGGGACATGGCCCAAACGGTTTTCAAATACTGTTTCAGTCACAACACTGTTTCCCTCACTTAAGGTCAGCAGAGCCATAAAAATGGATTGCATATCAGTGGGGAACCCCGGATAGGGAAGCGTCTCAATTTCGGTCCCTGTATGAACCCCTTTAGACTGGATCCGCAATCCCTGTTGGGCATCCGGTGTCAATTGAAATCCGATAGACCTGAGTTTAGCAATGACTGCAGTTAGGTGATCAGGCACGACAGGCGACAGGAGAATGTCAGAGTGGGTAATCGCTCCCGCCATCAAAAAGGTGCCTGCTTCAATCCGATCCGGCACAATGTTGTAATCGGTGCTGTGCAGTTTAGGAACGCCAGAAATGGTAATCGTTTTGGTGCCCGCTCCCGTAATTTTGGCTCCCATGGATATACAGAAGTTCGCTAAGTCTGCAACTTCAGGCTCTTGGGCAGCATTATCCAAAACGGTTTCCCCCTCGGCCAGGGTTGCAGCCATCATCAAGGTTTCGGTCGCCCCCACACTGGGGTAATCCAGATAAATCTTGGCGCCTTTAAGTTTAGAAGCATAGGCATGGACGACACCATGTTCAATGTAAACTTCGGCTCCAAGTTGCTTTAGACCTCGAACGTGAATTTCTACGGGTCTCGCACCAATGGCGCAGCCGCCGGGTAAGGGGACTTTGGCAACGCCCATACGGGCTAGTAACGGACCAATGGCAAAGAAACTGGCTCTTAGCTTACTGACGAGTTCATAGGGGGCATCCGTTGTGGTGATGTGGGTCGGATCTAGCTCTAAAACATCGTTATCTTGCTTAATTTTGACCCCTAAGGCTTTGAGAATTTTGGCCATTCCTTGGATATCTGCAAGGGATGGAACATTCCGCAAACGGCAGGGTTCTGAACAGAGAAGTGCCCCAGCCATGAGCACGAGGGCGGAGTTCTTGGCTCCACTGATGTTGACTTTCCCTTGGAGTGGTGTCCCTCCCCATACCTCAAGGATCGACGAGTTTGCTTTGGTCGAAACAGACTGATCCACTATGCTAACGGGGGAAGAAACGGTTTTAAGAGTATTCAATGGCCTACACCACACCAAAAATTTGCAGGGGAATGTGGTCTAGAGTGTACCCTAAAACCGGCTAAAAAATCAGAACTTTTGTAACATTTCTCTCATATTCCGTATCAATTGTAGTGAATTCTTTATTCGTATTTTCTTTCGCCAATGACTCCTACTAAAGTTTGGCCACGTTTTCTACGGTTTCCCCACCATGCCAGCTTATCAGTCTGGTTAATGATTACGGGCATTATGATTACCCTGTTTTTTGTCATTATTGCTCTAATAGCTCCCTCTTTAGAGCAATGGAATTGGATTCAAGATCCAACCTCCACCAGCATTCTTGAAAATATTCCCCATAGTGCGCCCTCTGGTAAGCATTGGTTTGGTACGGACAAGCTCGGGTATGACGTCTTTGCCCGAACGGTTTATGGGGCTCGGGCTGCCCTGCAAGTTGTGGTGGCAGCAACCTTATTTAGTGTTGTTTTTGGCGTTATTTTGGGACTCATCAGTGGGTACCTTGGGGGCTGGGTGGATCGAATCTTACTCTTTTTAATGGATTCGATTTATGCCATTCCAGGTTTACTGATTGCCGTAACCTTGTCCTTTTCGATTGGTGAGGCAGCCCGAGGAGTTCCGAGTGCTGCGGCTGCGTTAGGTGTCGCCTATATCCCTAAGTACTATCGTGTGGTTCGGAACCATACCGTCAGCATTAAGACAGAGCTGTTTATGGAAGCCGCTAGAGCTTTAGGGGCTTCTCCTTGGCGAATTATTACGCGATATCTATTTGGTAACGTGATTCAGAGTGTGCCTGTTTTGTTCTCTTTAAATGCAGCAGACTCTGTTTTAACCCTGGGGGCTCTAGGTTTCTTGGGGCTAGGGTTACCGGCTGAAATTCCAGAATGGGGATATGACTTAAAAGTTGCCCTAGAAGGATTCACCGGAGAAGTGTGGTGGACCACCCTATTTCCTGGCTTAGCCATGGCCTCATTATCGGTGGGATTATCCCTCGCCAGTGAAGGTCTAAGTGAGTTTTTCAATCCTCTACAGCGGCGGGATGCCGATCAGAGCTAAGCACCAAGGTAAGATGATGGTGATTGCTGTGAGGTGTCTCCACAAAGCTTTATGTGGGCTGTTCTTTCGCCTTTCAGTATTCCCCCTCCCATCACACTTTTTTATACCCATACGATGTGGTTCTTGGTCAGACGTAGTGATGATACGGAAGATGCGATCGCATCCTCTCCCCCCCAAATATTTTTCAACCTCAAATTACAACGCTGGTGTATTTATTCCAGCCCAGGATCTGACCCTGATCAAACAAAACAAAGGCTTCTGGACCTCTCTCTATGAAGCTAATCTCGGCCTTTCAACCCCTGCGCCACCTCACTCAGTCCAGTCGCTTTGCCATTATTGAAGCCTGTCTGATTGGTCTTATTTCTGGTTTAGCAGCCGTCGCCTTGCAGGATGGGATTGGGTGGTTAGGGGGGCTACGGATATCTTTGGCCAACCAATTTCATTCTCCTCTGATACTGCCGTTAATAGGGGTTATCGGCGGTTTAATTGCAGGGTTGCTGATAGAAACCATCGCTCCGGATGCGAAGGGGAGCGGCATCCCTCAAGTGAAGGCTGCACTGGCACAGTTTCCGATTGCGCTGAATTGGCAAGTCGCGCTGGTCAAATTGTTCAGCGGCATCACTGCCCTGGGAACTGGATTACCTCTAGGGCGGCAAGGGCCTACGGTACAACTAGGCGCTGCCCTGGCCGCTCAGCTAAGCTACTGGTTCCCTACAGCTCCCAACCACCGACAACAAATGATTGCGGCAGGGGCAGGAGCTGGACTCGCAGCAGGGTTTGCGGCTCCCATTGCTGGAGTGCTTTTTATTGTCGAGGAGCTGCTGCATGACTTATCTGGATTAACCCTGGGGACCGCCATTCTGTCCTCCTTTATCGGTGCAGTTGTTGCCCATGTTTTAGGGGGGCAAAACTTATCTATCAGCTTTGAGCAGGTCACCACCGCCACCAGCTTCTCCGTTCCGGAAATTCCCTTCTTTATTTTGCTGGGGATTTTGGCTGGAGGATTTGGCGCTATATTCAATCGAGGTCTGCTCCTCAGCGTTGATCTAAACCGCCGACTCAAGTTCCTTGGATTACCCTGGCGCATCAGCTTAGCAGGCGGTATTTGTGGCAGCATTATTGGCCAACTGCCCAGCATTTTCCAGGACAATACGGGGCTCAGAGGACTATTGGGTTTAGGAGATCTGGGTTGGCAGTTGGCCCTAACAGCCTTCGTTGTCCAGTTTGGACTAACCCTGATTGCCTATGGTTCAGGGGCTCCAGGCGGATTATTTGCCCCCAGCCTAGTCATGGGGGCCGCCTTAGGGAATTTAGTAGGGCTAGGTCAGGCTCAACTACTCGGTGCTGGTTTACCCACGACTTATGCGTTTGTGGGCATGGGGGCGTTTTTTGGGGCCGTTAGTCGTGTCCCTGTAACTGGGATCGTGATTATCTTTGAAATCACCCAGGATTTCAATCTCGTTCTCCCTCTGATGATCAGCTCTGTAGTCGCCTATCTAACCGCTGAGCAAATCAATCAAAGTTCTATCTATGATTTGTTGCTACAGCAACAAGGCATTCAACTCCAAAATGCATCCCCCTCTGCGCAACGGATGTTAGATGCCCTAACGGCAGAAGACATTATGCAGCGGCAAGTGGAAACGTTACCTAGCGATCTGTCTTTAGATGCAGCCCGAAAGATTTTTTCCCGTTCCCACCATCGGGGTTTTCCAGTGCTCGAAGACCGACGATTAGTGGGGATCTTGAGTCGTACAGATCTTAATCGAGTTACGCAACAACAGAAACCCGGCGATACCTTAATCCGGGATATCATGACGCCCCAGCCTTTAACCGTTGGTCCCTCGGCATCTTTGTCTGATGTCCTGTATATTCTCAATCGCTCCCATATCAGTCGTCTACCCGTATTAGATGGACGTAAACTCATCGGTATCATTACCCGTGCCGATATTATTCATGCTGAATTTGATCACATTTCCGGCCAGAAGCAACAGGATAATCAGGCTTTTGCGCCATCCTACGGCGTCTACCTAACCCGAGGGCCTGCCACTGGCGAAGGGCGAATCCTCTTACCCCTCGCGAATCCTGACACAGCTGAACCCCTCCTAAAGGTTGCTGTAGCCATGGCTCAAGCCCTGAACTATGAGCTAGAGTGCCTGCACATTATCCGTCTACCGCGTAATCGTTTACCAGCTGAGACCCCCGTCCAAACCGTCAAAGGTCGGCGACTTCTGCAAAAAGCAATTCGGTATGGCCAACGCCACCAAGTGTCTGTTCATACCCAAATCATTGCGGCTCAGGATGTGGCCCAAGCCATTTTGGAAGTCGAACAGACGGAGCATATCAACCTCCTGCTTATGGGGTGGCAAGGACAATTTTTCTCCGGTGGACAGATTGGTAATCCCACGGTTCGAACCATCCTCCAGCAGGCCAAAAGCCAAGTTTTAGTCATTAGACCTGCCACCCACTTCAATACTGGTAAAAACCAACGTTGGCTTATCCCAGTGTCTGGAGGGCCAAACGTGCAACAAGCGATTCAACTTTTGCCAGCCCTCGTTCCCATCAGTAAGTCACCCAAGCTGAAATTGTTTCAAGTTTATCCCCCCAGTAGTGATCTGCCCGACCAGAGTATTCTCGAACACTACTCCCAGTTCCTCAAACAGGCCTGCCCGGATAGTGCAGTCAAACGGACACAAATTTGTGCTCAAAATGTGGCAGACGCTATTGTGGAACTGGCAAGGCTCCAAAAGACAGACATCATCGTTATTGGAGCCAGCCCAACTGGGTTAGTCCACCAAGCACTCAAAGGAAACATCCCCCTAGCCATTGCTCAAGGAACAGAGGCGACCATCATTTTAGTGAGAGGCTCTGGAACCAACGTTGTGGTTTAGCTGTGCCCTGAACAATGTCAGGTATTGGAACATTGACCCAAACGTCTGACTCTTTAATTAGGTGGTGAGAGGCAATGTCCAAAATGATCAAACTGAGAAGAAAACGACGGCGTTCAATCTGGGGCCTCATCTTTTTATTAAGCCTATGGAGTTGTGTGCTGGGCTGGGGATTAGCCCACATCCAAACCTCTGTGGCCATTGAAACATCCCCCTTAGCCCAAACCTCAGAATCCCTGCCAACCACTGAGGCTGTCGGTGGCGTTGATCTAGTCCCTCCTCAGCTCAAGCAGGGTGAAAAGCTCTATCAGCAACGGTGTGGAACGTGCCATGTCGCTTTACCCCCACAAGTATTACCGAGCCAAACTTGGCAGACCCTCTTACCGGACACCAACCATTACGGCGTAGTGTTACCCCCGTTCAGAAATCCAGAACTTACTCAGACTTGGGAATACCTAAGATTCTTCTCTCGACCGATGAAAGAAGATGGTCTTCGCCCCATTCCCTACCACGTTAGACGTTCAACGTTTTTTAAGATCCTGCATCCCGGCGTTGATTTTGCTGAACCGGTCACCCCTGATACCTGTGTTCGGTGTCATCCGGGTGTTTCTCAACTCAACTTCCGTCAGTTAAGCCCTGAGTGGACGCAATAGTCTATCTGGAGAAAGGCTGAGGTCCTGCTTAGGCCAGGTTATCCCTAGTCACAAAGTCGTTCAGATGACATTATCAAGTCAATCCTAAAACAGCTGAATTCAGACTATGAAAGAGTTCTGGCGTTGGGGGTTGAAGGTATGATATCGATTGCTTTATATTTAGTACGATCGTTCGTTCTAAAATGCCAATGATTTCTTTCTATTATGCCAAGCCATCCCTCTTTAGCCGTCCTGTCTGGATCACGCTCCTTGAGAAGGACCTAAAGTTTGAGCCGATATACGTCAACATGGGGGGAGATCAATTCACTCCAGAATTCAGAGCCCTCAATCCCTTTTGTCGGATTCCGGTACTAGTGGACAATGGTTTGACGATTACAGAGTCCCAAGCCATTTTGGATTACTTGGACCTGCAATATCCCCAGCCCAAGTTGCTGCCCCCCTCTGCCCAGGCAGTGGCCAAAGTACGACAGGTGCAAATGATTGCTGTAAATGAATTGGTCCCAGCGATTGGAGAGTGCTTGATGAAAAAGCCAGACCAACAAACCTATGCCAAACATCGGGCAGTGACGGTGCTGAATATGTTTGAAGGGCTTCTAGAAGCCCCCTATTTTGGTGGCGATGGTTTAAGTTTGGCGGATATTGTGACAGGCTCGTTAGTCCCGGTACTCGGTGACTTAGGATTTACCTTGGATCAACAGCCAAAGCTACAGCGCTGGCTCCAAGTGCTGATGGCCAGACCTGCTTGGCAACAGACTCAATTATCTGCACCTGAGAAAGATCGGTTTATGCGAAGTATTCGGGCCTTGGCCAAACTATGGCAAAAGCGGCGCCGCCAGCGGGCTGATGCATTACTCGTTCCCAAAAAAAACACTCCCCCAACCATTAGTTAAGGGAGTGTGGCATAAAGCAATGAGAGCGCGAACTAGGCAAAAGCCATCCTTTCCGATTCCTTGGCGGCCATGGACTGGATTAAATCAATCATGCGATTGGAGTAACCCCATTCGTTGTCATACCAAGCCACAACCTTAAAGAAATTAGAGTTCAGTTCCATACCCGCTCCAGCATCAAAAATGCTGGAATGGGGATCACTGGTGAAGTCCGTAGAGACAACGGCATCTTCGGTATATCCTAAAATCCCTTTGAGTTCCCCATAGGCAGCGGTTCGCATGGCTGCACAAATATCGGCATAGGTGGTGGAACGCTCTGTGCGGAAGGTGAGATCAACAACAGAGACATCAGGGGTCGGGACCCGCAGGGCCATCCCCGTCAACTTTCCTTTGAGTTCAGGCAGAACTAGGGTAACCGCTTTGGCTGCGCCGGTGGAAGCCGGAATAATGTTTTGGGCTGCACTTCGGCCTCCTCGCAGATCTTTTTTGCTGGGGCCATCTACTGTTGGCTGGGTGGCAGTCATGGCATGAACTGTCGTCATCAGTCCTTCGGCAAAACCAAAGTTATCGTGAATGACTTTGGCAATGGGGGCCAGACAATTGGTGGTACAGCTGGCGTTAGATACAACCGTATGTTGCTGGGGATTGTAGAGATCATGGTTAACTCCCATAAGGAGCGTCGGAACCTTCTCAGGATCCTCTTCTTTCGTAGGGGCTGAAATAGTAACCCGCTTGGCCCCAGCAGCGAGATGTTTTGAGGCCGTATCGAAGGTGGTGAAAAGTCCTGTCGCTTCCACGACATACTCTGCCCCTAGCCGGCCCCAAGGCAGTTCCTCTGGATTACGAATCGCGGTACAGGGGATGAATTTGTCATTGACCATAATTCCCTCAGACGTGGCCGCAACCGTGCCGCGAAAGGGACCATGGGTTGAGTCATACTTCAGTAGGTAGGCGATGTTCTCGGCAGGGACTAAATCATTAATGCCGACAAATTCAATATTGGGATTATTGATCCCAGCTCGGAATACTAGTCGACCAATACGGCCAAACCCATTAATGCCTATTTTTATAGTCATTGAGAACCTCATAGGAAGGAGTACTAGGCACTTGCTTTAGGCCCTATTCATGCAGCGAAAATCAGATGTCTCTCAGCCAGTCCTATCACCCTGACAGGATGCAATCATGTTCCTGCTGCTAGAGCGATAAGATCTGACCATCAAATCATCTAACCAGAACTCAATCTCTGTTCAGTTGTAGATAAACAGAAACACAGCGGTCAAAGATAAATTCAATTTGGGAAATACTGACTTTTTGGCGTTAAAGGGACTGTAGAGATAGAAAGCCTTTGCAAAGTTGTGCAGTTTTGATGATGAGACAAATATGGCTCAACAACTACCACGTTAAGAGAGGTTCATGAATGGCAGGATTTTCCTAAGCAATTTTTTAGATCAGTTATCTATTCAAGATATGGTTGAGAGACTGCCTTTACTTCCAAAGAATACCGACCGTGATTGCATCCCTTACGCACCGGACAAAAATCGTCGCTACCATTGGTCCGGCCAGTCGTTCTCCAGAAATTATTCGCCAAATGGTGAGGGCCGGAATGGATGTGGCCCGTTTGAATTTTTCCCACGGCACCTACGAACAGCATGCCCAAATGGTAAAGCTGCTGCGGTCTGTGTCTGCAGAGCTAGATACGCCCATTACTTTGCTGCAAGATTTGCAAGGCCCCAAGATTCGAGTAGGCCAGATCACCGATGGGGCCATGAACTTA
This sequence comes from Acaryochloris marina MBIC11017, assembly GCF_000018105.1. Taxonomy (GTDB): domain Bacteria; phylum Cyanobacteriota; class Cyanobacteriia; order Thermosynechococcales; family Thermosynechococcaceae; genus Acaryochloris; species Acaryochloris marina. The sequence goes on from NC_009925.1 coordinate 919,333, forward strand.
GTTGCAGGGGAGCGATTGACGTTAGTAGCGGAAGAGCACTTTCATAATCAGCCCCACACCGTTGCCATTGACTATCCCTACTTGGCGAAAGAAGCTCAATCCGGAACGCCGATTTTGATGGATGATGGTTTGCTGGAATTACAGGTGGAACAGGTTGAAGGGGATCAAATCCACTGTCAAATTATTCAAGGCGGCATTTTAGGCAGTCGTAAGGGCGTCAATCTCCCTAGCTTAGATTTACAGCTCCCGTCTCTCACGGGTAAGGATCGTCAAGATTTAGAGTTTGGTCTATCCCAAGGGGTGGACTGGGTCTCCCTTAGCTTTGTCCGTCGGGCCGCCGATATTCATCTCCTCAAAGAGGTGCTAGCGCAGCATGGGGCGGCAGATGTACCGGTGATGGCCAAGATTGAGAAACCCCATGCGATCGCAAATCTGGAAGCCATATTGGATGCCTGTGATGCGGTGATGGTGGCCCGAGGCGATTTGGGCGTTGAAATGAGTGCCGAAAAAGTCCCTAAGCTGCAGAAGCAAATCATTCGGGCCTGTAATAAGCGTAAACTTCCGGTGGTGACCGCCACACAAATGCTGGACAGCATGATTCGCAACCCTCGACCGACGCGAGCCGAGGCCAGTGACGTTGCCAACGCCATTATTGACGGTACTGATGCCGTGATGCTATCGGGGGAATCGGCTGTAGGCCAATATCCTGTTAAAGCTGTGGAGATGCTGGCCCGGATCGCCACGGATGTGGAGCCAGATTTAAACTTCGTCAATAATCCCCCGGCCTGTTTTGATGAGACCCATGCCCTCAGTGAGGCCCTGAGCGCCATCCAGGATGTCCTGACCTTAAAATGTATTGCCGCGTTTACCTCATCGGGCTACACCGCAATGATGGCAGCAGGCGAACGCCCCCGAACCCCGGTTATTGCCATTACCCCCTGTGAAAAGGTTTACCATCGCCTTAATTTAGTTTGGGGCGTCAAGCCCATTTTGATTGACCACCAGGTGGAATCCTTTGAAGAGTTAGTATCTCAAGCCCAATCCTACTTACTGGCTAAACAGATTGTGGAGTCTGGAGACAAAATTTTGATTATCGGTGGCATTCCTACCCAACGGGCGAGGGGGACCAACTTTATCAAGATTCATCGGATTGAGTAGGGGAATTTAGCGCTTTTTTTGGCGCAGCCCCCATTTTTGTAGCTCTACTGCCAAAAAGCCCAGGCTGGCAACCCCAAGACAGAGTAGCAGCTCAACAACAGAAAGGGGCTGAGTCTCGAAGATCTTTTGGAACATTGGGTTGTAGAGGACCAATAATTGGAGTCCTGTGGTTAGGATCACCGATCCAAGTAACGGCTTGTTGCTCAAAACTCCCATTTTGAAAAAAGACTCTTGCTCACCTCGAATGGCCTGAACTAGAAAAATTCGAGAAAACGCTAGGGTCGTAAAGATAAAGGTTTGCCATTGGGCCAAATCTAACTGCCAACCCCAATAGCCCACCCCCAAAAACAGACAGCCTAACCATAATCCGATCCAAGCAATATCCCGACCGACGCCCCGGCTAAATAAATTCTCGGTCGGAGAGTAGGGAGAACGACGCATAATGTTGCGCTCTGCGGGTTCCACACTCAACCCAATCGCCAGTAGCCCATCGGCCAATAGATTGATCCATAAAATTTGCAGGGGTAGAAGTGGAATGGGCATCCCCACCAAGGGAGCCATCAGGATCACCCACAGTTCACCACAATTGCCGCTAAGGGTGTACTTAATAAACTTGCGAATATTGTCATAAATGACTCGTCCTTCCCGCACAGCCGCCACGATAGTCGAAAAATCGTCATTTAGCAGAATCATATCTGCGGCCTGTTTGGCGACATCGGTGCCGGTGATACCCATGGCGACCCCAATATCGGCTTGTTTCAGGGCAGGGGCATCATTGATCCCATCGCCCGTCATGGCTACAATCTGACCTTGCTGCTGCAACGTACGTACAATCGCCAGCTTATGTTGAGGAGAGACCCGAGCATAAATCGAAACCTGCTGCACAGACTCAGAGAGCTGAGCTTCATTCAACTGAGTTAAGTCTTGACCAGTCAGGGGTGGGCGGCTGGAAATTTTTAGCTGCTGGGCAATAGCGTTGGCGGTAATCGGATGATCCCCCGTAATCATCACCGGGCGAATCCCTGCGGTTTGGCATAAGAACACGGCGTCTTTGGCTTCGGGGCGGGGCGGATCAATCATGGCCACCAGTCCCATTAAAACTAAGTCCTGTTCTAGATTTTGTGGAGACAGCCCATTAGAACTTTGGGGAAGCCAGCGCAGGGCAATCCCCAAGATACGTTTTCCTTCAGCGGCTAAGCGGTCATGGATTTGAAAGATTTCGTGGCGTTTCGTCTCGGAAAGCGGTTCAATTCGATCAGCACTCCAAATATGACTGGATAAATCCAATAGACGGTCGAGGGCCCCCTTGGTAAACATCAGATTTAAGGAGCTGAGGGGCGCGGGAGCCTGTTGAGCCAAGGCTTCTAGACAGGGCATCGCCTTAAACGGATGCACGGTGCTCATCAATTTGCGATTGGCATCAAAGGGGAGTTCTTGATGTCGAGGCAGATCTTGACGGAATTGAGGTGGCCAGGGGCCCAACTGGGCTGAGACGGTTAGCAACGCTGTTTCAGTCGGATCCCCGAGAAGACGGTAGTGGTCAGGGTGCTCAGGGTCTAGTTCTAGACAGGCATCATTACAGAGGGCCAGCCCGGTCAACATAACATCAAGGGCCGATTGTTGATGGGGTTGGAGGTGCTGCACACATGGATGGGGGGGGTGTTCGGGGGTTAAGGGTATGGCGGCAGTCGGGAGGGTGATTTCTGTATCTGCAAAGACCAAATCTGTGACGGTCATGCGGTTTTCAGTCAGGGTCCCGGTTTTGTCCGAACAAATGACCGTCACGGACCCCAGGGTCTCCACAGCAGGCAACTTCCGAATCAGAGCCTGATGTTTCAACATCCGTTGAGCGCCCAACGCTAGGGCAATGGTGACAATGGCAGGTAACCCCTCTGGGACCGCTGCTACGCCTAAACTCACCGCTGTCAAAAACATAAACCGCAAGTTTTCGCCTTGGAGTAGTCCTATGAGAAAAATGATTAGGATTAGGATTGTGATTGCGATCGCAAGTTGTTGTCCAAACTGATCCAGCCGCTGTTGCAATAGCGTCGGACTGGGCTTTGCCGTTTGGATCGCTGCGGCAATCTGACCTAGCTCTGTTTTCATCCCAGTGTCAATGACAACCGCTTGACCTCGCCCATAGGTAACGGCAGTCCCCATATAGACCATATTGTGACGTTCGGCTAAGGGGCACTGATTTCCTAAGGCATCGCGGATCTTATCAACGGGTTCAGATTCTCCTGTTAGGGAGGCTTCCTGTATCCGTAAGGAGGCACTATCAACCACTCGGCAATCGGCAGGCACTAGATTGCCAGCTTCAATGGCGATGATATCCCCTGGGACCAGGGATTGAGCCCCAACCTCTTGCCAGGAATTCTGGCGTCGCACCCGAACAGAGGGAACAGCCAGCTTTTTCAACGCAGCAATGGCTTGTTCCGCTTGATAATCTTGAAAGAAGCCCAATCCAGCATTGAAAATAACAATGGCAAAAATCGCTAGGGCATCTTTAATATCCCCTAGCAAACCAGACAGAACTGCAGCCACAATCAGAATCAAAACCATCGTGGCCGTTAGCTGTTTCCACAGCATCTGCCAAGGACTTTCGCGGTCTTGTTCGATGAGTTCATTCAGACCATGGGTCTGTTGCCGATTCGTTACCTCAGTTTGGGAGAGCCCCTGATCAAGAGAGGTGTCCAGATGATGCAGGACGTCCTCTGGATGCAGTTGATACCACTCCATACTGGATTCCCTCTAATGCATGGTCTTTTATCCCCGCCCTACCAAAGACAGAGATCCATCGCTCTACCCCAATTGTAGTGATCGAGGAACGGGATACATCCAAATACTGAGCAAGAAGAGAGATAACTTATTGCGATTCATTGAGATTATCTGGATCAATCCAGGTATGTTTTAGGCTCAGAAATGTTCATGCTCGGGATCATCAGGGATCAACATCAGAATTATTCACCTAAGACAGGAATTAAGCCAAAATTAAGGTATTGGGCAGAGTGTATTTATGGTCAATTTAGCTGAGATTCCGTCTGGTTCGTCCCCATGGAAATTGGGGCGACTGGCTCAGTTATTGCTTTTGGCCGTGGTGGTGCTCACCTATAGCGTTATTGAGATGGCGGTGGCGAATTCGCTGTTTCTCACCCATGCGGGCGCAGATGGTTTGCCCTTAGCCTTTATCTTGATTGGCCTGTTTTCAATCCCAGCCTATGCGCTGTTTTCTCAAGTTGTAGATCGGTATAGTCGGCCTCAACTCTTTCGTTACATGCTGATGCTGGCTGCAGTGATGGCTGTCGGCATGCGGTTCCTGCTCGCTGAGACCGGGCTCGTCACCTACTATATTGTTCTGATTTTGGTCTTTTTTCAGTGGGACTTTCATAACAATATTCTCTATGCCAGCTTACTGACAGATTATTTTTCGGCCCTGGACTATAAGCGGTATGCCCCGTTTATTGGCATGGCCCAGGCCGCTGGCACCCTAGTCGGAGGCGGATTGACGGCGTTATTGTCCCATTTCTTTTCTACCCGAGAGCTATTGCTGGGGTTGCCGGTTGTATTTGGAATTGCGATCGCACAATTGTTCTTCCTGGAAAACACCCAGCGCCAAATTGAAACCGTCGGCAAAAAAGATAATGTGGGCATGATCGAGGCCTTGAAGACCTTTCCCGACTTGGTGAAACGCTACCCGCTGATGCTATTTCTAGCCGCCAGCAGTTTTTTGTTGGTGATTATCTACCTATCTGCCGAATTTTTATGGTTTAGCATCTATGCCGATAACTTTACCGAAGATGCCCTTACAGGTTTCTTAGGCTTAATGCGGGTAAGCGTCAGCGTTATTCAGGTGCTAGTACTCTATTGCTTTACCCGTCCCCTGTTGCACTGGGTCGGGGTGGCCCGCATGAATGTGGTCTATCCCTTAACCACCCTGTTTGGTCTGTTTGGCATCGTCCTACAAACCAGCCTACCCGCGGCCGTCGCCCTCCATATCAATGGAGATGGTCTCTACAAAAGCATCAACATCCCGGTTCATCAGCTCAACTACAATGCCGTTCCCCGAGAGTTTCTCGGTCGAATTCGCACCTTGAGCGATGGCTTTTTCTATGCGGTGGGCTTAACCTCAGCGGGGGGACTCCTGTGGATTTGCCATCACACCCTCAGCTTGGCCCAAATTTCCTGGATCGCCATTGGCCTGACTTGCGTGTTATTTGGTCTGCGCCTACCCATGGGTAAATACTATGCCCAGGGTCTAGAAGAAATGATTCGTTCGGATGCCATTAACTTGGATGAGCTGGGGGATGTGCAGGCGCAATTTCCGGCAGAGTCCAATGCGGTGATTCGCGACTTACTCAAAGATAGCGATCGCTACACTCAAATTAAGGGCCTGGAATTTGCAACCCAACTAGGGCAACCCAGCCAGTTTTATTTGGATGTCCAGCCATTGCTAGGACAGGACGATCCTGAGTTACAAACGGCTATCGTTCGTCTATTCAGCACGAATCCAGATCCAGAAACCGTCGCGATTTTCGAAGATTGTCTTCAGACTGCCTCTGGGCCGCTCCGCTCCATTGCCTTGGAGATACTGATTGCGAATCGTTATCCCTTTACAGCAGAACAGCTACAGACCCTTCTAAAAGAAGCCGATCCAACCATTCGGTCCTTAGCCGCTGTCGCCGTCGATCAAGTCGGCCAAACGGACGAGACCCTGCAATCCACCTGCGATCAAATCTGGTACTCAGGTTTGTCTGAAGCTGCGGGTCAAGCCGTTGTGCGGGTGGTCGCCTGTAGCCAAGATCGCAGCCTGATGCCGTTGCTCACGAAATTGCTGATCCAGGACGACCCTGGCATCCAGCAAGAGAGCTTGGCTATCCTAGCTACTCTGGGCCAAGCGGGGGACCGAGATCTCGCAGATATTGCCATTACGGCCCTCGACCATCCTGCTCCGTTAGTGCGAGCTGCAGCCTTTCAGTTATTGGGAGTGGTCCATGTCCCTGATTATGTCACCCATATTGCCGTAGGATTTGAAGATCCTGATCCTCGGGTTCGACAGCAGGCGGCTCAGATTTTACCCGCCTATGGCAAGTCTGGATTGCTGATGGCCCAAGAGAGTTTATCTGCGGATGATGCGGAAGTTGTGAATACTGCGATCGCAGCCATCGGACAGGTACGCAATCGACAGGCCGGGAAGATCTTGTACGAACACCTAGCGCCTGAGTTTCAGCAGCTCGTCCATACTCGCAAATGGCAGCAGCAAATCCCCAGCACAGTCCCCAATTGGCAACCCTTAGCCTTAGCCATTGAAGACTTTCACAATCGCCTCTTGCAAAAAGTGCTCTACATTTTGGCCTGTTTGGGGCATGACCGAACCGTCAACGCCATTAATCGGATTTTGAGCACCAATGAGCAAAAGGATTTGGCCAGCGCGGTCGAAGCCTTGGCTTCCTTGAAAAATCGTCGCTTTGTCTTACCGCTTCTGCCCGTGCTGGAACAGTTTGTCAAAAAAGAGGCAACGAGTGGACGGAGCTGTGTTGAACCCCAATGGATGCGCGATAAAGGGTATAAATTACTGTTAGAGGCCTTGGAAACTCAGGATCGATGGATTCGGATCGGGGCTTTAATTGCCCTAGCGGGGGTACCCTCTGCTTTAGTCAATGATCCAGACCCCCTGGTCAAAACCGTGGCAGAACAGATTTTTCTGTCGGTTGATCCAGATCCTTTACCCACTCATCAATTTATGAAACGCCTGCTGCTGCTCAAGGAAGTTGCTCTGTTTAAGAACCTATCGCTGGATGAGCTACTGCTGATTGACCAAACCCTAGAACAAGAGCAAAAACTGGCCGGGGAAACCATCTTTTCAGAAGGGAGCTGGTGTACTCACTTCTACATCATTGCTGAGGGTAAGGTTCAGATTGTGAAGAACATTGATGACCAATCCCGCGATTTAAAGCAGCTTTCAGTCGGAGAATACTTTGGGGAAGTGGCTTTGTTTGATGACGCCCCCCATTGGGATGGAGCTGTCGCGTTAGAAGATTGCACATTGCTAAAGCTAGAGAAGAACCGCTTTATTAGCTTAATGACCCAGCGCCCCCATATTATTTTGGAAATTTGCCGATTCCTGAGCCAGCGCCTTCGAGAAACAGATAATTACCGTTCTTTAGGCACTTTAGAAACCTCTCAACTTTCAGAGGTTCAATCGTAAGCAGGTTCTACACTAGAAATAGAATCAGCTACCCTGGCATCAAATAAAGTCATTGCAGAATGATGCTATAGACGACGAGATAGGACTGCACCATGACCCTTGCTAGTCAACGGAATCTCTCATTTACAGAATTTTTGGACCAATATCCAGAAGATGGATTTTATGAGCTAGTTAACGGAGAAATTGTGCGTATATTGGCCACTCGGCAACTTGAGGACATTGCCGATTTTATTGCGGATGTCTTCAAGGCAGAAGTGAGCCGATGCCAGATGAACTATAAAGTATCAGATCGCATTGTCTTGGCTACCCAAACCCAAACTGGCCAAGAACAAGGGCGTCATCCTGATGTCAGCGTGGTTGACCAAACCATTTGGCGGTCCAATCGGACCGCTTATACAGCTCTTCGCGAGCCGATTCAGCTTGCGGTTGAAGTGGTTTCAACCAACTGGGAAGACGACTATGAAGACAAATTGGATGAATACCAAAGATTGGGAATCTCAGAATATTGGATTGTGGACTATCTCGCTTTGGGAAGTCGTTCCTATCTGGGCTTTCCTAAGCAACCTGCTGTGTTCGTTTACCAGTTGGATGCTCAAGGGCACTATCAATATCAACGGTTTCAAGAAAACGATCTCATCCAATCTCTAACTTTCCTAGAACTACAATTAACCTTGGGGCAAATCTTGATGGCATAGGGATAGGCTAGAGCGAAGACCCCGATGAGCCTGATTTGGGGAGGAGTTTAACATGACCCAAACTGTGACACTAAAGCTGGATGGGATGAGCTGTGCTGCTTGTGCTAACAGTATCGAGAAAGTCCTTAAGAATTTAGCGGGTGTTGAGGACTGCAGTGTCAACTTTGGGGCTGAGCAAGCGACGGTCCACTACAACCCCGAACAAATCCAACCCAAAGCTGTGGCTGCATCCATTGATGCTGCTGGATTTGGAGCTGAGATTCTGGATGATCAAGATTGGTACAAGCTATCCGATAATCTTACCCAGAGTCCTTCATCTACAACATCCCAACAACTTCGACTCAAAGTATTGATCGGTGGCATAATCAGCGTCCTACTGATGGTCGGGTCACTGCCGATGATGACGGGTATCCCCATGGCATGGATTCCCGCTTGGGCCCATCACCCCATCTTGCAGTTTATTCTGACCGTGCCAGTCCAGTTCTGGTGTGGCTATTCCTTCTATGGTGGAGCGCTCAAAGCGCTAAAGCAGCGAACTGCCACGATGGATACGCTGATCGCCCTGGGCACCAGTGCCGCTTTTTTCTATTCCTTGGTGGTGACCTTTATCCCTGCAGGAACAGACCAGGACCTTGGGGTTTACTACGAAACCTCTGCTGTGGTGATTACCCTAATTTTGTTGGGACGATGGTTTGAAGATCGTGCCAAAGGCCAAACTTCTACAGCGATTCGTCAGTTGATGGGCTTGCAGGCCAAAACGGCTCGGGTGATTCAGGATGGACAGGTCGTGGAGATTGAGATCGCATCTGTGCAACCCGGTGATACCGTCCTCGTCCGTCCCGGAGAAAAAATCCCCGTAGATGGCGAAATCATTGAAGGTCAATCCACCGTGGATGAAGCAATGGTAACGGGGGAAAGCCAGCCCGTCCAGAAGCAACCCGGCGATCTCGTGATTGGGGCAACGCTGAATAAAACGGGCAGTTTCCAATTCCGTGCCACTCATGTGGGCAAAGAGACGGTCTTGGCTCAGATCGTCAAATTAGTGCAAGAGGCACAGGGGTCGAAAGCGCCGATTCAACGCTTGGCCGATCAAGTCACGGGCTGGTTTGTCCCAGCCGTGATCACCATTGCGGTCCTCACCTTTATCGTCTGGCTACTCACCACCCAAACCCTTTCCTTAGCCTTAATTACAGCGGTTGGCGTTCTGATCATTGCTTGCCCTTGTGCTTTGGGATTAGCCACGCCTACTTCCGTCATGGTGGGCACAGGCAAAGGGGCAGAACATGGCATTTTGATCAAAGGGGCCGAGAGTTTGGAGCTGGCTCATAAGATTCAAACCATCGTGCTGGATAAAACGGGCACCCTGACCGAGGGGAAGCCGACGGTGACGGATTTTATGGCTGTAAAAGGCACGAGTCATGGCAATGAGCTTCATCTCTTGCAGCTAGCCAGTATCATCGAAAGTCACTCCGAGCATCCGTTGGCTGAAGCGGTCGTTCGTTACGCTCAAGCCCAGGGTGTGGACGTATCGCTGAGTGATACGCAAAATTTTGCTGCGATCGCAGGTCAAGGCGTCCAAGCCCAAGTCCAAGGCCGCCAGGTTTATATCGGTACCCAGCGCTGGTTTCAGACTTTAAAAATCAAAACGGATGCGCTGCAGACCTATGCTCACCAATGGGAAATTCAAAGCAAAACCGTGATTTGGCTGGCAGTGGATCATCAGCTCGAAGCCATTATGGGCATTGCGGATGCTTTGAAGCCCACATCAATTGAGGTGGTCCAAACCCTGAAGCAGATGGGGTTAGAGGTGGTGATGCTAACGGGGGATAATCAGCGTACTGCAGGTGCGATCGCAGCCCAAGCCCACATTGAGCAAGTCAAAGCAGAAGTCCGCCCCGACCAAAAAGCTGCCGCTATTCAACAACTCCAGGCTAATGGCCACATCGTCGCCATGGTGGGGGATGGCATTAACGATGCCCCCGCCTTAGCTCAAGCCGATGTAGGCATGGCCATTGGTACAGGCACTGATGTTGCCATTGCTGCCAGTGACATCACCTTGATTTCAGGAGATCTACAGAGTATCGTCACGGCCATTCAGCTGAGCCGGGCCACCATGGGCAACATCCGTCAGAATCTTTTCTTTGCCTTTATCTACAACATTATTGGCATCCCCGTCGCCGCCGGAATTCTCTACCCCTTCTGGGGATTACTCCTTAACCCGATGATTGCGGGGGCAGCCATGGCCTTTAGCTCTGTTTCGGTGGTCACCAATGCTCTCCGACTGCGGCGGTTTCAACCGGGGTCATTTCGCCAGTAAGAGTCCGGTATACAAAGCAGCCCCCACAATAAAAGACATAAAACAGCTCTCCTGCTCATCAGGCAGTTCCCGCTTGAGCACGTTGAGAATAATACTGCCCGCCAAAAACGACCAAATAATCAAGACGCCTGCCTTATCTAGCATTGCTGCTTGTCCTAAGACCATCCCCAAAATAATCGCAGCAACCAGCAACCACCGCCCCCGTTGGTTATAGGGGGTTTTGTGATGCTCATATAAATGATGATCAATGATAAAAAAGTGCAAAGCCAATGCGGCAAAAAAGAGAATGCAAGTATAGAGACTATGGGCTCCTAAATCTTGGAGTAAATAGCCCAAAATCACATTAAGGGCAGCAAAAGCGCTGATATGAATCCAAAAGATAACGGTGCCAGCCCGATCAGCATTCTGCTCTTCCTGATTGGCTTTTCGAGACTGCAACACCAGGCTGTCTAATCCATAAAAGACCGCTAAACCTAAGAGTGCTAGCAGATAAACATGATTCTCTAAATAGATAATGAACGGCACTTGCGCATGCTCGATCTCTTCTTGAGCATGACTCAACTCCGGGAAAATCTCCAAAAATACAAAGCCTATCGACACTCCCCCAGCAAACGAGAGCCACCGATGGTGGGGGATAAAGCTGGGGATAGTGAGCTTGGAAAAAAAGGCATGGACAACCGCTAAACCGATGGCGAGAAATATCCCAGGATTAACCATTTCACTTTGCCCTCAGTGTATTCAAGCGTGATTCGCACCAACTCTACCATTCAGAATTGAGCATGTTTGTTAAATCGACATAGACTTTTGCTGAGAAAAAAGTGAGCCGCTAGTCTGCCCACGGAAACCGAAGGATTAAGTTTTAGAATCCGGCTGCAGAATCCATCGCTGCGTGATTATTCCCAACGCAATCCCTAAACCTAAAATAATCCAGAAGCCCAAAGGCGATCGCTCTAAGCCATGGGGTAGGTTCATACCAAACAAGCTGCAGAGGGCAGTGAGGGGTAGAAATACAGCAGCCAATAGATTCAGGCGTTGAGCCATACGGACTGACTCCAAACTCAGACGGCTTTGTTCCTCTGCCCGTCGCGCTAAATCAAATTCCAGAGCATTCTTAACATCGGTATAGAGTAAATCTAGCGTCCGATCTAAATCATTTGCCCAATCTCTTAAATCAATCAAGTCTCTATCTTCAGGGACATCCTCCCGAGCAGATTGCAGCGTCTCCATCATATTTTTAGCCGCACGACAGATAGGAGCTAAGTTTTCTAAGATCTGGAAATAGTCTTCAGCTAAAGTGGCCTGACTATACGTTTGACTCAGCTGCTGCTCTGCTTTGCTATAGTCTTTGAGATGTTTGTTAAGTCTGGGTAACCCCTCTCCTCCCTCACTGCACTTCCAGGTTCCTTGGGGATTGCGCCAGAAGAAAGTTCCCTGCCGCTGCCGACTCCCTGGTTGGGGGAGTTTATGGAGAACCAGTAACAGATGATCCTCCGCTAGCATCGCCCGCTGTTTGCCAGCCCCCTTTTGGCCAAAACGGCGTTTAATTTCATCAGGGAGTCGCCAATTGGCAGGCAGTTGCATCGTCATTTTTTTGCGGTGTCTTTTACTCCCAATTTGCCCAACTGCACGGTCTTTTGTGCAGAGGGAAATGGGGCAATCAAGATATGCAATCCCTAGAACGGGCTCACCACAATTGAGAAGAAAAGCTGGCTATCATCAAAACCACTGGTTTCTGGGCCAATGGAGAGGATTGGAATGCCCCAGTCTAAACGAGCCGACATCAGATCGGACCACTGCCATCTGAGGCCCAAACCCACAGCCGCTAGTGTCTCAGTTCTCGACCCATCTGTATTACTCCAGCCATGGCCTGCATCAAAAAATGGGGCAAGCTGTAATAGTCCTTGTTGATTATCGCCAAACCGAGCTAGGGGTAAGCGATACTCGGCAGAACCAAACAAGCCATTATCAACCAGCAAGAGATTCTGGGGATACCCTCGAACGCTATTGAGTCCACCCAAACCATACTGTTGCAGAGGCACTAGGGGACGGTCGGCAAATTGAGCAGTTGAACGTAGCAATAACAGGTTGCTGGGGGCGAATTGCTTCACCCATTGGGCTTGTCCACGCCAGAGGAAAAACAAACCATCTGGGACATTAGGATCGCCAGGTAACACTGGATTGGGATTAATCGTGGCAAAGGCATCTAGACCAATTCCAAACTCTGACCGCAATGCCAAAACTGAATCATTCCCCCGTTGGGTCCACTCTTGAAATAATCGCAGTTGTGAAATTTCGGTCCGCCCTTCAGCATCAGCCCCCGGCGACAGTGGAAAAGGTACCCCCAATAACGAGGTGTCACTTTCCTGACGCCCCAAAGTGATTCCCAAAGCCAGTTCCTTCTGCGGCGTTTGAATTACCGGTTGACGATAGGTCAAACTCAAATCTCGGGATACTCCTTCAATATCCAACTGATCGAAGGGTTCTTCAACCACCCGGCTCCAAACCTGGCTAAAGCTCGCACTGATGGTGCCATTGCGAGCATTGATGGGAAAGGTGTAGCTAAAATCTAATTCGTTACTACCATCGGTATTGGCATAGCCTAAGCGCACGCCATCCCCAAATCCTAAGAGATTGGCTTCGCTGAGCACCACTTGCCGTTGAAAGCTTCCAATACTGCCAGAGCGCTGGTTGTCTAAGACAAATTGCACATCAAACGTAGAGGCTTCTTCAACCTTTACCTGTAGAATACTCAAGCCTGGCCCCGAGCCTGCCGTTAGCTCAGCAGAGAGGTTGCCAATCAGAGGATCAATCTGAAGCAGTCGCATTGCGCCCAACAGTTCATTCACATTCAGAGGCGGTCCTGCCCCCAAATTGAGACGTTTACTGACATAACTAGATTTCAGATGCTTATTCCCTGTGACTTCGATCCCTTCCAGTCGCCCTTCCACGACCTGTAAGGTCACTACCCCATCTTCAATCACCTGGTCTGCGGGTAAGTAGGCTCCTGAGGTGATGTAGCCCTGATCGATGTAGTACTGAGTTAGGGCAGAACGAGCTTCAAGTAATCGAGAGAAAGGAACCGCATCCCCCGTGAAGGGCTTAGTAACCTTTTCTATTTCTTCTTCACTCAACACCGTGTTTCCAGTGACACGATATTTCGTCACGGGAATGAAGTTCGGATTGTCAGGAGATTCTGGCTGTGGTGTCGGCTGTGGTGGAGCGTTCAGCAATTCCTCAGAAGGGGGTAACTTCTTGGGGGGCTGAGGTGTTGGTTCAGGTAGTATCTCTGGTTCTATTCGATTAAAATCGGGTGGCGCAGCAGGGGGAGTCTGTGCCCTAGCCCCTAAGGGTAGAAGATAAAGTCCCCATAATCCCAATAAAGTTCTGAGTAGGCGAAAGCGAAGGCGAATAAAACGATATTCAGAAGCCATCTTTAGGGTTTATCAGTAACTGTATTAGCTTAGGAATAGGGAAGTGATTCTATTTTGATTAAGCTCACTTTAACATCATGATGTCTCTTAAAAAATACGCAGTTACTCAACAAAAATAAATCTTTTGCAGCAGTTGGAGGACTTCCTGTCTTCTAACCTCAAGTTCCCATAAGACTTAAGAGCATGAGGCCTGGGCCGCTTGTTGAATCGGATCTGAATTTTGTTTTAATCGACGTGCTTCGCTGCTTCATCTACAACGTTCTTATGGCAGGCATGTCTAATTCGGGGACAAAAGACTGATGATTTCATCAGTCCCTAACAAGGGACTTTCTTCTAATTCTTTTGTCGTGTTCTAGAAACATAAAATGGATAAGAAAATGTGTTTTCTGTCAACCCTCACGTTCTAGGATTAGCTGATCAAGCCTCTAGAAATCCATTAGAGTGTGTAAGGGTGAGACTCCCATTCCAGCCTTGTTTGCTCCTGTCTTATGTTGTTGCCCGCTAGCATCGAATTCACAAATCTCTGTCGAACACAGGTGACTTTTTTGATGCAAAGCTTTCAGGCCAGTATGGGAGCGGTGTACTTGTCTAAAGATTTGCCTGCACAACAGCAGGGGGAGCTGATTCCCGTTGTTATTTATCCCGAAGAGTCAGGGAAAAACCTACAGCCAGCCCCTCTGCGTTTGCCTGCAAGCGAACCAGAACAGCCACGGAACCCCAAGCCTTCCCTAACGTCTAGCCAAACTAATATTTTGTCTGAGCTAGAAAAAGACGAATTATGGTCTGAGAATACGCTCTCCACTTCAGCCCTGGCCTTATCCCAGGCTCAACAAGTTGTCATTCCGTTGATTCATGAAGAGATGGTGTTAGGGTTGTTGGTCGCTGCCCGTGAGCATCGTTCTTGGAGCAAGATAGAACAATCTCAGCTGCAGCAGATTGCGGATACCTTAGCCTTGGCCTGTATTCTGGATCAGCGCTCCCAATGGCTCGCTAATGCCCAATATCAGCAGCGGGCATTGCAGTCGGAACAACACCAAACCCTGTCGAATCTGCTACATCAGTTTCGCAATCCCCTCACTGCCTTGAAAACCTTAGGTAAGCTCCTCCACAAGCGGTTTGGGGAAGATGAAAACAATCGCAAAATTGCGGCCAGTATTGTGGAGCAAAGCGATCGCTTAGAAGAAATGCTGCGTCAGTTTGACGGGGCGATTGATTTAGGGGAAGCGGCCATCGAACCATTTGATACCGACACTTGGAGCTCAACGCCACAGCCCAGCCCTCCGGCTTTACCTCCCTCGCTGCCATTAGGGGAAGATGAGCTGCATCTGCAGCCTTGCCAGTTTAGAGATATTCTTCACCCCCTCATCCAGTCAGCGGTGGGACGAGTAGAGCAAAAGGACTTACAGCTTACGGTCAGGATCCCGAGTAATTTGCCCCCGATTAACGCCGATCTGAGCGCATTGCGGGAGGTCTGTAGCAATTTATTTGATAACGCGTTGAAATATACTCCAACGGGTGGCGAGGTGCAGGTAGAGGTTTGTCGCCAATTGGCTGAGGGGCGCCAACCGGCCCAATTTCTGTTGATCAGCGATAGCGGCCCAGGCATTCCCCAGGCTGATTTAACACGGGTTTTTGAGCGCCAATATCGGGGTGTGCAGGCCCAAACCGATATTCCAGGAACCGGCCTTGGCTTAGCCATTGCCAGAACATTAATGGAACAAATGCAGGGCGATATTCAAGCCTTTAGTCCACGCATTGATCAGCCCGATTCGCTGGTTGGAGCAACGCCAGGCAGCACCTTTATGGTGAGACTACCGGAATGTGACGTCAAGATTTTGGCCTGAACAGGGTAGCCTATAAGGGGCTAATGGCTTATTTGTGCCGTTGTCCTTAGCCAAAGCAAATGTTTGTGGGGAATAGTACTGAATGCTGTTGAGCAATCCGATTGTGGCTGAGATGGCGATGGAAGCAGAAGATGCGATCGCAAATAATCTCAAACAATTTTTGCTGGTATTATCCGTCTCGTTGAGTGTTGCCACGCTTCCCCAGGTATTTAGCTGGTTTCGGCAAATTCCCTATACCCTTTTGCTGGTAATCGTGGGCTTGTGCTTAGCCTTTGTAGATGTCCGCTTAGTGGATTTATCCCCAGAGCTGATTCTAGCCATCTTTTTGCCACCGCTGCTGTTTGAAGCTGCCTGGAATCTGAAATGGTCCGACCTTAAAAAAGATCTATTTCCCATCTGTCTCTATGCCGTTTTTGGCGTGGTGATCACGATTGGTGGTGTTGCATTCGGCTTAAATAAATTTGCCGGGATTTCCCTTACCACCGCATTGTTAATTGGAGCTAGCTTATCAGCCACTGATCCCGTTTCTGTTATTGCCTTATTCCGGGAACTTGGAGCAGGCAAACGCCTTAAAACCCTGATGGAAGGGGAAAGCCTTTTTAACGATGGTATGGCGGTTGTAGCCTTTAGTTTTCTGGTGGGTTTACCCTTGGGGGTCAGTACCTTTGAGCCGTCTCAGGTTTTAGGACAACTGCTGGCGGTCATTGGTATTGGTATTGGTGTTGGCTCTCTGATTGGGTTTGGCATTTCCTACCTTACCCAACGGTTTGATCTCCCTCTCGTGGAGCAGTCCCTAACCCTCGTATCAGCCTATGGCACCTATCTGCTAACGGAAGACTTGGGCGGTTCTGGCGTCATCGGTGTAGTCACAACAGGCTTGGTGCTAGGAAACTTCGGTTCCCGGATTGGCATGAACCCCAGGACTCGATTGATTGTCACAGAGTTTTGGGATTTTCTCGCTTTCTTCGTCAACTCCATCGTCTTTTTACTGATTGGGGATCAGATTCGGTTTGCCATCTTAGGGAATAACTTAAGAACCATCGTCGTCACCATTTTGGGAATGCTGGTGACTCGGGCCATCTCCATTTATGTTCTGGGCCTATTTAGTAATGTCACTGCGAAGTCCGAGATTCCCATTAAAGATCAGACGGTTCTCTGGTGGGGGGGCTTACGGGGTTCCGTCTCCATTGCCCTGGCTTTGAGTGTGCCTGCAGTGTTGGGAGAACGAGAAGAGATTATAGCTACGGTATTTGGAGTCGTGTTATTCACCTTGTTGGTGCAAGGACTCACAACGAAGTTCCTCCTCCAAGGGCTGGGATTAATTAGCGATCAGACCCAACAACAGGATTATTTAGCTGCGACTGCTCGGCGAGCAGCCCTCTCCCGCGTTTTAGATTATCTAGAGAAAGGGGACGCTAGACCGGGGATTGAACCTGAGTTCTATCGGTATCAGACAGCCTTAGTCGAGGGACAGTTGGCCAAACTGGAGTCTGAATTGGACGACATGCAAAAAAAATATCCTGAACTAAAGGAATTTACGGCAGAACAACTGAAAGAAGAATTACTGGCCATTGAGGCAGATACCTATGCTGAGTTTGTACGAGCCGGTCGCCTCAATAAAGAGTTGGCTCCTTTCTTGGCAGAGGTCTTTATCCCGGAATAGAGGGAGTTTGGATGTAACGGAAAACAACGGTCCCTTAGCATAGCCCTCAATTTTGAGTATTCTAGGCTAACAAGGTTCCTCAATGTTTTTACTCCGATACCATGGCCAAAGATTCTGCTGAACTCATTCCTGTCAGCCAGCTACAAGAGCGCTATAACATTAAGCGATCAGCCCTCTATAATCGTCTGTCGGCATTGGAACTACAACCCACCAAAGTGGGACGGCGGGCCTTTGTTACACCTGCTGATGTCGTGCGATTAGATGCCCTCGGCGATCACATTGAGGCTGGCGGAACCATTCACGACTTTACGGAACAGCCCTCAACAGTGGGGGCTGGTGCCTTGACTGTTGCTGCCGACGATGGTGCTGCTCCTATGGCACAGAATACGAATTTTGCTGCGTTTTTAGACGCTTTTTCAACTCGACCTGAACCCCTAAAAATGCTGCTTAATCGTCTAGATTTATTGGAAAAGGCAGCAACCCATGAGTGGCTGTTACCCACTTCTGATTTATCCATGGCTCTCGGTCTTTCTCGACGTTCTGTGGGCAAGTATCCCAAGTTTGAGCGATATGGGTTTGTGTTCACCAAAGTCGGCCAAATGGGTACCGAAACGTCTTGGCGGGTGCAGAAAGCAGCGAAACCCAAGAAGAAATTTAAGCGTTAGCATTCAATTTATATGCCGATAGCATTCAATTTTGAACCTGGGAAATAAGCTGCTCATCATTCCCTTTCTGTGGATGGGCACACTGGGATTGAAGGCTCCATCACCCAAGGAAGGACATGACCTTTCAAGACCTGTTTTCGCTTTTAACTCAGTACAAACCCTTGCTCTTGGGCATTATGCTGTTTGCCCCATGGGTGGCGCTGGCAATCTGTGTGGTAATCCCAGGTCAGAAAGAGGAACCCTTTGTCTTGAGCTTTAACTTAGGGATGGCCCTCTTAAGCTTGATTTTAGCGGTTGGCTATCTGTTGTTCGCTACCAATAACGGCGGTTGGGCACGGGTGATGAAGGAAGCAGATATTTTGCTAATGCTGGCCCCTTGTTACTACGTGGGCATTTCTTTTTGGGTCACCAAGCAACGTCTTCCTCTGAGTCAGGTGCCCATTGCGCGGATGGTACAGGGCATCGCCTTAATCGCAGCCGGATATCTGGGCCTCGCATGGATGTTAAAGTCCACGCGAATCGTGATTTTCTCCTTTATCCCATTTCAGTATCTCGTTATCTTATTACTAGGATTGACAGGGATCATGTACTTCGGCTTCCTGAGAGTAACCGGAGGCGATACCCAGAAGCACGACAGTATCGATGATGAGTTCAATACCTTAAGGCGTCGGAAGGGGCGACTCTAGGCTCAAGCCCTTTGAGCAGTGGCCACCTCCCATTTCAGATGTTTATGGAAAGAATTAACCTGCACAGGGCTGTTTGAGTTTAACCGTTCCAAATCTGCGATCGCGCATCTGGTAGTGCTGCAACGCCTCATGAAAAACCGCCCGGTCAAAATCAGGCCAGAACACATCCGTAAAGTAAAACTCCGTGTAGGCCAACTGCCACAGTAGGTAATTACTTAAGCGGAGTTCGCCACTGCTGCGAATCAATAAGTCAGGGTCAGGGGTACCAGCGGTATAGAGATATTGCTCAATCAGTTGCTCATCCACTGCCCCCGGCTCAATATTACCCAGCTGAACCTGCTCTGCAATTTGACGACATGCCTGGGTCAGTTCGGCTCGGCTGCCATAATTCACCGCCACATTGAAATGAACGGCTCGGTTATTGGCCGTTGCTAAAACCGCTCGATCGATTTCCTTCCGCAGCGAAGAGGGCAAGGGAGACAAATCACCGATAAAGGAAATCCGTACCCCTTCGCGATCCATTTCGGCCAGTTCCTGGCGAAGAAGACGCTCAAATAAGACTAAAAGAAAGTCAACTTCTTCTAAGGGGCGACGCCAATTTTCCGTCGAAAAGGCATAGGCTGTCAGGGTGGGAATGCCCCAGTCTTTGCAGCAGCGCACTAAATCTTTGAGAGTCCGTGCCCCTTGGCGATGACCCGCAATCCGGGGAAACCCTTGGCGTTTGGCCCAGCGACCGTTGCCATCCATAATGACGGCAACATGTTGGGGTAAACAATCAGGATCTAAATCTGTAGGGCGAGTAACGTAATCGAAGTTGTTCATTAATACGGCGTCAGTGACATCAATTGGTTAAATCAGGAGCCCATACAAGTCAGAGGAAGTTATTCTCTGTTCGTAATAATTCCCCGGTCAGTAGTTTGGTCTAACAATCTCTGACCAGGATTGTCAAGGTCTAATGGCGTAAACCAAGAAAGAGACGACCGAGCAGGGACCTGAAGAGCATGGCTAGAACTAAATGCCAGTGGAAGGGCAAGGAGTTTCTGGGGACTGCCCAAACCAGCGATTAAGCTGGTCTGGGTTCAAAGAGCGACTCCATCGCCACAGATGCCATAAAACATAAACAAAGGTCCATAAAAGGGATAACTTATTGGGCAAAGACCAGGCTTCCCAGTGGAGCACTTGCATCATCCGTTTCAGGGTACGACTAAAACTACTAGGTTTTTGTTTCGTCGTTCTTAACTGGGGGCGAAGTAAAGTCATCAGAATCTTAAACATCGAGATGTGAGGATAAGCCCAGCGCCCAAATCCCCAAAATTTGGTCATATGGTTAATTTCGTCAATCAATAGTTCAGCTAACACCTGATGCAATGGCCCCGTTGAATGCGCCATTAACCACACATACAGGCAAGTAGCCCCATATTCCGTCGCCACGCGATGGAGACCATGCTCGAACAAATCTTGATGGGGATTATCCGTCGGTTCATAAGGTCTGGGATCGTGGGGCAGGGGCATCAGCTTTAATCCAGACAGTTGGGTATATAACCGCTGTAGTGCGGGGGAATGTTGGCGTTCTTCCTTTTCCCAGAGTCCCAGCTCCACTAAGTCTCCTTGGTCATTAACGGTACCGCCCACAAATCGAGCCATGGGGGGATGGAGGGGAGAGAGATATTGGCGACTAGTTTGGGTATAGCCGCGAATAGGGGTTTCTGTATCAATACTGCCCGCAAGAATAGCTAAAAAAATAAGGGGATCAATTCCCCTTATCTGACCTGGTTCAATCTGATTCCAGTTAAGCGGCTGCCAAGGTCTTGGTTGGGGATCTTGGAACTGTTGGGATAAATCTTGTAGGCGATCGTTGAGGATATCGGCAGCAAGATAGGTCTTTATCAGTTGATTGAGACGTTTTGAAATGGGAGCTGTTTCAAACGATTGGGTGGATGAAGACGGGTCAAGGAACGAGGGATTGAACAATAACGTGGGAGTCATGGCACTTTCCGGGGTAGCTTGCATCCAATAGCCTAAGCAAGGACTATCCAGAAGTCAGTCGGCCACAGTCGGGACTTAAAAGTCGGAAAGTCGGATCTAGGTTCGTTTTCGGTGATCCTATGTTGGGCGTTTCCATGCCCGGAATCGATCTCAAGCTTGTTGCTGATTTGATGGATATATCCCTCTTTTATCACTTTAGACAGATAAAAAATAGACTATTCTCAGTTTCTATTTTTCTAATGAGTGATGTCAGCTTCAAGAAGTCCAGAACCAACCATTGGCTTTGTTGATGAGTACTGCCAACTATTTGCAGAGTTATTTCCCCAAGTCCGCAGTTATGAAGCCTTCAAGCATCTCCATCTGGGGATGATTAGTGATATCAAACGTAAATCATTGCCCGCCATTGCAAGAGCAGTGGGCTTGGAGAACCATCAAAGCCTGCATCATTTTCTGAGTGAATCACCTTGGGTAGCGTCACATTTGTCTGACAAGAGATTGGACATCATCTTGAAAATACTGGATGGGCGCAGGTTAATTCTATTGATCGATGAGACGGGCGATTGCAAAAAAGGCAAGAGTACCGACTATGTGAAACGGCAGTATATCGGCAATGTGGGCAAGAAAGAGAATGGCATCGTCGCAGTCACTGCCTACGGGCTGTTTCAAGGGATGATTTTGCCTTTGTCCTTTGAAGTGTACAAACCCCGAGAACGTCTTAAAGAGGAGGATGAGTATCTCAGCAAACCCCAAATTGCTGCTGGAATGATCCGACAGTTGCAAGGGATGGGCTTTTGCTTTGAGCTCGTCCTGGCTGACAGCTTGTATGGGGAAGCTCAAACAAACTTTGTGAATGTCTTAGAGGAGTTAAAGCTGCCCTATATCCTAGCGATTCGTAGCAATCATGCGGTGTGGTTACCCGCAGAACAAGCAGTCTTTGCCGAACCGTGGCAGTCATTTGAACGAACCTTCAGCAATGGCACCACTGAAACTCGTTACAGGCAAGAGATCATTTATGGCCAGCGACACCACCAGAAGCGCTATTGGCTATTAACCACGGACCCCCAAACGCTACCAGAGAACTCAACCTCTTATGTCATGGCAGCGGCACCCGAGATCAAGCTGGATGAAATTGGGGATTGCTATGGCTTCAGAACTTGGATTGAGTATGGTCTCAAACAGTCTAAAGATACCTTGGGTTGGGCTGATTTTCGCATGACGCACTACGAACAAATTGAAAAGTGGTGGGAGATAGTGATGAGCGCTTTCTTGATGGTGAGTTTGTTCGCTGATGTCTTCAATGACTCTTGTCCAGTGGCACATCAACACTTTGCGCAGCATCCTTGGTGGGATAACCAAAACGGGTGGAAGAATCTGCTCAATAATGTGCGCTTGATCATTCAACCGTTAATCAGTTGGAATCTTCTAAAGCGCTGGTTAGAAGTCTTTCCCAGCCGTGCTTTGAAAAAGGGGTTTGAGCAACTCACATCAAAGATGGAGGCATTTTGCTGTCCACTGGTGAGGAAATTGCTCAAGCATCCTGATTTTCTCTCTGTCTAAAGTGATAAAAGAGGGATATAGCAGTCGCCATATTGAGAAGGACTTAAACTAGAGAAGTATTTTATTCCTTCTCCTGTGTGATGCCCAAAATTTATAGTTTCGACCTACGTTGCAAAGTGATAGATGCGATTGAGCTAGATGGGATGCGCCCTTCAGAAGCGAGTGAACTGTTCGATATCAGTCGTAACACCATTAACCAATGGCAACACCTCAAGGCGGAAACGGGTGATTTGCATCCCAAGCCAGTCCATCATCCTGGCCATAGCCATAAAATCACTGACTGGGACAAGTTTCGAGCGTTTGCCCACAAGCATCGTCATAAAACCCAAGCTCAGATGGCTCAACTATGGGATGGAGAGATTAGTGATCGAACCATCTCAAGAGCCCTCCAGAAAATCGGATTTACTCGAAAAAAAAACATATGGGTACCGAGAACGAGATAAGCACAAACGGGCAGCGTTCATCAAACGTCTGAGTACCGTGGACCCAGACGATATCGTCTATGCGGATGAGTCGGGCATGGATCATCGAGACGAGTATGACTATGCTTATGGCCCCAAAGGTGAGCGGGTTTATGCTTTGAAGACTGGGCGTAGAAGCGGCCGAGTCAATATGATTGCGGCGTTGAGAGCAAAGCAGTTGATGGCACCGTTCACGATCGAAGGAGCTTGCAATCGGACTGTGTTTGAACTTTGGCTAGAGCGTTGCTTGATACCCGTGCTCAAGCCTGGGCAGAAGCTGGTGATAGATAATGCCACTTTTCACAAGGGAGGACAAATACAGGAATTAGTGGAAAAAGCAGGATGTGAGGTTTGGTATTTACCGCCTTATTCCCCTGACTTGAACAAGATTGAGCGGTCTTGGTCTTGGATTAAAAGTCGCATCCGTCACCAATTAGAACATTTTGGATCTCTCAGAGAAGCAATGGAACATGTTCTACATCTAGTGTCCTGAATAGAATGGCGACTGCTATAAAAGCCTCTGAAGTCTTCTCTGTCTCTTAAGACAGGGGGAAAACTCGCCGACCAATGGTGTATCCAATATTAATGTCAGAGTCTGGATCAACTTCACAGGTATGGGGTTCAAAATAGGCTGTCGCTAAGGTTAGCCAACCGATAAAGTATCCTTCTCCCCCGCAAATCGTACATCCACCGTCTCCCCCTCGGGTGAAGCATGGGTCAGCCAGTAGTTCAGATTTGTATGGATCCTCTGCAATAAACAGACCAAAGGCATTGGGGCGGTGATGATAGTCCCAGTCAGCTTGAAACCCTTGCATAGGGTAATCAAGTTTCCCACCAGAAAGAATCCATTGACGCCTCCAAGCGGCTTCATCGGGACTGACGCTTGTGGGATAGCGGTCGCAAGGGACATGATTTCCCCAGCGAAATAGGTTAGGACTGCCTGCACCACACGCATATTCCCATTCATCGGCAGTAGGATATCGAAACCCATCAACCTGTAATTCTGTACAGAGGGATTCATGGATAGACTGGTTGGAGCTTTCGGCAATTAAACGGCGTTGTTGCATGAATAGGTGCTGCGGATTAGGCGCGGGCTAGAGTTTATGTACCACCAAAAACCGCTAGCCCATGAGTTACCAAATCCGCAACTGGTCCGAGTATAACGCTGGTCTCAAACAGCGGGGAAGTGTGACCTTCTGGCTCGAACAATCAGCTATCGTTCATTGGCTAGAAACCACACCGAGACAAAAGCGGGGAGCCTCTCTGACCTATAGCGATACAGCAATCTCCACCTTCGAGACCGTCAAATGTATCTATGGTTTAGCAGGGCGTCAAACCGAAGGATTTCTAAATTCATTGTTTGAGTTGATGGGAATTGAGCTTCCCGTTTGTGACCACAGCACCGTCTCTCGGCGGAAAGGTCAGCTATCGATTTCATTGCCCGTTATACCTAAGCAAGGTGCCATTCACGTCGTTATCGATAGCACAGGGATCAAAGTCTATGGTGAAGGAGAGTGGAAAACCAGGCAACATGGTGTGAGCAAACGTCGGACGTGGCGTAAACTTCACTTGAGTGTTGATGAGTCCACTGGAGAAATTCTCACGGGTGTCGTGACAACCAATGACGTTCAGGATGGTGAAGTGTTTGAAGATCTCCTTGAAGGCATCGACGATGAGATTGAACAGGTCTCTGCTGACGGAGCCTATGACCAAAGTCATTGCTATGATGCCCTCATGGAGCGCAATGCCACAGCTGCAATTCCCCCAAGGAAGAATGCCAAAATTTGGCAACATGGAAACTGCAATGCTCCACCCCATCCACGAGATCAAAATCTCAGAGCCATCCGAAAACAGGGACGAAAGAGGTGGAAAAAACAAGCCCACTATCATCGGCGGTCTCTAGCTGAAACGACGATGTTTCGCTTCAAAACTATCTTTGGGGGTCAGGTACGTTCCCGTAACTTTGATAATCAAGCCACAGAGTTACTCCTGCAGTGTGCGGCACTCAATCGAATGATTCAGATCGCCAAACCCGAGACTGTTTGGGTTGAAGCTTAAGAATAACGAGGAGAGGCAATTCATCTAGCCTTTACGCGATTCATGCAACAAAGCCCAATTAAACCACCAAACTCATCACGGGTTACCCTAATTCCCCGATTGCTATTTGATATCGATGAAAAGTGGGAAGCGCCCTTAGGTAGATGTTCAACGATTGCTCTCACCTCTGGTTCATCAATACTGACGGATTGCCATCCCACTTCAACTGCACAAGCTTCCATTAAGAGTGGGGGGATTGTGACGATACGTTTTCTCAGTGTTGCTGATTCAATCTGTTCTTCCATCGATAACTCAAGCCCGCATTCATTAGCAGTGAGTTTCCAGCTTTCAAGTTCATCTGGATTAGGAGTCCAATGGGAAACATCAAATCCTAGCTCTATCTGGGCTCCCGGTATCAAGGCAAATACAGCGTTGTCAAATGAGAACAATGCGACTTCATTTGTAATGGATCCCATCGCAAAGGAAGCCACACAATTGAAGGCAAATCCTTTGGGCAATTGGTGCAAGAGTATTTTGGCAAACGCTGCTTTGTCTGAAGTTGAGAGGTGTTGCCAGTGGATACGATCAGGAATTCTCATTGTCCAAGCGACTATTTCTCAAAAGACCCTACCCTCCAATATGAATCCTGCACTATTTTGGGTCATTCAGACTCAGGTGGGCCATCGTTGAGTCCTGTCCACAAAGAGAGCGTAGAGAAACAACTGTCAATTTATTACGGTCAAAGTTTATGAGGTTATGGGATGGGGCATGCTAGAACGTATCCATTGCGACAATTTTAATAAACGAAGTGATGAAATTTGCTGCTAGTCTTCCGGTTGTTTTGGTTGGGGCTGCTGCCGTGGTGGTGCAACCCCAGATTAGTCACGCTTTAAATGCGGCTGAAGTTGCCAAAATTGCCCGCAATGTCACGGTCCGAGTCGATAGTCAAGCACCCGGTTCCGGGGTGATTATTAAGCAGGATGGAGACACCTATACGGTGTTAACGGCAGCCCATGTGGTGGGCAGCGAAGATACTTATGAAGTGATCACGCCGGATCGGGCTCGACATTCGGTGGCCAATACAACTATCCAGCGGTTACCCAATGTCGATCTGGCGTTGATTCAGTTTTCTAGTAGCCAGGCTTATAAGGTGGCAGAAGTGGGCAATGCCCAGCAAATTTCTGCGGGAATGCCCTGCTATGTTGCAGGATTCCCAGGGAAAACGGCGGCCATCAATGAGGTGGTTTACAACTTTACAGCCGGACAAATTACGGCGAATGCTGTGCAACCTTTACGAGATGGGTATGGACTGGTCTATTCCAATGCCACGTTGCCAGGGATGAGTGGTGGCGCGGTTCTAGATAGCCAAGGTCAACTGATTGGGATTCATGGTCGAGCAGATACGACGCCTCAAGCCCAAAATCCTAATCTGAATCCCGATATTTACGTCAAAACCGGATTTAACTTAGGCATTCCTATCAATACATTTTTGCAAAAAGCCGACGATGCCAACCTGGATTTGGGCTTTACGACGCCACCACCCAAACCCGCTGCTCCTGCATCGGTTGATCAAGCGCTGGCTGAGGCAGGACAGGCTTTAGGCCGGGGAGAGAGTAGCAAAGCGGTCTCTAAGTTTAATCAGGTATTGGGGAGCGATCGCAAAGCCGTAGCGCTACATGGCCGAGGATTAGCCCATTACCAACGAGGTAATTACAAGGAAGCTTTAGCAGACTTGAACCATGCGATCGCCATCGATCCTTATAACGCTTTGTTCTTCAACAGTCGAGGGTCAGTCCATTTAGCCCAGGCGCTCCAGCCTAATCGAAATCTACAGTCTGGGGCCTCACGGGCCGAGAGAGATTTTAGTGAAGCCCTTAAGCTCAATCCCGACGATAGCAATGCTTACAATAATCGCGGATTAGCCAACTTCTATATGGGTGCCAGAACCCAAGCAATTGACGATTACAATCAGGCTTTGCGTCTAGATCCGGGATTGGCCAAAGCCTATAAAAATCGAGGGTTCACTCGCTGGCTAGAGCAAGATATTCGCGGCGCTTTGTTGGATCTCAAGCAAGCCCTCACCATCGATCCAACCTACGCACCAGCCTATCAAACCCGTGGTCGGTTACAGTTTCGACAGGGAGAAGTAGCTAAGGCAATAGCCGATTACGATCAGGCTATCCAGTTAAAACCGAAAGCGGGTAAAACCTATATTTATCGAGGAATTGCCCGCTATGAGAACTCCGAAGTTCCTGGAGCAATCCAAGACTGGCAAGCTGCCATTAAAGCTAGTCCCGAAGAGTCTGCTGGTGCTCATTTGCTGATTGGTGCGACTTTATTAACTCAAGGTCGAGAAAATGAGGCTTTACAGAAATTGAAAACAGCTAAACAACTTGAACGAACCTGGACCAATCAAGGCTTTCTAAGCCAAGTGTTAGGCAAACGGTTACTGAAGGAGGCTACTGCATTACTGGAGCATCCTAAGGCTCAAGCATTACTTAAATCCCGCTAATAGCGTTTGGTGGGCCTCATGTTGTTCAGAAAAGAGAAGCAGCCTCTTAAGGGCTAAATTTTAGAAATTTCGGAATTATACCTGATGTAGCTGGAGCAGTGTTATTGCCTCATGCCGATATCCTATAACTTCGCAAATGCTCAGCGATTGGTTATCAAACCTTTCGATCGGTTGGGGTTCATCAGTCTGTATCTGTTTGCCACTGTTATCAGCATTTATGCAGCCAACATCGTAACAGGGCAAGCTCCCTTTGTTCACCTGTGGCAACAAAATCCGATGCAATTCATTATCATTGCTGGACTGATCGGTGGAACATTCATGGGAGCGGCCCAATGGTTGATTCTTCGTCAGTACTTTCCGGACTGGAAGTGGATTCTAGCGGTTGCTGTAGGGAGTACATTGTTTAACACGCTCCAATTTGCTTTTGACAAGAGATTCGATGAGCTTTTGTTTGGGACTGTAGAGAACTTATCTAGCTCTAGAAGCAATGCCGCTACAGAACTGACCGCCATGTATATGGCGCTGCTTGGGGCGACTGTTATTGCTGGGTTCTTACAGTGGTATATCTTGCAAGCCTATGTTGCCTCTGCAAAGTGGTGGATGATAATCCCACTCATAACAACCTTAGTGGCTATCATTCCATTGGTATTGAGCGTTTTAGCCCAACAATATATTTCTCTCCCCTTTCCTATTCTGACGAATATTATTTATCTCTATCCTGCAATTCAGGCGATTGCCTTTTGCTGTTTACACAAAAAGTCAGAGCAAAATATTCTGCAAACAGCTTTAGCTTGTGCACCAGATATTACTGGATATAGAAAAAGTCGCTCCTTGGGCAACAAGCTATACGCCCGTTTAACTCAACTTTGGGCAACAGAATTGAATTTATCAGTCGGTCAACTCTCCTACCTAGTAGGCATTAATGCAACAAGGTCCCATATTTTCTTTGAGCCAATGAACGCAACGTCAGCAAATAATGTTGATTTAACACCATTACCGATCATTGCCTCCTCAGTAGACGAAGCAGATCAGCAGCTAGAAGGTGAGTCTTTCGCTAAGTTTCAACTGTTGTTTTTACCGCCAGGAATCATTCAAATTCGTCCATGGAGAGGGATTCCTTTAGTTTGGATCAGCATAGGAGTTTGTGGGGCCATCGTTGCAATTCAGTACTGCTTAGCTTGGTTGCAGGTTGGTTAAGGCTAGCTAAAAGAAAAATGGACTAGCTCTAGTCATTTTTTAGAAATACAGATCACTCAGGGAAGTACTCAGACATTGCTTTTTGACCAATTAGCAAATTCACTTTAGCTAGACTTGAAATATCTTGCTCATAAAGGACGATTAGTTGATGCCAGTATTTCTCGTTACCCTTGGAGTCTGGTACTTTATTTCGGGAAGTAGCTTAAACCATTGGAACAGCAATCAATGTTCTCCCATTATTGATAGCAGCCCCTCCGCCACTGGATTTAGACTACAAGGACGAGAATTTGGCTGCACGTTTGATGAACAGAACTATCGAACATCGATTCAGAAATGGCTGAGTCAGCGTCCTGAGGATGCCGCACCGCTTGAGGGAATGTACCTGGGCAGTATGGAAGATTATCCATGGATTTCAACGTATCTGGCAAAGGCAGCCCTTCAGAGTCAAGAGTGGGATCTGAAGAGGGGCACTAGTCATGACGGTCATCCCTACCGTCTGATTGAATCTTTACTCATCGATGAAGCATTCAGGCATCGCCTGGATGCACCTTTTGCTGATACGCCTTACACCGTGCATCGTGTTTCTGTTGAGAAGGTGAGGATTGACGATGCCAGTCAGGTGCTTGACGAATATGAACCGGGCCAGGGCAAAATTCCTTTTGATGCTCTATTGTGGGTTGAATTTGCAGAGCGCTAGCCAGAAGAGTCAACTGCAACGGATTAGATTTTTATGGCAGCAGGCTAAAGCACAAGAGGCTTCTAATCCTACATCAGTAGAACAAAATTATTGAATTGGAACAGCGCCAAAAAGCACAAAGGATAGCCTGTTAGCAGCACCTGAAGGTCAAATCTCGCCTCGTTTTAATCACACGAATCAAGCACGGGAGTGCCACCGATGGCGCTGTAAGATGAAGTGGATCAGCGCTGGAACTCAAGCATGGTAGAGACTCAGTCCGCGAACGCTTCACCATCTCCTGAAGGCAGAAAAGTTGTGATTGTGGGGGGTGGGCCAACCGGCACACTGGCTGCTTTGTATTTAGCCCAGATGGGTTGGCAAGTTTTTGTTTACGAGCGGCGCAGTGCTGATTTTAGAGTATCTAGCAATCGACGGTCCTTTAATATTATTCTGAGCCGTCGGGGACAAAAAGCTCTGAAGGACATTGGCGTAGAGCTACCGCCGGAAAAACAGGTCTTTCTCCAAGGAAATGTTCGACATACTGCCAAAGGGGCAAATCTCGGTAAAGGGTTTCAGGATGCCGTGTCAGTCGATCGCACTACCCTGGCTCAGTGTCTTATTGAGGAGGGGCAGCATCGTTTTCCAGAAAACATTCAATACCACTTTGAGCAAACCTTGCTGCAGGTCAATTTTCAGGATAAGACAGCGTTGTTTCAAGGCAAACAAGATCAAAATCAGCAAACCTTTGACTTATTAATTGGTGCAGATGGTGTCTACAGTACCGTCAGGACTTCAATGGAATCGCAGATTCAGGGATTCGAAGTCCAGCAAAACCAAGACAATATGATGTACAAAATCTGTGATTTAGGGTTTGCGAAAAATCTACCCGGCGCAGAGGAAAAGTGGGCAGAGAGTTTTCATACCTGGCCGAATGCCCAACCCCTGACGTTACTCGCTCCCCCTAGTACCGATGGCTCTCTCAAAGGGGTATTGATCTTGCCTCAAGTGGGAGACATCACTTATGAGACCCTGCAATCAGAAGCAGATATATTGGCCTTATTTCAAGAGAAGTTTCCTGATGTTTTCCCAAATCTAGAGCAAACGGGTTTACCGTCACAGTTTGCCCAAGATTTATTGTCACAAAAGGCGGCCCACGGAGGAATCACCACCCAGTGCAATCAATTTGAAGGTGGTGACTGCGTGGTTCTGTTAGGAGATGCGGCCCACTCGGTGTGGCCCTCCTTGGGGCAAGGGTGTAATGTCGCCCTGGAAAGCTGCCGCATTTTTGCCGAGATTCTGGCCCAAACCAAAGGAGATTTATCCCTCGCGTTACCCGCCTATACCGAAGCCCGAAAGCCTGATACGGATGCAGTGGCTCAGCTATCAGAAATTGGCTTTGGAGGGAATAAACGAGCAAGTAGTCTCCTGTTTATCAGCAAAGTAGTGATCCTGATGTTTCTGCATAAATTACTCCCCAGATGGTTTCAAAAATATGCTCTCTTCCAACTTGGAGATGCTGACGTTCCTTATTCCAACATATGGCAGCAAGTTCAGCGTCAAAATAACCAATTGCGCCTTGTATTAACGACACTAATCGGTAGTATTCCTGTGATCTGGTTAGTGCTTTTGAGAATCGCCTAAGCTGCAATGCTAGGAGATGGGTTAGAGATGCCCTCTTCTGTCTGTGGTAGGGGCGCTAAACGTCCATCTTCCATGTAGATAATCCGATCGGCAATGTCCAAAATTCGGTTGTCGTGGGTAACCAAAAGAATGGTGCAGCCCTGTTCTCGGGCAAGTTTCTGCATAATCTCGACCACGTCTCGCCCAGACTTTTTATCCAAAGCGGCAGTCGGTTCATCTGCCAAGATAATTTTGGGATGACTCGCCAAAGCTCGGGCAATGGCGACGCGCTGACGTTGTCCCCCAGAGAGTTCGTCGGGATAGTAGTGGATGCGTTCTTCTAGGCCGACTGCGCTGAGGATGTTGGCTGCGATCGCATCCAGGTCTTGCTCCAAAAAAGCGTCATGTAGTTCCAGGGACATACGCACATTTTGCTGGGCCGTTAGAAAGCTCATCAGATTGTGGGCCTGAAAAATATAGCCAATATGACAGCGGAGTTGACTGAGCTGCTGCTTCGAGGCTCCCAGCATTTCCTGGTCAAGAATCTTAAGGCTTCCGCTTTGGGCTGCCCTTAAGCCTCCCAGTAATGTAAGCAGCGTCGTCTTCCCAGATCCTGAAGGCCCCGTGAGAATTACAATTTCACCCGCCTCAATCTCCAAATTAATATCGAATAAGACCTGCTTCTGGAGCTGGCCTTCGCCAAAGGCATGGTTGAGTTGGTGGGCAATAATGACGTTAGACATAGGAATCACTCCAGAACAAAAGGCTATAAGGTTTCGCCCAGCAACCACTCAAAGCCCGCGGTGAATTGGGCTTTACCATCAGTTTCGACGATACTGCCATGGGCCGTAATGACCCGATCAAAATCCCATGCCAACACCTGACGAACGGAGGCTTTCACCTGGGCCTTATCGCGACTGCCCAATTTTTCGAAGTAGGATGGCTTCAAGACCTTGTAAGAGCCCATAACTCGTGCTGCCAACTGGGTAACCCAGGGAAACGTTTCGTCAAAATGAAACGAGGTATCCGTGAGAATCAAGCTTCGACTGGGCCGATGCCAAAAGACCGTTTCATGGGCGAGACAAATGCCTCGGGGTAAAAGGGCTCCGAATCCCTTGAAGGGGAGGTATTCTAATTCTTCTCCAAAGGTTCCAGCTTTGTTGAGTAAGCTATCCAGCTTTAGATCGGGACGTTTATCGGCCAACCCTTCGACGCCCCAAGTAGTGGCATCGGGATAGAGAGCCTGAGCTTGGCTCAAATACAGGTGATGGAATTGATTGGGGGCAATTAGATGATTAACGGTACCCAAGCTATTCAGGCTGGAGCAGTCCGTGGCCTGCATTTGAATCGGGGAAATCAGAATCAGTTCTCCTGGGCTCAGGCGGACAGCAACCATACGGGTACCGACTTCTAACCCCAGATAGCTAAAGGGTTGGGTGGCAGTCCAAAGATTTTCGGCAACAGGAATCAGGTTCATAGTCAGGATAGATAGTGACAGCGAATTAGAATATGTCGGCTGGATCGGCAGATCGGAGTTTGCGCATGGCAATGGCCCCCGACATCGAGCACATCAGAATGGTCATGATTAAGACGGTGGTTGCCCGTTGCGCGGTCATGGAAATGGGGAGCATGGTGGCTGCGAAGGCCAGCTGATACAGTCCTAAAGCTAATCCCACACTGGGTAAATATCCGAGAACAGCCAGAAGGAGGGCTTCTTGAATCAACATCCCCAACAGATAGTTGTCCGTGTAGCCCATGGCTTTCAAGGTGGCATATTCAGGCAAATGCTCAGACACATCAGAATAGAGAATCTGATAGACAATAACGATGCCAACAATAAAGCCCACCCCCACCCCGAGGCCAAAAATAAAGCCAATTCCGGTGCCGTTGGCCCAGTAGTCCCGTTCAATCTGGGCAAAGTCTTCGGTGGTGCCGACTAAAACATCGTCGGGTAGCAGAGCCTCTAGATCGGCCTTGACCTGTGCCAGGTTGGCCCCCGGCTGCAGCTGAATCAGCCCCACTTCAATCTGCTCTGGACTCCGGTTCGGAAACAGCTGCAGAAAGGTGGAGTCACTGGCAATTACATTGCCATCGGCAGCAAAGGACGCCCCGTTGGTGAATACCCCGTCCACTTGAATCAGCTTGTTATTCAGTTCGGCAGCGAAATGCCCCTTTTGCTCAAACGCAGTGGTGGTAAATCCATATTCTGGCCGTCCGGCCTGGTCAAATAAGACGCGATGCAGAGGCTGAATTTTATCCTGATTGTTCGTGACTTCCGGGAACTTAAAGGACGGCTCAGCCGGGTCAATGCCCCAGACTAAAATGGCCCGCTCTCGTTTGGTCTCAGGATTTTTCCACTGTCCGGTGGCAATATAAACCCCATTCACGGACTTGACCTGGGGATGGGCCAGGGTCTGATACAGCCGGGCACGGGGAAAGGCTTTGACAGAGAACAAAGTCTGCATTTGGGGATTGGTTAAAACCAGATCTGCCTGCAGATTGCGGTGGGGCTGGACGGCGGCATCGAATAAAGCCCCCTCAAAGCCCATCTGGATAAAAATCAGCATATCAGCGAAGGCAATGCCTGCGATCGCAACCAGTAACCGTGTGCGCTCCCGCGTCACCTGGTGCCAGGCTAAAGGGGTTCTCTTCAGAAATTTAGGCCGTTTTCGCCTTATCCAACTGTTCATGGCCACTTTTCAAAATCAAACGTTCGTTATAAAAAATGCCAAATCAAGAGTCATCGGAAATTTGGATCACCGTTTGCACCTGCAAATTGCTCAGATTGGCAACTTGTTGACTGTCTTTTGGATCAAGGGCAATCTTGACCTCGACCACGCGACGATCCAGATTTTCGCCAGGGTCGCCACTAAAGACCTGCTGGCGACTAATCTGACGGCCTAGCTCAATCACTTTGCCGCGCAGTTCGCCAGGAAAGCCTTGGCCTCGAATCGTGGCGGCTTGTCCCACCTGAACCCGGTGAATATCACTTTGGTAGACTTCTGCCACCACCAACATCTGCTCAGTTTGTCCCAAGGCGACAATGCCATCACTGCTCATCTGTTCACCGGGTCGGGTGTAGATTTTGAGAATCTGTCCATCACTCGGGGCTTTAATGGTGGCTCGATCCAGATTTTTCTGGGCCTTAGTGAGGGCGACCCGAGCCGCTTCCACCTCTGCTTGAGCCATTTGAATATCCACGGACCGGACTTCTGCCACTTCTGCCAGTCGAGATTGGGCCGTTGCCACCTGAGCTTGCCCGGTAGTTTCCAGCCGACCCAACTCTGCCTGGGCTTCCCGGAGGCGGCGCTGGGCAATCCCGTCGGTACGGGAAAGTTCTGCAGTGGCCTGCTTCAAGGCTTGACGGGTGGTATCCACACTGAGCTGCTTGCTATCGAACAAGGACGCAGAAACGGCTCCCGCTTGATAGAGGGATTGATAACGGGCCAGTTCTTTTTGGGCTGTGCGTAGTTCAGCCTGAAGTCGTTGAACAGCTGCGGTTTGGGCACTGCGATCGCCCTCGTATTGGGCTTCCAATCGGGCAATGGTTTGCCGCTGAATTCGCAATTGCCCGGTTAACTCAGCAGACTCTTGGGAGACGGTTGCTCGTTGGGCATTAATAGCGCCCGGTTTAGCCCCTGCCTGTACCTGGGCCAGCTTGACCTGAGCAACGCGGAGCTGGGCCTGAGCTTGGGCCACCTCATCTAACAAGCGATCGCGGGAATCCAATACAGCAATCGGGTCACCTGCCTGGACGGTATCTCCCAGTTTGACCTTGAGTGTGGAGAGGCGATCGCCGTCCAGGGTCAAAGGAGCGGCAACTTTGACAATCTCACCCGTGGGTTCGAGTCGGCCTAAAGCGGCAATATTTGGTAGGGTTGTGGGTTGTACATCACTGGATTCTGCAGAGCGGGGGGTCTGCCAGCCACTTTGAGCCAGACCGACTAGGACAATGCCGCCACTGGCTGCGATAGCAGCAATTAACGTACCGATTAACCAGGGTTTGGGTTTAACTTTGAGGGGACAACTGTTCATGGCTACAGACCATTTGAATCATAAGTTGGCTTTGGTGATGGAACCAGTCCATATCTTCAATGCCTCGGTTATAGACACATTGAATAATCAGACCGTCAATAAAAATCATCAAGAAGTCGGCTAACTCCGTATTCGGGAGCTGTAAGTAATCCACTGTTGCATCACGAGTCCCATCCCAGATCTGGCGGAGGAACTGCAGTTCCTCATCACTCCCCGTTCGATTTTGCTGAAAGAAGTCGACCCACAGCAGCATCTGTTGCTGATAGAACTGAAGGCTTTTCAATACGAAAGCCATTACTACCTGTAGACGCGCCTCCAAAGTTTCTACCTCAGGGGCTTGGGCAAAGAACCGGGAGATATCTTGTTCACACAGCTCTTGAACCAGCTGCATAAAGATCGCTTCCTTGCTGTCAAAGTAGTGGTAGAGCGTTCCGGTTGAAACCTTGAGCCCTTCAGCAATCTGCCGCATAGTGATTGAACCGTAGCCCTTTTGAGCAAAAAGTTCAACGCAGCCATTTAGCAACTCTTTTCGATACTGTTCTCGATCAACAACCTTAGGCATGGGCGAGAGCACCAGTATTGGATGGATTATTTATTTTATAACATATGTTCGTTATAAAATGTAAGGGGGCTCTTGAAGCTGTAATCAAAGGACTACCTGAAGTATGACAACCCAAAACCGATGACTCTTTTTTAGCGAGGCATAGACAGAACATTCCCCCCTCTAACGACGATATTGCTGGCCTTTACTAAAAACCCCTAATAAGAGGCCAACAATCGTAATTTGGTGGAAAGGACCTAAAAAGAGTCCCGGAATCGGAAGGGATGCTCTTAGAGCTAGAGCGATCAATAAACAAAGTACCAATCCCCATAGGGTAGATACCTGAATTCGTCGCCTAGGTTCCATTACCCGTTCCAAAATAATGACGCCCAGGATACCGATCGCCATATCGATTGCAGCCGAAGAGAGTAATCCCCAAGGGGGACCCAATACTGATTCAATCTGCACTTGGGAAGATGCCGGTAAGATAAGGGTCAATCCATAGTCAATTCCAGAAGCTAAGACAAGGGTAATCACAGAGGCATTGATCAGTTGTAGCCACGGTAATACCTTGAATTGGTACATGCTGTCGCTCGAAAAGAATTGCGTTCCAATTCTACCGAAGCTCTGGTCCCAACAGAATGATTAGAACGCTGCATGAGCAAGAATGAATCAAGGCTGGACTTATCACAATCAAGTTAATCAGGTAGGCGCGGGGCTGACCCTGTTAGAGTTTTATGCTCAACGCTACCGGCATTCGAGTGGGACAGAATGGCAAGTCCGAATTGAAACCGGACAAGTAACCATAGACGGTCGGCAAGCTACTCCAGATACGGTATTAAAACAGGGACAGAATTTGGCCTACCATCGTCCTCCCTGGCAGGAACCAACGGTGCCCTTGACCTTTGATGTTTTATACGAAGATGCAGATGTGTTGGCAATCCATAAACCCTCAGGGTTACAGGTGCTTCCCGGGGGGGGCTTTTTAGAACATACCTTGCTCCACCAGGTACAGCAACGTTTTCCCCAAGGGACACCTTTTCCCATCCATCGCTTGGGGCGAGGGACATCAGGGGTGGTATTGATGGCGCGATCGCAACAGGCTCGCGCTGCTTTAAGCCAACAAATGCGGAATCGGCAAATTCAAAAAGTATATCGAGCGTTAATTGGGCCTGAACAAACCACCCACCCCCTAGAAGAACAGTTTGAAATTACCCAAGCCATTGGTAAGGTTCCTTATCCGGAGTTGGGATATATCTATGCTGCGACTCCAAAAGGACGACCCGCCCATAGCGCTTGTACCATTCTTCAACGACGTCCAGAGGCTACTTTACTGGCTGTGACGATTACCACTGGACGTCCCCACCAAATTCGGATTCATTTAGCAACTATTGGCTATCCCTTACTTGGCGATCCGTTATATGTTGCGGGAGGACAACCTCAGTCAATAAGTTCTGAAGAACGATCACAACCCGTTCCTGGAGATTGTGGCTATTGGCTTCATGCCTTCTCTTTACAATTTATCCACCCAACCTCTCAGGAGCGAGTCAAAGTTGTGAGTGAGCCACCGCAACCGCTGAAGTGCTGACTCAGAGCGATTGCTTGATTGAGCGCTTTTTGAAATATTTGGCCATGAGCCGTCTCACTTTTGGGTCCATCGGTAGGGACGCTTTAACAGAGTGCCAGGTGAATAGGGTGGTTTAGAATCACACATTTACCCTGCGTCGGATCACATGGAAAGCCAGAAAGTTTTTTTATATTCGGGTTTAGAGAAAGCAGGACAGGAAAATATGAATCGCGGCATTAGAGTTTTCAGCATTGTAACTGTGGCAGGATTAGTCAGCCTCTCAAGTTTGAATTTTGCATCTTCATCCCATGCACAGGATTATCTAGAAGTTCAAAATGCTGATTGGCTTGCCAAAGCAGAGCAAAAAAACCTCAACTATGATGGGGTTCTATACTGCGATGATGCCAATGTAAAAATCAATATTCGTCGAGGCCCTGGAACAGGCTATAAAGTTGGATACAGCAGCTTCAGCGGACTTGAAGTCGATGTTCTCTCTTCTTATCAAACCAAGGGCTATAAATGGTACAAAATCCGCTACGTCAACCAAATTTTGCACCAATCAGAGAGCGGCTGGGTGAGAGAAGACCTAATCAAAATACTTTGATAAACGTCGTTTTCCAAAAGTCTTAGGGTTGTCTAACCTGCTTTTGTTGCCACCCTTTCGTCTAAATGCATTTCACAATCAGCTCTTCAGAAAAGCCAGATTAATTTTCTGAAAAGCTGATGTATAGCTATATCTGGGTGTCATCTCACTGCTAAAGTTCAGTGCTCTGGAGCATTGAACTCCAAGCGATGGCCCTAAAATCGAGATGGAGCGCCAAGCTTGCGTGAGTCAAAACATGCGATTGATACTTGCCGCTATTCCCTCCGATAGGCTGAGCTGTAAATACTCCGTGTCAGCCTTGCTCTTACTCCTCTTTTTATGACTCTTGTGGAGCCATCTCTGCCCTTATTTATCCGCAATACCCAAGAAAAGTTTCATCAACAGGGGTATGTTATCCTGCCCCAGATCTTTTCTGCTCACATCTGCGATCAGGTTTTTGACCATCTTGATGAAGTGGTCCAATCAGGGCCTGGGAGTAGACGCTTACTCGCCTTTGACTGGTGCCAAGCACTGGCCAAGAGCCTCAAATCCCATCCATTTATCTCACCTTTATTAGGCCCTACGCCCATAGCCAATCAATGCACCTATTTTGAGAAATCCCCTGATCAAAATTGGTTAGTGGCACTGCATCAAGATGTTAGCATTGCCGTTCAACCTAATGCTGCTGCCACTCAGTTGGGAATATCTCAAAAAGAAGGGCTGTCTTTTGTGCAGCCTCCGGTCGAAATTTTGGAACAGTTGGTTGCTCTTCGTATCCATTTAGATGACTGCACCCCCAACAATGGCCCCCTAAAAGTGGTGCCAGGATCTCATCAACAGGGGCGACTCTCTGACCCGATGATTGCAAAACTGCGGGACCACTCCGGTGAGATATCCTGCTTAGTGCCCAAAGGCGGTGTGTTAGCCCTGCGACCATTGCTTCTGCATGCGTCCAGTAAGATGACGCTTCCCCAACGCCGACGGGTTTTACATTTTCTCTGTGGTCCTCGCCAGCTTCCCAATGGTTTGGTTTGGCATGAAACCATTTAGGTGGCATAAGGTCAGCTGTAAAGGGTCACTGTAGATGACTGGAGCGAATAAATGAGTTTCGTAGGTGAGGTTCGGTGAAGTCTAGCTCTAGATTGATAGGTGCGATCGCATTTCTGTCTGCTGTTTTAAGTTGGGGATGTTCACCGCCTATCCAGGCCCCACACCGACCAAGGCAGACCGCTTCGCTTACTCCCGCTGTTGAATCTTCTACACCAACTCCTGAATTACCAAGAGTTGATGCGTTCCCACAACTGCAACCCTGTCTTGTTGATCTGGAAGGTCCTCTCCTGTTGCCGTTGGAGTTAACGCCATCTGCACATATATCTAGCCAAACCGCCTATTATGTTGCCTACTCGACAAAAACGCTGGCGGATTCAAAGGATATCGGTAAGGTTAAGGCCCTAAGAACCCTTGCCTTAACCGCAGGCCAATGCCAAATCCTGACCCTAGATCAAGCACAAACTTTAGCGAAACAGGCGTTGAAAAATAATCGGAATTACCAGGAGCAGCTTGCCCTGCATCAAGGCAATCAAGGTCTGGCTTGGAGCGCTATGGTAAATCGGTGGGAACGCGATCATTACGTTTCAGGTCCAGGTGACCACCCCTTGGTGTTGTCCCTGGAAGAAATTTGGATGGCTAAAACGCTGAATTTAGATTTGCCAGACTATCTCCCGGTTTACGCGAGACCATAGAGTAATTTTTTGTCCACAAGATCTATCTGCAGCCCAATATGGATATTGGTTATTACAAATTGGCGAAACAAATTAATGGATTATTCCATTATGCTGAAGTGCATTTAGAGAAAGTCGACGTATTCACGTTGCCTATGGTGCAAGTAGCAAAGGGTGCCTTTGCTTGGTTAAAAGATGATTATGGACCTGATGCCTGGGAATGGGCGATATGTGATGACTATCGGCAAGGGGCTATTCAAGGTGTTCAGTATGCTTTAGACAATGTTGGTAAAGGTATGGCATTTCAAAAAGTTGGGATATTAATCACCACCATCAAAAGCCATCCAGCTCATGGAACGGTCTATTCAGTTGCGTTTGCAGCTTGTATGGCAACTTGGACATTACTAGAAGTGGATGGAATATCCCACCCCTACTTTCAAGGGGAGAAACTTGTCTTTCCATCCCTTCCCTAACCATAAACATCAACGTGAGAGCGTCATCCTCAAATTAGGCTGCTTTTGGAGGAGCTTCTGCCGTTAGGGTGTTGGTTTCTAATCGACCATCTTCCATATGGACAATCCGGTCGGCCACATCGAGAATACGGTTATCGTGGGTGACCAGCAAAATAGTACAGCCCTGTTCTTTGGCCAGGGTTTGCATCAGATTCACCACATCTCGACCGGACTTACTATCTAGTGCAGCTGTGGGTTCGTCGGCCAAGACAATGGCGGGGTGACTAACTAACGCTCTTGCGATCGCAACCCGTTGCTTTTGTCCCCCAGACAGATCATCCGGATAGTAGTGGATATGATCGCCCAGCCCTACCTGATTGAGAATGGTCGTTGCTTGCTCCACCATCTCTTGGGGCGACCGGGTGCCCGTCACTTCTAGCCCCATCTTCACGTTTTGCAGGGCCGTTAAACTGCGATGTAAATTATGGGCTTGGAAAATATAGCCATTATGGCGACGAGCTTGTACCAGTTCCTTCTCTTTTGCACCTGTTAATTCTTGACCCAAAATTTTGAGGCTGCCATTTTGGGCGGCCCGTAATCCCCCGACTAGGGTTAGTAAGGTTGTTTTTCCCGATCCAGAGGGGCCGGTCATCAAGACAATTTCTCCCGCTGTAATATCTAGGTGAATATCGAATAACACCTGTTTGCGCAGGCGACCATGACCGAAGTAGTGGTCGAGATGGCGGATAGAGATAACGGGGTCTTTCATGGTTGAGGGGGGCTTGGGGCTAGAACATATCGGCAGGGTCAGCGGACTGGAGTTTCCGAGTGGCTATTGCACCGGAAAGGGTACACATCACCACCGTCAGTACGAATACTGTGATCGCTCGGCCTGTGGTCATAAATAGGGGTAAGGCTGTTGCAGATCGGGCCAAACCATACAGTCCCATAGGCAGAATGGCACCGGGGATAAATCCAAGGACCGCTAGGATAATGGCTTCTTCGAACACCACCCCTAAGAAATAGCGATTCTGATAGCCCATGGCTTTGAAGGTCGCATACTCGCGAATATGGGCATTCACATCGGTGGACAACACCTGGTAAACAATCACCACCCCGACGACAAAGGCCATCGCGGTGCCTAAGCCGAAAATAAAAACCCACGGGGCTACGCACCTGCCAGTAGGCGGTTTCAAAGGCAATAAACTCTTCCAGGGTTAAGACCTGAACATCTTCTGGGAGATGATCCTTTAGGGTTGCCACCACTTGTTCTGGGTTCGCATTCGGCTCCAGTCGGATTAGCCCCAAATTGATGCTGCCCGCCTGTCGTCGAGGAAATTGCAACAGAAAATTCTGGTCACTGGTAATTAAAGTCCCATCTGCGCCGAAGGAAGCCCCCATCTCAAATAATCCGGCAATGGTAATAGTGCGGCGTTGCGCTTCGGTCTGCACAGGTTTGCCTTGATCAATGAGGGCAAAAGACTCGGCATAATCTCCTCTAGAGCCTCGGTCGAAGATAAACGTATCCGGCTGTTTCACCAAGGGAAGTTTCTCCGTCAGTCCTGGTAGATTCATGGCAGATCGATCAGGATTAAACCCAATCACCTGGACTAAGGTTTCTCGCTTGGTCTGGGGATTTTTCCAGTTCAATGTATTGATATAGAAGGGTTCCGCGAATTTCACCCCCGGAACATCCTGTGCCTGATACAACCGTCGTCGAGAAAAGGTGGACAGGGCTTGCAGATTTCGGGCTTGGGGACTCAGAAGAACAATATCCGCATTTAAGGTGCGGTGCAGTTGGGTATTACTGACAAACAAAGAGGCCTGAAAACCCATCTGCATAAACATCAGCACATCCGCAAAGGCAATACCGGCTAAAGCGACCAACAATCTGCCTTTTTCATGGCTGAGCTGGAGCCACCCCAACGGGGTACGTTTGGAGAGCGGAGCCTTCATAACTGCACCGTCACATTCACTTGCAAATTGGTAAATTGGGCAGCCTGTTGGCTAGAGGTGTTGTCCAACTTGATGTAAACCTCCACCACTCGGCCATCGATATTTTCGCTGGGGTCGGTGTTAATAATGGTTTGCCGCCGGACCTTGGTGCTAACTCGATCGACGGTGCCCGATAAGGATTGGGGCAAGGCCTCGCTGTTCACTTTGACGGCCTGCCCAGTTTTGATCTTACGTACATCGCTTTGATAGACCTCTGCCACCGCATACATTTGCTGCGTTTGGCCCAGCTCTAGGATGCCGTCTGTCCCCACGACTTCACCCGGATGGGTATGGATATCCAATACCACTCCCGATTGAGGCGCTTTAATATAGGCTTGATCCAGTCTGGCCTGGGCCTGCTTAACGCTAGCGCGAGCTTGGTTGATATTGGCTTGGGCGACATTCACATCCACTGGACGCACTTCAGCAATTTGATTGAGGCGAGCCCGAGCCGCAACTAGTTCAGGAGATTGAACGGCCTGTAAACGGTTGGCTACGGCTTGAGCTTCCTGTAGACTGCGTTGGGCCGTTTGCAGCACCAACTGTTTTTGATCCCGTTCTGAAGCCGAGATTGCTCCTTGCTGATAGAGGGATTGATAGCGGTTGAATTCGGCTAGGGCATTGTCTACTTCGGCATGGCGGCGGGCAATGGTTGCGGATTGAGCCGTCATTTCCCCCTGTCGTTGGGCATCTAATCGGGCAATCTCCGCGCGCTGGGCCGCCAGTTCCCCCTGCTTGGCCCCCGCTTTAATTCGAGCGAGTTCTGCTTCTGCTACCCGCACCTGCTCTTGAGCCGTCTGCAAATCCGCTTGAAGGCGATCGCGACTATCGAGAATGGCAATGATTTGTCCCGAAGAAACGGCCTCCCCTTCCTTTACCAATAGTTGGGACATTCGATTCCCTTCCGCACTGCTAGGGGCCGAAAGCTGGACCAGTTCTCCTTGAGGTTCTAGGCGTCCTAAGGCCGAGACGGTCTTAATCTCTAGAGGCGCAGGAGGGATTTCGGACTGGCTTTGGGAATTGGAATACTGCCGCAGGGTCCATACAGAGACCCCACCCAAGGCTAGGGCAGCTGCGATCGCAACCCAGGTTACGCGGGGCCAATTCAATCGAGATTGTTGGGACACACTATTTGAGACCATCACCCGTCTCCAAAGAGAATAACTAAACTGTTTAGTTTAGATTTGATATTATTAGACTAAACTGAGTAGTTTAGTTCTGTCAAGGGCGGACCCACTTTGCCCTAGGATGGGGAAACTAGCGGTTTAATTGCTGAATTGGCGCCCGCCCACCATGGATACCAAATCTCCCCCCTCCGAACGTCAGCTGTCTGCAACCAAACGCAGCGCCATTTTGTCAGGGGCAATGCAAGAGTTTTTAGCCCAAGGCTATGCCGCCACCACGATGGATCGGGTGGCAGCAGCAGCAAAGGTCTCTAAAGCCACGGTCTATAGCCACTTTAAAGATAAGGAAGGGTTGTTTATTGCGCTGGTGCAGCAATTACAGGAGAAAAAATTTCAGGTGGTCTATGGCTCACCGGAAGGGAAACGCCTACAGGGGCCTCCGCGGCAGGTGTTGCATCATCTCGCCAGCAATATGTTAGAGAACATCATCGAAGATAAGCCCTTCCAAGCCTTTATGCGGTTGATTATTGGGGAGTCGGGTCGTTT
The DNA here is from genome assembly GCF_000018105.1 of Acaryochloris marina MBIC11017. Lineage (GTDB taxonomy): Bacteria > Cyanobacteriota > Cyanobacteriia > Thermosynechococcales > Thermosynechococcaceae > Acaryochloris > Acaryochloris marina. Next base: position 962,607 of record NC_009925.1, read on the forward strand.
CCCAGAACTAGCGCGAGCCTTCAGCCACCATACCCCCCGCTGTTTTCTATCGATTTTGAAAGACTATTTAGGAGCTCAATCGGGGCTCAACCTCAAGGATCCAGAAGCGACGGCCCGCATTTTTATCGGTAGCTTAGTGCATTACGTGATTTTTCAGGAGCTACTCTACGCCAAAGAAGTTGTACCGTTTGCACGTGAACGGATGATTCAAGGACTCGTTGATCTGATTGTTAATGACTCGGCATAACTCTTTGCTGCTCCAGTCTTAGGGGATTTTCTAGGGATAAATGCCCCAAAGGTCAGCAACCTGAATGGGGTTAGGATTCAGTTTCAGTGCCTGTATTTGAAGGATTGAGCCGATGGGTTCAATTTAGAATCTGCCCATAAAAAAGAACCGAAAGCACCCCTTCTGCAACAACTCAAAATGGATATGCATGGGGCTCCATTAAAGCCTTACAATTTATGTAGCTAGATTACAAAATATTGAGGAACTAATGGAGTATACCCTGCCAGCAATCTATAACATTCCTTCCCCCCCTTACTTTCTCGTCCTGATTGCAGCTGTGCTTGGCGTAGCTTGTGGTAAAGCCTTTGAAGTGTCCTTAAAGCAAAAGGCCGAAGAATGGTCAAAGCGAAAAACAAACAAACCCCTGAGTGATGTTGCTGAAATTCGGCTGCTTTTTCCCTTGGCTGGCGTTTGTCTCTGTAGTTGGGTCTTTTTGGGATCTGCCTTAACCATCTTTGCTGTGTCCTGGGCCCAAGGGTTTACCACTGCCTTTTTTGTGGTGACCTTTAGTGCTGTTCTACTGTGGACACAAATGATTCAGGTTATGAAAGCTATTGAAGAAGGTGGATCTGAAGCCTTAGAAATTACCAGCATTTTCTAATGTCGAGTTGTTGAAGGGACTGATTCTGCTTAATCATGACCCTGAGCTTGTGCATGATTGTCAAAAATGAGGCAGCGAGCTTATCTCGCTGCCTTAAAAGTGTAGAGGGGTGGGTGGATGAGATGATCATCGTGGACACGGGGTCCACCGATAACACTCCCTCGATCGCCCAATCCTTCGGGGCCAAAGTTTACAACTATGCCTGGAACAATGACTTTGCCGCTGCTCGTAATTTTGGATTGCAATATGTGCAGTCAGATTGGGTGCTGGTTTTAGATGCCGATGAAGTGCTGAACCCGGAGGTTAAGCCTCAACTGCAAGGCATTCTACAGCAGGAAAATCTACTGGCGGTGACATTACTACGGCATGAAGTGGGGGCTCAGCAGTCCCCGTATTCATTGCTGTCTCGTCTTTTTCGCAATCACCCGCACATCCGTTTTCAGCGTCCCTATCATGAACTGATTGATGATTGTGTGCTGGCCCTACAGAAGCAAGAATCGCACTGGCAGGTAGGGCATATACCTGAAGTTGCTATTGAGCATTTTGGTTATCAGGTGGATGCGATCGCAACCCGTAACAAACACCAGCGGGCCTGCGAAATTATGGCTGCTGCCCTGGCAAACAATCCCAACGACGCTTATCTTTGCAGCAAGCTAGGGGCTTTATATGTGGATATGGGCCAAGTTGAACCCGGTATGCATTTGCTCCAACAAGGCCTGAACCTGGATCCACCTGAAGCCTCCATTCGCTACGAACTCCATTATCATCTGGGCCATACCTATGCTCGATGTCAACAGGCAGCCCTGGCCCTTCATCACTACCAGCAAGCCGTCCAGCAAAAGTTACCTGGGCTCCTCAAGCTGGGGGCTTACAACAATTGGGCCAATTTACTCCAAGACCGCGGCCAATATGAGCAGGCAAGTCAACAGTATCAACAGATCATTGCCCTGCAACCCGATTGGGCAGTGGGCTATTACAACTTAGGGCTAACCCGTAGAGCAATGGGGGATTTGTCAGGAGCGATTGCCGCCTACCGCCAAGCCATCCAAAAACAACCTGACTATGCAGAGGCCTATCAAAATCTAGGGGTGGCTCTGTTCAAGCAAGGCCAGCTTCAGGCCAGTCAGCAAGCTTTCAGTCGGGCCATTGCCCTCCATCGCCAACACAACAATATCGCTGCCGCAAAACAATTACAGCAGGGGGTTGCCGAATTGGGATTACCCGACTTTCCTTATGCCTAAGTCTTAGCTACAGCAGATCATCGTCGCTTAAGCCTTTAACATCTTGCACAATCCGAGATAGGTCTCGTTTCTCATCCAAGGAGACCCGGGTAGGCGTACCACTGATAATGCCTTCAAAGTTATGGAACGCATTTTTAATCTCTGGACCATGCTGACTAATGGAATATTCGCGAATTCCCTTATCATGCCAGGAGCCTCTCATCTTGAAGACATTGATGGCCCGGGACATTTCGCCCAGAATTTCCACATATTGCAGCATCAAAATCGTGTCTGTAATCGTGGAAATATGGGATTCCGTGATCGAGTGGGAACCTAAAAAGTGATCCGTTGTATTGGTAAAGAAGCCGGTGATTTCTTCCTGCTTAGCAAACCCCGTTACGCCAATCACAAACTGACGGAAAGCATTGTTGCTAACCCCCCGCGCTAAGGCCGAAAGAGAGTCAATCGAAATTCGCGATGGTTTAAATTCAGCAATCTCGGATTTAATTTGCTGCAGGTGATCTTCTAACCCGGCCGATTCTGGATAGGTACAGAGGATTTTAAGGAGGCCTTTTTGTTCCATCTCCTCAAAGTCAATCCCCCAGGAGTAAGCATTCCGGGATAGCTGAGCCCGAGATTCCTCATAGGCGAACAGAATAGCGCGGTCACCATTCTTACAGGCATCTTCTAGAAACTTACTGACCAGTAAGGTTTTCCCAGTTCCTGTCGCCCCCGTGACTAAGATAATTGAGTCTTTAAAGAAGCCACCTCCGCACATCTCATCCAACGTTTGAACCCCAGAAGAGACCCGAGCATTGGAAGATCGCTGGGTGAGGCGCATGGCACCGAGGGGGAAGATATTAATGCCATCATCCGTAATTGTGAAGGGATACTCCCCCTTCATATGGCTGGTGCCCCGTAATTTCAAAATTTCTAAGGTTCGTCGGCGTCGCTCCCCTTCTAGGACATTGCGAACAATCACGACATTATCGGAGACAAATTCTTCGACACCGTATCGCGCCACGGGACCATATTCATCCACCCGTTCAGTGGTCATTACCGTCGTCACGCCAATTTGCTTGAGACGAGCGGTTAGCCTGAAAATCTCTCGCCGAACTACTGTCGCCGCATCATACTGCTGAAAAATAGCGGTCACCGAGTCAATGCCGACTCGCTTGGCCTGATACTTGCTGATGGCATACTGAATACGCTCAATCAGGGCAGATAGATCGAATTCTCCTGCAATATCCTGCCCTTCTGGGTCAGGAGACGCATCGAGTATAAATAGCTTGCCATCGTCCATGAGTTGTTGAAGATCCCATCCAAAGCTCAAGGCGTTTTGGATGATATCTTTAGGCGACTCTTCAAAGGTGACAAACACAGCCGGGTCATCAAAATGAACAATGCCGTGATAGAGGAACTGTATGGCGAACATTGTTTTGCCCGTTCCAGAGGTTCCACTAACCAGAGTGGTTCGTCCCAGTGGTATGCCCCCATGACTAATATCGTCAAAGCCTTCGATACGAGTCAAAATCTTGGTTACTTCGACTTTATTCTTATCGTTCTTTTTATACTGAGATAAATTACTTTTCTTCATTGTTCATCTACATCAAAATGAATAAAAAATTTTAAAGTCGAATATGGGCTGAAGCCGCCTTATTAAGTAGGCTAGTACTCCATAATGCCATCAGAAAGTTCTTCATAGAGTAGATCTAAACCAATCAGCACTCGCTCACGATCGGATAGATCACCAATAATTTTGCGAACGGGAGGGGGCAAAACTTTTGCTAGGGTTGGCGTCGCTAAAATTTTGTCTTCCTCAGCCAGTTGCGGATTTTTCAATACATCAATCACTTTTAGGGCATAAACGCCCTGAAATTCAGTTTCAAGAATATGATTTAAAGTTCTTAAAGCCCTGACAGAGTTAGGGGTGTTGCCAGCAACATAGAGTTTAAGAACATAGGTTTTTCTGATAGAGCTCATGGCAGGGAATTAGGGTTGATCGGTCTTGAATAATTAACGGGTTTTGGGAATGGATCGACGATACATCTCACACAAATGGGCCATGATATCGATTAAGGTCAAGCGATAGTCCAACAGAATATCTTCATTGCGGCCTTCTAATTTTAGTTTTTTAGCAAAGGCATCCATTAACTCCATATGAATTTCTAATATTTTTAAGATTGAGATATCCGCAAAAAATATTTGAGTCACAAAGTCATCAATTTCTTGGTTCACACTACTATCTTGCCGAAAGTAGTTGAGAATGATATCTCGATAATCTCGCTTGAGGGTCACCAAGTAATCGGTTTGTTCTTCTTCGGTGAGTTTGTGAAAGAACTGTTGAGGATTGCGTTTGTAGTAAACCCCTAAGTAACCAAGACGCTCCTTGAGTTTTTGAGACAGCCGTTGCTGCTGGGTAGCAAGATTATCTTGGATGGCTTCGTCAGCATATTTTTTTTGCAATCTAGTGGGGAGTCGACAAGCTTTAGATAGCTGTAGAAACTGTGCGATCGCACAATCGATACTGGACAAAATATCCTCTTGATCATGATCCACAATCACTTCAGCAATGTGGTAGTAGCTGTCCTGTTGTGGGTCACGATCCGCAGAATTGGGTTGGGATGTCTTTTCTACCGATTCCTCAACCTGTAGCAGCACAGCAGGCAGTAAAATCGCTTCCCGGTGCAAATGACTGACAACTTTAGGGAGTGCGGCATTCTTTTCGAAGATGAGACAATCAATACGATGTTTGCCTTGTTCGACTATCTCTAAGAAATTGTCATAGGTTGCATGAACCAAACTATAACGATCGCCCTCCAAAATCTGGGTATAAAGGTCAACTAAAGATTCTGAACTCAGTAGTGTACAGATAAAGATCTGGGGACGAGAGACCGCAGTTTGAGAAAGGGTCATAACGCCAATTTTATCTAATTATTAAGAAATACTTTAGCATCAAATGAGATTATGAAGGAATATTAAGTTATGTATAAAGAAGCGGATTTCATTGCCTGGGGAACGACTCTCTCTTGGACGTGAGCTAGAGACCAGTGGTGACTTAACTTCAGAAATTTATCGGATAACGAAATAATTTTTCCTTCAATGACCCATAACGACTTCTTATGATTAAAGACCGCTCAAAACTCCATATCCTCTACATGCAAATTCGTGACGATCAAGTAACACGAATCGAAGAGCTACAGGAATTTGCGCGTCATAGCCAACTGAATGAAAGCCAGTTCACCCCTCTCAACGTCTTTGATCAACCCGTCTTTTCCCCGGACTATGCCAATCGGTTTGACGCCGTATTTGTGGGGGGGTCAAGCGATGCTTCAGTCCTCAAGCCGGATCAATATCCTTTTGTGGAGCCTGCCAAGCAATTACTCAAACATTGTGTCGATCACACTATTCCGGTGTTTGCTTCCTGCTTTGGTTTTCAGTTAGGGGTAGAAGCCTTAGGTGGGAAAGTCATCCATGATGCCCAAAATATGGAAATGGGGATTTACCCAATGCAGCTCACTTCAGCCGCTTGGGACGATCAATTGTTCGCTGATACCCCTGAACGATTTTTAGTCGTTTCGGGCCATAAAGAGCGGGCCTTTAAACTGCCGCCTCATACTCAATTACTAGCATTTACAGAACGTTGTCCCTACCATGCCTTTAAAGTAATGGATAAACCGTTCTACGGCTTTCAGTTTCATCCTGAGGTGGATCACCATGATTTAGCTGCCCGCATTACTCGCTATCAAGATCGGTATCTGGAGACGGATGGGGCCTTACAAGCCATCCTTGATAACCTCCACCCCACACCAGAGTCAAATCGACTCATTCTCAAATTCGTTGATCGGATTCTGCTGCAAAAAAGGTAAAATCGGCACTTGCCCGATGCCTTAACTCTTAGCCCTTTTATCCCCAGTTAGGTAATTTCATGTCCACCCCTCTTACTGCCGATCAAGTTAATCGAATTGTTTGGAATCACCATCACGATCCCTTCGAGGTTCTCGGTCCCCATCCCAGTCAAGATGGCAAATCAGGGTGGGTTGTGCGGGCATATTGGCCAAAAGCAGATGCAATTTCTGTGGTGTGTCCCGAGCACAGACAGGAATATCCCATGCAGAGTGTTCATGATCCTCACTTTTTTGAATGTGAGGTGCCCATCCCCGGAGCGCTCAATTACCAACTTCGAGTGAAAGAAGGGAGTCATGAGCAAGTCCTGTACGATCCCTACGCTTTCAAGTCTCCCCGAGTCACAGAATACGATCAGCATTTGTTTGCGGAAGGGAATCACCACCGCATCTATGAAAAGCTGGGCGCACATCTCACCACTTTAGATGGCGTTGAAGGGGTTTACTTTGCCCTTTGGGCTCCCAATGCCCGTAATGTTTCTCTCTTGGGTGATTTTAATGCCTGGGATGGACGCCAACATCAGATGCGTAAAGGACCATCCGGCATTTGGGAATTATTCATTCCAGAATTGAGCATCGGCGAGCACTATAAATACGAAGTCAAAAATTATGAGGGGCATATTTACGAAAAATCTGACCCCTATGGTTTTCAACAAGAAGTCCGCCCGAAAACCGCTTCTATCGTCACCGATCTCAACTCCTATAGCTGGTCCGATGAGTCCTGGATGGAGCAGCGACGCAATGCGGATGCCTTAGCACAACCGATTTCGATTTACGAAGTGCATCTGGGGTCCTGGATGCATGCCTCCTCTGACGAACCTCCGACATCAGAAGAAGGCCATCCCCTCCCTCCCGTTATTGTCTCTGAGCTGAAGCCTGGCGCTCGGTTCCTTACCTATCGAGAGTTGGCAGAGCGATTAATTCCCTACGTTAAAGACCTAGGCTTCACCCATATAGAACTCTTGCCTGTGGCCGAGCACCCCTTTGACGGATCTTGGGGCTATCAAGTGACAGGCTACTACGCCTGTACCTCTCGGTATGGAACTCCCGAAGACTTTATGTATTTCGTCGACCAATGCCACCAACAGGACATCGGCGTGATTGTCGATTGGGTCCCAGGACATTTTCCCAAAGACGGCCATGGTTTAGCCTTTTTTGATGGCACCCATTTATATGAACATGCCGATCCCCGTAAGGGAGAGCATAAAGAATGGGGCACGCTGGTTTTCAATTACAGCCGCAAGGAAGTCAAGAATTTCCTGATTGCGAATGCCCTCTTTTGGTTCGATAAGTACCATATCGATGGCATCCGTGTCGATGCTGTTGCCTCCATGCTCTATCTCAATTACTGTCGCAAGGATGGTGAGTGGGTGGCCAATGAGTATGGAGGGGCCGAAAATATCGAAGCGGCAGATTTCCTACGCCACCTCAATGATGTGCTCTTCAGCTACTACCCCGGTATTCTTTCGATTGCCGAAGAATCAACCTCTTGGCCCATGGTGTCTTGGCCTACCTATGTGGGGGGCTTAGGCTTTAACCTCAAATGGAATATGGGATGGATGCATGACATGTTGGATTATTTCAACATGGATCCCTGGTTCCGCCAATTTCATCAAAACAATGTCACGTTTAGCATCATGTATGCCTTTAGTGAGAACTTTATGTTGGCCCTGTCTCACGATGAAATTGTGCATGGCAAAAGCAATATGCTGGGCAAAATGCCTGGAGATGAGTGGCAGAAATTTGCTAACTTGCGGTGTCTATACACCTTTATGTTTACCCATCCCGGCAAAAAGACTCTATTTATGAGCATGGAGTTTGGACAATGGAGTGAGTGGAACGTCTGGGGAGATTTGGAATGGCAGCTCTTGCAGTATGACCCCCATCAAAATCTCAAGAAATTTGTTACCGACTTGAACCACCTTTACAAAGAATTACCGGCCTTATTCACCAACGACTTCAGCTATGACGGTTTTGAGTGGGTCGACTGTAACGACAATCGCCATAGCGTGATCTCCTTTGTTCGTCGTGCGAAGGACTCGGATGAGTTTGTACTCACAGTCTGCAATTTGACTCCCCAACCTCATAGCCATTACCGAGTGGGGGTACCCGAAGCGGGCTATTACGTCGAGCGCTTTAATAGCGATGGGCGTCAATACGGCGGGAGTAACATGGGGAATTTAGGGGGGAAATGGACAGATGAATGGGCTTTCCATAACCGCCCCTACTCTCTAGATCTCTGTTTGCCGCCTTTAGCTACTTTGGTCTTCACCCTCGATCGGGAAAAAACGGCACAAGCCTACCAGCAACTTCCTGATTCGCAAAATCAATAGGTGTTGCCAATTTCAAGAAACCTGTCACACTGGACTTGGGACAAACGCCTACCATAACTTAAGAAGAGGATGCCCGTATGGGCGCTACGTTAGAGCAAATTTCTGGGTACTTAGATAAACAAGGTCTGATCTACGAGATTCAGCCCGAGAAGGCACGGATTATCACTCAAGTCGAAGCTGAACATGTTGAAGACTTTTTGATCGTGATTCAGCTCGATGAAGAGGGAGAGTTCTTTAAACTCTTCGTGCCTGAAGTTCTCACGGGTGTCCAAAATCACCCCCATAAGGCCGCCATTTTGCAAACCATGTTAGTGATCTCTTGGGAAACTAAGATGTTGCAGTGGGAATATGATGCCTCTGATGGTGAAATTCGAGCCATTATTGAATTTCCCTTGGAAGACGCCATTATGACCGAGCGACAGTTTGATCGCTGTTTCAGTGGTTTAGTAGAAATGGTAGATAGCTGGGCAATGCCCCGTTTGCGCGAAGTGATGGAAACGGGAGTTGATCCAGGGGATGTCGCTCTGGGTGAACGTCTCCTTCTGACGATCGAACAAGAGGCGCCCGGGCTGCTGGTTCTGCTAGAAAAAGCCATGCAGGCTCGCAAGCATCGAGGACAATTCCCTCCCTTACGGGACTCATGGTTGGATTAAGCTTGTTTGCCTGGCCTCATGTCGATCTCTCATCGATGTTCGGACTGTTCTCACCCGAAAAAATTAAAAAAGAGACGGAGTCATTCGGTAAATGTAGGGTCTGGGATTGCTGCTGGTCCCAAGTCTGTTGGCTCACCCGTATTCCATCTGAGTCAATCGTGTAAAGTTGATAGTTTTGTTGGGGCGACTGCCACCCCTTCATATCTAGACGAGTGATTTTGCTGGGATAGGTGTGACTATTGATGATCATCAGGCTATGGGAGCTTGGAGTTCTGACAGCAAAGGCATCAATTCCTCTAGGCGTCGAGACACGAATCCGTTGACCATGACTAAAATATTGTCTCAGCAGCTTGAGCACATATCCTGCTGAGCGTAAGGAATAGACTCCATCTTTGTGATTGAAAAGTCCATAGGTATTGTCGGCATCATTCCAAGGGAAAATACCATCAATATCGTTGTGCTGCGCAGCCTGCTGAAAAACTAGGGCTAGAAATACAGCCCCATGATGGGTACGCATCAATCGTTGTTTGTCCCTATCCCAGGTTGTGAACATATGGGTCTCCCCTAGGAACAGTTCAGCATCGTGTAAGCCTTTTTGGTTCATCCACTGGCGAATCGCTTTCGGTCGTTGACCAATTATTTTGGCAGTTTTGTATAGCTTGAAGGGATCGCCGGAAGGTTGGTGTGTACCATATTGATGATAGGAGAAAGCCTGAATATCACTTGTTTTGGAAGCCTCTAAAAATGCTTGAATATCCCTTTTGTCATAGGGGTGGGTCCAAGCACCAACAACAATACGAATAGCTGGATTAGCTCGCCTCATTGCATGGGCAGTCTGTTTTGCTAACCCAGCCAGTTCTTGAGAATTGCCATTGTATTCGGGATCCTTTTCGTTGAGTATTTCAAAATACCGAACTGGGTGCCTTGAGAGGCTGTTTGAGAAGTGAGTAAAGCTCTCAAGGTACTAATCTGTCAATACACAAACACTGGACAGGACCTAGAGAGCAATGCCTACAGCATATGATAGCGACCTCACCACCCTGCAATGGGAATTACTTGAGCCTTTGATTCCTGCTGCTAAACCTGGAGGTAGACCTCGCACCACTGATATGCTCAGTGTTCTCAATGCCATTTTTTATCTCGTGGTTACAGGTTGTCAGTGGAGACAACTACCTCATGATTTTCCCTGTTGGTCAACGGTCTATAGCTATTTTCGAAGGTGGCGCGATGATGGGACTTGGAGTCAAATCAATGAACATCTACGCATGCAAGTGCGGGTGAGTGAAGACCGTCATCCCAGTCCCAGTGCCGCTATCTGCGATGCTCAATCGGTCAAAGTCGGCAATCCTCGGTGTCACTTGATTGGGTTTGATGGTGGGAAAATGGTCAAAGGTCGTAAACGTCATGTGCTCGTTGATACTTTGGGGCTGGTTCTGATGGTGATGGTCACCGCTGCAAATATCTCTGACCAACGAGGGGCCAAAATACTGTTTTGGAAAGCTCAACGCCAAGGTGCGAGTTTGTCCCGTCTAGTTCGGATATGGGCTGATGCAGGCTATCAAGGACAAGCTTTGATGAAGTGGGTAATGGACCGTTTTCAATATGTCTTGGAAGTAGTCAAACGCTCAGATAATCTAGCGGGGTTTCAGGTTATTCCCAAACGATGGATTGTAGAGCGGACGTTTGGATGGTTGTTGTGGTCTCGACGTCTTAATAAAGATTATGAGGTGCTGACTAGGACGGCTGAAGCGCTTGTTTATGTGGCGATGATTCGACTCATGGTTCGAAGGCTAGCGCAGGAGCACTAAAACTTCTCAAACAGCCTCTGAGGAGACTAAGCGGACAAGCTGAGCACACCATTGCGCAAACGCACGGTGCTTTTCGGGAGGAAGTTGAGAGCCTTGATATAGCGTGGGGGACCAACTGGGAATGGAGATCATAATGTCCTCACAGTGAGGAGCAATATTCTCCAAAATGGCATCAATTTTGCCAATGTCCCAGGCCCCCTTGTTATCAATCCACGCTTTTGCATGACCCACTTTGAGCATTTCAGCTGCATGAAGTCGGCAGATGGAGGGGCGGATCTGACCTAATTGTTCACCAAATTTGAGATTCGCTCCTACAGTAGGATCAGTAGCAGACCAAAGATTTAAGCTATAAACATTACGAGCAGAGCCAGTGGATTGATTCCAGTCAACCCTAATGGGTGCATGGGGCTTCGCATAACTGTGAGAGCAACCGAACGGTATGCCAGTACAGACAAACAGGATCATCGCGAAGGCAGAACGATATCTTTGCTGATGGAGGGGGTTCAAAGACATTTTGGGAAGAGGATTGGAACTTTAGGGACTGGGGCTGATGCTCATAATTTTTAGAATACTGAGAAAGCAATTGGAATAAAGCCGAGCTTTTCTTCCATCAGTATGACGTAGGACATCTATGAAAGCAGCAGATGGGTCCCTTAAGGTTACCGATAAGCCTTCAAATATTTAAGGGGAGTCAGCAATGTTGAGCGTAACCAGCCCCTGTTATTCCTCCACCGTCAATGTTCGGATTGCCGATCTTTGTCCTTCATAAAGACGCTAGGATAAAAAGGTCCTGTCTTACCTTCAAAGGCCGACCCCGTGCTGAAGACACTTAAAACTGATTTTCAGATTATTTTCGATCGAGACCCTGCTGCTCGGAACTGGTTGGAAGTGTTGGTCTGTTACCCGGGCTTGCAGGCTATATTGTTACACCGCTTTGCCCATTGGCTATTTGTCTTAGGTTTACCCTTCTTTCCTCGGCTCATCTCCCATGTCTCCCGCTTTTTCACAGGGATTGAAATTCATCCTGGTGCCACCTTGGGGAAAGGTGTGTTTATTGATCATGGCATGGGGATTGTGATTGGAGAAACTGCAATTGTCGGTGATTTTAGCCTGATCTATCAGGGAGTAACGTTAGGGGGAACAGGGAAAGAAACGGGGAAACGACACCCCACCGTCGGGGAAAACGTTGTGATTGGTGCTGGTGCTAAAGTTCTGGGCAATATCCTATTAGGCAGCAATGTGCGGGTCGGCGCTGGTTCTGTTGTCTTACGAGATGTCCCCTCAGACTGTACGATTGTTGGTGTTCCGGGGCGCATTGTTTATCGGGGAGGAGCAAAAGTAGATCCATTGGATCACGCTCGCCTACCAGACTCTGAAGCTCAAGCTATTCGCTATTTAGTCGATCGAATTGAAAGTCTAGAACAGGAAGTAGAACGGTTAAGACAGTCTTCTCCGAATGTTCCTACCCATGAGTCTGATACCACAGACTGCTGCCATCTTCGGGATAAAGCAATAGAGCAGTTTTTAGACGGTACGACTGTCTCAAAGAATGGCTAAATTAATATTTATCTATAATGCCGATGCTGGCTTGATTAATACTGCGCTGGACATTGCCCATAAGGTGTTGTCACCGGATACTTACAGCTGCAATTTATGTATGTTGACCCACGATACCTTTGCAGAACGAACAGCATGGAAAGCCTTTAGAGAATCCTTTCCAATCTCCATGGAGTTTCTGCATAAGGATGAGTATGAGCAAAAGTTGAACGAGCCAAGTTTGGGCGAGTCGAAAAAGGCGTATTCTTATCCCATTATTTTGAAAGAAGACCAAGGTCACATCGATATTTTTATAGATACCGTTGAATTAAACCAAATTAAAGACGTCAATCACTTGATTCGTTCTATTCAAGAGCGTTTATAGCAGATCAATCCAAGGTAGGAATTGGTCTCAAGAGGATGAGGGCTGAGTTTTTTGCTGTAGTCGCCTGCGGGCAAACCACTCTTGTAGTTGCTGACGACAGGTGGGCTCAAGGACGCCTGCAATGACGGGGAGTTTATGGAAGGAGCAAGGGCTACCCGGTAGATTGAGGACGGTTCGAATCGCTCCAGTTTTCGGATCATGGGCGCCATAGACCAACAGACCAAGACGAGCTTGGATAATTGCCCCTGCACACATGGGACAGGGTTCGAGGGTGACGTAGAGACGACATTCATGGAGTCGCCAAGACTGTATAACTTGGCTAGCAGCTCTGAGAGCTACAATTTCTGCATGAGCAGTCGGGTCGTGATCGCGTTCTCGTCTGTTTTCTCCTTCAGCAATGCAGTCTCCATCAGGGCCAATAATCACTGCACCTACCGGCACCTCTCCTGCAGCACCTGCTTGAGTCGCTAAAGCAATCGCTTTTTCCATCCATTGTTGATGTTCAGGGTAGCTGGGGACGTCCACTCTTGATTTAATAAAACTATCGTTACATGCTAGCCGACTATTATGCCTCTCATTAAAGTGCAATCTTCGATCAATGCTCCTGAACAGCCTGTTGTGGAAGCCTTATTAAAGCAACTCTCTGCTCAGCTCGCCCAACATTTAGGTAAGCCAGAGTCCTATGTGATGACAGCTTTTGAGGCAGAAACGCCAATGACATTTGCCGGAACGACTGAACCTGTTTGCTACGTGGAAATTAAAAGTGTAGGCACGATGAGTAGTCCTCAGACAAAAGCCATGAGCCAGGCGTTTTGCCAAGAGCTCGAAACCGCTTTAGGGGTCCCAAAGCAGCGAATCTATATTGAGTTTGCGGACGCAAAGGGCATGATGTGGGGATGGAATGGTTCAACCTTTGGTTAACAGATCCTTGCTCAAGGAGCCGTTATGAGGTTTGAATAATTTGTTTGGAAGTCATTAAGGTTTCAAGGCTAATCACCCCAGGAGAAAGGCTTTTGGCTGAACTCATGCCTATCGCCAGAGACCCTCCAGGCCCGCTGGACTGTCGCAAAAATTGGGGGCTGGTGTTGATAAACACTTGAGAACTACGAACACCTTGGATAAATTGTTGACTGTCTTGATAAGAATCCGTGACTAAACAATCGGCATGATGACTACTGTGGCGGTTAATCCAGTTAAGGGCATCGGCTAAATCATCCACGACGCGAAAAGCCACAATTTTTTGTAGATAAGGCTGCTGCCACTCTTCCTTGGTTGCCAGAATTAACTCTGGAAACTCAGCTGCTAGGGTGGCATCTCCTCGTAATTCGAATCCTTTTTCCTTGAGGGTACTCCATAGGAGCGTGAGTCGAGACTGCTTAATGTTGGGGGTTAGCAAGACTTTTTCAATGGCATTGACCGCATCTGGACTACCTTGATGACTATTGATAATCATGGATCGGGTTAGGTCTGTACTGCCCGAGTCAGACCAAAAAAGATAGCAATTGCCCATCGCAGACTGAAGCGTGGGGACGGTGGATTGCTGCACAACCTGTTGAACCAAGCTGGGGCGACCATAGGGAACAACAAGATCGATAGGTAGGTCTCGGGCAACCAGATCGGAGATTGAAATGTTGCGATCGCAAGGGATGCATTGCACACAAGTTAAGGGCAAATCAGCGGCGGCCAGGGCAGCATGAAGCAACTCGATAACAACCTGATTAGAATGCTTCGTTTCAGCTCCTCCCTTCAGCAGTAACGCATTACCCGTTTTCCAGCACATGCCGGCAAGTAACAGCGCTAAGTCTGGAAACGCCTCATAAATAAAGGCAATAACTCCCCGGGGTTGTAACTTGGCATAGCCTGGAGCCACCATAAAAGTGGACTGGGGAAAGGCTATCATCGCCAACGGGTCAGTTGTTGTCGCCAAATGGTTCAACATTAGCCCCAAGGTTTGCAGACGTTCTGGAGCGAGCTTTAGCCAGTTCAGAACTAAGGAAGGAATCGCTAGATCACGGCTGACTTCTAAATCTATGGTGTTTGCTTCTAACAAATCATCTTGGCGATCTTGCAAGATTTGAGCCAAACAACGCAGCAATTCATTACGTTTTGGATGGGGCAGGAGTGCTAGTTTCTGCGAGGCAATGTGAGCCTGATGCACTGTTGTGTTCAGGTCAAATCTTTGAGAAGCATCCATAGGCAAAATACATCCATTAACGTCGATAAAGATATGAACCGAGTTGGAGAGTGGGGACTGCCATGAATACAGCAAGGCCGAGGCGAAACTCCCGCCTTAGAGCCCAAGGCAGGAGCGATGGGAATAAGACTAATACAATTATGCCCATGACCAGGAGCCAGAATAGAAATAACCGAAAATAAAATAGGGGTTTTCTGGATCGAGAGGGTTGCCATCGACGCCCTGTCCAATACCAACTTTGATGGGGGTAGTCTGAGCACTGTTCAATCGTATACCCATCAGGTTTCACAACAAAAATCCGATGACATTGCTCACACCCTAGGGCCTCTGTAAGAATAATGGGGCTAAGGTGCCCATGCCGTCGACAGGGACATGGATAAGGACTACTTACGTCTATTTTGTTGACTTTCGTGGAAGGCACGAATTAACAAATCCCTTCAGATGATCTAGCCCAAAGTATGGAGACACCGATGATCCTGGATCATTGCTCTAGCTTTGGGGAGAGTAGCGAAATCCATGTTTCCACACTTTGGCCATGAAAGCCGAAAATGGGAAAATAGTTGACGAAGATTTCCCCATTTTACCTGAAGTCTATGGGAGGGGAATGAACTTAAAGAAAGCGGGTAACGCGATTCGAACGCGCGACATTCACCTTGGCAAGGTGACGCTCTACCACTGAGCTATACCCGCAAATAAATCTTCTGCCTATCTAGCTTCTCAAATGTAGCCGAGTCTGTCAATAAATTAGGAATTATTGGATTCCGACTTTAAAGCGTTAGGAATTTGGGCGCTACTTACACTTGGAGGCAATACGGCAGCTTCACCTAGATTTTGATTGCTCGCATCCGCTACAGCAAGCTGTGGACGGAGCTGGTGCATTAGGCTAGCCATTTCCAAGGCATTCATGGCAAAGTCCCAGCCTTTGTTGCTTTTTATGCCTGCCCGCTCCAGGGCTTGTTGCATACTATCAACAGTCAAAATGCCAAAGATAAGTGGAACACCCGTTTGCAAACTAGTAGCCGCTATTCCTTTCGAAACTTCACCGGCAACATAGTCAAAATGAGGGGTTTGACCGCGGATAACTGCACCCAGGCAAATGATGGCATCGTAACCATGAGATAAAGCTAGCTGTCGAGCCACTAGGGGGATCTCAAAACCTCCTGGTACCCAGATATAGTCAACCTGACTTCCGGTCTCATGGGTATCAACGCCATGACGCTGTAGACAGTCTTGGCAACCTGCTAGCAGCTTGCTGGTCACTAGATCATTGAAACGCCCAATAACAATAGCAAACCGGAAGGATGCCGAATGCGTAAATTTGCCTTCAAAGACAGCCATTCCAGTTTGCCTTTACCTTTATCAATTTAGAGACACAGATAAGAATATACGAGCGATTCCTAAAACACTTGAGCTTGATGCACGAAACATAGAATACTCAAGGTTCACGGTTTGGGAAGGAATCTAGATAACAACAATAGAGGCTAATGCAGCTACGAATAGTAAAACAACCCATGCAGCAGCGCCACCCCAAATGAGTTTATTGGCGTCGTCCGATGCATCACCTGTAGAGAAAACTACAGGCACGCCAATTATCATTGCAAAAGATAAGGCAACGAAAGCAGCAATTAAAAGTTGAAACAATACTGACATGATTCTCTCCCAATCCAGTCCTGAAAGAAGTTTAAATATAAGCAAATTAACTAGGCATTTGAGAGTGCCTACGCCAGATAATCATACCCTAAAAGAGGAGATTTACTTGACTGAAGTCGATGGAGCCGTAGGCGTTGGGATGTAAATAGGCTGGATGGATATCGTTTTATGTCATCGCACAGCAGACTTTGACACCTTAGGAGCCGCTGTCGGTATCACTCATTTATATCCGGGAACTCGAATTGTCCTGTGTGGGGGAGCCCATCCAACGGTTCGGGAGTTTCTAGGGCTCTACAGGGATCAATTTCCTCTAATTGAGCATCGGGCGATTAATGCTGAACAGCTTCGCTCAATTACGATCGTCGATGCACAACGGCGCCAGCTTTTAGGACCCGCAGCAAATTGGCTTGATCTTCCTCAAGTCCAAGTCAAAATTTACGATCACCATCTATCCACAACCGGGAATATTGAAGCCGATCAGTTGATACTGGAAGCAGTGGGCGCAGCCACCACCCTAGTCGTGGAAGAGTTGCAGCGAAAACACCTGCAGATGCCTGTGACCGTGGCAACGGTGATGGCTTTGGGAATTCATGTGGATACCGGATCTCTCACTTACCCAAGTTCGACCGTGCGAGATGCGGCTGCTTTGACTTGGTTAATGACTCAAGGGGCCAATCAACGGGCGATTGCAGAGTACACCGAACCCGTTTTTTCCTCAGATTTACAGGATTTGCTGACCCAAGCCTTGGAATTAACACAAACCCAGTCTAGACATGGAAATTCTTTGTCCTGGGTGATGTTGAAGACAGAACGTTATGTGCCTGGTTTGGCCAGCCTGACCTCACAACTGATGCTTCTGCATGAGAGTGACAGTTTTTTGCTGGGGCATGTCTATAGCAAGGCTGAAACCCAGAAACTAAGTGTGATAGGTCGTTCTCGGGTTGAAGGAGTTGACCTGAATGGACTATTGCAGCCCCTAGGAGGTGGGGGACATGCCCGGGCAGCTGCAGTGACGTTAAAAACAGAAACGCCCCAAAGGGTAATGGAGGACTTAGTGGCAACGCTGCTGGAGCAGATGCCCTTACCGCCTATGGCGGCAGACTTAATGTCTTCCCCCGTCCGAACCATTCGCCCCACGACCACCATTGATCAAGCCCGGCGAATTTTGTTGCGCTATGGCCATTCTGGGCTGTCAGTGGTGAATGACCAAGATCAGTTGGTAGGGATTTTATCTCGGCGTGATCTCGATATTGCCCTCCATCATGGCTTTGGACATGCTCCAGTTAAAGGTTATATGACGGCCCCAGTTCGCACGATTAGTTTGGGGACCTCTCTGCCTGAGATTGAATTGATGATGGTGACCTACGATATTGGCCGGTTGCCAGTGGTGGAACAGGGGCAATTGGTGGGGATCGTAACCCGTACGGATATCCTGCGCCAGCTACATCAACTGAAGCATCCAGTACTCCCGACCCATCAACAAGTAGTGCGCACATCCATTCAGGAACAACTGCGATCGCAACTGTCTCCCACATTGCAAACCCTGTTATCGACGGCGGCAGATGCGGCAGCAGCTCAAGGCTGGCAGCTGTATTTAGTGGGGGGAGCGGTACGGGATTTGCTGCTCTCAGGCCCAAACCAGCCCTTTAGGGTGAAAGAGTTTGATCTCGTTGTGGATGGCGTTGAAACCACTGCAAAAGCGGCAGGGGTTTCTCTCGCCCAAACCTTACAGTCAGACTATCCTGAGACCCAATTGCAGGTTTATGGCCAGTTCCAAACCGCGGCTCTGATTTGGCCCTCTGGATCCGAGTTAGCTGGATTTTCGGTGGATATTGCGACAGCGCGCAGTGAGTTTTACCCTTATCCTGCCGCCAATCCAGAGGTAGAAGCAAGCTCCATTCGTCAAGACCTCTATCGGCGAGACTTTACCATCAATGCTTTGGCCGTTCGATTAACACGTCAGGGGTTTCAATCCCATCCCAGTGGCGAGTTACTAGATTTCTTCGGAGGCGTAGTGGATCTGCAGGATCGCCAAATCCGAGTTCTGCATCCCAACAGCTTTATTGAAGATCCGACTCGAATTTTTCGAGCCGTACGGTTTGCAACTCGACTGGAGTTTGAGATTGGAGAACAGACCGAGGCCTATATTCGCCATGCGATCGCAAGTGGTATCTATACACAAGTCCAGGCAGAAAAGGATAAAGCGCCAGCCTTGCAATCCCGCCTCAAAAACGAACTTAAGTACATTTTCAAAACATCTCATTGGGCAAGAGCGCTCAATTTACTGGCTGACTTAGAGGCATTGCAGTGTATCCATCCTCAGCTCCAAATCAATCAACACTGGTGGCAACGGGTGCGACTGGCCATCTGTTGGTACAACACATTTGAACCCGCTCGCTTAGAGGTGCCTGTTTGGTTGTTGATTTTAGAAGTATTGCTGACTGCTTTACCCCCTACAGAGCGCTGTGTAGTGGCCGCTAACTTACATTTATCAGACTCCACTCAACAGAGACTTCAAAATCTGGATGGGGTATTGCAAGAACTTGAAAAGCAACCGGAGCAAGCCTCCCCTAGCCAACTCACAGATTTTTTAAAGTCCCACAACATTTCCGGATTGATTTTAGTCGGCATCTATAGCAATGTCAGGATTCGCAAGTGGGTGTGGCAGTACCTATCGGATTGGTCGAGCCGCAAACCATTACTGACAGGTAAAGACTTGATTCAGTTAGGGTATCGACCGGGGCGAGAATTTAAATCGATGTTGGCAGCCCTTGGGGCTGCTACCTTAGACGGTGAACTCAAGGACCGAGATCAAGCACAAGCCTGGGTAAAAGCACGTTTTCCCATCCCTCCTAAAACGTAGGGTGAAAATTATGCCTGCTATCCTCCCTTGTGTCTGGTAGAGTCATCATACGAATTGCTGGAAACCTTCATGCCCAAGCTGCACCTGGGACCCAAATGGCGACAACCCCGAATTCGGAACGGGTTGATCCAAGGATTAGTTCTTCTCCTGATTGGGTTGGCTGTTGTTTACTTTGGTGCCAATCTAGTTCAAAACTTACAGCGCCTGCGTCTTCCTTTTGGATTTGATTTTTTATTCGCCAAGTCTGGTCCCAGTATCGGTGAAACCCTGATCGAGTATTCACCCACCGATAATATTGCCCGGGCCTTTGGGGTAGCCCTGCTCAATACCTTGCGGGTGGTGGTTCTGGGAATTGTCTTGGCAACCGTTGTTGGTATTGGCGTTGGGATGGCTCGCCTATCGGATAACTGGCTGGTGCGTAAACTGGCAACATTCTATGTCGAGACCTTGCGGAATTTTCCGTTGCTATTACAGCTGCTGTTCTGGTATCTGGCGGTTTTTCTGAAGTTACCGACCTTCGAGAATCGCATCCAGCTCCCAGGGCCGATTATTCTCAGCAAAAATGGGGTGGCGTTCCCGTGGCTAAAAGGGAATCCCGCTACCCTGCCATGGATATTGGCTTTAGCCATCGGCAGTGTGTGTGCTTGTTTACTGTGGCGTTACCTTATTCGGCTGCAAATTGAGCAAGGCCGCATTACCTTTGCCGGGTTATGGTCATTGCTATTGCTGGTTGGCATAGGGGGAGGAGCCGCACTGATCACCCAGCGTCTTCCGTTTGATGTAAGCCTCCCCCACGTAGACCAACGGGTGGTGACCGGTGGCCTACAGTTAACGTCCGAATTTTCCGCGTTACTCCTGGGCCTCACCTTATATACGGCAGCCTTTATTGCCGAAATTGTCCGAGCGGGAATTCGCTCTGTTTCCATCGGCCAGTCGGAAGCAGCCCGCGCTTTGGGGCTAAAGCCAACACTCGTCATGCGATTTGTAGTCTTCCCTCAAGCCTTAAGGGTGATTGTGCCGCCACTCACCAGTCAATATTTGAACTTGGCAAAAAATTCTAGCCTGGCCGTCGCAGTCGGTTACCCCGATATCTACTATGTAGCCTCTGCCTCCTTAGAAGATACTGGACGCTCAGTTGAAATCGTCCTGCTATTAATGGCGATCTATTTGACGATGAGTTTACTCATTTCAATTCTGATGAATCTCTACAACCGCAGTATTCAATTGGTTGAGCGATAGGGAAATAAGTCTAATGCCGCCGAAATCTCCGACTCCCCTTTCAACATCCTCCCTATTGATCTGGCTGCGCCGCAACCTCTTCAGCACCTGGTACAACGGTTTGCTGACAGTGATTAGCCTCTGGATTATTTATCTAGGGGGACGAGGTCTATTTCGATGGATGTTTAGTCAGGCCCAATGGACGGTTTTGCAAGCGAACTTGCGCTTGTTCTTTGTAGGCCGTTTTCCCATCGACCAAATTTGGCGAGTATGGCTAATTTTAGTGCTGGTTTCTGCCGTCACGAGTTTGACCATTGGAGTCGTTCAATGGAACCGTATTTTACCCATCAGTATGGGCCTTTTGACGGCAATTAGTTTAGGCATTGTCCCTCTAGTTGGCGGGCAAGGTCCAGAACTTGTGTGGGTTGCAGCGATAGGAAGTGTTGCAGTACTCAATCTGCTAGGGGGACCGTGGTTAAAAACTCACCTGTCTCCTCGCTTGCTCAGCAGAGGTTTGCCCGCTGTCTGGTTCCTGACCGCATTTATCATCTTGTGGCTATTAATGGGAGGGTTGGGAATCAGCACCATCGGTACTAATGTTTGGCAAGGGTTCTTATTGACGGTGGTAGCGGCGGTCGTGAGTATTGCCCTGTCCTTTCCCCTGGGGGTGTTGTTGGCCTTAGGACGGCGCAGTCCCTTGCCCGTCATTCGGACCCTGAGCGTTCTCTACATTGAGGTCATTCGAGGGTTGCCCTTGATTGGTGTTCTTTTTGTCGCTGGGGTGATGTTGCCATTGATATTGCCGAGCCAAGTGCAGCTAGATGCCGTCTTTCGGGCAATTTGTGGCCTCACACTCTTTAGCGCGGCTTATCTGGCCGAAAATGTGCGTGGAGGATTACAGTCTATCCCCCAAGGTCAATTTGAAGCTGCAAAGGCATTGGGGCTAAATCCCATGTTGGTTTTAGGATTAGTGGTGTTACCTCAAGCCCTGCGATCGGTGATTCCCGCGATAGTAGGTCAGTTTATCGGATTGTTCAAAGACACTTCACTACTATCAATTATTGGTCTCGTGGAACTGACGGGGGTTTCTCGATCTGTTCTATCCCAACCCCGATTTATTGGTCGGCATGGAGAAGTGTATTTGTTTATTGGTTTGCTGTACTGGTTATTCTGTTATCTGATGTCTTTGGGGAGTCGGCGTTTAGAACATCAACTCGGTGTGAAGTGAAGCTTGCTGTGTCCCAACCTGTAAATGAACTGTAATGACTGAAACGAACCCAATTATTGTGGCCACAGATGTTCACAAGTGGTACGACTCCTTCCACGTCCTGCAGGGCGTGAATCTAACAGTGGAACGCCAAGAAGTCGTCGTACTAATGGGGCCGTCAGGGTCAGGCAAATCTACATTTATCCGTACCCTTAATGCCTTAGAAGATTATCAACAGGGGCAGATTGTGATTGATGGCATGGCCCTATCCCAGGATCTTGGCAATATTGAATCGATTCGCCGAGAAGTGGGGATGGTGTTTCAGCAATTTAATTTATTTCCCCATTTAACAGTGTTGCAAAATATCACCTTGGCACCCATCTGGGTAAGGCGTTGGCCCCGCGCCAAGGCAGAAGAAGTAGCGATGCAGCTCCTCGAACAAGTTGATATTTTGGAGCAAGCCCAGAAATATCCGGGACAATTGTCGGGCGGACAGCAGCAACGGGTTGCGATCGCAAGGGCACTCGCCATGCAGCCCAAGATTATGTTGTTTGATGAACCCACCTCTGCTCTTGATCCTGAGATGGTGAAAGAAGTGCTAGTGGTCATGCGTTCGTTAGCTAAATCGGGCATGACTATGGTCGTTGTTACCCATGAAGTCGGGTTCGCCAGAGAAGTAGCAAACCGTATTCTGCTGATGGACCAAGGCACAGTTGTAGAAGAGGCTGCTCCAGAGCAATTTTTTCAAAATCCTCAAGAGGAGCGAACCAAACTTTTCTTATCACAAATTTTGTAGCCTAATTTGTCTTGGGATTGAAAGCTTCTCATCCAATTGGTGCATATGTAGGGTTTGCCTGTTTAGTTGGTTATTCTTCCCTAGAATCATGATGATTGGGTCCTAAAATATTTCGCAATATTTCAATATTTTGCGAGAGATGTCGGAGTTCTAGTGTGATATATTATCTAAAATATTTACAGGAATAAAATTTAAGTTAGGTAGGTACAATCAGCACTTTATCAAAGCAAGGAGTATTTAGCTGAACTTAACTGGGTCAGAAGGAAGAAGTTATCGCCCTAGTCTTTCTTTATTTCAACCTTTTAGTTTTCTTCAGTTACGATCAATTGCTCAATATGTATGGTGCATTCCAACCTTGAAATCTATGATTGCCTTTAAAGTTTTCTAATTTCTCCATCCTATTCCTAGTGCAAATGAGACTAAGCCGTTCGAATCCAGTGGTAGCAACAACTAGCAAATAATGTATTGGGGGAGCAAGTATGTTCCGTTGGTTAAAATTTCTGGCTTTACAAGTTCCGCTAAGCACTTTTCTTCTGACATTGTTTGCATTTGGAGATCTAGCAATTGCCCAAGGTAAAAAAGGACCACCATTTGTTTGCGACGGCAAATTTTTCATTGCCCAAGGGAAAACCGGTAAAGATCCGACACAACTCTTTATTGTTGATACCAGTACTACGCCTTATCAGTTAGTACCAGTTGGAGGTACCAGTCCCGGGATTAAATACAATGCCATCGGTTTCAATGTTCAGGATGGTTTTATTTACGGCATACACCCTGGCACTGGCGAAGTCTATCGTATTGACGCCAATGGTGTAGCTACTTCAATGGGCATTCCCCCAGGATTACCCAGTAGTAGCTATTCAGGGGATGTTGCTCCTGATGGAACCTACTATATCCAGAGGGGTAACAAGCTCCATTTAATTGATGTTTCAGGTGCAAATGCCCAATATCTGAAAACCATTAAACTTTCGGTTAATCCAGGCGTGGCCGATATTGCCTTTAACCCAGTTGATGGCAAATTGTATGGCGTAAATGCCGGTAAAGATCAAGTTGCAGTTATTGATCCAACCACAGGAAGCGTTACGTTCCAGCCTCAGAAAACCCCTATCAGCAAAGCAGTGGGTGGAACTTATTTTGATGCCTTTGGCAATTTATTTGGTTATCACAACCAGGGAGAATTCTATCGGTTCGATGTTCAGTCTGGTACTGGAGCTTCAACCTTTCTTAGTAGTGCACCTAAAGTTAGTGCAAATGATGGGGCGTCTTGTACAGGGTCTCCAAAAATAGAAAAAATGGTATCACCTGAGGCTGTTAAGCCAGGTGGAATCGTTACCTACACATACAATGTTGTGAATCCTAACGGGTTCCCGTTGACGGTAGATTTTTTAGATAGTATGCCTGCCACTGATGGACGGGTTTATCAGCCCCTATCAGTAAATAATCCGTTTGGAGGCACAGTTGATTTTTCAGATGACAACAAAACCTTTAATATTCAAGGCTTAACCATTCCAGCTAATAAATCTGGGCAAATTACAGTTGATGTACAAATTCCTGAAGATGCGGAATTTGCAGTTGTTTTTAACCAAGCCTCCTTATCGGGAGATCAAATTCCACCAGGTCCAGATGGTTCAAAAACCTTACTCTCGGATTATCCAGATAGTGGGGAATTTTATGACCCTACTCCCCTCAAAATTACCGAGTATGACTTAGGCATTTCCAAAACGGAATCAGCCGATCCAGTCAGTGTAGGGGAGAATTTAACCTATAACTTGACCGTCACTAACTTTGGCCCTGATACGGCTGAAGGAGTCACGGTTACTGAAAATCTGCCTGCTGGAGTCAATGTAGTTACACTACCTAGCAACTGTTCAGACTCGAGTGGAACGATCACCTGTAATCTTGGTGATCTCGTCAAAGATCAAGTTGTCAACATAGAAATAGTAGTCTCTCCAACCCAAGAAGGAGAAATCGTCAACTCAGCCTCTGTAGAGAGCCCCCTAAGCGACTTGGTTGAAATTGATAAAAGTAATAATGACACAAAGATCGATACCACAGTCAGCAACGAAGCCAATCTTACGGTTGAGAAAAAAGATGCCACTGATCCGGTTGCCGTAGGAGACACGATTACCTACAAAATTGCAGTTACGAATAACGGTCCAGATCCCGCAACTGGGGTAGTGTTGACTGATGTTTTACCTGCAGGTGTGACATTTGTCTCAGTTGAAGATAGCAGCGGTCTGTTGAGTTGTGCTGAAACAAGTGGAACCATCACGTGCAAGCCCATTGATTTGGCAAATGGCGAGAGTGCAGTAATAGAAGTCACGGTCAAAGCTGATTCTTCTGGCACATTGACAAATTCCGCTAGTGCCAAAGGGAATGAAGATGATCCAGATCCTGATGACAATGAAGCTTCTGAAAATACAGTTGTAGAACCCAAACCCAAACCGACTCCCGAGCCAGATCCAACTCCTGATCCTGACCCTGACCCAACCCCGGATCCAGATCCTGATCCAACCCCCAATCCAGACCCAGATCCTGATCCGACAACTGATCCAGATCCAACGCCAGATCCTGATCCAGATCCAACGCCAGACCCAACCCCGGATCCAGATCCTGATCCAACTCCCGATCCAGCCCCAGATCCAACTCCCGATCCTGATCCAACCCCAGATCCAGATCCAGATCCAACTCCAGATCCAACGCCTAACCCAACCCCGGATCCAGATTCGACACCAGAGCCTGACCCTGACCCAGATCCAACTCCCGATCCTGATCCAACGCCAGATCCAGAACCTATTCCAACCCCAGATCCAGATCCAACCCCGGATCCAGATCCTGATCCGACTCCCGATCCAGACCCAACTCCTGAGCCAGACCCAGATCCAGATCCGACACCAGATTCTGATCCAACGCCAGATCCTGATCCAGACCCAACTCCCGAGCCTGCTCCAGACCCAACTCCAGATCCTGCTCCTGCTCCAATATCAGATCCTGGTTCTGATCCAACGCCAGAGCCTGGTCCCTCTCCCGGACCTATTCCAATACCAGTTCCAGGACCAGCCTCAACACCGGATATTGGCCCTGATGGACCAGACCCCATTCCTAGTCCAACCCCAACACCCGAGCCTGCTCCCTCGTCTAGTCCAGCTCCAGGTGCAACACCTCCTGACAGTTCTAGTCCAAATTCAATTCCGTTCCCTGTGCCGTTCCCAGGATCGGGACCCTCACCTGGACCAGGATCTGTACCAGGAGGAACACCTGCTCCGGGGTCAATCCCAGCACCTACAACAGGTACCCCTTCTACAGTGCCTTCAGGTATAGAAACACCTACTCCAGGAGCTGAAATACCTGTGTCAGAACCAGGAGGACAACTGCCTACTCCTGCGGATTCCCTACCTGACCCTGCAGAACGACCTGCTCCTCAGCAGGACACAGCAGCACCATCACGGGATGATCCTCCGTCTCCCCCGCCTGTTAAAGCGCTTTGGTAAGATCCATTCACACAATAAGCTCTGGTAGACAAATACCAGAGCTTATTAGTTACAAGATTGGATATTGGGAGGGACCTTTAGCTACGACTTGTTCAAAAGCTTGGTATGGAAAATTGGGGCTGGTTGCAAACCCAATATATTGAATAATCGTTGAGAGTTTGAACCGTGCTACTCGTGACAGAATGAGCAGGCCATTTTCCTTGAGTTGCTTCCTTCTTCACAATCGCTAGCACTTTGTTACAAGCCTGCATGACCAATTGCTAAACCCGCTACAAGTGTCCCCAGAACGAGGAAAGGTTGGGCACTCGCTTGGTATTTCACGTCGTTTTTGACTGGATCGCGCAGAAAGTACATATCTTGGAAGGTAATTTGAGGAATGACCAGCAGAAACAGAATGACGGCATATAGGTTCTCGTGAATGCTGATTAGGAATAGTGCCATGCCAATCTGGAAAACATCGATCATCAACACACAAATCCAGGCAGCCTTTTCAATCCCAAATACAACTGGGAGGGACTTGAGACCTAATTCGCGATCGCCTTCGACGGCTTTGAAGTCGTTAATAATGGCAATGCCTAATCCTGACAGACTGTAGGCCAGCGTCAACACCATGACCTTGGGAGTAAGGGTGCCAAATAAGGCTTGGCCTGCCCACCAAGGCAGGGCAATGTAGCTGGCTCCTAAAGCAAAATTGCCTGTCCAGCCATTTTGTTTGAGCTTGATAGGGGGAGCCGAGTAAATAAATGAAATAAAGGATCCGAAAATAGCAAGTACGGTTAAGGTGGGAAACTCATGGCCCGCCCAGCGATCAAGCCCGTAAGCAACCCCAATTCCAGCTCCAAGTAGAACAAAAATTTGGGTTACAACTTGGGGAATGGAGATAGCGCCAGAGGGAATAGGACGGTAGGGCTCGTTAATGGCATCAATTTCGCGATCGTAGAAGTCATTGATGGTTTGGGTATATCCCGTCAACAAAGGCCCCGACATCACCATGCAAACGGCGGACATCAAAACATGTTCTAGAGTCCAGGTGAAATGACCTGATGCTGCGGCTCCACAAATCACCCCCCAGACAAGAGGGACCCAGGTAATGGGTTTCATTAGCTGCACGCGAATTTTCCAAATATTGGTATCGCCTGTATCAGCCCCTTTCATACCCAGTAATTGGCGAGCTGCACTACCTTGTTCAGTCGCTTCAGATGCTTCTACGGCTGATGGTTCTGAAGGGGTTGCTGTGGCCTCGGTATTGTCAGCAGAGGCAGGTACCTGGGATGGATCCGAATTAGCCATAGTAGTCGAGAGAAGATGGAGTACAAATTTGAGGTAAAGAAACACTGATCATGGTACCGCTTGATCGTGGATCTTCGCCTAAGTGGCCACTTTATAGGAGCTTGCGAATACGCCGAATATTGATGGCTCGACTGGAAATCGTGGCGGAGCGATCTGACAGAAGGACATAAACTCCCCCTGCAAACTGTCCAGCTAAGCCAGAACGAAAATAGCTTAAGTATTCTCCCTCTGGCTCGGGGTCTGCAGTGTTGTCGGTAATTTCATCCTCCAGCTCTTCTGGCTCAAATCCTATTTCTGCCAGCTTTTGGTTTAAGCGTGTTTGAAATCGGTTGCGATTTTCAAATGTGATGGCCATCGTTACATTGCGGTTGACAACGGTGCCAATTATTCCGGCCACCAAACCTGCCAGAGTGCTGTATTGACGTAGTTCAGGAGATGCAAAGGTAAAGGCAGCAGACCGAGACCCTACAAACATCACAATGATGACTGTCATGCTGAAGTAATACAGGAAAGTTAATCCGATACCGGGTCCAGTTAGCTGTGTATCCTCTTGTTGAGCCATAGGGGGCTATTACTGATAGATGTGTGGGGAACAGTTCTGCCTTCAATGGCTACAACTGTGGCTTTGAAGACGAGTATTGCTGAGGCAAGGACGATCTTGCAACACAATCCTATCCTTGAGATCTCCAATGCACAAGCAATTACAGTATTACGAGGACAGCGTTTAGATCCTCTATTAACAGAGAATGTGGGTAAATCTTAGTGGTTTACTTGATCTCACAGAAGTAATACAACCACATCTCTAAGATTGCTGGTAAGTCTTCATGACTGATCTCAATGCCTCTTTGCCATGAGTAGACTTTTATATTTTTAAATCCTGATTCAAGTTGATCAAGCTGTTCTTGGGGGCGAATATGATAGGTGCGCAAGCGAAAATTGTGGGGTTCGTCTCGGATCATGGCATGGGCCGAAGATTGGAGTTGTTTTAGGGAATAAGAGCGGTTAAAAAGTCTATATAATGCCCAAATGACGAGTTCTGTGTAGGTGTTGACGGGGTTGTAGCTGAGGTGCGATCGCCAATTAAATACCTGCTCCATCCCTTGAAGATTGTGGGTGGAAAAGCAGAAATAGCTGCCTGGTTTACCGACCCGCTGGATTTCTTGCAAGACCTGGATGCGATCGCAATGCTCAATATAGTCAATCCCATTGAAACTGAACAGAATAAAGTCAAAGGTGTTATCCGCAAAACAACTCATATCCCGTGCATCGCATACCGCAAAGGAGTCGGGATCTATAGAATTTGCAAAGCGCTTTTGACAAGCACTGATCATCCCGGCTGAGTAGTCGATACCCCGATAATTTGCAGCTAGCTTGGCAAAATGTTGGGTGGTTCGCCCTCCACCGACGCCCATATCCAGCATGCTCATGGTGGACAACTGATCTTTGAGTTGGCTCAGTATGGCTGATTCAGCAGGTTGTAGCTGCTGGAGTTGAGTATAGTGCTGGATGATTCCACGGGACTCATAGGTCTTGAGATTCTGAAAATTAATCATTATTTAGATTCAACCCAGTTTCAAACCAAGGCTGAAGTATTCTAGCTGACAGTGTCCAGCCGCCCCAGTTTGCCCCATCCCTCTCCAGGCTCTGCCAAGACTCTAATTGAAAGCGTTTATCCTTGCTTTGCTAGTCCAAGCCAAAACTCAACCGATATTACTGAAGACTATAGGAGAAAGTCACTTTTCTGCGTATTACTCCCAATCGTGATCGAAAGCGATTCTCCACTTGAATCGACGATGTATAAAAGACACTGCCACAGCAGGCTACAAAATAATTAATCCACAAATATAAGTTAAAAATATTCGCGAGGGCAGCTAAGTAAAGATATCTTTTGCCAATATTAATGGCATCCACTCTGTCAATTTCATGTCCATGACACATCAACCGCCTGCCAATTTCAAATAAATACAGAGATTTATGCTTGTTATCTAACGTGCTCGGCTGCCGATAAAATTCTTTGATCCCTTGGTGGTGTTTATCCAAAAAAACTAGATGCCCCTCAGTTACCATGGCATGGTTAGTTGAGCCCCTTGCATCTTCATCGTGATCACGATAAAGGGTTAACGGTTCAGGAATCACTTCAAACCGATAATTTTTAGAAATCTGTAACCACATATCCCAATCTCCACAACACCGAAGATTAGTGTCGAACTGCAGACCTGGCTCAATACATTCTTGCTTAATCATGACCGTTGACGGTGTGCCAATGAGATTCTTATAGATTAGATAATCCTTAACATCCCCATGAATGTTGGGTTTCCGCATCCGGACGACCTTTCCTTGATCGTTAATCACCTGTAGCCAGGAGTAAACAACACCCACTTCATCTGGGGCAGATCTAAACACCCCAAGCTGCTTCTCTAACTTATTAGGCAACCATTCATCATCAGAATCCAAAAAAGCAATGTACTGGCCTTGGGCTGCACCTAAGCCTGTATTTCGGGTACCACACTCACCAAGATTTTTTTCCTGCAAAATGTAGCGAAGTCGTGAATCGTCAATACCAGCAACTTTTTGCTGAGTGTCATCCGTTGACGCATCATCGACCACTATCAACTCAAAATCTTCGATAGTTTGATTCAATACGCTTTGAATAGCAGGTATCAGTAGGTTAGCTCGATTAAAAGTGGGGATGATAACGCTAACAAGAGGTTTAGAGTTTTTCATAATCACAGTTTACCCCCACACAAAACATATAAAAATCATCAAGCAGCCGTTTTGAGCGTGTTGATTAAATCCAGATATTGGTTGGTTGAAGCTTCTATGGAAAACTGATGTAACCATTCAGACACATCGCTTTGAGACTGCTGTCCAAGAACATCACCAATGGCTGCTGCCAAAGCTACATCATCACCCACAGGGGTCAATGCCCCATATTTCCCCCCTTGTAAAATTTCCCTAGGGCCACTGGGACAATCCGTCGAAACGACGGGCTTCCCTAAGGCCAAAGCCTCAATTAAAACCGTGGGTAGTCCTTCCCATGCGGATGACAAAGTGAATACCTGAGCACGAGCCATATAGGGGTAAGGATTATCCACATACCCCATTAAGTCAACATCGTCTTGGACACCCATTTCGGCTGTAAATTCTTTTAGTTTTTCTAAATCGGGTCCCCATCCCAAAATGACCAATCGACAGGAGAGTTGTTTGCGGACCCTAGCAAAGGCTCGGATTAATGTGGGGAAATCCTTCTGGGGTTCGAGTTTTCCTACCCCAATAATGACCGGTGGTTCTCCAGGTTGGAACCAGGGATGATCAATATCAGCATTGGCTTTGGAAAAAAGGTCAGGGGCAATGACTGGATTATAAATCGTTGTAATTTTATCTGGAGATATACTGCTGATTTCTGTTAGGGAGGCAGTTGCTCCTTGGGATACGGTGACGACACGATCTGCCCAGGGATATAACAAGCGAATGGCAAAAGGAATGATCCTTTTCTTGCGGTTCTTATTGTGCCTGAGGGAGTGGGTGAGCGTGTTGTGTTCTGTCGCGATGACAACAGTGTTTGTCTTGACGAGCCGTTTTGCTAGAATCGCCACTTCGTTCGCAAAGTGCATGCCAGAAATTAAAGCTTGGGGTTCTTTGTGCTTGAGGTACTGGGCTAGCTTTCTGATACTGGCAAAACTGCCAGCAGCCTTCAAATCAACCACCGTTATTTCAGACGGGATTTTTTTGAGATGGGGCCCCCAAGCTTGCCCTAGAACAAAGTCAACCTGATACCCACTTTTAACAAATCCATTGGCTAGATTGATGAGTACTCGCTCGGCTCCGCCGCCGCCGAAATAAGTTAGGAAGAACGAAATCGTTGTGGATGGATGGGACACTTGCAAGCTACTCCAGGCGATATACCTGTATCATTAAACACATCCGCAATTTGTAATGTGATCTTCCACACAGCAAGCGGATTTTGTGGTTCGTTTAAGCATTTGTATCCCCTTATAAAATTGACTGGGGACAGTTAATATTCAGTGATTACTTTAAATGCAATAACAAAACAATGCAGAGCAGCCAACAGGCGTTAGGCATACCCCATGAATCCGAGAAAACTACTCTACATTTGCTAGTTTTCGATCTATCCATTCGGGGGCACCATCCTAACTACATTCGCCATCTCATTCGGTATTGGCATACTCAAACGCACTTTCAGATTCTGTCGATTGTGGTGTCGCCTCACTTTTTGACCGAACATGCTGATGTTGTTGAATTCGCAGAACAACAATCCAACCCGAATATTCAGTTTATCGCCATTACCGATCAACAGGAATCTGCCCTTAAATCGCGAAAAAAAGCCATAGACCGTAACCTCCGCAACCTGCAAGAATGGCGATTGTTTTGTGACTATGCGGGTCAGCTTCAGGTGGACCATGGCCTAATCATGTATTTGGATACGTATTTCTTGTCGATCGCTTGGTGGCTGCAACCGCCCTGTGCTTTTTCAGGGATTTATTTTCGACCGACGCTACACTATCGTCAACTCGGTGTTCAGCCTGTATTGAACTGGCGGCAAAAATTGAATCAAGGGCGAGAGAATTTAACCTTAAACAAGGTTTTGCAGAATTCACAGTTGGCCACTTTACTCTGCTTAGACCCGCTAGCTGTGCCGGCTTTGCAGCAGCGACCGAGTCAGGCTAAAGTGATCCACTTGCCAGATCCGGTAGAGTTTGTACCACCACCTGCTGCAGCCTGTACTTTAAGGGA
Organism: Acaryochloris marina MBIC11017; assembly: GCF_000018105.1. Classification (GTDB taxonomy): domain Bacteria; phylum Cyanobacteriota; class Cyanobacteriia; order Thermosynechococcales; family Thermosynechococcaceae; genus Acaryochloris; species Acaryochloris marina. The sequence goes on from NC_009925.1 coordinate 994,798, forward strand.
TGATTTGGGGATTGAAGCGGAGAGAACCATATTTCTATTATTTGGAGCGATTGATGGTCGCAAAGGGATTCATCAAGTTCTAGATGCGATTCAACGGTTATCCCCCGACTGGGGGAAACGACTTTGTCTTGTGCTGGTTGGTGAGTCCAAAATTCAGAAAGAGTTAGAAACACGCATCACCCAAATTACGGCTTCCCAGCCGGTTCAAATTATTCGGAATTATCAGTTCGTTTCGGAAGAAGAAGTATGGGCTTATTTCCGAATGTCAGATGTCATTCTGGCGACCTATCAAAAGCATGTGGGGATGAGTGGTATTTTGTTGCTGGCTGCAGCGACACAGAAGCCCGTGCTCAGTACCGACTTTGGTTTGATGGGGGCCATGGTAAAACAGCATCAGTTAGGACTGTCGATAGATTCCACCCAGCCGGAACAAATTAGTGAAGGCATGATGAAATTAATAGGTGCATCCAGGAATGATTTCTACAATCCCGAGAAGATGCGATTATGGGCAAACCAAAACTCTGCTAAAAACTTTGCTCAGACTATTTTTGCCGGAATAACCAACAACGATTGACCGTTGATTTGTCCCATAGAGTAGATAAATAATTCGATGCCTGTCATTTTTTTGATCTCTGCCTTTATCCTGCTGTATCTCATATATCGTCGAGATCATGATTGGCGCACAGCTGTTCTATTGTCAGCGGTGTCTTGGGCGGTGATCGCCACGGTGATTGCCGAATTTTTGAGCTTATTCTCTGCCCTAGCCTTAGAAGGATTATTGATTGCCTGGATTGCGATCAACCTAGGGCTAGGCTTCTGGTTTGTTCGCCAGTCCCACAAGGCTAGTCTCCAATCTCAGCCAGAAGCCAGTAATCCATCCTTCACTCGCTTTCAGAAAATTCTTCTGATCGGTGTACTGGGTATCGTTTTGGGAACGGGACTCACGGCTCTTTTATCCCCTCCAAATAATTGGGACTCCATGACTTACCATCTAGGCCGAGTCATTCATTGGACGCAAGATCAAAGTGTCGGCCATTATCCAACCCATATTCCCAGGCAACTTTACTCAGGACCTGGTCCTGCGTTTGCAGTTGTTCAGCTGTTTATTTTGACAGGAGATTGGTTCCTCAATTTGGTGCAATGGTTGAGTATGGTGTTCAGTCTATTGGGAGTATCACTCATTACAGAACGGTTGGGGGGGAATTTGCGATCGCAACTCATTGCCGTTGTCATCAGTGCCACCATCCCCATGGGGATCTTGCAGTCCTCCAGCACCCAAACGGACTATGTGGTTTCTCTCTGGCTTGTATGCTTTGTCTATTTCTCCCTGGCTACGATTCAAAATCGGATTGGTTGGACCTATGTTCCAGCCTTGGGAGCAAGCTTGGGCTTAGCCATCCTGACGAAACCCACAGCCTATTTATATGGGTTCCCTTTCGCCCTATGGCTGTTGTTTGTCGGAGTCCGGTATCTGCGCTGGAAAGTGTGGCAGCCGTTAGGGGTGTCCTGCGGCATTATTGTGTTGATGAATTTAGGACAATATTCCCGCAATCTCAAAGTCTTTGATTCCTTGTTTGGGCCAACCGGGCAAGACAGCGGTTCTTATAGTTTGTCTGTGCTGATTTCCAATATTCTGCGAAATTTGGCCCTCCACCTCAGCACGCCAGTTCGCTCCATCAACCTGATCACCATTCGGATTGTGACGGCGCTTCATCAAGTCATCGGCTTAGACCCGAGCGATCCCAGTATTACCTCACCCCCAGGCCAAAAGTTTGATATGCACAGCCTGGTCAACCATGAAGACTTGGCGGGTAACCCCCAGCATTTGCTGTTAATTCTCCTTTGCATTGTTGTGTTTGTGCTGTTTAGAAAGCGTCTGAAGACCCGCGATCAGCGCCTCTGGAGCACCTATTTACTCTGCTGTTTGGTGGGCTTTTTGCTCTTTTGTTTTCTCGTGATTTGGTCCCCTTGGCGCAGTCGGCTTCACCTACCTGTGTTTATATTGCTATCTCCTTGGGTGGGCATGGCCCTGTCGGAACTCTTTAAGCAGCCCATTGCTAACGCCATTACTGCTGGTTTTCTCGCTATTTCCTTCTTTTGGGTCCTTTGCAATGAAACCCGCCCTCTGGTCATCAACACCAAATTTGTGGAAGAGCGCAGTATAGAAACCATCTTTAACCAATCCAGAACCGACCGTTACTTTAGCAGTCGGCCCAAACTCGCCAAACCCTTCATTGCCACCATCGACCATTTAGCGGGTCAGTCTTGTAACGAGATTGGTTTGATTATTACGGGAGATACGTGGGAATATCCCCTGTGGAAGCTGGGTCGAGAACAATCCAAGCGCCCCCTTCGGTTTGAACACCTGCAGGTGGAGAATCCTTCTTCAACCCTAGCTTCACAGCCCCCCCATCAGGATTTTCAAGCCTGTATGGTATTGACGGATAAACCGGGCTATCTGGAGCAAACAGAACTTCAGCTTGGTGATCAGCGTTACCGACAAACCTGGGAACAAGGAGACATAAAAATATATAGCAGGAGCTAGATTTAGCAAACTGCATGCCAGAATAAGCACAGAGTTTAATTGCCAAGCACAGCCTACATTTAGCTGATTTATGACAAAACTCATCATCCAAATTCCTTGTTTTAACGAAGAAGAAACCCTTGGCATTACCCTCAATGAGCTGCCGAAAGAATTGCCTGGTGTCGATTGTGTGGAATGGCTAATTATCAACGATGGCAGTATCGACAACACGATAGAAGTGGCCCGAGCCCACGGTGTGCACCATGTGGTTGATCTAGAACATAATCAGGGCTTGGCAAAAGCTTTTATGGCCGGGATTGAAGCCTGTTTAAAGGCTGGTGCCGACATCATTGTGAATACCGATGCCGATAATCAATATTGCGCAGATGATATTCCCAAATTGATTACCCCCATCCTGGCGGGGCAAGCAGAGGTGGTGGTTGGGGCTCGGCCCATTCAAAAAATCAAGCATTTTTCCCCGGCCAAGAAATTCCTGCAAAAACTGGGCAGTTGGGTGGTGCGAATTGCCAGTGGCACCAATATTTCTGATGCCCCCAGCGGGTTTCGAGCCTTTAGCCGCAACGCCGCCCTGCGGATGAATGTGTTCAACGAATATACCTATACCCTGGAGACCATCATTCAGGCGGGACAACATGGCATGGTGATTACCTCCGTGCCCATTCGCACGAATGATTATCTGCGCCCCTCCCGTTTGGTCAAGAGTATCGCCTCCTATATTCAGCGATCCATTCTTACTATCCTGCGAATTTTCATGGCCTATCGGCCCTTGAAGTTCTTTACGTTCCTCGGCAGCATTCCGTCGGTTTTTGGTTTACTCCTGTGGCTGCGCTGGCTGATCCTGTATTTCCAAGATCCGACCCGGGCTCGGGCACCGAGTCTAATTATTTCGGCGGTGCTGATTTTGATTGGCTTCCAGCTCTATATGTTTGGCTTGCTAGCTGATTTATTAACGGTCAATCGTAAACTGTTGGAAGATATCCAGCTACGGCAACGCCGAGCTGACTTGGAGTCCCATAACTAAGGATGAATAAAGATCTTTTTGCCCAGATTGCCTTAGACCAAATTCCCAAGATCTTGACTTTGCAGGATCGAAATCCCCATAGTCCCCACTATGGCTGTTTTGATCGCAACTATTGGCAATACAAAATCATTGATTTCCCCAGCGGCATGTCCCAGGAGTTTGTCTGGCCCCTGGCGTTGGTCTATGCCCACCAATTGCCCAACAATCAATATTATCAGCAGGAATCGATTCGGATTTGGGTTGAAGCGGGGATTCTATTTGCAGCGCGTAGCGCCCATAAAGATGGCTCCTGTGATGATTATTTCCCGTTTGAGCGGGCAGGAGGAGCCGCCGCCTTTTCTCTGTTGGCCTGTGTGGAAAGCTATACCTTATTGGGATTACAAAATGAAGAGGCTCTGCGCTTCTTTGAACTGCGGGCAGACTGGTTGGCCCACCACCATGAAAGCGGTCGCTTGACCAATCACCAGGCACTGATTGTCCTTTGTCTAGAAAAGGTGTCTCGGCTACTAAAGACCTCTAAATGGGATCAGGCGAAGGCAGAACGCCTGAATCGCGTATTTGAATGGCAAAATCCTGAGGGCTGGTTTCAAGAATATGAAGGATGCGATCCGGGCTATCACACCTTAACGATTTCTTGTCTGGCCAGAATCTATGAACTCAACCCAACGGATCAGTTGCAAACGGCTCTGAAAAAAGCAGTGGCCTTGGCAGCAGAGTTTGTCCATCCCGACGGCTCCTATGGGGGCGAATATACCAGCCGCAATACCTACAATTTTTTCCCCCACGGGTTTGAACTGGTGGGCAAATGGTGGCCGGAAGCCCTCAATATCAATGACCGAATCTTGGCTGGATTGGCTAACGGCCTGGGGTCCTGCTATGCCGACGACCATATTGTCGGCCATCACACCTGGAACTATCTATTGGCCTGGCAGGATTATGTCCCGGCCCGTCCACCCCAAAAGCCTCGCCCCCAGGGACGGTTTTGGCTGCCGGAAGCCCGAGTGCTGATTGATCGGCGAGGGGATACGGAGCTATATCTAGCCCTGAATAAAGGTGGGGTGTTTAAGTTCTTCCGCCAGGGGCAGCTTGTGGCCTCGGATACGCACCTATCTTTGCAAGTAAAAGCGGGAGGCAAAGTTAAAAATGCAGTCGGCCATTTAGTGGGAGACTACCCCAGCACCCTTCAGGAAGATCAAATCACGGTGCAAGGGGCTTTGGGCTGGGCCAAACAGAAACAAATGACGCCCCTGAATTTGATGATTTTACGGGTGGTGATGCTGACGGTGGGCCGATTTTTCCCCAATTTGATCCGCTCGCTACTGCAAAAAATGCTGATTACGGGCAAAAACAGCACTGATTTTCAGTTCAAGCGTAACTTTAGCTGGCACGGGGAGCACTGGGTGGTGACCGATGAGTTGCAGTCCCCATCTTGGCAGAATGTGCTGTCGATGGGCATGGGGGGCGATCAAACCTCCATTTATGTGGTGATGAGTCGGACCTTTCAGGTGGGACAGTTACAGCCCTGGCAAGATCTGACTCAGCATGTCCGATCCTTAGGGGCAGGAGAATCTTTTAAACTGGAGCGCAAACTTTGATATGAAACGGTATAAACGCCCCATTTCCATTGCCGTTAGTGTTCTGATTCTTTGCATTATTTACTCAAGAATTAAACCTGAAGAGCTGAGTAAAGTTTTTCTAGACTGCGATTTAATGTGGATGATCATCAGTCTAGGAATGGTGATTCCCTTGACAGGATTTACCTCTTGGCGATTACAGCAGCTAATGCCTCCTGGTTCAGGGATGGGGGCAGGAGAGGCTAATAAATTGGTGTTAGCAGCTAGTACCCTGAACATGGTTCTCCCCTCAAAAATGGGAGATATCGCTAAGGCATATTTTATTCGCGATCGCGGTTATCTGAGCGGCACCCTCTCGGTTTCCCTAGTGGTATTTGAAAAGACTTGCGATATGCTGTCGCTGCTGTTTTGGTGTGCGTTTGGTCTGATCCTCTATCCCCAAAAGGATGCTTTTTTTTGGACGATGACTGCTGGGGTTATGGCAGGGGTAACCCTGGGACTGTTGTTATTAGGGTCTGCCCAATTTGCCAACTTTTTCTTTGGCATGTTTAGAAAAATTACCCCCAAAGGTATCAGTCAGAAATTTAAGAGCCTGCAAGAGTCCTGGCAAGAAATGCAGCAACATTTTTGGCAGGATCGCTTACAACTGGCTAAGGTTGCAGGTACCTCGATTTTTATCTGGTTTCTGCACATGGTGCAGATTTGGTTTTTTACCTTAGCACTAAAGGCCACAGTCCCTTTTATTATTAGCCTAGCCCTTTCTCCGTTAGCTATTCTGGCAGGATTATTACCCCTGACATTTGCGGGAGTTGGCACTCGTGATCAAGCTCTAATTTCCCTTTATGAAGGTCACTTCGATGCAACCACAGGGGCAGCGTTAGGACTTCTATGTACCATGCGCTATTTTCTGCCCGCCATTGGCGGATTACCCTTTTTGCGAACCTATTTGGCAACCCTCAAAACGCAACAAAAAGCGGCAACGGATGGGTAGGAGGAAGGGTTCACGGGATGGGTTGATGTCGTGAAGGAAGAGCTACTGCGATCGCAACTTTGATGACAACTTCGAGCCTGACGGTCAGATGTCTTGCGCTTATCTCGCTCAACATCTATTGTGCAGTATTTAGGATACTGGCATTTCGCGCAGCTCTATTGTTCCGCCATTGAGAATGACAGGGTGAGTGTCAAGTAACTTTTTCAATACAGTTAAATCATCGGTATCAAACCTCATAAATCTCACTATTGTTTCGGTCGAGTCAGAGGCCTGCTTCTTGCCGATGGCGTGTCGTTTCCCAAGGGCACTGCCACCTTGGAACATGCCAGACTCTTTCGCATTTTTCAGAAACTGATTCCATGAATCCATAGTAGGTGTGGAGTCAGAATTCCCATGAATAAAAGCAATGTATTGCATGTCTGAATATTGCCGAGGCAAGTAGGTTCAAGTAGTGCGTAATATCGCCACATTATGCCGTATCAGATTCACCCAGCGAGTAGGTGAGCATCACGGCAGCTCCAACAGTGATTGATCCTAGATCCAACGCAGACAATAGACCTACGTTTCTGATTTCCATCTATTCGCAATTCATCGAGTGATATGTGCTCTGGTATGTAGAGGTCCATTAATTTCGCTCCACGTCATAGTAATTATTACGCCCTTCATCGGTGTAGGTGTCCAATATGCCTAACTGGGCCTCTTGCAAGATACTTTCGTATCGTTCACGTCCAAGGGAACGGCACTCATGGCCTGTATTTGTATCAGTCCAGATGCCAATCTCAACAGGTGCGGTAAATAAGAAACGACCTCCAGGTAGTAGCAGTTGAGAAACTCGGTGGATTAGCCTGACCTGGTCGTCTTCGCATAGCAAGAAAATCAGGCCAATAGATATAACGGCACTGAATTTCCGCTCGAAGTAGTGACTGTCCCGTGCATGGGCACATTCAACGGGAATCTCTGGAAACCGGAGTTTAAACTCGGATACCAGGGTAGGTGACGAATCTACTGCCCATAGCTTTAATCCGGCAAGGGCGAGAGTCCGAGTAACAGGAATACCACCACCGCAGGCAATCTCAAGCACATCACTACTAGCAGGAAGTGAATGTGCCCATCGTTCAATAACATGAATGCCAATCGTCGAACGATCGCGAGCGATTAAGAATTTTCGAGCATGATTTTCGTAGGCGCTGACTGAATCTGAAGTCATATCTTGAAGAGGGCCTGGCAACCGAGATAATCAGATTTGTAATTTCACTGAAGACTGTAGCTCTGCCGCTCTGGTCGAACAAGTATTTTATGCACTTTAGTCACGAGTGGGGATTTGTATGAGTTCTTTACATCCTTCAGGATCGATCCCCTTATCAAGCAGCTTGACTGCTGCCTGAACTGCGAAACATTTATCGCTGGAATGAATATTCGAGTAAAGCGATAGTAAAAAATGGGGTTCCACCACCGGCCATCCATCAACATCTCGGTGCGGGACATCGGTACGGACAAAGAAATCTATCGTGACACGTATGGCTCGTTCGTTGGCGCTTTCAACTATCTTTTCATACCTACGGAAATCCTCCGCGCTAGGCAATCGGTCATATTTTGTTCGGGCTTTTTGAAAACCTCGGTTTTTGAGCGTTGATACGACGAGCATTACGTTCTCAGGTTTAACGAAGATGTCGATATCTTTGTGATCATGAGCATGTTTGAGTTCAACGTGGCCCTTGGGAGACATAAAGTGCCACGCCCAACCACCCGATACAATAACCCACGGCTTAACTGCCTCTAGTTCAAGAAGAGAAGCATCGATGCGATACTGAGGCCAAGTTTCGCCGTATCGTGCTGGATTGTGTGGATCAGCCATGATTTATTGGACAGTTTTTTGTGTGTTTAGACAGCTTCCAATCTTTATGACCAGCCAACTATAACTCGGAATTCTGAAGGGTTACTACCCCATACGCCAAATACGCTGACCATTACTGATTCCAGGTTGAATTCGATTTCACCTAGGTGTCCTGACTCCCACCAAAGATGTGCCGCTTGCTCCAGAGGAACACATGCGAGGAATTTGAGGGCATGGTTGTGCTCACTGCGATTTTGGAACCAGTACATTGAACCCTTGCTAACATCTGATGGGAGAGATGACTGATTGAGTTGGGATAGAGCTTCAAATAAAGTATGGTTTCGATTAGCAGAACAGATGGGATCGACGTCAACTAAAGTCCAGCCACTCTCATCTTCGACTTCCAGAAATACGGAAATATCGATGCTCATCAGTTTGCCTCAAGAACTAAAGAATAGAGATCGCAACCTCAATCAAACTGCGATCGCAGATCAATAACTCCCATACCCAAAATGTCTACCGAATGGAACACTTAGTTGTTGCTCGGTGTAAATCCCACTGAGTTGCGATGCTCGAAGAGCGGCCTATGTCCCGCGGACAACAAGCAACGGCCATCGCAAATTAGGTTCAATTTAGATTTTCAAGCTTTTGAAAACAATTGCCACTCCCACAACTCCAACTATTGCCCCAACCCACGGACCTAAAAGACTACCAATAAAGATATTGACCAACCTCTCTGATATACATCCCCAAGCTGCGAGTCCTTCACAAGATTGCTGCGATGGTGGTAGGTTCTCTCCGATTTGGTAGCCAATGACTAAGCCCGCTAGGCCACCTACAATACCATTTACTCTGAATAGCCAAATTTGCCAACGATATAGCTTGCCTTGATTGCATAACCAAAGCTTCTCCATCAGCCAACTTATGCTCATTCCAGCCCCCACAATCCATATCAGCACTGCCAACCAAAACCAAGAATTTGTAAGAATCATAGTTTGGGTATCGTGATTAGGAACAACGGATATGCAGAGGTTGGGGTACTATCAAACTGCAACGGCATTGTGATCGCAATACTCTGGCCCTTTCTTGCAGTGATCGCATCCCCAAGTAAACTGAGATCGCAACCCATCACCCCATAACTCACACCGAAAAGCAATAATGATCTCAATACGATAAATCTTGCTGAGCAGACTTGGATGAGACTAAATATAGTGCTGATTCATGGCATGGGTCGAACGCCCCTATCCATGCTGTACCTACAGCACCGACTCCGCAAGTTGGGCCATAATCCCCACCTATTTGGCTATTCCCCCACCTTAGAATCCTTGCAAACCGTCACAGACCGCTTATTGCAACGGATTCAAACCCAAGTCGGTTCCCAACCCTATGCCCTGCTGGGCCATTCCCTCGGCACCGTCATTATCCGCAACGCCTACCACCAACTCAGCTCTCATCCACCTGCAGCCTGCTTCTTCCTCGCCCCACCGATGGTGGCCTGTCAAGCCGCCAAATTCTTCTCCAAAGTCGGTCTCTATCGGCTATTCACGGGAGAAATGGGGCAATTGCTCGCCCAGGATAGCTTTGTCGGACAATTAGCCCTACCGCCCCATACCAAAATCTACGTTGGTACAGGCGGGCCCAGGGCACCGTGGCTCCCTTTTGGCAACGAATTAAACGATGGCATCCTCTCGGTTGTAGAAGCCAGTGGCGGTCACAAGGTGGTGACCGTGCCTGCCATTCACACCTTTATTATGAATTCCACTCCAGTGGTTGAGGATATTGCCCAGTCCCTAGATGCCCTAGCCTAAAGGCCCGCACTATTTAGGAACCACAAAGTTCACCAGCTTGCCCGGAACGACAATTACCTTTTTCACTTCCTTGCCAGCAATATACCGCTGGGCCACTTCCGACTCGCGGGCGAGCTGTTCCAAGTCTTCCCGACTGGAGCCAGCCGGAACTTGAATCGTGCCTCGGGTTTTACCCATAATCTGAATCACTAAGGTAATCTCATCGGCCACCAGAGCTTCTTCATCCACCTGGGGCCAAGTCTGACCCAGAATCGACTCGGAGTGACCTAAGTTTTCCCATAGCTCTTCACTGATATGGGGGGCAAACGGGGTGAGCAGCAGCAACAAGGTTTCCACGCCTTCGGCATAGACGGGAGACGCTTTCTCCTTGGAATCACTGAGGGCATTGCTCAGCTTCATCAGCTCGGATACGGCGGTATTGAACTGATAATCACCGTCTAAATCTTCGCTGGTTTCTTTGATGGCAATATGAATAGACCGTCGTAGCTCCTTCTCCGTTTTCGAGAGCTTGGCCTTATTCACCTTCGCTTTCTTGCCCTTAGCTTGGGCGGCATGTTCACTCACCAGTCGCCAAACCCGATTAAGAAATCGGAATTGACCTTCTACATCCGCGCCTTCCCATTCCAGATCTTTTTCTGGAGGAGCCTTAAATAAGGTGAATAGACGGGCAGTATCGGCCCCGTACTTATTGGTGACCTCTTCTGGGGGGACGCCATTGTATTTTGACTTGGACATCTTTTCATAAAAGGCTTCCAAGGGGGCACCGGTTTCTGGATCCTTCGGATCGTCGGCATCAACATTAATAGGTGCAATATACTGGCCCGTCTCTGGATTTTTATAGGTGAGAGCTTGCACCATCCCTTGGGTGAGCAGCTTTTTAAAGGGTTCATCGAAATTGAGGAGTTTGCGATCGCGCATCACTTTCGTAAAAAACCGCGAATAAAGCAGGTGTAAAATCGCATGTTCAATCCCACCCACATATTGATCCACGGGTAGCCAATCATTGGTTTTGGCCGAATCAAAGACGGCTTTGTCATTTTTGGCATCAGGATAGCGGAGGAAATACCAGGACGAATCGATAAAGGTATCCATGGTATCGGTTTCTCGTTTGGCGTCCGCCCCACAATTGGGACAGGCGACGTTGACCCAAGACTCTAACTTGGCTAAAGGCGATCCCCCTTGGGCTGAGAATTCCACATCTTCCGGTAGTTCCACAGGCAAATCGGCTTCGGGAACCGGAACGGCTCCACAATTGGGACAGTGAATCACCGGAATGGGCACGCCCCAATAGCGCTGTCGGGAAATCAGCCAGTCCCGCAAACGATACTGCACCCTAGCCTTGCCCCAGCCTTTGGTCTCGGCTTTAGCAATAATGGCTTGCTTGCCTTCAGTGGAGACTTTGCCATCAAATTCACCGGAGTTGACCATCAGTCCCGGTTCCGTATAGGCGGCTTCTAGGGGCGTCTCCGCATCGCCACCTTCCGGCACAATCACCGTTTGAATCGGCAGTTTATTCTGCTGAGCAAACACAAAGTCTCGGGTGTCATGGGCAGGAACCCCCATTACCGCACCTGTCCCATACTCATACAGCACATAGTCGGCAATCCAAATGGGAATTTCTTCCCCCGTAAAGGGATTGATCGCCTTGCCCCCTGTGGGAATCCCTTTCTTGGGCTTGTCCTCCGCCGTGCGATCCATTTCGCTCTCGGCCCCCACTGCCTCAATAAATTTGTCCACCGCTTTTTTCTGGGCTTTGCTGGTGACTTGGGGGGTGAGGGGATGTTCTGGAGCCAGCACCACGTAGGTGACGCCATAGACCGTATCAGGGCGGGTGGTAAAAACGGCCACCTTTTCATCCATGCCCACAATCGGGAACTCCAGGTAGGCCCCCACGGATTTGCCAATCCAGTTGGCCTGCATGGTTTTGACTCGCTCGGGCCAGCCGGTCAGCTTATCTAAGTCCGTAAGCAGCTCTTCGGCATAGTCGGTAATTTTGAGAAACCACTGTCGCAGAAGTTTGCGCTCCACCTTAGCCCCAGATCGCCAAGAGCGACCTTCGTTATCCACTTGCTCATTGGCAAGTACGGTTTGGTCAACAGGGTCCCAGTTAACGGCAGCTTCTTTCTGGTAGGCCAGGCCCATATCCAGAAATTGCAGAAAGATCCACTGGGTCCACCGATAGTAATCTGGAGAGCAGGTGGCGATTTCCCGGCTCCAGTCAATGGAAAGGCCCAGGGGCTCTAGCTGCTTTTTCATTTGGGCCATATTGGCATAGGTCCATTCGGCAGGATGAATGCCCCGAGCGATGGCGGCATTTTCGGCGGGTAGGCCAAAGGCATCCCAACCCATGGGCTGAAGAACCCGGTAGCCCTGCATCCGTTTGAGGCGGGCGATGACGTCGGTGATGACATAGTTGCGGGTATGACCGACGTGTAAGCTGCCCGAGGGGTAGGGGAACATGGACAAGGCATAGAATTTAGGCTTGCTAGTGTCTTCAGGAGTGGCATCTAGCCCCTGTTTGGCCCAGCTTGCTTGCCATTTGGGTTCAATCTCGGTGGGATTGTAACGGGACTCCACTACTGTTACTCCTGAAGGTCTGCGTTTGCTTCACTATTCTAGAGAATATCTGGCCTAAACTTCCCTCGAACAATAGGAGGTGGAGGATGGTTTGTGGTGAATAACAACGGTATGGACAGTAACGCTCCAAGACAGGGGGCTACCTAGGTGACCTTTTTAACCAACACTTTTAGGTTGACTCTTGCTTCAAAAACTCTTGGTCTATGTTTTGATGTTATCTCCAGAGAGAGGTTTTTGAGTTTATTACTATCTGTGGCCAAATAATTATCCAGCTCACTCAGTCGAGTTCCCAGGTTCTATAAATGTTTCACAAGGCTATTTTGCACATGTCTTGATGAGATGCTCGTTTGCTTAAATGATGGTTCCTATCTGATGTCTACTACCCTTAAAAAGTAATCTTAAAAAATGGTTTGCTTGGATTTTTCATGCAATGTTTGAGAGCAGTAACTTTCTGTCATATGTACAGGCAATCTATCTCTTGGTTTTTATGTCAGAGAATCTAATGCTAGGTTCTTCTATCGCAGTGCTACCGTAGAAAAGGCTTGGCTTAAAGAGGTGGAAAAGATGGCTCTTTTATTGCTTTTAGGAGAAATCCTCCTTCTAGTTTTAGTTAGACTATCTAGTAATGATGCTATGTTTTCTTCTAGGCTATAGCCATAGGAATTTAGCTAGCAAATCCAATGAATACCATTATAACGGATGAGATTATCAATAGTTTCCTGAAATGTCCTTATAAAGCTTATCTAAGACTAAATAATCAACCAGGAGAGAAAACCTATTTTCAAAAATTGGAAGAAGAATTGGCGTCAATCTACAAGAAGAATTTATTCTTGCGGATTGATGAAAAGCTGGAACAAAGTCAGCCAATTCTTAGATTAGGTAAAACCCAAGAAAATAAAGAATATGAAATTACCTATAAAACTAATCATCACTTTGAATCTCCTAGGTATAAAGTAGTCTTTGAACTAATACAAATAATGCGAGAAGGTGTTTCATCTGATGAAATTCTCTACTACCCAATATTTTTCTGGCATAAAGAACACATAACAAAATTAGACAAAATAAATTTCACAATCAGAAGTCTTATTCTTGCAGACATAAAAGATACTTCTGTTAAGTATGCTGGAGTTATCTATGGAAAAAACAATAAGATATTAAAGCTAAAATTAGAAGTATATTTTAAAGAGGCGAGAAAGGTATTATCTGAATTAGAATTAATGCTAAAGTCACACAAGAAACCTCGATTTTTTCAGATCAAAGAATGTAAAATATGTGAGTTCAAAAAAGATTGCTATGAAGATTTAGTTGTAAGGGATGATTTAAGCCTTTTAGGTGGCATGTATGAAAAGGATATATTACGACAAAATAGAAAAGGAATTTTTACTGTTCATCAGTATTCATATACATATAAACCTCGTAAACGAAAAAATAATCTTACCAAATATGAAAAAAGTGATTTAGCTTTGAAGGCTTTAGCATTGAGAGAAGAACGCACTTATATCAAATCGACGCCAACATTCCCAGAATCAAATGTAGATATTTTTATCGATTTTGAAGGCTTAAATGATGAGAATTATACTTATTTGATTGGCCTTTGCATTACAGAAAAGGACAAAAATAGATTCTTGTCCTTTTGGGCTGATTCTCAAGCGCAGGAAGTAAGTATTTTTCTAAGCATGATTGAGATTATTTCACCTTTGACTAATTTTACAGCCTATTACTATGGAAGCTACGAAATTCGAGCACTTAAGAAACTTTCAAAGAAGCTGGATGATTCATATGCCAATATTATAAATAGACTAATAGAAAATTCTGTGAATATACTTTCAATATTTAATTCAAATATTTATCCTCCAACATACACTAATAGCCTAAAAGATATAGCGAAATATATTGGTTTTAGCTGGCATGATAAAAATGCTTCAGGACTTCAAAGTATTTATTGGCGAAAAAAATGGGAGTTGACAGGAGATAAAGCATATAAAGATGCACTTATTCAATATAATCTAGAAGATTGTCTGGCTTTGCAGTTATTAAAAAAATGGATAAATTCCATCGACCTAAATAGAGAAAATGATTATGCTGAAGTTGAGAAAATTAAAACTGTAAAAGCCTATAACTGGAGAAAAACTGAAGAGTATTTTCTGGATGACTTTCAAGAGGTCAATAAGCTAGCATATTTTGATTATCAACATACTAAAATATACCTGCGTACCAATCCTCAAATCAGAAAAGCATTGAAGCGAGAGCTAAAAAGCTGCAAAAAATTAACTAATAAGCCTAATGAAGTTGTCAAGATTTCCGTGCACTCTTGTAAGCACTGCCATTCAAATAATATTAAGCCCTTAGTAAAATCTGAGAAAATTGTGGTCGATCTAAAATTCATAAAAAATGGAATCAAAAAATGGGTTCTGAAATATGTTGGAGGGACTTTTTATTGTCGAAACTGCAAGAAAATATTTTCACCTAAGAATCTAAATAAGTTCTCCGATTTTGGGGAAAACTTAATAAGATGGGCAATGCATCAACATATTCAGTATCGAATGAGTATTGATAATGTTGTTGATTCTCTAAGAGATTTTAATGTTCAGATTTCGGCTACAACAGTACATTATTTTAAATCTAATCTTGCGATTCAATATGAGGAGACCTACCAAGAAATTAAAGCTAATATACTGAAAGGCCAACTAATTCAGGCTGATGAAACTCCTATAAAAATGGTAAAAAGAGAGACTGGTTATGTTTGGGTATTTACAACAACAGATGCTGTCTTATACTTTTTTAAGTCTACAAGGAAGGCATTTTTCTTAAAAGAATTGCTAAAGGATTTTACTGGAGTTTTAATATCGGATTTCTATGCAGGGTATGATTCTATCGATTGTGAACAACAGAAGTGTTTAGTGCATTTAATACGCGATATGAATTTGGATCTCTTTAAGAATCAGTTTGATGAAGATCTGAAATCTCTCGTAACTCATTTTGGGAAACTTTTGCGAAAAATTGTTGAAACGATTGATAAGTATGGCTTAAAGAGAAGGAATCTTAACAAGCATAAAAAAGATGTACAAGCATTTTACGATTCTTTTATCAATATTGAATATAACTCTGAGTTAGCAGAAAGATATCGAAAGCGGTTGCAAAAGTATAGGCATAAACTTTTCACATTCCTAAGTCATGATGGCATTCCGTGGAATAACAATAATGCTGAACATGCCGTTAAAGCATTTGCCGCCCATAGAAAACAAGGTAATACAAATTTTACTGAGAAAAGCATCGAAAAATCTCTAATTTTGCTAAGCATTCAACAAACTTGTAAGTATAGGGGGATTGATTTTTTGGATTTCTTAATATCTCAAGAAAAAAGTCTTGATTCGTATTCTAATCGCTATTAGCTTGTAGAGTATCTGGGAGAAATGTTACTTGGATTCGTTACATGATGCTTTATAGATTCAATAGTCTCTTAACAAAATCTAGATGTCTATAGCCTATACTTATCAAGTATTTGAGCCCTCCCCTGTAATCCTTTAAGAAGAGGGTTCTGACTTTGTAGATCCTACTAAGAGATCCGTACCAGGTTGAGAACAACGACAAATTAGAACAAGCCTCACTTACGTCAGGGGGCAAGAATCCCCTTAAACATGACTTTTCTTTTACACCAGCCATACCTTCTTGGATGATTGTGAATCGGGCGAAGTGTTGGCTCTATGCAGGGCTGTCTGAGGGAAGAGAAGTGTTGATTCCCCTAGAGAGTGATGATTTTAGTCAACGGTTGAGATTGGATTGGATCTCATCGAAGTGGATTGTGAGCTGAGCTGCTTTTACCGGGTTCATCAATCAAGACTATTGGATAACACTTTTGTCCTGAACTGTTTCAGGGCAATTTGCAAAGGTGAGAAGCTCCCCGACTTATTGAGCTTTTTCTAACAAACGCCTGTACTCAGATGCTTGAAATTTGCTTACCTGCTTCCTTCTTTCAGCTTATTACTCGCATTGGTGAGGCGATCCATTAGAATTTGACCCAGTCTAGAATCGTCTTGGCTGATAACTATAGTTGACAACTGATTGCTCGTTAACTATGGTTGACACATGATTGAGGTCCGTCAAACAGACATTTTTGCCAATTGGTTCAATAAACTGCGAGATCGAAAGGCTAAAGCACGTATTGACCGTATCGAGATTGGCAATTTTGGGGATGTAGCCCCCATCGGGGAAGATGTTAGCGAACTTCGCATGCATTATGGTTCTGGTTACAGGGTTTACTTTATACAACGTGGTCTAGTGGTTGTCATATTGATTCCTGGTGGTGACAAAGGCTCACAAAATGCTGACATCAAAAGGGCTAAGGAAATTTCTAAGCAGTTGGAGGATTGAGTGATGCCCATAAACACAACCCGCTGGGATTCAGCGGAACATCTCAAAACAGAAGAAGATATTCAGCTATATCTAGAAGCATGCCTGGAAGAAGCCGAAGATGATCCTGCTCTAATTATTCATGCACTAGGAGTAGTCGCTAGGGCTAAGAATATGAGTCAACTATCCCGAGATACGGGTTTGAGTAGAGAAGGGCTATATAAAGCGCTGTCTCCTGATGGTAACCCCAAATTTTCGACGATCGCTAAAGTTACTAAAGCGCTCGGATTCAAGCTAACCATTCAGCCAACACCTTAGTTTGAGCTAAATCCATTTCTAGCCAGCCCCTGCACCGGACGTTCAGTTGCCATAATGTTCTTTTTTAGGTCTACTCACGGGCCGTTAATTGGAGTTAGCTGAATTGGGTCATTGATTATGAAACAGAATCCAGCTTATCTAGTTAGTTTTCAGGATAAAACAGTAGTCCTATCTCCCAGTACAAAACCACTCCCCATTCAGTTTCTAGATAAAATAGTGTTGAGTTTCCAAACTTGCGGGCAAAGAGTAAACCTCAATGGTACAAACACCCTCAAAAACGCTGACCCTGGCGGAGTTTTTGGAATTGCCAGAAACGAAGCCTGCCAATGAATACATTGATGGCCAAATTATTCAAAAGCCAATGCCCCAAGGGAAACATAGTGTCATTCAAGGAGAACTAGTACCTGCTATCAATGGAATAGTTAAGTCCAACCGAATTGCACGTGCCTTTCCTGAGCTTCGCTGTACCTTTGGTAATCGTTCAATTGTTCCTGATATTGCCGTGTTTCTTTGGCACCGAATTCCCCGCGATCAGAATGGAGAAATTGCCAACACGTTTTCTACCGCACCAGATTGGGCTGTTGAAATCCTGTCTCCCAATCAAAGCCAAACAAAAGTCACAAAGAATATTCTCCACTGCCTGCAGCATGGAACCGAAGTAGGTTGGTTAATCGATCCAGGTGAGCAAACAGTGTTTGTCTATCGCCCCAAGCAAGAACCTGAAGTCTTGGATAAGCCAGATAACGTCATTCCTGTACCCTCTTTTGTCAGTGAACTACAGCTTACGGTAAAAGAGTTATTTACTTGGTTGCTGGAATAAGAATTGGACGTACCTATACAGTTCACGCTCTTCGATGATTAATAAGTAATACTATATTAGTATTACATTGATTAAGAGAGAACCTATCAGATGCGAGTAACGACAAAAGGACAAGTGACAATCCCTAGAAATGTTAGAGAAATTCTGGGGATTATGCCTGAGACAGAGGTTGAATTTATCGAAGAAAACGGAAGGTTTTATATCGAGAAAGTTAATGACCGAAAGGCCACCAAAAAATTTAAAAAGCTGAGAGGCATAGCGACCGTCAAGATGTCAACCGATGAGATTTTAGACCTTACCAGAGAATAGTCGTGAACGGCATTTTGGTTGACTCATGCGTGTTGCTGGATTTATTTACAGATGATCCCAATTGGGCAGAGTGGTCAGAAAGTATTTTAGAGAAATGTAGCCTCACCAATACCCTCTATATCAACTCGATTGTCTACACTGAAATATCAATGGGGTTTGAAAAAATAGAAGAGTTGGAGAGCGCTATCGAAGTATTACATTTGAAAGTTTTGGAAATGCCTCGTGAAGCATTGTTCCTAACCGGTAAGGTATTTTTACAATATAGAAAAAATAAAGGAACGAAAACCTCACCCTTACCTGATTTTTTTATTGGTGCTCATGCTTCTGTTTCACAATTTGACTTAATCACTAGAGATGTCAGCAAATATAAAACATACTTTCCACAGGTCGCACTGATCCATCCTTAACCTTGAACTTTAGGGGAATAGCTCAGAATTGATCGATGATATTCAGTCACTCACTCCAAAAACAAACTGATGGCAAAGCAAAGTTGACCGTATTGAAATTGGCCACTTTGGGGATGTCGATAGTTAATCACAATTTGCACCTATGACTGAACTCTTCCAACAAGCAATTGCAGAGGTTTCCAAGTTATCTGACGAACAGCAGAATGCGATCTCTACCATGATTGTTAAAGAACTTGAAGATGAAGCCAAATGGGATGATGCTGACTCGAAAATATGTACCAACGCTGAAACCAAAGCCGTTATGTGAAAAACAATATGAATATCGGAATTTACATTTATGATGAAGCTGAAGTTCTGGATTTTTCAGGCCCGTTTGAAGTGTTCTCAACGGCAGCAAGAGTTTCAGGAACAGCCGATATTTTTAGCGTTTTTCTGGTGAGTGAAACAGGCAGTATAGTTACAGCCCGTGGAAATTACAAAGTACAGCCTCATTACGGCTTTTTAAATCATCCATCAATTGATGTTCTTATAATCGTAGGTGGTGTTCATACTAAGGAACTCGAAAAACAACAGGTACTGAGCTGGATTAAAGAGCAGTCTAAAAATGCGCAGCTTGTTGCTTCAGTTTGCACTGGTGTATTTCTATTAGCTGAAGCCCAGGTGCTTTCTAGTCAAAAAGTGACAACGCACTGGGAAGATATTCCAGACCTGCGAACATCGTATCCAAACTTAGAAGTTATTGACAATCAGCGGTGGGTAGATGAGGACGAAGTCATTACGTCTGGCGGTATATCTGCAGGCATTGATATGAGTCTCCACTTAGTCAGTAAAATTTGCAGCCCAGAATTGGCAGAAAAAACAGCGAAACAAATGGATTATAAATGGACAAAAAACACATAACAAGTACGGTCAGCAGGACAAACCTAGGCTATGCTCCGGTTTGCCTCTGCTGTAGGCGTTAGGCGCACATGGCAGAGTATCTGATCCGACAGGCGGTCCCCGACGACATCTCGACCTTAAGCGACCTCGATCAAATCGCACGCGGTAGTCCCGACCGAAGGGCCTTCATCCAAGACGCGGTGAAAAATAATCGCGCTTGGGTCGTCGAGATTTGCGATCGCATTATCGGCTACGGAGTCATTTCCCATAGATTCTTTGGCCGCTCGTTCATTGATCTCATCTACATCTCAGAACCGCTGCGCTCATCCGGTTACGGACCCAAATTGCTAGCCTTCCTTGAAGGCCAATCGCAATCGAACGATCTATTCACCTCGACCAACGAATCCAACTCGCACATGCAGCATGTTCTTGAGAAACTAGGTTACGAACGCTCAGGAGTCATCCATAATCTTGATCCAGGTGACCCAGAGATCGTGTATATCAAACGCTCAATGCGCGCCTAACAAAGGAGTACTCAAACGATTGGAGCCACCCGATACCAGGGAAATTGTTACTTGTTCAGAGCGCTCTGTACTATTTGCTATGACAGCTAAACTTGAATACACCGCCCATCTTATCAATCAAGTTCAGGCAGGAGATCTTGAAGGAATAAAAAAGACCTGAATGAAGGGGGTGTGTTTATCAACCTACCCGTTTCCTGGTAACTCAACCGTCCCAATGCACAACAATCCAGTCAACAAATAGGTTATCCGATTGCCAAAGACCCTATTCTCCAGAAAAAACTAATGGCTTAATAGCAGGCACCCCTGGGCCGATCAATAGCCAAACCAATCCAAAACACGCTGCAATACCTGAACTCACTCCTGAAGGAATCTGAACTTTTCAGGATTTTTTCTGCTGGTTAATTCGAAGATAGTGAATTCAACAAAGCACAGCAGTGCACCAATAACCCGCAGAACCTAAAGGAGAATCAACCATGCTGACATTCTTATTCACTCAAATCATGAGTACCTGGGCTATTTGTTTCGTCTTCGGATTTTATTTTGCCTTGGAAGCCGTTAATGCAGACTAAGGCAGCCCTGCACACCTCAATGAACCAATGGAGCAATGAACCAATGGAGCAAGTTCTGATGTTAATTACAAGCAGCCTTAAAAATCTTAAATGGACTGGATACATTCTCAAACGGTTCTTCCTAAAGCTCATTCACCCATCTTTGCCTCCAACAATGTTGAAGATCCATAAACCACAAGTCTGATCTGTGAACTAGTTCCATCCCAGTGCCCATTTGAACGAGAAATCTATTTCCAGAACCATAAATTATTCCAAATTGCCTTACTCGGCAAGTTCAACCCAGCTGAGAGTGAAGTAATTGTGTTGAGATTTCGGCTACTTTCCTATTTAGCCAATCAGTGTGGCAAGGATATTAATCGATACATCCACTAATCAGCCATGATCCCTGAATAGAATCAGTGTATAACACCATGAATCTAAATCTTTAGTGGCCTAAACAGGAATAAAGCATATTACTTTAAGATCTTGCGAAGGAAAAAATCAATTAAATACCTAATAACTAAAAACTGTATTTTAAAATACGTTCATAACAAAATATTTTGCTTTTTTTGGAGATATAGTAAATATTTTCTTGCTATATTTACATCTCGATATTGTTAGTTTAAGCTTGAAAACATTATCCTCAGATAATCAGTTAGGACAAAAAATATGGTTTATGTCGCACTGGAATGGGACCATAAAGTTGGACATCCACCTATTCAGTGGCTAGTGGTAGAGTGCTCTAGCCTTGGGGAAAAATTTGGTGGCCCCCAAGCCTTGCCTCCCAGAAGGGATGTGGCTTATTTTGTGGACGAAGAAACGGCCCAAGAAGATGCTCGGATGTTTGCGGACTACAAAAATACGATCAACTCTGATGATCCGTCTCTCGTCAAGCGATATTCAGAGTTATTGCACAAACAAGCGAATCTTCACCGTCATGTCCCATTTGCCTGGGATCATGACATGTTTAAGGGGTTGATTCGCTGGGCAGTTCTCGAATGGGGAAAACCGGGTAGAGAAGATATGGCCTATTTTCTTGATCCAAAAATTGCCCAGGAAGATGCTAAGGCATTCAGCATTTTACGAGATAGAAGACTTTACTCTTCTGAAGAACAAATTCGTAAACTGTATGCAACGACTCATAAAGTTGCCGAACGTACAATTCATCCCGTCCATAGCTAACCAAAACCCTCTTTGGGCTGCCTTGAACTTCTAATCATTCAGACATGGCTGTGAGAGATCTACTTGAGCCATAGAATGGCTTTTTTAAAGTTAGAGGCAGCCTCATTTTTTTGAGGCAATGGCTCTCAATAATATTGGATGCAACATTATTGAGAATTTGGTTTGCATTCTTTTATAAAAGGCTATATTAATAGTCTGATTTTTATGCATCTACTGCGGACGACTTGTGACTTAACATTGTGGTAGAGAGATTTGGCACACTGGGAGTATCCCCGCACCTATCCTCCACTCCCATGATTAAAATTGATTTCACCGCAGAGGAAATCCAACAACTCAATTACGAACGCTATCATCACCCTCACCCACGGGTGCAGCGACGGATGGAAGTGCTCTACTTGAAGAGTCAAGGTCTTTCCCATACCCAGATCTGCCAGCTTTGTCAGATTAGTCGCCCCACTTTAGCCAAAACTCTTCGTCAGTATCAACAAGGAGGGATTGAAGGGCTGAAGACCCTTGAATATAAAGGTCAACCGAGTCTACTCAACGCTCATAGCGATAGTGTGAGAGCTTACTTTGAGCAACATCCTCCCCGCACCAGTGCAGAAGCTCAAGCGGTCATTGAGCAATTAACAGGCATCAAACGCAGTCCCACCCAAATCAAAGCCTTCCTCAAACGCATCGGTTGTCGTTATCGAAAAGTGGGGTATGTGCCGGGAAAGTCGAGTCTGCCCGAGAAAATTGAGGAGCAAGAGCAGTTTCGACACACTCGCCTTGAACCCTTATTAGAGGAAGCTCAACGCCAAGAGCGTCTTGTCTTTTTTGTGGATGCTGCTCACTTTGTTCACCGTGCTTATCTAGGGTTTGTCTGGTGCATCACTCGGATCTTCATCCCTTCTCCTTCTGGTCGCCAACGTTTCAATGTCCTGGGCGCGCTCGACGCTATCACCAAAGACCTAGTCAGCGTTACCAACCACACCTATATCAATTCTCACAGTATGTGCCTGTTACTGGCCAAGCTGGCGCTACTTGACCCAGTCATACCCATCAGCGTGATTTTAGACAATGCGCGATACCAGAAATGTCAGCTTGTAACGGACTTTGCCGAGATCGTCGATATTGAGCTGGTCTATCTGCCCTCCTATTCACGCCATTTGAATTTGATTGAGCGACTCTGGCGTTTTGTACGCAAGGAATGTCTCTATTCAAAGTATTATGCTGATTTTCCCGCCTTCAAAGGGGCCATTCAACAGTGCATCGACCAGTGTAATGGAGAGCATAAGGCGAAACTCACCACCTTACTATCACTCAAGTTTCAGTCTTTTAAGAAAGTTAATATCTTAGCCGCCTAGAGTATCTATAGGTTATGCCTCACTGTTCAAACGTCGTTTTTTCCAACCAATAGCTCTAAGAAATTTTGGAGCACTGGATTTGCCGCATTCTGCCGCCAAGCGGCACCAAATTCAAGCTGAATCGGACAATCTTGTATGGGTCTACAAACGACATTCGTCCCCACCAAAGCTTGCAAACGATCCGATACAAAGGTAATTCCTAAACCTGCAGCCACCAGACATAGGCGTGTTTGCAACGTAATGGATTCTTTGATGATGTTGGGTTGAAATCCCGCTCTCTGGCAGACTTGTTGAAACCCGTCGTAAAGAATAGGCCCTTCCCTGCGAGGGTGAACGATAAGGGGTTCATTGGCAAACGCCTCTAGAGGGATGGCGTCTAAGTGAACGAAGGGATGCTGAGGCGGCAGTACTGCGACAAAACTTTCTGCCAAAATGATCTGCAACTGCAATCCCCGTTGATCGATGGGGGGATGCAAAAAAGCAACATCAATATTGTCCTGATTGAGGGCTGTTACTTGTGCTTCCGTTGCCAGTTCTCGCAGGTCTAGATCGACCTCTGGATAACGCTGGACAAATTGCCGTAGCAGTTGCGGCAGGACTGTTTGGGTTGCGGTTTTAGTAAACCCAATCGATAATTGGCCAATTTCACCATCCCCTGTGCGTCTGGTCAGTAGAATTGCCTGGTCCCTTTGCAGAAGCAGTTGTCGGGCTTGGTGCAAAAAGGTTTGCCCTGCATGGGTCAGAGTTACCGTCCGCTTGGTGCGAAAGAAGAGCTGCACGCCCACGGCTTTTTCCAAGACCAAAATCTGTTTACTCAGAGCTGGCTGAGTAATGTCTAGGCGATCTGCCGCTCGTCCAAAATGCAGCTCTTCGGCAAGGACGACGAAAGATTGGAGTTGCCGAAACTCTATAGAACATACCATTAATAACTTCAAGCTATTAGTTTAATGCCAAAAATGAATTGGACAATCTTTTTTCTTCTCGATAGGCTGTCAAGTGAGAACCCTAAGTTGCGGTGAAACGCAGACATGATCAGTCTTTTGAAATCTAAGGGGCTAAGGCGGGGGCTGTTAGCCGGACTAGGGATGCTCCTAGCACTGGTGATCTATGGCCTCCTCCAGCTGATTGAGCCAATTGGTATCACCCCCATCACTGCCAATGCAACAGTGCAATTTACGGGACAAGCCTTATTGGTGGCATCGGATGCCGATATGGTCGCCACTGCCTATGCCGACGCCCAACTCGATCGGGTTGCTGGAATAGAAGATACGTTGACGGTTGTGGGACTGCCTCTAAATGCGAAACAACCTGCGATCTCATCGGTACAAGTGTCCAATTCAGTCATGTCCTGGCCTCAGATTATCGCCGTTTCCCCGGATGGTCAGCGAGCTTATGTTGCCGAAGTGCGATCTCGTCCTGCTGACGGCATTCAATCCTTCGACGATATTGACCAAATGCCTCCTGGGGAGAAGATTACCGTGGTTGATATAGCCGATCGTAGCCAACCGAAAGTGCTTGAAACCATCAAAGTCGGTCGCAATCCTGAACACTTAAGTCTCAGTCCTGACGGGCGCTTTTTGGCCGTCAATTTAAATGAACCTGGCAAAGAATTGCTGATTGTCCAAATCAAGGCAGATGGAACATTAGGTCACCGCACCTACTTCCCGGTGAAGACAGTAGGAACCCGTGAGGATAATCAGACCGCGATTTGGCATCCTTCTGGGCAGTATTTAGCAATGATTCAGGCTAAGAATCGACGGCTAGGGTTTTATCGAGTGCAAACCGATAATGAAGAGATTAACCTTACTCCAGTGACTGACCCGCTTCCCTTGGGCAACCATCTAAGTCACCCTCGTTTTACTGCCGATGGTCGTTTTGTTCTAGTCACAGATTTGAAATGGAGTCTACACACTATTCCAATTTTCAACCATTTGTTGAACCCCAAAGGTGAATTGATTGCCGTTCAGTTTGAGCCTGACTTAGGGAAAGCGCCCCAGGTCGTTTCAAGGGTTGAAGTGGGTCTAAGTCCCGAGGGATTTGCCCTCAATCCCGACAACTCCCTCATTGCCACGGTGAATATGCGGCGCACCTATTTACCCAATTTCCTACCCGCATGGCGAGGGAAACCCTACAGTTCCTTATCATTGGTCCCGTTTGATCCAAGCACTGGCCAGCTCACCCAGAGTCAGGAGTATGGATTTGAAGGACTCTTACCCGAACAAGTCACGTTCGACACCAGCGGCAATGCCTTAGCCGTAGTGATATACAACTACCGAGAACCCAGTCCTCAAACAGGGGCCATTGAATTTTGGGCTGTGAAAGCGGGCAAATCTCCAAAATTAGAGCGCACGGGTTACAAACTGGAGGTTGTCCGCGGTGCCCACGATATCGTCTTAGTCTCCTGAACAACTTGTAGATGACTTCAGTGGCAATGCAGCTCAGCAGATAATTCGCAAGATACAAACGTAGCCCTATTTCAAACTGTTCTACCCAGGTTCGTAGTGGGCCATCATAAAGGGGTTAAAGGGTTTTGGGCTAACCTGTGAAACATCTACTGATTCCCCTATTTATTTTGGGGTGCATTAGCCTACTGACAGGCTACTTCCGGTTTATTGTCGATGACAAAGGCAATATTCCTATCAATCGTTTTCGACTGACGGGCTGTATCGGTGATGTCCTAGTGGGAATGGTTCTGGGCACCAGCGATTTATGCGCTCGCCAACTATCGGACAAAGCGAAATCTGCTTTGTTGGTCTATGGAGGGATTGCTCTTTTTTTTCTAGGATTTCAACTGGGAACTTAAGCTCTAAAGCGGTGGGCAGAGGTGGCGATGCTGATGTCCCTGAGCATTATTTTTTAGAAAATTTGAGATCCAACGACAAGCATATTCCTCTTCTTTTGTCTGTAGAAGTTTCGCCAAATTCCAGCGCATTAGGGTTTGATCATCGCTCGCAGACACTAAGGATTTCCCATCTGGACTAAATGTAATGCTACGGATCGCACGATCATGTCCAATTAAGGTTCGAAACAGCTTGGCTGGTGTCGAGCTTGAAAGATCAACCTGCCAGAGTTTGACCGTGTTATCCATCGCCGCAGATGCTAACCATTTGCCATCTGGGCTAATGGCGACCTCCCGGACCGCAGATTGATGTTCAGGCAGGGTTTGAATTATTTGACCTGAAGCGGTCCACAGCTTGATATCGCTATCTTCTGAGGCCGATACAAACCACTGGCTGTTAGGACTTATGGCCACACTTTGAACAGCTGCACGATGCTTAGATAGCGTTGTTTTTAGGGTGCCATCCCTTGCCCACAGTTTTAGGGTCTTGTCGAGAGAAGCGGAAACGAACCATTGACCGTCGGGGCTAAAACTAACATCACGAACGGTGGCTTGATGTCCCTCTAAAATTTGAAAGGGAGCCTGTTCCAATTGCCCTTGATCATCAAATTGCCAGCGTTGAATCGTATTATCGGCGGACCCTATCGCTAACTGGTGGCCATCGGGACTGTACTCTACTGACCATAGGCGGCTTGGCGTTGATCTTCGGGTGCGAAGTGAGCCATCGGCATTCCAGATATGAATATAGCCACCGCGATCCGTTGTCACGAGTTCTGGTTTGTTAGGGTGATAGGCCAACCCATGTAAGGGGCCACCCAATTCAGGCGATGTGACTTGAGGCACGGCTTCAAAGGTTGTTGATGTCTGACGATGCCAGCGATAAATTTTGTGGCTAGGGGAAATCGCTGCTAGCTGCTGTCCATCCGAGCGATAGGCCACTTGACTGAGAAAATCTGTGGGGCCACCTAACCGTTGCCAGAAGGGATTGTTAAGCTGCCAATAGCGCACTGTTCCGTCTTCTGAAGAAGACAATAAAAACTGACCATCCGGGCTAAATGTAACGGACCAAACGGTCGCTTGATGTCCCTTGAAGGTTCTCAATAACTGGCCATTTCGGTGCCAAAGTTTCACAGTTTTGTCGGACGACACTGAGGCGATTAGTTCACCATTGGGGCTAAACGCCATGTCTCGGATTAAGGCACCATGACCTGGTAACTCACTGACTAACTTGCCATTTTTAGTCCTAATTCGAATTTTTTGATCCAGCCCCGTTGCTGCAATATAGTCCCCGTTTGGGCTTAATCGTATGATTCGCAATAATTCGGGAGCTGGTGGCAGTTCCCGAATCAGGGTGCTATCGGCAGCGCGAATTTGAATGACATGGCCTTTGTAGTTATTAGCAAGATAGCGACCATCCGCACTTTGGGTAAAAAACTTCGTCTTGGTAATGGAGTTGATCAGTTCGCCTGTTCGGGTCCAAAACTGTACTTTGTGGCTATTCGTAGAGGTCACAATCCGATCCCCCTTAGCATTGAAGACTAAGGCACGGACCTCAGCATCAAACGATGAGAGGGTATGGGTGACCTTGCCTTGCAAATTCCACAGCTTAACGGTTCTATCGGCTGAAGCTGAAGCAAGGGTTTGCCCATCTGGACTAAAGACGACTTGGTTGACCTCGGCTTGGTGATTAAACTTTTGCCATCGCCTTTGTCCGTCCCAACCCCAAAGACTGACAGAGCCATCGGCGGCGGCAGTGGCAATTTGGGTGCCATCTGGGCTAATCGCAACATGCTCCACTTTAACGCCTAAAGTTAGACGATTCCGCTCCACCATCCGGTGGACGTTACTACGGAGTGTGGCTTGGATCTCGTTCGCTAGACCATCAGCCCCCTTTTGCAGGTGATCAAGTTGTTGATGAGCTTGAATAATGTCGGCGAGGGCTTCCAGTTGCCGATGGGAATCCATGTTTCCCTGAGATGAGGAGAGGAGCGCTCTAATGTTACTTTCTAGGGTCTTTTGCTCACTGGCCTGGGCCAGTTCAGTCTGTTTTTGGGTCGTTTGTGCTTGCTGATAGGCAGCTCCTCCTAAGCCCACGGCAATTAAGAAGGCAATAGAGACGGTAATGGAAAAGCGCTTTTGTAGTTTGGTGGTTTGCTGTTCCTGTTGAAGCTGAGATTCAATGGCCCGTGCCCGTTCGGCTTCGAGGGTCATTTGAATCTGTTGGCGATCGCATTCCACAGACGCCGTTAAAAACTGATGATCCTCATCGCTGAGTCGTTTCCCTTGGGACCAGTCCAGCGCCTCTTGCAGGGTTTGACCCCGCAATAACCGGGATTCATCTTGCTGCTCTGAGGCCAACCAAAATTCCAAAGAGGCTTTGTAGGGACGGAGTCGGCCGAGCTGCTTCTCCACCCAAGCTTGATTGAAAACCTGGCGATAGATGGGGTTCTTAACCCGAAGTTGTCCATCCTGCTTAACGACTAACCCCGATAGAATCAGGTCGGTTTGATCTGGGCTCTCTTCTGCCGGGATAGTGGTAGCCTGCAACACCTGCTGATAAAGTCCTAAGCGCCGACCAGCAGAAGCTGAATGATTGAGCAATCGATTCTGCACCGTTCTTAAATGTTCCGGTTCATCCTGGGATTCCCAATGCTGCAGGATATGGTCTTTCACAACTTGCTCGACCCAGTTCGCTTCCTTCCCCGGTGCAATGCTGACGGCTTCATCGCTAGCTTGAGCCACGAGTTGACAGAGCTTTTGGGTCAGGAACGGCTGACCTTGGGTCCAGTACAAAATCGCAGCTAAGATTGCATCGGCATCCCCACCCTTCAAATCCAGCCCCTGAGCCAATATCTTACTTTCCGCCACCGTAAAACCTTGGAGAGGAATAGCAGTCCCTAAATTAAAGGGCGTACGCTGACGGTTTTGGATTAGGTCCGACGGTGTGGCTACGCCAAAAAGGGCAAAGTTGAGTCGACAGTAGTCTGGATCCACTGCCCGTTGGTTATAGCAAAAGCGAATCAAGGCGAAGAAATCATCAACAGAAAAGGGCAACCCCAAAATACTGTCGATTTCATCGATAAAAATCACCAGTTGCTGATCGGGGAACTGCTCTAGCAGCCCAACCTTGATAAATTGACTTAATCGCTGCAGTAAAGAAATATCGGCTTCGTCTTGCCACCAAGATTTGAAGTCAAACTGACGGATCAGTTTGAAGTTGCGCCACAAATCTTTGATCATCCCTTTGTACCACTGCAAAGGAGTGATATTCTCGCTACCGATATTGGTCATATCGACAACCGCACATCGATAGCCCTCTGCCTGCAAACGGTGACGCGTCTGCACGAGTAGAGACGACTTGCCCATTTGCCGGGAGTTCAGGACATAGCAGAACTCGCCCCGTTTTAGGGCAGCGTAGATCTGCTGATCGGCTTGCCGGGCAATATAGGTCGACGCACTGGCTGAAAGACTACCACCAATCTGATATTGCATAAGCTTCAGGCCAGGTTAGTCAGCCGCAATAGCAATCTGCACCCGATCTCGCCCTAATGCTTTGGCCTGGTAAAGTGCCTGATCCGCGGCTTTGATTAAACTCGTCGGATCCTGATCGAGGGTGGGAATGACACTGGCGACCCCCATACTGGCCGTGACAATTTTGGTAGCGACTGTAGAACGATCGTGACTTATCTTTTTCTCCTTGATGCAGTTCAGCATAGTCTCAGCCATTTGAGCCGCACTTTCTGCAGTGGTGAGGGGCAGCACCACCACAAATTCTTCGCCGCCATATCGTGCCACCAAGTCCGAGGCTCGTTGAGCGCACTTTTGCATAGCCTGGGCAACCTGCTGAAGGCATTGGTCTCCAGCCTGATGACCGTAGGTATCGTTGTAGAGCTTAAAGCAGTCTACATCTGCTAAGATCACGGCCAAAGGAGCCTGCATCTCGCCCAACTGTTGCCACTTTGCCTGAATAAACTCATCAAAGGACCGACGATTGGCAACTTGGGTAAGGGCATCTAAATTAACAAGCTGTTTTAATTGCGTATTCTCTTCTTCCAGTTGGGCTAACCGTTCTCGCCAAGCATCCAGTTGACTGAAGGTTTTGTGAACAAAAAATTGCCTATAGAGTTCACAGGAGATCAGGCACTCATTTCCCCTTAGCTCCACTAACCCTAAGCTATTGAGCTTATAAGCAATGACGGGTTCTAATTCAAACCCGCTCTTTGCTGATACCACATCCTTGAGGGCCGCCGCTAGCTCAGGCTGGTGATTGAGGGTGGTTAAGAGCTTCTGGAGGTGGTGGCGATAGATGCTTGCTTGGGTGGGAGCCTCCTGCAAAAACTGGTCTAGGGTCTTTTGGCCATAGCTAATGTCATACAGGGCCATATTGACTAAAGCAGGACGCCCACCCACTAAGTCCATTAACTGCTGGGCCTCACGGTTGGATTCCCAGTCCAAACCATAGGCATAGGCCAATGCTTTGACTTGGGCCAAATTAAACGGCGGCAACCGAATCGGCAAGCCCACATTAAACGGCGAGTGATTAATATTCAGGGGAACATACACTTCTGTGGAGTGACTAACCATGAGTCGCAGATGGCGAAAAACATCACCTTGTTTGGCTTGCTCATGCCAAAAGCGCAACAAGGGTAAGAAATCGACGGCAATGGCGACATGTTCAAAGATCTCTTCAACATGCTGAAGAGCAATGACCAGGGGGGTATCTAGCTCAGCCAGCAAATAATCTTCAAAATACATGGTGCAGCTTAGCTTTGCCCCAATGTCGTCATCCCAATAGTCATCTAAACAAGAGGGCTTTCTCAGATGATAAGTAACGCTAGCGCAGAACCACCGCAAGAACTTGCCAATACTGGTAAAAATATCTTGATCGGCGGTTTGAAAGTTGATTGTCACCGTCTGATAGCCCTGGGCACGAGCATGAGCAGTGAGCCGCAATAATAGAGAGCTTTTTCCCATGCCTTGGGGCGCTTGAATACGCACTAAACCGCCCGGTTTTTCAATGCCCTGATAGGCATGATTCTCCAGGGGTAATCGCTCAATATAGAGGGATGAATCTAACGAAATCGCACCGCTAGGGAAGTGAAGATCAGCAGGATTAATTGAGGGTCTTGTTGGAACAGAAGAAGGAGGGTCGAGTGGTGACTCAGAAACCGTATTCATTCTAAATAGAGGCTTAGCTTAAAGTTGAGCAAAACCAGGAGGTCAGTTGGTTTGAGCCTATTGTGCCCAGAACGGGTTGGCATTCTCAATTCCAACTCAACTCTTCTCCTAGAGGGTTCTTCTCGTCTCCGATGAGCCTCGCGATATCGACTAGAGCTGAGGAGTTTAATTAGAGAGGTGATGCCAAGGGGGCCGATGTCCAGGGTGGGGCGGACGTCGATGTCGAGGGGGTCGATGTCGAGGCGGATGGTGTCCGGGTGGATGCTGCTTAGGAGGAGAGGGAGGTTGGTGGTGTGGCCTCCGCGAGGGCGGCAGATGATTGCGGGCAAAACTTGAATCAGGGGTGCCTCGAAAACATCTAGGAATAAACGGATAGGTCTCAGTAATGTAGTAGTGATAGATCCCTTGAGGGTGCTCCGGGGTGACACCGACTCTGCCATTACACTGGTCCAGATCGCCTGCACCCTGAACAAACTGATAATCCTGCTCAAAGGTGCCGTCATATTGCCCGAGGGGGCCATCGGGTCTTCGGCCTGACTTTAACCGATAACTCGGTTTCATTTTTTTTAGGTCTGAATTGGGATCTTGGGCATCGGTATAGCCCTTAAGAGCGTAGATGGGAAATCCATCAGCTGCATATCCCACCAAAATCATCGGTTTGGCCGAGAAGAGAGAGGCAATTAAACCTGTGGGTAACCCATGATAGTGATAGGCTCCCGTCGGCTGAACATGGGCATGATGGTCATCCAGTCCCAAATTGATAGCCCCAGACAAGGCATTGTACCGCCATCCCGATTGGCGATCGTTATTCCAAAATTCTGCCGTTCCTGGATCAAACGGCACTCCATTCAATGCCACGCCAAACGGCTGTCTCTTCATGGGGGTAATGGTTGCAGCTTGTTGGGGATGAACAGGCACACGATACTGATGCGTTTGGGGTGAGATTCGATTGGGGTTGCCCTGATTTGGAAAGGTGCCTGGCGGATGATCAGGGATACCATTACTGGTGATGTAGCGATAATTCCCCTTTACTTCAATGGTGACTTGGTGCTGGAATGCCAGTTTTTGGGCAATGGTGGACGACCCTTGAGGATGGGTTTGAGCAGCGGACCCCAGCCAAAGGGGTAAACAGATGATGCTCCAATGTCCGACCTTTATTCCCCATGTTCGCAGCTTACCCATAGAATGATCGTCAACCCCGTATCCCTAGAGACGCACTCAGTTTACCCAATCCCATGGGCATGAATGACACTTCACCTAGGGCTAAAGGAACACCAGCTCCTCAAGACATATAGCCGTTTGGTATCCATCCCTATGACGATTCCTTTTATTTTGGCCTCTGCCTCCCCCGCTCGTCGCCAACTACTGAAGACGGTCGGTATTGATCCGGTGGTTCTTCCCAGCCATTTTGACGAATCTCAAGTCACCACGACGGATCCAGAAGCATTGGTGACCACCCTGGCCACAGGCAAAGCTGAAGTGGTTGCTCACCAGCAACAGCCTCCTGCATTGGTGCTGGGATGCGATTCTGTATTGGAGTTAGGGGGCGAAATTTATGGCAAGCCCCAGGGGATTGAAGATGCGATCTCAAGATGGAAAACCATGCGCGGTCAGACAGGCCGCCTACTCACAGGACATACCCTGATTGACTTAAAACAAAACCATCAGCTCATCCGCTGCCAAATCACCGAAGTAGATTTTGCGCCCCTCACAGACAATCAAATTCGAGCCTACGCAGAAACAGGTGAGCCACTACACTGTGCAGGCTGCTTTGCCCTAGATGGTCGAGGGGGACTGTTTGTCGAGCAGATCAGAGGTTGCCATAGCAATGTGAT
Organism: Acaryochloris marina MBIC11017; assembly: GCF_000018105.1. Classification (GTDB taxonomy): domain Bacteria; phylum Cyanobacteriota; class Cyanobacteriia; order Thermosynechococcales; family Thermosynechococcaceae; genus Acaryochloris; species Acaryochloris marina. The sequence continues at coordinate 1,027,686 of NC_009925.1, forward strand.
TGGTCTAAGTCTGCCGTTACTGCGGCAAATGATAACAGAGCTAGGTTATGACGTTACAGACCTATGGTCTAACGAGTCACCTTAACGGGAGTCCCCACCGCTACCAATTCAAACAGCTCCTGAATATGTTCGTCATACATGCGCACACAACCGTGAGACGCGGCGGAGCCGACGGAAGCCCGATTAGGGGTGCCATGAAACCCGATCCAGTTTTTGCCATTGGTCCAAAATCCTAACCAACGGGTACTGAGGGGATTATCGGGAGCACCCCCTGGAATGACGTAGCCTTTACCCTGAAAAGGGTTTTGCCAGGAGGGATTACGAACTTTTGTTTGAACTTCGAAATCTCCGACAGGGGTGGGCCATCCGGCTTTTCCTACCGCTACCGGATAGGATTTTAGGACCTGATCCCCCTGAAATAGGGTCACCTGGCGACGACTAATGCTGAGTTCTAATCGGCGAGTCCCATGGGCACTTGGCAAATAATTTCGAGGTTGATCCAAACCTGGCAAAGGTGTTTCAGGAATATTTTGTTCTGCTGCTTGAGCGACATCAAATGAAGCTATTGTGCCGACAGAAATTACTACACAGGCAATTTTAATAAATTCAGTTTTCATGGGAGAAATTAAAACAGCAGAAGATGCATTAGAGACGTTAAAACAATAGTTCCCCAAATATCTGCCTCAAATCTAGCTCATGAAAATTTGAAGAGCAATATTTATTTTGTTTGTGAATATAATTCAATCAAAGAGGTTCTACTTTATTCCTTTTTTTCGTTAAGTGCATTTTTAACTCAACCCACCCATTGGCATCAGTGGTTGGTGCTGGGGATAGCAATAGCCAGATAAAATGTCAGGGGAGTGTCAGCACAGATCAGCACAGAGTGGTCTTTCTTTAGAACGCTACAAAGGCCTCAACAGAACCATTCTCTGCATTGAGCCTATGAGCCTAGATCAATACCCAGGCATATTCTGAGTCGGTTGCCCCTCCACTAAACGGGTATATAGCCCCACTAGGTTCACGCCCTGGTATAGGGCTAAGGAAGAATAGCGGGCCACATCTTGTTGAGTTTCAGGAAAATATAAACCTAAACCACACAACACTTCAGACTCAGAATGGGGCAGAGGGGGACCGAAAAGTTGTCCTCCAGTCTTATGGGACACTATCACCGAGGTTTTGAGAAAATCAGTAAATTCAATGAGTTCATCCTCACTTTGTTCACTGAATTCCGAGAGACGCTGGAATAGCATGAGTGCATCACAATGCAACTCACCGAAGTATGGATAAGTGGAAATATTTAATTGACTGAGTGAAGGTAAACGACCCTGAAGAATGGGCTGGAGCAATTTTGAAAGTTGTTCAGGAATTCCCTCAACAGCTTGATTATCCACCAAAGTCAGGGTGTGATACATATTAGCCCTTTCAGTATCCATGATGGTAAGGGCAGCTTCACGTCCATCTGCTAACGCGTCAAGTTTTTTCAGCCAATCCTCATAGTAGTAATTTGGGGCACCCAAGGTAAGTTGCGAGGCAAGGGTGTATCGTGCACAGTCCTTGGCTTCGTAAATCACTTCGAGGGTCGCTTTATTGCAATTTTGAAAATACAGTAACTCAACCTGGCCCTGCGTCGATTGGTTGAATTGACGGATAGCTTTGGTAAATTGGTCAACGCTCATCCAGGTGCGCGTCTGACGATTATGGGTGTGATCATCTGGACTCAGTTCATTGATCTTGCCGCCATGACCCACAACAATGACAGCCCAATGCTCAGCTTCAAAGGTTTGCTTGGCCCAATTCAAATACGCGACTAAAGCAGTGTGATCGCTACTGTCTTCTTCTAAAACCTTGATCTCAGTAACAGTACCCTTAATAATCTGACGACGACGCATTCGGGACTTTCCCCAATAGTCAGATTGCACGGCTATTACAACGTCAGTGTTTTGGGTCCCACAGACCAACATCTCAATAATGGGTTCACCAAAATGTGACAAGTCGTTGTCGTAGGGCATCCAATACAAAACAGCCCATTTATAGCGTGCATGGGCTGAAGCCAATTGGGCCGTTTGAGCAAAGTTTAATTCACGGCTCACTATCCCAGGCAAGCAAGCTGCGCCTATCGCAGACTGAATAAACTTCCTTCGTTTCATAAGGAACTTAAAGCAGTTCAGAAATGCGAGTGGGACCGCACAATCAATTCCTAGGCTAGGAGATTCTTTGAGCCAGGCCTTTGAGGCCGTTGTTCTACACCAGATTGCGATCTGTCAGGATTTCATATCCAGTTTTAGTGACCAGAATGGTGTGCTCAAACTGAGCTGACAGCGCATTATCAACCGTCACTGCCGTCCAGCGATCTTTGAGAATCTTGGTCACCTTGGAACCCGCATTGAGAATCGGCTCAATGGCTAACGTCATCCCAGAGCGAAGTTTGACATTGCGCATCTGGCGGGTGCGATAGTTAAACACCGAGGGTTCTTCGTGGAGATTACGACCGACCCCATGTCCAGTAAAGTCTTCTACCACTACAAAACCATTTCCTTCCACATGGTCTTGGATAGCTCCGGCAATATCCATGAGGTAATTGCCTTCTTTAACCTGCTCAATACCCTTAAAGAGGGATTCTTCAGCTATTTTGATGAGTTTGGCCGCATCAGGAGTAACTTCTTCAACCGCAATGGTAATACAGGAATCGCCATGAAAGCCTTCAAAATACGCGCCCGTATCAACCTTTAAGACATCACCTGACTGAATCACTTTTTTGGGATTGGGAATACCATGGACCACTTCATGGTTAATGCTGGCGCAAATAGAAGCGGGAAAACCGTGATATCCCTTGAAACTAGGGGTGGCTCCCATCTCGCGAATTCGCTTTTCGGCATGGGCATCCAAATCAGCCGTGGTCATGCCCGGTTCCACCAATTCAGAAATTTCTTTCAGAACCGTGGCGACAATTCGGGACGCCTGTCGCATGATTTCAATCTCACGCTTGGACTTGATTTCAATCCCTCGACCTCGTTGCTTCGGTACAGAGGGCTGGGCAGGCTGTGCCAATAGATTAGAGAGAATGTTCATGCGTTTTTGAAGACAGGTTTGCTGTGGATATAGACCAATCGACTGAACAATGCAGCAGCAAGCTACATGAATTGATCACCCTATCCATAAGGATAGCGCCAAATTCTCCTTCATAGGCAGATAGGCACTGCCATAAGGGGGAATTATCATACTGACCAACGCCTCTTACCTTTGTTGAGAATTGTGCTTGCCCCTCGCCATAGCCCCATGAAGCTCAAGGCTCTAATTCACACAGCCAATATGCCGAAGCATTTTCAGCTGTTTTTGCACAGGCACTAAGGCATGGGCCGCTAAGAATCCACTCGCCGCAACCGCAGGCATACCAATCCCCGGAAAAGTGGAATCGCCACAGCAAAGCAGACCCGGAATTTTCGTTTTGGGGCCAGGGAAAAGCCCAGTACCTGCTCGAATCCCCGGTCCATAGGTACCCCGATGGCGACGTAGAAATCGCTCATGGGTTAAGGGTGTGCCCACCAAGGACACCTCACAACGGGATCGAATATCGGGGATAATCCGTTCCAAAGCCTGCCACATCACCTCTGCCCGCTGTTGCTTAAGCTGAGCATAGTCAGAACTGTTCCGATCCAACCCCTGCCAGATGTCATAGGGTTCATTGCCAGGGGTATAAACATGAATCACATGCTTATTCTCAGGGGCAAGTGAGGGATCTAGCAGGGACGGAATAGACACCAAAACTACATTCTGGGGGGCCGTTACTCCTTGCTGCCAATCATTCACCACAATGTAGTGACAGGCTAAATCTGAGGGCAGGTTCTGCCCATCAATTCCCAAGTGAAAATGCATAAAGCTAGGGCAGTCCGGCAACGTTTGTTGTTGTCGGTAACGGCTATGGGAAGCGGGCAATATAGCAGCCGTATCCCAGAAAGACGCATTTGAAATCACCGCCTGTCGGCATCGCAATTCCTCCCCGGTTCGTAACCGCACACCAACTGCTCGATGGTTCTCAATCAGGATCTCTTCGACATGGGAACTGAATCGGATCTGGCCGTCCTGTTTTGTCAACCCTCGGAGCAGCGCTTCTGCGATCGCACCACTGCCACCCATGGGATAATCCAGCACCACATCCGGGCGATACCATTCCCCAAACATAAAGGCCATTTCCGCCGCAATAATCCCATCCGCTGGTAACCCCGCCAGTAGGAAACACATTAAATCCAGCCAGTTAAGCAGAAATTCATCCGTGACCTGCCCCTGAATTACTTGGCTAAACGGGCCGGTTAGTTGGGCGAGATGGGGAAATTGCTTGAGGAGTTTAGGGATAAACCGACCGACGGTTTGCAATACACCTAAGTCAAATCGTATTGCTGCAGCAGGAAGTGCGATCGCAGCTTCTTTCAACGGCTCCATTCGCTGCTGCAAAGTTCGCCATTGGGCAACCGCTGATTCTCCTCGCAGCTCCCGCACGACTTCACAAAACTGATCGGCCCCGACCGAGGTAAAGAAATTCCCCTCTGGTAAACAGCATCCCCAAGTACCGTAGGTTGCCCATTCTAAATCTTCACCAATGGCATCTAGCACCTGGCGTAAGGGGTTCGGGGAGGGACTGAAGGATAATCCTGAGAACAGAGAAGGACCTGAGTCAAAGGTATAGCCCTGGCGTTGGAAGCCATGGGCGGCCCCACCCGGTAAAGTATGACTTTCACAGACCAAAACCTTAAGGCCATACTGGGCCAACAGCGCCCCACAACTCAATCCACCAGTGCCACTGCCGATGATGATTACATCTAAATGGTCGTCCTTAACCATCCTTGGTTACTCCATACCTCGGTTATTAATGGTAAATTCGCCAAGGATATTAAAACAACGCGATTTCTCTTCTCCTCTAAACGCCTATGACCTTACTGCAAGCAATTATTTTGGGGATTGTGCAGGGGCTCACAGAGTTTCTGCCCGTCTCCAGCTCTGGGCATTTAGTGCTCGCCAGCTATTACTTAGGTTGGTGGGAAAAGCTACCCCTTTATGTAGATATCGCCACCAATACAGGCACATTCTTCGCCGTTCTAGTTGTCCTCCGTAAAGATGTCTGGCAAGCTTTATCTGGCTTTTTTGCGGGCCTGACTTCGTCTACGGCTCGGCAACAAGAGGGATGGCGAATGGCGTTACTGGTGGTTTTAGGATCCATCCCCACAGCCATGATTGGGTTGGGCTTGAAACCCATTTTTGAGGAACTCAATCAGCCTCTCTATGTGTCCTTTGCCTTGATCGTGACTGGGCTGGTGTTATGGTTCACCCCCAAGTCCGGTCTCAAGCGCAATGCCATGTCCCTTAGCTGGCTGGATGCCACCATTGGCGGCATTGCTCAAGGATGTGCTGTTATTCCAGGCATCTCCCGGTCTGGCAGCACCATTTCCACTATGTTGTGGCGCGGTGCGACCTCCGATTTAGCCCCCCGATTTTCTTTTCTCATGTATTTGGTGGTGTCCTTTGGTGTAGCTATTTTGGGCATTGATGAAGTGCGAGAAGAAGGACTACAACTCGCTCCCCTTCTAGGCATGATTATTGCCTCTTTTGTTACGGGCTACATCGCGTTGCTTTGGCTGTTTTCCGTTTTAAAAAAGGGACAGTTCAAATGGTTTGCCCCCTACCTCTGGGTCGTTGCGGCGATCACATTAATTAAAGTTGCCATGGGCTAGCCCGCCTCTAAAAATGATCGCTCAGCCATGGTTGAGGGCCACTAAAGAGCGTGGTTGCCAAAGCTAGCACCTCCCTCGATCCATCTACAGCCCCCAGCAGCTTTAGCTCCTGGGCCGTCAGCAAACTGGAATAGAGCGGCGCCAGACCGCGAATATTCAATTTCAAATCTCCTCGCCCCCCGGTTCTCACCTGCCCCTGTCCTTGGGATACTTGCAATACAAACTGGCCTGAATTAGCAGGCACGAGTGGATCGTCTACTTGTAAATGCAGCTCTGCTTCCAGGGCAGATGGGTAGCCCCGCAGGGTTAACGCCTTGGGTAAATCGACAATCCGCATCAACCAGCGTTCTGTTTTCTTTACCTGATAGGTTTGTTCCGCCAGAAAAAGCTGCAATGGATCAACGGGAGCCCCATACCACTGGATATCCTTAGCCAAGGACCGATGATCAGCAAAGAAGGTCCACAGTCGTTGTCCTGCAGCGGGTGTGAGCCACACCCAGTCGTAAATATTGATGTTGTAACACCCAGCATCCACCTGATGGGCAAAGATCACGTATCCCTCCGGGTGGTCCGCTTCTCCAATTAAATAGGTATAGATAGGCGTATCATCCTCCAGCATCTGCTCCCAAATTGCCAGATGGCGATCCAGGTTGCCGTTGGTTTGTTGGGCTCGCTGCTGATACAGCTCAGCCAGGACACCTAAATCACTGGAGTCAATCGCTGTGACCGGTAAACTCCGATCTTTAAGCATCAAGGACTGGGTGGGCAGATGATAGCAACAGTAGGTGCCCGCTTGTTCAAACCCGACGCTTCGATACAGTTGTGAGGTGGACGCATACAAGGTCGCTAATGGAACGCCCTGCTGATGAAAGGTTTTCACGGTTTCAGCCATCAGAGACCGGGCGACCCCTGCCCCTCGATATTCTGGGGCAATGCCCACGCCAGCAATACCATGCATGGGAATGCGCTGCCCGCCAAACCACTGGCCCATGGGATAAATCCCTAGGCCCCCCAAGACGGTATCACCCTGGCAAATGACTCTTAAATTATCTTTTCCCAGCTGCCGGGCAAAGGTCTGCCAATGATCGGCAGACACATTAAAACATTGAGTTAACACTTGCCCCAAAGCCTGGACTTGGCGGGAGGTGGTAGGGATGCCAACCTCGTAGTGCTGATTGGAAATCTGGGACATTCTCAAGCACCTCTTCTAAAATTGCCCCTGTTCAGTCTCCAGACGAGACCTCTCAAATCGTTGTCGGTCAACAGATAGGCAAAAATTTTCAGCCCCCAGATGACATCCAGGGATATGTTGGTATACTAGATGAGCTTTTGTGCATTAGTCACCCTGACTGATGTCGGAGCGCTTCCCAATTTGCGGATGTGGTGGAATTGGTAGACACGCACGCTTGAGGGGCGTGTGGCTTATGCCTTGCGAGTTCGATTCTCGCCATCCGCATAGCTATTCCTTAAAAATATTGAAATATCAGCCCTAGGGTTCGCTTGCTTCCGCTTGCGGGGCAAACAGAACATTATCTGCATGACTTTGCGGAAAAAAGTTAACGCCGACAGCTGATGCGGCCAAATAAGCGGTACTCAACACCACAACAGACAGCAGGCTTCCCGCCAACCCCATAGAAAGATAGCGACGCAGGCCTTGATCATGAGCCTCTAGCTGGGCAATCCTCACTCGTTTATGAGTTCTCCGATCTTTCCCTAGCAAAACGACAAAGTAATATTTGCGTCCCAACAGCGAGAAGGACTTACGGACATCCAACTTCCGACTGGGTGGAGAAGAGCTAGTTAAAGCCGTCATCAGAGCCTGACGCTGTGTGGCATCAAAGGACTCAGCCACCTCTAAGGGGAGCTTATTCAGGAATCGCGCGAGAGTTTCCTCTTCCTTACTGTTATTTGCCGGAATCATCAGGATGTTCTCCCAAACTGTACTAGCAGAATACCGTGGTTATTCTGCCCAAAACAGCGTGATTTCACTTATATTTGTGGCGGGCATCAAACACTCATCTCTAGCATGCGCTGAATGGGATGGAGGGCAGCTTGGCGAATGTCTGCCGGCATCGTGATTTCCGGTTTGCGATCGCGCATCGATACATACAGTTTTTCCAAAGTATTCAAGCGCATGTAGGGGCATTCATTACAGGCACAGTTCCCTGTAGGCGGCGCCGGAATAAATTGCTTGCCAGGGGCCTGCTTTTCCATCTGGTGCAAGATGCCGGATTCCGTCGCCACGATAAAGGTGTCTAGGGGACTGGTTTGCGTATATTTCAGGAGAGCTGTTGTGGAACCAATAAAGCTGGCATGTCTCAAAATGGTAGCTTCGCATTCCGGGTGAGCAATCACCTCCGCTTGGGGATTCTTGGTTTTGAGTTCAATCAACCGCCGTTCAGAAAAGGTTTCATGAACGATACAGCTTCCTTGCCAGAGCACCAAGTCCCGCCCCGTTTCGGCCATCACGTAGCGACCCAGATTTTGATCAGGAGCAAAAATAATCGGTCGATCAGCAGGGATTTGATTGACAATATGAACCGCGTTGGAGCTAGTGCAGATAATGTCGCTCATAGCCTTAATTTCAGCCGTACAGTTGATGTAGGAAATCACCAAGTGATCGGGGTGAGCAGCTTTGAAAGCGGCAAATTGGTCAGGGGGACAACTATCTGCCAAAGAACAACCGGCGTCCACATCAGGCAGCAATACCAATTTATCTGGATTCAAAATTTTAGCCGTCTCCGCCATGAAATGAACGCCAGCGAAAACAATGACTTCAGCATTGGTGTCGGCAGCTTGGCGAGAGAGGCCTAAAGAGTCCCCTAAGTAATCTGCGACATCTTGGATCTCGGGTTCTTGGTAGTAGTGGGCCAAGACAATGGCATTGAGATCTTTCTTTAGATCATTAATCGCTCCCACTAAATCATGGGGCGTTGACAAAACATCATTTGGGCGGAGGGCAGTTGTAAACACTGGTCAGCGTCTATTTTTTGACGAAGGTTAATAGTTGATAACTAGAATTATAGTTGAATTTACCAAAAATGCCTAATCCAACCCTGCGAACCCTCTCTGCGAGGGATCTATTTCGGAGCTGAGAGGTCTGCCGTCTCCCAGTAAATAACTCCGAAGATGAAGTGACATTCTAGAAAGACTAAGAACGATGAAGCAAAATATTCAAATATTAAATTAAGGTAAGGCTTATCCCTGGCAAGGGTTAAGGAAATTGGATCAGTGTTAGCCTATGTGCAGACAAATGATTACACAATTAAATATTTCTGGTATCGAGGCATCAGCTTTCACCAACATTTAGTTTGGTCTCGTTTATTCTTCCACCTGGAGATTCTTACATTTAGTCACTTAGTTCTACTAAGGTGTGGTTTGAGGAAGATAAAGCTGATAGGGGGGAGAGGAGCTTATTGCTTCAATGTCAGTGTTATGGGCGTTTACTAGCTGAATTTTCTCACTAATTCGCTAGGAGCCTAGCGCTTATCTCTCATGCATTATCTCAGATAGATGATGTCCAGTATTCCTTTTGGGTACTGGGTCAGATGTGTGTTGACTTGAGCACGATTCCATTTGAGCTGTTTCAGCATCAAGACTTGAACCATGGACAATATCATTCCTCTATTTGGTACTTCGCAACCAGAGATTAAGGTTGTGAAGCCCAGCTCCTTTGAAGAAGCCCAACAAGCAGTCGATCACCTTAAAAGTGGTTGTCTGGTGATGTGTAATGTTTCTGAACTACCCTTTAAGCTAGCTCAGCGCATTATCGATTTTTTATCCGGTAGTATCGATATTCTCTCTGGAGATGTCGTGAAAGTGGGTAGTGGCGTTTTTCTCTACAGCTTGACAGAAATTGAAGTGGCAGGCTTCCAGGATCAGCGATCTGCTTAAACTTCTAATTCTCTAACCATCCGAAATTATGGTGATTTGTGCTGCAGAAGCACGAACAAAAGGGGCGTTGCCTCCTAGATTGAGCTTCCTCAGCCTGAGTGGGGCATGATTCTGGTCTAAGCTAGGCATAGGTCATTGCGGCCTGCCCCTTACTGCAGACTATATCCTCATGATTGCCACAGATACTCAACGCAATTGGCAACCTATCATCCGACAAATGCAGACTATTGTCGGCCAAGACGGAGTAATGGTGACCCCAGAGGAGCTATCCGTCTATGAATGCGATGGTTTAGCCAGTTATCGGCAACGTCCTAGCTTAGTTGTGCTGCCCCAAACAACGGCAGAAGTGGCAGCAGCGGTAGAGATTTGCGATCGCAACCAGATACCCTTTGTAGCTCGAGGCTCTGGAACGGGTTTGTCTGGCGGAGCAATGCCCACGGAAGGTTGTGTGTTAATTGTCACCTCACGCATGAATAAAATTCTTGAAATTGATATTGAGAACCAATGCGTGGTGGTCCAACCCGGGGTGATTAATGCTTGGGTGACCCAGGCGGTCGCACCTAATGGCTTTTACTATGCCCCCGATCCGTCTAGCCAGATTATTTGCTCCATCGGTGGCAATATTGCCGAAAACTCTGGTGGTGTTCATTGTCTCAAGTATGGGGTAACCACCAACCATGTCTTGGGAATGAAAATGGTCCTCACCAATGGTGAGGTGGTGGATCTAGGGGGCAAGGTTGCAGATATGCCAGGTTATGACCTGACAGGGGTGTTTGTGGGGTCGGAAGGAACCTTAGGCATTGCCACGGAAATTACCCTGAGAATTTTACGCAGCGCTGATGCTATTTCCGTACTACTTGCCGATTTCACCACCATTGATGCCGCCGGGAAAACCGTTGCCGACATTATCGGGGCAGGTGTGATTCCCGCTGGTATGGAAATTATGGATAACTTCAGCATTAACGCGGTGGAGGATGTGGTGGCAACAGACTGCTATCCGCGCGATGCGGGTTCTATCCTCTTGATTGAGCTGGATGGTCTGCAAGTTGAAGTGAATGCCAGTAGTGAACGGGTTAAAGAAATTTGCCGCCAAAATGGTGCTCGAAATATCACCGTAGCCACAGAGCCAGAAGAACGGCTGAGGCTGTGGCAGGGACGGAAAGCAGCGTTTGCGGCTGCTGGTAAGCTTAGTCCCAACTATTTTGTTCAAGATGGGGTAATTCCTAGAACAGAACTGGCCTATGTCTTAGGCGAAATTAATACTCTCGGTGAAAAGTTTGGCTACCGCATTGCCAATGTTTTCCATGCCGGAGATGGCAATTTACATCCCTTGATTCTTTATGATGAGTCGGTTCCGGGGTCTTTGGAAAAGGTGGAAGAGTTAGGCGGCGAAATTCTGAAGCTCTGTGTGCGCGTTGGCGGCAGTATTTCCGGTGAACATGGCATTGGAGCGGATAAGCGCTGCTATATGCCGGATATGTTTTCGGAGGCGGATTTAGAAACGATGCAATGGGTTCGCCATGTATTTAACCCCAAGGAGCTAGCCAATCCTGGCAAGGTGTTTCCTACACCTCGCACCTGTGGGGAAGGGGCCCATACCCATTTACCTGTGGAGATTGATGGGGCAATGCTGTTTTAAGCAAGGTGTTGCATAAAATCACTCAGATTCGGTTTCTTTTCGCTAATGTTCAATTTCATCGGAAGCTTGTGCTGCCGTGCTCTGCTGCAGTACCAATTCTTCTTTCATAAATTTGAACGTTTCATTGCAGACTTGAATCTGTAGCCTGCAATCTGGGAAAGCTATATCACATCGTTCCTTGCTCCCACGGCTTGTGTGGACTTTGAGCAATGATATTTGTAGTTTGGTGAGCGGCAATTAGAGAGCATCATGACAACTTGGTATTTCAACTACGGCAGCGATCGCTTAGGTCCCTTTGACGAGAAGCAGGCGATTGACCAAGCTAGACAAAATCCTAATGGCTATTGCTGGCGACAGGGATTTACCGATTGGCTGCCCATTGCTCAAGTGGCCGAACTTCAGGGAGATGCTGTTGCCGCTGTGGCCCCCCCTCCCCCACCTCCCGTAGGACCGGGTGCAGCCCATGAGATTGACTATCAAATCTACGGCGAAGACATGCAGTTTGTCGAAGTCGAACTTGATCCAGGTGAAAGTGCCGTGGCTGAGGCGGGAGCCATGATGTACAAAGATGCCGTAGTCCAAATGGAAACGATTTTTGGTGATGGGTCGGCCCAAGCGTCTCAGGGGGGCTTTATGGATAAGTTAGTCGGCGCAGGCAAACGTCTGGTTACGGGCGAAAGCTTGTTCACAACTGTATTTACCCACGGCGGTCCCCAAGGGAAAGCCCATGTCGCTTTTGCGGCTCCGTATCCTGGCACGATTATTGCCGCCAAACTCAGTGATTATGGCGGACGGTTAATTTGTCAAAAAGACAGTTTCCTCTGCGCTGCAAAAGGGGTTCAAATTGGCATTCATTTCCAAAAGAAAATTCTGACGGGGCTTTTTGGAGGTGAAGGCTTCATTATGCAGAAGCTAGATGGGACAGGATTGGCCTTTCTCCATGCCGGTGGGACGGTGGTTCAACGGGACCTGAAAGCGGGCGAAACCTTACATGTAGATACGGGTTGTCTCGTTGCCCTGACTGATTCTGTCCACTACGACATTCAGCAAGCAGGCAATGTTAAGTCCATTATCTTTGGTGGAGAAGGATTATTTTTCGCGACCCTAACTGGACCGGGGCATGTGTGGCTACAATCTCTTCCCTTCTCTAGAATGGCAGGACGGATGTTAGCAGCAGCGCCTCAAAGAAGTGGAGGGAGTAGTCGTGGTGAAGGATCTTTGCTAGGAAGCCTTGGTGACTTGCTAGATGGTGATAACTTTTAGGAGTTGCTAACACCTGCTGTAACCAGGCACGTACGGCAGGCTTTGATTTTTCCTCCGACTGAGTGCTCCGGTTCAAGGCTTTGTGCGGATTTCAACGCCAGTTTGGATTGTCGCTGGAAACAAAACTGTTGAACAGCGATTCATACCGCCAGCCGTCGTCAGCAATCAGCGTGCAATCGGTTGCATGGATTGAATCGTGCAAAGTCTTTATTGGATCATCGATATCCGGAATAGGCAAGACACTCATGATTCGGTTTCGCGCGTCTGGTAGGTCCGGATAATCATCGGTGTATTTACGCTCCATGAAGACGGCGGTCTTGTGCATCTCGGCGAGGGAACCATTGCCTGAGAACTTGAGCAAGTCACACCAATAGGGAACGGCCATAAGAATGCCGAGAAATTCAGTCAAGTTTTTTTACCACACAGCCTGCTTGCCCTTCGGAAGTCGCGTGAAGAATTGGAAGCGTATCCTGATCACCCGTTCCGTATGCGAGAAAGACACCGCCGGTGCTTTCACCAGCGATCACGTCAAACGGCACTTCTGGATCGAGTTTGATCCAAGAGGGGTCTTCGTCGGCACGAGACAAGTCAAAATTGAAGGGCCATGCGAGATCTTCGATAAGCTGTGAAGACGAGTTTAGGTCAGCGATGATGATCATCATTCTTAGAGCGTCAGATTTGCCGCACAACGGATGTTGTCATTCTTTTCAAGCTTTCTAGTGCCAATCTTACTCTTCAGCACCAAAATTAGGCATTGACATTCACATTTATCTGAAGGTTAATCGCCATTAGATAAATGTTTGGAGTACCTCCATTGAATTGGCCTAATCTTAGTCTTTCCCGTAGACAAGTTGCGATCGCAGTCTGTACCTGCCTAGTTTTAATTGGCTTTCACTTCCATTCTCCCCACGGAGCCTCAGCCAAGTCCTCCACCAACCAGCTAGAAATTGTGGCTGAACTCACCCAGGGGGCAGAAGTCGGAAATATTGCCGTTACGGCAGATAAGCGGATTTTTTGTAGCGTCCATAGCTTCTTTGGCAACCAAAACCGGGCCATCGAAGTACTTGATCAAAGAAATTGGCAAATCTATCCCAATTCAGATTGGGGGAAAGCCCCGGATGCCAGCCCTCCCAATTGGTCAGGTCTCAACAATACGTTGGGAATTCAGGCAGATGGTAGGGGGAATATTTGGTTCTTGGATAATCCTAATCCCGCCTTTCCCACAGGACGCTTAATTGCCTGGGATACGCGACGAAACGAACTTCATCAGGTGATTTATTTACCCCCACCCGTGATCACAGAGAATGCCTTTCTCAATGATTTTGCGGTGGATGCCAAGCATGAAGCCATTTACATTGCCGATACTGCAGGTGGACCTGATGCTGCGCTGATTGTGGTTGATCTAAAGACTGGTTTAGCCCGTAGAGTTCTGCAAGGTAGCCCAAATACTGTTCCAGAAGACATCGATATCGAGATTGACGGTCGCGTCATTTCCTTAGGAGAGACTCCAGCCCGAATCGGCGTTAATCCCATTACCATCGATCCGGCCTATCAATGGGTTTACTTTGGGGCAATGAATGGCAGATCGCTCTTTCGAATTCGCACCTCGGATTTATTGAATCAATCCTTAGATGAGCAGCAATTAAAGCAAAAAGTCCAACGCTATGGCGATAAACCAATCAGTGACGGGATTACGGCGGATAGTGCTGGCAATATTTACATTACAGACATTACGGCAAATGCGATTGGTGTAACCAACGCCGCTGGCAAATATCAAATTCTCTATCAAGACGATCAGAAACTGAGTTGGCCAGATGGCTTAGCAATTGGCCCCGATGGCTATGTTTATGGAACGGTCAATCAACTCCACAAATCACCTTCTTTAAATGGGGGTAACAATGATGCGATCGCACCTTTTTTGATTGTTCGGTTCCCTGCTTTAGCACCTAGCAGCGTCGGTCGATAAAAACAAGATCTCAGCCCCAGCGTTTATCCCAGGAAGATGGCTGATTATCCTTGAGCTTGAAAGTTCAACTGCCCATCAATCCCTTGAACTCATTAGGACGATATTTCCCTGCCAACCATTACAAGTCAGCAGGAAAATGGGTATCGTTGACGCAGTCGCTTAAGCCAATTAACTTACGTTGAGCCTCATGAACTGGAAGGATTGGGAAGTCGACTCTTTCTATATCAGCTTTTATATGCTGGCTAGCTTAAGCCATCTGAATCCTTAATCTCTCAGCTACCTTGAAGGGCATCGATAACGGAATCAGGACGTTGTTGCTTGGGAGTAACTCACCTCTTCTTCGCCAATTGCCATCAACCTTAGCCATCTGTAGTTAGAAGCGATAGCCTTTGCAAAGGTTGGGTACACCATATAATTGACGCCAAATTCTTGGCAAACTTCAGCCACGATTGGAGCAATTTGGGGATAGTGAATATGACAGATTTGAGGGAATAAGTGGTGTACAGCTTGATAGTTGAGTCCACCCACATACCAGTTTAAGAAAGGATTACGAGGCGCAAAGTCCGCAGTTGTTCTCAACTGAAAAATTGCCCATTCATCTTCAATCTGGTTCGATTCGGGATCAGGCTTAGGGAAGTCAATGCCCTCCATGACATGGGCCAACATAAAAATCTCACAGACAATGGCTCCATAGGTCCAATAGGCGATACAGAAACCCAACACTATCTGTAAGGGAGAGTATCCCACCAAATAAGGGGTGACCATAAAGAACGACACACCGATGATTCGCCCCACCCAAAAGGTGACGTAATCAATGGGTTGCCTGGTTGGAAGGGTGTTGGTTTGATAGGGGGTATTGCGGATAAACCGTTGAATATCTCTGAAATACCAATAAATAGGAATAAAGGGATAAATAAACCAAATCCAATAATGTTGCCATCGGTGGTGAGGCTTATGGTCCGTATGGGGCGACATACGAACGACGCCATCTCCCTCGATTTCGTTGTCATACCCTTCAATATTGGTGTAGATATGATGGAGCTGATTATGGCGAAATTTCCATAAAAAGCTAGAGACACCAATAACGTCGTAACAACTGCCAACAATCCGATTGACCAGGGGACTCGACGAGTAACCACCATGATTGGCATCATGGCCTACGCTCATACCGAAGCCAGCCACTCCCATTCCTAAGGCCACACATCCCAGTATCTTGATGGCAAGATTGGGTGGCCCAAAGAGGATGATGCTCCAAGCGGTCAGCGTCCAAGCGGTAATCACTAGCGTCTTGAAATACATCGCTGGATTATCCCGAGGCCTGATATTGTTTGTGGCGAAATATTCGTTAACCCGTCGGCTCAATTCTTTCCTAAACCCGACGTTCCTGGCAAAGGTAACTTGTGGATTTGTCAATTTCGATACCTGTTTAGTTGATCGAATTT
The DNA here is from genome assembly GCF_000018105.1 of Acaryochloris marina MBIC11017. Classification (GTDB taxonomy): domain Bacteria; phylum Cyanobacteriota; class Cyanobacteriia; order Thermosynechococcales; family Thermosynechococcaceae; genus Acaryochloris; species Acaryochloris marina. The sequence goes on from NC_009925.1 coordinate 1,043,613, forward strand.
TATATCTAAACCTTGCCCTTAAATGAGAAATATTGGATTTCAGATAGTTATCTTAATCAAATAATGATGGAACGTTGGCCAGCACTACAGTAAATCAGGAAATACTGAGAACTGTGAAAAGTTGTATATCGACCTCCAAAAAGTCGCCATTCAAGGATATACAGGCTTTTTTGTTATCTCATCAAGACTCAATATTGAGCGAGATGACGAGATTAGGGACCTGGGAACAAAGGACCCACTTCACCGGATTTCCACTGGGGATACTTGCCCATAATTTGCTGAAAGAGGTCGGATTCTAAAAATTCTCCTAACCAAGTCTGTAGATGGGGCCAAGGTTGAGCATCAAACCAAGGTCGATCGGTATTGGCGAATTGGCGAACAAATGGAGCTATCGCCATATCTGCCCAGGATCTGTGCTGATCACAAAGATAAGTTGTTTCGCCTAGTTGATGATTCAACGTTTCCAAAAATTTAGAGCCCTCAGCCCGGTGCTCTTGGGCATTGGTGTTTTCGTAGCGTTGGGCGTACTTGTAGCGGTCTAGGTGATGCTTAAAATGACCATCACATGCCGCCACTAAAGCGTGCAGGTGTGCCATTTGCCCTGAATCTGCCCGAAGCCATACTTCAGAATCCTGTTGCTTAAGCGCCCACATCATAATTTCTAGGCTTTCTTCCAGGATAGAACCGTCCACCTGAACTAGGACAGGAACCGTTCCTTTAGGGGAAATATCCAGCATCTCCTGGGGCTTGTCTCGCAACACTACTTCCCGAAGTTCACAGATCTGTTGGCTAACGGTTAAAGCCAATCGCGCCCGCATGGCATAGGGACAGCGGCGAAAGGAATACAAGATAGGATAGGTTGCCATGGAAATTAGCCGGGTTGATGACGGGAATATTTCGCCCCGATGTGGACTTGATTTCGTTGCTTAGCCAGCTCGATCTGCCGCTGACGTTCAGCAAATCGTTGTTGTTGCTCTTCGGTTTTGGTGCCATAGCAGTGGGGACAACTTTGGCCAGGCACATAGTGCTCCGACTTCATATCCTCGGGACTAATGGGCGTGCGACAGGCTCGACATAGCTGATATCGTCCCGGCTTAAGGCCATGGCCGACGGCAACCCGTTCATCAAAGACAAAACAATCCCCTTGCCACAGACTTTCATCTTCTGGCACTTTCTCTAGGTAGCTGAGAATGCCCCCCTGCAGGTGAAAAACGTCTTCAAATCCTTCATGCCGCAATAAAGCAGTTGATTTCTCACAGCGAATGCCGCCCGTACAGAACATGGCAACTTTCGGCTTCTTCTGCAATTCAGCCTGTTCCTGTAGCCATTCAGGCAACTCTGAAAAACTTTTAGTGTTGGGATTGATAGCGCCTTTAAACGTGCCAATGGCTACTTCATAGTCGTTGCGTACATCAATAACCACCACATCTGGATCGGCGAGTAGCTGATTCCAGTCTTCTGGCTTCACGTATTCCCCAACGGTTTGGGTGGGATCAATGTCTGGCACCCCCATTTTGATGATTTCTTTTTTCAGTCGGACCTTCATGCGATAAAAGGGCCGTTTCTCCGACCAGGATTCCTTCGGTGCTAAATCTGCAAATCGTGGATCTCCACACAGAAAATCTAGGACCGTGTGAATGTTGTGGGGGAGACCTGCGATCGCACCATTGATTCCTTCTGTCGCTAAGAGAATCGTGCCTTGAACGTCATTATCTTGGCAGCATGCTAAAAGAGGGGCCTTCAACTCCGCATAATCTTGCAGCTCAACGAATTTATAGAAGGCAACCGTTAAAAATTCAGACATTAATGTTAATTGAAAATATCGAGGAATAAGCGAGGCAAAACCCTTCACCCTGAAGGTTTAATGCGTCAAGCTGTTTCCTATGTTAGGACATCCCCATACATCCTAGATATTGCAATAGCCCAAACATTGCCCCAACCGATCTTCCGAAAATATGGCTAGAGTCAAATAGGAGGCTCAATCAGATGTCTAAAAAGATTGACCAGCTGTAACAGATCTCAATTGGTTGCCCTGTTTTAGCACACTCTGTTCGCCATCAAATTCAACAAAAGTTGCCCCTGTTTCATCAATTGATTCCCCTAACTTAATATGGCGGGTAGACCCATTGATCGAAACCATAAACACAGGCTGATCACCCAAGTTAGTCCCTCCTAAAAACTTCCGCTCACCATTGCTCGGTGGGGTTAAAGGTAAGGGTTTAACAACTGGCAACTCATCCTCTTGGGTTGTGGCCTTAGCAGCAGCAATCACCGGTGTACTGGCAGGTTTAGGTGCAGCTACAGGAGCGGGGGCTTCTGTAACAGGAACGTACACTCGCTCAACATTATTGGGAATGGAAGCTGTAGTCGAGCTTGCAACACTCACCTTAGGCACATTTGGCAAACTCGGGAGTCCCGCGCTTGGGAGTGTTGCCACCGGTTTAGGTTGTGTTCTAGCCTTGGCAGCAGCCAATTTTGCCGCTTTCGTTTCTTGATGAATTCGTTCCAAAGACTGGCTAACATAATCAGCAAAAGCCACAGTTTCTGAGGGAACCTGAGGGAGCGCGATAGCCGATCGAGGGGCGGCTGCTACAGGGGCATGCTGTAACCGCAATTGTCGTCCGACCCAAAACATACTGATGCCTACAAGGGAGACACATGCTGATGTCATCAGTAGACGTTTGCCCGTTAGTTGATTTTTGTCAGAGTTTTGTGAGGATACTAAATCAAGGCTAAGGGAAGCCTCTAGATCCTCTCTCAGAGCCAAAGTTGAATCTAATGGTGTGTAGGGTACTAATAAATCGTCCCCAGGACGATCAGACGAGTTTTGTTCCCCAGTCTCTAGCAAAGCATATCCTACATGCTCATCTCCCCTCGTTGCTAAGGCAAAGCTTGAATCATCCAGCCCCACTTCCAGATCATGGAACAACTCATCCATGAGTTCGTCAGCCCCCATACTGGCGTGAGATGTAGGCAATACGGATGATTGTTGAGATTCATCGGTGCCTAATGTAGGGTTTGAACTGACTTCCTCAAACATATCTTTTTAGAAACGATCAAAATTTACTGCAAAGAGTACAAGAAGCTTAGCAAGTTTTAGTTTGGGCAGAAAGAACTACCCACTTCTCATAACCCCATTAAATAGCTTGCATCCAGTGTGCCCAATTCATTGCCAAAGAGATCCATCATTCTCAATCCCCACTCATTACGGAAAGAGTTGCCGCACAAAACGCAATGTATCCTTCCACACTTATGCTCATGAAGATAAGGCTAAGACCGTGTTTTGTCCACCGAAACCAGAGCTTAGGCATAAGGCAGACTGCACATTATGCCTATGGGGTTCACGAACAAAATTCAGGTCAAACGCTGGCTCTTGCAAGCCGACACAAGGCGGAAGTACTTTATGAGAAAGAGCCATCAAACTGAAGATGCATCCAAAGGCTGCTGATGCTCCTAATGTATGTCCTGTAGCTCCTTTTGTAGAGCTAACGGCGACTGCAGGTGGAAATAGTGCTTTAATTACCACAGCTTCTGCTTGATCATTTAGATGAGTGGCCGTGCCATGGGCATGAATGTAACCAACATCCGATGCCTTTAAACCACTGCGCTGCAGGCAATCTTGAATAGCGGTTATGGCAACCCGCCTACTGGTTTCAGGTGCAGTCATATGATAGGCATCCACCGTTAATCCTACCCCCAAGACTTGACCATATATTTTGGCCTGTCGTTTCTGAGCGACCGACTCTTCTTCTAGAACTAAAATAGCGGCCCCTTCCCCTAAAACAAACCCTTCCCGGTTTTGATCAAAAGGGTAGGCACCTGATTGAGCCATCGCACCCATTTTATTAAACCCAGCGAGGGTCAATGGTGTGATGGGGGCTTCAACAGCACCGACAATCACTCGCGAACAATAGCCTGCCCTTATCAGATCAGCTCCTTGAGCAATTGCCCAAATCCCTGTAGCACAAGCAGCACGGGGCGCAAGAATAGGGCCTTGAGCTGCAATAGACTGGGCAACGATTGAGGCAGGAGACACGCCATAAATGTGGACAAGTTGCTCTGGGTCAGCTAAAAGCAACCTCTCTTCACCATAAGAGGGAATGGAGGTGTGATAAGCAGATGCTCCCTTCTCCCATTGAAATTGAAAACCGCGACTAGACCCGATAGCAACACCACAATCAGTAATCGGTGGTGCTAGGCCTGCATCGTCCAACGCTTCAGACAAAGCAGGTTTTAATAAGTCTTCAAGATGACTAGGCTGAGAACCAACCAAGGCTAAAGGTTGGGCAGGGATCTCTGGAAAAGGATGGTAATGTTGAATCCCTGACTCACCACACAGTAGTCGCTGCCAAGTCTTATCCAGACTAGGTGCTAGGGCTGAGACTATCCCCATTCCAGTAACAACAACTTTGGCTATCATGCAGGATTACAAAATTTTCTCAAACCACAGTTGTTGTCCACCTTGCCATCATAAGGGTTGGCAGCTAAATCCGTTTTGAGCGTAGAGATTTTTGGCAGCTATATTTCTCTCATTGGTATTCAACGCAATTAGCCGACATTGTCGTTGTCGAGCCCGATCAATTGCGAAAGCCAGTAACCGGGAACCCACCCCTTGTCCCTGAGCTTCAGAAATAACGTATACATCCTTAAGCTTGGCTTCTAAACCCAGAGACCATAAGGAGTAAAAATAGTGAATTTGTGTGTATGCTACGCCTGATTCATTTGCCGCCACTGCAAGGGTGAAATCACACATCGGATCTTTCATCAACATCATTAAATGCAGGGTACAGTTTTTCTCGACTGGCTATCGGCATTTGCAAGTGTTCATGAAAAGCAATCAGCAAACTTAGCAATATATGACTATCACCTAAGTTTGCTAATCGTACTTGGCAGTCCACCATGGCCATAGAGCCACAAATACCCGCCTATCGCTTTAGATTCTCAATCCCTGCAGTAACTGTTGCAGATTCAATGCGATCACCCTGTTGGATCTGATCCACAACGTCCATACCTTCTGTCACATAACCAAAGACGGCATAGCTCCCATCTAGGAAATCTACATCGGCAAGGGCAAAATAGAACTGGGCAGACGCTGAATCAGGTAATTGAGAGCGAGCCATGGCGACCGCCCCCCGAGTATGTCGTAATTTTGGAGGCTTGTTTTCTCCTGCCGATTTCAACGTTTTACTGTAAACGGCTTGCTCAGCCCCTTCTGGCAGAATTTCCAAAGGCAGGTATCTGGCTTGTTTCGTCTCGGGATCAATATAGCTACCAGTCCCCAGCCGTTGTACAGGGAAATTAGGATCCTTACTTTGTGGATCTCCCCCTTGAACAACAAAGGGAGAGGGAGTCCGAACTACCCGATGAAAAGCAGTACCGTCATACACTTTTTTATCAACTAAATCGATAAAGTTCCCTGCTGTAATAGGAGCATCCTTACCATTAATGGCCAGGGTGATTGTTTTCCCATTGACTTGCAGTACTACCGTAGCTTCCCCTTGTAGTTGTGGTAGTTGGGCTAAGGGAGATGTTGATTCTGAACCCGGTACCCCAGTCGTTTCTGAATTGTCTTCTTGAGTGCTTTCAGATGGAGGAGAACCAGATGGTGACGCGCCACCCGTATCTGATGTACCTGAGGAATTGGAAGGAGCACTACATGCCATTAATAAGAACACGAGTACCATCACCCAAAATGATCTGAAGAAGCTGATAGCTTTAGTTGAGTGAAGCATAAGGAGTCAATACACTACATTTTTGGGTTTTACAAACCTTCCATGGGAACGCCCAAGAAACGAGCGATCTCAGCTGCTTGATTCTCAATTTTGTCCAGAGCCATAGGTTGCCCCGCTCGGGTGAGAGGAATATCATTACGCCCTTTGATTCTCAGATAGATGGTCCGTTGGGGATTGAGTCCCTCACGGATCTTGATCTGGACGGATTGAATATTCTCTAAAGGGTATGTTTGCTCAACTTTTCGGTTCTTGCCTGGGCGGCCCCAACGAAAGAGTCGAAATTTACCAGAATCTTGACTGAATTCATTAAAACCGGCTCCGACGTTCCAGCTTATGGTTAGCCATAAGTAGGTTGCGAGCAGTAAACCACAAGTACCGTAGAAGGAAAGAGCGATGCCTTGAGGGATAAAAATTAGATCAACAGCATTACCAGTTGGCAGGAGATCGACTTTGAAATAGCTAGAAAGACCAGCTAAGAAAAAACCAACCCCTCCAATGGAGACCATCGTCGCGATCATGTAATTGCTAAACCGGCGAGTCCCAAGAACTTCGTAACGCAAAGTTTGCTTATCTAATAGTTTCTGTGTGGTCATGGTCGGATAAGTTCTTGTGATTCCTAAACTAATGATGAGCACTGATATATGAGTATAAGCTGTCCAGCTCAACAATTGATGAGGCTATAGCTGACTCCTAAGAATCTATTCCTAGGTTCCCAATTGCAAGCACGCTTGCTGTCACATCCAGATACTACTAGCGTTATATATAAATTTGATGAGATCGATAAAGTGGTCAATTCAATATATGAAGTTTTATTTCAGTAGCCCTACATAACTTTACTTCTCTTAAGGCCTAGTTGATGGACAGTCATTTGGGGAGCCAACCCCCAAAAAACCGATGGTTGAGGTAGGTAAAGTTTTGTACTCAACATTGCACGTGAGGTGGCTAAACCTCTGTGGAAGTGCCTTTGTAGCCGCTACATTTTCTGACGAATCTCTGTTACATTTAGTGAATGATCTCTATAACATTTGGTTATGAAGAGGTGTAGGTTGAGGTTCTAGGGCGATTTACACTATTAATTCCCAGAACCCAAACTCTCGATTCCTTAGTCCGGTTTCTGAGAAACCTCACAAGGTTCGAAAGAAAATTTTGCGGCCTTGCAATTTTTAAGTTAGATCAAGAGGGTTTATTTCCATGACCATAGCAGTCGGACGCGCCCAGGAGCGAGGATGGTTTGACGTCCTCGACGACTGGCTTAAGCGTGATCGGTTCGTCTTTATTGGTTGGTCAGGTATCCTACTTTTCCCCTGTGCGTTTCTATCCATCGGGGGATGGTTTACCGGCACAACTTTCGTAACTTCCTGGTACACCCACGGTCTTGCTAGCTCCTACCTAGAAGGGGCTAACTTCTTGACCGTTGCTGTATCCACTCCCGCCGACAGCCTCGGCCACTCCCTACTTCTACTTTGGGGACCCGAAGCTCAAGGTGACTTCACCCGCTGGTGTCAGCTGGGTGGATTGTGGAACTTCACCACATTACATGGTGTCTTCGGCTTGATCGGCTTCATGCTGCGTCAATTCGAGATTGCCCGTCTAGTCGGCGTGCGTCCTTACAACGCAGTTGCCTTCAGCGGTCCTATCGCCGTGTATGTTTCCGTCTTTTTGATGTATCCTTTGGGCCAATCCAGCTGGTTCTTTGCACCTAGCTGGGGTGTAACAAGCATCTTCCGATTCTTGTTATTTGCTCAAGGTTTCCACAACCTAACCCTCAACCCCTTCCACATGATGGGTGTTGCAGGTATTTTGGGTGGTGCGCTGTTGTGCGCCATTCACGGAGCCACTGTTGAGAACACCTTGTTTGAAGACGGTCAAGACGCCAATACATTTGCTGCGTTCACTCCGACCCAAGCAGAAGAGACCTACTCCATGGTCACTGCTAACCGATTCTGGTCTCAGATTTTCGGGATTGCCTTTTCCAACAAGCGTTGGTTGCACTTTTTCATGTTGTTCGTTCCTGTGACTGGTCTATGGGCTTCTGCCATTGGCCTCGTGGGTATCGCTCTCAACATGCGTGCTTATGACTTCGTTAGCCAGGAAATCCGGGCTGCTGAAGACCCTGAGTTCGAAACCTTCTACACCAAGAACATTCTCTTGAATGAAGGTCTGCGCGCTTGGATGGCACCCCAAGACCAAATCCATGAAAACTTCATCTTCCCTGAGGAGGTTCTACCACGTGGAAACGCCCTTTAATCCGTCTGCGGCTGGTTATGACCGCGCAACCACTGGCTATGGCTGGTGGGCTGGAAATGCACGATTAACTGATCTATCTGGTCAGCTAACTGGTGCCCACATTGCCCATGCTGGAATGATTACCTTCTGGGCTGGTGCAATGACTTTGTTTGAAGTCTCTCACTTCATTCCTGAAAAGCCTATGTACGAGCAAGGCAGCATCCTGCTTGCTCACCTAGCCGCTGAAGGTTTTGGTGTTGGACCTGGTGGTGAAGTTATTAGCACTTATCCTTATTTTGTGATTGGTGCAATTCACCTAATTGCTTCTGCTGTCCTCGGTTTTGGTGGCCTTTACCACACATTCAGAGGCCCTGCTAAGTTTGAGGATTACTCTGATTGGTGGGGGTATGACTGGGAAGACAAAGAAAAGATGATGCAGATCCTGGGGATTCACTTAATCTTCCTCGGAATTGGTGCTCTTGCTTTTGCTGCAAAAGCCATGTTCTTTGGCGGTCTTTATGATCCCTGGGCTCCTGGTGGTGGAAATGTTCGCCTGATTACTAACCCAACTTGGAACTTAGGTACTTTCCTGGGTTACATTACCCGATCTCCCTGGGGAGAAGGTGGCTGGATCGTTAGTGTTAACAACCTAGAAGACGTTGTAGGTGGTCACCTTCTCGTAGGTGTTCACTACATCTTCGGTGGCGTTTTCCACATTCTTGTTAAGCCTTGGGGTTGGGTTCGCCGAGCCTATGTCTGGTCTGGTGAAGCCTATCTCTCCTACAGCTTGGGTGCCCTTTACATGTGTGGCATGATTGCTGTGGGTTATGTCTGGTTTAACAACACTGTTTACCCCAGTGAATTCTACGGTCCTACTGCTGCTGAAGCTTCTCAGGCTCAGGCAATGACCTTTTTGATTCGTGACCAAAGGTTAGGGGCGAACATCGCTTCTGCCCAAGGTCCTACAGGTCTTGGTAAGTATCTGATGCGTTCTCCTTCTGGTGAGATCATCTTCGGTGGTGAGACCATGCGTTTCTGGGATTTCCGTGGACCTTGGTTGGAGCCCCTTCGTGGACCCAACGGTTTGGACCTCAACAAGCTCAGAAATGATATTCAGCCTTGGCAAGCTCGTCGTGCGGCTGAGTACATGACTCATGCTCCTTTGGGTGCATTGAACTCTGTAGGTGGTGTGGCAACTGAGATCAACTCGGTGAACTATGTTTCTCCCCGTTCTTGGTTATCCACTTCACATTTCTGCCTTGCGTTCTTCTTCTTTGTTGGCCATATTTGGCACTCCGGCCGCGCCCGGGCTGCTGCTGCTGGTTTCGAGAAGGGCATTGAGCGGAAGACAGAATACGCACTATCTCTGCCTGATATCGACGCTACATCAGTTGACTAAGTTATCTTTAGTAACTTTGATAACTAGCTGAGTAATATCGGCAAGAAAGCCCCTGCCTAAAATAGGAGGGGCTTTCTTATGAGTATTTTCGTTGCTAACTTCAACAGATAAACAAGCTAGACCAACATCTAAAGTTGTTTAGGATTTAAAATAAATAAAGGAATTCTCCCAAGAGGTGCTGGAGACAATGCGCGAGTCTGACTTGACTGATCTACTCCAATGGACTTCCACTGCAGAAGCGAAACTCAAAAATATTCCGTTTTTTGCAAGATCCCAAGCAAGACAAAAGATTGAAGCGATTGCTCGAGAATCAAATTTGGATGTTGTCACTGTAGAGTTGGTCGAGCTAGCCCGTCTAGAATTTGGTCAATAATGCAGTTAGTTACTTGTGTATCGACTATATATGGCGTAAACAAACATGCCATTATTTGATAAGAATCAAAGCTATAAGGGTATTTAAGACGGTAATCGTTAGATTAATGAGCTTAAGTATCCTGATTGATGGCGATCAACACCTTACCCAATGGGTGAAACAAAATATTTATTTCTGATTGGATTGAACTCTACTATCTAGAACCATGCTTAAAACATTATTGGGCGACCCGAATAAGCGAAAGCTCAAAAAGTACCAACCCGATGTGGTTGAAATCAATCTCCTTGAAGAAGAAGTAGAGGTTCTCTCAGATCAGGAATTAAGAGCAAAAACTGATGAGTTCAAAGAGCGCCTGAAAAATGGTGAGACCTTGGATGATCTTTTGCCAGAAACGTTTGCCGTCGTGAGAGAGGCATCCAAGCGAGTATTAGGCATGCGCCACTTTGACGTTCAGCTTCTAGGCGGGATGATTCTGCATGATGGCCAAATTGCAGAAATGAAAACTGGCGAAGGTAAAACGCTAGTATCAACCTTGCCAGCATATCTAAATGCTCTAACTGGCAAGGGAGTTCATGCTATTACGGTGAACGATTATCTGGCCAGACGAGATGCGGAATGGATGGGGCAGGTTCATCGATTCTTGGGGTTGAGTGTAGGGCTGATTCAGCAGTCCATGTCTCCGACAGAGCGCAAGAAAAATTATGCTTGCGACATCACCTATGGGACCAATAGTGAGATTGGCTTCGACTATCTACGGGATAATATGTCAACTTCCATCGAGGAGGTTGTTCAGCGGCCCCTCAATTATTGCGTCATTGATGAGGTGGATTCTGTTCTAATTGATGAAGCACGAACTCCTCTAATTATTTCGGGTCAGGTTGAGCGACCAACGGAAAAATATTTAGATGCCTCTAAAGTTGCCAATGCTTTGCAACCCGAAGAGCATTACGAGGTGGATGAAAAGGCTCGCAACGTTATTTTGACGGATGAAGGCTTTGTTGAAGCAGAGAAAATCTTAGGAGTTAGCGATCTATTTGATCCTGAGGATCCCTGGGCTCACTATGTGTTCAATGCTATTAAAGCCAAAGAACTATTCATTAACGACGTTAATTACATCGTTCGTAATGATGAAATTGTCATTGTCGATGAGTTTACGGGTCGGGTGATGCCAGGGCGGCGATGGAGTGATGGCCTCCATCAAGCAATTGAGGCCAAGGAAAAAGTTGAGATCCAGAATGAGACACAGACTTTAGCCACGATTACCTATCAAAATTTATTCTTGCTTTATGACAAGTTGGCAGGGATGACGGGTACAGCTAAGACAGAAGAAGCTGAATTTGAAAAAATTTATAAGTTAGAAGTCACGATTGTACCGACTAATCGCTCTAATCAACGGCAAGACATCTCTGATGTGGTCTACAAGAGTGAAGAAGCAAAGTGGTTAGCCGTTGCCAATGAATGTGCTGATATGTACGAAGTTGGACGCCCCATCTTGGTAGGAACCACGAGTGTTGAGAAATCCGAGGTATTGTCAAAGCTTCTTTTGGAACGCAACATCCCGCATAACCTCTTGAATGCGAAACCAGAGAATGTTGAGCGGGAATCAGAGATTGTGGCTCAGGCAGGTCGAGAGGGCCGAGTGACCATTGCCACAAATATGGCGGGTCGAGGAACGGATATCATCTTGGGCGGTAATGCCGAATATATGGCGCGTCTCAAGGTACGAGAGTATTTGATGCCCCGAATTGTTCAACCCGAAGATGATAACCCGTTGTCCATGATGCAGGTCAAGCTGCCTGAGGCTGGCAGCCAAGGGTTTGGTGGAGACGGTCAGCAAAAGGGAATGCAGAGAAAAACCTGGAAGGTGTCACCCGAAATCTTCCCCACCACTATTTCTAAGGACGCTGAATCTTTATTGAAAGAAGCTGTAAACGCGGCGGTTAAGCAATATGGTGAACAGAGTTTGCCTGAATTACAAGCCGAAGATTTAATGGCGGTTGCTTCTGAAAAGGCGCCTACCGACGACCCCGTTATTCAGAAATTAAGAGAAGTCTACAACCTGATTCTGGAAGAATATGAAGCGTTCACCAGCAAAGAGCATGACAAGGTTGTAGAACGAGGGGGGCTTCATGTGATTGGTACAGAAAGACATGACTCTCGTCGCATTGATAACCAGTTGAGAGGCCGAGCAGGTCGTCAGGGTGATCCAGGTTCAACCCGCTTCTTCTTGAGTTTGCAGGACAATCTCTTGCGTATTTTCGGCGGTGACCGGGTTGCGGGCTTGATGAATGCTTTTCGGGTTGAAGAAGATATGCCCATTGAGTCTCGCATCTTGACGAGCAGCTTAGAAAATGCCCAAAAGAAGGTTGAAACCTACTACTACGATATTCGGAAACAAGTTTTTGAATATGATGAGGTGATGAATAATCAGCGACGGGCAATTTATGCTGAGCGTCGACGGGTCTTGGAAGGTGAAGATCTGAAAGAGCGGGTCATTGAATATGCTGAACAGACGATGGATGACATTGTTGAAGCCTATGTCAATCCAGAGCTACCCCCTGAAGAATGGAATTTAGAGCAATTAGTGGACAAGACCAAGGAGTTTGTCTATTTGCTGGAGGATTTGGAAGCCAGCCATATTGCTGATCTGTCCATGCCAGAAATGAAGATGTTCTTGCGGGAGCAGGTCCGTATTGCCTATGACCAGAAAGAGTCAGAGGTCAACGAGATGGAACCGACCTTGATGCGTCAGGCGGAACGATTTTTCATCTTGCAGCAGATTGATATGCTTTGGCGCGAGCACCTGCAGCAGATGGATGCATTGCGAGAGGCGGTTGGGCTTCGCGGCTATGGTCAGCAAGATCCGCTGATTGAGTATAAAAGTGAAGGGTATGAAGTCTTTTTGGATATGATGACTGCGATTCGTCGTAATGTGGTTTACTCTCTCTTCCAATTCCGACCACAACGGCAGCCTGAACCTTCTGAAGTAGCCTAGTTAGACCTGTTCCCTTTCATCTGTTGAGGTAAGGTCAGCCTACTGAGAATTCTCCCGTCTTCGAGCTGGGCAATCTCCATGCGTCCCCCTAAAAGTTCGATGATGGATTGGCAGGCGTTTAAATGGCGTCCAGGCCCTTTATCTAATAGGCTGGGTAATAATAAATCCCGGGTTTTTGCGGATTGAAAGTCTTGGATGAATTTAGGGTGAAGTTGTCCCTGATCGGTGATGGAAAGTTCAACCCATTTGGCATTGATGAGGCGACACCAAATATCAATCCGATCCCCTGGTTTCGAGCGATGGCAAGCCCCTACCAATAATTCGTAAAGTACAAGCTCTAACTTATTGCTGGTTCCTGTAAGAGTGGTATTGGATGTCAGATTATGGATCTGGGTCCATAATTGTCTGGATTGAACCAGGGGTTCTATCAGTTCCATGCAGCGCCGCAGGATACTAGCCAGGGGAATCGAATCTTGGGCGAGGCTGAGTTGCCAATCTTCAGTCTTGAATAAGGTATTGAGGGACGCGATTGCTGCTTGGTGTGAGTCGCGCTGAATCTCTATGGACTCGTCTTGGGATGATGCTGGAGGGGATTGTAAATCGGAAAGCTGGCTTAAGTTTGTTTCTAGTAAACGGTTTTTATACCAAGTTAAACTTTCCAAACTCATCCATTGTCGCTGCAGTAAGTTGGTTTCTCGCAGATATCGGTAACGACTGCCCAACTGCTGAACTAGAGTTTGTACCAGCTGTAGTTCTGTAGTCTTATAACGGAAATTTTCAGAAGTGCCGAGGACAATAGCACCCAGAGGAGTCGGAGAATCGGGTGATCGCAAGGGTATGACTAGGACTTGGGTGACCCCAGGACCATTTAACCAAATGCGAGTTTCCGGAGCGATGTTTTTGGCCGTTATTTTAATGATGGACTCAGATGGGTTAGAGAGTTGATCCGGCGAATGCAATAGTTCCGTAAAAAGCGGATCTTGATCCAATTGAATCATTTCGTCATCTGCGATGGTAAATTCGGGTGATGTTGCATGGCAGGAGACAATTTTTCCTTGGGTATGGCCAGGGATCCACAATATGCCTGCAGCGAGAGGCCCATCAAAAATATGGGTAATCAGTTCGATACCAGAAGTGATGAGTTGGGTAGGATCTTCTATTTTTAATAGGGTTTGCAGACCATTGTGGGCTAGGTCATATTGCTTAAGCTGGGATTGCTGAAGAATATAATCGCGCTGTTTTTGCTCAAAAGTACCAAGGGTTTGGGCAAACTCCTGTAAAAATTCAATTTCTTTGGGCTTCCAAGTACGGGTTCGATGATTGCCTAATACAAGGATCGTTTGGGGGGTTGAACTATTGGCTACCGTGCGGCAAAGCAGAAGAGAACGCAATCCCTGCTTGATCAGTGACTCTCGCCATGCCAAGAATCGTAGGTCTTCTTCAAGATCTGAGATGGAGATCGCACCGATGTTGCGCTCTAACATCCGTCTATCCACATCACTTAAAGGATGTAAGGACTCTGATAAAGGCCGAAGTTTGGGGCTGTGATACTGATATTCAATACGGAAGCCACCTGTTTGCTCATCCTGGCTCAGGAGTAAAAGTCGTTGGGTGTGTAAATGCCGACATAGATGTTCTGAAACCTTTTTAATCGTTCTAGGCCAATCCGTGGATTCAACCATCAATTGAGTGAATTGTCCCATCAAAGACTGGGTTTGGGAGGAGGCTGGGATGGGGTTATCCCCGACAGGGTTAAAAGCCGATAAACCCATTAACTGAGCTGAGGCTTGGATAAAGTTCTTTTCTTGTTCTTGCCATACTCGCGGTTCTTTGCCCTCGGCTGACAGAAATCCCATCAGATGTCCATTCCCCATAATGGGTGCGCAGAGAAAAGACCGAGATTTAGTTTGTTGCATTAAGCGCAATGGAACTTTGGCATTCACAGTACCTTGGCTTTCGCTGACCGATATCATCTGACCTGCGGATAAGGCTTGACAAAAAGGTTCAATTTCAGCAATCTGAACTTGTGCTTTAATCGGGCGTGCTCGACCTAAGCGACTACCCTGGCCAGGTTGATAAGTTACTTTTAAAGTGCAATTATTTTCTTCTAAATCTAACCAATACAAACCAGTAAAGGTGGGATCAATGGCCTGCTGTGTTGATTTCAAAATGACATTGACCCGTTCATCCCAATCCGTTAGGACACTCATCTGATTAATGAGGTGTGCTAGGGGTTGGGCTGGTGTCGAAACAGGCTCAATTGCCTCCTGGCTCAATCGATTGAAGGCTGCCCCTAGGGAGTGAGTTAATAGGGAGAGTAAAGTACTTTCTTCGGTGCGTGGATTTCTGCCCCAATGGACAGAACCTAACAATAGAATGCCTACACATTCTTTCCGGTATTGGATGGGGTAAAGAATAGCCCCTTGAATATCAAACCGTTGAGCAAGTTTTTGCCATTTACCAACCCGACCTTCTTCTTGGAGATTCATCACCTCGATGGGATTTCGGGTCAGTAAGGCTTGATCGAACAAATCTCCTGGAAGGACAGGATAGCGCTGACTAAAAGCGGTGGAATCGGCCTGGGGTAAACCACCACTTAAACCAATCAATTCGGATTGGTTAGCGTCGTACTGGGCAATCCACAATAGTGGGTAGTCCAACTCGGATTTCAAAAACGTTAAGGCACTATCTACTAAAGACTCAAGCTGATCATGATCCAGTAATCCTTCTATCAAAGTCTGGATTCTTACAAGTTGTTCTGGGCTGGATCGTCCTGCTCTTTGAATCATAAAGTAAGCCTAGAGGGCTGCAAGAATTGACACAATGGTGGTGCTAAACCAGAGTGTCTTGGTCTCGTCATCCCCTAGTGTTGCCTAATCACTAGCAAACTCTAACAATCAGATAAAAAATTTTGATTTTTGCAGATCAGCTAGTAATGGCCAATGCTTTGATGCAGGTGCACTTGAAAGCTTTAGGAATCGATACTCACTCTTGTTAGCCTAATCCAGGTAGGAGTTCTTTGACACCATCGGCAATGAACTCGATGGAAATAGCGGTGATGATTAATCCCATGACCCGACTAATCACATTCATACCTGTTTTACCCATCACAGTATCCATTAGAGGGGCAATGAGTAATCCCACCAAGGCAATTACAGAGACACTCAGAATTGCTAAACCAACGAGAATGGTATGTTCTATAGATTCCTGGGTATGCGCATAAACAATGACGGTACTGATGGCACCAGGGCCGCCGAGTAGAGGAATGGCAATGGGGACAACGGCAACAGGAGCATCCGGTAATGTCGGTGGTTCATTCGGATCGACGGTACCTGTTTCTGTGAGTTGGCGTGATTCGATGGTTTCTGCCCGTAACATGGATAATGCTGTTAGCAGTATTAATAAGCCTCCTGCGACTCGGAAGGACGGTAGGCTAATGCTAAAAAAGCTGAGAATGGCTTCTCCGGCGACAAGAGCCACTAACAGAACAATACTTAAAGCAATTGAGGATTGAAAGGCAATAAGACGCCTTTGGCTAGAGCCTTGCCCCTCTGTCAAGCTTAGGAAAATAGGGATGACACCCACAGGATTAACGATTGATGCGAGACCCGCCACTAATTTCAGATATTCTGGCAAGTCAAACACAATATGGATAGTCCTCGCTAACGGTTCTGTGGATTAAGGTAAATCTACGGTGCGAGTTGCGATCGCAACCCGATTCTCTCCTAGGACGTATAGTTCAATCCATTACAGACCATAGACTCTATCCTTCTAATTGTCAGCAATCTCAGTCTACAAACTTAGTTTTGAAAGAAGACTGAGGGATATAAAGCTAACTTTATTTATCTTCTCACAGTCGCAATGGAATCCCTGCAAAGCTCGGTGCCATGCAGAAGAAATATTGGTAACTCAAGCAACCCTAAATTCGGGCAGGTTCCCAATCCGCGAGGGCTTTTGTGGAGATGGATAACTGCTTTGGATCAACTAGGCGTTGCTGCAGGTGCTGCTTTAGGGTAGCCTGCTGTTCGATGGTGCCTGCGAGTAAAACACTGATTTTACCGACCAGAACCGTTCCCCAGTTGATTAAAATAATTCCGGTCCCAGTCTGAGGCTCGAACTCTAACCCCTTCAGATCAATATCTGCCAAAGAATGATGGTGAGTTTCAAACGTTTCGCAGCTCCATTGGGGAATGCCTAATTTTTCAGCAATCAAGGTTGGATAGGAAGACCCGTTAAATCGCGGGTTGCATTCGATGGCTAAATATTCCATTGCTGAGCCATTTTGTATTACTGCTGCATCAAAGGCGAACACCCCTTTCATACCTTGCTGAGCTAGCCATTCAGCCATCGGATCGAACAATGACCAAGGTTGATGCATGGTGGGATAGCGGTTACCACCATGCACACAGCCATTCAAAATTTGTTCGGAGGCTAATAGGTGTCTTACCCCATTTTCTGTGATTTGATACTGAAGATTGATAAAGGTTGAGGTGGCAACTTCTACTTGCACTTGAAAGGGAATCTGATTCCCCAATTCCAGCAGGGTGGCGGATAGCTGTCTAGAGCTGGTACAACGGACAATACCAAAGCCACTGTCAGAGACAGACGGTTTGAAATAGCAAGGATAAGCGAACCTATCTAGAGATGGAATCGCCTCAGCACTATGAAAACAGGCCGTAGAGGGAACCGCCATATTTAGGGTCTGAGCCAGGTGCATAAAATTATTTTTGGAGTTGATAAATTCAACTACCTGAAACCAGGATGCATCCATGGCCCGAAAGAGCTTTGCATGGGCACTACTTTTATGGACAGCATCACCAAATAAATAGACAGAAGGCTCATAGCCTTTACATTGCAAATGATCTAGAGATAGATCCCAAACCACGTTCTGAGAATGACTTAAGCCAACCTGCAAATAATGAGCACAGATAGCCCCCCATTCTGATTTCAGTGCTGGATGGATTTGGACAATATCGTCTTGTCCAGAAAGTCCAAGCACTCTACCTGAGTAAAGGTGAGTACCTCCAACAGCTTCATGGGTACTGGTCTGAATGTCGTGATTAAATATTTTCATTCCATTCTCTAGAAAGGCTAGCAAGTCTTAGAAAGACACTTCAAACCGCATCTTTCTGTAAACGATGTTAGGTAATGGGAGGATAAAATTTTTTATCCTCACCCTAGAGAAGGGTAATCTAATTTGCTAACTCATCAACAACTTTTCCTTGGAATTTATACTTTTATTAACCTTGATATTTTACCTGCAAAGCCATTGATCCATTAAAAGCGATGCACCAAACTTCTAATCATGCAGAAACAGCATATTCAAATCAAAAATGTGTTCTCTCAACTCATCAATAACCAGGGGGGCAAACGTCTCTATCTAACGACCAGAGAAGCTGTAATCTCCCTCTAAGTTCCCTTCTAGAAGTAAATTACAGCTATTTATTAATCCAAATAAAGATATCGTTAGAACTTTTGAAATATTTAAAATAACTGTCTTCTTCAGAGATCATTAACTTTGTATAAATGAAATAAATAATGTCTGTGCTATTGTTTAATCAATGCAGAAAGAATCTTTTTATATTGCATATGATCGCTTCATGAATATCAATATCAGTCTTAATGCATTTTTTGCATATTTTTTGCTTTTTTGAATATTTAAATCAGTTAACCGCTTTTAGTTTGTTATTTCTTAATGGGCTGATTGAATGCTGATGCCATCCATGTTTTATTTTCCCTTTAGCTATGGGATGAATTTAAGAAATTTTGGATTGTCGTATTGATGGTGCGATCTCACCCCAATCCCCACTGAACCTAACGGAGAAACACACGGTATGAGAATTTTCAATCATGACATTATGAACTGCACCCATGAGCAGGTACAGGGTAACTATCTGTATTCCGGGCGGGTGCTGGGGTTGACGGAACCCGATGATGTCATTCAACTGCACCCAGAACTGAAATCAGAATGGCGGGCAATCACGGAGCACTATCATCGCATTGGCCTCCATCACACGCATCAGGTGGTTTGGGACGTTTCCCTCAGTCGAATTGCCGAGAATCCTGAACTAGAGCGATCTGTTTTTTACTTTGGTGATGCGGTTAATCATGAGAGTTCCTACGCCGAACAATGTCGGCAGTTAGACCAAAATTGGTATGGCGTGGTGGATTATGTGAATTCCAAGAACAACTTTATGGACTTGGCCCATACCTTGGGGGTTACCGTGCCCCAAACCTTGTGTTTTGATGATAAGTCAGCCATCGACCTGGACGCAGATATTCCTTATCCCTGTTATCTCAAACCCTCTATATCGGTGGATGGTGTGGGTATTGTGCGGTGTGAAGATGAGCCGCATCTCCTATCGGCTTTACAAGGGCTGCCAGACTATATGCCGTTCCAAATTCAAGAAGAGGTCCAAGCCATCAGTTTTTTGAATTTGCAATACCAAGTGACAGCTGAAGGGGTAGAGCCCTTGGCTGCTTCCGAACAAATTCTAGATGGTTGTGCCCATAGCGGTAATCGCTATCCCACTCATCATCAGCCCTGGGATGTGGTTGAACCCATGGCCCAATGGATGGCACAACAAGGCATGAAGGATATTTTTGCCTTTGATGTTGCCGTAGCTGAGCATGAAGAAGGGCCTCGCTATTTAGCCATTGAATGTAATCCTCGGTTTAATGGGGCTTCTTATCCCACGGGAATTGCTCGGAAACTCAATATTACGAGCTGGACCAGTGAAACCTTCATCACCTCAGCCCGCTCTTTACAACAGGTCGATTTAACGGATATTGAGTACAACTCCCATACTCAGCAGGGGATTGTAATTGTGAATTGGGGCAGTATCTTGATTGGTAAACTGGTCATCCTACTTGCCGGATCGCCAGAGCAGCAAAACCGTTTGAGAGAACAGCTAAAGCAGCGACTTTGAGGGGGCGAGATAAATATAGTCTAGACCAGCCATTTGTTGCGAGAATAGGATTCAAGCTTGGCAACAGATTCTGTCTATGGATCCCAAGTGAGGATTATCCTTGTGGCGATCTTGTATATGGAATCAAGTGATACCCTTTTAGTCTCCCGTTCTCCCCCATCATGTCTTCTACCTACTCCTTAATGATTCATGGGGGCGCTGGTGCCCTACAACATATTCAAGCCGAGGGCAGTGAAGAGGACTTTGCCCAAAGTATCAATGGCATTTTGGAGCAGGGACGCCAAAAGCTGCAGCAGGGGGAGCTTGCTCTAAATGTGGTAGAGCATTGTGTCAGCTTGTTAGAAGATGATCCGCTGTACAACGCTGGACGCGGATCCGTCCTCAATGAGTATGGCGAAGTAGAGATGGATGCGGCCATTATGAATGGTCAAGATTTGGCTGCAGGTGCAATCACAGGCATCAAAAATATCAAGAACCCAATTTCTCTTGCCCGCCTAGTACTCAAAAAAAGCGAGCATGTAATGCTGGTGGGCCATGGTGCCATGGAGTTCGCTGAATTATGGGGCGTGGAATGCTTACCTGATGAGTATTTTGTGATTGAAGCGCGCGTGAAACAGTTTCAAGAAGCCAAAAAGGCGGGCAAGATGGTGCTGGATCATGAAGATATTGAGCAGGAACCCCAACGCAAGTTTGGAACCGTAGGCGCGACAGCCTTTGACTTGGAAGGCAATTTAGCGGCAGCCACCTCAACGGGGGGCATTGTTAATAAGCGATGGGGGCGTGTGGGCGACTCGCCGATTATTGGTGCTGGCGTATTTGCGGACAATGAGACCTGTGCAGTTTCGGCAACGGGATATGGAGAGCAGTTTATGCGGACTGTGCTTGCCAAAACGATTTCAGACCATATTCTCTTCCAATCTCTGACTGCTGCTCAGGCTGCTGAGGCTGGCATGGCGTATTTAGTATCCAAGGTCAAAGGTTTGGGGGGCGTGATCGTTATTGATGCCGAAGGCAGATGTGGTGCTGGCCACTCCACCTCCGGCATGATTTATGGTTGGATTGAGCATGGGGGTGATTCCCATTTTCAATTGACCTAGCAGCCTGTTCCATGCGGTCTGCTGGAAGTCGTTTGGGCCGTTAAATAAATACGGCCTTGCGCATCCTGAGTCCATCCTTTTGCTTCAACAATCTGGATGGGGGGTTTAACTATGGCAGAATTGTTTGGATGATCGTGCACAGCACTCAGATGCGCTGAATGGTTCGGTCTGAGATCTTGCCATACCGTATGGGGGGTTAAGTATCGACCTGGCCCCGAAGGAAGTCCTCCGCGACCAATATGGGTAAAAGAACTACCACCCAATGTTTGTCCAGGTCGGCAGCCTTGGACAATGTTTTCTAGTGGTGGAACGACAGCAGGTAGCTCCACTAGGCTCTGGCTAGGATCTACTTCAGGGCTATTGATTTCGATAACACCATTAATTCCTTGTTGAGAGCTGGCTGTAATATCGCTGAAAGGGGTGACTGTGTCGCGAGACGCAAAACCGAAAATACCTTGAGTGCTGATGGTAATGTTCCCACCATCTCCATCAAAGGCGTTGGCAATAATATCGCTGTTTTCGAAGGGAGAAGCAATCAGGAATTGAGTGTTGATATTAATATTGCCACCATTCCCGAGTCCTTCGGATTCTGTGGAAATGAGGCTATTGTTCCGTAATTGCAAGATGTCCTTGACCGTGAGATTTAAGTTGCCACCTTCACCTGAAGCAGTTTCTGCAATAATTGCTCCTTGATTATTTAATAAAACAGAATCGGCTGTGATGCTTAACCCACCAGCATTACCGCTACCAATATGCTGCACACCAATACGCCCCCCATCCGCGAGGGTTATGTGTTGCGATTGAATGGTGACTTCTCCTGTATTGCCTGTGGGTTGAGAGGGGAGAAAGAACGCATTACGAGTAGCCTCATTGAGAACCAAAGTGTTTGATGCGATTTGAGCTGGGAGGTTATTGGTGGCTCGACCCTTTACTAACACCGATTTTGTGGCATTGATAAATAATCTACCCGCGTTACCACTGGCTAATGTGCCAGTGTTGATCTGTCCCCCCTCTAAGACTTTCAAATGCTGCGTGTTGATGGTGGTATTGCCAGCATTACCTGGACCTAATGTGAACGTACCTAAGATACTGGGTGAAGGATTAAATGGACTGTTGTTGATACCAATGACGTTGACTTTAGCGGCATCAATTGTGAGATTGCCGCCATTCCCCTCTCCAATATTCGGTGGCAGTGGGCCGGAATTAATGGAAGAGGAAAATACGGCAGATGAAAGGCTGCCTCCATCTTCAACCGTGAGATTTTGAGTCAAGATGGAAACATCACCACCCTTTCCTGTCCCGTTGGTGATGCTTCCTAAAAAGCTGATAAAGTCTGGAGCCAACTGAGAGGCACCAGTAACAGTGATTGCCTGATCCGCTTTAACGGTTACATTGCCGACATTGCCTGCACCTGGGGTAAACCCTTGATTGCCGAAAGAAATTTTGATGCCTCTCGTACTAATTTGTGCACCATTGACGAGATGTAATCGCTGAGTTGAAACGTTGACATTGCCCGCATCACCGAAGCCAAATGTGATCGTCGAGATGTTGCTCACAGAATCGATCGCAAAAGGATTGACCTCTTTGGCAAAGATGAACTGAGAGGCATTGACTGCAATATCGCCACCGTTACCCAAGGTAAAAGGGCCCACAACAGTTGTAATTCTGCCACCATCCAGAAGGGTTAATGAGCCTGTATTAACATCGATTCGGCCTCCTTCTCCTGGGCCGAAATTTTCGCTGGAAATACGAGTATTGAGATTATTGCCAAACTCTCGTCTGGTATTGACGGTGGGGGATGCTGCTCCACTTAAAAAGAGGGTGTCGGCATTGATCAACACATTTCCAGATCTGCCATTGCCGATACTTAGGGTCTGAATACGCCCTCCATCGCGTATGGATAGGTTAGGGGCATCTACACGGATACGTCCGCCTTTGCCTTGTGCCCCTCTTTCAACCACAGTTGCAATCCAGGAACTAAAGGGAAAGAAGCTATCTACTTCACCGCCAATCTCTAGGGATTGACTGGCTTGGACATTGATATCTGCGCCAGGTTGATCGGCCAACGTTTGGGCTCGAACTTCAGACTGGTTGAGACGGATGTGACGGCCCTGAATTTGAATCCCTCCAAAAGGATTGCTAACCACATTGGGATTTAATAGGGCCGATTCTGACAGCAACTGAATATCGCTAAAGGCCTGAACCTGGTTGTACTTTAGATTCCATCCAATTGCAGAGGGAGAAAGGGTGACAGAGCCTCTACTGACGCTACCCACTTCAATCCGTCCAGATTCTACGATGGCTGTGCCGCCGTTAAATTGAACATTACGGCCTACTAGAGCTAGGGTTTGACTGGGTGGGAGGGCTAATGTGCCCCGCACCATAATCCGTCCAGATTGGGTTCCATTGAACAGAAGCCCCGTTGGTCTAGAAATGGTTAAGAGGGGTGGCGGTTGTGGATTAGCCGTACTCAGTACACTGCCGTCTTGAAACTGAACGCCAACTGCAGTGCTAGCAAGAAATGAGCCACCAATATCCAGGCTGGAATTGGGACCAAAGATGATGCCATTGGAATTGAGAAACAGTAAGTTAGCGTTGCTATTTACTTTGATAACGCCATCAATATTGGATATGGAGTTTCCGGTAACTCGACCAATGATGTTGTCGATGGCAGGAACAGAATTGAACGTCGCTTGATTGGTATTGGTTAGAGAAAATTCCTCAAAACTATGAAAGAGATTGTTCCCTGCAGTTGTTCCACCTTCAATAAAAATATTGTTGCCATTGGCCGTGACCTGGGAATTAATTGGTAGGGTTTGGTCGGGAATGATCTGGGCCTGGAGAGGGTGAGGGGCCAACAAGCGCAGGGGAAGCATTCCACCTATGAGATATCGGATCTTAACGATAGGTAGGGCTGTCCAGGATTGATGCTTTCTCAAATAAACAAAATTGGGCCTCAAGCCAGGTTCACGGTTCAAAGGGATTACTAGGCTGCAACAATTACTTTTCAGCCCAGGATTATGACTTTATTCAAGCCGTAATAAAAGTTAAGAAAATCGATATTTATTGAAGCTTTTTTATTTTTAAAATAGTCTTTGCATTAGCTATGAA
Organism: Acaryochloris marina MBIC11017; assembly: GCF_000018105.1. Lineage (GTDB taxonomy): Bacteria > Cyanobacteriota > Cyanobacteriia > Thermosynechococcales > Thermosynechococcaceae > Acaryochloris > Acaryochloris marina. The sequence continues at coordinate 1,067,475 of NC_009925.1, forward strand.
TAGAAATACCAATTGATTTATATATAAAATTAGGAATACAGGTTCTTAATAGCCATCTCTGCATTTATTTCAGTAAATTAATTTAAATGAGTGAATCGTGAAATAGTATTTTGTGAATAGCTAAAATATCTATTGATAATTAACGAAAAAATAAAATTTAATTTATGAACATACAAAAAACAAATAAGTAATTTCATGCTAAAAATTCATGAATTTCATCTAATTTAAGATAAAATGACTCTAGTGAATTAATTAACGCCAGCACGCTAGCTTCAGCCTGAGAATGCGGAAGCTAGCGTGCTGGATTAGATATAAGCAGAGAATTAATTATTTCACCTGGGCAATCAGGGTGCGGTGACGAGGACTGTTGCAAGTGAGAGAGGGCTGTTGGAAACCGGCCTCAACAAAAGCTTGCTGAATATCAAAGGTGAAGTAGTCGTCGAGGTAGGGCTCAGTACTCTTGAGGAGGGTCAGCACATAGGGGGGCAGCTTGCGATGGATATCGGAGTTGGGATTCATATCCATAATGGCTAAATGCCCTTGGGGCCGCAACAGGCGATGGGCTTCGGCAAAAATATTACAGATGGCTGTGCGGGGTAACTCGTGACAGACCAGGCAAATGGAGACTAAATCAAAACTGTTATCCGGTAAGCTAGTCTCTTCTGCAGCGCGGTGAATCCACTGGAGAGAGTCATTGGCGGGGGTATTGTGGTTTGCGATCGCCAAAAAATACGGTGACAAGTCCAACCCCGTTAACCGAGCTTCTGGATAGGTCTCTTGCAGTGCTAAGGTACTTAAACCAACACTACAGCCCATATCCAAAATATCTTTGGGGGCTGTTGCAATTTTCTCCTGCATCACCGCGTGGTAGCTCTGGCGCAAGCGGCTATCCCCCTTGGCACCCGCCTCCGGCCAAATTCGGGCATGGGCAGCATAGGAGGCCACTTCTACTTCTGTCGCCGCTTCCCAACTTAAGTTTCCTGACTCGTAAGCATGGAAGGAAACCACGTAATAGTTTGGATAGTCCAAATCGGGGGTTTGAATGGCTTGTCGCTCTGCTTCCCACACGTCTAATCCCCGATCCATAAGGGATGAGGCTCGTTTTCGCCAGGGCACTCCGATTGACTCTGCCCGCTCAATCATCATTTTGCGGGCTTGGAACTTAGCAAAGTTAGCCAGCGGCTTGATGGCTAAGAGACCATTGACGACGCGAGACGCAAGTCGGGGTGCTTGGGGGGAAGCAGCAGTCATTTTTTAAAACGATTTCTATATGGAAATGAACAGGAATAGCCTCATTATGACAAACAACGCCCCCGAAATTGAGTCAAAACCTGTGTCCTAAAACTGCTTGGGTTGAGCTGATGCTGGCTTGAAACCCACCCTTGATGCCCATTAAAATAGGGCGACGCAGGCCCGTTGACGATGCTTGCTGATGCAGTACCTAATGGGGGTAAGGAAAAGTAATGGCAGATTGGCAGACCATTCCAGGCGGGGTGACCGCTCCCCAGGGATACCGCGCAGCAGGTATGGCAACAGGCTTAAAGCCATCAGGGGCAAAAGATTTGGCTCTGATTGTGTCCGATGTCAAAGCCCATGGAGCTGGGGTCTTTACGACCAATCGGGTCAAAGCTGCTTGTGTGACCTATAGCCAGGACCGGATCCAAACCGGTCCAACCGAGATTCAGGCAATTTTGTGCAATTCTGGCCAGGCAAATGCGGGAACAGGCCCCCAGGGAGACGCCATTGCGATCGCACAAGCAAAGAGCGCGGCCCAAACCTTGGGACTGACTCCGGAAGCCATTCTGATTGCTTCGACTGGGGTAATTGGTGAACAAATCCCGATTGATAAGGTGGAGGCGGCGATGCCTCAACTGGTGGGGCAGCTTTCCACTGAAGGGTCTGATCAAGCCGCCCAGGCGATTATGACCACTGACTTAGTGCCAAAAACCATTGCTTTGGAAACTCACATTGGTGGGCAGCCAGTTCGAGTAGGGGGTATCGCCAAAGGTTCTGGCATGATTCATCCTGACATGGCGACCTTGTTAGTGTTTGTCACCTGTGATGCTCAGGTGGAACCGACGTTATGGCAGCTAATGATTGGGCGAGCTGCAGATCGCAGTTTTAATCAAGTCACGGTGGATGGAGATACCAGTACCAACGATATGCTGTTAGCCCTAGCGAATGGCCAATCTGCCGCTCCAGCCATTCAGGGTCCCAGCCCTGAAGCCGAGCAAGTGGAAGCTCTGGTGACGGAAGTTTGTAAGCAGTTGGCACAAAAAATTGCCCGAGATGGAGAAGGGGCGACTTGTCTAATTGAAGTGCAAGTCCAGGGGGCAACTGATGAAGCGAGCGCCCAAAAGATTGCCAAAACCATTGCCGGGTCGATGTTAGTGAAATCGGCGGTGTTTGGCCGTGACCCCAATTGGGGCCGAATCGCGATGGCGGCAGGTCGGGCAGGGGTAGATTTTGATGCGACCCAGCTCCATATTCAGTTGGGGGATTTCGTCCTGATGCATCATGGCACTCCCCAAGCGTTTGATCGAGAGGCGGCTAGCCAATATCTCCATCAAGATCCGGTGATGATTCAGGTTAGCGTCGGTGATGGAGCTGGGATGGGCAAAGCTTGGGGCTGTGATTTGAGCTATGACTACGTCAAAATCAATGCTGAATATACGACCTAAAGCTTTAATGGAATGTTGAATACCTAAAGGACTGGCCGTTTTGTATTACACATACTACGATTAAGCTCTGCTCATTTTCGTAGATGATGGGTAGCCATACCGTTTAGTTTCACAAGACCATGCAACCCCATTTGATTGTGCCGGTGGGTACCCAAGTGGTCAGCCGGGTCGATGTTAATACTGAGTCAGGTGTCTGTCTCGCAGGAGCTGTTGGCAAGATTGTCAAAGCCCCCACGGATAATTCCCATTCCTATGAAATTGAATTGGCCGATGGCCGCTGTTTATATTTACAGCGGCATCAGTTTAGCCTGCGTAAACAGTATCAGACTCAAGGGTTTCCCGACTTTTTGGCAGACTACAACCTGCAAGATTATGTGATTTATCGCTGTGTGGTCGGTTCACGAGCTTATGGTTTAGATGACGAGTATTCCGATTGCGATCGCAGAGGTATCTATCTCCCCCCAGCCCCCTTGCATTGGTCTCTGTACGGAATTCCCGAGCAGATTGAGGATAAACCCGCTCAAGAATGCTATTGGGAATTGCAGAAGTTTATCTTGTTGGCCCTAAAAGCCAATCCCAATGTTCTGGAATGTCTCTATTCCCCCCTAATTGAAACGGCAACGCCCCTGGCACAAACGCTGCTGAACCATCGCACTATGTTTTTATCCCGGTTGGTCTATCAAACCTACAACGGCTATGCCCTCTCCCAGTTCAAAAAAATGGAGCAGGATTTACGGTCCAAAGGCCATATCCGCTGGAAGCATGCTATGCATCTAATTCGGCTGCTCTTGTCTGGGATTACCGTCCTCAAGGAAGGGTTTGTCCCCGTCGATATGAGCGACTATCGTGAACGTCTGCTAGGGATAAAATACGAGGACTGGACTTGGCCCCAGGTGGATCAGTGGCGGCTGCAGCTCCATCGGGAGTTCGAGCAGGCTTTTGCTCACACCCAGCTACCAGAACGGCCTAACTATGAACAAGCCAATGCTTTTTTGATCGAAGCGCGACGAAGCATGGTGTAAGACAAGGAGAGCTAGCAATGGCAAATTCAATTATGGTAATTGCCCCTTATCGATATGAAGAGATGTGGGTATTTGACGATCCGCAAGCGGGATTAGTGCAGGAACCCTTTGTTAGTGGTATTCCCCAAATGATCGATCGGTTGGTGGTCGATATTCCTAAAGCTGAGCAAGGATTCAAGCTGATCTTTGCTCAAACTCCTTTTCCGGGGTATCAAGCTCAGCTAGACTGGCTGCGGCAAGAATTTGGAGGTCATTGGTATCGCTGGTCGGCGGAGGAAATGGAAGGGTGGCTCTGTCCAGCCCTGTTTAAATACTTTGCCGATGCGCCGCCCCAACTCTTTTGCCAAGCTGAGGCGAAGTTATTCCAGTGCGATGCTTGAGGTGCTGGTTCAGCACCAAAATGACAGAATCAACTGCCCCGCTGCAAGCAGACGGGGTATGGAATACGATTTGCTCCCAAACCGTAGATTTGGATTACAATCCCATTTCTTCGCTGCAAGCAGCGGGGAATCTACCCTCACTAGATTGATAAGACGTACCTATTAACTAGGCGGCTAGGAGCTGTTGCCCTTCCACAAACTGCTGAATCAAATCTTTTAGCTGGGACTGGAAGGATTTGATCTCAGCTATCCCCAAGGGCTTCGTCAAAAACTCGCACCCACTCCACTGAGCCCGCCACTTGTTAGATAGCTTCTGCTCTCCAGTCAAAATGACGAGTGGGATAGTAGAAATTCTGTTTTGCTGACGAATCCGTTTGACCAATTCAAATCCGGTAATGCCAGGCATATTGATATCAATAAATATCATCGATGGCTTGACTTGCTGAATTTTATCGACAGCTCGCTCAGACTCTTGGCAAGCGATAACCTGATGCCCTAACACTTTAACTAGATGCTCGAATTGCTTAATCAGTATGGGGGAATCATCAATAATCATGATAGGTGCACAATCTGATTGCATTGGTCGTTCTATCTCAACCAGATCACGTTGCACCCATTGGGAAAAGATGGAGGCGATTTCCAAGGGGTCTTTACCAAGGGCAACCGAAATTTCCTCCAGCGATTTGTGATGTTTGGATATTCGGTCAAACCATTTTTTCTCTAAAGGAGATAATTCTGTCTCACTGACTTTTTTTTGATTAACAACGGGAATGCCGTCCATTGAAAGAATGAATGACTTGAGTTGTTCCCATTTTTTTTGGCGGAGTAATCCTTCACTAAGGATTTCATGACCAGAGAATCCTAATAGCGGATCAATGGAACTGAGCTGCTCATCTGGCAGAAAATGGGCTGCCCCCTGACCAGCATTTAAGAATGTATCAAAGTGAATCAGAATTTTATGTTTGAGTGCTTGCCTTAATTCCTTAGGCGTAATCACTCGCTTCAAGAGCATGTCAGTCATAACTGTGCAAATGGAACTATTTCCCTGCTCAAGCTTGGTCGCCCATTCTGAAAAATAAGGCTTATATTTTTCTTGACGAGCTGAATAATTAAACCGTTTGACCGTTCTAAGAAATGACTCTCCACTCAGTCGATGACTGCCTGCATAACATAAAGTACCGGCATGATTTACACCGAGGTAAGCTGCCTGATTGTGAATCTGACTTGAGTTGGAAAAATTAAATTGCCAATATCCATTTTGAGAGGATTGAATAGCTGCCAAAATTTGGGTAACAAATTCCTGTTTTCTAAAGGAGAAAGAATTAGAGTGACTCATATGTTCGTTAATGACCAGAGATCTGGGAATTTATACAGCGATAAAAGATTGATAGGGCTATCTATCAACGGGAACTCACTTGTCTCTCATTTATTTAAATATCCTGGCAATGAGAGAGTATTTTAGATAAAGTCATTGGGGAATAATTGGCCTACCTAAATCGCTACACAGGCAGGGGGCGGTTCTAATAAAATTTGCTCAGCATTCCATAAACAGTTGATTTCCTGAAGATTTATGCCGAAATGGATGCGTAAATCGTGAATAGATTGATCACTATAGTCTTCGAAATGGACTTTATGGATATTTTTAAATCTAACTTTTCTCCCATACATAAAACCAAAATCAAAGGCTCTTCGATGCAGCGCATTAAACTGATACGGCTGGGGGAAGAACAGTTTAGAAAAAAGCTTATATGCGTAGATATGGTGACTGCCTACCTTTACACAATTTCCCATGGTATAGCCAATCACAAAAGCCTCGTCGAATAGCGACATACCTCGATTAAGCAGGAGATGTATGTAGTCATGTCCTTTCAGATCGACACTTCCTGGTAGAGCGATAGGGCTGTTTGGATTTTCGATAAGCCAAATTGAGAGAGGAATATCAGCCTGTTGATCTTTAACGAATTGTTGATAGGCGTCTCCAAGCTTCATCCAGCCAATATCAGAATCGGCGGTCAAAGCGCATATGTCTGACTTAAATGCCTGTTTGTGTTTTTTTGAAAAAGTATTTTTAGACGTTACTTTTTCCTCCATCAGATTTAGTGCAGCAACCATCGATAAATTCCGAGACAGTCTACAAAAACAAAGAGCGATGCAGAATACATCATTAATCCCTTATTGCCAGTCATCGAGCTAGAGATAAAGATTTGACTTGAACTCAGTGCCAAAAGGATAAAACCATATTTGCTTACTGGGGTATTTGAAGAGAGGATGACTCCTCCGGCAACGGCAGAGACACTACTCGAAAACTGTAAGAATTGAGAAATAAAAGAGTTTTTATGCTTGTTAAAGACTGAATTATTGCTTAGGGCAATTTGATCACTTTGTCCTATGTTTTCTTGCATCCGTTTTTTGAATACGATAGAGATGTAGGAAAAATATTTTTCTCTAGATTGAATTTCAGAATAAAAATATTTATCTTTTACTAGAATAAAAACCAATTTAATGATTAACCTCAGTATAATTTCGGAATAATTTCCTGTTGGATTTGTTCGAGAACACTTGATATATTTTTGTTGCAGTTATTCTTAGCCTTGACTGATACGATTCGAATCATTAGATGTACCAAACGAATGAGATTTGAGCTGCCCACACCATTTCAGAGAATTCTAAGCAAAGAACCCTATCCCCTGCTATTTGCCACCATTAGTGGTGCCCACTTGTATGGCTTTCCCTCTGCTGATTCAGACTATGACTTGCGAGGCGTTCATATTCTGCCTTTGAAAGAAGTCATTGGTCTGCAGACGGGATCCGAAACTCGGGAAATTTCTACCGAACAGGAGGGCATTGAGCTGGATCTGGTGACCCATGATGTCAAAAAATTTATGGGGTTGCTGCTGAAGCGTAATGGCTATGTGCTAGAGCAGCTCTACTCACCGCTGATGGTGGCAACGTCTCCTGAACATGATGCCTTAAAAGAGATAGCAACTCGATGCATCACTCGGCATCATAGTCATCACTACTTAGGATTTGCCCAGACCCAATGGCGGCTCTTCACCAAAGAATCTCCAGCTCGGGTCAAACCATTGCTGTATGTCTTTCGAGTCTTGCTTACGGGAATTCACTTGATGCAGACGGGCGAAATTGAGGCTAATCTCAGACACTTGAACGAAAAGTTTCAATTAACCTACATCCCCGATTTAATCGCCCAAAAAACATCCGGCCCAGAACGAGCAGTCATTAAAGAGGGGGATCAGGTGTTCTTTGAAGGAGAGTATCGCCGTCTCTTACAAAAGCTAGAAAACGCCAGTCAGTCTAGTATTCTCCCAGACAGTCCCTCTGCTGGGGCTGATCTCCATGACCTGTTGGTCAACATTCGGCTGGCTGCTTGTTAAGGTGGGTTTTAACGCAGTTAATCAGCTCTGGCGTTGAAAACCCTTTATTCAAATAGTCGTTGGCACCCAAACGTTCCGCTTCTTTACCCCACTCTTCAGAAAGCCGGGAAGATACCACTAGGATCGGCATTTCCATATTGGACTGCCGACAGCGGTCAATCAGCGTGAACCCATCCATATTGGGCATTTCCACATCGGTAATCATCATATCGGGAGCACCATTCGCTTGCAGCCATTGCCAGGCTTCTTGACCATCGCTACAGGTAAAGGTGGCAAAACCGTAGGTATTCAGACTGCTTTCCAATCGCCGACGCATCAGGGCAGCATCATCCACCACCAAAATCGTTTGTACACCTTCAGATATGGGGGCTTTGGGCTCTTCCGGAGCTTTGTGGGTTTGGGGTTGTTGCTTCGCCAAAGACTGAGCCAGTTCCAGGGGATCTAAGACACTCAGTAACTGACCATCCGCTTGTAAACTGACGCCCATTAAGGCGGGCGGACTCACGAGGGGATGGGGCAGAGGCTGAATCAGTAGTTCTTCCTGTCCCAACAAATCATCCGCAATCAACCAAACATCATTGCCATCTGGCAAGGATATACGGACACAAATAGCCGTATCGGACACTTGGGTGAATTCATGCCAAAAGGCTGCCAGCCCATAGCCTGAGCCAGAGCTGTCCTGAAAAGAGAGCTGCCAGGTGAGGTCACTGTCTGCTGGCGGCTGTAGTTGATTGGTGCTAGCCAGGACCGTTTCTCGAATATCATCGGTGGGAACCGCCACCTTTCGTTCTCCTACTTTGAGCAGGACACAAGGAACCAATAGCTGCGGTGCTGGAATTTCAATGATAAAGATGGTGCCTTGTCCCAACCGGGTGTCGAGCAGTAACCGACCCCCAATATTGGTAATTTGGTTGGCGACCACATCCATGCCGACCCCTCGACCGGAGACTTCACTCACGGAGCTACGGGAGCTAAATCCTGGCTGGCAGAGAACGGCGATCAGATCCGCTGGCGTATTGGTTTGAGTGAGGGGAAAACCTCGCTCTTGGGCAATCTGACTGACTTTTTGGGCATCAATCCCTTTGCCATCGTCTTGTAGCAATAGTCGATATAAATTACCTCGCCGTTCTAAAGCCAGTTGAATGGTGGCCTGCACCGGCTTCCCTCGTTCCAAGCGCTCATCCATCGTCTCAATGCCATGATCGTAGGCATTTCTCAAGAGATGGAGTAAGGCCGGTTCCAATTGTTGGATAACACCTGCATCCAGTTCAACTTGCTCACCTTCTATTTCTAATTGTGCAGGTTTGTCATAGCGATTGGTCAAATCCCGAAGAATGGCTCGGGCTCGCAGGGTAATATTGCTAAAGGGAACCAGGCGACTGGTTTCAATACCATCTTTGAGCTGGGTGATATTGCGACTGAGCTGGCCTAAATTGTTGACGGTGTGCTGGGTGGTGCCTTCTAGTTCTGCCCCTAGCTCAGCCATCCGTAAAATATTTTCTAAAAGACGATTGATGGTGGTGTAACCCTGACGGTAGCGTTCCATTGAGACGCCACTGTCCGAATCCTGCACGTCACTGATATCGCGCAACAAAGCATAGTCATCCTGGAGCTGTCGGAGTCTAGAAATATATTCAGCACTCTCTTGCGTGAGGGCCGTCAGTTGAGTGAGTTGGGACTGCAGGGTCGAAGACTCATTAAAGGCGGATCGAGCAGTCAGCAGGGTCTCAACCACTTGTTGAGAAGATTGATTGAGTCGGCTTAAGGGAACCGGGATTTTAATTTCCCGCTTTGAAGAGCCGGGGACTGGGGTTGCAGACGGCTTGGAACTGGGTTGGGAATGGGGGAATAGACCAGGCTGGGGGGATGACCCAGCAGACTCCGCGATATCAGTGAGCAGGTCTGGTAGATCGCCAATGCCTAAATCTTGATCGATGAGATCATCGAAGTCCATGCTATCGGCTTCAGCCAGGAATTCATCGGACAAATCAGCCATGTCATCCAGATCGGCCTCGTTATCCAGATTGGCAGACTCGGGTTGATCTGCAGCAATGGCACTGGAGAGGGCAGGTTTAGCAGGAGCCATTGCGGCCAGATCGAAGTCTATTTCATCGAAACTGAGATCGATGTCTGCATCGAGGTCGATATCCGCATCCAGGTCGATGTCTACATCGAAGTCGTCAAAGCTGTCGTCGGCGAGGGGAGAGACTGCTTCAGGTTCCTGAACGGGAGAGGGTAATACAACGGGTTCTTCTGGCAGTGCGGTGACCAGTGAGTCAAACTGCTCTTGTTGTTCAGGGGTTAACTGACCGCTTTGCTTGGCACAATGCTTGAGTAAATCAAAGTATATCGGCCATTGCGGCTGCCATACATCCGCCAATGGAAACTGCTGAAGCTGAGACGCACCACCCAACAGCTTGGACCAATCCTCGGCGAGCTGGAGGTCCTCACCAATTTGTTGCAGCTGGCCCAACATTTGTTGCGCCTTAGCCAGGGTTGACGAGGGCACCTGGGGAGTGTCCAGTTGGTTGACGGCCATTTCTAGTTCTAGAATGACCAGATCGAAGCCTTGTTCCGCAAATTCCTGATGGACTTGGGTCAGCTCATCCCAGTTAGGCAGATAGTTCAGCTGAATCTGCTCATGCAGGGTTTTGATGCGGTTGACCGTGGGCGTGACTGCAGATTGGGCTTCAGGGCCTGAGAGTTGCAAACAGCTACCCAGCAGTTCCCCTGCTTCTAGAAGCATGCGATGTAAAGCCCCATCTTCTAGGGGAGGCGCTTCTTCTAGATAACGCAAATCGGATAAAAGATCTTCTAAGACCATGGCGGCATGGAGAACCGCATCGGCCCCCACTGTAACCGCACTTCCCTTAATAGTATGAATAGCCCGGTAGATATTCTGGATATCTGCCACCCAAGAGCTGGGATTGAGGTTTTGAGACAGCTGAAAATAGGTCCGCAGATGCTCTTGACTATCAATCTCGAACATGGCCTGCAGTTCTTTCTGCAGTTCAGCTTCAGGATCGTTGATCGCAGGATTGCTGGGGGACGAATAGGCGAAGTCGGAGTCAGTCATCTCAGTAGGACGAAAAAGATACGTTTTCTGCGGCAGTGGCTCGGTAAATCCAATGCTCCTGTTAAGACTCAGCGGCAACCGCTAGGGGAATATTGGCTGATTTCAGTTCAGGATCAGCCATAAGCGGAGACAGGTTGTCTTCGCTCATCGTCCGCAATTGGAAGAATTCCACCATATTGGCAAGGTTATGGGCCAACTCACCCATGGCAGCCGCCTGCTCCTGGGTAATGTTGGCTTGGGAAGCAGTATCTTCCGCTTCGCGAGCAATGGTTTGAGTAGCGATCAGGGTACTTTGCACCGCCTCAAAGATGTCATCGTTGGCTTGACGGACCTGCTGACCAGCCAATGCCACTTGGTCTGTAGCGGCCTGCATATTGGTAAAGGCTTGTCGTGATTTACCCACCTCATCCGTGAACTTGTTCACCAACTGGTTGATGTCGCTGACATCTTGGGTCAGACCCGATGTTACGGTCTGAATCTGATCTGTTCGTTGCTGCAGCTGAGCTAAGGTCTGGTTCGTTTCAGCAGCTAAATCATTAACTTGGCGAGAGAGGGTCTCAAATTCTTTAGCAATACTGGCAAATTGGGTCGGATCTTTTTCTTTTAAGGCCCGAGTGGACAACATGGAAGCGTTGAGGGCCAAGACGCGAGTCAGAGAAGCCACGCGCTTTTGGTCTTTCGAGAATTGAGCGGCCAAATCCACAAATTCATTCAGAAGCTGGGTTCGTTTGACGATTTGCTCGGTGCCTTCTTCCAAGGTGGAGATACCCTGGACCATGGCGTTCATTTCTTGCTGACCAGTTTCAACAGCCGATTTAGCTAGCTCCAAAGCATTTTTGGTAGTGGTGGCCTGCTCCCGAGAGTTGGTGGTCAGGGTGTTGACGTTTTCCATCAGCGATCGCACATCTGTAACCGATTGGGTTTGGCTGGCGGCCCGCTCATTGGTCTCAACCGCCAAGGTCTCTAGCTGCTCGGTGTTATTCGCAATTTCGCTGGCGGTGGTCGAGACCACAGACATAATTCGGTGCAAGGATTCAATCAGGCGATTGAGGGTATCTGAGATCAAACCCGTTGCTCGGTCATTGACCTGAGCTTCAATGGTCAAATCCCCATATTCAATGGCAGAGACCACATCCAAGATATGGCCCACATCTTCTTGGAATAGCTCGCTCTCTGCAATAATTTTCTGTTCTTGAGCAGACTGCTGTTTGAGCTGGACTTCTAGTTGTTGATTGAGGGACTGTAAATCGGATTGAGAGGATTCCAAGGCAACTTGGGACTGTTTCCGGTCTCGGATATACCCCTGAACCGCTAGAAAGACGATGTACCAAGTTAGGGCTGACACGGCCAAACTCACGAGGGCAAAGGTAAATGACCAATTCAACCGCTGCTGATAACTGCTCAACTGGGTTTGAACATTGTCCTTTACCGTTTGTAGAGTCCCCTGAATCCCATCATTGTAGATTTTCTTCTGAGCTTCATACTTAGGCCCCAGCAGTAACTTCAATGCTTCAGGTGCTTTCTCTTGCCGCACTAACTCAAAGGCTTGTGTCTCGAAGGCTACAAGTTTTTGGTTCGCCTCATCAGTTTGCTCAGGATTAGATTGTTCGTCAACGGGCACCTGGTCCAAAAGGCTACCAATGGCAGCATCGAGCTTGGGCACATATTCGTTGTATCGATCTTCCCAGCGCGTATTACCTGTACTGGCTCCCATCCGGGCCGACATGGTCAGCACTTCGTCTAGATGCACAATAGAACCACTCAATTCCTGTAGCTGGAATTCTTTGGCAATCGTTATTTCTAGTCCCTGTTTGATCTGCCAGATATTCCAAGCAGAGGTGCCTGTGAGGGCCAAACTCACTAAAACGGAAGCTGAGATCGTGCCGACTAAGTGATTCTGCAAACGTTGTTGGACGCGCTGAAGCCAAGAGCCCTGTTCATTTTCCTCTATGGAAACGGCTGAAGATTCAACCTGCTCGATAGGAGCATCTTCAGATAGGGGAGAGAGGGATGGGCCAGTAGTCATCATGTGTACCTAGTGTCAGTGGACCAAATAATTGGGAATGAATGATGTGAATCTAGACAGCAAGTGCTGACTCAGATGATGCGGATTCCTCAGATTCTTCAGCAGAAGCAGAGTCTTCAGAGTGTTTCGCAAGCGTGGATTCTTCGGATTCCGCAGCAGGCGTGAGTTCCTCGGATTCTTCGGCAGGAATTAACTCGTCGGATGGCTCAGCAGACAAGGATCCTTCGGATTGTGAATCAGCATTCAATTTCTCGAGTTGTTCAGAGGGAGCCGTTTGGAGTAGGGTGAAATCTTCTTCGGGCAAAGTGAAGACTTTGACTTTCCCTAACAAGTCATCAGAAAGCTGATTCATGGTGTCTGCTAACTGTTGCGCATCGTCCGACTGACCTGCAATTTGGGCCGAGAGTTGGGCAATGGCCTCCATCGTCATGGCCGTTTGCTCTGAGGTTTGAACAATGTCTTCACTGGTCTTGGCTACGGTCTCACCAGATGCCACCGCTTGTCCGGTCACATCTTGTACCTTTTGGAACACGGATTGGGTATGTCGAACCCCTTGGGTAAAGTCATCCACCACGCCGCCTAGTCGTTGCACATCGGCGTCTACATCGGTCACAACCCGGTGAATCTGAGCGCTCCGTTGTTCTAGAGAACCGAGACCGTCGTTGGTTTGTTGAGCCAATTGACTCACCTGGTTAGCAATCGATTCAAATTCTTGCGCCACCTGGGCAAACTTTTTCGGATCGGATTGTTCGGAGGCTCTTGCTGCTACCAACGCTGCATTCAACGCCAACATCTGTGTTTGTTCAGCAATGTCCCCCTGGTCCTGCACAAACTGATCTGTCAAACCCACGAATTCTCCTAGAGTTTTCATCTGCTGCACGATGCGATCGCTACCCTGTTGCAGCACTTCGATTTCTTCTCTCAACGAACCGATCTCAACTTGACCCTGGGCCACAGCCGTATTGAGGGTCACCAAGGATTGGTTGGTCGTTGCAAGTTGCTGGGCTGCGTTGGTTGCAAAAGAGCGGACGTTATTGATCAAGCCCAAAACCTGCATAACTTCTTGTGATTGCTGATCGGTGTTTCGAGCTACAACCTCTGTAATATCTTTTTGGCGGGTACTGCTCGCCGAAACTTGACGCGACGTTGCTGATACTTGTTTGAGAATATTGCCCAATTCTTCAATTAAGCGATTGAGCGTATCTGCAATTAAACCCGTGGCTCGATCATTCACCGTTGCTTGGGTTGTAAAATCTCCTTCCTCAATATTGGCAACCACATCCAGCAGCTCAAGAATATCTCCCTGCAGCTGGTCATTATCTTGGCGAGCCTCTTCTTCTTGTTGTTTCCGAGACTCAATTTCTTCCTGAAGTTGACTATTCAAAACCAATTGTTCTAGCTGGGATTGATTCACCTTATCCTGGAATTCTTGTCTGTCGCGGACATAGTCGCGGACGGCAGTTAAGACCAAAATCCAACTGGCTAATAGGATGGGTAAAGCCACTAAACCCGCAAAGCCAATAGATGCTTGGAGCTGGCTTTGATACGCCTCAAGCTGCTCGTCGATAAAGTACTCAATGAGCTGAGTAACCTGTCGATTGCCTTCCGAATATTGAGCCTTAAGCAGCCCGTATTCATCCCCCTCCAAGATCGTTTGAGCTTCTTCAGCCTTGTTTGCTTTAACCAAGCCAAACGCCTGTTCTTCCAGCTCGATTAGTCTTTTATTGGCTTTATCCGTCTTACTCGCTTCAATCCTGATTTCCTCGGGAACATTGCCAAGGGTTTGGGCAATCGCTTTGTCCAATAAAGGAACATATCGCTCATACCGTTGTAGCCATTTCAAATCGCCGGTGCTAGCAGCCATTCGTGCAGACATGGTTAGCACTTCATCGTAAAGGGCAATTTCCCCAGTATTTTTTTGCAGCTTAAGTTCGCGCTCAACTATCTGTTCTAGATTGCGGGAACTGTTCCAGATACTGACCCCACAGCCTGCAGTAACAATTAGACTCGTGGCAATCGTTGCTGAGAGAGTTGCCACCAAGTTTTTTCTGACAAACTGTTGAACGTGGTGTATAAGAGAAGGAGAAGAATCGATCGGTAAGACTTGATCCAATGTGCCGGACTGAAGTTGATCAGAATTCATAAGCGCAAGCTGTTTACAGTAAGTAAAAGGCCATCAATAAGACATCACAAGCTGTCTTTAGGATGTAGAAGGGATTGGAGAAAATCGGGGGCTATGCTGCATACCCTATCCTTGTGGATGCCATAAGTCTGGGGGAAACCAATCAGGCTGAAATAAGACCTGAGAATCCGTACCTTGGGGGTAGAGTGCCTGGGACGTGAGCACAGATGGGGAGAGTTGTTCCTTACTGGCGCTGCCTAAGGTCCTATCAACAATAATGCCCATATTAGTCAACCTTTCTGCCTTGCGGTTGAGCTGCAACACGGTCACTGTTTCGCGCAAGGTGTTTTCTTGCGTCTGCAGCACCTGATGGGCTGATGCTAAAGGAATAATTTGACTGTTGTGATGGGTCACGCCGCTCAATGGTGATTGATAAAACGGCAGATCTAGGATTTGGGATCTTTGAATCCTAAAAATCTCAGCAACCCAACGGGCCGGGAAAATCAAAACCCATGCCCCAACCTGAGTGAGGATATACCTCTCTTTAATGGAGGCTGAAGAAGAGACGATCGATTCAGTGGTCGCAGTAGCTGACATTTACACCTCCATTAAGCGTTAACACGCTGTAAGATTTCTTCGACGGTTTCATTGGTAACAGGCTTGGTGAGATAGTCATTGGCCCCAGCGCGTTTAATGCCATAGTTCACTTCTAGTGGTGTAGTCTTGCTGGAACAGAAAACCACGTACTGGTCAGCAGTAGTCGGGTTTAACCGAAGCGATCGTAAAAATTTATACCCATCTTGCCCAGGCATAACGACATCTAGAAAAACTAGATTGTAGTTACCTGACTCAATCTGTCTGAGGGCATTCTCTGTTCCTTCGCATTCATCAACGTCATGGCCTAGATTTTGCAACATCGAGACTAAGGCCAATCGATCGACTGCACTGTCATCAATGACTAGTAAACGCATTTTTCAAACTCCAAAAAACTTGCTTTATCAACAAATTGCTGTGTGAGGCAGCGTATTTCTAAGCACCTGAAATCATAGATGGACCAAAAACTAATGTGTGGATCAATTCTTGCAACTGTAGTTGAAATTGATTGATCTCAGTTGCTGCGAGGGGTTTGGTTAGGAACTCGCAACCGCTCCATTGGGCCCGCCATTTATTGGATAGCTTTTGTTCTCCCGTTAAGATCACCAGGGGAATGGCCGCTAAATTTGGCTGTTGCCGAATTTTCTTTACCAATTCAAAACCCGTAATCCCTGGCATATTAATATCAATAAAAACGATGCCAGGTTTTACTTGATCAATTTGTTCTAAGGCAGTTTCAGCTTGCTGACAGACTTCCACCTGATACCCCAGCGCTCCCACCAGACTGTGAAATTGCTTAAGGACTAGAGGGGAGTCATCGATAATCATGACTTTAGTCGATTGAGTCTGTTGCAGAGGCTCTAAATGCAGCAATTCTGCCCGCACCCATTTTGCAAAGAGACGCGCAACTTCCAAAGGATCTTTCGCTAGGCCAATCGCAATCTTGCTCAAAGGACGCTGGTGCTGAACAATCTTTTCGATCCACTGTCGCTGGGATTGCGGTAAATTAGCCGCGTCAAGAACCTGAGGATCTAGCACCGGCAACATATTCATCGAAGGGATAATCGGTCGCAGCTGTTGCCATAAGACGAGTCGTTTCTGAGATTCGTCTAATAGTTCAGCGATGGGGATGCCTGGGACTGGAATGATATCCCGCAGTTGCGCACTGGGGATGAAAGACGCTTCTCCCCCTCCGAGGGTTAGAAATGCATCAAAGTCATTGAGCATCTTCAATCTCAAGGCTTGCTGAACCTGTTCAGGCATAATCCCCAGCTGCAGCATATGCTCGTAAATGGCTTTTGCAGTGATCGTTTGGTCCTTGAGAGCAGCCTGCCAACGGGCAACATGAGGCTTAAGGGATTCCTGGCGGGTCTGTAAAATATAGCGCTTGGCGGCTTGTAGAAGCTCATGATTAGTCCAAGGACGATAGCCGGAGTAGCTGATGGTCCCCACATCTGTAATACCCAGGTAACCAAAGGTATTCTCTTTTCGGTTCGCCAAGCGAGAGAACTGTATCTTCCAATGTCCATCACCGTTCATCAATGAGGGGTCCAGTAATTTAGTTGGAAGTTCTTGGGACTGAAAAGAAAATTGCTGAGTTTGTTCTAAAGTCTGCATTTTAGTGGTTCTGCAACAAGATCATTGACAACCAAAAGATCTTGGATGAAATCACACTTTAAGTTGAATATTACATTCAACTTAGAGAATGTCCTTCTGAGAATCTATTGCCTGTAGCTCATCCATACTGACCTAGTGTTCCCCAATTAATCCATATTTCTGGCAGGGAGAATTCTCTGTTTCGAATTAGGACTCTTTTGGATTGTTGATGTGACTCAATCCCCCAACTTCCCCCTGTTAGCGTTAGTCTATTGAAGTAATGACCTCATTAAGCTTTAGAGGCTAAATAACTAGCTAATTTTGAATGTCTTTCATCTTATAAGCTAAAAAATAGTTCATAAGAGATGGACAGCATCTAGTGAAAGTTATAAGCCAAAATGATGGAACTTTTAGAGAAATTCCTAGCATTTAGAGACTTTTCACGCATTCCTTAAAAAATATTCTCCTCCATTGGGTATCATTCTGGCAATCGCAAGAGATTTCCAATATATGTAAACCGCTTTCTGGTAAAGGGTTTAAGGCTTGTTGCAAGTGTGCCCAGGACTGAATAAGTGTCCACTTGGCCTGATAGGTTGCTGCCAAATGTTTCAGCTGAACCTGTTGTGGGGTGCGGAAAAACCGCTCAAATGGGGGGTCAAAGGCTGAGATCGGCAGCATTTGAAAAATGCCGCCTCCTCCATTGTTAACAACAATAATTGTCAAATGGCCTTGCCAATAATCCTGCAACAAAAATCCGTTGGTGTCATGAAGTAACGCTAAGTCCCCCGTCAACAGGACGCTACTTTGTTGACGATGGGACATCCCCAAGGCCGTAGAGAGGGTGCCATCAATGCCGTTTGCCCCTCGATTGAAGTAAGGCTGAATATGCAGGGTTCCTGGCTGCCAAAAATATTCGATATCGCGTACCGGCATGCTATTAGCAATAAATAATGGGGTGCGAGGCGGCAGGATTTGAGAAAGTAACCAGGCGATTTTGCTTTCGATAAGTTCTGACTGTTTTTGCATTGCCCGATTGATCAGGGTTCGCACTGAATGATTGGCATTTAACCATGACTTTGCATACGCTGTAAGCGGCTGACAGTGTTCCTTCTTAGCTGCAGGGATAGATGTGATCAATCCTTCCACGGAGATGCGTACTGGAATAGAGAGACCATGCAATGGATCCATATTGTGATCAGAGACGTCTACCACCCAAGTTTGAGCACGACTCTGGGTCAGCCACACTCTCAAGACTTTACTGGTTGGCAACGCTCCGATGCTAATGACCTGCTGAGGCTGTAACTGACTGGCAATAGTCGGGTTTCGCAATATCAGGTCGTAGGTTGAAATCAGATAAGAATTTCGATCTGCCCAATTGCGCAGGGGAGAAAGCCCTTCTGCAAGTACCGGCCAACCCAATATGTGGGCGAGTTGAGCGATGGCTAAACAATAGTGCTCTGGGGTATCGGGTTGTGCAGGTCCTGCAATAATGAGTCCACGATCGCAACTCATCCACTGATCCAAATAGACGTTGGTGGTCTGAAGGTCGAGGGAGATCTGGACCGAGGGTAAGGGGTGAACAGCAGCAAAGAATTGATCGATATCGAACGTCGCAGCTAGGCTCTCCGTTTCTAAGTCGGAGATAGGTGCGAGCGGATCGCGAAACGGAATATTGAGATGGACCGGGCCAGGAACTGGCCTTTGTGATTGTTCCCAGGCGTAAACACAGGTTTGGCGTAAATAGGCCAGCATCTCTGGATGAGTACTGGGTAATGCTAACTCAACCTGCCACCGTGGATAATGTCCATAGAGCTTGACTTGATCAATGGCTTGGCCCGCCTGGCAGTGTCGCAGTTCTGGTGGTCGATCTGCCGTGAGTAAAAGTAAGGGGACTCCGCTGGCTTCAGCTTCAATGACGGCTGGGTAGAAATTGGCCCCTGCGGTCCCGGAGGTGCACACTAATACAACAGGTAAACCCTTACGACGAGCAATACCTAACCCAAAAAAGGCGGCCGAACGCTCGTCTAAAACTGGAATGGCTTCAATGTCAGGATGCTGGGCAAAGGCGACGGCTAGAGGGCCTGAGCGAGACCCTGGACAAATGATGGCAGTTGTTAACCCTAATCGGCTCAGGGTTTCTGCAATAATCGATGACCACAACATATTGACATTGCGAAAATCTAGGGTCATCGTCCTCGCATCATATACAGTTAATTTGATCTGAAGAGGCTGTTGGGTTGAAAGCAGAGGACTGCAGCCGCTTCTGATACAAGCTTATCTTCCTATAACAGTGCATCGAGTAGCGTATGGAGTTTGAGCTGAATTTCGGCCAGTTCTCGTTGGGGGTCAGAGCCAGCCACAATCCCTGCTCCAGCATAGAGCCGGGCTTGGGAGCCGTTTATCAATGCGGACCGAATGCCGACTGTAAATTCACCATTCCCCTGATAATCAATCCACCCTAAAGGAGCTGCATAGAGATGACGTTCAAAGGTTTCTTGTTTGTGAATTTGCTGTTGAGCGACTTCTCGTGACATTCCTGCTACAGCAGGGGTTGGATGTAAGGCTGCCAAAATTTCCAGTAGATGCAGATGTTGAGGGACTTCAGCGGTGATCAGGGTGCGTAAATGTTGAATATTAGGGAGCTGGAGCAGATGGGGCAGAGAAGTCACTTGGGGGGTAATCCCCAGTTCCCAGAGGCTATCGCGAATGAAGTCTAGGACAACGCGATGTTCATGGCCATCTTTTTTACTGCTGAGCAGCTGATTTCCTAAGGCCTGGTCCTCTTCATGGGAAAGCCCTCGAGGTGCTGATCCGGCCAATGCATCCGTCACCAGGTGGTGATCATGTAATTCAATCAGCCGCTCAGGGCTGGCGCCAATAAAGCTCTGGCCTTGGCCATTACTAACGGCAAAGACATAACATTCTGGATAGCGTTCCCGGAGAGTTCCCAAGGCATGGCATAAATCCAGCGGTTGAGGTGTTTTGACATCTAAGGTATGAGCTAAGACAAGCTTTTGCAGTTTGTTAGCCTTAATAAGTCCTAAGGTATCGGCGACTGCTGTTGTAAAAGCGTCTGCATTCGTTAACTGGGGATAGAATTGGGATGCTTGAGATCGGGGTGAAGGACAGCGGCGAGGCGTTTGTAATAGCTGCCATCGTTCCCAGATGTTCCGGGCCAAGGGTTCTAAGACAGTGTCTGTATCAATAACTGCGTTAGCCACCAGTACTGCTTGGTCCTGAACACAGGCGACTTGCCAGCGGGGAAGAAAAACGGAAGCTGCGGGGAAAAACGCCTGTTCTTGATTGGTGTGATCAAAGAAGGTAAAACTGCAGAAAAAATGAGCTCCTGCAAAGGGAAGGTGGAGGGCACCCGCAGAAACGGTATCCACCAAAGAAGTACAGATAAAGTGTTGAGCCTGGGTAAATCTCTGCGTTCCGTCGATTTGTAAATGGAGTAATGGTTCCGTTGCTGCGATCGCAGTCCGTTGCGACTGTTTTTCCCAGTAAAAATAAGGATGGTCTGCCTGTTGCAGTAAATCTAGAGCAGCCAGTGGGTCTAACTTGGGGAGTTCCAAAGAAAGACTGACAACTTGGGCATGTTCCTTCTCAAGGGCGATAGTACGACAGGAAGCGAGAAACTCGTGGAGTGACCTGCGGTCCTGAAATAAATTGGCAGAAGAGGAAGTTACTGTCATGAACTCGAGGATAGCAAGGTGGGCCGCCGGGAATGCAGGTTACCTCCAAGGTAAAGGACACAATCTGGCCATAGCATGACCACTAGGTCGGGCCAGACTTCGTACCTAATATTCCATCTAACCATTGAAAGGGGCAACCCGTGTGGTTCACCGCCCCCTTGTTCACAAATGCTTAGAAAGAGCCAATCCTGTACCCTAAACTTAATGAAGGCCATTGCAATTTTTCTATGACCACCCAAACCCTGCCAACTCGTAAACTATGGTTCGCTGCCCTAAAGCCCCCTATGTATAGTGTGGCTGTGATACCAATTTGGGTGGGATCTGCGATCGCATGGTCAGAACAACAGCACTTAAACGCCCCCATCTTCTGGACTTTCCTCAGCGCCGCCATCCTGATTATTGCCTGGCTTAATCTCACCAATGATGTTTTTGATGCCGACACCGGGATTGACGTGAACAAGGCTCATTCCTTGGTTAACTTAACGGGCAATCAGTCCCTGATCTTTTGGCTAGCCAACGGTTTTCTGGGATTAGGCTGTCTAGGATTAGTAGCGATCGCTTGGTGGCAGCAGGACGTCACGGTATTAGCCCTCATCCTCTTGAGTTGTTTTCTGGGCTACACCTACCAAGGCCCACCGTTCCGCTTGGGATATCAAGGTCTAGGAGAACTGATTTGTTTTGTTACCTTTGGTCCCCTTGCCGTTTCCGCAGCCTACTATAGTCAAACCCAAGCCTGGTCGATTCGCCCCTTACCTGCCGCTATCATTATCGGCCTCACCACCAGCTTGATTCTATTCTGCTCCCATTTTCACCAAGTCGCGGATGATTTATCAGCAGGGAAACGGTCCCCCATTGCTCGTCTCGGCACCGCCCGGGGCGCTCGATTATTGCCTTGGATTTGCGGGGGGATTTTTGGGTTGATTTTGATCTTTATGGGGTTCAACCTATTTAGCAATGGAGTTGTGTTGAGCTGGGTCAGTCTCCCCCTCGCCATCCATCTCTGTCGACATGTGTGGCGATATCACGATCAGCCAGACCAAGTTAAAGACTGCAAATTTATCGCGGTAGGCCTACATTTTGTGAGTGGTTTGTTATTAGGAATTGGTTTGCTGGCTTAATATAGTATCGTTCTACCCTTGAGGGGCTCTAACTCTCACTTGATGAGTCACCCTTAGTCATTCAGGCTGAGGAGAAGGGTACGGTTATGTCTCACCCTGCTTTAGCAAAAACCGAACCTATGAATGCCACAAACTTGCTAGGCTAAAGTTACGCCAACCCTTTTATCTCAGGTGTTTTGACGCTTTTATCACTCAATAAATACAAAGCCTAAGCCTCACCCCCAGGCTGCGTTCTTACCTGACCAGGGAACCCATGGCTTAACACCCATCGGTTGGTCTCCAGTATTTTTTGTCTTGCTTGACCCAAGGAGTAACGCTAATGCCTGCTGCGGATTACAAAGACTACTACCAAATTCTTGGGGTGAGTAAGTCCTCTAGTGAAGCAGAAATAAAGCGGGTTTTTCGTAAGCTAGCTCGGAAGTACCACCCAGATATGAATCCGGGGGATAAAACTGCCGAGGCCAAATTCAAAGAAATCAGCGAAGCCTACGAGGTACTATCGGATCCAGATAAACGGCGCAAATATGATCAGTTTGGCCAATATTGGAATCAAGCTGGTGGACAAGGGAGTGGCTTCGATTTTGATTTTGGGCAATATGGCAGTTTTGACGACTTTATCAATGAACTATTAGGGCGATTTTCCGGTGGGTTTGGAGCGGGAAACGCCTCGACCAGATCCCAAAGCACTTCCTACCGCGGAGGAGCATCTAGCACCCCAGGGTTTGGCGGGTTCCAAGATTTTGCAGGCTTCAACACACCCGGTATTTCTGCAGATGCCGAAGCAGACTTAAAATTGACCTTTTCAGAAGCCCTCAAAGGCGTAGAAAAACGACTGACCATCGGCGGCACTGAGACCATCACCGTCCGGATTCCCCCCGGTGCCAAACCTGATAACCGCATACGAGTTAAAGGGAAAGGACAAGTGAACCCCCTCAATCAATCCAGAGGGGATCTTTACCTCAAAGTCAAACTAGACGCCCACCCCTTTTTTAAGTTTGACAAGGAAAATATTTTATGTACCCTCCCCATTGCCCCAGATGAAGCGGCCTTAGGCGCCAAGGTTGATATTCCAACCCCGACCGGGGAAGTCAGTATGAATATCCCTGCCGGTATTAAATCCGGACAATCCTTACGGCTTCGAGGAAAGGGATGGCCAAGCGCTAAGGGGAGTGCCAGCGATCTAGTGGTTAAGATTCAAATCGTCCCTCCCCCTGATCTGAGCACCACCGAAAAGGAGTTATATGAGAAACTCGCAAACCTGCGGCAATATGATCCCCGCTCAAATCTGCTCGAAAAATCCCCTTAGTGAGTAGAGAAATCTCTTGACTTCACCCATACAACCCTCAACTTTCTGATAAAATATTACAAAAGTTAAGATTTGTAATTTAAGACCTCATGAATCTATTAATTGTCGGTGCTACTGGAACACTTGGCAGGCAAATTGCCCGTCGGGCCTTAGATGAGGGACATGAGGTCACTTGTTTAGTGCGCGCACCTCGCGCCGCCACGTTTCTAAGGGAATGGGGTGCTTCCTTGATTAAAGGGGATTTACGAGATCCAGAAACCCTCAAATTGGCCATGGAAGGCAACACCGCCGTTATTGACGCTGCAACGGTTCGAGCCACAGATTCCATCGGCATTCGAGAAGTGGATTGGGATGGTAAGGTAGCCCTGATTCAGGCCGCTAAAGCTGCTGGCATCCAGCGATTTGTCTTTTTCTCCATTTTGGGCGCAGAGAATTATCCCAAGGTGCCCTTGATGGACATTAAGAACTGCACCGAGCTGTTTATCAAAGAATCTGGCCTAAACTACACGATTCTGCGCCCCTGCGGTTTCTTCCAGGGACTGATTGGACAGTATGCCATTCCCATCCTTGAGGACCAGTCCGTTTGGGTGATGAATGAAGCCACTTCAACGGCATACATGGATACGCAAGATATCGCCAAGTTTGCGGTGAATGCCCTCTCCCATCCTGAAACTGAGAACAAAACCTTTGATTTAGCGGGCCCCAAAGATTGGTCCCCTGAACAAATTGTGGCCCTTTGCGAGAATATTGCCAATCAACCTGCCAAAGTGACACGGATGCCGATTGGCTTATTACGGAGTGGGCAAAAAATTGCTCGTTTCTTCCAATGGAGCTGGAACATTGCTGATCGCTTAGCGTTTAGTGAAGTGATTACGTCTCAGGCGCCGATCACCGTCCCGATGACAGAGACCTGTAAGGTATTTGGAGTAGATGAATCTGAGATTTCTACTCTGGAAGCCTATATGCAAGAATATTTTGATCGGATTCTCAAGAAACTGAAGCAGCTCGAATACGAGAAGAACCAGAAACAATCTCGCAAACGGAGCCCCTTCAAAACTCCCAGTTCCTAACGATAGGTTGAACCTTGAGCGTGCCGAAAGCTGGCATTATCTATAACGAACTCAAGCCGTTCGCTTGCCGAATTGCGACTGAACTCAAAGACAAGCTCCATGCTTGTGGTTGGCAAGTCTGCTTGGCGACAGGGGTTGGCGGCATCCTTGGATATTCACGCCCTGAACATCCCGTTTGCTTCACGACGATTGATGAGTTGGTCCCTACTGGCTTTGATCAGGATGTCAAATTTGCCATCATTTTAGGTGGAGATGGCACTGTTCTGTCTGCTTGCCGACAGCTAGCTCCATGTAATGTGCCAATGTTGACGGTAAACACGGGGCATATGGGGTTCCTAACGGAAACCTATGTCAATCAATTAGACGAAGTTCTGGATCTGTTGCTGCAAGATCAATTTTCCGTCGAAGAGCGAGCGACTCTGACGGTACAGGTGATCACAGATGGAAAAGTGCTCTGGGAAGCCTTATCTCTCAATGAGATGTTGCTCCATAAAGAACCCCTAGCCGGGATGTGCCACTTTGAAATAGCCGTCGGCGAGCATGCAGTGGTTGATATTGCTTCAGATGGCCTGCTGGTGTCTACCCCCACAGGCTCTACGGCCTATGCTTTGGCTGCTGGAGGTCCAGTGATTGCCCCCGGCGTTCCGGTAATGCAGCTAATCCCGATTTGCCCCCACTCCCTGGCATCCAGAGCGCTGGTATTTGCTGATACCGAGCCTCTAGAGGTGGTTCCAGCCAACCAACAGCAGCTTGTCCTGGAAGTAGACGGAAACGCCGGATGCTATATTGCACCCGGCGATCGCGTACGTGTAATTAAGTCACCCTATTCAGCTCGCTTTATTCGGCTTGGATCCCCAGAGTTCTTTAAAATCCTGCGGGAGAAACTGGGTTGGGGATTACCCCACATCGCTAAGCCAACATCAGTAGAGCTGCCTTAGGCTTTGTTAGGATGAGCAGCTACTGAGTTGATGCATATAAAGTCCAGGTGCATAGGCTTCAACAACTTCACCTGTCTTGGCATCAGTGATCATTAAATAATCACATTCTACACATTGGGTGCGCATCAAATTATCAATATAGTGGCGCTCTCCATGCTGGCTTCCACAGTTAGGACAGCGAATCTTTTCTATACGACTCATGAGTAAATACCTTTGTTAAAGAGAGAAGTGAGTGACCCAGTTACAGAAGCTAAAAAAAAGATTAAATAAATGTGTTTAAATCCTAAGCTTGTTGATGTTCTCTAGCCCGTGATCCCCTCTTTTATAGCACCGACCTCTTAAGGGTGACGGTGTTTTTTAATGAATTTTTAGATTTGATCCCCGATGGCTAAAACTATCGCCGAGAGGGAATACTTTTAGGGAACTATTGAGTTGAACTATCGGGGATCATACAAAAAAGACTTTTTTCACTTCACGGATGGGGAAATTGATTTTTTGTAAAAGCAAAATACTCGAAAACAATTCCCTGATTTGAGAGATGCATCAATAGTATTCTCGGGAAAAATATCCCATGAAAACCCTTTATTGTTTTTATTAAAAGATAAACTAACGTCATCTTTTTTAAGCGGGATGGAAATAATCATAGATTTTCTGAGCAAGTTGAGGGCCAATGGTCGGGACGGCTTTTAATTGCTCTGGGCTAGCTTCCCGAATGTAGTCAATGGACCGAAAAGCCGCGAGTAGTTCCTTTTGGCGGTGGTGGCCAAGCCCTGGGATATCATCTAGCCGCGAGCGCCGCATTCGCTCTAATCGCTTCTTGCGATGAAAACTGATGGCAAAGCGATGGGCTTCATCCCGTAATCGGCGAATGAGTTGGACGCCAGGTTGTTCAGGATCCGTGGGCAAAGGCTGGCTTTCTCCAGGCTGAAAAATCTCTTCCCGTTGCTTAGCCAGACTGATAATCTGTAGATCTTCAACGACTTCAATTTTCGTCAACGACTCTAAAACCGCTGATAATTGCCCTTTACCCCCATCAATGACCACTAGGTCAGGCCAGTCGGAGGTGCCTTGTCGAGGTTGTTCTGGGGATAGATGGTACTGGCGAAAGCGCCGATGTAGGACTTCCGCTAGACTGGCAAAATCATCTGAGTGACCAGCCTTAACGTTGGGATTTCGAATTTTGTACCGTCGATAATGTTGCTTAGCAGGTAAGCCGTCGATAAAGACCACTTGAGAAGCTACGGCATCTGACCCTTGGATATGAGAGATGTCATAGCATTCAATCCGGTGCGGTAGCTCGGGCAGATCTAAAAGTTCGGCTAGGTCTTGGAGGGCGTTGAGGGTGCGATCTCGGCTTTTTTGGGTCCGGGCTAACTCATATTGGGCATTGCGTTCGACCATTTCGATCAGTTCAGCTTTGATCTGCCGTTGGGGACAGGTAATACTGACTTTGCGTTCCTTTCGCTGGCTGAGATAGCTGGCTAATAGTTCCGTTTCCGGTAACTCAGTTTGCACCAAAATTTCCAAGGGTAGCTCTACTGGCTCAGCGCTACCGTAATGGGCTTCTAATACATGCTGCAGAATCATCCCCAGGGAGCCCGATTGGGCATCCGCCATAAATCCCAACCGGCCCACTAAACGCCCGGACCGAATCTGGAAGAGTTGAACACAGGCAATTTGATCGTCAGCAGCGAGGGCGATCGCATCTCGCGATACGGTGTCATCGGGCAAGGCAACTTTTTGGTCAACCCCCAAGCCCTGTAAGCCTTTAATCTGATCTCGAAGCCGCGCTGCTTGTTCAAAATTAAGATCTTCAGCAGCTTGCTCCATTTGTAGCGACAGGGTGTTAATCAATTCACTGGTACGGCCCTGGAAAATCATCACAACTTTTTGCAGGATCTGGCGATAGGCTTCTGGTGTAATCAGAGCTTGGCAAACCCCAGGGCAGCGACCAATTTCATAATTAAGGCAGGGGCGATCTTTGAACAGGGGCTTTCGTCGTTGTCGTAGGGGAAACAGGCGCTTGACCAACCGCAGGGTTTGACGAAGCTGCCACACGTCAACATAGGGGCCGTAGTATTTATCTTGGGCCTTGCCTAACCGCCGTTTGCGAGTAATAAAGATGCGAGGGTAAGTTTGGGACCAAGTGACACATAGATAGGGATACTTTTTATCGTCTTTAAGCAAAACATTAAAGTGAGGCTGATGCTGTTTGATCAGATTGGCTTCTAAGGCCAACGCCTCTGCTTCGGTATCCGTCACAATAAACTCAATATCCGCCACCTGATGAACCATCAGCTCAATTCGAGGTGGGTGGTCTTGAATTTGTCGAAAATAGGAGCGAACGCGATTTCTGAGTTTTTTGGACTTGCCAATATACAAGATGTCATCATTGGCATCTCGCATAAAATACACGCCTGGCTCGGGCGGGATCTCTTTTAGCCTGGCTTCTAGGCGATCACGATCTTTAAGCAGGGTGGTGGTCGAAACGGCATCGGTCACGATTATGCGTCACTGTTCCAATAAGCGATTTCTTCTAATCCTAAAACGTCTTACTCTTCGTCACATACAAATTGAGGTGTGAAGGTCTTAAGCCTCTCAACTAAACGTTATTCAAAATTAGAAGTGAAATCTTGATTTGAAATTAGACCCAATAGAGTTTGGAGGTAGATAAGTTATACGGAAGGCTCATAATAATGTTTCAATCGATACACTGAACTTAATCCCACCAGAAGCTCCAGGCATGACCGTTCATTAAGAGAGCGGCTAAATGTTCGATTGTTTCACATCCTTGATCTACGATATCTGGACAATAGAGGTAATGTTCCAAAGCTAAAGATAAGGATTCTTCTTGTGTGGAAGGAGGGTTGTCAATGGACATTTCAACGGTGTCACCGCTTATTCCCGCCAATGATGCCCCAAAACGTTGACCCCAATATTGAAGCAGAGCGGCATGAACATAGGCTGCTGGACACTCATTCCAATTACCATAGGCGAGAGAAATAGGAGCGAGCCAACTCTCTTGTGCAGGGACCAGAAGCATCCACCAGGGGTCTAAGTGGTTACCCTGACGATCAAAAGGAAACCAAAATGAATTTTTAGGTCCAATATTCGTAGGCCAGACTCCCCGAGGAAAACTGCCCTCATTATCTTCTTCAAGATCTTGATGGCGTTCTGAGAACCAGTTCTTTAGATTCAGTTGAGTTGCCAAACGAATATTTTCGGATGAATCCCAGGAATTATTATTGTCAAGATGAGCTTGTAGATAGTTGAGATCATCTGTGCTACCCACTCCTACGGGAAGATATCCAAAGCGCTTTGCCTTTTGAGTCGCCAGGTGCCACCGGTCAAAAGACCTATCTGCTGGCATTGCCAGTGCCCAGAGTGGATCTGGAGTGGGACTGACTAATCTTTCTACTTCGGTAATGTCCGATAGCTCCAGTCCCTTAAGCAGTTCTGTTACTTGCAACATCTACTTTTTCGATGTAATTCTTTTGAAATTTTGGGAACTGTGATTGTGGCTATCAGTGCTTAACAACGAACCATTTCATAGACGCCTTGATATTGCTCTCCAGGATAATTCCAGGAATAGTCATAGGCCATCCCCTGCATCACCAGCTTTTGAAACTCTTTAGGATAATCCGTCCATAGGCCCATAGCTCGGTTCATGGCTGATTCTAAGGCATGATTATCGGTCTGATAAAAGACATAGCCATTACGTTCCTCAGGCGTCTTTTCTGGATCGAAATCGCGATCAAAGACGGTATTCACTAGACCACCCACCCCACGGACAATGGGGACGGTACCGTACTGGAGGCCAATCACCTGCGTTAAGCCACAGGGTTCATAGTTACTGGGCACCACAATCATATCTGCCCCAGCATAAATCAGATGGGCCAGTTCTTCGTTAAAGCCGAGTTCGAGATGGCAATCTGGGTTGGAGTTAAGGAAATGCTTCTCATGCCAGAACCAAGAATTAATTCCAGGTTCTGTAGCAGAGCCCAAGAGAACAAATTGGGCGTTTTTATTCAGGGCATGGTAAATGGCATGGTGCACCAAATGCATCCCTTTCTGCTCGTCCAATCGGCCAATAAAGGCAATTAAGGGCCGATCGACATCTCTAAGCAATAATCGCTCCCGGAGTGCCTTTTTATTCAGGGCTTTACCACTTAAATCATTGACGGAATAGGGATGAGGAATATAGTCATCCTTTTCGGGGTTCCAGACATTGTAGTCAATGCCGTTGAGGATACCGCCAAATTTACCCTGATGGATTTCTAGAGTATGTCCTAACCCATAACCCACCGTTTCGTAACGAGCCTCCCAAGCATGATGAGGGGATACGGTATTCACATAGTTGGCGTAAACAATCCCACCTTTCATCAGGTTGAGGGCAAAGGGATTGAAATTGTCTAATAGGCGATCGTAATGGAAGTAGTAGGATTCTCGGTTAAGCCCCGTTGCCCACAAAACATTGGCTCCAGCAATGCCTTGATGCTTAAAGTTATGGATGGTGTAAACCACGCGCTGGCGACCCATTCCATGATATTGATACATCTCATAGAGGAGGACGGGCACCAATCCGGTCTGCCAATCATGACAGTGGAGAATATCAGGGCGCTTATTGGATCTGAGCAAAAACTCTAGGGCTGCTTTACTAAAGAAGGCAAAGCGCATATGGTCATCGGTCGCCCCGTAGTAATGCCCCCGATTGAAGAAATTATCGCCAGAGTTGGGTTGGATAAAGAAGCATAGTTGGCCGTGAACCCAACCACAAAAGACGTTGCAATGAACAGCTCCGCCATACCAAGGCACTGACAAGTCTCGATAGGCTTCATGCAGACCCCAAACATGGTCGTAGCGCATGCAGTCGTACATTGGCAAGATGAGTTCAACGCAATGGCCCCGAACTTCAAGTTCTCTACTCAGACCATAGACGACATCTCCGAGCCCACCGGCTTTGATTACTGGGGCACATTCAGAGGCAATCTGGACAATGTACACAGTCACTCCTTGATTGAATAAATCTTTTTAGAGAGAATATAAATAAAAGCTTAATTTACAAAAGTATATATTTATATTGCTCTTAAATCAGCAGGAATCGCAAACTTCCTTTCTACCTATTGGGTGAATATAAGCTGGATGAGTGGTCTGTAATCCTGCCCTATCTCAACAACATTAATGCTTTACAGCTTGTACATTGGGGGCGGGTTGAGAGAATAACATCCCTTCGAACCATTACTGCAAATACCACAATAGTTGTCCCCTTGCCCTCTCAACATGAACTTTATTGACGTAGCCCATAAAGATTATTGACAACAGCTTTAGTAAATCTTCATACAAAGATTCACGATGCACCTTTGATACAGTATCGTTCTACAAGGCACTCTTATTGCACTTATCAACATTCAGTTCAGACTGAATATTATTATTTTTAGGGTTAAGGAGCATACAAATTGTTCACACCAACTTTTCTTACGGTTGCCGTCCGCGCGGTTAATTGGACCCCAGCAGTAGGTGTTGTAATGATTGCAGCCAATATTTTGGCCATTGCGATCGCAAAGTACAGCATTCAATATCCCAATGTTGGCCCAAGCATGCCAGCATCCAACTTGTTTGGTGGGTTTAGCTTCAATGCTGTGTTGGGGACCCAAGTGTTTGGTCATGTCTTAGGTGCTGGAGCGATTCTAGGACTCACCTATTTGGGTGTTCTTTAACGCTCTAGATCCAAAGCATAGGGGTTACTTCAACTAGATTCGGTCAAGCAGTCAGGGTCTCAGATCTCTGGCTGCTTTTGTATGGCGGGTTGCGTCAGAATTCCATTTAAAAATATATCTGCTAAGGTCTCGGCCATTTCTCGCTGAAACCCTGGAGAAGGGTCTTCATCCATCAGCGTATCCTGGCTAAATCCAGCGATCATGAACATCCCTAGAAACACACGGGCAACAACCTGGGGGTTGAGGTCACGATAGGTTCCTCGCTCAATCCCCGTTTGAATAAAGGCTTCCACCACGCTGGTCATTTTAGAAATAATTTCAGCTTGAATTCGATCTCTGAGTTCAGGATGAAACTGGGCTTCCATAAAACAAACCCGCATCAGGTCGGCCTGTTTGGGAAGCGTTAGCATACGCTCACGCATCAGTTTGGCAATGGATCGATAGCTACCCATTTCACTTAAATGAGTGAGTAAGTCTGTTAGCATTTCACTCCAACCTTGGGTGACCACTGCGACCAAAATGGCTTTTTTGTTCTCGAAATGCCGAAATAGGGTGCCCTCAGCAATCTCAGCAGCTTCTGCAAGTTGACGTGTCGTCGTTTTTTCAAATCCTTGACGGGCAAATAACCGCTGGGCAGCTTCTAAAATACGGTGGTTAACGTCAGTTTGTGGAGCAGTGGAGTGGCTGGAAAGTTGCATGATTTCAGACCTGAAGCAACTGATTAGCTTACATTGTCCAATGAATTTTGTAGAACCGACGGAAGCATTGGTGTTTCTTTACGAAGGTAATTTCTGAATATAAATGATTTGGATTCGAAAGCATTTCAAAGAAATTGCGCTTAGAACTCTGGGGAATACTGAGAAAGAACGTCTAAGAGCTAGATTTTGGGTTCACGGTTGATGAATTTCCTAATCAAACCCTATGAGAGTGTTGGGCTAGTCCAGCTAGGAATGACTCCTAAACAAGTTCGACGAGCCTTGAAGTGTTCACCGTCAACTTTTGTGAATCCTGATTCCTTTGAAATTAGCGATCATTCTGGTGTGCTTGGACTGAACATCGGTTATCGTGCTCCCAATCATCTTTGCGATCGCATTCTTTTATTCCGACCTGCAAGTCCAATTTTCCAAAATCGTAGTCTGCTAAAACGACTGTCCATGGAGAAGTTATAGCAGTCGCCATATTGAGAAGGACTTAAACTAGAGAAGTATTTTATTCCTTCTCCTGTGTGATGCCCAAAATTTATAGTTACGACCTACGTTGCAAAGTGATAGATGCGATTGAGCTAGATGGGATGCGCCCTTCTGAGGCTAGTGAGCTGTTCGATATCAGTCGTAACACCATTAACCAATGGCAACACCTCAAGGCGGAAACGGGTGATTTGCATCCCAAGCCAGTCCATCATCCTGGCCATAGCCATAAAATCACTGACTGGGACAAGTTTCGAGCGTTTGCCCACAAGCATCGTCATAAAACCCAAGCTCAGATGGCTCAACTATGGGATGGAGAGATTAGTGATCGAACCATCTCAAGAGCCCTCCAGAAAATCGGATTTACTCGAAAAAAAAACATATGGGTACCGAGAACGAGATAAGCACAAACGGGCAGCGTTCATCAAACGTCTGAGTACCGTGGACCCAGACGATATCGTCTATGCGGATGAGTCGGGCATGGATCATCGAGACGAGTATGACTATGCTTATGGCCCCAAAGGTGAGCGGGTTTATGCTTTGAAGACTGGGCGTAGAAGCGGCCGAGTCAATATGATTGCGGCGTTGAGAGCAAAGCAGTTGATGGCACCGTTCACGATCGAAGGAGCTTGCAATCGGACTGTGTTTGAACTTTGGCTAGAGCGTTGCTTGATACCCGTGCTCAAGCCTGGGCAGAAGCTGGTGATAGATAATGCCACTTTTCACAAGGGAGGACAAATACAGGAATTAGTGGAAAAAGCAGGATGTGAGGTTTGGTATTTACCGCCTTATTCCCCTGACTTGAACAAGATTGAGCGGTCTTGGTCTTGGATTAAAAGTCGCATCCGTCACCAATTAGAACATTTTGGATCTCTCAGAGAAGCAATGGAACATGTTCTACATCTAGTGTCCTGAATAGAATGGCGACTGCTATAACCCTCTTTTATCACTTTAGACAGATAAAAAATAGACTATTCTCAGTTTCTATTTTTCTAATGAGTGATGTCAGCTTCAAGAAGTCCAGAACCAACCATTGGCTTTGTTGATGAGTACTGCCAACTATTTGCAGAGTTATTTCCCCAAGTCCGCAGTTATGAAGCCTTCAAGCATCTCCATCTGGGGATGATTAGTGATATCAAACGTAAATCATTGCCCGCCATTGCAAGAGCAGTGGGCTTGGAGAACCATCAAAGCCTGCATCATTTTCTGAGTGAATCACCTTGGGTAGCGTCACATTTGTCTGACAAGAGATTGGACATCATCTTGAAAATACTGGATGGGCGCAGGTTAATTCTATTGATCGATGAGACGGGCGATTGCAAAAAAGGCAAGAGTACCGACTATGTGAAACGGCAGTATATCGGCAATGTGGGCAAGAAAGAGAATGGCATCGTCGCAGTCACTGCCTACGGGCTGTTTCAAGGGATGATTTTGCCTTTGTCCTTTGAAGTGTACAAACCCCGAGAACGTCTTAAAGAGGAGGATGAGTATCTCAGCAAACCCCAAATTGCTGCTGGAATGATCCGACAGTTGCAAGGGATGGGCTTTTGCTTTGAGCTCGTCCTGGCTGACAGCTTGTATGGGGAAGCTCAAACAAACTTTGTGAATGTCTTAGAGGAGTTAAAGCTGCCCTATATCCTAGCGATTCGTAGCAATCATGCGGTGTGGTTACCCGCAGAACAAGCAGTCTTTGCCGAACCGTGGCAGTCATTTGAACGAACCTTCAGCAATGGCACCACTGAAACTCGTTACAGGCAAGAGATCATTTATGGCCAGCGACACCACCAGAAGCGCTATTGGCTATTAACCACGGACCCCCAAACGCTACCAGAGAACTCAACCTCTTATGTCATGGCAGCGGCACCCGAGATCAAGCTGGATGAAATTGGGGATTGCTATGGCTTCAGAACTTGGATTGAGTATGGTCTCAAACAGTCTAAAGATACCTTGGGTTGGGCTGATTTTCGCATGACGCACTACGAACAAATTGAAAAGTGGTGGGAGATAGTGATGAGCGCTTTCTTGATGGTGAGTTTGTTCGCTGATGTCTTCAATGACTCTTGTCCAGTGGCACATCAACACTTTGCGCAGCATCCTTGGTGGGATAACCAAAACGGGTGGAAGAATCTGCTCAATAATGTGCGCTTGATCATTCAACCGTTAATCAGTTGGAATCTTCTAAAGCGCTGGTTAGAAGTCTTTCCCAGCCGTGCTTTGAAAAAGGGGTTTGAGCAACTCACATCAAAGATGGAGGCATTTTGCTGTCCACTGGTGAGGAAATTGCTCAAGCATCCTGATTTTCTCTCTGTCTAAAGTGATAAAAGAGGGATAAGCCAATGGATTCAGTCGATGGACGAGTCAGCCATTATGACTGGAATTGAATGTGTATCCTTTCAATTTGGCTTTGCGCTGATTACAACTAGTTTCAAGCTTTTCAAACATAAGCGTCCCAAAGAAGTCCTCGTTTTTAAATAAGGCTTTTACGACCATCTTCAAACATAACTAATAAGGTTCAACTCATACTTCAAATGGCAAAAAAGAAGAAAAAAGAGCCGGGCTGTGGCTGTGGCAGTATTCCTTTCTCCGTGATCTTGTTGGTTTTAGGGGTTGGAGGGTGGTGGTTTAGCCAAGCAGAGAATCGACAGCTAGGCCGATATTTCCCCAAAGATACAACGGTTACCATTCCCGTTTTAAATCAGCCAATTACTCTCAATCCATCATCGCCTTTTCCAACTCCCAGTGTTGTCCCTATTAAACCGGTCGAACCCCTGCCGACGCCAGAAGTGGTTGCAGTTGAGGTGCCCAAGGAAATCGAATTTCCCAAGGCTTGGACTCAGAAGAAGATGCGGGGAATTTATCTCAGTCGATATCAAGTCACCAATAATGCATCTGAAGAAACCATTCGCGAACGGGTTCGATATTATCGCGCCCAAGGGTTCAACACCATCTTGCATGGGGTGTGGGGCAATGCCTGCACCATGTATAAAAGTGAAGTAATGGCCCAACAGTTGGGTTTTCCTAGCTGCCCTAATCTCTTTCAAGATCAATGGCTGGACTGGCTCATCGATGAGGCTCATAAGCAGGATATGCAAGTGCATGCCTACTTTGAAAAAGGCATCAAGATTGATAAAAACAGCCCAGTTTATAAACGGGCTGTGGCTGAAAAATGGCTGGTCCCTGGCGTAGATAAAACCTATAGCGGTATTGAGCATTATGTCCTGGATGTGGACAACCCAAAGGTAGCAGATCTATTCACAGACATTACGGTAGAGTTTGTGCAGAAATATCCCACCATCGATGCGGTGCAGTGGGATGACTATTTGGGGTATCACGCTGAACTCCCAGGCAAGGTGGACCGAACCACCAGCCTCACAAAATTTTCTCAACGCATGATCAAAGAAATGAAAAAAGCCAACCCAAAGGTGAGTTTCGATCTATGTCACCATAATCCTTACTGGTCCAAACGCTATTTTGCTGCGGATTGGAAGAACTGGGACGTGGACCGGGTCTTTGTCCAAGCCTATAACGAGGCTAATTTTGTCAAGGAATTAGAGTACGCTCACGCCCAAGTCGGTATTGCCATTACCGACAACCAGCTCCACCGATTACAAGGACTCGTCGAGGATCCTAAAATAAAAGGCATTTTAGTGTTTCCCCTATCCGGTAAGCCTGAAGAAACAGCAGTCAAAGTTAAAGATCTGGTACTCAAGGCAGATAAAGGGTAACTCACAGACTTAAATGGGGTGAGGTGCATGTGATTCCACCCCATTCAGATGGTGGAATCACCACCGATATTAAATCCTGGCAGAACTGAGCCAGTTAGGGGTTGGAGCCCCCCTCAAATAATTAACTTCCAACAATTAATAGGTGTAATACCGCTATCAGGTTTTGCCAACGACTTCCACCAACAGGTTGATGGTCAGTCCCAAACTAATCCATACCAATCGAGTTAAAAAGACAACTTGGTTTGAAAAGATCGGTTTCATAAATATTGCACCTAAAATTTCGTTCATACCTACAAACAGAAGAAAAAAAAGACACCCCCTTCTGCCTCAAGAGAGTGTCAAGCTAGCGTCGTTTTGCCAACCTTATTCGCGTTGTAAGACTTCTTGGAGTTCTTGCAACGTCGGACCACCAAAGAAGATGACGTTCCAAACAACCGAGAACAAGATGGGAGCCAGCACCAAGGCTAGCCGCAGATCAATTCCAGCAATCATCGTTGGGGCAACTGCCTCATAGGCATCCATTCGGTTAATAAACTGCATAGATGCAATTGCGCCGAGGAACCACACCAAAGGGACACCCAATGTGTGGACCGCCAACCAGCGCACGGTATAGATAGGATATTTCCTTTGGGGAGGTCGCTGGAGCTGAGTTCTTGCCGTCATATCGAATGCCTCCTAATTGTTGGTATCAAGACTTGGACTAAGATTGCGAAAATCATCGATTTGCTGTTTACCGGCATACCGATCCGTCACAATTTGTATTTGAGACTCAGATTGAGAATAATATTCATTTGGATGGGGCGTTCCAAAAACATCGTATGCTAGCCCAGAACTGACAAAGAGCCATCCTGATATAAAAATAGCTGGAATATTAATAACGTGGAGCTTCCAGAAAGAGAAATCGGTGATAATCTCACCAAACGGGCGCTCACCTGTTACACCGGCCATAAGCATCTCCTAACTTAGTTGAGAATAATTCTTATTCACAGACTTATTATTGCAATTAATTATCAATAATTCAAGAGATAATTTCTGTTCTCATTTAGAGATTTGATAAGTAAAAGCTATAGCGGCAGAAATTCAGCCCTTGGAAGCGAGGAGCCAATCATCATCACCAGCCCATTTTTTGCCCTTTCATGAGCAATGATTTTTATTTTTATTGAGAATTGTTGTAAATTTGGAGACAGACTGAACGCCCTAAACCTCAGACCAGTGTGTTGTCCTTTATCTACTGTTAAGCCTGGATACAGCTCTTTCACTTGTAATGATTTTGTGGAAACAATATCACAACCTCAGCTATAACTATCCGCTGCCCTTATATACAGGAATCTATCCCCTCAGGCCCATAGGAAAATATCTTGTCAGGACGGTACATGTATACTTCTAGCTCACTCAAAGCCGAATTAAATGAGAAAGGTTGGCGACTGACTCCTCAGCGGGAAATAATATTGACGGCCTTCCAAGAATTGGAGAAAGGGCAACATCTCAGCGCTGAAGATCTCTACGAGCTGTTAATGCAACAAGGTAATCCCATCAGCCTTTCCACCATTTATAGAAACACTAAGCTTATGTCCCATATGGGAATACTCCGAGAGCTGGAATTCGCTGAAGGGCATAAGCACTATGAGCTAAATCAACCCTACCCGAATCATCACCATCACCTGATATGCGTCAAATGTAATCAGACGATTGAGTTTAAAAGCGATTCCATCCTCAAAGTGGGGAAAAGTAAAGCGAAGCAATCTGGATTTCATCTCTTAGACTGTCAATTGACGATCCATGCCATTTGCCCAACTTGCAAAATTGCAAAGGGGTAGCGATCCGCCCCTCTTGCCTGAACCCAATTATTTAATTTCTAAGGCTTCTGAACCGCCTTCCTCTAAAGTTCTTAGAAGTATTCCCAGCTGATACCACACCAATAGCCCACTGGATAGCACCACAAAAGTAGACATGGTAAATCCAACAGCCCAGGTAACAGCAAAAGTCGTTAAGGATGAACCCACAAAAATCCAACTACAAATACAAATCCCTAGGTAAGGTACAAATAACCTGGGTTCATTAACATTCCTGAGTGGCTTTTCAGATAACCCCTCCGACCATTCTTTTGTTTTGCGTTTGATTGACACTTCAAACGCTTTGCCACAAGCAAATCCGCAGAGGGCAGCAATGCCAATCAAAAAGTATGGCGGATCAGGAATTTCAAAAAGAAAGTGCATGCATTACACCCTATAGAGCGAACTGAGGAACATTCAGCAGAAAATATATCTATTCTGATTGAAACTCAATTTGTTGATAAAAGCACATTTTAATCTGGGGTAAGTAGCCCTTTCCTTTAGAGGAGAATCAATAGCTTAAGCCTAGGGCACCTATTTAAAGCGTTTTTAGGCTAACAAGCCCACCTAATCCGCCATTAGTTAAGTCCAGGCAACTGAGAATTTTCGGAAATGAGAGTACGACGGATAAATGTTGAACCCGTACCAGTTTGTTTTCCAGCCCAAGGGAAATTGCTTGGATCAGGAATGGAACATGTGTTAAGCAATTTCTCTGTCGAACTTAATTTTTATATTTTTCTGGATAAATCTAGGGGGCTTGTTGCCGATATAGTCGAATTCAGCCAACTTATACTGACTAAACTGCACATCCAGCTCACTATAAGCAATTTTGGGATCCCTCTTGGAAATTGAGCTAGCTAGCCCACCTTCTTCGCCAACACAGGACTTGAAGTCGACCAAATACAAGTTGCCGCCACTGTCAAAGCTAAAGAAAGGACCATCCTGGCCGCCAATTGAATAATTTCCGTCTTGACCATTATCCAAATCATAAATATTCCGATTACAGATGGTCTCTTCTGTATGCTTTACCCCCGTATGGGGAGAAATATATTCAAAAGAAAATCTTGCATCCTTACCCAAATCATTGATGGTTAAGCTGCCCATTAACCCTTCCAAATCTTTGCCACTATTTAAGGCATTGACCACAGTATCTTTGTCATAGGAAACCTTGCCAGAGATCACTCCCTCATCTCCAATATTGCCAGCACTCTTGAAGGAGTAGGTGGTAGCCCATGCGGAATTAGTCATTATCAACAAACCTAAGCACACACATACAGCGCTGATCAGCAAACGCTTGAGACTATTGCGAATCATCGGTGATAATCCTCTGTACGATTTTTATTGAAATTCTCTCTCAATAATTACACAAGCTTGCCAACAGATCAAAATCGCATCTATCGATAAAAAGTTCAAAATTCATTGTGAATAGTTAGTTTTACTGCATAAATCTGCTGCCAAGCTATCTATCAGCTCTAACATTATTGAGTTTTATTACAGCTGTACATCTAGATTATTGACACTTAATTTCAATAAAACTATTCTGACAATCATTGATCGCTCTAAAAAATGTTCTCCTCTCAGAGACATGGCAAGGGGAGCTGTAAGTACTCAGTTCCCTATTTTTTTTCAGGGCTAGGCCGTGGTTATTGCACGCCGCCCCAGCATCAGACTATTGCTGCAAAACTGAATCCTACCCTTGACTGACTAGATCGAGAATCTAGCAAAGTCTGCAGGGTTCAGTGCCCATGAAAGGTGGAGATATGAAATGCATTGCTCTCAGATTAATCACCCTTTTTCTAGCAGGGTCTATTTTCTTGAATGGTTCATCGGCAGCGATGGCGCTTTCCAGTGCCGATGGTCACTCATCTCATCCCCAAGGTGAGCCATCTTCGACCTTTGACAAAGCAGAATTTCTGTATTGGTTCAAGCAATGCGAACATCTTCAAGGCCAAGAGGCCCTGGCAGCTTGTGAGCAAGCCTTGAAGATCAATCCCCATGTGGCCGCAGCTTGGATCAACCATGGCCAAAAGCTATTCAATTTTCGTCAATATACGAAAGCTTTGATTTCTTTTGAAAATGCCTTGTTGCTGAAGCCCGATTACTCCCTGGGTTTGGCCAACCGATGCGGTATTCTCACTGTCTTAGGTCGATATCCCGAAGCCTTAGATTCCTGTGACATGGCCTTAATTGGTGATCAGCAATGGGGATTTAGTGGACAGGTTCTCGCCTGGAATAATCGGGGCGATACCTTGATCAAGCTGGAACGGTATGAAGAAGCATTAGCCTCTTTCCAAAAATCTTTAGCGATCGACCCCAACGATGTTGCGGCCCAGCAATATCGTCATGTTGTCCTGAAAAAACTAAACCGTCGCGATCACTCGCAACCACAAGCGCCTGGTTTTATCCCTTCACAACAAGAGTCACAAATCGCTCTTGTCCCGTACTGATACAGCGCAGCGATATTCAAAACCCCCGTTTTGTCCTTTTTCTTTTATTTATATATTGGAACACCATTATGGAATCCTCGATTGAAAACCAAAACTATCCCTGGTATGCAGGGAATAGCCGCTTAATTGAACCCTCTGTTTCAGGGAGATGGTTAGCTGCCCATATTCTCCAAGCGGCCATTATTATGTTCTGGGTGGGGCTCAATACCCTATCGGAGTTACAGGTCTTTGACCCCGATGTTGCTATGTATGAGCAGGGATTAGTGCTGATCCCTCATATGGCAGCTGAAGGGATAGGCGTCGGTCCAGGGGGAGTAGTTATGGATACATTCCCCTACTTTGCCATTGCCTTTGTACATTGGGTCGCGAGTTTAGTTCTCCTGTTTGGCGGTTATTATCATCTCGCCGTGGGGCCGTCTGATCTTTCCAAGGGAGGCCGAGGAAATACGAAACGGTTTGCCTTTGACTGGGATGATCCGAAACAGTTGGGATATATCTTAGGTAACCACCTCCTCTTTATTGGATTTGCCTCAATCCTATTTGCAGGCTGGATTATCAGTCATGGTATCTATGACCCCACCATTGGGGAGGTTCATGCAGTCACCCCCACTGCTGAGAACTTTACCCATATCTATCAATATGGTTGGTCAACGCCTGGATTTAATCCGTTTTTTATCGATAATTTAGGGGATTTAGCCGCAGGTCATATTTTAATTGGCCTCTTCGACATGCTCGGCGGAATTTGGCACATTAATGTCGCCCCCTTCAGTTGGGAACAGCAGCTAGGCGCTCGAAGAGATAACTATAGTGCCGATGGGCTGATTGGCTTATCCCTGGGAGGCGTTGCCATCATGGGATTCATTTCCGCCTATTTTTGTGCAGTCAATACCTTTGTCTATCCGGTTGAGTTTTACGGTGCTGCGTTGGAAGTGAAATTTAACGTTGCCCCTTACTTCAAGGACTCAGTTGAGCTAGGAGATGGTGTGTTTAGCTCCCGAGCTTGGCTATCCAATGTGACTTACTATGTCGGCTTCTACTGCTTGCAAGGCCATCTTTTCCATAGCCTCAGAGCCATGGGCGTCAAGTTTGAAAATCTTCCTCAAGCCCTTGGTGCAGCTTTCAAAATTGAATCTTCCCAACCCACAGAAGCCGCGCAGCCCACTGGCGAATAGCATTTTCAGGGATTGATGGAGCAATCTTTTTCGCAATGAAGTGGCAGGATGGTTATCCGATGGGGACAGCCATCCTGCCTGCAAGCGGCAAGGCGTGCTTTACCAAAGCGATACGTGTCTCAACGCCATTCTTTTTAGATAAAAAATTTTGCTGAACCACTCAAAGGTAATGTCATGACCGAAGAACAGGCAGCCACTGCCAATGATCAAGTTGTTTCTAAACCCAATGCCGAAACACCTCAAGCCGAAGCGGTAGCAACGGCTCCCCCTGAGACGGCTAAGGTAGCCACCCATGAACCCACTGCAGACCCCCCATCTCCTGCGGCAAAATCCAAGGCAAAGGAAACTCAACCCCAGTCTTCCCCCGAAGGCCCTCGGTTTTCCTCAGGTGTGCTGTTTTTCCTCTGGGTATTCTGTACCCTCGTTTTTCTATCCATTGCTGCGGGCTATATTGCCACTCGATAGTTCCCCCTACCCCATCTATGCATCTAAATTTTTCCCCGGTCCTGAGGCGTTAATTCTGCTCTCCTAGTAAGTGGGGACATTCATTAAATCGGTGAATGCGGCATAGCTGGGGATTTGGTTTGGATGGAGAAGTAGAAGACAAAGCAATTTCAAATTCAAACAGAGCTGTGTTGCCAATCTTTATGCTCCAATCGACGTGCGTATCAAGGATAGCGGCAATAAGATATTGCAAGATCCCCCCATGGGTCACTACCCAAGCTCGATCTGAAGGTTGGTGAGTTTGATAGAGGGTGTGGATGAAACGGCGAGTGCGATCGCAACAATCAAACAAGGTCTCCCCCCCTGGAATGGGAATTACCTCCTGGCTATTCATCAACTGTTCACACAGTTCAGGGTGCTGCTCTTGGGCCTCTTGCCAAGTCAGCCCTTGAAAAATGCCATTGTCAATTTCCAGTAGAGCCTCATCCGTTTGAATCGGGGGAAAATCATCGCCCTCCGGGTGGCAAGCTACCAGCATCTCCAAGGTCATCATCGCTCGCTTGAGGGGACTACAGTAAAGATGTGTTGGTCGCCAGCTTTGTTGGGATAACCACTGTCCCAAGAGCTGAGCTTGCAGAACCCCGTGGGGCGACAGTAGCTCATCTAACTGCCCTAACATCCTATGTTGGGCATTTCCCTGGGCCTCGGCATGGCGAATCAACAGCAATCGCATGGGCGATGTAATTCCAACAAAATTACTCTGTCAACAATTCACACTGGGCATGATGGCGGAGTAGATGATCGCACAACACTAAAGCAACCATCGCTTCTACCATAGGTACGGCCCTCGGCAATACGCAAGGATCATGGCGGCCTTTCGCTGCTAATGTTGTGGCTTCACCAGCCTGATTGACCGTTTTTTGGGGTTTGCCAATGGTTGCGGTTGGTTTAAATGCCGCCCGCAGCACAATATTTTCGCCATTAGAAATGCCACCTTGGATCCCACCAGACCGATTGGTTACAGTTCGAATACGACCTGTCTCATCGGTATAAAACTCATCATTATGTTCTAGCCCCGTCAGCTGAGTACCCGCAAACCCAGAGCCAATCTCAAACCCTTTACAGGCAGGCAAAGACATCACTGCTTTGGCTAGTTCGGCCTCCAGCTTGTCAAAGACAGGAGCGCCTAATCCTTTCGGCACCTGACGAGCCACACATTCCACCACTCCTCCGATCGAATTAGCATCTCGTCGGGTTTGATCGATCAAATCAATCATTTCCTCTGCAGTTTCAGGATTGGGACAGCGCACCATATTGGCTTCTACCTGAGCTAAGGTCACTTGATCTGGATCAATATCCGCTTCCACGGTTTTAATCCGTTTGACATAGCCGATCACCTCCACCCCAGCCGCTTGCTGAAGAATCTTTTTCGCAATCGCCCCTGCCGCGACTCGACCAATGGTTTCCCGAGCAGATGAGCGGCCACCTCCTTGCCAATTCCGAATGCCATATTTCGCGTCATAGGTGGCATCCGCATGGGACGGACGATAGACCTGGGCCATCTCACTGTAGTCTTGGGGGCGAGTATCTTTATTCCGCACCAAAATGGTGATCGGTGTCCCTAATGTTTTTCCCTGAAACATGCCCGAAACGATTTCGCAGGTATCTGTTTCTTTACGGGGCGTGGTAATTCGACTTTGCCCCGGTCGTCGACGATCTAACTCAAACTGAATGTCTTCTGCCGCAATTTCAATTTGAGGTGGGCAGCCATCAATAACAACCCCAACACCACCACCATGAGATTCACCAAAGGTTGTAATCCGAAATAAATGTCCAAAGGTATTTCCCATGCTCTTGATCTGACCGTGCTAAACATATACCGGGCAAGCTGCCTGTCTTCACTATCTCATTCGACCTTGTTAAATAGCCAAAAAAAGAGAGGGAAATATTTCCCTCTCCTCAAGAGCGTTGGTTATGGCTGGAATAAAAATTAGTTATGTTGAGCAGTCTGTGTGCGTAGTTGTTCCATTTGGGCAATGGCTGTATCGACCTGTTGGGGGGTGTAACTGGTCAATTCTGTGAGCCAATGCTTGATCAACTCTTGCGAAAGATCGTTTGGATTTGTCAACATTTCAGTAGTACTAGACATAGACTTCTCTCAACTTTTGATCCAACTAGTTTGGAAATAACCGTCTCTTGAATCCAAATACTAATCCCAATGCACAATAATATAGCCAAGGCAATGTAAGAATAAACAGACAGAAAAGGTCAGAGATCTTCGAAAAAAAGTCAGCGATGCCACCTGACTTTTTCTCAGAAGGTCATATTTATTCTAAAAAATAAAATAACCTTTAAGCGACCTGGGTGAGACAGGTAGATAGATAATCGGCGGTCACTGTTACCAGAGCGATGACTTTCTCATAAGCCATACGAGTGGGCCCAAGTACGCCAACACTTCCCATTGGCAATTCGCCTTTTTGATAGGTTGAAGAGACCAGGGAATAGGCCTGAATAGACTCAAGGCTATTTTCTGAGCCGATGCGAACGTTGACTTTTGTACTCCGAGGCACCACATCAGCCCCCTGTTTAATCTCATCAGCCATCAACTCATTAAAAAGAGGTCGAAGCAGATCTTGGCCATCTTCTAATAAGTGAATTAAGGTCTGAGCCTGCTGTAATTCAGAGAATTCAGGCTGTCGCAAAACCTCAGCTAAACCACCCACTAAGATATTTTTAGGACTGAGGGATTTACACTGTTGTGTCAGATCCGTCAGCAATATTTTTAAGAAATCAGTGTATTTTTGAAATTCCCGATCCAGTTCACATGGATCCAGCGCAACTAAGTCTTGCAATGAGCTCCCCACAAAATGGTGGTTCAAAAAATTAGAGAGAATCTGCAGTTCCTGTTCAATTCGATCTGGATCCACTTCATCCCAGGCCGAGTGGGGTAATTCCATCATCACGGACTGAGTCTCGTAGGCATCGGTCACTAGAATCAACATGACCCGATGGGGCTCAACCTGGACGAGATGGAGATGGCGGATAGTGGAGGTCGCGGCTTGAGGCAGGGTGATCAAAGCCACACAGCCACTCAAGGTCGCGAGAATTTGAGCAGCATCGCGAAGCAGCACTTCAAAAATCCAGCTGTCAGTCCGTAGCTTTTGATCAAGGGCTTGTTTAATCTGGGACATCAATGTGGTTGAGGGCATCACCAGTTCATCCACATAATGCCGATAGCCAAAG
The DNA here is from genome assembly GCF_000018105.1 of Acaryochloris marina MBIC11017. GTDB lineage: Bacteria > Cyanobacteriota > Cyanobacteriia > Thermosynechococcales > Thermosynechococcaceae > Acaryochloris > Acaryochloris marina. The sequence continues at coordinate 1,112,258 of NC_009925.1, forward strand.
TCTGAAGGGACACGACCCGCTGAAGTATGGGGTTGAAAGAGCAAGCCTTCTTCCTCTAATCTCCCCATCACATTGCGGATGGTCGCTGGACTAATACTCAAAGCATATTCCCGTGCTAAAGCTTTAGACCCGACCGGTTCAGCCGTAGCAATGTAGTGATCCACGGTTGCCCGCAAAACTTGTTGTTGACGGTTAGTAAGGCTAAGGTCCATAGAACTTGGGTAAAAAGTGCGTTCAGACTTTAGTAGCGCGGGATGCTGGTGTCTACCTTCATTGAATAAGCATCAATGCCACCACTGACATTCTTGACGTTAGTAAACCCATTTTGACTTAACCATACACAAACCTGAGCTGATCTCATGCCATGATGGCACATTACCCAGGTTTCCTGATGCTGATCAAGCTGTTCGCCGATGGTGGTTGACCACTCCGCAAACTCGCTGAGGGGGATGTTTTGAAATGAATTCAGACTTGCGATCGCAACTTCCTGAGGTTCTCTAACATCTAGGAGCTGAATGCGAGTTACATCATCGTTCAGTTGAGCCGCTAGCGTCTCTACATCAATTTCGGGAATACTAGAAAAATCTTGTGAATACATCGTTCAAAAGGCAATAACTAAAAGAGTAGTGACTTGCTAAAAGGGGTTGTCACAATTTATTCATTTATGTATGACCTATTCTGTCATACGCTTAGCAGAACGTGGAATCCATATTGTCTAACTATATTCGAGCCGTTATGTCCCGAGCGACATACACTGCTGCTGCCGACGGCTCAACCTATGGAGAAATACCTGGGTTCGAGAAGGTTTCTGCTCGGGCAGATACTCTAGAGCAATGCCGGCATGACTTAGTAGAATCTCTAGAAGAATGGATTTTCTCGAGAGTAACCCGACAATTACCGGTTCCTATCATTGACGGTATTCAACTACCTACAAAAGAAATGATGTAATCTCTGTGGTCAAGATACTATAATGTAATTCCACAACCTGGGGCTGTAACGGTTTCGACGTTTTAGCAAACGTAGCCTCATGATTCAGGCCGAGAGTGAGTCATCTCTCGCAAATAAAAGACTCAAAACATCGTACATGCGAACAACATCGTATCTTTCGCTCGTCAGCGCACGGCTACTGCTGTTGCCTAAAAAAACCTAACTTGGTTTGAGCATCTGTAGATTGACTCCGTTAATTTCTATGGATAACCCCCAACGGATGCACCACTAGGGTTTCTCTGTTGTCTCTAATGGTAAAGACTTTCAACTGAGCATCCCATCGTCCGGGATAAGTGGCGATTCCCGCTTTGAGGATTAGAAAAGCTAAGCCTGTGAATGAATGGGGAGCTAATAGCTAGGGCGGACACGGGTTCGACTCCCGTCAGCTCCATTTAATTAAGTTTCACCAATATTCAGGGGACTCCAGCAAACAGCCTGGGGTCCTCTTTTTTATGAGGTTTTTAGCGAAGAAAGGTTCAGTGAGATTTATGGGAATTTATGACCATCTAGGATCGCTTACGGGTAGACTTGCGGATATCGTACCCACAATGATCAGTGCCTACCCGTAAGTATAGAGCCTTAAACGATCTCCAGATCCATAGCGCCAAGCCAAAGGAATAGGACTACAAACTGCTTGACGGTGAGGGATTGAACCTGTTTGTAACAAAAAGTGGTTCAAAGCTGTGGAGAATCCGGTATCGGTTTGGGGGAAAGGAAAAGCTGCTCTCGGCTGGATGAAGTTTGATTCTTAAGTTCAGGTATATCAGTACTCCAATATGCCCTTTTACTCTTCGTTGGTGACGTACTCCAGACACTCAAGCAAAGACAACCCGAGTTTTAACCCTGATGCATTCAAGGGAGTACTAGAGAATCCTGCAGCCTATGCCCTGACTTAAATCAAGGCACTTCCAAATCAATCTTGGTACGATGATATTAACTAGGGAAAAAGAAATGACAACGACATCCCCAGACAGATTAGATCGCATTGAATCTCTTCTCAGTACTCTTGGAAAGGACATGCAAACAGTGAAAGCTGATATCTCCACGGTCAAAGGAGATATTTCTGAACTGAAAGAAGATATCAGTGAGCTGAATGAAAAAACCACCAAAACTAACGAGAAGGTGGAAACTTATCAGAAAGCTATTCAACAGGTTGTGAATCTTGCTTTTGGTCTTATTGTCACTGCTGCTCTTGCGATATATTGTCCCAGTGGTCACAAATCGCTAGTCTTTCACTAATGAAATTTGCACGCACCCCAACAGGAAAGGGGTGCTTGTTATGAGAAATCACCGCAACTTCAGCGCATTTCAGGCGTTCAATATGAGACGGCGAGACATTTTGAGAGTTACGGGTGGAGTGACTATTGCGTCACTTTTAGGATGCAGAGATCAATCCTCTAATAGAGATCAATCCTCTAATTCTGTTGAGCCACCAGATGAATTGGCCCAGTCTTCTCCCGATTTTCCGGGTTGCATTGTGCGTCCACAACAAACAGAAGGCCCCTACTTTGTAGACGATAGGCTGAACCGATCCGATATTCGCTCAGATCCATCTAGCGGAATTGAAAAAGAAGGCGTGCTTCTCAGATTGACCTTCAAAATAAACCAAGTTAGCCCTGATGCTTGTTTACCCATAAAGGGCGCGATTGTGGATATCTGGCACTGTGATGCTAAAGGAGTTTATTCCGATGCCTCAGATCCAAATTTCAGCACTTTAGGGCAAAAGTTCCTGCGTGGGTATCAGATAGCAGATGCAAATGGATCTGTAGAATTCACCACCATTTATCCTGGCTGGTATCCAGGTCGAACCACTCATATTCACTTTAAGATTCGGGGGGGTGAAAACTCTCAACAGAGCTATGAGTTCACTTCACAGCTTTACTTTGAAGACACTCTTACCGATCAAGTCTTTACCCACTTGCCATATCACACCAGAGAACAACGCACCACTAGAAATGATCAAGATGGCATTTTTAGAGGCGGGGGCGATCAACTAATACTCAAGCTTACCCAAGATCAAACTAGTGGATCATATACCGGGATATTTAACATTGGGCTTGATATGACTTGAAACTAATCTTCAGAAGGTTTATTGAGACCTAGCTAGAACAGCTAGGCAATATGAATTCTGTCGAGAAAATGAAAGATTAAACTTGCTAGCAAAATGTGATCACATTCTCCATGTCAACCTAAGTACTGAGCTTCAACATCCTTATCTAAGTAACATAACCCCCCTGGAGAATCTGAGATTTCATAGCTTAAAAATCAGTCAATGGCATTACCAAGGTATTCAATAATCAGCGTCAGGATCAAACGGCGCTAAGTCTTCGATCTCATCCCACAGTTTCACGTATCCCTGCATGTGTTTGTCACCCTCTTGGGCGGCCGCATGAGGGCCATATGACAACACTGCTTTAACTTTGTCCACTATCCTTACAACCAGTTTCGTCTGTTCCAGACCTGTCCATCCGCAGGAATACTCATCACCAAATTCAAAGAAGCCAATGGCATTAAGTGTTTTACAGATTGAAGCAAGTTGAGAACTAGATAATTGACGCTTAAGCGTTATGATTTCACCGTTGTATTTGGGTGGCTGTTTTTGGCGAACCTGTTGTGTGATTAGACCTTCATTGCTAATCGTCAGCCACCATGTTGACAGATTCGATGTAAACGCTGGCACTAGCAGAGCAGCACCAATAAACTCGTTTGCACCTAGTTCTAAAACTGGTATTGAATGGGAATTTGACACCTGAATATCTAAAAGATTGTTCCTAAGTAAACCTGCTGGGTAAAAAAGCTAAATCTACATTTTATTAATCAATTAACGTTTGGTAAGCCTCGTTTCTTGGAAACATGGAAACTTAAAAAATAAAATAAAGAGAATCTAATTATACAGACTATGAAATAAAAGAATATATTTGATGCTCCATTAGCCTTAAATACTGCTGAAAAAACAAAGTTACTCTTCAACGGAGCCAAGAAAGAATTATGGAGAAAAAGATTTGAAATATTCATTCCAATAGCTAATTCGATCCTATTATCTTTGATTATTATCAAAGTAAAAAATAGAGCAAAAATAAAATTAGTGATCCAATACTCAGGGTACTCCAAGTCAATTGAAAGTGTCGTAATTACAGTACTTAAAATGATTGCGGTAAGACCACGATTTCGAATAAAACTGTATATTCCTTGAAGTAGATAACTATACAGAAAAAGAATTTTTACAAACGAGCCAAGTATAGACGATATAAGATAAATAAAAGCTAATGGAATCCATTCAGAGATATTAAATACTAGTTGATAACGGGTAGGATTAATTATATATAATAAAATCCAAGTTGCAAAGTATGTACTGAGCCATAGCACTGAACCTCTAACTATTCGAAGCCAGTCAATAGTTCCTCTTGGACTAAATAAAGTCTTGAATTTTCTCTTGTGAATTTTTTCTATCGCGATGTAAATACCAGTAACTAAACTAAACGAATATAAAGTAAAAATAAATAGAAGAAGGATAGGATCTTTTTCTGATAGCAAAAATAATTCTTTAATTGGCATATCAAAAAAATAATAGATGATATATCCATAAGCTAGGAGACTCAATAGAACTATCCCAAAAATCGTTATTATGCCAAGCAAATAACGCAACCATCCATTCTTACCTTGCTGAGTAATGTTCAAAAAACTATTTTGGCTTGACATATCTAATTCACTTAATTAAGTCTTCCATAAGAAATAAATATCTCTGAATTCTAGTTTAATGCTAGATTTACCGGGGTTCTATCTCCACAAGTTAACACCCACCTCTAGATGGTCAATCCCCGTAAATGGCGACCGGAGACTCACCTTTGAACGGCATCATCTATGAATATAGTCCCTTTAAAAAATCGTAACTTCTCAAATAATATTGATCAATTTCTTCTTGGCACTGTTTTATTCTCTGGGTATTACCTTGTTCATAGTATGCATACTCAAGAATTAACTGATAACCTTTGATGGTTAAGTCAATATCACAACTAACGGCACTCTCTATATAATCAATTCCGCTTTCATCCTGTCTCTCAAGCAATAGCCTACCTAGCAGTAAATTAGCTGGTGCAAAGTATGACTTTTCTACCAGTAACTCTCTGAGCAGCAAGATCCCAGCTTCAGGCCCTTTAATTTCCGCCGTCCATTTACAACGATTCCATTTCTCATCAAATGATAATGAGCGAAGATTCGCTTGATCCTCCAAATTCGCTAATTTCTCGCTTATATCTTGATGAAACTGATAGCGACCTTGCCAGACTCCGCTCTTATCATCCTTCCATTGCTCATTTCTTTGCTGAATTATTTCTGTTAGTACATTAGGGCTCAACAAGTCTTCCGCTGCAGACCGAGAAATTGCTAAGGATTGAGATAGTTGAGCGCTTTCCTGTAGATAGCCCAATGCTGATAGCCGCTCAGTTAAACAGGGGTGTGTATCCTCTATACCTGTCGTGGTTGACAAAGCTGCATTTAACCATCTTTGCTGAGGCTCCTTGGGAATTTCAGCTTTCAATGCATCACTCATTAATGAGATAGCTTCTGGTGGATTAGGGGTGCAATTTACTTGCTGATTAATGTCCCTCCAGAACATCCGATTGAGGTATCTAGTCTTAACCTCAAGACTGATTAGCCCCTCAGCTAACTTTTCACCCCCTATAAACTGTGCGGCACAACGGTCTGCTTCATACTCATATTGCCGGGAAAGTACAAATGAATATGCAGAAAATCTAGGAACAAACCACTCAAAGAACCAACCAAAAACAATAAACCCTAGTCCGTTCGCAGTTAACATCAATATATCCATGAACCATATGCCTGTCCCCGAGTGCGAATGATTCCGATGCTGATATAGTCGTTCTAAAACTTGGTGCCATGTCTGCTCAATGCGATATATCCAACTAACAAAATGACTGTGTTTACCGGATAAATGACCCAATTCATGGGCCAAAATAGCTTTGAATTGCTCCAAATCAAGGGCTTGCATCAAAGGTAAACCAACCAATAAGTAATTCTGAAAACAGCCAAAAATGCCTAGAACGGGTCTTTGAGAAACTGCGGCATTCAAGTCATCCGTCAGAATAATTTTGTTGAATTTAGGCGTCGCTAAATCCACTGCAAGTTCATCAACAAGCCCATATAGTTGAGGCATCTGTTTGCGTTTTATTACCTTGCCTTTCGGTTTAGGAATTCTGACCCAGAGAGCCGTCAAAAGGAGACCTAGTAATATCAAGGCAATAACAAGCACACATCCAAGCCAAATGGCCTGGATTCGAAGCCTACTTTCAGGCATGGTCACAACATATAGAACGATACCCAAAAGGAATGACAGCACAAACAGAATAAAGCCATATCCCAGTAATGCCAGCAGAAACACACGTCTTTTAAAACGCTTTGGATGTTGACTTGCGTAATTTTCTAGCTGTTTGACTAAGGTCTCATATCTCTGCGGCGTTAGTGCCATGTCAACCTCTAGAACATTAGGGAGTATTTTGACATTTCTAAACCTTAAAACCTCCTTGAGGTCTTCTCAGTTTCTTCCCAATATATCGGCTGACCAGCTTCCCTTTAGAGTTGCGTTCATAGGAATACCAGTAAGGACCTTCTGTCTTATTAGACCTCTTGCAATATTCATTTCATGATGTGTTGTGGGTAGCTTCTACGCCTTAAGCTGCCATGGATAGCTCGTAATTATAGATGGCTGCAATCAAGTTACACCGCAGAGAATAGCGACGACGACGGTTGCAATAGCGCTCAGACAGAATTCTGAACATTTTCAGACTACGATTGATGTGCTCAATGCCAATCCGCTCTTGGCTTAGAGCATGGTTATACTCTCGCTCTAGGGAAGTCAGTTCGCCCTGTTGTGGCTTCTTGAGCGGAACATAGCTATTCCCCTGATATCCGCTATCTAGCAGGCTCTCGGTATCTGGATGAATATGGACGCCTGAGACCTTAAATACCTGAAAATCATGCCGACGGCCTTTGCCAAAGCTCAGACAGATGATCTCTAAAGTGTTGCGGTCAGCAATAATCTGGCATTTGAGGGTATGTCTCTTTTTTTTCCTGCATAATACGCTTTTTGTCCTTTTTGGGGACGTTCAATCGGTGTCTCAGTCACATCCATCACGACAACATCAGGCCGCTCAAATCCTTGTATTAGATGTTTCTTGCCGGGTAGGCGGAAGAGTCCTGAGTTCATGAGCGGTCTCGACCTGCTGGACTATACGGCAAACCGTTGATTCAGAAACACCCCAATCTCCAGCAATGTGGAAATAGGTCCGATATTCTCGCCAATCTTGAAGGGCCACTAATAGTTGATCGGGGCGGCACAACTTCGGAGGTCGCCCTGCATTAGAGTGACTCAATACCATATCGCACACTTAATTATGCAAGAGGTCTAATAGTCTATTTTTTTATCTGCCTAAAGTGATAAAAGAGGGATAAATAGCCTCTGAGTATCCCTGATCACCATACCCAAGATCTCAAAATGTCTTGATGTTACTCAACTTTGGATTAGATCTGTAACCCTGAAATGAACAGTGCCGATTATAGAAATCTTGAGCAAAATCTAATCCTACCCACAACAGCATGAAATAACTTGTTTATCATATTCCTTAATCTGGATAGTCTAGCTGTTTTATCTAGGAGTTATAACTATGGCTAGTTTAATCACAAAATGTTTGGCATTACCTTCAAATTGAGAATCAAAACAGCATTCGAAGAAGATTCGTAGTTGCCACCAAAACAAGATCCCGGCATAAGACGCAGGCTGCTATTCACTACTATCAAAGCCTTACTCCTCTTTTTTGTTTAATTTTCTACACAAAATGTGAGTATTTTTCTAATATAGCCATCTTTTACCGATCTATGGGCATAATCTAATCAAGCCATAATTCATCCTATGGCTTCAGGTTCGATTTTGGAATTAGACCGAACCTGATTTCGTTAATAAGGGAACTATCCCCTGTCTCTGAGTGCGGCAGGGGATATTTTTATATCAAAAACCTTGTAAATCTCCTACCGCCAAAGATCCTAGCAATATGGCCTTATAAGCTAAAGTTACATATCTAAAGAAAAAGTTTTCTTTTTCCTAGGAGTGGGAATACTGAGATTAGCTTATCTAAATTGGTTAGAACGTTGATTGTCACTCGCGCACTTCGGTTGGTTTGCGCGAGTGTTTTTGTATCAAAAATAGGGTAAAGACAGACTCAATCAATAGCCCATGTCATCGCACCATGAATAATCACTGAAGCTCTGCATAAAAACAGCAAATTGAGCAGAAGGTTAATGCATCGAAAAGGTTTCGCCCATTCATTCCAGAATAATTGAACGTTAATCGGTGTATCGTAGCGATGATCAAGATATCCTGCGAGTCGCACAGTACAACAGCCTCGACAGTTCCTATAAGCGACAACAATTTAGGCATCTTCAGTGTCTTGGCTGCTAGAACGATTTGTAAGGGCGTTAAGATACCTTGGCTAGCTGTTGATTAATAGGGCGCACACAATCACTCTACAGCCTTAACACAAAAGAATCCTACAAAAATTTTCTTTCATGAGATATCAAGCGATAATGCTCCCTCTGAACTAAAATATTTGTGATATCCCCTCAATTCACCATTGAATATAGGTGCCAACCTATCGTAGCCTCAGCTATCTCTGCAATTGTGCTCTAGTTCAGGCAGGTTCACACTCGAAGCGAACATGGTGAACTTCGAGTTTTTCCTACAGCTATTTGGAGCATGTTTTAGCCAATGATGATGAGAAGCTCCAACTACATGGCCCACATTTTTACCCGTATTGTTAGGGGGAATGAGATACTCAAAGACTTTGAAATACCTCCTGCTGGATCAAAAACATAAATGATTCGAGTGGACTAGAGAAATAGGATACTCCAATCGAGGTAAGGCCACAGGAGACAGATAGAAAGTGATTGGTAGAGCCTAAAGCACTAATCATTCATTATCTATATTAATGATTTCTTAATTATTTTAGAGTTTGAGGTTTCAGAATCCAACTGAAAAAGTATAAAACTTACAGTATTTTTACGGTGAAGGTTTTTTATTTCTGGCAACTTTAACTCATGGTTTACCCTTTACCGAATAAGACTTTCACCTTATACACTCCTTGAGAATCGGCTTATATTCCTGATTTCCTGAGCTTTCGAAAAATCTATTTATACCTCCGTATCAATTCGGATCTCATTTTGTTGGATGCCCAGTTAAGGTGTAGCTAATGGTACAAGATACTTGACATTCATCAAGTTGAAAACAATGAGAGAAGTTGGCTATGCCATTCTCTCTATACCACTCACTCCCATCCATCACATATCATTTGTTGCAAATGTATCTAGTCCGTATTGGTAAAGTCCTGACTCAAAAAGGACTTATTAGTGACTTCCAATTACAACAAGCTCTCCAAATCCAAAAGCAGACTGGACAAAAGTTAGGTGAAATACTGATTCAGCAGGGTCATATTTCTCAACTTCAGCTGAAGCAAGTTTTAGTTGAGCAACGGTGTCGAAATTTCCTAGCTTGCTCTCTATTAACCCTCAGTACCCTTGGCCCCACTTTCTCTATCACACCTCCTCAATCTGCCAGTTCCCAATCTCCTGAGAACCAGAAAGTCTTGCGTTTAAAGCCTAAATCTAATGTTGGAGGTACTCTAAACTCCACATCCCAAGTATCTCAGCCAGATCCACTTCCTCTCACTATTGCAGCTAGCCATACCCCAACCGTCGCCACTCCCCTGAAAGGGTTTTGCCACCCTCTTAATGGAAGAGGATATCTATCTCAAGGAATTCGTGGTAAAACTCATCAAAATCGGATGGAATATGCTTACGATATCGCCAGTTCAATTGGTACCCCTGTTTATGCAATGCGAGCAGGGCGGGTAATCAGACTACAAGATAAATATCCAGACACGGGCGGAACCCGAGCGAATGCCTCCAGGTTTAACTATGTTTGGATCGAACATGAACATGGCTATCGCTCGGCATATGCTCACTTACAACAAGGTTTCCGACAACGGGTCCAACTTAAAGCTGGAGACTGGGTAAAAGCAGGACAACTTATAGGCTACAGCGGCAATTCGGGGTGGTCTTCAGGTCCGCATTTACATGTTGAAGTACAAAGCCAAGGTAGTCGAGCAAGATTTTCTCAAACTGTTCCATTTCAGATTTCTGGTTCTTGTAGCACATTAGCTCGTAAAGCTAGCTAATTTATCTATCTCAACTAAGATATTGGAATTGAGGCTCATGTATTTTAAATCTCCAATTTGAAAGAAGTTAGGTATTTTCAATCTTGGTAGAATTTAATAACAGCAAATTGGTAGATTGAAGCAACCTTTCAACACCCTCATTGTTACTTTTTTGGGTTTTCTTTGTTACTTTTGTGCAATTTCTTTGCTATATCTGTTCACTTTTTAAAAACTTGAGATAGAATGCTCGCAAGGTTTTGAGGATAACTCAATGAATAAAGGCGAATTAGTTGACGCTATTGCTGATAAAACAGGAGTAACGAAGAAGCAAGCTGACGTTACGCTCAGTGCTGCAGTTGATGTCATCATCGATGCCGTTAGCCATGGCGATAAAGTTACTTTAGTCGGATTTGGTAGTTTCGAACCGCGCGATCGTAAAGCAAGAAATGGTCGTAATCCGCAAACCGGCAAGAAGCTAAAAATCCCTGCCACCAGAGTTCCTGCCTTTAGTGCTGGAAAATTGTTTAAAGATAAAGTTGCTCCATAAGTTTAATCAAATCTCGTAGTTAAATAACTGACTGATAGCAGTTCCAAAGTATAGTTTGGATTCAAATCTTAAAACTAATCTGCTCAAGTTTTCTGTTGAGCAAATATTCGATCGGCATTGAAATTTTAGGTGCTCTCGATCACTCCTTTTACTCTCATTTTTTATGCCATCATTCAAAGCTCGGCTGAAATTTCAGCATTTTTTTGGTGGCTACAATTTAATTATCCTGTCTAGAGCTTGAATTCTGAAATCAAGAGTTCTAGCCTTAAGCTTTGGTTCACCTTAATACTTCATCTGGTGTACTATGCCCCACTACCTTTAAAGCCTAAGCACAAGGAAGCTTTCCCTATTCCTCCCTGTTCAAAGCTTCAATATACTTTCTGTACAAGGGCATCAAGCGAATCCCTGGATGACAGTAGAGTTTTTGTCCTGTATTGAGTTCCAGGACAGTTTAACCTCTTTAATTAAACGTCAGGTAATCAATGCATCCCTATGGAGAGTTGTGTTAGCGAGAAAGGACTAGGCAGTATCCGTTTGCCTAATTTCAAGAAGGTACATGTAACAACAATGCTTTCATCAAAAAGAAAAGAGTCACAACTTTCGGCATAATTCAATATACGTCTTTAAATAAGTCAAAAATAGAGCCGGTATGGCCTACATAAGCCTTCTATCCAGCTATCAATAAACTAACCTGGCTTCGATTATGGCTATGGACTGATAAAAGCTCCCGAATTATATGGCTTCTATGAGTGGCAATAATAGGGTGACAAAATAGTAAACCAAGGGAGCCGTAAATACGTAACTATCCGCGCGATCTAAAATACCGCCGTGGCCAGGAATGAGTTGCCCAGAGTCTTTGACTCCTGCATCTCGCTTCATCATGGATTCTGTTAGGTCTCCCAATAAACTGGCAACACCAATCAACAACCCCAAGGCTGCTCCAAGAAACAGCCAAAATGGCCAGATAAAGGTATTTGCACCAATGATAGCAACGGTCAGGCTACCTAAAACTCCGAATACTGCTCCTTCTACTGTTTTTTTGGGGCTAATATCTGATAATCGGGTTTTACCAAATAGCCGACCAAATGTATAAGCACCAATATCTGCAGCCCAAATACAACCAAAGGCAAGAAGGGTAATCGTTAATCCGACAGGCAGCAAATTGATGTTCGACCATTGTTCTGGCCAATATCCCCATAGGGGTAAATTGCTGGCTTCTGGCGTGCCCAATGCTCTTAATCTAATCCAAAAACTGGGTAGGTATCCCCCATAAAAGAGACCCAAGATTGAACTAGAAATATCGGAAATAGTGGCCAGTTTCGGTTGAAATAACAGATAAAAACAGATGAAGGTTCCCGCAACGGGTAACACCGCATCAGCCAGCATGCCGTTAATGGTGGCGGTGATCAACAGCAACTGGCTAACAATCATGGTAGTTTTGCCAGCTGGCCGGTTACCTTTGGCCCGAACCAGGTCAAAATACTCATCTTGAGCCAGATAGACAAGGATGCAAAAACCAAGGGTAAAGTACCATCCACCCAATAAAATCATGCCCAACGCTAGAACGATGGCAATCAGTCCACTAATGATACGAGCCCAAGGCATATATGTAGATTATTATTTCCCTCAGGGGTATTATCCTACGCCGATGTCTTTCTCCGCAGCTAGTTAAGCTGAGAGAAGATGCATAGAGGATAGCAAAAAGCATTCGATCTGGCGATATCCCAAAAAAAAAGAGTATTCTGAGGAACAGCTCTTTTCCTCATTCTCGTCATTTGAACTGTGGTCATCTGATGTTGATCGATGAACCCCATAATAGCTTGTGAGATCTGCGTGTGGGGTGATGTCTGCGGAACAGTTGAATCATTATGCTCCAAGTAAACAATGCGTCCCAATGTAACAACCATACAACCGAATAATATTTTGGACGGAGTCACTGGCGCGGTCTTTCGTCAGGAAGTGGCAGCTGCAGTTGAGGCGGGTGCCGATATTGTTTTGGTAGATTGCCAAGATATTTCATTTATGGATAGCTCTGGTCTAGGTGCTTTGGTCCTAGCCCTGAAATTTATTCGGGCAGCCGAACGTCAGCTCGTGCTTTGTTCGCTCAATCAGCAGGTTAAGACCCTTTTTCAGTTGACTGAAATCGCTCAAGTGTTTCAGATCTACGACAATCGGCAACATTTCGAACAAAGTGGGCTTTTAGGTTCTTGAAGTTCTAGTTTTCAGGCGGTACTTACGGAAAGACAACTTGCATCAGGGATAAATCATCTGTAAAGCGCTGGTGCTTACAACATATTTGTACTTGGTCCAAAATAGTTTCAATTGTGGGGGATCCTATTTGATGAAGCTGTTGGAGTACATGGGAGAATCCTTCTAGCCCCAGCAGTTGATTGTTGGTTTTAGGAATTTCATAAATCCCATCGCTAAAGATATAGAGAGTTTGATGTGGCGTGATGTTACAGCTCTGACTTTGATAGGTAAATTCTGCAAACATACCCAAGGGAAGTCCTGGTGTTTTTAAGGTCTGTACCTCTGGTTCTGATGTTGACATCAATAGGGCTGGCGGATGCCCGGCACTGGAAAATACTAATTCTTGACGAGAGCGATGATAAACCCCATACCAAATGGTGATGTATTTAGGGTTTTCGGGGCTCATGGTGAATCGTTGATTGAGAGCGTGCAACACTTCATGGGGATGTTGGTAATTGATGCCTGGGAATGCTTGCGATCGCAACATATTCAATATTGATACCGACGGCAAGGCTGCCCCCAAACCATGCCCTGACACATCCAACAGATACAAAATCAACGTATCTGGGGTTAACCAATAGTAATCAAAGCAATCCCCACCTAATTGACTAGATGGAATAAACCGGGACTGGATTTGAATCGGCGATTGTAAGGGGGCAGGCAAAATGGAACGAACATATTGGGCAGCCTCTGCCAATTCCGCTTCCAGCCTTTGTTTTTGTTCGTGTAAGTCCTGGTTTAAGTGATAGAGCCTCAGCCCTGCCCGCACACGGGCCCGCAGTTCACTCATATCAATGGGTTTTGTTAGAAATTCATCAGCCCCAGCATTCAGTCCAGCAATTCGATCTTCCAGATCAGATCGAGACGTTAACAAAATAAAAAAAGTGGCAGAAAGTTGTGGATTTGATTTTAATTGCTGACAAACACCAATCCCATCCAATACCGGCATCATCCAATCGCAGATGATTAAGGCAGGGCAGAGTTGCTGTGCCTTTGAGAGGCCTTCTTGACCATCGCTGGCGACAGTCACCTGATACCCCTGTTTTTCAAGTGTGCGGCGTAAGAGGAGCTGGGTAATGGGATCATCATCGATGATCAGAATTTTCACCATAGATGTTTCACAAGGCCATATTTGATCATCTATTGTGAATTTATTCGCAAGGGCGAGGGCTAATCCACACTGTTCAAGTTTAGCAAGGGGATAATCTCTGCTAAGAAAGCTAATGTTTGGCGGATGAGTTCCCTATAATTAAGCTAAAGTCGCCTGGTCGAATAACGACACCACTTCTTATGTCAATAGCCTTGGACCCATGCAATTGGAGAGATTGACCTCCTCATAGCAGATGCCAAAGCACTATCATCTCAGTGTTAATTCTGACCTCAATAACCTGCCTAAAGTTCTGGACTGGTTCCAACAGCTGCACCCTACTCGAGTCGCAGAACAAGAGTGGCTGGAATGCCAGATAGCCCTGGCAGAAGGATTTACCAACGCGGTGAGCCATGCCCATCAATCGCTACCGCCCACTACCCCCATTCAGTTAGAGCTGGGAATTGAGCTAGATCATGTGGAAATCCGCATTTGGGATCAGGGTCCCACCTTTGATCTACGCCAATATTTACAGCATCACCCTACCTTCCCCAGCCAAGATATGGGCGGTGGTCGCGGGCTACTGCTGATCAATCGGATTGCTGATAACGTTCAATATCGAAGAATAGACAACTGCCAAAACTGTCTTTCTATCGTTAAGTACCTGTCTTTGAATGAGCCCATCCACTAAGGATATTAAGCCTTGGATCGCTCTGAGCATCGGTAACTCCCGATTGCACTGGTTTTATTACGAAGGATCACATTTGGCTCAGACCTGGGACACCTGCCACATTGAGATGTCCCAAACAAGATTCCCTGCCACCTTGGAGGAGTGGCAGGCCTATTCCCCTGCCTTGGCCCATTGCTCTTCTACAGTCAATATGCCAGAGCTATGGGTTATCTCTGTTGTTCCATCTCAAACCTGTTTTTGGCAGACTTATCCCCGATCCATAGTCATTACTGCCACCGATATTCCGATTCAGTATCCTTATGAAACCTTTGGACTGGATCGAGCGCTTTCAATCTGGACTGCTGGTACCCTGTATCAATGGCCTGTCTTTGTAATTGATGCAGGTACTGCGCTTACCTATACAGGCGCTCTTACCCCTACAGACTGTTTAGGCGGAGCGATTTTGCCAGGTTTGGGATTGCAACTGCGATCGCTCTCACAATCCACGGCAGCGTTACCCACCATTGCCTTACCTCAAGACCTTCCCAGCCGATGGTCGCTGACAACCGATATAGCCATCCAGAGCGGTATTTTGCATACTTTGGTCTCTGGCATAATCGACTTTATCAGGGCTTGGTTGGAGCAGTATCCCACCAGTCAAATTGTCCTAACGGGTGGAGATGCCGAGACGCTATATCGCTATCTATTGCAAGCTTCTAAACCTAAAGCAGTACCAAAACTACTAGACCGGGTTATTTTACAGCCCCAACTCCAAGGGATAGGACTTCTACATTTACGTCAGCAGAAAAGTGATCGGTCGCTGCTTTTCTAGAGCTAGCGAATCACTAATTCACCTTGGAGGTAGTCTTGCAACTGCTGGGTATGATCATGACTTAAAGGCATATTCATCGCTTCATCTAGGGAAAAAGATTGCACTTCAGATATTTCATTTATATCGTTCACTTGCAATTTCCCTTCAACCTTAATTTCAAAAGCTAAACAAATGGAATGTAATCGTGGA
The DNA here is from genome assembly GCF_000018105.1 of Acaryochloris marina MBIC11017. GTDB lineage: Bacteria > Cyanobacteriota > Cyanobacteriia > Thermosynechococcales > Thermosynechococcaceae > Acaryochloris > Acaryochloris marina. The sequence continues at coordinate 1,128,041 of NC_009925.1, forward strand.
TCACGATCGGGGTCTGAGTATACCCCCACAAATCGTCCCATTGTTGTGAGTGATAACCCCGTTTCCTCATGGAGTTCTCTTTTGATACTTTGCTGAATATTTTCACCCCAATCCACCATGCCGCCCGGTAAGCTCCATAGGCCATTATCCCGACGTTTAACCAATACGATTTGTCCATCTTCAAGGATCGGCATTAAACACACCCCTAATAATGGGTGTCTAAAGAGAAGGCCCAGCACCGTCTGAACCATGTATGCGAAACGTTTCATAGTCAAAAATACAGAGGTAGGCTAGTTCACATAGTGAGGTGCGTTAGTATCCATCAAAAGACTAGAGTGCCTCCTAATATATCAAGGCAAATCTATAAAATTATGCATTAATCTTTTGTGCAAGAACTCCGTTTTAGATACTAAAAATAAACCTAAAAGAGAGTGAGTTTAATATCTACTTTCTCAGTAATTCTAAATCTTGCAACACATCTGTGGCGTGATCGGCAGCCTTGACCTTTCGATAAATCTTCGCTAGCTTGCCGTCCGGATCAATGAGAAAAGAATGTCGATAGATCCCTTCATATTCTTTACCCATAAACTTTTTGGGTCCATAAGCTTCATAAGATTTTGCCACATTGAAATCGAGATCGGAGAGTAATTGGAAAGGCAAATTTTGTTTATTGATAAATTTCTGATGGGATTTGGCGTCATCTCCGCTAACCCCTAGGATAACAACCTGCTCAGTTTGATAGGTCTCGTACTGATCGCGAAATCCACAAGCTTCTTTGGTACAGCCAGGCGTATTGTCCCGGGGATAAAAGTAAAGCACCACCCATTGTCCTCGAAAACGTTTAAGGTCAATGGATTCCCCATCCGCATTGGGTAAGGTGAATTCTGGAGCGTAATCGCCAATGTCCAATGTCATAATCTTCTGAGCGTAAAGAGAGCATAGAGAAACAGCCGGTAGGGCTAAAACCAAGTTGCGGATTGACAGCGGTTGAGCCTCATCAATCCCCGTTCCATTAGAATTATGCATTAAGACGAATAGGCTTAGGCTCCTTGATAACCAGTCCATCCTACGAGGCACCCTAACCGAACACAGCTCGTTCAAGACAGCGGTAGGATAAAGGAACAAGTCTCCGGTGATACTTAGTCATGACCTTCTTTCGCCAAAATATTGCTCCTTTTTTGATTGTTTTGATCTTTGTCGTAGCTTTGGTGGCTGTCAGCGCCAGAGCATTCTTGCCAGATGATATGGCGCAACCTGCTCCAGTAGAAGAAGGTATAAGCAGCTGGGCCTCCACAATGAACATTGATGGCTAAACAAGCCCTTCAGCGGTTTCTCAGGCCGTTGGTTCCTCTGAATTAGGTTTTAGGCTAAATCTTGGATAGAAGCTTTGTTTCGGGGTTCAATGCACGCTTAGGGACGAAGGTAGAGCAGTATTTATTACTGCAGTTTATGCAGCGGACTTATGAAGAACTCTACCCTGGGCACGATTATCAACATTTACGGGCTGTTATTGATCAATATTGGTCGACGGATACGCCCTACTGGTTGGTCACTCCTGAGCATAATGCCCATGAGTTTTTGGCCTGTTTATGGTTAGGAACGGCAGTTGATCAAGTCACAGGGGATGCTTATACCCATATTTTTATCCTTTACGTCGATCCTGAATATCGTCAGCAAGGCTTAGGGACCGCCTTATTGCAGAAAGCTGAAGATTGGGCTGCTCAGCAAGGCGATCAGCAAGTTGGCTTACAGGTGTTTACGAATGCCCATCCTGCATTATCGCTATATGAGAAGCTAGGCTATCAGCCTAAAGCACACTTGTTAGTCAAGCCCATTCAAACGCAATAAAGAGTTCGGTAGGCCATCGAAAGCTTTCCCTTAACCGTAATGAATTGGTAATGTTTGAATCCAGCACAGCTTCATCTAAGAAACAGGCCCAACTCGCAGCAGATTATTTAGCGTTACCCCCCTTAGATCAGCAGCTTGTCCAACTGCTGTCAGTAGCCTATGAGCCTATCAACCGTAGTGCCATTCTCACTTGTTTGAATCGTCAGGCAGCTGCAGACTCGGATTATAAAACCTGGGATTCCAAACTGCTGAAGCAACATCTTGAGGATTTGCTTGATCAAGGGATTGTATTGCAAGAACGAGGCCAAGGACCTCAGTGTCATCCCTTGCTGGCTGAGATCGCAACCCGTGATGTCATAGAGATGGGCAAATTTGAAACCCTTGCCCCCATTATTCAAGGGGTTGTGTCCGTTTATAAACCCTGGGGTTCAGGCCCCCGAAACTTTAGGAGTGAAGCCCAATTTCTGCGGGAAGCCCGAATTGGTTTTTATAGCCAGGATTTAAAGTTTTTCACTACGCAGCTCGCGGACTACCACAAAGGTTTTAGAAGACAAGACACGTTATCTCTGGATGATGTCATTACGATCATCTGCAACAACCCCTTTGATGCAGACTGGATTCAAACACTTCCCACTGACTTTTATGAGCTAGCCCTGACCAGTATTCTATCTAACAGTATCCTGGACTTATCCTCTAGTGAAGCGGCTTTTGAAGTACTACAGGAAGACTTTACAAACCAGAAGACTCGCTGTTCTGATTATTTGAAGGTGGTTTTAGCCGAGCAACTATTATTACGCAGCTATGTGGAGGAAGTCTCCTCAGTACTAGAGGCGATTGATGAAAAAAATCAGGATAATGCTGCTCCCTACTGGGGTTGGTTGGCCTTTCTACAAGGTGACACGGACCAATCCATTGACCTTTTCACCAGCGCTTTAACTAGATTACGGAAAACTAAACGTAAACGCAGCTATTACTTTACTAGTATTTCGGGGCTCTTTTTTATTCTGGCCTTGCTGCAGGAGGGATCATCAGAACAATTGGTTCAGGCCCAAGGCTATGTGCAGCATATGGTGCGTAAATCGGGTCATTGGTTACGAACCACCTATTCTTGGCTAGATAGTTTGATCCAGATCCAACAAGGAAATTTATCAACCAAGAAAACCTTACTTCAGGCTTCTCTTAGTCCTTACGAAAGACACCATAGCTTAGATATCTTATTCGGAGCCCTTTGCCAATATTGGGTTGATGCTGAAAAGGCAAAAAAATGGTTGCCCAGGGTTTTAAGCCCTCTTTGTCAGCAAGCCACGCAGTCCGGGTATCACTGGTTTGCGATGGAAACAGCAGAACTGATAGCCAAGCTGGAGACCGCAGAGGCTGACAATCCCTATCAGGCCCAAGCTCAACTCTTGCGGCAGGGAAGTGGTATCCAGCCACTGGTTGATATTGTGAGATCGCAAGAGTCGTGGGAGCTGTGCCTGAATGCCCTAGCGCATCTGCAACCAGAAGCCCCCGTCGTCCAAGCAGAACTACGTCTGGCCTGGTTTATCACCCTCTATGGTCAAACTTGGTTGCTGCAGCCCAAGGAGCAGAAAATGACGGCAAAAGGGGGGTGGAGTAAAGGCCGTCCCATTGCTCTGAAACGGTTGTATGGCAAGCCCGGTGAATTTAACTATCTCACTGCTCAAGATTTACGAGTTTGTAGCCAACTTGAAACCTATTCGTCCTATGGGTCCTATGGCTATTACAACAAAACAGAGTACCGATTTAGCGAGGAAGCTATCGTAGAACTAATCGGCCATCCCCTCGTCTTTTGGGAAGATGCACCCACGACTCGCGTGGACGTGGTCAAGGGGGAACCTGAACTATTAATCCAAAAACAAAAAGGAGACAAACTGGCCCTTACGTTTTCCCCAGCATTGAAGGCAAGTCAGACCCTGGTCGTTACGAAAGAAACCCCAACTCGCTTAAAAATTATTGATATCAAGCCGGAGCATCGCCAGATTGCTAATATTCTAGGGGAGAAAAATCGGCTGACGGTTCCCGGACGCGCAAAAGAACAGGTATTGGCTGCCATTGGTGCCGTTTCTAGCTTAGTAACGGTTCACTCCGATATTGGGGGTGGAGTTGCGAGCGCCACGGAGGTTCCAGCACAAGCTCTTCCCCATGTACATTTGCTCCCTGCTGGAGAAGGACTGAAGGTTGCCGTATTGTCCCGTCCCTTTGCGGAGGGAGGTCCCTACTATCCTCCAGGGAGTGGTGGCGAAACGGTCATTGCCGAAATTGAAGATCAGCGTTTACAGACCACACGCAATCTTGTTGAAGAGCGGCAACTAGCCAAAGCAGCAATTGCAGCATGTCCAACATTAGCGAAATTGACACCGCAGGATCATGAGTGGTTGGTAGAAGATCCAGAAGCCTGCTTGGAGCTTCTGCTGGAACTCCAGGATTTAAAAGAGTCTGCTGTGCTTGAATGGCCTGAAGGAGAGAAATTAAGTGTCAGGCATCAAGCGGATTTAGGGCAGCTTCAGTTACAGATCAAGCGTCAGCGAGATTGGTTTGCGGCAACCGGAGAGTTAAAACTCTCTGATGATTTAGTTCTGGATATGCAAGCCCTTTTAGCCTTGTTAGAGCAAACCCCCAGCCGTTTTATCCCCATTGGCGAAGGGCAGTTTATTGCCCTGACTCAGGAGTTTCGCAAACGGCTAGACGACCTCCGAGCTTATTCTGAACAACAAGGTAAGGGGTTGCGGTTTCATCCTCTAACCACCATGACCTTGGAGGACATGGTGGAGGATGTGGGCAAGTTGAAGGTGGACAAGCACTGGAAAGCCCATGTCCAAAAATTAAAAGACGTGCAAGCTTTACAACCCCAGCTACCCACGACCCTGCAAGCAGAGTTACGGGATTATCAACAAGAAGGGTTTGAGTGGTTAGCCCGACTATCCCACTGGGGCGTGGGGGCTTGTTTGGCAGATGATATGGGACTGGGAAAAACCTTGCAAGCTCTAGCAGTGATGTTGACTCGTGCCCCTGAAGGGCCTGCCCTAGTCATTGCCCCCACCTCCGTGGGGCTGAATTGGATCAGTGAGGCCCAGCGGTTTGCACCGACCTTACGCCCGCTGCAATTTGGAACCAGTCAACGACAAGAACTGCTCGATCAGCTTCAGCCCTTTGATCTGTTGGTGTGTAGCTATGGTTTATTGCAGCAGGAAGAGGTTGCTCAAATGCTGGCCCAGGTGAAGTGGCAAATGATTGTCCTGGATGAAGCTCAGGCCATTAAGAATATGACGACGAAGCGCTCCCAAGCTGCCATGAATCTCCAGGCTGAGTTCAAACTTTTAACGACCGGCACCCCGATTGAAAATCATTTAGGAGAACTGTGGAATTTATTCCGATTTATTAATCCGGGTCTCTTAGGATCAATGGAACGATTTAATCAGCAGTTTGCCGCACCCATTGAGAAAAGTCAGGACTCCCAAGCCCGTCAGCGGCTGAAGAAACTGATTCAACCTTTTTTACTCCGCCGAACCAAGAGCCAGGTTTTAGAAGAGCTACCGTCTCGGACTGAAATTACCCTACAGGTGGAGTTGAGTGAAGAAGAGATGGCCTTGTATGAAGCCCTGAGACGACAAGCGATCGCAAATCTTGCCGATAGTGATGCCCAAGCGGGAGCAAAACATCTCCAGGTTTTAGCAGAAATTATGAAGTTGCGCCGAACCTGCTGTAATGCCCAACTCGTGATGCCTGAATCGCCGCCTGCTAGCGCGAAGTTACAGCTGTTTGGTGAAGTCCTGGAAGAGTTACTAGCCAATCATCATAAAGCACTCGTATTTAGCCAGTTTGTCGATCACCTCAAAATTTTGCAGGATTACTTAGAAAAGAAACAGATTGCTTATCAGTATCTGGACGGCAGTACCCCAGCAAAGATCCGTCAGCTGCGGGTTAAAGCATTTCAGTCTGGAGAAGGTGAGGTCTTTCTCATTAGTCTGAAGGCGGGAGGAACCGGACTGAACCTAACAGCTGCCGACTATGTCATCCATATGGATCCTTGGTGGAATCCTGCGGTGGAGGATCAAGCATCAGATCGCGCCCATCGGATTGGTCAACGACGGCCCGTTACCATTTACCGGCTGGTTGCTAAAAACACGATTGAAGAGAAAATTGTAGACCTGCATCGGCATAAGCGTGACTTAGCGGATAGTTTGCTGGAGGGAACGGAAATCAGCGGTAAGATATCAACCGATGAGCTATTGCGATTAATTCAGAACGGTTAGTTTTAGACCTCTTGCATAATTCAACTAACGATGTGGTAGAAGACTTAAAATTCGAGTCAGATCGCGACATTTTTTGCGTAAGTAGCACATCATGAAACGAATATTGCAAGAGGTCTATTGTCATATCCGTCAGATTTGAACGCTGTTATTTAAAGATTTTGTATTGAAATAATATGAATCAATAAAAATATTTCTTGCGTTTGTTAATTTTTAGGCGTGATCCCCATCACTGAATCGCCTTTATAGGGAAAACTAGGGTGGTTAATGTAAGAACTAAACGCTTTTCCCGAAGTAAAAAATCGCCGTTCCAATCTGTGTTTGGCGACCTCGGAAGATACGCCACCAAGTTTCTACTAACATTATTGAGGTAGTGTCTATCAAATATTTCCTGTTGAGATTTCCAAGCTGTAGGTGCCCTTTATGATTACGGTAGGGCAGGGAATCGATAAGCCAGGAAATACAGACACTTCAGTCCCCAAAAAAGACCATAAACTCAGCTTTTGGCAGCTGTGGAATATGAGTTTTGGCTTTTTTGGCATCCAGTTTGGCTGGGGCCTGCAGATGGCCAACACTAGCAGTATTTTTGAACATTTAGGCGCCCGCGTTCATCAACTTCCTTTGCTCTGGCTGGCCGCTCCCCTAACCGGACTCATCGTACAACCTATTATTGGGTACTTAAGTGACCATACCTGGGGACCGTTGGGGCGGCGGCGGCCTTATTTCCTGGTAGGTGCGATCGCAGGTTCCGTAGCACTCATCCTGATGCCCAATGCCCCCAGCTTATGGATGGCAGTTGGGTTGCTATGGATTCTCGATACTTCTGCAAACGTCAGCATGACACCGTTTCGATCCTTTGTCGGAGATTTGCTGCCCGAAGAGCAACGTACCTTAGGTTTTACGATTCAAGGTATTTTTCACGGCTTGGCCGGGGTGATTGCCTCGGCTTTACCCTGGCTGCTACACCATGGGTTTGGGGTAATTGAATCCCAAGAGAACTTCCACACGGTGCCAATGGCCGTTAAGCTTTCTTTTTATATTGGCGCTTTAATTTTTCTGGGTTCAGTGGTTTGGACTGTTATTACGACGACTGAACTGCCCCCGGAAGAGTTTGAAGCAGCCCATCCACAAATGATTCAGCCCCATTCAAACGGTATGGTATCGGATATTGGTATCGCGTTACGAGAGATGCCTCTAACGATGCGCCAATTGGCTTGGGTGCAGTTCTGTAGTTGGTTTGGGATGTTTTGTGTGTTTTTGTATTTCCCACCTGCGATCGCACATAACATCTTCGGTGCGACTTCAGAAGGGACCTTACTCTACACCACAGGGATTGAATGGGCAGGATTATGTATTGCCATGTACAACGGCGTTTGCTGCCTGTTTTCCTTCATTTTGCCTAAATTAACCCAGCAAATTAGCCTTAAAAGAACCCATTCCCTATGTCTTATGAGTGGCGCCTTGGGGCTCTGTTCCTTGTTATGGATTCATAATCAATATGTTCTGCTACTCCCAATGATCGGGGTGGGAATTGCCTGGGCCAGTATGCTCTCTTTGCCCTACGCAATGTTGGTTAACGTCTTACCGGCTAGTAAAAGCGGTCTATACATGGGGATTTTTAACTTCTTCATCGTGTTACCAGAGATCGTGGCAGCCCTTGGCTTGGGATGGATAATGAGTCATATTTTTGCCGAAAATCGTCTAGCAGCAGTTATTTTGGGCGGTGGGTTTATGATGATTGCGGCCGTACTGACCCAGCGAGTGCAGACCCATCCAGAAACTGAGAACCCAGATTCAACTCAAAAGACTTTCGAGAGCTTAGTGAGCATGCATTAGTTGCTGTTGAGCCAAGGAACATTTAACAGCGCTTTATTCTCATTCTGAGTCCTCAATGACAACCCCCTTGTCTCCACTGGGCAAATATTAGCCAGTTTGTTGAGATGGATACAATGTGACGCTTTTCCTATCTTTATGATGTCACCAATGGGCAATTTCACCTGACGTAGGGATTTCAACCATGGCTGACTCATTGCTTCCTGGGGGTATCATTGCATTCCTAATCGCCACCCTGGGCATCGGCGTTTATGCGTCCAAACAAATTAAAGGAGACAGTGTTAACTTTTTAGTCGCAGGTCGAGGGCTAACGCTGCCCTTAGCAGCCGCCACACTAATGGCCCAATCTGTCGACTCAAATGCCACCCTGGGCAATACGGACCTGGCTTCAGAATTCGGATTCTGGGCAGGAGCTTCACTACCCCTGGGCTTAGCCCTTTGTCTCTTCTTGACCGCTCTGTTTTTCGCCAAACCAATGAATCGGATGGGGTTAATCACATTGCCCGATTTCTATCGGGTGAAATATGGGCGGACCACCGAATGGGTAGCAGCCGTACTGATGGTCATTAGCTTCTCTTTCTTACTCGCAGGTAATTTAGTTGCAGGAGGATATCTTTTCCAAACCTTTTTAGGGATGTCCTACGCCATTGGGGTGTTGTTGCTTGCGGTCATCGTTTTGATCTACACCGCTAGTGGCGGCTTATTTGCCGTTGCCTATACTGATGCGATTCAAGTGCTGATTGCTTTAGTGGGATCACTGTGTCTCTTCGGTTATATCGGACTGAATTTCAGCTTCAATATTCCAGTGGGTACCGGTCCTTTAGCCTTAGCACAGATGACTAGCCCTGCATCAGGTTCCCTCGTCAATTGGGCGACGCTGTTAGCCCTGGGACTGGGAGATATTGTTGCCATTGACTTTATGGCTCGAATCTTTTCTGCAGAAAGTCCTGAAACGGCTCAAAGAGCTTGCCTGATTGGCTCTCTAGGTACCGTAGTGATTGGTGTTCCGTTCTCGATCATCGCTCTCTCTACACCTGAAATTTTGGCATCAGCTGGTGTTACGGCTGAAGGTCCTATCCTTTATGCGTTGTTGCAGAATGTTGTGCCTTCCTCTTTGGCTCTTTTAGTCATTGTGGCGATTTTATCGGCCTCTCTTTCAACTGCAGATGGCGCTATTTTGGGAACTTCTTCGGTGATCGCTCACAACATCCTGGGCATTCGCCATAATCAGCCCAGTGCGAGTGGTGATCGACTTCTCGCTTTGACCCGCTCGATGGCCGTCGTCATCACTGCCATGGGAGTGTTTTTTGCTTTAAGAGTTCCCCAAACCGGGGTTTTACTCCTATTGGCGTTTGATCTGGGGTTTGCCGGATTGTTGGTTCCCTTGGCCGGGGGACTATTCTATTCAAAAGCAACGAAAGAAGGTGCATTAGCTTGCATTATTGTGGGTTCGTTGACTCGGTTGCTTTTATTCGCACTGATGCCTGTGACATTTGGCATTGATAATACCCTTCTTTACATACCTAATAGTATTTTCACCGCTGATTTTGATGGCATTCCCACCCTAATCAGCCCTTTAATTGGATTATGCCTATTTTTAGTGATTTCTAAGTTAACCTATCGGCCCTTTCCTATTGTGGAACAGCCCGTTCAGCGCACCCTCCAGAAGATTTAAGCCTTGTCTCCTAGTTTAAAACCGCTGGAGTGATGATTACGTTTGGTTTTGGCACAAGAAATCACTAAGAGCTAGCACGACTTACGATGGGAGTTTTAGACAGCCAGTCTATGTGCCAGCCGCCCCCTGCTTTATCAGCTGAAGCAATAAAAAAATTTTGGCACTCTAGGTTTAGCAGTATTGTTAATGTGAATACAGACTGGTTATCTGCAGATGTTAATCAGTAAGTATACGCAAGTCATCTATATAGAAAGAACTTGTTAAATATTCCAAGAATAATAATAAAAGCATATAAATAATAATATTATTCTTTTTCAATATACTTACCTACGACCAATCTACACTTAATTTAATTAGCTCATTAATGCCTATACATAAATCTACAACCTTTAACCATAAAGGCTTAAACAGGATTCAGGATGAAAAACTGGGCTTTTTACATTGTTTTCTAGGGTATCTTAATCAATAGAATAAATCAGGGCAGTTTTAGAGTTTGAATAGACATCTCAACTTCCGTATTTCTCATGATGTTTGAATCTTTGATGTCAGTCATTATAAGGATATACAAGTTATACAGAAGTTCTACTACAGGCTTTTCTTAACAAGACAACGGACTTTTTGATCCAATTTATCGCCCTCATCACCACAAGATTAAAAAATGAACTCCCCCCACATCGGTTTTTTAGCAGCTCTCATCACCTTTTCTGTCATCCCTGTTACTCCAGCAGAGGCCATGCCTAATCAGGCAGATGAGATGGTTCAGACCACCGTCACCACTGATATATTACCTACCGTGATCATGGAGAATACGACGTTCGTTACAACTGCCCCAATAGTAACGACGGCCCGTCAAGCATTAACACCTGTCGTTAACGATGGCCGAAAGGAAGCATGTTCGAGAGCTAGTTCATCTCAAGATGTGCAAGCTACTATCAATCGTTATCGCACCATCACAACAGGGCGTGCTCAGGCAATCTACCAGGCCCAATAGCTATCCAATTTAGGTTTCTTGCTTGGGATCAGATTGAGCTATCCTTTGTGACCAATTTAGATCAGGAAACCGAAAGAATCAAAATTTATGATGCTGATCAACCGTCAGTACATCATGAATATTCAACACCAACTATTGCAAATTTACGATATTTTATCATTTGGCTTGTAGAAAAAATATCGTGATTGAACAACCTATGTGATTATGGCTAAGGGCGACACTAAGTTAAAAAAATTGTTGCGAACCTAGGGAATTGAATTTTTTAGATTGACACTATTCTCAATGAGATTGAGCTATTTAGCATCATGAATGACAAAACGGGTGGGATTGATGAGATTTCAGTACTGCAAAAACAGTTGGCAATCAGCCTCAAATTTCATCATGGTAAGACACTCGAGCGAATTCCTTTAGAAGTTGCAGTACAGGTTATGGCTAGCGTTTGGGAGTCCTGTCATCCTGATGGCTTAGCCGAAAACCCCCATGATGCAGTCACTGCAGTTATTCCTAAAGATCAAATCCGCCAAGCTATTCACAAGGTTGAGTCATTCAAGCCCATAGAAAACTGATTTAGCTGAGTCAATAGACGTGGACATAAGCTCCTGTCAGGAATTTTAGCCAAGAAATAAACGCTTGGCCGACTCGGTTAGCCGCTAGGTCACATCCATAAATCAAAATTTCAGCATTATCACTCAAACTACTTCGCCATTGGCGAATGTCGTCTGCATAAACCCATAGATTCATTTCACACAGCAAGGTACTTCCTAGCTGTAGCTGACCTGGTGCTCCTTGGCAAATCAAGTGGAGACTCGATAAAGTCTGAGACTGCTGTAATAGAGTTTGTAGTTGGGTAATACCATCCTGTTGACCATCCAGAATATGGACATCAATGCCAAGAAGGCGATTAGTGAGTAAATACTGATAGTTGTTGGCGGCTGCATCAACCACCACGATGGATTGGGTGTGCTGGCCAGATTCTGCCAAGGTTTCCGCTGATCGATTTTCCGTAGCCATGAGTTGTGACATGGTCCTCCTCCAGGTTCAACAAGTACCAAACACCAAGGGGAATAAATCAGGTGCTGTCAAGTTTGGCCATTTCTGTAGACGGTTCCGTTTGGATTAGTTCCCTAGTAAATGGAGGATTCCACAGCTCACCCTCTGACCGACTAGTCTATGCACCTGTGTACATGAACCTTACAGGCTCCATATACTTCCATACGTCTGTTATATAGGTTTGGATTTAAATGGATATGCCCAATTGCCGTTGGATCGGCCAGGACACTCATCCTTCCAAGCAATAGAATCTTTGCCATCAATTAGAATTCTCTGGCCCCAAAAAGATCTACCTGTTTCACTACGCTAGGGTAAGCCGTTGGAGTTAGCTACATTGCCACAATTTTCTAGTTAGTCGGGTGATAGCTACATCGAAAAATTAGCCTGAGAATGAATTCAATCCTTCAAACTTCATATCAGTAATCATGAGGATAAGCACGTTCTTCAGGCAATAACAGAGGGGTTATTATTTCTCATCTGTTTAAATCTCTTGAACATCGAAAAAATATCGCTGTTTTGATGAGATGATACAAAATAATACATCGACAAACTCAAAATTCAACGTTTCAGCCTTGATTCAGAAGACGCTGTATCGTAGATCTTTGGCTTTGTGCGGGTACTACTAGATAAAGAAGATCACCTCGCGAAGAACATGCCAGTTTATCAATCCCACTATGAAGAGTTGCTGGCAACCTATAGTAATCATCACCATGCGGTGGAACTGCTTCGGCAGCACCGTCCTTACTTTGAGAAGATCCCTAGTATTCGTCGGTCTCGGGATAGTGTGATCACCATCCCCCTGCCGGTGGTGCAAGTAAGGTGCCGGATCCCCCAATCTGAGCTAAAGTCCTCCGATAGCCCCTATGAACTCATTACACTCCCTTGCGATCTAGCACTGCTGATGTGTGATCCAGAGTGGAAAATAAAAACTGGGGTAGAAATCTTAGTCTTTATTCACCGTCCCCAAGAAGATTTTTCGCATTTGGTGGGCCGCTGGCGGCAAACCCAAGTTGCCTTGAGTCGAGGCTACACCTGGGAGATGCCCCAGCAGTTTCAACATATTTTCAATGAGGGGGCAGAGAAAATGTATCCCTTGTTTGTGCTGTTTGAAGAAACATCAGAACGCATTAAGCGAGGGCTTAAAGGGGCATTCTTGCCCTATGTGATTCAAAATGTGGATATTGCCGCCGAAGAACGCAGTGAGACCTCAGGAGTGGCGGCGACACCAGAAGCTAAACCTGATGTCGAGTAAGGCTGTCTGAAATTTGCTGGTGGAGTTCTGCCATTGTCATGGCCGGTTCTAGGCATCTGAATCCTTGGCAAACCAAGCCTATGGCGCCGGTCGGAACTTCAGAGGATGGACTGTACACTGCGGTGGGCAAATAGGTTGACGCTAAGTCTGCCGATGTCCGAATGGACGTGTGATGGAAATACCAGTCCAAAGCGACAAATAGGCTAGGGCAGGCCTGGGTTGAGGAACCCATGACTTGTCCAAAGGTTTGCAGGGCTTGTTCTGCTTGGCTGAGATACTCGGTGCGATCGCACACCAAACTCAGGCGTATCAAATTTGCGATCGCAACCCCATTGGCCGCAGGCGTGGCATTATCCAGCCAGCTCCGCTCCCGAATCAGTAGTTCTTCAGACATTTCACTGCCCGTATTAAAGTAACCACCCCCTTCGACGGCCCACAAATGCTCATCAAACTCAGCCTGTGTGGTTTGTGCTGCTTCCAGCCAACGACTGGCTTGATCCACGGCCAGGCTTTGACTAGCCTGATGGAGATCCAGAAACGCCTTGATCAAAAGTGCATAGTCCTCTGATTGAGCGATCACGGCAATTTCGCCATCATAATTAACGCGGTGTAGCCGTCCCTCGGACCATTGCTGATCAAGAATAAATCTGGCAGCTTTCGTGGCTAATGCTAGATAGTCAGGCTGTTGAAATACTGCTGCGGCCCGAGCCAAGCCTGAAATCATCAAGCTATTCCAGGCCACAATCATTTTGGTGTCGGTGACGGGAGGAATACGACCAGGCCAAGGATGGGTTTTAGCCACCTGGTTATTGGTGGCAGGTGGAAAGGTCGTCAAGGATTCGGGCCGTTCGCCATATCGAACCTGAAAGAGTTTCCGCAAGGCTTCTTCTACTGTTTCGCTGATCACACCCGGTTGCTGGCGCTGCAGTACCGTCAGCCCGTCTTCGAAGTTGCCCTGAGCACTCAGATTAAAAATCTCTGCCATGGCAGCATATTCTTCTGTGGTCAGCAGATGGGTCAACTCCGAGTCAGTCCAGGTATAAAAGCGCCCCTCCTCAGGCTCAATGTCTGCCGTCGTGACGAAGTTATCCGCATCTTGAGCTGCATAGAAATAGCCCGCCTCTGCCGTCATTTCTCGCTGGAGCCAGGCAACGGTACCCGCAATTGCCCGTTCAAAGGCTGGTTCTTTAACCCCTGCACTCCACAGATTGGCTAAGTATTCGACAATCTGGCCATTGTCGTAGAGCATTTTCTCGAAATGAGGCACCGTCCAGGTGGGATCGACGGTGTAGCGATGGAAACCGCCAGCCACATGGTCATAAATCCCACCCAAGGCCAAATCCAGTCCCCGTTGGCGACAGGCTTGCTGGGCCTTCTCCTGATCTGGGGTGGAAAACCGCGATCCGTGAAGTGCGATCGCAGCGTAGGGCATCATGGGAAAGCTTGGCCCTGGCATTTTATTGATCAGCACCGTTGTATTCTTGGCGATGCCCTTACTCAACAGTTCAGGCTGGAGATCACCAATGGGATTGAGAACGGTTGAGCTTTGCAGATGGCCACTCAGCTTCTCTTTCTGAGTATCTAGTTTCTCTTTCTCAGTGTCATAAAAGCTGCGAATTGCTTCTAGAACCTGTAGAAATCCAGGGCGTCCGTATCGAGGTTCCTCTGGGAAATAGGTGCCGCCATAGAAAGGCACCAAGTCTCCTGGCGACAGAAACATATTGAGGGGCCATCCCCCCTGCCCAGTCATCGCCTGAACCGCCTGCATATAGATGCTGTCGATATCGGGGCGCTCTTCCCGGTCCACCTTGATGGGGATATACTGCGCGTTCATATACTTGGCAATTTCAGAATTGGAGAAGGCTTCTCCTTCCATGACCGTGCACCAATGGCAACTGGAATACCCTACCGAGAGAAAAATAGGTTTATTCTCTTGGGCTGCACGTTCTAGGGCTTCTTCACACCAGGGCCACCAGTCAATGGGATTATCAGCATGCTTGCGCAGATAGAGGCTAGCAGAATGGGCAAGACGATTCGGCATGAAGCCACCAGAGGAGAGTGCATTCACAGTCTATCGCTATCTTCTGGGGGGAAATTTTCCTAATCCCAAAAATATTCTTAAAGTCAAATCTCGCCCTTAAACCCAAAGAAACCCATGATTTCCGACGTTCACTGGGGATGAATGAGTATACTTGACCTAGGCGTTTTGGCAATCGTTATGGTCGTTTCTTCCTTTCCCCAAGACCAGCAGGAAACCCTTCTATCCAAGAAAGCGGTCATTGCCGAACTTAAAAAGATCCATCAACTCGATATCGCTTTTGCCCAACGCATGAGTGCCGATCAAGTCCGAGCATTGCTCTATGCCGTCAGAGAACAAGATGATTTGGCCGATGCGATTCGATCGTTGATCAAGCAGCGTAGCCACTTTGCCAAAAATAATCGCAGCTATGGCTTGGTTAAATATCGCATTGAGAATGAGCGAGATTACGCCTTAAATCAGCTCAACTATGTGGAACAACAGCTCGAAAAATATCAGCAGTATTTCAAAGAACTCCTCAGAAATTTCCTTGATTTAGAACGGAGCGAAATCCTGCGACTGGTGAGAACGCTTTTAGCCCAACTGGATTAGGAGGGGATATGGCGCGTACCCACGACAACATGCCCTATCGGGACCTGCAAACCTATAATCGGACCTTGCTCACTCAGCATCAACTCAATACAGAGCGCAAACAGCAGGGACTCCTCAACCGAGGCTGGCAGCAAGTGATTGATTTATACACCTGGATTACCCAGAAAATTCAGGTTACTTCTGGTCAGGTTGAAGCCAAAATCCTGTCTAACTTTGCCCGCATGCAACAGGCTGCAACGGCCATCAAATCAACGGTCAAGCAAGTTCACAAACGCTCTCAGTATTGGCAGCACACCGAACTCGTCAACAATATTTATGAATTTGAAGCCAAGGACAGTAGCGATGACCCGGATGGAAACTTGCCTGCAACTCTTTAACCAAATGCAAGGGGCAAAGCTGCGGGCCCATGCAGCGGTGAATCGAGTCTATTCTCAATACCGCGAGCAGTACCAGGATTGGCGACAAACGCCGGAAGCCCGTCAACTGATTGAGCAACAACTCCAGAAACTGGGAGATATCTGTCCTGTCTGCCAGCGAGGATTGGCGGTCTCCAATAGCACCATCGACCATCTGGAACCGAAGCGCAACCATATCAGTAAAACCCTGTGCCAAGAGAATATGCTGGTGATGTGTTGGAGGTGCAATACTCAAAAAGGCACTCTACCCTTTACCCTATGGCGACACCAACTGCATCCGTTTCGCCAACAGTCTCTGGATTATGCCATTATGCAAATTCATGGGGAAGCTAAACTGGCTGAATTACTGGCACCAAATACGTTGCAGTAATTTTTAACGCTGAACCCAGACTGATTAGGTAATAACGGGATATATTAGACAACCCGATAGTTTTCTGAGTAGCCGAACCGTATCATGCATCGTTTGAAATACTGAAAATGAGTATTGAGGAGTTTAAATATCTTTGGGATGGTAGTGAAACGGGCTGGTTCTTACAACATATCGATCACGTCGAATGGCATCTGATCTTCTACTTTGGGAAGACAGGGCCATCGAAGCTAGAATTTATTAAATTACATAAAATAGTTCCAGAACTAAAATCTTTAAAAATAACCACAATTTATAACCATCTGAAAGGTCATTCGATCTATCGGACTCAAGAGAAATACGGCAATATAGAGTCTAGAAGATTGTTTGAGCAAGCCAGTGCGATTGGATTAAATGTAGACCTAGAGAGCAAACAGGTTGGGGGTTATCTACCTATCTCAAAAGATAATTGTGTGCTCATTATCGAGGATGACAACCTCGCGAATAGAGTCGTTGAAAAAATGATTGAAGCTGGAGTCGAGGTTGTTGAGATTCATGTTGACTAATGCCATCCCCGTGCTTAAGGTTTAGCCAGCCTATGTGAATTGACTCTGAGGTTCATATCATTTGGAACTATACCCTCTGATAGCAAAGGCCACATCAGAAATAGAACGGGAAAGAAATTATGAAAATTTGGGTTGATGCCGATGCCTGCCCGAATGCAATCAAAGAAATTCTGTATCGAGCTGCAAGGCGAGTCAAAATTCACCTCACTTTAGTCGCAAATCAATATATCAATCCCCCTGCATCCGATTATATTGATGCGGTTCAAGTCCCTGCGGGCTTTGATGGCGCTGACAACCATATTGTGGAACATCTGCAGGCTGGCGATTTAGTGATCACAGCTGACATTCCCCTGGCCGCGGCTGTGATTGAAAAATTAGGCCATGCCCTGAACCCCCGAGGTGAGCTGTATACGCAAAACAACATGCGAGAACGACTCTCCATGCGTAACTTTATGGAAGAGATGCGGGAAGGGGGACTGGTCACGGGCGGACCACCGGCATTAAATCAACGGGATCGACAACTGTTTGCCAATCAACTCGATCGATTTTTAGCCAAACACCATCAGCCACCCGCCTGAGGTTTAACCGCTACAATCACCACCCAGGACTGCTGATCTTGGGGAAGTCCCGGAGGGCGGTAGTAATGATCCACTACGGTGAATCCAGCGGCTTGCACCAAAGGGGCAAGAGTTTCATATTGCCAATAGGAGACAAACCGCTGACCAGAAGGGCGATTAACAAAGCCTTCTTGATTGCCTCGGGCCATAGATAGGACAATAACCCCTTCAACCACCAAGGATTGCCACAAGTTTTTGAGGACCGACTCCATTGAGGCTTGGGGGACGTGCAACAGAGATGCATTAGCAAAAATCCCGTCAAAGAAGCCATCAGGCAGATCTAGATCCAGAAAAGTTTGCTGCCAGACTTCACAACCCGTTTGTTGAGCCATTTCCACAAAAGCGGGAGTGGCATCTAAACCAATCGCTTCATGCCCTTGTGATTTGAACGCTAAGAGATCGCGACCGGGGCCGCAGCCTAAATCTAAGATACGACCCGGATTGTGGGGTATCCATTTCACTAACGCCTGTCGGTTCTGGGAAACATCATGGTCCCAGGTGCCTTCCCGGAAACTGTTGGCGGTAGCCTGATATTCAGCAATAGTGATATTTTCGTGGGATTCCACTCGGCTCAACTCATCAAAAAGGTTCGCATATATTGGTTGACCAGCTCGGGCTGTTCTTGCTGGATCCAGTGGCTACACTCGCTGAGATAGTGCAATTCAAGATCGCGAACATAGTCTTGGGTGCCGTAGGTCAGTTCCTTACCCAGGGCAAAGTCATCTTCTCCCCATAGCAGCAGGGTAGGAACGTCCAAGACTCCCCAATCTTTGGGCTTCAAGAGCATATCAAGGTTACTGCGATAGTAGTTGATCATGGCAGTGAGGGCACCTCGCTTGGCCACAGCGTTTTTATATGCTTCTAAATCGGCAGGGCTAAAGGCATTTTTATTAGTCGCCCGTTCTGAAAACATAGATGAGATCGCACGGTAGTCATTAGCCTGAAACATCAGCTCCGGCAACATCGGCACTTGGAAAAAGCCGATATACCAGCTCCGCAACATTTGCCGGGGATTACTGATAAGCGCTTCTTGGAACTTAGCGGGATGGGGCAAGTTCATAATGATCAGTTTGTGCAGCATCTCTGGGTGAGCATAGGCGAATTGCCATGCGATCGCACCACCCCAATCATGAGCGACCAAGATGCACTGGTCATAGCCCAGCCCTTGAATCACCCCCTGCACATCCTTAATCAGCTCTGCCATGCGATAGGCACTGACATCCTGGGGCTTTTCACTATCGTTGTACCCTCGCATATCCAAGGCCACAACTTTATAGTCCTGGGCAAAAACAGGAATTTGATGTTGCCAAGAATACCAAAATTCTGGGAAGCCATGTAGCATCAGCATCAATGGCCCTTCCCCCTGGGTCACATAATGTAACCGCACCTGGTTAGTGGTGATGTAATCATGTTGAAAAGCGGATCCTAGCTCATTGTCAGCCATAGCTTTAAGAAGATTCAGCTTATCTAGGGTTATCGTGTTTTTGAAGGACCAATATTGCGATTATGAGGCATCCTTCCATAAATTCAAAGTTCCAGGCTGATGCCTATTCCTGCCATCTGGATTAGTGATAATGACTATCATAAGTAGGGGGTATAAATGCCCGCATGGATAGACACCTAATTTCACCCAGGAATGGATCAAGGCAAAGCACCCATCACGGTTTTCTTATCTTTAATCTTAGGGGTACTCGCTTATTTCCTCTGGAGTAAAACACCCATCGGCCACCACATCGTCTTTAAACAATCTGAGATCCTGCGGGGTGACATTGCCAAAATTTCGGTTGTGCCCAATACCTTTACCAATTTACGAATTTATTTATTTGCCTATAGCGTTAAACAAACCTTTTTTTGGGTGAAGCTGCTTGGCCCATTTGTGGCTGCAGCAGGATTATTGATCCTGGCCGCGACTGCTCTTTTTTCGCCAGAAGAATAAGTTAGCATCTGTACATCATCACTGCCCTGATCTTGAAAAGAGCAGGCTATATCCCTCACTCCCCTCGCCACTGTTCTACCTATTTTCACCATGATTGAGCTATATTATTGGCCCACTCCCAACGGACATAAAATAACCCTATTCCTAGAGGAAGCCGGGCTAGAATACGAGATTAAGCCCATCAACATTGGGGCTGGGGATCAGTTTCAGACAGATTTTCTCAAAATCTCTCCCAATAATCGGATTCCTGCCATCATTGACCAAGCCCCTGCGGATGGCGGTGAACCTGTTTCAGTCTTTGAATCTGGCGCTATCTTGTTGTACTTAGCAGAAAAAACCAGAAAATTCCTGCCGAACGATATACGGCAACGCAATATTGTTCAGGAATGGCTATTTTGGCAAGTAGGGGGATTAGGGCCAATGGCTGGGCAAAACCATCACTTTTCTCAATATGCACCAGAAAAGCTGCCCTATGCCATTACCCGATATGTGAATGAAACGAATCGATTATATGGCGTTTTAAATCAGCATCTCCAAGGGAAAGACTTTATTGCGGGTGACTACTCCATTGCCGACATGGCCTGTTATCCATGGATTGCGCCCTACAAATGGCAAGGTCAACAGTTAGAGGACTTTCCAGAGATTAACCGCTGGTTTCAGCAGATTGAACAGAGACCTGCTACCGTCACCGCTTATGAAAAAGGCAAGCAGATCAGCCAATCAGCCCAATTGACCGCCGAAAAGAGAAAAGTCTTATTTGGCCAAACGGCAAAAACTCAATCGTCGCAAGTTTGAGGTGATAGAGGCAAGGCAATGATTTGGGCCAGGCTAGCAGACAAAACAAACCCCCCGGTCGAGTACAGAACCAGGAGATACATAAGGTTATTTAGAGTCTTAATCGCTTTGAAGCGGGAATAAGCGTGATTTAATGAGGCCAGAATTCTTAACAAAGAAAATGCTAGGGATCTAAATTAATCTATTAATTCAGAAGGCCAATGGTGACGCTTAGTTCAGACCGCCTAGGCTAGCCAATAGATCATAAGCTTGGTCGGGAAGTGTGTAGGGTCCCATCTTCTGCAAGTCATCCATACTGACTTGAGTTAATTCTTCAATCGCTCCATGAATCTCTAATTTAGGGGAAGTCCAGGCTTTTTTCATGCTCATTTCAGTTATTCCGCGACGGAACTCTATTTTACCACTTCACACCTTAGCGAATATTTCCCAGAATAGGTACTCTTTATATGGTCTTTTAAGAATTCAGCTAATTTCGAAAGCTGGTTTAAGTCCCGTGGACGCCTTAGTCTATACAGATTTACATGCTTTACCAGTTGAGCCGCTTGCTTAAAATGGCGGCGGTCTCGAACCGGCAACACGGACTTTAAACCAGAAAACCTGAGTAGTTCAATAATGGCTTGCTGCTGGGGCACGGTTTCTATAGACCAGTCTGCTCCATATTCCAAAATGTACAAATTCTGAAGGTTATAGGCTTTGGAGGAGTTGGCTGTCAAAAATGCGAAAGCAGATTCTTCAGCCGTCGACATTGAGGAGACCAACTGGAGCTGAGTGGCGGCGGCTGCAGACAGCTTCATCTTGGGGACGCCCGAATAGAGCGAGACGTTATCTGTATTGACATGAACGGCTGTTAAATCATCCGTGATACCGATCCATCCCTGATCTACCGATGCAGCCAAAGCGGATGATTTACCCGCCCCCGAGTCTCCTAGAAAGGCAATGGCGATGTTGTGAGTAGCGACTGCACTCGCATGCAATATATAGAGTCCTCGTTGATGAAGCAGCACGGCCAGTACAACTCCTAATAAAGCCTGACAGATGGATTCTTGTTCTGCACCTTGGGTACAAACGAGGACTATCTTGCACCCCCCTTGAACAATAAAAACACCGATACCCCGTAGATAAACTAAGGCATCCGTTGGATCAATTTGGATCGCAATGGGCTGTTGGGCAACCCCTAGGGGGATAAAGTCATGGATACAGCCATCCTTCACCAACTGAATCGTGGCATCTGGCTTCTGGTCTGTAGGCAATAATTCTGGTAAGTCTGGAATAGAAAAGGTTGATTGAAAAATCAGACCATAAAGTTGATAAAAATGCATATCGAGAGTGAGGGCACAAAGGGATAGATGCTCGCCTCTCGTGCTTGGAGAAAGTGGAGAGTTTTAGAGCGATGCTTTGACAGGGGGCCGAAACAGGTCAGAAATGGGTTGGGAAATTGATTGGCTCCAAATAATAATCTAACTCGCGTCAGGAATTAGGGTTGAAAATACACCTTTCTGGGCATTCTCAAAAGTAATGGACCTTGTGGGAAAAATGGATCTTTCTGACATGCGCCTGACTCCAAGTGCTCGTTTGAGCGGATATACTCCCCTTGAAATGCTGCATGAGGGACAGAAGACGCAGGTCTATCGGGCCTTACGGGTCACTGATCAGCAACCTGTAGTCATCAAAACCACGCCTCCTCAAGTGATCTTAAGGTTTTCAGATCACCTTGCTTTTCGGAATCAATTCACTATCAGTCAAAACTTAGATCATCCTGGGATTATCACGACCTATGGTCTAGAGTCCTACGATCAGACCTACGCCCTGGTGATGGAAGATATCCAGGGGATTCCCCTTTCACAATTCTTACAGTCTTCTGTTTCTCTCAAAGATGGGTTAAATATTGCCCTGCAATTGGCAGACGTACTTCATTACCTCGGTCAACAGCGTGTCTTACACAAAGATATCAAGCCCGCCAATATTCTGATCCATCCTCAAACGCTTCAGGTTAAGCTGATTGACTTTGGGATTGCTTCCCTCTTACCCAAAGAGACTCAAGAACTCAAAAATCCTAATGCCTTAGAAGGGACCTTGGCTTATATGGCCCCAGAGCAAACGGGGCGTATGAACCGGGGGATTGATTTTAGAAGTGACTTTTATGGTTTAGGCATAACGCTCTTTGAACTGTTTGCAGCACAGCTACCGTTTCAAGCGGATGAACCGATGGCTTGGCTCCACTGTCATATTGCTCAGGTGCCCCCTTCTCTAACTCAGTTTGGGATACCAGAAGTTGTGGCTAGCATTGTGGCCAAGCTTCTAGCAAAAAATGCTGAAGATCGCTACCAAAGTGCCTTGGGATTGAAGTATGACCTGGAACAGTGCCTAACTCGACTATCGGAACAGGACAGGATTGAGCCGTTTGAGGTCGGGCAGAGAGATGTGTGCGATCGATTCTTGATACCTGACAAACTCTATGGCAGGGAAGCAGAAGTTCAGGCCTTGCTCGATGCATTTGACCGGGTGGCTCACGGTCGTGCAGAGTTAATGCTGGTCGCTGGTTTCTCAGGGATTGGCAAAACGGCAGTGGTGAATGAAGTCCACAAGCCCATCACTCAGAAAAACGGCTATTTCATTAAAGGAAAATTCGACCAGTTCAAGCGCAGCACTCCTTTCGCTGCCTTTGTTGAGGCCCTCCGCAGTTTAGTGAAGCAATTGCTGGGGGAATCTGACTTCGTTCTGGCACAGTGGCGAACTCGAATTCTCAAGGTTGTGGGTAATAATGGCCAATTACTCATCGATGTTATTCCTGAGTTGGAAACTTTAATTGGGACACAACCTACCGTCTCTGAATTAGAAGGCAGTGCTGCCCAAAATCGCTTCAACCTAGTCTTGAGTAACTTCATTCAGGCCTTTACCACCCCAGACCATCCGCTGGTGTTGTTTCTGGATGACTTGCAATGGGCAGACCTAGCTTCTCTAAAGCTGTTACAAGTGTTGATGGAGAGTCATGGATATCTGCTTGTTATTGGAGCCTATCGAGATAATGAGGTAACGGCGGGTCATTCTCTCATCCATACCTTAGATACCCTCAGCACTCAGTCTGTTGCCGTTACCTCATTAACCCTAGCGCCCTTAGCCCCTGGTGATATCAAACGGCTGGTCGCTGAGAGTCTGAAATGTGCTGTGGTGGTGGCTGAACCCTTAGCTCACCTCGTGTTTCAAAAGACCCAGGGTAACCCTTTCTTCGCGACTCAGTTTTTACAATCTCTACATCAGGATCAGTTAATCCAGTTTGACTTTAAGCAAGGCTGCTGGCAGTGCGATCTGAGCCAAATTGAGCTTCTTAGCCTGACCGATGATGTTGTGACCTTTATGGTTCAACAATTACAAAAGCTGCCCCTAGGGACTCAAACAGTCCTCCAAGTCGCTGCCTGTATTGGTACTCAATTTGACTTACATACCTTAGCAACTGCCTGCGACGAAGATCCAACGGAGGCTGCCATCTCCATTTGGGCAGCTTTACAGGCCGGGCTGGTCATTCCCGCGACGCAAACCTATAAGTTCTTTCACTCAAGCTGCCATAGCCACACAGCATCTTGTTCAGAACTGAATGGGATTGACGGCACTGTCACCTATCGCTTCTTGCATGATCGAGTCCAGCAAGCAGCTTACGCACTCATTGATACGACAGAAAAGCTACAAACTCACCTTTCCATTGGGCGTTTGCTGCTCAACGATACACCGGATATTCAAGGATCCTCTGAGCTCCTGAACATTGTTAATCAGTTTAATGTGGCGGCGTCAATCATTGATGATCCCCAAGAACGCCAGCAGCTGGCGCAGATGAATCTATGGGCTGGGCAAAAAGCCCGACAAAATACAGCATTTCAGAGTGCCTTAGACTATAGCTTGCAGGGCATTGATTTCTTGGCTAACAACCCCTGGGAGCAACAGTATGAGTGGGCGTTAGCACTTTACAATATTGCAGCGGAAACAGCCCAATTAACGGCTAACCCGAACTTCAACCTATATGTCAAAACGGTCTTAGACCATGCCACCCATTCTTTAGATAGTTGTGCCGTCCAGAAGACTGAGGTAGCTAACCTAATTGCCCTAGGTGATCTGCTAGGTGCAGTTGATCTTTGTATTGAAGTACTAAGAAAGCTAGGGGTTGACTTAAATCAAAATGTGAGCGAAATCCAAGCTGGGCTGAGTGTTTTAAAGACTGAGGCTCAGTTAAGGTTTAGGGATCCGGCCTCTCTAGAAAACTTACCTCACCTGTGCGATCGCAAAATAGAACATATTCTGGGCTTCCTTAACACATTGGTTTCAGTTTCATACCTAACCTATCCCAACCTCTATGTAGTGGTGGGTGCGAAATTAGTGGAACTGTCCTATCGCTACGGGAACAGCCAGTATTCCTGCACAGGCTATACCATCCTGGGGGTTTTGCTGACGGCAGTTTTCAACCGTATCCCTAGAGGGATTCAATATGGCAAAGCAGCGGAAGCGATTATTGATCAATTTCAGAGTGATTATCAAAAATGCTCAGTATGGTTTAGCTGTTTGGTCGGTATTCAGCATCGCCACACCCCAATCCGGCAGTTAGAAGCGATTCACCATCAGGGATACGAAATAGGCGTTAATTCAGGAAATTTCGAATATGCAGCTTGGCACCTGATGATGGAGGGGTTAACCCTCTACTATGCAGGCGCAAATCTAGAAGAGGTGGATCGGCGCGTTGTTAAAAATCGCGATATTATTGCATCCCTCAAACAGGAAGTTCCTTCCAACTTCAATAACCGCACGGGGCAATGTGCCCTCAATTTGTTAGGTGCTACATCCCACCCCTTAGATTTCAAAGGC
Organism: Acaryochloris marina MBIC11017; assembly: GCF_000018105.1. GTDB lineage: Bacteria > Cyanobacteriota > Cyanobacteriia > Thermosynechococcales > Thermosynechococcaceae > Acaryochloris > Acaryochloris marina. Next base: position 1,153,114 of record NC_009925.1, read on the forward strand.
TCACATTTTAACGATGAGCAGTTCACTGAGGAATGTCGCCAATCTGCCTATATTGTTGGTATTACAGGTCTAAATGTTGAGAAACTCATTCTCTGTTATTTGTTTGGAGAATTCGAGCAGGCGATGGTCATGGTTGATCGTTGCCAAGAGAAGATTAAAGCCGTCACTGGACAGTTCTATACTTGTCTATTTCACTTCTACAGCGCACTAACTCTGCTCACCACTGCTTCTGAGCAACACAGTAAACCACTGAATAAACGCATTCAAAAGCACCACAGCGAATTACAGGTGTGGGCTAAATATGGGCCGATGAATGCTGCTCATAAATGGTCTCTGGTAGAAGCTGAACAGTTGCGATGTCTAGGGCAATACCAGCAGGCAATGGACTACTATGACCAGGCGATTGCTGGGGCTCGGGAGAACCAATTTACCCAGGAAGAAGCGCTTGCTAATGAATTGGCCGCTAAATTTTATGGGGAATGGGGCAAGACGAAAATCGCTGCAACTTATTTGCAGGAAGCTTATTCGTGCTATGCCCGTTGGGGAGCCAAAGCAAAAATCGATGCTCTTGAACAACGATATCCCGATTTACTCCGGCCTATCCTCCAGCAGTCGGCACCCTCTCTGAATCCCCTGGAGACTTTAACTGGTTTTACGGGTCCTAAGCTATCAATTCACTCATCTGGCCCAACCGCTGCGCCTCATGCCAACCTCAATACAGCGCTAGATTTTGCGGCTATCTTCCAGGGTGCTCAAACCCTATCTAAAAGTCTGCATCTAGAGGAACTGCTAGAGAAACTGACCCAGATGATGCTGCAAAATTCTGGAGCAGATCGGCTGGCTCTGCTTTTGCCTGAAGCCGATGGTGCTTTATTGGTCAGAGTCTCTGCCACCCCTGAGCAGACACAGCTTACATCTACCCCTCTGGCAGACCACCTGGATCTACCGGTTCAACTGATTCAGTATGTTAAAAATACCCAAGAAACTCTGGTCGTAGATGATCTCGCCACGGACTTGCCCATCCTGGATGACTTTCTCCAACAGTCTCAGCCTCGGAGTTTACTGTGTTTACCGATCCTGTATCAAAGTCATCTTAGGGGCCTGTTGTATTTACAGAATCGCAATATGGCGGGGGTATTTACACGCGATCGCGTCACCGTCCTCAACTTTCTCTGTTCTCAAGCGGCTATCTCTTTAGAGAATGCCAGACTGTTCGAATCACTGGCACTTAAGTCTTCCATCATCGAATCTGCAGTGGATGGCATGGCGATATTAGAAGGGGGTAAATTTATTTATCTCAACCAATTCCATACCACCCTTTTTGGTTATGAACCGAATGAGCTGCTCGGGCAAAGTTGGGAAAAACTATACTCCCCAGCAGAAGTACAACTCTTTCAAGAAATAGCATTTCCAATATTGGCAAAGACAGGACGATGGTCAGGAGAAGCTACCGCTATCCGCAAAGATGGCAGTTCTCTGGATGAAGAAGTAAGTTTATTCCTTTTAGACAATGGCAAACTCATTTGCATTTGCCGAGATATTAGCGATCGCAAAATTGCTGAGGCCAACTCTCGTTTGCTAGCATCTGTGGTCGAGTCGTCTAATGATGTGATTGTCACTAAGAACTTAGAAGGTATAATCACGAGCTGGAATCAGGCTGCCACAGATTTATTTGGATATTCGGAAGCAGAAGCGATTGGCCAATCTATCCTGATGCTGTTTCCACCCGATCGGCACCATGAAGAAACCCACATTCTTACTTGTCTTAAGAACAAGAAAAGTGTTGAGAACTTTGAAACTGTTCGGCTCCACAAACAGGGGTATCCGATTGATATTTCAGTTACGATTTCTCCCTTAGTGAACAGCCAAGGTAAGGTGATTGGAGCATCAAAGATCGTCAGAGATATTCGCGAACGAAAAATTGCAGAGGTTGCACTACGACAAAGTGAAAGTAAATTCCGTAACCTGCTCACAAATTTAGATGGCGTCGTGTATCGTTGCCAAAACGATGCGCACTGGACTATGGAGTTTATGAGTGATGCAGTTACAGCTTTATCTGGTTATCCGGTTGCAGACTTTATCGATAATCGCCATCGCAGTTACGCTAGCATTATCCATCCTGGCGATGTGGAATGGGTGGATCAAGTCATTAATGAACAACTGACTCACCATCAACCCTTCTCCCTGGAGTATCGTGTGATCCACCGAGATGGTTCAATTCGCTGGGTGACGGAAAAGGGGAAGGGCATTTTTAATGCCGACCATCAACTCCAACATTTAGAAGGTGTGATATTTGATATTAGCGATCGCAAACATACAGAACTGGCCCTTCAACTCAGCGAAGCCCGAGCTAATGCAGCATTCGATCAGGCAGCTTTAGGCATTGTTGAAGTCAATAATCAAACGGGTAAGATTTCTCGGGTTAATAACTATATGTGCGACTTGCTGGGCTATAGTCGCCTTGAACTATTGCAAAAGACCGTTGCAGACATCACCCATCCTGATGATTTATCCGAATCTTATCAGCTGATGCAGCTCCTCCAGAGGGGAAAAATCGGTAATTTTACGACCGAGGAACGATATCTCCGTCAGGATGGTGGCATTATTTGGTCATCAACCACCGTTACCCTCGTGGAAATGGGAAATGGAGAAGCCCAGTATTCCCTAGGGATGATTCAAGATATTAGCGATCGCAAAGCTGCGGAACTGGCCCTGAAAGATAGTCAGGCTCAATTTCGACGCATGACCGAAAACGTACCGGGGATGATCTATCGCTACGTCTTCCACCCTGATGGTCAGAATGAGCTGACCTATATCAGTTCTCAGGTTCGGGAAATATTTGAAATAGAACCTGAAGTGGCACTGCAGGATGCGAGCAAGCTCTGGGAGAGGGTCCATCCCGATGACCTTGCCTTTGTCCAATCTGAGATTCAGGGATTTCACGAAACCTTGCAGTCAACTCCGATTGAGTGTCGACTCCTCTTACCCCAAAAAGGATTGTGCTGGATTCAACTCATCGCTCGCATCGAACGATTGGATAATGGCGATACCGTCTGGGATGGCGTTGCCCTAGACATTAGCGATCGCAAAGCAGCAGAAGCAAACCTGCGTTTTAGTGAACAACGGTTTCGGCGGGCGATTGAGGATGCCCCTTTCCCCATTATGCTTCATGCCGAAGATGGTGAAGTTCTCCAAATCAATACCACCTGGACAGAACTCACTGGCTATACTCACCCAGAGATTCCCTCCACAGCCGCTTGGGCAGAACGTGCTTATGGGAAAGATGCGGCCAGAGTCCTTAAGGAAGTGATGGCTAAAAAATATACCCTGACGTCTCGTTGGGAAGAAGGCGAGTTCACCATTCAAACCAAAAATGGCGATCAATGCCGCTGGCAATTTAGTTCAGCTCCCTTAGGGGTTTTACCGGATGGTCGGCGGATCGTCATTTCAATGGCCGTGGATGTCACCCAACGACGGCAGACCGAAGATGAATTAGAACAAGCCAATCAGCAACTAGCAGAATACTCTCATACCCTAGAGCAACGAGTTGAAGAAAGAACCCAGGCACTCCAAATCGCTAAGGAACAAGCAGACAGTGCCAACCAAGCGAAAAGCGAATTTCTGGCCAATATGAGTCATGAATTGCGCACCCCCCTCAACGGCATTCTGGGGTATGCTCAAATCCTCAATCGATCCACAACCTTAATAGATAAAGAACGAGATGGCATTAAAGTTATCCATCAATGTGGTTCCCATTTACTCAGCCTGATTGACGACATCCTAGATCTGGCTAAAATTGAAGCGCGCAAATTGGAACTGGTGCCGGTTGATACCTACCTCCCTGCGGTCCTCCACAGTGTGGTCGAAATTTGCAAAATCAAAGCCCAGCAAAAAGGAATCGATTTTGTTTATGCCCCAAAAGACCTGCCTATAGGGGTTAGGGTTGATGAAAAATGCCTACGGCAAGTGTTAATCAATTTATTAGGCAACGCCGTCAAATTTACGGACAATGGAACGGTCACCCTAAACGTCGAAGTGTTGAGCACCTCAAACCAGGAAGCTTCGCTATTATTTCAGGTGATGGATACGGGGATCGGTATTGCTGAGACGGATCTCTCTAAACTCTTTGATGCCTTTGAACAAGTTGGTGCCCGTGATCGGCGAGCGGAAGGGACTGGTTTGGGACTTGCCATCAGTCAACGGATTGTCCAACTGATGGGCCACAGTATTGAGGTAAAAAGCCAGGTAGGAATAGGGAGCCAGTTCTCCTTTAGGCTGGACCTCCCTCTCACCGAGAATAAAGTTCAACGCCAGTCTATTCTCAACAACCATGATCGGATTATTGGCTACCAAGGTGAGCGCAAGCGAATTCTTGTGGTTGACGACCATGAGAATAATGTCGCGATGCTATGCAATCTCCTAGAACCCCTCGGGTTTAAAGTAGATGTTGCTCATAATGGTTTAGAAGCCTTGGACAAACTCAACCATCGCCCGGATCTGGTACTGACGGATTTATCCATGCCAGTGATGGATGGTTTTGAGTTGTTACGGCACATTCGCGCTGATGCCGATCTCCAAACCCTCAAGTTCATCGTTTCCTCGGCCTCTGTTGATCCCGTATACCAACAACAAGCTTTAGAAGTGGGTAGCGATGCATTTCTCGCGAAACCCATTGATACCCAAGCCTTATTTCAGGCCTTTTCCGAACAGCTTAATTTGGACTGGATCTATGAAGCACTCACCCCCGCACCTCAACAGATGGAGGTTGCTTCATCAGAAATAGTATCTGAAGTCACTTCGACAGTAAAATTCGCTTCAACTGCTGATCAACTGAGCCTAATAAAGGATCAGCGAGTCTTGCCAGATATTGACGGGGAGAGATCGTCTCCAGTCATACTTAACACTCCAGCCAGAGAAAAAACACCACATTTAAACGGGGTTTATCCACCGAAGGAAACCATAGAAAGACTAGTAGGCATGGCAAATAAAGGTAGTATATTTGAGATCAAAGATGAATTATTAAACATTCAACTTTCCAACCCAAAATATCAACTCTTTTGCCATAAAATATCACATTGGACTGACCACTTTGAACTGAATAAAATTCAAGCCTTTTTACAAGATGCTTATGAAAATTATCAGGACCACACATAGAAAAAGTAGTCTATTTTGTCGCCATATCTACGCCTTGGATGCGTTGATTTCAGATTTGAACTCCCTGATCTGAAATCTTTTTCTTGTGTTTATCCCCCTGTTACCAACCCACAATACTTATCATCTGTTGCTGAGACTAAGGCTTAGCAGAATATGGCACCTTCTATCGATGTTTCCTTGCCAGTTATTCCGGGTTATACCCTCTCGGAACAGCTCCATGAAGGACGTCACTCTGCTGTCTATCGAGCTTTTTCTGTTCCAGAACAGCAATCGGTGATTCTCAAAATCTTGCGTTCTCAGTATCCCCACTTTCGGGAGCTGGTTAAGTTTCGCAATCAGTTTACCCTAACGCAAAATCTCGATATCCCAGGGGTGGTCAAACCACTTTGTCTAAGGCCCTGGAACAGCAGCTATGTTCTGGTGATGGCGGATCATCATGCCTTTTCTCTTCACCACTACTGCCGCCATCAATCCCTTGACTGGCCTGAGGTCTTGGAGCTGGCTCTCCAACTAGCAGACATTCTTCACCATCTCAACCAATCCCACATTATTCATAAGGATATTAAACCAGCCAATATTCTGATTCATTCCCAATCTATGGAAGTCTGGCTGATCGATTTCAGTATTGCATCGTTATTACCAAAGGAACGACAGGTTCTCCAAAGTCCAGGGAATTTGGAAGGGACCCTGGCCTATCTGGCCCCCGAACAGACCGGACGCATGAACCGAGGGATCGACTACCGAACCGATTTTTATGGATTGGGGGTGACGCTCTATGAGTTACTGACTGGCAGGCTTCCCTTTTCTACAGATGACTGGATGGAATTGGTTCATTGCCATCTAGCGAAGCCGCCACAGCCGCCCCACGAGGTGAATCCCCAGATTCCCCTGCCGGTCTCCCAAATGGTGTTAAAGTTAATGGCCAAGAATGCGGAAGACCGCTATCAAAGTGCGTTGGGGCTAAAGCATGATCTACAACGGTGTTTAGAGCTGAGGCACGGCCAGAACAGCGATCAAACCTTTGAATTGGGATTGCGAGATGTTTGCGATCGCTTCTTGATACCCGAAAAACTCTATGGCCGTGAACCGGAAGTCCAAAAATTGATCGATGCCTTTGAGCGAGTGGTCCAGGGGCATTCAGAGCTAGTGCTGGTGGCTGGATTCTCGGGAATTGGCAAAACGGCAGTGATCCATGAAGTGCATAAGCCCATTACCCAAAAGAAGGGCTACTTTATCAAGGGGAAGTTTGACCAGTTCAACCGCAACATCCCCTTTTCGGCCTTTGTCCAAGCCTTTCGCGGCTTAATGGCCCAGCTCCTAGGTGAATCGGACGATCGCTTAGCCCATAGGAAAACCCAAATTCTAGAGGCCGTGGGGGAGAGTGGTCAGGTCCTACTAGAGGTGATTCCTGAACTGGAGCATATTATTGGTGAGCAGCCCGCCGTCCCAGAATTATCTGGTCTCTCTGCCCAAAATCGATTTAATCGATTATTTAGCCAATTCGTCCAGGTCTTTACCACGCCAGAACATCCCTTAGTTATCTTTTTGGATGATCTGCAGTGGGTCGATTCGGCTTCCTTGGGTCTGCTTAAATTGCTAATGGTCGAAGCCCAGGCAGGCCACCTGCTTGTCCTCGGTGCTTATCGAGATAATGAGGTATTCCCGGCTCATCAGTTGATGCTGACGGTAGATGACCTAAAGAAGCAACATGCCGCAATCCACACCGTTACCTTGCCCCCCCTTGGGCAGCTCCATGTCAATCAACTGGTTGCGGATACCCTGCTTTGTGAACCGGAAGTAGCAGTCCCCTTATCTCAGCTGGTGTACCAAAAGACCCAGGGCAATCCCTTTTTTATGACCCAATTCTTGCTGGGGTTGCAGAGTGATGGTCATCTTACGTTTAACCGTGATCTGGGATATTGGCAGTGTGATTTAGTCCAGGTGCAACAACTGGCACTGACGGATGATGTCGTGGCGTTTATGGAAGAGCGACTCCAAAAGCTCCCCACTCCCACCCAAGATGTTTTAAAGCTGGCAGCCTGTATTGGTAACCTGTTTGACTTGGCTACTTTGTCACTGGTTTGCGATCGCAAACCTCAAACCGTCGCTTCAGATCTTTGGCCAGCCCTACAGGCAGGTCTCGTTATTCCTGAAAGTGCTTTATACAAGTTTTTCCAGGGTGAGAATCGAGACCTCACCGATATGGCAGCCGTAACCACCTCCTACCGCTTTTTGCACGATCGGGTGCAGCAAGCCGCCTATGCTTTAATTCCAGAGGCGCAAAAGCAAGCCACCCATGTCAATATTGGCCGGTCGCTGATCAGCCAACTCTCCCCCACAGAAATCGAAGAGCGACTCTTTGATATCGTCAATCACTGGAATATCGGCATTGCTGTCCTCACCAATCCTGTTGAACAAGAGCAGCTTTGCCAGCTCAACCTCAGAGCAGGAGAAAAAGCAAAAGGGGCGATTGCCTATGATATGGCTCAGCATTATGCGGAAAAAGCGGTTGAGTTCCTCCATCCCCAGAGTTGGCAAACGGATTATGCTCAGACCCTAGCCATCCAGAACTTGTCCGCAGAAGCAGCCTATCTTAATGGCGATTTTGCCCAAGTAACCCATTGGACTGAGCGGATATTACAACATGCCCAACAGCTGGATCAAACGAAAGCCTATGAAATCAAGATTCTGGCAACGGTTGCCCAAAAACAGTTTTTAGAGGCCATTGAATTAGGTCGACAGGTTCTGAAATCGTTAGATGTCGATATTCCTCACGAGCCTGATGCCCATGAAATTCAACAGGCCCTTGACGCTACGGCTGAGCTAGTTCCTCAAGCCCAAATTCAGTCTCTGGTGGATTTGCCAGTGATGACTGATCCGATGTCCCTGGCTGCCCTGCGCATTCTCAATAGCATTGCGGTCAGCGTTTACCTGGCTCAACCTCAGCTTTTTCCCCTGATTGTCCTTGCCCAGGTCAATCTGTCGATCTTGCATGGCAATGCCCCTATTTCAGCGGGAGCTTACGCTCGCTACAGTTTAGTGCTCTGCGGCAAGGTCAATGATATTGAAGCGGGCTACGCCTTTGGTCAATTAGCCTTAACCCTTTCAGATCGGTTTGGCAACCGAGAGATTAACGCCCGTGTCCTCTTGATGGTGGGGGCGTTAACGTTGCCCTGGCAGGAGCACTTGAATACGGCCATCCCTCTTCTTCAGCAGGGCTACATCGATGGCCTGGAATCTGGAAGTTTAGAAGCGGCGGCCCTGAGTCATTACTACGAAAGTCAATCTGCATATCTAGTGGGTCAAGAACTCGGGGCCTTTGAGCAACAAGCTCGGTTCTACAGCGAGCATATTCGTCAAATTAAGCAGGCGGTCCACCTCCAGAACAACGAACTTTTCCGTCAAGTTGCCTTGAACTTGAGAGGTGAAGGGGACGATCCTTGTGCCTTAAAGGGAGAGGCCTTTGATGAAGCAGTGATGCTGCCACAGTATCAAGCCACCAATAATCTATTAGGACTGTTTTGCTTCCATCTGCACAAACTAATGCTGTGCTATTGGTTTAACCAACCGGAGCAAGCTATCGCCCATGCCCAGCAGGCAGTGGACTATTTATCTGGGGTAACGGCTCAGGCAACCGTACCGGTCTTCTACTTTTATGATTCATTGACAAGGTTGTCTGATTCAGTCCCTGATATCGATTCGGCGACCTTGGAACGGTCAGAGGCCAGCTTAGATTTAGAAGTCGTTCATAAGAATCGTGCCAAGTTAGCGCATTGGGCACAATTTTGTCCAGAGAACTTCCAGCACAAACTGGACTTAGTTGATGCCGAGTATTACGCTCGCATGGGGCAAAAGCTGGAAGCGATAGAACATTATGACCGCGCTATTCAAGGGGCAAAGGAAAATCAGTATATTCAGGAAGAAGCCCTCGCGAATGAACGGGCTGGAAAGTTTTACCTGAATTGGGGGAAAGGGCAGGCCGCTGTCGGTTACCTGCAGGCAGCCTACTACTGCTATGCCCATTGGGGAGCCACCGCTAAAACCGATGACTTGGAATGGTGTTATCCCGACCTACTCCAACCGATTCTCCAACAGGCCCATCAAGCCTCTATCTCCTTGGGCACCTTAAACAATATTGCACCGCTGACGCTGTCCATTCATTCGTCCACCAGTACGTCTGAACCGTCCAACCAAGGCGTTAATCAAACTCTGGATCTAGCTGCCATTTTGAAAGCTGGTCAAGCCCTGTCTATCAGCCTTGATCTGGATGAGCTGCTAGACAAGCTGGCGGGGATAGTGCTACGGACGTCTGGCGCAGATAGATTAAATCTTCTGCTACCGGAAGAGGATGGTTCTTGGCAAATCAGAGTCAACGCTACGCCTGAGACTACACAACTGGATGCTACGCCTCTGGTTGCCCCTGCTAACCTACCGATTCAACTGATCCAATACGTCAAACATACCCAGGAAGTTCTGTGTATTGATGGCTTGGAAGCAGAATTGCCCATCGTTGATCCGTACCTGCAAGAGCATCAACCTCGGAGTGTCCTTTGTCTCCCTCTTTTGCACCAAGGAAATCTCAGCGGGCTACTGTATCTAGAAAATCAAGCAACGGCTGGTGTATTTACTTGCGATCGCATCACCATCCTTAACTTCCTCTGTTCCCAAGCTGCGATTTCCTTAGAGAATGCCAAACTCTATGAATCTGCCAAGCTCAAATCATCCATCATCGAATCAGCGATTGATGGCATGGCAATATTAGAAGATGGTAAATACATTTATCTCAACGAAGTCCATGCCACGCTGTTTGGCTATGAACGAGATGAGTTGGTGGGACAAAGTTGCGAAATTCTATACTCTCCAATAGAACTTCAGCGCCTGCACGAATTAGCATTTCCGATAGTCGCAAAGACGGGGCAATGGTCTGGAGAGGCGACCGCCACTCGCAAAGATGGCAGTTCTTTCCCAATAGACGTGAGTCTATTTTTACTAGAAGATGGCAAACTCATTTGCATCTGTCGAGATATTAGTGATCGCAAGGCTGCAGAAATACAGCTCAGGCAACAAGAGAACCAGTATCGACAAGTCTTTGAAAGTATTGTTGATGGCTTGAACATCGTTGATTTAGAAACAGGTCAACTGGTCAAAGTTAACCCTGCTTACAGTCAAATGATGGGCTATTCTTCTTTAGAAGAATGTTTAAGAGCGCCAATCAGCCACAATATCCATCCAGACTCTTTATACCTATTGGATGATTGTCTCAATGCAGTTCGGAATGGGCAGGAGTTTAGTTGCCAAGCTCAGAATCTTCATCAAGATGGGACCGTTATTGATGTTGAAGTGAGCGCCATTCCCTATCCGTATAGGGGGAAGATCCATGCTTTAGCAATTGTGCGGGATATTAGCGATCGCAAACGGCTGGAAAAGGAACAAGCCCAATTGTATGAGTCCCTCGCGCTCAAGTCTTCTGCCATAGAGGCGTCTGATGCGGGTATCGCGATTTTAAAGGATGGACACTATATCTATCTCAACGCCAGCCATCTTTCGTTATTAGGGTATGAAGAACATGAGCTGATGGGGGCCAGTTGGGAAATTCTCTACGAGCCTGAAGAAGTTGAACGATTCAGTCAACAAATATTCCCTCAACTAGCAAAAGAGGGGCGCTGGTTTGGAGAAGCAACGGCTCGAAGAAAAGATGGGAGCTATTTTCCCCAAGAGGTGAGTTTGTCTGCCTTGGAAGACCATAAGTTGATTTGTATTTGCCGAGATATTAGCGAACGCAAACGGCTCGAGGCCAAACAACAACGGCAGCTTGATATTTTGGCCAGCACATCAGATTTTATTGGCACAGCCGACCCCAACGGCAACATCCTATACCTCAATGAGGCTTGGCAACAGCTGTTACAGAGAGAGCAAGGTGAACCAGCCCATCGCGTACAAATTTCTGAACAGCACCCAGCCTGGGCTTTAGAGATTATTGTTCATGAGGCTTTACCCGTAGCAGCACAAAAAGGCATGTGGTGTGGAGAAACGGCATTACTGGATGGCGATGGGAATGAAGTCCCCGTGTCTCAAGTGGTGATTGCACACAAATCTAGCAATGGTGGGGTGAAGTATTTCTCCACGATCGTCCGTGATATTAGCGAACGCAAACAACTAGAACAGGAGCAAGCCCGACTGACTGCTGTGTTAGAAGCGACCCCTGACTATATTGGGATAGCCAGTACCACAGGAGAGATCTTATGGCACAACAGGCAGCTTAGAGCCCTCCGTTCAGATCTGGAGCAACATCAGGATCATCGCTCCATTGCAGATTGTCATCCCGATTGGGTTAACCAAATTATTGTGGAAGAGGCCTTACCTGCTGCAATTGAATATGGCAGTTGGACGGGAGAATTGGCACTTCTTGAGGGTAATGGCGATGAAATCCCCGTTTCGCAAGTCATTATTGCCCATAAAGCAGCAGATGGAACTGTAGAAAACTTTTCAACGATCATGCGAGATATGCGCGATCGTAGATCCGCAGAACAAGCCTTGGCAGAAAGTCAGGCCCAATTTCGACGCATGACTGAAAATGTACCAGGGATGATCTTTCGCTATGTTTCACATCCTGATGGTAGTAAAGAAATGACCTATGTTAGTTCACAGGTTCGCGAGATTTATGAACTTGAACCCGAGACAGTTCTCCAAGATTTTGCTTGTCTGTGGGAGAGAACCCATCCCGAGGATATTGCATGGTTAGAAGCAACAGCTAAAGTCTGTGCCAAGACTTTGCAACCATTCAAGACTGAAAATCGCCTGATCCTCCCTCAGAAGGGGCTGCGATGGGTACAAGCATCTGCTCTGCCAAAACGATTAGAGAATGGTGATATCGTTTGGGATGGCGTTGTGCTGGATATTAATGATCGCAAAGCGGCAGAAGCGAATCTTCGAGCCAGCGAGCAGCGGTTCCGACGCGCCATTGAAGATGCGCCTTTCCCGATTATGATTCACGCAGAAGATGGAGAGATTCTGCAGATTAGCTCCACATGGACCGAGTTAACCGGCTATACCCTCGCCGACATCCCCACAACAACGGACTGGGCCCAGCGAGCCTATGGAGCAGATGCTCCCCGAATCCTTAAAGAAGTAATGGCACAAAAATACAGCCGAACTACACGTTGGGATGAAGGAGAGTTTGCCATTCGCAAACAGGATGGCGACTACTGTTTTTGGCAGTTTAGCTCTGCCCCCCTGGGAACCTTACCCGATGGACGTCGCCTAGTCGTCTCCATGGCAGTTGATGTCACTCAACGACGCCAAGCTGAAAATGACCTGGAACAGGCCAATCAACAATTGGAAGAGTATTCTCAAACCCTCAAACAAAAAGTTGAAGCGCGAACCATTGCCCTACAGGCCGCCAAAGAGCAGGTCGAAAAAGCCAATGAGTATGAACAGGCACTCAATCGGATCACCAAAGAGATTCGCCAAAGCCTCAACCTCCATGACATTTTTGCAACCACAACCCAAGCCGTCAGACCCATTCTGGGGTGCGAACGGGTAACGGTCTATCAATTTGATGCGGAGTGGGGCGGTAAATTTGTATTCGAATCGAAACACGATTCTCTTGAACCGCTAGTGTTTAGTTCACGTCAAGCCGAGTGGAATGATTCCTTTTTGGTCAACGAAGAGGGGAATCCCTGTGTATTTAACACCACTTATCAGGTTGATGATATCTCCGAGAAAGAACTGTCCCCCTGTCACCTTGAGGTTCTGGAACGCTTTAATATCAGGGCCTACCTGGTGGTCCCGATTTATGTCGGCAAGAAGCTCTGGGGGTTACTGGCGGCCTACAATCATTCCCAACCCCGAGCATGGCAGCCCGGTGAGGTCAGGCTATTTGAACAGGTCTGCAGTCATTTAGGCGTTGCCCTCAAGCAAGCTGAGTTGCTATCAGCCATGGCTGAATCCAAAGAAAAAGCCGATGCGGCGAACGAAGCCAAAAGCCTTTTTCTCGCCAATATGAGTCACGAACTTCGCACGCCCCTTAATGGCATCCTGGGCTATGCCCAAATCCTGCGCCGCTCAGAATCCCTATCGAATAAAGAACTGGAAGGGGTTGACACTATCTATCAGTGTGGTTCCCACCTGCTCAACTTGATTAATGACATTCTGGATATTTCTAAAATTGAGGCGCTCAAACTTGAGCTGACCCCTAAAGCAGCCAATCTGCCTTACCTCTTACAGACTGTCGTCGAAATGTGCAAGGTTAAAGCCGATCAAAAGGGAATTCAATTTAACTATCAACCCAGTTCACAGCTTCCTCAGCAGGTTGAGGTGGATGACAAGCGCTTGCAACAGGTTCTGCTCAATCTATTGGGGAATGCTGTCAAATTTACGGATCATGGCTCGGTTACCTTTATCGTCGATGTCTCCCCCCTTTCGGAGCAACAGGTTTCCATCTCTTTCCGGGTCATCGATACAGGGGTAGGCATTGCTGAACAGGATTTAGTAAAACTTTTCCAGTCCTTCAAACAGGTCGGTGATCAACATAAACAAGCTGAAGGGACGGGCTTGGGACTGGCCATTAGTCAGCGCATTGTCCGGCTGATGGGCAGTGAAATTCATGTCACCAGTCAGCCTCAACAAGGCAGTGAATTTTCCTTTACGATTAATCTTCCCCTAGCGGAGCAGAGGCTAGCTCAGCAGCAGAGTAATCCTGTGATTGTCGATTACCAAGGAAAACGACGACAAGTGTTGGTCGTCGATGATCGATGGGAAAATCGGGTCGTTCTGTCGACGTTGTTAGAATTGGTGGGCTTCACTGTCCTTGAGGCAGAGCAGGGACAGGCTGGACTCGACATTCTGAACCAGGGAACCCCCGATCTAGTCATTACTGATCTGATCATGCCAGGCATAGATGGTTATGAATTTTTAGCTGCAGTTCGCCAGGCTGAACCCATCAAAACGTTAAAGATGATTGCGACGTCGGCAACGATTAACCTAAATGTACAGAAGAGAGCATTTAAGGCGGGTTGTGATGCTTTTCTGCCAAAGCCCATTGATGTACAGAATTTGTATAACACGATTGCTGAACTGCTTCAGTTGGAGTGGATTTATGAAGCCTTACCCGAGGGACAAACACCTGAACCGACTGGATTGATAACTCCGAGTGCTGATATCATTGTGCCGCCCCCGGAGAAGCTGACTGTTTTGCTGGAATATGCTGCCAGTGGTATTGTCAAAGACTTGCGCGAGCAACTCGATCAGCTGGTTGCAACTGACACCCGGTATGCCGCCTTTGCCCAACCGCTTATGAGGCTATCCAAACAATTCAAGATTGAAGAGATCGAAGGGATACTTACAGATTATTTAGGTCAAGCAGACTCCAATTGATACATTACCCACAGAGCCATCTGGGATTTGAGGATAAGCCTGTTCTGTCTCAATTTCTACTGTAATAGTGCCAGGAGATCGGCTTCCGATAGTTGGTTAATTCCTAATGATTGTGCTTTTGTAAGTTTAGAGCCAGCATCTGCACCGACCACCACATAGGATGTATTTTTACTCACGGATCCGGTGACTTTGCCCCCTGCATCCTGGATCATCTGCTTGGCCTGATCGCGTTTCAAGGTCGGTAATGTTCCGGTAATCACAAAGGTTTTTCCCGATAAGGTTTGAGGCTGAGTGGATTCAGATACGATGGCTTCAAACTGCAGCCCCGCAGATTGTAGGCGCTGAATCAGAGTTTGGTTCGTGGGGGTTTGAAACCATTCATAAACAGATTGGGCAATTTCAGGGCCAATCCCGTGGATGGTTGCGATCTTATCGCCGTCCACGGCCATTAATGCGTCTACCGTTGGATAGTTTTCGGTCAGTAACTGAGCGTTGACACTGCCTACATGCCGAATTCCCAATCCATACAGGACTCGATGCCAGGGTTGTTGTTTGGAGGTTGCGATCGCACTCACAATTTTCCGAGCTAGTTTCGTCCCCATCCGATCCAAGTCCATCAGCTTGTCTTCATTCAGTTCATATAAATCAGCCACGGACTGCACCATTTGGGAATCCGTCAACTGACCGACAATCTTTTCTCCCAACCCATCAATATCTAAAGCCCCTCGGCTGACCCAGTGAATCAGCGATCCGCGCAAGATGGCAGGGCAAGAGGCATTCACACAGCGGGTTACTGCTTCCGTTTCAAGCTGCACGGCAGGCTGTCCACAGCTCGGGCAGGCCGTGGGCATCTGGTAGGGCTGAGCCCCCGCAGGTCGTAACTCAGGCAGAACCCGCAACACTTCAGGAATAATTTCTCCGGCTTTACGGACCACCACCGTATCGCCAATATGGATGTCGAGTTCCGAGATGCGATCTCGATTATGCAGCGTCGCTCGTGAGACTGTTGTCCCCGCTAACTGGACGGGTTTAAATTCAGCCACGGGAGTGAGGGCGCCAGTCCGACCCACATTGACTGTAATTTGCTCGATGCGAGTGGCCGCTTCTTCCGGTGGATACTTCCAGGCAATCGCCCAGCGAGGAAACTTCTGGGTAAACCCCAGTTCGTCCTGTACCCCTAAGTTATCCAGCTTAATCACCACTCCATCGGTCAAATAGGGTAGATCGAGACGTTTTAGGGACCAGTCATCATAGTAGGTCTGCACCTCTGCCAGACTTTCACACTGGCGTCGATTAGGATTAACCCGAAAGCCCAGCTGCTTCAGGGTTTCTAAAGCTTGCCATTGGGTTTGGGGAAGGGCCAAATCATCCGTGGGGCCAGAAATATGGATCGTATAGGCGAAGAAATCCAGCTTGCGCTCGGCCACTACTTTGGAGTCAAGCTGACGGAGGGTGCCAGCGGCGGCATTGCGAGGATTGGCAAACTCGGCTTCTCCTGCCTGAATGCGATCACGGTTAATTTGGTCAAATACCTGTAATCCTAAAAACGCTTCCCCCCTTACCTCTAGCCATTCGGGGGGATGTTCAATATTCAAACGCAGGGGAATAGAGCGGATCGTTCTTACATTTTGGGTAATCTCTTCTCCCTTGGTGCCATCGCCACGGGTGGTGCCCCGCACCAATAAGCCGTTTTCATAGGTCAAGGCCAACGCCGATCCATCGATTTTGAGTTCGGTCACATACCCCGGCTCTTGGCTGAGGTTGGGGACTAATTTATGCCAGCGCTCATCCCAGGTGTCCATATCCCCCCGGTCAAAAGCGTTTTCCAAACTATAAAGGGGAATCCGATGCTGAACCGAAACAAACTGTGTAGCAGGCCGTTCCCCCACCCGCTGGGTGGGACTATCCGGTGTAATCAATTGGGGATACTGGGCCTCCAAATCTACCAGCTCATGGTAAAGCTGGTCATAGACGGCATCTTCCATCAGGGGAGCATCCAGCCCATAGTAGGCATAGCTCGCTTTTTGCAGCAACTGTCGCAGCTCTTGCACCCGCGCTTGATCTGAAGAGGATACCGTGTTCACAGTCCGCAAAATCTCCCAAAGTATTAGGTTGGCAATTTCATCTCGGTTAGAGATATCCAGAAGCTAGGGTATATCCCACTCTGGTTTAGAGCTAAAAAAATGAACAATCACTGAAGGAATGGATTGATCGAAATCGGTGTTTTTTGCAGCTTTGCCCCGGCTGGAGGGACAAAGCGAAAGGCATCGGCAGGAACCGCAAGGGGATTGGTGTATTGAATCACCTTCTCCTGAATATTGAAGTTCAAGGTTTGGTGATTCTGACTGGCCATTTGCAAGTACTTAATTTCAGAGGTCAACGCATCAATAAAGGCCTGCAGCTGATACCCTTTCGTTTGATCCAAATAGGAGTAGGTAGTGTATTGAGCCCCCTCTAACCGTTGGGTATCAGACTTGAGTCCAGCCTTATCCGGTGCAAACTTAGTTTCCAAAATCTCCACTAGCTTGTCTTCTGGCACAGTCACCAACAAGGCAATATTGTCTTTCCCGGCACTATTGCGGATCGTTGAAAACAGTCTTGATAACATGCCAGAGAGGAAATTATCATTGGCGTCTTGGAATTGTTGATAGTCACGAACCGAGTAAACATTTTTACTGAGATCGTGAGTCCATACTTGTTGGCCGTCTGAGACTAAAAGATATTCTCTCCCCACTTCCCCCGTCTGATCCCTAAAGCTAATCTTGGTTCTGAACCGATTGGGCTCTTCTGAAATGGTTTGGATTTGAGCCACTGAAACCAGATCTGCCCCAGGTGTTTTAGCCTTCAGGGTTAATTCTGACTGGAGCAAATAACGATCGTTGGCCAAAAACTGTCGCATGGCCCGAACAAGCAGACCATAGTCAACGGTCTTCCCCGCCGGATGGACAAAGGGTTGGGCAACGGGAGTCAAGGTCTGAGACTGAGACCAGGCGGGTTGAACCCACAATCCCACCACAAAAGCCGACAACAAACAGACCTGGCGCTGATAGCCAAAAAGTTTCGTCATATCCATCAACCACCTACGCCAGCTATCACCTACCGTTCTAGCCTGGATTTTTTGCCGTAGCCAGTCGGGCTTTGGCATAGGATGCCCTATTGCTACCCTGCCTTTTTCAGGGGTTGACGATTCTTTTGGGTACGAATTTGCTGTCGCATATCGGAGTAGGCATAGGCTCTGCCATCCCCCTGTTTCTGCATATGCTTAATTACAAATTCTTGATTGTCGAGGTAGGCCCCGACACCAAATTGCTCAGCCGCATTTTTGAAGGCATCGGCAATGGCTCGTTCGATGGGAGTGCCATAGGTTTGCTTTTCTGGATAAGCCTTGTCGTTCCCCACACCTTCGCGGGTTAACCCGTCAAGAGTGAGTTGGCAGCGCACCACCACATACTCCCCTACAATCACCGGATCGCTGTAGGAAACGGACCAGTCTGGACAAACCTCATTGAGTCGTTTGCGAATTCGCTGCCACGGGATAAAGAACCACTTACCGCCTCCTGGCAGAGTTCGATCTTGATGATCTGCGGCGGGGAAGGGGGCTTTGAGTTGGTCTAGAAGTTCAGTCTTCATGACTTCGATAGCTTTATAGTATATTTGTACTATAATGCACCAATATAAATACAGTGACAATAAGCAAATTACCGAAACCATTTATCAGTCTTTGGTCGATGATTCCTTAAGGTTTATTGCAGAATCCCCTGAAACCCTTTTTGTTGTGTGAACCTGAAGATTAGTAAATTTAAGTCAAAAAAGCTTAAGAAGCGCGACAAGACAAATGGAACAACATCAAAAACAAACAGTGGTGGTTACCGGAGCGTCTTCAGGCGTCGGTTTATATGCAGCTAAAGCCTTAGCCCTCACCGGCAAGTGGCATGTCATTATGGCCTGCCGCAATTTTCTGAAGGCAGAAACGGCTGCCCAATCTGTAGGCATTCCTCGCGACAGCTACACTGTCATCCATCTTGATCTGGCTTGCTTTGAAAGCATTCACCGATTTGTAAAAGACTTTCGGGAAATGGGCCGCTCTTTAGATGCTCTCGTTTGTAACGCAGCTATCTATATGCCCCTGCTCAAGAAGCCGCTGCATACAGCAGAAGGGTATGAGCTAAACGTAGGTACCAACCATTTAGGTCATTTCCTGCTCTGTAATCTGATGTTGGAAGACTTAATGCGGTCTGGCTATGATCAGCGCCGTCTGATTATCCTCGGAACCGTAACCGCCAACCCCAAAGAACTGGGTGGCAAAATCCCTATCCCTGCACCGCCTGATTTAGGCGATATGAGAGGTCTGGAAGCTGGCTTCAAAGCGCCTGTCTCCATGATCAATGGCAAGAAATTCAAGCCCGGCAAAGCCTATAAGGACAGCAAGCTGTGTAATATGCTGACCATGCGCGAACTCCATCGCCGATTTCATGAGTCCACAGGGATTACCTTTAGTGCCCTCTATCCTGGATGTGTGGCCACCACTGGACTATTCCGCAATCACTTTGCTCTGTTTAGATTTCTATTTCCAAAGTTCCAGCGCTTTATCACCGGTGGCTTTGTCACTGAAGAACTGGCTGGTACCCGAGTAGCCCAGGTCGTTTCTGATCCGCTCTTCGGTAAGTCTGGTGTGTACTGGAGCTGGGGGAATCGCCAGAAAGAAGGTCGCCCCTCCTTTGAGCAGGAGATGTCGAATGAGTCTTTAGATGATACTAAAGCCCAACGGCTTTGGGAATTAAGTGAAGGTCTAGTGGGTCTCTCCAGCCAAGATACGTCGATGCCCCAAATGAGTACGTCTCGTTAATTCAGATACTTCCGTATCAAATCAAGAACGCCGTAGGATTCTACGGCGTTCTCTCGATTTAAATCAGGCTGAAGCTTAGGGCGTAAGGGCCATCATTGCGATCAGCCCAGGACAACAGAGCTGAGAAATGCAGCGCCCATGCCGCTCAGGATAAATCCGGCAAATCTTAAATTCAACAGGCCCTGACTCTTTTTCTGAATGGCTTTACCTATGGTCCAGGCCGCTAGACTAATCACTAACTGGATGGAGACAAACCCGAGCAAGTAGGACAGGGTAGGTGTCATCTCCGCACCCACAATGGCTTCACCATAGGCATAGCCATGAAACACACCTGCAGCTGCACCCAGCAGCGATATCAACCAAATATTGGTCTGCAATCCTCGGGCTAAGACCAAGCCAAATGCTAGGACTGACGCGGAAATAAACAATTCAGGGGCAGGTAAATCGAGGGCCTGTAAATGGATGCCCGTGCCTGCTAGGGAACCCAGCACAAATACAATTGGCACCAGCACCCCTTTGCGCATCAAGGCTGCCACCAGTCCGGCAGCAATCACAAAGGCCAGATGATCCATGCCAATCACGGGGTGTCCCATCCCAGACATAAACCCTTCAAAGGCATTGGCCGGTAACCGTCCACCCAAAGGATGATGGGCGAAAACCGGGGAAGAACAGGTCAATAAGGTGAGGATTCCTAGGGTAATGCCCAGTCCTAGCCGACGGCTAGTGAAGGGGCTATAGGATCGGGTGGATAGGGTCATGGATTGGATTTCCTCAGAGTAGATGATGCAATTTCAATAGGGGCTAATGCTTACAATCCAACAACTGGGCCAGTTGAGCCTCTAGTTCACCAGTAGCAATGACCCCAGACTCAACGGCTACTTTTTCTAGAGCGGTTAACCAACATTGATAATAGTCCCATTCCGGATCATCCAGGGAATGGATTGTTTCCCACTCATCAATGGTCTCGATTAGGGTTTGGCGGAAGGCTTCCCATTCAAAATGCCCTTGTTTTGAGAGGGCTATGGCGACTCCAAAGGCCAGCTTCTCCCAATCTCGCGCGAAATGCAGGTGACCGTCTTGGCGAGGAGGAGCTTCTTCGGGCGACCCCATCAGACTGGTGGCGGCAAAATGCTCAAACTGGGTAAACATGACTGTTGTCCTCCCCCTAGACTTGCACCGTGGCAACACCCATCATGGCTTCTGGTGTCAGTAAATCAGCCAATTGGGTCTCGTTCATACCTTCAGTCCCCGCTGGACGCATGGGCAACACCCACCAGCGAATCTGAGCACTGCTATCCCAGACCCGCACCTCCACAGAATCATCTAGGGTGACGCCAAATTCTTTGAGGACCACACGGGGTTCCCTGACCACCCGCGCCCGGAACGTCGGATCTTTAAACCAGTAGGGGGGTAAGCCCAGGGTGGGCCAGGGATAGCAAGAACATAAAGTACAGACAATAACGTTATGGACCTCGGGGGTATTCTCAACAATCCGCATATGCTCTCCTTCTGCCCCGGACATGCCTGCAGGAAAGTCTAGTTCTTGGCAGGCGGCATTACAATCGGCCAATAACCGCTGTTTGAATTCTGAATCCACCCAGGCTTTGGCCACCAGTTTGGCCCCGTTAAACGGTCCCATTTCCGTTTCAAAGTAGCCGAGGATTTGATCGACAGTATTGCCTGTGATAATCCCTTTTTCGATCAGCAAGGATTCTAGAGCCTTAACCTTGGCAGCACTGTAGGTTTCCCGATCGGCACCGTATTTAAATCCAGGGTAATTGCTAGGCATAATCTAGGCGGCTTCCAAATAAACTTCAAAAATATCGTTGTAGTAAACGGAATTGGGCTCTGTCAGAGATTCAGTCCAAATATCTTGGGGCTGGAACAGCAGGCTATACACTGGCATGGGCGTGCCAATCCCATCTTCAGTGGGGAAGAAGTAGGTGAAGGCCCCTTCATAGACCAAGACCACCACCGCTTCTCTATCTCGCAACTGCCCAGGCAAGCGACTATGGGCACCAGGATGAACGTTTTTGACCTTGACGCGATCCCCCACCTTAAATTTGGGTGGGGCCGGGGCTGGCCGCATCGGTGAGTCCCCTTCTCGTAGGTATTTATCGACCTGGGTATCGATGCCAGCTTTGCCACCTTTGGGAAGGGGAGCAGCAGCTTTCGTGCTGTCTTCTAAAAATTCAGCGGTGCGGGTATCGAGTTCTTCTTGGGTAAAGTAGCCCTCTTCCACAAAGAAGCCCGAAATCCCCCCCAGCCATTTTTCGTAATACCGCAGCCGAAAATACTCAAAGGGATGCATGGCTTCAGCTCCTTTGCGGAGATGCCCCCAGGTCCAAAAGCTTTTAAATTGGGTGGGAACTTTGGCAATCTCATAGTTCGGCAGTGAGGTATCCAGGTGATTGCTCAGGGCCATCATGGCCGTGTGGATACCAAAGATGCGCTTTTCCCAGGGTTCCACAAACACCTGTTTTTCAACGTTGATGGGATCGAGCCCTTCCAGGCCCCCCAGATTATGCTGTAGTTTCATGCGTATACCTCTGCGGTCAAGGTTGGGGAAAGGGGCTGGGCCAAACAGCTTAGGAACTCGTTACGGAGTTCGGCTTCATCTAGATTTCTGCCGATAAAGACCAATTCATTGCGGCGGGTTTCCCCCGGACGCCAGGGTTTACCGGGTCTGCCGTCTAAGGTCATATGCACCCCTTGAAAAACAAACCGACGATCGGCGTCATCCATATCCAAAATGCCTTTCATCCGAAACAGGTCAGGACCACGAGCTTGGACCAGCTGGTAGAGCCATCGATTGAGCTTGACGCTGTCTACGGTGCCCATCTCGGTAATGGCAACGGAAGTAACGGTTTGATCATGCTCATGGGCATCTTCGTCTAAAAACTCGGGGTCGATACTGAGGGCATGGCTGAGGTTAAAGGCTTGAACCCCCAGGAGTTGTGTGAGGTCAACACTGCAGTGGGTGGTGGGATGTAGGGTTGCGATCGCATTAATGCTCCTTACCCGTTGCGTCAGGGCCGTCAGGATTTCTGGTGATACTAAATCCTGCTTATTCAGCAAAATCACATCCGCAAAGGCAATTTGCTCTTGGGCTTCACTACTGTCCCAGTGGTCCCAAATATGCTTGGCATCTACGACAGTGACGACAGCATCGAGCTGGGTTTGCCGCAGCATCACTTCATCCACAAAAAAGGACTGGATCACGGGGGCTGGATCGGCAAGCCCCGTCGTTTCAATGACTAAGTGATCAAAGCGATCTCGCCGCTGCATCAGGTTGCCAATAATCCGAATTAAGTCTCCGCGAACGGTGCAGCAGATGCAGCCGTTGTTCATTTCAAAGACTTCTTCATCGGCATCAATCACCAACTGATGATCGATACCGACCTCACCAAATTCGTTGACAATCACCGCTATCCGCTGATGGTGCTCTTCTGTCAGAATGCGGTTCAGTAGCGTGGTTTTTCCTGCTCCCAAGTACCCCGTCAAAACGGTAACCGGAATCTTTTGGATCAATGCCATTATGTTCTCCTGCCCTAACTCAATACCGTCATGACTCGAAATCCAATCGTCCGGTTGAGGGCATTGGGATCATAACCAGAACGGCTGGTCGAGCGCAGTCGTTCTGGGGGATCTAACCAGCCCCCACCCCGAATAGACCGCTGTGCCAGGGTATTTCGAGCATCGGTTCTTTGCCACCGATCCGCACACCATTCCCACACATTGCCGTGCATATCGTGCAACCCAAAGGCGTTCGGGGCAAAGCTCCCTACATCCAGAGTTTGTCGCCGATACGTCCCTGCTGCTTCTCCTGCAAAGGTGTAAGTGCCTACATAGTCGGCCCATTCACTGGTGATGGTAGCCCCGGTATGGAACGGGGTATGGCTACCCGCTCGACAGGCCTGTTCCCACTGGGCTTCTGTGGGTAATCGGTAGGTCCGCCCCGTCAGATGGCTGAGGCGAGTACAGAATTCTACCGCCTCTACCCAAGAGATACTCTCCACTGGACGGCGAGAACCCTGAAAATGGGAGGGGGCAGGATCCAGTTCTCGCTTTACTTTTGGTAACGCTGCGACTGCCGCCCATTGGGCTTGGGTAATGGGACATTGACTAATAAAAAAGGCCGGTGCGCTGGTATGCCGAGCTTGAGCGAAATTGCGATGTTTAGAATGAACCCATCTGACCCTGGATTGACTAGATGGGACGGCTACCATGTTTAATACTTGTTTAGAATCTAAGGGCTCTAAAAACAACTGGTTACTTAGCTTTTGAAGGCCAACTAACTGCCCCTTTCTATTAATTTCTGGTGTCTCATACTCAAAGGTCTGTAAATCAACTTCAGCCAAAGGATGAGATTGAAAAAATTTAGAAATCTGAAGCTTATCTTGTATTGAGCAGGCTAAGGAGATGCTCCCAAGTCCAGCAAATTGAATAAATCTACGACGTTTTATCACCTAACTGAACCTCAAGACACGAAGTTAATACCTATCAGCAGTCTTGGCAAAGGATGGAATTATAGACTAGGTAAATATTTCTATAAAAAAGTTCGGTATAGGTTGTTGATCCAACTCTAAAATATTATTTTTTTGTCTGCAGCGAATGTAAGGGAATTACGTCAAGCCATATGTATCAGGTGATACGTTCTCTCCTGATGTCATAAAAATTCAATATAGTAGATAAATTTTATGCTTTTATTTATCAAGTAAAGCAAGTAAAGACAGAGTTGATTTATGCAAAATTAAAATATGAATTCCCTTTCCGCATTATTTTTTTGAACGATTTGACTTTAGGTTTCGAGATTGGCATCTGCCCACCCTTGCTTTTTAGCCAGACACTTTGATATTGAGGCATGATGGCTATAAAGAAAGGTCAGTGCTGCTTTTATTGAACTGGTGTAGGCACAGGGTAATGATGATGAAAATTTGTCTATGCAGTCTGGGGATGCTCCTTGTATCAGAGTCAGTCCTTGCAGCCCCCTGTAAAATTTCTCAAAGTGTCTACCGTGATGCTGACGGCAAAGGTTTTGAATTAGTGTTTGGGGCCCCAAAAAACAGATCACCCTTTCTAGCCTCGGCCACGATCCAACATTCCCAGCAAGATCCGCTGTATCGATTTAACCTAACCCAGGCGAATGGTTATGGCTCCATCTCATTACTATGGCAGCCAGAATCTAAGCAAAAAAGCCAAAGCTTCCGCTTGAACTTTTTTAGCCAAGACTTTCAATCGGCCACTCCTGTGATCTTTGGGCGAGAGCCGCAAGCCCCAAAGTATGCCTTTATTACAAACTTGGGAAGTTTTGACTACTATCAACGTCGAGGTCAAATCTCAGACCAAACCCCACCCCAAATCGCAGACATGATGTGGGTTCATGATCGCTGTGTGGGCAGCAATTAACCCTAAGGATATTGGTAGAGGATTCTCGCCTGTTGGACGGTGATGGTTTCACCTTCCACAAAGGTGGCTCGCTCTATTTCGACCAGTCCATAATTCTCAAATTCAGCCAGTTCCAGGGGCGACAAGGGCCAGGGAGGCCCCTCACACGCTTGTTCATCGGCACGAATTCGGGTGACGACAAGGAGCTGGCCTGTTTTGGCAACGAGTGGTGCGATCGCACCCACGACTTGCGGACGTAAAGGGATGGGCAAAGCTTGAATATTGCGGCATTCATATACCAAATCAAACGCCTGGTTCCAGCCGAAATCTAGGTGGAAAAGATCAGCGACTTGGTAGTCCACTGCCGAGTTCGGGAAGCGTTGGTGGCACCATGCGATCGCAGTCGGTGATACATCAAACGCAGTCACCTGATACCCGTGGGCTTGCAGAGCCTCAGCATCATTTCCCAATCCACAGCCAATCACCAGGGCTTTGCTCTGGGCTGGGGGTTGGGGTTGTTCTGGTAGCCATGCTTGTAAATAAGGATGAGCCGTTGCTTTGGCCCAAGGCACTTGTTCCGTATTGCCATTGGCTTGAGCATATAGAGGCTCAAACCAAGCATAGGGCTGGTTTTGGGCTTGGGCTTCCGAGGCTAAAGATTTAACCCGATTTTGCACAGAGGGGGGCTGTTCTTCAAACATCTTCTTTTAGGGTTTCTTCTCAAGTATTGCAGGGCAGACTAGTAATGAATGATCGAACAAACCAGCTTTGGGGGCAGGTATGGCGAATTCAGAGCATTTTCAGATTCTGGAGAAAGGGACTGAAGCCTGGAATCAATGGCGGCAGGATAATCCCACGGTTAGTCCAGACTTACAAGCCGCCAATCTAAGCGGGAAAGACTGTTGCGAGATTAACCTCAGTGGAGTCAATCTTACCCAAGCCAACCTTAGCCGTACTTTTATTCGTTGGGCCAATCTCAGCCAAGCCCAACTGGTCGGCGCACAGCTAACAGGTACAGATTTAAGCGGTACCAACCTGGAACATGTAAATCTCAGCCAAGCCAACCTGCAAGGGGCAACCATGCGATGGGTCGACCTCTCTTTTGCCAATCTCACCCAAGCCAATCTTCAGGGAGCAACCCTGAGTGGTTCTAACCTCTGCCACTCCACCCTAGCGGAGACAGATTTCAGGCGGGCTGAATTCCGTTGGGCCGATATGCGAGGCGCTGACCTATTAGAGGCTGACTTAACTTGGGCTGATCTACGAGGGGCTGACCTCAGATCGGCTGCCCTTGAATCAACAATCGCCATTGCCGCAGATTTTACTCAAGCCATTTTTACCGGGGCTTGCTTGCAGAATTGGGAGATTAGTATTGAGACCAAGCTCGATGATACTGAGTGTCTTCATATTTATCTGCAAGCAGACCAACAGGATCGCCATCCCCCCGAGGGGGACTTTACAGCTGATGTATTCAGAAAGCTGGTGCAGCCCAAACTGGCAACCGTAGATTTAGTCTTTATGGACGGGATTAACTGGCTGGCTTTTCTAACGGCCTTTCAATCCCTTTGTACCGAATTTAAGCAGGATGAGATTGAAATCCGCGATATTGAAAAAAAACATGGCGGGACTTATAGCATTCGTCTAAAAGTGGATCACCAGTCAGATCCTAAGAATATTGAAGCCTTTATCAAACAGGCCTACGACCAAAAACTCCTAATGGCTGATCAAGTTTAGCCTCAGAACACTATCAAAGTTGTCTGAAATCAAGCATACTCAAGTATCTATCCTACAGAGGTAAATTTTTCAGGAATATGGGTTGCTTTTTATCCCAACGCGAATAATGCTGATATTGATGCTACAACCGTACTTTTCTTTGATCAATATCGATTCTCGGTATAAATTATCCGTGAATAGTAGAGGGGACAATTATGGGCGCATGGGGATATGGCAACTTTGAAAATGACGATGCTATGGACTGGGTAGCTGACCTAGAAGGCTACTCAGACGATGGCATGATCATCGATACGCTCAACACCATTATTGACCAAGCAGATGACTATCCCGAAGCCCCAGAATGTTCAGGCGCTGTAGTAGCAGCGGAAGCCGTTGCAGCCCTTTTAGGGGAACCCCACGAAGATTGCCCGGATGAAATTGATGCATGGGTTGAGGAGCGAACTTCCCCTTCAGCGACGTTGGTAGCTAAGGCGAGGCAAGCAGTGGAAGTGATTATGTCTAATTCTGAGCTTAAGGATTTATGGCAAGAGTCTGAGGATTTTGAGGCGTGGCAGTCGAGCTTGGAAGATTTACTAACGCGATTGCCCTATTGATAAAGTCGCTATCTGAAACAGTCAAGACATTTGTACATGAATCAGGAGAGCACCCTCAATTACTCGTGGTTACCCTCCTGATTCGGCAATAGAAGGCAATGCTGATAATCTTCTCTCAACTTAATGAACGGCCAGGTTAGAGTTCATTTGAACAAAAACCAAAGCCAATAAGATTGCGAGCGCTACCAGCAACAGTGCTCTTCTTTCTTGGACAGACAGTTTCCCACAAGGTCCATCAGGTGGTGGAGTGACAGGAGTCGTTCTGCGGCCCCCAGTTCGCGGAGGAACTGGGCGCACAAACGGCTGCACTTCACGAGTGAGCCGATTGGCAGATGACACCGATGGAGTCCTCCCCCGATGGGGTGGCCGGATTCTAGAGGGACGACGGGCTGGACGACTCATCGGCGACCAATCCTTCTAACGTCGCCATCAAAGGTAGGAACAGATAAGACGAAGGGATCGGTTGAATAGGTTAATGCCTGTTCTTCTAGAATTCCAATTGCAATTTCTTCACCCATTCGTAAACTGTCGTAGTAGTCAGTGAAATAATGAACCCCTGCCATATCCCGGCCAATGGAGATATTGGCTGCAAGTTTGTTCAGCTCACCTTCTAGAGTTAGGAAGTGGTTTGGCTTAAATGGCTTTAAATCGTCCTTAGGAACACCTTCTCCTGGTCCAGATCCAGGTAGATCAGGCGCGCGAAAAGCAATAGGTTTATCACCATTTTCCAAACGTTTAAACGCAATACTTTGACCTGATTTTGCCAGTACTGCACTAGTGTCAAAGAATGCCTTGAGAATAGTCACACATGCCCCTGCCACAGTAGCATGACCCGCTCCATATGCCGGATGCATTGGCGAGCCTTCAGGGAAAGCCATTGGTAGTAAATAATTCCCCCCTAATGCATTCAGTGTTGGCTTTAATGCATTTGAGAATAAACCAATATACTTCTTCAGAACTTCTGGAACAGTGTCTTTGTCAGCCTGTGAAAGGCCGTCAAAGCTATTAACCAGCTCAATTCTTGCTGCCAGTGCTTCTGGGCGTAAGCGAATATGATTGTTGAATTTCTGAAAACGTACTGCTTTAAGGGCTCGTGTGGCTACTTCTGTCACCAATGTGAGAATATGCGGACCACCGTAAAGAGCAAATCCCCCAGCATTCCGACGAGACTCAAAACTACTTGCAGCAGCACCAACTCCGGAAAGGTGGTCAAAACCGGGATCAAAAGGTGTTCCCATCTCTAACAGGATAATGCAGGCGTTCAAATAAGCTTCGTACAAGGCATCGTAATGAACGTAAGTTGAAAGGTCTCTGGGGGTCGATATAAAACGACGGGGTGGACGATTGGGTTGAGCAACAGAGCCCCCATTCGTGGAACCATAGGTTTCTCTTGGTGGACGAATACCTCGCTGTACCTCAACATATTCAGACATAGACCTCATATAGTCCTTACCTGGTTCTGCAATAGGTACCCTTTGATTGATTTGTAGAGCTCCATAGGTAATTAGCCCATCTTCTACTTTGCCACCACCTATACCATCAGCATCTCGATTGAGATCCGTATTACCTATCAGTAGGAACTGGGACAAGTAGGGACCAGCTTCTACCCCTGGAGACGAACCTCGAAATACCGTTTGGGCATCCAGTTGCCCCGAAGTATTAACCTTACGGGGGCGGCCTGTTTGATTTGAAATATAACTGAGGGCATTAAGACGATCTATTGATTGAGTGATAGCAGCATTAGACCTTCCATTCTCAAAATCATTGAAAGGTTGATCCCGAAGTATCGCCAATTCATACACTTCTGCCATTTCCAAAACTAGTTCTGGATTAGGGTTCCCGTTCCCATCAAGTAAAGGCGGGGCTGGAGGCATGGTTACAGCCTGGGCATCAGGTCCTTCCAAGTCAAAGACAACTCCAGCAGTGGGAGCTTCCCATTGTCGGAAATTATTGGGGGGATCACCATCAACTTCTCTGTCAACTCGTTTAACTTCCCCACCTTCAACTTTATATAAGGCACCATGGCGTATTAGATCAGAAGAAAATGGATCGATAAAGCCATCATCTATTGCACGACGGAACTCGACGAAATCTTTTGGATCACCTAGTAATCCAGTTTCCTCATTGTGTGGAAGTCCTTTTGTAAAGGACATGAAATATTTAGCACCAGCATATCGTTCTTCATCGCCGTTGGCCTGATGGTCAGGATGATTTCGACTTCTAGCTAGCTCTGCGGCTTCAACTCGAACTGCATAGGAATCTTGTCGACGATCTGTCATAGAAATCTTCCTTTAGTGTGTGTAGAGTAGTCAGTTATGTACTTCTGGATAAGCTGTCAGGGACAACCAAAAAAATTATGCGATATTCGTAAAACATCACATTTGAGAAAGTGGTTTTAGGGTTTGCCCTTACTGATAAGCACTAGAGAATAAATATCATTGGCTAACCCTATTGATGTGATATTCAGCTATTCGGTAGCTCTTAGACCTAACTGCTTTATCGAAGAATTAAGAGAGATAGAAGCATCGCCGAATTGTGGGTTCTCTACAGTGTTGAGATTATCTTCACAATAGCGGGTGAGATAGTGTTGTTCTTATTGTTAAGTTCCAATTTCTATCATGTCTGTGAAAAAATGTTTAACACTTGATTATGGTTAGATAAATACCAAAAACTTATGCCTTTGGTGTATTTATTGTATGACCGTTTATTCCTTGATTTGTTTCTGCATCGTTAAACAAAAATAAGCACTGAAGGTGTTGGCAAAAAATTGCTTGCATAATGATAGCTAGGCAGATTACGGCCTGAGCTATATTCTGGGAGTGAATTTGTGCCGATCGAAATAGGTCCCCTTGTTGGAGCAATTGCAAAGGTTGCAGCGCCCATAGCAGTCAACAAGCTGCAACGCACTGAGGCAGTGATTAAGCTGCTCAAGCAATTCAACCTAGATCCTGAACACCCTCCTGAAGAATTTAGTAGTGTGTATGCCTACGCTCTGGTGGAATATGGTGTGGGCAAACCTAAGCCGATGTTGGAGCTATTGCGTCAAGATATACTCTAGGCGGCTAAGATATTAACTTTCTTAAAAGACTGAAACTTGAGTGATAGTAAGGTGGTGAGTTTCGCCTTATGCTCTCCATTACACTGGTCGATGCACTGTTGAATGGCCCCTTTGAAGGCGGGAAAATCAGCATAATACTTTGAATAGAGACATTCCTTGCGTACAAAACGCCAGAGTCGCTCAATCAAATTCAAATGGCGTGAATAGGAGGGCAGATAGACCAGCTCAATATCGACGATCTCGGCAAAGTCCGTTACAAGCTGACATTTCTGGTATCGCGCATTGTCTAAAATCACGCTGATGGGTATGACTGGGTCAAGTAGCGCCAGCTTGGCCAGTAACAGGCACATACTGTGAGAATTGATATAGGTGTGGTTGGTAACGCTGACTAGGTCTTTGGTGATAGCGTCGAGCGCGCCCAGGACATTGAAACGTTGGCGACCAGAAGGAGAAGGGATGAAGATCCGAGTGATGCACCAGACAAACCCTAGATAAGCACGGTGAACAAAGTGAGCAGCATCCACAAAAAAGACAAGACGCTCTTGGCGTTGAGCTTCCTCTAATAAGGGTTCAAGGCGAGTGTGTCGAAACTGCTCTTGCTCCTCAATTTTCTCGGGCAGACTCGACTTTCCCGGCACATACCCCACTTTTCGATAACGACAACCGATGCGTTTGAGGAAGGCTTTGATTTGGGTGGGACTGCGTTTGATGCCTGTTAATTGCTCAATGACCGCTTGAGCTTCTGCACTGGTGCGGGGAGGATGTTGCTCAAAGTAAGCTCTCACACTATCGCTATGAGCGTTGAGTAGACTCGGTTGACCTTTATATTCAAGGGTCTTCAGCCCTTCAATCCCTCCTTGTTGATACTGACGAAGAGTTTTGGCTAAAGTGGGGCGACTAATCTGACAAAGCTGGCAGATCTGGGTATGGGAAAGACCTTGACTCTTCAAGTAGAGCACTTCCATCCGTCGCTGCACCCGTGGGTGAGGGTGATGATAGCGTTCGTAATTGAGTTGTTGGATTTCCTCTGCGGTGAAATCAATTTTAATCATGGGAGTGGAGGATAGGTGCGGGGATACTCCCAGTGTGCCAAATCTCTCTACCACAATGTTAAGTCACAAGTCGTCCGCAGTATAAAATTCGCCAAAGTTTTCGGAAGTCTTTTGAGAACAAAGATCCTTTGATCTTGCTGGCTGAAGGAGAAAAAAATATTCAAGTCCATGAATTAGAGAGTGACTTTGAATCAGAGGGAATTGATTACCAACTTGAATTTGCCAATTTCACTACAATTTTTTTGAAGGTGGCAAATCAGACTAGAACGCCTGCAGATGTCAGACGAGATCAGAATATTTCCAGTCTTCGAGATGGCTTAGATCGGGTGCAAGAAAGACTTAATCGGCTACCTACTGTGGAAGCGATGCGGGCAGAGATGGCTCGCTTGGTTTCTCAAGATGGACTTATGCTGCCGGGCAGTGACTCATCCCCCCAAGAGAGTTGTCGAGCCTATGGGTTGGCTCAGCAAATGCGGGGGTGGTTTGAGACGCTGGACTATGAGTTTGAGTCTTATGAGGCTTGGGAAACAGACTATTTTGAGTGGATTATTACCTATCGAGTGAGTCGGCGGCGATTTAATCGGGTGCTGGTGAGGGGGGTAGATGGCGAAGGGGGGGTTGCAGATATTAAGGCTTTAGCACAGTCGGTTGAAAGCCAACGTGCCGATGAAGGGTGGCTGGTCAGTAGTCGTCGCATGAGCGAGGCAGCCAGGGAAGAGGTGGCGCAAACTGAGAATGAGCATTTGGAGTGCTACACCTTTGATGAATTGCTGGATCAGGATGCGGATTTTAGTGGCTATTTGACTTGGTTGGAGTCGGAGATTCAGCGTCGGCAGATTGATGAGCAATATGTGCCCCTGGCCTGTACAAAGGAGGAATTTAGTCCTCAAACCCAACAACGAATTGCGTTAAGTCGATATGGCGAAGCGAATGGTTGGATTGATGGCTATGTGGATGTGTGGCTGGATGACCCTGCCAAGGAACATATTTCTGTATTGGGAGAGTTTGGGACGGGAAAGACTTGGTTTACACTGCACTATGCCTGGAAGGCTTTACAAGACTATCGCGAAGCACAGCAACGAGGAACTGAGCGACCGCGATTACCTTTAGTGATTCCGCTGCGAGATTATGCCAAAGCGGTAAGCGTGGAGTCACTGTTTTCAGAGTTTTTCTTTCGCAAGCATGAGATTCCGATTCCGGGCTATTCGGCTTTTGAGCAGTTGAATCGAATGGGGAAGCTGTTGCTGATCTTTGATGGCTTTGATGAGATGGCAGCGCGGGTCGATCGGCAACAGATGATCAATAACTTTTGGGAACTGGCCAAGGTAGTAGTGCCAGGGTCTAAGGCTATTCTGACCTGTCGGACAGAACATTTCCCGGAAGCCAAGGAAGGGCGGTATTTATTGGGTGCTGAGTTAAAGGCTTCAACCGCTGCCTTGACAGGGGAACCGCCTCAGTTTGAAGTGCTGGAGCTGGAAAAGTTTGATGAGAAGCAAATTCAGCAAGTGCTGTCCTTTCGGGCAGATGAGAAATCCGTGCAGCAAATTATGGGCTATCCCCAGCTTATGGATTTGGCTCGTCGCCCAGTGATGACGGAACTGATTTTGGATGCACTGCCGGAAATTACTGCGGGTAAGCCGATTGATTTAGCGCGGGTGTATCTGTATGCCGTGCGGCGGAAGATGGAGCAGGATATTAAGGCAGAACGGACCTTTACCTCCTTGGCAGACAAGCTTTATTTTCTGTGTGAGCTGTCTTGGGAAATGATTTTGTCGGATCAGATGCGGCTAAACTACAAGCTTTTCCCAGAGCGGATTCGGAAGCTGTTTGGTCCGGTGGTGCAGGAGCAAACGGATCTGGATCATTGGCACTACGACATGATGGGGCAGTCGATGCTAATTCGGGATGCGGAGGGAAAT
Organism: Acaryochloris marina MBIC11017; assembly: GCF_000018105.1. Lineage (GTDB taxonomy): Bacteria > Cyanobacteriota > Cyanobacteriia > Thermosynechococcales > Thermosynechococcaceae > Acaryochloris > Acaryochloris marina. Next base: position 1,186,233 of record NC_009925.1, read on the forward strand.
TATAGCCCTGCCCATCGGTCACTGCTAGAGTTTTTTGTGGCCTATAAGCTGGTGGCTTTGTTGGGGGTTTTGGCTCCTGATTTTCTGGAGGTGGCAAGGGAGCAAACCCATATCGATCAAGCGTTGCCTGGGCAGGAATATGGCTGGTGGGATTATTGCCAGCGGCAAGTGGATAAGCAGGGTGCCATCCAAAAGATTGCTCCTCTACTTCGGTTTAGGTCAGGAGATCGGGAGAGTCTCCAGCCGCTACTGGTGCCTGCCCCACTGGCTAAGGCAATTTTGGATTTGGCCGTTCCGATGCTCGATTCGGCCCTAATGGTGGAACGGTTACTTCCTCAAATTCAAGCAACTCGGGGACAAACTCAGGAACAGGCAGGGTATTGGGGTGGGAACCTAACGCAGCTTCTGGTTGATAAAAATCCTTGGGCTTTGGAAACCCATGATTTGAGTGATACCCATTTGCAAGGGGTTAATTTTGCCAATGTCAGCTTACTACAGGTGAATTTGGCCAGAGCTAGCTTGGCAGAAGCCCGTTTCAATAAAGTTCTAGCGGTCATTTATACCATTGCTGTTAGTCCCGATGGCCAGCGTTGGGCCATTGGGGAGGATAACGGCAGACTGCAGATGTGGGACGCCAGTACCGGGCGCGTGTTATGGATCCGACAAGAACATTCTGGTGCTATTCGGTCGGTGGCCTTTAGCCCCGATGGCCAGCGGATTGTCAGTGGCAGTTATGACAACACCCTCCGACTCTGGGATGCACAGGGCAACCCCATCGGCCAACCCTGGACAGGCCATACGAATTATGTCTTGTCGGTGGCCTTTAGCCCCGATGGCCAGCGGATTGTCAGTGGCAGTTATGACAACACCCTCCGACTCTGGGATGCACAGGGCAACCCCATCGGCCAACCCTGGACAGGCCATACGAATTATGTCTGGTCGGTGGCCTTTAGCCCCGATGGCCAGCGGATTGTCAGTGGCAGTTATGACAACACCCTCCGACTCTGGGATGCACAGGGCAACCCCATCGGCCAACCCTGGACAGGCCATACGAATTATGTCTTGTCGGTGGCCTTTAGCCCCGATGGCCAGCGGATTGTCAGTGGCAGTTATGACAACACCCTCCGACTCTGGGATGCACAGGGCAACCTCATCGGCCAACCCTGGACAGGCCATACGAATTATGTCAGGTCGGTGGCCTTTAGCCCCGATGGCCAGCGGATTGTCAGTGGCAGTTATGACAACACCCTCCGACTCTGGGATGCACAGGGCAACCCCATCGGCCAACCCTGGACAGGCCATACGAATTATGTCTGGTCGGTGGCCTTTAGCCCCGATGGCCAGCGGATTGTCAGTGGCAGTGATGACAAAACCCTCCGACTCTGGGATGCACAGGGCAACCCCATCGGCCAACCCTGGACAGGCCATACGAATTATGTCTGGTCGGTGGCCTTTAGCCCCGATGGCCAGCGGATTGTCAGTGGCAGTTCTGACAACACCCTCCGACTCTGGGATGCACAGGGGAACCCCATTGGCCAACCCTGGACAGGCCATACGAATTCTGTCAGGTCGGTGGCCTTTAGCCCCGATGGCCAGCGGATTGTCAGTGGCAGTGATGACAAAACCCTCCGACTCTGGGAGGTCGATACGGGTAAATGTTTAGCGGTCGTTCAAACGGGTTTATGTGGTGGCCTGGACTTTAGTGGTGCCCTGGGTTTAACAGCAGCCCAAGAGATGGCCTTGAAAGCAATGGGTGCCTACTGTAACGATTAGGAGTCTCTGCACCTTTGCCAATGCATATACTTCAGCTAGCAAGTCATTCTACTTGCCCCTAGCTCTCCACAATCTCAACGGCGGAAGTCAGTTCCTTTAATTCATCTGCCGACAAATCAGACACGATCGCATAGTGAAACTCACCATCACTCCAAAACACTCCACCCGGTCCATCTTGGATTGCCAGATAGAGCTTCTCTGGCGTGAATTGAGGCAGTTCTGGCCGTTGAGAACGAGCAATTTGGTAAAAAGAGACCTTGCCATGGTGCTCCGTATCGTACATGATCCGGACTCCCTTGGCCTTACCAAACGTGCAAACACTGCCCCCCAATAACTTAGAACTCATCTGGGAAAGAATGGGCATCGCTGAGGGCATCGGGGCCTGCGCCCTGAGTAAGGCAGCTAGCTCCATCGGCTGATTACTGGGGATGTCCACCGCTTTCGGCCCTTTTTTGAGCGACTTGTGATGATCCACCAGAATCTGTTCTACCCCTTGCCAGTTCCGGTTAACAAACGTGTCCGTCGTGGTAATCACCACATTCCTGGGCGTAGTCTGGGGCATCGTCGAGGGCAGTGTAGCCATCAGACTTTTTTGTTCAGCCAATTCCTGGCGAACTTGAGCCAATTGTTGCTGGAAGTGGACCGTTTGCAACCCTAGAGCCACCGTTGTAACGACTGCAATACCACCAAAGATTTTGGCCCAAGGGCGTTGTGAATTTGGACTCGCTTTGAAAGGCTCAGCGGATTGGGTCTGAGCCGTCTGCATCATCCGTTCCCGAGCGGAGGGTTGAGGTTGGGATTCGGCCAGGGCAAAGGGCAATAAATCCAGAGTCTCTTGCAGCCCTGCCACTTCATCCCATAGAGAAGGGTGTTCTACCGCTAACTGCTGAAACTCAGCCATCTCTTCAGAGTCGAGGTTGCCCAGCACATAGCCCGCCGCAAGTTCTTCAAATCGGTGATGGGGGGTTGGATCGACCATAAGATTAAAGCTCCATTTGCGTTCGTAGCGACTGGCGAAGTTGGATCAATCCTTTCCTTGCCCAGGTTTTGACCGTGCCCAAGGGCTTGTTCAATTGCTCGGCAATTTGAGATTGACTATATCCCCCGAAATAACTGAGTTCCAAAACTTGACGATACTCTTCCGGCAGTTCTGTTAAAGCCTGCTGGAGGGCTTGGCGTTTCTCGGACTGACTGGCATGGTCCAAGGGCGTCGGAGAAGGATTAGGGGACAAACTTTGCTGCCACTGGGACAAAATACGACGCCGATTTCCCTTCATTCGCAGTCGATCGATGGCCCTGGACCGAGTCACTGTCGCCAAAAAGCTCGATAAGCTGCCCCGACTGGGATTGTAAGTACAGCGTTCCCACACCCCTAGAAAGATCTCTTGCATCAAGTCTTCCGCTTCAGAGGAATTGCCCAAAATTTTATAAGCCAGGGTATAAACCAAACTGGAATACTGGTCAAACAAATATTCAAGGGCGTCTAACTCCTGTCGCTTAATCGCTGCAACCAGGTCAGCGATATCAGCATATTGAGAAGAGGGAACGGGGCGGTTCTCCTCTGAGGATGGATTGGGTTGGGGAACTTTCAAAAGCATCTGCCCGCAGCATCATTGCACTTATTCTATATACGAGTCAGGTCTGCGATCAGATGTGGGTATCGCCCCATCTTTTTGAACCACATCCAATGGCTCCTCTCGCTCGTATTGAAAATAAGCACAAAAAAAGGGGACAAAATTGCCCCCGAACATCACTTTATTTCTAGGAGTCAGAGTATCATGGCAACTCAATCAAATCGATCCAGATGTCTGCAAGCCATAACCTTACAGTGAGTGATAACGCTTAAGGTTACCGATGATTGCTTCCACTCCTCCCCATATTGTGATTATTGGCGCTGGTTTTGGTGGCTTACAAACGGCCGTTTCCCTGGGGGGCGCAGCAGCTCGGGTCACCTTAATCGATCGCAATAATTACCACACCTTTGTACCGCTGCTCTATCAGGTGGCAACGGCCACCTTGGAACCCGAGTGGATTGCATTGCCGATTCATAAACTGCTGCGTCGATATAAAAATGTTCAGTTTGTCCAAGGCAACGTTGAAACCGTTGACTTAACGGCGCGGCGAGTGCAAACCGCACACATTACGTTGCAGTACGACTATCTGGTGTTGGGCACGGGGAGTCAGACTCATCTGCAAGGCGTGCCCGGAGCCAAGGAACATGCGTTGCCCCTCAGAACTCTGGAGGATGCGATCGCACTCAAGCATCATCTTTTGCAGTGCATCGAGCAAGCCGCCCAAACCAAAGATCCAGACGAGCGCAGGCAGCTCTTAACCATCGCCATCGTCGGCGGTGGGGCGACGGGGGTGGAAATGGCGGGGGCTTTGGTGGAGTTGTGTCACCAATCCTGGCCCAAGGACTATCCCTGGCTCCGGGATGATCCGGTGCAGCTAATTTTGGTGCAGTCAGGCTCGGAACTCCTACCCGAATTTCCCCATCCCTTGCGAACTTACACCTATAAAAAGCTGGCTATTTTAGGTGTAAACATTCAGGTAGAGACTAAAGTCGCATCAGTTCATGCCACTCATCTAGAACTGGATAGCGGTACCCGGATTCCCTGTGCGACGACCATTTGGACCGCTGGGGTCAAAGCTGCCCACCCTCCCACGGAAACGGCATTACCCCAAGGTCATCGAGATAAAATCCCTGTTCTCTCCAGCCTACAGCTGCAGCAGTACCCAGAGGTCTATGCCCTGGGAGATGCCGCTCAAGTTCCCGATCAAACCTTAGCTGGCGTTGCTCCCGAAGCCTTACAGCAAGGAGTTTGTACGGCTCGCAATTTGCGTCGTCAGCTTAAGGGGCTCACTCCCCAGCCCTTTCGGTATTTCAATAAAGGTCGACTGGCCATTATTGGCTGCTTTTCTGGGGTAGGCAAGATTGGCCCCTTTCCCCTTCGAGGTTTTCTGGGGTGGTTTCTTTGGCTGGCAGTCCATTGGGTCTATTCCCCTGGCTATCGCAATCGTTTGATGATTTTGGTCACCTGGCTGCAATCCTTTGGCTCCCGAGATAAATTAGCGCGGCAATTGTTGAAGCATTCTCCGTCCAAATCTCCCGCCCAATTCAAGGTGTAATGAGTTCCAGGAGAATCGACATTGTGCTCTACGTCGAGCCGTCCTGCCGATTTCCAGACCAGCGTTTCTACTGTTTTTAGCCTTACAAACTGAACGTCATCCTAGTTTTTTGCTCTTTATCAATTCGAGGACAATCATGACTACAACATCTACAAATTCCAATCTTTCCATGCAGGCATTTTCTTTATTGCTCTTGCGCCTCGTGGTTGTGGCAATTTTTCTCTATCACGGTTTTCCCAAAGCCATTAATTGGGCCATGGCCAGCGAGAAATTTGTCAGCTTTGGCTTACCCGGATTTTTGGGACCGATTACAGGCATTGTTGAAGTGATTGCCAGCATCCTTATCCTGATTGGCTTTCAAAACTTCTGGGCTAACTGGGTATTGGTGGCGATTATGGCCGGTGCGATCGCAACGGTTCAATTCCCCAAAGCCATTAGCGAAGGCGCTTTTATCGCCGGTCTAGAACGAGATTTAATGATTTTGGCAGCCTGCGCCGTATCCGCTGCTTTTGGTCCAGGAGCATTTGCTTTGAAAAAGCGCTAGGGTCCTTCTTCTCTACTGCAGTCAGTTACTTTTAAGTCCTCGGCATCATCGACACTAAAGCAATATTATCTGCTGCTCATAACGGTATCCATGATCACAACTCTCGAGCAAACAATAGAATGGCACTCAATTTTGGGTACACTAACGTAATGATAGGCCCAGATAATCCTTTACTTAAACAGAAATAGAATCGTATGGTCACGGTTGACGAATCCCAACAAATTAGTGATTGCTTGCAACAAGTTTTAACCGTCAACGGTGCGCTAGCTGCTGGCATTGGCAATTGGAAAACAGGTCAATGCTTATTTAAAGATGGTCTCAATAAGCCTGATTTCCCAACGTCTAAGATTGAAATCGCGGTCACCCATAATTCAGAGGTGATTAGGGCAAAACAGCGCGCTGCAGCGGCGCTAGAGTTTGATGACAAAATTGACGATATTTTGATTAGTCTGACTCGCCAGTGGCATATTATGAAGCTGTTGAAAGTGGAAGGCTACTTTCTCTACATCGCTTTAGATCGATCCAAAGCCAGTATTGCATCCGCTGGACTCAAGTTAAAACAAGCGAATCGAGAACTATCAAAAATCCTAGTCAACTATCCCTAAAGATCGCCGCCCTGTAGCTTTTCAGATAATGAACCGACGGTTGGGACCCCAATCATCATATCCCTGATCAGTCCCCCGCTAAAGCTGAGCCCCTGGCCCTTTCTCTACGGGGAACTTCGCCTGTCGCCATGCTTTGATATCCCCCTCCAGAAAAAACTGGAGGTTCTATCTGCAGGCTGCTGTAGTTTAGTAAGGAATCAACTGCTCTAGGATATTACCAATTTCTTTAGAAAACGCCGATTTGCTCTAGAGTTAAGAACTTTATAACGTGATGCTGCAAAACACAGGGTAAGTATCAATCGATCTTTATCTTTGGGGCGGGTTCCCTTATGGAAACAGAATGGATCTTCAATAAAGCCTGAACCTGCAATCCCCATAACAGTCAAAAATCTTTTTTCTCCATAAATATCACTCATCTCTTGATCTGAACGTTCTTTAAGGGATAGTATCTGAGCTAGATTTTTCTCCCGATGGCTCCCTAGTATGCAAACATGGGGTCCACTCTGAGAATCTACATCTGTTAGATAGAAGAAGACCCGTAAGCAACTAAAATCATCCTTATCATAATGGTAGAATGAAGATGTATTGACGACATCAAAATTGTCATGCTCTGTTGCAAAATTCCACCACATACGGGTACTACAGTGAACTGGTTCTGACTCAAAATATTTCGCTGCGATTATCATTAGCTTTGGGTCAGAACCTAACTTCCTAACAAGGGGTAAGTCTTCGTCTAAATTAAAAAATGAGCCAAAAGAAAAGTATTGACCTACCATTTTCTCTGCTTTTTTCTTGTCTGCATAAATGAAGCCATTTTTAAGATTTCCATTGCCGTATGTTAAAGCTGATTTTCCAAATACTAAAAGCTCATTTAATATTTCTATAGGGAGTTGAAGACCTCCAAAATAACCATCTTTATTTAAGCTATTAACGGCTTCCTCAATATCAAGTTCTGCAAATATAGAATCCTGAAACTTGAACTTCACTAAATCTGGTTTTGGAGAAAGTTTTTTGAATACTTGTCGGACCACAAAAAAACGACTAAAGACGTACATCAGAAGCCAGAAAGGGTCTCTAGTCCCATATTTTAAAGCCTTAAAGGTTCTGAAATATATGTTCTTGATGTATGTTCTCATTAAGAAATAAAGAATTACTTACCGTTTTAAGGGTGTTAAGGAACAAAGTCAGGACCTCTATCAGACATTAGTAAAACACTATTATTTTTAGTTTCATTTTTATGTGGCTTAGAATACAGGAAATATTGGTAGTGTTTCGTACAAAAAGTGATCACAAGGCTATAAATCCCTACTAGGGATACGTTGTAAGGAATAGAGTTCGCAAGACCTAGCTGTAATAGCGTAACCTGATTTAGAACGACCAGAACCAAGAGGTCCGTAAGCGAGGCTTATACCAACTATGGTGATGAGACTTTGTTCACACTCGTCTAGCGCGATAGAGATTCTAACCAACAAAGGTTTTATATGTGTGTCCTGTTATAAAGACCAATGCCAAACAATCTATCAGTACTTTTAGGGGCGCTGATAGATTGAACCTACTGGTGCTCCATATCCAGTTAAATCACAATTAGATTGTCCCTTGAACAATCAGAAAATTAGGGAGCAACTGGCTTTACTTTTTCCGATGGGGCCAGCTTAATGGAGCTGAGAATGGACCGATTGGTGGCGGCTAGTTCATTATAGAAATTCACTTTTTGAGAGTAGGCATCATATTGTTGATTGAACTGCTGAATCCGATCCTGCAATTGCTGAATTTGCCCGTTAAACTCCCCAACCTCACTGTTAAACCGAGATCGGGCCTGCTCAAAGTCATTGACCAAGCTATCATCACCCCGACTTAGAGAGGCTTCCGCCTGTTGCTTTAAACGGGTCAGATTGGTTTTCATCCGCTCTAAATCCCGATAATACGTCTTTAAATCATCTTCTGCTCGCTGAATATAATCCTTCTCGGCTTTCAGGTTGATCTCAAGACTATTCAACTCAGGCTCTAACTGATCAACTTGGGACTCAATTTTGGCTAAGACCCTGCGAGAACGGTCTGAAAAAGCCACGACCTGTTTGCGATCTCGAAAGTACTGCCGATAATACTCTTCTAATTCTGGGTCTCCCAAATCCCCTAAGCTCGTTCCTAAGTGGGAATGCAGCTCATTGACATACAGGTCTTGATCACCCGACTCATACTCTTTGAGCACCGCCAATAAATGCTCATCTTTCACCCGTTTAGCAGCACGTTTCAACTTGGATGCCAGTTGCGATCGCTCCTCGTTACTCAGCTGCTGATAGGCCGCATGGAGCATCTCATGGGCTGCCACCATTTCCATCATTCCATCCAGCCGAGGATCGGTGACAGACTGGATAATGATAGAACCTTCATAACCATCACTAATAAAACATCCCAGTAGAATAGTCTTCTCTGTATTATGACTAGCCTTCCGGCACAGCTTATGGAATGTTTTCTTAGGCTCAATTCTTGGCTCTTGCTGATAAAACAGCTGCTGAGCCTTTTGGGTCATCATGGTATCGATCGCCAGCTGTTCAATCTGAGGTGAAGTTGGCTTATAGACCTTTGGAGCCAATAAAGAGCAACCACTCAACCACCCACCTCCCACCAGAATCCAGAGTGAAATGGGAAAAATGGGGTGCCAAGATTTTTTCATCGGATAGGGATAGGTGAAGAGTCTCTTAACTCAAGATAGACAAGTTTTTTGACCAATATGACTAAAAAGTGATTTTGAGTCTAAACGTCAGAGATTAACGCCTCAAGGATCAAGCTTTTTACTCAACAGCCGTTCTCTCAATCACTCTATACCGTGCTGAACATCACAAGGCCACTGAGGGGTTGATCACGGTGCCAAAGGCTGAAATTGAGGACTATAGCCATAGCAACCGCACCGAACCAGGAGAAAAGCATGAAGCTAACCCACCGAGCCCTTTCAGTACTCTCAATTTCCTTTATGTCTCTGATGGCCGCCGCCCCCGTCTTTGCAGCTCCTGCCTATTTAGTGGGACAACCTGGTGGTCGAATCAATGTTCGGTCCTCCCCTAGCACTTCTGCCTCTTCTCCTCACTACGGTATCGTGGGCGATCGCGTTCAAGTCATTGATGCAACCTATAGTGACGATGGCTACCACTGGTATTACGTTGAGTTTACATCCGGTGCCCGCGGTTGGGTCCGAGGCGATTTAGTGAATGTTCAGGATCCGATTGGATTCGATGACTTCTAGGGAGACTAGTAACACCCAACTATCTATATGGATGAATTAAAAAGCTGCTTCACATCCATCAACTACCAAATACTGAAGATTGAACAATGCGATGGTCTCTAACTATCGCATTTTCTTTGACAAACTCTAAAACTCTCTCCAGCCGTTGTGGGTGATGATCATGTCTCCAAATCTTCTTCCAATAACCATTTCAGAAACCCTTCTTGGAAGCATTAAAGGGGTCTTGGCCGCTTTTGGTGAGCCAGAAATGACAAAGTATAGTTATGCAGTACGAATGTACAGTCACTCTATAGTGATGAACTCTGAAAACCTCCAACGTTTGTCTTAACCAGACCTAAACCATTCCAAAATGCTTCTGGGTATTCTAGTTGAAGAGTTTCTTGTGAGTTCAGATTCAGTTCATAGCCAGACTCTACCCTGGAATATGTAACTGCTTTATGAACGGCTTTATCCCACTCACCTATAAATTCCTGAAACCTTTGTTCCTCTAAATTTTCAGGATATTCGTTAAACCTTAGTTTGTGTAACTCAATAAGAGCAATTGCTCTCTTGAAATTCTGATCTTCACGCTTGAGATGAAGATTACTACCTACTTTTCTTCCCAAGCTAGACCTATGATAAGCAATCTGGATAGGCGCAATGATTACAGCAAAGAGTATAAAAAAAAGGGTCTTGTCCGCTTTTGGTGAACTAAAAAAATTGGACAATTGATGCCAAATTTTTTGAATTTGTAGACTTTAGAGCCTTATAATCCTCTTAGTTTGGCTTTGTTTTGCATAATGAGACCTAATAATTAGTTAACTGACAAATTACTGGAGTTCTCAATGATTGACGAATGGAGTCCGTGTCGATATATCGACTACGGTGAAGACCTGGGAGACCCACGGTACGGTGTTATGTTCGATGATTTCAGCTCTACGAAGGCAACCCTAGAGGCAGCAGGATTCATGGGGGGCGGTTGTACCTGGCACGGTATCGTTGAGGCAATGATCCGAACTTCACACTCAAATTTTATTGGTGACATCAGCTACGACCCAGAAGGTTCCATGTTCTGTGCGCGCAGCTCCAATCTTGAAGCGCTCAAGTGTGTTGCTCAATGCATTCGCAGTGCTGTAACAGACTCAACCGTAATGCAGACCGCATTAGATAATGCAGACAAATCAATAATCGAGTGATTCAATTTTTTTCGAGTTCACCAAAAGAGGCCAAGAACCCATTAAAGTCACAAGGTTTTGTAAAAGCTTAGCTTGACTTGAACCCGGTAAAGACCGTTGGCCAAGAGACCAATAACAACATGACTAAGTTTGCAGCCCAGAACAGAACCACAACGCGAAAAGCCACCAATGGCAAAGAAGACAATGCTAACTGTCCAAATCCATCCACTAGCTGCCACAACCGAAAAACTGTGTAGAAAAAACCAATAGGCACCACAACACTGGGGACCAACTGCCGACTCAACAAACCTTCAGAGAATATTTGAATCACCAACGTCAATAAGTAACCGCACCAGAATAATCGTGCGGCAGGTTGCTTCCAAGACTGAATAAGCAGCAGAATGGGCAACAAAATTCCAGCGACCCAAGCTAGGAGTAACCACCCTCGTATAAATTGAAGTTGACTAGCATTAAACCCAAGTTCTTCTGTGAAGGGTAAATATTGAGCTTTTACGCCAAATCCATAGCCAATCATTAGGATTGTCGTCACTAGGATAAAAAGAGCGATAATCAATCCATTTTTATTTAGCATCTACTCTAAGGGGTTAAGCGTACATTTCTACAAATACAAGAAATTATTGGTATTTACACACTATTTTTTGAATACATCATTCCAAGGGCATAATACATACCTGATACAAAGCTGAACTTAATCAACCACATATCAAACAATCCTCAGAATTTTTATTTAAGACTTCATTTCTATCCATATCCTAAAAGGCATAAATAACGCCTGAAAGCAAGCCTCGGAATAATTTGACTAGTATCTCTTGATAGCACGCCCTCTACGAGAGTTCGTAATCGCTTTGAGTGACTCCAAAAAAGCTCGAGATTGCAGAGCAGTTATGAGTTCAAAGATTATCAGCAGTATTCCTCTTTTTATGAACGCTCCCTCAAAGCAAAACCATCCAATCCTTTGATATCAAAGGCCTTAGCACCCTTTCAGCTTTGCCTTTCTGAGCTTATGTAGAGATTAGAAAGAAACACAAATACGTAGAAAGGTATTTTGCGCAGGTGCTTGCGTATCGTCGGCCGCTTCTTGGCACAACCATTTCCCGAAATAAGAGTATATCGCTCGTCACATAGTCATGAATAAAACTATTAGCAGACTGTTCTGAGCTAGTTGTTAGTGACTTATGCCCCTATAGATGACAACTAGGCCTAAAATAATAATGCTAAGTCTATACGCTTTTTAAGGCGAGTGCCGACTGGGGCCAATATAATAGCTTGAGGCTAAAAATCTACTAAGAAGATATACCTATTTTTTTAGACTTATCAATATAAATAGTATCTTGAACTCACAATAAGTTTTTTTCTTAGGCCGAAAAATATCTAGCAAAAAGGATGTCAATTACTAGTGGTGAGTCGCTAATAAACGAGAAAAAACTAGAGGATAAGAGCAGCCAAAAAGTTACACTCTTTCACCTCTAGTAGTTTTAAAAAATTATTCGTAAGTTGTTATTTAAACAACTTTTTGTTGTTACTCAACGACAAGACAAAGTTCTTAAACTAAATACACTATCGACATCACAAACTGTGGATGTTTTAACAAGAATTGCGAATATTAGTCCTACTACAAATAAGCTTCCAACTGTAACTAGAATAGTTGTAAAAGGAGACATATAGCCATTGTCAACAGCGGCGTTATTTTTTGAATTAGCCATAATTAAAATCCCGTAACGATAAGGGTAAATAGGAGTTTAACAAGTGAGTTTTCAAAACTTGCACTTGTCTATCTTTTTGCAAGAGCAACTTAACCATATAATCTGAGGTTAGAGGTTCGCGAATAAGTTGAACAAAAATTAATATTAATTTTCGTAAAAGTATATATGTCATTTCTGGTCTATTGACTGGTTTGAGACCTTTTTCAAGTATCGACTTTCTCTACAGCTTGCTCTCTAGGTGACGTCTCATCCGAGACGAATTTTAAATTTGGAGAATTAGGGCTTTCCAAAACTTCAATATAGTCACCATTTTGCAAAAAATTGATTCATAATCGTCCCTGATCTGCACCAACCCTGGCCAAGCATCCAGATCAATACCAAACTCCCCTATTAACGATGAGGATGCTCCTCATGTTCATTGCCTTGAGTGTCCACCCACCATTTGCTCCTTCCCCAGGTGTCACATCGCATATTCTCAATCGGTTGAATGGTTGGACTTTGAGAGAATTGGAGCTGATCAAACCAATTCCAAGTTACAACGTCTTGTAATCTCTCAGGCAAATCATCTAGATTCAAAGGCTGAATAGGCTGACCATCACAGTCATAGGGCAAAGGGGCTGAATAGTCATGCCCATAAGAATATAAACCTAACAATATGGCTAAGCTATGACTGTAATCCTTCAAGGGTTCAGCATGATGTAAAAATCCTTTATTAAACAGTTGGCGAAGGGTTGTGGTTGGGCAGTGCGGCAGAAAAATCAGAGCAGGTTCCCCAGCGAACCGCACGATATAGTCGCTGTGATAGTCTGAATTTCTCAAGCAGTGGTTTTTCAAGATTTTGAAAACTTCAGCTTCATTACCCGCAATAGCCAATAACCAACATAGATCAACGTAATCCCATGACTTGGAAGAGCTAGGGTGTAAAACGTCCTGCACATTTATCCGCTGCAACGATACTGCAGACGGAAGACGTTTAGAGTTTGGGGATTGGATGGGGTTACTGTTGTTCCCGTCAGACAAATCAATGCCTAGCCATGCAAGAATCTGAGCAGAAGGAATCTTGAAATTAATGACCCGATCATCATTTTCTTTTGACCATTCCCAGAAAAAAGAATGAATATCATATAGTTCCGCATAATCTAAACCTTTCTCAATAGCATTCACCCGAAAGAAGCTATTTGATTCGGGAACAGCACCTCCCTCATTTGAATCAAATACACCGATATTGCCGTTGGCATCTGCTGCAAACCAAGTGGTGTCCATGCTATGAGCTGCCGGGAAATCGGTCATGGGGTGTTCTCCAACCTAACTACAAAAAATCAACGGTAAATCCTCAAGCGCTTTATCCAAGGCTTTGGCTGTTAAGGATTCTAACGGTTGTTGGGCAGAGGTATAGGAACACCAAGCGACCTTTTTATCCCAGGTGACTGCACAGAAACGCTCGCTTTTTTGGCAATTGGTCAGACACGTCATGGATTGAAAAGGTTCTTTTCCTGCCACCTCAGCAACTTGTTGTGGCGTTGGTGTATCTTTTCCCCGCATCGGCAAGTAGACAATGCGATCGTTCGCAATTCCCGATTCCCTTAGTGTCTGAGCAACTTGACCCGCTGCAGTTAATTTTGATGCTGAGACCAATAAGTTAATTCCACTACGAATCCCCAGTGATTCCAATTGCTTTACTTGTGCCATGACTCGATTCACTTCCCACAACTGTTCTGGGAAATGGATGGATAGGTGAACTTTATCAGGATGAACAGATACTAGTCGCCTCAGGGTACTACCCCATAAATGCAATCCATTACTGGTGATGGAGCGGAATACCATACCCTGCAAACGTTGCAAAACCTCAAATAAGGCTGGGTACTCTAACGGCTCTCCACCTCCAAAGGAAACAGCTTGAGTTCCTGCCTGCGCACAATCCGTAACAAAGGTGATCAGCTCATCTGCGGTCCAAGTCGTATTGCCGATGGGATGGCTGCTGTTATAACAAAAATGACATTGCTTACTACACTGATTAGTCAGTTCAATAGAAAGCCTTTCAACACTCATCAATCGACGGTAACGTCTCTTCAGGCATCAATCCTAACAAAATCTGCCATTCACTTACGGAAAGCTTATTCTGGCAAAATTGTTTCAACATCCACCCAGCTAATCCTATTCAGCAAAACTCACCGACCCGGAGGAAGATTGATTTGCTGAATTTGGACGGAAGCAACCATAGGAGCTACAGCTCACTGGCGCTTATCCAAAGATACTGCTGAAAAATTCTACGGCTTCTTTAAGTGAGTTGATAAACGCATCTATTTCTTCGCGAGTATTGTAAAAATAGAGACTTGCTCTGGCCGTAGACGACACCTTCAGATGCCGATGCAAAGGCTGAGTACAGTGATGTCCGGCCCGAATGGCTACACCTGCTTGATCCAAAATCGTGGAGAGATCATGGGGATGCACATCCCCTGCGGTAAAGGAAGCCAATGCCGCTCGACCCGTGCCATCCGCATGGGGCTGAGGACCATAAATCTGCACCTCAGGAATCTCCCGCAGCCGCTTAAACAGGTAAGCCGTTAACTCCGCTTCATAGGCATGAATCTTGTCCATACCAATTTGGGTCAAGTAATCAACCGCAGCCCCTAGGCCCACTGCCTCACCAATGGCAGGGGTGCCTGCCTCAAATTTATGGGGTAAATCTGCATAGGTGGCATGGTCTAGGAATACATCTGCAATCATTTCACCGCCACCCAAGAACGGAGGCATACTGCGGAGCAAATCCAGTTTGCCGTAGAGGAAGCCAATGCCGGTGGGAGCACACATTTTATGGCCAGAGGCCACCAGCCAATCGCAGTCTATCTTCTGGACATCGATGGGCATATGGGGGACGCTTTGGCAGGCGTCGATCAGCACTTTGGCATCGTATTGGTGTGCGATCACAACAATCTCTTCCACAGGATTAATACAGCCCAAGGTATTGGAGACATGCACCACCCCCACTAGTTTGGTGCGGTCATTGATCAGGGTTTTAAACTGCTCTAAATCAAAGGCTTGATTCTCATCCAGCTCCACAAACTTGAGCACCGCTCCAGTTTTCTGAGCCACCCACTGCCAGGGAATCAAATTACTGTGATGCTCCATCACCGTCAGGATGACTTCATCCCCAGCCTTGAGATTATTCATTCCCCAGCTATAAGCCACCAGGTTAATCCCTTCACTGGCATTGCGGGTATAGACAATCTCCTGCCGAGACGCCGCATTGACAAAGGCAGCCACCTTATCCCGTGCCCCTTCATAGGCATCCGTGGCCCGACCACTGAGGGTATGGACGCCTCGGTGGACATTGGCATTATCCTGCTCGTAATAATCCTGCAGTGCCGCCAAGACAGAGGTCGGTTTCTGAGACGTCGCCGCACTATCCAAATAGACCAAGGGACTCTCCTGAATCTGCTGATGCAAAATGGGAAAGTCAGGACGAACCTGAAGGGCTAGAGACTTTTCTTGGATGGCAATCATAGGTGCAGAATCACGAATCTAACGTATTTGGGACAACACAGCGTTCAGCAAAGTCTGGCGCTGTTCAGCAATGGGCAATTGATCAATAATTTCCGCCGCAAACCCCTCGACCAGCAAATCGCAAGCGCTATTGCGGTCTAACCCCCGGCTTTGTAAATAAAAGACTTCTTCATCGTCCAGCTGACTCACTGTGGCCCCGTGGGCGCACTTAACGTCATCGGCAATAATTTCTAGTTGCGGTTTGGTGTCCACCCGCGCCTTGGACGACAGCAGCAAATTGCGGCTCAGCTGGCTGGCATTGGTCTGCTGAGCCAATTTAGGCACAAACACTCGGCCATTAAACACCGCGCGAGCACGGTTATCAACGATGCACTTATGCAACTGCTGAGCTGTACAGTGGGGACCTGTGAAGGATAGATCAGAATGGGTGTCGGCCACCTGCTGATCCACCGCTAGGGTCAATCCATTGAGAGTGGTATCCGTCTGCTCTGCTGTAGGCACCACCACGGGGTTATGGCGAGACATCTGTCCCCCCAGGCTCAAACTCGTCAGAGCATAGCGACTATCGCGATCCTGAGATACTGATGTCGTACCGATATGAAAGGCCGTCTTCGCCTCTCGCTGAATTCGGTGGTGGTGAAGCTGAGCATTTTGCCCCAAGCTCACTTCCATCACCGAGTTCGTAAAGTAGGACGCTGCGTTGACCGCTGCATATTCTTCTATTAAGGTGGCCGCACTATTAGCTTCAGCTATCACCAGCCCCCGAGGCGAGGTGATTATCGGTGTATCCCCTGTGGTCAAATACAACAGATGGATGGGGGCTTCAATGACCTGATTTTTGGCAATGCGTAAGACGGCAACATCGGCAAAGCTAGCGGTATTGAGAGCCGTAAAGACTTCTGACAGTCCTGGCTGCTGTCCTAGCTCAGGTAGGTTGCCTGCATCCGCTAGGGTACTGACGCTTAACCCAGCAGGCAAGTGATCGATCGTAGATAAATCAGGAGCAAACCAGCCATTTACAAATACCAGTCGGACTGGGGCCTCTGCCAAGATAAAGGCGTCAATCTCCTCTAGGGATAGCGACGCAGCAGTAGGAGCAGTAAAAGCGGTTTTGTACAGACCCGACAGATCTGTAAATCGCCAGTCCTCATCCCGGTTACTGGGCAGACCCCGCTCTTGCACAATGCTGAGGGCACCCTCTCGTACTTTTTCCAGCCCCTGCGGATTGGGCCGCTGGGCGAGAAGATGGGTCAAATAGGCTTGCCGATCCTGGGCTGCTGAGGAGCTAGGCGCGACGGCTTCGGGGTTTACTTCTACGGTCATTAGACTGCCACCTCAGCCACATCTTCTGCTTTCACCCAGTCATAGCCTTTGGCTTCCAGCTCTTGGGCCAGTTCCTTGCCGCCCGTGGTCAAGATTTTGCCCTCGGCCATCACATGCACAAAGTCAGGGACGATATAGTCCAGCAAGCGCTGATAGTGGGTAATCATCAGGGTGGCATTTTCCGGCTTAGCCAGCTGATTCACCCCATTGGCGACAATCTTGAGGGCATCAATATCTAGACCTGAATCCGTTTCATCCAGAATGGCTAAAGTCGGTTCAAGAAGGGCCATCTGCAAGATTTCGTTGCGCTTCTTTTCACCACCAGAAAAGCCTTCATTCACACTGCGATCGAGGAAGGCCGGGTCCATTTTGACTACGTCTAAGCGTTCCCGCACCAAATCATCAAAATCAAAGGCGTCTAGCTCTTCTAAACCTTCATGCTGGCGCTTGGAATTAAAGGACACCCGCAGGAAGTCGAGATTACTCACTCCAGGAATTTCTAAGGGATATTGAAAGGCCAGAAACACACCGGAGCGGGACCGTTCTTCTGGTTCTAGTTCCAGTAGGTTCTGCCCCTTATAAATGACCTCGCCGCCAGTAACCGTATAGGCAGGGTGTCCGGCCAATACCTTAGAAAAGGTACTTTTTCCCGATCCATTCGGCCCCATAATGGCATGGATTTCTCCCGCCTTAATTTCTAGATTTAACCCCTTCAGAATCGGGGTTCCATCCACATCGGCCGTCAAATTACGGACCGACAGAATCACGTCGCTATTGTCAATAATCACGCCTGAACCTCTAACTGCGTCTAACGTCTAGTACTGCTTTGGTGAGAAACCTTATCCCACACTTCCTTCTAACTTCAGGCTTAAAAGCCGATCGGCTTCCACGGCAAATTCCATCGGCAGTTGATTAAACACATCCTGACAGAAGCCGCTAATCATCATCGACACCGCATCTTCTACGGAAATCCCCCGCTGGGCAAAGTAGAAGAGCTGGTCTTCGCCAATCTTGGAGGTGGAGGCTTCATGCTCCACTTTCGTTTGGTTATTTTGCACCTGGATATAGGGGAAGGTATTGGCCTCGGCATCACTGCCAATCAGCATGGAATCACACTGGGAGTAATTGCGAGAGCCATCGGCCTTCGGCCCCATTCGTACCAAGCCGCGATAGCTATTTTGAGAGCGGCCTGCGGAAATGCCCTTGGAAATAATCGTGCTGCGGGTGTTTTTGCCCACATGGATCATCTTGGTGCCCGTGTCCGCCTGCTGTTTATTGTTGGTCAAGGCCACGGAGTAAAACTCTCCCACGGAGTTATCGCCCACCAACACGCAGCTGGGATACTTCCAGGTAATCGCTGACCCCGTCTCTACCTGGGTCCAGGAAATCTTGGAGTTCTTACCCGCGCATAGGCCCCGTTTGGTCACAAAGTTATAGATACCGCCTTTGCCGTTCTCGTCGCCTGCATACCAGTTCTGGACTGTGGAATATTTGATATCGGCGTCATCTAAAGCCACCAGTTCCACCACCGCCGCGTGGAGCTGATTGGTATCGAACATGGGGGCAGTACAACCTTCTAGATAGCTGACCTGGCTGCCTTCTTCAGCAATAATCAGAGTGCGTTCAAACTGTCCCGCCCCTTCGGTATTAATCCGGAAATAGGTGGACAGTTCCATGGGGCATTTAACCCCCTTAGGAATATAGACGAAGGAGCCATCACTAAATACTGCCGAGTTGAGGGCCGAGAAAAAATTGTCGTTGATGGGCACCACGCTTCCCAGGTACTTCTCCACTAGCTCGGGAAAGTCCTTGAGGGCTTCAGAAATGGAGCAGAAGATCACGCCTTCTTTGGCTAGCTGCTCTTTAAAGGTGGTTGCAACCGAAACGCTATCAAACACCGCATCCACAGCCACATTGCTGAGGCGCTTCTGCTCCGACAGAGGAATGCCAAGTTTATCGAAGGTTTCGAGCAGCGCCGGATCCACATCATCCAAACTCTTTTTCTTCTCTTGCTCTTTAGGAGCGGAGTAGTAGGTGATGTCTTGATAATCGATGGCCGGATAGTCAACATGGGGCCAAGTGGGCTCCTTCATCTTGAGCCACTGCCGATAGGCCTTCAGCCGAAACTCCAGCATAAAAGCGGGTTCTTCCTTTTTGGCCGAGATCAAGCGAATCACGTCTTCGCTCAGTCCCTTAGGAATGGTTTCAACTTCAATATCCGTGACAAAGCCGTATTTGTAGGGTTGATTAACCAGATTTTCAACGGTTGCGGTCATGGGGGGTGTTCTCTCAGAGCAAGTGGCGCGCGTGTATAATCATAAAACAACAACTTTGTTGTTCAACACCATCATAGAGTACTTTAGCAACATTTATGTTGTCAAAGTCGAGAGAAATTGTTGTAATAGGTTAAACCGCTTCTTGGGATTGGCCCTTCAAAAACCAATGTTGATTGCTGCTTGGACATCTCAATTGTGAACACCACCTCTTCCACAAAACAAGATATCCTTCAGCATTTGCTCAAGCAGGGTCAAGCCAATACCCACGAGCTAGCAGAGCAATTACAGGTAACACCTCAAGCCATCCGCCGCCATCTTAAGGACTTAGAATCAGAAGGACTCATCCTATTTGAGAGCGTCCATGCCGGGACTGGACGCCCCCAACATATGTATCAGTTGAGTCGAGCGGGGCGCGATCGCTTCCCAGATCACCACGATACCTTTGCGATCGATTTACTCGATACCCTCTCAGAAACCGTTGGCAAGGACCAAATGCGGGTAATTCTCCGCAAACAGTGGGAGCGTAAAGCTCTGGAATATCAACAAAAATTAGGTCCCGGTACTTTGGCAGAGCGGGTGGCCAAACTGGTCAAACTGCGAGAAGCCGAAGGATATATGGCTGAGTACTACCCGATTCCTGAAGATGCCGACCCCATGAAGGCGACGCGGTTTATCCTCACGGAATATAATTGCGCCATTTCCCAGGTGGCTGAGACCTTTCCAAGCGTGTGTGACAATGAGCTGGAAATGTTTGCCATTGCCCTGAAAGATTGCCAGGTGGAACGCACCCACTGGCTCGTCAATGGCGAGCATCGTTGTGGATACTTGATTGAGGCGGATTAGTGCAAGCTTGCCCTTATTGCACCTAAAATTTGTTTTCACACCTATTAAATTACTAATGCCTTCAACCGCGAAGAAGGGTAATGCCCGTGCAGAGAAGGTCCATTGTAATATTTGACGATCCACGCGCTTCTGGGTTTGGGCAGTCATACAACCGAATTATGCCTGCGTTGATCTTCAAGCAAGTAACTCTTCAAGGCGTTTATATTTACGTGAAGAATACATGGTTTCAAAATACACAATCCCTTCTCAATGAGTCATTACTGAAAATTGCAGTCATAAAATTCCTGCAACCGTAAGACTGTCTATCGGCTAACCTCCCTATCCATAGAGACAGACCTACAGATCGGCATGATCAACTCATTTTTCCAGAAAAACGATCCTGGGAAAAACACAGCTAAACATTAACCAGATTTGTAGCCCTATAGTTAGCGGTCTGGGTATAAGCAACAAACGACTTATTTAACCCCAGATACTTCTCTTGGTAGATATTAGACTCAGGGAAAAGGTGTTGAAATTCATTCTGAGACAATAGACGAATACTACTTACTTCATCTACTGCAGCTTGATAGTCCTCAATGGGATTTGTGCGCCAACCCATCGCAAAATTATGGGCAAGCCATGCTCGCATTGAAACTGGCAGAAATTGAAATAGTGGAAAAGCAAAATGAGGTTCAATCGGGAAGAATTTATTGGGAGTTTGAATAAAGTATCGCTTTCCTAAGCGCTTAACTTCCTGTGCCATACGGTGTTGATCATCATAATCTCCAACATGTTCGATGGTGGAATTGGAGAAAACAATATCGGATTGTTGGTCAGCAAACTGAGATAAGTCCCTAGCATCACCCGTTACTGATTGAATATTGGTTGATGAAATATTGTGTTTCTCAATATTAACTAAAGTGATAAACAGATCATCCTTGATATCGAACTCAGAGAACATCATTTCCCAAAATCCTGGCCTACCACCTATATCAAGGATTTGAATGGGGCGATCCAGTCCCTCAATCATATCCAAGAAAATCCGGAATCTTTGGCGACGCAGCTTATTCGCTACCGAGATTTCGTTTTTATTATCCACGAATGTTTTATAGAACATGTCATACCCTTGCACAGGCATAAGCAGCATCTCTAAATTGGTCTACATGTGGGTTTTACACCTAATGTTTCGGGAGCCTCACATAATAGATTTTAAGAACACTGCAGATACTTATGGCGAAAATTTTCTCGACTATTCTATGCCATCACTGACTATTTATTCGTATTTTTTGCAACATCTGAGGGATTAACAATGCAATACAAATCACATTATTGATTTGAATTTATTTTACTGCCTTAAAAAATTAATATTGAAAAACAATCACTCTTTAGCTATTCATTAATTCACTAAATTCTAGGCTGATTTTTTCTAGTCTTATCAATAAATACAAATCTTGCTTCTTTACCACTAACTCATGAATCACCTTGACGGATGACTTGAAATATCAATTAGCTCCCATCACTATTCAGCAATAGAGTCGCTGCACTTTTAGCTTCAGCGGCTGCTTGGGGACGATCTTGCATCATGGCAATCACGATGGCACCTTGGACGAGCAACAACAGCTGCCGAGCAAAAGATTCGGCGGGTTCCAGGCCTTCTGCCTTCACTAAATCAAAAATATATTGATAGACCGCGAGTTGATGGTCTAAAGCCGCTTGGCAACCAGGATGATGGGGATTGGCTAGTTCAACTGTGGCATTAATAAAAGCACAGCCCCGGAAATTAGGGTTTTCAAACCATTCTTGCAAAACATCAAACAAGCTCAAAAGTCGCTGTTTGGGGTCATCACTGCGTTCTTCAACGCGAGTGACAAACCATTCTCGCCATTGCTGATCTCGCTGACGCAGAAATGCTTCGATTAAGGCATCTTTGGACTTGAAATGGTTGTAGAGAGACATTTTCGCCACACCAGATTCAGCAATAATCCGGTCGATGCCAACATTCTGAATACCCTCACGGTAAAACAGTTCGCAAGCAGTCTCTAGAATACGTTCACGAACAGGTTTCCGAGGTGTTTTTGACACGGACATAGATGAGTAGGAAAGTGTAGTCGGCTTCAGCTTATCATTTGGTTCAAAGAACAGCGTTTGTGGGTTCTTAGAAAGAAAGTTTTTCTCATGAATTACTGAGCTAAATCGCTCTTAAACTCGGGGGTTAAGATGGCCATTCCGGTTTGCACGGCAGGTCTTTGCCCCACTCGCTCCAGCCAAGCTTGGACATGGGGAAAGGGGTCTAAACTGAGTCCCACATACTCATAGGCAGCCACCCAGGGATAGGTAGCAATATCTGCAATGGAATACTCGCCAGCGATAAAGTCCCTCTCTTGTAATTGCCGATTTAGAACCTTCACTAGGCGTAACGCTTCTTGTTCATAGCGGTTAATCGCATATTCAATCGGTTCTGGTGCGGATCGACGGAAATGCCCCAGTTGACCAAACATCGGGCCGACGCCTGCCATTTGGAACATCAGCCATGCCATCACTTGAGCCCGACTCGCAGCATCAGTAGGTAATAATTTTTCAGTTTTTTCCGCCAGGTAAATGAGGATGGCACCTGACTCAAAGACGGTTACGCCCGTGTCTTCGTCTTTGATAGCTGGAATTTTGCTATTGGGATTGAGGGCCACAAATTCGGGACTAAACTGTTCTCCCTTGCCCAAGTCAACTTTGTGAAGGGTATAGGGCAACCCTAACTCTTCCAGGAGAATGGCGGGTTTGCGTCCATTGGGGGTTGTGTAAGTGTAGAGGTGGATCATGGTAGGCGCCTTGCTAGTGTACGCATGGGGGTTGATCGAGAATCATCGCTATTCAGGCTGCTAGACGGTCTTAGGCCAGCTACCTGTTTTTTCCAGGAAGGGAGAATACTCTTGAAAGTTTGCCTGAAAGGGTAAGGCTGATTTTAGTAAGAAGCCTGCTTCCAGCTTGATTTGAATCAGTCGCTCTGCTCCTGCAAAAGACTGCAGATCGTCGCCATCCCAAATCACATCGGCCTTGCCGGTCAAGGTCAGCAAATCTCCCGTTTGAAAGTTGGGGAACAGAAGTCCAACCCGTGGATCGAGGATCAAGTTACCGATGGTATTGAACGCCAGGTTGCCTGCAAAGTCTGGGAAGGTCAGAGTTTGGGCATCATCCACCCGGATAAAGCCAGGTTTACCGCCTCGATGGGAGACATCGACACCATGGGCTAGGTTAGACGTGCTATCGGCATAGCGAGTGGCAATAAAGAAGGTATCAGCCGATTCAACGACCGCTTGAAGATCTGAATCCAAGGCGTCAACAGCCGTCAATGCAGCCGGGGGAGCTTGTTCAGGTATAAGTTGCACGTCGCGAGTCTGAATGTATTGGGGACAGTTGCCAAAGGTTTGCTTCACCTCCACAACAAATCCTTCAGAAGTGATCTGCTGGATCACCCCATTCATCCGATTACGTCGTCGAGTGGGTAGTTCTATCCCTAACAGCCCCACATCAGCGCCTACCTTTAGGTTTTGCTGGAGCGGGTCACCGGCGATGGGTTGGGTTTGAATGCTCAGGGTCTGCGGATTTGGGGAGGAGATAAAACCGGGCTGTCCCGCCACCATCGAAGCCCAAGGATGTCCCTCCTGATCAACGCTACCCACGAGAAGGAAGGGCAGCTGCGGATAAAAGGTCCGATGCTGTTCTGGCAGGAAGTCACGGATAATGCGACGTCCTTGTTTTTCCATGCGATCGCGAATCCCATACCGCTCTTGAACCGCTTGTTCGCCTGCATGAAAGGGAGATGTTTCTCTTGTCCAGCCTGACATGGGGATGACCTCTTCAATTCACTCTAAAAACCGATTAACCTGCCGCAATAAATTCCATCCGAATGCCGCCAGGGATGTAGCACATCATGTGGTGCATAGGAGAACCGCCTAGGGATTCGGGGGCAAACTCAATTTCAACATCAGGGGTCTGAGTCAGGGTTTGGTGTAATTCATTTAAGACAGTCAGGCTTTCCATTTTGAGGGCAAAGTGATGTAAACCAATCACATTTTTGCGATCAAAAGGGGTGGCCTGTTCTGGGTTCACAGCTTGCCACAGGGTAATCATAATCGTGCCGTCGGAAACAAACACGGCAGGGTAATCCGGTTTTTCACCGACTTGCTTGAATCCGAGGGTGTCGACAAAGAAAGTCCGAGTCTGTTGGAGATCGGGAACGGTTAATCCAATATGGTGGGCGCCTTGAGTGGCTGCGGAGTTAGTCATGATGGATTTCCTTAAATTTCAATGGGAGGGGTATTGATGTGTCTAGAAGATGCCGCTAATGACATTTGGTATTGCTTTAATTAATTCATTTATACAGACAGGTCTGTCTATTGTCAAGAGATGAGGTAACTTTAGTCGCAAGTATCTAGCGACGTATTGGCAATCTCTAGAGCGTGTCTGGGATTATATCTCTCTCTTTAATCGCCTTCTCGATGTAGAACGTCTCTCAAATCATTACAATTCAGGCAATCAACTTAATTCTTCTCAATCGTCGATATGCCTGTAGCTATAAAATTCATTGAGTTCAAACATCTCATACTCAACCATTTTTTTAGTCAAGCAGCTCTTCGAAGACGTAACTCATAACCTCACCATTTTCTTCAATAATTTCATCAAAACTAATACCATCATTCAGCTCAATATCTATTGCGCTTAAATTCTCGACTTTTACTTTATCCATTTCATAAATGTAGAGCTTAGAATAGTCAATTACACTTTGACTTAAGTCAACCTCTCTGAGCTTTAGCCTGCAACACAAAAGTCTTTTAAGCTGGGTAAATCTAAGACTGGATCTAGAGATTAAAGCTTCTGTAAAGCTTGATTCGCTTAAGTTAGCATGATCAAATATCGTCTTCTTTAAATGAACTTGGTTAAAATTTGATCTTCTCAAGTCAGCATCAGTAACATCACACTTAGAGATGTCAGTTTTATAGAATCTTGAATTTTGCAACATCGAACCACAAAAATCGGCGTTGCTCAATGACGGGATGAATTTGATTGCGTCAGGATAACCTCATGACTATTTCGAACATCATGAGGAATCTGTATGAAGTGTCCAGAGTGTGGATACTGTTGGCGAATGTGCTACAAGTATGAAATTTAAAATACTACGCACGGAACAACCTACAGAATTTCGTTTCACTTATGATCCTGTAATACACGTGTAGTTGCATTTGTAATACTTTCGCCGACAGTATCAGTGTGGTGGTCAACATATCCATAAGAATGGGCATCGTCGAGGTAAACAAAATCATATTTGTGTGGCCTGTGGACGACAGTTTCTTTCAACTTACTCAAAGCGTGGATACAGTGATTGGACGAAACGACTCTGCCTGAGAATGTATGTCAACGGAATGGGGTTACAAGGTATCGAACGAGTCATAGGCGTTGCTCATACCACTGTGATCCGTTGGGTTCAACAAGTTGGAGTTCTATTACCCGATGCTTATGACCCTGACGATATCCCCCAGGTAGGAGAATTAGATGAACTCGAAACCTTCGTGGGCCAAAAACGCAACAAGGTCTGGATTTGGACTGTGGTGGATCATTTTCACCCCGGCATTCTAGGCTGGGTTGTGGGTGACCATAGTGCTGAGACCTTTCGACCGTTATGGCAAGCAATCGTCTGTTGGCAATGTTTTTTCTGGGTCAGTGATGGCAATCCCGTCTATCCAGGCTTTATCCCAGAGGGTGACCAGATTGTTAGCAAGACCTACATGACACGAGTAGAGGGAGAAAACACGCGTTTACGACATTACTTGGCACGGCTCCATCGCAAGACTTTATGTTATTCAAAGTCGGTGGACATGCTCAAGCATTCAATTCGACTATTGATCCACTATCTCAAGTTTGGTGAAGTACCTATTCCTGCGTGAGTCATCCCGTCATTGAGCAACGCCCAAAATTCTACCCCTCTAATATCTGTTTTAACAATCTCCGAATTATTTAGAATGGCACCATTTAGATCTAAATCTTGAATTAGTAGCCTACTCAATACTAGCCCTTCCAGGAATTCGCCACTAAAATCTCTATGACCATCAGCATATCTTTCTATAAATTCATTGCTGTCCATAGCCGTGAAATCCATTGAGTCTTATCCTACAAGGGATATTTCAGATTCTTTAGTGCCATTAGAAGCCGAAATTGATTTTTTGGGTTATTTCTTAGACTTTAAAGCCAATAAAAACTCGCTGGTCAAGGTGGATGAATCCGTTTGGGCATTCGCCATGCCGATACCTCGAATAGAGTTAAGAATAGCTTTTACCTCTGGTGTATTAAACTCACTATTGTTCGCTACATCGGGATAACTAAACAATAGTTGATTCACCTCCTCCATATTGACGTAGAAATAACCTGAGTCTTGGGGTAAAGATTGCGTCACAGATTGGAAAATATCGCTCTTGTCTAGAGTCTTTTTAGGGCGATTCGCCATGACTTGAGCAATAGGTTGGCCCACGGTGACAAACATAGTGTTGTCATCTAGCCATCCCCGCCCAATCACGTTTTGTCCTAAGGGGGGAACTTGCCAATGGGTGACCTTCACGTCGCCAATTTTACTGTTGGAGATTTTTATATTATTTTGCTTGGCAAAGGTATCCAGCTTGGCAAACGTGGCGGTAGCTTTTTTGCGATCGCTCGTATCAAACACCAACGCACCCCCAAACCCAACGGGTTCGAGAATACCTTCCTTACTGGGAATCAGGGCAAACCCCACCTCTCCATCCATCCAGCTAATAATGTCTCGATCCAAATCTAGCCGAGTGGTTTGACGCACATAGATTCGGATTGCATCGATGGCAGAGGCAAATTCAGGAATGTTCGAAAAATGGTCAACATAAAGCGGCCACTGTTTCTTGATATTTCCTCCATTCGCAGACAACAACGTATTGGCAGGAAAGCGAGAGATAATCTTGCCGGGAATGGGGTCAAATTGACCTTTCCACAGCTTCGGATCGAATTGAGTCACACTTCTGAAGCGAATCCCCTGATCGTCAATTCCCATGCCCACGGAAACTGATTTCACCTGCTTGAACCGCTCTTCAAGTTCTGGCGGTATCTCAGGCGCATCTGCTTCATCCAAGATATCCAGTTGATCAATAATTTCGGCATAGTCTAGGATATGGAACTGGGCCACTGAATTTTCTAATTCGAGGGATTGAAAGGCTTTAGCCGACACTCCAGTTGTCCCTAAAGAAGGAGCCCCCTGAGAGGCATCAATGGCTTTTTTGACCGTCGTTACTTGATCCGATGCTGCCAGGTGGTTCTCCAGAATCGCAACGTATCCGGGGTTATCCGACTTTTCGGCCCCTATTTTGACAATCTCTACCCCTTTATATTGCTTGGTTTCTTGGATATTTAAGCTATCCTCTTTTTTCACCTTGTTATAGAAATCTAAGGCTGCGAGTTTATCCTTAATGCCAATCACCACTAAGAACTCGGGCGTCCCACCCGACTTCTCCTCCGGTAAAAATGCCATCATGGCGTTCCCCAGCCAGGGTTTGAAATCTTTGCTGTAGCTCAAATTATCTTCAGCTAATTCCTGATCCAGTTCCTTGATTAAGGTGTCTAAGCCCTCTTTATAGAGTTTCTGAGCCTCTGAAGTCCCAAACTGTTCTAGCTTCTGCCAGGCTTCAAAATCGAGATTAATGGAGGCCGTCATCCATGCTTCATCGGGTACTATTTTTGCGATCGCTAACGTACTGGTTCCTTGCTGAGCCGGAATCACCTTGAGATACAGGTAGGCTGCCACACCGCCTAAGCCCAGCACACCAGCAATTATTCCCGGAATAATGTACTTCCACTTTTTGGCCATGATGATACCCCACACCTGATTTTCCATTGACGGACTCTAGCTAAAGTCTTCCCGTTTCATCAGAGTGATGAACAGTTATTTCTACAGGTTCGTCTTTCACTCATCTGGAAACGACGACATCTTGAAGCGGAGCATCGTTTAAATAGCCTTGCCACATCTGTTGAAAAGCACTTTCCAAAGAAGCCACAAATTGCTCCACCTGAAAGAGGGCAGGGTAAGTCTCCGGGGACTGTAGTTGTCGCTTTAACCCATTGCGGATCTCAGCTAATTCCGCTGGATGAGTGGCTAAGTGAATGGCTCGCTGTTCATAGTCGGCAACGCTTTTACAGATCAGTGACTCTAATCCCGCCGCCGCACAGATACTCGCCCCCATGCGTGACGCATTTGTGGGGCCGGGACAAGTGAGCATTGGTAATCCTGACCAGCAGGTCGCCACTGCCGTTGAACCGGCGTTATAGACAAAGGTATCTAAATACAAATCCGCCAGCCCATATCGAGCCAGGTAATCTTCATGGGCGATTTTAGGGGCAAAAACAAGTCGGTCTGGGTTCACGCCCCGCTGCTTGGCTTCAGTCCGCAAGTTACCCATCACCGTTTCAGCCCCCTCTATTAGCCAAAGAACGGAGTCCGGCACCTGCTGCAAAATTCGCATCCAGACATCAAATAGATCCGGCGTAATTTTGTAGTGAGAATTGAAGCAGCAGAACACAAACCCCGACTCAGGCACCCCAAACTCAGCACGGGTCATGGGGCGATCAGAGATCGCCAAGGGAGACCCCACAAACGCATGGGGGAGATAGACAATTTTTTCCGTGTAGGACTGGGCAATTTCAGGCGAAATCAGCCACTGATCCGCCAGGGCATATTGGATAAACTCCGCCCCCATCGTATCGGGATAGCCTAACCATTGAGCTTGAATCGGCGCAGGCTGCAGAGACAGGACAGACGCCGCATTGCCAATGGTATAGCCCGCCAGATCCACCAAAATCTGAATCCCATCGTCGTAGATACGCTGGGCGGTCTGCTCGGTTGAGAGCGGAGATAAGTCAACAAAGGCATCACAGCCCGTTTGAATCTGTTGGGTGATGTGATCTTCGACATCAACGGTCGTATAAGCAACAATCTCATACTGATCGCGGTTGTGGTGGGGAAACAGGTCAACCACCAAACGCCCAACGGCATGATCGCGCAGGTCAGGAGAAAGATAGCCAATCCGTAGTTTAGGGGTTGCTTTACAAGGATGGGCAAAGGTCAGAGAAGACCTCAGTTGGGCAACGGCTCGTTGGGCATTTTGAGCTTGGTTGCGGGCCGCCGCTTGATGCAGCTCTAACGGAAAATTAAAGGTGCTGAGAACAAAGGGATTGGGAGTATATTTCGCCGTAAAAGACTCCGCAATCATCTGCTGTAAGCGTTGCACCTGAGCCTCATAATCCTGCCAGTTACACAGCTTGATCTTGACTAAGCTGATAAAGAACCAGAGGGAATGGGTTTCGGGGTTCCCCTGCAAGGCCCGTTCGTAACAGGCTAAAGCCTCTTCTGACTTGCCCTGATATTCAAAAATTTGCCCCAAGCTAAAATGGGCTTCCGTATGCTGGGGTTCAGCCACAACCACTTTTTGATAATGCTCAATGGCAACGGCCATACGCCGCTGTTCTTTATAGAGGTTAGCCAAATTCAAATGGGCTGGGACGTAGTCCGGTTTTAGTTGTAAGGCTCGATAAAAACCAGCTTTAGCCCGTTCTGGCTGCTCATTCAGTTGCCAAATACTCGCCAGATTAGAATGGGCTTCGGCAAAGTTCGTGTTGAGCTGAAGGGCTTGTTGATAGCAGGCTTCGGCCTCTTGAATATTGCCCTGATTTTGGAGCAAGGTGCCCAAGTTGTTATAAGCGCCCCAATGATTCGGGTAGAGGTGAATCACTTCCCGTAAACAAGCTTCTGCTTCCGTGAGTTTGTTCTCTTTCTTCAGCTGTCGGCTGCGCTCAAATAAGGCTTGCACCGTGGAGGGGGCCGCTAGGGTGGTAGCAGGAGTAGCCGAAGGTGAGGACGGTTCAAACCCATTCAAAGCGAGGGGATCATTTTTAAGTAAATGTTGCTGTAAGAGGTCATCAATGGGTTTTAAGGTACTTTCATCTTCTAAGAACACCTGCCCCACATATTCCAACCCTTGTCTTGCGGCAGGGTAGGGGTTCTGCAGAAAAATCTCATCATGAACCATACAGGAGGACTGGGTTTTGGGATAAATCTGAGTCGCCAAGAAATGCTGATCAATGCCGTACCGCAACCCCAGATCGGCTTGGTCAACCAGATGCTGCTCTACCAGTAGTTCCATGTCCAAGACATTGCCTTTGACCCCCCACATTCCTGCCAGCATGGGCACATTATGACGGGGATGATCGCGCATAATATGGTACTTCTGGGGACTTTGGAGCCAAGCCTCCACCGCAGCTTTTTCTCGCAGATTCAGGCGAGAGTCGGCATCCCGACAAATCAACACCTCAACATCTGGATCAGCAGCGGGCAAGAACCGAGCAAATGACATCTTCCAGCCTCTATCTCCGTCTAGCTGAATGACTTCAACGTGGGAGCGGGCCTTTAATTGGTTAACCACCTCAGAGGGAACGGTCTGGTCCACATAGAAGCGACAAATCCAGCCGGGGTAGAGGGTCGGAGCTAAGTCTGCATTCTTAAGGGCACCCGTGGTGTACTTCGGGTTGGCACCCCACAGACTAAAGGCAATGACCCGTTGGCGCCGCCGGGAAGCGGACGGCGGATGCTCTTCTTCCAGCTCGGCAAACGAGGAGGGGAGCAACTGCTGTAATAAAGTCCCCACTTGAGCACCATAGGCTGGGCTATCCATAAAAGCAGGATTGGCGGCCATTTTTTGTTGAATCAGCGTCCGATACTGCTGCCGTCGAGTCGAATCTTGGCCTAGCTGAATAGCCAATTCAACGTATCCCTGTTCATCTGTGGCAATTAAATCAGTTAAGTCAATTGATTCCAGTAAAGCTGGACCTTGCCGGGAGCGGAGCGAATGTCCGGCTTGAGTAACGACGGGAAGTCCTACTTCTAAGGGATCTAGAAGAGAGGTAACCCCCGTAAAGGGATAAGCATCGAGATAAACATCCGCAATCTGCAGCAGTTGTTTGACTTGTTCTCGGTTGGGAATCGGATCTTGAATGATCAGTCGGGAGGGGTCAATCCCGTCGCCTGCAAACAATGCAGCCATATGGTTACGAAAGGCTGAAACGGGATAGTGATGACTCCAAGCGGAGAAGGGATAGAGCAAAAGGACTGAGTTAGGGACTGCGGCTAATATCTGGGTCCATGTGATTCTTAGCTCGGGTATCAGTTTGAAAAAGTTAGCCCCGGACACAAAGACCACGGCATCATCAGCAATATTCAAATCGCGGCGGTAGTAGGAGGCGGCTGTCGGCTGCTGGGCACTAGGAGGAAAACGGTAGCAACAGGAGGGGCCAGCCCAAGTGACCAGCTTCTCACTATATTGGCTCTGAAAGGTCTCAGCAGGGGTAGTAAGTTCCCCTGAGAGGTAGTAATCAATATTATTGATGCCAGAGGTGACGGGGGACGAATTAGCAGAAACCTGAACTCGGGCCAGCCGATACATCGCTAATCGAGCAGTGGACTTATTGCCAACCGCAATATTGATCCCAAACAGCAAGATATCTAGGTCGTCATTCCGAATCCGTTGAACGGATTCCGGTAGGTCTTGAGGTAGGAGTACAAACTGATCGCATCGACTCCGGCAATAGGCTTCTAGAGGGTGATCTTGGCTAGACTCGGCGTAGAGAATGATTTCAAACTGCTGCCGATCTAAATGCTCATAGAATGGCAGGGTGGAAAAGGTCTCCGAATGAGGACTATAGGCTTGATTGAGAACACCCAGGCGAATTTTTGATCGGTGCGAAGGTCTAGGTGAACCGTGCTGATGCACGGTCATTCCGCGATGTTCTAAACTGAATTCCGTAATCGCAGCCCACTTGATAAAGGTGTCTTTCAGGTTGAGATCGTTAAAGTAGATAGGCGCAAATACCGCTTCGGCGGCGACCGCAGCCACGCTTTGCCAAGAGGCTGAGTTGAGATTTTGATGAATCTTGCGATGGATAAAGGTAAACCAATGGTTTAAATATTGGGCATACTGCTCTGACTCCCCCACGGCTTGAAAAAATAGAGGGACGGCCTGCATATAGGCGAGATAGTCATTCACCAACCACGATGGAATCGTAATCGGTTCAAACCAGCGCTCTGGAAGCTGATAGGCGGCGCGGTACGGCATCAGAGCGAGGAGTGACTGCACGGGATGGGTCGTCAATGCTGTCATCAGCGGTTCAATAAAGGCCTGCTCTGCAGCGGTGAGGGGTTCATAGCGCAGGTCATGGTTCACCAGGGTTCGGTGAGCTTGGCCCAGTTCCCCACCATAGGCTGCTTCTAACTGTTCTAGGGGGAGGTTCAACCACTGCTGGACCAGGTGTTGGCGATGTTGTCTAAGGTCAGCAAGTTCGGGTTGATCCTCAGGTTGGGTCAACGTGGTTGGCGGCTTGGGAGGGGCCGGGCTAACCGTGGGGTTCGGTTGCGGTGGGTCCGGGACCTGCGGTCCTAGGGTAATCAGTTGGGCAATTTCTTCGCTTTGGAACCCTAAGGCCATCGGGCGCTGCACCTGGGGCAAAATTTGGACATCGTAGAGTTCGGTGATGATGCCTTCAAACCGCAACCAATGTTCAATAGCTCCGGTATTGAGGTTAATCACCATCAGCCCACAGCGCGGGCTGGCATCCTTGGCTTTGAGTATGTCATCTAGGGGTAGGCCTGAGAAGGTTTTATCGCCATTGCGAGGTTGCGATAAACCGACAATGGCAAAATCCCCCCAAAAGGCCAGCCCTCTAAGGTAACCGGGGCAGAAAGCAATGGGTTCAAAGGTGCCGGTTCGTAAATCGACGTAGCCTAATTCTCCTCGACCGGAGTTGAGGAGCCAGAGGCGGTCCCGATACCAGCGAGGGGAGTGGGGCATAGAAAAGCCAGTCGCCACAATCTCGTTAGTGGACAAGTCCATCACAAGGCCGCCATCCTGACGGCGATCTCGCCAGCCATCAATGATGTCGGAGCGGCTGACGGCGGTAACGTAGCGGGGTTGGCCGTTTACAGCGGCTAATCCGTTCAGGTGGCATCGATCTTCGTTGATGATGCGGGAAATAAAGGGCGGTTTCCAGAGGGGCTGGCAACTGTAGTGATCGCTAACTGTAGCGATGCAGTTGAGGAGGGTACTGACAAACACAAAGGGGACAGGGAGGGTTTCCTGCCAGGGAGTACCATCAATCCCTCGCTCGACTTCGACAATATCGTGGATATCTAAATCACCGGTGGTATAGCCTATTCGTGGGATGTAGAGCTTGTCGTAGCCGTTGTGTTGCTGTTGGCCAGATAAGACATTATCAAATCGCCAAATCTGATATTTAGAACTGAGGTAGAGGCGATCGGTCGTGGTGTAAAGGCCCATAGCCCGGTCAAAGATACGTTCAAACCCAGAGATAGTTCTACCGTCGGGACTAACGCCCAATAGCATCAGGCGACTGGTTTGGTAGGTAGTGCAGGCAATACTAATTTTCTGTTGTGCTAACCAGGGAATAAACTGACGATCTGCGGTGATGTCGTGACCTGAGGAAGAAGCGGTGCGTTTCGTCATTGCATTCTGAGTTCAGGAGATATCTGCATTACAGCATTAATTTCTCCATAGTTTGCCCTTTGTCTCAGCTAAATTTTTGCTTCCAAGCCATTAAGAGATCTGTGCTAAGAAACTTTTCTTGCCCGTAGCCCTATGGGGAACTGGTTGGCTATCCCGAGGAGATAAGTCTATCTGATCATATAGATGTCCGTTTTATGGGAGTGAGGATCTGCGGTTATGGGGCGAGCAAGATTTCTAGTTGATCTAGAGTGGGCAATAGTGAAACATCCTATCCACAGGCTAAATATGCAATCTCAATTGAGTGTTTAAGATATGTACATTTTCATGGGCAAGAAAATATACTTTAGCTGTATGAAAGATCTCTTCACTTGTCCATACTAGGTTTAGCCCTAACCTTGTTGGGGCAGGCCTATCTTTATATCTACACCATAGTTCCAGCTCTTCTTCATCATTGATGGTGGGCTGAACAATATTCAAACACTGGATTGGCAACCGCTCTTAATCGCATTTGAACCATACAGCTCTTAGGCTGATGACTTGTGAAGGCTCCCTAAAGAAGGAGCTGAAGCAACTCATGAGTCTTGTTCGCTATGGGTGGAAATTAGCTGCTACACATTCATCACGTCGTCCCTAAAATGCTCTCTCAGTC
Organism: Acaryochloris marina MBIC11017; assembly: GCF_000018105.1. Lineage (GTDB taxonomy): Bacteria > Cyanobacteriota > Cyanobacteriia > Thermosynechococcales > Thermosynechococcaceae > Acaryochloris > Acaryochloris marina. The sequence goes on from NC_009925.1 coordinate 1,220,548, forward strand.
CCCAACCCCCTTGTCCTCCGCCTGCCAGACTTTACAGCGTCTCGTTATTATTGACCCCACAATTGATAAACCTCAGCATTTGATTGATGGTGTTCTGCCCGGTACAAGGGTGGTAGTGCTGGACCCTGAGCGAGACAGTATCCCCCAAGTTACGCAGGCATTGCAAACGCATGGGCCGATTGCAGAGGTGCATTTAGTCAGTCACGGGGCACCTGGTCAAATCCAGTGGGGCAATTGTTGGCTAACGCTGGCAAACTTAGGGCAATATGCGGTTGAGCTACAGCTCTGGGGAGATCTTTTAGGGGAAAAGGCAACGGTCTTTGTCTATGGATGTCAGGTGGCTGCTGGCGAAGTGGGACAGCGATTTATTCGACGACTAGGGCAACTGCTAGGGACTTCGATTGCTGCCAATGAGAATTTGACTGGAAGTACTGTAATGGGGGGGGATTGGGAACTTTCCTATGGATTGTCCCCGATATTCTTATCTCACCGTTTATCCGCTCTTTTGCCGTTTACGACCACAACGCTCAACACTTATCCTGCTCACCTAGCTGCGGACTTTAGTGCACAAACCACCTTTGCGACTGGAGATGCCCCATCCTCTGTCAGCGTGGGAGACTTTAACGGCGATAGCCACGCTGACTTGGTGACGGTAAACTTCTTGAACAACAACGTTTCCGTTCTTTTTGGGGATGGTTCCGGTGGATTCTCTAGCCAAACCACCTTTGCAACGGGATACTCCTCTCTCTCTGCCAGCGTAGGAGACTTTAATGGCGACGGCCATGCTGATTTGGTGACGGCCAACGGCAGTGGCAACAATATCTCCGTTTTTTTAGGAGATGGCTCGGGCGGGTTCTCTAGCCCAACTACTTTTGCCGCAGGAAGCATCCCTATCTCCGTCACTGTGGGTGATTTTAATGGCGATAGCCATGCCGACCTGGCGGTGGCAAACACTATTAGCCATAACATCTCCGTTTTCTTAGGGAATGGCTCTGGTGGGTTCTCTAGCCAAACTACCTTCGCCGTCGGAGATAGACCTAGCTCTGTGACCGTGGGTGACTTTAATGGCGATAGCCATGCCGACCTAGTGACGACCAACGGCACTAGCGACAACGTTTCTGTTCTATTAGGGGATGGCTCAGGTGGATTCTCTAGCCAAACCACCTTTGCCGCAGGGGATAGTCCTTCCTCCGTCACCGTGGGTGATTTTAATGGCGATAGCCATGCCGACCTGGTGACGACCAACGGCACTAGCGACAACGTTTCTGTTCTGTTAGGGGATGGCTCAGGTGGATTCTCTAGCCAAACCACCTTTGCCGCAGGGAATACCCCTAGATCTATTAAAGTGGGAGACTTTAATGGCGACGGCCATGCTGATTTAGTGATGGCGAACCTCAATAGTAACAATGTGTCTGTCCTCGTGGGAGATGGCTCAGGCGGATTCTCTAGCCAAACCACCTTTGCGGCTGGGTCTAATCCTACCTCCGTCATCGTCACGGACTTCAATGGTGACAGCCAAGCAGACTTGGTGACAGCGAACGATGGCAACAACGTCTCTGTCCTTCTGAATACAACACCAATTGACCATACTATTGCTGTGGATGTACCACAGATTATTGAAGGGAATAGCGCTAGCCAAACATTGACTTTTACCATCACCCGCCCTGGGTTTACAGCCCAAGCCAGCAGTGTTGATTTCGCTATTGGGGGTTCAGCCACCAACGGCAGCGACTTCAACAATATCGGCGGCACGAGTGGAGCCACAGCAACGACGGGAACCATCAACTTTGCCGCCGGAGAAACCAGTAAAACCATTACTCTCGATGTCTTAGGAGATACCAGCTTCGAAACTCTTGAAACTATTGAGGTCTCCCTCAGCAATGCAACCGCAGGCATCAACACCGCGATTAGTGCAGATACCGCCACCAGCACGATCCTTAACGATGAACTCTTGGTGGACTTTAGTCCCCAAAGCAACTTTGCTGTCGAAGGTGGTCCCGCTGCTGTTAGCGTCGGGGACTTTAATGGCGATAGCCACGCCGACTTAGTAACAGGAAACTACTCCAACGGCAATATCTCTGTTCTGTTAGGAGATGGGTCTGGGGGATTCTCTAGCCAAACCACCTTTGCAGCTGGCACTGGCCCTTACTCCATTACCGTTGGAGATTTCAATGGCGATAGCCAAGCGGACTTAGCGACGGCGAACTATAGCAACGGCAGCGTCTCTGTGCTGCTAGGAGATGGGTCTGGGGGATTCTCAGGTCAAACCACCTTCGCAGTTGGCAGTAATTCTCGCTCCATTGCCGTCGGGGATTTTAATGGCGATAGCCACGCCGACTTAGTTGTTGCAAACGATAATTCTAACGGTGATGTCTCTGTTCTGTTAGGAGATGGATTAGGCGGATTCTCTAACCAAACCACCTTTGCGGCTGGATCTAATCCTACCTCCGTCATCGTCACGGACTTCAATGGCGACAGCCAAGCCGATTTAGTTGTTGCAAACAGTAGCGATGACAATGTCTCTGTTTTGTTAGGGGACGGGTCAGGTGGGTTCTCGAACCAAATCACCTTTGCCACTGGGAATAATCCATTCACCGTAGCTGCGGGAGATTTCAATGGGGATAGCCAAGCCGATTTAGTTGTTGCAAACGAGAGTGATAACAATGTCTCCGTTCTGTTAGGAGATGGCTCAGGCGGGTTCTCCAGCCAAGCCACCTTTGCGACTGGAAATCGTCCTAGATTCGTAGTAGTGGAGGACTTTAATGGCGATGGCCAAGCGGACTTGGTAGCAGCGAGCACCAACAACAACAACGTGTCCGTTCTGCTTGGAGATGGCTCTGGTGGATTTTCTAGTCCAACTACTTTCTCAGTAGGACATTTGGCTATCTCAAGATCTGTAGCGGACTTTAATGGCGATAGCCAAGCGGATTTGGTGACCACAAGTTTCGGGGGCAATAACGTCTCTGTCCTTCTCAATAACTCTGAAATCGATCACAGCATCAGCGTTGACGCTACTCAGATGATTGAGGGAGATAGCGGGAGTCAAACGCTCACGTTCACCGTCACTCGTTCTGGGTTTACAGCCCAAGCCAGCAGTATCGATTTCGCTATTGGGGGTTCAGCCACCAACGGCAGCGACTTCAACAATATCGGCGGTACGAGTGGAGCCACAGCAACGACGGGAACCATCAACTTTGCCGCTGGGGAAACCAGCAAAACCATCACTCTTGATGTACTAGGTGACACTGACTTCGAGACCTTTGAGACCATTGAGGTGACCCTAAGCAATGACACAGCAGGGGTCAACACCACGATTAGTGCAGATACCGCCACCAGCACAGTCCTTAACGATGAACTCTTTACGGACTTTAGTGCTCAAACCACCTTTGCAACTGGGGAGAGCCCTTTCTCCGTAGCTGTTGGGGACTTTAATGGCGATAACCAAGCTGACTTGGTGACGGCAAACTACAATAGCGACAACATTTCGGTCTTTTTAGGGGATGGCTCGGGCGGGTTCTCTGCTCAAACTACCTTCGCGGCAGTAGATGGTCCTTATTTTGTTACTGTGGCAGACTTCAATGGTGATAGTCATGCTGACTTGGTGACGGCGAACTTAGGTAGCAGCAACGTGTCTATTTTGTTGGGGGATGGCTCGGGCGGGTTCTCCAGCCAAACCACCTTTGCGGTTGGGTCCTTTCCTAGTTCTGTTACTGTGGCGGACTTCAATGGTGATAGTCATGCTGACTTGGTGACGGCCAACCAAGGTAGCAACGACGTCTCCGTTCTGTTAGGGAATGGCTCTGGTGGGTTTTCCAGTCAAACGACCTTTGCCACTGGAGATAGACCTCGCTCCATTGCTATGGCCGACTTCAATGGCGACAGTCAGGCTGATTTTATAACCGCCAATCAAGGTAGCGACAACATCTCCGTCTTTTTAGGGGATGGCTCGGGCGGGTTCTCCAGCCAAACCACCTTTGCCGCTGGAGATAGACCTTACACAGTAGCTGTGGGAGACTTTAACAGCGATAGCCAAGTCGATTTGGTGACAGCCAATGCTGGGGACGACAACGTTTCCATTCTGCTAGGGAATGGTTCAGGGGGATTCTCTAGCCAATCTACCTTTGCGGTGGGAGATCGCCCTTTCTCTGTCAGCATCGGAGACTTTAATGGTGACGGCCAAGCTGACCTAGTGACGGCGGACAATATTAGCAACAACGTCTCCGTTCTCTTAGGGAACGGTTCTGGCGGTTTCTCTAGTCCAATCACCTTTGCCACTGGGGTAAATCCCCCTTCTGTAACCGTAGGTGACTTTAATGGTGATGGCCTAGACGAGATAGTGGTGGCAAACTTCAGTAGCAACAGCCTCTCTGTCCTCAGCGCCAACACCACACTGGCCTCTTTAGACGGCTCCGGCAATCTAGTGATCACTGACCGTTCCAACTCTAAAGACGATACCCTTACCCTCACCAGCGATGGCAGCAACATCACCCTTAGTGATCCAAACAATCTGCTCAACCATGCCATCTCAGGAGCTACAGGCAATGGCACCAACACCCTTACCATCCCTAATGCACTAGTGCTTCGCCACAGTGATTATGACAGGATAGTTTGGGGATAGAGTCGGCTGAGTTTAGTTCGTGCATCATCCACCGTAAACAACCAATTAACCGTTGCCTTATCATGGTTCCGCCTTTTTTCCCATGCAGTGACCTCGTACCGGAGTTGTTCAATATCAGGAATCCGCCGATTTAAGCATTGCCTCGAAAGGGCAGAGAACTCAAACTCAATCATATTGAGCCAACTGCCATGTTTTGGGGTGTAGTGAAACTGAATACGCTTGAGAATCCGCAAGGCTTCATCTGGATTGAAGGTTTTGTAAAGTGCTGCGGGAGAATGGGTATTGAGATTGTCCAAAACAACATGTAGCTTGTCAGCCTGGGGAAACAGACCATCCACTAGATATTGCATGCAAAGTGCAAAATCTTCGCTTTTGCGATGCTCAGTCACCTTCAAATGTCGCCAACTTTTGAGCGGTTGAAAAAAGCCAAATATATTACAAGTGCCCTTCCGCTCATATTCATGGTCGTAGCGTTGAGGACGACCGGGCTTCGGTGGACGGGGCACCCGGGTTTCGCCAATCAGTTGGCAAGGCCGTTCATCAAAACAAACAACAGGCTCATCAGGATCGTAGGGTTGGGCATACCAATCTAGAACGTTCTCCATCCGCCAAACAAAGTCTGCGCCTACAGTAGAAAAACACCACTGCTCTTTTAGCCAAGGCTTAAGCTGTTTTTTTCGAGCGTACGTCGCACAGTTTCATCCGATAGGCTTTCGACGACTTTAAGTTCAACCAGCCGTTCTGCCAATAGCTGCATGGTCCACCGGCAACAACCGGTTGGTGGGTCGCTACAAGCTGTCGCAATTAGCAAGGCCTCTGCTTTGCTATCGAGCTTCTTTTGCCCTCCTGGTCTGGGACGCTCATTGAGGGCAAATTCCACACCACCTTCAACAAATTTCTGGCGAGTACGATGCACGGTAGAGATGCCTGCATTGAGCATTTGAGTAATGGTATCGTCTTTGTGTCCCTCATCTGCCAACATCAAAATCTGGGCTCGTTTCATTTTTCGCGCTGACAGGGTTCTACGTCGGGTGAGTTGTATCAGCTCACTGCGTTCTTCAGGCGTTAGCGTCACAATATATTTGTCAGGCATGATTAGTTGGCTAAAAACAGCTAGATTGTTGCTAGCTTACCTATCCAATTCAGTGTGGTCGAGCACTAGTTACAGGTTCCCAAATCCTGATCAATACAGGTGGGGGGAACGATACCGTCTCTGGTAGCAATCTAGCCGAAACCATCAATGGTGGAGCGGGCAACGATAGACTCAACGGCAATAACGGTAATGACACCCTCTCAGGCGGCCTAGGAGCCGATACCCTTACAGGCGGTGCTGGCGATGATGTGCTGATTGATGAGGGCAGCGGCGAAGCTGAGAACCCAGACGCTGCCGCCTTTGGCCCTGCCACCACTGCCACTACTGCCTTCGCTGGCACCAGCGGCTTTACCAATGAGGACCAATTCCCCCGCCGATTAGCTGATGTCAATGGCGATGGTCGAGCCGATATTGTTGGCTTTGGCAATAGTGCCGTGGTTGTGGCTCTCGGGCAAGCAGATGGCACCTTTGGTACAGCCTTCGTTGCCGACAATGTGTTTACCCGCCTCAATGGCTTTTCCAGTGAAGACCAATTCCCCCGCCGATTAGCTGATGTCAATGGCGATGGTCGAGCCGATATTATTGGCTTTGGTAATAGTGCCGTGGCTGTGGCTCTTGGACAAGCAGATGGCACCTTTGGTACAGCCTTCGTTGCCGACAATGTGTTTACCCGCCTCAATGGCTTTTCCAGTGAAGACCAATTCCCCCGCCGATTAGCTGATGTCAATGGCGATGGTCGAGCCGATATTATTGGCTTTGGTAATAGTGCCGTGGCTGTGGCTCTTGGACAAGCAGATGGCACCTTTGGTGCAGCCTTCGTTGCCGACAATGTGTTTACCCGCCTCAATGGCTTTTCCAGTGAAGACCAATTCCCCCGCCAATTAGCTGATGTCAATGGCGATGGTCGAGCCGATATTATTGGCTTTGGTAATAGTGCCGTGGCTGTGGCTCTCGGACAAGCAGATGGCACCTTTGGTGCAGCCTTCGTTGCCGATAATGTATTTACCCGCCTGAATGGCTTTAGCAGTGAGGATCTATTCTCTCGCCAGGTAGCGGATGTGAATGGCGATGGCCGAGCCGATATTATCGGCTTTGGTAATAGCGCCGTAGCTGTAGCCCTAGGCCAAGCAGATGGCACCTTTGGTACAGCCACAGTGGTCAACCAAAGCTTCGCCCGACTCGGAGGCTTTCCAACATCATCTGCCACACCGCGACTCGTGGCAGATGTGGATGGGGATAACCGAGCCGATATCGTTGGTTTTGGCAATGATCAGGTAACCATTGCTACCGCGCTGGCCGTCAATGACAGTCTGATTGGCGGTACAGGAAACGACCGTCTCGTTGGTGGAACCGGCAATGATCTGCTCACAGGCGGCGCTGATGCCGACACGTTTGTCTTTGATGCCAACGCAGCGTTGGGTGGCATTGATCAGATTACAGATTTCAATGCAGCTCAAGGAGACATCCTAGAGATTGACCAAGCAGCATTTGGCATTATGGGGCTGGCCGATATTTCCTTCAATGCGACGAGTGGGGAATTATTCGTCACCGGCACCCATAACAACACCCTGGCTATCCTTACCGGGCAATCTGGGTTTGATATCAATACTCATGTCAACCTAGTCTAAGGATGCATTACCCCAAGGCTAATCCATTAACTAGGAACAGCCTTGGGCAATGTCAACCGTTTTTATAGCTCGTATGGGTCTATACAACAGCCCATACGAGCTTTGAGATATCTGGAGACTTCCCAAACCCTATCAGTTCACAAGGCTTTGCGGTTCAACTTACCCAGAGACGTATAGGGAAGGGCTTGGCGAAACTCAATCACAGCAGGCATTTGATAGCGAGCCACCCGTGGCTTTAGCCATGCCAATACCGTTGATTGCTCTAAGTTCTCAGCAGACTTAGGGATAATAATCGCTTTCAATCGCTGTCCAAACTCTGGATCAGGAATCCCCAGGACCACTGCCGCCTCAATTCCTGGATGTTGGAGCAGCACATTTTCCAGTTCCAGGGGATAAACATTCTCCCCCCCAGACACAATCATGTCATCCACCCGGCCACACAAAAAGAGATTCCCTTCCCCATCTCGATAAGCCAAATCTCCCGTTTCTATCCACCCTTTAGCCCCCGCAGACCAGGCACTGCGGATACAAAGCTGCCCTTTTGACGAAGGTCCATCCGGCTGGATCTGGACCTGAACCCCGGTAATCGGCTTGCCAATGGACTCTGGCTGCTTTTGCAACAACTCTGGATCCGCCAAGATACAAAACCCTGCTTCAGACGTGCCATACAGGTTAAACAAAACCGGACCAAACTGCTCTAGGGTGGCTTGGGCCAACGCGGGTCGCAGAGCCGCCCCTCCCGTGAGGATACGCTGGAGGGAAGACAAAGCCTGGGCATTTTGGTTGAGCATCCGCCGCAACATCAACGGTACTAGAGTAATCACCTCAATGTTGTCTTGGGCAATCAGGTCACAGGCGCGACTGGCATCAAATCGGCGGGTGAAATACTGTTGCGCCCCCAAAGTCACCCCAATTAAAAGAGCGGCTAGCCCAAAGCCATGATAAATCGGGGTGGCAATATACACCGTGCGATACCGATCCAAATGAATCTGCGAAAGTAGGGCAATAAAGGGAGGGAGGAAATCAAATAGGGAGGGTTTACGGCTGGCCGGTTTCGGTTGGCCCGTCGTGCCCCCCGTCATCACCACTACTTTCCCGGTCTTCACCTTACGCAGGGGAGTGGCGGATGGAGGCATCACAGACATCCGATCCACAGAATTGCTGGAAGGATGATAGGTGGGAATGGCCTTATGGCCTAGAGAAAGGTCATCAACGATCGGAGTAAGTTCTGGATCATAAATGTAGTAGTCAAACTGAAGCTGATGTTCCAGGGCCCGGATCTGATCCGCACTCATTTCGGGATTGACCAGAAACAAATCTGCCCCTAACCGAGAGACGGCAAAAATGGCTTTGATGGCTGCGGCATGGTTACGGGTTGCGATCGCAACCCTCTGTCGAGGCTGAATTCCACAGTCTCTCTGCAATCCGACCGCAACGGCCTCTGCTTGCTTCCATAACTTGGAGTAGGTTAATTCTTCCTGGTCATCAATCACAGCAATCCGCTCAGGATGCAGCTTGGCCGCAATTCGCAACAGAGCCATCAAGTTAACCCCCGTCGTCCAGATCGCTTCCAGCAAACGATACAAACCAACCAAGGTTAATAGGCGCGTCCGATGCAGTTTTCTCAGCAGAGTAAAGATCATGGCTCTATCGTCTCCACCTCATCACCCCACTCCAAATTACTTCTCCCGGCCATCGCAGCAGGACAGATACCAACTCCCCCATCATCAACCACCAAGGGGCAATGGTCCGAGAACGGGTAACCATTGCTTTGCAAATCAGTTTAGCCACCTGATCTGGACTCAAGGCAGGCATATTCTGATAGGCTTTCGTCGGCGCAATCATCCGAGTGCGTACCAAAGGTAAATAGATTGAAGTGGTCTTGACCCCTTGGGCATTGAGTTCAGGGGCGGCACAGCGGAACCATTGGTCAAAGGCCGTTTTCGAAGCCTGATAGGCTGCCCATTGGGGGGCAGGCAAGAGCAGCACATTGATTGCCGAGATATTAATCATATGACCCTGTTGAGCCACCAGGGTGGGGGTCAAGGCCAGCATCAACTGGACAGGACCAAAGTAGTTGATGTTCATGGTCCGGGTAAAGTCATGGAACCGATCCAGAGAATCAAACAGGGATCGCCGAATCGACTTCCCCGCATTGCTCACCAGAATATCAATGGGATGGGGAAGCTGCTCTAGCAACGCTTCAACTTCTGTCGGCTGTCTCAGATCGCAGGGAAAAATATCTGCCTGTCCGCCACGGGCCTCTACCTGAGCTTGAACGGCCAATAGTTTCTCTTCAGTCCGCGCCACTAAGATTAACTGAGTCATGGGCAAGGCTAGCCGTAAAGCCAAACATTCTCCGATTCCATAGCTCGCTCCGGTAATCAGAACCGTTTTTCCTACCAGCAATCGTTCGAGTCTACGCTGATTAACCCTAAGACAGGGAAAGAACAATAAATCCATTAGGCTGCCCCTCGTTCGCCCAGGCGCGCATCTACCAAAGGAAGTCTGCTGGATAGAGCTGGGTTAGTTTGAGCTGGCCTAGCAAGACATACAGTTATAGCAGACATAATCTTTAACGCTTTCTCAAGTCACCCACGATACAGGGGCATACTACCTTAAATCATTGTCCCAGCAGCCATATCAGGGTCACGAATATCCCTACTTGAGATCAAGTGATCAATGGATTTTCCATAAACGAGCCAATGACCTTCTGCAAACTAATCGACGCCAAAGACATTAATTTATAGGGTTTGGCCCTGTCTAATGACCCCATTTTCTAGGGTGATTGAATTGAACCCGCGAAGAAACAGCAGTCCATAGCCTTCCAATACAGCTATAAAATAATCTCAAGTGATGAATCCATCTCCAGGAACCCCCATGTCCCTAGCTCTAGACTCCAAACCCGATACCGATAAACTGACGACTTATTTTCGCTGCATTGCCGGGTGTCCTGGCAAGCACTCCATCTATGACGTCATATACACCTGTCCCATCTGTGGCAGCTTACTAGAGGTGCATCATGAGCGGGAACCGCTGAAAAAGCGCAATGCCCTCCAATGGCAGCAATTGCTCAGCTCCCGAGCCAGCACCTCCATCTGGCCCTACGGGAGTGGTGTTTGGGGCATGCGGGAGTGGGTGGTTCCATCCCTAGCCGATGAAAATGTCGTCAGCATGTTCGAAGGCAATACCAACTTATTTTGGGCCGAACGCTTAGGCAAACAACTTGGCGTCCCCGACTTATGGATTAAGCTTTGCGGCAATAGCCATACGGGTAGCTTCAAAGACCTAGGCATGACCGTCTTGGTCAGCGTCGTCAAACAAATGATGGCCCAAGGCAGTTCCGTCAAAGCCGTGGCCTGCGCCAGTACAGGAGACACCAGCGCCGCCCTCGCCGCCTATGCCGCCTATGCGGGCATACCGGCCATTATTTTCTTGCCTGCCGGTAAAGTCAGTACGGCTCAGCTTATTCAGCCCGTCTGCAACGGTGCCCATGTCTTAGCCCTCGACACTGACTTCGATGGCTGTATGAATATTGTCAAAGAGGTCACGCAAGACAATTCAATTTACCTCGCTAACTCGATGAACAGTCTGCGCATCGAAGGACAAAAAACCGTCGGCATCGAAATTATTCGGCAGTTTAATTGGCAAGTCCCCGACTGGATCATCATTCCTGTGGGCAATTTGGGCAATATCAGCGCCCTCTATAAAGGCTTCAAGTTAATGATGGATCTGGGGTTGATCACTCGGATGCCCAGACTCGTCGCCGCCCAAACGCAGAAAGCCAATCCTTTTTACGAGTCCTTTAAAAACGGATTCAAAGAAAAAATTAGCGTAACAGCCCAAGACACCCTAGCCAACGCCATCCGAATTGGTGACCCGGTCAGTTATGACAAAGCCGTCACTGCGATCACCGAAACAAACGGTATTGTCGAACAGGCCAGCGAAGACGAATTAGCTGCCGCAGCTGCCAAAGCTGATTTAACTGGGATGTTTACCTGTCCCCATACAGGCGTTGCCTTAGCCGTTCTCACCAAGCTGATCGAACGGGGTGAAATCAAATCCAGCGATAAAACCGTGGTGATTAGCACCGCCCACGGTTTGAAGTTCACCGACTTCAAAGTGGGCTACCACGAATCGACCCTGGCTGATGTCAACAGCCAGCATGCGAACCCTGCTGTTCACCTGCCCGCCAATGCGGATGCCGTCAAAGCTGAAATCGAAAAACGACTGGGCTAAAAAAGCGCCAACCCTGCCCAGTTAGGGCAGGGTTAATGCTCTCAAGATTAATTGTCTCGTTAGCGAATCACCTTTACAGGCGTCCCCACGGCGACGAGTTCATACATTTCTTCAATGTCCTCGTCATACATCCGGACGCAGCCGTGAGAGGCAGATCGACCCACGGAATCACGATTGGGCGTACCGTGAAAGCCAATCCAGTTATTACCATCGGTCCAGAATCCCATCCACCGACGACCGAGGGGATTTTCTGGATCACCCCCAGGAATCACATAGCCCTTAAAAGGATGAAGCCAGGGTGGATTGCGGTATTTCGTTTTAACCTCAAAATCCCCTGCCGGGGTTGCCCAACCAGCTCGTCCAATCGCAACGGGATACGACTTAACGGCTTGGTCATGCTGATACACTGTCACTCGCCGCTTGGACAAATTTAGCTCCAACCGCATAGGGTCAACAGCGGGAGGCAAATGATCCGTCACATTGTCGAGGCCCGGCAACGGCGGTGCGATCGCAATTTCTTCTACGGCTCGTACCGGCTGGCCCAGGGCTAAAGCACCTGCCACCACGCTCAGGGCAATCAGTTTTATCGAAGAATGACGCATGATCCAGATCGATTATCTTCAGCAAGCCAAGTTTTAGAATGGCTATTCTATTCTAGCGAATAGAAAAAGACCGATTCTGTTCCCAACCTTTAGATTTCCCCAAAGGAATGGCGCATCGAGCAGGCTTAAACCGCTGCTGCCAGGTCTGCTAGCTGAGCCTGCTGATCTTGAGCGATACAGGTCTCTAAAATCAGCTCAATATCCCCTACCAATACCTTCTCTAGGGGAAAGTTTTGGTTAAGACGATGATCCGTGGCGCGATTATCTTTGTAATTATAGGTGCGTATTTTCTCAGATCTGGCCCCCGTTCCCACCTGGGACCGACGCATAGAGGTCACTGATGCTTGCTGTTCTTGCAGTTCCATTTCATAGAGCTTGGCTCGCAGAATTTGCATCGCTCGCTCTTTGTTTTGCAGTTGCGATCGCTCTTCCGTACAGAAGATCCGGATCCCCGTTGGTTTGTGGACCAAATCAACCGCCGTCTCCACCTTGTTCACATTTTGTCCACCAGCACCACCAGACCGGGCCGTGGACATTTCAATATCTTTGGGGTCAATCTCAATCTCAACATCATCCACTTCCGGCATGACAGCCACCGTCGCCGTGGACGTATGGACTCGACCCGAGGCCTCCGTTGCCGGTACCCGCTGCACCCGATGCACGCCCGCCTCATACTTAAGCTTGCTATAAACCCGCTCACCCTGGATTTCGAGGATAGCTTCTTTAAAGCCCCCCATCTCTCCACCGGACTCACTCAGCAGCTTCACCCGCCACTTTTGGCTTTCCGCATACTTAGAGTAAATGCGAACTAAATCTCCAGCCCAAATACTAGCTTCATCACCACCAGCCCCGGCTCTGATCTCCAACATAATGTTTTTCTCATCGTTGGGATCCCGAGGCAGCAGCAGTACTTTCAGTTTTGTTTCCAGGCCATCCAGTTTTTCGGTCAACTCAGCGGCTTCCATCGCCGCCATCTCCTTTAGCTCTGGATCTTCATCCCCATCTTTGGCCATCTGTTGAGCATCGGCTAACTCCTGTTGAGTAGCTTTCCAGTCCTCAAACGTGTTGACCGTCTCTTCTAAAGACGCTCTTGCCTTTGCAACTTCCTGAAACTCAGTCGGATTCGTGGCCACCTCCGGGTCACCGAGGCGACGAGTCAACTCATGGAACGTTTGCTCAACGGATTTCAGCTTTTCAAGCAGATAGGCTTCGGCCATGGATCAGTACTAGGGGAAAGGACAAGAAGACAAGGTAGCTTAGATTTAGCTGTCCTACTTCTCGTCTTTCTTTTTAGCGTTACCTTTACCGCCTGCGCCTTGGCTTTCGCTCATACCGTACTTACGCATAAAGCGTTCCACCCGACCTTCGGTATCAATAATCTTCTGGGTGCCCGTAAAGAAGGGGTGATTCCCAGACCAAACATCAACATGCAGTTCTTCTTGGGTTGAGCCTACGGTCATCACGACTTCTCCATCGCAATAGACTTTGGCTTCGGGGTACCACTTGGGATGAATATCAGGTTTTGCCATCAGTATCTCTCTAAATTTAAATATCTATATCGTGTGTTCCAGCCCATTAACGCTTGGAGTATTGAGGTGCCTTACGAGCCTTCCGTAAGCCATACTTCTTCCGCTCTTTCGCTCTTGGATCACGAGTTAAATAGCCTTCTAGCTTCAAGGGCTTCCGGTTCTCAGGATCGAGTTCACACAAGGCCCGAGCAACGCCCAACTTAATGGCATCTGCTTGCCCAGTCAAACCACCACCCCGGGCATTCACCAGCACATCGTAATCGTTCTCTAGTCCTAGGGATTCTAGAGGTGCCTTAGCATTGGCAATGTAGCTGGGGTTAAATTGCAAGTACAAATCCCCAGGCTTACCGTTAATGGTCATCACACCACTGCCGGGAACCAGTCTGACCCGAACAATAGAGGATTTACGGCGGCCTGTGCCTCGGTAAGCGACGGCGTTAGATTGATCAGTGGCTTGCATTATGATTTAGCTCCTGGAATGGTCTGAATAGATAGAACTTCGGGTTTTTGAGCCGCATGGGGATGATCAGGACCCGCATACACTTTGAGACTTCTGAACAACTGACGGCCTAGGGCATTTTTGGGCAACATCCCTTTCACAGCTTTCTCGATAATGCGCTCGGGAATCCGCTCTTGTAGATGGTTAAACGTTTCAGTCTTCATTCCACCAGGGCGACCCGAATGGCGGCGATAGAGCTTTTGTTCGCCCTTATTGCCGGTTACGGTCACTTTTTCAGCGTTGATGACAATCACAAAGTCACCGGTATTCATAAAGGGGGTATAAGTGGGCTTATTCTTGCCCCGCAGAATCATTGCAATCTGGGTTGCCAGACGCCCTAGTCGCTGATTTTCGGCGTCAACGACGTACCACTTCTTGTCAGCGGTCGATACGGTGGGTAAGTAGGTTTTTTCCATGAGAGTTATCTATTTCAAAACAGGAAGAGGGGTTAGGACGCTGGGTTCCAGCAATATTCAGAGGGCACGCTCGACATCATCAGATGGGGAAAGGTATCAAACCAAACATCAGGGGAAAAGGGAAAGTCAGGATATCCCACCCGCAAAAGGCAAAGACCTTTGGCCGGGGCAGAATATTTCACCTGATCCCGCCGCTCCGCTTGCCACAACTCCGTAAAGCTATCGGGAGAGCGTAATCCCCGTCCCACCTGAACCAATAAGCCGACGAGCAGACGCATCATCCCGTACAGGAAACCGCTCGCCTGGACTTCAATCTGAATCAAAGGGCTACTGTCTTTCGCTTCGACCGTTGGTCGCTGCACACAAGTCGCTTCATGCACATCTACCCAGGAGTGGGGACGACTGGAGCCAGCCCGGTGAAAGGCAGCCAGGTGATGACGACCAATCAGCGGGTCAAGAGCCGCCTGCATTCGCTGCACATCTAAGGGCTGATAATAATAATGCCAGCTATAGGGGCGCAAAAACAGATTGGGGCAAGGATCAGTATACAAAGTGTACCGATATCGTCGCCACGTTGCAGAAAAGCGAGCATGCCAGTCCGAAGGGACTAGGGCTGATCCACGAATCAAAATGTCCTGGGGCAACCGAGCATTGAGAACACTTGCCCACCGATGGGCTGGAATCGGAGACTCTACATCAAAATGGGCCACTTGAGCCGCTGCATGGACGCCCGAATCGGTCCTGCCTGCACCATGAAGGGTGACCGGATGCTGAACAATTTCCGCTAAGGTATCCTCGATATCCGCCTGCACACTTCGATGCTGAGGTTGCCGCTGCCAGCCATGAAAATGAGTGCCCAGGTACTGAATAACCAGGGCAACTCGTTGGGATGTTGGGGATGGCAATGGCATGACCGAGGCGGTTTAGTCCTTAAGTAAGTTCGATAATCGCCATTTCAGCATTATCGCCACGCCGACGGATGGTGCGAATAATACGAGTGTAGCCACCGTTGCGATCGCCATAGCGGTCTGCCACCTGGTCAAACAGGGCATGAACCAACTGCTTGTCATAGATGTATCCCAAAGCCTGACGGCGAGAAGCCAATGACCCATCCTTAGCTAAGGTGATCATTTTTTCAACTTGAGACCGTACGGCTTTGGCCCGCGCCTTAGTGGTCGTCACTCGACCATGGCGAATCAGCTGAGTAGACAAGGATCTGAGGAGAGCCTTGCGCTGGTCGGCAGGTTTGCCTAACTTATGAACTCGACAACGATGACGCATGGAAATTAACCTTAACTTTTCGATTTTTCAGTCGGCATAGTAATACCAAGATGATCTTGGAGAGCTGCGATCACTTCATCCGCAGACTTGGCTCCAAAATTCTTGATTTCGAGGAGGTCTTCTTGGGAATATTCCAGAAGATCCGCCACGCTATTGATTTGAGCCCGCTTGAGGCAGTTATAGGCCCGGACAGAGAGGTTTAGACCTTCAATGGGGATTTGATTGGTCTCGTCTTCTTCTTCCAGCTCAATATCCTCAACCACGTTAAAGGTGGCATCTTTGAGGGGGTTGAACAGATCAACCAAAATGGTAGCAGCCTGACTTAAGGATTCCTGGGGCGTCAGATTGCCATTGGTCCAGATATCCAGAATCAGGCGATCCTTTTCTAAGGCACCACCGACCCGAGCGTCTTCTACTTCGTAGTTGACCCGTCGGACGGGCATATAAATCGCATCAATCTCTAAAAAGTCAAGGGCTGCGGCTTCATCTCGGTTTTTACCTACCGCATGGTATCCCTTACCCTGCTCGATTCTAAACTCCATCTCTAGGGTGGCATCCGAAGACAGAGTCGCGACGTACTGGGTTGGATTTACAATCTCAACTTCAGTGGGTAATTCAAAGTCATCGGTCGTGACCGTCGCTGGACCTTGGACAAATAAGCGACCAATCTGCGGATCGTTGGTATGGCTTCTCAAGACAACCTGCTTCATATTCAGCAGAATGTCGAGAACATCCTCACGAACCCCAGGAATGGTAGCAAATTCATGGTTCACACCAGCAATACGAACAGCCGTGACCGCAGTTCCTCTCAGATTTGCAAGTAAAACGCGTCTAAGAGCATTTCCAACTGTCGTGCCTTGCCCCCGATCTAAGGGCTCCAGAATAAACCTGCTATACTGGCTAAAATCCTCTTCAACTGTAGTTTCAAGACATTCAACCTGAAATTGCGCCACGAAAATCCCTCCCTTGTTGCTGTGCTCGAAATGTAGGTCGGTTCTTTGGAACCTGTGGAGTGAAGAAAAAAGTTTTTAAAAGTTAGCTTTAGCTTGAGGTCTGCAAAAGCAAAGTTTTTAACTTCGTTGATGGATGAGGTATGCCATCAAATTCCAGGAGTTTCCATCAGCGCATGACTTGCTTTAACCCAGCAGAATGCTGCTAGCCAGCCTGATGAATCTTCGCCCTAGACGCGACGTCGTTTTGGAGGACGACAACCGTTGTGAGGAATGGGGGTAACATCTCGGATTAAAGTGATTTCAAGTCCTGCACCTTGAAGCGCACGAATCGCTGTCTCACGACCGGCCCCCGGGCCACTCACCATCACTTCGATTTGGCGCATGCCTTGATCCATGGCCCGACGAGCTGCGCTTTCTGAAGCAGTTTGAGCGGCAAAGGGAGTCCCTTTTTTAGCGCCTTTGAAACCGCTTGAGCCTGCAGAGGCCCAGGATACGACATCACCACTGGCATCGCTAATGGTGACAATTGTGTTATTGAATGTGGACTGGATGTGAGCCACCCCATTGGGGACATGCTTTTTTTGCTTCCGTCCACCGGAGCGTTTAGATTGTGGAGCCATACCTGATATTCTTTTGAACCAACTAAATCAGCGATAAAAAACAGAAGAATTTGAAAGGGTTACTTCTTGCTGGGAGCCTTCTTCTTACCAGCCACCGTCCGCTTAGCACTCCGCCGGGTTCGACTATTCGTCCGAGTCCGCTGGCCTCGAACGGGTAAGCCAGCCCGATGACGACGTCCTCGATAGGAACCAATATCCATCAGTCTCTTGACGTTCATGGATTCCCATCGGCGGAGGTCACCCTCCACCTGATAGCCAGCCACAGCATTACGAAGAGCAGCGACATCTTGATCGCCCAATTCTCTCACTCGGGTATCAGGGTTTACGCCCGTCGCTGCCAAGATCTCTTGGGATCTGGTCAAGCCAATTCCATATATATAGGTCAGACCAATCTCGATCCGCTTGTCGCGGGGCAGGTCTACTCCGGCAATCCGTGCCACTCTTTTATTACTCCCTAGGCTGTTTAATTAAAAATTTGTGTGGTTGCTAACGCGATGGGTTTAGAGACCAATCGGTTGATAGAAGATGGTTAACCTTGGCGTTGTTTATGCTTGGGGTTAGAACAAATCACCATCACGCGACCTCGCCGACGAATGACTCGGCATTTGTCACACATTCTCCGAACAGATGAACGAACTTTCATACTAGATTAGAGGACTACAAAACTATTACCATATCACTTCTATTGAAGTCCTACAAGCTTAATTTAGAGAAACTTGAATAGATGGGATCACGGCTCTGCCAGCATCCTGTGTAAAGCCCCGACAGTCATAACTTATAGCCGATTCAATATACTAGACTGAGTATAAAAAATAATTTAGTCAGGCCCCTTTATTATCTGTCTTTCGGGGCAAATCCACAGGATTTTCCAGGGCAACTCCCCAAAAAATCTGGCTAAATGGATTTAAAGTGTATATCTAACCGCCATATGTATTGCGTCAGAAAACCGCAGCACAGCGGGAAACAGTAGTTTCTAACTTTATCTGGATCATGAAGAGTGTTTTCCTCGATCGGCTCCATAGTCCCGAACGCCCTGTCATTGTTTTTGACGGTGCCATGGGAACCTCTCTACAGATGCAAAATCTGACAGCAGAAGATTTTGGTGGTCCAGAGTATGAAGGGTGTAATGAATACCTAATCCAGACTAAACCTGGTGCCGTGGCTACGGTTCATCGCAACTTCCTGAAGGCCGGGGCAGACGTTATCGAGACGGATACCTTTGGTGCGACCTCTATCGTTTTGGCCGAGTATGATTTGGCCGATCAGGCCTATGAACTTAACAAAGCCGCCGCTGAACTTGCCAAACAGGTGACCGCTGAATTTTCCACCCCTGAGAAACCTCGGTTTGTAGCCGGCTCCATGGGTCCCGGGACTAAGCTCCCTACCTTGGGGCATATTGATTTCGATACCCTCAAGGCAGCTTACGTCGAGCAAGCTCAAGGACTGTATGACGGGGGTGCCGATCTCTTGTTGGTCGAGACCTGTCAGGATGTCTTACAAATCAAGGCAGCTTTGAACGCGATTGAAGTCGTCTTTGCCGAAAAAGGGGCCAGACTTCCCTTAATGGTATCTGTGACGGTGGAAAATTTCGGCACTATGCTGGTGGGGTCTGAGATTGGCGCAGCATTAACGGTCCTAGAACCCTATCCCATCGATATTCTGGGGCTAAACTGTGCCACTGGCCCCGATTTGATGAAGGAGCATATCAAATATTTATCCGAGCAATCGCCGTTTATTGTCTCCTGTATTCCCAATGCTGGGTTACCTGAAAATGTGGGGGGGCAGGCCCATTACCTCTTAACGCCAATGGAGCTGCGGATGGCGTTGATGCACTTTATTGAAGACTTAGGAGTTCAGGTGATTGGAGGGTGCTGTGGCACTCGCCCGGACCATATTCAACAGCTAGCGGAGATGTCCCAGGATCTCAAACCTAAGGCGCGAGAGATTGGCTCACGGCAAAGTTTACCGCCCTATGCCCCATTGCCCTTTGTGCCTGCGGCAGCCTCAATTATGACAACCCAGTCCTACGATCAGGACAATTCATTTTTGATTGTGGGAGAACGGTTGAATGCCAGCGGGTCTAAAAAGTGCCGCGAAACCCTAAATGCGGAAGATTGGGATGGGTTGGTATCGTTGGCGCGATCGCAAGTTAAAGAGGGAGCCCATGTCCTCGATGTCAACGTGGACTACGTGGGTCGCGATGGCGAGCGGGATATGCGAGAACTGGCCTCCCGGCTGGTAAATACGGTTTCATTGCCCCTGATGCTGGACTCCACCGAGTGGACAAAAATGGAGGCAGGTCTAAAAGTGGCCGGGGGTAAATGCATCCTTAACTCCACGAACTATGAAGATGGAGAAGAGCGATTCTACAAGGTATTAGAGCTGGCCAAGACCTATGGCGCTGGCGTAGTGGTGGGCACCATTGACGAAGATGGTATGGCTCGAACAGCAGAGAAAAAGTTTGAAATTGCCAAGCGGGCCTATGATGACGCCATTAACTATGGCATTCCCGCCTATGAAATCTTTTTTGACCCCCTGGCCTTACCCGCCTCTACCGGAATTGAAGAAGATCGCAACAATGCTAACGCCACCATCAGTGCCATTTGGCAGATTCGAGATGAGTTGCCGGGTTGTCATATTATCTTGGGGGTCTCTAATGTTTCCTTTGGTTTAAATCCAGCGGCCCGCGTCACCCTCAACTCGGTGTTTCTGCATGAAGCGATGGCGGTGGGCATGGATGCGGCCATTGTCAGTGCCAGCAAGATTCTGCCTCTGGCCAAAATTGAGGAAGAGCATAAACAGGTCTGTTTAGATCTGATCTATGACCGCCGCCAGTTTGATGGGGAGGTTTGTACCTATGACCCTCTGACCAAGCTAACGACTCTGTTTGAAGGGAAGACGACGAAGCGAGATCGCAGTGTCGATACCTCTCTTCCCGTAGAAGAACGCCTCAAAAACCACATTATTGACGGAGAACGGATTGGCTTAGAAGAACAGCTCGATATTGCTCTTAAGGACCATGCTCCCCTGGCCATCATTAATACCTTTTTATTGGATGGCATGAAAGTGGTGGGGGAACTGTTCGGGTCGGGGCAAATGCAGCTTCCCTTCGTGTTGCAGTCTGCCCAAACCATGAAAGCGGCGGTCGCCTATCTGGAACCGATGATGGATAAGGAAGAAGCCGACGATAGTGGCAAAGGCACCGTCGTCATTGCCACTGTCAAAGGCGATGTCCATGATATTGGCAAAAACCTGGTGGATATTATCCTGTCTAACAACGGCTATCAGGTGATCAATCTGGGTATCAAGCAGCCCGTGGATACGATTATTGCCGCCTACCGAGAGCATAATGCCGACTGCATTGCCATGAGTGGGTTGCTGGTGAAGTCCACCGCCTTTATGAAGGACAATCTGGAAACCTTTAACCAAGAAGGCATCACCGTTCCCGTCATTCTAGGGGGTGCCGCTTTGACTCCCAAGTTTGTCAATCAAGACTGCCAAAACACCTACAACGGCCAAGTGATTTACGGCAAAGACGCCTTTGCCGACCTGCACTTTATGGATAAACTGATGCCCGCCAAAACCGAAGGGCAATGGGATAACCTCAAAGGCTTCTTAAATGAGCAAGATGAAGTTCCTGAGTCAGTCTCTACAAATGGTTCTCAGCCCCAGGAGAACGCGGCAGAAGCTGCCACTGCTGCAATGCCTGTAGATACCCGACGTTCGGAAGCGGTGGATATCGATATCGAGCGGCCTACCCCACCCTTCTGGGGAACTACCATTTTGCAGCCCGAAGATCTGCCTTTTGATGAACTTTTCTGGCATTTGGATCTTCAAGCTTTGATTGCGGGCCAATGGCAATTCCGCAAGCCCAAGGATCAATCCCGAGAAGACTACGATGCCTTCCTAGACCAGAAGGTCTACCCCATCTTGAACCAGTGGAAACAGCGCATCGTTGCCGAAAAGCTGCTGCATCCCCAGGCAATTTATGGTTACTTCCCCTGCCTAGCTGAAGAAAACTCCCTCCATATTTATGATCCAAAAGTGGCGGAGAACCCCGGCGATACCTTACCTGAACCTGTCACCACCTTTACCTTCCCTCGTCAGAAGTCAATGCGGCGGCTGTGTATTGCCGACTTCTTTTTACCTAAGGAACAAGGCATTGCTCAGAAACGGTTTGATGTCTTTCCCATGCAGGCGGTCACAGTGGGAGACATTGCCACGGAGTTTGCCCAAAAGCTGTTTGCAGGTGACGAATACACTGAATATCTCTACTTCCACGGTTTAGCCGTCCAAACGGCGGAGGCCATCGCGGAATGGACCCATGCTCGCATTCGGCGGGAGTTGGGTTATGGCGAGAGTGAACCGGACAATATCCGAGATATGCTGGCTCAACGTTACCAAGGTTCTCGCTATAGTTTTGGTTACCCGGCTTGTCCAAATATGCAGGACCAATACAAACAGCTTGACCTACTGCAAACGGATCGGATTAATTTGCATATGGATGAGAGCGAACAGCTCTATCCTGAGCAATCCACCACAGCCATTATGGTTTATCACCCCGTTGCTAAGTACTTCAGCGCTTAGACTCTATACCTGAATCAATCTCATCAAGGAACTAAAGTTTGATTGAGTTAGAACAACCCGCCTGGTTTTATCATGGCTGGATTGAAGGGGATTTACCCTGGAACCAAGGCAAGCAAATGAGCTTCGATCAATTTCATTCGAAGTACACTTTGCATGACTCTATCTGGCTTGGGATGTTTTATGACATTGCATTTGAACAAACTTTATCCTTGGCTATTCATTGGGATGCCATCTGGCTTCCTGATGAGATTTACCAAAGTTCAAGTACAGTTCGCGATTGGCCTTATTTATTCATTCGCATCGAACAAGCTCACTCAGTCACAACAGATAATTATGGCGATTTGAAAGATATGCAGCGATCTATTGCCACATCAGAAAACATCGTGGTTTCTGATCAGAACTTGCTAGCCATTGATGATGTTTCTGGTGGAAAGCTCAGTATCACCTATAAAGGACCTGTGACTTTTCTGGCAATCGACCCAGCAAAAAGAGTTGTATCGATTTAACACCACCTCACTTTTCTCGTTTATTCAACAATTCTTTTAGTACTAAGGGTTGAAAGGACTTACCCCCAAACTTTTCAGACGGTGTAAGAAAATCGCTGAGATCATTGCGGTTTAGGTGCATGGGCCTCAACCCAAGTTTTTAGCTCCCTATAAGCGGGTGTCTCTCCTACCGTTTTGCATTGCTGAAGAAAATGGTAGAACCGTTCTAGCGTCACCCAGGGAAAGGTGGGACTGACGGGAGCATCCTGATATTGTCCTTGCTCTAACTGATAAATTCTCAATATCTGGCCATCAAAGCGCCACAGTTCAGGGACTCCCAGTTGGGCATAGAGGTCGTTTTTGTTGATGTCCGTATGACTAATGTCTACTTCCACCACTAGGTCAGGGGGTGGGTCAACATCGAGATCGACCGTTCGCCCTCGGACCACCGATTCATTCTGGATGTAATAGCATCGATCCGGCTCAGCCCCTTTAAGAAGCTCCTTTCGTCTGAGGGTGGTGGAGGCCATTCCTTTAATGTTTTGGCCAGATTCAAAAGCCAAGGTGCGAATAAAAACCCCAATTACATCACTGGGGTTTTCGTGAGCTTCTAGGGGGACCATAAGCTCTAGGACTCCAGCACTATAGTGAAGCCGCACCGCTCGATGTTCACCAAAGGCAGCCAGAATGTTCTCATAGGTTTTCCAGTCAATATTATTTAAGGTGAGGCGTTGCTCAGCGGGCAAGGTTTTTGGAATTTTGACAACAGGCTGCTGAGTTTGCATGATCTCCACCTGAACGTTCATCCTTCTAGGATAAACGGTGTGATGCTGGAAGTGAGCTGGTATTGAGGTTTTTATCTGACTAATTTTGGAGGGAGAGTGATCAGATGATAAATTAAACGGCAGTCTTATTTTTGATTTATTTTGCAAATATTTTGGGTATTAACTTTATTTTTAGAATATTGAGCACATTGACTTGATTGAGTTGAGATAAAGGTCCGCTGGTAATAATGGATGGGTGATCCATGAAGGCAGAAGAACTGCTTAGTCGATATCGCCAGGGAGAACGCAACTTTGCAGGAGCAAATCTTCGGGGACAGTCCTTCAAGGGGCAAGTTCTGTCCGAGGTAGATTTTAGCAGGGTGGATATTCGGGGCACGAATTTTAGTGACGCAACACTAGTTAGGGCGACCTTTCATGAAGCTAAAGCAGGTCTGCAGAAAAGATGGGTAGTGATTTCAGCATTTCTTGCCTGGCTATTTTCAGTTTGTGCAAGTTTCTTACTCGCTTTTAGTGGATATGTAATCACTCAAATCTTTGAGGCTGGAAATTTATCAAACAACACCCTTGGCTGGGTAACGCTTGTAGTGCAATTTGTTTGTTATATTCTCATTCTCCGTAAGGGCATTTCTATCGTATTTGCAAGGGTGATTACTTTTGGGTTTGCAGTTACTTTCATTTTTGGTATCGTCCTTGCTTTAGCTTTCCCCACGATTGGGACTAATCAAGGTGTTGCAGTTATTGCTGGAGTTTTTGCTGGAGTTGGAGCTGGATCTTATGCTGTCTTTTTAGCCGGAGTTTTTGCTGGAGCGTGGGCTGTTGCCCAAGTTATTGGAGCAGGTATCGCTTTAGTAATTGCCGTCATAATATCAATTTTGGGTGCTGGAGCTGGAGCCATCAACTCTGAAACGGGAACTATAGCTGCTAGGGTGTCTGTTGGAATCTCTATTGCTTGTGTTCTAGCTAGCGCCTATATTGGTTGGCAGTCGCTAAAGGGTGACCTCAAGTACACCCTTATTAAATCTGCGGCCATTGCCTTTGCTACTTGGGGGGGGACAAGCTTTAGGGGAGCAGACCTTACAAACGCTGACTTTAACCAAGCCTGCCTCGACAGCACAGACTTCAGAGAGGCCACCATAACCCGTACCTCTTGGCTGCATACTCGCCTCCTTGAACGCATCCGCCCAGGCGACTCTTTCCTCAGCAACCCCAAAATTTGTACCTTGGTGCAAACTGGCGAGGGTAAAGATATCGATTTAACCCATCTCAATCTCCGGGGTATCAATCTGGCTAATGCCCAGCTCGAAAATGCCTGTTTCAGAGCTGCCGATCTGAGCGAATCTTCCCTAGCAGATGCAAACCTAACCCGAGCCAATCTCGTTCAAACCCAGCTCAGCCAAACCGATTTATCAGGGGCCACCCTTACCGGAGCTACCATCGAGGACTGGGGTATTACCGGGAACACCAACCTCCAGGGAGTCCACTGTGAATACGTTTATATGCGCTGGGTCCGCGAAGGTGCCCCCGACCCAAACCCCCGCCGTAAACCCGATAACTACGAAGAAACCTTTGCCGATGGCGAATTTAGTGACTTTATTAAGCCCATCGTCGATACCCTAGACCTCTACCACAACCAAAACGTCGATCCCCACACTATCGCCATAGCATTTAAGCAATTTGTTGAAAATAACCCAGATGCAGAAATACAGATTGCATCCATAGAGGCAAAAGGAGCAGGCAACTTATTATTACGGACCAAGACAGCTTCCACAGCTGACCACTCTAAACTCAACAAGGAATATTTTGAAACACTGAATTATACAAAGACTCTTAGTCCTGGAGCCAGAATGCTACTGGCTGCGAAGGAGAGGGAAATTAACAGACTCTCAACCATGTTCAATAATTTTATGGAAAGTGCTATGGACAGAATTAACACTGTCAATATCAATGCTGGTGGCGATATCAGTGGCATTATAAATTTTGGGGAAATTGCTGGTGACTTAAACAACAGTATTCAACAACTTCCCACCTCCAGTGACAGTACCCAACCTAACCTCAAAGATTTACTCAACCAGCTCCAAACCGCCATTGCCGAAGAACCCGAGCTGGACGATACTGAGAAAGCCGCCGCCTTCGCCCAAGTCAAGAAACTTGCCGAAGCAGGCCAAGCCCCTCAAGACAGCCGAATGAAGCAGCTAGCTACCAAAGCCACTGGTTTCTCAAGGGCATCGCTGGGAGTTTAACCACGGGTGCAAAACTCGTCACCGCCTGGGATAAAGTGGGTCCTGCGATTATGTCAGTTTTTGGTTTGTTTTGATGCCATTTCTGTTTTAAGTGCTGCCGGTTGATCGGTGATGATATTGTCTACCCCATGTTCAATCATCCGCTGCATATCAGCAGGCTGATTGACCGTCCAGACATGAATGGCTTTTCCTTCTGCATGGGCCTGTTTGACTCGTTCTGATGTGGCCAGGGTGAAGTGAAGTGAATAAAAATCGACCTCGAGATCAGGATACTCAGGTCGAGAAGGGGGAATGACTGGGCCAATCGTCAACCCAGGGTCTAGCGTTCGGACCTGCCGCAGGGTATCAAAGTCGAGGGAGGAAACCACACAGTTTTGCTGCCAATTTTTTTGGTGGATTAGTTCGACCACCTGGCTAACAAGTTCTTGTTCATGGCCATGGCATTTCAGCTCCAGGTTTAACTTAATTCTGTCCTTAGCCAAATCCATCACTGAGGCCAGGGAAGGGATTCGAGTCTGCTTAAACGCCTCCCCAAACCACTGACCGACATCTAGGTTTGCCAGTTCAGAGGTAGTTAGGTTCCAGAGGTTGCGATCGCAACCCGCAAGACGCAACAAATGACTATCATGAATCACCACCAACCCATGATCTTTGGTCTCTTGGACATCCAGTTCAATAAAATCAGCCTGGTGCTCAATCGCTAGCTCAAAAGCAGGAATCGTATTTTCCGGAGCCAACTGAGAATAGCCGCGGTGAGCCGTAATTTGGGGCACCATTCTTAAATTGCAGGTAATTTCTGAGTCTGAATTTACCCCAAATGCAAAGGATTAGCATCTAAATGTGCTAGATGAGTCAAACGATTAAGCTTCAGAATTTTTGAGATGGAATCTGGGCTAACCGGTTTGCTCAGCAAATATCCCTGAGCTGTTTCACAGCCAAACTGTTGCAGCATTTGATACTGCTCTACAGTCTCTACACCTTCGGCAATAATTTCATGATCCAGATTGTGGCCCATATCAATCATGGCAGCAATTAAAGTCTGTGATTTCCGGTCAACCAACATATCATCAATAAAATATTTGTCGATTTTTAGACAATCCACCGTCAAGTGTTTAAGAGAAGCAAACGAAGAATAGCCTTTGCCAAAATCGTCGATGGCTAGCAGGACACCCAGATCTTTTAATTCTCGGAAAATCGAGAGATTTTGCTGATCGGTTTGCACCACACTCTCCGTTACTTCCAGCTTTAGTTCCGTCGGCACCATACCTGTTTCCTCCAGAACATACTGAATCAAAGACACAAAATACTTATCCAGGAATTGGGCTGGGGAGATATTCACAGCCATCCGGATAGGAGGCAAGCCAGCTCTTTTCCATGCAACGGCTTGATTACAGGCAGCTTTCAAGACCCATTCTGTCAGGGGCTTCATCATCCCTATTCTTTCGGCTGTGGCAATAAATTCCGTTGGTAAAACCTCCCCCAGTTGGGGATGGTGCCAACGGCACAAAGCCTCAACCCCAATAATATTGCCGGAAAAGAGCTCAACCTGGGGTTGGTACACCAAGGACAATTGCTGTTTTTCGACCGCCT
Source organism: Acaryochloris marina MBIC11017 (assembly GCF_000018105.1). GTDB lineage: Bacteria > Cyanobacteriota > Cyanobacteriia > Thermosynechococcales > Thermosynechococcaceae > Acaryochloris > Acaryochloris marina. Next base: position 1,247,713 of record NC_009925.1, read on the forward strand.
CCCTTAAATTTTGCTCTACACGGAACCGATATTCCGCTTGCTCAGTCAGCTGTGGTTGATAGAAGGCATACCGATTTTTTCCGCGCTCCTTCGCCGCATACAGGGACGTATCCGCCGCTTTGATTAAGGTTGACAGCTCCCGACCGTCATCAGGATAGTGGGCAATCCCAATACTGCACGCAGGCGTAAACTTCCGCGCCGATAGCTCAATGGACTGGGATACCTCTTCGAGACAACGTTGGGCGACAGTAGAGGCCGCATAGTCATCGTCAACATCCGTTACTAAAATACAGAATTCATCCCCACTGAGGCGGGCGACAAAATCAATATCACGAGCGACTCGCTGCAACCGATGCCCAATTTCTCTGAGCAGCAAGTCACCAGCATCATGCCCCAGACTGTCGTTCACGCCCTTGAAGTTATCTAAGTCAATATAGAGCAGGCCCAAACGAGATGCATTGCGGTCAGAGCGCTTAATGGCAACCTCAAGATTCTGATAAAAGTGAGCACGACTGGCCAGCCCCGTTAAGCTATCGTTAAAAGCTAATTCTCGAATCTTTTTCTGGGCCTGGTCCCGTTCCATCACAATCCCAGCCAACCTTGCCGCCGATTTCAGATCATTGGACTCCAATTCATTAGGCAAAGCGGGGTGGTTATAATACATGCCAAATGCACCCAAGACGATACCTGACGAATTCTTAATTGGTTCAGACCAGCAGCAACGCATACCATGGGGAAGGGCGACATGTTTGATCTTGGCCCATTTGGGATCCGTTTCAATATTCTCAACCAACACCCGCTTGCCAGTATAGGTGGACGTGCCACAGGAGCCCACATTAGGGCCGTTTTGCAAACCATGAACCGCATCACAGTATTCCTTCGGCAGACTGGGAGCTCCACCATGCATCAGTCGACCATCTTGAAGCTCCAGCATTGAACAACGCATACCAGGATGGCGAGATTCATACATTAAGGCAATTTCATCATAGATTTTTGTGGCTGGTTTTCCGGTCGCAATCATCTCCAGAATTTCAGCATTTTTATCGTCAAAGGCTTCAGCTTTTTTACGAGCTGTGATGTCAACATGGGTCCCGACTAGACGAACAGCCTTACCATCTGTAGCCCGATGCACCAGGAATGCCCGAGAGAGCACATATATCTCATGGCCCGCTTTGTGCTGCATCCGCATTTCAACATCAAACGCATCAGATTTGCCATCCAGGTAATCTTCAACCAGTGCCAGGGCCTTCTTTTTATCATCTGGGTGAACTAGGTTTTCCCAAGTGCTTAAATCATGAGCAAGTTCATCATTCTCATAACCCAGCATGCTTTTCCAGCGAGGTGAATAATAAACTTCATCTGTTTCCAAATTCCAGTCCCACAGGCCATCATTAGCTCCGCGCATCGCTAACAAAAACCGTTCCTCACTCTGTTGTAATTTCTCTTCTGACTCTCTACGAGTCGTAATATTGTGGCCAATACCCAGTAATCCAATCAGTTCTCCCTGAGCATCTTGAATGGGAACCCTGCTGATTTCCAGAAGTTCACTGTGTCCGTCACTAGCAAAAGTTGTCCATTTCTCTAATACGGATGGGTATCCTTGAAGTATGACCTCCGTATCGTGCCTCCGAGATAAATCGGCCAACCGAGCATCCACTAAATCGTGGTCGGTTTTACCTACGATTTCTTGCTCAGGAAATCCAACAAAATCCTCGAAACGATTATTGCAGGCTAGATATACTCCATCAATATTCTTTAACCAGACAAGATCAGGCAAGTTGCGAATAATTGTTTTGTAAAAGCCAATCCCTTTTTCGAGATCTTTTGGAATTTTTTCTTGACTAAAAGTCTCTGTAAAGTCTACAGCTAAAGACGATTGAATCTCGCATTGCATGACAAGTTGTTATGAGGCTAGGGTAAACACAATTTTTCTATTTCTATATTAAATTTTGAAATTCGGATCAGAATCCGTATTTAGACTGAACTACAGTTCTTAGAGCGTCTAGTAACCAGAGGTTTTTTAATAAACCAAGCATCGCCATTAGCAAGATAAAGGCTTGAAATAATTATTATCATCACACGGACTTAGGCAGCATGTAATCGCCACCACTCACCATGCTCCATCAAAAGCCTTCATGTTCGAAGAATTGGTGTAACCCTTATGGAAACTGGGCAAAGGTCCAAAGTGTTTAAAGCTTTTGCGTTTCCCAATATCACCACTCTTCAACAGAACCTTGTTTACGGAAGCGAGGAAGCCCCCTGAATAAACTCAGAAATCAGCCATAAGAGCTATTTTTTATCCATATTTCGAATATTTTTACCTAAAAAAGAAATTTTCCTAAATTAAACCTCACTCAATAACCCTAAACAGCAGCAGATCGATTTCGTTCCAGTTTTTTGTGCGGTAGCTATGATGGTGGAGATAAAGTTTAAAATCTCACCGCCACATTTATGAGCACTTTTCTTGATCTCACGCAGTTGTCCGCCGCGTCCTTAGCTCAGTTAGATCAAGCCCAACATTCACGCCAGAAAGCTGCCAATCATCTGGAAGCCATGGCAGAGACCCTATCCGCTGCAGAAAAGGAAGGGTCTACCGCCTCCGGCGAACTTAGCCTAGCCACGCAAGTGGAATCCCTTCGGAACGTGGCAGGCAACCTGAAGCAAGGGATCTTTCGGTTGGTGGTGTTGGGCGATCTGAAGCGGGGGAAAAGTACGCTCCTCAATTCCCTATTGGGCGAGCGATTATTGCCTAGTGATGTCAACCCCTGTACGGCTGTATTGACGGTGCTCAAATATGGTCCCCAAAAGCAAGTCACCATCCACCATCTTGACGATACGGCCCCTGAAAAAATTGCCTTAGAGGACTTTAAGCAGATTTACACCATTGATCCTGAAGAAGCCAAAGCGTTGGCCTCCAAAGACCAAGCAGCCTTTCCCAATGTCAGCCATGCCGAGATTGAGTATCCTATTCCTCTGTTGCAACAAGGCCTAGAGCTGATTGATACCCCAGGACTGAATGATACAGAAGCCCGGAATCAGCTGGTCTTTAATTTTTTGCAGGATTGCCATGCCGTGCTGTTTGTAATGGATGCGACCCAGCCCTGCACCTTAGATGAGCGCCGATACCTGCAAAACACCCTGAAGGATCGGGGTATCCCCATCTTTTTCTTGATTAATGCCTGGGATAAAGTTCAAAGTAATTTGATCGATCCGGATGATCGAGAGGCCCTGACCTCAGCAGAGGCTAGACTGCGAGAGGTGTTTCGCACCCACTTAGCGGACTATTGCCCCGATCAATATGACCAGCGGGTGTTTGAAGTCTCGGGACTGAAGGCGTTGCGATCGCAACTCCAAAACGCCCCGGAAGCCCTCGCCCAGTCAGGTGTGCCCGTCTTTCTGGACAGTTTGTTCGACTTTCTGGCCAACGATCGCATCCAGGCCGAACTAGACTATGCTCTTCAAAAAGCCCAGATGACCCATAAGCAGGTGTGGGCAGCCGTTTCTCGACGGTTACCGTTACTGGATGAAGATCTGGATCAACTCAAACAGAAGCTGGCCTCCGTTCAGACGGATTTTGAGCAACTGCAAGCCATTCGGGATGACTTTCAAACGAAAATTCGCCAAACTCGCGATCAAGAATCTCAGGCCATTGCGGATTCCTTTAAGACCTATATTCTCAAACTAGAAGCTACCTTTGACGAGGATTTTGTCGCAGCCCAACCGGATTTGGATTTTCTAGAGTTTCTAGATAAGAACAATCGGGCCATGTTTTACACCTCCTTTAAGCGAGCCTTTGAACGCTATATGAATGACCGTTTGGCAGCTTGGGAATTTATCGCTAAACAGGATATTAGCCGGGCCTTTTCTGAACTTAATGAAGCGGCGGATGAATATCGAGTGGCCTATGAACAAGTCGTCGAGGTAATGAACGACAAGCTTTTGGGCAATCGCTTCTATGCAGCAGGGCATCGTTATAACCCCAAAGAAGTCCAAATTTGGACCGACATCCTCAAGGATGCATTTGAAGCCATGCCTGACAATATGAATGGGGCGGTTGGACAATTCAATATGTTTTGGCAGGGCGTGTTGCAATCGGCTTTAGCCTATGTGGTGATTGTGATTGCATTGCAAATTATCGGCTTGGTATTTTCCTCCCTTTTTCTCAATGTCTTTGCCGTGCTGTTGGTGGGAGCTGGCGTTTTTGTGGGGCAAGCAGAATATGTGCGCCAAGAGTTCTTAAACGCAACCCGTAAGGAATTTGCCAAATATCTCCCCCAAATTGCCGAAGAGCAATGGCAACCCATTCATCAAGCCGTCCAGCGATGCTTTGACACCTATGAAATCGAAGTGATTGAGCGGATTAATCAGGATATTGCCAGTCGGCAAGGGGAACTGAATAACCTGATCGCCCAAAAAGAATCCCATTCAATCCAGGTGGAGCAAGAAAGTCAACGACTTCAAACGTTAGAAACGTCTCTAGGAGAGATGGTTCAGAAAATGGAAGAGGACTGTCAGCTAAAAGATTGATGCGCTCTATTGAAGGGAAATTGGACTGATGTAGAAAGCCTGTTATCCCTGACTGCTATACATCTGGGAGATGGGCAAGCGTCTTGGATTATTCCATCTGCTCCAAGACATCAGCTAGGGTAGCAACAGTGCGATCAATATTTTGGAGTTTATCCAAACCAAAGAGGCCCAGCCGAAAGGTTTGAAAAGTCTCGGGTTCATCGCAGCGCAGCGGAACACCCGCCGCGATCTGCATTCCTAGGGCTTTAAATTTCTGTCCAATCGTTGGATCTGCTGTGTAGCTCACCACCACGCTGGGGGACTGAAACCCCGCGGCGGCAACACTTTTAATACCTTTGCGGGTCAGCAGTGCTCTCACCTGATCACCCAGCTGCTGTTGCTGAGCACAAACAGTATCAAACCCATATCCGGCGGTTTCCTGCATCACATCCCGAAATACCCTAAGACTGTCTGTGGGCATGGTGGCGTGATAAGCATGTCCACCCTGCTCATAGGCCTCCATAATCTGCAGCCATTTCAACAGGTCACAGGCAAAGCTGCTGCTCGTCGTCGTTTCGATCCGCTCTCGCCCTAAAGCACTCAGCATCACTAATCCACTACAGGGGGAACTACTCCAGCCTTTTTGAGGGGCACTGATCAAAACATCTACACCACAGGCGTCCATATCAACCCAGATGGTGCCCGAGGCAATGCAATCCAACACGAATAAGCCACCCACCGCATGGACAGCTTTGGAGATGGCCTGGAGGTAGTCCATAGGCAAAATCATGCCCGAAGATGTTTCCACATGGGGCGCAAAGACGAGATCCGGTTTTTCGGCCTGAATTCTAGCAACCACTTCTTCAATGGAGGCTGGGGCAAAGGCGGCCTGTTCACTATCATCTACGGGACGAGCTTTGAGCACGGATAATTGAGCCGGTATCTTCCCTTTCTCTAAAATTTGACTCCAGCGAAAACTAAACCAGCCATTGCGAATCACCAGGCAGGATTGGTCGGTGGCGAACTGTCGAGCCACGGCTTCCATGGCAAAGGTGCCACCCCCTGGGACGATGGCCACGGCTTCAGCGTTGTACACCTGTTTAAGGGTCTGGGAGATTTCCTTCATCACCGTTTGGAAGGCCCCTGACATATGGTTGAGGGAGCGGTCTGTGTAGACCACTGAATATTCCAAAAGTCCATCTGGATCAATATTGGGCAGTAATCCTGGCATGGTGTCCTCTGTGCAGTTAGGTTTGAGTTAATGATTAGGAGTCCAGTTCGGACTTGATATTACCCCTGAGCTTTTTCAGCTTGCTGCGTTTGCTTTTGCCATCCAACCGCCGTTGCTTGGCACCATAGGAGCGCTTCGTGGGTTTCCTCTTTTTGGGGGTTGTGGTCACGCTTTGCAGTAATATCTGCAGGCGGTTGAGGGCATCTTCCCGGTTTTGCTGTTGGGTGCGATGTTGCTGGGCTTTGATAATAATGATGCCTTCTTTGGTGATGCGTCTATCGCCCAGGTTGAGAAGGCGCTCTTTGTACAGGGGAGATAGGGAGGAGGCATCGATATCGAACCGTAGATGGATCGCAGAGGCCACTTTGTTGACGTTTTGTCCTCCAGCTCCCTGAGAACGGATGGGACTCAACTCAATCTCACTGAGAGGAATGGAGGTGCGTTGGGTAATCTTCAACATAAGTGAGGCGGCATCATCTGGTGGCAATATATATCAGCGATCTTTCCCCAGTGTAATCAAGAGCCGTGAGTGGCGATAAAGGTCTCTTTTTGTTGCTTCGACAGTTGTTTAATTTGGTATTCCAATCGCTGAGCTTCGGAGCGACTGCCGACGGGTTGTTGATAAACCAACTGCAATGGACCTTTTGAGCGCAAAAACTTGGCCCCTTTTTTGCTGTAGGTATGCTCCTCCAGTCGACGCGCCACGTCTGTCGTCACACCTGTATACAAGGCCCCATTCCGGGTACGAAGGATATAGAGATGCCATTCAGACATAGGGATTCTCTAGTGTGTCATTCCTATCATTTTGAGTAGGGGAGATGCGATGGCCTCTGGCAGGTCATTGACCATCGCAACAGTACAACGCCAATCAGTCGACGACAAGGCACCCCATTAATTCGCCTGCTGTTGGTGATAGACTGCCCACTCTAGCAAGGCTTCTTGATGTTTCTTAGAATCATAGGCTGTTGCAAACTCACCATTGCGATAAATATAGAGTTCTGAGGTTGTATCCAAGATCGTGGGCGTACCAATTTTTTGAATCAGGTCAACCATCACAGGATGATTTTCAAAGTTCTTTTTACTCGGCTCTTTTGTGTAGCCTGAGTTCAGCGCGACTAAAAGTTTTGCACCAGAACCATTTGCCATGAAGAGAACCTCTTTGACTTGAGTGGCATATTCACTCATCTTTTCTGGACTGTTCTTGTCTGCAAACTGGTTTAAGTTTCCACCTGGAATATGGGTCATTGCCATCTTGAGATAGTTACCAGACTCTTGATGAAAATCTCCTAGCACAGCAACTGCAATACAATCTGACAAGCCGGTCGTGTACATTCCACAGTGTTCAAATTCGACATGGTAGGCAGTGTAAGCCATGGGTATCTGAGTTGTATAGGTATCCTGCTCAGGCTTAGTTTCAGCATTTATCAAAGCCTCGGTGGTTTCATTATATGGATAGGAGTCTTTGATAGAGGCAGAAGAAGTTTCATCTTCGTCGTCGGTCTCTGCCCTTTGAATGACAACTTTGTTTGTATTAGTCGTGGAAATAGATGTGGCTCCACCAATCGTATTAAAACCAACCTGAAAATCACTGCTCCGTTTCTTCTGCAACCAAGGTTTCGGCCCAGCTCCGTTGGGGATTGTATCCATCAAAGGGTTTCCCAAACGTGCCCATTTCTGTCGCTGCTCTTCCCATGCTGCTAATCCCGCTTCATTTGACTTTGCTGATGGGGTGGGGGGCTGAATGTCTGGGAGTCGGGAAGGCGGACTGACTTCAGGTTGGTGAGCAGCAGTACGAATGAAAGGCTTTTTCTTACGAGAATCATATGTACGCATAATCAGCCACTCGCAATAAAGCTCGTTAAAGCACCTGAGAACAAAGAACTCTGCAAGCCTTGTTCTCAAGGCTACTTAAATCCTATGGGAGTCCTACAGCGAAATTGCCCCACTTTTGTCTCAGTTTTTCTCAGTTGTTCGATTCATGCCGCCCTGTCACACAGATCAAATCTTCCCAGATAGACTCTCCCCTACGCACGATAGGTGAACGCTAATTAAAGATTGACTGACTCGGTCAATGTTTAATATCCCCCTTCTCTCTTTCTATGCCTTGCCACGAAGCTTGGAATCATCGAATTTCCGACTGAAGCCGCATTGCAAAATAAAAGCGTTTTTCCAATCAGCAATACACGAGACGTGTGCACGCAGAATGGCGCATCATTGTCACGTTCGTCGCCAGATTTCAATCCCCAATGAGAGATTGAGAGACATCGCAACCGAGGCTGAATTTATTAAGACTGCAAAGGAATACGAACAGCTTGACCACCCCCCACATGAAACCTCTCCAACTACTGTCGCATCGGTGGTGCGGGAAGAATTAAAGCGATGCAAGAGTCCACGATATCGAGGAAATACTCCGTCTTTACCGTGGGAAGGACCTGCTTGCCGAATTTGCTAAGCTACTCAGGTTCGCAGACGGTAAGGCGATCGCAGAATATGTGGTATTGAACTTGTCCGCTGAAGAATTTTTAGATGTAGAAAAACTTCGAGTGCGGATTTTGCAGTAATGGGCACCGAATGTAACTCAACCTGTAGCTTGGGCCACCTAACAACACAACACAATCGAGCAAATAAATTGAGCGTATTTTGCATAGACAAGCCCTTGTCGCCGCTGGGTGATTGTAGACGTTAGAGCTTTTAGTTTTTCTTGCGGTGGCACTGTTTGAACTTTTTGCCGCTTTTACACCAACAGGGTTCATTCTTTTTCGGCTGGAAGGGCGGTAACCTATCTCCATCGGTGTAAAGCCATTGGCCTTTTTCTTTGATAAAGCGCGATCGCTCGTGGAGTTGGGCTGCAGAGTTCCCTTCTTGGTACACCGCAAAGAACTCAACAATCCCGGTTTTATCTTCAGGTTGTCCAGCTTTAGTGGCAAGCACAGTTAAACCCAACCAAGTCAAATTATTGGCAGTGGCAGCGATCAATTGTCGGCTATTGGGTTGGCGATGATTGGGATGTTCGGTATTGAATAGGTAATCGATATTCTTGAGGCAATAGGCAACGTAGCGAGATCGCATCAGTGTTTCAGCGGTGGGAGCAGGGCGTGACCCTTGTAAATAAACACCGCAGCACTGGTTGAATAACTTTTGACTGCCACAGGGGCAAGGCATCAAGGTGTTGCGATCGCCAGAGATCAGCATGATTTAATTTCGACAGATAACGCTAGATCTTCAATCTCATTAGGTGTAATAGGTCAAAGCCGAGCACCATCATTGATCATAGAAGCCATTTGTTCATAAGCCTCTAAGTGCCGAATTGATTATAAACCGAGGTGATGTTTCCGGCATGGAAAATTCTTCTAAATATAGCCTTATCGCCTCTTTTAAGCCTACAACTGCTTCTTCTATCGTTGCCCCTTGATCAATAGTTCCTATTTCGGGGCATTCAGCGATGTACATGTCCTCCTCTTTATTAAGAAGAACTGTTAGATGGCGAGTTTTCATGGAAATAAGCTGTCTATCCATGCATGGAGGACTACTGACTATGGAGCATTTTCGATCTTACCTTCTATCATCGGCGATAGATAAGCAACATCTTGCCTTACCAAATCATTTTGCGGGCATAAGTTTGCCAACGTCAGTATAAAATATTACATCTATAATCGACATCTTCTAATCCAAACCTTCATAATTTTTGACTACAATTCTGACTTTATATTCAACAGAATAATGTAATATAAAACAGCTAAATCAACATCTATACATGCATTTATTCTATATAATTTTTATAAAAATAAATCTAATAAAAATCTTCTAAAATCATCTTTATTGATCCTATATAGCTAATTAAGCATTTGTTTGTATTTTGATAAATCATCATAATATTTGGTCTTTAATTAGAGATCCTAATGTAGAATTCAGAAAGACATTAAAAATAGACCAACTACTATCTCATTACATATTCAGAGGGAATTTGTATTCTCCCTGAAAGCATAAAGAATTAGCATAAATGGAGAGTGCATGTGAAAATCGAAGCTAATGACAAAGAAATCCAAGATATTTTTTCTCTTGGTTACTTCAATATCCCAAGATTTCAGCGTCCATATTCATGGGAAGTTGATGAGGTTGAGAGCTTTTGGAACGATATTATCCTCGAAAAAAATGAAAGCTACTTTATTGGTTCAATGGTTGTTTTTCAAACCCAAAAACCATACTTTGGAATTGTTGATGGTCAACAACGCTTAACCACCATTACTTTAATCTTGTCTGCTATAAGAAATTCTTTTTCAAAAATAGGTGAAGAAAATCTTGCTAAAGGTGTTCACAAGTACATCGAAAAAGCCAATATAGAGAATGAAGATGAGTTTGTCCTCAACCCTGAGACTTCATTCCCATATTTCCAAAGTCATATACAATCTTTTAATGGTTATAATATCAACTGCGAAGTGGGCGCTGAAGAAAAAAAACTTGAGACTGCCTATGAACTTATTAATCATAAGATTCGCGATGCAATACCGGAACTTAATGAAAAAGTAACGTCACAAATAACGCTATTTACTAATGCTGTTCAAGCACTTAAAGATTTTAGAGATAGAGTTCTAGCACTTAAGTTAGTTTTCATTCAATTAGATAACGAGGATGATGCATACTTAATTTTCGAGACATTGAACGCGAGAGGGCGCGATCTAACAACTTCAGATCTGGTAAAAAATCTAATCCTTAAGAAAATAAAAAACACTAGCATTTCTATAGATGAAGCGAAAGAATTATGGAATTCTATAGTTAGAAATCTTGACAATTATAGTGGCTCTAATATTATTGATAATTTTCTTCTCCATTATTGGGTTTCAGAGTTTAAATACTGCACTGACAAAAAACTTTTTCCAGAAATTAAAAACCATATAAATACGAGTCCAGATTCTGCCAAAAAATTGATTAAAAACTTAGATAATACAGCTCCATTGTATGCAGCTCTACTACAACCAGATAGAATGGAATGGGAGAAAGAAGAAGTTGATGTAAAACGATCTCTCAGATCTCTAAATCTATTTAAAGTGAAACAACAGACAGCTATGACATTGGCATTAATCAGGTCATATAAGAAAGGAATATTAACTCTTCGAAACTTAAAGCAAGCACTTTCTAAAATTGAAGATTTTCACTATTGCTTTAATGCTATAACTTCTCAGAGGTCATCGGGATCCATTGCATCAAATTACTCAAAACTTGCAATCATGCTTACAAAGTCTACTTCGAACGATGAGATTCAAGTAGTCCTTAGAAACCTAAAGAAATTCTTAGCCTCTAAACTCCCAGACCGTGAAGAGTTCATCGTTAAGTTTTCTGAGCTTGAATACTCCTCAAAAAAAACTAAGCAAAAAGCAATTGTGAAATACACACTATCTAAACTTATACCAGTGAACAATTGCGGCCTTGCCGTTGATATAGATAGATTGACAATTGAGCATATCATTCCAGAAGCTCTTTTAAAAGAAGATCCTAGTATATTAGTATCAAGTATTGGAAATCTTATTCTTTTAGATGAAAAAACAAATTCAGAAGACTTGGCAGATAAAATTCCATCAGATAAATTTAAAATACTAAGAGAAAAGAACTATCCCTTAAAAGAAGCTCTAGTAGAACAAGTTATTTGGGATGATAAGCAGATAAAGATTAGAGCTAAAGCAATCGCCGAAAATATTTATAATAATATCGTGTCGAATATTGTTTAGTGCTTGGTCACAATAGATTTTCTCCATGCATCATTGAATCTAATATGAGTCGGTATTGAAAACTCTCTTATATTTTGAGTCTGCTTTCGACCTAATACTTCTATTCGGCAAGTCAATGCAACGAACGGGCACTAGCACTAGTCCCTTAAGAGGATCTAGATTTCCCTAGCCAAGCCCTCTGCCTCTATTTCCCCTAAAGCCTATAGAATAAGATGATTGCTGATCTCGACCCCTGAGTTTTGGAATTTTACAGTATTGTTGTAGATCTCAGGCCCTTAATAAAGTCAAGGCTTCCTTGCACCAAGCGATCACATCTATCTCATAACGAATACCTTGACGTAGCGTTAAATACTGGCACTTGGCCCCCCAGGATAATTTTTCTGGATCAGCAAAATGCTGCTGCTCAATCTGCTGATAGATCTGCAACTGCTGCTCATGTTCCTGATGGTAACGACGGAGTTCTGCTAGCAATATCTCAGGCTCTACCAAATCCCCGGCAAACAGCTTCACGAGGATTTCTTCCTTAGTGCGGCTGCTTTTACTGGGCTGGGCAATCCACTTAGCCATCTCCACCTTGCCCATTTCAGTCAGGTGATAGCACTTTTTGTCAGGGCGTCCCGTTTGGGGAATAACCTCACCCGTGATCCACTGCCGTTCCTCTAACCGGTTGAGCTCTCGATAGATCTGCTGATGACTCGCAGACCAGAAATGGCCCACCGAACCATCAAACCGCTTCGCCAACTCATAGCCACTGCAGGCTAGATCCGTCAAGGTTGCCAAGATTGCGTAGGAAAGACTCATATGCACTGATTGACATATTCAAATAATTGCATATAGTGAGAATATGCACTTTGTTGCATATTACATCGTCTGCGTTGCCTAGGAGACCCACCTATGATCACCCAGTCTCATCCTCAACAATTTCAGCAACCTTGGTATGGCATGTTTGCCCAAGCTGCACCCGAATTTCCGACCACCCGGTTACCGATTTTGTCCGGGGCTATACCCGAAAACCTCAAAGGCTCTCTATATCGCAACGGCCCCGGTCGCCTAAAGCGCGGCGGACAACGGGTTGGCCACTGGTTTGATGGGGATGGAGCCGTTTTAGCCGTGCATTTCGATAGCGTCAATGCAACAGGCGTCTATCGCTATGTTCAAACCGCAGGCTATCAGGCCGAAGAACAGGCCGATCAATTCTTGATGGGAGGTTATGGCATGCTGCCCGCCGGATCCCTGTGGCAAAGATTGCGGCAGGGAGCAACCAAAAATGCTGCCAATACCTCTGTGCTTGCCCTCCCCGACAAGCTGTTGACCTTGTGGGAAGGCGGACATCCTCATGCTCTGGACTTAAACACTTTGGAGACCCAAAGGCTAGACGATTTGGGATTCCTAGCACCGGATCAGTCTTTCTCCGCCCATCCCAAATGGGATCCGATCAGCAGCGAAATCTATAACTTTGGCGTTAGCTATAGCAAGCAAGGTCATCTGCATGTCTATCGCTGCAATCAAGAAGGAGCCGTTCAGCGCCAAACCAAAATTCCGCTCCAGGGCTTGCCGATGATTCATGACTTTGTGATGGCGGGGCCTTACTTAATTTTTTGTATTTCCCCCGTCTTCCTCAATCCACTGCCTATGTTGGCCCAGCTCAAAAGCTATAGCGACAGTCTCCAATGGAAACCCCAGCAAGGCACTCATATCTTAGTGATTGATCGTGAGTCCCTAGAAGTGGTCAGCCAAGGTGAAGCAGATCCCTGGTATCAGTGGCATTTTGGTAATGGCTATGTGGACGACCAAGAAAATGTCGTTATCGATGTCGTCCGTTATGCCGACTTCAGCACCAACCAGTTCCTCAAAGAAGTAGCCAGTGGTCATCCCCACACGCAAGCAGAAGGACAGCTTTGGCGACTACATCTCGATCCCCAGACGAGCCAAGTGTTGGAGACCTATAAGCTGATGGACCGCACAGGCGAGTTTCCAGTGGTTGATCCCCATCAGGTGGGACAGGCCCATCGGCATACCTATCTCTCCACTCGCCCCACCTCAGACCCTACAACAGAACTCTTTCGTGAGATTGTCAGCTTCGATCACGTCTCGCAACAACTCAGCAGTGTGCAGATGGGCGATCAAGCCTATTGCAGTGAGCCCATCTATGCTCCTGATCCCGATCACCCTGGACAGGGCTGGATTCTGACCGTGGTCTATCAAGCTGCATCCCATACTAGTGAGGTGTGGATTTTGGCCGCCCATCGTCTTGAAGAAGGCCCGATTTGCCGATTAGGATTACCTAGCGTCGTCCCCATGGGGTTTCATGGCACTTGGCAGCCGAGTTTGTAACCCTCATCAAGCAAGGGGAGAAGGAAGCAAAGTACAATGCTACACACCTCAGCAATTCATCCTTTCGCCAAACGTTTGTGAGATAGTAACTGAGGCCCGCAATCCTTCACGTGCAAGTTTGTCTATGCCCAAATTCCCTTTGCGTCGGTCTAAGGCCCAAGCGGCCAGTACCGAAGAGACGCCTGGACTAGGCACATTTGCAGGGGTTTATACCCCCTCCCTGCTCACCATCCTGGGCGTAATTATGTACCTACGCTTCGGTTGGGTTGTGGGTAATGTCGGCCTCTTCAATACCCTAATCATCGTCACCTTAGCCACTTCGATCACCTTTTTGACGGCCCTGTCTATTTCTGCGATCGCAACCGATCAGGTGGTGCGCACGGGGGGAGCCTACTACATGATTAGCCGCTCTCTGGGCATTGAGACGGGTGGGGCTGTGGGGATTCCCCTCTTTTTTGCCCAGGCGGTTTCCGTGGCCCTCTACACCATTGGCTTTGCAGAAAGTCTGGTTCGCATTTTTCCTAGCCTCAATCAAACCCTGGTGGCCGCTATCACCACCCTATTAGTGGCTGGTCTGGCATTGAAATCTGCTGATATTGCCATCAAAGCCCAATTTGGGATTATGGCGGCCATTGCCCTATCCCTTATTTCCTTTGGATTCGGTCATGCCGTGCCACCGGAAACCGGAACCGACGCCATTCCCCAAGCCAAGAGCTTTTGGGAAGTCTTTGCCGTCTTTTTCCCAGCGGTCACCGGCATTATGGCGGGCGTCAGCATGTCTGGCGATCTCAAAGATCCGGCCCGGTCAATTCCAAAGGGGACATTAGCCGCTGTGGGAACCGGCTATGTGATCTATATGGTGTTGCCGATCCTACTCACCATGCGAGCCGAACCTGGCACCCTGATCCAAGATCCCCTGGTGATGCGCAAAATTGCCTTTTGGGGGGATGCCATCTTATTGGGGGTCTGGGGCGCTACCCTTTCCAGTGCGATTGGCAGTATTTTAGGGGCACCCCGAGTCTTACAGGCATTGGCACGCGATCGCATCTTGCCTCGCAGTCTTCGCTGGCTGGGAATTGGCAGTGGCCCTACAGATGAACCTCGACTCGGCACCCTCTTCACCTTAGGCATTGCCTTAGCCGTGGTCTCCATTGGCGATCTCAATTTGATCGCACCGGTTCTCAGTATGTTTTTCTTGACCACCTATATGGTCCTTAACGTGGCGGCTGGGGTGGAAAGCTTTCTCCAAAGCCCTTCTTTTCGTCCTACCTTTCGCATCCACTGGATTTTTTCCCTGATGGGTGCCCTGGGCTGTATTGCCGTCATGTTTTTAATTAACGGGTTGGCAACCATTGTTGCAGCTCTGATTGTTTTGGCCATCTACCTATGGCTAGAACGACAGCAGTTGGAAAGTGCCTGGGGAGATGTCCGTCGAGGCATATGGATGACCGTGGTCCGCAAGGGGCTGTTTCAAATTAGTAATGCTCCCGACCCCAAAAACTGGCGACCCCATATTTTGGTACTTTCAGGCATTCCCACTCGCCGATGGCATCTTGTACAGGTTGCCTCAGCCCTCACCCACAATCGCGGACTGATTACGGTCTCTAGTGTTCTACCCGTGAAGGGTAGAGACGTGGCCCAACAGACCACCATGGAAGCGATGGTAAAAGATTATTTGGATCGCAAAGGGGTGAAAGCCCTAGTCCGATTTGTTCGCGATAGTGATCCCTTTGGCGGCGCAGAACGCTTGGTCGAAGCTTATGGGCTAGGAGCCTTGGTTCCTAACACCATTTTGTTAGGCAATACGGAAAACGCAACGAGCCGCGATCGCTACTGCCAGATGATTGCCCATTTCCATCAGGCCCAACGAAACGTTGCTATCCTTCGCTACCAAGACAATCATCAAAATCGCTTTCCCAACTTCTGTCGTCGGATTGATGTCTGGTGGGGTGGCCTGAAAGGCAATGGCGGCCTGATGCTGATCTTGGCTGACCTACTGCGGACTAGTATGGTGTGGCGGCAAACCGAAATTTGGCTCAAGCTCGTCGTTCCCGACCAGTCTGCTGCCCAAGCGGCTCAGCGCAACCTCGACGATGTGGTCAAACGACTCCGCATCCGAGCGGTTTCCCAAGTGATTATTGCCAATGAACGCCCCTTCGCCCAGATCTTAAAATCTTCTTCTAAAGGGGCTGACTTAGTCGTTCTGGGAATGGCGCGTCCAGACGAACAATTCAGCGAATATTACGAGAGTTTACAGACTCGAACCACGGGATTGCCCACGACCTTATTTGTACTAGCATCTCAAAATTTGGCCTTTGCTGACGTACTGGAGAAGGAATAGCTTTTTCAGTGGGCCAGCTTTATATTTTTTACCCTAGTTCTTCCCTCGGGGTTCTTGTAGAATGGCGAACTGAGGTGTCAGAAACTGATTAATTCCGTTCTGCTCATCGCTGTGAACTTTCATTCTCCTTTCCTGTTATGCCCAAGGTTCTCGTCTCAGATCCAATTGACCCCTCTGGTATTGACCTTTTAGGTCAAGTTGCCCAGGTCGATGTAAAGACCAAGCTTTCTCCTGAAGAATTAATCCAAATTATTCCTGAGTACGATGCCCTGATGATTCGGTCGGGCACTCAAGTTACAGAAGCAGTGATTGAAGCCGCCACCCAGCTCAAAATTATTGGTCGAGCTGGTGTGGGTGTCGATAATGTGGATGTGCCCACAGCCACCAAAAAAGGGATTGTAGTGGTTAACTCTCCAGAGGGTAACACCATCGCCGCCGCAGAACATGCTTTAGCCTTAATGCTGTCCCTCTCTCGCCATATTCCCGATGCCAACCAGTCCGTTAAAGCGGGCAAATGGGAACGCAAAAAGTTTACCGGCGTAGAAGTCTATAAAAAGACCCTGGGTGTTGTTGGACTGGGCAAAATCGGTTCCCATGTGGCCACCGTTGCCCGGGCAATGGGAATGAAGCTGCTAGCCTACGACCCTTTCTTATCCCAAGAACGGGCAGAGCAGTTAGGCTGCAGACTAGTGGAGTTAGATTTTTTATTCCAAGAATCGGACTACATCACCTTACATCTCCCCAAAACACCAGAAACCCAGAACTTAGTCAATGCTGAGACCCTCGGCAAAATGAAGTCCACCGCCCGCATTATCAACTGCGCTCGTGGCGGCATCATTGATGAAGACGCCCTAGGCAAAGCCCTAGAATCCGGGCAAATCGCTGCTGCAGCCTTGGATGTCTATGCCAGCGAACCCCTAGGAGACTCTCCTCTATGTCATCTAGAGCAAGACATCATCTTGACCCCCCACCTAGGAGCCTCAACAGAAGAAGCTCAAACTAACGTAGCAGTTGACGTCGCCGAGCAAATTCGCGATGTGCTTTTAGGACTACCAGCCCGGTCAGCTGTAAACATTCCTGGCTTACGTCCCGACGTACTGGAAAAACTCAAGCCATACATGCTCCTAGCCGAGACCTTGGGCAATCTAGTCGGTCAATTAGCGGGGGGCCGGATAGAATCCCTAGATGTCCGTCTCCAAGGAGAACTGGCCTCCAACGATAGTCAACCGATTGTTGTCGCAGCCCTCAAAGGACTGTTATCCCCAGCATTGCGAGAGCGTGTGAACTATGTGAATGCCGGCATTGAAGCCAAAGATCGTGGGATTCGCGTCGTGGAGACTCGTGATGCTTCGGTTCGGGATTATTCCGGGTCTATTCAACTTTCTGCCAAAGGCCCCTCTGAAACTCGCTCAGTAACGGGTGCCATTCTAGGGGAGGACGAGCTGCGCATTACCAATATTGATGACTTTCCAATCAATGTGGTCCCTACCCGGCACATGTTGTTGACAGTACACCGAGATATGCCCGGTATTATTGGCCAAATTGGCTCCCAGTTAGGTAGCTTTAACGTCAATATCGCCAGTATGCAAGTAGGCCGCAAGATGGTTCGAGGCTCGGCTGTGATGGTTCTTAGCCTAGATGATCCCTTACCCGAAGGAGTACTGTCTGAAATCACGAATGTAGAAGGCATTCGTGATGCCTATATTGTGAATTTACAATAATGGCCGATCCAGGCATCCACACTCCGTCGGACACTCCTACGGCTTTACCCCCTAGCCAATGGTGGGAAATTAAAGTTGTGGGAGTGCCACTGCTAGATGATCTACTCTTCTGGCGGCTACAAGAAGAAGGATGCCAAGGCACGGCCAGCCAAATAGTCAATCAAGAGTTGACTGTTTGCGGATATTTATCCCTGGATCGGGTCCAGTCCATCGATCTGCAAAAACTTGCCGAGAGATTACATCAGGATGTCCAGTCAGTGGGATATCCTGCCCCAGATATTAGCTGGCAACTGATCACAGAAGAAGATTGGGCCCATAACTGGCGAGACTATTGGCATCCTCAAGAAGTTGGCAATCGGTTACTGATTTATCCGGCTTGGCTAGAGGTGCCAGAACAATGTGAACGTCTTTTGATTCGCCTTAATCCCGGAGTCGCTTTTGGCACAGGCGCTCATGCAACCACGCAGCTCTGCTTGCGAGCCCTAGAACAACGAATTTCAGAACAACCCAATCCTCTAAGTATCGCTGATATTGGTTGTGGCACGGGTATTCTTTCCATTGCTGCTCTTCTTTTAGGAGTTCAAAAAGCCTATGCGGTTGATCTAGATCCACTCGCCATTGGTGCAACCCAAGCTAGTCGAGAACTGAATGGCCTCACTTCAGATCAGTTATGGGTTAAGGAAGGAAGTCTTGATCAAGTGATACAGCAGCTTCAGCATCCAGTCCAAGGGTTTTGTTGCAATATTTTGGCCCATATCATTCTTGACCTAATACCCCATTTCGCTGATATCACTGACCAAAACGGTTGGGGAATTCTTAGCGGCATTTTGGATACTCAAGAACCGATGATTATTGAGGCACTAAATGCTCATGGCTGGCAAGTTCGCGATACCCATCATGAGCAAGACTGGTGCAGTTTAATCATTGAGCGCAGATGAAACACCGAACTCTCTAAATTCTGGCACTACCGATAGGTCGGATAAATCTGAAGTTTAGCTTCCCATTTATTTCAATCTAACTTTATAGATGCTTTTCCTGACACCATCTGGAGTGTGTTTATAATTTTTTCGTAGTTTTCCTCACCGTATTCACAATATTGCCCCTAGACTAGGTCACAGCAAGAAAGCGGCAAACCTACTTTAGACAATTCCGAATACGCTTAGTGGCATGAGTTTGGTTTAATAAACCAAAGAACTAGATTCTAAATCTACTCACTTTACCAAGGTCTCTTTACCCCACTCACAGATATTGCTACTTGTAGTGAGAACACAGTGATTATTGGCGAAATCAAATCAATATCCTTGTCCTTTAGATATATAGGCCTTTTTTATCAAAAATTTAGTCAATTTGGACCTTAATAGACCTGGAAAAACTTCTATTCTGAGTTCCTCAGAGTAGAGGATTAAGGGTTATAAACTGAGATTATACTGATTTTTTGTTGACTCAAATAAAAAAATCGGTCGTCTCCTTACTATTTCAAAAGCGACAAACATGATTATCAGACTATTTTTAGTGTAAAATATTGCCTCAAACTAATCTGAGGAACCGTTAAGATCAGAAGCCATGGCAACGAGCACAAAAGGAATAGAAATTAATTTTTAATTAGTCCTTTAGTATAATATTTGGACTTTATCTAGGTCAATATCCAATGAGGCAAAGACTAGAGCTTGTATTTTCAGTGATCTAATTAGACCTCTTGCATAATTCGGCTAACGGTATGGTAGATGACTAAAAATCCAAGTCAGATCGCAGCATAAATTTAGTTAGTAACACATCATGAAACGAATATTGCAAGAGGTCTATTCTTACTAAAAAAAAGAAAGTAATTTGTTTTTTAAATCATGGATATTAAGTCAAATACAATCGTTTTTCATACTTCAACATCTACTTAATTAATTCTTTATCAGTAGTTTTTATTTATTATCTGTGACAATTCGTCGATTTTACTCATGATTTACTGGTGTACATAAGCCTGATATCTTTTAACATTCGCTAATCCTCTACTACTGGATTATTCAAGGTAGTTTCTGTTGTCTGTCAAATAGAATACAAAGCATGGATTATCGAATCCTCGTTCTCTATAGCAATATTGCAAGTATCATTTTAGATATTTTGCTGCGAATCAATTGAAGCGTAATATGGAAATATCGATTCTCATTCTCCTGGCATCCAGAGATCTAATTATGCAGCCCTAAACCCTCAAAGATACCCTCTAAAAACGCATTCTGCCTGAATTTAGTAAATTAGAACTGATGTTAATTCTGCAGCCGTATATTCAACAGGCTTTCAATAAAGTAGCAATTACAAGTAGCAAAGTTAAGAAACTAACGCTTGTTAGTTTCTTTAAACACTATATTGGCCTAACTTTATCGAACAAAAAGTCTGATGGAAATCAATTGAAATCAGTTGATGAGCTATGTCAGAAACATCCAAAGCTAATAACGAATCTATTTGAAAACATCAATATTGAACATCCTGGCCTAGAGACAGTCAGAGAATATGTCAATAAGGGTGACTATACTCAAGCCAGCCACTCGTTAATTACATATTTTCGAAATAAGCCAGATAAAATAGGCTGGAAGAATTTACTTCCAGAGCAAAAATTTAACAAGGATTTAGATGCAGACCATATTTTAAACAATGAATTTATCTTCCAACGTATAAGTGGCACCGTCCCACAAGACAATGATCGTTTTAATTGGTCTTATCTAGGTACTAAAGAAGATTCTGAGTGGGCATGGTTTTTGAACAGACATTACCATGTTGTCGATCTTTTTCATGCCTATTTAAGAAGTGGCAACTCAGATTATGTTCAATATATTTACCTCAGTATCAGAGATTGGATATTAACTAGCATTGCAGCCCCTAACACCCACTACTGGGCTCAGTGGCGAGGTCGGGAAGTCGCTTGTCGCATTTTGCACTGGGCTCCCATTTTTTATGGATTGCTTGAGAGTCCCAACTTTTCAGACGTCGATCATCTGCTAATGCTCGCAATTTTGCCCGTACATGGTAATTTTCTGCGTCATTGCCACACCTGGGGGGCGAACTGGCTTGCTCGCGAGATGAACGGACTAGCAACTCTAGCAATATGCTGGCCTGAGTTTAAATTCTCCCAATCTTGGTTGACTTACGCCCAATTTCACATGTCCCGCGAGATTGAATTGCAAGTCTATCCTGATGGCAGCCATAAAGAGCTAACGAGTCACTACCATCGAGTGACTTTGCTAGATTTCGATAATTTTGCCAAATTAATGCAGCTTTCTGGCCACAATTTGTCTATCTCTTTTGGCAAAACATTAGAGAGGATGTGGAACTATCTGGCATTCGCAATGCGGCCAGATGGTAGTTCCCCCCTCAATAATGATTCGGATCGAGATGAGCTTCGAACAACCATCAAAAGCGTTGCCAATCTATATAACCGCTCTGATTGGCAATATATTGCATCCAATGGCCAGGAAGGAGACGGTCCTCTCTCCCCATCTATTCTCTTTCCTTGGGCAGGCCAAGTGATTATGCGAAGCAGTTGGAATAAAGATGCTCATTGGGCATTTTTTGATGTGGGTCCCCACGGCATTAACTACCATACCCACAATGATAAATTGCATCTTTCTGTTGCCGCATTTGGTCGAGATTTATTAGTGGATAGCGGACGTTATCACTACAAACGAGATTCCTTTTGGCATTATTTTAGGAACTCAGCTAGCCACAACACTATCCTTGTGGATGGTCAGGGCCAAAATGCAGGCATCGGTGAAGCACTGAACCCCGTCGAACAGCAGTTTTATTCGACACCAGAGTTTGATTTTGCCTATGGCAAATTTGATCAAGGGTATCAAGGAGTCGCAGACAAAGTCATCCATTCACGATTCTTAGTCTATCTGCGCCATCAATATTGGGTTGTGATTGATCGTGTATCTGCAAGCAACGCTCATCAAATTCAAACCCTTTGGCACTTTCACCCTGATTGCAATCTTGAAGTTCAAGGTTCCTCTATCGTCACTACTAATGAGAATTGCGGCAATTTAAGAATTGTTCCGACGGATAATCTGTCTTGGGATATCGATATTGCCAGAGGGAGTATGGAGCCGATTCAAGGTTGGTGGAGTAAAGAATATAACCATAAACAACCGAATCCAACAGCGATCTATTCATCCCATCTGTCTACAACAGCAACGTTTGCCTGGATCTTATGTCCTGCACGGGGCGTTGTACCGCCCATTGATGTTCAGTATCAATCCATTTCTGATGACCAGATAGAGCTAGAGATAACACATACGTCTAATCGTATTCAGCTCTCTTTATATCTAAATGAACAACACATTCTCCATTCTCTGTCTTCTCATCCAGAGGCCATTATCCAGGTTAAAGGATTGAAGCCCGAGTAGTAAATGGATTGAAGCCTGGGTAGCAAATGGTACTCTCAAAATTCAAATAATCAGCCATCATTGACCTGTCATGATGATGAGAGATGGCTGAATCAAACACTTTTGAAGCGAAGACTTTCCAACCTATAAGCCAGAGGCATGAATTTGGTAGGATATCTCCTCTATCGGCAGATTATTGATGTCGTGGTTATCATAAGTCAGCTGTAGCCGACGCTCACCCGCATAATCTACTAATTTGCCGCCATAAAGTTCTGCTTTTGAACCAAGGCTCTGGATATGGACTTTCCCTTGAAAGACCGTTGCGCGGGCAAGATAGATCACAAGATCATCTCTAGAAGGTCTATTCACGGTGGTACTGGCTGTTAAATGTGCCAGCCCCCTCTCGTCCATTTCTTGAGTCAAGGCCATAGAGGTGTTGCGAATCCCGCGAATGGCAACGATTGCAGATGCAACAGCTAAGGTAATATCTACGCCTTCTTCGGTATAGATTTTTTGGGTAGAAAGGAACTGGAAATTTTTTTCTCCTAAATCATCCCGGATGCGTCTATGTATCAAATTATGGGGATGATAGTGACTTAAGGCATCGGCAATGGCTCCACAGGCTGCCCGAGGTTCCCGCCAGGGCGACTCGCGGGTTTTACCATATACTCGTTGCCCGTCTTCACGTAATCGCCCCACATGGGTTTTGAGATCAATGGCGACCAACACCATAGATTCAGGGTTACCGGCATAAAGACGACGACGAAGGGATTCATCAATTTGATGAGCCACAGTGACATGGGCAAGGGTTGCCCCATTATCTGTTCCTCCGCCTGCGGGGAAAAAGGCTTCGAGTTTCAGCTCTCCAATTTCCGATAGGGTTGCAAATCGAGAGGCAACAACATCTCGATATCGCTTTGTCGCTTCACCTTGGTGGATCCGATCACCACAATTGGTATAAGCCAAGGTTGTGACCACACTCGGTAAGCTTAAATCGGCACCGCACACATTGATATCCGTTTTGCTAGCTGCCGCAAACTGTAGTTCATCTCGGAGTAGCTGAAGACCATTAATCAGGGCATACCGATCGCTAACAATTTCATTGAGATAATTGTGATAGGCATTCCGTTCCATGCCAAAACTGGCGGCCAGCTGCCAAAATGTTTCGAGGCGCTTTTGGGCAGAACTTGAATCAAATGGAATAGACATTAATGATTAATGGGTCGTATTCACAGACATTGACGCATTAATATTGTGGACAAATCTGCTGTTTGCTCCGCTTGTCTTAGTAGGACTTAACATCTACATGCTATCTCGGGCAAAAACATCTCTTACCATCATCCTGGGAAAGACAAGAACTGGGATTTGAGTGGTCTACTCCAGGTTTGTCGACAGGATGGGAAACATAGGCAAATCCCCTGAATAGTTGGAGCGATAAATGTGATAGATACTTGTCCTTTTTGTGCGATCGCACAAGGCGATGCGCCCGTCAGCACCGTCTACGAAGATGAAGCAGTGATGGCCTTTATCCCATTACATCCGGTCTATCCAGGGGCCTGTTTGGTCATTCCTAAAGCTCATATTGACCATTTCACCAACGTCCCAGATCCTTTAGCTGCGAAAGTGATTGTGGTCGCCCAACAAGTGGGCCGGAAGATCATGACAGTTTACAAGCCATTGCGGATAGGCATGTTAGTGCATGGCTTTACCGTCGCCCATGCTCATCTGCATCTCATTCCCCAATATGGCCCCCTAGATATCATGCATAAACACTATGCCTACTGTGAGGATGGAAATGTCAAATTCGGTGATAAAGATATTCCCACCCCATCCCGCCAAGAGCTAGATCAGATGGCATCCACTTTAAAGCTCTAAAAGCAGGGTTACCTACAAAAAAATCTGCTAGTTCTAGGAACTAGCAGATTATAAATTTTTAGAAAAGTGGTGAAGGTTTATGCAGGAGCATTACCTGTATCACGAGCAATAACAGCAGGGATATCTTCAAACTTGAAGCCCATTGCTTTTAAGGTGTGATAGAGGTGACCTTGCAACATATAGAAAGCTAGGTAGTAAGTAATATTTGCCAACCAAGCACGGGATGTGTAGAAACCATCTGCGAGATCAGCTGTGTCCTTAAAGTAAGGAGCAATACCGAACTTCACTTCCAGTGCAGGACCAAAGAACTCTACAGGATAAACAAGAGTATTCACTGCACAGAAATAAGCGGAGATGAATCCCATGAGGGCGAGGCCACCAATGGCAGTACCTAAGAGACCATCAGGAGAGTAAGTATACTTGTTGACGACCTTGGACCAGGGCAAAGGAGCAACATTGATATGGAAAATACCACCAGCAATGTCGACTAAACCAATAAACAAATGTCCAGAAGCTAAGTCTTCTAAGTTATCGACAAAGAAGCAGTTATAGCCAGGTGTAAACCAGCCATACTTTAGAACCACATCGCCGATTGTAGATCCAGGTGCAGCAACGGTACGAACTTCACCAATCGTGGGGTCATAGATACCGTGGAACTTGATCCACAGAACGA
Organism: Acaryochloris marina MBIC11017; assembly: GCF_000018105.1. Classification (GTDB taxonomy): domain Bacteria; phylum Cyanobacteriota; class Cyanobacteriia; order Thermosynechococcales; family Thermosynechococcaceae; genus Acaryochloris; species Acaryochloris marina. The sequence continues at coordinate 1,272,484 of NC_009925.1, forward strand.
ATAGCAAAGCACCCGTACCAATCAACACGAGGTGATGACCAAGGATATAACCGAGTTTCTTAGGATCATCCCAAGAGAACGCAAATTGGTCAGTATTGCCACGTCCGCCATCAGCCAATACAGAAGGGCCAATTTTCGCATGGAAGTATGCACCTCCAAACAGAACGAAGCTGGACACCATATGAATGGCACCGATTTGGGTAAAAACGAAGGTATTAGTGACAACACCACCTGAACCAACACCAAAACCCAAAGCAGCCAAGTGAGGGATTAGAACTAATCCTTGGTCAAACATTGGGAGGCTTGTATCAAAGGCTTGGTTCTCAGAAAAAGTGTTGAGCCCAACCCAGAAAACAATTAGTGCAATCTGAGCAATATGAGCAGCCAACCATTTGCCTTGAACCGCAGGATCTTCGAGGCGGCTATTGCCCGAATACCAGGGATATTCAGGAGCAGTATCGACTTTTGTTGCCATTTTCTTTATTCCAAAAGGATAATGTTTTGAGGAAAAACGACTCTATAAAATTTCGCCTGATAAAATTTATGTCACAGGAAAATGCAAGTATCTTAAACAGGCGGATGAAATAATGTTACGATGCCGCGCACTGTACAACAAGCGGTTCAGGAATTTATCCATTAGTGCTTGAGAATCAAAGCGACTCGTAAGAAACCAGCAAACGCGGAATGTCCACTATTTAACCAGCCAATTGAAGCTCAAGTATACCTTGCAGAATGCATTCAATCCGTTATCCATATGCAGTTTTGGATCGAATATCCAGATCAATCAGCCCTTATCTCCAAGCTGTTGTTGAAAACAGAATCGGGGTAACGCTTCAGACTACTTAATTTTTAGCGTTTTCACCACTAAGATTCCACACAGAAAGTAACGCTATGTAATGTTTTATTAAGCATCTTCAGAATATAGAAAAACCTTTCAATCACTGGGATCCATCTGTTCGATGGCTTGATTGATATCTCTGCTTCATCATTTATAGACATCTGCTCGCAACCACTCTTAATAAGCATTAGCAATCAGAAACAAGTCTGATCTAAAGCTTTTCTCCTAGACATGTGCCCCACTCCCTGTTATCCAGTGAGGTTACGTAACCATAACTCTTCGGATATGGAAGTGGAGGCTTGCTGAAGCGTATGGCAGCCCAACAACACAGCAACATCCAACTGTTAGTCATCAGCAATGGGCATGGTGAAGATCTGGTTGCTATGCGTATTCTGCAAGTATTGCGTCAAGACATCCCCAAACTCAATGTTGATGCATTACCGATTGTGGGCATTGGTCAGAGTTATGGGGAACAGAATATCCCTTGTTTAGTGAAAGGCAAGGCGTTTGTGTCAGGCGGTTTTTGGGGACATGAATTTGGCCAAGATCTACAAGAAGGGTTCCTTGGCCTCACTCTGCGACAAATCAGGGCTGTTGGACAATGGTCTCATCAGGGCAGAGTAGTTTTGGCAGTTGGAGATATTGTGCCTCTGACAATGGCATGGTGGAGTGGTTTACCCTATGCCTTCGTTGGTACTGCTAAGTCTGAATATTACAGAGGCAGTCATCCTTCTTATCTAAGGCCTTCTGTTTATTGGCCTTGGGAACGTTGGCTGATGACCCATAAGCGTTGTCGGGGCGTATTCCCTCGTGATCGCACCACGGCAACAACCCTACAGCGCTGGTCCATCCCCGTTTTCGACTGCGGTAATCCGATGATGGACGAGTTGGAGCCTCAAAGTGAATTACCTGAGCTACCCCCTGGCTGCAAAATTCTGTTGTTACCGGGGTCTCACGCTCCTGAAGTCTTTAGGAATTGGCAGCTGATGATCTCAGCCATTGCAGGCTTAGACCCGACTCAACAGGGGTATGTGTTTTTAGGTGCGATCGCACCCGGTATTGATCAGCTGCCACTCCAAAAGATACTGATGCAGTATGGATGGTCTGCTCAGGACAACACAGCCCTTCTTCACTATCAACAGCATCAACATTCCCTACTGCTGGTGCCCAATGGTTTTAGAGATTGCTTGTCGATTGCCAATATTGTCCTGGCGATGGCTGGTACCGCCACAGAGCAAGCCGTCGGCCTCGGTAAGCCTGTCATCACGATGCCGGGCCATGGGCCTCAGTTCACGGCCCAATTTGCAGCAGCCCAGGCTCAGCTCTTAGGCCCCTCTATTTATCACATCAGAACACCGGAAGAGTTGCCTCATATGCTATCGGCTGTTCAGGAGCAATACCGACAGCCACAAATTTGGCTTAAAAATGGCCGCCATCGCATGGGATTACCCGGTGCCTCTGCCAAGATTGCTCAAACCCTGCAACAGTGCTTGTTAAATCCCTCAAGCTCCAAGTGAATGGTATAAAGACGGCGTCGCAGTCACCACAGATTTATTTTTGAAAATAAAATAAAATAAATTCTGCACTTTCTGGTTTCTGGACCGATCCCTTCGATACTCAAAGGGAAGAAAACTCTATTTTTATAAATTACTTGGAGGGTCCTTTCGCATGCTGCGTGTTTCCCCACGATTTTCTAGAATTGCCCTGACCTGGGGAGTATCCCTCAGCGCCATTGCGCCCATTTTCTCAGCACTCCCTGCATCGGCCCAAGCCAATTTTTCTGATGTCAGCCTTGGATATTGGGCGCGCCCATTTATCGAAAAACTAGCTGAGGAGAATGTCATTAAAGGCTTCCCGGACGGGACCTTCAAACCTGATCAGCCTGTCACCCGTGCTCAATTTGCAGCGATTGTTCGCCAGGCATTTGATCGTGAGTCTACCCGCCAGTATCGAGGTTTTGCGGATGTCCCCACCAATCATTGGGCCCAGCCTGCCATTGGTAAGGCTTACAGCACTCGCTTTATGTCAGGTTACCCGGGAAATTTATTTCAACCCAATCAAAGAATCCCCAAAGTCCAAGCCCTAGTCTCTTTAGCGAGTGGTCTAGAGTTAGAACCCGATGCTCCCACGGATGAGGTACTCGCGACTTTTCGGGATGCAGCAGATATCCCTGGCTATGCCGACAAAGGTGTCACAGCAGCGACGGAAGCAGGTTTAGTTGTCAACTATCCCAATGCCAACTTTTTAAATCCCAATCAGCAAGCCACTCGGGCCGAAATTGCAGCCTTTGTCTACCAAGCCTTGGTCGATCAAGGGGATTTAGATCCGATCTCTGACAAAGCGCGGGCCAATAACTACATTGTCAAACTAGACGGCACCGCCTCCCCAGAGCAACCCAGCACACCAATCAATACGGGGAGTATCATTGCCTCTGGCTCCAAGATTCCTGTCCGATATCCAGGACCCAACAAAGTCAATCTGATTGTTGCCCCCGGAGAAACGGTAGACACTAAGCTAGAAGTCGCAGAGGACATTGTCAATACTGCAGGTACAGTGCTTATTCCCAAAGGCAGTCTGATCGAAGGGACACTGGTACCGGTTAATGTCGGCACAACCCCTGGGACACAGTTTGTAGCTAAAACCCTCAAAGTAGGGACTCGTAGCTACGACATCAGAGCCAACTCTGATCCCCAGGTAGCGGTTTCTCGGCAATCCGTCAAACCCAATGATATTAGAGGTGCTATTAGTACAACAGCCGGTCGAACCATTCTGAACTCCGTCCTAGGCAGTGGGTTTAACTTAGGCAGTTTACTCACTGGTGCCTTGCTAAGTGGGGTAGCCACCAGCCCCTCTGCCCCTAAAGACAGCGTGATAGTCGTCGATCCAGCCGCATTGGAATTAACCATCCAATCGAGTTTGGATCTAACCACCTAGACGACAATGTTTCCCCAGCCCTTGAACAATACCTCTACTCTCAAGGACTGGGAAACAGCTTATGGATCTAAAGCCTGCCAAATCGCCGTCAGAATCGTGTTAGAGAACAAGAAGCCGTCCGGGTCCGTTAAACGGATGGCCTCCTCTGGATGGTGAGGTAACTGCACCCAGCCCTGCTTCTGGTAGGGAGCGAGACACTGTAGCAAAGTATTCACTATCTGAGGGCTGGCCAGATCTTGCAATGTGGAGAGGGAGACCCCCGTTGACAATCTGAGGCCCATCATTAGGGTTTCCAGCAAAATGTCCAGGTCAGAACTCACTGCATCGTTCATCTGCCCTTGGGCTGCAATCAGCCGTTTTACCCAATCGGCATAAGCTTTGCGGGTCCGAGGACGGCTAACCCTTTGTCCATGCACATAGCTGGTCGCCCCCATGCCGAAGCCATAATAGGGGTTGTTGCGCCAATAAACTTGATTATGCCGACAGGTATACCCTGGACGGGCATAGTTAGAGATTTCGTAATGGTCATAGCCAGCAGCGGTTAGGGTAGCGACAGCGAGGCGATACATCTGTGCCGCGATTTCATCTGAGGGGAGGGGCTGGATTCCTGGCTGATACTTTTTCCCAAAAACGGTCGTGGGCTCAATCACTAAGTCATAGGTGGAAAGATGAGTGGGCTCCAAAGCTAAAGCTGCTTCTAAACTGGCCTGCCATTGGTCTAGAGTTTGGTTAGGTAAGCCCGAAATCAAATCCAGTCCAAAATTAGTGATACCGGCTTGGTGGAGAATTGCGATCGCATCACCGATATCCGCCACTGTATGGGAGCGCCCGCATGCTTGCAACAACTCCTCCGAAAAAGCTTGAACCCCCAAACTGACTCTGGTTATACCCAAGGCCTTAAACTGCCGCATGAGCGGCCAGGAAAACGTTCCTGGATCCATTTCAATGGAAACTTCTATGTCCGGCTCCAAGCCAAATTGTTGTTCTAAGCACCGCAAAATCTGCTCTAATTGCTGAGCAGATAACAGAGAAGGGGTTCCACCACCGAAAAAGAGGGTTTTTAGAGGGCGCGGTCCCGAGGCAGTGATCTCAATTTCCTGGCATAAAAGATTGACATAATCGGCAATCGCCAAAGAGGTCTCTCCTCGCTTGTGATCTCCAATCACCGAGATGGGAAAATCACAATAAAAACAACGCCGTCGACAAAACGGAATATGAATATAAGCAGAAGTAGGCCAAGCGCTGGCAATCCGCGCAGGTTGAGCTATTTTCACAAACTGGATTGCCTCAAGATAAAATCAGACCATTTACGACCAAAGTTGATCTAGATTTACGTATTTTAAAGGAATCTTTTTGGTCAAGAAAAAAAACGCCGTAAGGTCCTGAAATAAGGACACTATAATAATGATTAGAGCTATTTTTCTCTGAGAAAATAAGAAGTTCGATAACCCACCCTTATTATCTCCAAAAAAGTATGCCTCTCCTATTAAACGGTAAGCTAGGACAATGCTAGACCTATTTATCATCTTGACCTTCATTGCTGTAGGTGCAGCAGTTGGTTTTCGGGGCGTCGATATCTTACCCGACCTGTTGACCCCCAGCGAATTAGAAGGGGTTAATATTGACGGTCTGCGGTGGGTAATTACGGGCTTTGGGGCCCTCCTCAGTTTGGGTATCGGGTTCGCCGCTCAGGTCTCTTGCCGTCGAATTGAGAAAAAGATAAAAGCTTTACCCACGGATGTCTTACTCAGCCGATCAGCTGGTCTATTTCTGGGACTTTTAGTGGCCAATCTGATGTTGGCTCCTATCTTTTTATTCCCATTACCTAAGGAGTTTGCATTTATTAAGCCCACGGCAGCGGTTTTGGGCAGTCTGATTTTTGCATTTTTGGGGTTAACCCTAGCCGACATTCATGGCCAAACCATTTTGCGGCTGATCAATCCCAATTCCATTGAAACCATGCTGTTGGCGGAAGGAACGCTACAACCGTCCCCAACGAAAGTTTTGGATACTAGCTGCATTATTGATGGCCGGATTGAGGGGCTATTGCTCACGGGATTCTTGGATGGCCAAATTTTGGTCCCTCGTTTTATTTTGCAAGAACTGCAAACCCTTGCCGATGCAGGCAATGACCAAAAACGGGCCCGAGGGCGGAGAGGGTTAGATATTCTCAACCGTTTGCGCACAGAATATCCAGAACGGATCACCATACATCCTGCTGATTACGAGGATGTTTCTACCGTGGACGCGAAGCTGGTGCGACTGGCCCAGGATATCAACGCATCCATGGTCACCAATGACTACAACCTCAATAAAGTCGCCAGCGTCCAAAATATCCAGGTTCTAAATGTCAATGATTTGGCAAAGTCCCTACGACCAATTTATCTACCCGGAGATAGCTTAGATCTCAAAATCATCAAGGCAGGTAAAGAGCCTGCCCAAGGGGTGGGGTATTTAGAAGATGGCACGATGGTGGTGGTAGAAGAAGCCAGCAACCATATTGGTGACAAGGTACCAGTCGTGGTGACTAGTGCGTTACAGACCTCGGCAGGCCGCATGATTTTTGCCCGTCCGCAAACCGCTTGGGCCTAATTCTCAGGAACCTGTTACTAGCGCTGAACAACCTGATATACTGGATTTTCAAATTTCATGCCGATGTAGCTCAGTGGTAGAGCACTCGATTCGTAATCGAGCGGCCGTGCGTTCAAATCGCATCATCGGCTTCCTACAAAAACCAAGGCTTTCAACCATCAGACAAGGCTTTCAGAGGACGTTTCACGAGCAGTTCTCTGTTTTTCATTGGGCCTAGTTGGGTACCGTTAGACCTGTTTAGGGTACAGATTGAGATAAAGATTGAGATAAAATAGTAGAGTTATCGATCAAATTATCTCAAGTACATGTACTCCACCGAACGCCGTAAGAAGGCCAAAACGGGCAGTGTGCAGATCCGCTGCAGCAACAATCGCCTACAGATCGTGTTCAGTTTTGGAGGCAAACGTTATTTTGTCTCAACTGGCTTAGGAGATACCCCTTTTAATCGAAAGCAAGCACAAGATAAAGCCTTAGAGGTTGAGCGTGATATCGCCTTCGGAGAGTTCGATCCTGACAACCTAGAAAAATATAAGGTTCAATCGGCGCTCACAACCCCAGAAAAGGTCGTGAACATTACCGAGCCAAAATTGACTTTGACTGATTTATGGAGTCAGTACCTAAATTACAAAGCGCCCCAAGCATCACCCAAAACATTGAATGGAACCTATGAGCCTGTCACCGCTCACCTAGGTAGATGTTCAACCGATGGGTTAGAAGATGCCTTGAAATTCAGGCTAGAACTCCTGCAAGCAACAACCCAATCTCAAGCCCGACGAACCTTGATGCAGTTGTCGGCAGCTTGTAAGTGGGCAATGAAGCATTCCCTGATTGAGGCCAATCCCTTTGATGGAATGTACAAAGAATTAGAAGCAACTACGCCCCCTCCACCCATCGCTTTCACAGTAGAAGAACGAGATCGCATCATCACTGCCTTTGAAGAACATCGAGGGAAAGGAATTAACTATCAGCATTACGCTCCCTTTGTTAAATTCCTGTTCTGGAGTGGTTGTCGTCCTTGCGAAGCGATTGGACTCCGCTGGGAAAGTGTGAACAAGACTTGCGATCGCATTCATTTCCACGAAAGCATCGTAGAAGTATCGGGTAAGTTAGTTCGCCGAGAGGAAACCAAAACAGGTGTACAGCGATGGTTCAGCTGTACACCCAAACTGCAGAAACTACTATATTCTATTCGTCCTGAAAATCCCCAGCCGGATGCACTAGTTTTTCCATCTTCGAAAGGCGGAATTATTCGTCCCAGCAATTTTAAGGATCGAGCTTGGAATAAGATCTTGACCACGCTGAACCTGCAAGTAAAAGGTGGGATTAAGATGACTCCTTACAACTGTCGAGATACCTTTATCACACTCCAAGCTGTTCACGGTAATTCCTCTACAACTATTGCCCGTTGGGTTGGTAATTCCAGCAAAGTGATCGAAGAAAAGTACCTAGACAAACTCCAGTTGGAGAGTTTGAGACCGACCGAAGTGTAATCCCTAGTCAGAGCCGGGCAACTGATAGGACGGCAGCGCACTGAGATGATTTGCGATCGCTTGGTTATGGAGCTGGGTATTATTTCGATTCATAGCCCAGTCCTTCAGCAACTCGACGTTATAGCGGACACAGCGACTGGAATACCGAACCCAATGGATACCCTCAACTAACTGGTTGCTCAACCGAAGTTTTTTCAAGCTGGATTCTGAGAGGCCGACAATCTTAGCAGCCTCATGCTTATTACACCAAACGGCGGGTTGTGAATTAGCTGAAGATGTCATGCGTTTGCCCTCCGAATCAGTCGTACATCCTGGCGTTGATATTCCTTCGTGATCAACCAAGCTTTACCCTTGACTTCCACCCATCCAGGCTTTTTACGAGGAAACCCCACCACCTGCACCTGGCGACCCGTAAAGTAACCCGTCAATAGTTCCACCCAATCTCCTTGTTTAAGTTCTGGAGGAGGACTACTTTTATCAGGGCTATATATATAGATCTCGTGGGTGCTGATTGGAATGATCAGATGACACTGGCTCTTGGTCTGACTGGTTTTGCAGCTCTTTCTCACTTTCAGAACCAAGATCTAACCCTTCATGTTGCAGATCGCCTGTGTCCCAAGATGGATGATCACCTGACAAAGATCCTTGATATACCGTTGTTTTTGTCATGTGATCAGATTTAGGTAAATCCTGGTCAAGTGACACCGACCCATGCCCAGACTGGCTTTTGGTCATCTGATCACCCAGTTCGGGAGACACGAAGACTTTTTTGCGAGACTTACCCCCTCGTCCATTATTCGCCTCCACCTCTCGTACCTCTTCTGTAATATGGCCTTGTCGCCACAGCCGCTTAACCAGGCGGCGCATATGGGATTGGCTACTGCAGAAGTGAGTCGCCAGTTCTGCTACCTCAAATGGAACTCCTGGCGACTGCTGGAAATACTCCAGTAATCGCCCCTCCAAATTCCCTTGCCCTTGGGGCGTGCCTTGATAATCCCCGTGATAGACAATCACACAATCATCCGGGTCATAGCTGATCACAAACTTGCCCGAACAGCGGCTGCGAGATTTATTGATACTCCAGATCCGCTGATCCTCCGGTAGCTTATCCTCTGGCTTAGGATGACGGAGATACCAAACTTCGCTGACATTATCGGGAATAGCAGTTGTCCCTCGGCTCTCCCCCAGCTTGTTCGTGTGATGGAGAATCAGAAACGTACATCCATAGGTATTGGCAATATTCCGCAAGTCATAGATACAAGCCCCATAGTTGGTATCTTTCTCCGCTAGCTCACTCGCCCGGTTCGCTGCCGTAAACGAATCAATAATCACCAGGGTGGGTCGCTCTTGCTCAATCCACTGTTGGAGCTGAGGTAGTTGAGAGAACTGCCACTCCGTCTCTACTTGAACCATCCCCGGTTGAAACTGCTCATAATTGGCATCCCGTAATGAATCGGAGAAATCCACATCCGGCTCATCGGTTTGGATAATCAACACCTTGCCCTGAGTGGTGCGATAGCCATTCCAAGTTTGTCCAGAGGCCACTGCAAACGCCAAATCATAGCTCAGCCGACTTTTACCCGTGCCTCCATCCGCAATCAATGCAATGGTGCTGGCCTTGGGAATCTTGCCAGCAATAATCCATTCCCGATTTTCTGGCGCACAAGCCAAGAAATCGACCACGTCCATTGGTGCAAAGGGACGAGCGCAGTCCAATCGAGTCTGATACAGCTTTCGTAACTGAGCAGCAGAAAGATCGGTTCGTTTCGCTAGCCGATTCAGTTCCCAGAGCTGACGAGCTGTGTCTTCAAGCTGAAGAATTTTCTCAATTTCTTCTAGGCATTGCTCATAACTCAGTCGTCCAGAATGGGCTGTGTTCACAGGGTTCTTAGCTTTCTGAGCCGCTGCCCGAATCTGCTCCACACTACATCCAGCATTCAAAGCATCCGAAATATCCCAGCCTTGGGGTGGAGCAGTCCCAATAAAAGGAACTTGAGCAATTCTGGCTCTACTGCCCAATTGGAGAGCCAGCTTCTCAGCCCCCTGTTGTCCTGGGGCATCACGGTCATAGAAAATAGAGACCTGCCCCGGCAAACGCTCCAGTTGTCGAGCAGAAGGAACCACATTGCAGCCACAAGTAAACGTGGCTACAGCAATTGTCTTACAGCTCCGCATCACCCAACCCAACAAGATCGCATCCCATTCCCCCTCACATAGGAAAGTCTGGGTTGCCCCAGGAGGCCAATGGGTAAAGTAAACCATTGCTGGAATCCCTTTTTGAGACCAGGCGGGTTTATCGCTCCAAGGCTCAACTCTGATCTTTCGGTAGTAACGAGTATCTTGATCATCCGCAGGAATAGGAATGATAATTCCAGATCGACCATGATGAGTCACCAAACCTAAACGATAGTGTTGAATTAGCTCAGTGGTTATCCCTCGATCTTTCAACCACTTTTGGGCTTGTCCTCGTTTTCCATCATTGCCATTCAGCAGCCAATCTGTAGTCGCCTGTAGTTGATTCGCAAAATAGACTAACGGGGGATCTGAATTCACCTGATTCTTAGCGACAGACTTTTCTGTGCCTAGGCTGTCGCGGATTTCTTCAGGGGTACAGCCTGCATGACACTTGTATGCTCCACTATCTAACAGAGCCAAGCTTTTCTGGGATGGACGACGGCCCTTTTTACGACTGCAGCTAGGACAGTACGCTCGTCCGCTAGCGTTGAAGTTGATAAAGTCTTGAATCTCAAACATATAAATGCCCAACGCAAAACCTATCTGCTGGTCAGTCCCATGGATAGGACACCTGCAGAAAGCTAATTTCTTTAAGCAGTATATATATACTATCCCAAAAAAGGATATTCATGCAGAATAGTCATATAATTCTTGGCATGAGTCAGTGGTGGATACCTCCATGCGTAAGGTCTTTAATGCAGATAGTTTTACAGGTCGAATGGCTATCTTGGTGGATGAGTACAAAAATGCAACTCATCTCGCCAAAGTGGTCGGCGTGAATGACCGAACGATCCGAAAATGGATGGCGGGAACGGAACCCGCTCGAAACTATTTGGAGCTACTGGCTGAAAAGCTTGAGGTCAATATCGAATGGCTGGTGTTGGGCCGGGGACCTATTCGGCGGGTGGATGGGGGGATTGGTGATGGCACTTATGTCCAAATCCCTCTCTATGATGTTCGAGCGGGGGCTGGGGAAGGCATGATTGCTGAGGACAAGGAGCAAATAGAGGAGCTGATGGCGTTTAGTCGATCTTGGATTCGCAGTGAGTTACGTACTAGCCCAGCTCATTTGAGTTTGATTCATGTCAGTGGAGATTCGATGGAACCGACTCTGCGACCTGGAGATGTGGTGCTGGTGGATCAGCACCAAGCGGAAGGGGGAACGGATGGGGTTTATGTGTTGCGCCGGGATGGACATTTGCAGATTAAGCGTCTGCATTGGTTATCAGGGAAGGTTTTGAAGATTATTAGTGATAATCCCATCTATCAGCCAATTGAGGTGGATTTATCTCAGTTGACGGAGGAGTTTCAGATTATTGGCCGAGTGATTTGGGGTGGGAAGCGATTTTAATGGGTATGGGAAATTGAGTTGTAATAGCCCAGCCAAAATCTCTGCAAGAGAGAGATACTAGAAAATGTCTGAGCTAAGGCCCCCCTTTATGATCTGCACTGTTCCAATAACGTAGACGTTTGAGGTAGTTATCAGCTAATACGGTGATAACCCTCGGTATGCATGAGATATTTAACCCGAGCGTGACAGCTATGAAAGCGATTGAAACTACAGCAACCATTAATGATCAAGGGCAACTCGCCCTTGATCAGCCCCTTGAACTAGCTCAACGTCGTCGGGTTAGAGTCATTGTCCTTATCTCAGAAGAAGACGAGCCGGATCCTGACGACACTCCAAACTCAGTCGTCATGGACGGTCTCCGTCAGGGGTTCCACGAAGCACTCACTGGTCAAACCATCCCTCTCTCGCAAATGTGGGATGGCATTGATGCCGAATAACGCATCAGATATTGAAGTTGCGCTAACCCATCGCTTTCAAAGGGATCTCCGCACCCTCGCTAAGCGCTATCGTCGCATTCGCTCCGATGTGGAACCCCTGATTGAGCAACTACAGGCTGGTGAGCTTCCAGGAGATCAGATTACAGGCATAGAATACACACTCTTCAAAGTTCGCCTCAAAAATAGTGATATTCAAAAGGGCAAGAGTGCGGGCTATCGGGTTATTTACTACCTCAAAACTCAAGCTCGGATCATCTTGGTAACCATCTATTCAAAGTCGGATCGAGCTGACATTGACAACCAAACCTTGCGAGAAGCGATCGCACAATTTGAGCAAGACCGTTAAAAGCATCGAGGAAAATAGTACAAATAAACTATAATCAACGGTGGTGTGCCTCAAGTATGGACCATCACTTTTTGATTCATTTATCCCATCACCGATGAACCATTCATCTGTGTTGTATTCCCGCAGAGATGCTGTAGAGCTGTTGTCTGAAGAGCGGGGGCGATCTCCCCGTCATCTCCTAACGCCTAGCCTGTTGAGCAAATGGTGTGCCGACTTAGGTTTCAAGTTGGGTTTGAAGGAGTTTGATACTGATCAGATGGCCCAGCTGAGGGCTATGAACCAGCACTATGCCTGTGGCGGCAGCAGGAAAGAACTCTTAAACAAGATGAGGAACCCCCAATGGTACCAATCACCGAACTGATGAAATATGGCAGTCGTCGCAAAATTGAGGCGATTGCAGCTGAACTTGGCTACCCCAAAGCTGACGAATACCCTGAAGAAGTCCTAGAAGAAGTTCAGAAAAGAGCCAGTACCAAGAAACAGCCCGTTAGCTCCAAAGCTCACACTGCAGCCGATTCTGAGACTGAAGCCGAAGCTCAACAAGACCTTAGCTATGTGCAACAGGCTGCTGAGCACCGAGCTGCAGGGCTTCTGATTTCCCTTGATGCCCTGACTATGATGCATTGCGCCTCTCGTCAGTTCACGGATCCTAAACTGCAACAAGCCGTCAACGACTCTCAAACCCAGCTCAAGCAAATGCTAGCGGGTGTTGCCGTCTACTATGACCCCGACCATTTTTTATCCCCCACCCCGCTAGCCCAGATCACGGCTGGGGGGAATGGTTCGACACCATCTCCGAAATCGCTCAATGGCAAGCCAAGCGACTCCGAGCTGAACGTCGTCGAAGTCGTCTGTTAACGGTATTGATTGCTGCGATGGCCGAAGGCCGGTCGGAGACCATCGCAATCGGTATCACCGTCATCCTCACCCATAGATCGGAGCATCCAAAACCGGAACCCCCAATCGGAACTGAACACCATGCCGATTAAACGCCACAAACGCCGACTCGCCAATGGTGAAGAGCGCATCTATCTCTATGCTGTGTCTAAAGATGGCTCGCAGAGAAGATCGCTATCCAGCGCTCCTGCCAGTTCCGTTTCCCTTCCTCTCTATAGAAAGGCAGAAAAAAATCGCATTGTCGCCGCTTTACAAGCTAACTCCAGCTTGTTGGTTGTTGGTGAGGCTGGTATCGGCAAAAGCGTTCTGGGAGAAGCCGTGGCAGAAGAACTGCAGGAATTGGGTTTTATGGTTGCGATCGCACATCCCTTAACAGCAAAACAAGCCTACTTGGATATTGCCCAGCAGTTAGGTGTAGAGACAGAAACCATAGAAGGCAAATCTCTGACCTCGAACCAGTTATCAACCGCGATCTCAGAATGGCTAAAAGACAATACCGCCTTCGTCATCTGTGATGATGCCCATCGGTATACGGTCCAGTTTCATACTTGGCTTGCTCAACTCCATGAGCAAGGTCAATCTCTGCTGCTATTGGCAACCTTCCCGCCAGCCCGAGATATTTTTCTAAGGTTGCCTCGAATCGAACTCAAACCCCTTACCGATAAACCCATTCGTCAGATTATGCGGTCCACGGCTCAGAGTCTTGGCATCGACATGATGCCATCTCAATTATCCAAACTGCAGCAGCGTTGTGGAGGAAATCCCATGTTGGCTCAACGGGTTGTTCGTGAGGAATATTTGGGTCTGGACGCAACCAACCCGGACCATACTCAATGGATTGATGGCACTCCGTTTCTCATCGCTGGCCTGATGGTGTTGGTGATTACTCGCTTTATTGGCTTGGGGCTTAACAGCACTAGCCTCTATTTAATCGGTGGCATTCTTACGGTGGCCGTGGGTGTGATTCGTTTATTGGTCTATGCCATGCCCCGCAAGTCAGGGAAGTTAGGCCAATGATGATTATCACTCATACTGCCCTGAGTATTGCCGGGACTGCTTTAACGATGGGGACAGCAGATCCAGTTGTGCTGGGAGCGGCTGCCCTAGCAACCCAGCTCCCAGATATGGATACGAGTAAATCTCTACCGGGTCGAATTCTCTTCCCTGTAAGCCGATGGTTAGAAAAGCGCTTTCCCCATCGGTCGGTGACCCATAGCTTTATTGCTACTGGGCTGATTGCGTTCATCGGTTTGCCTCTGATGGTTGTGAGACAGCCTATTTGGCAAGCGGTTGTCTTGGGTTATTTCTTTGGCTGGTTTGGGGATGTGTTCACGAAGTCTGGGGTCTGTGCGTTTTATCCCAGTTCTGCTCGATTAGTGATTCCGGGTAATCCTCGAATGAGATTGTCTACTGGCAGTGGTGCTGAGGTCTTTGTGTTTGTGGCTCTACTGGCGATTGCGATCGCAACTATAAACATCAACAGCAACGGTGGTGTGCTAACTGCTTTCAACAAAGTCCTGGGTGTTCCCAGTGGGGCCGTGGAAATTGTCGGCGAAGAGGGGAGTAAGTTTCTGATGATTGCCCAAATTCGAGGTCGAAATGCCATCACCCAGCAGCGCATTGATGCCAGCTTTGAGGTAATTAAGCCCCTGACTCAGAATGATTTACTGGTCAAAGATAAGCAGGGAATTGTTTATCGGGCAGGCGTTAGTCAGGAATCACAAATTCTGGCCAGTCAAATTCAGGTGCAGCGAAGTTCGCCCATTTCGGTACAGCTGCAGTCAATATCCCTTGACAGTGAAGACGTCTATGCAGCCGTCGCCAATCTACCCCCAGAACGCACCTACATTACAGGGACTCTGACTATCGAAGATTCTGAAGATTTGCAGCTGCGAACCAACCCTCAGCAGTTCAGCACAATTACGTTACAGCCTGCTCAAGGATATGCGATGGCCGAAGGCCGGTCGAAGACCATCGCACATTTGGTATCAGCCAGTCCACAGGAGGTTGCTCAACAACTCGGCCCCTACTTTGCCTCTGGATCGCTCATTGCGAGGACCATTAATGTTCGCTCGTGAGAAACCACTGCCCCAAGCCGTACTCAGCCCCAATCCTCCACAGACTAATGATCTGATCGAGGAAGATGGAATCCTCTTGGGTAGTGCCTATTGGAATCCTGAAATGTTGCCCAATGGCCATATTGTGGCGATTGGGGCGAGTGGTTCGGGCAAGACGCAAACCCTAAAAGCGATCGCCTATGCCCTTCGTCAGACTTATCCTCAAACCCAAGTCATCTTGATTGACTTTCATGGTGATCAAGATATTGAGGGTGAAACCTGTTTCCCTCTTCATATGAATAGTGATTGGGGCATCAATCTGCTGGTGTTGAATTTAGATCCTGAAGGTGGTGGTCCCAACTTGCAGTCAATCCAAGTGGCAGCGCTGCTTAAAAAGACTTTGCGGCTAGGCCCTAATCAGGAGGGTCTAACACTGGATGTTCTAGGAGAGTGTTATCACCGTCGGGGATTCTCCAATCTGATAGTTCGACTTGGACACATGAGCCACCCAACTTTACGGATGTGCAAAGGGTCATTGAAGACCGCATTGAGGAGGGTTGCAAGGATAGTCAGAAGTTACAGCTCAAGTTGGCAGCAACCTTTACCTACGGCATTTTTAATCGAGATCAGCTTCTTTTGAGCGAGAAGCTAATTCGGGTTGACTTGTCCAAGTTGCCTCCTGAGCTAGCAGCCATTGCTGCTGAATCTTTAGCCCGTCAACTGATGAACAATCATCGGTTACAAGGAGAGATTGAGGGCAAGTTACCTCACACCTATTTATTCATCGATGAAGCGAAAGAGATGCCCAAGGTGGTGGGTTCGGCTTGCGATCGCATTATTGCCGACGGTCGTAAGTATGGACTGGCCCTGGTATTGGCGTCTCAGTCGGAGCGTCATCTCAGCCTGGACGTGATTGGTAACTCTGCCACCAAGATTGTCTTGCCCGTAGACCAAACAGAGGCAAAGAAAGTTGCTCGAAAGTTTCGTTTTGCCGAGCAAAAGGTAGCCCAGTTAAAACCGCTCACAGCCTTGTGCCGATTTGGTACCCAGGCACAACAAGTGGAGATCACCCCTTATTTTCAGAGAATTCAGGAGGGGCGTTGATTTGATTACCAGATTTAGAGCCATCATCAGAAAAAGTGTTCCGGCTTGGCTGAATGTGGAGGTGAACCGATATTTTATTCAGAATTTGCGGGAGGCGTTAACGCCGCCTACACACTCCAAGTCGTTTGGCCCCCATTGGCGCAGAATTTCTCAGGTTTATTCAGCCTTGGATCAGGCTGAAGCAGGGGCGACTTATTCTTCTTTGATTCAGCATGTTCGACAGGTGACGGGGACAGGATGTTCAAGAAGGTTGATTGCCAAATGGAAGCGAGAACGGGGATTGCGATAGCGGTGCTATTGGTGGGGTGTGCTCAGCCCCAGATTTCAAATGAAACTACTGAGACGATTGCTGCTGTGTCGCCCACCAGTACACCTCGACCAGCACCTCCCCAAAAGAATACTCCCCGACGATTAAAGTTGCGGTTGACCTTAGATCGGCCAGAAGATTTAAAGGTCAAGGTTGGTGATGAAGTCGTGAAGGGGCAAATTCTGAGCGAACGCTCTGCAATCCGAACCAGGCTCATGCAGAAGCGTAATATTGTGGGCCACAAACTTAAGCAACTTCAAAGGCCAAAAATATCTTCCCTCTCTGCAGTGGAGAAAGCTGAGGTGGAGCAAGCCCGCTTCAATGTGGAACAGGCGAGAAGTGCAATCTCAGCTTTCCATGCTGATTCTCCCTGGACAGACTATGCCCGCTCCGTGCTGCCAATTTCTGAGAATATTCCATTGGGGCAATTGCAGAACCAGTATCTGCAAGCCAAGGGAGAGCTTGCAATCGCAATTGCCAAGCTACAGGACTCTCAGCAGAGGAATAAAGTTCTACAGCATTCTTCATCTCAAACAGGTGAGCTTACTGCCCAATTGCAGGAGATTGAGGAGAATTTAAACACTATGGGTCTGGTACATTCCCCCATCAACGGCTGGATTAAATCAATCAAATGGGTGGGACAAACCAATCGAGAGTTGCAGATTGAGATGACTGTGACTGTACGGTCTAAGCTTCAGGTCAAAGCCAATCACCCAAAAGCACATCATGGGAATGTCCACTTTTTCGAGTCAAGGTCAGTTGCAACAACAAATCAAAGTAAAGACGGGGTAAGAGAGATGAAGTGGTATCACTATTTGGCAGCCTCTGAAGCGTTTTTCCCGACCAACACAATCCTCCCATTTGGCGAATGGTGTTTCTGGGAATGAAATCCCTTCGCCTTCCTGCAGTTGACAGTTTATAAAGCTACTGTTACATTTATTTATATAAAGTTACATTAAGCATGATATTACGGAGTCAAAAATTATGAATTCATCTAACAATTTCTTTGGTTTCAATCCCTTCGCTGAAGCTTGGAGTGGCCGCCTTGCCATGGTTGGCCTTTATATTGCCTTGATCATTGAACTCGTAACAGGTAAGGGGGTCTTGCACTTTTGGGGATTGATATAAATCGCTTCTAGCGTTGCCCATTTTTCAACTCTCCTATCACCTACATCCTATATGTAACAAAGCATTGATGGATAACTGCCAAACGGTGAAATCTCTTTATAAGCAGCTTCAATATTCTCAGCCGATCCAATATAAACCCTTCTTAAACCCAGCCAAAAGGCTGGGTTTTTTCTTAGATCTTGCCCCTCCAATACAGCAGAGCCAATCTTTTGCCTCAACATTCAGGACAGCCTTTCTGTTAACCTACTACTTGACAAAACTTTACATATTGTTTACATCAATTTACATGGTTGATTTGTATTTACGGAGTCAAACACCATGAGCATCAAGAATCAAACTTGGGGTTTTAACAGCTTTGCAGAGACCTTTAGTGGTCGCTTAGCAATGTATGGATTTTTCATCGCCTTGATCACTGAGTTATTGACTGGAAAAGGAATCATTGGACAACTAACCGCATTTTTCTTCTTTGTTAACTAGTTTCTACTTGCATCTGGCTTATCGTCCTGAATCGTCCTTAGTTATTCTTTCCTTCTTTCTTGACCCCAGTTGTGAGCTGGGGTCATTTGTTTCTCCTTTCATCATTGAATCCTTCCCATCATGAAATCCTCAGTTCAGAGTAAAGATTCGATTACCGCTTATTTGCAGGAAATTGGCCGGTTTCCTTTGTTGAACCATGAACAAGAAATCATCTTTGGCAAACAAGTTCAGCGAATGATCATGTTGCAGGAACTCAAGCAACAGTTGCACGAACAACTCGAACGGGAGCCTAATCTGTCGGAATGGGCAGATCAAGCTGACATTCCTGTCTCTCAATTGCAGAAAGAGCTGAAGTTAGGTCAAACAGCCAATCGTAAAATGGTTGAGTCCAATTTGCGATTAGTCGTCTCTATTGCCAAGAAATATAACAAAGCTAAACTTGAATTCCTCGATCTAATCCAAGAAGGCACCATTGGCTTGCAACGAGGGGTGGAGAAGTTCGACCCAACCAAAGGCTATCGATTTTCCACCTATGCTTATTGGTGGATTCGCCAAGCCATGACTCGCGCCATTGCCGAACAAGAACGTACTATTCGCTTGCCAATCCATATCAATGAGAAATTAAACAAGCTGCGTAAAGTCAAACGGCAACTCTCCCTCAAACTCCATCGAGATCCGACGGTTGCAGAGTTAGCCACTGAGATGGAGCTTTCCCCTAAGAAAGTTGAAGCCTTCTTGAGTTATGCCCGTCATTCGATTTCCTTGGATGTTCAAGTGGGCGATCAGCAAAATACTGAATTATGGGAACTACTAGAAGACCCTCATGCATCCCCAGAAGACTATGCAACAGCATCCTATTTGCAGTCAGATTTAGCCAAACTCCTAAACGTTCTCAATCCTCAACAACGGGAAGTAATTACCTTACGATATGGCCTGATTGACCAGAACCCCTTGACCTTAGCAAAGGTGGGGGAGCGTCTTAACGTCAGTCGAGAATGGGTGCGTCGGGTTGAGCGAGAAGCATTTCAACTGCTGCGGTCACAGAAAGTGGTCTTACAAGAGTATCTGGCTTCTTAGCCTAGAACCACTTCAATCTCCTACTACCTCTAAACGGCTCTTCGGTGGAAGAGCCGTTTCTCTTTATATACCGTTACAAAACTAATCGACCAAGGAACTTCCTGATGCTGTTACGAAGTTCCCTAATAAATATAAAAGCCAAAAATAAAGATTAAAACTTTATTTATCATCTTATTTCGCTGATTATTTATCTATAAATCTCTATTTATCTATAATTCTCTATTTTTAAGTAGGAAAACAATCATTATTTTCTCGAATATTATTACCACAAATGAATGAATATGTAAATATATTTGACATAACGTTACAAAATAGTTAATATATTTTACATAACGTTACAAAAAGGAGTTCATCATGTTTGCCCCTCTCGTCGTACTAGTCCGCAACATTGTTGGTCAGCCCAAATTCGTAAAGCTGAGAGGTAAAGCTATCGCCATGCACTCTAAAGCCATCACGAATTTCTGCAATCAAGTAGGGATTGACCGGAGTCGCCGTCAAGGTTGGATTCGACTAGCTCGCGACAATGGCAAACGCCTTGGGCTCCTCGCATAAAACGCCAGCGTTGAACGTTATCGCCACCTATCGAGTGATGCTTTCACCGCCATTAGCAACCCAGTATTTCTTCACTACTGCTCAACCATCTGGTGATTGGAATAAGACAGATTTAAGACTTGGGTTCACCAACCGTTGAGTAAACCACTTTTTTAACTAAGGAATTTCTCATGCCTGTTAACGACAAACCTAGACGTCCCCGCCCGAATCCCCTCAGCACCATTTTGTTGTTGCTTCCCGTCGGACTCCTTATACTCAATTTGGTCCTGACCTTTGGTAACAATCCTCGGGTTTCGAAAGTGCCCTACAGCTTCTTTCTTGAGCAAGTTCAAGACGGAGAGGTGGCTAGGGTTTCCGTTGGCCAAGATATCATCCGCTATCAACTCAAAGGTACTGAGGGGAATATCGGTCAGGTTCAAGAAACCACTCCTATCTTTGACTTAGAGTTGCCCAAGGTACTCGAAGCTAACGATGTCGAATTCGCTGCGACCCCTCCTGCTGGCAATCGCTGGTTCACCACTTTATTAGGCTGGGTCATCCCTCCTATTATCTTCGTGGCTATCTTTCGATTCTTTAGCCGAGGTGGCATCGGTGGTGGTGGTCCTCAAGGTGCCCTCTCCGTTACCAAAAACAAAGCCAAAGTCTACGTCGAAGGCGATGACAACAAAGTCACCTTTGATGACGTGGCTGGTGTAGAAGAATCTAAAACTGAACTCGAAGAAATTGTAGAATTCCTCAAGTCTCCCCAACGCTTTACTGAGATTGGTGCCAAGATTCCCAAAGGTGTTCTCTTAGTGGGTCCTCCTGGAACTGGTAAAACCTTAATGGCCAAAGCCGTCGCTGGTGAAGCAGGCGTGCCCTTCTTCAGCATCTCTGGTTCAGAATTTGTAGAACTGTTTGTTGGTACCGGTGCGGCCCGAGTCCGTGACCTGTTTGAACAAGCTAAAAAGAAAGCCCCCTGCATTATCTTTATTGACGAACTTGATGCCATTGGTAAATCTCGGGCTGGTGGAAATGGTTTCGTCGGCGGTAATGACGAACGCGAGCAAACCCTCAATCAGCTGCTCACCGAAATGGATGGCTTTGGAGCCGGAGATGCCACCGTTATCGTCCTAGCTGCTACCAACCGTCCTGAAACCTTAGACCCCGCCCTTCTGCGTCCCGGTCGCTTTGACCGCCAAGTCCTCGTAGATCGTCCAGACCTCACAGGTCGTCTGGCCATCTTGGAAATCTATGCCAAGAAAGTGAAGCTGGGTGAGAACGTAGACCTTAAAGCCATGGCTACCCGTACCCCAGGTTTTGCTGGCGCAGACCTCGCTAACTTGGTGAATGAAGCCGCCCTATTAGCCGCCCGTCGAGGCAGCAAGGTCGTTGAGACTCAAGACTTTGCCGAAGCCATTGAGCGCGTCGTTGCTGGACTAGAGAAAAAGAGCCGCGTCCTCAACGACAAAGAGAAGAAGATCGTTGCTTATCACGAAGTCGGTCATGCCCTCGTCGGAGCCAAGATGTCTGGTACGGATCAAGTGGAGAAGATTTCCATTGTTCCTAGAGGTATGGCAGCCTTAGGCTACACCCTCCAGGTCCCGACAGAAGATCGCTTCTTGTTAAACGAAGCTGAACTCAAAGGTCAGATTGCCACGCTTCTAGGTGGACGAGCTGCAGAAGAAGTCATCTTTGGCAGCATCACCACAGGTGCATCCAATGACTTACAGCGAGCCACGGACTTAGCCGAGCAAATGGTCACCTCCTATGGCATGAGTGAAGTGTTAGGACCCCTGGCTTATGACAAGGGTCAGCAGAATAACTTCCTCGGTGGCGGTATGAATGCGAGACGAATGGTCAGTGATGAAACAGCCAAAGCCATTGATAAGGAAGTCAAGGGCATAGTGGAAACCGCTCATCAGGAAGCTCTGAGTATCCTCAAGGAGAATAAGGAACTGCTGGAGATGATTTCTGAGCAATTGCTGGAGTCAGAGGTGATTGAGGGTGCTTCTCTCAGGGACTTACTGGCGAAAGTGAACCCTGAATCCCACGTACAGGCTGAGCCTGTAGCGGTCTAACACTTTGCATTACGAATTCCTTTGAATGACCCCTGCGTAGCAGGGGGCATTTTTTGTGCCTGTCGAAATTTACACCCTGGTCCAATTTCTTGGTGATTTTATATAGGCTATGGTTGCCTAAGCCTGGTAGATTAAGGCATGGAAGCTATCAATAGCACATCGTGAATTCAATAGCTAAGTGAAAATCGACCAATTTTTTTACACTTCCAAAAACTTTGCGGTTACTCCACCACAAAGTTTTTGGAAATGATCAGTAAGCTATGTAGTAAAGTGTGCTGAGGCTTTATATTCTAAGATCGTTGAATTTTAATAATACTCCTCAACAGATTGAGTCACGACAAGCCTTCGCTAAAGACAAATTAACTGCTCTTTAATTTAGACAAGATTAGTTGTCTATGCCTAATTCTATTGCTTTGATTGCCCATGAAAGCAAGAAAAACGACATCGTTACTCTTGTCCAGCGGTATCATTCGCTTCTTAACCGCTATCTTATTGTCGCTACTCCAGATACTGGAAAATGGATTCAAGATGCGACTAACCTTACAGTTGAGACTGTAGTATCAGAAGCAGATGGTGGTCTGTTGCAAATCGCGGCCCGACTAGTATCAAGCGAAGTCGTAGGTGTGATTTTCCTGATGGATACGATCAACGTTCCATCTCAGTTACCCGACGTTCAAGCTCTATTGAGGGTTTGTAACCGTTATGAGGTGCCCTTAGCGACTAACATTGCAACGGCTGAATTGGCGATTCAGGGGGTCGCCAAGCGTCGGGACGCTTATTTGATTTTTAATCCCATAGCAGGACAAGGTAATCCAGATCGCGACTTGGCTCTGATTCAGAAAATTCTGGAACCACAGATGAATCTCCACATTATCTTGACGCAACCAGATATTGATCCAGTAGAGCAAGCTAAGGAAGCAATTACCGCAATCCAATCTGCTCAATCTGAGGACAGCACTGCTTGTATTATTGCTTCTGGGGGAGATGGAACTGTGTCAGCCATTGCAGGTACCACTCTTGAAACTGGTATTCCTGTTGGCATTATTCCCAGAGGAACCGCCAACGCCTTTGCCGTGGCTTTAGGATTACCTACAGATCTCAAGCGGGCCTGTGAAACGATTGCAGCAGGTAACACGCGTATGGTGGATGCAGCTTACTGTAACGATATCCCAATGGTGCTTTTGGCCGGAGTGGGGTTTGAAGCTCAAATGGTCAACAACGCCAGCCGAGAATTAAAAAATCGCATAGGCACGCTTGCCTACGTCTTGTCTGCCGCCCAGCAATTTTTTGCCCAAAAGGATTTCAATGCCACGGTTGAGTTAGATGGTCAGGTTTTGGAATTTAAGACTGGAGCGGTGACCATTGCCAATGCAGCCCCACCAAGCTCAATTAGTGCCCAGGGGTTTGGAGCTGTAATTCCTGATGATGGGTTGCTAGAGGTTACCATTCCAACATCCAAAACTCTACTACAGGACATAAATACTTCTGCGACGCTGCTTGCCTCAGCTTTAGTGAAGACTCAATTTGAAGATAGAAATCTAGTCTGTTTGCGGACCCATCAACTTAAGGTAACGACTGATCCACCGCAAACACTCGTGGTAGATGGTGAAGTTTTGGAAGCTAATCCCATAGAATTTATCTGCGTCCCCAAAGGGCTAACAGTGTTCTCACCTCTATTAACTACTTAGGTATCCCTCTTTTGTCACTTCAGATAGATGAAATTTGAAACAACGTAATTGCGTTTGGAGTGAACCCAATCATCAGGCCATGCACTAACGTAATTTCAAGCTTACAGATACTCTCCTATTAAACAGATACTCTCCTATTAAAGTGATAAAAGAGGGACAGACCCTGCCCCCCTGGTTGTGAAGAGAGGGTGGGAAAAAGTCCTAGAGAAGTGATGGCAGGAGAGAAGCATCCTCACTGGCTAGAACTGCTAGGATTCAAACTCTTCAAAAGAGCTTAGGGAATGCAATAAAATCTGGACTGGTCATTTCTAGAGATGGCCTGATTTGTCGTGCGAGTGTTACCCATTTTTGGCCATTTCTGAACAAAGTCCATTTCGAGACTAGCGCTCGTTGCAAATTGGATCGCTACTCAGGTCACCAGGGGGTTGCGTTGTCATTTTATATTCAATTACTTTTTCCCGAGACATCCAGTGCATGCTGTCAGCTGGAGCAGCTTCTAATGTGAACCAATAGAAGGAACGAGGAATTCCTACGTAATCATAATAGGTAAGATAGGGCTTATGGAGATCATGATCGCGCGGAACTTGGTTGCCACGAAGGGAATTCTCATTTGTCCCAGCGGCCCAGCTGTGAACACCGATACAAGCACCCTTTTCAATCGTTCGGGAAACACCTGCAAGAAATAGGTCTGTTCCGCCAGAGGCTACCATGCCATTACCTGGGACATGTGTTGCGAAACCTTGACTGTGTACAAAGCTGGCAAATATCCGGTTTGCCTCATCATTGACTGAACCACCGACATTCTTTAAGACAAGAGTCTTCGCGTCTGGAGCAGTTTCAATGGCTTTTTTAAACAGTGACAGGCTTGTGCTATCGATGATGCCTTCCCCGATAATTTCATTACCCACAACGGTAAACTCAAGGGTTTCGTAGTCTTCAAGCTCAGAACTGGTGCATGCTGTTATGGAGAAGTTAGCAACTAGGCTTATGGTTGTCAGCAATTTATTCACATCAAACTAAATTCTGTTGAGATTAATATCACATAGCTGTCTGTCACTATCCTTTTGCCAAAATTACAATCTTGTAAAGTTCATAACATTTGATTTTCACAAACTGATTTCTTGACGTTCGCGTTATCCAAAGCTGAATAAATATCTTGCCTCTTCCTCTTGTATTCAATAGACCTCTTGCATAATTCAACTAACGATATGGTAGAGGACTTAAAATTCGAGTCAGATCGCGACATTTTTTGCGTAAGTAGCACATCATGAAACGAATATTGCAAGAGGTCTAATCTTCATCAGTATTGATAAAGTTAAAGCAACATTGCAGAGTGATGTATGAAGCAAGCAATTACTAACCTTTTTGGTTTTTCCCTACTGGGTATGGGGATGGTTGGTTGTGGTGAAATAGTCAAAGAAGAAATTAGAACGGTTGCAGTCGAAACTACACCTGTCGCCAACACAACGCTGTCAATAACTGCAATTGCCCCTATCCCAGACAAATTCCCACGCCAAGTGCGTCACCACTTTAACCGTTATACACAGGTCATTGCTCCCAATGGTAAGCCGCTCAACATATACGCCCAGGCTAATATCAGCGATCACCAGATCATTCAGGCACGTAACACCCTGAGTTTCTGGTTGACCAATGTACCAAGCACTCAATTTGGCTCAGACAAAACTGCTGTTGCCAATAAGATGGGAGACAATCAAGCGACGCTCATGCTGCTGAACGGCTCAGATGGTGATACCCAACCACCGCCCCTTAATGCACAACCACTCTATGAAAATGAGTTGGTGGTACCTGGTTCAGCATGGTATATCAACAACGATTTTCAACACCGTGATGCAACCTTTGAAGAAATCCTACATCTTGTTCATGACACGGGGATAGGCGTCGATGGTCGAAACACTAGACCAGGAGCTTTGCCCGACTTCCAGGCAGAAATCCGCGCTGCTACAGACAATGCCATTGCCAACAACTTTCAAATCTGGCCAATGGTAGCTAATACAAAGGAGGGTTCGAAACAATGGTACGAGGAGTTAGCTCGTGAAAACAGTCTCACTCAGGAGTATCTTGCAGCCGTGATCGATAGCTATTACGGTCTCTGGGGGGCATTTGATAAGGATGTCGGAATGTGGGGTGAGTACATCGCCAAAACGCGTTCTGACATCAAAATAAAAGATCCGATGGGGTTCGCGCTAATGGGGCAGTTTTTCAGTCCCTATTTGACCTATAACGCGCAACTTGACCCAGCATTCAATGGCAATTTTACGATGACGTTTGATGCCAGCACGCCATACACTCATAAATCACAATACTTATTGCATGCAACGTTGACGGGTAGCAATAACGCCAACCTAAGGGGTAACGATCAGGATAATCAGTTGGGGGGTAACACTGGTGACAACGTGATAGATGGTTTGGCGGGATATGACGTGGTTTTGTATCCACGGAGGAAAAATGAATACACTGTTAGCAACAACCCTGATGGCACGATTAAGGTTGTTGGAGATGGAACGGATACGCTGGTGAATATTGAAGAGATCAAATTTATCGACGGCAACATATTAGGAAGTGGAATAGATTCCTAACCTATGCTGAAAAGTTATCTATTTTCTGGGAAGTTTCTGTGATTTTTTGAATAATTAACCTTAGGCTAGGGATCTGTTCCGCTGCCTCAGCAGATTATGAGTTTGTTCATTTCAGTCGAAGCCTAACGTTCTGAAAGTATTAAATACAAAGGCTTTCAAGGATTTATGGGGCAAAAACAAAAATATATTTCCTTGAAACCTATACTCACCAAGGTATACAAGGTTTTTGCCTTTTTAAAGGATCAAAAATCAGCGTTTGAAACCCATGCTATGAAAAGGATACAGCCTTAACGTTGTTTTTTGTCCAAATAGACCCTAAACCCCGGTTGCAGATGTTTGGGTCGCCGTTTTCGAACCGATAAGGTGGGCTTGGCAGCCTTTCATGGAGGAAAGTCGCGATATATTGCCCGAAAGCCAACGTTATTGTTCGAATACTCGTTTAAGTGCGTCTCTACTCTCTTGTTCGGCCTTGATTGAGACCCTTGCTTCCGGGGCCATTTCAAAGCCGTGGTAGGCACCCGCAAGAACGTGAAGCTCTACAGGAACGCCCGCTTTGAGCATTCGCATTGCGTATTCAACATCTTCTTCAAGGAACAAATCCAAGCTACCGACGTACATGTATGCAGGCGGAAGATTCGAAAGATCGGTGGCACGGGCCGCCACTGAATAAGGCGGAACCTCTTCTTCTCCGGGTGATTGTCCCAGCAAGGAAGTCCAGCCAAAGGCGTTGGCATCACGGGTCCAGCCAAATTCACCTACATGCGGATTGCCATCTGAACACGTCACTGTGCGATCGTCGAGCATAGGGTAGATTAACAACTGAAAACAAATGTCTATCTCGCCGCAATCTCGGGCGTACAAAGCCAAGTTCGCCGTCAGTCCGCCACCGGCGCTTTCTCCACCGATAGCGATACGGCAGCGATCCACACCAAGCTCGTCGGCGTTTTCGTGCAGCCATTTCAGCGCCGTGTAGCATTCTTTGACTGCGGTCGGTGCCGTTACTTCTGGAGACAGCTGGTAGTCGACCGAAACGACAACGCAACCGACTTCAGATGCCGTGCGTGTGTTGCCTACATTCCCAAGATCGGCTGTTCCAACGATGTAGCCGCCACCATGAATGTGCAGCATTGCGGGCTTGAGATCGTCGCCGCCTATGGGGGTAAAGATGTTAATTCCGATGTCCGGCCCACCTTCCAGGCCAGGAATGGTGCGGCTCTCCATCTTAACGTCGTCGCGCTCGTAATCTGCTGTGGGTGGCACAAAATCCAGGACCCCAGCCCGCACCTCGGCAAGTGTTTCTGTCCCAATTTTGAATGCGGGTAAGGATTCCATTGTCGGACGGAGTTCTGGATCAACAAGATCAATGGTAGTTTTTGGCATCATCTATCTCCTGAAAATAACGTGTTTCATCATTCGGGGTCGATCTGACCGATCCCGTTGGGTTGTTGCTGCTTTGATGGGAGAGTGAGTTGGGCTCAAACTAGATGGTTATTGTCACCTTTTCCGGGCCGCTCGATAAGGCGGTACACCACTCAGCAGGTGTTTGGTTTTCCCAGGCATAATCATCTCCGGGAATCATTGTGACGATAATGACGCCACGCGTGAACGCCGATGCGGTGTTCTTGTCATGAAAGTAGATGCTATAACCCGAATTGGAGTGATGCATCGTAAATGCTTCCGGCGTTTCATGCCTCTCCTTCGCCATGTCGGTGAAGCTATTGGTCGACATCATGCCGATATAGCAGTCGCCATATTGAGAAGGACTTAAACTAGAGAAGTATTTTATTCCTTCTCCTGTGTGATGCCCAAAATTTATAGTTACGACCTACGTTGCAAAGTGATAGATGCGATTGAGCTAGATGGGATGCGCCCTTCTGAGGCTAGTGAGCTGTTCGATATCAGTCGTAACACCATTAACCAATGGCAACACCTCAAGGCGGAAACGGGTGATTTGCATCCCAAGCCAGTCCATCATCCTGGCCATAGCCATAAAATCACTGACTGGGACAAGTTTCGAGCGTTTGCCCACAAGCATCGTCATAAAACCCAAGCTCAGATGGCTCAACTATGGGATGGAGAGATTAGTGATCGAACCATCTCAAGAGCCCTCCAGAAAATCGGATTTACTCGAAAAAAAAACATATGGGTACCGAGAACGAGATAAGCACAAACGGGCAGCGTTCATCAAACGTCTGAGTACCGTGGACCCAGACGATATCGTCTATGCGGATGAGTCGGGCATGGATCATCGAGACGAGTATGACTATGCTTATGGCCCCAAAGGTGAGCGGGTTTATGCTTTGAAGACTGGGCGTAGAAGCGGCCGAGTCAATATGATTGCGGCGTTGAGAGCAAAGCAGTTGATGGCACCGTTCACGATCGAAGGAGCTTGCAATCGGACTGTGTTTGAACTTTGGCTAGAGCGTTGCTTGATACCCGTGCTCAAGCCTGGGCAGAAGCTGGTGATAGATAATGCCACTTTTCACAAGGGAGGACAAATACAGGAATTAGTGGAAAAAGCAGGATGTGAGGTTTGGTATTTACCGCCTTATTCCCCTGACTTGAACAAGATTGAGCGGTCTTGGTCTTGGATTAAAAGTCGCATCCGTCACCAATTAGAACATTTTGGATCTCTCAGAGAAGCAATGGAACATGTTCTACATCTAGTGTCCTGAATAGAATGGCGACTGCTATACCATCCTTTTGAAGGATCGTCGTTTCTAGCTTGTCGGTCAGCAAAGACCGCGCGAGGCCCCACTGCTGGGTGTCGTATGCGTTGGCCTGCGCATCGATCACGCATTGGATTTCCAAAACGTCCACCAAGCTTTCGGCGGTGATCGGGGTTTCTTGAGAGATTGGTTTCGACCCCGGTGAAGGTCTAGCCATTGCGTTTAATCTCAGAACTCCGTGCCCAGCAGATCGTTCGAAAGCACCCAAAGCTGCTTTGCGCCATCAGCATCGTAGGCATGTGGAGCGTATCCACCATCGGTCACATCTCCACCACCCGGTTCAGAAATGTGACAATCTTCCAGATACAGGCCCGTTTTGCCGCTCAGATCAGGCGATGTCGTGGCCCAGCAGGATGTTGCCGCCCCTTGAGGGACCGTCTTCCAGATATCCGGATAATCCTTGATCATCTTCTCAAAGGTCTTGGCCACTTCCGGTTCCAGATTACGGCCAAGCTCGGTCTGGATACCACCTGGGTGTACCGCAAAGCTGGTCACACCACGATCTGCCCAACGGCGGGCGAGTTCTACCGTGAACCAGATGTTTGCCGTTTTTGATTGACCATAGGCTTGAAGCGCTTCATAGTCGCGGTTCTGAAAATTCGGATCTTCCAAATCTACCGTTGAATACCAGTGCCCAGCAGATGACAGGTTGATAACGCGGGCTTCTCCTGAGGCCTTGGTGGCATCGGCCAGCAAATTAGTCAGCAGAAAGTGACCCAGATGGTTCGTTGCAAACTGGCTTTCCCAGCCCTCAGCGGTACGAGTCAACGGAGGTGCCATAATGCCTGCGTTGTTGATCAGAATATCGAGTTTTTCGTGGCGACTAAGCCAGTCTTCCGCGAAGCGGCGAATCGTGGCGGGCTTGTCCAGTTCCAAGGTCGCAATTTCGGGTAAACGACCCGTTTCAGATTGAATTTCGTTGGCGACATTGGAAAGCTTGGCCTTCGATCTCGCAACGAGGGTAACATCAGCACCGCAAGCAGCAAGAGCGCGGGCAGTTTCGGCCCCAAGGCCTGTTGATGCTCCAGTTACAAGGACGGTTTTGCCCGACAGATCGATACCATTGAGCACGTCGGTCGTCGTAGAGTTGCGATCAAATTTCATAGTTCGTCTTATTTTCTCCTAAGGTGTTATTGACGAGACTCTCAGAATAGTGAGTTTGGCTGCGGCGCTGCGATGCTCCGGAACGCTAAAGTGCCACGTTTTTTTACTTAAAGCCGTGCTTCTTGAAGAAGCCATCAATGGCGGGATATCTGCCAGCCGCGTTGAAGCCTTCAGGAGCGTATAGATGAGCAGCTAGGTTATATCCCTGACTCTTGAAGGAAATCTCTTTCTTTCCGGACTTAAGGTTCAGCTCTAACATGCTTGATTCCTGACGATATGGTTTACCAAACAGAGGCTTCAGCACAGTCCTCAATGTTTCTCAGAGAGTATTGATGATCTTGGACTGTGCCCGCAAGCCCGCTGTTTGCATTTACATGTTAATTTCTGGCTTACTCCTAAATCAGCCGTATTAATCTTATTTTTTTGCCAATTTGTATCAATCTCAGGAAAAGATGGCGGAGGTGGGTCATCCTAGAACCATGAATAATATGTGTAAAATTATCGAGCTCATTGATCGACACGCAATTTCTGAGGGCGCGACAGAGACTCCTATTGAGGGATTGCAGCTGTTTCGGACGAATCACCTTGTGGAGCGATTGCCTGGGGTGTACGACCCGAGTATTTGCGTGATTGTGCAGGGACAGAAGCGGGCGTACTTGGATGGCACAACCCACATCTACGATAGAGATCAGTATTTGTGCAGTACTCTGCCTATACCTGCAGAGGCAGAGGTGGTCGAGGCATCGCCAGAAAAACCCCTGCTTGGTCTTTTGCTGCGCCTTGAGACTCGAACCATGTTTGAGACGGTACTTGAGATGACGGCTCTGGATCGTGGCAGCGCCTCAAGAGCCGAAGTTGTGCCTGGGCTTACTGTGGCCAAGTGGGATGAGGACTTTGCCACAGGGCTTCAACGCCTTTTGGAATTGTTGGATGATCCTGTTGCACTCAATATCCTCGGCAGTGGCAGGCTTAAGGAATTGATGTTTGCGGTTCTTCGGGGTGAGGCTGGGGGCGCGTTTGTCCATGCATTTGGGGGAGGAATGCAGCAGATATCGCGGGCATTGACTTTCCTGAACGCCAATCTTCATGAAGCGATCTCGATTGATGAGTTGGCTAAAGAGGCAGGAATGAGCCGCGCAGTGTTTCACCGCAAGTTCAAAGAAGTAACTACTTATTCCCCGATTCAGTTTATTAAGCTGCATCGTCTCAATGAGGCATCAAGGCTGATTGTGAGTGGCTCTACTGCGGGGGATGCAGCAAATCGTGTGGGCTACTCTAGCCAATCTCAATTTAGTCGCGATTTCCGACGGTATTTTGGCAAATCCCCTTACCAATGGGGACTGGAACAGCGGTCTGAACAATAGACACATGAGTGGATCGAGGTGAGCGGCTATCCCATTGAGTAATGAGAGAAGCTAGAGGTCATAGTATGACCTCTAGCTAATCAACTCACTTGTTGAAGAACTCAGCCACAGCATCGGTTGACGCTTTTACAGCGTCTGGCTTGTAGTAGAAATCAACATGACCAAACTCGTCGAAAGTTAGAACTTCATGCTCATTAGTCAGTTTTTCAATAAACTGTGTTGAGCAAATCGCTGTGAATGCTGATGGGCTATAAATAATCAAAGAAGGTTGGACGATCTTGTCTGCATAATGCTCTCCAATAGAAATAAGGGATTGCATGGCCTGATCACCGATGTGCATATTGGTGAAGTTTTTGATTGTTCCTGGTCCGGCAACTCCATCTTTTCCGTAGTAGTCATAGGTGTCCGCAGCCATTGGATTAACGCCTAATCCAACAAACTCTTCTTTTGTATACTCATCGGTCAGTACATTAGGGGCGTTATAATCTGCTTCGCCTGTTTCATACATTTTTTGTCTAGAAGCATTCGCAGCCTCGATCATCATGTTTGCAATATTTCTGTCAGTCCATTGAAATCCGTCTGCTGCCATCATTCCAGAAACTGTCGCAATTTTCTTGATGCGGTGATCGGTTACAGATGCGGAGGCAATGATTGAACCGCCTTGGCATACGCCTAGACCATAGATTTCTTCTACGAATGGAAGTGTTCCCAAGTATGAAACTGCATCCCATGTATTTTCGATCAATCGAAACATATACCTGGATTGCTTATACTCGCCAGGCAATGCTGGCGAATCTCCCATGCCTAAATAGTCAAAGCCTAAAAATACAAAGCCTCTTTTAGCCATTTCTGGCCCATATGTTCCAAGAACTTGCTCTTTAACCTGTGGGAACGGACTAGCTCCAACGATGGCTTTGTATTTTTTGCTTTCGTTAAAACCTTCTGGAAGATATAGGTCACCCACTAAATCCACTCCAAAGGATTTGAAAGTTACTTTGTTGTTGCCAGCAATGAGAGTTGGGTTTGTCATTTTCTTTATCCCTTCGGGTCGGCTTGCATTGTAATTCCTTCACCGACGCTAAACTAGCCCAATTAATCTCAAATTTTTGCCTATTTGTATCAACCGTAAAAAAGGAGAATAGATATAGGTCATTCTGGAATCATGAATAATAGATGCAACATTATCGATCTCATTGATCGACATACTATTTCCGAGGGAGTGACGGAGACCTCCATTGAGGGATTGAAACTGTTTTGGATAAATCACACTGTGGATCGATTGCCTGGGGTGACCCGAGTATTTGTGTGATTATGCTGCAGCAGGGATGGAAGCAGGCGTATTTGGGCGGAACAACCCACATTTACGATAGAGATCAATACTTCTGCATTACTCTGCCTCTATCTACATCATCTAAATACTCTGTTTACTCTGTAATGCCAGACAGTATAGTTGAAACCGTCAATTACGGGTTTTAACCACCTGCCATGTCTTTCCTCTTCAAGCGACACCTGCGCCCACTGTTGGCCCGAGACCGCGATCAAACCCATCGCGCCGCCACTCAGTTGGAATTGTTGTTTGATCTGGTGGTGGTCATTGCGATCGCGGCGGCTGCACATGGATTGAGTCACACCATCGAGATCGGTCAACCGTTACTGGGCAGTTTGCAATACGGCTTGGCCTTCTTTGCCATTTGGTGGCCCTGGAATCTGTTTACCTTTTTTGCCAGTAGCTTTGACAATGACGATGCGGCCTATCGCCTGAGTGTGATGGTGATGATGTTTGGGGTTATGCTGGTAGCCGCCAGTTTGCCAGTCATGTTTGAGCAGGGGCTGACTCGGTATGGCTTTTGGGGCTACATCATTTTTCGAGTGGCTTCGGCACTGCTGTGGCTGCGGGTGGCCAGAGCTAATCCTCACCTTCGCCAAACGGCCTGGCGCTACAGCTTTGGCCAAATTTTGATTCAGGGGGTCTGGGCGATTGGTGCGTTTTTGTTACCCGCCTGGAGCGCGGGTGCTTGGGTAATGGTGGCGATCGCAGTTTTGGGCGAACTGCTCGTTCCCTTCTTTGCCGAAAAAGCGGGCGCAACCCCCTGGCATCGACGCCATATTATCGAGCGCTTTGGCCTGCTTAACATCATCGTGATTGGGGAAACACTACTGAGTAGTACCCACGCCATCGGCGCTTCCATGCAGCAGGGTATGCACGGACCCATGCTTATTCTGGCAGGCTGCGGCGCGATCATGGGCTTTGCCCTATGGTGGCTTTACTTTTGCGATGTAGACCATCTTGATACGATCAGGCGGCGACGGGCCTTTGTCTGGGGCTATGGCCACTTTATTATCTTTTCGGCTGGGGCAGCTGTGGGGTCGGGGCTGAGCGTCATGGTCTCGGCGATCTCGGCTGAGCTGTCGACAGAAACCCATACAGAAGCAGTACATGAAACGGCTCATCAGGTTAGCCATGCAACCGCCACCTGGGCCATTGCGATTCCGCTGGCGCTCTATGTGTTGGGGATATGGCTAGTGCGAGATCGCTACCAATTACAAAACATGCAAAGTACAACCCTACTGCTATTTTCAGTCCTGCTATTGTTGACTGGCTTTTTACCCTATGCCCCACTGCCAGCCACGCTATTGTTAGTCCTCTGTTTAGTTTTGAGGCTGCAAAAGTAATACCACTGCAGGGCAGTGCCCGCGAGAAAACTGCGTCGTGTGGTCATCTTTCTATCCTTGTGTCTGTTGAAACTTGGCTCCTGCGCCCGAAAATGGTCAGCCCCCTGGGCATTCCCCAGAGCACCAATCTGTCGTTATGCCGCTTCACTAGAGACTTGGATTCCCCAAAGCGTTGCCGAAGAACAGGCTCGTCATGACACCAAGGATTGCCAAACCGAAGAATGCAGCAATCATTGATCCACGATTAGATGGCCCGACTTTGCCTACACGCCACAAGACATAGCTGACCACGATATTTGCGAGGCCCCAGAGGACATTGGTGAGAGGAGACGACAAACCGACACCAGGTGGGTCTGCGAACGGTGATGGGAACATCTGTCCCATGGAACCTGCAACAAAATGCGGAACGGCGTTCCCGAGGAAGAAGCCTGCGCCCACGGCGGCTAGATAATGGTACCAATTCATTAATTTGGCTCTTCCGTATTCGGTTCTGATGCCAAAGTGAGCTCTAACATGCTCTCCTGGGCGCGTGGTTCAACCGCGCCATCCAACAGGAAGCGGGCACCGAGCTGCTAGAAGGGGTAATTAGCTCATTGCAGCTATTACAGGGATAAGGAGGCCTCGTGACCCTGGTTCGATGATATGTTTGGGGCAAAGCTACCAGATAAGGCAGCGCTGGCAATCGTCGACCTATTGCTTTCACACCTCCACATCAACCAACCCTCAGGGCAGCTCGTGCAGTTTGGGAAGATATTGTCCTGGCTATAGCCCTACTCCGATTGCAACAAGTTCATTACGTAACCATCGAATTGCTGTGTCATTATCCATGCGGTGTGGCCATGCCATTGCTATATCAAAACCGTCCAGTGTGATTGGGGGTGGAAATGTTTGCAGGTGATAATCTACAGCAAATCGGTTTGCAATCCGGGTGGCAACGGTCACGATCATGTCTGTAGCAGCCATCATAGCTGGTATTGCCAAAATGTGAGGTAAGGTTATCTGAACTTGCCGTTGCTTATTTTGCTGCGACAGCGCAATATCTACATTGCCTGTCACTCGTCCACGCGCAGAAACAAGAGCATGTTTTTCTTGCAGGTAATCATCCATAGTGAGTTGGGTATCAACCCGAGGATGATTTTGTCGCACTAGGCAAGTAAACGTTTCTGAGAACAGAGTTTTGCGGCATTTGCAATTTCTCAAGGTCCAGGCATCAGCAATGACTAAGTCAATCTCTCCCTCACGCAGAGCCGTTTCCACATCTAGGGCAATATCCCAAATTTCGAATGTTAAATGGGGGGCAATCTTCTGCATACGGTTCATCAGGAACGGTACTAGAACAAATGCACCGTAGTCGTTGGTAGCGATCCGAAAGGTTCGACTGATGGAACTGTAGTCAAAAGGCTGAGGATCAGCCAGGGTTTGTTCAATGGCTGAGACAATTGCTTGCACCGGTTCTACTAACTGCTCTGCTCGTGGTGTGGGTACCATCTGCAAGCCGTCCCGGACCAAAATCGGATCCTTCAGCGCTGTTCGTAATCGGTTGAGGGCTGCGCTTACTGCTGGTTGACTCAACTGAAGTCGCTCTGCTGTTTTCGAGACACTCCTCTCCTTCAACAAAATGTGGAGTACAACGAGCAAATTAAGATCAAATCCTCTTAAATCCATTTCATGAATAGACTATATCTATAATATTGATTTGAATTATATACTGACTCTCGTTAAGCTGTAGTCAAAATGAGCTAGTCACTCAAGTGTGGGAGCTTGCATGCCATGCATCAGTTTTTGACTGCGTTAAATCACTATCGCTTGTTGGGGCATTCTGGATTACGGGTCTCCCCCCTTTGTCTAGGGACGATGACCTTTGGGACTGAATGGGGATGGGGAGCGGATCTAGATACTAGTCGCCAAATTCTGGATACCTATGCGAATCGGGGTGGCAATTTCATTGATACTGCCAATGCCTATACCAATGGGACCAGCGAGCAATTTTTAGGAGAGCTGTTGCAGGGGCGGCGTGATCGCTTTGTCCTGGCTACCAAATATTCTCTCAATATGGATTCCACAAACCCCAATGCAGGAGGGAATCATCGCCGCAGTCTGGTACGGGCAGTGGAAGGCAGCCTCAAGCGTCTGGCCACCGATTACATTGACCTTTACTGGCTGCATGCTTGGGATTATCGCAACGCCATTGAAGAGGTGATGCGGGCGCTAGATGATTTGGTGCGTCAGGGTAAGATCTTGCATATAGGGCTATCGGATACACCCTCGTGGATTGTCTCCGAAGGGCATGCCATCTCAAGACTTCGAGGTTGGACCTCTGTATCCGCCATCCAGGTTCACTACAATTTGGTGGAGCGTACCTCCGAAGCAGACATGCTTCCGATGGCCCGACAGTATGGAATTACACCCTTAGCTTGGTCGCCCTTAGCTGGTGGGATCTTGTCTGGCAAGTACAGCCGAGAAGATTTACAAGATACGAGTACTGAAAAAGAGGAGTCTGGCCGCAAAGGCGTCACCCAAGATATCGGTCAATTGAATGAGCGTAGCTTAGAAATTGTCGATATTGTCAAAGAAATCTCCACCGAAATAGGTCGCTCTCCCAGTCAGGTGGCCCTCAATTGGCTCCTGCAGCAACCGAGTCGGCCCATTCCCATCATAGGTGCCCGTAAGCTGGCGCACCTGGAGGATAACTTGGGTGCCCTGGAGTTCACACTCAGTGACGAACATATTGAGCGTCTATACCAAATGAGTGCCTTTGATCTGCCATTTCCCCATAACTTTATTGGTTTGGATATGTATAAAGGTGTGGTGGATGGCGAGAACACGATTGAGTCAGGATTTACAGTTTACCCATAGGACTCAATAGCCATGAAACCTAAGCACCACAAACAGGCATTGGTAACAGGGGGCAATCGCGGGATTGGTTTTGAGATCGCAAAGGGCCTTCTCGCCAAAGGATATACAGTGACGATTACAGCCCGCTCCCTCCAACAGGCAACACAAGCAGCAGAGGAATTAGCGGGACCTATTCTCCCGATGCAGCTCGATGTGACTGATGATCAGGCAATACATCAAGCTGTTGCAACCTTGGGACAACGCATAGGTCAGTTAGATGTCCTCATTAACAATGCGGGTATTTATCCCGATAACGGCGTTAGCATTCTCACCATTTCCCGTGAACTGCTAGAAACCTCTATGAATACGAATGCTTTTGGAGCGATTCGTATGGCGCAAGCTTGTTTACCACTGCTTAAACAGGCACCAAATGCCCGGATCATCAATGTTTCAAGTGGATTTGGGGCGTTAGAAGATTTATCGGCGACTGTGTCAAGCTATTGCCAATCTAAACTCGCCTTGAACGGAGCAACAATTATGTTGGCGCAAGCCCTGGCTGCAGACAATATTGCCGTGAATGCCCTATGTCCTGGGTGGGTTCGCACGGATATGGGTGGATCATCTGCCCCACGCTCACCGGAGCAAGGAGCCGATACCGCTATCTGGTTGGCATCGGAGGCTCCTCAACAGGAAACAGGTAAGTTTTGGCGATCTCGCCAAGTCATTTCGTTTTAGGATTCAAGACCGATTGGCTGCTTCCCACAGCGCTATCACTCATGTTTAAAGGGTCGTTTCTTCAGGAGAGCACTAAAGATGAAAGTCGGGATACTCGGTGCAGGCCGAATGACCAAGGCTCTTGCCAGTAAATGGATTGCTGCAGGGCACGACATTTGTATTGCTGGGAGAACACTGGACAAGGCGAAGGCGTTAGCCCATGAATTGGGAGATCAAGCGACATTCGGTACATTCGAGGATGCGATCTCGTATGGCAATACCCTACTGATTGCCATACGCCATGAAGGGGTGATCTCTACATTGGAGCAAGCGGGTGCTCGTTCAGGCTCATTCCAGGGCAAGATCGTGATTGATTGCAGCAATCCCGTGGAGATTGAGACCTTCACGCTGGTTGGGAATGAGCAGAATTCGATGGCTGAGAGAATTCAAGAAACAGCGAATGGTGCGACGGTTGTTAAGGCATTTAATCTTTGCGAAGCTCAGGTTTGGGAAATGGAGCCACCGCTTTTTGATGGACGAAAGTTAGTGGTGCCCTATTGTACAGACACCGATGAAGCAGGGGCGATTGGTTCAAGGCTGATTAAGGATGTTGGATGTCAGCCCATGCTACTTGGCAAATTACATTATGCTCGCCATCTTGAAGCCATGGCTGCAATCGTGATTAGTCGGCTCTTTGGGGGTGTCGATCCCCATTCTGTCTTCAACTGGATTACCCCCAACCCGGAGTGAATCAGCGGTTGATCCAAAGATTATGTCAACTCAAAACTGAAGCTTTTACTATGACCCTAACCATCATCAACCTCCAAAATCCCCCTGGGATAAGTGGCGTTTATGCCGAATCTGTTGCGTTTCCCTCCAAGGGTGTCACCCTGAAAGGAACGCTTTACAAACCCGCAGAAATTAATGGCCTTTTAGCGGCTGTGATTGTTACCGGTGCCTGGACAACCGTTAAAGAGCAAATGGCTGGAACCTACGCTAGAGAACTAGCCGCCCGCGGATTGGCCGCCCTAGCATTTGACTTCACTGGTTGGGGCGAGTCTGGGGGGGAGCCTCGCTATGTCGAAGATCCAGCCACGAAGACTGCTGATATTGATGCAGCAGTGGATTTTCTCGCTGAGTGTAATGACGTGGACCAGTCGCATCTATATGGTTTGGGCATTTGTGCATCATCTGGCTACATGGCAGCCGTCGCTGCCGACAACGACAAGATGAAAAAACTGGCCCTAGTGGCTCCTTGGCTTCATAACCCCAAAATGGCAGCAGACGTTTACGGTGGTCCTGAAACGGTGGCCTCATTGATTGCTGCTAGCGAAGCTGGAAACGCAGATCTGACTATCCTAACTGCCGCTAGTACCACAGATGACAATGCCCCCATGTATCAAGCCCCCTACTACACCGAAACAAATCGAGGTCTAATCCCCGCTTACGACAACAAGTTCAGTATTTTGACCTGGAAGCCCTGGCTCACCTATGACGCTCAAGCCTCTGCCAATCACCTATCTAAGCCGACGCTGATGGTGGGGTCACCTGCGATCGCACTTCCCGCTGGTGCAGAAGCTTACGAGCAGCGTACCCAAGCTCCCCTGCAAAAACTCTGGCTGGGCGATGATGTCACTCAATTTGATTTTTATGATCGTGCGGATGTTGTTACAGACGCCTCTAACGCTGTGGCAGAGTTCTTTCAAGGATAAATAGACACTAATAAGTACATCCCCAGAATGAGGTTATTCTGATGACCCAAGATGATCTCGAGGCATTTGCGAGGAGATTTTTCACAGCGGTTGATGCTCAGAATGCAGATGGTCTTCGTCCGTTTCTTGCCGACAATGTCAGATTGCAGATGGCCAATCTGCAACCCACTGTCGGTGCCGATGATTTGGTCAAGGCTTTTAGAGCAACAGAGGAGCAGTTCTCCTCAATCACCCACGCTATCCAAGGTTGTTGGTTAGGTCGATGGGAAAAAGGTCTCGTTGTCAGCGTTGAAGCCATAGCGCACTATACGAAGGTTGGCGGTGCCAAGTTTGCACTTCCTGTTACCAGTACCTTACGGTTAAGCGCCGACGGCAAAGTGGCAGACTATCGGATCTTCATGGACCCCGGTCCTGCCTTTGCTTAATCCGAACAGAAGAGTAACATTTATGAACCAAGCAGAACAAAATAAGGCTACTGTCCAGCGCTTCTTTAAAGCATTGGAAGCAGAGAACCCTGAACAAGTCGCAACATTCTTTGCTGAGGATGGCGTTCATATTAGTCCATACCATTGCAACGTTTTTCCGACAGGTGCTCAAGGACGCGATGGCATTCGTGACTACTGGGCTCCAACGTTTCCGAATTTTGATGGAATGACCTTCCCGATCCATGAGCTCTACGCGATGGAGGGCGGCAATATGGTCTTCGTGCGTTACACCGGCCGAATCAAACTCAAGGACAATGCTGGCTGGTACGAGAACGATTATTACTCAACTTTCAAGTTCAACAA
Organism: Acaryochloris marina MBIC11017; assembly: GCF_000018105.1. Taxonomy (GTDB): domain Bacteria; phylum Cyanobacteriota; class Cyanobacteriia; order Thermosynechococcales; family Thermosynechococcaceae; genus Acaryochloris; species Acaryochloris marina. The sequence continues at coordinate 1,312,570 of NC_009925.1, forward strand.
AGCGGGTGAGATCACCGAATATGTCGAGATTTTTAATCCCGTGACGGCGGCTCACGGTTTTGGGCTTCTCGATCAACTCGTCGCATCATCATAAGGCCGACAGGTTCTCTTCACTATGAAATGCCAACTCGCGATATTAACCAATCGTGTCATTGGGCTGATAGTGATGGTCACCCTATCCACTCCTATAAATTGTTATGGATTGAGAGAGTGTAATGATGAGAGATTATCGCGGACCGCTGGTAGCATATTTCGCCTTCTGCTTGATCCTTTTTGCCGCCGATAGGAATGCATCTGCCAAATCAAGTATTGGGCAGCCAACCGATGATGGCGTCATTAATATTAAGTTGCCCCAAATCTTATTTAACAGTTGATGACAAAGCTTATCCCCATTAAAGCTGATTATACTGCGGACGACTTGTGACTTAACATTGTGGTAGAGAGATTTGGCACACTGGGAGTATCCCCGCACCTATCCTCCACTCCCATGATTAAAATTGATTTCACCGCAGAGGAAATCCAACAACTCAATTACGAACGCTATCATCACCCTCACCCACGGGTGCAGCGACGGATGGAAGTGCTCTACTTGAAGAGTCAAGGTCTTTCCCATACCCAGATCTGCCAGCTTTGTCAGATTAGTCGCCCCACTTTAGCCAAAACTCTTCGTCAGTATCAACAAGGAGGGATTGAAGGGCTGAAGACCCTTGAATATAAAGGTCAACCGAGTCTACTCAACGCTCATAGCGATAGTGTGAGAGCTTACTTTGAGCAACATCCTCCCCGCACCAGTGCAGAAGCTCAAGCGGTCATTGAGCAATTAACAGGCATCAAACGCAGTCCCACCCAAATCAAAGCCTTCCTCAAACGCATCGGTTGTCGTTATCGAAAAGTGGGGTATGTGCCGGGAAAGTCGAGTCTGCCCGAGAAAATTGAGGAGCAAGAGCAGTTTCGACACACTCGCCTTGAACCCTTATTAGAGGAAGCTCAACGCCAAGAGCGTCTTGTCTTTTTTGTGGATGCTGCTCACTTTGTTCACCGTGCTTATCTAGGGTTTGTCTGGTGCATCACTCGGATCTTCATCCCTTCTCCTTCTGGTCGCCAACGTTTCAATGTCCTGGGCGCGCTCGACGCTATCACCAAAGACCTAGTCAGCGTTACCAACCACACCTATATCAATTCTCACAGTATGTGCCTGTTACTGGCCAAGCTGGCGCTACTTGACCCAGTCATACCCATCAGCGTGATTTTAGACAATGCGCGATACCAGAAATGTCAGCTTGTAACGGACTTTGCCGAGATCGTCGATATTGAGCTGGTCTATCTGCCCTCCTATTCACCCCATTTGAATTTGATTGAGCGACTCTGGCGTTTTGTACGCAAGGAATGTCTCTATTCAAAGTATTATGCTGATTTTCCCGCCTTCAAAGGGGCCATTCAACAGTGCATCGACCAGTGTAATGGAGAGCATAAGGCGAAACTCACCACCTTACTATCACTCAAGTTTCAGTCTTTTAAGAAAGTTAATATCTTAGCCGCCTAGAGTATAGCACTCTGAAGTATCTGCACACTCTGCTTGAAATCCCAACAATGTCTTGTTGAAGAGAAATTAACCAACAAGCAAAGCGGAACCGAATATCTGTCAGCGAAATCCCTAATCCACGACACACTAAACATGGACACCATAACAAGTATCACCACCCCAATCGTTCGCATGATTCATGCAATTGACCAACTGGATTGGCCCGCCGTTCGTTACGAGTTTGCTGACACAGTAGACATAGACTACACCTCGCTGACAGGGGGTGAACCAGAAACGATACCTGCCGATAAATTGATGGAACGCTGGCAAGGATTGCTCCCTGGTTTTCAGGCGACTCAACATCTATTGGGCTCCTTTCAAGTCGAAGTGGAAGACAAGGCTGCAGCCATAGAAACCCATGTCCGTGCCTATCATTACATCGATGATGCTCCTGACAGCGACGTCTGGATGGTGGCCGGTCATTACCAGTTTCAGATGGCACTTCAGGGCGGTCGCTGGGTGATTGCAGCCATTAAATTAGTCGTTTTTTATCAGGAAGGTAATTTCGAATTACCTACCCTAGCCCAAACCAGAGCCATTGAGACGCCACGTCAATAATTCTGGATCTTCATGAAGGAGAAGTAGAGAATACTACCTGATTCACACAAACATTTTGGCTACTCAGCGCTGCTGATAGATTCATGGAAATAAGTATCTGCAAGGGAGCACAACGATGTTGGATAGAAACAATTTTCTTGGGTGGGCCAGAAAATTACGCGTTGCGCTACTGGTCGTTTTTTTGACGACACTGTATGCTGCGTCTCCTCATGAAGCAGCGCACTCGGGGAATTTGCAGCAGCTTACACAAGTTCTTAATGAGGGAGTGAATGTTGACTCTCGCGATTCTTTCGGCGGCACCTCAAAGCATGGGGCACAGTTTCAAGACAATACCAGGATCGTCAAGCTGCTGATAGAAAAAGGATTTGATGTCAACGCTGTCGGCACCCGAAATGGCTATTCACCGTTATTCGACGCTGTCTGGGCAAACAATCTGTTCGCGACCAAACTGCTGCTGGAAGCCGGTACGAGACCAGATATGCACAACCTTGACGCCCTGACCACCGAGCAGAAAGCGTTAGAGGGAAACAAACAGGAACTGGCCGAACTGTTCAAGGTTAGTCAAATCAACATTTATGATTTCAAGGCACGCAGCGAGTTGAGCCCCAACGACATTAAAGCTTTCGCTTATCAGTGGTTTGCCAATTTCGATCATCAAGTACCGATTGAGCGGCTTGTTCCGCATCTGGGGGACAACGTTGACATGGCCTTTCCCAATTTTCCTATCAGATCTGAAGCTGATTTTGCCCGCTGGTATCAGAGTGTCATCGACAATATTCAATGGAATAGCCATGAAATATCCAACCTAAAGGTCTTAGGAGATCAGAGTTCCAGTTGGACTGTATCGATGGATATAAGATGGCGCGCCCGTACCTATGACGGAACACAGTATGACGACGTGATCCATCAAAACTGGCAATTAGTGCGTTCAGACGACGGTACCATTGTCTTCAAACGCCACCGCGCCAGACTGGTCAAATAAGATTGGTGGTGAATGCGCGTGAGGTAAAAGCAGGCAATTCGGTCTTGGTCAAAGCGGCGAATGGAAGCTGGAGTAACTACCCGAAAGCACTGGTACAGGACAAAAGCTTGAGGTTTCCAACGGGGTTAAAGGCAGCACGAGCCAGAGGGCGGCTGGGAGGACGACCCAGCATAATGGATGTTTCTACCCTACTGATGGCGATGCGTGCCATGAGTGACCCAAGGACGTGTGCCAAGGAGATCGCTCAGAAGCGTGGGATGACGACCGTAACTCTTTATACCTACGTTAATGGAGATGGCACTGCGAAGGTGGCTGGACAGCGATTACTTGATAGTCCAACTGGGTAACGGCCAGAATTGCTCGCGAATGAGGGGAGACTCTATCTCAAAAACTCCAACTTTCTGTTCGAGTCCCCTCGCTTGTTCGCGTAGGTTCAACACAACTTATGAGTTCCTGGACATTTAGGATGTCTGGTAATGGTCCAAAAACATTTCCACGGCAGCCTTGACAGCCAAATTCCGTTCCCGTGCTGAGATAGGCTTCTGTCCTGCCATCAACTCTGGCCAGAATGCGATTTCCTTAATCAACCCACAGAACTGAGCGGCAGCCTTCTCTGGGTTGCTAATCTTTAAGCGGCCATCCTTAGTCCCTGCCTTAAAGAAAGTAATCATGTCCTGCCTCAGCCGGGCATGTGCCTTAAGGGTATTGTGTGCCCACTCAGGGGCCTGAATGAATCGAGAAATCACCACCCGCGACAGTTTCATGAAGTCCCTGCCAGTGATGGTCATAGCAAACGTTTTCCCAATTGCAAGCAACTGTTCATCCAAAGGCTTCTCTGCAGAATACTCGTGGGATGGCATCTCTCCCACTCGCTCCAATATCTCATCGATAATTGCCTGGAAGAGGTCGTCTTTGCTAGGGAAGTGATCATAGACCGTTCGTTTCGATACATTTGCCACCTTAGCAATTCGGTCCATACTCGTTCCCGAAAATCCATGTGACCAAAATTCTTCGGTTGCAGCCTCGATAACGGCTACTCGCTTCGGACTCTTTCGCCGAGCTTCTGTTTTTTGGCTAACAATCATTTTTGTGGCCCCTATTTCTAAACTCTAAAGCGGCTTATTTACACTATACAGTGTAGTGCATCTTAAAAAATTAGAGGCGGTCAAAATCTCTCCCATTATAGCTTTCAAGCAGAATACATATTTAAACATCATCAATGATGTTGACAATAAAATTTAGCTACACTACACTGTACAGTGTAATAAAAACAAAGGTGGTCCGGGAAAGAGAAAGCCCAGCTAAACCCGCCAAGTGTGCAAAGCAACCTTCATCACCACGTAAGGACTTGAACCATGTTGAAACGACTCACCAACCTTTCACTCAAAATGTTCACTGTGCTATTTCCTTCAGAGAAGCCGCTCCTATTCACTGGTGCCAATTCGACCATCCAGCTAGCATCCCTAGCCCAGGCATCTGGGAGCAAACGCCCCTTGCTTGTGACTGAGAAATTTTTACTGCAACTGGGACTTCTCGATGAGGTGCTTGAGTACTTCAAGAATGAAGGCTGCGAAGTCACCATCTTCGATGGCATTATTCCGAATCCCACCTATGAGGTGATAGAAGAGGGCATACGAGCCTGCCAAAAGAACGACTGTGACAGTGTCTTTGCTGTAGGAGGTGGTTCTACCATTGACGCAGCCAAAGTGATTGCCGCTTGCTACTCCAACGAAGTCGGTGTTGAACAAGTCGTGGGCTTACTAAAAGTCAAGAAGCCAACTCTGCCCTTCTACACGGTTCCAACAACGTCTGGTACTGGCTCAGAAGTGACCAATTCAGCCGTCATCTCCGAGACTACAACTCACCAGAAGAAGTTTGTTGTTGATCCAAAGCTGATTCCATCTGCTGCTGCCCTCGACGCGAACATGCTGAAGTCGTTGCCACCACATATTACGGCAGCAACCGGGATGGATGCTTTAACCCATGCAATTGAGTCCTACTCTTCCGTCAATCGATTCAGTGACGCTGAACGAGATGCCAAGCTGGCGATCAAACTGCTACTTGAGTATCTACCTGTTGTCTATGAAGACGAAAATAACCCTGAAGCTCGCCAATTGGTCGCCCTTGCCTCCTTCCTCGCTGGTTACTCGTTTAATAAGTCGGGCCTTGGCTATGTGCACGCGATTTCGCATCAGATCAGTGCTCACTACAACACGCCGCACGGACTGACCAATGCCGTCATTCTGCCAAAAATCTTGCGATTCAACAAAACAGTTTGCGCAGACCGCTTTGCCAATCTGGAGCGCATGCTGAGTGGCACAAGTGCTGGCTCTGATGAGCAACTGGCCGACAGATTTATCGCCCGAGTCGATGCTTTAGGTCAGCAACTGAATATTCCTAGCGGGTTCAAAGAACTTGAGGCGAAGCACTTCGACGCGATTACCAGCAAGGCGCTCCTAGAAGCTAAGTCATTCTATGCCGTGCCAAGGCTGATGAACCGAGCACAGTGTAAAGAAATTCTCGCTTCAATCTCAGAAGGAGTTAAAGCCGAAAGTCCTATAACACAACAGCTTGCCTCCATCACTATTTAACTGACGGCAGGCATCCTTTAACACTTATCCATTATGGAGAGATCTCAACATGAATACCCCAGTTGTTACCCCTGAGAATCGTCATGAAGTGCCGAATCGTTTTGTACCTCAACGTCAAGCTGTTCTGAAGGAAAAAACTATGAATCCCGAAGCCGAAGTTGCCATTACTGAACAAGAAATCCAAGAGCTAGTTAAAAACCAACGCCAGTATTTTCGGAGTAATGCCACGCTTCCAGTTGAGTTTCGTATTGAACAGCTAGAGAAGTTCCGGGATCTCATTCATCGCTATGAAGACGAACTCTACGCGGCCATTGATAAGGACTTCGGCAAGTCAAAGTATCATACTCAATTGACTGAAATCTTTCCTCTCTTCGAGGAGCTGGAGATAGCCATCAAAAACGTCAGGAAGTGGGTTAAGCCTCGAAAGGTTTCAACTAACCTTTTAAATCAACCCGGCAAGAGCTACATTGTGCCAGAGCCACTGGGCGTCACCCTAGTGATAGGGGCCTGGAACTTTCCTTACAACCTTTCTCTGGTTCCCGTTATTGGGTCTATGGTTGCAGGAAACACAACGATTCTCAAACCCAGTGAGCTGCCAGCAGAAACTAGCCGAGTAATGGCGAAGCTAATTAATGAGAACTTTGACCCTAACTACTTAAGGGTGGTCGAAGGTGCTATCCCAGAAACGACGGCATTACTGAATCAACGCTTTGACAAGATTTTCTTCACCGGCAGCCCCCAAGTTGGCAGAATCGTCAATCAGGCAGCGGCCCCACATCTAACCAACGTCACATTGGAGTTAGGTGGCAAGAACCCGGCTCTCTTCGCAGAGGATGCCGCAGTGGATGTTGGCGTCAAACGCCTCATTTGGTCAAAGTTCGTTAACTCTGGACAACTCTGTCTTGCCCCAGATTACGTTCTGGTTCACAAGAGCATCAAAGATAGAGTTCTTGAGCGAATGGTGCATGAAATCAAGAAGCATAACTATTCAGTGGAGAATAAGAACTTCGTCCGCATCATCAATGCGCGAAACTTCGACCGGGTTGCCGCACTCATTGACCCTGATAAGGTCTACTACGGCGGCGAAACGAATCGGGAAGAACGTATCATTCAGCCAACGGTGATGCATAACGTATCTGTCGACGATGCCGTCATGCAGGATGAAGTATTCGGACCTATTATTGCCGTTCTTGAGTATGAGACACTCGACGAGGCCTTTGAAATCATCAAAAGTTTCGAGAAGCCACTGGCTGGATACCTATTCTCCAACGACAAGACCACCAAGCAGCGTTTCCTGAGTGAGATTCCCTTCGGTAGCGGTGCCATCAATGACGCAGTGATGCAAATCACCAACTCCAACCTTCCCTTTGGAGGGGTCGGCAACAGTGGCATGGGCCGCTATCACGGTGAGTATAGCTTCGAGTGCTTCTCGCACTTAAAATCCATCCTGGAAAAAGCCAATTTCTTTGAATCCGACCTGAAGTACTACGGGCATTCTGATACTCAAATGAAGTGGATTCGAGCGTTAAGTTGAGAAGATCAATACCAATTCCCCCTTTGCGTTGTCGAGCAGCTCTGCCTCTAAGCAATAAGAGCACCCGACAGCGCATTTTCATGGAATACGGCCTAACTCGACTGAAGCTGAGATATCGCTCCAGTCATTTGAAGAAAAGGGTTGAGCCGAAACCGTAACTTACTGCTCAAATGCTCCCGCTGGTCCTTATTGAGTATTAGACTCTATAAGTGAGAAAAATTAATCCTAAAAGTCTTGTCAGTACTAACTTACAGCGATCCTGTGGGAGAAAATAGACGTATCTCAGCACAACCCCTCAATCAACTGCTGCCATTCTGTATGCCCTATCATGAGTTTTTTAGAGCAGCCCAAAGCATCTTTTCGTAATTGGGTCAGCATCTCTTGGGTTTGATTGTTCGCAATGGCTTTGCGTGCAGCTGTAAATAATAGGCCCCACTTTCGCTGCTGATTGTCGCCTTCTATGATATTGAGCTTGGCTCTGGCATAAGAGAGAGTGTAGCTGTACCCATCAGATTGGTCTAAAGCGTTGACTAAGACTTGCCATTCGGGATGTCCCGTAGCCATTCGTTGAAAGACTCCAGAGGTATCTTAATTAAGTCGAGCCAACATAGCGAGGGCTTCGTTATTTGCGATCGCAGCTTCTGCAGCCAGATACAGTTTCTCCAACCCCTGTTAATGGCTTGGGCTATTGATATCGTCTCCTAATCGTCTCCCTGCTCATCAGATGAGTGGCGGTTGCTACCCTCGTTACCCCCTCGCCAGTCTGCCCCTCGGGGGCTTGCTCCAGCAGTGCGCTTCGCGCGGCTACCAACAACAGCGCCGATAAAGGTACCACACAGCGGCTTTCTTGCAACCCCTCTGGTACTCCTGCTCTTCGCTTCGCTAGGTAGTGAGTCTGCGATCGCAAACCAGTATCAGGCTCCGCTGCGTTTAGTCCGTGTCCTCGCAAGCGGTTGGGGGCTGATATGGTTGTGCACTGCACTTTTTCCTTGGGGAGCACCCCATACCCCCGACCCAACCAGGGTGGCAACGCCGGGCAACATGTGGTTTCCAAAGAGCGTTGTTGCTGGTTATTCGCCATGCTTCTTCAGTTGTTTCTATTCGTTTTTATAGGGGTTACCATGCTGACTTTGCTTCGTTCTCCCACGCCTTCCGTCCAGTTGCCTTCAGCCATGCCTTCTGGGGCTTGGTCTTGCTGCTTCTTGCGGTTGTCCGGGTCGGGCTGGGCCGAGTTAGCGGGGGTTCCTGTGGCCTCTGTCGATCCGGCGGTGGCTAAGCTCCAGGCCATGGGGGCGTCTCGGGTCTCTGTGGTGTCTTCTGGTGCCCAGTTGTGCGTCATTCGGTTTCAGGCTCAGCGGTCGGTGTTGCTGGAGTTATCCAATGCATTTCCCAGTGCTTGCCGGGTGGCTTAGTTCGGTTTGGGTCGGGACCTTTGGGCCTCGGCCCTTTTTTTATTGGCTGGTATCCTGAAGAAGCAAGAAAGGGTCTGGTGTTCAGCCGCTTCCGTTTCACTGCAGCCGCTTCACCGATGTTGCCAACATTAAGGGCACCGCTGTCACTCCGTTCCACCCGTGCCTCGGTGGGAAGCACAGCCTATCGAGAAACTACACTGGCGCTCATTCCGCGCCGACGGGCAATTCTAGCTCCGCTCATTGCAATCGCTCCGCTATGCTCACCCTAGGGCGCTCCATTCGCTGAGTTAAGAGGGAAAGTGGGAGAAGAGCGAGAGGGTAAGGGTTTACGGGATTTGGGTTGTGTATCAATGATTTCACATCTAAAGCAGTGTCAGCTGCTCACTCTGTAACCATGATGGGATATCGATCTCTGCCAGTGGGTGCAGTTTTACTGGGATTCCCAGACCAACCGCTAGGGCAATTGTCCCCCAAGTTCCTGATCCAGCAGCTCCTGTGGGCCAACTTCGACTCGGTATCAACTGGTGTGGGGCAGGCTTGTTCGGCCAAGCGTGGAGTGTACCCACTGCTGTTGCGAGTGCCTTAATCATGCGAGTGCTGCGTTCTACCCCCTGGGCGCGGTGGGGTAACTCAGATCGTTTCTCATAGATCTGTAAATTCAGATGATGGGTTTGACCTATAGATCGAGCCAGTTTATCTAAACCAGAAGCATCCCCAACTAGCCAGTTTGGATAAATCTTCAATCTCTGTAAGTCACTCAAAGCCTTGGTCCGCTGATGAGCGGTCAGTTGGCGGGGGCCAGTGACGGCAATGGTTTGCACAGTGTCTTGACCTCCCGCTGTTGTTACTAGATGCTAAATTTCTGCTTGGCCGCAATAAACAAACTACTGGCAGCACATCTCACGGATTCTTCTTCTGTTGCCATTCCCCCTAGCTGGTTGGCTGCTTGCCCCCAGCAATAGCGGTAGAGCTTACTCATCTCTTGCACATAGGTGGCAATGGCTTGTTTGGTGTTTTGTTCAAGTAGACCTGGCTCATCGCTGTTAGCTTGAGTATCATTCACCAACATAATGTTGTGTTTGGGTTTGCCATTGCGATCCATACCCGCTGGCACTAGCTTCACCTGGTCTCCTCTCATCAGCTGGCTAACTTCATCCCCTGAAAGGTTCTTCCAAATCTTGGCGGCATCCGACCCATCTGGTTGGGAGAGATCCATAAACAGGGTGGGATAGTAATACGTGCCCACCTCATAGCTGGATTCTCTCGGTTTACCGATGGCCTCAACCCGACAGAGCAACGGGGTTACAACTTTTGCCATTGTTCATCTTTCTCCAATCTTTTGTAGTGATGGCTGGCAAAGGGGAGAGGTTACCCTCCCCCTTTGCTCTAGAATTCGTCGTAATCCGAATCGGTGTAGACCCAATCGCAGTCTTGATCTGGGTCTACACCATGACAGCGTTGACCATCGTGGGTTTCTTCATAGAGTTGGGCAGAGGGCTGAGCGTCATCAGGTGTCTGATGGCGAACTTGCAGTTCTAAGTCTCGTTCCTCGTTTTCTGGCAATGTCAGTATCATAGATGTACCTCATCTTTGGTGAGTGGAGAGCGTTTCAGTTGTCTAGGCTGGGGGCGCTCTCCTGCTATTTATAAATACATTATACAACTTTAGCTTGTATAAATCAACAACTTAAAATTGTATTTTTACCCTTATAAGATGGTTTTTGAATACTTGGAGTGCTATTAAAAACCCTGATGGCTGTAGAATTACACTTTAGAGCAGATTTCTATAGGTAAAACTTTGATCAAGTGGCATCTCAGAGAAGTGATGGCTAGATATCGGATAAAGGGCGTTGATCTAGCCGAGGAAATGGGAATGAGTACCAACTCGATCAGTAATCTCAGGAAAGCTGACTCATTACCTCGCATTGATGGTCACACCTTAAATTCTTTATGCATGAGCTTAAGGCGCTTGTCGCGAGTGGATATCACACCTACCGACTTAATTGAGTTTATTGTGGATGATGAAAAGGCCAAGACTCGTTAGTACAGTTACCTGCTATGCAACTGGCTTATCATCGGGCCGATACATTTTCATCGAGTAATTTCTGAAAGGCATCGACTGACTCAACTAAGATCGCATCTTTGAAGAGTGCTTGCAGTTGTTCTGCATCATGCAGTTGGGCAACTTGATCAGTGATTTCGTCGGGCACTGGCCCAAAGCGAACCTCCAAAGCATCAATAATGCTAGATTGCTTGGTTCTTAATGCTGCTCGCCGTTCAACACTAGTGACATACGGCATTTCTCTTTCCTCTTCAAAAGCACTCAACTCATCGTCAAATTGATTCTCCAGCGCTGCTGGTAGAGTCATCACCCAATCAATAAACCGAAAGAGTTCAAGAATGTCTTCTCGATCATAGCCTCGTTCATACAATCCTTTCACTATCTTCAATTTCCACTTTAGGCGGTCCTCCATATCCTCATCTGTGGCTTGAGCCTGTAGATGGGCCACTACGATCACTGAAAAAGGATTGGAACTCTGCTCCAATTCAGATAACTGGGATTCATAATCCAGAAGCTTCACTATTGGAAAGTCAAGACTTACCCGACATCCCCAAAAAGAGACTTGCTATATCCTGCAGGTCGCCAGCTCACTCGCTTGTCTGCCAAAATCGCAAGGGTAACGACGGGGAGATTATAGCGATCCCGAAGCCGATAGTGATACACAAACATTCGCTCTGCGAAGTTAGCCTCATAGGATCCCTGAACTTCCAAATGCAGCAGTACCCAGGTCTCACTTCCATCCCGTCGCCAAACCTTGACCAACTTATCAACTAACCGTCTGCCCAGTTCAGCATCCCTAACAACTTGCTGTAATTCCTTGTCTAGAAATTCCCAACCCCGCTCCCAATCAATCTCTGTATGGATTAGAGGGAAAAGGAATTCCAAAGCCTGCGGAAAATAGCGCTCTAGAGCCTCCTTCCAAGGTGAGTCATAGTCAGAGTAGGTCAGGCATAGTTATCACCTGTACAGGCAGCAAAATAGCCCCATCACATTATCATCAACTGAAGCAGGGCTCTCAGCCTGCTTTCTTGATGCCGAAAGCCATCGCCCCAGCCAACAACTGATTGAGATAAGGATTGAGATAAAACTTATTGAGATAAGGATTGAGATAACCCGAAAGCACTTACCTAAAAGGGATAAGAGAATTCGCTTGACTCGATTCGTAATCGAGCGGCCGTGCGTTCAAATCGCATCATCGGCTTCCTACATCCATCAGGATCGAGAAGCATCAAATCAGGCTTTTAGGGAATATCGACAGATGGGTTGCGTACACTATTCAATCTGCTCTGGGCAGAGAACGGTGCTATCTATCGCCCCACCAAGAGCCTAAGATCCTTGGAAATCACCAGGTCAGCGGAAGATCCAGAACTCCCTAGATTCAGCTTACCCATAGCTAAAACCTGGTGACTTGCACGGGCTACCTGTGGCATCCAATCTCAAAATTTACACCTCAAGCACGATGCAATCTCATTGGAGAATTAGGCGTCTAATAGCAGCGAGGATTTAAGGGATCGACAAAACGTACTAATTGCAGATAAACCCTGGCTGGGACTGCCTTCACTCAACCGATTCACAAATGCACTCCCCACAATCGCTGCATCCGCGCCCCAATCCATGACTTGGCGAGCATGTTCGGTTCGAGAGATGCCAAAACCAACGCCGATGGGTTTATCTGTGACTTGTCGTAAATCAGCAATTAAATCTTGGACGCGGTTTTCCACCTTGGTGCGCATCCCCGTGACCCCAGTGGTGCTCACGAGGTAGATAAAGCCTTGCGATCGCAAGGCAATTTTCTCAATCCGTTCTTTAGAGCTAGTCGGTGCAACCAGCAATGTCACTTCAATTCCCAAGTCAGCCGCTTGCTGCAAGAGGTTCTCCGACTCTTCCAAGGGAAGATCCGGTACCACTAACCCTCGCACACCTGCTTTCGCAATCTGCTGCAGAAACTCTGCAACACCGCGATGATAGATAGGGTTGTAGTAGGTAAATAAAATAATAGGGGCTCGAATTTCGGGGGAAAGCTCTGTCACCATCTCTAAGACCTGATCGAGCCGGGTCCCCCGCTGTAAGGCTCGAGTTGCTGCAGCCTGGATTACGGGACCATCTGCCAGGGGATCAGAATAGGGAACCCCTAATTCGATCAAATCTGCCCCACTCGCATCCAGTTGGCGTAGTGCACTGGCAGTGGTTGCTAAATCTGGATCTCCAGCCGTTAAGAAGGGAATTAAGGCGCACTGGCCGCGATCACGCAATTGGGCAAAACAATCAGAAACAGAGGTCATGACTATTCAGTCTCATCGTCAATAGAAGCTTGTAAGGCTTCGAGTTCTTCCGGAGTCATTTCTTGCAGGCGCTTTTCCAGCAGGGCATTTTCATAGTCCTCCCGCTGTTGGTTATAGGTCATATTGCCCGTCACTACCCGCAGGAAGTAGGACGCCACCCAGCCCAAGAGTCCGGCAGCGAAAATAACTTGGCTCCAGACCCCTGCACTTTGGGGTTCAATACCGGCATATCTTAGCCCTACGTAGATCAGTCCCCCGGCCAAAAATACACCGAGACCAATTGCGATCGCATCTATTCGGCGCATGGGCTCAAATTTTGCGAGGTTGGGGACGGAAATTCAAAAAAGGGCTAAGCAGGAGCAAGCTGGGGAAGAAAAAGAACACTAGAAAGTACATAAACCCACGCTCTAAAGAACTAGCAACATACCAGCGCTTTTGGAGATAGAAATAGGTAATAGCGGGCATCACCAGCAGATAGCCACCCAACAGTCCCAATAAGAGGATTAAATTAACAACCATAGAAATTGGATATTTAGTCAAGTCCAAGGAGTTTAGAACAGGCTGGCATACAGCCTCAAGGACGAAGTCCTATGCATTTTGCCCTCTTATTCTACCTTGCAGGCAGCCTTCCCCCCAGAATTAACCGTAGGTCCCTAACATCTCAGCTAATTTCAGACTCATCAGACCCTAACAGTTCAGCAATTTTCTGTTCTAGGGCCTTTACTCGCTGGACCAGTTCGGGTAACCGTTTAACCATCGCCATAGCCCGCAGCCACAGTCGATGATTAATGGCTGGATAGCCCGCTACCTTAGAATCTGGGTTCAAAGATTGGTGAACGCCACTTTGAGCAGCAACCGTCGTTCGCGCTCCCAAAGTGACTTGCCCTGAAATACCCACTTGTCCCGCCAAAATCACCTGCTGCTCTAATTTTGTTGCCCCCGCCAAACCCACCTGAGCACAAATTAGGCTATCCGCTCCAATCTGACTACCATGGCCAATCTGGACGAGATTATCGATCTTCGTCCCCGCGCCTATACGAGTCTCACCAACAGCTGGCCGATCAATGGTTGTATTGCAGCCCACCACGACCTGATCCTCGAGGATCGTCTGCCCCGATTGGGGCATTGGATACCAACGATGTGCTTGATCTACAACAGGGACAAACCCAAACCCCTCCGCTCCAATCACCGCCCCACTATGAATGACACAATCAGCCCCAATAATCGTGCGTTCATGAATCACACAGTTGGCATGGAGAACAGTGCGATCCCCCACTACCACCCCTGGATAAATCACTACATTGGGAAAAATTTGTACTTCATTTCCTAAATGGACATCTGCATGGATCACCACATGAGCTCCAACCCCAACGCCTTCTCCTACTTCAGCCGTCGTGTCAATGACAGCAGTAGCATGGCAGACCGGCGGTAATCGCCACGGTTGATAAAAGCAGTTCAGGGCTCGGGCAAACCAATATCGTGGATGTTCTATCGCAAACCAAGCAATCCTCCTAGACGTCGCCAGAGCTTGTAATTCAACATCAGGAGGCAATATCAAGGCACTCGCTTGAGTGTTTTGCATCAGGTGACCCCGTTGTGAGCCTTCTACAAAACTAAGGGTTCCAGGGTAAGCCCGATCCAGCGCTGCACATCCTTCTAGGGTGGGATCCGTTAGGGGACAGCTCATGGCGACAGGCGTGACAGCAAGCCGCTCCATCAGCTCACTCAACTTCATCATTGAGGTCACCCCTCTACTACTATCCGAGCAAACTTGTAATGGTTAGTTCAGTACCTGCATTTGCTTGATCTTCCACTGATCTTGTTCTCGAACAAGCTGATAGCGGACACGATAAGTATCTCCCGTATAGGCATCCGTTGTCTGTTGTCCACCTTCGAAGACCTTCGCCGTCTCGGTCACCGTTGCCTCAACCGTAGCTTCAGTAGGGCTTTGCTGCTTAATCGCATTAATTTTCAGATCATCAAAGGTATATTCCAAGTGAATCTGATTCAGTTGATCCGACTGAGCACCAGCCTTCCATTCAGACAAGCTGGGCTCCGCCAAAATTTTATCCAGAGACGCAATTTGGTGATCTTTGCCCATTGCCTCAGCTTTTGCCGATTGCCAAGACTGAATAATTTGCCGAGCACTCGTTGTCGTGATTTCTTCGCTAGTAGCTGTCGCAGGAGCAGGTGTGGGGCTAGCCACTGGCGGACTAGCAGTCGGGCTAACACTGGGGCTTGCAGGAGAAGGAATGGGGTCAGGGCTGGCCGGTTCAGAAGCTGGATTCTCTGCACCTGGGACTGGATCTTCTGGGCGAGAGCACTGACTGATAAGACCAAATAAGGCGAATAAAACCAGTGCGACAGCTCCCGCTGCAAAGAACCATCGACGGTATTGCAGTTGCGATCGCGAACGTCGAGTTTTGGAAGCACCTTGATTTCCTCGACCAGCATCATTCGTCTGCAAAGACTCAGCCTTAGGTGCAGGGGCAGTCGCGGCTGGCATGGAAGATCGTTTTCGAGGACTATCTAGTCCCTTCACCGGAGTTAAAGGCGTAACCTTTTTCGCCGATACTGGCGGTTTTCCTGGGGGTCTTTGACGTTTTGACTCTTGACGATGGGCAGCCTGGGAAGGAAGACGTCCTTCTCGAGCAGAGCCTAGGGTTTCACTTCCCTGCTTGGCTAATAACGGTAAATCTGTAGATGTTGTTGAAGCTGGCATCCGAGGCGACACAGGCTCCGGTGCTAATCCATTGAGATACGCCTGAATATGTTCATCATTGAAATAGTTCTGCAAAGACAATTGGGTATCATTAAGATCCCTGAAATAGGGATACACTTCCTGCTGTAACCAACGTTCTGTATATAAGAACAAGCCTGGAACTAAATCTTCAGCCCCTTCAGAGTACTGATGAATAAACTCTAATGACTCTTGGTCCCGACTCAAGGGAAGTGTCTGAATCGCAGCCCCCGGCTGGCCTAACAACAAATAGCACATTGACTTTTCGACTTGAATATCCTGCCGATCAGCCAACTCCGTCAACGCCGATTTTGCCTGTTGAATAAACTCTGGCTTCCCCTGGGAACAGCCCTTAGCAACCAATGCATAAACCAATAAGTAACTCGCCACCGCAGACGGGCGTTCACTCTCTTTTATAAAGAGATCTTGCTGTTCTTGTACCGTTAAATGACACCGTAATTGCTGAATAAATCGCAGAAAATCGTCAACACTCAATCCCGATAAATCATCTTGCGGCCCGTCGATCCCCCCTCGTTCATCTAACATAATTTGAAGAAGAGAAAAGCCTTGCTGACGTTTGGTTAGATTCTCTTCAGGCTCAGCCAGTAATCCCAAAATACGATAGGGGCGAAGCTTGTATAAATCCAGCTCAATTTCTCGCTGTACTGCAGGAAACAACTGCTCTTGTGTTAGCAACTTCAAACCAGACTGCAAAACGTCTGAAGCCTTTTCAAACTGCTTTTGCTGCCAACATTCTCGTCCCGCTTCTAAATTCGCTAACGCCATCGCTAAGATGACATCTTCATCAGACCCATTATTCGCAGACGGCAAGCGATTGAGATCAATTGAACGCTTTAGATATTCGGCTCCTAATTGAGCGATTCGCTCATAATCACTTTGCTCCTGCAAAAGCAATAAAGCACCAACCAACTGAGATTCTTGCAGTTCCATACTCCCTATATCCGGAGGGGCAGATTCCGCTAAAATAGACTGGTCATAGGCAGTGCGTGCGTTGGAATCAGAGAGTACAGCATGGGCATCTTGCAATAGCTGTGTGCGGGCTGCAATTGCTGTTTTAGAGTACTCTTGACGGGGGAGCTGCTGACAACGATCGGCAAATGCCTGTTCAATCTGCTCTGGTGTCGCTTGAATTGGCACACCCAATATTTGATATAAGTCTAAAGGAATACGCACAATTCAGTATCCTTGTGAGCCATTTACCGGAAGTGAACAACAGATGAGTGACGAAAATACAAGACAGCAAAGCACTTGAAAATATCATAACCTGCTGCTTGTAAACGTATACTCTATAGAGGTTCAGTAACGTACATTCATAGCAGCTTAACAAGAAGGTTGACAAATATCAGCTACTCCTTGTCAGTTATGATGTTGGATTATTGAAATCTAAACATTCCCTAATACCAGACCCTGACAGGTGGCTCAATTAATTAAGCCTTGGCAACATCATCCCAACTGAGGACACTATACATCAATGGTTCAAGAAAGAGTTCTACCCAAATTTCCCACCCCTACAATCAAGATTACTCATGATGAAGGGCTTATCCTATACGAGGATATGGTTTTGGGACGGGCTTTTGAAGATAAATGTGCCGAGATGTATTACCGCGGCAAGATGTTCGGCTTTGTCCATCTGTATAACGGTCAAGAGGCTGTTTCTACAGGCATTGCCAAGGCCATGCGTCCAGACGATTTTATTTGCAGCACCTATCGAGATCACGTTCATGCCCTGAGTGCAGGCGTCCCAGCCCGGCAAGTTATGGCCGAACTATTCGGCAAAGAGACCGGTTGCAGCAAAGGCCGAGGAGGATCAATGCATCTATTCTCCTCAGAACATAACTTGATTGGTGGCTTTGCCTTTGTCGCAGAAGGGATCCCTGTTGCCACTGGTGTTGCCTTTCAAAGCCGCTATCGTCGAGAAGCGATGGGCGATGCAGCTTCCGATCACGTCACAGCCTGCTTCTTCGGTGATGGAGCTAGTAATAATGGCCAGTTCTTTGAGTGCCTAAACATGGCCTCTCTCTGGAAATTACCCATCTTGTTTGTGGTGGAAAATAATAAATGGGCGATTGGCATGGCCCATGAACGCGCTAGCTCAGAGACCGAGATTTACAAGAAAGCTAAAGTCTTTGGCATGGAAGGGGTTGAAGTCGATGGCATGGATGTATTGGCAGTTCGTGAAGTCGCCCAAACTGCAATTGCTAGGGCTAGAGCCGGTGAGGGACCAACCTTAATCGAAGCATTGACCTACCGCTTTAGAGGTCACTCCCTAGCTGATCCAGATGAACTCAGATCTGCAGCAGAGAAAGAAGAATGGTTAGCCCGAGACCCGATCACGAAATTTAAGTCTTACTTAGTCGACCAAAAACTTGTTAAAGAGCAAGAGTTACTTGACATTGACAGAAAAATTCAAACCCTAATTGAAGAAGCTGTTCAATTTGCGGAAGAGAGTCCTGATCCCAAACCAGAAGATCTCTACCGATATATCTTTGTGGATGACTGATATTACGTCTTTACCTAGTGTGAAACAACCTAGTTATTCAAGCTTTTGAAGCATAAAGTATGATTGAAACTAGGTGTCTCATATCAAAAGCTATTGCAGTAAAGCAAAGAATAAGGTGTTATTGAGTGCCCCATCGTAATCCTATTCCTACAGTCGATATCATTATTGAAATGTGGGATAGGCCAAATTGTCCTATTGTCTTAATCGAGCGCAAAAACCCACCCTACGGTTGGGCCCTGCCAGGGGGGTTCGTTGATTATGGAGAATCTGTAGAGTCAGCGGCCATCAGAGAAGCCCAAGAAGAAACCTGTTTATCGGTCGATTTGCTGGAACAGTTTCATGTATATTCATCCCCGGATCGTGATTCGCGGCAGCATACTCTCAGCATCGTGTTTATTGCCACAGCAATTGGTGACCCCAAAGCCGCAGATGATGCCCAAACTTTAGAACTATTCGAGCCATGGCAACTGCCCAAAAAACTCTGTTTTGATCATCATCAGATTCTAAATGACTATCAACAATATCGTTATCACCACAGAAGACCAAATTTACCACTGATAACAAGTTGAATATTTATCACTTAGTCTTCTTCAGGAAATTGAATCTTAAGTATGTTTTGTTCGGTAACACTGACCTGACCACCTAGAGCTTGTATTTCCGATATAGAGCGCTGGCGAGTCTCCTCGTCAGGAGCACTATTTAATACCATTAGCCATGCACTAATTCGGGCATTCTTACTATCAGGATTGTCTTTAAGAAATTCAGCGGTTTTGGTAACAATGGCTCCTATTCGTTTGGCTTCAGGATCTGCACTATCTCGAGCCCACTGGGCAGCTTTCAGGTACGAACTCCTAGCAGCTTGGTTATCCCCCAAGAACAATAACTCATCTGAAGCTTTAGAGACCCAAAGTGAATATGCATCGGGAGAGATTTCTGGAGAGAGTGATTTTAGGCCTTTTTCTGTCAGAGTCACTGACTGGTCTGGCCGTCCCGCAAAGATTGAAGTTGCAGGAGACATAAACTTGTAGGGCTGTGTGAATTTTGGGTCGCGGTCTACAAAAATTTCAAAGTACTTAGGGGTCAATGCATAGCCTATTTGTTGGCGAGCATCTTTCTCTCCAAAATATTGAAGAAATCGCAAGAATGTCCAATCTGCGACAAGGTTGTCGAAACCAAAGCTTGGTAAATTTTTAATAAAAGCTAAATTCGCTTTTTCTTGTTCTGCTTCTAATAGATAAACTGTTGTAGGTTTAGTTACTTCAGTTTGAGCTTGAATCTCTGTAATCTTAGTCAGTTGTAATGTAGTAATACCACCAGTACAAACAAGTGCGAGTACTGGCGTCAACAATTTTGTTAGAGAAAGCAGATAAGACATATCTAACACTGTTGTCTTCAAGACACTATCAAAACTCTATCTCTTGTTGACTTAGCAACTAGGAGGAGTAGCAATAGTTCCAGCACCTGGTGCTGGTTGTTCCTCAAGTGTAACGCTAGTAGTTGCTAAACCTCCAAAAACGATATTGGCATTAGTACACCCCGTAATAGCACTCAGCAAAGGATCTGTTGGAGTAGCTCTAAACTCAGCTACTGTTGAATTCACAGTACCAAATGAATAAGTATATTTTTCAGTCGTTAAAGGGAGACCAATACCAAGCAACCCCATATCGTCAGCAAAGGTTCGTTCTTCTAAGCGATAAGCTTGCTGGGCACGGTTGACAGCACCAATGTGGCTTTTAGCAGCAGATTGCCGGGCTTTGTTGGCCTGATTTAGAAGGGATGGTAATGCTACACCTGCTAGAATAGCAATAATCACAATAACAACCAACAATTCAATCAACGTAAATCCTTTTTGAGTCTTCGACTTAGGAATAGTTGATAATATTTTCAAGTAACAATGAGACATGAGAAAGTACACTTTAAACTGCTGGCTAGTGAGTAAACGAAATACGTCGAAATATCAATTTTTCAATAAAAAGCTTTGTAAAATAAATAATCTTTATTCTTAGCTTAGCTACTCGATCATCAAGTCAACTTTAGTGCAAGTCTAAATAAGTGAAAGGCACTAAAGAATCAATAAAAGTCAATAAGATTACACTGAATATAATCATTTCAGTTCATCTATCTGTTCTTAGAAGAGTCTTTCAAAAAAGCCTTAATCCATAAACGGGATTTTGCAACTACTATATCTTTAATCTATCCATCTGTTTTTATATTCGCCTCAGCAAAAATACGGTTTTGAATGAATCATATCTTGAAATATATAAAATAAATATGAGTTCAAAACAAGATAAATCTCTTATTATTACCTCAGCTAAAACCTGATCCTTCTATAGTAAAAACCTCAAAAATAGGCTTAATCTAAACTAGGGTTAAGCCATTTTCATTCAAGAGGTTTAGAGCAAAAGAAGAATTTAGTTTTTTTATTAAAAAAGACAGAACTGAAATGAGGATCAACCTGGAGTATCATCCTCACAATCTATTTCAGATCATTAAAGTAATTAATCAAGGTTTATTAATTACTAGGCGATGATATTAGACCTCTTGCAATATTCGTTTCATGATGTGCTACTTACGGAAAAAATGTCGCGATCTGACTCGAATTTTAAGTCCTCTACCATATCGTTAGTTGAATTATGCAAGAGGTCTATTGAAACTCAACTATATTTGTAAATACAAATTCACCTAGATTCCTTATGGAGAAAGATAACCAATCCAGATTTAAAATAAAATATAGTTCACATTAAAATCCCTGATCTACTTAGTATGAAGATTGATCAGACAATTTGCAAAACCGAAAAATCTCTTGACACCCATGAAACCTTCAATATCACGTTTTTCAATCTATTGATACAACATAAGACTTCTAGTAGTGATTATCACCACTAGAAGTCTTATGTTGAACTATATATCGTGGTTGTCTATAAATTTATGAGTGAAACAGTTCAGAGATTCCTCAGGTTATAAACACCCTTCGATTGAATCGATTATGGGCAGGCAGGAGCTGCAGCACCCTCTTCAATGGAAGAGTCGGTGGTACCAGTGGCAGCATCAACAGAAACACAACCACGGTAGAATTGCAAGCCTGAACCAGTATCGTTAGGGTTTGCTGAAGTTTCACCGGCAGTAGCAGTAGCAGTAGCAATAGCAATTGTGTAATCTTCTGTGCTAGCGTCAGCGATTTGCAAGTCAGCATACGCAGGAGCAAACTGAGTCTCCTCTAAGCGATAAGCTTGCTGAGCACGATTAACAGCACCCACTTGACTTTGGGCAGCAGATTGTCTTGCTCTATTAGCTTGGTTGAGCATGGAAGGTAGAGCTACAGCAGCCAAAATACCGATGATGATTACAACAACCAAAAGTTCAATTAGAGTGAAACCTTTGTTGCCTTTCTTATTTGCGAAGTGCTGGATGAGTTTGGCTTGTAGATTAGTCTTCATAGTTGTAAAGTCTCTCTTTGGGTATTGGATTCAAGTCTTTTTCGCTCCCAAATATACATTACCCAGTCCTAAAACTTTTCATATCAAGTTGGAGACCGTTTTGACAAAGTTCAGTGTATATACAGAGATAGTTCATATGCAATTTCCCCAGGGAATTAAGTACTTCCCTAAAAATACGGAATTTCTGGCTGATTAACCTCCAATACGGTTTCCCTTCAACCCTCCACTCAAACAGGTAGCTACCAGAAAAGTCCTTAGAGCGTGTTTGAAAAGTCATCCAGGTAGAGTTGAGAGGCTCAATACATTAGCCACTCAACCTCAAAATGGTACGACACCCCTACGATACAGACCTCACCCTTGACCAGTGGGAACTGCTGCGTCCACTCTTGCCAAAGGCTAAGTCGGGTGGAAGACCTCGAAGGGTGAACTTGTTGGCCGTGGTCAATGCCATTTTCTACCTCCTACGTTCGGGGTGTCCCTGGCGACTGATACCCCATGACTTTCCAGCATGGCAAACGGTCTATACCTATTTCAGACAGTGGGAAGCCGATGGAACCTGGGAGCGCCTCAATCGTGCCTTGCGAGAGAAACTCAGAATCCAAGCTGGGCGACATCGACATCCCAGTGCTGCTTGTGTTGATTCTCAATCCGTCAAAACAGCAGGGGCTGCCCAGGAAAAAGGCTTCGATGGCGGTAAGAAGGTGAAAGGGCGGAAGCGGACAATCCTCGTCGATACGATGGGATTACTCATCGGTGCAACGGTTCACAGTGCCCGCCGCTCAGATCATCAAGGCATGATATTGCTAGGACTTTGGTTTTCAGCCTTTTGGCAAAGCATTCAGCTCATCTGGACCGACCAGACTTTTGGTGGTCAAGCCTTCACGGCTTGGTTTCAGAAGACTTTTGGCTGGACGATGGAAGTGGTCAAACGTCCGGAGGAGCAGCAAGGGTTTGAGGTACTCCCTCGTCGTTGGGTGGTAGAGCGCACATTTGCTTGGTTTGGTCATTACCGTCGCTTGAGCAAAGATTATGAGTATTTACCAACAACGAGTGAGATGATGTTGTACGCTGCGATGGTCAATCTCATGCTCAAAAGGTTGGCCTAAATCTTCTCAAACACGCTCTTAGAGGCTGTTTGAGAAGTTTTAGTACTCCTGCGCCAGCCTTCGAACCATGAGTCGAATCATCGCCACATATGCGAGTGCTTCAGCTGTTCTGGTCAAAAGCTCATAATCTTTATTAAGACGTCGAGACCACAACAACCATCCAAACGTCCGTTCTACAATCCATCGTTTGGGAACAACCTGAAACCCCGCTAGATTATCTGAGCGTTTGATCACTTCCAAGACATATTGAAAACGGTCCATTACCCACTTCATAAAAGCTTGTCCTTGATAGCCAGCATCGGCCCATATCCGAACTAGACGGGACAAACTCGCACCTTGGCGTCGAGCTTTCCAAAACAGTATTTTGGCCCCTCGTTGGTCAGAGATATTGGCAGCAGTGACTATCACCATCAGAACCAGTCCTAAAGTATCAACGAGCACATGACGTTTACGCCCCTTAATCTGTTTTCCACCATCAAACCCAATCGAGTGACACCGAGGATTACCAACTTTGACTGATTGAGCATCACAGATAGCAGCACGGGGACTCGGATGACGGTCTTCACTCACCCGCTCTTGCATGCGTAGATGCTCATTGATGTGGACCCAAGTCCCATCATCACGCCACCTTCGAAAATAGCTATAGACCGTTGACCAACAGGGAAAGTCATGAGGTAGCTGTCTCCACTGGCAACCCGTAACCACGAGATACAAAATGGCATTGAGAACACTGCGCATATCAGTGGTGCGAGGTCTACCTCCAGGTTTAGCAGCGGGAATCAGGGGCTCGAGTAATTCCCATTGCTCTGCTGTTAGGTCGCTATCATATGCTGTAGGCATTGCTCTCTAGGTCCTGTCCAGTGTTTGTGTATTGACAGATTAGTACCTTGAGAGCTTTACTCACTTCTCAAACAGCCTCTTAGTCTCGCTTGAGAGTGAGCCTATTTCATGGGGATAAGACCCATATAAGCTGAGGTATAAACTTGAGTGATGTATATACGAAATGGTTGGGGCGACTCAAGATACAACATTGAAATTTATCGGAATACCAAGAATATAGGGACTCAACGTATGCTGGCTCGAGTATGGAGCTCATCCTTAATTGGCATTGAAGCAATCAAGGTAGGGGTAGAAGTAGACGTATCTGGCGGATTGCCTGGAATCGTAATTGTAGGCTTACCCGATACGGCAGTCCAAGAGTCGAGAGAAAGAGTAAAAGCGGCATTACGGAATTCTGGCTTAGCATTTCCTATGCGCCGAATTGTGATTAACTTAACCCCTGCCGATTTACGTAAAGAAGGTCCCAGTTTTGATCTGCCAATTAGTATAGGCATCTTAGCTGCATCTGATCAGATTAATCCCCAGCTCTTAGGGGATTTCTTGTTTCTAGGGGAGGTTTCACTAGACGGTGCCCTCAGACCGGTTACGGGTGTGTTACCCATCGCTGCTGCTGCCAAACAAATGGGATTTGTGGGTTTAGTTGTACCTTACAAGAATGCCCAAGAAGCAGCTGTTGTAAAGGGCCTAGCCGTCTATGGCTTTGAGTCCTTATCTGAAGTGAGTAATTTTTTAAACAATCCTGATGAAGTTCAGCCCTTTCGAGAAGAAGACAAAGCTAACGATAAGCAACGCCAGTATCATCTTGATTTGAGAGATGTAAAAGGGCAAGCCCATGCCCGACGAGCCCTGGAAATTGCAGCTGCAGGCGGACATAACTTAATATTCGTTGGACCACCAGGCAGTGGTAAAACAATGCTGGCTCGGCGACTACCAGGTATTCTTCCTCCTCTAGAATTCAACGAGGCCTTAGAGGTTACTAAAATTCATTCGGTGGCAGGTTTATTGAGAGATCAAGGTCAGTTATTGCGTCAAAGGCCATTCCGTTCTCCCCATCATTCTGCATCTGGTCCAGCATTGGTGGGAGGAGGTAGTTTTCCCAAACCAGGAGAAATCTCTTTAGCCCATCGGGGAGTGCTGTTTTTAGATGAATTAACGGAATTTAAAAGAGATGTCTTGGAATTTTTACGTCAGCCATTGGAGGATGGTTTTGTCAGCATTTCCAGAGCAAGACAGTCGGTTACCTTCCCGGCTCAGTTCACATTGGTAGCCAGTACTAATCCTTGTCCATGTGGATACTATGCAGATCCGATACAAGTTTGTACCTGCTCACCTCGCCAACGAGAAACCTATTGGGCTAAATTATCAGGTCCTTTAATGGATCGCATTGATTTACAAGTGGCTGTCAATCGTCTGAAACCCGAAGAAATTACTCGGCAAAGTCAGGGAGAAGAATCGGCTCCAATTCGAGAGCGGGTCAGAGCAGCCCGTCACCTGGCTACGCATCGGTTTGAGGCTGAATCCAATTTACATAGTAATGCGCAGATGAATAGCCAACAGTTACGCCAATGGTGCCAGCTGAATGATGCAACACGGCAATTACTAGAAACTGCAATTAGTCGCCTAGGTCTATCAGCACGGGCAACCGATCGCATTCTTAAGGTTGCGCGAACGATTGCTGACTTAGCAAATTCATCTAGTTTAGAAACCCCTCATGTTGCAGAGGCGATTCAATATCGGACCATTGATCGGCTCCAATAGGCAAGGCAGAAAAGGGAGAGGATACCAAAAACCTTATAAACAGCCTGTTGTGTTGTACCTGTTGTGTTGTAAATGTCAGAGCTAGTCTGGGGTATCCATCTCTAACCAATCTGGTAAATCGTCTAGATTGAGTTTGTCATGGGTCGCCAGTGTTTCACGATCATGTATGGACGGCAAACGATTAGATGAAGACTGATTAGCGTCATTTTGAGGGCTACTAGCTGGCATTGAGGGAGAGGTTTTAGATGCAGCCCGAGCTGAAATAGACTGATTGGGAATGGATTGTTGCAACTCTACCTTGGATGTTTTAGGTATTACTGACTGAGGTGATTGTGGTAGTTTGCGTTTTGGAATAAAAGGTTTAGATTGGTGAGTGGAATTGGCTTGTTTTAAATGATCAACGGCTTCTTTTCTAGCGGTCTCAAGCGCTTTCTTAGCCAATGTCCGATGGGGTAAGATGACGTTTTGAAATAAGAATTCAATGGTTTGTGACTTCAGCCAACCCCGAGAAACCAGAATTTCCCCAAACCGCATTCCCGTTAATTCTTGATCGGATAAGACAACTTCGACTTGAGCTGGGGATAGTAACCCAGCTTCAATTAAATACCCACCAATCCTTTTGCTGTCTGGAGAGTGAGTCGCCACAGCTCGACGGTGACTAGAGTGATATTGCTCACATTTGTCTGAGTTATGACTTGCACGACTCTTATTCTTGGGTGACACAAAAGATGAAGGAGCGGGTTGCTCCATTTTTTGCAACCAAACCAACATATCGAGAGGGTAAATCTCTGTTTGATAACCAGAGGTTTGAATGGTTAAGGTGCCATGCTCACAGTGAACGTCCCGAATGGGATACCAGATACCTCGATGGAGGATTAGCAAGCTCATTAAAGCAAGTTGCTTATTGCTCTTTTTGTAGCTCCACCATGTTTGCAATAAGTCTAAAGAATCAGTGAAGCGAACATGATAATGCTCCGGAATTTCAACAGGTTCATATTCATAAAAACCGGAAATTTTAGACTGGCGAATGGGCAAACATTTTTGCGCAATCATAGCCTCATGGAGTTGAGGCCAAAAACTTGATTTGTAGCGAATTGATGTGAAACGCTGCTCACCATCTAACTTGGCTGTAGCGACTAGGCCTTCCGTTTTAGCCAGGAGCTGCAAAGTATCGGTAATAGGCTCAACTCTTAGGTCTGAGTTGGAAAGTAATGTGGACTGCCCCGATAGATAACTTGATACAAATGCTTGTAGTAGTTCGAGGTCATCCATAAAAATGAGTTGCTGAACTTTGCATAGAACGGCGGGCTTATTGTCATCATAATCTTTCGTTCACCCCCCTCGCCATAGACAAAGAAATTTAGGCAGATTTTTGTTGGGTTGGAAGGCCGATGGGGATCGAAGCGATTAGCTTACGAGTATATTCAGCGTCGGGGTGATGATAAATCTGGTCAGCTGCGCCAATTTCTTCGAGTTTGCCACGATTCATCACCATAATGCGATCGCTCATAAATTTGACGACGCTTAAATCATGGGAAATAAAAATATAGGTCAGATCCAGCTCCCGTTGGATCTCTTTCAGTAGGTTAAGCACCTGGGCCTGGACTGAAACATCCAATGCCGATACGGATTCATCGCAAATAACGAATTTGGGGTTTAAGGCTAAGGCCCGAGCAATACAGATACGCTGTCGTTGACCACCCGAAAATTCATGAGGATAGCGGTTCATGTCACTGGGTTTCAGACCAACCCGTTCTAGGAGATACGCGGTGCGATCGCGCGGTGTATCTCCCCCTTGTTGCGCAGAAATTCGCTCTGTCAGCCCTCCTGCAATTCGCATAGGCTCCATAATCGCTGCCCCAACATTCATCCGTGGATCAAGAGAGCTATAAGGATCTTGGAAAATAATTTGCAAATTTTGTCGCAGTTTCCGTAAATTTCGCCCCTTGAGGTGGGTAATATCTCGATCCGCAAACTGAATACTGCCGCTAGTGGGCTTAATTAACCGTACGAGAGTACGGCCTAATGTGGTCTTGCCACATCCAGATTCGCCAACCAATCCCAAGGTTTCCCCTGGATAGACGTCAAAAGAAACATCATTAACGGCGGTGACATAGCGAGCCGTTTTGCCAAACATCCCCTTAACCGGGAAAAACACCTGAAGATTCTTGACACTTAGTAAGGGTTTCTGTTGCGTCAATGTTTCTAGGCGTGTCTGCATCTCCACTGCAGAGAATTCTGGGGCAGCATCAGCAGAAGAAACAGGTAAGTCTTCGATCGTTTGATCGATTGGCAGAGAACTTACTGCCTCTGAGGCTTCACCTGCCACAAAATCAGCGACGGTCGGCAAACGCTTTAAACGTTGATCTGGACGAGGACGGCAAGCGAGGAGTCCTCGGGTATAAGGATGCTGGGGGTTTTCAAAGATCTCCTGGGCAGAGCCTGTTTCCACCACTTCACCTTGGTACATGACGGCTACCGTATCAGCTAGCTCAGCCACAATGCCTAAATCATGGGTAACAAAAATAATGGACATCTGTCTACGATCCCGAAGTTCTCGCAGCAAATCCAAAATTGTGGCTTGTACTGTTACATCCAAGGCCGTTGTCGGTTCATCCGCAATCAGAATCGCCGGGTTAGACGCAATCGCCATAGCAATCATCACCCGCTGAATTTGTCCACCCGACAATTGATGGGGATATCGATCCAAATAAGACCGCTTTTGACGGTTGATCCGCTTTTGAATCTCTTTATCGTCGGGAGACGAACCCTCTTGGCTAGCTGAATCCAACACGATTTGCTGCAATTCTTGATCAGACGGAATCAACTTCACTTCTTGAAGCAAAGCAATCGCCTGTCGCCGCGCGGCAGATACAGACAACTCTTCATGCAAACGTAATGCTTCTACAATTTGAAATCCGCAGGTATATACCGGATTTAACGAACTCATCGGTTCCTGGAAAATCATGGCAATTTGACTGCCCCGATAGGCCTGCATCGCACTCATGGGTAGTTGCAGCAAATCCACAGATTGCTCAGTATTCACTGCATCTGTCTCAGAAGGGGACGAGCCATGAAACAAAATTTCACCCTGGGCAATCTTTCCTGGCGGCGTCGGAACTAACCGCATCACGGATAAGGAAGTGACTGACTTACCGGAACCCGATTCCCCAACAATTCCTAGGGTTTGGCCTCGATGCACCGTCAGAGAGACATTATTCACCGCATTGACCGTTTGTCCTTCGGTCTGGAATTGGACCTGGAGGTTCCGAATTTCAAGGATGGGGTCAGTCATAAAGAAGCCGTTCTACTCTTGGGAAAGGAATTAACCGTGATTTTAGCAAGCTGTTTCTGAAAGCAGAAATCTAGCGATCAGGTGGGGAAGAAAAGCTGTCAGTGCCTGGAACTGAAGGGTGTGTTCCTTCAGAATTCCTGTTACCCTGATAACACATTTACTTTGGCAAGTATTTTATAGAGGGAGATCAACGATCGTGGCTCATACTATTGTTACTGACGTTTGCGAAGGCATTGCGGATTGCGTTGATGCCTGTCCTGTGGCATGTATCCACGAAGGCCCGGGGAAAAACGTGATTGGTACAGATTGGTATTGGATCGATTTTTCCACCTGTATTGATTGTGGGATCTGTCAGCAAGTGTGCCCTGTGGATGGCGCTATCCTGGCCGAGGAACGGTCTGATTTGCAAAAAACCCCTTCTTAAGGTTCGAACACGATGATGGATTCTGTGACGCCAGCTTCAAATCAAGCGTTGCTGTTGCAAGTTGAGAATGTTTTTGCGGGGTATGTCCCTGGTCTAGATATTTTGCAGGGGATCAATCTCAAACTGTTTGCCGGAGAAATCATCGCCATTATTGGCCCCAATGGTGCGGGCAAATCCACCTTAGCCAAGGCAATTTGCGGTTTGTTGTCTCCTCATACCGGTTCTATTGTTTGGCGAGGGACCAATATTGGCGGACGTAAACCCAATGAAATTGTCACCCAAGGGGTCTGCTACGTTCCTCAATTGGCCAATGTCTTTCGCTCTCTCACAGTAGAAGAGAACCTAGAAATGGGTGCCTTTATTCGAGATGTTCCCCTAGGAGAACTGAAATCCAAAATTTATACAACTTTTCCGAAATTAGCTGACCGTCGTCGCCAACAAGCTGGCACTCTCTCCGGGGGAGAGCGGCAGATGTTGGCCATGGGCAGAGCCATGATGCTAGAACCTGGTTTATTAATCCTAGACGAGCCCTCAGCAGCACTTTCACCCATGTTGGTAGATGATATCCTAGCCAAGATCCGCGAGATTAATGCTGAGGGAACCTCGATTATTTTGGTTGAGCAGAATGCCCGCAAAGCCCTAGCCATGTCTGACCGAGGGTATGTGCTGGATTCGGGCCGAGATCGGTTTGAAGGGCCAGGTCCACAACTGCTAGATGATCCAAAAGTAGGCGCACTGTATCTAGGAGGACATGCCTCCACCGAAAGTTAGGTCGTTGAGATATCTCCTTTCATTATTCTTCGGGCACAGCGTCCTGCAAACCTCTTAAGGCCTCGCCAAAGAACGTTTGATCGGCTGAAGGAGAAGGCGAAAAGAGCGGCCGATCTAAGACAAGAGGCTCTGTCCTAGGGTCTAATCCCAGCAAATCCCGAATGGGATCATCCAATTCTTCGAAACTCATCTTGCCATTTTGGTTCAGAATCGTTTGCCCTGAAGCATCAATCAACACAAATTGGGGCACAAACTGACCATTATAATAATACTGGGCCTCAGTCGGTTCATAGTTTCGTCGAGAATTAATAGCATCGACCATCATCGGCATAAAGTTAAGGTCTCGCCTATATTCAGCCTGTAGCTGAGTCAAAACTAAGGCATTTTGTTTGCACTCCTGACTATCGTCTGAGTAAAACATGATTAGAGTTGGCATTTCCTTCTTCATTGCCGCTGCTAAGTTCACTTTGGGTGGAATTAAGCCAGCATTGCTAGCATAGAGGATGAAAATATTGCCATCGTATTCATCATCATAAATACCTGCGATCGCATCTTGAGACAGTCCCATCCCAAATCCGACCAGGCAAAACACCAGAATCAATACACAAACACACTGCTGGCCGATACGACGCCAGCTTGGACGAATACCGTTGCCAAAAATCATGATTTAAACTCCTCCAACAGCAAACGTATTAACCCGCCAAAGCACCATAGCTTAAAACTGCCCTCTAAAGTACTTGTAGCATTGCAGAGCAAGATAGTGCTGGATGAAAATATCCAAACACACCTACTAGATCTTTGAGAGTTCTAGCAGTTTCTCTATTAATAAAACCAACTTAAGTTAGGTTGCCAGACAATCGGCTATATTCTCTTACTTTTCTTTTTTCCCGGGGACGCGCTCATAGCCAGGCTTCGGCTTCGTCATTTTGGCCCATAGCCCCTTGACATCATTGAGCATCGCTTCTCCCTTCTCCGCGACTTCCTTGGAGTCAACCTTGGGCGTCTTGGGTGCTGATGATTCCGCCTTAGGAGTATCTGTCTTCGACTTCTCTACCTTGGGCTCAGACGCTGCCGGTGCATCGGCTTTAGACGCAGATGCCGGCTCCTTCGACTGATCTCCACTTCCCTTCGACTCCACCTTCACAGCAGAAGTCGATTTCTCCCCTGCATCCTTCACCTCTACCTTCGATGGCGTCGATGGCGCTGTGGACGCAGCTTTAGGAGTGGGGGTGGACGTTCCTTTAGACCCTGACTCTGGCTTCATTTTGAACTCAGCTGCCTGAGAAGAAGGTTTGCTCTCTGCTTTCGCTTGAGGCTTAGCTTCTACCTTGGGCTTCACCTCTGTCTTCGCCTTAGGGGGTGCAGCTCCTTTGGGAGCTCCAGCGGTTAGAGACTTCGCGGCAGGTCCTTTGGCTTTCGGCTTCGCCTCGACTTTGGGAGCTGGCGTATCTTTGCCTTTGGGTTTAGCCTCTGCTTTTGGCGTCTCGGCTTTCTCGTCTACTTTGGCTGCTGCCTTCTTCGATGTCGTTGGCTTTTTCGCTTCTGCTTTTGCTTCCGGTGCAGGCGCTTCTACGTCTGGATTAGCGACGGCTGGAATGTTGACGGGCTTGCGACCCACTAGGCGGCCTAAGAACTCACAGGTCTTCTCAATGACGCCTGGCTTGCGTTGAACAAAGATACCTAATCCTTTTTGAATCGGTAAGGTATCCAATACGTCTAGCTGGGAGCAATAAGCGACGTCGGCTTTACCTCGCATCTTTAATAACCGCTGACCATGACTGGCGCTGGTCAATAATTCGAGTAACTGGTCTTGCCACTGACGAAATAAGGAAACGGCAGCAATGGCTTCGTCGTTCCCTGCTAGTTTGCTGAGGGGGGTCTTGCCTACGGCTAAGATGCCATCAATAATTGCACCGGCACAGACGGTATCTTCTAGGGAATAGCTGCCTTCCCAACCGGAACCCACGAGCCAAACGGTCCCAGGACGTTTGGTAGCGAGATAGTTCACGACGGCTTGACGGTTGGTCAAGGAGGCCATGATCACTTTGGAGGCGTTCCGAACGCTCTCGGAACAGCGGGTCCCATTGGTTGTACTCAAAAATAATCGACGGCCTTCGGTGTTCTCGGGGGTAAAGGCTAAGGGGGAGTTCCCAAATTCACAGGCTTTGACTTTCCGGCCGCCGCGTTCACCTGCCCGAATCCGTTTGTCTTCCTCTACTGTTTCGCTGGCTTCTAATAATGGTTCAATATCACTAAAAACTTGGACGGCTGATGCACCTGCATTGATGGCCGCTGCGATGGTGCTGCTGGCACGCAATACGTCGATGACTACGGCACAGCCAGGGAGACGATTATTGGGAATCTCTTCGGGGGTATGGTAAACGAATATTTTCACGGGATAAAGATGACCTATATCGTTATTTTCTATCGAGTTCTATTTTATGGGGCTTTGTTGCCACTTCTGCACGGTTTTTTCCTTTCTATAAAGCCTCTTCATGCAAAAGGGCAAGCAGGATATCCTGCTTGCCCTTGATGACTGACCTTATGGTCTGTTGGTACTTTGACCAGTGCGTCAGGGGGCTTTATTTATTGGCTGCGTAGAGTCTCTCTCCACGAAGACCATGCCAAAGACCACCGCCTAACATCCAGACTAGACCCAGGATGAGCTGCAAGGTTGCAGCACCTGTCCGATCTACGCCATGGAATACAGGAGGATAGGCGACGTCACAGTAGCGAATGAATAGGGAGGAGCTGATTCCCATGAAGCCTACGGAAGCAACACTCCAAGATAGGATGAGTTCGCTATTGAGCATACCGACGTTGGACCAGCCACCGTTGGCAGGTGAAAAGACGGGATGCTTGGTAAACAATGGGGTAGGCTTGCGATAGAGAATATGGAATGCTGCGCCTAATAGGTCAATCACACCAATGAGGAAGTGACCGCCAATCACGTCTTCCATGTTGTTAACGGCTGCCATACCTGCACCACTCCAGCCGTCAGGGGTGAATCCAAAGAGGTAACCAATCAAGGTAATTGGATTCAAGTTAGGGCTGATTTGATGCACGGTGTCTGTGTTGATGTCATACATGCCGGTGCCATAGGTGGCGTTGACGGCAAAGATCAAACAGGCCACGCTGATGAAGACGAGGTGGTGACCCACAATGGTGGATAGGCTCTCAAAGTCATCCCACTCATACCGGAAGGCGGCTGCATAACTGTCATCAGGAGCATCGTTCAGGTCAGTTTCACCACGGAAAGTGTGGAATAAACCGGCTGCACAACATACGGCTGCGATGAAAAAGTGAAGAACCCCAATTACGAAGAAGGGGTAGGTGTCGACGATCTCACCTCCAGCACCTACACCAACACCAAGAGCGGCTAGGTGGGGCATGAAGATCATCCCTTGATCTGGCAGGGAGACTCCCGGCTGATAACGGGCTACTTCTTGAACAATAAACGCGCCTGGAACGACGCTCATTAAGGCGGCATGGCATAGGTGAGCACCCAGAAGCATACCGGATAGGTCGGTCATCCGAACGTTGCCGGCCCACCATTCGTTCTCAAAGTTGCTTAATACGGATGTCGGTAAATCAGTTTGGACGGCTACCTTGCCGCCTCTTCTTCCTCGTACAGATGCGGTCACAACTGTTTTCCTCTTGTCTTAGTTAAAGGTTTAAGAATTAGTTTAGGTGTTCTCCAGGACAGTTAGGATTGCCCGTGGATACAACAGATATGTGTAGTAAGCAGTTGTAGCAAGAACTAAACGATCTAAAGCTTGTGTTAGACGGATACCAAGCTCAGAAATAGCTGAAACATTTAGGGTGACAGCGGATTGGACTATCATCTCAGTCCATGAGCTGTCACCCTAAAGCCGAGACAAACGAAAAGTTAACGCCTACTAGCAGATCAACTTAGTTTGCCTGAGGAGTTAGGCTAGCCAGGGCACGGGGGATACGACGGAAGTCAAATCCATAAGAACGCAACGCATGGAAGAGATGCCCCTGAAGACAATAGAAAGCCCAATAGTAATGGAAGTTAGAGATCCAAAAACGTGTGGTGTGACCACCATCAGATGCATCTAAGGTTTCTGCAAAATAGGGAGTAACGTTTAGCTTGGCTTCTAGTACTGGACCAAAAAGCTCAACGGGAAATACAACGTCGTTGACGGAGCAGAAATAGGCTGCATTAAATCCTGCAAAAGCTAGTCCAGCAAGAGCATAGGCTAGTAGAGCTTCACCAGATTTTACAAAAATCTTATCGGTGTAAGGCCAAGGCTTTACAAGAATATGCCAAATACCACCAGCGATATAGAGGGAGGAAACAAAGAAATGTCCACCAATTACATCTTCTAGATTGTTGACAAAGTAAGGATTGAATCCAGGAGTAGCCCAGCCGTACTTAAAAAATCTAACTAAGTTCAGACTAGGAGAGATGGCCCGGACTTCACCAGCTACTGGATCGTAAACGCCATGAGTACAAGCCCAAGTTGCGAATAACAAGCAAGCAGCACCTAAGAACAGAAGGTGATGCCCAAGGATACGACCTTGAGTTTCAAAATCATCCCACTCGAAATGAAATCTTTGAGCGCCAGAAAATTCGCTATCAGCAAGGACCTTAGGGCCTTTGGTAACGCCATAGAGAGCACCAGCACCTAAAATTGCAGCAGCAACAAGGTGAATCATTGCGATCGCAAAATAGGGGTAGGTATCAACAACAGCACCACCAGCTGCAACCCCCCATCCGGCACGAGCTAGCTGGGGAATACAAACTAAATTTTGTTGATAAACGGGTAAGTCGGGGTTAAAACGGGATACTTCAAATAGGGTAAAAGAACCGGCCCAAAAGCACATGGAGGCAATTTGGCCGTTATGGGCAGCTAAGAACTGGCCGCTGTAGTCAGAAAAGCGGGAGTTTCCAGACCACCAGCCGTACTCAACGTCGGTTTGTCCATAAGTTTGCATTGTTAAATAATTTCCTCCTCTGTTATCGGTGCCACCGTAACTTTATTATCAAACTTAATATCAAAAATACTATCAGACCTCGCCTCTTGCTGTCTGTGGTTTCCAGTTTTTCGTCAGTTTTCTGACCGATCAATTTCCGCTTTAGGGTTTCGTCACTCAAGGGATAGGCGATTTTCACCTATTCTCAGAGGTTCCACACTTTTCGAGGCGATGACTCTAGAGCCGTAGAGCCAAAGTGTAAAGTAATATTAAGTTAAAGGTATTTCGTTACTTCGTTAACGAATAGTTGAAGTAGTAACTTTATGACTGATTTGTCAGGCAGTGCTTGAAAAATGCGACTCGCGTTGTGGCACTCTACACTAGCTCTCTATTTCAAGTTGACTTTAGAAAAACACAACTGTCAGACTAAACGTTGACAGAAGCTCAGAGTTTCGCTAGGTTAGAAATCGTCAAAAAAGCGTACAGGCCCCCATCGTCTAGAGGCCTAGGACACCTCCCTTTCACGGAGGCGACAGGGATTCGAATTCCCTTGGGGGTATTTACAAAAACATTTAGCGGCTCTTTGATATCAGAGAGCCGCTAAATGTTTTTACACCTTGTCTAACCCTGTCATCCCTGAGTGCTAAATGAGTTCGGGGGATTTCTTCATCTACCATGGTTGATAACCGCGGTAGCAGTCAGGTTCTCCATGAAATTTGTAGAAACTAACGCAAAACTGTTGTTACATTAATAGACGGGGAAGTCTGCAAAAGAATTATTCTTCGCACTATTTGATATCCTCCCAGATGCTGTTCAGTAATTAGCTGCAAGCATTTCAGTTCATTAAATTAGCAAACATTGAGGGCCCTTTCTGCAATGCAGGACCAACAGATAATTAATCCAATTTCTCAATCTCAGATCCCTCAAGAGCTGTCTGAGAATGTGATTTTGTCTTCCGTGAGTGATCTCTACGATTGGGCAAGACTCTCTAGCCTTTGGCCCTTAATGTATGGAACTGCTTGCTGCTTTATTGAAATCGCAGCCATGATTGGCTCTCGATTCGATTTTGATCGCTTTGGTTTGGTGCCCCGTTCTAGCCCCCGACAAGCTGACTTAATCATTACGGCTGGGACAGTGACGATGAAAATGGCACCTGCACTGGTGCGACTCTATGAACAAATGCCAGATCCGAAATATGTGATTGCGATGGGTGCTTGTACCATCACAGGCGGTATGTTCAGCAGCGACTCTACCACTGCTGTCCGCGGGGTCGACAAGCTTATTCCTGTTGATGTCTATTTGCCTGGCTGCCCGCCTCGTCCTGAAGCAGTGATGGATGCCATTGTTAAGCTACGCAAAAAGATCGCCAATGAGGATGTGCGTGAGCGGGGCAATTTGATGCAGACCCATCGCTATTACAGCACAACCCATCAGATGAAAGTGGTCCCCCCCATTCACACTGGTGTCTATCTGGAGGCCGCTGCGCGTAAATCTCCTGCGGCTGCTTTAGGTGCGGGTGTGGGTGAAGATATGACACCTGCATTGGTAGCTGAAGCTGAGAAGGAAGAAGCCTAATTACTTCCTCCTTGTGGGTACTGCTTTCCTGAATCTTTCATCCATGCTGATCCCAATGCGGATCAGCAATTCTATATTCAACGAAACGTCATGACCAGTGATCTGGAAACTCAGTTGCAACAGCTTCAAACAGAGGCTGTTGCAGCTATAACCTCTGCTGATACCCTAGATGCCTTAGAAACACTGCGGGTGAGCTATTTGGGTAAAAAAGGCCAGTTGTCTCAGATCCTTAAGGGTATGGGCAAGCTGGATGCATCTGAACGGCCCAAGATTGGGGGATTAGCCAATCAGGTCAAGGAGGCGCTTCAGCAGGGGCTAGAACAGAAAAAATCGGATCTAAACCAGGCGGCGATTGCGGCTCAACTGGCAGCAGAGACCTTAGATGTGACCATGCCTGGAACTTATATTCCTCAAGGGCATATTCATCCCCTGAATAGCACGATCGATAAAGCGTTGGATATTTTTGTGGGCCTAGGGTACACCATTGCCCAAGGTCCCGAGATGGAAACGGACTACTACAACTTTGAAGCCCTGAATACCCCGCCCGATCACCCAGCGCGGGATATGCAAGATACCTTTTATCTCCCGGATGGCAATCTGCTCCGCACCCATACTTCTGCGGTTCAGATTCATTACATGGAAGACCATGAACCACCCATTCGGATCGCAGCCCCTGGGCGCTGTTACCGTCGGGATACAGAAGACGCTACCCATGCTGCCGTATTCCATCAGATTGAGATTTTAGCAGTGGATAAGGGGCTGACCTTTACGGATCTCAAAGGCACGATTAAAGTCTTTATTGAACAAATGTTTGGGGATGTACCCATCCGATTTCGAGCGAGTTATTTCCCCTTTACTGAACCCTCTGCTGAGGTGGATGTGCAGTGGAAAGGCCGATGGCTTGAGGTCTTGGGGTGCGGCATGGTTGATCCCAATGTCCTCAAAAACGTGGGCTATGATCCTGAAGTCTATACTGGGTTCGCCGCAGGCTTCGGGGTGGAGCGATTTGCGATGGTCCTTCACCAGATTGACGATATTCGGCGTTTGTACACTAGCGATTTGCGCTTCTTGCGTCAATTTTAGGCATTGCCCAAGCTATGAGTATTGGGGTAGCTGGAGTCCAGTTGAAGGGTGTATTGATGGTGAGGATGCCGATGTGCGATCGCATTTCTCCCCGACCCATCAGATTCCTCTTTACCTTTGCTGGAGGGCAAACCCAATAGAAATGCAGCACAACGGGTATTTTTGCCCACTACATCTTAGATAATCTTCCCAGTCTTCATAATGTCTGCGCCTTCCATTAACCCAGCCAAACTCAGGAGTGAACTATCTACGCCCCTTGAGATCGGCCCCTTTGCGGTGAATAGTCGGGTTCTACAGTCACCCTTGTCGGGTGTCACAGATTTGGTCTTTCGCCGCTTGGTACGACGATACGCGCCTGAATCGATGCTCTACACTGAAATGGTTCATGCTAGCCAGGTCTGTCATGCCCGTGAACTCTCCAAAGTCATGGATGTGGATTTGGATGAGCAGCCGATCAGCGTACAGCTGTTTGATTGCCGTCCCCATTTTCTAGCGGAAGCGGCCCAAATGGCCGTTCAGGAAGGGGCAGACACCATTGATTTAAACATGGGCTGTCCCGTCAATAAGATCACCAAAAAAGGGGGCGGTTCTTCGCTACTACGAGATCCAGAAACGGCTGAAGCCATCGTTCGAGCAGTGGTGTCAGCAGTTAAAGTGCCCGTGACAGTCAAGACTCGTATTGGCTGGAAAGAGGACGAAATTAACATCCTGGAGTTTGCCCAACGGATGCAGGATGCGGGGGCAAAAATGATTACGGTGCATGGACGCACCCGAGCCCAAGGCTATAACGGACCCGCTCAGTGGCATTGGATAAAGCAAGTTAAAGAGAAACTGTCGATTCCAGTGATTGCCAACGGCGATATTGTCTCCGTGGAATCGGCGATGGCCTGTTTGGAAATGACCGGGGCAGATGGGGTGATGTGTTCACGTGGAACACTCGGGTATCCCTATTTGGTAGGAGAAATTGATTATTTCTTAAAAACCGGACAGCAAAAGGCCCCGCCCACCATTATTGAGCGTTTGCAATGTGCGCGGGAGCATTTGCAAGGGTTATGGGAGTACAAAGGCATCAAAGGGATTCATCAAGCCCGTAAGCATATGACTTGGTATGTGAAGGGGTTTGTTGGTGCAGCTGAATTACGAGATCGCCTCTGTCGGATCAATAGCGTCGAAGAAGGTCTAGATTTATTGGACCAAACCATAGACGGTAATCCCACCCCGCAGACTTAACCCAGTTCCCTACAATGTAGAAATGGACTGCTCCATCGATGTAGCTCCATTTCTCATGAGTAACTATGGGATTGACCTAGACTTTTTGATCAAACATACAGAACATTATGAGCAACGACACCCCCATCGCCGCCCAGGATAATCCCCTCCTCCTCTGTGAAGGCTTACCCCCTTTTGACCAAATTGAGGCGGAGCACGTGCTGCCTGCCATTACCCAGTTATTAACTGAGCTAGAACAGGACTTAAAAACCCTGGAAGCAGAGGTCCAACCTACTTGGACGGGCTTGGTGGAGCCTTTAGAACAGCTTGGAGACCGCTTGAGCTGGAGCTGGGGGATTATCGGGCATTTGATGGGAGTCAAGAATTCGCCAGAATTACGGGAAGCCTATGAAGCAGGCCAACCTAAGGTGGTGGAATTTATTAATCGCTTGAGTCAGAGTCGCCCCATTTACGATGCCTATAAACAGCTTCAACAGAGTCCAGACTGGTCTCAGCTTGATCCCGCTCAGAAACGCATCGTGGAGAGTGCCATTCGGGATGCAGAGCTGTCAGGAGTGGGTCTCACTGGAGAAGCAAAAAAGCGGTTCAATCAAATTCAGCTAGAGCTAGCGAATCTCTCGACTCAGTTCTCTAATCATGTCTTGGATGCAACAAAGGCCTTTAATATCTTGTTGACCAATCCCAAGGAAGTCGCAGGCCTGCCGCCGAGTTTATTAAGCCTGGCAGCCCAGGCAGCCCGAGCCGTAGGGGAGAAAGACTCAACACCCGAACATGGTCCCTGGTTGATGACCCTCGATATTCCCTGTTTTGGCCCTTTTATGCAACATAGCCAGCGCCGTGACTTACGAGAAAAGCTCTATCGCGCCTATATTAGTCGGGCCTCTGAAGGGGAATTTGATAACACCGACATTATTGACCGGATTCTGGAGCTGCGGAAAGAAGAAGCCAAGCTGCTCGGCTTCGAGACCTATGCGGAAGCGAGTCTCGCCAGCAAAATGGCCCCCACGGTGTCTGCCGTTGAAACCTTACAGGAGCAGCTTCGACAAGCCAGTTTCGATCAAGCCACTGCAGAACTCGACACCCTGAAAACCTTTGCCCAGGAACAAGGATCTGAGGAAAATAGCGATCTAAAACATTGGGATGTCAGTTTCTGGGCCGAACGCCAGCGGGAAGCCAAGTTTGATATTACCGATGAACAACTGCGCCCCTATTTCCCCCTGCCCCAAGTCTTAGACGGCTTGTTTAATCTGATCAATCGCCTCTTTGGAGTGACGGTGACCGCCGCCGATGGTCAAGCGCCGGTTTGGCAGGACGATGTGCGCTATTTTCAAGTGGCCAATGAACAGGGAGAGCCGATCGCCCACTTCTACTTGGATCCCTACTCTCGACCTGCAGAGAAGCGGGGCGGGGCCTGGATGGATGAATGTTTGGGTCGTGCCCAGTTCCGTCGGGGCGATACGGTCAAGACTCGTTTACCCGTCGCCTACCTCATTTGCAATCAAACTCCCCCAGTAGATGGTAAACCCAGTTTAATGACCTTCCGAGAGGTGGAAACCCTCTTCCATGAGTTCGGCCATGGGTTGCAGCATATGCTCACCCAGGTAGATTATGCCGGGGCGGCAGGCATCAACAATGTGGAATGGGATGCCGTCGAACTGCCCAGCCAGTTTATGGAAAATTGGTGCTACGACCGCCAAACTCTAATGGGGATGGCCAAGCATTATGAGACAGGGGAGTCATTGCCAGAAGAGTATTACCAGAAGCTATTAGCGGCTCGCACCTATATGAGCGGTAGTGCCATGCTGCGGCAGCTCCACTTTGGCATGGTGGATATGGAATTGCATCATAACTATGAGCCTGGTGGTTCTGAGCAAGTGAAACAGGTGCGCGATCGCATCGCCAAAACCACCACTGTCCTGCCTCCTCTCCCTGAAGATTCTTTCCTCTGTTCCTTTGGTCACATTTTTGCCGGAGGATATTCTGCAGGATATTACAGCTACAAATGGGCCGAAGTGCTCAGTGCCGACGCTTTTTCTGCCTTTGAAGAAGCTGGCCTCGAAAATGACGCCGCCATTCGAGAGACGGGCCGCCGCTTTCGCGACACCGTTTTAGCATTAGGCGGCAGTCAACATCCCATGGAGGTCTTCAAATCCTTTCGAGGGCGAGAACCCAGCACAGAAGCGTTGCTACGCCATAGTGGTCTCAAAGCCGAAGTCTAAATGTTGTGTGGCCAACTTCAATCGCGATTGCTCAACACAACATGCCTGGAAGTTGGCCATGCTAGCATTATCCGAATATTCGATATCAAGGATGGGGGAAAGCCAAAGGAACATCAGGCACTCTCACTATCCCTATTTTTATTATCAATAAGGGATAAAATACTACAACTGCCAGAATAAACAGAAGTAAATGGCCAGGGAGCATTAAGATTTATTTAAGCTTTCTACCTCAGCCCTGCGGGACTCCCTCGATCAGGACTGAACAACTTCACCAGACTATTCTGTGCCGTCGATTGATAGCGAAACCTCACGAGATACGAATATTATCTTGTCTCCCCCCTTAGACTTGAGGCCAGTTTCCCTGTCCTGTGACCTGGTACCATCACTGTTGTCTTCTCCAAAGCTCTTGTGATGGGCCGTTTGAAAAACATACTGTTATTCCTTGGGAAATGTCTCAGTGTCTTAATCCTGAGTGCTTGCACTCTAATGCCAGTGATAGTACAACATGTCAACAATGTGGTTGGTCTCTACTCCTAGGCGGGCACTATCGTGCTCTTCACTCCCTGGGAACAGGGGGGTTTTCAAATACCTTTTCGGCAGTAGATGAGCACCGTTTGCAGTCCCCATGCGTGATCAAGCAGTTCATTCCTCCTCAACTTGATCCAAGCCGGGTCGAAAAATCAATCGCTCTTTTTCGCCAAGAAGCATCGATATTAAAAGAACTGGGCAATCATCCTCAAATCCCTTCGTTATTGGCATTCCTAGAACAGGACGGACAACTATATCTCATCCAAGAATTTATTGAAGGGCAAGATCTATTTCAAGAAGCCATCGAAAAAGGCCCCTTTAGCGAACAACAGATCCAGCAACTGTTTACAGAATTGCTGCCGATCTTGCAATTTATTCATGAACGACAAGTTGTCCACCGAGATATCAAACCTGGTAACATTCTTCGTCAAGAGAACGGATCCCTTGTATTAATTGACTTTGGGGGGTCCTTACAATTGGAAGGCTCGTTCCGCCCTGTCACTGGAACACCTGGCTATGCATCCCCAGAACAACTCAAGGGCCAAGTCGAAGCAGCCAGCGACTTACATAGCTTGGCGGTAACCGCTATACGCCTCCTGACAGGCTATCTGGCCCAAGAAGACTCAGACCCTTTCGCCAATGCGCAGCAACGGCACCAAGTCTGGCATCGCCTCAAGGTCAATGTTAGCCCTGAATTAACGCAAATCTTTGATAATCTTCTCCATCCAGACATTCAACAGCGGTATCAGTCAGCCACCGAAGTATGGCAAGCCCTCAGTCCCAACGCCAACCTTTCATCTACCCCTTCCCCTAGTCTTCAGACCCTGTCGTCTCCCCTTCAACCCAAAATGACGACCTCGGCATCAATCCCTTACCTAAAAAGCGATGTAGGGGCAAATTACACCCATTTAAAAGACTTATTAACCCAGCAAAATTTCGCGGCGGCTGACCAAGAAACTTGGAATCTGATGCTAAAAATTGCGGGTATGACCACACAAGAGACCCTCAATATTCAGGTGGTTCAGAATTTTCCTCTCCAGGATCTAAAAACTTTAGATTCTTTGTGGACAGAGTATAGTGGCGGGCACTTTGGATTTTCAGCTCAAAGACAAATCTACCAACGACTCGGTGGTTCTCTAAAGTTAGATTATGCCGTTTGGCAAACCTTTGGGAAGCAAGTCGGTTGGTTTAGCGAGGAGCAATGGCAGGACTATGCCAACTTAAAATTCACCCTCAGTGCACCGATCGGTCACCTACCGGCTTGTTTTGCTGATCCCCTTAATCGTCAAGGGGTTGACCGGGGGGTTTGTGGATGGTGGCGCTTAGGATTTGTGACCCTTCTGCATCGTCTGGCATCATCAGTTGATGAATGAATTCTGCAGAATCTAGACCCTAAATACCTTGAGCGATTACCTCTCTAACATAAAAATTGATTCATTCAAGGATCGATTACTCGCTTCTTAGAACTGTTATTTACCTATGAAAGATAGTCCAACTTGGGGTTGGTTCAAGGGTGGCATTTTTACAATGGGTATCTCTTCGTTGCATATTATCTCTGAACATTGGAAAATCACTACAAGGTAAAATTCCACAACACATCTTACTCTTTGTTTTATAAACTGTTTCTACCTTGTGAATTAAATAAACCCTTGAAATCCAAATTTTGGGACGTTTCCTCTAACGGTTAATTCTTGGCTTACATATGAATGAGGCTATTTTGTGATGACACATTCTTCTACTCCTTTAGACATCGATACGGCTGGCCAGGATGATCTTTCTGGCAATCAAGATTCATCACCATCAGCTGTCTCTATCCCTCCCATGCAGGACTTAGACGCTGCAGAGCCTAAAGCTGACCCGTGGGATACGCAAACAGAAACTACCGTTGGTGAGGGTGTGGAAGAGATCACCAGTGGGGTAACGGCTCAGAGTTCACAGTCCGAACATTCAACTTCAACAACATCAACCCAATCTTCTAGCTGGGCTGAATCCCCCGGCCCTGAGAAGAATAAAGAGGTTCCGTTTAAAGCTAAAGCCATGTCTCTAGCCTTGGCTGTCAGTATGTTGCCAGTTCTTGCAGTCGGAACCGTCACCTACTTTAGTGGGCAATTAGTTCAGCAACAAATGACTCAGGAGCGGCAAGCTGGCAATCCAGATCTCCAGGCAACCGAACGCTCTATTCAGCAGCAACTCCCTTCCCTATTAATAGGAACGGGCATTACAGCTATTCTTGCCGGTGCGATCGCAGCTTGGTTAGCCCATCGAGCCACGACTCCCATACTGAAAGCAATTCAAGTCTCTGATGAAATGCTCCAGCAAATTCGGCCGGGCATGGTGAAACCAGAGACAGCTGAGACAGATATTTTAAGCCAGCTA
The DNA here is from genome assembly GCF_000018105.1 of Acaryochloris marina MBIC11017. Lineage (GTDB taxonomy): Bacteria > Cyanobacteriota > Cyanobacteriia > Thermosynechococcales > Thermosynechococcaceae > Acaryochloris > Acaryochloris marina. The sequence continues at coordinate 1,356,416 of NC_009925.1, forward strand.
GAACATAATATTCGCAGTATCGAAGGTTATATCCCGGCCTTACTGGCCCAGCAAGATTCAGAAATTGAGCAGTTACAGATGCTCAAGTACATCACCAACAAAATTCGCGCCTCCCTCAATGAAGATGATGTTCTCAACACCACCGTTGAAGAAGCCCGCAAAATCATCAAGGCCGATCGGGTTATCGTCTATGGATTTGATGAAGATTGGTATGGCACGGTGATTGCTGAATCCGCTATCCCAGGCATTGCTAAAGCATTATGGGCAGAAATTAAAGATCCCTGTTTTGCCGAAAACTATGTGGAGAAGTATCGCGCAGGCCGGATTCAAGCCATCAATAACGTCCACGAGGCAGGTTTAACCAAATGCCATCTGGCTCAGTTAGAGCCCTTTCAAGTCAAAGCCAACCTAGTGGTGCCAATTCTGCGAGAGGAGAAGTTATTTGGCTTATTGATTGCCCATCAATGTACCCAACCCCGAGTATGGCAAGAGTCAGAAATTAACCTCTTTGCCCAAGTCGCCTCCCAAGTTGGATTTGCCCTTGACCATGCCCGACTTCTCGTTCAAGTCGATCAAGCCAATAACAACGCGATGGCCCACACTCAGCAGGCAGCTCAAGACTATGAAATGCTACAGCAGAGAATTTCACAGCTTTCCTTAGAAAGCAATAGCGTGGTGGAATTATTTGGCACAGATGCCAACATGGCGATCACCAATACCCAAGATCAGATGCATGAGATTGCTGAAGCAGCTGATCAAATTCACGTCATCCTCAATGAGATTACCCAAACCCAGGAACAAGTGCAGATTGCCACACAAGAAAGTCAAACTGGGATGACCCATACCGTGGACCATTTACAGTCTCTATCCAAATTGGTAGAAACCGTTGACCAGTCGGTCCATCCCTTACAGCAACCCACCCAACAACTCGGTGAGCTGATCGATTTAATGGGGCATGTGGTGTCTCAAGTCCAGCTGCAGGCAATGAATGCAGCCCTAGAAGCGGCTCGATCGGGTGCTGCAGGCCAATCTTTTGCTGAGATCGCCGAAAAGGTTCATGGCTTGTCTCGACAACTAGACGCAACCCTGACGGATGTCAAACCCTTAGTCAGCCATATCCAAACCACCACTCAATCTGTGGGTCAGGAGATGGCTAGTGGGAAAAACGCGATTGCGGTAGACACCCAAACCTTAGGCAGCACCCAAATCAAGTTGGCTGAATTAAATAGCTTAAATCAACGGGTCTTGGATCTCGTGCAGCAAATTGCTGAAGTCACTACAAATCAAGTGGAATTATCGGTGTTAGGTCACAAAACATTGGATCATCTTGCAAACACTACCCTCAGTGCAACAACACAATCTTCCCAAATTGCAGAAGCGGTTCATCAGCTCATGGCTACGGTCAATAACGACCTCCACTCGGAAGATTCCTTTTCGGCCTAGTTCATGACTCTGATAACGTTCCATCCTTTGCTTTGTCTTGTCTTCAGTCCCATCTTATTTATGTTGGGACTCTCCCCTCTAATCTGCCAATCAGTTCATGACCTATACAAGGAAGCCAGACATGGCTAATGAGACGCCGCTGCGCGATCCTGCTTATCAACTGTTTTTTCAAGAAGCATTAGAACTTTTACTGCAGATTGATACGACCTTACAAGAGGTTCTGCAAATTCCGAGTAAAACATCCATTGATTTTTTACTGGAGATGACGCAGATCTTATATGAGGGAGCCCAATCCCTCAATCTCACTCAGTTAGCCCATCAGGTCCAAGCCTTTTCGAGCTTAATGCTGAATTTACAGCAAGATCCCTTGGGAACGACACCAGAGGATGCATATCAGTTGAGGCAAGCTTATAAAGAGATGCAAACCGCTTTAGAGGCTTATATCTCTGGTCCACCTGTCTTAGATATGTCTTCAAACCTCGATGCTTCTTCAGAACGAGAGTCTGCTTCCCATGGGTCTATTGCTTTAGACGTCGCAGAAGATGAGTTAGCCACCAATGGTAATTTAATGCTGCCCGCAGGGGGGAGTGATGTTACCTCTTTAATCTTGATCTCTGATGTCGCGGAAATTTTGGATCAGCTGCAGCAGGTCTTGGTTAATCCCCAGGTATTTGACCTGGCGGCCGAGTTAAAAGCCTTGACAGAAGCATTATTGGGTTGGGGAGAAGTTTTAGAGCTCAATGAATTGACCACGATTGCTCAATCGACCTTAGACATGTTGGACAGCAATCCCCAATCTGCGATTTCGATTGGTCAATTATCTTTGGCTGGCTTTCGAGCCGCCCATAAAACGGCTTTACAAGCATTGCAGGCTGACTCAGGTTCGCAGAATGCTGACCATCACCCACAAAGCTCGAAGAAGCTGGATCTTCCATCGAGTCCCACGGCCATGTCTCCCATGGCTGCCGAAATTCCCACTGCTGAGTCATTATCAGCGTCAGATGAAGTGATTTTAAATGCCACTCAGCTGTTTGTCTGGCAGCAAGAAAGGCTGCTCTTTACGATTCCATCCGAGGCGGTGGCAGAAATCCTCATTCCCAGGGCTGAACAGTTAATGGGCAATGAGCATCAGCGTTGTTTAAGTTGGCAGCAGCAGTTTATCCCGATTCATCCATTGGGGCATCTGCTCAATCGAGGGGAGTCTCATTGGCCCCGACTCACCGCTGCGGTCTTACCTGGACGTGGAGCCAATAGTGCGACGGTATTTGGCAGTTCTCCCTTGATCATTATTCATCAAGGGGGCCAAACCCTGGCCTTAGAAGTTGAAATCACCCGCTTAGTGACGGAGTCAGAGCTGGTTCTGCAAATTCCGGAAGGACAGATCCATTGTCCTTATTTTTCTGGCGAGACGGCCTTGGAGTCGGAGCAGTACGGAGTGGTTGATATTGCCGCCCTGCTCAATGAAATGTTGAATTTAAGTCCCCTGCCAATGCCCAAGGCAGTAAGGCTATCGAGTCCAGCAGTGTCTGTCAGTCCAAAGCCCAAACGCCCTCCCAAAGTTCCGAAGAAAACGCGATCGCAAACCACAATACTCGTAGTTGACGATTCCAAAATGGTACGCATGATGGTCAGCACGGCGCTGCAATCCGCTGGTTACGACGTCCTTGAGGCGGCTGATGGTCAATTAGCCATCGAACAGGTAGAGCGGGCAGATATTCAGCTGATTATTTGTGATGTAGAAATGCCCAATATGAATGGGTTTGAGTTTCTAGAATATCGGTGCCGTCAGCCAGCCATAATGAACCTACCAGTGGTGATGCTCAGTACATGTAATAGTGACCAGCACCGACAATTAGCAACAACCTTGGGTGCTAACGCTTATCTGACAAAACCTTACGATGAATCCAATCTCTTAGCCACCTTACAAGCATTGGTGGGCTAACAGCATTCGCCATTCTCTTCGGAGAATCGTTTGGTGTTCGGGGATAGATTCAGACTAGACGCTAGACAGACTCTATTTCATGCTCGCCCAAATGAATGCGAAGCTTCTTACTGAACTTAACGAGATAGGGATAATTGGCGCTCACTTCCCGCCCTTGCCAGTCCTTAATGACTTGAATCAGCTCGCCTTCAGTCCCCTTAATGTCGAAGGGGTTATTTCGATGTTCAGGATGATGGTAAATAATGACTGATTCTTTGACGCGGACTTGATCGCCTACTTGCATAACTTAGCCGATTACTCTAAACAGGGGCATCAACTGCTTGCAAATCTCTAGAGAGAGTGCAGAACAATCTCTATTAATCTTTGCACAAGATGGACCGTTGATGACGAGGCAATGACAGGATCTTACGGTTAGTGCAACGCTGCAAAACCAGTCAAAGTAAGCCCCAATCAACCGATGAGCCCTTAGAGGGATGTAACAGAAAATACTATTATTTTTTGCAAAATAAAGGTGGGTCAGCCTAACTTGTAGGGGCAACCACAGAAACCGCTCCCCTATCGTCATTGCGCCCAAAGGTATCTCATGCTCTCAGTTGACCAAGCAGAGTCTCTTATCCTCAAAACGGCTCAACCCCTCGCAGATCAAGAAATCTCTACTCTCCTCAACGCGCAACAGCGCATTCTGGCCACAGATATTTCCAGTACATTGGATTTTCCCTATTGGGATAATTCGGCGATGGATGGGTATGCAGTGCGCTATGTAGATGTCCAAGCTTGTGGGCCTGATACTCCAGCTATCCTCGATGTGGTGACGGAAATACCCGCCGGGACGTGTCCCAGTCTCTCCTTAGCCCCTGGACAAGCGGCCCGCATCTTTACGGGGGCTATGGTGCCTCAGGGGGCAGATACAGTGGTGATGCAGGAGAATACCCTTCGGCAAGGTGACCAGGTTCATATCCTTCAATGCCCTCAACCCCAAGCCTTTGTCAGAAAGCGAGGTGCCTATTACCAAGCAGGAGCGCCAGTTTTAAAGCAAGGCATGACTTTAACGCCCCCAGATATCGCCATTTTGGCAACGGTTCAGTGCACAGAAATTCCTGTTTATCGTCGACCCGTGGTTGCGATTTTATCGACGGGTAATGAACTGGTTGCGCCGGATCAACCATTGGAGGCCGGACAAATTGTTGACTCCAATCGGTATGCTTTGGCGGCTCTAGTACAGGCAACGGGAGCCGAAGTTCAGCTGATAGACCCCGTGGGGGACACAGTGGAGGATTTGAAAGCTGCGATCGCATCTACAATTCTTCAGGCCGATATCGTTATTTCTTCTGGGGGAGTCTCGGTGGGAGATTACGATTATGTTGACCAAGTACTAGCAGAGTTAAATGCTGATATCTATATTCGGTCTGTGGCCGTTAAACCCGGTAAACCTCTGACCTTTGCTACTTTCCCTGCTACAGGCGGAAACCAGCCTGTTCTCTATTTTGGTCTACCGGGAAATCCAGTGTCCGCGTTGGTCAGCTTTTGGCGATTTGTGCAGCCTGCTCTCCGCAAAGTGTCCGGTCAGTCAGGCAGTTGGCGACCGCATTTTGTAAAGGCTAGAACTTTACACCCTTTACCTGCGGGAGGACGGAGAGAGATTTATCTCTGGGGGCAGTTGAGCCTAAACGACGGCCAATATGAATTTACCCTCGCTGGCGGAAGTCATAGCTCTGGAAATTTAATGAATCTATCCCAAACCAACGGTTTAGTCATGATTCCTGTTGATCATCCAGCAATGGAGGCTGGAGAGTCGGTATCGGTGATGCAGGTGGGGGAAGCCAGCACCTAAGCCATCCCAGCAGGCTCGATCAAATGAGAAATAACCCTTGATTCATAGCAAATCAAAGACAACCATTGGCATTCTGGGGTCCTCAGTCTAAACTGTTGCCAAGCTGGCGCTATGTCTTGAGCAATAGGGGAGGTAGCCAGCAACTTGAGTACAAACTGTTTGCAGGAGTGATGGGCATGGCCACTGCCATCAAAATAAAACCCAAAGACCGGGATGCCGTGATTCAGGCTCTGCAAGCGGGCGTGGTTCCCCGCAAAGGACAGCATCTGATTCAAGTGGGGCGGGCTGAAGAAATTAAAGCCATTCTGCGAGATATTGAACGCATTGCCGAAGGCGGCGCAGCCATCCGTTTCATTATTGGTGAGTACGGCTCGGGGAAAACCTTTTTTATCAACTTAACCCGCACCATTGCCTTAGAGAAAAAGCTAGTGACAGCCCATGCGGACCTGACGCCAGATCGACGCTTGCATGCCTCTAGTGGTCAAGCTCGGTCTTTGTATACAGAGCTTATGGCCAATCTTTCCACTCGAACCAAACCAGATGGCGGAGCCTTGCCCAGCGTGGTCGAACGATTTGTGACCTCGGCGATGACCGAGGGGCGCGATCGCAAAGTCAATCCCGAAGATATTATCCGGGAGCGGTTAGCCCATCTCTCCGAATTCGTGGGTGGGTACGACTTTTCCGAAGTGATTGCCGCCTACTGGCGCGGCCATGATAGTGGCGATGATGCCCTAAAAGCCAATGCAGTCCGCTGGCTCCGAGGAGAATTTTCGACCAAAACCGAAGCTCGATCGGCATTAGGGGTCAGAACCATCGTCGATGACACCAACGTCTACGATCAGCTCAAGCTCTTTGCCCAACTCGTAAAGCTAGCTGGATATGACGGCTTTATGATTTGCTTGGATGAGCTGGTGAATCTCTACAAACTCTCAAATACCCAGGCCCGCAAAAGTAATTACGAACAAATTCTGCGAATCCTCAATGATTGTTTGCAGGGCACTGCCGGTCATTTAGGATTTATGTTTGGGGGCACCCCCGATTTCTTGATGGATACGCGTCGTGGCCTGTACAGCTATCCTGCCCTGCAGACGAGATTGGCGGAAAATAGTTTTGCGGGGAATGGTCTTGTGGATTACAGTGGACCCGTTTTACGGTTAGCAAACCTGAGTCCCGAAGACCTATACGTGCTGCTGGGCAAAATTCGCCTGGTCTTTGCCGAAGGCAATATGAAGAAGTCTCGCCTTCCAGATCAGGGCATCCAGGCATTTATGGCCCATTGCTCGGACTATATCGGTGAAGCGTACTTCCGCACCCCTCGCAATACCATTAAGGCCTTTGTCGATCTGTTAGCGGTACTAGAGCAAAATACCCAAGTCTCTTGGAAAGATCTAATCACGAAGGTCAATATTGGCACCGATGTCAATGGAGGAGCCAGCCCTAAAGCCGCCTCTAAAAATGGAAAAAGAAGCCAAACCAATGATGATTTAGCTTCTTTTAAATTGTGATGAGAGCTGCACCCCTTGAATAGCAGTTATTTTAGTAGCGAGTACCTGCTTTGCGGTGATGCACTGCCGTTTTGACGTTAGAGCGTAATACCTCTCCATTCTTGACGGTGGCATAGATGACCCAGTGGTCTCCACATTCCATCCGGTTGGCCACTTCACACTCTAGGTAAGAGATGGAGTCTTTGAGAATCGGACTGCCATTGGCAGCTGTATCCGTCTCAATGCCTTGAAACCGATCTTCACCAGGGCCAAAGGGCTTGAGGAAATGCTTCATTGTCCGCTGATAGTTATCTTCCCCAAGAATATTGAGGACAAAGGTACTTTCAGTATGGAGTAATGACTCTACTGCTCGCTCCTTGGCTACAGCAACGGTGAAGCCAGGAGGGTTAAAGGTGGCTTGAGAGACCCATGAAGCCAACATCCCACTCTCAACATCCCCTTGCTTAGCTGTCAGGATACAGAGGGAACCGACAATTCGTCCTACTGCCTGTTCCGTTGCCGTGGTCTGAGTGGCCACTTGAGCAGAGCCTTGCTTGCGGGTCTTAGCTTTCACCGCTTTCTTAATTTTTTGGGCAAAGTCTGTCCCCGCTTCTTCACAGGTTTTAAGGGTGACATCGGTGGGCTTGAATTTCACCTTAATCGAGTCAAAACCAAAGCTGTAGCCTGCATCTCGCAGCTTGCCTTCTAGTAGGTCAATCGCTTCTCCACTCCAACCAAAAGACCCGAAGACACCTGTAGGCTTACTTTTGGGGACTGTAGACAACAGGATACCTAGAGCCGTTTGAATTTGAGTTGGGGCATGGCCTCCTAGGGTAGGCGAACCAATAATAAAGCCTTCACAATTATCGGCAACAGCCTGAATATCTTTGGGGCTAGCAGTTTCACAGTTAATCACTTGCACAGCGACACCCGCTTTGGTAATCCCGCGGGCAATGGCTTGACCAATGGTGGCAGTATTACCATAGGCAGATGCATAAAGAATCGCCACTGAACTGGTTTTCTTTTGCTGTTCCTCACTCCACTGTCGGTAGGTCCGAGTCAGCTCCTGTACACCATACCGAACAATCGGGCCATGGTTGGGGGCATAGGTGCTAATCGCCAACGGGGCTAGCTTATCGAGCACCACCTCCACTTGGCGGGCATAGGGGGCTTTCAAACAATCAAAGTAATAGCGCCGATCTTCCCTCAGTTGGGTGGTGTTATGGTCAAAAGCATCCTCGCTACAAAGATGAATGCCAAAGAATTTATCAGAGAATAAGGTGCGGGTAGCCGCATCATAGGTCAGTAAGCTATCGGGATAGCGAGGGGTAGAGGCCCGGACAAATTGCAGTCGGTGTCCTTGCCCTAGGTCCAAAGTTTTATCACTAGCGCTACTTCTAACGATTTTGAGATTCAGTTCGTAGTCTGGCAATGCAGCTTTAAGGGCAGCCGCACCGGGATTGGAACAAACAATGGTGACATCGGGCGCTTTATCAAGGAGTACTTTCAGGGTTTCAGCCCGGTTGGCGTTGACATGACCCAGTACCAAATAATCCAGCGTTTGTAAATCAAAGTCAAAATTATCCAAATCAACAGACTGCTGGGTTACCCACCGGAGCTGATCCCACAGCCGACCGAAAATCGGTTTAAAAGCATTACTAGACTGGGCTGAGATGGCTTGTAGCTGTTGAAAAAAGATTTCTGTAAAAGATCCTCCTGGAGGGTCAATCAGGGCTGTTTTATCGCCTTTGATGATGTAGGTATTGGCGGTAGTTCCCCGTTCCAGGGCATATTCAATTTCAAATCGGAGGCGATTCCAACTACGCGATCGCAACGCCAATGTTCCAGGTGCAATAGGTACGACCTGAACATCTCTAGCTTTACCAGGTGCGGTCTGAGAGGGAGGAGTGAGGGTGGAAGGGGTCATAAATCTATCCGTCTAACTGCGAGGATGAACTAGATTGAAATTGAGCTAAAAACTGCTGCACAGCTTGAGGGGGCTGGAGTTTCCCTGCTCCACAACCTCCGATAATGGCAACCTGTTGCACGGGCTAAGCCTCAAGATGTGTCACAACTGCTGGGGAATAGTCCTTAATAATAGGTTCCCACTTGACGGTGGTGAACGGCAGTCAGACTATCGGGCTTCGAGACTTTACCAACGGTTACTTCGCTATAGACCAGCCAGTGGTCACTGCATTCCATCCGGCTCACTACTTTGCATTCCATATAAGAGAGGGCATCGGCCAAGATAGGAGATCCATTCTCAGCAGTCCGCGTTTTGACCCCTGCAAATCGGTCAGCTCCAGGTGGGAACCGCTTCAGGAAACGACTCATCAGGCTGGCATAATTGTCCGCTTCTAAGACATTCAACACAAAGGTATCGCCCACCTGCATTAGCGATTCAATGGCACGATCTTTCGCCACAGCTACCGTAAATCCTAGGGGTTCGAAACTAGCTTGGGCAACCCAGGAAGCCAGCATCGCACCGTTTAAATCGCCTTTATGAGCCGTGAGAATATATAGTCCACTGCTAAGACGGCCTAGGGCTTTCTCTAAATCACCGTCAATTTCTTTGATCTTCTTGATGTTTTCTTTCAGGGTCAATTTCTGACCCAGGTCTGTTCCTGATTCTTCGCAAGCTTGGTAGATGGCTTCTGTGGGAGTATCTTTCACCCGAATCGCCGCAAAAGCTTCCTTTAAGCCCGTGTCTTTAAACCGAGTTAACAAAGGATCAATGGGTTGATCGTCACCGCCGTAGGACTCGAAGACACCAAAAATTTGCTTACTCTTAGCCGCAGCCAGCATCTGGCTAATAGCGGTTTGGGCAGCAGTCGCATACCGGCCTGAGGCAGGAGGTGTCGTCACCACAAAGGCAGAAACGTAGTTGATCAGTTCCTGAACTTCTTGCACATCGGCAACTTTCAGGTCCATCATCTCTACGGCGACCCCAGTCTTGGAGATGCCCCGGGCAATGGCTTGGGAGAGGCGATCGCTGTAGCCGTAATCAGACAGATAAAAGACTGCAGCCGTTTGCTCAGCCTTAGCTTTGGCCTTACTCCAAGTGCGATAGCGTTCCGTCAGCTCTTGAACATTGTGTCGGAGCAGAGGACCATGCCCCGTGGCAATGGTATTAATGCCCTCTAGCTTATCCATCCGCTTCATCGCCCCTAGAACGGAGCGAGCATTTGGCCCCATCAGACATTCATAGTAAAACCTATAGTCAGGAGAGAGGGCTTCTAAGTCTTTATCAAAGGTATCGTCGGTGCAGAAGTGAGAGCCAAAGGCGTCACAGGTATAGAGAATTTGGGTTTTGTGGTCGTAAGTGAAGATGGTATCGGGCCAGTGCAAATTAGGGGCGTTGAGGAATTCCAACACATGACCTTGGCCCAGGTTAATTTGGTCACCATTTTTGGCAATCTGGCTGTTGAAAGACTGGTGAACCAGGTTTTCTAAAAAGCTAATGGCAATTTTGGCCCCGACAACGGTGATATTAGGAGCAAGGGCTAAGACATCCTTAACTAGGCCGCTATGGTCAGGCTCGGTATGGCTAATAATCAAGTAGTCAATCTCAGCGGGGTCGATTTCGCCGTGGAGCAAGCTGAGATAGAGATCGTGGAATTTTTCATGGGAGGTGTCAATTAGGGCGACTTTATCGCCTCTAACTAGGTAGGAGTTGTAGGTAGTGCCGTTTTGTAACCCAAACTCGATATCAAAGCGATCACGATCCCAGTCCAAGGAGCGCATCACGGTGGTATCATCCCCAATTTCCAGGGTCTGAGTGGTTAGTCGGTTTTCGGATTGTATGTTGCGATCGCCCAGTGCTACCATCAGCCACCTCCTATGCTATTGCAGATTGTTAAGATATATTGCAATTCTAGCGTAACATCCCCCTAGGCTTTGATTAGAACTTGTGATGAATGGCATAGAGTTTTCCTGTTTCAAGCCATGCCTGTCACTTTCCCTGCAAACTCAGATTGAATTTCCCGTAGGGTTTGACGCAATGCTCCAGCATGGATCCAGCCCACAAAACCACTGTATAGGCACTGGCCTTGAGGGCAGGCGAGGAAGACATGATCCACTCGGGCAGGATTCTTCCATAACCGTAGGGTTAAGCCAGAATCAAAGCTCAGGGCTACTTTGGCCTTCTCAAAATCCCGTCGGTGGGCATCCGTCATCCCAGGGACAGCCTGTAACCGTTGAATAATCTCTAGCTCAGGGGAAGGCTGGACTGCAAGGGGTTGACGAGGCGATTGCCAAAACTCTCGTATGGCTTGATCTATCGCTTCGTCATGTCGCTGAGCACTATGGACAATATTAGGCAAGACGACGTGGTGAGCATAATCAAATTGGGTGGCTCCCAGCATGATTAAGCCATCGCTACCGCCATCGGTATTGCTGGCAATGGAAAGGGTCGGGACTTGGGCTGCGATCGCACTGGCAATACTTCGTCGATTCTTGCCTAAATCTCGGGCAATCCCTAGCCCTACTTCTAAGGGATCCATCATTCGGCAGACATCCGAACCGCCCACGGGAGACCCGACTAAAACAAACGACTCTACCCGAGGCCACCATTCTGGATGGCGATAAAGGACTTCTAACCAAATCAAGCCCCCCATGGAATGTCCCACAACACGCATGGGGAGTTGAGGATGCTCTGAGATCGTTTGAGTCGCGATCGTCTCTACATCTTGAACCAGGGGTTCAAGCCGCAGCCAAGTCCGCCACCAGCCCAAATTAGGGGCAATGATTTTAGTATTGGCTGGGGCAACCCTTCTCCCCAAGCGAGCCATGGCTCCATTGGTATCAGCCCAGCCATGCTGGACAAATAGCAAGCGTTCCGGAATTGAAGACGTCATAGACTTGAGGGAAAGACAAATAACGAAATTATTTTGGACCAAGATCTGTTCCAATCTCACCTTAATCCGATTTTTCTCAACCTCACCTGGACGAATATCCACTTTTGAGACTGGCTATCAACGTCTGGCAGAATAGGTCGTAGTCTTCGATGGATAGAATGACGGATCTACTGCTATCGACAGCACGCCTGCCTCTGGGCAATAAACGGATTGTCATTACGGCTCCTCGACCCTATGCCGGACGTCTAGCGACGGCAATCATCCAGCAAGGGGGGTTGCCCATCGTCATGCCCACGATAGAGACCTATGCATTAGACCCTGCTCCCGATTTGGATCACGCCTTGCAACAGCTCAGGGATTTTTCGTGGGTTGCTTTCACCAGTCGCACAGGTATTCAAGCCGTTATGCTGCGGTTACAACAGCTCGATATCCCCTTATTTCTTCTCAATCAATGCCATATTTGCGCCATCGGCCAAGATGCAGACCAACTGCAAACGTTAGGCGTTCGTGTTGATCTAATTCCCAAGGAATCGAGTCCTGCGGGCCTTGTGGCAGAGCTGGCACAAATCCCTGACATAGACACCCGGCGAATTTTTGTACCGATTCCCCAGGTGGAGCGGATACCGGAGCCAGATATCGTGCCCAAATTCCTTGCCGATCTGGAGCAATTGGGATTAACCGTTGTATCAGTGCCCGCTTATGTCACACGTCGGCTGGAGGCCACGGCCTATGCCGTCGAGGTGGAACAGATTCGCCAGGGTAAGGTGGATGCGATCGCATTTAGCAGTACCGCTGAAATCTCGGCCTTGCTGCAGATGGTGGATGCCGAAACCCTAATGAAGCATTGTGTGATCGCCTGTTTTGGTCCCTATACCGCTGGGAACGCAAAAGACTTAGGGCTATCCGTTGATATCGTGTCCCAGGACTTTAGTTCATTTACAGGCTTTACCGCAGCCATCGCTCAATTTTTCCACCCAGCTTCCGCAGATATCCCTAGGCAGGACCCCGTAATTTTGCCGTAAACTGTAAATACGTAAATACGCCCCTGGCCAATCTTCTGTGAGCAAGGCCAGTACCTGGAGTTTTTGAGACACCATGTATCAGACCGCCGACCTGCATGTCGTTGAAACCCGTCCCTTGATTAGTCCTGCTTTGCTCCATCATGAAGTGCCGTTGACAGATACAGCGGCTGCCCTCGTCGCAGAGACCCGCGATCGCATCCGCAATATTCTGCGTAACGAAGATCAGCGCCTCTTAGTCATTGTTGGTCCTTGTTCAGTTCATGATGTCGATGCCGCCTTGGAATATGGCAAAAAGCTAGCGGGTCTACGAGAGCAGCTCTCTGATCAGCTCGAAATCGTTATGCGAGTGTATTTTGAAAAACCTCGGACCAGCATTGGCTGGAAAGGGCTGATTAACGATCCGCACCTAGATGGCAGCTATGACATCAACACCGGCTTGCGCTTAGCCCGTCAACTTCTGCTGGACTTAGCCAACCTGGGTTTACCCGCCGCCACCGAACTACTCGATCCGATCACACCTCAATATATTGCCGACTTAATTACCTGGACCGCTATTGGCGCTCGCACCACAGAAAGCCAAACCCACCGAGAAATGGCTTCGGGTCTATCCATGCCCATTGGTTTCAAAAATAACACCGACGGGAGTTTGCAAGCCGCCAGCAATGCCATGCTAGCAGCGAACCAACCCCATCGTTTTCTAGGCATCAACCACCATGGTCTCGCCAGTATTGTCAAAACCACAGGCAACCCTGACACTCATTTGGTCCTTCGAGGCGGCAAACAAGGCCCCAACTATGCCGCTGAGAATGTGGAACAGGCCACCAAAGAACTTGCCAAACACAATCTGAATCCCAGAGTCATGGTGGACTGTAGCCATGCCAACGCCAACAAAGACCATAACCGGCAAGTCGAGGTCCTAGAAAACGTTGCACGACAACTTGACAATGGCTCCCAACGGCTGTTAGGGGTAATGATTGAAAGTCATTTAGTGGCTGGGAACCAACCCATTTCAGAAGATTTGAGCCAGCTAACCTATGGACAAAGCATCACGGATGCCTGTGTCAACTTCGAAACAACCACCAAAATGCTAACCACCTTGGCAGCATCGGTTCGCGGCGCTGACACAGTCTCAGTGAGCTAAAGACCCACATCTTCTTAAGGTGTCAAAAGTTTCTTCTTTTGCTCAGCGGTCAAAATAGACAGGATACGCTGTTGGGCTAGGGACTCAACTTCTTGTAACTGGGATTTTTGATTACCTGTGAGATTGAGCTGTTGCAGTGCAGCAGATTGGGAAAGATTTGCCGATTGCAGAGTTTGTAATTGCTTTTGTTGATCTGGGCTAAGAATAGTTTGGATTTGGGCTTGGGCTAAGGCCTGAACCTGCTGCACTTGTGCCTGTTGCTCCGTCGTCAGATTCAATGCCGCTAAAGCTGAAGGCGGTGAAGAGGGCGGCGTCGTGGGGGCCGTTCCCGTTGGCGAGGGAGAAGGGGCAGGTGCAGTTGCCGGAGAAGGCAAGGGTCCCTTTTGCAGCTGTTTTTTCTGTTCCGCATTCAAAATAGAAAGCAGTCGCTGCTGAGCAATGGCTTCAATCTCTTTTAGCTGGGTGATTTGGTCTGGGGCTAGGTTGAGCTTCGCTAAGGCTGCCCCTTTGGAGGCCCCTGAAGATTGTAGAGACTGCAGTTCAGACCATTGGTCAGGCGTCAAGACATTTTTAACCTGGGCTTGAATTAAAGCATCAATTCTTCGGATCTGGGCCTCTTGAGCAGCACTGAGATTCAACGAGGAGAGAGGATTCGCTGGAGGTGCTTGGGCAATCAGTGGAGGTTGCGAACGAACAACTACGCTAGGTGAAGTACTCGCGAGTTGTTTCGGGGGGACCTGCAGTTGTCCTGGCAAACTCAAAGGTTTTCGAGCTTGAGCGCCAGGCTGAGTGAGGGCGAATGCGATCGCACCCACGACAACAGAAATCAGTTTGGGTTTGATCATGATTAAAAGCGTCAAGAATTCGTCAATCGGTCTACTCTCTGAGGGCTGCACAGATAACAAGTTGTTAACCTAGGCCGAGAATCAGAGGAGGAGGGTCTACAAAGAAAGAAGAAAAATAAGCCTCTTTTGTTTCACAGCATAGGACATCTTTCCCCATGCAGGATGAGCAGGTTATTCTTGACGCCAACGCCGCTTTTTATCGCGCTTTTGAGAAAAAAGATCTAGTAGCCATGCAAAAAGTATGGTCCCACGGCATTGCTAGTATCTGTGTTCACCCTGGTCGAGGGGAGTTGAAAGGGTGGGACGCCATTGAGTCATCCTGGCAGAAAATCTTTAAAAATACCGCCTATCTAGAAATTGACACCAAAATCATTACGGTCAACCGCAGCGGGGATTTAGCTTATGTTGTGCTGATCGAAAAGGTGTTGCAGGTGGCTCAACGCCGCCAACAGAAAGCTGAATCCATGGCCACTAACATCTTCGAGCGCATGGGCCAAGACTGGTATTTAGTCCATCATCATGGAAGTCCAATTGTCAGCTAAACAGCAATATCTGTGCCCTACCCCAGATTGGATAAAGAGGTCATCCGTACCATTGCCTCTCTAGTTTTCTGACCACCCTATTGAGAGGTACTGCAGCACGCTAAGCCTTAAAAGCCACCGTTGCACTACTGATAGTGCATTTTTGTCCTTCGGATCCCTTACCATTTCTCAGCACAAAGGTTGATGGAATGATCTCGCACGTCAAAGTTTGAGATGAAGTCGCTCCTGTCTATTCTGAATATCTGGCATGTCTATACAAGCCAGATATCCATGCCACCGTACGCATAGTGTTTTGTAGGTCGCTAAGTGATACGGATCAATCATCGTATTTCCCAAACAGCTTAAACTTCAATCGATGAGATAAGAGACAGGCTGACAACTCGTCAAGTTGCTCATTCACTTTTCATTCACCCGCTTACTGGCCTGTCATTGAAGTCAAACTAGCATCAATTATTCATGAAACTATCGCCTACGCCGTTGCTTCGTTGGCCCTCTAGAACAATACTGATTGTGCTGACAATGGTAGCTGCAAGTCCTTTCGTTTATTTTGGAGTCCAACATTTAGCCTCCCAAGAAGGGGGCAATCAGCCACAGACGGTCGAAAACAAGCAAGAACAACAAGGACGCTCTACACCTGGGTATATTGAGGCGCAGCGTCGAATCCAACAGGCCATTGATACGCAAGCAACAGACCTGAACCTTACCAATTTATCTTTGACCCAAGTTCCCCCTGAAATCGGGCAGCTTTCCCAACTTCAATCCTTGGATTTGAGCGGGAATCAGCTTCGTCAACTCACGCCAGAAATTGGTCAACTCACCCAACTTCAAGATCTCTTTCTCACACAGAATCAACTGGAGAGTTTGCCCCCAGAAATTGGTCAACTCTCCAATTTAGAATGGCTACAAGCCGATGGTAATCAGCTAAGTCGGTTGCCCAAAGAAATTGGTCAGCTCTCAAACCTAGAGATGCTGTGGTTGAGGAGGAATAAATTAACCCATTTACCCGCCGAAATCGGCCAACTCTCTGCACTTGCAGATTTGGAGATTATGGATAACCAGTTGCAAACCTTGCCCTCTGAGCTGGGTCGCTTAACTCAACTACAATCGCTCAAGGTTCAAAATAATGCGTTATCCAGTCTACCTGCCACGATCGTGCAGCTCAGTAGCTTAAAACTGCTCGATCTCGACAATAATCAATTCAAGGCTTTACCCTCTCAGGTGGGACTGTTGAATAATCTGGAGACGCTAGACCTTAGCGATAACCAACTGAAGGAGTTGCCATCAGAATTAGGCCAGCTCAAAAAATTACAATTGCTTGTGGTGCGTGACAACCAACTGCATCGCTTGCCTCCAGAAATGACAAAATTGCCAAAACTACGGATGTTCCTATCAGGCAATCCCCTACCTCGTGAAATTCTGGAACAGCATAGTTTCTAACAGTAGGTACCGACTAATAATTCAGCAACTGTGGCCCATCAAATTCAGAGCTACCGTCGCTTTTTCTTCTTGAGCTTTTTGAGAAATTCAGGATCTTCTCGCATGGTCCGAGAGACGGTACGAAAGGCATGCTCAACTTGGGGGAGGGGCAAGTAAGTATCGGCTTCTAGAGCTAACATCACCTTACTGCCATCACTTAAAGGCACCAGATAAATTTCTACGATGTTGTAGCCTCGACTGGTGCGCTTATACTGCAGCTCTCCAGACAATGTTTGTCCCAGGAAACGACGTTGATGATATTCTCGCGCTGGGGCATTTATCCCCAAATAGGTTGTTTTGAGATATCCCAACAACTCTTCATCTTCCATATCCAGCAGTTCTAGCCAGTCTGCAGCTAAAGCGGCCATACGGATTTTGAGTTTGCGGTTTCCCTTTTGTGCCACGACGCCGATGGTATCGTTGCCTAGGGATTTGACTTCGGAAAATCCCCGAGGGGTTTCAAAGATCAGGCCATGGGCAAAATGGGTTAGACGTTTGGGTTGCGCCTTAGCCTGGGTATTAGCGGTGGGAGCTTCCTTTGCAACACTAGGGAGGGGAAGCAGAGTGGGCGTTAGGGCGATCAGACCCGCGATCGCAGTCGGTAACATCCGAAATTGAGTCATAGTATCAACCAAAAACTAAGGAATCAGGACAGTTCTGAACGTCTAGTAAAAAAATCAAATATTTGAGTCCCACGGGTGAGTCATTTGCACCGGTTGCACAGATTGATCGAATTCTTCAGCCGTTAGAAAGCCAAGGGCGACGCAAGTTTCTCGTAAGGTTTGGCCCGTTTGATACGCTTGTTTCGCAACTTGTGCTGCCCGGTCGTAACCAATTTGAGGCGTTAGCGCTGTCACCAACATCAATGACTGATTCAGGTAGGTTTCTATTTGCGACAAGTTGGGTTGAACACCAACAACCAGATAGGTTTTGAACGCATCACAGGCATCCGAAAGAATGCGAATAGAGTGCAAAAGATTGTGAATAATCACTGGCTTAAAGACATTCAGCTCTAGGTTACCCTGACTCCCCGCAAAACTAATCGCTGTGTCATTACCAATCACCTGAGCGCAAACCATCGTTAACGCTTCACACTGAGTTGGATTCACCTTTCCAGGCATAATGGACGACCCTGGTTCATTGGCTGGCAAGCTTAACTCCCCCAATCCACAGCGAGGTCCCGACGCCATCCAGCGCAAGTCATTGGCAATCTTGACCAAACTACAAGCCAAGGTTTTTAGCGCACCACTCGTCATCACTAAAGCATCATGGGCAGCCAGTCCTGCAAATTTATTCGGGGCAGTCACAAAGGGCAAACCCGTCAATTCTGCAATTTGGTCAGCAACTCGCTTTGCGAACTCAGGGTGAGTATTCAATCCAGTCCCCACAGCCGTTCCCCCCAAAACCAATTCATACAGGTGTGGCAATGTATGCTGGAGTCGCGTTAGATTTTGTTCCAATTGAGCAACATATCCCGAAAACTCTTGTCCTAACGTTAGTGGCACAGCATCCATCAAATGAGTACGGCCAATTTTGACAATTCCATCAAATTCTCCAGCCTTGGTCCCTAAGGCATCGCGAAGGTCAGTCACCTGAGGAATCAATTGATGGACAAGTTGCTCCAAAGCTGCAATATGCATAGCGGTCGGAAACACATCATTCGATGACTGAGACAGATTGACATGATCATTGGGATGACAAGGATCTTTACTCCCCAATTGACCATTCGCTAGCTCAATAGCGCGATTGGCAATCACCTCATTGGCATTCATATTGGATTGAGTGCCACTGCCGGTCTGCCACACCCGTAAAGGGAACTGATCATCCCATCGACCATTCACCACTTCGGTGGCAGCCTCAACAATCAAGTTAGCCACCTCTGGGGACAGGCGATCCAAAGTCAAATTCACTTTTGCTGCCGCTTGCTTAACCAGGCCCAAGGCACGAATCATCGCCCTCGGCATTTTGTCATCGCCTATCGCAAAATATTTTAGAGACCGTTGAGTTTGTGCGCCCCAATAACAATCACTCGGCACCTCAACGCTGCCCATACTATCGGTTTCAATCCGCACTTTATCGTTACGCTGAGATAGTTGAGACATGCGTAGTTCGGCCTTTTTTCGAGAAATGTCAGCAAATTTTAGAGTATGGTACAACCATACGTTAACGTGGGTATCCTGACTGAGAGGGTGAGTTCAGGCAACTTACACGTTCAGTTTTTTGCATCATCCTTCATAATCTAATGGTGTTATTGAAGCTGTAATGGTTCGAACCGGAAGATGTTGATTGTGCCCAAAAAAGTGGGTATCCTCCCAACAGAACAAAGCCTCAAACATTAGGTTTAATTATTTCCATATTGTTATTCAGCCTGTAGCGGACATACCTGTGGTGACTTCATTAAAAAGTCTGTTTTCGAATTCGAATCAGGGGGTAGGCGTAGAGTTAACCCCAGACAGCGTGAATATCGTTCAACTTAAGCAACAAAAGCAGGGGACAAACCTCAATACTTTTGCGGCAATTCCTATTCCGGAAGGTGCTTTTCAAGATGGACGGATTACAGATCCAGACGCCATTGCCGATGCCCTTCGTCAAGGAATTACAGAACATAAAATCAAAGCCAAAGCTGCCATATGCGCCGTTCCCATTGGTGAAGCTGTCATTCGGTTGATTCGTTTACCGGCCGAACTGGACGAAATGGAACTGCGGGATATGGTTCTTAATCAAGAAGCAGCCATATATTTGCCCTTTCCTCGGGAAGAAGCAGATGTTGACTTTCAACGGTTAGGAACAGACATCGATGAGGATGGCATTGAACGAGTCGAAGTACTTCTCGTTGCCACGCCAAAAGACATTACTGAAAATTACCTCAATGTTTTCCAACAGGCAGGTCTAGATCTGAAGGTTCTAGAAGTCAGTAGTTTTTCCTTAATCAGAACGCTGCGAAATCAACTCCTCCAATTTATGGAAGGAGAAGCAGTGGCACTGGTGAATATAGATTTTGATGGTACTGAAATTAGTATCGTCATGGATGGTATTCCTCAATTTAATCGTAAGGTCCCCATTGGCACTCATCATCTTCAAAATGCGTTGAGTCGGGCGATGAACCTGCCTGGCGCAATGGGGGCAGATTTATTGCAAGGGATGACCGTTCCTTTAGATGTAACGGACAACACCGCCAATAATCCCAGCTCTGCTGCCATCCTGAGAATGTTAAGCGATTTATCGGATGAACTTCGCCGTTCCATCGACTTCTACTTAAACCAGGGTGAAAATTTAGATATTACGCAAGTCTTTGTATCAGGACCAGGTGCCAGTTTAGGACAAATTGATGAGTTTTTAACCCAGCGTTTAGGACTGACAACAACATTAGTCGATCCAATTAGCTCGCTCGGCATTCAAAATTCAGACAGTATTCCGATGGCTCAACGTCCTGCCTTAAGTGTTGTTATGGGTCTTGGGATGCGGGAGGTATAAGTGCATGTATTCAATTGATATCAACCTATTAAATGATCGCCCAGAATATGGTCAACAAGTTGTCTCTTCTGCCAGCTATGACAGTGATGATAAAACACCATTATTTATCGGCTTGGGTGTGGGTGGAGCAGCCTTAGGGTTAGTTCTCATTGGCTTTGGCGTCATGTCCTTCTTAAATCAGCAGTTAGTAGCTGAAGAAGAGAATCTAGATAGTGAGCTGGCACTGTTAGCACCAAAGTTAGCTGAGGTCGACGATCTTAAATTGCAAGAACGGCAAGTGAAAGAGGAAACCAAAGCATTAGCAACGATTTTTAACCAAATCAAGCCTTGGTCAGCGACCTTACAAGATATCCGAGACCGTGTCCCACCTACCTTGCAGGTGACAAAAATTCAGCAAAAGGCTGCAACACCCCCTGCACAGGCAGGACAACCGAATGCCCAAGCAGCCACCGTCGCCGCTTTATCAGCACCGACGCAGTTGACGATTACCGGCAACGCTATTTCCTTTAACGATGTCAATGACTTTGTGTTGACCTTGAGAAAATCTCCCTTTCTGACCGTAGCGCAAACACAGCTGATGTCATCTGAGCGCAAAACGGATCAGAAAACTCAGGTTTCATTAGTTCAACATCAATTGGAAACCACAATTAATGATGTTCCAGCGTCCGAATTACTACAAATTCTGAACGCAAAAGGTGCATCTGGATTAGCTGCCCGAATTGGGGCGCTGAAGCAAAAAGGAGTAATGAATCCATGACGGCCACTGGCGGATTTGCAAGAGAAGACGAACTCTTGGGACCTTCTTATCCCACTTTATTTGGGATTACTTTTACCCCCACGGTATCAGGAATTTTGGCAGCTGTTGTTGGTGTAGGCCTAGCAGCATATGTCGGGACTCAGCTTGTCTCACCCAAATATGCTGAATACCAAGAGCTTCAAGAATCTGTTACACAAAAAACAAATGATTTAGAACAAAAAGAAGCCACTACCCAACGAGTAGACGAGATCATAGAGCGACTTAATCGTGCAAAGCGAGAGAATAAAGAGGTTCGAACTCTTTTCTCTGATCAGCAAGCATTGGATACGTTGCTATTAGATTTAAATCGCGTAATTGTTTCTAGTAATGCTGAATTGCAGACGTTTAAGCCTGATTATGGCAAGTCTGGCATTGTAACCGATAGCTCCTTAGGAGCATCCTTAAATAGCAAGATCAAACGGCAAGTCACTTCAGTCTCTTTTCAAGGAACGTTCAACCAAACTTTGCAAATTATGCAAGCCATTGATCGCCTGCAAACTGTTTTGGTCGTTCGCGACTTATCGATGGAGCTACAAAAGCCAACCGAATTTGGCCCTCGCAATCTTGTGAAGTCTACCTTTAATTTGCATGCTTATGTGCCCTTGAGTGCAGAAGAAGCTGCTGTTGCTGCTCAGGCTGCTGCCGCAAAAGCCAAACCAGAGGCCAAGACGAATTAAATGCAATAGATTCATTTAATCGCTACCGCCTAAGCTGCAACCTGCAGCTACATCTACAACGAACAGTCATCATTAATTATTAAATAGAGGAGTGTAGGGTGAACTCGTATCAAGGAAAACCCGGAATTATTATAGGCTGCACTGCAGCTGCACTAGGCGCAATGATTCAGCCAGTATGGGCTGCTGAAACTGAAGTCACCAATGTTCAACTCAATCCCACCTCAAAGGGATTTGAACTCGTACTCGGAACTCAAGGTGATAACCGCCCTCCCATTTTTACGGTCAATCGAGGCAATACATCCGTTTCAGACGTCAGCAATTCTCTCTTACGGCTACCAGAGGCAGGCCCATTTCAACAGAAAGATCCGGCTCCTGGCATTAAATTCGTTGAAGTTCGACAATTAGATCCTGATACGGTCAGAATTACAGTAGAAGGAGTCCATTCTGCTCCTATTGCCGAAACGATTCGCAACGACAATCGGGATGGTGTTTTAGCCATTAAATTTGATGGTGCGCCTGGTAGTACGGATTCAGTCGCAACATCGTCTCAGCCCTCCAATCTTCGCTCTCGAGCTAGTGCTGTCCCTCCCTTTAGAAGTCGGGCAAAGGCTCCACCTGTTGGAGATATAGCAATTGCCCCATTGAATGTTGAGCCTGAACGCATCGATCTTGGCAGCGATCAAATCATTCCTAAGTTGTTGCTACGTGAAGCCCCTGTTCGTGAGGTATTAACACTCTTGGGCCGTGCCGCTAATGTGAACGTCGCTTTCGCGGAAGATGGAGGAGACGGAGAAGAAGGAGCTTCCGCCTCATCTACCATCACATTAGACATCGAGAATGAATCTGTTGATGATGTCTTTAACTACGTCTTACGCTTATCTGGGATGCAAGCTAACCGGGTCGGTCAAACGGTCTTTGTCGGCAAAACGCTACCAGGTGATGCCCAAAACCGGGTTGTGAGAACAATTCGTCTGAATCAACTTAAGGCAACAGCGAAGATCACAAGATCAAGTTCATTCACCAATGAAGCAGAAACTGGAGCCAATATCACACCTACTGGTGCCGATAATGACGCTTCTACTCCTCAAACAGGTATAAAACGAGAAAATTCTGTTAAGGAAGAGATTGAATCACTAGGAGCAAAAGAACTCCTTGAGAATTATGGTGCCAATGGTGGCAGCTCAGAAGGAAGTAGCGCTAGCTTATTGGAAGGTTTGGAAGTCGTTGCTGATGCCCGGACTAATACCATCACCCTAATCGGGACTCCCCGAAAAGTGGAAACAGCAACAGCCCTGCTGACAAGAATGGATGTGCGTCAGCGTCAGGTAGCTATTAATGTCAAATTTATTGATGTCAATTTGCTGAAAGGTAAACTTTCCAACGCAGATCTACAGTTTAGAGCTAATGACTCCTTAGGGATTGGTTTTAGACCAGATGCTAATGGCAGAGGTGGCTTAACTTCAATCTTTGGATCAGGCACTGTTCCTATTGTAGGTAGCGGCTTGTTCACCTTAACTGAAACCTTTTTAGGTAATTTGTTTGTATCAATACAAAATAATGATGCCAAAATCCTAACGAACCCAACTTTATTAGTACAAGAAGGTAGTTCAGCTCAGGTCAATCTAACTGAGCAAGTTTTCACAGGCTTTGTACAAAGAGTTTCAAGTTCAGGAAGTACAGCAGGTGCCACTACTGATTCAACTAGTACTGAACCCAACATTCAAAATGCAGGAGTTATTCTAAACGTTGTAGTAGATCACATTGATGACAATGGGTTTGTGACGTTGAATCTATCACCGGAAGTCAGCTCTCTATCAGGGAGAACTTTTGTTGATGCTCTATCAGGAGATACCGCTTTCCTCTTACAGCAACGCCGAGTTGAAACAGGAAAAGTTCGTTTGCGAGATGGTCAAACAATAGTATTAACTGGAATCATTCAAGATCAAGATAGAGTTGATGTTAGCAAAGTGCCTATCTTAGGGGATATCCCATTATTGGGTCGGCTCTTCCGACGTGAAAATAAAACTAGACAGAGAAGTGAATTAGTTGTGCTAGTGACTCCGCAGATTGTGGATGATTCGGATCAAACCACTTATGGTTATCGCTATACACCCGGCGAAGAATCCCAAAAGCTTCTGAATCCCTAGTTCGCACTAAGAATCATAAAAGTACCCCTCATCTTGAAGCAAGATGAGGGGTACTTTATATGGAATATAAAAAATATTTGGAATTAGGCTGTAACTAATTCGGGTTCAGGACGTTTGCTGTTACGAATGGCTTTGATAGTTTCAGCATAGTCATCTGCTTTAAACACCGCTGAACCAGCCACAATAGCATTTGCTCCGGCTTCAAGTACTTGCCAAGTATTGTTCGCTTTGAGACCACCATCCACTTCAATCCAAGGATCTAGACCACGTTCATCACACATTTGGCGAAGTTGACGGATTTTGGGCAGTACTCCTGGAATGAAACTTTGTCCGCCAAAACCTGGGTTAACACTCATGATCAAAACCAGATCACAGAGTTCTAAAACGTAATCAATCTGTTCTAGAGACGTGCCCGGGTTCAAAACTACACCTGCCATCTTGCCCAGTTCTTTAATTTGGCCTAAGGCGCGATGAAGGTGGGTTGTGGCACTTGCTTCAGCGTGAACTGAAATGATATCCGCCCCTGCTTTAGCAAAATCGGCAACATATCGATCTGGTTCCACAATCATCAAGTGAACATCCAAAGGCTTCTGAGTAACCGGGCGTAGCGCATCCACGATCAAGGGACCAATAGTGATGTTCGGAACAAAACGACCATCCATAACATCAACATGAATCCAGTCTGCCCCTGCTTTATCGACGGCTCGAACTTCCTCACCTAAACGGCTAAAATCCGCAGATAGGATAGACGGAGAGATGACGGTCGATTTGGGTGAAGAAGATAGAGTCATGGTAAAAGATCCGGTGATGACGACTGCTTAAAGAGGCAAATTTTAAAAACTTGAGCACTTTCGCAGTAACCAGTTTAACAAAATCTTCAACTTTGACCTAACCCCGATTCTTAATCAAACCCTGATGTCATCGGTTAAGCATAGGTCTGTTGGGCAATTTGAATCGCTTTGCGGCGGGCTTCGATGATTTCATCCATCTCTCTTGCCAGTTGGGGGGTGCGTTCAATCAAAACCTGCATGGCTTCGATTTCTAAAATCATGACATCCACATCACTCAGAGCAACAACGGAGTTAGAACTCGGTTCTCTAGAGAGTAAAGCTGTGGCCCCAAAAAAATCTCCTTTGGATAACCTCAGCACTTCTTGGTCATGGTTGGTTTGGCTCAAGACGTTCATCTGGACCTGCCCAGTCAACAGAAAGTGCAGATTTACCTCTTCCTGTCCTTGATAGATAATACGCTCGCCTTTGCCAAAGGATTTAAAGTCTGCATTGGTCACCAGTTTCTCCAAGACTTCTGTATGGGTAGTGATGAAACAGGGTAGCGATCGCAACTCCGTAATAATCCGATTCGTACCGCCATTCAACTCAGGTTTGGGGGGGCGTTCATGAATCAGAGTGCGGATGGGAAATGGAATCGTTAAGCCATGGCGTTGGGCAGCATACCAAACCCGAGTCATAAATGCATCGCGGATCTCGGGCACCCGATCATAGTCTCGCAAATATAAACGGACATAGTAATTAATGGATGAATCCCCATAGGCACTAGTTTGGATAATCGGTTCTGGATCCGATAAGACACCTGGTGTTTCTAGAGCCGCTTGCCGGATCACCTGCTTAACCTTATTGGGTGGGTCATCGTAGGAAAACCCCAATTCCATCGGTTCCCCATGCAACGATTGGGGGCGTCGATAGTTATAGAACACTTCCTTGGCCAATACAGAGTTGGGCACAATCAGCATTTCTTTATTGCGGGTAATCAAATGGACTGCACGCCAATTGATCTCAATCACCTTGCCGACCGTGTCCCCAAACTTGAGCCAATCGCCAATCACAAAGGGGCGGCCAAACAGCAGCGCAATTCCTGAAAACAAGTTGCCGAGGGTATCTTGCAGGGCCAAACCAATAACAATAGAGCTAACCCCTAAGGCCGTGAGGAGGCCGCCTAAATCCGTTTTCCAAACCAAAGAGAGCACAAAGGCCGTCCCGATTAATATCAAGAAAAATCGAGTTAAATCTCTCAGGAGTTTAGGCACCTGGGCTTGCCAAGTATGGCCCCCGGCCTCCACAAACAGCAAAACATTTACAAAGGACAACGCCGCATGGATCAAGGACACCCACAAAGACGTCTGAACCAAGCGAATGGCCGTTTGTTCAGGATCTAAGCCGACAATTTTGGTCAGGACAATAAACCCAACAAAAATCGGCAAGACCAAATTTCGTAGGATTCTCAAGGTGTGAACAAGCGGTTTCCCCTGTTTCTGGGTATAGACAATCGATTCATTTAAAACCAACATCAGGCAGGGAAACCCAACCATCAAGCCGCAACTCCAGAGGAACCAGGATTGCTGAAGAAGAGAGGAAGTCATACTTGCACTAAAAAGATGTCAGGGGAGATGAAAAAAAGAGTGCTAAATCTTGAGCAACCAAGCAGGGAGCTTATTATCGCCGCTAATTTCTACTTCACGGCCATTTTCAAACTCATAAATATCACCCAGCTGGTTATGAACCGATTGACTGACCTGGACCGTATCACCTTTGCCAGCAGTTTGCATACGATGGGCAATATTAACCGTGTCTCCCCACAAGTCATAAATAAACTTGCTGCGACCGACAATACCCGCCACCACAGCGCCAGAATTGATGCCGACGCGAGCTTTCAAGGCCGTTTGATGAGTTTGGTTGAACCGCTGCACAATGCGAGTTATCTCAATGCCAAAGTCCATAATCCGTTTGGTATGGTCTAACCGAGGGACGGACAGGCCACACACGGCCATATAACCACTGCCAATAGTTTTGATCTTTTCGACCCCGAAGCGTTCGGCTGCTTCATCAAAAGCCCGAACTAACTCATTTAGCAAAGCCACAATCTCACTAGCAGAGAGTATTTCAGCCAGATCCGTAAATCCTATTAAGTCTGCAAATAACACCGTGACGTTGGCATAGCTATCCGCAATTTGCTCCTCACCACTTTTCAAGCGTTGGGCAACGGGTTCCGGCAAAATACAGGAGAGTAATTGCTCATTTTCTTGGCTTTGATGTTCGAGGGCTTGGGTTTTATGGGATAGACTTTCCACCATTTGATTGAATGAAACCGCCAGATCGTGGAATTCATCTTGAGAATTCATGGAGACGGTGACATCGGTATTGCCTTCGCTCAGTTGCCGAAAGCCGGCAATCAACGTTTGGATAGGCTTTACAAACAAGCGAGACAGTAACAGCGCCAGAATGGTGATCACTAAGATCAAAATTGCGGTGGAAATCAGGACTTGCTTCTGAAATTCAGTAATGGGGGCAAACGCTTCATCGGCGTCCATTTCCGCTAAGATAGCCCAGTCCAAGCCCTTGACCTGCAGCGTGCTGTAGGAACTGAGCACTGGAATGCCACGATAGTCATTAACAATGTCGATACCAGAATTACCCAACAATGCTCGCTGAGCTGCAACTGTTTTGACTTCTTGCTCCAAAATTGAGTTTTTCTGCCGCCGCATCCGCTCAATTTGAGAAGCTTCTAGACCACTTTGAGTCAGGGATTGGAAATAGCTGGGAGAGTTTTCCAATAAAAAGCGAGAGTTAGAGCGCAACAGAAAATCGGGTCCAACTAAATAGGTTTCTCCACTTTTACCCAAGCCCATATCTTGCCACCGTCGACCATTGGTCATGACTTCGTCAATCTTGTTGATATTGACCTGGAGGGCCATGACGCCAATGAGTTCTCCTCCCTCGAATAACGGGCTAGCGATAATGGCAGCAGGACTATTGAGAGAGGGACGATAGGGTTCAAAATCAGTAAAGGTTACAAACTTGGGTTCTCCTTTACGCACTACCTCCCGGAATGCTTGGGCTAAGACACTTTGAGAATAGGGACCTGACTCCAAATCAGTACTAAAATCAACTCCTTTATAGGCGCTATAAACAACTTTCCCTGATTTAGGATCAATTAAAAATAGATCTTCATAGGTAAACTCTGAGACCAAAGAGCGGAATGTTGGATGGTATCGCTGATGAACTTGAGTATATTTGCTCCCGTCCCCAGGATTATCAATTTTGACTTTTTCATCAAAATCCGGTGTTTTGATCGTGTAGTGATATTGCAGGTAAACATCGCTATTCCCCAGGGGCAAATAGGTTTGTACCTGAGGCTCTCCGTCTATATTGGCGTCTAAAGGCTGGATAAACTCCTTTTGATAGTACGCTTGAATCGCTTGCTGCCACTGGCTAGGGATTTTTTGGGACTTGAGTTCTTGGTGGGCTTGTCTAAACGCTTTCATGGCCTCCTTAGTAGTGGGATCATCACTGAGAAAGCGCATTTGATGATTCAGTTGATCAAAGAACGAACGCACCTCGTAGCTTTTAGACGTACGCAAGCTAGTGAGCTGATTGAAAATGCGGCGAGTCAAGACAGCTTTACCACTGTTGTAACCAATAAAAGCAATCACTAAGATTGAGCTTACGCTGACCCCTAGGAACATCAGGGTCAATTTGGATTGAATACTTAGCTTCTTCAGCACTCGTCAGATCTTCCTTGGACAATGGGTCACGGTCTTGCACTTGGCTTGTTTTTACCACGCTTCGTACCGTTTATGGCTGATAAATCTTTGTTTTTGCTACAACTGTAGGGATATTGGAGTTGAATCCTGAAATGAGGGAATCCTGGAGATAACGGCTTTCGCTTTCGAGCCAGGTCATTAACACTCGTTTTTCCATTACCTGAGGGAAGGATTGAAGCACCATCGCGCTTGTAACCTTTACACCATAAGGTACTTCTGCCAAACACTATCAATCTCTCTGGCCAGAGGCAAGTCTTTAAACTTTATGTATCTTTACCTAAACAGGATTTAATTTGTACTTTCTTATACTATATTTAAGTTAAGAAAAGATGGTCTTGAGCATAGTTGCCAAGCAATCAGTTTTAGCCTGCAAATTTGTGATTTGGGAAGTGCTAAAAACTTCAATAAGAAGCTAGATTTGCAATGGTTTAAGGGTATTGAGAACGCAGTTTTGGAGTTGTGAGGACAACGCAACGTGATGCAGCAACAGCTCATGTCATCCCCCCCGCCTGCTAACAGCGCACTGCAGCGATATGACGCCCGTAAGATCGCTTCTTACTACCGCTGGCGTCCTTGGAAAGCGCTCTGGCGTCTTATCTACATTATTAGTCTTTTTAATGGATTTATTTGGGGGCTGTTGTGGGATCGATGGACCCATACCAGCACAGCCCATTATCCTCAACGCGCCATTCAGATTCGGAAAATTCTGACCCAATTAGGGCCAACCTTTATTAAGGTGGGTCAAGCTTTATCGACTCGCCCTGATCTGATTCCCAAGGACTTCCTGACAGAGCTGATGTTGCTCCAGGATCAGTTGCCTCCATTCCCTAATGAGCAAGCATTTGCGCAAATTGAAGCTGAGTTACGCCAGCCAGTCCGGGAGATTTATCAAGAGATTTCAGCTCAGCCCGTTGCGGCTGCTAGCTTAGGCCAAGTTTATCGAGGCCGATTGTTTACGGGTGAAGAAGTCGCCATTAAGGTTCAGCGCCCTAATCTGAGGCCGAAGCTGACATTAGATCTGTATCTAATGCGATGGATGGCGGCTCGGTTTGGACGATTTCTCCCCCTCAATTTAGGTCATGATTTAACCCTGATTGTGGATGAGTTTGGTACCAAGCTATTTGAAGAGATTGACTACATCAATGAAGGTCAGAATGCCGAGCGGTTTGCAGAGAACTTCAAAGAGTATCCTGCTGTTGAAGTTCCCCGGATTCACTGGGCCTATAGTGGCAGAAAGGTCTTAACTCTCCAATGGATTAATGGTTTTAAGCTAACGGATAGTCAATGCGCAGTTGAAGCCAATATGGACCCGGATCGCCTGGTACAGATTGGTGTGATTTCAAGCTTGCGTCAGCTGCTAGAGTTTGGTTTTTTCCATGCCGATCCCCATCCTGGCAATCTGTTTGCCACCTCCGAAGGCAGCATGGCCTATGTAGACTTTGGCATGATGGACCAGCTCGATCAAACCACAAAGAATACCTTAGTGGATGCGGTCGTTCACCTCGTTAATAAAGACTATGAGTTGCTGGCAACTGATTTTGTCAAGCTGGGTTTTCTCACTCCTGAAACAGATATCCGCCCCATTATTCCCGCTCTAGAAGATGTATTCGATGACATCATTGGCGCTAAAGTGGGTGATTTCAACTTCAAAACCATTACTGATCGGTTCTCGGAGTTGATGTATGACTATCCCTTCCGAGTACCGGCAAAGTTTGCGCTGATCATTCGGTCTTTGGTGACTCAAGAAGGGGTCGCCCTATGCCTTAATCCTGACTTCAAGATTCTGGAAGTGAGTTATCCCTACGTGGCTCAGCGCCTGTTGGCTGGAGAAACCCCAGACTTTCAGCGTCGTCTCTTGGAAGTGCTGTTTAAGGATGGTAAATTCCAATGGCAGCGCCTGGAGAACCTGATTGCGATCGCACAAACGGATCAGAGTTTCGATCTCATCCCCACTGCCCGCTTAGGCATGCAGTTCTTGATGTCTGATGAGGGAGATTATTTGCGGCGTCAGGTGGTATTGGCCTTGATCGAGGATGATCGGCTCCATACCGAAGAAGTCGAACGACTGTGGAACTTAATTAAGGGCGATTTGAAGCCCGAGAAGCTCTTTAGTGTTGCCCTAGGCGCTTTGGCTGAATTCTCTGACTCCAATCTTCCTGAATGGCTGCCTCGGCCGCCTCTGCCTGTCTCATAAACGTTTCAAGCAGGAAAAGTCCTAACCATAGCGCTGAGCTAGAGCGGCTTGGGCTTCTTCGCGATCGTCGAAATGGATTTTTTCGGTGCCTAGGATTTGGTAGTCTTCATGGCCCTTGCCTGCAATCAGGATAGTATCACCGGGTTTTGCTTGTGCGATCGCAGCCTGAATCGCCACTCGCCGATCCACCTCCACTATGGGCTTCACCTCCATCGGGATACCCGCTAACACATCCTGCAAAATCTGCTGAGGATCTTCAGTTCGTGGATTATCGGACGTGACAATGGCCTGATCCGAAAGACGAGCAGCAATTTCTCCCATTAAGGGTCTTTTAGTCCGATCGCGATCGCCCCCGCAACCGAAGACACAGGCCATTTGGCCTTTAACAAAGGGACGGGCTGCCTTCAACAAATTCTCTAGACTATCGGGGGTATGGGCGTAATCAACAATCACGCTAATATCCTGGTCTGCAGAATAGGTAATTTGCTGCATTCGACCGGGCACCCCAGGGAATTGAGCTAAAGCTGGGGTGATTTGCTCTAAGGTCAGTCCTAATTCCAGGACAGCCCCGACAGCCGCCAATAGATTAGAGACATTAAACTGTCCCACCAAAGACGAAAAGAACTCCACCGTACCTTTCGGGGTATGCAGTTGTCCTTTAACCCCAGCCGTTTCATAGGACAGACCACTGGTATATAAATCCGCCGGTCCCTCAATACTGTAAGTCCAGCATTGATTCGGACCGATCTGGTCTACTAAGCGCTGACCGTAGACATCGTCAATATTGATAATGGCTCGCCCTTGTAAATAGTCCGGGGAGAACAATAGCGCCTTAGCGGCAAAGTAATCTTCCATATCCTGGTGGTAATCCAGGTGATCTTGAGTCAAATTCGAAAACACAGCCACCGTAAACTGGCAGCCCAGAACCCGTTTCTGGGCTAAAGCATGGGAGCTGACTTCCATCACCCCAAACTGACACTGGGCCGCCACCGCATCAGACAATTGCTGCTGTAAATCCACGGCAAAAGGCGTCGTATGGGCAGCCGTCACCTGATGCCCAGGCCAGCGGGCATACAGGGTGCCAAATAAAGCGGTGGGAGCTTGGGCCGTTGTCAATAAATATTCAATCAGATGGGTGGTCGTGGTTTTCCCATTCGTTCCGGTCATACCCACCAGCTTTAATTTCTGGCTTGGCTGATCATAAAAGGTGGCAGCCACCTCAGCACAAGCCCGAGGCATATCCTTCAGGGCCAACACACAGTGGGTACCCACATCCGCCCGATCCACTTGATCAGAAACCAACGCAGCAGCAGCACCCGCCTCAATTGCACTTTTCCAAAAACTACCACCATCCACGCGGGTACCCGGCATACCGATAAATAAATATCCTGGCTGGACTGCCCAGGAATTGGTCGTTAACCCCGTAATCTCTGCATCTAGGGCTGGATGGTCAGTGGGGGGCGTCTCCCACAGGTGGGTAGACAGTTCAGCGAGTAACGTACGTAATTTGACCATGCCCAATCCGTTGATGTCGATAAAAACACTAAAGATACTTTTGCAGAAATCGCTGCAATTGCTCAACTGACAAGCGAGGAGACGGACGCGGAAGGGGGGTTTCCGTCCCTTGATCCGCAGCCCCATTCTCTCGCTTTATCAATACGGGAATTTCATACTGATAGGCTTGAAACCAATCCTCACGGCTCGTAATATTGCGAATTTCGAGTTCAATGGGGGGATCCTGGATTTGCTCTAGTTTCTCTTGTAAACCCTCGCACAGGTGACATCCGGGTTTACTGTACAAAATCAAGGTAACCATGATTGCAGCATAGATGACACAACGCCGAAAACAGATCAGCTTCTGGATTTTAGCCTAGATGGTCTACAGGAGGAGACTATCATCGGGGTCGGCCTCATCTTCTCCGGTATCGTTGAGGGCATGCGCCACATCTTGCATAAAGTTGAGGGTCTGTTGATACCGCTGCATCTCTCGCTGCTCCAGAAAGATCTTGAGCCCTGCTGATAAAGACTGTAAGCTGCCCTGGCGGTCGCCATCTCTAAATAAAGCAACGCCTTGGTCATAATATTGTTCGGCTTCTTGTAATCGTTGTTTCCGATTACTAGCAACAGGCTTCACCTTCTCTCCTGGCGGGGAGTCTGGCGGCGGTGCTGAGAAGTCGCTGCTATAGCGAGACAGGGGACTCAGAGATGCACCACAATGAATACAGAACTGATTGCCTGGGCTATTCCCCTCATGGGTACAGGACTTCTGTGAAGTTTGTGTAGACTGCAGGATTTCATTTTCTTGTTGAAACAGGGACGCCATCGAATGGGTAGCATCATCCACCTGAGGTGGAGACGGCGGCGTTGAGGCAGCAGGAGACGGCGCCCCTTGGGGTTGAGAAAACTCAGTGGAGGGGGGGGCTGATGCCGTTTTCAAGGGTTGCGGCTGAGGGCGCTTAGGGGATTGGCGAATCACATGGTTTAAGTCGGCCTGGGCCGCCGTCTCATCCCCTAGGGCAGACAGGCAACGCGCTCGTTTAACATAAGCTTCTCGGTTATGCGGATCGAGGCGAATCGTACGAGAATAATCTTCAATGGCACCTTGCAAATCTCCACCTAAGGCTCGACTCTGACCTCGATTAAAAAAGGCATCTGCATCCAATGGGTTCTGTTCAATGGCACGAGTATGCTGGGCAATCGCCCGTTCTAGGGTCGGGGCCGCTATCTCAGCGTCTGGAGGTGGTGACTGAGGCTGAGGAGAAGAGGGTTGGGGATTTACCTGAGCTGGCGGTTCTTTCTGCGTAAAGATGGATGATGACTCTGGTTCAGAAGACTGTGTATCTATGGAAACATCCGTAACCGCAGACTCTTTTGCCGAAGTCGGTTGTGTAATAGATGAATTAGAATTCTCAACTGTTTTTAATTCCCCGCTAGCGTCTGGTTGATCGCTAGAAACATCAATCACATCATCAGCAGATGGATCTGCTTGTTGCATCTGGTCAGCAGCAGTCCCTGGTAATGGGTGAGTTTTGGCAAACGGACTCTGATAAGACAGCTCCTTCAGATCCTGCTTCAACGTCTCTAGAGTCGTCGACAATTCGCCACTAAAATCCCGCATCAGCCCCAAAGAATGCACCCGGGCCCAATGAATCGCCTGATTCAGATCTTCCATGGCTGCTTGGGATTCACCCAAGGCCCCAAGGCTTTGTCCTCGTTGATAATAGGCTTGACTATTTTCTGGATCAGTATCAATGATCTTGGAGTAATCTGAAATTGCTCCATCCAAGTCACCGCGCTGGATACGATTATTCGCCCGCTCGAAGAACCCTTCCATGGACGTGGGTTCTAGGGGCACTGTTGCGGGATGAGGCTCTTGCTCACCGTCAGAATCTTCCACCGGCTCCACGGAAACAGGAACGCTTTCTTCCAGTAGGGACAGGGGGTAATCCGTTGCCGTTGAGCTGGGAGAAGAGACATCAACTGGAGTCTCTTTTAACATCCCCAATGCATAAGCCCGTGTATAAGCAGCCTGATGGTTCGGATCATGCAGCAAGGCTTCACTAAAATCCTTAGAGGCCTTCTCAGCTTCTCCCATTTGGGCGAGGCAATAGCCCCGATGAAAGTATGCATCTGCTAATCGAGGGTTATGTTCAATGGCCGATGTAAAGTCTTCAATCGCCTTCTCCAACTCACCACTCTGACTGAGAAATATTCCCCGCTGACAATAGGCATTCGCATCCTTGGGTAACCGCAGAATAACCTGACTGAAATCCGTCAAAGCACCAGGATGATCCCCTAACTCAGCCCGACTATCAGCTCGTTTATAGTAGGCTTTGATGCAATAGGGATTAATGCGAATCGCTTGACTATAATCTTGAATCGCTCGCTGAAACTCACCGCGTTGACGATAACTATTACCCCGTTGAAAATAGGCTTCATCATAATCTGGGAGTAGCTCGATCGCCTCAGAAAAGTCGTGAATAGCAGCTTCAAACTTCCCCAGGGAATTGAACAGAAAACCTCGATTAAAATAGGCCGTGGCCTTAGCTGGGTTGAGGGCTATCGCTTCGTCAAAGTCTCCCAAGGCCCCATCTAGATCCCCGTTCGTGGCCCGCTTATTGGCTCGATTAATTAGAGCATCGGGATTATGGAGATTCTCGCCATACATTTTAGCCAAAGCACCCCCTTCATCTACTGGGTTACTGCCAGCAGGAGGTGAGTTGTTGGGCAATATCTTGCGGATTCTCCTTAAAAAATCAGTCACTTGAGGGCCTAGGTTGCTGTCAAGAAAGATCAGTGAAGAAAAAGAATTCTCGTGTTCAATATCAATATAATTTCAATCTAGGTCAAGGGCTAACTGGGTGAATGTAGTTTTGACTTTAGACCATGAGGTTCCCTTAGAATATCGCGAGTCGTTCGGAATCCCTATAGTTTAATTCTACCAAGTGAGAATAATCCCAGGAGGAGGCAAGGTGTCTTACAGACTACAGTGCTCCAATACCTCAGGAAGAAGGGCGATCGTTCTTGAGAAATAGTTCATATGAAATATAGGCAATCGAGCCGATCATAATGGCCATCGCCAGCCACATCGCAATTTTTACTGCAACCACAACGGCGACCACAACCGCTAGGAATTTACCGACATTGACAATTTTGCGGAGGGTGCGCTTAAAGGATGGCTTGGTAGGGGGAACATCCGTCACCACTTCTACTTCTTGGGCTGCTGAAGAAGCCCCCTCAGGCCTGCCATAGACTTCTGATTCCAGTTCTCGCAACCGGACACTCAATTCTCGTTCTTTGAGTTCTTGTTCCCGACGTCGTAAGTCTTCTTCTGGATTTTGGTTCGAAGTCATAACAATACTGGGGGTAAGCTAAAAGTTAATCGGCTTGGAGGATGGCTTTGGAGCCAAAAATAGCCTTGGGAATGCGAGGTACCTGCTTTCCTTAGATTGCCCAAATTCGGCACTTTTGAGAACAGAAAAATTATGGCAAAACGGTTGAGAGATTGATACCCACATTGAACATAATCTACAGGAATAAGTATCAACCGCTAGCATAAAGTATGGATAGCGAAATCAAAGGGTTTGCATGTCGACTCGAATCAAACAGCTTGCTGAAACACTCTCTCCTCGACTGATTGAGATTCGGCGTCATCTGCACAGTTACCCCGAGTTAAGTGGTCAAGAATATCAAACGTCTGCTTATGTTGCCGGCATTCTGTCTTCCTATGGGTTACATGTACGGGAGGGAGTGGGAAAAACAGGGGTGATCGGTGAATTAAAGGGAGAAGGAGACGATGCTCGTCAGCTCGCGATTCGCACAGACATGGATGCTCTGCCCATCCAAGAAATGACTCAGCTAGAGTTCGCTTCTCGTAAACAGGGGGTGATGCATGCCTGCGGCCATGATATTCACACCACGATCGGTTTAGGCACCGCCATGGTGCTGTCGGCCATGCAGGATGAGATTCCGGGTAAACTTCGCTTCCTGTTCCAACCCGCTGAGGAAATTGCTCAAGGGGCGGGTTGGATGGTGGCAGATGGCGCCATGGATGAAGTCGATGCGATTTTGTCCGTGCATGTATTACCCAGTATTCCTGCGGGGTCAGTGGCGGTGCGCTATGGGGCACTGACCGCTGCCGCCGACAATTTAGAAATTACGATTATGGGAGAAGCAGGTCACGGTGCACGCCCCCATGAAGCGGTGGATGCGATTTGGATTGCCGCCCAGGTGATCACCACCCTACAGCAAGCCATTAGCCGCACCCAAAATCCTTTACGTCCGGTGGTGTTGACCATTGGCCAAATGAAGGGAGGACGGGCTCCGAATGTCATTGCAGATCAGGTCCAAATGCAGGGGACCGTTCGATCCCTACATCCAGAAACACGCGCTCAACTCCCCCAATGGATTGAAGAGATTGTGGCCAGCGTTTGCCGCCCCTATGGTGCCCGCTACCATGTCGATTATCAGGCGGGGGTGCCTTCGGTACACAATACGGCCAGCTTGACCCAGTTAATCGAAACTGCCGCCCAAGGTGTTTGCGGTAGCGAAAATGTACGCATCCTTACAGAGCCATCTTTAGGCGCAGAAGATTTCTCCCTCTATTTAGAACATGCCCCTGGCGCCATGTTTCGTTTGGGGGTGGGGAAGGTCGATCAGGTCAATCCTCCCCTCCATCATCCTCAGTTTGAAGCCCAAGAATCTGCTATTGTCACAGGGGTAATGACGATGGCCAATGCTGCCCTGAACTATTGGCAGCAGGCCTAAGACTGGAGATTGGAGTGGAAACAGAAGAACAACTTGCCCCCCAGCGAAAGGGTCGCCTGATTTCACGGGTTCTCACCCCAGCGATCAAATTGTGGTTGCGATCACAACTCGATCACATCGACGATCTTCAGCTTCAGATCGACAGCGGTAATCGAGAACTTCTCTCAGGCTCCATACCAAAGGTGTTTCTCTCAGCAGCCCAAGCCGTCTATCAAGGCATTCACCTCAGTCGAGCCCAAGTCATTGCCGAAAATATCAGCACCAATCTTCGCCAGGTCCTCCGGGGCAAAGCGATTCGACTCTTAGAACCCCTGCCCATTCAATTGGATGCCGCCTTGACTGCTGCCGATCTAACGGCATCGACAGACTCAGAACTCTTCCAAACAGCCATGAAGCTGGGATTGGTGCCTCTGATTGAGCAGCAGCTCAGTGGGGCATCTGAATGGCCTTTCCCTGGCTGGCAGCCTGGAGTTTCACCCAAGATTCAATTATCCGATCTACGCATGGAACTGAGGTGCAATCGCCTCCAGATCCATGGGCAAATTCAACATCCTGTGACCCAGTCCCTGCAAGCCATCGTCTTAGATACGGGTCTCATGCTCGTCAATCTCCATGAATTGCGTCTCGATTCCCCTCAAGGATTCTATCCCCCCGCTAATCGGCCCATTCCGTTAACCCAACTGAATGACTTTAGGTTTGACCTAGGAACCGATGTTCAACTCACCGTCCTGCAAATTACAGAAACAGCCATTCTTTGTCAGGGGCAAATTAAAATCATGCCTGTCCAACCTGAAGAATCAGACCTAGACTGAAGGCATACTCTTCCTCACATAAAGGCGAGCACAACATGACCTACTGTTTGGGCGTCATCACCCGTTATGGGCTGATTATGGCAGCCGATTCCCGCACCAATGCAGGGGTTGACTATGTTTCGACCGCCCAAAAATTATTTGATCTCTCTTGTCCCGGAGAGCGAGTGGTACTCGTCTGTACTGCGGGAAATTTGTCCATGACTCAAAGTGTACTGACGTTAATTCGGCGCGATCGCAAAGCAGGGGTTCAGGGTAATATCAACGAACTCACTACCATGTACGATATTGCCCACTACTTTGGCGCAAAAACCCGCCAAGTCCTCGAGCAACATCAAGATTGGCTGCAAAAAGACAACATCAGCGCCAGCTGTAGTTTTTTAGTGGGGGGACAGATTAAGGGGGAATTACCCGAACTCTATATGGTCTATAGTCAAGGCAACTTTCTGCGAGCCACCCGCCATTCACCCTTTTTACAAATTGGGGAAATCAAATATGGGAAACCGATTCTCGATCGCATCATCAATTATGACGATACATCCCTGGATGCCGCCGCCAAATGTGCCCTGCTCTCCCTAGATTCCACAATGAAATCCAATATTTCGGTCGGTCCCCCCATCAATATGGCCATGTATGAAGCCGATACCCTGAAAGTCGGATATCGGCTCAAATTGGAGCGCGGGGACCCCTATTTATTGCGCTTACGCAAATCTTGGGAAACCTCTCTCCGCCAAGCGTTCAAGAAGCTACCGAATTTAGCTTGGCAT
Organism: Acaryochloris marina MBIC11017; assembly: GCF_000018105.1. Lineage (GTDB taxonomy): Bacteria > Cyanobacteriota > Cyanobacteriia > Thermosynechococcales > Thermosynechococcaceae > Acaryochloris > Acaryochloris marina. Next base: position 1,394,687 of record NC_009925.1, read on the forward strand.
GACAATGAAGACCAAGACCAAGATAATCATCTCGTGATGACAGATATCTTGCCTTAGGAGTCCTACTGCTTAATCCCTAGGATTTATCGGTAATTTTGAAGGAAGCGAGAAACTTCGTCGCCTTATCGTCAAATGCCTTACCGGTATTTTCACCCATGGCGAGGACTTGATAGAGGCGATTTCCGGTGAAGCAAAATTTCCCAGCCATAGAAGCATCTTTAGACTTATATTTGCCCGTTGCTTGAAAGTCCCGGCAAGGAACTCCATTGACCTCAGTTTCTTTCTCATTACTGACTTTGCCATTAATGCTGGATGCAACAGCCCCTTTAATGGCGGTAGACATCAGCTGTTGGATCGGGATAGGAGGCTTAGACTCACCTGGAAATTCCATAAAGGCCACCACAAAAGCCTCTTTCCCCAAATCAAGCTGAGCAATTTCCATATTGAGCTTTTCACCACCAGGAGCAGGGATCGCTTTCGTTTCTTCTTTGGGAGTACCTGGCATGGAAACTGAATATTTCCCAGGTGCGGAAGAATAGTCTTTCCAGGTTGCAGTAGAACTGCACGCACTAATCGTCAATGCAGTCATTCCACCCAAGATGGAGAAGGCAGCAAAAGACGTTCCCTTAATTCTCATGTATCAAAAATCTCCCAAAGTTTTGAGCACAAGCTCGTCGTTATTCAGTATGACCAGTTTGACCAGCATCCTGACAGATGCCAGTGATTAATACAGATTTCGTTAGTGGAGGAGATCACGAGCGCCCATGCTCTACCCAATCACGTTATTGGCTATGGACCGAGACGGTATAGGTGGGAAGCGGGCTACTGCTCCCGCTTCGCAAGCTACCTGAAATGGGTTGGGTTTGTTGGGGCCAGGCGCTTGCCGCAATGGCAACATGGCGATCACAAACCACTAATCCCATGGTGGGATCGTACCCACGCCAGCCAGCCCCTGGTAGATAGACTTCAGCCCAGGCATGAAGCGTCTGCTCCTGACTCGGATCCCCCGCCTCATAACCGCTGACAAAGCGGGTTGCTAACCCCATACCACGACATGCCGCCATAAATAGCCAAACAAAGTCACGACACGTTCCCTGTTTTTTTTGCCAGGTTAGCCAAGGGGGCTGGGGTTGTCCTGTGGGCCGGGTTTGGTAGTGGCAAGATTGATTAATTTGGAGATTGAGTTGGGTCAAAAACTGAATCACATTGCTGTCCACTGCCATGGCAATCTCCTGAGCCAGCTGTGTGGCAGCTGCATCCAAATCTGAATAGAGATAGGGATACAGAATGGCCTTAAGGAAACTGGGATAGTCAATGGGAAAGTGTGTTGCCCAGGGGTCCAGCAAATAGTTAAAGGGGTTGGTACACGTTGTTCTCACCTCGGATGTGGCTGTCACTTGCAGTTTGATCATGGGGGTTTCTGACCACCAACAGCGCATTACCACATTTCCTTCTGCATCTAAGGTCTGGTTCAACCCCATTGGCTCCGGCGCAATCTGAAGATCAAAGCTGGAAACCTGCTGTTCACCCATACTTCGAGGACAAAGCCGAAACAGGTGCGGCCCTAATTCAACAGCCTGAGGATAGGTATAGATCGTGGCATGAACAATCGTAAAACGCACAAGTTTAAGACTGAGATTGAATTTGTAGATGGGTATGGACAGGACGACGATCCAAAAAGGTTTTGAAAATTTCCTGATCCACTTGATTCATCTGCTGTTGCAATCGATCCAAAAATTGATGCATTCCCCCTTCAATGATTTCTTCGACCGTTAGGAACTCTAATTCTGAGCGCAAACGGCCAATGGACCGTTCTGCAGGGTTACACCAGGATCCTAAAGGACTCCCCGAGATTAAATGTAAGGACCGTTCCACCTGAACCGTGCAAAATCGAATCGATCGGGGAAAATCTGGATCCAGGATCAGAAAATCGGCCACCTCAGCTGGCGTAATTAAATGCCGATTGCTGCGTTTGCGATACATTTCATAGGCACTGGTCGATTTTAATAGGGCAATCCAGCCTAATTCATCAATTGGGGTCCCCACATGTTGTAGCGAAGGCAGGAGCATAAAGTATTTAACATCCAGAATGCGAGAGGTTTTATCGGCCCGTTCTAATAAACGTCCCATTTGACCAAAATGCCACCCCTCATTGTGGGAAATGGTCGCGTCCATAATCCCGGCAAACAGGTGGCTGGCCTGCCTCACATCTTCCAAAAATTGGTTCAGATCGGCCAAGGCCAGATCTTCTGCTGTATTGGCAACCAGCAAATAAAAGGCATTGACGTGCTGCCACATTTCGGTAGAGATCACTTCTCGTACTGATCGAGCATTCTCCCTCGCTTTCTGTAAGCAAGAAATCAAAGAATTGGGATATTCATGATCAAACGTGAGGAACCGGATGACGTTTTCAGCATTAGCTTCGCCATAATGTTGATCAAAGAAATCCTTATCTCCGGTGGTGGCGACCAATGGCTGCCACTGTTGCTGAACACGAGTCGGCAAGTCCAAAATTAAGTTGAGATTAACCTCTAGAAAGCGAGCGACATTTTCGGCTCGTTCAATATAACGATTGAGCCAATAGATAGAATCCGCAACACGACTCAGCATTTTATTCCTGGCACAACACCCATGTATCTTTACTCCCCCCTCCTTGAGACGAATTGACCACTAAAGATCCTTTCTTTAGAGCCACCCGTGTTAATCCTCCAGGATGGACATAAATGTCTTGACCGTAAAGGATATAGGGGCGCAAATCAACATGACACCCAGAAAACTCCTCCCCCAATATTGTAGGGACCCTGGATAAACAAAGGGTCGGTTGAGCGATATAGTTTCGGGGATTCGCGCGAATCCGTTGAGCAAATTCCTGGCGCTCTGCCTCAGTGGATTGGGTGCCAATCAGCATGCCATACCCGCCCGATTCATTGGCAGATTTGACGACTAACTGATCGAGGTTGGCGAGAACATGGTGAAGCTGTTGGTCTTCCCAACATAAATAGGTGGGAACGTTAGCCAAAATTGGATCTTCGCCCAAATAGTATTGGATCATATCTGGGACGTAAGCATAGATGACTTTATCGTCCGCGATACCCGTTCCGGGGGCATTTGCGATCGCAACTCGTCCCGCCCGATACACCTCCATCAATCCCGGTATCCCCAACTGAGAATCAGGCCGAAAGGCAGTGGGATCCATAAAATCATCATCCAGGCGACGATAAATCACATCTACCCGCTGCAACCCTTTGGTCGTCTGCATTTGCAGATAGCCGTCTACCACCACCAAATCGCGTCCTTCCACCAACTCAATCCCCATCTGTTGGGCGAGATAGGAATGTTCAAAGTAAGCAGAGTTATAAATACCAGGGGTAAGAACAACGACCGTCGGACTACTGATGGTGTTCGGCGACAAGTGAATTAAAGTGGTCAACAATCGGCTCGGATACTCATCCACCGGCTGAATCGGAATTTCCTTAAAAATCTGAGGGAAGGTACTTTTCATCACCTGCCGATTTTCTAGCACATAGGAAATACCGGATGGACAGCGCAAATTATCTTCCAGCACATACCATTGGCCATCACTGTCTCGCACCAAGTCTGTACCCGTAATATGGCACCATACGCCCTTTGCCGGTTTTAAACCAATACAAGGTGTCAAATATCCCTTAGCGGACTGGATTAACTCCTCGGGAATCACCTTGTCCTTCAGAATCTTCTGGTCATTGTAAATATCATCAATAAATAAATTAAGCGCATGGATCCGCTGCTTAAGGCCTTGCTCTAGGAAACTCCAATCCTGAGCAGAAATAACCCTCGGAATCACATCAAAGGGGAAAATTCGCTCCGTCCCTTCCGTTTCACCATAAACGTTGAAGGTTGCGCCTAGCTTACACAACGCCTCCTGAGCCGCCCGTTGACGTTGCAAGAGTTCCCCATCCGGCAAACCATGAATTTTGTCTACCAGAACTTGTCCTTGGGGACGGGGGGTTTGCTCACTCTGGAACAGCTCATCATAGAAATTTTCAGGGTCATAGGTATCAAATCGCACAGCTACCCCACAGACGCTAAAAAGCTTGAGGGTATCTTACTGGTAACTTGATATCTCTAAACTGTATGTTTTGATACCTGGATACTGAAACCTCCCAAAATCCTTATTTTCTTTGAGTTACACCAAATTCAGAATGTGCCCTAAGCAGAACAGAGATAGCCTACACTGCCCTGGAGGCTGTCCCCTTCCCCTAAGAACACACAATGCTCTACTGCCATCAATGTCAGAGGGAAGCGCCCAGGATTTTCTAAGCAATGGCAGGTCTGGCGAGGCACATACCAAGACTGATCGGCTCCTAACAGCATTTTTTTCGTGTTATCCGTGACCTTAGCGAGCCCTGCCACCACAATCCAATGAATATTGAGGTGCTGATGGAGCTGTCGCCCCAAGCTTTGCCCTGGATTAACTTCCAATCGCTTAATTTGATAACTAGGACCTGTATCCAGAATGGTCAGTGTGCCCCAAGGTTGCTGTTCTAGATGGGCGTTCTTTCTAATAGGAGTGGGATGGGCACTCATTGGAAAATTAGACATTCTTCGTTGCTCTTAATCATTGAAGGTAAAGGTATAAATTGGGCCAGATTCATCTTGAGTTACTCCCGGACTCACTGAATCCTAGGCAGCCCTGAAAACGGCTTTAGAGGCTATTCCAATTTGTCGAATAGCATGCCCAGCACAGAGGCCACCTTTTCCTCAATATCTACGAACTAAAGAAAAATTTAAGATCACCGCACAGGTTTTATCAAAACTTTATTCCAATGGTTCTAAATCGCCCATGGAATGGCTGCATCCTTCCTGATAGCACATTGCCTAACTGCTCATAAAGCTTATTTTGTCGGTAGGGGCTGAGGTTTGCCCATGGCATACCCTTGTAGATAATCCACACCAATTTGCTCAAGCGCAACAATAGTGTCTCCATTCTCTACAAACTCAGCGATGGTCTTGATATGCATCGCCCGACAAATCTGATTAATGGCTGAGACCATCACCTGATGGGTTGCATCTTCCACCATATCTCTCACTAAGCTGCCATCAATTTTTAAGTAATCAATCGGGAAACGTTTGAGATAGGAAAAAGATGAGAATCCACTGCCAAAATCATCTAGAGCAAAGTGACAGCCAAACTCTTTTATTTTTTCGATACATTGAATCGCTTGCTTAAAGTTGCTAATCGCCACTGTTTCTGTGATTTCAAAGCAAATCTTATGAGGCTCCAACTGAGTTTTATTCAGTTGGGTTTGGATAAAATCTAGCAAGGCATCATCATCCAGGGAGCTACCCGATAGATTGATAGAAATGCGAGTGTTCTCCTGGCTCTGAAAATAAGCACCATACTTGATCAAAACATTTTCGATTACCCATTTATCAATCTCTAGCATCAACCCATATCGTTCAGCAGCAGGAAGGAAACTATTAGGTGAAAGAATTTTTCCATCTGTATCTTGCAAACGGAGCAAAATTTCGTAACAGACTGGAATCTTAGTCTCTGTATCGAGAGGAACAATGGGCTGATAGTAGAGTCGAAATCGGCTTTCTTCTAAGGCTTTGCGAATTGTCGCCACCTGCATCAATTCGCTGTGTTGTTCTGTAACCCCTTGAGCCTGAGCATGGTAAAGATGAACCCGATTACGACCCCGATCTTTCGCTGAGTAACAAGCAACATCCGCTTTTGCAAATAGCAGAGTTAGGTTGTCGGTATCTGCAGTAATCGGTACAATCCCAATACTGGCACCGATCTTAAAGAGTTGGCCTTCCCAGATAAAGCGAAATTGAGAGAGTTCAGAGATCAGATTTTCTGTAACAATTCGAGCTTTTTCTAAAGAGCAGTTCTTCAGCAATAAGCCAAACTCATCTCCCCCCAAACGGCTGAGAATATCAGTCTGACGAATATGAGCCTGCAACAAATCCGCGACCTGTTTTAAGAGAGCATCCCCTGCTAGGTGGCCCACGGTATCATTGACAATCTTGAACTGATCTAAGTCAAGAAAACAGAGGGCATGCTGAATTGGATTAGACTGTTTTTCCTCGATGATTTGACCGAGCTGATGCTCAAACTCTCGACGATTCACCAATCCTGTAAGGGAATCATGGGTCGCCTGGTGCGTTAACTGTTGTGATAATGAATGGGCTTCAGTAATATCCCGGCCAATCCCTCGATAACCACAGAAAACGCCTTGAGGGCTAAAGACTGGTTTGCCAATACTTCTCAGAACTCGAGCATTTCCATCCAGATGCTGACACTCTATTTCAATATCGAAGGGCTCTAATGCATCTAGGGTTTGGTTCAGATGATCCCAAGCCGTGGGTTTGAACACAGCATAGAAATCCAAGCAAGATTTCCCGATCCACGCTTCAATGGGAGACCCGGTCAAAGAGCAATGCTGCTCTGATAAATAGGTAAATCTCAATTCTGCATCTGTTTCCCAAAATAAGTCTGCTCCAATCGCAGCAAAGTCATGAAACCGCTGTTGGCTTTCCCGCAGGGCTTCTTCTGTATCTTTGAGAACGGTGATGTCACGGGCTGAAATTGCTGCACCAATAATTTGTTCTTGTTGGTTCCGAAACGGAACATATTCAATATCGAAATACCGTGCTTCATCCAGAGATGGAACCCAATGCTGTCTTCGAACTTTTTCTCCCGAAAAACATCGATCTAGATCGGGTTTGATAATTTCTTGGAAGAAGGGCTGGCCATGCACTTTTGCCATAGACTGGCCAGAGATTTCCGTTGTTGCCTTATGAAATTTTTCAGTGTATTGGGGATTCGCGGCCAGATATTCATAGCAGGTATCAACTAGCGCCATATAGCTACCAGCAGAGTTAAAGATGGTTTCATATTGGCGGAGCCGTTCTTCAGTTTCCTTTTGTTGGGTAATATCCGTCTGAATTCCGACTAAAAAATGCACCTCCCCCTGGGCATTGGTCAGGGGTTTGATCCGTAATAAGTTCCAGAAGGGTTGCCCCATTTTCCGATAGTTAAGAATTTCACCTTCGAAGGTCTGATCGTTTTTGAGTGCCTGGCGAATCTCATCGACCGTATTGGGATCTGTTTTTGGACCTTGGAGGAAATGACAGCTATTCCCAATCACTTCATCTGGGGTATATCCAGTGAATTGATAGAAACTAGGGCTGGCAAAAATCACAGGAAATCCAGGAACAGTAGCATCTGAGATCACAATGCCATCATTGGCTGTCTCTGCAGCTAAGGCTCTTAAACACAGTGTTGCTTTTTGTAGGTCCTGATCAGGATGGATGTATTGAAGCTTAAGACAAAGGGTTTTATCTGCTGGGTCGCTACCATGCACAGACATTACTGTATATAAGCAAGGTAAATTCTGTGCTTTGGCATTTTGATGCGTGGCTTCGAAATGAAAAACCCCCAGGTCCCCTTGGAGTAATTGCTGTAATTGAGTCGCAAATTCTGTGAACTGTTCGAGTTGAGAAATCTCTCGATAATGGTAGCCAATCAATTCATGGACAGAAATATTTGTAATTTCACAAAAGGTGGCATTGACCTGCTGAAAATATCCACTGGAAGAAATAATAGCAATCCCTACGTCACTCAATGTAGATGGTGATATGTCTAATCCTAGAACCTTAGTTTCTGAGGATAAAGAAGGTGAGGGAGTAGCCATTCTATGGGAATTCATTCTTGTCTTAGATGGAAGTTAACGATCAAATAAGGAGGCTTTTAGGCCTGAATGGTTATTAATAGGCCGTTCTTGCAAGATGAGGATCATCTACCATTGTCTGTACAAAATTTTCTTCTGCCATGAGGAAATTTACTGAAAATGCACCAGTATCGTATTTTCAGGGAGCTTAATGTTTTTTCAGGTCGATCTCAGGCAACTTGAGGTTGAAGGGAGTACCATCAACACAGCGATTTTAGAGTCAGAGTTTTTGTGGAGAATCAACGGCCCATTGAAAAAGAGCTAGTGCTGATTGGAGGGGGACATAGCCATGCGATCGCGCTCCGCAACTTTGCCATGAATCCCTTACCCGGCGTTCGCATCACCCTGATCAGTGAACAGTCTAATACCCCTTACTCAGGTATGTTGCCAGGACATGTCGCCGGACATTACACCTACGAAGAATGCCATATTGATTTACGACGATTAGCCACTGCAGCTCAAGCCCAACTCTATGTTGATCGGGCCATCGGTCTCGACTTGGATCGGAATCAGGTTAACTGCGCAGGTCACCCCCCAGTTCGATTTGATATTTTGTCCATTGATATTGGCAGCACCCCGGAACTGCCAGATGTGCCTGGGATTTTGGACTACAGCGTTCCGGTTAAACCCTGGCGATTTTTTCTGCACCAGTGGCAGCAAGTGATAGATCGCGTAAGCCAACACCCCAATCAGCCGATCAGCATTGGAGTCGTCGGCGGCGGTGCTGGAGGAGTAGAGCTAGTATTGACAATTCAGCACCAATTACAGCAGATTCTTCAAGCAGCAGGGCAGCCCTTAGCCAATCTGACGATGCATCTGTTTCATCGGGGAGCACGAGTGATGACCGGCCATAACGCCCGGATTCGCAATCGCTTTCAGCAGATCCTGATTCAGCAAGGTATTCACTTGCACCTGAAAAAAACGGTATTGCAGGTGCAAAAAGGCAAAGTCTTCTGTGAGTCTGGGTTTCAGGTCGAGTGCGATACCATTTTTTGGGTCACTCGGGCATCTGCACCTATTTGGCCTCAACAATCGGGTATCGCTACCGACGAACGAGGCTTTATTCAGGTGCAACCCACCTTACAGTCAGTCTCCCACCCTCACATTTTTGCCGCCGGGGATATTGCAGCCATGGTAGCGTCTCCTCGCCCTAAGGCTGGGGTATTTGCAGTCCGTCAGGGTAAGCCGTTAGCCGAAAATTTACGACGGTTGTTGCAAGGTAACAAACTACAAATCTACAAGCCCCAATCTAAGTTTTTGAGTTTGATTAGCACGGGCGATCGCAAAGCCATTATGTCCTGGGGGGCATTGCCCCTCGGTAATGAGTCGGCCTGGCTCTGGCGCTGGAAAGATGCCATTGACCGCAAATTTATGGATCAATTTCGCGAGTTCCTGGAAATGGGACCTGATGTTGAGTTACCTGCAGAAAACTCAATTCCAATGCAATGTACTGGCTGTGGATCTAAAGTCGGTAGCCCTATCCTAGAGAAAACCCTATCTCGCTTACACCAAGACTACCCTCCCCTGCGTCAAGATATTTTGGTGGGCTTAGGGGGGGCAGATGATGCCGCAGTGGTCGAAGTTCCACCTGGTCAAGTGATGGTCCATACCCTCGATTACTTTCGCAGTCTGATCAATGACCCGTTTATTTTTGGTCAAATTGCGGCCCATCATAGTCTGAGCGATCTGTTTGCCATGGGGGCAGAGCCTCAATCAGCCTTAGCCATGGCAACATTGCCCTATGGTTCAGATCAGAGCCTCCAAGAAACCCTATATCACCTCCTCGCAGGAGCCACAAAAGTCTTGCAGCAAGCGGGAGCAGAGTTAGTCGGGGGACACACCACTGAAGGAGCAGAGCTAGCATTTGGGCTAGCCTGTAATGGGTTGATTGATCGCAAGGGCATCCTATCCAAGCACGGGATTCAACCAGAACAAGTTCTGATACTGACTAAGCCTCTGGGTACAGGCTTAATCTTTGCTGCGGCTATGCGTCAGCAAACCCGTAATCTCTGGATCGATTCAGCCCTACAGTCCATGTTGCAATCTAACCAAGCAGCCACCCAATGTTTTCTGGAATACCAAGCGACTGCTTGCACAGATATCACTGGATTTGGACTCATTGGGCACCTATCCGAAATGCTGAGATCTTCGCCCATCCACGTCCAACTAAACCTAAATTCAATCCCAGCTATGCCGGGAGTAGCCGAAATTATCTCCCAGAACATTCATAGCTCTCTATACCCTCAAAACTTAAAAGCTGGGCATTGGGTCGCCAATCAAGATCAATTTCAAACTCATCCCCTATGGCCACTACTATTTGACCCTCAAACATCTGGAGGCTTATTAGCTACAGTTCCCATGGAACATGCCAGTGAATGTCTAGAAGACTTAGAAAAAGTTGGATATAGGCAAAGTTCAATAATTGGAAAGACCGTACCTATGCAGCCTCAAACATCCAGCAGTCGACAACAGCCAATCATCATTCACTAAACAAAAAAGTTATGAAGTAGCTAACGCCACAGCACACGAACTATTTCAGGTGTTTTCAAGCAATTTACCAGCAGAGGAAGCTCTCATCAGCTTATCTGTAACAGCCCTATCAGATAGAGACTGTAGTCCTGCTTCTTTCTTAGTTTCTTCCAAAGCCAGAAACATCACCACCAATTTTTCCTGAGTCTTTTGGATATTCTCTAACCATTCCTCTTGTTGAGTGGTCAGAGATGAAATCTTGCTTTTAGCATCATCCAAGACTTGTCTTTCTACACGCTCAGTGAGGATGATATTTCGCAACAAAAACAGAAGTACAACTATCGTTAAAATTAAAGCTGGGAATAACCAATAATTTGCAGTCATAATACCCTCCCTTTTTTAGGGGTAATATTTGCGCCTATTACTGGCGTACCACTTTATGAAATCCCCTGTAAAGAGCCACTTGCAGAAATCTTTTTCAAACATCTGACAAAAACTAGCGCTTTAAGCCATAATCTAAATCTAATAGGTGATATTCAAGGCCAATAATTTAGTCGTAACTAATCTTCTTTATATATCCCTCGATTCCGAATAGAATCACAAGAATCCAGTTGATTTAAGTATCAGATAATATCAAACAAAAGAAGCAGACCTTCTCATCAGAGAAGGTCTGCTTGAAATATTAACCTGGCACCGAGCTATTTTTCCAGGGGGCTACCCCCCAAGTATCTTCGCCGCTACAGCGTTTCACAACCGAGTTCGGGATGGGTCGGAGTGGGTCCACCGTGCAATAAGCACCAGGAAGACTGTTAGGGTTAAAACCCTCAAGACTGCATAGCTAAATTCTGTCATCAACACCAATTAAATGAGGTCAAGCCCTCGGTCTATTAGTACGGCTCGACTGCACATGTTACCACGCTTCCATCTACCGCCTATTAACGGGTCGTCTTCCCGTGACCTTACTGGCTTATGCCATGAGAGCACTCATCTTGAGGTGGGCTTCCCACTTAGATGCTTTCAGCGGTTATCCACTCCGCACTTGGCTACCCTGCGTTTACCGTTGGCACGATAACAGGTACACCAGCGGTGCGTTCCTCCCGGTCCTCTCGTACTAAGGAGGAATCCTCTCAATGCTCTTGCGCCTACACCGGATATGGACCGAACTGTCTCACGACGTTCTGAACCCAGCTCACGTACCGCTTTAATGGGCGAACAGCCCAACCCTTGGGACGTACTACCGCCCCAGGTTGCGATGAGCCGACATCGAGGTGCCAAACCTCCCCGTCGATGTGAACTCTTGGGGGAGATCAGCCTGTTATCCCTAGAGTAACTTTTATCCGTTGAGCGACGGCCATTCCACGCTGAGCCGTCGGATCACTAAGGCCGACTTTCGTCCCTGCTCGACTTGTAGGTCTCGCAGTCAAGCTCCCTTATACCTTTACACTCTGCGGCTGATTTCCGACCAGCCTGAGGGAACCTTTGCGCGCCTCCGTTACCATTTAGGAGGCGACCGCCCCAGTCAAACTACCCACCTGAAACTGTTCCTCTCCCGGATAACGGGTAAAGGTTAGAATTCTAGCCTTGATAGAGTGGTATCTCACCAGTGACTCCACAATGCCCACAAGCACTGTCTCAACATCTCCCACCTATCCTGCGCAATCAAAGCCCGAACCCAATTCCAAGCTATAGTAAAGCTTCATAGGGTCTTTCTGTCCGGGTGCAGGTAGTCCGTATCTTCACAGACAATCCTATTTCGCCGAGCCTCTCTCCGAGACAGTATCCAGATCGTTACGCCTTTCGTGCGGGTCGGAACTTACCCGACAAGGAATTTCGCTACCTTAGGACCGTTATAGTTACGGCCGCCGTTCACCGGGGCTTCGGTCGCTAGCTTCGCCGAAGCTAACCAACTTCCTTAACCTTCCGGCACTGGGCAGGCGTCAGCCCCCATACATCGTCTTGCGACTTAGCGGAGACCTGTGTTTTTGGTAAACAGTCGCCTGGATCTATTCACTGCGACCACCTCGCGGTGGCACCCCTTCTCCCGAAGTTACGGGGCAATTTTGCCGAGTTCCTTAGAGAGAGTTACCTCGCGCCCCTCGGTATTCTCTACCTCCCTACCTGTGTCGGTTTCGGGTACAGGTAATCTTGGATTAACGTGTTTAGAGCTTTTCTTGGAAGCTTGACATCAGCCACTTCGGAGACGTATCTCCTCGTACTCGCGCCTCAGCTCAGGACGTTTTCGCCGTCCCTCAACACCTTGAACGCTTCAACCGGTAACCAACATCCGGCTGGCTTAGCCTACTCCGTCCCTCTGCACAATCCAAAATCAGTACGGGAATATTAACCCGTTGTCCATCGACTACGCTTTTCAGCCTCGCCTTAGGTCCTGACTAACCCTCCGCGGACGAGCCTTCCGGAGGAACCCTTAGGGTTTCGGGGCATTGGATTCTCACCAATGTTTTCGCTACTCAAGCCGACATTCTCACTTCTACTTCGTCCACACCTGCTCACGCTAATGCTTCAACCTAATGTAGAACGCTCCCCTACCACTTGTACAAGTACAAGTTCACAGCTTCGGCATGTTACTTAGTCCCGTTCATTTTCGGCGCAGGAGCGCTTGACCAGTGAGCTATTACGCACTCTTTCAAGGGTGGCTGCTTCTAGGCAAACCTCCTGGTTGTCTCTGCACTCCCACCTCCTTTGCCACTTAGTAACAATTTAGGGGCCTTAGCTGGTGATCTGGGCTGTTTCCCTTTCGACGATGAAGCTTATCCCCCACCGTCTTACTAGTTGAGTGTACACGGGGTATTCGGAGTTTGATTCGATTTGGTACCGCTCTCGCAGCCCGCACCGATTCAGTGCTCTACCCCCCCGCTATAATCTCAACCGCTGCGCCTAAACACATTTCGGGGAGAACCAGCTAGCTCTGGGTTCGATTGGCATTTCACCCCTAACCACAGCTCATCCGCTCCTTTTTCAACAGAAGTCGGTTCGGACCTCCACTTGGTGTTACCCAAGCTTCATCCTGGCCATGGTTAGATCACCCAGGTTCGGGTCTATAAATACTGACTAACGCCCTTATCAGACTCGGTTTCCCTTTGGCTTCGGCATTTCCGCCTTAACCTGCCAGTACTTATAAGTCGCCGGCTCATTCTTCAACAGGCACACGGTCAGCCGTTAAATCGGCCTCCCATTGCTTGTAAGCTAACGGTTTCATATTCTATTTCACTCCCCTCCCGGGGTTCTTTTCACCTTTCCCTCGCGGTACTGGTTCACTATCGGTCACACAGGAGTATTTAGCCTTACGAAGTGGTCTTCGCAGATTCACACGGGATTTCACGTGCCCCATGCTACTCGGGATACAGCTAGTATCTTTAAGTTTTTGACTACAGGACTTTCACCTTCTCTGGTGCAGTATTCAGCTGCTTCGTCTAACCGCTAGAGTCCATGTCGCTGTCCCACAACCCCAAGAGTAAAAACCCTTGGTTTAGGCTGTTCCCGCTTCGCTCGCCGCTACTAAGGGAATCGCTTTTGCTTTCTCTTCCTCCAGTTACTAAGATGTTTCAGTTCACTGGGTTCGCTCGTGCTGACCTATGGATTCAGTCAGCCGTTTTAAGGGTTGCCCCATTCGGAAACCTCCGGATCAATGCTTGTTTCCAGCTCCCCGAAGCGTATCGTCGGTAACCACGTCCTTCATCGCCTCTGTGTGCCTAGGTATCCACCGTTAGCCCTTTGTAGCTTGACCACAAAAAGTTTTCATTGGTGTCTGTAAATGTCAGTCCATTGCACTAGGCAATCAACTGACCTACCTGACAGAATTTATAATGCTATGCAGTTTTCAAGGTTCTAGCTGGACTCGCATCCAGCAGGTTGTTATGTCAACATAAAATCAGACAAAACAGCTTGCAAGAGGCAGTTATCCGTATCGAGTTGAAAATCTTTTGGTGGAGGTAAGCGGACTCGAACCGCTGACATCCTGCTTGCAAAGCAGGCGCTCTACCAACTGAGCTATACCCCCAAATAAATAATGAGTGGGCCATCCTGGACTCGAACCAGGGACCTCACCCTTATCAGGGGTGCGCTCTAACCACCTGAGCTAATAGCCCGTGGTGTTTAACTCAAAAACAGATCCAAAAGTACAAGACCTCTGAATCCGAATCTAGAGTTTTCACCAAACCTAGAATAGTTTGAAAGTTAAGACTCCTCGACCGACCTTGGGATGACTTGTCTAACGCCTATATACGTGAGTTCGGCTGTTAGCAAGTAGGTCTCCCTAAAAGGAGGTGATCCAGCCACACCTTCCGGTACGGCTACCTTGTTACGACTTCACCCCAGTCACCAGCCCTACCTTCGGCGTCCCCCTCCACAAGGGTTGGGGTAACGACTTCGGGCGTGGCCAGCTTCCATGGTGTGACGGGCGGTGTGTACAAGGCCCGGGAACGTATTCACCGCAGTATGCTGACCTGCGATTACTAGCGATTCCTCCTTCATGCAGGCGAGTTGCAGCCTGCAATCTGAACTGAGGCTAGGTTTATGAGATTAGCGCACTCTCGCGAGTTGGCAGCTCTTTGTCCTAACCATTGTAGTACGTGTGTAGCCCAGAGCGTAAGGGGCATGCTGACTTGACGTCATCCACACCTTCCTCCGGTTTGTCACCGGCAGTCTTTCTAGAGTGCCCAACTGAATGATGGCAACTAAAAACGTGGGTTGCGCTCGTTGCGGGACTTAACCCAACATCTCACGACACGAGCTGACGACAGCCATGCACCACCTGTGTTCGCGTTCCCGAAGGCACTCCAAGCTTTCACTCGGATTCGCGACATGTCAAGCCCTGGTAAGGTTCTTCGCGTTGCATCGAATTAAACCACATACTCCACCGCTTGTGCGGGCCCCCGTCAATTCCTTTGAGTTTCACACTTGCGTGCGTACTCCCCAGGCGGAACACTTAACGCGTTGGCTACGGCACTGACCGGGTCGATACGGCCAACACCTAGTGTTCATCGTTTACAGCTAGGACTACAGGGGTATCTAATCCCTTTCGCTCCCCTAGCTTTCGTCCATGAGTGTCAGTTACGGCCCAGCAGAGCGCCTTCGCCACTGGTGTTCTTCCCAATATCTACGCATTTCACCGCTACACTGGGAATTCCCTCTACCCCTACCGTACTCTAGCCTTTCAGTTTCCATTGCTGATCCAGAGTTGAGCCCTGGGCTTTAACAACAGACTTGATAGGCCACCTGCGGACGCTTTACGCCCAATAATTCCGGATAACGCTTGCCTCCTCCGTCTTACCGCGGCTGCTGGCACGGAGTTAGCCGAGGCTTATTCAACAGGTACCGTCAGATCTTCTTCCCTGTTAAAAGCGGTTTACGACCCAAAGGCCTTCCTCCCGCACGCGGTATTGCTCCGTCAGGCTTTCGCCCATTGCGGAAAATTCCCCACTGCTGCCTCCCGTAGGAGTCTGGGCCGTGTCTCAGTCCCAGTGTGGCTGATCGTCCTCTCAGACCAGCTACTGATCGATGTCTTGGTAAGCCTTTACCCCACCAACTAACTAATCAGACGCGAGCTCATCTTCAGGCGAAAAAACTTTCACCCTAAGGCACATCCGGTATTAGCAGTCGTTTCCAACTGTTGTCCCAGACCTGAAGGTAGATTCTCACGCGTTACTCACCCGTCCGCCACTCGCCACCAAGGAGCAAGCTCCTCGTGCTGCCGTTCGACTTGCATGTGTTAAGCATACCGCCAGCGTTCATCCTGAGCCAGGATCAAACTCTCCATGTGAGAATTTGTTCTGTAATTATCTTAAAGTTGAAGTTCCTAAACTACGAGAAGCAAGCTTCACTTCGTCTAAAAACCCCGACGAGGATGATTGTCTTAAATCTTTCAAACTATTGATTTGTCTAGGTTCGGGGCGCTTTCTGGAGGCGAACCTCGTTTCGAGCGCTTGACCAATATAACAACCCTGTTATGGTCTGTCAACAATTATTTTTCACACAATGGATTCACTTCACATAAGTTGATTCAGCCCTCTCTTCACAGCAGATTATGCCGAGATATCATTCTTCATCGAAGCAAAGGCTTAATGAATCATTCCCCCCAGATTGTTGAGCAGGCGTAGCCGAGATTATCTCAAGCGATACCTAGTTCTGTTTCTATATCGGCCTTCCATCATTCGATTGGCTTTGCGGCGTTGACGCCTGGCCAGCAAGATTGATTTAGTTTTGCGAATTAACCCAATAATCACTAATAAGACTATGCCAGCCGCCAGCAAAGGAATCGCTAACCCTAGCAGTGTTAAGACCACGGATAATACAGCTTCGATGGTAGAGAGGACGGGGTTACCGACCCCTCCGGTCATAGTGGTTGCGGCGACACGGGTGACGGAGGTGGTTGTTTCCACGATTCCGGCTGCACTGCCACCAGCCAGAATAGCTAAGGTCCATTGCAAAACGGGATTGAGATCACCTAACGTAGCTGCGGTTAAGACGGAACCCACTGCAATTGCAGTCGGAATTTCAATCAAATCCAGCAGATTATTGACTCCAGGAATGTAGTAGGCCAACACTTCAACTACCACGGCAGTGCTCAGTACAATCAGTGCTGGATAGGAGCCAATCCACTGTAAATTGGGGGCCAACGGTAGATCACCAAATAGGGCCGCCATACACATAATCAGGGGTGGAATAAAGACTCTTAAACCGCTAGCTGCACTAAGGGTAATCCCGAGACAGAGACTAATAAGGATTTCCATGGTGTTGTTGAGATCAATCCTCTCCTATATTGCCTCAAGCGCATCTTCAAGCGATGTCAGGGTGTTTTGCAGGAGGGTGAGTTGATGCTGATTTTGATAGGACTTGGGTTCTGCGTTTTCTTCCACAATTGGGGTTAAGATAATTTGCTCGGCTGTGCGTTCGTACTCCTGCAGGGCAGTCAAGGCTGCGGCTCGAAACTGAGTGAGATAGTAACGGGCTGCCTGCTGGTAGCTTTCCTCGTTCTTTTCAAACTTGGGTAAATCTGCTTTAGAAACAGCGATATTTTCCAGTTTGTTGACGACATATCCAGTACCACCAAAAATGGCGGCTCCTAGGGGGCCACCCATCAGCCAGCCTAATCCCGTTGCGATCGCAACCGGGGCAATTTCATCTTCCTTGGATTGAGTAGAGGATGTAGACGGCTGGGGTTGTGACTGGGGTGCAGGACCACTGGGGAATGCAAACCATAATTCTGCCGGTCGGGGTTGGTTAAAGAATTCACAAGCTTTGTGAACCCAACCCACCACTTCACGCTGGTGTTTCAGCCAGGTGGGTTTTAAAGTTTCAGTGAGCCAAGCTGGAAAACGCTCTTGTTGGAGCGCGATCTGGGCTCCTGTTTCATGGTTTCGGAGCAAGGTGGGCAAATCAAGCCAAACTTTGGTATCGGCTACACTCTCTCGGAATCCTTTGATAATCAATTTTTGGGCACGTTCTTTAATCTCCAAGCGCTGCTGAGCCCGATCTTGGACGTCGGCTTGGACTTGGGATTGGACAAAGGCAATTTTTTCTTGCAGGGCGAGTTGGAGTTGTTTCGCCAGTGCGATCGCACGCTTTGACTGAGTCGGAATGCCGTCTGTTTGATAAGCCTGAACAATACTTTGCAAAGCCGTTTCTAACATGGGCAGCCCTGTTGTTTGAGCAGTGGCCATATCACCTTTAAGCTGAGCTCGTAACGCAGGCAATGCATCGACCCGGTAAAGATTGCTAATCCCGGGGGGGAGTTGAGACCGAAAGCTTTCGGCCACGAATCGCATCCGGTTCATCACCTGTTTTTGATCTTCAGGGTCTAATAGGTTTAAAAAATTAACCACAAATACGACGCTTTCAATGCCCCGATCCAGCAGCCAGTCCCGCAGGTGTTCCCGTTCCCCTAAGGTCATCAATTTGCGACCATCCAACATCTGAATCACTAGATCTGCCGTTAGCAGTTGTTCTTTGGCCAGAGCATCCTGGGCCTCCCGATCATTAGTTCCCGGTAAATCTAATAGCTCCACACCCGTTTGTAAAAACGGATGGGGACAGCTCACCTCTACAGACACTACATCTTCTCGCATCCGCCGATTATCATCCAAAATGGCGTACTGTTTGAGGATATCCGTGCCCTGTTCTACGATTTCTTGATTATTTTGCAAGCAAATGCGCGTTTGTAACTGCGGACCATAACGAACGGTAATCGCTGCTCCCGTGGTCGGGATTAAGTCAATGGGGAGGGCTTTTTCCCCCAGCAAAGCATTGAGCAGCGTAGATTTCCCATAGTTAAAGGGACCGAAGATTGCAATTCTAAGGGCCGTCTTCTGGACCCTATTTGCAACTGTAAGCACCTCTCGCCGCAACTCATCTGTTTCTCGAAGCTCCAACACTCCCACAGTCATCTGTAAAGTTTGGAGCAAATTATGGTAGGTATCCAATTGAGCCATCGCCAATAGTTTGTGATATTCAGCACAGATAAAGTCGTCAGAAGATCAATGGCAGGGTTTGGATGAATAACGCCTGCTCATTCAAAACAGTTTGTTGTCGGTTCACTTCGATTCTAAGCCTGTGTCGAGAAGTGAACAGAGTAACGGCCAAATACATTCCTGATTTTAACGGACGAATAGATAGCGTTACCGACTTTAGTTTTCCCATTCAAGGGTGGGAATGTACTTGAACTAATCTTGCCGCATTACTTTTTATAGGGGGATTTGCATCATGACATTTCTGAGGTGTACGCAAAGCAGTTAAAAAATGCGCTCTCCCTTTTTGAGCACAAAAAACTGGGTGAATTATTTGACTCTCCAGAAATATTCACAGACCATAAGAGAGATTAAAAGTGCAAGTTCTTATTTCTCTCTAAAAACGTATCGTGCTTTCCAATTCAGCGGATGCTGTTCGGGTTCTCAATTTCATCCAACAAAAGGTGAATGCTAGTGAGGGACTCAGTGATATCCAGATTCATGTTTTTTCCCAATGTTGGGATGGACAATCCTACCGTCAAATCGCTGATAGCGCTGGCTATGAAGTTGGTTATATCAAAAAGGTGGGTTCTCATTTATGGCAGAAGCTATCTAATGTTTTAAACACAAAAGTATCTAAAAATAACTTCAAAATTGCACTCAGTGAATATATTGGGTTGCATCCATTACCCAACTTTGTTCTGTCCCCTAACACCAGTAACGAGGAATGTGTATATCAAGATTGGGGAGAGGCAGTAAATGTATCTTCCTTTTGGGGGCGGTCAACCGAATTAGCCACCCTCCAGGAATGGATATTAGGTGATCAATGTAGCTTGATTACCCTGTTAGGAATTGGGGGGGTCGGTAAAACAGCACTCTCTGTTAAGTTAGCCCAGCAGCTCCAAGGTCAGTTTGCCTATGTACTCTGGCGAAGCCTCAAGAATATGCCACCGCTGATGGAGTTACTAGCAGACTTAATCCTCAACTTATGCAATCAAAGCTTGCCTAAATTACCCAACACACCATCTCAACGAATTTCGATTCTTATTCAGTATTTACAACAACAGCGATGTCTAATCGTTTTAGACAATGTTGAAAGTTTATTTCAGAGTGGTCAGTTTGGGCGTTATCAACCCATGTATGAAGAGTATGGTGAACTTCTCCAGCGAATTGGTGAGGTTGCCCATAACAGTTGTCTGGTCTTAACCAGTCGTGAATTGCCAGAAGAAGTTGCCATCCAAACGGGGGCACGTTTACCCGTCCGTGTCTTTAAGTTGGAAGGATTAGGCACTACGGCTGCCTATGAAATTCTCAAAAGTAAAGGGCTATCAGGTTCAGCCTCAGAAGCAACCTCACTGATCGAGGCTTATCAAGGTAATCCTCTAGCGTTAAAGATTGCCGCTACATCAATTCAGGATGTGTTTTCAGGGAATGTGACTGAGTTTATTCAGCAAGGGACGATGGCTTTCAATGGGATTCGTCGGCTGTTGGATCAACAGTTTGAGCGATTATCTGCGGTAGAACGACAAGTGATGACCTGGTTGGCTATTTATCGTGAACCTGCCACTATCCAGCAACTCGCTAGTGATGTTATCAGTTTGCCTTCCTTTGCGGCCTTGCTTGAAGCTCTGGAGTTTCTGGGTCGTCGCTCGCTGATCGAAAAAGTCTTACCGAACGAGACCCGTCCAGCTGGTTTTACATTGCAACCCGTGGTCATGGAATACGTAACCGAGAATTTAATTTCTCATGTAAGTCATGAACTCGTTGGGGATCAAATGAATGATCTGCATCAATATCCGTTGGTCCTGGTGCAATCCAAAGATTATTTACGGGAAGCTCAAATTCGACTGATTCTTAAGCCTGTTTTTCGTCATCTCTTAGAAACTTATCCCAACCAAGATCAGCTGGAGCAACATCTCAAACACCTTTTAAATCAACTGCAAGTTCATGCTCAAAATAGACTCACCTATGCGGTGGGGAATATTTTGAACCTACTAAGGCTTTGTCAGGCAGATTTTTGTAACTTAGATTTATCCCACTTAACGATCCAGCAAGCGGATCTGCGAGAAGTCAAACTCCACCAAGTCAATTTTGCCCATGCCAACTTAGAATCAACCCTATTTTCTGAAACCCTAGGCAGTATCTTTAGTCTTGCCTATAGTCCCAATGGAAGTTATTTGGCTATTGCTGATACTGGGGAAATCAAACTCTATGATTTTCCGCGATATCAGCATCAGCAAACCTTATCCAGTCACAAGGTGCTGATCTTATCTATCACCTTTAGCAATGATGGTTGTTTAATTGCAAGCTGTAGTGTTGACCATACCATTAAGATTTGGAATGTTAAATCCGGAAGTTGCATCCAGACTTTGAAAGGGCATACGGGGGCAGTGATGTCAGTGGCCTTTCAGCCTCAAACTGGGGCTGACCCAGATTATATTTTGGCCAGTGCTAGCCAAGATGGCAGTGTTAAGCTCTGGAATATCAGCACTCAAGACTGCATTCAAACTCTGAATGCAGAAGGACAGTCCGCTCGATCCGTAACCTTCAATTCCAGTGGCGATCAGTTGGCAATTGGTTATCTTGATGGTCAGGTCAGTCTTTGGCATTTGTCATCTAATCGCAGACAGTGGCTGCCCTCAGACGTCACTAGTCAAGAATCTCCCCTTGCGTTTAGTCCCGATGATCGACAATTAGCTATGGGCTATAGTGATGGACAAATTCAGCTCTGGGATGTGTATCAAGCAAAACGGATCAGAATCCTCCAGGGCCACACAACCCAAATCTTCTCGGTGGCCTTTAGTACTGATGGCCATTTATTGGCGAGTAGTTCCGGGGACAATACCGTCAGAATTTGGGATTTGCAAACGGGGCAGTGCTTGAAATGCTTGCAAGGCCATACATCACGGGTGTCTACGGTGGCGTTCCATCCAGACAATCTGTGTCTGGCGAGTGGAAGTGAAGACTCAACCGTGCGGGTATGGAATGTGCAAACGGGGCAACTGCTGAAGTGTCTGAATGGATATAACGATTATGTGTGGTCAGTGGCCCATAGCCCAACCCACACGATAGTTGCGAGTGGAAGTAATGATCGGGGAGTACGACTTTGGAATACCCAATCAGGTCAAGGTGTGCAAAATCTGGAAGGCCATTCTGGTCGGGTGAGATCCGTGGCCTACAGTGCTGATGGCAAAGTGTTGGTGAGTGCAACCTATTCTTATGAGATTAAGGTTTGGGATTCTACGAATGGGATTTGCCTAAATACCTTTCGAATGCCAGGCGAATGGTGCTGGGATATTGCGCTAAGACCTGATGGAGATGTATTAGCCGTCTCTGGTGGAGACAACAATGTCCATCTGTGGAATATTCATACTGGGGAATTGCTAAATACCCTAGTGGGAGAAGAACATTATGCGCTAGGTTTAGCCTTTAGTCCCTTGGGGCAATACCTGGCTACGTCAAGATTGAATATTGTCCAGATTTGGGATCTGGCTTCAGGCACTTGCATTCAAACCCTGAATGATGAAGATTGGATTTGGTCCATTGCGTTCCATCCCCAGGAATCTTTACTGGTGACGGGAGGTAATGACGGTAGCGTCAAACTCTGGGATCTGGAGCAAGGTAAATACCTCCGTCAAATGAAAGATCATGCGGCCATTGTCTTGTCTGTAATTTTTAGTGCTGATGGCCAGGCCATTGCAAGTGGAAGCTTTGATCGTACAGTTCGCATTTGGAAATCACAGACAGGGGAATGTATCCAAGTGCTGGAAGGTCATTCTGACGGTATCTTCTCAGTTTCTTTTGCAGCCGACAGCGATATTATCGCCAGTGGCGGAATGGACGAAACGGTCCGAGTCTGGGATGTGCACACTGGAACGTGCTTGCACACCCTGCAGCCCCCGAAATTGTATGAAGGCATGAATATTTCAGGAGCTACTGGATTAACTGACGCTGAACGACAGACACTCAAAATTTTAGGTGCGGTAGAACGCTAGCCCAAATAGCATTGGCAGGAAAGAACCGCCTCGCCAAAGGCCAGCATTCTGAATCAACACCAGCATTATGCCGTAGCTAATAGATTCTGATAGGCCGTCTCGATCAGCTCACAGTCTGTAGAAACCGCTTGCTCTAAGTTCTCTAAACGGGCAACTTCCGTTTGGCGATCGATCTCTCGTGAGTTTTTCTGCTCTAGGAGGTTATCCAACTCTTGTTTGCGAGACTGGATATCTTCTTGTAAGCGCTGCATCACCTCTTGGTTGTAGGCATCAAAACAGTCTTGGACCGAGTTGTAAATAGGCTGGTATTTTTCTTGAGCAATTTGGGGTAGACATTTTACAAATTCTTCTTTCGTCGCCTTGGTCAATTGTTTGCGAGCATGATCCGCTTGCAACGCACCAATACCTAAGCCCACCAAGGCAAAGGTGATGGGTCCCAACATAATGCCAAACACAGATGAAGCAATCAGAGCGATTCCAGCAGAGGTAAAGAAGTTGAGCATAATACTCTGGAAGTCAAATCCTGTGACTGCCATTGCTGCCCCGCCAATATTGCCAGAGGCAAGGGAGAATAAGCCCATTGCCCATTTAGCCCATCCAGGTACATTGTCATTGGATTGGTGTTTGGGACCACGAGCATTCATATTTTGCCCCGTCAATTTTTCGGTAATTCGGTCGGTAATTCTGGCATAGGAGTTACCGTATTGCTCAGCGCTTCTAGACAGTTCTTCGAAGGCATATTTGAGATCGCGCTCAGCTCGGATGCTCCAGGCAAAGAACTTATCATTGACATATTGCTGAAAAGCTTGTTGAAAAGCAGCGTTAAAGGCTTCCCGTCGTCCTTGGCTGAATAGATCCAGCAGCTCTAGATCGGGGGGTTGATATTTCAGGAAGTCTTGATCGAAAGTAGTTTCTAAATCGAATATATAGGTGCGAAATGAATCGGCAATCGAACGCGATCGCTGATCTCGCATCCGATGAATATCTTCTTTAAAGTTCTCACCAATTTCTTTCAAATCTCCAAATTCTGGTTCTACAGACTCAATCCGTTGTTCTAATTCCTGAACGCTCTGATCTAAAAGGGGAATTCGTCGAGCTGTAGCATCCTCAACTCGATTAAGAGCTTGACGAGCTAGGGTCCGGGCTTGTCGCAATTCAGCAATCGCTCGTTCTTGAGTCAGAAAGGTATTAAGTGAGGACAAAAAGTCAGGAAAACCAGTGCCCTCTAGGTTAGCATCCGTATCTTTAACTCGCTTACGGAGGGCCTGCAAAGCTGAGATGGGAAATACCCGCTCTTCATAGAGGTCATAGCCGTCGATTTGGCAGTATTCTGCAAGATTGGCATGGAAGACTTTATGGAGTTTACGAGTGGCATCTTCTAGTTCTTCTGGATCATCTGGGTCAATCAGACTTTCCTTAATTTGATCCCAAGCATTAATTAAAAAGAAGATCGACAGTCCCCGATCTTTGATGTAGTTTTCGAGGTAGCGGCGTTCAGCCAGGGTGCAAGGCTGAGTGGCTCGCAGTACAAAGAGAATGGCATGACAATTTTGGATAAAACCTAAGGAGAGATCGTTTCTGGCTTCCGTATCGTTTAAGCCTGGGCTATCGACAATCTCAACCCCTTTCTCTAACAACGGCAGCGGATACTCGACCACGGCATGGCTCACATCTGGGAAGGCAATCTGCTTTTGTTCTTCTAGCTGCTTTGCTTCTTCTGGGTCAATGGTGTAGCGGTCTTTAAAGCTAGCAAAGTCAATTTGTTCGGGGGATTTACCATCATTGAAGTGGACGGTTACAGTTTTATCGGGACCATATCGCAAGATGGTCAGCAGGGCTGTACAGGGATTGACGTCACTGGGCAGTAAGTTTTCTCCAATCAAAGCGTTGAGGAAGGTGCTTTTCCCTCGCTTCATATCTCCTAGAACCATCAACCGAAAAACTCCCTGCTTTAAATTGCGGCAGGCGACACTCACGTCTTCAATTTCTTGTTGAAGCTGCAATGATCCAGAGGCGGACTCTCCAGCCCGTTCGGCATCTTCTAAGGTTTCGGCAATGCTGGATAGGTGGGAGGCGATTTCCTGACGGATCTGTGAAATGCGATCTAAATCTTCCAGGAAACTAGCGGTTTCGACGGGATTACTCATAGTGGAGGAAGGTAAGGCTGCTTTTTCAGCATACCCATCTGCATTTTTAAATCCACCGATAAGTCTGAGAGGGTCTACCAACTCTTCACTAGGCAGACTCTAACGATAGATGCCCTTGACTCAGGCTTTGAAGAATCTGATCAGGGTGCTCCAGTAAAAAGTTAGGGGTTTTCTCTGCAAGAACTGTTCGGTCATTAAACCCCCAACAAACAGCAATACTAGTTAAACCAACCTGTTTAGCTGCCTTCACATCATTAATTTCATCACCCACATAAACCAATTCTTTGGGGTCAGTGGCCTTGAGTCTAGCTAATTTTTTTAGCGTCCGTCTCTTCCCCGATAGAATCTGACCACCATAAATAAATTCAAAGAGATGATCGATAGCATATTTCTGAAGAACATACTCAACATTCCTGCGAGAATTAGCAGTAACAATCCCTAAACGATAACCTTCAGACTTCAAATTATGGAGGGCGGTTTCGATACCCTCGACGAGTGCTAAATCATCAATACTACGAGTCAGCTCTTGCCGAAAACGCTGCAAATAGCAAAGGGATCTCCATTTGGGAATCCCTAATTCTTGAGCAATTTCTTGAATCCCTAACTTCCGCATTAGCTCGATTTGAACCGGAGATAGAGGTTCATATCGAAAATCTCTAGCTAGGCGATTGGTGGCTTCGATAAATATGCTAAGGGAATCGGCAAGGGTGCCGTCAAAATCAAAAACGATCAAGCGCATACTTCGTTATGCTCGTATCTCCATAACTTGAATTTCGATTTCATTCCACCCGATCCAATACCGTGATATTCGGGTCAATAATCTTTTTGCCAATCCCTGGAAATTTAACTGCTAAGCAGATTTTATTCCCACCTCCAAAAATATGGGTCACCTCCCCTAGTCCAAACCCGCGATGAACCAGCCGATCACCGACCGCCCAATCCATGGCATGGGTATTGGGCATTTTTTTCTTTTTAGCCCCTGGGCTCATTGCAGAATGGGGCGGCTCAGACGGGATGGCCGATAAAGAATTAGTCTGTAAGAGATCTCGAGGCAGCTCTGATAGAAACAGTGAAGGCATCGCTGGCTCCCTTGAACCATAGAGTCGTCGCTCTCGTGCGTGAGAAATAAAGAGTCTTTCTTGAGCCCGAGTAACGCCAACATAGCAAAGACGGCGTTCTTCTTCGATAGCCGCAGGATCTTCTAAAGAGCGGAAATTAGGGAACAATCCCTGTTCTAGGCCAACCAAAAAGACGATGGGAAATTCCAACCCCTTAGCTGCATGCAATGTCATCAGTGACACCGTAGTTTTTTCATCTAAATCATCTAAATCAGAGGCCAAGGCCGTATTAGCGAGAAAAGAAGGGAGAGACTCATCGGTATTCTCTTCTGCATATTGTAAAGCGGCATTTTGCAATTCTTGGACATTGCCAATTCGATCATCTGCTTCATCAGTTCCCTGATTTTTTAAGTCCCGAACATACCCCGAATCTTCTAAGATCCCCTGGATAATATTGGCTGCAGATTGGGTTTCCACCTGACCTTGCCAATGTCGCATCATTTCCACAAACTGCAAAATTGGCTTGGCGCTACGAGCAGCTAAGGTCTTGACTGCCGTCTCTTCTGTCAGCATTTCCCATAGGGGCACTCCTAGCTCCTGGGCTGCATTCATAAGGCGATCTAAGGTGGTTTTGCCAATTCCTCTGCGGGGTGTATTAATCACCCGTTTGAGGCTGACCGTATCCGCCGGATTAACGATTAGGCGCAGATAGGCCAAGACATCCTTAATCTCGCGGCGATCGTAGAACTTCAGTCCCCCGACCACCGTATAGGGAATACTCCAACGAACTAAGCCCTCTTCAAATGCCCGAGATTGGGCATTAGTCCGATAGAGAATAGCAAAGTCTCCCCAGCTCAGTTCGGGGTGGGATTGCTCTAGAGTCCGAATTTGCTGAATGACGAAATCAGATTCATGCAGTTCATCATCTGCCCGATAGCAGTAGATGGGTTCTCCTGCTCCCCGAGTCGGCTTGAGAATTTTGTCGATACGTTCAGTATTGTTATCGATGAGTTCATTGGCCACTTGGAGGATGTTTTCGGTAGACCGATAGTTCTCCTCTAGCTTCACCATCGTCCGCGTATCACCATCCGGCAGGCCATCACCAAAATCCTGCTGAAAGCCCATCAGGATTTTAAAGTCCGCTGCCCGAAAGGAGTAAATGGACTGATCAGCATCACCCACTACAAAGACAGAGCGATGCTCCCAATCCTTAAAGTTGCGAGTATCGGTGCCGTTGGTCGCTAGTAACCGCAGCAAATCATATTGGGTGCGGTTAGTGTCTTGGTATTCGTCCACCAGCATATGGCGAAACTGCTGGTGCCAATAGCCGAGAACCTGGCCATTCTGCTTGAGCAACTGCACCAGCACCCGAATCAGATCATCAAAATCCAGGCCGTTATTGGCAGCTAGGGAATCTTGATATTTGCTGTAGACCTGGGCTACCACGCGACCGCGAAAATCCTGTTGATTGGCTTCCAGCTCTTGGGGGTTCCAGCCCTGGTTTTTAGCATTACTTATAGCAAAGCGGACGGAACGAGGCTGGAATTTACGATCGTCGAGATTCAGCTGATTGACCACAATATCTTTAATCAGACTCTGAACATCTGATTCGTCAAAAATAGAGAAATTACGCTGCCATTTGCGGCCCTTCTCATCCTGGTATTTTTCGATTTCCATCCGCAACAGGCGGGCACAGAGACTATGGAATGTGCCAATCCAGAGGGGTTTGGTAATGGTTTTATAGACTTGCGATCGCAACTTTGTCTGCTGCTGAGGTGCTAACAGCTCCAGTGCTTTGCCATGATCCTGCTGGGCCAGCTGTTCCGCAAATAATTTTTCAATCCGCTCCTTCATCTCCCGAGCCGCTTTATTCGTAAACGTCACGGCCAGAATATTTTCGGGATTAACCTGATGGCGCATCACCAAATTAGAGATGCGATAGGTCAAGGCTCGAGTTTTACCCGATCCAGCCCCCGCTACCACCAACAGCGGGCCACAGAAGTGTTCCACTGCCTGTCGCTGGGAAGGATTGAGATGACTTAAAAAGTCAGGAATAGCAGACATAAAAAATCAAGGAGAAGAATTCAGAAGTATCGTCGTTAGCAGAGATGTTATGCCAATGGGATTGAGTAATCGAACCATCTCTGTGCCCACCATACGTGATTCCAATAGAAACGCAAGTTAGAAAAAATTATTAAGTCAGAGAATAAAGGGTAAGAGTAGCACCTTACCCTACCCACAAAACCGCGAGACCATAGCCAAATCTCTCCTTAACCCTCAGGAATCTCTAGTCGTCCCTGTTTTGATCTGCAAGGTATGAATTGCTAAAAGGCATTCCCTCCTCTAGGGCTGTCTAGGACACCCACTGAAGAGATAAGAACACATCACCAACACTCCAGGGAATGCATAGATGATTCTTCCTCCAATACTCATATAGCGTTAAGGCAAAGGTATAGGCTACAAAACGCCACCGATCTAGCTCAATAACTCAACACTTGAATAACAGGGCCGGAACTGGGAAGGTTACCTGAACTGACCGTTAGACCACTCCCACCGGATCGTCGAATGGTAGCCCCTTGCATCAGGGAAAGAAACGCATCCACCGACTGAAGATCACAGGAACTTTCATCAGCAGCAGCCGTTTTGTAATGGGTCGGAATCACCATTTTAGGGTTGAGAGTTTGAACGGCTGCCTTAGCCTCTTCCGGGTTATAAGCCTTTGCACTGCCACCAACGGGGATTAACAGCACATCAGGCCGTCCCATTAGGATCTTTTGGTCCACACTAATGGGAGAGGCAATACCGCCTAAGTGAACTACGTTGACGCCACCTTGAACCCATTTCCAAGCGACATTGGTTCCAAAGCGATAGCCATTCACCCGATCATGGAGCGTCCTTATACCTTGGAACTGCAAACCGTTGGTTTTATAAGCCCCCGGTTCAAACAATAACTTGGGTCTTCCGGGTAAACCTTCAACCACCCCTTCATCCAGCAGTCGGCTACTAATAAGAACAATATTGGCCGACGTTTGGGGTGACGGATACTTAGCCGTACAACCCGCAGGACGGAAAGGGTTGACCAATACCTGAATACCGCTACCTGAGAACAAGAAACAAGTATGGCCTAGCCAACGAATGCTCAGAGAGCCTGCGGCTTGGGCGGGCGAAGACTGCCATTGGGTGGCAAGACCAGCTCCCAAGCTGGTGATCAATCCTGCTTGCACATAGTGCATGAAGCGGCGACGGTTCATAGTTCTCTGTGATGTATCCCTGAATGTGTGTCCTGTGAAACCCGATCAGTATTAGCCATCGGTAGGAAGGTGGCTCAGAAAATTCTTGAGCAGTTGTTTCCCAGATGTCGTCAAAATACTCTCTGGGTGAAACTGGACGCCTTCAATGTGAGGATAGTTCCGATGACGCACCCCCATAATCGTGCCGTCCTCAGTCCAAGCCGTAATCTCTAGGACCTCTGGACAGGTTTCCTTCTCTATCACCAGACTATGATACCGAGTTGCGGTAAAAGGATTATCTAACCCGGAAAAAACCCCCGTGGATTTATGACGGATAGGGGATGTTTTACCATGCATAAGCACTGGGGCAGACACAATATCGCCACCAAACACTTGGCCAATACTCTGATGGCCTAAACAGACTCCCAAGATCGGTACGGTTGCACCCAATTGCTCAATCAGCTCTAGAGAAATTCCAGCATCTTGAGGCCGTCCCGGCCCTGGAGATATAACGATTGCATCGGGTTGGAGCTTCTCAACTTCGGCTAGGGTAATCTGATCATTGCGAAAAACCTGAATATCTTGGGCCACTTCAAATTCAGTGGCGAGTTCTCCCAAATACTGAACCAGGTTGTAAGTAAAGCTGTCGTAATTATCAACAACCAGTAGCAAGGCTTGCGCTCCTGTCCCAAGAGAAAGTTATCTCTCCAACTTAGCGTGTTTATCCTACTTTGCAGCTATAAACCTGACTGCAAACAGCGCTGTCATCAAATCAAAGCGCGTTTTAAGCCTGAAAGAGAGCTAGAAAAGGCGGAATAATTAGAAATGCAGCAATCACCACTGCTGCCATTGCTGAGACTAAAACAGCTGCGGCTGCACAGTCTTTGGCTATCTTGGCCAACTCATGGTAAGTCCGCTCCACTGTTAGATCAACAACCGCTTCCAAAGCGGTATTCAGTAACTCCATGACCAGCACTAAACCACTGGTCAAGGCAATAACAGCCAATTCTACAGGTTCAAGCTGAAGGGACAACCCCATACTTAAGGCCACACTACCGATCACGGTATGAATCCGAAAGTTACGCTGAGTTTGGAAGGTATAACTCAATCCGGCCCAGGCATATTTAAAACTCACAAATAGATTATGAGCGACTTTGAATGACAGCTCACGCTTAAGCCGCGCTGGTTCAGGCTCAGTGCTACTTTGTGAAGAGATTATAGATTTATTTGACATAAATTTAATCTTTTTAACGATTCTACACTACGACCGCAAAGGGCATGGCTGCAATAAATCTGAAAGCGATGGGTCTGAATCAAGGATTAAATTGTCTATTGCTTAATCAGAGAAGTATTTCTCACTCACTATGTTTTAGGTTACCCACAGTTCTAACAAACTCTTCTAGGTCTAGCTAGTTGCTGCCGATACATTCGTGAGATTGATTAATAATTGTTGCTGCGCCAACATATCCTGGAGGCGTTCAGGGGTCGGGTGATCCCACCCCAATAGATGCAACAATCCATGGGTCGCTAACCAAGCTAGCTCTTGCGGTAGGGGATGCTGTTGCTCTTGTGCTTGCTGCGCTGCAGTCTCTACCGAAATGATAATGTCGCCGAGTTCCACAGGCATCTCTGACCACAGGTCTGTCGGCTGTTCGGTTAAGTCAAGGGTTGCAAAGGCCAGCACATCTGTGGGGCGATCTAGGTGCCGATAGGTTGCATTCAAATTCTGGATCGCCGCGTCATCCGTTAGCAGTAGGCTCAATTCATAGGTTTGGATCGGAGAAATACTAGGCTGCAAGTGCTCAAACCAGTGCTGAAACCAAGATTGCCAGGTCACAGCTGTAATTTGATGGGCTTGTTTGAGCACATTCTCTACTAACGAAGATGGGATGGCTCTGTCTTCAAGATCCCACTGAATATGGACGTCAACTTGCATGTGGTTTGAGACGATTCGCTAACGAGTCAGATAGGACAGCCCAATCAACAAGGCTAATACCCCCACCGTGGTTAGTCCAAATTCCAGCAACGACCGTCTGCCTTTACGAACCATGTTCCTCATCGCTAACTTGGTGTAGCTATCTGTAGGTTTAGATGCAGGAGCGACATCACTTGTAGGTGCAGCTGGCTCAACACTGGTCACTTCGGCAGGGTTAGTGCTAGCTTCATCCGTTACGGAAGGGTCAGAACTCATGATTCAGAGATGTAAATAACAACGCAGGAGAGAAATACAACCCCTCGTTTGAGAGCTGGACTATCTCCATACCTCTAACTGTAAGTCATCCCTATTGAAGCAAGCAGGCCTTGATCTAATAGATTTAAGAAACAACGCATTCGACGCAAAGGCAGGAGAGAGGGCATCGATGCTGTCTCCTTTCGCTGACTCAGGCCGTCACACCTTGCGCCATGAGGCTGTTCAATACGCCTTGAAAGAGTAAAAGGCCATCGGTATAGCCCAAGGTCGGATCAGAGGCTCGCTCGGGGTGAGGCATCATGCCAACCACATTACCTTGTCGATTACAAATACCGGCAATGTTCTCCACCGAGCCGTTGGGGTTGGAATCTGGCGTAATTTCACCATTGGGCTGACAATAGCGGAACAGAATTTGCTGATTGGCTTGGAGCTGTTTGAGGGTCTCTGGATCGGCATAGTAACAGCCTTCACCATGGGCAATGGGCAGGGTAATCACCTGCCCCGCTTGATAGGCTTGGGTCCAGGGTAGGTTCGTTCTTTCTACTCGCACGGGAACGCGATCGCAAATAAAATGCAGATCTCGATTTCGGACTAAGGCCCCTGGCAATAATCCTGATTCCGTCAGAACCTGAAACCCATTGCAAATTCCCAAGACCAGCTTGCCTTGCTCAGCGTGGGCCATGGTGGCCTGCATAGCGGGCGAAAATCGGGAAATAGCCCCACAGCGCAGGTAGTCCCCGTAGCTAAACCCACCGGGAATAACCACGACATCTAAATCACTAATATCTGTTTCTTGGTGCCAGACCATACGAGTGGGCTGTTTAAGCAGATCGCGAGTGACCAATACGACATCGCGATCGCAATTTGATCCTGGAAATACCAGCACACCGAACTTCATTTTGCTGCTCCCGCCGTTGGGGCCAATTGCAGATCGAACCGATAATTTTCAATCACTGGATTCGCCAAGAGCTGATCACACATCCGATCAACCTGTTGACTAGCCGCGTCCTCATCATCGGCGGATACCGTTAGCTCAATATATTTACCAATCCGAATCGGGCCTACGTTGTCATATCCCAATTGCTTAAACCCCGTTTGGACCGCTGTGCCCGCAGGGTCTAAGACCGATGGCCTCAAGGTCACATAAATTTTGGCCTGATAGGTTTGTGTCACAATTCCCACATGCATAGCGTTCCTTTTGAATGTACCTGATCCAGGACACAAACAGACTAGAGAAGAATGGTCTTTCTAACCGCTCTAAGGAGTCGGGTCAGGGGTCCACTGGGGATAGGTGAGAAACGGAACTTCCACTAACGTTCCGGTTACGGTTCCTACCGAAACTTGAGCGCCTGCATCCCCCGCTTTTGTTTTGACATAGCCTAACCCCACAGGCCCCTCAGCAGTCTCAACCAAACTCGTCAATACCCCCACCTTTTTGTCTTCAAGCGTGATGGGCGTATCAACAGAGACAGATTCACCGAGCTGAATCCCCCAGAGTCGCTGTTTGACGCCTTGATAAGTGTTAAGACGAGCAATCGTTTCTTGGCCGATATAGCACCCTTTATCAAAAGAAATAGTCTGCCAGAGTCCGGCTTCTAAAGGGTTAAAGTCCTCTGTTAATTCAGCATCAGGCTTCGGTCGCCCTTCCGACACTCTTAACTGTTCCCAAACCTTCTCCCCCAAGGGACAGGCATCCTGTTCCGTTAAGGCTTGCCATAGATCAGCCCCCACTTCAGCATCGGCAAACAAGGTATAGCCTGGTGTTGTCAGCCCACTGCCTGACGCAACACGAACAGTATGGCCTTTAATTTGAGTTGTAATGTGATGATGAGGAGATTCCGGTAGGTCTGAAATTCCCAGTTTGTGCAGAAGTCGTGAACTTTCAGGCCCCAATAGACTAAAGGTAATCGTTTGGGTCGTAATATCCTCAATCTTGACCTTGTCTCCAAAGAAGATATAGCGATCGCACCAGCTCATCAATTGTGCTCGTCGAGTTGGAGAGACCAGTAGCAAAACGGCCTCTTCCGTCACGTATGCACTCACCAGATCAATAGTGCGAGCCGTGGATGTTACAAACACGCTTTCACAACCTTCACCTGGCTTCAGAGTTTTGAAAGTATTGGTGGTCTGGTTATGAAGAAAAGACAGTCGATCCTGATCGGTGAACTGCAGACGCCCCCAATGGGTACGATCCCAGAGGGCTGCTCCATTTTGAACCGCCTTTAAGGCGAATTTATCATTGCCAAAGCTGAGGATAGAACCCTGATCCTCAGCCCATACTGCTCCATTTTGGCGTTGACAGTCCTGTAAGGTCTCTGACATTGCGGCGTTTATCCGTTATTTCTGGGGCAAGGTTGATTTTATTATTTCCGTGAATGAGGAGGGCTAAATCCCTTGGGTTGTTAACAGTTTATTCAAGAACACAAAAAAAGATTTCTTTTTACTAAGAAATCTAACGTAAACCCCTACTGGCAGACCTTTATTCGTTGTGATTAGCCGAAACAATTCTGTTCTATGAGATGATGATTGCCAGCATTATCTTTTCATTTATTCTATTACCCCTAGCTTCCAGCCATTTAAAAGGGGACCCTAAGATTTGAGAGGAGATTTATATCAATGACAATGGACTTGGTCAAACATGGTGGCGACCCCTTAGTTGGAGATCTCGCAACACCTGTAAATAGTTCTGGGATCGTCAAAGCCTGGATCAATAACCTTCCGGCTTACCGCAAAGGCATGTCTGCGAATGCTCGGGGATTAGAAATTGGGATGGCTCACGGCTATTACCTCTATGGTCCCTTCGCAACTTCTGGCCCGATTCGAGGCACGACGATGTCTCTTGTATCAGGTGTTCTGTCAGCAAGCGCTGTCGTTATCGTCTTATCCGTTGCGATTCAGATCTATTCCAGTGTTTCTTCAGCCAAACCCTTACCATCTGTAACGACGGCGGATCCCGGTAGCGACTTTGGCACTAAAGAGGGTTGGAGCGCAGTTGGCAGCGGCTTCCTAATCGGTGGCTGTGGTGGTGCCGTCATCGCTGGCGTTCTTTCCTATGCGATTGCTGCATTTGTTGGCTAAGAACTCATTACACCAACTTTTATGATCCATCACTCATTCCTATGAAATGAGTATTGAATAGCTAGCTGAAAAACCCTCTGTGGCTTACGGGGGGTTTTTCTATGGTTGGCTAGCAATGGCAGAAATTAGGGATTGACAAAGTGTCAGAGGATCAACCCCTAATTCTGTTCGCTGGCGGGCAGCAAATAAGCCGGCTTGAGCATGCCACCAAATACCGCTACACAAGATCTCACTGGTTGCCTGATCATCTAGTCGCTGACTTAAGAGTCCTGAAAAAATGCCCGTGAGCACATCTCCACTACCCCCACGAGCTAGGGCTGGGGTGCTATCAGGGTTAATCCATACGGCACCTTGTGGCGGAGCTAGAATTACCCTTGCGCCCTTGTAAACGATATAAGCATTACTGGACTGGGCAGCTCGCCTGACCACCGACAGTAGCTCCTGGGAAGGTTTATCAGAAAACAAGCGCTTAAATTCGCCTGGATGGGGTGTCAGGATAGTGGGGGCCAATCGGGCTTGAAGCGTCTCCAAGGGTCGGTACTGGGCTAATAGATTGATCCCATCCGCATCCAAGACGAGGGGGCAAGCACAGGCCAAGACCGCGCTTAAAATGGCATTCGTTTCTGTCGTCACGCCAGGGCCATAGGCAATGGCATTAAATGAGTCTAATAACAATTCTGGGGGCAGACTTGCGATCGCACCTTGTTCCGTCTCCGGACAGCCAATCACTAAGGCCTCTGGCACAGATTGCAACACCAGCGGTTTCAAAGAGGCTGGCACAGCAATCGTCATCATCCCGACCCCTGTCGCCCTTGCGCCCAGAGCAGAAAGGATAATGCTCCCTGCATATTTTTGCGACCCACCAACCAATAGGCAGTGTCCTTGTCGATATTTATGGGTATTGGGATGGCGCTGAGTGGGTAGTCCTTTTTTTGCCGTCACCGATGTCATTCGGTGAATATCCGGCATATCACCTAGAACAGCATTGATATCTGCGACGGGGATATCGAAATCAATGAGATGCAGATGGCCGCTATATGGCAAGCTCTGGTCTTGGAGCAAACCTAGCTTCCACAAACCTAGGCATAGGGTATGGGTGGCCTGAATGGCTGCCCCTAGAACCGCTCCGGTATCAGTGTGTATGCCAGAGGGCAGATCAATGCTGATAACAGGCTGCGACCAGGTGTTGAGTTGGTGTATCAGATCTGCGATCGCACCTTCAATCCCTCGTTCCAGGCCAAACCCAAACAAGCCATCTACAATCACATCACAGGATTGCAAAACGTCGACTCCCTGACCAATCTCCATTCCTAGGGAGGCAGCATACTGGGCATGCTGTTCAGTTAAGTCTTTTGATCGAGGCAGCGGACGGCAAAGGCGAATCTCATACCCCTGAAAATAAAGCTCACGGGCCACCACAAAAGCATCGCCACCATTATGTCCCGGCCCCGCCAGAATCCCAATTCTGGGCATATCGCCATAAGGATAAAGGGCCTGAATGCGTCGTGCAATCAGACCCCCTACTTTCTCCATAAGTGCGGAAACAGGCATCCCCGCCTTAAAGATGCGTGATTCAATTCTTCGCATCTGCTGAGCAGTCACCACAGTTTTTTGAATCTGAGTGAAACGCTCATTAATGTGTTGTTCTATATTTTTATCCTGCATCTCCCGTCAGGATATGCAACAGTGCATGAAATCCAATTATGTTAACGAGAGAGGTTGAGCAACCCGAATCCGAGCCATTTAGACTTGCGCCTAACGTTAACCTCAACCCAGCGTCTTCACCTCCTTAGTAAGGGAAGAACAAGATATCTGGGAAAAAGCGATTTAGCTCAACCAGAAAACCTGCTGTAAGGGTAAAAAAGACCAAAGCAATCACAGGAGCCGTACTAAAAAACTTCATAAAATCTTTCTCCGAATCAATTTTGAGTGGGACATCGCCCATACTTCTAGCGAGGTGAGACCGTAACATCAGAATCTGGAACAGTCAACTCACCAGAAGTAAGTTCTCTAAACGCAGTAAGCGGCCAAGCCATTCCAGCAATAGTAGAGGAAACCGCTAAGGGTACATCGATAATAATTTCACCCATTGCTGGGTTTTTAGCATTCTTCTTACGGTTGGCAATTTGATAATTGCGGCTAGAATTGCCGATACCACCAGCGATGTAGATGAAAAATAGACCAGGGATCAGAAAATCACCTGCACGCCTCATTGGTCCACCTGCAATAATTCGGGGTAAACCATCTTCGGGGCCACACAAAGCGCTGCTATACATTTCAAAGCGCTTTTGACCCGAGTTAGGATCAGCAGTAGTATTTCGAGCTTTAGCAGCCCGTTCTTGGAATTTGGGGGACTCACTACAGGGAACAAGCCCACCAATATCCGCAGAGGCTGGAGGAACAACACCCAGGAAAAGTGTCATTACGAGAAGGACAGCAAACAATCGACGCATAGAAATTGTTTCCCTTATAACGAAACAAGAGTTTTTACGTAACAAAAAGCATTAACTTTTTGCCAGCGTAGACGCATAGACTTAAGAAGCAATCATACTCTTTGAGTGGGGTCTTGGTAAAGAATTGAGGCCCCTAAATACACGCATACACCATCAAAAAGTTACCAGTTTATGGCAACAGTTTTAGCAATTGAAACGAGTTGTGATGAAACTGCCGCTGCAGTTGTAAAAAAACGTCACATTTTAAGTAATATTGTTGCATCCCAAATCGACATTCACCGTCCCTATGGAGGGGTGGTGCCAGAGGTTGCCTCTCGCCACCATGTGGAGTCCATCAATGATGTCGTTAGCGAAGCCTTATCCCAAGCCCAGATAGATTGGCCAGATATTGATGGGATCGCTGTCACTTGTGCCCCGGGGCTGGTGGGCGCTCTGCTGGTTGGATTAACTGCAGCCAAGACCTTAGTCATGCTGCACAATAAACCTCTCATTGGGGTCCATCACTTAGAAGGGCATATCCATGCCTCCTATCTTCAGAATCCTGATTTAGCCTCCCCTTTTCTTTGTTTATTGGTGTCCGGTGGCCATACCAGTTTGATTAAAGCTGAAGACTGTGGTCTATACCGCACCCTGGGTCAAACCCGAGATGATGCAGCGGGAGAAGCTTTTGACAAAGTGGCCCGTTTGCTAGATCTGGGATACCCTGGCGGCCCTGCCATTGATCGCATTGCCAAGTTAGGCAATCCTAAAGCGTTTGCCCTCCCTGAGGGGAAAATTTCTCTACCAGAAGGTGGCTTTCATCCCTATGACACCAGCTTCAGTGGCTTGAAAACAGCCGTTCTCCGCTTAGTGGAATCTTTCCGACTGCGAGGGGAAGACGTGCCTGTCGCGGATATTGCAGCCAGCTTCCAACAAACGGTGGCTCAAGCCTTGACTCGACGAGCCATCAAATGTGCCTTGGACTACGGCTTATCCACTATTGCTGTTGGCGGTGGCGTTGCCGCCAATAGTGCCTTACGCCAACAACTATTAACCGCCGCTGAAGACAAAAAACTACAGGTCTTGTTTCCACCCTTATCTCTTTGTACGGACAATGCCGCGATGATCGCCTGTGCAGGCGCAGAACACTTGGATCGAGGCCATACTTCAGCGCTGACCCTGGCAGCATTATCCCGCATGCCCATTTCTAAAGTGATGGAATTATACCCAGGGTCATCCCCAATGCACCCTCCTTTGGAGCTTGACGCTGAATGAATCTGATCGTAGTGGGGTCAATCGCTAGCCTAATCGCTGGGTTGGCAACAGGCATCGGTGCATTACCCGTATTATTCGTCAAAACCCTGACGGATCGTTTGCAAGGTATTTTTTTGGGCTTTGGCGGTGGGGTTATGTTGGCCGCCACTGCCTTTTCCCTGATTGCGCCGGGAACAGACCTGGCTATGGGTCAAGGTAATACTGAAACCCAAGCAGCTTTAATTATGG
Source organism: Acaryochloris marina MBIC11017 (assembly GCF_000018105.1). Classification (GTDB taxonomy): domain Bacteria; phylum Cyanobacteriota; class Cyanobacteriia; order Thermosynechococcales; family Thermosynechococcaceae; genus Acaryochloris; species Acaryochloris marina. Next base: position 1,432,970 of record NC_009925.1, read on the forward strand.
TGCTGGGTATTTTGCTGGGAGGTGGGTTCCTCTGGCTAGCCCACAACAACTTTCCCCACGAACACTTCTTCAAAGGTCAAGAAGGCCCGTCAACCCCTAACTTGGCTCGCATCTGGCTATTTGTGGTCGCCATCACCCTGCACAATTTCCCGGAGGGGATGGCGGTGGGGGTAGGTTTTAGTGGCGGCTCTTTATCCAGCGGCATTGCTCTTGCCATTGGCATCGGCTTGCAAAATATGCCCGAAGGACTGGTGGTAGCCATCGCTCTGCGGTCCCTTAACTATTCATCCCTCTATGCCCTAGGCGTTGCCTGTCTCACCGGCTTAGTCGAGCCCATAGGTGGTGTTGTGGGGGCTAGCATTATTAGCCTGGCTCAACCCCTTTTGCCCTGGGCAATGGCTTTTGCAGCAGGCGCAATGCTGTTCGTTATCAGTGACGAAATTATCCCCGAAACTAGCCGTAAAGGCATTCAACAGGAAGGTACCCTCGGAATCATGCTGGGATTTGTGGTGATGATGTACTTAGATGTTGCTCTAGGGTAATCGGTTGAGAACAAGAGCCTAGGGTTTACCTTCTGGCTAAAGCCGTTATGCAACGAGGGGAAAGGCAGCAGCCAAAGACCAGCCAAAAAATAATGCACTGCCAATTCCATAACTCCAAGCATTCTTCACATAAACAGCCACAAAAGAGAGGATACCGAAAAAGATCGGGAAGATAGGCAACAGCAGAAAAATAAATCCCAATTGAGGAATCAGACTGATCGTCCAGACTAATCCTGCAATCAGCACAACGGTTTGACCTAGCCACCATAAAATACGCTTGCCGATTCCAATCTCCTGTTGGGCAATGCCTGAAGCCAAAAACCAAGGTAAGCACGCTAAAGACAATAGCGGCCAGAGCTGCAAACGGGCAGGGATAAGCCACCACTGCACCCAAACCACTTGGGCCATAGCCCCAAAGGCAAACCATAAGAGGACAAATACCAGTAATCCCATGCTTACAGTTCTAGCGGGGGAAAACTGACCGTACCAGCGCTTTTTGATCGGCCATAGTCCTTGTACCCCTAGCCATATCAGCCCACCCAAACAGAACCAAATGCCTAGGGCTCCCCCTACTTTTAGGCCACCCAAATTTTCTAACTCTACTCCCCGGCTAATTAGGCTAACCCCAGCAGTGGCGGCTAGGGGGGCAGCCAATAACCCTCCCCAGTTTTGCCAAGGTTTTAGTTTTAGGAATGCTTGCTGGATGGCTGGCGCAGCAAAACAAGGGACAATGGCAGCAAGGGCCATCAAACCACCGATCAGGTGTAAGCCATACCAGCCGATACGTCGGTCCATATAGCTGCTGGTCTTAAATTGGTTAAAGGTTTGGTTTAGCCACTGAAGCGCACTTTGGTGACTGATATCGCTAAACAAGATGGTAATGTGCTCAACTTTAGGCACAACAATCAGCTTTCTTCCCCTGCCCTCGGCTAAGTTTTGATTTTTTCCCCCAGCCGTTTTCAGCAGATTACGAGCACTCTCTACAAATTGGCCTTCTCCACTGCCCACTTGAAGCTGTAAGTTGGCGGGCTTATCAGCCGTCACCTCTGCTCGGGTGGGTGAAACGGCAATGGTAGCGTCGAAGCGATCTCGTTGTTCGATACTGGCCGTCATCACCGCACTACTTCCCATGGAATGTCCCAAAATCGCTAGTCGCTCTGGGTCAACTTCAGGCTGTTCAGTCAAAGCCTGATAAGCAACCTCCAAATCAGGTTGCAGAGTCTCCATGTTCAATGGGGCAGGATTGGCACCATGACCACTAAAATCCCACAAGAGACTGCCATAGCCTGCCTGGGCAAAAGTGTAGCCATATCCCAACATCAATTGCTTAGATCCCGCAAAGCCATGGGCAATTAAAACCCCAGGTACCGGATCACTATTTTTTGGCGCAATGAAGATCATGGGAATATCATTCGCCGTCAAGGAACGAACCACCAGCCCTGAGCGAGCTTTAAAAACGCCGAACCAAGAGATTACAATAAGTATAATTGCTGTAACTAACACCAAAAAACGCTGACGATTCATAAAAAATTGAAGAAAGAACTGATAAACATGGACATTTATTCCGTCTATACCACTGTGTTAGAGTTTTTTCTCCTATAATGTGCTGAGTCTCTGATCCTATGGAATGACTCAGTGTCGAACCCCATAGCCAATTATTGAAGAAGACTTGTACTTCTTGAGAAGGGATACACACAACATCGGCTAACGAAAGAGGAAATAATGGCAAAAGGTAAAGTAAAGTGGTTCGACGCCCAAAAAGGATACGGTTTTATCGAACAAGAAAGTGGTGGGGATCTATTTGTACACCATTCAGCACTCAGTGAAGAATCTTTAGTAGAGGGCCAAACGGTTGAATTCGAAGTAGGCGAAGGCCGCAAGGGCCCTTGCGCTGTAAACGTCAAAACAGTATAGATTTTAAGCGAATAGAAAGGAGAAGGCCTTACAGCCTTCTCCCCTTGAAGAGATATATCCAATCTGTCAGATCGCATTTTATCTACGATGGCTAGATAAACACCTATGGGTCTGACTTCGTTTCTTATTCAATCCAATGCATTTAAATCCATAGCAAAAGTCCTCGGCAGTATTGCCGAGGACTTTTGCTATGGCGGTCAAAGGAGAGACGTTAAACTTTGGCTTCTTCTTTAACCAGTTTGTCCCACCCTAAATCCTTGAGAGAGTTATTCCGGCGCAGCGGACGAGTAACCAGCTCTAGAATGTCTCGGGCATTTGTAAATCCGTGAATTTGAGCAAAGGTAAATTCCACAGACCACTTGGTATTAATACCGCGTGCTTCTAGAGGATTGGCATGGGCCATCCCAGTAATCACCAAATCAACATCATGTTCATAAATGCGCTGAACCTGATTGTAGTTATCGGGCTTTTCGACAATCTTGGGCATGGGAACACCCATATCAATACAGGTCTGCTCAAGGAACTTCAGCTCTGCCCCTTGATAGCGCTTGTCCATGTAAGGAATGCCGATTTCAGGGCAAGTCATACCACAACGGATCAAGAAGCGGGCCAGGGAAACTTCCAGTAAGTTATCTCCCATAAAGAAGACCGATTTCCCACGGATAATCTCAAGATAGTCTTCTAGGTTTGCCCAAATTTTGGCTTCGCGTTCTTCTAATCCTTTAGGTTCAACATCCAGCACTGAACATATCTTTTCAATCCAAGCGCGGGTTCCATCAGGACCAATCGGGAATGGTGCACCGATTAGCTTACACTTGCGTCGTCGCATTAAAGTGGTCGCTGTACGACTGAGGAAAGGATTAACGCCTGCCACATAGTAGCCTTCATCAATAACAGGCAATTCCGTAAATCGCTTAGCGGGGAGCCAGCCATTGACTTTAATCCCTTGCTTCTTCAGTTCCAACGTCAACTGGGTCACCACTGGATCAGGCAGGGAACCAAACATAACCAGCGGAGCATGATCGTGGTATTCAGACTCTTCAGCGACAACCTCTTCTTTCTTCTTGCCGAAATTAAGGAGAGAGGTAATGGCATTGCCACGTTCTTGCTTCTCGGACTCCTCGACCACTGCACTGCCCTTGGGACAGCGATGGGCCATTGCCGCTAGAACGGTGTCTTCCCCTTGGGTAAAAGCGTAGTCAAGTCCGTTAGCTCTGGCAACCACGATAGGAATATCAATCTCACTTTCTAGACGAGGAGCCAACCCTTCGAGATCCATTTTGATAATCTCGGTGGTGCAAGTCCCAATCCAAACAATCACACTGGGGTTGCGGTCACGTTTGATTTGCATGCACAACCGCTTTAGTTCTTCATAGTCATTGAGCTTAGCGGAAATATCTCCTTCTTCCAGCTCAGCCATGGCATAGCGAGGCTCAGCAAAGATCATCACACCCATGGCATTTTGTAAGAAATAGCCACAGGTTTTGGTGCCAATTACGAGGAAGAAACTATCTTCAATTTTCTGATAGAGCCAGGCTACGCAGCTAATGGGACAAAAGGTATGGTAATTCCCAGTTTCGCACTCAAAATCGAGAGCTTGTGGTTGAGCGTCAGCAAGCGTCATAGTTATTAAATCCTTTTCTCAGTTCGGCAGCTATTTAGGGGAGAAACGAGATCACTGCAAGCCATCCCAGCTCACAGTGACCAAATGGCGATTAAACCATCATCAGATCAAGTTCTTCTTCCTCAGTTTTAGGCTGAGTGGGATTGAGGTAGAAATCAGATAGCAGCGCGAAGAGTTCGCGATCTTGGGCATCTTCAGGCACAACACCTTCAGGGCCAGCCAAGATTTGATCAGCAATATTCAGGTAATAATTGCAAACGGGCTCTAGAGAGGGATCACTCTCTGCCATTTCGAACATGGTTTTGCCTTTCACCCGAGACACGCGAATGTCTTCAATTAAAGGCAGAATTTCCAACACAGGCATAGGGACCGAATCAATATATTTGTCGATTAAGTCACGCTTGGAAGTGCGGTTGCCAATCAACCCTGCAAGGCGAAGAGGGTGAGTCCGAGCCTTCTCCCGAACAGAAGCCGCAATCCGGTTTGCTGCAAATAAGGCATCAAAACCGTTATCAGTAACGATCATGCAGTAGTCCGCATAGTTAAGAGGCGCAGCAAATCCACCGCAAACCACGTCACCCAAGACGTCAAACAGAATGACATCATATTCATCAAACGCGTTGAGTTCTTTGAGAAGCTTGACCGTCTCTCCAACGACATAACCGCCGCAGCCTGCGCCCGCAGGGGGACCACCCGCCTCTACACAGTCGACCCCACCAAACCCCTTGTAGATGACGTCTTCAGGCCAGACATCTTCATAGTGGTAGTCTTTCTCTTGCAGTGTGTCAATGATGGTTGGAATCAAGAAACCCGTCAAAGTGAAGGTGCTGTCATGCTTAGGGTCACAGCCAATTTGTAGAACTTTCTTGCCTCGCTTGGCGAGGGCAACTGAAATGTTGCAACTGGTTGTAGATTTACCAATTCCGCCTTTTCCGTAAACTGCAAGTTTCACAGTGGGTATTCTCCTAATGGTTGTGATTGAAGCAGCGAGCACCGAATGTTTTTGATTCAGTCAGTCGCAAACGCCAGATGTATTAACTGAAGCTCTGAATGAATTATTGTCCATATCTAGGCGATTGGAAAGGAGTTAAAGTCTTCAAAATGAGATTAAAAGGCTTATTTTTAGAATTTATTAGATTAAAGTAGATATTAATTCACTTAAAATTATTTCCAATCAATATTAAAATCTAAAATTAAAATATAATTTTAGATTTTATAAAAATAGGTACAACAGACAAAAAATAAAATTGCCATCAACTTGCGAATCGAATAAAAAAATTCACCTAGATGGCATCTGTAAAGAGTCCAATCACAATGGTCCAATCCAAACAGATGCCAAGAAGGCTTAAGACGCTCCATTGAAGGCTCTGCCAGGTAGGATTGGCATACACACTTCAAGCTAGCAATTAGGTATAGCCCTCTAATCCGCACTATATAGACATAGGCATTCATCTCATCAATTCAAGATGGAGAAGTGGCTGCGGTTCGGATTTAGTATGGATATCTGAACCATAAGAGCACCACGCTGATAATGGTTAGAGTCCAGGCATAGCAACCCTTAATGGATTTAAAGGGTCGGAGAAAAAGATTCAATTTGGGTCTTCACAGTCTTAGCTCAAGCCCTGTAATACTCAGGTCAGTGAGCCCTGTATGAACACCCAATCAACGGCCAGGGGTCTACTTGATCCTGATCTGGAGAAACTTGGGATTGTTACGATTAATAAATTTTTCCCTTTTGACCGACATACGAGGAATTGGTTCCTATAAATCCCGTAGTTACCAGGCAGTAATGGGAATCGTCTATCCAGGCCATTGAGTCAATAGCGAACCCGACATCTGTACTTTTGCACAACCAAAGACTAATTTTCTTTGGCAAATCGTTAAATTCGCCACTGGTCCTCTCAAGATGGGGATAAGCTAATTCCTAAGGATTTACTGAACTAGCATCTCAACTCGGATCCCGATAGGATGAATTTAAGACTGAATGAGCCGTCATCTTCAGGTCAATTCAGGTCCTTGAGCCTTGCGAAAAACTATCCCCTGAATCCCATGTTCATCAACCCCCTAGGAGAGCTGTTTTGACCCCTCAATGGTTGCTTAAGTTCAACATCTGGAAGCGACGCCAACCCAGCTGGTCCTTGGTAAAAAGCTACGAAGCGATTAGCTCGGCATCGGTGGATTCCATCTGGCGCAAAGTTGTTGATTTGGCAGATGTATCTTGGCATCCATTGATTACCAGCACCAATGTCCCCTATGGTTTGGTTCCTAAGCCTGGTCTGATTTATCAGGCAGTGAGTCGAATGGTACCCTTACCGTTTCGCATTTTTGTTGAGCGAGTCAACCCTGGCGAACTGGTCAGTTTCCGCATTATTGCATTACCCGGAGTCGAGGAAAGAGTGGTGTATCGGGTCGAGTCCAGCATTTGTGGGACCTGTGTCTCTTATTCGGTGATGATGCGAGGCTGGTTGTCGCCCCTCGTATGGTCCATGATGCAAAGACATGCAGAAAAGGTGGCCCAACGGCTAGCAGAAGCCGCAGAGAACGAGACCTTGCAATCTGTTTCTGGCTATTTACCAGCTCGAAAGAATACCTGCTTTGACTTTTAGCGCCCTCACTGCTGGTCTTTACGTCCTGAACTATCTCATTTTCAATGGGAGGGTAAAGGGGGAGCAATGTTACCAATTACCACAGTCAGAGGCTACTCACTGATGATTCAGTCATTCCGCGAGGATGAAGCTATTCCTCCAAAATTGATACAGTAAGAACCGATAAGAAACTCTGATAAAGAACACTATGCCCGACACGATAGCCCCTTCAACCGCAAAAATTTTGGAGGTCTTGCAACCGGTTCAAGATCCTGAACTTCAAAAAAGTCTGGTGGATCTAAATATGATCCGCAACGTAAAAGTTGAGAATGGCATCGCAACCTTTACGTTGGTGCTGACAACCCCCGCTTGCCCCCTGAAGGAAATGATTGTCGATGACTGCAAAAAAGCGGTTCAGGCATTGCCAGGCATTGAGTCCGTAGAGGTGGAAGTCACCGCAGAAACACCCCAGCAAAAGAGTGTGCCTGATCGTACTGGAGTGCCTGGAGTTAAAAATATTATTGCGGTTTCCAGCGGTAAAGGTGGGGTGGGTAAAAGCACGGTCGCCGTCAATATTGCCGCTGCCTTAGCCCAGTCTGGCGCAAGTGTAGGCATGATTGATGCCGATATTTATGGCCCCAATGTACCCACCATGTTGGGCTTAGAAGATGCCGTAGTCGAGGTCCGCAAAGAGGCGCAGGGAGATGTGATGGAACCTGCGATCGCACAAGGTATCAAACTCGTCTCCATGGGCTTTTTGATCGACAAAGATCAGCCGGTCATTTGGCGAGGTCCCATGTTAAACGGGATTATTCGCCAATTTCTCTACCAAGTGGATTGGGGGACCTTAGATTATCTGATTATTGATTTACCCCCCGGCACCGGAGACGCCCAACTTACCCTGGCCCAGGCAGTACCCATGGCAGGGGTGGTAATTGTCAGTACGCCCCAAAATGTTGCGCTCTTAGATGCCCGCAAGGGACTGAAAATGTTCCAACAGTTGGGCGTGCCCGTATTGGGAGTCGTGGAAAACATGAGTTACTTTATCCCCCCTGATCGGCCTGAAACCCAATACGATATTTTCGGTTCTGGAGGTGGTGAAAAGATCTCCAAGGAATTAGGCGTTCCTTTAATTGGCTGTGTGCCTCTAGAGATTCCGGTCCGAGAAGGCGGAGATCAAGGGAAACCGATTGTCCTCAATGGCTCATCTGCGTCTGCCCAAGCGTTCCAAAAAATTGCGACGGAGGTGGCAGCGAAGGTTTCGGTCGCGGCTTTGACTTAAGTTGTTAGTTTAAGACCACTGCTTTTCATACAGCCTTTAAGTTCCGATTCTTCCATGCTCATCAATAAAACGCTGCGCAAATGGTTTCCCTGGCGAACCTGGATTCAGCCTTGGGACAATATCGACCGCTGGTTGCTGCTGTTAGCGATTGGGTTAACCGTGTTTGGCGGCATTTTAATTCGAAGTACCCAAGCCACTCAGGGTTGGACGGATTGGCTCCAACACTGGACCATTGGAGCGATTGGGGTGGCCATTGCTATGACGATTGCCACCTGGCCCTATCAAATTTTATTGAGTTTGCATTGGCTGATATATGCGGTGACGAACTTGTCCTTGATCGCCGTTATCGCCATCGGAACTAGCGAACTGGGGGCTCAGCGATGGATCTCCGTTGCCGGTTTTAATGTGCAGCCATCTGAATTTGCCAAAGTGGGGGTCATTATTTCCCTGGCAGCCCTACTTCACCATCGACCCGCCACTAAGCTATCGTCAGTACTTCAGATTCTAGCCATTACTTTTGTGCCTTGGGCGTTAGTGCTAGTACAGCCCGACTTAGGAACATCTCTAGTGTTTGCGGCCATTACCCTAGGCATGATGTATTGGGCCAATGCCAATTTGGGATGGATTGTGCTGCTCTTTTCTCCCTTAATTTCCGGCATTTTATTCAATATCCCCCCCACTTCCCATTGGTTATGGATTATTTGGGCGATTTGGTTGGTGACGATTGCGTTTATCGGTTGGCTCAGCATCCCTGTTCGGATGATCGGGGGACTTGGCGCTCTGTTGATTAATTTAGGCTCTGGTGTTTTGGGTAGAGTCGCTTGGGGATTTCTCCAGGATTATCAAAAAGCGCGGATTATCTTGTTTCTCGACCCTGAGCAAGATCCTTTGGGTGGCGGCTATCACCTCATTCAATCTCGGATTGCCATTGGCTCCGGGCAGTTGTGGGGTCGAGGGCTGGACCAAGGCACCCAAACTGGGTTGAGTTTTATCCCGGAACAGCATACGGATTTTATTTTTTCAGCTGCGGGTGAGCAATTTGGCTTTGTCGGCAGTTTGCTTTTGATTGTCGCCATTTGGCTATTATGCATGCGCCTAATCTTTGTGGCGTTGAATGCGGAAGACGATTTTGGCTCTTTAATCGCCATCGGTGTGCTGTCGATGGTTATTTTTCAGGTCTTTGTGAACATTAGTATGACCATCGGCCTGGCCCCTGTGACGGGAATTCCTTTGCCTTGGCTAAGCTATGGTCGTTCAGCCCTGTTGACGAACTTTATTGCCATAGGGCTGGTGGAATCCGTGGCCAACCATCGTAAAAAACGCAGATTTTAGCAGCTCCCCCGCGAAGGGGAATTAGTCCACTATGATAAAAAAGCTATTGTGATGCAGTTAAGGTCTAAAACGAATGAGCGCCATGATTTTGCCCGGTTCATCAGTTCGCGTTGTGAATACGGGTGATACCTATTTTGGATTTGAAGGCCAGGTCCAACGGGTTGCAGACGGTCAGGCCGCCGTTATTTTTGATGGGGGCAACTGGACCAAGATTGTCACGTTTCGCCTGCCCGAGTTAGAAATTGTCAAACGAGGCAAGGGCAAGAAGTAAGGCTAGCAAGGCCTAGGACTGGTTGGCTTGTTGACAGGCCAAGTAGGTTGCTTCGACTAATTCCAGATCATCTAAGCCTAATGCGAGGGGCTGGTTGTTTTGCCCCAGAAGGTTCCGAATTTGGTCGGCGAGTTTAGTGGTGATTTGCGATCGCATCCGTGATGCAAGCTGCGATCGATATCCAAGAAAATCTCGCAACGTCAGAAATTGATCTGGCGTAATCGTTCTGAGCTGAGGATTTGCCACCAACTCTGCAGCCAGATGAGATATGCCGGGCGAAACATCAAAAGGTTGTTGAGTCTCATCAGCCCCCTGTCGCTGATCCTGAACAACTAATGTGCCAGCCACCAAATCACCTAAACGTTTTTCTGATGAGGTGACCGCAATCCGGATGACACCGATAAAGAAGAAAAACACATCAATACTGCTGAGCAAACTGCGAATACTACTTTCCCTAAGCCCCACCGGCCGTCCTGTATCTCGAACCACTCGGATTTTAGCGATTCTTTTACCTGGCGTTTGACCTCGCCATAGTGTTTCAAAGGCGATGAAATAGCAGTTGGATAAGGCAAATGTCAAAAATGTGGCAATTGCTTCGATCCATTGATCGAGTTCACCTTGTTCGAAGGCCACACTAGCATTATTCAGAATGGGAACAAGGATAGTGAGATAAAGAATCGAACCAAAATACCAAAATAGAATGATACCAACCCACAGCAGTAGCTGATCAATGGCCCAGGCAAGGGCTCGACTCCCAATTCCACCGAGTGCTAGATCGAGTTCGATACTTTCTGGTGTTTGCAAAATAACCCGTCGTAAATGGTTTTGCGGATTGGTGGCCGTGATATCAAGATCAAACGTTAGCCCCTCGTTGCGACTGCGTAAATCGTAATAAATGACAGCTTTGATCGCTTGATAAATCGGGAAAGCTACAATCGCAATAAATAAAATTGCAAAAATACTAAAAATAGACAAAAACATACTCACCGAGAAGGGAGGGATTAATAGCAATCCACAAATCATGACAATGGCTAGAGATTGCCACCCCTGCCCTCGGGTCAGCTGCCAGCTCCGTCGAATCGCGTCTCGAGCCGAGACATCCTCAAAAGCAATAACAACATCAAATAACCACAATCGAGCAATAAAGTAGCTAAAGAATAAGAACAGTCCTAGATAGAACAATAAAACCAGAACAATAATCGTAATCAGAGTTAGCAGAGCAGAAGAAAAATCTTGCTCAGGCAACGAAAAGAAATCAACAAAATCTTGGTCGCGGATAGACAAGAAAAAGCCTCTCAGGATTAAACCCAGAATAAATGCCAAGCCAAAATATAGTCCGACCAGGGCCAACCAGAATAACACTTCTCCACGAAAGAACCGCCATACGCGTGGAAATAGTCGTTTTTGAATGTCTTCCTTCGTTTCACTGCGGCTGACAAGTTTATTGAAAATAAGCTGGGAGAGTACACCGCCAATGGCCGTCTTCCGCCCCCGGCCAAAGGCCAACATCGGTAGAGTAAATAGCAGCGCCAAGATCCCCAGTTCGGCCCAATTGGACAACCCAATCGTTTGGCCAATAACAGTCCCAACGCCTGCGCATAAAGATGCGCCCAACCCTGTTAAGAACAGCCAGAGATAGGACTGTAAGCTGGTTGTTATATAATCATCACTTTTTTCGCGAAAAAGCTGAATAGCGACGGTTACGATATTTCCAGCCGTCAGAGCAGAATGGATGCGATGACTGTTCGTGAAGCCCTGCCCATAGGCAGATCCTCCAGCATTATTCGGTATATTCTCAGCCATAGATATAGGCGGGCATCAATTGAAGACAATAGCTAGGATGCCCTAGTTTCAGCAAGACCGAGGAGAACAGACAGAAAATTTATTGCTGACGCATTTTTTCTAGATAGCGATTCGCTCGAATCTCGGCCTCTGCCATCACCTGCTCCATGCTATCTACAATTTCTCCTGGGCGATTCTCCAACACTTTGGTTGACAAAGACACTCGCCCCCGTCCAGGGTCTAGATCCAGCACAATCGCTTTGATGGGTTCTCCAATCTTCAGGACTGCACTGAGATTAGGGACAAAGTTTTGGCTCACTTCTTTAATATGCAGTAATCCAGTCAATCCATCTAATTTAATAAAAGCGCCAAAGGGCTTGAGGTCAGAGACGGTACCACTGACCAATTGCCCGATTTCCAATTCACCAATACGGCTGGATTGTTCAGCCATCCGGTTCGACAACACCAGCTTTTTGCGATCGGGATCGACTTCCAAAAAGGTGACCGTCAACTGACTGCCAATTTGTCCTTCTAAGTTATCTCGGTCTAACAGATGAGACCGAGGGATAAATCCCCGCAGGCCTTCAACATCAGCCGTTACACCACCTTTGTTAACCCCTGTTATGGTGACCTGAACACTTTGGCTTTGAGATTGCAACTCTAATAATTTTGTCCAAAGATGCTTCAATTCCAAACGGCGAATCGACAACGTTACTTGGCCATTAGCATCCTGACCTTTAATGATCAAAAACTCACGCTCTTCATCTAAAGGAACTATTTCTTCCAGAGAGAATTGTTTACGAAGAGAGGCTTCTTGGCTAGGGAGAAAAGCTGTGGCTTTACCCCCGATATCGATATAGGCACCATCACTGTCGTAATTAACAGTTTTTCCCTGCACTGTTTGTCCCACTTCAAAAGAATAATCATGTTGGGACAGTGCTTTAGCAAAATCGTCGGCTGAGAATGACAAGGTATCTTCCGGGCAGTCTAAAACATCTATGGCTACAATCTTATAGCAAGTACCAAAGATGCAAATACAAAATTATTGTGAGTTTTTGGAACTCAAATTTTAACCGCAAGAAATGTGAGAAATATTGTTGGGACGCTATTCACCCGTTCGACCTTGCAATCCAGAAAATTTCAACCAAAAAGGCCAGGATTAGATCCCAGCCTTTTTACAATTAACGATTTGATTCGAGGGTTAGATATTGAATCCAGGACTCACTTTAGAGATCGGGAGGGAGCAAAACCTTATCAATCACATGAATCACACCATTGCTTCCCATCACATCAGCCTGAACGACATTAGCATTGTTAACTGTGACTGCGCCGGATTCAACGGTCACTTTTACGGGTGCACCTGCAACGGTTGACACATCTCCAGACTCTAAATCGGTCGAGACAGCTTTTGCCGGTACAACATGATAAGTCAGAATTTTAACCAACTTATCTTTGTTCTCAGGCTTAAGCAGAGTATCCACTGTGCCAGCAGGTAGAGCAGCAAAGGCTTCTTCTGTAGGTGCAAAGACGGTAAAGGGTCCTTCGCCTGATAGGGTTTCTGCTAATTCTGCAGCTTTGATAGCTGCGACTAAGGTCTTAAAGGAGTCATTCGCACTGGCAACTTCAACAATGGTGCCTTCTGCACTAGCGTCAGAGGAGTCTTCCATTTCTGCACTAGGTGCTTCAGAATCCATTGCTTCAGCAGGGACAGTTTCCTCAGCGGCAGCGGAAGCAGCCTCACCGGTACACCGAGAGTTAAGGGGAAAGTGCTTACAGAGCACTTTCATGATTGCTGGGCTTAATTCAGCAGGAGCTTCAGAGCCACTGGTTTGAGCGGAAGCAATACTGGTAGTAGTAGCCAGGAGAAATAGGCTAATAATTGATAAACACTTGGTTTTCATTTGGACACACAAAACGCTACTGAACGAGAACAGCAATGATCATTAGAAGACCAAGCTGAAAAGTAAGGGATCACGATGATCCTCTACAAAACTTTATGAACTAACTTGTCTAAATATTAAAGCAAAATTAGCTTGAATAATTATTGTTGCATTTTTAGGGAGATTTGTTCCCCAAAAATGAGATTCAAAGGCAGGAAATAAGTAATAATTTTATTTCTACAAAACAATAATCACATCTACATCCTTAATGTGAAGCGCGAAGAACTAAAATCTCTATTTTTATCGCTTTTAAGCGAGAAATAGAGGAAAAAGATCGACTAAAAGCTGTCCAAAGCGAGGATTCGTAGCTGTTCACGGTATTAATTTTCGTAAGACCCCCTAGAAAGTTGTCGGCCTTCTCCTAGACAATGCAACAGATATCCTAACGACACTACTTTTTTATGGAGGTCTCTAATGCTCCCCACTCGGTGGTTGAGACGACTTGCTCCTATGCTTGTCGGCTTGATATTTCTAGTGACCGCTTGTTCATCTGCCCCCAATAAATATGACCAGGTACAAAAAGACACGACTGGTTTTGGAAAGCCTGCTGCTGTTAGTAAAGAGGCTCAAAAAGGTGGCACATTCAATCAATTTTTTCCCAAGAGTGAAGGAGACTTTGATGTTGTTCCATCCCAAGAAAAGAAGGGATTTGCTGCTTACAAACTCAATAAAGATGGGGCCACTTTAGCCACCCTCAGTATCAATGACACCATCAGCTTGCCAGCGGCAGTTACAAAATACAGCACTGCAACAGAGAACATTGCCGGTTATCCCAGTGTGAATCAGGGCACAACCGCTACTGGCTTACTCGTCAATGGTCGGTACCAAGTCAAAGTTTTATCGAAAAGCACCTCTTTTTCCCAAACCGATCGGGTGGACTGGTTACAGAAGTTTGATCTAAAAGGATTGGCTGAACTAGAAGTGGCAGACAACAAGAGTTCGGATGCAAAGCAGTCTCCGAACGCGCCCCCCGCACTTAACCCAGTTCTGCAGCCAGCGGCTTAAGTTGGCATTCAGAGTCATCTTGACTACATAAATGTAGGCCAAGTCCTTATCCAAAATAGTGTTGGCAGATATTGAGGAGCCAGTCATGAGTAAGAAAATTTATGAATTAGTGGATAAGCTGCCCAAAGGGGGCATCACAGTGATGGCCCTCAAGTCCTTAGATAAGTTTGTACCGGGGCAATGGGACAACCTAGTGGGCTTTGATCACACCATTAAAACTGTCACTGGGGAAACGGATCCGGCGATGGTTCAGGCCATTGGTGAACGGGCCATTACTTTGTTTAATGACAAGGGAGAGGGTTACCAGCGAGCCTTATGGTTGTACCAGTCGGTGGACTCCGCATCAGGCATGTTGGGAACGGCCGCCCTCGCCAATCGGTTGGGGCAAGATACGTTTTTAGGCTTTTTGAAGAATATTACCCCTAAGCCAGAAAAAGCCCAGACCATTGATTTGAGCGTCAAATTGGTCACTGAGGTTGTAGCGTTCTGCCATATCAACGGTATTCCTGGAGATAGTCTGGGGGATTTTCTCAAATCCTTGGGAGACTATAGTGGCGAATCGATTATGCGCATGGCTGCTTTAGTATCCTTCGATGGCGTCATTCCCTTGGGAGCGGAGTTTTCTTCAAAGGTGTTGTCCAGTATTAAAGGCATGAGCCCTTCAGACTTAGACAACAACCGCACCTTTAAGGGGGTCAAAGATGCCATTCCAGGGGATAACTCCAAGGGCAAGTTGGCTTTTATCACTGAGAGTTTTGAGTCTACCCAGGGATGGATGGATAAGTTTGTCGCTGAGAAAGGGATTACCCAGGGTGGAGTGGTAGATGGGCTATCCCGATTCATTGAGGGGTCCCAAAGCAAGCTCGATTACCTGGGAGCCTTTCTGGATATTTCCGCCAAGTACTACGAGCATACAGGCGTACAAACCCTAGCTCGAAGGTTAATTGAACGATCGTTCGCTGAGTTGTAGGTCCCAATGGCTGCAAGGTCAACTTCAACCTAGGGGGTCGACCTTGCAGCTGGATCTTTGCCAACAATGGTGAGAACTTTCTGGGGGGGAAAAATTCTTTTCCCCAGATTAGGTGACCCGTTCAGCCCGATGAGGGGGCCATGGCCTGGAATAATCTTGGTTTCGCTATTTGCGATCGCAAGGATGCACTCAATCGCCTCAATCAAACCGTACTGCCCTCGCGAAAAGACCCGCTTTAAATGAGTAGCCGGTTCCGCTAGCCCTAAGTTGAGAGGATTGAGCCGTTTGTTTAGGCAAAGGATCGGCAATGGGCAAGCAAGGTTCTATAGTCATCATCACACAGCTCAACAATGCTGGCAGCTTCTGCAGGATCGAGTTCTTGTTGCCAGCGATGTGCGCCTTTGATGGATAAATCGCTCTGATGCTTGTTTCGAGTCGGTCCTAATTGTTGCCTAGCAGCAGAGGCGATATCAGATGTACGGATCGGCAGACCCAGGTGTTGGCATAGCCCTTGCAAGGTTTGTTGAGGCGTTTGGTAGATCTCAACATAGTCAATTAGAGTCAGACGCTCTGGAACACCATTGATGGCCTGAAGTGCTTGTTGAGCATAGGTGCAAAAAGCTAAAGAGACCCCGTGCCAGAGAGACTCATGGGGACCAAAGCGTTGATTATCCGCCATCGTGGTCACTGTTGGATCGGAGGATTTTTGGGCTTCGGCTATAGAGCAATAGACATCCCTCGGATCGCGAACCAAATAGACAATTTGAGTTTGAGGGAAATCTTCAAGGATGCAATCTAAGCACTCCCCCATCCGGGGACATTTAACGATCTCGGCTTGTGCCAGTTCCTGATGATAGTCGCTAACCTGCCGATAGGCCTTCGCCATATTTGGATGAAAAATCGCCCATTGCGGATCGTCCAACAATTGAAGATGGGTCATGGTCGCTAGCAGCCTGGCCGTGGCGCTAGTGCCTGAACGATGAAGCCCCGTCACTAAAATTTGCACGAATAATTCGCCGATTCAGCCTGAACGATGATCACGATCTGAACATATCAAGAATCCGGCAATTGAACGAGACCTGAGCGTACCGATTTGGT
This sequence comes from Acaryochloris marina MBIC11017, assembly GCF_000018105.1. Lineage (GTDB taxonomy): Bacteria > Cyanobacteriota > Cyanobacteriia > Thermosynechococcales > Thermosynechococcaceae > Acaryochloris > Acaryochloris marina. Next base: position 1,449,315 of record NC_009925.1, read on the forward strand.
TTGGGGGGACTTATAGGTCAAAATAGTGAGGGGCACCTTGTGGCCCTGAGGATTGACCTCAGTTCAACCTAGTCTATTGTTCCGGTGAGAAGTGCAGATGGTCTTTCCCGATTCTTTGGAAACGTCAATATCCCAAGCCGTTGAGGCAACGAAATCTGCGATCGCAGATCACAAAACCCTGCTACAGATTGAGATTGCCATCCCCGAACTTAAGCCCTTACCCGTCGCCCAGCAATATCTCAGCCAACTGCCCAATCTAGGTGAGAACGTTAAAGTCTTTTTCTCTGATACGGGGGCAGCCGCTTTAGCCCGTCATCAATGGAAAGATATTTCCTACGAGTTGCGAGGAATTGAAGAATTAATAGACCCAGTGCAGCCCGAAAATGATGCCTTTGTTTTTATTGCCCCCACCCCCGTAGAAGTGGGTAAGGTAGAGCAAATCTGTAGTCAGGCGGGTGATCGCGTCTGTATTTTGCTAAATCCCAAGCTAGAAGATGTTTCCATTGTCGGGATTGGCATGGCCGGACGGACCCTGCGAGAGCGATTCCTCAACAATATTGAATCTTGTTATTCTTTTCTGCCTTTAGAACGGGGAGCCGTGATTCGGTCCTACCCCAGCGAGTGGCAGATTTGGTGGGCCGAGGGGGAAGAAGATGAGCACCAGATTCTGGCCACAGAAGAAAGCCGTCCTTCAGGCGAACGGATCGGTCAGCTTTTGGCGTCATCGACGACAACGGAAGACAACCGTAAACCCGGTCTGTTGGACAATATGCAGCAATTTTGGAAAGCCCTTACTCAGTAATCCTCCCCATGATTTCTCCTCGACGACTCATGTACGAGCAGTCCGTGGTTTATCGCGGACATCTGATCATTCCCTATATCTATAGTGAGATTGCCCAAACCCCTATCTATGCCTATCGCTTGTTGTCTGAACTTAGTAGCCGCAGTGAATGGCATCGAGCCAATAACCCGGCAGGCCTGCACTCCAGTCGCATAGAAGGCATTTTGGATATTGCTCAGGAGCATTTAGAGGCGGAGGTGTCCGCTATTCCCACCATGGATTACTTTAAACAGCGCTATATCTACAAGCAGAACCTGGTGATTATTTCAGAGATTGCGGGCAAATTCTTTTACGATCACTATCCACCCACTCGGCTAAATAATATTGCCGCTCCCAAGATTTTTGCCAGTGAATTAGCCTGTATTAATTGGGTCAAAGCTGGATTGGATCGCAACTTACAAAAATCTGCCTCTACAATGTAAGTCAACCTTTCGTCCGTGCAGGAGTGCTTGTGAGCCCTACTGAACTTGCTCAAGATCCGTCTGCGGTATCCGCTCAATCCTTTAGTGCCACCAACTTTGATCAGGATGTAATGACCACTTACGGTCGTTTCCCCATCGCCCTAGAGCGAGGACAAGGTTGTCGCGTCTGGGACACAGATGGGCAAGAGTATCTAGATTTTGTCGCCGGGATTGCCACCTGCACCTTGGGCCATGCTCATCCTGCCCTAGTGGCAGCAGTTACGGCCCAAATTCAAACCCTCCACCATGTCTCTAATCTGTATTACATCCCCCCACAGGGTGATCTCGCCCATTGGCTGACCCAGCACTCCTGTGCCGATCGCGCCTTTTTCTGTAATTCAGGGGCGGAGGCCAACGAAGGGGCAATCAAACTAGCCCGGAAGTATGCCCATACAGTTTTGAATATTGAGCAGCCGATCATCTTGACGGCGGATGCTAGCTTTCATGGCCGGACCCTAGCCACTATTACCGCTACCGCACAGCCGAAGTATCAAAAGAATTTTGATCCGCTGGTGCCTGGATTTGTGTATGTGCCGTTTAACGATTTGGCCGCCCTCAAGGATAAAATCGCCACCTTAGATCACGACCAACGACGAGTTGCAGCTATCCTCCTAGAACCTTTGCAGGGAGAAGGAGGGGTGCGCCCCGGACAACTGGAATACTTCCAAGGCGTACGCCAGATTTGCGATCAGACTGGAATCTTGCTGATTCTGGATGAGGTTCAGGTCGGCATTGGCCGAACCGGAAAACTCTGGGGGTATCAGAATCTAGGTATTGAACCCGATGTGTTTACCCTAGCGAAAGGGTTGGCGGGGGGCATCCCAATTGGGGCCATGCTCAGCAAAGAATTTTGCAGTGTTTTACAACCGGGAGACCATGCCAGCACCTTTGGGGGAAATCCCTTTGTCTGTGCTGCGGCCCTAGCCGTCCTCGATACGCTGGAAACTGAAAATTTACTAGACAATTCCGCCCAGCGAGGAGAACAGTTACGGGCAGGACTGCATACGATTCAATCCCAATATCCAAACCTAATTGCTGAAGTTCGAGGATGGGGGCTGATTAATGGCTTGGTTTTGAAGGATGAGATTGAACTTACTTCGATTGAAGTGATTAAAGCAGCGATGGAAGCAGGTTTACTACTCGTTCCAGCTGGCCCCAAGGTTGTTCGCTTCGTGCCTCCCTTAGTCGTTAGTGAGGGAGAGGTGGATAAAGCTCTGCAAACCGTCCGAAAAGTGTTGGCTGAACTGGGTTAAAGCGGTCAGGGATATTGCACTATCCCTCTGTGCCTGGTTTGCTTTGGCAGAGGAAATGTTGGCGATCTAGCCATTCCCAAAGAGAAGCGAATATCACCTTTTTTGGAACTTCACGGCAATAACTGCATAGTGACGTGGACCAAAATTCCAATGCCAGGGGCCAACGGGTTCTAGGCTAGCCACCTGCTGGCTGAGAACCGGATCTTGACCAAAGAGATTGACGATTGCAGCGGGATTTACACCATGGAAGAAATTTCCCTGTCGAATCAGCTGCACCAGCACCTGACTTAGGTTTTGTGTGGGAACACTGGCCAATGGCGGATAGGAATCCGAAGAAACCACATCTGTAACCAGCACCCCCCAACCACCTGAGTTCAAAAGCTTTAGCAACAAGCGCAAATGCCCCAAACGAATAGCTTGAATTACCTCCACGAACTGAGGATGATCTTCACCTATCGTATCCACAATACTTTTAATCAACTGGCTCAAGAGACAGGTTGAGGCCACCACGTCAAAAGGACCTGGGAGTTGTCCAAGGCAGTGAGTTGGAGCATCAATACAGGCAGCAATATCCGTTTTTGAAAGGGGTGTATTGGGGGACCAGTGGGAAATCGGATCAATCATTCCGGTTAAATCAATCCCACTGTGCAAGTAGATATGACCCTGATCTGCGAGATTTTGCTTGGCTACTCCCTGGGCTAAGGCATCCCCATCAAGGTCTACTAGATGAATCTCTGGGTGGGAATGGATCAGAGTCGTCAAATCCAGATCATTACAATTGCCAGCACCCAAAATACATAGACGAGACGAGTCCGAGCCATACTTCAACAACGACGTGACTTGATTGCGATGTTCTGAAAAGGCATCCCAAGCATTATTGCTACTGCGATTAAAGGCAATTTGGCGCTGAATTAGTGAGTTCATGGATAGTGCTATCTCAGGCTAAAAATTCTCCCGCAGCAGGTTGGGATTGTTTGACGGAGTAACGTTTCACTCTCCCCATCACATTCCGTATGTCACACAACATCCATCTAGTATCTGCCTAGATGAGTTGGGCAAAGCGTCATTAGGCTGAAGCTAACTTATCCACTTTTCTCAGGGGTGTTATAGCAGACAACACGGGTTCATCCATAATCTGAGATGTTGATTTAATCGTGATTTGGGGATTTTTATTGAACATCCGTAATTGTCCGGCCACATAGGCATAACTCCGCTTAGGCGCATTATCCATACTGAAGTATCGATTATTCAACAGATTCACAATGGCTTTGCCTGTGGGAGATTCCGTGTTGGGAATATATAGACTAAAGGGCTGTTTGACCGAGCCAATCTCGATTCGGGCACTCGTGGCAGTGATACGGCGGAGCGATCGCAACTCCGTAAACACCACAACCTTCTGCTGATGCTGGGCTCTTGCCACAATCTCTTCAAAGTCTAATCGGGAGTTGAGCAAGTCTGGCTGGTGAGCTTTATATTGACGGAACCCATCGATAATTTCGGCTCTGAGACTCCACCAAATCCCTAAAGCGGCATAATTATGGATTTTTTCGCCATTGACCGCTAATTGGTCCCAAACTCCCAAATTTTCCTGCTGGGCATCTCGTTCTGCCTGTTGATACCGCTGATGATACTCAGGAAATGCAGCATTGCCATATTTATTGAAATAGGGGCTGTATCCTTCGCGAATCATCACTTCTTGATAATCTACCCCCTGTTTGTGAATCAGCAAGAGCGGACGACCATAATTGTCTTGATAACGGCGATGACAAATGTCTGCGGGTTCCGTGCCAGGATATTCCAAAGTCACCTGATCCTGAGGCTGAAAAAACCTCTCGGCTCGTTCTTTAGCCTGTTGGCCCCAGGGAGTAATGATCTTATTACTGCCCGAATTCGATTCTTCTGTTTCAAGGTTGAGTAGACGCAGGGACTTCTCTTGGTCTAAATAGGGCAGCAGAACTCGAATGGTATCGCCATCAACCACCCGGACAACGGTTGCTTCTATAGTAGTTCCCAGAAACATAACAAGGGCGTTCTGTTTGTAAGTCAGTCATAGCAGATATTGAGAATTTATACCTAGCTTCCAGGGGGCTTCCTCATGAATATTTACCTGACGGCCTATACCCCCATCAAAAATTCACGCAAAAAAAACCTCGAGGAGCATTTTACCCCTCGAGGCAGGTATTACTAGAACTCGGTCCAGTCAATCGTTAGACCCAAGAGAGAGAGCTGGCGGTTAGGCATCGTCAGCTGCATCAATCGCAGGTGACTCGCCAGTCAAGTTAACCTTCACCACTTTGTGTTGTTCGGCTTCAACCTTGGGCAGGGTGAGGGTGAGCAAACCTTGCTCAAAGGATGCATCTACTTTGGTGTTTTGCACTTCCACCGGCAGCTTGGTGGCCCGTTGGAACTGTCCATAACGGATGTCAGAGTAGAGGCGCTTGGCATCTTCTGGTAGGTCCTCGGCATGGCGCTGACCTGACAGGGAAACGGACTTTCGAGTCACCTGAATATCCAAATCGTCCGCCTTAACCCCTGGCAAGAAGGCTTTGAGGACCAGGGCATTGCCTTGGTCCCAGACTTCAATTGCAGGGGACCAATTGACGGTGGACGTGTCCGTATCCAACATACCGTCAAAGAGGCGATCGAGTTGATGACGGATCGCATCTGCTTCTTCAATCGGATTCCAGTAACGAATCATCATAGTTTTGTACCTCGCATTGGCTGTTATCAGTGAAGCGGTAACAACCGCTCTGTTTGTTTCGTTACATCCAATATGCAATACCCAAGGGGTGATCGAAAATCATGAGAACCCTATACAGGATGGAGAGAAATCCTCCCCTCATTCCTAGGTCTAGCTCAGAAAAATTGCGGAGAACCGCCCAAAGATATCGGTTCTCCGCAATTTTGAATCTTCTTGCCGCTTTCAACTTATATTGATCGTTTTACTTTGACCGCATGATCAAGTGAACAGTGCTGTCCAATCGCCATCACTCTCTTCCTACCCCATGAAAGGGAGGAGCCTGAACAATGGAAGGTGAATCGCCTTTAGTGTGAATCATCAAAGTCTAAATCCAACGCCTTTAAGACTAAACCCGCCGTTTGGAAACCAGAATTTCTTTGCTGGCCAGTAATCAAGTTTCCGTCCTGCATTGCAAATGGTGTGAAAGCAGAACTCGCCACAAATTTTGCACCGCGTTTTTTGGCCTCCTCTTCTAGAACGAAAGGAACCATCATCGGGCCAACGTTTTGATCCATCCACTGCTCTTCTTTCTTGGAGAATCCCGTGATCATTTTGCCTTGAATCAACGGTTCGCCATTATCCAAGGTGGCATTTAGGAGTAAGCAAGCACCTCGACAGAGGGTCGCGCTCGGTTTCTCGTCTTGGTAAAAGCTGACAAATAAATCGGTTAAAGCCTGGTCTTCCGGGAAAGTGTAGAGGGTTCCCTGACCGCCACAAACAAAGATGGCATCATAGTCGTGCGTATTGAGATCTGCGATCGCAGGGGTATTCGATAGCTGATCCGTAAACGTCGATTGCGTTAGGTATTTTGCTGAGAGGATATCTAACGATGAGAATCCCGATGAATCACGGGGGTCACTCAGGGCGTCAAGTTCAACAGGACCACCCTGGGAACTGGCGATGGTTACCTGACAGCCAGCAGCTTTGAACACATCGTAAGGATGGATCAGTTCAGCAGCCCAAATCCCCACAGGTTTGCCGGTGGTGCTGGTAGCTGAGTTAGAAACGATCATTAAGATGTGCTTTGACATTTTGAAAAGTAATGGGGATAGGGTTGATGGGTTAGTTCTGAACAGTGGTTCAAATAGTTATTTCAGCAATTCTTTTTGAGTTAGTTATGTTTTGACGAATCAAATCGAACATTTTTATTTGCTGATAGTATTAATATGGCTACTTTGCACTGACAGTCACAACTGTCTACTGGTTATTTCTTAGAGGGTAAAAGGCTAGTCTTCAGGTATCATCCACCTGGATATCCACCGGTATCATTGGCTGTTTTGGGCAGACTATTTCCCACGTATACAGGCTTGTTGAACGGTAACGGCTCTCGATGTCTAAGGAGCCATAAAGAAAGAACTGAGTAGAGCAATAGCTATAAGTGTGGTCTGGGCTTCTGGGGGGAAACCTAAGAGGATTAACCCCTGTTTCAGATCACAGCAAAGCCCTGTAAATTGTCTGTAAGTCACGGGTTGGGCAGTTGCTAAGACGATTGAAATGGTTTCCTTTTTAAAAAAGCGATTATTTGCACCGTTATACGTCAGTTTGACGGTGCTTATTTTGCTGTTACTAACCCAAGAAGGGTTAAGCTTAGTCGTCAATATTCAGAAGCAACGCAACGTCAACCGTATCACCCAAACCTTCAAAATTAAGCGAGAAAGTGAGCGTTTACTTAGAGCCGCTCTAGAAGAAAAAGTGGCCCTTCGTGGATACTTGCTCAACAAAGATAAAGAATTTCTCCAACAGTATCGAGATGGTCGAACTGCTTTTAGCACCAGCCTAGATCGCTTATCCAATCTCCTCCAAGATGATCCGTCTCTCAAGGATAATTTAGGCGACATTTACACCTTCCATTCCCAATGGGAAGATCAATTTGTGCAGCCCGTCTTGTCCGGCTCCTTTGAACTTGAGGACTTATCCCAGCTGGGGTCATTGGATACGTTACGAGGCACGATTGATGGCATTTTGCTGTACGAAAAGGGACTTTTAAACGCACAAAATAGGCGGCTAGCCCACTTGGAATGGCTCAATCAGCTGAGTTTCGTATTGAGTGGTCTCAGCATTGGCGTGATTACGATTGGCAGTGTTGGCAACTTTGGACTCCTGCGCCGTCGAATGGTTTCTCCGATTCAACACCTGATGAAAGTCGGTCAAGCCTGGAAAACAGGTCAACTCGAGGTCCAAATCACCCATACCTCAGAAGATGAAATGGGCCAACTCGCCATCATTCTCAATGATATGGCCCAAGATATTCGCAATCGACAAGAAAAGATTCAGCAACGAAACCAACAGCTTGAAGATTTAATCCGCACCTTCTCCCATGATTTACGTACCCCATTACTCGCCAATCGCAGTACCTTACATGCCATGGTCGGCGGGGCTTTTGGCGACGTTAGTGACTCCTTCAAAGAGATATTGGGGGAATCTCAAGACGCCAATGACAACCTGATTAAGCTGGTGGAAACCCTGCTCGATATTAGTCGCTACGAAGCCGAGGGAAGTCGTATCCTCAATCGAGAGCGGTTGAATTGGCATAAGATTTGCGATCGCGTCACCCTTTGGATTCAGCAAAGCACCCAAGACAGATGTCACTTAAAAACTGATATTAAATCCAACTTGCCTGATGCGATTGGGGATGCCATTGAAATTCAACGGGTTCTCCTTAATTTGGTCGAAAATGCCGTACGCTTAAGCGACCAGGGCAAAACCATTCGGATCGAGGTCCTGTCATCCCAACCTAGCCAGGTTCAAGTTGCCGTCCGTGATCACGGGCCGGGGCTGAAGGAGAAAGATGCGAAACACTTATTTCGACGATTTTCTCAAGGAACCGGTCGCCAAGGTCGAGCGGGGTTGGGACTGTACCTTTGTCGTCAAATTATTGAAGCTCATGGAGGGAAGATTTGGGTAGAAAGCACCATCGGTCAGGGCGCGACGTTCTGGTTCTCGCTGCCTATCGAGGCTTCACCATCACTCAACGGTACGGCCTAAACCCAAGAGGTTATCATGTCTGAGCAACCGATTCACTTACTCCTCGTAGAAGACCATGCCCTGATGCGGATGGGGCTAAAAGGGCAATTTAGTTTAGAGTCCGATTTTGAAGTGATCGGCGAGGCCGAAAATGGTCAACAGGCGATTGACTTAGCGGCACAGCTTCAACCCAATATCGTCCTGATGGATATTGAACTGCCTATTTTGGATGGCATCTCTGCCACCCAAAAAATTAAAGCGACCTGCCCAGATATCCGAGTTCTGGCCCTAAGCGCCTTTGGTAAAGACAATCAAGTGGTCGGCATGCTCGCCGCTGGGGCTGATGGGTACTGCTTAAAAAGTATTGATTGGCAGCAATTACTAGCCGTCATTCGCTTAATTCAAGGGGGAGGGACCTACTTAGATCCTCAAATCGCCCATAAGCTAGCCTCCATGCTAAAGTCTGCAAACACCCCCACAACCGCACCTGCCCATCGACAAACTGCTCCGGCAACCGTACTTAGTGATCGAGAGCGAGAAGTTCTGCAGTTAATCAGTGAAGGCTGCTCCAATCAAGAAATTGCCAACCAGCTGTATCTATCCCTCGGAACCATCAAGTCCTATGTACGGATGATTTTGAATAAGTTAAGCGTGGATGACCGGGTTCAAGCTGCAGCAAAAGCCGTTCGAGAAGGGTTGATCTAACTTCATCCAATTAGGCGGATATCCAGGTGGATACTACTGGTCTAGGTGCAAAACTAGTCAGTAGATAGTAGGCGAAAAAATCAGCGTTCGGCAAACTGTAAAACACGTCAAGCCGTGCTCAAAGATTAATCGTTCAAAGGAATACCCTCTTCATGCCCTTTCAATTCAACGCGTGGGTGGCGTTTGCCCTGGGAGGCGTGTTAGGTAGCTTACTCACCAGCTATACCCATCAAGTCAGCTTCACCCCGCCAACACCTGCTTCCCCGATTACCCAGGAGGAAATTCTTCAGGCTCAAAAAGAGTGGGGAGATGCCATTGTCAGGATCGGTAAAGCTCATGGCAACAACGCTGCCTATCAAATATTAGCGGAAAATATTGTCGACGCTCTTTATGCCTATGATGAGGGACCTATCCTGTTTAAGCCCACCAAAGCCGCCAAGAAGCAATTTCGGCCCACAGAAGCAGAAGCCATCTCGTACTTTGTGACGGGTATTGTCCCTGAAGATCAAGGATTTGCTCTTCAGCCCTGGAGCAAGGTCCGTTTCGAGAATTCAAAAATTGCCATCGATAGTGATTCGGCGGTTGCCATTGGCAACTACTACTTTACGAATGCTCGCACAGGCCAAGACTTAAAGGTTGAATACACCTTCGGGTATCAAAAAGCGAACAGTGGCAAGCTGTTAATCAACCTCCACCATTCTTCTTTGCCCTATAAGCCATCACCCTAAAAAGCCCCCACTATTCCATTTAAGCTTGAACCGTTGAGCTAGCGGGGACGAAACCTGCAATCTTGAGCGTAAGAATCATCCATTAACCCTACATGGGCTACGTTCATGTTCTATCTCCCTCTCAGGAACTGCGTCCCATCGCCCGTAGATTGATAAGCACGTTTGTCAGCGTTTTAGCAACGGCCCCCCGTATGATTCACATGAACGAACCCTGCTGGGCAGCATAACAGTACAAGGCCTATCCAGGTTATAGACAACACTGGAATCATGGCTGGAGAAAATAGACTTTTGTGACTGTATGGGGGCATCAATTGAAACACCGATGTTTATGTACAATGGCACTCTTGATGGCTTGCAGCCATGCAGGAAGTCAAAAGCCTCAAAGCCATAATGTATCGACTACTTCGCCACCTGGACAGGCTACCCCCCAGATTAAAATAGCGAATCCCCTGGCCGACGAAGAAGCCATTCGTGCCACTCTGCTACAGTCCCTTGCCCCTACAGCACAAGTGGAGCGTATCGTGATTTCGGATGCATATGCTTTAGCCAGATGGATTGATGGGCCTACAGGAGGGTTAGCCACCTTGAAACGTATCAACTCTGAATGGACCCTCCACTCGACTGGCACAAGGGGATGGCCACCCATAGAGATTTTTGCTAAAGAGCGAGGAATGACTATTCCTGAGGCCGAGAAGCTGCTGGATCAGTATTCTCCCAAGTGGCGTCAATGGTAGGCCGCTCTCCTCAAGATTAGGCAATTCGTATCTGCTGTTGACCTCTTCAGGCATCAACAACATCAAGCTGATCACGGTCTAAGCTGATTGGGTAGATCGATGGTAGCAATCGATTTAGAATATGGCTCTTGGTAACAGGAGTGACCATGCCCATCGATTCATCCCTAGATTCCGAGTTGAAGGTTACGCGAACCATCTATGCGGACCATGCCAACGATATTTTTTTAATTCGGCAGCAAGTGTTTCATATCGAGCAAAATATTGATCCGGAGCTGGATATGGATGGAGAAGATGAAACTGCTAATCACTTCGTGGCCTATTGGCAACAGCAGCCCGTCGGCATTGCCCGGATTAGAGCCTATGGAGATGGAACCCAAGCCAAAATTGAGCGGGTAGCCGTGTTGGAGGGCTTTCGTCAGCAGGGAATTGGTAAAGCGATTACCACCGCAGCCCTGCAATATGCCCAACAGCAGGGATTTGCGACAGCTATTCTGTATGCCCAATCTCAGTCAGCATCATTTTACGAGCAATTTGGATTCGAACGGCGGGGAGACCCCTTTCTCCAGGCAGATATGCTGCATATTGCGATGGTTAAAAATCTAGCTGAAACTCCTAGGCAGGATTCGACGTCATAAATCGTTGGTCTTGGAATGGGGGAACCAAGTCTTCAGCTCGGCTTAGGTTTGAAGTAGGTTTGCATGCTTAAAAAGATAGGACTGGTCGCCTTCTTGTTGGTCCTGGGCGGTGGAGGCTGGCTGGCCTATACCTGGCAGCAGGTTACCCATCTCCCGGATTGGTATACCCGGCCTTCAACACCGGAAACAGCTCCTTCCACATTACTGCCCGCCCAAGTCGATGAACCGGCTGAGATAGAGCGCTTAGCTTTTGACCTGCACCAAAAAGTTGATCGCGTCCTCGGTACCACTGCCTCCCAGACACCGGAAGTGCAATTAACGGCCCAAGAATTCAATCAGTTTGTGGTCACGTCTCTTCCAGTCCAAGCTCGCAGTCCTAAAGTGATTACTTCCATCAAAGCGATGAATACCAAGATTGAAGCCGGTCAACTCCAAACCGGGATTGTGGTGGATACGTCGGCATTGCCGTTAGATCAATTGCCGTCTGAGTATCAAGCAACGGTCAAGGGACTACTGCAAAGTTTCCCGGTTTTACAAGACAAGGAAATCTATGTGGGGGTGGAGGGCAAACCTCAGATCCAACAAGGGAAGGTCGTCCTCGGCAAAGATGCCAGGTTGGTTGTAGGCAATGTTCGATTCTCCTATGCAGATCTGCGCGATCGCATCAATCTTCCATCCGATCTTTTAGACAACCCTGTTAATCTTCAGTTGGGACAGCTCCAAATTAAAGATCTGAATTTTCAGGATCAAACGGTTATTGTCAAAGGCCAAGCACGGTAAAACAAGACTGATGCTTTACGGCACTAGTGTTTGTAGTAAATCCTGAATCTGCTGTGGGGAGACTAGGGTATTGGCGCAGAGGATACCGGAAGCAGCCACTGCGGGTACACCAATGCCAGGCATGGTTGAATCCCCCACTCGATACAGGCCCGATATAGGGGTATGGCAACTAGGGAAGGTTCCATTGCCAGCAGCAATAGCAGGACCATAGGTGCCTCGATGGCGGCGGAGATAATGACGATGGGTGAGGGGGGTGCCGATGAGTTCTAGAGTGATGCGCGATCGCACATCCGGTATCACGGTTTCTAAGGCTCGATAGAGTGACTGGGCCCGCTCCTGCTTCAACTGTTCATAATCCACCACCTGCTCCCAGGGGGCAAAGGGTTCCAGGGTATAGGTATGAATAACATGATGTCCTTCGGGGGCGAGGGACGCATCCCAAACTGAGGGAATCGACACCATGCAGGTATTACCAGGATGAATGATGGGCTGCTGGTTGCTATGGATGACCACATGATGTCCTGGGAGGTCCGACAGTCCATCAGAGCAGATGCCCACATGGAGGTGCATAAAGCTATCAACCGCAGGGGTAGCTAAGGATCGTCGTCGATAGGCCGGCGGTACATCCTCCGGTTTGAGAAGCTGATTGAAGGTGTCCCAGACCGTAGCATTGGAAATGACAATGGGGGCCGTTAAGCGTTCCCCATTCTTAAGCTGAATCCCCTGAACTTTTCCACCTTTCACGAGGATTTGGTCCACATGGGCCTTGAGGCGCAGGTCTCCCCCCCACTTCTTTAAACCTCGAATCAGGGCTTGGATTATGGCAGGACTGCCGCCGACGGGATAATCAATGGTGGAACCAGACCGTTCCCCAAACATAAACGCCATTTCCGGGGCAACGGTGTCTTGGGCTGTAAGCCCTGAGAGTAGAAAGCATTCCAAATCGAACAAGCGACGCACCCAAGGATCCCTCACGGTGCGATCGAGCATGGCTCCAGCAGAACTCTGAATATTGCGGAGCTGGGGCAATAGCTGGGCTAAAGCCATAGGCTGATGCCGGATCAGCCAGGGAATCAAGGTCCAATTGCTGCGGAGGGTGAGGAGAGGAATTTGTTTCAGCGGGGCAAATAGGGCCAGAAAATCTTGTTCCAGTTTCTGGAGCTGACGAGCACCGTCAGGGGTAATTTGAGCGACGGCGTCTCGGTACTTTTGGGCATCTCCATAGATGGGGAAGCCCCTTGCTAAATGCCCAGCCGGGTCGTCTGCGGGGAAGTGATAGTAGCCAAGAGGGTCATATGCGATCGCATCGACGGTTTCGCCTAAAACCTGCAAGACTTGGCGAACTGGATTCAGGCTGTGAGGGTCACTGAGACCACAATAAAAGGAGGGGCCAGTATCAAAATGAAAACCTTGGCGCTGAAACCCATGGGCTGCCCCACCTGGAATTGCATGGCTCTCACAGATGAGTACACGTTTACCGTATCGGGCCAACAAACTGCCAGCGATCAGTCCTCCGATGCCGCTACCAATCACGAGGACGTCATAATCTGCCATTGATGCTTTAGGGCCTTTTGCGTATCTAATGAAATGTTAACGCTAGGATCAGTTAAGGTGTGAATCCTTTGCCAATCGAGACTCTAATATTAGGGCTTTCTGAACCACCAGAATTCAAAGTCGTCTGAACACTGGCTGTAGGCAACTTATCTACAACATATTGCTCCACCGCCGTTGCTCGGCTTTTGAGGAGTGCTAAAGCCCTCGCACTACTGGCATCCGCAAAAGTGGCAGTAATCCGCACCGTATCGTCAGGATTAGCTGTGTCCAATACCTGATCCAATGACTTTTTGGCCTGGTCATTTAATTGCGCCGCCCCTACTTCAAACTGAATGGCAATCGTTGTTTGTGTTGTTGTCGTTGCCTTTGCCTCAGTCTGCTGTGGGGTTGAGGATGCAGGAGCCGGTTTAGGCGTAGGGGCAGGTTTGGCAGTTGATTGTAACGCAGGGCAGCTCGCAGCAGCATCTGACGTTGCCAGTTCAGCCACAAAGCGACCATCATAGAGTTGATCCACATTATTCGGCGTAGCGGTCAGACGGCCACTGCCATATAACACCTGTTTGGTGTAATTGAGACGCTGACGTAGTAGTTTGGTCGGGCCATTCATCCAGTGATTGGCACAATTGGCATCAAAAAAGTACACGCCTTGTAAAAAGTTCAAGGACTCTGATGCAGTCAATCCCCCTAAATTTTCAAACTGCTGTCGCCAAGCAGTTTTATCAATGGCACGTCGCGAAATATGCTCATAGTAGGCCTTGACAAACTCTTGAACCTTACCAGGATGCTCCTTCAGGACTTGGGGAGAGGCCACTACTACATCAACAATCGATCGTTGAACATGGGCAGAGGAAAGAGAAGGGATATACCCGGCTCGGTTGGCCTGAGTGACGTAAGGTTCCCAAAAAATTCCGGCAACGATATTTTCTCCGGGTTTGGGATTCTGAAACCGCTGCCAAGCCGTTGATGAATCATCCACCCGAATGATATTGAATTTCTCCAACGCAAAATCTGGCGACTTATCAGCCAACAGAATACTAAGATATTCGCTAGGGGTATTACCCGCAAAAATGATGGAGAGGAGTTCGCCCTGCTGGGCTGCTTGGGTGGCTGCACGATTCAACCCTTGAATCGTTGTGACTTGGGGAAATTGCTTATTGTTCAGAACCAAACGATCAGCACCCCGGGTCCAGTCCCACATGGCGACGATTTTGCCGGTATTGGGGGTCTCAAACAGTTGATTGATGGTCGTTACCATAAAATCAACTTCACCACTGGAAAGCTTCTGCGATCTCGTTTCCTGATCTAGCTCATCTGCATAGCCAATGGTAATTTCAGCATCTTTGAGCTTTTTCTGAAAGTCTTGATCCCAGAGGGTACTGTATCCCAAGAACGTATCGCCTAAAACCTCAATATTGGCAGGGCCAGGACTGGCAACTGGCTCAGTCGCTCGCTTCCAAGGACTGATTAATGCGATCGCAGCACTGACGGCCCCTGCAAAGAGTAAAAAACTCAGAAGCACCGTTGTTTTCTTATTCGGTCGCTTAGCTTTATCGTCAGATGGCAAGTTACTTTGGGGTTGAGTAATACGTTTATGCTTAGGCTTGTCGTACAGTGGAGCCCCACACACGATGCACTTGGTCATGTGCATTCGGGTTACAAAATCGCATTGCCAGCAGTATTTACGATCGCCTTCGTCGCCAGCTTTTCTTTCAATGTCTAGTTCAGTTGCCAATCGAATGTCCCCTCAGCATTCATGTTATTCATTATATAGACATAATAAGCTGTAAGTCCTCGTTCCAGGACTCTAAAGTTCAAACTCCCTGATAAATAAGGCGAGACTGGCTATTTAGCCCTATTATCATCCAGTGACTAAATAATAGTTGTTATGAGTGAACCTTTTTGCCATTCGGTGATTGGGCTGGCTAGAGCTTTATGAGAAGCCGTTCCGATCCCTCGTAATAGGTTGCACACATTTTGAGCGCAGGAAAATGTCCAAACGGCTCAAGAATAGATCCTGCTAAGCATTTTTCCAGGTGATGCATTACATTGACCCAAATTGGAACATGTAGCTTCAATTGACACTTAGGGCAGTTGCCCCCGTCAGTTCAAGCCCAGAACGGAAAGTCCTAAGTCTAATTGCCAGTACGGTGAGCCATCACTAAATTGCAGAGCTTCCTTGCTATGTTGGAGAGCGCTGTTAAAAATCATGTCACGAACCTATTCAGCCGTCTCAGTAGTTGCGAACTCAACAAAGGCAGCACTGCTTACCCATTCACTATTACAACAACAGTTCTCACAATATAATCGCTAAATCAAAAATAGTAGAGCAAAGAAGAATCTCAGACTATTTGAGCAGTAAAGATAGTGTAATTTTTAGCATGACATGGCCAGCAGACCAACACCTTACAAGCAAGACAGCGAGCTTAGTAGCAACAATAGCTAGATAGCTTATCAACTAGTTTTTCTAGGCAAATAAAAGCATCCGACTGACAAAACACAAGCATTAATCAGCGGCTCACAGGAAGAAAATAAAACTCATTAAAAAGCATTTTTTATACAATCAAAATCTTCCCTAAGCCAAATTATCAGGCTGTAAATTGTTAAGCATTTCTGCAGTCATAGCGTAAAAAAAATGTATCAAATAGCATAAAAATTCAATATCAATCTGACAGATTCATAGACAATCAATCATAAATATATTGCCCAATTTACAACCATTGTGGCAGCTAGATTCTAGTAGCAAAAAGCTAATAATAGCAGTCATATATCTTGCTAGAACCCAAGCATGCAAAAAGTGATATTTGGGCAAAGCTCATGGATTTAATAATGCAATGAAGACTATATCTAGATTTATAGGGCTATTCATAGCTTGCATCGGATTTACTTTGAGTCTGATGATGCCAATTTCTCCCTCTATAGCTGATACATTAACTCTGGACATCAATGATGTCTCCTTCCTGTGGCCTATCCCCACCACTCAACAAGACGTGGCAAGACTCATTTCCGTGGGAGAAGAAACTTTAACCGGCGGGAAAATATGGCCACAGCAAGTATTTGATTCTGTTATTAACCAAGCGCAAACGGTTAAAGTCTCAAACAATACGATTGACTTTGGTCGAACCTTCGCACCTCAGATCCAGCAGATAGACACCTGGAAAGTGGTAGGGGTCAGGGTAGATCCATGCGCACCCGGCACGGACAAAGCCATTAATCAGGTCTTTGGTTGTGCACCGCAAATCCGTGTGGTTGCTCAGCCCGTAACTGTCAGTGCTGCTGGGCCTAAGATCCATGATTTGACAGCGCATCTAGTGTTCAGATACCTCCAAGGGGTGGATACACCAGCTATCCCCAATGGACCACCCAAAGCCATACCAGATGAACGTAAATTTCGTGAAATCGTTAATGATTTAAAGATCTTAAAGGCAGACCTACAGTTAGCTGGAATTGAAACCAACGGGAATTTAAGTATTCATCCAGGTCTCAAAGCCAAACAAGCTAAGTTCGAAAGCAGTCTAAAGCAATTTCTACAAAAACACCTTTCAGAACAACAACTCGGAGGTGTTGCATTTATGGGGCTAGATGGAACCGAAGAACCCTGGATATTCTTTGCGATGTCTAGACAACCAGATGGAACCTTTGTACAACAGGCTTTCCCAACACTTGGGGGACAAAATGCTCAAATGATCACTGGGACAAGCTTTGGTCAACGCATTATTCCAACCCCCACGCCTACCAATATTGATCGGAACCAAGGGGTCAGTACAGCTATGTTGCTTGGCCCCACCACTACAGCTAGATTAGGGAACTCTGTTGTTCAAGGCAGTCCAACCCCGCAGTTACAGGATATTCCTGACATTATTGCTAATCCTCAAAAATCCCACTTTTTCAATACGGATTGCGTCAGTTGTCATACGGAAAGTGTTTTCCGTAGCCGACTAACTAAATCCAAAAATGGGGCCTTCAGTTACAAGCTACCCACTAATATTTCTAGTGTTGATCCATCACTCCTACCCAAAAGTGGATGGAATGTCAGGAGTTTTGGGTGGTTCCCTCCTGCTAGTCCAACTAGAAAAGCAATTCCAAGCATCTCAATGAGAACAGCTAACGAAGCTGCTGAATCCGTAGAGTTTATCAATCACAAATATCTGGGCGAATCCGATTGAAGTTTTTCATATCTCAAGCATTCTGATCTCCAAAGTTTAGGCCAAAGATGCGGACATATATCGCTTTCGCATCTGCATAAACTTTAAGATTTTACATCTTGATGACATGGCTAAGCAGGATTTTTAAGCCATCTATAAATCACTTGATTAGGTGCAATACTTCCACATGCCCAGAGATCCCCCTCCTTGTTAACACCACCTCATAAGGAACAGATTATGTCCATAAAGAGAAGAGATTTCTTATTTGGATTGACTGCATTTTTAGGTTCACTTGATTCACTGCAGAATTCATTGGGAGAATCGATTGCTATGGCTGATAAAAGTACGGCTAAACCTCTCGCAAATAGAAAAGGGACCGCATTTAATTTCAATTCATCTGCAACAGATTATGACGCCGAGAATGCTTATGCCTTTGCCCTTATTTCTCAATTAGTTTATGAACCATTCAATGAAAGTGAGACTCAAAAAGCTGAGGTCGTAAAGACTGCCAAAAATTGGGGCTATGACGACGTTTACTTTTTCCACAATGAGAATAATGAAATTAATGATTCGGAAGCTTTAGTGCTCGTCAACGCAGAAAGTGTAGTAGTTGCTTTTCAAGGAAGTGAGAAAGATTCGAGAGATTGGGGAAACAATGCCAGATTCAAAAAAGTGAACTATTTGGGAGGCAACGTTCATCGAGGGTTCCTAAAAGCATTTACCGATGTTTGGACGATCGAAGATGACGATACTCAGGTGCTGATGAAGGACAGAGTCCGAAAGGAAATGCAAGGCACACAACGCTCATTGTGGTTCACAGGCCACAGTTTGGGAGGAGCAATGGCAATTCTCGCTGCTGCCTCTTGGGCAATACAAGAAAGTAGTGCTGGCAAAGTCAGTGGGGTTTACACCTATGGACAGCCCAGAGTAGGCGATCAAACGTTTACAAACAAATTCAATCCCCCCTTAAGGTCTAACACCTTCCGCGTGATCAATAACAATGATGTTGTCGCGAGAATTCCCAACATTGGTTATACAGATGTAGGACAAGTTAAGTATTTTGATGAAGATGGTGATTTATATGATGAATCTGACCTGAATCGATTTACAAAATTCCTAACTCGCCTGGAAGGTCGACTGAAAGACCTAGGAAGACCTAGTTCCGATGGCATAAAAGATCACAATTTGGGCGAAGAATATATTCCACACCTAAAAGCTAAACGTCCCAATTCCATGACGGTATAGCTTCAAGAGCGTGTCGGTGTTATCTCAATCAGTGACAAGCTCTTCTTCTAGTCTGGCTTTCTTTCGTTCAGCCCATCTTCAAGGCTATTCCAACCGCATTTGCGATTGCACATCGAACCAGTGCAGCTGATTTGAAGGCAATGCCACCGAAATCGTCTCTCCTGACCAGGTTTGGTCAGTGGGCAATAGAGCCCGGATGGTCTCTTCACCGCCCTGAACTTTAATGCTCAAGAGATTACTCATCCCCAAGTTCTCCACCAGGTAGACTTGCCCCGTGATTGTGGTGGAATCGCCCGGAGTAGTCAGCCGGGTGTGTTCAGGCCGGATGCCTAAGACAATTTCCCGAGGACTCACGGCACTACTCGGTAGAGGAATCCGAGTCTCCCCGAGAATAGCTGATTGATTCTCACACCTGAGGGTTAACAGATTCATCTGAGGACTGCCGATAAATCCAGCTACAAACTGGTTGGCAGGCCGGGAATAAATTTGTTGGGGCGGATCGAGCTGCTGTAAATCCCCTTGGTAGAGCACTGCTACCTTAGATGAAAGCGTCATCGCCTCTGTCTGATCATGGGTGACGTAGACAACCGGGGCATTTTGCTTTTCAAATAGCTGCTTGAGTTCTGCTCGCACCTGCTCTCGCAGCAAGGCATCTAAATTGCTCAACGGCTCATCTAACAGGAATACTGCCGGGTTACGCACTAAGGCTCGTCCTAAGGCCACCCGCTGCCGTTGTCCCCCGGATAGCTGCCCTGGTTTACGACGCATCAAGTCATCGAGGTTGAGGACTCGGCTGGCTTCAGCCACCCGCTGCTGGATATCAGTGCTAGACATTTTGCGCAGCTTCAGTCCTGACGCAATATTGTCGTAGACATTCATATGGGGATAGAGGGCATAGCTTTGAAACACCATGGCAATATCTCGGTCCCCAGCACTTTTATGGGTAACCACGTCGGGTCCAATCACCACATCCCCTCGGGTGGGCTGTTCTAGCCCTGCAATCAGCCGCAGGGTCGTGGATTTGCCACAGCCGGAGGGCCCCAACAACGTCAAGAACTCACCATCCTCCACGGTTAAGCTGAGGTCTTTAACAGGCACAACCTTAGGGTTGTAGGTCTTATTCAGATGTTTGATCTCAAGTTTGGCCATAGTGCAGAGGGAAGTTGAAGTTGGTTAAAAGGCTAACGCTGGCCTAAAAAGTTTCCGGCTAAACGCAGGGCATCGGCAACATCGACATCACCATCCCCATCACTGTCTAAAAATTGATTTAACACAGGATTAGAACCCTGTTGCGGATTGGCTTGGGAAGAACCGCTATGGAGCAAATTCAACACAATGGGAACCAGAACGGGCAACAGTCCTTGAATCACGCTGCTATTTAAGCCGGTCCGTTGAGCAATTTCCTGGGCAATTTGCTGTTGTTGTCCGTCAGAAAACAGGGCATTGACTGCAGCCCCATTCGCACTCGTACCGCTGTATTGATTGACGAGGGCTTGGGCTTGGTCCGCTGACTGAGACTTTAATGCAGAACGGACATGGTTGCCCAGTAGAGACATCGCCGCTTCGGTAGAGCTATTGTTCATGCCTTGCTGTTGGCTAAGTTGCTGCACCGTATTCAGGATATTGCCTAATTGGCCGGTATTAGCCTGTAAGGCTGGGTTATCAATAGCGCTAACGATTTGATCAAAGAGTCCCATAGTTTTTTGTCGGCTTCAGGTGAGGATCGGACTGCAGCATCATGCTTCAGCCCAGAGATCGATAACTGAGCCTCATCCTAAGGGGTGAGCATTCATGGGATCAAGTTAAGGGCGCATCCCTTCATTGGACTTTACGTTTACCAAAGCAATAGCCGCTTACTCTCTCATGACATAACCCACGCCCCTGACCGTCTGAATTAACCGCTTTTCTTGGTTCTCTTCTAGCTTGAGACGAAGGTAGCGAATGTAAACTTCGATGATATTGGAGTCTCCCATAAAGTCGTAGCCCCAGACTTGTTCCAGGATGCGATCGCGGGTCAATACCTGGCGAGGATGCATCATCAAATACACCAGCAAATCAAACTCCTTGGCCGTTAGCTCAATCGAGCGTTCACCGCGGAAGATCTCACGGGTGCGCTGGTTAAGGGTCAAGTTGGAGAATTCTAGGACATCGGGATCTTCTTCCTGGGTGCGCCGCAAGTGGGCTCGCACCCTAGCTAACAGCTCTTCGATGCTAAAGGGCTTCACCATATAGTCATCCGCCCCGGCATCTAGCCCTTCGACCCGATCGCTAATTTCATCTTTGGCGGTCAATAAAATAACGGGAACTTTATCCCCGGTTGCCCGCAGACGTCGACAGACTTCAACGCCAGAGAATCCTGGCAGCATCCAGTCCAGGAGAATTAAATCCGGTTGAGACTCGCGAGCAGCGGTGAGTCCCCCGATGCCATCATTGGCCACGGTCACCTGATACCCCTCATGGGTCAGTTCCATTTCAACAAATTGAGCCAGTTTGGTTTCGTCTTCAACCAGGAGAATATGTGCTGTCATATTTTTGCTTCAGGAGATATGGGTAACGTCACGGTGAATGTACTGCCTTCACCCTCGGCAGACAGGACACTGACTTGTCCTCCCATGCCTTCGGTAAAGGTCTTGACTAGGGAGAGGCCCAGACCAACGCCACCGGTACAGCGGGCTCGGGCTTCATCTAATCGATAAAAACGTTCAAAAATGCGGGACTGTTGTTTGAGAGGGATACCATCGCCGCGATCGCACACATGAATCAAAGCTGAGTCCTCTCGTTGTTCTAGCTTCACTGTGACAGGTTCCGTCGTTGCAGAATATTTAATCGCATTTTCCACCAAGTTTACCAATACCTGTTGGAGACGCTTCGCATCAGCAAAAACGGGAATTAGAGGAGACTCAAACTCCAAATCAATCTGACGCTGATTAAACTTGTCTGCCATATTAACGACTTCTACCGCCACATCGTTCAGAATCAACGTCTCCAGATGATAAGGCATATACCCATCATCCGCTCGGGCTAAACACAGTAAATCTTGCAATAACTGAATCGTCAGGTTCGCCTCAGCCGTAGAGATTTCCAAGGCTTCCCGCTGCATTTCAGTCAGGTTATCGCCCCGCCGTTGAATACTTTGCAAATAGCCTCGGACAATCGTGAGAGGCGTTCGCAGTTCATGGGAGACATTGCCCACAAACTCTCGCTGTCGCTCCGTAGCATGCTGCTGCTCATGCCAAGCCTCAGATAGGCGCTCCAACATCCGATTGAAAGTCTCTGTCAATTCTTGGATTTCACTGGGCGCATTATCAATTTCTACCTTTGTCTTCCCTAAATCATCCGGCGAAATGGCTTTTGTCATTAAGTCCATTTGGCTTAAGGAGCGTAAGGAACGATGCACATACCAAGTTAAAGCCAAAGTGATCAAGACAACAGCAACTGAACTAGCCAAAGCCAGAGATTGCACACTAGCGATAAACTGGCGTTGATCCTCAGTAATATCTTGAGCCACAAATAACGTTCCCAAAGACTGGTTCCTCACCATTAAAGGGCTATGGCAGGCGACAAAATCTCGCCCTTGAATGTGATAGACCTTGGGGACAATGCTGTCTCGGAAAGCCGTTGCCAACGAACCAGGGCCTTCAAATCGTTGCCACGTTGGCCCCGACATATTGGCAGACATCGCCACCAAATTTTCTTGGGAATCGTTGACCCACAGCAGTAAATTACGTCCAGACCGATTGTTAATCGCTTTTTCAATACTCTTTTGCAGCGGGAACATCTCATCTTGTTGATAAAGCACCACATCATCCGCAATGCGATCGCTAATATCAACAATTTTTTGCTTATGACTAGAAATCAAAATCCGCTGCATCTTCCAGCTCGTCCATACAGCGACACTGGTTAACCCCACAGCAATCAGTCCTGCAATACTAGCCGTCAGCCGAAACTGGAGTGACTTAGGATTCACAGCTTGGCGCAACTGAGGAGAGACGTTTCGCCATCCCTTACCCAGGGAAGATTTGATCGGAAGTTCACCCACGCTAGCCGTCCCTCAAAATAACTTAGCGGTATGGGAAACTGAATCAAAGCTGTATCGGTTCTGATAATCCGTCAGTCCGTAAAGATTAAACGTCACCGTCGGTTCATCCCCTAATGCCTCTACACAGTGAATGGCTTCAGGCATTAGGCTAATCGTATCGCCAGGATTTAAAGTCAACTCACCTACGGACTCAATTTTGTGGGGATAGTCATCAGATGGGGTCCGCTGCCAAAACGTATTTTTCTCTTGGCCACTCACCAGCGCTACAACCCCCCACGTTGCATGATTATGAATCTGGGACGTTTGCCCCGGTGCCCAAACCACCGTTTGTACCGTTAGGGGAAAATTCGGTTCATCGTAGAGCATGGTGACCGACCAGCCTTTTTCAGGGTCAGGAGGCTGAATCTCAAAC
Source organism: Acaryochloris marina MBIC11017 (assembly GCF_000018105.1). GTDB lineage: Bacteria > Cyanobacteriota > Cyanobacteriia > Thermosynechococcales > Thermosynechococcaceae > Acaryochloris > Acaryochloris marina. The sequence goes on from NC_009925.1 coordinate 1,472,548, forward strand.
TGCAACCAGGCCGAGTCCGTTAACAGTTCTCTAACGAGGGGATGAATGGCCTGTAAACGCTCCTGATCTTGGTCAGTCGCGGCTAAAATATCTTCAACTTCTGTCAAAAACCGATACAGTCTATAGGTTTGCGCTCTCTTCTGTGGCAAAGACTGATGGGACCAAGGTTGCACTTGGCCATCATCCTTTACGAACCAATCTTGGTCTACCATCTTGACGTTCTACAAAGTGGACTCAAATCTATTGAACACTGACTGGATAGTCAGGGGTAAGGTTCAGGAGACAACTGAAGACGTAGTTCCCCAGCTTTAGCGTAATCGCATAGGATTGAGTTTGTCCTTGATTGAAGTCACCATCACTCACTTTAGGTAAAGTCACTGGGTTAATCTCTTCCCTCCACAAATAGAAACCCAGGCTTAAAACTGGATTTGCGTTTTTCCAAAGTTTCGCTGCTCAGTTTCTTACAATCATCTGCCTGTGTTGTTTTGAACCTGAAATTTTCAGATTCTGTCTCCAAAAATTGACAGCCAGTTTGAGTCAATTTAATCACTTCTACAGGTTGATCTACATCGCTGGTTTGAGTGTTTGAATCACAGCCTTCCACAAGGACAAATGCGAACAAACTTTCATACCGAATGAGTCTAGATTGCATAGAGTTTCAGCTCATCAAGGGGTCTCAAGCAAAGCCCTATCTCAAGTTTAAAGTTGTACAGATGATATCGCCCTGACCCCTAAATAAATTTTTCCTGAGAAGTATGTAGAATCAATCCAAACAGGCTTTAGGGTCACTGTTTAAAATCCTTCAATCCTGCCATAAATCACTTTCTTAACCAATCCCAATCTCCTTCTCAGCAAAATTTCAGATTGGTCAGTCTCAATCAAGAATGTCTGCCTGAACCTTCTGAAAAATTTGCCAAAAGAACTTCCTATTTCAGCCAAATTTCCATTTAATGCAACAATTAATTAGGCAATTTTAGTTGCACCAAAGATTAATCCGTCATGGAGAGTATCAATGAAAGTTAAATATATGGCAATGGTTGCCACCGTTTCTCTACTCAGTGTTGGTGGCCTGGTGATTGGTTGCACTAATCCCTGTGCTGCTCAAGATAAGAACGGAACCGAAACAACTGAAACAGCAGATCCTTGTGCTGCAAAGTCAGGCGATCCTTGCGCTGCAAAGTCAGGCGATCCTTGCGCTGCAAAAGATGACCCCTGTGCTGCCAAAGGAGATCCTTGCGCCGCTAAAGAAGATCCCTGTGCTGCCAAGGCAGATCCTTGCGCCGCTAAAGAAGATCCCTGTGCTGCCAAGGCAGATCCTTGCGCCGCTAAAGAAGATCCCTGTGCTGCCAAGGCAGATCCTTGCGCTGCCAAATCAGAAGACCCCTGTGCAGGATCCTAATCCTTTTCCCCATAGCCTTCGTTAAGGCTGTGCTCAATTACAACTACAGATAACGATAGAATGCTGGAGGTAGATACTATGGTGTCTACCTCTGTTCTATCTGCTGTTTTGCGAGAATTTGATCCATCACCATTGCCAACCAGAGATCCAAGCAAATGCACTGGGACAGATAGTTAGCAAAACCGTTTTCAATGATTAATCAGATGAATCCAACCACTATGTCTTTACGTGTCAAGTTTGCCTGTTTTTGTATGGCGTTTGCGTTGCTCGTCAGCAGTTTCCTCAGCCCACCTGCCCTTGCAGTAACCCAAATTGAACTTAAGGATCTCACCTATGAAGAATGCTCTGCTGAAGTTGGCAAGGGTACCGTTACCAGTGGAGGACCAATCATGCGATTGGCCAACTGTTTTATCATTTCGGGGACAACGGTCAACAAATCCGGCAAACCTGTGATGGATGCAGACGTATTTGGCCGTATCTTTGATGCAAACAACAATCCAGCCATGGAAAACCGGGGACGGTTGGGAGCCATTGATATCGTTGAGCCTGGAGAAGGCACTTTTGAGCTAAGGGTGAGTGTCCCCGATGCCCTAGAAACCCCCTTAAAACTTGAGCAGTTCAAGGCAAGCGGTTTTACAGCCAAAGTCCGTTAACGACTATTGATTTAACCCTTAAAAAACAACCTGAGTTCAACTTTAGAACTCAGGTTGTTTTTTATTGCAGAATAATAGACCTCTTGCATATTTGGATTTGCGATATGGTATTGAGCCTGATGTTCTTTCTCTTCAGTACCATATTACGAAACAGCCCAACAGCTGAGTGCAAAGGACTTTAAGCGACGAACTGGAGTCTACAAACAAACCTTTAAACGCATGCTCCACGCATGGCATACCCATCATCTAGGTCGCTCAAATGCAGGGCGTCCTCCAAAGTTGTGTCGCCCTGATCAACTATTGGTGGCTCTTCAATATTGGCGGGAATATCGGACTTATTTCCATATTGCTGGAGATTGGGAAGTCTCTGAATCAACTGTCTGCCGTATTGTCCACCAGGTCGAAACCGCTCTGATGAACTCAGGACTCTTTCGCTTACCTGGTCAGAAATCTCTGCTACAAGGGTTTGAGCGACCGGATGTCGTTGTGATGGATGTGACTGAAACGCCCATTGAACGTCCCCAGAAAAGACAAAAAGCGTATTATTCAGGGAAAAAAAGAGACATACCCTCAAATGCCAGATTATCGCTGACCGCAACACTTTAGAGATTATCTGTCTGAGCTTTGGCCCAGGCCGTCGGCATGATTTTCAGATCTTCAAGGTTTCAGGTATCCATATCCATCCAAATACCGAGAGTCTGCAAGATAGCGGATATCAAGGGATTGCAGCCTACCACGCCAACAGCTATGTTCCTTTCAAGAAGTCACAACACAGTGAACTGACTTCCCTGCAGCGAGAGTATAACCGTGCTCTGAGTCAAGAACGAATGGGCATTGAACACATTAAATCGCAGCCTGAAGATTTTCAGAATTCTGTCGGAGCGCTACCGTAATCGTCGTCGTCGCTACACGCTGCGGTGTAACTTGATTGCAGCTCTCTATAACCATGAACTATCTTTGGCTGCTTAAGGGATGGAAAACAGCAATACCACATCGTCAAATGAATATTGCAAGAGGTCTAATGAGAAGACTGACGAGCCTATAGCCGTTATTTCTAAACGGCGATTCCAGTCACAGCCTGCTGTAGGAACTGTAAAAGGAAAATAGCCAGAATCGGTGAAAAGTCGATGCCACCTAGAGGAGGAATGATGGAACGAAAAATATTGAGATAGGGATCAGTAAGCTGACTCAAAACCGAAAAGGGTGCACTACTCCAATCAATATTGGGGAACCAGCTTAGCAAAATCCGAATGATTAATAGAGCGAAGTAAATTTGTAAAAATGTTGCAAGACTGCTAGCAATTAATGCTGTGATTTCGGTTGCTGCCATGGTGATGTATATGGGATTAGTCGTACAAGTAGATCAATACTGATATCCATCAGTTTAGCGGATGTTTTGTAGTCAGGGTATACGGTGAGATTGTGAGATTGCCGTTCAAGAGGATCGGCAATCCACCACCATGGGGATAGCCGACATCATCTAAATTCACCTAAACAGTTTCAAAAGCGCGATCGCCCGCATCTCCTAACCCAGGAACAATGAACCCTTGTTCATTCAAGCCTTCATCAATCGTCGCAGTATAGATTTGTAAACTCGGGTAGTTTTCACCCAATTCCTTCAGCGCTGGGGGCGCTGCCACGACTGAGATAATCCGAACCAACTCTGGATTGGCTTGGCGTTGGGTAAGTTCCTGCATGGTGGTCATAATCGACCCGCCCGTGGCTAGCATCGGTTCTGTGATCAAGATGCGAGTTTGGGGCAGAAACTGATCTGGAAGTTTATTCAAATAACAGTGAGGTTGCAGGGTTTCTTCATCGCGCGCTAAACCCAAGTGGTAGGTGGCGGCTCTAGGGATGACACTTTGTGCGCCTTCTAGCAAGGTCAGTCCAGCTCTGAGAATCGGTACCACTGCAACGGGTAGTTCAGGATTGATCACAGCAGCGGCAGCAGGACCTAAAGGTGTCTCAACTGTTGTTTCTACTAAAGGGAACCATTCCCGCATGGCTTCGTAAGTCAGCCATCGACCTAGCTCCGTCATCGCCGTCCGAAACATTACCCCTGGTGTATTCCGATCGCGGGCCACCGCCAACCAATGCTTAATTAAAGGATGAGGAGGAACATATACCCGAAGTTGAAGCGCCATATGGTTACTGAAGCAGGTTAGGAGCAAAGCAGTTCGTTCTTGAACCTGACCTATCATACGCCGTTTAATCCCTTGCCATCGGTGTCGAAACACAGACACCCAAAATTTTATTGAGAATTAATTGCAATTAGTCGACAACTGATCTATATTTATTCATGTGTTCTCCTCTCAGAGGATTCGGCAGGTGGGGCCAAGGCGTTAGCGCAGCTTGGTTCCATTTTTTTTGAGGGGTTAGGTCTACAACAGCAGTAAAGGCTGATTCGTTTCTCTTTCAAGCAGGATAATAAAAGAGAAACGTCCTACTAGCCCTTGCCCATGCCATCCTCTTTAGACAGCGGTCCTGATCAGACAATTAATTATGATGCCATCGTCATTGGCTCAGGGATTGGAGGGTTGGTAACGGCGACTCAACTCGCAGCGAAAGGGGCCAACGTATTGGTTTTGGAACGTTATCTCATTCCAGGCGGAAGCGCAGGGTACTTTGAGCGCAGTGGCTATCGGTTTGATGTTGGGGCTTCCATGATTTTTGGGTTTGGTGATCGGGGTACGACCAATCTGTTAACCCGCGCTTTAGCAGCCGTTGACCAGCACCTTGAGACCTTTCCCGATCCCGTCCAAATTCACTACCATCTCCCTCAGAACTTAGACCTCAAGGTGCATAGAGACTATGAGAAGTTTTTGCAAGAACTGATTTCACTTTTTCCCTATGAGCGCCGTGGCATCCGCCAGTTTTACGACACCTGTTGGCAAATCTTTAATAGCCTTAACAGTATGGAGTTGCTGTCTCTAGAGGAATTGGGCTATTTAGCCCGGTCTTTTTGGCAGCATCCGGGCAGTTGTTTTCGGCTATTGCAGTATTTACCCCGCAATGTCGGGGACTATGCTCGGCGATATATCAAAGACCCTATTCTTCTCAAGTTTATTGATATGGAGTGCTATTGCTGGTCGGTGGTACCAGCCGCCCAAACGCCCATGATCAATGCTGGGATGGTCTTTTCCGATCGCCATTATGGCGGGGTGAATTATCCCAAAGGTGGGGTGGGTCAAATTGCCCTCAAGTTAGTGGAAGGACTAGAAGCTTCCGGGAGTCAGATTCGCTATCGGTCCCGGGTCAATAAAATTGTCTTGGAGCAGGGAACAGCCGTTGGAGTTCAGCTAGCAACGGGAGAAACCTATCGCGGCCAGCAGATTATTTCTAACGCCACTCGCTGGGACACGTTTGGCCATTTAGTCGATGAAGTTCCGCCAGCAGAAGCCAAATGGCGACAACGCTACACCAAGTCTCCTAGCTTTTTAAGTCTGCATTTGGGGGTGAAAGCAGAAGCACTCCCTACAAACCTAGATTGTCATCATATTTTGTTGAATAACTGGGATGAGATAGCTGAACCTGGCGCAACGGTGTTTGTGTCCATTCCCACACTGCTCGACCCCTCGTTAGCCCCACCTGGGCATCATATTGTCCATGCCTTTACACCAAGTTGGGTTAAGGATTGGCAGGTGCGATCGCAAACCCAATACAATGCCCAAAAACAAGCGGCAGCCCAAAAACTGATTAGCCGATTGCAGCAAATTATCCCCAACTTGGACCAGCATATTCACCATATGGAAGTGGGCACGCCCCGCACCCACCGCCGCTTTCTCGGGCGTCAGGATGGCACCTATGGTCCTATCCCTAGCCGCCAGCTTTGGGGTTTAGTGGGTATGCCTTTTAACCGCACTGCCATTCCTGGTCTGTATTGTGTCGGCGATAGTACCTTTCCTGGCCAAGGGCTAAATGCGGTCGCTTTTTCGGGGTTTGCCTGTGCTCACCGAGTCGCCAAAGATTTGAAGCTATGACTTGACCTGATCCGCTTTATCCAGGATTTCACACGATTAGAGTTGACGGATTGCCGTAATGTGTTGAATGATAGTGAATCGCAGTTAATGCACAGCCAGCGGAACTGGCGGAATTGGTAGACGCGCTAGGTTCAGGTCCTAGTGTCTGCAAAGACATCCGGGTTCAAGTCCCGGGTTCCGCATCTTTTACACCCTATGATTACCAGCTTGCAAAATCCGCTGATTAAACAAATGCGGAAGTTGCAGCAGGTCAAACATCGCCGTCAGCAAGGCAAGCTGCTGCTCGAAGGCACCCATTTACTCCAGTCTGCCTGGGAGCAAAATTGGTCCTTTGAGATTGTTTGCTATACAGATAGATGGCAAGCCAAATATCCCCAGATATGGCAGCAAATTCAAGACCGAACGACTCGGTTGGAGCGGGTCAGCCCAGAGGTCTTGCAAGCCACTGCGACAACCGTGCATCCTGATGGCGTGGTAGCAGTCATTAGTCGGCCAGCAACACCATCGTTACCGATTCAGACTTTAGGACTAGCCCTAGAAACCATTCAAGATCCGGGCAATCTTGGGACCTTAATTCGGACCTCTGTGGCGACTCAGGTGGAAGGGCTGCTGCTCAATCAACAGTGTGCAGATCTAGAAAGTCCCAAAGTCTTGAGGGCTTCGGCTGGAGCCTGGTTTCATCTTCCCCAGCGGGCAACGGATAAATTCGTCACCGTATTACAAACGTATAAACAGCAGGGCATGCAGCTTATTGCCACGGTTCCCGATGCATCCCACACCTTTTGGCAGGTTGATTATCGCCAACCCACCCTGATCTTGATTGGCAATGAAGGAGCAGGTTTATCCCAGCCTGTGTTGGATTTGGCCGATCACCAGGTCAATATTCCCATTGCCCCAGGGGTGGAGTCGTTGAATGCTGCGATCGCAGCCGCGCTTCTCCTCTACGAAGTCCGTCGGCAGCGTGATGGCAAACCCGCTTGATTACGTTCAATAACATCCAATGGATTCCGCCCCAGAAGCCCATAGAATAAAACTACCTAGTAAAGCTGCTGCAATTTTTAAAAATTTTCTATGACCACTGAAACGTCCTCTGCCAATGAAGTTGCTGCTGATGATTATGTTGTCATCGGTCTAGCGACCTGCTTTGTCAAAAAAGATAATAAGCTGCATCCAGTCAAAATCGTAGAGCCGATTCCTTCTGCCGCTCTAGAAGCGATTCTCAAAGGGATTCCCACCTCCTACGAAATGGCAGTTGCAACCACAGTGGGGGCAGTTTGGTCTAATGAAACACCTCAAGCTCCTTCAGGATTTCCGGCTGAAGCCCAATTCTGTGATGAGTTTTCTTTCCGCCTCCAAGCCACAGCCCGCAGTTATCGATCACGCCCCGTTGCCAAAGAGCACCTAGCGCCGGGAGCCCTAAAAACAGACTTCAACTTCTCGACAGAGCGGAAGCGCATGCTCAATGCAGATCGCACGGTCAGTACCGAAGACAATGTCAAACAGCATTCCCATACCCATAAGGTCCTCTAGTCCACATTAATACTCTAGGGTGGGGAGTCAGCCAAATCCCTTCATGGCTGGCTCCCCACTCGCGCAGCCGCTCACAAACAGGTTCAGTCCATGAACCTAGCCTTCAGTCAGGATAGTGCTGAGATGGATAAAGCCCTGTGGACTCAATATGCAGGGGTAAGTCATCATTCAATCTTTCCAGACGCTATTGGCTAAAAACTTGGCACCATAATCTTTAGAAACGTCACCAGCTTAGGGTAATTCTGTCTTTAAAACCTCAATAGGAAGCTTGTTTTGGCCGCATTGCAGAGCGGGTGGGTGAAAGTTAAACTGCTTAAATGCTTCATAGTAACTGAGAATATTTTGGATACTGGGCTCCCCAATCGTTGTGGGTAGCTCATTTTTCAGAGAGAGTAATAAACCTTCAGCAAGACAAGACCAAGCTGTACTAGATAGACCATGCTCATCCTGTTCAGCAAAATCAAATGGAAAGCGTGATAAGTACCCAATGCTATGGCAATCAATCAGGCCTGCCTCACATGGGGCAAGATCATGATAAGTCCGACATCTGTTCCATGCCTTTTCACGATCCCAACAGTAGGGCTGGCTATCATCGATCAAAATGGTTCCGGGGGCAACGTGATCTATCTCAATCACATGCCAAGAACTCACAGCCGTGACTAAGAATTTGCAGTCATAACAAGAACTATGGGGGGGTACTTCTCCCCTTGGTGTCGTTAATTCAAAAGATATCTTCGTCTTTTCTGCATTTTTTTGTAGAGACTTACAAAGGGTATTCAAGTGCTCTGCCCGAGAAGGCTTGTCTACCAGAATGAGTTCTCTCGGCACGAGGGGTTGCTGGAGTAAAAGTCGGGCAAATGCCCCGCCCACACTACCGGCACCAAGAACGACCATTTTCGAGGTTGAGACGTCTATCGCCAGATCATGAATCGATCTTAAGTAGGTTTCTAAGACAGAAATGGAAGTCACCGAGTGCCCCGTGGTTAACGTAATGCCCAGTTCCTGGGCCAGTGCTGCTAACTTTCTACCATAGAGGGAAAGAGACCCCGTGAGTCCACCTAAACAAACAAAACGTGCACCCGATTGAGCAGCAAGCCTAAGCCCATCTTGTAAGATTTTACGACTGCCTGAGCGAGTGGATGGATGAATAATATCTTGGGCATATACTGGCAAAAAGAGAATACCCACTCGCACTGATCTGGTTTCCAACACCTCACCAAATGCTGGCTTGAGATGCTTGGTTAAAGAGGCCCGTTCATGGTGCTCTAAGTTTTTGCTCCAAGGAAACATGCGAGGTAAATCATCTTCATCCCTAGGATGTGTAATCAGAACCACATCAAAATCGGCATCTTTCTGGTGGGACTTACAACTTTCTAACCAATCAAAGTAGGCATCGGGGCCTATCCATGAGCAAAGGCTGTGTGATTGAGTTTTGGCTTGCATCGTAGCTGATCGTGGTATGAATGACTAAATGATTTACCCTGCCTTCCAAAGTCAAAATGACGCTCTGGATAACCAAGGATTTCATCGGCAATTTTGCAATCGCCCACTATCGGCTATTGTTCTTGAGCTAGCTGATTGAGGCCTGATACCTACCTAATTTTTGCCTGAGTATGTCATGAATACAGGGATACAAAGGATTCATCATGTCACTCTAACCATGGGCTGCCGATGATACAAGTATTGGAGCCTTCTGAAATATCCCTGCACTTTAATGAGGAGAAACTCAGTGGTGTTAGCCTGCGATACTCTCCGACCGGCCTTTGGTCATCGCAAGCTACTAATCTGATTTCAGGTAAAGCGGGTTTAAAAGCTTTCCGGAGAACTTAAACAGGCTCAACAAGAAAATTAAAGCAAGACTTTAGAAACTCACAAGCGTTATCCAATAATAATTTCAGGACTTGATACTCCAGGAAATAGAGGGGGTAAAAAAAACTGTATTTTCTGATACAAAATCTCTGTGATCCAGTCTCTTAGGATATTAGGCTAAATCCTTAGCTTGACTCACCCTGAGCATTTTTGTTTGACCGCTGTTTATGAGCTTGGTAACGTTTCTACCCCAGGGAATGCACTTGAGCTTGCTATTTACTGTTAAGGAGTAATTCATGGCCCAATCCCCCCAGGACATTCTGAATTGGATTAAAAACGACAATATTCAAGTCGTTGATCTTAAATTCATTGATATGCCAGGTATTTGGCAGCATCTGACCCTTTATCAGGATCAAATTGACGAAAGTAGCTTCACCGATGGTGTTGCATTTGACGGTTCTAGTATCCGGGGTTGGAAAGCCATCAACGAATCGGATATGGCTATGGTGCCTGATCCCAATACGGCTTGGATCGATCCGTTTATGGAAGAGCCTACGCTCAGTATGATCTGTAGTATCCAAGAACCCCGTACGGGCCAGCCCTACGAGCGATGCCCTCGCTCCATTGCCCAAAAAGCCTTAGATTATCTCGCAAGCACAGGAATTGGCGATACCGCATTCTTTGGCCCTGAAGCTGAATTTTTTATTTTCGAAGATGTTCGCTTTGACCAAACTGAAAATTCTGCCTATTACTATGTAGATACCAAAGAAGGTCGTTGGAACTCTGGCGCAGTCGAAGAAGGCGGCAACTTGGGCTACAAGCCCCGCTATAAAGAAGGCTATTTCCCTGTTTCTCCCACCGATACGCTGCAAGACATGCGGACGGAGATGCTGTTGACCATGGCCAAATGTGGGGTACCCATCGAAAAGCATCACCATGAAGTTGCCACGGGTGGCCAATGCGAATTAGGCATCAAGTTTGCTCCCATTATTGAGTCTGGCGATAACTTGATGATCTATAAGTATTGCGTCAAGAACGTTGCCAAAAAATACGGCAAATCAGCGACCTTTATGCCCAAGCCCTTGTTCAACGACAATGGGTCGGGAATGCATACTCACCAGTCTATTTGGAAAGCTGGGCAGCCTCTATTCTGGGGAGATGGCTATGCCAATCTGAGCCAGACAGCGTTGCATTACATTGGCGGTATCCTTAAGCATGCCCCGGCATTATTGGCCCTCACCAACCCCACCACCAACTCTTATAAGCGTTTGGTTCCGGGCTTTGAGGCTCCCGTTAACCTGGCCTACTCTCAAGGTAACCGCTCTGCATCCATTCGGATTCCGCTTTCTGGTCCTAATCCCAAAGCAAAGCGTCTAGAATTTCGTTGTCCTGATGCTACTTGTAATCCATATCTCGCCTTTGCTGCGATGCTCTGTGCCGGGATTGACGGGATTAAAAATCAAATTGATCCAGGCAGCTCTTTGGATGTTGATATTTATGATCTCAGTCCTGAAGAACTCGCCAAGATTCCTTCTACCCCCGGTTCCTTACTAGAAGCCTTAGAAGCATTGCAAAATGATCACAACTTCTTAGTCGACTCAGGTGTCTTTACCAAGGACTTCGTTGAGAACTGGATTGAGTACAAACTCGACAATGAGGTTAACCCCATGCGGTTGCGCCCTCATCCCTATGAATTGTCCTTGTACTACGATGTCTAGGACAGGTGTTCTAGGCTAGAGTCAAAGCGATTTACAACAAAAGCTGCCTGTACAGGCAGCTTTTGTTGTAAAAAGCGATCAAAAATATAGATTCCTTTACACTTAACTTAATATAAATTTCATTATTGTAGACTTCGAAAGTGATTGATCTTGATTGGCAGGCTAGATAGCGGTCGCTGACCTACTTTTCTTTGTTCTCTAAATCACAATCTAGTTTGAAAACGATGACCTAATGGTAGGTTATCGTTTTTTAGTAAGGTGATTTGAGGTGGAAATCAATGTATTGAGGCACTACCAAAAACTTGGTAGACAATAAAACATGCTATCTTGTCCGAAATCATAATCAAGTTCAGCATGCCAAGAACTAGGGGAGTAGTTTAGCATCAGCAACTTGGTTTTATTCCTAGACATCCATTCAACACAGATGATGTCATTATTTTCTAGTGAAGTAAAAGCCTTCTCTATAGATAGACGGGGATGTTTCACGCGTTAGAAAAATGAGTGCAATTGTGCCAACCCTATGAATCTCAAATCCTTAAACCAAGTATCAGATGCTAGCCAGGCCCCTCAAGACGATGGGCCAACAACAAAAACTCCTCTCTCAGGTCATCAAGACCAATTATTACAGCTGGCTCAACAGCGTAACCTGGAAGCTCTGACAACACTCATCGATCAGAAGCTAGCAGATCAGGTCGTGAAGGTCGCTGAAATTGAGTTTAAAAATGATTTGCTACAGCTCAGTGTAGAGTCCTCTGAAGTTCCTGAACAGTCCGTGACTGTACCTCTGATACGAGATTTTTTGAGTCAATTACGATTGCCTGAAGTAACAGCAGTGACCATTTATGGCCAAAAATTGGGTCAAGAGCTGCCGTTTTGGATGGAAGAGGTAGCTTTGGATTTGCTGATTCTGGATACGCAAGCCTTAATGCCTCAAACTATGGCTGCAGGAAGTGCTGAAGTTACAGATGAAGAGCCCTCCCCTTTACCTGAGGCAGCACCATTACCCAGTGAAACTGCCCTGGATATAACAGCAAAGTATGAAGCAGGTGAACGCAATTTTGCCCGAATCAATCTCAAGGATGAGGCATTGCCGGGTATTAATCTGACCTTAGCGGACTTACAAGAAGCTAATTTTGTATGGTGCAATCTAAGGGAATCGAGTTTAAGCCATGCCAACCTTACGAGTGCCCAGTTGCGTCATGCAGATTTAACAAATGCCAATCTGCAGGGTGCAAAGTTACAGGGAACGGATTTGCAAGGGGCCAAGCTACAAGGGGCCAACTTAAGCTGGGCTGTTTTACGAGGCACCAACTTAACCGATGCAGATCTAACGGATGTTAATTTGCAAAATGCCACCCTAGAGCGTGTGATTATGCCCGATGGCACTATGCTTGATTAGATTATTTTGGGGCTTTACCCCCTTGTTTCTTAATAGCTATTACTCAATTTATAGGGATCTTGGATTTTCATTTATCAATGAAATTTCAGGTACCCGACAAGTGAATTATTTCTAGGGATAGTATAAATTCTTATCAATATACGATCTCAATAAAACTCAAGTCTGAAAATATTGTTTTCAAATAGAGATAAGTATCTCAAAAGTTTTTGGGCATTATTTTCTATAGAGATCTATTACCTGCCTAGCATTATCTTGCAGGTGGAGTCATTTTGCATGATTATTCCTGAAACTGAACCTCCTCACCTCCCTAGCTCTTCCCAACAACCGACGATAGAACCATTGAATGTAGAAGATAGTGACCTTACCCCACCAACTGCGGCCCAACTCAAAATGCAATTACAACAAGCCATTTTGTTGGGAGATGTCACCAATGAAATTCGCCAAAGCCTGGATACAACTACTATTTTCCAAATCGCGGTTGACAAAGTTCAAACTTTACTACAAGTTGATCGAGTCGCTATCTTTCAGTTCGATTCAGCCACAGACTATAAACAGGGCGTTTTTGTCGCCGAGAAGGTTATTCCTATCTATTACTCTGCCGTGGCTGCACGGGTTCAAGATGATAGTTTTGGTGAAAATTATGCGACCAAATATCAATTGGGGCGGGTATTTGCAGTAGCCGATGTCTACGATGCTGGACTCAGTGACTGTCATATCCAGATTTATGAACGCTTTCAGGTCCGAGCAACATTAGTAGTCCCACTGCTTCAAGGAGAAAAATTATGGGGGCTGTTATGTATTCATCAATGCTCACGACCCCGGGCATGGAAATCTGCAGAAATTGAGTTCATCAAAAAGTTAGCCGATCAGCTCAGTGTGGCCCTTAAACAAGCAGAGCTACATGAACAAGCTTTAGAAAAATCTCAGCAGCTACAAAGTGCTCTCAATCAAGTGAAAGCTCAAAAGGAGCGGGAGGCATGGCTCGCACAGTATGAGCGGAACTTCACCCAAATTATTCAAAATATTCACCAAAATCTAGATATTGAGGATATTTTTAAGGCTACGACTCGGGATATTCGACAGTTTCTAAAATGCGATCGCGTTGCGGTCTACACCTATTGCCCTGAGGGGACTGGGGAGCTGCTTTTAGAATCCTCAGAGTCACACCTGTCCCCCCTATCCGGAAGTCAGGGGGCTAGTATCTGGCAAGACATTTACTTCAACGCCACTCAAGGGAGAGCCAGAGACTACATCCCCCTAGTGACGGATATTGATCAGCAACACCACCCAGACGGACATTTAGTCTTACTAGAGCAATTCCAGATTCGTGCCTATCTACTCGTTCCCGTATTTATTGGTGACCGATTTTGGGGATTGCTCGTCACATGCCAGCAAAATCCACACCAATGGGACGATATTGAACAGAGTCTGCTACGGCGAGTTAGAGACCAATTAGGCGTTGCCTTACAACATGCAGAACTCATGCATCAACTCCAACGGTCCAAGGAAAAGGCAGAAGCAGCAAACCGAGCCAAAAGTGCTTTTTTAGCCAATATGAGCCATGAATTACGGACCCCTCTCAATGCCATCTTGGGATTTAGCCAGCTGCTCAATCGGGATAAAAATCTCACCCCAAAGCAAAAACAAACCCTTACTTCAATTAATCGCAGTGGTTCTCATTTATTGAATCTCATTAACGATGTCTTGGAAATGTCCAAAATTGAGGCTGGTCGGGTTTCACTCAATTTCAAGAACTGTGACTTGATGAGTTTATTGGATTCTATTCAAGAAATGTTTTTGCTCAAGGTGGAATCAAAGGGGCTGAAATTATTGGTTGATAAAGCCCTTGATTTACCACCCTACATTCGAACCGATGAAAGTCGGCTTAGACAAGTCTTGATCAATGTATTGACGAATGCCCTCAAGTTCACTGAACAGGGTAGCGTGGCCCTTAAGGTGTATACCCAACCTCTAAGATCACCTAATTTAGTCCCCACCCATGACGATGGCAACGCTGTGACAGAAGAACACCAACCCAATATCTACCTCTGCATTGATGTGGAAGATACGGGAGTAGGTATTTCTGCATCTGAAATGGGCAACCTGTTTGAAACCTTTACCCAAGCCTCAGCAGGGCGGAACTCTACAGAAGGAGCCGGGCTAGGCTTGGCCATCTGCCAGCATTGTATCGAGCTAATGGGCGGCAACATCCTGATTGATAGCAAGGAGGGACAAGGAACCACGGTCCAGATCAAGGTACCCGTTATGGCGACCCAGACAAAGTCGGTGGATCACCTCGATGTTCCCATGGTGCAGACCCTAGCGCCCGGACACCCCCACATTCGCATGCTAGTCGTCGAAGACAATCCAGAGAATGCTCAGATTGTCATTGATTTAATGACTTCTGTCGGGTTTGAAGTGCAGTCGGTGGTCAATGGACAACAAGCGGTTGCCTGCTGGCAAACCTGGCAGCCCCACGTCATTTTGATGGATTGGCAGATGCCCGTTATGAATGGCTATGAAGCAACGCAAACCATTCGCACCTTAGAAAGCCAGGCCGGATCTACTATCCATCTCCAGGGATCTCAAGATTCAAGTAACAGCCCATCGGTCCTCTTCCCCCTCAACAATACGATTATTATTGCCCTCACAGCTAGCGTTTTTGAAGATACAAAGCAAGAATGTTTTAAGGCAGGTTGTGATGATTTTTTGCGCAAGCCATACCAACAAAGTGTTCTTTTTGAGATGCTAGCTCAGCATCTCAATCTCCAATATGTATATGATGAGTGTCCTCAAAATATCAATTTTTTACATTCATCGAGTCCTCAGAATATGCACCAAGGAGGTATTGAATACCAATTATCCCAACTTCCTAAACCGTGGTTAGCTAAACTGCACCAAGCGGCGATTGAACTCGATGAAGAGCAGATGAGTCAGCAGTTTGTAGAGATTACGTCTGACTACCCTTATTTATCCACTCATTTAACGAAATTATTCCAAAATCTGCAGTTTGACCACATCGTAAACCTTACTCAAGCAGCCCTTCAAATCAAAAAACGGTAATGTCATTCGACCATAATTCTATGCAGATCAAGCTAGAAACTCTCAAACATTTTTTGTTTTTATTTTTTCTTCATGGATTTTATTCTTTTATCTACTCAACAAAAGCCATTCCATGCATAAAATAGCCTTATCTAAAGTATTTTTAATTACATAAATACATACAAAACTCTATTTCAAAAACTCCCTTGTATCCGCAATTTTGAATCAAAGAACACGCCTCATTTCTTTTTTTAGCCTCTATCCTAGCCCCAGAGAGGAATACTCTCCACGAAAGAAATCCTAGTAAAGATACGGAGGAATATCTACATAAACTTTTTTAAGATCAAGGCAGCATTAGCTAACCTTTGAAAGGATCGAAACTAGTTTGTCCCTTTAGCAGTGCAAGTATCCCTTTTATTGCCAACAATATGGGAGACCCAAACTTAAATAGATTAAATCACGAACAATGAAAAATAGCACTGCGAATATTTTGATTGTTGATGACAACGTGGACAACCTAAATGTCTTAGCTGGAATGTTAGCAGAACAAAACTATAAGGTCAGACGAGCCATTAATGGATCAATTGCACTCAGAGCAATCAAAGCGTCGATTCCTGATCTAATTTTGCTAGATATTGTGTTACCAGATATGACTGGATATGATATTTGCACCCAATTAAAACAGCATCCAAGCACCCAGGACATCCCGGTGATTTTCATTAGTTCCCTCAATGACACCGAGGACAAAGTGAAGGCCTTTGCGGTAGGCGGCGTGGATTATGTGTCTAAACCCTTCGAAATGGCTGAAGTTTGCGCTCGGATCCGCAATCAGCTAGAAATTCAGTTCGCAAAGGCAGAAATCGAATCCCTCAATGCCGAGTTGGAGCAGCGCGTTCAAGAACGAACCGCTGAACTAACTGCCGTTACTGTAACCCTAGAGAAACAGATCCAGGAACGCCAAAAAGCCGAACAGGCCTTGCGACACAGTGAAAGTCGCTTCCGGGCAATGATTGAAAATGCGTCTGATCTCATCCTTTTACTCGATCCACAAGGGATAGTTCATTACTCTAGCCCCTCTGTGGAAAGGAATTTGGGATATCTCCCCACCGATCTGCAGGGGCAGTCCTTAGTCCATTTACTCCATCCCCAGGATCAGTCTAGTATTACCCAATTATTAGCCGAGGTACTGGCAACGCCAAGCAAAGTTGCCGTTCCCCTAGAAATTCGGTGGCAGCATCAAGCGGGACACTGGTGCACACTAGAAGCGATGGCCCAACAGTTTTCTGATACCACCGGATTTTCCGGCATTGTGGTCAATGCTAGAGATATTACCGAACGACAAAAAATGGAGGCGATGCAACGAGCCTTAGAACAGGAACAAGAGTTAAGTGAGCTGAAACTCCGCTTTTTCTCCATGGCATCCCATGAGTTTCGGACGCCCCTAAGTGTCATTCTGATGGCAGCTCAGATTCTTGGAAGCTCGGAGTCCCAGAGCCTAGACAACAAACAACAGCGGAATATTGAGCGTATCCATACGAGCGCGCAATATTTGAAAAAGATGCTAGCAGATATCTTAGATATTGCTCGGTTAGAAGCACAAAAAAGGGAGTTCAATCCGCGACCTGTTTGCGTGAAAACGATGTGCGATCGCATCCTGGATACTCAGCAAACCTCCCATGGGGGAATTCCCAGAATTCGCTGTGCCTATACGGGGTTATCTGCGGAAATAGCCCTAGATCCGGATCTGTTCCAGTCTATTCTGAACAATCTGCTTGCCAATGCCCTTAAGTATTCAGCCCCAGAACAGTTGGTGCAGGTCAAATTAACGCAAGAGTTAGACCAAATTGAATTAATGATCATCGATCAAGGCATTGGGATTCCCAAGGCTAGTCAATCCCAATTATTTGAAGCCTTTCATCGGGGGGATAATGTGGGTGAGATCGAAGGATCAGGTTTGGGATTGGCCATCGTCAAAAAATGTGTTGATCTCCATGGTGGCCATCTGTCATTTGTGAGTGAGGCTTCTGGTACCACCTTTACGGTACGATTGCCGATCCAGACCAATCGACACCAGGCTGATCCACTCATTAGACAGACCGTAGCTTAGGCAGTAATGGTAGGGGGGACATGAGACTTTTACTGGTAGAAGATGACTACCCACTGGCAGCCGTTTTTGCGGAAGCCCTGGAAGATTCTGGCTATATCGTCGATGTCGTCCATGATGGAGAAGCCGGTTGGTATCAAGCAACGGAATCAGAATATGGCATTATTCTGCTAGATTGCATGCTGCCAAAGCTTGATGGTTTGGGGCTATGCCAGCGATTACGTGCCCATGGCTACACCATTCCCATCTTGATGATGACGGCCCGAGATGCCAGTACAGATAAAGTTCTGGGTTTAGATGCAGGGGCTGACGACTATCTGGTTAAGCCCGTCGATTTACCAGAGTTGTTAGCTCGGATACGTGCCGTCCTCAGGCGAGGCACAGCAACCCCTTCCCCCTTGTTATATTGGGGCGATCTCTGTCTCCATCCCTTAAACCACGAAGTGACCTATGCCAGTCACCCCGTTAAGTTAACCCCCACTGAATTTTCACTCCTAGAACTGTTCCTGCGCAGTGGATTACGGGTACTTAGCCGCAAAATTATTATTAGCCATCTTTGGGATTTAGAAGATCCGCCTGGGGAAGAAACCGTTAAAGCCCACATCAAAGGGTTGCGGCAAAAACTGACAGAAGCCGGCGCACCTAAGACGTTCATCGAAACAATTCGGGGGGTTGGCTACCGGATGCAGCCGATTCCGTAAATCTTCCCGCTTTCTTCCCGCTTTCTCCCTTTTCTCTTTACTCTCTCCAAATATATTGAGACTAGGTCACACCAAAGTGGCTTTTCGTTTCACCACGCACAGAAATCTGCTGGCCTTATAGGGGGAATTATGACATCAACTACTTTTCAAGTATCGGACTCAACGAATGTCTCGATTGCACAACCGGATTTATATGTATCACTTTTAAATAAAAGTTTCCTATTTTCCTCAGCTGGAACCCAGGAAGATTATGCCCATCAATTATTAGAGCTTAATGGCCTTGCTTGTCAGCTCAATCAGCTGCTCCAGCAAGCTCCCGAGCATCATTGTGCTCAAAGTGCCGTGGGAGTCGTTATTCCCAGTGGCTTAACGGCCAAAGAAGCCTATCAATTGGGTAAAGAACTCGGCCAACAGGAATATCAACATTTTGTCGCCTTAGCCTCTACACCCCAGCGATACCTGTTACCCGAGCAATTACTCGTGCTGATTGACTGGTGGTCCCAATCTTACTTATCCCATTATGGTCAATTACTGATTGACGCAACCCGCTCATCCGATACCTATATTTATTTAGAGGTGTTGAGCACCTCCCATATCAGCCTCAAGCAGGACGAGCATCATCCCGATTGCGCCTTCTATGGGGGGCTAATTGCAGGCTTCTTTAGTGGCTTAGTGGACCGTGATTTTGAGGTCATTGAGCCAGATTGGTGGCAAGCAAAAGGCAAACGCTGTCATTTTCTAATGGCCCCTCAATCAGAGCTGGATGCCCAATTCTTTTGGCAAACCGTTGATACATTATCAGCCTAGGGTTGCGGAAAGGAGGATGACCATGATGACAACCTATTCTAAACCCGCTACGCCAGAGCGCATCAGCAATGAAGTCACCACCACAACCTGTTATTACATTCGCAAGCTGCTCGCGACCTATTCAGGTGAACTACAGTCTTTTATTGCTGAAGGAGCAGGCCTGATTGCCGATGCGAAATCCGATCTCAATCATGTTTTGGAAAGCTTATATTTAGACGAACCTGACATCAGCGTGATGGCTCGGGAGCTGGAGGTTTTGGCCCAACTACATCGGAGTTTAAGTGGCCAGGTTAAAGATAGTATCAGTATCCCAGGGCAACTAGCAGAAGTAGAACGGCGGATTTTCTGGATTCTAGGTCTCAAGAGAATCGATCCTTCTGGGAAGGGTTAAGCCATCCCTTGACAGCTTAAATTCTCGTCAATATAAATCGAGCGACTGCAAAGTAGATAAACACCCCTAACACATCGACTGCAGTGGTAATAAACGGTGCTGACATCAGTGCCGGGTCAAACCCAATCGCCCTAAACACAAAGGGAAGGGCTGATCCGGCCACAGAAGCCAAAATGGAGATAGCGATTAAACTGATACCAACTGCGATCGCAACCGCTAAACTGCCCTGGAGAAAATACGCCCAAATCACCACAATCACCCCCAGCATCACGCCCAATATGGCACCAGCAAAAGCTTCTCGCTGAATCACCCATAAGGGATGATTGGCCTGGGGCTGATCGACATTTAGACTGCGAATAACCACCGTTGAGGACTGGGCACCGACATTACCTCCCGTCCCAATTAATAGTGGAATAAAACTAGACAAAGCCACAACCTTCTTGAGCATATCTTCCTGGCTATGAATCACGGCGGTTGTACCCGTATTGGTCAACAGCAAGACCAACAGCCACACCACCCTTCTACGGGCAACCGTGAGTAAATTCGTCTGAAAATAGTCATCTCCTCCGGATTGCACCCCGCCCATGCGGTAGATATCTTCGGTGGTTTCTTCCTCGAAAATATCGATTACATCATCAACGGTGACAATACCCACTAGGCGTTCTTCTCGATCCACGACCGGCATTGCCAGAAAATCGTACCGTTGAATCGTCCGAGCCACCTCTTCCTGGTCCGTATCCGTACTGACAGACACCACATCTCGGGTCATAATTTCGCCAATGGTCTGCTCTGGCTGGGCCGTCACCAAATCTCGCAAGGAGATAATACCTGTCAAGTGGCGGGCAATATCGACCACATACAGGTAATAAACCGTTTCGGTGAAACGCGCCAAACTCCGAATTCGTTCCAATGCCTGAAAGACATTTAAGTTCTCTTTTAAGGACACATATTCCGGCGTCATAATCCGCCCCGCCGTGCCTGCCTCGTATCCCAACAACAAGGCAGTGGCCTGCCGCTCAATCAGGCTAAGCTGTCCCAGTAGGCGGCTCACGACCTTCGCCGGCAGTTCATCAAACAAGCGAGCCCGATCATCCGGGGACATCTTATCGACAATATCTAAGACCTCTTGCCGTTTAAACTCTTCAATTAAAGATTGCTGAACATTGGAATTCAAATTCTCATAGACTTCAATCGCTTCATCTTTGGATAACAAGCGAAAGGCAATAGCCTGCTTAGCCTCCGGGAGTTCTTCAATCGCTTCCGCAATATCTGCCGGCTGCACCGGAACCAGCAAGGCTTTTGCACCTTGTAAATTCCCCTGCTCTAACAGCATCAGCAGTTGAGATCGCACCAGCTCCCGCAATTCCTTGCGGGAAATTACTTGTAATCTGGAATCAGCATTTTCAGTCAAGCCAGATCCTCTTAGATATACGCCTTGTAGTGCTGGCAATCCAATCATTAGGCAGCCACGGCGAAAGTGACCCCCTACTTCACAGGTTCTAAAATATAGGTCTACTCAAACACTGCCAGCCCTTAGTTTACGCTATTGTGAGAGCGACTGTGGGAAATGCTGATGCGGGAGTCACTACCGCGATCCTTTCTTCACTTTTACAGGCCCACTCAGACTTAAATCGTTATCTGCAGGTGATAGATAAAGACTGCAATCTGTCTCCCGCTGCGCAACTCATCCAAAGTTATGTTAGGGTGGGTTCCTATGTTAGAATACATGGGCCTCAGAGGGGTCGCTAACTCAACGGTAGAGTACTCGGCTTTTAACCGATTAGTTCCGGGTTCGAATCCCGGGCGACCCATTTTTTTGGATTCAACACCCCATACTTGAGATTAAGCTACCGGAGAACCCGCTAGACAGGGTAGGATATCTAAAGATTAGCGTAAGAATTCGGCGCAGTTTTCGCTTTTTATCGACGACAAACATTTAGGAGGATCAACTATGGCGCTTGTACCAATGCGGCTTTTGCTCGATCATGCCGCCGAAAACGGCTACGGCATTCCGGCATACAACGTGAACAATATGGAGCAAATCATCTCCATTATGCAAGCTGCAGATGAGGCAGATAGCCCCGTCATTTTGCAAGCTTCTCGTGGTGCCCGTAGCTATGCGGGTGAGCATTTTCTCCGCCACCTAATTACAGCTGCGGTTGAGTCCTACCCTCATATCCCCATCGCGATGCACCAAGACCATGGCAATAGCCCTTCCACATGCTATTCCGCCATGAAGAATGGGTTTACCAGCGTCATGATGGATGGTTCCTTGGAAGCAGATGCTAAGACCCCTGCAAGCTTTGAGTACAACGTTGATGTGACTCGTAAAGTTGTACAAGTCGCTCATGCCATTGGCGTCAGCGTTGAAGGTGAGCTAGGTTGCTTAGGTTCCTTGGAAACGGGTCAAGGTGACAAGGAAGATGGTCATGGTTTTGAAGGGACCCTCAGCCGCGACCAGCTCCTGACTGACCCTGACGAAGCTGTTGAGTTTGTTGAGCAGACTCAAGTGGATGCCCTAGCCGTTGCCATTGGCACTAGCCACGGTGCTTATAAGTTTTCTCGTAAGCCCACTGGTGAGATTCTAGCCATTAGCCGCATTGAAGAGATTCATAGCCGCTTACCCAACACTCACTTGGTCATGCACGGGTCCTCTTCTGTACCCCAAGAGTGGATCGACATGATCAACGCTCATGGCGGCAAAATTCCTGAAACCTATGGTGTTCCTGTAGAGGAAATCCAAAAGGGAATCAAGAGCGGTGTTCGCAAGGTCAATATTGATACTGACAATCGTTTAGCGATTACAGCCGCTATTCGGGAAGCAGCATCTAAAGATCCTAGCAACTTTGACCCCCGTCATTTCTTGAAGCCTTCTATCAAGTACATGAAGCAAGTTTGCCTAGCTCGTTATGAGTCTTTTGGCACTTCTGGAAATGCCAGCAAGATTAAGCAACAGCCCCTAGACATTTTTGCCATTAAATATGCCAAGGGTGAGTTGGATGCAACGACTAAGAAAACCGTAACTGCCTAAATCAGTAGTGCAAATTTAGGTGGTGCGATCACACCACCTAAATTTGTCGTTAACGGCATTCCCACTCTCAGCATTGCTAGTCTGCTTAAGGGGAAATGTTTTAGGTAGAAGTGAAGACTGACTTAATCCAATTCCAAAGAACAACGAAAAGGCCATGAATATATTCATGGCCTTTTCGTTGTTCTTTGAGTATTCTATGAATGCCTTTAGAGCTTTCTAAGGAAGGGAACCGGGTTAATCGCACCTTTACCCGCAGGATGGAGTTCGAAGTGGGTGTGAGGCCCAGTACTGAGTCCAGTGCTCCCCATCTCAGCAATCTGTTGGCCTTGGTAAACAGATTGTCCGACGCGGGTTTTAATACGGTGGTTATGGGCATATAAGGTCAAGCTACCATCTGGGTGACGGATCTCAACTAAATTGCCATATCCCCAGCGATTCCAGCCCGCAGTGGTCACAATGCCAGGGGCAGATGCTATAACCGGTGTACCCACAGGGGCAGCAATATCGATACCCCGATGGGGTCGTCCCCAACGCCAGCCGAACCCAGAAGTCAGAATGCCTTTAGCAGGCCACAAATACTTTTGGGGGCCCGGCAGCATTTGGCTAGGGAGGTAACGATCAACGGAAGAGAGAGGTGGTAACTCTAAACTCGGAACCTGAGGCAACAGATTACGAGTGGCGATCTTCGTCGCATCACTATTTAACTTCGTACTGGGGGCGGACTGAATCGGTAGAATGGCGACCGGCGGAGAAGTTTTAGTTGAGAGAGACTTGGTATCATCCTGGGTTGCTTTAGGCTCCTTGGATGTTTCAACCGGTGTCTTTTCCCCTTCCCCTAACACATCACTAGGCTTCGTCTTTGTCTCAGAATCGTTAAGAGCAACAATGTCCTCAACTGTTGTTAACGACAAGGCAAGGGATTGATGGGCAGGAATGCGAAGCTTCGTTGTGGGGCCAATAGAAGCTGGATCACTAATGCGATTCGCCTTCGTAATTTCCTTCGCCGAAACCTGGTAAAGGCGAGAGATATCGTCTAGCGTCTCCCCCGGTTTGACCTGATGAACTATCGCTCCAGAGTCGATGAGGGCTGAATTTTGCTCGTTCGGAATGATCGTTTGAGACAAATCGATATCGGGGAGGACAGCCAGGGAGGTAGAGTCCACTGATTTGACAGCAGTCGTTTCCTCAGGGCTATCTTTCTCAGACGTTGAGACATCCAGAGATTCAATCCCTTGGGGGTTGCCCTCAAGGGTGGCAGACAAGTCTAAGGGATTGTTAATAGAGGCTGAACTCAACTCAACATCAGACTGTTGGGATTGAGGCAGAAGCTCATCTAAATCAAGTAGGGGTTGGCTAGGTAACTCAGCCAACAGGATAGGCTCCACCTCTAGGATGGCTGATGTGCTGAGTTCTAAACTCTCTTCAATATTGTCAAGGTCGAGAATATCGATGGCTTCTAGCAGATTTTTAGAGGTCAAGGGAGTCATCAGCTCGTCAGCCAACTCTTGAGACACTCCAACCAAGGTACTTTGCGTGAAAGAAACGCCTGCCTTAGACACTAGTGATTTAGAAGATCTTTCAGACTCCAGAGGTGCAGATTTAAGGGCCAGAGAACCAACCGGTTTAGTAGTCAGCAATGTAGTGGGCTTAGACCCTAGAGTCGGCTCAGAGGCAATGAGTGCAGATGAGCGCTGCACAATCCGCTGTTGAAATAGCCTAGAGGACTGGGTGAGGTTCTGGTTTGAATAGGTCGATAATTTATATCGAGGAGAACCGATCAGATCTGGCAACTGCACAGATGTAGAGGTGGATAGCTTTTGATGAGCCGGAGAAACGGCAGCTACAGCCGTCTGCCCAGTTGTTAGTCCGCCGATGGCACTGACCGTGATCATGAAACCTAGAACACTGACAGAACGAGTTCGACGAAGGAGAGTTGATACCCCTGACGAAGTGATATCAATCTTCTGCGGAATTTCTCGTTTCAATGAGGACCTCCTAGATGCGTAATGTGTCTCTGAATGATTCAGAAATGGAACTGTGTGTATAACTGCGTTTGAGAGCTGGAATATAAGCTTTTAATTATCTCATAACATTGTTCTTAATGTTTGAGTGATCGACTCGTATAGAGAATCATATTAGGTAAAAATACCTTGCTTCTCTAAAATAAACAAGTTCCAAGCCGGCGCAGGCTAAACATGCTTGAATTAGAACCCTGGTCACGGATAGCAAACAGTATTCACAAATACCTTTACCCAGAGTGTTCTGAAGAAGCCTCTCACATGATTCACAATGACGAAGTGAATCAGAGCAGCGGTATAGCTCTGGATGGAGTGGCTTTCATTAATCTGCCCAGGAGCTTACTCGTATATCCTGCGTGATCCTACTGAATTCTTAAATAAAACCATCTAGGGATAGGTTATGCCTCCGTAAAAACACATAGAAGCGCCAGCAGACTGCCGGAAATCAGTGGAGTTTGAAGTCTAGATATAGATATTTATTTAAACTAAACTGATGCATTAAAAATACTTATTTGTCTATGGAGAAAAATATTCCATCTATCCTAATCTATCTATTTGAATCTGCCAAAA
This sequence comes from Acaryochloris marina MBIC11017, assembly GCF_000018105.1. Classification (GTDB taxonomy): domain Bacteria; phylum Cyanobacteriota; class Cyanobacteriia; order Thermosynechococcales; family Thermosynechococcaceae; genus Acaryochloris; species Acaryochloris marina. Next base: position 1,497,700 of record NC_009925.1, read on the forward strand.
TTAGGGGCGGTACTGTGCAGATTCACCTCATTTCAAGCCTGAGGGTTAAGTCATTAATGCAAGCTGTCTACGAGCTTCAAATAGTCCAACAGCAGCACTGACAGACAGGTTCAAACTTCTAACCTGCTCATGGGCCATCGGGATACGAAGCACCGCAGAGCTATCTTGCAGAATATCTGGGGGTAAACCACTGGATTCACTCCCAAAGATCAGCCAATCATCCTCGCAGAATTGGAATTGCAAGTAGCTATGGGTTCCAGATTTGCTGAAGCTAACGGAACGTCCACCTTGTTGCTGACGCACCTGCTCAAAGGCAGCCCAAGAAGCATGGGTTTGGAGTTTTACAAAGGGCCAGTAGTCTAGTCCTGCCCGCTTTAAATACCGATTGGATATTTCAAACCCTAAAGGCTCAACCAAATGCAGCTCGGTTTGCGTTGCCGCACAGGTCCGAGCAATATTACCTGTGTTGGGAGGGATCTCAGGATAAACAAGGACAACCCGGAGCATGGCTTAGACGTTGGCTGGTGGACTTTTTATACCGCTACAGGCTCACATAATTTGTTGCGCAGATCAATCTCTGTTTGGGCCATGTTTGCGATCGCATCCTGCATCACAGACCGAATCGACTGCCCCTGTTGATGTTGTCTCAACCACTGTTGAGCCTCATTCCCTTGGTCCAAAATCTGGTGAATTGGCGACAGAAAACAGCTAAATCCTGATTGTTTCGCCGTCGGCCATACTTCGGTATACAGCTCTTCAATCCAGTCTCGGGCCAGAATTTTGCGGCCATCTTGCCAATGGGTCAATTCCGCATCCAAACTATGGGTAGCAGCAGCGATCTCATTGGCATCTGCTAGAGCAACCAGGTGTTCAGAATCAGTCTTGAAGTTGCTACCCACCAAAGGATCAAGCTGGGGATCATCGAGCAGCTGGAGGATTCGGGCTTCTAGCAACGCCGTAATCGCTAATAAATGGATGGGATGAGTGACGAGATCGCAAATTCTCAACTCCAAGCGATTCAAATCATAGGGACGACGATTGCCGTTGGGGCGAACCGAACTCCACAAGTGGCGCACATTTTGCATCGTGCCCTGTAAGAGCTGTGACTCGGTCCAATCAATAAAATGCTGATGACTGGTAAACAGGGGCACCTGGGCTGGGGTTTTGGGGAAGACTGCCCAACGAGACGAATGATGGCCCGTCACCTGCTCCCCTAAAAAGGGAGAAGAGGCACTTAAGGCCAAAAATAGTGGGGCTTCCATCCGAACTAGGCGACATGCCTGGAAGAGCTGCTCAATGTCAGGAATACCAATATTGATATGAATACTGGCCGTCACAACACTCGTACCGTAGGTCTGCTCAATATAGGAATGGTATGGATTCTTGGGATCAGACCGATAAAAATGCTGATGATCTGACAGGGCCAGGGTACTGCCTGGAATCAGGGTGTAGTCTCCCAGGGTTCGCACATATTCGCGAAGCTGGAGACGAGGTTTGAGCAGATCACAAAGCAGAGGATCATAATGATGGGCTGGGGCAGTCGTATATTCGACATTACGACTGTCAGGTTCTCGAACAAACCCATCTAAATCGGCAACAATTCGGTCGGACAGGCCAACAATCTCACCTGAGGGTTTCCCAGTATACAGTTCTACCTCGAACCCTTTAGAAAGCACCATGCATATCCCTCGCTCTTGTCAAACAGATTATAGACAGCAGATCTGAATAGACCCTTAGAAAGAGTTAGTAAATTTTATGAGGGCAAACCAAGGTTGAGTGCACACCTAAAAATCGAACACGATCAATCAATAGGTGTACTGCTAGCAATGATGTCGCTCACTCGGCAGATCGTTGTTCACATTCTGACATATTTCGGTGCAGGTGTTGGGTAGAGTCCCTACTCCCGCAGGCCTCCAGCCAAGCCAAAACAAGCATGAGGACCACAAATGCCAATCATTGGTCGTGCATCAAAGAAGTGTGGGTTTGTTAAACCGATAGGGAGTCGAGTTGTTTTATTTCCTCATGCAATGTCCTCTATGTGGTCATCCTAAAACCCACAAACATGGCAAGACCAGCAAAGGCAGTCAACGTTACCGTTGCCCCCACTGTCAACAGACCTTTAGTGAGACCTTTGACACCCTGTGTTATCGCCGTCAGATCTCTCCTGAAACGATCCAGACCATCCTTCAAGCTCATGTTGAAGGGAGTAGTCTACGAGGACTCTCTCGCATCACGGGTGTAGCGTATAACACTTGTGTGAGTGTGGTTCGTTCAGCGAGTCATAAATCCCAAATGATTCACAATGGGGAAGTTCAGGCCGTTGCGACCGACGTCATTAATGCAGATGAGTTGTGGTCCTTTGTCAAAAAAAGCAAAAGCACTGTGAGCCGAAGGAGTTGAGGGTAGGCGACTGCTGGATAGCATTGAGTCTTGCGAAAGAGAGTGGTCTCGTGCTCAGTGGCCGTATTGGCAAACATACCGACGAGCTAGCTCAAGAATTGATTGAAAATACTGAGGGCAAAACCGCCTGTCATCATTGGCAAACGGATGGTTGGGAAGGGTACGCACGACAATTACCCGATGAGGTCGTCCATGAAGTGAGTAAAGCCCTGACCCAACGCTTAGAGCGGACCAATGGCATCGTGCGTCAGCAGACCGGGCGTTGGCATCGACGACAGAATAAATTTGGCAAAGTCTGGCAACAGAGTGCGATGACTTTAAGATTGGTGCTGAGCTATTTCAACTGGATTTGGTGCCACTCTCGATTCAAGAACACGGCTGCCCAACGAGCTGGATTGACGGAGCGTCCTTGGAGATGGCAAGACTTAGCTTCCTATCCCACACTTTGTTGATGCACAATCCAATCATTACCGTTTAGAAAAACTAATTATGGAGTGCTTTCCTATAGTCGGTTCTATTCCATGAAAGAGCGAATGGTATCTGAGAGAATATCGAGGATTCCAGATTGCTGAATATAGGGTTGAGCTTGTCTTAAGATCGGACCCGCTTCTTTTAAGAGGGGACCTGCATCTTCTAAGAGAGGAGCGGCTTCTTTTAGCAAGGGGCTAGCGGCTCCGATGGCCGGGGCAAATTGCTTGCCCTTGGCAATGATAGGGCCATATTTTTGATAGGCTTCCAACAACCGCTCACCATCTACTTCCACGGTGCTGGTGGGATAGCTTTCAAGGGTATCTAGGATGGTAATTTTGCCATCTCGGCTAGCGTCTAAAACCAGGGCAGAGCGAATGGCCTGACGACTAGCTCGTTTAGAAGGGGGGGACATGATTTCCCCGGCTTCATCGAGCATGGCATCGCCGAAGGGGGTATTAAGTAACTGATCGAGCTGAGTAGAACTGACGGCAAAGGGGCGAGTGAGAATGTCGCTCACTTTTTCTGGCTCTTGTTCCGCTAACTCTAAATACACTTTTAGATCAGCAGGGGCACGACCTGTATCCGCCAATTGACGTAGAGAACTAACCGGAACCGAGCGAGCGATGGGACCATATTTGAAGACCACCTGTTCTGCAGCCCCAGAAGGTAATGCGCTCAACAGCACAACCGCACAACTTCCTAATACATAATTCCACCAATTGCTGGTCTGTGATGTTGTTGAACTCATAACGCTAGGCTCTATACCTTTCCAATCTTAAGAATACCCAATTACCATGACCAAAATGTGATCCTGGAGTTCCTGAAGTCTAAGAGATCTATAGTTTTAGGTCGAACCCATCGGGAATGGAATAGGATTTTGGCTGGGCGTTGATCTTGTATGGAGTAGGCGAAAACGCTCTCAAACCTGCTTCAATAGAAAGGAACGAAATCGGTTCATCGGCTTTGTAGCACTATATCCGAGGCCCAGCTGAAGCCAGCCGTTCAGGATTTGAAATGGCATGGGGCCTGGACCGATACAGAGTGATTCACGAAAATTTGGCAACTGAAAGGTAAACGGTTTATGGATGTTATCCCTGCTATTGACTTGTTAGAGGGACGATGCGTTCGTCTATATCAAGGGGACTATGACCAATCCCAGGTTTTTTCTGAAAACCCTGTTGAAGTTGCCAAGGCATGGGAGGCTCAGGGTGCCCAATGGCTGCATTTGGTGGATTTAGATGGTGCTAAAACAGGCCAGCCCGTGAATTTAGACACCATTGCTGCGGTGGTGGAGGCTTTAGAGATTCCGGTGCAAGTGGGGGGTGGCTTGCGAGATCGCAACCGCGTTACCCAACTTCTAAATTTAGGTGTAAGAAGAGGTATTTTAGGTACGGTAGCCATCGAAAACCCCGATCTGGTGCAGGAACTATGCCAGGAATTTCCCGATCAGATTGTGGTGGGGATTGATGCAAGGGAAGGCAGAGTAGCCACCCGAGGCTGGTTAGAAACCTCTGAGATTCTGGCGGTAGACTTAGCCAAACGCATGGTGACGGCGGGTGCAGCGGCGATTATTTACACGGATATTCAGCGGGATGGTACATTGCAAGGTCCTAATATTCCGATGCTACGAGAAATGGCTGAGGCGATTACGATTCCGGTGATTGCTTCCGGTGGCGTCAGCTCAATTACAGATCTACTAAACTTGCTGGCATTGGAAGCTATCGGGGTGACGGGCGCCATTGTAGGCAAGGCTTTATATACAGAAGATATCGCGTTGTCTGAAGCGCTCCGGGCCGTTGGTCCTGGTCGCTGGCAGGATGTGCCCCCCGATTTAGGCTCTTCTGCGCTGGCCTGAAAGTGACAACACCATTCTGTAAACTATTTGATCTGAGATATTGAGAAGCTCAATGGCTATTCAAGCTCAAATTCAACATTAAGAAGAGGATGGGAGTGCTGCAGTACCTCGGCAAGGGCTTCAGCGCTCTGTTGGTTCCCTTGCCACAGCAGAAAAGTGCCTGAGGTCACGGCAGTATGTGAGAAGCCATATTGTTTAAGGATAGGGATAGCAGACTTGAGCTGAATCCAAACATCCTGAGTCCAGTTTGGAGCAGACTCGTGTGGCCAAGAAACGATTATATTGCCATCCATATTTGCCATGTACCTATATATCTTGGATGTCTAATGTCAAAGTAGGCGGTGCTGCAAAGTCTCTACAATCAATCGCCTTCTCTGATAAAGCAATATCAGGATGGACCGAGCATTTAAGATGATAATCGTTTGTGAAATATTGGCAGTTACTACAAGGGATTTGATGCATCCGATTTGAGACTCGGATACTGTATGCGATCGCAGATCCAATATTCCAAAGTATTAGCCCTATAATCCCCCAAGCTAAACAAAAGCCAATTCCCACAAATAGAGGATGCAAGAGAGGGGAATAACTAACCCACAGTTGATAAACCATAATGTCTCACTGACTAAGCCATATGCTGATGGGCAATTAAACTACCCATCCTTAAGGTAAAACCTCAAAAACATCGGCTAAGCAAGGGTCATAGCTTCGTCATAAATATTTCAATCTCTTTACCCTTGGTAATTGAGCAACACAATTGAGCCTGACTCATGGCCGACGATTTGGCAGGCAATAGTCAAGAGAATTGAGGCCATTTTTAGCCTGGATTATTCATGCCCCTATGGGATGCGAGTCTAAAGTGAGTGGCATTGGGTCACATAAACGTTGAGCAATTAAGCGAATCTCTTTTTCAAAGGGACAAAATGTTGCAAGCTCTACAAGGACCCGTCGAACAGACACTCTGACCCGAGCAGCCCCTTTAATCAGGGCACATCGTAGGCGTTCCACTTGAGCCGTCGCTAACTCCGTTCCCTGGGCAGCCTATCGTAACGTAATCATTAGCAAATACGCTGCCTGCGCTAACAGCAGACGAAATTGATTCGCCGTAAACCGGTGACAACTGAGTCGGTCTGCTTGAATGCCTCGTTTGAGTTCTTTAATGGGATGCTCACTATCCCCACCACGCTGAACATAAAACGTATCGTAGAGCTGCTGTGGACTGAGCATCATATCGGTCAGGACAAACCGAGGATTGGCCCCTTTGGGAAGATATTCAGCCTTCATCACCAGACGTCGAGGATAGTCCCAGGTGGCAGCTGCGTAGTAGACATCATCAAACAATCGAGCCTTTTGTTGGGTTCGACAATACTGGAGTCGGGCCTGCTCTAGTACATTAGAGATTTTCCGCTTCAGCACAGCATTCGAGCTAAAGCCAATGGCATAGTGAATGCCAGAACGCTCACAGACCCTCAGAATTTCAGGCAGTGAGAATCCAGCATCAGCCCGTAGAACAATGGTCACACCAGGCCAGGCTCGTTTGAGACGCCAAAACAGCCAACGCAGAATCCCGGCCACTGCTTTACCAGGATGAGAGTTGCCTCGACGCAGTTGGCATACCAAGGGAAACCCACTCTGAGCTTCATTGATTAACACGGGGAAATACATATGCTGACCATAGTAGCCATGAAACGCACTCCCTTCCTGGTCACCATGAGTCGGGTCATCCCAACCATCAATGTCTAAAACGATAGTCGATGGCGGGTGAGGATAGCTGGCAATGAACCGGTCAATAAATTGACGACGCATTGCTGCAGTCTGGTCAGTTGTGACCTGATTCTCTAGACGACTGATAGTCAGTTGACTCGCCAATACGTTGGACTCTGGAATAGGCAAGTACTCGCAGGCGATTTTGAAGATGGGGTCATGCCGTAAACTATCGCTATCATTGGCATCCTCGTAGCCTCCGATGAGTTGGTATACCCGTTGAGCCACTAACTGAGGTAGGGAATGGGTGAGTTTGTCAGGATCTCGCCATTCTTCAATACAGTCTGCGATATCTTGGCAAATGTGGATTCGTGACTCGGCTTGAGCAGCGAGTAGAATGCCAACATCTGAACTCAAGTCAAGGTCTGAAAATTGAACACATAACGGATGGTCTTGATAAAAGTCGAGGGTTACATCACTGTCACACGGTGTCATGGCACAATAAAGCTACAAATTTCTTGGAGAGCTTGAGTCTACTATGGTTCAAGCTCTTTTCTCTATGGCACTCAAATACCTCGTGAATAATCCAGGTTAGGCATCATTGCCAAATTGTTTCACCATTGGAATGGAGCTGTCTGGATTGGGATTTCCTAAAACTACGTACCCCAACCTGGAATAGAAGGACACGGCATTCGGACTAGCGTCGAGATGTGCTGAAGATCTTCCCGTTCTTTGAATCTCGGTCTCTGCAAACGCCATGAGAGACGAGCCTATACCTGAGCCAAAAACCGAGGAGTCCACGTAGAGACCCATAATCTTGTCTTCTTTTACCTCGACCCAACCCATAACACTCGACGCTACCTCTACCACCCAAACACTATTTTGGGTAATCGCTCGTGTGGCGCGATCAGGTTTCGCAGATTTTGCCCATCGATGCGTTGCGGCATACCCAAAATCATCGGCAAGACTCATGATGGCATTCCAACGTATTGCCAGTAATTGCTCGGCATCGTGGAGAATTGCGGATCGAATGTGCACAGGTTTAATCATAGAATTCGTCTAACGTCCCGACTCACTGAACCACGATGAACAACAACCACAAGTCTTACAGCCATGGACTGTAGCGTAATTTTTTAGACATCTCCCTCTAGCATGGGAAGGTACTTATCGATTTCATCGTCGGATGCCTTCCAATTGTCACCTCTAACCTCATGAAGTTTGACAAGGCCAAGTAGTGAAAGCGGATCCTCTGCAACATAGTCGTTACCTCTGCCAGAGGCTGTCCAGACCATCTCTTGATTGGCGTTCACGATTTGCGAAGCAAGGGTGAATCCCATAGACTCTAATGCAAGAATTGCCGGAACTTCAACATTGGCCATAGATGCAATTTTCATAGAAAAAATTTTTTTCTTGGTTGTTTTGATGCCTTCTTTCCAAGTGAACGGAACTCGGCGAATAAGGTAAATTTCAAAACCTTCACGTTCCATAGTTTCGGTTTAAGGGGTTGTTAGTCAGAATTTTTGATTCGGGCATCGTCCTTCATAGAGGTCCTGTAGAACTGAGGATCACTTAAAAGATCTTGAACAACACGATCGTCAAGCAAGTCTCGATGCCACCAATGATTACAACTTTCTTCTCGTTCGTCGCTGAAGATGCGACCTTCCGCAGTTCCAAAGAGCGACACAAAGAATCGTAAATGCTGGTGCAACTCTGTTTCCGAAATGGACTCAATCCATTGATAGATTCGAAAGGCTGTCATTCCGTCATCCCGTCGCATTGATTGGATGTGTTTGACCGTTGGATCATCGTCCGACAATTCGGCATGGGTAACGGCGGTCATGAATACGTCATCATCGATACCAGCTTGGTGAGCGAGTTCTGAAAGTGTGTGGATGAGGGTGCGTTGTTCGCTAGCTGAAACTTCTTTAAACCAACGTTCAAAACCGACAAAGTCGATCGTCCCGCGAACGAGTTGATTGAGGCGAATTAGATCGGGAAGTTCCATCTTGTGATGATGCTTGACCTTGCTGTCTAATGTTTCAATATCAACTACCGTCGCATGTTCGTACCATTAGGAAAAACGAGTTGGCAGTCGAGTGTAACGTCTGGTAATCCAACTGTTTTGAGATCAGGATTGGGATAATTCCCACGCATCACGCTTCCGTTTTCCTTTGATTGAGCCCACTGGCACACACACAAGACAACCGCAGTACCATTGCTTGTGAGAATCTGGCTGATACCGCCAACCCACAACTTGCGGCAGTGACTTTACCCGATGAATCTCGTTCTTTTCAATTTTGCGAGGGATATAAACCTGATATCCTTCCGAATTCTCTGCGTGCATGATGATGTCGATTGCTGAATCAGCAGCCACTTCAATATGGCGCTGATTGTAGTGACCAACGAGCACTAATTCATCATCAGGAATCCGAAAGTAAACACCTGAAATTGTGCGCTGCCCGCACCGTTTTAGCTCACGTAGCCATTGATGGGAAATGTAAAACTCTGGTGTCATGGGCATAGCAAAGACACCGCCGGGATACTCATCCGTATTTCGACACGGTTTGATGCCGGTCCGCTTAATCGATGCGATGTCCTTCTCAGGGGCAAGGTGTACGAACATTGCCATGTCACAACTCCTTACACATAAAGGTTACTCATCGGTACGAGAGGGATAAAAAGGATATTCTGGCGTATTTATCAATTTTCAGGTCAATGGCTAAACCATGAATTCCTAAGCGCAGCAATCATAAAGCTAGCTAGGCCATGAATCATTAGAGCCATCTATCCATATTTAAATAGGATTCCCACTCCCCATACGCATCAATATCCCATCTTGGATTATTCCAACCATCATCAATAGCGTAATTTACACTAAGCACATCTAATTTATTCTCATATGAGAAAATTCTCCTTTGGTGAACAAATGGCAGAAAAAATGCATCTATGTAGACAGCCTCGTCATAATTAATCAACAAACAGATAACTCCTCCATATTGCAAATTAGTAGAATTATTCACTTGAGCAATGACATCTAGGGAAACTTCATAAGATGCGCAATCTAGATGTTGATTTTCTATGAAGCTACTTGTGGTAACTAGTGGGCATTCCAGAAATTCAGAAAGCTCTTGTCTCAATGTTGCCAAAGTAGCTCGCCATTGCTCAGGATTTTTTAGATTTCTAGAGCAATCAAACAGTAACTCACGATCCATGATGTATTTATCAATTTCGATGCTGACTGATCTAAGACTGTAGATCATCGCATCGTTATCTGCCGATAGCTAAAAGTCATGAAAGGGGTACGCTGCCCAAGGCACCCGGTTGGCAATACCAAGGGCCATTTGCGATGCTCGCCAGATATCTAGAGTATCTTCACTCAGAGAATTATAAATCTCGTGTGCCTGGTCGAGTTTTCCATGGCGAAAGAGTTCAATTGCAACTACAAAGTTCACATTGGCTTGGCTTTGAGTATTAGAAAGACGTGAAATAGATTGAAGTGCAAGGTGTGTGTCACCGCAAATCGCTTGCATAAGAATGATTTCTTCAATTTGTAGTTGATTTGTAGCGTGAGAAAACGCTGTTGGGTAGTTCCCAGAAAGGCAGGGCAACAGATGTTTCTCCGATGCGTTGATAACCGAGATTATGTAATCATCTGAGAAAATGGGATGTTTCTGGTCAATCTTTTTCAGATCATCAAGCTGTTTAGCGGCAACTGGAACATAACCAATACGTGGAATCTTCGTATTTGCGTGGTGTTCTACTCCAATCTGTAAGAATCGCTCAGCTAAATCATCCATTTGGAGGATTCGAGATGCGTTGCCTGCATAACGTGCTGCCATGTGATTGAAGGTGCCACGCTCACTTTGCATCGTTTCAAGCAGATCAGCAGTCCGCGTTAAGAGCATCCGAGAAAGCCCATTGTTCCTGTTCATAGAAAACTGATCGCAAGTTATCGTCGGATACCCACAGTTACAAAGTTGATTCTCAACACGAAATAGTTTGGTAGCTCGTTTTGCCTTCAGAAATTATTGCGAGAGATCCTGGCATAGTTGCCGAAAATGATCGCCTCGTCTCTCAAAGTTTTGATATTGGTCAAAGCTAGCACAGGCAGGTGATAAGAGCACACTTTTAGCTTGCAGAGAAGGGGCCAATTCAGCGGCTCTAGTCACCGCTTTGTTCATTGTGTCCACGATTTCGTAATCGTCATACCCAATCGCCTTAAGGCGCTGGCTAAAGGCACCGGCAGCACTACCAATCAACAGCACCTTGGCTGCTTGAGCCTGAATGGTTTGCAGCCATGCCTGATCGTCACCCACTTTGGCTTCCCCACCTGCAATCAGAATGGCAGGACTATTGACTGCAGCTAATCCCGTTTGGGCTGCTTCATAGTTCGTGGCCTTGCTGTCATTAATAAAATCTACGCCCTGCCAGGTGCAGATATGTTCCAGGCGATGGGCCACACCGGGGAACGTGGATACGGCAGTTGCGATCGCATCCTTCCCAATCCCCGCCAAATGAGCCACAGCCACTGCCAGTAAAAGATTCTGCTGGTTATGAACCCCCAACATCCGCATGGAGGATACCTGCACAATGGGTTCTCCTTCCACCTTCACCCATCCCTCTTCAATAAAAATATTGGGCACTGGACAGCGTTGACCATTACAGGCATCCGGCAAGCTGGGGCCATGGCTACTCGTCCAATAGGCATCAGCCCATCGCCAAGGCAATCCTTTGATCAAGCCCTGATCATCACCATTGAGAATCTTCTGTTTGGACTGATTGAGAAGTAGGGCCTTAATTTCGCGATAGCACTCAACAGTGCCATGACGCTCCAAGTGGTCGGGAGAGAAGGTCGTCCAGACGCCAATGGTAGGGGCTAGGGTGGGGGAGGATTCAATTTGGTAGCTGCTCACCTCCGCAATCACCCAATCCAGAGGATCTCCTGCTAAGGCCAATTCACAGGCGCTATAGCCAATATTGCCGCAGGCGGGTGCCCGTAACCCTGCCGCCTTAAAGATGGCTTCGACAATGGCAGTCGTGGTGGTTTTGCCGTTAGTGCCCGTAATCCCGACCCAAGGATATTGCTTGAGGGATCGCCAGGCCAGTTCAAGTTCACCAAAGGTCTCAATGCCTTGAGATCGTGCCTCTTCTAATGCAGGCAACTGCCACGGCACTCCAGGACTGACCACAATCCGATCAGGACGGTCCAGACTGAGTTCAGCCAAGGCTGAGAGGGAAAATTTCAGATTTAAATGGACGGGGATGCCTTCTGCCGCCAAGGTTTTCTGCGTCGCCACTAACCCTTCTGAATGACCTGCATCACCCACCGAAACTTGCCACCCCTCACGGCGCAGCAGACGAGCAGCCGCGATACCGGAGCGACCAAGACCAATAATATGAACAGCAGGCATAGAAGGGAGCAACGTGATTCAGCAATCCTGATCGTATCGCTTGGTGGTCCCTTTGCTCCAATTAAATGCTTCTTAGGGATAAATTAAAATCTTGTAGGTCTCAGGTCCGGGAGAAACCGCCTGCTCGACCGCATTCGCTAAGTCTTGAAGCGGATAGCGATCGCTGACTAAGGCATCGACATCAATTCGCTTGTTGAAAATAATGTCCGCCGACTGTTTCTGTAATCGAAAAGAAGAGCTATAGCTGCCAATCAAATCGATTTCGCGACGATACAAGACATTGGGATTAATAGGAATTTCGACTTCATCGGGGAACTCAGCAAAGAACAGAATCTTACCGCCTTTGCGGGTACAGTCGAGGGCTTGGAAAAAGGCTTTATCGCTGGGCACGGCTAGTAAGCTGACATCCACCCCCATACCATTGGTCAAATCTTGAATTTTGGAGGCTAGATCGGGATCGCGAGCGTCAAAGGCCGCCGTCGCTCCCACCTGCTTCGCTTTTTCAATTCGCGTGGGTAAGAGATCCGTGGCGATGGCACGACCGCCCACATAGTTGACGAGCATCACGAACATCAGGCCAATGGGGCCAGCCCCCGTGATCAGGACCGTTTGTCCCGGTTTGATATCGGCTTTGGTGACGGCCTTCAAACAGCAGTTGGTGGGTTCAACAAAGCTCGCTTGCTCAAAAGAAATATCTTCGGGAATAGCAATTAATCCGCCTCGGGTAACGATATGGCCCGGAACCTTTACATATTCGGCAAAGCCGCCGCCGCTCGGGCTAAATCCTGCCGTGGTGGTGATGTTTTTATACACCTCACACATGGAGAAGTTATCATTCAGACAGTAGTCGCAGTGCATACAGGGAATATGGTGCAGCACAACCACCCGTTGCCCCACCTGCCAGCCTTTAACCTCAGAACCCACAGCGGCAATCTCGCCTGCCGTTTCGTGGCCAAATATCCGGGGTGGCTCGTAGAGGGGATAGCGGATTTTTTTAATGTCGGATTGACAAAGACCGACTACTTTGACTTGGACGAGCACCTCATCTGCACCCACTTCAGGCTTTGGTATCTCTTCGTAGCTGAGTTGATTAACCCCGCGAAAGACTTGAGCTTTCATGCTTCCCGACCCCTAACAAACGTCTGTTTTCAGCTTATCGTGTTGCTTCCTGTCCCTCAAGCCATGAAACCCCACCAGCAGGCAGGGTTTCATTAAAAAAATTATGGGAGGTGATGGGGGCTAGGTACCATCATTGGATGCTAGCTGTTGAGCATTCGGCAGGCGGACTTTATCTGCTAAGCCCAGAGATTGGAGTAACTGCACCATCATCCAAGTGGTGTCAATTTCCCACCATTGCAAGCCATGGCGAGCCGATTGAGGAAAAGCATGGTGATTATTATGCCAGCCTTCACCATAGGTGAGTAGGGCAACCCACCAGCAGTTGGTGGATTGATCATCAGACTCATAGGTTTTATAGCCAAACTTATGGGTGGCGCTATTTACAAACCAAGTGCAGTGATACACCAACACCAAGCGGACAAAAATACCCCAAACCACTAGAGGCCAGCCGCCAATGAAGTACAGCAATACCCCAAACACAATTTGCATGGGGAAGAAGTAGTCATCCAAAAACCGATAAAAGGGATCGGTATTGATATCTTTCGTCAGTTTGTCAATGTCTGCTTCCGCTGGGATTTCATGAATCATCCAGCCCATATGACTCCACCAGAAGCCATTACGGGAATTATGCTGATCCAGATCCGTATCAGAATGCATATGGTGATTGCGATGCAAGCCAACCCACCAAATCACGCCGCCCTCACAGGCTAAGGATCCGCAAAAGACGAGAAAATACTCCAACCACTTGGGGGTTTTGAAACTGCGGTGGGTGAGCATCCGATGCCAACCCAGGGTGATACCAAGTCCACCGGTAACCCAGTGAAAAAAGACGGCAAAGCCCACGGCTGCCCAGCTAAAGTTGCTGGGTACGAAGGCAAACAATGCTCCAATATGGATAGCAATTAGGACCACAATAAAGGTCCAATCACGCTTAAGCTGTGATGGCGGTGTTGCGATAGTCATTTAGTCTCTTTATAAATGAATGTTTCGACAAGAAAACAAGGGTAAACCTTATCCAGGATTCTTATACTTGCCTAATCTCCGCCTAAGCTCTGTACGTCCACAACGATAAAAAATCAAACCTTTAGTGGCTGTACGTTGTAAAGAAAAAGTTGCTCTATGAAACCCCTTACACAGCTAGAGGCAGCCGAACAGGCAATGTCTCTCATCTTTTCTAAGATTGACACTCAAGTCAAGAAAAACTTAACACAAATATTAAAATCTTTTCATAATTACCGCTTAGGTCCCCATCATTTTGCTAGTGTATCGGGTTACGGTCATGACGATTTAGGGCGGCAAGTCCTAGATCAGGTGTTTGCCGACGTTATGGGCGCAGAAGCGGCTCTGGTGCGGGTCCAATTTGTATCCGGCACCCATGCGATCGCAGCGGCTCTATTTGGCGTATTGCGTCCCGGAGACCAAATGCTATCCGTAGCCGGGGCACCCTACGACACCTTAGAAGAAGTGATTGGCATTCGAGGCAAAGGCCAAGGATCCCTTAAAGATTTTGGGGTAGCGTATCGGCAACTGGAGTTAACCCCTGCCGGAACCATCGATTGGCAGGCTCTAGAAACTAGCATTCAACCCCAAACCCGTCTCGTCTTGATTCAGCGATCTTGTGGCTATAGCTGGCGGCCCAGCCTGAGTATTGAAGAAATTGGCAAAATTGTGGACCGGATAAAAGCCCAAAACCCCAATACCATTTGCTTTGTCGATAATTGCTACGGGGAATTTATTGAAGACCGCGAACCTCCATCTGTTGGGGCCGATTTGATTGCCGGTTCCCTAATCAAAAACCCTGGCGGTACCATTGTTACCGCCGGAGGGTACATTGCTGGACGTCGTGATCTAGTGGAAGCCGCAGCCTGTCGACTCACCTCACCGGGAATTGGTTCAGCAGGAGGAGCGACTTTGGATCAAACCCGGTTGATGTTTCAAGGCTTATTTTTAGCCCCCCAAATGGTGGGGGAAGCCATGAAGGGCAATCATCTAGTAGCTCATGTGTTTCAGAAGCTAGGCTATCCCGTCAATCCCTTGCCTGAAGCACCGCGTCGGGATGTGATTCAGGCGGTCAAGCTCGGATCTGAAGAAAAGTTGGTGGCCTTTTGTCGGGCCTTTCAACAATATTCACCTGTGGGGTCTTATCTGGATCCGATGCCTGCCCCGATGCCGGGCTATGAAAGTAATTTAGTCATGGCAGGAGGGACTTTTATAGATGGCAGTACCTCAGAACTCTCTGCTGATGGGCCGTTGCGAGAGCCTTATATTGTCTTCTGTCAGGGAGGAACCCACTGGACTCATGTTGCGATCGCACTAGAAGCTGCCATTGAAGCCGTTGGCCCAGCCTCTTAATCATCAAAAAGGGCCTGTTAATGTAACAGGCCCCGGGTCGTTTCAAATTTGCGGTGATTTAAAAGACTTGCTCAACCTCAGCAATTTCAGGAATGGTGTCTCTTAATTTACGCTCAATCCCCATCTTTAACGTCATGGCAGAACTGGGGCAAGATCCACAGGCTCCTTGCAGACGTAGCTTCACTACAGGACCTTCGACTTCAACCAACTCAACATTGCCACCGTCTGCCATTAGGTAGGGGCGCAACTCATCTAATACTGTTTCGACGTTTTCGGGATTAAGTTCTAACGTTTGTGACATGACTAAACCTTGGTGTGCTGATCTATATTGTAGCGATTGCAGTAGAGACATTTACGCCTGAACGATATCCATCTCTAACTGCCTGCAGAGAGTCCCTGCATTAATGAGGGTCTCAAATAGTCAAAAATAAAGGGTGAAGGCTAACCTTCACCCTTATTAAAAATTAGGAGCTTGAACTATCACCTTGCAAGAGACAATTCTTCCGTTTCTACCCTTAAGCTAGGGAATAGAAAATGATTCTCTTCGACATATTGAGCACCGAACAAACCTTTTTCGGCCCAAAAATACCGATCAGTCGTGTGTTCGTTGCGTTTGACGAGAAGTAAAGCGGGTGGAATAACCCCTTCCGTTTTAATATACTTCCGGGCTGCCGTTACTGGCTTATCCTCACCACTCTCGATACTGAACTGAGGAACATTTTCCAAAATTCGACGTCCTTCCTGTCGACGACGACTTTTGCGTTTCCGTCTTCTTGCCAAACCCAAGACCTCCTTAAGCTATACCGCAGTGTAGTCAAAGTTACAAAAGCTTAATGAGTATAACTGGAGACAAATTAGAATTCAACTTTATCTTAAGTTTTGATAAGCGAAAATAGCTTGACAAACGATTTGTTGAACCTTATAAGCTTTTTTGGATGTAAAAAATTGTAAAGTTTTCTCAGGGATTTATGAGATAATTCGGGGTTAGCCTTCGACCTTAGCCTGGTAGTCTGACGCCGACATGGCCTTGTCTAAAGCGGCAGGCCCACTCACCTTAATCTTGAGTAGCCAGCCGTTATTGTAGGGATCTTCTGCGAGTTGTTCAGGGGCATCGGCAATGGCGGTATTGCACTCCAATACTGTTCCATTAATCGGAGCATAAATATCTTCTACGGCTTTGACGGATTCGATATTTCCCATCGTCTCCCCTTGGGATAATTCATCACCCACTTCTGGCAATTCAATAAAGACAATATCCCCTAACTGATCGATGGCAAATGCGGTGATACCAACCGTGGCAACATCTCCCTCCAAACGAACATATTCATGGGAGTCCATATATTTCAAATTGTCGGGATATTCAAAACTCATAATGGGGTGCCTCAGTCAATAAGGAAGTTGAGTAGGATTTCAGGAGAATCATCCAAACCATATTTTGCCTTAAATCTCACGCTTTAGGTCGTCGATAAAAGGGCTTTTTAACAACCGTTGCCAGTTGGGGCTTCTTGCGGATTAATACCGCTACTTCCGTACCGGATTTGGCATAAGCCGTTGGGACATAGGCGAGGGCAATCGATTTACCCAAAGTGGGTGAAAAACTGCCGCTGGTGACAATGCCCACTTCTTGGTCATTGACCCAAACGGGATAATCATGACGAGCAATATGACGCCCCTGCATTTCCAAAGCCACTAACTTACGGGGCGGTCCCTCTGCTTGCTGCTTCTTGAGGGTGTCTTGGCCAATAAACTCACCTTGATCTAGATTAACCAACCATCCCAACCCAGCTTCGTAGGGGGTTGTAGTGTCATTTATATCTTGACCATACAGAGCCATGGCGGCTTCTAGTCTTAAGGTATCGCGGGCTCCCAAACCGCAGGGAGCAACACCAGCCTCCAAAAGGGTCTGCCAGAGTTTCTTACCCGTCTCTGGATCGACCATGACTTCAAACCCGTCTTCGCCAGTGTACCCAGTGCGGGCAAACCAGGCGGGTTGCTCCAGGATGGTGCCAGACTGATGGCGATAGTTGCGAATGGCCGAGAGATCGGTGGGGGTAAAGCGCTGCAGAGTTGAGATCGCATCGGGTCCTTGCACGGCAATTAGCACATGGGAGTCGGAAACATCCTCAAACCCAATCGCTTCAGCGGAAACATTCTCTAATAACCAGGCTTTGTCCTTAGCCGTAGTCGAGGCATTGACAATCAGCTTGCCAATTTCTGCTCCTGAGTCTGAGATCCCCTCAAAGTAAAAGATTAGATCATCAATAATCCCAGCTTGCTCATTCAAAAAGACAGAGTACTTTGCTTGCCCCGGTTCAAGCTGACTGAGATCAGAGGGGACTAAGGGCTGCAGTTTCTGCCGTAAGTTATCTCCCTTGAGCAAGAACTTACCCATATGAGAGATATCAAACATGCCCACTTTTTGACGGACGCTTTGATGCTCAACGGTGATGCCTTCATATTGAACAGGCATATTCCAACCCCCAAAGCCCATCATCCGAGCATTGAGCTGCTGATGTTGCTCTAGTAAAGGAGTCGGTTTCAAGGAGTCTGCCATGGTAATCCACGTTTGCACTAAGCTTCTGGCTGGGCTCGATGTAACACACCATCTGCGAACCAGCCCTCGCATTTATATCATGAACCTAGTGTTCAGATCAGTGTTGTTGCGATATGACCACTGATCTGTTGGGAATATCATTAACAAATGAATGCGTTGATATATCTGGTGCTGGGGCCATTGGATTGAACTCGATGTCTAATTCCTATCGCGAGACTTTTCCCACACGGATACGTGATAGCGACTGGTGTTCGTAAAAGGCTCATTGTTCCAACCGCCCCATCTTGCTTTTAACTTTAAGTGGGCCAGCCTCGCCATCAGATCCAGCTCTGATGGCCAAACATAGCGAAAAGGCGTTGAGGACAGTTCTGTATCTCGATCTCGAACTCGCATGTGGTGCGACTTGAGGGATTGAGATACGACATCATAGTCATCTACGCCCCAATGATCCGCTCCAAACTCAAAAACATGTTTGGTTTCACCAAAGGGGATGCACTGAAGCGCAGGCACCATAACCTCAATCACAAAACTGCCGCCAGGTTCGAGATGTATGGCTGCGTTTTGGAAACATCTAACTTGTTCATCCTGGGTTGTCAGGTTCATGATGGTATTGAAAACCAGATAGACCAGGGAGAACGTTCCATTGCAAGATGTAGTCGCAAAGTCACCTTGAGTCACAGGAATGCGATCTGTTTTTTCAGTAAGTTTAGTGAGCATTGCTTCAGAGAGATCGATGCCATGAACTTCAACACCTGACTGTTCCAGTGGTATAGCAATTCGACCTGTGCCAACGCCAAATTCGAGTGCCCTACCAGATCCAGCAAGTTTTGCCAGAAAATCAACGACAGGTTTCACTAATTCAGCGTTGGAAGCCTCGACGTCTTCATCATAATTTTTAGCGACTTTTTGAGGGAAATAGTCGTTAGTATTCATGATTCAAAGGGAAACAGATGGGTAGATCAATCTCAATCGTTGATACACCTGAGTGAGCTACTTTTGCCAGAGATGAAGACTTGAGATCATCAAAAGACCACCCACCAAGATTAGCAAAGCAAAACTATCACCACACATGTAAAAAGCTCTTTATGCAGATATTGATCGGCCGAGGAAGCCAGTGGTTTTTATAGAGTCTGCCATAACGTCTACTCTAGCGTTGAACTAGTGGCTAGCCTTGATGTAATGGGCATTTGGATCTCTAAACCAAGCACCTATGGCTCAATCGTCTGGTAGTAAATGGTAGCGATAAATTCGTTCGTTCAAGGTGAGGTTCACTTCCGGTAAGGAGCCAGAAGAAATTTCCAGCTTCGTTCACGACGCTGATAGTCTATGGGACATAAGTCAGCCCGCTCCTGAGGGAGATCGCCGCTAGTGACAAAATTCGCAAACTTCTCAGGATTACTGCCATAAATAATGCAAGAAACGGTATAAAAACGCTGTGCCCCTAAACCATGGGATGTCCAAAACGGCAGCTCTTGAAGCTGCTCTTCTTCTTCCGCATCCACATCAAACTGATCGATGCCAGCGATGACTGCATCATCGTCTTGCAGCTCTAACAACATCATCGCAGCAAACTCATCCACTACATTCTCTTCTAGCCCGGTAATGGGAAGTTGGTATTGGTCCACAAAGGCATGACCCAGTTCGTGAAAAAACGTGAACAGAGCGGAGTAGATCACCTCATCTGCATAGGCTTCAGAAGACTGATTATCTTCACCCAAAATGTCGGTATATTGCTTGAGCAGCTCGTAACACATTTCGATTTTGACTTGCTCAGGATCATAAAACGCATTCGCTTCACCACATTCTTGAAAGCTAACTGTGATGTCTCTGGGTAAGGCAAACTTGGTATTGAGCTGGGCAATCAATCCATCTGATTCCTGGGGCACAGAAAATTCCAGGGAATCTTGGAGAGCTGCATAGATAACATTGAAGTTCGCATCCCTCGGCTGTACATAAACGATCCGAATGTCACCTTTGTCGGTAATTTGTTGGCGAGACAGTTGGGCAACTTTGATCGGTTTATTTTGAGGTGAGGCATTGATTAAAGGACTCGTGCATCCCGAAGTGGCCCATAGCAAACTGCCTATTGCAACGCCCCATTGCCAAAATTTAGGTTTCTTGAACTGAATCATAAAGTGGCACTCCTTCACTTCAATCAAACACATGAATGCTTTGCACAATATCTATTTCTAGACACATTCATCGTTCTTGAAATCACTCTAATTCACGGCCAGCCTTCGCCATTATTTTTGTCCCAAAACTTACGATTTTTGATATTTCGGAACAATAGAAAAAGGCTGTTACCAAATTTGCAACCCCTGTCAAACCTAAGGGCAGTTGGGCTAGAGTCGGAATGAACAGCTCTACTTGGAACTCATCCACTATTCGGGAGATCCATCTAAGCCATCCTTGTTGTCGAGATTTTCATATGTTTAAACGATTGCCCGTCATTCAAACCCTCTTCAGTACCCTAGCGGTATCTATGGTGCTGACGTCTTCAGCCCTAGCGACAAAGCCAACCTTGATTGCCGAGGAAGAATCGTTTAATCCCATTGCCCCCAAATCAGAATCTGCGCCGGTGGAGAACAGCGATGTCGTTGAACCCCGCCGCCGCCCATTCTTCGATAATGGCTATCAACGGGTGATTGACCAAACGGTGCAAATGGTCACCAATCCCAAAGCTCAACGGTTGGCCAAACGGTTTGGCTTAAATATCCTCAACGTTACTTGGGAAGATACGGGACGCTACAAAAACTCCTCCTTTGGTCCCAACATTAGCGATATGACGATTCAAGTCCAACATCGCGATCCAAAGACTCGGTCCAATCGCCTGCATCTCATGCCTGTGATTAGACATCCCAACTTTTCGGATAAAACCGCTGATGTTCGCCTCGATCGGTTTTTCCTGAAGGTTGGCAATGAGAAAGGGGCTAAACTACGAAAAGTGGCCCTCAAAGATATTCTGAAAGATCCAAGACGGTATCTGCATCAGCCCAATTCTTGGACAGGCCGCCAAAAGTCACTCTTAGCTCCTCGCGATACCCATGCACTGGTCAGTGCTCAAGCCAGCTTCCTACCCATACCCAAGGGCGGTAAGGCTGAATTCAACCCGGTGCTATTCAATTACCAGTCCTATGCAGATAACCCTGCGGTCCTCACGATTCTGGCGACCCGAGAAGGGACCAGCATGACGGTGATTGATAATAAGCGCGATGCCTTTTCTGCAGGTCAGACTTGGGGACAACGGTTATTCTTTAATCAAAATGGTGAGCGGGCCAGTTTGACAGGGCAGCGGGCCAGCGATTTTGTCAGTAGTGGTCAGTCTTCTTCTTCATCGGCCAGTAGCTCTAAGGAGGTGGAGGACCGAGGCTTAAATATGGTGCTGCTCATTCAAGTCCCTCTCAAACAGAAACGGCCACCCATGCCATTGTTTACACCTGAAGCGATGGAGGATAGCGCAGTCGGTGCGAGTGCCCCCACGGCAAAAGCCCAACGCAGTAATGTTGAGGCTGCAGTGATTGGTCATGGTGAAGTGGAAGGTCCCTTTACCGAAATTGACAACTTGGCGATTGAGCGTGATCCGCGTTTCCCGGTTCGGGTGACGGTCCAATTCTATAAAGCCACCAGCAATGGGGCCGTCTCTCAGGCAGACATGAAGCACATTAACCAACAAATCGCTCGGGTTTATGATGATGCTGACTATGTGGGCAGTTTAGTGGTCGAGGGCGATACGGGACGGCCTACAGAGTATGACGGTTCTAAGCAGGAACCCCCCACTTGGTGGCAGGAATTCTGGAAGCGCCATCGTTCTAATACAGGACAATCGAAGGAAGATGCCTGGGAAATGCTCAATCGTCTGATCGCCCAAGCATGGTCTGAGAATTCTGATTCCTAGGTCATCGACTATTCCAAGCTTTGAAGGGTATCGCTAAATAAATTGAAAAAGCGATACTCTTCCAGCTGTTGTTGATCATTCCAGGTAGCAGAGACACAGTAATTATTGCCCAAGTCATCTTTGAGGGCTGTGGTTAGATTCAAGACGCCCGGTTCTGCGCCTCCTTTAAAGGCCACCTGTTGCCAGTTATCAGCATTGATAATGCCAGTATTGATGTGCATCAGCGGTAAGTCGGCAACCTGGGCAATCAGTTGGCAGAGTTCTTGGGTGGTGAAAAACCATTCAATGTCTGGGGCCAGGGGTTCACTATCCACTAGCTCAACAGGTGGAAGTGGGGCCTTATGGATGCTTGGGAGTAGATCTTTGGGAGCAGTACTTTGTCGATAGGTCTCTAGCAAGTCTTGATTCTCAGGGCTTTTGAGAGTGAAGACTTCTTGGGTTGTCAAGAAGGGCTGGTTCCGGGGAGAGGCTGTGGCTAGGGTGTCTCGCCCCACAACCTGGATTAGAATATCCGCCGCTGTATTGTCACTGACGGAAATCATCAGGCTGGCCAAGGTTTGTAGAGTTAGCGGTGCCTGATCGGGCCAGTCTTGGAGGATACCGCTAGGAATACTTTTCCATTCGGGTTTTAGTTGAATCACCTCATCCCAGGAATGTTGTCCTGCGTTAATTTGCTGCTGGAGTTTGGCTAAGACTTGGAGCTTGAACGCAGATGCGATCGCAAGGGGTTTCTCAGCATTTAGGGAGGCGACTGCTTCATTATCCCTAAGCACCAAAACACTCGTTTCCCCAGGTAAGGCATCAAATTCATCCATAAGTTTGCTAGGAACTGCGACTGCTTCTGAATAAGGCAGTCCCAGGCAAATTAGGAGAAATATCGTTCCCAGGACCGTAATCACCCCTCGCTTCAAAAAGTTTTTATACTCAAAATGGTGATAAAAATCCATAATTAATCAACCCAAAAATTCCCAAAACCTAGAATTATTGATCTGCGTCAGAGAAAAAATGCGTAATTATACGGAAGACTAAAAATATTTGATTTCAAAGTTCCGTATTTCTGACCTGAACACTCCCAATTAATTTGGGGATCATAGAAATATATAAAAATCGATATTCGGGGGATATGATTAAATGCTAATTCCTATTGCTGGATTTGCTGCTTTATCAATGTTATCCATCATCACAAATACTTTAATCCTGATGGATAGCAAGGATGCTCCCATCGAGAACTAAAACGCTAACCCTTTGACTGCAAGCGATACAATCAGAATTAGACATCAACAACAGTATTGTAAAAAAGTGTTTTGAACTGCGTAAATGCAGTCTTGCGATCTGATAACTACAATATAGATTGCCAAACCAAACCTCTAAGCCCTTGTTTTTTGAAACGGGGGTTTTTTATTGCCATCCCCCCTAACAATGGCGACTGGCTATTCTCTTTACCCCAGAAAATTGCACTTACGCCAATACTATCTCTCAAAAAAATATGCCAAGGCCGACTCAACTTGAACAACCTTGACATATTTTCCTTAAATCAACGGATTGAGGTTAAGCACCAACCGCTTCTTTGGCTGCATACAGAACTTCAGCAGTTATCTCAGTAATATTCCGTTCACGAGCAAATTTCTCGGTATTCCGCTTCACTTTGCCGCGAACAAAACCAGGAATTTTGTTGAGTTCGGCTTGCCCATCAGCACTCCAACCCAAATCAGAATCAGCTGAGATTCCCTTCGTGATCACTTCTTTGGTGTCATGGCCACCGAAGATTTCTAACAAGTGGTCTTCCATGCCGAGGGTAAAGGAGTTGTAAACCAAATCAGCAACCTGATTGGTCCCTTCATAGCCCAGGAAAGGCTTGTAGCCGATGGGGAAATCTTGGATATGGATAGGAGCTGCAATCACCCCACAAGGAATATTGAGCCGCTTACCCACGTGACGCTCCATTTGTGTGCCGAAGATAGCAGAGGGTTCGACTCGGGCGATGGCATCGCCGATAGCACCATGATCTTCATTGATCAGTACTTCGTCACAATACTCGCTGACTTCTTTGCGGAACCATTCTTGATCATATTTGCAGTATGTACCGGCCCAAACCACATGAATGCCCATTTCCCGTGCCAAGATTTTGGTCATGGCTGCAGCATGGGTGTTATCGCCATAGACAACTGCTTTTTTACCGGTGAGGTTTTGGCAGTCGATGGAGCGAGAGAACCAAGCCGCCTGGGAAACATGTAATGTCTGGTTTTCGATGTACTCTTCGTAATTAACATCTGCTCCTTGCGCATTCAGTACTTCTTGAATTTTGCGAATGCAACGAGCTGTTTCCACCACACCCATGGGTGTGATATCGACGAAAGGCATGCCAAACTCTTTCTCCAGATAGTGAGCGGACATATGGCCAATCTCACGATAGGGAATCAGGTTAAACCAGGCTTGAGGGAGACGCTTGAGGTTATGGACTGAAGCCCCTTCAGGAATGACTTCGTTGACTTCAATGCCTAAGTCAGCCATGAGCCGCTTTAGTTCGGTGCAGTCATGCTGGTTATGGAACCCTAGGGTTGAAACCCCAATGATATTAACGGAAGGCTTAGCGGTTTTTTCTTCCAGTAAATCGCCATTCTTACGGGCTTTTTGGATATAAAACTGAACAATTTGGTCAAGGGTACGGTCTGCAGCCTGTAGCTCGTTGACCCGATAGTGATTCACATCAGCCAGTAGGACATCCCCTTGAGTGCTAAGGGAGGCCCGCTCTACAAAGTTCTCTAGGTCTTCTTGCAAAATACTGGAGGTACAGGTAGGGGTGAGGACAATCAAATCTGGATTTTCCTCTTCATCCTTGCGAGTAATGTTATCGACTACCTTCTCTTGGGATCCACGAGCCAATACATGACGATCGACAACGCTGGCCGTCACGGGAGTGAAATTCCGCTCTCGTTCTAGCATGGAGCGCATGACGTTGAAGTAGTCATCCCCCAAGGGAGCATGCATAATGCCGTGAACATTTTTGAAAGAACTGGCCACTCTCAACGTGCCAATATGCGCTGGACCAGCGTACATCCAGTAGGCTAATTTCATTCTCTAGAATCTCCCTTGAGTTTCAGCACCTGTAAGCATTATTGACTAGTTTGTAGTGCTTTAGGAAGAATAAATTGCCCTTAAATCTCAAAAAAAAGAATTAAATAAGCTCATAGGAAAAATAAATTATCTATAGTCTCCAAAATTGAATAAATAATAATTATATATATATTTACTGTATTAATTTATAAATATAAGAACAATAAACAATTAAGTCTTTAAGGAAATTCCAGCCTCTAAAGGCCCTACATGTGAGCACAGTTGATCTCAATGGCTAGGGATGAGGGACCAATGTTGTTGAACGATAGGATTGATATCCCTTAAGATCCTTCGGGTTGGCGTAAACCTATCAGCGTTATCCATAAGCAGCTTGTCAGGTATATCGTGCTCTGGCCCTTCATAACAGCATTGCTAATTTGAACAACGGGACATAGAAGGCTGTCCAGAGAAAACGGTTGGCCTTGAAAGAAAAAATGCTGGTGATTAACTGAGCTCCTTCCTTAGATAGATCTGATCACGAGTCATCCATAGGAGTGATCATTAAATTTAGTTACTTTTTTCTATTTGGTGTTTAGACGGGGCCTTAGAGGTTGAAGTAAGAGGCAAATCAACCCAATGGACAGATTTAAACTTGAGAGTTGAGGTTTGAGGCCAAGTCTAACTTTATCGGTGATTCCTTCAAAGGTTTCGATAAGATGGGACAAGTCCGTAAAATTAGCTCAAACATATAGATCCATAATGTCCGCTGAACAGCAACCTGAACAACAGCCTGAAAAGATTCACTTACCCAAGACCAGTGAATCCGAACAACTCAAGAAAATCCGCCACACCACCTCTCATGTGATGGCGATGGCTGTTCAGAAGCTGTTTCCCGATGCCCAAGTTACCATTGGTCCGTGGATTGAGTCCGGTTTTTATTATGACTTTGACAGCCCCACTCCTTTTACAGATAAAGATTTGAAAGCCATCAAAAAAGAGATGGTCAAAATCATTAAAAAGAAGCTGCCCGTAGAACGGGAAGAGGTGAGTCGGGAAGAGGCGAAGAAAAGAATAAAAGCGTTAGGAGAACCTTATAAGCTGGAGATTCTGGAGGATCTAGAGGATCCGATTACCCTCTATCACCTTGGCGATCAGTGGTGGGATTTGTGTGCCGGTCCCCATGTGGAGTCCACTGCCGATTTGAATCCTAAAGCGATTGCCCTAGAAAGCGTGGCGGGGGCCTATTGGCGAGGGGATGAAACCAAAGCCCAATTACAGCGTATCTATGGCACGGCTTGGGAAACCCCTGAACAGTTAGCAGAACATAAACGGCGGAAGGAAGAAGCCCTCCGTCGTGACCACCGAAAGCTCGGGAAAGAGCTGGGACTATTTCTCTTTTCCGATCTGGTGGGACCGGGATTGCCCTTATGGACACCTAAGGGAACCTTGCTGCGATCGCAACTCGAAGACTTCCTCAAACAGGAACAAATCCAGCGAGGATATTTGGGGGTGACCACGCCCCATATTGCTCGGGTTGATCTGTTTAAGACTTCAGGGCACTGGCAAAAATACCAAGAAGATATGTTCCCGCTGATGAGTGAGAACGATGCAGATCGCAGCTCTGAACAAGGCTTTGTGATGAAGCCGATGAACTGTCCGTTTCATATCCAGATCTATAAGAGTGAGTTGCGGTCTTATCGCGACCTACCCATGCGGCTGGCAGAATTTGGCACCGTTTATCGGTATGAGCAATCCGGCGAGCTAGGGGGCCTCACACGAGTCCGCGGCTTTACCGTCGATGACTCCCATTTATTTGTCACGCCTGATCAGCTCGATGATGAATTTCTCAAGGTGGTGGATTTAATTCTCTCCGTCTTTGAGAAGCTGCAGCTCAAGAATTTCAAAGCCCGTCTCAGCTTCCGTGATCCAGATTCAGACAAATATATTGGTTCTGATGAAGCTTGGGAAAAGTCTCAGAATGCCATTCGTCGAGCCGTGGAAACCTTGGGCATGGAGCATTTTGAAGGTATTGGCGAAGCTGCTTTCTATGGTCCGAAGCTGGACTTTATTTTCCAAGATGTCCTGGATCGGGAATGGCAGTTGGGAACGGTACAGGTGGACTACAATCTACCCGAGCGCTTTGACCTGGAATTTATGGGAGAAGACGGTAACCGTCAGCGCCCGATTATGATTCACCGGGCTCCCTTCGGATCTTTAGAACGACTGATTGGTATCTTAATCGAGGAATATGCAGGTGTCTTTCCCCTATGGCTAGCCCCCGAACAGGTGCGGCTGTTGACGGTGAATGATGACCATATGCCCTTTGCCCAAGCGGTAGCCACGGATTTGCAGGCTGCGGGGATTCGAGTCTCCGTGGATCAAAGTGGCGATCGCCTAGGCAAGAAAATTCGCAATGCGGAGAAAGCCAAAATCCCAGTGATGTCAGTGATTGGGGATAAGGAAGTCGAAGCCCATAGCCTCAATATTCGGACGCGGGCGTCAGGTGAGTTAGGGGCGATTCCGGTGGATGAGGTGAAGCAGAAGTTAGGCGATGCGATCTCAACTTTCTCTGCCTTCTAGCCAATACACCCAAAACGTTAAGATCGGAGAAATTACGCTCGAATTTCGTCAACTCTCATCTCATGAAGAGATGAAAAATTGTAATCAATAATTTTTGCAAGTAATACAAATCAGGCTTTTCTTACGAGAGATCAAGCGTGCTAAGGTCTCAAGTGCTTTTAGAATGAGGAATCAGAAAGTGTGACTCAAGAACTACTTCACAATATCGCCACAGAGGTTCGACTCTTCAGAACAGTTGAGCAAAAAGAAGAATTTCTTTTCGTGGGCACTGGTCTATTACCAGGATCTAGCTATAACGCTTCCGACGCACCCTGATGTAGATCAATGGATGTCCAAGCGAGAAGATCCTTAAGCGCGGCTTTGATAGCCTGCAAGATGGGACATTAGTCCAGCGATATCAGTGTAAGGATTGCAATCGTCGTTTCAACGAACGCACGGGTACCCCAATGGCTCGCTTACGCACCGCTAGTTCAGTAGTGAGCTATGCCATCAAAGCTCGCACCGAAGGAATGGGGGTCCGTGCAGCAGGTCGTACCTTTGGTAAATCTCATACCACCATTATGCGTTGGGAAAAACGCCTAGCAGACCAGGCACAGAACTGGTCACCCCCCGCTCCAGCAGGCTCTGATGTGACGGTAGAAGGGGATGAAGTTTACACTCGTGTAGGCCAAAATCTTCCCCCCCATTCAGTCCCAGGGCTGGACGATCCACTTCCTTGAACGCGAAAGCCTGATACATTGGAAATATCACACTACCCAGAGAATCTCAAACTATTGGCACAGCTCAGTCAGTGGATGTGGGAACGTCCCTTTATGTATAGTGTTGGTCTTCGAGGGATGGGGGCAGAATGCTTATGCCAAATTTATTGATCTGCTGCTTATAAGAAACTACGCGCTAATCCAACTATTCACGCGATAGAACAAAGTATAGGTATTGAAAACTAGGAATAATTATTTCTATTCTTTTCAACAAAGAAATTAGATATTTTACTGAAATTCGGATTGGTCTACCTGAGGATAGGACATTCCTAAGCTGTCGATCTTCTAGTGAGGGGAGTTGGGTGAATATATCTCCAAAAGCTATTCACAGGGCTTATTGGTATAAAACAAGCTGCCCTTTTATTTAGGGGTTAAAATTAGGCAAATAGTCATAATTTCCTCAATTATTGAGTTGACTATTTAACTGGCAGAATGTCGGGTGTAACATCGTAATTAAGCATGCCAACAATTTTTATATGTGCTTTTGGTGACTAGATCCATGACTAAGCAAAACACGATGCAAATTACCTTTGGTCAAAGTAATCCTGATTTAGAGGAACATGAGCGGCTACTCTTCTCGAAGAGAGTGCTGTCTGAACTACGCGATCTCGATCAAGTAGAGCATGCAGAACGCACTGAAAAGGAAGCATCTGAATTTGGAGAGAAAGGCTTTTCTACACTGGTGGGTTTTTTAACTGCAGAGGTTACTTTGCCAAACCTGAAAGCATTTATAAACTGGATGGGAGATCGCTTTTCGGATCAACCGATGAAAGTGAAGGTCAAGGTTGGTGAGCAGGAAGTCGAATTCGAAGCCCGGAGTCAACTAGAATTGGCTCAGCTTGAGGAGGTGGCCAACTCTCTATTGGCCAAAATGAGTGCGGGTGGAGCGTAAAATGTCGGAGTCTAAGAAATCCGCACTACTGATCGGGGTTAGTGAATATGGTGAGGGGTTAAACGCCCTCAGTGCTCCTCCAATGGATGTAGTAGCGATGAAGCAGGTGTTGGGAAATTCTGACCTTGGCGGTTTTAGCTCAGCCAATATTAAAGTCCTGATCAACCCTGATCTTGCTGAGATGCGCGAAAACATCGAGGATCTGTTTACACGATCGTCTAAGCAAGATTTAGTGCTGCTCTACTTCTCAGGTCATGGAATTACTGATGATAACAACCGCCTCTACCTCACATCACGGAACACATCTAAAATACGCTATCGTTCCCGGTCAGTACCTGCCAGCTTCATCCAAAATTTATCAGATGATACTCATGCAAAGCGACAGGTGATTATTCTTGACTGTTGTTATAGCGGGGCGTTTGCCGAAGGGTGGCAGAGAAAGGGCAATGCCAAGGTCGAGCTAGAGCGTGAACTAGGCAAAGAGGGGCGCGTGGTGCTGACTTCGTCATCATCCACTCAGGTATCCTTTCAACAAGAAGATGCAGAGCTATCACTTTATACACAATATCTTATAGAAGGTATTGAGGTAGGTGCTGCAGATGAAGACCAAGATGGCATCGTAACGGTGCGAGAATTGCACAACTATGCCAAGAAAAAGGTACAAGCAGTCAAGCCTAATATGAAACCCGACATCATCGTGGCAAATGACGAGGGCTATGACATTTTCTTAAGCAAGGTCAAAATTGACGCCGAATCAAAGTTTAGAACGCTAGTCGAAAACTATATCAACCATGAACTAGGCGAAATCCATAGCCATCGCTCACAAGAAATTTTAGATAAACACGCTAGAGTGCTGGGTCTTGCGGTTGGTCACAGTCAAGCGATTATTGCAAGCGTGTTAGAACCTACTCGTCGCCGCCTCAAAAATCTGGAGCGTTATCGCCAGGAGTATGAAGCTGAAGTTCAAAAGCATTATCCACTCAGCGAGGCAACGCTAACAGAAATGAAAGACTGGCAACAAGAAATCTTAGGCCTAGCAGATGGAGATGTTGCCAAGATTCAAAATGAAGTTAATTCTGCTAAAGAAAGTCAAATTGCAAAACCAAAGCAAGATTTAGAACTTCGGCGTGCTAAAGCAGAGCATCAGCATCAAGCAATTGAGCAACAAGAAGAACAACTGAAACGAGAAAGGCCGGAAACTGAAGCCCAGTTCCAGCAAAAAGAGCCTGAACTAGAACAACAAATGGCACTTGAGCAGCAAAAGCAAACCATGTCAGGCCTAGAAGAGAATGGCCAGGATGACCTAAGTTCAGAACGATTTAGGGGCAAATATCTCGCCAAGCTGCGCGACCTGTTAGTAGCTAAAGACTGGAAAGCTGCTGATCAGGAAACTGCCGAGCGTATGAAAGAAGTAATGGGTGAAACTCTAGACGAAAAAATTATTCGGCGATTTCCCTGTAGGGATTTACTCAACATTGATCGCCTGTGGATGAAATATAGTGGGGGAAAATTTGGTTTTACTGTCCAGCATGCAATTTGGGAGAGTTGTAATAAGGATTGGAACAAATTTGGTACTACAGTAAACTGGAGAGATCCGAATAGCTGGCCCAAAACCTTGAGTTGGTACATTGAAAGCAAATACACTTTTAGTAATAAAGCCGTTAAAGGTCATCTTCCAACGATGCGAGCTTTTTTTGTTTTTGGATTTGCGATTAAACTACAAAGTGTGGGCGAATGCGAGTTAGAATTCGCCGCCCTTATGTCAAGGGTTAAAGACTGTAGCAAATAAGCGCTTCAGTGCAAATAAGTTTCATCTTAAATACAGTTGAAGCCTCGTAGTGAGTTTGACATCACTGTGTAGGTATACTCTAATGCAACTCCTAAATGCATCACCAATTGATTTTTTGGCACACTCTATGTTAGAAGGTCCTGGAAACATTTGAGCTGAATCCTAGCGACGTCATGCTCACCACTAACGAAGATGGCTAGTATAATACAACGATTTTCTCCAGTAGACCTCTTGCAATATTCATTTCACGATGTGCTACCTACTCAATTTATGCCGCAATCTAACTTGATTATTTTGCAATCTACCACATCGATAGCCGAATTGTGCAAGAGGTCTAGTGTTCAGTCAAGAAAAGACTGACAGGTATATTTTCTAGAATGAAATGGACGCATTCTAGGAGAACGTCATGGGTAAACGGTACATCGTCACTCTGAGTGAGCCAGAGCAACAGTATCTCAAGAATTTCACGTTCACGGGAAAACGAGGTGCTCGGCAAATCAATCATGCCCGCATTCTTCTGAAAGCGGATACTAACCAAACTCATGGTGGTTGCTGTGATCGAGAAATTCATGAAGCGATAGGTGTCAGCATACGCACAATTGAGCGGGTGCGTATGCGATTTGTGGAAGAAGGCCTTGAAGCTGCTATCAATCAACGTTCTGGGGCAGGTCGAAAGCGAAAAATACAAGGAGAACAAGAAGCTCATCTGATTGCCTTACGCTGCAGTGAACCCCCCGTTGGTCATGCTCGCTGGACATTACGCTTACTCGCAGACCAGATGGTGGAATTAGGCTACATCGACCACCTCAGTCATGAGAGTGTCCGACAAACTCTAAAAAAAACGAGTTGCAGCCTTGGCGAAAGACCTGTTGGGTCATCCCCCCACAGCAGAATGCAGAATTTGTCTGGCGAATGGAGGAGCTCTTAACGGTTTATGAGCGTCCTTATGACTTGAGGAATCCTTTGATTTGTCTGGATGAAGCCACCAAGCAATTGGTTGAGGAAATCACTCTACCCATCGCGGCTCAACGTGGTCAACCCGAACGTGTTGACTATGAGTATGAACGTAAGGGCACAGCCAATCTCTTTATGTTGTGTGAGCCAATAGTAGGCACGCGATATGTGAAAGTAACTCAACGACGAACTGCCATTGACTATGCTCATCTACTCAAAGAATTAGTGGATGTGTTTTACCCTGAGGCCCACACCCTCACGCTGGTTCAAGACAATCTCAATATTCACTCCCCCTCCTCACTCTACAAAGCTTTTGAACCTGAAGAAGCCAGGAGACTTTTATCTCGGTTCGAATTTTTCTACACCCCCAAACATGGAAGCTGGCTCAATATGGCTGAGATTGAATTAAGTATCCTGTCTCGTCAATGTTTAGATCAACGCATTGCTGATTTTCCAACCTTACAAAAGCATGTGAGGGCTTGGAATGAGCACCGAAACCAAAAGGGAACATGGATTGACTGGCGGTTCACGACGCAAGATGCCAGGGTCAAATTACACAGACTTTACCCATCAATAAATCTTTGACGGAATACTAGTAGGTAATACGCAACTTTAGACTAACCCAACTGTGATGGCATGAGAATCAGTAACAATAAAATATGGGCCAAGGAAGCGATGGCAAACGTTGAAGCCGTGCAGGCGATCTTACGACGTTGGGACCCGATGGACCTGGCCCCCGGTGAATTTGCCCCGGCAGACGAGTACGATAGCTACGCCCCTCAGATTGTGTCGTTGGTTGCACAAGGATGTTCAGTCGAACAGATATTTGACCATCTGCAGAGATTGCGGTCCGGCATGGTTTGTATGAGAGAAAACCCCAAGCATGATAAAGAAATTGCCGGTGAGATAATTGCCACATTGCGGGGAGACCTAGGAATGGACTTCAATCCATCAGTTAGCCAATGACTAAATGGTATGGTGCTGCCCTTAGGTCTTATCCATTCAGCAAACTACGGGGCTCAGTCTCTTATTAATCCAGCACTATAAGAAACACCCTACAGGGGTTTTACATACCGAAGCATCTACCACTAGGTCTAACTGATCCAATAACGCTTGCGAACCTGCTGGTGCGTAGGGCGCTAGCAATCGCTCTAGGGTAAATCCCGTATAGGCCATCGTATTCAAACCTTCTGCTTTCAAACGCTTTGCCAGTAAAGCTAAAGCTGATGCTTGCCAAAAGGGTTCTCCTCCGGCAAAGGTCACCCCCTCATTCTTAGGATTGCGAACAATGGTTCGAAACATGCGATCAATCGATATCAACTCATTGAGTTCAAAGGACCAAGATTGTGGATTTGCACAGTCAGAACAATGACGATGACAGCCTTGTAACCACACTACCGCCCGACAGCCTGGACCATTCTCTTCCGATGCATCCCAATACCCCATAACGTTCAAATAACCGGGTGGCACTGCAATCAGGGATAGTAAAGGATCTATTTTCTGGGTGGTCTTCATGATGTTTACTACCGTTATGACGGGTATCTAGGGTTGCGATCGCACCTATCGTTCCTTGCCTCAATCTCCAAAAGAGGGAAGGGCGACCCATACCAGCCGCCCCAAGCTGTTCATTCAGAGGAGATTGCAGCAACAGGAGTCAAAGTTTTAAGATTCAGCAATCAGAGTGGAACTATGAGGGCTGAGGTTAGCCTGCGCTTCTAGAGACTGGCAGGCCACCATGGTTTTCACATGTTCCATTTCATCGTCCCGAATATTGACAAACACGTCGTATAGGTTATCCACGGCAGGACGACGTTCTTCGGGAACACGAGCGGACTGGAACTCATCAAACATGTAGAGATCGCCATCGCGATAATAGCTAACGGCTATCTGGGGCGCAGGTTGACCTTTGAGTTCCTCGGCATGGTCATGCAGAAAAGAATTGTAGGTCTGAAAGGCTTCCTGCTCGACGAGTTCCATGAAATGATAGGCGGAACGGGGTGACACCACATACAGCGCCACAACAATCCAGTAGTACAGCAACGCCACATGGCGAGCGAGAAACCGATCAATCCACTTTTTATCTCCACCCAACGCTTCCATAATCAGCAGGTGGTGAAGTTCATTCCAAGACTCCGCAAAATGCACCTTCAGCCAATCAGCCCGTCGCCAAAACCCCAGAGTTTCATAGAAATGCAGCACCGATAGATAGGAAAAATAGGGAATTCGAGCCACCGTTTCTAACACATAAAAACGCGGTATAGGACGATCTCGATAGACCGTTTTTAAAACAAAGACGAGCACACCAACCAGTAGTCGAATCATGTCTAAGGGTTCCCTCTAGCTACTGCTTGCATCCTGACTGATCCCTCCTAGAGCGGCAAGATAGTTACCTAAAGGTATACCTAGTTACCTAAAGTAAAAAGCTAGCGTCCGATCTATCCTTGACGGACTTCTGAACGAATTCTTAAATTTTGGATAATCTGTCCCCTATCCCTTGACGTCCCCTCTAGAACCGTCAGGATGGAAGTGTACTGCCCCTGGGGTGAATGATGGACGATACCCAAAACTGTCTCAGCTCCTGCTGTCCGATTGAATATACCTTGGATAGAATTGGCGGCAAGTGGTCTATTCCCATTTTGCGAGAACTGTTTAGCGGTCCCCAACGCACCCATCAACTCCAATCTGCATTACCTGGCATCAG
This sequence comes from Acaryochloris marina MBIC11017, assembly GCF_000018105.1. Classification (GTDB taxonomy): domain Bacteria; phylum Cyanobacteriota; class Cyanobacteriia; order Thermosynechococcales; family Thermosynechococcaceae; genus Acaryochloris; species Acaryochloris marina. Next base: position 1,532,186 of record NC_009925.1, read on the forward strand.
TACCAAAACCCTGATGGTACGTCTACGGGATTTAGAGGATCATGGCCTAGTCGAGCGGCAAGTGTTTGCAGAGGTTCCCTTGCATGTGGAATATTCCATCACCAACAAGGGGCGACAGATTCAACCTGTTTTAGCCGCCCTCTATCAAGTTGGACAGCAATGGCTGCAGCAGGAAGAGTGCCATTGTCCCTTAAACGAAAAGGTAGGCTAGCTCTCTCAAGTCGATGACTGCGGGTAAAGCCTACAAATCGCTCTTGGGAATCTCTTCTTTAAAGTCAACGACTAACTGCATGGCTTCTAACACCAAGGCCCGTAAATCCTGGGTTAGGGGAACCTTTGCCTGGTCTCCAAACCAGCGATCAAACGTCTCCACATAGGATGCTTTACCTTGCAAATACCCTTGCATAAAGCGCACTAACGAATAATTAACTTGATCGGCAAACTTAGAGTTATTCTCAGGCATCATGCAGGCAATCCCTTCTTTGGAAAAATACCCGATAATATTGAATGCGCTAGGATTTTTAGCCGTTTGCAGCCAAGCATCCAATAGAATGCCATCGGCGGCAAAAGCATCCACTTTACCCTGCTGAAGGGCGTCATATCCTTCCCCATGATTTTTTACAATCACGATTTGGGCTTGCGGCTGAGCTCGACGGATGGCCGTTTCATTGGTGGTGGCTGCAAGGGCCGCAATTTTCTTATTTGCTAGGTCAGGGGTTTCCCACGCTGCATTTTCCTGCTTTACGAGCAGGCGAGTACCCGTCAGGCCATAGCTCACAGAGAAGTCAATTTGCTTATCCCGCTCCCAAGTATAGCTACTGGCATCACAAACGATATCCACCTTCCCTTGGACTAGTTTAGGAATCCGGTCTTCGGGATTGATGGCAACCAGCTGTAACTGAACCTCTCGCCCTAGCTCTTTGGTCAACTGATCTTTGATCAATTGCAGCATCTCAATCGAGTAGCCTTGTAATTGCCCTTGCTCATCTGCAAAGGCAAAAGGTTGCGCTTCTTGGCTAGTCCCAGCCGTTAACTGCCCCGTACGCTGCACTTTCTCCAACACTGATTCGGCAGCAGCAAACGGTGCTCCTAAGTAGGTGAACAGAATCGTCAGGATAGCGATTGTTTTTGGCCGCCTGAGCAGGCTCGGTCGGCACGGGGAAGAAGGAGAAGCGTCACTCTCGGAGGGGCTAAGATTGCCTAGTTTCATAGGGGAAGACGGTATTAGTATAGGATTTTCAAAGCTGAGTCAAATCAACAAAGCTAGTGCAGATGCGTTAAAGAGTGCATCCATAAGCGACACATCTGCCAGAGATTCCAATGAACCTTGAACGCTAAACTACCAGCAATACCTGAGCTTGAGAAGGCAAACGTCATGTTCTGTTACGAGGCTGTTGCTGCCTTAGCAATGACTGAGTCAAAAAAAAGCACACTTGAGTTAAGTGTGCTGAATGGAGTTCACGTAAGAGATGTGTTGGTTGGTGCAAGCTCCTTTATTATACATAGATTTATATATATCTTCAATCATGAATAGATTTATTTTAATCTATCAATAATCTAAACGTTTCTTGACTTTGACTGTTGTCGAGATAGACGGCAGTGGCTCCAAATGGCTTCTCTGTCTAGCTTTTGGCCACTCATGGACAAACAGAGCACCACTTCATCCCAGCAAGCAGCTTCGAACAGATGATCTGTCCCTAAAATTTGCTCAGCACCTTGCTGCTTGATACCAATTACGGTTTTGCCGATGCAAACCCCTAAATTGCCAACCCCCGGCAAGATTTCAATGGCGGTTCTAGGGGCTATCAGCTAAGTCGTTTGAGCATCATTTCGATAACCAAAAATCCACAGTTGTTGTGGCGGTCGAGTTTTGGCCAAGCTTTGGTAGAAACTAGCAGGAATGTGGGACTTTATGGTCACAAATAGAAGTATCAAACACAGAAATACAATATTATTTACTGCCAATACAAATTGCCAGCAGAATTCAAAGCAATATGCGGATGCAACAAATCAAGACTTCATTGCAGATCGCAGCAGTGTGCTACTACCCAATTGATAGCAATCCCTATCTAACTCACCTACAACAGGGTGAAATCCAAAAATCTTGACTCAGCTAATTAATAGTCGTTATCAATAATTAGTCTTTTAGGGTCTCCACTTTTTAGACTGTCTTAACGAACTCATGCCAATTCAAACCCCTGAAATACCCTCACCACAATTAATTCATAGGAAGCCTAAGTTGTAGAGGCCCTATGACAATGAATAATATTTTTGATTTAAATCAAAAAATTACTTATTCTATTTGCTTCTAATAGTTGCAGTAAGCCGTATTTATGACTGATGATTGATCTCAATAGCAGTTCTTAAAAAGCAGCCCCAGTAGCCCTATGACCCTCGATAATCGCCAAGATGTGCGCAATGTGCTCGTCACAGTCTTGTTTTTAAATGTGACGGTGATGTTAATTAAGGCCGGACTCGGATGGTGGACTGGGTCCCTTAGCTTATTTGCCGATGCCCTCCATAGCATTACGGATAGTGCCAATAATGTCCTGGGATTGACGATGAATCGGTTGGCATCCCCTGAACCGGATCGAGAACATCCCTATGGACATCAAAAATTTGATGCCATCGGCGCATTAGGTATTGCTGCATTTTTAGGAATTGCCTGCTTTGAAATTTTAGAAGGGGCGGTGGGACACCTCTTCAACCATGAGTCTCCCGTGGAGATGTCTCCCCAAGTCTTAGAGCTATTGCTGGTGGTGTTGGGCATCAATATTGTGGTGGCGGTGTACGAACGCCGCGTGGGTGAGCGGGTTGGCAGCAGTATTCTGCTATCGGATGCCCAACATACAATGAGCGATATTTGGGTGACGGCCATGGTCATGCTTGGCCTGGTTGGCGTGGGGTTGGGCTATCAGTGGGTTGATGTGTTGCTGGCCTTTCCCGTTTGTATTTTGGTGTTTGCCAGTGGCTGGTCAGTACTGCAGCGCAATCTGCCCTGGTTAGTAGATGAAATGGCCATTGCCCCAGAAGCCATCCATGACGCCGTTATTAATGTGCCTGGCGTACTCAACTGCCACGATATTGCTTCTCGGGGGTTGTTGGGACGTCAAGCTTTTATCGAAATGCACTTGGTGGTTGATTCAGATAGTGTTGAAGTGGCCCATAACATCACAGAAGAGGTGGAATCGATTCTGGATGAAAAGTATGCTCCTGTCCGGGCCACCATTCACATTGAGCCCCGGTCTTATTCCTCCGAACAAATTAGTTTTGGTGAAGTACCTGCCACAGAGCAAGGTGTCTAATTGGAAGAGTTTGGGGATTGACTTAAGGCGATCTCAATCCAGTATCGTCACATGGTGATCTGCGATCGCAATTTTCCTCAGCATGGTTGAACGATTTCAATCCCTGACAATTCACGCAATTTGATAATGGATACTATGGCTATGCCTTCCCTTTGAGAGACAAGGCGTTATCAACCAAGTCAGCAATTTGATCGAATTGAAACCCGCTAAATAGCTTCATTAGCTTCTTAGTCAACCTGGGATTGTCAGCAGTAATGTCCGCTATTTTTTGACTCACTAATTCCTCATCCAGTTCCACCGCTGCTTGTTGAAATTGAGTTAGCCATTCTTCAGTCCGTTGCGATAACTGCAATTCTGCTTCTCGATCTCTCATCAACGGTGAATCCCCATCACCAGATGCCGCAACGGTCTGCCCCTGATTACCATACAAGAACTTCAAATTCAGATGTTGGACCAGAAGCTCGTATAACATACTGGGTTGATAAGGTTTGCATAGAAAATCATCACAGCCCACGTCTTCGCATTCAGCTTGAGTATCTTCAAAGACACTAGCAGAGACCGCAATAATGATGGTTCTTTCAGGCAACCGATCCGTAATCTCAACAGCATTTTGTGAAGCAAGATCGCCAGCATCCTGATCTTGAGCTTCTAAGGAGCGAATAGCTTTCGTTGCTTCATATCCATTCAGGATCGGTAGTTGCCAATCCATCCAAATCATATGAGGACGCCAAGTTTGCCAGCACTCTACCGCGGCTTGGCCATTGTCGACGGTTTGCACCTCAAATCCCAACTCCGTCATCAGTCGCTTTAGGATCTGACGGTTTTCTGGATTATCTTCGACGATCAGCATTCGGATCGGTGCTTGGTCAGGAGCAAGACCAATAACATTCGCATAGGCAGAGTCTTCAACAGCCTTCACTTCTGGGATCAATACAGGAATCTGCACAGATACTGTTGTTCCTTGCCCCAGCTGACTCTGGATCTGAATATCGCCTTCCATCAGGTGGATAAAGTGATGACAAATCGCTAGGCCCAACCCCGTTCCTTCATGTGAGCGTCGCCCCGATGAGGTTTGGATAAAGGCTTCAAAAATATGATCGAGTTCATTGTTCGCTATGCCAATTCCCGTATCTTCGACGTCAAAGCATAAAGAGAGACTCGGTTGAAGTGTCTCCTGATTTAGCGAAAAGGGTGCAGGTAAGGGTTGGGTAAAAACTCTCAGAGTAACGGAGCCAACATCTGTAAACTTCAAGGCGTTGGTCAACAGATTAATCAATACTTGCCGAAGCCTGCTTTCATCAACACGGATATGAGACGGTAATTGGCTTGATTTTTGAATGTTCAGCACTAACCCTTTCGACTTGGCCTTTAAAGCAAACATTTCTTGCAAGGAATCTAGCAAGGGGAGCAGGTCACAGTTTTTGGGATTGAGGGCAATTTTTCCTGCTTCTATCTTGGACATGTCCAACACATCATTGATCAAACTCAGTAGATGGGAACCACTCCGATTAATAGTATTGAGAGTTTGTTTTTGTTCAAGAGTTAGGTTTTCATCCCGCGCTAACAGTTGGCTAAACCCCAAAATGGCATTCAGCGGCGTTCTCAACTCATGACTCATATTGGCTAAAAAAGCACTTTTAGCTTTATTTGCTGCTTCTGCTTTATCTCTGGACTCTCGGACCTGCTTTAATAACTCTGCCTGTTGCAATGCCACACCGAGCTGAGCCCCTGCCTGCTTTAAGAGGTAAAGTTCGACTTTATGCCATTGACGTGGGACGTTAAGCTGATAGGCTGCCAGCAATCCCCATAAGGTTTCTCCAATGAAAACAGGAACAACCATATAGGCACGAATCTTGTACCATTCCAAAATCTCTAAATGGCAGTCTCTATAAGATTCTTGGTAAATGTCAGCTACAACTGTAGTAGCATTATCTCGGTACTTTCCCCCTTGGTTTTCTTGCAAATAAGTATCCTGCCAAACCATTGGCACCTCTAATTCTGAGAGGGGCAGGATGTTAGGGGCAGTTGCTTCAACGAGAAATTCTCCAGACCAATCAGGAAAAAATTTGTAGACGACGACGCGATCGCATCCCAAAGACTCCCGCACATCATGGGTCGTCGCCCGAAAAATATCTTGAATATCTAAACTTTGCCGAATACGCAGAATAATCTCAGCAATATTACGCTCATACTTTGCTTTCCAAGCCTCCTGCTCCTTTTGGATCTCAACCTGCTGTAGAGCAAGTTGTAATTGCTGAGACTTTTCCAAGGCATGCTCATATAATTTTGCCTGCTTTAGCGCAATGCTGAGCTGAGTTGCCAGTTGCTGGACAAACTCAATCTCAGTCGGTAACCAGACACGAGGCCCTGAGCACTGATGAATACATAAAAATCCCCATAATGTATCCCCTTGAAGCATCGGAACCACCAATGTTGCCCGTACTTCAAACCGCGCATAAATTTGAATATGAAACTCACTCAATCCCGCTTTATAAACATCTTCAATGGCAAACACCTGTCCTAACTGATACCTAGAAACAGGATTCAGCCCCAAAGACTCTTCACGAACTTGAGCCGAAACGACAGAACAAAAGACGGGTAAAACCCTCTCTGCAACAAATACACCTTCTGTATAGTTAGATTCAGGATCAAGCCGAAATATCGCGACGCGATCTGCTTTTAATATGTTCTGAATTTTATCGACAGCAATCTGAAAGATAGTATTGGTATCAAGGTTCTGTTGAATTTCATTCGTTACCTCTCTCAACAAAGTAGAATGCTGTAGCAGCATTTCGAGCTTTGCATCGCGACTTGGAGTATGGTCTTCTTCTGTAAAACCATTTTGATGGCATGAGCAGGGCGGATGAAAAGGTTTCGGTTCAGTCACTTTAGGTAAAGCTCTAGCAAAGACTTTTACGACTTAAGATAGCTTAAACCCCTCAATCATGATTACACTAATCCTGACTAAAGGGTTCAAAAATCCAGAGTGAATAAACCTATATTGCCCATAATTTTAACCGACAGTTTTAGTTATCAAGTATGGTGTCTAACTCTAGAAAATAAAAAATCTATGATAAAGATTATTATTAAAATTACTACGGTCAATTAAAAAATCTATTTGTGATTTACTCATTAAAATCAGCGAACAATCTATGCATAGCATTAAAATCCAAAGGTTCGCCTGTTCATATAATGCCAGGTAGTTAAAGATTTTATCGAAAGTATTTTCGATGAAATCTTATTCTTATATCTTCAATAAACCAAGTTTCTTGTTCCAGGAATTGAGAACTATATGAGGCTTAGCTATCGGCTGCTTTTTGCTGATAGCTTTGTGCTTTATACAGTTTCTTTAGAGAAAGATAAAACTGAATCATTTCATGAACAAACGTTAGAATAAAAAATTACCAAGCATTACCTCTGTTTTTTTGAGGTTATTTACTATTCAAACATCTAATATCTAGAATATGAAGTGCTTGCAGTAGAAACAAAAAGCGTTTTAATCCCATTCAATTACATCAATAAAGTTCGAGTAAGTTGTAGTGCAGGCCCCATTAGTTCAGATTCTTCGGGTGATAAATGATCTTCCACGACTTTAGGCATTTCTTGCCAAGTGAGCGAGGAAGCTTCCTCGCTCTGAATAGCACGTACGATGGTTCCTTGCCATATTAATAACCCCTCACGCAGTCTATCTACATCATTGAACAACATCGCTGCGGCTGAGTGACGTAGCGTATTTTTCCGATCTCGACGGCATATCTCTGAACAATCTTCAGTTCCCTTCTGAAAGATCTGAGGATCAATCGATTTAAGGTTCTCCTCCACCTGATCCATGATCACCTCTTCAGCATCTCGAACTTTTTCATAGGTACTTATACGTTGACGCACAGAGCCAAGATAGGCTTTTAAGAATGCCAGTTCTTGTTCTGTCGCATAGCGGCCATCTGTTTCAATTCGCAAGTTTTTGAGTTGTGAAAACATGAGATATCTCCTTGATCAATATTGATTTAATTCAGCTGGGAAGTTGCAACTTGAGTGGCAACTTCACTTTGGGTTTCTTTCAGTTGAGTAATCATGGATCGAGTAATCAATTTTCCCGTCTCCACTAGGACTCGGCCATCAAGAGGATGCAAGATATTCTCCTCAGTGCGACGACCAATCAGATTTTCAATCTCACTCATCTCACTGAGATACATGCCAGATGGAAGCTCTACGACCACACCTTCGCCGACGACCTTACTTTGGCAAGCCAGGCGGGACTGATGCTGGCATGTTGCAATTACCCCCAATGTGCGGCGTTCCCGGCGACTCACTGGCGATAAATGCTCCATCCCCTCTTTGATGAAGATATGGCAAGTTGCACACATGCCCCTGCCCCCACATTCCTGTAAGACCTGCAATTCTTGCTTTAGTAACACCGACAGCAAATGATCGTTGGTACTCACAGTTGCTTCTTGGCCAATCGGGTCCAGTCTGACGACCTTTGACATTCAGATATTCTCCAGAATCGCTTTCTGATCAACCTCACCAGTGGCCGCTATCTAGTTAGCAGTGATGACAGATTGCCTAGTGAACTATCTCAATGGCCAGTTCAGTTGACATGTTCTATACGGGTAGGTGAACTTCAGTAAAAACAGTTCATAGCCACCTACATCAAGTGATGGGTTCACAAACCCAACCGGATAGGGTTGGACTTTTCACATTTTTAAAATAAGCAAGGATAGTAAAGAAAAGGCAGAAGAATTCGGGAAGAATTCAGGAAATCTTATTAATACACTTTTCCTATCAAAGCCATTGCTAAGTTAATAGTAGAAATAGCTATAAAACTCTGTCAGTATAGATAAGACTGATTGAAGTATTGTATTTCTGATTGAAAACCACATAATCCCAAAAAAAATATCTGAGCCCATCAGCATCTAGCCACTAGTCCGTATTCCTGCGGTTAGCACGTCAATCCTATGCTTTTAGTGTCTACTAGAAAACTCACTTTTAAAGCTATGAATAGCCATCCTGTAGTGATTCTTCTAGAGTACTGTGGCCCTATGTAGAAAGATATCGAGCAACCCACCCTTGAATGTCTGTCGCCATTAGTAGGCCGGAAACGCTGCACATCAATTTCAACAGAGCTATTTGTGAAGCACAACACTCTCTCCCCAACGGATTACTATAAAGATAGTCCTGCAGTATCCACCCAAAAGGGATGACCAAGTCTGATCCCAATCGAATATTACGTTTACTGCCCTTTGCAGTTGGGGGGCTAGGCGGAACCCTACTCATGCTGAACCGCCTACTGACCCCAAATTTAACGACATCCCAAGCTCGCTCCGATGCAGTTGGCGTCATTATCAGTGCTGTACTGATATTGACAGGGTTACTCTGGCAACGAGTTCAACCGCGATCACCTGAAGCGGTCGAACTGATTGGAGAACAGGGCTTTGAACTCGCACCTCACTTACCAGAATCCATGCAAACGGAGTTGGCTTGGGCCTCTCACATTTTGCTCACCAATACCGTTACCAAATCTGTGGTGATTTGGTATCGCGATCAGGTATTGCTCCGACGAGGAGTCTTAGGACCGACCTCAACGGTGAAACCTGGTGCCATTGTTGAGCGGGTTTTGAATACTGGAAAAGCGGTCTATTTAGTAGCCCTGAAGCTTTATCCAGGCAGGGTTGAGTTCAATTATCTCCCTGAAAATACTCAGGGTGTAATCTGCCAGCCCATTGGTCAGGAAGGCGTTCTTATTTTAGGTGCCAATGTCCCTCGCAGCTACACCAACCAGGATGAAGCATGGGTGAGTGCGATCGCAGATAAATTAGACAATACCCTCAGCCAACAAGAATCAACCCCCATTTCTGGATAATGTCTGTGGACTTTCTAAGCACTCTTCAAGACCAGCAAATCATTCTGTATTGGATCCTTATCGCCGTCATGATCATCGGCGTTATCGGCTCCGTTGTCCCCGCTTTACCAGGCTCTAGCCTTGTACTAATTGCCATCTTGCTCTGGGGCTTAGTGGTCGGCTTCGGCAAAATTGGCGTGGCCTTGGGGGTCGCCATAGCAGTACTCGTCATCAGCACAGCCGTAGATTTTCTAGCCACTTTTTGGGGAGCGAAAAAAGCCGGGGTCAGCCGTTGGGGGCAGATTGGCGCAATGGTCGGATTAGTTGCAGTTCTATTTGGCCTTTTACCCCCTGCACTAGTCGTTGGCGGTCCCATTATTGGTCTGCTGATTGGCCCATTTCTGGGTGCATTTATCGGAGAGTTTTTGTATCGGCGCAACCTCAAGCAGGCATTAAAAGCTGCGGTAGCAGTCGTTGCTAGCTCCTTGATCGGTAATTTAATTCAGGGTATATTGGCGTTGGGGGCCGTGATTGTCTTTCTCATCACAACTTGGTCGAGTGTAATGGGTTGACAAGGCGACTCGAGCAAGCCCAACTATTCCATCATTTTGCACAACAGGTGAATTACACGCCCCATATTGAGCGTAGATCCCCTACTGCAACTAGTAGACACGAATCGATGCAGATTCTAGGTCTGCACGAAATCTAGAGAGTTTTGCAAGCCCCACCCATAGAACCCGCGGTCTTATTAGGTCTCAGAATTTCGAGGTCTAACGAGATCTTGGAATTCTGAGACCATTTCAGCTCATGACTCTAAGGTAAACGCGTTTGACTCTCAAACTTGATCAGGATTTTCAATCACCATAAATACATGGTCTTTGAGTAAGTCTGCACCTACACCTGCAAAGAAAGCCAGATGATCGCCTGTACTTGCAACGCTTACCGCTGAGCTGTGTCCTACAGAGGTAACCCTAAGGTCGTTAAATGAGAGGTGCTCGGCCATCAAGATCACTTTATCAACAGCTACATCAAAATCAAGAATATAATCTCTCTCTTCACCCGGTTCAAGGACAAAAGTATCTGATCCTGCGCCACCAACCAGCAGATCTTTACCGTTTCCACCTCTCAATCGATCATGACCATCACCGCCAAACAGATAATCACGACCATGGCCTCCTAGCAACTCATCATCACCCGATCCTCCCTTGAGAGTATCCTTGCCAGCATTACCCTGAATATGATCATTACCACCCCGTCCAAATAGATGATCGTCACCGCCAAGGCCTCTAATGGTGTCATGTCCATCCATACCGACAAGTTTGTCATGGCCATGAGTCCCATGCAGCACTTTGCCCGAGCTAGTATTTTCTTCGCCATCTCCTGAATCATTCTCATTTCTCTCCTCTCCCTCATCATCCGAATCATTATCTTCATTCGAGAAATCATCGTTCAAGATAGTGGTGGTGGCAGAGTCGGTGCTAATAGTTGCGATGCCGGGGGCAGTTCCATTCGAAAGGGACACCACAATGGTTTCATCAGGCTCTATATGCGTGTCGCCTAATACATCAAGGGTGATGGTTTTGCTAGTTTCATCGACACCAAAATTGATAGTCCCAGTTAAACCAGATGCGCTACTGGTACCGCCAATATTGTTGAAATCTTCCGTATTGGTTGCAGTACCTCCAAACGTAAAGTCAACACTGCTAGCGGTTTGAGTAGAGCCAGTTCGAGTGACTGTGAAGGTGACTTGTTGGGCTCCACTATCTCCCTCAGTCAGCGTGACTGGACTTGTTGTTATAGCGTAGTCAATATCAGCTGGGGGTGGTGGCGGAGGTGGAGCAACATCATCATTCAAGATGGTTGTGGTTGCAGAGCTAGTACTGATAGTCACTGTACCAGGTGCAGTCCCATTGGCAAGGGACACCACAATAGTCTCATCTGGCTCAATATCAGTATCACCTAGAACATCAAGGGTAATCGTTTTGCTAGTTTCATCTGCTCCAAAATTGATAGTTCCGGTTAAACCAGCAGCACCACTAGTTCCGCCAATATTGTTAAAGTCTTCCGTATTAGTAGCTGTACCACCAAACGCAAAGTCAACACTGCTGGCATCTTGAGTGGCCCCTGTTCGAGTCACTGTAAATGTGACTTGCTGTGCTCCACTATCTCCCTCAGTGACATTTACTGCACTCGTCTCGATGACGTAATCAATATCAGCAGGTGGAGGTGGTGCAGCATCATCGTTCAAGATAGTTGTGGTCGCTGAATCGATACTAATAGTTGCGGTGCCAGGAGCAGTTCCATTAGCAAGGGACACAACGATGGTCTCATCTAGCTCAATATCAGTGTCACCCAAGACATCCAACGTGATGGTTTTACTGGTTTCATCTGCTGCAAAATTGATCGTTCCAGTTAAACCAGCAGCACCACTGGTGCCACCAATATTATTGAAATCTTCAGTATTAGTTGCCGTACCATCAAAACTGAAATCGATGCTGCTGGCAACTTGAGTAGCCCCTGTTCGAGTGACTGTGAAAGTGACTTGTTGGGTTCCGCTATCTCCCTCAGTCAACGTGACTGGATTTGTTGCTATGGCGTAGTCAATATCAGCTGGGGGTGGGGGCGGCGGTGGAGCAACATCATCGTTCAAGATAGTTGTGGTCGCAGAGTTAGTGCTGATAGTCGCTGTACCAGGAGCAGTCCCATTGGCAAGGGAAACAACGATAGTCTCATCTAGCTCAATATCAGTGTCACCCAAGACATCCAACGTGATGGTTTTACTGGTTTCATCTGCTCCAAAATTGATAGTTCCAGTTAAACCGGATGCACCACTGGTGCCGCCAATATTGTTGAAATCTTCCGTATTCGTTGCTGTGCCACCAAAACTGAAGTCAACACTGCTAGCGTTTTGAGTCGCTCCTGTTCGAGTAACCGTAAAGGTAACTTGTTGGGCTCCGCTATCTCCTTCTGTGAGTGTGACTGGATTTGTTGCTATAGCGTAGTCAATATCAGCTGGGGGTGGAGGCGGAGGTGGACCAACATCATCGTTCAAGATGGTTGTGGTTGCAGAGCCAGTGCTGATAGTCGCTGTGCCAGGAGAAGTAGGGTTGGCAAGAGACACAACGATGGTTTCATCGGGTTCAATATTGGTGTCGCCCAGAACATCAAGGGTAATCGTCTTACTGGTTTCACCAACACCAAAATTAATAGTGCCCGTTAATCCCGAAGCACCACTGGTGCCACCAATATTAGTGAAATCTTCAGTATTCGTTGCTGTGCCACCAATCGTAAAGTCAATGCTTGTAGCAGCTTGAGCAGCAGCCACTTGAGAGAACGCACTGCTAGTAGATTGAGTCGTACCTGTTCCTGTTTGAATAACTGCAGCGCTAGCAACCTGAGTGATCTCTGTCCGAGTGACGGTGAAGGTGACTTGCTGGGCGCCACTATCCCCCTCAGTGAGCGTTACGGCACTCGTCGCTATAGCGTAATCAATATCAGAAGGTGGGAGTATAGGGGTGATATTACTGCCAAGACTATATCTACCAGTTGTGTCACCAACTCCATCAAATAGAAGGGTATATGTACCACTATTGGCTAACGAGAAACTATCAATTTCAACGTCATCCAACGCAGCATTAGATACATCAGAAGCTAAAACAGTCATGCCATCAGTATCTAACAAGCGAACGCGTATTCTTTGTAAACCAGATGTGGTCAAATTATCTGCAAAAACTGAGAATTGAGTACCAGCCTGAGCATCAAAAGTATAGGCTTCACCATCGCCTGCAAATTCTAAGGTTTCAACTATGTTTGAATTATTACCAATAGTCAAAGCCCCTTGTGTGAAATTGGTTAAGCCAAGGGTGTAATCACTAACACTATCTCCTATTCCATCAACTAGGAGAGTATAGGTTCCACTTGTCTCTATCTTGAAAGGTAAAGGAGTATCTCCAAAATTGAGGGTGCCCTCTCCAATCGCAACATCCCGGTTGCCACCTCGAACACTGGCATCTGAGTCCAGTAATGTCATACCATCCACATCTAGCAGACGGATGCGAAGACCTGGGTTCCCATCTGTCAAATTATCAACAAAGGCTTCAATTAAGTCTCCAGACTGAGCATCAAAGGTGTAAGACTCTCCATCTCCAGCAAATGCAATATTTCCAGATAGGCTTTGATTATCATCAATAGTCAAAGCCCCTTGTGTGAAATTGGTTAAGCCAAGGGTGTAATCACTAACACTATCTCCTATTCCATCAACTAGGAGAGTATAGGTTCCACTTGTCTCTATCTTGAAAGGTAAAGGAGTATCTCCAAAATTGAGGGTGCCCTCTCCAATCGCAACATCCCGGTTGCCACCTCGAACACTGGCATCTGAGTCCAGTAATGTCATACCATCCACATCTAGCAGACGGATGCGAAGACCTGGGTTCCCATCTGTCAAATTATCAACAAAGGCTTCAATTAAGTCTCCAGACTGAGCATCAAAGGTGTAAGACTCTCCATCTCCAGCAAATGCAATATTTCCAGATAGGCTTTGATTATCATCAATAGTCAAAGCCCCTTGTGTGAAATTGGTTAAGCCAAGGGTGTAATCACTAACACTATCTCCTATTCCATCAACTAGGAGAGTATAGGTTCCACTTGTCTCTATCTTGAAAGGTAAAGGAGTATCTCCAAAATTGAGGGTGCCCTCTCCAATCGCAACATCCCGGTTGCCACCTCGAACACTGGCATCTGAGTCCAGTAATGTCATACCATCCACATCTAGCAGACGGATGCGAAGACCTGGGTTCCCATCTGTCAAATTATCAACAAAGGCTTCAATTAAGTCTCCAGACTGAGCATCAAAGGTGTAAGACTCTCCATCTCCAGCAAATGCAATATTTCCAGATAGGCTTTGATTATCATCAATAGTCAAAGCCCCTTGTGTGAAATTGGTTAAGCCAAGGGTGTAATCACTAACACTATCTCCTATTCCATCAACTAGGAGAGTATAGGTTCCACTTGTCTCTATCTTGAAAGGTAAAGGAGTATCTCCAAAATTGAGGGTGCCCTCTCCAATCGCAACATCCCGGTTGCCACCTCGAACACTGGCATCTGAGTCCAGTAATGTCATACCATCCACATCTAGCAGACGGATGCGAAGACCTGGGTTCCCATCTGTCAAATTATCAACAAAGGCTTCAATTAAGTCTCCAGACTGAGCTGTGAAGGTATAACTTTGAGTATCTCCTGGGAAAGCAATACTCGCAGCAAGAATTTGGTCATCATTTATAGGAGGCATTTTTCTACCTAAGATAAGTTTTTATTTATTGCAAAACCTCAAATACAAATGGAATTAGCTTCATCTGTATCCAGCATTCAAAGTACACATACCATTAGACTTATAAGGTCTAAAATCAGCATGTGATAATCGCTGCCCAATGATTATCTGAGATACTCAATTAAGTAGCAGCGCTAAGGTAAAACTTGGTCTTGAATAGCTATGAGATGAGACCAACCTAGGTTCAAGAAGCGCATCTTGAATTTAGATATAAGAACTATCTATCTTTCGACAGGTGGCTGACTACACTTCTAAGATAGAGCACTAAGAACGACATCTTAAGCTTATCTATTGGCCTAGACAGCTACTCTAGAAACATATTAGAAATGTTGAAAGACTATTTTCATAAAATACTTTATTTGAGGCATTAAATATTTAAATTTTCTAAAATATATTTTCTCATAAAACTTCTGAAAAAGAATTTAATAGCAACTTGATTACAATAAGAAATCTACATCTCAATCTCATTTATTTGTCAAAACTTTAATGAAACTTTTTTATATCAATCAACAAAAAATAGAAAAAAGCAAAGAGACAGGAAGTCAATAATAGACTTAAAAACATCTCGTCTTCCTAGATTTTTGGGGGAGTTTGTATTACATATGCAGAACAACAGAGGCTTCAGATATCTTGGAAGGAATAAGCTACCTATCAAAATCTATGGATATCTCTGCTGATTAGATAGGAAAGAGCTGCTTTGTCGTTTGCGATCGCAACTCATCCATCCAAACTTCCTAGCGCCACCTCACATTTTTCCGTTTTCCCCCTTGACTCTCACCCTACGTGAGGTTTCTATCATGGAACCATTCACACATGAGGATTGCTTCCCAATGCCGGAGAGAAACATCAGTCAACGGGTTTCTATGAAAGTGGGCGAATTAGCTCAACAAACTGGCGTCTCCGTGCGTACATTGCACCACTACGACAAGATCGGTTTACTCTCGCCCTCTCGACGCACCGAAGCAGGATATCGACTCTATGGCGATGATGACATTATTCGCTTGCAGCAAATTGTCTCATTACGTCAACTTGGTTTTTCCCTAGCGCAAATCCAAGACTGCTTGAATCAGAATGAATTTTCTCCCCATGACGTGGTGCAACTGCATCTATCCAAACTCAAAGAACACATTGAGCTACAGCAGCTATATGCACGGCTAGAAATCATCGCTTCTCAGCTGCAGTCTACAGAAGCAATCTCAATTCAAGACTTCCTTCAATTAATAGAGGTCACAAACATGATCGAGAAATACTACACCCCAGAACAGCAAGCGCAACTTCAGGCTAGACGGGAAGCTCTAGGTGAAGAGCACATCCATCAAGCCGAGGCAGAATGGCAAACGCTAATTGACCAAGCCCGGACTGAAATGGCAAAAGGCACGAATCCAGCCAGTGAAGCCATGCAAGTCATCGTTCAAAAATGGCAATCACTGATCCAACAGTTCACTGGGGGCGATTCAGGTATTGCCTCATCTTTACAGTCGATGTATCAACAAGAGGGGGCAGAGGTAGCGAGTAGAGGCATGGTGGATCCTGAGCTGATGGAATTTATGGGGAAAGCGATGGCAGCCACCAAAGGCTCGGATCATACTGGCCAGGTTTAATCGACGGGGTGAACAGTATTGCCATTGCCTGAATCGGCCATCGCTAAATGAGGGGGGTTCACCAAGCGATATCCATATCACAGAAATCTTAAGCCATCAGATTGGTATGCTTCTCAATGGCTGCCAGGAAGATTTGGGAGCTGCAATCGTTCATGCATCCCCATTTGTTTTCAACCTAGATCCTAGCTTTTCGACAGATCCTTAACAATGGAAGAGTTATCAGCATTCCACACAAACACCTCACATGATGTGTAACTAGAGTATATTGCACATCATGTGAGGTGGAACGGATAACAATTACGGTCCCCAGATTTAAGCAACCAAAGGTTATTTGCAGCCTCGAAGTGCTGCAAACTTCAACCCAAGAACAGCAACATTAAAACATCATTTGTCTCCACTGATAGGCGGTTCAATGGCCATGGATTTTGCCATCTCAATGACTTCTTCCTTTGAGGCTCCTAATTCAAGGGCACCAATCGAGTAAGTTTGACCATCCTGTTGCCAATACACATAGTTGGCTTTCCCACCCCGGCCTTGGCCAAGAGCGATGTGATACCCCTGAATCCCCTGGGCAAGCTCAACCTGTAAGCGATTCTTGCCGTTAGGTGGCCATGCCTGCTCTTGCGTAAGGATACCTGCTCCTCCGATGGTGCAGGAGGGGACTTGGCAACTCGGTTTGAAAGCCAGATATACCCCGAAACTCTGAGCATCAGTCTTCAAATAGGGATATAGCGTTACGTCTGAATCTGGTAAATAGGCGGGTAGTCGTAGCATTCCTCCTGGGGGAAGTTGCTTACGAATTTCACTGATGACGGGTTGAAAGACGGGGGCTGGCGCTGCGGTAGCGGTGCGGATACATTCAAAGGCTTCAATCCCCACCATCGATAGACTTGATATCAATAGGGTCTGTAGCGATAGTTTCATCACCATTCACTCCTACAAAGGTTTGCTGAGTTCAAAGTAACAACGCTGACATCTCGTGACTGGTCTCAATAGTCAAAAGAATTGATGACTTTGGTCATGTATTATCTTTGGCACAATATTGCAGGATAGAGACAGCCTAAGTGCAGTTTCTACCCTGCAATATGCCTACCAGTTCTGATCCACCGATTCTGTCTCGTCGGACGATACAACGTATTGATTGGCTACTCCTGCTGATGAGCTTACTGTTGGGGTGGATCGGGGGGAGCTACACGTTATCAGCACAAATATCTCAGCAGATATTGTTCTTTCATGGCGTCTTCTTCCTTTTGAGCTGGATAATTCCCCTCAAAGGTCCGTATTGGCACAAATGGACCTTTGTGTGCTTAAACAGCCTTGTATTTACCGTTTTGGCTGGCCTCAGCTTAACTTTACCGCTGCAAATGTATTGGTTTATTGCCAAAACCTGCTTTATATTGGGCTGTCAAAACGCCATTAAAACGGTGGTTGTCTTGGGTTCAACGTATTTAGTTGCTTCACATTGGAGTCGTCCCAGGCTGCTAGCAAGGGTTGCAGAGATTGGGATTGATCGGTGGCTTGATCCCAATTACATCTTTTTCAATCAATTGGCCTTTTACGTGGGGGCAAGCAGCTTTACACTCCTCTTTGCCTTACTGGTCATCGCTGAGCAAAAAAGCCGCCTTAAAGCAGAAGCCTTAACCAAACAGGTAGAAACCTTAGCCGCAACCCTAGAGCGGACCCGAATTGCCCGCAATATCCATGATTCCCTTGGGCACTCACTCACCACATTAGATGTGCATCTGGAGTTAGCTCAACGTCTGTATCATCAAGATTCCATTCAAACAGAACAGTCTTTACAAACCGCTAAGCAACTGGCTCAACAATGTCTAACTGAGGTCCGTCGCTCCGTACAAACAATACGGGAAGAAACTTTGAATCTTAATGAGCAGATTGCAACCCTTACGAACTCGATTGATCCCAACCACTCCTTAACCATTCAGCTTGACCTTGACTTACCGCCTCTGCCATCACAGATCGGCCATCAGCTTTACTGCATCCTTCAAGAAGGATTGACCAATGTACAGAAACACGCGGAAGCATCAAACGTAATTCTTACTGGCAAGTACGACACGGGCAAGATAAGGATTGAGTTACATGATGATGGGATAGGATTTAACCGCCATAACCATCAGTCTGGGTATGGTCATCGGGGTATGTACGAGCGCACTCAAATCCTAGGTGGAGTGTTTACCATTCAAAGTTATCCGGGTGAAGGAACCACCTTACAGATCGTCATTCCATATCCGTCAGAGTCATCATGATTCGGCTACTGCTTGCAGATGATCAGGCTCTATTTCGCCAAGGGCTGGCCTCACTTTTAGAGCTAGAGGAAGATTTATCCGTTGTGGGGCAGGCACAAGATGGACGAGATGCCATCCTATTGACCCAAACCCTACAGCCTGATGTGATTCTTATGGATGTACGGATGCCAATCTGTGATGGTGTGGAGGCTACCCGAGAGATCCATCAACGGTTTCCTTGGATTCGTATTTTGGTCTTGACCACCTTTGATGAAGACGAATATATCTGGACATCATTGCAGGCAGGGGCTTTGGGTTATTTACTGAAGAGTACACCCGCTAGTCAGCTTGCAGCAGCAATACGGATGCTGCACGATGGCCACTTTCAACTCGGACCGACTATTGCCCCAAAGGTGATTGCCCAATTGCGCCCCCCTCCTCTCAAAAATGAGCAAAACCACTTGGAACGGTTGAGTGACCGCGAACTGGATGTCCTTAACTTGATCGGCCAGGGCAAGAGTAATCGGGAAATCTCACAGATTTTGCATTTAACCGAAGGCACCGTTAAAAATTATGTGAGTCAGTTGTTAGGGAGTTTGGGGGTTCGTGATCGCACCCAAGCGGCCCTATGGGCACAGCAATATCTATCCCCACCTCAAACGTAAATGGCTGATGCCAAATAGAAGAAGTGACGAATGTCACCTTTATCTATGACTTTTAGGAGCGGTAGAACCTATCAGCCAACCCCTAAGGTAATCAGGAGATGATCCACCGTAGGTTTATATGATGCTTCAGTTCATTCGTTGTGTTGGTTTTGGCTTACTCGTTACAACACTCAGTTGGGGGCAAGCTGCACAGGCAAGCACCTGTAACTTTACCCAATGGTCAGGGGGGATTGAGTTTGGCCATTGTCCCAATCCTGGATTGCAGATAGGTCGTTCAGCATTTACTGGAATTTCAAAGAGGGAGGAAGAGATTTTTAGAATTAGTATGATTCGTCGGTTTGATGGGGTTGTAGCTAAGTACAATGCAGCATTTCCTGCTGTTTATGCCCATCGGGAAAGACAACAGAGAGTATTGGCTAAGATTTCAAGTAATGAAGGGCCAGGTTTAATGAAATTGTCAGGGGCGGTTAGCCAAGTTGATCAAAATCGCCATATTAACCCCTAAACATTGTTGATAGGCGACAATTGCATAAACCGAATACATGACCGCCTGACAATTACGTAGCCTCTTTAAAAATCAGAATCTAGTTGTTGAATGTCAATATATAAAGGTAGATCACTTAAATCCACTGTCCTGACCTAAACTCATGCGAGTACCTATCGTTTCAAAACCTTGCGATTGATAAAATTTTAAGGCTGATGAGTTGGAAGTGTACATATCAAACCAAATCCATTTCAGGTTTTCGACTTCTTGAGCAAACCGTTTCATGGTAGAAATCAGCTGACTACCGACTCCTTTTCTACGAAATTCCTTCACTACATAGATTTGGTGCAAATAGATATTTTTTCTGGCATGGGAAAAGATCGTTTCTGCCCGTTCACAAACCTCAAAGTGGATATACCCCACCAGTTGGTCATCAGTCACTGCAACATAGATAAATTCTTGCTCAACCCCTATTTTCTCTTCTAAATACTCCCTAGCATGATCCACCCGTAGGGGGCGATGGATATCTGGGTGTGATTGCACCGCTATTTGGCTGAGATCAATCATCAAATTGGCGACAGCACAAATATCAGGCTGCTCTATGGGTCGAATAATGGGGCCAACTACCGCTGTACTCTCCACGGTCCACTCACCTATTTATTTTTATGTTCTATGGTATTTCCAACTTGAGAGATGGCAACCCCTCTCGATTGCCAATTCTCAAAATCTATCCTTCATTCGTAGCTGTTTGCTCTGTAGGAAGTCGGCGAGATACAACGGCAAAAAAGGGATCGCTTCCCCCTAATCCCATCCAAGATAAGAGGGTCGATTGAGGCGTTTGATTCGATACCACCTGGGGTTCACTCAAGCCTTCGACAGATCCCATATAGGATCGCACCAGTTGGACCCGCTGAGCATCCGTTCCGTCTCGCCAAGCCTGGATCGCTTTTTGATAAAACATGCGGTTGGAGAAACTGACAATCACCACACCACCAGGCTTCAGCACTCGATGGATTTCGCTAAAAATGGCTTCAGGATATTGCAAATACTGGACAGAAACGGCGATCAATACCGCATCAAAGGTCTGATCGGCTTGAGGAAGCTGCAGCTCTTGATTGAGATTTTGGACGAAACACTCATCAAAGCGAGGATTCTTGGCCAGCTCTTCAGCATTTAGACCATGGCCCACCACCTGATCAAACTTGATATCCTCTGGCAAATGAGACACCCAGCTACTCATCAAATCTAAGATGGTAAATCCTGGCTGGAGATGCTGCCGATACAGATCCGTGAGTTGTTGAATAAACCCATCATCAACATGGGTGACAAAACGCGGATAATCATAGAAAAACTGATCATCGCCATTGTCTAGCTTGGTTCGTTGATGGGGTTGCAGCAACATAGTCAGGTCAAAATACACTCCAGAGATAGGCCCCAGTCTTCATCACAAAGACTCAGTCAAAGCCCAAGGCTTACCTCAAAGTGTAAAAGAATATGATTCACAGGTGTGTTGCCCTCTATTGGTTAGGCGAGAACACCCCGACAAAGATAAGGAATCAAGCTCTAGCAGCAATAAGCTAGAGACGCTTACAGAGCAGTAGTCGTTTGGGAGAAGCAAACAGAATATTGGGCCAAGACGGTGGGCTGTCTATGAGTTGATATCCCGCTTTCGCATAGAGCCGACGAGCCGGGGTATTGTCATCCATCACATGGAGATAAAGGCGGTGATGTCCCCACTGACGAACCATTTCTTCACAGGCAAATAAGAGCTGCTTGCCCACTCCCTGACAACGACATTGAGGTGCCACTGCCAGATTGGAGATATAGGGCACAGACGGAGCAAAGGGCATCCAAGGCGACAAGGATTTTAGAGACACCTCAACGGTACCCACCAGTTCCGACTCTACGGACGACTCCCGAGCAATTTGAGCACCAATCAAGCTCGTAAACGGCATCAGGCGGACGCTGTAGCGGGACTGCAGATCGTGAAAGATACCCATTTGCATAATGGGGTTAAACCAGGACTGCCAGCCTTCCTGAGGATAGAAACACCGACAGAGGAGGGCCGCCACCTCAGACAAATCTTTTGGTTTTAAAGTACGCAGTCGAAATGAGGCATCCACTCGACTGATATATCGAGCACCGTCAATGGCGGAGTCTTTGGAACGAAAAATACCTAAATCTGCCACGAATCTCTATAGAAACTGCACGAAACAATCTGAGTCTTAAAGCAGGAATGCCAGCCATTATAAGGTGATCTCCCTAGGGAAAGCCTTACAATTTCTTTACGGAGTGTCCAAGCCTTAGGGAGAGGTACTTGCAGACGTTCCGTCATCGGTTTCAACGTCTAGTTCACTCAAGGCAGCCTGAATTTCAGGGGTCGCAAACACCACTTTAGTATCCGCAATCAACTTTTCGCCCCAGAGGTTCTCTTCGAGGAAGGCTACCTTGCCATAGCGTCCATCCAATTTCAGGGCAGACATAGCTAAAGACAGCCCTTCTTCTTTATCGCCTTCGACATAAGTCGCGACAGCAAGGGCCAACTTTGGTTCACCGGATTTCTGATCAATCTCAATCGCCGCTTTCCACTGCTTAATAGCTCGGCTAACCTCACCCTTTTCGTATTGGACTAAGCCAATATTATTGATGGCGGGCCAGAATTTTTCGTTTTGATCTAAGGATTTCTCATACTGTTTGATGGCATCTTTCAATTTACCCATTTTGTAAAAGGTATTGCCTAAATCAAACAGGGCTTCTGGAACGTCCGGCTTAATTTTGAGGCCCATGGTCAACAGTTGGGCCGCTTGTTCATATTTCTCTTGGCCAAAGTAGGCAGCACCTAGACTGAAATGAACCCCTGCATTTTTGGCATTTAAGGTTCTGGATTTTTCTAGCGCAGAAATCCCTTTATCGACTTCTTTTTGGCTGAGGTATAACCCTCCCAACAAGGCCCAGGCATCTGCAGACTTAGGAGCGAGTTGGGTTGCCAATTTGACGCGAGCTAGAGCAGGTTCAACTTGCTGAAATTGGCTCAGGTAAACCGCTTCTTTGAATAAGACCAGCCCCGTTTTCTCGAGTTCTTTGGAATCGAGTTTAAGGGTCCGAGGCACAACTGCCTGTCCTAAGGCAGGTTGGGCAACAGCACCAAGACCTACGGCTAGGAAAAGCGAAAGTAGAGTTGAACGTTGAAGCACAGCAGATGCCCAAATATAACGTATTCATAAGTTAGCTTAGCTCAGATTTTCAGCTCTTGACTGAAACCGTTACAGACTATTGATTGTGAAAAGGGAATCAGCCATTGCATAGGTCCCTTCCTATTCCAGATTCTTCACCCCAACAATTGACGTTTACCGTTATGATTCGGTTGTTAGAATTATTAAGTCTTGTACACATTCAATTGGCAACGAGGGTACCTTGGTGGATAGTCAAACGATGCGCGATCGCATTGCCTTATTGGAATCAAAACGTGGGTTATTGGTGCAGCTACTCGAGCAACCCGATTTAGGCACCCTCCGCATTGACGTCAATCAGGCCCTGGAGGAAATGGATGACCTGATTGATGAATTCAGAAAAACCTTTCCTGCTAATGCCTAGAGACTGCTAGACCTGGATGCCCCTCACCCCCAACATCACAGCCGATATTTGCCCACAACTATATAGCGAAATTATCGATGTACGATCCCCCGCTGAATATGCGGAAGATCACCTCCCCGGTGCCATCAATTTGCCCGTACTCACGGATCAAGAACGAGCTGAGGTGGGGACGCTATATAAGCAAGTGTCGGCATTTGTGGCCCGCAAGAAGGGGGCGGCACTGGTCTCTCAAAATCTCTCTTATCACCTCAAGCACCACTTTGCAGATCACCCCAAGGGGTATCACCCGTTAATTTACTGCTGGCGTGGGGGACAGCGATCCCAAAGTATGGCCCTGGTACTCACCCAGGTGGGATGGCGTACAACCCTTTTGAAAGGGGGATATAAGACCTATCGCACCTATGTCCGAGAACAGCTAGAACAGGTGCCGTATCACTTTTCGTATCGTGTATTGTGCGGACTCACGGGCACTGCCAAAACGGAGATTTTGCAGCGTTTGGCTCAAGCTCAGGTGCAGGTCCTGGATTTAGAAGGATTGGCCAACCATCGGGGCTCGTTATTAGGAGCAGCAGAAACCTCTGCCCAACCCTCTCAAAAGCAATTTGAATCGGATTTACTGTCGGCCCTCCAAACCTTCGATACCGCCCACCCGGTTTGGATCGAGGCAGAAAGCAATAAAATCGGTGAGCGCTTTGTCCCCAAGGCTCTCTGGGACCAAATGCAAGCTGCTCCTTGTGTCGAAGTCCAAGCCCCCATGAGCAGTCGAGTGGACTGGTTGGTGACCCACTACGAGCATTTCACCCATAATTCCGCTTTACTCAAAGACAAGCTCAATTTACTCCGACGCAGTTACAGCAAAGCCCAACTGCAGCACTGGCATAACCTCATCGACGAGCAACAGTGGCCAGCATTCGTTCAGTCTCTGTTGGAAGAGCATTATGATCCGGCCTATCGCCGATCGATGAAGCGCCAATATACCAATATCCAGCAGCAACATCAGCTACCTGATTTATCAGCCACCAGTTTGCAACAGTTGGTGAACCAACTCGCTACAAACTGCAATCAGCCTGCTACGACCGTGTGAGCAAGATCATCTGCTCTTGATGATTGAGATCAACGGTCCCCAGTAATGCACATCCTAGGATTGGACTAACACATAACAAAACCAACGCCTCAACCTAGCGTGACCTAAAGAATAGAGGCATATGGGGGGTACCAATCAAAGCGAAACCCTTAGAGTTTCCCCTGATTTGGTTCAACGCTGATTTACGTAAGGGACTCAATCCAACTGAATCCATTGGGTCGATGACCGTCTCAATTCCGAGAATCATCTGCTGAGTCCCGGGTTTTTATCCAGATTATTTGAATCCATCATGAATTATTCTGCGACCTTTCTCAGTTTGCTGAAAGACCGTCAATCCTTCCTGCAAGAAATTCACGATCGCAAACGGTTACACAGTAAAATTTCGGCCTTATTGCTCTGTAGTTTTTGCTGCTTTGCCATCTACGGCGGCATTGTGGGTTCCTTTCATAGCCCCATGCAGGCCCTGTCATCGGCGGTTAAGTTGCCTGCTCTCTATCTGATTACCCTGGTGGTTTGTTTGCCCGCCCTCTATATTTTTAATGCCCTCTTCGGCTCCCAGAAAACCCTGGCCCAGCATTTTACCTATGTCCTGAGTGCCGCTTCTGTGATCTCTATTCTGCTCTGCGGGTTTGCTCCCGTTACGCTCTTCTTTGTCATTACCATTTCTCCCATCAAAGACTACGCTTTCTACCAGCTTCTAAATGTGGTGATTTTTGCCCTGACAGGAGTGTTTGGGGTGACCTTCCTCTATCAGGCTATGCGGCCAGCCGATGAAGATAGCGCCAACTATAAGCTCCGACTGACAATCTTGAGATTGTGGTTAGGACTCTATGGCATCGTTGGTAGCCAGTTGGGATGGATTCTGCGACCCTTCTTCGGTTCTCCTGGCCAGTTCGAATGGTTTCGAGCCAGAGAAGGCAATTTTCTGACTGGGGTTTGGAATGCCCTAGCGAATCTTCTGGGCAGTGCTGGATAGGGATGATGACCCCAGCATTAGAAGATTTACGCATCTCTACCCTTGAAATTGAACGGCTCAGCGGCCTGGAAGTCAGTGATCATTTTCTCAATGGCTTCCTAATTGGTACCTATCGGTTGCCCTTAAATGCTCCTGGACGTCTCTTGGTGGTCGCCACAACGGAACCCTTAGTTCTGGGACTCTTGCTGATGTTTGCGACCCCCATCGGCCTAGGACTGGCTCGTGGCTCAACGTCTGATCTGATGGTCTTGGGATGGATTGGTGCGATCGCACTGGGTCTCTGGATCGTTCGTCAATTCAGAATGTGGCTCAAAGCCCGGCATCTGCGTAGCTTGATGCGACTGCTCGATGAGGTGGACCATTATCATCAAGTTCTGCAAGCGGTCGATTTATTCGAGCAATTAGGCGGTGCCGAACAGACACAAACCACAATTTTAGAAGCCCTCAATAAAGCCCGCGAAAGTTTAATTGCGGGTCTCATGACGGAGAAAATTCTACGGCAGAATCGGGGCCTGCTGTCTCGTCGCCAAGCCCTGTTGGACAATATCGAGCAAAATCTGATCACCCTGCAGGCGATAGAACTCCAGCATCAGGCCCAAACCTATAGCGATATTTTGAATCAGGCCGTCGATATCAGTATCCGGGTGCAAGATGAGGTCACCCAGCTATCCCATCTCGAATCAAGCCGTTGACCCGCTAGGTGGTCAGAGTCTTAGTTCGCTGCCGATTGCAACCATTGATCTAAGCGGGGAAATTCATCCTCAATGGCCAGCTTGCTTCGTTTGCTCGTAGGGGATTCATCTGTGGAGAATAATCCATACTCAAGACCTGCCATCAGCAAATGTCGAAAGCTGCTTTTATCTGCTGGATTCATATCCTTGAGCAAGCTGAGCACTTGCTCTTCCCCCAGTTGATACGTCACTTTTGCCAAGACTTCGCCATGCCAATAACAGAAGGATGCTCCTCCACAGTCAAACTTGATCAGGGTCTGAAAGGCTTGGGAATCGCCATTGATAGATTGTTGAATCAAGTTTTTATAGGCGTTCTGTTCTTGGCCATCAAAAAAGTTAAACAGCTCTTGCCGAATAGGGATTTCTGAAACTTGTGGGGGACTGCTGGCGAGCCACATACTGGCTACTAACACTCCCAATGCATTCAGAACTTGTCCAAAAAACACAGTATAGACCTCTTGCTTCAAGGACCGTTATAGCAGTGGAATTCAAGATATACCACTGTAATTTCCTCAATAAATTTTGAGGAATTTCATGGCATTAGTCTCTTCATAATGTTGCGGAAGCCTTGCGACAACTTGCATCTACCACGCCGACAAGTGTATTCATCTACTTTCTGAATCACCACTTAGTTTGAGTCTATTAGCAACCATTGATTTAAGCGTGGGAATTCATGCTCAATTTCTAAATTACTAAGTTAGTTGGTTAATGTTCCATCTGTCGTAAATGATCCATATTCCAGGCCAGCTCTAAGCAAGTGGTGGAATCGGCTCTTATCTTTGGGGGTCATATTTTCAACCAGTTCTAGTATTTTCTCCTCACCCATGTGATAGACGATTTTCGCTAATACTTCGCCATGCCAATAGCAAAAGGACACTCCTCCACAGTCAAAGTGGATCAACCGGATAAATGCCCTTGAGTTGCCGTCAATGGATCGGCGCATTAGATCTTTATAGTGATTCTGGTCTAGAAGATGGGAAGAGTCATACAGTTCTTGCCGAATTGGAATTCCCACCATTTCAGGAGGACCACAAGCCGTCAGCAATAAAGCAGTAACCACCACCCACGCCAGTTTCGATGGCCCAATCAACATGATGTCTAACACTAGGCGCTTACTGTAGCTTTTTTAGTAAATCGCGGGTGATTCGATACCGTTTAGTATCGCCTTGTTGCTGAAATAAGTCCTCTGCAATTTTCAGATCCTCAACTGCACCGGCAATATCATTCAGCTTACTTTTGGCACTACCCCGGTTGTAGTAGCTATCGGCAGGGCTATCGCTATTGCCCCAACCCGAATTAATCGTTAAGGCCTGAGTATAGTCTTCGATAGCAGCTTTATACCGTTTGAGAGCATGATGAGCCTTGCCACGGGCGCTGTAGGCAAAGGAACTTTGAGGATCTAAGCGGATGGTTTCGGTGCAGTCTTTGATCGCCCCTTCTGCATCCTTTAACTTCAGCTTAGACTCCCCTCGGTTGCAATAGGCAAACGAATTCTTGGGATTAAGACGTATGGCTTCGGTGAAATCTTTAATGGCTTGACGGCTTTCGCCCAACTTGTAGCGGGCTACCCCCCGACTATTGAATGCATTATCATTGTCGGGGTTGAGGCGAATAGTTTCGGAATAGTCCTCGATGGCCCCCGCATAGTTGGTCAAAGCCGCTTTAGAAACCCCTCGCAGTAGATAGGCAGGCTCATATTGGGGATTGAGTCGAATAGCTTGGCTAAAGTCTTCAATGGCAGCTCGATGTTCCTTAAGGGCAGATTTGACATTGCCGCGATTGTAAAAGGCCAAGGCAAACTGAGGATCGGACTGAATCGCTTGATTATAGTCTTGGATAGCCCCCTCAAAGTCTTTGCGAGCAAATTTGACATTGCCCCGACCATTGAAAGCATAAACATAGTCCGGGTCGTGCTTTAAGGCTTCGTCATAGTCTATCAGGGCCTCTGGATATTCTTCTAAAGCGTACCTGGCATTCCCTCGCCCCAAATAGGCTTGGGCATTGTCTGGACTCAGACGAATCGCTTCGGAATAATCTGCGATCGCATCTTCGTAATTCCGCCGATTATACTTGGCATCTCCCCGACGAATAAAGGCTGTGGCGCTTTCTCCCGAGGTTTCAGAGGACGACATGCGCGTGGCAATCATATAGGTGATACCGGACAAACTGCCAAGGGTTAAGAATGCGATCGCTGTGCCGATCCAAATCTTCCGGGAGGCCCCTATCTGATTGAGCCAAGAAGACGGGCTTGGAGGATTATGGGTTAAGTCAGCCAAAACCTGCTGAGCGGACTGATACCGTTGTGCCGGATCAAGTGAAAGCAACTGGGTCAGGATTGCTTGTAGTTCAGGGGTAGTCCGATCCACATGAGACTGCCAATTCTCGATCCAGGACTGACCTTGGGTTTGTGCTAGCTCTGAAGGAGAAATACCGCTTAGGAGGTGAAAGCAAGTAGCCCCAAGTCCAAACAAATCACTGACAGGGCTAGCCTGTCCTTGTAGTTGCTCAGGAGGCCGATAGCCCAGGGAGCGGCTGCTAGTAGGCCGTTGCGAAGTTTGATTTTCATTAAGGAACTGAGCAATGCCAAAGTCAATCAGAATGTAGTGCCCCTGGGTATCTTGAAGAATATTTTCTGGCTTGAGATCTCGATGCACCACCCCTTGGTTATGCACCACCTGCAACACTGGCAATAAATCCGAGAGAAAATTGCGAACTTGAGGCTCAGTGAACGTCCCTTGCTGGAGCTGATCGAGTAGGGTTTTCCCTTCAATCAACTGGTGCACCAGATAGAGATACTCCCCTTCTTGGAAATAGGCTAATAAGTCCGGGAGTTGGGAATGATGGCCCAAGGCTTGGAGCTGTTTAGCTTCTTCTCGAAAAAGTTGAACGGCATTGGGACTAGCCCCAAATGTTTTCAGGGCTAACTGCTTAACAATGCATGGGGTATTGAGCTGATCAACATCCTCTGCCAGATAGGTCTTCCCCCAGCGTCCAGCTCCAAGGGGTTTGATGATGTTGTAGTGTTTGTGGAGAAATGGGGCG
Source organism: Acaryochloris marina MBIC11017 (assembly GCF_000018105.1). Taxonomy (GTDB): domain Bacteria; phylum Cyanobacteriota; class Cyanobacteriia; order Thermosynechococcales; family Thermosynechococcaceae; genus Acaryochloris; species Acaryochloris marina. The sequence goes on from NC_009925.1 coordinate 1,561,076, forward strand.
AGGGCCGTGCCACATTGCTGACAATACTTGTGAGTGTCAGGGTTTAGCGGTTTGGTACACTCAGGGTTCAGACAACATGTCATAAAGCTGCAATCTTTCGGGCTTCACAGGCCACAAGCTGTTGTCAAAGCATACTTAGTATCGGATAAAGACCTGGCTGAGAGCAAACTCAATTCTTCAAGAAGTGAAAAATCCCAGCTCTCTCATCGGGCTTGTTGAAAGAGCTCAGTCCAGGGAGCAGTCAAACACAGAATACGGAGATATATCTCCGACGATACATCCATCATTGCGGTAGCATCAGAAGACAACAGCTTCTCCAGGAACCAAAGGAGACAAACCATTCACACTATCCATCATTACCGCCACCCATAACCGAGCAAAGATCCTCCGGTATAACGTTTTAGCCAGTCTGCTCCAGCAATCTAGGCTGGACTTTGAATGGATTGTTATCAACGATGGCAGAGATAAAGCCACCCGACACCTGATTCAATCCACCTCATTACCCTTTCCTCATCAATACCTAGAAATCGATCATCCCGTAGAAGAGTTTGGTCTCTGTATCGCTCGCAACCTAGGGATTGAAGCTGCTTCTAGCAACTATGTCTGCTATCTCGACGATGACAATAGCTTTCGTCCGGCTTTTGTAGCAACCATCCTTAATTGGATTGAGCAGTATCCCCATAGTCGATTTATCTTGCCTCAGCAATGGCGTCGCAGAGATGTGATCAAGGAAGGGAAAATGATCAAACAGGGCAAACCCTTTATATCTCCCAGTGCTGACACAACCCTTGATGATCTGGTCTGTCAGCAAGCCCTCTTTGACAGCAACGGCTTTGTCCATCGTCGACTCAATTCACTGGGCTGGAATCCCCAGTACAGAGTTTTCTGCGATTATGAATTCTTTCTTCAATGTTTAAGTCAATGCAATCCTACTCCAGGAGAAGACTTCCTGTTTAAATCTGAAGTCCTCATCAACTACATCCAAACCACAGATGGCATCATCGGACAATCAGGCTACGGGGACTGGGCCAGGGAGTTGCAACAGCTCTATGAAAACCGATTAGCTTATCCAGAGTTAAGCCAAGAGTGGGCAGACTGGATGCCCCCAGCCATCAAAAAATATCAGCAGAAATTTCAGGTGCCTATTCCAGCTTTTGAACTGTAATCATCATGTTGAGCCAAAAGCAAATAGTAGCCCGCCTCAAGCTCCAAACTAGACCAAACAAATTGATTTCCCAAGGCATGTATGAGTTTTCTATCCATTTAATTTAGTCAACACTTAAGGATGGAACTCATCTTAGTTACTTGCCCAAATGCAGACTATTTCTAATGACATTACTTTAATGGAAACTTTTCTAGAGGCCATTGAGGCTGATGATGTAGGTATAGTCAGGCAATTTATTGTTGAGAATAAAGCAGAAGTCAATACCTTATTGGATGAAAGCTCGATTCTTGGCCACGCAGCGCTTCATGGAAGCCTCATGACTGTTAAATTCTTGGTGGCAGCAGGAGCAGCAGTCAACCTTCCTTTTGAGAAGTACTACGATATTGCTCCCCCCCTTCTGGATGCAATTGAAGATGGGAATCTAGAAATTATCCGATTTTTAGTGGAGTCTGGAGCTGACGTTAATGCTGTTCGAGGCGGGAGATGTGCGCTAGGCATTGCAGCGCATAGTGGATTGGAAGATATTTATGCATTTCTGCTACCGCTCACTCACCCTTCATTGTTGAAGCAAGCGGAAGAATTACTGCCTGAAGGACATGACTTTAAACAGAAAAGAAACACCTTATCAAAGCAAGAGCAAGAACTCTTTGAAAGCGTCAGAAGAACAGATCTTAAAAACCTTGAGCAGCTCATCTTTCAAAAAGTCAATGTCAATATCATTGATGAGCGGGGCTACACGCCCTTAATGTATGCTCTTGAAAAGAGGAAGTACTCCTCTACGGAAATCCTCCTTAATGCTGGTGCAGATCCTAATTTTGTAGCTAGAACAATCATCCTTGCTGTTGGCTCGAATGATCCAGACATCATCCAACTTTTGATTAAAGCTGGTGTAGATCTCAATATCCAATGTAATGGGATGAATGTCTTTACACCGATTGTGGACCTCCCTCACAAATATTGCAAAGAAATAATTGAGTTACTGTTGAAGGCAGGGGCAAATATCGACCAACGCGATGATTATGGCAATAGCCTCTTAATGCTTGCAACTTATAAAGGTAGAGAGGACATCATTCAAATTCTTATGAATAATGGAGCCTCAAAATACCATCTTAAGAATATTGAGTTATTGATGGCTGCAGAAAAGGGCAATCTCGATCAAGTGATTGATTTGCTCCATTCAGAATCCCAACTTGATATCAATGCTCAAGAATTCAGAGGTAGAAGTGTTTTAACCTGTGCTGTAATTGGCAAGCATACAGAAGTTGTAAAAACCCTGATTACGAATGGAGCAGATATCAATCAGATTGATAGCCAAGGCAGAACGCCATTAATGTGGGCTATCTCTACAGGGAATATGACGGTTATTGACTATATTATCCAAGCTGGAGCCGATATATCTATCGAATCAAAAGATGGAGAAACTACACTTGATGGTGTTAAATACAATTGTCCAGTTAAACCAAATGATAGGAAGAAGTTGATTCAAGTCCTATCATTCAGAAATAACTACAAATAAATATATTGACTAATTAGCTATTTATAATGCAACAAAATCGACTCTCTCTAAATAACCCTTTGGGTCGCTAAGAGTGATTTTATCTCCCGGCTTATGCATTGCATAACCAACCCAACGTCTAAAGTTAATGCTAGGTTCAAATATATCTTGTTGACGAAATAACTGATCTACCCACTCTTCTGCCTTTATATCAATTCTGTCATCATGAATGTTTGACTCCCATTCAAGAATTTCATATCCTTCATCTGTTTCAAATTTTTCTAGCAACTCTCCATTCTCATAGATGCGGTAACCCAAAGCTAAGATCGTATCGCTGACACCATAAAAGATAGTACGTGTTTTGAGGTCCATTGAGAGTAAATAAGCATCTTCTTCATTTAAACACAGACTATAAACTTTCTCCATTTCCTGCTTAAGTATTTCCTCATTAATTTGATTTGTCTCTTTGGTAGTCACAAAATCCAATCCACTGGGATCTCTAGCTATAACATTCGTCCAAGAATGTCCCTTAAAACGAAATACAAAAAAACATTGTTCAGTTAATTCAATTTCTTGGCAAATTACATTTTTCTGCCAACAGTTTGCATGCCGTTTATTGCTTAAAGAATGAGAAACAGCCTCAACATGTTCCTTGACAAAAATAGTACTTCCGTTATATTCAAATGACCCTACACCTCGTTTACCTGAAAGTAATGAAGTCATTTTTTTCTTCTTCACATTTTGCCATAATGACACATTAACTAGTCTAGCTCTAGAAATAATTTTAGGCTCACAAGATAGATATTTTTGTTAAAAAATAGTAGGCACTATCATAAAATTTACCGTACCATTCCCAATTGCCCTCAACAATTTTCTCACGAATAAATCCTGCTTTTTCCAAAACACGATAGGACGGTATATTACGCAGTGTTACCCCTGCCTCAATCCGCTCAACATCTGTGTCACGAAATAACCAGTCTCGTACCGCCAATAATACTTCCGTCGCATATCCCTGATTATGGTGCCTAAAGTCGAGAAAATATCCTATTCGACAAACCTTGTCCTCTAAATCAGAGTACTCGGCTTCAAAGCATACTTCAAACAGACCGATGGTTTGCCCTTGTTTTCGGATGACCCAGACGAGCTGGGTCGGTTCATGGTAGCTAGGCTCTAGCCATGCCTTAACATCATCAACACTTCTGGCAACGTATTGAAAGTCTTCGATGCTTTGTCTCTCTTTAGCAATAGTGTAAATGGCTTGCGTATCAGCTAATGTCAGAGGTTCAAGGGTGAGTCTTTGGGTGCAAAGGGTTGTTGGAATCACCATATATACACCTCCTATCTGTCACAACTACTGCACTTGACATGGGGTCACAGAACGTTACCCCACAACCCAAAATAGTCAATTTCGTTAGTTCCTATATCTATAATCTCGTGCACTCTCTAAAATTAATAAAGATGGATAGGCATAAAGATATAGACAAAACTAAAGTCAGCAACAGCAAGGAGCTAGGAACCTATGACTGCTAAGGAAAAGTTGGGTGTCTTTTTAAATGCTTCTAAGAACCAGCCAGAAGAAATACTGTCCTTTTTTGATGAACTAGAGCCTGTCAAATCTCAGTTCATGATATCAAGATGGAAAGGCGCTGAACTCCATACTAATCATCCTCTTAATGGCTTTTTAGAAGCATCCAATTGGTATGGGAAAGAGTTTGTTAATGAGGACCAAGTCCATCCACTCTTATTTCAAGACAGTCAAGATAATATCTTCAAGGTGAAGCCATACTCACTGGTAATGAAGTCTGGCATTCGTTTGCCAATACTTAAACATAAGGCTTTGAATTCGACCGTTAGATTTCTGACTTCTTTACTCAAAACAGAGGCGAGTCAGGCAAGATTACGCATGATGGAATATCGGCAAAAAATCAGTGCAACGATGATTTATGACTCATTACCCATTCACGATACCTTTAGAAAAGTAGATGATGATACGGTTTTGGGACTTATGGACTCCAAAGATATTCCAATCCCCTTCTTTTTTGTGCTTGAGAGAGAACATTAATTCATGCTCTTTTGAATATTTTGTTCGGAGTTTAATTCAGGCATTGAAATGCTAGCTGAGAAATTCCTATGTAGATTTACGCTCGCTGAATTCAGATATTATTCTCGATTGAGAAGCAAATTGGATCAAGGAAAATTTGCGCGTGATGTATTAATTCCCAACTTGTTTAGCTTCAGAGGTTTGGAGCCGTCTCAACTCTCGCAAAGCATCTTTCCGGCGCTGATTGCCCTGGTTTTGATAGAGATCCGCAGCTTTTTGGAAGTCTGCTTTTGCTCCTTCAACATCGTTCTGGACCTCTTTGACAAATCCGCGATTGAAATACGCAACTGCATAGTCCGGCTCTAAACGAATCGCTGTATTGTAGTCCTGAATCGCCTCTCGATAGTTTTTGCGATTATATTTAGCTAGGCCACGGCTGTTATAGGCATCCACAAGCTGGTCATCTAGCTCCAGAGCTTGATCAAAATCCGCTAACTCGCCTTTCCAATCTCCCAGTTTGCCTTTGGCATGGGCGCGGCCATTATAGGCCTTGGCATTCTTTCCATCCAGGCGAATTGCCTCATCAAAGTCTGTTAGAGCAGTGCGATACTGACCTAAGTCATAGTGAATGCGGCCTCGATTCCGTAAGGTATCTTCGCGCTTTGGATCAATGCGTAGGGCTTGATCGTAGTCGGAAAGCGCTCCCTGCAAATCTTTGAGGTTGTACTTGGAGACTCCCCGATTATGATAGACGTAGGCATATTGAGAATTGAGGCGAATCGCCTGATTGTAGTCTTCGACAGCGCCTTTATAGTCCTGCAGGGCATGTTTCGTGAGTCCCCGATTACCGAAAGCATTAGAATGTTGGTCGTCTAGTTTTAGAGCCTGGTCATAGTCAGCCAAGGCAGCCTGATAGTTCTGAAGACCGTATTGAGCTAGCCCTCGCTCGTTAAAGGCATCGGCATTCTGGTCATCTAGGTCAATGGACTCGTCATAATCTGCGATCGCACCCTGATAATCCCCCGCTCGATACTTCTCATACCCACTTCGGAGCAGAGCTTCTGATCGGCTCATGGGCGATACGGATACGGTATTGTTGGCCTGTATCGCGACGTATCCAATCCCGAATACACCTATTAAACCGAGAGATGCGATCGCAGCCCACATTTTCCCAGACAGTTGGGGAATTTTCCCAGGCAACGTAGAGCGAGTGGGTAAGGTAATTTTTGGCGGTGCCAACTCCGGTGTAACCCTCAAATCTTGCAGCACTTCATTGGCCGACTGATAGCGTTGAGCTGGTTCAATTTGCAACAGCTTATCGAGGATTTTTTGGAGTTCAGGACTAAGGGATTGAGCAATATATTGCTGCCAGTCTTCGCTCCAGAGGTAATTGAACTCTAAAGACAGGTGATAGGGAGAGACATGGCTAAGCAAGTGGAAACAGCTCGATCCTAAACCGTACAGATCACCCACAGGCGTCGCTCGTCCCCGCTGAATCTGCTCTGGAGAGGCATAGCCTGGAGAACCGACAATAGTGCCAGCCCCGGCATGGGCCATTGCCGTTTGCTTCAGCAGTTTTGCCACGCCAAAATCAATCAGCACATGCTTGCCATCTCGCCGTTGCATGATGTTGTCGGGCTTTAAGTCACGATGAATCACCCCTTCATCATGCAGACTTTGCAAGACAGGCAATACATCCAGTAGAACCTGGCGAATTTGTTGCTCACTAAAGGCTCCGTCCCGCTCTAGCAGTTCGATCAGATTGTGACCATCCACATACTGCTGAACGAGATATAAATTCTGACCTTCCTGAAAATAGGCCGTCAGTTTGGGAATCTGCGGATGATGCCCTAACTGCTTGAGCTGTCGGGCTTCGCTGGCAAACATCTCAATCGCTTTTTTCTGTTCCCAAGCTTCCGTTGCTTGGTAGGTCAGCTTCTTGACCACACAAGGCTCATTCAGCCGATCCAGATCTTCCGCGAGATAGGTATTACCAAAGCCGCCTCGACCGAGGGGCTTGATCACCTTAAAGCGGTCCCGCAACAAATGAACGATGGGCGTGCCACATTGCTGACAAAACTTGTGGGAATCAGGATTAATTGGCTTTTTGCAGTCAGGATTTAGGCAACAAACCATTTTTCTTCTCTGGGGCTAGAGTTTGCGAGTCTCAGGAGGAACACATTACTCTATCGTTAATTTAACGCTGCCCTATGCATTTTGCAGGATTCAGACTCAAAAAATTGCAGTCTGTATTAAGTCTGGGGAACGTAGTCATGGCTGACAAACCAATCGACGGCCTCTTGCAGCGCCTGACGGACTGGGGTTTGGGGCAGTCCCAATTCTTGAATCGCTTTGGCAGGGTTGTAAAACATCATTTGCTTGGCCATTTGTACCCCGGCTAAGGGCACAGAGGGAGTTTTGCCCATCGCCGCCAAAACCACTTCATCGATCCAGGCCGTGGTCAGGGGAATCCATGCAGGAATCTCGCCTTTGGGAGCGGACAACCCCGTTAATTCAGCCAGCACATCCAGCATTTCTTTTAGGGTCATATTCTGATTGCCCAGAATATAGCGCTCTCCTGTTTTTCCCTTTTCTAGGGCTAGCAAATGGCCAAGAACCACGTCTTGCACATGGATAAGGTTCAACCCCGTATTCAAATAAAAGGGCATCTGCCGCCGCAGAAATCGCAAAATCATATCGCCTGTGGGCGTGGGTTTAATATCCCAAGGGCCAATGGGAGTGCTGGGATTGACAATCACAATATCCTGGCCCATTTGGACGGCTTTGTGGGCTTCCTGCTCCGCCCAATATTTCGATTTTTTATAGTCACCAATCAGTTTCTCCACTGGACTCTGATAGGTTTCATCAGCACTATTCCCGGCTTTCACGCCAATAGCTGCTACTGAGCTGGTGTAAACGGTGCGTTCAATCCCTGCGTCTCGGGCTGCTTGCAAAAGATTGCGTGTGCCTTCTACATTACTCTGCCAAAGCTGTTCGCGGTCCGCCCGCCAGAGGCTGTAATGAGCCGCGACATGAAAGAGTACCTGACACCCTTGTAATTTTTGACTCAAGTCATCATCTGTGAGCTGTCCAGTCACTTGCTCCACGTCTAACCCAGCGAGGTTCGTCAGATCGCTCTGGGGCCTGACTAGGGCTCGGACTTGATGACCTTCCGACAACAGTAAACGAACTAGATTGGCTCCGACAAATCCGGTTGAACCAGTTACAAAAACATTTAATTTGGCCATAACTCAGGCTCTTTGCCACTTTGGGTGGTCTAGTAGGGGTAAACAAGGTTAATGTTTTACCTTACAGGCATCGGCAAAGAAAACAATATTTCTGCAGATTTAACTTTCAAGGCAGGCACTTTATCGCACAGAGCTTGGCAAGCTTAAGATTCACAACCTTAGTTTCCTAAATACGGTGAGCGACTGGAGAATATCCCTGAAGTCAGCTTTATCATGCTTTGTCCATATGATTAATAGCTAGGTAAATGGATGACAAAAGATTCGGATGAATACGGCTACATTATCAACGAGCTTCTAGGCTCAAGGTTTGAGCGAAGTTTGGCAGCGAACTCTTTGAAATTGCACTTTGGCACACATAAAGCTGGCCCCCAAGGAACACACTATATTTGGATTGATCCACCTTGGGAATTCTACGGCCCGAATGGGCTTATCGCCGATTCCAGCTACCCCGGTGATGATCGTTTTAAAGAATGGAGTGCACTGTTTGCTCCAATTAACGAAAGTGTTCTTGAGAGATGGACTGTTCCAGATGAAGGGGGAGCAGAATTTTACTTCTCCGATGGCTATCGATTAACCCTGGATGCAGGATACGAGGCCCGGGGCGATGATGACTGGTATGGCCATTGGTATGCTGCTGTAAGGAATACCTAACCCACTTTTGCTTAACAGATATTCTGTTAGTTCTCTATCCCTTCTAAACCCCAGACTTAGTGGCGAGTTGTAAGTATTCAGATTTTAGGTTGGGGAGAGCAATCTCGCGCAGGGCTTTGCAACCCTAAGATTCTCAACCTCGGTTTTCTTAATATGGTGAGCGTTTGCAAGCTGAGTAGCGCACTGATGCTGAAAAAAAAATAGCTATGAGCGCTATCTTGCACATCCATTCCAGTGCAGGGTTAGATAAAAGCATACCCGAAGGTCGCACTTTCAAAATAGCAGGGGCAAGATGCTCGGAGTTCATTACTCTCGCTCAGAGATTATAAGCTCTTCACCCACAATCTCAAGTCGGATACTAAGGGGTGGCTCGTGGCTGAAACTGATTATCTGCTCAACAAGCTCATCAGTCTCCTCTTTTGAAAGACCATATTCATTAAGGTAGTACATGTATCCTTCGAGGTCATCGTGAGTTAGTGGCTTGCCACCTATCAGACGCAAGTCATCATTACTAACAAGTGCTCTGGCATCAACAGGAGCATGGCCGATAAACGGAGACAACTCAACTAGTTCACTAAGGGTTGGAATGGTGGAGAATTTATCAGTGAACAAAGCTGCATGATAAGCATCACGGTTGAAATCAAGGAGACGGAACATTGAGATCTCACCGCTATCTTCTGGTATGGATGCATAGTAGCCGCCCCAGGCAATGTCTATATCTAGCAACGTGCTTATCATCCTCCACTTCACTAAGCGGCGCATTAATCATAACAGTGATGTGGGGCCTAACAGCTGGATAATACCCCTGAAGCCAAGATTATCCAATGTAGAATTAAATAACGCAATTATTTTGGATTCATCAGGTTTTTGGGAATAATTCCCCCAGAGCCAGAGTTATCATCTGCCATCCGTATCAATAATAGTTAGCCCATCATAGACACCACCACTGATGGCCACATTGCATGACATTATTCGACGTATACGGAATTGCCAGACTAACGAAACAGGTTGGCTCTACATCGCTGGCGCGTCAGTCGATCTCTCACTCACAACCGATGCTGAACTCGGCTGCCCCAACTTCGACGAAGAGATAGAATCGGCAGGTTTCGCGGAAGATAACCTACGCCCAACAATCGACATCAGCACTCTCACAGACTGTATCGAATGGGCTGATCGTCTTTCCGGCTCAAACGATGACAACGCAGTACTGGACATAATCCGTTACTACATCCGATTCGACGCGTGGCCCGAAACACTCAATGCCCCTGGCCCACCGCCACCAGAAGCATCAATTCGTGACCTTGATCGCCAATTCGCCGATCAGCTCGGACCAGAAGATCAATCCAAACCGTGTCGCCATGACGACTGTGATCGCGGCACAGTAACACTCAGTGTATTCTGTCGTCGTCACCATTTTGAAAGCATACAGAATCGTCCATACCCATTCGACGACTGACGCCGAAAAAATGGGTCTTTCATATTGGCTTCACCCAACGAAGACAAAAGCCATCACTTAAGGCTCATAGACAAAAGAAGGGTTGGTAGGTTTCGGTGTGATCAGTCCATCTTCTTCATAGACCACCCGATCGGCGATATCCATAATCCGGGGGTCATGGGTGACCATGAGGACCGTGCAGCCTTCTTCCTTGGCTAATTTTCGCAGCAGTTCCATTATGGTGTGACCCCGCTGAGAGTCCAGGGCAGCCGTGGGTTCGTCTGCCAGAATCAACTTGGGGCTTCCGGCTAACGCTCTTGCGCCTTTAATGCCAAACTCTCCAAGATAAAATGGAAATGGTAATCCCAAAGTGAGGTTAGACTCATGGCCGTTCGCCAACGACGCCACAGTAAAGAAGAGTTAGCCAGACGTGGGCAAGAACTCTACGAGGCTGGCATTCGGCAGCAAGTCGAAGCAGAAAATGAGGGCAAAATCGTGGCGATCGATATTGAAACTGGAGAGTTTGAAGTGGATGAAACGCTCATGGGGGCAACCGATCGGCTTTTTGAACGTCAACCCGATGCTCAGCCTTGGACCCTTCGGATTGGACATAGTGCGGTCTATCATTTTGGAGCGAGGAGTCTGAAAAAAGATTAATGATTCATGGAGTTGTCAATTTTCGCTATGAATTAACGCTTTCCCTCGCAGTTGGCAACTTGAATGGGCGACGAGAGTTCGTCAACACTGTCATTGATACCGGATTTGATGGATTCCTCTCTTTACCCTCTGAAATTATCATTCGTCTGGGATTACCTTGGAGAACCTCCAGCATAGCGACATTGGGTGATGGCAGCAAAACTCTGTTTGACTTTTACACTGGAACCGTCATCTGGGATGGTCAGTATCGCTCAATCGATATTGCTGAATCAGAGACGGAACCCCTGTTAGGATTGGCAATCCTTCGCGGATATCGATTGCAGGTCGATAATGTTGAGGGAGGTATCGTCACAATTGAAATGCTGTGATTGTGTGCAAATGCGATAAGAGGTTTAACCAGAGCTTACCGCTGGTGGCTTCAACACTCTGGTATTAGCTTGAAGACGCTTGCCACGGCTGAAGTCCCAACCGTTATTTGTATATTGGCTCACCCAACGAAGACCAGATCCATCACTAAGGTTCATGGACAAAAGAAGGATTGGCAGGTTTCGGTGTAATTAGTCCATCTTCTACATAGACCACCCGATCGGCGATATCGTCATGAGTCACCATTAGAACCGTGCAGCCTTCTTCCTTTGCTAATTTAGGCAGCGGTTCCATAATCGTAAGGTCCCGCTGAGAGTCCAGAGCGGCCGTGGGTTCATCTGCCAGAATCAGCTTGGGATTTCTGGCTAACGCTCTTGCGATCTCAACTCGCTGTTGCTGCCCACCCGATAGATTGCGGTGGGAACTCCAACATTTATTGGCGAGCCCAACTTGTTTCAGCAGTTTTAGGGAGTCTTGTCTCGCTACACGACTTTGGCTGCTCTTCAAATGGGTTGATTGATAAACCCATTTTTATCACTAAGGCTGAAAAGTCCTTCCCACATGGGCTAGTGAGCCAAGTATTGGTGCTTGCTATCAAAAGACCTAGCAAGCATGGAGCAAAAAAGTGATTCACACAGTTGACAATATATTAAGTTATTGTTACATTTATTTACATAAGGTTACATCACACATGATTTTACGGAGTCCAAGATTATGAATTCATCCAACAACTTTTTTGGTTTCAATCCCTTTGCAGAAGCTTGGAGTGGTCGCCTAGCTATGGTCGGCATTTACATTGCCTTGATCATTGAACTCGTCACCGGCAAGGGTGTCCTACACTTCTGGGGATTGATGTAAGTTCTGAAGTTGCAAAGCTTAGAACTCTCTTCCCGACTGCCGAAGGAAAACTTAAAGAGACGGAGATTTTTCCGTCCAAGCAGCCTCAACATTTCAGCCGTTCAAGCTTAATAAACTCTTCTTAAACCCAGCCAAAAAGGCTGGGTTTTTTATAGATGTTGCCGCTGCCAGTTGGAAGAGGGAAGAGCAGCAATTCACTGCCACCACCATAGAAAGTTTGCGCTTTAGTTGACAAAACTTTACATAAAGTTTACGTTAGTTCATATAAGTCATTTTCTATTACGGAGTCAAACACCATGAGCATCAAAAATCAGACTTGGGGTTTCAACAGCTTTGCAGAGACTTTCAGTGGCCGCTTAGCCATGTGGGGCTTTTTCGTTGCCTTGGTCACCGAGGCCTTAACCGGAAAAGGAATCCTTGGACAACTGACTGCATTTTTCTTCTTTGTTAACTAGTAACGACTTGCGCCTAACTCATCATCCTGAATTACCTCTATCATTTGACCCCAGTTGTGAACTGGGGTTATTTTTTTCTCCATCTCTCCCATCCTTGAATCCTCCCCATGATGAAATCAAGCAACAGCGGACGGAACAACTCGACCAAGAGCCTACAAAATGTCTGTTTCTCAGCTTCAGACAGACCTGAAGCTAGGTCAAACTGCCACCCGAAAAATGGTTGAGTCCAATTTACGATTGGTCGTCTCCGTCGCCAAGAAAGATAACAAAGCTCGAATTTCTCGTTCTGATTCAAGAAGGCACGATTGGCCTGCGACGAAGCGTAGAGAAATTCGACCCTACCAAAGGCTATCGATTTTCTACCTATGCCTATTAGTGGATTCGACAAACCGTAACTCACGCAATTGCCGATTAAGAGCGAACCATTCGTTTGCCAATCCATATTAATGAAAAGTTAAGCAAGTTAAACGCCAGCTCTCCCTCAAGCTCCATCGTGACCCGACTATTGCGGAGTTAGCAGCGGCAATGGACCTTTCCCCGGAGAAAGTTGAAGCCTTCTGGAGTTATGATCGCCATTCGATTTCTTTGGATATACAGATTGGCGATCAGCCATGGGAGAGCGACTTAATGTGAGCCGAGAATGGGTGCGTCGGGTTGAGCGAGAAGCATTCCAACTGCTTCTGTCCCAGAAGGGGATCCTGCAAGAGTATATGGCGTCCTAATCTAGAGCCCCTCAAACATCCTTCTATCTTTCCAGCTGCTCTTCTATGGAAGAGCAGCTTTTTTGTTTTACATACATTTACAAAAATAATCGCCCCAAAAATTTCGTGACTTCATCACACGAATACTTAATCTATAATTTTTTGACTAAATAGACCTTAAATCTCTATAAAATCATTTTTTTATATCTTCAAGTGCTTATAGCTCTTTTTTAACGTTCAATCAATTGATTTACGGTTTAAAGATCAAATATTTCTAAGTCAAATTTATATATCACAAAAAACTAAATATGTAAATCTATTTGACACATCGTTACAAACTAGTTAATATAGTTTACATAACGTTACACAAAGGAGTTCATCATGTTTGCCCCTCTCGTCATCCTAGTCCGCAACATTGTTGGTCAGCCCAAATTTGTAAAGCTAAGAGGTAAAGCCATCGCTATGCACTCTAAAGCAATTACTAATGTCTGCAACCAAATGGGTATTGATCGGAGTCGCCGTCAAGGTTGGATTCGACTAGCTCGTGACAATGGCAAACGCCTTGGACTCCTAGCCTAAAGAGTCAGCGCAGTAGTGGGTGAATGTTATCCCCACCTCAAGATCTGAGCCTTGCTTTTCTTTACTTACATTTAGCTGTTCTGCAATCAAGTAATGCCCTTTCAAAACAGCTCAGTATTTCTTCACTGCTCGACAATTTGGTGATTGGACCTAGGTAGATTAAGGGCGTTTTTCACCAAACGTTGAGCCACACACCACTTTTTAAACAAGGACCTTCTCATGCCTGTTAATGACAAACCACGACGTCCTAATCCCTTTAGAACGATTTTACTGTTACTGCCCTTGGGCCTATTAGTTTTAAATCTAGTTTTGACCTTCGGTAACGGCCCACGAGTTTCCAAAGTGCCCTATAGCTTCTTCCTTGAGCAAGTCCAAGATGGAGAGGTAGCTCGGGTCTCCGTTGGCCAAGATATCATCCGCTATCAACTCAAAGGTATGGAGGGAAATGCAGGTCAGGTGCAAGAAACGACCCCTATTTTTGACTTAGAGTTACCTAAGTTACTTGAAGCCAACGATGTCGAATTCGCCGCCACTCCTCCTGCTGGAAACCGCTGGTTCACCACTCTTTTGAGCTGGGTCATTCCCCCAGTGATCTTCGTGGCCATCTTCCAATTCTTTAGTCGCGGTGGCATCGGTGGTGGGGGTCCCCAAGGTGCCCTCTCCGTCACCAAAAACAAAGCCAAAGTCTATGTCGAAGGCGATGACAACAAAGTCACCTTTGATGATGTTGCAGGTGTGGAAGAATCCAAAACCGAACTCGAAGAAATCGTAGAATTCCTCAAGTCTCCCCAACGCTTTACCGAGATTGGTGCCAAGATTCCCAAAGGTGTTCTCTTAGTTGGACCTCCTGGAACCGGTAAAACCTTAATGGCCAAAGCCGTCGCGGGTGAAGCTGGTGTGCCCTTCTTCAGTATCTCTGGTTCAGAATTTGTCGAACTGTTTGTTGGTACCGGTGCAGCTCGGGTCCGTGACCTGTTTGAACAAGCTAAAAAGAAAGCCCCCTGCATCATCTTTATTGACGAACTTGATGCCATTGGTAAATCGAGAGCTGGTGGAAATGGCTTCGTCGGCGGTAACGACGAACGAGAGCAAACCCTCAACCAGCTCTTAACAGAAATGGATGGCTTTGGGGCTGGAGATGCCACCGTCATCGTCCTCGCTGCCACCAACCGTCCTGAAACTTTGGACCCTGCTCTATTACGTCCTGGTCGATTTGACCGCCAAGTCCTGGTAGACCGTCCTGACCTTACCGGTCGTCTGGCTATCTTGGAAATCTATGCCAAGAAAGTCAAATTGGGTGAGAATGTTGACCTGAAAGCGATGGCAACTAGAACTCCTGGTTTTGCAGGTGCTGACTTAGCAAACCTCGTCAATGAAGCCGCACTTCTAGCTGCTCGTCGAGGCAGTAAGGTAGTTGAGACTCAAGACTTTGCAGAAGCCATTGAGCGAGTGGTGGCTGGTCTAGAGAAGAAGAGCCGAGTGTTGAATGAGAAAGAGAAGAAGATTGTCGCTTATCACGAAGTCGGTCATGCTCTCGTCGGTGCCAAGATGTCTGGGACAGACCAAGTGGAGAAGATTTCCATTGTTCCCAGAGGTATGGCAGCTTTAGGTTACACCCTGCAAGTGCCCACAGAAGATCGGTTCTTGTTGAATGAGTCAGAACTCAAGGGTCAGATTGCTACTCTCCTGGGTGGACGAGCTGCAGAAGAAGTTATCTTTGGCAGCATTACGACTGGAGCTTCTAATGACTTACAGCGAGCCACGGACTTAGCGGAGCAGATGGTGACGTCCTATGGCATGAGTGAGGTGTTAGGACCTCTAGCTTATGACAAGGGTCAGCAGAATAACTTCCTGGGTGGAGGGATGAATGCTCGCCGGGCTGTGAGTGATGAGACAGCCAAGGAAATTGATAAGGAAGTCAAGGGTATTGTCGAAACGGCTCACCAGGAAGCTCTGAGTATTCTTAAGGAGAATAAGGAACTGCTGGAGACGATTTCGGAGCAGTTGCTGGAGAAGGAAGTCATCGAGGGCAATGGTCTTAGAGAAATGCTGGCTAAGGTTCATCCAGAGTTAGAGGGGCAGACTGAACAGCATGTGCAAGAGACTGAAAAGCCTCTAGCTGTCTAATTCGTTGCAGTGATAATTCCTTTAGTTGCCCTCTGCTTTGCAGGGGGCTTTTTTGTACACCTGTCCTCACTTCCATAATATTTCGACTTAGCAAAAACACCTGAACAGACGTCGGATATTATGGTCGCTATCCGCAATGAATTGATAGGTATTCGCAGTCAACCACTCATGAATGACGACGAATCAGCACTTAACTACTATGGTGACGCCTACAATAGGGGCGATTCTCGTTTGTTCGACTGGCACCTATACGCCTCCCAAAATCGTAGATAACGATGCAATGAATCAAAGTCTTGGAACCGAACAGCTTTGAAGTGGAGCATCAATTTCTACAACCCAGTTATCGCAAACGTTATCCTTTTCTCAATAGGATCACCAAACAAGGACTAAATCTAAACTTAAGACTCGTGCACAAAAGAGGGATTGGCTGGCTTAGGTGTGATTAGTCCATCTTCTACATAGACGACCCGGTCGGCGATATCCATAATTCGGGGGTCATGGGTAACCATCAGAACCGTGCAGCCTTCTTCCTTGGCTAATTTACGCAGCAGTTCCATGATCGTATGGCCTCGCTGAGAGTCCAGGGCAGCTGTGGGTTCGTCCGCCAGGATTAACTTGGGGTTTCCGGCTAACGCTCTTGCGATCGCAACCCGTTGCTTTTGCCCCCCAGACAAATCCCGCGGCAGACTTCGGGTCTTATCCGCCAGTCCTACTTGCCGCAGCAGCTTGATCGATTGCTTCTTTGCCGCTCGACCCCGAATCCCCTTTAAATTCAGGGTCGCTTCAATATTCTCCGCTGCCGTTAGGGCAGGAAAGAGGTTAAAGCCCTGAAAAATAAAGCCAATATTCTGCAAGCGAAACTTGGACAGTTTGTGGCGAGGAAGTCCCGTGATGCTTTGGCCGAGTAAGGAAACCTGTCCACTGGTGGGGGTCAAGATTCCCCCTAAGATGGATAGAAGCGTCGTTTTCCCAGACCCTGATGGCCCCATCAGTAATTCGACATCCCCAGTTTTAATTTCTAGATCAATGCCTTTCAAAACCTTGAACTGCTGATCGCCCACTTGGAATGCCATTTCAATACCTTTGGCCTGAATGGCAGGCGTAGCCAGATCACCAGCAGTATCAGGAGTGGAGGTCATCAATGTCATCGGTTGAGGTCGTTGGCGAAAAGCAAGTTGCATCAGGTGTATCTCTCTTGACAGGTTTCCCAGTTGAGTCAGTTTTGTTTCCAAATGAGTTTACGACTTGAAGACGAGGGCTGGATCGAGTCGAGTTACTTTTTGAATGGCAAAGATCGCTGCTCCACTACACATGGCGACGGTGACGACGAAGACTCCGGCTGCCGTTGCTGGACTAATCAAGATCTGAATCGCTTGAGCCTGAATCGTCCAAGCACCTAAGCCTAAGCAAAGTCCCATACCCGGCAAATATCCCAACACCGCCATCCACAGCGCCTGCTCTAAGATGACGCGATAGATATACCAATCAGACGATCCCATGGCCTTCATGGTGCCAAACTCTCGAAGATGGTCCGTGACGGAAGAATAGAGAATTTGGCCCACCACAACGGTTCCGACCACAATGCCCACCACTGCACCTAAACCCAAGATATAGCCAACCCCAGTACTCTGCTGCCAATAGGTTTGGGTTAATTCTGTGAGTTCAGCTTGCGTAAAGGCTTTGGTACCGGGTAATGCCTCTTCTAGGCGGTCTTTCAGAGCGGATAGGTTTTCACCGGATTTCGCTTTGACCAGAATATAGGTAATCCGGTTTTGATCCGTTAAATCAGGCGGGTCGGGTGGAGTCTCATTCGGTGTAGCGATGGGAGAATTCAGATAGGCCGTAGCGTTGGGTAAAGACGTAAAAATATAAGGACTCGCCACAATCGAGCGAGTGCCGGCCGTAATCCCTTTAATCTCTCCTTCATAGGAGCCAATTTCAGCCCGATCACCTACTGCCGAGACATCCAGGAGTTTGAGATCGGCTTGATCCACAAAGATTTTATAGGGCTGCTGGATATCCTTCAGGGTTCCTTCCAGAAGCGTACGTGGTCGAAACAAGGTATCTTCAGGGTCAAAGCCAATAATCCGAATGGGGGCAATCTGATTGGACTTATCCCGCCACACCGTGGATTGGGCAATTAGGGGTTCTGCCCGATCGACTCCTTCTACCTCTTTCGCTTCAGCCAGCTGTTTGTATTCCAAAGGTAGGGTTAAGGCCAAATGGCGTAGTTCTTCGGAAGTCACCCAGATATCTGCATCCGCATTTTCGATTAGGACGGTGGACGAACGGGTAAATCCGTTGAGGATGCCAATTTGAATGGTGACTAACCCAACGGAGAACATGATGCCGGCTTGGGCAACAATAAAGCGAGGCAAGTCCTGGAATAAATTTTTGCGGGCGATAGAAACCATTCGTTTACGTCGGGGGGAGATTTAGGGAGCAATGGCTCACCAGTGGACTTAAATCATCTCAATTAGGTGGAAGCAAACTCTTTTTTCGCACCTAACAGTATAAGCATGATTACCTAAACCTACAGAACTTTGCTGAGAGTAATCTGAAAAGAAGCCGGGTTTACGCTGTAATTTTCATCTACTCATAGCCGAGCCACTGGGGTTTAACACCCATATGGGTGACTAAATCATTAATTGACTTGACGGTATTGAGGTCCTCAACGGTTGATAGGGCAAGAGACCTAAATTTAAAATCAAGATTGAGTTGAACAGTATATTGTCTCAAGGTGTACATTCCAGAATTAAAAGCATCACTTGGCATCTAATTCCCTTGAGGAGGTTGTTCTACGACGCTTGACATCGAATATTCTGCATAGGCGAGTTATACGTCAGTCTGTCGTATAACCATAGTTAGGCTTCGCCTCTCTAAAATCCCGTAGTTAGGCTATGCCGTGTGGATGTGACAGCCTCATATGGATTAAGCAAATTTTGGCTCCTCGAAGATCAAAAGTCACCTTTGTATAGAAATCAACTTGGCTTTTCTTGGAATTTTGCGTCATGAAGACTTTGCGCTGGCTAATAGACTTGCACCCAGAGTTCCCAGCATCGGAGATAGTTGCAGAATATTTAAGACAACATAAGAAGATAGAACCCATCATCATCGATCGGGACGATGTAATGTTAGGTAGATGGCCAGATACTGAAGATTGGATTGTGGGCTACGGGACGATGTTTGCTATGACCCGCTTGCTCAGGCATCAACCTCTCAGTACAGCTATTTTTGACGATTATTTGGGTCTAAGATGCTCTAAATACTATTCTTACATCTATCCTTTTTTAGGGCGTGCTTTCCTATTTGCACCATTTGGGGCGCTACCTAATCTACCCCTTCAAAGGATGTTCGGAGATGATATTTTTGTCCGTTCCGATACCAATTACAAGCTTTTCCCAGCGGAGGTTTTAAAAACCCAAGAGCTTCCACATTGGGTAAAGACCTACTCACATCATCAAAATGAGCTAGCTGTAGTCTCTGAAGTGGTTTCATTTGAGACTGAATACCGTTGCTTTTGCCGAAACGGCATATTCTTCTGCGGCAGCTCGTATCCAGACGAGCCATACTCTGAAGTGCCCCAGGAAATAAGATCCGTTGCAGAGAGTGTTGCACAAGCTTTGGAAGTATAGCAGTCGCCATATTGAGAAGGACTTAAACTAGAGAAGTATTTTATTCCTTCTCCTGTGTGATGCCCAAAATTTATAGTTACGACCTACGTTGCAAAGTGATAGATGCGATTGAGCTAGATGGGATGCGCCCTTCTGAGGCTAGTGAGCTGTTCGATATCAGTCGTAACACCATTAACCAATGGCAACACCTCAAGGCGGAAACGGGTGATTTGCATCCCAAGCCAGTCCATCATCCTGGCCATAGCCATAAAATCACTGACTGGGACAAGTTTCGAGCGTTTGCCCACAAGCATCGTCATAAAACCCAAGCTCAGATGGCTCAACTATGGGATGGAGAGATTAGTGATCGAACCATCTCAAGAGCCCTCCAGAAAATCGGATTTACTCGAAAAAAAAACATATGGGTACCGAGAACGAGATGAGCACAAACGGGCAGAGTTCATCAAACGTCTAAGTACCGTAGATCCAGACGATATCGTCTATGCGGATGAGTCGGGCATGGATCATCGAGACGAGTATGACTATGCTTATGGCCCCAAAGGTGAGCGGGTTTATGCTTTGAAGACTGGGCGTAGAAGCGGCCGAGTCAATATGATTGCGGCGTTGAGAGCCAAGCAATTAATGGCGCCGTTCACGATCGAAGGAGCTTGCAATCGCACCGTATTTGAAATTTGGCTGGAGCGTTGCTTGATACCTATGCTCAAACCTGGGCAGAAGCTGGTGATTGATAATGCCACTTTCCACAAGGGGGGACGAATACAGGAATTAGTGGAAAAAGCAGGATGTGAGGTTTGGTATTTACCGCCTTATTCCCCTGACTTGAATAAGATTGAGCGGTCTTGGTCATGGATTAAAAGTCGCATCCGTCACCAATTAGACCATTTTGGGTCTCTCAGAGAAGCAATGGAACATGTCCTGCATCTGGCGTCCTGAATAGTATGGCGACTGCTATAACTGGTATGAACATGCTGACTATTGACATTGGGATACATGCTGGCGAACCTAAGCTTGTGGAAATTGGCGGGGTCAACAGCTGGGGGATTTATGGATCGAACGTGGCTGATTTTATTGCTGCTATGGAGGAAGAAGCCATAGACCGTTGGGAAGACTTTATCTGAGCACAGGCTACATAGTCCCCGCAGCCATTTCTTGGAGTCCTGCTGTCATTGCGGCAAGTTACGGCTCCGCGATTGCGTGAAGGCCATCCCCAACGGGCGAAAGATTCTGAGATTGCGCATTTTCCGAAAATCCTGCCTCCTTCAATCGTAAATTACGTCTAGAATCCGGAACTGTACTTCCAGGTTTTCCTGGTTGGTTGTGGCCTTCTCGACCAACGTGGCATTGAGCTTTCCCTCGGAGAAAGGATAGGCTTCATGGGCATTGATGATAAAAACGTTCTTCACGGCAGAATTCTCTTTTAAGAATGTTTTTTGGGTTAAGAACAAGATGGCAGCTCCAGATCTTAAAAACGAGAGGCATTTTCCGCCTCAGACGTGGCTTCATCTCCTTTACCGAAGAATGCAGGAAATGGTTTGGGAATAGTGACAGCCTTTTGGGTCGCGGGGCGAGCATCAATGCGATCAAACCAGTTTCTCAAGTTGTCCAACC
Source organism: Acaryochloris marina MBIC11017 (assembly GCF_000018105.1). Classification (GTDB taxonomy): domain Bacteria; phylum Cyanobacteriota; class Cyanobacteriia; order Thermosynechococcales; family Thermosynechococcaceae; genus Acaryochloris; species Acaryochloris marina. The sequence continues at coordinate 1,582,097 of NC_009925.1, forward strand.
CCTCTATTGAAACCTTGGCCCAGGGATAAGACCGTGCCCAGGGATACGTCGCAATATCCACAATGGTGAAGTTATCACCTAGCAAATAAGCTTTGCCTGCAAGTTGCTTATCTAGCACCTCTAACAAGCGTCGAGACTCGGTCACATAGCGATCGATAGCATAAGGATCCTCGTTACCCTTAGGAGCTGCGATGCGCTGAAAATACATCGCCTGGCCCATCATTGGTCCAACACCGGACATCTGGAACATCAGCCATTGCAGTGCTTCCGAGCGGGCCTTTTCGCCGATAGGAAGAAACGTCTGGTACTTTTCAGCCAAGTACCAAAGAATCGCTCCTGACTCAAAGACCACAAAATCATCATTACTACGATCGACAATAGTAGGAATACGACCATTGGGGTTGAGCCGCATATACCACTCAGACTTCTGCTCCTTTTTGCCAAAGTCGATATAGGTCAGTTCATACTCGACCTTGGCTTCTTCTAGAAAAATAATTGGTTTCCAGCCATTCATGGTGGAGGCTGTGTAGAGATGGATCTCGGGTGTAGGCATAGAAGGTACCTGGCTGGCGATAACTCAAACAGCATGCACAGCAGCAAACAGCCCAATAAATAATGGGATTCATGACATTTACTACTGACGTGACTTAACATAATCAGGTAATTAACTAGAGTCAACCAGTTTACTTTTAGTAACCATCTCTCCCATGGGCACTTCTTTAGGAATCACTACCGATGCTCAAGGCCGTAAACATGTCTCAGAGCCCTGTCTAGAACCTTGCCCAATTGAACGAGGGATGAGAGTTTTGGGTGGGAAATGGAAGGGGTCGATTCTCTGGCACCTAAAAAATGGTCCGGTGCGCTTTAACGACTTAGCCCGGCAGTTGGGAGGAGCCAGTAAAAAAATGGTGGTGCAACGACTCCGAGAAATGGAGGAAGCAGGTTTGGTTAAGCGAAAGGTGGTGAGTGATCGCCCAATTGCCGTTACTTACGAAATCACCGAGTTTGGTCAGACTGCGTTGAGTTTTCTGGAAGAACTTAAAAATTGGGCAGAAAAGCACCAGATTTAACTACCCTCATCGGGCGATGTGTCGGTTGAGTTGTCGCGATTTTCGAGAGTCACGATTGCTTGGACGATTAGCTTCTGACTCAAGGAACCCTGAAAGTCCGAATTCTTATGATCCCGCAGTGATTTCAACGCTGGTAAGTGTTGTGGCCCACCAATAATCTTTAAGGCATCTGTAATATTCTGGACGAGCGAGACAGCGATGCGGTCACCGACTGAGGAAGCACGATCTGTCGCTCGTTTTTCATCTTTCGTAACCTCGTGTATGAGTGCATCTACAAGAGCGTCCGCCGCATCTGGGTGCGATGGTTTACCTGCCGCACGTAAGCTGAATGCAGCCTTCTCCTGAGTCAGTAAGGAATCACTTTTAAGAGATTGTACATAAAATTCTAGGACGATACTTCGTTGTTCTCCAAGATTGGCCAAATTCAATGCACTAAATGCAAGATGTAAGTCCTGCTCATTCTGAGGTTCCTGCACCTTCGCAATCCATTGTTCCAACGATTTGCCGTTTAAATCTTGTGAGGCTACCTCGGGTTCAGGGCTGGCTACCAACGAAACGGGGCGACCTCCTTTTTGAGAATCTGGAGTTACCGAACAGCCCATGATCGAAAACACAGCTACCAAACTGCAGAGCATCGAAGGGAGGCGGCTTTTCATTGGGGAGTAATTTTCCGTTTGATAATAGTTAACTAATATTAAATAACAGTCTGGCGTGTAGATGCTTTGGCTATACAGGTCACTCAATAAGTGATTTGGTTTAAGCTTGACCGACCTTATAGAAAATCGCGGAAGGTTCTTCGGTTCCATTGTCGAAACTCTTAAGCACAGCCGTGTAGAGGTTCATTTCATACCTCTATCACCGTTACCCATCATGGAGAATCACCCCAGTAATAGCTATGCCGAAAAAGTACATTGAGGTTGTTGGAGAAGGTTCCTACCAAGAATTCCCTGAAAAAGTCGTTCTTGATGTAGAGCTTTCAGTTAGAGCAGCTAAAGAGGAAAGTGCAGGCGAAGAAAATAGGCAACTTGCAAATACTCTCGTTAATGAGCTGCTTGGAAGTGGCTTAACTCAAGAAGAAATTTATTTTGGCGGTCGAGAGTCTGTTGTTCCGTGGTGGAAGCGAAAAAAGGCTGGGCAAGAAACTCGGACGAAGATTACTATCATTTCTTCCAGGCGAGAACTTGTCTATAAAGCAACTGAGCAGATTAATCGCTACATAGAGAGCAAGCGAATTACAGTCGAGATATCCGAGAGACAGCCTGTTTATGAAGCTCATGAGAGTGTTGATTTTGAGGCATTAGAAGCCGCCCTGAAAAATGCGAGGGAAAAAGCTGGACATCTAGCTCAATTGGCTTCTTGTGTTCTGGGAGAAGTCCTAGAAATTGAAGAGTGGAAAAGGAATACCCGTAGTTCCGGTAGCTATGGCGACCCAGATTGGTGGGGTGATTCTGGCGCAATGATGGGTGCGGCAGGTTCTGCTGGTTTTGATGACGAGCCAGCCAGTTATCTAAAAGGCAACAATAGAACGGTATATGTAAAACTGAGGGTTCGCTATGAAATCAAACCAGCAGTGTCATATAAGTCAATCTTCAATAGAGGTCGATGATGTTTAGAAGTGATTTTTGATTATTGAATGGGCTTGCATTTAACCTAGTGTTCAGTCAAGAAAAGACTGACAGGTATATTTTCTAGAATGAAATGGACGCATTCTAGGAGAACGTCATGGGTAAACGGTACATCGTCACTCTGAGTGAGCCAGAGCAACAGTATCTCAAGAATTTCACGTTCACGGGAAAACGAGGTGCTCGGCAAATCAATCATGCCCGCATTCTTCTGAAAGCGGATACTAACCAAACTCATGGTGGTTGCTGTGATCGAGAAATTCATGAAGCGATAGGTGTCAGCATACGCACAATTGAGCGGGTGCGTATGCGATTTGTGGAAGAAGGCCTTGAAGCTGCTATCAATCAACGTTCTGGGGCAGGTCGAAAGCGAAAAATACAAGGAGAACAAGAAGCTCATCTGATTGCCTTACGCTGCAGTGAACCCCCCGTTGGTCATGCTCGCTGGACATTACGCTTACTCGCAGACCAGATGGTGGAATTAGGCTACATCGACCACCTCAGTCATGAGAGTGTCCGACAAACTCTAAAAAAAACGAGTTGCAGCCTTGGCGAAAGACCTGTTGGGTCATCCCCCCACAGCAGAATGCAGAATTTGTCTGGCGAATGGAGGAGCTCTTAACGGTTTATGAGCGTCCTTATGACTTGAGGAATCCTTTGATTTGTCTGGATGAAGCCACCAAGCAATTGGTTGAGGAAATCACTCTACCCATCGCGGCTCAACGTGGTCAACCCGAACGTGTTGACTATGAGTATGAACGTAAGGGCACAGCCAATCTCTTTATGTTGTGTGAGCCAATAGTAGGCACGCGATATGTGAAAGTAACTCAACGACGAACTGCCATTGACTATGCTCATCTACTCAAAGAATTAGTGGATGTGTTTTACCCTGAGGCCCACACCCTCACGCTGGTTCAAGACAATCTCAATATTCACTCCCCCTCCTCACTCTACAAAGCTTTTGAACCTGAAGAAGCCAGGAGACTTTTATCTCGGTTCGAATTTTTCTACACCCCCAAGCATGGAAGCTGGCTCAATATGGCTGAGATTGAATTAAGTATCCTGTCTCGTCAATGTTTAGATCAACGCATTGCTGATTTTCCAACCTTACAAAAGCATGTGAGGGCTTGGAATGAGCACCGAAACCAAAAGGGAACATGGATTGACTGGCGGTTCACGACGCAAGATGCCAGGGTCAAATTACACAGACTTTACCCATCAATAAATCTTTGACGGAATACTAGACCTACAAATGAATGCTCGACGAACAGACTACATTTTTATTAGGTCTTGACTCATTCCAGTAAGGCCATTCGTTAAATTCAAACTGCCATTCAATATAATATTGAGACGTCTATCCTCATGGAATCATTACTCACTTCACTGGACAAAATCATTGATATTTGGCAACAAGATAGAGAAGATTTGATAGAGCTTATACAAGCAGGTCTTAGTGTTCAAGATATTCAAGGATATATAGCTAATCTGCCGTTCCAATTACCTCAAGAAGTTTATCAACTCTATCATTGGCGAAATGGTATTCAGATTCCAGAATTCCACGATATTTCACTTGATTTTATCCCCGGCTTTTGGTTTTTACCATTGGCAGAGACACTCAAGGGATATGAGCATGTAAGGGAATTCAAAAACAACTGCACTTTTTTACAAGACGAAGCCTACCATCGGCCATGGTTTCCTATCTTGAGCAGTGATTTGGGATACTTTCTAGTTCTTGGTGACAAAAATATGTGTATCTCCTCTCCTGTATTCTTTTTAAGCTGGAATAGCGGAGATTTAATCTTTGAAGCGAGATATCCTAGCTTAACTAGGATGATGACTGTAATTGCTGAGTGCTATGAATCCGGTGCTTACTACTTTGAGACAAAGGTGATGGATCAATTTGGCACTATTGTTGAATTTTTAGAAGAGGATCCACAAGAAGTTTCTAGAATTAGGGTCGTGCATCAAAGAAGTGTGGGTTTGTTAAACCGATAGGGAGTCGAGTTGTTTTATTTCCTCATGCAATGTCCTCTATGTGGTCATCCTAAAACCCACAAACATGGCAAGACCAGCAAAGGCAGTCAACGTTACCGTTGCCCCCACTGTCAACAGACCTTTAGTGAGACCTTTGACACCCTGTGTTATCGCCGTCAGATCTCTCCTGAAACGATCCAGACCATCCTTCAAGCTCATGTTGAAGGGAGTAGTCTACGAGGACTCTCTCGCATCACGGGTGTAGCGTATAACACTTGTGTGAGTGTGGTTCGTTCAGCGAGTCATAAATCCCAAATGATTCACAATGGGGAAGTTCAGGCCGTTGCGACCGACGTCATTAATGCAGATGAGTTGTGGTCCTTTGTCAAAAAAAGCAAAAGCACTGTGAGCCGAAGGAGTTGAGGGTAGGCGACTGCTGGATAGCATTGAGTCTTGCGAAAGAGAGTGGTCTCGTGCTCAGTGGCCGTATTGGCAAACATACCGACGAGCTAGCTCAAGAATTGATTGAAAATACTGAGGGCAAAACCGCCTGTCATCATTGGCAAACGGATGGTTGGGAAGGGTACGCACGACAATTACCCGATGAGGTCGTCCATGAAGTGAGTAAAGCCCTGACCCAACGCTTAGAGCGGACCAATGGCATCGTGCGTCAGCAGACCGGGCGTTGGCATCGACGACAGAATAAATTTGGCAAAGTCTGGCAACAGAGTGCGATGACTTTAAGATTGGTGCTGAGCTATTTCAACTGGATTTGGTGCCACTCTCGATTCAAGAACACGGCTGCCCAACGAGCTGGATTGACGGAGCGTCCTTGGAGATGGCAAGACTTAGCTTCCTATCCCACACTTTGTTGATGCACAATCGACGCGACTTGATGCTTCACAAAATTGATTAATAGTTTGTGCTTAGCAGTAGATGTTAATTTTGCTCATTTATGTGGGTTCGCCTTCTCCTCACTAGCGCTCCCAAGGCGGCACTGGCTGGAACCGTTCCAGTAAAAAATCAATCATGGCATAAACTTTCGGAGCAATAATCCGGCGACTGGGGTACAGCAACCAGATAGAAACATCTACCATCAGTAGGAAGTCTGGCAATACCTCAACCAACAGCCCAGACTTCAAACTTTCACTGGCATTCCAGACAGACTTGATGCCAATTCCCAATCCCTGCTCCAGCATTTTACGCAGAGCTTCCCCATCGTTGACCATAAACGAGTGGGGAACGCTTATAGCCTGTCCGTTTTTAAACTTCCATTTCGTTACTTCAGCCAGACTGACACATTGATGGTTCACCAGATCATCAGGCGTTGCAGGCGTACCATGCTGCTCAAGATAGGTGGGAGAAGCAACCAGAATCCGCCGATCAGCGGCTAGCTTTCGCAACATCAGACTGCTATCGGCCAAGGGGGCATTGCGGATAATTAGGTCATAGGCCCCTTCCACCACATCCAAGACTTCATCCGATAGGCGTAAGTCCAAGCTGACCCGAGGATGGCGGGCGTGAAATTCAGCCAAGGCAGGAATGATATACATCCGGCCAAAAGAGCCAGGCATGGTAATTCGCAGAACCCCTTCCGCCTCGGCCCCCTGGCCCTTGACGGCACTCAACCCCGTCTCTAGGGTTTCAATCATCTGCTGGGCATAGGGCAAAAATGCCTCACCATCCGTGGTCAAAGAAACAGCTCGGGTCGTGCGATTGAATAGACGAAAACCCAACGTTTCTTCGAGCTTCACCAGGCGGGCACTGGCACTGGCAGGAGATAGGGAAAGATCCTGCGCCGCCGCCGAGACCCCGCTGCGGGCAGCAATCCTGAGAAATAAACGGAGAGATAATATATCCATTTATCAAAAATATCCGAATTATTATTTCGCTAAAAGCCTGTTTATCTTTCTAATTTAAATAATTATCATGCGGATAACGGTCTAATGATTCGATAGGAGGCGAAATAATGAAAGCCATTGGGTACAAGGATGCGGGGTCAGCAGCAGATGCCCTGATCGAATTTGAAACAGCAACGCCCCAACCAGGTCCAAAAGACTTACTCGTGGAGGTCCGGGGTGTTTCAGTAAATCCAGTGGATGTCAAACTGAGGGCCAGTGCTCAACCCGATGGTGAACCTCGCATTTTGGGGTTTGATGCTGCTGGGGTCGTACAGGAAGTAGGTTCAGCCGTGACTCGGTTTCGTCCTGGTGACGAAGTGTTCTATGCCGGCGACATTACTCGCCCCGGAACCAATGCTCCGTTTCAGGTCGTCGATGAACGAATTGTGGGTCGCAAACCCTCCTCCCTGGGGTTTACAGAAGCTGCTGGCATCCCCCTGACCAGTATTACAGCCTGGGAAATGCTATTTGATAGCTTTGGGCTTAAAGAAGGGGAAGGCAGCGGGGAAGCGCTCCTCGTAATCGGCGGTGCAGGGGGAGTGGGTTCGATTCTGATTCAGCTTGCCAAGAAACTCACAGGGCTGACTGTAGTTGCCACGGCATCTCGCGAGGATACCCATGCTTGGGTCAAGAAAATGGGAGCCGATTATGTGGTTAATCACCGTAACCCCCTAGACGAAGAACTGAAGTTCTTGGGCATTACCCCCCGATATGTAGCAGCCCTAACCCACACGGACAAGCATTTTGCTGCCATCCGAGAGTTGATTAAGCCCCGGGGACATATGGCGCTGATTGATGATCCAGGCGCTCTGGATGTGGCTTCCCTGAAAACCAAGGCGATTTCTTTGAGCTGGGAATTTATGTTTACCCGATCGATGTTTCAAACCGAGGATATTGACGTCCAGCATCAGTTGCTGAATCGAGTTTCAGAGCTACTCGACAATGGCACGCTGATCTCGACGGTCAATCATCATGGTGGCAGTCTCAATATTGAAAATCTGCGTGCTGCTCATGAATTCCAAGAAAGCGGCAAGGCCATTGGCAAGACCGTGTTGGATGGGCTTGCGGCAGCTGGTTAAACCTTATTCCGTTTGCTAAGGAGGGATATCTAGTCCACTGGGGTTGATCGTGACCTCCTGTCAGCCTTGATTTCGTATAGGGATTGTATTGTTTCACACGCTTGGAGAAATCAAAATGCTCAACATCAGGAACATCAAAACAGTTCTCATCCTGGCGCTGGCCTTCTTCATTACCGTCCTGGGTAACACGATGGTTTCATCCCAAAGTCTTGCTCCGAAACCGAAAGCTACCGCTGAGATCCTCCTAATGTCTGATGTTCAGTGGGGACCACTCAACCCCGCCCGTGGCGACAAAAGCCCAAAGGCGGGTCAGCTTTGGGGCGATCGTACTGGCTCAGGACCGTCCGGATTTCTCGTGGAGTTTGTGGACGGCTTCTCGTCGCCCCCTCATATCCACAATGTCACCTATAAGGGCATGGTCATTCAGGGCCTCCTTCATAATGATGATCCGGATGCGAATAAAATGTGGTTGCCAGCAGGGTCTTTCTGGACCCAACCCGCCGGAGAAGTCCACGTTACCGCTGCCGACGATAGTAATAACCTGGCGTATATAGAGATTGAGGAAGGCCCCTATCTGGTCCGCCCACCGGAAGCGGCGTTTGACAATGGTGAACGGCCAGTTAACGTCGACAAATCGAATCTAGTCTGGCTAAACGCATCGAATATCACCTGGGTCGATCAGCCTGAAATGCTGGCCGGAGCCAAGATGGCCTTTCTCTGGGGTAACCCCCAGGATGGCCAGTTAAACGGCACCTTAATTAAACTGCCCACTGGATTTACGGGAGAAATACAAAGCCAATCCTCGACCTTCCGTGCAGTTGTGATTCAGGGGCAACCCAGCCTCCATTCGGGTCAGACCAGCGCCCTAGAGCCAGGCAGCTATTTTGGCTCGCAAGGAGAGACGGTGCATAAAGTCTCCTGCGAAGCCAAAGAGGAGTGCGTTATCTACGTGCGCGCTCAGGGCAAATATAACGTCGTTTCGTCGTAGTCCAAGCAGTAATCGTACCAGTTTTACCCAGACAACCATCAGTCATATTCCTATCGATTCACGACAAGCCTGAAGCCGTGGAGCGGTTACCCATGCCTCCACGAAGGTTTTGGGGCCGATGGCCGGAAGGAATCGCAGGTGCGATCGCAAATCTTACACACCCAAACAAACCATCCCAATTCATCACTCAATAAGGAAATAGCAAATGAGCTACACCACGTTCAACGTTGAAATCAAAAACGCCATCGCTTGGGTCACCTTCGACTACCCACCTGTTAATATTCAGGGCCTGCCAATGCTGGCCGACCTCAATATGCTGGCCCAAAGGCTGGAAACGGATCGCACCATCAAAGTTGTCGTATTTCAATCCGCCCATCCCGAGATTTTCGTGGCCCATGCCGACACGAATTTCCTCAAAGACATGTCTGCGATCGCAGTCTCTCGCGACGAAGTCAAACTCCTGGATTTGCAGGTGGTGCTAGAGCGGATTAGCAAGCTGCCCCAGGCCACCATCGCCAAGATCGAAGGCTTTGCCCGCGGCGGTGGTCATGAATTTGCCCTAGCCTGCGATATGCGATTTGCCGCCCGAGGGAAAGCCAAATTCATGCAGATGGAAGTTGCCATGGGCATTCTTCCGTGTGGCGGAGGCGCATCGCGGATGGCCCGTCAGATCGGGTTAGGGCGAGCTCTGGAAATTATTTTAGGTGCAAAAGACTTTGATGCCGACCAGGCCGAAGCCTATGGCACCATCAACAAAGCCTTCGATCCAGAAGAGATTGGCCCATTTGTGGAAGCCTTGGCGAACCGGATCGCCCTTTGGCCCGCTGAATCGATCAACGCCTGCAAACAAAGCGTCTACGCCTCCATCGACAAACCCATTGATGAAGCCCTGCAGGAAGAAGCCTATTGGCTGTATCAGGCCACGAGCCAGACCCCGGCCTTAAAGCGCTTTACCTGGGCAGATGAGAACGGGGCCCAGTTCGATATGAACAACCAACACAATTGGCAAGAAATGGTCATTAGTGTGCAGGAGATCCAATAATGAACACAGAATGCAAGACCCTCAAGCCTGTGGAAGATACCGGGTTTCAACCCATTAATCGGGCCTACAACACCGTATTCCGTCCCAATCGATTAAGCCTCGGCCTCGTGGTGCCGATCGAGACCTATGCAAAGGGACCCGTGCCCACCCTGGAACGTCATCTTGAACGGGTTCAGCTAGCCGAAGCCCTCGGGTTTGCAGCGGTGTGGTTACGGGATGTGCCCTTCAACGTGCCCTCCTTTGGGGATGCCGGGCAGACCTACGACCCGTTTGTGTATCTAGGGCTATTGGCAGGCCAAACCCAGCGCATCGCCCTCGGGGTGGCCAGTATCATTCTGCCCTTACGACATCCAGCCCATGTGGCTAAAGCCGCCGCAACTATTGATGTGATGTCAGGAGGACGGCTAATTCTGGGGGTGGCTTCGGGAGATCGCCCCGAGGAGTATCCAGCCCTCAACCGCTCTTTTAGTGATCGTGGAGCAACGTTTAGAGAGAGCTTTGACTACATCCGGCAGATGGGTCAAGCATCTCCCACCTTTGATAATGCGTTTGGTCACTTGACGGGTGGGATGGATATGCTGCCCAAACCCACCTCAGGCAAACTGCCCCTCCTGATTACGGGAGGCAGTCAGCAAGCCCCCGATTGGATTGCCCAGAACGGGGACGGCTGGATGACCTATCCCCGCGATACGGTGATGCAAGCACGCGTCATTCGCGATTGGCAGGCTCGGGTGGAGGCGATTGGTGGTGCTAACAAACCGATCATGCAGCCGCTGTATATAGATCTAACCGAAGACCCCGATACCCGGCCCCAACCGATCCATCTGGGATTCCGGCTAGGCGTAAACCATCTGCGGGCCTATCTCAAATCCCTGGAACAAATCGGCATGAACCATGTGGCGCTGAACTTGCGATTTAACCAAGCAGATATCGAGACAACGCTAAAACGTCTAGCCGACGATATCTTGCCAGAATTTACGGTCTGCAGTGATTAAGGAAGCCAAAACCATGACAAAAACGATTTTAATTACTGGTTCTACTGATGGTATCGGTTTAGAAACAGCCAAACTATTGGTTTCAGAAGGTCACAGAGTGCTGCTGCATGGACGCAATCCCACCAAGCTGGAGGCAGCCGCAAAATCCCTCTCCGATCTACCGGGTAGTGTTGCCAGCTATGTTGCCGATTTGTCGCGGATGGCTGATGTGGGGTCACTGGCCCAGGCGGTGGCTAAAAACCACCCTACTTTGGATGTCCTGATTAATAATGCAGGGGTCTTAAAAACACCTAATACAGTTACGCCGGACGGGCTGGATGTCCGCTTTGCGGTAAATGCGATCGCCCCCTATCTACTCACCCAGCAACTCCGTCCTCTGATGACAGCATCAGGACGGATCATCAATGTATCCTCCGCAGCTCAGTCCCCGGTGAATCTAGAAGCTTTGGCTGGACGAGTCCAGCTCACCGAAGACTTTACTGCCTATGCCCAAAGTAAACTGGCCCTGACCATGTGGTCTCGCAGTTTGGCCCTTTCGCCTCTGGGGGATGGCCTCACCATAATCGCGGTTAATCCGGGTTCGATGCTGGGGAGCAAGATGGTAAAAGAGGGCTTTGGAGTAGCTGGGGGTGATCTGCGGATTGGCGCGGACATATTAACTCGCGCAGCCCTAACAGATGAATTTGCGGCTGCCTCAGGTCAATATTTTGACAACGATAAAGGTCAGTTTGCGTCACCTCATCCCGATGCCCTCGATCCACAGAAATGCCAAAAAGTTGTAGAAGCGATTGAGACCTGTTTAGTAGACAGAGGGTCGGACCTCTTTTGGTAAACCATAAATAACTGTAAAAGAATAATTGAAGAAGATTCTAGCTTTTATACGACGCGAATAATCCGATAGTAGAGGATATAACCAGAAAATCTGATTTCATCCTTCTGAAAGGCTCTTTTTATAGCTTGCTCAACTTCTTCAACTGACTTGTAGGGGGTATCTACTTTATTTTGCTCGGCATAATCAAATAGACGCCAAGCATCAAATCCATTTGTCTGCCCTGCATCACCAAGATCTAGATCGGCATAGTGTGATCCATCGTCCATAGCCACTCCGTAACCATGCTTAAAGTACTTCACCCCGTCTTCAGTCTCCCCTCGTTGAGCAATTCCAAGACAAGCCCAATCCCTATTCGAAATTGGTAGCGAGAGTTGAAGATGTGAAGCAACGCGACAAAATAGGGATTCTGCACATTTTACATAAGAAAGGATTAATTCATCTAGGGCTTTATCCATAGAGCCTAACAGCGAAGATAAGCGGCGGCAGATAACATTTGCATCACAACCAAAATCTATCAATCGTCTACTTCATTGGTTGTGATTTAAGGAAGTGTGGGTAATGCTGTAACAATAGCTGCAATCCAATTAAATCAAGGTTCCTAGAAGAATTATAGCTGACGCATAAGCCTAGCTAAATCTAGATTCCACACTTTGATCGCAACCAGCTTAGCAATCAGTTCATGGCCCAAGCTAAACCGGGATGAACTATCAGCAGAACAAGTCAAATTTGCGATCGCAAGTCCCTGCCGTCTAATTTAGGAAGGTGGAATGCTGCCATCCTCTTCTTCAACTTCAGACAGCACAACCACCTCTGTAGTATCCACTGACTTTGCACCCTTAGCTTTTTTGACCAGTTCAATCACCTTATACAAAGCCTCTTGATCTGGAACTTCACCACTCAGCAGTACTTTGTCCCCTTTTTGTTGAATATCCAGCGTTGCCACCAAGGGCTTCAGATCTGGATCAGCAACCATCCCTAAAATCACTCGCTTAGCTAGGCCCTGGTGATCGTATTGACCTTCTGGTCCGCGATGTTCCGGTGCAATATAGGATCGTCGACGGGGAAAGGTTGAGTGATGTAGGTACAGTCTTCGGGAAAAAGGATAGTAGTAGGGAGAATAGTGCCGAAATCGTCGACGGAAATAAGGGTAGTGGCGAAACCGTCGTCCAAACCGGCGACGATGGTGAAAGGATCGGTGGCGGAAAGGTCGATGGCGAAGGCGTCCAGGGAAACGTCGAAACTTGCGATGCCGGAAATTCCGCTTGGGAAATCGTCTAAAACGGCGAGGATAAAATCGGCGTCGGTTTTTAAAACCACCCCGCCGCACACCTTTATGCTTACCTGCCAATAGAACGGTTTCGTTTGTTGGAGATTGCGCCAGATCTTCTGCTTTAACGACTGCCACATCAACAGTGAAGACAGCTAGCAGGGATACCAATACTAGAGATGGGTACTTCATACGGTTACCTCCGTTTGAGTACAGCCGTGGGAGATTGCATCATTCATTCCCCCGTACATTACCCCATGACTGATGATTGAACATCATGTTTAGCTAAGTGAGTTAGCCGTTGGTAATGAACTTCACCCAAGCTCAGTAACTACAGGGTACCGCAAAAATCTGAGAGTCGTCTGAGCAGACCTGTAACTTGTTATTTTTCGGTGCAGATCGATAACAATTGTGCCTGAAATAAGCGATCTATAGCTTCGGGTCATAATAATCGCGAAGCATCGATTAGCATGATTGCTATCGAATCGCCTCACTCTCTTGGCATAAGATTGAATACCTATTACTGGACCTAGTCGATTATTTTATTTTTGATAGAGCTGTATATTTCACTCCATATTGATGACAACTTTATCCGTCCGTATATCGGTGACCTGTTAGTCGTTATTTTGATTTAGACAATCGTTAGAGCATTTTTCAAGGTTTCAATTTTGACTACCGCTATCGGTGTTTGCATAATTGCACTTGCAATTGAAGTTTTACAGTATTTCAAAATCATAGAACTTCTAGGATTAGGATCCTCATCATTGGCGAAAACAGTCATAGGTACCACCTTGAGTTGGGAAGATTTAGTAGCCTATAGGCTGGGTATTTAGGTTCTGCACTACCTTGAGAAATCCATAGGGACCCATACAAAAGAGTGGTATTCCGTTAAGTAATTAGCCCCAACCTTTTTTCAGGTAAACAGCATTGTACGGATAGGTCTATCACGCCTAACCCAGATTTAATTGCTAATGATGCAATGTGTTGTTGTTGCAGCTAAGGCAATCCATAGCAGCGAGGAGGAGATTATCGGTTTCAATAAGTACTGCATATTTGTTTACTGCAAAAAGACTAATATCTTTTGGTAGGTTAAAGATGCTGTTGCTGCAAATACCATGCATAATCGTCAACAATGGATAGTACCCGCTCTGGTCTTATTCATAGGAGGTTGTGCCACAGACGCAAAATTTAACGATGTTTACACTCAAATAACACTCCCACAACTGCAGGCGGGTCAACCCATTCCTTTGCCAAACAGTGAACCAATCCTTAAAGTCACAGGTCGATTGGGAAACACCAATCAAGACGATCACATCATCATGGATCGGCAAACCATCGAATCCCTCGGGTTAGTCGAATATTCTGTTCTAGATTTATTTGAACAGCAAAATCATATATTTCGAGGTGTTTTGATGCGAGACTTGCTCGATCTCTGGCAGGTCGACTCCCAAGCAACAACGTTGAACCTCAAAGCACTGAACGATTACAACATTCAGGTCCCCATCATTTGGCTCAAGCAATATCCTGTTCTTTTTGCCCTACAGCAAGATGGTGAAAATATGCAGTCTGATTACAGGGGACCCGCGATGCTGGTATTTCCATATCAACACTTCCCATCCGTATCGGAATTTGCAGAAGAATCCTACTGGATCTGGCAAATCGCAGAAATTAATGTTCAGTAATAGCAATGCATTATCATTCTGGCATTCGACCAGCGGCCCGACAGTCCTGGATAAAGCAGTGGCAACTCGTTTTATTCCCCGGAATTATGCTGATCCTACTGATCGGAATTGTTGCTGGTGGACAATCATTACGGCAACAAATTGAAACGCAAGACAAGTCCCTAGAACTTAACTTAGTCAGAGGCGTTCATGATTTTAATCAACTCCAGAGGGAAGTGAATCGTCTACGACTTCAGCTGACCCGTAACCCTACTACCAGTACCAAGAACTTAAATCTACAGCTGAAGATTACGCAAAGCCGATTCACGATTATTCAACGGCACTCTCTAGCTCGCAACTTAAATACTCAAGTTGCCACCATTAAAGATCATTTAATTCAATCTTGGTTGTCGTTAAAACCTGAGATCCAACGCTGGCAGCTAGACCCCAGCAATACTAAGCTCAAAACTCAAATTATTGACCAGCTTGACAACCTAGAACTCGATATCAATCAAGTTTCTCTTCTCCACCAACGCCAACAGTGGAAGCAATATCAAAGTCGAATCCGACGTCATTCCCATTCGCTACAGCTATTGAGCATCATCACCATTTTGTTTTGTGGTTTTACCTTGCTGGTTGGTTACCTACTGATGCAATTTGTGCGTGCTCGTCAGCGCTTATTAGAAAAAGTAGAACAGTTGGCCACCATTGATGATGTTACGCAAATTGCCAATCGACGCCATTTTAATGCCGTTTTTGCCCAAGAGTGGCAAAGAATGCTCCGGGAACAATCTTGCTTATCTCTACTCCTGTGTGACGTTGATTGCTTTAAGGCCTACAACGATCATTATGGTCATCAAGCAGGGGATAGTTGCTTGTTTCAAATTGCCCAAACCATTCATAACTGTATGCGCAGACCCAGTGATTTTGCAGCTCGATATGGTGGCGAAGAATTTGTGATTATCCTGCCTCATACCCAGCTGTCTGGGGCTCAAGCTCAAGCTCAGGTTATCCAAGAGAACCTACAAAAGCTAGCCTTGGCCCATGCTGAATCCAGCATCAGTGACTATGTCACTATCAGTATTGGCATTGCCAGTGGGATTCCACAACTAGAGCTGAATGCCCATCAGATCATCGAACAGGCAGATAAAGCACTGTACCAAGCCAAAGCTCAGGGCCGTAACCGTTCCTGCTTCAGTGAGTTCTAAAGAATCTGTGCCTTATCTGTTATTCTTCAGCTCACGGGCATCCCTAAAATATCTTCAATTTTAGGTAACTCCTCCAAAGGAATCACGCGACCTTCATCAATAAAGCCATCAATCTGATCGAAATTGAGATAGCGGTACAGATCATCCGCAAACGGATCAATCTTTTTAGCGACGATATCCTGGTATTCCTCAGGGGTGGGAATACGGCCGAGGAGAGCACAAGCGGCAGCCAATTCTGCTGAACCTAAATAAACCTGCGCCCCTTTACCCATCCGATTATTAAAGTTACGAGTTGAGGTGGAGAACACCGTTACCCCATCTTCCACACGGGCTTGATTTCCCATACAGAGGGAACAACCTGGCATCTCGGTTCGGGCTCCAGCTGCCGCAAAAATACCGTAATAGCCCTCTTCTCGGAGTTGCTTTTCATCCATACGAGTGGGTGGACAGATCCAGAGCCGCGCTTTTGTGGGTCCTGCTCCTTCCAAGACCTTAGCTGCGGCCCGGTAGTGACCAATATTGGTCATGCAGGAACCAATAAACACCTCATGGATGGGGTCATTCACCACTTCAGATAGGGTTTTAATATTGTCAGGATCGTTAGGCGCAGCCACCAGCGGTTCACGAATCTCATTGAGGTTCACGTCCACCACTTCGGCATACTCTGCATCGGCATCTGCTGACATTAAGGTTGGATTTGCCAGCCATGCTTCCATCTTGGCCACACGGCGAAGAATCGTCCGGGCATCCTGATAGCCTCGGGCTGCCATATTCTTAAGTAGGGCAATATTAGAGCGCAAATATTCGGCTACCGTCTCTTCACTCAGCTTAATTGTGCAGCCCGAGGCTGATCGCTCTGCCGATGCATCTGTTAATTCAAAGGCTTGCTCTAGTTTTAGATCCGGCAATCCTTCCATCTCTAGGACTCTGCCAGAGTAGATATTTTTCTTATTCTGTTTTTCAACGGTCAGCAATCCCTTTTGGATAGCGACATAGGGAATAGCATTGACGATATCCCGCAGGGTAATTCCAGGCTGTAGATCACCCGTAAATTTGACCAAGACCGACTCTGGCATATCTAAGGGCATAGCCCCAATCGCTGCCGCAAAGGCCACCAATCCAGAACCAGCAGGGAAGGAAATGCCTAAGGGAAAGCGGGTGTGAGAATCGCCTCCTGTACCCACGGTGTCAGGCAGCAACATCCGATTGAGCCAAGAGTGGATAATGCCATCTCCAGGGCGCAGGGCGACGCCACCCCGAGAAGCGAAGAAGTCAGGCAGATGGGTATGGGTTTCAATATCAACGGGCTTGGGATAGGCCGCTGTATGGCAGAAGCTTTGCATGACCAGATCAGAGCTAAAGCCTAGACATGCTAGCTCTTTCATTTCATCACGGGTCATGGGGCCTGTGGTGTCTTGCGATCCCACAGTGGTCATTAAGGGTTCGCAGGACATGCCGGGGCGAACGCCTGGTAGACCACAAGCCTTGCCCACCATTTTTTGGGCGAGGGTAAAGCCTTTGCCAGAATCAGGGGGTGGAGTGGGTCGGGTAAAGACATCACTTGGCTCCATTCCCAGCTCAATGCGAATTTTGTCCGTTAGAGAGCGACCAATCAGTAAAGGTATCCGACCTCCCGCTTGGACCTCGTCGGTAATCGTTTCAGGTTTGAGGGTAAAAGTGGTGAGGACGGTACCTGCTTCATCTGTGATTTCGCCTTTGAAGGGATAGATAGTAATCACCATCCCAGTATCTAGACCAGAGACATCACATTCAATGGGCAATGCGCCTGAATCTTCCGCCGTGTTGAAGAAAATAGGTGCAATATTGCCCCCTAAGATATAGCCGCCAGCTCGCTTGTTGGGAACAAAGGGAATATCATCGCCAATATGCCAGAGGACCGAGTTAATGGCTGATTTCCGGGATGATCCGGTACCAACCACATCTCCAACATAGGCGACGGGATGACCTTTTTGCTTGAGTTGAGCCAAAGTTTCTAGCCCGTCTGGCATTCGGGTTTCCAACATGGCTAGCGCATGCAGCGGGATATCAGGGCGTGTGGTGGCATGGGGGGCGGGAGACAAATCGTCCGTATTCGTTTCCCCCGGTACTTTAAACACGGTAACGGTAATGGATTCAGGCAACTTGGATTTGCTGGTAAACCATTCTGCTGCCACCCAGGAATCAACCACGGACTGGGCATAAGAATTGGTTTGGGCGAGCTCTATCACATCATGGTAGGCATCGTAGACCAAAACCGTATGCTTGAGGGCCGTGGCGGCAGCGGTGGCGAGTTCAGCATTGTCTGATTTAAGTAAGTCCACTAAAGACTGCACGTTGTAGCCGCCCATCATCGTACCGAGGAGTTCAACCGCAGCGATGGGGGTGATGAGGGGACTGGTGGTTTCGTGGTTTGCGATCGCACTCAAAAACGAAGCCTTCACATAGGCCGCCTGATCGACACCGGGCGGGATGCGATCTCGCAGCAATGCCATCAACGCATCTTCTTCCCCTGCAGGCGGAGACTTGAGCAGCTCACACAGATCAGCCGTCTGCTCAGCCGTCAACGGTAGCGGCGGAATGCCTAAAGCAGCCCGTTCCTGAACATGTTGGCGGTAAGATGTCAGCATTTCCAAACCAGATCCCATGAAGCGTTCTCAATAAATAGCAGAGTCCTATACCTAATATATCGCTGGATTGTCAGAGTCTGATGTGTAGCGTCATACTGCCAGGTCATTTCGTCCATTCCACATCAATAGTCTTGATGGTATTGCGGTTGTAGGCTGTAACGGTTGCCTCCACATATGAACCACTCCAAGCAATAGAAGCCATTCGATAGTTGTAGTTAGGTCCCAGTTGTTGCTTAGCTCGTTGCAAGGCTTCAGCCCCATCAGTACCGTTAAAGGCAACATAAAGGAGGGCATTGAGAATGACAGCGACAGCAGCGCCTCCCACCCATGCACTAATGGGAGGCGCTGCCTTCATCCCAGAGGTCCTCATAGCAGCCAAGATTTGTGGATGGCGGAGTTGAAAGTAAAGCCACGGTAAATAGATAGCTAAGACTCCAGTAAAGACACACGAGATAAAATTCAAGATCGGGGACAGGCGAAATTGAGTCATCCATAGGTCTTGATCCTGAAACACAACTATTCCGATGACAATGAGGAAGACTCGGTACATCCAGTAAAATGCAGAAAACCTAGTCACCCATACGGTTACCTGTAAGTTACCTCTCATCAGAAAAAAACCAGCCACCACCCCAAAAGTCAAAATATTGGACATGGAGTTAAGCCCCGCGTCCCCCCGATAAATCATCATTCCAATCGCAAGCAGCCCAAATAGAATTAGCGACCAACCGGCGCGTTTCAATATCGTTCGATAAGTCTGGAACATCGCGATATAAATCCGCCAATACCTTTTTTCAGTATGTTTTCATTAAGTGCAGTATGGAACTATCAAGCCTGCCTGCAAAAGCAGCTAGATTACATCATCAAAAAACAAAATCTGATAGTTTTGCTATAAAGATTGCCTTTTTCTAGATAAAGCCAAAGGCTAAATGATTACTGCTGTGGGAGGCAAAGATAATGTTCCATCACTCTAATTCAACCTATTTATCAACGCGGCTACTGCTCAGTGTATGCGTCGCTTTAACCACATTACCTGGGTTATATGGTTGTAATAACCAAGCCAATAAAGAAGAGGGTAAGCCCCCAGTATCGTCGGGTTCTGTTGCACCTAGATCCGCAAAACTCCCAACCCTAAACCTTCCTCCCCAAACCAACCTATCGACTCCGACGTCTAATCAGCCCGTTAAAGGAACTCCCAAATCTCAGCCTGCCAATCCCCTCGGGACGAGTCCCGCGACCTCGAAAGTCCCTCCCAGCACCATTGAAATCCCCTCCAGCCTGGCAAAAACGAACTCACCCACTGCAGCGACAATCCCTGCTCAGCCCCCCAATGCAGTGCCAGCTCCCAGTCCGATTCCCTCAGGTATCAGTCAACCTGCTCCCCCCGATATCCCTGCTGCTAATATTCCAACCCAGAATATTCCAACCGCAAAGGCCCCATCTGCCCCACCTGCAGCAGACTCCCCTGCTGGCTTAACGGAAGAAGGCAAGGCCATCCAACAATTCAATCAACCCATTGATCCCAATCTTCGGCTTACATCCCCTTCCGCCTCTACCCCAAAAGCCCCCAAGGCACTCACGTCCTCCTTCGATACCAATCCTTCGTCTGGAACGAATAGCGCTGCCCCTAGCACTCCATCTTCCTCTAGCTCTAATTCCTCTGGCCTCAGTCCATTGGAGTATAAATACAACCCATCCACAGGAACCTACAGTACCGGGACTGCCGAGTAGCGACCCTCTAGATGAAGCCCATGATGCTCCTTGCCAGCCCCATCATTCTGAAAACTAGTGTTCAGTCAAGAAAAGACTGACAGGTATATTTTCTAGAATGAAATGGACGCATTCTAGGAGAACGTCATGGGTAAACGGTACATCGTCACTCTGAGTGAGCCAGAGCAACAGTATCTCAAGAATTTCACGTTCACGGGAAAACGAGGTGCTCGGCAAATCAATCATGCCCGCATTCTTCTGAAAGCGGATACTAACCAAACTCATGGTGGTTGCTGTGATCGAGAAATTCATGAAGCGATAGGTGTCAGCATACGCACAATTGAGCGGGTGCGTATGCGATTTGTGGAAGAAGGCCTTGAAGCTGCTATCAATCAACGTTCTGGGGCAGGTCGAAAGCGAAAAATACAAGGAGAACAAGAAGCTCATCTGATTGCCTTACGCTGCAGTGAACCCCCCGTTGGTCATGCTCGCTGGACATTACGCTTACTCGCAGACCAGATGGTGGAATTAGGCTACATCGACCACCTCAGTCATGAGAGTGTCCGACAAACTCTAAAAAAAACGAGTTGCAGCCTTGGCGAAAGACCTGTTGGGTCATCCCCCCACAGCAGAATGCAGAATTTGTCTGGCGGATGGAGGAGCTCTTAACGGTTTATGAGCGTCCTTATGACTTGAGGAATCCTTTGATTTGTCTGGATGAAGCCACCAAGCAATTGGTTGAGGAAATCACTCTACCCATCGCGGCTCAACGTGGTCAACCCGAACGTGTTGACTATGAGTATGAACGTAAGGGCACAGCCAATCTCTTTATGTTGTGTGAGCCAATAGTAGGCACGCGATATGTGAAAGTAACTCAACGACGAACTGCCATTGACTATGCTCATCTACTCAAAGAATTAGTGGATGTGTTTTACCCTGAGGCCCACACCCTCACGCTGGTTCAAGACAATCTCAATATTCACTCCCCCTCCTCACTCTACAAAGCTTTTGAACCTGAAGAAGCCAGGAGACTTTTATCTCGGTTCGAATTTTTCTACACCCCCAAGCATGGAAGCTGGCTCAATATGGCTGAGATTGAATTAAGTATCCTGTCTCGTCAATGTTTAGATCAACGCATTGCTGATTTTCCAACCTTACAAAAGCATGTGAGGGCTTGGAATGAGCACCGAAACCAAAAGGGAACATGGATTGACTGGCGGTTCACGACGCAAGATGCCAGGGTCAAATTACACAGACTTTACCCATCAATAAATCTTTGACGGAATACTAGCTTGTCTCTTGCAAGGAAAATTGTGGTGCAAAGAGGGCAGGTTGTCCTCCCGTATGCCAAAACAGAACGGTTTGTTGGGGATTAAATTGCCCCTTTCGGATTAAATCTAATAACCCACCCATCGCCCGACCCGAATAAACTGGATCGACAAGAATGCCTTCTGATTGCGCCAGGAGGTTAATCGCCGATCGCTCTAAGTCTCCAACCCTGCCGTACCCAGCTCCCAAATAAGCGGTTTCGACGCGAAAGTCTGCGGAATGAAATTGGCGATCTGATTGGAGCAACTTTGCTGTCGTAGTGGCTAACTCCGCCAATTGATCTTGGTAACTCAACTGCTGATCTTCAGCCTTATCAATACGAATGCCAATCAGCTCTACATCAATCGCCAAGAGCGATTTGCCAACGGTCAGCCCCGCCTGTGTCCCCCCTGAACTGGACGCGAACACAATCGCATCCACGGATACTGACATTGCCTGAAGCTGTTGCTGCAATTCAGCCATCGCCGCCACAAAACCGACTGCCCCCAACGCATTAGACCCACCATAGGGAATGACGTAGGGATGCCGACCTTGGGCTTGTAGCTGGGATGCGATCGCACTCAACTGCTCCCCTTTGCGATTCGTCCCTGTCCAATGAATTTGAGCACCCAAAAGCTCATCCAGCAATAAATTCCCATTAGCTCGATCGGGTGGAGTCCCTCCTAAAACTAGATGGCAGTCCAGTCCAACCATGGCTGCGGCTGCCGCCGTTTGTCGACAATGATTCGATTGAGATGCCCCTGCCGTAAGTACACAATCGCAGTGTTGGTGTAACGCTTCTGCGATTAAGAATTCTAGCTTTCGGGTCTTGTTGCCTCCCAGAGCCAACCCGGTTTGATCATCCCGCTTCATCAAAATTCTGGGTCCATCCAGCACTTGGGACAGTCGAGGTAGCTCAACAATCGGGGTTGGGAAAAATCCTAGGGATCGACGGGGTAAATGGTGAAATGGCATATGTAAAAAGAGATCAGCTATACCCGGATTCTAAAAATGTAGGAGATGAGAGGGATATTGCCATCAAAAATCCCCGCAATCTAGCCTTTTTTAGGGTAAAAAACAGGGAAAGTGACTATTACAAATACAGACTAATACCAAGGAGGGGTTAGAGGGCTCCGGCAGACCGCAGACCTAAAATCATTCCAGCACCAATCCAGTGGGCAAACACCCCAGTCGCCAGCATTTCAGGCACACCAAAGTCTTTCATAGAATCCGGCACACCAATGGGCAAAGCGGGGCCTTGGCCTGGATACTTAATGGCATAACGCCCCAAGAACACCATCAGCAAGTTAATAAACAGCATCAGTATCCCTGTGTTAACGGTCCAGGGATGACTTTCGAAGGTCGTCAAAAGTATGGGATGCATCAAAATTGTTCTCCTAAAAACAGCGAAACGGACTAAATCTAAAAATCTGTAACGTCGCTGACAAAATTATAAAAATTGAACTGGCGCAAAATTTTGTTTTGTTTTAAGAGTTAACATTTCGCCATAAAAGTGATCCCACCTTATGCTGAAAGAAATACATGGGATACGGGGGATTTTATGCGGGTCAAAATTTGTGGCATTACTCAGCCTGATCAAGGGGTTGCGATCGCAACTCTAGGTGCCGATGCCCTCGGATTTATCTGTGTCTCTCAGTCTCCCCGCTACGTTACGCCCCAGCAGATTCAGGTGGTTACCCAAGCGTTACCCACACAAACCCTAAAGGGAGAACCCCTAACCCGGATTGGTGTGTTTGCTAATGCAGCTCTAGACCTGATTCAACAAACTGTAGAAGTCGGCCAGTTAACCGGAGTCCAACTCCACGGGGATGAGTCCCCAGAATTTTGCCAGCAAGTTAAAGCGAAACTACCCAAGGTTGAGTTAATCAAAGCGTTTCGGGTTCGTAGTGCTGAAACCCTTGCTCAGATCACGCCCTATGAAGCGATTGCAAATACCCTGCTCCTCGATGCCTATACACCCCAAGCCTTAGGCGGAACGGGGCATACTTGGGATTGGACGTTGCTCAAGACTTTTACACCAAAGCTTCCTTGGTTCCTAGCAGGTGGTCTCACTCCTGATAATGTGACACCAGCAATAACGACTTTAACTCCATCAGGAATCGATCTTTCAAGTGGAGTGGAACAGTCTCCAGGTAATAAAGATCTGCAAAAAGTAAAGCAGCTCTTTCAGCAGGTTCATACGTTAGTGATATAGGTGATTGTGTCGATTGCTCTGTACCAGAAAACTCATGAAATAACTGAGTAACCCTTTATTCTGCTTCTAACATCTGGAATCACTACATTGCTTTGCACTACAAGCACAGTTATTTTGAGAAGACATCATTTGTGCTCTAACAACACGTACTGCAAGACTCTAAATCCTTTCGCCTCGTGAAGATGACTCAGGACAATTTATTCTCCTTAGCTGACAGAGATATCATGAGTCAGCAATCCATCATCTTAATTGCAGAGCCTGATCAAGAAATCAGTAATCATATAGCCCAACTTCTGGAGAAGGATGGTCATCTAGTGATGACCACATCCAACGGGGAAGAGTGTCTAGAAGCATACAAAAGCATAATGCCGAACCTTGTGATTCTAGACGCCATGATGCCCAAGATAAACGGTTTTGAATGTTGCAGAAAACTTTTGAAATTATCTAGTGGTTCTCCCCCCCTAACCCTAATAATTACAGGGTTAGACGAAGAGGAATCAGTGAATTTAGCTTTTGAGAGTGGCGCATCTGATTTCATTACCAAACCTATTCGCTGGCCTATTCTGAAGCAGCGTGTGCGTATCCATTTTGAGAATAATCGACTTAAGAGACAACTCGAAGAGACAACTCAAAAACTGCTCCAACTCTCCTCTATGGATGAGTTTAAGCAACTGACCAATCGACAGTTTTTTCTAAAACAAATCCAAGTTGAATGGCTTCGGATGGTCAGAGAGGAATCTCATCTATCCCTGATGGTTTGCGAGATTGATGGCTTCGAAACTTACGCTGATACCTACGGCCATATACAAGCCGACCAATGTTTATCCCAAGTCGATGGGGCCATCCATCAGAGTCTCAATCGTCCGGCTGACCTGATTACCCGATATGGTGGCGGGAAAATTGCAGCCCTTCTCCCAAATACATCTTTAGAAGGGTCCCTCCACATCACAGAGAAAATTCGAGGAGCTGTAGCTGCTCTGGCCATTCCCCATCAATCTAATGCTTTCTCAGATATCATCACGATTAGCTTGGGGATTGCTAGTGTGCTTCCTTGTACTCAATTGATGGGGGCTGGAAGCTTTTATCAATCTGCTGATAAAGCCCTGTCTAAAGCCAAATCTGAAGGAGGAGATCGGATAGTAGTGGGTACTCCGATAGATTGATGCCGCTGTATCTTTATGGGGGGCAGGGAAGTGTTGACGTTGGTCTGGTGAAAAAGAACACCTAAATCTTGATATCTACTGAGACGACCCAACCTATTTCTGACCCACGATTTCAGAGAGTTGCTGAATGCCTTCCTCCTGCATTTTTACCAGCAATCCTTCCAAAATTCGGCGCACCATCCACGGCCCTTCATAGACCCAGCCTGTATAGACTTGTAATAAGCTGGCCCCCGCACAGAGTTTTTCCCAGGCATCCTCAGCGGTAAAGATGCCGCCTACGCCGATAATTGGCAGTTGGCCTTGGGTCTGTTTGTGAATAAATCGAATCACGTCTGTGGAACGCGATCGCACCGGGGCACCACTTATCCCACCTGCTTCTTCACTAGGTACATTCCCCGTAGCGGCAATCCGCTCCGTTTTCAGATCCCGCCGAATCGTTGTGTTCGTAGCAATAATGCCCGCCAGCTGATGAACTTGAGCTAAGTCTACAATCGCGGCAATATCCTTCCACTCTAAGTCTGGGGCAATCTTCACTAGCAGAGGTTTGCCTTCCGTATTCTCGGCTTGCAGACCCGCCAAAATGGGGGCCAATTGTTCAACCGCTTGAAGCGATCGCAACCCTGGCGTATTCGGTGAACTCACATTCACCACAAAATAGTCCCCATAGGTTTTCAGTAGCTGAAAACTCCCCACATAATCTGCGACCGCCTGTTCGAGGGGCGTAACTTTTGACTTGCCTAAATTAATCCCTAGAGGATAGGAACGAGCTTGGCGGTCCAGTGAAGCCGCAATCACCTTCGCCATCGCAGCAGCCCCTTGGTTATTGAATCCCATCCGATTCAGCGCTGCTTGATCCTCAGGTAAACGAAACAAGCGAGGTTGAGGGTTACCGGGTTGAGCGTGGAAGGTCACTGTTCCTACTTCTGCAAATCCAAACCCAAAACGAGGCCAAATATTGGTTGCCACACCATCCTTATCAAACCCCGCCGCCAATCCTATGGGGTTGGCAAAGGAGAGGCCCCACAAAGATTGCGAAAGCCGAGGGTCTTCCACCTGTAGAGAAGAGGCCAACCGCCGTTGCAAGCCTTGAGCCAACCCCTGATCCACATTCCGATCCAGCCAGGCACAAGTCCGCATCAATTGACGATGGACCGTTTCTGGGTCAGCTTTCAAAGCCGAAAATAAAAGAGGTTGTAACCCTTGTTGATATAAATCCACAGTTTTCTCAGACCAGCATCGCACTGAGAGTATAGCCCGCTAAGGTTCAGCAGGGGGCGCAGAAGTGTCTGACGATTGTTGCACAGGCCAGCCCAGGCGAGTTGGCTGCTGATAGACCCGTTTCAGGGTATTCATATCCCGTGCAGAAATAGGAGCGGGTGTTCGCACTTGGGAAAAATAGAGGGCATCGGTTTTTAAGCGGCTATGACCCCAAATCCCCAAGGCATGGCCTAACTCGTGGCGAACCGCAGCAGCAATATAGGTCTCTGTTTGATTGGCTCGAACTTGAATGGTGCAGCGATGGGACAACCGCTGCTGGTCATCTACATAGAGCTTAAAGCGCGTCTCTGCTGAGCGAACACGTCCCTGACTTCGTTGAGTGGGATCAACCGCTGAGATAGTGATATCAGCCTGGTTCGGATCAGTTACCACTTCCAGAGGAAAATACGCTTGCCAAGCCTGAATCGCTTGATCAACCGCCTGGGGCCATTTCTCTTGGACTAATGGCAAAGACGCTGGAGCAGGCTGAGTATAGACTCTGACGGGAAATTGGCTCCAGACTAGATACCCCACGCGAGTGACTTTGATCTGATCAAAATAATCTCCTTGTTCCTGGGGATCTTGCCACCGTTCTAAAGCAGCTGGCAACGGATGCACCTGGGCCGCAGGAGCTTGGAGGGCCGCATGATTGGGACGGACCCAGCCGAAATGCACAAGAACAGCGACGACAAGGCCTATGAGCCCTAAGCCCATCACTGCA
The DNA here is from genome assembly GCF_000018105.1 of Acaryochloris marina MBIC11017. GTDB lineage: Bacteria > Cyanobacteriota > Cyanobacteriia > Thermosynechococcales > Thermosynechococcaceae > Acaryochloris > Acaryochloris marina. Next base: position 1,608,734 of record NC_009925.1, read on the forward strand.
GGCCACTTTCTCAGATTAGGCCACCCCATTGTGTTAAGCTCATCCGTTAACCGAGCCAGCCAGCGCTGAGAACCACGGTTAAGCCCATAAACATTAGGGTGAGGGTCCAAGTGATGCGATTAAGGGTTTTTTCCGCACTCTTAGCACTCGTGAAGAGCTGGCCTTGACCACCAATACCCCCCAAACCATCCCCTTTGGGGCTGTGCAAGAGTACCAAAGCAATAAGCCCTACGGCAGAGAAGAACCATACGCCTTGAATTACGTTAGTCAGCATCCAACTGAAACCCTAGTAAACGATAAAAAATACTGACGGCAAATCAATAGCCGCACGACGGTCTACCCATCCTATTGGGCAAGACATACTCACAAAGTATAACCTTTAGCGATGAATCCGGACAGGACTCTTGTTCTGACGAACTTCAAATCCTGCAGCCTGAATTAAGGTTGATCCCGTCATTTCTTCTGGTTTGGGAAGCTGCAAAATATCTAAGATAGTCGGGGCAATGTCAGCCAAGCGGCCATCCGCCCGCAATTGCACATCCGTACCATGGGCAGGGATTTTGCGACCTTCCCCCTCTACCAAAATGAAAGGCACAGGGTTCGTCGTATGAGCCGTCCAGGGATTACCGGTCTCATCCCACATCCGTTCGGCATTGCCATGGTCTGCCGTGATTAAAAGCGTGCCTCCCACGTTAATCACTTGGTTTAGGAGTTTACCAAGGCATCCATCGACGGTTTCAACGGCTTGGATCGTGGCATCCATCATGCCCGTATGGCCCACCATATCGGTATTGGCGTAGTTAATCACCATCAAAGAATAGATGCGTTTATCTAAGGCTGCGATCGCTTCTTCTGTCACCTTAGCCGCCGACATGGGTGGGTCCTGGTCATAGGTAGACACCATGGGGCTAGGGACTAAAATTCGGTCCTCTCCGGGCAAGGGATCTTCAATGCCACCGTTGAAAAAATAGGTGACATGGGCATACTTTTCGGTTTCAGCTAATCGCAGTTGCTTCAAACCATGATTGGCGACAATTTCCCCCAAAATATTGTCTAGATTTTGGGGCTTAAAGGCGACATCCGTGGGTAGATCTGAATCATATTGAGTGAAGGTGACAAAGTGAAGAGGCTTCACCTGCTCTCGCTCAAACCCATCGAACTTGGGATCAACAAAAGCTTGAGTCAATTGGCGGGCTCGATCGGGCCGGAAGTTAAAGAAAATCACACCATCCCCGGCCTCGATTGCCCCAGGAGCAATACGAGTGGGGGGAAGAAACTCGTCTGTGGTTTTGTGATCGTAGGCATCGGTGATCGCATCTAGGGGAGACCAATCCCGAGGGACAGCCACCTGATCGTTCACCATGACGTCATAGGCCTGCTGAATCCGATCCCATCGACGATCACGATCCATGGCAAAATAACGGCCACTCAGGGTCACAATCTGACCCACCCCAATATGGGCGATCTGTTTCTGTAATCGCAGAATTTCGTCTTTCGCGCTTTTTGGAGGGGTGTCGCGTCCATCCAAAATGGCATGAATACAGACTTGGGAAATATTATGCTCTTTTGCGAGCTTCAGTAAAGCTAAAAGGTGGTCTGAATGGGCATGAACACCCCCTTTGGAGCACAGGCCAATCAGATGCAATTTGGTGCTGGCTTGAGACACTTGTTTGCAAACCTTATCCAAGGCAGGATTGGTCGCCAAGCTACCATCTTCGATCGCATCCGCAATGCGGACCAGCTCTTGGGGGACGGTGCGGCCAGCGCCTAAGTTAAGATGGCCCACCTCCGAATTACCCATTTGACCTGCAGGCAAGCCTACGGCCTTACCAGAGGTTTGAATGAAAGTACTAGGATAAGCTGTCCAGAGGCTGTCAATAATTGGGGTGTTGGCCGTTGCGATGGCATTACCATCTGAATTTTCTTGGTAGCCCCAACCATCTAATATGACTAGCACCACCGGGGAAACAGGTGTCGACGTCATACAGGGTCGTTTTCCTCAAGGATTTATTTGTGATGCAATCATAACACTCAGAATTCCGCTTAGAACAGACCACAACTTGGATCTAAAGGAAAAAGCAAGATTATCCTGACCTCGACATTAATATCATTTTCAGGTTAAGACTAGGTTGCCCCAGCAATATCGAGATTAACACCCGCTTATGGATGGGAAGGCAGAAAGTCTGCTCCATCCTCTGGCTGAGCCGGCGATACCTCCAAGCAAGATTCATCAGATAGGGGTAGAGGGGTCCATGTGAAGCGAGGCGCAGGCCAGAGTCGATCGAACAGCACCGTTAAGGGGGCTAAGGCAAACAACGCCCAGAAAATTCCGGTGGATAAAAACAGCTTCGTTTGTAGCACAAACGTGACGACCGCGATACTGCTAGACCAGAGCAGACGGGCTCCTCGGGCATCCGGGATCGATCGGGGATCGGTGAGCATAAACAAGGCAAATAAGATCAGAGATCCACTCGACAAACTGTGGTACCACACATCCCAGCTCCACCCTAACCACAGATCCCGCAGGGACAGACAGGCTCCATAGGTGGCTAAAAACATCACAGAGGTGTCCCATCGCCCTACCCGATGCAACACGACCCCACCCGCTCCCGCAAATAAAAGGCCATACCAGCCCACTGCTCCCCATTGCCCAGGGGAGACCCAAGCATCAGAGGTCAAGATAAGGGCGGCAATAATGCCAAAGTTGGCTGGATTAAAGAAATGTTTGCCCTTCCACTTACAGACAAATTTACTCAGGATCGCCAAGGTCGCTGCCAGCATCATGGTGCTCCAATGATCCGTTCGCAGCAGCAAGCTCAACCCTAATGCCGTAATTAGGGCGCTGCGAATCGAGGGATTAAAGGCTCGGTCGTTAGGCTGACGCCGCTGCTGGTACAGATAGGTCCCATAAGAGGCTAATGCTTGGACGAGAATTGTGGTTGCGATCGCAACACCGATCATTTCGGGTCTTAGGGTCCAATCCTTCGTCCCAATACCTAGCACTAAAAATAAGCTGAGAAACAGAATTTGGTAATCTCTCGCATCTTGAAAGGACATAGACCCTCGTCTGGATGGAATGGTCCCAATTTATCCCAAACTTCTAACTTAGGCGTCAGCGGTTACCTAAATGGTTACCAGCCCAGGCTTGTTTATAGGATGCCTAAGGCTTCAGAGTCCTTGAACGAGGTCTTCAAAAATCCTCACAAGTTTCTCAAATTAGCGGGATATAAAGAAGACAAATATTCTGATTCCGATCTTCTCCAGAGAGCGGGACCTAGCCCCCATGCTTCCTATCTCTCCCCAACAACCGCCAACAACCAAACATCAGTCCTTCATTCTTTGGTTTGATCAGGTTGGCATTGCAGACATTCCCCTGGTTGGCGGCAAGAATGCCTCCTTAGGAGAGATGATCCAACAGCTAGGAGCGCAAGGTGTCCAAGTACCCACCGGCTTTGCCACCACAGCCCATGCCTATCGAACCTTTCTGCAACAATCCCAACTAGAAGCCCCCCTTCGTCAGCTCTTACAAGGGTTAGACGTAGAAGATATTCCACAGCTCCGAGCACGGGCACAGCAGGCCCGCGAACTGATCCTGGCCACTCCTTTTTCTCCCGGATTAGAACTAGCCATCAGTGAAGCGTATTCCAGACTCTGTCAGCACTGTGGTGAACAGTCATCCTTATCAGTAGCCGTTCGCTCCAGCGCCACCGCTGAGGATTTACCGGATGCCAGCTTCGCGGGGCAACAAGAAACCTATCTCAATGTCCAAGGCCTTCGCGGGGTCTTAGAAGCCTGTCATAAATGTTTTGCCTCTCTCTTTACCGATCGCGCAATTTCCTATCGCACCTTAAAAGGGTTTGACCACTTCACAGTGGCCTTAGCTGTAGGGGTCCAGCAAATGGTGCGATCTGGCACCGCTGGGGTGATGTTCTCCATCGATACCGAAACTGGGTTTGATCAAGCAGTCCTGATCACGGCAGCCTACGGGCTCGGGGAAACCGTGGTCCAAGGTGCCGTTAACCCAGACGAATATTTGGTGTTTAAACCAACACTCCAACAGGGCTATCAGCCCATTCTATCTAAGCGACTCGGCAGTAAAGAGATCAAAATGGTTTACGACCAAGAGGGCAGTAAACTCACGAAAAATGTGCCCGTATCTGCAGGCGATCGCCAGAAATTTACCCTCACCAACCCAGAAATTCTTACCCTCGCCCAATGGGCTTGCAAAATTGAAGATCATTATTCTGCCGTGCGGGGCACCTACACCCCCATGGATATTGAATGGGCCCAGGATGAGTTCACCGGGGAGCTATACATCGTCCAAGCCCGACCGGAGACCGTACAGTCGCAAAAATCAGACACCCTGCTAAGAACGTACCAGTTAGATACGACCGGGTCAGTCCTGAGCACCGGTCGGGCCGTAGGGGAATTGATTGGCCAGGGGCGAGGGCAAATCATTCAACATGTCAGCCAAATCAGTGCGTTTCAGCCTGGGGACGTCTTAATCACCCATAAAACGGATCCCGATTGGGAACCGATTATGAAGCAGGCCGCAGCCATCGTTACCAACCAAGGAGGGCGCACCTGCCATGCCGCGATTATTGCTCGGGAATTGGGCATCCCTGCCATTGTCGGGTGTGGTAATGCCACCCACCAGATCCCCAACGGTCGGCTGGTCACGGTTGCCTGCTGTGAAGGGGAAGTCGGCCATGTTTACGATGGGCTACTGTCCTTTACCGTTCAAGAAACCCAACTAGAACAGCTCCCCACCACCCAAACTAAAATCCTGCTCAATGTGGGGAATCCTGACCAAGCCTTTAGACTGGCAGCCCTGCCCTGTGATGGCGTGGGCATCGCCCGCTTAGAATTTATTATTGCCAACCATATCAAAGCCCATCCCCTGGCCTTAATCCATTTCGATCAACTGGACGATCCGTTAGCTCAACAAGAAATTACCCACCTGACTCGCCACTATCCCTACAAACCGGACTTCTTTGTGGATCAGCTCACCCATGGGGTAGGCATTATTGCCGCAGCGTTTTATCCCAAACCTGTCATTGTCAGACTGTCTGATTTCAAGAGTAATGAATATGCAAACTTACTCGGCGGTCAGCAATTTGAACCTCAGGAAGAAAATCCCATGCTGGGATGGCGGGGGGCATCTCGTTACTACGACGATAAGTTTCGAGAAGCATTTGGTTTGGAGTGTAAAGCCCTCAAGATCGTCCGAGACGAGATGGGCTTAACCAACGTGATCCCCATGGTGCCCTTCTGCCGAACACCAGAAGAAGGTCGCAAAGTTATTGCAGAAATGGAGAATGCTGGATTAGTCCAGGGGGAAAATGGCCTCCAGGTTTATGTGATGTGTGAAGTACCCAGCAACGTCATTCTGGCGGATCAATTCAGCCAAATCTTTGATGGGTTTTCCATCGGCTCCAACGATCTCACCCAATTAGCCCTAGGGATTGATCGAGACTCAGCCTTAGTCGCCCACCTCTTTGATGAACGTCATGAAGGTGTGCAATCCCTGATTCGTCAAGTGATTGACCAGGCCAAACGCCATCACTGCAAAGTCGGCATCTGTGGCCAAGCCCCTAGCGACTACCCAGAATTTGCCCAATTCCTCGTTGAACAAGGAATTGACTCCATCAGCCTCAATCCTGATTCAGTGCTCAAAACAAGGTTCACTATTGCCCAAGTTGAAACACACCTGTCATCGTCTCAACCGTCCTAGTCTTATATCGTTTTCCACGCCCCTCGGAGGTACTCATCATGTTCCGCAAGATATTAGTTGCCCTTGACCATTCAGAAACAGCTCTGGATGTCTTTGATCAAGCCCTTGATTTAGCTGCCACCACCCAGGCGAATTTGATGTTGTTACATGTATTATCCATGGATGACCAGGATGCCCCTGATGCCCCCACATCCTTCCCTAGCATGTATTACTATCCAGGGTTATCAGCCACCTCGATTAAGGTCTATCAGCAACAGTGGGAGCAATATACCCATGCAGCCCAAGATATTCTAGAGGCCCAATCTGAAGAAGCAAGGTTAGCAGGAGTGTCTGTCAGAACCACCCAAAAACAAGGCGCTCCTGGTGAAACCATTTGCGAAGTGGCGAAGGAATGGCAGGCCGACTTAATTTTGCTCGGAAGTCGAGGACGAGCTGGTCTGAGTGAATGGTTGTTAGGCAGTGTCAGCAATTACGTCATGCATCATGCCCCCTGTTCAGTGCTGATTTGTAGAGAACCTGAGACGCCTCCCCCAAACTCCATTCCAGATCATCTCAACCGACAGCTCATGTCTAACTTAGGGGGATGGCAATAATCTGGCCAAGCTAACTGGATTTCTGGGAGGCTACTTTAGGCTGCATCCAGTCTACTTGCAAAGGCTTGAGTAATCCCGACTCCGTAACTTGAACCGTCATTAAGAAGATGTCTTCTTCAAAGGTTTTGACTGCCAATTGCGGTGGGTCACTGGCCTGAATCCGGTAGGTCCGATCAGGAATAAACTGGCTAATGATGGCTCGTTGCCCCACCTGCTTAGGCCCCGTATGACGCAAATAAATCATCTGCTTCAATCTGAGGGCCACATCCCCCGGCGTTTTACCATAGAAGAGGGGGAGAAAGTCTTCCAAGACTTGTCCAGACTTCGCTTGGGAAAAGCCAGATATTTCCTTCTCCAAATCCCTAATGTTTAGAGATTCTTTGACCTGGTAATCGGATAAGATTTGAACGTCTAAAACTGTCATCTGCTGCAAATCAAACAAAGCTTTTTGCTTCATAAGCTGTGGGTGAGCCCCATACACTTTCTTCGCAGCGTTCAAAGCAATATCAGACAATTCCGTAAAGCTATAGTCATCAAGATTTTTTTGAGCAAGCTGCATTTTCATTTCTTGCTCAAATTCAGTTTGTAATGCTGTAATTTTGCTCTGATCCGGCGGTTGCGTGGCGGAAGGAAGTTCGCTGGCTTGCAGTTGACAAGCCGTAAGGCATAAACCCACTAGCAAGAATTGAAACCATAGACGCTGCATAGCACCCTCACCCATCACTGTGGTTCCAGTCTACTTACCCTCGTAGACAATGACGATCAGAGAGTTTGAGACGCGCACTGAAAAGGAACTTGCGTGGTAATAAGCCCTGTTGGGCGATTGCACTAATGGTTGTGATGCAGCGATTACTGTGCACAGTAACTCTTGAACACTACATCTGGGATACGGCTGCGCCTTCAGCCGACAGTTTTTGTACCAAGGCTAATAGTTCTTGAGGATTAAATGGCTTGGTCAAATAGGCCGTACAACCAGACATCCGGGCTCTCATCCGGTCAATCAGACCTTCTCGACCTGTCAACATCACAACAGGAATTTCCTTGAGCATATCGACTTGGCGAACCATGCGACACAGCTCATACCCATCCATCTTCGGCATTTCAATGTCCATAAGGATGACGTTGGGTTGTTGCTCAATTAAGACCGTTAATGCCTGTTTCGGATCCATCAATTGCAGGACTTCAAAGCCTTCTGCCTCTAGGGACAGTTTCACAAATTGTTGAATGGTTTGACTATCATCTACACAAGCAACCACGGGGCGAACTTGCTCTTCGATGACTCGATAAGGGTTCAGACTGATGGCTCCAGCCTGAACCATCGGCGCTAAATCAGTCACCAGAGTCAAGACATCCAAATCTGCCTGGGTGGCTAACTCATAGAAGCAAAGGTCTTGTTCTAATAGATTGACAATATTTTGTAAGTGTCGTCCTTGGCCATTTTCCTTCCAAGCTAATTTCAAGAATTGATCGGGATCCTCTAAATGAGGCTTTTGGAAGGGAGAGCCAATCACAGCCTGCAGCTGTGCCCATTGATTAATTTGATCTCGGACCGGTAAAACGAGCTGGCGAAACGGAGCAGAAAGCAATAGTGGATCCAACCCCACATTGGGCTCAAATTCTAAGTAGCCTTGGGGGAGGGCTAAGAACTGCATTAATGCTTCTTGGGTCAGAATCGCGAGCAGTTTTCGGAAGAAATTTAGGGGTAAATTATTGGCCTGCCAGTACTTGCACAGATAGGAATACTCTGACGTATTATTCGGTAGAGGCTCAGACAAATTAAAGTCGGGTAGCTGCTTTTTGAGCACGTAGGGTAATCGCTCGGCATGTCCCATTGTGCTCTCTGCAAAATGCATTTGCCCACCGCCTAGATACACCCGCCAGCTAATCGACGGATCACGAGAATCAGTGATAGTGATGCGGCCAGACCGTTGCTCAGAGATCACTTTCTGTAGCACTTTGGCAGGTGCGACCTGTGGTTTGTCCTGTTGGGTGGGTGTTGGAAGACTGGAGGTATAGGTCATAAACTAACTGATTTGGTAGTTAATAGTCAGAGCATTGGCAGTTACCAGCTCAGCAAGATGGCAAGTGGCAGATTTGATCTAGAACAACTTTTTCAGGTACATGCCTTCATTCTTAGGATGGACCGTTTAACCCTGAGAACATATGCGTAAAATCACGTATTTTTGCTCTAGGAGCGAATTCTTGGTAACAAATAGCAGCAATATACGGATGATTCTTAGTATTAGTATGGACTAAAAACCCATCAGAATTTACTTTTGAGTAAAACTTCAAAGAGTAGTCAAAACAAAGTTATTTTGTAGCCTCATTGTCAATTCATTTCAGGTGTGCGAACCTACTGCGACCTCAGTTTTTCCCTGAGGGCTTGAAATCTTAGATGAACGTCACTCAAGTCATAGGGTTGATGGCCATATCGCCAACTTACATAAATCTGAGAAATCTCAGTTACGAGGTCAGCGATTGCCCCTTCCCCTTTTTGATGTAACCGATGGGTATATTCAAATGGCGTTTCATGGGGGCGTTTAGGTACACCTCGATTCGCTAATACATGCAGCATTCGCTGGTATAGCTTTTCCATGGGTGGTAGCGTCGCCAGGCGTCGCCGATAGCGCCACCATTGCCAGCCTTGAGGAGCCAACCAGCCGAGTACCGCGATACCACTCAGCACCAGTAGTCCTGCCATCCAGCCTTGCCAACCCCCTGTAAAAAATCCTAAGGCTTGGGCCAACCCTGCACCGATCATGGCGAATATTGCCGTCAATCCATTCATCATCGGTGAGGGTAACCAACCCGCCACCCAGTTCCATAAGGTCTTCAATACCGAGAAGGTGTAGTCGTCATCTACGGAAGGGGGAACCAAGTCATGGCCGGGAATAGGATCAAAGGTAAACCAACCAAATTGGGGAATGTAGACCTCCGCCATCGCAAAGGCATCCACATTTTTCACTTCATATAGCCCCGTGAACGCATTAAATTCCCCAGGGGCAAATCCCATGACTAGGCGTGCGGGGATGCCGATGGAGCGTAACATCATGGTTAAAGCAGTGGAAAAATGGTCAGGATAGCCCCCTTGATACTTAAATAAGAAGGCACTCACCAAATCTTCTTCTGCCTCAAGCACCGGCAGATCAGGCTGCAGTGAATAGGTTTGTTTGAGGCTTTGCGCTAAATACAGGGCTTTCTCATAAGCGGAAATGGGAGGACGATTGGCTTTTTCCAAGAGGGCTTCGGTCTGCTCTTTAATCTGAGACGCAATGCCATCTGGAATTTGAAGATAATGCTGGCGAATAAATTGAGGATACTGGCGGGAGGCTTTTCGTAACTGCTTGCGATCTCGATACGGAACATCTGAAATCACCGAGTAGGTTAGCCCATCCTGGAGCTGCACAGGCGACCGAAATCCCCCTTCTGGATCTCGAGCAATTTCACGAGTCGGGAAATAGATTTCACGGGCTTGACTAAGGGCTGGAATCAGGTTGGGGAAGCGAGAAACGATGGAATAGGTTTGAATCACTTCTTTGGTGCGACCCCGCTGGCCGAGTTGAGGCACCACAAACCGATAGGACCACGCTGGTCGGTTCAAGGTTTCGGATTTATCATTGCGAGACATTTGCCAGCCCTGGCCGGTATATTCGTCAAAGGCTAAGACCCGCCAAAATCCAGGGGCTTGGGACCTCACTCGCATCACAATTTCCGGTTTGAGGACACCTCTCAAATTTTGATTAATGCGTTGACTGAACCCGTAATAAAACTGATCATCAAAGATAATCTCTCCCTCCAGATCTTCGCCGTCTTGCCCTGTGCCATCCCAAGTGGCACTATCTCCCTGACCATAACCAGGATTAACAATTTGCTGGGCATCAAACTTACCCGGAATATCAATCGCCGCACTCACGGGTAACGTTCTCAACTGGTATCCAGGTAAGCGGGGCAGCAGGGCAAAAATGACCAATCCCACGGTCACCACGGCGACTAGCATCCTGCCAATCTGGGCGGGGGGCAAGCTCACCGAACGACGTTTGAGCAGCTTCAAACCTAGACGGGATCGATAATCGAGGATAAGAACGGGTAAGGCGCAAGCAAGAAACAGTAAGAGCCATCCCCCAAACACCATCGTTTCGCTGACGGTGGCTGCGACTCCAACTAAAATGATGCCAATCACCGCTGAGTACCCCAAATCTTTGCGTCGGGGAAGATCAAAAGCGTGCAGGATTTGAACCTGAATCAGTAACTCCGTCAACAAGATACGCGAGTCACCTGCTTGGCCCGCTAAACGGTTAAGAAAGACGACCAAAACGAGAATCATGCCAATGGCAATCCCACATTTGGCAGCAATATTTCGACGATGCCGTTGTCGCCAACTCCAGGCGGCCCCCATCAAACTCAATGGAATCGCCCATAAACTGTGCCAGCTCCCTGTCGCCGAATCGGTCGCCAGGATTCCCACACAGACCAGGATTTGCACTCCTAAACGCAGCGCTCTGGAGTCTTCAGGAGGGAGCGACCGAGGCTGTAACCGTTGACGCCAAGATTGAGATAAGACAGAACGCTGCATCAATTGTTCTCAAGGTAACGGCATCACCCTATGGGGCAGCCTTAGTTTACCCAGCGACCCCTAACATATTCCCTAAACAGAACCTCTCCAATCTAGAAGCCAGGGATGGTGGGTGACCTTAGGAGTACGACCCAGACTGTATTATCAGGCCAAAGATGGGAGCTGCTCAGGGCGTCCACGTTTCCAAAAGGCCCAAGCCCTACAGTGAACTTCGTTGACAAAGTTTCAACATACTCGTCTCTGACGGGAAACTACACAGCGGCAAAATCTAAGAGTTCATCTTCTTGCCTAACTAAAATCGTGCAGTTGGAGCGGGCATAAGCACAGCAGGTCAGCATGAAACCGGCTTCTTCTTCTGCATCGCTCAAAATAGAGCGATCATGCTCGACTTCACCATCAACAACTTTGCCAACACACGTAATACAAGATCCAGACCGACAAGAGGCGGGAAGTTCTAGGCCTTCTAACTCCGCTGCATCGTAAATATACTCATCCGCTGGGACACAAATAGTATTCTCTTCTCCAGTGGTTTCATCTCGAAACGTGACATCGTAAATCATTGCTAGTGCTTATCTCCGCATTAAAATGAATAAGTGCTCTTATTTGGGGAAGACACCACCTCCCCCCTGCCCTGAAGATCGGTAGAAGGCAGGCAACATCTATCAATTACTTATTAATTATTCATAAATCTTTACAAATATCCTCAGGAAAAATACTGAACGCCGGAGACTGGAAGAATAGCAGCCTATTGATTGGCTTTGGTATGGCGGCAATTTGGACGATCCTTGGCTGTTATTCTTCGCTATCGAGGTGACTCAACATCGGACTGAGCCATTCCCGCGGATTCCCATCGCTGAATTGATGGGGAAGAAGTGAACAGAAACCCTGGATTTCGTGTAAGTTTAGGGTAAGTATTTATGCGTCCATCCACACTCAGGGTAAATTTCTTCTTATGCCACTGCTTGCGACCGGGAAAAAATTCATTCGCACCATTGAACAATCGGGCGCCGTTGGCATTTATGTTCCGTCTGAAGGCGGATTTGAAGGTCGCTACAAGCGCCGACTCCGGGCAACAGGGTATCTGACATTATTTGTATCAGCCCCAGGCATGGGAGATTTAGCCTCTTACTTCACCGATGTCCATGGGGTGCGCCCTCCTCATTTAGGCAAAAATCAAATTCGCACTTATTTCTTGCCTCCTTTTGTGACGTACCAATTAGAGAATTTGCCGCCCCAAGCCAAGGGCTTAGCCCTATGGCTTTATGATGGGAAGCGGTTAGCAAAGCAAGAGCTGGCTTATCTAAGCGCCATTACAGCCTCGGAGCCTCGATTAAAAGTGGTGGTTGAGTTAGGCGGTGCCCGGAGCTTTGAATGGCAGCCCCTCTCCGATATTGTCGCTGCGGCTTAGATACCTGAATATCCTGACTCCCTTAAGACAAGGCAAAATGTTAACCCAGGGCTAATCAATTCAGATTAGGCTGTTAGAGTGATTGATTTTGCCTTTCCTCTCCAGTCCCTCCCTCAAGGCAACTGGTTCAAGTTAATTTGTGGAGCCAGTTATCAGCATTTGCCCGCTGTCCGTAACCTGGTGTTGGCCTATACTCTGGCAGGAGCCGATTGTATTGATGTCGCGGCTGATCCAGCTGTCATTGCTGTCGCGGAAGATGCGATCGCAACCGCGCTTCAGCTTTCCCTCACCCATCCTCGTCCCCTGTTGATGGTGAGCCTCAATGCGGGTGAGGATCCGCATTTTCGCAAAGCGACCCTCCAGCCTGAACAATGTCCTGCTTACTGTCCTCAACCCTGTGTGCAGGTTTGTCCTGCAGATGCGATCGCATTTCCTAGTCCCGGCGTCATGAGCGATCGATGTTATGGCTGTGGCCGCTGCTTACCCGTTTGCCCCATTGAGCAAATCGCCACGGTGTCCCACACCGCTAAACCCGACATCGTCGGCCCCTTTATTCAGGCTGGTGTTGTGCAAGCCTTGGAAATTCACACCCAAGTGGGGCATTTGGCCGAGTTTGAGCAGTTATGGCACACTCTCAAGCCCTTTGTGCCCCATTTACAGGTCTTAGCAGTGAGCTGTCCTGATAGCGAGGGTCTCCTGGATTATCTGGCGAGTCTCTACCAACTCATGGAGCCGTTACCCTGTCCTCTCATCTGGCAGACCGATGGCCGACCCATGAGTGGAGACATTGGAGACGGCACCACCCGAGCAACGGTTCTCTTGGCTGAAAAAGTTTTAAAAGCACAATTACCCGGTTATGTCCAACTGGCTGGCGGCACAAATCGGCATACTATTGCTAAACTCAAAGCCAAAGGGTTACTGCATCCTCGGTTGATGAGTTCATCCATGACCATTCATGCATCCTATATCGCGGGTGTCGCCTACGGCAGTTTTGCCCGAAACCTCCTCGCCCCCCTTCAAACCAAATTGGAAACCTTATCAACCCATCAGATCGAACATCATGCTCAATTACTACAAGAGGCCGTCTCTCTAGCCTCTTCATTGGTGGCCCAGCTCAAACCTGGTTTGAATCAACCTCAGACTAGGAGCACACTCGGCCAAGATTTACCGCTAGTCCCATCGATGAGCCGGGGGAGCTCATCTCGGATCTGCTAGCTCACGGCTAGCCCTTTGTTATTTCATTTACTGCAAATTCATGGTTGAACAAGCATCAGGAGAAAACCAGCAAATCACCGATAATCTTGAACAATTGCTCGATATTTTGCCCGAGACATTGCGATCTCACCTGCAACACCATCCCCAACGCAGTGTGATGATTGAAGTGGTGATGGATCTGGGGCGCCAACCGGAAGCTCGCTTCCCTGGTCAAGCCGAATATTTATCCACAGAACCCATTAGTCGAGATGATTTAGACTACTGCATCCAGCGGGTCAGCCACTTCAGTGGCGATAACCGGGCCGGTATTGAGCGGACCCTGCATCGGATTAGCGCCATGCGCAACCGCCAAGGGGAGATTATTGGTCTCACCTGCCGCGTCGGTCGGGCGGTGTTAGGCACCACCGAAATTATTCGTGACTTGGTGGAAAGTGGTCGTTCCATTCTGATGCTGGGGCGGCCTGGCGTCGGTAAAACCACCGCCCTGCGGGAAATTGCCCGGGTTCTAGCCGATGATCTCCTCAAGCGGGTCGTGATTATTGACACCTCCAACGAGATTGCTGGGGATGGCGATATTCCTCACCCCGCCATTGGTCGGGCTCGGCGGATGCAGGTGGCCCGTCCCGAGCTGCAACATCAGGTGATGATTGAGGCGGTAGAGAACCACACCCCAGAAGTGATCGTGATTGATGAAATTGGCACTGAACTGGAAGCGGCAGCGGCCCGCACCATTGCCGAACGGGGGGTGCAGCTGATCGGTACTGCCCACGGCAACCGGATTGAAAACCTGCTGAAAAACCCAACCTTGTCTGACCTGGTCGGGGGTATTCAGTCCGTCACCCTCGGAGATGATGAAGCCCGTCGCCGAGGTAGCCAGAAAAGTGTGCTGGAACGGAAGGCTCCTCCGACCTTCGATATTGCCGTCGAAATGCTAGAGCGGTCCCGATGGATTGTCCATGAAGAGGTAGCCAACACGATTGACAACCTCCTGCGCGGTCGGATGCCGAATCCTCAAGTCCGGACGGTCAGCGAGAGCGGCAAGGTCACTATTACCCATGAACTATCGACCACGCCTATCCCTGAGCCGACGCCCATTGAGTCTGCTCCCAGTGGCTGGCGATCCTCAGGTCGGATGAAACCCGTCCCGAATCAGGTGGCCCCAGCTAAAACAGATTTCAATGAGTTTCAAACGCTACTGGATGCTTCCTTGCAGCAGCAAGATCAGTATGGCAATACCCTCCATTTTGCTGCTGGCCCCAATGGCGAGGATCTGCCCCTCCATGTCTATCCCTATGCCGTGAGTCGGTCTCAACTCGATCAGGTGATTACCACCCTGAATCTGCCAATTGTGCTGACCAAGGATATGGATCATGCAGATGTGATATTTGCCTTGCGATCGCACCTTAAGCATCATTCCAAATTGCGCAATCTAGCCAAAACCCGCCATGTTCCCATCCACACCGTTAAGTCGAGCACTATTCCTCAAATTGCCAGAGGTTTACGCCGACTAGTGAATATGGATGATCCAGGTACCCCAGAACTGGTGGATCTCAAGCTATTTTCCGGCAGTAATGATGACGATGAGATCGAAGCTCTGGAAGAAGCCAGGTTGGCGGTTGAACAAATCGTTATTCCCAAAAAGCAGCCAGTGGAGTTACTTCCCCGATCTGCGAGCATTCGCAAAATGCAGCATGAATTGATTGAGCATTACCGTTTACAGTCTCGTAGTTTTGGTGAAGATCCGAACCGCCGACTACGGATTTATCCAGCTTAGTTCAGGTGGCATTTACACAGATCCAAAAACGAATGGGATAGCCCCCCACTTCGGGTAAGATTCTCTGGCAAGGGTTACTCGGGATTGGCTTTATGTACCTATTTTTAGATACCGCAGATATCAAGGCCTGGGATTTTTGGTTGAGTAAGGGCTTATTCTATGGCGTTACAACCAACCCGACCTTATTGGAGAGAGCCCATATTCCTTGCACCCTTGACCAACTCCAAGGGCTAGCCACAGCTGCCTTTCAAAGAGGTGCTCAAGAAATTCATTTACAGACCTGGGGGGCTGAAGTTGAAGATTTAGTTCGTCGGGGAACTGCGATCGCAGCTATTGATTCCCGCGTAGTCGTCAAAGTACCTATAACGTTGACAGGCACAGAAGCTGCAGCCCAATTAATCCAACAAGGAATACGGGTAACTTTAACTGGAGTTTATGCAGTTCACCAGGCATTGATTTCTGCCGCCTTGAAGGCTGACTATGCCGCCCCTTACTTAGGACGCATGACAGATCTGGGACAAGACGGTAGGCAAGGTATCATTTCGATGCAAAGAGGTCTGACCGGAGTCAAGAGTTCAACCAAGATTTTAGTTGCCAGTATTCGCAGCATTGAAGACATTACTGCTCTTACTCAACAATCCCTCGATACGTTTACGGTATCACCTGCGATCGCAGAACAACTCTTCCAAGTCGATGCAACCATAGATGCAGCGTTAGCCTTTGAAAAAGCAGCACAAGGCTAATGGGATTCAATGCCTAATGCTTCTGCAGTAATCGGCAGCTTGACAATAAAAGTTGTGCCTTGATCTGCAATACTCTCAAAATCGATCGTCCCCCGATGCAGCTCGACGGACTTTTTAACAATTGCGAGACCTAGTCCTGTACCTTGAATTTGTCCAACATTTGTAGCGCGATGAAATGATTCAAACAGATGCTGCTGATCAGCTTCAGGAATCCCAATTCCTTGATCTTTTATGAAAAAGGTTGCTTCTTCTTCATTTACATTGACCTGAAATCGAACACTAGTACTTTCAGGAGAATATTTAATGGCATTGGACAATAAGTTACTGAGGATTTGTCTCAAAATTTTCTCGTCTGAATAGACCTCATGTTGATTCCAAAAAAATTCAAACTCAATCTGTTGATCGCGTTTAGTATTGAGCTGAAATTCTTCGACAAGACTACTGCAGAAAACTTCAAGGTTAATTAGTTTAGGATTAAACTCAACTTTATTGACATCAGCTTTACTCAAAACTAAGACATCATCTAGAAGTCCAGTCATATGCTTAACATTCTTTTGGATACGATCTAGATAAGTATGTTGCTTATTAGTATCCCACCCTTGTCCATAATGCTTGATTAACTCTGTTGTCCCTAAAATAGCTGTTAAAGGTGTTCGGAATTCATGGGAAGTCATCGAGATAAAGCGAGATTTCAATTCATTAATTTCTCGCTCAGCTTGTTCTCTAGCTTGAGATTGCTGTAAATCTTCATATAAATAGGCATTCTCAAGGGAAATAGCAGCTTGGGCACAAAGAATTCTAATGGTCTCGAGATGATTTTCCTTAAAGGCATCGTATACTAAATCATTCTCTAAATATACAATCCCTATTAATTTGCCTTGACTAATGATAGGCATTCCTAGTAAAGACTTTGGAAGATTAAAGTATATTTCCAAATTATAGTTTTCTTTATGCTCCTCTCTTGTGTCATTAATAACGACATTTTCTTTAGTCCTAAAGATATAGTTTAAAATGCTATGAGGGATATCATTCCTATTCTTAATCAATTCTGTTTTGATTTTAACGATAGGTGAACTATTCATTGAAGCCGTTGCCTCTATATATAAATTTTCATCTCTATATAATATTAAATAAGCTTGAGTTGCGCCAGCCAATTCAATGAGATACTCCAAGATTTTATTTAATAGTTTATCTCGTATAATTTCCTCGGAAATTGCCTGAGAAGTTTCTATGACAGTTCTTAAATCAATATTCCCCAGAGTTTCTGAAGATGATAGTTTTACGTTGTTTCCATCTTTCTGATATGAAGTAAAAATTTGCTTAAATTCCTCACTAATATTTGAATATCTATATTTGATATCTTCAATTTTTGATAACGCACCCCAATTAAAATAGGCATAACAAGATTCCTTGAAATATAAAGCAGAAATCTTAAAATTCTTATTGCTGAAATAAAATTCAGCTGCTAATTCATTGGCAAGAGCTTCCTCTTGTAAGAAAAGATTAGATTTTGAAGATTCGATAGCTTTATCGTAATATTTAGAAGAAGAACTAAAATTATTTATAACTCTATAATACTCAGCTTTAATCAGAAAATACTTATTGCTAAAATTCTCAGGGCAAGCTTTAGCCCATTTTTTAAATCTATGAATAATGCGATTAACTATAATTAAATACTTGCGACGGACAATAATTTTTTGCGTACTACACAAAGCCAATAAAGTTAAACAATAGTAAAAATAATAAATTGCTATGTAAATTATTCCGTTTACACCATCAATATGATCATTCAGAAGATTAGATAAATGCAAAGCCTCATCAAATTTTTTATAGTAAAAAGATAAAATCATCTTTGCCAAATAAAAAGGAAAAATTATTAAATCGTTTGATGAATGAAGAATGTCAGAGCTTTGCTCTTCTTCATTAAAAAAACTACCTTCAAGTAAGCTCACATCTAGTTTAGTATCTACATAATTCTCAGATACTTGTGCCCAAATGCTTAAATGGGTACACTGAAAGTATTGCTTATAACTCGACAAAATATCGATATACTTAAAATTCTCGTCAATAACTTCGGAAAGAGGTTTCCCGCTAAAAAAAGATAAAATGCAATAAAAAGCAGAGCAATGACCTAGATTTTCAACATCACCAATTTCTAACGCGTAATTAGAAGCATTAGATAGATGGGTTAATAAACTTCTAATTTGATACTTCCATGGTTTATTAAAAGCATAGCCTACTAAATAAATAGCTGGTTTTATCTCATAGCTAGAAAACTTTTCAAGCAACTGCAATGATAAATCGCTATAACTACAACATTTTTCTATATCATTAAAAACAACATTATAAATTGTTCCATAACTATTATAAGCAAAGCCAGAAACTGGAGAATTACCATAGGATATAGATAGATTTACCATTTTTAATATAGCTAATGGAAAAAGATTAGGCCTAGCAACAAAAGCTGCGGGTACAACAGTCATAAGTACCCGCATTGCAGCAAGACTTTTTTCATCACTCATCACTGGTAACTCTGTTAAGCTCTCTATTGTAAGATTTCGATGTGATATTTTTGCTCTTAATACATTAAATAGTAGCTCTATTTTGTTAGGGTTATTCGGAAGTTTTACATTTAAAAGATTTAATGCTTCAATTGCTTTATCTATTGATTGCAAAGGTTGATTCTGAGTAAAACAGAAAGCAATTTGCAACTCATAGACAGAAATTTTAATCGACAAAGATTTTGCATTATGAATTAATTTTATAGCTAATGAATCAGCTTGATTTCTTTCTGAGCTTATATATAAGCACTCTAAAAGTGAAAGATATAATTCTGTACTAGAGTTATTAAAATTTTCTAAGCAATATTTTTTTGATAATACTGATGCTGTTTTATAATATTCACAAGCTGATTCATAAGCTGCTGCTAATTTAGATTTATTACCTGCTATAAAATTTAATTCAGCAAGCTCATTTTTCTTAATTAAATCATCAACAAGATGAATTCCTTTATTGAAATGCTTTATAATTTCAAATAGCTTTTTATCAAAAGCTGAATCTCTGTATTTTCTCAACAAAAAATCTCCAATCAATAAATGCAGAGAGCTTTTTTCAGACTCAGGTATACTGAGATAAATAGCTTGTTGAATATAATCATGTACAAATCTAAAATATATATTAAAATGAGGTTTAATGTCATCTTCAAGAAGTAAGTTAGACTCATAAGAATCTTGTGTAGAGACAATCAATCCAGAATCAATAGCAGCGAACATAGTCTCTGTTAATTCTGATTTAGTCTTATGGCTAATACCCGCAAGAGTAATCAGATCAAACTGACTACCTATACATGAACAATATTGAATTAAATCTTGTGTTTGTTTAGGTAATTTCTGTATATTCCTAGATAGTAGTTCTAAAACACTAAAGTCCGTAATACTACTTTTCAATATTCGTTCTATATTCCAATTCCATTTTTCTACAGCATAATCAAAATATATATACTTATCTTGATATAAAGTTTTTAATAGCTGAATAAGAAAAAACGGATTACCACCAGACTTTTGAAATATAAGGTTTGCTAAAAAATCAATATATTCAAGGTCGCAATTAAGAGTATCTGCGACAAGATCTTTTGCAGAAGATAAAGATAATGGCTGCAATTCAATACTATGATTAATAAGATCTTTCTTATTTAAATCACTCAGTACTCTATTGAAAGGGTGTAATTTACTTATTTCAACATGACGGTACGCTAGTATAAATAAAATATACTTACTCTGCTTACTATTAGCTAGGCTAGTAAGCAACTCTAGAGAAGCAAAATCAGCCCACTGCAAATCATCCAAGAATAAAACTATAGGATGCTTCTTGCTACCAAAAGATTGTATAAATGTCTCTAGTGTCTGAATAAATATGGCTTGTGATTCTGGAATAACTTGTCTAATCTCAATCTGATCAATTTGTAAGACTATATTAAGTTCAGGAATAATATTAACTAATAGATTAATATTCTTTCCTAAAGAACTGATAAATCTTTCTCTCCAGTAATTTATATCATTACTATTACTTCGCAATATTTTTCTAATAGCAATAGTCAAGCCTTGAACAAAGCCATAATAAGGAATATTCTTATGGCTTTGTTCAAATTTACCGCTAATTTCTATACCACAATGATCTGAATTACTTTTATTGATACTCTTTATAAGAGATGTTTTACCAACGCCAGCATTTCCTTTCACAAGGATTATTCTTTTTTGACCAATAAAAGTACTTTTAAAGGCATTATTTAGGAGCTTAATTTCATTTTCTCTGCCATATAATTTATTAGGGATACTAAATTGACTAATAGCTATACTTTGTCTCGTTTTAAGAATAAAATCAGTATTATTAATAGATAAGTTTTTTACACATTGCTCTAGATCTACTAATAGTTCTAATGCATTCTGATATCTGTCCTCAGCATTTTTCTGTAATAACCTCATAATTATTTGAGAAATCTGTTCAGGGATAAAATCATAAATATTGTGAGGAGTATCAGGAATAACAGATAAGTGCATATGAATAACCTCAGAGACTTTATGAGAATAAAATGGTAATCGACCAGTTAAAATCTCATAAAAAGTAATTCCTAATGAATATAAGTCAGTGCGATAATCAATTGTTCGATCTATTCTTCCAGTTTGTTCAGGAGATAAATAAAGTGGAGTCCCATTAATAATCTCTTCATCATCAATACTTATTTTCTCTTGCGTATTTTCTGCGGCTATACTAAAGTCGGTCAACTTAACTTCATTAGTTTTTGGATTATAAATAATATTCGAAGGATTAATATCTTTATGAATAATACCTTGCAAATGAACTTCATTTAAAGTTTTAGAAATCTGGCAAGCTATCTCCAAAAAAGTCCTTATATTTACGCGATTTTTAGATATATATTCCTTCAGTGTACATCCTTCAAAATACTCTTTTATAAACGCATAATTATTGTTGTTTGCTATAAAAGAGTGTGCTTGTATAACTCCATTTGAATTTAATTTATTAGTGATTTCAAATTCATTTTTAAGGCTAGAAATATCAGAAAATGATGGATATTTTTCACTTAGTCTCTTGGCAATAAATAATTTACCACTAGAGGTATTTTTACTATATAAATAGTAATATTTTCTTTAGAGTAAAGTATTCTTTGAAACTCAAAGTTATTTATTTCAATCACTTTTAAATCCTCTATCAGAATCTTCCTAAAATTATGATTATTTTTAAAAAAATTATTTGTTTTTATATAAACACCATTGTGATAGATGGCGATCGAGTTTTTCTTATAAATTGTAGTGAAATCATATTATTATTTTATTGTATATTAAGACCAGAAAATGCTAATATTTGCATTAAAAAAGTTGCTTAAGGTATTTTTATTAGAATTAAAAATACTAGCTAATATTCTAGCAAATTAAGTTTTTTATTTATCTATCTCAACCCCGAATGAATAGCAGATTTCAACATGGCTTGAAAGATACTTCGAAATATTGAAAACCTTAACGATTAAGGTATGCCCTAGACCTCACAGGACGTTTTGCCATGAAATGATTCAAACGATGCCAAGCGCAACTAGAAGCGCGAAACGATTGTTGGTCGTGCATCAAAAAAGAGTGGATATGCTTAACCTATAGGAAGTTGAGTTGTCCTTTTCACTAATGCAATGCCTTCTATGTTGTTATCCTAGGACCCAAACAAGGCAAGATCAATAAAAGCAGATAACACTATTGTTGCTTGAACTTTTTAAAATACCCTCAGTGAGACCTTAGCAACCCTCGATTATCGTAATAAGATTCCAGGTGCTTCCTTAAACCTTGCTAGAGGGATTAGTCAGCGAGGGTTGTCTCGTATTACAGGTTAAGCTTTTAGGCCCTGGGTGAGCGTGGTCTGTTCTATTGGCCATAAAACCCAAAAGAAACACAACCAAGAAGTGCAGGATGTTGTGACTGGCGGCACTAATACTGATGAGTTATGGCCCTTGGATATAAAAAGCAAAAGCACGTTTAATCGTAGGAGTTGCGTATAGGCAACTGTTGGGTAACACTGAGTCTTGCTAAAGATAATGGTTTGATGCACAGGGGTAGCGTTAGTAAATATACCAACGAGCTAACTCAAGCGTTGATTGAGAATACTGAAGGCAAAACTGCCTGTCGTTAAGAACACCACATCTTGGGCTTTTGGGGCTTAGAGGCTGTTTGAGAAGTGAGTAAAGCTCTCAAGGTACTAATCTGTCAATACACAAACATTGGACAGGACTTTGAGAGCAATGCCTACAGCATATGATAGCGACCTCACCACCCTCCAATGGGAATTACTTGAACCTTTGATTCCTGCTGCTAAACCTGGAGGTAGACCTCGCACCACTGATATGCGCAGTGTTCTCAATGCCATTTTGTAT
Source organism: Acaryochloris marina MBIC11017 (assembly GCF_000018105.1). Classification (GTDB taxonomy): domain Bacteria; phylum Cyanobacteriota; class Cyanobacteriia; order Thermosynechococcales; family Thermosynechococcaceae; genus Acaryochloris; species Acaryochloris marina. The sequence continues at coordinate 1,631,204 of NC_009925.1, forward strand.
CTCGTGGTTACGGGTTGTCAATGGAGACAGCTACCTCATGATTTTCCCTGTTGGTCAACGGTCTATAGCTATTTTCGAAGGTGGCGTGATGATGGGACTTGGGTCCACATCAATGAACATCTACGCATGCAAGAGCGGGTGAGTGAAGACCGTCATCCGAGTCCCCGTGCTGCTATCTGTGATGCTCAATCAGTCAAAGTTGGTAATCCTCGGTGTCACTCGATTGGGTTTGATGGTGGAAAACAGATTAAGGGGCGTAAACGTCATGTGCTCGTTGATACTTTAGGACTGGTTCTGATGGTGATAGTCACTGCTGCCAATATCTCTGACCAACGAGGGGCCAAAATACTGTTTTGGAAAGCTCGACGCCAAGGTGCGAGTTTGTCCCGTCTAGTTCGGATATGGGCCGATGCTGGCTATCAAGGACAAGCTTTTATGAAGTGGGTAATGGACCGTTTTCAATATGTCTTGGAAGTGATCAAACGCTCAGATAATCTAGCGGGGTTTCAGGTTATTCCCAAACGATGGATTGTAGAACGGACGTTTGGGTGGTTACTGTGGTCTCGACGTCTTAATAAAGATTATGAGGTGCTGACCAGAACAGCTGAAGCGCTCGTATATGTAGCGATGATTCGACTCATGGTTCGAAGGCTGACTGAAGAAGCTTGAAACTTCTCAAACAGCCTCTTAGGAGAGATTGGCACTTAAAACATAAATATCCTTTTTTCAAGGAGTGTTGGTTTGACGATAGGACGAAACGGCTAGATGCTCTGCTTGCTGAGTCGTCAGAGAGCTAGCTCACCCAAGGCATTTTTCAGTTGTTGGTTGTGGTCTGAAGCCATACCAGTCACTTTGTGGAAAAAGAATGACCGAATTCTGAGTTGACATAAGTCTGAATTTGCTGACGTTCAGTCATCTCAACCCCTTCCAGCGTCTACAAGCTTGCTGTGTCGCTTTCCTCATAAAGTAATTGTGAAGATGGGTGTCCTAGTTTTTGAGTTGAACTGCTGTTTGGGAATGGATGGAGACTGTTAGGCAACACATGTATCCTGAACTTTTTCACATCAATCTGCAAAGGTGACATATTCCATAATCCACAGATAACTTCTGTATTTTCAGTGCAGAATCGTTAAGCCTTCACTTGGAAGAAAGAAAGTATATCCCTTATGGCACCATGTTAGAAAAATTCAAAGCTCTAGATTTGCGAATCTAAAACTTTTTTGGTGTCAATCTTTTTAATGATATAGATAAAAATCTTACTGATAAGAGAAAATTTTTGATTTCATATAGCAATCAACTAAATATCACCCCCTAATATTTAGAGATTGAGTATTTTGTAGCAATTAATACGAATTTACTAGCATTAATATGCTTTTTAAGCAAAAAAATACATATTTCTTAACATATATATTATTTTTATCAGTATATATGCGGATATGTGTCGATATAGATATACGTGAATTAGGTGAATTTGCGGATGATAGCTAATAGTAAAACACATAAATTATTTCTTATAGAAAACATATACTATCATATGTTTTCTATAAGCTAATTTTTCTATCAATATTGATAGTTTCCTAAAACTAAATCAGTCAGATAATCTGCAATATCAAAATAACTGAGAGATTTCATGAAAGAGATTCTTGAGCTAATTGAAAATAATCGTTCAAATTTTAGTGAATTAAACTTATTCCGTTTCTTACGTAATCAAAGTATTAATCCAGTTAAAAGACTAGCATTTGCTCCATGTATATCTCCTTTTGTGATGAGCTTTGGAGATTTAAATAAGTATGTACTGCAGCAGCATCCTACCTCAGACAAAATACAAGAAATTATTAATCAACACACTGCAGAAGAACATAATCATTGGAATTGGTTTTTAGAAGATATTCAGGCTTTAGGTTATGATTTTAATATAAATTTCAATAGTACTTTAAAGTTTCTTTGGAGTGAAGAAACAAAATCAGCACGCTGGATCTCATATCAGTTATATCGATTTATTTATGATGCTGATTCTATTCAGAAACTTGTTGTTCTTGAAGCTATGGAAGCAACTTCTAGTGTTTTCTTCTCAGAAATAAGTAAAGTTGCAGAAGAATTATATAAAACTAAAAGTATTAAGTGTAGATATTTTGGAGAACATCATCTAAAGGCTGAAGAGAGTCATAGTGCTTTTATGCCTGAAACTGATGATTATATAAATAAAATATTTATTCCACAAAAAAGAAAAGAAGAGCTAGCGACTATTGTCAATCAGATTTTTAATCTTTTTTCTGATTTAACAGAATCTTTCTTTCAATATGCTATAAAATATCAAGATAATTCTTTTCCTCTAAACTCATATTGTTCACAGAGCTATGACTATGAGTATATAATTATTGGTGCTGGACCAGCTGGATTGCAATTAGGCTATTTTTTAGAAAATTCTAACCGAGACTATACTATTCTAGAATCCGGAGACTCCCCTGGTACTTTCTTTAAAGATTATCCCAGGCATAGAAAACTAATTTCAATTAATAAAAGAAACACTGGCTATAGTGATCCAGAAATCAATCTTCGGTGGGATTGGAATTCACTTCTTACTCAAGATTATTCCAAGAATTTCACAGATTATAGCAAAAAATACTTCCCTTCAGCTGATAATTTAGTTGAATATTTCAACGATTATGCCAAAGAATTCTCGTTGAATATTAAGTATGGAGTGACAGTTGAGAAAATATCCAAAAATCAAGGCTTTGTTCTATTGGATTCTTATGGTAATACTTACTCTTGCAAATACTTAGTTATTGCTACTGGATGTCCTAAGTTATATATTCCAGAAATCAGTGGTATTGAACTAGCTGAGAAATATACTGATGTATCAGTTAATCCAGAGGATTTTGAAAATCAGCGAGTTTTGATTATTGGCAAAGGTAATTCTGCCTTTGAGACAGCCGATAATTTGATTGATACAGCTGTTACTATACATATTTGTAGTCCAAGTCCAGTAACTATGGCATGGAAGACAAAGTATGTGGGCCATTTGCGAGCTGTAAACAATAATTTCCTCGACACATATCAACTTAAATCACAGAATGCCATCCTTGATGCTGAAATTCTGGGTATTAGGAAGAATAGAAATGAATATGTTGTGAATGTCAAATATTCTCATGCGAATGGAGAAAGTGAAGAGCTAGTTTATGATCGAATCATTCTTTGTACAGGTTTCCGTTTTGATGATTCAATCTTTGATGTAACATGTAAGCCAGCTCTAACAATTAATAATCGTTATCCAGCTCAGACTAGTGAATGGGAATCAACTAACATTCAAGATCTCTACTTTGCTGGCATTTTGATGCACATGAGAGATTTTAAGAAGAAACAGTCTGGTTTTATTCATGGTTTTCGCTATAACATCCGTACACTCCATCGAATATTTGAACACAAGCACCACCATGCACCTCTGCCATCTCGTAAAATTCCTCTATCTCCACAAGCAATAACAGATTTTATTATCGATCGCGTCAACACCAGTTCCAGCTTATGGCAGCAAACGGACTTCATGTGCGACTTAATTACGGTTTCTGATGATAGTCAAGAAGTTCAATATTTTGACGAATTAACCAAAGATTACATTCATGAGGGTTACCTAGGTAGACATGAACACTACTATACAGTTTCCCTAGAGTTTGGCCAGAATGTTGCTGATATTACAGATCCATTTGCTATTGATCGAGTCCATAAAGAGGATGCTTTTAATTCTTCTCAAAGTGAGTTCATCCATCCTGTTATTCGTCGATTTCACAAAAATACACTCATAGCAGAACATCATGTTATCGAAGATTTAGCGAGTGAATGGAAAGAAGACGTTCATATCCAACCGCTGTTGAAATTTATGACTGAGCAACTAACACACTCTCAAGGCATCGGAGCACATCTCCTTGAAGCGGGACTGCTAACTTCAGAACAGCTAGAAGTAGCCTTAGAAGACCAAGAAAGGCAAGCAACCGCTCGTTTAGGTGAGGTTATTCAAAAGCGCGGTTGGGTGAAAGAGCGGACCATCCAGTTCTTACTCAACCAAGTCAACAACACGCTAGTCGATCATCCTGCGTTAAACGCCTGTACTCAGCTGGGGAACAATCTAGTTGAAGCAGGATTACTAACCTCAGCACAAGTTGATGAAGCCATACAAGAGCAGAAAATCTCTAACAAGCGATTAGGAGAAATTCTAGTGAATCATGGCTGGGTCAATTCACAAACCATTGAATACATGATGAAACATCTCTCCAAAGCAAATGCTACAGCTCAACCAGAAGTTGCTGTGATGAACTAAGTTAATTCGTTCTTTCTTTGGAATAATGACCTCTCCTCCATATGTCTGTGGAGGAGAGTTTTTTTGTAGTTGAGTCCCTATTACCAACTCAAGCAAAGACAAAATACTCATCATCAAGTGTAGGAATTATTGTCAGGATTTGAGGTAGGTATAGCTTCTGAGACTACGCTCATAATTTTTGAGGAGCAGCTGGGCTTCTGGTAATGTGATGTGCTGTTCTTGCAATGCCACCTCAGACTGTTTGCGAATTTCTTCTATCAGATCATCGGCGTCATATTGGACATATTCCAGCACCTCGGTAATTGTGTCCCCCTTAACCACATGGGCAATGTGATACCCCATCGGAGTCAAATCAATATGGACGACATTGGTATCGCCAAATAAATTATGCAGATTACCCATGACTTCTTGATAGGCACCGTTCAGAAACATCCCCAAATAATAGGGTTCGTTGGGCTTTAAGGTATGTAGCTCCAGAATAGGTTTGGTATCACGAGAATAGATAAATTGATCGATTTTGCCATCACTATCGCAGGTGAGATCGACGAGGGTTCCCCTTTGGGTGGGTTCTTCTTCTAAGCGGTGAATCGGCATAATCGGGAACAGCTGATCAATGGCCCAGGTATCAGGGGCAGATTGAAACACCGACAGATTCGTGTAATAAAGCGACGCCATTCGGCGTTCAAGATCTTCTAAGTCGACAGCCACATCATCGTCTTTTCGTGCGATCGCAAGTATTCTCTGACAACAGGCCCCACAGAGTCGCTCGACCCTAGCCCGCCCTTCCAGGCTCAGATAGCCAAACCCAAACAGGCTAACCGCTTCTTCCTTGAACTGGAGAGCATCATGATAGGCTTCTTGATAGTTCTCGGTATCAATAGTTTGATAGGTTTCCCAGAGATTCCGAATAATCAGATGTTCGTCGGCCTGAGCGGGTTCTGGGGTGAGGTTGAGGGTGTCGCTACTGCCCAGTACATTCATAATCAGGACAGACTGGTGAGAAGCAATCGCCCGTCCACTTTCACTCACTAGGGTAGGCACAGGGATATCTGCTTCCGCGCAAGCTTCCTTCACCTCAGCCACGACATCATTGGCGTAATTCTGCATATTGTAGTTTTTAGACGCCGCCGAGTTACTTTTAGACCCGTCGTAATCAACCCCCAAGCCACCACCCACATCTAAGAACTTCATATTGGCCCCCAATCGGGCCAGCTCTACATAGATTTGACTGGCTTCTCGCAGGGCATCTTTGATGACGCTAATGGCTGAGATTTGAGAACCAATATGGAAATGAAGCAGCTGCAAAGAGTTCAGTAGATTCGCGGCCCGCAGATGCTCGACAGCGGCTACAACTTCTGGAATGTTGAGGCCAAATTTAGCGCGGTCCCCCGCACTCGTCCCCCATCGGCCAATCCCTTTGGCGCTGAGCTTGGCACGAACACCCAAAATCGGCTGAATCTGGAGCCGACGGCTAGCTTCGATCACCAGCTCCACTTCTTCGAGTTGTTCAATCACAATAATCGCCTGATGGCCCAAACGCTGGGCCAGCATAGCGGTTTCGACATATTCCAAATCTTTATAGCCATTGCAGATCAGCAACGCACCAGAGGTTTTGAGGGAGGCAATGGCAATCAGTAATTCTGGTTTGGAACCCGCCTCTAATCCAAACTGGTGGGGCTGCCCAAAACGGACCAAGTCTTCTACAAGATGACGCTGTTGATTACATTTAACGGGAAAAACGCCTCGGTAGCGGCCGGGATAGCTGTAGCGTGCGATCGCTTTGGCGAAACAAGCGTTTAATCGCTCAATTCGATCCGCCAAAATGTCTGAAAATCGGATCAGCAAAGGGGCATGGATATCTCGCTGCTGCAGGGACTGGACCAGCTCATAGAGGTCTAAAGAGCCCCCTCGATCAGCCTTGGGCGATACGGTTACATGGCCCGCTGCATTAACGGAAAAATAGGGTTCTCCCCAGCCCCGAATGCGGTAGAGCTTTTCGCTTTCCTCAATCGACCATGCCGCATCTGTCTGTTCAGGGTTTGGGTCTGATGTCAGCGGTCGTTCTCGCATCGGCGCTGAATGACCATTCTCCAACTCTGCCGCTAGAGTTTGGGAAATTTTGGTAGCCCTATCTTCACGGTTTCGACCGTTTTCCATGCTTTTTGCCTATGCGCGACCCGACACTTCAGACATCTTAGCTGAGTTTCAGGGCGCAGGCAGGCACATCATCCCAGGACTCCACAGTTCTCAACCGGGCCACCCATCCGGCTTGCTTTTGATGCTCCGTCAAATTGTCTTGAAAAGAGGTGTGACAGTCTTGGGCATGTTGGGCATCGCAACAGGCAATACAGGCATACATTAATCCAGCCGGATCGAGCTGTTCATTTACCCAAATCGTCTTTGATTGGCTCATATCATCCGCCGTCAAATCCATAGCTAAAACACGAAAAGAGGAAGCCAAGGCTCCCTCTTTTTAAAAATGCAACACAGCAAAATTGACTCAAGATTTACGATGAAAGCGAAGACGCTTAGTAAGCCAAGCCCATGCTGCGCGTTGTTTCTGCACCTAAATAAACCCGAATGCTCAGGAAGTCGGTGGGGCAAGCCGTTTCGCAACGCTTACAGCCCACACAGTCTTCTGTGCGGGGAGATGAGGCAATTTGACCCGCCTTACATCCATCCCAAGGGACCATTTCGAGAACATCGGTTGGGCAGGCACGGACACATTGGGTGCATCCGATGCAAGTGTCATAAATTTTGACTGTGTGAGACATTGAATAAGAGCTCCAAAAAATAAATGGCGTCTGTTAGCGCCGGGTGCTTTTCAAAGACAACTGTATAGTCAAGGATCCTATAACGTGTTTTAGTTTACAGCAGCGCATTTGCCACTTCGACAAAAATGAGAGGAAACTTCAAACAATGTTACTTAATAGAAGCCTCTCAAAGCCTGATATCTAGACTCTTTTAATCATTTAAGGTTGGCGAATAAAGACCTGTGTAAAGAAATATTCCTCCCCCTGGCGGATAACGCCTACCCCCGTTTCTGTGACTTCCGCCCGTAGCATATTCCGTCGATGGCCAGGGCTATCCCACCATCCCATAATCGCCTGGGCCACTGGATCTGGCGCATTTTCATTCAAAGCCAAATTTTCGGCCACCAGATTGAACCGAACCCCGGCATTCAATAAGCGTTCCAATGCCGTATTGCCTTGGGGATCAGCATGGCTAAAGAAGTTGTTGGCTGCCATATTTTGGCTATGTCTGCGAGCCACTTTAGCAACATCTCCATTCCACTGGAGGGGCTGTAGACCATAGGACTGGCGAATATCATTCACTTCTGTATAAATCAGCTGGGATAAATTGCTTTGAGCAACAGCTGTTGAATCGCGCCTCGTTTTCTGAGAAGGAATCGGCTCAGGCGCTTCTAAGACAGGTTCTGGGGCAGGACGAGGGACTGACTTTCGCCGTCGGGGCTGTCGACGAATGGTCGGCGTTTGTCGGGGCGTTTTACATTCAAAAGGGACCGGAAACGGCAATTTAATGGGGAGAGCGATACACCCCACCAATAACCAAGACAATGACTTTTGAGCACCTAGCCGGGTGCGTTGTCCCTTGTTCCCAACCTCATCCTGTTCCAACGCCGTCAACGACACCCGAGATAAGCTGGACTTAGCCATAGGAATGGGTCGCGCACGTAATGAATTGGGAATTATTTTACCCAATAAACCGTGAACCCACCTGAGATATTGCTGAGTATTACGCTTAGGCAGACGTCAACATCTTTTCCGTCGCCCCTTCGCTGACTTCTGCCCGCTCTGCCTCTGAAGGGGGAACCACCTGCCAGAACTGCAGCAGATATTCTGACCAGTGATCTAAGATGTCTTGACCTTTGGGACTACCTGTATGGTCTACATGGGTTTGGATTAAAGCCTTTAACTGTTGGGCACCCGCTTCCGTATTGACTCGCTGAATTTGAACAATCTCTGGGTTGACCTTAGTGGGAAAACTGCCATCTTCATCTAAGAAGTAGGCCAGTCCGCCTGTCATACCCGCACCCACATTACGCCCTGTCTCTCCAAGGACAACCACGACACCACCCGTCATATATTCACAGCAGTGATCGCCTGCCCCTTCAATCACGGCTTGACCTTGGGAATTGCGCACGGCAAATCGTTCGCCCGCTTTACCGTTGGCGTAGAGGGTGCCTCCGGTGGCGCCATAGAGACAGGTGTTACCAATAATCACGTTGTCCGCCGCAGCATAGGTGGCTTCTGGTGAAGGTTTGATGGTAATTTCACCGCCATGCATGCCCTTGCCCACATAGTCATTGGCTTCTCCCACTAGGTTGAGGATCATGTTAGGTAAGGTAAAGGCCCCAAAGCTTTGGCCCGCACTGCCTTCAAAGGTGAGGTTAAGTTGCCCGGTAAATCCGGTATTGCCGTATTGTTTTGAGATCGCACCCGCAATCCGCGCCCCCACACTTCGATCTGTATTCACAACCCTCACGGTTTTGGCCACAGTCGTTTGATTTTGAATCGCCTCCTGAATCTCAGCATTCTGAAGCAACTCATCATCTAAGACCGGACCATTGCTATGAACTGGGCCATGATCCAACCAGCTCCGATCCGTGCGGGTGTCGGGAAGGTGGGTCAGACAATCGAGATTAAGCTGCGAGGTTTTGGTGAGTTGAGCATCCTCTCGCACCTGCAACAGATCGGCTCGACCAATCACTTCATTGAGGGAGTGATATCCCAGGTGAGCCAGCAGAGAGCGCACTTCTTCGGCAATAAAGTAGAAAAAGTTAACCACATGCTCGGGGATACCCGTAAATCGCTGGCGCAGCTTTTCTTGCTGGGTGGCAACCCCTACGGGACAGTTATTGGTATGGCAGATGCGGGCCATAATACAGCCTTCAGCAATCATGGCAATGGAGCCAAAGCCGTATTCCTCAGCCCCCATTAGGGCCGCCATCAGCACGTCCCATCCGGTTTTTAGGCCACCATCGGCCCGGAGAATAACGCGATCTCGCAGTTGATTCACCATCAAAGCTCGATGCACTTCCGTTAGCCCCAGTTCCCAGGGGCTGCCTGCATGTTTAATCGAACTCAAAGGGGAGGCTCCGGTGCCACCATCATGACCAGAAATTTGAATCACATCGGCATTGGCTTTCGCCACTCCAGCGGCAATTGTGCCAATACCAATTTCTGCCACTAGTTTGACAGAGACTTTGGCTTGGGGATTGATCTGATGCAGATCGAAAATCAGCTGAGCCAGATCTTCAATGGAGTAAATATCGTGGTGAGGTGGAGGAGAAATCAGCGTAACTCCAGGCTTGGAGCGGCGCAGCATGGCAATATAGGGGCTGACTTTTTTACCTGGCAACTGTCCCCCTTCACCAGGTTTTGCGCCTTGGGCCAACTTAATTTCAATTTGCTGAGCATTCATCAGGTATTCCGGGGTGACCCCAAACCGTCCCGATGCCACCTGTTTAATCCCGGAGCTAGCCGTATCGCCATTGCGAAGTCCTTGTAAATGGGGCAGTACGGCCGACTTACCGTTGGCATCTACATCAGAGAGCACCTTAAACCGCACCGTATCCTCGCCGCCTTCGCCAGAATTGGATTTGGCTCCCATTCGGTTCATGGCAATCGCCAAGACTTCATGGGCTTCCCGAGACAAGGCCCCTAGGGACATGCCGCCTGTGCAGAAACGCTTGACGATGGCTTCCACCGACTCCACTTCCGTAAGGGGTATGGCGGTGCGATCGCTCTTAAAATCCAGTAAATCCCGTAGGGCCGTCACGGGCCGACTCAGGAGCTGCTGCTTATAAACCTGGTAGTGGTCATGGTCTTTATCAGCCACGGCTTTATGCAAGGCCTTGGACATATCCGGGTTGTTCATATGGTATTCACCCCCCGGACGAAACTGGATAAAGCCAAAGTTTTCTAGCTTTTTCAGATCCAATTCGGGGAAGGCTTTCTGGTGAAAAGCCATCGTCTCTTGAGCCAGTTCAGCAATGGTCAGTCCTCCCACCCGAGAGGTGGTGCCTGCGAACCCCAGCTCTAGAAGTTCTGGGCCAATGCCAATGCCCTCAAAAATCTGAGCGCCCTGATAGCTAGAAATCAGGGAAATCCCCATCTTAGAGAGAATCTTGAGTAAGCCTGCTTCCACGGCTTTGCGATAGTTACTTTGGGCACCGCCAATGGTCATGGCTGGAATTTTGCCCCGCGTCATCAGCTTTTGGGTGCGCTCATCGGACCACCAGTGACGCACGGATTCTAGGGCCAAGTAGGGACAAATAGCCGCTGCCCCAAACCCAATCAAACAGGCAAAGTGATGGGTACTCCAGCACTGAGCCGTTTCCACAACCAGTGAAGCCTGCAGGCGAATTTCTTGTTTGACCAAATGCTGGTGGATGGCCCCCACCGCTAGCAATGGCGGGATATAGCTATAGTCGGCATTGAGCCAGGTGGTCTCTCCCGTGGGCGTCTGGCGATCGCTAATCACTAATATCTGCTGCCCCGATTGGACGGCAGCGGTGGCCTGTTTACAGAGGGACTGGACGGCAGTGGCTAAGCCTTCTGGGCCATTACTGAGGGGGAATAAGGTGGAGAGGGTTTGCACCCCAAAGTCTGAGCCTCGAATCGCCCCCAGCTCTGTTTCATTGATCACCGGAGAATTGAGCTTAATCAAGCGGGCGGCTTCTGGATCATGGTCTAGCAAATTGCGGCGACGCCCCAGCAGCGTCACCAGAGACATCACCAGTTTTTCCCGTAGGGGGTCAATGGCAGGGTTAGTGACTTGGGCAAAGCGCTGCTTAAAGTAGTCGTAGAGCACATGGGGCCGGGACGACAAAATCGACAGGGGAATATCATCCCCCATACAGAAGGTGGGTTCCTTGCCATCCTTGGCCATGGCCTGCACCACCATTTCCACATCTTCGAGGGAAAAACCATAGGCCATCTGCTGCTGAAAGCAGGTCTGAGGCTCGGACTGGGGGCCCTCAGGAAAAGGCTGTTCTGTCAGGGGTTGACGGTGCGATCGCAACCAGTCTCCATAGGGATGTTCGGCGGCAATTTGAGCCTTAATCTCCCAATTGGTTTGCACCTGGTGGGTGGCTAAATCCACCGCAATCATATGTCCCGGTCCTAAACGTCCTTTGGTGACAATCTCGGATTCTGGAATCGGAATCGCTCCCGCTTCAGAGGAAACGTAAACGGTGCCATCCTGGGTGGTACAGTAGCGAGCGGGCCGCAATCCATTGCGATCTAAGGCGGCTCCCACCACTTTGCCATCGCTAAAGGCCAATAGAGCTGGACCATCCCAGGCTTCCTGAAGGCCACTATAGTACTCATAGAAATCAACGATTTCCGGGTGATCTGCCAGGGCAGGCTGGTTACGATAGGCTTCTGGCACCAGCATCATCAGCGCTTCCTGGGGGCTGCGCCCGGACTGTACCAGTAGCTCCAAAGTTTTATCTAAATTGGCTGAATCGCTGGCATTCGGATTGACCAGGGGACGCAACTCTTCAAAACGGTCTTGCCAATGGGGGTGACTCAGGGCCGATTGCCGAGCCGCCATCCATTTGATATTGCCGAGCAACGTATTAATTTCGCCGTTGTGGCCCAAAAAACGCATGGGCTGAGCCAGGGGCCACTTCGGTAAGGTATTGGTGCTAAATCGACGATGGTAAATGGCGAAGGAACTCAGATAGTCGGGGTTTTGCAAATCCTCATAGAAGGCTCCCAAGATTTCGGAGCGCACCATCCCTTTATAAATAATGGTGCGATGGGACAGAGAACAGAAGTAAAACTCGGGTGCCCAGTCTGCCCCTGTTTCAGATACGGCTTTTTCGATCTGCTTACGGACTAAATAGAGCTGACGTTCTAGTTCATCCCCTCTTAGGTTGGGCGAGGCTAGAAAGACTTGCTCAATGTCAGGCTGGTTGGCTCGGGCTTGTTCTCCCAACAGGTCGGGCTTGATGGGTACAGGTCGCCATCCGAGGACCTGGAATTGGGCTGAGATCGCAACTTCTTCCACAATCTGTTTACATTGGGCCAATGCCTCTGCATCCGTGGGCAAGAACACCATCCCAACCCCCACCTGTTCTGCATCTGGTAGGGACTGATCTTGGGTAGACCACCATTGCTGAAAGAGCTGCCAAGGAACGGCCGTTAGAATTCCGGCTCCATCCCCCGAATCTCGGTCGGCACTACATCCACCCCGATGCTCCAGACAGGTCAGCCCGGTTAAGGCTTGCTGAATCAGATCATGATTGGCTTGGGGACTAGCAATAAATCCCACCCCACAGGCATCCCGTTCCTCTACGAGCCAAGGCTGCCCAGGAAAAATGGAAGCGGAGGAGGAATTAAGCGCATTCATGGTGTGAGTCATGATCGGGTTCAGAATATAGGGGTGAAAAAATGGCTGCGCTATCTCAAGATGCAGCCCAAAAAGTTCAGCGGATCGCCTTCAATCCCAGTAGTGCACAAAGCAATCGGGAGAAAATGTATCTTATGTAACCAAAGGATAATCCGCCTAACGCAGATGTATCGGATAATGCCGGAATCCTTGGAATACTTAAGGTTCCCTCTCTACAGTCAATGAAGGCAGGTGTCTGTGAAGAAGGAGAGGGGCAATCAGATGTTGTGCTCTGCGTATTAAATCTTAACGCAAAACATCCCGAATCTACCGTTGCCTTTGCCAGCCTCATCTAAAGGGCTCTTGTACATTTCAGGATAATTTTTGGTCTTTCAGAATTAATGTCAAATAACAATTCGGGGAACTGAGTTGGGACTGGTTATATTCGATGTGCCAGAGCAACCACAAAACGGACTGCAGTTCATCCATGCGTTATCTGCCATTTGGGTCGGTGTAATCAGGTGCAATATGGCGAATGTAGTCAAGTTCTAATTCCAGCATCGGTATTTTTTCGTTCAGCTTGAACCAAATCACGTTTTCGATCCAAAACCGATATATAAATTCGTCAAAAGATTTGGCTGCGATTGAAGTCGATTCCATACAGTTCTGAACTAATTTTGGAGAAGCCTCAAAGTCAATTGAGTCTAGAAACGGTTCATCATAATCAGCCGAAGAAGAAATAACGAAATGTGGTGCATTCGTTGGGAGATAGATATACCAACAGACGCAAACTTGCTGATCATTTAAAAATCTAAGAATGAAGTCTCCTTGCCGAAAGGGACTTTCAATAATTCTTTCTGGTAAGTCAAAGTAACAAGCTGTGCAAGAAGGAATACGCTCTTGAAATTCAAATGACCGAGCCAAAGTGAGAAATGTACTAGGCAATTCGATCCCAAGGGAAATAGCCTCCCTTTCTATTGTTTTTAGTTGCCTAGCGTATTCGTATTTCGCTTTCTCATCTAAGCGATAATCCTCCATCTCTGCGTCAATAGTTGGATGGAGTGGAGGTAGCCAAGCGCAGTCTGGAGCAAGTTTAGGAATCGGAGGCAGCAGATCATAGGCAGACGATGAGTACGTTGGTTTTGTTGGACGAATGTCGCCCAGGCCAAAGGTAACCCAGTCATATTCAAATAGCGATTCAGCTCTCATACTGCTGACATCCCGAATCATTTCCCCTAGTCATTTATTCCCGTTGAACTGGAGTTTCACACCTTCTTAAGACCATACATAAACTCTCCAGCAATCAGAGAACCTTGAGCAGACTTGAACTCTGTCTTATATCGAACAGGAAAGAGACTTGTTGATGTACCTATGACTGATTGGAGCTGTTCTGCTGTTCGCTGATTCTCTAGTTCAAAAAGTGGGTTTCGGCTAAAAATAAACTCTTCTTCTCGGTAAAAGAGGGTTAAACAGAATGCGTCCTCATTCATAATAAAACCCTTAAGCTCTAAGCCATTATTGGTTGTAATGGTTGCTCGGATGAAGATTCTCATACGGTCTGGGAAAGGGTTGTACTCAAGTAACGTGTACACGCAGTGTTCATTTCCAGGCGAATTTTTTTCCAATAAATGAAGCACTTTTTCTCGATCCAGTCCCCAGCGCTCCAAGTCTGCAATTTCCTCCCAGTCATAATGTTCTGACCATACCGGGTAATCATCAAAGTCTTGCTCCGAGAGTTGACTTTGAGGAAGTACTCGAAACTTAGCTATGTTTGACATGCCTGCTTGCAACATTAACTCTTATGCCGCCCATCTTGGCTTATAACGAAAGCTCTCTGCCTGCTCCATCCTTAGGCGAACGGTTACAGCTTGCAGCTGAACAGCATCTCGCTTTAGAGATTGCCAACCACGGCAACTTAGATCTGGCCCCTTATCTTAAAAGAAATATCCCGATCGCAGCCGTCCAAGCCTATGCCATGCATGACGTTCATCCTCTCCATACAAATGCCCGGCATCGGCAGCAAGCCCTTCATCATGTCTACCAGACATTGGAAGTTGCAGCTCAACTCCAAGCCCCCCGAATCGTGACCGTTTGTGGATTTGGCACTGCTGTGGTTGATTCCCCCTTTGAGCACTGCTTAGACTTTTTCAGTCGTTGTGCCGCTCAAGCCAAAACCCTCGGCATCAAAATTATGATTGAGCCATTAAGTCCGCGACGGTGTACAGCGATGACCGAACCCTACCGAATCGGTCAGCTCGTGGAAACCTTAGCAGAACCCGAGGTATTCACCACTCTGCTGGATACCGGACATCTCCTGGATAGTGGCTACGACCTGGAAGCCTTCTTATCCAACTGGCCTTTTCCCACAGAAGAGCTTCAACTGAAAGGCCCCAATTCAAGCCCGCCTAATTTCTCCTTGGGACAATGGCTAAGGCAACTGCCGTTTCAACCTGCTGTCTTATGTGTGGAGCACCGCCAACCTATTACACTCTCTGGTTTTAATCAGTTGATCTCAGCAATACGCTTGGTGTTTTCCCCTCAATAACGACTGACTTTACAAGCCCAATCATCTTGAAAAATCAGCGGTAACCCATCCTGAAAGACAAGCAGTTCACCGGGTTGGATGGTAGTCCAGGTTTCGTTATCCGTTAGACAAGTGGTGGCGATAATGGCGACGCGATCGCAAGGTGTTGCCAACTCCTGAAAATCAACCGTCAAATCTTCATCAATTAGGTGTGCTGCCGCAAAGGGAGACTGACGAACGATATAGCAAAGTTTGGTGGAACAGTGCACAAACAGGTGTTTTCCATCTGAGAGCAAATAGTTGAAAATCCCATGACTGGCAATGGCCTGGGTCATCTCTTGCAGCACAGGGAACAGCTCCTCCATGGGCGGTTGTTGCTGGGGAAATTTATCTCTGAGCTGATTCATAATCAAGCAGAAGGCTCGTTCACTATCCGTTTGGCCCACGGAGCGATAGGTGCCTAAACTTCCAGATTTCAGAGTGGGTAGGTCCCCATTATGAGCAAATACCCAATGTCGCCCCCACAGTTCCCGCGTAAAAGGATGACAATTTTCTAAGCCCACTGGACCAATGGTGGCTTTGCGAATATGAGCGACAACATTGGTGGACTTAATCGGGTATTCCCGAATCAGTTTTGCAATGGCAGAGGTGGCAGAAGGCTTGTCATCTAGAAAAACTCGACAGGCTGCTCCTTCAAAAAAGGCAATTCCCCACCCATCTTTATGATCGTCCGTTTTGCCACCTCGGGCGCAGAACCCTTCAAAGGAGAAACAAATATCCGTTGGCCCATTACAGTTCATCCCCAATAACTGACACATGAGCGATCGCAAGCAGTTCTACGCCGTCGATTGTAGGTGGAAAGGGAAAGAGGCCGCAACAAAATACCATGCCAATTCCCACAATCTTGCGCGCAAGAAATTGAGCGTTTGCACCTATCTAATGGAGGTGTCCTGTACTGTGTTGAGTATTCGGCAGGTAGAGAGCATCATGCTTTACGACACCATTGGGAAAAGCTACGCCCAAACCAGACAGAGTGATCCACGCATAGTAATAAAGCTGTGAAAAATTTTAGAGCCTTTTCAGGCTTCTCCTGGTTTTCTCACCAGCCAATTCCAATGAACTGAATGAGTGAGCAAAATCGATTAATTTAATCGCTAATCGGTAGCCGTTTTTGACTCACCTACTCAATCTGTTCTATTATTTTCCTCGATCTTTCTTCAGTAAGTTGTCGAAATTGGGGTAGAAATGAGGTTTTTATGAGGCAGAGTGTCTAATAACTCGTTATTTCGATTTATTATCTGACAAATAGCATATAATCCACTGAAATAGGGTGTTATGGGACAGGTGGTATCTAATATTATTTATGGGTGTGTTATGCGATAGTCTGACGTATAACATAGTTAGCTCTCCTGTCTTATCGATAAATTCATAATTTGCAGTCATCTAGAAGTAGCCAGCTCATCTTCTTTTGGCTGAAGTTTGAACACACTTTTAACCAAACGTAACAACAAGACAACACAAAAGAGCACAAAAAAGCATTTTTATTGCGATCCTTTGTTTTTAGACTTTAATTCAGTTACCTCTTCAGGCGTTTCACTGGCGTTTGGAGTTGCTATAGCAATCCTACGTGAATCGTGAGAGGGAGGATCAAGCCAGACAAGGATTCTGTTGCACTCTGTTCTCACAAACGGAATCAGATTGCTATATGGCTATACTTTGAGAGTGCTTTTGGCTATTTTTGGGATGTATTTATGGCTTTCAGTTTCTATACTTCATGGTTCCAGTCTAACCAAGCAATACAGCGAGATGTTCATTGCAGCCTAGAGTTTGAGTTTTTGCAATTATTGCTTACACCTCTGATTGCGTTCCGTTAGACGACTCTATCTTTTGTACTCCCCATATTACTCTTCTAGTGATGGCTAGAAAGCTTGTAGCGTTAGGTCGCGATTGCTCTTGAGTTATCTGTAATTTAGTTATTGGGGAACCAAAATGGCTAGTTGCTGCAGAAGCAGATTAGTCATAGAGATATACGATGTTGTCAGCAAAAGTAAACACTTGACTATGAGCAGTATAGGAGCTACGTCCAATCATCCTGCAAGCCTTGCCTGACATGAATTGCAGCCAAAGAGTGAGAAGCCTCTCATACTCTGACTGAGCAAGAGTTCTAGTTAACTTTTCATACAGTCTCTCAGTCTGATTGTTAATGTTGTTCTGTTTTTGGGGGGCATTTCTAAAGTAAATCCTAAACTAAACTAAACACCTTCAGGCAAAGGTTTTGGGGCATGAATGACAACCCTAAGCATGCTTAACGATGAAAATAGATAGTTCAATTACTCAGTAAAGATTCCAGGATGTCTTTACCTTTACTTTAGAAACAACCTCTTATCTATTTGTTTAATGAGGTTCTTGAACTATGTTCCCAAAATTTGAATGTGTCAGGACATACCGCAATTTTTTAAATCAAAGTATTGAAGTGACTGGTAAACCATCTGAGAGTTCACTATTTATTTTCAGAAAGTCTCATCTAAGGTCCTATTTAAACTATGAACAAGCGCAGTTTTTCGATTACTAATAAAGCTTCTGTCTCTTTATCTTCAATTTTAGATAGTCAGCGTCAACATCAAAGACCTACACCAGCGGCCAGATCGACTGGCTTTTTGAGTGATGCTGAAACACCAACATTACCTCAGGATATTGTGGCGGTCAGTATTAAGGTTAGTGATAAAACAGCCTTTGATGCTAGTTACCCAACATTAGCGCCAGAAGAACAGCTTGTTCCTATTGGGGATGAATTCTACTCAGGTAAATTAAGTGTCTCCCACCTCCAAGGATTACTTAGTCATGCGAATGTAGAGCGCATCGAAACCAAAAAGACTCATAGTCTGACTTTGGATAGAGCCTCTACGGATATTGAGCTGTTAACAGCGGGAGGAAGTCGATCTATTCCCCAGACAGGAAAAGATGTTTTGGTGGGAATCGTAGATTCGGGATTCGATCTGTCTCATCCTATGTTCCGAGACGTTAGTGGTAATCTCCGAGTCGTGGCCTTATTGGATCAGACCAATGGTAATCAAGAATACAATACAAGCCAGTTGCAAACGCAATGGGGGGCCGGTGGCTCTAGACCTGGCGAAGATAAGGATGGCCATGGTACTCATGTTGCATCTATCGCTGGAGGGAGTAAGTTAGACCAATATGAGGGAATCGCGCCTGATGCTAAATTCTTGCTGGTTAAAACAGATTTTACCAATGTGGATTTAGCCGTATCTTGGATTTACGATCAAGCAGATGGCAATCCATGTGTCGTCAATCTCAGCCTTGGGTATCATTTCGGCGCACATGATGGAACGAGTAATGAAGAACGTTTGTACGATACCTTGGTCGGTCCTGGAAAAATCTTGGTTGTGTCCGCCGGGAATGAGCGGAATGACTCGATTCATCTGAATGGCATGTTTGTCCCCAACCAATTGGAAGAAGTTGTCTTTGATATTTTGCCTCGCAATTCCGCCGGCGTTCCTCCCTTTGTGGCTACGACTTTCTGGTATCCGGATAATGATGACTACGAACTAGATTTAATCACACCATCTGGTCAGGCACTTCCAACCCCGACTCTGGGTAATACGGATAGCTATAGCGCTGGAAATCTGAGTATAGAGATTAGCCGAACAGCTTACACCATCAGCGATCTAACACAAATTCAGATCTCTATTAGCTTTAGTAACTTTAGTATTCCTCCTGGTAGCTTGCAGAATTGGCGTTTTCGTATTCGTTGTGTGTCGGCAACTACAGGCAGATTTGATGCCTGGTTTCATAATTCAGGCTTTGCACGATTCCGATCTCATCCTTTAGTACAGGCTCAAGGGACTATTGGTATCGCCGCAACTGCCCGTGGTTGTATCGCTGTTGCTAGCCATGTTTCCAAGAATAGTTGGGATAGTGATGATGGTCCGCAACAAGATCTTATGGCAGTGATGGGTCGCTCTAGTAGTTTTAGTAGTCTGGGTCCCACTCGCGATGGACGATTGAAACCTGAAATTTCTGCTCCGGGCCAATATATTACTGCGGCACTGGCTGAGAACTCAGACTTATCAGATGTTAGTGTCCGAGCTGATGAGACCAATAGTTTGCTGACGATTGAAGGCACAAGCATGTCAGCTCCAGTTGTGACTGGAGCAATTGCATTGATGCTGCAAAAAAATCCTAGTCTAACGCCGGAACAAGTGAAAGAGATTTTGAAAGAGTCTGCTAAAAAAGATGCACATACGCAAGATACAGCTTGGACGCCTGCCTACGGTTATGGAAAGTTGGACATTGCCGCAGCAGTAAGCAGAGTTTAATCCCAACATAATCTCCCCAAGAGAATTTATTTAACATCTTTTTGGGGAGCTTGATACATTTGATGAGCTTGCTTGATCTCGACTATCGCGAGATCTTCTAATGCCTTCACAGCTTCAGGATTTATTTCGGCCGAAATAAATCCTGAAGCAGGGATTTTTAAATTTTCTGCGCCAGATTGCTGTAACTTATTGACTATTTCTTCTTGGGTATGTTCACCACGCGGCGAAATCAGTGCAGGAAGCTTACATGATGATGTATTAGATGGAGAAGTATGGGCAGGTTGTAACCACATGGGCTAAAGATTTAGACTTTACCTCTTAATACTAGCCTCTTGCTGATGAGTTGTTGTGACCTCACTAACAAAGCTGAGTGCCACATGATACCAAAGTAAATAAGCTGTCATTTGTGGGTTGCCCCCAGGGAGAGGTGGGGCGGATAAATCGGCTACATAGATTATTTTCACTTCCCTAGTCTCTTTTGGTGTCGTTTCGCCTAATTCAACCGCTTTGCCAAAAACCCCCCGATAAATGTTGCTTGCTTAATGTGATTATGTCGATAATAGAACTCTTGCACAATTCGTTTCATGATGCTGTTACTCACTTAATTTCTGTCGCGATCTGACTTGAATTTTTAGTCCTCTACCATATCGGTAACTGGATTATGGAAGAGGTCTAATGATGTAGACGATACCATAGGGAAATCTTCTCAGGAACAACGGCGTATCTGCCTATCGAGTACTTTCTAAGCTCTTGGATTCTGAACGACTCGCTGGACAGTCGCATCTACTGCTTCACAAAACTCTCGCCCTAGCTCAGAACGGTTAACCTCATAGAAGTTGGCGGCAGCTTCAACTTCAAGAAGCTGGAGTAAGAAAACGATATTTCTTCAACGAGATAACTTTCCTTTCAGTTCTGAAAGGACACATTCACCATCCACAGCCTCAATTTCACCACGCTGGTAGGAATTTAAGCGATCGTTCGATCTTTCAGCCATGCCTGTAATGAGCTGGATAAAGGCTCTGCCACAGCGTATCAATTAGCTGCGATCTCTCGAATGGTGAAAGCTTCAGAGCTGCTTCCCTGAGGAGAACGCTATCCATAGATTCCTACGCCCCTATTCGTTTTGGTTTATTGAATCAATGACATCTTCGCTACCCCACATTACAGCGATCGCCCTCTTCACCAAACGCGATCTCATGGAAATTTGAAGATATCAGCACATTAGTAAAGCAGATTCCTAGATCTTCAGCCAAGCGAACAAGTTCTCAACTGATAATTGCAGACCACTTGCAAAATCAGGCCCTAGCAATACTTCACTCGCTGCATCGTAAATTTCTATTTCTTGCTTAGGACGATACACAAATACCGTTTTTTCATCAGGGTCAATCAACCAGCCCATCAATGTTCCATGCTGAAGGCAATGCATAATATTCTTCGTTACACGAGTATGGCTTTGGTCAGGCGATAAAATTTCGATCGTCCAATCAGGTGCAAGCGGGAAAGCATTCGCCACTTCTCCACTGTCATCGCAAGGGATTCGATTCCATGTAAACACCGCAATATCAGGAACCGTTGATCGATCTCCAAAAGTGCAGCGTAACTCAGGGAAAGCACAAGCAACTCGTTCTGGCTTAACCACCGCATTAATCGCAGCTAATAGCTCACCTTGGATACGGCTATGTTTTCCTTGAGGCATTGGCTTTTGCAGGATCTGCCCTTCAATATACTCACTAGCCGGTTTGGTCTCCGGTAATCTCAGAAATTCTCCCAGAGTCAGGGATTTAGAGGGAACTTGAACCATATCGCAAAGTTCTAACAGTGCTAGTTACAGAATAGCGTTAGGTTGAAAACTGGACCTGCCCTGCTTTTACCGTCAAGATTTGCGCAGAGTCTAGCCATTTAGCATCAAAAGCACCTAGATGGGTTGTCGTAATCAGGGTTTGAAAGCGAGTCTGAATCGCATCTAAAAGCTGGTTTTGCCGATTCAGATCCAGCTCCGCTAGCACATCATCTAGGAGCAGTAGGGGGGCTTCACCCACCACTTCCTCAATCAGCTTCAGCTCCGCTAACTTCAGAGCCAAAACTAATGTGCGCTGCTGGCCTTGCGACCCATACTGACGGGCTGGAGTGCCATTAATAAGTAACGTCACTTCATCTCGATGGGGACCAACCAGGGATAGACCTTGCAATTGCTCCAGCATCGACTTTTCCTCCAGTTGGCTAAGGAACTGCGGATAGAGCTGCTCAGGAAATTGGGGGTCATAGCTAACGTTAGGAGTGTAGAGAATTTCTAGCTGTTCTTGATGGCCACTAATGGTTTGGTGCCAGTGGCCTGCTAGGGGGACTAACCGCATCAACATCCGCTGACGCCTCTGAATCACCCGTGAACCACTCGCTGCCAGCTGCTGATTCCACAAAACAAGTTGCTGGGGGTCAAGCTGAGGAGCATCATCAGCACGATGGTGCTTCAGATAAGCATTACGCTGCTTAAGGACCTGCTGATATTGCTGCAGCAAATGGGCATAGACAGGTTCCAACTGCACCAGCACTGCATCTAGCCAATTCCGTCGCTCTCCGGGGCCACCCCGCACCAAATCCATGTCGAGACTGGAAAACTGGACAATATTGAGGTGTCCAAGGAAATCGAGCTGGCGACGAATCGTTTCACTGTTCACGGAAACCGTGCGACGGCCATTAGCCCGCAAGGTCAAACTCAAATCGAGAGGGCCACTTTCCCGTTGGAGGGTCGCCGTTACCTGGCTGAGGGATTCGCCGTCTTTAACCAAGTCGCGATCGCGGCTGACTCGATGAGATTTTAAGGTTGAAAGCAGCTCCACCGCTTCTAAGAGGTTGGACTTTCCCTGGGCATTCGGCCCCACCAAAATCGTTTTGGGAGCAGAGAACTCCACCTGCTGGGCGACATAGTTGCGAAATTGGATCAGGTGGAGCTGCTGGAGATACACAAGGGCTTAATGCTCAAAAATATTGTCAAAATGCATCAGGTCAAGGGTGACGATGGTGGGTAGGCACTGGAAGCAAGCCATGGCTAGTTCTAGACGCTCTTCCCGCTCTAACATCTTCACAAGGGTAGCCTGGGCCGATAGCAAATAGCGGACATCATTCGAGGCATAGTTCAACTGCTCTTCCGAGAGGTTTTCTGCATTTCCCCAGTCAGAACTTTGGGCTGACTTGTCGAGTTCTTCACCCACCAACTCTCTGACTAGCTCCTTCAGACCATGACGAGGGCTGTAGGTTCGCACCAATTTACTGGCTATTTTGGTGCAGAAGATCGGCATGGTTTCAATATCAAGGTGATGCAGCAGCGTGGCGATATCAAAGCGGGCAAAGTGAAAGACCTTTAAGACTGTGTCCGACTCCATCAGTTGCTTGAGGTTGGGCGCATCCATTTGTCCCTGGGCAATTCGCACCACGGTGACTTGGCCTTCAGGATTGCAAATCTGTACCAGACAGAGGCGATCACGATGGGGCTTCAATCCCATAGTTTCGGTATCCACCGCAATCCGATCTGCCTGGAGATAGTCCTGGAGAAAGGCGTCGCTAAGATCGCGATCGCAAACCTGAAACTCACTAAGTGCCATTCAATGCCCCCATACGTTCTGATGGGCATTGTACAGAAATTAGGGAAGGTTCAACCAAAATAGCCTCAGAAAAAGCCAGCCTGACCGCTATAATCACCACAGAGTTTTAGGGAAGCGCAAATGCCGAAGTACGTCATGTGGGGTAGCTACTGCGATGGAGTGCTAGAAAAGCGAGCCCCCTATCGCCAAGCTCACTTAGATGGCCTCAATGCCCAAAAAGAAGCGGGAACGCTGATTACGATTGGCCCGACTAAAGATATCAAAATGGTCTTTGGTATCTACGACGCTGAAGATGAAGATACTGTACGCAAGTTGGTGGAATCTGATCCCTATTGGCAAAACGGCATTTGGACCGAGTACGAAATTCGAGAATGGATTCAAGCCCTTTAGGCCATTGCTCCATCGCTGTGAAACTGCTTTTAGATGAAAACCTATCCGACCGCATCATTCACAGAATTAGCGATCTGTATCTAGATTCTGAGCAGGTCAAAGCGCTAGGACTGAAGCATGCAGCGGAAAACGCAATATTTGAATACTGACCTTGAACTTCGATCCCATGAACCCCTAACAACGCTATGCCATGAGTTCGAGAAAACCTGCTGTATTTTGAATCATACCCAAGCTGATAATGGGCACTGGCACGCCATAATAGAAAGTAACCTGAGTGAAGACTCCGGCGCGAATCTTGCGATTCAGGCCATGCTGGCAGTCCTGCCTCAGTTATCCGCTCAGGCTAAACGACAATGGGATAATTGTTACCTTCGAGAATTCGATCTGGGATTTGAATGTGGAGATACATGGGCCTATCCTTATGCCCTAACTGCTGAATCCGTTCGCTTAATTGCAGAGGCTAATTGCTCACTCTCTGTGACCTTGTATCCATTCCGTACCAGTGATGCTGGAGGTAATAAGAGTCTGTCATTCAACTGACTGGAAGAGAAGGAACACTCACTCGCTACAACAATTCCAGGGCTAGATCAGTCTTATAGTCTTACTAAGAAAAATCAAACAGTGATGACGTGCTTCTCTGTCTGAGATGAAGAATGTGAATTGACACCAGAGAATAGTCATCCCAACGAATAAGCCTTTTATTTATCTCATGCTTGCCAACCTAGCGCTTCATACTGCGGCTCGTCATTACTGCCAAACGCAATCAAACTATTGGTATCAACACACAACTGAAATACGGCAAACCATACCTCGTGATCAGGGCAACTATCAGCAGATGTTGTTAGAGAGCTATGCCCGCTCCGATGTGCTCACGATCATCTGCACAGAACTTGAGCGACTCGACCCCGATCACCTCGATGATATTGATATAACTCGCGATGGTCTCCGACCGGCCTTCGGCCATCGCATCGTGCAAATCGGTAGAGATGCTCAGAAAACGCCGTCACATCCCAATATGGGGCAACCGCCACCCCAAATTTCTCAGGCCACAATTGGCGTTAACGTGGACGATGCAATCACAAACGAACGAGAAGCCTTCTGCACCTACATTCAAGAACTCTCAGAGTCCCAACTTCACGCTGTTCAGCCCTTACCTTATCAGCGGGTCTTGTCCCCAGCCGAGCCCAGAACCCTGTGGCAGGGACTCCGCAACCGTTGGAAAATTATCAGCCCCTATTGGCATCCACTCCATCCACGCAACTTGTCAGATATCACAGCCTTTAACACAGATGCATTTGAAGCATTTTGCGAATCTTTCAGCCTGATCGATCGGTTGTCCAATCGCGGCATTACCCGCATTTGGGAACTGCGGGACTATGGAATTGAATACGAGCAGGACATTTCTCTATTTGACCCTGCGTACAATGGCAATGAGGGCTACTGGACATCGAATCGTTTAGACTGGATTGTCTATGCCTCCCATGAAGACTCTACAACCGTTGGGGGATGGTTACTAGAAGAGATTAAAGAGCAATGGCTAGACTGGGAAAAACACACCTGGTAACCCCGAATGTGTAGAGGCAAGAACTTGAGATGTCTATTCGGTGGAGGGCTTTTGCAGCTTAAGCGTCCTTAAAAAGGATGTAGCTTCAGATGCATAATCAGGCATGAAAAAATGGCAAATTATCTATCACCCACAGCGACGATTCAGTCCCGTCAGTTGGTGGGTGCATAAAGCGGTTCATGAAACGCCTCTGACTTCAGAATGGAGGGACGCAGATCAGTATGCCCCCGCCTTTCCGCCCTGTGTCTTTGGAGAAGGATTTCCCTGCCTGCTAGTAACAGTCGATGGGTTTGCTTTAGAGTTTGCCTCATCCTATGAAGTCAGGCACTGCATTGAGATACTGCAGCAAAAACATTTACCGGCAACGAAAAACTTAGTTTGCGAAAACAGTACAACCTATCAAGGGTTTAATCACTGGTTAGCCATTTATCCTGCATCCCTCAAGTCATGGAAACAGCGCCAAAGAACAGTGAAGATCCTTACCAAGACATTAATGGAGTTGGCACAAGCAGGTATTCATTTTTAACTCACGCTTGCAGAAATTTTTCAAGATTGGGCTATAACCCGTCAACTGAAGATTGGGTGTGATATCTATCAATGCATCAGCTAGAGTGAGATGAGATTATACCCAGAATGCTAGGTATAGGATAAAAATTTTCGGCATGATCAAGCCATCTATAATGCCTAAAAACTGGTCGTTAGTATTATTAGTGTTGATCAGCACTCCTCTATTCTGGGCCTGTAATCGGATCCCCATCGTTAGGGAATTCTCAAACGATCAAGCTCAAGCAACCGATCCAAAGCCCGACAAAGTCCTACAAGCCTTTGAATCCATTCCTGGTACTCCTTATCTAGTCGCCAATATCGCACAAGTGAAAGCGGGAAAATCTCGCGTATCTTCTTCTGAATTCTATTCACGCAAGGGGGGCGGTATTGCCAACCTTGTCTTTCTTGATTCTGGTTCTCTAGAATCTCATAGCCTGTTCGACACGAATCAATACACGATTGTTGAAGCCAAACAATATTCTCTCGACGAACCAGCCTCTAATCCAGAAGCAAAGAAGATCAAGAAAACGGCTCGCTTTGTCTATCAGGTGCTAAAGCAGGATACCAATGGAGATAAGTATTTAGACAGCAGAGATCACCGGACTATCGCAATTTCAGATGCGTTTGGTAAGCAATATGTTGAAGTCTTGACGGATATCAGTCAGCTTTTCAACTTACAGCCTTTAACTGGCAATCGCTTACTGGTGGTGTATGTCAAAAATGGAACGAAAATGGCGAGTCTTCTGGATCTCAATCAAAGAAAAATCGTCCAGACCAAGGACCTGACCAAACTAGGGGATGATGTCGAGTAGTTGAACAGTAAAGCCTTTCCGAAGTTACACCTAAAAATTCAACTCAGCGGAGATTCCCCGATCGCAAGATACTAACCGCTAACCACAGTCCCAAAAAGCTTGCCACGGCAAACAGGGTATTGCTCAACCAATACAAGGCCGTCTGTTTCTCTGCCGAAATCATCGCTGCCCCCATAATCAGCGACCCCACCAAAATACTGAACGACAGGCGATTGGCCGCGTTATCGACGGTAATCCGTAAGCCATTCAGACCCAACAGATTTAAGTTCCACTGCAAGGATTCCGACGTCACTTGGTCTAGAAGTTGCTCTAATTGCCGGGGCGATCTCAAGGACAAATTCTTCACATCTAATGCCGTCCTTAGCAGCGTCGGCAAGGGATCTTCCCCGACAAACTGGCGTCGAAATAAATCGCTCATCAACGGCTTAATTTCATCCAGCACATTAAACTTGGGGTCAAAGGTCCGAGCCGCTCCTTCTAAATTGGCTAACGCCTTGACGTATAGCCCCACATTTCCCGGTAGCTTCAGCTTATTGGTACGGGCCACTTGCAGTACTTCGTACAGCACTTCTCCCAGATTAATTTCCGCCAGATTGCGATTATAGTACTTGCGCAGCAGGGCTTCAAAATCACTTTCGAGCTGGGCCAGGTTCTCTGCCCGTCGAGTTTTCGCTAGCTGTAAGGTCAAACGGCTACAGCGTTGGGCATCCAGATCCACAATGGCTAACAGCATCTCCGTCAAAATCTGCTGGGTATTGGGATCTAGGCGTCCGACCATACCGCAGTCTAAGATCGCGGCTCGGCCATCGTTTAGATAGTACAAATTGCCGGGATGAGGGTCGGCATGGAAGAAGCCATCCACATAGATTTGCTGCAAAAAGGCCCGAAATAACAGCGTTGTCACTTGCCGACGGGCACTATCAATTCTGGGCTCCTGTTGAGAAAAAGGCAGGTTTGCCGACAACAAGGGCTCTCCGTCTAGCCACTGCATCACCAGCACTTTCTGGGTGGTCAAGGCCAGATTGATTTTGGGGACCACGAGCTGCTGCGGATCAAACCAGCGGCTGGTGGAGAGATTTTGGCGAAGCTGCTCCGTATGGCTGGCTTCAACAGTAAAATCCAGTTCATCTAAAAGGGCATTGGCAAACTCTGCCGCCAAGGACTTAAGGTCGTAATCTTTACCAATATCCGTTCGGGATGCCAAATCCGCGAGGGTATTGATCAGTGCAATATCTTGATTGACGATGACATCAATCCCTGGTCGCTGCACCTTAATCGCCACTTGCTGTCCGTTTGCCAGGATCGCTCGATGAACTTGGGCAATGGATCCTGAGGCCACGGGAGTCGGGTCAATTTCTTTGAACTGAGACCGCAGTTCCTGGGCAATCTGCTGCTGAATCACCGCCTTGATTTCCGGCCAGGCCACAGGTGGCACTTTGCTCTGAAGGGTAGACAGAGCGTCAATATAGGGGGCAGGCAAAATATCCGGTCGCGTACTCAAAAGCTGGCCTAGCTTGACATAGACTGGCCCTAAATCCACCAAAATATTGCGCAGCACCGCAGGCGTCGGCAAAGCAGGCTGATCCGCTTTGCCGCCCGTTAACAGCTGCTGCATATAGTCCCAGCCATTCCGGAGGACCACTTCAATAATGTCGCGTTGCCGGGAGGCTGTTTGCGTTAACCCTGAGAACACAATGCCTCCTTTGAGGTTAGTTGAACCGTTCGAACATCTTGCTGTTGCGATCCTAGCTCAAAACTCCCTGGGGTCATTGCATTGGACTCAACAGTCTGGGAAGTGGGCGATCGCAGCCCAACATCACACCTATTAATTCAAACGCTTTAATAGGTGCAATATCGCGAATTGAAAAAATTGAGCCGCCTAGGAAACAGAGGCTTGATTCGACGGAGCCGACTGAATCGCCTTGAACTTCTGCAGCAGATGATTCGCCCAATAATCAACGTCGTACTTCGTGACCGTCTCAAACATTTTGGTCATAGCCGCTTGGCTCTCTTCCTCAGACATGGCCAAGGCTTTATCAATGGACTCATCCATCCGATCAATCGAATAGGGATTGGTGAGAATGGCTTCTGGCAATTCCACCGCCGCGCCTACAAATTCTGACAGAATCAAGACACCAGGCTGCTTATCCTTGGCAATAATATATTCCTTCGCCACCAAGTTGAGGCCGTCTCTCAGAGGCGTGGTCCAGCAAATATCCGCGACTCGATAGTAGCTGAGCAGCTCCTCCAAAGACAGGGGCTGAGTATAGAGTAAAATCGGCGTCCAGCCAAGCTGGGCAAAGCGGCCATTAATCTTACCCACCTGCTGTTCAATTTCGCTTTGGGCTTTTTTGTACACCCGCATCCCCGTAGCTGGGGTCACACAGGTCATCACAAAGTTAATTTTGCCGTGGAGATCGGGGCGACGCTCCAGCAAGCGACCAAAAGCTTGCAGCTTCTCGCGATTGCCCTTGACATAGTCCACCCGGCCCGCTGCGATAATTAACTTGCGATCGCCCAGGTCTGCTTTAATTTCGGCCAGCCGTTTCTGGGCCGTGGGTTGACTGAGGGTGCTCAAGATATGTTTGGGATTCGTACCCACCGGGAAGGCATCGATATTCACTAACTGGCCTTTATAGCGCAGGTAGGTGGTCATATTAGGTTCAGCCAAAGCCGTCCCCACCGGGGTAATATGCTCCGGGATGGGGCCTTGCTCTACAATCTCCACGGGCCGCAGACTGCGGGCCACATTGACAAAGTTTTCCGAGTAGCGGGGAATATGGAAACCGACGATATCGCAACACAGCAGGCTATCTACAATTTCTTCTCGCCAGGGCAAGATATTGAAAACATCCACCGAAGGGAAGGGCGTATGGTGGAAAAAGGCAATCTTGGCATTAGGCTTGAGCTGGCGGATGTAATGAGGGGCCATCCACAAGTTATAGTCATGAATCCAAATTAAGGCGTCATCTGCCGCTTGTTCACAGGCGGCCTCCGCAAACAGGCGATTAATAGTGTGAAAGTTTTCCCAATCCGAAGACTCATAGGTGAAGTGGTAGGGGAAAGAGTGGAGAATCGGCCAAAAGGCTTCTTTAGATGTGATGTGGTAGAAGTGCTTGACTTGATCAGCACTCAGGGGAATCCGACAGACATTGTAATTGCCCTCACCTTCCACCGTGACCAGGGTTTCAAAGTTACTGCGCTGCTTGGCCGTCACCTGTTTCCAGGCAATCCAAGTCCCCTGATTCACACTAGCAAAAAAGCTTTTTAAGGTCGGCAAGATACCGTTAGGACTTTTCTTGGGCCGGTAGTGAACTTTACCGTTTTCAATCACCTCATCATAGGGTTCACGGTGGTAAAGAATCACCAGGGAAGATTTCATTAGATGGCCTCCTATTTGTCACGGTCATCCAGAGCAATGGGGATATAAAAGTTCGAGCAGCCACAGCATCGCTATATCTGATTTAATGCTGTTGGCATGGACGAGTTGAGGTTTACCCCATACTGTCCCAAAATCCTTTGCAATCAAAGATGACCCCAAGATTACCCTATGCCAACATGCCCCACTCTGCAAATTAAGAACCGCTAAATTCTGGCTGCTTTCTGTTAGGCTGGACAACAGCAAAAATGTCATTCACGTCGCAAAAATTGTGGTTGATTCTGCTTTCCCCGAGCCCGTTCTGGATGACCAGGAAACGCAAGTCTTACTAGACTGGGCCGCCAATATTGATCAGTCGGACGCTACTTATTTTCAAACGGGTCAACTTCTCGCCACCCGATTAGGGGCTCATTACCGAGAAGATGGCCTCACGGAAATCGGCTTCTGGACCCCTGGACTCGCCGCTGAAGTGATTCAGTCCGAGCGCAGTATCTATTTAGAAGTCTTTACCCCCCTTGACCCCATTGACTTCCAGGCGACCGAACAAGAAATTACCTGGCAACGCGATCGCATCCCCCTCATCCTCCAGGGCGAATATATTTGGGGTGTCATTAAAGGACTTCGGGCCGGCACCCGCGAGCAAGCGGGCAGCTTTTACTGGCTGCGCTATATCGATAATCAAGGGCACGTCAAAACCACTCGCGATCCCTTAGCCTATTCCCTTCCCTACGGGGTCTTTGCCCCCGCCGAACTCTATGACAGCGATCGGCTCCAGCGCCAGCGAGCGGATTTGGGCTATTTCAAAACCACAGGGGCCCAAACCAAATCTCGCAAAGGCTTCTTAGCCTCAGACCTCAAGAACCCGCCCCCTCGACTCCCCGCTCCAGTCTGTATCCTGCAACTTCATATTCATACCGCGTCTCCTGAAGGGACCCTAGCAGGTCTAACACGCATCTACCAGCGCATCTCGGACAAACTCTCTCAGGGAGAAGATCTCACCCCTATAGAACAGAACTATGTGGGCTACGACGCCATTGAGCTACTGCCCATAGAGCCCACCATTGAATATCGCCTGGACCAAGACAACCACCACCATGAGTTCTTTGCCCGTCCCCCTGAACCCACCAGTCTCACGGACGAACATACCCAGACCATCCAAATTACCCTCCGCAAACCCAATACCCAAAATTGGGGCTATGACGTCCCCATTATTGGCTCTGCAGCGACCAATCCAGCCGTCTTAGAAACGCTACGCCCCGACGAAACCATCGACTTTATCGCCACCCTTCATAATTTTTCCACGGGGCCAATTCAAGTGATCTATGACCTGGTTTATGGCCATGCTGACAATCAATGCGAGAAGCTGATTAGCCGCCAATACTTAAAAGGTCCTAACATGTACGGCCAGGACTTAAACCACCAGCTCCCTGCAGTCCGGGCTGTGCTATTAGAAATGCAGCGGCGCAAAAACAATACCGGGGCAGATGGCATTCGCGTGGATGGGGGACAGGATTTTCGATTCTTCAATCCCCTCACCAACTTAGTGGAACAGGACGACGGCTATCTGCGAGCTATGGGCAATATTGTCCAAGAAATAGAAGGCAACGAGCGCCTGATGTTTACCATCTTTGAAGATGGCCGCCCTTGGCCCCAAGAAGGCTGGGAAGAGACCTCTCGCTATCTAGAGTTGGTTGAACTCGAACCCCATTCCTACCAGTGGGGCCCCCTGGTATTTGCCCACAACACCCCAGCACTCCAGCATTTTTGGGATCAGAAATGGCGGCGAGTCTGCGAGGTCATGTTCCAAGGCTCCCACTGGATCACCGGCTGCGCCAACCATGACACGGTTCGCCGGGGCAATCAAATTGACCCCAATGGTCCCATTAACTGGCACTTGGGCGACACCCTGGTCGAGGTGACCAAAACCGCCTACGATAACCCCGCCATCAAGCTGTGGGTGTTAGGGTTTTGCCCAGGCTTACCCATGGAATTTCTCAATGCCAACTTCCGAGGCGCTTGGGGCTTTTTCCGCAATACAGATGAGCTATATGGCGTTAAAGTGGTGTCCGAAGAGATTGGATTCCTAGACTGGCAGCTGACCCCAGAATTATTTCAGCCGCCTGAGGTGTTTCCCCAGCTCAAAGCCCTTGGTTTTACCGACCTAGAAATGCTCCGCCAGTTTGCAGCCGCCCTACAAACCACTATGTTGGAGTCGGACTATAACCTAGAGATCGTCGCTGATTTATGTCGGCGGTGTTTCAACGGTGATTCAGGGGTCTGTGCCAACCTCAATTTAGAATCCCTGAAATATTCGGATCGTCCAGCCTTTCTCAATGATTTGGACGTCCCCAAACTCAAGCAATTTGCCCGGGCCTTTATGGAAGATGGCTATGACTTTTCCAATGTGAAGCATTGGGGAGATAGCTTAGATCCGGACCAGGTGGCCTTTAATTTAGCAGCTCGTCAATATCGATTTACCCACCCTTGGCTAGGGGAGAATTTGACAGAACGCGATCGCTTCAACCGGATCACGGAAGATGCCTACACCCTGTTCTATGGTCACCGAACCCAGCATGATCCTGACATTGAACAGCCGGAAGACATCGTCATGGTCAGCCATATGGGGGGTGAGCCGGCCATGGTCACCTTAGGAGACTGGTTACAGCTGGAATTAAGCGAATGGCGGGTGGCATTGACCTCTCCCGGCTTAGCAATCGGGAATGATGTCGAAAGCTTAAGATCTTTTGAACTAAAGGACACACAAGGGGTACTCCTAGAGAAGATTGTGTAAACCCTTCGAGGAAGATCATGACTTCAGCTACCTACATCATGGCCTTGGATTTGGGGACCACTGGCAATCGTGCCATTCTCTTCGACCAAGACGGCCAGATTGTCGATCAAGCCTATAAAGAACTTCCTCAGTATTATCCTCAGCCGGGATGGGTGGAACATGATGCCTTAGAAATCTGGCGCGATACCCGTTGGGCCATGGAAACGGTGGTCACCCAAGCCCACATTGATCCCGCTCAGATCGCAGCCATCGGCCTCACTGTGCAGCGAGAAACCTGCCTGCTCTGGGATAAAACCACGGGCCAGCCCTTGCACAAAGCCATTGTTTGGCAAGACCGACGCACGGCAGCCTACTGTAACCAACTGGCTGAGCAAGGCCATACCCAGGATATTTATGATCGCACTGGTTTAGTCCTGGATGCCTATTTTTCCGGGAGCAAGTTAGCCTGGCTGCTTACAGAAGTGAAGAGGCAAAACCCCAATCTCAATCTAGACAATGTTATTGCTGGCACCATCGATACCTGGGCCTTGTGGAATCTTACAGGCGGCAAGGTTCACGCCACGGATCACAGTAATGCCAGTCGGACCCTACTGCTGAATTTAAGCCAAGGCACCTGGGATGACCATCTTCTCGATCTATTTGGCATTCCCAAGTCATTTATGCCCGCCATTCAGCCCAGCTTAGGTATCTTTGGCAAAACCGATACCAAGTTCCTGGGTCAAGAAATTCCCATTGCCGCCATCTTTGGGGACCAGCAGGCCGCCTTATTTGCCCATGGCTGCGATCGCCCTGGTGCCCTCAAATGCACCTATGGCACCGGGTCTTTTCTAGTCGCCCATACGGGGAGTAACATTGCTCGCTCCAAGAACCGTCTGCTGTCCACCGTGGCTTGGACCCAAACCGATAAGGGACAGACCCAAACTGGCTATGCCATCGAAGGCAGTATGTTTACCTCCGGGGCTTGTATCCAGTGGCTGCGAGATGGCCTTAAGCTGATTGCCAATGCTGCTGAAACAGAAGGATTAGCCCAAGCAGTCGAAGATAACGGTGGCGTTTATTTTGTCCCTGCCCTAAGCGGTCTCGGTGCTCCCCACTGGGATATGAGCGCTCGGGGGGCCTTTTTGGGAATTACGCGCGGGGCTCAACGAGAGCACATGGTACGGGCTGTCTTAGAAGCGATCGCTTTCCAAACCAAGGAAGTGGTTGATGCGGTCAATCAAGATTGTGGCTCTCCTATTCAGCAACTCAAAGTCGATGGTGGCGCTTGCCAGAACAATTTCTTGATGCAGTACCAAGCTGATGTTTTGGGCATTCCGGTTGAACGTCCTGCGGTTTTGGATGCCACTGCCCAAGGAGCAGCGTTCGGGGCAGGGTTAGCCATAGGGGTGTGGAAAGACTATGCAGGGTTAGTCGCTGCTCGCAAAATCGATCAAGTCTTTAAACCAGGTGCGAATGCCCAAACCGCTCAAGCCAATTTTAAAACCTGGCAAAAAGCAGTGGAACGCGCTAAAAATTGGGCCGACTAGTATCAATCGCGACATTTTTTCTCGTCTGTAACTCGTTAACATAAGGGTCGTCCAAATTTCCCCAACGAGAATCAAAATCGCCATGGTAGAACTATTAAAAATAGCCTCTTAAATGAGATTTGTATCTCATCAATTTATCTACGGCAAAAATTAATCAATATACAACCATTTATCTTTAAAAAAATCTATTAATAGCTAATATAAACTCAGTTAATAATAGGGTTTCTCAGGAGAGAAACCCTATTATCTACATTAGTGAATCATCACATCCGTTGAGGAATCAATATCCATTCATCGAGATGGCGTTGGTTGATCTGATGTAGAACAGTTCTTTCCCCTAATTTAGGACGATTTCAGGTGTTGTAGGGAGTTCTCCTTGCAATCGTTTTTATTTGGAGCTTCTTGAAGGATAGAAGCCCCAAAAAGTCCTATGCAAATTTTCACACAGCGTCCCCAAAAAGATACCTTCATATATCTGGAGCGAGAGAACAGCGCTGAGGTTTATATCTTGTTTTTCTTATCTTAAATCCATCACAATGAACCACACTTCATCTGGCCTGGGGCAACCGATCTTATCCGTTGCTTTTATTGATGCTGAGCTATCACAAACAGATATTTTAATTCAAGAGTTAGACGTTGATCGCGTCTTTTTACTCAATGATCCTACAGATACCATCGAAGATATTACCCAGACCCTATCTCAATTTCAAGACTTAGACAATATTCATATCATTTCCCATGGCAGCCAGGGAAGCGTCCAACTGGGCAACACAGACTTAACTCAACACAACCTCAATACTTACACTCATGACCTGGAAAGCTGGGGAGAAGCATTAGCAGACCATGGCGATTTGTTGTTCTATGGCTGCAATATTAGCGCTGGCGATGACCTCACCTTCCTGCAGACAATCAGTGATGTTACCAACGCAGATGTTGCGGCTTCTAATGACTTAACGGGGTATGGGGGCGATTGGTTCTTAGAAACCAGGGTAGGACAGGTGGAAACCGCGATCGCTTTAAGCAGTGCTGGCCAAACCACTTATCAAGGCACATTAGCAACGATTGGTGAACGTGGCAGAATAGACACGCTCAATGACCAATGGACTCGCATTACCCTCCAAGAAACCTATGCCAATCCTGTGGTCATCGCTGGACCGCCCTCCTTCAATGGGCCTAATCCATCAACGGTTCGGGTTCGAAATGTCACTAGCAACAGTTTTGAAGTCCGCATTGATGAGTGGGAATATCTCGATGAACAACACACCCTCGAGTCCCTAGGCTATCTGGTCGTTGAGGAAGGCATACATACCCTTGCAGATGGGACGGTCCTTCAGGCTGGGAGCAGTCAGAGTGATAATGACTGGGCTTCGATTGATTTCACATCTGCATTCAACGACACGCCGTTGCTATTTGCTCAAACTACGAGCGAAAATGAAGCAGCGGCTGTGGCAGAGCACCTCAGAAATATCTCTAACACTGGGTTTGACTTGAGGTTGCAAGAGGAAGAAGCCGCAGATCAAACCCATGCAGTGGAAGACGTGGATTGGATTGCGATCGCACCCGGTAGCGGTACCTTTGGCCCAGTCTCCTTTATTGCCAATCAAATCTCCAGTAATCATCAGGACTCCACTGCCAGCTTTGGCAGTGCCTTTAGCGGTGACATACCTGTATTTCTAGCTCAAGCCAACACCAGTAATGGCGGTGATCCGTTTGCCATTCGTTATCGAACCCTGGCCCCGACCGGCACTACCCTCTTTTTGGAAGAGGAGCAATCTAGGGACAGCGAGACCTGGCATATCTTTGAAGATGTTGCTTATTTAGCCCTGGGCACCGGATTGTTAGAGGTCCCAGATCCCGTTGTGGAGACCTTTGCCTTAGGGGATATGAATCCCATTTTGGTGAATGAATCCGCTGGTGTTGTCACCATCACAGCCGTACGTTCAGGGCCAGCCCTGGCTCCAGCGACCCTTGAGTACACCACCAATGAGGTAGGCAGTTCTGACACCGCCTTAGCCGATATCGATTTCATCACGCCCACCTTAAACGGGCGCAGCAATACCGGTGAAATTACCTTCAGCATTGGTGAAATGGTGAAAACCTTTACGATTCCCATCATTGATGACACCTTATTGGAAGGTAACGAAACCTTCTCTGTTGGTATTCAAAATCCCAGTACAGGTAGCTTGGGTGCCCCCCGCACCACCCTGGTGACGATTATTGATGATGACGCAGCGTCTACCTTATCCGTCACAGATACTGCCATTAATGTGGAAGAAGGCACGGCAACTGCCTCGATCACGGTTCAGCGGAGCGGCAATAGTGCGAGCGCTGCATCCGTTGATTTCAGCACCCGTGACGGCACAGCCATTGCTGGACAAGACTATCGGGCAACCTCTGGTACCCTGACCTTTGCCGCGGGTCAAACGTCCCAAACCCTTACGGTTCCTATCCTCAACGATATCGTTGTTGAAGGGGACGAAATATTTTCTGTGACCTTAAGCAATCCCATGGGTGGAACCCTCGGCAATAGCATCACCAATATCACCATTATTGATAATGATTTGGCTTTGGGTAACCTCAATCGCACAACAGCAGTGTCAGGGCTAACACAACCCACTACCCTCGACTGGACACCGGATGGTCGTTATCTGTTGGTTGCCCAGAAGAACGGGGTTGTTCGGGTTATTGATAATGGCGTACTCCAAACCACCCCCTTAGTCGATCTATCGAGCCAGGTGAATGACACCCGAGACCGCGGCTTACTGGGGCTAGCCATTCATCCAGATTTTCCCAATTTACCCTATGTCTATTTGCTCTATACCTATGATCCACCCGATACGATTGGCAATACAGGCTTAGCGGCTCCAGATGCTAATGGCAATCGCCCGTCGCGGATGGTGCGGCTCACGGTCGATCCCACCACCATGGTTGCGGATCCCAGTAGTTTAGTCGTCTTAGCAGGGACCAACAGCACCTGGGCCAATACCAGTCAACCTGGTAGCAATAGTACGGGCGATCTCTCTATCCTCCCCTCTGGCATTGTCAATGGCACCACCATTACAGCTCCCTCTGGCCAAATTGATACTGGCACCCAAGATAATGACCCCAATCGCCCCGGAATTCAGAACCAAAATATTCGAGACTATCTAGCCACTGATAGTGAATCCCATTCCATTGGTGACTTAGAATTTGGACCCGATGGATATCTGTATCTCAGTAATGGTGATGGCACCTCCTACAACTTTGTTGATCCTCGCGGCGTTCGGGTGCAGGATATCAACAATCTGTCTGGAAAAGTTCTTCGCATTGATCCTCTTACGGGGCAAGGAATTTCTACCAATCCCTTCTTTAATGGTGATCCCAATAGCAATCAATCCAAGGTATTTTACTCAGGACTTCGCAACCCCTACCGCTTTACCTTTGATCCAGTGACCAATTTACCTGTGATTGGTGATGTGGGTTGGACAGAATGGGAAGAAATTAATACCGGACTCCCTGGCTCTAATTTTGGTTGGCCTTACCTCGAAGGCCCCAACCCAACGGGGGGTATCAGGATTTGTCCTCAGCCATTTCCTTCTACAACAATGGCAACCGAAATAATCCCGGAGACACAGCCGCCATTTTTCCGCTCCTATCCCGTACCCATGGAGCACCGGATAATGCCAGAGCCATTACCGTAGGCGATTTTTACAATAGCAACACATTGGTGTTTGGAGATGTGAACAATGGCACCCTTTATGCCGCGACATTCGATAGTAATCGCCAAATTTCGAACGTCCAAGTCTTTGACTCCAATATTCCGTTTGTGGTGGATATGAAGACGGGACCGGACGGCCGACTCTATGGGGTCGATCTGGTCTCTGGGGAAATCCTGAAATGGGAGCCGGTGACGCTTCTTCCATCCCCACAACCCAATTTATCGGCATCCTTCAATAATTTTGCTGACCTATCTTCTTTAAATCTCAATGGCAGTGCATCAGGAGCCAATAGTCGACTCCGATTAACACCTGCCAGTGGCAACCGAGCGGGGAGTGCCTTTTTCAATCAGGCTTTTCAAGTGGGTGGGAATACCAGCTTCTCCACCCAATTTCAGTTTCAAATTACGGGTAGCCAGGGAACCAATGGTGCCGATGGTTTTAGCTTGGTTCTGCAAAATAGCCCTGCAGGAAGCAATGCTGTGGGCCGCTTTGGTGGAGACATCGGCTATGGAGGTATCACCAGGAGTATCGCCATTGAGTTTGATACCTTCAATAATGGCCCGATGGACCTCAATAGCAACCATTTATCAATCTTGAGCAATGGTATT
Organism: Acaryochloris marina MBIC11017; assembly: GCF_000018105.1. GTDB lineage: Bacteria > Cyanobacteriota > Cyanobacteriia > Thermosynechococcales > Thermosynechococcaceae > Acaryochloris > Acaryochloris marina. The sequence continues at coordinate 1,669,651 of NC_009925.1, forward strand.
ACCGATGCTCCGTTGGCCTCGGTTAATGCTCCCTTTGATCTGAATAATGGCGATACCCTGACTGCTTGGGTGGACTATAACGGTACAACCAATCTTCTGCAGGTATACCTGGCAAACAGTACCATTCAACCCAGTACTGCAGTATTATCTGCCAATGTGGATTTGGCCGGACTTTTAGGCAACCAGGCGTTTATCGGATTTACGGCTGGGACAGGGGGCCTCGTGAACAACCATGAGATTCTGACCTGGTCCTTTAGCAGTACGGTCTAGCACTACCCTCTAGATTCCTACTGATGACGGCCTTGGGCAATTGCCTGAAAACACTGAATATATTGGGTATGCCCTTCTGGGAACACCACATTCAGCGTTAGAGGATCGTCTGTATCCCGATCATCCCCAGGTCCCGTCACCACTCGATGGGATACCTGGGACCCTGCGGGAGAATCAAGTATGTGCTCTAGCTGCAAGGGTTTACGGTTTTTGACCTCACCACCACTGCTATCAACATAAACGACAACGTTATTCGTCTTAAATTCTTGCCCCAAGGATTGAATTAGGTGTAAAAAGTTGCGATCGCTTCCTCCCCGCTGAAACCGCAATTCTCCCTGCTCCTCGATTGCCTTACTGGTGACCGTATCACCCACCCCAATGAGAGTTGGCATTTGCCCTGAATCAAATTTTTCTTTGACTAAATCCACCAGCTCGGCATGGGACGGTGGGGCCTGACGGGCATTGAAGTCTGCCCCCAAAGGGTATTGTCCCGTTCGTTGATGATAATAGCGATTTAAAATCGCCAGCACTCCCGCTTCTTTGATGCCGCCCTGCAACATAAATTGGAAATCCGTGGTCCCTGCTTCTTCAGGAGTCGCTGGCTGCAAAATTTCATTTCCCTGGGAATCTTTCCCGAGGTTGGGCGCGTAATGCACAAAAAAGGATTGTCCTAATCCTTGATCTTGGGCTTGGGTCAATAGCTCCGCCGTCAGCGTTTGCATCTCTTGCTGCAGCCGAGCATATACCTCAGTTCTGTCTGCCAGCAGATCGTAGAAGACATTTAAATTGGCCGTGGGAGAGACGGGATTGTCTAATACAGCAGCCTGGATACAGGGCTGAATTTGGGAACTATCTTCAGCCAGGGTTTGAAAAAACTGTTGCAACCGCTGACTAATTTGCTCAGGCACTGCTGCCAAAAACGCTAACTCCTGGTCGCTCACCCCCGGATGGGAGACTGAGCCAAATCGATCTTGCCATTGCACCCCTCCCGCTGCGAGGCCGGGTAAATATAGACCTTCTTGAACAACGGTTTCGGCATCAAATGTTTTCTCAACAATGCGATTGACCCCGCGATTACCGATATGCTCACCATTGGTGAGGACATAAAAATGTCCATCTAGCTGGCGTGCCGCTCGGACATAGGCTGGATCAAGGGTACGGGTCAGGGGATCTTTCACTAACCCCATACACACCCCATCTAAATCTTGAATGATTAATAGATTGTTTTGCCGCTGGCCAAGGTCAATCAAAGCACCATGGTCTAAGGACCAGGCTTGCTCAGACAAAGATACGTTAGACATGGTGGGTAGATGAAATCACAACCGCTAGAAATGCTTTAGCTGCTGTCATTAAGCCGTTTTAGCTGGAATTTGTTCTGGCTGAGACGACTCTTCTACCGGTTTGACCACCACCCGAGGATGATTAGCCAAATGTACGGCTAACTGCGACTCAATTTCCTCCCGGACAATTTGCCGGTATTCCATAAAGTGTTCAATAAACGCAGAAGCAGACAGATACCGAGTCAGAACCTGCGGATTCTTTTGGATGATCCGGAACAAGTTAATCCAAAATTTCCAGCGCGTCTTTCGCACTACGCCTTGGCGCCAAGCCAAGGTAGATAAGGCTCGAATATCAACCCAGCTCACCTTAACGGAGCTCTTACCCGACCCCCCATACTTGGGACGAATATTCATACTCATAAAGTGACGGAAGGTGCGATCCAGATATTTCACCGGATCGTAAATATTACAGAAGGCCTCGACATATTCATTGGCAATTTCATCGATGGGACGAGTCGGCACATAGTTCATCAATGAGGTTTGATTACCCGTGCCTTCTTGACCTTGGATAAGACGACCTTCTTTTTCTAGGCGATGCCAAAGCGCTGTATTGGGCAAGGCTTGCAACATGCTAAACAGGGCAATGGGAATGTTCGTCTTTTCGACGAAACGGGTAATGCGATCGCCTGCTCCCTTCTTTTCTCCATCAAACCCAATAATGAACCCAGCCATGATCCGCAGCCCTTTCTCAGACATGGTATCGATGGATTCGCTAAGGGAGTCACGGGTATTCTGGAACTTTTTGGTTACCTTTAAGCTGTCTTCATCCGGGGTTTCAATCCCCAAAAACACGCTGTTAAAGTTGCACTCGATCATCAGATCCATCAATTCCTCATCCTGAGCCAAATCGACGGAAGCCTCTGTAGCAAAGGTAAAGGGGTAATTTTTCTCCGCAATCCATTCCCGCAACTCAGCTAGCAATAGCTTCACATTCCGCTTATTGCCAATAAAGTTGTCATCGACCATAAACACAGAGCCACGCCACCCTAGCTCACACAACCGATCGAGCTCAGCAATGAGCTGCTGGGGGGTTTTAGTCCTAGGCTTACGCCCATAGAGGACGATAATGTCGCAAAATTCACATTGAAAGGGACATCCCCGGGAAAACTGCACCGACATATTGTCGTAAGCCGGAAATTTCAGCAGGTCAAAGCGAGGAATGGGGGTCTCAGTCACCGCAGGTTTCTCGGTCGCACGATAGACACCGCTTTCATCGCCCCGCTCTATCGCTTCGATAAACATGGGCAGGGTGATTTCCCCTTCGTCCAAGATCAAGTAGTCTGCACCAACCGCCTGCAAATCTTCAGGAACAGATGTAGCAAAGGGTCCACCCACCGCAACTTTCTTCCCGCGGCGATGGGATTCTCCCACAAGGTTCAGCATGTCTTCTTTCTGAACAATCATGCCGGATAGAATCACCATCTCAGCCCAGTCCCAATCTGACTCAGGCACGGCTTCAACATTGCGGTCAATTAGCCGAAACTCCCACTCCTGGGGCAAAATTGCGGCTACCGTCACTAACCCCAAAGGCGGCAATAATGCTTTTTTGTCAACTAAGGACAAGGTTTTCTCAAATGACCAAAAACTTTTTGGAAAGAGGGGGTAAATTAGTAAAACTCGCATAGAGAAGCCACATCTCCTAATCCAAATACCTCAAATCTTACCGCTAATTCACTTTTCTTGCTGAGAGTAGATTTAACCTTAGACATTGACTCAATTTAATCTTAATTTCTCAGATTTGTTAGGTGCATTGTCAATTTTGTCAACTAGGGTTATGCCTTTAAACCCAACTGTCTACGCACCCATGTCGCCCCCATAAATAGTAGCGGTGTCACAATTGCTCCTGTTAGGACCAAATGCAGGGGAAAGTGAAAATAGAAAAACCATAGGATCAGCACCCCATAGGTGGAATCCATATGATCAATTACATAGAAAACTTTGTTGTTTTCATCTCCAGGGGGAATCTCCAACCGTCGTTTTATAAAGGAATTAGGCAACTCGGATAGATTAAAAATAAACCCAACTAACAAGCCATATTCGATAAAATTGAATTGAGAGAGTTGAATCTGCAGACCTGAGTTTGTCAAAAATTGCGCCTCTAAGACTTGCAGAAAAAAGGTACTAACCACACAGGTTAATGGTAAGCTAATCAATCCTCTCCAGCGTTTATTAGCGCCGAACCATTGTGTCTGGATCGGTATATTTACCAGCTCAAAAGGTTTCGTCTTCCAAAGAAACGCCTCTAAAACTCCGGCAATGAATAGCCCCACCCCAAGCCATAGAATATTTAAAGTGTCTTGGGCAAAATGAGTCCAGAAAAGCATTGTTTTCGCAATAGATTGAACTTGGATATTGTCTTCGAGGAACAACTTTTTTTCGTCAGCGACGCCGAGCCCATCGCTGTCGATATGCGGGCTAGAGGTTGGTTGACGACCTCCAGTTTGTCCTGGTTCCACGCAGGTCTAAGGCACACATTAGCCTTTGATGACGTGGTCGGCGTCAAGCCGACTGATCAGCAATATCCCCAAGGACTCGTTGGGTTTATTCTGTGTGCCTATCCTGCTCCTAGGACTTTACCCCACCGCCGACAGTTACGGGAATATGAGTTTGTCTGTGCCACGGAGCAGATGCGCTCCCAGTGGATGAACGCCATTCGCCAAGCGTTACAGGGCCACCCCATCCAACCCCAGCAGGCCGTCAGGCCCCGCCATCTCCAAGTCTTAGTCAATCCCAAGGGAGGACGGCGACAAGCCAAACAAGTCTTTCAATCCATTCAGCCCATTTTAGAAGATGCCCATTGCCAGGTGAGCATTTTGGAAACCCAGGGGGGCGAAGGAACGATCCAGGCCGTGCGAGATTTCGACTTATCAGCGATAGATGGATTTGTCGTTGTCGGTGGCGATGGAACGGTTTATGAGCTGATTAACGGGCTGATGACCCATGGGGATGCGGAGGTTGCGATCGCAAAACCCATCGGCATCATCCCAGCCGGTACCGGCAACGGTCTGGGAAAAACCATTCTCGACCTATCCCAAGAAACCTACGATCCGAGTAATGCCGCGTTTATCATCGCCAAAGGCCAGTACCAGCCTATTAATTTAGGCGTCGTCAAACAGGATGGCAAAGAATATTACAGCATTCTCTCCTTAGCTTGGGCTTTGATTAGCGATATCGATATTAAGTCCAACAAGCTTCGTTTTCTCAAGTTCCTAGGCTCCTTACGTAGTGATCTCTATGCTTTTCTCAGCATCTTGGCCCTCCGCAGTTATCGAGGTCGGATTTCCTTTCTACCTGCCCCAGACTGGCCACCTAGCCCCGATACCCCTCAGCCAGACCTCCTAGCCGAACCGCAGCCAGCAGACATCGAGACCTCTACAGCTTCAGCTTGGCAAGTGCTTGAGGGTGAGTTTATTGCCCTTTGGGTGATGAACGTCGCTTGGGCCACCCATAGCGTTTTGGCAGCCCCACACGCTCGATTAGCCGATGGCTACATGGATGTCTTAATCATTCGTAAAGGAATTACCCGCTGGCGTTTATTAACCGCATTTCTGAAAATTGCCACAGGCGAACATCTCCTGATTCCAGAGATGGAATACTACAAGGTGCGCTGTCTCCACTTAGAACCTCTAAGTTCTGAAGGCTTACTGGCTGTTGACGGAGAACAAATCAAATACCGCTCCGTTGAAATGAATGTTTTGGCAAACCATGCCCAAGTTTTTTGCCGTTAATCTGCAGGCTAACCAGCCGATGTATACTCTTCCCCAACTGCCCGAGCTGAGCTAGGGCTGAGAACATCCCTGTACGACGTATTAGGGATTCAGTGGAGTCATTATCCTCAATATGAAGTCAATTTCCCTATCGACTGGAGTTTTCGTGGCCATCATGGGTTTGAGCCTGCCAACCCATGCCGAAACCGCCCCATTCTCAGATTCACTCCTCACCCCTACTTCATGTGACACATGCCATCTCAGCCCATCTGAGCTAAGAACTGCCGACTTTAGTTTTAGCCCCAAGCCAATCGTTCAGATTAAGCAAAACTCCAGCAGTTTGCATCTTTCGAGTCCCAAGGAAGCTGCTCCCGCCGTAAATGGGCAAACCACTGCGGCTCAACCCAAAGATCTGGCCCCCTCTAGTGCCGCAAAGGCAGGCTCAGAAAAGACAACAGACGGCACACTGCTCTCATCCCAGACACCATTACCATCCCGCTCAACCGCCTTAATCCCGCAGCAAACTCTCATTTCTCAAGCCACAGCTCCGCAGGATGTTACGTCTCCCCTCCCCATCTCGACGAGTGCCGCAGATCTAGCCCAAGTCGACTCTGTCCCTCCAGCCGAAGCGGATAGTGATGCTGAAGACAGCACCGAAGAAAGCGAAGAAGCTCCAGCGACTCGTTTTAGCCCCTTAGCCAACCAACAATTTCAGCAACCTACCGCAATTCACCTGCCCAAAGGAACAGTGGCCCTGAGCCTCTACAATCGACTGTTCTTTTTGCCCGGTACTGAAGCAGCTAGTGGTACGGCAGCCTATCCAAATTTTGGCGTTACCTGGGGATTAACAGACAGTACCGAACTGGACCTCACCCTACAGGTGGTAGATACGGGTACCCCCGACCGATTGGGGCCTTTCGGCGTTGTTAGACGGGTTAATAACCGAGATTTAACCCTATCCGTTAAGCAAAGGCTATGGGATAACACCGACGATACGTTGGCCTTTAGTGGTTCTTTTTCCCTAGCGGTTCCCCTAACAAATCGTACGTTTGAATTTACCCCCGGCGGGATTGAGCAAGAAGACAACAGTTTAATCCCAGCTCTACAATTTCCGTTCACGGCTACCGTTAGCGATCGCTGGCAGTTTACCCTTTCCCCCACCATTGCCTTCTTCCCCGATAGCAATGCTGTCTTTATCCCCCGTCCCCCCCTCGCCAATCCAGGCTCGTTTGGCACCACCTTGGGACTCAGTGGGGCGATTTCCTACCAAGTCCATCCTCGGATCACCCTCTGGGGCGATGCCTTTGTACCCTTTACGGGCAACAACAGTTTCAACCGGGATACAGGGCTACCCGCTAAATCCATTGCCTATAATGCGGGTCTGCGATATTTTCTTAATCCCAGTCTGGGACTCGATATCTTTGCCTCTAATACCTTTGGCAGCAAGGGACCGTTGGCCTTAACGGCGGATCGAGACTTAACTGCGTTGGGATTGAGAGTTATATCTTTACCGAGTCTCTTTGCCTCCAACCGCCGGATTGCGGACAGTTTTAACCGTGATCAGGACGGTCAAGATTCACCCAATACAACTGATGGCTTGGCCTTTTTTGATGGCGGGACCGTTCCTAGTCAACGGTTTTTGTTCCATTTACAGGGGGGTGGACAGGGCATTCAAACTGCCCTGCGCTACGGAATTGTCAAAGATTTTGAGCTATTTGCCTATTTGGACTATATCTCGGGTGAGGTGGACGAATCAGAGCAAGGCTTTGGTGTAAAACTGCGATTGCTAAACCAAGATGAAGCAGCACCATTGACTGCCAGTGCCGCTGTGACCGTGGGACTCACCAACAATATCTTCGACAACTTTGATAACAACAATCGCAATGGCTTGTTCCGACAAGGAGCGCCTAAAGACTTTCCGCTAATTTTTAGAACGGACAGTCCCGAAGGCAGGCGGTTTGTGGTCACCCTATCCCTACCCTTGCATTACAAAGTCAATGATCAACTGGCCTTTTGGTTTACCCCCATTGCAGGATTTGTGCAGCGAGATGGTTTAGAGCTAGGCGGCTTTAACGTCGGCGGCTCCGTTGAGGTTATTCAAGACCTGAGTCTAGTCGGCGAATTGGGAGCCAATTTCTTGGGTGAAGGGAATGCTTTTATCGGCGACACCTTAGCGGATCGGATTCCCTGGTCTGTGGCCGTCCGTTGGAATCCCCGCAGTATTATTGGCGGGGATGAATCCAACCCGAATCAACCCAATGTTGAATTCTTTGTCACGAATCGTGTGGGCTCATCCACCTGGCACCAACTAAGAGTCAGAGATCAAAACGAAATTACCGTTGGCGCTGGCATTTCGATTCCGTTTTAAGGGGTGGGAAAGGGCTACATCGATGCTTTTGATTTTTCGCCAGAGGACATGTTAGGGTCGCTGTTGCCTGAGTTTACGGGGAACAGCCATGCCCAACGAGTCCACACCTGTTCAGGATTCTATTGAAAGCCCAGAAGAGACAACGATTACGGTGCCTCTGTCTTTGCTGGACCGGATTGTGCAGTTTTTCACCATTAAACTGGCCAAGTCTCTTGCTCACTTCACCTGGATTACCCCCAATCGAGTCACCTGGGTGTCTGCAGGGATTGGCGGTCCTCTGACGGGATGGCTGATTATTCAGGAGCAGTTCTGGCTGGCAACGGCATTAGTGGTGGTCAGTGGCTTGATGGACGGATTGGATGGGGACATCGCCCGAGAACGCAATCTGACTTCGATTGAAGGGGGTATTTTAGACAGCGTTTTAGATCGTTATGTCGATTTCTTCTTGATTGCAGCACTTATTTTGGTCAACCCCACTGAACATTTACTCGTGGGCCTATTTGCCCTAATGGGAACCACAATGGTGCCTTACATTCGGGCTAGAAGTGAGGTCGCCGGTAAAAGTTCGATTGCCAGTATTGGCAGCCGAGCGACCCGCATCGTCTTGATTATTTTGGGATTGCTCACCCAACAGCTGTTTATTTTGCTGATTGCATTAGCCGTTATTTCCAATATTGCTGCAGTTCACCGATTTTGGTTTGCGCTGATTCCTGCCGAAGATTAGCCCACTCCTTCTCCATGCCTGTTCTTCAGAGAGACAAACTCGTTATAGTGATTACCTAATGCATGCGTTTCTTCCATGCTCTCAGGTAGTCAGAAGGCAGACCCCATGGCGAATACAGAAATAAGAGAACGCTTGCCAGAGTGGCTACGCCGCCCGATTGGCAAGGCCAGTGAGCTATCCACCGTCCAGCAAATCGTCAAACGCCATAATATCCACACTATTTGTGAAGAAGGCCGATGTCCTAATCGGGGCGAATGCTATGCCCAAAAAACGGCCACGTTTTTACTCATGGGACCTGTCTGCACCCGGGCCTGTTCGTTTTGCCAGGTTGATAAGGGCCATACCCCCCAACCCTTGAATGAACAAGAACCTCAGAAGGTCGCTGATTCTGTACGGTTACTGGGTTTGAAATATGTAGTACTCACTTCAGTGGCTCGAGATGATTTACCCGATCAAGGGGCGGGATGGTTTGCCGCAACCATGGCCGCCATTCGAACCGTCAGCCCCCATACCGATATTGAAGTGCTAACCCCTGATTTTCGAGGCGATCTCAACTTGATTGCCACCGTTGTTGCTGCCCGACCCGTTTGCTACAACCACAACCTGGAAACGGTTCGACGCCTTCAAGGACCAGTACGACGAGGAGCAAAATATGAGCGTTCGCTCCAGGTACTAGCCACCGTTAAGGAACTTGCACCTAAAAATGATGTCATACCTAGTATTGCTACCAAATCTGGTCTAATGCTGGGATTGGGAGAAACGGAAACTGAAATCATCGAAACGATGGAGGACCTAAGGTCAGTGGGATGCGACCGCATCACCTTAGGTCAATATATGCGCCCGTCCCTCAACCATCTCCCGGTCCAGAAATACTGGCATCCCGAGGAGTTTGATCGCCTAGGTGAGATTGCTCGCTCTCTCGGATTTAGCCACGTCCGGTCTGGCCCTTTAGTCAGAAGTTCATACCACGCTGGAGAGTAAGCTCCCGACTATCGCTGGAAGCATAGATGAAGGATGTTACCGCTCAAACTAACGCCATTGCTGATTGTCTCAAAACCTTGGAGCAAGTCTCCGCAATGGTTCACGGCCTAACCGAACAGGCTAATCCTCTGACCGAGGCGCTGGATATGGCCCAATTTAATCGTGGTGTCGGAAAAGCCCTGACTCATCTGTTTGAGTTAGAAGCAGATCTATACGATTTAGAACCTGACTATACCCCCGAACATCGACGCCCCTCTTTAGCGCCAATCAATTTAGGAGCTGTTTTAAATTACTTATCCACCCCCAATAAACCCGCACAATATTCTGCACAACGACAGCTTGCTAGCCATATGACAGATGTCGTTGCGGCTGAATTCACGGAAGCCTGTGCCCAGGGGCAAGGGTTAGAATTCGCTCAGAAATGGTGGGAATCACAGAATAAGCCTTTTATTCCAGTCATTCAGACCTACCGGGATCTCCACCACGCCAGGAAATATGTGCGTTATCACAGTGCAGCACTGCTAGGGGATATCTTCAACATCACCCTATGGGATGACGGCTCACAAGAGGTATTACTGAACGACGCTCAAGACTGGTTTACTCAATGGTTACAAACACAAGCCTAAATATGCACTCCAGCAAAGGTTAGACGGTATTGGTTTAAATTATTGCGAGTCTTCAAATTTCCAAGCTTTCGGTTACAGGGAAATCCCACCCCTATTGCATCATTAAACGATATTAATCATGCTTGTGAAAAATCTCTTTAACTCCATCCGTACTGGCCTCATATTGAGCACTACCCTCTTGATGTTCAGTTGTGACGCAAACTCAGGTAAATCTCCACCCACCTTTCAATCCGTCCCCATCTTAGGGAAATTATCAGTCGGGAAAACGTTACCGAGTTATGCAGGCAGTTCAGAATCCGGTCAACAGGCGGGAAATACGCCCAAAGATCGGAAGTATCTGATTCATCTGTTACATACAGACCTACCTCCCCTTTGTGTCAATGAAGAATGCGGTGCATTTGGTTCCATCGCCAATATCAAAGGCGCGGATCTCTATGGCGGTTCTGATCTGAAACTAGCCGATCAAGTCTTTGGTATTTTCCCCACGGACTATAAAAGCTTTCAACAACAATCGCAAAATTATGGGGTTTTGATTATTTCCGATCAGCAAGCCAAAATTCGAGCCATTTACCAACATGTCTATTTACCAGACGTGGAAACTATCCTGCAAGACTCGGAGGCCATCTTCGCCCAAGCTGACTGAATTTCAGATCATGAGATAGGATCACGAAGTATTCTTTCTCAAAATTGATCTACTCTGCATGGCCAATCAGCCCTCCGTCGCCGTTGCTCATCTCGGCTGTGAAAAAAATCGTGTTGACACTGAACATATGCTGGGATTGCTGGTGGAAGCAGGCTATCCCGTCGACAGCGATGAAGCCTTTGCCGACTACGTGATCGTTAACACCTGCAGCTTTATCCAAGCAGCCCGGGAAGAGTCTGTACGCACCCTAGTCGAACTAGCCGAAGCCAACAAAAAAATTGTGATTACAGGCTGCATGGCTCAGCATTTCCAAGAGGAATTGCTAGAAGAACTCCCCGAAGCCGTTGCCCTCGTCGGTACCGGAGACTATCACAAAATCGTAGATGTGATTCAGCGCGCCGAAGCGGGAGAGCGGGTGAAAGAAGTCTCACCTGAACCGACCTATATCGCCGATGAAACCGTTCCTCGGTATCGCACCACCACCGAAGGCACTGCCTATGTCCGCATTGCTGAAGGCTGTGACTATGGCTGTGCCTTTTGCATCATTCCCCATTTGCGTGGCAAACAGCGGTCGCGCTCGATCGAGTCCATCGTGGCGGAAGCCCAACAATTAGCCGCCGAAGGCGTGCAGGAGCTAATTTTAATTTCCCAAATTACCACTAACTACGGCATTGACCTCTACGGCAAACCCCAGCTCGCTGAACTACTTCGGGCTCTAGGCGAAGTTGATGTCCCTTGGATTCGCATGCATTACGCCTATCCCACGGGCTTAACCCCAGAAGTAATGGCGGCCATTCAAGAAACGGATAACGTTCTGCCCTACTTAGATTTGCCTTTGCAACATTCCCACCCAGAAGTCTTGCGGGCTATGAATCGACCTTGGCAAGGTCAAGTGAACGATCAAATTATTGAGAAAATCAAAACTGCCTTGCCGGATGCGGTTCTCCGCACCACATTTATTGTGGGATTCCCCGGAGAAACAGACGAGCATTTTGAGCATCTCTGTGAGTTTGTCCAGCGGCATGAATTCGATCACGTAGGCGTGTTTACCTTCTCGCCAGAAGAAGGCACCCCCGCGTTTGATTTGCCCAATCAATTGCCTCAAGACGTGATGGATGCACGACGCGATCGCTTGATGGCATTGCAACAACCCATCTCCTGGCAACAAAACCAGCAAGAAGTTGGCAAAACGGTACAAGTCTTAATCGAGCAAGAACATCCTGGCTCTGGTCAGCTCATCGGTCGCTCGCCTCGGTTCTCTGCCGATGTGGACGGTCTCGTCTATATCGATCCTGGTGAGGCTCCATCACCTCGTTTAGGCAGCTTAACCCCTGTCCAGATTACAGATGCAGATGCCTACGACCTCCAGGGACAACTGGTGAGCCAATAATCATTGCCCTTGGCATTGGAATGTTTTTTTAGACAGTTGGAGTCGCTCATCTGTCTAACCAAATGTCATGATTACTTGACTTATAATGCATTTTGTTACACTTTGTTGCAGAATAGAAACAATAGAGAGAACATAGTTCTGTTTATTATCGCCAACTCATACCTGTTGGCACCCTACTGCCCTCTTTTAATCAACCACTCCCTACAGAGTGGTGTTAGACCGCCTAACTTCATATTTGACGAGCAGACACTGATAGTCATGATTCAGATGCTGCGGTGATTGCTCGGTAGATGTTTATCTGCACGAGCGGCAGTAGCCCGTATTAACCTCTAGGAGAGTTCATGACCCTTACGTTTAGTCAACTTGGTCTTTCACAAACTCGTGTTGATTGTTTAGAAGCGCTTGGTTTTACCACCCCTACTCAAATTCAAGCAGAAGCCATTCCCCACTTGCTAGCTGGCCGCGACATTATCGGCCAAGCCCAAACGGGAACCGGTAAAACAGCCGCTTTCTCACTTCCCATCCTAGAGCAGCTGGATCCAACGGTTAAAACCCCTCAAGCTCTGATTTTGACACCGACTCGGGAGTTAGCCGTTCAAGTCAGCGAAGCCGTTTACCAATTCAAAGCAGATGGTGCCCTGCGGGTCGTCGCGATTTATGGCGGTCAATCCATCGATCGACAAATTTCTCAACTCCGTCGTGGCGCACAGCTAATTGTCGGTACCCCTGGCCGAGTTTTAGATTTACTCAGTCGTGGCGAAATCATCCTGGACCAGCTCAGCTGGTTTGTCCTCGACGAAGCGGACGAAATGCTGAACATGGGCTTTATCCCCGATGTCAGAAAGATTTTAGAGCGGGTTCCTGGCGATCGCAAAACAGCCTTTTTCTCTGCCACCATGGCCCCAGAGATTTACAAGCTATCAAAACAGTTTCTGAATGATCCCGTTACTGTTACTGTTGAGCAACCGAAAGCCGCCCCGACTCGAATTAATCAAGTGGCCTATCGGATTCCTCGAACATGGGCGCGTTCTACGGTCTTACAGGCAGTTCTAGAATTGGAAGATCCTGAATCAGCTATTATTTTCGTCCGCACTCGCCGGGAAGCCGCTACCCTCACTCAGCAGCTACAAACCGCAGGCTACAGCGCCGATGAATATCACGGTGACCTCAGCCAAAGCCAACGAGAGCGATTGTTAGATCGATTCCGCCAACGACGCATCCGCTGGGTGGTGGCAACAGATATTGCCGCCCGTGGATTACACGTTGACGATCTGAGCCACGTGATCAACTATGAGCCACCCGATAGTGTCGAAAGTTACGTTCACCGCATTGGTCGGACCGGACGTGCAGGCAACGAAGGGACCGCCATTTCCTTGGTTCATGCCCTCGATCGCTGGAAACTGCATGAAATTGAGAAGCATATTCGGCAAGAAATTCCGACATTGCCCACTCCAACCCGCTCAGCCATTGAAGGACGGCGGTTAGAAAAACTAACCGAAGAGCTACACAGTATCCTAACGGGAGAGCGTTTGGCTTCTTTCTTGCCCACTGTTTCTCAACTGGGTGAAGACTACGATACTCAAACCATCGCTGCAGCTGCGCTGCAAATGGCCTTCGATCGCTATCCTGCCATTACGGCCAACCTTGATGACTGGTCTTCTAAGAATAAGAATGGTGGCCGCAGTAGCCGGAAAGCCAAGCCAGTACTGAACAAGCGGCGTAGCTCTAACCGTTCTGAGATCTCTGCCTCTACTTAATACCAGATCGGGTGCGAAATACATCGCGCCCGATTGAAACAGGCAATGGGGATAGGTTTAGTCTAAAGTCTCGCGCTCGGCTGGCTCTGTCGCAGGCTCTTCCTGCTGGGGCATGGGTAAATTCCTGATCCGTTTCGGCTTAACAGACTTAGGTTTAATGCTGCCCTTGCGTCCTGCCAATTTTGGCAAGGCGGGGAAAGACTGAGCAGGAATATCTTTGACTGTCTGCTTCATAAAGTTTCCCCAAGTGGCCGCAGCAGTTGCACTACTCCCAGTGGTGGGGTAGTTATCGTCATTCCCCAACCAGACCCCAGTTACCAGCTGCGGAATATACCCAACAAACCATAAATCCCGGTTATGTTCAGAGGTGCCTGTCTTGCCGGCAACGGGACGACCAATTTGGGCCGGCTTGCCCGTTCCGGTCGTGACAACCTGTTGCAACATCCAAGTCATAATGGCCGATGAGGATGAATCAAGGACGCGCTGCTTAGCCGTTTTATGTTGGAACAGGACTTTACCTTGACGATTGCGAATGGAGCGAATCCCATAGGGCTGGGTTCGATAGCCTTGGGCAGCAAGGGTACCGTAGGCTCGGGTCAATTCCAATAAGCTGACTTCATTCGCCCCTAACGCTGTGGAGTAATAGGGCTTTAAGGGAGATTGAATGCCCAATTCTCGGGCCAGCTTAATGGTGGGTTCAAAGCCAACGGCCATAAAGACTCGTACTGCGGGGATATTCGCAGACTTGGTCAGTGCCTGGTTCATAGACATCCAGCCCTTATAGACATGGCCATAATTATTGGGTTGGTAGCCATCCACAATAAAGGGAGCATCTGGAAAACCATCATGAGGAGAAAATCCTGATGCGATCGCAGCCGTGTATACAAGCGCTTTAAAGGTCGATCCAGGCTGCCGCCGGGATTGCGTCACCCGGTTAAATTGAGATTGTTCAAACGCATTGCCGCCCACCATTGTCTTGATTTCACCATTGCGGGGATCAAGGGAGACCAAAGCCGCCTGATCAAACCGTTGGGCATAGCCATCGTGGTACACCGCATCTTTGATGGTTGAGGCAGCCGCTTTTTGCCACTTTAAGTTTAGGGTCGTTTCAATTTCTAATCCCCCCTGTGCCAGCACGTCCTTCGATAACAGTTCTGGCAACTGCTGCTGGAGATACGCCGTAAAGTATGGGCTGTGGTCTTGGGCATTGGGGGGCACTTTCGGATTTAAAGCAATGGGACTTTTCTTTGCTTTCGCAGCCATGTCAGGCGTAATCGCCTCAGCTCGGACCATCCGCTCAAGCACTAAGTTCCGTCGTTCCTTGGCCACTTTGGGATTACTTAATGGCGAGTACAAACTTGGCGCGGCGGGCAATCCTGCCAGGGTCGCACTTTCCTGCAAATTAAGCTGATCTAACGACTTGCCAAAATAAACCCAAGCGGCATCGGCCACCCCATAAGCCCCACTTCCGAGATACACCTGATTCAGGTATCGTTCCAGGATCTGGGTCTTAGAGAGTTTATCTTCAATTTTTTGGGATAAACGGGCTTCCTTCAGCTTCCGCAGAATCGACCGTTCTTGATTGAGATAAGTCATCCGTGCCAGCTGTTGGGTAATCGTACTTCCCCCCTCCGCTAGCTCCCCGGACAACACATTAGTGACCATGGCCCGTAAAATACCCTGGCCATCAATCCCATCATGCTCAAAAAACCGTCGATCTTCCGTGGCAATAAAGGCCTGCTGCAATTGCCGAGGGATTTGATCGATCTTGACCTTTTTATGACTCGCCGGTCCATCTTGAAACAGGATAGAACCATCTGCAGACTTTAGGGTGAGCGTCCCGGCACGGACCTGGGTTTCAGTTTCCATATGGGTCGTATCTGGCAGATTCAGTTCAAGGGCAACCCATCCCCCTGCACAAGCCACACCAGTTACCCCTAGCAAAATTCCTAGGCGTTTTAACGGCCGCCATCGGGACGAGGTTGAGCGACGAACCACCCTTTTAGGACGCTGACGAACCGGTACTGTCTCGACGGAGACCGGAACAGCTAAGGCCTTCACTAGCTCTTTTTCTGAGGGCTTAGAATCTGGATTAGAGGCAGCAATCCGTCGAGGACTAGTTTTACGGCGTTTTGATTTGTGCCGGAGTGCCTGTTTTCGTTGCTTTTCTTGTTGCTTCTGCTGGCGTCGTTTATCCTTTAATTTTTTACGGAGACTATCCGTCGACTCCGGTATCGGGTCCAGCTTGAGGGATCGATCTTTAGCTTTGCCCAGCTTGGAAGGAAGGACTTGAGACGATCGTGAATCAACAGAAGGACGAATTTCTGAAATTTGTTTGGCCACGCAACGCCCCTCTTGCTGTAATCAATACCGATTGGCTCTGCTCTATGCTCACCAGATCCTTGCAACTTGGGACTTAATTTAACGCAATGTCTCTAAATAATCTATGTTCTGGATAAAAATTCAACAAAAATCTTTGTTTTGGAACCACATTAGTAGGAGTAAACCCCACTTTCAAACTCCACCCATCCCCTCTCTCAACCGCAAAAATGACTGACCTAGCTATCCTTTACCACTATCAGCTGCTGACTAAATGCAAGGGGATAGCATCATGATTCATCGCTCTTTCTTTCTTTTTCCTTGGCACAAATGAAACATATTTTGCAGCAAATCGGAGGTGCGATCGCATTTTACAGCTGTATTCCCCTCCCCTCTAGCTGGCCCTTAGAATTTGAGCGCATTGCCCGCTGGGCTCCTTGGATTGGTTTTCTCTTAGGAATGGGAATTGGCACTCTCGACTATGGTCTTGCCCTAGGGCATATGCCTGATCTAACTCGTAGTGCTTTAGTCGTCGCCCTATGGATCGGTCTGACCGGGGGGCTCCATCTGGATGGCGTTATGGATACCGCCGATGGCCTGGCCGTGATGGAGCCCGAACGGCGTCTTACGGTCATGTCTGATAGTCGAACCGGAGCCTTTGGGGTCATGGCTGGCACCCTGGTGCTTCTTCTCAAGGTCTGCGCATTAAGTAACCTCTCGATTGCTCACCTGCCTGCCCTAGTAACTGCCCTAGTCTGGGGACGAATCGCTCAAGTGATGGCCATTGCCATCTTTCCTTATCTCAAACCTGAGGGAAATAATGCCTTTCACGCCAACGCTTTTCAGGGGCTAGGGGATCTATGGCCTAGTGTCATTGGTGTATTTGCGATCGCAGTTTGCCAATATTACGGGTTTCCCTTAGCATGGCCATCCGTTTTGGGGGGTATCCTAATGGCAAGCAGCCTATCCCTTGGCATCAGCTACTGGTTTTATTACCAATTTAAAGGAATGACTGGTGATGTTTACGGTGCCATCGTAGAATGGACAGAAGCATTAATCCTATGCTGCTTGACACTGGTTTAATCAGTCCCCCTTGTCAAAATCCCATAGGCCAGCGTGAGCATAACCGAGACTCCACGCTATAATGCTTCTCAACAGGAGCTATCTCGACTTCGGTACGGCTAGATTTACCATGTTCAAGCTTTTTTAAGAAGTGATGCATGGTTAATCTACCAGGCTGTAAACCTACCGTTGATGCGAGGATACCCCCGGTCAGTATTTACACCAATTTAAGGTTCAATCCTGTCGGTCTCGCCAGGCTCTTTGTAAAGATTCTCGCCACTTTATTCCTGAAATAGCCAGAATCACCCTACCCTTGCGAGAAGATCTAAAATCTTCTCAAAAAATCTTTCCATTTTTAGGTAACAAATCTACGATTAGTTTCCAATATCAATTCAGTTTCCCTTCCACAACTCTTGAACGTCCAAGCCCCACAATCCCTTTTGTTATTACGAGTTAAGCCCAGACATGAAACGTGTTGTCTGCTGGCTCAGTTTCTTTGAGGAATTTGAATGCCCAAGCAAATTATCATTGCCGAGCAGCATCGGATCGCTGCTGTATTTTCAGAAGATCAAATCCAAGAACTCATCGTTGCCACTGGCAGTCATCAGGTAGGAGACATCTATCTAGGTATCGTTGAGAATGTATTACCTGGCATTGATGCTGCCTTTGTTAACATTGGCGATGCTGAACGCAATGGATTTATTCACGTCAGCGACTTAGGTCCGGTGCGATTAAAGCGCAATTCCGGTGCCATTACCGAGCTGTTAGCCCCCCAACAAAAAGTATTAGTCCAAATTATGAAGGAGCCTACAGGGACTAAAGGTCCACGGCTCACAGGAAATATCTCTTTACCCGGTCGCTACCTAGTCCTTATGCCTTCAGGGCGAGGGGTCAACCTTTCTCGTCGCATCCGTGCAGAAGACGAACGAAGTCGTTTACGTGCCCTCGGTATTTTAATTAAGCCTGCGGGTATGGGCCTGTTGGTTCGCACGGAAGCCGAAGGGGTCGCCGAAGAAGCCATCATTGAAGATTTGGAACTCCTGCAACGGCAATGGGAAAGTGTCCAGCAGCAAGCCGCTTCGACTCGAGCTCCTGCCCTACTCGATCGGGATACAGACTTTATCCAAAGAGTTCTCCGGGACGTCTATAGCAGTAACGTCAATCGGATTGTAGTGGACTCTACTCCAGGGCTCAAACGGGTCAAACAGCACCTGGTGAACTGGAACAATACCAACAAATTACCCCAGGGGGTGCTGGTGGATCAGCATCGTGAATCCACTTCCATCCTGGAATATTTCCGCGTTAATGCGGCCATCCGAGAAGCCTTAAAGCCCAGGGTTGATCTACCGTCTGGTGGATATATCATTATCGAGAAAACGGAAGCCCTCACCGTTGTTGACGTCAACTCTGGCTCTTTCACTCGCTCCGCTACCGCCCGAGAGACTGTTTTGTGGACCAACTGCGAGGCTGCTGCAGAAATCGCTCGTCAACTGCGATTACGGAATATCGCTGGTGTGATTATTATCGACTTCATCGATATGGACTCTCGCCGCGATCAGCTACAAGTCTTAGAACATTTTAATAAAGCCCTCAAAGCGGACAAAGCTCGCCCTCAAATTGCCCAACTAACCGAATTAGGCTTAGTCGAGCTGACTCGCAAACGACAGGGACAAAATATTTACGAGCTATTTGGCACGCCTTGCCCGGCCTGCAGTGGTCTTGGGCATCTGGTCCATCTGCCTGGTGAAGCTGCGCCGACGGTCGGTGAAGTGGAATGGTCTGAGCCCTCCAAACCTTCACCCACCAGTACATCCGGTGTTCCTCTACCCGGCATCTCGGCCAACTTAAATGATCAGATCCATCTCGATCCATCGGATGACCTACAAGAGCTTGATTTAACGAACCATCCCAGCTACCAAGAACGAGGCAATCGTCGACGCCGGCGCCGGTCTCGATTAGGGGATAATTTGTCCCGTGAATCCCTTAGTCCTCGTTTAGTTCGTAATGGGTCTGCCTCAGATTCTAAACCCGTCAAAAGCACGAATGATACCAATGGCTCAACCTCTAGCAAGAGCGGAGGAAATGAACGATCTCGGGGTCGCTCCAGCACTCGTCAACGTCAAGATACGCCTCCAGAAGTCATCTCGGTGACCATGACTCCTGAAGAACAAGATATCTACGCTTTTATGGGCATTTCGCCGACGGTCTTGTTCCCAGGAGAGATTAAAAAGCCTAAATCAGCCATTGTGGAAATCCTCGCACCAGGGGAGACCTCATCTACGCCTAATACAACAGCAACCAAAGTTATCACCAAAGAACTCGTTGTCGCCAAAGACACCAAAGCCGATGCGGATGATATTGACGCAACCAAACCGGAAGAGGCTCAAGCTGAACCCGTCTTGGTTGCCACACCTGAACCGACCGAAGAAAAACCAGCTGAACCCGCTCGGACGTCCACTCGTCGCCGCCGTCGCCGCTCTTCGGCCTCATCGGCCAAGCAGCTTTCCTTAGACCCGAATGAAAGTTCTGAATAACGGTTTGGACACAGTCTTATAAATACTGCTTGAAAAGCTGTTGAACCTGAAGCCAACTCTGGGCTGCCGCTTCAGGCTGATAGCTGGCCCGCTGATCACAGAAAAAACCATGGGCGGCAGGGTACATAAACACTTGATGACGGATCTGGTGTGCTTGCAACTCAGCCTGAATTTGCGCCACATCCGTAGGTGGAATCAAAGGGTCCTCAGTGCCAAAAAAAGCATAGAGTACCCCTGAAATTTGAGGGGTTAGGGATAGCGTCGGTGCTCCCCCTCCTGGTGTCATCGTGGCGATACCCGCTCCATAGAAGGACGCGGTCGCCTGAATCTCTGGCAAAGTCGCTGCTAAATAGGCGACATGTCCACCAAAACAGAATCCAATGGTGCCAAAAGATGATTGAACCGGTTCTTGTTGCTGGAGATAAGCCAACGTAGCTCGGGTATCACTTAACAAGTCAGCAGCGGTCGTTTGATTTTTATAAGTTCTTCCTAGTTCTAAATCAGCAGGACTATACCCCACTTCAAATCTTGGAGCTTGGCGTTGGTAAAGGGCAGGGGCAATCGCTACATATCCCAGCTGAGCGATCCGATCCGTAACAGATCGGATGTGCTCATTGACCCCAAATACTTCTTGAAAGACAACAATACCTGGCCAGGTCCCCGCACCGATCGGTTTGGCAACATAGGCTTCTATGGGGATATCTCCAGTATGGAGGGTCACTGATTTGGCTTGAGTTTCTACCACAACACTTCTTTTATCTCGGATTACGCCATGTCTAGTGTCTCGAAACATCTAGGGTTTGGAAAGGGATTTGACGACGGGAATTGATAGACTTGGCAACTGAACTATTGCAGAAAGAACTGATTTAAGTCTGTCAATCCTTCTCTTCAGCTCATATGATAGAGGGATTGCTGCTTTCACATTGCCCTTGGCCTATGATGGTCCAGTTTAAAATTCAGCCGGATAGCGAGATCCCGGCCTCGACGCAGTTATTTAACCAAGTCTGCTTTGCGATCGCATCTCGGCAGTTCGCCCCTGGCTACCGACTCCCCAGTACGCGACAGCTGGCCATGCAAACGGGGCTTCATCGCAATACGATCAGCAAAGTCTATGAACGCCTTGAAAATGCGGGCTTTGTAGAAGCCCAAGTGGGGTCTGGGATTTATGTTCGAGCCTTAGGCCAGGAATCCTTACCGATCACAGAAGAAGAAACGGCCACTCCCGTTCCTGAACTGATTGAGCAAAGTTTAGACGGTTTTCTTCAACGAGGCTACACCCTCAAACAGGTAGAAGAACTATTTCTCAATGCCATCACCGAGCGTCTGCGGGCCAGCACCCGCGTTATCGTCACCGTCCCTAAACATGACTGGGGAGCAGGTGAAATTATGGTGCAGGAGCTTCAGCAAGCCTTATCGATCACCATTCAGTTAGTGGCCCTAGAAGAGCTATCTACGGACTTAAAATCCCGAAAAGCAGCGACGGTGCTGACAGTTCGCTATTTTGCCACCCAAGCTGAAGAAATTTTGGCCGACGTGCAGGCCAAACATAAAGACCCCAAAGCCTTTCGCATTATCCCCATCGACATTTATGACTACTCGGAGGAACTTGAGCTGATTAAAGCCTTACCCGAAGGCAGTCGTCTGGGGTTAGTCAGTCTCAGCCCTGGCACCTTAGGGGTGGCTGAAGTCATGATTTATAGCCTTCGGGGGGAAGATATTTACGTCATGAGTGCTGAGTGTAAGGACACCTACAAACTCAATGCCGTTATCCGCCATGCTCAAACCATTATTTGCGATCAAGCCAGTTTCGATCCCTTAAAAGCCGCAGTTATTGCAGCAGAACCAGATCTAATTCGTCTCCCTAAGCTGGTGTGCTGCCGCAATTACATCGATCCACAGTCCATCGAATTGTTACAGCGAGAATTAGGTATAGAAGATCTATCTAACGCTTAAATCCGTGTTCAGTATCCTTTCTCTACTGCGGCTTATATTTTTCCGGGGCAAGGGATAAACCCTGTCATCAAAGTCTGTTCGCCTAGATACTTGAGCATCACCAGTTCGAGTTGCAAAGACTTAGGATAAAGATGTAAAGGGTTCATGTAGTACTGAGTTAGAGTTGGCAAAAATCGCTAGACTAAACCCAATTCCAAGAAGCAACCCACATTCTGCATTACGAGAAACCAACCATGAACGTCAGCCTCAGTCTGGCCCTAAACGATGACCAACTTGATGCATCCCAAGGAACGCAACAACGGCAATTATCCATTGCTGTGTCTGCCATTCACGACACGGGATTGAACAATGGCACTCGCAACGCGCCCTTGAACCTCTGTCTGATATTGGATCACAGTGGCTCAATGACGGGCCGTCCGTTAACAACGGTTAAAGAAGCGGCCCAAAGCCTGATCGATCGGCTCAATCCTGGCGATCGCATTGCTGTCGTGGCCTTTGATCACCACGCCAAAGTCCTGGTGCCCAATCAACTCGTGGAAGACCCCGAGCAAATTAAAGCCCTGATCCAAAGGCTTGAGCCTAAAGGGGGCACTGCCATTGATGATGGTATGAAGCTAGGGATTGAAGAGTTAGCGGTCGGTAAACAAGGCACGATTTCCCAAGCTTTTCTGCTCACAGATGGTGAAAATGAACATGGCGATAATCAGCGCTGTCAACAGTTTGCTGAGCTAGCAGCGGGGTATAACATAACACTCAATACCCTGGGCTTTGGCAGTCATTGGAATGAAGATGTACTGGAAGGCATCGCGGATTCTGGAGGGGGAAGCCTCTCCTTTATCGAGAAGCCAGAAAATGCCGTGGATGTCTTCAATAGCCTGTTTACCCGCATTGAAACCGTCAGCTTAACGAATGCCCATTTCTTAATTTCCCTAAGCCCCGGGGTCCGGCTGGCTAATCTCAAACCTGTGGCTCAAGTCACCCCTGAGACCGTAGAGCTACCGATTACAGAGGAAGGCGAGTTAGCCATTATTCGAATCGGAGATCTGATGACCCAGATGCAACGAACGGTACTCGCCAATCTTTATATTGATCAGCTCCCACCAGGTCGACAGACCATTGCTACCCTTCAGGTCCGCTATGACAATCCTGCGTTGGAACAAACGGATCTGCTTTCCGAAAAAATCCCGGTTGAGATTGAGGTGACGGAAAGTTATCAACCCTCCTCGAACCCAGATGTTCAGAAAAATATTTTGGCGTTAGCCAAATATCGTCAGACGCAAATTGCAGAAACAAAGCTGCAGGAAGGAGATCGTGCGGGTGCAGCAACCATGCTGCAAATGGCCGCAACTACTGCCTTGCAAATGGGGGATGAAAATGCTGCCACAATCTTACAAGGCAGCGCCACTCGTCTACAGGCAGGAGAAGAGCTGTCGGATAGCGATCGCAAAAGAACCCGCATCGTGTCCAAAACGACATTACAAGCTCCTTCCTAACCCGTAGAGCAATGTTCAATCCAACTGCCACGCTGCTCACATCATTCACCCAACAGCACCTATGACTGGCTTACTTTTTTTGGCCGCTTTTATAATTCTCGGAGTCGGCTATCAACGCGCCCGTCCCATGGGGAAAATTGGCGTTTTAGCCTGGCTACAATCCCTTG
The DNA here is from genome assembly GCF_000018105.1 of Acaryochloris marina MBIC11017. Taxonomy (GTDB): domain Bacteria; phylum Cyanobacteriota; class Cyanobacteriia; order Thermosynechococcales; family Thermosynechococcaceae; genus Acaryochloris; species Acaryochloris marina. The sequence continues at coordinate 1,692,985 of NC_009925.1, forward strand.
TTCTTATGGGCCCCTGGCTGCTCATGTTTGGTCTGCTCAGTTTAGGGATTACCCTCAACCTAGCGAGCGTTCTTTTGATGGTCGTCTTGTCTGTTAGCCTCTATATCATCCTAGGCCGACGGTTACGCTCTTTAGCCAATCAAGACTCCCAGCAGATCCGCCCCCCAAACACTCCAGATCGCTCTTCCACAGAATCAGCTGCCGCCCCTAGCCCAGATCCCCTTATTGCAAATAGCAAAGATCCCGATTCCAAGCCCCCTGAAGTTCCCCCAACAACAATTGCCCCGCCTCCCATTTCAGCAGACGATCTCAAATCAATTCAGGGCATCTTTGGCATTGACACTTTTTTTGCTACAGAAACTATTCCCTATCAAGATGGGGTGATTATTCAGGGTAATTTGAGAGGAGATGCCCCCACCGTTCATTCCGAGTTAACCCAACAACTCGAATCAAGATTGCCAGAGCAGTATCGTTTATTTCTGGTCGAGAATACGGACGAAAAACCCATCGTCATTGTCTTACCACGACGCAACGATCCAAAAGTCGGTGGGTGGACCCAAAAGCTGTTTGCAACCATTCTTAGTCTAGCTACCATTGGATCCTGCCTTATTACAGGTGCCTTTTTATTGTCTTTCAACCTCGTTGAACAACCCGAGCGGTTATCAGAAGCACTCCCTATCGGCTTAGGATTAGTGGGCGTGTTAGTCGCCCATGAAGTCGGCCATCAGATTAGTGCCCAACGCTATCAGGTGCGTTTAAGTTGGCCCTTCCCTTTTCCAGCCCTGCAAATTGGTTCTTTTGGTGTCTTTAATCGGTTTGAATCTCTACTGCCAAATCGCCAAAGCTTATTTGATATCGCCTTTTCCGGCCCAGCTGCTGGGGGATTATTTTCACTCACATTGCTTATTTTGGGATTAATTTTGTCCCCGTCCAGCCCTATCTTACCGCTTGATATTTCGTTTCTGAGAGGGTCGATTTTAGTGGGGATGTTAGCGCGTCTGTTCTTGGGAGATACTTTGCAAGTCTCCAGCGTCTTGGTTCATCCCTTAGTCGGTGTAGGCTGGATTGGCCTGGTGATCACAGCCCTGAATTTAATGCCTGCCGGTTCTCTAGATGGCGGACGGATTATTCAAGCCATCTATGGACGAAAAATTGCGCGTTTAAGTACCTGGATTACCCTCGTGGTATTGGCTCTGATTGCCATTGCTAACCCCATTGCCTTGTATTGGGCCATCATTATTTTGCTTCTGCAGCGAGATTTAGAACGTCCCAGCCTTAATGAGCTTACAGAACCGGATGATACCCGAGCAGCGTTAGGATTAGCGGCTTTATTTATCATGGTGGCCATTCTGATGCCGCTTTCTCCAAGTTTAGCGACTCGTATTGGTATTGGTACGTAGTATATGCATGCCTAACCATAAGGCCTAGCAATGAAGATTAATTGGGTGAGCAAGGCAAATGGATGTCGAGGCTTATCTGATTCTCATCAGAGTTGGTCTGAGCTGAGAGATGTGGAGAGTGATGAATGGCTAATCTAGCATCGAGCATTCCCCTGCCATACACTAGTCTCAGGTGAATTCATGCAACGATCTCATGCCAATTCGGTCATTCTCTTTTTGCTAATCAGCAGTTTATGGCTCATCCCTGGGTTAGGACAGAGTCAGGCCACACAGATCTCGCTAGAGCAAGCCAAGCAGGAACTCAAAGCAGGGCAATATAATCAAGCTGAAATTCATCTACGTCAGATTGTGCAAGATCAACCTCAGTCGGCCGAAGCCTACTTCAATTTAGGGCTAAGCCTACATCTACAGCTCGAATTAGACGAAGCGATAAAAACCTATGAACAGGCGATCCAACTTGACCCCACTTACGACCGCCCTTATACCAATATGGGGTTAGCGTTGATTGAAGCCAATCAACTGGATGAAGCCAGTACTGTATTCAAACAGGTCTTATCTTTACCAGAACGCCCCGAGCAACCCGCTAGCATCCACACCTTGGCCCACTACAATTTAGCCATTATCCTCAAACGGCAAGGCAAGCTAGATGCTGCGCAGCAGGAGGTCCAGGCAGCTCTAGCCATCACACCTGGTTTTACGCAAGCTCAAACACTCCAACAAATGCTGAACTGAAACGCTCGCTTTTATTGCCCCTTGGACAAGATATAGCCCACAGTGCGATTTTCAGACGTAAAGGTCGCTTTTGCAATGCGCTGAACATCTTCTGGAGTAACCGATTCAATCTTTTCAAGTTCACTAAATAGATTGCGCCAATCTCCAGTTTTGACTTCATACTCTGTCAGTAGCCTTGCCATACCACTATTCGAATCTAGCGATCGCAATAGGCTAGCCCGCGCCTGGGTTTTCAGGCGATCCAAGTCTTGAATATCCACCAATTCCGTCTTGAGTTTTGCCAACTCGGCATTCAAAGCAGTAGCCACTTCATCCACCGTATGTCCAGGTGCTGTTAACGCATAGAACAACATCAGGTTCGGGTATTTATCCCCAGGAAAGCCACTAAAGCCTTCGGCACTTAAGGCAATTTTCTGAGATTCCACTAAAGACTTATAAAGCCGAGATGTACGGCCATCACTCAGCAAGCTAGCAATTAGTTCATAGATGACATGATCTGGATCGCTAATGGCAGGACGATGATAGCCTTCCAGATACCAAGGTTGGGATTTTAGCTCCAGAGTCACAGACTTTGTTTTCTGCTGTGGGGGTTCTACCTCCGTGACTTGAGGCGGCTGCGATCGCGACTTGAAGCGCCCAAAATAGGTTTTCGCAAGCTTCTTCACTTCTTTGGGATTCACATCTCCAACAATGGCAATGGTTAAATTACCTGGACCATAATAGGTATCAAAAAAGTCTTGGACATTCTGGCGAGTTAAATTACGAAGATCTTTTTCATAGCCAATTACTGGCTGCAGATAAGGGTGGACATCAAAGGCTTCACCTAAGAAGACTTCCACCATTTTGCCGATGGGCGAATTATCTGTGCGTAACCGCCGTTCTTCTAAGATGACTTGTTTTTCCTTATAGAATTCCCGAAAAACAGGCTCTAAGAAGCGCTCTGACTCCAAAGACATCCAGAGTTCCAGCTTATTGGCAGGCAAACTGTAGAAATAGCGAGTTGCATCGGAAGAGGTCGTGGCATTGAGGCCCACTCCCCCCTCTTGATTGATAATTTGGCCCATCTCGTTTTGCTTGACCAGTTCCCCTGCTTGCTTGGAAACTTCAGCAAACTCTTGGGTTAGGGCTTGAACTGCCTGCTCATCTTTTTTTGACTTGGCCACTTGGATTTGGTCAAAGAGCTTGTCTTGCTGCTCTAAAAGCGGTTTTTCAGCTTCATAGTCTGTCGCACCAATCCGGCGAGTCCCTTTGAATGCTAAATGTTCTAGATAATGGGCAACTCCAGTTTGTCCCATCGGTTCATCAGAACCACCCACATCTGCATAGGTATGCAACGCAACAACGGGTGCCTGATGTCTTTCTAGAACAATAAACTTCAGGCCATTTTTAAGCCGGAATGTCGTCACCTTATCCTTAACACGGTCCAGATAGGGTTGGATAGATTGACCCGCTTCTGCTGGAGGGGGTTTCGGGGTTTCTGCCCAAACCGGTTGACCATAAAGAGCGAGGCTAACAAAGGCAGCCAGCAGCAACAAAGCAATTTTGTGTAATCTAGACAACCGCATTCTCCTTGTAATGGTGTCGGAGTTACTGAGTTTTCTCCAGAATCGGATTCATCCCATGGCGTTGGATCAGTTGCATTCTATCTTGTGCTTCTCGCACAGAGGCAAATGACCCCACTTGCATCACGGATCGTCCACGATAAGAAGACCGAAACGCACCAGGAACCAACCCTTTCAGTTTACTTTTTTGACGGGAGTTAAAGGCTGATACCACCACACGATATCGAGGTCCTAAAGCAATCGATGAAGAAGGGGGAGCAGGGGGTAAACCAGCCCGAAGATTATAGATATCGGAGCCTTTATCTGCCCGCCCAATAGGAATCCTCGAACCCGGCACCGGAAGTACACCCACCTGAGCAGGCACGGTTCGCAGGGCGAGGCGGCGCCGACTATCTTTGATAACCTCAGGCCTCAAACCATTTCGTTTCATCAGCTTGACCATCCGATCCAGTTTGGAACGACTGTCAAATAACCCCACTTGCATTACGGACCGCCCTTTGTAGGAAGATCGAAAGGCATCAGGGACCAGAGACTTAATTTTAGATTTTTGTTTGGTATTTCGAGGTCTAACAACCACCCGATACAGGGTATTCGAACGGCGAGCAGCCGATTTAAACCGACGCCCACGATCGGCGGATGGGGAAGGAACCGGGATATCTACACCCCGGCTGGCAATCGAAGAAGGAGGGACCGCAGCAATTCGAGACCGCTCATTTTCAATCACCTCTGGTCTCAAGTCATTTCGCTTCAACAACTTGACGATGTTATCGACTTTGGAGCGGCTATTGAACAAGCCGACCTGCATCACCGAACGGCCTTGGTAGTTGGATCGAAATGCATCTGGCACTAATGATTTGATGCGAGACTTTTGCCTGCTATTGCGGGGCTCCACTACAACGCGATAGAGAAACCCTGACCGAGGCACTGCTGCAGTTCGAGAAAGCACAGGGATATCGACGGCTTTTGCAGGGGAAGGGGGCACAATAGGCTCTCTCCTCGCGGATGATCGTGGGGGAGGAGATAAGCGCCGTCCCGCAAAAACAGCCGGCTGTGCTTGCTCAGTATTGAGATAAATATGGCCTAGGGTTTTGCCATTGTAGGTCCGTTTGGCAAACTGCCAACCCGAATTTAAGTGAATTTTGAGCAGGCCAGAACTCATCCCTCGGGTCCTGCCGATGACCATGGGGTCTCCTAACCGGCGCGAACTAGGCATGCCTAGTAACAGCAGCTCATCCCCTTGCTTTTGCAACGTCAGCTGGTAATTTAACCCCAGATCTTTGCCTGCCTGGCGGATAGAGTAGCCATTGCTATCGGTGCTGCGTCCACAAATTCCCGTAAAGTCGAACTGGAGCAACAGGGGTTCAATTTCGGTTGGACTCGATCCATGCTCTTTCCAACATTTTTTGCTGCTAGAAATTTGCTCTAGAATCAGCAAATTGTAGTAGCCCCGATCTCGAGGTACTGCAACCGCAATAAATTTATTTTGGGGAACCGCTGTTTTCCCAAAGGTAGCGGCTAATAGGGTTTGAGGGCTGCGTTTACTCTTTACTAGGTCTGAGTTTGTAGCGGGTATTCCAACTGCGATCGCAGGTAAAGTCGTCGCAAATGGAATGGCAGCAGCGGCCAATGCCGTCAACCTATGAAGAGATAAGTAATGCATGGGGTTGTCTCCAGCGCCCTGATTGATGACGATGAATGCTCTTTAAGTATTATTCCCAAACTAAAAAAAAGAAATCAGTCAGATCTAGGTTGAAGCTTGAGTTTTACAAGATTAACTTAAACCTTTGGATTTTGAAGTGGATTTTTTGTTCTCGGTTATAAAACAGAACATTTATCAGTTTGAGTCGGTTTCTAACTCTGGATAGAGTATCAGAACCCGCTCCAGATGGATAGTACCCAAAAAACCTTTATCACCTACCTGTCGAAGCAACAGCAACTGAAGTTCCCAACGATAAGCAATTGGGGCAATCCCAAGGACAAGTAGCTTAGAACCACTCCATTAAATCTTTTCGAACAAAAAATCTTTGATCAGCCTTCCTCTTCTTCCTGAATCCAAGTTTCTTTGGGATCTGGCGTTTGAGACATTTGGGGATTCATCCCTTCAGGAAAGTCCTCATCTTGAATCCAAGTTTGCCTCGGATCTGGCGTTTGAGGCGTATCCATCGCGGGGGATAGCTGATCATCTTGAATCCAAGTTTGTTTTGGATCTTGAAGTTGGGTCGGCGGCGAATCGATGCCAAACGGATTATCGACCCCGTCCATCCAAGCCTGTTGAGGCTCCTGAAGCTGGGTTGGGCTGGAGTCTTGGAGCTGGGTTGAACTGGAATCTTGAAGTTGAGTCGGATTCGGTTCTTGTAATGGGGTAGCACTGAGATCCTGTAGCTGCGTCGGACTAGTGTCTTGGAGCTGAGTTGGGTTAGGCTCTTGCAGTTGAGTTGTGCTGAGATCTTGGAGCTGCGTCGGACTAGAATCTTGTAACTGAGTCGTCGTTGGGTCTTGGAGTTGTGTCGGGCTCGAATCCAATGGATCGTATAACTGGGTTGGACTGGAATCAAGGTCTTGGGCGGCTGCCGAATCTTCACTGTCAGGGACTTGAAGTTGAGTCGCCGTCGGATCTTGAATCTGGGTCTTTGGGCCTCTCTGGGATGGCGGCGTATCCTGCAGTTCAGTTTTAGGATTTTGAATGCGAGTTTGTGCCTGTAACTCCCGAGACGTAATATCCACCCACTCATCCGGGGCTTCTGGTTCCATTTCAGGAATCTGCAGCTCAGTTTCTGATCCTTGCAGCTTCGTTTCAGCTGGCATAGCCATCTCGTTAACTGCCGCCGCCCCCAACACCACATTTTCAGGGGAAAGCGGACTACTGCCTTCCTCACCGACTGGCCCTGAAGGAGACGGATTTGGAGGTTCTTGCAACGCAGTTTCAGGCGCTTGAATCCGAGTCGGTCTTATCTTCTCGGCATAATTGGGGGCCGGTCGCGGTGCTGGTTTTGGCTTAGATTTTGCCAGCAATGTTTTCAATACACCACCCACTAGCCCCCCCAACACCAAAACCACCAGAGCAATAGGTAACCACCCTAGTCCGCCAGATGTATCTTGAGCGTCTCCTGCCGTCTCTGGGTTCGCAGATGATGGGCCCGTACCATCTGAACTAGAACCATCCGATGATGCCGACGGGGGATTGTCTGATTGATCATTATCTGACGGGGAGTTATCCGACTGAGCCTTGTCCGTAGAGCCAGCATTGGCATCTGTTGTTCCGTCTTGGGCAGAATCCTTCGTCGATGAACCATTGGTGCTAGCGTCATCGGATATTGCAGGTTGAGTCTTCGCTTCAGCAATCGCATCTTGTCCCGGAGCAGAGGCCACAAAGTCGAGAAACGTCTTAGTCGAAGCAGTGGGCGTACCTTGATAGACATAGGTAAAAGGCTGAGAAAAGGGATAGCGTGGATCATCCGGCAAAGTGTTGTACATGGAGATGGGACGAATCGCTTCAGCTTCACCAATCTGGCTGGCAAGGGCATAGCTAATACCATCCTTACCCAATTCATCCATCAGGGCCGAAACGTCATCTTGATCTAGTTGCACAATCTGGCCACCCGCTTCAAAGTTAGCGGCTCGGAATAATTCATAGGTTTGTAGCGTACTTTGAAGATTGCTGGCAATCGGACGATGAATCACCCGGATAGGGGCAGAGGGGCCTCCCAGCTGGGACCAGTTCGTAATTTCTCCCCGAAAAATCTTTACCACTTGGTCAATGGTTAATCCCTCGGCAAAGGGATTATCTTGGCCCACCACAATTGCAATTTTTTCCCGGGTGACGGGGACTTGGACTAAACCTTGTGCTTTCTCTTCTTCCGTTAGGAGACGGCTAATGGCAGCTAAATCAGCCTGTTGACCTTCGACCTGGAGCGGAGCATCCGCCTGCTGACGCTTAATCTCAACCGTCGCATTCGGGGTTTGGGTTTCATAGCGCTGCTTCAGCGCCTGATTAATCGGAGCCATGCGGGTCAGATTATCGATGCGAATAGTTGCCGCCCCTTCCTGAGCTTGCACCCTTTGCTCAACCGATTCAGGCAAAAGGATTGCCGAGGAGACCCCCAACGTGACCGCCATCGCTAGCTTGGGAATAGAAGTAGATCGTTTGGGTCTCATGTACTCAGCCTCCAACAAAATATATTGGCGTTAGTAACCAGTCGCATTTAAATCGATATTGACCGTCGTTTTTTGATCCTGCTGCCAGCATGTCTTGAGCACTATCTCTGGGGATACTGGCAAGCATTAAAATATGCACCTACCAAGAAGCCTTGGCTCCTACTCCAGGGAATAATTTGGCCATGACAAAGCAGTTGGATATTAACAGTCACCTAGGAAAACTCCAAGAGCGAAGAGCATACCGAACTGCTGATCGAGTTTGCACAGACCAATTATCACAACTCTAAGGGCAGTCTCGTAAAATCACTTTTATTTTTAAGGTTTTCTCAAGCGCATGTTCAAGGTTGCTCAAATCGTTGATCGTTAGCTGTGTTAAACCTTGGGGGGCTAACCCGTCCAGATAGATGGGCATATATCTATGTAGACTAGGTAAAAGATGGGAAGAGTAGGAGTAGGTGGTTGCGGACTTGAGATCGCAAGTCTGAGGAAAGTCCGGGCTCTCGAAAGGCCAGACTTGCTGGGTAACGCCCAGTGCGGGTGACCGTGAGGAGAGTGCCACAGAAACATACCGCCGATGGCTTGTTTCGCTACAGGATAGCCAAACATTCACAGGTAAGGGTGCAAGGGTGCGGTAAGAGCGCACCAGCAACGTCGAGAGGCGTTGGCTCGGTAAACCCCGGTGGAGAGCAAGGCAGAGGGCAACGGTTGGTCTTTTCCCCGCTCTCGTTTGTAGCGCCGCTTGAGGCGTCTGGTAACAGGCGTCCCAGATAGATAACTACCCTCTTTCGACCAATCCTGGGCCAATGTCCGGGTGGAGAAAGAGAACAGAACCCGGCTTACCGCCTGCTCTTCCCTCTATCTTTAGGGGATACTCCCCTAGCTTTAAACGTCATCTTTACTTCCCTCATCAATGGCTAGTTGCCCCCCTCAACGACAACGACAGCTCGAAAAATTGATCCAGCGACTGGGGCTACCAGGGAATGCCCCCATTCGTTGGGACCTACTCGATCTGGCTCTGACCCATCCGTCTGCCTCTGGGCGGGCCAATTATGAACAATTAGAATTTGTGGGCGACTCCGTTGTCCGTCTCTTAGCCGCCGTCCTTTTACAGGCAGAGAATGCTCAAGGATCCGTGGGAGAATGGTCGGCGATTCGTTCCGTATTGGTCAGCGATCGTCACCTGGCGACCCTAGCCGCTAACTATGGTCTGGATCGATTTCTACTGCTAGGTCCCAGTACCCTGAAAGATCGCCGAGGTCAAGACTCTCGATTAGCCGATGCTTTTGAAGCCGTCTTGGGGGCCCTTTATCTCAGCACCGGTGACCTCTCGCTAATTCAGCCCTGGCTCCAAGATCCTTTGCGAAACAAGGCAGAGCAGGTCAGGATCGATCCCGCGTATCAGAACTATAAAGCTGCCCTCCAGCAATGGACTCAGGCCGTTTATCAACAATTACCCGAATATCGAGTCCAAGAGACTTCACCTCCATCCCAGGATCCTAGTGACGTGATGGCTGACCGCTTTACTGCCGAAGTCTGGCTCCAAGAGGAACTACTGGGGGTGGGCAAAGGGCACTCTATCAAAGCCGCAGAGAAAGCCGCAGCCCAAATAGCCTTTTTAAAAGTCCAGTCGCCGTTGGCCGAGACTGAGTTTTAGGTTTCAACAGTCCCTTTTCCATCATTCGATAGGATAATGGATATATATCTACGGCTCAAAGATTCATAGAAAAGGATAAAAATGATGGATCTGGTCCTACTCCAGAATAAGCTTGATAATCTTTCCTTCGCAGTCTTGTTTGTAACCATGTTGGTCTATTGGGGAGGACTTGCCTTTCCCAACATTCCATTTTTCCCCACCTTGGGAACCGCCGGAATGGCCATCGCGAATCTATGTATGGCTTGCTTACTCGGCGCTCGTTGGATGGAAGGGGGCTATTTCCCCATTAGCAACCTGTATGAATCTTTATTCTTCTTAGCCTGGGGCGTCACCACCATTCATCTCCTGGCAGAATGGCTCAGCCGTAGCCGATTGGTTGGAGCCGCCACTGCTCCTGTGGCCATGGGAATTGCTGCCTTTGCGGCTCTGTCCTTACCCGATGAGATGCAATCTTCAGCGCCCTTGGTGCCTGCCCTTAAATCGAATTGGCTGATGATGCATGTCAGCGTCATGATGCTGAGCTACTCGGCTTTAATCGTGGGATCCTTATTAGCCATCGCCTTTTTAATCGTAACCTTTGGTCAACCAGTGGAACTGAAAGGCAGCTCCATTGGCACCGGCAGCTTCCGCAAGCGAGAACCTCAAGCCCCCGCCGCTTCTACTGCCAGCAACTTGGATGAAGGCTTATCGATGGGTTCAGCTCAAGCCACTGCTGTACTCACTCCCGTCTCTACTCCTCAAGCGCCTTCTTTTTCTCTGAACCGCATGAGTCTGGCAGAATCCTTAGATAACCTGAGTTACCGCATGATTGGTTTGGGATTTCCCCTGCTAACAGTGGGGATTATTGCTGGTGCCGTATGGGCCAATGAAGCCTGGGGCGCACCCTGGAGCTGGGACCCCAAAGAAACTTGGGCTTTAATTACTTGGCTCGTATTTGCCGCCTATCTCCATGCCCGGATCACTCGGGGGTGGCAAGGACGACGCCCAGCCTATTTAGCCACAGGCGGATTTTTTGTCGTCTGGGTATGTTATCTAGGAGTCAACCTGTTGGGCAAAGGGCTACATTCCTATGGTTGGTTCTTTTAGTCGTTCCAGTGGATCGGTCAGGATAACCTCAAACTTAGACCAATTGCAGCATCAACGCTCGATACAGCAAGGCAGTCACGCCATAGCTAATCATCACAATTGTGGGGACTGCCAGGGCTGCAATGGGTTCCGCAATTTGACCAATCTTGGTGTAGCCACTATATAAGCCAAGTATGGTAAAGCTGGAGGCAAACAGACTTAGGGCAATCAGCTCAATTTGGCCGAGCTGCATCGCTAGGCCACTTAAAAACGCCCAGACGCCCACGGGCAGCATTGCCGACCCAGCTACCAGCAAATCTCCAGACCAGCTCCCTCCTTTCCCTACCATCCGCCGAATCAGACTACCTGCCAACACTAAACTAGAAAAAGCCACCAAGCTGAGCAGCATCACTTGAGAATCCGAAACGGTCCAGGGCTTGGGCGCAAAGAGATGGGCACCCCCCACCACGCAACCCATGGCCAGACCTGCACAAATCAAGCTTATACCGATGGATTGATATGGCAGCTGACTTTGCCAAACCTGTAAGGCAGCACCACTGGGATTAACCAGCAGGCGAGGTAAGGTCGTCAAAGCAGTAGTTGCCAAAGTTGCCCCATTTCGAGGCAGATTCAAGAGGATATTGGCGGGCTTGCGATTAAGATCCTTGAGGGTTGCGATGGCCCGTTGGTAATGACCAATATGTCCCTGTTGTCGGAACAAACTCGCAGCCGCTTGCAAATCACGAATCGCCAAGCGCTCTTTCACCTTGATATAAGCAATACCTCGATGATAAAACGCTTGAGCATAGTCTTTTTCGAGGGCAATAGCTTGGGAATAGGATTCAATAGATAGATCTAAATGACCTAACCGATAGCAAGATCGTCCCCGAAAAAAGAAGGCTTGAGCTGATTGGGGCTGAATGCTCAAAATATGATCACAATCTTGCAAAACTTCCCGATTATGGCCGAGGGCAAACCGAGCTTGACATCGCCCCATATAGGCTTCTAAATAATTCTTGTCGAGGTGAATCGCCTGGGTAAAATCAGCAATCGCAGTGGCATAATTTCGTCTATTTGCCTTTTGTACCCCTTGCATAAAATATTGTTGAGCATCTTGGAGAACAACAGAACCGGGTTCTTCTACAAACGGAGATCGAGGGCCATCGTTATGATCATAAATAACTCGCCGATCACGATTACTCAGAACTTCATAGGCTGTACATATTTTTTGAAAAGCCTCTGCAGCTCTAGGGTTATTGGGGTTTAAGTCGGGATGATACTGTCGAACCAGTCGACGAAAAGCCGTTTTGATATCTGCTGGAGTCGCCTGTGGAGACACCTGCAGCACACTGTAATGATCTTGTGAGTCCACCATGAAAGTTTTGGAAGCTAAACCGTTCGACAACTGATTGAGGGTTTAAGATGTGATCTTGCTTACACGCTCTTCTTCCCAAGTATGGCATTTCGGTTAAAAGATGTATCTATCAACCTGAAATTCTTATTTTTCTTAGTATTTGTTTCCATTCCCAAAAATTGTTGTGAATAGACTTTACTCTAGTCTTAGAAAAATGCTTTCAACCCTTAGGTTTATCTTCAATAAATTGGGTCTTCCCCAAGATTAAGCCTCCTCCCATAGACCTGTCGTGATTAATTCTCCTCCTTGGACTCCACTCCATGCTCATCTGCACCACATCCTGAAAGTACGGCAACTCTTGCCCATACAACAGCGAATTTTAATTGCTCTTTCGGGTGGGCAAGATTCATTTTGCCTCTTGCAGCTTTTAGTCGACCTACAGCCCAAATGGGGTTGGCAACTAGCCATTGCCCATGGTGATCATCGCTGGCCTCTAGATTCTGATGCTAACGCCCACCATGTTACTCAAATTGCCCGCCAATATCAGTTGCCCTACTTCTTACGCCAAGCCACCACGGAACTCAGAAGCGAAGCCGCTGGACGCCAATGGCGATATCAGATCCTGACAGAGATTGCCGAACAGGAAGCATATCCCCTGGTAGTCTCCGCCCATACCGCCAGCGATCGCGCCGAGACCTTACTCTATAACTTAATACGAGGTAGCGGCACAGATGGCTTACAAGCTTTAAGTTGGCAGCGTCCTCTCTCAGATCGGGTGCAGCTTGTACGGCCATTGCTCGACGTGGCACGAGCCCAAACGGGAGACTTTTGTCGGCACAGAAATCTGCCGATCTGGCAAGATGCCATGAATCAAAACCTCGTCTATCGTCGTAACCGCATTCGGCTAGAAGTTCTCCCTCATCTGAAGACCCATTTCAATCCTCAAGTGGAAACCACCCTGGCCCATACTGCAGAAATCTTGCAAGGTGATGTTGATTTTCTAGAAGCAGAAACCCAGAAACTATTGGCGATTGCCCTGCCTAGTCCCCCTCCGGTCTTATCTGAAACAGAACAATATTGGGGGTATATTAATCGGGATGCCCTCCAATCTGCTCCCCTGGCGTTACAACGCCGAGCCCTACGTCATTTTTTGCGGCAGGCTATCGATGTATCTGCTAATTTCCAACAAATCGAAAAATTGATGGCTTTAGTGAAAGCACCGAATCATTCCCGCACCGATCCGTTCAAAAAACAATGGGTAGCAGAAGTTATTAAACCCTGGATAGTGATTCGGTCTCTTTCATAACGGCAGTTTCCCTAAGAAATGGTGCAGAAGAAACGTTTACATCCAGTGCAGGCGACAGGGACAATTAATGGGCTAGACCTTTTACTGTCTGCAATACAAGAAGATTAAACTGAGATTAATTCCACTAGAAATCGTTCGGGAACCAAAGTCAGGCAATAACAGGAGAAGGGGAGCTGTTAACATCCCATGACTTCCATCTACCGTAAAAATCTAACCTCAATAATTCATCATTTAAGCCACTTCATTTCCAATCAGTGGCCATCGTCAAAGCCTTAAGGATAGAGGCCTATACCCATGGTAGATCCCCCTTCTTTCCTATGTGTAAAACGGACCAGATTAGCGCGATCTGCTATAGGTTAGAAAAGTGAGGTGACACTCCAAAAAGTGTCACTTTTATGTCATTAAGCGACATTCTTCAAGATATTCTAAGACCAGTGAGGAGTGATTCAGATGAAAAGCTCTTGAGGTCGAAACACGGCAAGACTCTCAAGAGCTTTTTTATTTTTAAATATCCTTTATTCCATCACCACAAATATTACGGTTCAGCCTCTACCTTGGCCCCAAACCAATATCCTTTGCCATAGATCGTATGAATGAGCGGCGGAGAGTTTTTGGCGGCAATTTTTCGACGCAGCAGCCGAATTTGGGCGGCTAAGACATTGCTACTCGGTTGATCTCCACTTGGCCATAGATGTTGGTAAATCTGGTCATGGGTAAGCAGCTGGTGGGGATGCTGCATCAGATAGGTCAGCAGCTGACTTTCTTTTTCTGACAAGGTGATCGCCTGTCCTTGACAGTAGGCAATTTGGCTTTCCAAATCCAGTTCTAAGCCTTCCATCTGGATGCGCTGGAATAAGGCTTCCGGCGATGTTTGCGAGAACTGCTCACTCCGACGCAGAAGAGCCCGAACTCGTGCCAGTAGCTCTCTTAATTCAAAGGGCTTGACTAGGTAGTCATCTGCACCGGCATCCAAGCCTTGTACCCGATCGTCTAGGGTATCTTTGGCGGTCAGGAATAAAACGGGGGTGAGTTGGGATTGCGATCGCAACTCCTGACACACTTCAATCCCCGACAATTTGGGCAACATCCAATCCAGGATAAGTAAGTCATATAGCTGTCCCTGGTCTATTTTTTGTTGCACAGCAAGTAGGGCCGCTTCGCCATCATTCGCCACATCAACGCTATACCCTTCCCGTTTAAGCAAACGGCCCAGAGCATCGGTTAATTCAACCTCATCATCAACTAGCAGAATTTGACTCATTGGTCACCACAGCAGGTCACAAAGCAGGGCTTACGGTACTGTTAAGGGGATATCCCCAAAAAGCATTGCCCCAGGCCAGCAGGATCAAACTGGATTATGCCACAACCCGAAAACTCTCCCTCTCCAAGCAGCCTTGGCTTCCTTCTGAAAGTCTTGGGTCTTTCCACTATCCTATCGGCTGCCATCAAATATTTAGGCCCGCTCCTGCCGATTTCTGGCTCTAATGCCTTGGCGTTAGGCGTAGTGCTGACCCCCTCTCTAGTGCTGGGGGGTCTATTACTACTGCGGGGTCAACGCCAAGCGGGATAAATCCGAGATTTCTGTATGGGTCGGTCCAGGTGGAGATTTGCCGGAACGATTCAACCACACGCCTCGGAGTCCTGCCTGTTCAGCCCCCTGATAATCATCCTGCCAACTATCGCCAATATGCCAAGCGCCATCAGCAGCAATCTGATGTTTGGCCAACGCGGCTAAGAACACCTGGCTCTCTGGTTTGGCTGCACCCACTTCAGTAGAACTGGTGACCGTTTCAAAATAATCCCTGAGTTCTAAGGCTGCCAAAACAGGATGTAAGCGACTATCAAAGTTAGAAACCACCCCTAATCGAATGCCTTGCTGTTGCCATTCTTGAAGGACTTGCGGCACTTCAGGATAAACAAACCAAGGCTCTGGGGTTGCAAAGTGATCAAACAAAATTTGGAAAAAGGCATCAAAGTCGGTAAAGGCAGAGAATGCTCCCACGTCTTGGAAGGCGCGAGCAGCCACTGCTTTCCACCAAAGCAACTCCTGTTTATACAAATCGGGGGGGACAACACCTGGAAACGCAGCTTTAGGGGCGGCAAAGAAACTCTCTATAAATGCCTGATTTAAGCGTTGGGCATCAACCGTTACGCCTGCCTGAGCGGCAAAACGGCCATAAATCTCCCCGACGGTTCCCCGCACCCCAAATAAGGTGCCCACGGCATCCAGGAAAATTACAGAAGGCGTCATAGGTTACCTTGGGGGTTACAGTATCGGCTGGGTAGATCATCGATTATGGTACCAGTGCAAAACACCGATGAGTAATCCTTACCAGTCTCTGATGAAAGCGGGGTGGGTCACGTTAGGATTGCTAACCGGCCTGGCACTGCTGGTCATCGTCTTACATGAATTACAGATCGTCAATGCTTGGCAACTCCCGCTGCAGCCAGTTTTAGCCTTTCTAAGCTGTGGCAGTATGGCCTGCTTTATCACTGCAGGAATGATGAAGCGGACGCCAGTAACTGTATCTTCAAGTCCTCGCCCTTACCGTTGGCGGCGGCGGTTGCTCTACTTCAGCATTTTTTTGCTGATTAGTATCAACGCCAGTACTTACCTGGCCGCCTATGCATTAACCCATGTTCGAGGGCCGGGACAATGGGGAATTGGCTTGCCTAAGCCCACCCATATTCGCACTCCTGAGGAACGAGGCTTATCCTACACCACCCACCGTTTGCCGATTGATTCATCCGGTTGGCTAGAAGTCTGGCATATACCAGCAGATGAGGCTTCTTCAAAAGGGACAGTGGTGCTATTTCCGGGCAATCGCAGTACGAAGGACAGGCAGTTGATCGGTCCCGCTCAATCATTTTCCAAGTTAGGTTATGACTCGTTATTGGTGGATTATCAAGGGGTAGGAGGTTCTAGCGGCTACACCACCACCGTCGGTATGCGAGAAGCAAAAGACGTGGTTGTGGCAGTCGACGCATTGCCCTCCCTCAAACTCCCGCCTCCAGTCATTGTCTATGGAGTATCAATGGGGAGTGCGGCAATACTGAATGCGATCGCAACTCAAAACCTCCAGCCCGATGCCGTCATTATTGAGCTTCCTTTTGCCCGGTTTATTGATGCCGTCCGTAGCCGCCTACGGCATCACCAGATCCCTCCATTTCCTTTAGCAGAATTACTGGTCTTTTGGGGAGGTGTACAGCATGGTGTCAATGGATTTAGCCATAATCCCGTTGAATTTGCCCGTGCTATCCAATGCCCCACCTTAGTGATGCAGGGTCAGCAAGACCCTTGGACCACCGTGGCAGAAGTCAAAACCCTCTTTCAGCAAATCACTGCCCCCAAACAATTGGTGATCGCATCAGATGGAGGACATCACCAACTGATTGGGATTGATCGAGCTTTATGGGAAACCAACCTGAGTCACTTCTTACAATCGATCAACGCTGATAGGGAGTCATAGAATTCCCCCTCAAGCCTCCCTTGAACCATCGCTTGAATAAGTCACAGCAGTAGGAGGACATTGCTTGCCCTCTGGTCAAGTTCTAGACCTTAGGCCGAGACCACAGTGCTAGTCTCCAATGGTTGTACAAACACCCTGTGAGACTGCATCAGCGCTTTTTGCATTTGAGCCGCTGAAAGGGGCTTAGATAATAAGTAGCCCTGAACACAATCACAATGATGTTGCTGGAGCCATTGCAGCTGTGCTTGGGTTTCTACTCCCTCAGCAATTGCAGTCATCCCTAAGTTGTGCGCCAAGGTAATCATTGTTCGCACAATTTCTGACTTTTCTGTATCAGTCACCAACCCTTCAATAAAAGAACGATCGATTTTCAGGGTGTCTAAGGGGAAGTTATGTAAAAAGCTCAGAGATGAATAACCAGTCCCAAAGTCGTCGATTTGGAGTTGAAGCCCCAAAGCGCGCAGTTGACTAATGAGTTCAGAAACCATCACCTCATTTTCCATAATCATGGTTTCTGTAATTTCTAGCTTGAGGTGACGAGCACTGACTCCCGTCTCCGATAGAATCGATTGGATTTGTTTGCCTAAACTGGCCTGAGAAAACTGCTTACGGGACAAATTAACGCTAATACTCAAGGGTGGAATCTCAGTCAGGGTCTGATGCCACTGCCATAGCTGTTGACAGGATTCTTCCAGGACCCACTGACCAATCGCTAGGATCAATCCCGTTTCCTCCGCCACAGGAATAAATTCCTGGGGCGAAATTAAGCCTCGCTGAGGATGTTGCCAGCGGATCAGCGCTTCTAGGCTAACGATTTCATGGGTTTTGAGGGAAATAATCGGTTGATAATAGAGCTGAAATTCCTGGTTGGCAATGGCAGCTCGCAGGTCGGTTTCTACCCGAAGCAATGCCTGAACGCGATCGCGCATGGCTGCTTCGAAGACGACATATCGAGACTTGCCCAGGGCTTTGGCTCGATACATGGCATTATCCGCATCCCGCAATAAATTTTCTGCCTGGGGCGAATGGTCTGAATTCAGAGCAATCCCGATGCTGGCCGAAATATAAACTGTATGCCCCTGAAGTTCAAAGGCTTTCTCTAACTCTCGATTGAGACGGCTGGCCACTTGTTCCGCTTGATCTTGCCCAGCAATATTCTCCAAAAGGATGGCAAACTCATCACCGCCCAACCGAGCAATCACATCACCGGGGCGTAACGCTGTTGTCAGCCGTTGAGCCACTTCAATCAGCAGCTGATCCCCAATGGCATGGCCCAAACTATCATTAATAACCTTAAACCGATCGCAGTCCAGAAACAGCACGGCAAATAGATAGTTGGTCTGGCGATTGACGCGCGTCAGAGTCCGATGAAGCTGGTCCAAAAATAACGCCCGACTGGGTAGCCCTGTGAGATGATCGTAAAGCGCCACATGGTTAGTGAGATCCGTGTGCGACCCTGCCATCCGTACCACGCGATTTTTGGGGCCAAACACCGCCATGCCGCGGCTACTGACCCAGCGATAGGACTGGTCCCGGTGAAGCATGCGATATTGACATTCAAAGGCGGTTGTTTCCCGTCGCAAATGCCGCCGTAAATCGATGCGGAATCGTTCCTTATCTTCCGGGTGAATGCGATCAAACCATTCTTGAATAGAAGGCTGTAGCGTCACTTCTGCTTGGCCAATAATCGCGGCCCAACGGGGAGAATAATAAACTTGATGGGTTTGTAAGTTCCAATCCCAAAGCCCATCATTTGAGGCTTGGGCCACCAAATTATATTGTTCCTCTCGCTCCTGCAACGCCACTAATGTCCGAGTATGGTTAATGGCATAGCGAATCGACCGCTCCAGTAAAGCGGATGTAATCATCCCTTTCACCAAATAATCCGTCGCCCCTGCCGTCATCGCAGCTAAGTCGATCTCGCGATCTTCCTGGCCCGTCAACAAGATAATCGGAATCCGATGGCCTAAAGCAACCACTTCTTCTAGCAAGTCCAAGCCTGTTCGACTGCCTAAGCGAAAATCGAACACATAAATATCATGCTGGTGACGCTGAACCGCCTCTAGTCCTTTGTCATAGGTATCCGCCCAGTCCAGATCAAACTGGATGCTTTGAAAATCGTCTAGGAGATCTTCAAAAAAGAAATAGTCATCTTCATCATCTTCCACCAGCAATAGTTTGATATGCAGTGGATCAAGATGCCTCACAACATTGCTCCGGGGGTAATGCCACAACGGTAAACCAGTACTGGCCTAGGGTTTGCATCACCTCAACTAATGCGTCAAAGGTCACAGGTTTGGTGATGTAGGTATTGGCCCCCAAGTCATAACTGCGGTAAATATCAATATCCGTATTAGAGGTGGTTAAGACCACAATTGGAATACGGCGGAGTTCAGGATTCGCTTTAATCTCCTGTAATGCCTCTCGTCCGTCTTTCTTCGGCATATTGAGATCCAGCAAGATTAGACCGGGGCGGGGCGACGTTTTCGGGTCGGCATATTGACCTCGGCGAAATAAGTAATCCATCAATTCTTCGCCATCTTTGACAAAGCGAAGGTCATTACTCAGTCGGCTCTCCTCTAAAGCTTCGGCCGTGAGCATCCGATCATCTTCATCATCGTCAGCCATCAAAATCGTAATCGGGGCAGCATTGACTGAGGTCATGATTGGGGCTCCATGGAGGTTTGGGTAAGCGGTAAGGTGATGAAAAATGTTGCGCCTTGGCCCGGTGAACTTTCAGCGGTGATGGTGCCACCATGATGCTCGGCTATTTTGGCACAGACCGCTAGGCCAATGCCCGTGCCATCATATTCATTGCGACTATGTAAACGCTGAAACACTCGAAAAATACGGTCCGTATACTTTTGCTCAAAGCCAATGCCATTATCTTCAACGCTGATTTGGTACAGGCTCTCGGTCTCAGTACTTTCATTAACCGACTGCCCGCCAATCGTGATGCAGAGGGGCTGATCCGGCTGACGAAACTTGAGAGCATTGCTAATCAGGTTTTGAAACAGTTGGCGAATTTGCATCGGTTCCGCATCAATCGTAGGTAACGCAGTCACCTCAACCTGGGCCTCCGTTTCCTGAATCCGAATTTCCAGATCATCTAAAACGCTGCCCACCACTTCATTGAGATCGACTTCAGTAAAGGGTTGTGACTTTGACGTCACTCGAGAAAAAGCTAATAGGTTCTGCACCAGTTGCCGCATGCGACCCGCCGCTTTTTGCATACGGTCCACATAATCTTTCCCCCGATCGCTCAGATCATCTCTACATTTCGTTTGTAATCGATCACCAAAGGCCTCAATTTTGCGGAGGGGCTCTTGTAAATCATGGGAGGCTACATAGGCAAATTGTTCTAATTCCTTATTGGAGCGGAGTAAGGCTTCATTCGAACGAGCTAGCGCCTCAGACTCTTCTGCTAGTTTGGCTTCAGCTTCCTGCTTGGCTTTTTCCTGCCGTATCAGAACGGCTTGAGCATAGCCAACGATAATGACGAGCACCCCATATAGCCCGACAAAGATAACGATAACGGCGATCAGCCCTTCTTGCTGAGCATCTTCTACCTGTTGTACGAGCGGTGTGACATTGCTATAGACCTCGATAACACCTTCAATCTCTGAATCAGCACCCTGAGGCCGAAGGGGTAAATAGCTGGAAATCAGTTTTTTCTCTGTCAGGAGTCCCTGTACACCCCGAAATTTCTTTTTATGGGACAGCTTAGTAATGGTTTCACCAGAACGCGCTGTCAGGAATCCAGAATATTTCGATTTATCCTGACCAATTTGTTTGGCGTTGGTCGAAAACACCACTCGACCGTTTAAATCGAAAATTTTGAGTTTGGCGATGGACGTTCCTTGAATCAGACGACGAACGGTGTCATCGATATCTTCAATCTGAGGATGATTTTGTAAGTCTTTCCTAGATAAGGACTCCGTAGAACTCAAGAGAGATTTGTGCTGAGGCCATACCGAATTAGCAAAAACTTGGGTAATTTCAACATTCTTTTGCTCACTCGCACTAATCAGTTGGGCCGTTGTCGTTTGCTGATTATAGTGCCGCAAGAAGAGGGTGGCGCTCCCACAGGCAACTAAACTCGCAATCGAAAAATATCGCAGTAACTTAAACAAAAGCTAAATTCCAAAGGCAATACATCCTGGTGTCCTGATCCAGTTGTCAGGATCCCTTTGGTTAGAATTCCCAGAATTTCCTACCTTTGGAACAAATCATTGATGGACATCACAACAAACGCGATATGTGAAGTTTTAAAAAGTATTTAAATTAAGACTTATTTGCCAATACAAAAGCGACTAAATATGCGGTCGAGCACTGATTCTGTGATGTCTTCTCCCGTGATTTCGCCTAAGGCCTGAATTGCCCCTCTCAGGTCTATGGTCCAAAAATCAAGGGGGAGCTGATCTGCGATCGCACCTTGGACATGCTCTAAAGCGGCTTGAGCTTTTTGGAGAGCAGCAGCCTGTCGCTGATTAATTGCCCAATCTAAATTAGCCGCTTTCAGAGACTGGGTTTGCACCGTTTCCAATATTGCCGTTTCCAATTCAGAGATGCCCTGGTTTTGGGCGGCAATGGTAGATACAACCTGAGCAATGGCTTCAGGGTAAACCACCTGCTCTTGGGGAACTAAATCCACTTTATTCACAATCAAAATCAGCGGTAGATCTTGAAACGCCTGATAGAGCTGCTGATCGTCAGAGGTCCATCCAACAGAGGCATCGATGGTGAGCAAAACCAAGTCAGCGGATTGAGCTGCTTGATGCGATCGCGTGACGCCAATTTGTTCAACCTGATCCTCAGTCTCTCGAATTCCAGCGGTATCTAAAACTTGAATGGGAATGCCTCCCACCACTAACTGGGATTCCACCACATCCCGAGTGGTGCCAGGGAGGTCCGTAACGATGGCGCGATCGCATCGACACCACGCATTTAACAAGCTCGACTTGCCCACATTCGGACGACCTATAATCGCCACTGTCAGACCATTTCGCAATAATTCGCCTTGGTCTGCCGTTGCTAAAATCGCTTGAAGAGTGGCATGAATGTCTTGCAATTCCGCTTGGACACCCGCTTCATCCAACGGTGGTAAATCATCCTCAAAATCGACCCTAGCCTCCACTTCTGCCAAGGTATCCAGACAGCGCTGCCGCAGTTCCCGAATTGGGGATGCCAGCTTTCCCTGCACGCCCGCTAAGGCGGCTTGCGCCGCTTGGGGGGAACGAGCTCCCACCAGATCGGCTACCCCTTCCGCCTGGGTTAAGTCCAAACGGCCATTCAAAAAAGCTCTGAGGGTAAATTCTCCAGGCTGTGCAAGCTCAGCACCTGCTTGCAAGCAGGCCTCTAGCACCTGCTGCACAGCAATCATGCCCCCATGGCAATGAAATTCCACCACATCTTCACGGGTATAGGAGCGAGGCGCCAGCATCAGCAGTAACAAACCTTCATCAATAATCTGCTGCGTTAAAGGCTGTTGAATATAACCATAAAGAACCCGATGACTCTCCCACTGCTGCTTTCCCGGCGTCTGAAAGAGCTGCTTGGCAATCGATACTGCTTCTACACCCGATAGGCGAACGATACCAATACTGCCTTGTTGGGGAACAATAGCGGTTGCGATCGCTGCGATCGTAGTTTGCTTCATAAGCGGTCCGGGAGATGTCTGTTTATATGAGCAATGTCAACCAGTTTATGGTGAGACCTTTGGCATTGTCCCGTCTCTATCGATCCTCCGTCCCCAAACCGATGAATGCCGACTCTTAAGGTCTTCGTCAAATTGTTAGTCTTCTAGCCAAGCTATACTGGCCTGCAAGTCCACCGTCCTGAAGCAAACCGAGCCTCTTACTGTTACCCGTCATCCATACCCATGCCCAGTCAAGTTGAATATAAAACAACACGCCGGTTTATGAATATTTGGGTCTACTTGGCCCTCGGCGCCGTTGGCATGATCATTTTGGCAGGATTGAGTTCCATTTTTTTCGTCAAACCGTTAGCCTCCAAAACCCTGCAGGCTCGGGAAGGTCAACCTGCACGATTACAGCCGTTTAAAGTTAAACCTCAAGCCATTGGAGCGGTCAGAGTAGATGTCACGGCCCGAATCCCCACCAATCGCTACCTCGCCTATGAGGTGCAAATTCGAGACCAACAAGACAAAATCTTGGCAGCCGGCCTCAAAAATGCCTGGAATGAGTCAGGGATTTGGCGAGAAGAAGGGCAAACAGGCACCTGGCAAGAAGATGATTTAGACGCAGGTTTAGATGTCAGTAGTGCCAAAGCGGAACCCCTAACTGTTGTGGTCGAGGTGCTGGAGTATGGCACCTCTCGTAACCAGACCCTCACCGAGTCCGTTTCCTTCCGCATTAAAGTCAATCAAGGCATTATCGACACCCGCTATTTATGGCCTGGTTTTTGGGGTGGCTTACTGATGGCAGGTTTAACCTGTCTATTTTCCAAGTCGGCTGGAGCCACCTTAAGCGATAAAAGCATTGGGGATAGTGACTTAGGGGACCGAGTCAATGCCGGGGGGCCAAACAAACTCATCAAAGTCATCGTCAAAACTGTGGCCGACGAAACCTCTCCTCCTTCTCTCAACTGCCGACTAATGGTCAGGGACGGCAATGGTGACGAGCTGTTTAATGCCTCGGAAGTGATGCCCCTCAAATTCAAGCGAGATGAAGACGGCGATATCGACAGTACCCACGGTCAAGCCACCTTTTTTATGGTGCTGGAAAAACCCAGTTCCTACGGGTTTTATGTTGAAGTCACCCCCGATGCTCCTGTCGATTCAACTCGGCTGATTATCAAGCAAGGTGCTGTGACTTTAGGGGCCGTCAAAGTCGCTCATATTGGCGCAGCCTAAATCCAGCTCCCTTCCCAAAGATGCAACTCGATTTTTTCTCATTTAGGATGGCAGTAGAAACCTTTTAAACTATGCTGACAAAACTTTTTTCAGTCGCAACAGTCGCTATTGTAGTCGCTTCTATCTTGGCTGCATACACCCAACGCTCCGCCTTTCAGCTTCGGCAAGAGAACCAGCCCCATTATTGGACCCGTCGCGGCACCCGAACCTCTGGGCGCTATCGCGGTGGTGTTTGGATCGTCTCTCCGGCCCGGTCTTCCTACAGCGGATTCCGCGGTGGCAGTCTGGGTGTAGGTAAATAAGTTGCGGTATGGCCGAGTCAGAATCAACCTCTGGGGGAGTCCAGAGGCCTGAATCTATTCCCCTCAGCTCTAGTCAGCAACGCTGGTTACTGGCAGCCGCTGCCATCTCTTCCAGTGTGGGCCTCGCCGCAGAATTACTCTTAGGAACCCTAGCCAGTTATTTAGTCGGCAATACTGCATTAGCTTACGGTGTAGCCGTAGGAGGCTTTCTAGCTGCCATGGGATTGGGAGCCTATATCAGTCAATTTATTGCCGTAGACAATCAACAAAGCCAGTTAATCAAAGTTTTCTTACAAATTGAGTTGTGGGTTGCCCCATTAACAGCTGGCTTACCCATTGGACTGTTTGTCGTTTTTGTCGCCGATGGACCGATTTGGCTAGGGCTCTTTCTTGTAACCCTTATTTTGGGTATTCTATCGGGCCTAGAAGTCCCCATTTTGACTCGCATTATCGAACAAGATCGGGACGTCAAGTTCGCCCTTGCTGGAGTCTTGGCCTTAGATTATGTTGGCGCTTTAATCGGTTCCTTGGCGTTTCCGGTCCTACTTCTGCCCCTGTTGGGATTATTTCCCACCGCCGTGCTGATCGGGTCTTTACCTGCCTTTATGGTCTTTCGGTTAGGACGCTTATTTCGAGGCATGCGATCCTGGAGTTATTGGGGCCTCTGCATTGGCGTTGGCTTATGTGTGTTTGCTCCGTTCGTGATACCGTTTAGCGATCGCTTAGAAAATACCCTGTACCGAGCCCCCATTGTTAGTCGTATTCAGTCCACCTACCAGCGCATCGTCCTCACCCGCTCTGGCAACGACACCCGGCTCTATCTCGATGGCGACCTCCAGCTATCCACCGTCGATGAATACCGCTATCACGAAGCCCTGGTCCATCCAGCCCTGAGCACCCATCCCCAGCGACGCCAAGTGCTGGTGCTCGGAGCTGGAGACGGCATGGCCGTAAGGGAAATCCTTAAATGGCCGGAAGTTGAAAAAGTGGTGCTTGTTGAGCTGGATCCTGCCGTCGTGAAACTCGCCCGTCAGTATCCTGTGCTCGTCGATCGCAACGCCCATGCCCTAGACGATCCTCGGGTAGCCGTGGTGTATGGAGATGCCTTTAAGCTCGCCCCTCAGCTGCCGGATACCTTTGACGTCATCATTGCCGATTTCCCAGATCCCGATCGCCCTGCCCTCGCCAAGCTCTACTCCCAAGGATTCTATCGACAACTGTTCGCTCGCCTTGCCCCCAACGGCATCTTCGTCACCCAGGCATCCAGTCCTTTTTTCGCCCCAAAGGTTATG
This sequence comes from Acaryochloris marina MBIC11017, assembly GCF_000018105.1. Taxonomy (GTDB): domain Bacteria; phylum Cyanobacteriota; class Cyanobacteriia; order Thermosynechococcales; family Thermosynechococcaceae; genus Acaryochloris; species Acaryochloris marina. Next base: position 1,718,151 of record NC_009925.1, read on the forward strand.
GACTGTATCGCCACAACCCTAACAGCTACTGATTTACAGGTTTATCCCTACACCGTCAATGTGCCGAGCTTTGGTCCCTGGGGGTTTGTCTTGGCGTCGCCGAAGCCAGTCCAGTTTTCATCCCAAAGCCTAACGGTTCCCACTCGGTTCCTGACCCCAGCCCTCCTCCCTGAACTCTTTCAACTTCCCAAAGATATTTCTATCGGTAACGCCAAGATCAATCGGCTCACCGATCCAGTTATAGTTCAGTACCAAGCCGATCCACGCTGGTCGGCCTATTATTGAAACACTCTAGAGGCAGACTATGGCTTACCTTTGGCTATTTATCATCATCATGGGCGTATTGGGTGTTGTCATCTATATGAGACAACAGTCTGGTAAATCCCTCCCCTTCGCCTCCCAACCCCAAGCGTTACCATCCCTCGAACGCACTGTTTTTACTCTAGAAGTGGGTGATATTGTTCAACATATGGGAACAGACTGGATCGTTGAAGGCAAACTCGTCTATGACGATCAAGGCTACTCCTGGTTAGAGTATCTATTGCAAGACGGCAATCGTCGTCAATGGCTCTCTGTTGAAGAAGATGATGTCGTGGAAGTAGCGCTTTTAGAGGTCACCACAGCCTTGGAAGTTGGCACCAATCCACCCCCAGAACTGACCTTCGCCAATGAGACCTACCGCCATAAGGGATCTGGTATGGCTCAAATGACCCGCAAAGGGACTACTCTCAATCGCAATGCTGAACGGTGTCAATATTTTGACTATCAGGGACCAAATGACAAAATTCTCTCCATTGAAAATTGGGATGGCGATATTGAAGTGACAATCGGCCAAAAAATTCATCCCTCTATGCTGACCTTACTCCCTGGGGATGGTCGTCGTATTTACGGGGCTTAATGTTGCGCAACGTTTGGTTCAGACCGGATACGCAATAGGATATTCTGACTAAGTTACACCGTTAGGGAAATCAGAGGTCAAGTATGGGCAGCGATTTCAGTAAGTGGGTCAGAATCGCCTTGTCAGAAGAGACTTTCCCCCAAGCTTCAGCCTTAACCCTATTATCGGACCCCAATATCGACCTGCTGTCCTTGGTTGCGGCAGCCGGAGAGGTGCGCATGACCTATTTTGGTCGGCAAGTAATGCTACACCGCATCAATGACATTCAAAACGGCCTCTGCCCAGAAGATTGTGGCTATTGCGCCCAGTCTAAAATTTCCGATGCCCCGATCAAAAAATATCCTCTCAAAAGCGAAGAGGACATTATCCAAGAGGCCTATGAAGCCAAAGCGAAGGGGGTATATCGCTACTGCATGGTGTCGAGCGGTCGAGGGCCAACTGCCGAACGGACCGAGCATTTAGCCCATATTATTCGCCGCATCAAAAATGAAGTGGGGATCCAAACCTGTCTTTCTGCCGGTTTAATGGACCACGAACAGGCTGCTGTCCTCAAGGAAGCAGGACTAGACCGTCTCAATCACAATCTCAATACCAGCGAGTCACACACGCCTGATATTGTCACCACCCATACGTTCCAAGATCGGATTAACACCTTAAAAGCAGCTCGGTCAGCTGGACTAGATTTGTGTAGCGGCATGATTGCAGGTATGGGCGAAACGGACCAGGATATCGTTGACATAGCCTATCAACTGCATGAGTACCAGGTCCCCTCGATTCCCATTAACTTCCTGATACCGATTTCTGGGAATCCCATTTATGACTGTAACCAGCTCACGCCTCAACGCTGCTTACGGATTCTGTGTCTATTTCGATTCGTGAACCCCAAAGCTGAGATTCGCATTGGAGGTGGCAGAGAAGGGCACTTAAGGAGCTTGCAAGCTCTGGCACTTTACCCCGCCAACTCTCTTTTTGTGGAAGGATATCTAGCCACAAGAGGCCATAGTGTCGACCAAGTCTACCAGCTCATTCATGATGCAGGTTTCGAGGTTGCCGGAGAGACTTCGTTGACGGGCGATCTGAGTGCAACATCCCAATTTCAGTTGGATGACAATCCCAACATTTTGAATCCACAAACCACCATCAGTTTCTCAAACTCATAAGGGAAAAACATTAATCAACAGAAATGCCTTGAAGACTTTTTCTTCAAGGCATTTATTAAGGATCGAATTTTGATCCACAACCTGAATGGTCGAATATAATCACCCAGGCTATGCGAGTCTGCAGTCTGAGAATATTAGCGAGAACGGTTCATCTTCCGTTTAGCCAACACACCAACAACTCCCAAGCAGGCAAATAAACCAGCGGTAGCCGCTTCAGCAGGCTCAGGAACGCTAGGAGGAGCTGGATCAGGAGGGTCAATTACTGGAGGTGCAGGGTCAGCGGGATCATCATCGCCTCCAACCACAAAAGGAATCGCTGCTGCTGCTGCGCCTGCTGGAATCAATGCAGCTGCCAAAGGGAAACCTGCGGCAGCGGGAAGACCCCCTTCAGGGGCGACACCGCCAATTCCACAATCAATCAACCCATTCTCTGCAATGAGGGTCTGAGAGGACAGCAATCCGGTTGACACATCCGAGGTGGTCGCATTAGCCAGCAAGTTGGGTCCCGAAGATTGGCTCAATGGCCCCGAGGATTCTTGTAAAGCTTCAGGGGAAATAATGGGCTCTTCTTCACAAACATCGCTTTGAGCGGTCTCTGTATTGAGCTTTGAGTCAGCCTCAATCGAATCCCCAAGACCAAGCTGAGCAGCATGGCTGAAGGGAGTATTGATAGCGTTATACAAAACGACCAACGATAAGGCAGTCAATGAGCCACATGTCTTTAACAATTTCATAGTTGAGATTCGATCCTTAGATAGTTTTCCCCGCTTGATATTCGAAGACGAAGCTACCATAAATCTGCGAAATAGGCGGTGTAAGCCAATACTTATGCAAATTTTCAGGTACTCGCTACATTATGCCAAACAACTCCGAAAAAGCAACTAGAGTCAGTTGAGGTTAGGATTGAAAATTATTCCCTGGACAAATTTTAGAGCCCTCACTCCTTTGGATTGGAAAAATTCAGCAAACCTTAATCTCTTGAAACAGAATCCAAATTTTTCCCAGAGGGGAACCGTAATACCTGTGAGAGCAACACATCCACAGCAATGGAAATTCCTTCGCCTTAAACGTTTAAGGTTTGCGAACAATCTCTTCTGGTGCCCTCTCAATCCAGAGATCATTTGCGTAGTTCCGATAAATGAAGCCTAGTCAAGAATTTAGAACATTCTTTCATGGCTATGCCGTTTTAATCCTAATGATTCAAAATTCTCTGAACTTAAGCGAATCGATTAAAACGCTTTAAAGCAGCAATGCCCTCTGCAAAAGATATTGCAGAGGGCATCCACTGAGATTAAGGAAAGTCCCTTCGACACTAGCAGCATCCATACCCCGTAATGCTTGGATTTTAGGCCTGCTAATTTGCGCCTTACCCTTTCGGTGCAAGTTGCCATTTCGGGGACTTGAACTGGGCTTATGCGGGGGGTATGACAGCCCAATGAACCTAACATAGCTGGAAACACCCGATAGGCTAAACCGCAGAACTACTGAACTTGAGGAATATTTTTGGGGAAAATTTTCCGTACTATTTCGGATTTTTTTGAAGGAATCGCTAAAATCCTCTGAGCGCAAGATAATCAAACTTTGACCGCCCCACTGATCTCTTTAGAACAATATCCGTGCTTATACGGATGCATCAATATCAATATTGAGTTCTATAAAAACCTCAAGAGCGAGCAGACAGAAGCTATGTCACACTAGATCACTGTGCAGATTGCATTGTGATCAACGATTCAAACATTTAAAGCATGGGTAAGCAACGTGTTCTTTCAGGTGTCCAACCCACTGGCACCCTTCACTTAGGTAATTACTTGGGAGCCATTCGGAATTGGGTCGAAGGACAGAGTAACTATGAAAACTATTTTTTTATTGCGGATCTCCATGCCATCACTGTTCCCCATGATCCTCAACAACTAGCCGATAATACCTATTCCCTTGCTGCCCTGTATTTGGCCTGCGGCTTAGATCCTGAACACACTACAATCTTTGTTCAGTCCCATATCTCTGCCCATGCAGAACTGGCCTGGCTATTTAACTGCATTACACCGCTTAATTGGCTCGAGCGCATGATCCAGTTCAAAGAGAAGGCCCTTAAGCAAGGAGAGAACGTCAGCATTGGCTTACTCGACTATCCCGTTTTACAAGCTGCCGACATCCTGCTGTATCAAGCGGATCTAGTGCCCGTGGGAGAAGACCAAAAGCAGCATCTAGAGCTCACCAGAGATATTGCAGCCCGTCTAAACTTTCAGTATGGAACCGAAGAGAATCCTATTCTCAAGGTGCCAGAGCCTCTTATTCGGCCAGAGGGGGCCCGGATCATGAGCCTGACAGACGGCACTAATAAAATGTCAAAGTCAGATCCCTCGGAACAAAGTCGAATTACCTTACTAGACACTCCCGATCAAATTCGCAATAAAATTAAGCGCTGCAAAACTGATCCCGTCCGAGGACTGAGTTTTGATGATCCAGACCGCCCAGAATGCCAAAATCTGCTGACCTTATATCAGTTAATGTCAGGGCAAGCTAAAACGGCAGTCGCAGAGGAATGTGCAGAGATGGGCTGGGGACAGTTCAAGCCCCTGCTGACTGAGGTAATGATTGAGGGCCTGCGCCCCATCCAAGACCGCTATACAGCGTTAATGACGAATAAACAAGATTTGGAGGGGGTTCTCCAACAGGGCAAAGACCAAGCCAGTGAGATTGCCAACAAGACCTTAACGAAGGTCAAGGATGCTTTGGGTTATTCTCGGCCCCTCTAAGGGTGACTGGTTTGGGTAACCGGCATTAGATCTTGGGAGTCACTAGGCGCCTCTAAGGGCAGCGTGAAATGAAATGCGCTGCCTTGATCGCGTCCGGCAGATTCCGCCCAGATTCTGCCATTCATCCCTTGAATCACTTGTCGGCAAATGGCTAATCCCAAGCCCGTACCGCCTTTACTACGCCGCAGAAAGTCTTCTTCTTGATAGAAAGAATCAAAGATAGATTCCAATCGGCTCGGCTCAATGCCTCTCCCAGTATCGGCGACAATGACTTCCAAACAGTCATCGTCTGGGGCAATATGAGCTTGAATGGTCACTTCTCCATCCACCCCTGTGAACTTACAAGCATTATCCAGAATCCGATTAAGCACTTCTTCTAGGCCTTCCGCATCGACCTGAATGGTGGGTAGATGCGGATCAACCTCCACACTGATGGTGGGTAAATCTTTACTGTTATTGCTCGATCGCATGGAACTCAAGGCCAGCTCTAGGGTTTCTTGAAATTCAATGGACTCAATTTGGTTATAGATTTGTCCCCCCTCTAACCGAGAGAGAATTAGAATATCTTGAATCAAATCCCGCAAACGACCTAAGTCTTCTAGGGCCGTGCTCAGGAGAGCTTGGCGAAAGACTGGCGAAATATCCGGTTCACTATCCAAACTTTCTAAACAAACCTGGATAGTAGACAGGGGAGTCCGCAGTTCATGGCCAACAATGGCAATCAAATTACTCCGGGTTTGTTCGAGAGCAGCCAAGTTGCGGTTAAGGGATTCAGAATCTGAATAGGCTTGAGCTTGGGTGAGGGCAACCCCGGCTTGGGCAGCAATGGCTTCGACTAGGGCAATATCATTTTCATGCCACTGATAAATCAGGGGTCCACCATGGTGCAACTCTAAGACCCCCAACAATTCTCCCTGATGTCGAATCGGGGCAATCAACCAGGAATGAATTTGCCATTGTTCTAACTTGGCTGCAAATTTTTTATCTTGGCGCAGGTGTTGAACTTCAAAGACATCGGCAATGGCAATGGCCCGTTCTTGGGCTAGAGCAACAGATAAGAGAGGGTTGGTGCTAATGGGCCAGGGGGTTCCTTGTAAGGAGGGCAAGCCTGGGGCCACAAATTCATATTCAATTTCAACGGCTTCATCGGTGCGATCGCAACAGTAGAGAATACACCGACAATGCTCGAATACTTTACCTAACTCATTGACGGCAACCGCCAACACTTCTTTCGGGTCAAGGGATTGGCGGATCGCAGCCGTCATGGCATTGGCAAACCGCTCTTTTCGTTCTTTAGCCGATAGGGCTCGATAGGCTTTGAGTAATTTGTATTGACTCGCCTGTAAATAAGTCACCAATCGCTGGCCAAACACCCGAGATTGCAAGACAGGCAAGGGGGGAATGGAAGAAGTCGAAGTTAAACAGTATTGCTTCTTGGCCTTTTTGACTTTAGACGCCAGCTCAGGACGATATTGGGCAATCCGATCCAACAGAAGGCTGGCGGCATGCAGGCACACGTCTCGTTCAAAGGTCCAAATGCCTTCGTACCGTTGAGACTGTTCGACGGACGTGAGTACTTTCTTCTGTTCTTGGCAGGCCAAGCAGGCCGTGTAGTCTTGACCCACGATAATCAAATGTTTTTCGTTGGCCAGACTATCCTCAAGATCGAGGGGAATGGTTTCGTATTGATCGGATGCGATCGCAAAACTGGATTCCGGTTCAGGGGCTGCCAGAACATAGACATGGTCTGTCTTTTGAGCAATACGCTGATATCGACGGGTTTCTTGGCGATAAAAGCGCTCCTGTTGAAAACTAGCAATGACGAGGGGGGCTTCATTTCCCGCCAGCACAACATCTTCAATGGCCCGACAGAGAGCATTGAGAGACGACTTAAAATACATCTGTGGATGCAGATCTGGTAAGTCCGTTAACAGAGTCTGCAACAAAGAGTCTAAATTACTCACACCAACAGCTTGCTGAATCTTGCTTAGATTAGGGACAACGGCCTGACACTAGTAGGGAAAGTTAACAGCAGAAAAAAGCGAACTGAGGCTCGTTTTGGCGTGAAACCAAGGATCGCCCCCCCTTATGGCTAACAAGGTTCGGATAACCAACAAAATATAAATTCAGAAATATGAATTTATGATTGACCCAGTACTAGCCAGCATAGCGCAGGACGGTGCCCTTAATGCTGTACTTCACTAGACTTAGCCAAGTTCTACCCATCGACAATTGGGGCTCATTTTTATCCTAGATCGACCGTTAATCTATGCAGCAGCGAATGAGGTATCGGAACAAAGTCACGAGAAAAGGATTCGGATCAGCGTAAACTGTTACTCAATATTTTCTGACAAGCGATCGCATAACCCATGATTCAACGAAAAACTTGGCAACGCTTTGGCCTCTTAACCTTACTCGGGATATTCCTGAGTTGGTTAATTAGCTGCACACCAGCCTCCCAAAGTAATGGCAATACCCTGGATTTTTGGACGATGCAGCTCTCGCCCAAATTCGACACCTATTTTGAGCAGGTTATTGACCAGTTTGAAAAAGAGAATCCAGAGATCAAGGTGAAGTGGACGGATGTGCCCTGGTCGGCCATGCAGAGTAAAATTCTTGCGGCTGTCGCTGCGAAAACGGCTCCTGATGTCGTCAATCTCAATCCTGACTTTGCCTCTCAGCTAGCCAGTAAAGGGAGTTGGTTGGACTTAGATGAAGCCATCGGCCAAGCCGATCGCGATCGCTATCTCTCTAATATTTGGGATGCCAGTTCCTTGAACGGCAAAACCTTTGGCATCCCCTGGTACTTAACGGCCCGGATCGCCATTTACAACAAAGGAATTTTTGATGAAGCTGGCATCTCAGAGCCTCCTAAGACCTATGCAGAATTGGCAGCTGCAGCTAAGAAAATCAAAGATAAAACGGGGAAATATGCCTTCTTTGTAACCACAGTGCCCACGGATTCTGGAGAGTTAATGGAATCCTTTGTCCAAATGGGGGTCAAGCTAGTGGATCCCGCAGGTAAGGCCGCCTTTAACTCCCCGGAGGGGAAAGCCGCCTTCCAATATTGGGTGGATCTCTACAAGCAAAAATTAATCCCCCCCGCAGTACTGACCGAAGGACACAAGCGAGCCGTTGATTTATATCAATCAGGGGAAGTGGCCTTGCTATCTTCCAGCCCTCAATTTTTGAATAGTGTTAAAACCAATGCCCCTGACATTGCCAAAAACTCTGTTGCGGCCCCTCAAATTACAGGCCCCACGGGCAAAAAAAATGTGGCGGTCATGAACCTGATCATCCCTAAAGATACGGATAAAGCAGAAGCAGCCCTTAAATTCGCCCTGTTTGTCACCAACCCTGAGAATCAGCTCACCTTTGCTAAAGAAGCTGATGTTCTGCCTTCTACCACAGAGTCTCTAGCAAATCCCTATTTCAGCGAAGTCAAAGACGGCGATGATATCTCCCAAGCTCGGGTCGTCAGCGCCCAACAAATGGAAGATGCTGAGATATTGATTCCGGCCATGAAGGACATCAAAAAACTGCAGAAAATCCTCTATGAGAATCTGCAGCAGGCCATGCTCGATAAGAAGTCGGTGGATCAAGCCATCACCGATGCCGAGAAAGCTTGGAATCAAACCGTGGGGGCATAGGTCTGAAGATAGTGACCTACGAGATATAACGAACCACATAACACATGCATAGAGGATGTCTGAGACTCAGGTCGAAAGGCATCCTTCAATGCTTTTTCTAGGCTGGTAAAGCACTGACAACGCGCCAGCCCAGGACAAACCGTCTTCGCTAGTTCTGCTAAGGCTTGGGGTTCAGCGCTACTGTGGCCGGGAACTGGAACGAGAGATAGGGTATCCCCTGGCTGTAGAAGAATCTCCAGAATATCTTGGTGATCCTTAGTGGATAACATACCCATGAGCCAATGGACCTGAGACGGTTGCTGGCTGTCCACATACTGTCGTAAGCCTCGGGCTGCTGCAACATTATGGGCACCATCAATCAGTAATGGATGTTGTTGCCAGTTAACCCACTGCAGCCGTCCCGGCCAACGGGTATTCGCCATCCCGGTGATAATGGCTTCATCTGAAATTTGCCAGCCTTGGAGTTGAAGTTGTTTGAGGGTTGCGATCGCAACCGCCGTATTCGTCAATTGAATCTCCCCCGGCAAGCTGAGAGGGAATCTCACACCCGCCGATTCTGCCCAAGGCAACGTATCAGGAGTGGCATGGGGAGCTTCAACTCGCCGAGCCGGTTGAGGCCAGATCGCCGGACAATTGAGTTTTTGAATTTTGGCTTGGACTACTGCTGCAGCTTCGGGGGGTAGGAGACCCACTACAGCAGGCCGCTGAGGCTTCAAAACCCCTGCCTTTTCCCCAGCGATATCGGCCAGAGTCGGTCCCAAGCGCTGCCAATGTTCGCGACTTAATGAGGTAATCACGCTGACTAAGGGCTGCTCACAAACATTCGTCGCATCTAACCGTCCCCCCAGGCCCACTTCAATCACCGCCAGATCCACCTGCTGCTGAGCAAAATACTGCCAAGCCAGGGCAGTAATCACCTCAAATTGGGTGAGAGGGGACGGCAAGGCAATCGAGGCCAGCTCCGCCTCTAAATCCACTAGAAGCTGCGTCAGAGCTGAAGTCTCAATGGGCTGATTATTAATACAAATTCGTTCAGTCCAGTCCACCAAATGGGGAGAGGTATAGCGGCCGACTCGATACCCAGCCGCTGTTAAGACGGACGACAGATAGGCACAAACAGACCCCTTGCCATTCGTACCTGCCACATGAATGATCGGCACCTGCAGGTGAGGTTGGCCAATTTGATCAAGCAGATACTGAATCCGCTCTAAGCCCAGATGGATACCAAATCGCTCGTAACGACTAATTAAAGATGAAAACAATGAGAGCAGCCATTAGAAACGAACGGAAGGACTCAGAGACCTGGCCCCGACTCATCCAAGGAAATTGGACGAGGTTTGCGTCCTGCTTTTTTGGGTACCACCCGTTTAGTATAGGTAGCCGGAATTTGGGAGCCGAGAATATTCACCTGCTGATATTTCCGATCGGCTTCTAGCTGCTGCAGCTGCGTATAATCGACCCAATGAATACAATCTACAGGGCAAGTATCAATCGCTTCTTGGACAATCTCAAACGCATCGCCATCCTGTCGAAACACCCGTGACCGCCCATACCCTGGCTCGATATAAAACGTGTTTCGAGCGACATGGGCACAATGCTTACAGCCAATACAGGTGGGTTCATCAACATAAACCCCTTTCTGGCGAATCACACCGCCCAGCTCAGGTTCTAGACCAGTACGCTCATTTTCAGTACGAAACCCACCCCCCAGTTCAGGCTCTAGGCCTGAGCGTGAGGAAGCAGGTTGAGTAGATTTTGGCGTCCCGTCGGGGACGCCAGCATTTTTTAAATCAGTCATCACGCATTCCAGCGCTGAACCACTAGACGAATGGAGCCATCTTCATTATTGACTTGCTCGGCGACCTGGAAGCCTTGCTGAGCAGTGGTATTAATCACAGTGTGGTATGCATAGCGCTGAGTCACTTGCTCTAAGAAGCGATCAACGGACCAAGCCTGCTGCCAAAAGTCCATGTCAGCAACAAGCTCATACGCTTCGTCTGATTTGCTGAAGCCAATGTCATAACCGTTGTCTTGTTCAATCACCAACTCAGCAGATTGGGTCTTGCCTTTGTAGCCTCTAATGGGCTGAGGGCCAGCTTTCCAGTCTAAACCGAGATCGTTTAAAGCTGACTGCAATGCAGGCAGATTACGAATTTGAGTTTTGATTTGGCTGAAATGAGACATAGTGACTTAATTTTTGTGAGTGATATGAACAATTGGGAGAGGAAACTTGAGCCTAAAACCCAGGATTTACCATTGGCTATGGCCAACTTGATTGACAGCAGTCTGCTGCAAGGTATCTGGTTGAGTAAAAAATTCTGAGGTGGGTTGATGGCTCACCACTTTGCCAAGTTGGGCTTCGATAGCGGCAGTCACTTCTGCACAGGACGCACCAACAATACCGGTCACCATTTCTTGCACCCGACCATCTGGGTAAATGACAAACTCAAGGGTTTCCATGCTTTATAAACCACCGAAGACTAGAGGAGCTGGGGAAGATCCAATGCACTCCAGCATCGAACCTATATAAGTTGTCTTAATGAACCGTTATCAATTTAGGACAAATTATAACAAAAGTTCTTGATCGAGAGAGTAACTACTTGAAATTAGTTTCTAAGAAGACTCAAAAGGCGTCAAGTCTTGATATGTAAAATTTTGTAGAGGCATCAAGGGGCCTGCAGCCTAAAGGATTAACGCTAGTTTCGAAGAACTAACATCCAACCCCTTTTCTATTCCAGCCCTGAACTAAGCCCTTCTTTAAATCTTGGTAAAAGGCGTAGTAGTAAAGACTTAACCGCAATATTGGGCAAGGAATACCGCCGCTCCGTTAAGACGGTAACGTAGTTATGCGAAGAAAGTCATTCATTTCTCCATTCTCTTAATAAGAAAGATAAAGAAACGTATCTCTCTTTACAAAACAGACACAAAAAGACTGCGCCGACCTGCCTCTCCATCTGAACGGAGGGGACTAAAATGCTTTCTGCCAACCCAGGGTTAACACCCAATCTGTTTCTAATTGGGGGCCATCCAGGGACTGATAAACCGGCAGGGCAAACTCTACGGCTAACCGATGGCCTGCCAAGACTCCCTGATTGACGAGAAAGTTAAGTCCCAAGCCCACATCCAAACGGGTTCCTCCTCGGAGATTGGGGTTGGCGGTCGGGATAATCGCCGGATTCAGGCGAGGATCGGCACCTATAATATTGCCCCAGGTCGCCCCTTTCAACCGTATCGAGGTACTAAACCAGTTATTCCAACGGCGGGCTCCCCATCCTGTTAGATTGAAGCGGTTGCCAAGCCGATAGCTATTCCCGTTCGTTCCTAGACGAATGGTGCCTAAGGCCTGTCCGCCCCAGGACCAATGATCGGATTGGCCTAAATAGGTGATCCCAGGGTGTAAATCAAAAGTGCCTGATCCCAACTGCATGGGATAGGGAAGGACTTGATTTGGACCTGCAGGGGTATCGTCTCTGCGGTTAGTCGATCCAGTTGGGAAGCTGATCCCCGCGTTGAAGTGAATCCGCTGCCGATCTTGATCGAGAATTTTGTACAGCCCCATCAACTGAATATCCCCAAAACCATCGGACTGAGTGGTAAACCGTGTCCCCATACGGGTGACATGTTCCATACTTTTGAAGATATAGGGAGCCATCACACTCAGAGTGAGTTCATCAGTAGGGGCATACATGGCTCCAAACATGTGCATGTCCGTCGTCATTTCGGTGGGGGTAACTGGAAACTGTTGCAATACTTGAGCAGGCGTCAAATCAGTTGTGCCATCTCGATTGCCCGCCATATCCATCCGCATAAAGCGGTAGGAAAACATCACTTCGCCCGCTCCATGGGTATGATCGCCCATGACACCAATCGGTGCATGGCCGTCGGGACGCCCTGAACGCCACAGGTTATCTGAGGATTCTGCCGGTTCCGACTTATCATCCTTCTCAGCAGACGGTTCTTCTTCAGCTGAGTCACTCTCCAGGCGATCGGCAATATGTAGGGGGGCATCCCCTGAGGCAATAACACCCCAATCTTGAGGATGATCAACCGATTTCGGTTTTAGTTCAGCCATGGTCTGGAGGCTCGACTTAACACCCGTTTGTGGATCATCAGAAACCTCGTTTTGGAGATCAGAGTCTAAAACAACGAGTTGCGCTTCAGAACCCTTGAGAGAAAACAGCTCTGAAACTTCTAGCAGTTGGGGCTGCTGTACTTTGAAATCTTCTGCCATGCAGGGCTCTATTCCTAGAAGAATAGCGAGGATCATGGCACCAGAAGACTGTAATGCCTGGGGAGAACACCAAAGGAGGTTAACTTTCAAAACAAATCCTATTTTTTCGCAGATAAAGACAACTCGGTATTCTCGTCAAATCCTTTTATGGCGTCAAAAGACCAGCCGTCTTAGTTCGACAGCGAGTCAAAGAAAGACATCACACCTAAAAACTGAGTCTCCGGCGAAAATGCCCCCGTCACCCCTACGCCTTGATTACTTCAACTGTTTGGCATAAAGACTGGCATAGCGAGTCAAACCATTCGCCATCAGCTGTTGATGGGTTCCAGATTCGACAATTTGGCCTTTTTCAACTACAAAAATTCGATCCGCGTTCAGAACGGTTGTCAGACGATGGGCAATCAGGATAACGGTGCACTGACCTGAGGCAGGCCCGCCCATCAGATTCTCCAAGGCGGCCTGAACCAATGCTTCCGATTCTGTGTCCAAGGCAGATGTGGCCTCATCCAATACCAAAATACGGGGATTACGAAAGACTGCTCGGGCGATCGCAATGCGCTGACGCTGTCCCCCTGAGAGGGTGGTGCCTTGTTCCCCTAAATAGGTATGAAAGCCTTGAGGAAGCTGCTGAATAAATTCGGTAGCATTGGCGATATCAGAGGCTTTCTGGACCTGGGCGAAGTCAAAGTCAACCTGGCCATAGGCGATATTTTGGCCGATCGTACCTGAGAATAAATAGGTGTGCTGCGGCACGATACCAATCTGTTGATACCAGCTCTGGCGAGAGATGGATTGTAGATCAATCCCATCTATCAAAATTTGACCTGCCGTCGGCTGATACAGGCGCAACAACAGATGCGCCAAGGTGGATTTCCCTGCACCGGATGGACCAATCAGGGCCACGGTCTCTCCGGGTTGCACCTGAAAACTCAGGTTCTCTAACACCGGTTGCTGAGGATGATAGGCAAAAGAAACATGCCGGAATTCCACTGCCCCTTTAATCCGGGGCAACGGCTTTACATTCTGAGGCTCAGGATAAGACGGCAGATCGAGGAGAGCCTGGATACGATCAATAGAAGCCTGTCCCTGCTTGAACTTGTTGTAGTTTTCGGTGATCAGGTTGATTGGATCAATCAGTAAAACCGCCGCCGCCACAAAGCTAATAAATTGGCTGGGGGTCAGCTGTCCCAAACTGATTTGCCAGCCGCCTATGAGAAAAAGTAGCGAGACTGCGATCGCTTCAATAATGCCCACAATCGGATATTGAATCGCCTTAATCCGCTCGACGGCGAAGGTGGCCTGACGGCTTTGCCGAGCCACCTGCATAAACCGCTCCATCTCATAGTCTTCAGCGCCATAGGCTTTGACTACTGCCATACCCCTGAGGGTTTCCGTCAGGAGACTAGCCAAGCTGGCCACTTGGGTCTGACTTCTACGAGCAAACGCTAACAGGCGCTCACCAAACCAGCCAATCACCCAGCCCACCAATGGCGCTAAGATCAAAGCGGCAACAGTCAAGGTCCAGTTGAGATAAATCATATAGGCCAGAATCGCCACTAGCTGTAGGGCACAGGGCACAGATTGATGAAACAACTGGTTGAGAATCTCACCAATGCGATCAATATCTTCCGTCATCCGATAGACTAAATCGCCTGTAGCAGCCTGCTGAAAATAGGGCAGTTCTTGTTGCTGAAGCTTGGTATAAACGCGGCGACGAAGATTCAAGGTGATATCAAAGGCGACTTGAGCCATCAACACATCTTGGCCATATTCAAACCCACCCCGAATCACAAAAAACAAGCCAACGACACCCGGTAAATAAAGGAGGGCCTGGAGGTTTTGGTCCCCCACATACTGGGCGGCCTGACCAATCAGGACGGCAATCATCGGCATGGACAGTACATAGACCACCGTACAGATCAAAGCGAAGGTCAATGATCGTCGATACACCCGGATATGGGGGAAAAGTGCTAAATAGGAGAGACGAGAGTTCAACAGCAATTCAGTCCATCACAGCAGCTTTCGGCATCCGCCCAGTAGGATAGAGAAATAGCCCGCTGGGCCAAGCACAGCTTATACGATCGAACCTGACGCCCCCCTGTACGACGCATTGGTACTCACCGAGCCATCAACCTGACGATTGAGATTTGCCCATGACATCTCCTAAACCTTCTCCGTCAAAAACCTTTCTAGGGAATGTGACGCAGGTGGTTCGTACCATTCAAGCGAAAGCAGATCTGTCAAAGCTTACCCTGAAGCGGAATGCTCGGGTGCCAGAGCTAAAAATTAATTCCGGTGAAGGGGAACCCCAAAGCTATCCCCTGATTAGCGATCGCTATATTATTGGCCGCAGTGCCCGCACCTGTGACATTGTGATTCGCAATCCCATTGTCAGCCAGGTACATGCCTCGATTCAGCGGGATGGCAAACGCCGCACCTTTTTGATTCGGGATGAGCAATCCACCAACGGCATTTTCCGCCGCAAACGTCGAGTAGACTCCCATGCCTTGCGCCATAAAGATGTCCTCACCCTCGGCCCCGCCGCTCTAGAAGCTGCGGTCAGTGTCGAATATATCGATCCACCGCCCTGGTACGTGCGAGGGATGCGCTATCTTCTCTATGGCACTGCAGGCGTCGTGGGCTTAACCCTCCTCGTGGTCGCGGCAGAATGGCAGAAATTCACGGTTCGTCCCTTACCCACCACTAACCAAGGGCCTATCGTCGTTCTATCCCGAGACCAAACGCCTTTGGCACGCCGTCGGGATACGGTTCATGGGGAGTTGAAAAGTCTGGATGATTTTTCCCCCCATATTGTGAATGCCTTACTAGCCTCTGAGGACAGTCGCTTCTATTGGCATATGGGCGTCGACCCGATTGGGATTGTCCGGGCAGTGATTACTAACGTGGCTGGGGGCAGTGTTAGGGAAGGGGCCAGTACGATTACCCAACAGCTTGCTCGCAGCGTTTTTCGTAGCTACGTCGGCAGTGAAGATACCCTAGACCGCAAATTCCGCGAGGCCGTCGTTGCGCTTAAATTAGAGACCTACTACAGCAAAGACTTCTTATTGCTGACCTACTTAAATAAGGTCTATTTAGGCATCTATGCCAATGGGTTTGAAGATGCAGCTCGCTTTTATTTTGATAAGTCTGCCAAAGACTTAAGCATTGCCGAATCTGCCACCCTCGTGGGCATTTTACCTGCCCCTAATGCGTTTAACCCTGTCCAGGACTACAATGCGGCCCTAGAATTTCGCAATCGAGTCATTACCCGCATGGCTCAGCAAGGTCGAATTAGCCAAGAAGAAGCTAATCGCGCCCGTCGTTCTCGCATTGAAATTAGCCCCAAAGCTCGGGAAGAACTGCAAAGCGTCAAGGCCCCTTACTATTACAGCTATGTCTTTGACGAGCTAGAGGAATTATTAGGGGCCAGTCTGGCTCAAGAAGGCAATTTTATTGTCACGACTAACTTAGATCTGGCGGTTCAAAACACGGCAGAACAAACCCTGTCCAATGCCGTCGCCACCTCTGGATCAACCTTTGGCTATTCCCAAGGGGCGTTACTCACCGTGGATTATGAAGCGGGGGAAATTATTGCATTAGTGGGCGGCACCGACTTTAGTAAAAGTCAGTTTAACCGCGTCACCCAAGCCCAGCGACAACCCGGCTCGACTTTTAAACTATTCGGCTATACGGCAGCCGTAGATGCCAATATCTCCCCTAATAAAACCTATTCCTGCTCTCCGTTGACTTGGCAGGGACAAACCTTTACCGGCTGCCAGAATGGCGGCAGCGGCAATATTGATATGTTTCGAGGATTTGCCCTATCCGAAAATGTTGTGGCTTTGCGTGTCGCCCAAGATGTTGGTATTCCCCGAGTGGTCCAAACCGCTCGCCAATTGGGAATTACCTCTCCCTTGCAGGCGGTGCCAGCCTTAGTACTAGGGCAAAGTGAAGTAACGCCCTTGGAGCTGACGCGGGCTTTTGCTATTGTGGCCAATCGGGGTCGTCGCCATACCCCCCGAGCCATCCGCCAGGTACTCGATGCCGGAGATTGCAAAGATTCCCGTTCTATTTCTACCTGCCGAGTCATTTATGACGGCACCCAAAATGCCAGCACTCAAGTGCTCGATCCTGGGGTTGCTGTGGTGATGCAAGATATGATGCGCCAAGTGGTTCAATCCGGCACAGGGCGAGGCGCTGCGGTTGCCTCTGGGGCTGCGGGAAAAACAGGTACCACTAATTTAGGTCGAGATTTATGGTTTGTGGGTTACGTGCCTCGCCGCAACTTATTGACAGGAATTTGGCTCGGCAATGACGATAATAGCCCTACATCTGGCAGTAGTGCCCAAGCCGCTGCTGTATGGGGAGATTATATGCGGCAAATCATCAATCAATGACAGGGAGTAATGCTGAAGGTTATATTAAGATATGTTATCCATTCTTACAAAAAACCTTAAGATTAAGCCGTAATCCCCTTCACAACCCTTTTGGAAGACCCTGCACTCAAATCAGATCAAACTCTAAATCCCGGCCTCAGTATTCAAAAAGCACTCTTGGTCGTTCTTGGCTGGCTCCTCGTGATCGCAGTGATCATCGGTGTGGTTTATCAAGCTCGTTTGTCTGATCCCTATGTGCAAGATGTCTTGCACCATGAAGGCACCGTTGCTCAAGGCAATGCTATTTTTCAACTCAATTGCTCTGGCTGTCATGGCACATCTGGAGACGGCAAGGTCGGCCCCAGTTTGCGCCGGGTCACCACCCATCGGTCCCAGGTAGGTTTGATTTATCAAATCACCAGCGGCAAAACACCACCGATGCCCAAGTTTCAAGCCAACCCTCAAGAGATGGCTGACCTGCTGGAATATTTAAAAACCCTTTAATCGGCTTCTTGTTGGGCTTGCAGAATCGCCTGACGAAACCCCAGCACAATCACAATATTAGACAGGGTCAAAAAGACTTCAGCTGAGCCGTGGAGCCAGTCAAGATTGGCTAATGAAACCCCATAAACCTTAAGGGCATAAATGCCAGCAGGGGCGGTTACTGCAATAAACAGCAGGGTTAGGTAAAACCCAATTAGAGCCAGTCGAGGAGCCTGCCCCGAGCGGGTCAAAAACCACAGAAACCCCAGATAAGGGATGAGGGAAATAGCAAATAGTGCGTCTTTAGTAGCCATGGTTGAGCAGGTTAAGCATCGGGATTGGGTTGGCGTTGGGACCAGAGCAGGGCCGCTACACCACAGAGGGTCGTATTGCCGAGAACGGTCATAGACGCTTGCAGGGTCACGAGCCACTCCAGCTCGACAGGATTATCAAAGAAATGCCAAGTGCAGGCACACATGGCTCCCACCAAGGCGGGCAACATCGCGAGAGAAAACCACCGCCATGTCGGGTTTTGACTAACTTCGCTATAGGTCCAGATCAGCCAAATGGCCATGATCCACTCGATCACGCTGGAGACGTGAATAATCCAGGTGGGAATTGAGAGGGCGTGCATAACCGATACATGAATAAGGGGCGGTCTAGGATAATCTTACAGAAGATTGGATTGGGAGAGGTCTGAAACCGATGCGGGCGATTTTAAGTGGCTACTATGGTTTCGGCAATGGCGGCGATGAAGCCTTGCTTGCGACCCTACTGCAAATGTTGCCGGAAGAAGTGTCACCCCTAGTTTTGTCTTCGAATCCCAAGCAGACAGCGCGACAGTATCAGGTGGAGACTTGCGATCGCAACAATTCGATCCGCGTGTTTCAGGCCATCCAACAGTCTCAAGCCTTTATTTGGGGCGGCGGTAGCCTAATCCAAGATGCTACCAGTGCCCTCAGCCCGGTCTATTATATTGGCCTAATGGGATTGGCCCAAGGACTAGGCTTAAAAACCATTGCTTGGGCTCAGGGGATTGGTCCTCTCAAACGCAAAAGTACTCAAATCTTGGCTCGACGGGCATTTCGCAACTGCTCTGCCGTCAGCGTGCGCGACCCAGCTTCAGCAAAATATATCGAGGACTGGGGGATTCCCTACCAAATTGCTCCTGATCCAGTCTGGAACTTGGCGGCAAAGCCCGTGGGGTGGGTGGATAAACTGCCATCGCCAAAGGTTGCATTGGTGTTAAGGTCACATCCTCAACTTACTCCCCCTCATTTGCAAAACCTGACCACAGCCCTGCTCAAGTTCCAGGCCCAAACCCAAGCCCATATCCTGATTGTCCCGTTTCAAGCCACCCAGGATTTGGAGATTGCCCAATCTATCCACGGCCAAATCCCTGACCATAGTTCACTCATTCGTCTGACCAATCCTAGCGATCTGAAGGGGGTGTTCCAAACCGTCGAAATGACCATTGCTATGCGCTTGCATGGACTAATTATGGCTGCTGCCGAGGGTAGCCGCTGTTTTGCCCTCAGCTACGACCCCAAAGTGCGTCAATTTATGCAGGCTCAACAGTGTCCCGGCTGGGATTTAGATCAAATCCCTGATGACCCAGAGGTGATTTGCCAAAGCTGGCTGGAGCATTTTCAAAAAGGAACTGCCTTGTCGAGGAATGAGATTGCAAATCGCACCCAGCAAGCCCTGAGCCACCAACAGGTTTTGCATGAGACCCTACTCTCATGACAAAAATCACTATCTTGACGATCGGCTCCCGAGGAGATATTCAGCCTTTTTGTGCCTTAGCCCTAGGTCTGATGGCCAAAGGTTATTCGGTAACGTTAGCGGCCAGCATCAACTTTGCCGATTTTGTCCAAGAGCTGGGTATTGCCTTTGCGCCCATTGCAGGTGACTTTCAGCAAATTCTATCCTCACCTGCTGGGCTAGCCTTTCTCCAGGGCAATACCAATGTCTCGTTAATAGATGATGATTTGCGATGGCAACAACGGTTGGATGCTTGGAAAGCTTGCCAGGGGAGTGACTTACTAATTTTTGCGCCCTTAGCTGCATGGGGATATCACCTAACTGAAGCGCTCAATATTCCAGCGATTCTGGTCACGCCTGTCCCCGTTACCGCCACTCGTTCTTATCCATTTCTCAAATTCGCTGATTCTGCCCAAGGGAAATTAGCCGGTTACTTCAACGTCTTTACGTTTCGATTGGTAGAGTTTCTCTCTTGGCAAAAAAGCCAACCGTTAATGAATCGGTTTAGACAAGAGGTACTGCAGTTACCTCCTCTCTCACGAATGGGAGCACGTTATCGTCGCTCCCACCCACCCCACCTATCACCACTCCCTGTTCTCAACTGTTACAGCGAGGCAGTCTTACCACCGCCGCCGGATTGGCCATCTCATGTGCATCAGGGCAGTTATTTATTTCTCGATAATTCAACTCCCTACACGCCCTCTTCTAAGCTGAACGCATTTCTCCAAGCTGAGCCAAAACCCTTTTACATTGGCTTTGGCAGCATGATGGCCTGCAATCCTGAAATGATTGTTGACGCTATTGTTACTGCTCTTCGTGAAACTGGACAGCGTGCTATTTTCTGCACGGGATGGGGCGGATTTAAAACCACAGAAGTGCCTGATTTTCTCTATGTGACTCAGGAAGTACCTCATGATTGGCTTCTACCCCAGGTGACTGCCGCCATCCACCATGGTGGATCGGGTACCACTGCTGCCACACTGAGAGCTGGAACGCCTTCTATTGTTGTGCCGTTTTTTGCCGATCAGCCTGCTTGGGGTAAACGACTAGAACAGTTAGGGGTTGGAACTGCACCGCTTCCTTTTGCTGAGTTAACGGCTGAAACTTTAGCTACCAGGATTCAGGCTATTATTAACACTCCATCAATGCAGCATAAAGCCCAAGACCTCAGTCAACAAATTCAGCAAGAAGATGGCCTAGCAATGGCAATTGAAGTGATTGAGCAATATTTTATGTAAATCACTCACTCAAACATTCAATTATCACTCTGGAATACTCACCAATTGTCGAACCTCTATTGATATATCAGGAAAAGCAACAGGACAGACGATTCCGTCACTCGCTACATTTTGAGTCGAATAATCACCATCCCATAAGTCTCTAAACATTGTCATTTCCCTTCCAGTCACATCAATGACCCAATACTCCGCAATACCTGCTTCCGCATAGAGCTTTCGTTTAGTGTTCAAATCGTAAGCCAGAGTAGAATCTGCAACCTCCACCAACCAATAAATATCTTCTGGATAGGGATGATGCTGTAGATAAAGAGTATCGGGTAGACGAACAACTGCAATGTCTGGCTCTGGCTCAGACTCCGCTAGCGTGACGGGATGGGCCTCAAACACTTCTGCTTCTCCCTTCATCATCTCGCGTAAATAGTTGCCCCCACGATGATTAACAAATCGATGAAATTCACCTTCGGGAACCATATCCCAAATCTCTCCATTAATCAGCTCACAGCGCCGCTGATCGAGAATGCCTAGCTTGCGCATATGCTGATAGTCTGCAACTGACCATTTGGTTAGTGTCCGCACAACTGCACTCTCCCTTACAGGCCGAAGGTGTATCCATATCCTAACTTCACCCGACAGCCGACTCTGAGATCTATCAACATACGAGATAGTGAACAACCCCAGCCATTTTTATTCATTCTGCAAGATAATGATGCAGCAACTCATTACGATTTTTCTGTGGAGCAGGTTCTACACAGGGAACGATCTGCCATTGAGTATCCACACGTTCTAGCGATGCCACCAGCAGCATCGTCACGCCCTGCCATTGAGCATTAGACAAAGAACACTGCAACAACACCTCTTGGTTGGCATCATTCAAAATTCGCCAAAACGCATTTTCAGTTTGACTAAAATCTTGCTTTTGGGTTTCCCCACAATCAATCGAAACCACAAACACCAGCTTGGCGATATCTGTCGGTAACATCAGCAGATAAACTAACAGCTCCTCATCATCCCCTTCCCCCTCACCCGTCAAGTTATCAGCAAGCAACTTAATCGCGCCAGACGGATGGCGAGGACGCCCCGCATAAATCATGCCCCTTTTTCCGTCCACTAACGTCCCATCCGCCCCCAGAGCCAAAACCGTCAGATCTAAATCCAGTGCGGAGTCCAACTGGGCATCCCAGCCCAAACCACAGCGGAGTTGAGAAATATGGTGGGGTAAGGCTTGCGGGTCAGAATCTGGAGTCATACCGTAGAGTCGCATTAACGTACCCTACACAATATCAAGATCAGGGTTCATCGCTGCTCAACCGTTAATAGACCGACATGCAGCACGAATAATCCTCTTAGCAAACCAGCGAACTCAATTCTTTCGGGTTGAATGCCCTTTTTACTAAGACAACAATTGAATGCCACTACTACAAAATTTAGTTACCAGAATTTCTAAATCTGGATCTGGAAGAGCCGTTTGTAACTGGGTCGCCATTAACTCGGCCTTGGAACGCGAATCCGCTAACCCAAACACCGTTGGTCCTGACCCTGACATCATCGTTCCCAAGGCTCCAAAAGATTGGAATAAGTCACGAATTTCCTGCACCTGAGGATGTTCAGGCAGAACCACTTTCTCCAAATCGTTATATAGATATTGAGGCACTTTTTGGGAATCGCGATGGGAAATCGCGGCCAACAGTTCCACCGAATGTCCTTCACGTCGCCGCTTTTCTAGCGCTTCTGGATCACGAGCATAGGACTCACTAAATTGTTGCCGATAGGTCTTATAGGCCCAAGGCGTGGCAACGGACAAACTTCGATACTTGGCCAACACTGCATAGAGCTGATCCAAGTCAGGAAGTGGCGTCAGTTCTTCCCCTCGCCCTAAGGCCAAGGCCGTTCCCCCCGACACACAAAAGGGAATATCAGACCCCAACTTGGCCGCATAGGTATGGAGTTCAGCTTGGGTTAATCCCAACCCCCACATCAGATCCAACCCCACTAACACGGCTGCCGCATCTGCAGACCCTCCCGCCAGCCCCGCACCAATGGGAATTTTTTTATCAATCGTAATGGCGACACCGCCTTTGCCTGGGAACTGTTCCTGCATCAGCCTCGCGGCCCGATGGGCCAAGTTCGACTGGTCGCAAGGCACTTGAGGATGATTGCAAAACAGCTCAATCCGATCGCCACTCAGGGGCTGTAACTCAACGATATCCGCCAAGTTAACGCTCTGCATCACCATCACCAATTCATGGAACCCATCCGGTCGATCACCAATAATTTCCAACAATAGATTGATCTTGGCGGGAGCCTTCAGGGTATAAGCGTGCATCATAAGTTAGAGGCCGGATGAACCAGTGCAATCAACACTCTACCTCGTCTATACCTGGCTTGGATGCACAGAATCACTTAAGGCAATCCACTGGGTCACACTCAGGTCTTCTGCACGAGCCTGGAGACTGATATTGAGGGTATTCAAGCACTCTGATAACTGGTCCCGATCCACTAGTGATTTCAGATTATTGCGCAGCATCTTGCGACGACTGCTAAATCCTACCTTTAGTAAGGTTGAAAGCCATTGCGGATTTTGCACAGGTTGGGGATAGGGGCGAGGGGTTAGTCGCACTACAGCCGACTCCACTTTAGGGGCAGGCTTAAAGGCAGAGGCGGGGACTGGACATATTAATTCGCAGTCCGCTAGATATTGCGATCGCACCGACAATCCATTAAATATCTTTGAACCCGGTTCGGCCACCAACCGATCCGCCACCTCTTTTTGGATCAGCAATACCACCGTTTCATAAACGGGCTGCGCTGGTGCATCAATACGGCCCAGCAGCTTACTTAGAATCGGACTCGTAATGTTGTAGGGAATATTGGCAACGACTTTATTCGGGAGCGGCTCTGTGAGTTCTGCCGCCACATCCAGATTCAGAAAGTCCAATTCCAGTAATGTGAAATTTTCCTGGTCATTAAAGGTGTGACGCAGGGATTTGCATAGGTCTCGATCTAGCTCAACGGAAACCACGGACTGAGCTTGGGCCAGCAGTTCGCGGGTTAAGACCCCTCTGCCCGGACCGATTTCAAGGATGCGATCGCATCCTTGTATCTTGGCTGCAGCAATAATCTGCCGAAGCACAGCCTGACTTTTGAGCCAATGCTGAGCAAAACGTTTACGGGGCCTGGGCATTGTAGATTTACCGAAATACCATCAATATTAGCCTGAGATCCAGGCTTTCGCTCCGCACATTCTTAAGCTTTTCATTATAATTGTCCCAAACCACCAAGGCATCCACTAACAAACACATTATTATTTAGGGAAAATGTATTTAACGATACATTCTTGTGATTCGGATCACTTATCCAGGTGATGCGAGTCCGTACTGTACTGTCAAGTAGGTGATGGATTCTGTGTTTCTCCAACTCAACTGATTGAACCAAGGGTTGAGTCAAAAAGTATGTTGTTGTGTCCGTTTTTGACGGGAATGAGCACAACAACTGTTTGGTATTGGTATACACCCTTTTTTTAGCAATAAAAATGACAGCTTTTCCCATTCACCTGAGAAAGCGGACCTTGGAAACCACATTATTTTTCGTAAGGAATAACTGATATCACCGCAATTTTAAAATAATTGCCTCTCGACTGCATACACTGTATTCAACGTAGATATCGAATGAACAAAGAATACAGAAGTCAGAATAATTATTTTCCTTATCAGCAAGCAGAAGAGTTTCTGTCTTGCCAAAAAGGTGCTGGATTTCTTTAAGATCTAAAAGACTCATTTCAGATCTTGAAAAAAATTGGCAACCTATACCACTTAAGAATATTTCCAGTATCTAGATAGCATTCTCCAATAGTCCTTGTGTTATGGAATCAAACCTAGATTCTGGGCATATATTTGCACCAATTTACTTAAAGGCCAGCACTGTAAGACGGAGACTCTGAACGGAGAAAGTTCTGTCCTAACTGCCCAGTGAGTCAGGAGTTAAAGCTGAGCTATCATAAGCTATTCACTGCATTTTTATCCTCATATCTTTGTCAATGCATCAACAGCAATGTAAAAAAATCAGATATAAAGAAAATATTTAGAAGAAAAATAATTACGTATCTAGATGTGTATCATGAATTTAGATATGCATACTGTAGGAAAAAAATATATCTCCTATATACACTTCTAAAAACTAAAAAATTAAATCTCCATAGATAGTGCAATTGCAATAATCCACTATCTACACAATTCAAATCTGAATACAGCCCAAGAATACCAAGATTCAAAGCGATCAAAAAAATCTTAGTATTCTTGGGCTTTTATATTTCATATTCACATCAATATAGATTTAGAATAAAGCTCTCATATATCACTTACAGACAATATTTCAATATTAATTTTTTTTCACAAAAAAAGCTTGACTTGAAATAATCACTACTGTATTAATATAACAAGCGATGAAAAGTATCCAACGGGAGCAAAACTAAATACTTTTCAAAACTCTAAACAAACAGACTTTATTTTCAATCCAAAAACAAAGTCTGTTCAACGTAAACGATTAAATACCTTAGTGCAAGTGAGGTCATATCATGTCTGAATTATTTACTGACTTGTCTGATCAACAGCAAGAACTCGTTGCTGGTGGTTCAGTCACTCTACTCAACGTCAACGCGACCAACTTCTACTCAAATACTGAAATCCTTGGGGCTGCTGGAGCTGCTGGCTCTACTCCAGGTGGATCAGTTGCTGTTGGTGAAATTGCTGGTGCGAACCAAGAAATTTATACCAATGCTCTTGGTGTTCAATTTGGTAATGTTTCCTAGGTACAGATTAACTCTGGCTTAATCATTACCAACATTCCGTTGTATTGAGAACAACCAAGAGCTGGTCTTAATTGTGAACCTAGTACTCCACCACATAGAAGACGACAGGTTCCTAAAAGCTAAGATGCATTGACATCAAGTATTTTGCTTGCGGTGATTTTATCGAAATCACTGTGGCATAGTCCTAGGATATTCACAATTGTTTTGATCCCAGCTTTTGGTTAGTTCCAAGCATTATTCACATTCATTTTTTTGTGCAAGTGAGGTTACATTATGTCTGAATTATTTACTGAATTGTCTGATCAACAGCAAGAGCTTGTAGCTGGTGGTTCAGTCACTCTACTCAACGTCAATGCCACAAATTTCTACTCCAATACTGAAATCCTTGGGGCTGCTGGGGCTGCTGGCTCCACACCAGGTGGATCAGTTGCTGTTGGTGAAATTGCTGGTGCGAACCAAGAAATTGATACTAAAGCGCTTAGTGTTCAATTCGGTAACGTTGCTTAGGCATCATTTTTTACCCTAACAACATAGTTCTATTTTGCAAGACTACTGAAAGCAGGTGTATACAATACCGAACAAACTAACAACAATTCTTTTTTAGTTTGAAATTAAGCTTTTCAGTAGTACTTACATCTAATTCCATTAATCTCTTAAGTGCAAGTGAGGTCATATCATGTCTGAATTATTTACTGAATTATCTGATCAACAGCAAGAACTCGTTGCGGGTGGTTCAATCACATTGATCAATGCCAATCTAACCAGCTTTAAATCCAATACTGAAGTTCTTGGTGCTGCTGGTGGTGCTGCTTCTGGTCCTGGTGGATCTGCAGCGGCTGGTGAAATTGCTGGTGCCAACCAAGAACTTTATACCACTGCCATTAACTTTCAGTATGGCAACGTACTATAGTCATCCATTTGACTGAGTTCTAGGTTTCAAAACCACACGATTAGGGCTGTATAAATTGCATGAATTCTTTTAGTGAACAACCTTTATCAAGTTCATTATGGAATCACAATTTCATCCAGCCCTATTCCAGTTTGTCCCAACGTTCCAATCAACTATTATGTCTGGTCAATCCTCTGAGTTATTTATAGAGCTATCTGAACATGAGCAAGAAATTGTTGCAGGGGGCACAACAACACTATTCAACTTAAATCAGACGGAATTCTTCTCTCAGTTAAACCTCTATCAAGCGAGTGGCGTAGCCACTGCTGGCCCCAACGGTGCTAGTGCATCTGGGTCAATCACCCACATGAACCAAACCATAGACACCAAGGCATTCAACTTCGTCTTCGGCCAGATTGATTGATAAAAAAACCGGGAAGGCAGGTATCTCAATCATCCCAGTGCAAGTGAGGTTTTTGGATATATCCTGCTTTCCCTTAAGTGGCTAAAACATTGAGATTCCAGTGTTTTAGCTATTCAGAGAGCTTTTAGCTTCTCAAGGATTTAATTATAACAGGCATTAAAGATTAGCTAGTTTCTTGACCTAACCCCCTATCAATCTCCTTAATGCATAGCCCCATAAGATTCCATGAATACCCTCCAACCTGATCAACTTCACTTTGTTCAGGAAGATGAATTTTTACCCTCCATTAGCCCGTGGATTTCAATGGGGGGAATGGTTTTGGTGCTGGTATTCGGTGCCGCTGTTGCCATTTCCTCTACCCTCAAATTCAGCATCACTGTCAAAGCCCCTGCAGCCATTCGGCCCGCAGGTGGCCTGAGTATCGTCCAAAGTGGTATTGATGGCACCATTACTCATATCAACGTGGAGGAAAACCAGGTCGTCAAAAAAGGCGATCTGTTTGCACAGCTAGACGATTCAGGGTTGCAAACCCGCAAAAGCCAACTGCAAGGAGATATCCAATCCATTACCCTGCAGAGATATCAGATCAATGCTCAACTCAGAGCGTTAGACCATCAAATTATTGCTGAAACCCGGTTAGTCAGCCGTTCCATCGCCGCCGCAGAAGCCAACTTAACCTCACACCGTCGTCGCTATCAAGATCTTAAAATCAGTACCGAAGCAGACCTAGAAGAAGCCCAAGCTGGGTACCACCTGGCTTCTGAAGAGTATCTACGCTTCAAAGAACTCGAGGAATCAGGAGCCATTGCCAAACTGCAGGTCAAAGAGAAAGAAGCCTCTTTGAAAGCGGCATCCGCCAGAATTAAGCGTCTTAAGGCTGCAACCAATCCATCAGACGCCACTATTGATCAAGCCTTAGAACAAATTGCCCAGGAAAAAGCCAGAGGTAGTGTCACCCTGGCAGGTCTCAATCAACAAAAAGAACAGCTGATGCGCACCCGCATCGAAGCCCAAAAGCAGCTCCAACGCACTCAAAAAGAGCTACAGCAAATCGATAACGAACTCAAAGGTACTAAAATCCGGGCTCCCATCGATGGCACCGTTTTACAGCTCAATCTACGCAATCCCGGTCAAGTGGTGCAGCCTGGAATCCCCATCGCTCAAATTGCCCCCCGCAACGCTCCTTTGATTATCAAGGCTAGGGTCAACGCCCAAGATATCAACCAGGTGAAAACAGGGCAGATGGTTCAAATGCGCGTTTCAGCCTGCCCCTACACGGATTACGGCACCTTACAGGGAACCGTTATGAATGTGTCACCGGATGCCATTCCGGTGAATGATGCTAGCGGTCCAGCCACTAGTCCAGCTTTTTATGAAGTTACCGTACAACCTCGAACCTTATATATGGGCAATCAACAGCGCTGGTGCCGCCTGCAATTTGGGATGGAGGGTCGAGCCGATATTGTGTCACGCCAAGAAACCGTTCTCCAATTTGTCTTGAAAAAAGCCCGCTTAATGTCCAACTTCTAACTCGCCTGATCAAACGATAAAGGCACCTTGTCCATGCCCTCTTTAATGCTCCTCAATCCCCTACTCAAATCACGCAAAAGCTACCAGTGTGTCAAGCAATGGAGCGAAGAAGATTGTGGAGCCGCGTGCCTAGCTTCAATCTGCAAGTATTATGGCCGTCTACTGAGCATTACCCGTAGTCGGGAAGTGGTGGGAACAGGACAACTTGGCACCACCCTGTTAGGTCTGAAAAGAGGCGCTGAAGCCCTAGGGTTCAATGCCCGTTCTGTGAAAGCATCAGAAGCGTTGATTGATCGGCTACAGGACATCTTACTGCCAGCCATTATCCATTGGAAAGGCTATCACTGGGTCATTCTCTATGGCAAACGCGGTCGCAAGTATGTTGTGGCCGATCCAGGCGTGGGGATTCGGTATCTCACCAAACAGGAACTTCTCGAATCATGGAATGGCATCATGCTCTTACTGGAGCCTGATGTCGATCGATTTCATGATCGAGGCGAAGACGAAGAAAAGTCCGGTGGATTTTCTCGCTTCCTGGGTCGGATTTGGCCCTATCGTACGATTCTGAGCCAAGCCCTTTTGATCAATATTGTCCTGGGATTATTGGCCCTCTCCAGCCCTTTTCTCATCCAGATTCTGACCGATGATGTCTTGGTCCGTCAGGATATGGAGTTGCTGACGGTCGTAGTGGTGGGGGTTGTCATTTCCCAAGTGTTCAGCAGTAGCCTGCAAATCATGCAGTCGAACCTGATTGCCCACTTCAGCCAGCGGCTGCAGCTCGGTCTAGTCTTAGAGTTTGGTCGCAAAATCCTGCAACTCCCCCTGAACTACTATGAGTCGCGCAGAAGCGGGGAGATTATCAGCCGTTTGCGAGATATTAACGAAGTCAATCAACTGGTCTCACAAATCGTTGTTCGGGTCCCCAGTCAAATTTTTGTTGCCATTAT
This sequence comes from Acaryochloris marina MBIC11017, assembly GCF_000018105.1. GTDB lineage: Bacteria > Cyanobacteriota > Cyanobacteriia > Thermosynechococcales > Thermosynechococcaceae > Acaryochloris > Acaryochloris marina. Next base: position 1,747,301 of record NC_009925.1, read on the forward strand.
TTCCATTGGCTTCATGCTGTTTTACAGCGCGAGTTTAACCCTAGTGGCTGCAGGGATTGCCATCATCATGGCTATCTCAACCCTGCCATTTCTGCCAATATTGCGGAAGAAAACTCGCAATTTACTGATTCTGTCTTCTGAAAATCAAGGAGTCTTAGTTGAAACCTTCAAGGGAGCGCTAGTCCTGAAAACGACCAACGCAGCGCCCCAGTTTTGGGAAGAGTTTCAATCTCGATTTGGCCGACTAACCCACCTCACCTTCAGCACCATCCAACTGAGTGTCCTCAACGGTACCTTTACTCAGTTGATTTCGAGTATTGGCAGTGTCGCTCTTTTGGCCACGGGAAGTCTGCTGGTCATCAAGGAAGAAATCAGTATTGGCCAGTTACTAGCCTTCAACACTATGCAAGGCAACATGCTCGCTTTGATGACGACCATCATCGGCCTCACAGATGAATATTTTCGGGCTCAAACGGCAATTGGCCGTATTTTAGAGGTCATCGATGCCACACCAGAATCCGTCGGAGAGACTAACAAACCTTTTGCCCAGCTCTCTGGAGACCATGATATTACCTGCTCCCATTTAAACTTTCACCATGCTGGGCGAGTCGTTCTCCTAGATGATTTTTCCTTGACGCTACCTGGGGGGAAGGTAACCGTCATCATTGGGAAATCCGGCTGTGGTAAAAGCACCCTGGCCAAGGTGATCGCAGGCCTTTATCAAACCCAGTCTGGAACCGTCAGAATCGGTCCCTATAATTTACAGGATTTGTCCATCGTCGCTCTCCGGCAACAAGTCTCGTTTGTCCCCCAAGAACCTCATTTTTGGAGTCGATCCATTATTGAGAACTTTCAGCTAGGCAACCCGCAAGTCTCGTTTGAACAAATCGTAAAGGCCTGCCAAATTGCGGATGCTGACAGCTTTATCAGCGAATTACCCAATACGTACCAGACCGTTTTAGGTGAGTTTGGTGCCAACTTATCGGGTGGGCAGCGGCAGCGGTTAGCCATTGCTCGGGCCATTGTTAACGATCCACCCATCTTGATTTTGGATGAATCCACTGCAGGCTTAGATCCCGTGAGCGAAGCCGAAGTTCTAGATAAATTACTAGCCTATCGCCAAGGCAAAACGACCATCATGATTTCCCACCGCCCCAGCACCATTAAACGAGCAGAGTGGTTGATTCAAATGGAAAAAGGCCAACTGCTTTTGGAAGGAGACTTTGCCTCCCTAGCTACTCAACCTGGAGAACATCAGAAGTTTTTAAACCACTAATCCATCGTCATTAGGAGAAAGATCATGGCTCAATTACAAAACAGTCCGCAACTTCCGCAAATCATCGATCTACCATCAGACTTATTTGTTGAATTATCTGATCCAGAACAGGAGACCATTTCAGCTGGATTTGGCTTAACCTATCTCTATTTTGAGCAGGAAATCATTTCGTCGTCATCGTCCAATACGACGGAAATTGACAATCTATCTCCTGGCTCCGGTAGCGGTCGTACCTCTCAGCAAGCCAACTATGATTCGAAACGCACTACGTTTGCCTTCGGCGGATTAATTCCCATTCGTTCGGTTTCTTCGTTTATTGCCTCCATTCTCAAATTGTTTTAGCGGGGTCGCGCTGAAGCTGCATCATTGCGTAAATTGGCCCTTCCGGTTGCAAGACTACTTCCCTATTAGATTGAGTTCAACATGACTAAGACGCTGGTGACAAATACTGTTTTAAGGCAGGATAGTGGAGAGAGTGACGTTTCATCTCATCAGGTGATCCGATTGGATCGCCCTCTGAGTTCTTTGAGCACAGGTGAAGCGTCTATATCGTTAGGCCCCATCATGTTGCAGTCTCTTGGACAACTTGTTTACACCAGTTTTCCTAACGTCGGGTTTAGGCACTTATCGAGTCCCCACATCCCGCAAGAGATTCAACATGCATTTGTTCATCAAGTAGTCTACTTACGCTGGAACTCGTACAATCCCCCAGCTGCTGACTATCGGGCGGCCTACCTCTATCAAATTAATACAGACAACACCTTATTCGGGTGGTTGTATGGCGATGCCACCGATGATGTTGGTCGTCATGTTCCCTATTTTATTGGCTACCACCTGGCAGAACCGTTGACGGAAGATTATCTAAATAGTATCTATATCTGCCTACAGCGAGGGCCAACAGCGATTTCTAGCAAGGAAGAGCTGAGTCAGGGGGTTTTAGAAAATATCTCTATTCCCGATATTCGCGGCTATCCCCCTGCCCGGATTGGCGTTGATATCCCCGATGACATTCGCAACTACAGCTGTACGTTTTTGCAAATGCAAGAGTTGCTGAATATCTTTGTGCCAGCCAGTGAGCGTCAGTCCAGACTTTCCTCCCCGGCTGTCTCCTCTGAAGAAGTAGACCTCACCCAATCCCTCTCCAAGCAAAAAACCGTTATTCAGCCCCAGAAAAATCAGCCTGGGACGACGCTTCAACCCCGCAAATCTCAGCCGGCCCAACCTCAACCGGCCCAGCCTCAGCCGGCCCAGCCTCAGCCGGCCCCTATGAACTATCTAGAGCAAATTCTCTATGAATTAATTGCCAAACCCATTGGGATTCAAAGCGCATTTTTAGTGTCCATAGAAGGACTACCCATCACCTCTCCCATTGGTATTAGCGAAAATAGTGCCTTGATTATTGCTGGTACTATGCTGTATCTCGCCAGAAGTACTCACGAAGAATTGCAGTGGCAAGGCATTGAGAAAATTTCGGTCCAGGCCCAAGAAGGATACGTCATTCTAGCGAACTGTACATCAGATATTTTTCTGCTGGTCAAAGCAGCTAAGGCTTTAACGGGCCTACTAGATGGCGAGATCAACCGCACGATCAAGCGTCTCCAAACGGCCCTCCAAATTGAACATTTGGATAAAGATACTGAGTTATCTCCAGAAGCCCAGCATGAGTTAGTTACCCAACTTAATTTAGATCAGGCCGCCTCAGACTTCTTAGAGGAATCCACCGACAACTTTGACATGCAATATCGGGGCAACTCTATCCAATAGAGACTCGCTTCAGCCCTCCATGGGTATCGGTTTTCCCATTACTTTCCTATCTCATCCATATCGAATCGTAGCCTCTTGAGGCTTCTATTTTTGGCATTTCATCACATTCAATTTTCTAGTCCCCCCTTTATTTCGAGTCGTTAAACCTTTAAGACCATGAGCTTATTATTTGGAGATGATCCTAAAACCCTGAATTTGCTGAGCATTGGTGAGCGGGGCGTCGGTAAAACTGTTTTTTTAGTCGGTAGCTATACCGAGTCAAACCATCGCTACGAAGGAGATCAGCCCCAAAAACGATGGTTTGACTGTGACGATCACGATGCTCACAAAAATATCCAAGGGGTCTTGAACTATATTGCGCAAACGGGCCATTATCCCCCTCCCACCATGAAGATCGCTGACTTCACCTTTAGCTTGAAGCAGAAACGGCTGTGGGGGACACAAACCCTCTGTCACTTCCGGTGGTGGGATATGCCCGGAGAAATCTGTGATTTGAACAACCGTCAATTTCAATCGATGGTGTTGAGTTCCCAGGGCTGTTGTGTCTTTATCAATGCTTATTCCCTTATTCACGAACCGGCCTATTTAGAATCAGTCAAAGACATGATCGAATTGGTAACTGCGATCGCATCTTTGATCAAACATCACAACCTGCAATATCCGATGGCCCTGATCTTCACCCAATGCGATCGTTTAGAGGCAGGCCCCTTAGGCCAATTGCAAATTGAGAAATGTCTAGAACCCCTGATTATTCGCCTAGAGAATGCCCGCACCAACTATCGACGGTTTTACTCCTCTATCCCGATTGTGCGCATCGACGGCACCCCCGTTCTACGGGCCAGTGGCTCTGCCGATGGCCTGGTGTGGGTCACCTCTGAACTGTGTAAAGCTCGGTCAGTCCAATCTGGACAAGATTTGGCCACAAGTTTATCCCAAAGTACCTCCCTCGATCATCAATTTGTCCCCACGGTACGACGCCCCGGCTTTGCACTGGGACTTATTTCGGCTGGCGTGGTTGGCTTCTTAACCGTGGGGTTTGCCCTGACATCCCTCTGGTCTACCCAACCTCCCCAACAGGCACAAGCAACCCAAAGAACGCTCCAAGATCACCACAATGTGTTGACCCGAGATCCGAATAATTTAGATTCCCTGATTTCCGTCTACGACCATTATGTAGAAGTGGGTCAACTGGCTAAAGCGGTGCCGTTATTAGAGAAAATTGTGGCTCAAAAGCCGACCCATCTCGATTTGAAATTCAACTTGGCCGACCTCTATGAATTAACCGGAGAAAAGCAAAAAGCAGAAGCGACTTATGATGGGATTCTGACAGCCCAGCCCCAGGATGTTAAAGCCATTGTGGGGAAAGCAATTCTCAGGGGCGAAGCAGGAGATTTATCCACCGCTCAATCCCTATTTCAGCAGGCCGAAAACATCGCAGCGACTCAAGAGGCCAAAGGCAAAATTAAAGAGATTGCAGCCCAAACGCTGCAGACACAAGCGCCCGTCAACACCACAACGGAATAAGTTCTCTCCGCCTCCATTCAGTATTGAGGATAAGGGGCTATCCATCGCCCTGCAAACACAGAATATTGCCGATGGGAACGCTTACTCCTGCATCATTTGTTTAATTCCTACGATTTTTGGTACACACTAAAAAAGCAAAGATTCATCATCTTTTCTGTTGATGGTAATCACAGCGTTTATCGTCGAGACAGGCTATCTTAGGGGCGTTTGGCCTTTCAGGTGATTCAATCTAAGCGGTTTACCCTTCGGATTGTAGCTCAGACTGAGCGGTCCCCAAGGGTAAAGCCCCCACCCTCTTGAGTTCTCAAGCCAACTATCCTCAAAATAATCGTGGAGAAAGCATCTTATGTCCTGGAGAAAAATTGTTGAGATCCTAGCTGGTGGACTCGCAGGATATTTGTTAGGGAAATACGCCAGTCTAGCCTTATACACCACCGTCGTTGGCCCGATCAAACTCGGCAATACAGGTCTCTTTCCAATTCTTATCTCTACGGTACTCGGATTAATTTTTTGTCTTATTCCTTTACTCCTCGGCAATGGCTTATTGCTGTCGTTCCTACCGAAGGTAGGGCTCTGGTCAACGGGAATCTCGGTGGTGATGAGTTTATATACGTTGGCCCTGGTGATCATTGCCATCGCCTTTGGCGTTTTTGGTAATAATTCGCCTTTGCCTTTGCCATTCTGGTTATAATTCTCTTCAATTTAGGGCTGGGGCTCAGCCCTTGCTGTAACCCCCGAGTATCAGGGGCTGAACATCAATGTTTTAGGATAGGGGTATCAACACGCCAGCGCTAACGCTATGGAAGATTCTCGCGACGTTTTAGAAAATAGAACTTTAAAGCGTCTTTTTCTATTCATTTATTTGGTCCCTGTGTTTGGCGTCGTCCCGGCCCTCTGGACCCTCAGTCGACGAGATAGCGATCGCAAACAGCGAGAAGTGAGCCGAGTCGCCACTTTAATTGGCTTGGCCTGGCTGATCGGCACCCTACTTCTGACATCCGGGGTCGCCGTTACTAGCGGTGAGAATGCCCAGAGTATGGGGATTTCGCAATTATTGTTCAACAGCTTATTTACATCCAGCTATTTTCTCAGCAACCTTTGGCTGATGGTGCGAGTTTGGCGACGTCAGTCCCTTGACCTTCCAGGACTAAAACGCATTACTAAATATTTACCCTAACGATGGCCTGGCCCCGCCTCCTTATTCTGCTGTTAGGCCTCGCTATTATTTTGGGGCTGATGCTCTGGCTGATCAGCTCACTGCAATGGCTATACGCCCAAGTGGCCCTGACCTCGCCTTTTTTAGCCAACTTACTGGTGTTCTGCCTGATTGCCTTAATGGCCGTTCTGATCGGGGTTTTTATCTATTACGGTTGGCAGTTTCGAGGCCGAAAAAAGCCCAGGCAGCGTCCGCCTCAAGTCCCCACGGATAAGGTCGATGCCGCTGCCTCCAATCTCCGTGCCGTGCGTCGTCAGATTCAGCAGATCCAAGACGAAGTCACCCGCCAAGCCCTACTGAAAGAAACGCGGCAAATGGCGAAGACCTTTACCCGCCGGGAACTCAAAATCGTCGTCTTTGGCACGGGGTCCGCAGGCAAGACCTCTTTGGTCAATGGGATTTTAGGACAAATGGTGGGGGAAGTCGGCGCAACCATCGGCACCACAGCAGTGGGACAAACCTTTCGCTGTCAGCTACGCAGTGTTGATCAGGCGTTACTGGTTACGGATACCCCAGGATTATCTGAACCGGGCGTTGCCGGTACCGAGCGAGAACAGGCTGCCCGGAAGCTAGCAACAGAGGCCGATTTACTGCTGTTTGTGGTTGATGGTGATTTAACCCAGTCTGAATATCAGCCCCTAAGGGCCTTGGGCCGAATGGGTAAACGGTCTTTGTTAGTGTTCAATAAAACAGATTGCTATACCCAAACCGACCAAGACCTGATTCAGCAACGCCTGCATGAGCGCGTCCAGAACTGGATTCAGCCGGAAGACGTGGTTGCGATCGCAGCCCGTCCCCAACCCGTCCGATTAGCCTCTGGGGAAATCCTGGAACCGGAGCCAGACCTCAAAGCGCTTCTCCAACGCATCTCTCGAATTCTGCGGCAAGAGGGAGAGGACTTATTTGCCGATAATATTCTGCTTCAATCCCAACGTTTAGGGGCAGAAGCTCGACAGCAGATCGATCAAGAACGTCGTCAGCAAGCCGACCAAATTGTCGATCGGTTTCAATGGATAGGTGCTGGCGTGATTTGGGTCACCCCGGTCCCCGTCATTGATTTGCTAGCAACCGCTGCCGTCAACACCCAAATGGTGATTGAGATTGCCAAAATTTATGGCTGCGATCTGACCCTCGATCGAGCCAAAGATTTGGCCCTCTCCCTCGCGAAGACCATGGTCAGTTTGGGCATAGTCAAAGGTGCGATTGAAGTCTTTGCCCGGGCCTTGCAATTTAGTGTGGTGGGATTTGTCGTCGGTAAAACCATTCAAAGCGTGGGAGCCGCCTATCTAACGCGAATCGCGGGTAAGAGCTTTATTGAATATTTTCGCAACGATCAAGAGTGGGGAGATGGCGGTATGACAGAAGTCGTGCAGCGCCAATTTCAGCTCCATCGCCGTGATCGGTTCGTCAAAGCCTTTATCCAAGAGGCGATCACCAAACTTCCAGCTGAATTCGGCCGTCGTGTCCAGGAGCAGTTAAGCCCGATTCGTTCTGAGCCTACCGACCATCCTTAACCTACTTCGCTCAAATTAAACAGGACAAGGTTATCCAGCTTACCCCCCATCCTGGGAAATCCACATTAGAATGGGTTTTATATTCTCTTTATATTCTCCAGTGGATCAAGAATTGGGTAATGAGTGCCTCAATGTGAATGCATTTAGATCTAAGTCAGAGTTCCACCTCCTGTCCCGCCACAGCAGCGTCGTCCTATGGAAACATCTGAAACCTCAAATTTACAAGAACCCGTTGAAGCACAAATTGCAGTCGCGGAACGATCGTTCAACTCCACCATCAAATCCTTGAAACAACGTAGCAGTCGGAATTGGATCATTGCCGGTGTGGCCCTTATGGGGACAGGGCTGGTGGTCTGGCAATTTTGGCCCAAAGGGGCCAAAACCACGGGTCAACAGGGTCCGCCGCCGACTTTGGTCAAAGTTCAGACCGTCCAAACCAGTCCAGTCAAGCAAACCTCTGCCTTCCTAGGCACCTTAGAAGCCAAGCAGGGCGTGGTGCTACGCCCCGAAACAGAAGGACGAGTCACTCAGATTTTTGTCTCATCGGGGTCGAGGGTGTCCCCTGGCCAGCCTATTGTTCAACTCAGTCCCGAGAAATCTCAAGCAGACTTCGGCGCAGCGGTGGCCAATATCAATGTAGCCACCGCCGCCAGCAGCAATGCCCAAGCCCAACTTCGAGCCGTCCAAGCCGATCGTGCCAGGGCAGTTGCTGAGCTGGAATTGCAAAATACAGAGTTTCAGCGGACCCAGACCTTGGTCAAACAAGGGGCACTGGCCAAGCAAGTATTGGATCAAGTCCGCCGCGACCGCGCCTCTGCCCAAGCGGCTCTCAGAGCAGTAGATGAGCAAATTCGTGCGGCTAAAGCCAACTTAACCCAATCTAGAGCCAGCCTCAATCAAGCCAAAGCCAGCGCCTTATCGGCTAGAGAAGATGTACAAGATACGCGCATCACAGCCCCCATTGCGGGGATGGTGGGGGATATTCCCATTAAGTTAGGTTCCTTTGTACAGGCCGGTGACACCCTTACCACCATTATTCAAAATCAAACCCTAGAGATCAATCTCAATATTCCGATTGAGAAGCGCGAGCAGCTCGCAGTGGGATTACCAGTCGAACTCAGCCAAGCCCAATCCCAAGACATCCTGGCCCAGGGACGTATCAGTTTCGTCTCACCCACGGTCAATAACGAGAGTCAATCCGTCTTAGCCAAGGCCACCTTCGCCAACCCCAAAGGGACATTACGGGATGGTCAACGGGTCGAAGCTAACGTGGTTTGGCAAACCCGTCCGGGGGTATTAGTGCCCACCACCGCTGTGACACGATTGGGAGGTAAAGCCTTTGTCTTTATTGCTGATCAGCCACAACAACCAGACGGTCAAGTACCTGGGATGGTGGCTCGCCAGCAACCCGTTGAGCTAGGCAGCATCCAGGGCAACGACTACCAAGTGTTGGAGGGTATCCAAGCCGGTGAAACCATCGTTATTTCTGGCCTACAAACCATCAGGGATGGGGCCCAACTGCGCCTTGATGACAACAAATCCAGCGGCAAACCACCCCAGTAAGCTGCCTTAGCATTTGCACTGTACTTCACTGATTCGATATTCTCTCCCATTTAGCCTCTCTCCTTGGCTGTGCCTGCTGATTCCTAGCCTCCCCCCTCGCAACCGTCCTTCCCCCCTCTTATGCTTGTCAATTTTTTCATTAAACGGCCCGTCCTGACGACCGTTTGTGCCCTCCTGATCCTGCTGATGGGCCTTGTTTGTCTTCCCACCTTACCCATTGCCCAATATCCAGATATCAGCCCGAAACAGGTCAGTATTCAGGCCAACTTTATTGGTGCCGATGCCGCCACTGTCGAAGATGGCGTCACGAGCATTCTGGAACGGGAGATTAACGGGGTCGAAGGTCTTCGCTACATGACCTCAAGCAGCAGCAACAGCGGCTCTAGTTCTATCACCGCCACCTTTGAGAATAATCGTGACCAAGATTTAGCAGCGGTGGATGTGCAGAATCGCGTCTCCAGTGTGGAGTCCCAGTTACCCGCGGCTGTCCAACAGACCGGGGTCCGGGTGACGAAACAATCCAGCAGCATTCTGATGGGCTTTGGCCTCTTCAGTGAGGACGACGAGTACGACAGTATTTTCCTGAGTAACTATGCGGACCTATATCTAACCAATGCCCTGAAGCGCGTCAATGGCGTTGGTAATGTCACTATTTTCGGAGAACGGAAATATGCCATGCGCCTATGGCTCGACCCCGAGCGGTTAGCCAAGCGCAATCTAACCGGGCAAGATGTGGTGGATGCCCTACAAGAACAAAATATTCAAGTGGGGGCGGGACAAATTGGTCAACCGCCCGCCCCAGAAGGTCAGCAGTTCCAAATTGATATCCGCGCCGAAAGTCGACTCAACACGATTGAAGAATTTGAGGCGTTAGTCGTTGACTCCACCGACGGTAATCTGATCAAGCTCCAAGATGTTGGGCGAGTTGAATTGGGGGCTGAAAATTACGGTTCATTCTTACGGTTTCGCGGTAAAGACGCGGTCGGCTTGGGGATTTCCCAAATCCCTGGGAGTAACGCCCTAGACGTTGCTCGGGGCGTCAAAGAAACCATGGCAACCCTATCTGAAGACTTCCCCCCAGGGATGACCTATGACATCGGTTTTGACACCACCGATTATGTGGAGCAGTCCCTAACGGAAGTAATCTGGACCTTAATCCAAGCGGTTGGTTTAGTGGTCCTGGTGATCTTTGTCTTTTTGCAAGATTGGCGCACCACCATTATTCCCGCCGTCACCATTCCCATTTCCCTAATTGGGACGTTTGTATTTGTTAAATTATTCGGCTTTTCCATCAATAGCTTGACCCTGTTTGGTCTCACCCTGGCCACAGGCATGGTGGTGGATGATGCCATTGTGGTGGTCGAAAATGTTGCCGCCAAAATTCAGAATGAGGGCATCGAGCCTCGTCAGGCCGCCATTGTGGCTATGGAAGAGCTAACAGGGGCCGTCATTGCCACCTCTCTTGTTTTGATGGCGGTGTTTGTACCTGTAGCCTTTTTCCCCGGTACAACAGGTGCACTGTATCAACAGTTTGCCTTAACGATTGCATTTGCGATCTCACTCTCCACCTTCAACGCCCTCACCCTGACTCCCACCCTATCCGGATTACTCCTCCGTCAAAATCCCAGCATTCCTGACTGGATAGCACCAGCCTTCAATTGGTTTAACCGCCAGCAAGATCGGCTTCGTCAGAGCTACGGCAACATTTTGGACTGGATGAACCGGTTCAAATATTTCATCTTGGCGATTTTTGCTGCCCTGTTAACCTTTACCGCTTGGATTTATACCACTGTCCCTTCAGCCTTTCTACCGGAAGAAGACCAAGGGTATTTCCTCACCATTGTCGGTGCCCCCGATGGTGTGTCTCTGGAATACACCAGCGACGTCATGAAAAAGATCGAAGAGGTCATGCTTCCCCTACCTGAAGTGCGGGCCACCTTCGCCGTGGGAGGATTTAGCTTTGGGGGCAATGCATCCAATAAAGGGATTGTGTTTACCACTCTCAAACCCTGGTCAGAACGCCGCAGCTCCGAACAATCTGCCCAAGCAATTATTAATCGAGTGCGCGGTCAATTATTCCAAATTCCCGAAGCCCGCATTCTAGCCATCAATCCACCCGCTATTCGGGGGCTCGGGAGCTATGGAGGATTCACCTTCCAACTCCAAGACCGCTCAGAGAATTTAAGCCTCGATGAGTTTGTCAGTAACTTAGGGCCAGTCTTGGGAGCCGCTAACAGCAATGATGCCCTCGAAGGGGCATTCACCACCTATGGAGCCAATACACCACAGCTCAAGGTCGAAGTCAATCGTCAGCGAGCGAAAGCCCTCCAAGTCGATGTGGACGAAATTTTCAATACCCTGCAGATCTATTTGGGGTCTCGGTATGTCAACGATTTCAATTTAGGTCGCCGCACCTATCGGGTCTATGTGCAAGCCGATCAACAGTTTCGCTCCAATCCCGATGATATTGGCAAGCTATACGTGCGCTCTGGCACGGACCAAATGATTCCCCTCAGTAACTTAGTCACCATTACGTCCGTAACGGGTGCTCAAACGATTAATCACTATAATCAATTCCGGTCCATTGAGATTAACGGAGCCGCCAAGGCAGGGGTGAGTTCTGGGCAAGCCTTACAAGCCATGGAAGAAATTGCCGCCAAAGTTCTCCCGCCAGGACTAGGGTTTGAATGGTCAGGTATCTCCTTGGAAGAAATCGAGTCCGGGGGGCAAGCAACAATTATTTTCAGTTTGGGTTTGGTACTCGTCTTCCTAGTTCTGGCTGCCCAATACGAAAGCTATGTGGATCCAGTTATCATTATGCTCTCCGTTCCCCTCGCAGTTTTAGGGGCGTTGGGAGCCCAAGTCTTACGGGGCTTTTCCAACGATATTTACTGCCAAATTGGTCTCGTGATGCTGATTGGTCTCGCGAGTAAAAACTCAATTCTGATTGTTGAGTTTGCCAACCAACTCCGGGAAGAAGGACTCCCCATTCCTAAAGCGGCCCTGCAAGCGGCCCAACAACGACTCCGACCCATTTTAATGACCGCTATTTCCACCCTCAGCAGTATTTTCCCCCTCGTGGTGGCGTCTGGAGCTGGGGCTGGCAGTCGGCAATCCTTGGGAACAGCCGTCTTTGGCGGCATGTTTGTGGCCACATTTCTAAGTCTCTTTGTTGTGCCTATCCTGTACATCATCATTAAGGGCTTTAGCGATCGTATCTCTCCCAAAACAGCCGAACTAACGCCAACAACAGAGGTGCTAGGGGCAGAAGAAAATCTAACCGTCATTCGCAAATAAAACCGCTAACTGCCAGGTCAAATCATCAAAAAGTGGGCTCACCCTAGTTTTATTGACATTGGTATTGCCATCAAAAAATACTGTTTTATTTGTATTTCATGATACAAGGGATTCCAGTCGCCTAGATCTACCGGTCTGTCACTCATTTTTAGGGGCATTAAGCAGATTTCTCCCATTAAAGTCTTGAAAAAATGCACAACATGTGATCCATAGAAGAAAACATTGGGAACATTCAGTAGTATTCCAATGCTGTTCGTAATTTCAAGGAGAAATTATGCCGCAACGATATCGAGAGGAAGTTGAAGCATTAGCTAAAGCTTTATTAAGTAGTCACGAAAAAGATGGCCTGATTTATAGTGGGATTGCAACGCTACTTATGGTTGCCTTAACCATTTATTGGGTGGATGGACTCATTAGGCTAGGATTGATTGGTGGATAGGGTTTGAGAGTGCAAGATGATCAGTTACCAAGCCCTGAGAGATCTTTCTTAAAGGGCTTTTATACACTTATTTATATCAATTTATATATAAAATATTCAGGCTAGTAGAAATCATTAGCTATCCTTCATCAACGGGAATCAATCAATTATTTTTTTAGCTCAGATTATCTACAGTACTCTCCAATTTTTTCTCTCGCAGTGGAATGAGTCAAGCTATCAATCTCTTCCTAAAAGTTGTTAGAGCACCCCTTGATCATAGGTTGAGTACTCTAATCCTAAAATATTGCGCAAGGCGGGTAGTTGATGAGTTTGTAGAAACTCAAAGTTAGAATAATTCAAGCTCTTAAAAGGGACCTGCCGCCCATGTTCCACGCCTGCACTAAATTCTTCTAGTTCTCTTTGACTTAAACAATAGGGGCTAGGGTAAAGAAACCGAGCGACAAACTGGAAGAGCATAAGATGAAACCAATGGGTATTAGGGTCATTACCCATGGCAAATCCCAGAACATAGGCTTCACCAAAGGAGTCGAATCCTTTTTTCAACAAGAGGTGTAGACAGTCATGCTGGTACAAGTCAATTTTGCCGGGTAGCGCCAAGGGACTCCTAGGATTTTCAAAAAGCCACACGAAGAATGGGATCTTCGAAGGGGGATCTCCAGCTAACATTAAATATGCATCACGCAGAGTTAATACTTCAAGTTCTTCTGGATAGATATCCCAAAGCATTGACTCCTCCTATTTGAAATATCAAAAATTTACTCATGTTAATTGAGAATCCAGCGAAAAATTCCTAAACAGTCCACACACAGAAAAAGGGACGCCGAATAAAGCACCATCGACTGGTCTCGAAGCAACATGCTAGAGACCAGCATTTGGCTTGAGCTAACAGCCAGAAAGAGAAATCCATAACCACTGATCTCAGTATTCGAGGCAAGGATAATTCCTCCCGTTATGGCACAGGCTGTACTAGAGAATTTTAATCGCCGAGCCCACCTCAAATGATTCCGAAGTAACACCATTCGTCATTCTCTAAATAGACAATATCCATGCCAGTATGAACAGTTAAAAATATGCATTGTTTTTATCTGATTTTGCAAAAAACAACTCAATCCTCTATTCACAAAAACACTAGTACAGCTATCGCCTAATAGAATAAAAATAGCCAGAATAGCTTTCTCAGAAATCATTTCTGATAATCTTACTATTCGGAATAAAAAACTATTCACTCACACAACAATATAATGTTCAGCGAAGAAATCCGTCTGTAACACCACAATATTTTTCATAAATCAATATTATGTGGGTGTATCTAATTTTAGGCTAATCACTTTGTATCATAATTTACAAAATTTTTCTCCGTTTTTTTTAGATTTTCCAGTTCAATTCCAACAAAATAGTCTGTTTTTCTAGCTCAATATTATTGAAGCCATTCCTATAAACATAAGTCCTGAACTATTTTTCACGATCAAGACAAGAACAGCCACAATATTTTTATTAACTTTATTTACATAAATATCTATTTTTTTAGAGAAAAATTCAACAATCATCACTCGATAAAATCCCTGTAACAAAATCTAGAAATTCAGACAAAAAAGGGATCCAAGATAATCTATAAAAAAACTGATAAGTCAATACTCTAGAGCTAATTCACGGCAAACTTTCGTGCAAGCTTGCTGCCCTCGCCATCTCTATGGGTCTTAATCTCACAGGTACATTTTTATGGAAAGGGGTGGCACTGATGGTGTCGCAATGTTGGGCGTCGGTCAACAAATTCAAGAGCGGGCCGTAGCGGGTGCGCGTTCCATTCGCATCGGGATAGTCCAACCCATAGCCGTGGGGCAAACTGACCACCCCCGGACGAAGGGTATCGCAAAGTTTGACCTGTACCGTCAGCTGTCCCCAGGGGGATTCACACACTGCATGACTCCCTTCAGCTAGCGCTAACGCTTTAGCATCGACAGGATGGATCTTGAGCACCCCCTCAGCGTCATTTTGTCGCCATTGGGGATTACGGTAGATGGTGTTGGCGTTATACATGCGGCGCTCACCTGCAATCAGCATCAAGGGATACTCTGGCCAGGCATGGTGGGAGGAGAGGGTCTGCAACTCCTCAATCAGTTCAGAAATCACTAACCGCACTTTTTGGTCTTTGTAGCCCATCAATGCCCAGGTCTCTTCATAGCGATGTTGGCTAATAGGTGCGCCACTATGGCCATGCAAAATCCGCTGAAATAATGCTTCTGCCAATCGCCCCCCTCGGCCAGGCAAACCCGTCCGGGCCACTGCTTCGCCATGGTGCTGAACATAAAGCTGGCTCACCCCCCAAAACGGGGCAATGCTGTCATCCGGTAAGGTCTTGCCCAAGGATCCTTGCAAGGCAAAAGCAACGGTACGTCTCAGCTGAGGCTGTAGGGCCATGGCCGCCACCAAAGCCACTCGATACAGTCCTAGCTGAGGCCACCGCCCATGCCAACGAGCCACCTGTTCCAACACTGGATAGCGTTCAGGAATCGCCCCAATCGCAACCGCCAATCGCCGATAGATTTCTGACTCTGGCAGAGTATCGGCTAAAGGAGCAAACAGAGGCTTTCGTAAATGAAAGGCATTGGTGGGAAATTCCAAATTAAAAAAGGCGGCTTCCCATTTTTCAAACTGCGACGCAGCCGACAGGATGTAGTCGGCATAGCGAGCCGTCTCTGTCATCGCCACATCTACAACCACCAGCAGATCCAGCTTGGGAAAGGCACGCTGATAGGCTTGGGTATCTGCCCCGGACACCACCGGATTGGCACTATCGACGATTAAGCCCCGGATACGCTGAGGATGATCGGACTCAATTTCAGCAGGCAACACATTGGGGGGAAATAGCTGGGCAATTTCCGTGATACCCGTTGCCTTCGTTTGGCATAGCGTTTTAGCCTCGGCATCAGAATGGCCAACCCAAGGCAGGAAAAAGGTATGGAAGTTGTTACCGCCAGGTTTGCCTAAATTGCCCGTTAGCAGAAAGAACAGTTTCTCTAGATAGGAATTGAGGGTGCTGTTGAGGCTTTGCTGCAAACCCAAATCCACCCGGACATTGGCAGACTTCGCGGTGGCAAAGCGGCGCACGGCCTCATAAACCTGATCGGCATCTACTCCAGCCCGTTCAATATGATCCGCAATGGGAATGGTTAGGAGACAAGCCCGCACCTCTGTATATCCAATCGTATGCTCCTGGAGAAAGGCTTGATCTTCCCAGCCTTCCTGCACCAGAATTGCCAGCATGGCTGATAGTAAAAAGGCATCGGTTCCAGGCCGCAACTGCAGATGAATATCCGCTAACTCTGCCGTTTCCGTCCGGCGCGGATCGATCACAATCATGGTTCGCTGATCGTCCTGGGCAATCTGTTTAAGGGTGGGGCGGGCATTACGGATGCCGTGGGCTTGCCAAGGATTGGTGCCAATAAACAATACGCACTCTGTCTGTTCAATATCTTCGGTGGTATGGCAGTTTTGACGACCAAACAGCTTGCCATTCGCCCAAAAGTCCCCGGTTTTTTCCTGAGCCAGGGCGGAATAGTAGTAGGGAATCTCCAAGGCATCGCGAAAGGTGCTGCTGTACATGGAGCCGAGGTGATTGCCTTGGCCGCCCCCGCCATAAAAGGCGAGGCACTCTTTGCCGTAGGTCTGCTTTAGATCCAGCAGGCGAGCGGCAATTTCGGTAATAGCGGTTTGCCAGTCAATGGGTTGATAGGATCCATCTTCCTGCCGTTTAAGGGGTTGGGTGAGGCGATCGGCATTGTTTTGATAGTGGTCGAGTTGGGCGGCTTTTTGGCAGATATAGCCTGCACTAACCGGGTGGTTTTTATCGCCACGAATCTTGGTGAGATGGCCGTCTGCGACTTGGACCTGGAGGCCGCAGTTGCGGGAACATAAAATACAAGCCGTCGGCTGCCAATCGGTCATGATTCAGGTCGAGTAGAGGGGAACTACTGTCAGCATAGGGGCCTTTGGGTTGCAATCCAATGCCCTGTGATAAACCTCTTCTTTGGTCACCGAGACAGATCACAGTGGAGTATGTGTCGGCGATGATTCAATAGAACTGAAGTCGTCATCTGAATAAACTTCGCCGATAATGAATTCAAGTGAGTGAGGGTTGTCCCCATGCAGCGATTTAACGTTCTATTGCCTGCTTTAACGGTGGGAACTGCTTTGGTGATGGTGCAGCCAGCCCAGGCGTTGTCCGGGGCCGAGGTGAATCAAATAGCAAAGGAGTCCACCATTTTGGTGAAAGGCCAAAATCCTGGCTCTGGGGTGCTGGTGGGGAAAAAGGAAAATACCTACTATGCCCTGACAGCAGAACATGTGGTCGCCACGCCGGATGAGTATGACATTGTGGCTCCCGATGGGACGGAATATGTCTTGAATTATCAATCGGTGCAGAAGCTGCCGAATGTGGATTTGGCTCTGGTGAGTTTTACCAGCCAGAAATCGTATCAATTAGCAAAACTCGGTAACTCAGATCAGTTAACAGAAGGCGATAAGGTCTTTATTGCGGGCTGGCCTTCTTCGGGGGTTGCCCTGCCTCATATCTATCAGTTCACGTCTGGCGAAATTTCCGGTCTGCCACCCCAGTCCATCGGTAAAGGCTACAAAATGGTCTATACCAACGTCACCCGAGCAGGAATGAGTGGCGGGCCTGTGTTTAATGATGATGGCAAAGTGGTGGGGATTCATGGTTTAGCCGAAGGCAGAGAGGTGGTTTTGCCAGGCTATCAAGGGGACCGCAGCGTGATTAAGGCTGGGTTCAATTTGGGAATTCCCATCAATACGTTTGTGCGGCTCTCTAAAAAGATGGAGGCCAAGCCCCAGGCGACTCCACAACCCACTCCCAAACCGATTCAAGAATCAACGGCAGTAGCTCAAGTGATTGATGCGCCTGCTCTACCAGCCCTCCCCAGAGGTCCAAAGGTTACTTTTGATCGCCCCCCTCAACTTGTCGGTACTTCTACAACAAATCGAGATGCCCGATCTTTAGGAGCCACGTACTTCTTTACGATTGATATTCCACAAGATGCGGCTCAACCGTTGCAAAAGGTGGAGTTTATTTTGAAGCAAGGGGTGCAATATCCACGCTTTAAGGCAACTTCAGTGAAGGCATTTGAGGGGACAAAGCGAAATAAAGGCGAGGCTTTGCCGATTAATATTGTGGTCAGTGATCCATCGGTTCGGACATTGACGGTTACGTTTGATAAACCTGTTGCTCCAGGTCAAACAATTACAATGGCTGTTCGACCAGTGCGGAATCCTTCGGTGGGAACTTATATGTTTGAGGTACGAGGTACGCCTGCTGGTTCAACTGCTGAAGGTCAATATTTAGGGATTGGTCGTTTAGATTTTTCACGCAGCTCCTTGGGGAAATAAAGCGTGCCCAAGCTAGAGATTTAGGGTGTTAGGTCTATAAATCATCGAGGCAAAAAACCATCAGAAGGTGATTAACTTTTACCAAGAATTTAATCACCATAGATTTCTGCTAAAGCCACCGCCAGCCCATCATCCAAATCTTGCAACGCGGACCAGCAGGGGCATTAAACCAGCAGGGGCATTAAAATAGGAATTTACGGTTTCGTCTGGAACCACTGCCCTATATGGCGTCCAGATCGCACTGTGGGGATGTGTAATGAGATTAGCACCCTGGAATTACCTGATTTAGCCCTCTCCATGAACAAGAAAACTCATCAAAAAATCAAAATAATGTTTTGTGCTCCCTTCTAAGTTTCTTAGCTACTCATAACTGTAGGTGTTTGTCGATATGCACACGCTGCTGGTCCTAATTGGGCCTATTGGTCGCTTTGGATAGTATTTATTTGGGCAAACGATTCGCCATGTTCCATCAGAGCAGCATATATAAATACCATCTTTTGTTCCTGCCGGAACGTGCCTATCATTAAGAATACAAGCAGCGTATGCACTGGGTGAAAAGAAATAGATAAATGCTGTCGCAATAATAGTACTTAAAATATACAAAGAAAGCTTGATGGAGGTATTCATGTTTTTAGATATCATAGATGATTATTATTCAGCTTTTGAAATTGAAACTTGAACTTTTGGAAGATAAGCTGTAAACGAGTCTGCTCCAGACAGTCTCATTTTTTTAGCAACACTTTGGGTCACTCGAATTTCAAGTATCCCAGAATGTTTATTAGGACTATTTTTTTCTCTTCCTACGATTCTTACTGAATTTATTAATGGAGATTCTTCTCCCTCTCTCACAATTCTTAAGTATACTTGATTTGGATATTTTGAATTACAACCATACGCTAGAAAGTATGATTCATCAATATCATGAGGAACAACAACAACTGCTAAATCCTTGTTATGATCAATAGAGTGGCCACAATTTGTTTGTAGTGATGTATCAGGTAACATGGTCAAAGCAGCTGGTATTGGCAGCTTTCCAACATCAGAAACAAACTCTTTAGTAACCTTACCTTTTACCTTGATCAACTCTATTTTTGCAAGAATATGTTGATTAAATCGTTCTGTTACTACATTAACAAATTCTTCTTTTTTTATAAAATCTTCATACTGTTTTTGACTCCATTCTTTTGTAGCATTAAAGACAAAATCTGGCGCCCCTTTTTTAACCTTTTTTAGGTCTTTTATTTCAACGTTATCTTTATTTAAATTGTAGATATGTTCTGGTGAATAAATATTTTGTATGAGCCATCTTAGAATCCAATCACTAGATGTGGCCTTTGCATAAATTCCTTGGGCTAAAATAAGGCCCATAATAGACATTATAGTTGTAATAATAATTTTGGCAGTCTTGAATGTTTCATGAATAGATTTTATTATTGAAATATCATTCGCGATTTGATCTTGTAATTTATTGAGTTCACTTGTAGATAAATATTCAATAGTTTGTTGTACATCTTTTTTTGAATTTTGATTATTAAAGTTTTTTTCTTTCATTGTTTTATCTCAAGAATGATTTTTATGATAATTCAAAACTAATTTTTGTGAAATAAAAATATTCGCATTTATTTTTTAATTCATATTTTTTGGAAAAACTTAAGAACAAATATATTCTCAATCCGTTTATTGTCCTCTACCTTAATAAGCATTGTCTTATAATATTTTGCTAATCCAGTGAAATGCTAAGATGCCCTTTTTTGATATAGATACTAAATTAAGATTTACTTTAAAATTTCTTGGTCAATTTTTTTTGACAGATTGATAAAAGGAGTGAATTATATTTTTCAATAGTATTGAAATGGTGACAGATCTCAGCAACTCTCTTGTCTTAATATTCTCTCAATAAATTAAGCTTGAGCAGATATAGTTTCAACTATATTTTTCCCTAAGAAATATATAATTTAAGCTTGAATTAGAAATTTTTTATGATCACTTCCATGTAATAAAAATCACAACTAAAATAATAAAAAATCTTAATCTTTTTGTATGTATTTTATTCTTATACATTATGCAGTTTTCTTTATTTTTTACTAAAAAATTTAATTCAGTATTTTATTTGTCAATTTGTTGACATACTATTTTCTATAAACACCACATCATGATGAGACTAAACAAAACCGAGGGATAGAGAAGTTCTAATACTTGAGGCACCTGCATCACCAGCATCTTTAAGATAGAGACTTGTTTTTGAGAGATTGTAATCTTCCATTTGAGTCCTGATCAATTCTCCCTGTTTTCGTCGATACAGCAGTTCAATATACTGCTGTGGGGTCAATTTATTCTTACATCCAAAACTGACCCCACAGGCTTTTGCATTTTTGATTCTATGCATTCGGATTTCAGTTTCAGGCCCCTAAAAGTCATTGATTACACCTAGTGTCAGCAACCCTTCAATTGGGCCTATTGGAAAGCCTAGAGAGATTATTAATTCAACTGTAACGATCTAGCATTATCAATCACTCCTTTTACATTTCGTAATCGATCTAATTGATCGTGCCAATAAGAACTCCCTGCTGCTGCTGCAAAGCCACCAACAAAAATATTGATCAGAGGATCTTGAAGCTTATTTAATGTGTCGAGCCACTCTTTCCCTTCTTCTGAAGTGGATAATATCTGAAAAACGTAAAATTCAGATTGCCAAACTAAAAAACATCCAACGGCTGCAGCAAGAGTACGGATGATAAAAACTCGCTTTCGTTTGTCTGCATCTAACTCAGCTTTGACATTTAATGCAACTTCATTCAGTGCATGCTTCAATGCATCAGTTATTGGCTTACCTGCTAGCTTAGATAATTCTAATTTGATTTCATTAAGAGTCGTAATATTATGTTTAGACTTCATTTTTAGTTGTTTTTGAGCATTCATCAAAGCATCAACCTTAGAAACCATTTCTGAATTATTACCAGAGAATTCTTTTAGTAAATCTAGAGACTGTTCTATAGATATCTTACTTTTTGCCCAAACAACTCCAAACTGTTCAAGGAATCCTCTAAAGATTTCCAATATAACTTCTACGGAAGCTGAAAGGACAAGAAACATGAAGAAAAGCATCCCAATAAGCGATAGGAAAGAATCCATGGTTACCAATACTCATCGAATATTTATTTAAAACTTTTGCCTTAATCAGAGCAAAAGAAGACTCACCTAGATATCAGGTTATGAAACATTTATTATGCATCTTCACCTATCAATTATTTTTTGAAGATGCTCCATTAAAATCATTTGATATTTACAACTCCATCTCAAAGATCCGTGCCACATCCCTAGACTGAATCCCCAGATAAGCCATCGTCTGCTGCTGGGACTTATGCCCAAACGCCTCCATCACCAACGGAATCGGCGTATGCCACTTATACTGCCAATACCCCCACGTCTTCCGCAGCGTATGGCTTCCATAGTGACCCTTTAGCCCCACCAATCGACACCAGCGCTTCACCATATTCGTCACCGTCGGCAACCGGACCATGCAGACACCAGAACAGATAGTCTTCATCCTCAAACACCCGAGACCTCAACAACGACTGAATCACCGACACCGCCTTAGAATTCAACGTCACCAACCGATACCGGTCCGTCTTCGACTGTTTCAGATCAATCACATCCCCCACCCCCAGATCAATGGCACTGACTTAAGAAGTCAGGAAAAAGCTACAAGTCTTGATAGATATAGGATCAAGACTTGCACGCCATAAACTTCTGCCTTTCACTATGTCTGAGTCAGCCGAAATTCTCAAGCAGCAATTTTCCCAAAGCCTGGGTTTACCGTGGACAGATATCCTTCCAGCCTCAAGGTTAGAGGAACTCCTGAAAGAAGAAGCATTCTCCTATCGCAACCGGATATATAGCCCCATCGTTACGCTGTGGGCCATGCTTTACCAAGTGCTATCAGCCGATAAAAGCCTTCGTAACACAGTCAAATGCATCACGACTTGGCTCACAGCGGCTGGCATCCAACCGCCCTCATCTGATACCGGAGCCTACAGCAAAGCCAGAAGTCGCTTTCCAGAGTCACTGTTGCAACGTTTAATTCCCGAAAGCGCTGAGTGCTTAGCGCAACCCCTCTCCCCAGAGCACCTCTGGTGTGGTCGGCCCGTCAAGGTCTACGACGGAACCACCGTGTTGATGGCTGATAGTGCGGCCAACCAAGCATCATATCCACAACATGGCAATCAAACAGCAGGCTGTGGTTTTCCCATCGCTCGCTTGGTAGTGTTCTTCTGTTTGGTTACCGGTGCAGTGGCGTCAGCTTGTATTGCCTCCTGGGACACCAGTGAAATTGTCATGAGTCGTTTGCTCTATCAAGACCTTGAGGTCGGTGATGTGGTCATGGCGGACCAAGCTTATGGCAGCTATGTTGATCTAGCCATCATTCAACAACACAGGGCTGATGGAGTGTTGCGTAAACATCATGCTCGCAAGACTGATTTCCGCAAAGGCAACAAGCATGGCATTGGTGATCATCAGGTGACATGGCATAAGCCAGCCCAACGGCCTGAGCACATGAGTGAGCAAGATTTTGCCCTGATTCCTCAAACATTGGTCGTTAGAGAGGTGTGTTTGCGCTTATCCCTTAAGGGCTTTCGCGACCAGCACATTATTGTGGTGACGACGCTGCTGGATGCTCAACGCTACAGCGCTGGGCAACTGACTCGCTTGTATGGCTGGCGTTGGCCAGTGGCGGAAGTCAATCTGCGCCATCTCAAAACCACCTTAAAAATGGAGATGCTCAGTGCCAAAACTCCGGATATGGTGCGCAAGGACATTTGGGTACATTTGTTGGGCTATAACCTACTCAGAAGTCTCATGGAACTTGCGGCACCGCTAGCAGATAATGCTAGAACTCAACTGTCTGTGCAAGGAGCACGACAACACTTCAATCAGATGCTTGCTTTGTTGGCGACAGCCAACCGTGCGACCAGAAAGCGGTTGTTTACTCATCTACTTGAGACCATGGCAGCCGATCTATTACCCTCTCGACCGAATCGGCACGAACCGAGAGTCGTCAAACGCAGACCCAAATCTTTCCCGCGAATGCGACAACCTCGCTCTGCTCTCAAAGCTAAGCTAGCTGTTTGATTGAGCTTAAGTCAGTGCCATTGACCCCCAGATAGCGCACCTGGCTCGCCCTCAACGACAGCAGCTCATTCGCCCGATAGGCCGTATTAATCCCCAGCGTAAACAGACACAGATCCCGAGGACTCCACGACAACAGCTGCTTAATCCCCGCAATCGCTTTCTTCATCCGAATTGGCTCCACCTTAATCGAAGAATCCAACTTCGAATGATTCGGATTCGACCCCTTTGGCAACGGCATAACCTACCTAAAAAGTAATTAAGTTATTTCCCTTATCAACCTATAACTTAATCACCTCAAATTCCCCTCTCCCTCAACAAAAGCCCCAACCCCCACTCCATATCCCTTTCTCCCATAGAAGAGATGATTAACTAATGATGGAATAGTCAAACACCTCCGGTAAAACCGGAGGCTTGGAAGAACCCCTTAAAGGGGATTTTAATCGCTGGTCTTAAACTCTCACTTTTGATGTTGACGGCAGCACATCTCCATAACACGCTGTTGTCACACTGAAGTCTTACTATAAGGCTAAGGCTTGTGGGGTTTGCAACGCCCAAATTTTTGGATGAGGCTATGACCGCGGTAAAGGTTAAACCTTACGAGTCCTCCGGTTAAACCGGAGGCTTAAGCAGGATAGTTAATCATCTTCAGTCATGAAATTTCATGAGCTGATCAGTTTGTATCACTTACCGAGAATGTCTCGGTAAGTGATACAAACTAAATCGAAAACTTTAAAAATGCAGAAGATTTCTACTCATCCGTATGCCAAGGATCTTTAGTAAAATTTTCATCCAAAATCCGCTTGGGTCGCATCACTAAAACCACCTGCCCATAAAGTTTCTGCTCAGGAGCCTCCGCAAACCACTGCACCTGCAACTGCCCATCTGCCTCCACCAAAAAGTAACAGTCCTCATGCCACTGCCGCTGATCACGATCAATAATCACTAACACCTCCTCCGTTGGTCGAGGCAGATCTGGCCCTAAATCCTGTACCTGCGCTAACAACGCCACCGGATCCTCCGCCCGCAAAATCACCTGCCAACCCGGAACCGGAACCCAAGCACAAGTCCCTGAAAACTGCACCATCCCAAACGGTTCTTCTTCCTCAACCACCGGCACCGCCTTCAAATCCGCCAGCGTCAATGGCAAGTGCCCCATCACTGGCATCAACCGGGGCAACTCCTCCTCTGACTCCAGCCGGAAAAATGGCAGACGGGGAGCCTCTTTCGCCTTCACCACCGAGAAGTCGCTCAATAGCTGCTGTAACTGCTCCCGTGCCGAATCACTATGGGCATACTTTAGTCCTTGACCAATGAGTCGCGATCTCTCCTGCAAATCATCCTTTTGACGGGCAAAATACCAGCATCGGTAGGCCATAGCATCTCCCGGTGTATCGGTAAAACCCACCGGAGTCTCCGAGAGACGACTGAACTCCTTCATCGCCTTTGCGATCGCACGGGCATCATCTGCATCCAACTGCTTTTCTGCCGCCAGTGTGGCCGCTGCCGCGCGTTCCACCTGATTCAACACCCGAAACTCATAGAGAATATCGCTACGGCGCTCACCAAAATATTGGCAAGCCGCTTCTGCGCCCTTATCCTTCAGATTTTGATAGACCTGTCCCGCCACAATAATCTGGTTCTGCTGAATCGGTTCAATCCCAGATTCTTCAAAAATCTGCTGGGGACTATAGCCTGCTTTCTGGAGCTGCTGACAAGCCATACCCCAGTCCACCCAAGTTTTTTCCTTGCGACGCAGCATCAGTAAAAGCTGGTCAACATCAATATCAGGGCTAGATCCAGGGGGTGTAAAGGAAGTCATGGGCACAGGTCGCGATCAACAGAATTACTGGGGACGAACAATCAGTTCTTCTAGGGTACGGGTTTGGGTACGCGGATCATACCCAATCAACTTAATGTAACTTTGGGGATGATCTTGCAGACAGGTTTGCAACCCCGCCATGGCATCCGTCACCGTTCGAGGCGCTTGTGGCCAAGTCCAGCTACGCCAAACATTACCCGCCTTTTCCCGTTGCGTAGCGGTTTCTAGATTCAGTTGACTGCCCTGACGCATGGCTTGCTGAAACAGATGCTCAATCTCATGATGGGCAATATAGTCAGGCCAATCTCCCTGGGATTGAGGAGCGATATCAGCCTGGAGGTAGTGGTTTGCCTCTGGTTCAGATGGGGGCGGAGACGGTTTAACAGGTTCAGCCTTTGCTCCCGACAGGTAAGCTTGAGCCAAGCCAGCATGGTGCAGACGGTCTTGCTCGCCCACCATTGCCTCACCCAGATTAATTAAATAGTCCAACGTCAGAGCCGGGGGCTGGATCTGTACCTGTCGCTCAGGAGAATTGACCAAATAAGTAGAGACGTTGCCAATACCAAGATTGCGAATAAAGTCTCGCACCTGTTCGTCATAGATGCGCGATCTCAATGCCCCAAAAAAGTCGATGGCCTGGTCGGCAAAATGATTGACCAGCTGTTCAATCACAGAACTGGATAACCGATCCGGCTCAAAAATCCCCTGGACAATCCCCAACCGATCCTCATGGTTGGGCTGCCAATAGAACTTATCCATCCGCCCATCCCGCACCAGAGGAGCATAGAGGGTGGAAAAATCATTGCCCGTCACTAAAATCGGCACCCGGCGAATGGGCTGAGTATCGTAGCTACCCGGTAGCTGCACATCCGTGGGGTTATCGGCAATATTCATCAGGGTACCGTTCACCAGCTGGGTATTAACGGTATATTGGGTCGTCTGATCCATTCGACCCGCTCCCGCATCCAGGTCATTAATCAACAGCACACACATCTTGCCCCGAACCTTGATCAACTCTGCTGCTTCTCGATAGCGCATCCGAATCAAGCGTACCGGATCGCCCGCATCAGGACTTTCCAGCTCTCCCGCTGACATGCGCACGGGCTCAATGCCCATCTGCTCAAACAACAGTTCACACTGAAACGATTTTCCTTCTCCCTTGCGACCATGAATCCCCAATATCAAAGGCACCCGCAGCCCTGGCAAGTCCATAAAGTTCTTGGTGATATGGACCGCCAGTCGATCTAGAAATCGAGGCGATAGATAATAACCCATGGTCGAAGCTCAAATGTTGGGAGGGGCAAGGTGGATTAAAACATAGGGATATCACACCTAAAAATTAGGCCAACTTGAATTAATAGGTATAAACAAAGCTAGCTTAGTCCCTACTCTTCAGATCGATCGCGCTTAAACCAGTCCAGCCAAGCAGACCACTTCTGAATAATCACAGCCATTTCTGTATATCCTGTACTGCCCGGATGATAGCCATCTCTGGCCTTGATATCGTTTAACCAGATGCTGGAGCGCGAGAGAGGCGTCCAAATATCCAAATAGGGCACATCTAACTCTTGACTGAGAATGCCGAGGTTCTCGGAGAGATTTTTGACTCGCTCATTATGGTCAGGATCTGCGATCGCAGGCGGACCTATCATCAGAATCGGATATCGCAGCTTTGCCGTCCTAAAAATGCGCCGCGCATTCTCCAGGGACAGGGGCATATCAACCCGACAGTGATCATATTCTTGGGCCGTATCATTTACCCCAAAGCTAAAGACCACTCGACCATTGGTGCCCGCCGGACAGCGCGCTTGAACTTCCGATAGCCACCGGTCTTCAATATCAGCGCTCGTACTTTGGCGAACTCCCAAGTTATAGCTGGTGAAATCATATCCTCGCCGATACATCGTGGCACAGATACGTCCCGTCCATCCCAAACAGCCCAGATCACCCACCCCGTTAACAAATGAATCCCCCACAAAACAAATCCGCAGATCCTTGTCGTCTTTCGGCATGATCCAAATACCCAATCACTATTGCTAAGTCATATAGGCTTTACGGCAATTGTCAAGGTATTGGCAGCAAACTTTTACAAGTATCCCCCTTACCTTGTGCATGAAGCCTTATCCACTCGTGTCAGCCTGTCAGCACTCCTGACAAAAAGGAGGAGAGGTAGGTTAACCTACCTCTCCGTTCAGCTCAGAAAGCTAATACCCTATTCACACTAGAGTTTAGTAGGGGCGGTACCCACTATTGCTACCCGGCTTATGAACAATAAAGCTCATAACTTGGCACTGGCGGATATTGTCAAATCCAACCACCCGCACATACTTGTCAGAGTACTCAGAGCGGCACTCATCAATCTCATACAAAACATCCTGAACAGAAGGATTTTTGAATAGAGGCAACTTCCACATGGTCCAGTAGTATGCGGTCGGCTCAGGAGAATCGTTAAACTCGATCCCTGCAATATAGCCTTGATCCAAAATGTACTGAATTTGACGACGAATCTGCTCGTCATTCAGGGGAGGCAAGTAGGAAAAGGTCTCGAAACGTCTTTCTATGGGTAAAGTTCTCATGGTTTTATCCGTAGTATTTCCATCAAAAAACTGCAAAAAAGTTTATGGGCGTTCAATCCAGCTCTTCGTCAGCATCTGCTTCAAGCTCATCACCATTAGAAGTGGACTCGGGTGTGGACATTTGGGTCATTCGCTCTAAGAGCTGACGTCGATGTCCCACATTCGATTCTTGAATTCCGGTCTTAACCATCTCTGGCAGGAACTCAACGACTTCCTCTGCTAAATGCTCTCTCACCGTTAACAACCGCAACGCTAACTCTCGATTCTCTTGCATGAGTGCTTCGAGGTAAAACTCACCGTCTTGAATTCGATCCGTCGAAGAAAACTCCGACAACCAAATTCCTAAGCCAGGATTAGTCTCATAAAGCTGAGTCACCACTAACTTGGCCGCTTGATAGGTCAAATAGCTGATCAGCACTTGGGCTGTATCTTTGGCAACTCGTTTTTGATCCATGCAATCCAACACATCCCCAATTCAAACAGGGATTAAATATTGCGTTGAACAGTTAAGGGAGAAAGGAAAGGAACGTCCATCTTCCTCTATCTGTTCAGGGCAAAGGTAGCCTTTGCCCTGGCTTCAAGGGAATTAGACTGTATCCATTGCCTCGAATTCGAACTTAATCTCTTTCCAGACTTCTAAGGCAACAGCCAGTTCAGGACTCCACTTAGCAGCTTCACGGAGAATGTCGCCACCTTCACGAGCCATGTCGCGCCCTTCGTTACGAGCTTGGACACAGGCTTCAAGCGCAACCCGGTTAGCCGTTGCACCTGGTGCACAACCCCAAGGGTGACCCAAGGTTCCACCACCAAACTGGAGCACAGAATCATCACCAAAGATCTCAACTAGGGCAGGCATGTGCCAAACGTGAATACCACCCGAGGCAACAGCCATAACGCCGCCCATAGAGGCCCAGTCCTGAGTGAAGTAGATACCACGAGACAGATCTTTCTCCACATAGTTCTCACGCAAGAGATCCACAAATCCCATGGTGATGCCTTTTTCACCTTCCAACTTACCCACAACCGTGCCGGTATGGATGTGGTCACCACCAGACATGCGGAGACACTTCGAAAGGACACGGAAGTGCATACCATGGTTCTTCTGACGGTCAATCACAGCGTGCATGGCTCGGTGAATATGAAGCAGCACACCATTATCACGACACCAGTGGGACAGAGTAGTGTTAGCGGTAAAACCACCAGTGATAAAGTCATGCATGATGATGGGCATTTCGAGTTCTTTAGCAAACTCAGCCCGCTTCAGCATTTCCTCACAGGTGGCAGCGGTAACGTTTAGATAGTGACCTTTAATCTCACCGGTTTCTGCTTGGGCTTTATGAATCGCTTCAGCCACAAAGAGGAAGCGATCACGCCAGCGCATAAAAGGCTGAGAGTTAATGTTCTCATCATCCTTAGTGAAGTCAAGTCCACCGCGTAGACACTCATAAACAGCTCTACCGTAGTTCTTCGCGGATAGACCTAACTTGGGCTTAATGGTGCAACCCAACAAAGGACGGCCATACTTGTTGATCTTGTCACGCTCAACCGTGATTCCGTGAGGAGGACCTTGGAAGGTCTTCATGTAGGCAACTGGGATACGAATATCTTCAAGACGTAAGGCCCGAAGTGCTTTGAAACCAAACACGTTACCCACAAGGGAGGTCAACAAGTTGACGACTGACCCTTCCTCAAACAAATCGAGGGGATAGGCAATATAGGCAATGTACTGATTATCTTCGTTGGCAACTGCTTCGATGTCGTAGCAACGGCCTTTGTATCGATCCAAATCGGTTAACAGGTCAGTCCACACAGTGGTCCAGGTTCCTGTTGAGGATTCAGCCGCAACAGCAGCACCAGCTTCTTCGGGAGGAACACCTGGTTGAGGGGTCATCCGGAAGGCAGCGAGGATATCTGTATCTTTTGGGGTGTAGTCCGGCGTGTAATAGGTTAGCTTGTAGTCTTTAACGCCAGCATCATATCCGGCCTTTGACTGAGTTCTAGTTTGTGAATAGGACATGTTGCTCTTGAACAACCTCATCTAAACGTGATAAATCCCGGACAAAACAACTGAGGCTAACTTTTCAGGTAGCCCGCAAAAAATGTTGAATTTTATCCTGCAAAAATCGCCTAATGCCAACTCTTCAACGGCAAGCGAATCATAGCTTTCCTTAAGATGGCCGCCTTGAGAGGAATACTGGAGAAAGATATTTCCAACAGAAATACTCTGGAATTGGCTAAAACTCAATTTACCAGAGATTGCATAAGTTTAACTTTGGAGGTTTTGAACCTTTTGATAAGTAAATCTTATTCAATATAAGTGGATTAAGCGTATTTCATCTTTACAAGGATTCACATTAGCAAATGTAATTACCCTCACACAACTCAGGCTTCGCTTAATTTATCTCAGGCTGATAAATTTTTAGACTTTTTTAAGTATCGCCTCTAACCCTTGCATATACAGGGCCAGCAGGATAGACGACTCAAATCCCCCGATTGAATGAATGTGTAGTAATATTACGACTCCTCACTGTCCTCAGAAAAAGGAGTAATTCCACCATGAAATCCCATGCCGACGGTGACCTGGCTTATACTAACTTAAGTGGCCTTTTGTAAAAAGAATTTAGGCCATTCGTTACACTTAGCACTTAAAACACTCCTGCATGGGTTTTTGGAAAAGCTTATTTGGTAGCTCAAACGGGGCGTCTGCGCAGACCTTAGCCCCTGCAAATGGCTCGATCGGGACAGCTCTGTCAATTTCCAGCAACGGGCGAGGCTCCAAATCGGCCCAATCTAAAATTACTTTTAGTAAAGATCGTGAAATTGATCTGTATGAACTAGAAGAACTTTGCGACGCTGTGGGCTGGTCCCGTCGCCCCATTCGCAAAGTCAAAAAGGCCCTCAAACATAGCTTTATTGTGGTCTCCATGTGGGAACAACGGGGCAGCTACAATCGCCTTATTGGGTTCTCTCGGGCCACCTCCGATCACACGTTTAACGCCACCATTTGGGATGTCGTCGTTCATCCTGACTTTCAAGGCCAAGGTCTGGGCAAAGCCTTGATGAAACAGATCATCAAGGAGTTACGGCGCGAGGATATTAGCAATATCACTCTTTTTGCTGACCCCCATGTCGTCAACTTTTACCGAGATTTAGGCTTTATGCCTGACCCAGAAGGGATTAAAGGGATGTTTTGGTATCCCAACTTTCGGTAAGCCAGCGCTGCAGTCCTCAGGCACTCCATGTGGCGACTCTTAGCTGTTGCCATCCCAAGGAATCTCTCTCAGCTTCAGTGAGAGCTATCCCCTAATACATCCACAAACTTCTGCAGCCTAAAATAGGCTTCGATATAGACAGGGTTTAACTGCATTGCCTGCTCTAAGGCAATACTGGCCTCTGGGTACTCCCCAAATTCAAAATGGGTTACAGCCAAGCCTAGAAAGCTCTCAGCATGCTGAATATTTAGTTGGGTGGCTTGCTCAAAAGCTGTCATTGCTTCTTCTTGAAACCCAATTTGAAACTGGGCTAGCCCCAACCCATAATAGGCAGCATGCAAGTAAGCGTTATAGTGAATCGCTTTTTGGTAAGCTAGGGCAGCCTCATCATAATTTTGAATGCGATACAGAGCGCTCGCCAGATTGCAATAGAGTTCAGCATTCTCAGGAGCATAGTCCAAAGCTTGGTTATACACAACAACCGCTTCGACAAAATTTCGAAATTGATACAAAACACTGCCCAAGCCGTTGTGGGCTGCAGCTAAAGTGGGCTGCTTTTGAATCGCTTGCTTAAAATTATCCTTTGCCCCAACATAATCTGCTTGCTCATACTTATGCAGCCCTCGCCGCAGCCAAACCATCGCCCAAGAGGTTTCATCCGTCTCTTCTGGATTGAGAGTAGGTTGACTCGTAACGGTCGGTTGAACCAGAGTCAACCCCTCTAAAGGGTCCGGTGGGAACGGAGATTCAGGTTGTTTAGGATTTTGATAGCCTGCAGTAACCGGCTCCTGTTCATTCTGTGGTGGTTTGTTTTGACCTTCGGATTCAGAGACAGAATTGACCAGATCGTCTTCAATTTCATTCGCCAGATGTAACCCACGTTTAATCAACGAGGACATCTGATCGTCAACACGAACATGAAGAGATGGAAGATTGAACTTACCCTGCTGGGACTGTTCATGGGGCCCCTCCACCATAATCTCTATCCCATTTTTTCCTTAAGCTCAGTCAACTGTTGCTGTGCCATCAGGATTTCTTGATCAAAGCGATGAGACATTTCTAACAAGAGATCCTGCCCTAGTTGTTCTAGCTTCACGGCCTTGATCCGCAGTTGATGCAAATCTGATTGGGACAGCTGCTGCAATTTATCTTCAATCAACTGCAACCGCTGTCGACTTTGAGCTATTTGGCGAATCGTCCGGATTAAATCCGCCGTTATCCCTTCCCCTTGAACCGAGTCTGGGCTACTTTCCCAATCATGCAAAATTGCCCGAAGCCGATCTTCATCCCCCGATTCATAAGCTCGATTCACTAAGGCCATCAGTTGCTCGCGGCGGGCGCGCTCTTCAGGGTCCGTCGCTAGGTCAGGATGAATCCGTTTAGCCACTTCTCGATAGAGCTGTTTTAGACGGGCAGAGGGCCGAAAGTTGTGGTTAGAGGCCATCAAAGTTAAGTATTTTGAAATTTGGGCATTAATCCGCTCTAATTCCTCTTGACGGATGCCCACAACCTGCATGTAGCGATATTCAAACGAGTGGAGTTCAGCCTGAAACGTAGCCAGCTCCAGCTCCCGTTGCGCTAACTGAGCTTCCAAATCCATTAGCTCTGACTGCTTCTGCTGGAGTTCTAGCTCTTCTGGCGTCGATTGACGAACAAGACTACTACTCATTGACTTTGAATCGTGATGGGAGGAGATACTATTAAATCGAGTTGTGTTCAAGATAGAGAGCGTACCCTAGGGAAATGGCAAATGATGCTGCCATACCTCAGTTGAAAAGCCAGTTTTATCTAACTTAGCTTACTTACTGGTGTTGATGAAAGAGGGAAAGCCCGCAATCATACTGAGTGCCACCAAGCTAGGTAAGAACCAATTTCCCCACTGTACATATAAAGTCTGAGTTTGACGGCGGTAAATGGTGGCAGCATGGGTAGCAAACACCAGAGGCTGTGAGCGCCACAAGGTTTGGCCATGGGGGTTAATCACACCAGAGTAACCAGTGTTCGTCGAACGAACGGTCCACCGATCGGTTTCTATCGCTCTCATGACGTCATGGGCATGGTGCTGAGCCATCATCCGAGCATTGTAAGGATCGTTATTGGAGGCCGTCAGAACAAACTCTCCGCCTTGAGCGGCTTGCTTTTGAAACAGTTGCGGAAAGGCGGAATCAAAACAAATCCCTGCGATCGCAGGTCCCCAAGGGGTCAAGAATTGTTGATCAGGCTTCCCTAAATTCATCTGGGTACTCACGGGGGTCAACCGACCGATTAACCTACCCAAAATGGATTCAAAGGGAATATATTCACCTAGGGGCACCAGCTTAATTTTGTTATAGCGGCTAAAGATGCTGCCATCGGCCAAAACGGTAATTAAACTCTGAGTGATGCGATGGTCTTCGGGCATAAAACTCCCAAGCCAGGCCACCACCTGTTTATCTTGAATGGCCTTAACTAAGGGGGGCTGGTCTCGCCATAGAAAGGGAAACGCCCCTTCTGGTGTGAGTACTGCATCAACGCCTTGATCGGCCAACTGCCGATAGCCCGCCTCATAATTCTGACGCCCCAGTTCAAGACCTTGCTTAAATAATTTGATCCGCGTTGGGATATTACCTTGAATAATGCCGATGTTAAGGGCGGTGTCCTGCTCCATCTGCAATGGCTGCAGGTACAGGCTCAAGCCTAATAGATGTAAACCGATAAAAAGTGCGATCGCAACACTGCGATACCGCCACCGATCACGAAGGGCTATCCAGCTTTCTGCTAAACAGCCATTAACCATGACTAATGCAGCCACAATAACGGTCGGGCCGGATATCCGCCCCAAATGCAGGATGATCAGATTCGCCGGGCTTTGAGTATAAGAAATCGGCGTCCACCACAAGGGCGATTGAGTCCAGAGCCACTCCAAGACCATCCAAGCCGTTGTTCCCACCAAAATTCGGTGGTAAACAGGGATTTTTGCCCCTATCCAGGCCATCCACCCAGACCATAAAGCAGCAATCAACGCCCCATAAACCGTTACAAACATCCAGCAAGCCAACGCAATCGTCAGACTTGCCCACCAAGACAGCCCCATCCATGTCAACGGATGCAAGCCCGTTACCCACGACACTGCAGCCCCCTGATACCCTAGTCCCCACGCGAAACCTAGCCGCATCGCCAGCCAAACCCGCCCCTGAGCACGGTTAACGTACATCCACAGGGGGACCAAAGCAATCCATGCGAACCACCAAGCCCCCACGGGGGCGGGAATAATACCCATCCCTAAGCCCGAGAGAAAAACGATACCAAACCCTCGCCATTTAGCCGTAGAGATTTTCGGTCGAATACGATCTTGAACAATATATTTCACGTATATTCTGAAGCTTGCAGTAAAGTCTGCTGGCAGTTTAACCTGATTAAGTTTTTCCTGATTCAGGTCTCCATTACGTACGTTAGGCCAAGCTCTAGGTCAATAGCCACCGTACTATCCCTACTTTCGAGAAGACCTTTAACTTCGCTATGCTGAAGTTCAACAACCACCGTAATTTTCACACCTTCATTCCCAAACCCGAGGTTTTCATGGACAACAACAATTTCCTCAAGCAAATGTTGATGATTGGGGTCGGAACCACCTCCTTTGTCGCGGATAAACTAAGGGAAGTCAGTGATCAGTGGGTCAATGAGGGAAGGCTCAATCCCGAACAAGCCAAAGCTTTTGTAGATGATCTTTTACAACAAATGCGCTCAGACCCAGGAGACTGGGAAGCTCAGATGGAGCGACAGGTTCGCAACATGATGCAAGATTTAGGCTTAGCCAGACAAGCCGAAGTGGACGAATTACGCGGTAGGATTGATCGACTGGAGCGACAAGTGCGAGACTTAGAAAATAAGCTTTGGCGATAGCCTCCTCAATCAAAACCAACCCTTCAAAGCATCACCATCCTAAAACGATCGGAGGAATACCTTGCGTAATATCTTAATCAGTTTCGGGATTCTCCTTGTTTGTAGCGCCGTTTTGGTCATTGCCCAAATCACGAACGGTACACCCGAAGTATCCGCAGAACCCTTACAAACAGATAACCTGACAACCGTTGCTGCTATTTCTGTTGCCCAAACTCCCACATCTGACATGCATTCAACTGACACTGAAGATTCCGATTACACCACCACTGCATCTGGCTTGCAATATCGCGACTTAGTAGAAGGCACAGGTGAGCAACCTATGCTAGGCCAAATGGTCGTCGTTCACTATACTGGCACCTTAACCGATGGGAGTAAATTCGATAGCTCTCGAGACCGCGGACAGCCATTCTCATTCCCCATTGGTAAGGGACGAGTTATCAAAGGTTGGGACGAAGGTGTTGGCACCATGAAAGTAGGTGGTCGCCGAGAGCTAGTCATTCCCCCTGATTTGGGTTATGGCTCAAGAGGCGCCGGTGGTGTCATTCCTCCCAATGCCACCCTAGTTTTTGATGTTGAATTACTGAGAATTCAGTAGCTAAAACCTTATAAAAAGCACAAATGCGCCCGATTTATCTATAGTTCGGGCGCATTTGTGCTTTTGGGCAATTAAATGGTGTCAAGCCAGATGTTTTTAGGGCTCTAGTGTATCTTTTAAAACTGTACGCGCGGCCAGATGGTTGCGGGTAGACGTCAAAATCTCAGCTTCGCGTTCTAGCCGAGCTTGTGTATCCTGCATTTCCAATAAAGATTGTTGCTCTAAAGCTGCACCATAGAAATTACTCGCAACCCAGTAGGAAAGATCCACAGGTAGGCTAGGAATATCATCTGGAAGGTTAATGTCTTGCTCCGTTAGCTTTGCAGAGAGTCGAACAACATCTTGCAACAACTGAGTAACGTCTGTAGTCAACGCTTGTAGGTCATGATCCACAGGCAAAGGTTGGTCTTCAATCCACTCTACTAGCCCAACACGGTAAGGTTTTTCACGAACGTAGTGGAGTACCTTAAACCGCTGCCGCCCCAGTGTTAAAATCATGATTCGATCATCAGGCAGCCTTTCATGTTTTGTGATTTCAGCACAACAACCTACAACAGCCGCCTCACCCTTGTTCGGATCCCACATCAAAACACCAAATTGCCGATCTTCTTCCAAGATAGTGTTCATCATTATCCGATAGCGATATTCAAAAATATGCAACGGAAGTGGTCGCCCTGGAAACAAGACTACATCAGGTAGCGGGAATAGCGGTAGCTCACGTACAGCAATTGAAGAGGGAATAGCCATTGGCAACGGAAGAGGTGGGATAGGGAGTACTCTTATTCACTCTAGCCCATGTCTCCCGAAGAATTCACAAACAACTCAGACAAGCGCCTATCAACTGTAGCGATTACTAAAGCTTAACTTCAATATCAACACCAGCAGGTAGGTCAAGCTTCATCAACGCATCAATTGTCTTGGGGGAAGGCTGATAAATATCAACAATACGACGGTGGGTGCGTGTTTCGAAGTGCTCACGGGAGTCTTTGTCTACATGTGGAGATCGTAGAACACAATAAATAC
The DNA here is from genome assembly GCF_000018105.1 of Acaryochloris marina MBIC11017. Classification (GTDB taxonomy): domain Bacteria; phylum Cyanobacteriota; class Cyanobacteriia; order Thermosynechococcales; family Thermosynechococcaceae; genus Acaryochloris; species Acaryochloris marina. Next base: position 1,783,534 of record NC_009925.1, read on the forward strand.
GTCGTCGAGTCGGTAAAGGAATAGGTCCAACAGGGGAAGCATTCGTCCGCTTAGCAGTTTCAACGATTTTGTCACAGGATGTATCAAGCAAACGGTGATCAAAAGCTTTCAGGCGAATGCGAATTTTTTGTTGCTGGAGAGTGGTCATATCTTAGATCAATTGTTAAGTTGTCAAGGTTCTGAAATCAGCAAAGCTTTATAGCAGTGCTGTTGGAATTCAGTCCTTAAGGATGAGCTGAAGGTATGGCGATAGCGCCCGCATTCAGCTCATCCTTAAAGGCTGCTTAGCAGACTATTTAAGGATTTTGGAGACAACACCAGCTCCAACAGTCCGTCCACCTTCACGAATCGCAAATCGCATCCCTTGCTCAATCGCAATGGGGTTGATTAATTCAACCGTCATTTTAATGCGATCACCAGGCATAACCATTTCAGCAGCACTGCCATCATCTGCTGTAAAAGCACTGATTGTACCCGTTACATCTGTTGTTCTCACATAGAACTGAGGGCGGTAGCCAGGGAAAAACGGTGTGTGACGCCCTCCCTCATCCTTCTTAAGGATATAGACTTCAGACTCAAATTGAGTATGAGGGGTAATGGAACCCGGCTTAGCCAATACCATGCCGCGCTCAATGTCTTCTTTCTGAACACCTCGCAAGAGCAAGCCAACGTTATCACCAGCCATTCCTTCGTCAAGGGTTTTTTGGAACATTTCAACACCAGTCACCGTAGTGCTGCGTGTATCTCTAATCCCAACTAACTCAACGGTCTCACCAACGACAACCTTGCCTCGCTCGATCCGGCCAGTCGCAACAGTTCCACGACCTGTGATAGAGAAAACATCTTCAACAGCCATTAAGAAAGGCTTATCAACATCTCTTTCAGGAGTAGGAATATAGGCATCCACTTCTTCCATCAACTTATAAATCTTATCCACCCATTCGTTATCCCCTTTTTTCATGGAGTCAGCACCGTTGAGCGCTTCCAACGCCATTAGAGCAGAGCCTGAAACGATGGGAATATCATCACCTGGGAAATCATAGTCGTTTAAGAGTTCTCGAACTTCTAGCTCAACCAACTCCAGCAACTCTTCATCATCTACCTGGTCTTGCTTATTCATAAAGACCACAATGTTGGGAACCCCAACTTGCTTAGCCAAAAGAATATGTTCACGAGTTTGGGGCATGGGTCCATCAGCAGCAGAGACAACTAATACTGCCCCGTCCATCTGGGCAGCCCCAGTAATCATGTTCTTGACATAGTCAGCGTGCCCAGGACAGTCCACGTGGGCATAGTGACGGTCTTGCGTCTCATACTCAACGTGAGCTGTATTGATGGTAATGCCTCTTTCCCGCTCTTCTGGGGCCGCATCAATGTCATCGTACTTCCTGGCTTTAGCTTGGCCAAGGGCAGCGAGAGACATGGTAATTGCTGCTGTCAAAGTGGTTTTACCATGATCAACGTGACCAATGGTGCCAATGTTGACGTGGGGTTTTGTTCGTTCAAATTTTGCGCGTGCCATGTATCAACTATTCCTTTTCGATGAATTATGCGTTCCCTTTGTTTTTTTCGATAATGGGTTCAGCCACATTACGAGGAACGTCCTCGTAGTTGCCAAACTCCATTGTAAAGATACCTCGACCCTGAGTCATAGACCGGATATCTGTGGCATAGCCAAACATGGTCGCCAGTGGGACTTTGGTCGTCACTTTGGCGAGCCCTTGGGCCACTTCTTGACCTTCGATTTGGCCTCTTCGAGAAATGAGGTCACCCATTACAGGGCCTAGGAAGTCTTCTGGTACTTCTACCTCAACTTTCATCATGGGCTCTAGCAGAGCAGGTGAGGCTTGCATAACCCCCTCTTTAATTGCCATTGAGCCCGCGATTTTAAAGGCCATTTCAGAAGAATCAACATCATGGTAAGACCCATCCACTAATGTCGCTCTGACATCAATGAGGGGATAACCAGCTAAGATACCAGATTCGCAAGCTTCTTTCATCCCTTGCTCAGCCGGACCAATAAACTCTTTAGGGACAGAACCCCCGACAATTTTTGAGATAAATTCGAAACCAGTACCTTCTTCGGCAGGTTCGATCTCAACAACCACATGACCATACTGGCCTTTCCCACCGCTTTGCCGCACAAACTTGCCTTCTGCAGTCACTGCTTTGCGTATCGTTTCTCGATACGCAACTTGGGGAGCTCCGATGTTAGCTTCTACCTTGAATTCTCGCAGCATCCGATCAATCAAAATCTCTAAATGTAGCTCACCCATACCCGCAATTACCGTCTGATTGGTTTCCGGATCTACACTGACGCGAAAGGTGGGATCTTCTTGAGATAAAGATTGCAATGCTTTAGAAAGCTTATCCATATCCTGCTTTGTTTTGGGCTCTACTGCCACAGAGATCACAGGTTCTGGGATAAAAAGAGACTCCAGGACAATAGGCTGAGCTGGATTACACAGAGTTTCCCCCGTAAAAGTATCCTTAAGACCTAGAGCAGCGCCTAAATCGCCTGCCCGCAACTCATCAACCTCAATTCGATCATCGGCTTTCATGATGATCAACCTGGAAACGCGCTCTTTCTTGTTTTTAGTCGGATTGAGAATATAACTACCTTTGGTGAGAACACCTGAATACACTCGAATAAAGGTGAGCCGCCCATAGGGATCAGACATCACTTTAAATGCAAGGGCAGCCAAAGGTTCTTCATCATCAGCCGGTCGCTCAGCTTCAGTACCATCCAGTAGAGTTCCTTGAATCGCAGGAACATCAATCGGTGCTGGCATGTAGTCGATAACGGCATCTAATAAGAGTTGAACACCTTTATTCTTGAAAGCAGAGCCGCAAAGCATGGGCACGATAGTGCCTGCAATAGTGCCACGACGCAATGCCGATTTAATTTCTGTCTCTGATAAAGATTCGCCTTCGAGATACTTCTCCATTAAGGCATCATCTGCTTCAGCCACTGCCTCAACTAGCAGCGTTCGATACTCTTGGGCCTGTTCTTGAATGGACTCAGGAATTTCCGTCTCTTGAATATCTGTGCCCTGATCATTGGTGTAGATGAAGGCTTTCATATTCACTAAGTCAACAATGCCCTGGAACTTATCTTCACTACCGATTGGAAGTTGAACAGCAACAGCATTAGCTTTGAGACGATCACGAATTTGATCATAGACTCTGAAAAAATTCGCGCCCGTTCGATCCATCTTGTTGACGAAGACAATCCGGGGAACTTGATAACGGTCTGCCTGACGCCAAACTGTTTCTGACTGAGGTTGCACCCCTCCTACAGAGCAGAAAACCGCAATCACACCATCCAAAACACGCATTGAGCGTTCCACTTCGATCGTGAAATCTACATGCCCAGGCGTATCAATAATATTGACTTGGTGATCTTGCCAGGTTGTGGAAATGGCTGCAGCAGTAATAGTAATGCCACGTTCCCGCTCCTGATCCATCCAATCAGTAACTGTATTGCCATCATGAACTTCTCCGACTTTGTGTACCACACCGGAGTAGAACAAAATACGCTCAGTTGTCGTCGTTTTTCCCGCATCAATATGGGCCGCAATGCCAATATTGCGCACTTTTTTTAGCGGGACAGAACGTGCCACAGCTACCTCCTTCGCCCTAGCAAGTCATTCGCATAAGGGTATACAACATTCTTGCTGTAATGATTCTATAACTTTTCTCAGATAAACTTCACAAAGCTTAGTACCGATAATGGGCAAACGCTTTATTAGCTTCTGCCATACGATGGGTCTCTTCACGCTTACGAATCGCTGCACCTGTTTCGTTCGCTGCATCGATGAGTTCATTAGCCAATTTACTCACCATAGACCGCCCAGGACGCTGGCGCGAAAAGCGAATAATCCATCGTAACGCCAGGGCAATACCGCGATCAGATCGGACTTCCATCGGGACTTGATAGGTAGCACCACCGACTCGGCGTGCTTTCACTTCTACCAATGGCGTCACATTGCGAACTGCCGTTTCAAACACCTCTAGTGGGTCCTGATTAGTCCGTTCTTCGATGATTTTCAACGCATCGTAAAGGATACGGGATGCCAAAGATTTTTTCCCACTCGCCATCAAGCGCCGAATAGTCATACTAATGAGGCGGCTATTGTAAACCGGATCGGGGGGAACAGGGCGCTTTTGGGCACGAATACGACGAGACATGAGAAATCCTACACAAGATAGTAAAAATTAAGGGCTTAATAAATCCTCGATATTTCGAGGAATGTATTTTTTAGACTACGACAACCAAAACCATCTAGCCTAATACTCGCACTGATGAGAGGAATAGGATTAAGGTCTGCATGTTCCCAAAACATAAGCCATCGTCAGGGAACTTCACTCTATCTCAAGCCAAGAGCAACAGGTAGCCACTAATCTTTAGGACGCTTCGCCCCATATTTTGAACGGCCTTGGCGTCTATCTTTAACTCCAGCAGTATCTAAAGTACCGCGGATAATATGGTAGCGAACACCCGGCAAATCTTTAACACGACCACCCCGAATCATAACAACGGAATGCTCTTGCAAATTATGGCCAATGCCAGGGATATAAGCAGTAACCTCAAAACCAGAGGTTAAACGAACTCGGGCGACTTTCCGCAAAGCAGAGTTGGGCTTTTTAGGGGTCGTGGTATAAACGCGAGTACAAACACCACGGCGTTGAGGACAGCTTTTTAAAGCCGGCGACTTTGTCTTTTTCTTTGTGTTGTAACGCTCGCTGCGGATGAGCTGCTGAATTGTGGGCATAGATGGGCGATGGTAAGTTAAGTTAGGATTTTGAATTCTTCCAAATCCTAACTATATAGATCTTTAAGGCCTTGTGTCAACTTAACCACCTAAACCTGGCAAATTAAGATCGCCTGTCAAGTCTTCCATTCGCTCACGCATGGTATCGGTGGATTTTTGATATGCATCTTTCATTGCTTCAGCAACCAGTTCAGACAATGCATCTAGACCTTTATCGACTGCTTCTTGGGTAATTTCAGCACGAATAGGTTCTTGGTTACCGCTCATGACCACCTTAACTAAGCCGCCACCAGCTGCACCCTCGATCTCCATTTGTTCAAGATCTTCTTGTAATTGCTTTGCGCCTTCTTGCACTTGTTGTGCTTTCTGAATAGCTGCAGCTAATTCTTTCATTTTGCCGAGGCCGAAGCCAAAGCCTTGTCCTTGCTCTTTTGGCATAGTCTTTATGGTTTGTTAATGTGCTTGAATCTTTGCTTTGCTCTAGATGAGCTCCTCTAAGGAACCTCAAATCGAACTGTTTACTATGATACTGAGAGTCTACCCTAAGAGGCGTAAAGGGAATCTACTTTCTATGTGATTTGTGGAAATTTACCCAACATTTTTACCTCTGGTTTGAGCAGCAATGACCAATTTTCCTCAACTTTTTGCTGAACATAATGAATCAGATTGAAGATGTCAGTCGCCGTGGCGTTACCAGAATTAAGGATAAAGTTAGCGTGCTTTTGAGCAACTTGCGCCCCTCCTAGTGAGTATCCTTTCAAGCCTGATTGCTCAATTAGCCAACCTGCCGTTCGCGGCAGCGGATTGCGAAACACGCTGCCACAACTTGGCCAATCATAGGGTTGCGTGCTGAGGCGATGGTCTAAGTGGGACTGAGTTGTCGCTTTGACCTGTTCAGCCGATTGATTGGCATGAAGCTGGAACACTCCCAGCAAAACAGGCTTGGGAGATTGCTGTAAGATAGATGACCGATACTGAAAGGCCATGTGTTCAGGCTTCAATACCTGAACCGTTCCATCTTTGTCTAGGGCATGAACCTCAGTTAACACATCTGCCGTACATCCACCGTGCGCTCCAGCATTCATCACTAATGCTCCGCCTACCGTTCCAGGAATACCGACGGCCCATTCCAAACCCGACCAGCCCCGTTTAGCAGCTTGCCAAGCTAGTTTAGGTAACGATTCCCCAGCATAGGCTGTAACTTGACAAGTTTCAGGATCGAACGTTCTTTGCCGCAAGTACCGCGTTGAGATGACTAAACCTGGTAATCCCTGGTCACTAATGAGCAAGTTTGAACCTGCCCCCAAAAAGGTGATGGGCAGAGCTTGCTCATTAGCCCAAGCATAGCTAGCTTGTAATTCTTTTAGATTATGGGGAGCGATAAACCACTCCGCTGCTCCCCCTACGCGGAATGTCGTCATATCGGCCAAACTCACATAAGGCTGAATTTCGCAGTTGCCATTGTCAATAAAGATGGAGGGTAAAGACTGAGTCATTTCAAAACAACCTCAGGAGAAGGTTTTGATGAGACCTGAAAATGGGTAAGCAAATCTGGAATGATGCGGTTCAAATCTCCTGCTCCCAAGAATAGGACTACATCACCCGATTGCAAATGTCCTTGCAAAAAATCGATAACATTGGTCAAAGTCGGTTGAAACGTCACGACAGAATGGTTAGCGGCAATTGCATCTGCCAACTTTTTACCATTAATGGTGCCTGGATTTGCTTCTCCAGCACTATAGATATCAGTCACAACCACTAAATCGGCATCTTGAAAAGATTGGCTAAACTCTTGAAAGAAGGTGGCTGCGCGGCTGTAGCGATGGGGTTGGAAGACGGCCACCACTCGTGATTGAGAATAGGTTGCAGCTGCTGCTTGAGCTTGGAGCTTCGCTGATGCCAAGGTCACTTGGATTTCACTAGGATGATGTGCATAATCGTCGATCAAACAAATCCCTTGAGCTTCTCCATAAATTTCGAAACGACGCTTCGCTCCTGAGAAAGTCCGTAATGCTTTAGCAATGGCAGGGAATTCTAAACCGACGTAACGGCCAACTGCAACGGCAGCTAGGGCATTACTAAGATTATGTTCTCCCAGCAGAGGAAGCTCTAACTGTCCTAAGCTCTCTCCACGTTCTAGGACCTCTACGATTGTTCCTTGGCCTGAATAGTCAATATTTTGAACCGTATAATCTGCCGATACTTTACTACTCAAACTGTAAGTAATCATGGACTGATCGGTAGCCAATGCGAGAAAACGATCAGCGATGGTGGGGCAGTCTACCGAGACAATCAAAGTATGGCAATGATCGACAAACTCTTGAAAGATGCTCACCACTTGATCCAGTGAGGTGTAGTGATCAGGGTGATCAAGTTCAATATTTGTAATAACACCAATGTGAGGGAAAAACTTTACGAGGGACCCATCAGATTCATCAGCCTCAGCGACTAGATAGGGGCTTTCACCCGTGCGGGCATTCCCACCCCATGCAGCAACTTCTCCGCCCACAATGATGGTGGGATCTAAACTCGCTTGCAACAATAAATAGCCCACCAAACTACTCGTGGTTGTTTTACCATGGGTTCCAGCAATTGCAATGCTTTGCGGGAACTCTTGCATGAGCGCTGCCAGCACATCAGAACGGTGAAAGATAGGGCATCCTGCTTGAACAGCGGCCTGGTACTCAGGATTGTCCTCATGAATGGCCGTTGAACAAATCACTTGAGGGGGAGCAGAAGACCCCTGGCAAAGCTGCTTGATGTTAGTCGCCTCTTGCCGGGAGAAGATCTGGGCACCCTGGGATTCTAATTTTTGGGTGATATGGTTAGCGCGAGCATCTGAGCCCGAAATAGGCAATTGTCGTTTGAGGAGGATATGGGCTAGTGCAGACATGCCGATACCACCAACACCAATGAAGTGAATGGGACGACCACCTAAATCGACTGCACTTTGCATTACTATATTTCGCTCCTTCTCGGCCCACACCTAGTTACACGCGACATCATAGCAGGAACTCTAAAAAATTCGAGTTCTTTTCCTTGCTTCCCACACATCTCTTTTGGATCTATGTCAATCTGGATGCTGCCGACATTGCCAGCATTTTTCAATCTCTATCTTTCAGGTAAAAGGCTAAAGCTGATAGATACACCAGCATCCTAAGTCCTATAGAGTTTCAGGTTCCATTTTGTTTGATATCTGGTTATGTTGCCAAGCAACACCATAATTTTATTCTGTAAAATTTTTAATATCTTCTCACTGATGATGTCAATCTGGTGATGGTCGAACGCCCCACTAACAATTTGCAAAATCCGAATATGTAATAGTCGGCATGGTATTGTTTGCGATCAAATCTCCAAGACATCCACCTGAGTTAAGTTACCCATGAGCGAACCACGGTTAGCTTCGATCAAAATTGTTTTAGTCGAACCGGCTGGCCCCCTCAATGTGGGGAGCATCGCCCGAGTGATGAAAAACATGGGATTAGGGCAGTTAGTGCTCGTTAAACCCCACTGTAATCCTTTAGGCCCAGAAGCCAAACAGATGTCGGTTCACGCCGTTGACGTCCTATACCAGGCTAAAACGGTTCAAACGTTATCGGAAGCACTCGTGGGATGTCAGCGAGTGGTGGCTACCACCGCTCGACAACGGCGGTTACAGGTGGTAACTCAAGCCCCTAAACAAATCTTGCCCTGGATACTAGAAGGTGAAGCCGCCTTGATCTTTGGCCCCGAGGATCGAGGGCTCAGCAATGAAGAGCTTTACCACGCCCAAGCTTTCCTTCAAATCCCGACAAGCTCTGACTATGCAGCCTTGAATCTCGCTCAGGCCGTCACAATTTGCTGTTACGAGTTGCGTCAATGCCTACTGATGGGCCTTGACAACCGGCCCACTGAGCCTAGAATTGCAGAGTCTGATCATCTCCAAGTAGAATTGGCCCCCTTTCAACAAATGGAAGCGTTCTATCAAGCCCTAGAAGTAGCTTTATTGGACATCGGCTATCTACATCCTCATACAGCAACCGCAAGGATGCAGAAACTACGGCAGCTCTTTAATCGCAGTCAGCTGTCAACCCAGGAATTAGCTATGTTAAGAGGGATGATTCGTCAGGTACACTGGAAAACTCAGGCAAATTGATTAAAATACTCATAATCTTTTACTGTCGGCAATGCATTAAAGATTGAATAAAACTTTGAGGCTTGCCGATCCAGAGTGGATACAGCTTCAAGTCCTCAGCTCATTTTGCTCCATCACGTCCATAGCTAAATTTGTTGATTCAGGAGAGGGTGGTGCTTCAACACTCCAGGCAATCTTTGACTTCACGACAGCAGCGCCAGTTATGGCAGCAGCGCCGGAGGATACATCAAACGCGCCGAGCAATGCGCAAACAGCTTGTGCAGCAAACTCAGCATCGCGCCCCATCCAATCGTTTTCGCCCCTCTTCTTCTCCACAGCCCAAAAGATCCTCTGGTATTTCTCGAAAATCGACCAAGAGAAATTCGTCTGTTCCAAAAGCACCTATCCGATCCACCCGTCCGAGGAAACGTCCCAGCTCCTGGGGATGGTTTGTATATCTCACTCGTTTAGCCATTGTTGGATCTGGGGTTGCTGCGATTGCTGGCACCGTTCTAACGGTCCTTGATCCCAAACCTAACTCATCAGTTTCTCGGTCTCCTGCTGTATCCTCTGCCCTAGCCCCCGCTCCTCTAAACGCTGAAACACCAAACAATTCTGAGCAGTCGGTTCAACCGAAAACCTTTGACACCCAGCCTGAAGGACCTCAGTCTCTAATTTTTCGCTGGTCCCAAGAGCCACGGATGCAGCGGTTGGTTCGTGAGGGGCAAGAGCTAACGACGATCAAGCGACAGATCCAGGCATGGTCTGCAGCTCAATCAGAGCTTAAGCCTGCGATGTTTTTCCTGAATCCCAGCACTGGCGAATATTTAGATATCAATGGGGCGAAAAGTATTTCAGCCGCCAGCACGATTAAAATTCCTGTCTTACTTGCATTTTTTGAAGACGTTGATGCAGGCATCATTGATCTAGATGAGCCCTTAGTGATGCGCCCAGATCTAGTGGCATCTGAAGCTGGCTCTATGCAGTACGAACCAGTGGGCACAACGTTTTCTGCCCTAGACACAGCAGAGTATATGATTGCAATCAGCGATAACACTGCCACCAATATGTTGATTGATCGCCTCGGGGGTGCAGAAAAACTCAATCAGCGGTTTAAATCCTGGGGTCTCAAACACACGACCATCCGTAATCCCTTACCAGACTTAGAAGGCACCAATACCATTAGCCCCCAAGATATGGCAGCCTTAATGCTCAAACTCAAGGATGAAGATTTACTCTCGTCTACCAGCCGCGAGCAAGCATTAGATATTTTGCGTCAAACCGTGACCAATACCCTTCTCCCCCAGGGAATAGAAAAAGATGCAGACATTGCCCATAAAACGGGTGATATTGGCTCTGTTGTCGGGGATATCGGCCTCATTGACATGCCCAATGGCCAGCACTACGTTGCCGCTATATTAGTGCAAAGACCTCACAATGATCCCCGTGCCCAGGAGCTGATCCGTAAGATTTCTAAACTCACTTACAAAACATTTCGAAAACAGGTCGCCCCTGCCACAAGATCAGACAATTAGCAGGTATACGTTGGGACTATGGGGTTTTAAGGACATCCATGAACTCATGGCCATCTATCACTCCCATCAGCATTGATCGGACCCTTCTTCATGAATACTCCGACGGTGATCGAAACTTCGAACAAGAGCTGTTGCATTTGTTTGTGGATGACACTCAGCAACATTTGGCCAACTTGAAAGCCGCCATCTCAGACCAGAACTTCGATATTGCCACACGAGAGGCCCATCACATCAAAGGAGCTAGTGCTCATGTAGGTGCCGTAGCCATGTTTGCGATCGCAGCCGAAATCGAAACCCTCATCAAGCAAAAAAGCACATCTCCAAGTCTCCCGTTACTCAGTCAATTGGAAACAGCCTATCAAGACGTCATTGGCATGACTGAGCAATGGGATCAAGAATCAACAACACTCAGTTAAGCTGTAGATTAGCTCTCCCCTCTAGAATTGCTCAAGCAGCGCTCCGCTTTGGCGATGAACCAGAGGAGTGACAGAATAGCTGTTCCTTCGATATTTTTCCCAGACATTACTATTATGCGCTTCATCGACCAAACCGAAATATTCGTCAAAGCCGGAGACGGAGGAGACGGGATGGTAGCCTTCCGACGGGAGAAATACGTGCCTGCGGGGGGGCCTGCAGGGGGAAATGGGGGTCGAGGTGGCTCGGTTATTCTCCAGGCTTCAACCCAACTCCAAACCCTGCTGGATTTCAAATACAAACATCAATTCGTGGCTGAAGATGGCAAACGGGGTGGCCCAAAAAATTTAACCGGGGCATCGGGACAAGATCGCTTGATTGAAGTTCCCTGCGGCACGGTTATTTATGATGCAGACTCCATGACGTTGTTAGGGGATTTAACCACAAATGGGCAAACCCTAACCGTTGCTCAGGGCGGTAAAGGGGGACTAGGAAACAAACATTTTCTGAGCAACCGCAATCGAGCCCCAGAACATGCGCTACCCGGACTACCTGGAGAGGAGTTTCGACTGCATTTGGAATTGAAGCTATTAGCGGAGGTTGGCATTATTGGGTTGCCTAATGCGGGTAAATCAACCCTGATCTCCGTCTTATCCGCAGCTCGCCCCAAAATTGCCGACTATCCTTTCACAACGCTCATTCCCAACCTGGGTGTCGTCCCGAGAGCCACAGGAGATGGCACCGTCTTCGCTGATATTCCTGGGCTGATCGAAGGAGCCCATGAGGGAGTCGGTTTAGGCCATGACTTCCTAAGGCATGTTGAGCGCACCCGTCTACTGGTTCATCTAGTGGATGCCACCGCAGAGGATCCAGAGCAAGACTACCAGACCATTCAAAAAGAGCTATCCGCCTACGGCCAAGGCCTACAAAATCGACCCCAATTATTGGTGTTGAACAAAATAGATGCCATGGATTCAGAGCAACTGCTGGAAAAACAAGCCTGCTTAGAGCAAATGAGCGGAAGCCCAGTATATTTAATCTCTGCCGTAGCTCAACAGGGTCTAGACACACTACTTCAGCAAGTCTGGGAGGAACTAGATCGTCTACCTAACGATCTTCAAGAGGCTCCCATACCTGTTCTGGACTCACCCATCTTAAGAGAAACGTAAATTTCAGCAGAAGGAAGTTGAATTATCATTCAATTTGGGAAAGATTAAGTAATAATACGGTATACATTAGCGGTACTCGGCAACTTTAACTACGGTGACAAGATTTCTGGGTAACGCTAAGCATAAAGACACGGGTGGCTTCTAGAGTATGCAAGACGTTATCACAGCTGATCAAAATCAACTGCTACTCATTGATGATGATCCGAATCTGATTTTATTAGTGAAGGATTACCTAGAATTACGTGGGTATGAGGTGACAACGGCCAAGAATGGTCGGGAAGCCCTGCGTGTTCTAGAGAAGAGTATTCCTAATCTAATCATCTGTGATGTGATGATGCCAGAGATGGACGGCTATGCGTTTGTCAAACGTGTTCGGGATAATCCTCAAACCAGCTATCTCCCCGTTCTCTTTTTGTCAGCTAAGGGACAAATTCAAGACCGGGTCACCGGACTCAACACCGGGGCTGATGTATATATGATTAAGCCCTTTGAACCCGATGAATTAGTGGCGCAAATCGAAGCATCCCTAAAGCAAGCCTCTCGAATGATGCAGAAACAAGCGAACTCCTTAGAAGGAGAGCTATCGGTTCAAGTCCCCTTTGATGTCGATTTAACCCCAACAGAGACAAAAGTCATTCAGCTTGTTGCCAAAGGCATGTCCAACCGAGAGATCGCAGATGACCTGAGCGTTAGTCAACGCACGGTCGAAAGCCACGTCAGCAATATGCTCGGAAAAACAGGCTTAAACAACCGTACAGAACTCGCTCGCTGGGCCATTGAGCAACGCATGGTCTAGGTACGGTTCCGAGATCCCTCAAGTGACAACAGCCACAACATCAAAGACAACACACCAACCTGCAATGCGAAGTTTGGCAGTGTAGTAGCGATATCTTTCCCTGCTAATAGTTGAAAGAAAAACACCACGGCCCCTACAAACGCCGAGCCGGCAAACGCAATGTAAAAGAATCGTCTCAACCCACGATAGGGAGACTTTAATTCGGCACGCAGCTGCTTAAGCTGCTCCGGGTTTAAGGAAGACCGAGAAGAATTAGGCGTTGGGGGTTGGGACATGAATCGCAATCCATCATTGTCGTCAAGATTATTTCTGAAGTACGCTGGCGGATCCATGAATGAGTGGACTGCACGCTCTAGGTCTAGGCAACTTCCTGGGGTTGGGGATTAGTTGATGGGGAGAGCGCAGAATCTGATGCAGAGCTCTCAATCATTTCCACCAGTTCTCGCTCAAAGGTCAACAAAGCCCGGTTCGTGCGCCCACCCACATACAGTTGATCATCTGCCGTTAATAGCCAGATTTGCGAATGAGAGACATAACTCATGATCACACCAATCATTAACAGTCCGAATCCAGCATAAATCCAGGGAATGCCAGGGTCAGACTTAATTTGTAACCCTGTACTGCCCACCAGTTCCACTAATTTGAGGCTAATGTCATTCACATCCGTCGACATGCCCGTTCTTACGGTTGACACGAGCTTGCCGGACTCATCATAGACCACGACTGTGCCCTGCAAATCTGTGGTCAGCAAGGTCACCCCTGCACTGAGATCCGGTTTTGTGGGCACCCAGGTTCCCCAGATTCTGCCACCCGCTGCTTCTAAGGGGGCCATGGGTAGCTGCAAAACAGGGCTGTTGTTGAGCTGCACCCGAACTCCAGCAATGGACCAGTCTGCTTGGTAGAGGGTCACGCCCTTATGTTTAAGGGGTTGATTCACATGAATCGTTTGCCGATCTAATTCATTCTTGTCTTCATCGACAATCGATAAGTCTGAGTAAAATTGGTCAATTTGGCCTTCAGGAGTGTAATCAATCCAAAAACGATTCACCTGCACCGCCCAATCTCTGGGAATTTGTGCCCCGGACCATGGGCCAGATTTAACAATATTGCTAACCTTGGCAGTGGTGCCACTGGGTATCATTTCTTGGGCCATAAATCCTGTCAGGGAACCCCATATGGAACCGAGTAGGATCAAGATCATGCTGGCGTGAACAATGATTGGACCAATACGCCCAGTAATGCCTTTGCGGGCATAGATACTCTGATCTTCTTCAAAAACCTTGTAACGGTTCTTTTCTAACGCCTTTAGCAGCGAAGGCTTTTGATCCGGGTCAAGGGTGGTACTTAGGGCCAGTTTCCCAAACTGACGAGGCTTCTTATAGAACTGCCAACTGCGAGCCGCTTTGAGAGCCGGAAGCTGCCGCATAAAGGTACAGGCCGTCAAGCTGGTACCAAACAATATCAGAAGTGACAAAAACCACCAGGTGGCATATACATGATCCAACCCGATCGTCACCAAAACTTTCCAAGTCAAAAAACCAAACAATGCCGGTTCTTCAGGATAGTTGGCCTGATAAAACTCTAGGGATTGGCCTTGCTCAATAACGGTGCCTGAGATGCTAAACAGTGCGATCGCAAGAAGCAATACAATTGCCAACCGCAAATCTGCCAAAACAGGCACTAACGTTTTTTTGAAGAAAGCTTGAGGTTGGCCGAGGTTAGAGGTCATGGAATTGGGTCAAGGAGTTGTAAATCGACAGGATTAAACGCTAGGCAATACATGATTTAGCAAGGAAAATACGCCAAAGGCAACCAAAATAACGCCACTGGTAGGAGTAATCCAAGCAGACCATTTACGAATAGAGAGAAACCGCTTGATCGCTGCCGTAAACGTTCCTGCAATGATGAGGGGAGCAGTATAGCCTGCCGTGTATGACAATAACAGACCACCGCCCAGAATAGGATCCTGAGTACTTGAGATCCAGGCTAGTAATGTTGCAAGCACCGGGGTACTACAGGGGGAAGCCACAAGACCAAAAGTCAGCCCCAACAGGAAAGAGCGTAATCCTCTCGGTAGCTGATCCGAGATCAGTTCCACCCCTGAAAAGCTCGGTAATCGGAGCGGTAACGCTTCCAGTAAATTGAGCCCCATGATAATGGCGACTAGACTGACTACAATAGCCAGCCCTACACCGATTTGCCCATAGACCCGCCCCAGTAGCGCTGCACCAATTCCCAAGCCTGCCAGCGTCGAGGCTAAGCCTAAACAGAACCAAACGGATTGAGCCATGGCTTGCCAACGGTTCTCCGTTTCATAGCCACCGATATAGCCCACCGTTATCGGCAGCATCGACAAAGTACAGGGGGTAAGGCTGGTTAATAGGCCTGCCAAAAAGATAATGCCAACACTCAAAGCAGAAAGATGAGAGAGTTGGGTCGAAACAATTGAATTCGCAAATTGTTCAAGGTGATAAAGCTGAATTTCCAGCGTTTCCAGCATAAGGAGAAGCTGCTTCGACGCAACTAACAATCAGGTGTTCGCTATTGATCTTAACGAAGTCTGTGTTTTCGGCGTTGTTTTAGTCGTTGTTTTTTAGCAGCCAGTGCTGCTTTAGGATCATTTTTTCTAGCGGTTGCAGACGCTACACCCTTTGATGAGCGAAGTTTAACGAGTATTCTGCGCCATAAAGAAGTTGGTTTCCGTTTACGGACTAACTTTAGGTGTTCATTTTCGCGAGGATGCAGAGAAGTTTGAGGACCAGATAGCGCATTGGCAGAAGAACCATGTCTAGCTGTTGCCACGGAAGAGTGATCGCCAACCAGTCGGATCAAAGATGGGGACTCGCCCTCATGATGGGGGATAGCAACCACCTCGGCACTTTGGCTCTCTCGAGCAGCCCGGATCAACAGTCCTGCGATTAATAAGCTAGCGATCATAGAATTCCCCCCATAGCTAAACATGGGGAGGGGAAGACCTGTCGTTGGCAATACACCAATTACCACACCGATATTTATCAAGGCCTGACCGACTAAGAAAATCATGGCCCCAATGGCCACCAAACGCTGAATGACATGGGTAGATTTCATGGCTACCCGTAAGGCTAAAAAGCTGTAGGTCCCCAGGAGCAATAAAAAACAAAATCCCCCCAACAAACCAAATTCTTCGGCAAAAACCGCAAAAATAAAATCTGTATGCTGAATAGGTAAATAGGAAAGCTTCAATTGTGACTCACCAAAGCCAACGCCCAGGATGCCCCCGGAGCCAACTGCTAACAAGCTCTGATGAAGCTGAAAGCCATCTCCAAGGGCGTCGGCCCAAGGATTCAAGAATGAGAGGATCCGACTTTGCTGATAGGGATTACGCAACACACTAATCGCTGCTAGACCTACCCCTGCCAACGCCGTTAAGAAAAGAGACTGGTAGCGTAACCCCGCTGCCAAAGCAATCAACCAAAGGGTCATACCACACAAGGCCGTGGTGCTTAGATTCGGCTGGACCAAGATGCCCAAAAGGGTGAGGGAAAATAGAAATAACCACCATAGTCGCTCACCCAGGGTTAATCGAGACCAGCGATTAAAAATATAGGCACTCTGCAGAATCAGGAAAGGTTTGATTAATTCGGAAGGCTGAAGTGGAAAGGGGCCAATATCAATCCATCGGGTTGCACCATTAATCGTGATCCCTAGCCCTGGAATTTTTGTGGCAAAAATCAACATCAAAAACAGAAAGAATCCAAACGCGGAAACTTTCATGAGTTTGTATAAGGGAATGTGGATCACCGCACAAAAACCCAACAGTCCCAAAATCACCCCTAATAGCTGGCGTTTGGAATAGTAGAGACCATCCCCAGATTCAATCGCCCCCGCATGGTAGGACGCTGAGAATAGAACGACAAGGCCAATGCCTAACCAAAAGAGGGTTAGCCAATGAAGGAATCGGGCTTCAGCAGCCCATTCTTCTGTTGAATAGGGAAGGGAGGGAATGAGGCGACGTATCTTCACAACCAGTAATTCCCAGCGTTAAGTCGAGGCCAGTATAGCAGACCCATCTAGGAATTGAAGGGGGTTAATGAGCAACCCCTCACATCAGCGATTGGTGATCAATTTTTAATTACTGTTCAGGCAAAGCTTCCGTTTGAGGATGATCTAAGGATATAGAGAGAACATCTACTTCTTGGTTGAGCACCATGGTCGTACTGGAGTTACTGGCGAACCCGATATGCTCATAAAAACGCTGTTGGTGAGTGGTGGTTAAGTAAATGCGTTCAACACGGTTCATCCGTGGATGAGCTAGTAGGGTCTGAACAAGCTGTCGCCCAAGCCCTTGGCCGCGATAGTCAGGATGAATAACCACATCCCATATCATGGCGCGATAAATACCATCTGATGTGGCTCGTGCGAACCCAATCAATTCTTCACGATCCCACACACTGATAATGGGGTAACTATTTGCGATCGCAACTCCCCAATCTTCTAGGCGGCGCTCACCAGCCCAAAAGGCCCCTACCTGAAACAGCCGCTGTAATTTTCGCAATACGGTAGCGTTGACCGGCTGGTCCGCCTCGGTTAAGCCGTCTCGGAACTGAATATGTCGATTATCCATAGCGATGATTATGTCTTAGAAATCTGAGAATCACAATGGCGGTCATTTCCCTTGTTTAGACGTAAAAGAGTTCATCTAAGGGGCGGATAATAATTAAATACGCTACAGTGTATAAGCAATACTTAACAAAAGTACACCGATTTTTGTACTTCTTGATACAATAGCCTCATGTCGTAACGCTTCATTGCAAGATTCAAAGGTTGTTAAGGCAGAATGGTAGGTTCGTTTTATGTCCTTTGAGTGATTGTTTGTTTGGTATGGAGACCCCTGTGCAACTCAATTCACAGCCCCTTTCAAAAAACTCTAATCGAAGAGAAGACTTAAGCGAATATGTAGCTCATCTGCAGCTCCATATGACCTTGCAAGCTCGGAATCTAGTTCCCACCTTGACTCGTCCTGAAGATAGCCGCGAGGAAATGCTTCAAGAGACCCAGGCAACCTTTGAAAAACATGTCTCTCGCCAAAGTGTTCAATAAAACGATTGACCGCTTAACGTTATAAAATACAAAATTTAATATTTCAACCAACTAAAAGGAGTGTTTCTTAACACTCTTTTTTTGTTGAGCTTAACAAAAACCGCCCTCCATAGAGGGCGGTTATGGCAAGTGAGGGAAAAACTAAAACATAAATCCGTTAGAAGGAGAACGTGGCCCGAACTAATCCCTGAATGATGTCATTGGGATTGCCGTTACTGACATTGAAAGGATTCGTAATCAGCATGACAGTCGGTGTGATCGTAATGTTCTCATTCACGGGGAACCGATAAAACGCCTCAAAGTTAGTTTGGGCAGAATAATTAGGATCCGTAGTGCTGACAATAAACGGCTGACCGGCTGCTACCGCAAGCAGAGACCCTGGCACGAGTAAGTCATTAACACCTACACCGGCCATCCAGGTTTGAATGCTGCTGTTATTACCAACAGGTAGAACATTTTGGAATAGGTCATTGTTAACCCCACCAAAGGTAAGTTGAGGATCAATGGAAATTCCATAGCGACCAAAAATGCCAAATTGTCCCAGGGTCAACTCAACGTTGGCACCAATGATATTTTGGTTAACGTTATAGGTTTCAGCATGGGTAAACTGAGCCCGAATCGCAAAGTTATTTTGGTCATCTTCACCAAAGTCACTGGAATATTCAATCTCTGCCGAAGCTTGGAAAGGATCTCCAAATAAACCACCCTCACAGGTATTGAGAGGATCAGCACAGGCATTGACACCATTACCCGCTGCAATTCCGGCATCTGCGGCAATAAACAGACCTCGAACGCTAAGGGGGCCACCATTGACATTCCAGTCAAATGCAGCACCGGCGCCGCCAGGGCCGTCAATGGCTTCAGAAATAATCAACGGGTTATTAATGAAGAAACCAGAACTGAAATCAGCTGCTTCATCATTGGCGTAGCTGTTGCCATCAATAAAGGCACTGGGATAAATCAAGGGACCAACCGTTACCGCTAGGTTTTCGACGGGCTTGAAGGTATATCCCAAGTTATATAAAGTAACGCCAGGACCAGAACCGGTATAGTCCACCACACCAGGATCGCCTAAGGTTGTGGCGGTTCCGGCACCAACAACGGGAGGAACGGGGAAGAAATTAGCGGGACCCGCGACCCCTGCAGATGAGAAGAAGTCAGAACCGCCGTTGCCCGTTTCTAAGGTCAAATCGAGAACATCATCGCCATTAAAACTGGTAAGGAATGACATCCGTACGCGAGAGATTGCACTGACTCGAGAATCCCCAGGATCAACGTTGGCAATACCAGGCACACCTGTATCTACAGCAGCAACGCCTGTTGCTGCGGCATTAGGAGTCGGAATATTATCTCCAGGATTATCTACAAAATCTCCAAACTGAGCTGCCATGACAACTTGTGCTTGGAGTTTGGTTGTTGTTGAGAACTGTTGGGCTTCTACAGTGGCAACCCGGGCTTCTAAGCCATCCACTCGTCCGCGTAAGGTCGCTAGTTCAGCAGCGAACTCATCCTGCAGGGCTTTGAGAGCGTCAAGATCTTCTTTAGTCGCAAATCTATTGCTGAGGTTATCCAAACAAGCATTCACTAAAGCAGCAGCTTCCCGCCGAGACATGGCTCGACTGGGGCGGAAGGTCCCGTTAGGGTAACCTGCCACACAACCATAACGTTCGACTAAAGACTGAATTGCCTGGAAAGCCCAGTCATCAGGCTGTACATCGGAGAGTTGAGATACTGAGGTGACCTGACCGACAGAATCAGCTTCCGTTTCAGCCATAAGATCTGAGACAGCTGGCGTATTATCAGCGACTAATAATGGTTGTTGCTGGCTTACCAGGCTACTGGCAGGAACATCGACAGCAGAGGCTTCTAAATTCTCCGAAGTTTCGGAAGATGAAGTACTTGCACTTGCCACGCCAGTCACTAATAATGCACTTGATAAGCCAATGACACTGGCCATCAATCGAATATTTTGCATATAAATCCTCACACACATATTGTTGAAATAAAGTCGGGCTATTCCAGCAAAGCTGGAAATCCACCCTAAACAGTATCAGATAATGATAATCATTATCAAATTTTCTTCACTTGAGAAGAAACTTAACCACATTCACCCATATACTTCAAAAATGCTGCTGAAGGATGTGGGTGATGTTCTTGGGCTTAACCCTGGTGTAGCGAGTCTTATCTGGTAAGACAACCAGATTGGGTCCAGCCTTACATTTGCCCACACAACCCATGGGCTGTAATTGGATCTCTTTATCCCGACCTGATGTTTGCAAAGCCGTATTCAAGGCGGTTAAAACTTTTCGGCTGCCGCGTTTACGACAACTCGATTTCTGACAAATCCTAATTTTGCCTTTCTGCACATTACCAATAGCATGAGGACTTGGCTCAATATCGTCGCTGGAAGAACTACCGGGCAGAGCAGGCATGATTGATTTAGCTTTCAGTTTGACCTTGCCCGTTTTGGTATTGACTTTCTGACAACCCTGAATTTGGATCCATGTTCCAGGTTGCAGGATGTCAGCACAGGCTGGCCGTAGGGCTTTAGATAGCTTGATATATTGCTCTCCTCGGGAGGTCGCCAATCGAATACCTTTAACGTTACATCCCTTAGACAAAACATAAGTTAGAAATCGACCACTAAGGGTGAAATCAGTTTTCTTTGTATGCTTACCCATGAAATTTAATTTGAACTGCGTATTTCTAATAAAGCTGCCAATCAATCCCCTACAGACGGTGCTGCTCTTGCAAAGACTTCCATAGATAATCAGGGATATCTGGAGATGGGCAAGTCATCATGGCAATATTGGACAACTCACTTTTGCAATAGTGAAGCCCTACTTTTGCACTACCATCCAGAACGCTTTGGTATGGACTCTGGGCTGTGTTGGCCCTACCAATAAAGAAGTCGATCCACCCCTCCTGTTCTTGTCGAATACAGGGTAGTACTTTTGTGGTAGACCGTTTGTTCTTTTCAACTCCAGCACTGTTCCAGCCATTCCACCAATTCTGTCCTCGAAGCAACAAATTGCTGGAGGACACTGTAAGCTTGAGCGGCTTCCAAATCATTATTTATCTCCACTCGCAACTGCCCATCTGAAGAACACCATGCCTTGAGAGAAAGCTCTTGTAACCGCCGTTGGACTTGCCGATGGTCCCCAGGGCACACTCTCACAATGAGTGATTCAATCGTGGACTGATATCCAGATGGGCGCATCCATAACCTCCAAACGGTCTGATAGCGGAGTAACGAACTTGAAACAAACGATCCCCTCTTAGCAAAACAGTCACGTCTAAGTGACACGACCTAACAACTGCCATCCATCTAATAGATCGATCAGACAGAAAACTTTTGTGAGTGGTTAACGCCACACTCTCAGATAGATTGCGAGCGGCGGACAGATCAAAATCAGCGGCTAGGACAGCTTGAGATCGCAACCTCAATCCCCTCTGCATCAAGCGCTCCGTAAACCGATCGCCAATAGACAACTGAGTTAGGCGTCTCAAGTGAGCTAGAACAATCACTGTAAATGCGGGTAAACAGTCCCGAACTGAGGGCAGAATGCCTTCCAAAGCTAGCTTTTGCTGTTTAAGATCAGCGTCTGTGCCAACAGGGCAGGTCATACAGCGTTCAGAAGAGATCAATAGAGCACCTTCTTCCCCCGTAACAACCACCACCAGTTTGGCATCCTGTAAATGGGTCAGACTTGATCCCTCTCTTTCGCTTTGTCGGCTCACAATTGGCAACACTGACATACTGAATCTTTGTTCAGGTGGGGCAATCAATTGAAAATTGATATCAATTAATCCCTATCAGAAAATTAGCAGAGAATAAACTTTACTGCAACTTATTTGCAACAAAGTCGTCACCATACATGGCAAGGTAGTGCAAAATAGCTAGAAAAAAAGCAATCAGTCTGCTTAAAACCTTTGGCTAGAGAAGACCTAGTCTGCCCTTCCGTCATTTCAATCATCTATAACGTTTCATCCTAATTACATATTATTGATGAATATTCCTATAAGAAATAGTTGTACTATTTTGAAGCAAAATATGTTGTCTGGTAAAAAATTTCATTAACTAGCCCGCTCTCCAAGATTCAGTCTCACCCGATCTTCAGAACCGAAACGGAGTCAATCAATCTTTATTAGATGTGGAAAAATTGGATTCGGATTAAGGGCTTACGGGTGCGGGTAAACCAAAAGCCTGATCTTGGGTACTGAGCCGACCATCTTCCATATGAATCAGTCGATCAGCCACATCTAAAACCCGGTTGTCATGGGTGACCATGAGGATAGTACAGCCTTGCTGCTTAGCCAGACGTTGCATCAGCTCCACCACATCTCGCCCCGATTGCTTATCGAGGGAAGCCGTCGGCTCATCGGCCAAAACAATTTTGGGATGGCTCACGAGAGCACGTGCGATCGCAACCCGTTGCTTTTGCCCCCCCGATAATTCTTGGGGATAGTAATTGGCCCATTCTGCTAACCCAACTTCAGCCAACATATCGATGGATCGCTGATAAGCCACTTTCTTATCAATCTCAACATGCAAATCTAAGGCCATTTGCACATTCTGGCGGGCTGTCAGGGACTGGAGCAGATTATGAGCCTGAAAAATATAGCCAATATAGCGACGAACCTTGACCAACTCACGGGTGTTGGCCTCTCTCAGCTGTTGGTTAAAGACCTGCAAGCTGCCCGTTTGAGTTGATCGAAGCGCACCAATCAAAGTCAGCAGAGTTGTTTTGCCTGAGCCTGAAGGGCCAGACATAATCACAACTTCTCCAGGATAAATCTCGACATCAATATCAAACAGAACTTGCTTGCGCAGTCTACCCCTACCAAAAAAGTGGCTGACCTGATGAATAGCAATGACTGGAGAAACGCCCATATCTAAAAAATATCCGCCGGATCAGCGGCTTGAACCCGGCGCATCGCAATGACTCCTGATATAACGCACATCATTAACGTCAACACAAATACCGTCATCACTCGATCGACTGTCATAAACATGGGCAAAGAAGTACCGTCACGCACCAGCTTATAGAGCCCTAAGCAGAGAGCAAACCCCGGAATAAATCCTAATACGGCCAGAATAAACGCTTCTTGCAAGACAACGGAATAGAGAAATCGGCTTTTGTATCCCATGGCTTTCAAAGTGGCATACTCAGCCAAATGATCAGACACATCGGTATAAAGGATTTGGTACACAATCACCATGCCCACAATAAATCCCATCATGGTCCCTAGGGTAAAAATAAAGCCAATGGTGGTACTCGTTTCCCAATACTCTCGCTCAAAGCGGACAAACCCTTGTTTAGACAGCACTAGGACATCATCAGGCAACGTTTTTTTCAGAGTAGACATGACTGAACTGACATCTACTCCAGGCTCGACATTGATCAGACCGATATCAATTAACCCTAAGGTGCGCTCAGGAAATAGCCGCAGTAAATTGACATCGCTCGTAATCAAATTGCCATCGGCGGAAAAAGAGGCACCTAATTGAAATAGCCCCTTAACGGTCACTTTCCGACCTGATACTTCTGTGGATACGATTTCCCCCTTTTTGAACTGTTCCGTAATAGGACCATATTCAGGTCGGGAATTTTCATCAAAGAGTACGACATCTGGCAATTTGATTTGGTTCAGATATTCTGCCACCCCGGGTAATGAAAAGACGGCCTGATTAGGGTTAAAGCCGATAATCAGAATCTGGCGGGTCTTGCGAGTTTCAGGATTTCGCCAAAATCCGAAATCCAAGTAGAGGGGCGTCACCGACTCAACCCCATCTACACCAGCCGCTTGATAGAGCCGCCGACGGCTAAAATTCTTAATAGCAAATAAGGTGGTGGTTTGAGGGTTGATCAAGACAATATCAGTCTTGAGATTGACGTGAAAGTTAACGGCAGCAGTAAACAGGGCTTCTTGAAAACCCAGCTGCATCATCATCAATATCACGGCAAACCCAATGCCTGCCAACGCTACAAATAACCGTACTTTTTCTCGGGCTAGCTGTAACCATGCGAGGGGGATAGCCAGCAACATTTTCGCCGCCTAACTTTCAGTTTGAATCGCCACATTCACTTGTAGGTTGGTCAATCCGGAAACGGCAATACTATTGTGAAGACGCACCTTAACTTCCACCACGCGAGAATCAGTATTCGCTGCCGGATCTGTCCCCACTACGTCATTCTTTCCAATTTTTAAACCAATTTTGTCGACAGTTCCCTCGATCTCACCTTTAATGACGGGACTATTAATCTTGGCAAGCTGGCCAATTTGGATCTGATTGATATCCGTTTCATACACTTCAGCCACAACATACATTTGCCGGGTATTGCCCATTTCCACAATCCCTTTTTGAACCTCACTACCAGAAGTAGAGACAGCGGGGATGGCCTCGCCTTGGCGAATATGGACTTTTAAAATTTGCCCTGCATTGGGAGCACGAATAATCGTACGGGTCATGCGAGCCTTAGCCAGCTCAAGGTTACTTTTGGCAGACGCTAAGTCGATTTGAGCTTGCGATCGCAACGTCCCTACTTTAGTTCGATTAATTTGAGCTCTGGCGTTATTGCTATTGGTTTGTAGCTCTTCTTGCAGCATCGCCAACGTTGCGATCGCATTATTGAGCTGCTGCTGTTTACTACGAAAAGAGAGAAAACGATCATCTAGTTCTTGCTTAGAGACCGCCCCTGCCTTTTGTAAAAACTCATACCTCTTCAGGGTAATCTTGGCTTGTTCATACTCCACCTTAGATTGCTTGACTAAGGCATCTTGAGCCGCAATTTCTCTCATCTTAGGCGTTTCCGCTTGATTCCGGCGCGTTCTTGCTTCTTGTCCTTGAGCTTTACCTAATTCACGCTCTGCAATAAATCGGTTTTGGGCTTCGAGTAAGCGGCTAGCAGCCAATTTAACTTCAGCTTGCCGCTCAGGGTAGCTTTCTAAAAAGGCAATCGTTTCACCCTTCTCTAGCTGTTGACCTTCTTTCACTAATAGTTGAAGAACTCTTTCCCCAGTAGGACCACCAACTTGAAGGACCTGCCCTGCAGGTTCAATGCGACCAAGAGCAGAAATAGCGCTGGATTTCTCAGAAGCGGACTTTGAATCGTTATTAGCGGGGTTGGGTTGCTGCTGAAAAGCTTGGAAAACACCAACCCCTCCGAACCCCAGAGCTAAAACAACGGCTCCAGAGATCATCCATTTACCAGATGACTTTAGAAAGGGTTTATCGCCCACACTGATGGCTCAATTCAACACCTCCCAATTGTAAAGAATTTTTCCCCAATAATCTGTTTTCATTCTCTTAAATTAAATATCTTTACCCAGGCAAAATTCGATTTTGATAGATACTAGAACGTGACAAACCTTTTTCTCATCCTCATTCTTGTACCTAGCTGTACAAACACTTTCGTCTTTGTCCCGTAGAATGCGGAATATGCATTCTATGTAACTCAATGAAACCTTTTCTCCTTGGTGTGGCTCTATTTTCAACCCTTTGGGTTTGTCCAATGGCCCAGGCAGAAAATCCTGAGCATCTCAAACGACTCATGAAATCGCGATCTTGCCCTAACTGTGATTTACAGGGTGCCGATTTATCTGCCATGAATTTGCGCAAGGCTAATCTATCGGGCGCTAACCTGACAGGCGCCAATCTTAATTTGGCCGACCTCACCGCCGCTAACTTATCAAACGCTATTTTGACCGGAACAAGCTTAGCTTGGACCACCTTTACCGATGCCAATTTACAGGGGGCAAACCTGTCCCAGGCTAATTTCGCAGGCGGAGAAAGACTGGGTCAAGCATTAAGTTTTGAAAAAGCAACCTTGCCGGATGGAACGATTGCTTTTCCATAAGTTCAGTAAAACTATAAGCTTTCAGTAAAGGGGGCTTTTCTCCTCATCCTATACTTTAGTTCAGCATCACTATTCTTTATCAAGGTTCAGTGGGCACTTTATAAAGTAGGCATTTCTGCCGGATAGGATAACTAGCCCTTTAGTGTGTGGGGTGTGTGATGAAACGAATAAATCTTTTAGGGTTGATATTACCCGTTCAACTGATGGCTGCTCCCGCTTTTGCAGCTAAAACCTGTAGTCCTTATCGAGTCAATTATGAAAGCGCCATCTCCCAGGGATTGATTACTCGACCGTCATTAGTAAACAATGCCGGGCAATCCTGGAATTTATTTCAAGTGGCCATGCGACGGAACGATCGCATCGAGGCAGCATCGCGAGCCGCTCAATATCTCGTAATCTTGTCTGAGTACGCAGGAACCCGCCAAGCAAATCAGGCTCGGCATAATATTGAGCAAGAAATGGTGGGCTACTACCAACAGCCTGTAGAAGTGGCAATGCCCATGTTCGAAGTCATTCTTGAGAACAGTCCAGATTGTCTCAAGCAATAGACCTACGTCAGTTGATCAGATAACTCTTGCCGCAGGCGATAAAGCACCATCTGTGGCTGTAATTGCTTGATAATATTTTGGATTAAGGTACTAGAGCCCAAGGGTCCCCAAGAATAGCCATTGAATAAATAGGCTTGTGTTTGTTGCCCCACCCGCTTCGCTCCATATAGACTCACCCCGCCTTGAAGGAGTCCTGTGCCCACCCAAGGTAGCCATCCGAGAGATATATGCCCCACCCAACTAGACAGGGTTGGCGTACTCATCTCTACCAAAATCAAGCTGGCAAAACTCAGCGAGATTTGGCCCCAAAGTTGATTCACCTGATGCCGATGGGTGGGGAGGCGATAGAGTTTGACGAGGGTGCCAATCAAGAGCAAATCTGCTAGAAGGCCAATAGCAGCATCGAGGAATAACAGGGGGCAAACCGCAATTAGAGCTGCCTTTAAGCGGGCATACTGACCAATACAGGCTTTGCCTGAGGGTGCCTCATAGGTCTGTACATGTTCGGCAATATCGCGCTCTACCCTTTGGACTTGTAGCAGCGTATTTAAGACTAACAGTGTACGACCTTCTTTTTGTATCAATTGGAGCAACGTCGATCGCAACGATTCAATATTAGCCCGTGGCGTTTCCCAATCATGGGTCGTTCGACCATCTGGCCATTCGACCCGAATTTCTACAGGCGCTGGAGCCGCAGAGGTCAGTAAAATATCTTCCGGGGTGAGCACTTTTTGTAATGGCTCTGCCAATCGCTCATAGACTCCGGTCGCATCTAAATCAGGATAAAGGTCGGCCTTATTCACCACGATCAAAAGAGGACGGCCTGATTGTCGTAAGGCTTTGAGGGAATCTAGTTCTAAGGCAGTGGGAGGCCCCGCCGTGATAAATAGAATCAGATCGGCCGCTTTGGCAATTTCCTGAGCCATGTGTGCTCGCCCCTGTCCCTCAATTTCATCGAGACCAGGAGTATCAATCAGTTCAATTTGTAAGGTAGATAGCCCCTGAGCTACCACCGGTGACCAACGAACTGAACGAGGCCATTGGGTCTCACCATTCAGGGGGCCTACAGGGAAAATAGGCTCATCAAAAAGGGCATTCAGAACAGCCGACTTCCCCCGACTCACAAATCCAAACGTCGCAATTTGAAAGATCCCTTGGTTAAGCTTCAAGCTTAAGCTGGATAGGGAGCCAAGCTGATTTTGCAGCTCCGTTTGCAGGGGAACCGGAAACGTCTCAACTTGCTGAATAACGTTCTGGATACTGAGATGAGCACGCTGGTAAACGGTCACTGGCTCACTAGCCAGGATATTCTCCCTAGGTGCAGTCTGACTGTCCGGCGGGGACTGAGCCACGGGTTTAGGATGCAGGGGCTTCTAACAGTCCACCTTGACGGCGGAAACGACCAATGGATTGCTGCGTAAAGTCTTTAAGCGCATCCACTTTCTGATGTTCTTGAAAGACCTTGGCCACAATCTGCTTCAGCTTTTCAGGATCCCAATTCGATTCAGGAGCCGCTACAGCCAGGTCACTGAGTTCTTGGAAGTGCTCTAGCAAACTCAGCCCTGCAATGCGGGTCAAATGGGCGGTACTCACCCCTTGGACCAGTCCTCCAGCGACAAAGGTAAAGTGATGACCTTTGAGTAAAGAACTCAGGGCCTGGGTCGAGACTTCGACTAAGCCGAGTTTAAGCATGGCCGTCGCTAAGGTACTCGCAACGGCTTGAGCCTGGGCCAAAGAAAACTTTAGACGATACAAAGAACCCAGTTCCATAACCATTTTGGCGCTGATCGCGGCTGCAGCCAACATATCCAAGGTAGGGACTGGATTAGCAAACGCAGTCGCCCCTGTAATCCACTGATAACGCTCAATGATGGGAGTAGCAAGCTGACGGCGGACACCATTCAGTTCCCCTTGCACTTGGGTGCGCAAAGCGACAGTCTGCTGATAGGTCTGAAACAAGATCAGCTGTCCCTTCTCAGCTGCCAGCACTTGATCCAGGCGCTGGGTCAAGCCTGACACATCTGGCTGGGGTCGCTCTAACTCTTCTTGACAGGAGCCATCCTCGCTGTAGCGGCGAACCTTAACCGCTTGGGGATAGGCAGAAGTTGTCACAATATCTGACTCTGATAGCCAAGGCTGCAACCGTTGCTGCAATTTCTGTTGCAAAATTAAGCGCTGAGTTGGCAGGTATTGATCCTGCTTGTTAAGAACGACTAAGACTCGCTGTTTATGAGCCTGCAATGTTTGCAAGCATTGGTACTCGGAATCTGTTAAGTCCCCTTGAATGACATAAAGGATCAGATCCGCAGCCATCACAGGTGGAGAGATTTCTAAGGTCGCTGAATGAGATAGGGAGCCTATTTCATGAAGGACACAAGCTTCTTTGGAGGCCTGGTAGCGAGTTTGTAGTAGCTCCATCAAAGTGGATTTACCGACACCCGGTGCGCCCGTTACCAAAAGGCGAGGTTCCTGTCGATGCAAGTCGATGAGATCAAGCTGCTCCTTGAAGGCTGCAGATTGAGGAGTCGGTTCTGCAAGGGTTTCTAACTGCTCAATCAACGACGCGCTAGTGGCCACTGTCTTTTCGACAATGGGTCGAGTCATTTGGGTTGCATCTAGGTCTGGGACTTGGCGTTTCAACCCTGGGAAAAATTTGAGACTAACGGCCAAGCTACCCAGGCCAACAACCATCCCCGCTGTTAGGAATTCAGAAAATCCGTGATTACCACCGGGGATCAAGAACCAAATGCATAAGACAAGGGTGCCAGCACCCCAAAAAATCCGTTGTGATGATTGAGCAGACATAGACTTGAGATCCTCAACAATCTTGACATCCCGTCCTCGCCATTCTCGCAGATTGCTAGGAAAAATGTCAGGACTTTTAAAAAAAGAATACCCCAGAGATCGTTATCTCTGGGGCACCCTAAGCACTGGTGGCGGGGCACGGATTTGAACCATGGACCTTCGGGTTATGAGCCCGACGAGCTACCAGACTGCTCTACCCCGCGTCGCGAAACCTAAGTATAGACATCAATGAGTACACTTGGCAACTTTTATCTACAGATTATCGATCGATTTCTATCTCTACAAGGATATTAAGGCCCTAAATGGGTTGAGCAAACTGCCAAGTGCTAGGAGCCTAGCTGAGTTAAGAAGCGCTCAGCAAGCTGTGTATATTCATCTTTCAATCCATATACAGCCACGCACCCCGCGATGTTTAAGAATGTGATAGACAAACATTTTTGATTTTTTTTTCACAACTCTATTAAGTTCAATGAATACTCACGTTTTAAGTCACGATTGCTAGGGAGTTGACCTTCTCTTCCATGAACTTGGGCTTATAATCTTACACACCCAAGAATTAAATACAGGCTCCGCGTAAATGGCAATAGCTCAGTATAGGTTGGTCAATCACCTACACTTTCGCAACTTTAGAGGCGATCTGCTAGGTGGAATGACCGCCGCAATTGTTGCATTACCCTTAGCCCTAGCTTTTGGGGTCTCTGCTACTGCAGATGTTCCAACTAACTCCGGTGCTATCGCTGGGTTATATGGTGCCATTAGCGTCGGTTTTTTTGCATCCCTATGTGGGGGAACCCCTTCACAAATTTCAGGCCCCACTGGCCCCATGTCTGTCGTCATGGCGACCATTTTTGCAGCCTTGATGAAGGAGGATCCTGACGCCGGACTAGCAATGGCCTTCACGGTCGTGATGATGGCGGGCCTGTTCCAAATCTTATTTGGGGTCTTGCGGTTAGGGAAGTACATCACCTTAATGCCCTACACCGTGATTTCGGGCTTTATGTCGGGTGTGGGTTTAATCATCATCACGATTCAAATTGCGCCGTTACTAGGACATAAAGCCTCTTCTAAAGTCGTCAATGCAATTCAACAGCTTCCAGGCGTATTAACGGATATTGATCCAGTCGCCCTTGGCTTAGGCTTGCTCACCCTAGCGATTGTATTTGCCGCCCCACCAAGATTGAATCGGATTCTGCCTGCACCACTGATCGCATTGGTGGTCTGCACTTCAATTTCGGTTTATGGCTTTCCTGATAGTGGTATTCCAGTCATTGGACATATCCCTGCTGGGTTGCCCGAGCCGCATATGCCGGTGTTCCAAATCAAACATGCCAAAACCATGCTGGGCTACAGTGTGATGCTGGCCATGTTGGGGTCCATCGACTCCCTCCTCACTTCTTTAGTGGCTGATAACATAACCCATACCCAACATGATTCTGATCGAGAATTGATCGGCCAAGGACTAGGCAATCTTATGGCTGGGTTCATGGGCGGATTGCCTGGGGCGGGGGCAACGATGCGGACGGTGATTAATGCCAAGTCAGGCGGTCAAACGCCTTTATCCGGCATTATTCATGCCGTTGTTCTGGCTGTTATTGTCATCGGCGCATCCCCAATGACTGAACCTATTCCCAATGCCGTTTTAGCTGGGATTTTGATTAAAGTCGGCATTGATATTATTGACTGGAGTTTTCTCAAACGGGCTCACCGGCTGTCTTTAAAGGGAGCTGGAATTATGTATCTCGTCATGTTTCTGACAGTGTTTGTAGATCTCGTCACTGCAGTGGCCGTTGGTGCTTTTCTAGCAAATCTGTTGACGATTAAGAGTCTTACTGATTTACAAGTCCAAACCATGCGGACAATTACAGGCCCCACTGATGACCAGCAAATGAGTCAGGAAGAGAAAGATATTATTGCCAAAGCCCATGGCCAAATTCTGCTCTTTTTCTTTAGTGGACCCATGAGTTTTGGCGCTGCCAAGTCTATCTCTCAACGGCTGTCTATCGTTAAAGCCTATAAAGTCCTGATTTTAGACATGAGTGATGTGACCCGGGTGGGGATTACGGCTTCTTTAGCCATCGAGAATATTCTCAAGGATGCTGAGAACACGGGGAAAGTGGTGTTTTTAGTCGGTGTGCATGGGCAGGTCGCGGAGCGTTTGCATCGAATTGAATCCATCCATACTCTCCCCAAAGATAGTTGGTTTAATCGTCGATTAGATGCCCTGAATGAAGCGGCCGCTCTACTCTATGTCCCCCTATCTCGCAGTCGGCTGCCTAAAGAAAAGGAAGTCTAGCTGTTTAATTGATCATAATGTTGTCATGAGAAAGAGGCTGCCATTTGAAGAACAGCAGCCTCTTTCTTGATGGATGAATGATTGAAACTAGCGGATAT
This sequence comes from Acaryochloris marina MBIC11017, assembly GCF_000018105.1. GTDB lineage: Bacteria > Cyanobacteriota > Cyanobacteriia > Thermosynechococcales > Thermosynechococcaceae > Acaryochloris > Acaryochloris marina. Next base: position 1,815,022 of record NC_009925.1, read on the forward strand.
ACTCTTTCAAAACACTATTGCGGTTAGGATGGCGCAACTTGCGCAAAGCCTTGGCTTCAATTTGGCGAATCCGCTCACGGGTAACATTGAAGATCTGGCCAATTTCTTCTAGGGTCTTCATTCGACCATCATCTAGGCCGTAGCGTAACTTCAACACATCACGCTCACGAGGGCTGAGGGTATCTAGAACCGTTTCTAGATCTTCTCGAAGTAAGCTCTTGGATACCTGATCCTCAGGCGTCTCACCATCGGACTCGATAAAGTCACCTAAGCGGGAGTCTTCTTCTTTACCAATGGGGGTTTCTAAAGAGATGGGTAATTGGGCGGACTTGGCGATGAAACGCAGCTTCTCGATGGTCATTTCCATGCGAGTGGCAATTTCTTCTTCCGTAGGCTTGCGACCCATTTCTTGGGACAGCAATTTTGTGGTTTTCTTAATGCGAGAAATAGTTTCGTACAGGTGCACGGGGAGGCGAATCGTGCGGGATTGATCCGCGATCGCACGGGTGATCGCCTGACGAATCCACCAGGTAGCATAGGTGGAAAACTTGTATCCTTTCTCGTGGTCAAACTTTTCAGCGGCCCGGATCAAACCCAGGCTACCCTCTTGAATCAAGTCCTGGAAAGACAGGCCCCGATTCATATATTTCTTAGCGATGGATACGACTAATCGGAGGTTGGACTGGACCATCTTGTCTTTAGCTCTGCGGCCTGCATGCAGACGATGGCGGAAACGGTTAAGGGGCATATCCACTTCTAATGCCCACTCTTGAAGCTGAGGCTCACGCTCTAGTCGATCAAACAGATCGTCATAAATGCGCTCTAGCTCTAGCAAGTCTGCAATTTTACGAGCCAGTTCAATCTCTTCATCAGCTCGGAGTAATCGAATTCTACCGATTTCTTGTAGATACAGCCGGATGGAATCTTCCGTGTAATGCTTCTTCTTGGATTGACCGCGTCGACGGGCAGTACGAGCTTTTGTCGTTTTCCCACCTTCGCCAGCTTGGTTATCCTCACTAGTGCTACTGGCAGCATCCTCAACCAGATTATCTAAATCATTAGCCGGAGCTTGGATAGCTTCTAGTACATTATTGGCTTGGGTCATGCCGGATTCCTCAATACTCCCTAATTAAGACGATAGGAGAACCATTTTTTACTCACTACAACCGAATCTAACAAATTCAGTTAGGGATGTGGATCTAGATGCCAAATCAGCCTACCTCAACAGTATATGCAAGGCAATTCAAAGCCTGAGCAAAAGACAAAACGCAGTCCTGCATTGGGCTTTGGCCGTTCAACTATTGCTAAACCTCCACGATTGTAGCCTTTCTCACAAAAATTGGGGGAGTCTACAACGACTTCCACCGCAATTATGACTTAAACCTTTCAAAACGACATCCCTTGCCCTATTTTCCAGAATGCGTTATGGAACCCATGGCAAGCCCCCCACCGTCGTTTGAGCTTTATATCTCTTAGTAGAGCATTTATTGATGTGGATCACCACAACCCAGTGATCTAATTCACTGTGGCCTTAACAGGCCGTGCCCCTGAGAGCGCTAGATGTAGCGTATAGAAGTGGGTCAAATTCACTAGATTTAGGGATTGATGGGTTAATCTATCGTCGAAAAAGCCTCAGGGTGAAAATAGCAAAACTTAACTTTACTTGAAGTATATTAAGATTTCTTAATTGTTGTGGTAGAGATTTGCTTAGCTCATCCAAACACTAGAATTTGAAATGTGTCAGTGAGAACTATATTTTGCCTGCAGGGAAAGCCGCCTTAACTGCAGAGAATTCGTCACGACACTGACAGAGCTGAATGCCATCAGAGCTGCTGACGAAGCAGGACTCAGCAAAATTCCAAATTTAGGGAGAAGGATTCCTGCCGCGATGGGCAGCCCTATGAGGTTATAAATCAATGCCCAAAACAGATTCTGCTGAATTTTGCGAAAAGTTGCTCGACTCAGGCGTAAAACGTCTACCAGGCGATATAGAGGATTAGCATCTCCAGACATCAGGATAATTTGGGCCGTTTCTATGGCCACATCTGTCCCCCCACTAAGAGAAATGCCCACATCAGCCTGGGCCAAAGCAGGCGCATCATTAATCCCATCTCCAACCATGCCGACTTGATGGCCTTGTGCTTGCAGGTCGGCAATGACTGCCGCTTTATCCCCAGGGGTCACACCAGCCCGCACTGCCGTTGGATCTAACCCCAGTTCTTGGGCCACGATATGGGCTGTCTCAGCTTGATCACCTGTCAGCATCTGTATCCGCAAACCCAGGCCTTTGAGATCTTTCAGGGTTTGGGCTGCATCAGATCTCAAAGTGTCTTGAACGGCCACCCCCCCGACATAGGTCTGGTCAGTAGCCAAATGAATCAGCGTCTTACCCGCTTGGGCCAGATGATGGCCCTGGTGCTGATCCTGGGGTGGAATCACAATGCCGCAGTCTTGTAGCCATTGTGCAGAACCCAAGCGAATAAAAGTCCCCTCCAACTGGCCTTTAATGCCACATCCAGGCACCGTCTCTAAGGCAGTTGCTGAGGCGTAAGCAAGATCCTGAGCATCAGCCTGTTCCACAATCGCAGTGGCCAGGGGATGACGACTGCCTTTTTCCAGACTGGCTGCTAACTGCAAAACGGTCTGGGATGAGAGATGATCTCCCACCGGGAGCGCTGGCAAACCTTCGGACACCCAATAATCTGTGACCTGGGGATGGCCTGTGGTGAGGGTACCCGTTTTATCAAAAATGAGGGTATCGAGACGATCCACTTGCTCTAATACATCTCCTCCTCGAATTAACAGGCCTCGCTCCGCCCCCAAGCTCGTTCCAACCAAAATGGCCGTGGGAGTTGCCAAACCCAATGCACAGGGACAGGCGATGACGAGAACGGCAATCGCCAGCTTGAGTCCCAGTAGAATGCCAGCAGATCGGGGGGCCATCTCTGCCATACCGACATCTGGGCTATGCATCATCGGTAGGGTGCCTGAGGCTAAAACGTCAGGCCAAAGATGAACACCAATCCCTACCCAAAACAGAAAAGTCAGAGTTGCGATCGCAAGGACGCCATAGGTGAAATATCCAGCCACTCGATCCGCAAATTGTTGAATCGGGGCTTTTCGGGTTTGGGCCGTTTCCACCAGATCAATAATTTGAGCAAGGGTCGTTTGTTGGCCGGTGCGGGTGGCTTCAATCGTAATCAGGGCCGATTGGTTTAGCGTACCTGCCACCACTTCATCGCCAGACGCTTTCGGGACAGGCATTGCTTCCCCCGTTAACATAGCCTCATCTACCAAGGTGCTTCCCTCTAGAACCCGACCATCTACAGGGAATTTATCGCCTGGTAAGACCTGCAACCAAGCGCCAATCTGGACATCTCGAACTGGAATATCTACCGTTCGGTCTGGCTGAGTCTCTGGATTGGGGAGCCATCGAGCCACCATCGGTTGCAGGGCGAGGAGCTTCTCTAATGAAGCTTTAGTCCGTCCCCTAGCCTGAGCTTCTAGGGCACGTCCCAGCAGAATCAGCCCCACAATCATCACCGGAGCATCGAAAAAGCAGTCCCAATATAATTGGGGCCAAACCACTGCCACGACGCTGGCTAGATAGGCCGTGATGCTACCTAAGCTAATCAGAGTGTTCATATTGGGGCGATTTTGCCACAGCCCCTGCCAGCCTTCTTGCAGAATAGGACGTCCAGGTCCGAGCAAGGCGAGGGTTGCTAATCCCCAGTGAAATTGGATACTGGTGAGCCAAGGCAAGGTGAAGCCAGGGATATGCCCCAAATGCCCTACCCCCGACAGTACGACCAGTACCGTCGCGAGTACTAGAGGTTGAATTTCTTTGAGGGGTTGTGGCGGCAGGGGTTCAGCCTCTTCTTCTCGGTTCTGAATATGGCTGGGGAATCCTGCGATGGTTAAGACCTGCGCTAAGCTAGCTGGCTCAATCTCTTGGGGAACATATTCAATTGCGGCTTGTTCCATGACTAGATTGACCACCGCTGTGGCCACACCAGGCTGTTGCTGCAGGCGTTTTTCCACGGCCTGGACGCATCCTGCGCATTTCATACCGGAAACCGCGAGAACCACCTGTTGGGTGGAGGGGGGAGGCGATAGAGAAGTCATCCGTTTCTACCCTGACAAGATTGCCAACGATTGATTGATAACAGCATGGCATCCATAGCTTGCCGCCGTTTGCTGCTCGATTGATTGTATTGATTAAACATCAGACTAAACAGTACCGGTGAAGATTGAGGGTGTTGGAGGTAGCCCGTTAAGGTCGACACCCCGCGCATCCCCCCACTTTTACTCCAGAGGGCTGAGGGTGAATTTTGCCCAATAGAGTCTTTAGGTAAAGACGTCTGAAAGGTAGAGGCGTGGGGAGATTTGAGAATGCCATTTAAAGTTTGAGTTAGGGCCAGGGGGCTGACCAAGTTTTGTCGAGATAAACCAGAGCCATCGGCCACTGCATAGGTGGACGCATTGACCCCTAGTTGGGTGAGAGTTTGTTTTAAAGCCTTTAAACCTTGCTGATGGGTATTTTGTGAAGTTTGCTTTTGGGCTGCCCCCAAGGCTTTGACTAGAGCTTCTGCGTAAAGATTATTGCTCTCTTGGTTCGTAATTTTAATCAGCGTTGTCAGAGGCGACGATTGGATCTGCGTGAGGCGCTGTTCTGATTTGCCTTTTAAAGCAGCATTGCGTTCTTGAGGGGTCGATAGAAGTGATAATCGCCCTACTTTAATCTGTTGAGCCGCCAAGATGGCCCGAAATCGCTTGAGTAAAAACCAGCCTGGATCAATAACGGCTACGGCAGAGCGATCGTGAGGGGCACCGGCTCGCAGCTGTCCTGTAATCTCAATTTCTAAAGTATTTCCCTTGAGGCGGCGGACAATTTCTATATATTCTGGGGCATTTTGAGCTACGGTGCGGGTGCGATTGATCTGTCGCCATGGGCCAATGGGGTGAGGAGAAAGCCATTCGACGCGGAGGGGCTGGCCTAGTGCTTGGGGCCAGATTTTTAGCTCATAGGCATTTTGATTGAGGATCAGGCTATTAACGGGAGCGCCATAGCCCGCCTGCAGATCTTCCCATTCCCAGGACGGAACGATGCCTGGCCCCTGAAAATAGGTGTCATCTCCCAGGAGATGGTTGATTTGGCGGATGCCTTTTTGTTTAAGTTGGGTGGCGATTTGCTGTAGCTGCTGATCAGAAAGGGTGGGGTCGCCTCGACCTACGATGCGTAAATGGTCAAGAGCAGGACCTGTCCCAGAACCATAAATATCGGTCTGAATCCGAAATTGAGGACCTAGCCGAGTCAGTGCCGCGGCTGTCGTCATCACCTTGGTGGTAGACGCGGGCAGGAAATAGCGCTGGGCGTCCTTGGTGTAAAGCGGTTGGGAGGCTTGAAGGGGTTGAACGGCGATCCCTAAACGAGCTTGAGTGAAGAGGGGTTGGGATGCGATCTCATCCATGTCTCGCTGCAGTTGTGCCACGCATTGGGGCTTCAGGGATGGGGCACCTTGGGCGGCGACGGACATACTTAGCAGCCCAACGACCAAGCCACCCTTAATAACATTGTCCCCAGACATTCCATGCTCTCCTGATGATAGGAGCCAGCTTAACGTGAATTGAGAAGGGGTTATTCAGCCTTCAGACCGACTTTAGGATTGATGTCTTCAATCCCTTTCTGCAAATGCCTCCCACTACAATAGAAGTAGGACAACCTTAGGGAATCATGGATGCTGCCTTACCCCTCCTCGTTCAGCGGATGCTGCAGCCGGACTTCTATCCCCATCCGGTTCAGACCCCAGTGCAGCTTTTACAAACCCATATTTCCTATGTGTTCTTGACGGGAGAGTTTGCTTACAAAGTTAAAAAGCCGACCCAGTTTGGACGGCTAGACTTTTCCAACCTGGAACAACGAGCCTATTTCTGTCAAGAGGAATTGCGCTTGAATCGCCGTCTGTCTCCTGGACTCTATTTGGCCGTTCTGCCGATTTATGGGAACGACGGAGACTACTACCTCAAACGGCCTCCTGAGCCTGGCGCTGAAATTGTAGACTATGCCCTACAAATGCGGCAGTTCGACCAAGAGGGCTTGTTTAGCCATCTCTTAAACCAAGGCCAATTAACAGCAGCTAATATGCAGCAATTGGGGCAAAGCGTAGCTCGCTTTCATGCCACTGCGGAGACCAGTCCCGAAATTCAGGCCAATGGCACCCTAGAATCCCTGCAAGCCATTGATGAAGAGAACTACACTCTCACCCAAGCCTTTATGGGTAAGTCCCAAACCAAAGAGCAGTGGCAACAGACCCGGCGGTTTACCCAGCAATTTTGGCAAGATCATCAAGATTGGCTGCAACAGCGCCAAGACAAAATTCGAGACTGCCATGGCGATTTACATCTTAATAATGTGTGTTTGCATCAGGATCGAATTCAAATCTTTGATTGCATCGAATTTTGCCGGGAATTTCGCCATATTGATGTGATGTATGACGTGGCATTTATGGTGATGGATTTAGACTTTCTCCATCGAAAGGATCTCGCCAATGTCTTTTTGAATACATATTTGGAAAAGACCGGGGATTATGAAGGCGCTTTGTTGTTACCCGCTTACTTGAGTATGCGGGCAACGATTCGCGGAAATGTTAATAGCATGACCGCCCAGAATATAGCCACTTCAGACTACCGTTCTTCGCAGAAACTTTACTGGCAAAACGCTAAAGAGTACTTTGCTTTAGCCCATCAATACACTCAACCTCGACAGGGACAGATTATCCTCATGTCTGGCTTGTCAGGATCGGGAAAAAGCACGGTCGCGCATCGTCTAGCGCCGCACCTCAATGCCATCCATATTCGTTCAGATGCAGTGCGAAAACACCTAGCGGGCATTTCTTTAGATGAATCGGGAGCTGGGCCGGACTCTATTTACACCCCAGCCATGACCCAACGGACCTATCAACGCTTAAGGGAACTGGGAATATCCCTGGCACAAATGGGATGGACTGTGATTTTAGACGCCAAGTACGATCGGGTGCAGCTCCGTGAGCAGGTGTTGACTCAGGCGGAGTTGGCCCAAATCCCAGTGCAGATTTTGTTCTGTACAGCCCCGGTAGCTGAGTTGCGATCGCGCCTCCAAAACCGCCGAGGAGACATTTCAGATGCCACACCAGACCTGTTGGTCCACCAAAAACAAACATTCCAAGCTTTTACGACGGCAGAAAAGCCAAAGGTGACTCAATTCGAGACTCAACAAGATTTGGATGCTCAATTAACATCTTTTTGCCAGCGTCTCGCCAAAAGGGATAATGTCAGGTTAATCTGAGGGCAGAAGATGGAAAAAAAGATTATAGTTCAGTCAGAGTGTAAATCATTATTTGGCACTGACCGGCCTGGCTATTGCATATCTAAAGGCGGGGGGGAAACGCTCGAGTGCAGTAAATAAAAAGGACGATTATCCCTGTGGCAAACACGGCCCACCTCCGACTCATAAAACGCGGAGTTAAACATTGGAATAACTGGCGCAAAGACAAGTTTTCCGATCAACCCGATTTATCTGAAGCTGATCTCAGTGGGTTAGACCTACGAGGAGCCAATCTGATTGGCGCAGACTTGAACCATGCGAATTTAACGGGTGCAGATCTAAGTGGGGCCTATTTAAGTGTTGCCAATTTATCCCATGCTTATCTCAGTGAAGCCAAACTGACAGGTGCAAATCTTGGCAAAGCCAATCTAGAAGCGGTGGATCTCAGCTTTGCCAACCTCGAACAATCTATTCTTATAGAAACTCGGCTAGCAAGAGCATTGCTTGTCGAAGCCAACTTAACCCAGGCTGTTCTCAATTTTGCAGATTTAAGCCGCACCAACTTAAGTAAGGCAAATCTCCGTAAAGCACATCTGATCAAAGCAATTCTGCTAGAAGCAAACTTAAGTGATGTCAACCTAAAAGGCGCGAATCTCAATCGAGCCCTATTAAGTGAGGCAGATTTAACCCGGGCCAATTTAAGCAACATTAACCTCAGCAAAGCAGACCTCAGTTTTGCCCGGTTAATTGAAGCCGATCTACATGGTGCCAATCTGAACGGTATTATCCTGATTGAGGCCAACTTGCGAGGTGCCAATCTACAGGGCAGCACCCTGAAAAAAGGCCAACTCTGTCGGGCTAATTTAGGCGCCGTCGATTTAAGCAATGCGGATATCAAAAGCACCAATCTCAGTGATAGTGATTTAATTAACGCCAATCTCAGTAAAGCGCTACTTGTTGACACCAACCTGAGTGATGCCCAACTGGCAGGGGCTAATTGCCACAAAGCCAGCTTTCTCCATGCCAATCTCAATAAAGCGAATTTATGTGAGACCAACTTAACGGCAGCGGATTTGAGAGAGGCAGATTTACGCAAGGCCGATCTGACCCGGAGCCAAATTCAGGCGGCCAACCTATCCATGACCAACTTGACAGCAGCCTGCCTGGAAGAAGTGGGCTTAAACCGCAGTACCAAGTTTGACCATACGATTTGTGAGCATGTCTACTTAAAAAGGCATGAGCAAGACCGTCAGCCCAGCCACGGTAAATTTCTGGCTGGCGAACTCGCACAACTACTATGGACCAGCTCTGAAACCATTAACCTTAACTTTCATAACGGGGTCAATTGGGCGGCCTTTGCCAATTCTTTGAAACGAATCCAACGGACCTATCCCCAAGCCCAAATGGGTATTCAATGTATTGAACATAAAGGCAATGGAGTCATTCTGGTGAAGGTTCATACGGCTCCGAATGTGGACCAAGAAAAGGTGCATAAGGAATTGATGCTGGCCTACGTCAACACCCGCCGCCAAATGAATCAAGATCAAAAAGATCAGGGGATGGGTAAGGTCACCACCCAAGAATCTTTGCAATTACAAAATCCCCAAGACATCATCAATAACTTGTTTGACTTACTCAATCCAGCCGTCAGTACTCTGCCCTAAATATCCGCTCTAGTCACGAAGGAATGGGGCAAGTCTGGGGATTGATCCCCATGAATGGAAATTTGGCTTAATTATTTTAGTCTTTGGCAAAAAATTACCTAGGATTATTGCACGCAGGGAGCGACATTTAAATCCGGAGGAAATTTGTCATGCGCTGGAAAATGGGCCGAAGAAGCACTAATGTTGAGGATCGGCGGGGTGGTTCTTCAATGCCAACGGCGGCAGGAGGCGGACTAGGTATCCTGGTGATCACCCTAGTTGCGGCCTTTTTTGGTATCGACCCGAGCTTAATTTTAGATCAGGCCAACCAGTTTGATAATCCCCCGACCACCTCAGCGCCAGATAGGCGACCTGCGGCTGAAAATGAGCTAGCCGACTTCGTCTCTGTCGTACTTGCTGATACGGAAGACACTTGGGAGACCTTGTTTCGCCAAGGTGGGCAAACTTACCGAAAACCCAAGCTGGTGTTATTTTCCGGTCAGACATCGTCTGCCTGCGGACTAGGGAAAGCGGCGATGGGGCCTTTCTATTGCCCTGCGGATCAGAAAGTCTATATCGATCTGAGCTTTTATAAAGACCTCAAAGAAAGGCACCAGGCTCCAGGTGATTTCGCCCAAGCTTATGTGATTGCTCACGAGGTGGGACACCATGTCCAAACTCTACTGGGCGTTTCTCGTAAAGTCTATGAGTTAAGAAGCCGGGTTAGCAAAGTAGAAGGCAATCAGCTTTCCGTGCGCCAAGAACTCCAAGCAGATTGCTTTGCTGGGATTTGGGCACATCATGCCAATCGAACCCGCCAAATTTTGGAACAAGGCGATATAGAAGAAGCTTTGAATGCAGCGAGTAGTATTGGCGATGATCGCTTACAGCAGCAAGCGGGCGGCCGTGTAACCCCCGAGTCTTTTACCCATGGGAGTTCTGCCCAGCGCGTGAAATGGTTCAAGGTGGGCTTGCAAACTGGGAGTCTCAAAGATTGTGACACCTTCGCGACGCGCAACCTCTAAAGAAAACCTGATGGACGCCTGAACTTTAAGCCGCATGTCCCCACCGAGGCGTTAAATTATGCACTTTAGGCGGGGAAGCTTTGCTAGAAGTCACTTCATAAAGTTTAGGAATTTCTTTACTGTTGTACACTCGGAATTCTTTCTGAATCGTTGTTTCAACAGCGCGAACCGCTTGATTCAGTACAACTGAACCGTCAGCATCGGAAATGGAACGATGAAACGTTCCCGGTGGAATCCTTAATATTTCCTTACCTGCTTCTAGTCTGACAATATGAAATGACTTTTCCCATTGAAAATTGACAAGATAGAAGGTGCGACCACCGGATAGCGCTAATAAATTATCTTCTTGATTGGGGTGCAAGTAAAACTGCCAAAAATCATCGGCAGTATTGTGAGGGCTAATCGCTGGACCCTCGTGATAAACCAAATCTCGAGCATTAGATGCAGGAATGGTGATATCGAAAAAACGAACCTTAGGTGTATCTCGAAACCTCTCGTAGGAGATGAGCTCAAACATAGATTTAAAATATTGCTTCAATACAGAATGCGATTAGAAAAAGAAAAATTAATGCGAAAAAATTGATTCTTCCTGTTCGGGAAAAACCAATTCGCTTTCTTTACATATATTTACGCTTTTGTGGCTATCAGAAAGTAGCTAATTACACAATTCATGAATTGCATCAATAGCATTGCTTTATTGAAAATTATGCATAATCATTCAATATCCTCCTGAATGAGGCGCATGTCTGCATGTGGAGGTTTCTTTCGGGCTTGTTGAGTCAACTGGCATGAACCGAATAGCAGAAGTTTGCCGTTCCATAAGAATTTTATGGCTAGACGTTCAGTCAAAGGCTTGACTTGCCCATACTAAGTACAGTGTTTACTCAGACTTAGGATTGGATGTAGTGTGATTGCCACCTCCTTCGAGATACCTCAATTATTGATTCAGATGGGGAGCAACTGCGAACCCTTTGAACTTCAATCCGGTTTGGAGTGGACGGTGGGACGCCATCCCAGTAATCCGATTCAACTCGGCGATCGCTGTGCATCTCGGCAGCATGCCAAATTAGTGCGGTTGCAAGATCATCACTACTGCTATGTCGATCTCAATAGCCGGAACGGCTCTAAACTGCGCGGTCGTTCGATCAAATCCCCCGTTCTGCTACAGAATGGAGATCGCATCAAGATTGGCGATACTTACCTAATTTTTCAAGATATTCCCACCCATCGGACGACGGGCAATGGTACACCGGACAAAGCCCAGGTCTTACTTCTACAGGCAGATGCACTCCAAGGAAAAATCTGGCAAACGGTGTTGCAATCCCAAACCATAGACAGCTATTGGGAATCAGCTGACATTGACCTCAAAGCTTACCTACCGCGACGCGTAGCCTCCGGTTCCCTCCCACAATTACTCGTCCTTGATACTCACATTCTCGGCGATCAAACCTATGAGGTTTGCGCCTGGTGCGCTCAAACCTTTCCCCAGCTCAAGATTATTGTCAATAACAGCCAGGAACGCCAAATCCTGATGTCAGAACGGCAAAAGGCAGCACAGGCCGGCTGTTTAAACTGGTTCCCCGCCTTCCGAGAACCCAAGTTGATCGATAATATCGCCGGAATTGTAGTGCAGGCTAACGGGGTCATGAATATCCTGGGCGGTACCCTCCGTCAAGACAAGTTATTCACAGCTTTAAAGTCCTTTGAAAAACTACTGGGCGAAGTAGCAACCCTGCAGCCACCCCCTAAACCCGTTGCCCCCTCGCAACCCTCTCCTGCGGCAGCTGACCAAAACGGAGACCTAACTCAGGTCACCCATGTCAGTCGCAAGGGCTAATTCAGCTTGTAGAAAGTCAATAAATTGACGAGCCGTGCGGCCAGATCGGCCATTATGGCGGGTTGCCCATTGCAACGCCCGAAATTTGAGATCTTCTGCGCTGAGAGCTAATTTCGCTTGGCCCGAAAGATGGAACACCATTTTGAGATAGGTCTCTTGATTAGCAGGGGTGAAAGTGAGGGTAAGACCAAAGCGATCGCTAAGGGATAATTTTTCTTGAACCGTATCCCAGGAATGGATTTCATCGCTGTCCTGTGGGCGCGGACGATCATCAAAGAACTCCCGAATCAAATGCCGGCGATTGGACGTGGCATAGACAATCACATTGTCAGGTCTAGCTGCCACGTTTCCTTCTAGAACCACTTTTAAGGCTTTATAACTCTCTTCGTCTTCCTCAAACGAGAGGTCATCCACGAAAATAATGAACTTTTGGGGACAGTTCTGGATCTGGGCCAAGATCTGCGGTAACTCAATCAGGGCAGATTTACGAACTTCAATTAAACGTAAGCCCCGATTGCCATAGAGCGGTAATAGGGCTTTAATTAGGGCTGATTTACCAGCCCCTCGACTGCCATAGAGCAAGATATTCAGGGCAGGATACCCTCGGAGTAGTGCTTCGGTATTTTTCAGAAGCTGGTCTCGCTGATCTTCATATCCCACTAGCGCATCCATCGCAATCCCATCCGGGTAGCGATGACCTTGGAGTTGACCTTCATGCCAACTAAAGGCCCGATATTGAGCCATCAGTCCACAGCCGACTTGGCGATGATACTCTGCTAACGCAGGCAAGGCTTCTGCCCAATGGTCGTACTCTTGCAAAAATGACACGGTCTGAGCAGTATCTGTTTGAGTGGTGCTGGGTAACGGTGGTAAAGCAGGTCCCCCCAATTGGTCAATGGCTTGGGTAAGGTCTTCTGGGCTCCACTGCCAGAGTTGCTGTAGAGTCTTCAAATCGTATCGGACGGCCTCTAGGAGTTCAGCAGGAAGTTGCTCTAGGGGGTGATGCTGAACTTGCAAGGTGAAGGGGTTGTCGGAGTCCGACATTCGTTTTAATAAGTAATCCGGCCAGCTGTGTTGAGTCGCTGATAAGGCCTTAAATAACTGTCCGTAGGCCCAAAGTACCTGAGATAAATCCGGCTCAGGCTGCTGCAGGACATTTAGAACGGATAAAAATGCTTGCCCTACTTCATCTTCCCAAACGGAGGAATAGAGTAACAAGGACGCTGCCTGCTGCTCAAGGATCACCCATAGAGATTCAGGAGAGGTATTTGGCCGATCAGATCCCAAAATATGCCCCGGAAAGAGTACTGCTTCAGTTTATTTCACAACTGGCGTGCAGTTTTACCACCAAACTCATTGGCTAGTTGATGGTATCTTCTATGGCCCAACGGTCCCCACCACTTGCACCAGGGGATAACTGCCAAATACTTTCAGCACTTCAGTGTGAGAGGTTAACTCATCTAAAGCAGATTGAAAAAAGCTGGTATTTAAGTCCGCCTCTGCATCCACAAAAAAGACATATTCTCCTAAGGAGCGTTTGCTGGGACGAGACTCAATCCGACTGAGATTAATATGTCGGTCATTGAAAATCTTTAGGGGCTGCAACAACGCACCGGGAACATTTGCTGGCAAGCTAAAGGCTAAAGATGTATATACCGGGCTACCCTCTGGAGCCGTAACGGGATAAGGTGTCTCTTTTTGGCTCACAATCCAAAATCGGGTGCAGTTATCGGGATGATCTTGGATGGACCGCTGAATCACCGGCAGTTGGTACAGCTGAGCCGCTCGTTCTGAGGAGATCGCTGCAATTGAACCGTCCTCATCCACATAATTAAGGGCCTCTGTCGTTGAGCTGGCAGGCACCAAGGTCGCTTGGGGTAAGTTATGTTTCAGCCAGGTCTGGCATTGTCCGAGGGCTTGCGGGTGAGAATAGACCGCTTGAATCGACTGCAATTGTTGCGCTTTGGCAATCAAGACATGCTCAATGGATAACACTAAAGCTTGCCGAATTTGCAGCATTTCCAGCTGCCAGACGGTATCTAAGGTAACGGAGACACTGCCTTCAATGGAGTTCTCGACTGGGGAAACAGAAAGTTTAGTATCGCCAGCAGCGGTCGATTGCAGCGCTTGGGCAATGCTGGGACAGGGACAGAGGATGGGGATCGGCTGTTGCGTAAGATTAGCGTACCAATCCGCATATGCGATCGCAGCTTGTTCTGCATAGGTTCCTGCAGGCCCCAGGTGGGCAATGGAAAGCGACATAAACATCCCTGATCATTACAGACAGTTTATCTGGGTTTGTGAAAGTTCATCTGAGGAATCTACCCACGAATCAGCCAAAGAAATGTAAAATTACCTTAACAGTCCCGTAACGTTCTCGTTTATGCAACTTAACTTTGCAGCCTCCCATTCTGTTTTAATCACTGTCCCAGAGGCGTCAGTGCCCATCCAGCACTACTTACGGCAACCCCGTCGCTTAGTCTATGCCCTCACGGATCGCAGTCGAGTTGAGCGTCTTGCTGATGACTGTTTTCGCCTCACCATGCGCCCCCGAGAATTTCTGGCCATGAGTTTTCAGCCTGTCGTCGACCTGAAAGTCTGGGCAGAACCCAACGGCACTGTACATTTACGGTCTGTGGGCTGTGAAATTCGCGGCATTGAGTATATCAATAACCGTTTTGATCTCACTTTGAACGGTAAGCTCTATCCCCTAGCGACCGATGGTCCAACCCAGCTGATGGGTCAGGGAGATGTCAGCGTGAGCGTTGAACTCCCCCCAATTTTTTGGATGACGCCCCAGCCCATTTTGGAAGCAGCCGGTCAGCGGATACTGCAAGGCATCTTTTTAACCTTTAAGCAGCGGCTTGGACATCAGCTAGTTGAGGATTACTTGAGGTGGGCAGGTACTTCTCAGCCGTCTGTGACGGATTCTGTTCATGGTTTATCGGCCAATCCTTCAAGCTACTAAAATCCCTAAATAGTCACGAAATAACCCGATTGCGACCTTGTTGTTTAGCCCGATAAAGGGCAGCATCGGCTGCTTCCAATAATTCTGTGTAGGTCTGTTGAGTATTAGGGATGACAGTTGCTACTCCTAAACTCAGGGTGACCTGGTCGCTAGCAGATGAGGTCTTATGGGGAATCCTGAGGACTTCGATAGCTGTGCGTATCATCTCAGCAATGTGGGTGGCGCCAGGAAGGGGCGTATTGGGAAGCAACACTACAAACTCTTCCCCGCCATAGCGGGCTACCATATCCGCAGGACGTTTAACGCTTTTATCGATGGCTAAGGCAACTTCCTGCAAACAGGTATCTCCCGCCTGATGCCCATAGGTATCGTTATATTGTTTGAAATGGTCTACGTCACACAAAATAATGGACAAGGGCTGTTGTTCGCGCCGCAGTCGCCTCCACTCCTTGTCTAAGGATTCATCAAAGCTACGGCGATTATGGATCGACGTCAGTCCATCAATGCGGCTGAGCTGTTGTAATTGCTGATTCAGTTGCTTCAGTTTTGCTTCTGCACGATGGCGCTCTTCAATTTCTTGTTGCAGCTGTAAATTACGATCATAAAGGGCCTGGGTCCTCTCTCGGACTTTGTCTTCTAAATCGGCATTAATGATGGCACGGTCTAAAATACTGCCGGCTTGGGTATTAAAGGCCATCAAAAAGGTCTCATCTGTCTTACTGAAATTTATCCGATACCGCTCCGGCACTTCTCCTCGTCTAGATTCTGCGTTAGCAATACTAGGACGATATTTATTCGCCAATTGTGCAATGGCGATCAGTTTGCCATGGGCGTTCAGAACAGGCATGCACAACACACTATAAAGGGGGGTATTACACCCAAATTGATGAGTGGATAAGGGCAGATGGTTAAAGGCATAATTCAGGGGGTGCTGAGTCTCCACCAATTTACCCAAAAGCCCTGTCCCTAGAGGAATTTGTTGATGGGGAATATTGGCATAGGTCCACAGCCGATGATGATCTTGATCCACGAGCCACAAAATGGAGTGCTCAGCCTGCATTAATTGTTTGGCTTCCGCCATGATGTGAAGAAGAGTCTCCTGTAGAGATAAGCCGCTTTGGCCTAGCACTTGAGTAGAGGCCATCAATGCATTGGCAGCGCGCTGTTTTTGGGCTGCGGCATAGAACGCTTTAGAACTCTCAAGTAAAAGACCGATCACTTCTACAAATTCTGCAAAAATTTTCTCATCAGCTGCCCCAAATCCCTGGTGATGAATTCGATCCTGGATGGGAAGGGTGGGATGTACACCTGGACGGATTTTGTTCAACATTTGGACAACGGCCAGTAGCTGTCCCTGTTGATCTAAAACCGGGATTGCCAATAGGGTATAGGTTCGGTACCCTGTGCGCCGATCTTGCTTTTTGGCTTCTTCCGAGCGGGGATCATCATAGAAGTCATAGGGAATATTAAGGGTCTCTTGGTGAGTTGCCACGTGACCCGCAATCCCCCGATTAGCCGGAAGACGAATTTCAATGGAGTTCGACCCACTCTCTTCTTGGACCATAGACCATAGCTCTTGCTGCTCCGCATCAAACATAAAAATCGTGGTTCGATCGGCATCGAGCAGTTCACCTATTTTGAGGGCCATGGAATGGAGTAAGTCATTCAAAACACCCTGGAATCCCTGATCCTCCAACATGCATAGGGTTTGATGGACAATGCTGAGTTCCTGTTGGACTTGCTGAACCACTTGACGAAAGGTTTGTTGGGTTAATGGAGCCAACAGTTGCGCAAATCTGCCAGGTATAGGTTTGGGTTGACCGACTTGCGTCAAAAATTGCGGTGTGTTGTTGGCCGCATGATTAACCGCGAGTTGCTGAGATGAATGTGTAGAAATAGCCTTCATACCAAACCTATACGCAAGACCAGCAGACTGTCAGGTAAGGACCCAAGGCCACCCACCCAGAAACAATCCAGATGAAAGAGTGCTTAATCTAAATCAAATAGATATTTTTTAAAGAAAAATTAAATAATTAGTATGTTTAAGAATGTAAATACGAATAGGCCTAGCGTGCCCAATTGGGTCACAGGCTTAACAAGATAACGCTGCTATATCGTTCCACCGTTTATCCCAAAAAAACAACATAGACGCCTGGCTTTGGACAAGAAAATGAGTTTTCTGGACTCTAAACAGCGATAAAAAAGACAAAATCAGAAAGTGCCATCGCTTTCAATCTTATTAATACCCTCAATCCCAGCCCTGATTCGCCATACATCTAGAAATACGAGACTGGGACGCTTATCACGACTCTCTTGATGCCAATCAATGAAATGTCGAAAGCTTAGAGAATACTACAGAAATTATCCATTTTCGGAAGTGTGATAGGTGCCACGATTAACGCAAAACAGAATTCCTGGGATGAGGTCTTCTTCGGAGAAAAAAGATGACCTGACTATCAGCCTGAGCTGGATTTTGAACCTGTAGGCTTGGTAATAATCAGGAGAGAAAAATAGGGTAGTTCTAAGTCTGGGTACTGCTCAAGATTATGATAGATTTCTTGCTCAGCCGTACTGGCTCGGATGACAATAGAACTCGACTGTAAGAGGTTGTGCTGTTTTAAAACTTGCCAAACCTGTGGATAAACGCTGCTCACCTTAAACAAGACCACGACATCAGCCCAAGTTAGTGCTTCTGTTAAATTTTCTAGTCTTTGGAGCGTCGGCAAAATAGCTAATCGATCGCGCTGGTAGGTCAGAGGCACATTCAAGGCTGCCGCTGCCGCCATCGGTGAGCTTATCCCCGGAATCCGTTGGATAAGCGCTTGGGGATGGAGGTTGATCAGGGTATCAGCGAGATAGGTGAAGGTACTGTACATGCCAATATCGCCTTCACAGGCAAAGGCAATATCTTGCCCTTTACCAAGAAACTTCCAAACGATTTTTGCCGCTCGCTGCCAGGCCTCGTTCAGTTGTTCAGGCTCCTGAACATAAGGAAAGATTAGGGGTAAGCGATATTGTGAAGACAACCAAGGGGAAATAATTTGTTCGGCAATTCCAGGCTTACCCTGAAGACCGGCAGGATAGGCAACAATAGGACAATTTTGTAGACGATTGAGGCCTTTTACACTAATTAAATCTGAGTCTCCAGGACCTACACCAATCCCATATAACGTACCAATCTGAGGGGATATTGCCAAAATAATGTTGTCTCCCAATAGTGATAACCAAGTGATGGGGAATCGTCACCAAAGCTTGAGTTTATAGGGTATCTTATCGGCGGTTTGTTCCCAATACAGTCTAGTCTGGAAGAAAACTAGGGTGATCGGCCCATCTGCAGGGAATATATTCAAGAAAACGTTAGGTCGAACTGGCTATGGTTCTCATTGATGCCTCTCGTTATGCAGCCTCGCACCAAGAGCAAGTGATGGAGGCGATCCAACAACATCTGCTGTTGGTGAGTGTGCCCTTAGGTTTCGCCCTCTTGATTGGCGGATATGGGGGATGGCAATGTGTCTGCTGGTCTAGACAACACTCAACCACACTGCCGCTTGTGCTGCTGAATGTATTTAATGGACTGCGAGTTATTCCGAGTCTGGCCATCCTATTTTTGCTTATTCCTATCTTGGGTCTCACCTTTCAAGCTGCGGCTTTTGCCCTCTGTCTATTGGCTATTCCTCCGATTTTATTAGCGACGGAAGTGGGCTTTAGAACTGTTCCAGCTTCAGTTCGAGAGGTGGGAATGGCAATGGGTATGACTCCGTGGCAACTCTTTTGTCAGGTCGATTTACCCCTTGCATTGCCCGTCATTCTTTCAGGCGTCAAAACGGCCACCCTAGAAGTGATTGCCAGTGCAACTTTAGCCGCGTTTATCGGTGCTGGTGGGTTAGGTTCATTTATTACCCTCGGGTTTGCCCTCAATGAACCAGCGATTTTGTTGGTAGGGGCTATCCCAGTTGCTGGGTTGGCGCTTTTGGCAGAAGGGTTTTTAAATCGTTTGCAGCAATTACTGCGGTTGCCTGCTTAGTCATGAATGGTGCCATCTGGCATGGTTGTCCCTTTTAACAAGGCTTCATAAGGATTCGCACGACATAAATTGGCGCGGTACAAATTGGCACGGCACAGATTCGCTTTACGCAGATTGGCCTCCAGAAAATTGGCCAAGCCTAAATTCGCTTCAATCAGATTGGCTCCTTCTAAGTTGGCCTGATTGGCGTTGGCCATATAGAAGTTCACCCGCATCATATTGGCCTGGAAATAATCGGTGAGAGAGTTCTCTGTTGCTTTCAGATTGGCACCGACTAGGCTCGCTCGTCGGATGATGGCTTTGGATAAATTGGCTTTATGGCATTTAGATTGAGACAGGTTTGTTTTATACAAATCAGCCCCTTCCAAATTGGCGCATTCCAGATTAGCCGATTCAAGGTTGGCATGGATCAGATCAGCCATTCGCAAGTTAGCCCCTTGTAAGCTGGCTCGCTGCAAGTTGGCTTGCCTGAGATCGGCCCCTTCCAGATTGGCATAGGTCAAGTTGGCCTGTCCCAGATTGGCTGCTTCGAGGATACATCCACTTAAGTTCGCCCCCTCCAAATCAGGGCGGACCAAAAGATTTTGTCCTCGCCAATTGTTCCACACTTCAATGCCTTGCTTGATCAAGTCGAGATGTTCTGCATTAGCCATGAGCTAGGACGTTCTCAGTGAGGAGGGCAAAATTAATGCCGGACGTAGGTAAGTTAACGCTTTTTTTTCCGGGAATAACTGGTTTCAATCAGGCCAGACTTCAAAGGTTCGCCTATTTCGCGCTCCATACGGATAATTTTGCGCGTTAAGTACTCAATAGTTTGGCGCTTAATCCACCCACGCTCAACGAGGATATCACCAAAACGCATCCCCGTCGCCTCTTGATCATTCAAGGCTACATCGACTTGAGATTCAGAGAGTAGTCCAGCGTCAATGAGATAACTTCCCAAGCGCTTAGTTAACGGATCATAGGACAGCATAAAGGTACTATTTGCAGTGAATCGACGTCAATAAATGAGTTTACGGCCTAAACAATTTCTCTCTTTTGGGAAAGAGAAAGATCGATATTCCTAAACCTAAAATGCCCCTTTTCCCCGATCAAAAGATCACGAGGGCCGATTTCTATTGGTTCCTAACAGCAGGGATGTTGTCTGACTCCTTACAAACGACCTAGAATTTTCAGCTTTACAGGCCGGCTAAGGCGTTATCCATAAATTCAACATTGGCCGTGACGGATTGCACATCGTCTAGATCTTCTAGGGCATCCATTAGGCGAATCAGCGATTTGGCTTGATCGGGATCTGCGATCGCAACAGACATTTCCCCGATCCAGCGTATTTCAGCATCCAAAATCTGGAAGTCTTGAGCTTTGAGGGCTTCAGTCACCGTTTCTAATACAGTTACATCCGTACTCACCTCAGCAATGGCTTGAGCATTTTCTTCCACAAACTCATAAGAGTCCGCCCCTGTTTCGACTAGAGACTCCAGGAGTTGATCTTCATCAACCGGCCCAAGAATGGAAATAATACCTTGCTGATGAAACATCCAGCCCACGCATCCCGTTTCACCTAAATTACCGCCATACTTATTGAATGCCGCCCGCAGATCAGCTGCGGTCCGATTGCGATTATCGGTCATTGCCTCAATTAAAAGGGCGACGCCACCAATGCCATACCCTTCGTAACGAATCTCTTCCCACTGATCGCCTTCCGCATCAAGCTGCCCTGAGCCTTTCGCAATAGCCCGGTCAATATTTTCGTTAGGAATACCGGCAGCTTTCGCTTTATCGATCGCAGAGCGCAATTGAAAATTACCGTTAGGATCAGCCGAACCATGGCGAGCTGCCACAATAATAGCTCTGGAGAGGCGAGCAAATACCTTCCCTTTCTTCGCATCTACCCTTGCTTTTTGCCGTTTAATATTGGCCCATTTACTATGTCCTGCCATGCGTAGCCCAAACAATCAATCCTATAGAAGCGGTCACGGTTTTCATTATGGCACTGCCCAGCCCCCTGAATAGGAGGTGTCAAACCTGCATATTTATTCCTTTTGGAGCAGATAACTGCATAGGGGCAAAGAGACAACCTCCCCAATGCATTGAACCTTATGAACGGGATGTCAGTTGGATGACGTCACTAGTCGTCGAGGTTAAGGGATAATGGCAGGATGAGTAAATCCAATGGGTAACCTACAGATACAGTCCCCTCTTTTCTTTAACAGGAAAGAGGTTTGTTACTGCCATCGCTGGTTCCACCCCAAGATTTAGTCATCACCCATGGCCACACCAATAGGGACGATAACTGATACCCATGCAGCTAGCTTCTGAGCAACCCAAATCTTTACCCATATTGGGATTAGCAGTCGATATTCTGCCCGACTATACCCAATGGTTGGCAGCTCGAATTGCTCAGAACGCAGGACTCCATGTCGTCACACTCAATGCCGAAATGACCATGCAGGCCCGGGAAAATCCTGAGTTAGCTCAGATCATTCAAGAGGCAGGTCTTGTGATTCCAGACGGGGCTGGTGTCGTCATGCATTTTCGCCTGCGGGGTCGGAAAATTGATCGTTGTCCAGGGATTGAAATGGCTGAGGCCCTTTTACAAGCCTCTAAACAAGAACCTTGGTCCTTTTTCTTCTATGGCGGTACCCCAGGTGTAACGGAACAGGCAGCTCAAAAATGGCAGCAACAACAACCTACGATCAATATCGTAGGAACACAGCATGGTTTTATCTCTGGCGAAGAAATGGATAATTTTTGCCAGACCCTAAAACAGCTGCAACCTCAAGTGATTTTTGTGGGTCTGGGGGTTCCCAGACAAGAATTCTGGATAGCCAAGCATCGCCATCTCTGTCCCCATGCCATTTGGGTGGGCGTCGGCGGCAGCTTTGACATCTGGGCAGAAACGAAAACCCGCGCACCGAAATGGCTCTGTGACAACAATCTGGAATGGGTCTATCGCCTATACCAGGAACCTTGGCGTTGGCGGCGGATGCTGGCGTTACCACAGTTTGCCTGGTGCTCTTTGATGGACACCCTGAGTAAATAGCAATGACCCAAGCGACCTTTTCCACTCGTACCATGTCTTCGACTTTTAAGCGATTGAAAGCCCAAGTGGACACTCCGGCTCATGCCCATTACACCGTGCAGTTAAAAAACGTTTGCAAGGTATATCCTCAAACGCGGTTTAACTTATTGGATATTAATTTAACCCTAAAGCAGGGTGACTTCCTATTTGTAACGGGGGCCTCTGGTGCGGGTAAGACCACCCTTATGAAGCTAATGTATGGGGCAGAACAAGCCGATCGGGGCGAAGTTAGGGTGGTCGGCACGAATGTAGGATTGCTGAAGGGCAATCGTCTGTCCCATCTACGCCGGAAACTCGGGGTGGTGTTTCAAGACTACAAGCTGATTCCCCGCTGGACCGTGGCTGAAAATGTGGCATTTGTGTTGCGATCCCAAGGGGTTCCCAAAGCAGAAATCGACCGACGTCTATATCCCACTCTTAAATTGGTCGGCCTGCAACAACGAGCAGATTGCTTTCCCAGTCAGCTCTCTGGGGGTGAACAACAGCGGGCCAGTATTGCCCGGGCGATTGTCGGCTCCCCTAAATTGCTATTGGCTGATGAGCCCACTGGGAATTTGGATCAAGACAATGCCTTACAAGTCTTGGGAATTCTCAAGAAACTGAATAGCCTTGGCATTACAGTGGTAGTAACAACCCACGATATGGGACTGATACAAGCGGTGAAAGCGCCCGTTGCTCAGCTCGATCAGGGGCGTTTACAGGTGGTACCCGCAGAACAGGTAATCTAATGCGTTCTCATCCGTTCCAAGTTCCTGAACAACTCAAGGTGGTAGCCACAAAACTCACCTATTTGTTACAAGAAACGGGGCGAGGTCTCAAGCGAGGCGGCTGGATGAATTGGGCTGCAATTAGTACTGTGACCGTATTGCTGTTCCTCCTCGGCATCAGCTTGCAAACCTCCTGGCAAGTGAGTGGATTACTCAATAATTTAGGATCTCGATTTGAAGTTGCAGTTTATCTAAAGCCAGAGGCCACTGGCACCCAGCTCAAATCCTCCATTGCTCAATTTCCCGATGTCTCCAGTATTGAAGTGATTCCTAAAGATGAGGCTTGGAAAGAATTGCTAGCGGACCTAGGCACCACGGATATAGCAGGTGCCACGGAAGGATTAGGGGAAAATCCCTTGGTCGATGCCCTCAAAGTACAGGCCAATTCTGCAATAGCCGTCCCAAATCTGGCGAAAAAGATTGCGCGTTTACGCGGGGTAGAAACGGTTCAATATTTGGACGAAGCCCTGAAAAATCTCACCCAGCTAAATCGAGGATTTAGTCAGATCAGTTTGGGAGTCGTGGCATTGCTGACGTTGACAGCGATTGCAGTCATCACTACCACGATTCGACTGATTGTCGTGGCTCGGAATCAAGAAATTGAAGTCATGAAATTGGTCGGGGCAACTACAAGCTGGATCTATTTCCCTTTTGTGTTGCAAGGGATCACCTTTGGGCTAGTGGGAGCTGTCATTGCCTGGATATTTCTGGTGGTCATCCGACAGCTGATGCGCACCGCCTTTGCGCAGCAACCTATTTTTTTACAAACCTTGGGAGAAGGACTACAGCTGAGTCCGTGGCAAGTCGTCGTATTGCCTCTAATTCTGTTAGGGTTTGGCAGTGTTGTCGGGATTATTGGAAGTCTATTTGCGGTTCGCCGCTTCGCCAGCAAGTAGCGGCTTATCCCCCAAAGAGCCTCTGCCACCAGCCCTGCTTTTTGGCAGGCTGTGGGCGCTGGGCAAGTTCCTGGGTTAAACGCTGGTTTGTTGCCCGTAACTGGGCTATTTCAGCCGTCAAAGTGACATTGCGCTGAAAAATTCTTTTTTGCTGTAGCTCTAATTCAGTAATTTTTTGCTGAGCAAGTTCTAAGTCTGGGTTAGGGGGAGCGGGGTCAGGCTTTGGCCATTGGCTGTCTGACTTTTCAACTAAACGTTGAGATGTTTCCAAAACCTCAGCATCCACTTCAGCAGCAGGCGTTTGCCAAGGATCATCACAATTATCAACAGATGGCATGGCGTCAGTGAATGGAAGCGAGAGAAACTATAGGCATTCTACACATATTTTCCAAGATATAGCTCCGAATAGGGATATTGGTCTATTAGTTCAGCAAAAGAGGGAAATAATCTAAATTTCTTAACTTAACTATCCAGTATTGTAGCTTGCCTTACAAATAGGACTTTTTGCGGGCCCACCGAGTACTTTGCCAAATTCGGAGACCCACAACAGCACCAATTAAAGCTCCCAAGGACCATTTTATCGTTCGTTTCAGTAATCCAGGTTGCTCATTTCGAGCCTGCTCTAGGGCGTCTTTCGCTTGTTGCTCAATCGCAGACCGGGCAGGGGATAGTAAGCTGGGAATTTGAGCCTTGATATCCGGTAGGGCCTGATTAGTATCTAATGTTATCGAGGAACGATTTGTAAGAGCCCGACTAAGCAGGCGCTGGAATTCGTCCACAGAATTAGTCTGATCAAGCTTTGTCTCTAACTGCTGAACCAAGGCCAAGCGTTGCACTTTAAAGGCATTAATTTCTTCCACTTTTAGATTGTGTATCCGCATAGAATTCACAAAACATAAGGGAATCATGGCTACTAACACGAGGGTTAGAGCGAGGGTAAGCCAGGTTAGCACCTTGAGAATCAGTTTCTCAGCGGGACGACGATACTCCTGCTCCCCCCAAAACACCATGACAAAGCCAATAAGCGGCACTGGAATCCGTTCAACGATGGACCCGATACTACGAAATTCCCAAACAGGATTCATCAGGTCAATCGGAATAAGAATCGCCCCCAAATCCAGTAGGGCTAATAGAAGTAGGCCGTACCCTAGCCAACGAATCATCGTGATGGAACGAGATTGAGTGGCATAGGCCCGCCAGAGGCGATCCAGTTTAGGTTGAGTCATGGAGATTGTGATCTGCTTCCGCCCAATCTTACGCCTTTAAAGCACTTATTCAGGATGATCTCCCTGAGCTTGATGAACAATCCACCCACAAAACAGACCAAAGAGTAAAACTGTCACCACCACAAAGACTAAGGCGCCATCATTACTATGCCAATAGTCAAACAAAGCGGGGTCGTTTTGGGTCGAGAGGAGGGCTAATAACGCCACACGGATGCCATTAATCACAAAACCTAGAGTAACTGCCACTACGGGAGCCATAATCTTTGCAGAAGTGGGGAGCGGAAACATCAACAGAAAAATCACTGTAATGGCAAACATATAGGTCATTAAGTTCAGGCCCGAGCAAGCGGGAACCACCTTCACCGCTCCATCTGGCAACTGAATTAAATCATTGGTGAGTTGAACAGAAAAACCTGAATACCACAGTAAATACGTCGAGAATTGAGCCGTGAAGGGAGAAATATCGGGAATAAACTTTAGCAGCAGTTTCGGCAGACCGAGGCAAAAGAGGGTGAGCAACTCTATTTGATATTGCCCCAAAGTCTGCCAACCTGAGGCCAGCAGCATAACACCAATAGCCGCGATAAACGGGGCGAATGCCAGGTACCAACCAGTCGGCGACTGCAAGCTTTGGAACAAGATTCCCCCCACCATACAAATCCCACACCCAAGGGACAGGATGTTGCTGCCCAGCTGCAGCTGCAATCGCCGATCCCAGAGGCTGGACAAGGCCGCAAATAAAAATACCAAGCTCATGGCTAAGTGGGCCACCTTATCCGCTCTTAGATTAGCGGTAAAGTACAGTGCTAGAAAACAGCCTGTGACCCCTAACAGAGCCATAACCGGGATTTTGATCTGATGGCCTGTATAGATGGACATACCCCTAATCGACATGGACTGATATCACTCTCTTTCACCAGCAGCTAAAGAATATTCTCTAGATTAGCAACTGTGAGAAGAAGACGACTCCTCCAAACCTTGGCATGCAGCTTGGAGGCTGTTATCCATAGGGAGCAATCCACTGCCGCAGTGTTTGGGTAAGTCGTTGGCTGTCTTGGTTGTTCAAGCTATGGGCCAGGGCTAACGCTGATCGGCTTTTGAAATTAACCATAACTGTTTCTTCTTCCCGGGTCAGAGACACTGCGTAGATATCAGTAATGTCTCTGTGGGGTTGGGACTGTTGCCAATAGGTCAAGCCCGATAGCTGATATTTGATAATTAGCTGGTGGTCCACACTCTCGATGACAGTGCTCGTCAAGTTCTGCTTCAGCCAATTGAACCCGGTGAGCCAAGGGATACTGCCCAAACAAAGCAATAGCACACCAATACTAAGGCTCCCTACATCTCCGGAGGCAAGAGCTTGGCGCGTATAGGTCAAGCCAATAGGCAGCAAGGCCAGAAGAATGACAGCTAATGGCCCTAAAAGTGTCAGCAATGTCATCCCAACCAGATCCTTCAATCTGGGTAAGGGTGCGGACCAAATGGGGTGAATCTGTGCTTGTAAATGCTCAGGATTAGGATCAATTTGGAGCCGATGCGTGCTTAGTTCTTTAGCAGAAACTGGGGCTACTCTACTAGCACTCGGAGAGGTTAAGGCCGATAATGCTGTTCTTGCAGACTTAAATCGATCGGCTAGGGCAGGAGCTGTCATTTTCTCTAGCCATGACGTGAGGTGGTTTGTAAGGGTAATGCGATGGCCGTTCCTTGCTGTCCGGAAAATATAGGCCAGCCCTTGACCATCGCCAAATGGTAACCGCATATCTGTCTGGGTGAGTTGAGCTGGAGCTAGCCCTGTCAGCAGGTGCAATAAGGTTGCCCCTAAGCTATACAAATCTGAAGCTGGGACAGCTTGGCCACCAAACTGCTCTAAGGGGGTATAGCCATAGGTGCCCACCACCGTAAAGGAGCCATCGGCTGGGGTCAATCGATTTTGAACAGCCCCAAAATCCACTAAAAAAACCGTTTGGTTAGGGGTCAGGATTAAATTACTGGGCTTGATATCTCGGTGGAGGATGGGGGGATTCTGCTCATGCAGGTAGATAAGAATCTTTAAAATTTGAGCGGCGACATCATAAATCTCTGACTCCGAAAGCCGTTGCCCCTGGGCAATCAACGTTTGTAAGTTATTGCCTGGAATATACTCTTCAATCAGCCCCAGCCAAGGTTCAGGGGCCTGGATATGAAAGGAATCGAGATACCGAGGGATTTGAGGATGATTCAGCTGCTGGAGAACCTGAACTTCCCGTTCAAAGAGTTTCATTTCATCCCAGGCCATCCCTCGCCCAAAGGCCAAAAACTTGATAATGACTGGCTTGGGTTGGGAGGTGGGCTGATGATCTGTCGCTAACCATGTCTGCCGGGTCGGTTGTGCTCTCAACTGCTGCCGCAGTTGATATCGTTCCTGGATGACTTGCCCGACCGTTAGCATAATGGGTGGAGCGACTGAATCTGAATCAACATCTCCCATCTTAATGATGATGGCTCGACCAGACAGGTCTACCGGTTCCAAGGTCTTGTATTTTATGTAACTTGATAGGAGTGTACAGAATTTTCCTATGGCAACTTATTTAGTGACCGGTGCCAATCGCGGTATTGGCTTAGAATATTGCCGACAGCTCCAGCAACGGGGTGACACAGTTATTGCCGCCTGTCGCACCTCATCACCTGAGTTAGAAGCCCTTGGCATTCAGATTGAAACTCAAGTGGATATCACTTCAGACACCGCTGTGGCCGATTTCAAGCAGCGGTTGGCAGGGCAGTCCCTAGATGGATTAATCAATAATGCGGGGATGATTGATCGAGTCACTTTGGAGGACCTAAATATTGAAAGTATTCGCCGCCAATACGAAGTGAATGCCATTGGCCCCTTACGTCTAACTCATGCTCTCTTGCCCAATCTTCCATCGGGTTCCAAGGTGATTCTGATGACGAGCCGGATGGGCTCGATTGGTGACAACACCTCTGGTAGCTCCTATGGCTATCGCATGTCTAAAGTCGCTCTTTGCATGGCGGGGAAATCTTTATCTCATGATCTCAAACCAAAAGGGATAGCTGTAGCGATTCTGCATCCTGGCTTGGTTCAGACTCGAATGACCCGCTTTAATGCTAAAGGAATTACCCCGGAGCAATCCGTCAATGGACTATTGGAACGCATCGATCAGTTGACGCTAGACAATACAGGTACGTTCTGGCATGCCAATGGAGAGGTATTGCCCTGGTAAAAGGGTGTTCAACAGGCGTTACGGTTGTGCTCGCCGCCAAAATTCAACATAAAATACTGCATCTTCCCTAGGTTGAACATCGTGTTGGACTTCGGGCAGAACGATACCGGACGTCTGAGGGTCTAACGTTTCTTCACTATAAAAGGGGTGGTGAATGCGATAGATCAATGTCCCTTCTACAACATGGATGAGGCCCCAAACTCCTTTTTTGGTTCCATGGTGCTGGGTTAAACCAGCAGGAATCGTTTCAGCATTAAAGACGGGGGTGCGTTTGTAGGGAGCATATCCATCCGGTATTGTTTTGCGATCGCACCATCCACAATCCAATTCAGTTCCCATCCGGGATTCCCGACCAGCAGCCGTCATCACCCAAGGACGGGGGAAAAACGGTGGATCATGACGGGTATGTTGGGCATGGCCACAGTCTAGGTCTGCCACCCAATGGAAGTCCTGATCTTGATGAAAGCCTACGATTGTCCGCAGCAACTGCTCTTCCCTCGATTCCAGACCACTATAAAACTGTAGGCCAATTTAAAGTTTTACGAGTCCCATCCTAGAGAAGCCTCACCAGGCAAAGTTCTCCGAGATCTGAGCCGCGTAATAAACACGATTTGGGCTGATAAGTCTGATAGAAGTGCAATTTTTTATGCGGGGAAGTTTGGCGATGGCGCCCATTGAGGACGTTAAACGACAATGTGATGGTCAAAACTCGGCCAGCAGCCATCACATTGTCCTGCGGGTAGGGACCTTACCCTATGTATGGGTCAACCACAATCCGGAGGACTGGCAACGTGTCATCACAGACTAAAGCCGATGTCGTGATCGTCGGTGGAGGACCGGGTGGCACGGCAACAGCGATTCACTGTGCCCAAAAAGGTCTTAAGGTGACTCTCCTGGAACAAGCCGAGTTTCCCCGTTCCCATCCTGGCGAAACCTTACATCCAGGTATTGAACCGCTGCTCAAAAGGTTGGGGGTAGCGGAACAGGTGCTCAATGCAGGCTTTTTGCGTCATCCAGGCCATTATGTAGAGTGGCAAGGGGAGCGAGAATTTCAAGCCTTTGGTGAAGATGAGCAGGGACCGTGGTTAGGGTTTCAGGCGGTGCGATCGCAGTTTGATTCCCTACTACTAGAACAAGCCCAAACCCTGGGGGTCCAGGTTCTTCAACCCTGTCGAGCCTTAGAACCACTCGTTAACCAGGGACAGGTACAAGGACTCAATACCACCTTAGGTCCCATAGACGCCACCTTTGTGGTGGATGCCGCTGGCAGTTGTCAATGGTTGGCGCGAAAACTGGGGCTTAAAACTACGCCTTATTCTCCTCCTCTCAGAGCCTATTACGGCTACGTGACCGGAGAATGCCCAGAACGAGACCAAGCCCCTTTAATTGTCTCCGATACAGAGGGGTGGACCTGGATTGCCAAGGTGGAACACCAACGCTATCAATGGACGCGCTTGTCCTTTGAGCGTCAACCCGATGCCCATTGGCAGCCTCAAGATTTGGCAAATCTCTGTCCAGAAGGGAAGGCACGGGCCGTGGACGTTACCTGGCGGCTGGTCAATCCTGCAGCGGGTCCCGGTTACTTTTTGGTGGGGGATGCCGCTGCCGTCTTAGACCCAGCGTCTTCCCATGGCGTTCTTAAAGCAATGACCTCCGGTATGATGGCAGCTCATCTTATGGTGCAAAGCTGCCAAGGTGAACAACTTCAACCATCATCGGCTAGTCGCTATTGTGCATGGCTACGCACCAATTTTTATCATGACCTGATTCATTTACAAGGTTTTTACGCCCCCATCCTATCCGCTCTCTCTTCCGCACCTACCTTGCAATCGACATCATTGTAGACTAGGAACCATTCAAGCTGGCAAAGTCTTATCTTCAAATGCCAAGACGAGGGTAGTGGGAATAAACAAAGAGAGGCTATTACTGTGGCTCTCAAGATTGATCTTGATGATGCCGTTCCTAGTCATCGGTGGACCGATACTCTTGTGGGTATGGCTTGCAACGTCCCATACCCTTGAGAACAATAAGATTCTCCATAAATATGAAACGGCTTTTCAGGGGCTCTTACATCCTAGAAGCACCTCAAAAATTGATGCCTTTGGAGAGGTTAGGCGCCCGCCTGGCAATGGTGATAATTGTTTCTATTTTGTCGGTCAACTCAGAGAATATTCAGGCAGTCCCATACCCATTCAAAATTTCTATTCCACGGATGTTATGGCTGAGAAATTTTCGCAGGGTGGGTTTCATGTCGAGTTCGCAGTAAATGGCAAGTTCAGCGACAGAGTGCCCTATGGATTAAATAATCTGGCTCAATGGCCCATCAACCAGCCGACATCCCATCATCGCCATGTTTATATTGTGTACTGGCTGATTTCTGACTATCTAACGCCCTATTCTACCTACCCATTAGATCTGCGCTGTCATTAATATGGCTGTCGACCAAGACTTCATCCCCGCCCATAGGCACAATCCTAGATATTAATTTCTAGTGGGAACCCTAATCCATATACTCGTTTCTGAAGGCGTTTGACTTGTGAATAGAGGACTTATCTCCCGTTCTGCTGCTGTTATAGTTCCAGTTGCTCAGGTGGCAGAACGCCTTCGCCTCAGTCATTTATTGCGATGGCTAGTGTTGATGGGCGTCCGCGACTACCAACGCTACCTATCTCCCTACAAAGGATTTTCCTGTGCCCACAGGCGCTTCTATGGAGGCGTATCTTGCTCAGAATACTTTCGACGTGCTGTTCAAGATAATGGTTTAGCGGGTGCGATGCCTCGCTTTCAACAGCGGCTGCGAGCCTGCAAAGGGGCCAGTCGCATCTTAAATGCAAGTTCGCCTAATTCTAAGAAACATCGAAAGCAGCAGCAAGAGTCCTGTGGAGATTGTGGTGCCGGATGGTGTGATAGTGCTTGTATTCCCCTAGATATTTGCGACGTATTTGAATTCTGCGACCTAGATTGTGATGTATTAGGCGGTTTAGACGGCTGTGGAGATTGTGGTGGATGTGATTGTGGATAAGGGCATCCAAGATACTTATTGTCTCCAATCAGGCTGGAATCCTGAGCCCAAAATCACCAATGGAGATTACATACAAGGATGCAATCTCCATCTCATCAATCTGAAATAGATTGGCTTTTTATGATCCGTGAGTTATCGTCGCAGCCACTGGGGCAGTATTCTCACCTACCCTGTGATGGGAAGGGCTTAAGCAGCCTTAACAATCAACGAAATATCCACACGATCTTTACTCGGCTCTTCGACTAACGCATAAATTCCAGGACCAAAGAAGCTGGCAAATCGGTCTTCTTTCTTCTTCCAGTTTTCAAATGGGACGTAGGGCGTTTCAAATTCAAGGACTAGTGTATAGGCACCCTCAGTATTCGCTTCGCGTATGCCCACCAACACAGGACATTCATCGACAAAACTGGGTTTGAGGCCCAGCCGATCTAGAGCGATATCCAAATGCACCGTTTGTCCATAGCGATAGCGGGTCACATCCTGAACCACTTGCTTGAGGGTTGGCGTGGCTTGAGCGTCTCGCAAAGCCAACATTTCATCAGAGGGCTCTTCTTTTAAAAAAACAGGCTCAAGTTCAGCCGCTTTTAAGGCCAAAGCGCCCACTAACACAGGTACACCCACAAAGAATGTGATTACATTCAAGGTGGTTTCGTTATTGATGTACCCAGCCATCCCCACGACTGAGAGAATGGTTCCAATAATTAAGCCAATGGTTGCGACTGAAGTCCGGCGCAGCATAATACCTCCATAATCGGGTCAAGAAAAAAGTAGAATCGCCCACTCTTAAGATTAACGGTAATTTGTAAACTGCAGGGCAACAGGCCAATCTTCTTGCTTCAGATCTTGCATGACTTGCTGTAGGTCATCCTTGGATTTGGAGGAGACTCGGACGACTTCTCCTTGGATACTGGCTTGAACTTTTTTATAGTCCGTACGGATCAGCTTAGAAATCTTTTTCGCCAATTCAGTATCAATGCCTTTTTGCAGCTTAATGGCCTGTCGGACCCGATTACCACTGGCCGATTCAATGATGCCATAATCAAAAATTTTCAGGGAGAGCTTGCGTTTAACCGCCTTGGTTTGCAGCACATTATGCACCGCATCCAAGGTAAATTCGCTATCCGTACTGATGGTGATTTCCGTTGGATCTAGCTTGATCTCTGTTTTAGTATCTTTCAGATCGTAGCGAGCCTTAATTTCTCGATTGGCTTGATCAATCGCATTGACCAATTCCTGCCATTCAAAATCACTAACAATATCAAAAGAACAAGTTGAAGCCATAATTTTCTCAACAGATTTGGAAAGTCCTACTTAGTCTTAATTGAGGCCCGAAGGCCGCTCTTTCCGCTACTCTCCCGAATAACGTCCTGACTCAGGGTTGAGTCGAAGTCATTTCTAATGAATTCATAGCCAAAAGTATCCGGTCTTGCAGAAGATTTTACCAAAAGCGATCAGTCTACTTTCAATCCATCCCCTTTTGCAGATTCCATCCACAAGTCGAACATTTTTTTGCGATGATTGACACTATAGAGCTTGCCTTTACAGGTTAGAGACTGAATTCAGAGGTTGAAACATGGGCATCGCAACCGTCAATCCGACAACCTTAGAAACACTTCAAT
Source organism: Acaryochloris marina MBIC11017 (assembly GCF_000018105.1). Taxonomy (GTDB): domain Bacteria; phylum Cyanobacteriota; class Cyanobacteriia; order Thermosynechococcales; family Thermosynechococcaceae; genus Acaryochloris; species Acaryochloris marina. The sequence continues at coordinate 1,847,655 of NC_009925.1, forward strand.
CGTTTTCAGCTCTTACACCTGAAACCATTCAATTAAAGTTAGCGCAATCTGAAGCGGCCTTTCAGTCTTATCGTCAGACGAGCTTTACGGATCGGAGTCAGTGGTTATTGAAAGCGGCTGATATGTTGGAAAACCCTGACAAAAGTCAGGAATATGCTGCCCTGATGACTTTAGAAATGGGTAAGCCAATTCAAGAAGCCCTAGGCGAGGTGAAGAAATGTGCTTGGGTCTGTCGTTACTATGCGGAACAGGCCCCCCTATTTCTAGCGAGTCAGACCATTGAAACGGATGCCCAACGCTCCTGGGTCTGTTATCAACCTCTGGGAATTGTATTGGCGGTCATGCCGTGGAATTTTCCCTTCTGGCAGGTCTTCCGATTTGCGGCTCCAGCCCTGATGGCTGGAAACGTAGGTATTCTTAAGCATGCCTCCAATGTCCCTCAATGTGCATTGGCGATTGAACAAATCCTCCTAGAAGCAGGGTTCCCTGAGCATGTGTTCCAAACCTTACTTATCTCTGCTCAGCAGGTAGAAATGGTCGTTAAAGATGATCGGGTTAAAGCAGCAACCCTGACGGGGAGCGAGCCAGCCGGAGCCAGCTTAGCGGCGATCGCCGGTCGTCAGATCAAAAAAACAGTCCTAGAGCTAGGTGGCAGCGACCCATTCATTATCTTAGAGAGTGCTGATTTAGAGGCAGCGGTGGCAACAGCTGTGAAAGCGCGAATGTTGAATACGGGGCAGTCCTGTATTGCTGCAAAACGATTTATTGTGGCGGATGCGATCGCAGATCCGTTTCTAGAAAAATTTACCGCAGCGCTGAGCAAGCTAGCCCTAGGCGATCCCATGAGCCCACAAACCGAGGTCGGCCCCTTGGCGACCACCAGTATTCTTGAAGAACTGGAACAGCAAGTCCAAACCGCCATTGCTCATGGTGCTCAAGTCCTGCTGGGTGGTCAACGTTGGTCAGACTTACCTGGGAATTTTTACCAGCCCACGGTTCTAACAAACATTACCAAAGACAACCCAATTTACGCCCAGGAATGCTTTGGTCCAGTCGCGTTAGTCTTTCGAGTGGCTGATATGAAAGCTGCCATTGCGTTAGCCAACGATAGCCCCTTTGGATTAGGAGCCAGTGCCTGGACCACCGATCCCCAAGAACAGGATCATCTGATCCAACATTTGGACGCAGGCGCTGTCTTTATTAACGGCATGGTCAAATCTGATCCCCGCCTCCCTTTTGGTGGCATCAAACGCTCTGGCTATGGCCGAGAATTAGGCATCCAAGGCATTCATGAATTCGTTAACATCAAAACCGTATGGGTGAAGTGAGCCATTTTTAATGAATACAGCAGAATTGTTGGTCAAATGTTTGGAAAACGAGGGTGTTGAGTATATTTTTGGGTTGCCAGGAGAAGAAAACCTCCAAGTCTTAGAAGCCCTGCGAGACTCCTCGATCCAGTTCATCACCACCCGCCATGAACAGGGGGCTGCGTTTATGGCCGATGTATACGGTCGATTAACCGGCCGAGCAGGAGTTTGCCTTTCAACCCTAGGCCCAGGGGCCACCAACTTGATGACGGGGGTTGCCGATGCCAACTTAGATGGAGCCCCCTTAGTGGCGATTACCGGGCAAGTCGGCACCGATCGCATGCATATCGAGTCTCACCAGTATTTAGATTTGGTGGCCATGTTTAATCCCGTCACTAAATGGAACTCACAAATTGTTCGCCCCAGCAACACCCCAGAAATTGTGCGACGAGCCTTCAAACGGGCCCAAACAGAAAAACCGGGAGCGGTGCATATCGATTTACCGGAAAATATTGCTGCTATGCCCGCCGAAGGCATGCCCCTACAGCAGGATAGCCTGAAGCGGAGTTTTGCCTCTCCTCGTAACCTTGAGCAGGCAGCTGAAATCATTTCTCAGGCCACTAATCCTTTAATCTTGGTGGGCAATGGAGCCATTCGAGCCAATGCCAGCGAGGCCCTCACCCAATTTGCCACCGAATTGAATATTCCTGTAGCCAATACGTTTATGGGTAAAGGGGTGATTCGCTATACCCATCCCCTAGCTCTGTGGACCGTGGGATTACAACAGCGAGACTATATCAGCTGTGGCTTTGATCGAACCGATCTCGTCATTGCCGTGGGTTATGACTTAATCGAGTTTTCGCCTAAAAAGTGGAATCCGGATGGCACCATCCCCATTGTGCATGTGGGAGCAGAGCCAGCTGAGATTGACAGTAGCTATATCCCTAAAACTGAAGTGGTCGGGGATATCTCTGATTCTCTGATCGAAATTCTCCGACGGGCAGACCGCCAGGGCAAGCCCGATCCCTACGGGGTTGAGCTTAGACCTCAAATCCGCGCAGACTATGAGGAATATGCCAAGGACGAGCACTTTCCCTTACGTCCGCAAAAGCTGATTTATGATCTCCGCGAAGTTCTCGCATCCGAAGATATTGTGATCTCTGATGTGGGGGCTCACAAAATGTGGATGGCTCGCCATTATCATTGTGATCGCCCGAACACCTGCCTAATTTCCAATGGATTTGCAGCGATGGGAATTGCCATTCCTGGCGCTTTAGCTGCCAAATTAGTCTATCCCGATCGCCATGTGGTGGCTGTAACTGGCGACGGTGGTTTCATGATCAATATGCAGGAACTGGAAACAGCATTGCGTCTGGGTGTGGCTTTTACCACCATTATTTTTAACGATGGCGGCTATGGTTTGATTGAGTGGAAACAACAACAATATTACGGAGAAGCTTCTTTTATTAAGTTTGGCAACCCTGATTTTGTGCGGCTCGCAGAAAGTATGGGACTCAAAGGTTATAGAGTAGAATCGAGTGCTGATTTTATGCCTTGTCTAAAGACTGCATTGGCACAAGATGTGCCAACAATTGTGGACTGTCCAATTGATTACAAAGAGAATTTAATGTTTAGCCAAAAATCAGGTGAGATTGCTTGTATTAACTAAACTTTTTATCCAGGGTAGAGAAACATTTGTTTGAGTTTTGTAGGAAACGATCATTTTTTAATTCATCAGGGATTAGGATTTGATCGACAGCCCGGTTAGGATGGTAAAAAAATACAATCAGGTTTCACCCACCTGCTGCTCGATTATCATTCCGAAGTCTATGAGTTCCTCTAGCGAACAGCCACCTAAGTCAACTCGTCACACCAAAAAAAAATCTGTTGATATGGACCCTCAAACGGTTTCAGATGAACAGTCCAATTCCCCCAAGGGTGAGACTCAACAGACTCATGTGGACAATATGCAATTAAAAGGTCCACCTCGGCGCCCTGTGGCTAAAACACCCCCGCCTCCAGCGCCTGAGATAGTTGCCGTAGAAAAAAAAGAACCTGCTGCGGATGTAACTATTGACGTACCTGAATCCGCAGGACAACAACCCATTCCACCGCCCAGTGAACCGATGCAATATCGGGCGATTGGATTAATCAAAGGGAAGTACCGACCTTCGGAAGAGCAATTTAATCGAGGAGACCTAATTACAGAAGACGAAACCCACTTGGATGCGGTTTTGTTGGGTCAGGTCATGAGTCTAGTCAAAAAGTATCTAGATTTAGAGCAAACCTATTTATGGGTCGTTTATCCTCGAACCCGCGAGAAAGAAGAAACGCTGCATATGCAGATTGTCGGCGTTTGGTCAACAGAAGGGTTTGGTCCTATGGCTGCGACCGAAGCGTCAGACACGCCTGAAGAACCTAGCCAGCTTGCGGCCCCCCTTCAAGATGGTTATTTTTCCATTCGGGGTGAGATTGTTTTTCAATCCACAGAGAGAAATTATTTATTGGTAAAAATCCAGCAATCTCCTCGAAAAAGTTCAGATCGCCCCAAAGCCTTTAAGCTCAAGCTCACTGGCAATCTAAAGGATAAAACTTTAGGCTATTTCTGGGATTTACATGTGCAGCGTCAAGGGGGAGAACTAGCGATTGTCAATGGGCAAAAAGTGGCCCTTGTCCCTCCCAAACGCAAATCAAAGCAGGAAAGAAGCGAGTCTCGCAAACCCAGGAAGTTCAGCTCTCCTCGTCCTCAAAACACTTCAAACAAACCTCGCCCAGTGAGCAAGCCCATTATTAAGCGACGATCCTCTCCAGAATCGTAATGATTGAGTTAGTTCTAAGGGAGGTGGAGTCGTCAACCCCTTCAACGCTCTGGAAGCTGTAGTGAGTAGGAGCTAGCTGGCGATATGCCACACCTGCTAATATTCAAGTCTTTGTAAGACTTTGACAGGGCAATTTGGCTTTGTTAGTCTAGCTAAATCGTTCTGGAATGGTTACTGGTGTGGATATTCAAATTGGCCGTGGCAAAACGGCGCGTAGAGCATATGGAATTGACGAAATTGCCCTTTCACCAGGACAACGAACCCTAGATCCACAATTGGCAGATACCCAATGGCAAATTGGTGGTATTCAGCGGGAGATTCCCATTCTAGCGAGTGCAATGGATGGGGTTGTGGATGTCAAAATGGCCGTTCGTCTATCAGAATTAGGCGCCCTAGGGGTATTGAATTTGGAAGGGATTCAAACCCGATACAGCGATCCAGAGCCCATTCTGGACAAAATCGCCGGGGTTGATGTGAATGGCTTTGTGCCACTCATGCAAGAACTCTACGCAGAACCCATCAAACCGGAACTGATTCGCGAGCGCATCACCCAGATCAAGTCTCAAGGAGGCATTGCAGCGGTGAGTGCAACACCGATCGGGGCTAGTAAATTTGGGCAAGCTGTGGTTGACGCAGGTGCGGATTTATTTTTTATCCAGGCAACAGTCGTTTCCACGGATCACGTGTCTCCAGAAAGTGTTACCCCTCTTGATCTAGCTAAGTTTTGCCAAGACCTCCCGATCCCTGTGGTGATGGGAAATTGTGTAACCTATGAAGTTACAAAAAGCTTAATGCAGGCCGGTGCTGCAGCAGTCTTGGTGGGTATTGGTCCCGGTGCAGCTTGCACAACCCGAGGCGTTTTGGGAGTTGGGGTTCCGCAAGCAACTGCGATCTCAGACTGTGCTGCCGCTCGTGATGACCATTTTCGCGAGACTAACCAATATATTCCGATCATTGCGGATGGGGGCCTGATTACTGGCGGTGATGTGTGCAAATGTATCGCCTGTGGTGCCGACGCAATTATGATGGGCTCGCCCATTGCTAGAGCAGCGGAAGCACCAGGACGAGGATTTCACTGGGGAATGGCAACGCCTAGTCCTGTGTTGCCCCGAGGGACACGAATTCGGGTCGGGACAACCGGTACCCTAGAGCAAATTCTGCGAGGACCAGCTCAGTTAGATGATGGCACCCACAACTTTCTTGGATCCTTGCAAACGAGCATGGGGACTTTAGGGGCCAAAGATATTAAACAGATGCAGCAAGTAGAGGTAGTGGTTGCTCCATCTCTGCTGACAGAAGGGAAAGTCTACCAAGCAGCCCAAAAACTAGGCATGGGTAAATAACAAAAATTTGCCAAACTTTACACGTATAGATGCCGATCTTTGCCAAAAAAGGTATGGCAAACGTGAATTGGTTGCCTAGAATGGGTATAGCGGAGACGCATGTTTCCGTTCACTCCTCACACCACACTCCGCCTGAGCATTTGTTCGGGCGGCTTCCTCATTTTAGGCGCTGATATAGGCATTTTGATTGTTAATTTTCTGTTTATGTCTAGGTGGGGTTGAACCTGCTATGGTACAAATCGTAGATAAGCTACAGTCGATAAAGGTTTCTAAGCATGTCATCAGCTGCCCCAGTCACAGATGCCACATTCAAAGAAGAAGTCATTGAAAGTGATGTTCCTGTTCTTGTTGATTTTTGGGCACCTTGGTGCGGACCTTGTCGGATGGTTGCTCCCGTCGTTGATGAAATCTCTGAGCAATATAAAGGCCAAGTCAAGGTTGTAAAAATCAACACGGATGAAAATCCCAATGTTGCCAGTCAGTACGGAATTCGTAGTATTCCGACTTTAATGGTCTTTAAGGGCGGGCAGCGTGTCGATATGGTTGTAGGAGCTGTTCCTAAAACCACTTTGGCCAGTACTTTAGATAAGTATCTCTAATTTTTCAGGTTTTTCGGGTTCTAGCATGGAATCCGTTCGCTGCAACCCATCTTTGCAGTTCATTTAAGTTATAGAAGCGGTCCTTCGCCAATAAACTAAGGACCGCTTTTTTGTCGTTAAATTGTTATCGTTGAGCTGACCCAGCCTAGAGTGACGCATGCTTATGACTCAGTCTCCTGATCCATCGGTTGCTTTACATCAGCGTCTCGATCATTTTTTAGACGTTTTACCCCAACTCAAGCATGGTCCTCTGATGGTGCAGGCCCTGGAAACTGTGCTGAATATGGCAGAAGAAGATCTTGATCGCTTAGATTGGAAAATTCTGACGGCGGCCTTACAAGATCTAGAGCAAGGGTTTCAGGTTTTTCACCGCTATCGACACATTCGTAAGATCTCCATTTTTGGGTCTTCTCGCCTACCACCGGATAGTCCGGCCTACCAAATGGCAGTAGATTTTGCCCGCTGCGTTACTCAGCAAGGCTTTATGGTAATGACGGGAGCGGGGGGCGGCATTATGGAAGCAGGTAATCAAGGGGCGGGGGCAGAAAAGTCTTTTGGCCTCAATATTCAGCTCCCCTTTGAGCAAGATTCAAATCCTTTCATCGCTGGGGATGAGAAGCTGATCGATTTCAAGTATTTCTTTACGCGTAAATTATTTTTTCTTCGGGAAACCGATGCGATCGCACTTTTCCCCGGTGGATTTGGCACCCAAGATGAAGCCTTTGAATGTCTGACCCTGAGCCAAACGGGAAAGTCTCCCCCCGTACCAGTGGTCTTAATCGATCCACCAGGAACTTACTATTGGCAAGACTGGAATGCTTATATACACAAACATCTGATCGCTGGAGGGCTCATCAGTGAAGATGACCATCGCTTATATACGATTACGGATAACCTAGAGACTGCTTGTGCTGCGATTTCGGGATTCTACCAGGTTTACCATTCCAGCCGTTATGTCGGCGATCGCTTAGTGATGCGTCTCAATCAAGAACTCTCCGACTCAGATGTAAAGTGGCTAAATCAAGAGTTTACGGATATCCTGCTTCGTGACCAAATTCGCAAAAGTGGGGCGTTGCCAGAAGAATTGGATCATCAAGAACCTCAACCTCAACAAGTTGAGGATGAGACAGAACATTTACCCCGACTGGTGTTCTATTTCAATCAGCGGGACCATGGGCGGTTGAGCCAGATGATAGCAACCATTAACCAGATGGGTGACACCAACCAAACCCTTTACCATCCTGAACGAAAATAGCACTGCACAGAATAGCTGAACAGATCACGATTGGGCATCAATATTTTGATCTATGTCTGTGATAAATCGCCTTATGAATGGGCACGTTAGGGCTTGAGATAGTTAACACCTGTCTACCCGGTAATTTTTTGTGAATTGACCACATAACCAGAAACAACAGCAGCACTCAAGCCCCTGACACTTGGCTGAAATAGGGGTGTTCATCCAGTTCTCCCCTGTTCTTGTTCTGTAGGTTACAGTGAAACTATCACAGAAATTGCCTAAATCGAGTCAATAGCGGTTCCAAAGGCTGTATTCGGGATTTAGACGATGGATGTATCCTCCTCAAAATTAAATGCTGACTGTTCCTACCCGGACGTACCATCTAAATTGACTCAGCAATCTCTTCTCAATCGCATTACGACTCGCATCCGTCAGTCGTTGGAACTGAATGAGATCTTGTCAGCAACAGTGGCTGAAGTCAGAGCATTCTTAGGAACCGATCGCGTCAAAGTCTATAAATTTTTCCCGGATGGCCATGGTCTGGTGATTGCCGAATCCATTCGCGAAGACCATTTACCCTCGTTATTAGGACTGAATTTTCCGGCAGATGATATTCCCCTGCCGGCGCGTGAGCTTTACTTAAAGGCCCGACAACGCTCTGTGGTGGATCTCTCCACCCAACAAATCGGTTTTAGCCCACTCAATTGCACAGAAACAGGCTCAGAATTAGAGAGTCGAGATATTCGTTTTCGGCCCATCGATCCCTGCCATGTCGAATATTTGAAAGCAATGGGCGTACAATCCTCGGTGGTCGTCCCCATCGTGATTGAGCAGTCCAGCTTAGAGCAGATCCAGAGTGAGTCAGAGGTCGTCTCAGGATTAAACCAAGGACAACGTCTTTGGGGACTCCTGGTTTCCCACCATGCGCAACCCCGTCAAGTTGAGGAATCAGAACTGGAGCTGATTCAGGCCGTAGTGGATCAGATGGCCGTAGCTATTGGCCAAGCGACTCTTCTGGATCGGGTGCGAGAGCAGGCTGTCCTAGAAGCAGGGGTGAATCATGTGACGGCCTTGTTATATACCAAACCCACCGTTCAGCTAGAGGTTGCCTTGGCAGAGATGGTGGCGGTGATGCAGGGCACTGGCGGACGACTATATCTCAGTCATACAACCTCTGAGCAATCCGCAGAACTTTATTGTTGTGGCGATCAACCCAGCACATTAGATCATGACAGGTTAATTGAAGAGAATGCCCTATGGCAAAATTACCTGAATTCAACACAGTCTGTCGACACCCCTGACACGGAAAGTCGCCCTTGGTCAGTGGACTGGATGCGCAAAAACTATGCCCTCTCGCCCCAGGCTCGTTCTTCAGCCCGCAGCAAGACGGTATGGGCGATTGCGGATATTTACCGAGAGCCATTATTTCGAGTTTTAAGTCCCGCCTTTCAATCCACGCCCATTCGGGGTGTGATGATTCTACCCCTGTATTTCGATAAGGAATTACTGGGGTGCATTACTATTTTCCGCAATGAGGTGGAAGAAGAACTCTGTTGGGCAGGGTTCCATCACCCCGATAGCCGTCAATTGGCTCCTCGTCAGTCTTTTGAAGCTTGGAGACAAATCAAAGCAGGGCAATCTCAGCCCTGGACTGACGCCGAAGTTCGATTAGCTGAAGCCCTGGGAGAACGGTTTTCCGCCGCAATTAACCAATACCAGCTTTACCAACAGGTCCAGACCCTCAATACCCACTTAGAAGAGCAAATTAAAGAGCGGACCGCCGAACTTCATCGGTCGACGGCGATTGCCAATCAACAGCGCGCTTTAACCAATATCTTATCTAAGCTACAAAAGGCGCTGGATCTCGATACAATTTTCCAAACGACTACTCAAGAAGCCCAGCGCTTGTTAGATGTTGATCATGTGGCCGTTTATCAGTTTGACGAAAACTGGGGCGGTTCATTTATTAATAATTTTCGGGCCGTTAAACCTGAATGGGAAGAAGTCGTCTATTCCACCCGTGACGTCTGGAATGACTCTCATCTACAAGAGACGAAGGGAGGACGATATCGCCACAACCATGTATCGGTGGTCAATGACGTCTCCAAAGCTGGACTTTCCCCCTGTCATTTGGAAACCTATCACTACTACCAGATTAAGGCCTTTTTAATTGCCCCTGTTTTTGTCGGTAGCCGCTTGTGGGGGCTGATTGGGGCCTATCAGCACTCCAATCCTTATGAGTGGAAACCATTGGAGGTTGATTTTATTACCCAGCTGGCCACGCACTTGGGGGTTGCTGTCCAACAAGCGGGCGCCACGGAAAAGGTCCAGAATCAGGCGCAACAGCTCGCCGTTATTGCGGAACAGCAGCATACTCTAACGAATGTGATCTCCAAGATTCGAGAGTCCTTGGATTTGGAAACTATTTTCAAGACCACGACCCGTGAGGTCCGTAGGCTCCTGCAAGTAGATCGGGTGGTGGTTTTTCAGTTTTTACCGGATGTCCAATATAGCCAAGGAGAGGTGATTGCCGAAGATGTTCATCCCGATTACCGATCTATCTTGGGGTATGACGTCAAAGGCGACTGTTTCCAAGATCGCTATACGGCTAGTCCTGGCACTCACCAAGTTTTTGCAATTGATGATCTCAACACCTGTAATTTAGATCCTTGTTATGTGGAGATGATGCAAGGATTGCAAGTTCAGGCCCATTTAGTCGTCCCTCTTTTTCGGAGCAATATCCTGTGGGGGCTATTGGCGATTCATCAATGCTCAGCTCCCCGGCCATGGCAAGTCAAAGAGCGGGAATTTGCGATTCAAATTAGTACCCAACTAGGCGTCGCGCTCCAGCAAGCCGAGTTCCTTAACCAAGCCCAACAATCTAAGGAGGCGGCTGACGCGGCTAGCCAAGCCAAAAGTGACTTTTTAGCGCATATGAGTCACGAATTGCGAACCCCCCTAAATGCAATCTTGGGATATGTGGAGATCATGCAGCGAGATCCCCAATTAGGGGAGACTCAAACTGAACATCTTGGCATTATTGGCCGGAGTGGAGAGCATTTGTTGTCTTTGATCAACGATGTCTTAGAAATGTCCCGGATTGAAGCGGGACAGTTGGCGCTTACCCAAGTCAGCTTTGATCTATATCGGTTATTAGATTCTCTCCAAGATATGCTGGAGGCCAAAGCTAAACTACAAGGATTACAGCTCTATTTTGAGCGTTCGGCAACCGTCCCCCAATTTGTGTTTGCCGATGAAGGGAAACTCCGCCAGGTCCTGATCAATTTACTTGGGAATGGTCTTAACTATACGGAGAAAGGCCAGGTCTTGCTTCAGGTGGATACCCCAGAACAGAGCGGTCAACCCGGTAGGGCCTGTCAACTGACCTTTGCGGTCATGGATACAGGTCCTGGCATTAAAGCCTCTGACGTTGACCAGCTTTTTGAGGCCTTTACTCAGACGGATTCAGGCTATCGTGCTCAAGAAGGGACGGGACTCGGCTTGCCGATTAGCCGCCGCTTTGTGCAACTGATGGGGGGCGATATCGAGGTGGATAGTACCGTCGGGCAGGGCTCCACCTTCCGGTTCACGATTCCCGTCACTCTCGCCGATGCGGCAGAAGTTCATACCGTGAAGCCCACACGGCAGGTGGTGTCCTTAGCTCCAGGGCAACCCACCTATCGACTGCTGCTGGTGGAAGATAAATGGGCCAACCGACAGCTGATGCAGCAATGGTTAGCTCCTTTTGGATTTGATATTCGAGAAGCGGTGAACGGAGAAGAGGCCCTGGCGGTTTGGCAGGAATGGGCTCCCCATTTGATCTGGATGGATATGCGCATGCCAGTGATGGATGGTTACAAAGCCACTCGAGAAATTAAAGCCCAATGTGGAGACAATCCACCCGTGATTATTGCCCTAACGGCGAATGCGTTTGAAGAAGATCGACTCTATGCCCTCTCGGTCGGGTGTGACGATTTTGTCCGTAAGCCTTGCCAAGAAAGTACCATCCTAGACAAGTTAGCAGAACATCTTGGGGTCCAATATATTTACTCGGAGCCTGAGCCATCTGAGTCAAACTCGTTGGAGGAGGTGGCGTCTATCCAGCCTGAAGATCTCAGAATATTAGTGGCGGATGACAATACGCTCAATCAGCAATTAATGGTACAGCGGCTGGTGCATCTGGGTTATTCGGCTGATGTCGTCAGTGATGGTCAGCAAGTGGTGGCAGCTTGCCAAACCCAGATGTATGACCTCATTCTCTTGGATGTACAAATGCCCAAGATGAATGGCTTAGAGGTGGTTCAAACCCTGCGGCAACAAGAGATGTGTCCTTATGTTATTGGGGTGTCGGGACGGACCTTACCTGAAGAGAAACAAGAATGTTTAGATGCAGGGATGCAGGACTATCTGTGCAAGCCCGTATCTCTTGAAGACCTCAAAGTCGCCCTTAGCCAATATCATCCCCCTTCAGACCTTGCCTTACCCCAGGCGATGAAACCCGCTCTGATAGAGGAATCCGCTATCCAGGCGCTGATAGAAATTGGTGGAGATGATGGTGGTAGCTTTCTCGTTTCTGTGATTGATAACTTCCTCCGGGATGCAGAACCGATGTTGGCGGGATTGAAGGATGCGATCTCAACAACAAACTACGTCCAAATCAATGAAATTGCCCATTCTCTAAAATCCATGAGCGCTTCGATGGGAGCGACTCAACTGGCGCATCAACTGAAAGAATTAGAGCATATGAGCAAGCTCGAAAATCTAGCAATCTCTTCCACCTGGATGAATAAGCTGGAACAAGAGTTTGAAGCGGTCAGATTGGCCCTGACCTTGGAAAAGCAAAACTACCAGACTTCAGCCGTCTCCAGCTAAATCGCTGCGGTTTACCGCTGTCTTTGCATCGTCAAGGGTTGGTATTGATGCCTATGCCTGGGGCGAATCAGGGCTGATGAATAAACCATCATGTAGCAACTGTGCGATCGCATCAAGATGCACCTCTATAGCGCCAGGCGTCTGCGTCACGTAAGGCATTTGCTCGTCCATTAGCAAAACCGCTAGCCCATGGATAGAGGCCCAAATCAGTCGAACCGCCTGCTCTACGTCATCTCCTTTTAAGGTCTGACGTGCTTGAGCAATCTGGACAATTTGATATAGAGGACCTGCCGCTTGCTTGGAAATAGCGTGGAGATCGGGATCAGTCACCCGTTCTTTCAAGCTAAACATCATCCGGGCAAGCTCCGTATACTCTAGCGAGAATTCTAGATAGGCCTTTGCCAATCCTCTGATGCTAGTTAGGGTCTCCTCTTGTTCAGGCTGAGTGGTGGCTTGTAATCGCTGAACCAGCCTTTCAAATCCCCAATGGACCAAGCTAAAACTTAAGGCTTGTTTACCCGCAAAGTGGCGATAAACGGCAGGTTGGCTAACGCCACATTGGCGAGCTAGCTTGCTCAAATTTAAGGCTGATGCGCCCTCGGATTGAATTTGTGCAAGGGCGGCCTCAATCAATGCTTCTCTTAAATGGCCGTGATGATACGGTTCATTGCTCACTAGTTACGGTCGTTGGTTTCTAGCACCAGTGCACTGCGTTATACTTTATAACATTGTTATAGATTATAACATTGAGATTGAGTCCACTCTAATCACTGCACTATTCGGAGGCTTGGATGAAACGCGGATTACAAATCATTTTAGGGATATTAAGCTTAATTCCCTTTATGGTGGCGATACTTGGCCTGACGTCTGGTTTAGGGAGATGGCTACCAGCAGAAGCGATTACGCCAGAGTTTGATAGCCACTATCGCTATATCACCGGTTTTTATATTTCTCTAGGGGTAATCGCTTGGTGGATTATTCCCAATATCGAAAAACATAAGACGGCATTGCGGATTGTGGCGGGTGCAATTTTCGCGGGTGGCGTGGGGCGTGTCATTTCCTTCTGGCAAGTCGGAGCACCGGGTCCACTAACGTTGGTCTTTACAGGTATCGAGTTATGTTTTCCTTTGCTGCTGATCTGGCAGGCTAAACTTCCTCGCCGCCAGTCTAAGACAGGATAACTAAGAACTTAAGCCGCCTTGAGTAACGTTCTGGCCTGGGTTTCTGTTTGAATAGCGGCGAGGGTACGCTTCAAGGTCTCGCGAAACAAGAGATGGAAGCTGCCCTCCAGAAAACCTAGATCTGCATCCGCAGAAACGACCTGTTTGACCAATACCTGGGATGTAGCGAGCGGTAAAACTTGCCAATAGCCCTGTAAATAATTGAGATCGCCTTTCAGCAGGTGAAAGCTCAATTTGCCAGGGGCCATCACCCTATTTTCTGTGCGTACCTTAGATTGCACCTGAGCAAATAAGATCTGGGAAACATTGGTTTGCTCCACCACGGTTCGTTGAGCGGATGCCTCCAATATCTGGGTTGCGACAACATTGGGAAGAAACTGGGCTAAATGCTCAAAATCTGTCAATACTTGCCAAGCGGTTTCAGGCTCACTCTCCATTACAACTTGGGCTACATACTGACCTGCATGACCGGAGACAATGGCTTCTCCACACCGTAATGCTTGCTGTTGTAGATCGGACAGCCCTGTTGTCAAAGCATCTAAGGGCTGGCGTGAAGGAAAAGAGGTCTGCATCATTCAGGGAGTGAAACTATCTGTGAGGCTTAGGCAAAGCATTCTTTACAAAGCATAAAGAAAGTTTGTCTTTGTTGCATAGATTTAGCTCACCGTCAGTATGCCCATCTGCTATCCGTATTAGCAGCAATCGCCTGCTGATATGCAAACCCGGCTCAAGAAAATTGAAGTATTAAAGCCACATGATCAAGTAAGCACGGCTTCCGGGTGTTCAATCTGAGTGCCTAAAACCTGTAAAAACGCAGATAGCCATTTGGGATGAGCAGGCCAAGCCGGTGCGGTGACCAAATTGCCATCAATTAAGGCATCATCCACAGCCAGATCTACATATTCCCCACCCGCAGCAGCAACTTCTGGGCCACAGGCTGGGTAGGCTGAACAGCGCTTTCCCGCCAAAACACCTGCAGCAGATAGCAATTGGGCTCCATGACAAATTGCTGCCAAGGGCTTATTGGTTTGAGCAAAGTGCTGCACGATTTGGATAACTTCGGGGTTAAGGCGCAAATACTCTGGGGCTCTACCACCTGGAATGACTAGTGCATCGTAATCGGCAGCAGAAACCTCTGCAAAGGTGGCATTCAGCACAAAGTTATGGCCCGGTTTTTCACTGTAGGTTTGATCGCCTTCAAAGTCATGAATCGCTGTTCTTACGGACTCACCAGATTTCTTATTAGGACAAACCGCATGTACGGTATGACCGACCATTAACAATGCTTGGAAAGGAACCATGACTTCATAGTCTTCGACAAAGTCACCCACCAGCATCAAGATTTTTTTGCTAGCCATCGCGATTGGCCCCCATGTTGAAGATATTATTCTAAGCTTTGGACTTCTCCTTTGAGAATATCAGCCAAGTTCCCAGAATAGTCATCACAATTGTCTCTGTGAACCACCCCATCTCATAGGATGTTGTATCTCCCCCACTCAGCAGTTACGCCATCTCAATCACCCGAGGGAGATTGAACGCAACGATAGCTGCACTAATGATTTTCTTGAGTATCTTCATTGAAATTCACAATCAATCAAAAAAGCTTCAGGATCTCGGTTAGTTAAACCAATCCCTTCGTCAAGCAACGGTCTAAAAGGCAATCTCTACCTTTTAGAAATATTGCGTTATTTCCAAAGAGGACCCAGGTAATTGGGAGCGCAGGACAGCCGATAGCGACCTAGAGCACCATTTCATTTTCTACAGCTGGCGGTGCTATGGGGATATCTGCACCGGGTTGAGACGATGGTGCATGGGAAGCACCCAAAAAGCGTTCATTGACTAGTTGTTGGAACGTAGCAACCGTTGATTGCCAAAGCTGAATCCGTTCGATGACATTCTGGACTCGTTTAATCCCCATATCTCCACGCACGGGATAATTAAAATTCCCGGAAAAGACGACTGCAGAAACCGATTGTCCATCTTGCCCTTTCAATTTGGCTTCGTTAATAGACAGGTTGAGCTGCCCTTGTTCCAGTACATAACTCAGCTGAATTGCCGCTTGAGCAGGCGCTTGGCCAAAGTCTTGCCAAGCCCCCTGAGCAAACAACTGGTGAAATAGAAACTCATGGGCTCCCCGATGATTGTCGAAGAAAGGGACGAGTCCTCGAGGGTTAACCCCCACCGCCACATAATCGGCATTCGGGAGTTTCTCCGCAAATCTAGCCGCCATCGAATTGATCAAAAATTGAGGCTGATCTTTAGAAGGAGCCACCTGAGCAAACGCCACCCGATTGGGCTGAGACGTAATGCGAACACCATTATCGTAAGAGATACGTGCACCACTATTCGAAATGACAGGCTGCTGATCGTACTGCCAATCCGAAGGCACAATATCGCTGTACTTCAGAAAATCAGGATTGAGGATGGATGGGCTGAGATCTTTAGCGGCAATGATAATACTAATTTCTTGAATCGAAATACTCATGCGGTCGTCCCCTCACAAACAGAAGTAATGTCAATGGCCTGTCATCGGAGTGATTTACAGGAGTTAAACAAATGACTCTCTAAGCAATAAGATCATCAAGATTTAACGATATTTCTTTCATAACTACTGCAAAGCCGTTCCTGACAACACCAGAATCATACACCTAACGTATGCTAGGTCATTCAAGGAACAGCTTAATTAAACTAGAGCCTAGACGGCTGAATAGTCTTGGATAGCTAGATCTGTCAGAGTCACCGTGACCCCTTTCAAAATTAACAGGGTCTGCTCTGAGCCATTCAAGGAGATGCGAGTATCGCCATCATCGGTTGAGGCGCTAAGTTGACCTAGGGTTAATCCGTCAGCAAGGCCTAAGATATCCTGGTCAACTTCAAAATCGAGGACGGTATCTTGGCCTTGACCGATTTCAAGGACAAACCAGTCTGCACCAGATCCACCCGACAGATGATCTCGCCCTCGGCCCCCGACTAAGGTATCATCCCCAGCCCCGCCAAAGAGCTTATCGGCTCCAGGACCACCCGTTAGCAAGTCGTTATCAGCCCCTCCGTAGAGGGTATCTCTACCTCGGCCACCTATCAGGGTGTCATCGCCAGCCTCCCCTAGGAGACGATCTCGGCCTCGATTTCCTGCGATCTGATCATTGCCATCACGGCCAAAGAGGGTATCTCGGCCTCTCAAGCCTTTGATATCATCTGCTTCAGCTGTTCCTCGCAGGACATCTCGACGGTTGGTGCCCGTAATTTCATTAAAGACAGGCACAACCGCATCAATGACGGTATCGTCCCTGAAATCGAGATTCTGAATCCGGGTAT
The DNA here is from genome assembly GCF_000018105.1 of Acaryochloris marina MBIC11017. GTDB lineage: Bacteria > Cyanobacteriota > Cyanobacteriia > Thermosynechococcales > Thermosynechococcaceae > Acaryochloris > Acaryochloris marina. The sequence goes on from NC_009925.1 coordinate 1,864,328, forward strand.
CTTCGGCAGGAGCGGTTTCTGAGGCAGCAAACGCAGGCGTGGCTGGATCTGCATCTGCAGGGAAGTTCGCAGCCAGGTACTCCGCTAAGGCATCTTGCTCGGTCCCTGGATCGGCAAAGGTAGCAGCGCCAGGATCCGTGAGCACGTCGGGTAAGTCAATCCGATTGGCCTCGGGTCCGGTGGGGAAGGGGTAACCATCACCGCCATCGGCTAGGAAATTAAGGGTGACAATGCGGAAGGTGCGGCTGGCATCGCCGACAATGTCTCCATTTTGGACCACAACATCAAGGTCATTGCCATTCTCATCCGTAATGGCTAAGGATTGCACCCGATCGCCAGCAGGTAAATCTGGATCAAAGCTGAACTGAATCCCCGCAATTTGGGGGAATTGGCCGGGAGTGGACCCATCAGCCGTTGCTGCCACACTATGCTCAATTACCGCTAACAACTGATCGGCAGTTAAAGTCAGCAGAGTCAGGCTGTTGTTAAAGCGGAGGGAGTTGTCAATATCGAGCTGAGAGATTTCACCTTCGGCTTTTCCAGAGATGGGGTTGGCCTGGGGCGGTAACTCATTGCCGTTGGCATCAATTTCGCCAATGGGGGCTCGAATACCACCCCCGTTTTTCAGGGAAATCACGACGGTATCGTCAAAGGTTTTGGCGGCGGCCAAGTTGGCATCTGCGGTCAGGTTTCCTAGATTGGTCTCTTCCGTCCGCACACTTTCGCGGCGACCATCGATAAAGACTTCTGAAAGCCCAAAGACATTGCCATCTTGATCCGCTACCACATCAGAGACGGCATCGGTGAGCTGTTGAACGGCAGTCGCTTTGTCAGAGGATGCGATCGCATCTCCCACATCCGCCGTCCCATAGACCGTATTGACGACCTCATCGGTGGTGGCATAGGCTCCACTCACCGCTGGATCCAGACTGTTGGTGAGGATATTGCCATCGGCATCGAAGTCTAATGCCAAGCGACCCAGATAGCTATATTCCCCATCGGTACTGACCACCAATACGGGATTGCCGCTGGCGTCTGTAGTTTCAAAGGGATAGTCTCCGGCGGCCACATCTCCGGGGCGGAGGACATCCATCGAGTCTGCCAGGAGGGTATCGGAGCCACCCGCAATAATCACATCAACGCCATCTAGGAGGCCCGCCAGTTCTTGCTCTAGGGCAAATTGCTGCAGGTGGGACACCAAAATAATTTTGTTAATGCCCAGATTGCGGAGGCGATCCACTTCTGGCTGGAGGATAGCCGCTAAGGCGGCCATATCATTAGTTTGTGGGCCAATTACCGTGGTGCCAGTGGGCGAGGAAATCGTTTCCAGTAACTGTGTCGTGGCCCCCAGTACACCAATCTGCTCACCGCCTTCTTCAATAATGGTGGATGGGGCAATTTTGGGGGTTGGTGTCCCGGCTAAAGATTGTTCGGGTCCGGTGCGGAAGGCGGTATTGACCAAGATGCCGTTGGTAAAGACATCACTTAAGTCGGCATCCCCGGAAAAATCGAGATTAGCGGACAGATAGGGGAACAAGGCTCCCACAGACCGATCGTCCCCTAGACCTGGATCGCGGAAGTCGGGTTCGATAATGCTTTCAAACGTATCTGACCCTAAATCAAATTCGTGGTTACCTACTGCCGAGGCATCAAAACCGATCAGGTTCATGATCGAGATATCGACACGACCGCCCCCTTCTCGCAAACCAGCATAGAAGTCGTCAATGGCATCGCCATCTAGATCGGCGGGTAAGCCGAACAGGTTGTTGTAGAGTTCATTGAACAAACCGCTATCGCGAAACGCGGTGCGATCGCCCGCCGCATTGAAGAAGGGACCAGCTAGATAGTTGTCGCCTGCCGACAGGATAACCGTGTTCTCGAACTCATCTTCAAAGAGGTCCGTTAGGGCCGCAAAGTTGGGGGCGCGACCGATGGCATCCACGCCGCCCTCTAAATCAGAAGCATGGAGAATTTGCAGGGTAAAGGTGCCGGAGCCGCTGCCGGGACCGCCTCCATTTCCGCCGCTGCCACCGCCATCCTCAAGGGTAAAACGACCCACAATCGGCTCATGGTCGCTGGCCACGATGGAGTCATCAAAGATGGCCTGACCATCATCTCGAACAAAGTCATTGTTGACATGAACAATATCAAATTCGGCCCCTGCTGCCAGGGCGTTGGTGGCAAACTGATGATCCAGTACTTGGGCATTGCCATCAAAGATAAAGGTGTAGGCATCATCGGTCTCGACGGCCTGGGGGACCAGACTGGTTAGGACTTGTTCATCGCCGACTCCCGGCAAAATCTCTAGCAGATCGTTAGTCGTATCAAAGGTGTTCAGATCCCCCGCCACAATAATATTGGCGTCTGGATTGTCCGCTAATTGCGCATCTACAAAATCATTAACGGCTTGGGCCTGGGCTTCTCGGGCGTCTTCTCCAGCCTGGATAAAGGGTTGGGTGGCACCAAAAATCGGTGAAGACCCAAACCGGGATGAGAAGTGGTTGTTAATGACTTGCACTGTTTGACCGTTAAATTCGAAGTTGGCGGCCAAGGGCGTGCGGCTACCCTCAAAGGCATCAGGATTGCTGGCCCCTGCGGCGGCTAGCACTTCAGGCGTCAACAACTGCAGAGAGCTGTCATCAATAGAGACGCGGTCAGGGTTATAGAGGAAGGCATTGCGAATATTGCCACCGGGCTGCCCTCCAAAAGCGCCATCCTCCGGATCAATGGTGCGGAATTCATAGGTGGGGCCACCTGCGGCTGCAATCGCATCTACGAGCATTTGCAACGTTTGATCGGCAGCCGTCGTACCATCATCGACACTACCCGAGTTATCCTGAATCTCTTGCAAAGCAATGATGTCAGGTGCTTGAAGATTATTGACAATCTGGGCTGCTAAGCGATCAAACTGACCATTAGCGACATCCGTTGAACCATCCCCATCATTGGGGTCTAGGTTGAGAACGTTGTAGCTAGCCACCGTTAATTGGGTATCGGTGCCGACCAAGGTCGTGATTTCTGGCTCTAAGCCACTGGGAGTGGGGGTAAAGGCTTCAGTGACATTGACTTCAAAATTGCCAAAGCTGTAGCCGACGACTCCGGTGACATCGCCGGGCTGATCGCCAACATTGAGACCAGGGGGTTCAAAGCCATCGGGGAGAAGATCCGGGTCAAACTGGATTTGAATCCGCTCAGGGTTTTGATCGCCCGTATTATTGGGTCCCGAGACCAGATTAAGGGTACCGCGATCGGTGAGGGCATCATCAGGAGAAACATTTGCCCCCTGATTCGGGAGGGTAAAGGCTTCTGCCGAAAACCGGTTAAAGACCCGAGTCGGCGAGATCGCCACGGCATCTTCCACGGTGACCCGCATGCCTTCAAGGCTTTCGAAGAAGTCAATGGCATCGTTCTCTGGATCGTACTCACCTGGATCCATTTGCAGATTCACGGGCAGCTCATCCGCGCTAATCACCGTATCGTTGGAGGGCAGACGGCCGTTCTCACCCAACACGGTGGCAGTGGGCAGCGCATTACCACTCGATAAGACTTCCACCGCATCCACACTCAGCTGTGTAATCGATAAGTTATTGGTGGAGGCCCCGCCAGGAATCAACTCTGACACCTGCCCCGTCAGTTCCAGTTCATCGCCAATATTGACGGTAGGGGCACTGCCCGTAAACACAAAAATGCCGTCGGAAGTGCGGTCATTACCGTCTCCAGCGGCATCTTGTAGGTAAAATCCATTGAAGTCAACGGCGGTAACGATGCCCGTGGTGGTAACCGTTTCTCCCTCGAATTCCGACAGATGGCCTTCACCCTGGATATCGAAGATCTTGACTTCAGGAATAAACTCGTAAACGGCGACGGTCTCGCTCTCTTCATTCGTGACCACCAGTAAGCTCTTGCCGTTAGGGCTGTCATCCGTACTAATAAAGGTCAATCCTTCTGGGGCAATATCGGCATCATCGCGGATATATTGCAGGAATTCTGGAGTAGTCGGATTGGTTACGTCATAGACCAGTACACCGCCCCCGGCTCGTTCTAGACCAATAAAAGCATAGGTACGGTTGCCCACCTGACCGATGGTAACGGCTTCTGGCTCTGCCCCTTTGTTATCGGAGCGACTATCAAACTCAGCAGGGTCGCCATCATCGGCGTTGAATAGTTCTGGGGCTAGTTCCGCCGTAATTCTGGCGATTTGATCACCACTGTCGAATACTTGGTTGCCAACTTCATCCCAAATGCTAAAGGAGCGGCCCCCATAGGAAAACAGCTGGTCAAAGTCGCCATCGCCATCAATATCGCCGTCGATGGTGGAAACTTGCAGCCGCCCTAACTGATCTTCCTGTTGTAAGGTCGCTGCATCCGGGAAGGCAGTTGGATCGAGGGTTAGGTCGGCAATACGCGCATCTTCATCGCGGGCATCCCCTTCATTGGCAGTGATGTAGTAGGTTTTGCCGTCAATGGCGAAGGATGCGATCGCATCCGGTTGATACAACCCAAACACTGGATGATTCTGCAGATTGATACCGCCATCGCGATCGCTCGGATCTAGCGTATTCCCCTCTCCAAACTGAATAAAGCCCAGGGTGATGGGGGCTGGATCAGGATCTAGGAGAACACTGCCATCTAAGGGGATTTCACCGCCTGCTAAGGCAAAGTCATTATCATTCAGGACCACCAAGGTGCCATCGGGGAGTAAGGCTAAGCCTTCCGGTTTATCCCCCGCCAAATATCCGAGGGAGGGTAAATTGGTGGTTTTGATTTTGTTGACGGGCTGAATACCAGCGGCAACTAAGGCATCTGCAGATTGCTGCTCTAGGGTGCCATTTTCAAAAATGCCAACTTCATCCTCATCGAGAGTGAGTAAATTGGTTGCAGCAGAGATATCGATCTCGAAGATAAACTTCTTGGCGGTATCACCCACGGCGAAATCCCGCTCAATCACATAGAATTTGCCATCCCCGGCAAACACGGCGTCCCCGATTTTGTCCACTCGCCCCCCGGAGCGCACTGCTGGGTCTTCCAAGAGATAAACGTATTCAGCGACGGGCTCACCCGTAGTTGTATCAATCCCCAAGATGCGGATCACATCAGAATTATCAGAGGCGGCCCGATCAGGATTGGCCAGCGGGGTTTGGATAAAGGCATACAAGATACCGGTTTCATCATCTAGCGCGACGGCTTCAAACCCGCGATTTCGGCGGCGATTGATATATTCTGCGGGTAAGGTTTCCGTGCCAAAGGTGGCGGTCTCATTCTCCTGATCGTCCCCGCCGCCTGTCCCGGCCTGGGCTGCAGTCCCTTCGGGCACATACCGATTGAGCAGTACCCCTTCTGGTGAGAACTGGTAAATTGCCGGACGATACTCATCCACCATCCAGAAATTACCGTTGGCATCCTTCAAAATGCCTTCAAAGTCGCCTCCAAAGGGATCAAAGGCCAGCGGATTACCAAATAAATCTACCGGCTGCTCATCAACGGCCTCATTATTGATATTGGAGCGCCCCGTAATCGGAGTACCGTCCCCTTGGGTGAGGAAAATCTGATCGGCAATGGTAACGCTGGTCAGATCTGGGGTCACTTCTAATTTGACAATCCGAGCCTGATAATCCGGTAAGGCAAAGGGGCGCTCATTGATGCCATCCCCATCCACATCTAGGGTGTCAGGATTAGGCCCCCGATCTGGAATCGTGTAAAAAATCAGATTGCCAGAGCTGGAATCGGTACCGCCATACCACAGTCCGGATAAGCCGCCCAACAGAATCTCTTGACCGGCTGGCGTCGTCCCCAGGCTGGGTAAGTCGTCGAGGGTCAGCTGCGTCAGCTGGGCAGGCCCTCGACTAAAATCTTTGGTCCCCAAGGGCAGGATGTCCGTTACGGTTGCTGAGACGATATCCACCACGGCAAAGGCATTATTCTCCTGCAAGGTCACGAAGGCGGTGGTGCCGTCGGGGGAAATAGAGATAAATTCAGGTTCGACATCCTCAGAGGTGGTTTTATCAGGGAAGATCCGCACCCCTTTAGCTCGGAGTTCTGCTTCCCGGCCATCAAAGGCTGTGAAATCAGCCGTTTGTATGGATAGGTTGTCGAAACCTGCCGATAAATCAATAATGCTAATCGAGCCTGCTGGGTCAATATCGTCTTCAGGCTCGCCTTCATTCGCTACCAACACTTTGGTGCCATCAGGGGTAAAGGTGAGCATATCCGGTAGGGAACCCACTTCGATCTCACCCAGAAGTTCCCCATCGCTGTTGAGGAAAACCACGGTGCCGTTACTAGTGGCCGGATCGGCCTCAATTGCTACAGCAATAATGCCGTTCTGGATGGCAACGCTATTGGCCCCAGCCCCAAAGCTGGATAAGTCAATGGCGTCTAAGGCTTCAGGCTGGGTCGGATCCCTCAGATCCACGACCTGTAATTCCGTTTCCCCCGACACGACAAAGAGTTTTTGAGAGGCAGGGTCAAAGGCGTTAATTTCAGCCCCGTTGTCGAGGGTGACTCCCCCAATTTTGGTCAAGGGGCCATCCGAACCACCCGTTGGACCACCATTGCCGACCGTCAGAGAATCGGTGGGCAATGTCAGGGGGGAATTGCTTCCCGTCCAATTACTGGCATCACTAATCGCGGCCAAAAGTTCAGTGGGGGACCCCGTTACTGGACCGCTGTAGACGGCGTTATCTACCTCTTGCGTGGGTCCAGCGCCTGCACCTACAGCAACTGCGGTAGTGCCGATTTCAAGGCCAGGGGGTAGCGCAGATGTGTTTGAAGAGGTTGCATCGGCCTGGAATTCCGTGCTGTTGGTCAGTAAGGCGAAGAGAAAGGTGGGGTCGGTGGAAAGGCCCTGGAAAGCAATAATTTGATCGCCACTGGTGGATAGGGAAAATCCACTGGTGCCTACTCCAGTATCATTATCGGCAGTGAAGTCGGCATTGTTTTTCACAAAATTGATGACCGTACCTGCGGTCAGAGCAGCTGGTGCAGTGTACTTCACGGCTCCTTCGTTGGCCCGAAAACTGCCATCACTGAGGACGCCACTATCGGTGAACCGAATTTCTGTACCTGCATCGATATCGACGAGTAGGACAAAACTAAAGTCATCAGGATTATCAGCATTGATACCGATAATTGCGATGTCATCAGCAGAGAGGGAAGTAGCCATGAGCATTCCTAAGCAAACAGTAAAAAACAACCTGAAAACTTAATCGTCTTCAGAAGAGACCTAAATATGAGCAATTTTTCGGCTGCTTAATTTAGAGCCGAAGTAGTAATGAGTGAATTGAGAAAGTAGATTCTTCGTTAACCGTAAATATTGCCATCCCCCAACGAAGAATCATGCACGTGAGAAGCACTCCCAAAGTATTTGTCCAGCAGTATTAAAAACGTCTAATACTGCTTTAGAAGTACCGTCAGTAAGCCTCGCAGAGGGATGTAAAGACGAGCTAAACTAAAGATTAAGAAGGCTTCTAGTTGCGGTTAAGTTTTGATTATGTTGAAAAAAACAAAAATAAACTAAGTTATTTCTTAATGCTTTGCAGAATATCGAAATAATCTACCCACACTTTGCCCAGGCTAAAAAGTAAATTTGAAATTCTAAATCTTTGGTAGCTATTCTGTCTTTCTCTTCGCTTTTATATTGGGTGTTTGCAGTAGACAGGAAGATAACTATTTAAGTAATAGTTGCTTTCTTTTTTTTAGAAAAGTAACCAATAAAATACAGCGGTTTTACCGCTAAAAGATCTCTATTTTGATGACTACTTTGTGGAGGACTGATTCTTATTAAAAAAATGAGGATATATTTTTGTGTGAATCAAAAGCTATCAACGTCAAAATTGCAGTCCCCAAGCGTTCTACATCATTATTAAATGAATAAATATTAAGTTCAACTGGGTTAGCATCTGTGCTCAAGGATATTTCTGTATATGAGTACAGATTCGCTACCTTATTTATTGCGTGAATTAATCTGTCTTTATTGTCTTTTAATACTTTTGAATATCGAATTTATTCTCTATGACGAGTTTAGATTAATCTTTAATGAAGAAGCGTTAACCTATAGGATGTTTAGCGCCTTATTCTGTATGAATTTATACATCTTTAAACTGCTGGAATAAGCAGTTTTTTCACTCATTGACATCTGGTTGCCGTCCACGTTAAACAAGGGTTTGTCAGAGAAATCATCTCTTGATAGTTTTTTGTGCGTGCTTTCTGTTGCATCCGGAGGAGTCCATATGGACGTCAGCCTCATCGTCTCAAATATTCTGAATCCACCCGTTCTATTTTTTTTCTTAGGTATGACGGCTGTCTTTGTTCAGTCTGACTTAGAAATACCTGCCCCGATTCCGAAACTCTTCTCGCTGTATCTGCTGTTTGCCATTGGGTTTAAAGGTGGAGTTGAGCTGGTTAAAAGTGGGATTACCCAAGATGTGATGCTGACGTTGGCTGCTGCGGTGGTGATGGCATGCTTCGTGCCACTCTACACTTTCTTTATCCTCAAAATTAAGCTAGGGAATTATGATGCGGCTGCGATCGCAGCCACGTATGGTTCCATTAGTGCCGTTACCTTTATTACTGCCAGCGCCTTCCTAACCGAGTTAAGCATTGATTTTGATGGTTTTATGGTAGCTGCCCTAGCGTTGATGGAATCTCCCGCCATTATCGTTGGCTTAATTTTAGTTAACCTGTTTGCCGCCAATCGCGAACAAGACTTCGCATGGGGCGAAGTCCTCAAAGAAGCCTTTCTCAACAGCTCCGTTTTCCTGCTAGTGGGCAGTTTAATTATTGGTGTCTTAACCGGTGAGCATGGGTGGGAAGTTCTAGAACCCTTTACCCAAGGGTTATTTTATGGTGTGCTCACCTTTTTCTTACTCGATATGGGGTTAGTGGCTGCTCGCAGAATTAAAGACTTGCAAAAAACCGGTGTTTTCTTAGTTGGGTTTGCCATCCTGATACCCATCGTCAATGCCGGTATCGGGTTAGGCATCGCCAAACTCATTGGCATGTCCGTTGGCAATGCACTGTTATTCTCAGTGCTTTGTGCCAGTGCTTCCTACATTGCCGTTCCCGCCGCCATGCGAATGACTGTTCCTGAAGCCAATCCAAGTCTCTATGTTTCAACAGCCTTGGCTGTAACCTTTCCGTTCAACATTATTGTCGGCATCCCTCTGTACCTAGCTGGAATCGAGTTTTTATGGAACTAAGCGCTTGTTCCTTTGAATACTGTGTAAAGTTTTAGATGCTTCAGCTCAGTCAGATGTTAATGATTATGCTGTCATCCGTAATGTTGCGGGAATAGGCTGGTGAGTTAGAACTGGAGCTTAGACCAAACGAGGCGGGATACTGTTTATGACCGTATTTTTTGCATCCCTAACCTCTTAAAAAGATATAAAAAATAATCGTCCTCTTTTGCACAATTTTTGGTAAAGCTGTTCCGTCACGGATACCCCAGAAATCCTATTAGCGCGCTATTGGAGCAAGATTTGTAGCCTCTACTTTGGGTTCGCCTAATAACAACTTTCTGCAACCATTTATCTACTAAATGGATTTATTAAAAAATTTTACTACTGGTTAAAAATCAGTGTTTGCACGGTGAAAGAAGCAGAAAAGACAAGCGAACATAAACAAAAGCAAGTGTTCGTGGTTTAAAAAATGATGCCTAAACGATTCTTCAATCACTGCATGCATGTTGGCTTATGGTTGTGCGTCGCCTCAGTCGCATTGCCTCTAATTGGCAGACTGTAAGTTAGGGAATGATGTTGTCAATTTAGCGAAACCGACTCAGTGGAACAGTAACGTTCTAAGCTGGTTGAGAGTGTTCATCGCTAAGACAACATGGCAACGATTAACGACAATTATTTAAAGCTCAAAGCAGGTTACTTATTTCCTGAGATTGGTCGCCGAGTCAGCGCATTTGCTGAGGCCAATCCCGACGCACCGATTATCAAGCTTGGTATTGGGGATGTGACCGAACCCCTACCTGAAGCCTGTCGAAGTGCCATGGTCACCGCCGTTGAAGACATGGGGAATCGCGATTCCTTCAAAGGCTATGGTCCTGAGCAGGGCTATGGCTGGTTACGGGAAAAAATTGCCGCCCATGATTTTCAGGCCCGAGGTTGTGACGTGGATGCTGGGGAGATTTTTATCTCTGACGGTTCCAAGTGTGACTGCGGCAATATCCTCGATATTTTTGGCGATAACAACACCATTGCCGTCACCGATCCGGTGTATCCCGTCTATGTCGATACCAACGTCATGGCCGGACATACGGGTCCTTGCAATGATCAGGGCGAATATGAAGGACTCACCTATTTACCGATTAATGCGGGCAATAATTTCACGGCTCAGATTCCCAGCCAAAAGGTGGATTTGATCTATCTCTGTTTCCCCAATAACCCCACTGGAGCGGTGGCGAGCAAGAGCCATCTGCAAGATTGGGTGAACTATGCCAAATCCCACGGCTCCATCATTCTGTTTGATGCCGCCTATGAAGCCTTTATTACCGATCCCGAGATTCCCCACTCCATTTATGAAATTGAGGGGGCCAGAGACTGTGCGATTGAGTTTCGTTCCTTCTCTAAAAATGCCGGATTTACCGGAACTCGCTGTGCCCTAACGGTTGTCCCCAAAACCTTAATGGCCAAAGCAGCGGATGAATCCGATGTCGAACTCTGGAAGCTGTGGAACCGTCGCCAATCCACCAAATTTAACGGCGTCTCCTACATCGTCCAGCGCGGGGCAGAAGCCGTCTATTCTGAAGCGGGTCAGGCCCAAACTAAAGCCCTAATCAGCTTTTACTTGGAAAATGCCAAAATCATTCGTGAGAAATTAACGGCTGCTGGACTACAAGTGTTTGGTGGCGTTAATGCGCCCTATGTGTGGGTGCAGACGCCCAATGGTATTTCTAGCTGGGACTTTTTCGATCAGTTGTTGCATAAAACCAATGTGGTTGGCACCCCTGGATCCGGCTTTGGGGCAGCGGGTGAGGGCTATTTTCGGATTTCAGCCTTTAATAGCCGGGCCAATGTGGAAGAAGCCATGCGGCGGATTACAGCAAACCTCTAAGGAATTGGGGCTGGACCAATGGCACATGTCGGTAATGTGGTCTCATCGCAATGGCTGCATGAGCATCATGAAGATGCACAAGTAGTGATTGTGGACTGTCGGTTTGCCCTAAGCGCCCCTCAGCAAGGGCGAGAGCAATACCAAGCAGGTCATATCCCCGGTGCCTATTATCTAGATTTGAATAAGGATTTATCGTCTCCTGTGCAAACTCATGGGGGACGACATCCTTTGCCCAATCTGTCTCAATTTGCAGCGAAGCTCTCCCAGATGGGCATCACCTCAGAGACCTGGGTTGTGGCCTATGACGATAGTCGGCAAGCCTTCGCTTCACGATTATGGTGGTTACTGCGCTATCTCGGCCATGAAAAAGTAGCCGTTTTGGATGGAGGATTAGCAGCCTATCAAGCCCACTATCCCATCACGACTGATATCCCTGAGGTTCGATCAGGAGAGTTCCAAGCCAGTCCTAATCCTGGTCAAGTCGTGGATATTCAGACGGTCAAAGCCCAGAAAAATCAACCCAATGTAACGGTGGTGGACTCTCGTGCCCATGAGCGTTATCTTGGCAATCACGAACCTATCGATCCAGTCGCAGGCCATATCCCAGGGGCAGTTAACTATCCTTGGCAAGCCGTAACAAATGAAGACGGTTTTTTACGCCCTTCTGTTGAATTGCAAGCTCACTATGCTGACTTAGAAAATGTTGATGAAGTGATTGTCTATTGCGGTTCAGGAGTAACTGCTTGTGTGAACCTGCTAGCCCTCGACATCGCAGGTATAAAAAACGGCAAGCTCTATGCCGGGAGTTGGAGTGATTGGTGCTCCTATCCTCTAGATGAGAATATGGAAGCTCAAGTTTAGAAATGGCAGTTTCCTAGCAATGCTGATAAGCATACTCAAACTTGCGTCAAGTCATCGATGACTTATTTTAGTTGTTGGACTTTCTGTTGAATTAAATGCTCGACTTCTTCAATCTCGGATTTTGACTGTGGTGCTTTAAAAGTGGTTGAAGATGCATCGGCTGTAAAGCGATCAACGAAGGCACGAAATGCGTCTTTATCGTCAGGATGAGCAATGACATAGGCGCGCAGTTCAGCTTTTGATGTTTCATTGAAGTCAGGCTTCATGATAAAAACCTCCAGCGGCCATTAGGGTATATCTCTATCTCTATATTATCGCCCGCTAAAATAAAGACGTTGCCAGTTCGCTCATCAAGCCGCACCACAAAAATAGGCATGAAAGAATTAGTGAGTGATTGGCATAGCGTGACACACATAATGCCTTGATTAGCAGTTGGCAAAATTTATACTCTTACACACAGATAACGTTGTTCAGATTAGCAGACATAGAGAATGAACAACTGAGTCGTCCTAGCCAAATCCCGATATACTGCTTGCAGCAATTGGAATTGCCTAGCCGACCTTCGTTAATTGTAGTTGGGTGCTTATGGCTGAAACGACCTGGAATCGTCACCATGTTTTGTCTCTAGCAGACTTTAGCGCCGATGAATTGAATATCGTCTTGCAAACGGCCAATAGTTTCAAAGATGTGCTGTATCGCAAGACCAAAAAAGTCCCCACCTTGCAGGCCCGATTAGTCACCAACCTTTTCTTTGAACCGTCCACCCGTACCCGCAGTAGTTTTGAGCTGGCTGCCAAACGCCTCTCTGCTGATGTCCTCAACTTCTCTCCAGGCACCTCTTCTTTGAGCAAAGGGGAGACCATTCTGGATACGGCCAAAACCTTCTTGGCGATGGGGGCAGACATGATGGTGATTCGCCATCAGCATTCGGGGGTTCCCCAGATGATTGCCCAAGCCATGGACGATCTGGGAGAGCAGGTCGGTGTTCTCAACGCGGGTGATGGGTTTCATGAACATCCTTCCCAGGGATTGCTGGATCTGTTTACCCTATGCACAACCCTAGATCCGGATCAGCCAACTACCCATCTACTGACGGGTAAAAAAATTGCCATTGTCGGCGATATTTTGCATTCACGGGTGGCTCGTTCGAATCTCTCTAGCCTAGTCACCTGCGGAGCAGATGTGCATTTGGCAGGGCCACCGACCCTATTGCCCAAGGAGTTTGCAGACTATGGTGCGCAAGTCCATTGGTCCCTAGAACCGGCCCTGGAACAGGCGGATTTTGTGATGACGCTGCGATTGCAGCATGAACGGATGAGCCAGCATTTGATTCCCAGTATTCGGGAGTATCACCAGCAGTTTGGGATTACCCGCGATCGCATCCAGCGATGCCAACCCCAGGTCAAAGTGCTGCACCCCGGCCCCGTCAATCGAGGCGTCGAAATCAGCTCCGATCTGATGGATGACGAAAGCCTGAGTCTGATTCCCCATCAGGTGACCAGTGGTATTGCTGTGCGAATGGCTCTGCTTTACCTGATCAGCAATCGCAGCAGGTAGGGCAATAATTCTATCCATCCAAACTATGTCACAAAATCGCATGTAAACTTTATTAACAATAATTACAAACTTTCGATTTTTGTGGTAATGAGGCTACGCTAAAAGCGTACACATTTTACTTGCCAAATGAAAGGTTCCCCAATGTTTTCCTTGATCACCATCAACTTCTATCCACGAGAATCAGCAGAAACTGTTCAAAGCCAACAGAAAAATTGGTTCTGGAGGTTGCTTCGACGAAAATTTCGGAAGGAATCATAGTTGTTTTCTGTTTTTCCAACCTCAGGTTCCGCCAGTCAAGGCGGGAATTTGCAATACTGGAACAGGACAATCGCAGGTCTTATACCTATAATTAGGACTTCAGACCTGTTTATTCCTGTGAATGCACCTCATACGGCACCTTTAACCATATATGTACACCATTGACATTTCCCTTCGCGGCACGCCTTTAGGACTCTCCGTTCAACGCAAAGAATCCGCAGATGCTGAAGCACTGTATCAACAGGTCTTAGCCGCCATCAAATCAGGGAATCCGACCATTTTAGAAATGACGTGCGATCGCGAACCTGATAAAAAAGCCGCCGTTCTCGTCAACGAAATTACCGCTGTTCAACTATCGGATAAGTCTGGAGGAGCTGGTGCAGGCCGCGCTGCGGGCTTCTTTGAGCTAGGGGCATGACCACCCCTGCCATCCAACTGCAGAATTTATCCTTTGGATGGTCTAAAGATCAGCCCGTATTGAAAAACTGTTCACTGCAGGTGCCCAAAGGCCAGTTCTGGATGCTGCTGGGCACCAATGGCAGTGGCAAATCGACGTTGCTGCGGCTGCTGGTGGGGTTACTCAAAGCCCAATCAGGACAAATCGATGTGGCCCAGCCCGTGGGGTTTGTGTTTCAAAACCCTGACCATCAGCTGGTCATGCCCACCGTCGGGGCAGATGTGGCCTTTGGCCTAGTGGAAGAAAATCTGTCCATGGTTGAAATTCACCATCGAGTCAATGAAGCCCTAGACGCCGTCAATTTGATCGATCTGAAACGGCGTCCCATCTACGCCCTGAGCGGTGGTCAAAAGCAACGGATTGCGATCGCAGGTGCAATATCCCGTCATTGCGAAGTCCTGTTATTGGATGAACCGACGGCCCTTCTGGATCCTGAAAGCCAAGGAGACCTGGTCGCCCAGGTCCAAAGACTGGTCAAAAAACGAGGCATTACCGCCCTTTGGGTCACCCACCGCCTAGAAGAACTCGACTATTGCGATGGCGCGTTTCTCCTGGAGCATGGCCAGGTGATTGACCAGGGCCAACCCGAATCCATGCGCGAGAAATTGATTCAACGATGGCAATCCGCCTCTCGCTAAGGGTTTAGCAAGTCAGGCTTACCGCTAGACAATCTGGATCTGGCCTGCACCCAAATTCGCTTTGTTGAGCAAGGTGCCCACCAGAATCTGCTGAGCTGCACCACTCCCATCCGCATCGTAAAACAGCTCACCGTTAGCTTGATCGTAGATAAATCGCTGCTCTGCAGTGGTCGCTGCGGCCCCCAGAGCAAACTGCTGAGCGGAGATTAGACCTAGAGGGAGGGTATTGAGCTGGGCAGAACGGAATGCGATCGCATCTTCACCCACCACAAAATCAGCAATCGTGCCCTTATTGTTAGCGGTGGCCTCTAAAACAAAGAGATCGCTGCCGCCGCCACCCACGAGATAATCTTGTCCAGCACCACCGGTCAGGGAATCATCTCCATCGCCACCATTTAAGTTATCGTTGCCATAGGATCCCCAGAGGATATCATTGCCCTCATGGCCGCTGAGGGAGTCCTCGCCATAGGCACCGTTGAGGTGGTCATCCCCTAGGCTTCCCCCTAAATAATCATCTCCATCGCCCCCATCGAGGGTATCCTTGCCTTCGCCTCCCCAGAGGGTGTCATGGCCTTGATGGCCTCGGAGAAAATCATTTCCACGGTAGCCATCTAGGGTATCGTCTCCCCAGCTTCCCCCCAGATAGTCATCGCCATCGCCCCCTTGGAGGCTATCATCGCCATTGGCCCCCCACAGGTGGTCATCTCCTTCGTGACCATTGAGAGTGTCATTCCCATTGCCACCATCCAGGCGATCATCCCCTAAACTCCCGCCTAAATAGTCATTACCATCTAGACCCTGGAGGGTATCATTGCCCGCAGCTCCCCAGAGGGTGTCATTCCCATCATGACCATTCAGGGAGTCATGACCGTCTCCCCCATCTAAATTATCGTCACCATAGGACCCCCAAAGGGTGTCATCTCCTTCATGACCATTGAGGGTGTCATTACCCCGATGGCCATTGAGGTGGTCATTGCCTAAACTCCCGCCAAGGTAGTCTTCCCCCTCTCCACCATCGAGGGTGTCCTCACCTTCTCCACCCCAGAGGGTGTCATTCCCTTGATGCCCCCGGAGAAAATCGTTACCACGGTATCCATCGAGGGTATCGCTGCCCCAACTACCGCCTAGGTAGTCGTTGCCGTCACCGCCTTGGAGGCTATCATCCCCATTGGCCCCCCACAGGTGGTCGTCTCCTTCGTGACCATTCAGGGTGTCATTTCCATTGCCGCCATCCAGGCGATCCTTACCTAAACTCCCCCCTAAGGAATCATTACCTTCTCCCCCATGCAGGGTGTCCTCACCTTCGCCACCCCATAGGGTGTCATCGCCTTGATGGCCGTTTAGGGAATCATTGCCGCGATAGCCATCCAGGGTATCACTACCCCAGCTACCGCCTAGGTAGTCATCTCCATCTCCACCGATCAGGTTGTCGTCTCCCTCGGCGCCCCACAGATGGTCATTGCCCTCATGGCCATGGAGGAAGTCATTCCCCTTGCCACCATTGAGGTGGTCATCCCCTAAACTGCCCCCTAAATTGTCATCCCCCTCTCCCCCATCGAGGGTATCCTTACCTTCGCCACCCCAAAGGGTGTCATTGCCTTGGTGGCCCCGGAGAAAATCATTACCGCGATAGCCATCCAGGGTATCACTGCCCCAGCTGCCGCCTAGGTAGTCGTTGCCGTCACCGCCTTGGAGGCTATCATCGCCATTGGCACCCCACAAATGGTCATCTCCTGCATAGCCATGGAGAAAGTCATCTCCATCCCCTCCATCCAGCCGATCGTCTCCTGCATGACCTGCTAAATAGTCATCTCCGTCCAGCCCTTTGAGGGTATCATTACCATCCCCCCCGTAGAGTTTGTCATCCACGGCTCCACCGGAGCCATTGTCATCAAAGGCCGTCCCTCGAAAAATCAGAGGCAGGGTGTCAATACGAGTCGTACTAACAGGCACAGGATTGACGGAACCATCCCCTGTGAGCAAAATATTATCGACCGCAACCCAGTCATCTCCATCATTGGTCCCCACTGTATTGATTTGGAAGACTAAAAATTGGTAGCCCTCACCAAAATCGATATCCCAAGAGAGGGTTGTCCAATCAAAGTCATCGCCGCCAAAGGTCTGTTGAACTAGGACCTGACGCTCCATGGGTAATGCACCCGCCTGGTAAGGCCCCTGGTTGGTATTGGCGTTGTTAAAAAACTCGCCATTCACCCCCCACAGACTAATCGTAATTTCGTTATTTTCTCCAGTGCCGCCTTCCAGATTGCGCAAGTCCAGGCTGAGGGTTTGCATCCCTCGTCGCACCGCACTGTCGTAGATAATTTGTCCAAGATTGGAACGACTCGCCGCTTCCTGGGAGAGGACCACGCCCCCGCCTTGACCAATACCAGCATCCCAGGAGACGCCATCAGCTGCGTACCATCCTAAGTTGGCACTCGTACTATGGTTGATACCGTCCGTTTTAAAGACTGGATTGACGGAAAAATCGCCATTACCAAACGCATTGACATATTGAGTTGGCGTCACCTCAATGGTTTGCGAGAGGGAGCGAGTCGCCCCATATTCATCCCAAATCTGTAGGGTAATGTTATGGGAGCCGGCTTTGTCAAAAACATAGCTCGTTTGGCGACCAAAGCGATCCGCCACATTGTCCCCATCAAAATCCCAGGCATAACTTACAATTCCCCGACTTGGGTTATCGATAAATGTCGAATCTGGATCAAAAGAGGAGCTGGCATCAAAGCCCATCGCCAGTCCCCCAATGGCTTGACTGGTAAATAGAACCGAGGGGGCTAAGTTGCCAGGGACATCTGAAAACGTATTATTGCCCTGAATCTGAAAGAAAGAGGGGAAGTCTGGATCCTTAATCGTGATATGGGGCGGTGTCAGGCCAAAATGCTGGTCATTATTGACTAGAGTGCTATCTTTTAGCGAAGACCCCACAAAATCCCTATCAGCATCGTAGGGGACCGCTATACCGGTCTTAAAGCCTTCAATATGCAGATTGATGTATCGCTGCTCTAACGAAGTGTCATTGACATGAACCCCTGTGCCAATGGGTTGACCAGAATGAATTAACCCATTGATGAGGTCAACATTACCGCTATACCGTAAGAGCACCCCATTGTGGCGAATATTCCACAGGGCAAAATTATCAATTACGGACCGATAATCATGGGCCGTAAAGGTGGGCACACTGATGTTTAACTGGCCATCTTGATTGGTCTTGCGAGCCCAAAGGCTAATACCCGATTTTGAGTTATAGCTCTGAAAACCACTGAGTTTCCGTAATGGCACCGCCGCTACATCAATCGTACTCTCGTCTGCAGTACCTTTAGCGATATCCTGCAAATCCGGTGGCAGAATGTTGACATCGATGGTTTGTGCATCGCGAACGGATTCTGTGCCGGCGTCAAGCCCCAACAGTTCGATGGCAGATCCAGCGGCACTCACGGCAATATTATCAATGATGGCAACCTGAGCCGCCCCTTGCACCCAATAGCCATCGCCATTAAAGCCAAAATCAAAGAGATTGGTGCGAGGAGATAAAGGATTAATATCATGGCTGGGGCTGGCATCCCCGGTGGTTTTGATGGTCAGATTGTTGCGCCAAGTGCCAATTTCGTTCCCCGACTCGGCAACAATGCCTGCCCCCACCACATCAAAGACGACATTATCTTCTAGGACTGCATGACTATCGTGGTGGACAATCCCCCAACCCGGACTGCCAACGACGGCATTGCCTTGGGCCACAGCGGGAATGCCATTAATATCCTCAGCACCGGTCCGATGGAAATGGAGGGCATACCGACCTCTGGGATTGGTCCCTGTACCGACGGAACCATCCACGTTCTGGCCAGGATCATCGACGATTAAATTCTTATCAGAACGGCCTAAATTATAAAAACCAGCATTGAGCACCTTAACATCAGCATTGTGCATAAACATGACGTGTCCACGCTGCTGATTCGGAATTTGATCTGCATTCTCCGTCTCAAACACAACATTGCGGCTGGTATTCGCAATATACAAATTCACCTGATCTTGTAATCCGTCAGGCCTTTTATGATCAAATCGGAGAACCGAGTTATCTCCAGTCAAAATATTGTTGTTCGTAAACCGAATTCGATTGCCGTTGATTTCTGTAATCGTCAGCACTTCATCCTGAAAACGGGTGTTATCGGCATTGGAGCCTCTCCAGTTGTAGGCCGTACCGCCCAAAACAAGCTGATCGCCGACTTTCCAGCCCAAGGGGCCACTCGCTCCGTCCAGCTTGAGCACCAGCTCGTTATCCCCAGCCATGGGATCCTGCTCTAGAGCCACAAAATCTAATTTTTCGGCACCGTAGATTCTGGCTTTACCATGGCTGATCAAACCTCGGCTGAGCTGCCTTGGGTCCCACTGGGTATCGATGGGACTATCACTGGTAAAGGTGATTCGGGTGGTGACATCGGCTTGGACCGGATTATCTTCCGTACCAATCAGCAATATCCCTGACGGCGAAACAGCAAAGGTATCTAGCAATAGCTGCGTATCTTGATCCGAAGAAAATTGGAGGGTGCCATCTACTCGTAGCGTATCAATGCGGGCAGCACTCTCTTGGTCATAGGTAACCTTGACCCCGTGGGCAATCACAACTTTGGCGTCATCACCAGGGATCTGCCCACCTTCCCAGGTATTGGGGTCAAACCATGATCCATCCCGTATCGCTTTGTGGGTGGCTTGGGAATGGGGGACGAGATCCAAAAAAGCTGCGTGCTCATGTTGTTTGCCTGGATTATCTGCATGGGGTTGCCCCATCCCCCCATGAGACATGGGGTGGGCCGTATTTGGTGTATGAGACATACCAGAGGTATGTGAAGCACCAGAAGTATGTGCAGTACCCGGTGTGTGTGATGTGTGTTGATGAGTTTGCATAGAAAACTGGATCTTGCGATCGCAAGATCTCCCCCAAAAAAAGATCAAAGTCTGGTCCTACGACGTCAGCGATAGCAACCAGTGAACAAATTTTTTACTGCAACAAACCTAGATAAGCCACGATTACTTATCTAGGTTTGTTGCTATATTCTGAATTTCTAAAAAATACTGGGTGAGTTCGGCTCAGAGCAGGAAAATAAAAGCATGGCAACCTGGTAAATACAAATCCTTAGGAAATCCAAAAATCAAGAAATAGCCAGATAAACTCTTTATATAAATATTAATCTCAAAAATGATGCACCCTGCATTTTGGATCAATTTTTTCTAAATATTTAGAGAGTTTATTGGTTCTGGCTATGCCTAAATCAGATAAATTTTGAGCCTAAAGAATAGCCCTATACTAGTTATAGTACCCATTTCATGGCGACAGCTCTACATAAACAACTCGGTCCAACGTATATTTTCTCTATATACATAAAATATACAAATACTCAAACCGAACCACAAAAAGCCAAAATCAAAAAATATTTAATTTCTAAATTAACAACAAATACCCTAAAAATATAGACATCCAATAATCACAGCGGAGAAAAAATATTTTTCAGTATAAATATATTTCAGTTATTTTTATCCTTAAAAAATGATTCAAATTATACTTATTTTCGATATTTTTTTAAACTAAATACGACCATTCCTTCTCGATGGCAAGGCGCTTTAAAGCAGAGATCAGGGTTGGCGACTAGATGATTGCCCCAGCCCCCTGCAACGTCATGGCTTATCAGATCCAAATGGCTTAAAAGATCTAAGCTATGAAGAGATTTCTGGTCTAGAACAGAGATAGGTCACTGGCTAGACATGTTTTAATACCAATTACCCAGCTAGTTGACCTGTATAGCTCGCCGAAAGCATTGAAAATAAGCCAATCATTGAAGTCAAACAGTTCATCTCCACATGAAATTGGTATGAGACCATCGGATAGAAACTTCTTTAGGGATAACCAGTCTCATTCAAACAGCAGGTCATCACCGCCTTGTTATCAGCTCATATTATGCGTTCAACCTCTAGGAGCTTTGGTGTATGTCTCGTCGTCAGCCATGGCTAGACAGGCAGCTAGCTAAATACCCATTTTTGATCCAACGCCGATGGTGGAGACGAGGGTGCATTAGTTTTTGCCTAGGCCTTTTCCTCTGGGTGTCCTGCTCGATGGGGAGTATATCGGCACAGTTCAATCCCAAACAGCTGGAAGTACCCGATGGCTTTGGGGTGGCCATTCATTTCACCGACCCCAAACCGGGCGAGATGGATCTGCTAGAGGCTTCAGGGGTTCGTTGGATACGAGCCGATCTGGTGTGGTTACGGACAGAAGTCAAAAAAGGTCAGTACGACTTTTCAGCCTACGATCGACTGCTGGATCAATTAGAGCGCCATAATCTCCGGGCCATTTTTATCCTCGACTATGGCAACCCCTTATATGATGGCGGTTTTTCCCCACACACCGATGCTGGGCGTCAGGCGTTTGCTCGCTGGGCTGTGGCTGCCGTCAAGCATTTCCAAGGACGCGGAGTCGTCTGGGAAATGTACAACGAGCCCAACATTTTGCCCTTTTGGAGTCCTCGCCCCAATGTCCAGGACTATATCAAGCTGGCCAAAACTGTTGGTAAAGCAATTCACCGGGTCTATCCTCAAGAAGTGATTATTGGCCCCGCTCTTGCGGGTAGTGTGAATAAGCCCGGTCGCCAGGAATTTTTGGAAGCCTGTTTTCAGGCTGGCTTATTGGAAGACTGGTCTGCTGTTTCCATTCACCCCTACCGAATCACACGACCTGAAACCGTAACTCGCGACTATCGCCAATTGCGGCTGTTGATCGCCAAATATGCACCGCCTGGCAAGAAAATTCCCATTATTGCCGGGGAATGGGGCTATCCATCATCGACGGCTTGGCGGCAGGGCAAAGTCATTGATCCGACGACCCAGGCTAAATATTTAGGGCGGCAATGGTTAAACAATCTGGCCAATGAGATTCCCTTATCCATTTGGTATGACTGGCAAAATAACGGTCCGAAGGCAGAGGATCCAGAGCATAATTATGGCCTGATTGGCTATGCTGACCCCAAGCAGAATCGACCGACCTACGAGGTTAAACCCGCCTATCGGGCTGCCCAAGCCCTCAATCAATCCCTAAAAGGCTTTCAGTTCAATAAACGACTCGATGTTGGGCGTGCGGATGATTATGTTTTGCTCTTTAACCAGGGCAATCAGGTCAAAATTGCGGCCTGGACAACCGCACAATCACCCCACACAACCGTTATCCCCACCAGTCCTGGATCGTTTCGTGCCCTGGATTATCTCGGCCAAAATCCCAAAACCCTGAAAGCGACGACTCAAGGACTGTCTTTATCTCTCACAGATGCTCCTCAATATCTAACCCCTACCCAGCCCAACGCCCTCCTGCAACTGGCCGCCGCCTGGGAAACGCTGCCGCTGGAGCAGGTCGTACCGGGCTCTCAAACCATTGACGTGCCTCTACGCCTCAGAAATCCCCTCTCAACTCCCATTCAAGTGAATACGGGTACCCAAATCGCGACCATTCCCCCTAGACAAACCCAATCCCTGGTAACCACGGTAACCCCTTCGCGTCAGGGCAAAGCACAGCCTCTGCGCTTAGAGTGGCAGGTTCGAGGCCTTGGTGTCTTGACGCAACGGACGGATCTGCTGCTCACCAATCCTTTGACCGCGACCATTTTGCCCATGGGGGCTAACCAGTTAACCGTCGTTCTTCAGAACCCTGCCGGAACGGCTCTGAAAGGGAGAGCAACCCTGACGAATCTCCAAGGGTTAGGGGTCACAACCCGAAGCCAACCCATTCAGTTTGCCTCCGGGGAAACCCAGAAATATCTCAAGTTCAAAGCCCGACGCACGCAAAGTACCTATCAGGCCGGGTTAGAGGTGACAGAAGGGGGGACCCTGCATACCTTTCCACCTCAGCAGTTCAAGACTGTGATTAATTTTGCCGATCTAAACGCAAAGACGGTGGGTCAGGCGCTGCAAACTATTCCTGGGGGGGATGCGAAGGTGCGATCGCAACAGTCCCTAACCGTGATACCGTCCGCCTCTCGCTATGCAACCACTGTGGGCCGCAACGTGCTCAAAATCACCTATCAATTCCAAGCCGGGTGGAAATATCTACACCTACTCCCCACCCGGCAGTACCAATCTCGATTAAGCATTCAAGGCCGCCCCCAATCTCTGGGACTTTGGATTCACGGAGATGGGAGTGGGAATCAAATTTCTTTACGGTACCAAGATAAAACTGGGCAAATCTTCCAGCCCAAGAGTCAGGTCATCACCTGGAAAGGATGGCGGTACATTACCTTTGCCTTAGATGGCCAGGATGCCACGGTATGGGGAGGGGCAGCCGATGGGATTGTTCACTATCCCATGCAGCTCAATTCCCTGCTCGCCATCGATAATGCCAAGAAACAGGTTACCTCAGGGGAAATTTATGTCGGCCAGCCCACTTTGGTATGGTGAACCATCGACATACATAAGCACGAAGGTCTTGGATAGGTATGCCCCAAGCAGCCGGACATCCCCCGCAACAACGGATCGAATGGATTGATTATGCCAAAGGCATCGGCATTTTTCTGGTCGTTCTCGGCCATGTCCTGCGAGGGCTAGGGGCTTCCGTTGGTCAGGGCTATCAGCCCGAACTACGGGCAATGGATCAGTGGATCTATGCCTTTCATATGCCTTTATTTTTTTTGCTCTCAGGGTTATTTGCAGACCGTGCCGTCTCTAAACCGCCTCGCAGGTTTCTGATCGATCGATTTCAAAAGATTCTCTACCCTTACTTTCTCTGGTCTGCCCTTGTGGGCGCACTCCGCATTCTCTCAGGCCAAAACAAAGGAACGACCCTGCTCCAATTTCTCACGGGATTTTGGACGACGATTTATTACCCCATTGATATCTTCTGGTTCTTATTTGCCTTATTTTTAATCTCGACCCTGTTCTATGGCTTAAGAAAGCTCAAAGTATCCTTGGTGCTACTTCTCTTAGTCTCAAGTGCGCTGTACGGGGTATCGGTGATTTTTCCCCTCTGGATCAGTTGGGATCCTGGGCAACGCGTTCAAACCTATGGCCTCTATTTTGTGCTGGGGGCCATGGCTCGTGCCTTCCTCATGGCGAAACGTCCTCCTCAAGCCATGGGGGTAGATATCATGGGTAGCTTCTTAATCCTGACCCTTTGCGTCTATTACCAAGTTCTAGTGACCCCTGTCCCTAACCCAGTCCTAGCCTTGATCGGGGTGTATGGTTGCATATTACTCGCTCAGTTGCTCGCCCAACAGCAATGGCTACCCATCGTCCAACAGTGGGGCATGGCCTCCCTCCCCATCTATGTCTCCCATACCATCGCCACCGCCACCACCCGCATCATCTTGGAAAAAGGGCTTCAGGTCAGCCATCTTTATGTCCATGTTGTTTTGGGGGTGATAGCGGGGTTGTTGCTGCCCATGCTGTTGGTTAAGGGTCTCGAACGCATCGGTTTCCCCTATTTGTTTACCTTGGCTCATAAAGCCTAGGCTCGACGGTTCCTCTCCCCTCCGTGCCCGATAGGGAGAACCGGCTATGACTCTTGGGGATTGGCTGAATTCAAATGTTTGAGCCCCAACCGCAAGGGCCGGATCAGAAAATAGAGAAAATACAGGGGCTTCGGCAAAATGAGAAAGTCACGATCGTTGACATTGGGTAAACACTTGAGCCAAAAGCCATGAATCGGGCGACGAATATCGAGGATACAGGCAATGCGATCGCGTCTCGTTTCCGTCATTTGCCAGTGACGAATAAACTTCTGGGGCGTAAAACTTCTGCCTAACGTATTCTCTTGATCAAATAGCCGTTGCGCAAAATCTTGCGCCAGCCGCGAGCAGCCCGGATGAGCATCAATTTTCCCTTGCACCACCTCTGGCAACTCGGTTCCCAGCACTTGCTGGGTCAGACATAATCCCAGCAGCACCATACGTTCGCAGCCCATCTGGGCCGCCTGCTGTAAAAATCGCGGCCAATCGCGCCCTGGCGTTTGTTGAATACACTCAGAGACATCACAGATCCATTTGAGTTTTCGCCAACAATCTTTCGAGCCATGAATGCAGAGATACATCAACAAATCATCTGCCCCAAAACTATAGAAGGTGTGGCCTGAAACCAAAACCGGCTCACGATTATCCCAAAGATAATCAAACGTAAATTGAGAAGACAAAAATCGTTCTACCGTGAGCGTCTGGTGCAAATCAATCGATACCGAATTTTTGATCAACTGATATTCACTTTTAGAATTCCGGAGCGTTAACTCTAAATCCTGATCCAGTAAGTTCCACTCATAAGCCAGTTGGTACCCCTCCACAACCAGCACCTCTATGGTTTTGGCAAAGTCTAGAGGACTCACCAAAATATCTAAATCACAAAAATGTCGTAGGCTGATGCTGCCGTATACAGAAGCCGCTAATACTGGCCCTTTAAACGGTAAAGCTCGAATACCGTGAGTTTGTAAGAAATCCAGAATCTTGAGCAGATCTCTAGTCAAGACGGTATTGAAGATGGCAATTTGCTGGACATAAGCCGTTAGATCCTTCAGGACGATAGCAGGAATTTGCTCCTTCCCAATCGACTTAACGGATTGATACAGCAGCGTTTGAACACCATGGACATTTGCGAGTCGAACCAAGGTATGCCAATCCATTGAAGGTTGAAGAAGATGTCGAATTCGCGCTTGCTGATCCCCATCTATCTTCGTACGGCAACACATCCGTAAGAGTTCAACTTCAGGGCAGTCATTAGCCTTCTGCTCAAGTCCCCCCAATGCCATTAAGTCCTTCAATCTCTCACCCTAGGATTAAATATTCCCTTTATAGAGTTTAATAAGCTCTCTATCCGATAGGATTTTCGTATCTTTTTTTCCTATAAAGTAATAGCCAGATGCAGCATCAAAAACCCCTGATTGTTGGACTAAATATCGATCAAAATATTGCAAATAAAAGGATGTCAGCCTAGTAAAAATTTTAATCAGCTTACGCAATGCTTTCTGTTTCGTAAAACTGAGCAAAAAGTACTGATAAGACCAGGCTAACGCCATACCGGGGCCACCAACTGGACCACTCTCCACCTCCTGGAAGTGACGAAATAGGCGTCGATGTCCTAAGTGGGTAAATCGCGTAAAGTCATAGCGCCCCATATGCACTTGTTGCATAAAAGGAGTTTCAGCATAAACGAGGCCATTCGATTTGAGTACACGATGCATTTCTGCCACACATCGATAGGGATCCACCACATGTTCTAAGACTGCTTGAATAATCACACCATCTATTGACTGATCCGTAAATGGAAGATCGTGAGCATCACAGATTAACTGGGTTCGTTCACTGAAATAGATATCACTTTCAATCAGTTCAATATTCGATTGACGAACCAGCTCTTCCATCCCTTGCCCCAAATTGCCACAGCCAATCACTAACACCTTGGGATGCTCAGAATATTGCAATAGCTGCTGCGTAAACTGTTGATAGTTCTGCTTGGCCACAGGATTCACATCAATATTAGGCAGTGCAGCGCTGATGCGAGCTTTGACTCCACTACCGGTTGACGGGGGCACATGCCCTTCCTCCTGCTCAAACTCGGCAATGGAAAAGATACTGGCGTCTTCATTCAATAGGATGGGAGCACAATTGACGACAGGAAAGACCGAAGAACAGTCAGCATTCTGACAAGACAAATGGTGGTCCTGCAGCTCCAGCTGGCCTTTGCAAACCGGGCAGCATAGCAAAGATTGAGCAACATCAGAAAAACGGAATTGAGAACCCATACTTGTCATTTACATCTGTTGAGATCAGGAGCAGAGTTTATATTACGCGCAGTATCTTCACCATACTCAACGCTCTGAAATTATTTTATTCTAAAAAATTATTTTATCAACCTCCCTTTAAACTAGAGTTGCTAAGGCCTGGTCAACGGCACCAAGGCACACCTCAGGGGCAAACTTAGTGGCAGCAGACTGCATACCCTGTTCAGCTAAGGTCGAGGCAAGCTGTTGATCATTCAACAACTCATGAATCGCGGCGGCTAAAGCATTCGCATCCCCTGGGGGGACTAACCGCCCCGACTGCCGATCGGCAATCACTTCCAACATGCCCCCTGCCGCCGTCGCAATCACCGGCTTTTGGGCTAGCTGACCTTCAATCGCAATTCTGGCACAAGGTTCAGGTTCAGTAGAGGCATGAATGACAATATCGCAAGCTTTCATCAAAGCCGGGACGTCTTGGCGAAATCCCAACCAATGAATTCGATCGGCTAAATCTTCGCCAGCCGCCATTTCTTTGATCATGGCGACATAGTCTTGTTCTCCAAACAAAGCATCGCCCACCAATAACCCATGGACATCCGGTAAAGACCGCAACGCTTCAATTAAGACATGTTGGCCTTTCCATGGAGAGAGGCGGCTAAACAGTCCCACCAAGGGTACATTCTCTAGCTTGAGTTCTTGGCGCACAGCTGTTGCAGCTTCCAGGGTGACCTGATCAAACCGATCCGACTCAATCCCGTCATACATCACTTTCACCAAATTAGGACGACCACCCACAGCGATAAAGGCATCAGCCGTTGCCTGTGATGCAACCCAAACTTGAGCGGCCCGGTTATTCGCCAGAGTAATGGCGACACGACGATTCACACCACTAAAATGCTTAGCAGTCAGGATATCTCGTAAATGCCAAACTAGCGGCGGCGTCCCGATCAGTGTCGCCAAGCTAGCCGCAATAAACGCTTTTTGAGAATTGGCACAAATAAAATCAAATCCTTGAGAGGCTTTAGCAATCTGCTGCGCCATTTGCCACAGCGCTGGAATCGCTTTAAGGGAAGCCAAGCCACTGGATGTCCGAATAGACAACAGCGAGTCTGGTGCATTGACAACAGTAACCGGGACCCCGGCTTTTTCTAGAGCCTGACGAAACGGTCCATCTTCAAATAGCAACATCTGGCTCGTTGCCCGATAGGCAGCAGCAATACTCAAACAGCAATATTCTGCCCCTGCTAGCGCGCCAACATGATTAATAAATAAAATACGGTGCTGTTTCATATGCTATTTGGATCTTAAAGTAATGGGCTTTAAAGAATCGGTTGACTAACTTTCTTAAAAAAGATGATGACGCCTTCATCCTCCCAATGCCGAGTGAATCGAACTAAAGAATGATGGCAACTATTTTCTTGTAAAACATGAAATATTGTATTGAGGTTATAAGCGTTCATTTGCATCATCGGCTTGTAGTCTGCCCCTTTTATATAATCTTTTAATCGCACAAGGACAGGGAACTTCTGGCCAATGCTAATCGCAAACTTTCGTATCCAGGAAGCTTGCTTAAAGTAAGTAAAATGCAAAACCCCAATTCCTTCATCTTCTAGTAGGTCAATTAGCTGTTTTAGAATCATTTCGCCTCGTTCACAAGGGATATGTTGGAATACAATAAACGAGTGAATAAAATCAAATTTCTTGTGCAAGCCAAATACATCTGACAAAGCGTCATCACCTTTAATAAAGGTAGCGTTTTCAACCTCTCTCCTTTTGCAATTCTCAACTGCTTCTTGCAACATCGAATCGGAAACATCAACACCTGTAACCGACTGACAAATGCCTGCAAGGGGGATAGCGATACGACCTACACCACAGCCAAAATCTAAGGCATGTTGGGGTTGAAAATCAGGATCTAAGTATTGATGCGAAATATCTAAGATCGTATCGATATGCTTTTTGCCTGTTTCAAAAAAATCTTCAATCGCTTCAGGAGATAAATTCTCTTTCTTAAATCTATCCCAAGAAACAACACCATAATAAGGATTAGTTTTTCCGTAATACTCCCAATCTTTATCTGTAGTGTATTTAGAAATTCTGGCTCCTGTATTTTTACTCATGAGTCTTCATTCACAACCTCTTGGTAAGATGCTTGAACTTGTTGAACAATAACAGACCAGTCGTAGTTTTTACGCACATGGTCCTCACAGACTTGAGCACTAGGTAAATGACGTTTCTCTGAACAAGCTTCCAGAATGCCAGACGCGATATTTTGAGGTGAATATCCAGGGAGCACCAAATCCTCACAAAAGGGCCTCAAGATTTCTGGAATCCCACCGACAGGGGTCCCTAAGATAGGAGTCCCCGCTGCCAAGGATTCCAAAACCACTAACCCGAATCCTTCCAAAGAGAGGGTGGGTAAAATGGCTAAGTCAGCCGCACGATAAGCCATCGGCAAAGCTTGATCAGGTAAATACCCAAGCATTTGAATATGGTTCGTGAGCCCCAATTCCTGTATGCGGGCTTTCAAAGCTTGCTCTTGTTCGCCTTTGCCAGCCATCATTAACAAAACTTCCGGATACTGCTGACAAACACTAGCCATCGCTTCCACTAAATTGCCTAAGCCCATGCGCTTGGACAATCTACGCGCTGTAAACAAAATGAAGCGATCTTGGGGCCATTGCAACTTTGCCCTTGCCGCCTCAGGTGACACGGAAGTTGCAAAACGATCCGTCTCTACTCCCCCAGGAATAATCTGAACCCGCTCTCCAGGAATATCATAGGTATGTTGCAAAATATCTTTGAAGGCCTGAGATAAAACGATAAAGCGGTTAGCACGGCTAAATACAGCCCTTTCCATCGCTTTCCTGGCTTGGAAACCCAGGCTTTTATTGCTTTCCACAATACTTTCTAAAGACCAGGGACCATGGAAATGGACAATAAAGGGGCGATGATCCAGCTGGTCCAGCATTGGGAAAGTGTACAAAGCAAAATGAGACACCAACAGCGAAACATCATCCTGCTGGAGCAGCATCCGAGCGGTTTGGCGTGCCCCCCATAACCGTTTCAGTAGGGAAGACTGGCGTGGCGCAAAGGCCCTGACCTGGTCATTGGTTTGCTCTGAAACCGTTGGGGGACCCGTGACTACACCAGCAATCTCAACCCCTACCTGAGGGAGATATCGAGTCAAGTCATAGTAGTAGCGATCTAACCCCCCTCCTTGCTTATCCGGAAACCAATCCATACCAATTTGCAAGGTTTTCATTGCGAGTCTCGCTTGTTGATCGCTGCTTCATAGGCCGCTAATCGCTGTTGAGCAATGGTGGACCAACTATAGCTCTGGGCCGTTTGATAAGCATTTTGTTGCAATCGGGCTAATTCTGCACGATTCTGAATCAATCGTTCTAGTGCAGAGATCTGTAAATAGTTCATCAGCTATAGTCGAGGTTGGAATCCCTTAAATTGCCATTGGAAAGGTTTGGCCATCGTGTGATTGAAATACTCAATAAATTCGAGGATGCGCTGTTGCAAATCATCCTTGGAGGTGAAATTGCCTCGACGAATCAATCGACGCACCAAAATACTAAACCAGCATTCAATCTGATTGAGCCAGGAGGTATGTTTGGGGATATAAACAAATCGGATCCGATGGCTGGGGTCGCTCAAGAAAGCTGTGCGAGTCTCCATCGATTTGAGAATACCGGATTGACCTTTAACACCTAACTCTGAATCCATACCGCAACAAGCAGCAACCCATCGCACCAAGGAAGCAGAGCGATGGGTATTGAGTTGGTCGAGTAGAAAAATCCATCCATCGTCCGGTGCTGTTTCAACGGTATTGGCAATATGATTGGCAAAGTCAAACTCTTTTCGAGTGGGTCCGATAGAAGGCGCAATCACCTTTCCCAGAGCCACGTGCCAGTTGGCAATCAAACTGAGGGTACCGTGCCGTTTATATTCAAATTCCAAGCGACGTGGTTGCCCTGGTTTCATGGCTTGGTCTAGGTATAGTCGTTCAAGCGCTTGAATGCCCGTCATTTCATCCGTACTGACAAGGTGAATCTGTTGAGCTGCCAATTCAGCTGCTGAGTCATACAGTTGACAAATCTGACGCACTTTCGCCTCGAACACCTCTGGGTCCTCAGGGTTAGCATTGAGCCAATAGCGACTCCGATGGGGCTGCAGCTGAGCCTCTCCCCAAAAAACGTCTCACACTGCTGGCCGACAGGTGAGGGACGATGCCGCGTTTAATCGCTTCATCAGCAATCTCTTCAGGTGTCCATTGACTCACAGGTCGGGCTGAGTCCTGGGGAGATTCACAGGCAATAGCCACAATTTGGATCACCTGCTCTGGGGTAAAGGTGGGTGGGACACCTGGACGCGGGGCATCTGTTAAAGCCTCCAACACTTGCTGGTGCAATTCTGTTTCGCTGTCGTCTACCTGCTCACAAAGGGCAAGACGCTCTTGATTATCAAGCCAGCGCTGACGCCAATAGCGAACTTGGTTGCGGTCGAGTTGCCATTGACGGCTAATCTGGGTGTTACTTTCGCCTGAGGCGGCTGATAGGATGATGCTTGCTCGACGTACCAAGCGATAAGGATTGGTGGTTTGTCGCACGATTTGGGTCAAACAATGGTGTTGTTGCTGCGATAGTTCGATTGGAGAAGCTTTGGGAGTTGGCATTGGCAGAAATCATATCTTGTGAAGAGGGTTTCTCTGACACTATCCGATTGATGACCAATCTTGTATAACTGCCGGATTATCTTCAAAATCTAGGACTAGGGACTCGACAATGGCCCGACTATCTCTCACTGGCACGAGCAAGGCATCATGACCATCTTGAACAATATCTGAAGGGCCAGGGGTCGGTGTTGTTACAGGAGCCAACCCGCAGGCCATCGCTTCAATCAGAACCTTACCAAAGCCTTCAGACAGCGTAGGGAACAATTTGATATCAAATCCTCGAAGCAGGTCGGGCAATTCTTCGTGTTGATAATAACTGATAACGGTGAGGCGATTGTGCACTTGAGGATCAAAGTCAGCGTAAACTTCTTCAGGCACGCCATAACCATTGAGTTCAGTCCCAATCAAACTCACCTCGACCTCAGGATATTTCAGCAAGATCTCATTGAGAGCGGGGGTACTATACTCGATGCCTTTACGCTGAACATACGTCCCAACCTGAGCGATGCGTATCCGTCCATCCCCAGGATATTTCAGGGGTAGGTCCAGAAAATAATTCGGTAATCCATTAGGAAAAACATGGGCAGTTTCAGGATTAACCTGTAAGTGGTTAACTGCATACTCGGCATCCACACGATTCAGGAAAAAGGTCAAATCTGCATATTTTAAGGACTGAGCAATTTCCCACAGTTGAATACTGCCTCGGTAAAGGGGATATTTCCAACTCAGGGTCAGATTCCCCAGAGCTGCATCCTGTAGACGTTCTTCATGTTCTAAATGATCTAAACCATGACTTCTCGTCACGAGTAACGGAGGGTTTAGCGTTAGACAACGGAAGAACCGTGCCCACACCCAAACATCTCCGGTAGAGGCATCAATGACATCAATCTGATGTTGCCTCACAATTTGAGTAATCTTGAGGGCAGTCGCCTCCGGGAAAATGAGATCTTTGAGCTTCATAGAAAGCCATGAAGGCAAGTCATCAAATGAGTAGGTATAGACTTGATGTCCTAATTCTTGATACTTTTCCTTGAGGTTTAAGGTACTCCCTGCAGCACCTGAATTTGGATCAAGATATTCATGGAGAATCAACAGGATATTCATACTCAGTTTTGTAATCGCAAAAGATTCAAAATTAGCAGTAAAAAATTAGCAGTAAGAATAGAAATATCTAAAGCACACCCTATTGCACCCAGTCAGTATTTTAGAAATTCCGATCAATGTAACGTACAAAAATAGATATCATCCTTCTCTATGTCAAATCCAAACCTTTTACGTTCCTCAGAAGTAAACTCTTGCAAATAGGGCATCACTGAGACACAAAATCCAGCTTTTTCTAAGCGCTCTTTGTAATCCAACCCATAGACCCGCACATGATCACTTTGACCAAAGAGTTGTTCTCGTTGTTGGGGATCGGTGATGCTCAAATCTTCATAGGTTTGTTCTCGCAAAATGGGAACTTGAATCACGGCCCAGCCTTCTGGTTTCAATACTCTTGATAGCTCGCGCATCGCCTGAGCATCATCTGGAATATGTTCCAAAACATGTGAACAATAGATGATGTCAAAACTGTTATCTGGGTATTGAATATCCGTCAGATCCATCTTGACCATAGCTGAGTTATTCAAATCTGCTGTTAAATAGTCAATAGACTCACATTGAGCAAACTTGTCTACTAGGCACTCTTCAGGAGCAATGTGCAGCATCTTTTTGGCATGGGCAGCAAACAAGTCCGTTTTCTGCTTAAAAAACAGCCACATCATTCGATGTCTTTCCAAGCTACTACAGACAGGACAAATGGCATTTAGCCGAATTTGAGTAGTATGCATCGGCTTAAAGAGTCGGACATTTGATTGGCAAATCGGACAATGATGCTGAGTTCCAAAATACAAGGATTTTTTAAGTGTTTTAACAATGGGCATAGTATATTAGCATCCTAGAATTCTTGCTGCACAATGTAGTGAACTTTATAGTACTTATACGCGGCTATACCCAGGCTCAAAAATGTCCAAACGATCAATCCAGAGATTTCTGGAAAGTATTGGCCTGTTAGCATCATGGGTAGGAGTCCGACACAAATAATTTTGATAGCAATGAGAAAGTTATCTCGACTCGGTGGTTTAACTGTCACTATTTTGGCAATTAGCATAAATACACCCATAAAACAGATCATTGTGCCAATTAAACCGAACTATAACAGCATGGGCAAAAAGGTACCGTCTCCACTACTAATATTGCTAATGGACTCTAGATAAAAACAAAAGCCTTTACCGACTGGGTTAAATACAATTTTCTCAAATAAGTCAGAAAAAGCTTCTGCTCTAAGGTTAAGAGCTTCATCACTTTCTAGAGATTGAAAACTTGCAAATCTCTGACTAATACGCTCATTCAATTCACTCACTGAAAAAACAACCGTAAGGATACTCGAGACGGTTAAGGCTAAGAGGCCCAATAATTTTGACTGCTGCTGTGGGCGCAGGGTCGTAATATACAAGCCCATCACGAGTAATAGACACAACCATGCGGTTCGAACCACCCCAGCTAATAGGGTAATGGCTCCAAATAAAAGCGCTAAATACTGAGGCCAACTGAGGGGTGGGCAAAGAGAAAGTAAGATCCCGGTAACCATGGGAAATGATAACTGTTGGGCCGCAGAGGTGGTACTCCACACTCGAATTCCAAAGGGTTCTGGAGTGCCTCTAGCTTGTATACCTGTAAACGTTAAATAGAACCGATCCCAATCAGGTGCAACGACATATTGATACAGTCCATAAATGCCCATGACAATGACGGCATAAATGAAGATTTTGTAAATGGATTGGCATAAATCAGGATAATTTTGCCAGTGAGAGTATAAGTAATAACCAAATACAATGGGACAAATAAATCCAAGGGCCAAGTCAACCATTGAAAAGTCCCAGATTGGGTTATTTGCTAGGCCGACTAAAACGCCATAGGTTACCGTGCCTAGGCATAAAATAAACGGCAATCCAACCGACTTTAGTTCGCTGGGTAGGCTCTTAATACAGTTGGGTAACACAATTAAGTTAACAAGCTCCGGGGTTGTGTAAAATTCACCCATCGTATATGCACCCGCAATAAAATCAATGATGCGACGGATCAGGCTACTGAGAAACCATAACCAAAAGGTATAGGCAATATAGAGTCTTGGGCAGCATTGGAACAGGTAGATACCGACTGCCAGGGAGCAAACGGGGTAAATCAGCACTAAGAAGCGACTAGCACCAATCATAGAAAAGGAGATCAGCAAGCTGACTAATCCCTCAATCGCTAACCATCCATACTTTTCATAGGGAGTGGGTTTAAGGCTAGCAGTTGAGAGTGTATCCATGAATCAGCGTATTCAGGCCGGTGATTAATCGTTGGAGAGTAGCTAGTCAAGTGAGTAGGAAAGTTAGGAGTGACGAGACTCGACCAGTAAATGTTGCGTAGGGACTGAACGCTAAAGTGAGAGTGGACATGAAAATTGCCCATTCCTCTCTACTAATGTACTCACTTAGCATCCCAAGTGCCCACTGAAGGACAGCTTTTGCTGGCAAACTCACGCCTTATCGAGGATACTCACATAGCCTCTAGTCTCCGATGGGGTGAAGTAGCCGTTTCAGCCATCTGAAAATATTTCTGGGATGCCAAGCCAAGGGTTAAGAAACTCCAGAAATAAAACCCTAATGTTGCCATCAAAACATTATTAAAGGCAATGATGCTCATTGTTCCAATCACAAATGCCTGTGAAAATAGGGAAAGATAATCTTTCGGACTCGAACGACAGAGCTTTAATACCAATGCCAGCAACCCCACTACATAAGGGATAATGCCGATCCAGCCAAAATAAAATAAATATATAAATATGGGAGCATCAACAATATTGAAATCTCCCAGATCTAGAGAACCCGCCAATCCTACTCCGATAAATTGGGATATTGCTGAGTCGAAATAAGTGTTATATAACTCTTGGCGAATATTCACGCTTATATCATCTTCATATAAAAATAGACTGAGCAGTCGAGAAGCAACCTTTTCATATAAGATATCATTCGTGAGTATTAAGACAGAAGTCGTGATAATAAGAAGCAAAATAATAGCTAATATACGAAATTTAATTCTGATCTTAGTTCTGAATAAGAAGATTGTTAGAGTAATTAAAAAGCAGAGCCATGCAGCCCTTGCTTGACTTAGCAATAGTCCTAACCCCGCTAAACTTAAAGTAGGAATACGAAGTGGCCAGTCAAACCTATACAAGAGGATCATTAATCCAATCAGTACGGTCGTAGCAAAGGTTTGAAAATCCGTGGTTCCACTCCATATCCTGATGGCGAAAGCTTCTGGTAATCCATAGGACCACTTTTCCACTGATCTAAGCCAATGAGTATCCCAGCCCGGCGCAAAAACAAACTGCAAAACACCATATATGCCTAAAACCAGTGATCCCCAGAGGATTGTATTTTCAGTAACTGATTTAAAAGTTGGATATCTTTTCCAGTGCAGGTATATATGTAGTCCGAATAGTATTGGACCCACTAAAGCTGAAAACTGCTCAATTAGGATGAGATCTTGGGGTGGGCTTTTAATTAGCGAGATAAATAAGCTATAGACCGAAGCAGATAGGGTGAATAGAAATGGTGATAATTTTTGATATGGAATCTTGGTTGAATACTGAATTAATGTAAACGCAGAGATTAAAGTTACGGAATTAGCAGTAAATGTCAAATAACCGTGATTAATAGAATTAATTTTGAAGTCAATAAAGCGCTGAATTTCTGGTGAGATAAAATGCATCCAGAATGTGAAGCCTATATACATTTCTGGATTTTTAAAGTATAAGTATATTCCCAATAGAATTGCCGACATTGGCATTATTTGCATTGAGTATCTTGAAAAGCCAATCGTTAGGATCAGAATCTGAAAAAATATAAAAGCAAGAATCAGCATCCATGCTATTCGAGATTCTTGATTAGTATTGTTCTTATACTCGTTAAGTTTATGCATTGTTAAAGTATATCTATATCTTTGTTGAGTCGTCGAGACCACAACAACCATCCAAACGTCCACTTTACAATCCATCGTTTGGGAAAAACCTTGAGAGCTTCCCTAACTTCTCAAACAGCCTCTTAGTGAATTCAATATCACTAAGCAAAGTTTTTGTGGTTCAACAAGTACCTCAATAAGCCGTAAGATTCAATCATTCAAAATCTCTGAATAGATTTAGACCATAAATCTTGAAGTATCTAATTTATTCATAAAAAGAATAGATGAAATGCTTAATCAGGTTCAAACAGCATTCTTACATTTAATTGTAAATACGAATTAACTGTTGTGTGAGCTGGTTGATATTGAAGTGGGATTGAACATAAGCCCGTCCAGACTGTCCCATCTTGACCCAGCGTTCTGAGTGTTCGATGAGATAGATGAGTTTTTCTGCGATCGCATCCGGGTCTCGCTCCGGTAATAGAAAACCCGATACGTCATGTTCCACTAATTCAGGGATGCCGCTGTAATGGGTACTCACGACCGGTAATCCCATGGCCATGGCCTCCATCAACGCCACTGGAATTCCTTCTTGATCACCCTTTTGACCGGTCACACTGGGAGCCAGTAATAAATGAGTCTGATTTAAAATTTCAATAACTTCGTCTTGGGATTTCCATCCCACCAACTCAACCATAGAGCCGACATCTAGCTCTGTGATCAGTTGTTCGATGGAATCTCGTAAGGGGCCATCACCAACAATGGAATATTTAACTGGAGAAGCGCAATTTTTGAGTTGCGCAATCGCACGAATCCCGTACTCAACCCCTTTCTTTTCAACTAGGCGAGCCACGGTTGTGATCTGCACAGGCTCATCGCCTTGGATTTGCCTAGCAATCCACAAGAACTGATCACAGTCAATGCCCATATGATGCACCGTAATTTTATGAGCAGGGCACCCCAGCTCAATTAATCGATTTTGCCAGTAATGGCTGATGGGTAAGAACCGCTCACCTTTGCTAAAGAGCTGTCGATAAGCATCTACCCCCGCCTCAGTTAAATACTCAGTGATATCCCAAGCATGAAAGGTGGTGCACAGCTTACCCTGAACAGCGCCAATATCCCGCAGTTGTGATCCTAAGATGCCTAAATGTCCAAAATGACAATGCACTACATCATAGGTGGGGCGTTGTTTGAGAAACGGAATCACAGCATACAGCAACCGAAATGATAGGGCTTGCTTGCCATAGCGCCAGACATTTAGAGATCGAAAAATGAGGACAGGATCCGTCAAGCAGCCTTTGAGAACCAGCAGAAGTGCTTTCAAACTCCTTAAAAGGTAGTTTGTTGGCATCGGTGGATAGTACTGAGTGCAGTCCAAAAGCTGGTATGTTTCAACATCCGGATGAACTGTCGTCAAATTCTGAGGGCGACTGGCATATATATCTATCGTGTGTTGCTCATCAATAATATGAGTAATTTGATTCAGAATAAAAGTTTCTGATATGGATGGAAACGCTCCGACCAAAAAAGCAATTTTCATATAACCCTAAGCAAGAATAAATGACTATTGATTGAAGGGCTTTTTAATATATTTGTACTTCAGTATGGGCATTATCAGCTTATTTTTGGCTTTGATTCCATACCGTTTGACCTGTTCCTTGAAGCTAATCCGAGGAACTTCATCATAAGCTAAGTCTTTAGCCAGCACACAATGGACATACTGATTTTTTCGATCTAAGTCCGGGTAGCTAAAATACTGTAATTTGAAATTCCCATGGGCCGCCCACTGGATCAAATCACCAATTTCAATGGTTTCATCAATCACTTGTAGCTCATCCGGGTTATGCAGATGTAGATATCTCTGATATTCAGGACTAGGATAGGTCAAGACCACGACCGCATCCCCAGCCGTAACACGGCCTAAATTCGAAAAAAAGGTTTCATAGTGGTTTGGAGGAAGATGCTCAATCACATCCACCATCGACACTAGATCCACGGGCTTTTGGATAGTGTCTTCAATTTTTTTAAATTCATTGATAATATCAACCTTTAAAAAAGTGATGTTTTCATCTATCACTGTTTGTTGGGCATAGGCGATATTTTGATCGGCGATATCACAAGCCCAAACATGCCCAGTCTTAATCTTGGCCCCAATTTTTTCTGATACCAGCCCAATACCACACCCGATATCCAGGACCTTGCTATCCGGACGAGTATATTGCCCAATTAGCTCTACCGCTTTGTCGATTCGCGGGTTGCCATACAGGCGATAGCTCAACATCCGCGTATCGCGGAATTCATTGTAGTAATTTCTGACTTGTTCTACGTTGTTGGTCATCAAAGGTCCTATATTGATTTGCTTGAGTTGACAAGTGGCCGAGCCACAACTAGATAAACAGCGGAATTTTCTTGACGCTGTTCAGGGGAATAGGAACGATCTAAACAGCGAATAACCTGTTGCATCAATACAGCAAATACTCGTTTAAAGGGACTTCTTATCTTAGGAATTAAGGCATCTTGAATCAGGCAGGCTGAAGCGGCTGCAAATCCCAGTACTCCAGTGATCTCAACGACGTCCCAATGGCAGTCTGTCAACAGCTTGGTGAGACCTGCTCCAGTCCAGCGCCAATAATCCGTCGGTATAGGATGGTAGGGCCAATAGCCATGGGTAGATAACAGCAAGAGGCCGTTGGCTTTGCAAACTCGATGGGCTTCCGCTAAGTAAGCAGCGGGAGATTCGACATGTTCCAACACCTGGGTGGAAATCACTAACTCAACACTGTTGTCACCCAGGTCAACACTGCCAGTATCCGGATCAATGGCTAAATCAGCTAGAGAGTTACTCGCTAAGTCGGCCCCCAAATAGTTCTGGACCGTTGGGGTGAATAAACTACGATAAGGCATCGAGCCACAGCCCATATCGATCGCGGTTAAGTCATGATGCTGTTGATGGAGGGGTTGAACATGGTTCGCAATCGTTTGCTCAAGGGCCTGACGAAGCTTTACTAAAATGTAGTAGCGATCGCTGGTCCAGGATGGGTTGAGACGAGGTTCAACTTGATTGATCGTGTCGAGCGGATGGTCAGTTGAAGTTGGGGTCATATCCAGTCTCTGCATCTCCTTTATGCCGCCTTTAAATCAGACATTAATTGTTGCAGATCCCCTAAGATGCGCCTGCCCTTGGGAAGTGCGACTAAAGCCGTAAAAAAGCTGAAGACCGTCACGACAAACGCAACACAGCACCCCCAAAAAGGCTGAGGTTGAACAAAGTATCGTAGGGTTCCGAGGGCCAAGAGGGTCCAAATTGTCGCAAAGCCAAGGGGGGCAATAGTTACATAGAAGTCTTTCGTTTTGACGGGCCCCTGTCGCCCCACCACAAAAAATAATAAGGGCATCGTGATTCCTAGGGCGATACTGGAATAAGAGATAGCCACCCCCAGGGCCTGCCAGGGTAGGCCGACCCCAAACGAGAAAACGGTAATCGTCGAACTCAAAATGCCCCATCGGAATAAATCATCCGTTCGATCTTGGGTAATAAATAACCAGCCTACAGAATTGGCGATGGGCCGCATCAGCCCTGAAATTCCCAGTAATGCGAAGATGGCGCTGGCACCGAGCCACTGAGAGCCCAATAGCACCTGAATCAGCCAATCTGATGCCGAAATCATAAATAGGATAATCGGCAAGGTCAATAGCATGAGTTTTTCTAAGATGCGCAAATAGACTTGTCGATATCGATGCGGGTTGTCGACTAAGCGGCTGAGTACAGGAACAGCCACATTGGTGATCGGGGCGTTAATTTGGCTAATCGGCAACAGCAAAAGTTGATAGGCTTTAGCGTAGAGTCCTAATTGCTGGGAGCCCCAAAACTTACCAATTAAGACGTTGTCCAAATTGAGGGACAAGTAGTTCACAATACTGAAGCCAGTGATGTTACTGCCGAAGACCATTAGCGATCGCATCTCCGTATTCCAGGTGGGTAAACCCGGTACCCATCGACAGGCAATCCAAATGCCCAGCGTATTCACGCTAATCGTCACCAGGGAAAGGGCAATCAGTGACCAGTAGCCCCAACCTAACCCCACACATAGAAAGGCCGCACTCACCCCAGAGAGCTGGGCAAAAATATCGTTGAAAGCTAAGGCGTTGTATGACATCTGCCGCTGGAGTAGCGCCGTATGCTGTACCCCTAAGCCCCCCATCACAATGCCACCCGCTAAAGCAATGGTAATCAGGGTCAGTCTCGGCTCATTATAAAAGCCAGCGATCAAAGGTGAGAGGCAAGCGGCGAGGATCGCAACTCCTAAACTAAAGCTCACATTAATCCAGAACAGCGTACTGACCTGCTCATGATTAATGTCTTCTTTCTGAACCGTCGCCATGGATAGACCCAGATCTTTGAAGATCGTCACAAAGCCCATGACTGCGGTCACCATCCCCACTAAACCATAGTCATTCGGGGTTAAGAAACGCCCCAACACAACATTGGCCACAAGGGTCAGCGTAAACTTCAACCCTTGAGCCGTGATCGTGGTTGCACCACCTCGGACAGCGCGTTGCTTTAAATTACCTTGCAAATGCTTCGTACTGAAGAAAGCATCTGCAGTATGGTTAGACTTTCGAATACGCAAGGGTTCGGCCTGATGATTCGGTCGACAGACTCACTTAAGCTTTTAGGTAAGCATAATTTTTATGAGTGGGCGTAACGCCATTTGCCACGAGGCCAATCACATTTAATCTCTTGTGAGCAGAAATTGCTTTGGACAATTCTAATCGGGTGACTTGTTTCATTCGCCCCACCATCACAACACCATCGCACCCTAAACCGATGGGAATGGTATCGACAACGCCCAAAACTGGCGGACTATCAATCAAAATCAAGTCATAGTTATTTTCAAAAGCTTTAAGCACATCTTGCATCCGTTCTAAGCTCAGTAGCTTGACCGGATCGGCCGATAGCGGCCCCGCCGTTAGTACATCAATGCTGAGATCAGACGGAGGCAACGTTCCTGGATCCAGCTCAGACTCATCCCACCGCATATACACCCATTGTGGAGTGGTCTGCAGCTCTGCCAAGGTGACATTCCCATTGAGCAGGGTCGATAGTCCTTGGTGGTTATTCAAGTTAAACATATAGTGCAAGCTTGGATTCCGCAGATCCGCGTCAATCACAAGGACCCGTTGATCTAAGCGGGCAGCACTAATTGCTAGGCCTAGGGCCAAGGTCGACTTCCCTTCTCCAGCCCCAGCTGAAGTAATCATCAAGGTTTTGTAAGGATTTTTGGTTTGTAACAGCTGAATGTTGGTATAGATTAAATCCAAGGATTCTCGCAGGGGCTGCCATTGAAATAGTTCCGGAGTCGTAAAGGTGGGGCTTTGGGTTTCGGCCACCGGCAGAATGAGCGAGTCACGCAAGTCAGCGCTTGAAAGTTCAGGAATCGCTCCGAGTAAGGGCAAGGGAAACTGATTGCCCAAATCATCTGAGTTATGGAACTTATCATCCATCGCCTCGCGCACAAAGGCCGTGAGGCCCCCTAGAAATAGTCCCACCACTGCGCCCAACATTAAGTTACGACGGGCATTGGGGCTAATTTGCACTCCCAGTTGGGGGGCCTCGACCACTTGCCAATCAAAGCCACCTCGAGCAATCTCTAATCCCAGCTCTTGCCGAGCTTCTAGCAGCTTTTGCAACGTTCCTCGCCGAGTGGAAACTTCTGGTTGAAGGCGATTGAACTGGGCCAATAATTCAGGGTATTGCTTTAGTTCAGCTGTTAATTTCGCTTCGGTCTGAGCTAAGCTGCGATCGCGTGCTTGGAGACTCTGCAAGTTTTTCTGGAGCTCGCTCAACTGCCTAACGAGAGATAAATCATTGTCTCCAAACTGGCCTGCGTTGAGCTGATTTTCACTAGTGGGCAACTGGCCCGCATCTCCCCCCAATACACGACCGACTTCCTGCTCTAGGAGGGCCAATTGATCTCGGCGCTGATTGAGTAAGTTAAAAATGACGGGATGATCTTCTGTCAGAGTCTGACGTTTTTGTGCTAGCTCTAATTCCGTTTGCTGAATTTGATTCAACAGAGACTGATACCGAGTCGATTCACTTAACCGAGCCGAAGTTCGGGCTTGCTCAGGGGCTAGCTGAATCTGCCGCTGCACACTGGTATAGCTGGCATAGGTTTCCCGATATTGAGCATCTAATGCTTGTCGTTCGGTTTTGATCCGGTCTAAAGCCGCGGATGCCGTTTGGGCTTGAGTGGCAGGGTCAATCACATTGGTGCCACTGCGAAAAGTCTTGAGAGCCGCCTCTGCTTCCAAAACGCTGCGGCGAACCTCTGGCAATTGCTTATCAATAAATGCCAAACCTTTGGATAGACGGAGCTTCTGCTGTTCTAAATTGTAGAGTTGGTAGACCGCTAAAACCGTTTCTAAAATCTCTTGGGTTTTTTCAGGCTGAGTGCTGATATAAGTGGCTTTTAAGACTTTAGTCGCGACCTTGCCTTTACCTGTACTGTCTGGAGCATACACAGGACTAAAGGACAAGGATGACCGTAAATCCTCAATGGTGATATTCGGATATTCTGTTTGTAGGCGTTCAACAGCCCTAGACAGTACTTCCGACCCCGCCAACACCTGCAGTTGCGTTGTGAGATCCACTTGAACGTTTGGATCAGCAAACCGATTCTCCGCGGTCTTCGGCCCTAAACCATTGGGTTTGGACTGATAGTTAGACTCCACCAGCAGCTGCATCGTGCTTTGATACAGGGGCTGAGTTTTCAACGTTAAGAATATAGAACCGGCAATGGCACCGGCAAAGGCACCTAAAAACCAAAATTTCCGCCGGACTAAGATAGAAAGCAGATGTCCATAACCCCAGTCCTTATCAATGGTTTGGGCAATTAAAGCATCCTGTTGATGAGTAAGCTTATTAGGGGGTTTATATAAACTGCTTTCAGTCACAATCTGTATTTCAACTTATAGAAGGAACAAAAGAATTTTGATTAATGGGTTGGGTCGGATAAATTTGATTAATAACTTGATGAATTTTTTGAAAAAAGACGGGCTCAGAAAAGTGTGACAGGGCATGGTCACGAATATATTGATAGTCCCATTCGATCTGTTGAGATCGCACGAGCGCTGCCTGCAAGGATGAGGCAGTTTGTTGATGAAAAAACACACCTGTTTGACCTGGGACTTGGGTATCGATAACACCACCTGCACCAAAAGAAACCACAGGTGTTCCACTCGCATTCGCTTCGACGGGAACCAAACCATAATCTTCTAGTGCCGCCACGACCACCGCTTTAGCTTTAGACATCAAATGACAGCGTTCGGCATCAGAGATATACCCTAGAAACTCGACGTTTGACTTAGCACGTCGTTCCAAATGCTCCCGTTCTGGGCCATCTCCCATAATTTTTAACGGCCAACCTAACTGATTAAACGCATCAATAATAACGTCAACACGCTTATAGCCCAACAGTCGGGCAGATACCAAGAAAAAATCTTCTTTGTGGTCTGAAAAAGAGAATTTAGAATTATCAATTGGATAATTAACTACTATCGCTTGTTTACTATAAGTCGACTGGATACGGCGGGCGACTTCGGTAGAGTTAGCAATATATAGATCAGGTTCTTGGGCATAGGCAAGATCAGCCTTCCTCATCACCCGAAACATTTTCTCAATAAAAGGGTAGAGATGCTGATAATCCGCATACTCTCTCAAATAAGTTTGGGTATCCCAAAGAAAACGGGTGATGTTATGACAGAAGCAGATATGTTTGGCATCCGGCCGGGTTCGCACCGCTTTTGCAAAGCTGGTGCTACTGCTAATGATGAGGTCATATTTCTGTAAATCTAACGCCCTAAAAGCTGGATAATAGAAAGGAGCCAACAACCGAAAATACCGAGTAGCTCCGGGTAATTTTTGCAGAAGGGTTGTATGGACGAGGCGATCTCCCAACTCTATTGTTTGGTGAGGATCATAGAGGGAAGTGAATATATCTGCACTGGGGAAGTGACGACACAACAGCTCGAAAACCCGCTCAGCGCCTCCGCGTTGGGTCAGATAGTCATGAACTAGGGCAATCTTCATCATTTCGTTCGTACTTTAGCTGCTACTTCACCAGAACCCTTTGTTCAATTTTTAGAAATCCAACGGATGTGGAGGAATAGGCTCGACAATATCATGAGCTTGACGATACAACACTTCGTAAAAGGATACCTTAAACATTAGAACTCTTGCTTCATAAAGACTACAAAACCCCATTCAATAAGTAGCGCAGCTATTTCACTGGTCACCGCATGGGTTAACTACTTTGTGGACTTCAAT
Organism: Acaryochloris marina MBIC11017; assembly: GCF_000018105.1. Lineage (GTDB taxonomy): Bacteria > Cyanobacteriota > Cyanobacteriia > Thermosynechococcales > Thermosynechococcaceae > Acaryochloris > Acaryochloris marina. The sequence goes on from NC_009925.1 coordinate 1,908,914, forward strand.
CTCAATATTCATTGAGGAGAAGGAGGTAGTCATTCTAATTTTTTTTCAGCAATAGTCCCTCGCTTAAATCGTGAGGGGGAATAATGTTTGAAGATATTGGAAGTAAGTGAAAGTCTTGAGAAATTGGCTTAATTAGCCCACTTGCACCTCAGCAAGATCAGTATAGCGTGGCATTTTTCCCCTCGCCAGATAATTTAGAAAGTTTTTTACTATGATCGGTTATCGATAGTTCTGGGCTTGGGTTTCAAACATCGATGCATAGACCCCGTTGAGGTTCATCAACGTATGATGATTACCTTCCTCAATCATGTGACCTTGTGACATCACATAGATGTAGTCAGCCATCTTAACCGTTGACAATCGGTGACTAATCAAAATAGCGGACTGATCTTGAATGAGCTCTCGGAATTGTTGAAAAACCTCATATTCAGCTTTGGGGTCCATTGCACTGGTTGGCTCATCCAGAACAATCACTTGAGAATCCCTTAAGAAGGCACGAGCCAGAGCGATTTTTTGCCACTGGCCAATACTGAGTTCTTCTCCTTGATCAAACATCTTACCCAGAACGGTATCGTACCCTTGCGGTAAAGACTGGATGACTCGATCCGCTCCTGATAGTTGAGCCGCCGATCGAATCCGACGATCATCGGCTGGCCGCTCAATATTGCCTAACTGGATATTATCTCGGGCTGTGAAATGATATTTAGCATAGTCTTGAAAAATGACGCTGATATGGCTTTTTAGCTCAAGCTTACTAAAGCTTTTGAGATCGATGCCATCAATCGTGATACTTCCCTCAGTGGGATCATATAGTCGACAAAGTAGTTTAATGAGTGTCGTTTTTCCAGAGCCATTCTCGCCCACCAAGGCAATAACTTGTCCGGGCTGGAGCTTGAGTGACACATTGTGAATCGCTTTCCGTTTGGTCGTAGCATATTGAAAGCTAACATTATTGAAAACCACTCCAGTAGCCAACGTTTCTGGGAAAGGCTGCGGGCGTTCGGGTTCCAAGACTTTGGACTCTATATCTAAAAATTCGTATAGATTCGCGAGGAACAAATTATCCTCGTAAAGCCCCGATAGACTTCGTAACAACCCCCTCAGACTGTTTTGACCTTTTTGCAACGCTTGATAATAGAGGACTAAGTCTCCCAACTTGAGAACGCCTGCCAACGTTTGCTGGACCATATAGATAAAAATGGCAAAGACAAATAACCCTGCAATTACCTGAGCCCCAAAAAAGGCAAAGGATCGTTTAGAAACTATCCCTACTTTTTCCTTATAAATAAGTTCTCGTAGCTGGGCATACCGCTGTCTGAAATGCTCTCCTAGGTTGAATAATCGAATCTCTTTGGCGAACAAATCACTGGTTTGTAACCACCCCAAATACATTGCCTGCCGTTCTAGCTGAGTCCGACGGCGTTTCCAGTGGTACATTACCCCTGCAAATTTCATCCGCACCAATACAGTTGGAATTGCAGCCACAAACAGAATTCCGACAATACCCCAATGCAGGGCCAACAATAATCCCAACATTGCTAGTAATGAAATTGAACTTTGCCCTGCTAAGGCCAACCGATCCAAGATGCGGGGAGGCCGATAAGGCGCTTCTTGTTGGGCGCGCTGCAGAGCATCATAATATTGGGCATTTTCGTAATACTCTAAGTCAGCCGAAATCGATTTAGAGTGGATGATGCCCTGCATATAATCCGTGACTCGCTGAGCATGGGCAATGGTAACTAAATCTGATAGAGAGGCAAAGAGGGTCGTACTAATCGTCAAACAAGCGGCAACAACCAATAAAGGCACGATATCGTTGAGCGCGGCTGCTCGGTTCGAAAGTGCCAAACTAATCGTCACTTGATCGACAATTAGCTTAGTCATATAAATAGAAAATAAGGGTAGTATGCCCTGAATGATTACCAAGCCAATGCGTGCCAAAGTCCAGTTAGGACTGCTTTGCCAAACCAGTTTTAAAGCTGGGATGAAGTGCAAAGGGCGTTTAAATCTTGCTTTGATAAATCCAGTCAGCATAAATTGCCATTTGACAATGCGTAGTGCGAAACTATCCTAACCCTGTAAGCAAAGCTCAGCGAGGGAGAGGATCGATATAACCGCCCTTAAACAAAAGTCTGGGTTAAACGAATCTGCTATGCCGCTCATAAGTTCGAAACCTCAGAAAGACCAACCGACAGATTAAAAAGGCGAAGTCGAGTTCACCATAACTCAGCCCAAAAAGACTGCATCACATAAGCTAGGAGTCTTTTAGCAAAGCTCAAATCGTTAATATTTGGCATGCCCTACTATAGGAGGGTGCGATTTTTTCCGTTTTAGCTTAAACAAATAGAGCCAGCATTTGGAAGGCTGACTCTACTCGCTTCAATATTCAGTTGAACAATAACTGAAAAGGATGACTATGACGTTACATCATCAATATCACCAACGGGAATTGTCCCGAAAGGCACATCTGTAGCATTCAATGACGGTGAATTCTTAGTCATATCTTCTACGCTGCCGTACACCTTCAATTGGGGTGCACCATAGGTTCTTTTCATGGTCTTAGCTTACTCCTTACTTAATCTGTCGCTGTTTTAGCTTATGCAAGCATTTGCAAGTTAACAGCATCTAACTATAGTCAATTAGGTGTTTTACCCCCCAGGTCAGCTGTGAAACAATCCACGCTGGACCAGGACGCCCACATTCTAGCAACAATCAAAAATTAGTGACTGGATAAAATGACTAGGATGTAATGTCGTCGATATCTCCAGGAGGAATGGTTCCAAAGGGCACATCAATGGCATTGATTGATGGCGCATTCTTCGTCATATCTTCTACGCTTCCGTAGGTTCTGAGTTGAGGTGCGTCATAAAATTTTTTCATGGCTTTAGCTTGCTCCTTAAGTCATCTGCTTTTATCAGCTGTTCTGGTTTCCTTATATGGGTTGCCATACAAGTTGACAGCGTCTAATTAAATTAATTAGGTGTTTACCCCCCAGGTCAGCTGTGAAACAAGTTTCTAGCCGGACCTTGATACCGTTATTTGACATACTACCCAGTAGGCAAACTTGCCAAGCGGACATCAATTCAGCATACAAATCCAGTTAAGCTATTATAACTTCTCAAATATTTTGGGGACATTCCAATCCTTAAATATTCATTAGATTTGATTACTGTAGAGTAGATTCGGCAAAATTGACGCCTAGATTGGCTTGTTGTAGCCAAAGAGTCAAATTAACGGCAATCCAAATCAACAGTGTATCGTTAGCTTCAGCCTCTCCCCTTTGCCATCGCTGGACTAACTGAGTGAACTCGTGCATATCAATAAACGTCTCAATGGCATCGGGTGGATGATTGAGAACTTGATGAATTAGGTCCATACCGTACTTTTCTAGGGTATGGTCAAACGCTGTGCCCAAATTTCCTTTACCGGCACGCCATTGAATTTGAGGAGGAAGAATACCATCCAGTCCACGTCGGATAATTAATCGAGTCCAACCATTTTGCATCTTTTGTTCTTCTGGTAGAGAAACACAAAATTCCACTAACCGCTTATCCCAAAAGGGAAATCTCAATTCCACTTGGGAGGCAGCAGCTGTTCGATCCATCACTTCTAGGGTCGAAGAGACTAAGCCAGATGTAACGTCAACGATATGTTCGTGGCGCTGGGAAGGCTGTGCTCCAAAGCGCTGACGACGCAGGTGTTTATAACGCTGTAGCACGGATGCTCGATCAACAAAGTCTGGGGTGAGGGGGATGGCCCAGGGCCTGGCTGGAGTCACCTCGGACGTCTTCTGCTGCCCACGGAATTGCCAGCTTTTAACTTTACCTAAAATTTTGGTAATCTTTGTTTTTTTAAGGAGGGGATTGATGCCAAATTTACGGACATAGGACCGATACAAGGGCCATAAATCGTAACCAAAGCTTTGGCAAAACCCCCTCATCTCGCGCCATAACTTGAGCCACCGTCCTGCCTTGGCCAGAGTACGTAAATACCCAACACCATGAGATACCGCCTGATCACCATCAAAGCCATCCAATAACACCCTGACCGATTGGCTTTGAGCGATTTGATATAAGGCATGGGTTAAATGGGCGTTACAGGCAAATAAGGGTTCGTCTTGGATAGCTAGCATGTGCTGATAATCGGTCCAGGGGCTGAGTTGATCGCCCTGTACATACTGAGGCTCGATGGGTCGCTGATGAATCACGGCATTCATAAATTCCTGCTCATCAGATGCCGTAATTTCATTAAACACGGCGGAGAAAGTAGGGAATTTAGCGGTCTCTTGCGCCTCCTGTCTCAACTGGGCCGTCATACAGGTAATCGAGGAAGAATCAATTCCTCCACTTAACATTGTGCCGATGGAAAATGCACTTCTCAGGCGGCAGCGCACGGCTTCGGTGAAAATGGATTGAAACTGTTCCGCATAGGCTTGATCGGAGTCCAGCTGAAGTTCAAAGTCAGGATCGAGAGACCAATAGGCTGAGATGTCCAAACTGTTTTGGCTTACTGTCATCCGATGAGCAGGAGGAAGACGAACAATCTGCTCATAAAAAGTCATTTCTGCATCAAATAGCATCAGGGTCAGATAGTCGGCGACCCTGGTTTCATTGAGGGATTTAGGCACTTCCAGCAAATGAAACAGCGCTTTCATTTCGCTGGCAAAGGCAAAGACTTGTTCGGAGGCATAGTAAAAGAAGGGCTTGACTCCAAAATGATCGCGGGCGCAAAACAAATGCTGTTGAGTCTCATCCCAAAGGGCAAAGGCAAAATCACCTAAGAAATATTCGGGGCATTGTTCGCCCCATTTTTCGTAGGCAGCAAGAATGAGGGCGCTATCGGTAATCACTGCTGAGGGAGACTCTTTCAGACCCAGCTGGGTCATTAGGTCCACACGGTTATCAATTCGGGCGTCTGCCGTCAAGATTAAAGTTTGGGAAGCGTTGCTAAGGGGTAGCGTTTCAAACCGGGATTCTGGGGTGGTCTGTAATAAACAATGGCCTAAGCCAACCCTATCTTGACTCCATTCATTGGTTCCATCCGGTCCTCGATGGGATAGAGATTGGACCATTTGGTGCAAATAATCGCTCCCCTCAGGATGAGGGTGAGGATAGACAAAGCCAGTAATTGCGCTCATGGGGGCAGAAGGGGCAAATGTTAGGAAGTAGAAGTGGGTTCAATCGCTTTAATCATCAGAAATCCCTCTTGAATCAAGTTTTGAGCTAAGGACAATCGTCCAGCATCGTTAATCAAACCACCAATGTCTTTAACAGCTAGATAGGGATGGTCAATCAGATCAGTCAGGGAGGTCGCTAGGAAAATAGGAAAGGTTAGACTTTTTTGATAGAAGTTCAAAACGATTTGAGTGGAATCTCTATCAACGGAGAAGAGAATATTGGGTCTGCGAGCAACGACAGAGTTGAGATTGAGCTGTGGCAGGTAAATCAGATCTTGGAATCGACCTTGGTCTTCTGATTTGCGATCGCACAAAAATACCTTATGCTTCCGCTCTACCAGTTCTTCAGTCTTAACATTACTAATTAAGTACTGACTCAGGGTTTGAAACAACTCATAAAAAGCCTGCTGTTGCTCAGAACTGGAAAAACCGTGGGGAATCGCTTTCCGAAAGGCTGGGTCAGCCTGGGCGATGGTGACCAACTCCTCCAAGAGTTCATAGGCGAAGGTGGGATATAACCCTAGGGATGCATGCACAGAGGTGGTCTCCTGACTAGCCGCTTGATGGACTACCCCCCGAGGAATATAAAGCAAATCACCAGGCTGAAGCATTACCGTTAATTCCGGCTCCGCCAGTTTATGGCGGCCAATACTTTGATCGCGGATGTGAGAGGGGAGTTCAACAGGAGAATGGTAGAGTTTCCATTCCTTTTCCCCCGTGATTTGGAGAATAAACACATCATGTTCATCGTAATGAGGGGCTAAGCCCTGGGCCTGGGGGGGGGTGATATAGATATTGGTTCGTAGCTTAAACTTCAGCTCGCATTCTAGAGCACTGCAAAAATGTCTCAGCTTGGGAATTTTCTTATGAGCCCCATTGATAGTCAAGGTTAAGCCTTGATGCAACAGGCTATAGAGCTTGTCGTTATTAATAAAATACTGTTGGGATTTAGAGTGGCGATCACACCAGTCTTCCAGACTGAGCTTATTACCCTGATCCACTAGGCGAAAGTTATTGTAATCCGCCAACAACGCTTTGTTTTGCAGCAGAAGATCGATGTCCTCTGGCTGTAAAACTGACCCATAAAATGAGGCATCATTCCTTGGCAAATAGAGGGTTTTTGTTTCCCAATAGGTCTGGAAAAAATCCTCAATCGTGCAAGGAGAGATTAAACGGGCAAATTGAGACTCAACCTTCATGGGCCAGGATGTGATTTTCAACGAGGGTAGCAATGTCCGGTAGTAAGTCGAGGGAGGCTGGCCGTAAGAGACGCAAAAGTGGCACTTGTTGAGCCAGGAGCATCAGTTGCTTAAAATGGTTGGCTCCTCGCTCCTGCAATAAAGTTTGCTCAAAGCGGGTGACATAGGAGTTTTGCATCAAATGTTGAATAATCTCCTGGGGCGGTAACGGCTTAATGGCGACTTCCTCCCCCTGTCCCAGCACAAAAATATATCTCAAGGGCAGAATGTCAGACATAAAGCCAGAAGAGAGTTGATGATTGCGCTTTTCTAAGCGGGCCCCTAGTCGTGGTAAATCCTCGGGCTGCTTGCCAATACAGGTGACCGCATCGGGCCACAGCTTGATTTGTGGAAAGGCAGGCTGTACCTGAATTTGATGGCGTTGGACCTCTAGGGCTACCACATCATCCGCAATCAAGCTATGGCCACGATCATGCAAAGTCGCTGCCATCGTGGATTTGCCCCATCGCTTTTGACCAATAAAGGCCACCGCTTCTCCTTCCAACGCCACGGCACTGGCATGGAGGACCAAAAATCCGCGTTGATGCAGCACAACTCCCATGACCGCACCCAGAATAAAGAGTCGGAGACGATCCTCATCGAGATCAATCTCTAGATCAATCAGGACATCCTGGCCTTCCTGAATCAAAAACGTACCGACTCCTTGCCAATATAAATACATTCCTGAATCGTTATTTTGATAGCAATGCAGGGTGTCTCCCGTCTGCAAAGGACTATCGGTAATGGCATCAAAATGAATCCAGACATCCGCATCCGTTGCCAGGGTGGGAATCAGTTCTGGCAGTTTAATTTCAGACTGAAGGGTCAAGCCATAGGCTGAATAAAAGTGGGACATAGCAATTAGCGGCTATCCAGACTCAAAGAATAACGTTTTTAAGGGATTTTTGCCTTCAGCAGTTAGGGTGACATATGGGAGCAAAGTAGCAGATCATCAGCGGGACAAACCTGCAGATTGAAACCACCCTTACCGTTGGTCCCGAGGTAGTAATTTCTTGAGTTTGGATCTTAGTTTTTTGAGAAAGGGTTGAGTGGGTTGAGGCTCGTTTGCCGTAAACAGTTTATAAATTAATGCTTCGAACAGGGGATTTGGCGCCATAGAGTCCGGATGAATGATGGCATCTAAATTCAAATTAAAGGTTGGCAACTCATTTAAACCTTGGTTCCCTTGGGTATGACTGCCTTGAGTGCCAATATTGGAAATCAGATTGACCTTCGGCACAACGGTGAGACCGTCCTGAGCGAGACAAGAATAAAACCATGGAATATCCCAAACCTGTTGGTTCTGATAGGCCCAGTCAAATAATTGGGTCACCCAATCCGTGAGGGCCTGTTGCTCAAAAAATTGGGGTTGGGTTTGCTTGAACTGAGGCCACCCCGTCATCGTGAGGTCGTTGCCTTGCCACGCTCTGCGCCAAGAGGCCCATCCCCAAGACACAAAAAATTTAGAGAAGACATAGGTCTGGGGAATAGAAAGGGTATCTCGCAAAAAATTACTCCCCGAGATGGTCTTGACTTGGAATTGATGACGGTACTGAGCTAACATCCCTTGGCAAAACGGGAAAAAGCTGGGATGGGGAAGACAGTCATCTTCTAAAATGATCGCTTCTTCCACCTGAGAGAACACCCAGTCCAACCCCTGGACATTACAAGACCGTCCCCCCAGGTTCGATTCAGCAAAACGGGTGAACACCTCGCACTCCCAATCCACTTGATCAACAATCGCCCTTGCTTGCTGGCATAAATCATCATCCTCGGGCACATCAGCTCTCGGGCCATCCGCAACGATAAACAAGGTTGACGGTTTGACTTGGGCAATCGCTGCAAATACCTGATTCGAATATTGCGGACGATTGAAAATATGAAGGGCAACGGGAGTGGAAAAAGGCATGGGAGAAGCAAAATTCAGACAAACCAGCTGACAATGGTGAATCGTTCACCATGGGTGACGGGTTTAACTTCATGCCAGAGATCGGAACGGAAAGCGATCAGCTGGCCTTGTTCCGGTTCTAAGGGAAAGCCATAGTTTTGACCACGAGCATCATTGAGTAACCCATAGAGCGCTAAGGCTCCCCCCCCAAAGGTCTGAGGACTAGGCTCAGCGGACATGCCGTTGAGAAAAATAATTAAAGACACTAATCGATTTTTTTCAAACTTGGAGCCCGGTAGGCTCGGATCGATCACATCTCGATGCAGGCCAAAAAAGTCGCCCACTTGATAGCGGTAGCAGGAGGGAGGTTCAAGGGCATGGAGTTGAACCTCAAAATGAGTTTCTAATCGCGGTTTGATGGCAATTAAGCGCTCACGAATCCCCTTGATCGTGGTTGGGCTGATTTGCAACTGGCCTGTTTTCCGTCGACTATCGTCGGTCACAGCCTCCCCGTATCGGGTGAGACGAGCAGGCTCACAGGGGCAGGTCTGTGCTTCCGTGAGGTAGGACTCACAGAATTGTGGATCTAAGAAGCCAGGGTCTACAAATACCCCCAAGCGTTCAAAAAAAGCAGCGCTAGGCATTGCTCCGAACCTTTTATTCAGTGATAAAAAAATATTTAATATTCTAGGTCAAGTCCCCAGAGGATGGGACTTAGATCTTGGACTCAAACGATGGCATCGGCGTAAAGCGAGATAAGTCCTTCACAAAACCCATGATCACTTGCCCTTGTAGTTCAACCCAGGCATGGGCTTCAAGGGAATGATCCTCTGCTTTCGCGACCCCAATTTTTAGCTCGGGTTCATAGCCTCGTCGGCAAATTAAGACTTGCGTAACGAGGGCTCGGGCTAAACATTTCACGTGTCCTGGCATAAATCGGCTACTAGTGTTCACTGCCCAGATCACTTTTCCGACAGTTCTACGACTAATCTTTCTGAGGGTAGGGGTTTGATAGTAGGCAGGGGGGTTGTGAAAATTGGCCAGCCATTTCTGCAGGATTTTGAAAGGCAGCAACCACAATCCCAATCGAACCAAACCCAACAAAACGTAGGTTTTGATCAAGAGAGTGCGATCGCAACTTTGCAACCGCAAAAATTTAAGCAGTGGCGACATCTTTGATCTCAATCAAATCTGATTCAACCAGTTCATTCAGCAACCTGAGGACATCCTGTTCACACTGGTCCGACTCAACTTCGTACTGGTCCAGAATTTGGTCGCAGATGTCTTTAACCGATCGAGGTTGCTGAAGTAAATTCCAAATACTTGCACCCACTTCATTCAAACCGAAGTACATTCCTGTCTTCAGGTTGAGAATTACTGATTCCCCTGCTAAGTCAGATGAGACTTGCTCTGGGGTCGCAACAACCGTTGTATTCGTTGAAATAGTGGTAGTCAAACTCATAACCCTTTAAAACACTCAAATAATGCAGATTTCGTATAAGCTAGCACAGATATTTTATATTTATCCGTAGGAATTAAAACATTTAAAGATTTCCCTGAGCGGAATTGTAGCCCTGTTTTTCGCTAGGTAGCCTGGATCTATTTTAAGCGGCATTGATGATACCATTAGCCAGACTGTATTTCCGCGACTTACGGATTAGGATCACAGAATTTTTCAACGCAGCGCACAAAAATCTCCACACCCATAGCTAAGGCAGTCTCATCAAAATCGAACTGGGGATGGTGATGGGGATAGGCTAAGCCTCGATCGGCGTTGGCTGAGCCTAAAAAGAAGTAACAGCCTGGCACTTCTTGTAAAAAGAAGGACATGTCTTCTCCACCCATGGTTTGGCAATTGGGAACAACGCCTGTCGGTGTTTCAATAACTTCAGTACTGACGGAGCGAATCAAATCTGAGATCGCAGCATCGTTAATCACCGGTGGATACAGCCGCCAATAGTTGAGGTCGTAGGTGGCTCCCCAGCTTTGGCAAATCCCTGTGAGAATATCCTGCATCCGTGGCTCAATCAGATGGGCCAATTCCGGGTCAAAGTAGCGCACCGTGCCGCTCATAAAGCTGGAGTCGGCAATCACATTAGATGCCGTGCCCGCATGGAGTTGCCCGATGGTCACCACTGCGGAATTAAGGGGATTGACATGGCGAGCCACAATCGCTTGCAGGGCATTAACGATTTGAGCACTAATCACCACTGCATCAGTGGTTTGATGGGGCATAGCTCCATGGCCCCCCTTGCCCTGAATCTTGCATTCAAATAAATCCACGGCAGCCATCAGTGGACCCGATTTTATGCCCACCGTACCGAGGGGAAGGTTATTCCATAAGTGGAGGCCAATAATGGCGTCCACTTGTGGGTTTTGCAGAACCCCTGCTTCAATCATGGGCTTGGCCCCACCGGGAGACTCTTCCGCAGGCTGGAAAATGATCTTGACCGTACCGGCAAAGTCCTGGCGATGCTGAGATAAGTAGCGAGCGGTTCCTAGGGCAATGGCCGTATGCCCATCATGACCACAGGCATGCATCACTCCATCATGGCGTGACCGATAGGAAACCGTATTCTCTTCCTGAATGGGTAAGGCATCCATATCTGCCCGAATGGCTAACACTGGCCCCGGTTGCTCTCCAATGATGGTAGCCATAATGCCCGTTTCAGCAATGGCAGTTTGATGCTCAATGCCCCATTCTGTTAAGCGTTGGGCTACAAATTCAGCAGTGAGATGTTCTTTGAATCCAAGTTCTGGATATTGATGCAGATGCCGCCGCCAAGACACCAAGTCTAGGTGCTGGATATCTGGACGAATAGTGGTGGCAGCATGAGAAGGCGAAGAAACCATAATGCTCTTACTCAAGCAAGACAAGGATTGATTACCTTTTTAGAATACAATTCCCAGATTTTTCACAAACAGTCAGCAAAATGTTACGTAGCAGTCTGACAGAGAATCCTAGTTGGAAAACAATATCGATAGTCTCAGTCATCGACGAAGGACAGAATCACGTATGAGTCTAGAACGCAACAATTCCTTGAAAAATAGCGCAACGCTTCCAAAAGTACTTTTACACGTCGGTCGTCATAAGTCTGGTACGTCTGCCATACAAGCTTTTCTAGCGCTCAATGACGAGCTGCTTGCAGAAGAATATGGTGTACTTTATCCGCAAATCGGACGAGATCCAAAAGGCAACTACCATCACCCTCTATTTCGTCCTTTGGTTGAGAATATGGTGCCTTTGGATCAAGCTAAACTCCACAAGATTCAACAAGAAGCACAGGATCGAAATTGTCACACTATCTTGTTGTCTTCAGAAATGCTAAGTCGGATCAAATTATCGGAAGATCACCTGAAAGGCGTCCGAGATGCATTTCAAGGCCATGAAATACGCGTCATTCTGTACTTTCGCCAACAAGATTCTTTCTTGAGATCAACCTATGCCCATCGGATCAAGATTGGTTTTGTCGCAGCTCCGACAAAAATTCAAGATTTAGATCCAGCAATGGATTACTTTGAATTTGCGAACCGTTACGCATCCATTTTTGGTAAGCATGCTTTAACGATAAGAAGCTATGACGAAGATACAGCTAAAGGCTTATTTGAAAGCTTTCTGTCAATTATGGATATACCCTTATCGGACGCTTTTTCACGCCCAACCTCTCGTGTCAACCAGCGGTTACCGTGGCGTTATATTGAGTTGATTCGGCACGCAAATCGCTGGCCATGGACCCGCAAGCTGGCCATGCATCGGTATGTCCATCGCACTGCAATCAACCTTTTGCGTCAATTCCCCGACTTTATGGATAGCCCCGAACCCCTCTCGCCAGAACAAGGTCATCAGATTGTCATAAGCCAACAAACAAGTAATAACCAGCTCGCCCGTGAATTTCTGAATAGAGAGAGCCTATTTTAATCAGATACTGCATCACCCAACATAATGCCGTTTCTAAGGCTTTCCTGATATGCCCCAAACAAGCCAGCCTAGCCTTGAACTAGCTAAACCTCTAAGTCGGGCTCCATAGAAAGGCAATCTGCTTGAATTTACTTGCACGGATTCCTTGGCAACTCATTCCACACACTCTTCTACTGCTATGCATTGCAAAGATCAAGTTTGCAATGCATAGCAGCAAGGACTTGTGAGCAATCCTAATATTGCATCTTTGATTCTGTAATCCTGAAAAAGGTAACTTTTAGATTGCAGCATAGAGCTGATCTGCCAGGGTGACAATCTCTTCCTTCATGGTTAGCCTTTCTAGCCAATAGCGTGGAATACCTTGGACTCCGTAGAATGCACCTGCCAATTGACCACAGATTGCAGCCGTAGTATCCGCATCATCTCCAAGATTAGTGGCTTTCAGAACCGCCTGTTCAAAGGTCTCTGAGGTCCAGAAGCACCATAGAGCAGCCTCTAGACTTTTGACGACATAGCCTGAACCGCGAATCTCCGTGACTGTTTTATGTTTAAATTCTCCCTTAGCGATAGCTCGTATCGAAGGAGAAGTTAACCGGTCTAACTGATTTTTTTCAAGGATTTCAGTTTTATTAGCCCCCGATAAAGCGTGAAAAAGCATCTCGCCAAACAAGCGACTGGCCTCAACACATTCCGTCGCCCCGTGCGTGGTGCGCGAACTTTCGCCAGAAAAATACACGGTGCGATCGCGATCTGGGTGACAGAACATGGGAACCGGGGCTAACCGCATCAAGCAGCCATTTCCAGACGATTTGGGATGTGTAGAACCACTAAACGGGTTCCCCGTCTTCTTGTATTGGTTTAAAGCTTGTGTGACCGTATTGCCTATATCAAAACAGGTGCCCGTACTGCTGAGATAGCCATTCTCATACCAGTCACAATAGCGATTCATTTGATCCGCCGCATCAAACTGTCCCTTTTCAACCAGACTCGTGGCTAGACATAACGCCATAGAGGTATCGTCCGTCCATTGTCCCGGCTCTAGATAAAACGGACCACCGCCCACCATATCGGTGACAGGTGCAAAAGTCCCTCGGGGTTGAAACTCTACAGTGGTACCAACTGCATCGCCAACCGCCAGCCCTAGTAAACACCCCCTAAACCGATCAGATATATCCATATCTCACCCTCGTCACTCACAGCTGCTGATTCCCTAAACCTTACCCACCCCGTAACAGTTGGTCATATTCAGCATGCGTTCCAATCCAGAACCATAGGATATTCTGATCTTCTTCTATAGCCAAAGCACGGTAATGCAAGCCAATCCGAACGGACCAGAACGGTCCTACTTTTTTGAAATGCAGGGATGGATACCGAGAATCTTGTTTGAGCAGCTCATAACTCCGATCAGCTAAATTTTGAATTTCATCAGGTAGGCGTCGATAGTGATACCAGAAATCAGGGGTCGCACAATGTCTCACAGATCAGTGCAATTCCCGTCTTTAAGCTGCTGGCGTGCTCGCTCTGCTAGTTTATTAAGTCGGCCTGCAGCAACGTCTTCTTCAAATTGCTGATCCCATCTTTTCGCATCGAACTCTGCAAACCAGACCCGAAAGGCAGTGAGGTCGTCTGCAGATAATTGACTCACGGCAGTTTCAATTTCTTTAAGATTGCCCATAATGCTCAAAACAGCAGAATTCAGGTATATCCCTCCCATCATACCCTTCCTATAATTTAGCCATCCCAGCCCCTGAGGCCAAAAGCAGCCATGAGTGAGTGCAATGCAGTATTTCTCTCCCTGTCGCTGGGCCCAAGACATAGTGGCTGAACCTTTAACCCTCTTTTATCACTTTAGACAGAGAGAAAATCAGGATGCTTGAGCAATTTCCTCACCAGTGGACAGCAAAATGCCTCCATCTTTGATGTGAGTTGCTCAAACCCCTTTTTCAAAGCACGGCTGGGAAAGACTTCTAACCAGCGCTTTAGAAGATTCCAACTGATTAACGGTTGAATGATCAAGCGCACATTATTGAGCAGATTCTTCCACCCGTTTTGGTTATCCCACCAAGGATGCTGCGCAAAGTGTTGATGTGCCACTGGACAAGAGTCATTGAAGACATCAGCGAACAAACTCACCATCAAGAAAGCGCTCATCACTATCTCCCACCACTTTTCAATTTGTTCGTAGTGCGTCATGCGAAAATCAGCCCAACCCAAGGTATCTTTAGACTGTTTGAGACCATACTCAATCCAAGTTCTGAAGCCATAGCAATCCCCAATTTCATCCAGCTTGATCTCGGGTGCCGCTGCCATGACATAAGAGGTTGAGTTCTCTGGTAGCGTTTGGGGGTCCGTGGTTAATAGCCAATAGCGCTTCTGGTGGTGTCGCTGGCCATAAATGATCTCTTGCCTGTAACGAGTTTCAGTGGTGCCATTGCTGAAGGTTCGTTCAAATGACTGCCACGGTTCGGCAAAGACTGCTTGTTCTGCGGGTAACCACACCGCATGATTGCTACGAATCGCTAGGATATAGGGCAGCTTTAACTCCTCTAAGACATTCACAAAGTTTGTTTGAGCTTCCCCATACAAGCTGTCAGCCAGGACGAGCTCAAAGCAAAAGCCCATCCCTTGCAACTGTCGGATCATTCCAGCAGCAATTTGGGGTTTGCTGAGATACTCATCCTCCTCTTTAAGACGTTCTCGGGGTTTGTACACTTCAAAGGACAAAGGCAAAATCATCCCTTGAAACAGCCCGTAGGCAGTGACTGCGACGATGCCATTCTCTTTCTTGCCCACATTGCCGATATACTGCCGTTTCACATAGTCGGTACTCTTGCCTTTTTTGCAATCGCCCGTCTCATCGATCAATAGAATTAACCTGCGCCCATCCAGTATTTTCAAGATGATGTCCAATCTCTTGTCAGACAAATGTGACGCTACCCAAGGTGATTCACTCAGAAAATGATGCAGGCTTTGATGGTTCTCCAAGCCCACTGCTCTTGCAATGGCGGGCAATGATTTACGTTTGATATCACTAATCATCCCCAGATGGAGATGCTTGAAGGCTTCATAACTGCGGACTTGGGGAAATAACTCTGCAAATAGTTGGCAGTACTCATCAACAAAGCCAATGGTTGGTTCTGGACTTCTTGAAGCTGACATCACTCATTAGAAAAATAGAAACTGAGAATAGTCTATTTTTTATCTGTCTAAAGTGATAAAAGAGGGTTAAATCTGCAAACAACCTAATCTTGTTTCAGAGCTGGAGAATCTCTGCTAACATAAATACGCTTTAGGGCTTGTAGCTCAGTGGACTAGAGCACGTGGCTTCGGACCACGGTGTCGGGGGTTCGAATCCCTCCTGGCCCGTTTTTTAATTAACTCAAGTGTTATCGCTTGGGTGCATTGTCGTTTCTATCGTTGTCCTCACAGTATGGGTGTTCGAGTTCGTCAGCACGTTAACCCCCTGAGCAAAAAATTCCAACATGCGATCGCACCCCCGGATTGGCCTGAAATCTTCGCCCAACCAGAGCAGCCCCTTTACTTAGATATTGGCTGTGCCCGTGGGCAGTTTTTACTAGAGATGGCTCAACTGCACCCTTACCATAATTTCTTAGGCGTCGAAATTCGGCGGCCCATGGTTGAATCTGCCCTGAAGCGCCGTGATGCCTTACAGCTCACCAATCTCCATTTTCTGTTCGGCAACATCAATACGTCCCTCGATTCCCTGGTGGGTGCTCAATCGGTTACGGGTGTGACGATCCAATTTCCTGACCCTTGGTTTAAGCGTCGCCATCAAAAACGGCGCGTCGTCCAACCCCAGTTAGTGAATGAACTCGCCATTTGCCTTAAGCCAGAAGGGTTATTGCTGATCCAGTCGGATGTATTGGAGGTGGCGATTGATATGTGCGATCGCATCACCGAACATCCTGCCTTTACAGGCACAACGCCGCCCCACCATTGGCTCACAGAAAGCCCGTTTCCCGCTGCAACTGAGCGGGAAAAGTTGACCTTATCAGAAGGGTTGCCGGTGTACCGTTATTTATTTCAACGGCGAGTCGAGCCAAAGTCTAAATAATCGTGTTATCGGGAATCTCAGCATTTTTCAGCACCACAACAATACCGCTGCGGATGTAAAAGCCATGCTCTTCTTGGTTGGATTCCTCAACATTGTCTTTATTAACAATCTTGACGTTGCGGCCAATCCGGGCATTTTTATCAATAATGGCGCGACTAATCTTTGTATTCTCACCAATGCCGATGGGGATACTCGTATCGCCCATGCCTGAGGCCCGCTCCGCAAAGGGCTGATAATAGTCAGCCCCCATCACCAAAGCATTATCTAGGGTGCAGCCAGATTCAACCCGCGATCGCACGCCCAATACCGAGCGATTAATCTGGCAATTTTTGATAATGCAGCCTTCCGCAATCATCGATTCCGTCACATGGCAATCGAGCTGCTTGGTAGGAGGCAAGTAGCGAGAGCGGGTATAAATAGGCGATTTTTCGTCATAAAAACTAAAGGGAGGCTGAGGCTGGCGGGTTAACGCTAAGTTCGCTTCATAAAACGCTTCAATTGTCCCAATATCTTCCCAATAATCATTGAAAAGATAGGCTTGGACATTATAGTCCTTCGCTGAACTAGGGATAATCTCCTTACCGAAGTCGGTGGAATCTGGGGAATTCTTGAGCAGATCGATCAAGACATCTTTCTTAAAGACATAGATGCCCATCGAGGCAATAAACGGCTTCTCTTGGGCTTCTTCTGGAGTCAGTCCGAGGGTGGTGGTATCCACCTTCATCCGCTCCAGTTCTTCGCCTTGGGGCTTCTCACTAAAATCAACCACACGCCCCGACGACTCATCAATTTTCATCAAGCCAAACGCAGGGGCACGATAGGCATCAATGGGTAGTACAGACAGGGTAATATCTGCATTCGTACTCCGATGGCGCTCAATAAAGACGCTGTAATCCATGCGGTACAGATGATCCCCGGACAAAATCAGGATTTCATCCACATCTCGCTGTTCAGCGAACATCCACATATATTGGCGAACCGCATCTGCTGTGCCCTGGAACCAATTGGGATTTTCAGGGGTTTGTTGAGCAGCCAGCACCTCAGCAAAACCATCGCTAAAGCTGGAGAAATGATAGGTTTGGGAAATGTGGCGATTCAAAGACGCAGAGTTAAACTGCGTCATCACATAAATTTTGTTGATTTCCGAATTGATACAGTTACTCATCGGAATATCAATGAGGCGATACTTACCTGCTAAAGACACCGCAGGCTTTGCACGCTGCTTGGTAAGAGGATATAGGCGTGTACCAGCACCACCACCCAAAACAATTGCTAGAACTCTATTCATACTTTAAATGACACCTTCACTGCCTATCGCCTCCACACTCCAGTGTCGGACGGTCCGTTACAGTTGACAAGGGCAAATTAGTTAAGAGCTATGGTTCGATCGCGTTCAAATCTTCCAGGGCTGTCTGAATAGATTGAGTCAATTCATCCACGGCTTTCTTGGCTCCCTTGCGGTTGGCACTATAGGTGGGCCACAGGTCCGTCACTGATATGGGATCGCTAATGGTCAGCTTCAAGGATTGGGCACCGAGCTGTGGTGGTGAATGGGAATCGCCTCCCTGCATGAAGGTCATGATTTTCCACATAATCAGCACAATCTCGGCAAATCGATCCCCCGTCGGTTTCTCCAAAATATAGTTACCACTCACCATTGTGAGTCGCTCAACCATGCGCATATGTCCGATGCGGAGGCTTGCCTCTTGGGCTAACCAATCCGCCATGCCATGCTCCAAGGGGGTTAGCTGCTCCAAGTCTTGCCGATAGATGCGATCAAAACTCGCCTGTTCGAGACGTCGACAGCGATCCACGATCTCCCCTTTGGCCGTGATGCCGAAATAAGATTCAGCAGCCTGCAGGGCAATATCTAATTGTTGCTTGAGTTGAAAGGCCAGTTTGGCATTGCGATCAGGCGGATCATAGGGCAATGGGTCCACCACGGGCCGAGGCAGATGATAGTACTTGCTATAAAACCGATCCATTTCAGCCAACAAGCACTCACCCAAGCGCAGAACTCGACCATATAAAGCATCTTTTTCAGGATCCTCAAGTAGGCCGGAGGGTGTCACTTCGGCAGTCAACTCCATTTGAGCTTCTAGCTGCCCAAGTAAATCCTTGATCGCTTTCCAAGGCGGAGAAACATACCGATACCGAATCCGTAACGGCACAATATAAACCGATTCCGACCGGTTTGCTTTTAGTAGATCTTCGATACACCAAAAGCCCATTTGGGCGACCCCTGGCTCTAGCGGACTCACCAACTCATTATGTTCGTTGGTACCTCCTTCTGGAGCGATGGCAATGGGATAAGGACTATTGGCAAAGATGTCCCGGGCTGCTCGCAAGCCTACCCGATCGGCTTTCCCCCTCAGAATCGGCGTCCCTCCCAATCTCGGGAATAACCAAGACACAAATTCCCCTGCCCACAAAGGAATACCACGGTCATACATAAAGTGGCTGTAGGTGGGTCTTTTAAACCGAATACCCGATTTGCGCGCTTCCTTGGGGACGAGCCGCCACAGCATATAAGACATGGCAAAGGGATCTTTGGTACTCGGATGCCGGAAGGCCATCAAGAACCGAGTATTACCGGCTTGGAATTCCTGGTACAGCTTGACTAAAACCTCTAAGTTTTCGGCCTCGACAGACGTCACAGAGAGTTTCCAGGGCATCCAGACTGGTAACAAAAATCGGACAGTTTCGATCACCCAAGGCGTGAGACGTTGCGGAATAAATGCTAAAGGCGGTTGAGCTTTAGAAACGAACTTGGGCAAGGATAGCAGCTCCCTATTCAGGTTTAGTTGATCACGCTACCCTAAGAGAATAGCTTGTTTATATTGGACGACAAGACTGAACTGTATGGCCGAAACACCTCTCCAGAGACCCACAACAACCGTTGTTTTGGCGATGAGTGCAGACGGCAAAATTGCCGATGCCCAACATTCTCCCCCTGAGTTTGGGTCTGATGAAGATTATGCCCATTTAGAGCGACAAGTTGCGGCTGCTGATGGCATACTTTTTGGATCGGCCACCCTCAAAGCCGGGGAAACCGCTATGCGAGTGGTGACCCAAGATCTCATTAATGCCCGTTTAGAGCGAGGCCAGCCCGAGCAGCCTGCCCAAATTGTCTGTACGCGGTCGGGGGATTTAGACCCCAACCTCAAATTCTTCCAACAAGCCGTCCCCCATTGGCTAGTGACGACCCAGGCCGGTGGCCAATCCTGGCAAGGGACCTCCCATTTCGAGCAAATTTTCACCTATGGAACAGAAGCCCAATCCATTGATTGGGGGCAGACATTGGCGTCAATGCCTGCCTTAGGCATTCACAAAATAGCGGTGCTTGGGGGCGGCCAAATTGTGGCCGCCCTTTTAGCAGAAGATCTAATCGACGAACTTCACCTAACCGTTTGCCCCCTCTTGATTGGCGGAGCGTCCACTCCTACCCCTGTGGCGGGTCAAGGCTGGCTACAGCAGGATGCACCTGGGTTAGAGCTGCTTTCTGTTAAGCAAGTTGAGAACGAATTGTTTTTGCACTATCGTCGCCTTCGTTAGGAAGCGTCTTCTAGCACAATACTCGGGGTCAGGTTTTGCTAACCACGATTATTCTGAATCAGACTCGTCTTCGTCTGCGTTGGCGGCAGGACCTTCATGCTTAAGAGTCAGGTAGCGAATCACCTGTTCACTGATACGCATTTCACGTTCTAATTTTGCGATCGCATGACCCTGACCGTTGTAGTTCATCTGGATATAGACGCCTTCACGGAAATTCTGGATCTCGTATGCCAATCGACGCTTGCCACGGTGTTGAGTATCAATGTCCTCAACCCCTTGTTCTTTCAGCAGGTCTTGGTATTTATTAATCGCCTGATCCAACTGCTCTTCGCCTAAGTCTGGGCGCAGAATATACATGGTCTCGTAAGCAGTCATTCAATTTTCTCCTTATGGGCTTGAGGCTTCTTCAAGCTAGCTGGCAGTGCTCACAGGGAGCCACGCACGATCCAACTCTTTAAGAAGCAAGGATCTAGAATTCTAACATTCAATGCCCTGGCAAAAACCATCTTTTACCTATCTGGCACCAAGGAATTTTTCAGGCAACCCCTAACCAGGAGACAGATTTAAATGAGTGGTAATCGACCTGAAACTAGGTTTGGCAAAATAATAGCCTTGAAATAGCTGAATATCCATTTGCTTGAGAACAGCCAATTCCGCTTCGGTCTCTATACCCTCTGCAATAGGCTCAATCGCTAGCTCACGACAGACTTGAATAATCCCTCTGACAATGGCTTGCCGACCTTTATCTTGGTCAATATTACGGATTAACGCCATATCCAGCTTAATAAAATCCGGCTGAAAATCAGCTAAAAAGTTCAAGCCAGAATAGCCAGCTCCAAAGTCATCTAATGCCGTTTTAAATCCTAATTTTTGGTAATGCTCAATGATGGCGCGGACATGAGCATAGTCCTTCACCTTCTCAACTTCCGTTAACTCAAACAGAATTTTGTTCAACGGAAAATTGCATTGTTTAGCCGTTTCGATCGTAGTACGAATACAAAGATCGGGCTGATAAACGGCATTCGGGAGAAAATTGATACTGACCATTGACTGGATTCCCAGCTCAGCCGCTAGCTGAATCGCCCGAACTCGGCAGGCTTGGTCAAAACGATATCGACTTTGATCGGTCACCTGGCTAAGAATGCTCGCCGCCGACTCATTATTAAGACCACGAACTAGGGCTTCTTGCGCAAAAATAGTGCCGTTCCCCAGGTTCACAATGGGCTGAAACGCCATTGTGAAGTCAAACTGCAGTTCAGGCGTACTCAGACACCCAGAACATCCCACTGACAGAGTTTCTTGATCCACCACGATAGTGTTTTGAAATCACAGATAAAAAACCGAAGCTACCGCACATGGCTATTGATGTAAGTAGAAATCCATCTCATCCAAATACATGGAATCAAGATCTCAGCGATATGCAGATATAGTTAGTGTGCCCTAAAAGGACGCACGCACCACATAGAAGCCGTCCACCATATTTCTTTCTCCAGCGTTAGATCACGCAACGATTTAGATCTGCATATTGACCGCATTTGAAATCGCGGGAATCTCAGCATATTGGCCTTGAACAGTTTTAAATACACTGTAAGCAAACGTTGCGAAAATACCCAAGAAAATAGTGTTAAATAGCGTTTCAGTCAACAATTCAAGCTGAATTCCCTGACTAATAATCGGTAATACCAAATTGCACACCATTAATATGAGATCGAGCAAAATCGCCTGCAACACATTAAAGCGAATAAAACGGCTTATATTTTCATTCCGAACAACAGCAAAAAACAATCCCATAAATAGGATCAAGCCAGCAAACGGAATCAGCCGAATAAATTGGGCATAGATTTGCACAAACGGAATGATAGGCAATAGGCCAATGCTAGTAATCGTTGGGAATTGGCGCATAATGTACTGGCCATCGCCATAGACAATCGCATCCATCAAAGGCAGTAAATAAGGCAGCGCACCGAACACTCGTTCGGACCAAGGGGTTGAATCATCCCAACTCATTGCATCGTCTCCCAAATTATGGATTCATACCGTTTCATCAATGTAACGTATCTCCATTCCTGTTTTGGGAGACGCTACAAAAGACCTAACAATTGGCTAGAACCATAGCCAGAGACTAATCACGGGTTTGGGCATAAGCTGCATCAGAAAGCAAAGGCACTTCAGCATGATGTCCGCGCAACGATTGCACAACTGAGAACACCACTATACCTAAGGTTCCTAGAAATAAAACATTGAACAGTACCATGACAAATAGCCCGCCTCCTGGAGTCGCGCTGCTAAATGCACTACCCAAAATCCCCACTAACCGCAGAATCCACAAGATCAGAGATAAAGAAATACCGAGCATGATTGCCTGCATAGCGTTGTAGCGGATGAGGTGACGGATACGGTTATTCCTAACAACACCAGCGTATAGGCCCATAAAAACCAATAGCGGTACAATAGCCAATCCTCCACCTCCCATGTGATAAATGGGCATGAGCAATCCTATAGGGTAAAACAACACTCCTAACAAGGGAAATTGACCGAATAAAAAAATGCCAAATGGGTACGTATTCAACAAAGGTACTAGAAACGGTAAACAGGACTGAAGCCGCTCTTGTGTTGTTGTTGCTCCACGCCAAGCCATACAAGCCCCTCTTTCAACTGTGGATTATGGATAATCTTCACTCACTATAAGGGATAGTCCCCAATCGCTGAGTTCCCCTGATATTAAGTCCTTGAACATCCAGCAACAGCGGTAGGGTGGGTCTACCTGCAGCAAAGCTGCCTCCCTATCCTTCCACTTCAGCCACTCGAAATCCCATTTGGCACTGGTATTGCTTCGGCTGTAACTCAGTTTCTGAAATTTGTTCTAATAAGTGACCACAGCACAATTTATTTTGGTGCCATCGGGGTTGGCCCTGGCGATTGGCCAACAAGCAAGACTGACAAACGACTTGAGGCGAGAGTAATTGATCTTCAGTTAGGATGACTAACATTATCAACCTCCAGACACTTGGATCAGCTCTAGCACTATTTTAGGCGACTCATCTGGGAGTTGTCTGCTGTGAGCTGTTAAGAATTACGCAAAAGGGTGAGCAGAGTCTGTCATTTTCCTCAGCCTATAGTCACCTTGAACCGAGGTGTTAAGGACGCTTATAGGCGTTAAGATGATTACTTTAAAGATCGTTGTTATCCGTTGGGAAAGCAAGAAAAATACGCAGCACAAGACCTATTCAATGGATTGATGCTGTTCGATCGTAGCTTTGTTGACACTGGAAAAGGATAGGCTGTGCCATGCAAACTAGCTTAGATATTTTGACAGAAACCGATCCTGCGATCGCAGGGATACTACAGCAGGAATTACAACGCCAGCGCGATCATTTAGAGCTGATTGCCAGCGAGAACTTCACCTCAGCAGCAGTCTTGGCCGCGCAAGGGTCGGTCCTAACCAATAAGTATGCAGAAGGGCTACCTGGCAAGCGGTATTACGGTGGCTGTGAATATATCGATGCGGCCGAACAGCTCGCTATTGATCGAGCCAAAGAACTATTTGGTGCAGCCCATGTAAATGTCCAGCCTCACTCTGGTGCTCAGGCAAACTTTGCCGTCTTTCTCACCTTGCTGCAGCCAGGCGATACCTTTATGGGCATGGATTTGTCCCATGGGGGTCACTTAACCCATGGCTCTCCAGTGAATGTCTCAGGGAAATGGTTCAATGTCGTCCAGTACGGTGTCGATCCAAATTCAGAACAACTCAACTACGATACGATTCGCGAGCTAGCCCTTAAGCATCGTCCCAAAATGATTGTCTGTGGATACTCTGCCTATCCTCGCATCATTGATTTTGAGAAGTTTCGGGCCATCGCTGATGAGATCGATGCCTATTTAATGGCAGACATTGCCCATATTGCTGGCTTAGTCGCCTCAGGGCATCATCCCAATCCACTCCCCTTCTGCGACGTGGTCACCACCACCACGCACAAAACCCTCCGAGGTCCCCGAGGCGGCCTGATCATGACCAAGGATCTTGAGCTGGGTAAAAAGTTTGATAAATCCGTTTTCCCGGGTACCCAAGGCGGACCGCTAGAACATGTCATTGCGGCTAAAGCCGTGGCCTTCGGCGAAGCCCTCAAGCCTGATTTCAGAGATTATTGTGGTCATGTGGTTGAGAATGCCCAAACCTTAGCCCAACAACTGCAAGAGCGCGGCTTCAAAATCGTTTCTAACGGTACGGATAATCACCTCTTACTGGTTGATTTACGATCTATTGGTATGACCGGAAAGCAGGCCGACCAGCGAGTCAGTCAAGTCAATATCACAGCCAACAAAAACACCGTTCCCTTCGATCCTGAATCTCCATTTGTCACGAGTGGACTCCGGTTAGGATCTCCTGCCATGACGACTCGGGGCATGGGAACAGCAGAATTTACCGAGATAGCCAATATCATTGCGGATTGCCTGCTAAAACCTGAAGATGCTGCTGTAACAGAAGACTGCCGCCAGCGGGTTGCCAATCTTTGTTCACGATTCCCCCTCTATCCTCATCTCACCAGTCCTGTGCCCGCTTTAACTTAGCCAGGATCTCCCTTGGTTTGGCAACGTAGCTTGTGTTAATCCCCATTCCTCATGCATGATGTCATTGTGACAGTTCATTAAGACTGTTTTCTATTCTGCATGGTTTGCTCAATTTTCTTTACGTAGCAGGATCTCGGATGCCTTATCATCTGGTTGCCTTTCTTGTGGCTGCCCTTGTGGTCCTCTGGAGTACACCAATCGTTAAAAAGATTGGCTTAAAGAGTGGCTATGTAGACATGCCCAACCCCCGTAAAGTCCACAAGCGTCCAATGGTGCGTTTGGGGGGGATTTCAATTTTCATGGGGACCCAAATTGCCCTACTGATTGTTGCCATTTCCGGTGGATTTGGCGACCTACCGCCCGCCTCAGCATCCGAAGTTTGGGGGGTGGTTATTGGCGGCATACTATATTTCTTGATTGGTCTGGCCGATGACTTATTTACCTTAACGCCATGGTCGCGGCTATTGATGCAGTTTGCGGTGGCCGGAATGGCCTGGGGCGTGGGGGTACGTATCGACTTTGTCACCCTGCCGTTTTCTGACCTTGGACTGATTAATATTGAGTGGTTCAGCCTGCCCCTCACCTTAGTGTGGTTAGTCGGCATGGCCAATGCTGTCAATTTCATGGATGGCTTAGACGGCTTAGCGGCTGGCATTTCAGGCATTTCAGCGGTCGTGATGTTGGTAGTCAGCTTGTTTATTGACCAACCGGCAGCAGCCTTATTAGCGGCAGCCCTCGCTGGGGGAGCCTTAGGTTTTCTCCGCTACAATTTCAACCCTGCCCAAATCTTTATGGGAGATGGCGGTGCTTATTTTTTAGGGTTTACCCTGGCAGGAATTGGCGTTATTGGCTTAGTGAAAACGGTAACGACCGTCGCGGTTGTCTTACCCTTTGTGATTTTGGCAGTCCCCATCTTTGATACATCTACGGTAGTCCTCAATCGGTTACGTCGGGGTAAGTCCCCGTTTAGTGCCGATAAAGGCCACCTTCACCATCGCCTTCTAGATGCAGGACTTTCTCAGCGACGTAGTGTTCTCCTGATCTATGCCATTGTGTTTTGGGTCGGTAGCTTAGCCATTGCCATCGCGGGCATCCCAGCAGGTAATGCCTATGCTCTAGGCGCAACGTTACTTCTGTGTTACGCCATCTGGCGAGCTTGGCAGCGGTTGCAAGAGCCCCGCACTTAATGTAAAAGCGTCAACGACTCACCCAACCCATCGGCGTTCCACAAACATTTCCCTAATCATCTATAAATCCGATTCTTTCTGCAGACGGTAATGGACTGGAGCAGAGTCGAAGTTGGTAATCGGCCAATCTAAAGCCGTGGCTTTAGATTGGGTATCAGTAAACACAATGGCCTTAATTGACCCAATTGGCACCCAAACCGAGACAGCTCGCCCCATTTACGCTAGAAGTAACGATACAGTATTGAGGATAAGTCAACGAGATAAAAGGGTATGAGCCGAAGTGCTGAGGTCATTTGCGTGGGGACAGAGCTTCTCCTTGGAGAAGTACTGAACTCAAATGCTCAGTTTTTGGGGCAGGAATTGGCTCGATTGGGTATCGCTCATTTTCATCAGACCGTGGTGGGAGATAACCCCACTCGCATCAAACGTGCGATCGCACTCGCCTGTCAACGGTCTCAACTCCTGATCTTTACAGGAGGGCTAGGTCCCACCCCCGATGACCTGACCACAGAAACATTGGCTGATTTCTTCCAAGCTCCACTGGTCAACCATCCCGAAATTTTGGAAGACATTGCCCGTAAGTTTGCCCAGCGCAACCGAGTGCCGAGTCCTTCCAATGACAAACAAGCTCTACTCCCTGACGGCGCTCAAATCCTTCCAAATCCCATCGGCAGTGCCCCAGGTATCATTTGGCATCCACGCCCCGAGCTAACCATTTTTACCTTTCCCGGTGTACCCAAAGAGTTTCATCGGATGTGGCAGGAAACCGCCGTGCCCTATCTACAATCCACTGGCTGGGTAACCGCCCAAATTTATAGTCGAGTTCTGCGGTTTTGGGGGATTCCCGAATCCACTCTTGCGGACCAGGTTGCTCCCCTCTTGGCCTTAACCAATCCCACGGTTGCCCCCTACGCCAGCAAAGGACAGGCTCGATTACGAATTTCCACCCGCGCCACCTCCCAAGAGACCGCCCATCAAGTTATTGCTCCCATCGAACAACAAATTCGGCAGATTTGCGGACTGCACTGCTTTGGGGGCGATGATGAAACGTTGGAATCCGTGGTTGGCAAACTCCTGCAACAAAGAGGAGAAACCTTAGCCGTAGCCGAATCCTGTACAGGCGGAGGTCTAGGACAACGAATCACGGGTGTATCGGGCAGTTCAACCTATTTTTTGGGAGGGGTGATTTCCTACACTAATGCCGCTAAACGAGATTTGCTGAAGGTTAACGCAGCGGATCTCGAACAATACGGAGCCGTAAGTGCAATCGTGGCAGAACAGATGGCAGCAGGGGTGCGATCTCAACTCCATAGCACCTGGGGCATTAGCATTACTGGCATTGCGGGACCAGACGGTGGCTCCGAAACGAAACCCGTAGGTCTGGTTTATATCGGTTTGTCCGGGCCACAAGGAACTCAAAGCTTTGAATATCAGATTAGTCCGTTAAGAGGAAGGGACTGGATTCGACAAATGAGTACGTCCCACGCCCTTGATCGCTTACGTCGCCAACTGCTGGCAGACGAATCATAAAATTGCTAACGTATACATCCGGGCTTCCACGCAATTTGGTTACAGAGATCACACAATCAATCAGTAAATATGCTACGTTAAAGAAACGTTATAACATTTTTTGTTTTATAACCATCTGTAAAAACAATCATAACGTTTTTCTGATGCGTTACAACGTCACTGCGAGGGATTATTTACTCAATGGACTATTTAGATAAAATCATCGAAAAAATCAAGAATTTTGCTCGTAAGCTTGTTGAAGTTCTCGTTGGTCCGGAAGTTGAGCCTGAACTAGAGATGATCCCTATCCCTGTTCGAGATCGACGCTAGCCTTATTTCACTGCTGATTACTGATCAGCATATTTTTGATTCGTTAAACATCTAATTTATCCATCTTGCTGCTACACAGTGTTTATAACCATCATGTTCTGAATATTGTGGCCAACCAGTCTTTTTTTAACTAATTTTCTGTGAGCCGTCCTAGCATTCTGGTCCTGCACGGTCCCAATCTAAATCTGCTCGGCCAGCGTGAGCCTGGTATTTACGGTTCAGTCACCCTAGAAAAAATTAATCAGCAACTGCTATCTCTAGCAGAATCGCTGAAATGCAATATTGAATTTTATCAGTCCAACCATGAAGGCAACCTAGTCGATTCCATTCAGGAAGCCTTGGGTTGTCATAACGGCATTCTCATCAATGCAGCTGCCTATACCCACACTAGTGTTGCGATTCGTGATGCTTTAGCGGCCGTCGCGATTCCCGCCGTCGAAGTCCATCTCAGTAATATTTATCGGCGCGAAGACTTTCGACACCATTCCTTTATTGCTCCCATCGTAATCGGTCAAATTAGCGGATTCGGTGCCCAGAGCTACTCTTTAGGCCTTCAAGCCTTAATTCACCACTTACAAACCCAGACTTAATCCTGCTCTAGGCAATTCGTTACGAAGTCTAGACTATAATGAACTTTTGTTGCTGAAATACGGGATTGTCAAGGGAGAATTCCGTGAGCCTGCTGTTGGTATCGGAGTTCTAAATGCTAAGACTGGAACATATTGGTAAGGTCTACCCCACGGGCGAAATCCTCAAGGATGTGAATTGGGAGCTAAAGCCTGGCGACCGGATCGGCTTAGTGGGCGTCAATGGTGCGGGTAAATCCACTCAACTCAAAATTATTGCTGGCGAAGTTGAGCCAACCTCAGGAGAAGTCATTCGTCCCAACAGCCTACATATTGCCTATCTCAACCAGGAGTTCGATGTCGTCACGAGTCGAACGGTACGGGAAGAATTTTGGACCGTTT
This sequence comes from Acaryochloris marina MBIC11017, assembly GCF_000018105.1. Classification (GTDB taxonomy): domain Bacteria; phylum Cyanobacteriota; class Cyanobacteriia; order Thermosynechococcales; family Thermosynechococcaceae; genus Acaryochloris; species Acaryochloris marina. The sequence goes on from NC_009925.1 coordinate 1,937,328, forward strand.
TTACAGAAGCCAACCAAGTTCAGCAACAACAGCACCACGTCCAACAGCAAATGGAAAGTGCTGCCCCAAACACCCTCGACGACTTAATCCATCAACTGGATCGACTACAGCGCCAGTTTGAGGCTTTAGATGGCTACGGCCTCGAGTCTCGCATTGAAAAAATCTTGCCGGAGATGGGCTTTAGCGCCGAAGATGGAGACCGTTTAGTCAGTGCTTTTAGTGGCGGTTGGCAGATGCGGATGTGCTTAGGCAAAATCCTGCTGCAAAGCCCTGACATTCTGCTACTGGACGAGCCGACTAACCATCTGGATCTAGAAACCATTGAGTGGTTAGAAACCTATTTAAAGGGACTCACGACCCCCATGGTCATTGTGTCCCACGATCGGGCCTTTATGGATCGGCTCTGTAACCGCATTGTCGAAACCGAGCGGGGAGTGGCGACCTCTTATTTGGGCAACTATTCTGCCTACATCCAACAGAAAACAGAACAGCAGTCAGCCCAACTCAGTGCTTTTGAACATCAGCAAAAAGAACTTGAAAAACAGCAGGCCTATGTCGATCGGTTTCGCGCCAGCGCCACCCGCAGTACCCAGGCTAAAAGTCGCGAAAAACAGCTCAATAAAGTCGAGCGCATAGAAGCCCCGACTGCCGACGTCCGCACCCTCAAGTTTCAGTTCCCTCCTGCTCCTCGAAGTGGTCGGGAAGTCGTCATCGTCAAGGATATGGTTAAAACCTATGGAGACGATATTCTTTTCCTAGGGGCCAATCTGTTGCTGGAACGGGGCGATCGGGTGGCCATCTTAGGCCCGAATGGGGCTGGGAAATCCACCCTTCTACATATGCTAATGGGAACGGAGCCCCCCGATGAAGGGACCGTCAAATTTGGAGAACATAACGTTATTCCAGGGTATTTTGAGCAAAATCAAGCTGAGGCTTTGGATCTGTCAAAAACCGTGATGGACACCATTCATGATGAAGTGCCTGACTGGAAAAACGAAGAGGTCCGAACGCTGTTGGGCCGCTTTCTCTTCAGTGGTGAAACTGCTTTCAAACAAGTGGAGGCCTTAAGTGGAGGAGAAAAAGCTCGGCTGGCCCTAGCCAAGATGTTGCTCAGTCCCGTCAACTTACTCATCCTGGATGAGCCCACCAATCACCTCGATATTCCCGCGAAAGAGATGCTAGAAGCAGCGCTACAGGATTATGACGGCACGGTCGTGATTGTGTCCCATGACCGATATTTCATCTCCCAAGTCGCAACTAAGATTGTGGAAATCAACGAGGGAGAATTGATTCTCTATCGAGGGGATTATCAGTACTACCAAGAGAAGCTAGCGGCTGCAGCAGAGAAAGCGAAGCAAGAGAAAATTGCCGCTGAGAAGGCAGCCAAAGCTGAAGCAAAGCGGGCCAAAAAACGCAAAAAAGCCAAAGCCAAAGTTTAGGAGTGGCCTGCGGTAAGATTGCAGCTGTTTTAGGCTATCAAACGACACCTTAACCCTGCTGAAAGACATCCGGTGGTCTATTTTTCTCCGTGCTAGAGTATGGTCTGGTGGCGATCTTTCAGCATTATGGTGTTTAAAAGTTTTACGTATCCAGCTGTGGCGTTTATGGGGGTTGCAGCCGTTGCGATTGCACCTCATCCCGCCCAAGCCCTCAGTCCTGACCAAATTAGTGGCATCGCCAAGCAAGTCACGGTGCTCATTGATGGTCAAAATCCTGGATCAGGGGTCATTATCGATCGGAATGGCGATACCTATACGGTCCTCACGGCGTTTCATGTGGTTGGCACCCCCGATGAATACGATGTCGTCACCCCCACCGATCAACGCTACAAATTAGACTACCAAACCGTTAAACGCTTGCCGGGTGTTGATCTAGCGGTTCTCAAATTTAAAAGCAATAAAACCTATAAGGTTGCCGACCTGGGGAACTCCACCCAAGTACAAGAAGGAAAGCCCATCTATGTGGCCGGATTTCCCCAACCCACCCAAGCCATTAACTTATCCATTTATCGGTTTACAGAAGGACGACTCACGGCCAACTCATCGAAACCCTTAGCCGATGGTTATGCCCTGGTTTATAACAATTCCACTCGACCCGGCATGAGTGGTGGCCCCGTCCTCAATGACCAAGGTGCCCTAGTCGGCATTCATGGCCGCTCGGATGCTCAGCAACAGGGCAATGTCTACTTCAAAAATGACACCAACTTGGGGGTTCCCATCGATACCTTCTCAATGATGGCCCCTCAAATAGGGGTGAAGTTAGATTCAATCCCTGGATCCTCAACGCCTAGCCCATCCATTCCCGCTACAGCTCCTACCCGCCCACCAAGACCGCCGGTCCCCCAAGGACCTAGGGCAGGAGATTTTTACCTCCAGGCCACTGATAAGTTGCAACGGGGAGATTCCCAAGGTGCTTTGCGAGATCTGAACCAAGCCATTAGCCTGAATCCCAATTATGCCAATGCCTATGGCGATCGAGCCACGATCAAATTTCAGCAGGGCGATCGCAGAGGAGCACTTGCAGACTTAGACCAAGCCATCCAGATTGATCCTCAGTTAGCAGATGCCTATGGCATTCGTGGACTATATCGAGTGGTGACGGGCAATATTCGCGGCGCTCAGTCCGATGTAGAGAAAGCGGTCCGTCTCAAACCTGAGATCGGCTATGCCTCTCGGGGCGTGGTGCGCTGGTATCGCAGTGATTTGGCAGGCGCTCAATCCGATTTTGACCAGGCGCTCAGTCTCAAGGATTCGTTCAAAGATGCCTATGCCGTCCACTATTTTCGTGGGTTTGTCCGTTGGCAGCTGGGCAATTTTGATGGTGCCCTCCAGGATCTCAATCGCTCTATTCAGCTGAACCCCAAATATCTAGAAGCCGTCGGCGTTCGAGGGATTCTGCGATTCCAAATGGGGGATGAGGTCGGCGCTTTACGAGACTTTGATGAAGGCATTCGCATCAACACGGGCAGTAGTGATATCTACACCATCCGCGGCATGATTCGCCTCACCCAGGGCGATAGCCAAGGCGCAATCTCTGATTTTGATCAAGTGATTCGCATCCAGCCCGGCAACGTCGCTTTAGCAGATATGTATGGCAGTCGGGGGATTGCCTACTTCCAAGCGGGTAATGATGAACAAGCCTTAGCTAGTCTCCGCCAGGCCGTTCAACTTGCCAAAGATGCCAGCAGCCGAGAGTCCTATCAGAAATTAGGTAACGCCATCAGTAACTTACAATCGCAACCTGCATTACGTCCTAAGATGAAGGCCTATATTCAAACCTTTATGCAAAGCTACCTGAAACGATATATCGGCCAGTATGTGCAGTCCTATCGTCCGTTGCAGGGCTAAGGGCAACCATGAGGTCCAGCCAGAAGGGATTCTCCACTCATGTTGGTAGAGGTTAGCCCTCTACAGGCCCCAGACTTAGCCGATGCAGTGGCCTTAGATCTGCAAATTTTTGGTGGCTGGTGGAGCTTGCAAGGGTACCAGCAGGAAGTAGACCGGCTGAGTAGTACTTTAGTGGGACTAAAAGTGCACCAGGAGGGTTCCAATCCTACCATCCCCGATGATGGAACGGCGTCCCTTCCTTCCTTAGTCGGTATCGGCTGTCTCTGGCGAGTCGAAGATGAAGCCCATATTACGATGCTGGGTATTCATCCTCAATATCAAGGTCGAGGGCTGGGCCAAGCCTTACTGACGTCACTCTTAACATTGGCCAGGATGGAGCAAGCCAACCGAGCCACGTTAGAAGTCAATGTTGCCAACTCGGCAGCCGTGAAGCTGTACCAAAAGTTGGGGTTCAAAACCGCTGGGCGTCGGCCCCATTACTACGACAATGGTGAGGATGCCCTCATCCTATGGCAAGGAAGTTTACAGACCCTCCAATTTCAGCAGTCGCTTGAGGAATGGCAACGAGATACTGAGCATCGACTCGCCCAATGGGGGTGCACAAGTCTAAATCTAATCTGGGGTGAACCTAAGGCAAGCTCTTAAAGTAATTTCGTAATATCCACACCCCAGTTTGATTATTTTTGACCCAATTGTTGGAAAGATAAATCTACAATGGATCAAAGGAAAAAGCTGTTTTGGTCAAAAATAGGATTTTTCGTTTGCGAAAGCTCCTCATCGATCCAGTGAGAATCCTTATGTAATCGCCAATTCAGCCGATCTATCGTGCTAAAATTGGGTTTACCAGCAAGCAGCAGGTTGTGGGAAAACGCCATGTTTGAACGCTTTACAGAAAAAGCCATTAAAGTCATCATGCTGGCTCAAGAGGAAGCCCGCCGCTTGGGGCACAATTTTGTCGGCACAGAGCAAATTCTTTTGGGGCTCATTGGAGAAGGAACTGGCGTTGCCGCCAAAGTTTTGAAATCCATGGGGGTTAACCTTAAAGATGCTCGCGTTGAAGTAGAAAAAATTATCGGTCGCGGTTCTGGATTTGTTGCGGTAGAGATTCCCTTTACCCCCAGAGCCAAGCGCGTTCTCGAGTTGTCGTTAGAAGAGGCCCGTCAGCTGGGTCACAACTACATTGGCACGGAGCACTTGCTGTTAGGACTCATCCGTGAGGGTGAAGGGGTCGCCGCCCGTGTTCTAGAAAATCTTGGAGTTGACCTGGCTAAGGTACGCACCCAAGTCATCCGCATGTTGGGTGAAACAGCAGAAGTCTCTGCTGGCGGTGGTCAAGGACGTACTAAGACCCCAACCTTAGATGAGTTTGGCGCCAACCTGACCAACCTTGCCTCTGAAGGCAAGCTAGACCCCGTTGTGGGACGCCAAAAAGAAATTGAGCGGGTGATTCAGATTCTCGGTCGTCGGACGAAGAACAATCCAGTCTTGATTGGTGAACCGGGCGTGGGTAAAACTGCGATCGCAGAAGGTCTCGCCCAGCGGATCGCCAATGGAGATATCCCCGACATCCTAGAAGAGAAGCGCGTGGTCACCTTGGATATTGGTCTGCTGGTTGCCGGTACCAAATATCGAGGGGAATTCGAAGAGCGTCTCAAGAAAATCATGGATGAGATTCGCCAAGCCTCCAACGTGATTTTGGTGATTGACGAAGTTCATACCCTGATTGGTGCAGGGGCTGCTGAAGGGGCTATTGATGCTGCGAATATCCTCAAGCCTGCGTTGGCTCGGGGTGAACTCCAGTGCATCGGTGCCACCACTTTAGATGAGTATCGCAAGCATATCGAGCGAGATGCCGCCCTGGAACGTCGTTTCCAGCCGGTGATGGTGGGTGAGCCTTCTGTGGAAGAAACCATCGAAATTCTTTACGGCTTGCGCGAGCGCTATGAGCAGCACCATAAACTCAGCATTTTGGATGAGTCTTTAGAAGCGGCAGCCAAGCTTTCGGATCGCTATATCTCCGACCGCTATCTGCCTGACAAGGCCATTGACCTGATTGATGAAGCTGGTTCTAGAGTTCGGTTAATTAACTCTCAACTTCCCCCAGCAGCCAAAGAATTGGACAAGGAACTACGCAAAGTTCTTAAAGATAAGGATGATGCCGTTCGCTCCCAAGACTTTGACAAAGCCGGTGAACTGCGCGACCGCGAGATGGAAATCAAATCCGAGATCAAAGCGATCGCTCAGAACAAAAAGTCGAGCGAGGAGAACAAGGACGATTCCCCCAAGGTGACGGAAGAGGATATTGCCCATATTGTGGCTTCCTGGACCGGGGTTCCCGTCAGCAAGCTGACGGAATCTGAGTCTGAGAAGCTGCTGCATATGGAAGATACCCTACACCAGCGATTGATCGGTCAGGATGAAGCGGTTCGTGCCATCTCTCGAGCGATTCGCCGGGCCCGTGTGGGTCTCAAGAATCCTAACCGTCCGATTGCTAGCTTTATTTTCTCTGGTCCAACTGGAGTCGGTAAGACTGAGCTGACCAAGGCTCTGGCCACTTACTTCTTTGGCTCCGAAGAAGCCATGATTCGCTTGGATATGTCCGAGTATATGGAGCGACACACGGTCTCCAAGTTGATTGGCTCGCCGCCTGGCTACGTGGGCTATAACGAAGGCGGTCAGCTAACCGAGGCAGTTCGTCGACGTCCTTACACTGTGGTCCTCTTCGACGAAATCGAAAAGGCTCACCCCGACGTCTTCAATATGCTGCTGCAAATTCTGGAAGATGGTCGCTTAACCGACGCCAAAGGACGAACCGTCGACTTCAAGAACACCCTGTTGATCATGACCTCAAATATTGGGTCGAAGGTGATTGAAAAGGGTGGCGGCGGCCTCGGCTTTGAATTTGCTGAGGACGAAGCGGATTCTCAATACAATCGCATCCGCTCCTTGGTCAACGAAGAGCTGAAGGGCTATTTCCGACCGGAATTCTTAAACCGACTCGACGAAATCATCGTCTTCCGTCAGCTCACTAAGGATGAAGTGAAGGAAATTTCCGAACTATTACTGAAGGAAGTCTTCAGTCGTTTGGAAGAGAAAAGCATCACCTTGAATATCACTGATCGCTTTAAGGAGCGATTGGTGGAAGAGGGCTACAATCCCAGTTATGGGGCTCGTCCCTTACGTCGAGCCATTATGCGTCTGCTCGAGGACACCTTGGCCGAAGAGATTCTCTCTGGTCGGGTGAAGGAAGGCGACACGGCCATTGTTGATGTAGACGAAGATCAGCAAGTTAAGATTGCCTCGGCTGAAAAACGGGAACTGCTGCCGCAAGCTGCAGAGTAATCGATTTCGCCTGCTAATGCTGGAAAAGGGAAATCCGAAAGGGTTTCCCTTTCTTGTAGTCGATAATGGTTAAAGAAATCTATGACTGCAGAAACAACGGCTCATAGCCACTCCCACCACCATAATCATGACGCTTGTAATCATAGTCATGGCGTGATCGATCCAAGTGTGGCCAGTTCCGAGCGAGGCCTGTGGGCGGTTAAATGGTCGACGACGGGACTGCTGACTACAGTCTTACTCCAGTTGGGAGCAGTCTATCTGTCCGGTAGTGTGGCCCTCCTAGCTGATTTACTCCACAATGTCGGCGATATTATTAGCGCCTTACCGCTGGGCATTGCCTTTTGGTTGGGAAGACTATCCCCAAATCGTCGATTTCAATATGGCTATGGCCGAGTTGAAGATGTAGCTGGAGTGATGATTGTTCTGATTATTGCGGCTAGCGCCGTGGCCACGGGCTATGAATCCATTCAGCGATTTATTCATCCTCAAGCTTTAGAACATTTAGGGGTCGTTGCGATCGCAGCCGGTATCGGGTTTATTGGCAATGAAGCCGTAGCCCTCTTTCGCATTCGAGTCGGCAACGAAATCGGGAGTGCTGCCCTCGTGGCCGATGGCTATCATGCCCGCGTCGATGGACTGGTCAGCTTAGCAGTCGTCATTAGTGCCGTGGGGTTATGGCTCGGCTATGCCTGGGCGGATCCACTAGTGGGATTAGGAATTACCTTCGCGTTGATCCATATTGTTTGGGAGTCTGGCCAGACAGTTTTAACGCGGTTACTGGATGGCGTTGAACCTGAAACGACTGAAGCACTACAACAAGCCCTAGCCGGATATGACTATACCCATCTGAAAGCTCGGTGGATGGGACATCAGCTCTATGCCCAAGTTTGTCTGAAGGTAGACCCCGAGATGAGCATTGGAGATGGGGATGCGATCGCAAGTCAGCTTCGTTCTCATCTCCACCAAGAAATCCCTTATTTATCAGATATCAGTATAGAGATGCAAGCAAAATCCTAACACTGGGGAAGCAGGTTCTACGTCAAACCGACACCATTGAACCAAACCGTCTTGAATTGCCAATTCCAGTAGCGATAGGAGCCATCAACAGCCCCACACTTCATTTTCCGTAACCTTCAGGCACAAGAATTCAGCCTATCTAGTCAAATGTTGTACAGTGATCTGCAAAATCTGAATTCCTAGGAGTTGAGCATATGCATCTTAACCTGGCAATGATGATGGTATGGCTGTGTTTAGGGCTGAGTTTGGGATGGCTAGGGTTATTACTCGCCCTCACTACGGCCAATACTCTCCAAAAGATTCAACCTCAGCAATCCAGGAAGAAACTGTCCTTGCCATTTAATTTCAAACCGTTCTGGCAAGGATGGTCAGGTCAGATTCTACTTCCAGTCTCCAGTCGAACCGCCAGCACATTGCTGGAGAAGATTATCCCAACGGAACAGACTATCCCGGCAGCAGCAGCACTTACCCCCCATCATCCACCCTTAGCCTGTGAGCTGAATATTAGATCCAGCTCCTTTAGCCCTAGCTGTTGTTTACTCCATACCAAACAGGGATCGCCACTCCATGGAGGCGCTATTTCGACTCGGTTAACTCGCCTACAACGGATGGGAGTCTTGTTATAAAAGTCATCAATTGGGGAGATTTGACATAATTTGTAATAATTTGTTAGGGTAATTGATTGAAAGACCCAGGCAAAGAGTAAGTAATTATGCTCAAAAAATTAATTGTTCCTTTGACCATCGCAGCATCCGTATTGTTTCAGTCTGCTGCCCTGGCTCAAACCGCAACTTACTACAGTGATTACTACCAAGGTCGCCAAACGGCATCTGGCGAAATTTTCGATACTTGGGGTAATACTGCAGCCCACCCCAGCCTACCGTTTGGTACTTGGGTTCAGGTCACCAATTTGAATAATGGTGCTTCAGTCAATGTCCGTATCAACGATCGATGCAACTGCGGCATTGACCTTAGCAAAGCTGCTGCTGGACAGATTGGTCTGCTGCAAACCGGTGTTGCCCCTGTTTCCATCCAAGTTCTACGGTAAGTAGCTGTCGCCAACCATTGAGTTGGAATAGATCCATCAGAATTTGCTCTGAATTGAAATTTTGATATTTCCAGAAGCCTCCTAATCGAGTTAGGAGGCTTCTGTGATCTCCGCCCTAAAATACACAGTGCGGGTTCAGCCCATACCAGTTTTTTAAATCGCCACAGGGATTGCTTTACCTACGCCAAGGTGACGATGATTAGCCAAACTTACAGATCTTCCCATTGCTCAAAAAGAATCACAGGATCGTCCGTCAGTTTGAGAACATAACAAAGATCACTCAAATGCTGACAAATATCGTCTCTTTCACTTGTTTCCAGGGTTCGATATTGCTGCTGAAGCACATTGAAGCCTTCAATAAGCAATTTTAAGTGGGCATGGACATGCTGTTTTTTGGGTTTGTCGCCTAGATCTATCAGTGCATCAATAGTGCTTCTGAATAACCGCCGTGACTTTTGGACCACAATCTTGGGCTTCATATATTCTTCCCATCTTGAGAAAAATTTTTCGCACCGAAATTGCTTTAAACTCATCATTCCCAGGTGGGCCAATCGCTCTTTTTCTTTCCGTTCCGATTCCAACAGCCTTGCCGAAAATTCTTCTTGCTGACGACGAAGTATTTCTTCGTGGTTGCCGTTGTCCCACTCCTCCTGCAGTAATAAGTGATTGCCATTGAACGCAGACCAGAACCCAATATGATTTCCTGGCAAGTCTTGATCTGATTCAGGTGGATAAATCACACCAAGATTCATAAAATCGGAACTGGGTGGGGAGCTAACTGTCCAACACACTAGCGCTCCTATATACGCATGATGCGTGAGTCGTAGAACCTCTTTCAGACGTTCATCTTCCAATTGCGGTATCTCATTGTCAAGGTAAGTCGTCATTACAATGACAGGGCAGATTCCAGCCCATTCGCCACTGTCTGCGTTTGACACAACTTTTGCGACTCTACACGCACCATAACGTCCATCTGCCAAGCGAAATGCATATACACAACTTTTGCGACTCTACACGCACCATAACGTCCATCTGCCAAGCGAAATGCATATATAGTTCCAACAGCCGGGAGATTATCTACTGTGTAACGTTTTTCTGCCATCAAATGTCTGAATTAACCTCCTTTATGATTCCCTGGTGTTTGACTAAGCAACACGCACATTAGATCAGTTATTCTGTTGCAGTTTTTGGAGGATGCGCAGAAGTAGAGGAATCCCGACCAGCGCAGACGCGATTAACGCCAATAGAATTTTTGCCAGATTTGCCGCTAATATTCCTTGATAGAGATACCAGAGTACACCCATCAACACGATGGCCCTGAGGATCAAACTTTGGGGCGAATACTTGATACTGCCTTTTTGCTTGGTTAATGGCAGTACGGATTGAGTTTCCCAAGCGCGATTTTTATTCAGCCCAAATTGGTAATGGTCTCCTGCCACTGTAGAAATCTTGAGAACATATCCCCCCGTTAGGCTCAGCAATACGGCTTCACTCACCGTTGCCAGAGGAATCTCCCAATCCCCACAGAATAGACATGTTTCTGTCAGAATCAGCATGCCGCGCCTAGACGCGACCCATCCCAGCTCATACTGAACCGGGGCATCGGCCTCCATCTTTCTGGCTTTCGTCACACCTGCAGCGAGAATCTGAACATCATGATGTTGATTTTGGAAGGTCTGTAAGCGCAACGGAACCAGGTAAAACACGTAACACGTCGCACGGCTAAACCCAATCAATACTTGTTCCAGCCAATCAGTAAGATAGGAAAGCATGGGCAGATTGTTAAAATTCTATCAATCCCGATTTAGGAATGATACTGCCATCTAGATACAACCCCCTATCCTTCAGCATTTGCTCCCTCTGAGTGAACTAAATATTCCCCAGTATTGATTGCTCTTTTGTCCAATCTGTTTATGACCGCCACTCAACTCCACCCCTCCAAACAACTGAAAAAGCTACAAGCTCGCCTCAGAGGGCTAGTGGGCAAGGCCATTCGTGACTACAACCTGATCGAAGCTGGCGATCGGATTATGGTGTGTTTGTCCGGTGGCAAAGACTCCTACACCCTGCTGGATATTTTGTTGCATCTACAGCGGGCTGCCCCCATTGATTTTGAAATCTTGGCCGTCAATCTCGATCAAAAACAACCCAATTTTCCAGAACAGGTTTTACCCAACTATCTAAACCAACTCCAAGTCCCTTACCGCATCGTCGAAGAAGATACCTACAGTACGGTCAAACGAGTCATCCCAGAAGGCAAAACCATGTGTGGCCTTTGTTCTCGATTACGAAGAGGGATTCTCTATCGAGTTGCTCAAGAAGAACAGGCCACCAAAATTGCCCTCGGTCACCATCGAGAAGACATTATCGAAACCCTCTTTCTGAATCTGTTCCATGCTGGCAAGCTAGAAGCCATGCCCCCCAAGCTATTGAGCGACAATCGCCAGCACATGGTGATCCGTCCCCTCGCTTACTGCCCCGAAGCCGATATCCAACGCTATGCCGATTTACGGCAGTTTCCGATTATTCCCTGCACCCTATGTGGATCTCAAGAGACCTTACAACGGGTCCAAGTCAAACAAATGCTGCAAGCCTGGGAGCAAGAAACACCGGGGCGATTAGAAACGATCTTTCGCAGTCTACAAAATATCGAATTGTCCCAGCTTGCTGATCCACAGCTGTTTGATTTCGCCCACTTGGCGATTGCTGCAACACCTTATGCAGATTCACCCGATAGGTCGGGGCTTTAACGAATATCGAGAATACCGTCAATCCCTTCTAAACTCAACATATCCAGGCGCTCATCGGCTTCTCCACGTTTTTCATAAGCCCCTACTTGTAAGACCGATCGGCCCTTATAGCTCGAACGAAACGCATCCGGTACTAGGGTTTTAATTCGCTTGTAATCCGCCGAGCTATTCGCCTTAACAATCACGCGATAGCGAAGTCTGGAGCGCTCATCCAGGGGAGGCGGTGGAGGATTACCTGTTCCTGCAATAGCGGCAAGCTGTTGAGCACGACCCGCATCCTGACTGGCTGCATAAATATCTGAAGCAGGACGATAGCGCCCCAAGGGCACAGTCTGTTGAGGGACGGGAAGAACACCATCCGAGCTGAGGGTCGGTCCTGGAATCGGTAAGTTAGGTAATGCTTTAGGAAGGGGAGCAACGGCACGACGGGGGGAAGGGACTGGAATGGGAATGGGAGCGGCAGCGCGGCGAGGAGAGGGGACTGGAATAGGAATGGGTCTAGAAAAGAATCCCTTAGACAACGGTGGTTTAGCCGCCAATCTCACCAGTTTTCGCCGTTTACTCGCTGAAGTTTTGGCAGAGGGTCTGTATCGATTCGATTGGGGTGCGGTAAGGGACGGCGGTGGTGGGCTTTCACCCGCTAACTCAGGTAATTCTGGATCGGTTTCTGGGCGAGGCAGAGCAATCGCCCCTGGCGTTTTACGGGCATGGGATGGAGGAGCAGAAGGAGCAGAACCCAGGGATTGTCCCGGCTTAGGTACGGGAATTTCAATGGGAGAGGTAATGAGATTCGTTAATTCATCCCGCTCTTGGGAGTGTTCTTGAGGCGTCGTTTTTGGGGGAGCTGCAGATGGCCGGGCTGACTCTTCTGGGGGAGGGTCTAAGGGGGGGAGACTCTCCACATCACCTGCCGGTGGGGCAGGTGGAAGTTCTTCAATCTCGATGGGAGGTACCGCATCAGAAGGGGCTTCAGCGATAGTATCTGTACTCGGCACTTCGTCACGGGTGAAATAGATATGACCCAAGGTTTTGCCGTTGTAGCTCCGCTTGGAAAACCGCCAGCCGGGTTCTAACTCAATTTTCAAAAAGCCATCGGTCAAATTTTGGGTTTGGCCTATTTTCAGCTTGGGAGCTTGGGGATTTCGAGATGGATATCCCATTAGTACGAGGTTGCCATTTTTCTTCACTACGGACAGACGATAGTCCAAGGCGTAGTCCTGCCCAGCTTGGCGAATGGAATACCCATTACTATCCGTACTCCGTCCACAGATACCCGTGAAGTCAAACTGGAGGAGCAAAGGCTCGATAACGCCAGGCTGATCCGCTTTTTCTTCCCAGCAGGCTTGGGTCGATGAGATTTGCTCCAGAATAATCAGGTTATATTGCTTCCCTTCTGCAAACGGAACTGCGATCGCAATAAATTTACTTTGGTCCACTTCCTCCTGACCAAAGGTATAAGCCTGGGCTGCATGCGGAATCAACAGCCCCAGAAATAGGCTGGAGACCGAAACCGCAACCCGACTTAAATGATATTTCATGACTCCTATCCGCTTCCCAAAATGTGAGTGATTTGCTGTTAAAGCTGGCCAAACTTTCTAGAAATTTCCATACCAAGTCTGTGAGCTGAACTCAGATTTACTCGGCTGCAAAATCCCATTCAACTCAAAATTAAAATGGCCGGTGGTGCCAAATTTTATCCTATTTTTTACTCAAAACTAAAAGTGAAATATAAGTTAACAAATGCCTCTATTTTCTAGAGTCGAAGAGCCAGAGTTAATTGAGTATAAATAGCTATTTAAGCTCTAGGATCTGGACCCTAAATTCAGATATCGATCAAATGATTCACTTTGACCAAAATGCATTTTTTGACACCATAAATCTTGCTATTTCTTTGCTGAGATCTTGGGCATCACACCTATAGAAATATGCAAATTAATTCTAATTTTATTTTCAAAAGATAATATAGTTGACCAAAATTTTTTTCAGGGTTTCTCCAGGATTGGGCGAATGATCTAAACGCCCGTTCAATTCGCTCTTCAAACGGTCCATCCTGACAGTATGAATAGAAAACGCATGGCTCACCCCATTTATGCCTGGGGCTATCTCTTCGGTCTACTGATGGCCTATGGGGCTGTGGGGTGGATTTTGGCAGCTTATGCCGCCCCCCTAATGATGTGGATGTGGACCCTTCTGCTGATTGCCTATGTTGCCTGGGCAGATACTGGTGCGATCGCAGGTGCAATGCTATGGGTCGTTTCCGTCGTGTGGATCGCTGCATACACCACCGCAACCCCCTTACTAATGCACTGGAAAGGGCCAACTTGGGCAATCTCATTAGTAGGGGTGTGGATATTCGCCATTGGGGTTGTCCTGTTGCTGGCATTTGCTCGATCAGCAATTCAGGCGTTGGGCTGGTCTCGACAAAAGACTTTTTATCGTCTGCTGATGCTCACAGGCGCAGGCTTGATCATCGGTCGTTTACTTTATGTGGGATCAATGCTTACTCCCCAAGCGATGGCCCTACTCTACATGACTTAGTTACAGGAGATACCTCGGTTGCCTCAATCCTCATTTTCCAAAGATCGAAATCACACCACCCCCAAAGACCAGAACGCCATATCTTCAACTGATACTCCGTCACAGCCGATCTCTGGGGCTGACTATATCAAACATATCGATCCCAGTCTTTTATCCAATTTAAATACATCCCAAGTACTGGAGATAAAGAAATTTATTAGTAAAGCCATTGCCCATGAAGTGACTCAAAAAACAGCCCATTTAAGTATCAATCATAATCAGGCAGAAAGTCAGGATTTCACCTGCAAAAAGCGTAGATCAAAACTCATAGATATTCGCTTTGTCATTGACTTATTGTTCTCACGTTTTTACGTTGTATTAATGGTGGGCAAAGACATCCGCAAAGGCCAGCGTTCTTATCCCACATCTCGCGCAACTAAAGCAGGCAATATGATCGCTGCTTTTATTCTAATTGTGGCGATGAACCTACTCATCTCTGCCATCTTGCTATTAGGTCTTTATTTACTCAAGTCGGCTCTAAATATTGACTTAATGCCTGGACATTTTTCAGATCAATTAGAAATCTTAAAATAATAAGGATATTAACACTCTTCTACCTCAGTTGAGTGCTTGTTTAGACTCAACCACTTGATAGGATAGAAAAGGTTTATTCGTAATACTTTTTTTAATGATGAATGCAAACTCGACCCTTTATCGCATCTTGGATGCCAACCTCGATCGAGCACGGGAAGGGTTGCGGGTGATTGAAGAATGGTGTCGATTTGGTCTAGAAGATTCTCAGATGAGTGCTCAGTGCAAGCAACTCCGCCAGGAATTGGCCCATTGGCATCATCCCCCCTTACGGATGGCCCGAGATACCCCCAATGATCCAGGCACCCAGCTCACCCATCCCCAAGAGGCAATCCGTACTGACTTGCCGACGGTTGTACAAGCCAATCTTTGCCGGGTACAAGAAGCCCTGCGAGTCCTAGAGGAATACAGCAAGATTTACGATACCCAGATGGCAGCGGCCTGTAAGCAGATGCGATATCAGGTGTATACCCTAGACACTCAACTCCAGCCTCGCCATCGCTTGCAGCAATTACTTGATGCGCCGCTCTATCTAGTCACGTCCCCCAGCGACCAGTTGACCGCCGTCGTCGAAGCCGCCTTAAAGGGAGGACTAAAGCTGGTTCAATATCGAGAGAAACAAGCGGACGACGATCAGCGCTTGGCCGTTGCCCAGACTTTATGTCGGCTATGCCATCAATATAATGCTCTGTTTATCGTCAATGATCGAATTGATATTGCTGTAGCCGTGGATGCCGATGGGGTTCACTTAGGACAGCAAGACATGACTATGGCGGTGGCCCGTCAAATGTTAGGCCCCGGTAAGCTAGTAGGGCGCTCCACCACCAATCCGCAAGAAATGGAAAGAGCCATCCAAGAAGAAGCAGACTATATTGGCGTCGGCCCCATCTATGAAACCCCTACCAAAGCAGGCAAAGCTGCCGTTGGTCATGAGTACATTCGCTATGCCAATCAACATGCACCCATGCCCTATTACGCCATCGGCGGCATTAACGAGTCCAATCTTGGCGAAGTCTTGGCCGCAGGCGCCCAACGGGTAGCTGTGGTGAGAGCGATTATGCATGCCCCTTCCCCAACCCAGGCTGTCCAACAGATGTTAAAGCAGTTTCCACAAACATCTGCTCCAGCCCCATAAAGTCGGTCTAGAAGAGAGACCACATTGGCGCATTCTATACCTCCAGCTCATCCACCAAGCTTCAGGATTTATTTTTGATCGTGAACCTAATATGGAAAGAGACGCCCCCCTATCGAATCGCTTTTGGGACTGATTCCTCCAAATGAAAATGATTAATATCCAAGTCAATGGAGAGCGACAAACCTGCGCACCCAGCATGTTATTGCCAGAATTTCTGGTACAGTTAAACCTCAATCCTCGCCTCGTGGCGGTAGAATACAATGGCGAAATTCTGCATCGACAGTTTTGGGAAACCACCCACTTGCAGATGGGAGATCGCTTAGAAATCGTAACGATTGTTGGCGGCGGCTAAGCAACCCTCAGCGCGATCTCAAGTCACGATTCTGAAGTTCAGTCATTGTCTTGGAGTCTTTCTAAACCAGTGTGTACCTGAGCTGCATAGCTCTATCAGAAATATTGGTCATTTGTCAATGCTTTACCCAGACAATGTTGTTAAAATAAGTAACAGAGTTTAACAAAGGCAATCATCAGGTTATGGGCCGTGTCGGTGTTCTATTACTGAATCTAGGGGGACCAGAACAGCTAAAGGATGTACGTCCTTTTTTGTATAACCTGTTTGCTGACCCAGAAATTTTACGACTGCCATTTGCCTGGATGCAAAAGCCTTTTGCCGGGTTAATTTCAACCATGCGAGCCCGAACGTCTCGGGACAACTATCGGCAAATCGGAGGCGGATCCCCTCTACGACGGATCACCGAAGCCCAAGCCCACGCGCTCCAAGACGACTTACAGGCTAAGGGATGTGACGCCCAGGTCTATATCGGTATGCGTTACTGGCACCCTTTTACAGAAGAGGCCGTCAACCGCATTAAACAGGATGGCATTGAAGAGCTGGTTATCCTGCCCTTGTATCCTCAGTTTTCTATTAGTACGAGTGGTTCAAGTATCCGGTTATTGGAAAAGATTTGGTCTGAAGATCCAGCATTACAAAAAATCAAGTACACCGTTATCTCCTCTTGGCACGATCGCCCTGGCTATGTTCAAGTTATGGCCGACTTTTTGCGTCAAGAGCTGGATCAATTTGAGAATCCAGACCAAACGACCGTATTTTTTAGCGCCCATGGCGTCCCTCTCAGCTATGTGACTGAATCAGGAGACCCCTATCAGCAGGAGATTGAAGCCAGTACCCAGCTGATCATGGAAGCGTTAAAACGCCCTAATCCCCATATCTTGGCCTATCAAAGCCGAGTGGGACCGATGGAGTGGTTACGCCCCTACACCACGAATGTGATTGCCCATTTAGGTCAGCAAGGGGTTAAAGATTTAGTGGTGGTTCCCATTAGCTTTATCTCGGAACATATCGAGACGCTCCAAGAAATCGATATGGAATACCGGCATTTAGCGCTAGAGTCAGGCATTGAAAATTTTCGCCGGATGCCAGCTGTCAATACCCATCCAGACTTTATTGATACCCTCAGTGAGATGGTGCTGGAATATCTGGACAAGCCTTCCCTTAGGTTCTCTCAAGTTTTTCGCCCCCAGAAAAAGATCAAGCTGTATCCTCAAGAGCGTTGGGAATGGGGGATGACCACCACAGCAGAGCGCTGGAATGGTCGCTTTGCGATGGTCGGCTTTATTGCATTACTGGTTGAACTGATCAGCGGTTATGGTCCCCTGCATTTAGCGGGGCTACTTTAAGCTATAGCTTTTTAGAAAGTTCAGCCTTCCAGAGTTTGTGCCAGTGGCTGCGGACAGCCCGGTTGGCATCGTACATCGTCGAATACCGTGCTTGGATATTAAAGTGGCACATCTGAGCGAAAATCTGAGCTGTCGCCTGGTGCAGTTCAGCCAATTCTGGATCATCCCCTGGTGCTGATAGTTGTAAGGCTTGCAAAAAGATTTTGCCCACCACGTATTGGTCCGTTTCAGGTTTAAAGGTACCGTAGCTAATTTCTGGGGCTAAAATATCGCCTTGATCCTGAAGCAGTTTTTGATATTGTGGATATTGAAGACTAAGCTTACTGAGAATACGGGGGACTACCCCATAGTCAATCAGGACTAGTTTTTTACCTTTCTCATTGGGCTGTAGAAAACAATCGGGATGCGGATGACTATGGACCAGATCGGCCTGATGCAGAATTTCAACAATCGTTAAGACTTCATCTGCAAACTTACAGGTCATGCGGGGATTTAAGGGAGCCTTGGAGGCCAATACTTTACTCAGCAGGGCCCCTTCAACATGTTCATGCACCACATACAGGACTTCACTATCCTGTAAAAAGCTGAGCACCGGAAGACATTGCACATGGGGAGCTAGCTGTTTCAAAGTCGTCATCTCAGCTAAAAACAGCTCTTGAACCGACTGCAAAACCTCTGAATTATTGGTGTCTAGTCGAAAGGTATGAACAATTCGCAGGGGAGTATCCGGTTCTTGCAGATCTTGGGCAATAACCGTTTGTCCGAAGGCATGCTTGCTAATTACTTCAACCAAGCGAAAGTGGTCATCCCAAAAAGAGGGTTGAGGAGCCGCTGTAACGGTCGATTCTAATAACTGCTGTCGGGCAGCGACTGAGGCTTCACGGGTTTTGAGATGACTTTGAATACGTGCCAGGGCAACGGGCAAATCAATGGGCTTCGTAATGTAATCATTGGCCCCTAGTTCTAGGGCTTCGACCACATTTTCGCTGGCATCTTTGGCTGTTGCCATAATCACCGGCAGCTCTTCCTGGGAATAGATCTGCCGAATACGCTTCAGGGTCTCAATCCCCCCAATGCCTGGCATCATAATATCCAGTAAGACCAGAGCAATATCAGTGGTGGCCATCAGTTCCAAGGCTGCTTCACCACTGTCTGCTAACGCCACTTCATAGCCTTTACGCTGAAGACGCCGACTCAACATATCCCGGTTCGCCTCGACATCATCCACGACTAGTAATGTCGGTGTCGTCGGTTCAAGGGCAGACGTTGGGGGAGGAGAGGAGGGCCGGGGTGTAGCTGCAACCAGGGGAGTCGCCCCACTCACTTCTTGTTGATCTGCTGAAGCTGTTCTAGCAGTAGCGGTGACCAATTGCTCAGAACGGGGAATATCGGGGGTCGCAACGGCGTTAGGGGCTGGCGTTGCTTTTGCCACAGCTTCTAAAGGTTGTGATGGCGCTGATGGTTCTTGAGTCTTTTGCAATAGGGTTTCAATTTTTTGCAACAGCCGCTTCAGATCAACAGGTTTAGTATCGTAATCATCACACCCTGCCGCTAGAGCCTCTTCTCGATCACCCACCATTGCATGGGCCGTAAGGGCAATAATTGGAATAGTGGCGGTCTGGTCTCCAGCTTTGAGGGTTCTCGTCGCTTCCCAGCCATTCATCACGGGTAAGCTCATATCCATAAGAATCAGATCAGGCTGTTCCGTTAGCGCCTTCGTGACGCCTTCACCGCCATCAACTGCAATCACAACATCATATCCTCGGCGCTTCAAGCGACGTCCGAGCATGTCGCGGTTAAGTTCATTATCTTCAACTAAAAGAATCTTCGGCATGTAATGATGGCCTCTCTAATCCCTGAGGTGTGTGAATCGCTGGCTAGATTAACTGGCTTGAGGCTTCACCAGAATGGCATCACCTTCTACTTTGATGTCATAGCTTTCTAGCGGCTCAGAGGCAGGTCCTTTAGCAACAGCTCCATCCGGTGTATAGGTGGAACCATGGCAAGCACAGAAAATATCTTGAGAGTCCTGTTTCCAATCTACGGGGCAACCCTGATGGGTACATGTTGGATTAAGCGCATGAAGGGTATCAGCGTTCTTTGGATCTCTCACCACTAGAACTTTTTGGTTCCCTTTCAAGGTTTGCAGAATACGGCCATTTTTGTCTAAGTCTTGGGTCTGGCCCACCTTGATAAACCCACCTGGGGTCGCTTCAGCTTTAGGCGCTGGGGTTGAGGAGGTTGAAGTCCGGTTCGTACAGGCCCCAATCACAACAGAGACGATTCCTGAAATCCAACTTAAGGTCAACCATGACAAAACTTTTCGGCGGTTCATACTGAAATCTTAAGAAACGAGATCCACAATAGTTTACTAGCTGATGGGAGTTTCCCTTGAAAAATAATAGGGAATAAATACACACAGACTAGAATTAGTTTGCCCATGCCAACGCTATAAACTGAACTTCAAAAACATTTATTTGTCGACCCAAAACAACCAATAATTGACGCTAAACTCTGTGAATCTCAGTATAGACTTACATTTTGAGTTTATTACAAATAATTGACCTAACTCCCTTAAATTCCTATCATTGCGATATTTTTATTTACAAATATCTTGTTGAAAGAGACCCATATTTGGGCAAACTAAGGGTTGGAGACAGAGTAGAATTATTGTTCTCGAAAGTCTTCTTTAACTCTTATGTAAAAAATGCATCAACGTTTAGAGAAATGCTATCTCCAGGAGGGTCTTGGGCGTGAACAGACTGTTTAAAAAACGCCATCTAGTATTGATTGTTTTGTTCGCAGTTGCATCGCTACTGTCATTACAACTGGCACGGATGACGGAGCAACCTGTGATTGCAAAACTAGGCCCCCCCATTACCGCAGCTGGAGATGAGCCGATTGAGCCGATTCCGATGCAGGTTTCATTAAATATGGAGAAAGTGGTTCTGGGCAAACAATTGTTCCATGATCCTAAACTCTCTAAAACCAATGATATTTCTTGTGCCAGCTGTCATGATTTAACGATGGGGGGGACCGATCGCCTACCGGTTTCCATTGGCATCAACGGTGAGAAAGGTTCTATCAACTCCCCCACCGTATTTAATAACAGCTTTCACTTTAAGCAATTTTGGGATGGCCGAGCTTCAAGTCTAGAAGAGCAAATCGAAGGTCCTGTCCATGCGGGGAATGAAATGGGATCGAGTTGGCCAGAAATTATTGGCAAGCTCAAGCAGTCACCTGAATATGTGAATGCCTTTAACAAACTCTATGAGAGTGACATTTCCGCGGACCATATCAAAGATGCGATCGCAACCTTCGAGCGCTCCCTCTATACCCCCAATTCAAAATTTGACCAATTCCTCCGGGGCAATGCTGACGCTCTAACCCAAGACGAAAAAGAAGGCTATCGACGCTTCAAAGGGTATGGCTGCGTCGCCTGCCACCAGGGCGTGCTGCTCGGTGGCAATATGTATCAGAAATTTGGGGTTTTTGGTGACTACATCAAAGACCGGGGGAATGAAACTAAAGCGGATCTGGGACGCTACAACGTCACTGGCAAAGAAGACGACCGCTACATGTTTAAGGTACCGAGCTTAAGAAATATCGCCTTAACTGCCCCCTATTTTCATGATGGCTCCTCTCAAACCCTAGATGAAGCTGTCAAAATCATGGTCAAATATCAACTCGGTCGCGAAGCAGATCAGAAAGACATTGACCTAATTATCAAATTCTTAAACACCTTAAATGGTGAAATCAAAGAGGTCGCCTAATGCAGAAACAAAAACTTCTTGGCCTCCTCGGGGTCTCTGGTGCCCTGCTCTTGTTTGGCGGCTTCGTTGCCAAAAGCTTATCCGTTGACAACCAGCAGCATCAACAATATCGCACCCTCATGGCTCAACAGTTGGACAAAGATGCCACTGTTAACCAGAGCGTACTCAAGGCCAGATATGCCCTTCTAACCTCCTACGACCCCCTCGTCCGAGCCATATCCGAGCAGCTCGAGTTACAAGAGGATCTCAAGCAAGTTCCTGGGTTTATTGGTAACCAACAAAGCCTCTTATCCCAGCTCAGCGAGAACAACCAGGTCTTCACCCAGAAAGAAGAGTTAGTTGAATCGTTCAAATCCAAAAATGCCATCCTCAAAAACTCCTTAACTTACTTGCCAGAATTGGTAAAAGAAGTTCGCACGGGCTCTGCTAAAGGCTTATCAACGGATGAGGCGATTCAGTTAGAAAGTCTATTGGATAACGTCTTGCTGTACAGCTTGTCATCCGATGAAGATCTCGTTCCCCAGATCGAAGCCCAAATCACTCAGCTTGAGGGGAAAAAATCTTCTCAGGGCATTCAATTGGCCCTTGCCCATACCCGGATGATTCTGGAGTATAAGCCCCAGGTCGACACCTTAACCCGCGATATCCTGAAGCTGCCTACGGCCCAAGCCATCAGCACCTTAGAAGCGGCTTATACCAATCAATATGATGCAGCCACCCAAACCGCCGACCTATTTCGACTACTCAGCTTCGGCTGCTTGTTAGTCCTCGTCAGTGGTGGTGCCTATTTGGTGGTTCAGCAACAGCGCCGCTCCAATGAACGGGTCTCGGGTATTCTCAGCAGTTTGACCGATGCCTTCGTCGCCCTCAATCCCCAGTGGCAAATCACCTATATCAATGACAAAGCTGCTGAAATTTTACAAGCGGATTCCCAACAGCTGCTCAATCAAGATTTCTGGCAAAGCTTTCCAGACGTTCTGGGGGCCGATCATCTTAGTGACTATCGGCAAGCCCTAAAAGAGAAGCAAAAGACCTCCTTCGAGGTGTTTTATCCTCCCAGCCAAATGTGGTTGGAAATTCGGGTCTATCCCAGTGTGGACGGTCTCTCCCTATTCCTTCAGGATGTAACCATCCGCAAGGAAGCGGAAGCCAGCTTGAAACAAATGAACCAAGAGCTGGAAACTCGGGTCAAAGCTCGTACGGCCCAGCTCGCCTCCAGTATGGAAGCCGCCGAAGAAGCGCGGGAGAAAGCAGAAGAGGCCAATAAGAGTAAGAGTGAATTCTTGGCCAATATGAGCCATGAACTGCGGACCCCCCTCAACGCCATTATTGGTTACAGCGAAATGCTGGAAGAGGATGCCGAAGATATGGGGCAGGATGATTTTGTCCCCGATTTGCAGAAAATTTCAGGGTCGGCCAAGCATCTCTTAGAGCTGATTAACGCAGTGCTGGATCTGTCGAAGGTTGAAGCCGGACGGATGGAGCTTTATTTGGAGTCCTTTGAAATCGCACCGATGGTTAAAACCATTGCTGCTACATTGCAACCCATTGCTGATAAGCAAAGCAACATGATTTCTCTACATTGTCCTGAAAACATCGGGACTCTGTATGCGGATCAAACCAAAGTCCGTCAGAGTTTGTACAACCTACTCAGTAATGCTTGTAAATTCACAGAATCCGGCGAAGTTAGCCTGACCATCTCTGAAGATGCGGGTGAAGAAGTTGTGTTTAGCATTAAAGACACCGGCATTGGCATGACTCCAGAACAACTGGAAAAAGTGTTCAAAGCCTTTACCCAAGCGGATGCATCTACCACCCGTAAATATGGGGGAACCGGACTGGGCCTCACCATCACCAAGCAGTTTATTGAGATGATGGGCGGTCATATTTCAGTGACCAGCCAATACGGCTACGGCACCGAGTTTACGATCCATCTTCCTCGCCAAGTGGAATCAGAATCGAAAGCATCGGCTCCCGCTCAATCTGTCCCCGCCGAACCCAGTAAAATCTCGTTACCCACAACGGCTAAGGGACAGCCGGGTGGCACAGTACTGGTGATTGACGATGACGAGTATGCCCGAGATTTAATGAAACGGTTTTTAACGGATGCTGGGTATGATGCCGTGGCGTCGTCTTCAGGGGTAGAGGGGCTACAACTCGCTGAAGACCTGATGCCGGACATGATTATTTTGGATGTTCTGATGCCAGAACTAGACGGCTGGTCCGTCCTCCAGAATCTCAAGGGCAATGCCAAGTTAGCAGATATTCCCGTCATTATGATGACGATGGTGGATGCCGAAAAAGTCGGTTTCTCTTTGGGCGCGACTGACTTCCTGACCAAACCCTTACAGCGGGATCGGCTGCTGGAACTGTTGGATAAATATGTCACCACCGCCGATCGCAACTGGATGTTAGTGATTGAAGATGATCTGCCTTCACAAGAAATGCTAGGTCGCCTACTAGAGCGGGAAGATTGGCCCTACAAAACAGCGGGCAATGGCAAACAAGCCCTTGAAGTCCTTGGTACCCATGGCATCCCAGACTTAATTTTTCTGGATCTAATGATGCCAGAGATGGATGGGTTTGAGTTCCTCAAGGTGCTGCGGCAAAATCCAGAATGGCAAAATATCCCTGTAATTGTGGTTTCAGCGAAAGACCTTACGGCTAGTGAACGGATGGAGTTGGGCGATACGGTCCAAAGCATTCACCAAAAAGGCCACCTCGATCGAGAGGAATTGCTGGAAGAAGTCCAAGACTTTATTGAGATTACAGCGGGTCATTAAATCGAGACCCAGAAAATTCAACACCGCCTAATCCCAGCAACCAGAGCGATTGGATGCTCTGGTTGCTGTTGTTATTTTTTGCTCGCAACTCATCACCTTAGAGATGAGGAGTATCACGGTCTATCATCATCCACCCCTATGCCTACAACCATCAATCACCTTGCCCTTATTGGTTAAAAAAGGGGTCTGGCATAGATCCAAATATGGGCAAACTGGCGTATATCTTATCAGTTGGCGTTCGCGCCACTCAGCTTCGTCCAATATTGGGAATAAGGCATGAAATTCAACTGTCGGCCAGTCGGAATAGAGTTTCTGGAGAATGCCCCCGTTCAATTCGTGAATCAGGTGGAACTCGCTGCATCACCGGCCCAGGTGTTTGAGATCTTTGAGAACGCCGAGGCTTGGCCCCAATGGTACAAAGAGATTGTCAATGTGGAATGGCATGGCTCCCAACCCTATGGGGTGGGCACTACACGCACCGTCAAACTGACTACAGTCACTGTAGAAGAATATTTCTTTGTCTGGGAGCAGAACCAGCGTTTGGCATTCTACTTTACGGGTATGAGCCTCCCTCTAGCAAAGGCTTTGGTTGAAGAATATCGCCTCATTCCTTTGGGTGAACATCGAAGTCAGTTCACCTATAAAGTTAGCTTAGAGCCTTCGTTTTGGCTCCGTTTGGGAGGTCCATTTATTCTCAAGGTCTATGCAAAGATGTTTCAGCAAGCAACAGCCGATTTGGCTGAATATATTCGGAGTCAATCAGTGATCTCTTGATGTCGGAACATATTCCCGATCGTTTTTTTGAACTAGCTCCCTTGTATGCTCTGGGGAGTTTAGCAGAGGGTGAATGCCAGTGGGTTGAAGCTCAAATGGAAGCTCACCCAGAATTAACAGCAGAAATTGCCGCGTATCAAGCTGCGATCGCAACCCTACCCTATGCCGTTCCTCAACAATCCCTGCCCGCAGGCTTAAAAGAGCGCGTTTTCCGCAAAACGACCGGAGAAGCTCCTCCAGCGACTGAGGAACCTGGTATTCCCGTCAGCAAAAACTTTAATTTTTCTGATCTGAAATGGCGACCGTTTAATGCTCCCGGTTTTGAAATGGCAAAACTGCACTTGAATCGTGACTCGCGTGAACTCACCTGTTTCGTCAGAGCAGCCACAGGCGGACTACCCTATCCTGCTCATCGCCATGCAGGTCCTGAAGAGATCCTGATGCTAGAAGGAGAGCTGAGAATTGGGGAAACGTTATACGGTCCAGGAGACTATATTCGCGCCGAAGCTGATTCAGTCCATCCCCATGCAGAGACTGTCACCGCTTGTCTCTTCTACCTGAAAACTTCTGTCGATAATGAAACCTTGGTGTAAAAGCGGTTTCCGACAAAACCCTATCAAGATGATGGTGATGAATCACTCAAGACTTATGCAGCGGCAGTAAGTTTCAACTTGAACTGGTCAATAATTTGAATAGAGGGCCGCATTTCTCCCCAACTGCCAACACTGCAACAATTCGCACTATGTTCCGCCAGTATGGTCGCCTGAAGCATTGGCTTGAACTATCACCGACAGAAGTTTTACGAGGACGGTTATCCAGAAAAATTGCGTTTTGGATCTTTGCAGGACTAGTGTTGATCGAAATCATTATTCTGCTGCCGTCCTATGCCAAAAGAGAACAAGACCTGCTGACCGATCTAGAACAGACTGGGATGGCAACCCTCAAACCTTGGGTGAACATTCCCTGGGACCGCTTATCCGCAGACAACTCAACATTGCTACAGCAATCGCTGGTTTTTGATTCACGGTTACGGGGGGCTGTTGTGCTCTCTCCTCGGGGTCAAATCGTTGCCCAATTTGGGACAGCGCCTACTCTCCAATCATCAGACTTAAGTCGTTCGCCTATCACTCGATCGCTACATACGAATGACCTCATCTATGACATCGCTTGGTCTCCCTCTGAATTCGGCACCACAAAATATACTGTCATTGCCAGTCTTGATGCCTCACAGGTCAAGAGAGAGAAAATTGCTTACCTATGGCGGATTATCGGACTGATTGTCTTAATCTGTGTGACGGTAACATTGGTGACGATGTTAGCCCTCAGACCGCTGGTGCTCAAACCCATCGACCAGTTAAGACTAGACCTGCAAAAAGTGGGACTAGCCATTAATCACGATCAGTCGCAACCTGCTCTAGCGACCCAGAGTATTCGGAGAAGTGATGAACTTGGCGAAGTCGTCGCCACTTTTCACCTGATGGTGTCCCAGATCTATGACAATGTCCACGAGCGCAAGCAAGTGGAGCATCAGTTACAAGAACTCAATGAAGATTTAGTTAAGACGCTAACCGAACTCAAAGCCGCCCAAGCTAGCTTGGTAGAGGCCGAAAAGATGGCAGCTCTGGGCACACTTGTCGCCGGAGTAGCCCATGAAATCAATACCCCCATCGGCACCAGCATTACCGTTGCCTCTACACTAGCTGACGAAACCCATGTTTTTTTGGAAGCTGCCCAATCAGGACAGCTCAAACGTTCAGTTCTCAACCATTACATCGACGTCGCTCGCCAATCAACCCAACTCATTAACAGCAATTTGGATCGAGCCGGTCAACTGATTCAAAGCTTCAAACAAGTTGCAGTCGACCAATCTCATCAATCGGTCAGAACGTTTAATCTTAAGACTTACCTCGACGAAATTGGCACCAGCCTGCAACCTCAAATCAAACGGTCAGGGCACCAGCTGAACATCCTTGGGGACGATGATATTGTCCTGACACAGGATCCCGGTATTTTCGCCCAAATCATAACGAATCTGGTCACTAATTCGATTAAGCATGCTTATCCATCCGATATAAATGGCACTCTCCAACTCCAGATCACAGCAGCCAACAACCAAGTCATCCTGGATTATTGTGATGATGGTTGTGGGATTTCACAGGATCTGCTCAACAAAATTTTCGATCCCTTTTTTACGACCGCCCGCCATATCGGGGGAACTGGGCTAGGTCTGCATATTGTTTACAACATTGTTGTGCAATCGTTGAACGGAACCATTGATGTCCAGAGTCAGGAACACAAAGGCAGTCAATTTAAAATTACGTTTCCCTTAACTCCCTCCCCTCCAGTAGAAACATAAGCGGGCAAAACCTTTAGGAATCAAGGCTCACCATTCCTGATGCTCAACGCCTAACCCTTGTCGAACATTCAGTGCCTGATAGTGAAGTGGCTTACGGCAGACTTTAATCATGTGACAAACTATCACAGCGAATTTAGCGCCAGAAGCACTGTATTACCAATACTGCCAAGCTGAATTCGTCAAAATATAGATTCCCAACGCCAAATTAGTGGTGCTATGGGCAATCATGCAGGCGTAGAGGCTCTTCGTCACCTTCAGCAGAATGGTATAAATCACCGCACAGATAATAGCCACCAGCCACTCGCTATGGAGCAGTCCAAACAACACACAAGAGATGGCAAAGGCTCCCCAGGTAAAGGTGCCTATAGGGATTTTCTGAAACTCGGGTACGCTCAAGTACCGAAGGAGGAAAGAACGCCAAAAGATCTCCTCCATAATCGGCACCATCACCACTAAGCCATAGAAGCGAAAGGCCAAAAAGACGGGTAAGATCCAGCCCGTCAAACTGACGAAGGGATTGTAGCCAACACGCTGGCCTAGAGGGGGATAAGGGATCCATTGATCCAGCAAAATCCATTCGGCAAAGACGATGAGACCGACTGCGATCGCAGTCACGGTTACCTTGCCACCGGGTCGAACATCTTGCCACGGACGCGCCAAAACGCCTAGCAGTGTAGACACAACAATCACCTTTACCCCATAGAGCCAAGGATAGGCCTCTGGCCATAGCCCTTCCAGGGTGGTAATCAGCATAAACGTAGCCATCGGGGCTACATAGGCAACCCAAGGCGGCATATTGATACGGCGCTCTTAATTTATGACTCGAGCATAACCGATGATTTCACATTTGCTGCGTCTTGCTGGGTTAAGCTACGGCGCATCGCTTCCACAAAACGGCTAACGCGAATGGGATCAATGGGTTGATCCACTTGACCATGACGCTTCAGAGAGCTGGAAACAATGGCACCATCCGCTGCTTGAATCAGGCTGGGAATATTTTCCCAATTGGCACCACTGCCAATAAAGACAGGAACATCTTTAGCCGCATCAATCGCAAGTTCCAAATCACCAATATTTGGCGGACTGCCCGTTTCCCAACCGGAAATAATAATGCCGTCTGCCAACCCCCGTTCGATGGTTTCATGGACGGTTGTGGTCAGGTTGGGCGCGCCCAAAGGACGGGCATGTTTGACGAGGACATCGGCAAAAATTTTGACGTCGCTCCCTAGTTCACGGCGATAGCGCAGGAGGCGGTGGGCTTCCCCTTCAATCAGTCCCTGATCCGTTTCCATGACGCCGGTAAGGACATTGACGCGAATAAACTGGGCTTCGACACAAGATGCGATCGCCATGGCGCTACAGGCATCGTTGCGAAGCACATTAATGCCAATGGGTAAGGGAACCAGATTTTTGACCCGCTGTACCACCAAACTCATGGCACTCACCACAGCTGGGTCTACTGTGCCTTTGGTAAAGGGGGCATCAAAGAAATTTTCAATAATAAGGCCATCGACTCCACCAGCGGCAAGGGCAGTGGATTCTTGTTCGGCTCTGGCAATAACAGCCTTGAGGCTTCCGCCCCAACGCGGGGAGGTGGGCAATGGCAGGAGATGGACAACGCCAATAATGGGATTCGGGGATTTAAAAATGTGTTGTAACTCCACGGATAATTGAGTCGAACTCAGTAGGGAGACTATAGAAAAATAAAATTAAATAAGTCTAGAAAATTCTAGCTAAATCACTAGAAAACGGTTGGCACAGCCAAAACCTTCTAGAGTGTCTAGCATAACAGCTTCCAGGAACCATGTATATTCTGTAAATCACTGTTCTCACTGACCGATCGACCTCAAGATCGACCCACCTATGGTTGAATGCTCGGAGATGGGCGGAGAAAAATCAAATTGGGTGCAATCGGCGGTTGCCTTAGGGGGAAATTTAGGCAATCCCAAAGCGACCCTTTCTGCTGCCATTACCACCCTGCAAAACGACGCCAAAATTCTGGTGTTGACCCAATCCCATTGGTATCAAACCGCAGCCGTTGGACCACCCCAGCCCGACTATCTCAATGGTTGTGTCAGTTTATTGACAGCTTACTCGCCTCAATCCTTGCTAGAGAAGCTATTGGAGATTGAAACTCAGTTTGGACGTGTCCGACGGGAGCGCTGGGGACCTCGCACCCTCGATCTAGATGTGTTGTTGTTTGGACAGGCCGTCATTCAGACACCGACGTTGACGGTGCCCCATCCCTGTCTGCATGAACGCGCTTTTGTGCTGGCCCCTTTGGCCGAGATCTGTCCAGGCTGGGTGCATCCCGTGCAACAGCAAACCATTGCCGAGCTGGCCAAGGCGGTAGACTATACAGGGGTTCATCGACTGTCTCACTAGGCAGCGTCATTCAGCTGAGAAGGCATACTCGTTGGTTACCTCTGCCATTTCTTTCACGCATTGAGAGCATGAATTGCAATCTCTTTCGTTATTTTCCAATGTGATATTTTGCTAGGCAACAACAAGCAAGAGCTTTCTCCCCACAGAACTGGAGGCCGGGGGCCAAATACAGATAATGTGTTCTTGCCCCAAGGTCTCACATACCTCATTCTTATCTTTTTCAAAGGCGTATCCCGAAGTTGGGGGAGTTGACTCTGGACACATCTAAGGCCCTCACCCCCAACCCCTCTCCCAAAGCTGGGAGAGGGGAGCTAGATCTCAACCTTGGGCTTGCATTTCTCCCCTTCGCCCAAGGTTGGGAGAGGGGGCTGGGGGGTGAGGGCCAAACCTCAAGACACTCTTCCCAAACTGTTGGATACAAGCTTTTTTAACTCCATACTCTGACCTCCCTTACAAGCCAACCTATGTCTTTATTTCAAGAACCGCCCGAAATCCTGAAGCCGTTAATGTTTTATGACGGTCGCAAGTATACATTTGAAGCGAATCGACTGCGATTACCCAATGGTAGTGAAGGGGATTGGTCGTGTGTAAGGCATCCAGGTGGAGCGATGGCGGTGCCGATTACCAGTGACGGACAGTTTGTGTTGGTCAAGCAGTATCGTTTTGCCTTGAAGGGGCGGCTGTTGGAGTTCCCGGCAGGTACGGTAGAAGTCCATGAAGATCCGGGGGTGACGATTCGGCGAGAAATTGAGGAAGAAACGGGGTACCGGGCTCATCAGTGGCAAAAGTTGGGGGAGTTCCCTTTGGCGCCGGGATATTCGGATGAGATTATCTATGCGTTTTTGGCTCAGGATTTAGAGTTGTTAGAGAACCCACCGGAGCAGGATGAGGATGAGGATATTGAAACGGTTTTGATGACTTCGGAGGAGTTGGAAAAAGCGATTTTGGCGGGGGAACCGATTGACGCGAAGTCGATTTGTGGGTTTTATATGGCACAGGCGATGTTGGCTTAATTGAGGTGCAGTGTGTGCCAAAGATATTTGTGTTTATGAAAACAATTGGATAAAGCGTGGCGAATGGCTGAGATTCACTTTAAATTCAGCTATTAGGTGATTTTTCTGCTGATTTTCTTGAGGATGGTGTGAGGTTCTTTTAGCGGGGAAAGGTATGTCTTGGGAAGAAGCAGAGCAACGGATTCAAGGGGCTGCGAAGCAACAATCTAGAAGCCTTGATTTATCATATTTAGGACTAACAGAAATTCCCGATGCGATCTCACAACTAAAAAACCTGCAAACGCTTTCCCTACAAGGGAATCAACTGACCACGATTCCCGATGCGATCTCACAACTAAAAAACCTGCAAACGCTTTCCCTACAAAGGAATCAACTGACCGCGATTCCCGATGCGATCTCACAACTAAAAAACCTGCAAACGCTTTCCCTACAAGGGAATCAACTGACCGCGATTCCCGATGCGATCGGACAACTGGTAAACCTGCAAACGCTTGACCTGCACGACAATCAACTGACGACGATTCCCGATACGATCTCACAACTGGTAAACCTGCAAGAGCTTGACCTACGCAATGATCAACTGACCACGATTCCCGATGCGATCTCACAACTGTCAAATCTTCAAAAACTTTATTTGCATGGGAATGAATTGCTGAAAATTCCGGCTGAGATTCTAGGTTCAACATACGGCGATGTTCGATCTGGAGCAGAACCAGCTAAACCAAAAGACATTCTGGAATACCTTTTCCGCATCCAGAAACAAGCCCAACCTCTTAATGAAGCGAAATTGATTCTGGTGGGCTATGGTGCGGTTGGTAAAACCTCTCTGGTCAACCGATTGGTTCATCAAAGGTTTGATGCGAGTGAAACTAAAACTGAAGGCATTCAAATCACCGATTGGCCCCTGTATTTGAACGGCAATGAAGACGTCAAATTAAATGTTTGGGATTTTGGGGGGCAAGAAATTATGCACTCCACCCATCAGTTTTTTCTAACTGAACGAAGTTTGTATCTTCTTGTCCTCAACGGTCGCCAAGGCCATGAAGATGCAGATGCTGAGTACTGGCTCGAACTGATTCAAAGTTTTGGTGGCGACTCTCCCGTTATTGTTGTCCTCAACAAAGTTGAAGAACATCCTTTCGATGTCAACCGCAGTGGCCTCAAGCAAAAATTCCCTAATATTAAAGGCTTTGTGCGTACGGACTGTGAAACTGAACGAGGTCTGGATGAACTCCGCCAAGTCATTGAGCACGAAACAGATCGTCTCGAACATTTGCGCGATCCGTTTCCAGCTAGTTGGTTTGCCATTAAACAGCGTTTAGGAGACATGGAGGAAAATTACATCTCCTTTGAGCACTATCGGAATATCTGCAACCAGAATCAAGAATCCGATCTAGACTCTCAAGATTCCCTAGCTGTTCATCTTCACAATTTAGGCATTGCTCTCAACTATAAAGATGATCCTCGTCTGAGAGATACCAATATCCTCAATCCTCTTTGGGTCACCAATGGCATCTACAAAATCCTCAACGCTCATGATTTGGCAGACCACAAAGGAGAACTAGATCTTGGCTGCCTTCCCCAACTGTTGGATCCTAAAAACT
This sequence comes from Acaryochloris marina MBIC11017, assembly GCF_000018105.1. GTDB lineage: Bacteria > Cyanobacteriota > Cyanobacteriia > Thermosynechococcales > Thermosynechococcaceae > Acaryochloris > Acaryochloris marina. Next base: position 1,969,461 of record NC_009925.1, read on the forward strand.
ATCCTCGTCAGCGCCACGGTTTCTTAATGGAGCTAATGCGCAAGTTCGAGCTATGTTTCCCTTTTCAGGACAGTCAAGAGCGCTATCTCATTCCCGACCTACTTGATAAACAACAACCACTAGAAGCCGAAGACTTTATTCTCGAAGACTGCCTTAATTTTCGCTATACATACCCCATCTTGCCCGAAGGCTTGTTACCTCGCTTTATAGTTCGTACCCATGTCTTGAGTAGCAATACTCTTCGCTGGCGCACTGGTGTTATCCTCGATTTTGAAGGTAGCCGTGCTCTAGTAAAAGCTGACCGTCAAGACCGAAGTGTCAGTATCAGCATCACTGGCCCTAAAAATAAACGCCGTGAATTGTTGGGCATCATCCGTTATGACTTTGAGCACATCCACAACAATTTTAAATTTCAGCCTGAAGAAAAGATTCCGATTCCAAATCACCCAAAACTAACCTTCAGCTACAAAGATTTATTGGTGATGGAAGAACAAGGCTTAGTTAAGGTACCAAAAGTCATCAATGGGAAATTAATCCATCTAGAAATCAAGGAATTACTCAACGGTGTAGATCTAACAAAGCGACCGCAAACTTTAAGAGACGTTGAGCATCCATCAAAAGCTCTCCAACTCTTCTACAGCTACTCCCATAAGGATGAAGGTATTCGTGATCAGCTCGAAACACATCTCAAGGTGCTTCAGCGCAGGGGTCTTATTCAAAATTGGCACGACCGCAAGATTCTGCCTGGTACTGATTGGAAAAACGAATTAGACAGAAATCTTGAACAGGCCGACATTATCCTGCCATTAGTCAGTCCAGATTTTATCGCTTCTGACTATTGCTATGAAGTCGAAATGAGCCGTGCCAGAGACCGCCATGATGCCAAAGAAGCAATTCTACTCCCTATCCTAATCCGCCCTGTAGATTGGAACTCAACTTCCTTCTGTGATATTCAAGCCTTACCCAGTGATCTAAAACCAGTAACAAAATGGTCTGATAAAGATGATGCTTGGCTAAATGTCATGCAAGGTCTAAAGCGAGTTATTCAAGTGATTCAAAAAAATAAATCTCTTCAATAACCGCCAACGATATACAGGAAATCAGCAAGCACAGATGCAACGTAGAATCTGAGTAAGCCCTAACCTTTAACTGCTATTTTGATTGGGTCGAGAGTGTCGGAGTGGCATTGATGCTGCAATTCAGCCTCCTCTATCCATCGCACATCCTTGCATGGATGAAAGTCGTTAAATATATTTTCCCGATTCAGTCTAAGTTGCATCAAAGGTGGGGAAAGTCCAGTATGTGAATTTTTGAGACCTATGTTGTCCTCCAATCAATTCCAGCCAGAATCTTCCGCTGTGCAGAGTTACCTCGGTATTCTCCAAGATATTATTACTCGGATGGCTAATAACAGCAGTAACTGTAAAACCTGGTGCATTACGGTCGTTTCGGCAATTTTGGTAGTTATTGTTGATAAAAAACAACCTAGTTACGTCTTGATTGCTCTTATTCCTGTCCTATTATTCTTCTTCCTAGACACCTATTACTTGGCTCTCGAAAGAGGTTTTCGAGATGTGTACAACGACTTTGTCCAAAAGTTACATAACAATGCTGTTACGACTCAAGATCTCTTTGTAGTGAGGCCCCTAAGAGACTTTTCACTCTACAAAACTATATTGAAAGCCGCATTCTCACCTGCTATTGCTCCCTTTTATGGAATTTTGACCCTAACCGCAGTCCTAGCCCACTCCCTAATTGTGAAGTCTTGAACCTTTGCCTTTATCGCTTCATTAATATGCATCCACCTCAGCTTGAAACTTTCGCTTCCCCCCTACCTTGAAAAATGACCATCAGCCTCTGGTGCATCCTGGCCGCTCTGCTCGCCCCTTACATTCTGTCAGTGCTAGCCCGTTCTGGCGTCACCAAAGCCGACTATGTCCAAAACCCGCGCGCCTTTAACGAAACCCTCACCGGATGGCATCGTCGCGCCCATCTCGCCCAACTCAACGCCTTTGAAACCTTCCCCGGCTTCGCCGCCGCCGTGCTCGTGGCCCATATGACCCAAGTGCCCCAACTTCAGATTGATATCGTTGCCTTGGCCTTCATTCTGTTTCGCATCCTGCACGCCAGCTTCTACATCACCGACAAACCCAACCTCCGCAGCCTCAGTTGGCAAATGGGCATGCTCTGCATCGTCAGCCTATTTGTTCTAGCAGCGATTCCCCAGCAAATTTGATGCTCCATCGAACAGCGCCATTCCTTAAACCCAGGCCAAGCCTTATTGGTAAAATGCTCGTATTTCAATCCTAAAAGCCTTAATACGGCAGCATTAACACCATCTTTAGCCCTACTCAATTATGCTCACCCAGAATCGGCAATCGAATCCGACCCGGCTCCCCCAACCCTTTATTCCCTACCGACCCAAATATTCACCCCTCAGCTGGATCAAGCGGAATGTCGTCGTTGCCAGAGCCTTTCTGGGGGCTCTCGCCATCGTCCTCAAATCAAGACGACAACAACAGTCCCTCCCCTTTGGGGCCTCTATAGAAATCACCGATCGCTGCAATGCGGGGTGTCATTATTGCTACGTCTATCCCTCAGACTGGAACCAAACCCAACGCGTCCGAGGGTATCTACAGCTTTCTCCCCCTGAGCATAAAGCCAAAGATCAAGCCATTTACCAAACCCTAGACCAGCTCTCGCGTCAAGGCATGGTCCTCGCCACCCTGGTCGGCGGTGAACCCACCCTGGCACCTAAAGTGATTCAATATGCTGCCCGCAAATTCCCAGTCGTTTGGGTCGTGACCAATGGGTCATCCAAATTCCCTAAAGTGCCGCATTCCGTTGTGTATAGCGTCAGTATTGATGGCCCTCCAGACCACCATAATCAAACCCGAGATCCCTTGGGGTTCTTTCAAAACCATGCCTATCAAGACCTGCACGGGATGGCAGCCGCTATCGTCCGCAATATCAATGAATCTGAACGGGGTGCCTACGCCCACATTACCCTGACCCAATCCAGCCTCAAGTTATTTCCAGAGACCGTAGAATGGCTGGTCACCTCTATCACCAAACTCCGAGGCATTATGGTGTCTGGTGCAGCCACCCATTCTCCTGCAGATCCGAATACCCTAACCCTGGCCGATCGGCAAACCATGAAGGGGATGATTGAGACAGCGGCGGCAAAATATAGCTGGGACTTGTTTCCCTTTAACCAACCTGCAGTCAATGCCTACCTATTTGATGCGCCCTTCGTCATTCAAGATCCCACGCAATGTACCGTGGCACGGCGAGTCACGAGTTTAGGCTTTGATGGAGCCAGCGTCGGTAAATGCATTCTGCGAGATGAGACGGACTGTCAGACCTGTGTGTGTAATCTGACCGGATTAATGCGAGGAGTAGCCACAGCGGATCGCCCTAGTTTGAAAGGACTCTATCAAGCCTGCTTAGGCTAGGGTGGCCTTGCTGAGATAACTGTGGTAACGTTCCTGCAATTGGTTTACACCCACCTTGCCAGTCCATAACTCCACCATGGTTTGGCCAAAGGCCCAAGCATCATCCTGAATCGAAGACGCAGTCTCTAGCAACAGGGGCCAGAGGGCTAAAAAGTCAAACACAGGATGGGCCTCGGGTTCAGCCAGCAACGTAAAGAGTTCATAGCCCATCTGCAATTTCCCCATAACAACGGGGGCCTGCTCAATGGGGAGCTGGGTTGCCAGGGCTGTTGCCAAGGCCGGAGAACCTGTTGTCATCGTCGACAGAAATCCTAAAAGGGGGCTTTTCAGTAGGGCTGTGAGGCCCTGAGTCGTGCTCATTTGGGACGCATACTGGTTGATGATTTTGGCAGAAGTGGTGATACGGGTGGTGCGATCGCGCAAAAATCTTGCCATCCGGGCCTGCTTCGCCGGGTCAAATTCATCCACCATCGCTGCTGACAGTTCTGTTCCGCCCCAGGCTGGCCGATCTTGACTCGTATCGCCCGTGACCAGCGGCAAAATAACAGCCGAAACCTCCCCTAAAATCTCTTGGCGATAGGCAATCGCTTCTCGAATCGAGGTCTCCTTGGGTTGCTCACCCGATCGCCAATCGTAGGGCGGGGACCATTCTCGAATAGGCCGGAGCCGATCCACCTGGGTGACAATGCTAATCACGGGCAGATCGTCCACCTGAGTTTTAATCTCTTCTAAAAACGCCAGATCCATTTGTAAGGCCGGATCCGTGGCAGGTGTAACTAACAACAGCAGATCCGCCTCCGCTGCTTTCTCAATCACGGCTTGGCGTAAATCGTCTCTCCCACTTTGCTCATACCCCGGTGAATCCCAGAGGGTCAGCGTTTCGTCTAAATTATTCTTAAACCGATACGACTGCAGGGTATCCGTGCTGGGCAATACGTCTACGGCTGCCGTCTCTCGGCCAAATAGGGTATTCACCAAACTACTTTTACCCGCTCCCGTCCGTCCCACCAGCAGGACATTGAGGGGTGCCTGCTCTACCGCCTTGGCAGGCGCAGCTTCCGTAATAATTGCTTGTAGGGTTTGGGTCTCCGCTTCGGGCAGCTTCGGTTCCAGACTCTCCAACGAGCGGACCGCTTCACCACTGTAGAGGGCAATCGCTCGTTCGCCCAGAGCCTGTAGCGTCGTCTCTCGGACAATCTGACCCAAGTTTGCCAACAACTGTTGATTGGCTTGATTGCGATAGGTTTGTGTAGACGTGCGAGTCAAGGCCGCCACGGGATTAAAAATCCATCGGGACCATTGCCATACCTTGACCGCAGTGCGGGCGGCGGGTTCTAGTTTTCGATAGGTTTCATAGGTTTCATAGGCCTGCCCCACTGTCACCTGCCCTAGCACCGGAGAGAGTTTTTGCATCCACTGATCCACATCATCCACGGTGCCCCGCAACAAACCATAGGCATCCGGAACATAGATATTTAGAAACGGACGCTTAGTGGTGGGGTAGTAGACATGGGCAATGGCCTCAATCAACGTTTGGCAGCGGCGAAAAAACTGGGCCCAATCTTCCCAGGGCAAGACATCCTCTCTAGCTGCCACTAGAATCGTTTGGATTTCAGCTTCGGCCTGCTGCCGACGGGGTTCACTTGAAGATGTCTCTTCAGCCTGCTCTTGAATAAAGGCTCTGGCTTCCGCTGCAATCTGATCCGGCAGCCGCAGCCAGCGAACCAGCAAATACTGCCAGCCCAAAAACACTAAAATCACGATGGCCCAAATCCAACTCAGTCCCCACTGATGGATTTGTAACCCAGCCGCAGCCCCCAGAAATCCGAGCACGCTAACGACGGGTAGAGCCAAAACGACCCACTGCCAGACCTTGAGACGAATCATAGGGCGGATTTATGTATGTAACGAAAAAGGACCCAAGGGCAATATAGCCCGCAAACGACCTAAAGGATCTTTGCAGGGAAGCAATACTCTCTGCTACAGCCGCTTTGAAACATAGGAGAAGACAATCGCTTGCGCATACAGATAAGGCGTGCCCACAACCAGGGCAATCAGTCCAGTCACGAGGTCACCGGTGACAATGCAGTAAATTCCAGCACCAATATTCAGGACCAACCCCAACCAGGAAAACAAGAGCGTAACCTGCAACGAGAACTTAGCTATCGGCGAGTAACACCCCCCAAAAAAACTAGCACCGCTAGACCCTGCTCTCCCACACTTAGGGCAGCTGGTCAGAATCATATCCAGTGCCGCATCTAGAACAAATGGGCATATACTATCTCGCTGCTGGTTATGACAGCCGTAAGGAATTCCCTATGAATGATTTGACACTACTCAGGGTCTTCAGAATCTTGATCAAATGAGAGACTATTGCCCAACAGGCTGGTATCCAATTCCATCCGCTGTTCCATTTTGCGGAGGAAGTAACCCGTCATCATCGCGGAAGCAAGCAAGCCTGCTAGATTATCTCGATCGGTGACCACTTGAACGCTGAAAGCTTCGCTCGGCAGGACACCCACTAGCCCTTGAACATTTTGCGAAATGATTTGCTTGATCTCGGGGCTGACGGACTTGGCAACCCTAGCCAGAACCTCTGGCGGTTGATTTTGTAAATATTTGATTAAGAGATTGGCCTGAGCCTCCTCTGAATCACTCATAATAAAGTTGGCGTTTTCGGGGTCAAAGGCCATAAAGCACCCTCAGAATCTGCTTGCATTCATTGTGTCATCTCTACCTCTAGTGTGCCCAGCTTCTCGGTGGAGAGAAGCCCGAACCTTAAGGTAATTTGATCAACACTACATCCAGAAATCAGAACTTCGTGAATGGGTGGACAAGCGTTCTGCTTCCTTGACGGTAGTATAAACGATTGTTAACTTTTTTGGCGAGATTTCAAGGCCAGATCGCTGGGTGCAAGAACTTGTAAATCACGCATCAAGCAAGATTCACGGAATTGCCTTTTTATCCCTAAATGGACTCCCATAATCGAGGACGGGGCTGGCCCTGCAGGCGAGTATGGGTATCTTGGAGTAGCTGGGGAATAGCCAGCTGCTCCGGACAGCGAGGCAGACAGTCACCACAATCTGTACAGCGATTGCCCCGTCGTCCGGGAAACCAATGGCCCGCATTCTCAAACATGCGGTAGCGATAGCGGCCAAAGTCTTCCATATCGTAGGCCAGGGTCAAATTCCGTAACCGCAAAATCTCGGGAATGTTGATGTCTTCTGGGCAAGGCAGACAGGCATGGCACTGCTGACATAGGTCAGGCAGGGTCTGAGCCTGGGCTTGGAGGCGGTCGAGAATCTGCTGTTCTTGCTCCGTGAGGGGATGAATCTGATCTGCAATCGCAAGGGGCCAATCCAACTCTTCTGGCTTCGCCGCTCCTACACTCAGGGTCGTCACTGAAGGTTGACTCAGCAAAAATCGGGCATTGAGATGAAGAGGGTCCAGGGGCTGACAAAGCTCTTTTAACCGTTCAGGAGGCGTATAAAGTAGCCCTCCTTTATCCGCAGGAGAAATGATAAAAATACCCATCCCTTTGCGACTCGCCAGCTCAACAGCGGGGGCATTGCGCTGAAAGAAAAAATTGTAGTGCAGGTTCACAAACTCAAATAAATCCGTCTCTAACGCGGCCAAAATAAGCGCTAAAGAACCATGGGTGGAAAACCCTACATGGCGAATTTGATTGGCGGCTTTTGCGGCCTGGACCGCCTGCATACATCCTTGGGGATCCTTGATCCATTCCAAATGCTCGGGGGTATTGAGTCCATGAATCGCCAGACAGTCAATCGTCTCTAGTCCTAGCCGTTCCAAGGATAGATCAATCGCCTGAGCCATTGTCTGGGCATCTGACTTAGGCGTAATTTTGGTCGTGAGATAGAGGCGCTTAGCCTCTCCCTGGCAGGGCTTTGGCAGATAGCAGCCCTCTTCCCTGGCCAGTCCTAACGCCTGAACCATCTGCCCTAGATAGACTTCACTTTTGCCATAGCCTTGGGCGGTTTCAATATGATTAATGCCCAGCTCAAAAGCCCGCTTCAGGGTTGCTTCGGCATTCTGAGCCGACTGTAAGTACCGCATCGTCCCCAAAGAAAATACCGACAGATGCAGATTCGTCTGGCCGAAACGGCGATATCTCATGGTGAGTCGATAAAGTTAGCTGGATTCAGCCGAAGGCTCGCTCCCCCCTCGACTCTGAATAAAGTCTTCGGGACGGATATTGTCAATAAATTCGTGAAATTCTTCCTTTTCTGCCAGATCTGCTTCTTTATCTACGGGAATAGACGCATCTGCCACCACTTCTTCCAATACCCATATGGGGCTATCCATTCGTAGTGCCAGTGCGATCGCATCGCTGGGACGGGCATCGACTTCCTTTTTAGAATCTCCTTGCTGGAGGGTCAGGACCGCATAAAACGTATTGTCTTGTAAGGAATGAATGACGACCCGCTCTAAATCGATGTCCCACTGATCCATACAGCTCACCATCAGATCATGGGTCATGGGACGGGGGGTTTTTTGGCTTTCTAAGGCCGTGAGAATGGCCCTAGCTTCTGTTTGACCAATCCAAATGGGTAAAGCGCGACGTTCCGATGCATCTTTCAAAAGAACGATAGGGAGTCGGGTTGCGGCATCTAAAGCAATACCAGCAACATTCATTTCAATCATGCTTGTAGACCCAACGGAACAATGGCCACGGAGGATACCTTCTCATGTAAACCCATACCATTGAGGATTCTCTACAATTTCTTTAGGGCAATTTATACTCTAAGGATCTGGCTAAGAATCTCAGAAGTATGATGGTTTGAGAATCAAGATAAGATTCCCCGCTCCGATCCTAGCCAAGGCAATCGCAATTTGCCAATGTAGGAAATACTGATGTTAATAATGGCTTGATAAGTAAGTGTTTACAGGACTCATTCAAGGATTAGGCTATCTTCAACCCCAAGGCCCACAGCAAATTTTGGTAAAGTGCGGGGCTGTGCCCTTTTGGGATGATCTGGCCATCGGCGATAGTGTCGCGGTGGATGGCGTCTGTTTAACCGTCGAGACGATCATTGCTCAGGGGTTTGTCGTATCTGTTTCCCCAGAAACAGTGCAGCGCACCACCCTCTCCCAGCGGTTACATACCCACCAGGCCGTCAATTTAGAACCGGCCCTCAGCGTCGGGGATCGGTTAGGGGGCCATTTTGTCACAGGCCATATTGACGATGTGGGGGTATTCCAAGGGTTACAGCAAACCGATACCTCTTGGGAGTTAAGCTTCGCAGTACCGGATGCGATCGCACGCTTTATCATCCACAAAGGCAGCGTAGCCATCAACGGTGTCAGTCTGACCGTTGCCGACTGTAACGAAAGCGGCACTCACTTCAAAGTCGCCGTCATTCCTCATAGCTTTGCCAACACCAACTTGAATACCTTGAGCCCAGGCGATCAGGTCAATATCGAAAACGATGTGTTAGGCAAATATGTGGCTAAACTCCTGCACCTGCCAGATCCCCCCTCCTCAACTGCAGCTATGCCTGACATAACAACCGAGTTCCTGACCACCCACGGCTTCGGTAGCCTGTAATGGTAATGGGTTTTGTCCAGCCACCCATGCTATCAGACAGCACTCAATTTATACATTTTGCCCTTACCTTGCATGGGCACAAAGGCACCATCTCCAACAGCAGGTAATCACGGCTAAGTCTGCTGCCAAGCTGGATATCGTGCGCCCCCGAACTGCCACAGTATCAACCTCGCACCCTTCTCAATTCATCCCCGCCTTTCCCACTTGTTATCAGCCATCAAGCATGAAGCATCGACCAACAAAGTTAGTGATGACGGTAGCTTTATGGCTCGGTTCACTAACCTTGATCGCAATTAGTACCCTGTCTCCATTTACGTTTAATCTGCATGACCTTAATCTCAAAGACGCCATCAGCTTAGGGATCAGGAATCCCACCAATCCCATCGATATAGTGGCGAATATCATTCTCTTTCTCCCCTTAGGGTTCAGTAGTTATGCCCTGACGCTCAGACTTCCAAGACGTAAAACCGTGCTCTGTCTAATGAGTATCGGTGTGCTCAGCACTTCAATATCCATTCTGGTTGAAACAGCACAACTCTTTCTCCCAGGCCGATTTCCAACCTTATCCGATATCGTTTTCAATGGATTCGGCGGTTTTTTAGGGGGCTTGTTTGCGCTACAGCTATCCATTCCAAAAGACAAAAGATTTCCGACCAAACTCAACAAAACGGTTTGTCTGATCGCATTTCTGGGGTATTTTCTGTCCATCTATTTAGGACTCTTTCTATTTACCTGTCAAATCCAGATCAGTAACTGGCAAACGTCTTATCCCTTGACCATTGGAAATACAGCAACCGGGGACAATCCATGGCTAGGTAAAGTATCCAATATTCTCCTATTTGATTCAGCATTAACATCAGACAGTATTGGACACTTACTTAACTTCAAACTCGATTCAACGAGTTACAAGTCGTTAGCATTTTCCTGCCTATTAGAACCAGACATCATAGAAAGCAATTATTTAGCTTCAGAACTACACTTATGCAAAAACCCTACACCTCAAAAAAAGCTACATCCTCAGGCAGACAATGATGTCTGGTATTTAGTTGAAAGCAGTAATCTTGACTTTATCAACCGCATAAAATCCAACAAGGCTTTTACCATTGCCCTCAAAATCAAGTCTGAATTCAATCGGGGGTTTGGCACAGTTTTAACGATTGCTGAAGATATAGACCATGTCAACTTTATCTTAGGAATTCAAGCCAATCGACTGACTAGCCGTATCCGTTTTCCACTCTCTGGAGTGTCAGGCAAAACTCCTGAATTGGTGATACATGATAAAAATCTAAACTCGATAGATCAAACTATCGTGATTGTATATGACAGCATTTCCTTTCACGTTTACCAGAACCATCTGAATCAAGAGAAACAAGCCTCGTTACTCGCCGATCTATACTTTACACAGCCTCTGTCTAAAATCTATCGAGAATGGCGACTAGAACTATTTAATATCGACTTACATAAATGGTTGTTTATTGCCTTTACTTTTACACCGGCAATCGTCTTATTCGAGCTACTGCAAGCTACGGGAAAAATCAATTCATCTAGAGAAATATCGCAATGTGTGATTGGCCTCTCGATATTAGCTGCGCTCATATCTAGAGTCTATACAAGTAGCCTCAATATTTGGATATTTGAATGGATGGAAGTGTTAGCCATTCTCCTATTCTGCTGGTTTGGCACCAAACTTTACTTCATCACGCTAGAGAAGTATCAGCTTTAGTGAATATCTCGCCGTTTTTAGCCTAAGAGAAGATCGCTCACAACATATAGATCGATGAAAACCTCAGATCGACAAAGCCATTTTTATCAACAGATCTATCAGTTAGTACGCAAAATCCCTCCTGGCAAAGTCGCCACCTATGGCCAAATTGCGGAACTACTCGGCAGACCTCGCCATGCCCGTCAGATTGGCTATGCCCTGTATCGAGTGGCACCGGATTCAGATATTCCCTGGCAGCGGGTCGTCAATGCCCAGGGCATGATTTCCCATTCCCCTCAACGTCAGGGGAGCGATGACCTACAGCGCATTTTGCTGGAGCAAGAAGGCATCACCTTCAATAGCCAAGAGAAACTGGACCTGCGCCGCTATCGTTGGCAGCCGGACCTACTGGAGTGACCCTCTAGGGTCCAAGATATCTCGTAGGGTGTCCCCCAAGAGGTTAAAGGACAACACCGTCAAGATAATCAAAATAGCGGGGGGCCACACCAACCAGGGCTGCAAAATCAAAATGGAGGCATTGGTCGATAGGGACAGCAAATTGCCCCAGGAGGGATCAGGCTGTTCAATGCCCAGGCCAATCAGGCTTAATACCGATTCCGCCACGATAAAACTGGGAATAGCCAGGGTAGCCGAAATAATCACGTAGGTGGCAGTTTGGGGGAGAACATGGCGGGTAATGATATACAAGGGCCTAGCTCCCATCACCTTGGCCGCTTGGATAAACTCCTGCTCCTTAATCGACAGGACCTGACCGCGAATCACCCGAGCTAGCCCTGCCCAGCCCACAAATGAGGTAATTAAGACAATTAACAAAAAGCGCTCACTACTGGACAATCCTGGTGGCAAAATAGCGGCCAGGGCCACCAGTAAATACAGGCCAGGAATGGTCATTAAGACTTCCACTAGACGCATCAAAATGCTATCCACCCAGCCACCGAAATAGCCAGAGATACCACCAACCAGCATCCCTAACGGGAGGGAAATAGCGACCCCTACTAAGCCAATACTGAGGCTAATCCGGCCGCCAAAGAGGATTCGGCTGAGTTGATCACGAGCCTGGTCATCCGTACCAAGGACGTTGAGATAGCCTGGGCCAGTGGTGCCAAACAAGTGACGGTTAAAGGCAAACCCTGGAAATACCGTGACCTGATCGATTTTGGGGTCGGACCAAGACCATTGAGTCGGTAGGGGGAGCTTTAGCTGCAAAAACTGATAGTTCCAGCCTTTGACAAACAGGCGAATGGGAGACGGTTGGGTCCGATCGACTTGTAAATCACGGATGCCGGTTTGCCAGGCTTTGGATTCCTTGTTGCGCCAGTCAATGGGTTCAAGGGTGGTGGGATAGACATGGGGGCCAATCCATTGCCCATCAGCGTTGTTCCAATAAATCTGGGTCGGCGGTAATAAAGCGCCATTGACTTGGGGCTGGCAGGCCCCAGTATTAATGGTTTCTGTATCGCAAGGAGCATAGGGGGCAACAAAGTCTGCTCCGATCACTAACAGGTAGAAGGTAATCAGAATAGCGGCCCCAAATCGAGCCAATTTTTTCTGACGAAGCTGCTGCCACCAACTCATAATGTCTCGTCCTGGGTGCTGAAGACTTCCACATTGTAGGTCCTGGCATGATTAAACCATGCCAAGCAAGGGGGCACAGACGAGGTTGACCCCATGTTGTGACACAACTTGGCAAATTTCAGAGTTAGTAATGGAAGGGGATCGTCAACAAAGGGGCAGCAGTAACCAATAAGCCGCTCCAGGTCCAGGGATAGGAAGGAGGAGCCGTTCCCCTGGGGGCAAGCAGGGCATCGATTCGCTCTGATAAGCGATGGCCCGTTGCCGTCTGCATGGCGGCACAAATATTTTCCGCAAACTCTGCCGGATAGGGATTGACCATCAACAGCAAGGATTCCGCTAGCACCAACGGATCAACCTGCTGGGCAGCCCACTGATCGGCGCGCAATTCCCGCAGCAGCAAGAGTTCTTGCCACAGTTCTGTGGAATGGGGCAGCCAAGCCGTCAGCCGACGCAGCCAGCCCCACCAGAAAAACCAAAAGGTATCGCGATACTGCTGATGGGCTTGTTCATGGACCAGTACTGCGGCTAGCTGATCCGCAGACAGGGCCTGCACTAACCCCTTGGTAATCACTAATTCAGACTGCCAAAACCCGACTTGAGCGGCATAGGGCAAGGCATGATCGATTTGGTAGGCTGCATGGCCTTGAATATGGGTTTGGGGACAGGCATAAATGCGCTGTAAGCTCGACCATCCCTCCATCAGGAGCTTGAGATTAAGGCAGGCCGCTACTCCCACAAATCCAGCAGCGACACCATAACTCCACCCATTTTCTCGAACCCAAACCATATGGCCTTGAGGTCCCATGTATAGAACTGCGATCGCAGTCATTAACAACAGCAAGGGGGACCATAAAAAGACCAGTAAATTCCCCTGCCACCTCTGGGCCCAGGTCCATTGGTCTCGATTGGATTCCAGCCAGCGATAGCCATAGGTTCGGCACAGCCAGGCCAAAGACAAGGCACTGAGAATCATCAGCAAATGCATTACTGATCCTCCCTGGCTTTGCGAGCGGCCCGTATCTTATCTGCGATCTCTTCCAGTTGCTCGACGCTGGCCTGATCGAGATGATCGGCAAAAGCAGCAACCGTATCAGGATTCCCGACGGCTAAAAACTGCTGAAGTTGGTCGTAGGCCCAAAGAGAGTTGGCCTGGGCTCGGGAAACCAGAGGACGCCAAACAAAGCTGCGATTTTGCTTATCGCAAGCTAACCAGCCTTTTTTAGTCAGGCGATTAAGAACGGTGGTAACGGAGGTGTAGGCCAATTCGCGATCGGGATTGGTCAAAATCTGTTCATGCACCTGTTTGACGGTGGCGGTCCCTAAATCCCAAATCAAGTTGAGAATTTCGAATTCTAAGGGGCCGAGAGAAAGCTGCTTGGGACGAAAGTCCGGGAGCGATGCCATCGCTGTTATATCCTGCTGATTGGTTAGCTACTGACCAAGGTAACGTATCGTCTAACGACTAAACGCTTTAAACACAAGACTTTTTAGGATTAACCGCTACTCAGTGCTGCAAACCAGAGATTATCTAGTCGAAGACGATAAATGGATTCATCTCAGCCGGAGTCATCCACTCAATGCCATACTTTTCTCGCAAAATCCGTTTCATCACCAACCATTGTTGATGGCAGAGTCCCCTCCCGGGGTGGCACAAATCGGCAGCTTTAGGTGAGGTGTTTTGCAGCTCAATCATCCGCTGCCGATGCTCACGATCTACTTCTTGACGCGCTTGTAATCGCACGTCTTCAAATATTGGCTGCAAGTCAGGATCATCTTCAAGAGGATCATGTAATTCAGAAGTGCCCGATTGATGCGCCACTTGCAGTGCATCAATCATCTTGAATCGTTTTTCAAAGGAGAGGTTTTGAAGATAAAACTTCCCTTGCGCTATCGGGCAGCCAGTAACCCGATGGAAAAGCATGACATCAGAGTTATCTAACAAGAGCGAGTATTGAAAAACGTAGTACAGCCCTATGCTAGCTTGCCATTTGCTTAAACAGTTGATGTATCCAAGTGCTCAAAACACCCACTTTGAAACAACGCCTTGATTTATCGTTTGCTTAAGTCGTGTTTGGTTGTTCCGTATGCTCACAGCAACCAGCGAGTCATTGAGTATTAGCTGATGCAAACACCAGCATTTCGCTGCTTGGCTAAGTCTATCGCGGAGAGAAAACGCTTCATATATGTCTGAATCCTCGCCGACTGTGCTTTATTACGCCAAATTTCTTGGGCAATAGCCACAGAATCTGCATAAATCATGTGACACTCAGCAGCAAACAGATCTAATTCCTCAGGGTAAACAAATAAGTCACCATCATTGAGTTGGGGGAAGTACCTTGCGCCACGCCGAATCAGTGATTGCGCCCCCCATAACTGTGTACGATATGACTCAAATCCAGCCATATCATATTCAATTGCATTGAGATAGGAGTAGGGACCTGAACTTGGATCGAAAAGGTCTATAACAAGGGTCATATTTCCTTTGTGACTTGCACTTCAGCAAGAAAGATATGCGTTCGAATGGAGGCCAATCACTTCAGTTACGATTGCTACGGCGACTAGTCTACCTCCTTCCATAAAGTAGCCTTTTACACCTAACTGAATTCTTGAACAGTGAATCTGTCGGCGCATTTCAGGTGACACAATCCACATGGTTGCCATACCAGTCATGGGGACAGGAGTATCTTGAGGAAAAACAGAACCGTCTAAAGCCAAAAACTGAGGCCAAATCATATAGATGCCAGTTTCTGAAATATCGTCCCCTTTATACGACCAGTCACAGCGACAGCCCTGATAATATTGGCGACCACCCTCTAGTAGCAATCGATAACGAACCTTAAAGTCTGGCAACCTACCCGACACTTTGGCATAGCTGGTCATACTAGATACTTTAGTCTTGATTTCTGTATTTATTGGCCAGTTAAAGTTCAGCATCACTGATGCTCTGCTGTTGCCGTGCTCGATTACGCACAGCACTATTACAGCCTTCATGCACCAACCTATCGAGTTGCTGACGGGTGATTTCCTTTGCCACGATGAGTGATTCCTGGACCATTCGATCTTTGCTCGCTAAGCACCGTTTCACTAATTCATCGCTAATTGGCCCAGTTTCAATCGCCAGGGTTAGTCGTCGCCGTCTCACCAGCCTTTGATGACCGTCGCTCTGAAAGGCTGAATGTGTCGCAATGTGCTCAACTTGATCCTGACTTAAACGATGCCCAGTCAGGAGGTTCGCAAGTGCCGCTCCAGCCATCGCCTGATCAGGGTCAAGCACAGCCAATTCAATGTATTGCGCCAATTCTTCATTAGCCAAGAACAAATGCCTATCTAGGATGCGGAGAAATGAAGCATAACGATAGTGTTCAGCATTTTGATCGTCAGAGGACTCAAAAGTCTCATGTTGGCAGGCCAGCTCTTCTAGAGATAGAAATCCATAAACGAGCCATCGCCGATCATAGCCCAGTAATTTCAATGACTGTTCCGTATCCTGCATCATCGTTGCGTTTATCCGCCCAATATCCTAGCTCACCATCACTGGTTCAGAATGCAGCTTCATGAGAAGGAAGTAGATTGTGATAACCTTCAGTTCTGAAGCGAGATGCGCAATGGTTTAAGTCCCGGAGTTCTTGGCTGCCAACCCTTCTGAAGCGCCTCTTCAATGCATGTCACTACAAAGCCTGGGGTGATTTGCCGATATTGTTGATGTTCAGACGGATCACTGTAATCCATCTGGACTTCCAATTTTTGGCCTGACGATTCATCATCTATGACAACCAGAATCATAAAGCCACTATCAGGCGACACGACCCAGCGATACCGGACATCGCCCGTTACTAGCGTTCGACTTTCTTTTTTTGCTAGAGCCAAGATTACCTCTATCTAATATTTACGATCATCAAATCCAGAATCACTCAAATACTTTTTCAACAAGCTTTCCAGGCTTATGGACACCAGAATCATTTTTCCACAGAGTTTTCAACAGCAAGAGGAGACCATTCCCAACCCTTGATCAGCAGTAACCTGATAGAAAAGCTGAATCTCTTGCAAAAACTCTTGCAGGAATGGATATTGATCTTCTGACCATCCGCCTCGGTAAATTGGTGGATTTATTTTCGCTGCTTGCTCAAACCGTCGCCGAACCTCTTTCTCACCAATTGCTGATAACACTCGTGAAATTTCTGCCACTTCACTCACGTCCTGGTACCAACAGCAAGGGTATGAATCTGTTGGATCAACAGGTTTACCAGCAAAAATATTAACGCGGTTTAAATCATTAGCTACACATATGCAATCCAAATGATTCATCGCTTGACCATTCCTCAGCACATAGCTGCCCCAATCCCATGCCTGCCCTAAATACAGATATGAACAGTTTTTTTCACTACAAACAATTGAATATAGGCTCTGTTTCCAACGCTCATAATTCTTTGGGCAGTCACGTTTTAGGTCAACTAACATTTCAACGTCCCATTCCGTCCACACATTACAAACCTCATTTGCATCTGATGTGATTTCATCCAGGATTTGCCTTTGCTCTAATGTCAATTCGGAAATATCTGCAATCAAAGGTATATCAGTATTTTTAGGAGCTAGCTCTGCAATTATGTCTTCATAAATCTCTAAATCTTTCTGGAGAATGTCTAATCCAGTTTTAGTAATTTGTCTTAGCAATGCAGTAACTGACATATTTTTAAAAGCTGCTAATTCTGCCCAATATATCTTTTGCACAACCATAGTCGCTTGCTTTCACATACTTCAACCATCAAATTGACGCTGCTCCATAGGGCTTGCTAGACTCAAGCCCTATGGAGCTTTTAGTTGACAAAATTAATCCTTGTAGCGCCTGCAGCTAAGCTGTACGGGGCGTTTCGCAAATCCTTCGAGCATTTACCTAACGTTGAAGTCGTTCATAATTATTTTGAGTGGTTAACCGAGTTTGACTGCCTGGTGAGTCCTGCTAATTCCTTCGGCATGATGGATGGCGGTATGGACGCCGCGATCACGAAATTTTTCGGCGTGGAACTGGAATGGAACGTTAAATCCCAAATCCTAGAAACATATTTGGGAGAACAGCCCATTGGCACCTCCATGATCGTTGAGACTGGACATCCCCAACATCCTTACTTAGCCCATACCCCAACCATGCGGGTGCCCATGATTATCAAAGGCACAGATATTCCCTATAGCGCTATGTGGGCCATGTTGCTAGCAGTCCGACAACATAATCAACAGTCCCAAACCCCGATACGGAGTATTGCCTGTCCTGGTTTAGGAACAGGGATTGGCCGAGTTCCCTATGCCGAAGCCGCTCGGCAGATGGCTGTTGCCTATGACCACTTTCTCTATCCCCCCAAAGCGCTCAATTGCTTCGTTGCCGCATCCAGACAACTGCAAATTTGGGAAGGTTAAGGGCGCCCATTCCGTTAGCAATTCATCCATCTCCATGTACGACAGACTGTCGTTTGACTTTTTCAGAACGCTTCACCCAGGATAGTTGTGGCAAATGGTTTGCCAGTCAAATTTGAAGTTGTTTTTGACTTGCGATCTCATCTCACTCCACTGGGGAATCTGATTATGACTTCTGTTCGGAAAGGGGCTTTACTAGCGGTTTATATCGGGGTCGGGACTTTGGTGACACCCCAAATTGTGCAATCCCACCATACTCAGCCCCAAACCGTCTCATCCGCCGATCAGAAAACCAAACATCATCACCACAAGCACCATAAACAACTCGAAATTTCCGCCAATCAAGCCCCACCCACGGTCGAGTTAGTCGCTCATCCTGATCAGGTCCAGGGCTGGAATTTAGAACTAAAGGTCACTAACTTTAACTTTGCCCCCACCAAAGTCAATGCCCCGAGTAAAATCTCCGAAGGCCATGCTCACCTGTATATCAATGACAAAAAAGTAACTCGTCTTTACGGCAATTGGTACTATCTCTCTGAGTTACCCACAGGCACGAACACCCTCAAAGTCACCCTCAACAGCAACGGCCATGAAGCCCTCGTGCGTCGAGGCCAACCCATCAGCGACACTGCAGTGATTCAGGTTGCGCCCCGACCCTAAAATGCTAGACCTGTTGCTCGTCACAGCCCTGGGATTTGTCGGCAGCTTTGGCCATTGCGTCGGTATGTGTGGACCCTTAGCCGCCAGCTTTGCCCTGACCTCCGGTGGATCCCGAACGTGCGACAACAACTAACCTTTCATCTTCTGCTCAATCTGGGACGAAGTCTAAGTTATGGCCTGATCGGAGCAGCCATTGGTGCCCTTAGTTCTGTCCTGGTTGCGGGGGGAGAGCTGGCGGGCATCGATAGTGTTCTTCGTCGTAGCATTGCCTTTTTGATGGGTGGCTTGTTGATCTGGCTGGGAGTTCGGCAAATTCGTCCCGGCTGGCTACCTAAACTACCCTTGCCGCACCCATTATTGAAATTGGGGCTGCATGAGCGTTTCAATCGAGCCATGGCAGGGTTGGCCCATCAACCCCACTGGTGGACGCCTGCGTTACTGGGCATGGTTTGGGGACTCATTCCCTGTGGCTTTCTGTATGCAGCCCAAATTAAAGCCGCAGCCACAGGGGACTGGTTACTCGGAAGTGCCACGATGCTGTGTTTCGGGTTGGGAACGATGCCAACCTTGTTAGGAGTGGGGCTTTCCACTGCCATTCTTAGCCAGGATCGACGCAGCCAGCTCTTTCTGTTAGGGGGCTGGCTGATGCTGATCATTGGTGTGCTGACCGTCCTCAGAACGGGAGAAATGCAGGACTACAGCAGCCATACCGCCTTGTTGTTATTAATGTTGGCCCTCCTCGCCCGTCCCATCCAACCTTTGTGGTCAGCTCCACTGCACTATCGACGGTTATTGGGGGTTGGGGCCTTTATCCTCTCACTCATCCATGTATTGCGGGTACTCGACCATTCCTTTCAGTGGTCTCTCACAGCGGTTCCCTTTATGCTGCCCCTCCATCAAGCAGGTCTCTGGACAGGTATCGCTGCATTAACCTTGCTCATTCCGTTAGCTACAACCAGTACCAATTGGATGGTGCAACGATTAGGTTCCCATTGGCGACGACTCCATCTTCTCAGTATCCCTGCTCTCCTATTAGCAGGCAGCCATACGGTGATGATCGGATCCCATTATTTAGGGGGGCTGGAATGGACAGGGGTGCATTTGGGGAGAACTGTTGCGATCACAACGGCAATCCTCCTGGTTTTACTGATCCGCTGCCGTTGGGTATGGGCCTTGTTCTCACTGGAGAAATTTTATGGTGCGTCTTCTCCATTGCGGTAGTTTAGCCTTCTTAGCAGTTGGATTATTGGGCGGCCCCAGCCAGGCCCATACGGTCAAAGCATCCGACTCAGTTGCCGTCACCTTTCATTTAGAACCTGATCACAATCCAAGGGCAGGAGACCCTGCTCAAGTCTGGTTCGTCCTTACCCAAAAGGGGGGCAGTACCATCCCTCTCTCCCAATGCGACTGCCATCTGCAGGTGATTGCAGAGGAAAATGGACAGACAATTGCCCAACCGCCTTTAACCGCCGTCTCCGCAGAGCAATACCAAAATATTCCTGGCGCTGATGTGACGTTCCCAAAACCGGGGGCATACCAATTGAGCATTCAAGGCCAGCCACAAACAGGCGATGCATTCCAGCCATTTCAGTTTAGTTTTCCCGTCACTGTCGCTAAAGGCAGTAGCCCAAAGCCCTCTCCACCTGTCCAGTCAACAGATACGCCCTTGTCTTCGTCAAAATCAGGTCTACCCAAGGTTGTATGGATCAGCATCAGTATTGGCGTAGGACTCAGTTTCGTGATGCTAGTTCTTCGACTGCGCAAAAAATAGTGAATAGCCCATTGAGAGCATCCCGCTTCCAGAGTCCTCCAACAGAAGGGGGACAACACTTACCCTTCTTCCAAGTAAAACCGGTCGTTGCTCTGGACAGCATCACGCAGAATTAATTCTAGAGCCCTCAGATCCCATAAAACCCAATGGACCCCCTCCGGACTTTTATCGACTTCTGGATAAGCCAGTAGATAATTCAAAAGCTTTTGAACGGTGTCCAGCCCTTGGTTAGGGTCATACCATTCAGGACTAGTTTCTAATGCTTTTCCGCCATCGTTTTCTTCAAGCATAAAGGCACTGAGAGGTGTAATGTTTAAGTCTTCTGCAATATCTTCCAACAAAAGACTCGCAGCAGGCAGATTGCCCCCAAACATCAGCTCTTCACCTTTGAGATCCATCTCAGCAGGTAAAGCACAGAATCCAGTGTTTTCTAGAACGATATCTAGGCATCTAGACATGGACTGATTTTCTCCGAAAATTTAGCGACATCAATTTTCTATCGCCCGCTCACCCAGCATTTTGAGCAGTAAGGACCGCAAGACGCCTGAATCGCGCTGGTGACTAACCAACACAATGGGCTTTGCATCGGTTTGATTCTGCGATCGCAACCACCTTTACCAACCTCCGTCTTTTTCCCAAGATTCCCAAAACATCAGTGGCCTCTGACGACGTAGGAGGAAGATTGCACACTAGCTATGCTCAACAACACTCTACGGGAAAAAGCGCTTTAGGTGTTTACGCTATGTGTTGTCGATGTTCACTAGATCCATTTCAGCACCAATCACTTTTTGCGTTTGGAGCCGTCAAACTGGCATTCATCCTCCTCTAGAAGGGCACGCTAAGGACACCCTTCATCGTCCTTGCTTTATGCCTAGCCCTCTTCAGAGACGAAACTTATTTCGTAAGTGGCTGACCCACACCATGTTGGGATTAATCGGTGGGGGAATCCTTTGTCTCCTGACCGTACCCGCCGGATTTTTGTTGCTGGGGGATCTGCTCATCAGGGTGAAGTTCTGTGGTTACGGGCAAAGTGCCATCGGCTGTTTGTTCTTTGGTGCAATCTTTGCAGGCGGACTGACAGTTGGATTTAGCGTGGGCCTAGCGCAGTGGTTCGTCCTAAAACGATTCCTTCAGCGGGCACGATGGTGGATTCTGGCGTCAACCCTAGGTTGGATGGGCATCTTTTTCACCTTGTGTAACCTGTTTTATACGCCCATCCTCAACAATGGAGTGGTATTGCAAGCGATCGACGCAGACGCCCTCTCCGGAGTAGCAGGACTACTGGGAGCTGGAGCATTAATGGGACTCTTTCAATGGCTGCTGATGGATCTCCCGTTAGTTCGCTCCTGGTCATGGATTGCACTACATATATGTCTGGCACTTTTAGCAGCTTTAGCCGTAACATCGGGGCTTCATCCCGGCGGTGGAGTGACAGGAGCAAGCGTATTTATGGTTCTGTCATTCCCTATGTATGCAGTGATATCTGGAGCCGTGCTCAGCAGATTAATGGGGAACTTGAAAGTGGTCAATAGGCTGAGCCAAGCCACATAAGTGACTCAACCCGAGTGGCACTGGCCTCAAGCATCCCAACCACTGATCACCCTATCCAGGACCAAGAGGCCATCCAATCGTATGCTGGCAAGGGACGTACGCAAATAATCGTCCCTCATCTCCATCTGTACAAGATAGCCCGCACTCATGCCAATACAGAAGGTTGAATATGGGTGACTCCATAAACCGAAGCACAAGCCCCCCCGATCTATGCACCTGATTTTGGCGTTTCATTCGGGTCAATTTTGCAGACAAGTTCATAGACAGAGACTTGAGGCGACTCAGAGAAAAAGGGAGCCATTTTACTAAGAATCGCTTTTTGTTCTTCGCCCTCATGGGCTTCCATATCTTCTAGGTTGTCCCAAAGAATCACCGATACACCTTTGTCTGTACCGGGTTCTTGGAAGAGATAGGCTCCTTCAAAGCCATCAGAATAGGTTGCGATCGCTTGTTCATACAGATGTTGAACCTCGGCAAACTTACCTGGTTTGAACTCACCAATCGCCACTGATGCAAACCGCCGCTTCAAACAATCCTGAAAGTCTGACATTGTTTACTCCTTTCGCCATTTTGAAGATATTTGGCTGGGGTTTGGGGGTGACAAAACGAACCCCAACAATTGATCAATGCTCAGTCTGGGTAATCAAGTTGACCAATATTCATAGGGTAGAAGGTGGTCGGATCAATACCGGGGAACTTAAACAACATCTAAGGAAGTGCTAGGGCTCTAATGATCCCCAGCCGTTCATATTTGTTCACCTTTTTGCCCAAAATCATGAACTTTATTTATCTTGAGAAGTAAAAAGCAGCCAGCCGGGAATGCTGAAACTGAGACTTCCTTACTGCTTTTACCTCAGAATTGATGAATATCAGCATCTCAGACTCATTTTTAAGCAAAGGATTGCCATTTTTAGACCGATGTCTCATGGGTCAAACCTCCTTCCACGGAATCGATCTAGCAGAAGTTCACTTAGATGGCGTGGTCCTTAAATACCTGGACTTAACTGCTGTAAATATGCAGGCAGCCAGTCTACAGCGAGCTAACCTACAACGATCTATTCTCACCGCTGGATGCTTAGACCAGGCAAATATGCAGGGATGTTACCTCTACCGTAGCCACTTGGAAAGGGCTTCGATGCAACAAGTCCAGTTACAGCGAGCCAATTTATCCCATGCTTACTTGAGGGGGGCCAATCTCCAGGGAGCGAATCTCCACCAAGCTCAACTGATGGGCACCGATCTTCGGGACGCTAATCTCACGGATTGTCTACTCCAAGATGCGAATTGTAAAAGTGCCCTCTACAGTGCCAACACTCAATTTAGTCCATCTTTCGATCCAGTCCTTGCAGGCATGAAACTATGGACAGCAAAAACCTTGGTCAACTACAGCCACCAACGGGTGAGGGGGCAGAGAAATTGGGATTGGGGCTGGCAATGTTCGTAATCCTCATTTAATGTCACCACTACCCCGGTCGGGGTAGGTTAACGTTATAATTTTATTAAGAAATGTAACAAACCCATCTCTCCCCCATGTCTAAGTCACCCCACGAAACTGATGTCGTTGTCATTGGTGCAGGCATTGGTGGCTTAACGGCTGGAGCACTCTTAGCGAAGCGCGGCTATCGCGTCAAAGTCTTCGACCAAGCCTGGGTGCCAGGGGGCTGCGCCTCTA
The DNA here is from genome assembly GCF_000018105.1 of Acaryochloris marina MBIC11017. GTDB lineage: Bacteria > Cyanobacteriota > Cyanobacteriia > Thermosynechococcales > Thermosynechococcaceae > Acaryochloris > Acaryochloris marina. Next base: position 1,992,843 of record NC_009925.1, read on the forward strand.
CCTTTAAACGGCGAGGGTTCACCTTTGATGTGGGGGCAACCCAAGTAGCAGGTTTAGAACCTGGCGGCATCCATCATCGGATTTTTCAGGAATTAGGGGTTGAGATCCCAACTGCAAGCCATTGTGATCCGGCATGCGCTGTCTTTTTGCCGGGAGAAACAGAGCCCATTTCTGTCTGGCGAGACCCAGACCAATGGCAGGCAGAACGGGAAAAACACTTTCCCGGCAGTGACGGATTTTGGCAACTTCTGGCGAACCTATTTCGCTATAACTGGGGGTTTCAATCCCGCGATCCGGTGATTCCCCCACGTAATCTCTGGGATGGCTGGCAGCTCTTACAAGCCGTGCGTCCCGATACCTTACTGACGGTTCCTCATCTATTTACAACGGTAGGGCAACTCCTCAGACTCACAGGTCTCGGAAATCAACGCCGCTTAAAAACGTTTTTGGACCTCCAACTCAAGCTTTATTCCCAGGTGAATGCAGACCAGACTGCCTTACTATATGCGGCAACGGCATTAGGCGTATCGCAAGCCCCTCAGGGCTTGTTTCATTTGCACGGCAGTATGCAGGTCCTGAGCGATCGCATCGTCGAAGCCCTGAAAAAGCATGGCGGTGAACTGCATATGGGCCATAGCGTTGACCAAATTCAGGTGCATAGTCAGGAATTGTTAGGTGTATTAATCCGTCAGCAAAAAACAGGTGAGACTTGGACGGAATCGGCGGACCATGTGGTGGCCAATGTAACAGTGCAAAACCTCGTCCGTTTGCTGGGAGAGGATGCCCCCAGACAGTATCAACAGCGAGTCAAAAAACTGCCGCCCTCCTCTGGGGCCTTTGTGATTTATCTCGGGGTAGACGCGGCTGCCATTCCCGAGAACTGCCCGCCCCATCTGCAGTTTCTCTATGACTATGACGGCCCCATTGGCGAGAATAACTCCCTATTTGTATCCGTCAGCCGACCGGGGGATGGCCGCGCCCCCGAGGGCAAAGCCACGATCATCGCGTCTTCTTTTACAGATCCAAAGTTGTGGGATGAAGCCGAGGATTATGATGCGCTGAAGCAGGAGTATACGGAGGGTGCGATCGCACGTCTGAGTCAATACTTCCACCTTACTTCAGACACCATCATTCACCAAGAAGCAGCAACCCCCAGAACCTTTGCCCACTTTACAGGTCGTAGCCAAGGCATAGTCGGGGGCATCGGTCAGCGTCTATCTACCTTTGGCCCTTTTGGATTTGCAACACGGACTCCGATTAAGCGGTTATGGCTAGTCGGGGATTCAACTCATCCCGGCGAAGGCACGGCAGGAGTGAGCTATTCTGCCTTGACTGCCGTCAATCAATTGATGGCAATGGACGGTACACTCTCGATGGAGTAGTCATTTCGGCTCTCTCAATCTGTCTTAGCTGTTATATATGTCAGAGTGGAGAGAGCAACGGTAGCCATCATGACCAGCCTACAGAAGCCCACTACATCCCATCAGCGACTCTACAACGCTGACTTTGCCCAATGGGTTGCTCAAGCCACCCTGCTATTACAGCAAGGCAAATTTGATGAATTGGATATTGAGAACCTGATTGAAGAGGTGGAAGACTTGGGGAAACGCGATCGGCGTGCGCTCTGTAGCAATTTGGAAATTGTGCTGCTTCACTTACTCAAATGGCAATTTCAGCCAGAGCAGCGATCTACCAGTTGGCGGGGGTCTATCCGTGAACATCGACGACGAATCGCCCGCATTCTCAAAGACTCTCCTAGTCTGAATCCATACCTTCAGCAGGAATACCAAGACTGCTATTTAGCAGCAAGGTTACAAGCCGCTGATGAAACAGGCTTACCCCTCAAAACTTTTCCTGAAGAGTGCCCCTATTTTCTTGAACAAGCTCTTAATGAGGCGTTCTTACTGGACACAGAGTAGAAACAAGTGGGGCATCATTGACGAGACTATAAGCAATCTCTTTGAGTCAGCTGTTCAATTATTCGTTCTTCTAGGTCAGCTCTATAGCCTAGCGTTTCTTGGTCATCTCAAACATTATCATTACCGTTCAAAAATCTGAGTCATTTCCAGCAGAGAACGGATTTCATAGGTGGGTATAGCATGTGATGTATTTTCTTCATCATTTCGATTGAGCCATACTGAAATAGCCCCAACACCATTTGCCCCTACAACATCTGAATCCAAAGAGTCACCAATATGCATCAATTGTTCAGGTGCACAACCGGCTTGAGCACAAGCAGAAAGAAATATTTCAGCTTGGGGCTTTTCGACCCCAATATCCTGTGAAAAAATTACGAAATCAAAATAACCAGACAAACCACACCGTTCTGGATAGCTGTTCCCATTAGAAATCAGACCAATGGCAAAGCGATCCTTGAGGACATCTAAGCAAGGAATGACATCAGAATAGAGTTCGATAGCTTCAAATCGATGTTTGAGGTAGAGCTGATTCAAAGCAGCCGCCAGGGCTGGATCATCCCAATGAATAAACTCCAATGTTCTTTGAAAAGCTTTTAGCCTTATTTGTTCGAGATTAACGGTTGTTCCTTTCAACTCAGCTGCAACTGTCTTGCGAATGTCGATCATTTTGTCTATGGTCAACTGGGCTGAAGCCCGATCAGGAACGTGACGTTTCAGTTCCTGGAGCGTGAGAGCTAGAGAATGGCGCATGACTTTCTCGAAATCCCACAACGTCATATCACCATCAAAAGAAATGACTTTGATCTTGTCTAGGTCATGTGCAGCCATAATGCAGTAAGACCATCATCGCCTCTTGGGAGTCTAGAGATTGTTAGAAGCTGGTTGTTCCAATAACTCCAATAAACCCACCGTACCGACAAAAAAAGTGTACAGCCCATAAGGAATGGGAGACTGCTCACGAGACTTGGCAAATAGACTCGCCACAACTCCTTCCACAGCATGGGCCGTTAAGGCAAATCGTTCAAACCAAAAGAGGCCCATGGGCAACGGCGGTAACGGTTTTCCGGTCTGCAGGGCATAGAACGTCCATATTTCCAAACCGATAGCAGCGCAAATCAGGATGGGGGCAAGAACTTTGATTATTGGGTAAAACTTTTTCATTACTTTCAGTAGTGAGTGGTCTAAGAGGCTCCTTGACGCCAAAGCATCACAGTTAACCAGAACAGGAACAATTGAATCTTCAAATCCAGAGGAGCATTGACTGCAATCGTTGCCTGTCTCGATGAAAAACTATCTGGACGAATGCGTCCCAAGACCTGACTACCTTGACGAATTTGGAATTCCCGCCGGAAAGGTGAGACTGCCTGCAAAACGAGCTTTTGAGTCCCAAAGGTTAACTCAAGTTTACGCCTCAAAGGATTTGGCTTCCGGGCTTGAGCAACAATTGATTCCTCGCGATCTTGCTTCAAGCTCCATTCCCCAGACAGCATCGGATGTGTAATGGTGTAACTTGCGTCGGGTAGGATTATTTCACCCTCATCCTTCATCACCTTAAGTTCGATCCTGGCGGTTCCTTGAGAAGTCTCAATTCTATAATTCCAACCCCACATAGAAGCAGGAATACACTGCAGTTGAGTCATCATGTCCACACCCGATGCAAGATAAAACCCATGAGCTGTCCTTGGGAATCCAGCCCTCCAATTATATGAACGGCATCCACACTATTTTCCAAAGCCTGATCATGAATGGCGAGAACCGCAATCTCCCCCACACAGGCTTGCATGGTTTTGAGTAAAGACACACCTGAGACAATGATGCGATCGCTCACTGCATCAAAATCCCAAGCAAACTTAGATGCCTCTAAAAACTGATACCACCCATGATTCGGCTCTTGGGCATCTAACAGCGTAAAGTCTGCCGACACCTTAGCTAACTGGCGAGCCGAGTAGCGCCGAGGAGCCTCTTCCATAATGCGTTGGACAATCTCTGACTGCCGTGCATAAGCCAATAGCGCGGAGGACAATTCAGTACTCTCTGTTGACCACTGGAAAGTCGTCTGAAATCCATCTCCTTCATTCGACCGATAGGTAATATCAAACCCTTCTGCAATCAGGCGATCAATCAACGCCGGGAACGACGGTGGTACCCAATCGGTTAGGTTCAACAACTCTGCTTCTGAACAGGCCGTAGCGCTAGTTTCTATAGTTGGGGCCTGATTTCCCACCACTAAAAGGGTGATTTCATCTTCAAGGTCCGTCACCACTTCTGCTTCAAACCGCTCACAAAACGCTTGTAGGGTCTCTAGGGTCGCATCGAATTCCTCTACGAAGGCAACAGACGCCCCCCACAAAGGGATTGACCGATAAGGGAGCGGTGTCTGACTTCCCCCTACTCCTGAAACGAGCGAATCTTCTGCCGCTTGATAGTAAGGGGAGTGAGTTGGCTTTATCATGGTGAGCAAGTGTGCAATCTGGGTATAGTGGCCTGTTAACGGCGTTGGCTTGGGTCTAACCTGGACTGATAGATCAGCCCACCGATTGACTCACTTCACTGTAGACGACAACCCCAGGATTTTGAAGACGACGGTACCTCAGGCCCTATGGCAACTTTGTGTAAAAGGATTTGTCCGCATCCTGATTGGTGCTGATAATCAAAACCAATACGATACCTATGATTGGGAAGCAGGATGTCATGCCCTCAGAAATCCAGATCTAGCCTACCCTCAGTACTACCGCATCCCCAACTTTCATGGGGTCGAAGGGGGTTATCTCTGCAAAGAAGCTGCGGTCACCTACGATGCGGTTACGGCCTTTGCCTGTCCTCCCCATGAAATGAATCTGCGACGAGAAGTCTTGAAATCTATTCAAGGGCAACCTCAACGAATTCTGGACTTAGGCTGTGGAACCGGTTCCATGACCTTGATGCTTAAAGCTACCTATCCCCAAGCGGAAGTCATTGGCCTAGATTTATCGCCCTATATGTTGTGTCACGCCCAACATAAGAGCCAAAAGGCTCAGCTCACCATCCATTGGCTGCATGGCTTAGCAGAAGCGACAGACTTAAAGGCTCACAGCTTTGATGTGATCAGTATTTGCATGGTCTTCCATGAAATGCCTCCGCGCATTTCACGGTTGGTCTTGCAAGAATGTCGTCGCTTACTGAAATCGGGTGGTCAACTCATCATTTTGGACGGTAATCAAAACCGCCTCCGCCATGCAGACTGGCTGATTCGACTATTTCGAGAACCCTATTCTACGGTTTACGCCAAAGAGAGCATCCACGACTGGGTCACCGAAGCTGGCTTTGAAAACGTCAGCACCCGATACCTCGGCTGGATTCACCAACTAACGGCAGGGACAAGCCCTCACCACCGAGATGAGCCACCCCTTAGACAGTTACAAACCCACGCAGTTTAAGGTACTTGCCAAATACGATTGTGGTAATCCGCTTCTTTATCCACATTGATAGTGGCGTGGCTATGCCCGTGACCATGATGGCCGTGATCGTGGCTATGGCCATGATCATGACTATGGCTATGGGGTTCTTCACCATTGAGAGCTGCCAGCCGAAATTTACATAGCTCACAATTCATCTGGACTTGCCCTAACTGAGTTTCCAATTCCCGCTGGCGCAACACCTGAACCAAGGCCGGATGCAGCCCCATTTCCGGCAAGCAAGTCACTTGAATATCTGGATAGGCCACTTGCTGATGGGCTGAGATATCAAAAATCTTTTCCACCAACGTGCCCGTAAACAGAAAATAGGGCAGTACAACAATGCGCTTAGGCTGATACAGCCGTGCGCGTCGGAATCCTTCTTCCAATCGGGGATGGGTAATGCCAATAAAGCAGGTTTCCACAGTCTGATAGTTACTGCCTTCCCAGAGGATGCGGGCCATTTTACTGACATCGCTATTGGCATCAGGGTCGCTGGAGCCTCGTCCCACAAATAGCAAAACAGTCTCTTCACGGGAAATGCCTTGAGGATTATGCTCGGGGTTATCCAGTAGTTCTAACCGTTGTTTCCATAGGTCTAAAATCCCAGGCGTAATCCCAAAATGACGGCCATAGTGATATTTCAACTGGGGATGGCGTTTGCGGGCTAGATCGAGTTCGTTGGTGACATCAAACTTGTTGTGGCGGGCGGCAAATAGCAGAATCGGTAGCGCCGAGAGTTCCGTATAGCCTTGCTCAACACAGTGATCGACGACTTCTTGAATACTGGGTCCCGTCAGTTCTAAAAAGCAGGGAAACACCGGTCTTGATCGATCGAGTTCCTGGTAGAGGGTTGCAAAATCTAGGAAACATTGTCTGCCGTTGGGATTTCGGGTGCCATGGCCAATCATAAGTAAAGGTCTTTGAAGGGGTAATGGCGTTAGATCACCAGCGATCGGCAAACTGAGGGGGGCAGGTCTGACCACCAAGTCTGGCATATGAGCAATGGACATTAAAGAACTCCCTGCCTGTGAATCACAAGCGTTGACTGAGGATTCCCCACGAGATGGCTAAGCAATCTTATGGGTTAAAAAATAGGCCGTAACAGAGTGGTTTGATCGGACCTGGGCATTTGCCCACCCCCCACCATACAAAGTCAGCTCTCCAAACCAGGACAGTCACAGCATTCTTTTAAGATCGCCTCGGGGCAATCTCTGTCAATCAAGAGCATGGCGGACGAGTATTTGAAGGGTTGATTTGAGGTAGAAGGCGCTTAAACCTAGATACTCATCCATTCTCACGCTCTTTAGCTAACAGCGGAGCCAGATTCAAGCATGGTGTAATTGTTGCTCAATGGCATCACACGCTATCTTGACTCCATTCTCTGATCGGATCCTGGCCCCCACTTGTGACGCTTGGGCTGCATATTTGGGGTTTTCGAGTAGCTCACCTAGCTCTTTAATGACTCGTTTAGCCTGATACTGCTTTCTGGGAATCGTTTTGGACGTACCCAAGCGTTGAACTCTGGATGCATTGTCCGGTTGGTCGTGACTGTAAGGCACAATCAGCGTTGGGCAACCGGCACGGAGTGCCTGGGCAGTGGTCCCCACTCCCCCTTGATGAACCACTGCACAAGCACTGGGAAAGATTTGTGAGTAAGGCGCATAGCGCATGGCAATGATGCTGTCTGGCAGATGGTCGGGTGGAACGTTCTGGCCTATCAATAACACGGCTCGACGGTTCAAGGCTTGTGTCGCCTGGATACTTTCTAGATAAAACCGTCCTGGATCCATCACTGCAGCAGAACCTAAGGTAAATACGATCGGTGGTTCCCCTGCATTTAGAAATCGAACCAGTTCGGGTGAAAGTTTTTGGCCTCCAGCACTACCATCATAAAAAGCAAACCCAGTCAGCATCGCCTTGTCTGGCCAATCCAATTGTGGCTTAGCCAGCACCGAGGAGAACATTGCCAACACCAGATGGGGTGAGTATTTGTCATCCACTAATGGATTGCCCTTAAGGGCAGGCAGTCCAAGCTCTTGTCGAAGCTGATGAATTGGTTTCACCCAAGACTGGGTCATGACTTTTGCCAGTTGTCGAATGGCGCTTTGAGCGACAACATTCAAGCCCGGTAGTTGAAAAATAGACGGTAAGCCCGGTGCAACAGATGCATCTTTAGCAGAGAGAAACGCAAGGGGTTGCAGAACCGTGAGCACCCAGGGAATTCCTAATTTCTCTGCTACTAATCGAGCTGCCAATACGCCTTCACCGTTGATAATCAGATCAGCATTTTGGGCAGCGTTCATTAAGTCAGCATAAGTCTCTCTTAAACTGGCGCATACCCAATTTCGAACGACGTACTCTGTTCCCGTCTTCAAATCCATCATCCGTGCCATTTCTTGCGGATCATGAAGGGCGGTATTGTCAGGGCGCATTCGGTGAAACTCAAATCCTAAGGTTTCGATGCGGTCTTGATATTCTTGATGGGTGGCAAATACAACCTCATGCCCCCGATGGCGTAGCTCAATTGCGATCGCAATCTTAGGATGCAAATCCCCCAAAGAACCAATCGTCGTCAATACAATCCGACTCACAACCTAGCTCTATCCATTAACCCGAAAACTTTGTTTGGGGCCTGTGGGTTGATGCTCACTGAACCCTTCTTGATAATGTCCGTTCGTATAGTCGGCAATCACTTTTCTCCAGAATATCTGGCCGGGTATATTGCCAGCCTGTTGAGCAACATGCCATTCCGCCGAGAATGTCCGAAATAGATGAAAAGCGGCCCGCTTTCCAATCCCTAACCAACGGTACTTCCGAAGCACAAAAAATTCGGCAATTGCATATTGATCCACGTTCAATTCTCGAACTAACGCAAAACCAACTAACTGTTGATCCAGATTAATCCAGAACGGGTGGCGATTTGGATCGGTCCAGTAGTCATCAAAATAGGGATACTTCGCAAACTGACCGGAGGCATCCAGGGCATCGTCATTAAATTCACTGAGGTCGTAGCGATACAGCTGCATTAAATGGGCCAATGTGATTTTTTCCGTCGCCGGGATTCTCGTAATACGAACCTTGTGTAAAAGATCTGCTAATTCATCTTTTGCCGCACTAAAGTCATGCATAGCACCTGAAACCTTTGGGTAGCGAGGTGTTCGGTTAGGGACCCATATGGGCGTGGAGACAGTTGATTTGTTCGTAGACTAAGCTAGACCTATAGCAGGTTTTTTGATACTGCCTTTGTCGAGGATACAAATTATGTTAAGCGTTGCCCAGTCAAGGCCATCTGAACGCGCCATTTTTATTCAGAAAACCTATCTGCATCTTGCAGGGGCCATTGGTGCGTTTATTGTCGTCGAATTTCTACTGTTCCAATTGGGGATTGCTGAAGCAATGTTCCAATTTGTAGCCGGAGGTCGTTTTAGCTGGCTGTTAATTTTAGGTGCATTCTCACTCCTCGGCTGGATGTCTCGGGGACTGGTTGCCAAAGCGGATCAAGTGGGTACTCAGTACGCAGGGCTAGGGGTTTATGTAGTTGCCCAAGCCTTGATTTTTGCCCCCATGCTTTACATGGCTGCGGCTTTTTCAGACGCTAATGTCATTCCCACAGCAGGTATCTTAACCCTGACTATGTTTGGGGGACTGACTGCGATCGCTTTCACTACCCGAACAGATTTCACCTTTCTCGGTGGCATCCTTAAAATTGGTAGCTTTGTCGCTCTGGGACTGATCGTTTGCAGTTACATCTTCGGCTTTTCCCTTGGATTATTCTTCTCCGTTGTGATGGTCGTGTTTGCCTCAGCAGCGATTTTATACGACACCTCTAAGGTGATGAAGCACTATTCCACCAGACATTATGTTGCGGCATCCCTAGAATTGTTCGCGTCTGTGGCTTTGCTATTCTGGTACATCCTTCGCATCGTGATGTCCATGTCATCTCGCCAATAACCCCACTCCTCTGACATATCAGCATCATCGGTACAAGGTTGAACGTACGGATGATGCTGATATGTCAGAGGTATTAAAGATCTTTGTGGGTAAACGGGCGAGCATCTGACCCCGCATAGGTAGCAACAATCTGGCCTTGGCCTTTGAGCTGATACTTATAGGTAACTAATCCTTCTAAACCGACGGGGCCTCTGGGGGGCATCCGCTGGGTGCTAATACCCACTTCCGCGCCAAAGCCATAGCGGAAGCCGTCGGCAAATCGAGTAGAACAGTTGTGGAATACCCCGGCTGCATCCACCTGGTTCATAAACACAGCTGCTGCTTGATCGTCTTCAGTGGCAATGGCATCCGTGTGTCCCGATCCGTATTGATTAATATGAGCAATGGCATCGGATAGAGACGCCACCACTTTAATAGAAACAATTAAATCCCCATATTCTGTCGCCCAGTCCGTCTCCGTTGCGGGGCCAACATCCACAATGGCCTGAGTTTTGGCATCCCCTAGAACTTTGACGTGGTTATCCTGTAACGCCGCCGTTAGTTTGGGTAGGTATTGAGGTGCGATCGCATCATGCACCAAAATCGTTTCCACCGCATTACAGGCCGCCGGATATTGTATCTTGGAATCCACTGCAATCTCTACCGCTTGGTCCAGCTTGGCTGCCTGATCTACATACAGATGGCAGATGCCTTCCGCATGGCCCAACACCGGAATACGAGTATTTTCTTGCACAAACCGAACAAAGTCATTGGAACCACGGGGAATAATCAGGTTCACATCCTGATCGAGGTTCAGCAATTCTAGGGTTTCTTCTCGGCTAGTGAGTAACGCCACTACGTTGGGTGATACCGCTGTGTTGGAGAGACCTTGATGAATGGCCTTGACTAATGCCTGACAGGAATGAAGAGCTTCTTGCCCCCCTTTGAGCAAAACGCCATTACCAGACTTCATGGCCAACGCTGCAATTTGCATCACTGCATCGGGTCGGGCTTCAAAAATGACTCCGAGTACCCCCAACGGACAGCTAACCCGACTCAGAACAAGATCTGTATCTAGCTCTCGCTTCAGCTGCACTGTCCCAACTGGATCCTCCAGAGTGGCAACACTGCGTACCCCTGCGATCGCACCTTTGAGCTTGGTGGCATCCAGCTTTAACCGAGCATAGAGGGCATTAGCAATGCCTGCTGCTTTTGCCTGCTGACAATCCTGCACATTCGCTTCTAAAATCTCTGGCGTTGCCGCTTCTAGGGCTTGGGCGACGGCTTCTAAGGCTTGGTTTTTTGTTTCTGTAGAAGCCCCTGCCAGTTGGATTGCCGCCTGTCGCGTTTGCTGGGCGACCTCAGTCAAAGAATTCGTTAGGACAGTCACAGTTCTAGTGGCTTAACAACAGGGTTTTAAAAATCTTCGCGTTCGTACTCGGCAATTTTTTGCGGTTCAGGGATTTTCAGCTCTTGAGGCTCATAATCATCATCCCAGACATCTCCTTCCCGCTCATATTTCGGATCTGGAGCACTGGGAGGGGTAGAAGACCCACTATCACTCCAGTTATCCTCCTCTTGATATGCATATTGTTGCTGAGGGGCTTCTTGACGCTCTACGGGGACTGGTTCCGCTTCCCAGGCTTCTGTTTCCCAGGCTTGTTGAGCAGGCGCAGCCTGACGGGCAGGTGCGTAAGCAGTGGTCGGTTCTCCAGGGCCAAGCTGGTTCGTGGTAGACGCCGTCTTAGGGATATAGTCTTCTTCATCGCTTAATTCCCAAGGCGGAATCCCTAAACCCATCCGCTCCAGAATACCGACCGTCAGCTGATTCAGGCGTTCTTCCGCCCCTTCAAAAACGATCAAGCGATCAGGCCCTGTACTGACAATCTCTTCCACAGGCAGCTCGTAGGTGCTCAACACCTGGGACGGAATCAAGGGTACTCCAATCGATGCGATGACTAAAGAGGCGACTTCTCCTGTGCTGGTGTCAAACTTAAACCCTCGGACTTTGCCTAAAAGTTCTCCAGCTTCGGTAATGACTTCGTTATTAATTAAAGTGCTGAAATCGAAGGTATCTATTTCTTCAATCGCGGTCTCATCATCGACCAGAATCACATCTCCAATCTGCCGAATATTACTGAGATACATGTAGCGCTCATCGCCAGTAACTAGGGTATTCCGCAAACCCACGACGGCGACTTCTCGCTGATCGACATCTACCCAAAGCTGAGTAATCACCCCCAGCTTTTTACCCGTACTGCGGGTAATAACTTGAGTACCTATAAAGTCAGCGCGTTGTTGAACTTGTTCAGATATTGCCATGCGTGAATCCTGAGCCGAATTCTTGAGTTTTCGGGTGGGGTAAATTTTGTTAATCGTACCTTTACAATGTCACAAAAACTATCGCACACGGTACATTTTTACACCTTAACCACTCTATTTTAGTGCCTTGAGGAAGTGGGCACCTCTTTTATAAGGTGTTGATATCACCCCAAGACCGTTGCCGTTCAAGGCTTATATCTCCCAGAATTTCTGATGGGTTCATACTTCGATGGGGTAAAACTAACCAGCAAACTTCATGTGACCGCTTTATCGCTCCAGCTATATTTAAGTCAGATCCCTAGCGTTAGCTCAGACCTCTCATACATCAAGATTATGGTCAGCATAGCTTCACCCCCCATCGCATCCGCCTTAACCCTCCGCATCAACCTGAGTGATGAGCAGTTTTTTCAACTCTGCCAGGACAACAGCGATTTAAAATTTGAGCGCACCACCCTAGGAGAAGTGATTATTATGCCCCCTACCGGTGGAAATACAGGTCGGCGTAATATCAAAATCACGACCCAATTAGAAGTTTGGAATAGTCAAACCGGTTTGGGAGAAGCCTTCGATTCCAGTACAGGATTCCAGCTCCCCAATGGAGCCACCCGTTCTCCTGATGCCTCTTGGATCACTAGCGAGCGCTGGGAGACCTTAAATCCTTCAGAACAAGAACGATTTATCCCCCTCTGTCCCGATTTTGTGGTGGAATTACGGTCAGCGGGAGATGCATTGGCCCCTCTACAGGCCAAGCTGCAAGAGTATATGGATAATGGGGTGCGGTTAGGCTGGCTGATTGATCCCAAACAACAGACGGTCGAAATCTATCGTCCTAATCAGGATGTTGAACGACTTCAAACCCCCACCAAACTCTCTGGGGAGACCGTTCTACCAGGTTTCATCTTAGATTTATCCACGATTTTCTAACGCATCTTTCAGGATATGCCTTCTAGGGGTAGAGTCGAGAGGACCGCTTAAGTATGACGATCTCAGGTAATTCCCTTGACTTCTACTCCTCAGCCTTTAAGCCAACGTGGACATCTTCTCACCGAACAGATTAATCCCAACAGCCAAAATCTCGATCAGTTGACGGCATTAGAGCTAGTCGATCTATTCAATCAGGAAGATCAGCAACTGATCAGCGCCATTGCCGCTGCTCGGGAACCCTTGGCAGCAGCAGTCGAGAAAACGGCTCAAGCCTTGAGACAAGGTGGACGGTTATTTTATGTCGGGGCTGGAACCAGTGGTCGTTTAGGGGTCTTAGATGCAGCCGAATGTCCCCCTACTTTTTGTACACCACCTGAAATGGTCCAGGGCATCTTGGCAGGGGGAGAAGCTGCCTTAGTCAGAAGTTCAGAAGCGTTAGAAGATCGGGCCGATGATGGTGCGGCTGCCATTGCAAATCGAAACGTTTCCCCAACTGATGTGGTGGTGGGCATTACGGCAGGTGGAACGACTCCCTTTGTCCATGGTGCCTTGCAAGCCGCCAATGAGCGAGGAGCAACCACTGTTTTTATGGCCTGCGTTCCTGCCGAACAGTTTTCCATCAATGTCGATATCGATGTGCGGCTACTCGTAGGACCCGAAATTTTAGCGGGCTCCACCCGCCTTAAAGCCGGGAGTGTCACCAAGTTAGCCCTAAATATTATCTCCACGGGGGCGATGGTCCAAATTGGTAAGGTGTATGGCAATCGGATGGTGGATGTCTCGGTCACAAACAGCAAGTTAGAAGATCGAGCCCTGCGAATTATTGCTGATCTGACGGAGCTATCCCGAGACCAGGCAGCTGAGTTGTTAGGGAGATGCGATCGCAAAGTGAAACTAGCCCTACTTGTCCATTGGACAGGCCTCTCTACCGATCAGGGCCAAGCTCTGCTAGACCAACATCAAGGCAATCTACGGCAAGCGGTTCAAAGCCAATCTGCACCTTAAATGTTATGAATCGGCTTCACAACCAGGGACGACTAGCTTCTTCTAAAGCAGTCACCTCTTCAGGCGTTAAGGACCATCCCAAAGTCCCCGCATTTTCTATGGCTTGCTGTGCCGTTTTCGCCCCTGGAATGGGAATAACACCTTCTTGAGCAATCAACCAATTCAGCGCTACTTGCGCCATCGTTTTGTCATGGGCTTCCGCAAATTGACGCAGCAAGTTAGTAACTGGAGCCACTTTTCGTAATCCCTCAGGTTTAAAGCGCTGATCGGCTTTGCGAGCACCTGTCGGGAGCTGTTCAGGCGTATATTTACCCGTTAGTAACCCCTGGGCTAGGGGGCTATAGGCCAAGATGGTGACCCCTAATTCTCTGGCCTTAGCTATCAATCCTTGACTCTCCACTTGGCGAGTAATCAGAGAATATCGCACCTGGTTCACGGCGAGAGACACCCCTTGCTCGGCCAATAAAGCATGAGCTGTATGCATTTGCTTAGCACTGTAGTTGCTTACACCAACGGTTTTAATCAGCCCTTGATTAACCGCCTTCGCCAGGGCTCGAAATAGAGTCTCATAACTCATAAAGAAATTGAAAGGCCAATGAACCTGGTATAAATCAATCACATCTACCTGCAATCGTTTCAGACTGTCTTGAACCGCCTGAAGAACTGCGTCTTCACCCAAACGCCAAGGAACCGGACCATATTTAGTCGCCAAACAAACTGGACGCTGACAGTCCCGACAGAACTGACCTAACAGTCGCTCAGACTCACCCCATCCATAAATTTCAGCTGTATCAAACAAGGTAATTCCAGCCTGAACCGCAGATTGAAACGCATCAGCAACTTCAGCCTCACCATACTGATCGCCATAGCCCCAAAAGATCCGATCGCCCCATGACCATGTGCCAATGCCCACAGCTGACACCAGAGGCCCACTAGGGCCAAGTTGTTTCGTTGTCATTGATAAACACTTCTTAATATTTCTACTTCTAGTTTAATAAAAACCACTTTAGATAGGAGTACTTTACCGGCTTCATCAACAGGAATCTCCAGCCGTAAGTAGGGCCTAGATTTAACTTTTTATTACTAATACTCAGATGAAGGCAACTATTTTAGATTATTTTCTTCATGCGCGAGGAAAATAGCTATAAAGCAATGAAAATCATATATAGCAAAGACTATAGACCATAAGCGAGAAGACAATACCAACTAAGATCCAAAGGCTTTATTAAGACTTTATCGCTTCGGGCAATGAAGGACTATGGTAAGGCTGAAATAGTCTGTTATAAATAGTCAGCATTAGCAAACAAAATATGTTTGCTTTGTACATATAAATGGCATAACGAAATTTTTCTTGAACCAGGTTCCAAATGGTTCCCTATTGCAGATATTGAACTTAGAGCTAGAAATCAATGGATGCCTTCTTAAATATATTCACCAACCCGTTGGTGACATCAGTTAACACGAGCAGCCTCATATTAGGTCAAGCTGCTTCTAACCCCTTGGACACAATCACAAATGGGGTGAGTCAATCACTGCCTGCAATCATTGGGGCAGCCGCTTTTCTGATTATTGGTGTCATCGTCGCCTATTTCGTTAAGTGGTTTGTGCAAGCCCTTCTGTCCAAAACAGATATCGATAACCGTATCGCCCGCTGGTTATCGGGTTCTGGTGACTCACGTGTGGCGGCCAACGTTGAGAAACTGATTGGATCGATCGTTTTTTGGATCGTCGTCCTCATTGCAGTGGTCGGCGCTCTAGATTCCTTAAAACTCGAAAATATCTCTGCCCCTCTTAATAACCTCCTCAGTAAAGTCTTGGGGTATCTCCCCCAAATTGGAGGAGCCATCGCTTTGATGGGAGTGGCATGGATTATCGCCACACTGGTCAAGATGGTTGTGATCAGGGTCCTACAATCCTTATCAATTGATGAGCGATTAAGTGCAGCATCTGGTCCGGAAGATGCCAGTGGACAGCAGCCTATCTCCATCAGCGAAACCCTAGGCAACACCATTTACTGGTTTATCTTCCTGCTGTTCCTCCTCCCCATTTTAGAAACCCTAAAATTGCAAGGGCCATTACAGCCTGTACAGGCAATGGTTCAAGACATTTTGGAAGTTTTACCTAATGTCTTGGGTGCTGTTCTGATTGGCGTAGCTGGCTGGTTTGTAGCCCGTATTGTTCGCATGATCGTTACCAATTTGCTAACAGCGAGCGGGGCCGATCGATGGGGGCAACAACTCGGTTTAACGCAAGCCATTGGTGGTCAGAGCCTCTCTACTTTGGCAGGCAGCGTTGTATACGTCTTTATCCTCATCCCATTCGCAATTTCTGCCTTTCAAGCTTTAGGGATTGCGGCTATTTCTGAACCTGCCGTTGAAATGTTGCGGGATGTCCTGAGAACAATCCCTCGCATCTTCACAGCTGCCGTCATTTTGGGTGTGGCTTACATCCTTGGAAAAATTGTGGGCGACTTGGTTTCTGGTTTGCTCGCCAATTTTGGATTCAACAATATCTTTCAAATTTTGGGACTCCAAGCAGCCCAAGAACCCACAGATAGCATTTCTGAAGATGGCCCCATCAACACGTCTTCTGGTAAAACTCCCTCTGAGATCGCTGGAATCGTCGTTTTGGTCGGCACCATCTTAGTCTTCTTAATCCCTGCCACGGATGTTCTTCAATTCCAACCCCTAACTGGCGTTATTACTGAACTCCTCAGGATTTTGGCCCAAGTTCTAGTCGGGGTATTGGTGTTTGGAATTGGTCTCTACCTGGCCAATATGACCTTCAATATTGTCTCCAGCTCTGGCGGAGCCCAAGCTCGCATGGTCGCTCAAGCGGCCCGAGTCGCCATTATCGCTTTAGTGTCCGCAATGGCTCTACAACAAATGGGCATTGCCACGAATATTGTCAACCTAGCCTTCGGTCTCCTATTGGGTGCCATTGCAGTTGCCTTAGCACTGGCATTTGGCTTTGGCGGTATGGACATCGCTGGGGAACAAGTGCGTAAATGGCTGAATAATTTCGAATCACGGCGCTAAACCGTAAATTTAGTCATCCCAACATCTACAAAAGCCCCGCTGAGTTAATCAGCGGGGCTTTTGTAGATGTCAATATCTATGCTAAAACTCAGCATTCAAGGGGGTACGAGGGAACGGAATCACATCTCGAATGTTCGCCATCCCCGTCATAAACTGAACCAATCGTTCAAAACCCAGCCCAAAGCCCGCATGGGGAACCGTGCCATAACGGCGAAGATCGAGATACCACCAATAATCTTCTAAGGGCAGCCCTTGAGCGACAATTCGTTGCTCCAATAGATCCAAACGCTCCTCTCGTTGAGAGCCACCGATAATCTCGCCAATTTTAGGGACCAGAACATCCATGGCGGCGACTGTTTTATCGTCATCATTCATCCGCATATAGAACGCTTTGATCTGTTTGGGGTAATCCGTAACAATAACTGGCTTTTTGAACAGTTCTTCGGATAAATAGCGCTCATGCTCAGACTGTAAATCCAACCCCCATTCCACAGGGAACTCAAACTTGCGGCTGGCTTTCTCTAGCTGATTCACGGCCTCGGTATAGGTAATCCGCTCAAACTCACTGTTGATAATTGTGTCAGCCGTCTCTAAAACAGATTTATCAATTCGCAGATTGAAAAATTCAAAATCTTCAGGACACTGCTCTAATACCGATTTAAAAACATGTTTGAGAAAGGCTTCTGCCAGATCCATATCCCCCTGTAAATCACAGAATGCAACCTCTGGTTCCACCATCCAAAATTCTGCTAGGTGCCTTGAAGTATTGGAATTTTCTGCTCTAAAGGTCGGACCAAAAGTATAAACATTACAGAAGGCAGAGGCCATAATCTCTCCTTCTAACTGTCCGCTCACCGTCAAATAGGTCGGTTTGCCAAAAAAGTCTTGACTGTAGTCAACCGTTTGATCTTCCGATAGGGGAACATCCTGAAGATTTAAGCTGGTGACCGCTAATTGCTCTCCTGCCCCCTCACAGTCACTAGCCGTGATGATAGGTGTGTGAATCCACATAAAGTCCCGGTCTTGGAAAAATTGATGAATGGCCTGGGAACAGGCATTACGGATTCTGAAAACTGAACCCAAGGTATTGGTGCGCGATCTCAAATGGGCAATCGTCCGTAAAAACTCAAAAGAATGTCGCTTTTTCTGGAGTGGATAGGTCTCTAAATCCGCTGTTCCCCACACTTGCACCGCCTTGGCGACTAGCTCAACACGCTGATTTTTTCCTTGAGATGCCACCAACTCGCCCTCAATAGATACAGAGGATCCAGTATTTAATAATTTGAGGGTTTGCTCATACTCTGGCAGGTTTTGGTTGACAACCACTTGCAGTCCCTGTAGCGATGACCCATCGTTCACATCTAGGAATGCAAACTCTTTTAGCTCTCGTTTTGTACGAACCCAACCTTGCACTTTAATGCTTTCGCCCGGTGTCCCATGACGAAGTAACTCAATAATCCGTCTAATTTCCATGCAGAAATGCCACTTTTTTTATTACCAACACTGTCATCAGTCTAATCTGCGAATACTGTGGTCGGTATACTGGCACAAACTTCAATCAATCTATATTTCTAGGGATTATTGTCAACTTGACAAATCAATAAAATTGCCAGAACAACTGTCTCTATGTCACATTAGTGACTACTAGAAACATACCGACCTGCACAACGTCTCCAGATAAACAATCGTTTATAATAATTGTTTTCTTCTAGGTATATAAATTAACTAGGGTTTTAACTAACTATGATTAGGCCTCTTCACTCTGCAGCTCTGATTGCTATTGCAGCCTCGATAACCCCCATGTCTGCCGTAGCTCAAGTATCAACCTCAGAAGCCAACCAAACTTCTGAAGTTTTAACCGTTGCTCAAAATGCTGTAACCCCTAACCGTAATGCCCTAGCTAATCAGCAAGCTTATGTATTAGGACCTGGAGATGAAATCCAGCTCACAATGTTTGGGCAGCCTGAACTGTTTACCACTAACTACCGGGTGTTAGTAGATGGGACGGTCAGCCTACCCTTAATCGGTCGGGTTCCGGTCGTCGGTCGCTCGATTGGCCAGGCTGAACGAGAAATATCTTTGCGCTACACACGCTTGTATCGACGCCCTTACGTCACCATGGTTTTGGTGAGAGCAAGAACAGTCACCCTAGCCGTAACAGGTGAAGTTAGACGGCCTGGGACTTACCCAGTGGAATCGCCTAATCAAATCCCTACTGTGACCCAGCTGATTCAGTTAGCAGGTGGTGCATCACAATCTGCCGATTTAAGTAACGTCATTGTTAGACGCCCTCAATTGAATGGATCCGTACAGAACATCCCAGTAGATTTACTCAGGCTACTCCAGGAAGGTGACTTAAGCCAGAATCTAGAGTTACGTGATAAAGATACCGTTGTCATCAATGCCACTACAGAAATAGATAGACGGAACTCCTTACTGGTCAGTAATGCCAGCTTTTCCGCAGATCGGTCTGAGCCGATCAATATAGCCATAGTGGGTGAGGTGTATCGTCCCGGTCCTCATACCATACGACCAGGTAGTGCTGACGTTAGAGATGCAGGAACCCTTGGAAATTCCAGGGCAGCATCCACGGAATTACCCACCGTCACCCAAGCCATTCAAACAGCTGGTGGTATCAAACCAGAGGCCAATATTCGTGAAGTTCGAGTCATTCGACGTCCCCACAACGGAGACCCACAAACTATTGGTGTTGATCTCTGGAAGCTTTTGAAAGAAGGCGATTTATCTCAAGATATTGCCTTACAAGCAGGGGATACGATTGAAGTTCCCAAGGCCGTTGGCCTAACTGCTGCAGAAATGACAGAACTAGCGACGGTTAGCTTTGCCCCTGCCACGATCGACGTTAATGTAGTCGGAGAAGTTAAAAGCCCTGGAGTTGTCAAGATTCAACCCAATACCCCACTCAACACTGCCGTGCTAGCAGCTGGGGGATTTGATGATAGACGAGCGAATAAAAGCAAAGTTAAGTTAATCCGCCTCAATCCAGATGGTACCGTTGCTCAAAGGGATATCAAGGTCAATTTTAGCGAACCTGTTAATGAAGACACGAACCCTGCCCTTCGCAACAATGATGTCATCGTCGTCGGCCGCTCTGGATTGACGAAGTTTGGGGATGGTTTGCGCAATGTGCTCTCCCCCATTACCAGCGGTTTTGGCCTCTTTAACATTTTGTTCTAAGAGACTGACAACTCGATTACAGACCATCCATCATCACATACTGTCCAACAACAGCACATGAGTTTTATGTGCTGTTGTTGCGTTTTGCCCCAATGAACAGCAAAGCGGGCAGTTGCCCGATATGATAATTGGCAAGATTCACAGGATAGGACAATATGCGCATCCTTTTCGTTTCAGCAGAAGTTGCTCCATTTGCCAAAGTTGGTGGCATGGCAGATGTAGTTGGAGCACTTCCTGCCGTCCTTAGGAGTATGGGGCACGATGTGCGCATATTTATGCCTTACTACGGTTTTCTTCCAGACAAAATCACAATTCCTAAAGAACCGGTTTGGTCAGGGTCGGCTATGTTCGAAGATTTCACCGTTTTCGAAACAGTATTACCTCAAGCAGACGTTCCCCTCTATTTATTCAAACATTCAACTTTTTCTCCTCGCCATATCTACGGTGGAGAGAACGAAGACTGGCGCTTTACTTTCTTTGCTAATGGCGCTGCAGAATTTTGTTGGAACTATTGGAAACCTGACATTGTTCACTGCCATGACTGGCATACAGGGATGATACCGGTTTGGATGCATCAATCTCCGGATATATCGACCGTATTCACCATTCACAACCTAGGGTATCAAGGCCCTTGGCGATGGCGATTGGAGCAAATGACTTGGTGCCCATGGTATATGCAAGGACATAACACCTTGGCGGCAGCCGTCCAATATGCAGATCAAGTGAATACCGTCTCTCCAACCTATGCTCAACAGATTCAGACCACTGCTTATGGCGAAACCCTAGAAGGATTGATGTCCTTCATTAGCGGTAAACTCGTGGGTATTTTAAACGGAATCGATGTTGAGTCTTTTGACCCCAGTACTGACAAGTACATTCCCCAAAATTACTCTGCTACCTCCTTAGACAAACGACGAGCCAATAAGATTGCATTGCAAGAAGAGTTGGGCTTAGAGGTTAATTCTGGTGCATTCGTAGTAGGGATGATTGCCCGTCTCGTCGAACAAAAAGGCTTAGATCTAGTCATTCAGGTTCTTGACCGGTTTATGGCGTATACAGATGCACAATTTGTACTGTTGGGCACCGGCGATCGCTACTATGAAACTCAGCTATGGCAAATTGCCTCAAGGTTTAACGGTCGGATGTCTACGCAGCTTCTGTACAATCCAGGATTATCCAGGCGAGTATATGCTGGAGCTGATGCATTTCTAATGCCCAGTCGGTATGAACCCTGTGGCATCAGCCAAATGCTCGCCCTGCGGTATGGATGTGTTCCAATCGTTCGTCGAACAGGTGGATTAGTAGACACCGTTAGCCATCATGACCCCAATGAGCAAACAGGGACAGGCTATTGTTTTGATCGATACGAACCACTTGATTTATATACCTGTATGATTCGGGCTTGGGAAGGATTTCATTATCATGATGCCTGGCAATCACTACAGAAACGAGGCATGCAAGTGGATTTTAGCTGGGCTAAATCTGCAAAGGAATACAATAAGATGTATCACAAAATATTAGGACTGCCCTCTACAGCCATCTCTTAATAACATTTTGAACCTCTATAAGCTGCTGTTGTTACTCACTAATGTGGCATCAAAGACAGGTCGACCGTCTGCTCTTATGAG
Organism: Acaryochloris marina MBIC11017; assembly: GCF_000018105.1. Taxonomy (GTDB): domain Bacteria; phylum Cyanobacteriota; class Cyanobacteriia; order Thermosynechococcales; family Thermosynechococcaceae; genus Acaryochloris; species Acaryochloris marina. Next base: position 2,014,244 of record NC_009925.1, read on the forward strand.
ACAATGCAAGAGTAATAAAATACATATGTCGAGTGAAGAGCTTAGGGCTTGCCATCTTAAACACCAGATGCCAATTTAGTTATTAACGGCTAGCGAATACTATTACTAACAAAAAGCATTGCTGAATGTTATCGATTTGCTGTGTCCACTGAAATAACTGCTGCTTAGGTGTATTGTTGTCTGTCCTCAAGCATTCGTTTACCGTTCAATTCTAATCTCTGAGTTTTACCATGACCATTTATATTGGCAATCTGTCTTACCAAGCCACTGAAAACGATGTCCGAGAAGTTTTTAATGAGTATGGCACTGTTAAGCGAGTTGTTCTCCCAGTAGATCGTGAAACAGGCCGGATGCGGGGTTTTGCCTTCGTGGAAATGACAGAAGATAATGATGAAGAAACAGCGATTGCTGATTTAGATGGTGCTGAGTGGATGGGACGACAGCTAAAAGTCAATAAAGCTAAGCCTCGCGAACGATAAACGATCATTCCAAAATTCTCAGTTGTCTTTAGCTATTCACCTATAGCCTTTCAGTATTAAATCTGTGTCGGGAGCCTCAACGGCTCATAGGGCAGATACGAAAATTCAATATCATGAGCCCTATATTTGAGATTTTTCTCTAAAAAGAAACCGCTTCATCTGTTGGATAACGAAGCGGTTTCTTTTTAGAGAAATTTTATTAAAGGCTGTTGGTACAAACCTCACAAACGCCTTGTCTATATCCAAGTAAGCTGAGAACACAAGTTTGGATGAGTGACCAATGGACACTTAACCCTCAAAACTAAGGGCGACTTAAAGAGTATTTACTAATCAGTTCGACATGCTGGCTTTGAGTACTCAAGCCAACAAATGACCAAAGACAAACTACTTTTGAGAACGAACTATCGTCTTAGTTATGAACGAGAAACCCGCACAAAAGTACCTAGTTAACGATAACTAGGTACTCTCAATCATCCTTTCAAATATCGTGCAAGGATTCTTGACTAGCTTCCCCGGCTAGCGGTTTGAGCATAGAGAAGAATCAGAAACACACAAGGTATGAAGACGAATAAAGCGGTAGCAATTGCACCTAAATCATTAACTGGCATAGGAATTAATCTCTATCTCATCTGGGCATTTATAAACTTTACAATACCATTTTTGCTAAACCTCTTTGGAAAGATTTATCAATACCTACTTGAACAACACGGATGGTCATGCCTCTCTACGCTCCCTTATACAGGTCACAATTGGAATGACGATGACAGCTATGAAGGCTTGGTTTTAATGGAAGCAGACCCAAGCACCAAAGTTTGACAAGCGAGGCGATACGTCTCGGGTTTTCTCTTAAGCTTGGCATCTTCTACAGGCGTTCGAGGAGAAAGGTTCTCCATTCCCTCAACAACCTCAATAAGGCATGTTCCACATTGGCCATAGCCTCCGCAGTTCATTAACTTACCCTTAAACGTGTAGAGGTCAATCTTGTTATCCAGCGCAACCGAGCGTAGATCATCTTCTTCTGAAATATCTATCTCTTGGCTTTCATTAACAAACAGAATGCTGGACATAGTTGGCGATATACCTTGGATCTGAGATTTATTTAGTAAATGTTTACAGGTAAAGGGTTCAGCACAGAGAGTTTAGCAATAAGTTCATCAGCAGACAGGCCGACCAATTGCCAGTACGCCCGAATTTCAAATCGTTAAGTTCTCTTGCATTGAGTCCCTACTCTAGTTACACTTCGTTATACACTTTATTGTTTCGTATAGTACATTAGGTTGCCCTCAATCATTCAAACTCCAGAATCATTTACCACTGTTTCCAAAAGTTTGAGTGTGTCTTGCTTGTTTTAATAATAATCAGCATATTAGCCTACACCGTTGAGTTCTAGTGACTTCAATGTCAACTTAGGTCTGCCATGTAAGCACTAAGTATGATTCAATGAATCACAGTGACGACAGCAGTTGGCTTAAATTACTGAATTACTGCAATTGATACAAGAAGGGCTTCATAAACCAATTGTTTGTGAGGTCTTATTAGGATCGGCCCATTAAAAAAATGCTGCAAGTTAAAGTATTGACGTTTTAAGAGGAGGAGCGTAGTCGATGGGACTACCCTGGTACCGAGTACACACAGTCGTCCTGAATGATCCAGGACGACTGCTATCTGTGCATTTGATGCACACTGCCCTGGTAAGCGGCTGGGCAGGCTCCATGGCACTCTACGAGTTGGCCAAGTACGATCCAAGCGATCCAGTATTAAACCCCATGTGGCGTCAAGGCACATTCGTTATGCCTGTGATGACTCGCATTGGTGTCACTCACTCTTGGAGTGGCTGGACAGTTACTGGTGAGCCTTGGGTTACACAGCCAGGAATTTTAGGCGCACACCTAAACTTCTTTAGTTATGAGGGTGTCATCCTCATGCATATCCTGGCTGCAGGTTTGTTTTTCTTAGCTGCCGTTTGGCACTGGATTAACTGGGATTTAGACATCTACTATCCCGATGGTTCTTCTGAGCCCGCAAGTGATTGGCCCAAAATTTTCGGTCTTCACCTACTGACATTAGGAATTGTTTGTTTCGGCTTTGGATCTCTCCACTTAACTGGAATCTTAGGCCCAGGCATGTGGGTTTCGGATCCTTACGGACTCACAGGTCATGTGCAAGGGGTTAGCCCAGATTGGAGACCATTTGCCTTTGACCCCTACAATCCCACAGGTTTGGTTACTCACCATATCTCTGCAGGGATTGCCCTCATCATTGGCGGCATTTTCCACACTGTTTCTCGTCCTTCTGAGCGCCTTTATAACGCTCTCAGCATGGGTAACGTTGAAACCGTACTATCCAGTTCTGTTGCCTTTGTAGCTGCGGCTGCATTCGTAATGGTTGGAACCATGTGGTATGGAAGTGCAACTACTCCAATCGAATTGTTTGGTCCTACTCGTTATCAGTGGGATAGCGGTTACTTCCAAACTGAAATCCAGCGCCGTGTGCAGTCTGGTCAAACATGGGATCAAATCCCTGAGAAGCTTGTTTTCTACGATTACATCGGTAATAGCCCTGCTAAAGGTGGTTTATTCCGCACAGGTGCTATGAACAGTGGTGACGGTATTGCTAGAGCATGGGAAGGTCATCCTACATTTACGGATTCTGAAGGTCGTGAGTTGTTCGTGCGACGCATGCCCAACTTCTTCGAAACTTTCCCAGTTGTTCTAACTGACAAAGATGGTGTTGTCCGCGCTGACATTCCTTTCCGACGAGCTGAATCTCGATACAGCTTTGAGCAGAAAGGTGTTTCAGTCTCCTTTGAAGGTGGTACTCTAAACGGTCAAACCTTCACCGATGCTCCTTCTGTTAAGAAGTATGCTCGTAAAGCTCAGCTTGGTGAACCTTTTGAGTTCGATCGTGAAACGCTTGGTTCTGATGGTGTTTTCCGAACCAGCACTCGTGGTTGGTTTGCATTCAGCCACTCTTGCTATGCACTACTCTTCTTCTTCGGTCACTGGTGGCATGGCGCTCGTACCATCTTCAAGGATGTGTTCGAGGGTGTTGATCCTAACCTACCTGAAGAGCAAGTGGAATGGGGTGTCTTCCAGAAAGTTGGTGACACAACCACCCGTGCTTAGTCAGTCCTAAAAGGATGTTGAATTCTAAGGAAGTGCTGATTAGCACTCACTAGGTTCAAAAAGAAGGCTACTGAACGCTTCTAAGTCCGACAATGATTAGAATGTGTATAGGTAGCCTTCTTAGTTATTTGAATTAGCATTTATTGAGGGGTTTTAATCCTATGGACGTTATTGCTTACGTATTTATTCTTGCCTGTCTAATCGGGTTGTTTTTCTTTGCAGTGTTTTTCCGCGAGAAGCCTACTCGAATCTAGATTGATCGAGCTTCTAGAGTACTAGCTGCATTTAGGCTAGTTCAATAAGTTCAATGATAAAAACCGCTTTCTTGTGAAGGCGGTTTTTTGCATCAACTGACTTTATTCAGGAATCAATCCTTTAGGAGGAGTGATTTCTATGCGTTTAGTCGCTATATCTACAATAGGGACTAGAGCTGAGACAAATGGTAGCAGAATCGTTTTTGTAGTGTTGTCAAGTTGGATTTCCAGCAGATCATTGCCTGCACTGGCAAGGCTAACGACTGAACCTACGACTGCTTGGGTTTGGTGATCAACAACTGTTACTCCGATCAAATCAGACAGATAATATTCGCCCTCTGCCAAGGTGGGGCGATCATTGCTGCGAACGAGAAGTTTGGTTCCTTTTAGAGCTTCGGATTGATCTCTAAAGTTGACGTTGGCCAATTTAACAACATAAATCCCTTTACGTTCAACAAAGCGACCTCTGATAAGTTGAATCTCTTCTGGAGTCGATGCTTCGGTAGGGGATACTAGCCAGCGGAGGCCCGGCTGGGTAAAGCGCTCAGGAAAGTCTGAATCTGGATAAACTTTAACCTCCCCATTTAATCCATGGGCACCTACGATGGTGCCAACTTCTAACCATTCTTCTGAAGTGTCATCATTGGGTAAATCTGGGGAAAGGGAGTCACTCACCGGCATATCCTTTAAGTTGAAATGAGCTGGAGGGGCCTCATTATGCGTTGTTGCTTCGGTACACTTCTTCAATGACTGGAACAAGTCGCTGCATGGCGATGGTGATTTCTTCGTCAGTGGCTGTTAAGCTAATGCGCAAACATTGATGTTTGTGGGGCCAGTCTTGGGATAAACCGGGAAAGAAGGAGTGGCCTGGGACAACGATAACCCCGACTCGTTTGAGCTGTTGATAGAGTTGCCAGTCTGAGATGGGCAATTCCTTAAGCCATAGCCAGGCAAAAATTGCACCTTCACCCAAATGTAAAAACCAGGGCAGAGTGGAGGGCATATGTTGGTCGAGGGTGGATTGAAGGAGAGCGAGCTTGGCCTGATAGTAAGGTCGGATCACCTGAACTGATATTTCTGCCAAGGCACCAGATTGGATGGCTTGGGCTGCGATCGCTTGTCCGTATCGCCCAGAATGAATACAGACATTGGTTTGGAAGGCCTCTAGGATTTGAATGATACGTTCATCGCCAATGGCAATACCAACCCGTTCTCCAGGCAAGCCAGCTTTAGACAAGCTCATGCAATGGACGATGTTATTCCCTAAGATGGGCGCGATGTCGGTGTAATTTAGGCTGGGATAGGGTGGCCCATAGGCGGAATCAATCAGGACTGGAATATTAAAGGGAGCCGCCAAATCGGCAATCTGTTTGACTTCGGCCTTACTGAGGACGTTCCCCGTGGGATTGCAGGGGCGCGAAAAAATAATGCAGCCTGTAGTTTCATCGAAGTGCAGCTGTTCAAAGTCTGGTCTGTATTTGAACCGATGGGCCGTTTCGTCAATCTCTAAAGTAGGTTGATAGGCTTTTAAGGCTTCTGGGGTTAGGCAAATGCCACCATATCCGGTATAGTCCGGCGAGAGGGGCAAGACAATCTTTTTAAGCCGCCCCGTTTCAGTTGCCCCGCCAAAGGCATTTGCGGCCAGGAAATAGAGGGCTTGGCTGCCTGGTGTAATCAGAATTTGGCGATCCGTTAGGTTTAGGCCATAGCGCTGATTAAAATCTTTTTGAATGGCATCGACAAGGGGCTGATAGCCCTGGCTGGTGCCGTAGCGGCAAACCACTTCACCGTAATCAGGACTTGCTAACAGTTGGGTGGTGCAGTCCCGCCATAGCTGTTCGACCTCAGGTAGGATAACCGGGTTGCCTGCACTGAGATTGATAAAAGATTCATCGGGATTGGCTCTCAAGGTTTCGATAATGTCCTTCATGATGGCGCGAACACCGGTCAATGCAGACATCTGATTGCCAATTTGCGAAAGCGTTGGAGGCATTGATTATGAGCCAATCAAGAGTTTATCGTTTTGCACTTGGGACCTTGCCCAACCAGGTAGGGCAGATCCCAATATCTTAGGGGGTGTGGGCTGAACTCGCAATCCCTTGAGGCTAGTCCTCAGCCATCAAGTTTCACGAATCAAATAATAGATCTAGCAATCTCTGGAAGTTTTCTGTGGTGGGTTGATGTTTATAGTGTCGCAGTCGCTCAATACAGTGTTGTTGATCAGGATGAAACCAATGGGGAACGAGTAAAGATGCAATGGTGGTGCCCCAAAATAAACCCTGAGTCAGACTCGTTACATTCGCCGGTCGCCGCGTTGTACTGGCACTGCTGAAATCTAGTAAGACAGGGCCTTGAGTGGTCACAATACTATGGGCCGTTACACACCGAAGGTTGCCATGATCGAGACCTGCTTGATCGAGCTGAAAGGCTTGCCAAAGCAGTTGATTTAACTGAGCTTTTAGGGTTGTGCGAGTCAATGTAGGAGTCGATTGCAGCCAAGCCAACAATGGTTGCCCCACTACATAGTCCATCAGGAGAAAATTGGGGCTGTTGCCTAGGAGTTGAGGGCCAACTTGGTGAGTATTGGCAAGGGTCAACATCGAGGCTTCTTGGGCAAATGATGGGCGAGAGGCATCTATGCGTCGCCCCTTCAAGGCGACCTGCTGCCCTTGGTGCTGGGCTAATAGAACTAACCCGCAATAGCCTAACCCCAAACAATGCCAGCCCTGAATCTGCTTGGGACCCCAATCATAAATGGCAGTGATGCCTAGATCTGACAATTCGGAGATGCGATCGCAACTCACTTGCTGATCAGGATAAGCCAGCAGCCTCTGTTGAGGGGATTGCAGAATTTCAGCTAAAGGAACAGCCGTTAATCCAGTTAAGTCCACTTTGATGGTTCAAGAGCCCTAATTCGACGCCACCTTGAAAGTCATTAAATGATACCGGTCTCTAGCCAAGAATCCTGCTTGTGAGTAGAGTCGTTTTGCTCTGTTGTTGGCACGGGACACTTCTAAATGCAAAGCCGCAACATCCAAGCTGGCAGCCTGTCGAATTACAAATTCTAAGACTTGTTTACCAATGTCTTGCCCCCGTGCACTTTCGACGAGAAACAGCTCATCAATAAATGCGTCTCGGCCACTTAGCTCAATGCTATAGCCAAAACATAAGGCAACATACCCCACCACTTGTTGGGAGATGAAAATCAACCACACTCGTCCGACTTGAGAATCAGGACTGAGCAAAGGTAATACAGCATCACACCGTTGCTGTTCCGATAGACCAATCTGTTCAAATTCATGATAGGCACGCACTAACGGCAATAAAGCTGCGACGTGAGAGTCATTTGCAACTTGGAAGTGAGGACTATCCATCTTTGGAGCTGAGGGCAGTATTCATCTAGAAGGGGGAACCAAAAGTTAAGACGAATGGACTGTGCGTAAGGCTGCTCCTGCTCTGCCGTCATGAGAAGATTGCGGCGGAATATGAATCTTAAACTCATGGCGTAAATCGCAGAGGCGTTGATCCAAATAAGCAGCATAGTTTTCGGCAGGCCAACGACGCTTCATTCGAAATGCCCGAAGCACGGTCATCAAGATCTGAGGAATACTCTTCAGCCAAGTCTTAAGCAAATGCCAATGTCCAATCTCTGCCAATACACTCCGGTGGTCTTGATGGCGGTTAACACGATGCATGGCCTGCAGCGATACCGTTGTTCCCAAAGCAGTCCAGACATGAGCCAAGATCTCGCCATCTAAATGAGTGGGACAACCAAACAAAACATGAATGGCATCATGCATATCGATATCCGCTAGCAATTCCGGTGCAACTGTGTCTGAGGCATCATTTTCAATTACTTCAGCCTGGTGAAATTCATAAATCCCCTGTCGAAGCGTTTGGGTGGATTGGAGGTTGAGATATTGAAGCGTAGCCATACAGGATACCTCGAAGAACTTGGCGGAATAGTTAAGTGCCAAAGGGAATCTTGACGTTGCTTCCAGCGTAGTGGATATTAAGGCTGTCTCTAGGCATGGGCAATCTTGGCTTCTGTAATCCCTTGTGATTCAAGGGTCACAGCCGCTTTAAAAATCGTGTTCTCGTCATAGGGGCGAGCGATCAGCTGGATGCCAACGGGCAGTTCTCCTGGTAGGAAGATGGGCACTGAGAGCACGGGTAAGCCAATAAAGGAGAGAGGTTGGGTGTAAAAGCCTAGATGGGGACGAATGGGCACCGTTTGTCCATCTAGCTCCATCGTCGTCTGATCAATTAATGGGGCTGGACAAGGCGTTGTGGGGGCAATTATCAGATCGACGGTCTTGAAAATTTCGCGGACCTGATCGCGATACCAACGGCGAAAGCGCTGGGCTTGAAGGTACCAGCTATTCGGCATCATTGCTCCTGCCACAAATCGATCGCGGGTGGCTGGGTCAAAGTCCTGTAGACGCGTTTGTAAACGCTGTAAGTGGAGCTGACTACCTTCACTGGCGGTAATCAGATAAGCGGCAGCTCTAGATCGTGCCGATTCAGGTAAGGTCACGGTTTGGGTGACCTGTAATGCCGACGAGACTTTGTCTAGGGCCTGGGCTACGGTAGAGGTCATGCCTCGGGCGAAATGATCAGTTGCTATCGCAACCCGTATTCCCGTCATATCCCCTGATTTATCAGGGGCAACAGGCGGACGGTCTGTACAAACGGGGTCGCGAGGGTCCGATCCTTGAAGCACCTCAAAAGCCAGGGCAATATCTTCCACAGAGCGGGCAAAGGGACCAATATGATCCAAACTGCTGGAAAACAGGTAGACTCCCGCTCGCGACAGACGGCCATAGGTGGGCTTGAAACCATAAACGCCGCACAACGAGGCTGGCACCCGAATGGAACCATTGGTATCCGAGCCTAGGGTCAGGGGTACGAGGCCAACCGCCACTGCTGCCGCCGATCCACCCGAGGAGCCACCGGACATTCGAGTTGGATCATGGGGATTGGGGGTAACGCCATAGTGATGATTGATGGTGACAAAGCCATAGGCATATTCATCCATATTCAGCGCTCCCACCAAAATTGCCCCTGCAGCTTTGAGGCGGGCTACCGCAGTTGCATCTTGAGTTGCAGGGGGCTGGCTTTGATTAATTTTGGATCCGGCTAAGGTTACGGTTCCAGCAATATCAAACAGGTTTTTAACCGCAAATGGGACTCCTGCTAAAGGACCTGTAGTTTCTCCCGCAGCCAGTTTGCGATCCAGGGTTTCGGCATTGGCTAAGGCAGAAGACTCTAGAAGTGTCGTAAAGCAGTTGTGATCCTCTCGACTAGAGATATGCGTCAATGCTGCTTCAACGATGGATGTGGCTGAACGCTCTCCAGTTTTAACCTGGTGAGTAATTTGAGCTGCCGTCAAACTCATGGTTCAAACTGAGGCGCAGCCTCTAAGGTATCCGGCAAAGGAAAGTCTAAAACGGGCTGAGCAATCCTGTGGATCTGCTCAAAGCTCTCGACCACGCCTGGGAGCTGCTCTGGGGGTATCGATAGTCCAAGTAGCTTAGCCATCTCAGTCACATACGCTGAGGTACAAGCATCCAAATCATTAGATGGTGAAGCTGAAGACTTTGACATGCGGCAGGTATAAAGGGGCAACAGGTCTAGAATAGCGGACCCATCAGCGAATCAGAGCACCAGTTTCCTCGCTGTTGAAAAAAATAGCACCCCAGGGATGTTCTCAATTCCGCCCATAATATAAATAGTGCATAACGACTATCGCCCCCAAAGGAATCCATGGCTAGAGACCTGAGAAAATTTATCCAACGCCTCGAAGAGCGAGGCCAACTCAAACGCATCCAAGCCTTGGTAGATCCCAAACTAGAAATTGCTGAAATTTCAGATCGGATGTTACAGCAGGGCGGGCCAGGACTGCTATTTGAAAACGTGAAAGGCTCGGACTATCCCGTGGCGGTGAATTTATTGGGCACCGTGGAGCGCACTTGCTGGGCGATGAATATGGAGTCCCAGTCCGAGCTGGAGGATCTGGGTAAGAAGCTAGCAATGCTGCAGCAGCCCAAGCCCCCCAAGAAACTGAACCAATTTATCGACTTTGGCAAAGTTCTGTTTGATGTAGTCAAGGCCAAACCCCAGCGAGATTTGCTGCCCCCATGCCATCAGGTAGTGCTCAAGGATGAGCAGGTGGATTTGAATAAAATCCCGATGATTCAGCCCTATATCGGGGATGGCGGCAAGGTGGTGACCTTTGGCTTGGTGATTACCAAAGACTGTGAAACGGGGACGCCCAATGTCGGGGTATATCGCCTGCAGTTGCAGTCGAAGAACACCATGACGGTGCAGTGGCTATCGGTGCGGGGCGGAGCACGGCATTTACGCAAGGCGGCAGAGCAAGGGAAAAAACTGGAAATTGCGATCGCAGTCGGTATTGACCCCCTGATTATTATGGCCGCAGCCACGCCGATCCCCGTCGATCTTTCAGAATGGCTGTTTGCCGGACTCTATGGCGGCAGTGGCGTTCACCTGGCCAAGTGCAAAACCGTCGATTTAGAAGTACCTGCCCAAAGTGAGTTTGTTCTAGAAGGTACGATTACCCCCGGTGAAACAGGCGTAGATGGTCCCTTTGGCGATCATATGGGCTACTACGGCGGCATCAATGAAGCCGCGCCGCTAATTCGGTTTCACTGCATGACCCATCGTAAAAATCCCATCTATCTCACTACCTTTAGCGGACGTCCCCCCAAAGAAGAAGCAATGATGGCCATTGCTCTCAATCGGATTTACACACCGATTTTGCGGCAGCAGGTCTCAGAAATTGTGGACTTCTTTTTACCCATGGAAGCCCTGAGCTATAAAGCAGCGGTTATTTCCATTGATAAAGCCTATCCAGGGCAGGCTCGTCGGGCAGCTTTAGCATTTTGGAGCGCCCTGCCCCAATTTACCTATACCAAGTTTGTAATTGTCGTCGATAAGGATGTGAATATCCGCGATCCGCGCCAGGTAGTATGGGCAGTTTCTTCTAAGGTCGATCCGGTCCGAGATGTGTTTATCTTGCCGGAAACCCCCTTTGATACCCTCGATTTTGCCAGCGCTAAGATTGGCCTAGGGGGTCGCATGGGCATTGATGCGACTACAAAGATTCCCCCGGAAACGGATCATCCTTGGGGAGAACCCCTGAAAGCAGATCCAGATGTGGCAGCGATGGTAGATCGACGTTGGGCTGAATATGGTCTAGCAGATCTGAATCTAGGTGAGGTAGACCCGAATTTATTTGGTTATGAGATGCCCTAGGTCTAGATTTTTAGCTAGCGCCATACTATTGCCCTGTTGGTCCGACTTGCCACAAAAACAGCAGGTTATCTCCAAATCTAGCCCAAGCCATTGATTAGCCTGAAACTGCTGCCAGTACAATCATGAATTTGCAACCGTTGATCAAAACATCATACGAGCAGTGAAACATCTAGCGGGTTGCTCTCACACTATGCCGTAACTAGCGATCAGACGATTAAGTATGCAGGAACTAATGTAGGCATCCCCATGTCCTAATTACAACCGTCGTGACTCCAATTCCTGACTCCAAACGGATAGGTGATATGGATCGACACGAAGAACAGTGGGTCTGGACGACACACTTTTTTGACTGCGTTCTGAGCAAAGAATCCATAATTAATATCCGCGACAAATCGTGCATCGCTAAAGCCCACCATACTCACATCCGAGCAGTTGTCCATGATGTTCTGGCTAATCTTGGACATAAATTGAGGCGAGCTAAATACGTTTCTTATCCCTGATGTTTTCTCTAGAATATATTGATACTTCTGAGGCCGACCCGCAGGTGGGTCGTACATAAAGCCAACCTTGTCCCAATACCCTTTCTGCAGTTTGACTTGGGGAAGTTGATTGATTTGTTCTTCGCCTTGCAAGATTGCTTGACGGCATGAGGGATCCGTCGACGAAGACTCAGTCAGGGGCAAGAAACGCTGCAATCGCCATAGACCCACAGCGCCAAAATAGACAAAAATCAGCCACCGAAGAATCGAAATACAGATAGATAATTTAGTTCTTTCCTGCATAAATCAGTCATCACAGGCTCAGCAGTTCTGAACCCACAAGACTTAGACATCTCACCCAGTAGATTTCCTACAACAGGTTATTTGTTCTAGATGTCTGAACTGGAGATAAAGTCGATCTTGTAGATTGATAGGTTCATTATTCATCACACCTTTTGAGAACGGGGTGACCTCCATCATCTACAGCGAAAGTTTACTTGCCTAGCATGATTCCAGTGTTCGGATACAACGGAAACACTGGACAACACGCCAAGATCGCTCCAGCTGTAGCTACTGATTTTCAAAGTCAACGATAGCCACTCGATCTTGATGCCAGCAGAGCACTGTCTTACTCGGAGGAGATTGCAGACGATGCCACAGATGCGGAGATTTTCTCCAGGATTGTTAGGGTTTGTGATTATTGTGATGGGGCTTTGCAATATAGGGCATCAAAACCCTCAGACTGTATTGGCAAATCCTGCCCGTGAAAACGCAACAGGACTGCCACCAACAGAGAAAAATCCCCAAGTTACGCCTGGATATGTAGAGGCCCAGCACCGCATTCAACAGGCATTAGCAACACAAGCATCACAGTTAGATTTACAAGGGCTCTCTCTAACCCAACTCCCCCTTGAAATTGGACAACTCAAACATCTGGAAGTTCTGAATCTTCGGGACAACCAATTGAGTCGTCTGCCCCCTGAAATTGGACAGCTCATCCATCTAACCACCCTAGACCTCTGTTCCAATCGACTCAATCGCCTGCCAGCAGAAGTCACACAACTCACTACCCTGTCCAAGCTAGCCCTCTGCTTCAATCAGCTGAGTCATTTACCCATGGAAATGGCTCAGCTCAAGCATCTACAATCTCTGGACCTCACGGCAAATCAGCTGACTAACCTGCCATCAAGTGTTACACAACTGAAAGAGTTGCAAACGCTAGATCTCAGCAATAACTGGCTGAAAAGCCTGCCGCCTGAAATCGCACAACTCAATAAGCTGAGACGGCTAGACTTGTTTAGAAATCAACTGAGTGGTCTGCCGCCAGAGATCATAAAGCTCAATAATCTACAAACCTTAGGATTAGGCCATAACACACTGAGCAGTCTACCTGCGACTATTGCTAAGCTTACAAACCTCAAAAAACTAGACCTCCGTGCAACTTCACTGAAGCGCCTACCACCAGAAATTCTTCAGCTCACTAAGCTGCAAGAGCTGGACCTCAGTGACAATAAACTCAGTAGCCTACCACCCGAAATCGCACAACTCGTCAATCTGCAATCTTTACGACTCAAATTTACTCAGCTCAGTCACCCGCCAGCAGAATTGTCTCAACTCACCCATCTGCAAGAGTTGGATTTAAGTGGCAATTCCCTCAGCAGTCTGCCTAGAGAAATGGCAAAGCTCAAGAAGCTGCAAAAGCTAGATCTGAGTTACAACTCATTGAGAAACCTGCCAACAGTCATCACCCAACTGACCACTCTGCGATCGCTAGACCTGAGAAGCACTCAGCTTAACAGCCTGCCACCCGAAATCGCACAGCTCATCAACCTGCAATCCCTTGATCTCTATGACAATCCACTAACGCACTTACCCCAAGAAATTGGAACGCTCACCCATCTCAAAAAGCTCAATCTGAGTAAAACACAACTGACGAACCTCCCCCCTGCAATCATGAAACTCAAAAGGTTGCAGTCCCTAGATTTCAGTGGAAATCAACTCAGTAGCCTACCGATAGAAATCACGCAGATTATTAGTCTTAAAGAGCTAAACCTTAGTTTTAATCAACTCAGTAAACTGCCCGCAGATATTGGACAACTCAACAATCTCCAAGAGCTAGACCTGAGAGAGAATAAACTAGATAGCCTACCGAAAGAAATTGGACAACTCAACAATCTGAAATCGCTAGTTCTCAGATTCAATCAACTCAACACCCTTCCCCCTGATATCGGACAGCTTAAAAATCTAAAATCCCTGTCTATCCATGGCAATACCCTCAGTAGCCTGCCACCCGAAATCGGAAAGCTCAGCAGTCTGAAATCGCTCATTCTTAGAAGTAATCGATTGAGTAGCCTACCACCCGAAATCGGAAAGCTCCATAATCTGAACTCGCTCAATCTGGTTGAGAATCAACTGAGTAGCCTACCAATCGAAATGAGAAAACTCCAGAATTTAAGGGAGTTAGATCTTAGAAATAATCGACTGAGAAACCTACCGCTAGAAATGGGGCAGCTCAAGAGTTTGGGATTGGTGGACTTGAGTGACAATCAACTGAGCAACCTGCCCAAAGAGATGGGGCAACTCTACAATCTCACAGTGTTATCCCTTGATCGCAATCAACTCAGTAACCTACCCATCGAGATAGAACAGCTCTGGCCATCAACCAAGATAACGGTGGAGGGAAATCCACTGCCCTCCCATATCTTGAAGCGATACCGTCAGCCTTAGGGTGAAGTTACGTCAAACAGTCAGCGATTGCATATTACGAGCAGGTAGAAATCATAATTATGGCTGCGATCGCTCCCACAATCGCCCTACCTCTTTCAAGACTGGCACAGTCGGCGAGTCCATAACCTGAGCCTTAGGCTTCAATGCTATTCCCGTATCCTGTTTCCACAAGGCTGTTGCGTTCTCTTCCAGTTTCACATCAGGATGAACTGGGCGAAAACCATATTCAATCAATATTTTTTGCTGAGCGGGCTGTGACAGATAGTCAATAAAGTCTTGGGCTTTTTGGGCCGTTGGCTCATCCACTTGGCGGCGAACAATTGCTGCTGTGGGTTTGTTTTCCACCGTCGGGTTGATTTCATAAATTTGATAGGGTTGGCCTTGAGTCACCTTGGACTCCTCCCACCGGTTCAGGGCCACACTTTCGTAATTAGTGATGATATCGGCATCATTCGCTCCCCGGACTACAAACTCCTGCATCAAAATATCGCTAGAGCGGGCAGGCTGGTAAATCGAACGCTTCAGAGTAGACACCGCCGATTGGGCGATCGGACTATTCAAGTCAGCTGCCTGCAAGGAAGACGTTTGCAGCTTATGGGACAGCCAGAGACTCAAGGTCATTTGCCCACTATTAGAGCGAGTGGGGTCCGTCATTACAAAGTCAAAACTGCCCCAGTTAGCAGAGCCACCGAACGAACCCCACTGCTGAGCCTTCATTGCCGTTTCGAGTCGATTCCAACTAAATTTTCCGTCTGGGAATAGAGCCTTGCCCCGTGCCGGCCAGGTAATGGCAACGAGGCGAGTTTTCGCCACCGGGGTCGGGTCACCATAAAAGGCAGGCCCTGAGGATTGAGCCGTCCATCGCTGCTCTAGGCGTTTAAGGGTGTCCTGATTGGCAGGAATTAATACCGTAGGTTGAAAATCATTGCGGTCATCAATAAAGCGATTCACCATATCCAAGGACCCCTGAACCTTGAGGTCAATGCGGATCTTAGATTGTTGTTGATGGAAAGTCTCAATCAGCTTTTTTAGGGGTGGCTCTAATTCCGAGCCACTGACTACTACCAGGGTTTGGACCTGATCATCGGGCAAGGGATAAAAGGTCAATCCTAGAGATGCAGCGATAATCGCCAGAGAAATATATAGGGACCGCTGAGACTTCACCATGTTTCTCCCTAGGTCAATACCAACACATCCAGGTTTTCTTGAAAATCTCGCAGCTCATCACTGAGACTCTTAAGTTCTGCAGATTGACTCGCCTCAGCTAAGTTCGCACTCCGCAACTGATTCTGCATGGCCTGCAATACGCCAGCCGACTCAGCAATCAGTTGGGACAGACTCAAAAGCTGGGCCTGACGGGCATCTTGGCCCTGCTGAGCTAGGCTGATATTGCGCTGGAGGCTTTGGTCAAGCTGTTGGAGTTGTTGTTGAGTGGCTCCAGAGCTTTGGGCTAACTTCTTTTGGACGGTAACCCGCTGCTGCTGCAACTCCTGCACGGACAAAATTGAATCATCACCATGGAGACGTTCGGCCATTGCTTCGATTTTTTGGGGCAATTCGGTGGTGCGATCGCACGCATACTGCAACGTCCCCAACAACTCCATTTGCGAAGATTGGGTCAGCAAGTTTTGAGCTTCTGTCTTCAGAACCTGGGCCTTGTGAGCTAGCTTGTTTGCTTGGGTGCGCAAATTACCCAGTTCCTTTGCCACAGAAGGACTTCGAGGTTTGGGCTTTGCCCCTAGCGAGGACTCAGATGCAATCACACCTGCGCCAATCGTAGCCACTCCCGCCGCTAAGGGCAGCATCACAAAATGATTAAGCTTGGCAATCCGCACGCCGCCCACTAAAACAATTCCACCGGCTAATACCGCGAGGGGATGATACAAGGGATTAACAAGTTTCACCACAGCATCCTCATGACTGGCACATGAACTTCTCTAAAACTCCACTTGTAAGTCTGCCATCAACTGGGCGATGGAGGCGGGATCTCCTTGACGATAATATCCGCCATTGGCTTCCGCAATCTGCTTCAGTACATCCGGAGCGAAATCCCCAGCATTGCCATAGCCAACTGTAAAAATAGCAATCCGCTGTTCCCCTTCAAAACCACTCTTTTTCAGAGCTGATAACAATTGAGGTAATTGCTGGCCAGACCCTGAATCTTCACCATCGGTCAGCACGATGACTGCATTAATGGCATTGGGTCGTAAATTCTGGGTGAGCCAAGTCTGCGCCGCCAGAATGGAATCGTACAACTTGGTATTACCATCCGCCTTTAAGGCCACGACAAATTCCAAACCTTTTGACTGACCTTCTGGCGAACCATCTACGGATACAGGCTTACGAACGACTGAGTCAAAGTCGATGAGTGTAACTTTCTCTTTGGGGCCAAGACCTTTCAAGTAAGTCTGGAGTGTAGACTGCACAGCGGCTAGCTTGGTCCCCGTCATGGAGCCCGACGAATCCACCACAATCACGACCTGTGAAGGTTTCTTGGCTGCGGTTTGCCAGGACTGCAGCATCGCTTCCACCACTTCCGGTTTGGGAACCCGAAAAGAATCATACTTGGGCTGGGCTTCGACCCCCCAGGTTTGAGTAAACTTATTCCCCAAGGCGACTCCAGGCGTTCCGGGTCGTAATCCCAGCGTCGTCCCAATCTGTTGGGTCTCTGGCTGGCGTATATATCGAATAATTTGCTCAGCGGCCTCTTTTTCAGCCGGACTTACCCAAGGACCAGTCGATAGTACTCCCCGCATATTCGAGGTATAGGTAATCCCAGGGTAAACGGCTTGATAGCGAGGTTGTCCTGCAGGAACCTGAGCATTGGCCGCAATCACGGAAGATTCATACACCGACCCCACCGACGCCCAAAAAGGCCCATTAGCCACCATCGCCTTAGCGAGGGAGGTCGTGGAGGTCCCATAACGTGTAATTTTTTGCTGGATTTCGCCGACTTTACCTTGGTGAGCACCCACATCAGCGACCGTCAGCTGATCCGGTCGTTTGCCTGAGACTGACGCAAACTGAGCGACTAGGGTTTGTAATCCTGAGTTAGAACGAGTGGGGGCCGTATGCACATATCGCAGGGGCAACGGCTGGCTACCCGCATCTAAGTCTTTATGGCTTTTGGCCGTGAGCAATGCTTGAAATGGATCTTTAGTCTTACGAAGACTTTGGGCTAAATCCTCCCGCACCATAAACACCATCGGACTATTGGCCAGCAAAGGCGCATCCGCTACGGTCGGCAAATAATTTTGTCCTGGAAAAAGCTGGCTGAATTGATAGGCTAGCTGGTCAACGTAAATGTCACCATCCAAGGAAACCAAGGTCGGCCAACTCGGATCTTCCGCCGAAACACTGCCATTTTTCAGAGCATTCGCCTGGGTCAACAACTCGGAAACAATATCTCCACTGCCTTTGGCCACACACTTCACCGTAAAGGAGCTGCCGTCCTTCAGCTTAGGTCCCGTTTGATTGAAACGCTCCATACTTTGTTGGCAAAAATCTCCCATGGCACTCCCCACCAAAAAGGTGACCTCCATGCCTGGACTGCTCGAAGAGCTACCAGTGGGTCCACCGCCACTACAAGCAGCACTCAGGGAGACCAAGACTGCCGCCTGACAGCGCAGTAGGATTTTACGGGTCGTTTGTTTCGCCATTCCGAAATATCCAATGAATCAGCAGAAGAGGGGGGCCGCTCTCGGCTTTAGCATACCCGCTCGGTGGTCAACACACGACCTGGGCCTAGGCGAGGGGAACAGTCCCCGGGAGATTATTTCCACAACCGTTTCCACCAAGGCTCGGGTTTAGGATTTTGAAAGTCCATCTTCTGGCGAATATCCTGAATATTCCACCCTGTGAGCTTAGCCAGGGTTTGGGCTTCCTTCTCAAACCGAGCGGGGAGGGATTGCTTGTAGCGACGACCGGCAGGACAATCCGCCTTCTGCTTGTAAGGGTGGCGCATCACATAGCGTCCTTGGAACAACTGACGGTTGCTAGTTTCTTGGAATACCAAATCTTCAGGAAATTTATCGCGACTATAGCGAACATGCAGACGGGTGATAAATACGCCTGTTGAACGAGGGGGGACTACAAAATCACCTTGAGGTCGCTCAGGCAGCCAGAACACCCCTGCTTTACGCAACTCTTCTGGGTTCAATGGCGTTGCCGAACAGGGATCGCAATTGCTCATATCCCAAGCATATTCTCGAAAGGCAACCCGCTTACCCGCTTTAGCATGAGCCGTCTCAAACATAGCGGTATAGAACTCACCAAACTCATCCTTCACAAACTCAGGGATCTCCGCATCCGTGGGAATATTGGCAGTGCGATAGTTGACCAGCTCCGCTTGTCCCTTAGGAGAGAGCAAATACACAATCAAATCTTGCTCTGTATTGGCATTGATCATGCCTAACCGAATCGGTAGCATAAACTTGGGCGAATCAAAGGCCATCTGCAAAGGCCGTAGCTTCTGAAATTCAGATTTCTCAAATTCTTCTAGGTTGACTTTGGCCACGAAGAATTTCATATTCTGGCGAATATAGGGCTTCAGTAGTGACCGTGCCCCTCGGGGGATTTTATAGCCATTACGATTCAGCCAGGTCTGGAGCCCATTGGATTCCTTTGCACTGAGAATGACAATGTCATACTCCCCAACAGTGAACTGGGCTTCGACGGTGACACCTAAATCGGCCTCAGTTCGAGACTCTTGCAGCGGAGCCGAACTGGGGGCAGCCGATAACTCCCTGTCGAGAGATTTACGAAAAACTTGGCAGGGATTTTCGTCAAAATATTCCACTAATCGGGGGGCAGAAAAATCATCCAGCCGTTGCAAGATCGTGGGATCGCCGACATGCACTTGGTCTTCCTGCAGGAGGACTGGGACGGGCACCACCATGGCGAAATCTTTCACGTCTCCTTTGAAGTCGTTGGCCATGGTGAGTACGGTGCGGCTGCCATCTTTTGCGATCGCAACTTGAGACGCCTCGTTATACAAAGCCGTATCGGCTTTAGCGACATAAAACCCACAAAAGGCCAAAGCATTGGGTGACAGGCTAGTCCACATCAACACAGCCACCAGACAAGCACTAAGGAAACGTTTCATTTTCATGATCCCAAGAAACCGTCACTGAATTTCGGTCTATGCTAGCTCAACTTTTTCAGTAGACTATCTATCGTTACAAGAATTGCAACAACCAGAATACGGTTCCAGGTTAAGCTCCCACCCGTGCTAAGCGGTATGCATCTACACGAGAACTATGGCCACTTGTGGTCACTTAGAACTGATGACTAGGACTTGGTCGTTTTCTTCGCAGTGGTCTTTTTCGCTGCTGTCTTTTTAGTCGTCGTTTTCTTAGCGGTAGTCTTCTTAGTGGTTTTCTTCTTCGTGGTTGATTTAGCGCGACTCGTCTTTTTCTTCCCCTTCGTCGAGGCTTTCTCCGCCAATAACGGCAGAGCCATCTCCAAAGTCACGTCTTCAACTTTTTTCCCTTCAGGCAAGGAGACATTCGTCTTATTGTGCTTAATATATGGGCCATAGGGACCGTCATACACATTGACGGGTGCTTCATCTTCCGGGTGACTGCCCAGTTCTTTCAAGGCTTTTTTCGTACCCCGTCGTCCCCGAGTGCCTTTGGGCATTGCCAATAATTCCAAAGCTCGCTCAAACGAGATAGTGAATAGATTATCTTCTTTCTTGAGTGACCGATAATCTTTTCCTTCTTTGCCTTGGTCATGGACTACATAGGGACCAAACCGCCCCAAACCGACCTGAACCTTGCAGCCCGTATCCGGATGCTGGCCCAGCAACCGAGGCAAGGACAAGAGCTCGACCGCCATATCTAAGGTCACCGACTCCATCGCCACTCCCTTGGGCAGAGAGGCTCGTTTAGGCTTTTTATTTTCCTCGGTGACATCCCCTAACTGGACATAAGGCCCATAGGCACCGAGCAGAATATAAATAGGCTCTCCTTTCTCGGGGTGGAAGCCTAATTTCTCAGGACCTTCCAGCTTTTGTTTAAGGAGTTGCTCAATTTGTTCTGGTGTCAAATCCGCTGGCGTCATATCTTTGGGCAAAGACGCCTTAACGGGTTTTTCCTCATGCTCCGTCTCGATATAGGGACCAAAACGACCAATTCTCACTTTGGCTTCCAGATTATCCAGATCAATGGTCCGAGCTTCACCTGGATCAATCTGATCCTGCCGAGTTTTGACTAGAGTTTCCAGACCTTCATCTCCCAGATAAAAGTCGCTTAGATATGGCAGCCACTCCACCTCACCAGTGGAGATGCCATCCAATCTGCGCTCCATGCGCGCCGTAAAGCTGAGATCCACTAAATCTGGAAAATGTTGCTCCAACAAAGCGGTGACAGCAAAGGCGGTAAAGGTGGGCACCAAAGCATTGGCCTGGCGCTGAGCATAGCCCCGGTCAATAATCGTGCCGATCACACTGGCATAGGTACTAGGACGACCAATCCCCTCTTTCTCCAGCATTTTCACCAGAGATGCTTCCGTAAACCGGGCAGGTGGCTGGGTCTCATGGCCAATGGGGGAAAGCTCTGTGCACTCCGGCGTATCCCCTTGCTTCAGGGAAGGCAGCAACACCTCTTGATCATCCAAAGCGGCATCGGGATCATCGGACCCTTCTACATAAGCCCGGAAAAATCCAGGAAAATCAATGCGCTTACCCGTCGATCGGAACCCAGCATCTTCAACTTCTAGATGAACCGTAATGTGGGTTTGACGTGCCTCAGCCATTTGGGTAGCGACGGTGCGCTTCCAGATTAGGTCATAGAGTTTACTTTCTGCGCCTTGTAAGTCCGTCTCTTTAGGGGTACGGAAGGTTTGTCCAGCCGGACGAATCGCTTCATGAGCTTCTTGAGCCCCCTTGCTTTTCGTCTTATACTGCCTCGGCTCAGGACTCAGGTAGTTTTTCCCGTAGAGGTCTTCCACGCAGCTCCGAGCAGCCGCAATGGCCTGCTGCGACAGATTCACCGAATCTGTTCGCATATAGGTAATAAATCCCTTCTCATACAGACTCTGGGCCACCCGCATGGTTTCTCGCGCCGACAGTCTTAGTTTGCGGTTGGCTTCTTGCTGCAGTGTAGAGGTAATAAAGGGAGGCGCAGGCTTACGAGTAGACGGGCGCTCATCCACCCCCGCAACGGACCAGGTTTTATCGGTCAGACGAGCTTGTAAAGCCAGGGTCTCCTCTTCATTCAGCAGAACCACATCTCGCCCTGCAATGATTTGCCCGGTATTCTCGTCAAAATCATTGCCTGTGGCTAATCGCTTGTCAGCTAGGGTCACCAAGCGCGATTCAAACGACGATTTATCTTTGCTAAGGGCTGCTTTTAAGTCCCAATAGCTGCCTTGGCGGAAGGCACGTCGCTCTCGCTCCCGCTTAACGAGCAGCCGCACTGCGACAGACTGTACCCGTCCCGCAGACAAGCTAGGGGCAATCTTTTTCCACAGCAGGGGAGATAGGGTGTATCCCACCAAACGGTCTAAAATACGGCGAGTTTCTTGAGCCCGAACCAACCGCTGATCCACCTCACGGCAGTTGGTTAAGGCAGCTTTAATTGCTTCATCCGTGATCTCATGAAAGACCATCCGCTTCGTCGGCACCTTAGGCTTCAGAAGCTGCAGCAGATGCCAGCTAATACTTTCCCCCTCTCTGTCTTCGTCAGTCGCTAGCACTAACTCATCGGAATTTTTAAGGGCTTCTTTCAGCTCTTTGACAATTTTTTTCTTATCTTTGGGGACAACATATAAAGGTTCAAAATCGGACTGAACATTGACCCCTAAGCTGGACCATTTCTCACCTTTAACCGCTGCGGGGATTTCTGATGCAGTCCGGGGTAGATCACGAACATGCCCCATCGATGCTTCAACCCGGTATCCCGAAGGCAGATAATTGCGGATTGTTTTCGCCTTCGTAGGAGATTCAACAATAACCAGTGTGGACATAGTCTCAATGGGGAATGTGTGATGGACAAAAGATAAGCCGCCTTTGCCAATCCCAACCTAATTCATGCGGACAGACAAAGGAAGCACTAAATTCTTGCTTAGAAGTTCTGAGTTGCGATATGACCCTACCCTAACCTTAATCAGACGATTGAGTGGGTAGCTAAATGAACCCCTTCAAATTTTTTATAGCAAATGTTGCGAGTGTACCCTAAGTTTTTTGTCACTTGATCAACGGGTAGCTCCTCAAGTCTAGCCCGCTTCTCCCGGCAGAACGTCCCTTAACTTGGTATCTTGGTTGTTGGCGCTTGCGCGTTAAAATTCTCAACATAATCCTTGCCATTGAACTTTATTGTTAGATGACTGGGCTTATGTCGCCAAAGACATTACCACTCTTGACTAATGGACGTTGCCAATCTCGCTAGCCAGCTAAATGCCACCACCATCTTGCCTGAAGGTGTTTTGGTGATCTCGTTAATTCTTGTTCTCCTTGGAGATATTACCTTTGGTCGTTCATCGGCAAAATGGACCCCATACCTTGCGATCGCAAGTTTGGCAGCCTGCCTCTATCTGCTCTATACCCAGTGGGATCAAGCGAATCCCATCGGTTTTCTGGGGAGCTTCAATGCCGATAACCTCAGCATTGTTTTTAGAGCCATTATTGCCCTGTCGACTCTAGTCACCATCCTGATGTCGGTGCGCTATATCGAACAGTCGGGCAGTTCCATCGGCGAATTTATGACGGTGCTGTTAACAGCCACTGTTGGAGCGATGTTCCTCTGCGGTGCCGAAGAGCTCGTCATGATCTTTATCTCTTTGGAAACGTTGAGTATCGCCTCTTACCTAATGACGGGTTACATGAAGCGCGATTCTCGCTCTAATGAAGCCGCTCTGAAATATTTGCTGATTGGTGCAGCCAGTTCTGCCGTTTTTCTCTACGGTCTGTCTTTGCTCTATGGCCTTTCCGGTGGCAAAACCCATTTAGATGACATTGCCCTGGCCTTAACCGATACTTCCAAGTCCCTGGCTCTCGTTATTTCCCTAGTATTTGTGATTGCTAGCGTCAGCTTCAAGATTGCGGCAGTCCCCTTCCACCAATGGACCCCCGACGTCTACGAAGGCTCTCCCACACCGGTCGTTGCTTTTCTCTCTGTCGGGTCCAAAGCAGCCGGATTTGCCCTCGCGATTCGCCTGTTAACCCAAGCCTTCCCCAACCTAGTGGAGCAGTGGCAATTCATCTTCACGGCCTTAGCCATTCTGAGTATGGTGCTTGGTAACGTGGTTGCCATTGCCCAAACCAGCATGAAGCGGATGCTCGCTTACTCTTCCATTGGTCAGGCAGGCTTTGTCATGATTGGCCTCGTCATTGGAACAGAAGCAGGTTATGCCAGCATGGTTTTCTACCTGCTGATTTACCTGTTTATGAACCTGGGCGCATTTACTTGCGTGATCCTGTTCTCTCTCCGGACTGGCACCGATGAAATTGGCGATTATGCTGGCCTCTATCTTAAAGATCCGCTCTTAACCCTAGCCTTGAGCCTCTGTTTGCTCTCCCTAGGAGGGATACCGCCGCTTGCAGGCTTCTTCGGCAAGCTATACCTCTTCTGGGCCGGTTGGCAAGCCGGAGCCTATGGTTTGGTTCTTCTGGGCTTAATCACTAGTGTGGTCTCCATCTACTACTACATTCGAGTGATTAAGATGATGGTGGTCAAAGAGCCTCAAGATATGTCTGAGGTGATCAAAAACTATCCCAGCATTGTTTGGAAGCCCTTAGGAATGCGTCCCTTACAAGTGGGCTTAGTCCTTACGTTAATTGCGACCTCTTTGGCTGGAGTCCTTTCCAATCCCTTGCTCACGATTGTAAATAGCTCGGTTGCGGATGTCCCTCGCTTTAAGCAAGCAACCATCCCGACGTCCATCGATGTTGCGATTCAGCCCGATACACCAACGATTGCACCTGAGCTATAAGCGTTATGCTAATCGGGTGGGGCCAGATACCAAGCCATAGATTTATTAGCAACGCCTAGAAGCAAGCAGATTATCTCTTCTAGAAACAGCTGCATTAGCTAATTTTCTCTAACTCTAACAACCAAAAAGGAGCCTCCCATATGGGAGGCTCCTTTTTGATGGCTGACTGAAGTTGTTGATTTAGTAGGTTTCTACATGCCAGCGATGAGCCTTCTTCAAGGTTCGCTGATACTCGGACCAATCCACGCCATGCTTAGCAGCGGCAGCAGACATTCCTTCATCAATGCCACCTTCCATACCTTTCAAACCGCAAATATAGGTGTGGGTATTTTCTTTCTGAACCAACTCCCACAATTCATCGGCATGTTCAGCAATACGGCTTTGGATATACATCTTGCTACCATCTGCGGCCTTTTGCTCACGGCTAATGGCATAGGTCAACCGGAAGTTATCAGGATATTGACTCTGTAGCTCTTCTAACTCTTCCTTGTAAAGGATATTGGGAGTGTAAGCGACCCCAAAGAATAGCCAGGCTAAGCCTTTGAACTTATAGTCGTCATGCTTTTCTTTGAACATCCGCCACAGATAAGCGCGGAAAGGAGCGATACCAGTGCCTGTCCCCATCATGATGATGTTGGCTTCAGGATCATCGGGTAACAGCATTTCTTTACCCACTGGCCCCGTAATTTTGACATCATCACCGGGTTGCATGTCGCATAGATGCTTGGAACACACGCCATAGACCCGCTCTCCGGTCTCAGGATGGTCATATTCCAATTGGCGAACACAAAGAGAAATCGTTTTATCATCTACCCGATCGCCATGACGAGTCGAGGCAATGGAATAGAGACGCAACTTATGGGGTTTACCATTGGCATCTGTTCCAGCAGGGATAATGCCAATACTTTGACCTTCGATATAGCGGAGATCCCCTTCGGAAAGATCAAACATAAGGTGCTGAACTCTCCCTTCGCCTCCTTCCCGCACTAGGGCTTCATTAGATAAGCACTTCCCTACAAAGGGGGTTTTAGGACGGTATATATTAACGGGAATATCGTCTTTTTTCTTAGCCTTTTTAGCGGACTGAGGGGGGGCAACGGGCGCTTCGGGGGCTGGTTCTGCGATGATGGGCTTTTCTTCAACCTCGGGAACGTCAATGTTGACCATTTTGGCGCCAGCTTTGGCAAAATTTCTCAAATCCTTTTTCAATCGATCGAACGGTTTTTCCATTATTTCTGAAGCTCTCCGAAGCTAACCTGTCGTAATATTTTGCAATAGAATGTCTATGATTTCAAAGGAGTGTATCTTACACTTCTTAGGGTTTCGGTTTCAATTTGGTCAATCGTTCTACATCCTAGGGAACAGCGCAATTGTATAACGGTCATAGACCATAGGCTACAGCTTTAGACAAATCGAATTGATGGCAAAAAGCCGATAAAACCATGTCTAAAATTGATGACTTAAATCATTTCGGTCTGTAACGAAAAAGTTAAGGTGTGTTGCAAGTTGCCCTTGTGAACGGCTGTAGATGGCATTTGGTCAGGATCCCCGTGATAC
Source organism: Acaryochloris marina MBIC11017 (assembly GCF_000018105.1). Classification (GTDB taxonomy): domain Bacteria; phylum Cyanobacteriota; class Cyanobacteriia; order Thermosynechococcales; family Thermosynechococcaceae; genus Acaryochloris; species Acaryochloris marina. Next base: position 2,040,076 of record NC_009925.1, read on the forward strand.
GATTCGCTACGTAGCCGTTAAAAGTTTGGAGGATCGCCTTGGCACTTCGGGTAGCAGTTGTTGGGTCAGGGCCAGCCGGTTCATCAGCAGCAGAAACGCTGGTAAAGGCTGGTATTGAGACCTATTTATTTGAGCGTAAATTAGATAACGCTAAACCTTGTGGTGGTGCGATTCCGCTGTGCATGGTGGACGAATTTGATCTCCCCCTTGAGATTATTGATCGTCAAGTTAGAAAGATGAGAATGATCTCTCCTTCTAATGTTGAGGTGGATATCAACATTAAAAATGAGGGTGAATATATCGGCATGTGTCGTCGGGAAGTCCTTGACGGCTTTATGCGCGATCGCGCCGCTAAATTAGGGGCGAAGTTGATCAATGGCACCGTTAATAAGCTGGATTTCCCCACTGGAGCCAACCAGCCTTATACAATTCACTATGCTGATTTAACCGGCGGTCGAGCTGAAGGGGTGATGAAAACCCTCCAAGTCGACTTGGTGATCGGTGCGGATGGCGCAAACTCCAGAATTGCAAAAGAGATAAAAGCAGGCGACTACAACTATGCGATCGCATTTCAGGAGCGAATTCGCCTTCCTGATGAGTACATGGCGTATTACCAAGATCGCGCCGAGATGTATGTCGGTGATGATGTCTCCACTGACTTCTATGCTTGGGTATTCCCCAAATACGATCACGTTGCTGTCGGCACCGGCACCATGAAGGTCAACCAAGCCGACATCAAGAAGCTGCAGGCCGGTATTCGTGCTCGTGCGGCCCATCGTCTCGTTGGCGGTGAAATCATCAAAGTGGAAGCTCACCCCATTCCTGAGCATCCTCGTCCTCGCCGGGTTGTCGGTCGGGTTGCCCTCGTCGGTGACGCTGCCGGTACGGTCACCAAATCTTCTGGCGAAGGGATCTACTTTGCAGCCAAGTCTGCCCGGATGTGTGCCGAAGCCATCGTTGAATTTTCCAACAATGGTCAGCGGATTCCCACGGAAGATGAACTCAAAATTTATCTCAAGCGTTGGGATAAGGCCTACGGCATGACCTATAAGGTCCTCGATATTTTGCAGCGGGTCTTCTACCGTTCCGACGCCACTCGGGAAGCCTTTGTGGAAATGTGTGCCGATGAAGATGTCCAACAAATGACGTTTGATAGTTATTTGTATAAGACGGTGGTTCCCATGAATCCCCTGAAGCAAATCAAGATTACCGCTAAAACCATCGGCAGTTTGATTCGCGGCAACGCTCTTGCACCCTAAGGTCATGATTTGAGCATTTTGCATATAAAAGCCAAAGCCCTTTAGATTCAAAACCTAAAGGGCTTTGGCTTTTGATACAAGCATCCTAAAAAACGCTTCCCAAACTTTTGATCACAAGGAAGGGTTTAAGGATTCAAAACTTTCACTTGGATCCCCCGATGATCTTCCTGTTCGGGGACCTCACCAGGTTTATCGGGGCCCGGTGTAAGCTCTACCTGCGGCGGTAGACCAATACTAATTTCTTGGGGTTCAGGGAGCTGCTTGGGTTGAGGCTGCCAAGAACGAATTCCCACTTCTTGGACCCCCAAGGTTTTAGCATCACCGGTCCTTGAGGAAGCTGATTGCCGATTTTGTCCTCGTCGTTGGGCCCTGGCATCTTCGCCCCCCATGCTCAGCACCACCATCAATAGGGTTGTACAAACGAACGTTAATCTCAACATCGTTTTAGCTCTCTTTATGATTAATAACCTAGATAAACGGGGATAGTATCAACTTTAAACGGTTGAGTGAGATGATTTACCCGTCTAAAGTCACAAATGAATCAGATTTTCCTCAGATATTCTTATTTTAGTGAATATATTTTTGACTTTTTGGTCTAACGCAACCAAATTCAAGACTTAAAATTTTCTTTAGATCTTTACTTCAGACCAGCGCAAGTCAGGATACCTCTCCCTGAAACCCATCGAAGACCCTTTATTCTGGGAAAGAAGACACAAAGGAGCCATAAGACTATGGCTGTGACCATTCATCAGCTACGGACATGGAAAGAACAGGGACGTCCCATCTCAGTCCTGACCGCTTGGGACTTTCCCTTTGCAACGTTATTAGATCAAGCAGGAGTCGATGTCTTATTGGTGGGAGACTCCCTAGCCATGGTTGCCTTAGGATATCCCACCACTCTCCCGTTGACCTTGGACGAAATGCTTTACCATGCACAAGCTGTGACTAGAGGGGTCAACCATGCCCTAGTCATTTGTGATCTACCCTTTCTGAGCTATCAAGAAAGTCCGCAACAGGCCTTGAGAAGTGCTGGGACCTTATTGCAACAGGCAGGCGTAGCCGCCGTCAAACTAGAGGGAGGATATCCAGATATGGCGAAAACCGTTCACTATCTGGTTGACCGAGGAATCCCAGTGATGGGACATGTGGGCTTAACCCCCCAGTCTGTTCATCAGTTCAGCGGCTATCGACGTCAAGGGACCTCCGATGTAGAGGCGGATCGTATTTTACAAGAAGCGATTGCCTTGGAAGCTGCAGGCGCGTTTGCCATTGTTCTGGAGCATATTCCTGCCCCCCTAGCCACGAAAATCACCCAAACATTGACCATTCCCACCATTGGCATCGGCGCAGGTCCAGGCTGTGATGGCCAGGTGCTGGTTACAGCCGATATGTTGGGCCTGTCTGCATGGCAACCGCCCTTTGCCAAAGCCTATACCAATTTGCAGGAATCGATTACTGGAGCCGTGCAGCAATTTTGTGATGATGTCCGTCATCACCAATTTCCCCAATAGGGCTGACTCCAAATCCAGTCACCTCGCTGAAACCGAAGAGAAAGCGATAAGGTAATAAAGTAGAGATGTGGCCTAGCTGGGAAAGGAAGGGATGAATGCCTATCATCGCCGTGATTGACTACGATATGGGCAATCTGCATTCAGCCTGCAAAGGACTGCAAGAAGCTGGGACTCAAACAATTGTCAGCGATCGGCCGGAGGATCTGGTATCAGCGGATGCGGTGGTTCTACCCGGCGTAGGTGCTTTTGATCCAGCGATGCAGCATTTGCGATCTCGCCAGCTGATTCCTGTCATCCAAGATATTCTCGCTAGCGGCAAACCCTTTCTCGGCATTTGCTTGGGGCTACAAATTTTGTTTGAAGGCAGTGAAGAAGGGACTGAAGCCGGATTAGGCATTATTCCCGGTACGGTTAAGCGCTTCCAATCCGAACCCGGCATTACCATTCCTCATATGGGCTGGAACCAACTGGAGTATCAACAACCTGATTTGCCCCTATGGCGTCATTCTCCTGCTCAGCCTTGGGTCTATTTCGTGCATTCTTACTACGTTGACCCCGTTGACCCCACCGTTAAAGCCGCCACCGTCACCCACGGCACTCAAACCATTACCGCAGCCATTGCCCGAGATAACCTAATGGCCGTTCAGTTCCACCCCGAAAAATCTTCCACTTTCGGGTTACAAATCCTGGCCAACTTTGTTGAGCAGGTGCAGGCCACCTTGGCGACTCCCGCTGTTTGACCCCCATGAATTACTTAATTGCCGTCCTAGCCGACCGCATCCAAGCAGAAGCCGCCTATACCGACTTGGAAAAAGCAGGCATTCCCCTCACTCAAGTTTCTATATTGGGCAGAGGTTATAAAAGCGCTGATGAATTTGGCTTTATTGACCCCAAAAAGCCCGCCCGCGAGCAAGCCCGACGGCTAATGAACTTTTCCATCCCTTTAGGGTTAATCTTTGGATCTACCTTTGAGCTATACACGGGCATCCGCCTTTTCCCTGGGGTGGGAACGGTAATTAATGTCGTTTTAGGCGGACTGCTCGGCGCGTCTTTTGGTGCTTTTGGTGGGCTGTTCTCAGGGGGGTTAGCCGGTTTAACAACGGGCAGCGGTGATGCATTGGTTTATCGCAATCGCCTCAATGCAGGGAAATATATTGTGGTGGTCAAAGGTAAAGAATCACTGACCCGTAAAGCCACTGATATTCTGCAAGGATATGACCCCGAAAATATCCAAGGCTATATTGAACCGCCAGACTGATGGTCAGAATTTACGGTAACCGTCAGATTAAAACCCTACCCGGCTTACAGACCCGCCCCACTACAGCCCGGGTACGGGAAGCCCTATTTAATCGCTGGCAACATCATCTCCAGGGGTGCCATTGGCTCGATCTCTGTGCGGGCTTCGGCTCCATGGGAGCCGAAGCCCTTTGTCGAGAAGCTGCAGTGGTCTATGGCATTGAACAAGCAGGTGAGGCTTGCCGGATTATCCGCCAGAACTGGCAGTCTGTGGCCCGTCCAGCCCAAACCTTTCAAGTCCTGCGGGGAGATGTCGTCAAACGGCTGGCTAAATTGCAAAGTCAGTCTTTTGATCGGATTTACTTTGATCCCCCCTATGATGGCGGCTTATATGGAGCAGTACTGGATGCGATCTCAACTCACAATCTCCTCAAAGCCACAGGAGAACTCGCCGTCGAACATCGTCCCAAGCAGCAATTCCCCATTCCCACAACACTCCAAATCTGTCATACAAGCATCTATGGCAACACAGCCCTGACCTTTTTCCAGATCTCGCAACTGGCATAAACAAAATCAGAGAGACGAACCCATCTCTCTGATTTACAGATAACAAATATTGTGGACAGCTCAAACAGAGCTGTTTCCTGCGAGGTTTAACAAACTTTAGCCAACCTCTTCTCCACGCTTGTATTGTTGCCATGCAGCGACAAATAGTCCAGCTAGAGTCACTGGAACTAGGCCAAGTACAATACCTGCTAACAGAGGTTCTACCACGGTGATAACTCCTTTGTGTACGCCTTAAAATAGCGTCTGAATCGTCCTTCCTTACTCTAGTAACCTTTGGGAACCTTGACAAGCGAATCCCTATTATTCCTTAGGCAAAGCATTTTTCAAATCTGTTGATACGGGTTGTTATTATAGGTAAAACAACCCAATTTTAAAGCGATCAGAAATTGAAACAACCGATTTTTTGATCCGTCTTAACAGTAATATCACCTTAGGTCAAAGCCCTAGGCGCTCTGATTGCTGACCCATAACTATCTATTTTTATTTTTTATGAACGGCTCTTCTAATCAACTGTTTTCCAAATCATGGCAACGACCTGGAAACCTTGCCATGATGGCTTCGATCGCGGCTCACGGTGTGTTATTTGCCGGTTTAGCACTCGTACCCGCAACAGGCCAGCAAACAGACAGGAAACAACTGCGAGTCGTCAGTCTGCTCAAATCTCAACCTAATCCGGCGGCCCAACCCAACCCGGCCATTGATCCCAATGCCCCACCCCCAGCTCCTGGTGTAGCGGGTTTACCCCTCAACATCACCACCCCTGATGGCCTCGCTGAATTGCCCGTCACTGATACTCCCAATCCAGCCTTTGACCCCTTTGCCTCTTCAATTGTGGAGTTACCTCCTCCTCCTCCACAGCCAAGCTTTACCCCCTTTGATCCCAATTCTTTAGCAGCATTACCCCCTGGACGAAACCCTGCCCCACCGCAACAAACCCCACCTCCTAGTAATTCCGGTCCATCCCTAAGTGATGAAGACTTTCAGGCTTGGCTCAACGGCACCTCCGATTTACCGAATTTGCCACCAGATCCAGGATCTACAGGTCCTTTGCCTCCACCAGGTGCTGCCCCCGGTCCTGTTGCCAGCAACACCACACCTCTAAGTCCAGCTAATGTAGGCGGAATAGACAGTAGTGCGAACCCTAACGATAGTAATTCCCTGGCCTCCTCTTCCGTTGCGCCTCCGGCTCAGAATGTCAAACGCTTTGTTGCCTACAACTACCCCAAAGAAGCCTGTCCAGATCGTTTAGAAGGTAAAGCAGAATATCGGATTTGGGTCAGTTCCAAAGCGGCACCCGTCGTCTCCGATATTGTCCTGTCTACTAACTCGCCGATCCTGGATCGAGCTGTTCTGGAGGCAGCGAAGAAATACAAAATCAAGGCCGAAGACGCCAACAAAATCGTCATCTTACCCTTCGACATTAAATATTCCCAATCCGTTTGTGCGGCTAAGGAGCCTGCTCCACCTATCTCTGAGCCCAATTTACCGCCAGTCACCCCAGTCCCAACTCCCAAGCCACCCACTCCTGCTAACCCACCATCCACGAATACACCCCCCGAGAGTCCTGCTCCGGCGGAACCGATTACTCCCCCGATACCACAGCCTAATTTACCTCCGGTAGATCCAGCACAACCTGCACCACCGACTGCACCTCAGCCAACACAACCGGCTCTACCTCCTCAGCCAGCCCAACCAGCTCCTGCTGCACCCGCCCCCAGCCCAGTGCAGCCTGCTGTTCCCATCCAAGAGCCTCCAACGAACTCAGATCTACCACCGGTGCCTGCCGCTCCCCAGCCAGCGGCCCCACCCGCTAGTCCTCAGCCTCCAGCAGCGACCCCACCAGGAGCTCCTAGTGCCCCTGCTGCTCCACCGGCAGCACCCGCTGCCCCACCCGCTGCCCCACCGGCGGATGACACTCCAGCCAATTAATTTAAGACAGACAAAAAGCCCACTTGAATTCTGAGCCATCCCAGAATTCAAGTGGACCCATCGAGGCAGGGTTTCTTTCAGCCAACAACTTCAATCGTTCCCACCATACCGGCTTCGGTATGGCCTGGAACCGTACATCGCAGTGAATAAGTTCCAGAGCGCAGTGGAACAAAGACCCACTCTGCTTCAGTATTGGCTCTCAATTCTAATTCGTGAATCGCACCTTTAATTTCTACATTCCCTGCGTCAACTTTTTGCGACCAAATCCCATCCGCAAAATCTTTGGCGGTGAAGTAGTGCTTTTGGCCACTAGAGTTGCTTAAGTGCAGATTATAGCGACGCCCTGGCTCAAATTGTAGATTATCAGGGAAAAACCGCAAGGCTCCAGCCTCATTCCCTAACGCGATATCAACATCAATGGCAGGTTGTTTGGCTAAATTAGTGGCAGCCATCCCTGCACCAGAGCTGCCTAATATCGTACCTACAGTGAGAACGGCTGTTAAGACCAAGGCCAGCACTGCTCGACGAAGCCTGTTATTCATGACATGTCTCCTGCAACGAATGGAGAAGGATCACCGCTTTCATTCCAGTACGGCTCAGAGTGCGATTATAGCGCCGCAACTGAAGCTGTGCGAAAGACTGCAATTTAGCGTTTTAAATTGATAAATTGCGACATTCACAGCAGCATTTCTATGAATTCAACTCGACTTTAGCCATATCTTTGGGGGTTGGGTTCTGTTTCCCAATCAGTTTGGGCCAGAACAAACCAGAATTTTCTCGATACTGTTCAAACTCAGGATATCGCGACAGAGAGCGATCTTTTTTGAGCATATTAGGGATAAAAACAGCTCCAAAAAAACCGCCAAGGATGACAAAAGGCAACCAATGCATCGTCAACATCGCAAAGGATAGATAAATCAACATTTCACCTAAATAGTTAGGGTTGCGACAACGAGCAAAAAAGCCTTCAGTAATCAATCTCGGTTGATACTTGAGGATCAAATATTTTTGCGCATCACTCCCAAAATGGAGAAAGACACCAACAATATTGAGGGCTATTGCACCAGCAATCAAAGGTACAGCAGGCTCAACACGACGACTGATCAAAATATATGGGGCCACCCAATATAAACTGATGAGCCCAAATCCCAATAAGTGGATGGGCCATGGATATTGCTGTTCCCATTGTTTATCGGGATACAGTTGATCTTTAAGTAACCACAGCAATCCATAGGTGCCATGTAAGGCCAAATAAACCCAAGCCCCCAGCATAAAGTTTTGATAAATCAACATTAGACCCAAGATAAAGATAAAGGTCGTGCCTTTATGAAGATTGATGCAGTACTTGATCTTCATCATTTGCTTCTGGTCTTTAAAAAATTTTCATCGTCCCAATCACATCTCTCAGCCGCTCTGATAAATGTAAAAAGTCAGTCCTTAGACCAAATTATCATCAACAAAAAAACTACCAGCGATTGCTTTATACCGATCAAAGGAGAGACTTGCCTAACCTGTTCCCAGACCTATGGATGAGGACTATATTTAGATTCTTATAGCTTTAACACTCAGGGTTCAATATCAACCACTGATCGCTCAATTCAGCCAGTGTCGTGATGGCGGCTGACTTCCTCATTATTTCCTACCAGCCCTGCCCAGACTGATTCAGCGATTCGCTTAAAACTCGAATCATCATGGCCCCTATTCCTCCGCTGCCCTAGGACTTAGTTCATGGGTGCCTTGGAGACAATGGTTATAACCGAAGCCGTCGTGGGTAACAGCTCATCTTCTACAACTCACCCAGGTGTATTCAATCTTGACCACCGAGGCGTTGGAATATCAGACAAGCTGAAGCCCTTAATAGATTGACTCGCTCAAGCTGTGCTCTCAGGTGAATCGTTGGCCTATTCTCTAAATTCACTCCAAGGGGAAACACAGCCCCTAGACTAATTGGCAACTCTGACCACTTTTAAATTGGAGTTTTTCTGGCCCTTGCCTTCTAATGTCTGCGACAAATCTTGGAACAAGATAAAAGCAACGGCACCAGACAACGTGAAGGTACTGAGAAGTAGTGTAATTAGGCTCAAATGAATAACTTTCATGGATTAATTCTCCCAAGGTATGTCAGTCCCCCTCGCATGACATTCAATATAGCCACCCATTCAGGCTCCCAACATGACTGTCCTCACGCAGTGAATAGATCTTGATCACGACTCGAACGGCGGAGGAGAGGCCGTCACATCATGTTCTGTAAGCTTGTTTGACGCGGTACAGAATCAATCGTTCCAAAATTATTGAGACAAAATTCATCGCACCGCCGCATAGTATTGCCCTAAAAACTATCTCAGAACCTACAAGCATATCTGTCCCAATCGATACACTAAAGAGGATTAGCGTCAGTATTAAAGCCCTATGACTGAAGTCCTCGATTCAATGTCTCAGATCAGTACCCTTGCCTCAACAAAGCTGCGGTATGAGGTGGCGATGCCTGATCCGACCTCTCACCTATTTGAGATCACACTTCATTGCTCGCTTGGAACTGACGACACTTTAGATTTGAAGTTACCGGTCTGGACACCTGGCTCATACCTCGTTCGAGAATATGCAAAACATTTACAGGATTTCTCGGCCGTCGATGCTCAAGGCGCCCGTTTGCCCTGGCAAAAAATCAGCAAGAATCATTGGCAGATTCAAACATCCGGCGTCCAGACCGTCACCATCCACTACCGTATCTTTGCCCATGAATTGACCGTACGCACCAATCATTTGGATGCCAGTCATGGCTACTTCAATTCAGGAGCCATGTTTTTCTATGTCCCGGGGCGAGAACAAGATGCGATCGCAATCACGATTCATCCGCCGGATCCCAGTTGGCATATCACAACCGCATTAGATCCTGTGCCCAACCAGCCGTCAACTTTTCTAGCCGCAAATTTTGACACCCTGGTTGATAGCCCCTTTGAGATTGGTACCCACCAAGTGTATGACTTTGAGGCCTTAGGTAAGCCTCATCAACTAGCGATTTGGGGAGCTGGGAACTACGACGTAGACCAGATCATCGCGGATACCAAAAAAATTATTGAAGTCGAGGCCAACCTCTTTGGTGGACTCCCTTACGATCGATATTTTTTCCTCCTCCATGTTTCAGCCAAGGGGTATGGGGGACTCGAACACCACAACTGCTGTTCATTGCTGTATTCCCGGTTTGGATTTCGTAAACCTGACTCCTATAACCGCTTTATGGGACTGGTTGCCCATGAGTTTTTTCACCTATGGAATGTGAAGCGGCTGCGGCCTCAAGCCCTGCATCCTTTTGATTATGACCAGGAAAACTACACGGATGCCCTGTGGTTTTGTGAGGGCGTCACCAGTTTTTATGATTTGATCCTGCCCTACCGCGCCGGTATTTACGACGCTAAGTTTTATCTCAAACTGCTGTCAGAATCCATTACGCGCCTCCAGTCCATCCCAGGACGACACACCCAGTCCTTAACGGAGTCTAGCTTTGATACGTGGATTAAGCTCTACCGCCCCCATGCCAATTCCCGTAACTGTCAGGTCTCCTACTATCTCAAGGGAGAGATCGTCTCGCTACTTCTTGACTTGCAGATTCGCCAACAGCATCACAACCAACGTTCTTTAGATGATGTGATGCTGCAGCTTTGGCAAACCTATGGTCAAAAGGATCTGGGCTATACCCGAGCACAGCTTCTGGACGTCATAGAAACCATTGCAGAGTTGGACCTGACTGCATTTTGGCAAAGCTATCTAGATGGAACCGTGGAATTACCCTATGAGGAATTTTTGAATCCATTTGGGTTGGAAGTGGTGGCTGAGTTTGGAGAACATCCGCTGCCCTATCATGGCCTAACCCTGAGCAGCCAATCTGGAAAAACCCTGATCAAATTTGTTGATATCGCTTCGCCAGCCCAAACTGCAGGCTTACAACCAGGGGATGAACTATTGGCCTGGGATGGTTTCCGCATCCAGGCGGATCAACTTGAGCAACGTTTGCAAGACTACCAAAGCGGTGATTCAGTCTCAATCACCCTATTCCACGATGATCAGCTCACCACCCATCGCCTTACCTTAGGTGAACCCCAGCCCAAATCCTATACGGTCAAGCCAATAGCTCACCCCACGGATCAACAGAAAATCAATTTCCATCAATGGCTGGGCATTGAGTTAGCAGAACTGACCTAATTTTGGCTCTGGCGTGAAGATGTTAAACCCCAAAAAAACTTGGGAATGCTAAGGGCATATGAACGAAAACTTGCGTCTCCTTTGCCCCTTTGTCGCTTGGTGTGGACTTAGGGGTATTTTATTGCCCACAAAAAATCTTTCACGGCATCTTCACCATTAGTTGATAATTTAATTCCAGAGATAAGCAAACCCTTTAAACCTCACTAGCGCGTATAGGTCGTCATCACCATATACGTGCATTCCAACAAACTGGCCCCCAATTCGGGGGCATTTTATTTGCTTATTTATACTTACGCGGTGATATAAATCACAATAATCATTCCGTAATGCCACTCAGGTAATCCTCAAGACTAGAAAGTTAGGATGAAATTGCCTCAGGGGAACTCTTCGGAGTTATCACCCCCCCTGGGGCATTTGATCTGTCTAGCCTTAGCTGAGTTGGGCAACCACCTGGTTTTTGAGCAGGGTATCTTGAGTTAACAGATCTTCAACGCTGATGCGCAAGGTGCGTCGATTATCGACCCAAAACAGTACTTTGATGCGATCGCTGCCCGGATACCCCGGCGGTGTTAACTTCGCCACTTTCCGTGACCCATCCCGATCATTCAAAGGTTGAACCAGGGTTTGGGATTCAGATAATTGCCGAGTTACTAAGCGATCACCATCGAAAAAGACTTCAGTGCCACTATTGGTATTACCCAACTCTCCCAAGATGAGTTCAATGCTAGGCTGAGCATCCGTTGAAGCCCCGAGGGTCAGTTCAATCGGTTCCTCCATGGGATAGGGCAAGCCTGCAGGAATAATCGGATGCCAACTATGGGCCTGTTGACGGCGGTCCCAGTAGCGAACGCCGTAGCTGTGGTAGAGAAAATCTTTCACCTCTAAACCCTGGGCTACCTGTAAAGCGCCTTGGGCAATCGCTTCAAAGGGGCGGCTACTGCAAATGCGGCTGTCATCAAAATATTGCTGCACCCAGGTTTGAACTGCAGGAATCTGACTGGTTCCCCCCACCAGCAGAACGGCTTTAATATCATCAACCTCTAAACCTTGGCGACGAGCCTGTTGCAAGACCTGGGTCATGCTGTCATCTAAACGATCAAAGAACTGATGCTCCTTGAGAATTTGATCAAATTGTTCTCGATCCAAAGCAAGCTCATAACTATCAAAGGTTTCCTCATTAAAGTAAACCTCGGTCGCCTTGGGCTGTAGGGAGAGTTGAATTTTGAGCCGCTCGGCTAAGCGAGTCGTCAGGGGAGTGACGGCTAAGTTTTGCGTTTTGGCAAAGTGATCGACGAGCCAATTATCAATATCGGTGCCCCCCAAGTTCTGACCCGCTTTCGCCAAGACGCGGGCTGATTGCGGTCGTTGTTTTGAGGTATCCGCTAGATTCTTATCGCCCCACTTCAGAATGAAGCCCAAAGGCTGGGTCTTTTGTTGCGACGTATTGATCTGGACCAGAGACAGATCGAAGGTACCGCCTCCAAAATCCACCACCAGCAGCACATCTTGATCGGCTTTGCCATAGCCTAAGGCTGCGGCGGTGGGTTCATCGATCATCCGCACCTGCTCCACCTGCAGATCTTGGCAGACCTGCCCCAGCCAATGGCGATAGGTTTCAAAGCTATCGACTGGAACCGTCAGAACTAAGGACTCTTTCACGTCCGGATGGGTGGTTTGGAGCTGCTGGAGAATCGTTTGCAAAAACCAGCGTCCCACCTGTTCAAACTGAATGGTTTGGCCATCCAGTTCCGGCAAAAACCCTTGGACCTTGGACCCAATTCCCCGTTTAAAACTGCGAAAAAAGCGCGGATCATTTTGGATATCCAAGCCGCGATCTCGCACCTGTTGCCCCACACAGACTTTATTCTCCGCCGCTTGCTCTACATAGAGCAGACTGGGGATAAGGTCAGGATTTTGGGCCGTCTGATAGCTCAAACTGGGCAGATTAATAATTTCAGATTGCTCTGTAACCGGGTTCCAACGAGCAATAACGGTATTACTGGTACCAAAATCTATTGCGTAACTCAAGAGACTGACCGCTCACTGACAAGAGATGGATAACGTTTGAGAACACGCCTACACAACGAAGCATTCCAGACCAACATGGTGAGGAAAAAGGTACGTACGAAGATGTGCCTTCTAAACTGCTCCTTGAGGCAATCCTCACTCAATTAGTATACAAAAGAGATCAGACTGCTCCAGCAATAGCTGAAGTATTCTCGCCTGTGAGCACTCACATGTCCTGAGCGATATTGAACCTTTGTGGTCATCAATGCCATGCATACCCTATTTCACTGTGGCTTAAGCCTGATGATTGGACTAGCCAGCCTGTCTCCTGCAGCAGCCATGTCTTTTGCGACCCATCCGATTATGTTTCCTCAATCCGGCAATCATATTTTTTGGGTTGCGCAAGGAGTGATGCAGTCAGAAACCTCACCCCAGTCCGGGTCGTTGCCTGACTCGATTCAACAGGCCGTTCTCCAAGATCTTGCCCAACAAACGGGCGATGCTCCAGATCAATTTCAAATTATTCAGGCCCAAGCCCAAACCTGGCCAGATGGTTGCTTAGGATTAGCTACTCCTGATGTGTTTTGCACCATGGCCCTTGTTGAGGGATGGCAGGTGCAAGTTTCCAATGGATCCCAAACATGGACTTATCGTACCGATGCCTTTGGAGATGTCGTGAAATTAGAACCTGCTACCGCCTCCTCTCCTAAAAATAACTCTCAAAACCGTTAGGGCAACCCTTACTTTCCCCTTGAATGCCCGTCCGAGGAACTTTGATGCAATCTCAGAGCTGATCAGTCCAAGCCGTTGAAGTGCCCTTACCGTACTATGATGGCCTAGGCCTTCCCATGCAGGCTAGCCATGAAGACGATTTTAATCACAGGGGCAACTGGATTTGTAGGCGGGCATCTATTGTCCTGCTTAGAAGGGCATCCCTACAAACTCAGACTAGCCCTTAGAAAGCCCCCTCAATCCCCACTCCCACCAGGAGCAGACCTGATCCAAGTTGGGGATATCAACGCCCTAACCAACTGGCAAGAAGCGCTCATCGACGTTGATATTGTCATTCATCTGGCCTCCCGCGCCCATATCCTCAAGGAAACCGTGGCCGATCCAATGGCTGCGTTTAAGGAGGTCAATGTTGAGGGAACCCAGGCTCTCGCTCAGCAATCAATAAAAGCGGGCGTTCAGCACTTTGTCTTTATTAGTTCCATTGGAGCCATGGCGACTTTGAGTGATGTCGGTTTAACAGAAGCGTCGCCGTGCCGTCCTGACTCGCCCTATGGTCGCAGTAAGTGGCAAGCAGAGCAGGATTTAATGGCCCTTGCTCAACCCACCAAGATGCGGTGGACAATTTTTCGACCAACCTTGGTGTATGGTCCCCGCAATCCAGGCAATATGGCGCGATTAATCAAGCTGGTCGATCAGGGATTCCCCTTGCCCTTTGGCTTAATTAACAATCGCCGAAGCCTTGTTTACGTGGGCAATTTAGTTGAGGCCATTGTGGCCAGCCTGAACCATCCCCAAGCCTTCAATAAAACCTTTTTGATCAGTGATGGGCGGACGGTATCCACGGCTGAACTTATTCGGGCCATTGCCCAAGCTTTACAACGTCCAGTTCGATTGCTGCCCATACCGCCCATCTTGATCAAGCTCTTGGGCATACTAACCGGTAAAACGGATGCGGTTGATCGACTTTTAGGATCATTGGCGGTTGATAGTGATAAGATTTTCCAGACTTTAGATTGGACGCCCCCCTACTCTATGGAACAAGGCCTACACAAAACTGCAGAATGGTATGCTCAGGGCGCTTCCAAAGCGTAAGGCAAACCCATCCGTCTCGATACTCCGTGCTCAAGTGATTCACTAAGGATTCATGGTCTTTATCGTTGTTTGTTGTCTAGTAAGCTGCATATTCAGCATGATTGGGGTTTATGCATTGACCAAAACCCTCAAGCAAATCCTGATCGATATTCCCAATGAGCGTAGCTCCCATACCCAACCCACTCCCAGGGGCGGCGGGTTGGGCTTTATTATGGCGTTTGCAGTATCCGCCTACCTCAGCCAAACCTTATTGAGCGACCCCCAGATTACGTTTGCTTATCCAGTCTGGTTGCCCTTGACCTTTCTCGTTGGGGTCGGCTGTATGGATGATTGGAAAAATTTGTCCTCGACCTTAAGATATGCCGTCCAGCTCTTAGTAGCTTGCATGATTGTCAGCCAGGGCAATGCCTTTCCTCAGCCCTGGCTAGAGTCTTTGGGCACCGTTGGTTTTGGGGTTGCGATCGCAACCACGATCATTGGCCTCACTGCCTTGATCAATTTCTACAACTTTATGGATGGTATGGATGGCTTAGTGGCTGGCGTCAGCGCAGTCCAGCTAGGCTTTATGGCCGTTTGGTCCCAAGAACCTGTTCTCTGGCTGTTGGTTTCGGCCTTGATTGGCTTCCTCTATTGGAACTGGTCCCCAGCCAAAATTTTTATGGGGGATGTGGGCAGCACCTTTCTAGGGGCGGTGATGGCGATTACGCTGCTCAACCAAACGGGCACCGTCGAACAGAGTTGGTCCGCTTTGGCTATCACCCTACCGATTACGGGCGATGCTATTTACACTCTGTTCTGTCGAGCGATTCGGGGTGAAAATATTTTCAAGGCCCACCGTAGCCATATCTATCAGCGGCTACATCAAGCGAAGTGGAGTCACAGTAGAGTGGCCGCGGTCTATATGGGCGTGACGGTGGCATTGGCCCTGCTCATTTACGGCTATGGCAGTTTGGGCGCTTGGATCAGCTTGATCGGAGTTACGATCGCAATTCTAATCGCGGAACGATATCTAAGTACTCACAAATCTCTCAGTAATTAAGTCTCTACAAAACACGCAGCAGACTGGGAATAGAGCTAATGGCTTCCATCTGGCGAATTTCGTCTAAGGCTTGATGGAAATTACCTTCTTGGACATCATGGGTGACCACCACAATTTCAGCTAGCTCGGCCTTGATGCCCGTTTGGACAACAGATTCTAAGCTGACGCCGTGATTACCAAAGACAGTCCCTAACTTGCCAATCACCCCTGGATGATCTTTGGTTAAAAACCGAGCATAGAAGCGGGT
Organism: Acaryochloris marina MBIC11017; assembly: GCF_000018105.1. Taxonomy (GTDB): domain Bacteria; phylum Cyanobacteriota; class Cyanobacteriia; order Thermosynechococcales; family Thermosynechococcaceae; genus Acaryochloris; species Acaryochloris marina. The sequence continues at coordinate 2,055,895 of NC_009925.1, forward strand.
CACCAGATCATTCATCGGTGCAATATTGCAGTAATGCTGGTGGGAACAAGCCAGCAACGGGTGGATGCGAGAGGACTCTGGATCATTGGCGACGATACCTGTTTTGAGCAAAGCCGCAATATTAATCAAATCGGCAACCACGGCACTCGCCGTCGGCCCAGCCCCTGCTCCGGGACCAAAGAACATCACTTGTCCCAACGGATTGGCTTCGATTAGCAGGGCGTTATAGACATCATTGACGTTTGCTAGGGGATGATCGACGGGAACTAATGTGGGATGAACACGGGCCTCTAATTGAGGCGGCGGCAGCTCGGCAGTTGTGGGAGGCACTTTTGCGATCGCAAGTAGTTTGATTACAAATCCCAGGTTCTTGGCATAGTTAATATCCGCTGCACTTACCTGGCGAATGCCTTCCCGATGAACCTGCTCTAAGTCAATCCGCCCTCCAAAGGCCAGGGAGGCCAGAATCGCAATTTTATCGCCAGCATCTAAGCCATCCACATCCGCAGTGGGGTCTGCTTCGGCATATCCAAGTTCTTGGGCTTCCGCCAGCACATCGTCAAAGGCTGCTCCCGACTGCTGCATCTTGGTGAGGATATAGTTGGTGGTGCCATTCAGAATACCGATGAGGGTATGGATCCGGTTGGCGCCTAGAGATTCCTTGAGGGGCTGAATCACCGGAATCCCACCCGCCACTGCTGCCTCAATCATGACGTAGACGCCTGCTTGAGTTGCGGCTTGAAAAATTTCCTCGCCAAAGCGGGCAATCACGGCTTTGTTGGCAGTGACCACATGCTTCCCTTGAGCGATGGCTTCTAGAATCAGGGACCGAGCGGGTTCAAGACCACCAATGACTTCAACCACCATATCGATGGTGGGATCATTGACGATGGCGTTGAGATCCGTGGTGAGCACCTCAGTCGGGAGATTTAGGCTGCGCGCTTTCTCTAAGGACCGCACCCCAACTTTGGCAATTTCAAGCTCTTGCAAGAGGGGATGTCGGCCTTTGGGGTTAGCAAAGATCTCGCCCACTCCTGTACCTACGGTTCCTAATCCAAGTAAGCCAATTTTGAAACCCACGGTTATGCCCCATCTCGATCACAAACTTTATTGTGACATTCAGATTCAAGTCTTCAACAAGATATAGGGAAAATTTGCGGGACTTGCAATCGGTGGGCCGTCTTCAAATCTGATACGGGATAGGGGGCTTCAGCAGGCGTTAGGAGGGCTTCATAGTTGCCAGACACCACATGCTGCCGCTGATCTGCCACAAAGTCCGAAATATCTTCAATGTCGAGAATCCACTCTTGGGCATACTTACGAATCGCGTCTCCCCGCAAGCCCAATTGAATCGCTCGCCGCTCCAGCTTATGACCAGCTGGATTATGATCTGGGTCCCACTGCAAACGCACATCAGAGGTCTGAACCGCCTTTTGCCAAGATTCTTGGCTATCGTACAGTCCAGACTGAAAGGATGAATGAACGGCCTGAGCCAAAATCGAGTCAAATGCAGATCGTTGCAAGCGAATCGCCAAGACGACCTCTTGACCAGGTTTTGCTCCCCAACCTGAGCGATACATCATCCACAAAAAGTTAGGCTTTATCCAGGTCATGCGTGAGAGCTTAAACTCACCACCGAAGTAACCGTGTTGAGCGGCAAAGTTACCAATGGCAGGTCGATAGGCCTGATACACCACAATGGAATCGGTATCGTATTGGGCCAAGATTACTCGTCCTTGTTGGGGCCAGCGGTCTTTTTGATGGAGATAAGGTTCGGTGCGCAAAGGCATAGCCAATTGAAATAGAAGGCGAATGAAATACTACAATGTAGTATAACTAGTTCATGGCCTACTGTCCATCTATCTCATTCAATTCAGCACCAGGAATTAAACCCCTTACTCCATAAGCTCACATCCCATATCCTTGGCTTGTTGACGGTAATATTGAGCCATTGCCGGATTTTGATCGTCTACCTCGTAAATCGTAGCCAAATTATGGAAAGACAAGGCGCAGCCTTGCAAACCTGCTTGTTGATACCATTGTTTTGCTGCAGCACTATCTCGCTCAATCCCTAAGCCCAGCTGAAACATTGAGCCGAGCAGGCATTGGGCAGTCACGTACCCTTGGTAGGCTAGCAGCGAAAGTAGCTGAAAGGCTTCGGCATACTGATGTTGAGTGTAGGCTACCTGACCAGCTTCTAGTTTTGGATGCAATGGACGCTCAGCACAGTAATGGCAGCTCATGGTGGTGAGTTTTTACCTTTGGCGATGATTTTGGGAATCGTTGTAGTACATTTTCTGAACCATAGGACACCTTACAAGTTGTCTAACACTGTTGTTCTCTAAATTCCTAGAGGAAGCGGTTGGTATCTAATATCTGTATATAGGGCTGCAATACATCACATGACAGATAACCATAGTCATCCCATGAAGGATTGTCATCCATGCCGCTAATCCGCTCAGAATCGCAAGTTGGGAACATACTTGACCATTATCATGACAACGAATCGGATAGCGAACAGATTCGCAAATGGTACGCTGCAATGCGTGACCTGATTCCAAAACTCGATGCTGAATTGCCAAGCACCAATGTTTGGGGCCTAACTTCACACGATTCTCTGTGCCTAATGTCAGTACCCGAATATAATGCTGGCATCAATCATGTCATAATCGAGCACTACTATGATGGATGCTTCAGAATGTCATACCATCCTCCAGAAGGCGAACTTCCAGTGCCGGAATCGCATGTTACCTTTATGGCAATCGGTGTCCCAGAAGCATTGACTCGAATTAAGATTGCAATGGCTGCATCCAAAGGCTGGCCTGATAGCCCTGACTTGTAGCCGACATACTTGCAGAAGAAAGAAGTTACCCTCCTCCCAACTGCCTATTCCTGCAGCAAGTCTCTATTCCTCCCCTCTGCCAGGTTGACGGGATATATCACTAAGTCTTCAGCTTTGCCTGAAACCGATTCATATAGTCGACCAACCGGTATGTTTTGAGTCTCAGTACCAACCCAAGCTTCTTGAGATGAACGCTTGGTAGCTATCCGTAGTACATCGTGAAATGAATATTACAAGAGGTCTATTGACTTTCGAAATGAAAAGGACTGGATTTGTCTAGCAGCTAAGTTTCAACAAATCAGAAAAGTCTTTGGTGACACTCTCAATAGTAAAGGTTCTCGAGGGAGTAAACATGCCATTCTTACTGAGCATCTCCATCAAAAAATATCTGAAAAAATGATTCAATACCAAAAAGAATATCTCTAAATTTTCTCCATCAAACTACAAAATCCTAATCATATCTAGAAGGCTTTAATCAACATGCTATTTGCTACTAATCGCACCTTTATCCAAGGTCCTTCTCGCACCCGAAATCCTCAATTCCCCCGCTCAGTTGACTTTAACTTGGATGACAACCAAGCTGGACAATCTATTTCTTTTTGTCGTCGAAAGAATACGAATAGCTACACAGAGATTGGGCACTCTGCTTTCTTTGATGCCCTAGAAGCCGATCCAGCAGAAGAAATCTTATTCTATATCCACGGATACTCCACTTTACCTGAGCCAGTAATCTTTTCTCGGACAGAAGAATTACAGCAACACTTCAATGCTCTTGGGGGCAAAAGTATTCGGGTTGTTCCCCTCATTTGGCCATGCGATAACGACTCTGGTCCCTTACAAGATTACTTTGGTGATCAGATGGCAGCCGATGCCAGTGGCATCGCATTTATGCGTTTTTTTGAATGGTTTTTTTCATGGCTGAGTAACCGCAATGATGGCCAGAATGCTCCCTTCAACAAAAACTTGAATATTCTGAGCCACTCCATGGGGGCCCGAGTGCTACGTGGTGCCCTTAATCGCGCTGTTCAATATTTTCAAGTAGATGGCTTTCCGCTGATTTTTCGGAGTATTTTTCTATCAGCATCCGATATTGTCAATGAAGCCCTTGAAGTAGGAGAAGAAGGACAGTGGATTCCATCGTCTGCCAGAAATGTAGCCGTTTATTATGCCTCTGACGATTGGGCATTACGAACGACTGCAATTATTAATATAGGCAATCTGGTCGCCTCAAGACGGTTAGGTCAAAAAGGGCCAGAAAACATGAATGCAGTACCTGATAATGTCTTTGCGTTTGACTGCGGAGACTTTAACAATCGATATGATTTACCCGGCCATGGATATTTTGCCAGTGACGTTCAGGGGAATCCTGGGTTAGTCCTCAGACATATGCATGCCACGATGCAAAGAGGGCGAATTATTACGCCTAATGGACAGCGGAATGTTGTCTTAGATTCAAGCTTAGTCACTTTCAACTAGCAGGGAATGTTGCTCTTCCCTTGTCAACGACTAAATCTGATTTTGAGAAGACGCCCTATCTTGCTCCTTTGCCAAATTAAAGGAGTACATCACAAAGTCTTCAGCTGTGCCTGCAACTGACTCATATAGTCGGCAAGCCGGTGTATTGTCAGCCTCAGTGCCAACCCAAGCTTCTTGGCAGCCTAACTCTCGCCCCAAGTTAAGCAGGGTCTGCAATAACTGACGTCCGATGCCTTGTCTCTGATAACGAGGGGATACTCCCACTTCATTAATCCAGAGTTGAATGGGTTTATCAGGATGGAAATACGTCACCGCTGAGGCCATCCCCACCACTCGCTGGTCATCACAGGCTACGGCAATGTGGTGACGAGGATCAGCCATAAAGGCTGCACTCCATGCTCGATTCAGCTGATAGTCAAAAACATCGGGTGCCACACAGTCAAGGACATGAATTTGGTCAGGCTGGAGAAGGCGAATGGTGACGGTCATGGCCAATACCCCCTAGGTATCAGGACTTAGCTCAACGGTAGCGTGGGCTTACGGTCTGAATGAGGGGATATCAGCCATGGCCAAATTGAAAGAAGCCATGCTAGCCTGTGAGAAAGATTTTGTATCTTAGCTTTTGCAAGTGCGACGATGAATTATCGCCCGTCCTACAACGGATTGATTATTACCGCCATTCCTTAATCAGTGGTGGGTTCAACGTCGTATCTAATCATTTCGAGCATTTAGAAACCCGCCTCAAGGCGGTTTTTTTATGGGCCTGCTTTGAGGCAACTCAGGAGGTCAATCATGAAAAAAGTAGCAGTCTTTGGCAATTCCGGTGGTGGGAAATCCACCCTTAGCGCTCAATTAGCCGAGTTAACGGGGTTACCCCTCTATGTCTTAGACAAAATCCAATACAAAGCTGGAGGTGAGAAGGTACCTCAGGCGGTTTATAGACAAACGCACGATCAGCTTCTGCGGGAAGAGACCTGGGTGATCGATGGGTTTGGCTGCATGGAGACCTTATGGGAACGGCTGAAGGCCGCTGACACTCTGGTTTATCTGAATTTGCCGTTGTATATCCATTTTGCCTGGGTGACCAAGCGGATGGTCACAGGGTTTGTGCAACCCCCTTCGAGCTGGCCAGAACAAAGCCCCATCCTCGAGAGCAGCCTGAATAGTTATCGGACCCTGTGGTTATGCCATCGGCATCTGACACCGCGATATCGCAATTTCGTGCAACAAGCCAGGGAGACTCAAACGGTCTATCATCTCCGATCGGTCTCTGATATCTCGGCGTTTTTAACCACGGTGGTCAACTCATAAGGCCTGAATTTCTGGCGGGCTCAAGCATAGACGCGGCAGCTCATATTGCTCAATTAGTTGCCGCGACTGGGGTAGAGACGACCTGCCATCTCCAAAGCTGATCGTTACACCTGTATCCGGTATATCCTGTTAAATTGTCGGTATCGCGCAGCGGAAAAGTTAAGACGTGATTGATTTAAAGCAGCTAAGGGAGAATCCTGAAGCCTTTGCAGAGTGCCTCAGTCGACGAGGTGACTATGATTTGCAGGCTATTTTGGACCTGGATCAAAAACAGCGTGAACTAGAAACCGAGCGATCGCAACTGCAAGCCCGAAGTAACCAAATTGGTAAAACCATTGGTGAACGGATGAAAGGGGGCGCTAATCCCAAGGATCCTGAGATTCAAAACCTGCGGCAGGAAGGCAGTACCGTCAAAGCCACCCTCAGCGATTTAGAGCCGAAAGAGCGTGATCTTAAAGCTGAAATTGGTGAGCTGCTGTTAACGATACCGAATTTACCCAGTGATGATACGCCGGTCGGTAAAGACGAAACCGCTAACGTCGAAGTGAGTCGCTGGGGGGACGAATATATTCCTAAAAACGCCAAGCTCGCTCACTGGGAGATTGGCGAAAACCTGGGGATTTTGAATTTTGAGCGCTCCGTTAAAGTCGCTCAAAGCCGCTTTGCCACCTTGGTGGGGGCGGGGGCTGCCCTTGAACGCGCCCTGATTCAATTTATGCTCGACCAGCAGGTGGAAGCGGGCTATGTCGAAGTTTTACCACCCGTTCTCGTTAACAGTGACTCCTTAACGGCCACTGGACAACTGCCCAAATTTGCCGAAGAAAGTTTCAAATGTGCTGAGGATGATTTGTGGCTCAGCCCAACGGCTGAAGTTCCCGTCACCAACCTCTATCGGGATGAGATTATCAATGCCGATGATCTGCCCATTTTTCACTGCGCCTATACCCCTTGTTTTCGCCGAGAAGCAGGCAGCTACGGCCGCGATACCCGAGGGCTAATTCGATTGCATCAGTTTAATAAGGTGGAACTGGTAAAGCTGGTCCATCCCAGTACGTCTGCTGCTGAACATGAGGCCCTGGTTAAAAACGCGGCTGCCATCCTCGAAGCCTTGAAGCTGCCCTACCGAGTGTTGCAGCTCTGTACGGGGGATTTAGGATTCTCTGCTGCTAAATGCTATGACCTGGAAGTCTGGCTCCCTTCAGCCGATTGTTATCGGGAGATTTCGAGCTGCTCCAACTTTCTAGATTTCCAAGCCAGGCGAGGGAATATTCGCTTTAAGGAATCTGGGCAAAAAGGGACTCAGTTTGTCCATACCCTCAATGGTTCAGGCTTAGCAGTCGGTCGGACCATGGCTGCTGTACTAGAGAATTATCAACAGCCGGATGGCAGCGTTCAAGTCCCCGATGTCTTGCAACCCTATTTAAAACGCAAAGTCTTGTAAACTCCCGTAGGGACGGACCTTCTACAATGGGTGGGACACTGATGGGGGAATTTCTGTCTGTAAGCGTTACTAAGATGAGTTATTTGGCATTGCCCAGGCAGCAACTGTAATTTCGTCTATATTGCCAGAAAAGCTTATAAAAACAGTCGAACCCTGGTGATAGGGTCAGGTGTCTAATCATCGAGCAGTTTCGTTCCTCACCCATGTTCAGTAAAGGGAGAATAATCTTCTATGCGTCTGAATCGTGTCCTAGCCTTAGCGTTAGTGACGTTATGTTTGATTGCAGCTTTAGGTAACTGGTTAGGTGGATCGGTTAACAAAAGCAAAGACCAGGGCTCTGCGAATGTCGCCCAAATCAATGTTTATGGCGTGATTAGCGATGAAGCGTCTGGTGGGCCTTTCAGCTCGGGTGAAGGGGCCAATGCCAATAAGCTGATCAGCAATATCAAAAAAGCTAGAGAGGATGATGGAATTAAAGCCATCCTGCTACGGATTAACAGTCCGGGAGGCACAGCCGCCGCATCCCAGGCCGTGTACGAAGAGCTAATGCGCACCCGCAAGGATACGGATATTAAAATTGTCGCCAGCTTGGGGGATGTCGCTGCTTCAGGAGGATACTACATTGCCAGTGCCGCGGATCATATTGTGGCGAATCCTTCTTCGATCACCGGATCCATTGGGGTGATTGTGCAAACCCAAAATGTGACCTCTCTCCTTGATAAAGTGGGGGTCCAAACCAACACCTTTACCAGTGGCCCCTTAAAAGATATTCTGTCGCCGTTCCGAGAGACGAAACCCGAAGAACGAAAAATTCTGCAGTCCATCGTGGATGATTCTTATCAGCAGTTTTTAGATGCCATTGTTGCCGGACGGGGGATGCCCTTGGAAAAACTGAAGCCCTTAGCCGATGGTCGTATTTATACGGGGACTCAAGCCAAAGACAACAAGCTGGTAGATTCCCTGGGGAATTACTATGACGCGTTGGACAAAACGGCGGAGCTAGCCAATATTTCCGGTGACCCCAAGGTCAAGGATTTTGGCAAAGGCAGCTTATTTGGAGATTTCGGTCCATTTCTCTCCACGTCGAATCAATCCTTTCCCCAGCTAACGACGGAATGGCTCTCTTCCAAATCCCAATGGCCGCGTTGGCATAAGATCCCGCTAACGATCATGGAGTAAGCGATGCTAGATGCTCTATTTACGACGTTCTTTGGTGCTCAATCCTCCCGGAATAACCAATCTGTCTCGATTCTGATTGGCTTTGCGCTTCTCAGCATTCTGTCCTTGAATGCAGCTGGCAAAGTGGGGGCAGGCATTGGGGGAGTAATTGTTTTCTTCCTGTTGTTTTTGGTGGCAGGTCTGTTAGGGGGGCTGTGGTTAGCCGCTGCCTTTAACTTTTTTGCTCAACTCTTGGGAGGCAAAGGTTCAGCTCAGGAGAGCTTACGGGCAGTCCTGCTGGGGTTGTGGCCGTTGATGATCTCTGGACCTGCGATCGCAGCTTCGCAGTGGCCCGGTATTTTAGGTCAATTTTTAGGTCTGTTATTGGGGCTAGTCGTCCTGATTGGGACGCTGGTCACCCTGACGCGATCCATCGGCCAAGCCCATCAACTCCAGTGGGGGAAAGCTTTATTGACGGTTATCTTTACGGCTGTAACGTCGATGCTGGCGTGGTTAGGATTTATTCTCTGGCCCCTCGTTTTGATATTGGGGTTGTAGCGAAACGGCGATGTATAAACACTTTTTCATCGACCGCAATAATTCATAATGAAAATCGCTGGTTTTTTAATAAAAAGATACCGATCCCTGGCATTTTTCAGTGCATCTACCCAGGCGATTTTGATAGCATTTTGGAAACAATAGAATTAAGCAATTAATTCTTTTGAACAGTCACAACCACGCAGGGCCTCATCATGCTTCAAGAGCCAACTAGCACAATATTTTGGACCATTATGGTCTGTGAATTCTTGGCCGCCTTCGGTTTAATTACCTACCTCGCTCAAGGGGAAAAGCGCCGAAATAAACCTCAGTAACTTTTGCTCTTATTTGCAGCAATTAACTTTCAACATACCTCCTAACATAACCAACAGCAGCTCAGGGTCAACTGTGCTGCTTTTTTCGTGGTTCATTGACTTAGACAACAGCCACCTCGCCTGATTGGAATCACCGACCGATGCTTCAACTGACTCGATAGACTTTCGGAGTCATTCCCGTCACCTGTCGAAACTGCCTGCTTAAATGACTGTGGCTGCTAAAACCACACTCGAAGGCAATATCGACAATGGGCTGATCGGTTTGCTTTAAAAGCTGTTTGGCCCGCTCTACCCGCTGCTGCAGCAAATATTGAAAGGGAGAAAGCCCCATAGATCAATGGCACTGACTTAAGAAGTCAGGAAAAGGCTACAAGTCTTGATAGATATAGGATCAAGACTTGCACGCCATAAACTTCTGCCTTTCACTATGTCTGAGTCAGCCGAAATTCTCAAGCAGCAATTTTCCCAAAGCCTGGGTTTACCGTGGACAGATATCCTTCCAGCCTCAAGGTTAGAGGAACTCCTGAAAGAAGAAGCATTCTCCTATCGCAACCGGATATATAGCCCCATCGTTACGCTGTGGGCCATGCTTTACCAAGTGCTATCAGCCGATAAAAGCCTTCGTAACACAGTCAAATGCATCACGACTTGGCTCACAGCGGCTGGCATCCAACCGCCCTCATCTGATACCGGAGCCTACAGCAAAGCCAGAAGTCGCTTTCCAGAGTCACTGTTGCAACGTTTAATTCCCGAAAGCGCTGAGTGCTTAGCGCAACCCCTCTCCCCAGAGCACCTCTGGTGTGGTCGGCCCGTCAAGGTCTACGACGGAACCACCGTGTTGATGGCTGATAGTGCGGCCAACCAAGCATCATATCCACAACATGGCAATCAAACAGCAGGCTGTGGTTTTCCCATCGCTCGCTTGGTAGTGTTCTTCTGTTTGGTTACCGGTGCAGTGGCGTCAGCTTGTATTGCCTCCTGGGACACCAGTGAAATTGTCATGAGTCGTTTGCTCTATCAAGACCTTGAGGTCGGTGATGTGGTCATGGCGGACCAAGCTTATGGCAGCTATGTTGATCTAGCCATCATTCAACAACACAGGGCTGATGGAGTGTTGCGTAAACATCATGCTCGCAAGACTGATTTCCGCAAAGGCAACAAGCATGGCATTGGTGATCATCAGGTGACATGGCATAAGCCAGCCCAACGGCCTGAGCACATGAGTGAGCAAGATTTTGCCCTGATTCCTCAAACATTGGTCGTTAGAGAGGTGTGTTTGCGCTTATCCCTTAAGGGCTTTCGCGACCAGCACATTATTGTGGTGACGACGCTGCTGGATGCTCAACGCTACAGCGCTGGGCAACTGACTCGCTTGTATGGCTGGCGTTGGCCAGTGGCGGAAGTCAATCTGCGCCATCTCAAAACCACCTTAAAAATGGAGATGCTCAGTGCCAAAACTCCGGATATGGTGCGCAAGGACATTTGGGTACATTTGTTGGGCTATAACCTACTCAGAAGTCTCATGGAACTTGCGGCACCGCTAGCAGATAATGCTAGAACTCAACTGTCTGTGCAAGGAGCACGACAACACTTCAATCAGATGCTTGCTTTGTTGGCGACAGCCAACCGTGCGACCAGAAAGCGGTTGTTTACTCATCTACTTGAGACCATGGCAGCCGATCTATTACCCTCTCGACCGAATCGGCACGAACCGAGAGTCGTCAAACGCAGACCCAAATCTTTCCCGCGAATGCGACAACCTCGCTCTGCTCTCAAAGCTAAGCTAGCTGTTTGATTGAGCTTAAGTCAGTGCCATTGCCCCATAGATTGCTTGAACAGACGGCTAAAGTGAAATTGGCTCATGTCTAACAACTGCGCTAAGTCAGCCAGCTTGAGATCTTGCTCTAGATGGACATCCATATAGTCCAACACCTGGGCAAGCTGGCGCTGGGGAATACCGCCGTCATAAACCGGTAAATGGGGTTGGATCGTTGCATACTGCCTGAGCAAGTGGACCGTTAACACATTGGCTAAGGAATCCATCATCAGGCTGCTCGCTGTATTCTGCTGGCCTTCCGTCAGCAGCATCATGGCGATGGTCTCTATTTGCGGATCGCGCATCCGAAATCCGGGGACTAGAGAAATGCGATCGCAATCTTGTTCCAGAGTTTCCTGGACAACTTTACGGACAAACTGATCGGTCAGTTTCACCTCTAGACAATGTTCATGCCCTTCCCACCGCGCAAAAAATGGCGAGCCAGCCGGTGCCAGGGAGAAATCTCCTTTCTGAATCAGGCCGGTAAAGGTGTTGCCGTCTTGGGATTGGACATAGTGAAGCGGACGGGGTGCCAATGACATAAACAGGGTATGTTCTGCCTCAAACTGACACTGTCCTTCTCCTGGTGGATTTTGGAATTGGTGGACATGAATATCCTTCCCCTTTTGCTCTGAGCTTGGCAAATTGAGGTAGGCCGTGACAGCAGTTTGTTGTGGTGCTGTTTTGTCCACGATGTCTAATCAATGGGGTTAGTTGCCACTATACAATTCCAACCTATTTGCGCGAGTGAAATTGCTTACAGAATTCAGATTCCCATGGCCCATCATCAAGATTTCTGCCAGGGGGCTATACGTTCTATCGGGCACCACCGATCGTCAATAGGATACGTCTCAATATCATAGACATCTCTAGTTAATACAATCAGCTCATCCTCATCCCACCGATCAATCAGCGCGATCACATCTGATTTTTGGACTGTGCCAATGGAAACAGATGATTGGTGAGGACTGCCCACAGCAAACTGTAGAGCAATATCAAGATTGAGAGTCCATGAGATGCCGTGTAGTAAGGGATGATCATGGCCACGGAAAACTGTTAATTCCTTTGGTAATACCGTCAGTTTTTTCTGTTCAGCAGACGTCATCATATGGTGAACATGCTTGCTAAGTGGTAAACCAACCATAGTACCTAGCGTTAGTTCAAGAAATGATGATGATTGCCCCAAGGACTCTGGGTTTGTCCAAATTTGGCCCAACATTTCGAAGTATTTAGGATCTCGTTGTGGGAAATCAGGCTTGTCTAATTCTTCAAAGTAAAAGTTATGGAGGCGCTCAAAAAGATCTAAATCAGGATAAAAGGACTGCCATAAATTTGGCTCAAGCTTTCTTGCAGCACTTGTTTTTCGATATTGATAGATCTTGTTAAGACGAGCATGAAGTCTTGGAGAGATTGCCCATTCAAAATGCACTAGTGGATGGTGCAGCCCCTTTTCTGATAGATAAGGCTGAAGATCAGGATGTAAACCTGGCAATCTATAGGTTTGGAGAACTTGATCAATATCGAGTCTAGGTGACGACATCTTAAGGATTGAGAGCCAATTCAGATACTGATTCGATGCTAACTCGACACACCTCAGTTCACCTTCTTCTGTTCATCCCACATATAGGTCAATCATAAAACGGTTGGTTCAGCTATTCTGATGAGCATCCCATTTATGGCGATGTAATGGTCAGGCAATCGTAAATGGCATGTCGTTTAGAAATTGGCCGCAAGATTGTGAAAGTGTCGCAAGAGGGTGATAGTGGCATCTAAAGGGTTTTCCTAAGCTGAGATTGTCTTGACTTAGGAGAGCAACATTATGAAATTACTCGTTTTTGGCGCAACAGGAAGCGTGGGTCGCCATGTGGTTGAACAGGCCTTAGCTCAGGGGCATACCGTTACAGCCTTTGCCCGCAATCCCCAGAAACTCGATATCCAGAATCCTCATCTCCAGCTCTTTCAAGGAGATGTCATGGATTTCCCTACGGTTGAGCGGGCCATGCAAGGACAAGACGCCGTGCTCTGTTCTCTCGGCGCGGGTCGCAATGGTGTCATTCGCTCCGAAGGGACTCGGCATATTGTCCAGGCCATGGAGAAGGTTTCTATATCGCGTCTGATTTGTCAGACCACGCTAGGGATTGGCGATAGCCGAGACAATCTCGATTTCTTCTGGAAGTACATCATGTTCGGGCTGCTATTGCGGCCTGCTTATGCAGATCATGTGGCTCAAGAAACCTACGTCACACAAAGCAACCTGGACTGGACCATTGTTCGTCCTGCAGCATTTACGGATGAACCCCAAACGGAAGCCTATCTGCACGGCTTTCCAGCCGATCAACAAGGGCTAACCCTGACCATTTCTAGAGCCGATGTCGCTGACTTTATGCTGCAGCAACTGCAAGACCATACCTATTTGCACAAAGCGCCAGGCTTGTCCTACTAACTGACAGTGTCCATCAAATGTTATTCAACCGGAGAGTCGTCATGTCGAATCAACTTTTGTTCTCAATCAAACTATTCTCAATTTTAGGGTGTGGTCTTGTTGCCAGGATGTTCTTCGCCTTCTCGACCTTTGTGATACTAGCTCTAGGTCAACGCCCGCCTTCAGAAGGGATTGCCGCGATGCAGGCCATTAATATCACAGTGATTAATCCTTGGTTTATGATCGCGTTTCTCGGAACGGCAGTCACTTGTCTGGGCCTTACCGTATTCTCACTCACTCAGTGGCAACAACCGGAGTCTGCTTACCTGCTGGTGGGGTGTCTGTTGTATCTGATTGGGACGCTATTTGTCACCATGCAGTTTAATGTACCGATGAATGATGCCTTGGCCATTGTTCAACCTGATAACCCTGATGCAGTGGGTCTTTGGGACCACTACCTGTCGAAATGGACCTTCTGGAATCATATCCGGACTGCTGCTGCCCTAGCCGCGACTGCAGTACTCACCCTGGCCCTTAGAACTCCACAGGTATAGGGCCATCGTCAGCTAAGCCTTCTGAATCGCGGCTTCTTTGGCCTCAAACTGGGAATCCCCTTCCGCTACCTCAGTTGTGCCTCGCAATTTTGGATCCAAGGCATCTCGTAAGGCATCACTAACAACGTTTAGGGAGTAAATCAACAAAAACATGGCTAACACCACCCCTGCCAAAGGCCACCAAATGCCCTGAACTAACTCCCCAGTAGCATCTGAAATCATGGCGCCCCAGCTCGCTCCATCCTGAATACCCACCCCGATATAGGTCAGAATCACTTCCGACTTGATCGCGCCCAAAATTTGGAGGGACGCACTAATAATCGCCAAATGGATGACATTGGGGAGGATATGACTAAATATAATCTGAAGATCATTGGCCCCAATCACTCGGGCAGCAGCCACATATTCCAAATTGCGGGTTTTAAGTACCTCGCTCCGTATCAATCGACAGAGTCCCACCCAACCGAGCAGGCCCATAGCCAAACAAATCGCCACTAGCCCCTTACCAATCACATAGGAGATGGCAATTACCATCAAAATGTAGGGTACAGAACTAATGACGGTATACAGCCAGACAATGCCAACATCGACTAAGCCCCCGTAATAGCCCGCCAAGGCGCCTAAAATGACACCGATGGGAACAGAGATGCTGGTCACTAAGACTCCAATCAGCATTGCTGTTTTAGTTCCAGCCAAAATTTTATAGAGAACAGAGCGACCAAACAGATCGGTGCCGAGTAATTTTGCGAGTTCTAACGAAGGGGCTTCATATTCTGCCCCCACCCGAGTCTGATAGTCAGGTAAGACATTAAATCCCCCCAATACAGCCACCAAAATGTAGATAGCGATAATCCCCAAGCAGATGACAACCAGTTTTTGACGGCTGAGCTTTTGGGCAGCTTCCCAATAAAGGTTATGAACGCGGGTCATGGAGTCCTCAATTTAGTTTGACGCGCGGATCCACCGCAGCAATAAGTAAGTCAGTGATTAGGTTAAACAGGGCATAGGTAATGGTGATATACATCGTCATGCCCTTCAGCACCGGAAAATCACCATTATTAATTGCTGAAATCATCAAATCGCCTAAGCCTGGAATACTAAAAAATCGCTCCATCAAAAAGGCTCCCAAAATCAAAAAGGGAACCGCCACAATCGTGAAGGTCAGAATCGGAATCATGGCATTTTTGAGGATATGCGTAAACAGAACCCCTCGTTCACTCACCCCTTTGGCCCGAGCCGTGCGGACATAGTTGGCCTGCATTTCATTCAGAAAAATGGTGCGGTAGATCCGCACATCAGGCCCAATGGAGACCACGATAATAATCAGCCAAGGCAAAGCCAAATAAGGAATTGCATCCCATCCTGGGGCATAGCCATTGATGGGAAACCATTCCAACTCATAGGCCAGGAAGTACTGCATGGCAATGATATAGACCAAGTAGGAGACGCTCATGGCAATCACAGCGGTGGCGGTGGAAAAGCGATCGATCCAGGTGCCTCGGTAATAGGCGATCATCATCGCAATCACGATATTGATCACCAATCCCAACACGAAGGGAGGGAGCGTCAAACTCAGTGATACCAAAGCCCCACTGGCGAAGGCTTCACTCAGTCTCTCGCCAGTGAAATAGGACTCTCCATAATCAAACGTCACGATTTGGCGCAGAAAGTCGAGAAACTGCTTCCAGAGTGGCTGATCTAGCCCCCATTGGGCTTCGAGATCTGCAATGGCTTGGGGGGTTGCATGCTGGCCTAAGGCAATCCTTACCGGATCTTCTCCGGCCACGTTGAACAACACGAAAATAATGACCGCAACTCCCAGGATGGTGGGAATGATGTATAGCAAGCGGCGAATAATATACCCAACCATTACTTCAATCCTTTGGCTTTGGCCTCAGTATCGATATCCAAAAATTTAGAAGTCGAGCCTAGCATCAGGTTGGGTTTGGAGTTGAGGAGCCATTTCTGGCGCATTCCCACATTAATCCGGGCTTTAAGAAAGACAATCGGTACATCTTCTTTCAAAATCAAAGCCATCTTCTCAATAATTTTGTTGCGCTCTGCACCGGGAGACATGCGTCGCATCTGTTCGTAAAGCCGATCATATTCAGGATTTTGGTAAGACCCCGCATTCGGTCCCGGTGCCTTATTCGGGCCATAGAACAGTTGATAGAAGTTTTCTGCATCCGGATAATCTGCCCCCCAGCCGCTACTGGATAGCTGAAAACTTCCGCCTTCCTTCCGTTTCAGAAATTCAGAGAAGGTTAAAAACTCTCCTTTAAGCTGAAAGCCAGATTGGGCCAGTTGATTGCGTAAGAACTCATAATTCTGCTTGGTAATCTTATCTTGCGATGGATACAAGATCGTGATGGGCGGTAATCCTTTACCGTCTGGATATCCTGCTTCTTTTAACTTTGCTTTCGCTTGGGTTGGATCATGGGAATACCATTTCACCGGAATCGTTTCTTCACTTCCCGCAATGGGTAAGGGGACAATGGTGTTGAGGGCAAGACCCCGACCATTTTCCATTTTCTCAATATAGGTAGGGGTATCTAGCGCATAGGCTAAGGCTTGACGCAGCACTTTATTTTGCCCAAAGGTTTTATCTCTAAAGTTAATGGTGATGTAAAACGATGCCAGATCATTGGCCGAAGCAATGTTGAACTTACCTGCGAACTCACCCTTTAGCTGAAATTTCTCTCCTACCTTTTCAGCCATTTTGGAAAAATTATCTCGATCAATGCCAATGGAATCCAGCTCACCCTTCAGAAATTTGAGCATTCGGGGTTGCGCTTCTTCAATTAAAGGAATCCGAATTTCATCAATTAAGGGCAGTTTTTCGCCTGCATCTTCTAGCAGCCCCTGGCTTTGATCCTCTGGCTCTCCTTCGGTAGGGTATGTGCCATGATAATTGGGGTTTTTCTTGAGCACCATTACCCCTTTGCGCGGATTTTTATCCAGGATATATGGCCCTGTCCCGACGCCGTGGTGTTCCAATTTGCGGCCATACTCTTCAACGGCTTCTCTGGGAACGATGGAGAGAGGACTAGCCGCAAAAGACATCAATAGCAGGGGATCCTGCTCAGTCATGACAATCTTGAAGGTATGGGAATCTACCTTTTCGATACCTGGGACGTTTTCCTGGTCATAGTCGAGATCTTTTTGCTGCCGAGTTTTTTCCCTAAACTCATCTAGCCCTTTAATCCGATTTTCTAGCAGGGTAGGGTAACTTTGGGGGTTAACATTGACATCCGCAAACCGCTTCAGGGTGTAAATCACATCATCGGCATTCAGTTCCCGACCTTTGCCGTCTGGGAAACAGGGATCATCATGAAATTTGATGCCTTTCCGCAATTTAAAGGTGTAGGTGAGCTTATCCTCGCCCAATTCTGGCATGGTCTCTAAAAGGTTGGGTACCAACTCATAGGGACGTTTGAGATAGTGATATTCCAAGAGAGGGTCATAGATGTTGCTGATAATCCGGGCGGAAGCCACATCAAATTGCTTAGGGGGATCGAGGCTTCGATAAACTGACGCCCGAAACGTATCTAAAACTTTGACACCCGTATCCCCTGCACCTTGTCGTGGCTGACATCCCAATGGCACTGCCGCTGTGGTAATCAGTAGGGCCGATAAAACAACTTGGGGAGCTTTTTGCCAGATTGAAATTTTCTTTACAGCCATAAATTCAGACAACGCTACATTAACGACAAATCCATCAGTGGGACATCATCAAACCGTTGAGACAAGATTAATGGGAAGTTATGGTTTGATCAAATCTGAGTGTCCATTAGATCGTATTGTGGCACTGATGCCTAAAATTCGCCCTCTCAGACAGCAGAAACCACCTCATTATCGCTAGCGACAATGGCTGGAGCTAAGCTGCTAGCGATGGTTAATATCTGATGTGCAGCGTGACTGAGGCTCTTACCGTTTGTTCACCCCCGACCACAGGGGTGGATGCTGCTTCTCCCCGAAACACAGTTGTTGCCTGAAACGGAACCGGAGGCGGCACGGGAGCATTGGCCCCATTAATTTGGATGCTAATGACGTCTTTGGCAGAGAGATTGAGCGCAGTTAGTACAGCCCTGGCCTGAGCTTGAGCATCCTGGGTGGCCTTGGCTAAGGCTTGTTTTTGAGCCGTTGCGATCGCATCTTCTGCAGCAACAAACGAGACGCTATCAATCCGGGATGCTCCTGCCTTCACGGCATCGTCCATGAGTGCTCCCGCTGATTCAATACCGACCCGAAAACTAACCACATTACTCCCCCGATAGCCCACCAATCGTCGCTGACCATTATTGGAGCTATAGTTGGGGCTCAGGTTAATTCCCGTGGTTTCCAGCTTGTCCACCTTACGGGACTTTAGAAGAGAGACAACGGCAGCCGAACGGCTGGCGACCTGTTGCTGGACTGCCTCTGCCGTCCTGCCTTGAACCTCTACACCCAATCGCACTTGAGCTTCAGTGGTCTGAATATTTTCAGCCCCTTTCCCAGTAACCGACAACACTCGATACTGCCGTTCTGAAATCGTGGGCAGTTGGGGTTGGGCATAGATGGGTCCCGATAGCCCTAACAGCATCGTTATACCTAACAGACCAGAGCAAGCAACATGTTTCATAGGATATTGAGTTGAGTCATTTGGAAATCAGAACAGCACTGTTGGCATTGCATAAGGACAATCGTCATCCCACCAGAGCTGTTAGTTTAGTTGTCTCCTAATATACTTTTTGGGTTCCGAAAAGCATGTTCTCAGATACACCTGAACACTTGGATACAGAGGCTTGGATAGCCCAGGCATGATGATTTCAGAGTACCGACCAATGTGAGTGAACAATTGTGGCAGGACTACTGGATGGCCTGTCTCGCCATTGCGATCGCACGGTCTTTCTGGGGATCTTGACCTTGGGCATAGGGGATAGGGAAGGGCACGACAACATCTGGCGTCACGCCTACCCCCTCTAAGCGAACCGTTTTATCGATATACACATCACTCACTGCAACGTATAGCAAACTTTGATCTGGCATCAGATAGGGACGTCCAGCCACCACTGCCCCCGCCGTGGGACTCCCGACAACGGGGCCAATCTCATATTGCTGAAAGCCATAGGCCAAAATTTCCTTGGCGCTGCGACTGCCTTCATTTACGAGCATCACGACAGGCTTATCCCACTGTCCCTGGTAGGTCGAGGTGGCCCCATGCCTTTTAATACTGGTCAAACTGGGCCCTCTAGCCGTGAACAGATGAAGTGCCGTCATCGGATCTCCGCCCCAACCATCTCTTAAATCAAGAACAAGGGCATCGGCATTCTTCAAACGACCATAAATCACTTCATCTTCTAGCTCTTGCTGATGCTGGTCTCCAGCCAAGGACCAAACATGGATATAGCCAATGCGTTGACCATCCGTTTCAATTACCTGCACACTATTAGCGATGGCTTCGACAAACATCTGGGTGCAATCGAAGCGCTTCGGCGTTACTGTGATGGTTTGTTGATCGTTAGGGTCTGCCGTTCTTTGAATTCGCACCTTGATGGGTTGGTCTGCTTTGCCCTTAAACGACTGAATCGCCTGAAAAGGTTGACCTGCCACATTCACGATTTGGTCTCCCACTTTGAGACCTGCCTTGGCAGCTGGACTGCCTTCAAAGATAGTTTTAATAAAAGTTTTGTCTTGAATCGCCTGGGTGACAATACCAATGCCTTCGTACTGAACCTTTCCCTCAGGAAACGTGGATTTGAGCTGAGTGCGTAATTCTTTAATGCGGGGATAAAAAATACCCAGTACCTGATAGTAAGCAGGTTCATCCACGGTAAACAGGTGAGTATGAGAGGTCTGCAGCCGATCCAGCATCTCGTTGATCGCCTCAGCTTTTTCTGCCCGAGATGATGCCTTGGCTACCTGGGACTCATATTGCGATTTCAAGGCTGCCCAGTCTAAACCATTGAATTCCGGATCATAAAAATTTTCATTGACGGTGTTCCAAACCGCATCCAGCAAGGCTGGCTGTTGAGAAGAAACAGAGGACATCGACCCCTGAGCCAACCACAATGCCAGCCCAGCCGCGAAAAAAAAGCTTAGAAGATGGCTTCTATAAAGCTTCAATTTTTCAAAACCAGTCTTCATGATGATGGGGCTCGTCTACAATGGGCTGCATTGCCAAGATGGCTATTGATCGCCATTCTGGTGTAAGCCGGATTTAGAGTTCCCCACTATCCCAGGCATTTTGGGAGTTCCCCACTATCGTTTGATCGGTCGCTGTTGTAAGAACCGCTTACGCTCAATATCTCGATGCTGCTGCCTTTGTTTGAGTTGCTGCCTAAATTGCTGCTGCCGTTGATTTAAGAACTCATCAACTTGTCGATGTTGATTCAGCCGGAGTTGGCGATGGAACTTTAATTGTTGTTGTTGCAGCCCTTGCTGGAGAAGAGGTTGCTAGTGCAGTTGGTGAGGATTGCGCAGGGGGTGGGCAAGCAGAGGAAATGACACTCCCAAAATAATAGGAGACGCCAACAATACACTACTGAAGCAAAATGCTTTCACTGAACTGATCTCTGCCCCTAGTGTAGCGAGTTTGAGGCCCGGCTAACCCGATACTGATACTGTCTTTTTGATTCGAACCCCCTCCTTTGGGTCTTCGGAGTCCCTCTTCAAAGCACTCAGGTCATTCACCAACATCCCGAATATCGTGAATATTCCAAGTGACTTTCCCCAATGCCGTATATTGGGTTCCTTCAAAGTTATTACGAACGGCTGCTAGGGCCAACGGATTTATTAAGTATATAAAGGGCAAGTGTTCCTGAGCAATTTGTTGAGTTTTGGCATAAATGGCTTTCCGTTTGGCCTCATCTAATTCCTGGGCTCCTTCGATATAGAGATCGGCTATCTCTTGCTCCCAGTCACTCACGGTAAAGCCTTGAATCGGCTCACTAGGAGGCTGAGGTTTTTGGTTAAACATATGCAATCCCCCTTCTGGGGACCAGACATTCGCGCCAGTATTTGGCTCCAAACTGCCAGTCAACCCCAACAAGGCGCAATCCCAATCGAGGGAGTCATCTAATTTATCCACCATTGTGTTGAAGGCGATGGGGGTATAGTCCACCTTCATACCAACTTTGGATAAGTCCTGTTTAATCTGAGCACCTAAGGTACTGCCTGCGGGTGCCATCAGCGTAAAGCGGACTTTGTTACCCTGATCATCCAAAAGCTGTCCTTGTTTGTTCGTTTTAAAGCCCGCGTCTTGGAGTAACTGTTTGGATTTCTGGAGATCATAGTCGTATACCTTCAGCCCCTCTTCTGGGGGCAGGTAATACGGGCTTTGTACAGAGATGGGAGAATTCTGGGTCAAGCCTAAGCCTTGGTAAGTATTGGCGAGAATCCGTTCCCGATCAATGGCATAGGCCACTGCCTGCCGAAATTTAACGTTGTTAAACCATCGGGATTTGATGGGATTGACTAGGGGCTTATTATTTCTGCGGCCCCGATTGAGGTTAAAGAAAACGAAGGTTGTACCAAAATCGGGCCCGCCTTCATAGATGGTAAAGTTTCCAGACTTTTCTTCCCGCTTTAAAAGAGAAAACGTACTGGCCCGCACCCCCACTGAGTCTAAGCCCCCGGTGCGGAACTGCAGTAAGGCCGTATCAGGGGATTCAACAATTTTCCAGATAATGCGCTCAATGTTACCGTTCGCTCGACCCGGAATTTGATAGCGCCAATAATTGGGGTTGCGTCGAAACACAACCCGTTGATTGGTTTCGTAGCGTTCCAGTTGATAGGGACCGTTGACGATAATTTCTTTGGGGTCTGTATCCACACCCCAAGCCGAAATAAACTGAGGATTGCCTTTGCTATCTGGTGTATCCACCAATTTCTTGAGGGCATGAGCAGGCAGAATGCTGATTGCGCCTGCCGTTCGCAAAAACGGGGCGAAGGGTTCAGGAATCGAAAACTCCACTCGCTGGTCATCTAGTTTTCTGACCTTGGGCAAGGCCCGATTTTTACCAACCCGAAGAACATCGCGAGTATCCGTGGGAATGGCCTCATTCAGATAGACATCGTTATAGGAAAAAACAACATCATCCGCCGTCAATGGAGTCCCGTCTGACCATTTCAGATTCGGTCGGAGGGTAAAGATAATTTTGAGTTTATCGGCAGAGAATTCCCAAGACTCTGCCAGGGCAGGCTCAATCTCACCTGTTAGACCATTCTGGGTTGTTAATCCTTCATAGATTAAGCCGAAGACGTTGTTGGCTTCTTTACTTTGCGTGGAATTAAACGTTTTAGGGGCACTCAGTAGGGTATCGACATACTGGGGGACCCGTGCCGTTTGGGTTTTGAATTGGGAGAGGCTACAGCCAGGGAGTGCGATCGCAACTACCAATACCAAACTCCAAGCCACCCATCGTCGCAGAAAAGCCATACAGTTCACAGCCAACGTTTAACGCTGAGTCTGATGGTAGCGTACAAGTCTGTTGGAAATGCCAAGGGAGTTTAAGTCGGGTCAGCAGCAGGAGTACTTTCCGTACTGACAGGCAAAACAGGGGGCTGGATATAATCTGTGGGAGGTTCTCCAGTTAAAGACTCTAGAAAGGCGACAATATCCCCAGCTTCCGAATTAGAGAGATCTTTCCCCAACTGAGTGTTAGCCATTTGCACCACAGCCGCTTTTAGCGATTTGACAGAACCATCGTGGAAATAGGGACCTGTCTTCGCTACGTTGCGCAAGGATGGCACCTTAAAGAGCATTCGATCATACTCATCACCCGTGACTTTGTAGCGTCCTTGATCCTCTTGATTCGGCCAAGGATTAACTCGACCTGCTTTTTGATAGGTGTTACCGCCAAAATAGGTGCCGTTATGACATTGGGCACAGCCTGCATCCACAAAAAGGGTTAGACCCCGTTTTTGTTTGGCATTTAAAGCGGTTTGATCACCTGCAAAATAGCGATCAAAGGGAGCAGGGGTAACGAGACCTCGCTCGAAGGCACCGATGGCTTGACCGAGGTGATCGTAAGTAACCGACTGCTTATCTTTGGGAAAGGCTGTGGCAAAGGCTTCCACATATTCCGGCATGGAATTGAGGACTTTCAGGACCTGAGCCTCGGAGGGCATCGCCATCTCCACCGGATTGAGAATCGGGCCTTTCGCTTGAGCTTCTACATCGGCAGCACGGCCATCCCAAAATTGGGCCACATGGGCAGCAGCGTTATACACCGAAGGAGAGTTACGCCCTCCGAGCTGCCCTTTATGGCCAGGGGAAAAGGGTTGGTTATCAACACCATAGTGATCAAGCTGGTGACAGCTATTGCAAGAAATATCCTGATTTTTACTCAGGCGCTTTTCAAAGTAGAGACTGCGACCTAAGTCCACAAGTTCAGGATCGGCAGGTTGCTGCTGAGGGTAGAAATTCTCAGGTAAGGGAGGACCAAATAGTGCGAGGTTGGGAGCTTCATCTGCGATAGCAATTTCCGATCCGCGGAGGAATATCAGCAAGGTCGCTGCCACTACCACCCAAAACACAATAAATCTATGGATCTTATCGCGGTTGCCGTGATGCCATTGCAAAGTCATGGGTCACTTCTCCTCTCAAAAACGCGCTGGGTCGCGAGCTGCGCTCCATCCAAATTTTATGAGTTAGCCAAAAGTGAATGACGACCCGTAAGAAAACGTGATAGCTCCATGACGTTTTGGCACAAAACCATACATAGCTTCGAATTTCGCAAGAAAAGGTTGAACTAGGGAATCAATCCTTCAATATCGTCGTTCTTGAATCAGGGCATGTTCTTCGGGCAAGACCATTTTGGTATCGGACTCGATGGGGGTATTTACCGTGGAAGCTTCGACGACCTTGGCTTGGCGCTGCCGTTGATCTAAGGTGCGGCTGCGGGCCTGCATAAACAGCCAAGAATCGGCTCGACTGTGACTGCAATTATATTTGGAGGCGGTGATCCAAGACCGCTTCTTCGGCTTCTTCGACGGACCCTAGCATTATTTATGCGATCGCATAAATAATGCCTGCATAACGGTCATACAAAGTCGACCGTGCGGCTTGATTCTGTTCAGCTACTTGGTGGATTAAAACCAAGTCCTCACTATTGTGTTGGACGGTCATTCCCGAGTTAAACTCACGTAATTCCAACAAATTTTTCGAGAAACAGATCCAATCATCAACTCCCAGCGTATACCCCTAAAGATTGGTGAATCAGAAGAAGTTAACGGCGAAGTTTGTCCAACCTCGGACAAACTTCTGTTGCCCATTCTCAGTCCATTTTCAGCTTAATTTTTATGGAAATTGAGTGGCGTGGTTCATAGGACTTGGCCTCTCGTTGGGCAGCATTGCCCCAGCCATGGACTCAGATCATGATGATGGTGCAACCCATACCAAGAGCCGCAATCTCAACCTGACGGACTTATATGTATTCCCCAAAGACAATCAAAATTCCCATGTTTACAGTGCTTTTGCTTTTTTTGACCAAGGACCATAATTCATCCGCATTCATGCCGTTGGTCGACACAACCTGAACTTCTCCATTGTGAATCATTTGGGTTTTATGACTGGCTGAGCAAATCACCCTCACACAGGTGTTAGTAAGCCACACCTGTGATGCGAGATAGTCTGCGAGGTCCCTTCAGCATGGGATTGAAGGATGATCTGGATTATTTCAGAAGAGATTTGACGGCGATAATAGAGAGTATCAAAAGTGTCACTGAAGGTTTGTAGACAGTGCAAGCAGCGATTGGCTGCCTTTGCTGATCTTGCCATGTTTGTGGGTCTTAGAATGACCCCATAGGGGACATTGCATGAGGGAATAGGATCACTCAACTCCCTATTGGTTTAGCAAACCCACACTTTTTTAATGCACGACCCAAAGGCTTAATACTCTGATGGAATCGAGGTAATGGTGTCCCGTTACCATACCTACATTGGCTGTATTGTCTTTATAAATAATCGACTTGGAATGTTCTCCAGAGCTTGCTTAAAAGCCTTGAGATGTTCTGATCGATCTTAAATATTTAGGTCTCTAAATTTTCCATTTGTAGGGTCATTATTTTCTACATTGAATATAAAATAGCCCTGGCTCTTGAGGTCAAAATGGTCGGCATCCAGCCATTTAGAGCGGCTTTAACCTAGCCAAATCCCACTCCAGCAAGTGTTTCCCTGTGTTTGTGTTCATCCATGTATCTGAATCGACTTATTCACTTTAAGACCCTGTTGCTATTACGAGAAGCATTTACTTCGCTCTTACCCGTCGTCTTAGTGATGAATATTGTTGTCTTACTGTCAGGTTTATCTGACGTGCTGGCATCTCAGGGTGTCGTAGCAGAGGGTTTTATCAACGGAAATGAAGTTAGTCGACTCTACTTCTTTCTAGTCCCGTTTTTTCTCAACATTTCTCTGAGCACTTTGATGGCCAAGGAGAAAGAGCTTGATCAGGTCAGTACGATTCTGATTTCAGCCGTTTGCTTTTTGCGCGTATCGGGCT
Source organism: Acaryochloris marina MBIC11017 (assembly GCF_000018105.1). GTDB lineage: Bacteria > Cyanobacteriota > Cyanobacteriia > Thermosynechococcales > Thermosynechococcaceae > Acaryochloris > Acaryochloris marina. The sequence continues at coordinate 2,081,270 of NC_009925.1, forward strand.
TCTTATTCATTAATTCAACCGGCCAAATCCTCTCTTTTCAGGGCTCCGTGATCACCAGTATCCCAGCCACACTGGTGGCGGTCACGCTGCTCCATTATTTCAGTCGATTCTCGTCTCTACAATTTTTTCGAGGTCGATCTGAGGTGAGCCCAGTCCTCCAAAGAACGCTAAACCTCCTGATTCCAGGGCTCTTGACAATGTTATGTTGTGAGTTGGTCGGTCATGGATTTCGGCTATTTTTTAAGGCCGGTGTTTTTAGCGTTTTATTCGCAGCCCTACCTAAGCTTCAGGACATTCAAGAAGTCATTCTCTTTAAACTGATTTCTCAACTCTCCTGGTTCTTCGGAATTCATGGCGAGTACAGTGCCGATGGTTTATTTCGAATTTTAAATGAGATTCCATCTTCCCAAGCGGGCAGTATTCACTTCAAAGTCTTACATGATGTATTTATGAATATTGGAGGCTCTGGCTCTACGTTTGTGGTGCCATTAGCAATTCTTTCCCTGCCTGGCTCTGCTCCATTTAAATCCATCGCTCAGCTGAGTCTGCCGTTTGCCCTCTTCAATGTCAACGAAATTTTATTGTTCGGGCTGCCGATTATCCTCAATCCACTCTTTTTGGCACCGTTTTTATTAGCCCCCCTCATTAATCTGGCCATTGCTCTGACTGCAATTCATCTAGGGGTATTCACTCTCAGTGCCCCTGCCATCAACTGGATGTCTCCTCCCTTATATAGTGCCTATGCAGCCTCTGGAGGCTCGGGAGGGGCCGTACTGACCCAGTTACTTTGTATCGTGATCGATATGAGTATCTACTATCCATTTCTGATTCTGGCTCAGCAACAATCCAATACTCCGCTGAATCTAAGCAAACGCTTGCATAGTGATGCTTACCAATTTGTTAATACAGAACTCAATCGTCAGGAAGAGCGACGCTTTATCACTCAGAAAATGGATCAAGTCAGAGGAATGGAAGAGGCCCAGCGCCTGCTACAGCAACTCAAAGGTGGGCAGTTTATTCTTTACTTTCAGCCTAAGGTAGATGCCAAATCGAAAGCACTCGTGGGCTTAGAAACATTGCTCCGTTTTCAAGATGCAGGGGGTAAAATTGTCCCTCCTACTTTTTTGCCTATCCTCTACCAGCAAGGGCTATCTAAGGCCGTGGATCAAAAAGTGCTGTCGCTGGTTTTTGACCAGATCAAACAGTGGCGAGGGGATGGTCAACGATTCCCTCAGATTAGTATTAACCTAGATAAAAATTTTTTATTAGATCCACCCTCGGTACAGGCTCTTATCGCTCAAGCCAGACAAGAAGATATTTGCTTTGAACTAGAAATCACTGAGCATACCTACACTTCGGAAGTGCAATCTTTAGCATCAGTGGTGCGGGACCTTCGAGCGGCAGGACATCAAATTGCAATAGATGATTTTGGAGCAGGCTATTCTTCCCTCACCACTCTAGTGTCTCTGGAAGCAGATTCGGTCAAATTAGACCGAAACCTCGTCGCCGCGCCTGAGGGGGAAAGCCAGCGGGGACGTGTGTTACTGGAATCTAGTGTAAAGCTCTGTCATGACTTAGGATTTGCTGTGGTGGCAGAAGGGATTGAAAGCTCAGCCCAGTTAAAGTTAGTGCAGCACTGTGAGGTAGATTTTGTGCAAGGGTATTACACGGGCAAACCCATGCCCTCAAATCAGGTCAGTCGCTTATTTCATGCCTAATCGAACGTATTAGCCTGCCCCCAAATCAGCTAGCCATTTCCATCAGATGAAACTGCGTTGGAATTCAGGTTGAAGTAACATCAACTTCAGATCCAGCTGTTTTACACAACAACCGTTCAGGGGGCTGTGGACCAACGACTGAACTAGGGAATTAACCCTTCGATATCAATAGGAATATCATCAATGGGCAGATCCTTGAGGGGGTTATCACCATCAATGTTGATGGGCAAACCATCCTGAGGAATTTTTTCCAGTAAGGCAGTGGTAACGGCATTTGCGATCGCAACCGACAATTTACCCTCGGCATTCTTAGAGGTCACGTCCGTTAGCTCAATATCATCAATATCGAGATTTTCTTCTAAATCAACAATGGCATTAAGCTTAATCGAGGCTTTGATATTGCGGATACTCAAACGGCCAATTTTAACCACCTTTTCATTGCCGCTGCTTTCGGGCTGTTCCTTTTCTTGCAGGGTATCCACCACTTTCACCAAATTATTGTCGGGAATCTGCTGCTCTACCTTCAGATCTAAGCCATTAACGGTCAGGGCCTCAAGTTCGACCTGATCTTGCCAAAGGTTAGAGAGCTGAAAATCTAAATCCAAATTCTGGACTTTAACCAAATGAGGGGTGGAAAAGCCCTGGGGGTTTTTAAGGGTAATGGCCTTAATAGTTAAATCGCCCGCAAAGGGCTGAAAATTTAGACCTTCTACATCCGTGCTCACCCCCGTCGTATCTTGGATAGCCCCTTCTAAGGCCGACTCCAGAATGGCATTGCGACTAAACCAGCCAATTCCTAATGCGAGAACTGCGATCGCAACCCCACCACCCAAAATCTTTAAAGCACGCTTTGCCATAGCCACCCTGCACCGAGAACTGCCGTGCTACCACGGCAGTTCCAGCTTATCCCACAAAAATCCAGCTTGGGAAACTAGCTGTTGGATTCGTTGATGGCGGTCCATTCCGTATGGAACGTTCCTTCCTTATCAATCCGTTGATAGGTATGGGCACCAAAAAAATCGCGCTGGGCCTGAGTTAGGTTTTGGGGCAAGCGATCACGACGGTAGCTATCAAAGTAATCCAAAGAGGCACTAAAGGCCGGGACCGGAATCCCCAATTGAGCTGCCGTAGCCATCACTTCTCGCCAGGCGTCCTGCCGGTCCAAAATAGTCTGCCGAAACTCAGGAGCAAGCAGCAAATTTGCCAAGGCCGGATCATCAGCAAAAGCCGATTTAATTTTGTCCAAGAAGCCCGCCCGGATAATGCAGCCGCCTTTCCAAATCCGGGAGATTTCACTTAAATTCAAGTTGAACTTGAACTCCTGTGACGCCGCACTCATCAAGGCCATGCCCTGGGCATAGGAACAAATCTTAGAGCAGTAGAGGGCATCCCGAACTTTGCCGATAAAGGCTTGCTTATCGCCGCTAAAAGTCGCCGTGGGACCCGTCAGGATTTGAGACGCTTTAACCCGCTCATCTTTGAAAGATGAGGTAATACGGGCATTCACAGCGGCTGTAATCGTGGGGATGGGCACACCCAATTCCAAGGCACTCATCACAGTCCAGCGACCTGTCCCTTTCTGGCCTGCCTTATCCAAAATCAGCTCCACTAAAGGCTGCTGAGTATCTGGATCAACATAGGTGAAAATTTCAGCCGTAATTTCAATCAAAAAGGAATTTAGCTCATCCGTGGTGTTCCACTCACTAAAGACCTGATGCAGTTCTGTATGACTCAGTCCTAGAACATTTTTGAGCAGGTCATAGGCTTCAGCAATCAGCTGCATATCGCCATACTCAATGCCGTTATGGACCATTTTGACGTAGTGACCAGCACCCCCTGGGCCAATATAGGTGACACAAGGCCCGTCATCCACTTGAGCTGCAATCTTGGTCAGAATCGGAGACAGGTCTTTATAGGCAGCTTCCGTACCACCAGGCATTAGGCTGGGACCGTTGAGGGCACCTTCTTCACCGCCACTGACGCCCATACCAATAAATCGGAGGCCGACGGCTTCTAATTCTTCTGTGCGTCGCACGGTGTCCCCATACAGGGAGTTGCCGCCGTCAATCAACACATCGCCGGGTTCCAGCATTGGCTTGAGCTGCTGAATCACAGCATCCACTGGAGCACCAGCTTTGACCATGATCAAGATTCGCCGAGGACGTTCGAGGGATGCGACCAGTTCTTCCGGTGTAAACGCGGCGACTACTTGTCGTCCCTGGGCCCGCTCTGCCATAAAGGCATCTGTTTTTGCTCGTGTGCGATTGTAGACAGCAATGGGAAAGCCATTTCGCTCAACGTTGAGGGCTAAATTTTCCCCCATAACGGCGAGGCCAATTAGTCCAAATTGTTGCTGGGGCATAAGGAATTTGCTCTAAATAGTGAGAGTCACAATGCGTTGACTACAGGGTAGCTCGATCCCCATGGGAACTACTGGAAGAAGAGATTAAAAGACGCCGAGAATCATTTGAGAATGGGTCAGGCATTGCCCAAATCAATGGCTCTAGGTCCTACTCAAACCCTCAAGTGGCATAACAGAATCGCACGGCTTGGAGTCGGTCACTTGCAAAAAGTGCGAGGCGTTATGGGTTAGCGAAGGAGGCTCTTTCCACTCATCAGAAATGGCCTAACATTCCAATGCTTCTCCCATTGAAAGACGAGCTAGTTCTTGAAGTTAAGCAAGCTCTGTTATATAGCCCTACGAAACTATGTTAGTACTATTGATATAGAAGATATCCCTACATTAGTATGCCAGCACCCTATAGTTATGACCTTCGTCGTAAAGCCGTTGATGCCTTCAAGAATGGTGAACGGAAAGTCGATATCTGTCGAATGTTGAACATCAGCCGTAATACCTTGCATCTATGGATAGTCCGCGAAGAAGCTACAGGTGACTGTCAGGCGATTACCAACTACCAACAAGGGGCTCGCCACAAGATCACAGATTGGGAGCGCTTTCGTGAATTTGCTCAAGAGCATGGGGGTAAAACCCAGGCCCAAATGGCTAAGCTATGGGGGGATAATGTCACCCAGCAAAATATCAGTGATGCCTTGAGAAAACTGGGATTGAGTCGAAAAAAAGACCTATGGCTATCGAGAACGAGATGAAACACAACGTCAAGCATTTATAGAACGATTACAGACCAAACACCCTCATCAGATCGTCTATGTAGACGAAGCGGGTATCGATAATCGAGCGGACTATCCTTATGGATACTGCCCTGTGGGTCAACGATTTTATGACCTCAAATCAGGCAAGCGGACAGAGCGAGTCAGTTTTATTGCTGCGCTCAAAGAAGGCCAGTTATTTTCTCCCATGACCTTTGAAGGGTCTTGCAATCGGTTGTTATTCGAAGCGTGGTTACAGCAGAGTCTTATATCCCAGTTACAACTTGGCGATGTGATTGTGATTGATAATGCCAGTTTTCATCATGGCCAGAGGATCGAAGAAATCGTAGCTGAAGCAGGCTGTGAGATTTGGTATCTACCGAGCTATTCTCCAGATCTCAATAAAATCGAGCGATGGTGGTTTGTGCTCAAAAACTGGATGAAGCAGCGGTGGGATGAATTTGATACCTTTCGTGATTGTGTGGATGCTGCTTTCAAAGAGCGTACTAACATATATCCGTAGTGCTATACCTAACAATTACGCCTTTCTCGTGTTGTATTGATCTCAGATCTTAGAGGCTGTTTGAGAAGTTTTAGTACTCCTGCGCCAGCCTTCGAACCATGAGTCGAATCATCGCCACATATGCGAGCGCTTCAGTTGTTCTGGTCAAAACCTCATAATCTTTATTAAGACGTCGAGACCACAACAACCATCCAAACGTCCGTTCTACAATCCATCGTTTGGGAACAACCTGAAACCCCGCTAGATTATCTGAGCGTTTGATCACTTCCAAGACATATTGAAAACGGTCCATTACCCACTTCATAAAAGCTTGTCCTTGATAGCCAGCATCGGCCCATATCCGAACTAGACGGGACAAACTCGCACCTTGGCGTCGAGCTTTCCAAAACAGCATTTTGGCCCCTCGTTGGTCAGAGATATTGGCAGCAGTGACCATCACCATCAAAACCAGCCCTAAAGTATCAACGAGCACATGACGTTTACGACCTTTGACCATTTTCCCACCATCAAACCCAATCGAGTGATACCAATTCCATATATGTGTGACTTGTATTATGGGAGTAGCGCGTTGCTGATACTTATCCCTCATGCCCAGACCCTTACGAATTGATATCTGTGAAAGTGAAGACACACTCAAACGTTTATTACGTCAACAATCCTCCGGTCGTCGCAAAGAACGCTTGCAAGCCCTCTACTGGCTCAAAAGTGGTCAAGTCACCACTCGCATGGAGTTGGCAACCCTGACCGGACGAGGGGAATCCACGGTGTATCGCTGGATCAAACTCTATAAATCAGGGGGATTACAGGCAATGCTGGAGATTCCTACCTCTCCTGGGAAGCCCCCCATGATTGGTGGAGAGGTCCTCGAAAAGCTGAAAGCTCGTCTAGCTGACCCCAGGGGCTTTGAGAGCTACGGGGCGATTCAACAATGGCTTTTAGATGAGTGTGGATTAGACGTACCCTACAAAACGGTTCATCAAACCGTGCATTATCGGCTCAAAGCCAAGCTCAAAGTTCCTCGACCTCGCTCACGCAAGACAGAGGAAGCTCAACAACAAGCCTATTAAAAAACTTCCTCGTGTGATTGAGGTAATGACCCGCTATTTTGCCCAAGGACACCCAGTGCGCTACTGGTGCATGGATGAAAGCCGCTGGGGACTCAAGACACTCACGGGTCGGGTTCTAACGTTGCGGGGTGTCAAACCTGTGGTGACGGTACAGTGGCCCCGAGAGGCTTTCTGGCTCTATGGCGCTGTCGAACCTCTCACAGGAGACAGTTTCTTCTATCGGTTTTCTCATCTCGATAGTGTTTGTTTTGAGCGCTTCCTGGAGCAATTCAGCTTGGCGTTTCCCCAGAGTCTCAATCTGATGCAAATAGATCAAGCCGCAGCCCATATGGCGACTTGGGTTCGATGGCCTGAGAATGTGTTGCCGATTGTACAGCCGTCTCATAGTCCAGAACTCAATCCGGCAGAGCGATTATGGCAGGACCTAAGAAAGCCTTTCAAAGGCAAAAACTTTGATTCTATTGGGGCACTGGAGACCGCTTTATTTGAGCATATCAATACCCTCTCCCAGAAGGTGGTGGCTTCTCTAACGGGATATTCTTATATCTTGGATGCTTTGACTATAAAGGTCACTCAATAAGTGAATTGGTATGACACCGAGGATTGCCGACTTTAACCGATTGAGCATCGCAGATGGCGGCACTGGGACTTGGATGACGGTCTTCACTCACCCGCTCTTGCATGCGTAGATGCTCATTGATGTGGACCCAAGTCCCATCATCACGCCACCTTCGAAAATAGCTATAGACCGTTGACCAACAGGGAAAGTCATGAGGTAGCTGTCTCCACTGGCAACCCGTAACCACGAGATAAAAAATGGCATTGAGAACACTGCGCATATCAGTGGTGCGAGGTCTACCTCCAGGTTTAGCAGCAGGAATCAAGGGCTCAAGTAATTCCCATTGCAGGGTGGTGAGGTCGCTATCATATGCTGTAGGCATTGCTCTCTAGGTCCTGTCCAGTGTTTGTGTATTGACAGATTTAGTACCTTGAGAGCTTTACTCACTTCTCAAACAGCCTCTAACGAACTGCGTTCAACAGGTTGCAGATCAAAGACAACGCGCATCATGGTATGTCGATTATCCTATGCAAGTGCTGGTTAGGCAGGAGTTTGCATTGAGCTATATGACTGAATCAGGACTTCAGCAGGAATCCCCAGATTTTGATTTAGTTTCCGAATCATCTCTAATGTTAATGAGCGCTTTCGAGATAGTATTTCTGACACCCTTGCTCGACTACCCAGGCAAGGTTCTAAGTCTCGACGAGATAAACCACGAGTATCCATGTAGTAGAGAATGGCTTCAATTGGATCAGGCGCTTCAATCGGGAAATGCCTTTCCTCATAAGCTTCTACTAGTGTACTGAGTATATCCAGTCGATCATATGCAGGGGTATTGGGTGGAGCATCAAACAGCATCTCAATTTCTTTCAATGCTGCTTGATAATCAGCCTTAGTTCTAATTGGGCAAATTTCCATACCTATTCCTATCTTTAAACCGTTTCTGCATCTACTTTGTCGTACTCTGCATGAGTGCCAACGAATCGAATAAAAATAATGCTGATATCGTAGCGAATTGAAACAATCAGGCGATACGTATTTCCTTTGATATTGAACACAACACGGTTATTCGCAATGATACTGGCGTTACGATGAGCGGCTTTGATATCGGCTGGACTTTTCCAATCTGCATGTGATGCTTCGTAATACCAGTTTTTCAAGGATTCTTCAGCATCTGAGTGCTTTTCCCAAAAAGTTCGGAGGGTGCTGCGAGACAGGATACGCATACGTTTATAGTACATTGCTCCCAATATGGGAGCAAACTGCAAATGATTAAAAAGTGAGCCTTAACCTCAAGGATAACCGGGCCGGGAGTTGACGTGAACGAGCGTAGCGAGCCAGCCTGGCTGTTCCGGCTCCGGTTCATCCGTTTGTTATGTCGCCTTTCGGGTTATGTTACCATTCGACCAACGCATAGATGAACACAGGCTTTCTCGAACGAATTAAGGAAACAGCATCATCGAAAGACTCGACACAATTTTGATTGTATTCGTCTGGTGATAGAGACTGAAGCACATCCCGACATTTATTGCCCACGATTATTGCAAACGGTTTTGAACATGATGACGGTCCGATATCATGCCACCCAGCCCGCAAAGCTTCTGTACCCGTCATCGGATACCCAGGCATAGATTGAATACCATCGGCCAAGATTGTAGCCATTGCCACGGTATTCCTCCGGAACGCCACCAGTGTGATACGAGGCGCTACCATCAATCTCCGTATAGGGCTGCCACTTACCATTTACCTTTTCATGGAGAGTTGCCGTAAGCCCACTATCGGAGTACGAGACGCCGACGTAACTGAGGGGATTGTACCCCTTGCTCTTGGTCTTTTGGTCACGACCTTTGATCGAGTTGATGTGGACAGCCAGTAGTTTGTTTCCTTGGCGGAAGCTCTTAAGTAGTTCGTATCGGACCCACGGACGTGCGTACGTTTGAGAACCGATGAGGACACACGTCACCGACGTATTGTTAACCGCTGCGTTGATAAGACGTTTGATCGCGACCGGGCCAGTCTTTTTCGCAAACTCCCATACAGATGCGTCAAAGAACCCAGCCGATTTGCGGTCAGGCTTCATGAGCCAGTGATTCCGAAAGACATTCGCGCGGAAGTCAATGACATCTTGGTAGTGAAAGCTAAAGAAAACGCGTTTCGCCATCCATATTCGCCTTGATGTCTAACTATAAATTAGGAGGCAAATTTATTCTTAACATAAAATAAATTAACAGCTTATTTACCTCCTTAAGCCAAGCCTTCTCTACACTAGCACCACAATATAAAGACCCAGTTTTACGGAAATTTTTCGATATGCAAAAATTATAGTTGATTGCCTAAAAAGAATATAGAAAAGGCATTTTCGGTGTATCTGTCATACAGGAATGAAGAATGTTAATAGGCAAAATAAATAACCGTATAATTTTCAATATCAGTTGTTATCAGGTACTCTATGCCACCCCGCAAACTCCTTGTCCAAGTCCGTGATGTAATACGAACCAAGCATTACGAGTACAGTACCGAGAAAAACTATATGCAGTGGATCTGACGCTATATTCCCTTCCAAAACAAACGTCCTTCCCAAGAAATAGCCAAGCCCAAAGTTGGAGCCTTTCTTACTCTCGATACAATAGTGACAGTGCATAGTCGTTCAACATATGACACTTTCACAGGCAGCCCTCACTCAACCAAATAACCATTTGTGGTCCGTTGCTAACTATCACCACATGGTCGAGGCAGGCATTTTAAGTGATTGTCATGTAGAACTGCTCCAAGGCAAAATTGTCGATAGGACACCCGAAGGTCCACTTCACACCCATAGTGGTGAAGGCACCGCTCAGTTTCTCCGCCAACATCTTCAAGGACAGACATGGATCCGAGAGGCGCATCCGATTACCTTAAACACTTCTAAACCGGAGCCAGATCTTGCCATTGTTCGCTTACCCTGGTCCCAATATCGTCAGCGTCATCCAGACCCCAGTGAAGTGTATTGGCTGATCGAAATCTCTGACTCTAGCATAGCGATTGACTCCGGCTATAAACTCAAAATCTATACCAGTGCTGGAATCCCTGAATATTGGATTGTTAATTTACGCAAACAACAAGTCAGTGTCTATCGACAGCCTGAGTCAGAGCATTATCGTTCTGTAGAAACTTACCAAGATGGTGAGCTGACGCCCTTAGCCTTTCCAACGTTAAGGGTGTCTGTGTCGCTTTTACTCGCTCAAGAGGTCTAAAGACATGGATAGCAGTCATCAGTTAGTCTCTCGACAGCGCTTCTCTTTTTTTTCCTTAGCCGTACAAGCCTATCGCCAAGGCAGGCTGGGGGACGTAGCCGCTTATAAGTCTGCAATATTAGGCACTCAAGCTTATCCAGAGATTGCGGACAAGCTCTCCAGATTAACAACCTGCTTTCCCACCATTGACTTGGCAGCCTTAAGAACCCTACCAGAAGGGACCTTTGGACAGATCTATGCCCAGCATATGGATGGGTGCCACCTAACACCATTGGACATTAGCGCAGACGTTATAGCTTCATTGCCAGACCAATCTTTGGGACTGCGCTATACCCTGCTCCATGATGTATTTCATGTGCTGTTAGGATATGACACCAGCCTTGCCGGAGAAATGGGGGTATGGGCTTTTGTCGATGCTCAGCACTATAGTCCTAGCTATCAGACAGCCGCCTGTCTGGCCCATTACTTATACCCTCTGGTCATTCCGCACCGATACCGACAACTACGCGCCATCGAGCAGCACAGTCGTAAACTTGGACAGCAAGCAGCCTGCGTCATCGCTCATCCGCTTGAAGACTATTGGTCAGAACCTCTTTCTACGGTTCGTTCTCGCCTGGGGTTAGCATAAAGAATTCGACCCCAGATAAGCTGGGTCGCTTCAAGGGAGTCAGAATTCAAGACCTCAAAGTGTGGAGAACCTAACGCGCCACTACTAATCCCAGGAGTCATCTGTTTTGACTGGGGCACGACCGTAGGTATCCGTGAGTTGCAGTAACCGTTCTGCGATCGCATCCGTCAATCCACCCGAACGATACCGCCAAGCCCAGTTGCCCCCTGATGTACTGGGTAAGTTCATGCGGGCCTCAGTGCCTAGCCCCAGCAGATCTTGCACAGGGATAATCACCTGATTTGCCACCGAACTGAGGGCCAGTCGAATTAAATCCCAGTGGATGCCTTCCTGGGACAAGCCGCCCATATAGCCCTCCACAAACACCCGCTCATGGTCAGGCATATCGTGAAACCAGCCCACCGTCGTGTTGTTGTCATGGGTGCCTGTGTAGACCAAACAGTTCTGCACATGGTTAAAGGGTAGGTAGGGATTACCCGAACCAGAACCAAAGGCAAAATGGAGAATCTTCATGCCCGGAAATTCAAACTTATCCCGGAGTTCCTCCACATCAGGGGTAATGATGCCCAGATCTTCCGCCAAAATCGGCAGCTTGCCCAGCTCATCTCGCAGGGCTTCGAACAGCTCATCTCCAGGAGCTACAACCCACTCGCCATTCATGGCAGTATTTTCCCCTTGCTTGACCTGCCAAAAGGCTCGGAAGCCCCGGAAGTGATCTACCCGAATCAGATCCACATAGTCCAGCATGGTGCGGAAGCGCTGAATCCACCATTTAAAGCCTTGCTTCTCCATTCGCTTCCACTGGTAGATGGGATTGCCCCAGAGCTGTCCGGTTTCACTAAAGTAATCCGGGGGCACGCCAGCCATCAGCGCGGGTTCAAGGGTTTCTGGATCGAGGAAAAACTGATCGGGATTCGACCACACATCTGAACTATTGTGGGCGACGTAGATGGGAATATCACCAATGATTTGAATGCCGTTATCGTTGGCGTACTGTTTCAGATTGGACCATTGCTGAAAAAACTGAAATTGCCAAAACTTATGCATCTCGATATCGGACTGCAGCTTTTGCTGCCACTCCGCCATAGCAGCAGGTTGGCGCTGGGCAATTTCTTGGGGCCACGTATTCCAGGCCGCCCCCCAATGGGCATCCTTGAGGGCCATAAAAAAGGCGAAATCTTCCAGCCAGGCTCTGGTTTGGCAAAATTTCTGAAACGCGAGGGCAAGCTCTGGAAAAACGCCCGCTTTGAAATTGTCATAGGCCAGCCGTAGCAGCCCCTGCTTCATGGGAATGACCTGCTCGTAGGCGATGGTCTCCGGGCGAAAGCCCACGCCTAGCTCCAGATCTTCCTCTTGCAATAGCTCCTGCTCCTGTAGTTGCTCCAGACTAATCAAGAGGGGATTGCCCGCCATTGCGGAATAACACATGTAGGGGGAGTTACCAAACCCCGTTGGCCCTAGGGGCAGCACCTGCCATAGCTGCTGACCACTTTGGACCATAAAATCAACGAATCGATAGGCTTCTGGCCCTAGGTCACCAACTCCAAATCGACCTGGAAACGACGTCGGATGCAGGAGAAGGCCACTAGCTCGGGGGAAGGGCATACGCAAGAACTCACTTTAGTTCGATATCAACTGTCGCACTTTTTGGGCCGTAATGGGGGCTAATAAGACACCATTACGATAATGTCCACTGGCCACCACCACATTGTCATAACCCGGGAGTCGTTCAATGATCGGGGCAGGCCGTTCATGGGGGCGAGGACGTAAGCCAGACCAGGTTCTGAGAACTTTGGCATGGGCAAGGGAAGCATCGAGTGCGATCACACGTTGATGCAGCTCCTTTAATTGAACTGGATCGGCTTCGATAGCGCCTCCCACCTCAGACGGAAATTCAACCGTCGCCCCCACCCATACCTCCGAGGCATTTAGGGGCACTATATGCGCCTGATCACCATTGACGACAGGCAACAGGTCTGCAAGGGGATACTGGCGTTGGAGATGTAGCGCTTGTCCCAAAACCGGATAAATCGGCACGGTCTGCTGGAGAGTGGTGGTCAGAGGTGTTGATCCTAATCCTGCCGACACAATCACCCAATCCACGGGATAGCTATCGGTAGATGAGCAGACATGCGTTAGCGACCGGGGATCACCTGCTTGCAAGGGTTTGAAGCCAGAGATAGTTGTATTGAAATAAACCTCGGCCCCATTTTTCTGAGCAGCGGTTATCAAGGCTGCCGATAACGCAACAGGATCAAATTGGCGATCTTGCGGAGAATAGATGGCACCCACCGCTGGCGCTTTTGATTCCCACAGATGAGCGGTTTTTAAATGGGGATAGGTTTGAAATAGCTGGTCCTGATCCAGGATATCTAGGTGAAAGCCTTGTTGAGCCCGAACTTGCTGAGTTCTAGACCAACGGTTTAACTCATCTCCATCAAAGCACAGCCGTAAAATGCCTTGACGGTTATAGGGCAAGGATATGTGGGTGATCGCTTCCAGCTCAGGTATTAGGGTTTCGTACAGCTTTAAGCTATCTAAGCGTAACTGTAGATGTTTGCCCTTTAATTTCGGCGTAATAGCTGCCATCAGCACCCCCAGGGCCGCACCTGTCGCCTGCCATTGATGGGGAGACCGTGCATCCCACACGGTCACCTGATGGGTCTGACTGAGTTCAAAGGCAATTGCTGCTCCCACAACACCACAGCCAATAATGCCAATTTGCATTGCAATTTTTGTATTGAGGAACTTATGAATAGCATGATTATTAAGGAAAAATCAATAATCTGCCGTCCAAGAAATTCATAAGCATGTGCTAGGATTATGAGCGAATTAAATCAGCCGGTTGCGCAACACCTCTTAGAAAGCGCAACACAGCTGTTTCTAGTGTTTGCACTATTAGCAACCTGTTTAATCTTTCTACAATCCATATATGACAAACACCACCATGACTCCGGCGGTTCTGCACCCAATGGGTAAACTGCAGCGCCAAGTGCAGTCGTTAGTCAATTCTCAAAAACTCAAGCCAACCGATAGCTTATGGAAAGTTGGATTGCTGTTTCCCGATAAGTGGTCTTATCTAAAAGATGAGTTAATCGACTTTGAATTTTCGATGCAAGATCCAATTGCCAGTTTCCTAGAAGTTGAAACCTGGGAAGACGAATAACAGCACAGTTTTCACTCCGCATTGATTGAACTCAAACCCTCGCGCTTGCAACTGATTCAGCCCACTGCAGCCTGAATTTCTAAGCATGGTGAGCAACTTTCAGCATGCGGGTGAAACATGCATTCATGATCAAAACATCCAAAACATCTCCTTTATTCAAAACTCTTTTCTGGCCTACCTTCACCAGCGAGAACAGAACGCCCTCGGTATTGACCTGAAACCGGGATTTGTTCCGGCGACCACTTTTTGGCTGATCAATGAAAGCAATCGAGTGTTAGGCGAAAGTCGGCTACGCCATTGCTTAACGCCCTCTCTAGAAGAGGTGGGGGGCATATCGGCTATAGGGTTCGTCCTGCAGACCGAGGCCAAGGAAATGGTACTCAGCTGTTGGTATTGACACTAGCGAAAGCCCTAAAAAGGGGAATTCAGCCTATTTTAGTCACCTGTAACCCAGCCAATCGAGCCTCTGTAAAGGTCATGCAAAAAAATGGGGGTGTTCCCACCAGCGAGAGCTATATCCCACGCATCAATCAGCAGGTCTCTCGCCACTAGATTGAGTTGGGGACAATGCCCTAAATATCTGAGGATAACCGAAATCTATGGTGCAATGACGCCGAAGGTCTTTAGGGTTGGGCGCATTGCCGTGATTTCATCCCGGTGGGCAATCACCGTGAGTAGGGTTTGGGGGTCTGTCTCTCCAGAAGAGGCCACCGATTCTACCTTGAGTCTAACCTGTTCAGGCCGTTGGGCCTTTTGCCAATAAAACCAGCCTGCCACCGGTGAAATAACGGTGATCACCGTAAAGCCAAAGCCTACGGAGGGAAAGAGAATGCTAAATACTAGGCTTAAGCACAGGGTTGCCGTTAGCATCAGGGCGGTTAGAAAACAGGCCAACACCACGCTAGGCCGTACCGTCCCTTCAAAGGTGACTTGATCCAATTCTTTGTCTAAAGCCGAGAGCCGATAGGACCGATTCGTTAGGTGGTCTTCCACTTTCTTGAGCACGGCTTCTTCTGGCTGGCTAGATAGCCACTGCAACTCTTCTGTCCGATCCTTCACCGAGGCGCGAACAAAGAAGAATAACCCCACCATCAGCAATAAGGTCAGCAGAAAGGTTGAGGGTAAAACAAAGGAGCGCATCATAGGTGATTTAAGCCCAGTGAATAAAACAAATGTGATGCAAGTTGCCAGATCGAGTTGACCTCAGTCACTGCAAGCACTTGGAAGAAACCATATGGTATGGAAACACATCCAGTGAAAAATTGTTGTAATTTCTACTGTCTTCCAAACAAGAAACCATTATTTGGCAGCGGCGAAATAATCACTTGGATGTATCTTCTCTGTTTAGTTTACAGCCAAAACTAGAACTCTTCATATGCTTGAAAGTCTTATTTTTTGGGAACTATAGAGGAAGGGAGCTGTTTTCGCTTTAACCTGTTAGAGGTGATCTTAGATGTCGGCAATTCCGCAAAAAGCAGAAGTCATTCATGCCGTTTATGACGGTCAAGGGAACAGTCGTGACCTTGATCAAAATTCCAATGAACCTGAGGAAGTAGAGTTTGATCCAAACGCTGATTTAGATGATGATGCTTCCGAAGATCTTGCCGCTTTGAAGATGACTCCCATTTCTGCTGCCAATCGTCGGGGAACGACGGATTTGGTGCGGTTATACTTGCAAGAAATTGGCCGAGTAAGCCTACTAGAGCGGGATGAAGAAGTCGCTGAAGCCCAGAAGGTGCAACGCTATATGCATCTACTGGAAACGCGAGAAGAATTTTTAGAAAGCCATCCAGTGATTGCTGAGTATGCCCGTTTAACGGATGTCCGCGATCGATTGACCGCCATGTTGGGGCATCGTCCGTCCTTCAACCGCTGGGCCAAGGAAGCTGATATTCCAGTCGCAGATCTGAAGCCCCGCCTAGCTGAAGGCAAAACCGCCTGGGCAGAGAAAGCTGAGTTATCCAATGCGGAGCTTGACCAAATCGTTAAGCAAGGCATTAAAGCGAAAGAGCATATGATTCAAGCCAATCTACGCTTGGTCGTCTCGGTCGCGAAGAAATACCAAAACCGAGGTTTAGAACTTCTGGACTTGATTCAAGAAGGAACCTTAGGTCTAGAACGGGCAGTTGAAAAGTTTGATCCCACTAAAGGGTATCGCTTTAGTACCTATGCCTACTGGTGGATTCGCCAAGGGATCACCCGTGCGATAGCAACTCAAAGCCGCACCATCCGCCTCCCGGTCCATATCACTGAGAAGCTAAACAAAATCAAGAAGGCTCAGCGCAAGCTGTCCCAAAGCAAAGGCCGCACCGCCAGCATTGAGGACATTGCCCAGGAAATGGATATGACCCCGGAGCAAATTCGGGAACTCTTAGTCCGCGTCCCCCGCTCCGTCTCCCTGGAGATCAAAGTTGGTAAGGACAAAGATACAGAGTTAGGTGACCTGCTAGAAACGGATGATATTTCTCCAGAAGAGCTGATCATGCGAGAGTCCTTACAACAAGAACTGAAGCAGCTCCTCGCCGACCTAACCCCTCGGGAGCGAGATGTGATCACCATGCGATTTGGCCTCAATGATGGCAAAACTCATTCCCTTGCCCAAATTGGTAAGTCCTTAGATTTATCACGGGAGCGGGTTCGCCAAATTGAATCGAAGGCGTTACAAAAGCTTCGACAACCCAAGCGACGTAACCGCATCCGTGACTTTTTAGAGGCCTTTGCCTAACCCTCTCGACCTTAACAATTGCCAAGATCACCCTAAGGGGATCGCTAAGCGATCCCCTTTCTTGCATCAAGGGCAAATAGACTGCAATGCAGGACAGCGTATAGAATTACAGACGTCTTCAGGATCCAAGCCCTCGCTTTACTTTTCTCAATAGAATCTTCTTGTTGCCAAAGGATCCATCATTCGTTAGACTTTCAATAAGCTCATGTTCTTGAGAAAAGACTATGTACAGTGCTAACTCACTTAAAGCAGAACTCAACGATCGAGGGTGGCGTCTTACACCTCAACGAGAAACAATCCTCAATGTGTTTCAAAACCTGCAAAAAGGGAAGCATTTAAGCGCTGAAGATTTATACAATCTCTTGGAAGAACAGGGTGAGCCTATTAGTTTATCCACGATTTATAGAACGGTAAAATTAATGGCTCGCATGGGGATTTTGCGAGAGTTAGAATTCGCTGAAGGTCATAAACACTATGAACTAAATCAGCCCTATCCCTACCATCATCACCACCTGATTTGCGTTAAATGCAACAAAACCATTGAGTTTAAAAGTGACTCTGTTTTGAAGATTGGCTCAAAGACAGCGAAAAAGTCAGGCTTCCATTTATTGGACTGTCAACTGTCGATTCATGCCATTTGCCCTCAATGCCAGCGGTCTTTACTGCCCACCTGATCCAGGGTGTGACAATGTTGAATCATGTCTGGGAAAAATTGCGCAAAGTCCTGGGCAACAGTGGGGTAGTGGGTCAACCAATCTTCAATAGCAGGGCATAGGTTAACGGAACGCTGCCAACGGTGGCTAATTCTGCGAGATAAGCGAGACAAGGTAGTCTCGATGCCCTCAATGGATTGATATTGGGTTAGCCAATCTTCTGCGGCAATCCGATTCAAAAGAATGTGAACATCCGTAGGCAGCCAGCCACTATAGGTTTGGAATGAACGGTAAATCTCCTGGGTAAACGTCGCCAGGGGAACATCACTATACTCTGACCAGTGGCACGCTAGATGGTGATCGTAAAAAATATCCACTAAGATGCCTGCCATCCGGCGATGCGCAGGACTGATCAAACGTTTGCTATGGCGAACCACCGGATGACAATCCGTAAAACTATCAATCTGTTGGTGGTGTTTCATCCCTGCTTGCATCTCCACAGAGAACTGTTGACGGACCGCCCCTTTAATGAAGTCTGCGAGTAAGTTGCCTAACCGATGTTCAACGGTCGGCTGAGCTAGGTAGAGATGGGCTAAAAAGTTCATGTAGAAGATTGATCCAAAGGATTAGCAGACACGGGGTATTGGGTCGTATAGGCCGAGACTGCTGTGGGTAGCGTGGCAAAAATGAACTCTGGCGGAATGTTTTTCAGAAAAGCGGTGGGCTGCAGCTGACCATAAAGGTCTTGTTTCATCCGGGCAATGCCAAACTGAATGTTGTGCTTAGCGAGTTCTTGACGCAGCTCTTCCAGCATATCGACCGCCGTAATATCAATATTGATAATGGCTTCCGTATTGAGGACAAACCAGTGGACAGGGGGTTCTTCAGTTGCGATCGCATCCAAGACTCGCTGCTTAAAATTTTCGGCATTGGCAAAACAAAGGGGCGCATCATAGCGATAAATCACTAAACCTGGCCAGGTCGCCGTCCCCTCCCAATCGGCAATATCATGGAGGCCAGCCATGCCAGGAACTTTCCCCAACACGGCATCATGGGGGCGAGCAATCCGAGCAAACAGATCAATCACCGACAAGCCCACGGCCACCGCCACCCCCAGTAAAATATCCGTTCCCAACACGCCTAACGTCGTGATGATGGCTAACCCCCACTCCGTTTTTCGAAACCGCCAGAGTCGCTTAAATTCTGCCCATTCAATCAGTCGGGTCGCCGCAAAGATTACAATTGCCCCGAGGGCTGCGGTCGGGAAGAGCGCCAGTACAGGCCGTAGAAACAGCAAAACAATGACCACCACCCCAAACGCGACCAAGGAAAACACTTGGGTCTTACTCCCCAACGCATCACCAATCACGGTACGGCTACCACTGCTGCTGATGGGGAAGCCTTGCAGCAGCCCCGTGGCCAAATTCGCGATGCCTAAGGCCAACAGTTCTTGATTCCCGTCGATTTGGTAGCCATTACGGTTAGCAAAGGATCGGGCCGTCAATACATTATCCGAATATCCCACCACGGCAATGCCCACTGCTGCCGCGAGCAAAGTAGAAATTTTGGCAGGTGAGAATCCGGGCAGGAGTGGCGTGGGCAAACCCGCTGGGATGGTGCCTACCACCTTGACGCCTTGCTGATCGAGCTGAAAAACAGCGACCGCTGCCGTTGCCAATAAAACTGCAATCAGCGGCCCCGGCCATTTGGGAAAGCGAGTTTGAATCACAAAGAGAAAAAACAAGACAGCGGTTGCCAACACAAAGGTCGGTGGATGCAGCTGATTGAATTGGGTCACAAAGTCTTGCACCTCTCCCACCAAACTCTCAGATTGAATGGGAATACCGCTAACCTTACCGAGCTGACCAATGATCATAATCAGGGCGACTCCTGCCATATATCCCACTAAAATGGGCTTCGACAGTAAATCAGCCAGAAAGCCCAGTCGAGCGATATAAGCAATCAAATAAACCAATCCGACAAACAGGGCTAAGACCGCAGCCCAACTCGCCGCCTCATAGGCTCCACCGGCCACTAAAGGCCCAATGGCGACCGCCGTCATCACAGCGGTTGTCGACTCAGGTCCTAAGGAGAGTTGCAACGAAGATCCAAACATCGCGTAGATCAGCATGGCAGGCAAAATAGCCCACAAGCCAGCCACAGGCTCCACCCCCGCTAACTCCCCATAGGCCATACATTGAGGAATCAAATAAGCCGCGACCGTTATACCCGCGATACTATCCTGCCGCAACCACTGCCATTGATAATGGGTCAGCTGCCACCAACCCGGTACCCGTGATCGCAGCCCAGACTTGCCGTTCTTAGCCACAGTTTATGCTTCAGTTCAGTCTGGATTGATATTAGCTTGATTTGATTACAGCAATGGCGCTAGGCCATCTCAGACCTGTGACTGGGCTGATAAATATCGCCGAAGGTGTGATCTGCATTCACGGTAATCACCAGATCGGCCCCGTTTTGCTGAGTAGTCAAAGGTTTTACAAATAGCTCGGGATGCAGCGCCTTCCAAAAGTAATCCACAAATTCATCGATTTCCCCATCACTCATGCCAGCGTTACCCATTGCGATCGCTTTATGTTCTGCCTCTTTTCGCCACTGCTTACTGAGTTGATAATCCGCTAAATTCAGCACCATCAAACGGTCGAGACGGTCCCAGAGAGGCAAGTAATCCTGCAAGCGCTGGTTCATTTCCATGGCGAACTTGCGATCAGCGGGCGTATCAATCGGTGCAGGGGCTTGTTCAAAGAGGTCAGGCGGAATAGGTTGTGCCCCCACAAACCAACCCTCAAAAAGGACGATATCAGCGGTCGGCACCGATTCAAACCCACTGCGATCGCCCTGTCCGCCAAAGGCCGATTTATCAAACCGAGGGATTTGAATTTGAGTATTGGCCTCGTTGGCTCGCACCTGATCCAGAATTTGAAGGCCCAAATCAACATCATGGGTTCCTGGTGGCCCTCGCCATTTTAGTCGAGGGTCCTCCACTTGCAGCTGCTGACGCTCACTATAGGTCTTATAGAGATCATCGATGGACAGGCAGCAGCACGAATACCCTAGCTGTTCTAGAACGATCTGCAGCACCGTGGTCAGGGTCGTTTTTCCAGCCCCCTGCATGCCCAAAATGCCTTGGATTAGTGGGCGATTCAGCTTCCGTCTCGCTTCCGCTATCTGGCAGGCTAGCGGCATCCATACCCGCCAGAGGGGCTGTAGGGGCGAGGTGAATATTTGACAGTCTCCACACCAAAACTCTTCCACCGGGGGGTAGATTCGGGGAAGGAGCTGGGCGAACTGATGAAGGGTTGCTTCTACTGAGGCTGGAGTTAGGCCAAAAGCGGCTGCCCGATCCGGCTCAGACAGCATCCATTGGCCTAATTCAGCCTTTTGAGGCTCTGTGAGCACCTGTCCTTGAACCAGCTGTTCTAAACTGTCCATGATTTAGGTGCTGATGCCTAGCACTGACGCAATTCAACGTTCACGGGTTCAACTTTCCAGATATCTCGACAATAGTCTTCAATCGAGCGATCCGAAGAGAATTTACCCATACGGGCTGCATTCAAAATCGACATGCGAGTCCACTTAGTCTGATCTTTATAGACCGCAGCCACCTGATCTTGACAAGCAATATAGGACGCATAGTCCGCAAAGAGGAAATATTGGTCCTGGTTGAGCAGATCATCAACCAAAGGTCGAAACAGCTCTGCATCTCCCTGGGAGAAAAAACCAGAAGCGATTCGATCGATCGCCAGCTTTAGCTCAGCGTTGGTATGGTAATAATCCCGAGACCGATAGCCATGGGCTCGCTTGTGATAAACCTCTTCAGTCGTCAGGCCGAATAAGAAGAAATTCTCTTCGCCCACTTCCTCCCGAATCTCCACATTGGCTCCATCTAAGGTACCAATGGTCAGGGCACCATTCAGGGCAAATTTCATATTGCCTGTGCCCGACGCCTCTTTACCCGCAGTAGAAATCTGTTCCGATAAATCAGCAGCGGGATAAATGCGCTGAGCTAGCTTAACGTTATAGTCCTTCAAAAAGACCACCTTTAGCCGTCCCCGCACATCTGGATCGCGGTTAACTACATTCCCGACAGAGTTGATCAGCTTGATAATCAGCTTGGCCATAAAATAGCCTGGCGCTGCTTTTCCACCAAAGATAAAGGTGCGAGGCGTAATCTCAATATCAGGATTGGCCTTAATGCGGTTATAGAGGGTGACGATATGAAGCAGGCTTAAATGTTGGCGCTTATATTCATGAAACCGCTTCGCCTGAATATCAAACAGGGAATCTGGGTCAACGGTAATATTGTTATTGTTTTGGATATAAGTCGCCAGCTCAGTTTTGCTGTGCTGCTTAATCCGCCGCCATTCCACTTGAAAACCAGCATCATCGACAAACTGCTCTAACTGCTGCAGTTCCTTCAGATTTTTGATCCAAGAGTCACCAATTTTGCTCGTAATCAGCTTGCTGAGTTGAGAATTGCTGAGAACCATAAACCGACGGGGGGTCACTCCATTGGTTTTATTGGTGAACTTATGGGGATACATTTCATAGAAATCCCGTAGCACATCTTTTTGCAGCAATTCTGTATGTAGCGCTGCAACCCCGTTAATAGCATGGCTACCGACACAGGCCAGGTGAGCCATGCGCACATACCGTTCCCCACTTTCATCAATCAGAGACATGCGGATCATGCGCTCTTCATCATCGGGGAACTTAATCCGCACCTCGTCTAAGAAGCGCTGATTAATTTCGTAAATCAGTTCTAAATGGCGAGGTAACAGGGACCCAAACAACTCAATGGGCCATCGTTCTAGGGCCTCAGGTAAGAGGGTATGGTTGGTATAGGCAAAGGTCTGATGGGTAATGGTCCAGGCCTGCTCCCAGTCCATTTGATGATGATCGATCAGCAGCCGCATCAGTTCCACCACAGAGATGGCAGGGTGGGTGTCATTTAACTGAACCGCAAATTTCTTGTGGAAATTTTCCAAGGGCAAGTTCTGACCATGGAGAATGCGAATCATATCCTGCAGCGAACAGGAGACAAAGAAAAACTGCTGGGTGAGGCGGAGTTGCTTACCTTGGGATGAATCATCATTGGGATAAAGGACCTTGGAAATATTTTCCGAGATCATCTTTTCGTAGACGGCCCCCAAATAATCGCCGGAGTTAAAGGACCTAAAGTCAAAGGACTCCGGTGCTTCAGCCGTCCACAGACGCAGGGTATTGGCTGTATTAGTCTGATAGCCCAGGATAGGGGTGTCATAGGGAATCCCTTTAACCACTTGATCCGGCACCCAGCGAGACCGATAGTTACCGTGATCGTCCGTGTAATGTTCTGTGTGGCCGCCCAACTTAATCTCTACAGACCATTCAGGTCGGGCGATTTCCCAGGGATTGCCTGCGCTTAGCCATTTGTCGGTCCGCTCGACTTGCCAGCCATCGCGAATATCTTGATCAAAAATGCCAAATTCGTAGCGAATGCCATATCCCAAAGACGGAATATCTAAGGTGGCGAGGGAGTCCAAGTAGCAGGCAGCTAAACGCCCTAGTCCACCATTGCCTAAGCCTGGCTCTTCTTCTTCCTCTTGCAGCTCATCCAAGCTCAGGCCTAACTCTGCCATGCCTTGCTCAACTTGGTCATAAATGCCGAGGTTAATAAGGTTATTGCCCAGATGCGGTCCCATCAAGAACTCTGCAGAGAAATAGGCAACCGTTCGGGACCCGAGTTCAGTATAGGTGGCGGCTGTATTGATCCATCGTTGGAGGAGGCGGTCTCTAACGGTATAGGCCAAAGCCATATAGTAGTCATTGGTCGTCGCCAGGGCAGGAAATTTACCCTGGACGTAGAAAAGATTATTCAGGAAAGCCCGCTTAAGGGTTTCGCTATCCATGCCGGTGCGATTGCTTAACTCGCAGCGATCTTGTAGGTCGATAGCATCGAGGGACAGTTCGCTAGAAGAACCATGAATTTGGGCTGAAGGATTGCTGGTCATTGCATTAAATAAAGAAAGTACCAGGAATAAACGGTCAGCCTCAATCGCACTTGAGAGCTGTGCTCAGATTATTATCATTCAATGTTAATCATGTTTGTGCTGTGCAGCACTAGAAGCCACCCCTTAACTTCATAATTTAGGATTTGCTTTAGATCCCCACCCTTTTTCTCCGATCCTGCAGACCCATGGGCTGCATTTGGCCCCCACGACCTCCCAATGGGGATAGGGAACAGTTAGATTCAGTGCATTACCCCTTAGATTCAGTGCATTAACCCTCATCGACCTGTTTAGAAGCTAAGGATTCGTTCCAGCTCTGAGTGGAAAGTGCCAAGGATATCGGTTATCCACCCTCCCTGGGGGGAATCACCACCCACCAGCCCCAAAGATGGAAAAAGTAACGTTAGGATTTAGAGAAGAGATATCAATAGTTCGCTCAATTGTGGCGGCTGTGAATGTTTCTCCTGATATCGCTTAAGCAATATTGCCCTTCTGACTCAACACAAGATTTATGGAAAAAGTACAGAAAACGGAGCAGGAATGGGAAGCCCAACTCACTCCAGAACAGTTCCGTGTGACCCGTCACCATGGAACGGAGCGGGCCTTTACCGGGGAATACCATGACCTCAAGGCAGCAGGCACCTACCAATGTGTGTGTTGCGGTACCGAATTATTCACATCCGATACCAAATTTGATTCTGGGACGGGCTGGCCTAGCTTTTGGGCACCAGCGGATAAAACCCATGTCGAGGAAAAGACGGATCGCAGTTTGTTTATGGTTCGAACTGAGGTACTCTGCGCTGTCTGCGATGCCCATCTTGGCCATGTTTTTAATGATGGTCCAAAACCTACGGGCTTAAGATATTGCATGAACTCTGCTGCCCTCAAATTTGTCCCCAAAAGTTAAACGTTGAGTCAATCATGGGGGTTAACCTCAGATTGGGCTATAGCCCAATCTCTGGAACTTATAGGCCCAACAGTGCTCATAGTCCTTTAAAGTCTCATCATCTCTCGCTAAACACCCGTGAACAGAAATCGTGGCTTGCAATATTTGCAAGGGTATAGTCTCATCCTGCTCCCCACCGTGCTTCTAGCCTGTGCTCCCATCGTGGATGGAGATGAAGTAGGTCGCCGAATTCACCAGGAATTTGAGCGCAAAACTGAAATTGCAGTGCACTCGGTTAAATGTCCCCAAGATATTGAAAGCAAAGTCGGTAAGAGGTTTGTTTGTGATATTTATGCCCTAGAAGGAAATATTCTCAAAACCCAAGTCACCTTAAAGGATGACCAAGGCGATATTTCATGGTCTGTACAAACGGGCCTAGTCAATTTAGGAGTGATTGAAGAGAATATTGAGAAGACCTTCAAAAATGAGCGTTTAAGCAAAGTCAAAGCCTCCTGTGATGGCAAGTTCAAAATTGCTCATCAAGGGGACACATTTGAGTGCGGGGTCCAAGAAGGGAATGATGATCCAGGTAAGGTGATGGTCAAAGTCACGGATGAGCAGGGGAAAGTCAATTTTCAGTTTTTAGATCGTTCTGATCCAGCTGCAGACAATAAACCGTCCTCTGCCCCATAGGGATATCACTAGAATTGAGTCGACAGTAGGGTAGGCAATCGGATTGAGTACATCCAGAACTTGGCAACAGCAAATCGGCCACCAGCGAGACTGGGCTTGGCGGGGATGGCAAATTCGCTATACCTTTATGCGCGGACAACAGGAGACAACGCAGCCCCCCATGCTGCTATTACATGGGTTCGGAGCTTCGATCGGCCATTGGCGATTCAATATACCGGTGTTTGCCAAAGACCGAACCATCTATGCGCTAGATTTACTAGGATTTGGGGCATCCGAGAAAGTCTCTACCGACTATTTAGTGACCCTATGGGTGGAACAGGTTCATGACTTTTGGCAGACCTATATCCGCACCCCAATGGTTTTGGTGGGTAATTCTTTAGGATCCTTGGTCAGTCTTACGGCTGCAGCCCTTTACCCAGAGATGGTGGCGGGATTGGCCATGCTAACCCTGCCGGATACATCGGTGTTGAAAAATCCTTCATGGGTCAAACCTGCGATCGCACCTTTGAAACTCGCCCTCAATCCCGTAGCCGCATTCGCCAAAGCCTTGTTCACTGCGCCCCCAATCTTCAACCCGTTTTTTCAATTCATTCGCCAGCCCAAGATTATTCGTTCCTGGGTCAAGAAAGCCTATATCGATACCACGTCCGTTGAAGATGATCTCGTCGATATCCTTTCCAGCCCTGCCTATGATCAGGGGGCCGCAGATGCCCTCCGAGCCATGGTCAACACTATGTCCAAGCCCCAAGTCCCTCAACATACGGCTAAGGAGATGCTGCCTCAATTAACGATTCCGATTCTGTTGGTGTGGGGGCAGCAAGATGTCATGATCCCACCCAAATTGGGACCGCTCTTTGCCCGCTGCAATCCTCGAATCCAGCTGGTCGAGTTAGCCCATGCGGGCCATTGCCCCCATGATGAATGTCCAGACCGACTCAACCCTATTCTTCTAGACTGGCTCGCCGCTCACTTCCCTATCCAGCAGCCACAGCCAGAACAGTTGCACTGCGCCTAGATTTGGTTGCATAATCAGGCCATTACACCACCCCAAGCTGGGGCTGAATCAAACCATGAAACATACACTGTCCGTCTTAGTTGAAGACGAAGCTGGCGTTCTCACTCGCATCGCCGGACTTTTTGCCCGACGAGGATTTAACATCGAAAGTTTAGCCGTTGGACCTGCCGAGCAAATTGGGGTCTCTCGCATTACGATGGTCGTTCCCGGTGATAATCGCAGCATTGAGCAGCTCACCAAGCAGCTCTATAAGCTAATCAATGTTCTTAAGGTTCAGGATATTACTGAAGTCCCCTGTGTGGAGCGGGAGCTGATGTTGATTAAAGTCAATGCCGCGGCGTCTCTACGCTCTGAGATTGTGGAAATTGTCCAAATCTTTCGTGCCAAAGTGGTGGATGTTTCTGAGGACGCTCTCACCATCGAGGTCTCAGGTGACCCAGGCAAGATGGTGGCAATTGTGCAAATGCTGAACAAGTTCGGCATTCAAGAAATTGCCCGAACTGGCAAGATTGCCTTAACCCGAGAATCACGCGTCAATACTGAATATCTGAAATCTTTAGCAGCCAAGGTTTAGCAACTCAAAGATCTGCCAGCCTCAAAGGATTCAAGAGCAGTCTTAATAACTGCCGTCGTCATTCTCTGGTCCACCTGAACCCGGGCCTGGGTACTTGGGTAAATCCAGAGGTTTATAGTCTACATAATCATCATTGCCGTTCTGGCCGTAAGCATCGTCTGAACCGCTATCGCCAGAAGCATTGGCTGAATAGCCATTCGCACCTGTGTCATCAGCATCTGTGTTTTTACGTCGACGGTTTCTCATGGCTTTGACCGCTGATGAGTAATCATCGGGAGTATAGTCTTGATCTTCCAGCTCTCCCGTTAATTGCAAAGGACGACGACGGCGAGGTCGCTCTTCTGATGAAGGTTCGGGCGGGGCATAAGAAGTTGACGAAGAATAGCCTTGGTCATAACCATAGCTAGCCTGATCCTGTCCATAGCTATCTTGGGAATAGCTGTTGCTGCCTTGCTCATAGTCATCATAGGCAGCAGTCCGTCGCCTAGACCGCCGGCTGGGCGCATCATCATAGTCATTCCCATAGGCATATTCATCCCGTCTCGACCGACGGTCCCCTTCCCCTCGAATACGACGAGGTCGAGCAGGCATATCGTCTTCAAACTCCAGTTGAGCTTCAGACCGCATACGGCTAGAGCGCTGAGGTCGTCTAGGGCGATAGTCATCGTCTCGATCTCGAGGTCCGCCTCGCTCTCGAGGCTGTCTCATGGGGCCATTATTGGGCAGACGGTTCTGAATATTCTCAATCATCAGCGCCACTAACATCCCCACTACAATCATCTGCTGCAGGGACAGGGTAAATTCCATACCCAAGTGGGCCAAGAGGATAACACCCGCTAGTAAGCCGAGAAAGGCATAGACATTATCGGAATCTCGACGGTAGCCCGGCTTGATTTTATCCAAAAAGAATAATGCGATCGCACCGACGATCAGAATAACTCCAACAATAAGTGGAACAGGAGTACCGAAATTCACTTGGGATGTCTCTCTAGGTGACGACTGATAGCCAGAATCCGCATACTCAATCAGTAATGAAATGAAGGAGAACGGCTAGGTTGGCGGTAGGGAAGCAAATTGTAATTTAACTGATACGACCCCAACTTGATCAAACTCTATGCTAACGAGTTATGGGTCCAAATGGGATGAGGGGGGTATCTCAGTTTCTTTATACAGTTGAAATCTCACCCAGCAAGGAGGGGAGAAATGGCAAAAAGGAATGATGAGGACGCTGCGGCATATCAACCTATAAAAACGAAGAACGGCTGAACAGTATTTCCAGCCGTGCTTTAAGAAAACATATTTTAAGATATTTTGCCCCAAATGGCATTAATAGTGAAGCTACCAAAACGCTGAGGTGATTATTGCACTACAGGTGGACTGAGGTAGCCCACGCTAGAGATCAACAATCACCCTAAAAACCTAGCGTCGTACAATCTTATCTTTTTGGCTAAAGAAGATGAATCCACCGCCGAGTAGACCCAACACGATGGCTCCAAAAAGAATGCTATAAAAGAAACCCTGTAAAGAGGGGGTAATTGTCATTAACATGGAAGTCATATTTTTTTGATATTACGACAGCATCTCTAATCTTAAAGGTTTGTAAGGATATTGAGAAGTCTTCCTTAACGGCAACTTAGTCATAGCCCCCATACCACCCCTGTATTCACATCACTTTTTTGCGCCTTGCCAGCCCCATAGTGAGCTGCCCTTCTCTCCAGCTCAAGTCAGCTTCAAACAACTGCTGCTGCTATGCCAACCCTAGACAACGCGCTACACTGAAACATATCAGGGTACTGGGTTGGACACCATTTTATGACCATAGAGACACTACTTATTTGGGGCCTCAGCTTTTGCCTAGGGCTGTTTATCTTTCTCTTTATTTTCAGGATTATCCTCACTTGGTATCCCCAAGTGGATCTCAATCAGATGCCGATTGCCCTGGCGACCTGGCCAACGGAACCCTTTTTGATCCCCACCCGTAAACTGATTCCACCGATGGGAGGGGTCGATATCACACCTATTATTTGGGTCGGTATCACGAGTCTGCTACGGGAGGTCCTCCTCGGGCAGCAAGGTCTACTGAGAATGTTGTTCTAGGCTGCTTTTGTCCATCTCACCTTATTGAGGTGGAAAGTCAGAGTCGATGTAAGCAATCCGCCTAGCAGCCCCATCAAGACCATCATTGCAATCCCATCACTTCTTGAATGAAATTGGTATAAACCTTACCTTGAACAAATTCTGGAGTGTCTAGAATTTTTTGGTGGAAGCCAATGGTGGTGGGCAACCCGGTAATTGCACATTCTTGCAGGGCGCGTTTCATGCGTGCGATCGCAGTCGGTCGATCTCGTCCCCAAACAATGAGTTTACCAATCAGCGAATCATAATAAGGGGGAATCTCATAATCCGTATAAACATGAGAATCAACCCGCACCCCAGGCCCACCAGGGGGTAGATAGCCATTGATACGTCCTGGGTGGGGGCGGAAATTATGGTCGGGATCTTCGGCATTGATGCGGCACTCGATGGCATGCCCCGTTAGCTTGACTTGATCTTGGGTCACACTGAGTTTTTCACCCTGGGCAATGCGGATCTGCTCCGCAATCAAATCTAAGCCCGTTGTTACTTCCGTCACCGGATGTTCCACCTGGATGCGGGTATTCATCTCCATAAAATAGAACTCCCCTGTCGAAGACAGGAGAAACTCAACGGTGCCGGCACCGACATAGCCAATCGATTGAGCTGCCCGGACAGCGGCGGAACCCATTTTTTCTCTTAGCTCTGGGCTTAGGGCTGGACTGGGCGATTCTTCCAGTAACTTTTGGTGCCGTCGCTGAATCGAGCAATCCCGCTCGCCCAAATGAACCACATTGCCATAGCTATCTGCAAAAATCTGAAATTCAATATGACGAGGGTTTTCGATAAATTTTTCAATATAGACCCCAGGATTACCAAACGCAGCCTCTGCTTCGCCCTGGGCCGCTAAATAGAGCTTGCCTAAGTTTTCAGGTTCCCGCACTAAGCGCATCCCTCGACCACCGCCCCCGGCCGTGGCTTTAACCATAACGGGATAGCCCATATCATCCGCAATTTTTTTAGCCGTCGCTTCATCCGGTACCAGGCCATCGCTTCCTGGGACAGTAGGAACCCCAGCCTTTTGCATCGTTTCTTTGGCCGTAGACTTGTCTCCCATCGCCCTCATGGCTTCGGGTGTGGGACCAATAAAGTGAATCTTATGATCAGCACAGATCTCGGCAAAGCGGGCATTTTCGGCCAGGAAACCATATCCCGGATGAATGGCCGTCGCATTCCGCGTTAAGGCAGCCGAAATAATATTGGGAATATTGAGGTAGCTCTTACTGCTGGCGGGTTCCCCAATGCAGACCGCTTCATCTGCCAACTGCACATTGAGAGATTGCTGATCCACAGTGGAATGAACGGCAACAGTGGAAATTCCCATCTCTCCACAGGTGCGGAGTATCCTCAAGGCAATCTCGCCCCGATTCGCAATTAAAATCTTAGAAAAACGCATGTTTTAACAGGAGCGTAACGCTCAATAACCTTCTCGCAATGACCCAGGACGAACCTGCTACACGCCCCAAGTCTGAACCCCCAAGGAGCTGCGTGAAGCGAAATTCAACCACACATTCGTCCAGTAGCGGTAAGCAGTGTCAAAAGTAAAATCCAGAGCTATCGTATCATGCAGATGCAGCCAAGATTCCTCTTGTCATTTTGGGAGTGAAGGCAGGGCAAATACACGAGGATAGCTCTTTCCTACCTCAGCTATCAGCGTTCATTTAAGCCGCTGCTATTCTTCAGCCGTGGGATCAAGGATGACTGGTCGAGAGAGTTCTGCATCGGGATCCGGGGCATAGGTTTCAGCCGGTGGCGGTGCGGCTGGTGGAGCTTGCTGCTGAACGGGAACGGGTTCCGGTTCATATCGAGGTTCGGGCTCATAGCGGGGTTCAGGCTCGTACCGAGGCTCTTCTCGTCGCCGTCGAGACGCATAAATTGCATCCCGTTCAGCGGCCCAAGCAGCAATCTTATCCTGCGCCTCGTAATAGAGGGCTCGACCGTACCCAATCTGGGAGGCCGTTGCGATCGCATCGGACAAACGCCCATTTCGCGCTAGGGCATTGGCTTCGCTAAGAATGGGGCGGTCTTCCACGGATTGAATTTCAGCAACCCAGGTATAGATATCGTCTTGGGCTTCTCGATGGAGGGACCGTCCCGATTCGATTTGTTCAGCGGTTTTAATGGCATCATTTAACTTGCCCGCTTTAGCTAATTTTCGGGCTTCATCCAGAATGGGTTGATCTTCCACCTTTTCAATGGAGCCTTCCCATTCCTGCATCAGGGTTTGGGCTTCATCCCGTAACGGATTGCCAAACTCTACTTTCCGTGCCTCTACAATGGCCGCTTGGAACCCTGCCGTCGTATTTTGCGTGGCAAATTGACGAGCCCGAGCCAAAACCTGACGATCTTGGAAGGTATTGATCTGTTGATTCCATTGGGCAATCAAGGTTTGGGCCTGAATTCGACCCGGCTTCTCTGTACCAATCAGGGCCGCATGATCCATGGCCAACTGATAGGTATGAACGTTATCAATATTGGCGAAGAATTTCGCCAAATGGAGCTGGCCAGTATTTTGAATTTTTTGCTCCCAGGCTTCGACGCGATCGCGATTTTTTTCAAACAAGTCACTCTTGCGATCAATCTGCTCCGCTAAGGTCCAAGCATGGATATAGCTGTAGAAGTCATCCTCCTCCACTGTTGCTTCAGCCCGGCTGAGCTGCACTAATGTCGTTGCGTTCTTAGCCGCTTTAGTATTAGGTGGAATCCGTTGAGCAGCCGCAATGGCTTCTTTGAACTGGCCATACTCTTGGTGCTCTTCTGACAAGTCCAGAAGCTTCTGACTCCACTTTTCAATATTTTTTTGGACTTCTTCTTTAGCAAGGCGCTTGGGATCAATTTTGCTAGCCAGCTGAATCGCTTCCGACAAGTCTTTAGCGCGACCATAGGCAGCGATATCTTGCGCTTTATAGAGATCTTGAAAGGCTTTTTTCTCAATCGCCATATCCCCCAAGATCTTATCGGCTTGATCGGACCAATAGCCATCTCCCAGCTGGACTAGAGACCGAACCTGTAGAGCCGCCTGGGTCCAATCCTGCTTCTTAATAGCTGTTCGAGCATTCTCCAGGGATTCTTCTCCCGCTTCCCAATTCGCTTCCCAGCGTTTGATCAGGCGTTTGGACTCAGGTTGAATGCTACTTGCCTCTGGCACTTCTTTCGCCAGACTAATGGCTTCTTTGAGATTACCTTTGGAGATTTCTCGCCGCGCCAACCCTAAAATCGAACGAGACCATTCGTCTGATAGAAGAGATACCCGGGGATAGAGGGGATGTTCCTCATCCCATTTATCCGCAATAGCTAGGGCCGCTTTAATATCTTTAACCGTCCCTTTGCGAGCAAGCTTGTCAGCACACTCCAGCTGTTCTGCTTCAGAGAGGGTCGCAGCAATCTGTTTGCAGTTAGGGGTTGGTGGCAAACTGGACAACCATTGCATGGCAGTCATGCCGGTCACCCAGGACACAATAATGGTGATCAACCAGGGCCACCCTCTAAAGGTCACAATCTTACCGAAGACGTTTTGGATCTTCTGAACTTTGGGGTTTTGTCCAGGGTCAGGCAGCTCAGATCCTTGTCCAGGTTCTAGAGCGGGAGGGTTACTGTCGGCAGGTTGGTTACTCGTCATATCCTAAGGATTAAAGCAGAAAATCACACAAAGACTGGCTCAGTATTATTCACACATCATTTGATGTATCCCGCACATCCTCTACAAAGAGGTCTGGCGGAAACAAGCCTCATGTAGATAATAGGCTAGAAAACTGAGAATTGACAGTTCATCAAAAATAGCCCATCTTTCCAAGGATTAATAATGGCTGCGGGTAACACTTAGGTGATCCAGCGTTTTCCTTGGAAAGATGGGCTATAAATATGGGTTGATGCTGTGAGGACCAAGTCGATCGCTCTAAGGACGAAGCGTTAGGCTTTGCCAGCCAGTTCAACGATTTTGCTAAAACTGTCTGGATCCGTCGCAGCAAGCTGGGCTAGCATTTTGCGGTTGAGCTGAATATCAGCCCGCTTGAGCTGTCCCATAAATTTGCTGTAGCTGACGCCATGTTGACGAGTTGCAGCATTGATACGGGCAATCCACAGACGACGAAAATCTCTTTTACGCTTGCGGCGATCACGATAGGCGTTACGTAAGGCCTTCATCACCTGCTGATTCGCAATTCTAAACAGGCGAGAATGGGAGCCTCGGTAGCCTTTGGCAAGCTTTAATATCTTTTTGCGGCGCTTACGAGCGACGTTACCGCGTTTAACGCGAGTCATGGTCTTGGTCCTTGTTGATGATTTTTTAGGTAGGGAAAACTATTGAATAGGTATAAAGTCAAAGCCTGGCTCGGTTTTTGTCCCTAAGAGTAAGGCATCATGGCTCTAACGTTTTCTGCGTCTTGCTCGCTTACCACACATTTCTTAGAGAGGCGGCTCTTACGGTCGGGACCTTTATGCTCTAACAAGTGGTTCTTGTATGCCTTTCGACGCATAAATTTGCCACTTCCGCTTCGTTTAAAGCGTTTGGCAGCGGATCGTCGGGTTTTTAGTTTGGGCATTGTTCGTCTAGAATTGCAGCATCGACACAAACTAGCATCATAGTATATGTGACAACCGATTGCCAATAGCTGTTCAAACTGTCCGAACGGATAGTGTGTCACCTGAGTTGGGTGGGCAGTCTGAGAGAAGAATCTTAAATTTGGGCCAAGGCTGCTGACTGACTGCAGGACGGCAATACCTATCCTTGAAGGGGGGAAGACCGATCTTAGGCAATGTCCTCCCCTCTCTACAATGGCAGTAGGCGCTAGGCCTGCCAGAAGTTAATCCCCACTGTCCAGGAGGTTCCCCATTCATGCAACCCACCAATCATGACCAATTTACGGAAAAAGCTTGGGCTGCGATTGTACGAACCTCTGACTTGGCGAAAGAGGCCCAGCAACAGCAGATTGAGAGTGAACATCTGCTGCAAGCCCTGGTTGAAGACGATGGTTTAGCAGGACAAATTTTTACTAAAGCCGGGACAGATGTGCAGCGCGTCCGCGATCGCACCACGGAATTTATCAATCGGCAAGCGAAACTCACCACACCGAGTGAGTCAGTTTATCTAGGTCGCAGCCTAGACACCCTCTTTGATCGGGCCGAAAACTTCCGCCGCTCGCTTGGGGATGATTTTATTTCCATTGAGCACTTGGTCTTGGGCTATATCGAAGATGATCGCTTCGGCCAACCCCTCCTCCAAGGTCTGGGCATCACCGAGCAAATGTTGAAGCAAGCTGTTACAGACATCCGGGGAAATCATAAAGTCACGGATAAGAATCCAGAAGGCAAGTATGAGTCCTTAGAGAAATATGGTCGTGACCTAACAGCGCTGGCTCGGGAAGGAAAGTTGGACCCGGTGATTGGCCGAGATGACGAGATCCGCAGAACGATTCAAATCCTCTCCCGACGCACGAAGAATAACCCCGTCTTGATTGGGGAACCTGGGGTGGGTAAAACAGCCATTGCCGAAGGGTTAGCCCAGCGAATTGTGGCCCGAGATGTCCCGGAATCTTTGCGAGATCGCAAACTGATTGCCCTTGACATGGGATCCCTGATTGCCGGGGCCAAATATCGGGGAGAATTCGAGGAACGACTCAAGTCTGTCCTTAAGGAAGTGACGGAGTCAGACGGGTTGATGATCTTATTTATTGATGAGATCCATACCGTCGTTGGCGCAGGGGCCAGTCAAGGTGCCATGGATGCGGGCAACTTGTTAAAGCCCATGCTGGCCCGAGGGGAATTGCGCTGTATTGGAGCCACCACCCTCGATGAATATCGCAAATATATTGAAAAAGATGCGGCCCTAGAGCGACGCTTTCAGCAGGTCTATATTGATCAACCCAATATTCAAGACACCGTCTCAATTTTGCGGGGTCTAAAAGAACGGTATGAGGTCCATCACGGGGTCAAGATTTCTGATAACGCCCTGGTTGCCGCCGCCACTCTTTCTACCCGCTACATCAGCGACCGCTTTTTACCTGACAAGGCTATTGACCTAATGGATGAAGCGGCAGCCAAGCTCAAAATGGAAATTACCTCTAAGCCGGAAGAGCTAGACGAAATTGATCGTAAAATCCTCCAGCTGGAAATGGAGCGTTTATCCCTTGAAAAGGAAAGCGATCGCGCTTCTCTAGAACGCCTCGAACGAATCGAGCAGGAGATTGCCAACCTACAAGAAGATCAAAAGACCCTGAATGCCCAATGGCAGTCTGAGAAACAAATTATTGATGATATCCAAACCATCAAAGAAGAAATTGATCGGGTCAATATTGAGATTCAGCAGGCTGAGCGCAACTATGATCTCAACCATGCAGCTGAACTGAAATATGGCAAACTCACTAATTTGCAGCGGCAGCTAGAATCGGCTGAAACTCAGCTAGCCCAGCGCCAAACCAATACCAACTCCCTTTTAAGAGAAGAGGTAACCGATGCTGATATTGCCGAAATCATCTCTAAATGGACGGGGATTCCCGTCAGTAAGCTGGTGGCGTCGGAAATGGAAAAGCTGCTGCACCTAGAAGATGAGCTACATCAGCGAGTGATTGGCCAGGAAGAAGCAGTGACGGCCGTGTCTGATGCGATTCAGCGATCGCGTGCCGGTCTCGCAGATCCCAACCGCCCCATTGCCAGCTTTATCTTCTTAGGTCCAACGGGTGTGGGCAAAACAGAACTAGGCAAAGCTTTAGCCGCCTACCTATTTGATACCGAAGATGCCATGGTCCGTATCGACATGTCGGAATATATGGAGAAGCATACGGTGGCCCGGATGATTGGGGCCCCTCCCGGCTATGTCGGCTATGACGAAGGGGGGCAACTGACTGAAGCCGTTCGTCGCCGTCCCTATGCGGTCATCCTCTTTGATGAAATTGAGAAGGCCCATCCCGATGTCTTCAATATCATGCTGCAAATTCTGGATGATGGCCGAGTCACGGATTCCCAAGGTCGCACTGTCGACTTTAAGAATGCGGTGATTATTATGACCAGTAATATTGGCTCCCAACATATTTTAGATTTGGCGGGAGATGACAGCCGCTACAGCGAAATGCAAAATCGGGTTATGGATGCCATGCGCTCCCACTTCCGACCTGAATTTCTGAACCGGATTGATGAGCTGATTATCTTCCGTAGTCTGCGTAAGGATCAGTTGCGCCGAATTACTCAACTCCAGGTTCAACGACTGGCGAAACGACTCAGCGATCGCAAGATGTCTCTCAAACTCTCAGAATCAGCGTTAGATTTCCTAGCAGAAGTTGGATACGACCCGGTCTATGGGGCCAGACCGCTGAAACGGGCCATTCAGCGGGAGCTAGAAACCCAAATTGCCAAGGCCATTTTGCGAGGTGACTTTGGTGAAGGAGACACCATTTTTGCGGATGTCGAGAATGAGCGGTTGATCTTTAAGCGCATGGGGGCAGAAGTCTTGACCACTTCGGGTTCATAGCACTATTGACAACCTAGACCATAATCGAACCCCCTAGAACTATCGTTCTAGGGGGCTTTGAGTGAGGAGTTAATGCGAGGAGTGAAAAGACTACATCAGGGTGCCGCCAATGCTAGCGAGCAGATCCTGCAGTGTCGGAATAAAGAAGCTAAGGAGATAGCGAGGATAAATTCCGATTCCTAGGGTGATAATCAGGAGCGGAACAACTGTGACCACCTCACGCATATTGATATCGGGCAAGCTTTCCCACTTGGGGTTGGCAGGTCCCAACAGTACCCGGCGCACCATAAACAGGAGATAACAGGCCGCTAAGAGAATGCCCATACAGGCAAACGCGGTATAGAGCTTGCTGTATTCATAGGACCCCAGTAAGACCAGAAACTCACTGACAAAGCCGCTGAGGCCCGGTAGCCCCAAAGAGGCAAGGGAGAAGAATACCAAAAATCCTGAGTAAACTGGAAGTTGAGCATTCAGACCACCAAAGGCGTTCATATCGCGGGTATGAGCCCGGTCGTAAATGACGCCCACCAGTAAGAACAAGGCTCCAGTGATTACACCATGGCTAAACATCTGGAGCATGGCACCGTTAAAGCCATTGGTGGAGAAGGCTGCCAAGCCTAACAACACGAACCCCATGTGACTGATGCTAGAATAGGCCACCATCTTTTTGAAGTCTGTCTGGGCTAGGGCAATAAACCCACCATAGACAATGCCAATGGCCGCTAACACAGCAAGATAAGGCCGGAACCAGTTCGCTGCTTCAGGCAAAATCGGGAAGCTAAAGCGGAAAAATCCGTAAGTTCCCATTTTGAGCAACACACCCGCCAGAATCACGCTGATAGGAGTGGGGGCTTCCACGTGGGCATCGGGTAGCCATGTATGGAAGGGGAAGGTGGGAACTTTGACTGCAAAGCCCACAAACAGAGCCAAAAAGACAATCTTTTGGAATCCAAAGCTAAAGTCTTGGGCCACTAGCTCCATAATATTGAAGGTGTGGGGAGCGGAATTAAAGTACATCCCCAAAATGCCCACCAACATCAGCAAGCTACCGGCAAAGGTATACAGGAAGAATTTCATCGCTGCATACTCTTTCCTGGGGCCACCCCAAATCCCAATCAAGAAATACATGGGAACGAGAACGACTTCCCAAAAGACATAGAACAGAATCATGTCTAGGGCCAAGAAGGTGCCCATCATGCCTGTGACGAGAAACAGGTAGAGACAGTAGTATTCTTTTTCCCGTTTCTTGATGCTGAAAGAGCCAATACTGGCCAGGGTAGAAATCAAGGCGGTCAACACCACCATCGGGAAGCTAATCCCATCAGTTCCTAGCAAGTAATAAACATTGAGCTGAGGAATCCAGAGGGTCTTTTCGACCAGCTGAAAGCCAGTCTGATTCGGGTCAAATTGGAGGAATGCTGCAAATGTAAGCGCACTCACCACGACCATATTGGCCAAAGATATCCATTTGTAAAGGCTTTCTTGAGCCTTAGGGAGCAAAAGGATTATGACCGCCCCAACGAGCGGGGAAAATATTATCAAGGATAAAAGATGAGATGCCATACAACTCCTCTCTGAGCAAAGGAAGTTCTTGGAAACCTGAGGTTAATTCAACCGACAGGAAGGCCAGAACGCTAACGCAAGTAATCAGTAAATAAAATTGGGTAGAACCCGTTTGGAACAGCTTGAGGATATCGCCGCCAATGACGGTGCCTCGGCCAGTGAGATTAACGAGCCCATCGACAATGTTGCGATCAATCCAGAGCTGGATTTTGCTCATTTTCTGCATGGCCGTTGCTGAACTGTTGACTAAGCCATCAATCACAAGGCGATCAAACCCAAAGAGGAATTCTCCAAAGGCTTGAAAGGGATTGAGGATTAAGACGGAATAGATATCGTCAATCCAGAATTGGTTAACCGATAACAGGTAAAGGGGACGGAACGTATTTGCGATCGCAACGGGCCATTGGGGCTTGGCGAGGTAAAGCACTGCGGCTAGACCAATTCCCAAAACACCAGCAGCAATCGAAGATCCCATCACCATCCAGTCAATTGCAGCTGCATGATGCTCACCGGTCAAGAAGGTTTGAAACCAGTTATCCATAAAGGGGGAGCCTGGAATGCCCACAAAGATGGCACCAATGGCAAGACACCAAAGGGGAACAGTCATCAAAGCGGGAGACTCATGGGCATGAATCTCAGGGTTACGGGCTTTGCCAAAGAAGGTCATAAAGACCAGGCGGAACATATAGAAGGCGGTCATAAAGGCCGTCAACAACAGTACGCCATAGACCACAAAATGGCCTTCTTGATAGGCTTCTAGCAGGATTTCATCCTTAGACCAGAAACCAGACAGAGGCGGTACACCCGCAATGGCTAAGGACGCAATTACAAAAGTTGCCCCTGTATGCTTCATCTTGCTGAACAGGCCGCCTAATTGACGGATGTCCTGTTCATGGGCGCCGTGGATAACGCTGCCCGCACCGAGGAAGAGCAATGCCTTAAAGAAGGCGTGGGTCATCAGGTGAAAGGTGCCTGCGGTCATACCGCCCAGCCCCATGGCCGTCACCATGTAACCCAACTGGGAAATCGTGGAAAAAGCCAGGACTTTCTTGATATCTGTCGCAGTTAAAGCAATGTAGGCCGCCATAAACGCGGTCAAGGTGCCAATCCCCATCACCCAGGGCATCACCATAGGGAAGCTGGTAAATAACACGAAGGAACGAGCCACCAGATACACCCCTGCAGCCACCATGGTTGCCGCATGAATCAGGGCACTCACTGGCGTCGGACCTTCCATGGCGTCTGGCAACCAGACGTGCAAGGGAAATTGAGCCGACTTACCCACGGTTCCACAGAAAATCAGGGGAGCTGCCAGCCACAGCAACGGAGCACCCGTTTCTACTGCATTCGGCAAATCCACAAAGCTGAGGGTACCGCCGGTCACAAACAGGGTCATAATGCCGAGAAATAAGCCCACATCCCCAACACGGGTGGTTAAGAAGGCTTTCCGAGAGGCATTCGCTGCTGAATCCTTATGGAAGTAAAAACCAATCAGTAAATAGGAGCAGAGACCCATGACTTCCCAAGCCATAAAGTACTGCACATAGTTATTGGCAATGACCAAGGTGAGCATGGCCGCCATGAACAGGGACACATAGGCAAAAAACCGGTGATAGTATTTCTCACCGTGCATATAGCCAATGGAGTAGACCTGAATTAGGGTACCAATCACTGTCACCACAAACAGCAAGGTGGCTGAGAGGGGATCGAGTAAATAACCAAAATTGAGGTCGTAATTTCCTAAGGTCAACCACAGCCACTCATGGGAGTACTGACCGCCCTGGGCGACTACCCAAGCTGCCGGTAAAGCAATGGCCGAAGAGGCAACACTTGTCAGGACTGAAATCCATCCAGAGAAACTACCTAAACGATGACCAAAGAAAAGATTGACTGCAAACGCAATCAAGGGAAATAAGGGTATTAGGTATGCAAAATCAGTCATAGTTTCCCATTTCAAGAGATCGATTAATTTATCCCCACAAACTGTCTTCCTAATTCTGGCGGTAGCGGTTAAACATCAAGCTAAACTGCTCCGTGGAATCGATAGACTATTAAATAAAACAAAGATAAATTTCAGGAAATTTACATAATTCATGGGTGGATGGAAATATCGACGACCAAACCAGATGAGTGGCCGAGTCGATTTTTCATTTCGTTAATCGTACTTGCTAAAAAAAAGTGTGTATGCCAAGCAGGGTAAAGGCCTAAAACCCTTTCTCTGCCTGCAAGACCTTATTCTAACAGCAACATTTTTGAGGTGCCGAGCTGTCTATCAGCGGGGGTGTAAAAATGAGAATTCACCCATCAATTTTGGTCAACATTCTGTTAATGACGCCTCTCTTTCTGGCGGGATTCAAGGGCTGATTCTATAGACGCTTACTTGGTTTGGGCAGAGTCATCATTTTTGCTTAATTACTGTAAAAAAACTGATCCTGAAGAAAATCTTTTATTTCAAATTTTTCGGAGTTAAAACTTAAGTTTCTTTAACATAAGAAATATGTTCTCAATGTAAACAAATGTATCGTTGCTCTTGAGACTTAAAATGCGGTTGTCCAAGCCATAATGCAGTTGACTTTCTAGCCTAGTTTTAGGGAAGCACCCCAATCGCGGAATATGAGTAAGACGGGTAATGGCATTCTTGAAGCGCATTTTTTCCTTCGACCCGCCGCTGATCAGGAATTAACCACCCCCATCCTGATTGTGGGGGGATCGACAGCAGCCTATGCCGCCACCTTAGGTGCATTACAAGCCGGAGCAAAGGTATGTTTAGTGCAGCCTCAGCTCGTCTTAGGGGGGCAGTTCACAAGCCAAGGTTTACCGGCCTCTGATGATGGCAAGCTATTAACCCCCTATGAGCTGATTCCACCGGATCGACGAGACCCGAATCAACTTAGGGATAGTGAGTATTTTGCCCTGTCGCGATCGCAACGACAATTCCGACAATGCCAACGCCAGAATCAACCCGTTGCCCACCAAATCCTTCAGAACCCTGGCGGTAGCTGGGTAAGCCACCTCTCGGTCACGCCAACTGTCGCTGCAAACTGTCTCAATGCAGCGATTCGGCCCTTTTTAGAGCAAGGATTATTGACGCTTATCCCTTGGTCTATACCGATACGGGTATTGATGGAAGAATCACCCCGCCGCATCCTAGGTGTCCAATTCAAGGATAAACAGACCCATCATCAATTCACGGTTAGGGCACAAATCACCATTGAAGCTACGGATCTAGGAGAGCTGCTGGAACTGGGAAAGATACCCTCCCGGGTGGGGCAAGAATCTCGTTCCCAAACCCAGGAAGCCGTATTACCTGAAGACCCTCGCCCGGAATGCCAACAGGCCATCACCTTTTGCGCCGTAGTTGAGCGGAGTTCCCAAAGTCCACCCCCCCTGCCAGCACCATCAGGGTATGACCATCAACCCTGGTTGCAATCTTGTGACTTCACTGATGAGTTTTGGATCCACCAACCCGATCGATGGCAAAAACATGACTTCTACGATCC
This sequence comes from Acaryochloris marina MBIC11017, assembly GCF_000018105.1. Taxonomy (GTDB): domain Bacteria; phylum Cyanobacteriota; class Cyanobacteriia; order Thermosynechococcales; family Thermosynechococcaceae; genus Acaryochloris; species Acaryochloris marina. Next base: position 2,122,484 of record NC_009925.1, read on the forward strand.
AGACGGTATGTTTCGGTATCGTCGGCTGTATCGCAGCCAGAAGAGTGATACTGTTCACCCCGGAGATATCACTGTTCTTAACTGGGCAACCAGTCCACTAGGGGTTAATGGTAGACCGCCAGATCCTTCAGCCCCACTGGGGTGTGGCAATGATTATCCCTTTGGTTGCCTCCTCGGTGTCAGTCCAGAGCAACGACAAGAACAAGTGATACGGGCGCGCGATCGCACCCAAGCCTACATCCACTATCTGCAAACCCAAAGTCATCCCGAACTTAAACCGAGGGGAGATTTAACCTGGACCGAGGATGGTATTGCCTTAGAACCCTATATCCGAGAAGCCCGCCGCGGCATTGCGCTAACCACCATCCGCCATGAAGATGTGGCTGCTAAATTTTTCCCCAATCAAGTTCGGGCTCGAACTTTCACAGACAGTGTGGGCATCGGTCAATACCATTACTTAGATGTTCACCCCAACCATGCCCAGGGCCACGTGGAGTTAGGCGATGGTCACGATGCCTTGCCGTTCACTCTACCCTTATCGGCCTTAATTCCCATAGATACAGAAGGGTTGATCCTGTCGGCCAAAAGTATTGGCACCACTCACATTACCAATGCGGCCTATCGCATGCATCCTATGGAATGGACCATTGGTGAAGCTGGAGGACATTTAGCCGCCTTTGCACTCATGGAAGGCGTAACTGCACAAGAGATCACCCAACAGCCCACATTGAGAATGGCGTTCCAAACCCATCTCACCCATCAGGGGATTCCCATTGCTTGGTTAAACGACATCAGTCATGAGGATCCAGACTTTGCGGCGATTCAGGTATTAACCACCAACGGAATTCTCCCGCTCCAGAACCTGCAAACCTTAAACTTTATGCCCGAAGAAGCTATCAGCTGGGGGCGATTTCGGCATGCCTTAATACAGGTCTTGCAACGGTTACGTGAAGCTACCCCCCTGCCCTTCTCAAATGTTACTTCGATGAAAGCAGCCTCTTCTGTTGCTAAAGCTTGGCTTGAAGGGCAGAACAGTCTAGACCGTTTTCAATTCGATCCTGAACAACCCATCACCTTTAGTCAAAGCAAACTTTTACTGGAGCAGCTTGCTCTAGCCCTAGTACCAGAAAACTTTAACGTTACATTGGCTGAGAACAAACCGATGACAAACCGCATCGCTGCCCAGATTTTGTGGCAACTATGGACATCTACTTGCCATCCTTAACGTTCAGTCAGCGATATAGCAGTCACAGTAAGGCTAACCGCCCTCCTGGGCAAAATAGGATATTGCAAGGAAGACCCAGCCAGGCAACTGGATTAACTCCTACTTGGTCTGCAGAAACTCTCTATATGAGTTGTCCACCACCTGAGAATTAAGTTAAATTTAGTTAAGATTGATGTTCGACTTGCCTCTAGTTGGCCTTTTGCCAGGTTCAACCCTGAGGAAACGCTCAAAGCGTGCGTGAAAAGTCGAGTGAGATCGTTCTCGCTTCGCTTCAGACATGCCAGATCCCTAGCAAGGCTGTGCGTTGCTTTTACCGAAAGGGCCCATAAACGATGAAATCTTCTTGGAAAATACTTCTTCTGTGGCTTTTGCCATCTCTACTGATTGTGTTCTTCCTCTGGCAAAGTGTTTTTGCTCCTGCAGCCACTACCACGCCAGAAATGAGCAATGCTGCAAACTCACGGATGACCTACGGTCGGTTTCTTGACTATTTAGAAGCAGGTCGAATCCAGAAGGTCGACCTGTTTGATGGTGGTCAAACCGCCATTATTGAGACAACAGACGTAGAAATTGGCGGTCCAGTTCAGCGAGTCCGCGTTGCCCTCCCTGGGTCTGCACCTCAGCTCATTGCCAAGCTCAGAGAAGACAAGGTTGACTTTGATATCCACCCCGATCGCAACACAGGTGCTGTTTGGGGCTTGCTAGGCAACCTAATTTTCCCCATCTTCCTGATTGTGGGTCTCTTCTTTATTTTCCGCCGGTCCAGCAACGTCCCCGGTGGACCAGGCCAAGCCATGAACTTTGGTAAGTCCAAAGCTCGCTTCCAAATGGAAGCCCAAACCGGAGTCATGTTTGATGACGTCGCGGGTGTCGAAGAAGCCAAAGAAGAACTCGAAGAAGTCGTCACCTTCCTGAAAAAACCTGAGAAATTCACCGCTGTTGGCGCTCGAATTCCTAAAGGTGTCTTGTTGGTCGGCCCTCCTGGAACGGGTAAGACATTACTCGCCAAAGCCATTGCTGGTGAAGCAGGGGTTCCGTTCTTCAGTATTTCTGGTTCAGAATTTGTCGAAATGTTTGTGGGTGTCGGTGCCTCTCGGGTCCGCGACCTATTTAAGAAAGCCAAAGAAAACGCGCCTTGCATCATCTTTATCGATGAGATTGACGCCGTTGGTCGTCAGCGGGGTGCCGGTATCGGTGGCGGTAATGATGAACGGGAACAAACCCTGAACCAACTCTTAACCGAGATGGATGGCTTTGAAGGCAATACTGGAATCATTATTCTGGCAGCCACCAACCGCCCCGACGTCCTAGACAGTGCCCTCCTCCGTCCTGGTCGATTTGACCGTCAAGTCACTGTGGATGCCCCGGACATCAAGGGTCGCTTAGAAATCCTGTCCGTTCATGCTCGGGACAAGAAGCTAGCGGAAGAGGTTTCTCTCAAGACGATTGCTCGTCGTACCCCTGGCTTTACAGGAGCTGACTTAGCGAACTTGTTGAATGAAGCGGCGATTCTAACCGCACGTCGTCGGAAAGAAGCTATTACCCTTTCTGAGATTGATGATGCCGTCGACCGTGTTGTTGCGGGTATGGAAGGCACCCCCTTAGTCGACAGCAAGAGCAAGCGACTGATTGCTTACCACGAGATTGGTCATGCCATTGTCGGTACGCTGATGAAAGAGCATGATCCAGTCCAAAAAGTAACCCTGATTCCTCGCGGCCAAGCCCAAGGTCTAACCTGGTTTACCCCGTCGGATGAACAGGAATTGGTATCGCGATCGCAACTCAAAGCCCGGATGGCAGGTGCCATGGGTGGGCGCGCTGCAGAGCAAGTGGTCTTTGGTGATGCCGAAGTGACCACGGGTGCAGGCGGTGACTTACAGCAGGTCACTGGTATGGCAAGACAAATGGTGACCCGATTCGGCATGTCGGATTTAGGTCCCCTATCCTTAGAAGGTCAGCAAGCAGATGTATTTCTCGGTCGAGATCTCATGTCTCGCTCTGAATATTCTGATGAGATTGCAGGTCGCATTGATGCCCAAGTGCGTGAACTGATTCAGCATGCTTATGAAGAAGCGATTCATATCGTCCGAGATCACCGAGCAGCGGTTGACCGATTAGTAGACCTCTTGGTAGAGAAGGAAACCATTGATGGCGAAGAGCTGCGTCATATTCTGGCAGAGTACACAACCGTCCCTGAGAAGGAACGTTTCGTGCCCCAGCTATAAGCTCAATCAATAGAAAATTTCTGAAAAGAGGGTGAGTTGAACTCACCCTCTTTTTTCGCAAATATGTTCTTTTACGAGGATCTCTTGACGAGGATGGTCCGCAAAGCTTTACGATGAGTTAGTTTATGCCTTTCATCGTTCGCCACACGCTATGAAGCCCTACCTTGCTGCCGCAGTTCAAATGACCAGTTTGCCAGATTTACACAAAAATTTGGCCCAAGCGACGGATTTAATTGAGCTAGCAGTGCGCCGCGGAGCCGAATTAGTGTGTTTGCCTGAGAATTTTTCTTTTCTTGGAGATGAATCAGCCAAAATTGAGCAAGCTGAAACCATTGGTTTAGAATCTGAAAAATTTATCAAAACCATGGCTCAGCGCTTCCAAATCACGATCTTGGGAGGGGGCTACCCTGTACCTGCAGAGGCGGGCAAAGTCTACAATACAGCTCTACTAGTGGCACCAGATGGGAGTGAACTAGCTCGATACCATAAAGTCCACCTCTTCGACGTCGAACTCCCGGACGGCAATATTTATCATGAGTCAGGCATTGTGCTCGCTGGCTCGGAGATTCCCCCCATTTACGCTTCGCCCAAATATGGAAACTTGGGTATGTCCGTTTGCTACGATGTTCGATTTCCTGAGTTTTATCGGGCCTTGTCTAAAGCTGGAGCAGACGTACTGTTTGTTCCAGCAGCGTTCACGGCCTTTACGGGCAAAGATCACTGGCAAGTGCTACTCCAAGCCCGTGCCATTGAGAATACGACTTACGTCATTGCCCCAGCTCAAACTGGTTTCCACAACTCTCGCCGCCAATCCCATGGCCATGCTCTGATTGTCGATCCCTGGGGAGTGGTCTTAGCAGATGCCAGTATTGAGCCAGGAGTCGCTGTAGCTGCCATCGAACCCTCCCGTCTGGATCAAGTGCGGCAGCAAATGCCTTGTTTAAACCACCGCGTATTTGGTTAAGTCTTTTACCGTCAATGGTCCTTCATACCTGTATTTAAAGATGCGAAGCAGTCCGCAACGGGTTTGACAGTGTGGCTTAATATCTGTACCCCTCTCCCCTGAATCAGTCTCCCTTCTCCCGAAAATATACGGCTGATGTATGGATTCCTGCCGTTATAGCAGTAGTGAGTATGCCTGCTTATTAGGGTTTACTACTGGGGCAGGTACTGAAACTGCGATCGCAGTATCGCAAACCTACAACAAAGTCATCTCCATTTTCGCCGAGTTAGGCATGGTCACTCTATAAAATTGGTTTAGAGTCTTAGCTACAAGAACTACTGGGACTGGGTTCTCAAGCAACCATTGTTGGGGTAGCCGCCCCCTTCATTTAAAGTACGTTTGGATTAATCTATTGTTTTTATTTGAATCGACAAACTACAAACTCGCGGTGATCTACTGCTGTCTGCTTTAATCCTTGTTAGCGTTATAAAACTATATTTAGAAGCCATTCTAGGCACCTTTACCGCTGAATTAGTCCTAGCTGGAACTAACCAATATAAAGAACAAGTGATCCCCTTGGCAGGCATACTTGTCCCTATCTTTATTTGTCTGGGTGGGAGCAAAAACCGATGTCAGCGTTCTCAACCTTCTGATCTTTGGAGATGACAACGCGCTTCAACTCTAGAGTCAGCAGTAGATAGGGCAGTGTGATTTCAAAGAAAATAGGGTGGCCAAAACGACTACCCTATCCAAAATATGTTGCCAACATGCTACCAAAAAGTTCTACGTGCTCACCTGAGCGAAAGCCAATATTTGACCTTGCAATTGTTGATACTGCTATTGCAAAGTCATCGTCAAATTCAACTGGCTCGTCTAGCCAGCATGTTTCCTCAACCGATTCATTACAGCAGTCGCATCCGCAACTTGCAGCGGTTCTTAGTCCTACCCCAGTTGAGTGTACGTCTGTTATGGTTTCCCATTCTTAAGCACTGGCTTTCAGAAGAATTCAAGACAGGCCATGGCAATCGAGCCTATCGCCGAGCCCGCCTCAAACGCACCATTGATGGCTATGTGGTGATGGCCGTTGACCGCACCCAATGGAAGGGACGTAATCTGATGATGGTGACAGTGGTGTGGGGTAAACATGCCTTGCCCGTGTATTGGGCACCATTGCCCAAATCAGGCAGTAGTAGTCTCAAACAGCAACTCCGTTTGTTGAAAACGGCTCTAAAAATCTTCAAACCTTATCCAGTTGTGGTACTAGCAGACCGAGATTTCCACAGTCCTAAACTGGCTCTGTGGCTGAGCCAACGACAGGTTGAGTTTGTGCTCAGGCAAAAGAAGAGTGCTTATGTCCAGCTCCAAGGTGAAGTAGACTATCAACCCCTCAAAGAGAGAGGATTTGCCCCAGGCCAGAAAGGTTTCCTTTGCGATGTCTATTGGGGAAAGCGAGACCAGTTAGGGCCGTTTAACCTCGCGTTTTACTGGAAGCGACAGTATCGGGGCAAGGGGGGAAAAGATCCTTGGTTTATCATGACAAGTCTGCCAACCCTGGAGCAGGCTCTCTCGCTTTACGCTTGCCGATGGGGAATAGAGATGATGTTCAAAGACTGTAAGAGTGGGGGATACAATCTCGAACGAACGAAAGTCAATGATGCTCGTTTTCTAGCTTTGGTACTGGTGATGGCGATGGCCTATTGTTTGGCAACGCTTGCTGGCTATGGATTGAAAAAATTGAAAGTCAACCACTATGTTGCTCGGCTCAATGAGCACTCTCGACGGCGGCCTCGACACAGTGATTTTGGCACGGCGTTGTATGGACACTTATGGTGTTGTGGCATGGAGGTCTGGACTTTATTAGCCACTGAATTAATGCAACTGAAACCCCATAAACGACTCAATTATCAGAGAGGCATGAGGGCGCTATCACTGATTCAGACTACGTTGTAAAATCCTTGTCATCCCCAAAGCCTTCTGATACCAGAGAATCGTGAAGGACTGATCATCGCCGCATTTTTGATTATTGTTGCTATTATTGGCAGAGTGATTACAGGATTCACTATTTTGGGGCAACCTGAGATTAACCGTCTAGCCATTGGCGTAGGGATGATTCCCAGGGGAGAAGTTGGACTGGTCTTTGCCGGTGTTGGTTCAGCGAGTGGCACTTTATCGCGTCCACTAGAAGCAGCCATCATTAGTTATGGTGATTTCAACAACGTTTCTAGCACCACCCATGCTGCACGTTGTATTCCAGTCGTCCGATACAGGTGAACCAGCCTTGAGTGTAAAAGTTGCATCTGCAGCGGTCAGTGATATTGACATTTAAAGCAATGTCACGACCGACGCGGTACTGTTCAATCAAGACCTTGAGCGACCTACTGTTCTCCTAAATACAGATAATGCTTGATCAAAACGTGCTTGAGGTCAAGGCTCTGTAACTCCTACCTGATATGGCATCTAATGCCATTATTGGGGTGCAGTCGCAAGTCATCACAGAAACTTTGATGCTCAATTGGGCGTCCCAAAGCTTGCAGACTGCCATACCCCTTTTGCGGACTAGGCGAACGTCAAGTGCTCCTACGTTGAGACAGCTTGAAAGCGTTAGGGGGTCGATTTATCCATGGAGACATTGCATGCGCCACCATTTACAGACTGTCCATAGACAAAGGGGGACAACTCACTCGCTACGCTGGTTACTCCCCAGTCTCTGTGGACTCTTTCTCAGTTGTTTACCGGCGGAAGCAGCCCAACTCCAGTCTTGGCGGTTTGATCAAAATCAAAATCGCTTGGAATTCACCACGGATGAAGAAATTCGGCCTCGGGTACAGCTCATTCCCAACCCCACTCGCTTAGTCGTCGATCTACCTGGGATTGTCTTAGGTCAGCGAACCTTAAAGCAGCGTTTGGGAAGCCAGTTTCGCTCCGTCCGCCTCGGACAAGTCAATGCCCAAACCGCACGGATTGTAGTGGAATTAGATCCGGCTTATACCCTCGATCCCCAAGAAGTCAAAGTGGAGGGGAACTCACCCACCAACTGGTCGATCAATTTACCCACTCCCCAGCGGTGGCAGTCATCAGGTGAAACGACCAACAATACTCCCACAGCATCGGCTCCAGCCCCTCTACCCCCATCCCAGGTCGTTCAGCCAGCACCTACTCCCTCACCAAAAATCGTCTCCACCAAACCCTCATCTCCTCCCCTCCAAATTGCCCAAAGCTCATCGGGAATCAGTGATATTTTAGTGACCGTCGATGGTCTTTTCTTGCCGACGAAGAAGAGTAAGCCCAAAGTAAAAGTCAAGCGCAGCCGCAATAAAAAAGAGATCACATTCAAGATTTCGGGCACCACTATTGCCCCCCAACTAGCTAAGACCTTCACACCTGGATATCACGGTATCAAAGCCATGACTTTAAAGTCTGTTTCTGATTCAGAAGCAGAGCTGCTATTAAAGGTAGACAAAGACAGTCCAGACTGGATGGCAAGCGTTAGTCGATTCAGTGGGATTGTACTCTTACCCAAAGGTGGTCCCTCTGCCAATCGTTCAGCTCGCCGTCCCGGTACAACGGTCAGTTTAGTTTCACCGAATCGTTCCACCGCTCCAACCGCCTCAACGAGCCAAATCAATACGATTCGCCGTATAGACTTGGGTGGACGGCAACTCCTTGTCAAAGCCGATCAACCGATCTCATATACAACCCGCTGGTCGGGCAGAGCCTATCAAATTACGATTAATTCTGCCAAACTTGCAGATGACTTAAGAAAACCACGACTAGGCTCTGGCAGCCCTTTGTCAGACATTTCCGTTACAGAATCAGACCGCAATACGGTTATCATCACGGCCAAACCCAGCACGAACGTCAGAGTCACCGGGGTTCAGAGACTATCAAATCAGTCGATTGCCCTCAACCTCCTCCGACCCGGTCAACGCCCCATTACCCGTATTCCGAGTAATCCATTTCCCTCGTCAACAAAATCTCCTCCTCCTGTAACAGGACGTCCCGTTCGAGGTCGCAAAGTCATCGTGATTGATCCTGGCCATGGCGGGCCTGACCCCGGTGCGATCGGCATTGGCGGCTTGCGGGAAACGAATGTGGTTTTGGATATTAGCTTAGAAGTTTCTCGCATTCTTCAGCGTCAGGGCGTCGTCGTTTATCTCACCCGCACACGAGAAGTGGATGTTGATTTGCCTCCCCGAGTGAGGTTAGCGGAGAGAGTGCGGGCCACTGCGTTTGTCAGTATCCATGCCAATGCCATTAGCATGAGCCGACCAGATGTGAATGGTCTAGAGACCTATCATGCGCCAGGGGCCCGTTTAGGAGCCCGCTTGGCTCGAACAGTGCACAACACCATCTTGCGCAGATTAAGGATGCCGGATCGCCGAGTTCGTCCGGCCCGCTTCTATGTGATTCGCAAAACCTCCATGCCAGCGATTCTGGTCGAAACGGGGTTTCTCACCGGTGCCCAAGACATTGTTAGGCTAAGAAATCCAGCCTGGCGTAAACAAATGGCCCAAGCTATTGCCCAGGGAATTCTCAACTATTTAAACGGTCGCTATAACTAGGCAGTCAGTAAAGTTTTTGTGGTGGCAATATTCTGTCGGACCGCCTGGGCGGAAGTCTGCAATGCCTGATAGTCCTCAGCAGATAAGTCTAGTTCCAATACCCTCGTTACACCTTGGCGACTTAAACAGGTGGGAACGCCCAAGAAAATATCGGAGAGACCATATTGCCCATCCAGGTAAGCGGCAGCCGGTAAGATACGGGACCGATTAAATAGGATAGATTCCACCATCAAGGATGCAGAAGAAGCCGGAGCAAAATAGGCGCTACCGGCCTGCATGAGGCCAACAATTTCGGCTCCGCCATTGCGAGTGCGATCCACTAATTGCTGAATAGTTTCCTCATCCATCAATTCGGTGATCGGGATACCGCTAACGGTGGAATAGCGGGGCAGGGGCACCATCAGATCACCATGCCCTCCTAGCACCATGGCATGAACATTGGCAATCGAGACTTTGAGTTCTAGGGCAATAAAGGTTTCAAACCGGGCTGCATCTAAAACACCTGCCATGCCGATGACGCGTTCTGGTGACAATCCACTGGCCTGCCAAGCCAGATAGGTCATCACGTCTAAAGGATTAGTAACCACCATCAAAATGGCGTTAGGCGACTGGGCAATTGCTTGGCGAGTAACATCGGTAATGATCTGGGCATTCACCTTGAGCAGATCGTCACGACTCATGCCTGGTTTGCGGGGGATGCCAGCTGTAATGACGATGATATCCGAGTTTTGGGTATCGGCATAATCTGCTGTGCCGATAATGGTGCGGTCATGGTGTTCGACACCACGTGCTTCCATTAAATCTAGGGCTAATCCTTGAGGGCGACCAGCTTGAATATCCAGCAGAACGACGTCAGCAATATTCTTCTCGACAATGCGCTGTCCTAAGGTACTGCCAACATTGCCCGCTCCCACAATCGTGACGCGGGGGGCTTGGGTTCCCGGTAAGCAGGTGAGGTCCATACCTCTATTGTGGTCGGACAAATTGCGATCGCACTTAATCCGTAACCAATCGTTGAAATGATTAGGCCGCTTCTAGCTGATCAACCCGGAGCCAAACCGTTGGCACAGGGACGCGAAACTGAATCTGGGCATAATCACCCTTAATTTCTAGTACTTCTCCGGTGCCCTCAAATACATAGGGCGGCAAGCGGCGATCGCTGGCCTTTGCCTCTACGCTATTCTCAAATTTTTCGGGAACGATACGGACTAGACTTCCTTTCTTTACAGCCATAATTGCGGGTAATTTTACCAAAGTGAGAGCCACCGTCATTGTAGTCGCTTTCCTCGCCCTGATCCTAACTTCAGTGATTCCCTCAACTGATCAAGCATTTGATGAAGTCGCAAGTTGGAGCCGTTTTCACTACGCCCCAACCGTTCGCAAGAAATCATTACACTTAGAAGTCATAGCGGTTGTATTTACCCAATTGAGGGGAATCACACTGCCCTAAGAACACTGCCGAAGCCTTGAAGGAGCACTTTAAAGATGGAAGAACTACTAGCCCCCATTGCGGGATTTTTTCAAAGCTTAGGCTTGCCTGAGCCGATCGTACATTGGGGACACCCCACCATGATGGGCATTGTGGTGTTTGTAATGGGATCCTATGCCGGTGTGCAAGGCTGGCAAGGTCGGTTAGCCACTGACGAAGAAGTCGGTAGCAAAAAACGAGCTGCCCATGCCCAAGTGGTGCCTTGGATGTTTTTGTTTATCGTTTTGGGATATACCGGAGGCGTGCTGTCTTTGGTAATGCAGGAACAGCCAATTTTCGAGAGCCCCCACTTCTGGTCGGGGACGGCTGTGATTGGTTTATTGACGACTAATGCTGTGCTGTCTCTCAGCAATTTTTGGGGAGAAACGAGTTTTCGCTCTGCCCATGCTTATATTGGAAGCTCTGCTCTAGTCCTACTAGTAGTCCACACGCTATTGGGCTTGAAACTCGGCTTGTCGTTTTAATCTAGTAAGGAATCATGATCATTTAGCCCACCCTCCTTTCCTCTATCTATTGCAAGGAAACCACATCAATCTTGCAGCCAAGCACAAAGATGGAGTGGACCTTCCCCATTTCGAGAGGGGTATCCAAAGAGAGGGTGGGTTAATGCCTAGAATTCAGGTTAATCTCAACAGACTTGATACCTTAGCAGTAGTAAGAGCAATGCACTGATTGTGAAACAGCCATATAACCCCAAATAACTCATTATCTCAGGCAGAACATGACTCCCAGCGAAGTTTCACTCGGGCCGTGTCTGAAGACAAAACAGCGATTGAGCCATATCTGTGATTGGCAGTTTCCCATTGAAAAATTTATTGTGGATTTTTACTTCAAAGGGTTAAAGCTAACGATAGACATTCAGGGACATCCCACGAAGAGGAAGTTGCATCAATAAGAGGCCAAGCGATTAGAGTCTTTAGGGATATACTTTGTGGGGTTTGCTGAGGGACTGGCACAAACTCAGCCACCGCTGATTTTTGAAGAGATTAAGAGGTGAATCTTGCAAAATTCACCCAAATCAGTCTTTGTTTGTAGGATATTAGGGAAACTCACCCTGCTCTCCAAGCCCCCCCAGGAGGGGATGGGGACACCAGACATGACTCAGGAGTGCATCCATGGTTCACACGCCTCATTTGGTCAAAGCCTCCACTATTCAAGAGTCCCTTGAACAACGTTTTCAACATCCCTTAAACGCTAATGCGATTCGACACACAAAATCGATTGGGGACTGGGTGGGACTTGAACGGCTGGGAGTTCATCTGGTCAGAGTAGAGCCGGGTAGGGACACCACGCAGTTTCACTACCATCACCAAGAAGAAGAATTTATTTATATCCTGTCGGGAAAAGGGATTGCCACCATTGGTGAATCTGAATATGAAGTCGGTCCAGGCGACTTTATGGGGTTTACAGCCCCTTCCCAACCCCATAGTTTGTTTAATCCTTTTGACCAAGACTTGGTCTATTTGATGGGGGGAGAACGACGCCCTGTAGACATCTGTGACTATCCCAAACTACGGCAACGGTTAGTTCGTAATGGTGAGGACCGTCACCTATATAACTGGGATGATCTTCAGCCATTTGAAATCTAAATGCAGGCGTTGAATGGGGCCATTCTCTGCATCGCTTGGATAGTCGGCTTACTCTCCACGGCTCATCCTTATAGCTGGCTGGGGTTGATTGGCTTAGGGCTAGGACTGATGGGAATGCGAGTTATCAGTTTGCGAGTTCCCTGGCCTCTTTTGTACCCCTGGCGACGAGGCCCAAGAGTGGCCTTTTGGTTATTGGCTTTGGCATGTGCGCTGTTTGCTAGCCTATATTTCTCCGTCCGCACCCCAACCCCAGGCTCAAGAGATATCAGTCGAATCGTCCCTGAAGTCTCGCGATCGCTAGTGACGGTTACAGGCAAAGTCGAAACCATGCCTCGCTTGACACGCAGTCAAACCGTTCAGTTTCAGCTTCAGGCGTTAAAACTAGAGGCAAAGCCAACTCAAAAAACGGTTCGTGGCTTACTTTATGTATCCTTACCTCCAAAGCAGGGACAAAAACTACATCCGGGGCAACGGGTAGAAGTGTCTGGCTATCTTTACAAACCTCGCCGTTCCGCTACCCCCCAAGGCTTTGATTTTGAAGATTATCTGACCCGCTCTGGTATTTTCGCAGGTTTGCGAGGTAAAACCGTTACGGTCAAGCAGTCTGGAGGCACTTGGGGTGGCTGGGCTGTGCGGCAGCGAATTGTGCGATCGCATGCCCGATTCCTGGGACCTGAAAAAGGTGCATTAGTCAGCGCTATGGTCTTAGGCCATCGTCGGGTCGATTTACCGTTCAACCTACGCAATCGCTTTGTCAAAGTTGGTTTAGCTCATACACTAGCCGCTTCAGGGTTCCATGTTTCCATCATTCTCGCGGGACTGCTAAAGGTCACAGGTCGCCTTTCGTCCCGAACTCAACTGATCAGTGGGCTGATCGGACTCATCATTTTTATCTTCTTAAGCGGATTTGAGCCCTCGGTTTCCCGTGCGGTTTTAATGGGCATGGCAGGTTTGGCAGCCGTTACGGCCAACCGTAAGTTAAATCCAGTTGGCGTATTGCTGGTAGTGGCCGTTGGACTGCTCGTCATCCAGCCCCAATGGATCTGGGATTTAGGATTTCAACTCAGCTTTTTAGCGACATTGGGGCTGATCGTGACGGTGCCACCCTTAACCCAGAAACTAGATTGGTTACCGCCTGCGATCTCATCCTTATTCGCAGTGCCCATTGCCGCTATGCTGTGGACCTTGCCCTTACAGCTCTATCAGTTTGGAATCGCCCCGATTTATTGTTTGCTGGCCAATATTTGCACAACGCCGCTGTTGATTCTGCTAACAGCAGGTGGATTTTGCAGCGGTATCGTAGCGGTAATGTGGCCTTTGGCAGGGGGGCTATTGGCTTGGCTGCTGGCGATACCTACCCAAGGGCTGATTTGGCTGGTCACTCAGATCAGCCTGTTACCGGGAGCCTCCTTAACCCTCGGGACCCTCTCCATTTGGCAATTGGTACTGCTCTATGGGCTGCTGGTATCGGCATGGCTCTTACCCGTTTGGAAGCAACGTTTACCGCTATTGATAACCTTGGCCTTAGGCATCATCATCCTGCCCATTTGGCATTATCAAGTCTATCGCTTCCAAATCACGATTTTTGACCGAGCCACACCACCGATGATGGTGATCCAGCAACCCGGATCGACACTGGTATTGAATAGTGGCGATCGCAACACCGCATCACAAACCCTCGTTCCTTTTTTGCAACGCCAGGGCATTGATCAAGTGGATCTGGCCTTAGCCACAGACTTACGATCTCGCTGGAGAGACGGATGGCCCGCGTTACTCCAGCAGGTCTCCCTAAAGAAGTTGATTCCCATCTCTTTAACCAACAACACCGCACTACAAGAGCAACTTCTTGGATCTCAGGTCCAACCGGGAAAGCTACGTTTCCTTCAAGTCGGTGAGCAACTGGTTCAAGACCAAACTCAAATTAGCGTCTTGCGTCACCAACCGACTCTGTTGCAGTTCACTATCAATCAACAAAACTGGCTGATGGTTTCGGGTCGGTATCAAGGATTATTACCTTGGCTGCAAACGACCCAAGTCCCCTCGCCGCAAGTGCTATGGTGGTCCACAAAAGTTGATCTAGAAGCGATTCACCACTTGCAACCTCAAGTTCTTATTCTCACGTCTCGCAATATTGATGCCGAAAGCTTGAGCCAGTTAGAACGCCGAATCTCCAAAGTTTATTGGACGCCCAGAGATGGGGCAGTGCAGTGGACTCGCGATCGCGGTTTTGAATCCACCTTCCCCCTTAGTGAAAATCCGGCTTCTCCCCTGTAGAATAGGCGTTAGACTAAACCAAAATCACCAACCTGGAGAGGTGGCAGAGTGGTTGAATGCGGCAGACTCGAAATCTGTTTTAGGGTCAAACCTAACGGGGGTTCGAATCCCCCCCTCTCCGTTCTATATCTAGCTGATAGCATACCCATTAAATAGGACTGAGATGTCTGCAGGCAGTGCTCTTAAGGGCATTGAGTGGCAATTTAAATGGGTTCAGACTAAAGAGCAGACCATCATCCTTGTAACAGATTTAAAAACAAATCGATTCATTAGCAATCGTTCTGATTGTATCTATCATGGCGACACCATCTTCCTTGGGCCCCTATCTCTCTAATCCAGTGCCCATAACGCATTCGCTATAATAGTATTGGCTTTTCACTCAACAAGCATAAACTGCTCCTGCAGCCACCAATCGAGGGTGTGATTTGCACCTGAAGTCAGGAGGTTTCTTATGCAGATGCAATCAGGATATTTAGTCGGAGCACAGCAGCACACTCTTTACTATCGGGCTTGGTCCCCTGAACGCTCCCCTCAAGCTGTAGTAGCAATCGTCCACGGTCTTGGCAGTCACAGCAATACCTTCATCGATGCAGTCAATGCTTTAACTCTCCAGGGCCATGCTGTATATGGCCTAGATCTACGAGGGCATGGTCACTCTTCTGGGCAGCGAGGCTATATCAACCATTGGTCAGAGTTTAGAGCTGATTTCCACATCTTCCTGCAATTCGTTAAGCACCGAAACCCTGACCTTCCTATCTTTGCCTGGGGACATAGTTTAGGGGGTTTGATTGTTCTGGATTACGTCCTACATTCCCCCCAGCGATTGATGGGCATGATGATATCCGGTCTACCCATGAGAGTTGTCGGTATTTCACCTTGGAAGCTAGCGATAGCACGTCTTCTATCAAAGCTATGGCCACGGTTTTCACTGAATACTGGGATCGATCCAGAAAGCAATTCTCGAAATCCAGCCGTCCTGCTAGATCATTCTCAGGATTCACTGCAGCACACGCAAGGAACAGCTCGGTTAGCCACTGAATTTCTCCGCATTCAAGCCGAATTACAAGCCCACGCAGCGAATCTCCGTCTACCGCTGTTGATGCTCCATGGCAGCAACGATCAGACCGCTTCTCTCTCCGAGAGCGTAGCCTTTTTTCAAAAGGTCGGAAGCAAGACCAAACAACATCTGGAATATCCAGGAGCCTTTCACGACTTACACGCTGATCTGGATGCCCAAACAGTACTCGCTGATATGAGCCAATGGCTCCGTCAACAGCTAACTTCTTTTGAGAAAAACAAGGACCGACAGCTTATAGGCATATAGTTAGCCTTTTGTGGTCTCTTCCAAAGAGCGAATGAATTCACGAATGATATCGGTCTTGGTCCGTTGTGTCTTTTTCGCATAGCGGTCTAATATTTTTAGTTCATGCTCTGGAATTCTTATACAAAGCTGGTTCTGGGCCATATGTATAGATATATGCTATACTGCGATTGTACCTTAAAAATTGTCATTCAACGCCACTAGAGCATGTTTTAAGGTTCCAATTCAATGAACGCGCTGTATTGATGCTATTCAGAATTATTCAAGCAGTGCTTCAGCATCGCTCACGCTCCTTGTTGCTGCAGGAGTAACAATTACACCGCGTAGCTTTGTCAGAAGCCATCTCACATCAATGAAAGCGCGAAATGGTTGAGGAGAACCAGCGCCGTTTGTGAGAGAGAGTCGTCATTAGCGACTCTAGCTGATCATGTTTACACCCCATGAGATTTACTGCCCACTCCCGCAGTCTGAACAGGGGCTCTTGGGACGAACCCTACCGTCACTACTCGATGAAGCCTGCGAGCGTCATCCGAACGCCCAAGCTTTTAATCATTGGACGAAAGAAGGCTGGGAACCTGTCTCATCACAGGCATTCCGTACAACCACAGAAGAAATCGCTTTGGGTCTAAAAGAACTTGGGCTAGAGGCTGGAGATCGCATGGCCGTACTCATGCACAGTGATGTCAACTTCTGCCTGGCTGATATGGGCAGTTTGTTGGCCCACCTGATTAACGTCCCTATTTATATGGGTGAAACCCCAGAAAATATGGTGTTTATTATGCAGCATAGTGGTGCAAAAGCCCTTATGCTGTCTGATTTACAGGTGCTGCAGCACATTGCTCCTTGCCTACATGAGCTATCTACGCTGAAATTCGTTATTGTTGCCAATGGCATAGACTCCAAATTCGGCGAGGATTCTTCGATAGAGCTTCAGACTACTCTTCCAGATAGCATTCAACTTGTGTCTTTGCCTTCCTTGCGGATATGGGGACAAGAGCAATTATCAGACCAATCCCGGAAGCGGTTGCGAGCTGAGATTTCACCTGAAGATGTGGCCACCATAGTTTATGTTGCTGGTGCGACGGGACGTTGTCAGGCCTTTAGAAGCCAGGTATTACCCATTTTTCAGGCAGTGACATCCCTTAGACAGCGGCTACAGCATGGTGCTCCCTACCTGTGCGAACTTCCAAAAGGGGTAATGCTCACCCATGAAAATTTGGCAGGGGATGCACTGGCCGCGTTTAGCATTATGCCGGGTCTTCGAACTGGCCCCCAAGAAACAGTCCTTTCTTTTCTGCCACTCACCCATGTTTTTGCTCGCGTCATGCTGTATGGGCACCTGAACCATGGCCACACTGTTTATTTCACGACTCCCCAACGAATCGTCAAGCATATTCGGGAGATCAGGCCCACTATCTTATCGACCGTGCCCCGCCTTTTAGAAAAGGTCTATCAAAAGATTCTGGAGCGAGGCCATCACCTGCCCCATTTCCAGCAGATGATTTTCCAGTGGGCGATCGATCTAGCGCATAGATACCAATTGGGTTGCCAGTCGCATGGACTCTATGATTGGAAACTTAAACTAGCAGACCAGTTAGTGTATCGCCAGTGGCGCAACGGGTTTGGGGGACGGCTTAGGTATCTCCTCTGTGGGGGGGCTGCCCTCAAGTCAGAGTTAGCTACCGTTTTGTCTGCTGCAGGGATTCCGGTCCTACAAGGGTATGGCCTTACGCAAACGAGTGCTGTGCTTTGTGTGAATCGCGGGGAACTGAATCGAGCTGGCACGGTAGGAGTGCCTATTCCTGGTGTTGAAATTGAGATCGCACCCGATGGCGAAGTCTTGGCTAAAGCGCCCTATGTGATGAAAGGCTATTACAACAATCCAGTGGCAACCCAAGAAGCCATTGACGCAGAAGGTTGGTTTCATACCGGCGACTATGGGGAGATAACCGATGAAGGGTTCTTGACCATTACCGGTCAGAAAAAAAGTCTTTTTAAGTTATCAACTGGCAAGTATGTGGCCCCTGAACGTATTGAGCATCATCTCGTGCAATCCTCGTTAGTAGACTGGGCTTTGGCGGTGGGTAACCAGCGCCCTTACTGTGGTCTGCTGATTTTCCCCAATCGACGGAGACTGCACAGACTGGCAAAGAAGCTGGGGGTCCATCTTCCTCTCAACGAGATCGTAGACCATCCGCAGATTATCGCTGAATATCAATTACTGGTCGATGCGGCTAATCAGAAACTCCCGGTGTGGTCAAGGGTGAAACGCTTTCGTCTGATACCTGAAACACTCACTGTTAGGCATGGATTACTGACATCCTCTCGACAACCCGATCGGGAGGCCACCTGTGCGGCCTTTGCTGAGGAGATTGAAGCACTATATGGCGCTGTTGTGCCTGCGATAACCCAGCCAGTTTCTCCCACTATTCCACCAACATCTGCATCGCTGAGGTTGGAAGCTTCTTAGGGATTTATTCCTTCCTAATTTATGGAGGTTTGCTGTTATGTTGAAACCATTTCGGACCGCTGCTGTTCTCGGTGCAGGGGTGATGGGCACTCAAATTGCCGCCCATCTCGCCAATGCAGGTTTAGTGGTTTATCTCCTGGATCTGCCTGGGCCTGGCGTCCATAAAAACGCGATTGTAGAAGCTGCTTTCAAAAAAGGTCTGCAGCAAAAACCGCCGATTTTCTTTACCGAAAAAACAGCCCGCCGCGTTCTTCTGGGCAACTTTGAGGATGACTGGCATCGCCTAACCCATGTGGATTGGGTGATTGAGGCGGTAGTCGAAAAGTTAGAGGTCAAGCAACAGCTGATGGCCCGTTTAGAAGGCCACATTCGCGATGATGCAGTGGTGTCAACCAATACCAGTGGGTTATCCATTCAAGCGATTACTGCAGGTCGCTCCGATTCGTTCCGACGACGATTTCTAGGAACACACTTTTTTAATCCTCCGCGTTACCTGAAGCTCTTGGAACTGATTCCCACCATAGAAACGGATCCACAAATTGTGGAGCGGCTGAAGTGGTTTGGACATCTCCATCTGGGGAAAGGGGTCGTGGTCGCCAAAGATACCCCTAACTTTATCGGCAATCGGATTGGTGTGTTTATCAGTATGTTAGGCATCCGAGCCTTTACGGAACAGGGGTACACCATTGAAGAAATTGATACGCTCACAGGAACCCTGGTGGGTCGTCCTAAATCTGCAACCTTCCGAACTGCAGATATTGTGGGTCTCGATACCTTACTGTATGTAGCTGAAAATCTCTATCCTGCCATCCCCGACGATGAAAATCGTGATGTTTTCCAGGTGCCAGAGATTCTGAGGCGCTTAGTTGAGGCAGGACATCTCGGGTCCAAAACGGGTCAGGGCTTCTATCAAAAAGTGGGTAAACATATTCTCTCCGTTAACCCACAGACCCTGGCATACGAAAAGGCCCAGTCTCTGCATCTAAGGAACTGGAAGGCCATTGCCAAAATAAAACCCCTTCCCGAACGCCTGCGAACCCTCTATCAAGATTCCGGTCGAGCGGGAACATTTTTCCGGCAAATGATGCTGAAGATCTTGAGCTACAGTGCCCATCGGATTCCTGAAATTGCCGATCATCCCCTCGACATTGATCAGGCTATGCGCTGGGGATTTGGTTGGCAGTTGGGTCCCTTTGAAATCTGGGATGCAATTGGTTTCAGTCAGGTGATCCAAGATATGCAGGCCGCCGGGATTGTTGTACCCCAGTGGGTAGAGAAAATGCAGCTTGCCGAGATTGATAGCTTCTATCAAAACATTGGTCCTAACGGGGAGCGGTTTGTCTATCAACCCCTGCATGGCTATCTACCCACGGAAGGGCCTCAAGATGAATTGACGGTGGCCCAGTTCAAGACTGATCCAGCCCGAACACTGTGGCAGAACGCCGAGGCGGCTTTGCTTGATATTGGCGATGGTGTAACGCTGTTTGAGTTTCGCTCTAAGGGCAATACCCTCGGTCAAGTGGTAGTAGACGGTTTCTCAGAAGCCTTAGATATCGTTGAGGCGGGCGACTATCGCGGCTTGGTGATTGGTAATGACGGGGAGCATTTTTCTGCTGGGGCCAACCTAGCAGACATGATCAAGTTCTCGCACCAAGACAAGGTCAATGTCTTTACAGATTGTGAGCATGGTGCCATTGCCCATCTCCTCGATCAGTTTCAGGCCCTGATGCTGCGAATTCACTATTTTCCCAAGCCGATTGTGGCAGCGATTCGAGGGCGAATCTTAGGGGGTGGCTGTGAGCTGGTGATGGCTTCTCCCCATGTGGTGGTAGCGGCTGAGACCTACATTGGTTTGGTGGAACTCAGCGTCGGTCTTATCCCCGGTGCAGGTGGCATTATGACCATGGCGACTTGGGCTGCTGAACAGGCTGCCAGTGATGCCCCCAGAGATATTCAGCCGTTTTTAAAGCAGGCTTTTGAGCATATTGGTATGGCAAAGGTGGCAAGCAGCGCCCATGAAGCTCAAGCGTGGGGATATTTACCTCCAACAGCTCAGATTGTTATGAATAGCGATCGCCGTTTGTACGTCGCCAAGGAAGAAGTGTTGCGCCTAGATCATGAGAGCTACGTCCCCCCACCCAAACGCAATGCAATCCAGGTGTTGGGCAAACCAGCCCGCGCCCTGTTTGAAACGGCGGCCTACCAGATGCAGCAAGGAGGCTATATCTCTGACTATGATCGCTTCCTCGCCAATCGGTTGGCCTATGTATTGACAGGCGGTGATCTGTCAGCACCAACGTTGGTCTCTGATGATTATCTGCTGGGCTTAGAACGTGACATGTTCTTACCCCTGTTCTCAGAGAAGAAAACTCAGGAACGGATTCTGCATACGTTGAAAACGAAAAAGTCTTTACGGAATTAGGAGACTCAACCTTAGCCCTCACAAGAGACGAGGTACATCAAATGAATAACGCATATATCGTCAGTAGTGTCCGCACTGCCGTTGGCAAAGCCCCCAAAGGTGCACTGCACCATAGCCGCCCCGATGACTTGGGTGCCGTTGCTGTTAAGGGCGCACTAGATACCGTCCCCAAACTTGAGATCGATCAAGTTGATGATCTGATAATCGGCTGTTCCTTCCCTGAAGCTGAACAGGGGTTCAACTTGGGGCGCGTGATTGCCCTGCGGGCAGGGCTTCCCCACTCCGTTGCTGGCTGCACCGTGAATCGCTTTTGTTCGTCGGGGTTACAAACCATTGTTATGGCCACGCAAGCGATTATGACAGGTCAGGCAGAGGTGATCGTGGCTGGGGGAGCTGAATCTATGAGTCTGATCCCGATGGGGGGACATTACCTGACGCCCAATCCAGATCTACTGTCTGAGATTCCTGAAGCCTATTTATCGATGGGGCTAACGGCAGAGAATGTGGCCGAAGAATTCCAGATTTCTAGAACTGATCAGGATGCTTTTGCCTTGCGATCGCATCAAAAAGCCCTGGCTGCCCTTGAGAAGGGACGGTTCAAAGACGAGATTATTCCCTTTATGGTCAAGGCAACCACCTTAGTAGAAGGACAACTCCACACCACCCAAACCGTGTTCGACGTCGATGAAGGCCCCCGTGCTGACACCAGCCTTGAAGCCTTAGCTCAGCTCAAGCCGGTCTTTAAGGTCGATGGTACCGTCACGGCGGGCACCTCTTCCCAAATGTCGGATGGGGCAGCAGCAACAGTTGTAATGAGTGAGCGTAAGGTCAGAGAATTGGCCCTTGCACCGCTAGGCCGAATGCTGGGCTACTCCGTGGTAGGGGTACCACCGGAACTGATGGGTATGGGTCCAGTGGAGGCAGTACCCAAGGTACTGAAGCAGGTGGGGTTATCCCTCAGTGATATTGGCTTGATTGAGCTGAATGAAGCCTTTGCGGCCCAGGCCTTAGCGGTTATGCGAAAGCTAGGTTTGGATGAAGGCATTGTCAATGTGAATGGTGGTGCGATCGCACTTGGTCACCCATTGGGCTGCACAGGAGCAAAATTGACTGCCACCCTACTGCATGAGATGAAGCGTCGGGGCATTCGCTATGGTCTGGTGACTATGTGTGTTGGAGGCGGCATGGGTGCTGCAGGTGTCTTTGAAAACTTGATGTTGTAGTTGTTTTGCTGTCTATGCTCAATGCTTTGCACTGGCCCCCTACCCCCCCAATCCTGGGGGGAAAGATGCATAGACCTGAGACTTCGCTTTTCCTTCTCTCTGAGTGCTCTCATTAAGGCGTGCAGCACATACAGGGTAAAACTCCAGACTTCATACTCCCCCCAAAGTTGGGGGGCCGGGGGGGCAATGCAGGGCTAAACGGCTCAACTCTCTAGTCCAATTCTCCAACTGGATATGCCGATTGTCCTAAATCAAATATTCGTCTGTTGCCATGGAGGTTGTTATGACTGTTATCAATACTGTGATGGCGGATGGCCGACCGGAGATCATCGCACTCGCCACCCTCTCCCTAATCATCCTATTGGGATATATCGGTGTCCCACTGTGGGGCTGGTCGCTATTCGCTGCTGCAGTCCTCAGCCTCAGCCATCCACCAATCTGGATATGGAGTCTGTTTCTCGTCGTAGCGCTGGTGTTCAATGTCCCTTGGCTTCGCCAAAAACTACTCACGTCCTTCGTCGTAAAAACACTCCAAAATCTCAAAATCTTTCCCAAAATTTCAGAGACGGAGAAAGCTGCAATCGAAGCGGGGAACGTCTGGGTCGATGGTGAATTTTTCGCCGGGAAACCCAATTTTGAACGCATCCTTAACGAACCTTATCCCCAACTCACCCTTGATATCCAAGCTTTTCTAGATGGCCCTGTTGAGCAAGTCTGCCGGATGGCCAGTGACTGGGAAATCTATCAGCGCCAGGATCTTCCGCCCGACGTCTGGACTTATCTCAAACAAGAGCGGTTCTTTGGCATGATGATTCCCGAAGAATACGGAGGGCTGGGCTTCTCGAATCTGGCCTATAGTGCTGTAATGGCCAAACTGGCCTCCCGCTCCTTTACCCATGTGGCGACAGTTGGCGTTACCAACTCTCTGGGGCCTGCTAAACTTCTACTTCGCTATGGCACCAAGGAGCAGAGACATCACTATTTACCTCGCTTAGCCAGGGGTGAAGAGATCCCCTGCTTTGCCCTCACGGAACCCAAAGCTGGATCAGATGCGGCCAGCATTACGTCTAGTGGAGTGGTGTTTAAGGGGGAGGATGATCAGCTCTACCTCAAACTCAATTGGAACAAGCGCTATATTACCCTGGGTGCCATTGCAACCATCCTTGGCCTTGCCTTCCAACTTCACGACCCTAACAATCTTCTGGGTAAAGGGGAACACCCTGGTATTACCTGTGCTCTGATACCGACCGAAACATCTGGCGTCATTCATAACCGTCGCCACGATCCCATGGGCGTCCCCTTCTATAACTCACCGTTAGAAGGCCACGACGTCATTGTCCCGATTGGGCAGATCATTGGTGGCATTGAACAAGCAGGTCAGGGTTGGAAAATGATCATGCAGACCCTGGCAGCGGGTCGTGGGATTAGCTTCCCAGCCACTTGTACAGGGGTGACTAAACTGGTGGCTCGCGTAGCAGGTGCCCATGCTGTGGTCCGCAAACAGTTTGGTTTATCCATTGGCCGCTTTGAAGGGGTTGAAGAACCTCTAGCCCGGATTGGGGGATTCACTTACATGATTGATGCGGCCCGCCTCTATACCTGTGGCGCAGTAGATCAAGGCGAACAGCCTGCGGTGGTATCCGCAATCGCAAAATCCCAAACCACAGAACTAGCTCGTCGCGTCGTACTGGATGGAATGGATATTCTGGGGGGAGCCGGGATTTGTCGAGGGCCACGAAACCTATTAGCCAATATCTACACGGCCATGCCAATTGCCATTACCGTGGAGGGGGCAAATATTCTGACGCGATCGCTGATGATATTTGGCCAGGGTGCGATTCGCAGTCATCCTTATATTTACGATGAGATTTTAGCCTTAGAGCAGTCGGATGTAGCTGCCTTTGATCAGGCTTTCTGGTCTCACCTTGGCCTGATCGTCCGTAACGGCGTTCGGGCTGGTCTGTTATGCCTGACGCGAGGGCGGCTCACTCGTTCTCCTGTCCAAGGCGAAACGGCAATGTACTATCGCAAGTTAGCCTGGGCTGCAGCGACCTTTGCTAACTTCAGTGATTTAGCCATGCTGTCATTGGGGGGTTCTCTGAAGCGTCGAGAAAAACTCACTGGGCGCTTTGCAGACATGCTTGCCTGGATGTATCTGGGGTCAGCAACACTCCGGCGCTTTGAAGCTGAAGGACAACAGGTGAAGGATTTACCCTTAGTGCATTGGCCGATGCAGTATGCCTTTTCCCAAATTCAAAAGGCAGTTGAAGGCGTGATCTATAATCTCCCGATCCTAAGTGCTGGCCTGCGCCACCCCATTTTAGGGCTGTGGCGACTGAGTCCCCTTGGAACAGAGCCATCTGATGAATTGGGGCATCAGGTTTCTCAGATCCTATTGATGCCTGGGCCGGAACGGGATCGACTCACTCGTGATATTTATCTTCCCAATCACACTGAAGAAGCGGTGGGTCGCCTGGAAGAAGCTTTACGCTTATCAGTGCAGACAGCCTCTATCCTTAAAACCATTAAGAATGCCATAGCAAGAGGGCAACTTCCTCCATCCAAACCTTCGCAGCTGGTCGATAAAGCCCTTGAGGAAGGAATCATCAACACTCAAGAAGCCAGATCTCTCCAAAAAGCGGAAATCTCACGTAGCAATACCATTCAAGTGGACTCATTTACATTAGAGGAGTATCAACAGAGAGATGCCATAGCTGTGGACTCACCAATTTTCAAACAGGTCGTAACAGGAAGTTAGGCAAACAGGGTCCAAGGCTTCAAACATGAGATCTACTGTCAGACCTCATGGAAGTTCAACCGTGAACCCAAGGTGTAAAGGTTTTTGAGCTTGTGAACAGGACTATGGCCTATTTAGCCTCCATCCAGTTAGCTCCAGTATGTACTTCAGCTACCAGGGGAATACTGAGGGGGAGTGCCGTCTCCATTGTGGTTTTGATTTGCGATCGCACATCGTCCACTTCATCCACAGGGACTTCCAACACTAATTCATCATGAACCTGCATCAGCAGTCGACTCTTATAGGGTTCAAGAGCAGCCTGGAGTTGAACCATGGCAATTTTAATTAGGTCAGCACTAGACCCTTGGATGGGAGCATTGGCTGCTGCCCGCAGCAGACCTCGATCATAGCTACTCATTTTGATATCGCTGAGATCGACTTCTGCTAACTCTTCTAGAGCTTTACCGCGATATTTTTTCAAGCCCCGACTATCAAACTCAAAATAGCGTCGGCGTCCAAGAATCGTTTCCACATAACCTTGGCTCACCGCTTCTCGCTCCATCCGCTGCAAATAGGCAAAAACCTCTGGATAGCGATCATAGAACCGCTGAATAAAGTCTTTGGCCTCGCTATATTTAACCCCAGCCTCACGGGCAAACCGATGGGGGCCCATGCCATAGATAACACCAAAGTTGATAATCTTCGCTAATCGTCGTTCCTCGGCTGCAATCTGATCTTTTTCCAACAGCAATTGGGCCGTCAGAGTGTGAACATCCTGACCATTCCGATAAGCCTCTAATAGCCGTGGCTCTTGGCTGAGGTGGGCAAGAATCCGCAGCTCAATTTGGGAATAATCCGCTGCCATCAGGATCCAGCTCGATTCGGGAATAAATGCGGCTCGGATTTGACGGCTAAATTCAGTCCGAATGGGAATATTCTGCAAGTTGGGATTCGAGGAAGACAGGCGTCCCGTCGCAGTCACCGCCTGATTAAAGTCCGTATGGATGCGGTGGGTATCGTCCCTAACCAGCATCGGCAACGCATCCACATAGGTGGATTTGAGTTTAGCTAAGGTTCGATACTCCAACAGCACATCGATAATCGGATGATCACCCTGCAGTTTTTCCAAAGTGGCGGCATCCGTAGAGTAGCCCAGCTTGGTCTTGCGGGACTTCTTAACATCCAGCTCTAGGCGGCCAAACAGGATTTCACTCAACTGCTTAGGGGAGCCTAAATTGAAGATTTCTCCGGCTAGCTCATACGCCCCGGCCTCCAATCGCTGGAGATCAGCCTCTAATTGGGTAGAGAGGGTTTGCAAATACTCTTGGTCAATGCGAACGCCTGATGTTTCCATCACCGCCAACACCGCTTCCAAAGGCAGCTCTACTTCCTGAAATAGGCCATGCAATGAGGGAATCGCAGCCAGTTCAGCTTCCAGCTTCTCTCTTAGCTGATAGGTGGTGAATACATCTAATCCACAATATTCTGCTACTTGGGTAATGGACAAGTCGGCAATGGTTTGCCCTTTTTTGACCAATTCCTTATAGCTTTTTGCCGTTATTTGCAGATAATTTCGAGAGAGATCCGTCAGGTTATGGCTACGTTCGGGATTTAGCACATAATTAGCCAGCATCGTGTCAAAAACAACGCCCTGAAGCTGAATTCCCTGGAACTGAAACACTAATCGATCAAATTTGGCATTTTGGAGCACCTTGGGATAGACATCACTTTCTAGAATGGGGCGTAACCCTTCCAGGGCTGTCTCAAGATCTAAGTTGTCGCCCTCTTTATGGCCAACCGGGATATAGGCAATCGCCTGTTCCTCCCCCTGCCAACAACAGCCAATACCGACGAGATGAGCATCTCGGGGGGAAAGGCTATCGGTTTCCGTATCCCAAGCCACAGGTTGATTGCCATCGGTGCACGATTCCAAAATCGTGATTAACTCTTTCAACTTGGCAGGCGTATCCACAATTCGAGGAACCAATTGAGGGGGTGGCGGCGTTTGGACAGCCTCAGTATCTTCAGCACTAAAAAACCAGGTGTCATCTCCATCGTCTGTAACCGGAGATGCAGTAGGGGCAGGTGGGGCGATGGCTTCTCCCCCAAACTGCTTTTGTAGCTGGTTAATTTGGCGCAGGAAAGACTGAAATTCTAGCTTCTCCAGCACAGGAGACACCTTATCCGAGGTGAAACCTTTGAGTTCAAAGTCTTTTGGCCCCACCTTTAAAGGCACGTCCAAAACAATGCGAGCCATAAATTGAGAATGATAGGCAGCCTCTTTGCCCGTGATCAGTTTTTTCTGAACGGCTCCTTTAATCTGGTCAACCGAGGCATAGATGTTGTCGAGGGTGCCGTACTCCGTCAGCAGCTTAACGGCAGTTTTATCGCCAATCCCCTTCACCCCCGGAATATTATCGGACGAGTCTCCACAGAGGGCTTTATAATCGACAATCTGCTCAACGGTAACGCCCATCTTTTCCTGGACTTCGGTGGGGCCAAAGGACCCTGGTGGGGCTCCACTCCGAGAGGCAGCACTATAAATATTGCTCATATAGAGAATGCGAACCCGATCGTCAGGCTGAACCAGCTGAAATAAATCGCGATCACCGCTGAGGATCTTCACCTTAAATCCTTGCTGACTCGCCTGATAGGCCAACGTGCCTAGCACATCATCCGCTTCATACCCCGGCTCAACCACAATGGGCAAATCCATAGCGGTCAAAAGCTCTTGCAAATTTTCTAGATCTGGGATGAAGTCTTCGGGGGTTTCGGCTCGGTTGGCTTTATAGGTTTCATCGGCTTTATGGCGAAAGGTCGGTCCCCCCAAGTCAAAGGCAATGGCTAAATAATGGGGTTTCTCGGTCTTCAGTAAATCCAGTAGGTTCTTAAGAAACCCATAACAGACACTCGTGGGAATCCCTGTGGAGGTTCGTAATCCACCTTCTCGGCCTTTGGCAAAGGCATAGTAAGCCCGAAAGGCCAGGGAATGTCCGTCAACCAAAACCAGGGTGGGCTTGGAGTTTGCGCTTGCAGAAGACTGAAGTGCAGCGGGTGCTGGGGAAGTAGAGGTGGGAGTCATGACCCTATTGTACGGATTTACAAGGCTTTATCCGTGATATACAAGACTTTCCACACGATTCCTCATCCAACCCAGCATCTCGCTGCTCGCGCAAATGGGTCAAAGGAAAAACTGTTATGGGGAACAATAGGCTCAGCCTATGGCATTTCGTCACTTTCACAGCCCTATTTCCATCACAGCGAGCAACAATGGCCCAACACAACCGTCTCACGTATCTTGGCAGTCTGATATTTGCTTCCTTACTCCTGATCAGCTGCCAAAATAAAGAGCTGGTTAGTCAGGAGAAATACAAACAGCTCAAGTTAGATATGTCCTATGAAGACGTCAAGAAAATTATGGGCAGTCCCGGCAAGGTAAAGAAGTTTCCAGGACAACCCTCCACAGAAACGACTTACGTCTGGAAACAAAAGAATTCTTCTTATCGCATTCTCGTAACGCTCAAAGATGGGAAAGTCGGCAGTCTAGTGGATATCAAGTGAAGTTCTAGAGACTGACACCCCTTACTTTTCCCAGCAATGACTGATAAAAAGATGGCGCTAGTCGTCCAGATTTCAGCTTCACCTTACGATACAGACTACGACATGGCCTACGTTTACTGCTTTGATGAGGCCAAGAATTATTGTTTTTCCCTCTCAAGATTTCCTCATTCTGAGCATATTGAGGTGATGATCGTTGACCAGCTAGTGAGTCACGTCGATGATTTGACAATATCTGTAACTCACAATTTGATGACAGCCACGTTGGATGAAAAGACAGCTATATCTCTGGATGGATATCATCACTATGACCTTCACTTTGAATTGACGCCCCCAGAGAGGACTCGCCTTATCAATAGCCTTCAGCAAATTTTTGCTGGAAAGTCAGGATTATCAATTGATATTCCTTGAAAGATGGGAGCATTGGACTGACACAACACTCCCATATCCGAATTTGTACAGATAGTAGAAAACGAGCAGACAGCCGCGCCAGATTAACCGTGGCTAGCCTTCATCTGTTCGTAAGCCCAGTCTAACCAAGGCGTCAAGGCTTCCAGATCCGCTGTATCGACTGTGGCTCCGCCCCAAATTCTCAGTCCTGGGGGCGCATCACGATAAGACCCGATATCATAAGCAACTCCCTCCTTATCTAGCAAGGTCGCTAATTGCTTTGCTCCTTTGGCCTGATCTTCGGCAGAGAGAGCCGTATACCAAGGATCCACGATTTTAAGACAAATAGACGTATTGGAGCGAGTAGCCGGATCGACGGCGAGGAAATCCACCCAATCTGTGCGGTCAACCCAGTTAGTGATTGCAGTCAGGTTTGCTTGAGAACGCGCGATCAATGCCGAGACTCCACCCAGGCTCTCAGCCCATTTCAGTCCATCCAAAGCATCTTCGACACAGAGCATAGAAGGAGTGTTGATGGTTGCACCAGTGAAAATCGCTGCATTCAGCTTGCCTTTTTTCGTTAACTGAAAAATCTTGGGAAGTGGCCATGCAGGTGAATAGGACTCCAATCGCTCGACTGCCCGAGGGCTCAAAACCAACATGCCGTGGGCCGCTTCTCCACCCATTACCTTTTGCCAGGACCAAGTGACCACATCCAGCTTGGCCCAGGGAATATCCATGGCAAAGGTGGCGGACGTGGCATCTGCAATCGTGAGGCCCTGACGATTATCTGGAATCCAGTCGCCGTTGGGAACTTTGACCCCGGAGGTGGTGCCATTCCAGGTGAATACGATGTCGCGATCGCAATCCAGTTGCGACAGATCCGGCAAATGGCCATATTCGGCCTTGGTGATTCGGCAATCCGACAGTTTTAACTGCTTTTGTACATCCGTCACCCAGCCAGACCCAAAGCTTTCCCAAGCCACCATCTCTACACCGCGAGCACCGAGGAGGGACCACATGGCGATTTCTACCGCACCCGTATCGGAGGCGGGGACAATGCCGCAGAGATAGTCTTCAGGAATACCGAGAGTAGATTTGGTCCGATCAATCACCTCTTTCAGGCGGGCTTTGCCCGGACCAGACCGATGGGAGCGGCCCACCAACGCATTATTAAGAGCTTCCAGACTCCAACCAGGGCGCTTGGAGCAAGGGCCTGACGAAAAGTAGGGACGTTGGGGGCGTTGGCTAGGTTGGGACGTCATATCAAATTCCACGTTGGGGGTAGGACTATCGAAATGCAGCAGAACTTGAGTCGCTTGCCACAGGGGTTGCTAGAAGTAAATTAGTCTAAGCTGCTTCATCCGGGATCCAGCGTTCCGAATTATTTTTTTAAGATCCGGGAAGGCTCCACTAGTGCACTGGTAAACTTAAATCCTTCATTGGTCATATTCGGTTGATATCCTATGCCGCCAGAGAACAGTCTTAAGGATCAACGTCATCCTCAACAAGATCGCGATCGCAACACCCTAAATCGCCTGCTCCGGGAAGAACCCAATGCACTGAACTGGGCTGAACTGGCCCGACTCCGCATTCGCTATGCCGGATTTCCGGGGAGTCGTGACATCCAAAAGGATCTGGATAAATTACTCGAAAAATGGGATGTCACCGAAGACCAACTTTTTGAGAAGACCCGTGAAATCCACGCTACCCAGAAAATTTACACCGTACGGACGAATAAAAAAGAAGACTGGACCTAATGGCACCGCCCCTGAAGCTCTATCTCATTCGTCATGGAATTGCCGAAGAGCGACAGCCCCATCTCCCTGATCAGCAGCGGGCCTTAACCGCTAAAGGTCGACAGAAAACCCAGAAAGTGGCCCAGCGACTACAAACGCTAGGAATCCATTTTGATGATTTGCAGACCAGTCCGCTAGTCCGTGCCCATCAAACCGCTGAGATTCTCCAACACCAAGGATTAGTCCCCCGCATCCATGTCTCCGATTTATTAAGTCCCGACGGCAACTGGCCAGACTGGCTCCAATGGCTACAGGATTGGCGAAACCCAGGTTTGACTCATTTAGCCTTGGTCGGGCATGAACCGAATCTGAGCACATGGGCGGAGATTTTAGTTTGGGGACAACCCCGTCAGCAACTGGTTGTGAAGAAGGCTGGTATGATTGGACTACTCCTGCCTGAGCATCACAACCCTGTAGGGCAAAGCACCCTGTTTTGGTTGACTGCTCCAAAATTGCTGTTTTAGAGCCCATACCCTCCTTCGCCCTGCCCGGCTCCCCCTCAGTGCTTCCAGGCAGTTGGCGATCTATTCACCTTCATCTGAGAGACACTATGGTCGCTTGTGAATTTCAACCCGGTTTAGAAGGAATTCCTGCTGCTCAATCCCAGATCAGCTTTGTGAATGGCCAAGTCGGTAAGTTGGAGTATCGCGGTGTTCCCATTGAAGCCCTCGCAGACAACAGCAGCTTCCTGGAAACGGCCTATCTATTGATTTGGGGGGAATTTCCCAAATCGGATGATCTAGACGCTTTTCAAGAAGAAATCACCCATCATCGCCGCATCAAATATCGCATCCGAGACATGATGAAGTGTTTTCCCGAAAGCGGTCACCCGATGGATGCCCTACAGGCGTCAGCCGCAGCTCTAGGACTGTTCTATTCCCGACGGGCTTTAGATGATCCCATTTATATTCGTCGGGCCGTGGTGCGATTACTGGCAAAAATCCCAACGATGGTGGCAGCCTTTGAGCATATTCGCAAAGGTAATGACCCGGTGCGACCTCGGGATGATTTGAGCTATGCTGCCAACTTCCTCTACATGATGAATGAGCAGGAGCCGGACCCCTTTTTAGCCCAAATCTTTGACACCTGCTTGATCCTGCATGCCGAGCATACAATGAACGCCTCAACCTTCTCGGCTCGGGTCACCGCCTCTACCCTCACCGATCCCTATGCCATTGTGGCTTCAGCCGTGGGCACCTTAGCCGGGCCTTTACATGGGGGAGCCAACGAAGAAGTGATCACTATGCTGGCGGAGATCGGCTCGGTGGAGAATGTCCAGCCTTTCTTAGAAGAGAAGCTCGCCACCAAATCTAAAATTATGGGATTTGGGCATCGTGTCTATAAAGTGAAGGATCCGAGAGCAAAGATCTTACAGAAATTAGCCGAACAATTGTTTGATAAAACCGGTGGCGATCCCTCCTATGAAATTGCCCTAGCGCTGGAAAAAGCAGTGGCCGAAAAACTGGGGAGTAAAGGGATTTATCCCAATGTTGATTTTTACTCTGGGCTGGTTTACCAAAAACTGGGAATTCCCACGGATTTATTTACACCTATCTTTGCGATCGCAAGAGTGGCTGGCTGGTTAGCCCACTGGCGAGAACAGTTGGAAACGAACCGGATTTATCGCCCCAGCCAGGTTTATATCGGCGACCATAGTCTTGCTTATATCCCGCCAGAGAGCCGTTAGAACAGACATAGACTAGAATCAATCCTTTCCTTCAGCCCTTAGGGAAATGGATTTCGGAGCATGAAGTTATTCTCCTAGAAACTCGCCTAGGCGTATATACTGGTTTAGGCATCAAGAAACTTTACAAATCATAAATTCAGTAAGAATGGGCGGCAATGAACCCAGGTATTGATCTTGAACAACGCTTTGTTGAAACTTTAATGGAATTGGGGTTAACCCCCGGTGTCGCCAAAACCATTTGGCTTCCGATCCCCATGTTGTTGATGATTATCGGCGCAACAGTGGGAGTCCTGGTTTCGGTTTGGCTAGAACGAAAAATTTCAGCGGCGGCTCAGCAACGGATTGGCCCCGAATATATTGGACCGCTGGGCATCCTAGCGCCAGTGGCAGACGGCATCAAACTCGTCTTTAAAGAAGACATTGTGCCAGCCAATACCGACCCCTGGCTTTTTACGTTAGGTCCCATCCTGGTCGTCATCCCTGTCTTTTTCTCCTATCTGATTGTCCCGTTTGGTCAGAATATTCTGATTACAGACCTAGGGATTGGCATCTTTTTCTGGATTGCCTTATCTAGCATTGCGCCAATCGGTCTGCTAATGGCGGGATATTCCTCCAATAACAAGTACTCTTTGCTGGGTGGACTCCGAGCTGCAGCCCAATCCATCAGCTATGAAATCCCACTGGCCTTAGCAGTCTTGGCTGTGGTGATGATGTCCAACAGCCTCAGCACCATTGACATTGTTAACCAGCAATCAGGCTATGGCATCCTCGGATGGAACGTTATTCGCCAGCCCATTGGGTTCATGTTGTTTTGGATTGCAGCCTTGGCGGAATGTGAACGTCTCCCTTTTGACTTACCCGAAGCGGAAGAAGAATTGGTGGCCGGTTACCAAACCGAATATGCAGGCATGAAGTTTGCTCTGTTCTATTTGGGGTCCTACGTCAACCTCGTACTGTCCTCAATTCTGGTAGCGGTCCTCTACTTTGGCGGTTGGGACCTCCCCATTCCAGCAACCATGATTGCAGACTGGATTAATGTCGATCCCAACAATGCCATTTTTGAGTTAGTGACGGCTGGCCTAGGCTTGGTAATGACCCTGCTGAAAGCCTATTTCTTCCTGTTCCTAGCTATTTTGTTGCGCTGGACCGTTCCTCGAGTCCGTATTGACCAGCTTTTAGATTTTGGTTGGAAATTTTTACTGCCTGTGGGATTGGTGAACCTCCTTCTCACCGCCGGTCTGAAATTAGCGTTTCCTTTTGCCTTTGGTGGATAGGCACAAGGTAAATTTTCTAAACTTAAAACTAACGCCAGCCTTCATCTGCCGACATCTGAGAGTGAACATCCATGCTCAAGTTTCTGAATCAAGTCACCAGTTACGGAAAAGAATCTTTCCAAGCGGCTCGTTACATTGGCCAAGGTCTAGCCGTGACCTTCGACCATATGAAGCGCCGTCCGATTACGGTGCAGTATCCCTATGAAAAGCTGATTCCTTCCGAGCGATTTCGCGGTCGGATTCACTTTGAATTTGACAAGTGCATTTCTTGCGAAGTCTGTGTTCGAGTATGCCCGATTAATCTGCCCGTGGTGGATTGGGAGTTCAATAAGGAGATCAAGAAGAAGCAGCTCAAGCACTACAGTATTGACTTTGGGGTCTGTATTTTCTGTGCCAACTGTGTGGAATACTGTCCCACAAACTGTCTCTCGGTCACCGAAGAGTACGAGCTATCGACCTTCGATCGCCATGAGCTGAACTTCGATAACGTGGCGATGGGACGTTTACCCTACAAAGTGACGCAAGATCCAATGGTCACCCCTATTCGCGAGTTTGCTTACTTACCAGAATCAGAAATGGATGGTCATAACGTGGACCATACGGCACCCCGAGCTGGGCAAACCCCCGCCGAGATTGTCGCCAGCACACCGAAACCCGAAACCAAGGAGGGCTAATCAGTGAATCTTGCAGAAGGGGTTCAGCTCGTCTCCCTCATTCTTTTGTCTGTCATGATGCTTGGAGCTGCTTTAGGAGTGGTTTTATTTGAGAGCATTGTTTACTCAGCGTTTACCCT
This sequence comes from Acaryochloris marina MBIC11017, assembly GCF_000018105.1. Lineage (GTDB taxonomy): Bacteria > Cyanobacteriota > Cyanobacteriia > Thermosynechococcales > Thermosynechococcaceae > Acaryochloris > Acaryochloris marina. The sequence continues at coordinate 2,156,465 of NC_009925.1, forward strand.
AGGTGCAGTCTTTATCAGCATTGCGGGTCTTTACATTTTGCTGAATGCGGACTTTGTATCGGCGGCCCAAATCCTGATCTATGTGGGTGCGGTCAACGTCCTCATTCTGTTTGCGATCATGCTGGTCAATAAAACTGAAGACTTTAAACCTCTACCCAGACGCTGGATTCGGAAAGTCTCTACCGCTTTTGTGTCCTTGGCTCTGTTTACCCTGCTGGCAACAATGGTCCTGCAAACCAACTGGCCGGTAGATGTAGCCCTCGCCCCCCCTGCTTCATCAGTGGAAACCATTGGCATCCATTTCTTCACCGATTATTTGTTGCCCTTTGAATTGGCGTCCATTCTCTTGCTGATGGCCTTGGTCGGTGCAGTTGTCTTAGCCCGCCGGGAAACCATTATTGGTGAAGAAACTGCCATTGTGGGAGAAGAGCCAGCGCCAGTACTGGAATTACCAGAGCGTCCCAAAGAGCCTGTTGCTTAGCGCTGAATCCGTTTTTAAGTCTTGGAGAATTTTAGAGAATCCCTATGAACCTTGAGTTCTTTTTACTCTTAGCGGCTGCCCTATTTTGTATTGGCATCTATGGTCTAGTGACCAGCCGTAACGCAGTCCGGGTATTAATGTCAGTAGAGCTACTGCTGAATGCCGTTAATTTAAATTTAGTGTCCTTCTCCAACTTCTTGGATGGCCAAAACATTAATGGTCAGGTATTTACCGTATTTGTCATTACCATTGCGGCCGCCGAAGCGGCGGTTGGCTTGGCGATTATCCTCTCCATCTACCGCAACCGTGACACAGTCGATATGGAGCAGTTCAATTTGCTGAAGTGGTAGCAGGCCGTCTTATCTTGGAGTCAAGAGTGGCGATCTCACTGCTGAGCTGATTATGCTTGAGATGTAGCGCATCGCAACCTGCATGAGAGATCAGCTCAAAACCCAACTGCAAATTTTAGGACTCTGTGCAGTCACACTGTGGAGCATCCAGCTTATCAATTGGTTGACGGGTGATTTACTGATTCAGTTTGGTATTCAACCCCGTAGCCTTGTTGGCCTACGGGGTATTCTATTTGCGCCTTTTCTACACGGCAACTTCAGACATCTAATCGCGAATACAGCTCCTTTTCTGGTCTTGGGCGGATTGGTGATGGTCCGCCGGATTATGGACTTTTTCTCCGTCAGTCTGATTGTGATGGTGGTGGGTGGTCTAGGCACCTGGCTGATTGGCGGCAGTGATACCCTCCATATTGGGGCCAGTGGCTTGGTCTTCGGTTACCTGGGCTATCTGCTATTTCGGGGATACTTTGAGCGCAGTTGGCCGGCCATTACCCTGTCGGTGTTTGTGGCCATTGTCTATGGCAGTATGCTGTTTGGCTTGTTACCGACCATGCCCCATATTTCTTGGGAAGGCCACCTGTTTGGATTTATCGGGGGCGGACTAGCGGCGAAATGGCTGACCGCAAAACCCAAATCAGCAGCCTAATTGCCCCAAGAAGCTCACAAATAAGCGGTAGAATTATTAAGTAATTTTTCAAAATGTTACTATGCCTCGCCGCGCTAATGCTCCCAAACAAGAGAAGAAAGCAGCGGCCAGTCGTTCCTCTCCCAATGGTCGGGTCAAGAAAACAAAAATTCCCGCCGACCATCGGATTCGAATTCGGGGAGCCCGTCAGCATAACCTCAAAAATATTGATTTAGACCTGCCCCGCGATCAGCTGATCGTCTTTACGGGCGTGTCGGGATCGGGGAAATCTTCCCTGGCCTTTGACACCATCTTTGCGGAGGGGCAACGACGCTATGTGGAATCTCTCAGTGCCTATGCCCGCCAATTTTTAGGCCAGGTTGATAAGCCAGATGTGGATGCCATCGAGGGGCTGAGTCCCGCCATTTCCATCGACCAAAAATCCACCTCCCACAACCCCCGGTCCACGGTGGGGACAGTGACAGAGATTTATGACTACCTTCGCCTACTATACGGACGGGCAGGAGAACCCCACTGTCCCCATTGCGATCGCGCCATTACACCCCAAACCATTGACCAGATGGTCGATCAGGTGATGGACCTACCGGAGAAAGCGCGGTTCCAAATTCTGGCCCCCGTAGTTCGCGGCAAAAAAGGCACCCATAAAAAGCTGCTGTCTAGTCTGGCTTCGGAGGGATTTGTCCGGGTGCGGGTAAATGGCGACGTGCGAGAACTGAGTGATGCCATCACCTTGGATAAAAACTTCAAGCACGACATTGAAGTAGTCGTAGATCGATTGGTGATGAAGCCGGGGATTGAAGAACGGCTTGCGGATTCCCTCTCCACCGGACTACAACGGGCTGAAGGCATCGTCATGGTTGACGTTCTGCCTGCCCCCACCGATAAGGTGGTGCCCATTACCCAGGCAAAATCCCTGAAGGTGGCAGAGGCAGAAGGCAGCTACGGTGACGAAACCCAACCCAAACTCTTTGTCTTTTCCGAAAACTTTGCCTGTCCTGAGCATGGGGCAGTGATGGAAGAACTATCGCCTCGTTTGTTCTCCTTTAACTCTCCCTATGGGGCCTGTCCAGAATGTCACGGCTTGGGTAGTCTTAAAGTTTTTTCTGAAGATTTGATTGTCCCAGATCCCAATCTGCCCGTCTATGCCGCCATTGCTCCCTGGTCGGAGAAAGATAATACCTATTACTTCTCGCTGCTTTATAGCGTGGGCCAAGCCTTCGGGTTTGAGCTACAAACAAGCTGGGCTGATCTAACGGACGAGCAGCGCCATATCGTTTTACATGGCACCAAAGAACCCATCTATATGGAAGTGGATTCTCGCTATCGAGAATCGAAGGGCTATCACAAACGCTATGAGGGCGTGATTCCCCTGCTGGATCGGCATTATCGAGAAACCACCTCCGAGCAGTATCGGCAAAAGCTAGAAAAATATTTGATTCAGCAGTCCTGTGAAGTATGTGGGGGGCGGCGACTGAAACCAGAAGCCTTATCGGTACGGATGGGCCAATTCTGCCTGCCCGATCTGACCAGCGTTTCTATTCGCGACTGCCTGGAACGGATTAATGCCATGACTTTGACTGCTCGCCAGGCCAAAATTGGGGAGCTAGTGCTCAAAGAAATTAAGGCCCGATTGCAGTTTTTGCTGGACGTGGGGCTGGATTATCTAACTCTAGATCGAACAGCCATGACCCTATCGGGAGGAGAGGCCCAACGGATCCGTCTGGCAACTCAAATTGGTGCAGGGTTAACGGGGGTTCTCTACGTATTGGACGAGCCCAGTATTGGTTTGCATCAACGAGATAATCATCGGTTGCTGCAAACCCTAACCAAGCTGCGGGACCTCGGCAATACCTTGATTGTGGTGGAACATGACGAGGATACAATTCGAGCTGCAGACCACCTAGTGGATATCGGTCCAGCGGCGGGGGTGCATGGCGGCGATATTGTCGTGCAGGGGGGCTTAGAAGAACTGTTGGATAATGGCGAATCCTTGACGGGGGCTTACCTGTCTGGGAAGCGGGTGATTCCTACCCCGCCTGAACGTCGAGCCGGGAATGGTCGGGCGTTGCGCCTCCACAATGCCTATCGCAACAATCTCCAAAGCCTGGATGTGGAAATTCCCTTGGGCAAGCTGGTTTGTATTACCGGGGTATCAGGGTCGGGGAAATCGACGCTGATGAATGAATTGCTTTATCCGGCGTTGCAGCATCACTTGGGCTTTAAGGTACCGTTTCCGAATGAGTTGGACCGAGTGGCAGGTCTGAAGAGTTTGGATAAGGCCATCGTCATTGACCAATCCCCGATTGGTCGCACGCCTCGTTCCAATCCTGCCACCTATACGGGGGTGTTTGACGTGATTCGGAGCGTGTTTTCGGAAACGGTGGAAGCCAAGGCCCGGGGCTATAAGCCCGGTCGCTTTTCCTTTAACGTTAAGGGCGGGCGCTGTGAAGCCTGCGGTGGGCAAGGGGTTAATGTGATTGAGATGAATTTCCTGCCGGATGTTTATGTGCAGTGCGAGGTTTGTAAGGGGGCACGGTATAACCGGGAAACGCTGCAGGTGAAGTATAAGGGCAAGTCAATTGCCGATGTGCTGGCGATGACGGCGGAGGAAGCCCTGAAGTTTTGTGAGAATATCCCGAAGGCGGCAAATAAGCTGCAAACGATGGTGGATGTGGGACTAGGGTATGTACGGCTGGGACAAACGGCTCCAACGCTGTCGGGTGGAGAAGCCCAGCGGTTGAAGTTGGCGACGGAGCTATCCCGGCGGGCGACGGGTAAGACGCTGTATTTAATTGATGAACCGACGACGGGGTTGTCTTTTTATGATGTACACAAGTTACTGGATGTGTTGCAGCGGCTGGTGGATAAGGGCAATTCAGTATTGGTGATTGAGCATAATTTGGATGTGATTCGCTGCTCGGATTGGGTGATTGATTTGGGACCAGATGGGGGCGATCGTGGGGGTGAATTGGTGGCAACGGGGACGCCAGAAGCGGTTGCGAATGTCGCTGGGTCTTATACGGGACAATATCTTAAGCAGGTGCTAGCGCTTCATCCGCCAACCATTGCTGCTGACGCTTAAATCCGCTAATTCACGTATTAGAATACAGTTGCAATCTGATTATCCTGATTGCTCTTGATATAGAGCAAATTCAAGAGATTAATTGTTGGCTTTTCAAGGGTCGGCCAGGAGCAATGAGTGGCAGCTAATTTCCAATACGATGTTTTTCTCAGCCACAGTGCCAAGAATAAAGATGTGGTCAGGAAGATTGCAGAGCGGCTCAAATCTGCTGGGGTAAAAGTCTGGTTCGATGAGTGGAGCATTCGACCTGGAGATAGCATTCCAGCCAAAATTGAGGAAGGGTTAGAACAGTCCCGAGTGTTGGTACTGTGCATGTCTGCTGAGGCATTTGGGTCGGATTGGGCACAGTTGGAGAGTTATACCTTTCGGTTTAAAGACCCACTAAACAAGGACCGTCGCTTTATTCCCCTCCGATTAGATGACGCCACTATCAGAGGATCACTGGCACAGTTTAGCTATATCGATTGGCGTAGGCAGGATAGCTCTGAAGCATATGGCAAACTGCTGACAGCTTGTCAACCTTATCAAGACGCTCCGCTACCAGACCCAAAACAACTCACTCAAGACGAATTTAAGTTAAAAATTCTATCGCTCGGACACACTGACGCCGTCTGGAGCGTGGCCTTCAGCGCCGACGGTCGCCGCGCCCTCTCCGGCTCCAATGACAACACCGTGCGCCTGTGGGACGTCGATACCGGACAATCCCTCAGGGTCATGGAAGGACACACTGACTCCGTCAATAGCGTGGCCTTCAGCGCCGACGGTCGCCGCGCCCTCTCCGGCTCCTCTGACAGAACCGTGCGCTTGTGGGACGTCGATACCGGACAATCCCTCCGAGTCATGGAAGGACACACTGACTCCGTCCAGAGCGTGGCCTTCAGCGCCGACGGTCGCCGCGCCCTCTCCGGCTCCTATGACAGAACCGTGCGCTTGTGGGACGTCGATACCGGACAATCCCTCCGAGTCATGGAAGGACACACTGACTCCGTCCAGAGCGTGGCCTTCAGCGCCGACGGTCGCCGCGCCCTCTCCGGCTCCTCTGACAGAACCGTGCGCTTGTGGGACGTCGATACCGGACAATCCCTCCGAGTCATGGAAGGACACACTGACTACGTCTGGAGCGTGGCCTTCAGCGCCGACGGTCACCGCGCCCTCTCCGGCTCTGATGACAACACCGTGCGCTTGTGGGACGTCGATACCGGACAATCCCTCCGAGTCATGGAAGGACACACTGACTCCGTCTGGAGCGTGGCCTTCAGCGCCGACGGTCGCCGCGCCCTCTCCGGCTCCTATGACCGCACCGTGCGCTTGTGGGACGTCGATACCGGACAATCCCTCAGGGTCATGGAAGGACACACTTCCTACGTCAATAGCGTGGCCTTCAGCGCCGACGGTCGCCGCGCCCTCTCCGGCTCCCAGGACCGCACCGTGCGCCTGTGGGACGTCGATACCGGACAAACTCTCAGGGTGATGGAAGGACACACTGAATACCTCCAGAGCGTGGTCTTCAGCGCCGACGGTCACTACGCCCTCTCCGGCTCCTATGACAGAACCGTGCGCTTGTGGGACGTCGATACCGGACAATCCCTCAGGGTCATGGAAGGACACACTTCCTACGTCTTGAGCGTGGCCTTCAGCGCCGACGGTCGCCGCGCCCTCTCCGGCTCCTCTGACAGAACCGTGCGCTTGTGGGACGTCGATACCGGACAATCCCTCCGAGTCATGGAAGGACACACTGACGCCGTCTGGAGCGTGGCCTTCAGCGCCGACGGTCGCCGCGCCCTCTCCGGCTCCTCTGACAGAACCGTGCGCTTGTGGGACGTCGATACCGGACAATCCCTCCGAGTCATGGAAGGACACACTGACTCCGTCAATAGCGTGGCCTTCAGCGCCGACGGTCACCGCGCCCTCTCCGGCTCCTATGACAGAACCGTGCGCTTGTGGGACGTCGATACCGGACAATCCCTCAGGGTCATGGAAGGACACACTGACGCCGTCTGGAGCGTGGCCTTCAGCGCCGACGGTCGCCGCGCCCTCTCCGGCTCCAATGACAACACCGTGCGCCTGTGGGACGTCGATACCGGACAAACTCTCAGGGTGATGGAAGGACACACTGAATACCTCCAGAGCGTGGTCTTCAGCGCCGACGGTCACTACGCCCTCTCCGGCTCCCAGGACCGCACCGTGCGCCTGTGGGACGTGGATACCGGACAAACCCTCAGGGTCATGGAAGGACACACTGGCGAAGTCTGGAGCGTGGCCTTCAGCGCCGACGGTCGCCAATACTATTCTTCTGCATCAAATGGTGTCCTACGTTTATGGCCATACGGCGATGAAACCTTGCCAGTAGTCACCGATCAGGTCGAATATACAAACGCCAAAGTCTTATTTGTAGGCAACAGTGCAGCGGGCAAAACCGGGCTTTCCAACCGGCTGGCACTAGACGCCTATAAAGAGACTGATTCTACAGTCGGTGCCTGGGCGACGCAGTGGAAGCTTCCTGTTGAGTCAAACGACGGCGTAGAAAAGGAGATTTGGCTATGGGATTTTGGGGGACAGGCGGATCAGCGGCTAATTCACCAACTCTATATGGATCAGACTCAGGTAGCGGCTTTAGTCTTTGATCCACAGAAGCCAGAATTCCTGGAGGGACTACGAACCTGGGATCGGGATCTGACAAGGGCCGCTACAGGCGACTTTAAAAAATTGCTCGTTGCCGGACGCATCGATGCCGGAGGTCTACGCAGTGTCAGTCGCCATCAGGTTGAAGAATTTGCCCAAGAATATGGATTTGAGGAATACATCGAAACGAGTGCCAAAGAGAACATCGGCTGTAAGGAATTAAAACAGGCAATCTGTCAGTTAATCGATTGGGATAGCATCGCCAAACGGACAACACCTAAGCTTTTCAGAAGACTCAAACAAGAGATTGTCTCCCTCAAGGACGAAGGTCGCACATTGATGCGCTTCAACGAACTGCGTGAGGCCCTAACCCTGCGTATGAGTGGGGAACGCTTTACTGACACAGAGCTAAAGACTGTTATTTCACTTCTCGCTGGTCCAGGTGTAATGTGGGAACTCGGATTTGGCTCCTGGGTTCTGCTAGCGCCTGAACTAATCAATGCCTATGCTCAAGCCGTTATTCGCACAATTCAAGAGGATGAACGCGAGTTGGGCTGTATCACAGAAGCCTGTGTCCTGGCTGGTCAGCTCAGCTATCCCAACGATCTCCAGCGGCTACCGGAAGAGGAAGAACGTATTCTGTTGCTGGCGATGCACCGACTCCTGGTTGAAAATAGCCTCTGCCTGAGCGAACCTACGGAAACCGGAACCCTTTTGATCTTCCCTAGCTATGCTCGCCGCGAGCGTCCCGATCTGATTAAACACCCCTCCGTTATGGTCAGTTATGAGTTTGCAGGGTTTCTTGATGACATCTATGCGACTCTTATTGTTCGCCTGCACCGAATCAGCCCTTTTGAAACTGAAGAACTCTGGAAAGACGCCGCAGATTTCAAAAGCAGGACTGGCTATAAGTTGGGGGTTAAACTCTCCCGCAAAGCAGCAGGAAAAGCAGAATTGCTGGTTTACTTCGACCCAAAGCTGTCGATTGGCGAGCGGATGATCTTTAGCCAATATGTTCAGGAGCATCTATTCCGCAAAGTCAAAGATCGTGATCAGGTCAAACGGCTGCGCCACTGGGTCTGTGGCAACTGTGGCGAACCTGTCGAGAATCGCAACCGGGCTATGCAACGTCTACACGACCAAGGGAAAGAAGCAAAAATCATCTGCGTTAACTGCGAGACATACGTGCAGCTCTGGGACGAAATGGAAGCAACGTTTGCAGACCCCGACATCCTTAGTCGAGTCAGAACCTTAGAAGCAGAAGCCCAACGTGAGCTGGATAACGAGAGCAAAGAACGAGCCCTTGTTGGTGATGTGATTTCCACGGTTGCGCTAGCAGGCCAAATTTCCCGTGAATTCTCCGTTAGCGACCACGGCCTCGATATGGAGATTGAATTTAAGAATGACGAAGGTGAGGCAACGGGCCAGCGCCTTTACCTACAGCTCAAATCAGGCGACTCGTATCTGTCTGAAAGAAAACGTGATGGAGTGGAAATATTCAAAATTTCCAAGCAACGACATGTTGAATATTGGATAAATCAGAAATATCCAGTTATGTTAGTCATTCGTAATTCGGAAGGCGAAATTCGCTGGATGGAAATTAGCGAATATCTTCAACAGAAAACCCAAAATGGTAAAAAACAGATTCGACAGATCGAATTTGTGGGTGAACGCTTTGACGTGATGAGTGTCAGACATTGGCGGGAGAAAGCTCTAAAGCCGTAATCTATGCAATCTGAACAGTCCCCTTACCTCAATAAAGTTGGCATTATCGGTGCAGGCCCCGCAGGACTCGCCACAGCCATCGCCCTCAGAAAGCAAGGCATAGAAGTCCATATCTATGAACGCGCCACAGCCTTGCGGCCCATCGGCGCAGGCGTCACCCTCTCCCCCAACGGCATCAGAAGCCTAGCCGCCATTGATACCGATATTGTTCAACAACTACAACAGCAAGGCTCCCAACTCAATCGCTTCCGCATCAGAACCGCTAAAGGATGGCCCCTCCTCAACCAACCCGTCAAAGATGACGATTACGATCAGCCCTTTCTAGCCATTCGCTGGTTTAGCCTCCAAGAAATAATGAGGGCCAAACTCCCCCCAGAAATTCTTCACCTCAATCATCAACTCACTCACTTTGAGCAAACCCATCAAAACGTCAATCTGTCCTTTGCCAACGGTGAAATGGCAACCGTTGATCTACTGATTGGCGCAGACGGCATTCGTTCCATCGTCCGCAAACAACTCTTTGACCTAGAAGACCCAGCTTATGGTGGTTGGATGACCTGGCGCGGCGTCCAAAAATATCAGCATCCCTTGCTTCCCCCTCACCACACCACGATTTTTGCCAAACGAGGCAAAAGTTTAATCCTCCTAGATAACGGCCAAGGCTATGTCTCATGGGCATTAGAGATACCCATGCCCACCATTCATCGATCCCAACATCCCGAAGCAGCAAAAACCCGAGTCCTACAGGAACTCTCCAAATGGCATCCTACCTTACAAGAACTGGTGAACCTCACAGATGCAGACACCATCGTTGAAAGACCCGTATGCGAGCCTATGATCTTGCCTCAATGGAGCAACGGCAGAGTCACCCTCGTCGGGGATGCCGCCCATCCAATGGCACCCTTCTTAGGCCAAGGCACTAACACCACCTTCGAAGACGTGTGGGCCTTATCCACCTATTTATCTCAACAGGGCAATCTAGCAAACGCTTTGAAAAACTACGAAAACAACCGTATTGAGCGCGCCCATACTATTCAATATCGGACAATGTACTCCGCTGCTCAAATGCGCAACCCTTTCCTACGACCTCGATGGTTCAAAACATCCTTAGGAAAAGTACCAGACCAGGCCAAAGTCAGCGAAAAGGCATTTTCAGATTGGCTCTACCAGTATGAGCTAACAACTGAATCAACTTAACTCGCCTCCGTCAGGCCAAGAAAAGACTGGAGTCCTATACGCATTTACACAAAAATAAAGCGCCCCCGGAGGAGCGCTTTATTCAAATTAGGTTCTCAGTTTAACCGAGGTTAAACCTTTAATTCAGAACTGAATCAGTTCAGGAATTAACCGTTGATGACAGGAGCAGTAAGAGCAACAGGAGCAGACTCACCAGCAGCCAAGTCTAAGGGGAAGTTATGAGCGTTACGCTCGTGCATAACTTCGAAACCCAAGTTGGCGCGGTTTAGTACGTCAGCCCATGTGTTCACAACGTTACCTTGTGAATCAACGATGGAGTGGTTGAAGTTGAAACCATTCAAGTTGAAGGCCATGGTGCTGATGCCCATTGCAGTCAACCAGATGCAGACAACGGGCCATGCACCCAAGAAGAAGTGCAAGGAACGGCTGTTGCTGAAAGATGCATATTGGAAGATCAAACGACCGAAGTAGCCGTGGGCTGCAACGATGTTGTAGGTCTCTTCCTCTTGGCCGAACTTGTAACCGTAGTTGGCGGACTCACCTTCGGTGGTCTCACGAACTAGAGTGGAGCTAACCAAGGAACCGTGCATGGCGGCGAATAAGGAACCACCCAGTACACCAGCAACTCCAAACATGTGGAAGGGGTGCATGAGGATGTTGTGCTCAGCTTGGAACACGAACATGAAGTTGAAGGTTCCGCTGATGCCTAGAGGCATTCCGTCGGAGAAGCTGCCCTGACCTAGAGGATAGATCAAGAAGACAGAGTAGGTAGCGGCCAAAGGTGCAGAGTAAGCAACACAAATCCAAGGACGCATCCCTAGACGGTAGCTGTACTCCCACTGACGACCGAGGTAGCAAATACAACCAATCATGTAATGGAAAATGATTAGCTGGTAAGGGCCACCGTTGTACAACCACTCATCAAGAGAAGCTGCTTCCCAGATGGGATACAGGTGAAGGCCAATGGCGTTGGATGAAGGAACAACGGCACCAGTGATGATGTTGTTGCCATAAAGTAGTGAACCAGCAACGGGCTCACGGATTCCATCGATGTCGACGGGAGGGGCGCCGATGAAGGCGATTACGAAACAGGTTACAGCGGTGAGAAGTGTAGGAATCATCAATACGCCGAACCAACCGATGTATAAACGGTTGTTGGTGCTGGTGATGAAGCTACAGAATCTTTCCCATGCGCTGGCGCTTTCGCGTCTTTGCAAGACTGTTGTCATGGTTATGATTGCTGAAGTATGAATTTGTATTAAACAGAAGCAGTTAGATAAATCTAAGTTAACTTCTGCACTTGATTGTAACTACCCTATTTAAAAATGTAAACTTTTTAAGTATTTCTTAGGATTGCAACACAATCGTAGCTATCCCGGTGGCCAGCTCAAGGAGCGCCCCCCTAACAGATGCAAGTGCAAATGCTCAACGGTTTGGCCACCGTCTTCACCGTTGTTGATCACCACACGAAACCCCTGCTCCAGCTTTTCTTGGACTGCAACTTGTTGAACCACTCTTAAAAGATGGCCCAGTAAAGTCTCATCCTGCTGTTCCGCTTCTGATAGACGAGGGATGGGCTTTTTAGGAATCACCAGAATGTGGATCGGGGCTTGAGGACTGACGTCTCGGAATGCGATCGCAAGCCCGTCTTCATACACGATATCTGCGGGAATTTCGCGACGGATAATTTTGCTAAAAATCGTTTCAGGCGCTTGACTCATAAAGAAACTAATCCAGTCAAATGAAAGGAATTTGAATTCATCCTACGGGAGGTCAGCCTAGGAATTCAAATCTTTAGTCCTAGAGAATAATCCAGCCAAAAATCAGCCCCAAGAGAAAGCCGGTAGAACCATATACAGATAGTCAGGTGCGAAGTAGTATGGTAAAGCGCTGCAAACGTTGCAATGTAAAGGCATGTAAACGTTTGAACGTGTTTAAAACTTTGCGTAACCGTCTCCCTAGAACTGGTAAGGAATAATGATGCATCCTCACTTGCAATCAGCTGTCGCTCAACGCCGGGCCATCAAAATCATCAGTGGCTTAAACAACTTCGATATCGCCCATGTCACTGCCGTGGTTAAAGCTGCTGAACAAGGTGGAGCCACTTTTGTCGATATTGCTGCTGATGCTGATCTAATCCGCACTGTTCGACAATCCATTCAGTTACCGATTTGCGTATCCGCCGTAGAGCCTGAAAAGTTTGTTGAGGCCGTCGCTGCTGGTGCAGATTTAATCGAAATTGGTAACTTTGATAGCTTTTACGCCCAAGGACGTCAGTTCAGCGCCAAGGACGTCTTAGAACTGACCCATCAAACCAGAGCATTATTGCCCACCATTCCTTTATCCGTTACCGTTCCCCATATTTTGGAGTTGGATCAACAGGTCCAGCTGGCTCAAGACTTAGTCAAAGCAGGAGCCACCCTGATCCAAACAGAAGGGGGCACCAGTAGTGATCCGAGCCATTCAGGCACGTTAGGATTGATGGAGAAAGCAGCCCCCACCTTAGCGGCTGCCTATGAGATTTCCCGATCCGTTGATATTCCCGTGCTCTGTGCTTCTGGTTTATCTAACGTCACAGCGCCTCTGGCCATTGCCGCAGGGGCCTCGGGAATTGGAGTTGGATCAGCCGTCAATCGACTCAATGATCCACTAGCAATGGTCGCAGCCGTCAGAAGCCTCGTAGAGTCCCTACCCCAATCCGTTCATCGGCCTGCGGTTGGATAGTTGGCCATACCACCTAATGGACCGTCAGCAACTGGCGGAAAAGGGGTGACTGCACAATCTCAGACAATAACTTAAATACCCTGCATCAGCAGGGTATTGGGCGTAGTTCATGGAGCAGAAATTATGAGAGCCGTACTCATGGCTGGTGGAGAAGGGACTCGGTTACGACCGCTAACCTGCGATCTACCCAAGCCGATGGTACCTATTCTCAATCGACCGATTGCCGAGCATATCGTTAATCTGCTCAAGCACCATCAGATCTACGAAATTATTGCAACGCTTTATTACCTCCCCGATGTCATGCGGGACTATTTCCGCGATGGCTCTGACTTTGGTGTTCAAATGACCTATGGCATCGAAGAAGAACAGGCATTGGGGACTGCAGGCTGTGTCAAGAATATTTCCGCCCTACTCACGGATACATTCTTGGTGATTAGCGGCGATTGCATTACGGATTTCGATTTAACAGCCGCCATTAAATTTCATCGGCAGAAAGGGTCTAAAGCTACCTTAGTATTAGCTCGCGTCCCTGATCCCATGGAATTTGGGGTCGTGATTACAGACCAATCCCATCAAATTTGTCGCTTTTTAGAAAAGCCCTCCACCAGCGAGGTCTTTTCTGACACGGTTAATACAGGTATCTATATCTTGGAGCCAGAGGTTTTAGATTACCTACCCAGCGATCAACAGACCGACTTTTCCAAAGATCTATTTCCCCTCCTCTTGGAGAAAGGGGAACCCATGTTTGGCTATGTCGCTGAGGGATATTGGTGTGATGTCGGTAGTTTAGACTCCTATCGAGAAGCCCAATACGATGCCCTGCAAGGGAACGTCAGAATTGAATTTGCCTACCAAGAAATGAATCCCGGACTCTGGATGGGGCAAAACGTCCATGTTGATCCAGAGGCCAAGCTCCATCCCCCCATCCTCATCGGCGATAACTGTCGGATTGGGCCACGGGCCAATATCGAAGCCGGTACCGTGATTGGGGATAACGTCACCATTGGCAATGATGCAGACCTGAAGCGACCAATTATCTGGAATGGAGTCCTGATTGGAGAAGAAGCCCATCTTCGGGCCTGTGGCATCGCCCGAGGGGCAAGAGTCGATCGTCGCGCCCATGTCTTAGAAGGCGCAGTGGTTGGAGCCCTGTCAACGGTGGGAGAAGAAGCCCAGGTTAGCCCAGGAGTACGCGTTTGGCCCAGTAAGCATATTGAACCCGGTGCCGCCCTCAATATCAATTTAATTTGGGGCAGTACTGCCCCCCGGAATCTCTTTGGCCAGAGAGGCGTCGCCGGCTTAGCCAACGTTGACATTACGCCAGAATTTGCCGTTAAACTCGGCGCAGCCTATGCCTCAACCCTAAAACCCGGATCTCAGGTTACGATTTCCCGTGACCAACGCAGTATTTCGCGGATGGTGTCTCGATCCTTAATCTCAGGCATTATGTCCGTGGGCATCGATGTTCAGAATTTAGAAGCCACTGCACTACCGATTGCTCGCTGTGTCCCTCGTAATGCCCTCGTGGTTGGTGGGGTTCATGTGCGGATTCACCCCGAGCGATCTGACTTTATCCTGATTGAATTTTTTGATGAGCAGGGCATTAATATTTCCAAGGCCAAGGAAAAGAAAATTGAAGGGGCCTACTTTAAAGAAGATTTTCGGCGAGCTCCCATTGGCGAAATTGGTGGCATTACCTATCCCGGCGTTTTATTAGATGATTACGCCCAGATTTTCGAAAAATGGCTGAATACCGCCGTGGTCCGAGAAGGGGACTTCAAAGTCGTTATCGACTATGTCTATGCTGTATCGGGTGCAGTCTTACCGCGATTGCTCAGTAAATTTGGCTGTGATGCCGTCGTTCTCAATGCGAGTTTGCGCACAAAAGGCCCCACCCCGGAACAACGGGAAGAGTTACTCACCCAACTCGGCCCTGTGGTGGAAGCCTTAAAGGCTAACTTTGGCGTCCAGGTAGCAGCCAATGGTGAGCAGCTTCTCCTGGTAGATGAAACCGGGAGCGCTATACGAGGAGAGCAGTTAACCGCCTTGATGGTAGAGATTATTTTAACTGCCAATCCTAGGGGCACCGTTGTCGTCCCCGTGCATACCTCCAGTGCCGTCGAGCAAATTGCCCGCCGTCACGATGCCAACGTCATTCGCACTAAGGTCAACCCCACCGCTTTAATGGAAACCTGCTGGACAAACCCCAATGTGGTGTTAGGCGGCAGTGCAGATACGGGATTTATCTTTCCCCAGCTGCATCCCGGATTTGATGCCATGTTTTCCATTGCCAAGCTGATTGAAATGCTAACCCTCCAGCAAAAATCCCTTGGGCAACTTAAGGCCAGTTTGCCCCGCATTTTTCATCGAACACAAACAGTACGATGCCCTTGGAATCGAAAAGGGGCACTGATGCGCTACTTAGTCGAGACCCATCCGGCTGAGACCTTAGAACTGATCGATGGCGTTAAGGTCAAAGACCCCGCATCCGATAATTGGACATTAATTCTCCCCGACGCCAGCGAACCATTAGTGCATATTTTTGCCAATGGGGGCGACCGCGAATGGGTGGACGCAACCTTACGGGAGTATCGTCAGCGCATTCAAGAATTTACAGAACGGGATCCGGATTTAGAAAACAATCTTGAGGAAAGCTGATCCCTTTCTGCATTCTTGGTAGACTGCCTGAGTCTGCAAGATGACGATCAAGGTCACAGCCCTGAGAACCCATTTGAGCTCAGCTTGCGACTCTGCTCGTAGAGGGCTGCAATCTCCCCCCGATAGAAGATTTGAAGGACTAAAAACATGAATACTTGTGTCTTAATGGCAGAGATTACCAAAGCCCCTCAACTGCGCTATACCCAGGATGGACAAACCGCCATCTCCGAAATGTGGGTGCAGTTTCCCGCCCTGCGGTCTGGCGATCCCATGTCTACTATCAAAGTAACGGGCTGGGGAAATTTAGCCCAACAAATTCAAGAACAATTTCAAGAAGGCGATCAGGTCATTATTGAAGGTCGCCTCGGCATGAATACCATCGACCGTCCCGAAGGCTTTAAAGAAAAGCAAGCTGAGTTAACGGCGTCACGAATTCACACCACTGATATGTCCATCAGCGCGAGTGCTGCCCCTGCGGCCGCACCCGCTCGTCCTGCCGCTCCAGCAGCGGCAACACCTGCAGCCATTCCTGCACCGCCGGCGCCAGCTCCAGCAGAAGCAGAACCCAATTACGATGACATTCCCTTCTAGTCGGCTTAATCCAAATTGATGTTAATGGTGCGCTGACCAATATCGTGGCGGTAATAGCAGCCCTCAAATTGAATGGACGGTATCGCCTGATAAACCGTTTTTAGCGCTTCTTCAAAGGTGCTCCCTTGTCCAGTCACCGCTAAGACCCTGCCGCCACTGGTGATAATGGCTTGGTCTTTAAGTTGGGTGCCAGCATGAAAGACGGTGACGTTCTGGGCTTCGGCTTTATCAAGATCGGCAATTGGGAAGCCCTTTTGGTAGCTACCGGGATACCCTCCTGAGGCCAACACGACACAGGCTGAGAAGCCTGACTGCCATTGGATATCAATTTCAGCCAGTTCTTGTTGGGTACAGGCCATCAAGAGCTGATCCAACGGGGTGGCTAGAAGACTTAATACTGCTTGGGTCTCGGGATCGCCAAATCGACAGTTAAATTCGATGACTTTGGGCTCACCGGTAGGAGTGATGATCAGCCCTGCATAGACCACACCGCGATAATCAATGCCTTTCTGCTGCAGTGCCGTTAGAGTAGGTTGAAGAATGTCTGTTTCTACACGCTGCATTAATTTAGGGGTAACCCAGGGAACCGGCGCATAGGCTCCCATACCGCCGGTATTTGGCCCCGTATCTCCTTCGCCAATGGGCTTATGGTCTTGAGCTGGAATCAACGGTTTAATGGTTTTGCCATCCGTCAAAGCTAAAACTGAAACTTCTTGCCCTGTTAGATATTCCTCAATTAAAACGGTCTGGCCCGCTTCGCCAAATTTACCGGAGAAGGCCTCATTCACAGCATTCAATGCTTCATCTAGGGTGAGAGCAACGGTCACTCCTTTGCCTGCAGCCAGACCATCTGCCTTAATCACAATTGGAGCACCTTCCGACTGAATATAAGCCTGAGCAGCATCTACATCGGTAAAGGTTTGGGCCTTAGCCGTAGGGATACCAGCCTCGGTCATGAGGGTTTTGGCCCAGGTTTTGCTGGCTTCGAGTTGGGCACCAGCTTGGGTAGGGCCAAATACAGGGATGTTAAACGGCTGCAGGGCATCCGTAATTCCCTCAGCCAGAGGTGCTTCTGGCCCCACAACTACTAAGGCGATGTCCTGGGATTGGGCAAATTGACCAATAGCAGCAAAGTCTTGCTCAGAAATATCAATATTTTGACAGTTGGTTAGGGTAGCAGTACCCCCGTTGCCAGGTAAACAATACACTTGCTGCACCGTTTGCGATCGCAACAAGGACCACGCCAATGCATGCTCGCGACCACCACTGCCAATCACTAAAATATTCACGGCTAACGTCTACCCAACAGAGAACATCCTATAGTCTGGGTGACGCTAGTAGCATTGGTCAACAGCCAGGTTAAAACTTGACTTTGAACAGGTGAAACAGCTCTTGACTCTCAGCTTTGATGACCTTACCCCCTGCCGTTTTAATCACACTTTTCCAGGTCTCGAGGGGCTCAGGAAACACTTCTGCCCCTAAGTAGGTTTCTAGGATGGACCAGTTATCGGCTAATTCGCTATCAGGATCAATGACATCAAAGACGACAACACTCCCAGTTTTAAGCACTCGCTTAATTTCGGTGAGTACCGTTTGCCAGTAGTCCTGGGGAAAATAGCAGCTAAAGCCAGTCGCAATTACCCCATCAAATTGGTTGTCTTCATACTTCAGATGATGCGCCGGGCCGCGCTCTACTCCCTTGAACAATTTGGAATTTAACTGCGGTCCCCGACTATTGACGGCTTCCTGGGCGACTTTACTCAGCTCTTGACCGTAGAAATAGGCTTCCCATTCAAACCAGGGATAGACCAAAAAGCTCAGCCCACAGCCAATATCCAGCCAATGCTGTTTTTTCTTAGGTTTTTGGAACTGCCAAAATTCAGAGGCAATTCTGGCTTGCAGACGCCCCGCATTCCAGTCTTGAAACACAGGCATTGCTTCTACTTCAGGCGGTAGCTCAAAGGCCGCCTGTTCATATTCACGGTTAAACCGTTGGGTCACCGCCTGGATCTGCTCATGCCACTGATCATCAGGATTGGCTAATTGAGGCAAACTCGTGTACAAATTCGTTTGCTGTTGTTTTTTAGCCATAGTGCGACTCGGAATGTAGGGCAAGCGTCTGATCGATAGAGAGATTAGCCTTTGAGAGCTTTAACGAAATTCTGGCGATAGGACTTATTCGCTAACATCACGGGCCAAAGCAGGGTGAGAACAAGACGGTTCGAGGTGAAATTCGTCTGTCTAAATCCAGCCCAAAAGCGCCAACCGCCCCCCGTATAGATGACGACTAACAGTAGCCAGACAAAAAAGGGCATAAACGATGTCCTCCTGATCGAACGTTTCGACGATGATAATGCCTCAATTTTAGTTCACAGATCCGGCAATTGTTTGTATCTGCACAGTTCTGTAATGCCACGTTGGTTTACCCTGGAGCCACTAATGGAAACGACTGATTGAGATTTCGTTCTGGTCCTATTCCTATCCCAGCAATTCAGGCGGTGTCGGCACCAGAATGTCATCATAGAAATGACCGTCGAAGGAATCAACCATGTCCCAGTCTGCTCATGAGCCAGATGCGGTATCTGTCGAGACTGAAGTCATTACGGATGACGACTATCAACAGTCCCTAGCACAGCAAAAGCATTTGGCCGAACAAGATCGAAAAGCAAGAGAACAAGCCCGACAGATTTTGCAGCGCTATGACCAGGGCTTTACACCGAATTTAATTCAAGATATTCGCTTGTCTGCCTTTGATTCGTTGACCGCCAGTCGAGCCATTATGCAGCTGTTACGGCTAAGTTTGGCAGAGGATGAGTACGGTGCCGTGGGGGAGTCTCGGATGACCTATACCAGGGGACGAAATGTTGCGATCGCACAGCAATGCGGCCAGATTCTCTACCAGCTGGGCGGGTTGAAATTAATGGAGCACGTCTTGACCCGTCTCATTCCACCGTTCGACCAAGATAATTTAAATCAGGCCTGGCAAGGGCTTGGGACCGGCGCCTCTCACTATTTTGACGCTAGACATCACCTGCCCTAGCATTGCGTCTCAGACATACTATTGCCCTGGCATAGAGAATCTAAAAACGATCAGAATACATCTAAGGAGCAGGAACTTCTGCTGCTTCATATAAAGGAGCTGGCTTTTCTCTAATCCGTTGGGCAATGGGTTGAACCCGCTTAACCACCTTGATCAAGTATTCATAATCAGGTGGCTGAGCATTCGAGATATAGCCGATGGATCGTTTCGTCCGAGGAGAGGCGGACTCCAACGCCTCTAGTAACTGTTCTTTCAACGCATCATCAACATCAGGACCAATCAAAACAGAGCCTGAAGGCACCAGATGGGAATCGCGATAGAGAATGCGGAATTGAGTCCCTTTAAACTCAGAGCGAAACCGCTCCAATTCTGCCAAAGAGAGTGCCCCTGCAACCACTTCGCCCCCATCAACCCACTTCAGTACTTCTTTGGGTGTAGCCCCGAACTTAATTTCTGCAAGCGTTAAACCATACAGATTGAATACCGGAAAGTAGTAACCAGCAGCCGATCCTTTTTGTCCTAATGCAACAACTTGATTCCCCAGATCTTTAATGGCCGTTGAGGGGTCGTCTTCTCGAACCACAATGACAGACTGCTCTTGATCCCCCCCCTCACGAGGTAACACGGGTACATACTGAGCCTGAGAAATAGCAATCGCAGCCAATCCAGGTGGCGCAAAGACTAGGTCCCAATTTTGCCTCTCAATTTGATCTATGGCTTGAATTTCGTTGAGAGCAGGTTCTAGCTCAATGAGGCTTTTTAATTCAGCTCCTAAATGCTCTTTCAAGTCAGCATATTGCTCTAACGAACGAGAACCTTCACCATAACTAACAACACCAATCACTAATTTCTTTAAGGGTTTATTCTCAGTGCCGTTACAGGCGACCAACAACCACAAAATAGGTACTAAGAAAACCCAGAAAAAACGGCGAGAATGCATCTTCAAGATCATAAAAAAACTTCATCTAACTTATCTATGCTTGATCTTGTCGCGGTTCGTCTAGCTAAGCTAAGCTTGGAATTAGCTATAAGCTAGCAAAATCAATTGTTTCAAAGTATCACAATGTCAAAAATCACATCAGATAATATCCCAGCATAGACCAAGTTCCGTAGAGACATCAATATTAAATTGAAAGCCGCAATAATTCTCTGCTTGAAAATAATCATTGTGACTTTACATGACTTAAAACTTTGGTAATAAACCACTCAAATTTGCAAAATAATACTTATCTAAACAATAGCTAAGGAATCCTGCCAATGTTCCAAAATCTAAAATTGGGCGTCAAGCTAAATCTCATTTTGCTTTCGGTTTTCTTAATTATTGTTTTGATTAATGGTTTACTTTTATCCAATGTTTTGCAAAAGAATGCGGAGCAAGAAGTCAAGGACAAAGCATTAGTCCTGATTGAGACCATGACGTCTGTTCGGGAATATACCAGTAAACAAGTGAACCAAGGAACCATCCAAAAGCTCTCCCCTGAACTAGAGATAGATGGTCAGTTCATCAAAACAAGCGTCCCTGGCTATTCGGCTCGAGAAGTCTTTACTAACCTGCAAAAACGGGATCAGTACAGTGATTTCTTCTATAAAGAAGCAACTTTAAACCCCACCTATATCCGCGACAAAGCCGATAGATTTGAGACGGAAATCGTTGAGAGATTCCGTAGTCAGCCGGATTTGCAAGAGCAGGTCGGTTTTCGCAAAATTTCAGCCGGAGACTTGTTTTATATTGCCCGACCGTTACAGATTAAAAGTGAGAGTTGTTTAGTCTGCCACAGTACCCCCGATCGAGCCCCTGCGAGCCAAATTAAAACCTATGGAGATACCGGCGGTTTTGGTTGGGAACTCAACGAGATTGTTGGTGCTCAAATGATTTCCGTGCCGGCCAGTAAGGTATTTGCAGAAGCTCGACGATTGCAACTGATCGTGATTGGCATTCTAGCCGCTGGATTTATCGTTGCGGCCGTTATTCTCAACCTATTCTTGAAATTCTCAATTATTACGCCCTTAACCAAAATGTCTAAGTGGTCAAGAGACGTCAGCACTGGGGCCTCGGATACTGACTTTGAGCATAAACCCAATGATGAAATTGGAGTGCTTGCAGCCTCCGTAAACCGCTTAAAGGTCAGCTTGGAAATGGCTATGAATATGCTGAAGCAGAACCCAGAAAATCCTTAAGTCATCCCATCAGGCATAGCAGGTGACTAACGGAGAGCTTGATTTGCAGCACTGTCAGTCAGCGGATCCTCACTGAACTTAGAAAAAGTCTTTCGCTTTCTGGACCGCAAGGGTGAGAGCAAAAATAGCAAAGATAAAGATGCCGAAGATCCCTAAATGTTGATTGACATTGACTTTGAACGTATTGCTGAATTGCTCATTAATGCCGTTGATTAAACCTTCAGCGGCACTAATGGCACCATTACGTTTTAAATTCCACTCCGTTAGGTCTTCTTGATACTTTTCAAGATCTTTGTTGAATTTATCAAAGGCATCTGGAGATTGAGCATCAGCCCCTGTGGGTTGTTTAGGCTGTTTGGGCTTCGGTTGATCGACAATCGGGTCATATTCTTGCTCGATGCCGGGAAACTCGCATTTTTTAAAAACGCTCTCTCCCATGCAATCACAGCTTTTTTTCCGATCCGCTCCGATTTCATCGTATTCTTTGACCTTGCCGGAGGTCACATCTTGCCAGCAAGGATCCTCTGCTACATCAATACCGGCTTCCGACAGCGTGGAGAGGGCTTCAAACGGCCACTTCGTCAGGGATAACTGGTTGAGCACCTTTCCTGGCGGGCCAAACGTCTCAATAGGTAAAACGCCACCCCCAAAGATAATTTGAGGAATCAGAAAAACCAACACTAAAATAGGAGCCACACTCTGATTAGGAGCCGCTGCCGATCCTAAAAGTCCCAGCAGCATCCCCGCAATCACCGACAGGGTAATGGTTAGATACATCCCCAGGAGAATGCCAGGTTCACTCGGTAAGTCCTTGACCGCAATGATTTTAAACAGCAAGAAAACACCGCCCTGGTAGAGAGCTAGCAAAACACTCACCCATACCTTGGAAAAGACATAGGGGGCAATCTGTAAGCCAATAATTCTTTCTCGACGATAAATATCGACTTCTTTGACGATTTCGCGCATCGTCGGTAGCGCACCCACCATCACAGCAAACAGAATAGTGGTGAACAGCATCGTTAACGCCAAACTGGCATCACCATCTTTCGTACTGAATAGGGGCTGGCTCCAGGTCACCAGATCTAGCATTCCTAAGATCGGTGCGACAGCCAGCATCAGCAAAAGGCTAACGCGATCGCGCATTAGAATCGCAATATTCCGCTTCGATAGAATGAGGAATTGCTTCCAACTCGAAATAGTTTTGACCTGAGCGCCTGGCAATTGCTGCTTCAGGCGTTTCGCCCCTCGTTGAGTTCCTGATGCCCCTAAGGATTGTTGGCGTTGCGCCACATATTTTTGATATAAGGGCGATTGCTGATAACGCTGTTGCCATTCCTGCGGGGATAATTCATGTTCAACCTTGCTGTAAATTTGGTTGAACTTTTCTACGCCAAAGTAGCCAGGCGCTTCTTTCGGCGGACCATAGTAGGCTAAATACCCCCCTCGGGCCATAAACACCACCTGATCACACATCGTCACATTGTCGGTAGCATGGGTGATCAGCAAAATGGTGCGGCCTTGATCCGCTAACTCCCGCAACAGCTGCATCAGTTCAGCTTCGGTGCCAGGATCGAGGCCCGACGTGGCTTCATCTAAATAAAATAGGCTGGGCTTGGTCAGGAGTTCTACCCCAATGGACACCCGCTTAATTTGGCCGCCACTGAGGGACTTAATGGGGACAGAGCGCCGATGTTCCAGTCCTAAGTCTTTCAGGACTTCGCTCACCCGCATTTTTCGTTCTGCCCGGGTTGTATCATTGGGCATGCGCAATTGAGCCGCGAAGTCCAACGCTTGTTCAACGGTTAATTCCATATGGACAATGTCCCGCTGGGGAACATAGCCAATTTGATTGCGATAGGCATTGAAATTACGGTATAAATCCGTGCCGTTGACCAAAACATTGCCACTCGTCGCCGGCCGGAACCCGTTTAAAGCATCCAGTAAGGTTGATTTCCCTCCACCACTGACCCCGGCAATCACCACAAATTCCCGGGCCTGAATTGATAAGGAGATATCTTGCAGCAGGTTGAGGTCCTTATTGATTTGCTTATTTAGACCAATGGCATCAATCCGCAGATTTCCCTCTTCATTGCTATGGAGTAGGGTCTCATTCAGATTAAAGACCAGATTGGTTGGACCCACGCGAATCGAATCCCCGACTCGGAGAGGGTGATGGCCAACAATTTGCTTGCCATTTAGGAAGGTGCCATTGGTGGAGTTGAGGTCGAGAACAATATAAGATCCGTCTTGCTTTTTGATTTGAGCATGGAAGCGGGAGACCGACGGATGGTTAATCTCCATGTCATTGAGCGGATCGCGACCTAAGGTGAAGGTATCACGCCCTTTTAAGTCTAAATGCCGAGATTGCGTGGGAGGAGATCCCACGCCAGCTTCAGGCACACCTGAAATCGTCGTTTTCTGGGCTGAGACAGGGACAGGAGCCTGGGCAGGAATCGGAGCAGGTGCTGCGATCGCAAGAATGATTTCATAGTTACCAATCCGAACTTGATCACCCGGCACCAGGGATCGAGGGGTATGAGGCGCTAGCTGAATACCATTAACGTAGGTACCATCAGAGCTATTAAGATCCGTGACGACATAAGCATTGCCAGAATATTTAAATTGGGCATGATGCCTAGAGACTGACAAATCATCACTTAAAACGAGCTGATTATCTGGGGAGCGACCTAAATTGACTTCAGTTTGCGTCAGCGGAAATTCTCTAACGAGAGCTTGGTCTTTGCGGATATCAAGTTTGGCAGCAGGATTAGGCATTGTCAGAGTCGAGACAGCATAAATGAAATGGGCTGGCAATGGGTCGATTGTGGGCGAGGGGGCTGGGACTACGCGTCAGGTTCCCTTTCGATCACATTCGAACATTGATCAATATTAATCCCATTAAAGTTCGAATCCTTCAAGATGGATTTATTCCGCAACACTCAGGAGCGTAATCGTTGCCGAAATTCGGTCGCTTGCTCTGCAACTGGAATTTGCTGCGATAGCAATTTGACTAGCTCTTGTTCAGTCACACCAGGATACTGGGTCAGGGTGCGCTGATAAACAATCGCTGAGATAGGGCCAATAAACTCTGCCAAAACATTCTGGCACTTTTGTCCAAATTCTGGCCGAATAACCGGTTGTGAGCTCGGAACAATGGGTACTGTTGCTGACTCTGGAGCAGATGATACTGGACCTGTGGAAGAAGGCGTAGGAGGTGGCTCGATCGGCTGGCTTGTCGGCTGAGCAAAGGAAGCAGGGCCAGCTGGCTGACTCGTAGACTGCCCACTAGCAGGAATACTAGAGCCAGATGAATTAGGCTGAACAGAATTGACCGCCTGAGTGGGTTCCATCCCCATCGTTGAGTTTAAAACGGAAGCAGGGATCGATTGGCCACTACTTTCCAACACAACAAGCTGCTGCAGGACAACCTCAGCATTTGCGGGACGCTGACTCGCCACTGGCGCCATTAACCAATCTAAAAGATTGGCAAATCGTGGAGAGATATTAATAGCGGTTGAGCGCCACTCAAACTTATCCGTACTCCCATCGTAAAACTGACTGAGTTCTTTACCCGTCACCAAATAGACAAAGGTTCGACCTAGCGCAAAAAAGTCAGACTGGGGAACCGCCTGCCCATGAATTTGCTCGCGGGGGGTATAAAAGGAGGAGACCACCCGGGTTCCTCCTTGTTGGGTATTGGTCACATTCGTCACGGATCGAGCTGTACCAAAGTCAACCAAACAGATGTTGCCATTGGCTTTCAGCATAATATTAGAGGGCTTAATGTCCCGATGCAGCACCTGCTGCTGATGGACAACCTGGAGAATTTTTAGGACTTGTTTCAGCCATTGGACCGCCAGTTTTTCATCAATGGGATGTCCCCGTTGTCGTAAATAATCTTGTAAGTCCAACCCCACGATTTTTTCCATGACCAGACAATGGAGGGGCTCTTTCCAATTGCGAGGATAAAACGTGAAGTAAGAGTTGGGCTCAACTTTAGGAATGCCAGGATGATTGAGTTGGCTCAGCAAATTAGCCTCACGCTGAAACAACTCGACATGCTTGGGATAATTGTCAGTCAGTATTTTGAGGATCTTAGGGCTACTCTCTAAATCACTCACTTCATAGGTTTTGCCAAATCCGCCTTGACCTCGTAGACTAATGACTCGATAACGTCCTTCTAGCAACAGTTCTGAACCACAACTCGCACAGAACAGATGGTCATCTGAGCTTTGTGGATCGGCACAACTAGGATTGATGCAGAGACTCATGCGAGGGTAATTAACCGAATGGGAGTAAAACAGCAGCGGTCAGACTGAAGGATTTCAGTCATGATTTGCGACGGTGTCAGGATAGTATTTTGCCCAGTCGTAGGCAGCAGGACTTTAGGGTGAGGCCCATGCTATGTAGGTTCAGTGCCTTCATCTATAGAGGTATAACATCAAGGTAAACCCCTGAGGAATCACGTTTAGAAGACAGGTTGCCTCATCAACGATTTCTTTACCCCCTATAGAAATATCAACAGATTTCAAGATCTTTATGCAAGGTCAAGAAAACATATTTGAAGGTTACCCACATTCACAACATTTATTTGCGGCGAATGGGGTCGGAACAAAAATGTGACACCGCAACTTTCTAGTTTTAGTGTATGGGGCCAAGGACGCCACGAAAATGATCTCCGTCATCCCTACATCTTTCTTATGATCAATAGTGGCTTGTGATCTAGCGCAAGATTATATCGTGTCAGGATTCTACGGATATCTTATAGGTCTTGAGTTTGGAACCAGCGCCTTTCGGTCACGCAACGCCCTGATCAAAAACACTGTAAAGTGCCTATGCAGAGAAAACTAGCTTTCTAGGATATTTTGTAAGCGAATAGTTGTAGTTTCTTATCCTTGCTTCAAACAATCTAGATCAGACATATAAGTCGCGATTTCACCTTGGCCAATGAAATTATGTTTATGCTGGAGAAATCAGACAGATCTCTAAATCTTCTGATTCAATCCTCACAACACCATAAAGCAATGAGCTAAAACAATTCCCGCTCTGACAAAAAAGACATATGTTAGGCTTCTGTCTTAAAACTTAATACCCAATTCTGTCTGATCACCAAGGTAACGCACTGGAGAGAAACGGTGTCGTTTAGCTCAGCATGATCCTAAAGACAGCGATTAAAATATATCTCTGGACGATTATTTCAACGATATACTTGCATTCTGACCCTCATATTCAAATGAATGGTTCTGTTGCCTTTCTCCCAATTATCAGTGGCTAGTACAGTCAGGCCCTTATTAGGAGATGTTCGCCTGGATCTAATGATCTTGGTGATTTTGCTATTTTTATCTGCTTTCTTTGCCGGATCTGAAACTGCCATCACGGCCCTCGACAACCTGAAGCTCAGGGCTCTAATGAAAGCAGAAGGGGATCCTGATGGGCTCTACCGACTGGTGCTAGAGAAACGGGCTCGCTTTATCACAACCCTGCTGGTGGGCAACAATTTGGTCAACAACTTTGCGGCCATTTTAACCAGCAATTTATTTGTGATTTGGTTTGGAGGGGCAGGGGTTGGATTGGCAACAGCTGTGGTCACATTCTTGCTGTTACTGTTCGGTGAAATCACCCCCAAATCCTTAGCTGTCAATAACGCCATGCCCATTTTTCAATGGGTGGTGCGCCCTATCTACTGGTTGTCGGTTTTGTTACTACCGATCATTCGTCTGTTTGAATCTATCGTGCAGGTGGTGATTCGTTTTTTCCAAAGTGGTTTGAAACAACAAAATGAATCCCTGCAAGATTTGCAGCTGTTGATTGAAGTGCTTGGGGGGCGAGGGCAGCTTGATTTACAGAAACGCCAACTCCTCAACAAAGCGTTGATGCTGGATAGCTTGACGGTGCGCCAAGTCGTCAAACCCCGGGTAGAAATGCAGACCGTGGACCATGAAGCCACCATGCAAGACGTGATTGATATTTGCTTAGAGAGCGGATATTCACGGATTCCGGTTCAAGAAGAATCCAAAGACTCCATTGTAGGAGTGATCCACTTAAAAAGCGCCGTTCAGCACCTTAAAACCCAGGGTAATGAAGTCGTGACGGCAGCGATGGATCCACCTGTTTATATTCCCGAAACCAAGCGGGTTGCCGATCTCATGAAAGAGATGTTACATCAACGTCTTCATTTAGCCATTGCGGTCGATGAGTATGGCGGTACGGTGGGTTTAGTGACCTTAGAAGATTTGCTAGAGGAGTTGGTGGGCGAAATCTATGATGAAAGTGATTCCCCTAGCTCTACAAAGCCGCGACGATATCTAGGATTAGGATTATTGTCCCGACCCGGATCCACCTCTTCTTAGTCGGTGGACCGTAGACGGGATTGAGCAATTTGCCAACTGAGAAAAATGACCGGCAATAGCCCCACCAACACGATGGCTAAAGCAGGGGCTGCCGCTTCCACTAACCGTTCATCCGACGCATAACGGTAGACACGCACGGCTAAGGTATCAAAATTGGGGGGTTGGATCACGATGGTTGCGGGAAGTTCTTTCATGACATCCACAAACACCAACATCAAAGCCGTGAGTAGGCTCCCCCCCATCATAGGAGCATGCACCTTGGCTAGGGTACTGCGGGCCGAATGGCCCAAGCTATGGGCCGCATCATCAAAGCTGGGTTTAATTTTGGCTAGACCTGACTCTACTGAACCAAGGGAGACTGCTAAAAATCGGACCAAATAGGCAAAGATTAACGCCGTAATCGTGCCCTGAAGCAAGGAACCGGGCAGGTTAAACCAATTTTGTAGCAAGGGTGCGATCGCACCTTCTACCTGAGCCAGGGGAATCAGAATGCCCACCGCAATTACAGACCCCGGAATGGCATATCCCATGGCGGCGATCCGGACCCCAAATCGCATCACCGGGGTACCACTCAATCGCAACCCATAGACTAGAAATAAGGACAGTATCACCGCCAGCCCCGCCGTGAGGGTCGCGAGCAGCAAACTATTCAGGGCCAAGGGTAAAAACTGCTGATCTAGCGTCTCGGCCATATTCTGCAGGGTCATCTGCACCAGTAAAGCACCGGGAATCAGCAACCCCAACACGATGGGTAAACAGCAGCTCAACCAGGCCAACAGCCCTCGTACCCCCTCCAACTTATAAGTCGATAACCGCTGAAACGGGCTACTGGTTTGATAGTAGCGAGCCTGTCGGCGGGACCATCGCTCCAATAAAATGAGGCTGAGGATAAACATCATTAAAACGGCAGCCAGCTGCGTTGCCGCCAGTCGCTCACCATTGCCAAACCACGTTCGATAAATACCCGTCGTAAAAGTGGGCACCCCAAAGTACTGAACCGTCCCAAAGTCGTTCAGGGTCTCCATTAAGGCCAAGGCTAAGCCTGCCGTAATCGCAGGGCGGGCCAGGGGCAGTGCCACTTTCACAAAGCTTTGCCAAGGATTACACCCTAAGGACCGACTGGCTTCTTGGGTACAGACAGACTGCTCTAAAAACGTAACCCGCGACAATAGGTAAACATAGGGGTAGAGCACAAAACTCATCATGGCGATCGCCCCCCACAACGATCGAACATTCGGAAACCAATAATCCGTAGCGCTTTCCCATCCAAACACCCCCCGCAGGAACGTCTGCACAGGGCCAAAATAATCGAGCACATCCGTATAGGTATAAGCCAACAAATAGGCAGGAGCGGCCAGGGGCAGCAAGAGGGCCCATTCAAACACCCGGCTCCCTACAAAGTCACACATGGTCACCAACCATGCCGTTCCGACCCCAATTACTAGAACACCTACACTCACCCCCAACATCAGCAACAGGGAATTGATGACATAGGTGGGCAGCACCGTGGTGGCTAGATGTTCCCAGGTCTCGCTTTGGTTCGTAAAAATACTGCTTAAAACCACCAAAATTGGGGTAGCTATCAATACCGCAACCCCCATCACCCCGATCGTCCAAATATTCCAGTGGAGAGAGGGGTGACTCAATATTTGGCGAGAAAGTTTGGAAACAGACTTAGGAACGGTATTCAAAATGAGTCCATAGGATAATATGCGTCTAACGTCCAGTATTGCACTCTGTCATCCCCCATTTAGGAGCCTTCTAGCCTATCGATCCGAGGAGATTTCAAAGAACCGTTAGAATCAGAGGGAGATCAGATTAATTCAGGGCCACATCTATGACGTCCCCCCAGGCAGTTGAATTTTTGGATGAGTTTGAAGTGATTGTCGTCGGGGCAGGCCATGCCGGGTGTGAAGCTGCGTTAGCCTCTGCTCGCATGGGCTGCAGTACCCTATTGCTCACCCTCAATCTCGACAAAATTGCTTGGCAACCCTGCAATCCTGCGGTGGGAGCCCCCGCCAAATCTCAGCTCACCCATGAAGTCGATGCCCTGGGCGGCGAAATTGGCAAAATGGCGGATCGCACCTATTTGCAAAAGCGTCTGCTCAACCATTCCCGGGGTCCTGCCGTTTGGGCCTTACGGGCTCAGACCGACAAACGCGAATATGCGGCAGTGATGAAAACCATCGTCGAGAACCAGGGCAATCTGACCGTGCGGGAAGGTATGGTCACGGATTTAGTCCTGGGAGACAATGATGAGGTCGTTGGAGTCCAGACCTATTTTGGCGTCGCCTTTCGCTGCCAGGCCGTTATTCTGACCACAGGCACCTTTTTAGGGGGACGCATTTGGGTGGGAGATAAATCCATGCCCGCTGGACGAGCCGGAGAGTTTGCGGCGGAGGGGCTGACCGAAACCCTCAATCAATTGGGGTTTGAAACGGGACGATTGAAAACTGGGACACCTGCTCGGGTCGACAAGCGGTCTGCGGACTTTAGTGTGATGGAACCTCAGCCCCCGGATCAGCAGGTGCGTTGGTTTAGTTTTGATCCTGCAGTTTGGATTGAGCGGGAGCAGATGAACTGTTATATCACCCGCACTACCCCGGAAACCCACCAGTTGATTCAGGACAATTTACATCTATCCCCCGTCTATGGCGGCTGGGTCGATGCCAAAGGCCCGCGCTACTGTCCCAGTATTGAAGACAAAATCGTGCGGTTTGCCGATAAGGCTAGCCATCAGATTTTTATTGAGCCAGAAGGCCGCGATATCCCTGAACTCTATATTCAGGGATTCTCCACGGGTCTACCCGAGGCATTGCAGTTACGGATGTTGAGATCGCTGCCCGGTCTCGAACACTGTGCCATGCTCCGCCCAGCCTACGCCGTGGAATATGATTATCTACCTGCAACCCAGTGTTATCCCACCTTAATGACCAAACGGATCGAGGGTCTCTTCTGTGCGGGACAAATTAATGGCACCACCGGCTATGAAGAAGCGGCGGCTCAGGGGATTGTTGCCGGTATCAATGCTGCCCGCAGGGTGAACCAGCAGGAAATGCTCATTTTCCCCCGAGCGGAAAGCTATATTGGTACGCTCATCGACGACCTGTGCACAAAAGACCTACGAGAGCCCTATCGGATGTTGACCGGCCGATCTGAATATCGATTGCTGTTGCGATCGGACAATGCCGATCAGCGATTGACCCCCTTGGGGCGAGAAGTCGGTCTGATTGATGATCGACGCTGGCACTTATTTACCCGTAAGCAGGCCACCATCACCGCTGAGAAAGAACGACTTCATGCCACCCGGCTAAAAGAGCGAGATCCCGCCGCCCAAGCGATTGTCCAAACAACAGGTGAAAAAATTAAAGGGTCGATCACCTTATCTGATCTGCTGCGTCGGCCCAAGTTCCATTACTGCGACCTTCAGCAACACGGCTTAGGCATCGAGACCCTGGAGCGCTCTGAACGGGAAAGCGTTGAAATTGAAATTAAGTATGCAGGGTATATCCAGCGCCAACAGCGCCAGATTGAGCAGGTTAGTCGGCAAGAACAGCGCAAACTACCTGAAAACATAGATTATGCCAGCATTGAGACGTTATCCATGGAAGCCCGGGAGAAATTGGCAAAAGTGCGGCCCCTAACGGTAGGACAGGCATCTCGCATTGGTGGTGTCAACCCTTCAGATATCAATGCTTTGCTGTTTTATCTCGAAACATTAGCTCGCTTGTCCCCAGTCAGCTAAAAGCCTGTGATACGATGTTAAAGTCTTGTTGGCTTTGGTCAACGACGGGATGTAGCGCAGTTTGGTAGCGCGCCTGCTTTGGGAGCAGGATGTCGCAGGTTCGAATCCTGTCATCCCGATTTAATCTTAAGAGCTAACGCAAAAAAGTCACTGAGAGTGAGGGTGATCACCGCAACTCTGAACTATCATGACTTTACTAGTTAATGTGATGAAAAAAGCCGATCTAGGCTGTCATCCGACCTATCGCCTGAGCACAAATTCTTTAGGAGTCTACATTGCCACAAGCATCAGCAATATAGATTAATCTATGCTGTCAGTTAACGCTTCTGGGTATCCATAGATCTTCCCAAAACTGAGTCTGGTTACCCCTGCAATCTTGAACTGTTTTTAGTGTACAAATCAGTAATAAATGTGATTCATACTCATTAACTGGCTCTCCCCAATCATCTCATATGACATTTACGACCTTAACTTTCGTAGTATTTTTACTACTGACCTTCACCAGTTACTGGAAATTAGGAAAAAGGTCATTACAAAATATTTTTCTGGTTGTTATTAGCTACATTTTTTATGGCTGGTGGGATTACCGCTTTTGCTTTTTGTTACTAGCCTCTAGTTCTGTCGATTATTGGATCGGCTTATACCTCGCTCGATCAGACACAGACAGAACTCGAAAACTTTTATTATTCAGCAGTCTATGTATCAACTTAGGGTTACTAGGGTTCTTCAAATACTGGAATTTTTTCTCCCAGAGCTTGGTTGATACCCTATCCCTAGTGGGCTGGAAGTTAGACTATGTTGCCCTGAATGTTATTTTGCCCGTTGGCATTAGCTTCTATACCTTCCAAACCCTGAGTTACACCATCGATATATATCGGCGCCAACTACAGCCTACAAAAAACTACATAGACTACCTGGCCTACGTTTCCTTTTTTCCTCAACTCGTTGCTGGCCCAATCGAGCGGGCACCTCACCTGCTCCCGCAGTTTCTCAACTCAAGACAATTTAACTATGAGTTAGCCGTGGATGGATGCCGCCAGATTCTCTGGGGACTAGCCAAGAAAATGTTGGTTGCGGACAACCTAGCAGCTATCGTTGATCAGGCCTTTGGACAACCCAGTGAATATCCTGGCCCTCAGCTCGTCTTTGCAACCATTGCCTTTGCATTCCAAATTTACTGTGATTTTTCCGCCTACTCTGATATTGCCATTGGCACCGCCAGACTCTTTGGGTTTGACTTGATGAGAAATTTCGCTTACCCCTATTTCTCCCAGTCGATGGCTGAATTTTGGCGACGATGGCATATTTCCTTCTCTTCGTGGTTAAGAGACTATGTCTATATTCCCCTGGGTGGTAGTCGGGTCCCGTCATTCCGCAGAATCATCAACGTGATGTTGACCTTCTTAATCAGTGGTTTATGGCATGGTGCAGCCTGGAATTTTGTGATCTGGGGCGGCATTCATGGTGGCGTCGTTCTCGCCGAAAAACTTTGGATCCCTGCTCAAACCCTCAAAGCAACAGATACCCCCTGTGGAGAGGGGTTATTTCCCAAGTTGAGTACTGTGTTCAGAGTGCTGATTACCTTCTCCCTCACCTGTCTATCTTGGATCTTCTTCCGAGCCAAAACAATTCAAGATGCGGGCTTTATGGTCCAGAAGATATTTATGGATGCCCTCCGCCCTTCCGCCTATAAATCCTTCGGAACCATTGTTGCTGATTGCCCTATTGGTAAATGGATTGTTGTGGTTTTAGCCTGTTTAGTGCTTATTGAGTGGCTACAGCGAAAGTATGCCCATCCCTTGGTATTGAAGAAGTTACCGCAAAGTATCAGATGGTCAGCCTATACCCTATTACTGTGGATCACCTTGGCATACGGAACCTGGAGTACTGGACAATTTGTATATTTTCAGTTTTAAGCTCTCATAATGAATGACTTGCAAGCCAGATTGATGTTAGGGCCCCCCTAGCCTGTCTTAATAAATTGATTTTAAGTGTTCTCTGAATGAAGCAATTTATCTTCCGACTACTAAAATTCATATCCATTCAGTCTTTAGTCCTGTTCATCGTGCTCGTTTTTTATGTCATGAACCATGACAAAACAGCCAAAACCAACTACTTGGCAGCCACTCTCGATAAACATGATTTACTGGCTAAACAACAACCACCTCGGGTCATTTTTCTAGGGGGTTCTAATGTGGCGTTTGGCTTAGATTCTTCACTAATTGGACGTCGCTTAAATCGCAACCCCGTCAATATGGGGCTACATGCGGCACTAGGACTGGAATATATGCTCAATGAAGTGGACGCTTCCCTAGTAGAAGGAGATATCGTTGTTATTTCATTTGAATATGAGCAATTTTCTAGTCCTTTACCCGATATTCCAGAACGTCTGTTTACGGTGATAGACAGTCGTCCCCAGAATGCTCAGTTCGTTCCTTGGTACTATGCCCCCATCATGCTGGACAAAGGCCAACTCTATCTAGGAGGCGTTATCCGTACAGCGATCAATTCAGTCCTAGGGACCTACGAAATTGATCGCGTTTATCGCCGCAGCAACTTGAATGAGATTGGAGATGCCACGGTTAATAACACAGAAAGTGGACGAGACTTAACCCAAATCAAGGGAAAGCTAACGGTCAATGATGACTCCGTGCAAACAGCGATCACCATCTTGAATGCCTTTAATCAATCAGCCACCCAAAAAGGAGCCAAGATTTATT
The DNA here is from genome assembly GCF_000018105.1 of Acaryochloris marina MBIC11017. GTDB lineage: Bacteria > Cyanobacteriota > Cyanobacteriia > Thermosynechococcales > Thermosynechococcaceae > Acaryochloris > Acaryochloris marina. The sequence goes on from NC_009925.1 coordinate 2,190,574, forward strand.
ATTCCTATCCTTCATTACTCGACTCTGTTTTTCGAGATAATGCTGCTGCCATTGGCCGCATCGATGCTCAACTCAAACAATCCTTAGATTTTCCCCTGCTAGATGCTCCTAAAGATATGGCATTTAGTCAAGAGTATTTCTTTGATTCTGAGTATCATCTCAATCACAAAGGTACAAAAGTTCGTTCGGAATTAATTTCGGAACAATTGTCGAAGCGTTTAACAGAAAGCACTGATACCAAAACTGATAGCTGAAGGATTTAATCTAGACTTGCTATATTTCTCACCTTAGAAGGATATTGCTTAGTTACTATGAAATTTATTCCGTCAAAAATATGGTTGATCATTCTATTTTTGAGTGGCGTCACCTGTGGTGTACTTCTGAGTAAGTTTCTGTTTAAGTTTCAAGACCGCCTCCAGACCTCTCAAGCTTCCCAGGCACAAGAACTCCCCACTATTCCGGATCAGGTGCAGGGGAAAATGTCTCTTTATGTTTTAGCGGGGCAATCCAATATGACGGGCAGAGGCCCGCTAGATGCTGAGAGTTCAAAAACACACCCCCAGGTTTTTGTATTTGGGAATGATTACCGATGGCACCTCGCCAAAGACCCTCTGGATTCTATAGACGGCCAAGTTGATCCAGTCTCCCAGGAAGGCAAGGCTCCCGGTGTGGGGCCCGGCATGACCTTTGCATCGGCATTGCTCAAACATGATAAAGATGCTGTTATTGGCCTGATTCCCTGTGCTAGGGGAGGGTCAACCATTCAAGAATGGCAACGCAATTTAAGTGAAAACTCTCTCTATGGGTCGTGCCTCAAGCGATTGCGAGCGGCCTCTTTGATGGGCCAGCTGGAAGGAATGTTATTTTTTCAGGGAGAAGCAGATGCTTTGGATCAAAAGCAATTTTCTCACCTCTCTTTATCTCCACAACAATGGTCCAAAAAGTTTGAAAAGTTTATTGAGAGTTTTCGACTAGATACAAAGCAGGAGAATCTACCTATTGTCTTTGCTCAAATTGGGTCTCATGATGCCCCCAATCTCTTAACTCAGTGGAACGTTGTTAAAAAGCAGCAAGAGAATATTCAATTACCCCATGTAGCCATGATTACCACGGATGATTTAGCCCTTGAGGACTATGTTCATTACACCACTAAAAGTTATCGTACGATTGGGCAGCGATTCGCCAATGCCTATATTAAACTAACCGAGAAGAATCTATGATGTGAAAGTCTGACAAAATGGGAAATATCAATATATGATTGAAGCAATTTTGGATTTTTAAATGGCCTTTAAATACAGCTTTATCTTTAGTTTTTATTAACTGTTTCAAATCGATTGTTAGCGTTGTTCATTGAGTGAGCTAATGGAGACAAAACCAAGAATTCCTGTTGCAATTTTGTGTGGTGGCAAAGGAACGAGATTAAAAGAAGAAACCGAGTTTCGTCCCAAGCCCATGGTCATGGTCGGGGATCGTCCCATGATCTGGCACATTATGAAAATCTATGCTCACTATGGCTTTACAGATTTCCTACTCTGCCTTGGTTATAAAGGCGATATGATTCGTGACTATTTCTTTAACTATGATTGGAACCACAGCAATGTCTTGCTGGAATTAGGGAATAAAAAAATTACTAAGTTAGACAGCTCCCACGGGGAAGAAGATTGGCGGATCTGGCTCATTGATACTGGCCCTGAAACCATGACTGGGGGGCGTTTAAAGCGTCTATCTCCTTATTTTAAGGATATCGGTAGTGACCTGTTTATGGGCACCTATGGCGATGGCGTGAGTAACGTCAATATCCAGAAATTACTGGAGTTCCACAATAGTCATGGCAAGCTAGCCACCATCACCTCTGTTCGCCCTCCGTCGCGTTTTGGTGAGCTGGCCATTGATAACAATTTTGTCAGCTACTTCCAAGAGAAGCCTCAAACCAGTGAAGGCTGGATCAACGGCGGGTACTTTGTGTTTCATCGCAAAGTTCTAGATCTGATTCAAGGGGATAGTACCGTTCTGGAAGCTGAGCCGTTTAAGGCGTTGGCGGCGTTGGGAGAACTCGCCGTCTATAAACATGATGGATTTTGGCAATGTATGGATACCTATAGAGAACTCGAACTGCTCAATAAGCTATACATCTCCAATCAAGCAGAGTGGAGGGTTTGGTAATGAGTGACTTTTGGCAAGATCGATCGGTATTGATTACGGGCTGCACCGGGCTATTAGGCAGTTGGATGACCCAAGAGCTGGTAGCCCGGGGGGCTCGTGTCGTGGGACTCGTCAGGGATTGGGTGCCACAATCCCGCTTGTTTACGGAAGGACTTTCCGACAAAATTACAACGGTTTACGGTGGTATTGAAGATTTAGGGGTGTTGGAGCGGGCGATTAATGAATACGAAGTCGATACCGTATTCCATTTAGCCGCCCAAACTATTGTAGGAGTTGCCAATCGCGAACCCCTGGGCACCTTTGAAGCCAATATCAAAGGCACCTGGAATGTATTAGAAGCCTGTCGTCGGGTGGGTGGTGTCAGTCGCATCGTCGTCGCTTCTAGCGATAAGGCCTATGGCGATCAGGAGATCTTGCCCTACGACGAGCAAACGCCCCTTCAGGGCGAACATCCCTATGATGTGTCCAAAAGTTGCGCGGATTTACTGTGTCGAACCTACTATGTGACCTACAACCTCCCCGTCTGTATTACCCGTTGCGGGAATTTCTATGGCGGTGGGGACTTAAATTTCAATCGCATTGTCCCTGATACGATTCGATCGACGTTGCGAGACAAACCCATTGTGATTCGCAGCGATGGAACTTATATTCGCGACTATTTCTATGTCAAGGATGGGGTGCTGGCCTACCTTCACCTAGCGGAACAAATGGATCGACCGGAGATATTGGGTGAGGCCTTTAACTTTAGTAATGAGCTACAAATCTCGGTCTTAGAATTAGTCCATAAAATCTTAAAGTTAATGGGTAAACCTCATCTTGAACCCACGATTTTAAACCAAGCTCAAAATGAAATTAAGCATCAATACCTTTCCGCAGAAAAGGCAAGACGGCTATTAGATTGGAAATCCCCCTATGATCTGGATGCAGCATTATTAGAAACCATTCAGTGGTACACAGCGTTCCTTGAGTCCACTTCTACTTAGCAACTTCTACTTAGCAATTGTATTAGGAAGGATATGCAACTTCATCCCACAAAAATACCGGGCTGTTTTGAATTAGAACTAAACGTTTTCAAGGATCAGCGAGGTCGGTTTGTTAAAACGTTTCATGAAGAGATTTTTGCCAGTCACCAATTAGAAACTCACTTCCCTGAAGCCTATTACTCCTACTCCACTCAAAATGTGCTGCGAGGACTCCATTTTCAGATTCCCCCGAAGGATCATACGAAAATGGTGCACTGTGCCCAGGGAGAAATCGTTGATGCAGTGGTCGATTTAAGGGTGGGGTCACCCACCTATGGCCAATTTGAGGTGTTTGAACTTAGCGCTGAAAAAGGGAATTCGGCCTATATCCCTCCCGGCTTAGCCCATGGTTTTTACATTGTCAGTGAAACGGCTCTGGTGATGTATCAGGTGTCCACGGTATATGCCCCTGGCCATGAACAAGGTCTATTGTGGAACTCAGCTGAGATTCCCTGGCCCAGTACCAATCCGATTATTTCTGAAAAAGATCAAGGATGGAAGACCCTTGCCGACTATGAAAGCCCGTTTGTCTATGAGCCTGCCCACTCATGACTGATTCCCAGTCCTCACCCACGGTCCTAATTTCTGGAGCCAATGGCTATTTTGGCGGTATCGCCTGTCAGTTTTTTCGGGATCAGTCCTGGACCGTGTTAACGGCAACCCGTCGTCCTGACGCGGATGTCTCGTTTGATCTCAATCAGCCCGATCAGTTTGCCGCCCAAACCCTAGAACAACCCGTTGATTTATTTATTCATGCGGCAGCTGCCCATGAAGTCACCTGTCGGGACCAGCCCTATCAAAGCATTTTTCAGAATGTTGCCGGTACCCGGGCCGCCTTGGACTTTTGTGTAGCCAACCATATTTCGCGGTTTGTATACCTGTCGACATTTCATGTCTTTGGCCATCCTACGGGCCATATTGATGAATCCACAACGCCGTTACCGGCAAATGACTACGGCTTAAGTCATTTACAGTCGGAAGATTATTTGCGGCTGTACCGGCGGGAGCAGTCTCTACAGACCCTAGTGTTGAGACCGAGTAATTTTTTTGGTGTCCCGGCTGATGTCAAAAGCTGCGATCGCTGGACCTTAACCCCCTTAGGATTTTGTCAGTCTGCGGTTGAAGACAAACAGATTGTCTTGAGAACGCCAGGCTATCAACGCCGCAACTTTATTGCTGTCCAGGATATCTGTGGTGCGATCGCAGCTGCGTATCCCCAAATGGACACCCTCGATCTCCTCCATTTGCCAGGGCCAGAAACCCTGAGTATTCGGGGCCTGGCTCAACTCGTCCAACGGGTGATGCAAGAGCGGTTTGATATTGCGATTGATGTCGTCCTACCGGATGGAGAACCGATAGAAGATACATTTACCTATACCAGCCAACGATTAGCAGCCGTTTATCAACCTCAACTCACTCTAAAAAATTTTGTGTTTGAATTGTGTCAACGGCTGCTATCCGTCTAGCGGCGGATTAATATCAGCCCCTTTGGTCACCCTTGTTCTAGGGACCAGTCAAGGCCGCGATCAGTGGAAGAAAGACAGCCATGGTTTTAGGAACACTCTCTGGAAATATGCCTGAAACAATCTCGAATGCATTAAAGCCGATTATTCGTCCCCTGTTTAGTTGGGCCGTACTCAAACCTGCGATCGCATATCTACTTCCTCGGCAAACGGTGGCCCAAGCCTTTGGCAAAGACCATCCAAAGCATCGGCGCTTCCCCCCGGAGACCATTGCCACGCCTGAAATCAAGGATATGCCGCCTTTTGACGGTCCCTTTGCCTATCTGGAAAGTGAAACCTATACCACCCACGATATTTTTTCCACGATATTAGAAGACGTTTTAGTCGAACCGGGCAACGGCATTGTCTTAACCTCCTCCCGTAAGGTGATTGCTGAGTCCATGTATCCCAAAATGGACGACATCACCATTTATGGGGCCTTACTCAACAAGAGCTTTATCCGACGCAGAATGCTTGAGAAGCCGGTCCAGGAGATTTCAGGGTATGCCAGCATCTATCAAGGCTTGCCCAATGGCTACTACCACAAATTTATTGACTTGGTGCCCCGTTGTTCTCTCCTCAGCCAGCCAGAATACGCAGAAATAGAAAATATTCAGCTCCTCTATTCCGATCCTGTGTCGGAGACAGAAACGTTACTCGTGCCAAAACTGATTCCTGACAATGTCACCTTAACCAAGTTAGAACCCAGTCGACTTTATCGGGTTGAAAAGTTAATTTTGCCGACGTTTCTGACTCAGTTTGGGTCTGGTTATCTACCAAAAGCCTATATCCAACAGCTCCGGCAAGCGATTTTTCCGAAGCGTCCGTCTACCCAGAACAAACGGATTTATATTTCCCGCGCCCAGTCAGCAAAGGGGCTGAAAAAACGACATATTGTCAATGAGGCGGAATTAATTGCAGCCCTGAAACCATTGGGCTTTGAAATCTATGAGCTAGAAGACTATTCATTAGAAGAAAAAGTTGAACTTTTCTATGATGCTGAAATTGTCGTTGGTGCCTACGGCGGTGGAATAACCCATGTGCTCTTTTCTGAGTCTGTGAAGATCTTGGAGCTACAGGTGATGGCGAAAACGCAAACCTATTACTATTACTTAGCGAAAGCCTTGGGCCATGATTATCGCTTCTGGTTCTCGGATAAAGCCAACAACCGCGAGAACTTTGAAGTGGATGTTTCTCAGGTTTTGCAGTTACTTGAAGGTTGGTGCTAAAACGGAGGTGAAGTGATCTAATTCACAGAACTAGACGAGATTTGAGATCATCATGGAGTGGCTTCGGTATTAAGGCCAACCTCCAGTTTTATATCTAATTCATGATGTTAATCAGTCTTCCTAGCTGCGGAAGACAGGGGTTTTGTACCCGCCATAAATAGCTCCATAAGATACGCTAGAACTACTGATGAGATATTGATTTCTATGCAATCTCTGATTCAAACGACCCAACCCACCTTTGCCTCTCAAGTGGATAAGCTCTTGCTTCTAGAGGCGGAAGCCATTGCGAAAGCGGCAGACCGATTGCAGCCTGAACAGGTCAATCAAGCCGTCGATCTCATGATCAACTGCTCAGGGAAGGTGGTGTTGTCGGGGGTAGGCAAATCAGGGATTGTGGCTCGCAAAATCGCCGCGACCCTCACCAGTGTCGGTGTGATGGCGGTATTCTTACACCCTGTGGAAGCCCTCCATGGCGATTTAGGGATTGTGGCCACCACCGACGTGGTGGTGGTGTTGAGCAACAGTGGTGAGACGGATGAGCTGATTGCCATGTTGCCCTGCTTAAAGCAGCGCCAAGTCCCCCTGATTGCCCTAGTGGGGAATGTGAACTCGACCTTGGCGGATGAAGCGGATGTGGTCTTAGCAGCCACTGTGGACCAAGAAGCCTGCCCAATGAATTTAGCGCCTACGGCCAGTACGACGGTTGCGATCGCAATCGGTGATGCCCTAGCCATGACCGTCACCCATGCCAAAGGCGTTACCCCTGAAGCCTTTGCCGTTAATCACCCCGCAGGTCGCCTCGGCAAACGCTTAACCATTAAGGTCTCAGATTTGATGCACCAAGGCTCCGAGCATCCTTGTATTTCCTCGGAAGCCAGCTGGTTAGAAATTGTCACCAGCATCAGCCAGGGCGGCTTAGGGGCTGTGAACGTGGTGAATGCTCAACAGCAACTGCTGGGCATTGTCACCGACGGAGATCTGCGTCGTGCCATGGAGAAGATTCGCCCCGTGGACCTGGAACAGATGAAGGCAGAAAAAATTATGACGGCGAATCCCATCACGGCTGCCCCCGACCAGTTAGCCTACGATGCCCTCCAGGTCATGGAAGATCGTCCGTCTCAAATTTCGGTCTTGCCCGTCGTCGATCCTGACGATCGTTGCGTGGGAGTATTGAGACTGCACGATATTGCTCAAGCGGGTCTTATATGAATATTCTTGCGGTCATCCCTGCCCGCTATCAATCTCAACGCTTTCCTGGCAAGCCCTTAGTGATGCTAGATGAGCGGCCCATGGTTCAGTGGGTGTATGAAGCAGCGAAAAGCTGCGATTTTTTTCAAGATGCGGTGGTCGCCACGGATAGCGACAAAATTGCCGACTGTGTCAAAGGGTTTGGCGGCAAAGTGGTGATGACCCGGGACGATCACCTCACAGGCACCGATCGCGTCGCCGAGGTCGCGGGTTTCTACGATGACATGGACGTCGTCGTCAATGTTCAGGGAGATCAACCCTTTGTCACCCCGGAAGCCCTAGAACAGCTCGTCCGACCCTACCGAGAGGGCGAACGCCCCGAGATGACCACCCTGGGTTGTCCTTTAGATATGGATGAGGATTACGCTAGCCCGAATGCGGTGAAAGTATTATGCGATCGCAACGGCCATGCTCTCTATTTTTCCCGTTCTCCCATTCCTTACTTTCGCACCCAGGGAACGGTACCGGTCTACCACCACTTGGGACTCTATGCCTTTCGCCATGACTTCCTCATGCAGTACTCCCAACTGGAGCCGACCCCCTTTGAAACCTGCGAAGGCTTAGAGCAATTGCGGGTTTTAGAATATGGCTATGCCATTAAGGTCTGCCAAACCCAAAAAGCGGCGATTGAAATTAATACCCCCGAGGATTTAGTTAAAGCCCAGTTATTCATCCAACAAGGAATGACCTCATGATCCGTACTCAAGTGACTGATACATTAGCCATCGGCGAAGGATGTCCGCTGACACTGCTGAGTGGTCCCTGTGTGATCGAATCCGAAGACTTTACTTTAAAAATGGCCTCGGGCATCGCTCGCATCTGTGAGAAGCTGGGCATTTCCTATGTGTTCAAGTCCTCCTTTGATAAAGCCAACCGCACCTCCATTAGCTCCTTTCGGGGGCATCCCATGGAAGAAGGCTTGAGAATCCTCCAGCGCGTGAAAGATGAGGTGGGCGTCCCCGTCGTTACGGATATTCATGAAAGTCACCAGGCAGCCCCCGTGGCGGAAGTGGCCGATATCCTCCAAATTCCTGCGTTTTTATGTCGCCAAACGGATCTACTGATGGCGGCAGCAGCCACAGGGCGGACCATTAATGTCAAAAAAGGGCAATTTTTAGCCCCCTGGGACATGAAAAACGTGGTCAGCAAACTGGAGGCGGGCGGCGCCAAGAAAATCCTGCTAACGGAGCGCGGCACTAGCTTTGGCTATAACGCCCTCGTGGTTGATTTCCGATCTCTGCCCCAAATGCGCAGCTTTGGGTATCCTGTTGTCTTTGATGCTACCCACAGTGTCCAAATGCCCGGCGGCCAAGGCAGCAGTTCCGGTGGTCAGCGGGAATATGCCCCCTATCTGGCTCGGGCAGCCGCTGCTATTGGTGTGGATGCCCTATTTATGGAAGTGCATGAGAATCCCGACCAGGCCCCCAGCGATGGTCCTAATATGATCCCGCTCCATCAGCTCGAAGATGTGTTGCGGCCCATCCTTGAGGTGCATAAAATCATGAACTCAACTCCCGTATTAGCCTGATGAGTATCTCCCCAGACCTACAATCTCGGCTCGCCAATGTTAAGCTTTTGGCCTTAGATGTGGATGGCGTCTTAACGGACGGCGGGCTGTACTACACCGAAACCGGCACCGAGCTGAAAAAGTTTAATGTCAAAGACGGTCAAGGCTTAAAGCTGCTGATGCAGTCAGGGGTTGACGTCGCCATTATTACAGCCAGCGATTCCCCCGTAACGCGGCATCGAGCCAAAAAGCTCGGCATTCAGCATGTCTTTCTTGGGGTTGAAGAGAAGCTCTCGGTGCTCAAATCCCTTTGCCAAACTCTCAATATTGAGCTGTCTCAAGTGGCCTATGCAGGGGATGATGTCAATGATGTGCCCATCTTGCAAAATATTGGCTGTCCATTCACCGTGAATGATGCCATGCCGACTAACCGAGGCGCTGCCATTTACATTACTCATAAAAACGGCGGGTGTGGCGCAGTACGAGAACTTTGTGATTTACTGATTCAAAGTCAGGCCGGTTCTTCATCCTAGTTCCTGACAAGGATCTGCCAAAATGCAACAAAAGCTAAAACTCCGGTCGCGTCAGGATATTGTCCCCCTGGAAAAAGCGGTTCTGGGACAATACTATTTTCCCTTGCAAGACTATCTGGGCTTTGATGAAAAGTTAGCGATGCTGCTTAAAGCATTGCCGCTGCGGCTTTCTCGTTTATCAACCCAGCCAGAAATTACCTTCTTTCTCTATTCCAAAGCTTGTGAACGGTTATTAATCCCCCTCCTACTACACCTCGCTGAAAGTAGCATCCTTGAACGTCAAGGCATCCAGCTAAACCTGATCGTACTGCCGGGGATTCATCAACTACAGCTCGTCCCTCAAACCCTAGAAAAATTGAGCGCTCTAAGCATCACTCCCCAAGCCAACTATTTGAGCCTGGTTCGGGCTTGTTTATCTCCCCAAGATAAAGTGGTGGTCTTTTGCTTAGATCACCGAGAACTCTATGAGTTTCACCGATGTGGGGTCGATACCGCCGATCAGCTTCGCCAATTTGGCGTTAAAACCCTTTCAATTCAACATGGCGGCACTCGCAAAGACTCCGTTAAGGGCCTCGCTTCTACGGTCTCAGACCTGATTATGGTGTGGGGTAAGCGAGTGGAACGGGAATTAATTCAGGACTATGGGGTCGATCCACAGCGAATTCGAGTCGTGGGCAATCCATTACATGATGTCCTCAACAACCTGGATTCCCAAGCCGCATTGGCAACGTTGCAAAAATGCTATCCCCAGGTCCAACCGCAACTACCCCAGAAGAAAATTGTGGTGTTGGCTGCCTGCCTGCATACGGAATATCAGGGATATGGAGATGAAGCTCAGCTCTATCGGCAGTATATTCAGCATATTTATGAAAGCCTGGATTTCTCCAAGGTGTTGTTGTTGATCAAAATGCATCCCAACGATCAAAGAGATCCAAATTTATACCAGCAAGCGGCCCAGCAATATGCGGATCTGGAGTCGGTGATCGTGATCGAACCGGAGGTCACAGAACTCAGTGTGTATGCCCTGCTGTCCATCGCTGATTTACTGCTAACACGCAGCTCTACGGTGGCAGAGGAAGCCTTAATGATGGGAAAGAAAGTGGTGGCCTTTGATTTATTTGCAGAGGGACCTTCTAAAGGCTATAAACACCTAGAAGAATATGGCGTCTACCAGACCGTATATGCAGAACCTAAACCTGCTTTAAAGACGCAAATTGAGCAAATGTTATTTGATGGGGACTCAGATCACAGTACAGAGATCGATCTTGCAGCAGAATTTACCTATGCCTTAGATGGCCAATCCACTCAACGAGCTGTTGATGAAATTGTTACACACCTATCTGCTGGCTAGCCCCGATCCACGACCATAAGTGTTGTTGATCATCCGTATCTCCATTTACCCCAATCTTATAAACCCCATTGTTGACATCCGTGTCTATGAAAACCGTTGCGCTCGTTGATACCAATCATGGCAGAGGGCATCATCTCACGTATATGCGTTTCTTCAGTAAGACACTGTTAGAAATGGGATATCGAGTCATGTCCTTTTATCCACAGCCAGATGATATCTTGCCGTGGATTCAAGAAAATTGTCCCGAAGGGGTGGAAAATTTTCATGCCTTCGAAATGCAGGAATATCAATGGCAGGAACTCCCCGTGGTGGGTCAGTTACCCAAGCTGTTTCCGCAATGGACCCGCTGGCCTCAGCCCGTTCTAATCTTAGGGCGCTGGCAAAAAACGGCTGCCGTTATTCAAGACGCAGCTGACCAGATTGGTTATGAACCTGATTTAGTCTTTCTCAACTGGTTAGACAACTATTTAAGCTACTACTTAAGTGGCTCCATGATTGATTGGGTCTTTCCCTATCCCTGGTCTGGCCTGTATTTTCGACCCGCAACCTATCGGTTTGGTCAACGATATCTACCGATCCTGAAAACGCCCCTATCTCATCTCGCAGTTGCGAACGCCGATCGTTGTCAGGCAATCACCCTACTGGACGAATATGAAGCTGAAAACCTTCAGTCGGATGTCCACAACAAACCCGTGATTGCATTTCCTGACTTTACCGACATTACTCCCCCAGATTTGACCTATTCTTTAGCAAAAGATATCAAAGCCAAGGCCGGTAATCGCACCATTGTGGGACTGTTTGGTGCTCTGAGTAAGCGCAAGGGACTCCTAACCTTATTAGAGGCGGCCCAACAGTGTGACCCAGAAGAGTTTTTCTTTGTCTTTGCGGGGTCACTTTCAAAGGCGATGTTTCATCAAGACTATTCAACTCGGTTGAATGACGACTATGAAACGGTACAAAAGATCGTTGAATCCTCTCCTTCAAACTGTCTCTTTCATTTGGAATTTATTCCAGGCGAACCTCAGTTTAATGCCCTCGTCAATCGCTGTGATGTTATTTTCTCGGCCTATGAAAACTTTCCCTATAGCAGTAACGCCCTCGTCAAAGCTGCCGCCTTTAAAAAATTGGTAATGGCCAGTGAGGGATATTGCATGGGTAAACGGGTCGAGCAGTTTCAATTAGGCGTGACTATCCCTGAAGGGGATGTGGGTGCCTGTTTGCAAGGTCTGAAGGACCTCAAGATCCGGTTAGCCCAACCCAATACGGACCGTCAGCCAGACTTTGAAGGGTATTGCCAGCAACACTCTTTACAACAACTGGCTAATTCCTTTGAAGATGTCCTAAATCTCGTCTCTGTTCACCCAAAACAGTCGGCAACGAGAGTGCCATAGGATACTTTGATCAATCATCTTTTGAATGGAGGAATATTCGTTTAGACCATAAATTGACCATAGATTTAAAGACACTTGCTTGCTATAGCGTGAGGACAAAGGAATCGTGGTAGTTATTGAAAAAGTTCAATCTCTTTTTGTCAGTAAACCCTCGCAACCTGCGAAGAAGATCCATGCTCTAGATGGCATTAGAGGATTTGCAATTCTGTTCGTTTTTTTTGATCACGCCAAAGGACAAGGACTAGAGCTTTTTCCAATACTGAATCCTGATGGATTTGGTAAAGCAGGGGTATATCTGTTCTTTGTGTTAAGTAGTTTTTTACTAGCTGGACAATTCTTTCGAGAGGACTGCGACTTAGGTCGTTTATCTCTATGGGGTAGTTATGCACTCAAACGAGTCTTACGGATCTACCCACTTTATATCTGCATTATGTTGCTCTATGGCATCGTACCTAGTTTTAAATACCAGGGTTCAGATGTCCTGAGTCATCTATTTTTACAGGAAGGGAAGGATCAATTTTGGGCCATCCCCGTTGAATTTAAGTTTTACCTCTTCTTACCTGTATTGATGTGGCTGATTGTCAAAGTTTTGAAGAAGAACCTAGGGCTAACGACTTTATTCTTAGCGGCCGTGGGTAGTACCAGTTTTCTGGTGACGATTAACCCTCCTGAAGTCGCGAGGATCTCCCTGGTTAAGTATTTACCGATTTTTCTCTTTGGTATACTCGCGGCACTGATCCATGCCAAACTCCAGAAACAGCCGCAGCTCCAGGATTCGTCTGTATTTGGCAATATTGCAGAAAGTATGGCAATCCTCAGTTTGATGGCGACGGTGGGTTTGATTGTTGCTTTGAGAGCCCAACCCGACTGGTGGATCTTGCAGCAAAGTTGGTCCGACCGGCTGGTCTTTATTGCCTTTGGGGGACTATGGTCATTATTTATGGTGGCCCAGCTCCACGGTCGCGGTCTGATTCGGGGCATCTTAAGCCATCCCATTATTCGATTTGTGGGAACGATAAGTTTTAGTATGTACCTTTGGCATATGGCACTGATTGGCTATACCAATGCCCATCTCAATCTGGCCCAACCGATTAAATTCTCGATTATTTTGGCGATCACATTTGGGATATCTATTATGAGTTTTTTCGTAATTGAGCGTCCCTTCTTTCGCTTAAAGAAGTACCTTCCCCAATAGCCCAATTCATTTCAGTAGCCGGATGCCTAGGGTGAAGCTGGAGCACTTTGAGGTAATGTCATGCTGATGGGTGCAGTTAGGTTGGGAGAATGCTCAGACCCATCGCCTCACCTTTACATCTCTTGCTTGTTCTTATAGGACCCTAGAAAAACTAAAGCGTCTATGAAATCTCTCTTATTGAGTACATCTGACATTGAAGGCGGGGCTGCGAGAGCAGCATACCGACTGCATCAAGGGCTACTGGCCATTGGCCATGACTCCCAAATGTTAGTTCGCGCCCGTTTCAGTGGCCAGAAGTCGGTCCTGGCTGAAAAGTCAGTATTAACTAAATTAGGGCCACCGATGAATGGATGGCCGTTAAAGCTAGGGTCCTATCAAACCAAAACGCTTTTTTCGAGCCAATGGTTTCCAGATGCGATCGCAAAAAAAGTCGCCCAGCTCAAGCCTGATATCGTCAATATGCATTGGGTCTGCAATGGCTTTCTCAAAGTGGAAACCTTGCCCAAACTCAATAAGCCCTTGGTATGGACCCTGCAAGACATGTGGCCGTTTACGGGAGGATGCCACTATGCCGAGACCTGCGATGGCTACCAGGATACCTGCGGCAAATGCCCCCAACTCAATAGCCAAAAAGAGACGGATCTATCTCGAAAAATTTGGCAGCGTAAACATAAAGCTTGGCAAGACATCAACCTAACCATCGTCACCCCCAGTCAGTGGATGGCGGATTGTGTCCGGGAGAGTTCGTTATTTGGCCATCGCCGAGTGGAGGTGATTCCCTTTTGTCTGGATGTGCAAAAGTATCGACCCGTCGATAAAGGCTTTAGCCGTGATTTGTTGGGGCTGCCTACAGACAAGCTGATCATTCTGTTTGGTGCTTTATCGGCCACTGCTGATTTACGGAAAGGATTTCACCTGCTCCAGCCCGCCCTGCAGAAATTGAGTCAGGCCGGATGGGCAGACCGGATTGAGGTGGCCATTTTTGGAGCAGATGCTCCTGCAGAACCCGTCGATTTAGGATTTAAGGCCCATTACCTGGGCAGCTTTGCCGATGATTTGAGTTTATCCATTGCCTATTCGGCGGCTGATGTCATGATTGTGCCCTCCCTCTACGAATCCTTTGGTCAAACCGCATCGGAAGGATTGGCCTGTGGCACCCCGGTGGTGGCCTTTAATGCTGCCGGGCAAAAAGATATTGTCAGCCATCAGGAAACAGGTTATCTGGTCAAACCCTATGAAGTCGATGATTTAGCCCACGGTATGGCCTGGGTCCTGGAAGATGCCGATCGCCATCACAAATTATGTGAGCAAGCCCGCCAAGCCGCAGTCGATCGGTTTGCCCTAGAGATTCAAGCCCGACAGTATCGGTCTCTGTTTGAAGAGTTATTGGTAGCTTAAGCCCTCGAGTCCCTTGAGGGGATAGCGCTTTTGATGGATTAAATGCAAGTGTTTTCGGATCAAAATGACAGAAAAATTGATTGAACAAGAAGCACCTAAACCGCGATTCTCTCTCCAAAGTCTATTTTTTGGTGCCCGTACGTCTAAAAGTTGGATGGCATCGCTGGATGGATTAAGGGGGATTGCGGTTCTCTTAGTGGTGGCAACCCATAGCAAGCGACTCCTGGGCCTACCTTGGGAGCAAATGTTCCTGGGGCATTATTTTCAGGCCGCAGGCACTATCTATGGCAGAACAGGGGTCTACATCTTTTTCATCTTAAGTAGCTTCCTGTTAACGAGCCACATGATGCGAGAGACGATTGAGCTTAAAAGCGCTAAAACCTGGATAAACTATGCTTTAAAACGATTTATACGCATATATCCGCTCTATCTTTTCGTTTTAGTCGTTTATTTAATTTTTCCGGGATTTAAGTTTGAACTGAAGGATCTAATATCCCATGTTCTACTACAAGAAGCGTTTAATCATTTTTGGACCATTGTCGTAGAGTTCAAATACTATTTGTTTTTCCCCTTCGTCGTGGGGATTATTGTCCTGCTCTTCAAACGGGATTTTAAAGCGTCTACTCTCTTTTTACTCAGCGCCATTATCGTAACGGAGGGCGCTAATGTTGCGGTGGACTTCACGTCCAGATTATCCGTCCTCCCTCATATTCCGATTTTTCTGTTGGGCTCTTTGGCAGCCGTGGTCAATGCCAAGCTAACGGCGGTCTTTGACCCAGAAAATCCCAAACAGCGGCGATGGATGTCCATCCTGGCCAACACCTCCTTCGTGTTGATTGTGTTTAATTTTCCCAATCTAGTGAGTCGCCCCCTGTGGGATACCGTCTTTCAAGCCAACTATGTTCGTCTGTCCGCCAACCACGGGTTCTATACCTACCAAGCCATTCTGATCTGCGTTTTACTGGTGACCCATTTACATACGGATGGCTGGATCAAAAAAGTGTTAGAGAATGTGGCCCTGCGATTTGTAGGCATCGTTAGTTTTGGGGTATACCTCTGGCACATTGCAGTGCTCGGCTATTTGGAATCTAAACTGAACGCCCCTGGCTATATCCAGTTTGCCAGTGTGTTCGTGGTGACCATCCTGTTGTCTGCGATCACGTATCTGTTATTTGAGAAACCTTTTATGCGTATTAAACTTCGTCCCCAAATGATTAAGTCTTCCTAGGATCTTTAGGGTTCACCTTGATAGATGCACCCGCTTGCCAGAGGGCACGAAATTGCTCAACGGATAATGCCTGGGACCAGTCCCACAGCAATTTGTAAACCGGCTGAGTCTGGGCCGACTGCTGAGATGTGATATATACCCCTTGAACCACAGTGAAAGCCTGTCGCCAGGTTGGGGACTCAGCATCCACCGTCATCAGACGGAGGTGTTTGCTGATCTGTTTGAGATGGTTTTTGCTCTGGGTTCTAGAGAAAATATCTAATAACACATCAATGGCCTCCCTATGGTGGGGCTGTATTGCCAAGAGCCGACCTGCATAGCGAATGCGAGTCTCCATCTTTCGGCTTTTCTGCAGTTTCTGTTCCAACACCTGAATAAGCTGTTGCGGCTTGAGGGGAGTTTTACGGGACCGACGATGTGAGTGCTTTACCGGTAGCGCTGAATGCTGAGGCGCCAATTTTTGCAAAGACTGTAGCGTTTGGTGACGGAGGGCAGGATCGTCAGTGAGTTGGAGGATATGTTCTAAAGTTTGGAGGGCCAAGGGTTGATCCGGTGCAATGATACCCAGCCGATGGGCAGCCTTGCGACGCATCGCCAGAGAGTCATGGGACTGAATAATATCGTGTAAAGTTTGGAGGGCCTGGGGATGTCCCGGCTGAATATCTGCAAGCGTCTTAGCCATCTCAATTTGCACATCGACGTTAGGCGCTTGGGTCAGCAGTTGTTCTAGGGTTGCGATCGCAACCCCATTCCCTGGATCATAATTTTTGCCCAAGCTATGGGCCGCCAACCACTGCTCAAACGGATTCCGGGCATTTACCACAAACTGTTCAATGGCTTTGGTTACCAGGGTGCGATCGCTCTGGGACAACGCTTCCCCCGCAGGCTCAAGCCAAACAGTGGGTTTACCGTTCTGATGCTGAAATCGCCAATGGACCACCTCAGTGACTAACGCTTCTGAGCCAGCAAATTGGGGAAATTCTGCTAACCCCTTGGTCGCCAGCAGCTTCGCCTGGATATCGTAAAATCCACCACAGCCATCGGCAAAGTCTACCAGAGCTTGCAGAAACTGTACTTTATCCCCATCAGAAACGTCACTGCGCCCCAGCCATAGCAAGATCACTTCCTGCCATTGCCCACTAAAGATTGGGTGAAAGGTGGTTTCCGCTTGCTGATATTCAATAAACTGATGCAAATCTGCGATCGCTTGAGCTGCAAAATATTCCTGAAACGTGGCGTGATAAAAAGCGTAGACTTTACCGCCTGTGGTGGGAGACCAGCCTGCGGGCTGTAGCCACCCTAACTGCAAGGCCAGAGTTAACTGATCAGGATCCAAATGTTGACTGATAAATATCACAGGTAGGCGAAACAATGGCGACGGTTGAGCCATTGCCTGCAACGCCAGGTGAGCTAGGGCTTGGTTGAGCTGCTGCCGCTGGGCCAAGCTGGTGGGGTGATGATCCTGCTTCCAGTCGTAAAGGGCCTCGACAAACTGCCGATAGAGCATGGCCTTCGTTTCTGGCAATTGTTCTTGGGTGAGCTGCCAGGTTCGGCAGAGCAGAGCTAGGTGTAAGGGATTCTGAATCAGGGCTTTGAGTCGCCGCAGCTCGGGGCGATTAAGTTGGTGATACAGCGTATCGCCCGTTTGATCCTGAAACCAGTTTTGGATCACCGTTTGAACTTGATTTCCCCCTTGGCGATAGCTGAAGCTAAGGCTGCGATAGGGAGTGAAGGTTTCCAGAGCATTATGGCCCGCGTCCCAAAGTTGCGATCGCGAGGTCAGGATCACATGGGCCTCTCCCAGCCAGCCCTTGAGCTGCTTGGCTACAAAGGCCAACGCTTGGCTAGGCACCATCCCCATTTCATCTACGGCATCCAGTAAAAGCCAGACCTTACCTGTAGCGAACTGCTGGGCAAAGGCTTGCTGCTGGCTTGGCGAAACGGTAAATACCTTCAGGGTTTGCTTGAGCCAAGTTTCTAGCAGGTATGTTTCTAGGGATTGACCCTCGAGATCGGCTAAAGAGATCCAAATCGGCAGCACCTGATCTTGGGCCAACAGTTTGAGAGCTAAGGTTTGCAACAGGGTCGTTTTGCCTGCCCCCGGTGGGCCAACGATGGCCACCCGCTGCACCGCTGATTGTGCCAGTAAAACCTCTAGAAACTGATCAGGCTGATAGACCGTTGTCTCGGCGTCAGAATCACTGACTACATCCCCAGTTTGTTTAGCAACATCCGTTGGGTAGGCTACCAACCCCACCGGACAATAGACATCTTTCAGGTCAAACGCCAATCCCGTATGGGCCGTCAGCGGATTAGTGGTTAGCCGAGTATCCAACGCCGCCTGACAGCAGGCTCTCCAGGGGCCTGCCTCTCTCTTCGGTTGGGATACCCCTCGATCCGGGCGCTGCTGATTCCAAACTTGGTCAAAGCTTTGCTGATTGGCTGCTTCTTCCCAGCGGTTATGGCACAGGGTCAAAGTGAAATGCCACTGATCCGACCCCCGCTGGCTGGTGCGGTGATCTTCCAGCATGCCCATAAAGGTTTGGAGATGTTTTAGCCCAGCTTTTACCTGCGCTAGGGTCAGCGGTGTCTCTAAATATTGGGTTAGGGCCACTAGATGCCGAGCCGTGGTCTGCACCACCAACCGCTGGTCCGTTTGCCAGTAGGTTTTGATCGTCCCCCGCAATCCTGCCAGGATCTTCTCGTCCTCAAGCTCTAGGGAATCATTGGCAAACTGCACCAAGCCCATCAGGAGGGTTTGGGTTCTGCGCCGGGTAATAGGGCCAAAACTTTGCTTGGGCATAGAGAACTTTCACGACAAAGTTAGGGGGTTCCCCTTAACTTAGATATCCCCCCTTATTCTAGAACCCTAACCCTGTCCGCGTTTGACTCCAACTTTACGACATTGGAATCGGGGGAGAGACAGCCAGTAGATTAGGTTCAACGATAAGAAACGAGGTTACTTCAAGGCAAACATGGACAGTTAGTTTAACGGTAGAACGTCTGTTATATGAATCTCCTGATTCACAACTTTATCCGTAAGGGTCGAAGAATTAGGGTTATCGCTAAGGAACAGAGGGTAGAGGTTCGAATCCTCTCCTGTCCACACCACAGCCACGGACGGATAGTTCAAAGGTAGAACGCCTTAACCCCCTTGTTCATAACTTATCCGCAAGGGTCGAAGAATTAGGGTTATCGCCTATCATGCGGGAAATAGGGGTTCGAATCCCCTTCCGTCCATCCCCTGGAGTGGGTCGCTCAAACGGTAGAGCACCATTGATTGTCCGCAAGGGCCGCAGGAAATAAGGTTATCGCTTTTAACGACTTGTCCTTTATCCGTCGGGATGCGGGTTCGACTCCCGCTCCACTCCCTTTCCCTATATGGGATTTTCAGCTTTTTTATTGCCCAGTCGGGCCGGAGATAATCATGACTTACAAATTTTTTACCAACGCTCGTACCCCTCAGACCCATCCGATTCCTGGCCATGCAGCTGAAATGGTCCAAGGTCGATCTGGCGGCTACATGTTTGACCCAGGCATTTGGGGGATGCTGCGCCGATGCCTACTGATCGGTACAGCTCAAAGCACCTACTATGCAGACAAGCATGAGTTAACCGATGACTTTATCCATGTCGTCCAGCAGTGTGTTTATGAGAATCCTCAGCGCACCGCTGAAGAGATTCTCTACGCTAGCGATGGCCGTTCCATCAACAACAGTGCGCCTATCTTGGCATTAGTGCTTTTATCCATGGGGGAAACCCAAATCGCCAAGCAGGCATTTGTAGAGCTATTCCCGCAAGTGGTGCGAACGGGTAGCCATTTCTACGAGTGGTTGAACTATACCAAGTCCTTACGGGGTTTCGGTAAAATCATTCGCCAGTGTGGAACCACATGGCTCTCTAATCCCGATGCCAAGGCCCTGGCCTATCAGTTGCTGAAGTACCAGCAGCGCCATGGCTTTACTCACCGGGATGCCTTACGGCTATTCCACGTCAAGCCCATCAGTGCCGATCACCAGGCCCTTTATCACTGGGTGACCCAGGGTTGGGAGACCTTACCTGAAAGCGCTCCTGACGCTTTAAAGCAAATTTGGTGGTACGAGCGGGTCAAGCGTCAGCCCGAGGCTACCCATGAGGCAATTATCCAAGGTCGCTTAACCCACGAGATGATCGCCCCCATCGGTCAGATGGATCAGCGGGCTTGGCAGCTCCTCTTAGAGGGAATGCCTGTGGGAGCCTTATTGCGAAATCTAGGGTCTTTGACAGCACTAGGCGTTCTCGGAGCCCATAAGAGTAAGAACCTCAAGCGAGTGGCTGCGATGTTAACCAACAAGCAGCGCTTGCGCAAGGCTCGGATCCATCCGATTGATGTGCTCAAAGCCTTGAAGACCTATGCGTCTGGGGGCCAGGTGGGGCGAAGTCGCAAGACTTGGACACCCATCGCCCGAGTCACCGATATTCTCGAAACGGCCCTTGAGCTATCTTTCGAGACAGTTGCCCCAACGGGCAAGGTGTTTATGCATGCCATCGATGTCTCAGGGTCGATGTCCTACTACACTGTGGGTTCGGTGGGCTTAAGCTGCTGCGAGATTGCCACGGCAATGGCCCTAGCAACGGCCAAAGCTGAGCGGAACTACGCGATTCGCGGGTTCTCAACCCAGTTCCGTGATTTGGGTATCACAGCCCGAGACAGCTTCCGCGATGCGCTCAAGAAGGCAACGGATAATAACTTCGGAGGCACTAATGCAGCGGTGGCCTACGAGTGGGCGATTCAGCATCACTTCTATGCCGATGTCTTCTGCTTCTGGACGGATTCTGAGTCCTATGCAGGGCGACAGCATCCGAGTCAGGCTTTAGCGGAGTATCGACGTCTAGTGAATCCAAAGGCTAAGGCGGTTTACGTGACTCTAGCCCCTTACCAGCTCTCCTTAGTGGATCCTAAGGATCCATTATCCTGGGACTTCGGTGGTTTCGACCCCGCTGCCCCACGAGCCATCCAAATGATTGCTCAAGGAGAGATCTAACAAAGAGAGGTTACTATTCACTTTTTATCAAGGCTTAGTGACCTCTTTCGTATTTTGGATAATAAGATTCAAATGCACCCATCAAGTAAGTGGAAAAATCTAGAAACTAAATAGCTTCAAAGACGCGAATATCATCAAAAATACTCTTTACAACGGAATTATAGTTGTCTAGCGAGAAGCTGAATATCAACAGATTGAATGGTAAGAGAGAGCTTCGCAAATCAGTTGTAAACTCTCGAAATACAATATTACGATCCCAACTTTGCACGACATTACAGCTAATACAACTACATCCATATGTTCCACAGGGACATACAGCAACTACGCGTTTTCCTGTATCTCCACTGTTCAATTGAGAAAGTGGTCGTAAAGCGACACCAGTCTTAAAAAGCCAGTAGGGAACGGCTGTATCTGAAGTACCTACTATTTCCCCAATAGGTTTTCTATCTACCATCAGTTCGAAAGAAAGACCATGAACTTCTAAACTCCGATAATTTAGAACATTCAGATCAGTAAGAGAATTATTGCGAGTCATATAAGTCATGTTATCGCTTGCATCTAAGCACATGGCCGTTGGAGTTTATGAAGCCGCACATCTATACCATTACTGGTGCATTGAACAATATTGATGATTTACTTTGTCTTAAAAGAGATTGCGCTTATGGCTCAAAACCATTTCCCTGAGATTCTTTAGCGCATTTCAGCTAGGGATTCATACTTTGAGCCAAGCGATGATCGCCATTTGCCGCAATCTTTTCAAAACACTCGTCTAGATACAGATATATATCCCATCGGTTTTTACCCATTACTTCCGCTATTTCATCAATCACCCGCAGTTCTAGCGTAGCCACTCGTTTGCCTTTCCATAGCTTGTCTGATAAAGCAACCAAAAGCTCTTCTAGACAAACTTCCATCGACTCATAACGGGCATGACTCAAACAACAGCGGGCAATTTCTGGTTGCACACCCGCTTCTAATAACATCTGTTCTCCTACTGGCTCATGCTGATTTCCTGGCATAGTAAGTTCCCCAGGACAGAGAATCTTGCCCGCGTCATGAATTGATGCTCCCAATCGAACGAGATCGTTTTGGATATTGAGATCGAGCGAAGCAAGGGAATCGAGTAATTCTTCTGCAGCTTCTCCCACCAACTGATGATGCACCAATAAACGCTTAGAGGCTCCCAGAGTTTGCAAGAGTTGTTTAGCTTCTGTCTTCGTCTTGATCACTGGCTAATGTAGAGTCAAATGTTCTGCAAATCTGCTTTTAGCAAATAGTTTAGGCTACTTTGCAATTCAGAATCTTCCAGTCCCCAATAAACAGACGGCTGATAAATCCACTGGGGTTAAGGGATCTACACTCCATTCACGGGCAATCTTGATAGTTTCAACAGATGCTGGCCCCATACCTTGCCACCCCGTGACTAGATTGGACGCTTCATTCTCCGCCTCATGTTCACCCCACTCATCCCAATCTTCTTCACTCCAACTCTCAAGTTCTTGAACCCTAGACCAATCAATAAACGATTCAGTCGCAGTTGGTTCTCCCATATTTCGCCAGGAAGGCGGAAACTCTGGAGAATAGACAAATGAACGGATGATCTGGCCATTTCTTGCCAACATCCAAGAGGTTGGACCGCACCATTCCTCAGTATCAAATTCGAAAAACTGTGCTTCACCAAACTGCTGACTAAGTTTCACCAGAAGAGCTTCAACCGCGACAGCACACCCTTCATCGATATCTTCTGACATATCTGCTTCATTAGCAGGGTTATAGTCCCAATCATAAATCTCAACAATCACCCAATTGTCCTGAGCAACATACACTCTGGTATTGGCTTCTGGCTGAATCGTTTCCTGCCACTTTTCTGATCGCACATGATCTAAACCCAATACTTCTGCAACAGCCTGCAGATCAGTTGATTGAATCGTGAACCAAGATATCCTTGCCTGAATATCTGAATTTTCACCCACAATGCTCATAATTCACTAAATAATGACAGTAAAAAGGTATTTTGACGATACTGGGTCTGTATTAAGAATGCCCACTCAATCAAGGCCAGCCAATGACTTTACCAGTACTGAATGATTTCGACGTCCAAGGGTTCATCATGAGATGAACGTTGATCATCAACAGCTAGTCCATGGCTGCAGTCTTCGTCAACAGCACCACATCATTTCCTGAAATCGTTAAAGCGGCCTGCCAATGATTGGCCAACCATTCAAACGTCTCAATCGAAAAGAAACACACATGCGTCAGATCGCTTTTGTAATGCCAGCGAGCAAAAGCCGCCTGATCAATAACGCGCTTAGTCATAATGCCAAAGACGCCATTAGGCTTGAGGCAAGACCATAGCCGTTCAAGTTCTCGTCGAGGATGGTGGAGATGTTCGACCACCTCAGACGCAGAGATAAAATCATACTGTCGCTGCAAAACCCTAGTATCTGGTGCATAGAACAGATCGTAGAGTTCCATAGAATGCCCAGCTTCCTCAAACATGACTGACAGCGTCGGCCCTGGTCCCGATCCAAAATCCAGGCCGACGCTCTGGGGAAGTAAACGTTGGGACAAAGGCAAAAAAAGCCGGTTCAGAAAACGACGATACCCCAAATCCTCAGCAGAATTTTCGTGAGTGTCGTAGATAGCCTTCTCAGCTTGGGCTGATAAAAACTGATGAGGAAGTACAAAGACTAATAGACACACCTGGCAACGAAAATAGGTGCGACTATCTTGATGAAAAGCGCTAGTTTGAATGGACTGACATAACGGACAACACCGATCTGAATTAGGCATTATTTGAGTTGCCCAAATCGATACCGACCAACAATGAGTAGAAATCAGTGATTTGCGTCAAGAAAAGCCCTTGACCGATCGCGACTGGAATTGAGGGTTGCAGATCTACCAGAATGGCATGGAATCAACTCAACTGTGGCAGATCGTACTCAAAACCACTCAATCCTCAGAATTTCGGTTTAGGGAAGATGGTTCCTTTAAGTCCCCGCTTTCAGATCCATCATTCGTTCGATTTCCTGAGTATCGCCTGGGGCGGTATCCGGTCGCAAACGATGAAAGGTTCGGTTTAGAGATTTAATAATGTCCTGATATTTTCGATGAGTGGCGAATACTAGATCATGGCCACGTTGCTGTAGTGCTTGTGCGATCGCAATCAAAGGATACAGATCCCCCAAAGACCCCATGGCGGCCAGTACAATTCGGCTCATTGTTTCGCCTCCTACCCGTCGCCCTGGGCTTTATCCTAGTTTTTGGCGATCTGGTTGGCAACACCACTGGTGGTAGGTGAAGCCCCAGAAATCAGCTTATCGACCTAAATTCAGTTTTCGATAACCCATCAGTCTGCGAATCCCATCTAAAACACCCGTAGGCAACTTTAAAAGAACATATTGGTGAAGCAGCATCAGCGTATCGGGGAAGGCTTTTTTTAAGCGCATCGACCACCGAGCTAGGGTGTCAGTCACCGTTTGAGAACTACTTTTCGTCGCATATGTCGTGGTCCCCGTGAACCCAATATGCTTGAAATCCTTAGATTGGAACAGATATTTATCCACAACCCGTTTGGGGCCTAAGTAACCCATCAGCTGATTGAACGGGCTACTGGTTGAATCATGAAATGCAATGATACCGCCCTCTACAACAAAGCGAGACCACAGCAGAAAATCTTGCTCTACCATGTCATGCTCATGGTTGCCATCAATAAACAGGAGACCGATCGGTTGAGTCCATCCTTCACATGCATCTGCTGAAGTTTTGACAATTGGAGTGACTAGCTCTCGAACCCCAGCACTCGACACATTATGCTCAAACTCTTGATAAGAATCATCTTGGTGGGGGTCAATTGCATAGATATGAACGTTTCCACCTGCTGCGGATCCTTGGCTGAGACAAATGGATGATTTACCCTTCCAAGAGCCGATTTCAACAATGACCGTGTCAGGAGGACAAGCCTTGGCCTGTGAATAGAGGAATTGCGCTTCTGTATCAGTAAGCCATCCCTTCACATAGTCAGGAATATTAGGAGTATTCATTTCAAAAAATAGATTAATACGAACGTTTGCAGACGTTACTACATATCAACAGGGAAAATTCCCATGCTAATCCCATGCGAAAGCATGGCTAATCAGCGAAACAAGCTTAACAGCCTTTCAGCACTTACAAGTGTTGATAGAGAGTATTTTTTGGGGACTTGGTATTAATTTTAAAGAGTATAAATAAACAATAAAAGAAATTCAAGTGACTCAAATCACAAAGTAACAATTTTCATCATAGAAGCCTTGCATACTGAAGCCTTTTAGAGATGCTTATATATTTTTATTACGCCTATGCAAACATATAGGCAGCAGCTCATAGGGAAAAATTGTTCTATTAGAAAACTAATTTAATCCTATCTATGACATCGCTCAAACTCCATATAGATTGCGTTTCAGAAAAAAATTAGACAAATTTAGAAACCGTATAATCCTTACCCCAAAATAGATTCAGCGATTTAATCTTCACTTCAATAAGGGGTTTACCGAGATCATCCTATTTACATAGAAGCACCAACTATTCTCGAAGAACTTGCCTTTTAAAGTCAGGGATATTTGACATTCATAAAATTTAAATCCCCACATATGACTGCCTATATCTTTATCTTGAGCCCAACCCATCAAGAATGAATGCTAACCCAATTACTAGAATGGTTTGTTTTAAAAAACACATACAAAGATAAATGGAATATGAAAGGGAAATAAGAAAATCTGCTGAAAGTATCAGAGCCAATGGACAGTAGTAGAACAGGATTAACATCAACCCTGCTGGAACCCTTTGACATGGCAGCGTAGAAAGATTTGTTCTCCGATTCATACAGGAGAACAAGCTCAAATATCTTAGGGCTTGCTTCGGAAGTCTAAGTTCCAATATTTGCAGTGTATCCAAGTGTTGAGGGCCCTTGAGAAGTGCAAGGAAAATCATTCAAAATATTTAAAACCCTTGCACCTGCAACCCGATGTATCGCCGTCCATCCCCCGGTCAACTGTCCTTTGAGAACTTCTACTTGCCCTTTGGAGGGAAACTTTCAGGAGAGAATCGCTGGGTCAAACTAGCCGAGTTGATTCCTTGGGAGAGCTTTGAGTCAGAATATGCAGACCAATTCAGTCAGACCATGGGGGCACCTGCCAAACCCTTTCGTGTGGCCTTAGGGACCTTAATCATCAAAGAGAAACTGGGTATATCCGACGCAGAGACCGTAGAACAGATTCGAGAGAACCCCTACTTGCAGTACTTTCTGGGGTTTAGTGAATATCGAGAGAGTGCTCCGTTTGATGCCTCCATGCTGGTTCACTTTCGCCAACGGTTGAATCTAGAGCTGCTAGCTCAAGTCAATGACGCAGTCGTGGACTCTGTGCTGGCATCCGAGGGGTCTCCTGTGGCGATGTCCCCTGAGTCATCTCCTCCCTCTGACGATGATGAAGATGAGCCTCCTGCCCCTCCCAACCAGGGCCAATTGTTGATAGATGCGACCTGTGCACCAGCCGATATTCGCTATCCGACAGACTTGGATTTGCTCAATGATGCCCGCAAAGCAAGCGAAGCCATCCTCGATGCTTTATATGCTCAAGTCATGCTGTCCCTCAAGTGCAAACCTCGCACCTACCGCCAGAAGGCCCGCAAAGCCTATCTGGCCATTGCCAAAAAACGTCAACCGAGCCGCAAGCTGATTCGTAAAGGGATTCGTCAGCAGTTGGGCTATGTGCGTCGCAATCTAGCCCATATTGATGGGTTGATAACATTGGGGGCTTCCCTATCCCAATTGTCCCGGCGGCAGTACCGTCTGTTGCTGGTGATTCATGAAGTCTTTCGACAGCAAGAATGGATGTATCAACAGTCAGTACGTCGAGTGGACGACCGGATTGTCAGTATGAGTCAGCCTCATGTCCGACCGATGGTCCGAGGCAAAGCTGGAACACCCGTTGAGTTTGGAGCCAAGCTATCCCTCAGTTGTGTGCGTGGATGTGTGTTTCTGGAGCGCTTGAGTTGGGATGCGTTCAATGAATCCCAGCATCTTCAACATCAAGTGGAAGCCTTTCGTCGTCGCTTTGGCCATTATCCTTTCTCAGTCCATGCTGACCAAATCTATCGGACTCGGGCTAATCGACGATGGTGTAAAGCTCGGGGGATTCGCTTGAGTGGACCGCCGTTAGGAAGACCTCAACAAGACCCACAAGTACAGACCCAACTCAAGCAACAAGCGTGTGAGGATGAAAAGGTGAGGGTCCAGATTGAGGGTAAGTTTGGGCAGGCCAAGCGACGGTTTGGCTTGAATCGAGTGATGGCGAAGTTAGCGGATACGGCTGCCAGTGCGATTGCTATCACGTTCTTGGTCATGAATCTGGAGCGGTGGCTCAGCCACTTTTTATCGTTCATTTTTGGGGTGGGATTGCTGGTTTTGGAAAGCGTTATGGAGCTGTCAGGACTTCCTTGGGGCTTTGCTAGGGCCAGTCAAAGGATATGGCTCTGGCCGTCACAAATGGGTTGCTTGTACGATTTGATGCATGGAATTTGCTCAATTTACTTTCTCAGCAAACCCTATCTTAAACCTAGTCATTGATACAGACAGTAATGATCCTCACAAAAGCGAATATCTTTGAACCAAGACAAGCCCCTTTCAATACCCTCTATATCAATGCTTGTCTTTACTTGAGGATGTGCCTGATTTTGGCAAGTTCAGTGACTGGCAGAACGCTGCCCCATCGTCTACAGCCAGATTCAGTAACACAATACTTCGTTTCTCTTTCATACCCATTGTTGCAGATATCAATAGCACGCATTGATGGTGAGCACAATTGGGATAACCAACTTCTATAGAGATGACAGCAATGCAATCCATGACGGTGAGCATTGTTTGCCAGTAAAATGCCAAAGCCACCACGATTGAAGGCACCCATTTCGCAACGCGAGTGCCTCAAAGCGGAAACGTCTCCCGCCAGAAATTCCTTGAAGGTACGGTAGCCAAAGCCGTAGAAGTGATGACGATGATCATCCCTTCACGGATGCTGAAGCGAGACCGATAGCACTTACCTTGCTTCTCACCAAGGAGGGCAAGCGAGGTATCTAATTATCGTTTCACAGTCATAGTAGAAATCATCGGCATCAGCAAAAGATTTCAGTTCAATCGAGGTCCGTTAGACTGGCAGACATAAATGAGGTGCAGCGGGTCAATATCGAGAATCTTAGCCCTAGCATTTTCTAATTCAACCTTCTTCGGTCAGACTCACCTATTCTCAACACAACACTCAATTGCGGAGAATGATGGACCCTCCAGATCACCACTTTTACCATCAGAGCTTGATTCAACAATCAGGCAGATCGTTTGCCTTCATCAGTTCACCCTATAAGCTCAGTCAGGTATTATTCTGACTTCGGCGTTAGGAGAAAAAGATCAACATCTTCAAATTCCTGCTTCTCCTGCAGTGTAAATTTATCGACGACTGCCTGGCGAAAGCGATCATGCCCCTCCTCGTCAACAAATGCCGTATGTTCATAGGTCAACCACAAACGTGAATCGAACGCTGGAATATCCTCTAAAACCTGATCAATTTCCTCTGGCAGTCTCTTCTTACTGACAATGTCCATAAATTGGGTGGGCGCTGACCCCCGATAATAATGCTTGAACAGTGTTGGGTTTGCATGAATTGCAATGTGATCGCCCGCCTGCTCACTCTTAGAGATAGTTTGAACCACTCCTCGCCAATCGGATCGATGGCTGGTAGCGTAATAGCGAAATAAGCCACCACCCACGACAATCGAGTACAGAATGACAATACCCAATGCAATCGGCCACTTCCATTTCCACATGCGGGTAAACCCTGCCGCTAGCATCACTAGAGCATAGGGGGCCGTAAACAGTAAGTAACGTTCAACCCATAGAGAACTCGTGAGATGGGACACCACAAACACTGCCGCCTGAGGAATAAACCACCATAGAATAATCCAGCCCGCCGATGATTTCCAGGGTTTGGTAGCGATGAGAAAAATTACAATTCCAACTAATACCAAGGTGTAGGCATTAATCAACCAACCTAACCCAGCAATATTAAAAGGCGGCTTGACTGACCAAATCGTAAATCGGGTCAACATGCCCGGTAAACTCTTCAGACCTGGGCGAGGTTGGTACTGTGCCCAAGTTAAGAGAACATCCCCACTCCCTTTAGCTGTAATCAGAAAGGTCGGTAAACAAGCTGCCCCCAGAAATAAGGCAGAGACACCAAACATAAAGAGTAATTTGCGATGCCGCCAAAACTGCAATCCAACCAGCAAAAAATCAGCAAAGATCAGGGCGATATTGAGGGGCGCTGTCACAAACATCAACCACCGTGCAATCGCCCATGCAAACAAAGGCGCTATTTTACGCTCTTGCAACGCAATGGTCAGGGCGAGGGTTCCTGCTAGTCCTAGACAAGTCCCCAAGGCATACATACGAATTTCTTGGGCATGGTTGATAAATAAAGGAGACAGGGTCAAAAGCAGCGCTGAGATAACACCTGTAGCTTTGCTATCCAGTCGTTGCCCTAATACATAAATTAAGCCAACACTTGCCAAAGCAAACAGAACCGATAAGCTTCTCATCCAAAATTCACTAGTTCCGAGTTGCATCCATATATGCAATAGGAAAAAGTAAAGGGGGCGTGAGATTAAAAATTTTGATCTAATATTATTCGCATCGCGAATACTAAAAACCTCATCATTCCAGAGGCTTTCACTATCTAACTGATAGAAAAATAGAAAAATTGCAAGAAGAAAAACAAGGCCAAATGGCAGAAACTCTTGGATCGATTTATTGCCACTAAACCTAGTGTCTAAGGATGTTTTTTGCATCGGTTTCTGCATCAGTAATCAATTGAACTGAAATCAGTGATTCAGTTGGCAATTTGCGGGTTGACTGTAGGGGAAGAATTTATTTTGCTCCTAGACCATAATATCTAGCCATGTGTAGTTATGTCACGAAGACAAGTGTTTGCATCATGCTCTTTGCAAATCTGGATCATGGTAAAAGAAGCTGAATTAATATCGTCTAGTGTTGAAAAAACGAGCGTCTGATTATTTTTGATCTAGGAAAATCGCGTTCCAGTTTAGGTCTGTCAGCCGGTGCCCATCCACTAAAAAAACATTCAGAAGCGTAGTAATGGGATCAAATTTACAGCCCATTTAGGCAGATCACTGGGCTGGAAACTGCCCTTCAATCAATCCTCCCTTCAAACCAGGCTCTCCTCAACCCGAATGATTCATGAGGGCTTCAAACACTGATTACAGGGACACTTCTAGAAACAAGCTGTATTTCAGGCAGGTGATGCTTTTAATCCATTAGAAACGTGTTCGAGGAATTGCCCAAATAGTCATGAATAATCCAGGTTAGGACGACCAGAGGTAGCATCCAGGGCCGTCCTCACCGCCGAACAGGAGGAGAGTCCCAGTAAAA
Source organism: Acaryochloris marina MBIC11017 (assembly GCF_000018105.1). GTDB lineage: Bacteria > Cyanobacteriota > Cyanobacteriia > Thermosynechococcales > Thermosynechococcaceae > Acaryochloris > Acaryochloris marina. Next base: position 2,220,836 of record NC_009925.1, read on the forward strand.
CGGAGGGGAAACGATTGAGTCTTCGAGAAGAGTAAATTCAGGAAATTTTGACTGCTCTGGTCTTAGCAACGCCACAGGGCAGGATTATGCAGCCCTTGTTTAAGCAGGGTTTAAGATACCCTCGCCTGTGCCCAACTCCCCGTTGCCGGAGCAGAGGGTTGAGACGGTTGATTCTTGGACGCCTAGCTACTCATCTTGAGAGTAGATAGAAACACCATAAACAGCAAAGCTACCATAGACAAAGGCAGGCATGATTAAAACCGCCCACCATTTTCCCAATAGCCACCAGTCATTAATGGGGGTATGAGGTTCAATATTGCTGGCAATTAGGAAGCCTAAGGCCGTTGCACAGCCACCGATCACATGGATATAAAGGGGACATTTAAAACCTGACTGTTGCCAGAGAAACAGGCCACAGAATAGAACCAATACTAGGATGCCAACTTCAAGAGGAGTCACGTTCGTCCCTTTATGCTTCGTTCTTAGATTTCCCGCTCTGAGAAGCAACCTATCATAAACTGTTGCCAGGCACAGGCCGTGGTCCTAGTCACCACTGCCAAAAAGAATCGCGATCAAAAAAATAGACCGATACTTGCTCCCCTGGAAAGGAAGGTCAGCATCAGTCTGGCGTGAGGTTTAGTGTGCTTAGGTAAAGATCTCAGGGGATAGTGCTTAGTCGATTTTTAGATCTTTTTTTAACCGCAAATCCAGGTCGCGATCGGGATAGATGACTACGAGGTTGCGATCGCGTCTGGTATCAAAATCGTCATTGCGGCTATCGAAGTCATCATCTCGTCTACGATCGCCCAAAATCGTCGCTAAGACATCTCTGACGCCTTCGGAGGTTTTTGTGCGGCGAGAGGCAACCCGGCGATTGGGATAAATAACCTCAGAGAACGCATCCAGATTGTAACGACGACCATTGGGTAAAACAATCCGCTTGGCGTCATACTGAATCCCCCCATCTCGGGAACGCAGGCGACCTTCAATGCGGCTATTACGGGGAATAATCACCCGGTCCGTATCGTCTGCCCGAATATCGTTCTCGATGTAGAGGGTCAGATCTCGATTATCATTTTTGCGCATCACGATGCGATAGCGATTCTTGGCCGAGGTTCGTATCGTTTTGCCTTCATACAGGCGACCTTTATTAAACCGAAAGCGATCGCTGCGGCGATCTCGCCGATCATCAAACCGATCATCGTCATCGAACCGGTCATCATCCACTTTGCAAAAGTAGCCCCGGCGCTCCCGCTTGCACTCGTAACCCCACCGTTCTGCCGCTTCAGGGAAGGAGCGAGGTCGCCGAAACTGGGCGTGGGCCGCGTCGATGCCCAATCCTGAGCCCATCAAGACCAAAGAGGCCAGGGTTGTAGGTAGGAGTCTGATTTTAGATTTCATAAGTATCACTGCCTTACAAGGAGTTCAGAGAGATTCAACAACCGATTGGTACATCCTCTGACGCCCCAGAAATCTAAATAGTTTCTGATGGGCAAGTGATTCGCCCTTCCCTTAGAGCGATACGGCGGTATCAGCCGCTGTGGTTTGACGGTAATAGCTGGCGACGATGGCTACCGTTAACCACCACAGGGTATTGATTTCAGGGCGATACCAAACGGTATCCACAAACCCGTGCATTAACATACCGATGATGGATGCGATCGCACCCACTAACCACCAAACATCCTGGCTTTGGAGCTGACGTAGCTTGTGAAACTGCACCCAGGTTTGCTGAAAAATCAGGGCGAGAAGCCACATTAAACTGGCAAACCCAACCACCCCGGTCTCCACCAAGGTTTCTAAATAAATGGAATAGGCACTCAGGGCAGTGTAATTGGGTCGTTGAAATAGGGGGTAAATCTGGTTAAAGGCCACATTACCCGGGCCAATCCCCAACACGGGACGTTTTCGGATCATATCCTGCACCCCGGCCCAGACATTCAGTCGAAAGCTATTGCTACTATCTTCATGACCGGAGAAGGCGCTCAAGGCTCGGTTACGGAGAGGAGCCACAAATAAAATCCCTAAGGCGACTGCGCCCACAATCGTGCCAATGGTGAGGGGAAATACCCAAATCTGCCACAACTGCGGTAAGCGGGGCAGTATCCAATAGAGCACCATCATGGCCATCACAAAAATCGCCAGGACTAAACCAATCCAAGCCCCTCGGCAGCCCGTCCAGTACATACAGGCACAGTGAACCAGCAGCATCGTCCCGGCCAAGAGCTTCGCACCCCAACGCTGCCAAGCCACCACGGCACAGATGCTAAAGAGGATGGCGGGCAGAATATAGGCTGCCAGCAGGTTGGGATTGCCCAAATAGCTGTAGACTCTGACCTCATCGGCGGTGGTGGAATTGGGATCTACCCAAGTAGCTAAGGCCTCTGCCCCAAAGAATTTTTGCCGCACCCCATAAATAGACACAATGATCGCTGTATGCAGATAGACGGCGATCAGCCAGGAGCGTAGTCGAGGCGACCGCACCACCCGCTCTGCCAGAACAAAGACAAATACATACAGGGTCATTTTGACCAACCCAGAGACCGCTGCCAACTTCACCGGCGATAGGGCTGTAGCCATCACCGTAATCCCCCAAAACAAAAACACGAGTAGATAAATCGGGGAAAATCGATGGGGTTTCAGGTCATCCGAAAGGGTCAACAACAGCCAATAACAGCCACAAGCCATTGCCAATAATCCCGTCAGGCTATTAGGGACAAAGGGAGCCAAGGTAAAAACCGCCGTCAGCAAGACTGCACCAATTTCCTGGTGCCAGTTCAGCAGCCAACTCCCCTGCCGCCACTGGCGAAGGAAGGCAAGCAGTCGCCAGAACAGACTGCCTTGTCGCCATTGCAGGGATTGGATGTTGTTCAAGGTCAATGTCTGCCAAATGGTATGCATAAGAGTTACTGTGTCAGACCGTTCTCCAAGGCAAAGCGTACCAGTTCTGTCCGGCTATTGGTGCCCGTTTTACTAAAAAGTCGGCTGACATATTTTTCGACGTTGCGGACGCTGGTTTCTAAGCGACGGGCAATCTCTTTGTTCATGAGCCCGACCGCCACCAGGTCCAAGACACTTTGTTCGCGGGGGGTAAAGTCAATTTTTACGGTGGGGGTATTTTGGGTGGGTAAAGGAGCGCGGTTCATCAAGATGGCTCGAATTTCGGCCACCTGATTGGCTAGATCGGCAATATCAGTGGTGGCGTTAGCGTCTTTGGCTTCTTTACGGGTCAACAGATTGGTGACGATGGCGACCAGTTCGTCCGGGTCAAAGGGTTTGGAGAGATAGGCATCCACTCCAGCGTTATAGCCTTCAATCCGATCTTTGGTCATGCCACGGGCGGTTAAAAATACGATGGGCAATCGCATAAACCGAGGATCTTCCCGCAGTTGGGCTAGGAATTGGTAGCCATCGACTTCGGGCATCATAATATCGGAAATCACCAGGTCGGGAATGCGCTGTTGCAGCAGCTCCCATCCAGCTTTGGCATTACTAGCAACATCGACGGTAAAGCCGCTGTCTTCGAGGTAGGCTTGCACGGCTTCCCGCAATCCTGGCTCATCGTCTACCAATAGTAAATGCCCGGTCATAGAATTTCCGTCTAATGAGTACTACTAGCTTCAGTTTACCGCCCGAATCTGTCAGTATGAGGGGTGAATTGCCGAATGAGGGATTGAGGTAGGCCGATGCGGTTAGAGTTTGTACCAGTAGAAGAGTTTTACTTTGCGATTACGCTCTGTGTGCGGGTGCTGACGGAAATTGAAAATCCTGAGTTGGTGGCTCAGATGCAGGAGAAATTGGCGACTACGTTGGGTCAGTCTTCGACGGTGGCGGCGGCTCAGCAGAATAGTTTTAATTATGTGTTTCGAGTGTATGAGGTGGATTGTGCTCCGGCAGAGGAGTTGATTGTGTCGATTGCGGATTGGGGGGAGGCGTTGCGATTGAGTAGTGATTTTGGCTGGATGTTGGATGAGAATCGCAAGCCAAAGCGGACGGAGAAGTTTGGACAGCGGGATGCGTTTTTGCAGCAGTTGAAGGCTAAGTTGCAAGAGGAATTTCAGGTTGTCTTAAATGAGCCGACTCCGCTCTAGGTAAATTAGATTAGGGGACCAAAACATGGATAGGGCATGGCTTGAACGTAAGGAGATGAAATTTCTAGTGGCCCTAGCAAGAACTGCAATGGCTACTCGAAGAAGATCGTCCTAGCAGATCAACAGCAATTGACCTCATCCTACAAACCCTTGCTTTAGTATGGTGAAGATCGTTTCCACTGCTGACTGATGGCAGTCAAAACTAAAACAAACATCACCCTCACCGAGCATCAACAGACTGCCCTGGATCAGCTCCACAACTTTCTGGATAGTCCCGAACGGCTGTTTGTCCTAGAAGGGTATGCAGGCACGGGCAAGACTACCCTGCTGCAAGCTTTTGTCTCTCAGCTCAAAGAGCGGGGAGATCGCCGAGATATTGTTTTTAGTGCTTTTACCAACAAAGCCACCAAAGTCCTGCACCAAATGGTGTCCTCGTGGGGATTGAGCGTCGAATGCCTGACCTGCTGTCAGCTCCTAGGGTTACGCCCGCAGATTAATCCCGAAACAGGAGAGCAAGAGTTTGTCCTCGATCCCAATGAGGAAAGCTCCTTTGGCAAATTTGCCCTAGTGGTGGTTGACGAATGTTCCATGGTCAACCGCAATCTGTGGGAGCTATTGCAAACGGAACTATATGCGTTTCACCTCACCACTCAGCTTTTATTTGTAGGCGATTCCGCCCAGCTTCCTCCGATTAATGAACCGACTTCCCAAACCTTTGTTGAAATTGCCAACAAAGCCCAGCTGACCGAAGTCGTGCGTTATGGCAGCTCCATTGGCGTCTTGGCAGAATCCGTCCGCTGCCATTTAGACACCTACAGACTCCCTACCTTTCAGACCGACCTCAACGAAGATAAAACCGAAGGCACCGTCGTTCTGCGCCAATCCGACTGGACAAAACAACTCCTCCGAGCCTTTACTAGTGAAAAAGGTCAGGAAGATTCGGATTATGTCCGGGCCTTAGCCTATACCAACAAGCAGGTCGCCAGTCTCAATCAACAAATTCGCAATGCCATTTTTGGTGCAGAGGCGTGCCGCTTTGTCCCAGGAGAACGGCTGATTGCCATGGGGCCAGTCTTTCGGCGCAAAGATGAAATTGTGATGCAAACCTCTTCCGAATGCTGGGTGGAAGACGCTTACGAAGACGATTCTTCTGGCTGGCAGGTCTGGCGACTCTTTGTGGTCACCGATGCCAACTTTGATGTCGAGGTCACGGTTTTGCATGAGTCTGAACACCAACGGTTTCAAAAAGAACTCAAGCGCTTAGCAGAAGGTAAGCAATGGCAAGATTTTTGGCTGCTCAAGCAACAGCGATTTGCCAACTTAAACTATAGCTATGCATTAACCGTGCATAAGTCCCAAGGCTCCACCTTTCAGAATGTCTTCGTTGACCTGCCCAACCTCATGCGCAACAGCAATATTCGCGAACGCAACCAGCTACTTTATGTCGCCGTTACCCGAGCCGCCAAACGGCTGTTTGTTTGCAAAGCCCGCTAATCTATGCCCAGAGAGGATTACAAGGGTTATACGAACCTTTTTTGCAACTGATTTGAAACTTCTACAGAAGTTATACAAGTACAACTTGTGGTTGAACACTATCTCAACCCTCGCCTTGTAATACTAATGATGTGGAGAAAAAACAAACCCCTCCAAACCAACCCTTAAACCCAGCATCATCCAGTGAACACTCCTACACTACTCACCCCACAACCCCAGGCAGACCGGATGATGCCTCTAGTGATGTCCCACCCATCACCTTCCCAAGAAAATACCCCGACTGCAAAAGCAATCGAGGTACGACAGACACATGATGGGAACACAACAACGTTTCAGGTCCAAGCCAAAGAAAAAGGCAACTGAAACCAAAAAGAAGGGAAAGAAAAATTAAAAAGCAACAACTGGGCTAGCGTAATAGAAAGAAGAATCAGTCAAAGAAAGCTGAGAAACGCCAGAAATAGTTGCAATTAACTCATCCGAACCACCCACTTGACCATCTTGGTTGGTATCTAGATAAAGATTGACGCCTTGAGCAGTGGATCCTAATACATAATCAGAAGCGGATCCGGCAAGCTGAATCTTGTCTTCTTGGGTATTGAAGTCAGTAATCATGGCAAAGTCATACGTACCTGCCGACTGGTCGTCACCATCGTTATAGAAGGCCACGGCATTACCGAGGATAAAGTGGTCTTCCCCCGCACCACCGGTTAGCACATCTACAGATCCTTGGCCAAAACCAGCGTTGGGATCGACACCGACTAAAATATCGTTACCAGCTCCACCAATCAGGGTGTCATTACCGAAGCCACCTTCCAAGATGTCATTACCTTGGTTGCCGGACAAACGGTCGTTACCATTGTTGCCGAGGACAATATCATCGCCTTCGCCACCAAAAAGTAGATCATTACGAGTTGCAGAGACCGATTCAAAGACAGTAACGTCGTCTAAGTAACCGCCTAAGCTATCGTCTTTACCTGCTGCTCTAAATTCCAGAGCTGTCGTCTCACCTTCACCTGCTTCAACAGTGTAAGTATAGGTTTTCCAAGCTTCAGTCTTGCTAGCGCCAGTGATGGTATCGAGAAGTTCGCCATTCCAGTAAACTTCGATGGGGTTACTAGTTTCAGCCACACCTGGACGAGGCGTATAAGCAAAGGAGATTTCGTAGGTTTTACCGGCTTCTGTGTCTAGGTTTTGCATCATGCCACTGTTATTGTGGCTATCTAATTCGATGCGGGCTTTGCCATCGTCAGCTTTACCAAACTGCTGAACTTCAATGCCTTTACCTTGAGTCGTCGTCCAACCCTCAACAGAGCCAAAGACACCCCAGTTACGATTGCCCAGCTGATTGTCTTCAAAGCTACCGTTCGCGACTAAGTTACGAGGCGCAATGACGTCTTCTGCACCACCATCAATGATGTCGTTGCCCGTGCCACCGTAAATCGTATCGTTACCAGCACCACCGTTAAGGATGTCATGACCGGCATCACCGTACAAGCGATCAGCACCTTCGTTGCCGACAATGATGTCTTCGCCTTCGCCACCGTAGAGTCTGTCTCTACCAGCGCCACCGAGAACCACATCGTTGCCGGTGCCGCCGTAAATCAAGTCGCGACCTTCGTCTCCACTTAAGACATCATGACCGGCTTCACCGTAGAGACTATCGTTGCCTGTCCCACCAGACACCCAATAGTCATCACCAGCACCGCCAATCAATTTGTCATGGCCCGCCTCACCTTCGAGAATATCGTGACCGTCTTGACCAAGCAGAGTGTCATTACCAGTGCCACCCTTGAGGACGTCATGGCCTGCTCCGCCATCCACTAGGTCTCGGCCTGCGCCACCTTCTGCATAGTCGTCGCCTTCGCCGGCATATAAGGTGTCACGACCTTCGTCTCCGAAGAGGGCGTCATTGTCTAGCCCCCCTTCAATATAGTCACGACCCCTACCACCGCTCAGAACATCATGACCGACCTCACCATAAAGACTATCGTTGCCTGTCCCACCAGACACCCAGTAGTCATCTCCAGCACCGCCAATCAATTTGTCATGACCAGCCTCACCTTCTAAGACATCAGCACCATCTTGACCAAGAAGCGTATCGTTACCTGTCCCACCTTTAAGGACGTCATGGCCAGCACCACCATCAATCAGATCACTGCCTTTGCCACCTTCAGCGTAGTCTTCACCGTCACCAGCTAATAAGGTATCTTTGCCCTCATTCCCAAAGAGAGCATCGTTGCCAATTCCGCCTTCGATATAGTCACGGCCTTTGCCACCACTCAAGACATCATCGCCAGCTTCACCATAGAGACTATCGTTGCCTGTGCCACCGGATATCCAGCCATCACTACCGGCTCCACCGATCAATTCGTCGTGGCCAGCTCCGCCTTCTAGGACATCATTGCCGTCTTGGCCGAGGAGGGTATCATTACCCGTGCCACCCTTGAGAACGTCATGGCCTGCGCCGCCATCCACCAGGTCTCGGCCTGCGCCACCTTCTGCATAGTCGTCGCCTTCGCCAGCGTATAAGGTGTCACGACCTTCGTCTCCGAAGAGAGCGTCATTGTCGAGCCCCCCTTCGATGTAATCACGGCCTTTGCCACCGCTCAGAACATCATGACCCGCTTCACCGTAGAGACTATCGTTACCTGTCCCACCAGATACCCAATAGTCATCGCCAGCACCGCCAATCAATTTGTCGTGGCCCGCTTCACCTTCTAAGACATCAGCGCCTTCTTGGCCTAAAAGAGTGTCATTACCAGTGCCACCTTTAAGAACATCATGGCCAGCACCACCGTCAATCAGGTCACTGCCTTTGCCACCTTCAGCGTAGTCTTCACCTTCTCCGGCATAGAGAGTGTCTTTACCTTCATCACCAAAGAGGGCGTCGTTGCCAATTCCACCTTCGAGATAATCACGGCCTTTGCCACCGCTTAAGACATCATCGCCAGCTTCGCCATAGAGACTATCGTTGCCTGTGCCACCAGACACCCAGTAGTCATCACCAGAGCCACCGATCAATTCATCATGACCAGCCTCACCTTCAAGAATATCGTGACCATCTTGCCCTAGGAGGGTGTCATTACCGCTGCCACCTTTGATGTGGTCATGGCCTGCACCACCATCTACTAAATCGCGACCACTACCACCTTCGGCATAATCTTCACCGTCACCACCGAGGAGGGTATCATGCCCTTGGTTCCCTTGGAGATTGTCGTTATCAGCGCCGCCTTCGATATAGTCACGGCCTTTGCCACCGGTTAAAAAGTCGTTACCCGCCTCACCATAAAGGCTGTCATTACCCGTCCCACCAGAGACAAAATAATCGTCGCCAGCGCCACCAATGAGTTCATCATGGCCCGCTTCGCCTTCGATAATGTCATGACCGTCTTGCCCAAGAAGGGTGTCGTTGCCGCTGCCGCCTTTGATATGGTCATGGCCTGCACCACCATCTACTAAGTCATTGCCAGTACCGCCTTCTGCATAATCTTCGCCTTCCCCTGCGAATAGGGTATCGTGGCCTTGGTCTCCAGATAGATTGTCGTTACCTGCGCCGCCCTCTATATAGTCATTGCCAGTACCGCCGGTCAGGTAGTCTTCACCCGCTTCTCCGTAAAGGCTATCGTTACCCGCACCACCGGACACCCAGTAGTCATTGCCTGCACCACCGATTAACTCGTCATGGCCACCTTCACCATCGATAATGTCGTGACCGTCTTGCCCAAGAAGGGTGTCGTTGCCGCTGCCGCCTTTGATATGGTCATGACCACTGCCCCCATCGACGAGGTCGTTGCCTTGGCCGCCGTTGGCATAGTCTTCGTTTTCGCCACCATAAAGGCTGTCATTGCCTTGGTCGCCACTGAGATTATCATTTCCGGTACCACCTGAGAGATAGTCATGGCCAGCACCACCGCTCATGACATCGTTTTGGCCTTCCCCGTAGAGGCTATCATTGCCAGCCCCACCAGACATCCAGTAATCGTCGCCAGCACCACCGACTAACTTGTCGTTGCCATTGCCACCTTCTAAAACATCGTGGCCGTCTTGACCGAGGAGGGTGTCATGGCCGCTACCCCCTTTGAGGTGGTCATGATTAGCGCCACCATCGACGAAGTCATTCCCTTGGCCACCCTCAGCATAGTCTTCACCTTCGCCAGCGAGGAGGGTGTCATCTCCCTTATCACCAACAAGATTATCGTTACCAAGGTCTCCCAGAATTGTGTCGTCTTCTAAGGAGCCGACTAAAAAATCGTCATTCTCAGTTCCGAATACTTGCATGCTTCTAGCCTTTATCTCGTATGTATATTTAGGCTATTCATTGCAGTTAGCTTGAAGGTCAACAAAAAACCATATAAGAATAACTTATGATTAGTCGATCAAAACCTCTGTATTCTTTTTCTAGACTGGCTTTGAGTTTAATTTTATTTTCAGGCAAATATTTTTCTTAATCAGAGTGTCATCCGTAGAAATATCTATTTTTTCCAGGATATTGAGCGACATAATTCCTGCAATACCTGCTAACTTATGGAGGTAAATCAGGCTTCAAATGCAGGTGAACAGATGGGGGGCAAGAGAAAAAAAACTTGGCGACGACGAGTTTTTGAAATATTGGAAGTAGCCGATGCAGGGGACCGAGCTAGCCAAATCTTCGATATCAGCTTGTTAGTGTTGATTTTGGCCAACTTGGTGGTGATCACCCTTGAAACGGTTGAAGGACTAACGACGCAATATCGAACCTATTTCGAGGTTTGTGAGACCGTCAGCATCACGATTTTTACAATTGAGTATCTGCTAAGGATCTGGTCCTGTACGGCTGCTCCAGACTTTCAGCATCCTGTATTGGGTCGGCTTAAATTTCTATTTACCCCTCTGGCTTTGATCGATTTGATGGCGTTAGCACCGTTTTATTTACCGTTGCTGATTCCCATTGATATCCGGTTTATTCGCTTTGTCCGTTTGCTGAGGGTTCTACGGTTATTTAAGCTCAGCCGCTATTTCCAGTCGTTTCAAGTCTTAGGAAATATCCTTAAGTCGAAACGAGATGAGTTATTGGTCACTCTGATGGGGGTGTTTGGCTTGCTATGGCTGGCCTCTACCATGATGTACTTTATTGAGCATGATGCTCAGCCGGAAGCCTTTGCCAATATTCCAGCCACCATGTGGTGGGGAGTGGCGACTCTGACAACGGTGGGGTATGGAGATATCTATCCCGTGACTACAGCCGGTCGAGTGTTAGGAAGTGTGATTTCAATCCTGGGAATTGGTTTGTTTGCATTGCCAACAGGGATTTTGGCGTCCGGTTTTACAGAAGAATTAGATCGCCGCAAGCAATTACCCAGCCCTGAACCCAGCACTTGTCCACATTGTGGAAAACCTTTATAGCTGCATGATGATCATGCTTTAACCCTCTTAAGAATATGTGTAGCTTCATCAATCACAGACCTCGGACGTGGTCAGTGTGCTAGCGTGGAATTTCCGTTTGCGGGACTTGAGTGCGACTTCCGAACTCCATCTTGAAAATGGCGCTAGCCTGTCGTGCCACTACTCCCCAAACGGGCTGATTTATACCGACGAGAATGGCTTCTACCTGGACCCAACGTCAGCAACAGGTCGAACGGGAAGACCTGGTGATGTTTATTAATGCCTGTCTAAGCTGTACTGGGCAGCGCGAATTTTATGACGATGCCTGGGGGCAGAAACTGTCCCTCGACTTTTTGCATGACTATATTTTGGGCAACTATCGGTTACTCTATGCCCGCACCTTAGCCGCAGGGATTAATCACTTTAATCAGAGCCAAATTATTCTCAAATTATTAGCAACGGGTAAGCAAACCCTGCCAGAACATCGCCAGGAAGAAGGTCGTCTGATTGCAGCCACGTTGAATGCGTTGCCCACCCAACGAGCTTGGAAAGTCCTAGAACACATTCGTAAGCGACGCATTAATAATCGGCGGGCAAGGGCGATTACTCGCGATTATATTGCAGCCCACCAGAACCGATTGGATTTTGATGCGGTGAAATATCGATCCAAAGTGCGTGGGATCGCAACTCACAATCACCTCAAGTTACCTGGTGAAGTTGGCCCCTTTTTATTCCGAGACTGGCCCCAGCAGTTTGAAACGGACCTGTTTGAGAAATTTCGCAAAGCGTATTACAGCCATGAGGCGATTTATGAGCTGCCCTTTACAGTAGCCGAAGGATTAGCAGCCAAACATCAGATTCCTCGCGATCGCTTTTTGACTCGAATTGAGTCTCAAATGACTCAGGCGGAGAAAGTGCGGTTGCAGCAAAGTACTAGCAGCACGTCGATACTCACCGTTGATCTAAAACGCACCCCGCTCACCAAGCTGGCCCTCTACTGCCTATCTCTATCCATACAAGAACGGAAAAACCGGCGGGCAGAATTAACAGCGGCTTTAGAACAGTCCTCCCAAGCCGCGCTGCGTCGGGCACCTTTAAAGCTAGGACGGGTTGCAGCAGTATTGGACTGTAGCTATTCCAGTAGTGGCTCCAATGAAAAACGACGACGACCTTTGGGGGTCGCTTTAGCCGTTCACTATCTGTTGCAAGCAGCCACAGCAGACTACCAAGCCTTTTGGACATCATCGGTACCAGATCCACTTCTCATTCAACCTCGGGGACAAACGGATCTGGCCACCCCTTTGCTGGATGCCTTAGAAACGAAACCCGATGTAGTAGTGATTTTGTCGGATGGCTGGGAGAATGATCCACCCCATGGAGCCTCGGAAGTGTTGCGGGTGTTCCGCAACCGCATCGATTCATCCGTTTCCATCCTGCACTGCAATCCGGTTTTCAATGCTGATGACTTTTCTGTAAAAGCCCTGAGTCCTGCAGTCCCCACCGTAGGACTGCGAGATGCGGAGGACTTACCGACAGTGTTGGGATTTGCCCAATTTGCGGACGGGCAATCGTCTTTAGCGGAGCTGGAGCAGTATTTACAGGTCCGCGTCCAGCAGTTTCTCTCCACCTTTGACCCCAACCATGGCTCCTAAAGCGCCTCTACTGAATACCCTTTCCCTCAAAGGGATAGAGATTGCCCCTTCTCAAGTTTGGGGGGCGATTCGGATTGTGCCGCTCCTGCGCCGCAACGTTCGGGGCGATCTGCGTCTAGCCAAGCGAGACTATAACGAAGATCTCACCGTCGTCTCCCTTCCAGACAAGACAGTGTACACGTCCTATGTCCCCCACGGTTTAGTGCTGTCCTGGAATGAAGAGGGTCAACCCGTTGCCGCCAAAGGCAGTCAGTTAGGGACCGATGGAAAACGCTTTCATGCCGGCCCTGCCAGTGTCCGAGTACTGTCGCGCATGGCAAAACGGGAAGCCCGTAACCAGCTCCGATTTCTCCCTCTGCATCTAGCTATGGAAGGGTTTCTATCCCTATTTTTCTCGGGACCGGATATTGCTTGGAGTGAGTATTCTAAACAAGCTTTGTCTCAAGGGTTATCACCACGGACAGAATGGTCAGTTTCGGGACAGGCGATTCAGGGTCTCGCGGATGCCTTGCGGGTGTTTGAAATCCACGAGCATCAGGTAGGGATGCTGATGTTTGTATCGGAGGCATTGGCGTCTGCCTTTATCACCCCCACACCAGAGGACTACCGGCTACTGCACTCCAGTTTGCTGCAAGACTTCTATGGAGAGTTGCTGTATCAGTATGGGATTTATGGGGGCACGGTTCCCATGCAGAGCCAGGTGGATGAATCGAAGGTGGAGACTTTGGCGGATTTGCGGGATGCGATCGCAACTCTCAGACAAGACTGGGCCGATTTCCAAGGACTGATGGCTAGCGATCTATTGCAACGTCCCATTGAATCGAAGCGCATCTACACAGCAGGTCCCTTTACCTTGCAGCGCTTTATCACCGACCTACAACTTAAATCGGAGAACCACATTGGCGAGGCAATCGTCCGTCAGGATGGGCAACTGGAATACCTCAAAACCTATCGTTTATCTGCAGGTCAGGCTCGACGGGCTTATCTGCTCAGTCAGCTAGCTGCCCAAGGCTGGAATATAGAGCGAACGGCGCTATCGATGAATGAGACACTAGAGAACTTTATCTATCGGCTAGAAAAAGCTGGCTTTGGCTATTTGATCAATAATCTAGTGCGGGAGCAGGCTCGAAAAGCGCGACGACGGGATTAAGAGGATGCCAAAGATGGTTACGAGCCAATCGCCATTTCGTTGAAGCGAAGTTGCGATCGCACATTTACTCGATGATTGGCCTGCACATAGTCAGCAAGATACCGAACATCCCTAGCAATCCCCGAAAAACGTCCAGACCCCCAGGTATAGAGCCAAGGTAAGCCCACAAAATAGAGTCCTTTCACCCCAGTGACACCCCGATCATGCCCAGGGTAACCCTTGCCATCAAACACAGGAATTTCCACCCAGGAATAGTTCATGTCATAGCCAATGGACCAAATCACAGTGGTGATATGGGCAGCCTCTAGGTTCAGAGCAGTGGGTTCAGTGGCAGGTTCCCAAACTGGGCAATAGGGGGCCTCCACAGGGGCCTCAATTTGATGCTTGTCAATATAGGCATCAATTGTTCCCTTGATACTTTCAGCTACCGCATCGGCCTGGTCCAAGTTCTCTCGCAAATTGGCATGAAAGGTTAACTGAGCCTCGCGAATATCCGTCAGTCTGCCGTAGAGCTGCATTCCTTCCAGAGCAAAATGACGTAAATCAATCTCCCGCCCTCCACCACGGCCCGTTACATAGTGGTTGGTTTTGGTTCTCACCTGTTCTTTTTGGGGATGATCTTCAATGGTCAGATCGTAGTAACCCAGTTGATCCAGCCAATCCACCACATCTTTGCCTCGGTATTGTCGGGGCGATCGCGGCGCACTACCAACACACAAATGCACCTGTTTCCCCGACAGATGTAGATCTTCCGCAATCTGACATCCCGATTGCCCCGTTCCCACCACTAGAACTGCTCCATCGGCTAAACTCTCAGGATTTTTATACTCAGAAGAATGGAGTTGACGAATCCCTGCAGGTAAACGCTGGGCCATGCCAGGGATGCGAGGGCGATGATACCCACCAGTGGCCACCACAATTTGATCGGCGGAAAACTCACCAATGGAAGTGGACACTTCAAACACATCGCTAATGGGGTTTTTGCGCACTCTCTGCACGCTGACACCTTCTCTAACTGGAGGATTAAAGGAACGGGCGTAGGCTTCGATATAATCCACGATTTGTTCTTTCTGCATAAACCCGTTGGGGTCATCCCCCGGATAGGAAAATCCGGGTAGCTGACATTGCCAATTCGGGGTGACCAGGCAGAACGAATCCCAACGCTTATTCCGCCAGGAATGGGCAATCTGATCCTGTTCAAAGATAATGTGATCGATCTGGCGTTCGCCCAAACAGTAACTGACCGATAAACCAGCCTGTCCTCCACCGACAATGATGACGGAATAGTGACTGCCCATATTTCCCTCCAATCTGCGCTTGTTTGCACCATAGAAGGCATACAGACGTGATCCTGTTACAGAGGCTACGAAATTGAAATGTTTAGTACTATCAGTAGGTTAGAAAAGGTTCGATGATGCTTCGGAATTGTGTTTGGGCTCCGCAATATTGCACATCCTATGATTTTCGATAGTCATAAACGATTTAATCTAAGCACTTTGGAGATTTGATCATGAATGATAAAGATTGGTCAGATATGATTGGAGGTTTGGCTGCTGATGCTCTATTAGATGCAAATATTATCCAGAAAGATCAATTTCAAGATGCTTGCGAAGTGATTGCCGAAGAAGTCTTCGTTCGTTTATGTCTGAATGACAGACCCACATGAACAGATCTCGACAGCATGGGCACCTAAGCTCCTACCAAAGAAGATCCGATCTTCCGAATCAAACGTAATTATGGCTGCGTACCCCTTATACTTCATCGTTGATACCTGCCTTGGTTAAGAAGCCTCAAACTGCTTGCACTTGATATGGAGCAGTCCTTTGGATTCTGAGTATCTTGAGCCGGGATTGATCATTGAACTCTAATTTTTGGAAATGAGTTTATTTTGATCGTGAATATTATTTGACCTATCACTTTTGATAGGTCATCTCCATTCTTTTACTCTGAAGTGATTCAATCGTTGCAATTCCCTGTTACTTCAATCAAACATTGCGGGTTTGTAGTTATTGATACAGGGGCATAAATTCAACCCACTTACTGTGCAGAGTTAATGATGCTCACCTATGCATCAGGCACTTCCAAAACTCTTCAAGAAGGATGCTTCCCCTATGCCAGAAGTTACGACTCCCATCCACCAAACTGGCGACTTTTTTGTGGATTATGAGGAAAAAGTCTTCCCCGATGTGCAGGCCGATCCGGGCGAAAAAGCCTTAGTTACCTTTCACACTGTCGCTTTTGAAGGATCAATTGGCTTGGTGAACCTATTGCAGGCCACCCGCCTGATTCGCAAAGGATTTGAGACTTCTGTTTTACTCTATGGTCCTGGTGTAACCCTGGGCGTCCAGCGCGGCTTTCCCAAACTTGGAGATGAAGCTTTCCCCGGTCATATGGCCATGAATAATCAGCTCGTCAAGATTATGGAAGAAGGGGGCAAAGTCTATGCCTGCCGATTTGCCCTACAGGCCCTCTACGGTCATGGTGAACCCTCTTTGATTCCGGGGATTCGACCTATCAATCCCTTGGATGTCTTGGATATTGTCTTGGTGCACCGCAAAGCAGGGGCCTTTATTCTCGATACCTGGACTATGTAATCGTTGGGCCAGCCCCTTGAGGTCATCGTTATGGATCACGAAAAAGCAGTACGAGCTGCTGCGGTGCAGATCAGTCCGGTCTTGTTCAGTCGAGAAGGGACCACGGAGAAGGTTTTGGATGCGATCGCATCTGCGGCCCAAGAAGAGGTGCAATTGATTGTCTTCCCGGAAACCTTTGTCCCCTACTATCCCTATTTCTCCTTTGTTCAGCCGCCCGTGGTGATGGGGAAGGCCCATATGCAGCTGTATGAAGAAGCAGTGACTGTGCCGGGAGCCGTGGTGGATGCCATCAGCCGAGCCGCTCGCTCCTACGAAATGGTGGTGGTTCTGGGGGTGAATGAGCGGGAGGGCGGTTCCCTCTATAACACCCAACTGATCTTTGATGCCGATGGCACCTTGGGGCTGAAGCGACGCAAGATTACCCCTACCTACCACGAACGGATGGTCTGGGGACAAGGAGATGGGGCTGGACTCGCCGTCCTAGAGACGGCAGTGGGTCGGCTAGGGGCCTTGGCCTGCTGGGAGCATTACAATCCCCTAGCTCGCTATGCCCTGATGGCTCAGCAGGAAGAAATTCACTGTGGGCAGTTCCCCGGATCCATGGTGGGGCAAATCTTTGCCGACCAAATGGAGGTGACCATGCGTCACCATGCTCTAGAGTCGGGCTGTTTCGTGGTCAATGCCACGGGCTGGCTTACCCCAGAGCAAAAGCAGCAAATTACCGCCGATGAAAAACTGCAAAAAGTCCTCAGTGGCGGCTGCTATACCGCCATTATTAGCCCCGAGGGGGTGCCCCTCTGCGACCCCGTGACCGAGGGAGAAGGGATGGCCATTGCCGATCTCGATTTCTCCCTGATTACCAAACGCAAACGAATGATGGACTCCGTAGGCCATTATTCCCGCCCCGATTTGCTGCAGCTGCAGGTCAACCAACAAGCGTGGGCCGTAATGCAATCGGCTCCCACCGTACCGCTCCCAGAGCAGGATTCTCCCTTATCCAGTGAGCCCATCCCTCACCCCGTCGATTAACCCAAGATTATGGACAAACAACATCTAATTACTGAACTGCAATCGAACGGACTGCAGGTGATTGCCCCCAGTATTGGCGTAGCGGGTCGTCGGGGTGGGGCCGGTCCCTCGGATCATAAAGCGGTGACGGTGGATGGGACGACGGTGATGGTTCCGATTTATACGGGAACCGCCAGCCAGTCCCCCTATACCGCCCAGGTGAATCAAGGCCGGCAAGCGGTGTTAGAGAAAGCCGACCAGGCCGTGGCCACGGTGGAATTTCCTCGGCAACCCCAGTTTTACCAACTACAAACGGCAGAGGGCATTCCCTACTGGAAGATTGCCCTCCTCCATAGCCATGACGTGTTGGCCACCACGGTATTGCAAACCTGTATGCGGTATCGCGATCCTGATACGGCCTGCCAGTTTTGTGCCATTGAAAAGTCCCTAGAGGCGGATCGGACCATTGCTCGCAAAACACCGGAACAACTAGCAGAAGTGGCGGAAGCAGCAGTGCGCCTGGACGGGGTCCAGCATATGATTATGACCACCGGGACGCCCAATACCCGCGATCGCGGAGCTGCCTACTTAGCCGAATGTGCCCAAGCCATTAAAGCTCGGGTCAACCTACCGATTCAGGCCCAATGCGAACCCCCGGATGGTTTTGGCTGGTTTGCCCAGATGAAGGCGGCAGGTATCGACAGTTTGGGAATGCACCTAGAAGCCGTCGATCCACAGGTGCGATCGCAAATCATGCCCGGTAAAGCCGAAGTCCCCCTATCCCATTACTTTGAAGCCTTTGATGCCGCAGTACAGGTATTTGGCTGGGGTCAAGTTTCCACCTATTTATTGGCTGGACTGGGCGATAGCCTGGACACGCTGGTGGAGGCTTCACAACGACTTATTGATTTGGGGGTATATCCCTTTGTTGTGCCCTTTGTCCCTATTTCCAGTACCCCCTTAGCCAATCATCCCGCCCCCAGCAGCGAGTTTATGTTTACCCTCTATCAGCAGGTGGGGGCGATGCTCAAACAAGCGGGCATGTCCTCGGCAGATATCAATGCAGGATGTGCCAAGTGTGGGGCCTGTTCCGCTTTGTCTACGTTTGAAGCTTAATTTTTAGAGGGTTTATGCCAGCAATCCCCCGATTGCTAGGTAGTACTATTTAGCAGCACAGAGGTATCTGATGGCATCCAGTCGATATTGCTTTAAGTTGGCGCAATCTCCCCAGGATCTACGGGGATATTTTGACTTGCGTCAGTCTATTTTTTGCCAGGAACAAGGTCTATTTGAAGGGGACGATGAAGACGATATCGATACCACCGCCTATCCGATCGTAGCTATTGATCAAGAAGCACCTCCAGACCAACAGGTGGTCGGCGTAGTCCGCATTTACGAGGAGCAAGATCGCCTCTGGTACGGCGGTCGCTTAGGGGTTCATGCTGACTATCGGCGGGTGGGTCGCATCGGTAAGGGCCTGATCTATAAAGCCGTGACCACTGCTAATACTTGGGGATGCGATCGCTTCTTGGCTACGGTCCAACTCCAGAACGTTCGGTTTTTTCAACGCCAGCACTGGGACTCCTTAGAAGAGATACAGATTTGCGATCGCCCCCATCACCTGATGGAAGCAGACTTAGCCTTCTATCCTCCCGGTCATGAACCCCGTCCCCAGCCCCTCCTGCAAGCCTCTTAATGCTGTCGGAGTTAGCCACCGAATTACGACAAACCTTGGGCCTGCTGCATAAACGGGATATTCAACCCGTGGCCCGTCACTTGGGGGCTTGGGTCCCGGATAATACCACTCAAAAACCCATTTGGTTAGGAGATGACTGTGCCGCTATCCCTGATGGTGAGGGTTATCTATTGCTGGCAGCGGAGGGCATGTGGTCCGTGTTGGTAGAAACAGAACCCTGGTTTGCAGGCTGGTGTGGAGTACTCGTCAACGTTAGCGATATCTATGCCATGGGAGGCAAACCGATTGCCGTAGTGGATGCCCTCTGGAGTCAGTCCACGGATCAGGCAGAACAGCTTTGGCAAGGGATGCAAGCGGCATCTAAGGCCTTTAACGTGCCCATTGTTGGCGGCCATACTCACTGTCATAGCCCCTATAAAGCTCTATCGGTGGCAATTTTGGGACGCGCCCAACAGTTGATCACCAGTTTCAATGCCCAACCCGGCGATACCTTACTGCTGGTCACCGATCTCAAGGGTCAGCCCCATCCCAAATATCCGTTTTGGGATGCAGCGACAATGGCAGAACCCCAGACGCTACAGGCCCATCTCAATTTACTGCCCGCCCTGGCTGAGTCAGGACTATGCGATGCCGGGAAAGACATTAGCATGGGGGGCTTAGTGGGCACCTTGTTGATGTTACTGGAGACTTCCGGTTGCGGGGCTGAGCTAGACCTAGAGGCGATTCCCTGTCCTTCGGATTTGGACTTCAAACAGTGGCTGGTGAGTTTTCCCAGTTATGGTTTTTTGCTCAGTGTTAGACCCGATTGTGTGGAGCCAATCCAGCAGTTATTTGCCCCCCATGATTTGGTCTGTACAGCCATTGGACAAATCACGCCGGGGCATACCTTAACCCTAAAATCTAGCGCTGAGTCAACTTCCTTCTGGGACTTGAGCCAAGAATCCCTCACGGGTTTTTCTCCATCCCACGCAGACCGGAAGCACAACCCATCAAACCTCTAAATTGGGCGGTTGTCGATCTTGCAGTTGGGCCATTTCGCGATGGAGTTCGGCCTGGAGTTCAGCTTCAGTGGGGAGGTGGAGTTGATAGCGGCTGGCAAAGATTTTGGTTTGTTGGTTGGGACCAAGGGTGTATTTGACCACGGCATCATTTTTGTCAGAGCAGAGGATTAGACCAAGGGTGGGGTTGTCGTCTGGGGCGCAGCGTTCGAGATCGTAGTAGTTGACGTAGAGCTGGAGCTGACCAAGGTCGCCGTGGTTGAGTTTGCCGACTTTCAGATCGATCAGAATGTAGCACTTAAGGATGGTGTGGTAGAAAACGAGATCAATATAGAAGTGATCGCCTTCGAGGCTGATCCGTTCTTGGCGGGAGACAAAGGCAAATCCTTTGCCCAGTTCGAGCAGAAAGGTTTGCAGGTTGCTAATCAGGGCGGTTTCGAGGTCGGATTCGACGATACGAGGGGATTCGGGAAGGCCAAGGAATTCAATCACGACAGGGTCTTTGAATACATCGCTGGGAGTTTGGATAATTTGGCCTTCGGTGGCGAGCTGCATCAGTCCGGCTTTATCGGTGCTTTTGGCGAGGCGCTCAAATAGAAGGCTGCTAATTTGGCGTTCGAGTTCGCGGGCGGACCAGTTATTTTTGAGCGCTTCGATTTCATAGAAGGATCGGGCATCCAGATTATCGACTCGCATCAGTCTTCGGTAATGGGTCCAAGACAGATTGGGATGAAGTTGACCGGGTTGCCAGTTGGGGTTGGATTGAAGGATTTTCGAGAGGTTGAAGGGGGCATCAGAAAGGCTACTCACCGCGTAGCCTTTGTCCTGGTCACCCAAAAGTTGCGGATAAGCAAAATAAAATTGACGGATAAATTTGAGATTGGCGTAGGAAAAGCCTTTACCAACATCTTTGGTCAGTCTACGAGAAAGGTCTTTGAGGAGGTTTTCGCCATATTCGGCCCGCTGTTGTCCCTGTTGTTCTTGTTCGACAATTTCGCGCCCGATCAGCCAGTAGGAGACGACTTGTGTCGTATTGACGGTTCGGGAAACGCCGATTTGGGCGGCGTTGAGGATGTCGCGAATACGTTGATATAGCAAATCGGGGTGATTATCGTTCATGGGAACGGGCTTACAGGGGTGGCACTTAGACCTAAAACCTAAACTTCTAGCTGGCCTACTACAGCAGCGGCAAGGGCTGTGGCTTTTTCCTGGGTTTCGTGCAGGTGGGCTTCGAGGTTGTCACAGAAGGTCATCAGTTGATCGACTTTGATGACTATGCGTTTTTGTTCAGCGAAAGGGGGAAGAGGAAAAACGAATTGCTTAAGGGAACGAATATTAACATGAGGGACAGTCATTCCAGCCGCATCATTTAATGCTTGATTAAAAATGACTGGAGCATTCATAACCCAAGAAAAAAAGTAGGGATCTATATTCGAAGCTACACGGAATTGCATCATACGCTGTGAAAGACATATTTCACATTGCGGTGGAACAACCGCCGCTATCCCAAAATTTCCCTCTCTCGAATAAAAAATATCTCCCTCTTGTGGTATGAGTCTTTGAGTTTGTGTTTGATACTCTTCTATCCCAACTTTTCGAGCTTGATCAACAAGGATTTTACCTGGCTGTATATCTGAAGTTCGAATTGCAGGATAACCATTCTCTTGATACTTAGGTGTTCGATGTAAGCAATCAACAATATGAGTGCAAATTGTCTCAACACGAACCCATGTCCACGACCTTGGAATTTGAAACGGCTGTTCTACTTCATCTAAGGGCTTGATTTTCCTAAGTTTGGGAAACGGCTTCTTTTTTGATAATGCATTTTTTTCATGCTGAGCCTGCTCAATGACTTTATCTACAGAGCCATCAGTAACAGTCTGTTTCGATAATTTGCCTCTTGCTCCTAGCTGCAAGATGACTTTGCGGACGGTCTCAACTTCTTCAGGTTCCTGAATTAGGCATTCCCAATGCTCTTGAACAAATTCCCAGGCCGTATTTAGCGATTCATCTGTTTCAGCATTCATCAGGGCATCGTTCGCACTTGCTCGCATTTTTGTTCGTAGGGTGTTGCGATCGCACTTCGATACCTCATAGCGATCGCACATTGCCATCAATTCATCCACCTTCGCCACAATCCGCTTCTGCTCTGCAAGAGGTGGTAGTGGTAGACAAATTTGTTCTACGTCTTTAACTCGCAGATGCTTAACTGTCATTCCAACAGCATTACTAGCAAGTCGCTTGATTAAACCTGGTTCAGTCAACGCTAACAGTACAAAGTTTCGATCTACAAACTGTTCAAAGACACGAATTAGCATTGTTCGCTGTCCCAAACAAACTTTCATCCCATCAGGAATAATAGTGGCTTCACCCATTGGAGCTTCGCGCGTAAAGATAATGTCTCCTGGCTCAGGGAAGCATCTTCGTGACCAAAACTCATATGTGTCTTGATCTACATATTTCATCCCATGAAAACGGAACTGGCGATTTCTGATATTAGTCGTTCGTATTAGTGGAATACCTTCGAAAGTGGTGGGAGCTGTTTTGTTATGACAATCCACAACCAAAAGAGATAAATCAATTAGATGTGCTATCGACCAATTTGACGGTATATCAAAGGGGGGGACAGAGGATTCTAAAGCAGAGAGCTTTTTCAACATTCTGCGATACTCAGTATTGGAATCCGCAGTTTTTGCTAAATGTTCAGCTCGCTCATTCCTCAGATTTGCAAGCTGTTCTTGAGCTTGTCCTTCTGTCGGATCTTGCGGCACTAACTTTCCCCGTACCGCCAAATCCAAAATCAACTCCCGCAGCCGTTGCACCCCACCCGGCGCTTCCGCAATCACCTCGAAATTATCCCAAAATGTTGGCAAATCCATTAGACTTCCAGCTCATCTACAACCAAAACCTGCAGCTCAGCCACCTTCTTCAGCTGAAAATCATTTGTCAAAAAACCATCACATCCAGACACAATCGCAGTCGCAAGCTGCAAAGCATCCGGTAACTTCAGAGAATATTGAACCCGTAATTGAGCCGCTTTTACCGCGATTCCGGCATCAATCGCAACAAAGGTCGTAAACGCTGCCGTTGTGATCACATCCGTGAAAACCTGTTGTTGTTGAGAATTGCTATCTCTTAGAGGAAACATCAACGTTTCCGCCAAGGTCACCGGAGAAGTCACCGCCACAAAATCTCCTCGACTCAGACTCCGAAAAATCGGTTGCAACAGCACAAAATACTGCGGATGTTGCTCTACATAGTAAATAACAGGTGCGGTATCGAGGAACAATCGATTGATGCCGGAAAGCACCGCATCGATCCTCATACCGATGTTTGCCACTGATTTTCGCGATCGTCCCACTCATCACGCATTTTCGTCACCCAAACCTGCGCATTTTCTTCTCTACCAGCACCAGCCGCAATCCCCTCTAACTCTAGCCACGATCGTTTAGATGCGATAGTCTCCGCCTCAATATCAGCTAAATCTTCGACCCACTCTGCCCAGCGTCGTTTTAGTTCAGCTTGATCCACTTGCTCTGCTGCTTGAGACTGAGGATTGGATATGGTCTCTGCATTCGAATATTCCTTAGCCAATAGCAGGACTTCATCCAAATTCCTGACATCCCCCGCCGCAATATCCGCTTCTGCTCTGGCAATAAACGCATCCAATCGTCCCGCCTCCGCATCCGTCTTAATCTGTGCATCCCAGGCATCATCTAAATAATCCACCAACCATGCTGACAACTGCCGTGCCTCATCCTCCGGCAACTGTCGAATTGCTGCTTCAATTTCAGCCACTGTGGTCATCTCGCCATCTCCTTGCTCAAAGGATTTTCCTATTCTAAACAATCTCGCAAAGCCGCTTGTAAAGCCGATCTCGCTTCATCCGCCTGTTGCACAGCAAACCGATACTTATCCAGCAATACCGCCGCATCCTCATGCACCTCCCCCGCTGCATTCGGATTCTTTACATCCAGATTGTAGTTATTCGCCTGAATCTCCTGCAGCGACACCTTCCAGGCAAACTCATTCTCCTCCCGCTGCTCCCACCACGCCTTCTCCGGCCCAAACTCCTCAATCCGCATCGGCTTCGTCTTCGAGTAGGACTTATACCCCTTGGGATAAGGATGCTCGTAATACCAAATCTCCTGGGTCGGCTCCCCCTTGGTAAAAAACAACAGATTCGTCTTAA
Organism: Acaryochloris marina MBIC11017; assembly: GCF_000018105.1. Lineage (GTDB taxonomy): Bacteria > Cyanobacteriota > Cyanobacteriia > Thermosynechococcales > Thermosynechococcaceae > Acaryochloris > Acaryochloris marina. The sequence continues at coordinate 2,245,072 of NC_009925.1, forward strand.
TGCTCGTATAGGGTGCAAACACCCCATTCGGCAACCGCACAATCGTATGTAAATTACACTCCCGCAGCAGCTTTTCCTTAATCCGCGTTTTAATCCCTTCCCCAAATAACGTCCCATCCGGCAACACAATCGCGGCCCGTCCGCCTGCCTTCAGCAGCTCCATCACCAACACCAGAAACAGATCCGCCGTCTCCCGCGTGCGGAACTCCGTTGGGAAACCCCGCTCAATACCATCCTCCTCCATGCCCCCAAAGGGCGGATTGGTCACCACCACATCCACCTGATCCGCCCGTGCATAATCCCGTAAGGGCTTGCGCAATGTATTGTCATGGCGCACATTGGTTGGCACCTCCAGGCCATGCACCAGCATATTCGTCACGCAGAGCAAATGAGGTAGAGGCTTCTTCTCTACCCCCCAAACCCCCTGCTTGGCCTGCTCCAAATCCTGCGAACCCTGCACCTGTTGCTTCAAATGCTCAAAGGCGCAGGTCAAAAATCCCCCCGTGCCGCAGGCCGGATCCAGCACCCGCTCTCCCAACTGCGGATTCACCCTATCAATGGCAAACTGGGTGACCGCACGGGGCGTATAAAACTCGCCCGCATTGCCTGCCCCTTGAAGATCCTTGAGCAACTGCTCATACATATCCCCAAACAAGTCCCGCTGCTTCGACTCATTAAAATCGATATTGTCATTGATCTTATTCACCACCTGCCGCAGCAACGTGCCCGACTTCATATAGTTGTAGGCATCTTCAAACACCGATCGCAGCAGTGCGCCCCGCCCCTGAGCAATTCCCTCTAGGTCTTCTAGGTCCAACTCCTTTAGGGCCGGAAACAAGCAATTATCCACTAGATCCAGCAGTGCCTCTCCCGTCAACGCCTGCTTGCCCAATTGCTCACTATCCGCCCAGGCCGACCACTGCAGTTCCGCTGGAATCGGAGACTCATAGTCATCCACTAGGGCTTCCAGTTCCAAGTCCTGGTCGCTAAAAATCTTAAAAAACAGCATCCAGCCCAACTGTCCGATGCGCTGGGCATCTCCATCGACCCCCACATCCTTGCGCATGATGTCTTGAATCGACTTAATCGTGGCGGATAAAGACATAGCCATTCCTCAAAACCGATGCTAAAGCGTGAGGCGCTGTCTACGCCCCTGGAGAAGCTGATTCATCATCGTACAGCATCCGCGCCAACTCACTTACCGCTGCCCGATATTGCTTCTTCCCCCCAAACTGTTTCAACAACTCCACAGGCGTCCCTAACTGGGCAAACGGCTCCAACTGCAGAACCTTCGCATCCTCCATAGAGACCACCCCCTGATCGGCATACTTCTCCAACAGACCTTCCAACACCGCCCGCGCGGTCTCCCCATATTGCGTAAACACATCTCGCTTGCGCACCTGGTTGGCTCGCTCTCGTCTGGTTTTGGGGGGCTGATCAAAGGCCACATGGCAAATCAAATCAAAGAGGTCATACTCTGCCCCCACCTGTTTGGCTAATGCTTCCACCATCACTCCGTGGGACTGGAGTTCCTCCAAGATCGCCGACTTGCGATCCGCCTTATTCCATTTCCCCAAAAAGCGATCCAGAGACTGATACGCCTCATTAATCGTCCGACGGTTATAGTCCTTGAGGGATTCCGTCGTCAGTTTCCCCTCCTTGTCGTAGTAGCTCACCCGCTCCCGCGCCACCATAAATTCCTGACGCCCCACTTGGTATTTCACCCGTTCAGCAGAACCATCATCGAAGGCTGGGTCAAGGGTGACATCTCTAGGCTCTGACTGGGCCGAGGATGGACCAACACCAAACTGCTCATCCTGAATCGGAGGCCCATCCCAATCCTCATCGTTAAACAATGCCGTAGCATTGCGAAAATCAATAATGGTGAAAAAGTTTTTGCCAAAGTCGGGGCGTAACCGCGTCCCTCGCCCCACAATCTGCTTAAACTCGGTCATCGACTGGATCCGTCGATCCAAAACAATCACATGACAGGTTTGGGCATCCACCCCCGTCGTCATCAGCTTCGAGGTGGTCGTAATCACCGGATAGTCTTCTTTCGGATTGATAAAGTGATCCAGTTGGGCCTTCCCTTCCTTGTCATCCCCCGTTACCCGCATCACATAACGCCGATCCTGCTCCACGAGGGGCCGATTCACCGCAACATTCACAAAAGCCTGCCGCATCCGCTCCGCATGGTCAATATCCTCACAAAAGACAATCGTCTTGCGCATCGGGTCGCCTTGATGCAGAAACTCACTCACATACTCCGCCACCGCCTGGGTTCGCTGGTCAAACACTATATTGCGGTCAAAGTCCCGCAAATTGTACTCCCGCTGCTCGATCAATTGCCCCTGATCATCCACCTCATTGGCGTCCGGTATCCAGCCCTCTATATCCTTATCCAACTGCACCTGCACCCGACGGAACGGAGCCAAGAAACCATCCTCAATCCCCTGCCGCAGGGAATAGGTGTAAATGGGTTCACCAAAATAATCAATATTAGAGACGTATTGAGTTTCCTTAGGAGTAGCGGTTAAGCCTAACTGAGTGGCGCTGGTAAAATAATCCAACACCTGTCGCCAGTTAGAATCCTCCGCTGCGCTGCCCCGGTGACATTCATCAATCACAATCAAATCAAAGAAATCTGCCGGGAACTTGCTGTACAGATCCTCCTGGCCTTCCTGGCCAATAATCGCCTGGTAAATACCGAGATAGACCTCATAGGAGGTATCAATCTTGCCATTGTCGTCTACCAGTTTGCGCGTCAGCTTAGTCATCACCTGGCCAAAAGGGCGAAAATCATTGGTAATGGTTTGATCCACCAACGCATTGCGATCGGCTAAAAACAGCACCCGCTTCACCACCCGCTTTTTCCACAGTCGCCAAATAATATTGAAAACCGTGTAAGTCTTTCCAGCTCCCGTCGCCATCACTAGGAGACAGCGCTTCTGCCCCTTGGCAATAGCCGCCAAGGTCTGATTGATCGCCAACTGCTGATAGTAGCGGGGCTTCTTCCCTCCTATCTCAAAATAATAAGGCGAGGTGAGCAGCGCCTCGTCCACCCCCAACAACCCTTGGCTCTGACGATACCGTTGCCACAGCTCATCCGGTGACGGAAACACCTCCAGCGCTAGCGCCTGCTCCACCTGAGGATAAGTACCACTGCGATCATGGAGCAAAAAGCCATCCCCATTCGAAGAAAACACAAACGGAACCTGCAAAGTCTCGGCATATCCCAGGGCCTGCTGCATTCCCGCCCCCAAACTATGTTTGTTATCCTTGGCTTCAATTACGGCAATCGGCTGGTTCTGAGGGTAAAACAGCAAATAATCTGCTCGCTTGCGTTTTCCCCTCGTCGTCAATTGCCCCCGCACAATGATCTGCCCATCCGTAAAGCCATATTCCCGCCGGATTTGGCTTTTCTTCCAACCCGCCGCATCAATCGCCGGAGTAATATAGCGATCGCAAATATCCACTTCACTCAGAGATTTTTTGGTCATCAAACAAAAAATAAAGGTATTTTAAGCGTGAACAGCATCCAGCTCGCTCCTACTCATCATACCCAGGTAAATCACCTATGGTTCGGCAGTTTGATAGGTCTATTCCTCTCGATCTGGGCCTTGCCTGTCTCTGCTTACACCCTATTCCCTAGATCTCGGCCTGCAAAGTTCCCAGAGTTATGTCACCCATTTACACACCCAATAACACCCAATTCAGGTGTTGGATTCGACAGGGCATCCCTTTAGACTATTGGCATTCAATTTATCAGAGCCAAGGGCCAACCCATGTCCGCCGCACCCCTATCAATCGCACTGTTGACCTATGCCACAAAACCACGGGGCAGCGTTATCCATACCCTAGAACTGGCGGCAGCGCTTACCGCTTTGGGCCATCAAGTTTATGTATATGCCCTCGATAAAGATGGAAAAGGATTTGAGCGAATCCTACCTCATCCCGTACAACTTATTCCTGCTCAAGCCGCCCCTAGCGATATTGATGCCCTGATCCAGCAACGGATTCAGGAATTTGTAAGTTTCTTAGGAGCACATCCCCATAAACACGATATCTATCATGCTCAGGATTGCATTAGTGTCAACGCTTTAATGCAGCTTCGCCAAACCCAACATCTCCCCCACGTCGTCCGCACCGTCCATCATATTGAAGACTTCCAGAGTCTCTATTTACAGCAGTGCCAAGACCGCTCAATTCGAGACCCCGACTTATGTTTATGCGTCAGTGATTACTGGCAAGAGAGGCTCGTCACTGAGTACCACATCACCGCCCCTCGGGTAACAAATGGCGTTAATTTAGAGCGGTTTTCTCTTATTCCCACTGGACAAGAATCTGTGCTTAAAGAAGCCTTAGGTTTGCATGGATCTCCCATTTATCTGACGGTGGGTGGAATTGAACCGCGAAAAAATTCCATTCGGTTACTCACAGCCTTTGCCCAAGTATTACAGAACAGACCCCAAGCCCAACTCGTGATTGCGGGCGGTGCAACCCTGTTTGACTACCAAGCGTATCGAGACCAGTTTTTCCAGCAAGTCCAGACATTGCAAATTGATATTGGACGATCTCTAATTTTGCCGGGGGTTGTGCCTGATGCTGATCTTCCGGTGCTTTATCGTTGTGCGGATGCCTTTTGTTTCCCGTCTTTGAAAGAAGGATGGGGACTGGTCGTTCTAGAAGCGATCGCATCTGGGTTACCGCTGCTTCTCTCTGACCAACCGCCGTTTACAGAATTTTTAGGTAGGGAACAGGCCGTGTGGGTCAATCCCCAAGATCCTGACCAGATGGCTAAAGGGATGTTGAGCCTTGATCCGACCTACGGTTCTGTATACCTCTCCTCTGCCACCCCAATTTTGGACCAATATTCCTGGCATCAGTCAGCGCTTTCTCATGTGGAACAATATCAGCGCTTACGGGCTAACCACCAGGAATAAATTGAATCATTTGTACCTTGGGATCGGCGAGATCTTGATAGGTCTGAGCCCGAGTTTCCAGAGATTGCAGTTGTCCTAAGGCGAGGCTGCAAGGCATACCATATTTAGCTTTTACTCGGTCGCTGGCAATGGTCAGAGCGGTTTGTGATCGCGCCATAAAGTCACTCAATTCATAGGTACTTCCTGGCTCGAAATAGTCTTTGACGACCAAGGAAGGTGAATAGCAGGTTTCCTGGGTACCGTCGGGCCATTGGATTTGAAAGCGAATTTCTGGCATGGGGCAAAGTGCAAAGGGAGATAAGTGAAACAGATTTCCTGACCTTTACTTTAACGGCGCAGGGGGAGTCGCAAGTTGTACTGGTTGATACAAAGTGAGGGGAGTCTTTTTTATTCAATAAAGAAGTGATCCGTTCTCTTGAGCCATTCCAGCCCCAAGCCACACCTTGCTAAATTCTGTTCAGTTACTCTCCGATCTTCAGGATGTCAATGCGATTGGTCAAAGTATTTCTGGGTGCTTAGAACCAGCAGAAATTGCCCATCGTGTCACTGAAGCGTTGGTCCAGCGTTTTCAATGTGCCTTTGCTCGCATCTGGTTAACGGACACTGATCAGCAAGCTCTGACCTTAGTTGCCTCTTCTGGGCTGTATACCCATACCAATGGTTCTTTTGCCCATGTGCCCATGGGTGCCTATAAGGTGGGCAAGATTGCCCAAAACCGAGTGCCGTTTTTAAGTAATTATTTACCGGATGAACCCTGGGTCAAGGATCGAGACTGGGCAATTGCCAATCAAATTCAAGGGTTTGCCGGGTATCCGCTAATGGCGGGTGATCGGGTGTTAGGAGTCCTGGCCACCTTTAGTCATACTCCCCTCGCTCCAGAATTCCTGGAAGTTCTGCAAATGCTGTGTCTGACGACAACTATTGCCTTAGATGCCGCACTTCAGTCTCAGAGAACGATACCCAAATCTGTGTCTCAAAGTGGGGCAATAGCCCTTTCCGATCAACTGGCAAAGGTGCTCACCTCAACTCAGTTAATGTTGGTGGGCACGGAGCGGGATCTTCCGGCTTCTATGGCCTATGCCCTGCTGCGCGGGGTGGAGCTGTTAACCCAACTGGATTGCAGCTATTGCCGCTTGACCTATGGTGAACAAGCCGTATTGTTGGATGCAATCGCAATCTTCCCCCCTAACATCCGTGAAGATCTGTTAGAGCAAACTGCCTCTCCCTTAGCCGAGCTACAGCGGCTGACTCTGTGGCTGGGAGGGACATTGACTACCCAACCGGACCCCCAAGATCGCGTGTTTGAGCTGACTTTAACGCTGCCCTATGGGGCTGCAACTGAGCATTTCTCCGTGTCCGTCCACTGTCAACAGTCTGTCTTACAACTGGCATTTACCCATCTATGTTTGCAAGCAGGCTTAAATCTGAAAGAAATGACGTCTGCCAAAACAGCAGAATCAAATTGTCAAGAAGTCCTGCTGACAGATCGTCTGGATATCCCATCGTCTAAGTCACCTATCATTTGGATTCAGCATTCCCCTCGGGGGCAGATCCCTGCAGCAGCTCAAGCGGTGGTGACACTGGATATTATTCCTCAGCAACTCTATACAGTTGTGGCTCAAGTTTCGCAAGGCCAAGCGGCTTTGCCTGAGCTAATCGCTCCTACGTTATCCGACCGGGAACAGGAAATTATGCGGTTGTTATCTCAAGGGCTAAGAGATCGCGATATTGCCAACCGATTACATATCAGCGAAAGTACCGTTCGGTTTCACGTCAACAATACTTTGACCAAGTTAAAGGCCAAAAATCGGTATCAAGCGGTTTATGAGGCTACTAGTCGAGAGTGGATTTAGGTGCTCAGTCGTGACTTTAGAACGAGACTGGGCAGACATTCAAAAATAGATATTCAGTGCAAGTATGAGAAGGCGACGCCAGCTCCTGGGACATGATTTATGGATGGTTTCTGGGTTCAATCCCTGGATAAAACGCTGCTTTATTGGGCTAAAAGTTATGCGCTATCAACTTAGCTTAAACCACTTATTATGATGTAAATATTTTTGGCTATCTACTTAGTTTCGATCTAAGCTGCGATGGCCTAATCTTATTTAAATATCGACAATTGAACGTTTTAATAATGGCACCCTGGGTATCCGATCCGCATTCAGGCGGCATAAACATTCCGACTCGACTGAAAGAGCCGATCAAACAACGCATACTGGCCTATGCAGCAAAGCACTATGCTGGCAAATACAATCGGATTGACGTGCGCTTTCGAGGCAAGTTTTGCTATATCGATGCCTACCTAGAATCCGAGGTACCAGCAAAAAATTTTAACGAGGAAGTCTATGGCTGCACGTGGGAAGAGCGGATTGAGTTTTTGAGATCGATACCAACCCATCTGTGCCGTTTGCGCTACAGCGGCGATGCGGAAAAGTGGGCGATGGCATTTTATACCTACAGTAATGACAAGTATGAGCCTTGTGTGTTCAATAACGGTACTTTTAAGGGCACTCCAGAAGAGGCTTTTGAAAGCTCAGCCATGTATCTGCAATAGTGGAAATTTCGGGGTATCAAGATCTGTTCTATTGAATTCTCGGAATAAAGGAATGAGCCGATGAGTGTAAACGGTGCGAATAGCAACGTGAGTGAAAAGCTGCTCGCGGCACTAACCCATGCTGAGCTTCAATCCTTGCTAGATGCGTTGTGGGAAACCGTTCCCTTGGAACAAAGGGAAAGGGCGATTGCTCAACTCTCTGCAGATACTCAAGCCACCATTCGGCAGCTACTCGAACCGCCCCCGCCAGATCAAGCCGAGGCAACAGGTTCTGAACAAACGCTCCCTGTTTCTTTGGCAAAACTATTGCAAACTTGGTCTGGGTTATGGCGAGAATGGGTTGACCTGGTTGATGTTGCTGCAGAAGAAGACGGGCAATATATTGAGCAGGAGGCACGCTGGGAGCCGCCTTATTTTGATGACACCACCTTTGCAGAAGACTTGGATGCGGTGGCTAAGAAAATGCGATCGCACTTGCCCGCAGCTTTTGATCATGGGCTCAATCCTCAACGGGGTTTTGCCACCGATCTGATAGAAGCAGAGACAGACATCAGAGCAGGCATTCCCGAATGGATAGAAATTGTGGATGGTATTTGCTTAGGCACGCATGTGACCCATTGCTTGCTGGCCTGGGAATGGCTAACGATAAAGGCACAAGCACAAGATGCCTTTGCGTTCGCTCAGCAAGTCAGAGAAATAGAAACGGGGTTTTCTGACATGGCTCTAGATGAAGATGAGTTGATCAGGTTCTTGTGGGAGCTACCTCAAGCAGATCAAGCTTGTATCGTGGAGGGTTTGACAGCGAATAAGGACAAACGTTTGTGGCATCAGGTCTTGGAGAAGACCTACTCCCCTTGGCATTTATACTACCTGCAAAAGCTCAACGAGTTCTCCTGATTCTTGAAAACTTGTAGAACGTCAAACTTGCGAGTAATTGCCCCAAATTGTCCCGCTGTTACCCTTCAATACAATTGCTCTTCAAAATTCCTTGGGTTTAAGTCAGGAAAGTGTTCGCAGGCATATCTCATGAGACTGCCAAGTCAATCCCATTATTTGGGTTTCGGTCTTAAATCGCGACCCTAAGCCGGTGGCTCAGCATGATGTTTGATCCAGCTTTTGAGTTCTCTTAGGGCCTGGGCCTCACCGGCCGTTTTGCCCTGTTGCAAAAAGTGATAGAAAACCTCTTTCGGTACCCACGGGAAGGTGGGACTAGCATCAACCTCTCGGTACTGATCCTGCTCAAGCTGGTAGATGGTCAATACTGAGCCGTTAAATCGCCAAAACTCGGGTACACCAAAACTGGCGTAGAGATTATTTTTATCGATATCTGCATGGGTAATATCGACTTCTACTACTAAGTCAGGGGGCGGATCTTTTTCTAAATCAACAGTTCTACCTCGCACGAGGGGTTCATTTTGGATGTAATAGCATTTGTCTGGTTCGGCTCCTTTCTGTAAGGATTGGCGGCGGAGGGTGGTTGAAGCCATGCTTTTAATATTGAGACCGCTGTCAATCACTAGTGCTTTGATAAAGTCGCCAATCACATCACTGGGATTTTCATGGGCTTCTAAAGGAACCATAAATTCTAGTAGACCTAGGTCATAGTGCAACCGCGCAGCTCGATGTTCGCCAAAGGCATTCAGTAATTGTTCATAGGTGTCCCAAGACACATTCATCAAGATGAGGCGCTGCTCAGCAGGCTTTGTGTCGATCGTTTCAGTTACAGGTAGCTGAGTTTGCATGATCTCTAGACTCCTGAGTCTTCACCTCCTCCAGCATAAGCGGTGAAATTTATGTTGCAAAAAAAATCACTCATCTATAAGAGATGAGCGAGAGGAGAGTTTTGATACCCAATGAGAGAGAAGAAATTATGAACAAGCTTCAGGTGCTGAATATGGCATTGTGTTTGGGCGATTAAAAATGAGATCAAAGTCTATGCTTTTCATTGTCTGAACAGGTGTGGAGCCCGTTTGTTGAGTGTAAGCAACCATTTGCTCCACTGGAGAATATGCTTCAGTTCTAAGGGCAGAACCGAGTACTTTGCCTGCGATCGCAAATGAAATAAGGACAAGCATGGGACAACTCTCAACTCACTGGGGATGTCGGTTAACAACAAGGCAACAAATGTATCTTTATGTAAATCAAGATAACATTTATGTAAATAAAGCGCAACATATATTGACATATTATTTTTTTCTTGCTAACCAGTTTTACCTGCGCGCCACAAAAAGAAAGAGTTGACATCTACCTACTAGATGGTAGATATTCAAAATATGGAAAAAAACACTGCCACTCAAATCCTGGATGTTGCTCAAGAGATGGTGCGAAACCGAGGCTATAGTGCCTTTAGTTACGCCGATATCTCCAAGCAAGTCGGGATTCGCAAAGCTAGTATTCACTATCACTTTTCTACTAAAGATGAGTTAGTGAAGGAACTGGTGAAGCGATATCGGGAGGACATGATGCGGGCCTGCGATCGCATCACCCAATCCAACGCCAGTCTTGATCAGCAGATAGTTCAATTTGCCCATCTTTATCGCAATGGTTTAGAAGACAAACAGATCTGTCTCTGTGCCATGTTGGCTGCAGACTATGCCGTTCTTCCCCAACCGGTTCGCGACGAGATTCAAGTCTTCTTTCAGGAAACGGAAACCTGGCTCACCAATCTCCTCCAACAGGGATGCGATGCCCAACTTTGGACCTGTCAGCCGGAGCAGGAAGCTAAAGGGTTAATTGCCCTGCTCCAAGGTGCTCAGTTACTAGCTCGTTCAGCAACGGACAGCACTACCACCTTCGAGCAAATGGTTTATCCCCTCTTAGCAGCCAAATTTCCCAGTCGCTAAATTTTTTTGCTTCACTATCTACCTACTAGTAGGTATTTGAATTAATTCACCAGTCTATCTATAGGAGTTCGTCATGTCTCAAGCCTTTACAGGTCAAAAACTCATCGTTGTTGGTGGCACTAGCGGCATGGGCAAAGCCGTTGCCCGCATAATCCTTGAACAAGGAGGGTCCGCAGTCCTGATTGGTCGCCAACCCGAAAAACTCCATGCAGCCGTTGAGGAATTAAAGGCCTATGGTCCAGTATCAGGTGAGCAAGCTGATATTGCCAACCCAGAAGAGCGTCAAGCTCTGATCGCCCGCCTCAATCAGTCCTATGCCGATGCCACCCTATTAGTGAACGCGGCTGGCGTCTTTCTACCCAAACCTTTTCTGGAGTACGAAGAAGCCGACTACGATCTCTACTTAGAACTGAACAAAGCCACTTTCTTTATTACCCAAGCCGTCGCCCAGAACATCATTAACCACCATCACAAAGGAGCCATCGTCAATGTCGGTTCCATGTGGGCCAAGCAAGCCGTCCAGGCCACTCCATCCTCTGCCTACTCCATGGCTAAGGCCGGACTCCATTCCCTTACCCAGCATCTCGCCATGGAACTAGCCGATCATCATATTCGAGTCAATGCCGTCTCCCCCGCAGTCGTTGCCACCCCCATCTATGAAGGCTTTATTCCCAAAGAAGAGGTCCATGGAACCCTACAAGGCTTTAATAGCTTTCATCCCATAGGTCGCATCGGCACCCCTGAAGATATCGCTGAGACCATTGCCTTCTTACTATCCGACAAAACCAGCTGGGCGACAGGCGCAATCTGGGATATTGATGGTGGCGTCATGGCCGGTCGAAACCAGTACAGCTAGCGTTGCAGACAGTAAACCGAAGAGATAGACACTATGAAAATTCACGCAGATCTAACTGAACGGGCGGTGGTTCATAGCGACGACCTACCCTGGGTGGAGTCTCCCATGCCAGGGGTTCACCGCCGCATGTTGGAACGGGATGGCAAAGAAGTCGCTCGGGCAACCTCCATCGTTCGCTATGCTCCTGGTAGTGCCTTCTCTGCACACACCCACGGGGGTGGCGAAGAATATATTGTTCTGAACGGCGTGTTTTCTGACGAGCATGGCGATTTTGGTCCAGGCACTTATGTCCGTAATCCGGTTGGGTCCAGCCACACCCCCTATAGCCAAGAAGGGGCCACCATTTTGGTCAAGCTCTGGCAAATGGACCCAGCCGATCAGCAGCCGGTGGTGATTGATACGACTCAGGCAGAGTGGGTGCCGGGGTTAGTACCGGGGTTACAGGTGCTACCGCTGCATAATTACGGTACAGAACAGGTGGCCTTCGTGAAGTGGGCACCGGGGACAAAATTCCAAACCCACCAACACTGGGGCGGCGAAGAGATCTTTGTCCTAGAAGGCACCTTTGCCGATGACCAGGGCGTTTATCCTCAGGGGACTTGGCTACGCAATCCCCCCGGCAGCATCCATACCCCCTTTAGTGATGAAGGCTGTCTAATTTACGTGAAAACGGGACATTTAGAGAACATCTACCACCCAGGAGAATCCTCATGATTTCGGTTCAAGTTGCCTCCAATCATTCCCGGTATGGCCAAGATATTTCTATTCGCCATCTAAACCTGGCTGCGGATGAACCGCCTTCCCTAGGGGGGGATGATGTGGGTCCTACCCCAACGGAATTGGTTTTGGCAGGCTTAGGTTCTTGCAAGGCAATCACCCTACAAATGTATGCCGAGCGCAAAGGATGGAAGCTAGAGTCCGTGGCGGTGGAGTTGAGCTACGACTCTGCTGTTCAACAACCCACCATCCAGGCCAAGCTCAGCCTCAGAGGTGACCTAGATGAGAAGCAACGGCAACGGCTCCGAGACATCAGCGATCGCTGCCCCGTGCATAAACTCCTGACTACTCCGGTCGCTATCCAAACGCAACTCACTTAACGCCCTAATCGTTTTAGACGTTTCATCAACAGAAGGAGACTGTAATGGATGCCTGTCGACTCGTGGCCTGTAGTTTTCATGATGAATTAGAAGCCTGGGCCACGCTCCGTCAAGATTGCCAGATCATCTATCGAGATGAGAAAGGCCAAAACCAAACTGTAAACAGCAAAATCATTGATGTCTACGCAGCCAATCAAGCTGACTTTATCAAGCTCCAAGATGGAAGCATTATCCGTCTGGATTACTTAATTTCAGTGAATGATAAACCGATTCAATTTGCCAATTCGCCCTTCTCTTGCTCGTAAGGGCTGGCTAGTTCTGGCATCGTTCATATCTTTGAATCCAATACTGAGAAATCATTTAGGAGACTATCATCATGGCTAATGTCGAAATTTACACTTGGAGTACTTGTCCTTTTTGTCGCCGCGCTAAGCATCTGCTCGACCAAAAGGGGGTGACCTATACAGAATATGTGCTGGATGGTGATGAAACTGCCCGAGATGCCATGGTCGCCCGAGGCACCCAGGGGCGTCGTTCGGTACCTCAGATTTTTATTAATGACCAACATATTGGCGGGAGTGATGCCCTATATGACCTCGAACAGCAGGGCAAGCTAGATGGCTTACTCAACTCATCATTAGCTGGCGCAACCCCACTCAAGCCCTATCAGCGAGGCCGAAATATTTCTGGCACTTGATGAGATGCAGGAGACTGGGAGAGATAATCGGCTATCGACGAGAAGGAAAATGCAACGCCTAGGATTAAGATAATTCCTCGTATGATATTGAGCATCAAATAACGCTCCTGTTGTGGCGTGAGTCGCCGTCTCAAAATGATGCGGAATAGATCATTTCGAGTACGCTCTACTTCTACCCAGAAGGAGATCCAGAAAATGACGAGGATGATGAGCGGTAACACCAATCGATCTTGAGCCGAACCATAATCCATATCCCCAGAAGACAAAAGCAACAGGTGGAAGCCATACCAAAACACAGACCAAAACCCGAAAAAGATCAGCACTGAAGGATGGGGGGTGAGGGTGAGATGAATAACGGTCCCCCCTGCAAATGTTTCAAACCGTCCTTTAATGTAAGGTTCGCTGGCATTTGGACGACCCATGGGAATGCGGCTCATCTTACAACCAGACTGTGTCACTGATCCTTCATAGGGCGCATGGTTAAGGTCATAGGTTGAGCGAAATGTTTTGGGAGACTCTATTTGGGCTTCCAATCTCTCCATCACTGTTTGCAAAGGGGCAGAAGTTTGAATCACAAAGTGATCGCGCGGTACAAGGTGAACCATAGTTGATCACTCACTTTAAAGATTTTGAAACGACAAATGAATGCCAGAGATACTGAGCAGATGCGATTTCAGATGGCGTGATTGTCCAGCAGTAGGTCTACCAAAACGAGGAGCACCCAAAGAGACTGGCTATCTATACCTAACGTTTTCAACAGGTGTCATCTGTCTCGATTCCCAGCAGAGATAACTTTTCAACGATTTGAGGCTGGCTGATGTGCAGCTTCTTTTCAATTCAAAGGTCAATATTGCACGGATAGCGTGCATCAGCGTTGTTTAATGGCGTGTCACATGTCCACCGATGATGTTCAGCAAATCTTTACGACTGCGCTCCACCTCTACCCAGAAACTCATCCAGAAGATGAATAGCACAAATAAAGGCAATCCCAAGACCAGTAAAGCTTCAGAATTAGCCACCTCCCCTGACAAGCCGATTGCTAAAGCACCACTGTAAAAAGAGAGAAACCACATCACTAGAAAGCTCATAACAAAAGGGTGAAGCTTCATAGAGATATGCACGACCGTTCCCCCTGCAGGTGTCTCAAAACGGCCTTTGATTTGGGGAATAAACGAGTTACGTCCCTGGGGAATTCGGTGCATCGTAAAGCCCGATTCTGAAACAGATCCTTCATAAGGGGCATGGTTGCGTTGATAGGACCATCGAAATGCCTTCGGAGCTTCTACATGAGCGTCCAGGCTTGCTATAACGTTTGGCAATGCAACGGGTGTCCGGATGATAAAGCGATCCTGCGGTAAAAGGTGAACCATGATGATCACTCACTTTTAGATTCTTGAAACGACGATTAAATGTCAGGAGTACTCAGCAGGTCCGGTTTCAGGTGGAATATGTTTCTAGACATAGATCTATCCAACCAGAAAGCCGATTGAGAGATGGAACATCTGTGCTGTAGTTCCTAGCCAGATGCAATAGGTATACTCAATTGGCTCTATCAGAGATATTTCTGCTTAGAGGTTACTGCTGATTTACTGCCAGTCGATGCCTTTCAGGTCTGATGGCGATTGGATGTGCTTGCCATCTGGTGAACTGATGCTGGGCAGCTTCTACCCTGACATGCAAAGAAGTAATCTTTTATTCCTCTGATTGCTTCTTCAACATCTATGATCTGGTATCCATGACTTAAATTCAGTGATCGGCATCATACGATGAGTCTCATCTCAGCTAGAACGGCTCGGCACGCAGCAATCAGGGGCGTCAATGGGGTGTCTTTAGAGACATTAGGCTATGGCGAGCATGGCAGGAGCGATCGTCTGCCGTGCAGGTAAGGATGCGACAACGCTAATGTTGAGACAGCCATACCTGTCCTGCAATGGAGACAAATCATGAGTAGCGACTATACGCCCCCCAAAGTTTGGCAATGGGATTCTGAAAGTGGGGGGACTTGGGCCAAGATTAACCGCCCCATTGCAGGGCCAACCCATGAGCAAGACTTGCCCGTGGGTAAACATCCTTTGCAGCTCTATTCCATGGCAACCCCCAACGGCCAAAAAGTCACCATCATACTAGAAGAACTGTTGGCATTGGGTGAGGCTGGGGCTGAATACGATGCCCATTTAATCAAAATTGGAGATGGCGATCAGTTTGGCAGTGGATTTGTGGATGTTAATCCCAACTCCAAAATTCCGGCTCTTGTAGACCACTCCACTTCAACCCCAGCTCGCGTCTTTGAATCTGGAGCTATCCTCCTATACCTAGCAGAAAAATTCGGCCAGCTCCTACCCACAGAACATGCAGCTCGCACCGAATGTTTGTCCTGGTTATTTTGGCAGATGGGTTCAGCGCCCTATCTGGGAGGGGGATTTGGTCATTTTTATAGCTATGCTCCCGCCAAAATTGAATATTGCATCAACCGTTTCACCATGGAGGTGAAGCGCCAGCTTGACGTCCTGAATCGTCATCTTGAAACCCACTCATTTATGGCTGGCGACGATTACTCAATTGCTGATATTGCCATCTGGCCTTGGTATGGCGGGGTAATTCGCAATACTCTATACGATGCCGCAGAGTTTATCGATGCCCCCTCTTATACCCATGTGGTTCGCTGGGCTCAGAATATCGCTGATCGCCCAGCAGTCCAGCGGGGCCGCATGGTCAACCGCACTTGGGGAGCCTTGTCAGAACAGCTCCATGAACGCCATGATGCCGGTGATTTTAATATTAAGACGCAGGATAAGCTTAACCCGTAGCTTTCTCTAGGGGAAATGGACAAAGATCGGTAAATCCTTAGGTAGTATAGTAGACCCCTTGCATGAATCCTGCCTAAAGCTACTGTCTCTTACTCTTTATGGATGGCACTAGCCCCCCCGCCCCCCCAATTCTGGGGGGAGAGTATTGAAAGATAACGTCACGGTTGCCAGCATTCATGGGCCAATCTCACAGACTTGAGGGTGAGTGGTACTTTTGAGCAACGGTACAGGGGGTAAGCGAATTGAGGCTAACGTTCTCACAGCAGAATCGGACAAGATAACGCTGCTCTCCCCCCAGAATTGGGGGGGCGGGGGGGCCATTTATGCAAGACCTCTAGTAAACGCTTTAACGTTTAGATGTTGTGGTGTCTATATGCACAAGGACAACGATATGAATGAGTCATCCAAGCGTTCAACTATTTACTTTGAACCGGAGTTGCATCAGGCATTACGTCTCAAAGCAGCATCGACTGATCGCACGGTATCGGATCTCGTGAATGAGGCCGTCCGTCTAGCCTTACAGGGCGATCAAGAAGATCTAGCGGTCTTTGATGAGCGAGAAACAGAGTCTACGATGACTTATAAAGAACTGCTCAATGATCTTAAAAGCCATGGCAAACTATAAGGCCGTTTTCAAGTGATCCGTTGCCAAAGATCTGCACCGTATTTCTAATCAGGATATTGCTAGAATTCTCAGTCGGATTGAATCTCTTGCTATTGATCCACGGCTAGGTGCAGAAAAACTGTCAGAGCAAGAGAGAGCTTGCATCCGACAAAGCGTTTACCGAATCATTTACGAGATTGTAGACCAAGAATTAATCGTAGTTGTTGTTAAAGTTGGCCACAGACGCGATGTGTACAAGAATCGCTAATAGCGCTTTCAGGTAATTTCAGGAGAGAGTGATGGCTGGAACAGATATTAAAACTCATCCTATTCATCTGGGGTTGGGTGCAACGGCAGAAACTGAACCCGTATTTACAGGGTCGATGGAATGGTACATCGACTATGCTAAACGCCATGATTCTGACGGTACCGAAGGGCGCTTAGTTAGTATGCATTCTTTCTCAGAAGCTTGGGATGTTTGGGAAATGCATCCGCAGGGTAGTGAGGTCGTCATGTGTATTACGGGAACGATAACGCTGCATCAAAAAGAGGCAGAGGGTTCTGTGACCACCACCCTCAGTCCTGGTGAATATGCCATTAATCAGCCTGGTGTTTGGCATACCGCCGATGTCGAAGAAGAAGCGACGGTGTTATTTATCACTTCTGGTATCGGCACCCAAATTCGGCCCCGGTAGATTGGCACTTACAACACCTGGCTGGCAATCATGCCCATGCCGATCAAAGAGCCACCAAACGCAAAGCTACGCACCACGGGCACGCCAAAAACATACAGGGGCAAATAGACCACTCGACTCCAAAAATAGAGCCAGGCCCCTACGGCACTAACGCCATTGGTGTGGCCTGTCGCCTGCACCAGCAGCAATAAACCCAATGCCCAAGGCAAGGTCTCTTTGAAATTATGGTTGGCTCGCTCGCCTCGAATGCCATAGGTATTCTGGCGAGGGGGTAAATTATCGCGGGGACCGAGCAGGACCATTGGCCCAACTTCAAAAATCCTGGTCATTGAACCAATGCCAAGGTGAATCATGGCCAAGATCAGCGTCAGCAGGAAAACAGTTGTTTCGGGGGTCATGGTTATCAGAAGTGTAGGGTTGATTCAAACGTTGTCACGGTCTTAGGCCGCAGTGACGACTTGACCTTGCGTGACATAAGCATCATTGCCTTCCAGGAGGGCATTGAGCATTTCCGTAAATTTGGGTTTCATCATGGGGAGCATAAGCTTGCCCAGTAACCCCATCCTCGGCTCAAAGTCCATGCTCATAATGATTTCAGTTCGTTTCGCCATGACTTTACGGAAACGTAAAGTTGCTTTTGCACTTTTCAGGGGCATGGTTCCCTCATAGATATTGAAGGTCATCTGCTGGTAGGGAATATATTCAACGACTTCTTCGCGAATCCAGTTTTTGCCGTCATTCAGATCGCACTGCCGCTTGGCCCCTTGTCCTTTCGGGAGAGAATCTTCA
Source organism: Acaryochloris marina MBIC11017 (assembly GCF_000018105.1). Lineage (GTDB taxonomy): Bacteria > Cyanobacteriota > Cyanobacteriia > Thermosynechococcales > Thermosynechococcaceae > Acaryochloris > Acaryochloris marina. The sequence goes on from NC_009925.1 coordinate 2,262,957, forward strand.
AGGAGATGGGAATGAGTGAGATTGGGATTGAATTGGTAGATATTGCCAAAGTCATCCCAACTCTCCCAAACCTTTTCGAGGGAGGCATAGATGGTTCGATATACGGTCACATTCGCCATGATGATGCTCCTATACAGGCTGGGAAGATCAACCACTTGGGGTCGATGGTGCCAACTGGCTTTCCTTCGATAGTATGTAATCATTCCTGCATTGAGAAGCCCAAAATAAGCACCCTGCCGTTGCATAAATGCACCAGAGGAATCATGAACTGGGATGATTTGAGAATCTTTTTAGCGATTGCCCGTCAAGGATCGGCTCGGGCTGCTGCTGCCAAGCTGGGGGTTCACCACTCCACCATCACGCGCCGGATTGATGCCTTTGAATCCACCCAGAAAACACGCCTCTTTGATCGGTTACCAAGCGGGTATGCCCTGACCTTAGCGGGGGAAGAACTACTGGCGGGGGCTACTCGGGTCGAGGACGAAATGAATGGGATTGAACGCCATATCCTCGGGCAAGATATTCAGCTACGGGGCAATCTCCGCGTCACGATGCCAGATGCTTTAGCGGTTCATTTTCTCATGCCAGATTTGGTGTGCTTTATGGAGACTTATCCAGAGGTGAACTTGGAAGTCTTGATTTCCTATGAGGTCTATAACCTCACCAAGCGGGAAGCAGATGTTGCCATTCGAGTCACCGAAAATCCGCCTGAACATTTGGTGGGGCGGAAAGTGGGATGTTATCACTGCGCCAACTATGCATCTGTAGACTACTTGGCAGCTCATGCACTGCCCAAGAATACTGAAGGGGCCTATTGGATTGGTTGGGATGCACCAACCCCCTATCCAGACTGGGTGCGAAAGAGTGAGTTTCCCCATATTCCGATGCGGGGGCGATTCAATAATGCGATCGCACAACTCGCAGCCGCCAAAGCCGGTTTGGGACTCGCCCGTATCCCCTGTTTTTTAGGCGATCCAGAACCCACCCTCAAACGAGTTCCTCCCGGTCAGAGTGCCCCTTGCCATGACGTCTGGATTTTGACCCATAAAGATCTGATCTCAACGGTACGTATCCAAACCTTTATGGACTGTATGTCCAAAGCCTTCCAGCAAAAGCAGGATTTATTAGAAGGGCGTTGCCCTGCACTATCCGCTTAACTCAACACAATCATACGAATCAACCTGTGCAACAGTACCCAATCGAGGACTAGTCGCTATAGGCTACGGCTCTTAAGCTGAGTTCGAAAGAGCCTCAGCCCTGTCTTGGTGTGTTGCACTGAGGCGATTCAGCCCAATTTGCTTCTGGATGTTCTAAGCCTGATAACCGAACTATCGAACCTTCATTGATGTTCCTTTCGCCTATGGAGACCGTAACCCATGAATCAACAGGCCATTTTTGCCCCCATTTTTGTGATGTTCTTACTAACGTTGACGGTCTGGATCTATATGTATGCCCATCGCATTCCCTTCATCATCAAAAACAACTTCCCCCCTGAAAAAATGCGGCCCCTAGAATTTGCCCGAATCTCTCCACCTAGCGTCTCCAATCCTTCGGACAATCTCAAAAACCTCTTTGAGTTACCCGTGCTGTTTTACGCCCTCGGCAACTACCTATTTATGACCAGCCAAGTCGACGGGTTCTATGTGTTCTTAGCTTGGATATTCGCAGGTTTTCGCATTCTGCATAGCCTAGTTCACTGTACGATCAACCGGATTTTGCTGCGGTTTTATCTCTATCTAACCGCTGCCGTCGCCCTATGGTTGATGGTTTTGCGGGCAGGCTGGCAATATCTCGGTAGCGCCTGATGCATTTCCCCAAAACGGCTGAGAATCCTCAGACAAATGCGTCAAAATTGAAAAAAGATAATACACCTAAAATGGCAGAGTAGGTTTGGTACGGATATGACTGCATTACCCCAAGGCAAGCTGCGCAAAACCCATCACTTTGCCCTGAATGTCAAAGACCTGCAAGCCTCCCGGCATTTTTATGGCACTATTTTGGGCCTGCATGAGTTAACGGGCTCTGAAGTGCCAGAAACCCTCGTCGAACTTGTGAAACAGGGACGCATTAGCAACTTTGTCACCCCCGATGGATGGGTTTTGGACCTCTTCTGGGAGCCAGATCTATCTCCCCCCAATCCAGATCCAGAGCAGCAGTTTACCCGCGCCAATCACTTGGCCTTTGATATTGCCCCCGACGCCTTCGACGAGGCCGTGCAGGTTTTGCAGGCGAATCAAGTTGCGATCGCACAAGGTCCAGTCTCCCGACCCACCGGGCGGGGCATTTATTTTTATGATCCAGATGGGTTCTTACTTGAAATCCGCTGTGATCCAGAAAACTAGCGATTCAAGGTGTACTTAAAGGCATCCAAAACCATATGGACATTTTCAGGGCGGCTGTTAAAGCCCATCAGTCCAATTCGCCAGGCCTTGCCCGCCAGTTCTCCTAAACCATTCCCAATTTCGATATTAAAGTCTTTCAGGAATTGCTGGGTGATAGCTTTACCATCCACCCCATCTGGAATCCGCACCGTAATTAACGAAGGCAATCGATGCTGGCGTTCCACATAGCACTCCATGCCCAGGGAAGCTAACCCTTCCCACATCAACTCGGCATTGGTTTGATGTCGCGCCCAGCGTTCCGCGAGACCTTCTTCGGCAATCAAACGGAGGGCTTCCCGAAAGCCGTAGATCATATTAATGGGAGCTGTATGGTGATAGGTTCGCTCCGACCCCCAATATTTGCCCACCATCGACATATCTAAATACCAGTTGGGCACTTTTTTCTCTCGCTGATTGAGCTTCTCCACCGCGCGAGCCCCTAAGGTGAACGGACTAATTCCCGGTGGGCAGCTCAGGCATTTTTGGCTACCGCTATAGGCCATATCCACGCCCCATTCATCCAAAAACAGCGGTAAGCCCCCTAAGCTAGTCACCGTATCTGCCAGCAGCAAACAATCATATTCTCGACACAAGTCACCCACACCTTCTAAGGGTTGGCAGGCGCCCGTAGATGTTTCCGCATGAACCAGCCCCAAAACCTTGGGACGATGCTCTTCCAGGCCAGCTTTCAATTCATCTAAGGAAAAGACTTCTCCCCAGGGTTTATCGATGCGACGCACATCCGCCCCATAACGCCCAGCCATATCCATCATTCGATGACCGAAATAGCCATTGACGCCCACTAAAACCACATCTCCTGGTTCGACGGTATTGGCCAAAGTGGCTTCCATAGCCGCGCTACCCGTCGCGCTCACCGGAATCGTCGTCGGGTTCTCCGTTTGCCAAGCATATTTAAGCAGAGACTGAACTTCGTTCATCAGCTCGATAAAGCAAGGATCTAAGTGCCCTACTTGGCGCATTCCCAACGCTTGTAAAACTCTGGGATGGGCGTTGGACGGCCCCGGCCCCATTAATAGGCGGGGGGGAACGTCTAGCTGAGCAGTTTGCTGACGATGGGTCTCATTGATGGCAACGTTGGTCATAGGAATGGGCCGGAATAGATAGAGGAAGGTCAGTTAGGTTACCAGGCTGATCCAGATGATGGTCGCAGATGGTCCCACAGGGCGGCATCTCGATTCAGGGTCAGTAATGGCGCATTTAAGACGGAGCAGATTAGAAATGATGCATGGGTCTTAAGCATGCTTTGCATATCCTACAATCAATCAGCCCCCGTACCCGCAGAGTTTCTAGGCGGCTTGTCTCGGGACGAGAGCATTGTTGCTAGACTAGTAAGCAGTCCATTCTCGAGAAACTTTATGTCTAAGCGCCCCACCATCGACACCACGCATATTATGCGGCGAGCTGAAGAATTGATTAGCGCTTCTTCCAATCGCTACCGCATTACTGTGCAAGTTGCGAACCGGGCCAAAAAGCGTCGTCGCCGCGAAAATTTAGAAGACTTTGAAGATGCTGGCATGAAGTCCGTGATGCAAGCCATTATCGAAATGTCTGATGAACTGACGCAACCGGAGATTATTGGCGAGTGAACCCTAACCTCACTCTGATTCAACGGTCCAAGCGGGCACTTCTCTGTGCCTCCTTGGTCGTCAGCGGATGGATGCTGGCCCAACCAGCGGTGGCCCAGCGTCTGAACGCCAAACTGGCAGCGGATGCGGTCTACTCCCAATTGCCGGAGCTACCGCAAGAAAACCAGTATGTGCGCCGCAAGGGTAATAAGCCTGCTCCCAATAGCACGTTGGTCAGTCGACTAATTCGGTATCACACCCAGGTCAAGGGCCGATCGCCTCAGTATCGGTTTGACTGGAAAATCACCCTGGCGGACTATCTAGGACTCTACGAAAACCTACGAGAAGAAGAATATCCGGGGCAGTCGTACTTAAAGACGAATCCCATGGAGAGCGATCGCAAGTTGATTCGCCAGTTCACCCGCAAGCAGCGCCTGGCATTAACTCAAGCCCTTAGCGATGTATACGCGAGTCAAGTCCCCCAGCAGGCAGCCCCTCCACCAGAGAAACAACAACCAGAGCCACCCAAGCCTGCAGCAGCCCCAGATCCAGAACCAATCTCTCGTCCCAAACTCATTCCCTTACCTGGTTCGGGCAGCGCCGATCTCTTACGGCCTCAAACAACGCCCAAATCCAGCTCACCTCAGTCCACTACCCCCACTCGTAAGCCTACAGGTGAGTCCCAAAAGCTCACTTTTTAAGTACTAAGAATGGACCGACAGCTCAAAGAGGGCAACGGTTGGCGCTTGGGATGGCATCCTCAGGCAGCGTTTTCCACCCTACTCGGTACCAATGAATGGGCGGTAGAGTTAACGGCTGAGGAATTTGCTGATTTTCGTCGTCTGCTCTTACAGCTCGTCGAGTCCATCACCCAATTACAAGATCAATTAATGGCTGAGGAAACCATTGCCTGTGAGGCGAGTAGTGATTTGGTTTGGCTAGAGGTGCAAGGCTATCCCCAGCAGTTTGCTCTCAGTTTTATCCTCTTAAATGGTCGCCGAGCAGAAGGACATTGGTCTGCAGAGAGCACCGCTGAACTGGTGGGCGCTATCCAAACAATTGAGGTCTTTTAATCAGAGTTTTATGTTAGGCTTGTAAAGCAAAACGGGGCGTAGCGCAGCTTGGTAGCGCACCACTTTGGGGTAGTGGGGGTCGTGGGTTCAAATCCCGCCGCTCCGATTGACTGTAATTCTTATATCTGGCAAGGCTTGAAGGCTACTGATACTAGCTTTCAGGTCTATTTTTGTGCAATCAATATGCATTGAAATAAGTCCGTTAAAGCTGGTTAGTCGTTTAGTTGGCCGGATAGATTGGCCGGAAGGATTAACCTGTGAAAAGTAGAGATAAAGTGCAGGTCACCAGTGATAGGGGGATGCTAAGACTCCGGTGGACATATATAGATAAACGTCAGAGCCTCAACCTTGGATTAGAAAATACCCGGATTAATAGGACTTATGCCAATGGCATTGCTAGGCAAATAGCAGAAGATATTAGATGTGGTGAATACGATGTCACCAAAAATAAGTACAGGCCCAAGCTGATTGGTAATTCTGGCTTAAACTGCTCAGAGTTATTTGATAAGTTCACAACCTACAAACAACACGATTTAGGCATCTCCCCTCGATCTGTTGAAACAAGATATATTCCGTTATCCAGGGCTTTAAACAAATGGTTAGATATGCCTGCTCATGAGGTCACTAAAGATCATGCTAGGCACTTCATGAGTATCCAAAGTGAGCATGTCACCGCTGACACTGCTAAAGCCAGAATTGGATTATTGGGAAGCTGTTGGAAGTGGGCCATACAAGAAGAACTATTAGCCACAGATAATCCTTGGGTTGGCTTGAGAGTAGCTCTTAAACCTCAACCAACTCAACGAGTGAAACCCTTCAATCGAGAAGAAATCAAGGCTATCTTGTCCGAGTTTAGGAATAATCGCTATTACTCACATTATTCAGACTTTGTGATTTTCCTATTTGGTGTAGGTTGTCGGTTTGGAGAAGCAGCAGGATTACTGTGGAAGCATATTGCAGATGATTTCCAAACAGTCTGGATAGGAGAAAGCGTTTCTAGAGGCTATCGGAAAAGCACTAAGACTGGAAAGGCGAGGACGATAGTGCTATCCCCAAACGTACAATCGATGCTTAAAGCGCGATACGAAAGGCTGAAGCCTAATCTCGAAGATTTAGTTTTCCCTAGTCCACAAGGGTTACCAATATGCGATCGCAGTTTTAGAAGACGGGCGTGGAAAACAGTTCTAATTAAATGTGGCATTGAATATCGAAAACCCTATGCAATAAGGCATTCCGCAGTTAGCCATGCACTAGCTAGTGGTGCTGATCCAATCAGTGTTGCTGAGCAAAGTGGGCACGATAAGAGAGTAATGCTGGAAAGCTATGCCCATGTCATTCAACCCCAGAGCGTTTTTATAGAGTTTTAGTAATGGAAAGTGAATTAGAAAATATTATTTGCCAGAGGATCCCCTATAAGGGTTGGATGGCGATTAACTACATGGGTGTCACATTAGAGCCTGCGATAATTAATAACATAATTGAATGTGATTTATACCTATCTTTATGGCTTCGACATAAGGTTCTTGGTGAAAGAAAGGATCATAGTCTTGCGAGTGACACAGGGGGGGAGTATTGTTGCGATTTTTGGTATGCTCGCCTCAATCTAATTCTGGAGTTATATAAACGATCCGATGTAATCCAAAAGGGTGAATTAGCAGACCTATTTGTTTCTTGGAGTCCATACCTACTTTGGTGGACGTGCCTTTGTGAAAGTGCAATACGTGAAATTGAGAGAATTGTTTGTGAATTACCTATAAGAAAGGATTCTTTCCTCAAGTTTCACACTCAGAACTCTCCCGAAGATCAGGAAGCGAATCCACCGCATGATGGCATAATCCCTGGGCGACTTCCCCAGTTGTCATCATACGAGTGCCCTGATATAGAAATCCAATTAGGTTTGGTATCTCAAAATCATAACCCTAAAGAGAATGAGATGCTTTTATTCACTTTGATTGAGAAAGAAGCCAAAATTATTAGCGATAAAGATACTTCTTTCCAACCACACTTCGATAACTATATAAGGGAAGATCGAAAGCTAATTTACCGGATGAATCGAGATCCCAAATTCTCATTCCTGAATGTTCGAGAAGGAAAGATATTGGAAAGCAAGAGAGGCAGACCCAGGCACCCAAAAGGGTTCGGAAACAGAAAATAGAATGTAACAATTTTGTGATATTAGAGCAGTTAATTCTGTATTTCGTTTGACTACGAAAAGTCCGATTAGGTTTGTTATAGCCTTTAAGTCTTGCTATGGACCAAAAGGATTACAGCAAAAAAAATTAATCCGGTAGTACCTTCTCGTCAAAGTTGATCACTACCGGACTGATTAACAATCTAAATCATGGACGATTTATCATGTTTACCCATCAGCATAAAGCTATTTTCCCATTCGTTGATACAAGAACCTTACGTACCCACTTCCAATTGGGGAAGTTTTGTGAATCAAGGTTACGTGAGCAATTGCCCAGTCCTATTTATTGGATTCAGCCAGAACGAAAAGTTTTATGGAACATCCGTCTGGTGCAGGACTATTTACTAAATGGTGATGGGCCTAGCCACCAGAGGTTGGTTGAAGAGTATCTATCAACCCTTGAGCCTCAAATTGACAATTTCAGCAACCAATATGCGGCTTAGGAGGTGAATAAAGTGAATTCTTCAACAAATAATCCACAAAATTTTTCTAGCATACTTGATGTTGCGATAGGGTATCTAGACTTAGGTTCGTCACCTCTACCAGTGGCACCAAAACAGCCTAATTCCAATTTTAATGGGAAAAATCCAAGCTATTTAGATGAACAAGGTAAGGCTTATCTAATTAGTAGCAAGCAATATCAGAATAAGCAACCAACTCGTACAGAGATAGATCTATGGTTTGCTAACCCTGAAAATGGCATTGGAATCCTTGGTAATAATCACTTGCATATAGTTGATGTCGATACCAAGCATTTCGATAGTAAGGAAGTATGTGAGCAAGTCGTTAATAAATGGCTGGATAAGCATTCTCAACTGCATGATGCTCAGGTAGAAAGAACTCTTAGTGATGGCTTCCACATATATGTAGAGTTTGCAGAGCCACCAGGGTTTACACGCTTTGCTTTTAGTGAGGGTGGATCACACGTAGGGGAGATCCAAGGGCCAAATCAGTTCACTGTCGTGGCACCCACTGTTGGTTACCAGGTAGTACAGAAAGGTAGATTCGCCCCTGTCATCGATGCTGAGTCTATTGGGCTGTACTCAATCAAGAAGGCTAAGAAAGCTAAAGCAAGCAGGTCTGATCAAGTCCAGAAAACAGTAAGAATCAAGCCAGAAAATAGTGATGCTTTATCCCTGCTGGAATTATCCACAAGGGGGGTCCAGGCAATATACCAAAGTCAACCTGAGTCTGATGATAGGAGTAAAGACATCACCAAAGTTGCTAACGAGCTTTATGGTTGGGCAAATTGGTGTGAAGCAAATAACCTGGCTTATGATCCAGAGCCTCGAACTCTCCTTGTGGATCTTGCATCTAACTTGGACATTGATGAGGACAGATTAGACAGAATCATTGATTCCATAGACATTGATGACTGTCAACCAGCTTGTGTATATGAAGGGGGAGATGAGGCAGCTTGGAAGAAGATCAAGAAGCTATCAGTAGATGTGGAACTAGAGGAAGTTACCACAAAAATATTGATAGACAGCACAATCATAAAGCCTCCCCAACTCTTTCATAAATCGTTATATGGCCCACTCAGTGATCTTGCATCAAATCTTGAGTTACCAGTAGAAGCTTTTCTTGTTTGTATTCTTCCTATCCTGGCTTCAAGGCTTAAGGCTGAGACAAGGCTAATAATCGATCCAGGAACTGGCTACCATGTACCGCCAATCATTTGGGCTGGTTTAGTAGGTGAATCAGGAACCATGAAAAGCCCCATTCTTAAGCTCCTCACTAGACCTTTGTCGAGGTTGCAACAAGAAGTCCACGAGAGCTATCAACTGGAAGTCTCTGAGTATGAAAAGGATTTGCAACGGTTTCAGTCTCGGTCCAAAAAACTACCTATCACCCCAGAAAAACCTAAGCATCCCAACATGAGAGATTTATTTTTCTCTGACTTTACGATTGAGGCCATTGCCGATTCCATCTGTCATCATCCATCAGAAGGCTATCTAATCCATATAGATGAGTTGGCTGGATTCTTTAAATCGATGGATGCCTATCGTAATTGAAAAGGGGCTGATAGGCAGAGGTGGTTAACTTTTTATGGTGGGGACTCTCTCAAAGTTAATCGAAAATCTTCTGAGCCGATCTATATCCCTAAAACCTCAATCAGTTTATTGGGAAGTATTCAGCCTTCAGTGTTAGGGAAATTGGTATTAGATGATCCCACATCGGAAGATGGCCTCTGGCCCAGATTCCTGTGGTTTCGTCTGCCAATAACAACTCCACCAGGAATCTCAGATAGGCCGAAGCTTGATTTAATGCCCTTACTGAAAGGTGTTTACTGTGGCCTAAATGAGCTTGATGCCCAAGAGCACCGACTTTCAAGGGGAGCAATAGGGGTATGGAATCAGTGGAATCATGAGATAGGCCAGCTTATCCAACAAGAACCATCCAATATTCTCAGAGCTATATATCCAAAGTTCAAGGAGATTGCAGGCCGAATTGCCCTCATTGTTCACACCACAAATTGGGTATTAGACCAGTTAACTCTCACAGAGGGTTCATCTACTTTTGAGGAGTCCATTATCCCTGGAATCCGGCCAATAGAGAGTGAGATCTCTGCAGAAACACTCACTGATGCTATTCAATTCACCAAATGGCTCATGGGTCAAACTAGAAGCCTCTACTGTGAACTTGGATTATCAGACAAGGAATCATCCAGAGTTGTCAGATGCATCAATCGTTTTAGGGGATGTGGATGGATTAAGGCTAGAACCATTACTCAATGGTGGGGGTCTACATCAAGACCTAAGGTTCAACAGGCACGAGAGTTTATGAGTCAAATTGTTGCACTGGGATATGCCATTGATAATGGTAAGTCAGTGAATGATTCCAAATACCAAATCAAAATCACCGTACCTACAAGCCAATCCACACTTAATGCAGTAGGTGGTAAAAGTGTTGGTACGAGTTGGGAAGAAGTTGGCCACCATCCCAACAGGCTTAAAGCCATAGAGGAAAGTAGTTCCAGGGATTCTGTTGGTAATGTTGGCACATTTCTAGAACAGAAGGTCAACAGATAGTCTACATACCGTGGTCAGAATTTCCTGCTCACTACTACGGTCTTAGGGAGGTGTGTGATGACGACCTCTAAACCATTTCTCAACCACATAACCACTGTGGGGGAGACTGATTACCCTACTGTAAGTTTTGAAGATGATCTCATAAGACTTAAGTATCCTGATGGCTCCACAAAATGTATACCTAGTTTTGCATTCAAGAGCTGGTATCTAACTCTTCCCCCCTATGACTTCTCTGATTCCACTGAAAGTTTGGGTGCTATTGCATTAGGACCTGCAGGGAAAGGGGCAATTATCACCGATGTGGACGATTCTTGGGTTACTGTCAGATACCCCAATGGCACATCTAGGAAGCTATCAAGGAGAGGTTTCATAGAGTGCCAGAGAATCAAATCCACTACATTTAAGGTGGGTGATTGGGTTCTAGCTATGCTTAAGGACCTGACCTGGGTAACAGTTCAAATACTTAGCCTAGACACCCCCACAAAGGTTATAGAAGGTGAATCCTATACCTATATTCAGGGTTGTGGGTTCAGAGCCAAAATACTAAGTAAGCCTAAGTCTATATGGAGTATTCAAATTCCCGTTCAGATTATGTGGCCTCGTAAACCACCTAATATGCAAGGGCTTGATTACTCTCTTACTTAGAATGTGCCAACAATACCAACAAAAAACTTGAAAGTACTGCCAGATAAAGGTTTAACCCTGTTGGCAAGCAATTCAACAACTACCCAACAGGTACCAACAAATTCTTCTTCGGATTAATTGTTGGTATTTGTTGGCATCTATACCAACACACCAAAGTCAGTAAGAGAAATGGTCTCAGCGTTTTGTTGGCAATGTTGGTATGTTTTCCAGGATCTAATAAAACAATCTTAATAATTAAACATACGCAAACAAGAAAATATTTGAGCTGGAATTTTCATATATACTCATTTCATTAAATCAATTTGAGTATTTATTATCCTAAACACGCTAGTCCAAAACTACGCACTTTCAGTGCGAGACTTTAGTTGCTACACATCTCCAATGCAGGATAAAGAAGTAGTATCAAGAAGTCTATAGTCGAGAATCATCTGGGAAATTATGCTGTCACCCGCTTAACTATATTAAAAGGGATGGTCAGTAAAGATCATGATCATACGCTAATTGAATATCCCCCATCGAAATCGATCAGTGACATAGCCAAGCGGTTGAAAGGGTTCACATCAAGGCGACTTCAGCAAGAGTATCGAGAGTTAGAGCGGCGATATTGGGATAAATATCTGTGGGCCTTAGGTTATGGAGCCTGGAGTACAGGTAATATCAGTGAACAGATGGTGGAGGAATATTTGGAGCATCACCGTCTCGTGTCTAATAACGATATAAATACGTTCATGCTGGAGTGAATCAAGACTTTAGTCCTGAGAAGAATCGGACATTAAGTCCATCAATGACCTCTGTGCTTTCAGTACAAATTCGTTAAGTTTTTCTAGATTAGTTGTTTAAATTTCTCACTACTAGAATGGTGAACTATTTTGAATATTTACCAACTACTATTCCAATAAAACCTCCAGCTAACGAAATAGATAATTTTTCACATAAATCTATGAAGTTTTTTTCATTATATGCCAAAGGCTCTTTAAAGTAATAAGCAGACCACCAGGCACCCACAAATGCAGCTATCATCAAAAGAGCACAAACTACAAGCATTACTTGATAACTTGGACTTAAATTAATAGCTGTTGGATTTAGTATCTTATCTTGAAGAAGTTCAACTTGCTTTTCAAGTGTCTCAACCTGGCCCTTTAGATGTTCTATAAACTCTTTATCCGTTCCTTCATGCACATGAAAACTATCTACTACTTTCGTAGTAAGACTTTTATCATTATTCGCTGGATACCTAAGAAAACTTTTTGGCTTTAGGGGATTATTAAAAGATAAGATAATTATTTTAAGGAGGTCTAAAAATATAAATAATCTAGTAGTCTTTTTAGTTCTAATCATACTTTAGTGGGAGTTGATTAACTAAGTCCAGCTCACATGCCCCTGAAAAGTCACAAAGAATTTATACAGAATTTTATATGTTTAGGTTTTTTATTCTCTTGAAATAAATTCTTTATTTATATCTGTGCTCATAAAGTTTTTATAGCAATTACCAAATTATATATATTGAAGTTTATATGTGTATATTTCAGTCGAAAAGTGAATTTTCGTAGTTAACTTTGTCTACCTTTGAGGTCAACATAAGTTTATTACAAAGAGTTTACTCAACGAAGTCAATAGAGGCTTAAAAATCACGTAAATATGCAGAATCCCAACATTATATACACAAGATAGTATGGAGTCAAAACGTTTGAAACACAGAAAATTGTTATTTAGCCTTACATATGTAGGTACGAACCCTAATTCACATTTTGCTCATGAAGAAGAGTTCATAAGTAGCGGTTTTGAATGCTGATCAACTGATGTTAATGGGTAAGAAAATATTCTTCTCCATTAAAACACGCCTCTAACTCATCTAAAATATCTCTACCTATCAATGCGATTTCTCTACTCCAAGCTAAAACAGACCTATTTGGAAGAATAATTCCATCCAACCTAATCGATAGGGAATATGGATCATAAAAACCATGCCCTCCTACACCATAACTTATAACCGCAGGACCAATAAGAGGTGCATTCAACTCGAGTATTAGATCTTTAGGTATAAATGTTATAGGTGAACCAGTATCCAAAAGGCCATAGCAAGAAGAATCTTCGCCGAAAACAAATTCTTCTTGATAAGGTAGAGAAAGTGCAATTCTTGCAAAAGGTCCGCTCCTCACCGTATTACTATCAGAATCATGAGAATTAATATAGGGAGGAGTGATGTATTGTGGCACTTATTAGCTATTCCTTAGGAAGCGGTGTAAAGACCCCATAATTATCACTTGTTTTAGACACTTTTTTTATGAAGATATTTTTACTTCCTCGAAATTCTCCAGCAACTTTAGTTACCGCAGCCATTGAATTACCAGCATACAATACTTCTCCATCATGAAATAAAACATATTGGCCAGCATATTTTTTGATTAATTCATCAAGTTTTTGGTTGAACAGATGATTTTGCCTTTCAATATATTTTCGGGGTTCTTCAAAACCATCCATTTCTAGCTTTACCTTCTCAGCGGATTGGGCTAGAACACCAATCGTATTTACATCATCTACAACATTTTCTTCTAATTGGCCCTCATGAAAAAAGGCGCTTGCAACATTTGCACCTTTTTCAATTAAAACCTCAGTGCAGAAGTGGTGACCGATATCTGGGCAAACTGTTGCTACATGAGGGGATAGATAAGGATGTTGATCACCTGTATTTAGCAATTCACGAGAATGTTGTATTGATTTGTTTGCTAAGTCGTTTCCATCATTCAAATATCTCCCTTCATCTATATCATGATGGGGGGCATGATCTTTGCAAACTTGCTGTTCTCGCGCAGCCAAATGCGCTTCTTTCACCTGAATTATATTTAAGACCCCAATACCACAGCTAACGGGTGAAATTGTTCTAAAGTGGCAAGACAATTCTTTAGTCCATCGACTTTCCAAGTCAGCCAATTTTCTAGAGGTATAAACGACTCTCTTAGGGTAAACCATGGCTAAAAATATCTTGCTAAAGGACGAAACATCAAAAGCTATCTAGTTGAGGGAGAAACTACTTTAATCGGATAATATTTTCTTTGCATTGTAATAAACAGTAGAAAACTGAGTAAACATCAATTGATTTATTAAATAAATTGACAAAATATCAGTAAGAATTTGTATAAAAAATCTATCTTCGAGCTTAAAATATTCTACATTGATATGGTCAAAACATAGAAATCCAAATAAAGCTCGCTGAGTGGAGCTAATAATTTGAAACTTTTCAATAAATTCTTTCCTTAACTTTTTCGTTGCCAAAGAAACTGGAAGTATAAGCGTGGATTTATAACACGTTTCTGGGGGAGATTCAATACTTTCTTTAGAGCCCACCCTTGAAACTGGAGACCAGCAGCTGACCCATTCTTGATCATACCTATCTCTGAACTTTCTACTGTGATCAACACTATGAGTTGTAGCATATATATATGCTGCCTTATCTTTTATCCTTATGTTCACATATTTTCCATTTGCAATTTCGTTAGGTATATTATTGCACAAATAAAAATCTTTACCCTGAGCAATCTCAAGAAAACCTGTATTAGCTGAAATTTCAGTGTTGTTGTCTGACAAAAATGACTCTGGTATCTTTAAAAGAGTTGCTAGTTTGTCCTTAGAAATAACTTTAAGAGTTAACCGTGGTGATATGTTTGACCTACCCTGAAAATATACCAATGAATACTTATAAGCCTTCTCAAAAATTCTCCCAAAATCATCTAAGAAAAAGCCGTCAAAATCAGCTAATAATTCTCTCAGGTGATCTTCTTCATCTTTACTTATCTCTTGCTTATCTGAAGTTATAGATTGGATACATTGTCTTAGATTTTTATGATTTTCATTAACCATAAAAATATGCTGCAATAAACTTGTTTGACTACTGCAAACATAATCACTTAAAAGCTCTAATAATTTTGATTCAATCTCACTCATTATTTTATGATTTTTAAGGTCTAACTGAGATTCATAAGTATCTGCTTAATTAAGTGAATATTTTCAAGAATTTAGTAGGATATAATGAAAAAATAATTAACCCAACAATATCACTAATAGAATTTAGCAGATTGTATATTTCTTTACAAACAATCGTTTTTTTTGCAGTTTAACTATAGCTCATTCTTGTATTAAGCTGCTTCAGCAATACCCCTGAGAAAAAATTAGAATTCGCTTATTGTTTTCATTAGAATTACCGATGCATTTTTCTCAAGGAAGCAATAAGAAGAGTTGGATCCACAAAGAAAGAAAACTTTCTGTATAATATTATACTATTTTAAAGCGATTATGGCTTTTGCCCCAGATTGTTTCATTGAAGCAAGCGATCATGAAAGGATAATCTATTGTGCTCCAAAGACGAGAATTCGTGTTTTGCAGCCCTGTAAGAGTTTTTTCTTTCAGAAAGGGTTGTATACGGTAACACACTTAGATATTCTCCTGCTTGTTGGCTATTCATGTTGATTTTTGGGGCTCTCTATTCTAGAGTGTAATTTTTTTTAGGTAGTTTATTTATACTTAATGACTATTATCTTTCTGTGGTTTTGCCAAATAATACGCCGATTTTACATTTCTTATTGCCAATCTCTGCTTTTTTATCATTCTCTCCCGCTTATATTAAGGATTTATAGTTGATGGCTTTTCGAAAACCTTCTAAAGTCTTTTCTAATTCGCGAGATCAAAGTTGAGATTTTATAAAGTAAAACCAATTGTTTGATTTAAGATAAAGTCAGTTTATAGAGATGACCTCCACAATCTCTAAGTCAATGAATAGCTAGGGTTGCCCCTGAACCTTGGATATTCTAATAAATAGGAAGTAGCACAGAGCTTGAATAAACTTGCCAATGACGTAGTAAGCAAAACAATGATGTAACTACTTGAAGTTGAAAAAGTAAACAAAAATTGTTAGGTTGCAAGTACCTTGAATTAATGGATGAGTCAGTCACCAGAGTAATGATTAAAATCAACAGGTAAATTTGTAATACTGGAAACTGGCCGGAAAGTTGAACAAAGCTGTTTCATGGGAGTATTCCCAAAACGGGACAATAATCTGAAACGCTCCCCAGGAATTTTACCTAGTGAATTTGGCACTGGTCTCTTAACAAGGCGCACGTCTAAAACCTTTATTGGTTATGAGTTCTAACATGCTAAGCGGGCGTGAAGAAAATCCCATCTCCATCGCTGGCGTAGTCTGCTTGCTGAGCCCTCAATGGGGTCTAACCCAGTTATGAATCAGCCGTTGTACGTCTAGCACTCTCTGAAAACCCGACTGCTTCTTAGCGTAGAGATTCTGCCTTTTTCGATAAGCACTACATCGTCTCCTCAAGGCAGCATTGTGAGCCTCGTTGTGATTGGCATGGACCTCAGATGCTGGACTGATAGCGGTAAAGGGATGCTCTGCTTTCACCCACTTCACCCACTTCACTCGCCGATTCGCCTGAAATCCTTTAACTTTCATCGCGACTTCTAATCCGTCTCGCCAAACCTTGCGATGCCCATAATCAGGGTGACACTCCTCAGCGTTGAGAGAGACACTGGCGAGCTTCCAAAGTTCTTGTCCATAGCGTCTTTCTCCATCAGTAAACCATTGAATCCCATCACAGGTTTTCATCCACTCCCAAGCTGATTGAACGCCATCAATAAAGAGTTGTTGATCCTTGAGACCAGCCTGTGCTGTAAACCAATAACGGCTCGCGCGCTCAAGGAAGTGGATGGTCCAGCCCTGGGACTGGCTAGAGGGGAAGATTTTCGCATACACGAGTGTAAACTTCATCCCCTTCTACCGTCACATCAGAACTTGCTGGAGCTGGGGGTGACCAGTTCAGTGCCTGATCTGCTAGGTGCTTTTCCCACCGCATAATGGTGGTATGAGATGTCCCAAAAGTACGACCCGTTGCACGGACTCCCATTCCTTTGGTGCGAGCCTTGATGGCATAGCTCACCACTAAACTGGTGGTGCGTAAGCGAGCCATTGGGTTACCTGTGCGTTCTTTGAAACGCCGATTGCAATCCTCACACTGATATCGCTGGACTAGTGTCCCATCTTGCAGGCTATCAAAGCCTCGTTTATGGATCTTCTGGCTCTGGCAGCATGGGCATTCCATTGATCTACATTACGTTGTGTCGGAGCCATTCTAGCTAGATCCAGTTGATAGACCAGTGCCAATTAGACCGCTTTGATAGCATTAACTCTGGATAATAGTAGTTTTTTTCCTTTTACTGGCGTATTTTGTACTGTGGAAACTTTGTTCAGTTTAGAAGTACTTGAGTTTACTACCCTTATTTTTCCATGTTAACTGGGTAAAGATACGTAGCTATGATATAAGTCCGACAACCTTACCTGAAGTTATATAAGCAATACTTATACTTCCCTGTTATCTGGGATTAATCTTGTCGAAACTGGGTACTCTAAGGTTAACGTTTTTGACTTTTCGTTATGCCTAAGAAGAAAGGCACCCCTGGTGGTAATCCCAATCCAGTCCAGACACCACAATTCATAGCCAAGCAATTTAAAGCTGATGACGTGCCTGAAGGTGTCAAACTTCAAAAAGGCTTGACGGCAGTTAGACTACCTGAAGACATAGCTGATCTAGTTAATGGTTTGGGTAAAGAGAAACCAGCTTGGCTACGTCGAGTGATTACCACAGCAGTGAAGCAAGAGTTGATGGGAGGTGAGGAATAAGAACGAATTTACGTTGTTTCAGATGCCATTGGCCGGATAGATTGGCCGGAAGCATTTGGAAGAAGCCTTGTAAGTCTTGCTAGACAAAGATTTTGTAGATCATGTGACCCACTTTGGGGTAGTGGGGGTCGTGGGTTCAAATCCCGCCGCTCCGATTAACTTAGAACCTCCTCTAGTAGGAGGTTTAATTATTTTAAACGGCCTTAATTAACACCTTTTCAACAAGAAAGAAATGCATCATTCTCAGATGGAAAAGTTAAAGGGTCAACCTACTATTCTGGTTATAAGATCAGGGGCTAACCCTCTATTGGCAATCATTAATTCTGACTGGAAATAGAGGGTCAAGATCGGTTAGATCTCTGTGCCATCAGGAATGATGGCATTCTTCA
Organism: Acaryochloris marina MBIC11017; assembly: GCF_000018105.1. Classification (GTDB taxonomy): domain Bacteria; phylum Cyanobacteriota; class Cyanobacteriia; order Thermosynechococcales; family Thermosynechococcaceae; genus Acaryochloris; species Acaryochloris marina. The sequence goes on from NC_009925.1 coordinate 2,280,936, forward strand.
AAATGACAACAATCCCACTCCGAATATAGAAGCCTTCATCCTCATGATTCGCCTCCTCCACCTGGGCTTTATTGACGATTTTGACGTTCTTGCCAATTCGGGCATTTTTATCAACAATTGCTTTGCGTATAACAGTATTTTCTCCAATCCCTAAGGGCACTCTACCTTGATCCAGATCAGCTTGCCGCTCAGACAGGGATTGATAATAATCAGACCCTAGCCACAACACATTGTCCAGGGTGCAATGATCGTCTACATAAGAGCGAACCCCTAGAACGGAATGGTGAATTTGGCTCTTTTTGACAATACAGCCTTCACCAACAATGGATTCCGTCACCCGGCAATCGAGGATTTTACTAGGGGGTAAATATCGGGCTCGAGTATAAATGGGAGCCTGCTCATCGTAAAAACTAAATTTGGGTTTTGGCTGTTGTGCTAACGCTAGATTGGCTTCATAGAACGCTTCAATCGTTCCAATATCTTCCCAATAATCATCAAACAGAAATGCCTGGATATTGTGATTCGCAGCAGCCGTGGGAATCACCTCTTTGCCAAAGTCAGTGTGCGCAATATTAGATTCCAGTAAGTCGATCAGAACCTCTTTTTTGAATACGTATATCCCCATAGAGGCAATATAAGGTTGCTCACGGGCCTGTTCTGCACTCAACCCGAGCAACGTGGTATCCACCTGCATTTGGGTTAATTCATCTCCCGAGGGTTTTTCACAAAAATCTCCCACACGCCCTGACTCATCCAGCTTCATCAAGCCAAAGGCAGAGGCCCGTCGCTCATCCATGGGAACCACAGAGATGGTGATATCAGCATTGGTATCACGATGTCGTTGGACAAATCGGCTGTAGTCCATGCGATACAGATGGTCTCCAGAAAGGATGAGATATTCATCCACATCCCATTCCTTGAGCAACTGCAAATACTGGCGAACCGCATCGGCCGTTCCTTCAAACCAACCTGAGTTGTCGGGAGTCTGCTGGGCAGCCAAGACCTCAACAAATCCTTCTGTAAAATTCGAGAAATTATAGCCCCGACTCAAATGTCGATTGAGAGACGCTGAGTTGAATTGAGTCAGGACATAGATTTTATTGATGTCTGAGTTAATACAGTTACTCACAGGAATATCAATCAGACGATATTTTCCCGCCAAAGGAACCGCAGGTTTAGCCCTCAGTTTGGTCAACGGATAGAGTCGGGTGCCAGCACCACCGCCAAGAATAATGGATAGTACGCGTTTCATATTTCCTAGCTAAATATAATGTTTAATCACAAAGGCGTAATGAAAAGGCCCTGAATCGGGGACTCAGAGCCTGAAAGCTTAATGCAATTGCAAAGCTCGGTGTTTATCATCCAGTTTGTGGATGGTATCGACAAATCGAACCGTTTTAGATTGAGTGGAGATAATAAGAGATTCAGTTCTCACCCCTCCGGGGAAAAAGCGAGCCCCTTTCATCAGGGTTCCGGGGGTTATCCCACAGGCGGCAAATAAGACCGTTTCACCACAGGCCAGCTCTTCAGCCTCATAGATGCGATCTGGATCGTCAATCCCCATCTCTTTTAAGCGAGCGAGGTTGCTCTCCTTGCTTTCACCAATCAATCCAGTCTGGACAATTTCTGGGTCATAGATCAGTTGACCTTGGAAATGTCCCCCCAAAGCCCGCATGGCAGCCGCAGAGATCACGCCTTCTGGAGCTGCACCAATGCCCATCAAGGCATGAATGTTTGTGCCCGAAAACGCACAGGATAAGGCCGCTGAGACATCTCCATCCTCAATCAAACGGACTCTGGCCCCTGCCTCTCGAATTTCCTTAATCAAACCGTCATGGCGTGCCCGTTTCATCACGACGACGACCAACTCAGAAATAGAGCGGTCTAAGCATTCAGCAATGATCTGCAGATTTTCCGTAGCGGATTTACGAATATCCACCTTGCCTTTGGCTGCAGGAGGGGCAGCCAGTTTCTTCATATAGAAGTCAGGAGCAGCAAATAGGCCGCCTTTTTCGGAGATAGCGAGAACGGCCATGGAACCATTCTGGCCATAGGCAACGAGATTGGTGCCTTCACACGGATCGACGGCAATATCGATCTCAATCAGCTCATCCAGGGTGCAGAATTCAGCAGCATTTTCTTGGGTGCAAATCCCGACTTGCTCACCGATATAGAGCATCGGGGCATCATCCCGTTCTCCCTCACCAATCACAATCCGACCCCGCATGTGAATTTGATTCATGCGGTTCCGCATCGCGTCTACAGCCACGGCATCTGCGGTGTCTTTTTCCCCTTTACCCATCCATAGCGCAGATGCGATCGCAGCTTGCTCTACGACTTCAATAATTTCTAAACCAATCACATTGTCCATTTCGTTTCCCTCAAAGTTCGTTGTTAATGATTCGTGCGAGACAGTGTGAGTAAAACTCAAAGCTAGTTCTTCCAAATGAAACTGTCGTCATTTGGATTTCTTCTGATACAGGTGAATCGCAGGGCTTTGAAGCGAAATCACCTGGCAAGCGGCCATCGTTTCGGGCGTATCTTGTTCCCAATAAATCAGCAAAAATTCAGCATGGGGTTTATATCGCCTATAACTGTCTAATACAGTGGGATAGGCTAATCCAGCATCTCGGATCTCCTCAAAGGTCATATAATCAGTGGGGATTATTTCAGGATCCTCAGACTGCCACGGAGCAGCCACAACGGCACCTTTCTCTTTGGCTGCCAGATATCGGCGCAGGGCCATACGGCCTAGGGCTTTTGCATTATCCTCCCAGCCCAAAAAGTCATACATTTTGAATAACACTCGCTCAGTATCCTCAGGGTTGAGGGTACTCAACACGGGTTTTATCTTTGGCTTTCTAGGGGAGTCTTGACCAAAACCTTTACCCATCTTTAATTCCCTCGCTGATCAAATGGGTATCTGTTTTTCTCGTGAGTTACGGTCTAACGCAGTCAATCAGGCATCTTTCAGTGATGTATGACAAGATGCCACAAACACGGTTTAACAAACGTAGTACTGCTGATTGGCTAGACCGTGACCTTAATCGTGCAAACAAAGCGCCGTTCCGGGAGGCAACTCATTTGCTTTTTTATACTGGTGACTGAACCTTGCTGAATGAACGGCAGCTCAGGGTTGATGGTCTAAGTGATGTAAGTTCGGTAAAAAGTATGAGTTATCAAACTGAATCATCTAGTTTTGTATTTCTGTAAACTTGCTTAACAAATTGAAACTATTCTAGGTGAGTAATTTTACCTAGTCAACCCTAATTGCAAACTTTCTATGTCTCGTCCCTCGCTTTCATTAACTCGTCCCTCGCTTGCATTAAAGGGAGGAGACACCCGATGCACACCTTACAAAAGCATGAAATCTATTCCTGGAAAGCATCTTAAGACTGGGATTTGGTAGTCCTAGTCCTGTAAGGATGCATTGTAGTGATGGACAAACATCCAGATTGCTCCAATATGATTCTCTAGCTTTTTCGAAAACGACAGTGTCTTTCGAACTAACCGAGACACTCGCTGGCGCATGGTGCAATTAAATCGTTCAATGTAGCAGGTTTGGCCTGTTTCCTTGCCCACAGCTTGATGTCGTTGTTTGGGGAAAACACAGCCGTAGGCATCCCAAAAATCCGTGTAGGCAACCGCACATTGACGATAGATTCCTGGCAAGGAATTCCATAGCTGACGAGCACCTTGCTTGGAGCGTGCCCCCACATAAACACCGACTATCTCACGCGTGATGACATCAAGAGCAAGCCATATCCACTGTTTATTGCTCTTATCGTTCACAAATGACCACATTTCATCACATTGAAGAGTTAATCGGCCTTTTTTTTGATGATATGTTCACAGTACGAGGCACTGCTTCATACTTACAGTTCACGTACTCTTGTAACCAGCTTTCAGAAACATCACAGACCCTGGCAATACCTGCCAGAGGTATCTTTTCAAGCAATAGCTTATCGATCAGGCCTTTAGTGGATGAATCAATTCGCTTTTGCTGAGGAGCTTCCACAAACTGACGACCACAGGTTTTACATTTGTGGTTTTGCTTGCCATTATGGATTCGACCGTTTTTGACAACGTTTTGAGAACGACAGTTAGGGCAGGTCAATGTCGACATTTGTGATGCTGGATTTTGGATGTTGGATATATCTATCCTTACATCTGGCGGACTACCTGGGATTTAATCCTCCTGGCATCGGCAGGGAAAAAACATCACTGCACAAAGATGAAAAAGAAAAGTCCACGAATTTCCCTCGATAGCCAAGATCTATCAACATAACCTCATGTTTTTCTAGCAGAGATGAAGGTATGCCAAGTCTGTGAAGAAAGATGTCCGCCGACAATAGCGTTATCGGTTTGCCATCTGCAGCAAGCTTTTGGAGTAGCGCTGATTGGCAATTGACGGGCATTTAAAGGGAAACTTTCTGGTCATATTCCAATCCATTACCTTGCCTAATATTCTTGGGTTCTAGGCGATCCTGATTTTGAGATTAGGTCGATTGAAAGCGTAGCTTGTAAAGATGTTTATACTTTGTCCTCAGCCTTTATCCCTAGAGGTAGGATTTAAGTAGCATAAATCTAAAGAAAACCTTAAATAATCATCAAAACACCAAATTTATACGCAATTAGCGTTTATGGTACTGTTCCGTGTTATCCCCTTCCCTGCTCCACGACCTATGGCAATTAATTGAAGAACTGCCCAGTCATCCGGTGATGCAATTGAATGATAGTCGCCTGATTTCTTGGCTGTTGGCCCGAGTAGAGCGTCGATTAATTCTTAAGGAAGAAGATATCAGCAACATTGAGAAATATCTCGGTTCCCATGTGCTGCTCATTCGAGAAATGACTGAATCTAGACGATATCACTGCTGTCCTCTGGCGATGTGACAAGTAAGGCTCTCTTAAACACCTTGGTCCTGAACTATCAGAGTCTTCCATCCATACAGCCCCCTTGTAAGAGAATAGTATTGTCGGTCCATATTCATTAACTTCAAATATAGGGTTCTAGACTATTGACCACAAAACTGCCTGAAGTGAGTTGAAAGCATTCACACCAGCAAACACTCGAGCTTTTTAAAGTCGTTCAGGCTCTGTTCACAACCCTACGGCATAGCAGGGAATCATTTTAGGCAAACGTTACTAAACTGTCCGCACACTCATAAAGCCGGGGACGATGACTGGGTAAGCCATCACCCCAACCACCTTTACCGATACCCACTGACCTATACGTCAAATCGATCGCTAATTCTGCATCAAATCAGAGCGAGTTCCTAGCCCTAAGCGGATCTATCTCTCATCCAGGGTTAACCATCAACAGACCTTGAAACTCATTGGGAGGAATTCTTGTATTGATATACAGAGAGGTATCCAAGCATGAGAACGGTAGAAGTTGTCTCTCACAATCCTGCCTGGAAAATGATATTTCAGACTGAAGCCTCGCTAGTCAAGGAAGCCCTGGGTGAAACTGTGATGGCTGTTCACCATATCGGCAGCACAGCTATTCCTGACATCCATGCAAAACCCATTATCGATCTGTTGGTTAAAGTGCAGTGCATGACCCAAGTTGATGCGCGCAGTTCATCCATGGAGCAGCTGGGCTACGAAGTCATGGGGGAATTTGGCATCTCAGGTCGTCGGTTTTTTTTCAAAAATAACCGAAACGATGTTCGAACCCACCATATCCATATCTTTAACCACAGCTCAGCCCAGGTGAAGCGCCATCTGGCATTTCGAGATTATATGATTGCCCACCCGACAGATGCGAAGCAATACAGCGACTTAAAACATCAGTTAGCTCACCAATATCCCACGAATATCGATGGCTATATGGACGGCAAAGATAGCTTTATTAAAGCCATAGACGTAAAGGCAGTTCAGTGGAACGCTTTACAAACCGTGCCGCAGTCAGAACCCTAATGCTTCCACACTTACGTGGATAAATGATGCAGGGCTGGTGGCTGGGAAAACAATTAGCAACTGCTTGAGATCGACTCAGAGCTTACTTGAAGGTAGCATCATGTTCAAGATCTATTATTCAGAAACGTTTTTCTTCACTGCTTCTTCTCAGAAGATCGATAGCTTAAGAAGCGTGGTTTCATCCCACTCCATAAAGATAACTGTTTACCCCAATGTCCCCAACCATTGGGGTTTTCTCCATTTAAGAACGAACACCTCTAAAGTTTTTATAGACGGTCAATAGCCAGTGATAGGCTTCTTCAAGTCCATCGGTAGTATCAACATCTATCCCTACTTTTTTCCACTCCTCTACTCGTTGAGGAGAAAGTAGATTTCTGAATTCATCCATTGATGGTATTTCAATAATTTTAGGAGCCTTCAGCCTATTCTTATTAGCATTTCCAGGCTCTTGACCTTTGCAATTCATGCCTTGGTTCAGATAACGCCATCACTCCCAGAATACCCAAAAGAAGATCTCTTTTTAATACTAGGTAAAGAGAACCGATTTTATCACTTTATCAAATATCAGAAATCACCTTAAGATCATCAGTATCTTCTATAGAGCGACTCACTTTCAGCCTCCTTTGCTATGCAATTTGACTGATAGAACCCTATACAAGCCTTATTAACAAAACATAAAGAAAATTGAAAGATTCGAATTTTTATAATCAAGTATACTCACCCATTTTGACATCAATAGGCCGATTGAGTGTGGCCCAAATTCGCGGCAAAAACCTTACATGTTCTGCGCAAAGCTAAGATTCAGCAGAGGGTCTCCATCCAGTCCTGCAGTTCTCTAGGCCCAAATCGCGAAGTGGTATACCAGCAGATTCCTCCCTCCATCTCCTTGGGCCAGCCTGGTTGTAATGACCGTCCAAGTGCCAAGACACAGCTCTCATTATTTCTGAGATCTTGCTTGAGAAGCATTAACAGTAGCACCATTCGGAAGCTCATCCACTAGAGTAGAGGTGGACGCCTTTGCTAATTGATTAGGGTAAGCTGTGGCTTACGAACCGCTGCATCATAAATATCGTCCCCAAGTCTTTGCAGATTTAGTGGGACAAGATGCGATCGCAACCACGTTAACCAATGCGATCGAGTTCGAGCGGATTGCCCCTGCCTATCTCTTTACCGGCCCTCGGGGGACAGGAAAAACCTCCAGTGCCCGCATCCTCGCCAAATCCCTCAACTGCCTCAATAGCCAGACACCAACCCAAACCCCCTGCGGGACCTGTTCTGTTTGCCAGGAAGTGGCCCTAGGCACTTCTCTTGATGTCATCGAAATTGATGCTGCCAGCAATACGGGCGTAGACAATATTCGCGACTTAATCGAACGGGCTCAATTTGCACCGGTTCAATGCCGATTTAAAATTTACTGCCTGGATGAAGTCCATATGCTCAGCACGGCAGCTTTTAATGCCTTGCTGAAAACATTAGAAGAGCCCCCAGATCGGGTGGTATTTATCCTCGCGACGACGGATCCCCAAAGAGTCTTACCCACCATTATTTCTCGCTGCCAACGGTTTGACTTTCGGCGCATTGCCCTAGATCCGATGATTCAGCACCTCACCCATATTGCTGAACAGGAATCGATTGCCATTACCCCGACGGCGGTAGAACTGATTGCCCAAGTCGCCCAAGGCGGGTTACGAGATGCAGAAAGTTTGCTCGATCAGCTCAGCTTACTGTCAGGGGAAATTGATAATACTCAGGTCTGGGATTTAGTCGGCTCCGTCCCAGAACAGGCGCTCTTAGCCTTACTACAAGCCATTATTGAGCAACAGCCAGCATTGATGGTTGAGCGCACCCATGCCTTGCTCGATCGCGGTCGAGAACCGTTAACGGTTCTTCAGAATTTAGCGGGCTTTTATCGAGATTTACTGATCGCCAAAACGGCCCCTACCCGCAGAGATTTAGTGGCCATCACGGCCCCGACTTGGACCGATTTGTGCCAGCTCGCTCAGCAGTTTGAGGTCGATGACATTCTGGCCAAGCAACAGCACCTACGCAATTGTGAAACTCAAATCAAGAATTCTACTCAGCCTCGCTTATGGCTGGAAGTCTCACTTCTGGGTCTGTTGCCAGGGGCCACTCAGTCTACGGATCCACAGCCGATCCTTATTCAGATCACATCCCAGCCCTTAGAAACTGCAACTCAGGCACCGGAGCCAGTATCAGCAGGACCTGCTCACCCCGTTCCCCCGTCGAAAGCCTCTGCCCCCACTCAACCATCTCCCGTTGTTGATACGCCCCAACCCGCTCCTCAAGGAAGTTTCCAGGCCCCTCCAGTCCCAGAGCCTCAAGTCATCCCCCAACCAGAAGCCCACTCTCCTGAAGCCGAGGACTTACCCAACCCTCTAGAAGACTTACCAGAGCCTTTAGAAGACTTACCTACACCTCTAGAAGAAACTCCCGACCCCCTGCCTAGTCTGCAGACAGACTCCATTCCACACCCAGCACTACCACAACCCGAACCGACGCCTGCTCCCCTCCCACCCCCTTCAGCCCCTCCTGCCCCTGTACAAGTTGATCTAACGGAGGTATGGCAGCAGCTTTTACAAAGCCTTAATTTGCCCAGTCGGGCTTTGCTAAAAGAACATGGCCAACTCCTCTATTGGCAGGGAAGAGAAGTCCGGATTGGGATTCGCAAAACCTTACTTAGACTGGCTCAAGGCAAAGTCCAAGAACTAGAAGAGACCTTCGAGAAGTGCTTTAATCGCAAAGTTAAAGTCACCTTAAAAGTCCTAACTGAAGAGCAAATGCGAGCCAAACCGGCCTCGCCATCCACGTCTTCTGCTCCACCGTCTGTCTCTGCCCCATCTCCCGTCTCCGCTCCACCGCCCAATATCGCTGCACCTCAGCCAATCGCAACTCCTCCTGCTCCCATTCAGAATGGTCATGCAGCCCCACAAACTGCTCCACAAAAACCCTCTGAAGCTCCACCAACCTGGCAAAGTGAGGATGAAACCACATCCGCAGCCAAGAGTTTTGCCCAATTTTTTAACGGCGCTTTTGTGGATATTGATCCGAAAGAACCTGAGCAAACAGAAGCGGCTAAATCTAAATAACCGATGCTAATCCGTTTGGGGGACCCATACAGAGACGGAGCCAGCCTTACAGGCAAATTCAGCCCAACCCTCGGCATTGGTCGTGATCGATTCAGAAATATGTTCTGTCACATCCCGATAGGTTTGGTGGGGGTGCCCCATTTCCATCCATTTGCAGCCCTGATCGCCATTGCTAAGGATGACGGCCATTCCCCCCGGATGCTCATCCGTGCCTAAGCGGGTCCAGCCCACACAGTTGGCATGATCAAAATAGTCGTACTGATCGCCATAGGCATAGGTCCGTCGAGCTCCCAGGAACTTATCGATTAACCATTGATGACTGTCCAACCAAATTTCATACTCATTACCATCACGGCCTTTGTCCTTGTAGTGAGCCCCATAATAGTCTGCATAGAAAATACAGGGATATCCATCTCGACGTAACAAAATCAAGGCATAGGCCAAGGGCTTAAACCAAGACTCCACCACAGACTCTAACGCCTGCAAGGGCTGAGAATCATGATTTTCAACCAGGGTGACGGCTAAGGCAGGCTGCTCTTTCACCAACGTGTCATCAAAAATTTGGCGGAGGTCAAAGTCACACCCTTTCGTACTCGCCACCGTAAAGTTGTAGTGTAACGGGGCATCAAACAGCATGACATCGCCCCCAGTTACCTTGACAAAGTGGTGCAGGGCTTCAATTTCATCAGACCAATATTCCCCTACTGCAAACAGGCGTTTCTGGGAGTGCTGCCGACAATGGTTCAGCCACTCAGGGAAAAAATCTGCTTTGACATGCTTGACGGCGTCAAAACGGAACCCATTCACTTGCGTGGTCTCCACGAACCACTTTCCCCAAGCTTTGAGGGCGTCCTGAACTTCGGGATGTTCCATGTCTAGGTCACATCCCATCAGATAATCATAGACTCCCTTTTCTAAGTCAACATTACTATCAAATTTTTTGTCCTTAAAGAGATAGACCGCCTGCTGGTCACCGTTATAGGCGTTGTAATCCACCGCATCAAAGTGCCACCAATGCCACTCTAGATCTGAATACTTGCCTTGACGGCCTGGGAACGTGAAATGGGTCCAGACTTTGACGGTTTGAGTGTCACCAATGGGCTGGTGACGATTATCAGGATTCATAGGGCGAGCCTGGGCTTCTTCTTCGGCGTCCGCGCCCATCTTGTGATTCAGCACTACATCAGCATAGACATGAATACCAACTGTTTGAGCGACCTTAATCGCCGATATATATTCATCTTTAGTGCCATATTTGGTGCGAATAGACCCTTTTTGGTCGAATTCACCCAAGTCATACATGTCATAAACACCATAGCCCACGTCATATCCTCCTGCTAGCCCCTTATAGGCAGGCGGTAGCCACACAGCGGTGATACCCACATTCGCTAGATCGGCAGCTTTTGTCTTCAGTTCACTCCACAAACTGCCATCAGCGGCGTTGTACCAATGAAAGAACTGCATCATTACGCCGTTGGGCTCAGACATACATGACCTCTACTTGGAAAGATAGGGATTTCAATTTTATTCGTTAGGGATAAATTGGTGGGATTTTTTGGATTAAGGCTATATAGATTCGCCATTAAAACATCCCTATCCAGGTATGGATGCCCCACTAATTGGCCTGTGATCAATTGAGCAAATTCTCGTCAAAACTTGATGCAATATATCTTGAACCAAGGCCGATTCGTTGTGTTCTATTGACGATAAGCAATATATTTTAAACCCGTTTGCAAAGGATTACCGTTCTCAAGAATCGTGATTTCAGCGGTATTATCATTAATCCATCTCACAGTGCTTCGGGTGGTCGGCAAGGTGGAAGATTGCTCCAGCAAAATGCCATCGGCGTACTCCCAGGTACCGGAATATTCTTGTGAAAAGCCATTGGTAAAGGTGATGCGGTTGCGCCAAGTCCCATCCTGTTTATAGTGGGTGATGCCTGTAAAAGGTGGCACAACATTCAGTAATTCAGCTTTCCAGGTACCCACAACAGCAGAAGAAGTTTGCTTAGACCGATCTGAGGCCGATGGAGTGGTGGGTTCAGGCTCATCATCCAGCCTAGGGCTAGCTCCGCCGACGGGGATTGGCGCATTGGGCTGTCCGGGCCGAAATAACAACAAACCGCCGATGCCGACTAGTGCGATCGCACCTACAAATCCCTTCCATCCTCGAAGAAAAGTCGGCACGCTCATGGATCCCTGACTGTGAGGCTGCTGAATGGTGGGTGTTTGAGAACGAGAGGCCATCTGCGTAGGAGAAACTGTAGCGGAATCCCTCTGCAGAGCAGCTAACATCTCCTGAGCTGAAGAGAAGCGCTCTCGCGGATGATAACGCGTGGCTTGGTCGAGGACGTCTGCTAAAACACCGTCAATCCCAGGGACATGCTGACGCCATAGCAGCTCTCCAGTACAAGGATCGCTACCCAAGTGTGTGGGCAATCTCCCCGTCAACAGAACCATCATCGACAACCCAAGGCTATATAAATCACTGGAAAAGACGGGTCGCCCTGCCGCTTGTTCAGCTGGCATATAGCCCGGGGTGCCAATTACAATCGAGGTCGTGGTTTGTCCCTGGGAGTTGATCTGAGTCCCCATCACTTCTTTAACCGCCCCAAAGTCAATCAAGACAGGCTTGCCATCCCGATGTCGCCAGATGATATTATCGGGCTTTAGATCTCGATGAATGATGCCTTGGCTATGGATGTATTCCAGCACTGGCAGGGTCTGCTGTAAAACATCCATAATCACACTGGCATTCACGGGTTGCTGCCATTGGGCTAACGTGTGGCCATTCACCCATTCTTGAGTGAGGTAAAAGTACCCGCCATCTTGGAAATAGCTATAGAGTTCAGGGATTTGGGGATTTTCATCACCTAGTTTTTCTAAGCAAGCAGCTTCTTGGCGGAATCGGTCTTGAACGATTTGATAAACCTGAGGATCTTGGGTGACGGGTTTGAGTTGTTTAATCACGCAGCGTCGGCGAGAAGGACGATGGGTATCTTCTGCCAAATAGGTAATGCCAAACCCTCCCTCTTCCAATGGCTTAATGATTTGGTATTGATCTTTAATCAACGTCATATCCATAACTTCACCTTGGACAGTGACAGAAAGCTGTTGATCGTGGGTATAGCGTCATACCCTACTCCCAGATATTAGCAAAGCTCAAAAAGCCAGATCATGGCGAACAAAGCATCAAAAAACCACCAAAAGTTGATGCTTTTGGTGGTTAGTAAGGTTAGGTTATTGATTGAAGCTAACGGACGGTCCCTTCTAGCTGCTCTGTAGGAATGGGCTTCATTAGATATAAGCGCAAGAAGTTGAAGCCATTGGAAAGGAAGATAGGTAGCTTCCGGATCGTTTTGATGAACTCAGGTTGTTCAGCTGCATCAATGGCCCGTAGCTTCACGCAATTGTCCACGCACTCTTCCAAATGGCCGTAGAAGCTAGGATGCTCGACATTCAAGACCAACGGAAAGACACGACCCGCACTGTCATTGGTTTTCTTAATCACGTGCTTGTCATACTCACGGGCATCTAGGCCAATGGTGGCGTAGAAACCAGAGCGCTGCAAGTCATTGAGATACATGGTGACGAAGACAGACAGCAAGAAGAATCGTGCCCAGAGTCTGGCTTTCCAATCGTTGAGCAGTTGAGGCTGAGACCGCATCAAGGCATCAAAGAAATCACCATGACGGTTCTCGTCTTGGCACCAATTCTCGAAAAATTCGAAAATAGGATAGACACAATCGTCTGGATTCGCAGCCAAGTGACGATAGATGGTGATATAGCGCCAGTAACCAATCTTTTCAGAGAGGTAGGTAGCATAAAAGATAAATTTAGGCTTGAAGAAGGTATAGCTACGGCTCTTGGTCAAAAAGCCCAAGTCCAAGGACAGTTTGAAGTCCGTCATGGCTTTGTTAAGGAAGCCAGCGTGACGAGCTTCATCCCGAGACATTAGGTTAAACCCTTCAGCCAACAGCGGGTTAATGGTCTTGAGACGACGACCTAATTCTTTGTAGAGGAGGAAGCCAGAAAACTCTGCAGTACAAGACCGCTCTAGAAACTCGATGAACAAGCGCCGAGTTTCACCATCAATGTGATCCCAAGACTTGTCGAAGCGCTCATCACGGACAAAGTGCTTTTGATTATAGTCAGCCTTGAACTCGGCAATGATGGCTCGAATCTCATCTTCATTGACGCTGAGATCCATCTTGGCCATCTCGTCAAAATCAGTGGTGTAGAAACGAGGGGTAAGAACCGTTTCTTTGGCGGGAACTTTAATCCCGTCACGCAGTTCTTGGGGTTCTGGCTTTTTGAGGGTATCTACCATGGGTGCCTCAATGACTATAATTTGAACAAATTTATCCCACAACAGAAGGGGGGAAACCCTTTGAGCAACAAAGCTGCAATTGTTAAGAAACCACTATCGTAGCAGTTATTACTTTCAACTTAAATGCTAGCTCTGTAAGCAATATTACCTGAATGCCCGGTTGATGCAGGGCGCTAAGTCACCAAGCGTTACATTTCGCAAAGAGACTCGTTACATTTTGAAAAATATTATGAAGGACTGCTCCGAGTGTTGAACTACCTGCTGCAAGAGGGGCTGTAATGGCTGCGTATGATTGGATCGAGTCAGCGTTAGCCACAGTTCACAAAGCGAATTGGTATCGCTCGGTCAAAACCATGAGCAGCCCAGGTCCAACGGCTGTACTCAATGGACAAACAGTGATCAATTTTGCCAGTAATGATTATCTCGGTTTAGCCGGGGATTCAAGGCTAGCTGAAGCTGCGATTGCAGCTATCAATACCTATGGAACCGGCAGTACAGGGTCGCGGTTGCTCAGCGGTCATCGAATGATTCATGAGCAGTTGGAGCGTGCGATCGCAACCTGGAAACAGACGGAAACGGCTATTGTCTACAGCTCTGGCTATCTCGCCAATATCGGTACGATTACGGCCCTCGTCAATAAACGGGATTTAATTCTGGCGGATGCCTACAACCATGCCAGCCTTAAGAATGGGGCGCGGTTGAGTGGAGCCACCATCCATGAATTTGGTCATGCAAATGTCACAGAACTACAAACCCTACTAGAAACTCATCGTTCTCACCATCGCCGTTGCCTTTTGGTCACCGATAGCGTCTTTAGTATGGATGGTGATCTATGCCCGCTGCCAGAACTGATTGCCCTGGCTGAACAGTATGACTGCATGCTTTTGATTGACGAAGCTCACGGGACTGGGGTTTTAGGAAAAACGGGAGCAGGCTGTGTGGAACATTTTGGCTGTCGCGATGCGGAGCTGATTCAAATGGGGACGCTCAGTAAAGCTCTCGGCAGTTTAGGGGGCTATGTGGCGGGTTCCGCTAGTTTGATTGATTATCTCCGCAATCGATCTTCAAGCTGGATTTATACGACGGGACTATCTCCTGCGGATACGGCGGCGGCGCTAGCGGCAGTGGAAATTATTCGGGAGGGAAGTGAGTTGCGATCTCAACTTTGGCAACGGGTCACTCAACTCAAGCAAGCCTTAACCACCCACCTGGCCCCTGAAGACGAACATCAAACCATGCAGCTCTTACCCTCAGAGTCACCGATTCTCTGTGTGCAAATGCCTACACCTGCAGCCGTTTTGACGGCCAGCCAGCAACTTCTTGACCAAGGAATTTTTGCCCCAGCCATCCGCCCACCCACTGTTCCTACTAGCCGAATTCGGATTTCGATAATGGCCACTCATCAAGCTGTACAAATTGATCAGCTTATTGTTGCCTTAAGCGAGGTAGCTCAGGGCAGTTGAGAACTTTCATACGCAGGCTTACTGATATTTTGAGTGAGATAATTTGCGTATTCTGCTTACAATTCATGATCACTAGGATCTGCCTCAGGACGCTTGGCGAGTTTTTTGACAAATTTCATCTCTCCTTCGAAATCACCATCTGACTCAACGCCAACGGGAATCCAATTAAGATGTAGATAGAAACCATAGGCTCTGAAACTTTGGTTATTACCTGTGACTAACCAAATCTCTTCAATCTCCTTTGACCAAAACCAAGTTTCAGTAACCTGCATTAGAGCACGTCCTGCTCCCCGCCCTTCAAAAGCCGGGAGGACAAAAATGCCAAATATTGTTTTTTCTGTAGCACTGGCAATGGAGAAGCCAATCGCTTGATCATCAATCTCAGCGATCCATGCACGACAGTCCGTCTCTAACATTTTGGTAACGGACTTTGACGTAATGCCCAGTTCAGCAATCTCTTCTCGGGATTGATAATTTTCGACAACGCTAGTTCGAATCTCAAACAGCGTCTCGACATCCTGCGGTTGAGCAATGCGGATATTCATGTTGTCTTTCCAGGCTCTTACTTTCTAGTGCCGAAATCTACTTATCCAAATGGACCGCTCAACTAAACAACTTGGCTCTTTGCTCAGTACAGGACAATTCTATGCCCTGGCATCACCCATATGGTCTGAGATCACAACCAAGTAACCATCCGGATCGCGGAACCAAATTTCGTGCTGTTGGGCATTGGGGTTGATATGGGGTTCGGTGACAATTTCTGGGCTGAGGGCTCGAACCTTAACAACACTGGCGTCAAAATCATCCGTGCGAAACCATAAAATCATCCCATTCCCAGACGGTATCTCAGGATTCCACATCCCAGGATGCTCATGCACATCCTGGCGATGCAGTTGCAGCAGCAATTTCCCGTCAACCGTCAGCATTTCATATTCATCGCCCCCATGAGCGCTTTCACAACCCAAGAGGTTTTGATAAAACTGGCTACTTGCGACAACATCGTTAACGGTAATGAGTGGCTCTATTTTCATGGCTATTAACCTTCCTGCAGGCGAGCCAGTAAGGGGGCAGCACCTAGTAGCGTTTGAGTATAGGGATGTTGAGGATTGGTAAAGATCTCTTCTGTGGGACCGATTTCGACGATTTTGCCCTTATTCATAACGGCGATGCGATCGCAAAAGAATCTCGCCACCCACAAATCATGGGTAATAAATAGGTACGTTAGGTTGAAATCATCTTTCAAAGACTGCATTAAATCCAGTACCTGGGTTTGAATACTGGCATCCAGCATACTCACGGGTTCATCACAGATCACAAGTTTGGGCTGGGTAATCAGTGCCCGTGCGATCGCAACTCGCTGCTGCTGTCCCCCCGAAATATCGCTAGGAAACCGCTGGGCATAATCCGTGGTAGGCGTTAACCCCACACGCTCCAGCATGGCATGCATCTGTGATTGGGCTTCTGCAGGGGTTGCCAACTCATGAATCAGCAGCGGTTCGGCCACACTCTGGCCAATCTTCATCCGGGGATTCAGACAGGCTCGTGGATCTTGGAAGATCATTTGAATTTGACGGCGACATTGCCGCAGTTCACGTCCTTCTAGAGACGTTAGCTCCAGCTTGTCAAACTGAACGCTACCCGCTGTAGGTCGGACCAACTGCAAAATGCTGCGAGATAAAGTGCTTTTGCCACAGCCCGACTCTCCCACGAGGCCCAAGGTTTCACCCGCATGGATATTTAAGGTAATGCCGTCTACGGCTTTGATGGCATCCGCAGGCTTGGAAAGGAGGCGGGCAATAAAGTTCGTTTCCAAGGAGTAATGTTGCTGGACGTCTTGGAGTTGCAGCAGCACATTGTCTGATGGCGGAGGGGCATCCTCTGGCGAGGCTTCCGTCGCACTGGTTTGTAGATGGAGGGCCGCCTGCAGCAAAGACTGGGTGTAAGCATGTTGGGGGTTGGTGAGAATGTCTTTGGCTGGCCCTAGCTCGACCATTTTGCCCTGGTACATAACGGCAACGCGATCGCAATATTCACTCACCAACGCCAAGTCGTGGGAAATCAGCAACAGCCCCATCTGGCGCTCTTCACAAAGACGGGTCATCTCCTTGAGAATTTGGGCTGCCACCGTCACATCCAAACTGGTGGTGGGTTCATCGGCAATCAGCATTTTTGGGTCAAGGAGGAGCGCTAGAGCAATCGCCACCCGCTGGCGCATCCCTCCACTAAATTCATGGGGATACTGGGTCCACCGTTCTGCCGGGATATTGACGGCGTTTAGGGTGTCTAAGACTTTGGTTTTGGCGTCTTCCGCAGACAGTTGAGGGCGATGAACCTTGAGGGTCTCCAGACAATGCTTTTTCACCGTCAGCAACGGATTTAAGCGAGTCATGGGGTCTTGGAAAACCAGGGCAATTTCTTCCCCTCGAAATCGCTGTAGATCTTTCCCAGTCAGCTTTAAAACCGAGCGACCTGCAAAGTTAATCTCGCCTTCTAATTGAGTGCCAGGGGGCAGTAACTGCATCAACCCCCGCCCTATGGTGGACTTACCGCAACCCGACTCTCCCACTAATCCCAGCCGTTCTCCGGCTCCCAGGGCAAAGGAGACCTGATTGACGGCCCAACTCTGAGCCTCGGTTCCCCGCTGCTGGGCATAGGCAATCTTCAGATCTTTAACATGCAGCAAGCCTGCGGAAGAACTCATATCCTGTGGGCGAATAATGTGTACGTTAAGGCTATTTACGTTGGCAGAGACTCTAAAATCACCAGTATAGCCATCAAGCCCCAACCGGGTCTGATTTTTGCACGCAGGGTCAAATACTGTCTATGATGAAAGTATATTGAAAAGTTTTGTGAAGTCCTTTGTTAGCAAACGCTGATACCAACAATCAAGCTCCCCTGATCTCCACCTGGCATCATTTAGATGTCTTATGGCAAGCCGATCAAACCCGAATTCAACCTGGCCTTCCTTACTATCAACTTTCTCCCACTTGGCAAATGTTGATTTTGGGAGACGGCTCTCCGACCCGCCATTTACAGCTGCTCACGGGTGAGCCGACGGAAGTAGATGTGATTGATATGTCCTTTGTCGGGTCTGAGCAAGATAATGCCCCCGATTTAATAAAGGCTGTCCCCGGTCCTCGACTACGTCGCCAAGTCTGGCTGCGAACGACGTCTGGTCAGCGCCTCGCCTATGCCACTTCTTGGTGGGAAGCCAGCCATGTGGATGAGTATTTACAAAACCGATCTTTACCCATTTGGGCCAGCTTGTCCCAGTCGCGGACTGAATTGTTTAGGGATATCCGTCAAGTTTTCTGTGGTCAGTCTGAAGCGTTATCCAAGGCCTTTGATCATCCCGGACCCTTTTGGGGCCGTTACTATCTGTTTTGGCATGATGGTCAGCCTCTGACCTTGATTTACGAGGTCTTTTCTCCCCATCTCAATCAGTATCTAGGACCGGTCTCTAGCAATCTCCAGCCTACTCAGATTTCATAGATAAGTCTCGGCCGTATTAGCAAGACTCTATCCATCAAAACATCAGTTTGTTTAGCTGAGATCTGCAATTATCACCCCAAGCATGGAATATGCGCTTAAATGGGTGAGAATTCTTTATATCGCTTCAGCATTCGTGACCGATGCGCCCTCTAAACCTAGCCGTTCTCTAGCCAGAATCGCTACGATTGTTGCGATCACAACCTTGATCAGCAAGGTCACTGGAGCCGCTCGCCAGATGGCCACCGCCGCCGTCTTTGGGGTTGGTCCCGCCGTTGGCGCTTACGGCTTTGCCTATGCTATTCCCAGCTTTTTCTTAATTCTGCTCGGCGGGATTAATGGTCCATTTCACAGTGCCATCGTCGGTGTGCTCGCCAAAAAAGAGCGCCGCGACGTCAAACCCGTCATCGAAACCATCACCACTTTGCTGGTCGGACTACTGCTGCTGGTGACCATCGGCTTAATTGTCTTTGCTGAACCCATTTTGCGGTTCACGGCCAGTGGCTTGTTTATCTCCCCCGAAGAAGCCCTGCGTCAAGGCATCGATCCAGCCACCTATGCCGTTACCCAGCAGACTCGACTCATTGCCATTACCCAGTTCAAAATCATGGCACCCATCGCCCTATTCTCGGGTCTGATTGGCATTGGTTTTGGAGCCTTAAACGCAGCTGATATTTACTGGATGCCCTCCATCAGTCCGATTTTTTCTAGCGTGGCAGTGATGATTGGCCTGGGGCTGTTCGCACTGCATCTGGGACCAGCAGCCTCCTTATCAGCCAATGCCCTGCTAGGGGGACAAGTCCTCGCCTGGGCAACCTTGGCGGGTGCAGTGGCTCAATGGTTGATTCAATTGCCCGTCCAGTGGCAAGCAGGCTTGGGAACCTTAAAGCCTCACTGGCAATGGCAGCATCCCGATGTCCGAGCCGTTTTAAAAGTCTTGGGGCCTGCCACCTTTGCCTCTGGGATGCTGCAGATTAATGTTCAAATCGATATCTTCTTTTCTTCCCTAATTCCTAACGCCACTGCTGCTGTCTCTGCCTGGAGCTACGCTAATTTTCTGGTAATGGCTCCTCTAGGTATTCTCTCAAACACCATTTTGGTCCCTTTCTTTCCCGTGTTTTCTCACCTGGCAACATCTGGCCAATGGGACGACCTCAAAAGTCGTATTCGTCAGGGCATCGTGATGACAGCAGTAGCAATGCTGCCTTTGGGGGCTTTGATGATTGCTCTAGCCTTGCCCATTGTCCGCCTCGTTTATGAGCGATCCGCCTTTAATGCAGAGGCATCACAACTGACTGCCAGTATTCTCATTGCCTACGGGATGGGAATGTTCGTGTACTTGGCCAGAGACTTACTCGTTCGAGTGTTCTATGCTCTGGGCGATGGCACTACTCCGTTTCGGATCAGCTTGGTCAGCATTTTGTTTATTATTCTGTTTGACTTCCTATTTGTTAAGCCCTTTGGTGCACCGGGCCTCGTACTAGCCACAATTGGGGTGAATATATTCTTAATGGTGGTTATGTTGTGGTTCTTAAGCAAGCGCTTACGGGGATTAAAGCTGCACTCTTGGATACAGCCGTTGATGGGGCTTACAGGTGCTAGTGCTCTTTCTGGACTGGTAGCATGGGGGCTTTGGACCGGAACAGATACGGTATGGGGTAGCCAAGGTTTTCTCCTACTACTGATCAACTTAGGTATCGCAGCTCTGGGCGGTTTTATGGTCTATGGGCTTGCAGCCAAGCAGCTCGGTATTCCAGAAGTACAAGTCTGCTTAACTCGCATGAGAGCCAAAATTCCCTTCCTGTAAAGCTGGACAATGGATCGATCCTGAGTCTTCTCCAAAGTGTTCTGAGCTAGCCCAGCATTGAGGAATTTGAAAACTAGCTGAAGGGGCAACCGAATCTACGTTCAGATTGCCACCCTTGAAATATTCTTTGTTCCTTAAAGACCAGAATATGCGCTTAAATAGGTGAGGATTCTTTACGTTACTTAAAATTTGTGACCGACTCAGCTCCCAAACGCCGTCGCTCCCTAGCGAGTATTGCCACCATTGTTGCGATCGCAACCCTGATTAGCAAGGTCGCGGGCCTCGTTCGCCAGCAAGCGATTGCAGCCGAATTTGGGGTCGGTCCCGAAGTGGATGCCTATAACTTTGCCTACGTGATTCCGAGCTTTCTATTTATTCTGCTCGGGGGAGTCAACGGCCCCTTTCACAGTTCCGTCGTCAGTGTCCTAGCCAAGCATCCCAAGAAGGACGCTGCAGCCTTAATTGAAACCGTCAATACTCTAGTGGGAATTTTGCTGCTGCTGCTGACTGCAGGATTGATACTAACGGCGGATCCACTGATTACCATGCTCGCACCAGGGGTCTCCACTGGCGTTCACACGATGGCAGTGGAGCAGCTCAGAATTATGGCCCCCCTCGCCTTCTTATCAGGGCTGATTGGCATTGGCTTCGGCACTCTTGTCGCCTCTGACCAATATTGGCTGCCATCCATTAGTCCTCTACTATCCAGCGTCACTGTCATTATCGGTGTACTGTTCCTCACGGATCGGGTGGGAGCTTCCGTCATGGCTTGGGGAACACTAGCGGGTGGATTACTGCAATGGCTCGCCCAAATCCCAGCTCAATGGGGATCTGGTATGGGCACCTTAAGACTCCGATTCGATTTCAACCGTCCCGGTGTCAAAGAGATCGGCAAACTGATGGCACCGGCCACTCTGTCTTCTGGGATGCTGCTGATTAGTGTTGCCATTAGCTTATTTTTTGCGTCGCAACTCCCAGAAGGGTCGGCCTCTGCCCTCACCTATGCTCAGCTCCTCTTTCTAACCCCTCTGGGCATCCTCTCCAACGTCATTCTGGTTCCCTACATGCCGATTTTTTCCCAATTGGCAGCCCCAGAAAGTTGGACTGACCTCAAAGACCGCATCCGCCAAAGCCTCGTCTTAACTGCCATGAGCATGATGCCGACAGGGGCGCTGATGTCTGTTTTAGCACTGCCTGCCGTGCAAATTGTTTATCAACGGGGAGCCTTTGACAATTCAGCCTCCCAACTCGTAGCCTCTCTCTTAGTGGTGTATGCCTTTGGTATGTTCTTTTACCTGGGCCGAGATATTTTTGTCCGAGTGTTCTACGCCCTGGGCGATGGCAACGTTCCTCTCCTGATTAGTTTATTGGGCTTATTCTTTAACGCCATCTTTTGTTTTTTCTTTACCAAAACCTTTGGTGCACCAGGGTTAGCCATGGCGACGGTCGGGGTGCAAGTCTTTTCCATGGTCGCTCTCGTCTGGATTCTAAATAAACGGCTGCATGGATTACCATGGGTTGCGACAGGAGGTCCCATTCTGGCCTTGGCCATCAGTAGCCTGCTCTGTGGATTCACGGCCTGGGTGACCTTATATGGATGTCAGATGCTCCTGGGTACAGAGGGTATCATCAGACAACTTGTGACCCTTGGTGTCTCCGCAGGTGCAGGGTTATTGGTCTTTGCCGGACTTGTGATTCAACTCAAGTTACCGGAGATGGATTTCTTTGTGGATCGGTTGCGCCAAAAACTGCCCTTTCTACCCCGTAAGTCTTAGTAGCAACCTCTTATCTCGCTAGACGCAGGATGGCAGCCCAGGCTTTAGGATAATGCTGAGTACTGTTTTCCTCACAAGCCCTATGGACAATTCCTACAACCCATGGAACGACAAACCTTGGTGGTGTCAGCCCTGGTCCATTTTGGTAACGGGAATCACGCTAATTGCAGGGACCTGGTTCGTGACCAAAATAGTTTGGCTGACGCTACTCGTCGCTTTACCAGTCTTAGCCTGGATGGGGCTATTTTTGATACTTTGGCCTCAGGCGATGAAACAAGCCCATTCTGAGCAACCCTTGACCGATGAATCAGAAGCATGATCATCACGTTGGTTCACCCCTACTCGCATCTTTCTCCATTCGTGACGTTCCAGTCGGATGAGCAGCGTATCACCCTGAAAGATTCAATTTTTATTGATAAATTAGCTATCAAAAATATCTGATTCCTGACCCATTAAGATAGTTCTATTTTACTGATATAGCCTTATCTTTAACATATGAGAATTAGCATATTTATTTCTACGAAAAAATAAATATTGTGTCTACCTTTAGTATCAAAGATAACATTTTGAAGCCACTCATTTTCCTATATTGCCCACGGAATAGAGGCATATTTGAGGCAAGATTATCGAATAATTTGCTGGCGCATTGTCTGCTTCTGAGAGGGGTGAAAGTATTACAAACTAAGCATTTACCATTAATTGATATGAATAATGCCGATGTCCCATTAGCAAAGATGTAATCTCAATATAAAGATGTAATCTCAATATAAGGTTTGTCCCAAACTTCCAATAGTAAAATGTAGGCATTGTCCTAAAAAGTCACTTAAAGCCATCATTCAAACTTCTGAGTGCGCCTGTTCTGAGTCTAAAATGCCAAAAATTTTAATCATCGAGGACGAACCTCAAATTCGCGACATCATTCAAGAAATTTTAGAGTGTGAAGGATATCGCACCCTTGAAGCAGACAATGGTTTAACGGGGTTACAACTGGCACAGCAAAGCCCTCCAGACCTCATTGTTTGTGATGTCATGATGCCAGAGCTAGATGGATTTGATGTTTTAAAGGGACTGAGAGCCAACCCAGGCATTGGCAGCATTCCGATGATCTTTTTAACCGCCAAAACAGATCGGGCGAGTGTACGAAAAGGGATGAATTTAGGGGCAGATGACTACATCACCAAGCCATTTACCCATCTAGAACTGTTAAGTGCCATTGATGCACGGCTCAAAAAACAAGCCTTAGTGACTCAACAGTACACACAAACGATTCAAGGGCTAGAAGCAGGTCTCAATGCCCTGACCTACTACGATCATCTCACCCAGTTACCCAATCGTCGCTTACTCGAAGAACAATTCCAGCATATTCAGGCAGAGAAGCAAATCGCAGATACGTTAGATGCTCTAGTTTTAGTCGGTATTGATCGCTTTGAGTGGATTAAAAGTACCCTAGGGGCTGCATTTAGTGATCAACTCGTTCAAGCGATTACCCAGCAGTTGTCCGCCCACCGCTATATGGGCAACTATGCCATGGCGATGGTGGCTCGTATCGAGGCCGATCAATTTGCCATCATTCCTCGAAACATTAAGTCCCGTCCAGATCTCGACCAGTTTGCGAAACAAATTCTAGACATCTTGGCCACGCCTTTCTACGTTGTGGATCAGGAACTCTGTATTACGCCTAGCATTGGCATGACCTGCTATCCCAAAGGTAGCACTGATATCGGCACCTTGATTAGCAACGCCGAGATAGCAATGTATCAGTCCAAACAGCAGGTTGGCCCCAGTGCCGAGTTTTATTTACCGACAATGCGATCGCAATGTTCTCAAACCCTCACCATGGCTGCACGATTACGGCATGCCCTGGATAAAAACGAATTGCGCCTGTATTACCAACCCCATATTGACTTGCAGACGAGTCAAGTTGTGGGAGCCGAAGCTTTGTTGCGCTGGCATCATCCAGAATGGGGGGTGCTGTCCCCTAACGTCTTTATCCCCATTGCCGAAGAAACGGACTTAATTTTAGACATTGGCGAATGGGTACTGCGAACCTCCTGCCTGCAAGTCAAGCGATGGCAGCAAACCTGTGGTCGGCCGTTGCAAATGCTCGTCAATTTATCGCCCCGGCAACTGATACAGCCCGCCTTACCCCCCATGCTCCATGAAATCCTGTCAGGGAACGCTCTGGAGCCGAATAGCTTAGTTTTAGAGCTAACAGAAAGCACCTTGATGCAAGATCCGGATCTGGCCCTCAAAGTCATGCATCAAATTAAGGCAACAGGCATACGCCTATCTATCGATGATTTTGGCACTGGTTATTCTTCCTTAAGCTATTTACAGCGTTTCCCACTAGATATCCTCAAGATTGATCGAGGCTTTATCCATGAGATTAATCGTCAACCTACGAATGCGGCGATCACGACAGCCATCATCCAAATGGGCCACAAGCTGGGATTATCTTTGATTGGTGAAGGGGTAGAGACTTTAGCTGAAAGAAAGTTTTTACTAGACCATCAATGTGATGGTATCCAAGGATATTTAATCAGTCCTCCCTTACCCGCAGCTGAGCTCTTAAAATACTTCCCTGAGTAAAATCAGAATCTCTGTCAAGGCTGTCGATGAACTAGGGTTGCCCCCGATTGAGCTGTAGGCAAAACCAATAGCTCACTGATATTGACATGGGGAGGGCGAGTGGCGCAAAAGACGACCACGTCAGCAATATCTTCTGGCGTTAGGGGAACCGTATCAGCATAAACAGCCTTAGCGCGCTCGGTATCGCCATGAAAACGGACATCACTAAACTCCGTTTCTACCAGACCTGGATCCACGGCACTGACGCGAACAGGTGTCCCCAATAAATCCTGCTTTAACCCTTCGGAAATCGCTCTTACTGCCGCCTTAGACCCACAATAGACATTCCCCTTCGGATAGGTCTGATGTCCAGCAATGGAGCCAATATTAATCACATGACCCTGCTGGCGCTGCACCATCCCTGGAACAATGGTCCGCGTTACATATAGCAAGCCTTTAATATTGGTATCAATCATTTCTTCCCAATCTTGAATGCTGCCTTCGTAAAGCTTGTCGAGACCTCGACTCAGGCCCGCATTATTCACCAAGATATCAATGGCTGACCACTCTGGAGGTAATGCTTGGAGTTGGGATTCTACTTGGGTGCGATCGCGAACATCCAGTTGGAAGGTATGGGTGTGAACGCCAAATTCAGCTTCTAGCTGAGTCGCCAAGGTTTGCAAGCGCGACAGCCGTCGAGCGGCAAGCAACAACTTCACACCCAAGGGCGCAAAGGCTTGCGCACAGGCTGCTCCGATACCGCTACTAGCCCCTGTAATCAACACAACTTGATTCTGAATCGATACCATTACAGCCTTCCATGTTTGGCTAAGGGGCAAACTCTCGTATCGACTGATACGAGAGTAGGAGAGAGGTAAGGCTGAGATCTTAAGGTGTGGTTATACCTAAAAAAAAGAATTAATACACCTATAAAACGCTAGCCTTTACAGTCTCTCGACCTATTTTTGGCCAGCTTTAATGCACTCAGCCACTAAAGGATTGACCTTATCCACATCTTGCCACCCTAAAATTTCTGTAACTTTTTTCTCGAGGTTTTTATAGGTGCGGAAAAACTCAGCGATTTCATCTAAACGGTGAGAGGCCACATCAGCCAAAGATTTGACATCGGCATAGCGAGGATCTTCCTCAGGTACGCAGAGAATTTTCTCATCGCGATCGCCACCATCAATCATTTCCAACATGCCAATGGGACGGGCGGTAATCACACAACCAGGGAAGGTCGGCTGATCCATGATCACCATGCCATCTAGGGGATCGCCATCATCTGCCAAGGTATTGGGAATAAACCCATAGTCATAGGGATATTGCACAGAAGCAAATAGCACCCGATCCAAAGCAAAGGCATTCATGTCCTTATCAAATTCGTATTTGTTTTTGCTGCCTGCAGGAATTTCAATCAAGACATTGATCAAGCCCGGTTTAGGCTGAGCGGGTATTAAAGATAAATCCACAATTGTTCTCCAGATGTAAGGGTGGGATGGCCTACAAGACCTTTGTTTCCGGCGCAGATTTCCTAAAATATTTCGCGTAATAGACAATGACAGCGCCGTATGTTGAAAACAACAGTGATTGAGACCCCGAAACACACTCTAGGAAATTGCGAGTTATGCCGTCAATATCCTCTTGGAAAACGGATGCGTTTGGAAGCGATATGGAGCGCATACTCCCCCAACTGTTTAAGCAGCATCCCTGTTTTGACATAATTCAGAAGCCTAGGTAACTCGCCACATTCGTCTCAGAGTTGTCCATGTGGCCCCCATGTCTTGAGACGGACCCAGTTATTGACAGCAAACCGTTCGGGAAGTAGCTTGTATCGGTAAGCCACCTATGAAAAGCCAGATATCACAAAGGGGCAGACGAGGGCGTATTCTCAGACGGTAAGATTTCTAGATCGGGTCGCTGCTGCTCAAAACCTTGCAAACTGAGGTTGACAGCAACAGATAACGCTAACCCAAATCCAAGGGTCAGCAAAATACATGCGGCGGTGACCCACAATAATTGTTTTTTGAGAGAAGGTTGCATTGGATGGCTCATCGTCTACTGAACATTGTAAAAGCGATCCAGACCAGACTGCAGCCAATTCCTCTAAACACGATAGGATGGCGATTGGCTGTTCTTCGGGATTGTAAAGTCTATGCCTACTGATGTGTTGACCGTCTGCCCTGCCCCTACAGGAACAACCTGGGTGATCCAGTCTGAAGGTTATCTTCAGGGTAAAACGACAATCCCCGGTGATAAGTCCATTTCCCATCGCGCCTTGATGTTGGGCGCTTTGGCCTCCGGTGAAACCACGATTCAAGGGCTACTGCTGGGGGAAGATCCTCGTAGCACAGCCCATTGCTTTCGGGCCTTGGGTGCTGAGATTTCTGAATTGAACACAGAACATGTGCGGGTGCAGGGGATTGGTTTAGGCCATTTACTAGAGCCCGACGTGGTATTAGATGCCGGGAATTCAGGCACCACTCTACGGCTGATGTTAGGGATTCTCGCCTCCCACCCGGATCGATTATTTACAGTGACGGGGGATACTTCCCTTTGCAGTCGCCCCATGGGCCGCGTTATCAAACCCCTTCAGCAAATGGGCGCTCATATTTGGGGTCGCCAAAGCGATACCCTAGCTCCTTTAGCGATTCGAGGCCAGCAGTTACAGCCCATCCACTACCCTTCACCCATCGCATCGGCTCAGGTCAAGTCTTGCATTATGTTTGCTGGCTTAATGGCCGAGGGCCAAACCACCATTACCGAACCGGCCTTATCTCGTGATCACTCGGAGCGAATGTTTGCTGCTTTTGGTGCCAATATCATCGTTGATCCGGACACCTGTAGCGTCACGGTGACCGGGCCAGCGCAGCTACACGGGCAAGCCATCATCGTACCGGGTGATATCAGCTCAGCCGCTTTTTGGCTAGTAGCAGCGGCTATTGTTCCGGGTTCAGATATCTGGATTGAAAATGTCGGGGTTAACCCCACTCGCACCGGCGTTCTAGAGGTGCTAGAGCAGATGGGAGCCAAGATGACCCTGGCCAACCAACGAACCGTAGCGGGGGAGCCTGTGGCCGATATCCATATCCAGCATAGTCAGCTTCACGGCACTGTCATTGAGGGAGCTGTGATTCCGCGGTTAGTAGATGAAGTTCCGATTCTGGCCGTTGCAGCCTTGTTTGCCCAAGGACCTACCACCATCCGAGATGCAGCAGAATTACGGGTCAAGGAAAGCGATCGCTTGACGGCCATGGCCACTCAACTCCAAAAAATGGGAGCAAATATCACCGAGCAACCCGATGGATTAGAGATCCAAGGGGGTGCCAGTTTACAGGGAGCAGACGTGGATAGTTTTGGGGATCACCGCGTGGGGATGAGTCTTGCGATCGCAGCCCTAAACGCTACTGGATCTACCACCATTCACCGGGCAGAAGCCGCTGCCATTTCATATCCCAATTTTGTAGCGACCTTACAACAGCTTTGGCACTCCTAATCCCGTCTTTCCCAATCAGAGAGAGAATCGGTAAGGGGGCCAATCGTTAAGACAGGTCTGCCAGCAGTGAATCCAGTTCAGACAAGCTGGTTTGCTTACCCACCTCATCCACTTGGGGAACCGTCTGCTCCCGCAGTTCACCGACTCGGTTCTGAACCTGCTCATCCACCATATTCGGGAGGTTGGCCATTTCTGTTGAGAACTGACTGGAAACCGTCTCTAGGCGATTACTTAAGTCTTGTAGATGGTGTTGTAAGCTTTGGAGCTGTTCTTCCTGGGCTTGGGTGACGTTGGCATCAAGGGTGGGCAGGGCCGTGATTCGGCTTTCAAGTTGGCCAATTTGGCCTTGTAAAGGGGTAATTGCCGCCTGTATTTGTTGGTGTAAGTCATCTGGGTTGACTCCAGACGGTGTGTTCGCCGCTTCTTCCCGGACTACAGACAATTGATGCTGGACTTCATTCACCTGATGTTGAGTATTTTCCATGGCCCCCCGGGCAATTTCCATCTCTTCTGAGATGTTCGTCAGCATGGCGTCCATCTTGACTTTGACGTCTTCAATCTGGCCAAAAACAGGGGCTAATTGCTCTTCTGAGACCGTTGTCGGGGCAGACTCCTGAGTCCGTTCTGACAAATCCACCACTTGCTGTTGAACGGGGGCTAACATGGCCTGTAGTTCGGCACGTAAAGGCTCTAGGTCAGCCGCACCTCCCTGTTGGGAGAGTTGGGAGACCGCATCTTGCAGCGCCGAGAGTTCCTGCTGATAGCTATCCGCCACATTGGCCGATTCAGCATCGCTGGGAATCTGACCTTGCAAGGCTTCAATGGAATGGGTCAGATCAATTTGATGCTCGCGCAGTTGGTTGAGTTCAGCTTCAATGGCGCTAATCGCTTCAATCGGTTGGCCCCCTGATGTTTCCATCATTTGCTGTTCTAAGGTCGCCACGCTGGCAGATAAGGAGGTAATCGAGACCTTCACATCGTTGTAATCGGATCTTTCCTGGAATGCGGGTAAGTCTTCAACTTGCGATCGCACCCGTTGAATTTCAGCTCGCAAGTCCCGTTTGACTAAGGCCATATCTGCATCAGTGTGCTGGCGGGTCAGCTGATCAAGTTTCCGGCGATTGAACAAATTAAGACAGACGGCCAGAGTCAGAGGGGTTGCTGAATAAATAGCATCTTTCAAAATAAAGGTCAGCACCGTTCCGCCAATGGAGCATCCTGCCACTACATATTCAATAGCCTGGAGCATGACATTTTGTTTAATGGACTTCTCCAGGGTGTTATCTGAAATGCTATTCAACTCTTGCATACAACCTCCTATCTCAGGATGCTCAACATACCGTTCCCTACACTTCACCGCTTAGCATCAATATTGATCATCCTGAACGGAGATGCAATATTAATAGGCTGGGTAGAAAATTGTTTTTTTATTGTAGTTGAGGTAAAACCCTTCTTCCGAGAAAAACTCCCTACCCTCCAACCAGAATTCTCTCTATCCATCGCGGACTGAAGCCCCCATCCCTGCATGAAATTGTGCTGATGCCAAGTAGATGGATACCAATTCTCATCAGGATTTGACGTCTAAACCATCCACGACGCTCCCATACCCCAAATCAGTCTCCTGGAGGTCCATTTGTGAAACTGGACAATCTATCCGCTCCAGACTCACTTTCACAAAAATTCAATATTTACGCACAATACAACTACTGCTCCTTGATACTTGTGGTGAGAAAAATCCATGTTGCAACTGTTTAGTACCGGTCTAATCCCATTGTGGTTAAACACAGTCGGGGTTTTGGCGAATCAAACAGTGCCTCCTTTAACTCCATTCAATCTACTCCATATCAATACCCCTGACGTGAAAGTTGCAGAGATTTGGCAGGATTCATTAAATCAGTTCTCATCCCAAGGATTTACTCCTACTGCCCAGGGATTTTGGTTACAAACCCAAGATCAGCTCTTGGTTAACCATAATGCTCAGCAGCCTCTTCCTGCTGCTTCTTTAACCAAAGTGGCGACCACCTTAGCCGCTTTAAAGACTTGGGGGCCTCACCATACGTTCCTGACCGAAGTTAGATCCACAGGGCCTGTTGTGGATGGCGTGTTGCAGGGAGATTTAGTGATTGTAGGGGGTGGAGATCCTCTATTTGTAGGTCCTGAAGCCACTAGCCTGGGATATAGCCTCAATCAACTGGGAATTCAAACTGTCTCCGGCAACTTAATTATTTCCGGCAACTTCTGGATGGATTTTCTCACTAAACCTAAACAAGCGGGAGAGCGTTTGCGCCAAGGGTTAAATGGGAAAATCTATCAGACGACGGAAGAGAGTCGTTATACGTCACCTACAACGACTCAACCAGCCACCCAGTTAGCCATTTCTGGATCAGTACAATGGCGACCTTATCCCCCGCAATCCCAACTGCTCTTGCGGCATCAGTCTCTCCCCATCTTTGCCTTGCTCAAACAGATGAACGTCAATAGCAATAATGCCTTAGCCGAATCCCTGGCCTCAGGTATCGGTAATGGCCCCACTCTAGTGGCTCAGGTCACAGCAGCCACTGGTGTATCTACGAAGGAGATTCGCTTACAGAACGGTTCAGGGTTAGGGCAGGATAATCGTCTTTCTCCCCGCGCTGTGGTAGCGTTACTCCTCGGTATTCAACAGGAGCTAAAGCTCCATCAGCTCACCCTTGCCGATGTCTTTCCAGTGGCTAAACGGGACCTGGGCACCATTGAAGATCGTCAGCTTCCCACTGCAGCAATTGTGAAAACTGGAACCCTATGGAATGTCAGTGCCCTCGCTGGGGTTATTCCGACTCAGAAATTAGGACCAGTATGGTTTACGATTATCAACCGCGGCGAGAATATTGACGGTTTTAGGAGAGACCAAGACCGTATCCTCCAACAGCTCACCCAACGCTTAGGGGCAGATGCCAAAAGCATCAATGACCTGCGCCCCAGCCGTCCCATGCCTACCTTAGGTGATCCCAAACGAAACCAAGTCGCTGGCCGTCGCTAGCACATCAACGCTAGGGAACGATTTCCACTACTGCTTCTCCCCCTTCAACTTCTAGAGTTTTCTGGAGTAGATTACCCATAGCCCTCGTCCCCGTCATTCGCACCCAAGGTTGCAGCTGTTGATAAATGAGCTGCCCTCGAGCCTGGACCTTTTGGGTTGCCATATTCCAGGTCAGTGTCTGGGCTCGCAGCTGAGCGTTCTGAGGCAATCCTTTCACCCGAACCTGATGTTGTAAACGCAAGGTTCGAGACGGTTCCAACCAGCCCTGTTTCGCCCGGGCAGAAATGCCTTGATATTGAATATATATACCCTGGGGACTATGCCACTGATCTTCTGTCAGGCTCACCAGTACGCGGGGACTCTTAATGTGCATTTTAGAATCGGCAATGTGCATCTCTACGGCCTCATCAAAGACGAGTTGTTGAGACGGCAAGCACAACTCCACTCGTTGAGATTGGACGTGTGGCCAACGGTTTGAAGTGAGGGGCTGATTTGCACTGGGTCGCATCGTCACACTGGCGGGGATCACACTGTGAGCCGCCAGGGTTTCTTTCCTCGGGAACCAGCTAATTTCCTGAGCCTGCATCTGTAAATCTCGTTCGAGCCACTTGACCGTAACCGTGCCTGATAACCGAGACTGCTGGGTCCGAGTAGACGCTTGAAATCGCTGCCCTTTGATTTCAAAATGGGGATGCTGTAAGAGAACCTGATGTTGAGCAATCAGCTGGCCCGTCTTGGGATGCCACTGCAGACGCTGACTGCGCAGGGTGGTGCGATCTCGTACATCCTTAACGAGAAGTGGTCCTTGAAGCTGAATAAAGTTTGACTGTTGATGAACCTGACCATAGGGGGCTTGCAGAGAATAGATCGGTTCTTGCTGGTGATAGAAAGTTCCTTGAATCTGCTGGAGCTGAACGACATCGTCAAGCACCTCGGCTTTTTCAGCCTGTATCTGCCACAAAAGCTGCCCAGTCGGGTCAGTGCGCTTGAAAATAGCCTGATGTAGAGAGGTTTGAGGTTGCTTAGGAACAGGAAGCCCAGGTCTGACAGGCGCACAGCCTACAACAATGAGACTGAGCAGGCCAATCAGAGAAATATCAATTCCATCTCTGGCAGCACAGGGTCTCGTCAAAACAACCAATTAATCAAAGGCAGGATCAACGATATCTTCGGTCTCTGGCTCCGCAATCGTAATCCCTGATAAAGGACGGTAGGTATAACCGGAACGGGAGGCTTTTTGAATATCGCCTTTAATGCCTTCCAGATCAATGTAGCGATCGGCAACGTTGATCAAGCTATCGCTGGTCATGGAGCGCAAGCTAACAACTTCTACACGAATGCCTCGATAACTAACGGCATCTACGGCATAGGCTAAGTCGCCATCTCCACTGACTAAGATCGCTGTATCGTAACAACCTACCAACGACATCATGTCGACGGCAATTTCAACGTCCAAATTGGCTTTTTTAGAACCATCCGGCAGCTGGACTAACTCTTTTGTAATGACGCGATACCCATTGCGGCGCATCCACAGCAAGAAACCCTGCTGTTTTTCATTCGTCGGATCAACGCCGGTATAAAAGAAGGACCGCAATAAACGTGAACCACAGGTCAGACGGCATAACAATTTGGTGTAGTCAATCTCAATGCCCAACTGCAGAGCAGCATAAAAAAGATTAGACCCATCTATGAAAATAGCGATACGCCCACGGTTTTCAAGTACTTGCTCTGCTGAAAACACAGAGTCTTGGTCCATATCTGGATTGATAATCATGGAAATTAAAGCCTCGGATGTTTAAATGATGTCAGGTTTTAAAATATATTGACTAAACCAGTGCAGTAACCCTGAGACAATCCTCAAGTGAAGACGGCAAAGTGCTAGGGTGCTGCAGCTTGTAAAGGCTCTAATTTTTGGAAGACGGGTTGAGGTGTGCCTAAGATTTGGTTAGCGGGCAACCCTCCCCAGTTGCTATGAATAGAATGTAATGTTGTCTCATCCCCATCATGATTAACATTCAAATCAAGCTTGAACCCTAGCTGTTGATATATCTGTGTACTGAGGTTAGGAATAACCGGAGTGAGCAGATATGCTGACAGTCTAACCGATTCTAAAACGGTGTAAAGGATCTCGTTGACTAAGCCTTGTTCCCCTTTTTTATAGAGAGACCAGGGTGCTTGCTCGTCTATGAACTGGTTTCCAGCTTTGACAAGCCCCAAAGAAATATTACAAGCTTGACTAAAATTTAAGTTTTGGTAAGCTTTTGCGACCTGATCGCCCGCTTTTCGACCCAGTTGGGCCAACGGATGATCCTCCGGAATACTCTGAATATCAATATCGGGAACCTGGCCATTACAATATTTGACGGCCATTTTAAGGGTGCGATTCAGTAAATTGCCTAGGCTATTGGCCAGATCAGCATTGACGACATCAATAAAGCGAGTTTCACTGAAGTCGCCATCCCGACCGAACTCGAGGGCCTTTAAAAAGTAGTATCGAACCGCATCCGTTCCATAGCGGTCGACCAATTCAACGGGATCGAGGGTATTCCCCAGGCTTTTCCCCATTTTTTGCCCATCTTTAGTCAAGAAACCATGACCAAATACCCGATCAGGCAAAGGCAGATCTGCCGACATCAACATTGCTGGCCAATACACTGCATGAAACCGCAGAATATCTTTGCCAATTAAGTGGAGATTGATGGGCCACCACTGACTGAGGGCCTGATCTAAGGTCGGTTCTGTATCTTCATCGAGCAGCGCTGTGACATAGCCGAGGAGGGCATCGAACCAGACATATAAGGTGTGCTGATCGTCTGCCGGTACGGGAAATCCCCAATCCAAGTTCACCCGTGAAATGGAAAAGTCCTGTAACCCCCGTTCGACAAAACTGAGGACTTCATTCCGGCGACTGGTGGGTTGGATAAAGTCAGGCTGATCCGCAAATAACTGAAGTAGATCGTCTTGATACTTCGACAGCCGGAAAAAATAATTTTGCTCGTCTCGCCATTCCACCGGCCGCTTATGGATCGGACAGTGATTGTCTTCGAGGAGGTCGCGCTCTTCTTTAAATTCTTCGCAACCGACACAATACCAGCCCTGCTGATGTCCTTGACAAATGTCACCTTTATCCCACACCCGCTGAAAAAACTCGGCCACAATCTGACCATGGCGAGGGCTCGTGGTGCGACTAAAGCGATCATATTGAATATTGAGGCGTTGCCATAAATCTTTGTACCCAGCAACGATTTCGTCACAGTGGTCTTGTGGCGCTTTACCCCGCTGTTCAGCCGTCCGCTGAATTTTTTGGCCATGCTCATCTGTCCCCGTGATCAGCAAGACTTCATGCCCTTGTAAGCGATGGAATCTTGCGATCGCATCTGCAGCCATCGTGGTGTAGGCACTGCCAATATGGGGTAAATCGTTAACGTAATAGAGCGGCGTGGTCAGCGCAAAACGTCGGGTTTGGCTGGAAGTCATAGGCTAAAGATAGAAGCATTGTGGTTGCCGACCTCCATCATACATGAGCTATTAATGAACGGCGTTTATACCTAATTATGATGTTTTTAATAGGTACAATCCCATCCTCATCAAGCCATCGCCCTATTCAACCACCCAGTATCGAAAGAATGAATGGCTCAATTTTGCCAAGCGAGCTGTTTATCAGCCTCAGATTTGATTGCTTTGAACAATCTCAGCTCCGTACCATCACCGTTCCAATACACTTGATCAAAAATCTGATGGAGAATATATAAACCTCGACCACATTCACAGCCTTCATCAGGAATCTTTTGTGGAGGGGGCGGCGTTTTGCACTGATCTGGAGGCGTAAACCCTGCGCCTTGATCCGAAATAATCCACCAGCCCTGGGAATGACTGATCGAGAAATGCACAAAGATGGTCTTGTAAGGATCCAACTTATTTCCATGCTTCGCTGCGTTAACTAGTGCTTCTTGCAAGCCTAACCTGAGTTCTGCCTCTTCCTCTATCGGTATATCTGCAAGGAGACAGTCTAAGATTGGACAAAGATACAGGGTTGATGCGAAACTGACTTGCTGCCATCGGTGGGCACTGGGCGGAAGCGAAGAAGCAATCACTCAATTAATCCCATAGCTGTGTTCTAGAGGGTTTGATGGGGGGTGCGTCACTGCACGAATTGGATAGATAGAAAAGTTGGATTAATGAAGTTAAAAGGCTGTCAATTAATAATTTAGGGATATCTCACCTACTACTAATATAGCTAACAGCCTTGGGATTTACAATATCCAACCCTGACTCTCCCCACTGAAAATCCAGTGAGAACAGGCATTCCAGCTCAACCGAAGGGTACCCATCGGGGCTGGTAGCATCTCCCCCCGAGCGTCTAGTAGCTGGACTAATACCAGATATCCAACTCCCAAAAGCAGTGCGATCGCACCGGTAATCACGGCAGTCCACTGTGAGCGATCAAAAGACATAGCAATACGGTTCTTGCAGCTGAGAGGAATAGAGATCTCTTTCACCGTAACATTCGCAGACGGTCAGAAATTGGTCAATTTTGGGAGGGAGTCGATGGAGCATCCGATTGAGAAAAAGCAGACGTGAGTGGTGCTTTTTGAACCCCTTGCATTTGTTGTTCCAAATCCTGGCTAGAAGACAGCAGCTTACCGAGGCCGTTAATTAAACGAATTAAATTTTGCCTCACCTCTTCATTGCCGGTAATGTCTTTGAGATCCGACGTAATTTGGCTAGCATTATCCAACGTCTCTCGAGCTGATTTTAAAGTCTGGCGCAGCTCCGATGCCGTGGCTGGGTTATTCACATCCGTCGTCAAGAGCTTGAGAGTTTCAGAGGCCTGAGCACCATTCGCCGCTAAGGTTTCTAGGTTATCTAACAGCTTGCCTTGCTCAACCCGGCTGAGCAGAGGACTCAATCGAGTCACCACTACCTTCAGTTCTTGGCTCGTCTCTTGCAAATTCTGTAGAGAAGTCACTAAAGTGCCTTTGTTTCCCTTTACCAGGGTATTCACTTCACCGCCTAATTGATCGAACTGTTGCGCTGCTGCCGTTACTGATTCAGCAGCAACACCAAACTGTCGTAGTTGTTTACGGGTATCCAAACTGAGTTGGGTTACACTGCGGGCAGCACGGGACACGTCTTTTAAGGCAACCTTTGTATCTTTGCTGAGCTTGCTAATATCCTTGGAAGCCTGAGATAAGTTATTGAGGGTAGCCTTTAAGTCTGTGCCTCCTAATTGCGTCGCAATCTGCATCGTGGCGCGAATGAGTTCTTCCAAATTGTTGCCCGAGTCGCCCTCCAGACGATCCCCTTGACAGAGGATCATTCGGGGGTCACAGTCTGGCTCAAAGGGGCTTAAATCTTCTACAGAGGCATCGCTGAACTCAACCTCAGTCGGTCGAAACTCTAATGCAGCCTGCCCCACAAATCCTGACTGGCTCGTCTCAACCTTGGTTTGCCGAGGAATCAATACGGTACTCGACGTAATTTCTACTTCCACCACCACTCGATTGGCCTGAGGCCGCATTTGCGTAATATGACCGACCTTTACCCCTCTAAACTTAGCCGGACTACCGATACTTAACCCCAAAGCGTCTGCTAACTCAACTTGTAAGGTGTACGCTCTACCCCCAAAATTAAAACCACGCACCCAAAAAATTAAACTCGTTACGAGTCCTAGACCGAAGATGACTAGCAATCCCACTGTCCCTTCTCGTACCGCTCGCGTTCTCATACTGCCCCTCACCGGTGACCTTAGCTAACTATTACTCGGCATTCTTTTGCGCTACAAGTAATCTCCCACCAAATCCATGGGGCCTTGCACACTTCCACTCATAAATTGCTGTAGATAGGGATTATCAGACGTTTCGATTTCATCCCAAATGCCTTGCCATTGCACATGACCTTGATAGAGCAAGACCAAGCGTTTGCCATTACGACGAATCGTACTGTTTTGGTGGGTAACAATGGCATAGGTCTCACAACCAGAAGAGCGTTGCAGTTCTAAGATCAAATCTTCGATCATCGTGGAGGCAATGGGATCAAGACCTGCTGTGGGCTCATCGTAGAGCAAAATTTTAGGATCATCTAAGTCATCATCGGGATTATCCAAAATGGCTCTGGCAAAGCTCACCCGTTTTCGCATACCCCCAGACAGTTCTGCTGGAAAAAGGTGGCCAATTCCTGGCAGACCCACCACTTCCAATTTCTCGTTCACTAAATCTCGAATTCGCTGCCTCGGCAAAGAAGAATTCTGGTACAGGAAAAATCCAACATTCTCTTCAACCGTCAGGGAGTCAAATAACGCTGCCTGTTGAAACACCATACTCATGCGAATAGGGTTATCGAAATTATCTAAAGACCCACAACGGCGTTTGCCATTGATATAAACCTCTCCTTTATCCGGTGCCAGTAAACCCGCAATAATTCGGAGTATCGTTGATTTCCCTGTCCCGGAAGGGCCTAAAATCGCAAGTGCATCCCCTGGATAAATCGTGAGGTCAGCCCCATCCAACACCACATGTTTACCAAAGGCTTTAGAAATTCCTTTGAGTTCAATTAAGGGCTCGGCCATAAAAACGATCTGAGAGATGCCCAAAGAAACCACGTCTCGAAGCTATCACTACTGTAATCTAACTTCCTTACCCTAGCCTAGGGAGAAGCTTAAAGAGAGATGAAAAGTGATTAATAGGGGAATGCTAGCAACGTTTGCCCTATGGACTAGGCGATAAGCGCTGAATTCAAGCCTCTACACCTTAAACATGAATGAAAAATATAAAAATAGGGCAAAATAGACTTGTGATCTATATTACATATAGATACTAGCTAGACTTAATTTAGAGGTTTTAAAAGGACGGCTAGTATTGAGATACAACTATTTTGAAGACTGTGGTTAACCGGGGGATGACAACTAGTCAATCCACAGGATCAAAAGACAGAGGTTAAAGACATTGATGACTATTTATTTGCTTATCCCCCGCTATGGCCAATACTAACCATGTCCGTATGATTAAACGTGGTGTTAATCATTGGAATCAGTGGCGTAAACAAAATCCTAGGGTCAAACCAGATTTAAGTGGTATAGACCTGAGTGAACAGGATTTAAAAGATATTAATTTAATCAATGCTAATTTGAGTCGGGCCAATCTCAGCTTGGCCAACTTGAGCGGTGCTTTTTTAGCCGGTAGTGATCTCAGTGATGCCTTCTTAAGCGAAGCTAATCTCAGTCGCGTTAATTTTAGTCGGGCCGATTTAACAAAAGCAGATTTAAGTTTTGCCCGGTTACAGGGTGCCACGCTCATTGAAGCAACCCTCTACCAAGCCATTTTGATTGAAGCCTGTATGGTTCAGGTTATCTTCCCCTATGCCGATCTAAGACAAGTCAATCTGAGTAAAGCAGACTTATCAGAAGCCAACGGGATTAAGGCCAATTTGACCCAGGCAAAGTTAGACTCAACCCAATTGCAACAGAGCAATTTAAGTCGGGCTTTCATGAGTGAAGCTAGCTTAAAGGGGGCTAATTTAAAAGGCGCTAATTTGAGCAAAACAGACTTGAGTTTCTCTAACTTAAGCTCAGCCCTTTTACGAGATGCCAATTTAGGTAAAAGCATTGCGATTGAGGCAAATTTTAGAGGCGCTGATTTACGCAATACAAATTTCAAGAACGGACAATGCGTAAAAGCAAACTTTAGTCGAGTGGATGGTTGTGAAGTAGACTTGTCCTCCGCTAATTTAACAGGCGTCGATCTGAGTGATGCCGATCTGCAGCAAGCGGTGCTCAAGGAAGCGAATCTCCGGGACGTCAACTTCACTCGCTGTCGTCTATTTGGCACTAATTTTGCCGCGGCTACCCTGACGGGGGCTTGCATAGAAGATATCAGCCCTAATGCCACCACCACTTTAGTAGATGTTGTCTGTGACTATGCCTATCAACGCCACAATCAGCAGGAACGCATCCCCAAACAAGGCTATTTTGAGCCTGGAGACGTAAAAACCTTTTTTACTGAAGCTCAAGCCACCCTTAATTTGGGGCTACCTAAGGATGTCCATTGGGCCGCGCTAACGTACAGTCTCCAATGGTTGCAAATCCAACCCGACTGCCAACCCGTCAAAATTCAGCGGTTAGAACACAATCCAGATGGCACTGTTTTGCTGAGATTGGCTATCGCGACCAGCATTGACAAGGAACGCCTGCAGCTAGATCTTTGGCGAGTCTATGAAGAAACCTACATGATGCTAGAGCCTGAGGATGGTCAACCCTTAGCAAAGCCGTTACCCAGTATTGATCCTCAACAATACGGTCATCACGAGTCTATTAATCGCTTATTTGATTTCCTCACATTGATGATGGAGGCGATTACCCCTAATGGAGCCGTGATTAACAACCATGACCTCGCGGTATCACGCAATGGGAGCAACATCCACGACGGTCAGACATTCCCCGAGCTCGCGGTCACTAATTCTTTACTGCAGGGGGAGATGGCAGATACCTTACAACAACCCCATACTCTCTAATTCTTCTATGGCCTGAAGTCCTGTTGGATCTCCAAGCTTGAGTAAAGAACTCTTGGCATCCTCTTGAACACCGAGATCTTCATCACTGAGGGCCTTGATCATGGCTGCAATCGCTTGGTTATAGAGATCTCCCCTTGCAAGTACTTTGCTTAATTGCCCTAAAGACCAAGCACAATTACTCCGCACGGGTGCCATGGATTCTGTTTGCAGGGCATGGAGCACCGCAGGGATGGCAGCGGCAGCGACATCAGCATTAATTTCGGAGAGTTGTCCTAGGGAACTGGCAGCCCAGAGGCGAACAGCTGAAATATCATTCTCCAGAGCATCCACTAACGGATCAAGAACGCGCTGATCTCGGCAATTGCCTAAGGCCCAAACGACACCTTTACGAACATATCCATTCCAATCTTGATTGAATTGATGGATCAAGGGCAAAACAGCCGTATCACTAGGGTTACGCCCTAAAGCATAAGCTGCACTCACCCGCACTAAGGGACAGGCATCAGCTAATAATTGAATCAAATGGGGAATGGCTCTCGAGTCTTGCAACTCACAAAACGCTCTCGCTGCGATCATGCGTTGGGTCACGTCAGTCGATGCCAAAAATTGCAGCATCTCCTCGACATCGGGTTTCGCCGCTTCTGCCGCCGGATCATCGACGGCGGCCATGTGATCCAACGGACTTTCTAGATTGTCCTCGTCATCTAGGAGGCTAAGATCTTCTTCGTTATACATAACTGTAACTGTACAACACTGAATACCTCTGATTTTGGCAAAACTGGGATTGATAACAAGACAAGGTTAAAGTCATAGTCTAATCGTCTAGACTGATAAGGCAAAACTGAAGCTTAAGAGGACACCATGCGGCTATCTCAAATGCTGTTTGTGACGCTGCGAGAAGACCCAGCGGAAGCAGAAATCCCCAGCCATAAATTACTCTTGCGGGCCGGGTATATTCGCCGTGTAGGCAGTGGGATTTATGCCTATTTACCGTTGATGTGGCGTGTGTTGCAAAAGGTGTCTCAGATTGTCCGGGAAGAAATGGATGCAGCTGGGGCTCAGGAATGTTTGCTGCCCCAAATTCAGCCCGCTGAGTTATGGCAAGAATCAGGTCGATGGGACACCTATACGCAAGCAGAAGGGATTATGTTTGCCCTCCAGGATCGCCAGGACCGGGAGTTGGGATTAGGGCCGACCCACGAAGAGGTGATTACTGCGGTCGCCAGGGATATGATTCGCTCCTACCGTCAGCTTCCTTTGAACCTTTATCAAATTCAGACCAAATTCCGTGATGAGATTCGCCCTCGGTTTGGCTTGATGCGAGGACGGGAATTCATTATGAAGGACGCCTATTCTTTTTCCACGGACGAAGCCGATCTCAAAATTATTTACAGTAAGATGCATGATGCTTACTGCAATATTCTCCAACGATCTGGCTTAGCGTATCGCGCAGTTGATGCTGATTCTGGAGCCATTGGCGGCTCTGGGTCCCAGGAGTTTATGGTATTGGCCGAAGCTGGGGAAGATGAGGTTCTCTACACAGACGATGGTAAATATGCGGCCAATGTAGAAAAAGCAGTGTCCCGACCTGCCGATGCTCAGCCTTCTTCCTTCAAGTCCGTAGAAAAGAAAGAAACGCCCAAGACAGATACCATTGCCAAACTCTGTGATTGCTTGCAATGCTCGCCGACTCAGGTTGTCAAAACGGTGCTCTACGAAGCGGTTTATGACAATGGTCAAACCCTTCTGGCTTTAGTCAGTTTGCGGGGCGATCAATCCGTCAATGAGGTGAAACTACAGAATGAGTTGGTCCAGTTAGGCGACGTGGTGAAAGGCAAAGCTCTCATTGCTCTCACTGTTGCGGAAGGAGGAACCAAATGGGCGAGCCAGCCTCTACCCCTGGGGTATATTGCCCCTGATTTAGCAGATAGCTATATTCAAAAGTCCAAACAGGTGCATGGCAAGTTTGTTCGCTTAGTCGATCAAACAGCAGTCGATCTCAAGAATTTTGTGACGGGGGCTAACGAGGTTGGCATCCACCAAGTCGGGGTCAACTGGAAAACAGATATTCCTTTACCCAAACATGTGGTGGATATTCGCACAGCTCAGGTGGGAGATCGAGCGGTACACGATCCCAAGCAAACCCTACAAACTGCTCGAGGCATCGAAATTGGTCATATCTTTCAATTAGGTACGAAGTACTCCCAGGCGTTAGGGGCGACCTATACGAATGAAGCGGGTAAAGAACAGCCATTAGTGATGGGTTGCTATGGCGTTGGGGTCTCTCGTCTGGCCCAAGCTGCTGTGGAACAATCCTATGACAAAGATGGGATTGTCTGGCCAGTTGCGATCGCACCGTATCACGCCATCATTATTATTCCCAATGGGAAAGATAGCGACCAGGTAGAGGCCGCTGAAAAACTCTACAGCGAGCTCAATGCTGCAGGCATAGAAACCTTGCTAGACGATCGGACAGAACGAGCGGGGGTGAAATTCAAAGACGCTGACTTAATTGGAATTCCCTATCGAATTGTGACGGGACGATCCTTGAAGGAAGGCAACGTTGAGATGGTAGAACGAGCCACCCACGACGCGCATCAAATTGCGTTAGATCAGGTTTTACCCACCCTTAAAGAATATTTAGCGAAAGCCATTTCTACTTAGGGATTCTGTCCTGATTAACTCCTATTAGAAGTCCTAACTTTTGGAACTTAAGCCTCTGTAAATTCGTCTTTATAGAGGCTAATCCTGGGACAATAGTGCTGACATTTGCTGTTATCTAAACTCAAGCGCTACTCAACCCATTTCTCCAATTGCATGCATTGAGTTATGGAGTACACCACGGTGTCATTCTCCTAGAGTGTCCACCCACAAACCCAGATTAGATTCCTTGAGTTAGGCTAGACTGGATGGCCCCCTGTTCTCCTGATCTAGTTAGATGTATTCATAGAGGATGAAGTCCAAAAATGGCACAACTACGGTACCAAAGTAGGCGGTTCTGGGGAGGGCTGGTTGGCGTTGCCTTAGTATTAGGAGGATCTGGCTGTCAACCCCAACAGACATCCA
Source organism: Acaryochloris marina MBIC11017 (assembly GCF_000018105.1). GTDB lineage: Bacteria > Cyanobacteriota > Cyanobacteriia > Thermosynechococcales > Thermosynechococcaceae > Acaryochloris > Acaryochloris marina. The sequence continues at coordinate 2,323,488 of NC_009925.1, forward strand.
CAGAAACGAGTCCTTCGCCTACAGCTTCTCCTCAACCCGGCCAAACAGATCCTGAACCGCCCGTTGCGAACCCTGAGCTTGCGGTTTATTGGGTTGCCTATAAAGATCAAGAGCAGCTGGTGCTGGAACCCACCAAACTGCCCCTAGATAACTTGGAAAATGCCACGTCTGAGGAACAATTAGTCGTTGCTTTCAAACGGCTACTGGAAGGACCTGCTAATACTGATAAGACAAATGCAATTCCTGAAAAGACTCAACTGAATAGCCTGAAATTGCAAGAGGATGGGATTCGCATTGATTTATCGAGGGAGTTCACAACTGGTGGCGGGACCAAATCGATGCAAGCTCGTCTCGGCCAAGTTGTTTACACTGCCAGCAGTTTGAATCCCAAGGAAGCCATTTGGATTTCCATTGATGGAGAGCCCTTAGAGGTTTTATCCGGGGATGGGCTCATCGTTTCACAACCGATGACCCGCAAGGAATTTGATGATAACTTTTCCCTATAAACGAAAGGGCCTTTAGAGGATATCCGTGAGTTTCTGGGGCTTCTGGGAATCCTAAAGATAGGCTCTTGGTTTGGGGTCTAAAGAACTGGATCTGGGGTCAGCCGCCTTCTCTATCTTGAGGTCAGTTTACGGATCACTCTTGTGCCGATCATAATAACGATATCCCCATTCTCCATTCCAGAACCAAGTCTATGACGGTGTCTAAAAGCCCCGAAGAAAAAAAGCGGGAGGAGCAGCGCATGCAGGATGTATTAGTCCTGCTGCAACATTTAACTGAAAATGAAGAAACCACGATCAAGCTGATGATTGAGTGCCTTTACGAGGTAGGGGCCGTTAACTTCATTAACAAGAAAGTTCAAAACGACTCCATCAACCAATTCGCTAAAACCCTGGCGGGGATGTCGAAGCCCATCGCTAAACGCTATGGCTATTACTGGTTCAAGAAAAATTGTCCTGAATTAATCGTCAATTGGCTCAAGCGAAAGGTCGCGTTTCCTGCCCCACAAGCCAAAGCCATTCAACAACAAGAGGCAGCCTCTCAAGTTGAAGTCGCTCCAGTTTCGACAGAAACCCCATCTCCAGATCATCCATCTTCTAGCAGTCAATCAGATGAGCCTTCTACCTTAAAAGAATCAACCCCATCGGTAGAAACGGCTCACCCCCACCAAGCGGAAACACCTGATCAATCCACAGCTCCCACGAATAGTGCAACAAGCTGGCAGGACGACCAGCATCAGGTGATGGCCTCTTCTGTTGATGGTTTACAGGCTGAATCACAACGCGCTCAGGAGAATGCCGCTGATCCACTGCCATCTATTTCACCCACTAACGGAACGCTGACGACGCAAGACAAGGAAACTGAAACAACCAGCGCCTTTATAGAGACAGTCAAAGCTGCCACTTCCAGCAAACCTGAGGCCGTCTTAGAGAATCCACCCTCATCCGCAGAGTTGCCAACTTCCAAACAAACCGAGACTGCACCCAAGCAAAAAGCACAAGACATCAGTCAACCGAGTCGCGGAAAAGCGCAAAACAAGGTTCTGATGAAGTCGTTCAAAGTTACGACTTTGCCAACGCCGATGGAGCAAAAGGCCACGCAAATTCGCCGACTCAAAACTCAAAACAAGGTTTTGATGGGCTCCTTAGCAGGCACGATTCTGGTGGGTGGATTAGCGATCTGGCAATTACATACTACACAGCAAAGTGCCTTACAGCTTCACCAATCCACCCCCTCATCCATTGTGCCGGCGAGTCAATCCGTAGAGTAAGAACTACTGATAGCTGTCCAACCATGGCTGCACATCAATGGCTAGCTTGCGACCCAACTGGAGCAACTGACGCATTTGCACCATCGATAATGGCTGCTCCTGAGATAGCGTCTGATCGTTGCTGTTTTGCTCTCGCAATTGAGCCTGGGTGATGGCTTGACTGTGATTCAAAAGGGTCATCTGCTCTTGCAGACAACGGAGATAGAGTTCTTGAGCCCGATCGAGATGAATATCAAGCTGGAGTTGATGGACCAGATTAAGCAAGGTTTGTAGACGCTGAATCCGATGGGGAGATAAGTCCACATCTACGTGATGGAACAGTTGCCAGAGCAGACGGAGAATTAAATCTTCGAGTAAGGGATAGGCGGCATCCAATTTGAGGCGACATCCAGCTTGCTCAGCTTCAGTTGCGATCGCAGCCAGTTCTGCCAAATCACTGGCACCCACCTGGGAGGTTTCCAGGTCTGGATCGCTCATCTCCTTCTCCAAGCTTTTAAGGGTATTTAAGGCACGATGGTTGAGAGCAACTTGAGCGGCTGTCAGCAATTCGGGGGGCACTTCCAGGTCATCGTATTGGAAGGCCATTAAAACCCCATAGTTATCTCGATAGACCTGGGTATAGAGCTGGTTGAGACGACTTAAGGTCTCTTGGGACAGAAGAGAAATAATCCGATGGCGCTCTTCTGGCAAGAGGTCATGGAGGCCATAGTGCTGATGACCAAAGGTCTCTGAGATGGCCAACACGATATTAGTGGCACTAGCCTGTTGCAAGGTATTAAACAGCTTGGCTTTCATCTCGCAATAATGCTTGCGACCACTAAACAGCTGGACCCCACAGTGAAAGTCCCAACCGCCCAGGTGAAGCACGCAGAATACCAGATGTTCCGATTCAGAAGTGACATTGGAGGTCAGTTGCAGCTGGCCAATGGCTAGGGAAAGGGAGCCTAAACGCTGAATTTGATAATCTATCTGCTCGGCTTGGTAGGAAAAGTAAGGATGTTGAGGGGGATAGGGATTGAACAGAGAGGTGATGGCATAGTGGGCGGCAACGGCCTGGACATCGATTTGAGAGGGAATTACCAATTGCTGGTACACACCCGCTCCCGTCTCGAATAGAGCGACATTACTAGGGGCCAAAGCCAAGCGCTGGATAAACTCAGGCTCTAGGCTGATCCCTGCAACATCCGCAGCTAAGTCAACTGCACGGGCTGCATATCGGAGAATTTGTACCCCCTCGGGCCTTGAGAGTTCGGCAAAGAACCAACCACAACTCGTATACATCAACAAGCTATGACGCTGAATCTCTAATAAGCGCAAGGCATCAACCCGTTCATCTGCTGTCAGTTCATGATTTTGATGGGCATTGAGAAAGGCTTGAATGGGATCGGCTGCAGAGGAATCGATCTGCACTTGCCGAGGGAACTGGCCCATAATCTCGATATAGCGATTTCGAGTTTCCCAGGGATCTTGGAACAGCAGCCCCCCAATTTCTTGGTAGATATCGCTGAGTTGATCCCGCAGCCAATCTAAAGCGTCCCGTAAGGGGCGTCGCCATTTTTGATGCCAGAGGCTGCCTTCCCCGCCACATCCACAGTCGTCTTGCCAACGATCAACCCCATGACCACAGCTCCAAGCAGTCACCGGCTTCAACTGCACTTCCCAAGTGGGAGGATGCAGGCTGAGGTAATGGGCATAGTTGGTCACCGTCCATCCCAGTTGGGGGAAGGTCTCGTGAAACGCATAGGCGATCGCTTTTTCCGTATCGCGTTTGTGGTGACCAAAGGTCTCGCCATCAGTCGCAATCGAAATTAGCTGAGACGGCTTGCGATCGCAGCGTACTGCCTGCCCTAATCGATTGGCCAAATTCTGGGAGCTACTCAGGACTGCGTTAAAACCAATATCCCGAGAGATGGGGCCATCGTAAAAGAAAATATCGATATAGCGTTCACGATCAGGCAGATAACAGCGATAGGGCCGGGTCGGATCAATTTGTGCACCTCCAACTTCTTCCCAAGTAGGGTGGGTGTCAGTATCCGTATCGCCAGCCATACCTGGTATCAACCGGCAGCGTTGGGCTTGGGATGGGGCCAGAATAATAAAGCGAATCCCTTCCTCAATCAGCACTTCAATTGTGGCCATATCGACGGCAGCTTCCGCTAGCCACATGCCTTCGGGGTCGCGGCCAAATCGAGATTGAAAATCTGCTTTGCCCCAGCGCACTTGGGTGACTTTGTCCTGGCGATTGGCCAAGGGCATGATGATGTGGTTGTAGACTTGTGCGATCCCATTACCGTGACCTTGGAGTCGCTCACAGCTCCTGCGATCGGCTTCAATAATACGCTGGTAAACCTCCGAATCATAGGTCTCCAACCAGCTCATCAAGGTTGGGCCGATATTGAAGCTGAGATATTCGAAATTATTGACAATATTGATGACTTCGCCCTGGTCATTAAAAATGCGCGCAAAGGCATTGGGGCGATAGCATTCGTGATAAATTCGCTCATTCCAATCATGAAACGGGGCCGCACTCGATTGCCGTTCGATGGTGCCCAAGTAAGGATTTTCCCGAGGAGGCTGATAAAAATGACCATGTAAGGTCACATAAACGCCCTCAGCCTGCTCTAGTGGACTAGTGGGTGAACGTAAGGGAGTAGAGACCTTAAAAGTCGACTGTTCCTGATCAGTATTCTCAGGAATATAAGAGGTTGTATTCATATCAAAAAAACCGCCATGGATGAAGAGATTTAGCGTTGATGCGGAATCATTAAGCGCTCGCTTAAAGCTTGATTTCAAACTCGAACATCCAGATCAGTTTGAATAGTGAGGATGCAGCGAAGCCACAAAAGAATAAATGAATGAGTCCTTTATGTAGTGAAGCCGGACGTAGTAATTGAATGAGGGCCTATGGAGGCAAAGAACCTGCTAACCTGTCTGTGGCTATAACCTAGGCGATCCCTTTTGGGAATAGGGGAAATCGCAAGATATCTTAAGAGTTTATTCGGGCATTATGGGTAAAGTCTTCATATTTCCTATGGGATCAGCCCAATTCACACCGAAATGCCCCTGATAACCGCCCATTAATCTGAGGCAAATCTAGATTTTCCCAAATTGATTTTGATGTACTTGTAAACCCAACTCATCTGCAATTGTGACTCTCAAAAATCGTATTTTTATTGTCTTACTGCTGTTTATCCCTGTCTCGATTGCAGCAGATCTCCTGGAGTGGGGACCGCTCCCTCTATTTGCGACATCAGCGCTCGCTATTGTGCCTTTAGCTGCATGGATGGGCACAGCAACGGAAGAGATTGCTGTGGTCATTGGTCCCTCCGCCGGTGGACTGCTCAATGCCACCTTTGGTAATGCTACGGAACTAATTATTGCTTTTATCGCCCTCCAAGCCGGTTTGGTAGAGGTGGTCAAAGCCAGTATTACCGGTTCCATTTTGGGTAACCTCCTTCTCGTGATGGGGCTGTCCATGCTGCTGGGCGGACTGCGATTTAAAGAGCAAACCTTTCAGCCCGTTGTGGCTCGCGTGAATGCCTCATCCATGAACTTAGCGGTCATTGCAATTTTGTTGCCCACCGCCATCAAGTTCTCCGCCGAAGGCATCGAGAGTCAGGTTCTCCAGAACCTTTCCATTGCCGTTGCCATCGTGTTGATTGGAGTTTATGGTTTAACGCTTCTGTTCTCCATGAAAACCCACACCTATCTGTTTGACGTGGGAGTGGCTGGCATGGAATCAGAAGAAGAGCCCCATGAAGAAGGCTCAGGTAATTTGCGATTATGGATTGGTGTTTTACTCGCAGCAACCCTAGCGGTTGCCGTTGAATCTGAATTTTTAGTGGGCAGTTTAGAAGCAGCCACTGAGCAACTTGGGTTGACGCCCTTGTTTACAGGGGTGATTTTACTCCCCATTATTGGTAATGCCGCAGAGCATGCCACCGCCGTCACCGTGGCCATGAAAGACAAGATGGACTTATCTGTTTCTGTTGCCGTCGGCTCCAGTATGCAGATTGCCCTGTTTGTTGCCCCAGCCTTAGTCCTGGCAGGCTGGGTAATTGGTCAGCCCATGGACTTAGACTTTAACCCCTTTGAATTGGTCGCTGTTGCCGTATCAGTCCTGATTGCCAATTCGATTAGCTCAGATGGTCAGTCCAACTGGTTAGAAGGGACGCTGCTCCTCGCCACCTATGCAGTGTTAGGATTAGCCTTTTATTTTCATCCTCTGACGTGATCAGCCCTTAAGAATCTGGCGTCACTACATATTCAGACTCAATAGGCTCTAGCCGCCCTGATTGAACCAGCGCCTGGTAAATCATGGCGGCGACTTCTGCCCGAGTAGCATTGGCCTCTGGCTTCAATAGTCCCGGCTCAGGATGACTCACCACAATATTTTCTTGGGTCGAAGCGGCAATTTTTCCTTTTGACCAATCGGGGAGCTGGCTCTGATCTTGGAACTGCTGCAGGCTAGTTTCTGGGGAAGTAGGAATGTCCAGTTCTAACCCACTGACCAGAGCCACTAATACTTCATATCTGGGCACAAGCTTATCCGGCTGAAAATCTCCTTCCGGATATCCGCTCATAAATTTCTTATCGACCGCGTCTTCAATGGCGCCTGCAGCCCAATAATCTGATGCAATATCAGAAAAGGTTAGAGCACGCTGGCCGGGCTCATTGACAAACGCACGTTGAATTTGAGCGGCCAGTTCAGCCCGCGTCACCGGCTTATCGGGCTGGAACTTGCCATCCGGGTAATCCGGAATAATCCCCTGGGCATGCAGCTTGGTGATAAAAGGATAAGCCCAATGATCCTCAGGAACATCAGAAATATCAAGCTGCGAGGGAATGACACCCGGTGCATCTAGGCCGCCAATCGCTTCTGTAGGGCTTTGCCGAACAGCTGCTGTTTGACTAGTTGGAGCCTGTCCAGGCGTATTCCCTGTCTCACCGGTACTCGGAGCATCTTCACTAGCAAAAGGAGCACTGGCAATAGGTGAGTCACCTGCTGATTCACCGGATGGGCTATTGGCCGATGGGTTCGGGTTCAGCGGCGAAGAAGAGACTGATGGAGCGGAAGGTGGTGTTAGAGAGGGGTCTTGCTGATTGCCAGTCACCCCCAAATAGGTAATGGTGCCTAACGTTGACAGAGCGACCAATAAACCAACAACCTGAACACGGTTAAGGGGTAATTTACCGCTTAACGCACCTAAATCGCCTGCATTTGCCCCAGTAGAAGGACCTGAACCCACAGCCACTGGCTCTGGTGCTGGCACAGGATCTGGTACCGGAGTTGAGGGAACCTCGGGTTCACCATCACTTTCTACGGCGGGTATAGACTCAAGGCCCTCCGCTTCAGGCGCAGAAACGCTCTCGCCTGTCATCTCTCCTAACGGAGGAATCACAGCAGGAATATCAGCTGCAGGGGCATCTGGATCAACCAGATCAGTGGGGGCAGCCCCTACGTCACTTGTCGGCACATCTCCCATATCAGAACTGATAAACCCTGGGCTGGCTGCTAAAGGTGTTGCATCGCTATCTGGGGAAGCTTCTGTATCGATGGGGAGTGGTGACTCTGCCACTGGTAGATTTTCACCGATTGGCAACGACGCATCTTCTGGTAAGGAGACATCTTCACCCACCGTTAATGGTTGATCTTCTGGTGTTGGCAGTTCTTCTATCTCAGGTTCCACTGCTGGTATGTCAGCACTAACCGGCACATCAGCCACAACATCAGGAATCAGGGCATCCACAGGAGGAATATTTGGCCCTGAGACATCGGTCGTTTCTGGGGTCGAAATCTCTGATATGGGATCTTCAGCACCAGCAGGCTCAAGATCATCCATCCACGGATCAGGTAACGAACTCTCTTCTGGCGTGGACTCTAAGGGTATAGGTTCTTCAACAGGTTCGTTGATGGTTGGAGCATCAGGGGGCTGAATCAGAGTTGGCTCTTCAATCTCTGCACTCAGCGGGGTAATCAGCGATTGTTCGTCAGCAGCTGGTTCAGACCAAGGATCGGAGAGGGTATCTCCAGCACTGGTCGATGCTGCTATATCAGGAAGATTGGGGTCTGATGATTCATCGACTACAGGAGTCAAATCGACAGGTGGCTCTACGGGAGGGGGCGCAAACGGATCGGACAAAATATCAGATGAATCGGTTGGTGCTGCTGATATATCTGGAAGACTGGGGTCTGGCAGCTCACCTCCCTCAGGAGTTAAATTCCCAGGTAAATCCAAGTCACCCAGGACAGGAGAGCTGGAGTCTGATGACGTCTCTGACCAGGCATCTAGGGGCTGAGTACCTTCGTCTTCACCTACTAACGGCATATTAGTCGGATCAACGGATTCTAAACTATCGCCAATTCCACTCAACTCTTCTATTGGAGGCGTTTCTACATCTGGCCCCATTTGAATAAGCGTCGTATCGCCAAGGGTTGTTCCCAGCTCTTCCGTAGGAGGCGGAGGTTCCGTGGATTCCTCTGACCAAGAGTCTAAATCTGGTAGAGAGGCAGGCTCATCATTGGCAGGGGTATCTCCTAACAATTCTGACAACGAATCAAACAACTCGTCAGAAATAGGGCCAGAATCGGCACTGGGAGCATTACTAGGATCCGAGCCAGGTTCTGAAGAAGGGACTCCACCTGATTCAGAGTTCGGATCGTTAGGATTAACCATAATATTGAGCCATTTTTAGGGTTTAATCTTTGGCAACCATCCTACAGGGGTACTGAAGGTGCGATCGCACCTCCGCACATTCTTTTTAGAATTCATGGACACAAACTGTCAGTTTGTAAAGTCATTTGTGAACATTAAAAAAACGAGTGTTGGAGTGAGTAATTAGCGTATTAGTCTTGACGATTCAACTCAGTCACTCATTTAATAATCATCATTGCGAGAATAATCCTTAAGGATTAACCGAAGTATGCGTTTGTTTCTGCCCTTCAAAGTACAACTTCATCTTTTAGTCTTAACCCTCTTTTTATCGACGCTAAGTAGTTGTGCTGAACGCGAAACGCAGTCTCAAACGTCCGCCCCCCCTTCGCAATCCACTGCCGAAAAGACGGAATCTTCATTATCCAGTCAGGATGCAGCCAGTTGGTCTATCATCTTGACCGATCCAGAAGAGTCGCCTCAAACATCTTCACCGTCGTCTATTGGTGCGCCCGATTCATCTCCTCAGGCTCCTGCATCCCCAAGTCGTCTGAAGCCAGGAAAAACAGGTCAACCTCAAAAAACAAAACCTCAAGGCCAGGCAGCCCCTAAACGCAACACCCGCAAACAAAAAGTTGCGTTTTCTCGCACCCCCTATGCCGTTATTGATGAAGCTAAAAAGGATCAATTCAACGTCACAGGAGAGCAAATTTTTAGCAACAGCACGCTACCCAATCATCAAGTTGATTTCAATGAAGCGGATTTATTAGCCGTTCTGATCAATGTCAAAACGTACTTCGAATCCCACAGTCAAAATGATTCAACGGCATTACGGGAAGGAATTTTAGGCACGGGTGGCGTCACGGTTCAAGATATTCAAGACACCTTGGCCTTTATGATCAATACCTTAGAGCAAGATATTGCACTCCAACGGCCATCCCGATTAAAAGATCCGAATTTTCTCAACACCCATTTCCAGGTCGTAAAATGGCAACCCTATAACCCACAACAGCCAGATCAAAATCAATTGCGAATTACTAAATATGCAGTTTTTGCCCATCAAGGATCTCGGACAAAAACTGCAGAGTTTGATACTCCTATTTACCAGCTCAAACCAGAGTATGCAGTTGATAAATTTTTCCAGAACTATTCGAAACAGGAAGTCCTCACAGGTATCTATGAAACCGGAGGCAAGGAACAGGGGAAAGTCACTCCTCTGGCCTACCTGACTCGGCAAGGATTGGAAGATGCCTTATTGCAAGGCACCATCTTGATCCGATTTGGCGATGGCTCATCGGCCTACTTCAATGTGGATCGCAACAATGGGATTGCCTATGTACGAGGGCAGCCCCAACGAGAACAAAAACGCTACTGGTACTTCAAGCAAGTGGATGCCATTAAGGGGTATGGTCCTAAAACTGCAAAAATCGCAGTGCGACCGGGCGTGACTTTTGCAGGTGACGTGCTCAATATTGGCCTAGGGAAAATCATCATGCTGGAGCACAATACGGGTGGGACTCAGCAGCTCAATATGGGGGTTCTGGCGGATACGGGTGGGGCATTTTTGCCTAATTTATATCAGCTCGATTTTCTAGCTGGCGTATTTCCAAGTCATGATCAGTTCAAGCAGCATATCAGTACCCTACCGGCCTATGCGAATGCCTATATTTTGATCAAGAAAAAGAGTTAGATGGTTACACTGTGGTCATTATGGCGCTGCTTTATTAAATGGGAATAAACAGTTACCTCAAAGCAGTCTCGATTTCAACGCTGGAAACCTTACAACAAAATCCGGATCTGACTGACTTATTTTTTGCTGCCCAGTGGTTACCAGAAGCCCCAGTTTGGAGGAAGTCTTATCTGCAGGGAGAATGGTCTGAGGAAACGAAGGAACGGGCGGTCCAACAGTTCTCAACATATTCTTCACTCAAGCAACCGTTCCTCGATGAGTGGGAATCTCCAGAGGCAGATCTCCACAAGTATTTTGTTGTCCTCACATTTCTGCTAGCAGGCTATGTGCCTGGCCATATCCTGCAGCCATGGGCAATTCCAGAACTCAGGAAGAATTCTGAGTTGATGCAACAATCCAAAAATCGAGATTTTGCGCCTTTCCTAATGTTTATGGACTCTCAGTGAGATGGGCTTCCTTTGGTCAATGCCTTGGGGGCCGGAAAGATTCTGAATCCCAATACGAGTAGTCACCGCTTAGTTCGTTATTTATCCACAGAGGAAGTAGGGAACATGTTAGATGGCTTGCTATTGCTTTCAGAACAAGTATTTCGAACACGTTATAAACGAGAATCTAGGAAGTCAGCCCCTGTTCTCCTTTTTGATCTTTCTGAAGCAGAAGAGCTGGATTGGCTAACCGATTATTTTCGGATTATAGAAAATTACTATAGCAACACCCTTCGTTCAGAAAAAGCCTTGCTGCTATACCTGTCTTAATTAAAAAATCTGGCAGCTCATCTCTTCTAGATACTGCCAAACTCGACAAAAATAATGGATTGAGATGCGGTTAAGCAGGTCTTTCTTCAATCACTTGGTCAATCAGACCATATTCTAAAGCCTCATGGGCAGACATAAAGAAGTCGCGATCCATGTCTTTTTCAATTTTTTCCAAGGGTTGCGCTGTTCTCGCGGCATAGATATCATTCAACTGCCGACGCACGCGAATGATTTCTTTCGCTTCGATTTCAATATCAGAAGCTTGTCCACGGGCTCCACCAGAGGGTTGGTGAATCATAATTCGGGAGTGGGGAAGCGCCAAACGCTTACCAGGAGAGCCCGCAGCCAGTAGAAACGAGCCCATAGACGCCGCTAGACCAACACAGATGGTCGCGACTTCTGACTTAATATGCTGCATGGTGTCATAAATAGCCAATCCAGCAGTCACTGAACCACCCGGCGAGTTGATATAGATGGAAATCGGCTTACTGGGATCTTCAGAATCCAAATACAGGAGAAAAGCCACAATTTGATTGGCTAGACCATCCGTTACTTCCTGACCAAGAAAAATGATTCTTTCTTGGCTCAAACGGGTATAAATATCCACCCAGCGTTCATAGGGACTGCCAGGAATACGGTAGGGAACACTAGGAACACCAATAGGCATAGTCGATAACTCTCTTTTTGCTACTACTCAGGTTGACTCATTTCTTAGACGGGCATTGGCGTGGGTAATTCTTTTTGGCTAGCCAACACGCGATCAATCAACCCATAGTCTTTGGCTTCTTCTGGAGACAGATAAAACATCCGGTCCATGTCTTTCGAAATCTTCTCGGCGGTTTGTCCGGTATTTTTCTGCAGAATGTCTAGCATTGTGGCTTTATTCGCAAGGACTTCCTGCGCTCTAATTTGAATATCAGAGGCTTGCCCTTGGGCACCGCTGCGGGCCTGGTTCAGAACGATGGTTGCATGGCCTAAGCTCGCTCGATATCCTTTGGTTCCTGCTGATAAGATCATTGCCGCAGTTCCCATGGCTTGGCCAATACAAATCGTGTGGACTGGGGGTTTGATGTATGACATGGTGTCGCAAATGGCAAAAGCTTCTGTTTCAAAGCCAATGGCATCGCCACCATACCAAGAGGTGCCTGTGGAATTGATGTAAAAGAAAATAGGTTTATCAGGATCGTCGAATTGCAAGAACAACAGTTGAGCAATAATCAACTCTGTGACATCAAAGCCAACCTGGCGTTTGATATCATCTGAGGAAAATAGGGGCATCCCCAAATACACAATCCGCTCTTTTAGCAATAGAGACTGTAAATCAGGGGGCGGGGTGCGGTAATAGGCATCGCCGCCGCCACCGTAAGGGGCTTGAACTGCTTGAATCCTGGACTCCATTGCCTGACAACTACCTAAAGGTGACAATACTGTTACACTGTAGCAATTTTCTGGCATTTGAATTGGGGGAAATACCGTACTCCCAGATTGTCACTAAAGCTCATCCACAATGGCTCAAGTAACAATGGCATCGCTACAGATTATGTTGAAACAACGTAATACAATCTAGTTCGAAAAAACCTAGAAAGGCTAGCATTCAGGAACAGTATATCCTCTGAGTGCTCAAGAACATTGGTATATCAGTCTTTCAGCAATACTCACTTCCCTACTATTATTTCGCTGACTACAGGGATGTAATTACCAATATCTTGTAGTATTATACTACAAAGCAATCTATTAGGCTTTCAGAGACGATTGTTTCTCTCCATATCGTTTTGATGAGTGCATCATGTCTAATCAATGGACCTCAGCAGAGCATGCCCGTGGTTATCTAGCTAGGGCAGATCATTTGCCCCACCGTACCGAAGGAGAAGCTGTTCTGTTGGAACATGTTCCACAGTCTGCCCAGAGAATCCTAGACTTGGGAACTGGAGATGGTCGCTTGTTGGCACTCCTAAAACTTGACCGTTCGGATGTGAACGGTGTGGCGATGGATTTTTCACCCATCATGCTTGAGGCGGTACAACAGCGATTTGCAGAGGATGCCAAAGTTAAAATTGTTGAGCACAATTTGGAGGCCCCATTGCCCCCATTAGGAACGTTTGACGGGGTGGTGTCCAGTTTTGCCATTCACCATCTTGCCCACCCCCGCAAACGCTCTCTCTACCAAGAAGTATTTGAGATCCTAGAGCCTGGAGGCATTTTCTGTAACTTAGAGCATGTTGCATCACCCACGGCCAAACTTCATAAGCAGTTTTTGCAAGCCCTTGACATTGCCTTAGAAGATGATGATCCTTCCAATCAACTGTTAGATGTCGAAACACAGCTCAGCTGGTTGAGAGAGATTGGCTTTGAAGATGTGGACTGTTACTGGAAGTGGCTAGAAATGGCCCTCCTGATTGGGGTGAAACCACTATGACCCAGCCAATTCAACGGGTAAGTTCGGGGGCCCCGTGGGAAGCCCAGGTGGGCTACTGTCGAGCCATGCAAGTGGGGGATCAAATTCACGTTTCTGGAACGGCCCCTGTGGATGCTCAAGGGCAGGTGGTTTCTGCCGATGGCTATACTCAAGCGCATCGATGCCTAGAGATTATCCAGGCTGCTTTACAAGATTTGGGAACAGATACCCATGCCGTTGTACGAACCCGTATGTTCGTCACCGATATTACGCAATGGCAGCAGTTCTCCCAGGCTCACCAGGAATTTTTTGGAGCCCATCCCCCCGTTACCACTATGGTGCAAGTCAGCGCATTAATTGATCCAGCCATGCTCATTGAAATTGAAGCAGATGCAGTGGTTCCAGCAGATAGCGCTGCCATACTAGACGCCCAGGATTGTCGTGACATGACCGATATTCGGGACGCAATTGATCACCTGGATGCCCAAGTTATTGCATTACTCGGTCAGCGATTTGAGTACGTTAAAGCAGCAGCAAAATTCAAAACTGATGCCCACAGTGTCCAAGCGCCTGAACGTCTCAAGAAGATGTTAGCGCAGCGTCGGCAATGGGCTGAGAATGCTGGTTTAGAGCCAGACGTTATCGAACAGCTGTATTGCAACTTGGTGCAATATTTTATTAATGCTGAACTCGATCATTGGCGTTCATCTCAATAGCGCTTAGTGTGATGTTCTGAGGTTTACCCAGCAACCGGACGCGCTTGAGCATGAGAAAGGTTCTGCAGGTGATTTTGGAACTGCCGTACCAACAGCACTATCACGCAAAGCTGAGCAACCAAACCGACTAGGGCACTGCTAATGACCATGGGTTCCGCAAAATCGCTGAAGGGATAGCCTAAGAAGGTCCAAATCATCATGGCGGCCGGAACCTGATCAGGCACGATGCTCACAATAGACAACATAATCGGTGGAACCAACATCCAGAGACCAAGCCCTCCCATGGTCCAGGTATAAGGGTTGCGAATTTTGAGGGCGAAAATCTGTTGGACAACAGCTGTATAAATCAGTAATACTCCAGTCATAGACAAAACAATGATGGCAGCAACGGTAGGAGTCTCTTTTTCAACCCCCACTAAGAGCATCCAGGGGACATAGAGAGCATTGATAATGATGAGATTGATTGCGATCGCAAGGATAGCCGGACTTTTATCGGCCCAAACTAAATCTCGCAAAATTCCCTGAGGGTGCTTTTGAAACCTCACCCAGTCGAGGAGAGAGGCTCGCTGAGGACATAGGGCTAACATGATCACGATCGTCAGACCTATGTTAAACGCGTAAAGGAGCCATGTACCTGCTTCTGCCGTTGACTCAGCAAAGTTCGCCTGATCGGACGTCACCACGAAGAAGCCCAACACCAATGGCTCTAGGAAAGCCACAATGGCATAACTTTGCCATTTACTCATAACGGTCGTATTGGGATTTCGAAATAAGCGGACCAGCATCAACCAAATCAGGGCCGTAGCTATGGCCAGGAAAGATAACGTAAACCAGTGAGAAAAAAATGCAGACTGATTGATCGTTTGCCCAAACCATTGAATCGGTGCGTTTTGATCTTCTCCCGCATAGGGATAAGGATTCCATTGAGCAGACCATTCACTAATTCCTAAAGGCCGCCAAGTCACGGCCATATTCCAGGTCATATAAAGGGGAGCCAGAAAGAAAAGCGTTAGCCCGGCAAACGCTACAGCCACTACAGATTGTTGCCCGACTGCAATCGTTCGAGAACTGCTGAGCAAGCCATACAGAATTGCCAGGCTGAATAGCGCAAAACATCCGGCTGCCAGGAGCAAATAATAACTGATTAAGAAAAAGATCGGCATTCCCGAATTCAGCCCAGCCATGATGTGCAACGGAATCGCCAGCCCAATGGCGAGGTACGGCAAGATCGGAACCCCTAGCATTTTGCCCAATAAAACTCCTCGACTGGGACGGGGGCTAAGCCGAATAAAATTGAGGGTGCCCCGTTTTTCTTCTTGATTGAGATCACTCACCAGGTAGTAGCTGCCTGCAGTAAACAGCGCAAACGGGAGAATCCAGATCATGGCTTCGGCTAAACCTGCCCAGCGTTCCAGAACGGATTTGTAAGTTTGCTGGGAGAACACTAGTCCTAACAGGGTTTGCCCCACTAAAGAGACCACAATTGTGGCGGCAATACTACGGGACTTGAGGCGACCTCGGAATTCTCGCAGAAGCTGGGGATTCCAGTTGCCGACTCGATTAAGAAAGGTGGATGTCATGACGCGACTAGAGAGTTATGAGGTTTGCCGATAGCCCATTTTAATAAAGATATCTTCTAGGCTCTCTTGAGTACGGTGGAAATCGATAATTGGGAAATTGTGGGAGATCAGCGATCTCAGCAACGCAACGATGTCATCATCCGTGCCCGAAAAGGTCACAGCAATTTGATGTTTATCAGGTAAGACTTTGCATTCATGGACAAATGCATGGTCCTGTAGAAAGGTTTCAACAGGCGCTAAATCTGTCACCGTAGAAATAATCAATTGCTGAGTCTGATCTCGGTTGTATAACGCCCGAAGCTCTGAGCTCTCCACCAGTTGCCCCATCTGCATAATGCCGATGGAGGTACAGAAGTCTTCCAAATCGCTGAGAATATGAGAAGAGATAAAAATGGTTAAGCCTTGCTGTTGTAAGGTCTTTAAGGTTTGACGGAATTGAACTCTAGCCACTGGATCTAACCCAGAAACAGGTTCATCTAACAACAATAAGGTGGGTTTATGAATAATCGTTCGAGCTAAGCTGAGGCGCTGCTTCATGCCTCGAGACAAGGTACTAATCGGGCTATGGCGCTTATTGTCCAGATCGACCAACGCCAACACTTCCTTCAACCTGTTGCTGAGGTCTGGTTCTTGCAGATAATACAGGCGGGCAAAATATTCCAGATAATCCCATACCAGCAAATCATCGTATAGAGGAAAATCATCCGGCAGGAAGCCAATCCGCCGCTTGATATCAGGATTAGGCTGGTTCTGAATAAGAGTCTGTCCAGCAATCGCAATACTTCCCAGGGTGGGTTCTTCAGCCGTCGCCAACATGCGAATCAGAGTGGTTTTGCCAGCGCCATTCGGCCCAATTAAGCCGTAAATTTCGCCTTGTTGAACTTGCAGATCGACTTGGTTAACAGCAATGCTGTCACCAAACTGTTTCGTCAGTTGCTGAGTGGCAATGACTGGAGGATGGGTCATTGATTCACTGACCTTTACGAGGATGAGAATAATGTCATGATGCCACCATCTTCGCGAATCGGATCTGAAACTTGAGTGATGTCAATCACGTCTATCGGCAAAGGAAAAGGACGCAAAGTTAATCACTAGCACATCCAAAACTTTTCAGTATATGAATATATGGAAGTGGACCTCCATACTGTTGATGCTCATGGTATTCGCCTTTCCATCACCGAGAATAATGTGGAAGTTGGGCGAGCATTTGTCTATTTCATGCACAATGATTTGCACGATCAACCTTTTGCCTTGATGGAAGATGTGTATGTCAATGAAGAGTTTAGAGGGAAGGGGTTAGGCTCCGACCTCGTCCGTCAGGTAATCCAGCTGGCCCAAGATGCCAATTGCTACAAACTCATCGCCACGAGTCGAGATTCTAGGCCCAAAGTTCACACCCTCTATCGACAGCTCGGATTTACCCAGCGGGGGCTCGAATTTCGTATGGATTTTTAAACGACATCCCGTCTGTCAGTACCCTTAACCCACGGTCGGCGCTGGGTAGAGGAGATTGTTCATTGGCTTCAGATTAGCCTGCTGCTGTAAGCGGTTGAGTAGTTTTACGAAATCTATAGGCAAAGGGGCTTGGACACTAATTTCTGTATGAAAAACGGGATGTTTCAGGCTTAAACGCCATGCATGTAAGACTTGTCCAGATAGATTTACCTTTAAGGATCGCCCTCGACTGTAGAGGGGGTCACCGACAATCGGCCAACCCATCTGAGCGCAATGAACTCGAATTTGATGCGTGCGTCCGGTTTCTAGCCGAAATTTAACCAATGCATAATTACCCAAAGGCTGGAGAATCTGCCAGTGGGTCACCGCTACTTTTCCCCCTTGTTCTTCAGGCACGACTGCCATTTTGATGCGATCTGATCGATGACGGCCAATGGGAAACTCCATTCGCCCTGTTAAGGCAGATGGACGGCCATAAACCAGGCCTACATATTCCCGTAGCGCTGTTTTGGCTGCAATCTGGGCTTGGAGATGTTGATGAGCTTGATTCGTTTTAGCCACCATAATAGCCCCGGTCGTGTCTTTATCCAGGCGATGCACAATTCCTGGACGCTCAACACCGCCAATACCAGAGAGGGTGGAGCCCTGACCATCTTGGCAATGAGCCAGCAAGCCATGCACAAGGGTACCTGTGGCATGACCAGGGGCAGGGTGGACTACGAGGCCTGCAGGTTTATTGACGATAAGGAGATGGTCATCTTCAAATAGGATCTCTAAATCCATCGGCTCGGGCTCTAGGGCTAAGGGCTGAGGCGCAGGGATGTGCACTTCGACCTGGTCACCGATTTGCAGGGCATATTTCTTAGAGGTGCAAATCTTATGATTGATTTGGACATGGCCCTGTTCAATCAGTTTCTGAATATGCGATCGCGACAATGAATCCACTTGGTTCGCCAGCCAGCGGTCTATTCTGGCAGCAGATCCCTCAACCGAAAATTCCAGTTTTTCCATGGGGATGAGCCTCAGTTAGAGGCGACGGCGAATATCTAAACCATGGGTATCGGTCCCACAGGTTTGCAGCAAGCTATGCTGGTCAGCCAGTCGCATCAGTGTTCGCGTTTGAGATGGACTCGGTTCCCACGGATCGTTATTCCCATAACAATAAAACGTTTCTATGCCATCAATGCCCGCTTGGACAGCTGCATTGACTAGCTCCTTTACAGAACGTCGATATCGGGCAGGATGAGCCAGAACAGCCAGTCCTCCGGCTGCATGCAGGGTATTAATCACTTGGTTGGCCTGGGCCTGATGTCCCGAGGGTGCTGAACCGACTAAATAAGGCTGCAATGCCCCGTGATGAGGATCAAAGCCATAGCCCAGGATATGAACCTGGGTCTCCAGCAACCGAGACGTAATTTCAATGCCGGTCCACAGATGAGGCAAGGATGATGCACTGTCCGGGGGCTGAGATTGCAAGAGTTCTAAAGCCCTCCAATAGCCACCCACACTATGATGGTCTGTGATCGCTAAGCTCGTGATACCCGTGTCAATGGCTTGTTGAACCAATTGCTGAGGCTCTAACCGCCCATCTGAATGGATTGTATGTAAGTGAAAGTTATAGGTATGGGGACAGCTTTCAGCCGTAATGGATTGAAAGATCGCTTTCAATCGGTCTTGATCGGTTTGAGGCGCCTTCGTAACAATCACTAAGCAATTACTAAATGCGATGCTCTTAGATTCCAACTATATCCCAAGATTTTTGAGATGTTTAGTCTCAAAACCAGCCAGAACCATTCAGCATCTAGGTTTATGCCGAAAATAAAAAAGTTTAGGCGTCCCCCACTTACACTTCTGAAGTAGGTGGTGCTTTGTAAATTGGCGTTAAGAAGGCAATTAAGAACCCCACCAAAAAGCCAGCGACATTTCTCAATATAGGCAGCCATTCTGTTGTCCGGGCAATCACAGGGCCAATGCCAAAGGAAAAGAAACAAATCCCCCATAGAGGAGAGAAAATCAACATCCACTGCCAAGCAAACACTTGATCAGGCTTGCGAGGATGAGCCGAAAAACCACAGATAATTCCACCGACTACAGAGGTGATTAGGGTAAAGATCCATTGCTCTTGGGGTAATCCTGGCACAACTCGACAGCCGCCTTGATTCAAGCAAGTCTTAACTGAGTTGATGGCTTGAATGATCGATTCATCTTCCCCGTTCTCCTGAACGAAGTACTGGTTACCGAACCGAGTCTGGAGCTCGACCCAGAATGTACGGGGGAGTAATTGATAAACCGAATCACCGACATTGAAATTGAGGATGTTGCCGCCACGTGAGTCCGCTACCAACAGCACACTTTTCTCATCTAGATTCCAAAAGTCTTTAACAGCACGTCCTGGCGTACGATCGTACTGGGTCAGAATTCTCAATTTCCAACCCGTATCCTGTTCAAAACTGTCTAGATCTTTATCTAGCTTGCTTTTTTGAGTGCTAGTCAGGGCCTGAGCGAGATCCACAATGGAGGTGGGTTCTGCAGGTAATAGTTCAGGTGCCTCAAAGGCTTGTGCGGGTGATGCGCTAAACCATACCCCTAAGCTCAGTATTAGACCGAGACAGGCAGTAAACACTCGACGAACAAGATTACGATTCATTAGAAATAATGTATTGGATGTCAAAAGGCATTAATTGGCAACTAATTAAGTCAATTTTTAACACTTATTCAAGATACTTATCATAATAATACGAATCTCGGGTCTTTGGCATAGTCACCAATGAGGTGGGTGCATGCCCTAACCTAGCTTAATAGGCAGGAATCAAGGATGACAAAGACTATAGGGTCAAAATATTGAAATTCGTATCTAACCTTAGTAAACAGTGCAAATTTGCATAGGTCCTGGGTATTCTATGCCGTATATCCTTGCCTGGGCATTTTGAGCGGTCCCTTGGCCATCAGGTCCAAAATTGACAGCTGTTACTCAGCATTTTTTCAGGTCTATCGGCGAGGATGTAGTGACGTTGAAACTTAATAGACTACAGAACAGTCTAGAGGTAGAGATGCTTATACAACTTGTTGCTTATTGGCAAAGATGGTCTGAGAAATGGCTGGTGAGGTCACAATGGCCCTAGTGAATACGGTTTACCGAATATTCAATTATCACCAAGCCTAAAAAAATCGCCTAGTATAGAAGGACAAACTCATACTGACTTCGTTTTTAATCTGCCATATCGATTATTAGCATCTTGCATCATTCACTATCTAATTTGAAGTTTGATAGTCTTCATGCCAACATCACCTTCTTAAAGGGGGTAGCTCAAGTCCATGTCCAATACCAAAACTAAGCAACAAGCTATCTCTGTGTCCCCGACAACAGATATGGTTCGTACCTATCTCCATGAGATCGGTCGAGTCCCGTTGTTGACCCATGAGGAAGAAATCGTTTTTGGTAAGCAAGTACAGGCCATGATGGCGCTTTTAGACTTGCAGAAAACTGTAATGGATGAATTAGGGCGTGAACCTTCCTTAGAGGAGTGGGCAGAGAAAGCCAATCTTAGTCCCTCACAGTTGGAGCTGTCCCTGCACCAAGGACAGCAAGCCAAGCAAAAAATGATTGAAGCCAACTTGAGGCTGGTCGTGTCCGTTGCCAAGAAGTACCAAAAGCGAAACCTAGAACTGCTAGACCTAATCCAAGAAGGCACCTTGGGATTAGAGCGCGGGGTTGAAAAGTTTGATCCAACCCGAGGCTATAAGTTTTCAACCTATGCCTACTGGTGGATTCGACAGGCGATCACCCGTGCGATCGCACAACAGGCTCGCACCATCCGACTGCCCATTCACATCACCGAAAAGCTCAACAAGATCAAGAAAGCTCAGCGTGAGCTATCGCAAAAGCTGGGGCGCAGTGCCACTCCTGCTGAAATTGCAGAAGCCTTAGAATTAGAGCCTAGCCAAATTCGAGATTATCTCACCATTGCTCGTCAGCCTATTTCCCTAGACCTGAGAGTGGGGGACAATCAGGACACTGAGTTGCGAGATCTACTGGAAGATGATGGGCAATCTCCTGAGCAGTTCACGACCACTGAGGCCCTGCGGGATGATGTAAATCAATTGCTCAAAGAGCTAACTCCCCAGCAACGGGATGTTCTAATGCTCCGGTTCGGCCTCAACAACGGTAAAGAGCTGTCTCTTGCCAAAGTCGGCCAACAATTAAGCCTCAGCCGCGAGCGCGTTCGTCAGCTAGAACGGCAAGCCCTAGACTATCTGCGCCGTCGCAAAGGCGAAGTGCGGGAGTATATCGCTAGCTAGTCTGCCTATTTCATTACTTACCCTAAAGCGCCAGTGCATCATCTGCATTGGCGCTTTACTGTATAAATCTGCCACTGGAGACAACACCAGGGGGACGCGGTAAATTAGTTCAGCCCCTGATCCTAGAGAGTTAACGCAAATGGCGGACTGGCTATATCAATATCCCCCTTTACTAGCAGGCACGTTGATCAAACGATATAAGCGTTTCCTAGCTGATATTGAACTCGATACGGGTGAAGTCGTTACCGCCCATTGTCCGAACACCGGGCCTATGACCGGGATGTGTGCCCCCCATAGCCGGGTGCAAATTTCTCAAAGTAATAACCCGAAGCGCAAATTAGCCTATACCTGGGAGATGATTGAGGTTTGTGACACCGAACCCACCTGGGTCGGGGTGAATACGCAAATCCCGAATCTAGTGGTCAAACAACTCCTTCAAAATCGTCTTTTGCCGACCTTAGGTGAGTATGATCAGGTCAAATCTGAGGTGCGTTATGGTCGAGAAAAAAGCCGTATTGATTTTTTGCTGACAGGCACCGCTCAGCCTGCCTATATCGAAGTTAAAAGTACGACTTGGGCCATCGAAAAACAGGCTTTATTCCCAGACACCGTTACGATCCGCGGCCAAAAACATATTCGAGAGTTGATATCGGTTTTACCTGCAGCCCAAGCTTACTTACTCTTCTTTATTAATCGGGCTGATTGCACAACATTTGCCCCGGGTGATCAGGCAGATCCAGAGTACGGAAAACTCCTCAGGGAAGCTGTGGCCACAGGGGTTGGGCTTTTACCCTGCCGCTTTGAGATTACCCCCGAAGGCATTCGCTATTTAGGGTTAGCAACGGTCGAAGAATCGTCTTTAACAAGATGAACCGTAGTTTTAAATTAGTATGAGTATATTTCGCTGTTTTTTCTCTCAGCATCGAATTGATTTTGAGCGAGAAAAGCGAGATCCTCGCCTGAGGATGTTAGGGTAAATACGATTTAGTTGTGGGGTAGACATTTACGATGGTCGATCGCGATCGTCTATTTAGGGACTTACTCAAAAACTTTTTTCTAGAATTTGTCGATCTCTTCTTTCCAAAAATTGCGGTCGCTATCGACCCCAAATCGATTCGATTTCTAGAAGATGAAGAATCCCTTAAACCTCAAGAGCAGGGAGAGCATTCTCCTGCCTCTACCAAGCAAGAGGCAAGCTCTAATGTATTAGTGCAAGTGCGATTACGAGGACAAGAATCATGCTTCTGGGTACATCTAGAAAATTCATCTGAAACTAACATTAAGCTAGAGCGACGTATTTTCCATACCTTTGCTCGCCTGGATGAAAAATATAATTTACCGATCTATCCCATTATTTTGCAGTCTTCAGATAAGTCTCAACGTCTGGAAACCAATGGGTATCGGGTGGAATTCGTCGATCGTCGGGTTTTGGATTTTAGCTTTGTTGCCATCCAACTTCATCGATTAAACTGGCGTGACTTTTTGCAGCGTCGCAATCCTGTAGCAGCCGCACTGATGCCTACGATGAACGTTCAAACCTTTGATCGCCCCGTGGTCAAAGCAGAATGCCTGCGACTGCTGACCAACCTGCGTTTAGATGCCAAGAAAGTCAAAGTCATCTCTCAATTTATTGAAGCTTTTCTCCATCTCAATGCTGCTGAAGAACAGGTCTTGCAAACTGAGATGGAACGCATGGGCTTACTCGAGCGGGAGCGAATTACCAATCTACTGACAAGTACGACTCAAGCCAATCAACAACAAGGAGCCGAACGAGAAGCCCTCAGTCTGGTATTTCGCCTTTTAAAACGGCGAATTGGGGATCTTAATCCAGACTTGGAAGCTCAGGTCCGTAGCTTGCCGGTTAATCAAGTGGAAGATTTGGGTGAAGCCCTCTTAGATTTCAATAATGAAGAAGACCTGAAAAACTGGTTGCGGGGGAAAACGGCTTAAAGCTGCCCCAGAAACTTATGGGTTTGGGGCACAACCCTAATCTGTCGCCCCATCTGTTTGAGCTGCCCTTGCCAGGCCAAAACTTGATCGGGGGTGGGTGGCTGGACGGGGTGTTGCGCCGTTAAGGGTGTCACGGGTTGTAAGAACATCAATACCGTAGGGCTAATATCAGCAACCATCTGGGCGGCTTGAACCAACTCCGGCCAATCAGTTTTTTCGCTAATAATGAGCTTACAAAATACATCGATATGGGCTTGATGACATAATTCCAAGCTTTGACGATGCTGAGGCCAATGGTTTTCACCACTCACACTCGGTAACTTCAGATCCATACCCACACTATCCAGGTGGGGCAACAGCGGATCGAGGGCTTCAGGATGATGGCCGCCCGTTTCTAAGTAAATGGGTAACGAGGTCTGTTGCCGCAGCAAAGGCAACAAATTCTGTAAGAACGCCACCTGTAATAGGGGTTCTCCGCCAGTCAAGCTGATACTGTCATGCATCCCAGGCAGATCCTGATCTTGAACCCACTCTAGGATCTGGGGAAGGGTCACTGGATTTGGATAGCGGGCAAAATCGCGACAGCCCGGCGTTTTTTCAATTTGACAGCTGCTTTTTGGGGTCCAGGTATGGGCACTATCGCAGAAATGGCAGCGGAGATCACACCCCCCAAAGCGAATAAAAATTTGGCGGGTGCCGACATTAAGCCCTTCCCCTTGAATGGCAGAAAAAATCTCAACTAAGTTGGCGGTGGATGCAGTTTTCATAAAGGCAAATGCTTAGGGGAGTGGCGATCAACCCCATCGGAGGAAAATAGAGGTCGATGTTGCGGTTAGGTGGCATAGGATAGGGGATCGGATAAACCGAGTTGAGCAAATGCCGCTAATCGTAATTGGCAGGAATCACACTGACCACAGGCTAGGGGTGGTGAGCCGCCACCGTCACTGTAGCAAGACCAGGTCTGCTCCCACGGTACACCCAGGTCATTGCCCAATTCGATAATGGCAGACTTATGCAAATTGATCAGAGGGGTACAAATTTCGATAGCCTGCCCCTCCCGACCCAGCTTGGTCCCTAACCGAAACACCTCTTGCATGGCTTGGATAAAGTCCGGGCGACAGTCGGGATATCCCGAGTAATCCAGTTGGTTAACTCCGATATAGACCTGCTCTGCTGAAATCGTTTCTGCATAGGCGAGGGCAAAGCTAAGGAAGATCGAGTTGCGGGCGGGCACGTAAGTGACGGGAATATGATCCGCCATCTCTTCGATGGAACGAGACGGCAAGTCGATTTGGGTATCGGTTAAGGCAGACCCACCCCAGAGGGTGAGGTCGAAGGCCACAATTTGATGTTGAGTGACTTGGGCTGATTGTGCGATCGCAACCGCCGAATCCAATTCCTGGCGATGACGCTGCCGATAGTCAAACGAGATGGCATAACAGTCAGCCCCATCGGCTTTTGCTTTGTATAAAGCAGTGGACGAGTCTAGCCCACCTGACAATAAAACAACTGCTTTCACATCCCATCTCCCTGACTATCGTCGTTATAAATCCTAAGTTGGATACTTGCCATAGAGAAATGAGTGACACATGAGAATTAGCGATGGGTTGCTCAGGACATCAAGCCAGTCGCAGCCACGAGTCCCAGTGACTTATTGTATCGACTTCAGGGATGAGATGGGACCTACCTCAATCCGGACGCTCCATCGCCAGAACCCTAAGATTTTGTTAAGTATACTTAACAAAATCGAGTCCCCAAAACATGGACGAAATCCCTTTTCTTAAGAACAGTGACGATAAACGCCTAGGTATAAATACTCCTAAACATCAGTCTAGAAAACGCTTACAGGCCGTTCATTGCTCATCAATCATTCTCAAGTGAGCAATACAGCATGAGTTGGGGCATACTAGCAACAAGAATTAAAATATGTTAAGTTAACTTTAGTTAACAACCTCAACACCTTAGGGAGCAAAAACCATGTCTTCTGACTTCAACAAAGGCATTATGAAGTTTGACAACGCTGACAACCCCATTACGGTCGCCCTATCAGCCATCATCATTTTTGGCAGCATCGGCCTCTTGATTGGCTGGAGTCTAGAAACTGCATATCTCGTCGGTCAACTGGGTTAAGCTTTAGCCACCACCACAATTTCTACCACTTGAAAGCCTGCTTGGCTTAACGTTTCAACGGCTGAGTTAATGGTTGCACCCGTCGTATAAATGTCATCAAGCAGCACAATCTTACTTCCACGGCTTTTCTGTGCTAGCTCAGGGCCTACTCGAAAAGCTTCAGATACATTAGTAAGACGGTCTTGTGGAGACAAGCTAAATTGAGCTGCTGTTGCCCGTACTCTCACCAAACCGTTGAGCATCACGTTTAAGCCTGTAAATTGGCAAAAACTATTGGCAATTAGCGCTGATTGATTGTATCCCCGCTCCCTCTGCCTGACTTTGTGAAGTGGAATAGGGACAACGATAGGTTGTCGATGGTGAGACTGAGTTTCTAGCCAAGTGACTCCCAGAAGTTGCCCTAAAAGACGAGCAACTTGAGCTTGTTGGTCATACTTGAGACGACCCAATAATTGCTTCAGCGGCCCTTGATAATGCCCCCATGCGAGAAGCGGTAGCATATCCACAAAGGCGAGTGGAATTGCTAACTGGCAAGTTTCTAGCTGACGACGGCAATCTGGACATATAAGTCCAAATGAAAGTCGCTGACACATCGCACAGCGCGACTGAAGAACAAGCTGTTGCAGCGACTGAAGTAAACCGTTTTTCACCTTAACCAAACCATGTTGCTAGATTGGTGAGTCCATAAGCTATCCTGCATAGTTTAGGAAGCTATCGAGTAGAGTGTCTTTCATATTACGATCTGGAACTCAAAATATCGATATATTGCTTTATGGATTTAGTTATATCTCATTGACCAACAGGTGTTTGCACTAGGATGAGATCGTCTGTTCAAGACAATTTTGTGGAAAGCCTGTATTGGTTAAACAAGCTAGAAACAACTCACTCTCTGCGGGTGGGTGACGCTGCCTTAGGGCTGGCTGAGCTCTATAATGCTCAGGTGCCGGTTCTGCCCAGTGCAGTTATCGGTACAGAATCTTTTCAGCAGTTTTGCCGATCGATTGTTTGGTCTTCCCCTTTCTTAAGTGATTTTCCCCATGTAAGTTTGCGCATACGAGCAGCGCACCCCTTCCAGCTGCAAGCGGTTGCAGAAGAAATTGCCCAAAGGTTTGAGCAAACGGCTTTACCCCCACTGTGGTTGCAGACCGCTTCAGCAGAATTGCAGAGTCTATCCAACGACTGGCGTCTGTGCCTATCCTTGACCTTGCCAAAACCTTGGGCTCAATTTACCCCCCTCCTGACGGAGATGTTGCCAGTTCAATACTGTTCATTGACCGGCATTGGCACAGCCATCAAACAAGCCTGGAACAGTACTTTTACAGCTCAGACACTCCTGCTCATGCAGGAACGAGCGATTCCCATTGATCAATTACGCGTAGCGCTACTATTACAGCCCGTCACGTCAGCCCAGGCATCTGGATTTTTAACCGTCACAGAAACCTACATCCAGGTGCAAGCGACCCATGGTCTGAGCAAAAGTCTGATGATGGGCGAAATCTTACCTGAAACCTATACCTATGACCGCCAGGAAAAGCGGTGGCACCGCTATCCTGGCTCGATCACGAGTGCCTACCAAGTTCCTTTTGAAACATCTATCCCAGGAGAATTGGGTTTAGTACAGCAGATCCTGACACCCGTTTCAGACTCGTGGGTCCTTGAGCAACTCCAACTAGAGCAATTACTAGATTTAGCCCAGAAGCTTCCTCCTTTACAGTCTGAGTTACAAGCAGTGGAATGGATATTCTCTGGGAAAGAATCTGAGGAACTCCACATTGCAGGGTTAAGGCCAGCCCAGCCCTTGCCACCTCTGACTGCCGCTCTTCAGCTCCGAGAAGAACCCGGGTTAGATGATAACTCTCGGGTAATCGCTGCCGGATTAGCCGCAGCAGTCGGCCAGGTAACAGCCCCGATTCTCGTCTGTGAAGATCCAAGTCAACTGCAGCCTAACATCGTGGCCAACCAAATTGTTGTCCTAAAGCAGGTCAGGCCTGTCGACTGGGTTTGGTTACAAAAGGTCGCAGGCTTAATTTGCACAACAGGCGGACATACCTCTCATGGGGCCATAATGGCCCGCGAATTAGGATTGCCTGCAGTGGTCGGCATTGCTGGTGCATTAGAGACGTTCCAGTCAGGGCAAATGGTGTTGCTAGATGGGAATCAAGGCCAGGTCTTGGCCGCCCCCTCCTCTAGCTCACCAGGCAGGGCATCTTTATCGACTCCTGCGAAACCCGCCCTCGATCTCGATCTGCAAACTACCCAGTTATGGGTCAATCTGAGCCAGTCTCAACGGCTAGAGCGGGCTCTACATCTGCCAGTCCATGGCGTCGGCTTATTACGATCTGAATGGTTTCTGCTCGATATTTGCCAAGGACAATTACCTGAGGTTTGGATCCAACAACAGGGGGCTGACGCCTTTGTTAGCCATTTGAGCCACCATTTACTGTCGTTTGTCCAAGCCTGGCATCCTCGGCCTGTGCTGTATCGGTCCCTCGACTGTAAACAAGATGCTGCTCACTCGTTACAACCCGCCAACTCGATATTGGGACTGCGGGGGGGAGCGCAATATATGTATGACTCAACCCTATTTGATCTGGAATTGCAGGCACTGGCGAAGCTTTGTCACCAAGGCTGTCAAAATATACGCTTGATCTTGCCATTCATTCGCTCGGTCGAGGAATTTGTCTTCTGTCGAGATCGGCTTCACGCTGCTCATCTCCTGGAGCATCTGCAGATTTGGATCATGGCAGAGGTGCCTTCAGTGCTTTTTCAACTGTCTGAGTATGTAGCAGCAGGGGTGCAGGGGATTGCGATTGGCACCAATGATCTCACTCAACTGATCTTAGGTGTTCACCGAGAGAATACCTATTTGACGGAGCGATATACCGCGAATCATCCGGCTGTGGTTGCCGCCCTCTCTCAATTGGTCAAGACTGCTAAATCCTTAGGAATTCCCTGCTCTATCTGTGGCCAAGCTCCGGTTCAACATCCTCAGCTGATTCACCAGTTTGTTGCATGGGGAGTGACCGCTATCTCTGTAGATTTGTCGGCAGTACCCGCAACTCAGATTGCGATCGCAACGGCCGAAGCACAGCTTAAATCTAAGACTGCTTCTACTTCTGCATCTTCAACTATCCAAAACGGTTGATGGGCTGAGATAATGACGATGGGCGTCCCTCGATACGTCTTCGTTCATTTGTCTTTCTCTAAGCCATGCAAACTTACCACTACGCCCTTGCCAGTCAGCGCTATCTCTTTGAAGAAGAGCCCTTTGAAGAAGTTCTCAAAGAACGTCATCGCTACTACAAAGAAAAAAATAAAGAGATCGATTTCTGGGTGGTGATGCAGCCAGCATTTTTAGAACTGCCGGAAATGCAGGACATCAAGGCGAAGTGTCCACAGCCCTGTGCCGCAATTGTGTCCACCAATCCGACCTTTGTGACCTGGCTAAAACTGCGTTTGGAATATGTGTACGTTGGTGAATTTCAGGCCCCTTCAGACACGATTCCTGATCCACTAGCGTCTTTAGCATCCGTTTAAGATGCAGGATTGATTAATATATGGGATTGAGGCTCCCGCTCTAGTCCAAGCGTGGTGTTAGCCCGTCTCATAAATCCCTGTAAATACTTTTTCTGCAGGCCCCGTCATAAACACGGACTGTCCCTCTCCTGCCCAGCGAATCTGCAACGGACCGCCGGGCAGTTCAATCGTGGCTTGAGATTGGCTTTTACCTGTGAGTACTCCTGCTACTAACACAGCACAAGCCCCTGTTCCACAGGCTAGGGTAGGACCTGCACCCCGCTCCCACACCAACATTTTGAGATAGTCCGGGCGAATCACCTGAATAAATTCCGTATTAATGCGTTGGGGAAATACAGGGTGATGCTCAAACTGAGGGCCTAAAGTTTGAAAATCAATCGCCTCTAAATCGTCAACAAACGTAATGCAGTGAGGATTGCCCATACTCACGCAGGTCACTGGCCAGGACTGTCCCGCCACCTCTAGGGGCTGATTCACCACTGGATCGGTGCCTTCCCCTAACGTGGTCGGAATTTCTTGGGGAACCAGAAAGGGAGGCCCCATATCCACCTTTACCAGGCCATCGGCTTGGAGGCTAGGGGTGATGGTGCCTGCCAAGGTATGAATCCGATAGGTGATGTCTGTTTGGAGGGGCTTGCCTTCTAAATGGGCCAGAAATCGCGCTAAACAGCGAATACCATTACCGCACATCTCGGGTTCAGATCCATCCGAGTTATAGATGCGCATGGTGTAGTCCGTGTCCCCTTCTGGGGGTAAGGCAAAAATGACCCCATCCCCACCGATACCGAAGTTGCGATCGCACATCTGCACCGCTTGGTCTGGCGTCAAACAGGGTTGAGCTTGGTGGCGATTATCGATCAGGATAAAATCATTTCCCAATCCTTGATATTTTGTAAACTCAACCCGCATCAGCATTCCTTAGGCAAAAACAACGTCTTTCTATACTACTCTGGCAGTCAGGGAAGTCTATGCCAAGATTTTTATGGGTATCATGGCAAGATAAACCATCTCTATAATGGCTCCACGGATCATCTCCACAACGCCTTATCTGTTCTTTTATCCATCTCGCGACAAAAATAATGTCAACTGAACTTGATGTCAAACTGCCTAGTTTTCGGCAACTTCAGACGCTGATTCAAGAAGAATCTGAAGTTGAGATCAAATTAATCACCAACGATTTACTCGTCGGCAAAGTGCGTTGGCAAGATAATTTCTGCATCTGCTTACTCGATCATTACGATCAGCCGACCATTGTCTGGAAGCAGGCTATCGTCTTTCTCAAACCCAAACCTTAGACAATCTTCAGGTGTAAGATTGTGGCGTTGAGACGGTCGCTCAACATAGAACTCAAAGCGTTTAGTAGCAACATATTCCGATTGGTTTGAAGTAAAAGGAAACGAACCATGACTCAGGGGGTTGACAGTCGAAGTTCCCAACCTTATCAACCGATAGGGGCATATCTAGTGGAAGCAGGGTTATTAACAGACGCCCAAGTGGGTGTCGCCCTCGCTGACCAAAATGTCACCGCTATGCCGTTTGGAGAGATTGTCGTGGCCCGAGGTTGGGTCAAAGAGCAAACCATTGAATTTATTATGCATCGGGTGGTACTACCTGAGCGGAGCATCCAAGCAGCATCCAGCGGCATGCAAGACTGCTTAACCCATCGCCAGCGGCCGGCACCTGGCAAAGTCGATCCCAACTCAACGACACCCCAAGCAGGGGTGTCTTGGCTCGGCTAGTGGAACCTAGTTCATTGCCATCTAGACTATGTACTTGTAGACTGCATCCGTTTATCTCTGCATGAGTTATCAAAATCTTCGTAGGCTGAGCGTTCTCCTCTTCGCTACAGTAGGGAGCACCCTATCTGCCGCCTTATCTGCCCACGCGTTAGACGTCACTGTAACCCCTAAAAAGCCCAGATTGGGTGATACCCTGGCCATTACCGTCAAGCCTGATCCAGGCGAGCAACTCACGCAAGCACCTGTCATCAAAGTTGCAGGCAAAAAACTGCCTGTTTATCCCATTGCGGCCAACCGTTGGCGGGCTTTTTTACCGACCATTCCCTTGGAAAAACATGGTCGTCGCAGTCTGATCGTGACGGGAAATCAACAAGCTCGCAACATGGTGCTGTGGATCGGGAAAAAATGGTTCCGGACCCAGAGCATTTGGTTGCCACCGGGTACAGGGTCAGGCACAGACTTTGAATTTGATCGGGTGGATGCCTTTAAAGCCATTGTCTCTCCTAAAAAACTGTGGAGCGGCAAGTTCCGACGTCCCAATAATGGCCCCCTTACGGCTGGGTATGGGATCAAGCGGATTTACAATGGCGATTACTCCGATCCCGATTATCATCGGGGCTTAGATTATGCAGGCTGGGGTGGTTCTCCTGTGAAAGCCTCAGCTGCCGGACAGGTGCGCCTTGTGGGTCGAGAATCCCAAGGGTTCCGGATTCATGGGAATGTCGTTGGCATTGATCATGGCCAAGGGGTGAACACGGTATATCTACATTTACGAGATATAAAAGTCAAAGAAGGTCAAAGGGTACGAGCAGGCCAAATCATCGGCACTGTCGGCTCAACGGGCGCATCAACAGGCCCCCACCTTCACTTTGGGTTAAATGTGAATGGTCAAGCCGTCGATCCCACTCCGTGGCTGAAATGGGGATTTCAGTAACAGAGGCCTTTTTTCTCTCTGCATTCTGATTCAGGGCCGTGATCTGAGAGGATAGGTCTCAGATGGATTGTGGAGGCCCCTAGAAGATTGCAGAAGTTGTTGCGACTATCTCAGATCATCGATGGCATCAACGAAAGCGTGGGCAAATTTACTGTCCTACTCGTTCCGTTGATGATCGTCATTGGGGTTTGGAATACCTTGGGGCGAAAAATAGGCAATTTAATTGGCCAGAATCTGAGCTCTAATTCTCTGATTGAGGGACAAGCTTATTTATTTGCCCTTGTCTTCCTATTGGGGGCAGCCTATACCTTTAAGCACAATGGCCATGTGCGAGTCGATGCATTTTATGATCACTGGCCGCCCAAACGGCAGACTTGGGTCAACTTCTTAGGGTCAATACTCTTTGTCATCCCTTTTTGTAGCTTGATGATCTATTACGTCTGGTCCCCCATCGTCAATTCCTGGGAGGTTTGGGAAGTCTCGCCAGATGCAGGGGGGTTGCCCCGTTATCCCATTAAATCTGTGGTTTGCATCTTCTTTGTGCTGCTTTTACTGCAAGGCATTTCAGAAGCCATTAAAAATGGGATCAAACTGAGACGGTTCAGCCTAGGCCAAGAAGGAGAAGCCGACCATGGACTATAACTGGCTAAGCCTAGCCATGTTTGTGGTCGCCCTAGGCCTGCTGTCGGCAGGTTATCCGGTGGCCTTTACCTTGAGTGGCGTGGCCCTTTTATTTTGCATGCTACCCACAGCTATCAGTTGGGTCGATCCAGAAATTTTGGTGGATCCCAATCTGCTAGCCATGCCTCAAGAAATTTTCGCCACCATGCTGAGCAATACGCTCCTGGCAATTCCCTACTTTATTTTTATGGGGGCCATGCTGGAGAAATCAGGTTTGGCTGAGAAACTGCTCGAAACCATCGGTATTCTCTTTGGGCCGATTCGGGGTGGACTCGCTTTGGCCGTGGTATTTGTGGGGGCTTTGCTGGCGGCGACCACGGGCGTGGTCGCCGCCTCTGTCGTCGCCATGGGTCTTATCTCTCTACCGATCATGCTCCGCTACAACTACAGTAAGGAGCTGACGGCTGGGGTCATTGTCGCTTCTGGGACTTTGGGGCAAATTATCCCT
Source organism: Acaryochloris marina MBIC11017 (assembly GCF_000018105.1). GTDB lineage: Bacteria > Cyanobacteriota > Cyanobacteriia > Thermosynechococcales > Thermosynechococcaceae > Acaryochloris > Acaryochloris marina. The sequence goes on from NC_009925.1 coordinate 2,356,224, forward strand.
CCCAGTGTGGTGCTAGTGGTGTTGGGTGATCAACTGGGGGTTCCAGTCGGCGACTTATTTCTGGGCGCTTTGATTCCAGGCTTAATGATTGCTGGGATGTTTGCCCTGCACATTATCATTGTTGCCATCTTTAAACCCGAAGCCGCTCCTGCTTTACCCCTCTCGGTCCGGGAAATTCAGGGGAAAGAGCTAGCCCTTCGAGTGATCAAAGTTTTAATTCCACCCCTAGCCCTAATTTTCTTGGTTTTGGGCAGTATCTTTTGGGGCATTGCAACGCCCACAGAAGCAGGCGCATTGGGGGCATTAGGAGCGATTATTTTGGCCTGGGCCAATGGTGAGTTTTCCCTAAAACGGCTGTTTGAGGTGTCAGAGTCTACCCTGCGCATCACCAGCATGGTGATGCTGATTCTGATCGGTTCTCGGGCTTTTAGTCTCGTCTTTATTGGTTTAGGCGGAAATGTTCTAGTTTCTGATGCACTGCAAAATCTACCAGGTGGCGAACTCAGCTTCTTAATCGTCAGTATGCTGACGGTATTTTTGCTGGGTTTCTTTATCGACTTTTTTCAAATTGCTTTTATCGTGGTGCCTATTTTTCGGCCCATTGCCCAGGCATTGGGCATGGACTTGCTATGGTATGGCATTTTGCTAGGGGTCAATTTACAGACCTCCTTTTTAACCCCTCCCTTTGGTTTTGCGTTGTTCTATTTAAGGGGGGTCGCACCGCCAGAGATCAAAACGTCAGACATTTATCGCGGGGCCATCCCTTTTATCATCTTGCAACTAATTGTGCTGGTCATTTTGGTTCAATTCCCGGAGATCGTAACGTTTTTACCCTCGTTAAAGACAACGCCAACTGGTTCTGTCTAGTTTTTATGTAAAAGAATAAAATTTTAGCCCCAATGATGCCCTATTACAGGTAATTGGGAATACTAAGAGTTAATCGGCAAATAGGTTAGAGTACGATGCGTATTTATGACCTCTAGTCACGATAACTTCTAGGACACTCCTAAGGCAATCTGTGAAACAAAATATATATTTTGTAATAAATAGAGCTATGATGGCCCTGACTGTTATTTCTCCATTAGGAGTTTAACCGGTATGTCCCATCGCGATCCTGTTATGAGTGTTCCCGCTACAGCGGTTGATCCAACTCACGCTCTTCTCCCCCCTCAACAAATGGTTGATCTATTGCAAGGTGAAATCCTTTTAGATGTCCGGTCTCATACCCATTGGGGAGGTGCAGTAACGGCAACCATGTACTTACCCCGGGTGCGATCGCATATTTGGTCTCAGCTCACGACCTATAGTCGCTGGGTGCGGTTCTTTCCCGATATTGTCAAAAGCGAAGTCTTGGAACATGCCTCCAAAACGGCGGATCAAACCCATCGTCTTTATCAGGCTGCACGCAAAACGTTCTTCTTGCTGTCTGTCGATGTGGAAATCTTTCTGCGAGTGTCAGAGCGATTCCAAGAGAGCATCAAATTTTCCTTGGAACGAGGCAGCTTTAGTGACTTTTCCGCTGACCTGACACTGCAGGATTGTGGAGAGGGTACAATCCTCACCTATTCTGTAGCAGCTACACCACTGATCCCCATGCCTTCTATTTTTATTCAAGAAGCCATCCGTGCAGATTTACCTGGGAATATGAAGCATATGCGCCAAGCCCTTTGTAGTTAGTTTTCACATCAAGCTGTACATGCCAGCTTGTTCTCAAAACGCATGCCTCAGCTATTGGTTTGCAAGGTTGCGAAGAAAATGCAATCAGACACCTCGAAAGATTGTCTTCTATGTTCCGGCTCCGTTCATACGGCTACTTGAAAGATGGCCAATAGTCTAAAAGACTGATTTAATTTCATCTTCAGTCTTTCTCTCTTGATTTAGCTCATTTATTCATATATTGATTGGCCTCTACAACGCTCAGCAGCATTTCAGCAACCGAAAGCCTACTTAACCCAGTACGGGTTAAGCCCATTTTTGAGCCTCTTCTACGAAAGAACACAGGTTTCAGCTTACGCAAAAATCTAGGTTTCAGCTTCCCGAACTCAGGTTACTTACCTTCAAAACTAACCCTTAAATTGCGATTGATAATGATCTTTAGAACCTAAGCTTGGGCTAAGTTAAAACCTACATTCTTGTTGAAGACTGTTTTTCAAGTTTTCCTAGCCCAAAGAAGTTCACTAGATCGTGCTCAGCGATGGGGTTATGGCTTTCACTCGGATAAGTTGTTATTCAAGGAAATTAACATAAAGACCACTGAAACAATCACTGATTACGTAGGACAATCCCCCACAAATGCCCAGCAACCATTAGGTGCTGGATAATATGGACACGGTTTGCACCAGACAAAGCCTCCAGCATTAGAAGGTGCAGGCTTTAATTGCTCAGTATAGGTAGCCGTTTGGAACGCAGTAAATATACCAGTGCGTTGAGAAGTTGCTATCTTAACAGGCCGGCTGGTAGGGACTGCAAAAGCCTGTGAATAATCAAAAAGTTCTCCTGAACCCTGATGGAGACTGGCCTGACAAAGAGATACTTTAGATGGTCCAAAGTTTGGGGCAATCGCCTTATTCTCAATTTCCGCTAACGCCAAATCCGACAAAAAGGTGGCTTGTATAATACTGGATACTGCAATGGCACCAACAGCAAGTCCGAGCTGTTTTGAACACTGTAAGCTAGTCATTAGGTTCTCCTTTTATAAGGGATTAATTGTATTTCCAGAGAGACAAAATCTTTCAATGAGAAATACCCAAGGAAGCCTCTGAGTATTTCCATACGAGTAATCAAATAAATACTTTAAAAAACCAAAACAGTGACTAATAATGCAAAAAAGCGTTAAATCACCTATTCAATTTTGCAGGAAAGTTAAATTTTGATATTTACTTTTAAGCTCATAAAAATGAACTTATATACAAATGCTCCGCATGTCAGTCTAATTTCGAGGAAGAAAATAGAGGTTTGAGTAGACTTTTGTAGAAAAAAGCAGGAAAAAGATGGAGAAAAGTAGAACTCATTATGAGTAGCAATCTAAAAATATCTATTTGCCAATGTTCCAGAAGTAATAGCTCAAAAGATTTGAAATGTAAAAATCTTTCTTGAGTAAATGGCTGTCAATATTATTTTCGAGAATAATTTTTAAGATAAAAAAATGGCGGACGATTCTCGTTCATCCAGCATCAACATAATGTCATCTCTAACGGGTTGATGCTTTAACTTTATTAATCCAACCTTGATGAATTTTGAGAACTTCAGAATAGGGAAGATCGGAGTCAAATATAAGGTCAAATAGAAATGGAGGAAATCGTTTGGGAAACCAGCGATTGAGGATACGGCCAAGTTGAAGTCGCAAGATAAACTCAGTCACAAGCAACTTATTGCGGGGAAAAGAATAGTCTGACAGTTCTCGAAGGGCATGAACTTCGGGAATTCTTTGGTCTGAGAACGCTGGTAGGGTCTGAGACCAGTTATCTTGGTGTTGATCTAGGAGTTGATTAAACACCCACACATCTTGCAGCGCAGAATTACAGCCTTGACCAATGGAAGCCGACACCGCATGAACGGCATCTCCAATTAAGAGAATATTCGAACCTTCATGAAACCGTTGGCATCGAACTGTGGTAACGTTTGCCACAGGCCGTGACAATAATGCGTCTGCTTCATCCAGAGTCATCAGTGCACCAAACCGGGGAAAATTCTCTTGGACAAAGGCCAGGATCTCTTCTTTGGTGTTGTATTGGGCGATGGGGCTATGGTCACGCTTAAAAACCAGCACACCATTGAGCTGTGTATTTCCCTGAGGGACCAACATCATGCGGACATTGTTGGGTAAATTCAAGGTATGGACTTTATCCACAGCCAGTGGTGCACCATCTTCTGGCTGAGTCAGAAAGACTGATTTATAGGCATCGGGAATTAAAGTTTGTTCGCAGGGGAAGTTAACCTGTTCAACCAATGCCTCTCTTAACTTTGAACGAGCCCCATCTGCCCCCACAACGACATCATAGGTATGGGTGATGACTTCACCGTCGGGTTGCTCAAATTGAAGAGTTTGCGCGGCTGAATTGAGGTGAGTACATCGACAATTAAACTGGATGACCAACTGATCAGATGAGTACTGGTCTGATAAAAACTGAAGCAAGACCATCACCATCTGTAAGCGATCAATCATCAAGCTAGACATCTTGCGAGGAATGGCCCGGCTCTTCCCGGAAGCTTGATGCATGATCGTGCCATTACAAACCGTGCTGCGATCGGCAACAGCCTGTTCCAGGCCAGATATTGAGCGAAGGGCCTGTTGCCCCCGCTCCTGCAATGAAATGGGAAAGGTTCGATTCTGTACTTGTGGGGTTAGCCTAGGGTCAGCCCGCTGCTCAAACACGCTGACTCGATATCCAGGTCGTTTTAACAGGTATACCGCTAGTAAAAGCCCAGCAGGACCTGCTCCCACAATCACAACATGCCGATCAGCCACAATGTACCTGCTCTAAGGAATCAGAACATGTGCCAATTATCCCATTTCACTGAAAATCACAGCGTTATCAATGCACAGGAAATCCCAGGCGCTTACGTCAAACACAATTCCGGGGTTGACGCATTCACAACAGGTGCATCTTCAATCACACGATTTTCTTGATCCACCAATACAACCCGAGGTTCAAACCCTTCGATTTCTTCCGATGTTAACTGGGCATAGGTCATAATAATGACTCGGTCACCCCGGGTACCCAGTCGTGCTGCTGCACCATTTAACTCTACAGCCCCAGAATCAGCAGGAGCTGGAATAGCATAAGTGACCAGTCGCTCACCGTTATTCATATTCACGACTTGAACTTGCTCATAGGGCACAATCCCAGCCGCATCCAATAACGTTTGGTCGATACTGATACTGCCCACATACTCGAGATTCGTCTCTGTAAGTGTGCAGTGATGGATCTTGGAGAATAAAAAGGTGCGATGCATATAGACCATTCTACTGTCAGTCTTTATAGTCTGACTGTAGGTCAGAACACCGATCCTCACCTACGTACTCTAAGATAGGGAGCTGAACCCTGTGTTCGAGCCAACGCCTACTTGAAATTCAGGACTATGGCTTCTACCATACCCTTAATCAGTGCTGTGAGCCAGTTTGATCGAGTACTCTGGCAAGCAGAGAACTCCGTTCGACAAACCGGTGAATGGGTTGAGTTTCAATGGCAACGTTTAGGCAATTGGGTATGGGGCAACGAAGCAGCCAGCCTGAATACACCCACGTGGTGGGGCGATATTCTGCTGTGGATTGCTCGGGTACTAGCCGTGTTAATTGCTCTTTGGGTTTTACGAGCCCTCTATCAGCAACTCAAGGGTTGGCGACGCTGGTTTTCTAGAAAGATAGCCCTGAGCGATGCCATTCAGCAGCCTCTCATTGCAGATCACACTACAGTACAAGATTGGCTGCAACAAGCGATCCAGGCTCAAAAGAATGGGGATTACGCCAAGGGCTGTCGTGCCCTCTATATGGCCTTACTACTGCGGTTAGAAGAAACAGGCTGGATTTACCGAGATCATGCCTTTACCAACCAGGAATATTTGCGCCGATTAGAATCTCAATGGGTTTTGAAGGCTAAACCCGCCCGTTTACAAACGACTTGGCAGCAGATTTTTCAAGTCCATGACGCGTCCTACTATGGAGCTGAATCCGTCACCTCTGAGACTTTTCAATCTTGTCAGCAAGCCTATGAAACGTTAGACGGAGAGTTGAACCAGCCCCCTGAGGTCAACCCATGACCCAAACGGCCCAATCCTCCCCCACCCGCATTACCCCCAGCAAAGGGCCAGGGAAAAGATGGTTATGGGCAATCTTAGCCGCAGCGGCTTTGCTCATTCTGCTCTTTTTCAGTGCACCCAATCAGCAAGACGGGTCAACCTATAGTCGGTCCAATAAAGGCTACCGAGGGTGGTATGACTTTATGGTCGAACAAGGCTACTCCATCAATCGCTGGCAAAAACCTTATTCTGAGTTACAAGGCCAGAATCAAACCTTGATTCGCATTACTCCAAGCCTAGAGGAGGCTAGGGAGAAGGCCCCTTCTTGGGACAATTTTGACTCATGGGTATCGCAAGGGAATACAGTTATTCTTTTAACCTGGGATGGTCCTGTAACCGCAGCCTCGTTTAATAGTGATCTTGTCAGTGAAGCCGGTCCGGTCCGAATCGAAACTGCTCGGCGTCAAAAGATTGGTTCTAAACAGCAAAGCCATCTCAAAGATGACTATGGCAGCGTCGTTTGGTCACAGTCATTTGGCAAAGGCCAGATGATTTTTGCCACCTATCCTTGGATTGGAGCCAATATCTATGGCGATCAGCCTGGCAATTACCTATTTTTGCAACAGCTAGTGCCTGAGTCGAAGACGATTTGGATGGATGAATGGTTACATGGCTATCGCGACCAACAAAATCAGTCCGCCGAAGATGCCCGCAATCCTGAGAATCTCTGGTTGTTTTTTGCCCAAACTCCTGTCGCCGCCATGGCCACCCAAGGTGTCTTAATGACCTTGCTTTGGATTTGGGGGCACAATCATCGGTTTGGCTTACCCTTACGTTTACCCCAAGCATCCAAAGATAATAGCCAGCAATATATTCAATCCCTGGCAGGAACTTTGAACCATGCCAATCAGCGAGAATTGGTCCTCACACAGCTCAGCCAATATTTGCGACAATCCTTAGCTCAACAGCTAGGGCTAACCAGTCAGATGGATAGTCAACTCCCCACCGATACCGCCTTAGCCGCTCAATGGTCGATGATATCTGGACGGAATGACCAAGAGTTATTAGAGTTATTACAACCATCAGGCCAGCAGTCGATCACGGATCAGACTCTGTTAGCTTGGGTCAATAAAGCCGACGCTATTTTGCAGGATCTCCCTTGAACCCATCCTTTAAACAACTGCAACAGCAGCTTAGCCAAATCGTCATCGGTCAAGACGCTATCGTCGAAGGGCTGCTGATTGCCCTTTTGGCAGAGGGGCATGTCATTCTCGAAGGAGTCCCAGGAACGGCCAAGACCCTCATTGTTAAACTACTCGCTACGCTGATTAGTGCAGATTTTCGGCGTATTCAGCTCACCCCAGATGTCTTACCGGCTGATATTTTGGGGACCAATATTTTTGATTTCAATAGTAAAAGCTTCACCCTTAGCAAGGGTCCGATTTTTACCCAAATTCTGCTAGCAGATGAAATCAACCGCACACCACCCAAAACCCAGGCGGCCTTGCTCGAAGCGATGGAAGAGCGGCAAGTCACGCTGGATGGGAAAACCATTGCCCTGTCAAAGCTGTTTTGGACGATTGCCACCCAAAACCCCCTGGAGTTTGAAGGCACGTACCCCCTACCCGAAGCCCAGTTAGACCGATTCTTGCTAAAGCTGGTGGTCTCCTACCCTGGTAAAGCAGCCGAACAACAGATGCTCCACAATATCCTCAGTGGTTTCGAGCCACGGGATTTAAAGCAAATGCCCCTTGAGCCCGTCATTACGGTTGATCAAGTATTAGAGGCACGGCAACAGGTGCGTCGAATCCGGGTCGAAGGCCAAGTGCTCGATTATTTGCTCGAGCTAGTGATGGCCAGTCGGCAACAAACGGAGTTGATGCTAGGGGCCTCTCCTCGAGCAGCCGTGGGTTGGCTACGGGCTGCTCAAGCCCATGCTTGGCTAGCCGCTCGGGATTTTGTGACACCGGATGATGTGAAAACGATTGCTGCCCCTCTACTACAACATCGCTTGATCCTGAAACCTGAAGCCCAGCTCGATGGTGTGTCAATGGACCAAGTCATTCAGACTTTGCTGACCCGCGTCCCGGTACCTCGATGACTAACGCTTCTCAGTCCGAGTTTATTTCTCCCTTTCATCGGCAATCTGATTCGGTGGTACAGCCGCCAGCAAAACCCAGTCCCCCGCAGCCCACTATTCCTCATTTATTGCCAACATCTCGGCTGTATTTGATATTAGGGCTGGGACTCCTTATCCCCTTAGGTCTGGCCTGGATTCCAGGAGATGGCATCGAGTTAGGTTGGGCGGCCATGCTTCTCTTCGACATTGTGGTGTTGATGGTAACCTGGGTCGATTACCAGCGATCGCAACGGTGGGATATTCAAATCACTCGCCATTGTGACCCACGACTATCCATTGGCCGAGATAACCCCATTCACTTAACCGTGACCGTTGGTTCTGGCCCTGGCAAAGCCAGACAAGCCAAACTGCACCTTAGAGATAGCTATCCTCAAGACTTTCAAGTCGACCAGGAAACCCTGATTCTGCAAATTGCCCCCCACACTGACACCGACGTTACCTATCATGTGTTTCCCCCCCAACGGGGAGCCTTTCAATGGCAAGGCGTAACCTTACGGTTGCTGAGCCCTCAAGGGTTCGCCTGGAGAGCTTGGCAAATTCCCATTGAGACGGAGGTGGATGTCTACCCTGACTTAATGGGGTTGCGGTTACTGTCGGTGCGCTTAAGTTTGGAGGCAGCAGGCGGCTTACGTCGCCGTCAGCGCACCTTAGGAGGAACCGAGTTTGCCGAATTACAGGAGTACAATCGGGGTGATGATCTACGACTGATTGATTGGAAAGCTACGGCCCGTCGAGGACACCCCCTGGTTCGCGTCTGTGAGCCTGAGCGAGACCAGCCCCTCTTGATTTTGCTCGATCGAGGACGGCTGATGACGGCTCAGGTTGCAGGCCTCAAGAGGTTTGATTGGGCTTTAAATGCAACCCTATCCTTAGCCATGGCAGGACTAAGGCGGGGTGATCGTGTGGGCGTTTGTGTGTTTGACAATGATATTCACACCTGGATTCCGCCGCAATCGGGGAATTCCTACCTCTCTCGGATTCTAGAGCAGGTGTATAACCTAGAACCGGTGATGACGGAATCAGACTATGTAGCGGTGGCCAGTCGGGTGCTCAGCCAATATACCCGGCGGGCTTTAGTGGTGTTGCTGACGGATATTGTGGATGCGATCGCATCCAGCGAACTCCTAGCCGCTATGGCTCGTCTATCCCCTAGATTTTTGCCTTTCTGTGTGGCCCTCCGCGATCCCTTAGTCGACAGTCAGGCCCACCAAGCTTTGGCACTGACCGAAACCGCTAAGGATTTACAAATCCAGCAGTTATACGAACAAGCAGTCGCATTAGACTTACTCCATCAACGATCCGTTGCCTTTGCTCAACTGCAGCAACAAGGTGTCTTGGTATTAGATGCCCCAGCCCCCGGCATTAGTGAGCAATTGGTGGATCGATATCTCTTGCTAAAAGCCCGTAATCGTTTGTAAAATGCAGGGCCTACCTGAATCAACCGTCTATTCACCGTGTCTTCCGAAGTCGATACCCACCTGCAAATAATGAGCGCCTATACCAAGGGCCGTGACGCCTTTGAACATGGTTGCTATCGAGAAGCTGTAGAATCCTTTTTACAAGCCATCGCTTTAGTCAATCGGAATTCCCCTTTGGACGGTGAAATGCAAATGTGGCTGGTGACGGCCTATCAAGCCGCAGGACAACAGCAAGAGGCCATTAGTCTATGTCGCAAACTACAGATGCATGCTCACTGGGAAACTCGCAAGCAAAGTAAGCGACTGCTGTACATTTTAGAAGCCCCGCAACTCGAGAAAAAGTCAGAATGGCTGACCCAAATCCCTGATTTAAGCGATGTCAATGAAGAAGATGTCAACGAACGGATGGGCGTCGGCACCTTCACACCATCCGTTCCTAAACCTCACCCCCCTGAACCAGAACCAATTGATTGGAGCCAAGTCGACACCAAAGAAAGCAATATTGTTGGGGTTGCCCTCATTGCACTCCTGCTAGTCCTAGGAGGCTTAGTATGGTTGGGGTGATGGTCCGGATCTAGATCTCTCCTCTCAGTTTGAGCACAATGCCATAGCGTGCAGGATAAGATCATAAAAATGACGACAAGATAATATTCAGCCCAAAAATGGGAATGTTAGAGTGACAATAGACACTCACCCCGACCCCAAGAATGTCTTAGGCATAAATTCTGCATTGAGTGGGGTGAACAATAACCTCAGTCCCAAATGGCAGACTAGTCTTTATCACCAGTGGAGTTGCTAAGGCGTGGATTATTCCCAACCCCATATCTCTTCCAGAGATGTTCAAGCTGAAATCCTGCAGTTGAACCAACAAATACAAATGCGAGATCAATTAGTGGATCAGCTTTCAACTGAGCTGTATCGGCTGATTAAAGCGAATCCCGCAGCCCTTCCACCTGCCCAGGGGCTGACCCCGGCGACTCCAGCCCTCCCAATGCCTACCTCCCCCGCTCCCGAGAACAGTACAGGGGACTTGACCGCATTGGAATCCCAAATCGAGTTTTATCAAACCCAAATTGACAAGCGAGATACACAAATCGCGCATCTACAGAACTCTTGCCAAAGTCTAAGCGAGCGCAACCAAATGCTAGAGCATGTCATTCAAGAATTACCGGAAGTCTATCGTCAGAAATTTTCCAATCGGCTCAATCATGTCAAAACGAAAGTGAAATCTTTGCAGTTGGAAAATCGCAGATTATACTCAGCCCTGCAGGATTCTAACTATCCCTCAACAACCGATAGAATGTCCTTACCTGCTCGCAGCAAAGCCGCCCGCGAACGGACATCATCATCCATAAAGCGAATGAAATAACGCGGAGCCGAGATCGGTCAATCCAGCTCCCACTTTAGATTCAACGCTCGACAATGTTGTTCTTTCAGTCCTGGATAGAGATTTATTTTCATGCCAAGACATAGCGCTTTTCTCAATTGTCAGGCAAACTTAGGAAGCAGTAGCCATATTGTTACCTTCCAGTCCAATTTTTGTTGTGAAAAGCCCTAATTATGAGAATATTGGTCACCGGTGGTGCTGGTTTTATTGGATCTCACTTAATTGACCGCTTGATGGCAGACGATCACGAAGTGATTTGTTTGGATAACTTTTATACGGGACGTAAACATAATGTTCTGAAATGGTTAGACAATCCCAACTTTGAAATTATTCGCCATGACGTAACAGAGCCGATCCGCCTGGAAGTGGACCAAATTTATCATTTAGCGTGCCCTGCTTCGCCTGTCCACTATCAATATAATCCCGTCAAAACCATTAAAACGAATGTAATGGGCACCTTGATCATGTTAGGGCTAGCCAAGCGGATTAAGGCCCGATTGCTCTTGGCTTCTACATCAGAAGTCTATGGAGACCCAGAAGTACATCCTCAAACGGAAGAATACCGGGGAAATGTGAATCCCATCGGCATCCGTAGCTGCTACGACGAAGGTAAACGAGTGGCTGAAACGCTAGCCTTTGATTATCATCGTCAAAATAACGTCGACATCCGAGTCGCTCGCATTTTCAACACCTATGGTCCCAGGATGCTGGAGCAAGATGGGCGAGTCGTTAGTAATTTTGTCGTGCAAGCGTTGAAAGGCATCCCTTTAACCGTCTATGGCTCCGGCAAACAAACCCGTAGTTTCTGCTATGTCTCCGATTTGGTTGATGGGCTAATGCGACTGATGAATGGGAACAGTATTGGTCCCATCAATTTGGGTAATCCCGATGAGTATACGGTGTTAGAGTTGGCCCAAACCGTTCAATCTATGGTCAACCCGGATGCCGCCATTGAATATAAGCCTTTACCAGCAGACGACCCACAACAACGTCAGCCGGATATTACCAAAGCTCGAACCGAATTAGGATGGCAACCCACCATTCCGTTGAAAGATGGTTTGGAACGTACCATTGAACATTTTCGAACTCGACTTTAGGTAAAACTGCAAAATTAGAGGACCCACTGCCCTAGGCAGCTCAGTACTCTATTTCCCCTTTGACGATGCGCCCTTGAATACATTGCTGGTTATATAGGAGTTTTATATGAAAGTCTGTGTGATTGGAACAGGTTATGTCGGTCTAGTGACTGGCGCTTGTTTAGCTCGCATTGGTCATCACGTCATTTGTGTTGATAACAACGAAGAAAAAGTCAAAGTCATGCAGGCTGGTCAGTCCCCTATTTTTGAGCCTGGCCTATCAGAAATTCTGCGTGAGTCCATTGATGCTGGCAATATTGAGTTCACAACGGACTTAAAGGCGGGTGTCGAACATGGTGATATTTTGTTTATTGCTGTGGGAACTCCGGCACTGCCGACAGGGGAGAGTGATACCCGCTATGTTGAAGCGGTGGCTAGAGGGATTGGTTCCCACTTAACGGGTGACTATAAGGTCATTGTCAATAAGTCGACGGTGCCGATTGGCTCAGGGGACTGGGTGAAGATGATTGTCTTGGATGGCCTAGCAGATGCTAAAAAGCAGGCTGGAGAAGCAATCGACACCTCTAATTTAGACAGCAAAGGCTTGTTCGACGTCGTTAGTAATCCTGAATTCCTCCGGGAAGGCTCTGCTGTCTTTGACACCTTTAACCCCGATCGCATCGTCTTAGGAGGGGCCGATCCCAATGCGATCGCAAAAATGCAGGAACTCTATGAGCCCATCGTCAAACGTCAGTTCGCAGAAGATCAATCTCTCCCACCTGTCCCCGTGGTGGTCACGGATCTGAGCTCTGCAGAAATGGTGAAGTACGCTGCGAATGCCTTTTTGGCTACCAAAATTAGCTTTATCAACGAAGTGGCTAATATTTGCGATCGCGTAGGTGCTGACGTGGTGCAGGTCGCCAAAGGCATTGGTTTAGACTCCCGGATCGGCAGCAAGTTTCTTCAAGCGGGCCTCGGCTGGGGGGGATCTTGTTTCCCTAAAGATGTATCTGCCCTAGTGCATACAGCTACGGACTATGGCTATGAAGCGATCTTGCTAGAGTCCACCATCAAAGTGAACCGGCATCAGCGTGTGATCGTGATTGAGAAGCTCCAGCAGACCCTGAAAATTTTAAAGGGGAAAACTGTGGGTCTACTGGGTTTAACCTTTAAGCCCGATACAGACGATATGCGAGACGCACCAGCCCTCACCCTGATTGACGAGCTTAATCGCCTAGGGGCCAAGGTTAAAGCCTATGATCCCTTATTGTCCCAAAGTGGTTCCAGTCATGGTCTGTCCAATGTCAGCGTAGAAACGGATGTTGAACGTTTAGCCGATCATTGCGACGCCCTGGTTCTAGTCACGGACTGGGATGTCTTTGAGACGTTGAACTACAAGCGGATGGCCGAGCTGATGACGCATCCTGTAATCATTGATGGTCGTAATTACCTGGATCGCAAGATGCTGGAAGAGGCTGGCTTCCAATATGTTGGCATTGGCCACTAATTCCCGGCCGCATCGAGCTTAAGATCCGACCGGCTCGATGCGGCCATAGCGGGCCTTAAAAATCAGATGAGGCTGTTCAAGCTGATTGAGCCAGGCCCACATCTGATCCCCTAAACAAAAATGCCACCATTCGTTTTGATGCCGTTGGAAGCCTGCTTGGCTCATGGCATCGCACATCATTCTACGGTTTTGATCGGCTTGCTCTGCAAGCCGTTTTTCGTTGGGTGGGGTTTGAGGATTTTGGGCCAGATCTGCAAAGTAGTGGGGATGCGATCGCACCGACAATTCATCAATCTCAGATCCCATAAACACAGGCTCATCTGTCTGTTGATCAAACAGAGTGATATCTACTGCAGCGCCAGTGCTGTGCGGAGGAGGTGACTTGGGATCCAAATTGGGGGGAGCCCATAATCCATAGACCTCCTGCCACGCGGCTTCTGTTTGACTGGACGATAAGGTCTCTGCATGCCAGCCTTTCTCTTTGAGTACTTGGTCATAGGTGAAATTCACCATAAAAGCCTGTACCGCAATGGGGCGATAGGCATCAAAGATCATAATTTGCCAATGAGGCTGAAGCTGTTGTAAGTAGTTTTGAGCAGCTTGGAGAGCCGCTAGCACGCTCTTCCGGAGGAAATAGGGAGAGGCCTGTTCATAGGGTGCACCTAAAACTTCATAAGGATGAGGTGTTTCAAAGGCAAAGAGATCCTGAGGAATGGGTAACAACGTCTCTCCCGATTCAACAATCGGCATTTGCAAATAAGGTTTGCTGATCGGCATACCAAAAACTCAAACTAGAGGGAATACACAGAGGGTAGGGTAGTGATGGCATCTCTTAACTTAGTGCTGAAGGCTTCCATCAGACCATCCCCAAGGGCTGACAACTCCAACAACCATAAGCTGACTCATGACTATCGCTAGCCTGATGATACAGATTTTACAGGCTCTCTAGCGTTCACCTGTTCGTTGTGTAATCCATACCGGCTTCTTTTGTAGCTGTCTAGCTGAATGCCATCTAAATTGACATCTGATAAATCAGCCCCTCGCCATGAGGTGTGGGCAAAATCTTTGAGTTCTGTGACAAGGTTGGCTATCACTTGGAGTGTTATCCCCAAAAAGACGAGACAGAGGAGGCTCCAAGCGATCCCTGCCACCAGTTGTTGGACATTCAAGAGACTACTCGCTCGAGTGCTACTAAAAAAGCAAACTCCATAAGCAGCACACCCACCGACGGTATAGATGGCCACGGTAACCAGCCGAGTCCTGGCCATCACACTCATCCCCAGACTGAAGACGCCCCCAATACAGGCCGTCAGGACAGCCGCTTGAGGATCATTCTTGAGCATCACCCCTCCATAGAAGAAACCTAGTAGTGCACCTGTGGTCAGAGCTGCGATGGGTTTGACTCGTTTCCGACTGGGGCAAATTGCACTACTGATACCAGCGCTCGCCAGCAAACCAAGCAAGGCTAAGAGGTAAGGATAGGTTGGGATCTCCAATGTGAGACCTAATGCACCAAAGAGCATCTGACTCATGGCATAAAAGGCCAGCCCTACAAAATCGATAACGACTAATAGTCCAATTAAGATAGACTCAGGACCATAACCTACCCTGGCTCGATCAAAATTGGCCCCTTGTAATTGAGCCAAATCAAAACTACATCCTCGAAGATCAGAACCACTAAAATTGGCCTGCTGTAAATTCTGACCTCGAAATGAACGATTCCGTAGGTTTCGGTTAGACCACTTGTGTACTTTAGCCATGCAACGATTACGAATTTGGGGATGGGCAGCCATCTGTTTTAGTTTACTAACCCCTTTATACTGTTATGGCAGATCACAATGGCAACGTCCGGCCCAAACCCCTCAGATACAGCAGTTGTTTGCCGGTATTACCTACCAACGGCAAGTTTATACTTCTCCGCGCCCCTATATCGTTCATATTGCTAAGATTGATCTCACCCATCCTGGTATTCGAGTGATCGCGACCCCAGGGCAGCCTGCAGACGATGACAATGAGTTCCGTGCCCAACCAACCTCAGCCTTTCTCACCCAGTTTCGCCTGCAGTTAGCCATGAACGCAGGTTATTTCTATCATTTCAACGAAAAAACCCCTTGGGATTATGCGCCTCATACAGGCGGTCGGGTGAATGTATTAGGACAGTCCATTAGCATGGGACAACCCTATTCTCCTCCGCAGAAACAGTGGCCTGTTCTCTGCTTTGATCAAAGCCAGCGGGGCCGAATTGTAGCAACGGGACATTGTCCATCTGATACCCTTCATGCTGTAGCGGGTAACTATATCCTTCACCCTGATCAACCGCTACAGTTGGACTCAGATAAACCCTATGCGCGTTCAATCGCAGCATTGGACCAAACCGGGACAACCCTCTGGCTGATTGTAGTAGATGGCAAACAACCCGACTACAGTGAAGGAGCAACTTTTGCTGATATTGAGCAACTGATCAAACAGATTGGAGCTGATATTGCACTCAACCTCGATGGTGGCGGATCCACAACGTTAGTAACGTCTACCCGATCTGGAGCGAAACTGTTGAATGCGCCGATCCATGGCAAGTGGCCCATGAATGAACGACCCGTTGCAACCCATTTGGGTATCTATGCCTCCCCCATAGGGGAAATGGCTGATGCCCAGTTCAATTCTTTACAAAACGCCCCCTGAATCAATCATGCCCTCGCCCACTCCAGCAGCTAGGAAGTAAGCGGCAGAGAAGTTCCCTGTCCAACCCCTAGCTGGGTTGGCAACTCTGATCGGAATGCAGCCTGAAGAACCTGTTTTGAAGAAGGATCAGACTGCAAAACTGCTTGATAGGGCTTTTGGCCCCGATAGTTGCCAGGTGGGTTGTAATTACATACCCAAATTTCTTGAGGACCTGAGCGAATATTGGCACAACCGACTTCAGTCGTCTTCTGCCAAACTAGCTGGGTTTAGTGCCCACACACCGCAGAGCAACGATTGGTCTCGTAATCATAATGCTTGATTTCATCGCCCCACATATTCACCACTTCGGTCGGGGAGAGTTTTTGGTGAGCCGCCCACGTTAAGTTCTCACCATAGGGATTATTGGGGCGGTGGTAGAGTCGGAAATTATCGTTAGCCAAATGATTCGCCCAAGCTTGGGCATGCTTGGCCAAATCATCTGACCAAGTGAGCGGGGGAATACCTGTTCGCTGACGCCATTGATTATGAGCCTCTAGCATCTCTCGTGACCATGTTGGACGATGCACATTAAGGCTGGTAGAGGCTTGGGTATGAGATGGATTGGCTGGCTGGGCAGGATGATCTGTACACGCTAACGCAACCGATGTTGCAACACTACCGACACCCACCAAACTGAAAGCAAGACAAAGCGAAAAATATAGCTTACGCAGCATGGAAACACATCATCAAATTACTCAACATAGATGAATCACCGGGTTCAGAGATACTTCAAGCCATAAAAAAGGCCTATCCAAAATAAATAGGCACTCGAAAACATGTCCTACTCCTAAATTTCATGCATTGAATGACTCCCAAAGGCATGGAGTAGCAGAGAGGAATCGACAATAGTTTTTTCTAAAAGAACGAAGAATCAATATCGTTGTCGGGCTTTACCTCTATCAACGATTGAGCAACCCTATTTCTGCCCTCAAAATTGGCAGGAGACAAACGACATCTATATCTTGTATAGCTGACGAAGAAAGGAAAATAGTCCAGTGGAAATACCGAATTCTAAAAAAAACGATTTTAAATCCTTAATACTTCCCAGCATCAGTACTGTTTTAAAGCTATTAAAAAGCGAAAAGCACTGAACTCTAACACATTAATTTCATCGACAAACAAAGAGCATTAAGTTACTAGACCTGTCCGAAATATAAATGACGGAGAAAAAAGATGGTAGAACGGAGTTTTACCGCTCTACCAATGACAAAAAATCCTCTTGATTATATTCACAAATATCCCCATCGCAGCAAGCGAGTGTTGGGCATTGAGTACCCTCAGTTTCTCCAATTATTGGAACAAGCTGAGTTGAAGCACAATGAGCGAAAAGCTGAGATAGAATGACATAAAAGCCGGGTCAATGCCAAAGGAGGAGGACGCAAACCGCTGTTATCGGTCGCAGAGGAGGTTTGCCTGTGCCTGTTCTACTTACGGCACTATCCCACCTTTGAGGTGCTGGGACTTCAGTTTGGGGTGTCCAAGAGTGAGGCCAATGATACGGTTCACTACTGGCTGTCGATGCTACGAGTACTGCTTCCTGCAAGTTTGCTGGAGCAAGTGGATTCCAACCCGAGCGATTACGCCATTGTGCAGGAGTGGTTGACTCAGTTCCAGTTGATTGTTGATACCTTTGAGCAAGCGAGAGAACGCCCCATTGACAACGATGAACAACGCTCGTATTTTTCTGGCAAGAAGCAGCAGCACACCTTCAAATCTCAGATTGTGACTCTGCCTGGCGGCAAAGATATCGTTGATGCCATCGCAGGTAAAAAGGGACCAACCAGTGACATTTCTGTATTTCGAGAACACCAATCACAGTTTGCGCCAGGACAGGGGTTCGATGGTGATAAAGCCTATGTGGGAGCACAGAATGTGCAAACCCCACACAAAAAGCCACGAGGCAAAGAGCTAACACCAAAGCAAAAGGCACAGAACAAGAAATTCTCCAGCACTCGTCGCATCTTTGTTGAGCATACAATCCGTTTAGTGCGGATTTTCCGAGTTGCCCAAGAGCGATTCCGTTTGCGTCATGACACTTATGAACAAGTAATTCTCACCGTTTGTGGCTTAGTTCGATTGCGGCTGGGTATGATTATGTTGCCTGTTTTATCTCAGTCTTAAAAAGGGATGAAGCGATGAATTAGCCGACCCTATTTTTTGGAGCTAAACTAACAGAAACTACCGTCAACCCCCATTCTGTCGTTGAGTCTGCTGTCAGAGTAACCATGCTCAAAGCCAGACGCACTATGGGCTGTAATTTTTTGAACAAGTCTACTCATGTAACAGAGCATTGAGTCTGATGCTTTACATCAAATCGGTGGCATTGTGTAAATGTTTTTCTAAGGTGGATTGTGGCAAAGGACCTTGCAAGTGTGACCAAGGCAAGATTTGATCTGTTGGCCATTCCTGAAAAACGTAAAAGTCTAGAGAAGGAATCTGCCCTTTAAGTTGCTTAAACGCTCGACGATAGCTCCCGAGGGAATCGCCAAAATGCCGAGTCAGTTCTAGTAGATGAGAAATCCGTCGATCACCCCGAGCAATTAAGGCCTGAATAATTGACCAGTTGTAGCTTTCAGGCCTAAAATCGATCCCTTGAGATCGCAACTTCTTCTGCATCAATTGCAGCGACTTCTTAGCTGTAGGGTTGACGCCAAACCACTGAAAAGGCGTATGGGCTTTGGGGACAAAGGTGCTGCATCCTAAGGTTAATCGCAACCCAGGCACCTCTTTCTTTAACTGCAACATTAGATTAATCGTCGCTTCAACGTCCGTATCCGTTTCCCCTGGAATACCCACCATCCCATAAAGTTTTAGGCCTTTCAGTTGACCTTGATAAGCATTGGCAGCCGCTTGGTGAATCTCGTCATTCTGTAATTTCTTATTGATAACCTGCCGCAACCGCTCAGAGCCACTTTCAATCGCAATGGTAATCGAACGAGTATCCCGCTGAGCCAGGACCTGGGCGAGCTTGACCGTCACAGTATTGGTCCGCACGGAAGCAATACTTAAACGCACCTGATCTCGGTCAGGGTGGGCAAAATAGTCGATCAGCTGCTCAAATTCTGGATGTTGCGTAACAGAGGCTCCTAGGAGGCCAATACGGTTGGTAACAGCTAGTCCTTTTTCAATTTGGGGGAGTAGCGTTTGGGCCGCCTCTGGAGTCCGAAAGGGGAGCGTTAAATAGCTAGCCAGGCAAAAACGACACATTTCTGGGCAACTCCGCACCACCTCCACCATATAGATACTTTCCCAAGCTGCTTTAGGGGTAACAACCGTTGAGGCGGACAAGGTATTGCCACGATAGGTCTGTTTTTGGACCTGGGCGGGCACGTCTGGAGTGTGGGGTTTGATGGTTGCGATCGCACCCTCCGATGCCTGGTATTGAACCTCATACAAGCTGGGAATATACACCCCAGGCACTTGGGCTAAGGTCAACAGTTGGGTCGCACGGTCGGCTTGATGTACCGTTCGAAACGTATCAATAAACTGCCCCAGTAGATCCTCTCCATCCCCCAACAGAATCACATCAAAGAAATCAGCAAAGGGTTCGGGATTAGCAGTCAGCACTGACCCACCCCCAAACACTAAGGGATGAGCCGCTGTGCGGTGCTGACTACGCAATGGGATATCCAAGTCCTCCAACATCTGCAAAATATTGGCATAATCCAATTCCCAGGACAGAGAAAAACCCAAGAGTACGGGATGTTGGGGGAGGGGTTCCTGGACATCTGTGAAAAGTCGGCTAACCTGTAGATCAGAACGTGCACACAGCATGGCCCAAACGACTTGGAAGCCCAAACTCGTTATTCCTACACAGTACGTGTTTGGAAATGCGAAAATAAGCGGAAGCCTATTCGGTGTTGGCGTTCCTGGTGTAAACAATAATTGCTCTGATTGAAAGATTGAGGTTGACACTTAAACTAGAGACACTTTGATGTCTAGCAGAGGCTAATGTAACAGCATTTAGGTTTAAACATCTTTACATATGTGTTATCTCTCCAACACTCTCAGGTAAAAATAGCTTTAATACTATCGTCCAGGTGATGTGTCTTCATTCGTTTCATAAATAAGGGCAATCTTTAGATACAGACTAACAAGGACCCAATCCGTTAATTACGCACATGCCACACTCCCAACCCCAATTGCAATGTCCCAATCTCAGATGTCGAGCAGTCAACTCTGATCGAGATCAGTTTTGCCAAAAATGTGGGACATACTTACCGAAACGCTTTCTTTGGGTTGTGGGCGCTCGTGTAGATAACTTTCAAGTGGGTGACCTCCTAGAAGATCGGTTTCTGTTTCAGGGGCCGAGAGTGGTCTTCGATACACAACCGGGCATTCCTCTCAAAATGAGTGTTGAGTTACCGGATACCTTGGTCCCTTACCTGAAGCTATTTCCTTACCGACTCCATCTTCCCCAAGTCTATACCCTCCTTTCTTTAGGAGACCCCGAACCGTCCTTGATCCTCTTACTAGAGCAAGCACCTTTGGGTTCTGCCGATTTAGATCCGAGTCACCAAGGTGGACTAGCCCTAGGGGCAGGCATGCCGTTATTTGATGCTTGGGTCAACGCCCAACCTCTGCGCCAACTCCACTGGCTCTGGCAAATTGCTCAGCTATGGCAACCCCTCCGAATTCAGGGGGTGGCGTCGAGCTTATTGCAGCCTGACTTTATGCGGGTCGAAGGCTCCCTCTTTCGGTTATTGGAATTAGAAAATGATTTTCGCCTAGAACCGAGTTTGGCGGACCTAGGTTTAGTGTGGCAACAGCTCATTCCCAAAACTAGCGGTAAACTCGCAGACTCCTTAGATGGTCTCTGTGATCAATTAGCCAGTGGCGAAGTTGAATCAGCAGAAGAACTGCTCGCCCAATTGGAAAGCTGGATTGAAAATATCCATAAAGCCTATCGAGTCAAAATAGATATTGCGACTCGTACAGATACAGGCATGGTTCGCGAGCATAACGAAGATGCTTGCTATCCTGCAGATGGCGCAGTCACCCAAAACTCATTAGAGCGAATGGCGATTGTTTGCGATGGAGTGGGGGGACATGCCGGTGGCGAAGTCGCATCCGGTATTGCCATCGAAGCGCTACGGGATCATCTGACTCAATTACCCATTGATGATCTCTCACCTGCTGATGTGATTACAGAATTAGAAAATGCCTCCTTTAAGGCTAATGATCTCATTAGCCAGCGGAACGACCAAGAACAGCGCCAGGATCGTCAACGGATGGGAACCACGCTGGTGACGGCGTTATCCCAAACTCACCAAATTTATGTCTCGCATATTGGAGATAGTCGGGCTTACCTGATCACCACCCAAGGCTGCTACCAAATCATGGTAGATGACGATATTGCATCTCGCGAAGTGCGCTTGGGGTATGTTCCGTACCGCGAAGCCCTCCTCCAACCCGCTTCCGGATCGTTGGTCCAGGCCTTAGGCATGGCCTCTTCGTCAGTTCTCCGACCGACGGTTCAGCGATTCTTACTGGATGAAGACTGTTTATTTCTGCTGTGTTCAGACGGACTGAGTGACTACGATCGCATTGATATGATTTGGCGAGAGGAGCTGCTACCTCTCCTCCAAGGCGGCACCGACTTAGCCAGCACGAGCAAGCGTCTGATCGAACTCGCCAATCAGCTCAATGGTCATGATAATGTCACCGTTGGTTTGGTGCATTGCCATGTGACTCGTCAACGCCAAAGTACCGGCGCAACTGGCTTAAATAGTGCGCCAGCAGAAACATCAGCCCCGGTCGATAATACGCCTCCAACGGTCTTACCCAAGACTCAAGCCGTTGCCCCCGACGCTCCGCTTGATCCAAAGCGTTCAGGGAGTGGATTCGGCCTCTGGATTTTATTGGGCCTGATTTTATTAGGGGTTGGCGGTGCAGTGGCTTACCAGCTCGGCTTTCTCAAACTCCCTTTTCTGAATCAGCCCATCGCAGATTCTTCGGCTTCTCCTTCTCCTGAACCCAGCCTACCTGACACTCCCCCTCCTCCTCCTGATCTAGCTCAAGCGAATAAGTTGGATGTCCTCCGGTTAGTCAGTGCCAATGATCAACCCATTGAGATCTCCGTCGTCAAGGATCCAAAAGAACTATTACAGGGCATTGGTGGCGTGGATGACGCAAGCGTAGATAATCCACCGACAGAAACTTCAGACGCCAAAATCGCGCTAGGCTCTACCATTTCTATTCCAAGTGATAGTTTAGTGGTCGTTGATGGAATCTTTCCGCCCCCTCTGGCTGATGCATCAGATAAAACCGCACCAGGCGCTCCTATCCAAGCACTGCGGATTCGAACTTGCCAGCCTGTAGAAGAAGTTTCAGAACAAGAAGGTACAGGTATTCTGCCCCCCGAAAAGTTAGATGAAAAATTAGAAAAAGAAGGAGCAGACCCAGACGCCGATTCCGTCGCTCAACTCATCGATGAAAAACTGAGTGATGAGAATCCTAGCGGATCAGTAACAACCCCATCTACTCCCCAAATTGGCTGGGTGGATCGATCTAAGTTGGCCTCATTAGTGACAGAAATTATTCCCGCCGCCCAACTCAGTCCTGAACAACAAAAAGCTTGTACGCCTGCTCCTCTAGAAGGCAAAGATATTCCGGCAGGCGCTCCTATTGGCTCAGACCCTACCCCATGAGTTACCAATCGGATGTGCTGGAACAACCTCAAGTTCTACACCAGCTAATTCACACCTATCAGCACCATACCGTTTGGTCTCTCTTATCTGAATATCCTCAGAGGTCCATTCTTTTAACAGGCATGGGGGCTTCCTACAATGCCCTCTATCCAGCTTGGTTTTACCTGAACCAGCAGGGTAAAACAGCCCTTCATCTCGAAACCTCTACCTTAATTCACTACCTTCCGACTCTGCTAGAGAGACCAAGCCTGATCGTGGCCGCCTCTCAATCGGGAGAAAGTATTGAACTCCAGAAATTAGTGGCGCAAATTGAAGCTCAACGCCATCAAAGTTCACAGCCCCCTGTGCTGATTAGCGTTACGAACTCCCCACAAAATACCTTGGCAGATCATAGTGATGTGGCATTACCCACGGCAGCCGGTCCCGAAGTTGGGATTGCCACCAAAACCTATACCAGCTCGATGTTAGTGCTTCACTTTATCGCCAGGGCATTAGCTGGCCAGCTCTACCCTCAAGACTTTGAGTATGGGGATGAGATCGCATCCCAAGCTCAAACCTTTCTCCAAAAGCGTCAAACCGACATCTCCAAAGCGTTTAATGTCCTAAAGGCAAGTACCTACATCAGCATTATTGGCCGTGGTCCAGCCTTAGCAACAGCCAACAATGCCGCCTTAATGCTCAAAGAAGGGGTTCGCATACCCGCTGAGGGCTATTCGGGCGGGCAGTTCCGCCATGGACCGCGAGAAATGATTGCCCCTCAGATCGGTTCGATTGTCTTAACCAGCCCTGATACCACCCTGGGCATCAACCAACGCCTTGCAGCCGATATTGTCGAGTATGGCGGGCCAGTGGTTTGCATCGGCCAACCCACCATCGGGACAACCCATATTCCGCTGCCTGAGATTGAAGATATTTTTCTCCATCCCCTGTTAGAGATTTTGCCGATTCAGCGACTAGTTGCCCAGTTAGCAGATCAACAAAATATGACGCCTGGAGAATTTCGCTGGTCAGGCAAAGTCGTTGATCAAGAATAGCCGTTACTCTTAAAGCATAAGCGCTCTCAGATTTCTGAGAGCGCTTAAATCATTGTTATCGAGCAATTTTTGGAGATAGCGACGTTGAAACCTAGCTCAAGCCTGCACAGAGATGCTCAAAATAGGGGCTAATCTCATGGCCTGCAGCAGAACCCACTACATCACTGGTCACCTCTTGCATTGCACGGATGGCCTTGATTGTTGCGGCTAGAGACACACCTAAAGCTAGGTAGGTTTCCTTGAGACCATTGAGCACGCGCTCATCCAAAATAGTCGTATCGCCAGCAACCATGGCATAAGTTGCATAGCGAAGATAAAAGTCTAGATCCCGCACACATGCAGCATAACGACGGGTCGTTGGTAAAGCATCGCTACCTGGCACATCTAGGGACTTAGCAACCGCCTCTTTGACGATTTCTGCTGCGTTGTCGCGGATGATTGCAGCGGCTTCAACTTTCGGTTCATCAATTTGGAAGCTATGTTTGAGCTGCTGTAAAGCACCACCATCAATGTATTTGCCTTGAAGGTCAAATGAGGTAATCACAGAGGTGATTGTGTTTTCCATCATTATTTAACTTCCTTACCTGCTTCCTTGTTAAATGTCGATAAAATCTAAAAAATTAAAAGCTTTATAGCTCTACATTGACCATTATTCGGAGCTAGCACCATTACTGGCTAAACATTTGCAGTAATTCAATGCTGCGGTGAGAAACGGATGCAGATACTACCAAATCTATAAACCACATCTTCTATAGTAACCTGAGACCGAGCAGAACGCTTTAGATTGAATCTATTTTGTCCATAACTTAAAAGTCTCCAGAGACTATTTTCAGATAAGACGGTCACCATCACAGACTAGCTGTAACAGTTTTTAATATTCTATTAAGCATCCATGTTATTGCCTAGAGTGGGCTGCTCAAGATGGTTCTCCAGAGGCACATTCTACTCCCTAAGCCTCCAGGGCTAAACCATGACTGCTGGCGATCTCAAGATTCACTAGACCACTTTCTCTAAGGCGAAACGCTCAGTGATATCAGTGCGTTAATCATTCTCCCAACCCAGCGTGAAAACAGCTATAGTTCTTGTGGCTGTATTGGGACATATGCTCCTTTTCAAGACATTTAGCTATGACTAACTCCCCTGTTTCGAATGGTCCTCACCCTCTGTTGAAAGCAGCTTTGGGGACATTAGATATGACGATTGAGTCTGAAATGTCTCTGTTTCGTCAACATCAGGCTCTAGCGGAGTTGCCAGACGACTTAAAGGAAGAAATCAGTGAACCTCAGATCCTGCCTGAAACTACACAATCAGAGGCGGGATCTACAGAGGATTCTATGATTTCTAGAACTGGACCACAAGACGCTATTCCCCCATTAGAACTAGAAGATGTTGCGGAGGATTTAACGCCATCTGAACTCGCACTCTTCCAGGTTGAGACAGACTCTGCCAATGATTCAGAAGCAAGTGATTCAGAGAATAGTGAGACAAAACTGGATCAACAAGAAGCTGTCTTAGAACCTTCACCCAGATTTAAGCAGCCTGCTGGCGTTGCTGGGGCCCCTTTACCTTCTGAGGCTACGGAAAATGATCCTCATCTATCTAAACTCGACCCAGCCATTGACGACTATCTTGATTCTTCCACCGCCTTACGCCAGCACCTTGAAGAGGCTGTAGCTGAACCTGAGACGCCACCGGTAACGACTAACAACCCATTGACTCCAAAGAGAATCATGTTGCTGGTGGGGGGCAGCATTGTAGGAGCATTAGTTGTAGTGCTGTTTCTTCATGCCACGGGCTTACGCAATAAATTATGGCCTCCCAAGCAACCTCGGCCATCCGCCCAAGTTTCAGCGTCTAGTCCCCCTAAATCCCCCAGCTCTCCAGCTCAGCCTAGTGAGTCTCCTCTTGTCGCGACCTCACCACCGGGTCCTGACTTATCCAAGAAAGAGTTTTCGGATGTCAATTTAGAGAATTTGAGTCGCCTAGAACCCAGTTCCTCACCCTCGCCCTCTCCTGCCGCCAGCCCAGCTCCTCAGCCAAGCGCAGCTCCAACACCAGCAGCAACGCTATCCCAGAAACCTGTGCCCATTTTGAAAAATCAGACGTCAGAAACAGGCTTGTTCTATGTGGTGATTCCTTACAACAATGCAGCTTCGCTCCAACAAACCCGCAAGATAGTACCTACTGCATTCCTGACCAATGGTACAGGTGGTCAACAGGTGCAGGCAGGGGCTCTAGAATCCTTAGATGCAGCAAAGCGATTGGCTAAGCAGCTCCGGTCCAAGGGTCTATCTGCCGCCATCATTGCGCCAGGCTGATAAGCACCTAGCTAAAATTAATTACATAATCATCGCCGTAGGCTTTCAAAACTCTTTCCACATATTCGACCAAAGATGACCACCCCCAGTAGGCACTCATTTCAATCCACTGATATTTCATGAATTGCCACAGACGCTCAATCAAATTTAGATGGGGAGAATAGCTTGGCAACTCAAACAAGGTAATTCCCCGTTCGGCCCACTCTGCTTTCATCTCATAGATTGATTGGCTCGTATGGATAGGGGCTTGATCCACCACAATGACGGTGGGCAACTCCACGTCAGCAAAAAAGGTATCAATGCAATGACTGACAACCTCACTGGTGATGGTCTGTTCTGATGTATAAGCATGTAGCCCTTGTCGTCGACTCAAAAACCCCAGAACATTCAAGCGTTTACTTGAACGAGTCGGTATTTCCAGATACGTCCCTATGGGTTGCCATCCATAGGGAATACAGGGGACTAACGAAAAACCACTCTCATCCATAAAGAATAGATGGATGTCTCCCTTCTCTTCCTGTTCCTTGAGATGTTCTAACTGCTGTTTTTTTCGAGGTAGTGGGCATATAAAGGCTGGCCTGATGTCCCTTGGCGAAAGCGATGCCAGCTCATGTCCATCTGCTTCAAGACGCGTTTAACTGTGGCCTTTGACACGCGTACTGACCACTGTTGTTCAATCTGAGCTAACACCTGATTGAGTTGGATGGGAGATGCCTGAGTCCACTCATAAATCTGCTGTTGTTGGTCGGGATTAAACATCGGTTTTCGACCTCGACCTGGGTGATTATAGAGTCCTGCAAATCCTCGGTTGTTCCAAGCCTTAAGCCAGTTGTAAACCGTTTTAGGACTCACACTAAAAAGGGAGGCTAAGGTGTAGGGGGGCCAACCCTGGGCGAACAAAATGAGGCAATGGGCGCGTTGTCTGACCTGATGATGGCGACTACTGTGATAAATCCGATGCAATAAGCGTAAGCTTTCGGTGGAGATAGGACGGACTAATAACATCAAATCAATGGATGTAAACAGAGGACTCAGGTAGTTTACAACCAGGAAATTCTATGTAATTAATTTTGTTCATCTGCTTATTTAGTCTCTGGCTTAGCTAGCCTTAGCCAGAGGGGAGAGAGTGACGGGTGGTGCATACCTAGCCCCATCAGCAGCGTCACTCGACTCAGGTAAAAGAAATTCTCGAATCACCCGTACCAATGCTTTTTGCAAAAGACCAGTAGCAATTTGCTGGCCTAGGGCTTGGGTTTCAGGTTTAACCAACAAAGGCGGAACCACGCTGGCAAGCTTAACAGGGTCAAAACCCGGCGTTTCTTGCAACAATCCAAAAATGCGTTGAATATGGCCAAAATTGGCCTCTAAGTCAGCCACTGAGGCTTCATCGACCTCCCATCCCATCTGCTCTCGGAATTTAGCCGTCAAACCATGCCAAGTGGTCTGCCCAAAAGCATCGATGCCATTGACGAGCTCTTGCGCCATTCGATCTCGGATCAGTTCTCCTCGTTCTGAGAATAGATAATCGAGGGCTTGGTCTAGGGAGCCGCTTAGATCGTAATCAAAGTTGTTGCGGGCATTTTTCATCAGGTTTTCGAGGCGATTCCAGCGAAAACTATTTTCTTTAAACAGTAAGTCTTTCAAACTTTCCCGGAGTTCAGGAGCGGGATCCGTCAAAATTCGTTTGGCAACATAGGGATAGGCAGCGCTCAAGACTTTAAAGTCTTTATCTACCCCAATGGCAATCCCTTCCATGGTCAGTAGGGAACGCACAATCAGGGCGTAGTAGGACGGGACCCGAAACGGATACTCATACATAATTTCAGACAGCTGATCAAAGATGCTCTGAATATTGAGTTCCGCAACGCTGGCCCCCAAAGCATTGTTAAAGACTACGCCTAGGGCCGGAATAATGGGTTCTAAATTAGTGTCTGGAGTTAGGAAGCCTAAGTGGACATAGTCGTGAGCTAAAGCTTCAAATTCACGATTAATGATGTGGACAATAGCGTTAATCAGACCATAGCGCTGTTCAAGCTTGATTTCGCTCATCATGCCGAAGTCAAGGTAGGCCAACTTGCCATCTGGTGTAGCCAGCAGGTTGCCCGGATGAGGATCTGCATGGAAAAAGCCATGCTCTAGGAGCTGCCGCAGGGAGCAATTGACACCGACGTCAATCAGGTGGCGCGCATCAATGCCTTGCGCCTGAATTTTCTCGGGCTGATTGAGTTTAGTCCCCGTGATCCACTCCATGGTCAAGACCCGGCGATTGGTATATTCCCAATAAATTTTAGGAATATAGATTTCAGGGAGGTATTCATACAGATGGGCAAAGCGCTCAGCGTTGCGACCTTCCTGGGTATAATCGACTTCTTCAAAGAGTCGTCCGGCAAATTCATCCAGAATGCCGACTAAATCGCTGCGGATGGATTTGTTATTTTTCTGCACCCAGGCGGCAAGACCCCGCAGAATATAGATATCAAGGGTGACCTGTTCTGCCAGATCAGGGCGCTGAACTTTGACGGCCACCCATTCTCCAGAGTGCAGTTGCCCCTTGTAAACTTGGCCTAGGGAAGCAGCGGCAATGGGTTCTGGGGTTAATTGGGCATACAAATCTTGGGGTGGGCGTCCCAGTTCTTCTTCGATAAAGCGGTAGGCAATCTCATTCGAGAATGCTGGCAGCTGATCTTGGAGTTTAGATAATTCTTCTAAGTACGGACCTGTAAGGATATCGGGGCGCGTGGATAAGGCCTGACCAATTTTGATAAAAGCAGGCCCTAGGGCGGTGAGGGTTTCTCTTAATTGGACCGCTCGCCGCTTTTGCCGTTCAGGGGAGGTTGGTGTTCGCTTATCCCACCAACGCCGGGCAAAGAGCAGAAGAAATGGCCAGAGGATGGTGACCCATCGTTGGAGGACTCGAAAAATTTGGCCTTGAAATTTTTGCTGAATCTTGGCTGGATCGTAAGCCTCAAACTCTATGGCTGAGGTGAGGTTCGAGGGGCTCTCAGTGGCCACGGCTACCCCAGAAAAATCGGCCGTTGATGGGCCAGCGGGCAGAGAAGGGGACTGTGGGGAGGTCGGTTCAGCCAAGGTCATGGGTACAAAGATCTAAGACAATGTTGCTTTAGACGTATCGAATAGTTACGGCATAGGCCACAGTAAGATACGGTCTCTTGTAAAGCATTGTAACAATTAAGCTGTCCTTCTGTTGGCTTGAGACGCTTTGCTATGGGTTAGGGAATGGATTTGCGATCGCAAACCCGCATCACCCCAAAACATGTCAACCTTCCGCTCCAATCAGTCCAATACAAATATGGAGCATAAAAAACAATTAAGAAATGATTGGGATAGACGGCGTTAGGACTTCAAAGTCAATATCCAATAGTTGAAGCTAGGCGGGCTTTACAGCCTTATTTCTAACATCAGAACGGCCATCGAAAAAAATGTTTGCACTTCAGCGCCAGTTCAGCAAAAAGCATATATAGTGTTTATCGATGGTCAATGACCACACATATAGCGCTAATAGACCATCCTTCCAAACCTGTTGGTCTCACTAGCATGGGATAGCTAGTGAGCCATGCAATACTTGGAAAATTAATTCTACATAGCGCGATTTCATCCCGTTCTTCTGACCTCAACGCTAGATGTGCCATGGTTGCCACTCAATCTTTTATAACTGAACTCAGCGAATCCCAAAAAGCGGTTCTCCAAAAGTATCTGATCGAAGATGAAGTCTCCTGGGAAGACGTCGTTCACCGAGTAGCGACCTATGTTGCCAGTGCGGAATCAACACCAGAGCAGCAAAGCTATTGGCAAGAAAAATTTCTGTCGATTTTGCAGCCCATGAAGTTTGTGCCTGGTGGTTCCATCTTGGCCAACTGTGATCATGGCACCCGTGGCTTGCTGAATTGTTTTGTCCTTTCGGCTGAAGATCACATCCATGACATCACTAAATTAGTGTCTGACTCGGTACTCACCACCAAATTCAGAGGTGGGGTGGGGATCAATATTGGGGCAGAAGGCTCCAAGGGATATATCCGCCAAAAAGGCGCACCGTTTCAAGATGGGAAAGCGCTTGGTCCCTGTGCAGTCTTAGATATGGTGTCTGAGAACTCCAAGAAAATCACCACTGGCAACAAGGCCCGCCGAGGTGCATTTCTATTTTCCATGAACTGGAAGCACCCTGATATTTGGGAATTTATTCAGGCGAAAACCCAGTCCACCATTGATGCCAATTTTGCCAAGTCAGTGATGGAGGAGTTAGCCCAACTGGCTCAACAGGATGAACCGTCTCAGGGAAAGCAAGAGAAGCTCAAAGCTTTACATACAGAGGTCGGCACAGCTTGGGTGGAAACCCATCTCAATCCAGAAGGTAAACGCGATCGCAGATGGCATAACGCCAACATCTCAGTGCAGCTAGATGACGAGTTCTTTGCCAAACTCGATCAAGGCGATGAAGAAGCCAACAAACTCTGGCAGGCTATGGCTGAAAATGCCCATGCTACCGCAGACCCTGGCTTACTGCTGATCGACAATGCCAAGCGTCGGAGTCCGATTCGAGATTTTGTTACTTGTACCAATCCCTGTGGGGAAATCTTCCTCCCCCCCAACTCAGCGTGTAACCTCGGCTCTCTGGTGCTCACCAAGTTTGTCCGTCGGACTGCAGAGGGCAACATTGAAATTGATTGGGATGACTTAGCTGAGACCGTCAGAATTGCGATTCGCTTTCTGGATAACGTTCTCGATGTCTCTGAATTTGCGACTCCCGACCAAAAACATAATGTCCGCGATGTCTTTCGTCAGTTGGGCTTAGGCATTATGGGCTGGGCTGATTACCTGAAACTCGCTCGGATTCCCTATGATTCAGCCCGACACTTAGAAGAAATCGATCGCTGGGGCAGCTGGATTGCAGCTCATGCCTACCGAACCTCGGAAGCAATTGCCGCTGAAAAAGGAGCCTGTGGTGTTTGGGATCAGATTAAAGATATCCAGACTGGCAATCCTTTTGAACGCTGGATGGATAGTGAAGGGAACTACTATAACGGCACAGAAGCTCACCATAACGATCGTCAAGATTTGACCCAAGTGCCTCGCCGTAACTCCACAGTTTTATCCATTGCCCCCACAGGAAGCATTGCCCAGCTGGCAGCCTGCTCTTGGGCTTTTGAGCCAGACTTTGGTTTAACCCTATGGAAGCAAGTGTTTGTGGACGCTTCTCGTAGTCAGCAAAACTGGGTGCAAATTCTCAATCCTTATTTGGATGAGTTGAACCTACCAGAAGCTGATGCTGAGATCGTCAAGCAAACGGGATCGCTTGCCGATACTAACTATGGCAAGCAACATCCAGAAATTGCCCGTAGTTTCAAGATTGCCCGGGAGATTCCACCCGGTTGGCATATCCTTGTGCAGTCCAAATGGCAGAGCTGGATTGATTCTTCTATTTCTAAGACCATCAATCTCCCGGCTCATGCCACAGTAGACGAAATCAAGCAGATTTATCGATTGGCCGAAAAAGCAGGACTCAAAGGCGTCACAATCTACCGATCCGGCACCTTAGACTCTGAACCGATCAAGGTCGGCAATAGCGAGAAAGACTCCTAGTCCCCATCACCCAGACGCAGAAGAAGGTATAGGCATGGCCCAAACGGATGACTTATTAGGCTTAATCGATAGCTTTCCAGATGCCTTTAATCAGGTTGAAGGGAAGCCTGACGGCACAGCGCCGATCGACCCCGCTTTAGACCCCAAACTACAGCAGCTAATTGCTGAATTTCCCAGCGCTTTTGTGGATCCTGCAACCCATGTGGATGAAGCGGATAGTCAGGCTGAATCTGTCAGTGAGGAACATACCCTCCCTGACACGGAGGCAGCTGCAGAAAAAACTGAGCCTGTGCAACCGGCTCCATCTCCTCTGCCTTCAGCCCAACCAGGAACCTATGCTCATGCCCTGACACGAACCATCTCCACGTTTACCTGGGGACAGATTGAAGTGAATCTGACCTATGGAGACAGCGGATTGCAATCGGTTTGGGTGACAGTGGGCAAATCGGGAACTGAAGTGCAGTCTCTTTGCGAAGCCATCGCCCGTTTGATCAACCTATTGCTTGTAAACCAAACCCCAATTCCTGAGATTGCTCGCCAAATTCGCGGCATTCGGGGAGCAGATTCAGAAGGATTAGGTCCTAATCGTGTCTTAGGATTAGCTGATTTAATCGGTAAGGTGTTGCAGGAAGCTCCCACAGCCTGGCAACCAGCACAGCCTGGCCAGGAAAAGGCCGCTCCTCCGAAGCATAATGGCCATAACGGTAACGGGAATGGCAATGGCCATAACGGCAGCGATACCAAAACTGCAGTCATGCCGACTGAAGTGTGGACCACTATTGCAGACCATGATCATGCTGCTTCTATCTGCCCTGAATGTGGGGCTGAACTCCATCAAGTGAATGGTTGCTCTGGAGGTGCGTGTGTGGTCTGTGGATACAGTAGCTGTAGCTAAGCGGCTCTGGAAAGATCACAAATAAATTGAGTCGCCGTCGGCAAGTTACTTTGAATGCTCGTCGGCCTCAAGCTGTTTAGGAAGGCATAATTACGCATTCCACAGGTTAAAGCCACGGTTTTAATCTTCATGGCTTGAGCTGCTAATACATCTGCTTCCGTATCACCAATCATCCAAATTTGCTGATGGTTGGTCAGCCCCATGGCATTGATTGAATCCTGGATTAAAGCCTGTTTGCAGACCGCATAGTTTTTATAGGCTGCCTGGGTATCATTCGTTCCCCGGATCAACCGGAAGTAGCGCGTTAAATGATGCTGCTGTAAGACTTGGTCCACTTGTTCTTGGCAGCGGAGGGTCACAACCGCTAGTTGTGCACCTTGATTGAGCAGGTGTTCTAAGGCTTGATGGACACCTGGTTGAAGGCGGTCTTCTTGAAGCAGCAGCGGCTGGTTCACAATCGCTTGGACCTGGTGCATAAAGAAATCAATATGGCTGCCAGAGAGCCCGGACAGGTAAGCAATCTCGATATCAGGCCGCTTTGATTGCTTCATACTCCAAAACTGGGCGTGACTTAAAGGAGTGAGCGCTAAGGTTTCGCTTTGAGCCTGAACAGACGCTTGAGTCTCGGCAAGGGCAAGCTGATAGGTTCTGAAATACCGTTGAGAGACATCAATTAAGGGACCATCTAAATCACAAAAGATGGTGAGTTGTGATGTTTGTTGAGCACCAGGCCAATCATCTTTCGCTACAGATTGAGCAATATCTGACGTTGATCTGGGAAGAGTGAAGGCTGGCACACCTGTCATAGGCAGGACTGACTAGGAGTCAGTAATATATCTTTACTTGAATTTAACATTTTTTTATAGATTCGGTAGAGTTCAATTTATCTTAAATTTTTTTATTAAGGTAAACTTACTCATAATCGTGCCCAGTCCCATAGGTCCATCCGTCATATCGACGTTGCCAATAGTATTGTTGTTTCGGGTTCAAAGTATCACTCCACTGCTTGAGAGCAGGGATAAGGCGATGCAGCTCGTTATATAATCCCAAGCCCATGTAATGGGGAATCCATTTGAATAACGCCCCTAAACCCACATGTCCCAAAATTTTAGGGGTCAGTTGCGGATGGCGCAGGGAAATTTGGAGCAAGGTTTGAGATAGGGCCGGAAACTGAACAATATCCTGAAGAAAAGGTTTGAGAACCGGGTCTCCGAGTTTCTCCATTTCGTGGAAAACGACCTGAAGGAGCTGATTGATTTGTTGGGGGTTCAGATCGCGATCGGCGGGAGCCCGCATGGATTGCTGAAATAGCCAGGTCACAGATAGGTTGGGTTGATAGGGCTGCAGTAGGTTGAGATCCTTTGTCCCTAGGGCATCGGCACTAAGGGCTTCATGAATGCCTGCATCGAGGCGTCGCAAATGGCGAATCATAGCTCCAAAACCGCCAAAGCTGAGAGGGGATTGGCTACCGCTACTGTCTCCCATGGGCATAATGCGGTCCCAGGGATACTGGAGGGGGCTTTGTTCATAGCTGGGGAACATACCAAATAAGGCTCGCAAGATTTTGACCTCTGCTAGATCCGTATCTTGGTACTCGGGGAGCCGGTCTAGATAATGGCGAAACACATGCTCTAGACTGGGGCGCTGGGGATGCAGGTCAGCGTAGGTAAACATATAGGTCGTACGACCATCGCGGGCAGGGAATGCTTCCCAAAAATACTGACATCGATCTTCGATGGGGGTGAAAGAGACCAATAAATCTCCGGTGTCTCGAACGGGCAGTCCTTGCGCACAAGTGCCGACCACTAAACAGATACCCGCGGGGGTTTGGCCTTGGCGGGCCTGGGCGGCAACGGGAGAGAAATGCCCCATCACATCCAGCATGAGTCGAGCCGTTAGGGTCGTGTCTGTTTGAATTGCTACGCCATCGGGATGAACCACCATGTTGGAAAAGGCGGTCTGTTCCTGGAGATAACCTCCCGCTTCTAGAAATCGAGCTTTCAGCGCATCCAATAAAAAGACGGGGTCAACCCCAACATTGAGGACATCTTGAACCCAAACCGCAGGTCCCCCCATAAACTGAATCCGATTGGGGTTAAATTCGCTGGCAATAGCGGTTTCTAGTTGTGCTTCGGTGAGCAGTTCTAGCTCTACTAAAACCGACAGCTCAGCTCTGGAGATATTCCACTCCTGTTCGCGTCCTTTGAGAATACCTCGCTCTAAAATTAAGACTCGCCAGCCTCGTAACGCCAGGGTGGTGCCAATCATGACGCCTAAGGTACCGCCACAGATCACCACATCCCAATCCATCGTCCCCAGACGTTCGGTGCTGTCTTGAACGACAGTGGGAATCTGGGCGGGTGGCCCTTGGCGCAACTGGCTCCAGCGACGATCGGCCTGTTGCAAATTGGCCAGAAATGGCGCGGGTAGGGTGGCGATTAATTCAGCAGTCGAGGGCATTCAGGCAACACAAAAAGACGTCTCTTTTGAAGATACCTAATTGGCGTCGACTGCGGGGGGGAGAGATGACTTGTAGGGTAACTTGACGATAAAGGTGGTGGTTCCCTGGCGACTGGACACAGAGATTTCGCCTTCGAGTTGTTCAATCAGCTTTTGGACGAGGGCTAGCCCTAAACCCGTTCCGCCTTGTTTCCAGGGGTCGGCATTGGGGACTCGATAAAACTTGTCAAAAATTCGGGGTAGTTCCTGTTCTGGAATTTCAGCTTCATTGGTCACTTGCAGACGCAACATCGGCTTCGGAAATTCAAGATACTGGAGGGTGAGGGACACTTCGCCACTTTGGGGTGTGTATTTGCAGGCATTATTGAGTAACTCTGCCAAAATTCGATCGAGGCTAACGCGATCGGAATGGAAGGTAGGGATGCTTTGGTCGCAGTTCACCCGTAAATTGAGTTCCCGATCTTTAATCCGGGATTGAAACGGTTCGAGAGCCCGGGGCAACCATACTTGGATTTTGATCGGTTCCGACTTGATTTGATTACCGCCTGCTTCGAGGCGTTGCAGATCCAATAGATCGTTGATCAGTTCTGTCTCTCGACTACATTCGGCGTCCAGAATTTTGATATAGCGACGTTGCCGAGGTTCAAGGGGAAACTGACTGAGCATATGAATCGCCATTTTGATATTGGACATGGGGGTCCGCAATTCATGGGAGACGGTACTCAAGAAATCGTCTTTGAGGCTATTGAGACGCTCCAATTCCCGCATTTTTTGTTGGAGTTGGGCGGTGCGCTCTTCTACCTGTTGAGCCAGGTTGGTATTTAAGTCTTGGACATGTTGGTGAAGTTGGGCTTGATGAATTGCGATCGCACATTGATCCGCAATCGTTTTGACCAATCCTCGTTCATCGGCATTCCACGTTCGAGTTTCTAAAGCAAGACTTTCCTCCGTGGTTTCCTGGCAATGATACAGACTAATGCTACCTAAATAGTTCTGTAAATATTGCAGGGGAGAAATCAGCAGGGTTTGAATATTACATTGCTCACAAATCGCAATGAGTTCAAGATCGAGGTCATTCGTATCTGCGAAAACAACCTGTTGCCCTTGAGCCAAGGTCTCTTGAGAATGCCGCAAAAACATCTCATTAGCCTGAATTAAATCTTGGCGTCCAATAGCAGTATCACTCACATAATGATCCGCTAATTCACCATCTGAATTCATTTGAACAATTAGACAATGGCTAGCGCCCAAGGCTTCCGTTAACAGACCCACGGTAATTTGCAAGACTTCAGCGGTGACCATCGTTCCCCGCATGGCTTGGACAATGCGATTGATAATGGATTCTCGCTGGGCCGTATGTCGGAGTTTCTCTTCCGCCCGCTTACGCTCTGTAATATCAGTGACGTAGCTGCGGACTAAATCACTTTCAACAATATAGTGAATCGATTGTTCGTAAATATTTTGGTCAATTTCTACTTCCCGAACAAAGAAGTTGCTTTTGGAAGAATGCTCTGTTTGCACCATCTTCAGCAGTCCCTGCAACATGGGGTGCGCCACCCCTTCTTTGGAGATATCAGGAAACTGCATAACCGCAGCGGGATTGAGATAGGTAACGGTGCCCTGCAGGTCCATTTCAAGAATGGGACTCGGCGTTAACTCAGGGAAAGACGCCATCCGTACCAGAGAGGCTTCGCTCATATTCTGCAAGTCAGCGTCATCCGGAACCAAGGTCTGGAAAGGATTGACAGACTGTGACAGAATCATGGACAAGTCTGTGGCCTCACAGAACTTATCAAAATCGGCATCTGATAGATTCGAAACAACAAAGTATTTGGTTTTGACATCCCCCCCAAAAATGACCACATCTCCATGTTTGAGGTCATGGGAAAAGAGACGACGACCATTCACGATCAAGCCGTTTGTACTGCGTTTTCCTTGCAAATCACCGTCAATAATTCGGAAGAGAAAATTAGAGGTTTCCGGAGCGGTAACTCGCAACAAAATCGCATGCTGGCGAGACACCATTTTGGAATGCAGCACAATCGAATTGGTAACATCTCGACCAATCGAGTAAGTAGCAGCTTCTAAGGAAATGGTTCGACGCCCTTCGGCATCATCAATGATGAAGAGATGTCTGAAACGTTGTCTTTGATCCTGCTCAAGGTTACTCACGATTTGGGCTGTCAGTCGCGGTAGGGTGAATGGTTAAAAGAGAGATGAATGTAGTATGCCTCTATTGCTTGCTGAATTACACCTGTTGACTATTGTGTCATGAGGGTTAGACATTTCTCTTTAGAAAGGAAAGTTTAGTTATTTTGCTATTATTTGCCTCTTTGCTTTAGCTTCGCAATAGTACAGCGATTTTCCCAAGCATACCTCGACTCTAACCTAACCCCAATAGGAATAATGTCTATATCTGAGTCAATCTGATACGACAACACGCCCCCGCCTGCATAGTTGATGAGGAGATAAGGTCTTGATATTTCCAAGTCGTCTAAAAGACTGATCGGCTCTTTTCTGTACTTTTAGCAATCCTACACTCCATCAAAGCGACAGAGAGTATGCTATTGGCTGCAGAGCACTCCTCATCGCTGAGGCTTCCCTACCGTGAAGGAAGCGACTATCAAAATCAGAAGGGTAAACAGCAGTTTCAATAGGGCCGCATACAACAGAGACCCAGCCGTTACACGTTTACGGCTGGGTATTCCTGCTCCCTCACACTAAGAGGTAGATCTAACAACCTTGCTACAGGCTTTAATTCACAACTGAGGCTGGTTCATGGGCTCCCACCGCAAGCACAAGGCAAAGCGCAGCAACCGTTTTTTGCCATTCAAGGCGTACACTATCTTCTTCAACACCATCAAACGCTGAAACCAAGCGAGGAATAGAGCGTTGTAAAGCTTTTTCGGGTATGGGGCTATGCAGCTCCACTAGGTGAGTTAGACTTTCCTGATTATTTAGAAATGCCACAACCCACTTGGTTGCATGATCGGGACTATCAGGTACCCGATCAACCCCTAACTCTTGCTTGAGCCAGTCGTAAAACGGAGGCAGCTGCTTGGCCAAGATTTGTCCAGCCGTCGGTAAGGTCTCACGGAGCAATCCTGCATTTAGGCTTCCCAATAATTCGGTGACTGCGGGGAGGGCAAGAAAGTCTTCTAGACCCAGTGAGAGAAGGCTTTCGACAGTTGGAGCATCGAGTTGAAGGTGTTGTTGAAATGTGGCCTGCATTATATTTAGGACTCCTAAGTTTAGGACTCCTAAATATTAACCATGGTCGATCATTCTGTCAAAGAAATCTCATCGCAGTTCTCTCACGAGCGTTTTAGAATTTAAGAGTCTGGGATTGCTTCAAGGAGGTGAAGGTATCTATGGCAAAGACTTCACAGGATGCAACAGATACCCCCCTACGCCAACGGTTGGGCATCGGGTTAGAAAAAATTAGTATGGTGCTTAAAAGTCAGGCGTGGCACGATGCCAACCTGCAAGGACTGACACCCACCCAGGGCAAAATCTTGACCCTACTGCGAGATCGCCAACCCGTTGGCATGCGGCTATCGGAGGTGGCTGATGTTTTGGGAATTACCTCTCCCACCGCCAGCGATGCGGTGGCCGTTTTAAGTAAAAAGGGTCTGGTCGATAAACAACGTTCTACAGAAGATGCCAGAGCCATCTCGATTACTTTATCGGCCCAAGGGATTCAGCAAGCCGAACAAGTGATGGGGTGGTCTGATTTTTTGCTATCTGCCATTGATGATCTGACTGAATTTGAGCAAGAGATTTTTCTTAAAGGGTTAATCAAGATAATCCGAAGTTTGCAAGCAGAAGGATACATCACTGTTTCTCGGATGTGCTTGACCTGTCAGTTTTTTCATCCTAATCAGTATCCAGACAGCCAACATCCTCACCACTGTGGTTTTGTGGATGCTCCTTTTGGCGATAGAGATTTACGCATTGATTGTCCTGACCAGCTCCCAGAAGAGGCAGAGGTGTAAAAGTTTAGGTATCAATCAGCATTGGGATAGGTGGACCATCAGGGCAAGCGCTTACATGGCCTGTGAAAAATCCCAATAGTCTCCTGGTAAAATCAGAACATTACCTTCAAGCAAATAAATAATGTGTGTTGGCTGTTATTCGGTGCCGCTGATGGCATTGGTGTTACCTGAACTTGAAAACTCTTCAGCAATCATCGTTCCTTTGAGAGAATCATCTCAAGTCGCACCAGTTCAGTCCCAAGTCAGTACAGCTCAGGTTCAAGCTGAAGTTGCTCACATCACTCAGGTCCTACCAGACTCTCCCTACATCGGCCTGCTGCGGGAAGAATTTACAGCGATGCATCGGCGGCTAGAACATGCAACCAGTATGGGTGAGGCAAATGGGATTGTGGGGGAAGGGATCCTGAATATTGCTAAGCGGTTGGGAACCAATCCTAATCTTGATCGCGCCATTAAAGTTTTAGAGCCGAATCCAAACTCTGAAGTGGAAAGATCTGTGGATCAGTCTGGGCTGCTAGCTCCAAATGCCTGGGGATGGCTCTAAATTCTGGTCTACTGTTAGCCGCTGGTGGAGTGATTTATTTCTATCAGTGGATAAGAAAACTAAAAGGTTCTTATTCACTGATTGAGTCACAAATTTTGTGGGAATAAAAATAGGATTTTATTCCCGTAAAGTGTAGCCCTTTATATCAATGGGAATCCTAAAAAAGTCGTTGCCAATTCACCTTGAGAATTAGCAATTTTTTTAGGCACTATCACCCATGGATATCACTTCTTCTCAGTCTGATCGACTGGATCATTATTACCGACAACTCAATGCCATGATTTTGTCGCGGCAGCATCCGGTTAGTGGTCTGTTACCTGCAAGCACGGCGGTCAATATCCATGGGGACTATACCGACGCCTGGGTCCGCGACAACGTTTATAGCATTCTGGCGGTTTGGGGATTGGCCTTAGCGTATCGCCAGGATCAGTCGGATTCATCCCGGACCTTATTGCTAGAGCAAAGCGTTGTCCGATTGATGCGAGGGTTGCTACGAGCGATGATGCGGCAAGCACATAAAGTAGAGACTTTTAAGCATACCCAAGCGCCTCTGGATGCGCTCCATGCTAAGTACGATACCCCCACTGGAGATGTGGTCGTTGACGATGATGCCTGGGGCCATTTACAAATTGATGCCACCTCCTTGTTCTTGTTGATGATGGCCCAGATGACCGCTTCGGGTCTTTTGATTGTCTATAGTTTAGATGAAGTCAATTTTGTGCAAAATCTGGTCTACTACATTTCCCGTGCTTACCGGACGCCAGACTATGGGATTTGGGAACGGGGCAACAAAATTAATACGGGAACGGCTGAGATTAATGCCAGTTCAGTCGGTATGGCTAAAGCAGCCCTGGAGGCGATGAATGGTCTGAATATTATGGGAAAGCGAGGCGGACCGGCTGCAGTCATCCATGTGATGGCGGATGAGATTGCCCGTACTGAAATGAAGTTGGCGGCTCTATTGCCGAGGGAATCTACATCGAAAGAGGTAGATGCTGCTGTTTTGAGTGTGATTGGGTTTCCAGCATTTGCGGTGTGCGATCGCACCCTCGTAGACCGGACCCGCACCAAAATCATCGATAAGTTGCAAGGCCAATACGGCTGTAAGCGCTTTTTGCGAGACGGCCACCAAACCGTCCTCGAAGACCATACCCGTCTGCACTATGAGACCTGGGAGCTGAAACAGTTTGAAGATATTGAAAGTGAATGGCCGCTCTTTTTTACCTATTTATTCCTAGATAGTCTCTTCCGTGGGGACGCAGAGCAAGCCACGTTCTACAGAACTCGACTACAAGCATTGGGCGTGGAGCAGGATGGTTGGTCACTGCTACCAGAACTGTACATTGTCCCGGAAGACCGAGTAGAAGCCGAAAAATCGGAACCCCATAGCCAAGACCGAGTGCCCAATCAGAATATCCCTCTCGTGTGGGCTCAGAGTTTATACCTGTTGGGACAACTGGTGGATGAAGGGTTAATTACGCTAGATGATATTGATCCGTTAGGACGCCACCATCAAACCCAAGCAACAAAGATGGGGACGGGAACCCTGCAGGTGGCCTTACTAGCTGAAGATCAAGCTTTGCAAGAAACCTTAGCAGCAGCAGGCATTACCGCAGAAACCTTAGGAGAAATTGCCCCACTACAGGTTCGACCCGCCCATGATTTGACCGATATCTACCATCAGCTCGGTCAGAATCCGAAGCTGGGTCTTTCAGGCCGACCCCATAAGCGGATGCGGACATTAATGACCTCCCATCTCTATCGGGTTACCGGGGAAACCATGGTCTTTTTGCCGTCCTTTATTGATAACCGTGAGTTTTACCTGACCCTAGATATTCACTTCCTGATCTCGCAAATTCAAAGTGAGCTGGCTTATCTACAGCGCTACTGGCTCGCGGATCAACCACCGACCCTAACGCTACTCCTCACCCATCGCATGATCAAAATGGGGCAGGCTCCATTGCTTGAATTGCTGCAATCTCTCGCTTCTGGAGCGTCACCTATTGCGGGCCAGATTCAGGTGGGAATCTTAAGCGACTTTATCGACCATAGTGCGGTTATTCATATCGTCGGGCTAGAGCAAACGCCACCCTCCCAGGACTATGGCGATCAGGCCCTGACTCAGTACCTATCGTTTAGTGCAGAGCAATGTCATCCGCTAACCCATCTGCAAGAGCAGACCTTGGAGCTAAATCAGCATATTGATACGTTACTGCACACCCTCAAGCAGTCAGAGAATTTATATGAGCAAGTCGAAGTGCTGCACTTGCTGATTCATCAGCGCGCTTTGGATGACGATATCGGTTGGGAAGCCGATCAAACCGTATCCCTCCGTATTCTGTTGACCGAGGTCTATCTGAATGCAGCCCAAGCCGAACATTGGTCGATTGTGCGGCGGGCCGCCGGACTACTGAATATGGTGGATATTAGTTTGTCCGATGCGGTCACCAACTTGCTGGCTCACCAGAAACAGATCCTAGTCGGGCGCTCTTACAACGAGCATTCTTTGATCAATATGCCTCTACCTGCCCAGGAAATTGTGACTCGGATCAATGAATTCTGTCGGGAAGATGAACGCGATCGCGTCCTTACCCAAGAGATTTTGATCTATCTCGACCTGTTGACTAAATCAGAACCGCTGTTAGTCAAAGGGTTACTGACCCTGAGAATTGGCTATCTGATTTTGTTGCTGACCAGTGAACTGGCCCGTGAGCAACAGGTTACCCAAGATGAAGCCTATGAGCGGCTGACCCAACTCAGTCCCTACGATTTAAAGTCACGTTTACGCCAGGTTCTCTCGGCCTACGATCAGGTGCATAAGAGTTTGCATCAGCAGGAGTCGTTGCATATTGCCCACTGCACGGGTGAAGTCAATTGGGGCCTGACTCAGCCTGTACCGCTAGTGCATGAGTCTGACCCCGAAGACTGGCTGGTGAAGCGTCAGGTAGAAGGGTCCCTTAACCGAGTGCCACGAGAGTTTTATATCAAAGTTTGGCGATTGTTGAAACATACCCACGGGATTGTCATTGGTGAAAAGTTGGATCGCCGGAACCGCTTAGATAGCGAGCATCTACTGTCGGAGATGACGGAAGGAGAAACCAATTTTGCTCTGATGATTGAGCATCTACTGAATAAGATTCCAGCACCAGAGTATCGCCAGCTCAATGTGGAAGCGTTGCTGGAGCTAGCTCACGTCGTGGAAGCCAATCCCGATCTACAGTTCGCTGATCATGTTGTTTTGGATGTGATTATTGGTCATGCAGTGCGACTGGCCTGGTGGGATGCCCATCCTGAGCGGGTGGCTTCCTATGATGAGGATAAAGCCAAGGCTTGGCAAGCGTTCTACAAAATGCCGTCTCAGCACAGTGGTCCCTATGTCGTGATGGCCCTCCGCTTCTTAGTGGAAGTGAGCCAACCGGTGGCGGTGTAGACTCCCTAAACACACTACGAGCCCTGCCCTTCTGCTGCAAGAGACTCAATAAAAGCTTGATGTTCGGTCGTTGCCAAGCCTTGCTGCAAAATTGACAATACCTGGGCCATCTCCCCAGCGAGCAAGCCCGGAACGGATAACCATAAGCCTGGAAACACCTGAGAACGAATCACACCTGTTTCATCTGCTGGCAAAGATAGATATTCGCCCCTCTGCAGGCTAAACCAATCCAACTTCTGATCTAAAACCTGCCAGATGATATATTCTTGGACGCCATTTCGCCGGTAGGCTACTTTCTTATCGTAGGAATCATAGGCTGCTGTACTGGCTGCGACTTCCGCCACTAGCTCTGGAGCGCCCTCTAGATAGCCATCCTCACTTAACTGACATTGCCCGCCCGCTAAAGTATCAATGAGGAGTACCGCATCAGGTTGAGGCTCATTGTCTAGATCGAGTCGTACGGTGGGATTGTCCCCCATTCTCACACCGGATGTCATCGCTTTGTAGAATCCTAGCCATGTCATCAGGTTGCCATGGGGTTCTGCATGGGGTTCAAACCGCAGAGGTGAAGGCAAATATACAACTCCTTCGATTAATTCAGCTTTTTTTTGATGAGGCATGGCGTGGTAGCGACGTTCGAACTCGTCACGGGTGAGGTGATCGCCATTTTCTAGGAGCAAAATCGGTGCTTGAGCACTAAGAGATTGGGGCTGAGTTAAAGGTGACATTATCCAGAGTTCTGAGCCTAGCTTCCATTGTATCGTTCTTATTTTTAGTACCAGGTTCAACAGCTTGCAGGGGTCGATAGACCTTAGTCTGTACTTGCCACTGTATATAATGCTCGAAATC
This sequence comes from Acaryochloris marina MBIC11017, assembly GCF_000018105.1. Classification (GTDB taxonomy): domain Bacteria; phylum Cyanobacteriota; class Cyanobacteriia; order Thermosynechococcales; family Thermosynechococcaceae; genus Acaryochloris; species Acaryochloris marina. The sequence goes on from NC_009925.1 coordinate 2,399,982, forward strand.
TGCGAACAGGGGGACTCTCATTATCTAGATAATCCTCAAAGGATTGGTTACTCAAACCCAACTTTTCAAATGTGTCTAATTCCTTTTGAGTCAGGGGATAAGGCATTTGGCCCGGTGGATCTGTTTCCTCACGACCTCTGGCAATCACTAATAGCTGGCCTAGGGAGGCTATCAAACGACTTATTTTTGAGATGGCAAGCGCGCGCAATGCCGAGGGAAGAACTTGCAACGTATAGGATTCTAGGACAAAGTCAAATCCCTGAGACCAGGTGGCTGGAGGGTTTAGCAAGTCTGCGACCTGGTAGGACACAGGTGAATTAGGGAAACGTTGGTTACACTGTGCGATCGCAGTCGTCGAAACGTCAAAGGCTACAACCTCAAACCCCAACTCCGCCAAAAACTCGGAATCATCCCCATAGCCGCAACCAATGACCAGAGCTGTTTTACCTGCCCCCTTTAATCCTTGGGTGATGATCCAATCGACTAAGTTTGGATTGGGGGTTAAATCAGCCCAAGGCACGGCAGCATAATCGTTGCCAGCTTCTGCATAGAGGGCTTCAAACCATCCCTGAGCATCTGCACGGGCCAGAAACTCTGACGCTAGTTGTTGGGCACGGTGACGAGACATGGTGGGCAGCAACTTAGAATACAGCGAAGTCGCCCCGCTCCGCTTCTTCGCTACCGTCAACGAGGCGCTGATAATATTCGAATAAAGTGTCTTTACCGGTTTCAGGCGTGGCGTCCGCATCATAACGCCCGGTTTCGGCATCGTATACCAACATCGATTCCGTGGCATAGTAATGGCCGATTCGCGCTAACTCTGCCTTGGCTGCCAAGCTTGGCACAATCTTGGCAATTCCGCCTAATACCGTTGCGATCGCATTCAGGAATCCAGGCGGTACGCTTTTGAAGCGGGGTGGGCAGTCCAACAGTTTAAACAAATATTCTCCCTGCTCCAAGGGCGTGAGGGCAGGTCCAGGCCCGCCGATGGGCAAAATTTTGTTCTGCAGTGAAGCGTCTTCGAGACAGTCCACAATGTAGGCCGCTAAATCTGGATCGCTGATCGGTTTGCAAGCAGTCAATGTGCCATCGCCAAATAGATAAAATGGCTTCCCGTTCTGAATCTTAGCCACCTGCCCCGCCAGAGATTTGAAGTAGGCGGTTGGTCGGACAATGGAATAAATTAGCCCGGATTCTCTCAGGGCTTTTTCAAAAGCAAGCTTGGCATGCTGAAACGCAAGGCGCGGCTTTTGCACGCAGATGGCTGACAACAGCACTATCTGCTTCACTCCAGATTCTTTTGCCAAGGAGAGAACGTCCATATGGGCTTGATAGTCAATGGCCCAGGTGTCGTCTGGTTCTCCTGTCCGTGAGGCTAAGCAGGATACCACTCCATAAAATTGTCGATTCTTGAACACTTGCTCAGCCAGAAACTTTGGATCTTTGACGTCGCCGAAGCATACCTCGGTCCCTTGTAGCAGTTGGGCCGTTTTTTCTTGGGTAAGCTGACCTCCAACCCCTGCCTGGGGCCGAGCAATACAAACAACTTCGTAACCGCGCTTCACCAATTCGGCGACAGTGGCTCGCCCAATCGTACCGGTGCCGCCCAATACCAAAATGCGACGTGTCTCCGAAGTGCTAGCGTCAGTCATGGGTAATTAATGGTGTGTTGTAGGACTCTATTCGTAGCCTACCAGTTAGCAGCTGCAAACCAATAGTTTCATAAACACGAACAGAAAACTAAAACACAAGACAGGCAGAGGATTACCAAGCTTTCGCTAAGAGAAATGCTACTGAGATTTTCCACGACCATATTTTTGATCTATTGGTCTACAACCCATGTCATAGATGAGGAGGTTGCATATTCCAGAGTCCCAAAATTTTGCTCTTGATTCGATGATCTCAGCAATAGCCAACATCATGTTCGTAATGCTGGGATAAAGCGGCTCATGAATTTGAGAAACATCTAGATCAGTCACACGATAGACAGGAGAGAATTTCTGTTGAATCGTACTTCCCAAGACGACAATTTGCCCGAAGTCACAAAAGAAGAGAGGCAATATATTGGATGGCTCATATGGGACAAAACTGGCATGGTAATCATCACGGGCTTGCCACCAAAATATTGCCTCTTCAAGCGGTAAAAAAGTAATATCGCCAATTAATTCAGCTAAGTGATACCCAAAATCGAAAGCGATCTCTGATGTCATATCATCTTCTCTAAATATTGGTAATGTGCCGTTATGCCAGCGGTAAAGCTCATATACTTCTTTGGAAAGCTTGAACGGATAATTTTGGAGAATGACGTCAATATCTCGAATGCTTAGTTGGGGACGCCAATATGATTGATCACATTTGGAATAAGCCTCAATTCGCTTCAAAGCATCTGTCAGTGATGGCATTAGTGAAAAGCTCTTCAGGCAAGAAATGATTTTATGGATCTGACAACGGAATTATAAACTAGGTGTTAAGCTTCCAGACTTGAACCGACAGCTAAAGCAAAAAATTTTGGGGGAAGACTAAGTACGCTACTACTTTCTCTTCAATCCCAACAATTAAACATGCGAAAACAACAGCTAGTAGCGGTGATAGCAGCTATTTTTGCTTATACCGTCTGGGATCAGCTTCGCCGATCCATTTCCCCCTGGATTGACTCAAATTTAACTGCAATTGGTGTCCCACATCTCATTGTTCAACTCATTCTGCTGGTATTGCCTCAAGTTTTATTACTAGAAGTTGTCCTTAAGTTGCTCTTTCTATCACTAACATTCCGTTCCCCGAAGTTTGTTCCTGCACAACCTGAGGATTGGAAAGGATTCAACCAAGATAAACTGAATGATGACACTTCCGAGTTGGAGAAGTTAGGTTTTGTATATCCCTCTTTTATCACTTTAGACAGAGAGAAAATCAGGATGCTTGAGCAATTTCCTCACCAGTGGACAGCAAAATGCCTCCATCTTTGATGTGAGTTGCTCAAACCCCTTTTTCAAAGCACGGCTGGGAAAGACTTCTAACCAGCGCTTTAGAAGATTCCAACTGATTAACGGTTGAATGATCAAGCGCACATTATTGAGCAGATTCTTCCACCCGTTTTGGTTATCCCACCAAGGATGCTGCGCAAAGTGTTGATGTGCCACTGGACAAGAGTCATTGAAGACATCAGCGAACAAACTCACCATCAAGAAAGCGCTCATCACTATCTCCCACCACTTTTCAATTTGTTCGTAGTGCGTCATGCGAAAATCAGCCCAACCCAAGGTATCTTTAGACTGTTTGAGACCATACTCAATCCAAGTTCTGAAGCCATAGCAATCCCCAATTTCATCCAGCTTGATCTCGGGTGCCGCTGCCATGACATAAGAGGTTGAGTTCTCTGGTAGCGTTTGGGGGTCCGTGGTTAATAGCCAATAGCGCTTCTGGTGGTGTCGCTGGCCATAAATGATCTCTTGCCTGTAACGAGTTTCAGTGGTGCCATTGCTGAAGGTTCGTTCAAATGACTGCCACGGTTCGGCAAAGACTGCTTGTTCTGCGGGTAACCACACCGCATGATTGCTACGAATCGCTAGGATATAGGGCAGCTTTAACTCCTCTAAGACATTCACAAAGTTTGTTTGAGCTTCCCCATACAAGCTGTCAGCCAGGACGAGCTCAAAGCAAAAGCCCATCCCTTGCAACTGTCGGATCATTCCAGCAGCAATTTGGGGTTTGCTGAGATACTCATCCTCCTCTTTAAGACGTTCTCGGGGTTTGTACACTTCAAAGGACAAAGGCAAAATCATCCCTTGAAACAGCCCGTAGGCAGTGACTGCGACGATGCCATTCTCTTTCTTGCCCACATTGCCGATATACTGCCGTTTCACATAGTCGGTACTCTTGCCTTTTTTGCAATCGCCCGTCTCATCGATCAATAGAATTAACCTGCGCCCATCCAGTATTTTCAAGATGATGTCCAATCTCTTGTCAGACAAATGTGACGCTACCCAAGGTGATTCACTCAGAAAATGATGCAGGCTTTGATGGTTCTCCAAGCCCACTGCTCTTGCAATGGCGGGCAATGATTTACGTTTGATATCACTAATCATCCCCAGATGGAGATGCTTGAAGGCTTCATAACTGCGGACTTGGGGAAATAACTCTGCAAATAGTTGGCAGTACTCATCAACAAAGCCAATGGTTGGTTCTGGACTTCTTGAAGCTGACATCACTCATTAGAAAAATAGAAACTGAGAATAGTCTATTTTTTATCTGTCTAAAGTGATAAAAGAGGGATATACTCTAGACGGTTAAGAGATTAACTTTCTGGAAAGACTGAAACTTGAGTGAGAGCAGGCTGGTTAGTTTCGCCTTATGCTCTGTATTGCATTGGTCAATGCACTGTTGAATGGCCCCTTTGAAAGAGTGAAAATCCGAATAATACTTCGAGTAGAGACATTCCTTGCGCACAAAGCGCCAAAGCCGCTCAATCAAATTCAAATGGGGTGAATAGGAGGGCAAATAGACTAACTCAATATCGACGATCTCAGCAAAGTCAGTCACCAGCTGGCATTTTTGATATCGGGCATTGTCTAAAATGACGCTGATGGGTATGACTGGGTCGAGTAGTGCCAGCTTGGCTAGCAACAGACACATGCTATGAGAGTTGATGTAGGTGTGGTTGGTGATACTGGTGACTTCTTTGGTGACAGCGTTGAGTGCACCCAGAACATTGAATCGTTGACGGCCAGAAGGAGAAGGGATGAAGATCCGACGAAGGCACCAGAGAAACCCCAGATAAGCCCGGTGAACAAAATGAGCAGCATCCACAAAAAAGACAAGACGCTCTTGGCGTTGAGCTTCCTCTAATAAGGGTTCAAGGCGAGTTTGTCGAAACTGCTCTTGCTCCTCAATTTTCTCGGGCAGACTCGACTTTCCCGGCACATACCCCACTTTTCGAGAGCGACAACCAATGCGTTTGAGGAAGGCTTTGAATCTGGGTTGGAGAACGCTTAATACCTGTCAATTGTTCAATGACTGCTTGGGCTTCTGCACTGGTGCGGGGCGGGTGTTGCTCAAAATAGGCTCTCACACTATCGCTATGAGCGTTGAGTGAACTGGATTGACCTTTGTATTCCAGGGTTTTCAACCCTTCAATTCCGCCTTGTTGATACAGACGAAGGGTTTTAGCTAAGGTCGGACGACTAATCTGACAAAGCTGACAAATCTGGGCATGGGGAAGACCCTGACTTTTCAAGTAGAGCACTTCCATCCGTCGCTGCACCCGTGGGTGAGGGTGATGATAGCGTTCGTAATTGAGGTGTTGGATTTCCTCTGCGGTGAAATCAATTTTAATCATGCAAGTAGGGGAGTCGGTTGAGGGATACTCCCAGTCTGCCAAATCTCTCCACTACAATGTTAAGCCGCAAGTCGTACGCAGTATACCTCACTGATTACAGGGTTCTATCTCATCGGGTTATAGCAAGGCTATTTGCTCATCCTCAAAAATTTTGCTTCGCAGAGCTGGGTCAGCATGAAGATTTTCCTATGTTCTGTAGCATATCTTCTAGCTTAGAAAAGCAATGGTCTATAGCAGTTACAAATATGCCTTCATTTGCTATCTCTTTTGCCTTCCTATGGCAACCACGAGGCCTTATAAAATATTTTGAGAATACATCAGAGAATATGATGTTTCAAGCACTATTAGACTTACGTGAACAGGTTTCTAGTGACTTGGGGCTAGAACTAGTCCAAGATATGAGAGCTGAAACTTATTTTGAGCTAGAACGTAAACGAACGAGAGACAGAAGGCGTTCATTTCTTTATTCAAGCGTTATTTGGAGACTATTGAAGTGGTTATGGTTTTCTCTGAATCCCCAAGATGAGTATTTAGGGGCTTACTCCAAGCTCAAAGGGAAGCGGTAGAACATAAATTCATGAATTTATTAGTCATAATATGTGTCTGCCAAGAACTAATAGACCTCTTGCAATATTCGTTTCATGATGTGCTACTTACGCAACAGATATCGCGATCTGACTCGAATTTTAAGTCCTCCACCATATCGTTAGTTGAAGTATGCAAGAGGTCTAATGTTGAGCTAAGCCGAGATGTAGAAACATACGTCGACGTCCAAAACAGATTATGTATCTAGGGCTTGCTGAAACACAGTTTAGTGGACGAGTGGACACCACGAGTTTTCAGACATGCGCTTGGTGATCCTTACAATACATTCCAATCGCTGATCTATTTTTTAGATTTCTGAGAAGTGGTGACACTCAGCGTGACATAAAGAGTTTCGGGTTCGGCCTCGATCACCTGAACTACAAGCGGTTGAATGGTGTTGGTCAGTTCGTCAACATTTTTCTCAGAGATCTCATTAGCGGGAATGATAACGTTGACATTCGTGAAGGCACCATTGCTCCAATTCCCACTTACTTTTGAATCAACACTAAGTTCAGCATTGATAGCGCGCTCTAATTCCGCGAACTTCTCGAACGTACCCATTAAGTTGTCAACAGCACTGCATGCAGGTAAGAGAAGCATTGCCCCAATGACTAGCGCAGATGACTTATTCAATTGGGTGAACATATTCTTAGATACCTCATTATTAATTTATTGGGCAAGGCATGATAACTCTGAGATTAAGTGTTATCCGACCCTATTCGTATAATTCCCAACGTAAGATTTCTTTGAATATCACCTATATAATTCCGAAGTGAGAATATTATCTGCTATTTACCTTGAATTTTGTAGTTCTGCTTGAAAATATTCGAATTTAGTATTTTTTACGCTAGAAGTCTTTGCGAATTTCTTTGTTTATAGCTAACTCTTCCTAGCATTGATTTGACTTGGGTTAAATCAGGAAGCTTCTTTACAATGAGATGATTGTCACAGATCTCCTACCGCAATGAGAAAAGAGGCATCATCAGGTAACTTTGTCGCCATTGACTTTGAAACAGCAGATTACCAAAGAGATAGCGCTTGTGCCATTGGCGTCATCCGGGTAGAAAATGACCAAATTGTTGATCGGTCCCACTTCCTGATTCGCCCGCCACGCCAGAAATTCCAATTTACCTACATCCACGGCATTACTTGGTCTGATGTAAAACACCATCCAACTTTTGCTGAATTATGGCCAAATCTCCAACCCAAATTTGCAGGCAGTGACTTTGTCGCGGCCCACAACGCTAATTTTGATCGCTCTGTGCTTAATGCTTGCTGTCAGGCAGCCGAACTAGATCCTATGCCCCTGCCTTTTCTCTGCACTGTCAAGCTTGCTCGGGAAGTATGGAATATCCGACCAACAAAATTGCCTAACGTATGTGAGTTTTTGGATATCCCCTTACAGCATCATCAAGCTCTTTCCGATGCCGAAGCCTGCGCCAAAATTGTGATTGCAGCACGACAACAGTAAATGCTTGTACCTGCTAATTGACATTGGTCAGCACCATTCCAGAATCTCAGACATTTTGCTTTTGGTCCTTGTCATAATCTGCATCGAGAGACCAACGTAGCGGTTGATAGGTTAAACCTCATAAAGGGTTAGCATTCAGTTCCAAAGTCATCAAGTACTCATCATAATATTTCCCATCTTTGATAAAAGTTTCGTGTTCTGTACCGTATAGGAGTTACGCATTGATAGAAGTGCATTGATCCATTTCGGCAAAAGTAGATATCGTCAGATTGTCCAAAATAAACTGGCGAATCACGGGTACAAACAATTGTCTTGATATTTGATAACAGTTGTTGAGCAATCCTTGGATGCACATCGTTTGCAGGCGACAGAACGCTCTGAGCGCACAAAAGCAATGATTACGAATGGCTTGCTCATCTCGGACATAGAATCGTTCGATATTGCATACTTGTTTAATGACTCTATGGAAGCATTCAATTTTCCAGTGGTCATCATGCACCGCTTTGAAGATCTTGCGAGTGAGATGTTGCAATCGTTCTAATTCGGGTTGGTACAAGATGTAGTGTCGCAGTTCGTCTTTGAACGGCTGACAAAATACCTTCACCCAACCAAAGGCTTTGAGATAAACCATCCTCCCTGTATCAGGTATATCTAGCTGTTTAACCTGTACTAAGGAGCCTCGCTCTACAGAGACCTGACGATTGCTGGCGATGCCAAAGAGAAAACCCACTTTCTCGTTTCTGAGAAACTTCAGGTTTTCCAGGCTTGAATACCAACTATCACCTGTCACCCAAGCCGGTGTAATGCCCCATTGTTTGACCTCAAGCACCATCTCCCGGAAGTAATCGTTTTTGGTTTTGCCCTCCTGTTTGTCGTAAATGCGAAAGTTGATGGGATAAGAATGACCCGCTGTATCGGTGTAGTACAACGTGATTAAATTGAGTCCTTTGACACTCCGCTTGTGCTTGCCTGACCAGAAGTAATCGACAAAGGCACTTTTGCTCAGGTCCCGATAGGGTTTGTCTTCCACACTGTCGTCAACGCTGAGGATGCCTACTGTCCAACCAATATGGGCTTTGACCTCATCCAATAAATCTTTGGGGGTGTAGTTCTCGCGTAATAGAAATCGATTCACGCTATCGTGACTCAACTCTGACAGAATCTCTGATAACCGCATACAGCTGACATATCGAGGCTCCGCCAGCAGGAATAGGGTGTAGAGAGTGCTATTACACTTTGCTGTGGAAGGTTTAGATATCTGACGCATGAGGTTTGAATACTGGGTCGAAGCAAGGGCTGCTTAATACACTACAGCGTTGTTATTAGACCTCTTGCAATATTCATTTCATGGTGTGCTACTAACTCAATGAATGCCGCGATCTGACTTAAATTTTGAATCCTCTACCATATCAGTAGCTGAATTATGCAAGAGGTCTATTCTGTCAATGCGTAACTTCTACCGTAGATACGAAAGCTAAAAGATTGGTAAAGTCGAATGGCATTTTTTTGTTGAGTGATAACCGTTAAGTTGACTCGTGAAGTGACCCCCAAGATTCGGACAAGTCCTTAAGCATCGTAATCTTGTACCGAATGAGGGAAATTAATGTCATCAAAACGTCGTCAATATAGTGCTGAGTTCAAAGCTCAAGTGGTCTTACAATTGTTAAGCGGTGAAAAAACGAGCAGTGCATTGTGTCGCATCCATACCCTGCACTCTAGCCTCCTCAACCGCTGGCGCAAGGAATTTCTAGCGCACGCCAGTAGCATTTTTGAGAGTCAGAACAACGACGACAACGCTGAAGCGAAAATTGCTCAGTTAGAGCGTCTAGTCGGCCAATTGACGCTGCAATTAGAGATCGCAAAAAAAGCCTCAATGTCCTTACACCTAACCAAAAACGGCAGATGGTGAGACAGTTGCAGCAGGACTATTCCATTCGCCAAATTTGTCAGGTACTCAATTACCCACGCTCTCAAGTGTATTACCATGCCAGAGGCCAACCGGATGAGAGCGAACTAAAAGCGGCCATTGCTGGAGTTGCTGGAGCCTATCCGACTTATGGCTATCGTCGAATCACCGCCCAACTGCAGCGTCAGGGGTATTGCGTTAACCATAAACGCGTGGCTCGACTAATGCGACAGATAGGGATTATGGCCAAGACCAAAGTCAAACGCAAACGCACCACCAATAGCGAACATTCGTTCCCTCGCTATGGCAATCGAGTGTTGAATCTCTCCATCGACCATCCTGAGCAGGTGTGGGTGGCGGACATCACGTACATTCGCTTACAGCAGGAGTTTGTCTATTTGGCCGTCGTGATGGATGTCTTTACTCGCGCCATTCGTGGCTGGCATCTGTCCCGCCATATCGACCAGCAACTAACGTTGAGGGCGTTGAACAAGGCGTTGGAGCGGGCAACGCCTGAGATTCACCATTCTGACCAAGGGGTTCAGTATGCCGCTGCAGCCTATATGCAATTGCTCCAACAACACCAAGTGCAAATCAGTATGGCCGAGGTGGGACAGGCTTGGCAAAATGGCTATGCTGAGCGATTGATGAGAACGATAAAAGAAGAAGAGGTCGATTTATCAGACTATCGAAATTTTACTGAAGCGTATGAGCACATTGAGCAGTTTCTAGAAGATGTGTATATGCATAAGCGGATTCATTCATCACTGGGGTATTTGACACCCTGTGAATATGAGCAGCAGTGGAGACAACAGAACAATCACTATTGTATGAATAAGGAGGATAGCGCTTAATTCATCTATTGCCCTGTCCGAATATAGGGGTTCACGTCATCGCCTAACACCAGCAGTCATCGTTGCCCGATGTAATGCTTGACTCACCAGTACTCTGCCACAGCCACGTTTGCGGAATTCAGGCAGGACATAGAGACCCGCCAGATAGGCACGATGTTTTTCATTGATGGCTTCGTAGCGAGACAACCGGATAATGCCAATGAGCCGCTTGACTTGAAAGGCACCAAAAAAGCAACGATCCATACTCTCAGCCAATCGCACTGCAGTTTCAGCAAGATCGGGTTCCGTTTCGGGAAGTGAACCAAAAGCAGGAGGCCGTTCATGCAATGCACGTAGGCGTACTGAACGATATGCTTCAACATCAGCAGGTGTAAGCACCCGCGTACTGATGCTTGTCTCTATGACTGGGTTATCGTCCATACAATAAACGTCATATTGCTAACTTTACAATGATCGGAGAATTGAGCATCACTCTTTTGCACAGATATTTTTGTAAGTGCGGCGTTAGATTGAACCTATCAAAACGCGGTGAGAGATAGGAAAGGTAACCGTTAATATGGGGCAATCTCTCCAAGCCAGTGTGGTTATTGACTGACATTATCCTGGCATTGTTGAACTGGCCCATCAAATGACATCAGGATATAAAGCATTGAGTGCGATGGCTGTTAGTAAAGCCCAGGCTCTACCTGTAGGCCAATCAAAGAACATCGCAAAAAATATCTGCCAACAAGTCTACGATCAGATTCACCATAAACTTCAAGACCAAACGCATCCTGTAATACGCGCACGGTAGATCAGTGAGGGGGCATCGATGACTTCTCCATGGGGTAGAATCAACCTGCTTTTTATCCAGGTTATTGAAACAAGCCTAGATTTTTTAGGTGATAGCGTGCTGATTTCATATTTACAATCAACATTGGTTCCTTATATATAAAATCTACAAAAAAGCTAATGTGGCAATATTTCCTTGTCTTATTTTTAGCCCACAAAGGCAATATATATGAGTTCTTAAAAAATTAGATATAGCTCATTCTTATATAAAAAATACCGGCCTAGGCATATAAAAAAGATAGAGACATACCTCAGAGACAGGGGAAGATAAAAAGCCAAAAGCTTTTTACTGAAAGGTTTGCAGGGATTGACCAAGCCGCATCTCTGCCAAGGATCACGTCTAAAAATAGGAAGTATCACGTTTCTAGTGTGATCCAGATTAGATAAGAAGAAAGGCTTTACCGATAACTTATGAGAAGAGAGGAAAACAGATTGGAAGAAAGTTTATCGGTTCTCTATTAACAAGAAACAGAGACATTAAGAAGGCTTCATCTGGACAATCTCTGAGCAATCAGTCAACGTTCTAAATTTGATTTCTGTTGGAGGAATCCATCATGCTAAAGCCAATAAAAGTTACCCTGCTAGGTGTAATGGCAGCAACCACAACTGCACTCGCTATCCCTCAAGCAAATGCCTTCTCTACATCGGTTGGACAACAGCCTGAAACTTCTGAGCAAGTTGAAAACTCACTAGTGGCTTCTCGATGGCGAAAAAGACATAGAGTTCGTCGAGTTCGTCGAGTACGCTGGCGTTGGCGCCGAAAGTGGGTTTGCTTCAAGCGTCCAGTCGTCTTCTATCGCCATGGCCGTAAAATCGTGAAGTTCAAGCGGCACTGTCACTGGAAAAGATACCGAGTCCGTCATGGCGGACATCATTTCTAACCAGTGATGTTAATTGATAGCAACCTCAGGCCTGAGATTTATCGATAATGTCATTGATTAACATGAACTTTAGCAACTCTAGGAGATTAGGTTCTTCTGGAGTTGCTTTGGCGAAGTATAAGCGATCAACGAATTTTCTAACGGTTGGAATAGTTTCAAAAAATCGGGCATTGCTCCATGACGGGGCAGGGCTGTTTTAAGTTAGCAGCGAAAAAATGATGTCGACCCGATTAGCAAGCTTAGTCATAGCGGTTTTGAGGGATTGATAGCCGTTTAGACGCAGAATATTAATCACAATGGTTCTAAGCACTGACCAATTGAGCAGTGCTTGTTCATCCTCTAGTCGATAATCATCTTCACCAAAGACCACATCCTTCGGCCAATGCAACCGATTTTCAATGCCCCAATGCTCTCGGACCAGAGATTGCCAATGATGGGGTGAGGTGGCAGCTGAACTGATGTAATAGGCCGTGTTGTGATACGCCTTGCCTTGACGAGTACCCCATCGCTGGACACAAAGCACCGAGCGAATGGCTTCCCACTCTTGTAGGGCTATGCCGACAGGCTCATAAACCTGGATACACCGATGTTCCTCTCGTCCTCTACTCTGTATGGAGTGGGTATGCTCAGCCATGGGTTTAAGACACTCAAAGTAAGTCTGGAGGTGGTCGTAAAGACGGCCCTGATTGCGCTTAACGGCGATAAGATAGTCATTAACCGAAGCCACAACTTGCTGAAGTGTTTTTTTGGGCGTGTAAGGCATCCATGGTGATTAACAAGCCATCGAGTTGTAGTGTTTCCAATAGAGCCTGGACGACTTTGATTTCGCTATTATCCTCCTGAGTGAGGGCTTCGAGCTTGAGGGTGATGCCTGCTTCCACTGCGAATATACTCACCAATCCTACAAAACGCTGCTTGCCGTTTTCATCGGTGAGCCCCTGACAAATCCGTTTGCCATCCATGGATGCTGCATAATTATCGGGAGAGTGAGTCTGAGCTTTCGAGAGCATCCAAGCTTCAAATTGGTGGCTCAACGATTGGAAGTCAAGCCCCTTCATCACGCGTCGAAAGGTACAGTGAGACGGAACTTGGAAGTTCTCCAGTCCCAACAGCTCACATAAAGGCTGCTGATAATCGCTCGTAAAAGTTTCTAAGGGACAATACCCCTGGTATCCAGCGAGCATGCCCATCACCATCAAGAGCAATAGAAGCCATAACGGATGAGTACGACCACGGGCACTGCGGAAGTCAGGGACTTGCTTCAAGGTATCGATCAGATGGCTCATCGGTCTCTCTACTCTTATTCAGTAGAACCATCCTATTTTTTCTAGGAGGAACGTAAAACAACCCTGGGTTTAGGTGTCCTGTGAACTCGCGGTCTTTTCCCATTTACCGATAAATTTTTCAGCCTGTTGAGCCAGGATTTTCATCTTGGCTTCGGCAGACTCAGCCAATCCAACAATCTCTTCTAGCTCAGAGTGCTTGGCAGTGTTTTGTTCTATCTGTGTCATAACAGCTCACTCAAGCAACGGATTACGATTAATCTTTCAACTTAACAATTTAAGTTTGCCCAGATATCATACTCTTCACGAGGATTCGAAACTTTCGAATTAATATGAATAGCCTGTCGACGACCTTGTGAAGCAAAGCCTGCTGATTTAATATTTTTAATTTTCCATCTTGTCTGACATAAAGACTTTTTAATAATTTCTAAAGCATCAACATTTCTAGTATTAATACTACCAAATCTAATTACTAATGTTGCATTTTGGGCACATATATCACTAGAATTTTCCCAGACTTTTTTTAGAGCCGATGAGAAATGATCTGGGCTCAAATGATTAAGTTGTTCTGGAGAAGAATAGTTGACTTGTGAAGAGTCACCCAAAAACCAAGATCTTAGCCACTGATCCGGAATATAACTACTCATACCATAGTAGGGAGGAGAAGTTATAACCCAATTAACCTGGCTTTGAATTTTCTGGAAGTACTTATTGTTACGACTATCACCTACAATGATTTTACCCATTCCTTGAGATTTTTCTAGGCCGAAGTATCGATCAGCCTTTTCTCTAATAATTTCAATTACATCTACTTCTTCCGGTAATAACCCCTTGCGTTTCCAATAATTAACTGCATAGTTAGGTTTAGGAGCATAAGTACGTTGGGATTGATTTGAAAAGTATGACTGTTTTGACTTTGGACGAGGGCCATGTAAAGCACCCAAGATAATAGCTCTAAGTGCTTTTCTAGAATCAGAACGACAGTTTCGAAGAAAAGATTCTCGAAACTTACAGAGACTATTCAAAACATTTTTGTGAAAGGCTAATTCCCAAAACTCTCCTGTTGGAATGTCAGATGGCTCTTCAGCATTTTTCAAAATTTTAATTGCAGTGCTAACAATATGACCAGGCTTAATATTAACTAGTTTTGCTTCAGAAATAGCTGTTGCAACTGGGCTGCTGTCAATACCGATAGAAGGCATACCTAACAACCTACTCGCATATATGGTTGTACCTCTACCACAAAAAGGATCTAGGACCCACTCTCCCCGGCTTCCATGCTCTTCAAGAATCGAGTATGGAAAGTCAAGAGGGAACATTGTGAAGTATGGGCAAATTCCATTAAGCCTAGTTTTTGCTTTTAAGGTTTTATCCACTCAACTAAATCGCTGAAACTATCTACTTCTTACGAATCCATGTTTTACCTTGTTTCTTAAATGACTCCCATCGCTTACCTTGTGGACCTAAGACATTGTTAAGCGTAGGAGCAACTAATTTATATGGCATATCCTCTGAAACATCTATTTGTTTGGGTAAAGCACTTTTGATTATAGCCATTACAGAACCCCATGCAATTCCTTCACCTTCGAGGTTCTCCATAACTTTAAGATTATTTTTAATCGCTTGGATGGCTTGCCGCTGACAGACATCTAACACATCCATGGGCAAGCCAGAATTTTCATCAATCATGCCTTCTTGAAATTTTTTCTTGAGCTGTTGTGCATAATTCTTAAGTAGTCCAGAGCTGTAGTCCGGATCACGAAGATTATGCATTTTTTCGAACAAAAGAACGCGCAGTGCTATTGGAAAAGGCTTTCCACTGGAAGAACTCCAGAAAACACCTTGTCCTGGGATAGGCTCATTCAATAAGGCACTTAAAATATCCTGACTAAAGTGAGCATTAGCATTTTTAATATTATTGAGGTCTGAAGCAGATAGTAAATGAAAAATAAACCAGTTATCTCCTTGACTTAAAATCTCGTTGGAGATACTACCTGGCTGTTGAGTAATTAAAACGGCACCTAAATCATATTTTCGCCCTTCTTTGACCCATGCAATATATGGCTCAGCTCCTGTAGCTCTTTCACTTAAAACTGATTGAGCTTCTTCAACCACTGCAAGAGTTGGTATTGTTTCAGGGTTAGCTGCTGTAAACTGTTCTTGGTTATGGTCAAATATTCGACGTAGAATCAAGCTAGAAAGGATAAGAGATTGGCTACCTCTCATTTGAGAGATATCAACAATACATAATTTTCCATTTTTTAAAGCATCTAACAGCATGTCTAATAACTGACTTGTATTGTCATGCAGCATTCTGACAATCGTTGTCATGTTTGCTCTTGCAGCTAATGCCTCTGCATCTTGTTGGTCAGGTTCCAAACCCAAGATATTTTTGACTTCATCAAGCTCTGCTTGATTTCCATTCTTGTGGACAAGATCAACTAATCGAGACCAATTATCTTGCCTCAAACCACTTAATTTACGTATATTTTGTTGGCCTTGCTTTTCAGGACTAATTGCTATGGATATTACATCACTTGGGTTTAACCTACGAATATCAAGTTTGATACCGCCTGCAACAAAAGAATCATAAAAATTACTAGGACCTCGCCTATTAGTGAAAACCACTAATTTATTTTCCAATTCTTTTACATCGCATAAACCAGGACGACCTTTATCATCTGGCCAAAAATATTCTCCATCCGGGTCAAACAGAATAGTCCCTACTGGAACCCTTCTTCCTTGCCTCTTTTCTACTACAGGATCAGATTTATACAATTCACTGAATAGCAGTTTATTTAAGTTTGATTTTCCAAAGCCTGCTCTTGCAAAAATAAATGAGCGCCTTGAAACCAAATTTTCCATAGGAAATTTAATCAGTACTTCAGGCTCTTTAATTTGCATCCATGGCAGTGGCTCTAATAATGTACTGGTTGAAGAGTAGATATACTCTCCCAATGCAAAATGACCTATAGCAGCTCCTTGAACATTATGGCTAGCTATCTCTCTTAAAACATCTCCAGATAAGAATGCTACTAAACTACCAACATGAGGGAGTCGTCGATGAGATGCAACAAATGTTAGCTTGCCATCATCTATAATTCTTAAAACTCCAAGTACTCGAATATCTACTTGATATTTTAAATACTGCTCCCTTAAGTCTTCTGGCACTGCCCGACTTTCTTGCATAGCCCGGATATTAAATTCTTCTCCCACGCCTGAAGACAGCTTTCCTGAAGAGGAAAGGGATGTAATTCTTCCTAACACAGCTTCATCTTGCGTTTCCAGTTGTACCAGAAGGAACTGGCCATGCATGGGGATACTTTGAAAGTCATTTCGGTAGGGCAGAACCAGATCTGCATGGAACTCTAAACCTCCTTTACTGAATCCTCGAAAAACGCCAATAACTTCGTTAGGTGGAAAAAGTTCAATACTAGACATAGTATTTTTTACTTCAGAAATTTAATTAATAGCGGTTCTGTGCCGGATCTGGATCTTGTAATCTTGCCATATCTAAAACCACTGCCTCTTGACCAAGGATATTTCTAATACCGTTAAATATTTGATCCTGTAAAACATCAAAGTCGAAATCAACTAAAGCAGCATTTTCATGTGCTTTTTGAAGACAACGAGGATAAAAAGGAACAGGAAAACCATTAATTGCATCTGATAATAAATAACCAATTATGGCTTGAGCTTCGTGGGCCTGAGGCAAAAATATATCCACAGGCCATATTGGATCGTGAGATTTGTTTCCAAATTTGATGAAGAACATTTTACCACCTACAAACTTATTGATTTCGCCACCTTGTTCTAGTGCGATATCATCATTTCTGGCATATTCTGACCAGATATATGCTTTTTCCTCTATGTCAGGAGGTATGTCAACGTAAGCTGGATACTCTGACGTTAAAATATTTTCTAAAGCCATTGCTAAGCGATAACGCGTTAGAACTTTACTATGCTTTGCAAATCCTACTAAATAAATCTTTCTACGTGATTTTCTTCGATGGCTATCTATCGCTTCCTGAATTCCTTTTCGATAATGCTGAAAAAGTCCTTCCTTAAAAACTTTACTGCGCAGTAGTCCATCAAAGACAATTAACGTATCTACAGCAAATTCCTTTTCTCGAATTACTGAAAATAGTACAGCCCATTCCACTAACTCTCGATACACCTGAACCCAGCTAGTGCTTGTTAGTTCTCCATCATCATTACTACGAATCATAGGGCTAAGATCGCTAATATGTCTGACTCCCAAGAAGTCCATCATCTTACCCAATGCAGTTAAGGGTTCGCCATTTTTATCGAATTGTTGATTACTGAGCGAACTAACTTTTGTAGTTGGCGTAATAGCTTCAAGACAATACTCATTATTGCTAGAGTCAACTACCCGAATGAGTTGAACTAAGAAAGGGTCGTATTGGATACGATTATTACCCCCATCAGTTCCGACTAGTGAAACAGAGGTCGTTGTTCGGGCTTGGATTCGTCTCACAGCACTTTTCAAAGGCCGGATCTCAGATCGTAATTGCTCTAATATTTCCCTATCTTCTGCAATGCGATTAGCAATCTCTGTACTGAGGTGTTCATGGCTTTCAGGGTCTATCATGGATCTGCCTTTTCAAACGCTCTCAACATGATGTGAACATCGATTGCTATCACATTGAGGTTGATAACTACCTCTTTGCTCTATTTAGAAGGCTAAGTTCAAAATAAATCTGGATAATTTCCGTAAATTTTGACCTTACTTTGTTTTTTAGAAGCTACGTTCATTAAAAGTTGAGAATAAAAGTATTCAAACTTAGAAGGCTTTTCCCTCTCGAAAATTGAAGATTTCTTTAATCTATCCTTGAATCTCTAAATATGCGGTACGTCCTAGGGAAAAAAATATCTCCCCAACATCCGTCAGGGAGATATTCCAAGAGTTAATCAAATTAAGCTTAGCTAGCGAGAGACTTGACGGTCTTCATAATGCCAACGGGGTCAATCCCTTGATGAGGGAATTGCTCCCAAAGACCGCCGCAGCCTTCTTCATGGGTGCCTAAGTAAGCAAACTTAGGAGATAGTCCTCGCTCCAGCAGCCAAGAACCGAAGCGGCTACCTAATCCAGTCCGACGGTTAAAGGATTCAACGACCACCACAAAGGGCGCTGCGCCAATCTTCTTCATCATGTCTTCGTCGACGACATTGAGGGTGGACTTGTTGATGAGACCCACATCAATGCCTTCCTTCTTCAGACGCTCAACCGCATCCAAAGACCGATAGAGGGCTTCACCAAAGCTGACAATATAGCCTGCTGTTCCTTCTCGTACCACTTCGTCCTTGCCAGGGGTAAAGGTGTAATTGCCTGCATACAGCTCACCGCCATTAGCGTCTGTCAGGAGGGGTACCTTAGAGCGAGTAGAGAAGATAAACCGGAGACCCGAATTATCGAAAACCGACTTTACACAGGCCTTCATTTGGTTGGCATCGGCAGGGAAATAGAGGCGAGTCTCATAACCATCATCCAAGCCATTATCGGCAAACATATTGTTAATACCGAAGTGGCAGGTGTTATCGGCCATATCGTCAATGCCCGCATGGGAGAAGTGACAGAGCAAGTTGGACTTGTTCAAGCGAGCCATGGTGATCTCAGAGATACACAT
Source organism: Acaryochloris marina MBIC11017 (assembly GCF_000018105.1). Lineage (GTDB taxonomy): Bacteria > Cyanobacteriota > Cyanobacteriia > Thermosynechococcales > Thermosynechococcaceae > Acaryochloris > Acaryochloris marina. Next base: position 2,418,773 of record NC_009925.1, read on the forward strand.
CTCCAAAAAGGCACTAAAGGTGGCAAAGATGCCCTGCTTGCCTGCAGCCATGCCGAAACCAGCAGCAGCAGACAGGTTGCCTCGCTCTTGAATCCCACCACTGATAAAAATTTCAGGATTAGCAGCTCGAATTTTATGGAGACCACAGGAGCCTTCCAGGTCGCTATCCACGACGAGCACCTTAGCCTTACGGTCGGCTTCGCTCATGCCGCTGAGGACTTCTACCACCGCATCACCGAAGACGTTCCGGTTGGAGTCGTACTTCTCAGAAGCCCCGAGGAACGTATAGTCCTGGCTAGGCTTAACCACACTCTTCAGATTGGAAACCGCATCAGAATGACCGCGAGCCTCTAGATACTTAAGGGCGGCATCCACAGAGATCACGTCATGACCATGGTTAGATCCTTCTAGACCGTCGATCCCCACACACATGGCCCGCTTGTTGATAACGGCCACGGGACCGGGGGTGTTAATCGCTTCACAAATGCGAGCGTAGAGGCCATCAATATCTTCGCCATCGCCTTCTAGAACTTTGAGGCCATGACCTTCCAAAGTCTTTTTGACACTAAAGCCAGGTAGATAGTCAGAAGGGCTACCGGCAATGGTGATGTCATTATCATCAATCAGCAGCTTGACGTTAATCTGCTGGGCAACGGCTAGGCGGGCCGCTTCTGCATCATTTCCTTCTTGCTGAGAACCATCAGACCCAAGACAGAAGGCTGTTTTACCAGGATTTGCGAGGGCAACGCCATTCACATAGGGCCACATATGTCCCAAACGACCGGAGCTGAACTTAACCCCAGGGGTGAGACCCAGTTCGGGGTGACCAGGCAAGGTGGAGTTGGCAGCCCGATAACTCATCAACTGCTCGGCAGGTAAGGAGCCTTCTAGAGTAGACATCAAGTATTGCGTCGCGACTCGGTGCCCAGCTTCGTCAAAAAAGATCGGAACATACTTGTCAGCACTGCCCCGAAAGAGCGCATCCAAAATCATCACTTCGGGAACCGTGTCGTAGGGGCCACCGGTATGTCCACCCACACCTCGGGCTGCCCCCGTGGCGGTAAAAAAGACAATGGCATCACGGCAAAGCTGAATATTCGATTTGAGGGTCTCCCGTTGCTCCGGGGTGAGGGTGGGATTGCTAGCGTCCAGGGTAAGCGGTTTATAGGCCTTTAAATCAATCGGGAATGTTGTCATAGAAGCTGTTCCTTAAATGGGTCAATGTGAAGAGTTATAACGGGCTAGCCTGGCTATCGTACCATTTTGTCTGAAGCCCTCCAGACGTTTTTGGGTACCGACTTTGATATCTGAATCGTAGGCAGCTTCGGGCTGATCTCAAGGTCGAGAATCAAGGTTAGAGGCCAACCAGTATTCTTGAAGTTGCCGCTTATAGTTAAGTATTTTTACCTATTATAGTCGGTCGTTGTTCAAACGCTGACTAAGGGTTGTAATGCTGATGCGATCTCATCCGTAATTTCTGACTCCGGGCGACTCCCATCAATTTCAATCAAACATTGGCGACGGCGGTAAAAGTCAATCAGCGGAGTGGTTTGGTCGTTGTAAATCTGTAAGCGCTGTCGGATCAGATCTTCACTATCATCCTGCCGACCTCGCTTCAGCATTCGCTCGATTAATAAATCTTCGGGGGTTTCAAAATACACGACTTGCCCATAGAGCTGGCCCATAATTTGGAGTAAGGTATCCAGCGCCTGGGTTTGAGCGAGATTCCGGGGAAAACCATCCAAAATCCAACCATTCTGGGTGGCGGGTGACCCAAAGCTTTCCCGCATCAAACCTACCATTAAGGTATCTGGAACGAGTTCACCCGCTTCCACATGAGTTTGGGCTTGTTTACCTAAGTCAGATTGGGTTGCGATCGCATCGCGGAGTAAATCACCTGTCGAAATACTGGGAATCTGCCAACGCGCAGCCCCTGCTTGAGCTTGTGTACTTTTACCAGAACCGGGCGGGCCGAGAAATACAAGTCGCATCGTTTTAGTGGGGAATAACAACACAGTCGCTAATGGCCAAGGAGCCAGCATCCACAAGAAAGGGATACACCAACTCAACAGCTATGTGGTCTCATATTCTGACTAGAACAAGCGGAGTTAGGTCTCTCACCGATTAGAAAATCCAAACTAACTCATAACCTATACTTAATAAGAATTTCAAGATTTTTTCCGTAACATCCCCTTACTATACACCTAATCGGAATTCATAACGGACCATCCCCAACGTCGCAAAATTACGGGCAAGCCCAGCAAATTTCTGCGCTATCGCTTGAGAATGGTCTAGGCAGGTGTACCGCTTTACGTCATGCTAGAAATCGTCAGTTTTCGCAAGCAGCTTTTTTAGGAGGTTCAGTATGAGCGCAGTTGATCCCGTTAAGTTAATGAAACAACAGGTGGGTAAAGCCGCTGCCGATCGGGTTCAGTCTGGCTCAATCGTGGGGTTAGGCACTGGGTCTACCACCGCCTTTGCGATTCAGTTTTTGGGTGATCGGATTAAGTCAGGTGCATTAACGGATATCAAAGGTATTCCCACTTCCTTCCAAGCTTCTGTGTTAGCGAAGCAGTATGGCATTCCCCTCACCACCCTAGATGAAGTGGATCGGATTCATATCGGCATTGATGGTGCCGATGAAGTGGATCCGCAGAAGAATTTAATCAAAGGTGGTGGCGCAGCTCATACCCGCGAAAAGGTCGTGGATTCCCTAGCTGAGCAGTTTATTGTGGTGGTCGATCAATCCAAAATTGTCGATAAATTAGGGTCCACTTTCCCGGTCCCGGTGGAAGTATTGCCAATGGCGATCGCACCAGTCGTCAAAGCCTTAGAGAAGCTCGGTGGTAAGCCCGAACTGCGGATGGGTATCAAAAAAGACGGTCCTGTGATTACCGACCAGGGCAATATGGTGCTGGACGTCACCTTTAGCGATATTCCTAATCCCCCCGAACTGGAGAAAACCATTAACAATATTCCAGGAGTTCTGGAAAACGGCATCTTCGTGGGCATGACTGACATTGTTTTAATTGGCGAAATCAAAGATGGCAATCCCACCGTCCGTGAGATGTAATCTCCCATCGTTATCAAGGAAGTATGGGTGATACTTCCTTCTGATCATTTCACCTCCGGCTACCTTCGGGGGTATATTTTTTCCCTTCCTGTGGAGCCTCTTTCGCTTCTAAAAGGATGATTGCTTCTTCCTCGACTCTGCCTGTAGCACCGAGAAAATCAGCATAGCTTTCCAATCGTTCCTGTGTCCGTTTTTCCTCTAAGCCTTCCAGATGGATGCGTTCGGCCTCATCGGTACGATCCGTCAGAAGATAGATAAATGCAAGCATGGTGCGGTTCAAGTGCCCACTTTTAAGCTCTACGGATTTCAGAAAACACTTTTCTGCTGACTCGTACTTTTCCAACTCCATCCATACAACACCCAACGCCCAATAGGCGACATGACTGTAGCTTGCTGGAGCAATAGAGCAGGCTCTTTGCAAATGGGGGATGGCATCTGAGTGTTGGTTGAGCTTGAAATAAGCCCATCCAGTATTCCAAGATGTATTAAAACTAGTTAGAAGAAGTTCTGAGTTTTGCTCAGCGAACTGAATAGCATCCATCCAATGTTGCTGCTTCACCAACTGATCCATCTGTGTGGTTAGCTCTATCATATTTGTTGATCTCTAGTACTTATCTCGCCCCTTGAATAGGAGATAAACCCTCGGGTTTTATATGCGCGACTGTCCTAGGCTTATAAAGCCCAGCCAGGATGTCTTACCTAACCCCAGTTCAGCACTTGGGAGATTCTCCCACGCAAGAATAAAGGTTTCAGCTTATCTCGAATCTAGCGTTAGCCATGACTAGTGCGACTCCGCCTCGTGAAACAGAGGCGTGCTGAGATAGCGTTCACCAAAGCTAGGCTGAATCATCACAATCAGCTTGTCCTTATTCTCAGGTCGTTTGGCCACTTGGATGGCCGCACATAAAGCGGCCCCGGAGGAGATCCCAGATAGCAACCCTTCTTCTCGTGCAAGTCGGCGACCATAGGTGATCGCATCTTCATCTTTGACCAGGATCACTTCATCAATCAAATCCACCTTTAAAACAGGCGGCACAAATCCCGCACCGATCCCTTGAATTTTATGGGGACCAGGTGATCCGCCCGATAAAATTGGACTGCCTTCAGGCTCCACAGCGATGGCCTGAAATGATTTCTTGCGAGCCTTTAAGGCTTCTGCCACTCCCGTTAGGGTGCCCCCAGTGCCCACGCCAGCAATGAGGAAATCTACCTTGCCATCGGTATCTGCCCAAATTTCTTCCGCTGTGGTTTGGCGATGAATTTGGGGATTGGCTGGATTGCGAAACTGCTGGAGCATATAGGCATTGGGTAGGGTATCCACCAACTCTTGAGCCCGTTCAATACACCCCCGCATCCCTTCTGTACCTGGAGTCAACTCTAGCTCTGCCCCGTAGGCCCGCAGCATTGCCCGCCGCTCAGCACTCATGGTTTCTGGCATAGTTAGGATCAGGCGATAGCCTTTGGCCGCCGCCACCATCGCCAAGGCAATTCCCGTATTGCCAGAGGTGGGTTCCACCAACACTGTGATACCGGGATGAATCAGTCCTTGCTTTTCGGCAATGGCAATCATATTGCTGCCAATCCGATCTTTCACCGACGCGGAGGGATTCAGGCTCTCCAGCTTGATAATAATTTTGGCCAGGCACCCTTCCGATTCAGGAATGCGATTGAGTTGAATGAGCGGCGTTTTACCAATCAGCTCGGTAATATCGTGGGCAATACGCATAGTGACAGTCTCTGCTTATCAGTGCAATCAAGGAAGAGAACGCGGCCCAGGCAGCTGAGCTGTGCTCTTAGCTTAGATGTAATACATCAGGTCAATTTGTTTTTTAGCATCTCTACGATCGCAAAGATCTTGCAACGTACAATTCTTGAGGATCTTGCTCGCTGCTTGATCCGCTTCTTGCCAAAGTTCCTGGACCACCGCTTTCTCCGTTGTCAGACCTGTTTGGGGTAAAGCGTTCGATTGCGGATCTCTGCCTTCTATACAGTTAATGATTTCTAGTAGGGTAATTTTCCAAGGTTCCCGGGCCAATAAATATCCTCCGCGCGCCCCTCGCTGAGAACAGACTAAACCTGAACGGCGCAGAATGGCCAGGAGTTGTTCTAAATATCGATCGGGAATATGTTGTTGAGCTGCAATTTGGCGGATTCGTAGCGGCTCCCCTTGAGGGTAGTGATCCACCAGTGACAGCAATGCCAGCACCGCATATTCACATTTACATGACAATTCCACAGGGCAAGCCCCCCTGAGGCAACAACAGCCTTGGACCTAGTATACTCCGGTTCTCCATCGGAGTTTAGGGATTATCCTGCCTAGCCTTCTTAGTGCTCTATTCAGCTAGACCTTACCCCAATTCAATCCCCATCCAGCGATACAGCCACAAAATTCCCTGCTGATAACCCGTCCAAATTTGCGCCCCTGACATCATGCACAGCAATGCTCCCAGCACCAGAAACGGGCCAAAAGGAATCACCTGAAACTTGCCAAGTTTGCCAAATACCCGGCCTCCTATCCCTACCACTGACCCTACCAAACAGGCGAGAAACAGAGTCAGCAACATATATCGCCACCCTAACCAAGCACCAATCATCGCCATCAGTTTGCTATCGCCACCCCCCATCGCAGCACGACGAAAGATCAGGCCAGCCAACAGGCCAATTACATCAATCAACCAGATCCCCGCAATCACCCCCAAAGCACCAAAGGTGAACCCTTGGGCCGCCCCCGTCAGGCCATTTTGATGCCAGCCCACTAGGGTCTGAAACGTGACGCCCGAAATCACCCCCAACCGGGTCAAGGGACTGGGCAATAACATCACATCTAAATCAATCAGGGCCAGGGAAATCAGCACACTGGCAAACAGCCAATAACCCAAGGTCTGCAGCTGATAGCCAAACAGCAGGAAAATCCCCAGAAACATGCAGGCCGTGGCTGCTTCAACGAGGGGATACCGGCTGGCTATCGGGGTTTTACAATAGCGACATTTGCCTTGGAGCCACAGCCAACCTAGAACCGGAACATTGTCATAGGGTTTCAGGGGGGTGTGACATTTGGGACAACGAGAAGGGGGATGAAGTAGAGATAAGCCTTCGGGTAGCCGATAAATGACGACGTTCAAGAAACTACCCACCGAAGCCCCCAAGCTCACCACCAGTCCATAGATAAAGATTTCTGCCCAACTCATACCTTTGTACACACCGATAGCCAGATCGCCGAGGAGATTAGGGCTATCTATTCAGTGCTTCTCCTTGATGTTTGAAGGGAGACAACCTCTACCAGAGAAGGTCCACTCCTATAGGCAGGATACCCACTCTCTAATCGAGTTCGATATCTTCGGGTTGGGAGGACTCGTCGTTCTCTATATCATCAACAGAAATAAAGCATTCATGGGGAAGCAGTATCGGCTGCTCAGAGAAAATGAGTTGCCCACGCCCCGTATTGCGATCCATCGCCACTCCAGTCGGAGATTGCGCGTCTACATGGATTTGGCAATAGGCTTGATAGGTTGCACGAGCAGATGCCAACATCACAGCTTGGGAGGGTAATTGCACAGACTCAGAATGCCGATTCGGGTCAGGGGGATTATGAACATATGTCACTCGCATATCCCTGTTTTACTAGGTTTAATTACCTGTAATTTGTAGCAAGAAACCCCTATTTCAGCAAGAGCAAAGCCTATATTGATCGAAAAAAATTTGTACTTATTCTCAATTTTTTAGGCCAACAAACAGCGAAGACTGTAATAATTTCTGCGCAAAAATCTCCTGCATTAGCCTGACCATAACCCTGCAGCTAGATATTCTGATCCGCAGCGCTCATGGATTTTAAGGGCAATAAAACGAAATTATTCTAAAATGCGATGGACATATTATGGTTGTTTCCGTCTGCATAGACAGAATACTGGCCAATCATGGGGACACCTAGGGATTCGGCTTTATCCCTAATCGCGATCGCACGCTTTACCTAAGTTAGTGAAGTTGTGCATACTGACCTCTACACCTTGGATTTAACTCAACCATGAGCGAACGACCCACTCGACCGACCCGACCCAACCGATCTAAGCTGGCTAAGCGCAAGCCGAAGAAAGCTCAATCTCGGACTTTGCTGTTGACGTTGGGTGGTGCGGCATTGCTGGTCGTGGGCGGGACGCTCGCCTTCTTTCTCCTCCGAGGGAGTGACGATAAAGCGGGGCCATTACCCCTAGGGGCCAAAGTGGTGCCTAGAGACGTAATGCTCAGCGTCACCCTCAACACTGAGGGCGGTAAATGGCAACAAGTGGCCCAGTTCGGGACCACCAACACACGAAAGACCTTGCAAGACCAGCTCCAGCAGCTAGAGAAAGACGTATTGGAACCCAATGGCCTGTCCTATAAAGCCAATATCCAACCCTGGGCAGCCAATCAACTGACCATGGCGCTCTTGCCTCCCACAGTGGACTCCGTTGAGGAGCAAAGCCAGCAGGCCACGATTTGGGTGGTGCCCATTCGCGATCAAGGCCAGTTCGAAAAAGTATTTCAGAACAAGCTCACATCGGCTAATTCAACAGATACGCGCACCTATAAAGCAACGCAGGTGTATGAATTTAAGGCGGATGATGGCAATCGTTATGGCTTTGCCACGTTAGATAATCGCTGGTTAGTGTTTACTGCTGCCGATGCTCCTATCAATGCCGTCATTGATACCTATAAAGGGAAGCCAGCCTTAGCCGATGTGCCCCGGTATCAAGAGGCCCTCAAAGAGATTGAAAACGACGCTGCGATCGCAAAGGTCTATATTAATGTCCCCATCGCCGCCGCTCAGATGAGTCGTGTGCCCTTATCTCCAGCCAGCCAGGAACGCATTCAGAGTGTTCAGGGCATTGGCTCCACCCTGATGGTGGTCAAGGATGGCATCCAATTTAAGGCGATCTCCTGGCTAAAGCCGGATGCTAAAGACACCCTAGAGGCCAAAAACGAGGCCAAAGATATCGCCAAGCATTTACCCGACGATACGTTATTGATGACGTCTGGGGGGAATTTCCAGCAAGTCTGGCGGGACTATGCCCAGGGGAACTTAGCCAAGTTGGTGTTTCCCCTAAATCCTAAAGCCTGGAATGATGACCTTAGCAAACGCACGGGCATTGATTTCAATAATCAGTTTGTGAACTGGATGGATGGAGAATTCTCTAGTGCCATCATCCCTGCTCAAACCGACGATAAAAAAGGGGTCGGAATCGTCTTCTTAGCCAAAGCCAAAGACAGGACCACCGCGAACCAGGCGTTTCGAGACCTGGATAACGCCATGCGCGATCGCTTTGATTTTCTAGTCAGTGAATCCAAAGTAGGGAATAAAACTGTCACGAACTGGAAAGTTCCCCCCGGATTGCCCATTGCCAGTCATGGTTGGTTGGATAATGACGTGGCCTTTTTTACCCTGGGAGCACCGATTGCCAACCGCTTACTTCCAGCTCCGAAGAAAAATTTAACCCAAGCAGCGAGTTTTCAGGGGGCCACCACTTCAGATTTAGATCCGAATAACGGCCATTTCTATATTGATATGCCGCGCATGTTGGGGTTGCTAGATACCAATCCCCTGCTGCCCAAACTGACGCCCGACACCACAAAATTTATGAAAGGGATCGAAACGATTGGTGTGACGACCGCTATCAACAATGAGTGGAGTACGCGCTACGACATTCATGTCAAACTAAAGAAAGAATCATAGTCGCGCAGGTGCGGCAAACCCACAAGCTTAAGATTGGAGGTTCCCCGATGGCTGCGAAGTTAGATGATGCGACCATTCGTGAACGGGCACAGACGCTCACGGGTTGGACAACAGATGGTCAATCCCTGAAGATTACCCGCAAGTTCAAAGATTTTTTGGCAGCTATGGCTTTTGTAAATAGCTTGGTAGATCCTGCCGAGGCTGCGGGCCATCACCCTGATATTTACATCAGCTACAACCGGGTCGATATTACCCTCATCACCCATGATGCGGGGGGCTTGACGGAGATGGATTTCCGCATGGCCCAAACCATTTCTAATCTGTAGGTCTGGCCCCGAACAGACCACCCATGAGCAACGGCGCCCTACCGAATCGATCTGACGTGTGGTTGCAATCTTTGGGCTGGCAGCCTACCCCTGAGCAGGAGCAGCAGTTTGAACGGCTGTTTCAGCTGATTGTCCAAGCCAATCAGCAGCTGAATTTAACCCGGATTACAGATCCCCCAGACTTCTGGGAAAAACATCTGTGGGATTCCCTCGTTGGAATTGCGCCTTGGCTACAGCCGGACTCTTCTATACAGCGGCAGGTTAGCTTCTCGGTAGACCACAGCCACCCCTTAAAAGTCATTGATATTGGAACGGGAGGCGGGTTTCCGGGGCTACCCATCGCCATTATTAAACCCACCTGGCGTATCACTCTGCTGGATTCGACCCAAAAGAAGCTGGCTTTTTTGCAGCAGGTCAACGCAGAACTGGGCTTGGAGAATGTGGAGACGTGTTGCGATCGCGCCGAAAATCTAGGTCAACAGTCCCCCTATCGAGAATCCTTTGATCTCGCCGTTATTCGGGCCGTAGGTCCGGCTTCGGTCTGTGCTGAATACGCCCTCCCTCTATTGGCATTGCAGGGCTATGCCGTACTGTATCGCGGTCAATGGACCGCAGAAGAGCAGGAAGGATTAGTGGCTGCAACCTCCAAACTAGGAGGCGAACTGATTGCCGTATCACCTGTTAAAATGCCTCATTCTCAAGGCATTCGGCACTGTATCTATCTTCGAAAGATTAAGACCACAGACCCTAAATTTCCTCGGCGCGTAGGGGTGCCCGCCCGAAAGCCCCTGTAACTTCGCACCTATTTAATGGCCAGTTAATACACCTAAAAATTCAGATTATCGATAGGCTTCTAAGCCACCGATCCAGGTGACGAGAGCCCGACGGGTGCCTTCAGTCATAGCGGTGACGCGATGCAGAGTATAGCTAGGGAAAATCACGAGGGTGCCACGGGAGCGAGGCATCATGACGGGCTTTTGAGTGGCATGGAGTTCAAGCCCACCGCCCACATAGGTCTCTGGATCGGAAAGCTGCACAGAGACGGACAGCTTCCGCAGGCCACTGCGCCGAGACCCAATATCCTGATGCCAGGTGTAATGTCCGCCAGGTTCATATTCCGTGAGTTGAATGGAGCTTTCAAATCCATCCAGCCGAAATTGCCAGTTCTCGGCGTTGACCTGTGCAACATGATGCATGATCTTCTCGTAGATCCAAACGCTGTCGGGGTGGTCGTTTAACCGCAACCAGTGGAGGGTGCTATCTCGGGTGGCTTTATGGACGGATTTACCGCCCACTTCTCCGGTCATGGCTTTGACTTGAGAGAAATAGGTTTCAATGGTGTCGCATTCTTGATCGCTAAAGCAATGCTCTAGGGCGACGTATTTGCTAATGGTAGCGTCATTGGGGTTTTCGGAAACAAATTGAATTTTGGTCTCAACCTGCCGATCCATCAGCTGAATGTTATAGACCTGTTGGTTAATGACTTTGTATTCAACGTTTGACTGGGCATTTATAGACATAAAAAATCGATCAAGAGATAAATATCAACATTTCCCAGCTTTGGTCTATAAACGAGATCTATAGCTCCTTAAACACTTATTCAAAAGCATATGAATATTTTTCACCTAGTATTATTGAAGTCTTTACAGATCAAAGGTTTGTGGCCATATAGGTTGTTGAGTAGACTATTGCCATACCCTATTGCAAGCAGACAGAACATGACAAACTTCTCGCAACCCAAAATCATGGTTTAGATGTCAAGATTATCTCTTCGCTGAAAGAATATATCTCGATTTTTCCACTATTTAAAAATATACTACGTATTGAAAATAACATCAAGACCATTAACTATCAGCAATACCTTTTCTAAGCTAGTTGCTAAACTTAAATCTAGATACTTAACTTGCTGGAAAATTTTTTCTAGCGACCAATCCTCCACAATAATCTCATAAAAATTAATCACTTTTTGAGTTCAAATCTAGAACTTTTTAAGTTTAATATAGCGCCTGATTTTTCAGCCCAGTGTTATATGAATATCCTTTTTAAAAGAAAAATCAAAGCCTAAAAATTTCAAAAATATAGACTTAATCTGCGTAATTTATCAGAACTAGGTCGATATCTATAATATACCCTTCTCTCTTCTAAGATAAGAGCAAAAAACCTCATAAATACAAGAGAAATTCAGGAGTTATAAGCTATTGATCGCCTGATTATTCTTCAGTTAATATCTCGTAAATTTTGATGCAAAATATCCAATAATTCAACTAACTAAAATACCATGAATGACAAAGAAAGATGCTTAAATAGCCAAAGCAATGATTTGCTATTGAGCTATCAAGAAAGTATAGAAATAATAGAAAATGAAGATAAAAAATTATCAGCCTCAGAAATTATAAATACCTTCAAAATTCGTGACATTATCCAGACTATTATCAATAGCAAAAAAGATGACTATTATGAGATATCACCAATCCTTTTAAAGTTAGATGCAAGACTAGAAAAACAATCTGACAAAATTACACAAGCTATTAATATTGAAAAGCTATGTAGAAGTTTTCATCCTAATAAAGATTTTTGGTGGTGGCACCTAAAACCAACTATTCCAGTTCATTGGTACGATAAATATGATCGATTATTTAATATATTTTCTATTATTATTTTGGCTGCGTCTTTATGTATTTTATTCGACATCTCTTCCAGGGTTATCAGTCCTGATCCTGACTTGCTAAGTTCATTATTCCTTGCAGTTCAAGGTGCACTGACAACCTTATTCGCAGCAGTCATTATTACTCATGAAGGGCAGGAACTAGTTACAAGAATATTCAGTTTCATGAAAATCTCTCCTCATTTTAGGCAAGAAGTGCAACTAGGTGCAGCAGTTTTTTGTTTGATCCTCTTAATTATCTTTCGTACCTTTTTACCTAACATCTCCAATCATTTTTACAATAAAGGTCTGAATTTTACTGATACAGGTAGTATTAGTAGTGCTATGGCTTCATACCACCGTGCTCTTTCAATCGATCCAGAGAATGATTTAGCTAGATTTAATATTGCTGTCATATATGAAAAGCTAAGCGAATACAAAAAAGCTGAAGAAAACTTCAAGATTGCAAGTTTAAAACTAAAAATAGAAGCCTCAGATGAATCACCTTTAAAACCCATTGAGAAACTACAGTTAGAAGCTATAAATAGATTATCACGGTTATATATAATAAGAGAAAATTACTCAGAAGCTGTCAAGCGACTAGACAAAATAAAAGCAATAATAGATCAAAAAGCTGGAGAAAAAATAGATCCAGAACTAGGATATGCAACAATTAAGAACTTAGGCTGGGCTAGATATGAGCAATCACGATATAATGAGGCTATTCCATTATTAGAACAAGCCATCGGCTTTCCTATTAAAGATGAAAAAAAGGCTTCTGCATTCTGTCTATTAGCACAATCACTTAAAAAAGCTAAACATGCTGATTACGCAGTATACCAAAACTATGAAAAGTGCATTCAGTATGCAGACTCAGAAATCCCAGAAGAAGACGAATGGATTCCTCAAGCTAGAAATTTCATCTCTAACTCCTATCAAGAATTAAAGTCTCAATGATGTAGACCTCTGAAAATCAGTATTATGGCAACTTGAATGACGCCAATTTATTCAACTAACAATAACTTGTCTAATAACCCCTGACATCTTTGCCGATAGAAATCAATCATTTTTATCTAGTTAATTTTCTTTGCACATAACGTTTTTTAGAAAAATTTTTCATAATTGGCAACATTATTCATGTGTTTAACGTCACAGTATTTCTTGAGTGCTAGTACCTTTTTGAGTTCTAATTCCTACATAAAGATGTGAGTGAGATTATTTATGATTTGTAGACAATTGTGCAAGCACAACTATATATTTATCTCTTTGCCTTTTATCCTGAATGTTTTCACTGCCTTTACAGCATTTGCCCAAGAACTACCATATGCAGTTCTTGAAGATGTTAGTGGTGACGTTAAAGTTATGCGAAGACAAGAGAATAGAAGATTTCAGCCCATTTATCAAGGTGAAAAGCTTCACTCAGGAGATTTATTGAAGCTAAATTTCGATGCACGTGCTCGGGTGAGATGTCCAGATAGAACTTCATGGCATGTTCCAGTAGGGACTATCTCTGGAGTTAATAATGGATGTAGTTTTTCCAAAAAGAGAAGCAATATTAATATTCATTTTTTGATGAGTTATTAAATCAAATATTTAATTTAAAGTAGCAATCTTAGCTGAGGCTTGAGAAATCGGCATGTTTTGAGAAACATTTTACACTCTGGTTTCAAAGATCACAGTCATTCAAGCTTTCCAGACTATTTTTCAAGATCTCAAAAATGTGCAAGAAATTCTCTACATCACTTCTAGAGTCAACTATTAATAATTCACCAATAATTCACCACTTGGTTTTAATAATTCACTAATAATTCACCACTCGGTTATAGATCTGCTCATTTACCTTAGCTGACTGCCACAAATCTACCATTGGTTCTGGATAATCCTTGCCAATCGTCAAGCCAAACATCTCTTGCTCCAATGCTGTTAACTGCCAAGGCGTCTGCACCTGTCCCCCTGGTACATCCTTCAACTCCGGTAACCAATGGCGCACATAATCCCCTTGCGGGTCATAATCCTTTGCCTGTTTAACAATATTGAAAAACCGAAATCCTCGGGCATCATTTCCCACTCCCGCCGCATAATTCCAATTGCCCCAATTGCTGCACACATCGTAATCAATCAGGCAAGATTCAAACCATTCTGCCCCCATTTGCCAATTCAGACCCAAATTCTTGGTTAAAAAGCTGGCCACATTCTGCCGTCCCCGATTCGACATAAACCCCGTCGCCGCCAACTCCCGCATATTGGCATCAATTAGCGGAAATCCCGTCTGGCCCGTTTGCCATTTCTCAAAGGTTTCGCGGTTGTCCTGCCAGGGCAATGCCAGCCCCTGCAACCCCGATACCCGAAAGACTCGCTTGCCATGCTTGGCACAAATAAACCGGAAATAATCGCGCCAAATCAGCTCAAAAATCAGCCAGTACGTGGAGTTATTTTTAACCCGGTCTTGCTCATAGGTCTTGACCTGCTGGTGAATATATCGCGGCGATACACAGCCCAAAGCCAACCACGGCGAAAACTTCGTGGAATCATTCGGCTGCAGCATGCCGTTACGAGTTTCCTTATAGCGCTTGAGGCGATCCTGCTCCCAGATATAGTCCTGCAATCGGGCCAGTGCTGCCGTTTCTCCCCCGGAGAATTGAATCATCGCTCTGGCGTCAGGCTCAGGAGACGATAATCCCCAGTCCTCCAGTTGAGGCAGCTCACCTGGAGCAATATCGGGTAGCGTCGATAAAGACTGGGGGGTGGGGAAGGGGGCTTTGGGCTTGGCAGATTTCTCCACCTGCTTGCGAAACTGGGTGAATACTTCTGGCAGCTCTCGGATGGGAAAAGGCAGCTGCTCTGGGTGAAAGAGCGTACTGCTCCAAAAACGTAGGCACTCAATCCCTAGATCGGCTAAAGCAGAACGCAAACGATTCTCGACCTCAATTTCCTCAGCCGTAACTTCCCGGTTGAAATACACCGTCTCCACCTTCAAGGCTTGGGCCAACTCAGGCAGAACCGTTTCGGGATGACCCTGGCGCAGGATCAGATCACTCTGCTTGCCTCGCAAGGATTGACGCAAATCTGCCACACTCTCCAATAAAAACTGGGCTCTAAACGGTCCCGTTTTGGGAAAGCCAAAGGGGGTTTGGCCGAACTGACGGGGGTCAAAGCAGTAGCAAGGAATCACATCGGCATTGGAACGCACCGCTTGATGGAGCGGCGCATGATCATGGAGCCGCAAGTCATTGCGAAACCAAATGAGGACTCGCACCCTTATCCCCCTAGAGGCGTTACACCACTAACGGGTTGAGCAAAGCTCGTGGCCCGCTGGAGGGCGATTAAAGCTCGGTTATAGTTGAGAATGGCCGACACCAAGTTCCCTTTGGCTTGAGTCAGTGAGTTTTCTGCACTGGTCACATCTAACTGGGTGCCAATCCCGGCACTGGATCGCAACCGTGCCAGGGCCAAGCTTTCTTCAGCGAGCTGGACACTGCTTTGGGCCGTATTGATATTGCGTAAATTCGATTGCAGATCGGCATAGGCTTGCTCCACCTCAAACCGCAGATCATTTTTGGTATCGGCAAATTGGGTTTCTGCGATCGCAATATTCTCTTCCTGCTGCGCCGCCCTAGACTTAGCCGCTCCGCCATCAAAAAAGTTGATGGAAACTTGCAGCCCAACCGCATAGCCAAACGCACCCGAAACATTATCATCCAGCTCATCCACCACTTCCGCACTAGCAAAAGCCTGAAGCTGGGGTTTATTGGCCGCCAGGGCGACACGGCGCTGCTGTTGAGCCAACCGACGTTGACTAAGAAGCTGCGCCAGCTCCACCCGATTTTGAAGGGCCAACACAATACTGTCTTCCAAGTTCAACAGCCAGCCGCCCGCAATATTCACCTGATCTGCCGCCGATAGGTTGACCGTTTCTTTGACATTGAGGCGCTGGGCCAGTTGGCGTTGGGCAATTTTCTGGAGGTTATCGGCCTGGGTGGCATTTTGGATCGTATCCGCTAGCTGAACTTCCGCCTGCAACACATCAAACTTGGTGCCAATCCCAGCCTGCTCCCTTACCCTGGCCACCTCTAAGCTGGCCTCTGCATTGCGAACGGCATCTTTCGAAACGGTAATCAGAGCTGAGGACTGTTGCAAATTGTAGTAGTCATTCGCCACATCTAACCGCAATTGCTCAAGCTGTCGCTTTAGCTCTAACTCAGAAATTTTGACCTGGGCCTTCGCAGCCTCAATTTGCCCTGACCGGAACCCTGACGTGTAGATATTGTAGGTAGCCGAGACCGTCCCTTGAATACGATTCGAAATCCCCCCAGTATTACCTTGGCTAATCGGTACCGCTGCAATGGGCTGCAAAGGGGTTACATTCGTAATCGCAAAGGGGGTTGCACTGGTATTGGCCCGCAATTGCAGCTGCTGAATTTGCTGATCAAAAATTTGTTGTTGACTCTGGTTTTGATCCTGCTGTAACCGCAACTGCAGTTGCTGAATATCGATAGACAGTTCTTGCTGGGATTGAAACTGTTGCGTTTGCAAACTGAGCAACGTTCGCTGCTGGGCTTGGAGTTGTGCCGCTGCATCCACCTGAATCGGCGTTTGGTTGAGGAGAAAATTAGCGGAATCCGTCCGGGTCAAAGCTGACTGCACACTCAGAGTGGGCCAGTTAGCTGCTTTCGCCTGGGATAAAAAACTCTGGTTTTGCTGCAGCTGCAGCTCCGTAACTTGTAGGGTCAGATTATTGCGCAGGGCCAGCTCATAGGCTTGCTGGAGTGTGAGGGGCTGATCGAGTTTAATCTCAACATCTGAGGCTTGCGTGGGCACACTCAACAAGGAGGAATCTCGGTTCAGCTTAGACTCTGGCACAGTTGCCTCAGGGGCCTGCCCTAAAGACGGCTGTATCCCAAGGCCAATCAGGGCTATTCCTAAACCCGCCGCCAGATAAAGTCGGATCACCATATTGTTGGACCTATCAATTCTTTGCTCATACGCTATGGGGATCGGCCTAATTCCACCTTAAAACCACTTAGAGTCGCAAATCTCAGTGTAAACCATTGTCTGTGATCGCCTCTGTTACATAAAGATGGCATACAGAGATTAGCAGGGTTCTAGGTCGCCGCTAGTCCCCAAGGCGCAGCGTCCAAGGGTGGAGACATTGCTTCTTCTGCAATCCATGCTGTCTGCCAAGGACCACCGCCCACTTCTAGACCACAGAGGTGACTATGAGCTTTAAGGAGCAGGGTGGTTCCTTGCTGATGATAGCGTTTTAAAGTGAGGGTGACACGGCCATGCATAGTGTCCTTACAAATAAAAATTAGGCCGTTCTGAGTGGGGGCACGGAGGGGAGTGCCGTTGCGATCGCAACTCGCCCAAATTTCCACCGCATATTCCGAATTCCTGGCCGTCATCGTCCACTCTCCCCAGGGCGTTACCGACCAAGAGACCTCAGAATTCCAGGGGGCAAACTCATAAAACTGCCCCCGATGATGAATGCCAATTAAACCCACAGATTCCATCCACCACAGCACCCCTCGACGCCCAGCTGCCGCCGTTAACGCTAAATCCGGCTGATTTTCAAAACAATTGCAATTAATCCAAAACCATTTCTGGGGAAAGGCTCCCCCCCAATTTTTCTCAGCATAGGCAGGGGCATTTTCAAAGACAAATCGCTGGCCTTGCCAGTCCACCCACCCCGTCGCCCATCCATGGGCCATCATTACCTGCCATCCAGGTTCAAAAATGGGCAAAAACGATAGCAGTCCTGCGGTTGATCTCGGCGTTTTTCCCACCTCTCCCCAAGCATAAATCGGTTGAATCCGATAAGCCCAATGAGCGGTTTGCCCCGTTCCCGGATCTCGCAGATGACCTTGATGCCAAGTATGGGTTCCCTGATATCCCTGGTTGATCTGCCGATCAAACTCATCAGGCGCTAGCAACTGGGGTTTTAAGCTTGGAATTCCACGACTCCAATGGCCTAGCCCCAATGGCCCCATACCTGCAGGTGCCCCCCAAGACCAAAACTGACGAACATCTGCAAAGGTTCGGCAAAAATAAGTATCTTCAGGACCTAAAATCTGGGCAGCCCCACCACTATAGGGTTGCCCCCCGATGGGATCTTCAATGGAATACATAAAGGCGAAGGTCTGATCCAGCTCTGGCAAGGTGACCCGGTAATACCAACCTTCAAAAAATCGCCGCTGACTACCATCCCAGTGATAACCACTGTGGGGCGTAATCAGGGTGGAGGGCAGCGTATTCATAACCCAGTTCTGCAGACCCATTCCTGGATCTACATGGCTCTGAGGCTTTTCGTCCATAACATCTCTTCTTTCATCATAGGATCTGGCCGGGAAGAAGAGCGGATATGACGCCATACAAAAAGTTAGCCCCAGGAGGGCTCGCGAGGAGCCAGGGAGCAGAACCCCTGAGGCAAACGCTATCCTAACAAGGCCAGCCAGCCAGCCACCTGAGTGGATTTACGGAAACTATTTTTTCTCTGAGAATCAATATTTGTAAGGTGCTCAGTCATTGATACCCCATCAGATATTCGAGCCCTCCTGAACCAGGCACGATGCCTGCGAAAAAATGGCTCAGCCTTTCCTAAGGGCTGAGCCATTTTGATGTCTTTCCCTTGGATACAGGACGCTACGACGGCGGCATAGCCCTATCGGTAGAGACGGCATCCAGGATCATGAATGAGAGTCCTAGGGCTTAGGAACAGATGGCATCGGTACCGTTGGAGCGATATTAGACTCCGAAGGAGGCGCTGTTGGTGCATCCGGCACGGCAGGAGTGGTCGGTACTGATGGCTGGGGAACAGACGGTAACGGCACGGTTGGTGCAACAGAAGGATCCGATGGTGCTCCAGCCGGAGCAGGCGATGCACCAGTTGATGCATCTGCTTTCACACAGTTGAGGGTACGCAAGGTGGCTGCTGCCGCATAATTACGCTGAGCCGATTGATTGGGCGTAAAGGCCAAACCCTTTTCATTCAAGGGAGAGGCCACACCACAATAGCTGGACATTTCGGTAATCACAGCAGATGCCCAGTGACCACTGGTATCGGTGAAATTGAGAGCCGGTTGCTTCTCAGCCAGTTGAGTCTCCAGTCCTCCCAAAGATTTGGCATACAGGGCCGCTTTCTTAAGCACTGCCATCATTTCTGCTCGAGTGACTTTACGAGTGGGCTGGAAGGTTCCATCCGGATAGCCTTTAACAATATCGTTTTGCTGGGCAAAGGCAATTTTAGCTGCACTCCAACGACTGGCCGCCACATCTGGGTAGGGATTACCGCTGGCTTGGCTGGGAACCGTAAAGTTCACACCAGGGATATTCTTCAGAGACTCCAGAATCATGGAAACCAATTGCTCACGGGTCAAAGACTCTAACGGACGGAAGGTATTATCTTCAAACCCAGCAATAAATTTGAGGGCAACCGCCTGGCTGATGTCTTTGAGGTAAATGTCATTTTCAACATCTGGGAACGGTACCGCGCTAATCCCTTTAGAGAGATAAACATGACCTAACGTTTTCTTCTTAAAGCTTCGTTTCGTGAGTCGCCATTCAGGATCGAGAATAATTTTGGCAAATCCAGGCGTTTTACCATTAGTGCGACCCAATTCAATATCCTGATCTCCCCCTGCCTTGGAGTCAGGAATCCCCATCAAAACCATATCTGTATCCGTTTTCCGAATTTGGACGAGATAACGTCCGCCCAAATCTTCACCGTCCACGCGAATTGAGTAGCCATTTTGATCCACACTGCGGCCACACAAACCGGTGAAGTCAAAGTTCAGTAAGAGGGGGTCGATGATAACCGGATTGCTGCCACTTTCACTCCAGCATTCTTTTTCAGAGGAAATTTGTTCCAGGATCAAGAGTTGGTGAATATTGCCATTGCCGATCGGGGCTGCTACCAACACAAACTTAGACTGATCGATTTCTCTCTCACTAAAGGTAGCGGCTCGGGCTTCTGGAACTGTGGCCCCTACTGCAAACGTGGCAGAGGCCGCAAAAGCGAGTAATTGAACAATGGGGCGTAATGATAATTTCATGGGTTTGGCTCTACAACGTGATGGTGAATTATGTTGAGCGATATGGATCAGCCCTTGTGACGACAAGCATCATCTGGCTTGTTCCAGGGGTTCGTTTTAAGTCGAGAGTGTATCACGCCAAACCGTTTATTTTTCTTTATCCTCCCAAAATATAACTAATTTTTAAGCCCTGATTTTGGTAGTGAAGGTGGCCTATACCAACGCCACAAACGATGAGGACTCACCCCCAAGGTATACAGCCCCAACAACGCCCAATTCCGCAAGGTACAGCGGAGAATGCCTTCCTGTTCCCAACGCCGAGGCGAGACCAAAACGCGATCGCACACAAACTGAATCGGAATCCCCTGTTGTTTCAGCCGCTGCATCAGCGCCACATCCTCCATAATCGGAATATTAGGGAAGCCGCCCACTTGATTAAACGTAGTCCGATTCACAAAAATCGCCTGGTCTCCGTAAGGGATACGCGTCAGGCGCGATCGCACCGAGGCGACGCGGCTAATCCACTTCAGGCCCGCTCTAGGACTATCGATTCCCAAGTCAAAGGCCCCAGCAGCAGCTTGCGCCATCGTCAGCTTGATTTGAGCCAGTGCCGTTGATGGTAGTCGGGTATCCGCATGTAAAAACAGTAGGGTGGGCGCTTGGGCCAGTTTAGCCCCGGCATTCATCTGGGATCCGCGTCCTGCCGGAGCAGTGATTCCTTGGATGTCAGGGGGGAGATATTTCAGGGTTGAACCTTCTGGATCACCGTCCACCACAAGGACTTCATAAACTATATCCCCGGCAATGGCCTGAAGATGGTCAACCAAGCGCAAAATATTCGCCCCTTCATACAGCACAGGAATAACAATGGAAAGTTCAGGGTGCATCGTGGCCCAAGAGGTCAAGATGTTGCTGCAGAAAAGTCATACTTTCGGTTTGGGCACCCGCCTGGGATAGTCGTTGGTGGAAGTGACGTAAGTCGTCTAATGTATCGACATCATACCAAGTCGGTAGTTGGTGCACAGAACAGAATTGGAGGCGCTGCAGAGTTTGCTCGAACACCGTCTCTGTACTCCAGGGCATATCTGCAAAAACCCCAGGTGTAAAGGTCTCAGGTGTAAACCCGAGGGTATAGTACCCACCATCATCACTCGGACCAATCACGACTTGCTGCTGCGTCAAGGAACGAAGTCCATGCTGTAAATAGGTCAGGGGTAAATCCGGACTATCACTGCCCGTAATCAATGCACCGCCATATCCCCGCTCAAAACAGGTGGCAAAGGCATGGGCCATGCGCTCACCCAAATCATCTCCTTGCTGGGGCAGGTAGGTATATTGAGGCCCTAACCAATCCTGCACCGCAGTTTCCGCTGCCGCCGGAGCATAAAAAATCAGGTGGTCTATCCCCAATTGTCGGGTGGTGAAGAGTAAATCCCTAGCAAAGCAGCGGTAGAGCGCCGCAGCTGCTTCAAACCCAATACTTCGTCCTAATCGAGATTTAACCGTGCCAGGGATAGGATTTTTGACAAAGAGCAGTAGGCAAAACGGAGCATTGGAGGAGGACCTATCCTGGTCGTTCATAAAAACTAAGGCCAAACGAACGTCCTTATCATATCGGCTCTAAGCCGCTTTCAGGTTAAGGGAGCGGGCGCGACGATGCCCCAGGGCATAGCATAAACGGCGCTCTAGGGTGCGATGGGTGCAGCGCACCACCCGGTTCTGATCGGCATTGGCAAAGAACCAATCACAACGCCATAAATGACGCTGACAGGTCAACACCCACTGTTGCCCCTCAAATTCAAACTGAGCCATGAAATGAGCTTGGTGTTTCGATTGCTCACTCAAACGAATTTTTAGCCCCAAGCCTTTTTGCAGTCTGGCACTCATCGCTCGATCCAATTCTTGCTGAAATGCAGCCCGCAAAAACACTAACCGCCGCCGATACCGAATTGCCATACGGAGCTTGCGCTGTTGATAGCGCTGGCGTTGGTTGCAATAGGCTTGATCCACTTGGGTTGCCACAAAAGCTTGCGTAGGCGTGGTTAGACCGATGGACATTGCTTGCGTCTCCAGAGGGGCTAAATTAGTACAAATGTACTTTATTCGTATTTTTTGCCTCTGTCAATCCCTAAACAAGTGCAAGGTGGATTGGAACAATATGTAACCAATACACCATATATAGCTAATTTATTTAGTTCAAATACTACATATAGTGCTTTGAATCCATCGCAATCAAAAAAGAGGCTCTGCAAGCAGAGCCTCTTGAGGTAGTCAATGATTAATGCAGGATGTGAAATCACCCAAACTTGATAGTGGGTGATGCAGCGTTATGCGATCGCAGCCATCTTCACTTCATTGGTATTGAGAATTTCCTGAAGTTCATCAGAATCTACCGTTTCTTTCTCAACTAGTCGACGAGCGATTTCATCAAGGACAGCTCGGTTAGACACCAAGACATCTTTAGCACGACGGTAGGCTTGATCCACTAGGTTACGCACTTCATCATCAATGGTAGAAGCAGTTTCTTCCGAGAAGTCCCGCTCACTCATGATGTCACGTCCCATAAAAGGATTGCCTTGCTGACGACCTAAGGCCACAGGACCCAAGCGGTCGCTCATACCAAATCGAGTAATCATTTGGCGAGCCACACGAGCCACCTGTTGTAAGTCGTTGGAAGCACCGGTGGTGACTTCCTCTTCACCAAAGATGATTTCTTCAGCAATCCGACCGCCTAAAGCAACCGCCATTTGGTTCTGCAAGTAGCTGCGGCTGTAGAGGCCAGAATCCATCTGATCTTCGTTCGGTGTGAACCAGGTCAGGCCCCCGGCACGACCCCGAGGAATAATGCTAATTTTTTGAACTGGATCATAATCTGGCATCAACGCACCCACCAGAGCATGACCAGCTTCGTGATAGGCCACCAAACGCTTACGGCGCTCACTCATGACCCGGTCTTTCTTCTCGGGTCCAGCCAAGACACGGTCAATCGCATCATTGATTTCATCCATGGAAATCTCAGTCAGATTTCGGCGAGCCGCTAGAATCGCAGCTTCATTTAAGAGGTTGGACAAGTCAGCACCGGTAAATCCAGGGGTCCGGCGAGCCATTTTCTCTAAATCAACATCCTTAGAGAGGGTTTTGCCGCGAGCATGGACATTAAGAATTTCACGACGTCCTTTGTAATCAGGGCGATCCACCACCACTTGGCGGTCAAAACGACCGGGACGCATGAGGGCTGCATCCAATACATCAGGACGGTTAGTCGCTGCAATGATAATGATGCCAGTGTTACCTTCAAAACCATCCATTTCTGTTAGGAGCTGGTTGAGGGTCTGTTCCCGCTCATCATTACCGCCGCCTAAACCAGCTCCTCGCTGACGGCCAACGGCGTCGATTTCATCAATAAAGACGATGCAAGGGGCGTTGGTCTTAGCTTGCTCAAACAAGTCTCTGACTCGCGAAGCACCCACACCCACAAACATTTCCACAAACTCTGAACCAGAGATGGAGAAAAAGGGCACACCAGCTTCTCCAGCCACAGCCTTCGCTAAAAGGGTTTTACCAGTTCCAGGAGGACCCACCAGCAGTACGCCCTTAGGAATCTTGGCACCGACTGCGGTAAAGCGGTCTGCATTCTTTAGAAAGTCAACGACTTCTGTCAGCTCTAATTTGGCCTGCTCAATACCCGCCACATCATTAAAAGTGACTTGGGTTTGAGGCTCCATCTGCACACGAGCCTTGGACTTACCAAAGTTCATGGCTTGGTTACCCGGTCCAGACTGCGCCCGGCGGAACAAAAAGAACAGTCCCACGAGTAAAAGGACAGGGACCAAAAATGTACTCAATGCCTTAAACCAAACCCCTTCTTCTCTTTGAGGAAGGACAGCAATATCAACATCTTGCTTCGTCAAGATATCGATAAAGTCTGGATCCGGTGGCAAGTTAACGGTAATAACACCCTCGCCAGACTTCACTTCAGCCATCGTTCGATCGGCGCTGATGCGAATTTTTTCAACGTTGTTATTTTCGACTTCTTCGATCAGCTTGCTGTAACGCCAAGTTGGGTTATCAGCAGGCTGGCGCTCTAGCAACGCTGTCCCTAATGCCAAGACAACAATGGCCAACAGCGCATACAATCCTGCATTTCTCCACCGCTTATTCACGGACTTTAATCCTCCAGGTTCAGAATGGGGCGATGCGATCGCTACATTAACTAATGTTAACCCATTCTTTCAGAGGTGGGGCTAGCTGCTGGTAATTACGCTGTTTTCTGGATTCACCAAACGCAAGAGCTTCTGCTTAATTTGGGTATCGTAGACGCTCCACTTCAGCTTGGCGTAATCCGAGTTCTCATTCAGCCCCGATAAAAAGCCCATAGGAATTTCAAATCCACCCGCCAGGGAGCGGCCACCGCCAAAAAATCGGCCCTGAGTATCTTGACCAAAGGCTTCTTTAATAAATTCATCAGGGTCCAGAGTTAGCTTCGTTGTGCGCAAGGACCCGACCACCAATTCCAGATCTTCATCTTCATCATGGACAATGCCATACACTACGGCTGTATGCACATTATCTTCGGTGACCAAAAAATCTGCCGCTTGAGGGATGGCATCGCGGTTGTCATAGCGGAGAAAACCGACACCAGCAATCGTCACGTTGTTGTAGACGCTGCGATTTTTGAGAGCGCTCTCAATCACATCCATGACCTGCTTCGACCGAGAAGATTGCAGCACCGTATTCAGGAGCTGACTATCGTAGAAGCGGCTTAAGTAGGCCGCTGCCAGAAAATCTTCTTCTTGGGCTTGCTTGAGAAAGTTGGTGTCAGACCGCAGGCCATGCATGAGCGCCGTTGCACAATTCACATGTTCACTGACATTGCTATCAAACTCTAGCAAACCGGTCCGGAGATACTGGGTCAGAATCGTCGCTGTCGCCCGAGTATTGGGCCGTACATCTGTAAATTCAGCTTCCACGCCTTCTTGCAAACTGTGGTGATCGATAACGACGGTGATCGGAATATCCGCCGCCTGTAAAATCGGTAATAATTGGCTGGTCGTGCCCTGATTATCAATCAAGACACAGCCCTGGTAAGCTGATAAATCTTTTCCTTTGGTTTTTGGAGACTGACAAGCCCATCGTTGCACGGGCAGATTGGTCAGTTTCACTAGGGCAATATTTTCTTGATGGCTCAGGGTGCCAGCGTAGAGAATTTCGCATTGAATATCATACTGCTCTGCAATCAGCTTGTAGGCCCAAGCAGAAGACAAAGCATCTGGATCAGGAAAGTCTTGCAAAATCACAAGTTGCGAATCGCCGCGATGACTTTCGAGCACCTTAGCAAAGGCGTCAGCACGCTGTTCCTGGGCTCGCCCATTCAGACTCGTGAGATTACTAGAAGATCGAGCACCCAGTTTTTCAGACGAGTTGAGATTGGCTGAACGAGTCTCTAATTTAGGGTCAACTGACTTCAAAGAAGTTGAAACCATAGTAAAAACCTAATGTTAGGTAGGAGTAATATTCAGATGGAACATAGACACGGACAGAACCGCTTGATTTAAGGCAAAGCAGATTCTGAAGATTATCACGAATCGCTGGGATTGGGATCGGTGCTAGCTATCCCGCAGGCGCTTACTCCACTATTCCCCTACAATTATTTTCTTTGATCCTAATTGAAAATACCAGCCCCTTGATGTGAGGATACCCCTAAAGTTATGGGGAAGAATACTCGTCTTTATGCGTTTAAGGCAGAGTAAAAAGCAACAAATTACATACCAATGACATATTTACGCCATTCTTGATGAACCCCATTTCGTAGATGCTTAGTGACCTCAAAGTACAAGCTACTGTAAGGACGACGCGGCGTTTGTTTCAGGATCATCCGGGCTTCTTTGGGCGTCCGATTGCCTTTCTTGACGTTACAGCGGACACAGGCCGTCACCATATTTTCCCAGGTATCTCCCCCTCCTCGTGATCGGGGCATCACATGATCTAGGGTTAAATCATCGCCAGCATGTCCGCAATATTGACATGTATGGCTATCGCGATGTAGTAGGTTTCGGCGAGTTAAGGGAATTTCTTTGTAAGGCACCCGCACATATTGGCGCAATCGAATGACCGTCGGCAAGGGAAAGTCTCGATACACAAACTTACCGTTGTGTTCTACTTGCTCAGCTTTTTCTTTGAGGACTAAAACAACCGCTCGACGCCAACTGGTGATATTAAGCGGCTCATAGGAGGCATTCAGAACGAGAACTTTGCCCATGAATCCTTGCCCAGGCAGATCTGATACAGATAGTAGCACATACCCCATGAAACCTATGATTGGGCAATACTTAGGCCCATTTACTGGGGGCTGACGGTAAATACCCCCCAAACGTTACGGTTGTCCCAACGACAGTCTGTAGAGGTGCTGCTTATAGTGATGAATGTATGGATTCAGCAAACCAAGTCCTGGAAATCGTTAGGGTTACCCCCTGACGATTTACGACTGACGGCTCCCCCTGGTGCTGCCCTACTGCAAAGTCATTTGATGACCGCTTGGTAATCCCCACAGCACTAAAACCGTCTACACCAGGTTCGGTAAATACGCCTTCAAGATCTGGCTAGGAAAGCCAAGTATAGAGGTAAGTTAACCCTCCCACGGCGCTTGTTATTAGTACAAATGAACTACTACTTCGTCTATGGGTGTTCTAGAACCCGGTCAGTGACCTGTTTGCTTAACAGACAATTTTTTAGAAGGAGCTTGTAAAAACCTATGGCAAAAGTTGTTGGAATAGATTTAGGAACCACTAACTCTTGCGTAGCAGTGATGGAAGGGGGCAAACCCACGGTCATTGCCAATGCAGAAGGATTCCGGACAACCCCCTCCGTTGTCGCTTATGCCAAAAATGGTGATCGCTTGGTCGGTCAAATTGCCAAGCGCCAATCGGTCATGAACCCTGAGAATACGTTCTACTCAGTGAAGCGATTCATTGGCCGCCGTCAAGACGAAGTCACCCATGAAACGACTGAAGTCTCCTATCAAGTCCTCACTGAAGGGGGCAGCATTAAAGTGGACTGCCCTGCAGCAGGCAAAAAGTTTGCCCCTGAAGAGATTTCAGCTCAGGTACTCCGCAAATTAGTCGATGATGCCAGTAAATATCTCGGCGAAAAAGTCACTCAGGCGGTAATTACCGTTCCCGCCTATTTCAACGATTCCCAACGCCAAGCCACAAAGGATGCCGGCAAGATTGCCGGTGTGGAAGTCCTGCGGATTATCAACGAGCCCACCGCTGCTTCGCTCGCCTACGGTTTAGATAAAAAAAGCAACGAAACCATTTTGGTATTTGACTTGGGGGGAGGAACCTTCGACGTCTCCGTACTTGAAGTGGGTGACGGTGTGTTTGAAGTACTCTCCACTTCGGGTGATACCCACTTGGGCGGGGATGACTTCGACAAGCAGATTGTGGATTACTTGGCAGCCGAGTTCCAGAAAGCCGAAGGGATTGATCTACGCAAAGACAAGCAAGCCCTACAGCGTCTGACTGAAGCAGCAGAAAAAGCCAAAATTGAGCTTTCCAATGTCACCCAAGCGGATGTCAACCTTCCCTTTATCACAGCGACTCAAGATGGTCCTAAGCATTTAGACACCACCCTTACTCGCGCTAAGTTTGAAGAGCTCTGTTCTGATTTGATCGATCGCTGTCGGATTCCCGTTGAGAATGCCGTCCGTGACGCCAAAATCGATAAGAGCGCTCTTGATGAAGTGGTGATGGTTGGGGGTTCCACCCGCATTCCCGCGATTTTAGAAGTCGTTAAGAAAGTCCTCGGTAAAGAACCCAACCAATCCGTTAACCCTGATGAAGTGGTTGCCGTCGGTGCTGCCATTCAAGGGGGTGTGCTGGCCGGTGAAGTTAAAGATATTCTCTTACTAGACGTCACACCGCTATCCTTGGGAGTTGAAACCCTTGGTGGTGTGATGACCAAGCTGATTCCCAGAAACACCACGATTCCCACCAAGAAATCAGAAGTGTTCTCAACGGCGGTGGATGGCCAAACCAATGTGGAGATTCATGTACTCCAGGGTGAGCGGGAAATGTCTACAGACAACAAGAGTCTGGGAACCTTCCGCTTAGACGGCATTCCTCCCGCACCGCGAGGCGTGCCTCAAATTGAAGTCACCTTTGATATTGATGCCAACGGTATTCTCAATGTCACTGCTAAAGAAAAAGGCACTGGCAAAGAACAATCCATTAGCATTACGGGGGCTTCCACCCTGTCCGATGCTGAAGTCGACAAGATGGTTCAAGATGCAGAGCAAAATGCCTCTGTAGACAAAGAACGTCGCGAGAAGATCGAGACCAAGAACCAGGCCGATACGCTGGTGTACCAATCCGAGAAGCAGTTGTCTGAATTAGGCGATAAGGTTTCCGGTGAGGATAAAGAGAAGGCTGAAGGTCTGATCAAAGATCTGAAAGAAGCTATCGCCAGTGAAAACCATGAGCAAATGCAGTCTCTAACCACTGAGTTGCAGCAAACCCTATACAGCATCAGCACACAGCTATATCAGCAAGGTGATGCCGCTGCTGCAGGGGCACCCGAAGGGGCTACTCCAGATGAGCCCAGTGATACCGCTGGTGGCGACGATGATGTCATCGATGCTGATTTCACTGAAACGAACTAGAGTTCGCGATCTATCGACTCTAGCGAACCGATAGATCCGTCTTAAGACTTAGGTTTCTATTACTCCTTCTAAACTCTGCTCTTAATCAAAGAGCAGAGTTTTTTTCATGAGTGAAACCTGGGGCCTTTTGCAGACGTAATCCAGAGACAAATTGTATTGCAGCTCATCCGCTAGTTATGCAGATGCTAGCAATGAGGTCCCCGCTGGCAAATGCGCGACATCAAAGGCCAGGTCAATAGTGATGGGTTATGAAATTCACTACAGTTGCGCGATCGCAATCACCGCATCCAGCCCATAGATGGCTTCCAATAAGACATAGATAGCTTTTAGGCAATGCACAAAACCAGGTACATTCTCGGCCGCAAGGTTGTAGGGAAGAAGTCGGCGTTTCGCCTAGCCAAGCTGTCTACTGATGATGTGGAGCAGGTCGAATGTTAGGGGCAGTTGCCTTAATACCGATTACCGAAATAGCAGCTGTTATTCTCAGCATATTTATCGGGTTGCGAACCCGCCCCAACGCTTATCCAGTAGCAGCGGCCCTGGCCCTGGGTATTGTGTCTGGCCTGGGCCTTCTCTCGTTCTTGCTTCAGATCGGCTTTTTGCTAGGACGACCTGAGTGGCTACCCTTTGTGGAACTGGCTGTTTTACTGCCTTTGGTGGGACTGCAATGGCGACGATGGCCCATCATCAGGGATATTCCCCACCGCATCATTGTGGTTGGTCGAGAGGCTCCAGTCACACTGACAGTCTTGGCCGTTGCCCTACTCTACCTGTTGCTTCAAGCCGTGCTACTACCACCGAGTAGTTGGGATGCTCTGACCTACCACTTACCGAGAGTCCTACTCTGGGAGCAAAATCGCAGCCTGTTGCTTCGAGATTTCATCATTACGCCCCAAGCCGCCTTCCCGGTGGGGTCAGATATTCTCTCGCACTTATTCTTACGATTCGGGACGGACTATGGGTTGGGGCTATTTAGTTGGCTATCGTATCTGACGATATTGCTGGCTACCTATGGACTCGCACGTCCGCGAGTGAATCGCTACATCGCTTTAACCACAGCCTTTGTCATCGCTTCACTCCCCGAAGTGGTCTATCAGGCCACGGCCACCAAAAATGACATTATCCTAGCGGCAGTGGCGATTGCCTGTGTAGTTTGGGCAGATCGCTGGTTGCAGTCTCCTTCTTTTGAGTCACTGTTGGGGTTGGGCTTGACTCTCTGTTTTGGCGTAGCGGTAAAAACAACCTTCGTTTTATTTGCCTTTTTCTTTGGCTTGAAGTGGCTGAGTTTAGTGGTTCAGAAAGGACGATTGGGCTTGCTGGTGCAGTCATCCATGCGCCATTGGCGCTGGATTGGGGTCAGCTTCCTTCCGGCTGTAATTCTGTCCCAGGCCTGGTTATTTTGGGATAACTATCGCCAGTTTGGTGGGTTTCTGGGGCCTGCTAAGTTTGCGATCGCAAACCGTAACAATGATGGATTAGTTGGAGGGATTGCGAACTTTATCCGCTATAGCTTCCAAAGTATTCACCTACTTCAGCCTGTGGATATCCTGTGGAAAAAGGGGATGGGTTGGTCCCTGACAGATGGATTACAACACCTCTACAACACACTTTGTGAGCCGATCTTAGGAGTTGCAGGCCGAAGTCAATTGGCTTTATCCACACCCTTCGTGATCCTCTGGGATATGAAGGAAGATACATCCTGGTTTGGGCCATTGGGAATTTTTCTAGTGGTCCCAGCGATGGTTTGGTGTGCTGTTAAAGGCCAACGACTCCCTAGAATCATGGCATTTGTCTCCATCGCCTTGGTATTGGCCCTCTGCTATGCCATGGGCTGGTCACCGTGGAAGAGTCGGTTCTTTATTTTGGTGGCGGCAATGAGTGGACTCTGTGTAGCCATGCTGTTACAGCGACTTCAACCAAGGCCTTGGATGCTCAATGGTTTACAGATGCTGAGTTTGGTGATTCTTTGCTATGCCTGTGCATTTAATTTCGCCAAGCCGCTTTTGTTTATGCCTTCGCCTAAGCCTTTAGACAATATTTGGGTCTTGAGTGACTGGACACGCAACCGCTTGATTTATGAGCAAGCCAATGGGGGAGATCGAGTAGAACAGATTGGACAAAATATCCCGCCAGGAAAGAAGGTAGCGATTGTGGGCTACGACCATTACTTTCCGATGATGTTTCATAATCCAGGGCGTGAGTTTGTTTTACTCCCGGCGGACAAGACCCCTGATAAACAATACGATTTGGCGACAATCGAAGCCCGCTTAGCAGAGGTAGATTATTTGTTGTGCTTGGAACAAGCGTGCGATCGCAACAACTTAGATCTCCAACTCAATTTACTCTGGCAAAATGCCCCTCACTTCCGTTTTACGCAACTCTACGAGATTACCTCTCCTACCCGGCTTAAACAGAGGTAAAGCTCTATCACCCCATTGCCATATCTTTTCTGGTGCTGTCAGGAATGGCCATCGCCAAGCCCCGTTCAGCCACCAACTTTACTCCAGTCTTGATCCATCCTCTTAAAGCAAGCCATGGATTCTAGACAGAGGCCAATGAGCACCATCCTTGATGCAATCTTTGGCCTCTGTCTAGAATCCTGGTACGAGTCTTGGTGAGGGTTTTCTTCAATCCAAGGCTTTAGTCGACAATCAATCTAATCGTCAGAAATTCAGTGGTTCCCAACGACTACGGGCTTGGGAACCATCGCCTTGACGAGCCATCGCCAGTAGAAAGTCACTGGTTCCAATCAGCAAAGTGTAAATTAAATCCACAGTGAAGTCTTCTTCATCGACCGCACTAGGGGGTAAACGGGTCGCATTGGAGTCATCAAACACATCAAACCGATAAACCGGTCCCGACAGCGATCGACCTGTTTCACTTTGAGCCTCTCTCAGACTGATATTCGTGGATTCAAGCTTTTGAAAGGAAAGGATATGGAGTGATGCTTTATTCCCAACAGGTTCTAGTGTCCGATACATCCGTAGAGTCGCTAAAATTCTGCTGGTATACTCCTGAAAATCAATATCCTTGGTGGCCGCGATGGAAAAGCGTCCTTCCAAAGCATTAAAGGTATAGTCCGCATATTCATAGATGGGATAACGGACAGTTGTGCGGCTGCTATTTTCTGCAATCACCCGTGGCCCTCGCAAACCGTCCCAAGAAACACTGCCGTCTGTGGCACCATTTTCTTGATCAGTGAGTGGGCAAACAGTTCCAGTCCCTTGCGGACTACTAGATTGATCCCCAAAAAAAGTTCGTTCAGTATCGGGAGCAACTGCTGGCCAGAACGTACTCAAGGCGGCACAGAGCTTTGCATCTTCGGGAAACGGACTTCCCAATCCATAGGCAGAGAGATGAGTCGCTCCTCCAGGAATGCGATCACCGCTCGTATCCCAGCCTGGAGCGAATACCCCGGCAGCAGCATCAGGGAGTGCGGCATGACGTGCTGTCGTGGGTACAACGGGCTTAGGCTGCAGTAAATTGATGTCTTGGAGTGCCGTCACAATCGCTGTAACCGTACTATCATCTTCACGAAATTCAGCATTAGCCAAGGTGATATTGGGGGCCGATCGCTCATCCGACAACGGAATAGGTCCAGCTCGCCAAAAATCCCAGTACCCTCCTAGAACAAGCTGACGGAGCCAAGGAGGTTGAGTGGATAATGTGCTTTGGTCTTGAATCTCGCTCCACCATTCATAGACTTCCCGTTGGTCTACTGCTGGGAAGAAGTCGGGAGCCGCGATTAGAGAGTAAGCAGGTATGGAATCCAAGGAATCCAGGGCAGGCACAGTAGCCTTGATCCAACCATCCCCCGTAAAGTCAGCAATATTGAGGGCTCGATATCCTCCCTGCGTGGCCTTGCCAACTACATCTGGACGATTGCCAAAGTAGACGGTTCTGCCATTGTCTACTTCAAATCGGACATGAGCATATTCCGGCCAGGGACGGACAGGAGGCCCTTCAGGTTCATTAAAACTGAGGGTCGGAGAAAAAGCATCATAAAAAGCACCCTGCATGGAAGGCGACTGAAACGTCAGCGGTGCATTGTTAAAGCTAGCCCGTGCCACCAGCGGCTGAGGTTGTGGACTGAGGAGACATGAACCCCCTTGAAAAATAGCCAATCCTTCTATGAGACCTTGTGCATTAATAAAGGGAGATTGCTGTCTCTCAGCAGCACTAAATCCTGACGGGAAACCAGCATCTTCCATGCGTTGATGCAATCGCTCCAACTTTTTATTCTCATGGTGGATGGAAAAGTCAATATCAATGGTTTCATCCTTCAGGCATTCATCGCCATTGAAGAGTTTATGAACAGGTACCCAAAAGTCCCGAGTCTCGTCTCCTGGACGGGCCCGCGCAGGACCGAAGCGGCTTTCTTGAGCCCGAGAACGAACGGCGATCCAAATACTGTAATAGCAAGGCAAAACTCGGATCATATTTTGGCTATCCCCCTCGCGAAACGGAATATAACCCCGGAGTTCTCCATCATAAATAGCGTTTGCTGTTCCGACTCGGGCCGTTCCTGTGCGGGAATGGCATAAATCTGCATAACGCTGATGGGGGGTTTCAGGTGCAGGGCGATACTCTGAGGCAAAAACAGCGACAGCCAGCTCTACTGTGCCAATATCAGTGGCTAAGAGTTCGGCAGCATGTTGACGGACGTCAGCCAGACTACGATTAGTCGTGGAATAAATGTAGTTAGCAATGGTATCGAGTTCTTCCAGCGTGGGAAACTCAGTAATAGCCTGGCTCAAAGCGCCTAACGGGGTGGACTGATCTGGTACCCGGCTGACGTTTGGTGAAGCAAAGGCGTGATACAGCAAGCTCGCCGCTGGATTTCCAGGTTCAATGCCTTTGGCCTGATTGGCAACAAAGTCTTCAAACCCTGGAATAGTTTTGTCGACATCGACTACCTCGTTTAATGCACTGGCAAGGGCACTCTCACTCATGTGCTTGATGCTGATACCATGCTTGAGCATGAGCCTCTGCCACCCTGAATTAGCCAGGCGATCGCAGATTCGTTTCACATCTGTAATTAATGCCATAGTTTTGATCTCTCTTTAATGGGCAAATGAGACTAATGGGGAAAGATTGAATATTCAATTTCAGAGCACAACTAGGCTGCCCCCTTAGCTTGTACAAGTGCGTGATAGTTCAGAAAAATGACTCTGGTTGCTCGCGTTAATAAACCAGCTTTTAGAATGTTGCTCGATGGAGCTAAAGCAGGGGCCAATAGTTCCAATCAGATAGTTTTAAATCAGCCCTAAGTGCACACAAACAAGGGCTAAACTATCCTTCATAATTTATGAGAGTGAATTAACAGACCTCACATATAGTAGAGATTAAAAAGCACCTGAAATTCATAAAATCTGGTTGATTTGGCCTATAAATCGTCCACGACTTATCAAGCTAAAGTCTTAGGCAGAAATATCTCATAAATTCTTTTATTAAGAAATAATTCAAGCACAAAAAATTCTCCACCTTAAACGAATACGCTTTACCCTTGTGCAAGCTATCAGTCGGTTGAGCAGTATTTATGCAACTCAGTTTAGATAAAGGCTTCTATATTCAGAGCTGCGTGCACAGCTTTTAGGTAGAAAGTAACGTAAACACTCTAAAAACCTCAACAATGAGTCTACCTTCCCGAAAATCCATAAGGCTTAATAAAATTTATAAACATTAATATCAATAGGGAAAGGATGAGATTTATTTTAGGTTGCACTGATTATACTGATTAAAAATCCATAGACATAAAAAATTCACAGCTCTAGCACAACCATTTCTGACAATGCTATTAACTTCTTAAAGTGTCTATATTTTCTTGTTAAAACTAAGCTTACTCAGCTTGACTTTATGCCTTTACTTTCTTTGTCTAGAACAGCAAATCATTCCTACTTATTGGCAATAGGGATGACCATCCTATGCAGTTGTAAGTTCATCTCGCCTCCCGTACCTTCAGCAGCAGAGCAGAGTCGTCTGACTGGACAGAAGGCCACGCAAGATTTGTGGCTTGACGATGAAGTTCGCCCATTATCTGGGAAACTTGATCAGATTCCCATGTTCAATAGCAATAGTCCAGAATGGATTAAGCAACCTGGCATTCTACTCTCAACCTTTCCTTCATCAGGCAAAGCTACTCCTGAAGCTCATCTCAACTTCGGCTTTAAGAACAACTTCACGTTATTTAGTCATCATTTTTCGCACACTCCCATTGATCTAAAAACGCTCTATTTAGGCATCATCGTTCATAACCCCAATACAGAAACGGTCACGTTAGCACTCAATACGGCTGCTAGTTACCAACTCGCTGAAGCCCCTTTCGACAAGAAGCCCTCCATTGCAGAAAATCCTGAGGGAACAGTTTTCTCCGGCCCCGGAGTCCGAACGGTGGATCAGATCCTTCGACAACTCAAGACCAATCAGCAACCTCAAAATCAAGCTGATTTCCCCAAAGTCCTGATCATTCCACCAGGGGAGTATCGTCTTCTATTGAACCACCCAATTCCTGTGAAGGGTCTTGAGAAGCCTATCAATGGACGATCCACCTTCATGCAACTCCACAGCAATCAAACCGTGAATCTTGCTGAACTTGCGATGTATGCGCCAACTACAAAATCGGGAGATGAACGAAAGCCGACCCTTGAAGAGTGGAAAAAACTACTGCTGACCGGAGGGCTTGCAGGTCCAAGGGACAAAAGGCCAACGCCACCAGGTCAGGGAGGCGTTTTAATATACAGTCGAGTATCTGGAGTGCAGGCAGGTTCCAACTGGCAAGCCCTATTGACGGATCCAGGATCAAAACACTTATCTATTCCTGCTTCAGGCAAAGGCATTTCCTATGGAATTAGCACCTTGAGAGCCGGTCGTTTAGGTACAGCACAGACTCAGGCTGCTAAACTCCTAGCCCGATACACTGATACAGCTTACGAAGCTCATGGGAATTATTGTGTGTACTACGATTTATCTTTGCCATTACATAACCCCACGTCTAGCCCCAAACAGGTGACACTGACCCTTGCAACGCCCATCAAGGTAGACAAACTCAATCCAAAAGGATTACAGTTTACAATCCCGCCTCGCACACACCCCTATTTCCGAGGAACAGTTAGGTTGAGAATATCTGAGGACGATGGCGCTATCACGACTCAGTACGTTCATCTATGGCAAAGAACGGGAGAGCTGACCAAGCCAATGAGTACCCTAACTATCCCTC
The DNA here is from genome assembly GCF_000018105.1 of Acaryochloris marina MBIC11017. Taxonomy (GTDB): domain Bacteria; phylum Cyanobacteriota; class Cyanobacteriia; order Thermosynechococcales; family Thermosynechococcaceae; genus Acaryochloris; species Acaryochloris marina. Next base: position 2,454,425 of record NC_009925.1, read on the forward strand.
CAAAGACCACTAAAACGGTTTCAGTTGATTTCCTCTATCCACCTGACTCAACACCTCCACAAATCCTGAGGATTGCAACATCACCTGTTAAATAAGACCGCATAAAAAGTGCAAGGGGTATGCGCTTTCTGCGAATTGCTAGCTGCAAACCCTCGTGTTTCGGCCACGGCAATTCAAACTATAGGAAGTAAAGGCTATTAGGCGTTCATCTGATAACAAATGGTGGTAAATCAAATGATACCCATCGCACTAACCATTGCTGGCTCCGACAGCGGTGGTGGAGCGGGTATCCAAGCTGACCTGCGGACCTTTGCTTTTCACCGGGTTCACGGCACCAGTGCCCTCACCTGTGTGACAGCCCAAAATACCGTGGGAGTGAATCGGGTGGATGCCTTACCCGCAGCAGCAGTAGTGGCTCAAATCGATGCAGTTGCCTCTGATATTGGTGTGCAAGCAGCCAAAACAGGGATGCTGCTCAATGCAGAGATTATGGAAGCAGTGGCGGCGGCAGTTCAGCAACAGGATATTCACCAGCTAGTTGTTGATCCGGTGATGGTGTCGCGGGCTGGAGTAGTGCTGATTGATGAGGTTGCGATCGCAACCCTCAAAACCCACCTACTCCCCCAAGCCTTAATCCTCACCCCTAATCGCTATGAAGCCCAAATCCTGTGTGGTATAAAGATTCAGACTCTCGAAGATATGCAGAATGCTGCCCAAAACATCTTCGATATGGGACCTAAAAATGTCTTAGTCAAGGGCGGAGGGATGAGCGATACGCTTTTAGGTATCGATGTTTGGTTTGATGGCCAACAGATGGAGACCCTGAAGACGGAAACCGTTGCTACCACGAATACCCACGGCACGGGTTGTACGTTGTCGGCTGCGATCGCAGCCAATCTCGCCCTAGGCAAATCCCCCCTAGCAGCTGCTAAAGCCGCAAAAACCTACGTCACTCAAGCCTTGAAATATGCCTTAGATATTGGTCAAGGTCAAGGCCCTGTCGGCCATTGGTTTCCCCTCGTCTCTAAAGCACCAGAAGCCTTAGGCTTTTCCCGCCTCTGGAGTTAATCCTCAAAAGTTACAGTGTGCAAGGAAATAGCTATAAGTAGTCAGGTTCCATATCAAGCTGCACAGACAAAGCTCTCTCTTTCTTGAGATAATTATCCAAGTCTTTGCTGTCAAAGATACTGGTTACCATTTCGAATTACAACTCACCACAAAGATGTTTGTAGTTCGTCTCATCTAATATTTTGGCATACCTAATCATTATCTTTTAAATATAAATCATGAAAAGAAAGCCCAAATTTAAGTTATATTACTCAAGCTTTATTCCCGTTTATAGAAGCAACTGCATATTGCTAATTACTTGCATGATTGGTAGTTCTCTGTTGTCAGGTAATATATCCGTTATCTCAATTCTAAACTTGATAGCAGGAGCAATGATTATTTCACTTTTTATGACACAGATTTCAATTTTATGCTTTCCAGTTGGGATTAATTCTATAGGTATTCGATCTTCCACTTATCAAATGTTTCACTGGCATCATACTATTGCCTGGCATGACATTCAGCAGGTTAAATCACAAAATATAATAGGGTTACGGCACTTGATTGCATCCGATTCTAAAAATCATCAAATCTATGTACCATTATACTTATCTAAACAGCGACAATTCGAACAAGAACTAAAAGATCTTTCCGGAGATTCAAATCCTTTAGCTAAAGCTCTTTGATAGATTTAATGCATTTATGAAAAATTAATTTTTAACAGAGATTATTTCGGTGAAATAAATGCTTTTATCAATTCATTTTTTTAGTCTTTTCTTAGTGACATCGATTCTTGCAGCTTTTATGAATTGTCAAATTGTTGCTAGTCAGTTTCCCTCATAATGCCGCTTCAAATCCAAGCTCTGCTGCTAGCCATCACCACGATTTACCAAATCATTGTTTGCCTAATCGAAAACCGAACCTCACCGCCAGGGCAGCGCATTGATATCGGTAGCTATACCCTGCATCTCCAAACAATGGGTACGGGGCAGCAGACCATTGTGTTAGACCACAGCTTAGGGGGCCTGGAAGGCTATCTATTATTAAACAAGCTGGCCCCTCTAGGCCGAATCTATATCTATGATCGAGCGGGATATGGATGGAGCGATCATAGCCCTTACCCCAGAACCAGCGATCAAGTGGTTAAGGAATTAGACCTGCTATTAACCCACGCCAAAGCCGAACCGCCCTATCTTTTAGTAGGAGATTCCTTTGGCAGCTACAACATGCGACTCTATGCCCATCGTTTTCCCGCAAAAGTGTCGGGATTAGTGCTAACCGATGGCCTTCATGAGCGCGCCATGCTGAACATGCCGTTGCAGCTCAAGGCCCTGAAGCTCTTCTTTATCTCCGGTTTTTTGATGTCAATTGTGGGGTCAGCCTTTGGCATTATTCGCTTGTTGCGGCTTTGCCAAGTGTTTAAGCTAGTGAAGCCAGCGTTGAGAAAGTATCCTCCAGCAGAGCTAATGCACGTTACCCGTTCCTTTTGTCGTCCCAAGCATTGGATTACCATGTGTCGAGAGCTGTGGAATTTAGACCAAAGTGGACGCCAGCTCCGAGTAGCGGAGAACTTAGGCACTTTGCCCCTCGCCAGCATCAAGTCCCAGTCCTTTTTCAAACCGTCGCTGCTAACGAGGCTGACGCCGCTGCGGAGTGCCAACCGCTTACGAGATAAAATCCATATCGATTTGATGCAGCTTTCTTCTGTGAGTAAACAGTTTCCCGCTAGCAATAGCAGTCATTTTGTGTGGGTAGATGAGCCAGAGGTAATGGTAGCGGCGGTGAAGTGGGTGCTAGCAAATCAGTCTAAAAATTCAAAGGAGCATGATGACTGAACTTGCCCCTTGGAGATCGGCATTGAGTCGCGCCCTGCATCGGAATCGGTCATTGGTTTATGCCCGCTATGCCCAGTTGGCGACGGTACAGGCAAATCGTCCTGCCAATCGCACGGTGGTGTTTCGCGGTTTTTTAGAGGACAGCAATACGCTAAAGTTTGTGACGGATCGGCGCAGCAAAAAGATCGAGCAAATTGCGAAGAATCCTTGGGGGGCATTATGTTGGTATTTCCCGAAAACCCGTGAGCAGTTTCGGATTTCTGGGGAATTGATGGTGGTGTCGGCCACAGAGGAGGATTCCGATCTTCTCCATTTGCGTGAGGTGGCTTGGTTAGCGTTATCAGAAGGGGCGCGATCGCAATTCGCATGGCCCCATCCAGGACAACCTAAAAGCGAGTCTGAAGCATCATCACAGGAAGCGATTGATCGCACAACTCCCTTGGAAGCATTTTGCTTGCTATTACTGGCCCCCCAAGAAGTCGATCATCTAGAACTCAAAGGACAGCCTCATCAGCGATGTGGTTATACCTTAGAAGCCAACGATACTTGGAAACAACAAGTGCTGAATCCTTAAGCGGATACTGCAGCATGTCTTAAAACTTCCAGCACTTGAGTTGGGTCACAACCATAGATTCCAGCCCCCCAGGCTGCGTTTTGTTCGACCACTGCCCAACTGCGATCGCAAATCACACCCACATCCACCACAGCTGCTTGGGGCAGGTCAATCGTCTCATCCGCTAAAATCTCGCCAACAAATTCAACCAGAGCTGCTTCTTCCTCAGGAGAATGGGCAAAGTGATTATCCCGCTGCAACACTCCCTCGTGGAGGTACACTGAGAAAGTTTTCAACGTCCGATTCAGAATAAAACAGCGAAATTCCTTTTCCCACTGCACAATCTCAGAGATCAAAACGGGGGTTTCATCAGGGTATCCATTCGGTAGTTCAGACCCTGTATACACCCGCGCAGGGAAACTTTTATCATTTGGTGGTTTGATAAAAGCAGCCGTCTCGATTTGCCTAGCCTGCTCCAAAGTACTCAAACGAATCGAACGCTGGCGATATGGCTCTGGTAGTTTTGGCAACCAGTCGATGGGTGGCTCTAGCAGACGGCGTTGAAATTGCTCAGCCAGAAGTGGCGCCATCAAAGCCTCCAAATAGAACACAGGCTCTTCAACTTCCAGCAGATGCGCAGGTACATCCCAACAAGTAATTCGCTCCACATCCCAACCCAGTTCAATCGCAGCACGCCATAAAGCTTGGGCATCGTCTGTATAGCGGGGTGTCAGCAGGAGTGTTGGCATTAGAAGCTATCACGCAGTTCACACAAATCGTAGCGTGCAAAGTTATATCCAGCAGTCATTAATCTTGGCTCTCCGGGAATTAGCGTGGTAGCCGCTAGATATAGTGTTTAGGTCACAGCGAATGTCTGATACCCATTGAGGTCAAGAGAAATCCTTTGGAAGAGTCTTTCAATATCGAAAATACCGTAGCATCGTCTTTTTAAGACTTTGACTCGGTTATTAAATCCTTCCACAAAACCACTGGTCCACCCCTCCAGGAAATAGTTGGTCATCTCGTCCATCCAATTATTGATAGTGGTCAGAAAACAATCGAATTCCTTGATGTCACTCTTGAGTACTTGTTTACACCAAGCACGGATGGCACATTTAGCTCCGTGCTTGGTGTACCTGCCCTCAAATATCTGCGTGAGTTTCTCTCGGAGGTTGTACGCCTGTTTCAGTTGTGGAGAATAAGCAAACAATCGCTCAAGGAGTTGTTGCTCTGACTCTTTCAGATTCTCTGGTCGTTTTCTAAAAGGCCACATCGCGCCTTTGATGCTGTCATACTCTTGCTTAGAGAGCTCTCGTCGTAGACGTTTGACCTCACGTTTACGAACCGTATCAGCACAATTACGATAGGCTTTGGTCACATGAAAGCGGTCAATGACAATTTTGGCTTGCGGCAATTGTTCTCGGACTGCACTGACAAATCCTTGGTACATGTCCGTACAGACGCGCTCAATGGTTTGGCGTAAATCAATGGGAATCGATTGAAGGAAATTTGCCACTGTCTGCTGTTTACGGTCGGCTAGAACTGCCAATATATCCACCCCATCCGTCGTAGGAATCGTGATCAAAACCACAAAATCACGATGGCCTCGTTTGAGAGAAATCTCATCCATCCCCATAACTTTGAGGTCTGCATATTCGCTCCAGTCAACTTGAGCGGCAATCCAACGATCAATGATTCCACTGACGATATCCTCACTAACGCCTAGTTTTCTGGCAACATCTGAGACCGTTGAATTGATCAAGATTCGCAGAAGCCAACGCTCATATGCTTTTGTATTGGGACTGCGAGGTTCGTGCCATTCTAAATGTTGAGTTGTTGTGGGATGGTCATCGCAATACTTGCATCGATAACGCTTGGGCCGAATTTCTAAGTAAACGGGGACTTCAAATAATGGCAGGTGACGAATCCGAAAAGGCTGATCATGACAATGGAGGTCAGTAATCTCACGTCCGCATTGATGACAGGTTGTTCCTTGAAGCGTACTCTCAATCTTGATGAGCCAATCCCCTCTCTCAGTCTTCGATAGCTCTAGAACTCGAATATCAGGAAGGTTGAGCGGGATGCGAATTGAGTTATCCATTACGCCATTGCTCTGAAGTACTACCTCAGATCATTCCATAGGGATGAAAAAGGAAACACACTAAATGTAGGACTGCTACACGCTAATTCCCAGAGAGCCTTAATCTTTCAGCTTCGCTTGGTAGCGTTGGGTTGTCCACAACTCACTATCCCAAAATTCTTCCACCGTGAGCTGTTGATCCGTCCCTCGCTTAATGGCCCAATGATAGTGACGAATGGGTTTGCTGCTGTCATCAAAACCAATACGAACACAACGACCCACTAGCTGCCACGCACAACAAGCCACAAAATATTCCCTGGCATGTTTTGACGTGGGCTCTGGCAGAGATTCATTAAACAGCTGATTGAAAGTGCGAACAAATTTCGTTGCCCGTTGTTCAATAGACATTAACGGAAATAAAATGAGTGAGAATAACTTCAAATGTCTATGTCGTAAGTCTTTGAGGTCGATTTTCCTCCAAAAATAAAATGCTTTCCCAGTAAGGCTTTCAGCTATTTCCGATAAGGTCTAATTAACGGGTCTACTTGCCAACGATACTCAGATTCTTCAGGATTATAGGCACTACCCGGTGGAAGGAAAGCATATAAGACAACTGATTCACGGCAGGCTGCCAGCACGACTGGGTCTTTTGACAACGCAGCAAGTGCCACTAAGGAATAGTCATTGGACTCAATCGCAACATGAAATGTTTCAGCCGTTAAGTTGGCAATCGTCCAGGCCGGAAAGCTTTGCTCCATCGCGATGGATAATGCATCTTTACCGGTAGGCAATAAATAGCGTTGGTCCGCTGGAGTTCCAAATATGAGTGACCCAGTCACCTGTTTTAGACGTTGGAAACTCTTTACATCAGAAACGTCCGCTTCCCTTTCCCGTGGGACATTTTGCAGCGTCTGGACTAATTGAAAATACCGAGTCAGTTCTGGCGATTCTGTATAGTACCCCTCAACTGGAACATTGCCAGGTGCAAGAGACAATACCGAGGCCACCTCTTCTGCACACTGGAGTAGCTCAGTACGCTCATGGCATTTCATCGCCTCGCGGTAGAGTTCATCTAAACCCAGCACAAAGACTCGGTTAGTCACAATTCGTTGTTCTGGCATGGACTCGCGGTAAGGTTACAGCGCTGTTGACAGAGCAGATTATTCAGCTCAGGTTCTCAATCAAAAAACAGCATATTCTCTTATTTTCCCCATTCTGATCAGGTTATCGGACACCTCTAACCCTATTAGGCGGATATAGCTCTTCTAACAGTATTAATAGGTTTCTAGTGAGCTTGATCTGACGAATCACTAGATCATGAGTAAAGATAGAAAGAGTCAACTCACACCGCTCCCAACCAAGGAAAACGATAGTGGCCGAACAGATAGACATCCTGGCGAGTTACGTCCCAGATATTGTCGTGCGTCGGTTACTCCAAGATCCGACTCCCATCGCTAAGCCCCAAATCGATCGTTTTCCTGCCGCCGTTATTTTTATCGATATCTCGGGATTTACCATCCTTACTGAAACCCTGGTGAAATCTGGACCGGATGGTTTAGAAACCCTGACCGCCATTTTGAACGCCTACTTTGGCCAGATCGTGGATTTGATTTTGAAGTATGGCGGTGACGTCCTCAAATTCGCAGGAGACGCACTCCTAGCAGTTTGGCCCGTCCAGGAAGCTGACAAGACTCTCCAACAGCAAACGCTCCAAGCCTGCCAATGCGCCCTCGTTATTCAACAGTTTTCCCAGTCCTATACTGCGACGAGTGATGTATCCTTAGCCTTACGGATTGGCATTGGGGCAGGTGATGTTGCGATCGCACATGTGGGCGGCGTCTATAAACGTTGGGAACACGCGATCACAGGTGCCCCCTTAGGACAAATTCGCTTAACCCAAAGTTTGGCCCAACCCGGACAAGTCATCCTCTCGTCTGAAGTCATTACCTTAATTCAGTATCAAAGTATCGGCGCTACTATAGACAGCGGTTGCTGGCATCTAACTGCGTTATCAAAAGTAGATCCACCCCCAAAGACCAGCCCTAAAGAACTGACTATTGAGTTAGCCGCAGGTCTCAAAGCCTACATTCCTGGCGCTATTCTAGATCGGCTAGAAGCAGGACAACGAGAATGGTTAGCAGAATATCGACTGCTGACCTTACTCTTCATTAATCTGCCCGACTTCAACGCCAAAACGCCCCTAGAGCAAGCTCAGCGAATTATGCAGGCGCTCCAAAGTAGCCTCTATCGGTTTGAGGGCAGCATCAACAAAATTAGTGTCGATGACAAAGGAGCCACCCTAGTCGCTGCCTTAGGTATGCCTCCTTTTGCCCATGAAGATGACGCCGACCGAGGGGTGCGAGCCGCCCTAGAGATGCAGACCAAATTGAAGGGTTTGGGCTGGCACTGTAGTATCGGCATCACCACTGGCAACGTATTCTGCGGCATCGTTGGCAGTACCCGTCGTCGGGAATACACCGTGATTGGCGACATCGTCAATTTAGCCGCCCGGTTGATGCAAGCGGCTGAAGACAATATTCTGTGCGACCCCACCACCTATCGGGCCGCCCGTCGTCGGCTGGCCTTTACCGCTTTACCCCCTTTAAGCCTCAAAGGCATTGAACAGCCCATCGTCGTCTACCAACCCTTGGGGGCTCTAAAGCAGCAGCAGCATGCCACACGTACCCTGGTGGGTTGTCAACGCGAACGTCAGCACCTGCTGGAGTTAGCTCAGATTTTGCAGTTTGACCAACAGGGGGGCACCGCTATTCTGGAAGGAGAAGCTGGCATTGGTAAGTCTCAGGTTGTTCTCAACTTTCTAGAATGGTGCCAAACCCAAGATCTACCGTTTGTCGTCGGTGCTGGCGATGCCATTGAGAAATTCACCCCTTATTTTGCGTGGCGGCCCATCTTTACCCAAATTCTCCAGCTTGAGCAATTGCTGAATGCTGCGGATCGACGCCAACGCATTCTAAATCTGCTAGGCGCTCGGGACGATCTGATTGCCCTCACACCGCTACTCAATTTTATTTCTGGTCTCGATTTCCCAGAAACCCCGATCACCCAGCAAATGCAAGGCCAAGTTCGTGCCGACAATACCCGCAATATATTGCTGTATTTACTGCAAACAGGTCTGGAGCAAGACTCACACGTCATCATTCTCGAAGATGCCCACTGGCTGGATTCGGCTTCTTGGGCTTTGGCTTTGGCCGTTCATCAACAGGCATTGCCAATTCTCTGTGTCATCGCCACTCGCCCCTTGGCCGAACCCTGGCCGGAAGACTATACCCAACTCTTAGAGTCGGAGCAAACCAAGTATCTGCGACTTCGAGGGCTAACTCACCGCGAGACCCAGCAGTTTGTCAGTCAGCAGCTAGAAGTCGCCCATTTGCCTCAGCCTGTCTCAGACTTTGTCTATGCCAAAGCCGAAGGCCATCCCCTCTTTAGTGAAGAATTGGCCTATAGTCTTCGAGATAATGGCTTTATCCACATCGAGCAGGAAAAGTGTCAACTTACAGTCCCCGATCAACATCTGGAAGGTCTGGATCTACCGAACACCCTGCAAGGGTTGATCACCAGCCGCATTGATCGCCTCCTACCCCCTCAACAGTTGATGCTCAAAGTGGCCAGCGTCATTGGCCGTAATTTTCGCGGCGACTTACTGGAAGCCATTTATCCCCTAGCCGCCGATAAGGACCGCTTGCCCGAACATCTGGACAGTTTGCAGCGATTAGAGCTAATTGTCCTCGATACGCCCCCTCCCAACTTGGGATATCTCTTTCGCCACATCATGACCCAAGAAGTGGCCTATCATCTGTTGGTATTTTCTCAACGGCGGGAATTACATCGTGCGATCGCAACTTGGTATGAACAAAACTACACCCATGATTTAGCCACCGTTTATGCACTCCTGGCCTACCATTGGCAGCAAGCCGAAACCACCGACAAGGCTACCCACTACTTAGAGCAAGCCGGGGAGCAAGCTTTCCAAGGGGGCGCCTACCAAGAAGCTGTCGCTTTCTTCTCTCAAGTCCTGGCATTACATACGCCCAAGGCCCAGGTCTCGCGCCTGCAGTTGGCCCGATGGCATCGCCAATTAGGAGAGGCCTATTACGGTCTAGGCCACTTACCAGAGAGTCAACACCAGCTGCTCCAAGCCATCACCATCCTCGGCCATCCGATTCCGCAGAATGAACAGATTCTGGGGATTAAACTGGCTTTCCAAGGATTGAAGCAGCTCTGGCACCGCTTACAGCCCCGCCGCCGCATTACCTCTTCTCCCACTCGCCAAGCCCATATTTTGGAGCTAACCCGATCTCAAATTTGCCTAGGGGAAGTCTGCTACTACACCAACGCCAAAACTCTCGGCACCTATGCCACCCTCGTCGGTCTCAACCTGGCAGAAACGGTCCCTCCGTCTTCTGAACTATCTCGCATCTACGCCAACATGTGTTTTGCCACAGGCGTTTATCAAGTCCATTTTTTAGCCCGCCAGTATGGAGAATTAGCAGAACAAATCATCCAAAAAATCAACATCCAGTTACCCTGCATTAGCTGGATTTGTTTGGTAGTAGGGGTCTATAAAAGCGGTGTGGGCCAGTGGCTCCCCGCTCGGAACACCATTCAACGCTCCATTGATGCCTGTCGCCAACTGCAAGATTGGCATGTCCTCGCCCAAGCCGTGGCGGGCATTGCCCTAATCGATCATTTTCAGGGTCGTTTCAAAGATGCGATCCCATTGTGGGAAGAGACCCAAGAGTTAGGAGCCCAGCATGACGATATTCAGTCCTATGCCTGGGGATTGATGGGCCAGGCGGAAGAATGGGCCTGCCTCGGCAACTGGACGACCGCCACCACCTGCGTTGAGGAAGTCCAAGCCATCTTCGCCGAACAACCGGGCCTGATTGCCGACCAAATTCGGTTTGCGGGAATTGCCAGTCGCGTCTATCTCCACAATCGAGATTTACACCAAGCCCAGCAGGTGATCGAAACAGCCATTCAGATGCTCCGAGATTCCGATCCCATTGCCGTCCATACCCACGAAGGCTATGTGGGCATTGCTGAAAGCTCCATACAGCTATGGATTTATAATTTGCAAGATGCCAAGCAGGTGCGTCAAGCCTGCCAATCACTCCAGAAATTTGCCCAGTCTTTTCCCATTGCTCAACCGCGAGCCTTGCTCTGGCAGGGGGTATGGCTCTGGCACCAAGGCAAAACCACCCAAGCCCAAAAGCAATGGCACCAAGCTCTGCAGCTCGCGACAGCCTTGGCCATGCCCTACGAACAAGCCCGTATTCACCAGCAATGGGGACAGTGTCTCGATCCTCAAGATCCGGGACATCGACAGCATCTGGATCAGGCCCAACAGTTGCGAGAGCAGCTGGGCCAATCTCCTGTGAGTAATACACTTGAGTTTGGACTAAAGCAAACGAGAAAAGCAGTCAATGAAGTACACCGACTGCTTTAAGGTCAATGAATCATCACACTCATTGCCCTTATGATTTTCGACCATCTGCGTCAATTCCGCCAAACTCTGTATAGCTGCTTTGGCGCCAGTAAAGACGCGTTATTTGAGCTAATGGATGCGGTATTGATGAGTCCGAGCCTGCGTTCATTTGTGTGTTTGTCTCAACATCCTATCTTCCGTCGTCAATGGTCGAGTACCTATTCAGCCCTGCATGATGGTCGTATCCATCGTGCCAAACTTCACCGATATTTAGTTCGACAAGTTTCCACTCAAGACCAGCCGCTCTTCGTGGGAGATAGTAGTCCTTGGCTGCGTCCCGAGGCCAAGACCCTCAAAGACAGAGGTTTTCATCATCAAGGGGGACATACTGTCGGGGTAGGCCAAAGTTATAGCACCCTTTCTTGGGTCCCAGACGAAAGTCAGCATTGGGCACTGCCCCTACGCCATGAACGAATCACGAGCTTTGAGACCGCTTTGACCAAAGCCACGTTTCAATTAAAGCAAGTCTGTCGTCATTTGCCGGTGCGTCCTCTAGCCGCGTTTGACCGTCACTACGGTAATGGCATCTTTCTCAATCACACTGCAGGGATTGAAGTCGACCTGTTATTGCGCTTAGCATCCAATCGCTGTGTCTATGGTATTCCCCTCGCCTATTCAGGACGAGGGGCTCCTCGTAAGCATGGACATAAGTTCAAATTGAATGCCCCTAATACATATCCAGAAGCCAGCGAAATATTGGAGATAGAAGACACCCAACTTGGACAGGTCAGAGTAACTCGCTGGAGCCAATTCCATTTCCGTAATTCGGCCAAACGAGAAATGGAAATTTTGCGCGTTGAGATCATCCAACCGAAAGGTAAACGACGAAAGTTTAAGCCGCTTTGGCTGGCCTGGACTGGAGAATGCATGCCAAGTCTGGAGCGATTATGGCGAAGATATCTGCAGCGCTTTAGCATTGAGCATTGGTATCGATTTGCCAAACAACGGCTCTATTGGACGACCCCTCAACTCACGTCCAATGAAGCGACAGAGCGATGGAGTACTTTGATTGGGATGATATCTTGGCAATTGTGGTTTGCTCGGTCAGACTGTATGGATACGCCTTTACCCTGGCAGTCTCCTCAACAAGTTCTATCACCAGGACGCGTCGCTCAAGCATTCCCAAGTATTATTGCGGCGATTGGAACACCTGCTCAAGCACCAAAAACTCGCGGTAAATCACCCGGACGCAAGCAAGGCCAATCTCAACCACCAAGAACTCGATATCCAACGGTCAAAAAACGAGTCTCCAAACGCAGGAAAGCAAAGATTGTCTCAAAAACCGCTGCTTAACTGCTGAGTTAATACCAGAAAAACTTATGCTCAGGCTTTCAAGGGCCATGGGATATTTTACTCTGTCTGGAGATTTAAGCTTAGTCCAAACTCAAGTAATACAACCCCTGCGATCGCATAGCCCCTATTCCTGATCAAACACCATCCGGTAATAGGCTCCCTCTGGGGAGTGGCCTGTGGAGACAATCCACCATCCTTGGGATACATAGAATGCGATCGCAGCGGTATTCCGCTGCACACATTTCAAAGATACGGGTCTACCCACTTGGGTCAGACAACTGTGCAATAAAGCACTGCCGATCCCCCTGCGGGTGAAATGCGGATCAATGAACAGATGGTGGACAAAATTGTCCGGTTCCCACCAGGAAATGTAGCCCACGGGTCGGTCTCCCACAGCTGCCACCCAAATCACTTCATCCCGAGTCGCCTGATCAAAATCTTCTAACTGATATCCCTGAGGAGACTCCCAGGTAAAGGCAACGGTTCGAGAAGCCAGGTAGATTTGTCGAAGATAAAGCAGATCACTCGGCTGATAGGGACGCGTATCAAAGTTCATCTAGAGACTGATTGACCATCATCTATGGGCCTCATTCCCCCTACAGCCTAGACACCCAAATCAGGATTTCACGAATAAGCTGTGCTCCACAACATCATAGATCTTCAGCAGTCTCTAGCCTGGCAAGTTAAGCCCAGCCTCGCAGCCGGTACATCAAAAATCCAATCCATTCCTTAAACGCTATGGTTGTGTTTACTAACGCTTCAATATCTGGCAGTAATCGCAAAACAAATCCCAAAAAACCAGCATTCTCATTCACTTCCGTCACCTGATAATCCGTGGGAGCCGCAATCACAGACAGCCCTTGTGTTTCAAAAATCGCCATGGACCGGGGCATGTGAAAAGCAGAGGTCACCAGTAATAAAGGGCCATCAATATTATTTTGTTTCAACACTCGCTTTACATTAGTGGCATTTTCAAAAGTATTCAGGGAATCAGGCTCAAGCAATAGGGCAGATTCCGGCACCCCCATAATCTTCAACAGCTCAGCCATATCCAACGCTTCTGCTTGGCCGCCTCCTTTCCAATAAATCCGCCCACCCGCCAAGACCACTTTTGGGGCTTTGCCTTCTCGATACAGTTTGGCCGCGTACAATACCCGATCACCTGCCTCAGACACTTCCACCCAGGGTCGGGGAGGATGGGCCGAACGCGTGCATCCTCCCAGCACCACGATTGCATCTGCAGTGGCATCCTGTTTTAACGGCGGATACTGATGTTCTAAGGAATACAGCAAGCCATCTCCTACCCAACCATTCGCGGAAAAGAAGAGGATTCCTAAGGCTAGTCCCACCGAAATAGCAGCGACTTTGGGACGTTTCCAAAAGGTTGCGATCGCAACCAATAACAGCACCGTACTCAACCCCACTGGATAGATCAGTTGAGGGATCAACTTAGATAGAAATAGAAACATACACCTCTAACTCAAACCATCATCAGCGTCTCATACCCTTCCAACTCGACGGATCTCTGAGCGTAAACCCAGCATCCTTCAAGTCTTTCCCAGTATTACGCTTTTGAATTAGAAATTGAGAAAGATACCCTCTCAGTTATGCAGACATCGGCGTTATTGAGATATCCCTGACGGACTAGGAGCTGGATTGACCTTGGTCGATGCTGGAGGATTACTCATCGCCTTACCTGGGAAAAAACGACGATAATACACACCCGGATCAAACACTCTGGGCTCTGACTTCTGTACCTGAGTTGTGGGTGGCGCAGTATCCGTCTTCTTAGTGCTCTGGCTAGCTTGGGAAGAACTCGGTGATGGTGCAGGAGCAGTCGTCTCTTTAGGACTCAATGTCTTGGGCTGACTGGTCGGTCCTTTAGTGGAAGTTGGTGCCTTAGGACTAGATGGCTTTTGTGCCTTTTGGGTAGGAGAATTGGCCTTTACGGTCGAAGGCGCAATGGTCTTAGGTTGCGTTGATTTCGAAGCTGAAGGAACCGTTTTTGGTGCAGTCTGTGACCGAGACTGTTCTTGCTGCCACCGACTTCGTAAGGACGAAAAGATTGAGTCTTGCTGACCTGACTGAGGTGCAGCTGGCTTGGACTCGACTGGCTTCTTAGGTTCCTTAGAAGGTTGCGACGCCTTCTGAGTAGATTGAGAGGTTGTGCGGGGAGAAACGGGTTGCTTCTGTTCAGCTTTCAGAGGGGCAGATGGTGTCGCAGGAGAAACCTTACTTTGACTCGGAGACTTCGGTGTAACCGTCGTTTGTTTAGGAGCAGTTTTTACCGGAGTGGGGTTGGTCTTCTCGGCAGGAGACATCAGTTGCTTTTGCTGCTGCCATTTCTCTCGCAAAGATGAAAACACTGCATCTGCTTGCTGCGGTTGAGTGGGCTGAGCTGCAGCTGGTTTAGACTCAGCAGGTTTAGCTTTTACGGTCGCTTTAGCCGTAGGTTTCACCGACTTCTGATTTGAACCTGGAGCAGTAGGTTTCTTCTGTATAGCTGGCGCTGAAGACGGACTAGGAGACTTAGATGTAGTACTGGTCGTACTAGATACCTTGGGAGAAGCAGGTTTCACAGGCGCTGGCTGAGCCTTCTCTGCAGGAGGCATCAGTTGCTTCTGCTGCTGCCATTTACCTCGCAATGATGAAAACACTGAATCTGTTGGCTTCGGTTTAGGTGGCTGAGGTACGGCTGACTTGGGTTCCACAGCCTTAGCCTTTAAAGGGGGCTTGGCTGTCGGCTTGGCAACTGATGGTTTAGGTGTTGAACTTTGGGGCGCGGGTTGCTTAGACTCGGGCTTCACAGGTGAAGACGGCTGCGTAGGAGAGACCTTATTGGGGCTGGAAGGCGTTGGCACAGCCCCGGTTGCAGGCGCTTTCTTAGGAGCAGACTTCACAGAAGACTGAGCTTTGTCACTAGGAGACATCAGCTGTTTCTGTTGCTGCCATCGATCTCGAAAAGTAGATAAAGCCGAAGGTTGAGACTTCTCCTGAGACTCTACAGAAGGTTGAGGCTTCTCCTTCTGGGTCAGATTTTCATTCTTTGGACTGGTTGTCGACTTGGCCGTTGATGACTTAGCTGGGGTTGGTGCCTTTTCTGGTGTTGTGCTGGGCTTGACTGACCTAGGAGGAGTTACAGATTTAGGGGAAGAACTCGATGAACTCGGTTTCTGAACTGCTGGTGCAGCATTTTGTTGCAGCTGTTGTAATCGATCACGGAACCCAGAAAACACAGAATTATTCTGATCCCCAGGCTTTTGGGCTGGAGATTTGGGTTGGATCTGTGGTTTCTTTAGACTGCTAGCAGCAGGCTTAGGGTTCGGCTCAGCTGCCTTAGACTTCACAGCAGAAGATTTTGGCTGTTGAGTTGGTTTGGGCTGGGCAGGGGGCAACTTGGGTGGAGTTGCAGTTTGAGGCTTAGCAGGTGCTTTTTGAGCCGGAGGAGTGGCCGAATTCTTGTCTATACCAGCTTTCCCTTGAGTCGTTGAGCGAGGCTGCACAGGTTTTGAGGATGGAGTAGGCCGCTGACTAGAAGGCGAATTAAGGTTACGAGTCGGCTTGGGCTCTACTGACTTGAGAGCATCAGGTTTAGGTGCGGACCTAGATTCTTCTTGTTTAGGCTTGATGGGGCTTGGGGCCGGCTTCGACTCTATCCTTTGGGGAGGTGCTTTTTTGGCAGCAGTTGATGTTGAGGGGTTAGCAGGTTCCTGGGCAGGTCGAACCTGTTGCCAAAACTTACTAAAGGTCGTTTGCAGGGTCGACTCTTCATCTTTCCGAACAGCTTTAGGTTGCTCAGGCTGGTTCGAAGGTGCGATTTCCTTATCTTTGGTAGATTCTGCATCTGGCGTTTTTGCCGCTGGTGCTGGAGATATTTTAGACGCTTCTGATTTAGGAACTGCAGTTTTAGCAGTTGATTTAGAAGTATCATCTACCTTCGACGGTGTAGGTTTCTCTAGCGATTTCGGCGCTATTTTCTCGCGACTAGGAGGCTTGTCAGCTGGCTTCGGTTGAGACTGTTTGAGAGTAGAGGGCGGTGCAGCTTTCTGAATCGGCTCTGGTGCCAAAGGCGTCTTCTCAATTTTGGCACCAGAGGCGGGTAGCTTCGTCGAAGCAGGTGCAGATGATTTATCAGGCTTTGTTTCTTTAGTTTTAGTCGGGGCAGCTTGCTTGATGGACCCACTGGTAGAGGGTGTTGAGGACCTTGCCTTTTCTTGAGTCTGCTCGGCAGGCTTTTGATCTGTCTGAGCTGGAGCCGTTGATTTCACTGGTTTATCGGGCTGCTTCCGGATCTCTGGTGACTTTGTCTCCGTTGACTTAGGTGGTGGAGCAACTGATTTCGTAGGAGCAGGCTTCGGTACAGGTGCGGTCGGTGCCTTCGGCTTTGGCGTTGCAACAGGCTGCTTCAACACTGGTGCCGGAACAGGTTCAGCTTTGGGTGTCTCTGCTGGCTTAGGGGCTTCAGGGGCAGGGGTGACAACTGGAGCAGGGCTAGGTTGTGCTGGCTTAACAGGAGGTTGAGGCCGCTTGTAGTTTTTATCAACTATCCCACCTGCATCTAGGGCCGATAAATCACCTCTAATAATCTGAGAGAGCGTATCGTTACTATTTTCTTTGAGCTCAACAATTCGAATGGTGTCATTAAAGGCATTCTCTATTTTGCGACCTTGCCGATCCGTTAACTGCATCTGTACCCAGTTCTTACCCGCTTTTAGACCTTGAACATAAAGCGGTTGCCATTCATCAATCCGAAATTTAGAACCATTGACAGACACTTGAGCTTTCCAATTGCCTGAATTAGAACCTGTTTCAGGTACATTACTCAAGAAAAAATCAATCAGTACAGTATCTGTCCCAAAGACACCTTGAGGTTGCCCATAGGTCAGTAATGGTTTATCTGCGGATGGATTATTCTCTTCAGTCTTGGTAAACACATGAAATGTTGCTTGGGCAAAAGCATCGGAATTCTTGAAGCTTTCCGACCAAGGACGAGTGGCCACTGCCCGAATCGTATGAGTTCCTGGCGCCAAGTCTTTAAAAACGATAGGTTGAGCCAAGTCATACACTTCTTGAGCGGGCTGATTATCTAAGAGCACATTGAGGTGAGGTCCCAGACCAAGCTTTGCATCCTTAAATAGAGGTAAATCTTTTACATCGAAACGCACCGAAACTGAATCATCTTTGAGTAGCTGATCATCAGCAGGACTCAGAATCTTCACCTGAGGCTGATACCGATCCATCTTTGATCGGAGCTTTTGAATCGTTTCAGGAGGCGAAACTTCAACAATATCGGTGACTTGTGAGAATTGGCGGGACGGTGCTGACAAAGCAGGGGGAGTAATGGATAAGCTGATCCCCGCAACTAAGCATATAAGCGTGAAACTACCCAGCCACCCGACTATTGTCTGCCGACATCGCATACTAAATACCTAGAAATACTTATTTATAGTGATTGTGAAAATCTTTCTCTAGGGGAACTATACCGGAAAAGCCTCGCACTAATTGATGAAATATGAAGCTTGCCCCCTGTCAACGATTCATGAGAATCCATAAACAAAATAATAAGAATTTCTTATGATTCATTCTTGGCAAATTCTAAGGATAGATATCTTTTGGGTCTATGTATCGACTTCTTTCAATGGCGTGCATCGACCAGTCAGAAGTCTCAGAAAACACCTAAAAACATTAGAATTCAGAGTTCTGAGGGAGCTGCAGTACGACCCACCAATCAGAGATTTTCCAGCAAACAAGGACAAATACGTAAATATTTATTACGCATTCTGAATATTTATAACCATATGAGTCTTTTTACTCATCTTTGATCATGCGATCCCTGCCAATCCTAAGCACCTTAATTATTGTTAATTACCGAAAAAAGTACAGTCAGGCTTCTATAATTCACAATTGAGAACTCCATTCCAGATGGCTTTCTACTGCTGCTTCAGCACTCTGTCATTTAAAGAGATTTGTCTGTTGCTAGCGAAATGTAAACCTAAGGTGGCGGTTTTATTAAAAAAGCTTTGAAGTATTTACGCTTTAAGCGATTTTGCTGATTTATATGTATTTTCTGCATAGCATCAGCGCCATTCTCTTAGGAATGACACTGCTATCTGGTGAGGATGCTCATTCCTTGCTTGTCCAAAGAGAGGAGAGTCTCAATGACAACTAGCCCAGGTGGGCCAGAGACAAAAGGCAGAACAGCTGAAGTTGACATCAACCCAGTTAGCGCTTCTTTAGAAGTCGCGGGTAAGCCGGGTCACTTTAATAAAAGTCTGTCGAAAGGTCCCCAAACCACCACTTGGATTTGGAACCTACATGCTCTAGCCCATGATTTTGATACACAAACAAACGACCTAGAAGAAATTTCCCGCAAAATTTTCAGTGCCCATTTTGGACACTTATCCATCATTTTTGTATGGATCAGCGGGATGATCTTCCATGCTGCTCGTTTTTCTAACTACTACGCTTGGTTAGCCGATCCGCTCGGCAACAAACCCAGTGCTCACGTAGTTTGGCCCATTGTTGGCCAAGATATTTTAAATGCAGATGTTGGTAATGGATTCCGCGGAGTCCAAATTACCTCTGGCCTTTTCCATATTTTACGCGGGGCTGGAATGACTGACCCCGGTGAACTTTATTCAGCAGCCATTGGTGCCCTTGTTGCAGCGGTTGTAATGATGTACGCCGGGTATTATCACTACCACAAGAAAGCACCTAAATTGGAGTGGTTCCAAAACGCCGAATCAACGATGACCCACCATCTCATCGTTCTTTTAGGGCTTGGGAACCTTGCCTGGACAGGTCACCTTATCCATGTTTCTCTGCCAGTCAATAAGCTTCTTGATTCTGGTGTAGCCCCACAAGATATACCAATCCCCCATGAATTTCTTTTTGATAATGGATTTATGGCGGATTTATATCCCAGCTTTGCTCAGGGATTAATGCCTTACTTCACCCTAAATTGGGGTGCTTATTCTGACTTCCTTACCTTCAAAGGAGGGCTTGACCCAACAACGGGTGGCCTATGGATGACAGATATAGCCCATCACCATTTGGCATTGGCAGTAATGTACATCATTGCTGGTCATATGTACCGAACCAACTGGGGTATTGGGCACAGTATGAAGGAAATCATGGAATCTCATAAAGGTCCCTTTACTGGCGAAGGCCATAAAGGTCTATATGAGGTGCTGACAACTTCTTGGCATGCCCAGCTAGCAATTAACCTAGCCACATGGGGTTCTTTCAGCATCATTGTTGCCCACCACATGTACGCAATGCCTCCTTATCCTTACTTGGCAACAGATTACGGCACGCAGCTGAATCTGTTCGTCCATCATATGTGGATTGGAGGTTTCTTGATTGTTGGTGGTGCTGCCCACGCAGCTATTTTCATGGTTCGGGATTACGATCCAGCTGTGAACCAAAACAATGTTCTTGATCGGATGCTTCGTCACCGAGATACGATCATTTCCCATCTAAACTGGGTCTGTATTTTCCTTGGGTTCCATTCTTTTGGCTTGTATATCCATAACGACAATATGCGTTCTTTGGGTCGGCCTCAAGATATGTTCTCCGACACTGCTATCCAACTGCAACCTATTTTTTCTCAATGGGTTCAGAACTTACAAGCAAACGTTGCTGGAACAATTCGGGCTCCCTTGGCAGAAGGTGCATCAAGCTTAGCTTGGGGTGGCGATCCTTTGTTTGTTGGCGGAAAAGTTGCAATGCAACATGTTTCCTTAGGAACCGCCGATTTCATGATCCACCACATTCACGCCTTCCAGATTCACGTTACTGTTCTCATCCTAATCAAGGGTGTTCTCTACGCTCGTAGCTCTCGTCTAATTCCAGACAAAGCTAACTTGGGCTTCAGATTCCCTTGCGACGGACCAGGTCGGGGTGGTACTTGCCAATCTTCTGGTTGGGACCATATCTTCTTGGGTCTGTTCTGGATGTACAACTGCATCTCAATTGTCAATTTCCACTTCTTCTGGAAAATGCAGTCGGATGTTTGGGGTGCCGCAAATGCTAATGGCGGCGTTAATTACCTAACAGCTGGCAACTGGGCACAGTCTTCAATCACTATTAATGGTTGGTTGCGAGATTTCTTATGGGCCCAATCGGTTCAGGTGATTAACTCCTATGGTTCTGCCCTATCTGCCTACGGAATTTTATTCCTAGGTGCCCACTTCATCTGGGCTTTCAGCCTGATGTTCTTGTTCAGTGGTCGTGGCTATTGGCAAGAGCTGATCGAGTCTATTGTTTGGGCTCACAGCAAACTAAAGATTGCTCCAGCCATTCAGCCACGCGCTATGAGTATTACTCAAGGTCGTGCAGTTGGACTGGGCCATTACCTCCTAGGTGGAATTGTGACCTCTTGGTCATTCTACCTAGCTCGAATTCTCGCATTAGGATAGGCAAGGAGGACACTAAAAACTTATGGCTACTAAATTTCCTAGTTTTAGCCAAGACCTTGCCCAAGATCCAACAACACGTCGGATCTGGTACGGAATTGCCACAGTTCATGATTTTGAGACTCATGACGGAATGACGGAGGAAAATCTTTATCAAAAGATTTTCGCGACTCACTTCGGTCATCTCTCTATTATCTTTCTATGGTCTGCTGGCCATCTTTTCCATGTCGCCTGGCAAGGCAACTTTGAACAGTGGATCCAAGATCCACTAACCATCCGTCCCATCGCCCATGCGATTTGGGACCCCCATTTGGGTGATGCTGCAACTCAGGCGTTCACCCAAGCTGGCGCTTCTGGTCCAGTTGACCTTTGTTATTCTGGCCTCTACCAATGGTGGTACACCATTGGTATGCGTACCAATGGTGATTTATACATTGGTTCTGTTTTCTTGATGATTGTCGCTGCAGTCATGTTGTTTGCAGGTTGGCTTCATCTACAACCCAAATTTCGACCCAGCTTAGCCTGGTTTAGAGATGCTGAATCCCAAATGAACCACCACTTGGCAGTTCTATTTGGTGCTAGCTCTTTGGGCTGGACAGGCCACTTAATCCACGTTGCTATTCCCGAAGCTCGGGGTCAGCACGTAGGTTGGGATAACTTTCTGTCAACCATGCCTCACCCTGCTGGTTTAGCGCCTTTCTTTACTGGGCGTTGGGGAGTTTATGCTCAAAACCCTGATACTGCTGGTCATATTTTTGGAACTAGCGAAGGTGCTGGAACTGCGATTATTACCTTTATTGGCGGTTTCCATCCCCAAACTGAAGCATTGTGGCTAACTGATATTGCCCACCACCATCTGGCTATTGCTGTGATGTACATCATTGCTGGCCATATGTATCGAACTCAGTTCGGTATTGGGCATAGTATGAAAGAGATCCTAGAAGCACACACCCCTCCCAGCGGGATGTTGGGTGATGCGCACAAGGGCCTTTATGACACTTACAATGAATCTCTACATTTCCAGTTAGGTTTCCACCTAGCTGCATTAGGTGTAATCACTTCTGTGGTTGCCCAACATATGTATTCATTGCCGTCATACGCTTTCATCTCTCAAGACCATGTCACACAAGCTGCGCTTTACACACATCACCAATATATTGCTGGAATTCTAGCAATTGGTGCTTTTGCGCATGGTGGTATCTTCTTTGTCCGAGATTACGATCCAGAACGTAACAAGAACAACGTTCTTGCTCGTGCTCTTGAGCATAAAGAGGCGATTATCTCCCACCTATCTTGGGTATCCATGTTCAGTGGTTTCCATACCCTTGGTGTTTATGTTCATAACGACACCGTGGTAGCTTTTGGTACTCCTGAGAAGCAAATTTTGGTTGAGCCAATCTTTGCGCAATGGATTCAGGCAGCTCATGGCAAACTGCTCTTAGGATTTGAAACACTGCTTTCAAATCCTAATGGATTGGCTTATAACCCTCCTAACATTTCTCCTGATGTATTTGTTCCTGGATGGGTTGAAGCAATGAACAACCCTGTTATCGGGCCGTTTATGTCTCAAGGGCCTGGTGACTTCTTGGTTCATCATGGTATTGCCTTCAGTTTGCATGTCACCGTCTTAATCTGTGTCAAGGGTTGTTTGGATGCCCGTGGTTCTAAACTGATGCCTGACAAGAAAGACTTTGGTTATAGCTTCCCTTGTGATGGCCCCGGACGTGGCGGTACTTGTGATATCTCTGCTTGGGATTCCTTCTACCTTGCCTTCTTCTGGATGCTCAACACAATTGGTTGGATTGTCTTCTACTTCAACTGGAAGCATTTGGCTATCTGGTCTGGTAACGAAGCTCAGTTCAATACCAACTCTACTTATCTAATGGGTTGGCTGCGAGACTACCTTTGGGGATACTCAGCTCAATTGATTAACGGTTACACACCATTTGGTGTAAATAGCCTGTCAGTTTGGGCTTGGATTTTCCTCTTAGGCCACCTCTGCTGGGCGACTGGCTTCTTGTTCTTGATCTCCTGGAGAGGTTACTGGCAAGAGCTGATTGAGACTCTCGTTTGGGCTCACCAGCGTACTCCCCTCGCCAACTTAGTGACATGGAAAGACAAGCCTGTTGCTCTCTCTATCGTTCAAGGTCGCTTGGTGGGTTTAGTCCACTTTGCGGTTGGCTATTATGTGACCTACGCGGCTTTTGTGATTGGTGCAACAGCTCCTCTCGGCTAAAGAACTGCTAGCATATAGCTACGATAAATAGATTAATCCCCCCTCAACATAGTGTTGAGGGGGGTTTCGATTGAAGGGAAAACGCTTATGGGATCATCGCAGACCAGTTGAAGGCTACGGTTTGAATTGTGAATAGCAGCTAACGCAAACTACAATTCTTGATAGACCAGCAAGCTATCAAATCTACCAATCCTATAGCATTGAAAATGCTAGGTGGATTGAGTCGAATCTTCTGATACACCAAAACTAGCAAGGGCTAGCCCAGCGATTAGAAAGTCGAGAGCTGCTGAACCCAATAACCCAACAATGGATTGCAAAGCTGAATATTTTTCGGTGTAAATATAGAGGCCGATGTTGGCGACGCCAAATAGAAACCAAGTCAGCCAACTAACCCCTTGGGTTGATCGATCCTTGAAGATGGTGGCCAGCTGAATAATCGTAGCAGCGGGAATAATAACGGCGGGTAGCCATCCAGCTAATTTAATTAAGGTGGGTGACATAACGGTTATCCCTGGCTTTGCTGATCGGTTAATGGGGCATAGCCAAACGTAACATTAAACTTCTTACACCAAATCGCAACCGACTGATACTTGGCAAGATCTGCATCTGCAGGGATCTCATACTGTTGCAACCCCTGAATCTCTTTAAGTTTACTAACCACCTTATAGTCGTCTGGCTCATAAGTTTCTGGCTTTGCATCCTGGTGTAACAAGACAAATAAATCAGGGCCTTGATCGGTTTGAAAGGCTTGATCTAATTCAAGGAAAGTCTTACCCTCACTGGAGATTAAGGTCGCGCTTCCCTGGGTATTGTAGTTGCCTGAAACAAAAGTGCCTTGAGACAAGATCTTGCTGCTTTCGGCTTTGCTCACAGCAGGCTGTGGAGATCCTTGACCTGCAGAAGTCTCAGACTCTGGACTGCCTGAGCATGACATCAGCAGTAAACCGACCCAGAATACCTGACCCAAATATTTCAAGCTCATCACCGACTTCCTTTTAAAATTGTTTTGTGCCCATGATCTCATAAGGGGTGGAGCAAACACCGACCTTCAGTTCTGGCTTCAGTAGGAGATATCACTCATCAAAGGATTGAGATCCTTTGTTTTTGCTCTCTGCAGCCCGAGGTATAGGGACGTCATTTAACTCATACGACTTGGACACGACAGATAGTTTCGGTTTACTCCGGGTCGGTTGACGACGACGGGCTGTATTCTCTTCACTGGTATTCTCGGCAATCACCTCATACAGTAAAGCCAATTTATCGGGATCTTTGCCTTTACGAAGCACTCTTCCTAAGCGCTGTACATATTCTCGGGTAGAGCCAGTCCCTGATAGGACAATGGCAATACTTGCTTCTGGCACATCGACGCCTTCATTCAGAACACGTGAGGCTACTAGGGTGGGATAGTCGCCGGAGCGAAACCGCTGCAAAATATCGTGGCGCTCTTTGACGGGTGTTTTATGGGTAATGGCTGGAATAAGAAAATCTTGGGAAATTCGATAGACGGTGGCGTTGTCGTCGGTAAAGATAAGGGTTTGTTCGGGGTGGTGCTGAGCTAAGAGATCGGCGAGGATACGGAGTTTGCCTTCAGTACCGAATGCGATCGCACGGGCCTGACGATGGGCTAACATGGCTCTTCGTCCTGCTTTGGAGCGAGCACTTTCACGCACAAACTGTTGCCACCCCTTTAAGCTACCCAGAAAAATACGAGCAGATTGGAGAAACTGGTTACGAGTTTGAATCAGCTCGTCGTATCGCTCTCGTTCTTGGGTGGAGAGCTTGACCTGAATTTGGACGGTTTTATGTTTGGCTAAGGCGACGCCAGACAGTTCTTCAGCCGTTCGGCGATACACGGTCGGACCAATTAGATTATCTAAATCCTCATGCTTACCGTCGCTCCGTTCTGGGGTAGCGGTGAGTCCCAACCGATAGGGCGCAATGGCATATTCAGCAATCACCCGATTAAAGCTGCTGGGTAAATGGTGGCATTCGTCGAATACTAGTAGACCATAGCGATTGCCCAGGTTTTCAGCCTGGATGGCAGCACTATCGTAAGTGGAAATCAGAATTGGGGTACGATCGCGAGATCCACCGCCCAATAAACCAATTTCAGCATCGGGGAAAGCAGCCACCAAATGGGCATACCACTGGTGCATTAAATCCAGCGTTGGAACCGCGATTAACGTACTGCGTTGGGTGGCCTGAATCACCAATTGGGCCAAATAGGTCTTGCCTGCAGCGGTCGGTAAAACCACAACCCCTCGACGGTTTTCCTGCCAAGCGTCTAGCGCCTCTTGCTGATGGCGATAAGGCTCCATTTGTAGACTGGGGGTCAGTTCCAAAGCCTCATAGGATTTGGCTTGATCCACCAGACGCGGATCAGTGATTTGCGTTGCGGTTAGTAAGGAACGGTATGCGATCGCAGGGACCCGGAATCGCTCTACCCGATCATCCCAGGTGGCATAGTCCAACCAATCTTTTCCCTTAGGCGGAGGGTGCAAAATAAGCGTGCCGCGATCGTAGGTTAAGGTTGGCTTACGCACCATTGAAAATGCCTAGATAAGCTGTTTTATGGTTGAGTACCCTTATTCCAACTTACCAGCAGAGTATCGGCAACGGTGAGCATCCTTTGTTCGCAGAGGTTACAATCAGTGAGCAGCGGCACTTTGCAATGAATCCTTTGGTGACCTACTTCTGGGAAACGTTATGACAACTGGCTCAAAATCTACTTTCACAGCGGATCAGACCTCCACTTGGCTCCGAGGTTTAATGACGATTGCCTGGTCTGATGGCAAATTTGATCCTCAGGAACAGTCTCTGATTGAAGAAGTAGTGGCGAATGAACTAACGCCTGACCTAGAGAATGATTCCTTTAAACCCATCTCCCCAGAAGAGCTTACCGATGGCTTAGGCGACAATCCCAAAGTAGCTGAAAACTTTTTGCGGACTGCGGTGATGGTGGCGCTGGCTGATGGGGTCTATTCTAGTTCTGAAGATCAAGTCCTAGAGACCTTTGCCCAGGCGCTGCGTGTACAACTAACTGCCGTTGATTCTCTCCGACTCACTCTCGACGGAGAAGCCTTAGACGGCGCACCTAAACCGACAGAAAAACAGCCTCGCGATCCCCTAAAACCCGTTCGCCAGTGGCTGGATGGATTGGATATTCAAGACCCTGAAGTAGCCCGATTCTTATGCAAAATGATTCCCTCCCAATGTCCGTTTGAGCGGGATATCACCTTATTTGGCAAAAAGGTCGTACATATTCCTCCTATGTGCAAGCTCAACCCCCTTTACGAGCAGCTGGTCGGCCTTCGATTTAAGGCCCTGTCCTATCTTGCCGATGAATGTAAAGAGGATGTCTCCTCCTACATTTAGCGGTTGGTAAAACTTGTAAACCTGTTGATCGACTGCATCTGAGAGCGCGTATAGTGAAAAACGCGTACCCCTTAGGAGATCTGAGATGAAGGTCAAAGCAGCGGTGGCCCAAGCAGCCGGACAGCCCCTCAGTATTGAGACAGTCGATTTGGAAGGCCCCCAAGCAGGGGAAGTCTTGGTGGAGATTAAGGCGACGGGGGTTTGCCATACCGATGCTTACACCTTGTCGGGTGCGGATCCAGAAGGATTGTTCCCTGCCATCTTGGGGCATGAAGGCGCAGGTGTGGTCGTTGAGGTGGGGCCTGAGGTTAAGTCCCTTAAGCCTGGCGATCATGTGATTCCGCTCTATGTACCCGAGTGCCGAACCTGTGAATATTGCTTGAGTGGTAAAACCAACCTTTGTCAGTCCATTCGTGTGACCCAAGGTAAAGGGTTAATGCCCAATGGCTCTAGCCGGTTTTCTCTGGGCAGTCAGTCACTATTTCACTATATGGGTACCTCCACCTTTGCCAACTACACCGTGGTGCCTGAAATTTCCCTAGCCAAAATTCGCAAAGATGCCCCTTTTGATAAGGTCTGTTTGATTGGCTGTGGAGTAACCACAGGTATTGGTGCTGTGATCAATACAGCCAAAGTAGAACCGGGTGCCAATGTGGTCGTCTTTGGGTTAGGGGGTATTGGTCTCAACGTGATTCAGGCTGCCCGGCTGGTGGGTGCCAATATGATTATTGGGGTCGATCTGAATCCCGCCAAGCGGCCTCTGGCAGAGAAATTGGGCATGACCCATTTCGTTAATCCCAAGGAGGTAGAAGGAGATTTAGTTCCCTATCTCGTAGATTTAACGAAAGGCGGGGCTGACTATAGCTTTGAGTGCATCGGCAATGTCGAGGTGATGCGCCAAGCTTTGGAATGCTGCCACAAAGGCTGGGGAGAAAGCATCATTATTGGGGTTGCAGGTGCGGGTCAAGAAATTAGTACCCGCCCTTTTCAGTTAGTCACCGGACGTGTTTGGAAAGGCACAGCCTTTGGAGGGGCTAAGGGACGCACGGATGTGCCTAAGATTGTCGATTGGTATATGGATGGCAAGATCGATATCGATTCTTTAGTCACCCACACCATGCCCCTAGAAAAAATCAACGATGCCTTTGACTTAATGCATAAGGGCGAATCGATTCGGAGCGTTATCAATTTCTAGGGTGCTGTTGAGCATTGGACTCTTCTGTTTATAAAGCATGGCTTGATTAAAGCTGCTGATACATCGCTTTTAGCGGAGGTAATAGGGGATAAGGCTGCACTTAAGGATGTATCCTCAGTGAACAGTAGGGAGGATGTACCCTCAGTGAACAACAGTAGGGTGGCTGACGGTACTGTTCTATAGGATGACGGACGTTCCATGCATAATCACATTAAATGTGAATGCAGCCTCAGCGTCGACAGCGGCAATCGATTAACAAAATTCTTTTCGCTCTTCAGTCACGATACCAGCTTCATGACAGTTAGTTTTCTCTATCAATCTTGAGATAGAGATAGGAAACTTTTGACAACTTTTACTTCAGATTAGAAGTCTTATGTATAGCCAGCCAAGCCCTTATTTCTCAGGAATTTCTCAAGTATAGGCTTACTAAATCTGAGGCAAAAATGGTTGAAGCAGAGTGAAAGACTTGGGTTATGAGGAAAGTGGAGAGATAGAAGTTTTGAACTTATTAAATTGAACAAAAGTTCCAATAATTCGTATATTCAGAATCATTATCTCTTGAAAAATAACTCTTGAGCATGCTACAGGGCAACAATCAGAACAGTTGTCAGATGAAAGCATATTTCTCTAAATTTATATCAGAAGATAATAAGAATATTTTATTGTCAGATGTTTTATATATTTGCAAATTAAATAATTTGCATAAAATTTACTTCAAGACAAGATAAATATATGTTTTTTGATTAGATAAGCTCCTGAAAGCTTGAGTAAGTTCTGTCAAAGCCTGACATTCTTTGGCAGCAATAGTTTATGTGCAAGTGAAAGAATCGTGCTGAATTAAACAGCCATTGCCTCATATCCAATATGTCAATTATCAAGATGGAAGGGTGAGCCAGCATTCAAATCTGCTCAACCAAGATAGAAGCGTTTATAAAACGAGTCTGTCGAAATAAGCTTATCTCGGCCATAAAACCAGATAGAAGGTAGGAAGGAGCTTTATTCTTTCATAGGCGGTAACTTCCGTGTAAAAGCCTTTCCTTTACTATCTCAACTCAAACTCAGATTAACTCCATTATTTCATTCCATCTCAATTCATATTTTGAACCTATAGCGATAATTTACAAGCCATGCTCAATGCATCCGCTCAACTTAAAGTCATAAAAGAGGGGAATGATATCAATCTTGTATTTAGACTGACTGAGGCCCCATTCAGTATTGGTAAAGATGCTAAGAATT
Source organism: Acaryochloris marina MBIC11017 (assembly GCF_000018105.1). Taxonomy (GTDB): domain Bacteria; phylum Cyanobacteriota; class Cyanobacteriia; order Thermosynechococcales; family Thermosynechococcaceae; genus Acaryochloris; species Acaryochloris marina. The sequence continues at coordinate 2,483,198 of NC_009925.1, forward strand.
CACTAGTTCTTTGGGGAGATACTATCCTCCCGTACCATGCCAGAATCATTTGGCACGTCGACCATTATGAAATTTACAAATCATCTTCGAGTGTAAAACTGTCAATTAACGGTCATTCTTCACTTTTAAATCCTCAAAAATTACAGATTGGAGATGAAATTCAGATTGGCAATAACAGAATACTATTTGATGATGTACCGTCCACTTCTCTCATTGAACCAGAAGCAATTTTACCCGGTACAGTTGTTAACCAGACGACCTGCGATCGCATTCTCCAAGTCACCACATCCCAAGGAACCAAAAACTTTCCCCTCAGAAAAGAAACCATCACTGTTGGCCATCATTCAAACTGCGATATTTTTATTGACTGTCCAGTCATCGCTCCACTCCATGCTCATTTAAAGTGGGGCAGTGATGAAACCTATACCATTACAACTCTAGACCAGACGAATAAGCTCTTTTTTGCCGGGCAATCTATTCAAGAAAAAGTCTTAAAAAATGGTGATTGCTTTTCGATCAGTAATCAGGTCATTCTCTCCTTTCACCAAGTGCTGCCCGAATCAGAGGCTATCGAGAAATTTGAAACCCTAGAACTGCGAGATCTCAAACAGTTGACCTTTGGACGAGATCCAGAGAATACTCACGTGATTGACCACCCTGTTGTATCACGGTTTCACACCCAAATTATTTCCAAAGAAGGCTCCTGGTTCGTCGAAGACCTGCACTCTTCCAATGGAACATTTGTGGATGGTCAACAAATTCGGAGTCAACAACCGCTACACCCCGGTAGCACGATCCGCATTGGCCCCTATCAATTTGTCTTTAACTTTGATGAAATCCTGGTTCAACAAAATGAGTCTGGCAATCTAAGGCTGGATGCCGTTCATCTGACGAAGGTAGCGGGTAAGCATAACAATAACGTTCTTTTAAACGATATATCCCTATCCATCCTGCCCCAAGAGTTTGTTGCCATTGTGGGGGGGAGTGGTGCGGGTAAATCAACCCTAATGGACGCCTTAAATGGTTTGCGACCGGCCACCAGTGGCTCAGTGCTTGTCAATGAACAAGACCTCTACAAAAACTTCAACCTTTACCGCACTGAACTAGGCTATGTCCCCCAAGATGACATTATTCACCGGGAATTAACGGTCAATCAAGCCTTAGACTATGCGGCCCGTTTGCGTCTGCCTGCTGATGTGAATCGAGCCGAACGCAAGCAACAAATTCAGGCCGTCATTACAGACTTAGAACTGATCGGGAAAGAAAAGTTACGGGTGCGGTCCTTAAGTGGTGGCCAACGCAAAAGAGTGTCGATGGGTGTGGAGTTGCTCACAAAGCCCAGCTTATTCTTTCTAGATGAAGCAACATCAGGACTGGATCCAGGCACAGAAACATCCATGATGAAACTGCTGCGACGCCTAGCCGATCAAGGCCGAACCATTCTGCTAATTACCCATGCCACCAAAAACGTTATGTTTTGTGATTTAGTGGTTTTTCTGGCGAAAGGAGGGCGCATTGCCTATCTGGGACCGCCCACAGATGCACTGTCCTACTTTGGGGTTCAAGACTTTGATGAAATCTATGCCAAGGTCGAAAACGATCAAACACCGGAAGCATGGGAACATCAATTCCGGCAGTCGAAGCACTACCAAAAATACATTAGAAAACGACAGGCTGGACTCCCTGTTGCGGTCGAGACACCGAAAACGTCGAAGACCAAACCATCAAAACCTAAATCCAACCATATTTCTGCTTGGCGACAGTTTTCGATTCTATTACAGCGAAATTTGACGATTCTACGGCAAGATCGCGCCAGTTTGATCTTGATGCTGGCCTTGTCTCCCATTTTGGGTTTACTTGACTTTGTGATGTGGAAACGCACCATGTTTGACACCACAGAGGGAGAACCCGGCCAAGTCTTTACGCTCCTGTTTGTCACGGTGTTGACGGCTGTCATGGTGGGTAGCTTAGCCATGATGCGGGAAATCGTCAAAGAAAGAGAAATATACCGACGCGAGCGGATGATTGGGCTGCAAATTTTGCCCTATGTCTTCTCCAAAGTCTGGCTCAGTATTTTAATTGCCCTCTACCAAGCGGCCATTTTTCTGCTGACTAAAATGATCGCTGTCAGTATCCCCATTGATGGGAACAGTTTGGTGCAAATGTTTTTCACGCTGTTCTTAGCCACATTGGGGGGCATGATCATGGGGTTATTTGTATCAGCACTGGCTCCGAATCAAAGCGTGGCGCCTTTACTGACGATTTTATTTCTACTCCCTCAAATCACCTTCTCTGGGGCAATTATGCCCCTGGAAGCGCTAGGAGCACCGGGCCAGGTGTTAAGCCAAATTACGCTAACGCGCTGGTCTTACGAAAGCTTGATTTCATTATCAGGTGTGGGTCAAGATATCGCCGATGATCCCTGTTGGCAACTATCTGAAGCGGAACGTCAAGACTTGAGTGACTCGAAAAAAGAGCAGTGCAAATGTCTTGGCCCAGCCATGTTTGAAAGTTGTACTTTTCCAGCATTACGGCGAGAATATGATCCAGCGGTTGACCAACCGCAACCCGCCAAACCCGTTGATCCGGGCTCTCCTCCCAAGCTGACGGCAGAAAACCAACTGACCTATGACGATTTAATTCAGGACTACAACAAGAAAGTTGATACGTACCGCCAGGACTTAGATGATTGGCAAGATCAGTTTAGTGACTGGCGGAAGAAACGCGGCACCGCTATTTCCTCTGCAGAGCTACTAGTGGGCCGCTTCCATGAAGAAGTAGGGTCTGCCTTTGCCATTGATGTTGGCAAGCATTGGCTCAAGCTAGGCGGAATTATGATGGGGATGCTGAGCTTTATCCTCGTGATTTTGAAACAGCAAGATGTCATCTAATCGCTGAAAGAACAGTCATCCTGGCTGCCATTTGGACGGTGGTGATCAGGCGAGAGTCACTATTCACCCGTAATGGATAACTCATCCACCCAGATTCTGGGGCAGATGCCACCAGGCGTGAGTTCTGCCTCAGATTCAACATAGATAATTGATGTGAGCAGATCTCGAAAATCACCGGCAACGGTGGCAGATTCGATACTGATTTTCTCCCCTTTATTAACAAGCCAACCATCGAAAGGTAGAGAGAAAGAGCCTTGCAGAGCTTTGACGCCAGCATGCAGGGCTTGAACATCATCAATAAAGACAACATTTTCGGCAGTCTCTAAGCTGTAAGTTTGCTCAGGGGTACTGGCAGCAAACACATGGTAGAAATGTGGCCCCACGGTGACCTTAGCTCCTAGATTGGCATGACCCGTGGGTTGAGCATCAAGACGCTTAGCCGTTCCTGAACTATGAAGGAAATGAGTGAGGACTCCTTTATCAATAATTGGAATGCGTCGTGTAGGGGTTCCTTCATCGTCGAAAGTGGTTTTGCCCACATTGTCAGCATGGAGGGCATCATCGGCAACGGAAAGTAGGGGGGATGCAATTTCCGTTCCTAGGGACTCAACCGTCGCTAGGCTGCGGTTGTCGAGTATGCTTTGGGCATTGAATAGGTTAGAGAAGGCACCTAACAAACTCAGGAACGCTTCGGCAGACAGGACAACACGATACTTGCCAGACGTAATCGGCTGGTAGTTGAGGTGGCTGATAGTTTTCTCTGCCGTTTCTTGCAAACACCCCTCAATGTCGAGCTGATCTAGACCTTGGCTGACTCGATATGCGCCAGCACTACGGGGACGTTTACCTTCCTGCTCCGTCACGCTGTAGAGATACACCGAACTCGATGACCGAGCTTCTTGGCGCATGGCCCCTTCACTGTTGAGGTAGAACCGCTGGGCATCTCGTTGGGCAAGGCCATTATAAGGAACACCTGAAATGGCATCATGGGCGTCCATTAACTTCGCTTCGGTTTGCACCAAGTTATCGATCAGGGTGGCAATCTCCGCCTGGGGCACCAGTTCAGATTGAGTGGTGTCTAGAGCAGCAGTGGCTTCTGGACTGAAGTCCGGCACATACTCTTTGGCCCCAAAGGCACTGGCTTCTTGGGCCGTTTTGAGGGCGAGTTCGAGTCCCTGTTCATCCACTTCGCTGGTGGTGGTGACGCCGACGGTATTGGCTTCATTCCAGACGCGGACCATAACACTGGAGCGCTTGGAGGCTTTCACCTGTTTGGGTTCACCTTGATCGACTTGGACGCTGGCTTCATCAACGGTAGACCCACAGACATCAAACTTTTGGATGCCTAAGGCTTGGGCTTTATCTTTTGCGATCGCAGCGATGGTAGCAACATCAGACACGCTAACGGGTTCTCCTATTTTTTAGGTGTATTCTCTGGAATTTATAGGTGTAATAGCTTGTAGGCAGTGACGATTTAACGACCACCCACGGTAATCTCATCCACTTTGATATGGGGTTGTCCCACCGTGACGTAGATACTGCCGCTGATAGAGCCACAGAAGCCTGCCGCTAGGCCCAAATCCTGGGAGGACATGGAAATCCGCTTCATAATCTCTTTGGCTTCCCCAATCAACGTCGCGCCTTTGAGGGGCTTGGTGATTTTGCCATTCTTAATCAGATAGGCTTCATCCACACCAAAATTGAACTCACCTGTCGGGCCGACGCTACCGCCTCCCATCTTTTTGCAATAGATACCCTTCTCCACCGAGTTAAACAAACCATCATTGGTGAAGTTACCGGGGGCAATATAGGTATTGCGCATCCGACTTGCAGCCGCATGGGTATAGCTTTGGCGACGGCCACTTCCTGTGCGGGGATGTCCGGTGCGGATACAGCCTGCTCGGTCAGATAAGAAATTTTTGAGGATGCCGTTTTCAATCAAGAGGGTGCGCTGCACGGGCATACCCTCGTCGTCCATATCAATAGAACCAAAGGCATTAGGAGATAATCCTTCGTCCCAGGCCGTTAGATTCTCATGGGCAATTTTTTGGCCTTTCATTTCCGAGAAGGGACTGGTCTGGCGCTCAATCTGAGTCGTTTCTAGCAAATGACCACAGGCTTCATGGAAGATCACTCCGCCAAACTCATTAGCCATAATAATCGGGTAATTACCAGACTCCACATAGTCCGCATGAAGCATCTGCCCGGCGGATTCTGAGACTTCTGCTGAATCTTCGGCATACTGCCAGGAGCGCAGAAAATTAGGGTTATTGGTGGCACCAACCCGCTTGTTAATGGAAGCGCGATCGCTGCCTTCTGCACAGAGCAAGCTATAGCCAACGGATTGAGTCAAGCGGATATCACGGGCAAATACCCCATCACTAGCCGCCACTAAAACTTCTTGCCAATCACGGAAATAGGTGGCGCGACGAGACTGTACATGAGCAGCATCTTTGTTCAATTGGGCATTAGCAGTTAGCAAAATATCGCCCATTTCCTGCATAGAGCTACACTTGGCTAGCCAAGTCTCTTTGCCATTGACAGAGGCGTAATCTCGCAACAGCTCTAGGTTGATTTCAGGAATAAAGGCTTGAGGCCCCGGTAGGTTCAATCCCAGAATTGAGAGCGCTTTTTCTAAGGCCGACTTCAGGCCCTTAAAGCTCATATCATTGGTACTGACGTAGCAATCTCCCTTGCCCAGAAATACGCGTACACCCGCGCCCGCAACCAATCGGGGTGAGATGCTGGTGATGGCATCTTCTTCGGCGAGGCAACTGATATAGTTAACCCGCTCTAGGAAAAATTCGACAAAATCGGCTCCAGCTGCTCGGCCTAACCCCAATAGAGTCGACAAGGGCGAACGCCAGGTATCGTCAAAGCGATCGCGCGTTGCAGAATACTCTAGGGTCGGCAGTTCTTTGGAAAGCAGCGCTGTTGGAGACATAAATGGAGTGATCCAAATTGATTGCAGATGAACAAAAAGGAATCAGCAAATCTGATAGGAAGGGCTGATGTAGTTAAGTGTAACAAAATCAGCTAATGCCTTCAGACTCCACTCCAATCCTTGGAGATTTATGCTCTTAACTCAAAAATTATTCGTTGAATCAGACTGAGTTGGAACAAAGATAAAATCTGTCCATGCCAACAAAAAACACCAAAATTTTGTAAACTCTGCTGATTTACCCCATAACAGTGCGAGCAGAGGTATTGATTGTTATGGAAGCAAAATTTCTACGATTGTTTCCGCAAGGATATATGTGGTATTGATAGGTCACGACTGATTCAGTCTGCATTAGCCTTGGATTTTCCCCATAACCCAAAGTATTTGGGAATACACAGTTTTTTTATCTGTACATTTAACTAACTTTATTTCTTTTTTATAGTCATGGAGAATAACTCATCCAAGCGGGAACTGCTCGTTAGAAACAATTTTTCTCCTTCCAATGAAAAATTAATTAAGAGTGGCTATGTAGATCAAGCACGCTTGCGAGAAGCGATTTATGAAAGTCGGCGGAAGGGACGTTCGCTGCTAGCGATCCTGCAAAAGATGACGGGGAAACCTTTACCCCCCCGACTTCTTCGACAAATCAAGCGTCAGCAGCTATTTGAGTTAAAAATTCTCTATGGACTGGATTGTCTCGATCCTGAGCTGACCCAGGTTGACTTTGACGAAATTGACCGCTTGATTCGCACCGTCATTCCCCTTGACTATTGTCGTCGCTACCAGATTTTGCCCCTCGCCCTCAATGCCGACGTCGATCCACCAGTTGTCCGTGTGGGCATGGTCAACCCGGACCACCTCAGTGCCATTGATGATGTTGACTATTTGCTGCGCTCCAATGGGATGACCTTCCAGCGGGTGGTTCTAGATTTGGATACTTTCCAAATGCTGATCGCCAAGTTCTTGGACGCCCAAGCCAAACGTCAGGCCACCATCCAAGCAAACCTGCCCGTTGAATATGGCCTAGAAGATGATCTAGATCGCCTACAGGGGATTGAAGATCTCTCCAGCAATGATGCAGATATCAATCTGGATGAAGCCCTACTAGATGAAAATGCAGCGCCAGTCATTTCTTTAGTTAATAAAATATTGGCAAAAGCATTACAAAATGGCATTTCTGATATTCATATTGAGCCGCAGGAAGACAATTTGCGCGTTCGTTTTCGCAAAGATGGCTTATTGCATAATGCGTTTCAGCCCCTACCTCGGCGCATTGCCCCTGCCCTCGTCTCCCGTTTCAAAATCATCGCCAACTTAGATATCGCCGAACGGCGTTTACCCCAAGATGGTCGGATTCTCCGGTTATTTCAGGGCCGCAAAGTTGACTTTCGTGTCAGTACCTTACCGAGTCGCTATGGCGAAAAGGTCGTTTTGCGGATCTTAGACAACTCATCGATGCAGCTAGGTCTCAACCATCTGATTGATGATCCGACCAGCCTCGCAATGGTCCGTGAAATGGTGGATCGGCCTTTTGGGTTGATTTTGGTGACCGGCCCTACTGGTTCGGGTAAAACGACGACCCTATATTCAGCCTTGACGGAGCGCAATACTCCCGAAGTCAATATCAGTACCGTTGAGGACCCCATTGAATATACGCTGCCGGGGATTACCCAGGTACAGGTCTTGCGGGAAAAAGGCATGGACTTTGCCTCCATTCTGCGGGCCTTTCTACGGCAAGACCCTGATGTCCTACTCGTGGGTGAGACCCGAGACAAGGAAACGGCTAAAACGGCGATTGAAGCCGCGTTAACGGGACACTTAGTGTTAACAACCCTACACACCAACGATGCAGCCAGTGCCATTGTTCGTTTGGCAGAAATGGATGTTGAACCGTTTATGGTCTCAGCGTCCTTATTGGGTGTGGTGGCTCAACGACTCGTCCGCCGCCTCTGTCCAGACTGTCGAATTCCCTATCGTCCTTCCCCAGAAAAGCTAGCTCAGTTTGGGTTAATGGCTTCGGCCAAAACAGAAATCACCTTTTACAAGGCCAATACCTCTACGTCTGACGATATTTTGGCAACGGCAAATACAGAGGATGCCTGTCCCACCTGTTCCGGTATCGGCTATTCCGGGCGATGCGGGGTCTATGAAGTTATGCAGGTGACCGAAAAGTTAAAGGGACTAATTACCGAAGGTGCACCAACAGAGCATATCAAGGAAGTGGCTGTTGAAGAAGGGATGCAAACCTTGTTGGCTTATAGTTTGAAGCTGGTTGAGCAAGGCGCTACATCCTTAGAAGAAGTAGAACGGGTGACCTTCTCTGATAGCGGCTTGAAAACGGAGCTCAAGGCAAAGCGAAAAACAGCCCTCAACTGTCATGTTTGCAATGCAGGACTCTTACCGGAGTGGTTAGACTGTCCCTACTGCCTAACGCCCAGGTTTGCAGAGCATCATCCAGCCAATCAACTCTAAAGGGTGTTGTCCCAAAAGAGATCGGGCTATGGCAAGCTGTGAACTGTGAGCTTGCCCCGTTTGCTATTCCTGACTGAACGTTTTCCACCCGATATGGGCGGCGTCGCCCGCAGTGCGGGGCGGATTGTCACCTCTATTCAAAGCTTGGGAATTGCCGTAGATGTGGTGACCTGGAGTCGGTATCTACAGCCAGGGGAGGTGAGCGCCGAGCAGGTCGGCTCAGGCCGAGTCTATCGACTGGGGTTGTATCGTCATTGGGATGCAACAATGCCCCATACCCTTAATATTTTGGATGGCCTACATCAAGCGTCTCCCTTTGAGGCTGTTTGGGGGCATTATTTATTTCCTGCTGGTTTTTTAGGGGTGTGGTTTGGCCGACAACATCAAATACCGACGCTGGTGAGTGCACGGGGTAACGACATCGATCGAGAACTATTTCCCCCTGGAGACTTTGCCCGCTTGCAGTGGACACTCACCCATGCCTCAACCCTCACAGCAGTCAGTCACGACATGGCCCGTAAGATGCAGATGGTGAGCGACCGCACCCCTATCACTGTTCTTCCTAATACCCTCGATTGTGAGATTTTTCATCCTCTCCCACCTCATGACCTGCAAGACCTACGCCACAATTTAGGCATTGTCGATCAAGAAGTCGTTTTGGGGTTTTCAGGAGAGCTGCGAGAAAAGAAAGGTCAGGGATTTTTATTACAAGCCCTCGCTCAGCTCCGAGCCCAGCGGCCAGTCTGTCTGTTGATTATCGGCGAGCTGCGTTCAGCTGCCCAATCATTGCTGCAAACGTTTGCGATTGACCATCCTGATCATGCGGCTCGGGTGATTGTCACTGGCCAGTTATCAGACCCTGAGGTGATCGTTCAGCACTTAAATCTCTGTGATATCTATCTGCAGCCGTCTTTGTGGGAAGGTATGCCTAATGCACTGCTAGAAGCCATGGCCTGTGAACGTTGCTGTATTGCCAGTGATGCGGGTGGCATCCCAGAGGTGCTGGAGTCGGGACACACGGGATGGGTCATACCGCGATCGCAACTGCATCACTTAGGCGATGCCATTCTAGACTGTCTTTCTCTTTCGGTGGAGGAACGACGACAGATGGGACAACGCGCCCGACAATTTGTTCAAACCCACCATGCCCCCTCTCAGGAGAAAGTCCAGCTCCAACAACTGTTGCAACAGATTGTATGAGGGGTCTTCGCTAACTTTTATAACTGCTAGTCGCAGCTCTCCAACAAGGTCTGGTAACAGTCAATCAGCTTATGGGTCGCTTGCTGCCAGGTGAACTGTTGCGTGATCTGCGATCGCGCATTCTGAGACAACTGCATACCTAGCTCTGGATGAGCTCTGAGTCGAAGCAACCCATCTTTAATGGCTTTGGCAGAACCGGGGTGAACCGCCAAAAAATGGGTATCCGACATCCCTAATTCACGCACCACTGGCAGATCACTAGTAATGACAGGCGTGCCAGATGCCATCCCCTCCAACACTTTTAATGGACAACAGCCTTGAGTACAGTTGCGATCATTCGGTTTTAATGGGGCGAGAATCACGTCCGCAGTATGCATTTGTAGACAGAGATCGGACTGGGACAGCGGTTCCAGAATATTCAGGCGCTTGTCTACACCTAATTTAGTCGCGAGTTTAGTCAGCACTCTCACCTGTTTAGGTTTTGCGGGTCCTACAACCGTCAGAGTGGCGGGGAAGTCTCGGCAGAAAAGCCCCAACGCTTCAACGGCTAAATCCACCCCTTGCCAAGCGGATAACGTGCCAAAGTACAGCAAATGCAAGCTCTCAGGGTCTAGCTGCGAAGCTTGGTACGGGAAAAAGTCGAGATTCACACCATTGGCAATCACCTGAATTTTGGTTGGAGAGACGCCCCGCTGAATTAAATAGTCACGAGTCACTTGACTCACGGTGAGGACTCGATCCGCTTGCTCTAAACACAGATCTTCTTGAGCGATCAGCTTATGCATCAGTTCGCGATCATCTGCCACTCGCGGATAGCGGTATTTCAGCTCAATAGACGGTAAACCATTCACTTCCAAAATCAAAGCTTGGCAATACTTTGACTTTTGCAGTGCAATGGGGAATCCTTCATACATTGACCGCACATGAATGACATCAAACCATTGGCCTACCAACCATTGTTCAAGTCGCTGGCGAAATGTAATTACCCGGTCAATTAAGGTCTTACCGCTGGTGGGAAGAGCGGTATGTATCACTCCTGGCCATCGCTCTACGGTCGGGGATATCTCCAGCGTGGGGGCAACACTGACGAACTGGACTGAACCACACCATTGAGCAAGGGCTTGAGTAAAAGCAGCAATATGGATCGCAGCTCCTTTAGGAGCAGGAACTACATCAAAACAAAGATAAGCCAACTTGGGCATAAATGAGGAATTAGCGATAAATGCAGCTATATCTTATGCTAGGGCTTGATTAGGAGCCATCCAGTCTGGGGGAAGGTGTTATATGTCTCTCAATCTTGCAAGATTTAGGCTAAAGCTGAAGTACAAACACATTGGTTTTGCGAGCGAGATCCAGACTGACTTAGCGAAATTGGAGGATCGAGTTCAACAAGCACAAGCTCGACATCATCTTTACAACTACATTGCCCGTTTTGCTTGGATCGGATTAATTGGCTCGTTTGTGTTCGGGGTGTTTGGCTCGGTACTACTGGAGCAGCCATTGTCACCATTATTTTGGCTATTTCTCTTCTCTTTGGGGGTGCTGTTGGTTCTAGGGATTTTGAAATTATTTGAACGCCCCTGGTTGATCCCTAAAGAGCGGTATATGCTCCCTCTGGGACTCATCAAAAAAGTTATCCGTGATATGGAGCTAGAGCCTTCGCTCCACTTGTCCCTCAATTGCTCTCCTGTCATCGCAAAGCGTAAACGAATTGACACGATACCCGATCCGAAGCGAGACAGGTGGAAAATCGACCGTTATGCAGATCCTTGGTTATTGCTAGAAGGTCAGTTTTTGGATCAAACCGTCTTTACCTTGACGTTGACAGAACTCTACATTGAAAAACATGGCTGGAAACGGAGTCGTAGCGGCAAGACCAAACACAAACGGAAGAGCAAGCCCAAAGGGTTATCCCTCACTTTAACGTTACGGTTTCAGCGCAAGAAGTATGGCGCGGTTACTGTCTTAAAAGACTCCCTGAAAGATGCCCTAGAACTCCCCCCGACCGCGCGAGTCAAACGGATAAAAGTCAGCGATCGCACCCTATCTCTCACGGTGAAGATGCCTCCCTATCCACCTCTAAAACGTTTTGAGGTTGATCAAAACGTTGATGTTAAACAAGTTGAAGAGTTGATCACACAGATGTTTTTGAGTCTGTACCATGTGCTCAATTTGGCGCAAAAGTTATCAAAAGTGACATTATGAGAAGCTCTTCTCTGAAAGCCGTTTTGCCGATGAATGTCTGACTTATTGACGGGAAATAAGCTCACAATGTTGAGAATGCCTTGACTATAACGTTGAGCGAATCTGATCGACCGCCTGTTGGAATGGTTCGAAGTCAATTGCTTTGCCAATGGCTTCAGCCTGGGCCAACGATTCTTCTACACCATCTAAGTCGCCTAGCTGTTGTTGGGCAGAAACAATAAACATTAACAAGTTACGACCTTGACAATATTGATCACCAATTTGCTGAAAAATAGTTTGAGCAGAGTGATAGTAATCCATTGCTTGTGCTGGACGGTCTTGCAAACTTCCTAAACCCAATAAGGTATTGGCTTCCCCCAGCCGATCACCCACCTCGCGATACAGACGCAACGCTTCGTCATAGCGTTCTAAGGCCTCTTGACTTTGCTTGAGAAATTGGAGGACATCACCCAGGGCTTTTAACGTATTGGCTTCCCCCAGCCGATCACCCACCTCGCGATACAGACGCAACGCTTCGTCATAGCAAATACCAGCCTCGCGGGCGTTATATCTACGTTCAAAATAGAGATTACCCAGTTGTTTTAAACTGGTGGCCAATTCTGCGGGCAAATCCAGTTTTTCTAATAATTGCACGGCTCGTTTATAGACCTGGATGGCAAACTCACGATTTTGCCTGCTTTGACTTCGCTTCGTATAAACTTGCCCCAATTGAGCATACAGGTCTACTAATTGGGCTGAATCTTTATCGGCCCGCTGCTCCAGTGATTCAATCAGGCTCATCAACGCTTCTATATCAGGATCTAACCCCCTAGTTGTCGCTTTTTCCGTCGCCTTGGAAGCCGTAGATGTTAAGAGAGCCGCATCACTGGGGTCAACGCCAAACCAAAAAACGCCACTGCGCCAACTCCAAAAATCAGGTGATTGCTCTGCTAATAAACGCACCACCTTGCGATTGACCCAGAGCACAACCGGAAACCGAAATTGCCGCAAAGCTTCTCGGGTCCATTGCAAGTACCCTAGAAATCGGGCTTGCTGAGACTCTGGGATCGCCAACATTGGCGGCAGTAAATCTCCAATCCCTAGCACCGTGACCACTGCAGGCTGATGCTCCTGTAAAACAGGCTGTTGATCGACCAACTGCTCTAATCCCGTCCGCAAACTGGGGTCTTGACGGTTAATAAACAACCGAAAGGCATGTACCCCCTGTTCCCGTAAAGCTTGCTCATAGTCCTCAATTACGGCAGTTTGCAAGTTACGGTTTTCTGCCACGGCAATCAGTAACCCCAATTGCCCCTGATTCGCCTCTAGGGCAACTAGCAGCCGCAGGTATTGGCGTTGTTCTTCCGCAGAGCGCTCAATGGTGGGCATCCTCAGCACTCCCATAGTCCATCGTTGGCAGCAATTGCTCTAGCTGGAGATGTTTTTTCACAATCGGATGCACATCGTACCAGACCTGATTGTTGCGATATTCCAAGATATATAAACCGTGCAACAGCAGGGCAAAATCTTCATCATCGACTTCTTCTGGCTTAGCCTCTTTATAGGTTTTGACTAAAATCTCAGACCGCCGCTTGCCCAAAGACAGAGAAAATTCATTCCGCAGTTCCTGCACAGCCAGGTCCAGCACCTGAGCATCAATTTTCATCTCAGTCCGTTCCGGCTCCAGCCGCAGCAGCAGCGAACATTGACTGAAACATTCCCGAGCAATCCGCACCATTTCCCGCAATACTCCTCCACTCAGCAACACAATCTGCCGGGCCGTTTGCGGAGACATTACTTCTGACCAGTGCTCACCAAAGCGACGTTCTAATACTTTGAGAAAAATATCGACCTTGCGTTGATCCGGCTGCTGTTGAAGATGACGATCGGCCTTAGTAAAAAATTTAGCAACTCCCATTTGCAAAATCGGACGACCACAAGCCGACTGCAAAATCGTGCGGAGTTCAATATCTCTGACCACGGCTATCGGAATAGTAAACACCATCCGCATTTTGGGCTGAAAAAGCGCCAGGATATTGTTCTTGTAAATTTCCTCCACCAGTTTCCAATCCAATTTATCCAGATCATCAATAATTACCAATAGGGGCCGGATTGCATGATGCTGAATCAGGTCAGCTATCTCTTCTATTTTGGCTACCAGTTCAGAGATACGCCGCTCATAGGTGCGTTTAATTTCTTCCCTAAAGGTGGATTCCGTTTGTAGCTTAGCGGTCAAAACTTTCAGAACATCGCCACCAATCCCAATTTGAGATTTGAGATCCTTAGTTTCAGTGGTGGAGTGAGTGGTAATGAACCAATTTAAAATCTCTTCCTGAGTGGTCGAGGGAATATCCACCTCGGACTCACTCGCCTTACTCAGAAGCTGTAAAGCGATAGCATAAAGAATATTGACATGATCCACTGCCGACATTTCCACCATGTCAGAGATGGAAAAGCGCACGACAAAATAGCGAGGCTCTCGCTCTGGATCACTCATCAGGCGGCCAAACTGGGCGAGTAGCGTTGACTTCCCACACCCCCGATGTCCTGCAAAAATGATTTTGCCGTCTTTTGGAGCATCATCCACAGCCTGCTCTAGCCGCACCAATGCATCCTGACCATAATCGACGCGAAATGACTCAACTTCGTCGTCAGACAATAAGGGAAATAAATCTAAATCCCGATAAGCCTGCCGAAAGGTTGCTAGAAGGGGGTTATTCATAGGTAATGAATCGTGCTGGCCTTCATCATACCCAACCTCAGCAATTCAAATGCAAAAAATACTAACCAATACACGGTTCACACCGTTCAATGCCCATTCCCTGACATTCTGATATGAATTCATTTCTCCAGTGGCGAAATCATAATCATGGTTTATCTTAGAGGCTGTTTGAGAAGTTTTAGTGCTCCTGCGCTAGCCTTCGAACCATGAGTCGAATCATCGCCACATAAACAAGCGCTTCAGCCGTCCTAGTCAGCACCTCATAATCTTTATTAAGACGTCGAGACCACAACAACCATCCAAACGTCCGTTCTACAATCCATCGTTTGGAAACAACCTGAAACCCCGCTAGATTATCTGAGCGTTTGATCACTTCCAAGACATATTGAGAACGGTCCATTACCCACTTCATCAAAGCTTGTCCTTGATAGCCAGCATCGGCCCATATCCGAACTAGACGGGACAAACTCGCACCTTGGCGTCGAGCTTTCCAAAACAGTATTTTGGCCCCTCGTTGGTCAGAGATATTGGCAGCAGTGACCATCACCATCAAAACCAGCCCTAAAGTATCAACGAGCACATGACGTTTACGACCTTTGACCATTTTCCCACCATCAAACCCAATCGAGTGACACCGAGGATTGCCGACTTTAACCGATTGAGCATCGCAGATGGCGGCACTGGGACTTGGATGACGGTCTTCACTCACCCGCTCTTGCATGCGCAGATGTTCATTGATGTGGACCCAAGTCCCATCATCGCGCCACCTTCGAAAATAGCTATAGACCGTTGACCAACAGGGAAAATCATGGGGTAGCTGTCTCCACTGGCAACCCGTAACCACAAGATAAAAAATGGCATTGAGAACACTGAGCATATCAGTGGTGCGAGGTCTACCTCCAGGTTTAGCAGCAGGAATCAAGGGCTCAAGTAATTCCCATTGCAGGGTGGTGAGGTCGCTATCATATGCTGTAGGCATTGCTCTCTAGGTCCTGTCCAGTGTTTGTGTATTGACAGATTAGTACCTTGAGAGCTTTACTCACTTCTCAAACAGCCTCTTAGATGAGGCCGCCTATTCAACCTCCTGGTGCCAACGGTGCAAATTCAACTCGTTTGGACTGATCCAACTTCTGGTAAAACCTATCAGCCCCATTTTCAGCCTCCGGTTGCTTTGGGACAAAGCTTTAATCTGATGCCTGCCACCCATCAAGGGCAAGCAGTGAGTCGAATTGTGCTCCATGATGACGCAGTACAGGCATTTCATGCTTTGTTGGAAGTGCGACAGAGTAGCGTTTGGTTATGCAGCCAGGCAGACAGCCAAATTAACGGGGTCACTGTTACTGAGGGAGTTTTAACCCATGGTGACCGAATTCAGATCGGTCCCTTTGAACTCACATTCACGCTTGTCCCAAAGCCAACCACCACCGAGGACCCCCTCCAAGATCAAGCATCGGCCATCAGTGGAGACTCTCGTTCTACCTCACTTTCGGGTATGGCCCAGATCCCTACAGAGCGCCCCGCGCAAACAGCACAGGCGAATCGTTCTTCTAGGGAATGGGTTTGCGATCGCAAAATCGGTTTCTTGTTCAAACGGAACTGCGATCGCACCACAGCATTGGGATGTCCCTACTGTCTCGATGGTCAAAGCAAGCTCAACCAAGACCCTTACTGGTTAGACTATGACCTCTATCCTGGTTATGGCACCTATCGTCCCGGCAGTTGGGGCTATGAATACTATCGTGATCGCGCTTACTACTGTTACAACCGCGAATCCCGAAACGTCGACTTTACGGAAGCGGATGCCGCCAGCTTTGAAGAGGAATTAGACACAGATTACGAGATGAATTTTGGGGCCAGCTAATGGCCACTTGGCTGATTTATGCCTTAGGTGGTGGCTGGGGACATCTCAATCGGGCCATCGCTTTGGGCCGACAGGCCGCCCCTCAGCATCACGTTCGCATCCTCACCAATTCACCCTATGCCCCTTGGGTTGAAACTCAATTGCATCAGATTGCTTGCAGCCCATCTGTGGTGTCGAATTTATCCTTGCAGATTTTGCCTACAGCTTCCTTTACCGAAACGCGGCATCAGGTGCAAAGGATAATTCAAAACAAAAATTATGACTGCTTAATCGTCGATACTTTTCCCCGTGGCTTGGGGGGAGAGTTGGTGGACTGCTTGCCCTCCCTCTCTTCTATTCCCACAATACTGATTCATCGGGATATCGATCCAGCTTACGTTCAAGCCAAGCAGGTGGGGCAATTTGTTGAGGCTTACTATGACACCATTCTAATTCCAGGCGAGGGGGATGACGTCCCGTTTGCTGATTTTCCCCAAGCCGTTCATACCGAACCCTGGGTAATATTGAATGCCCCAGAGTTACCCCCTGTTCTGCCAACAGAAAAACCCACCCTCGTCGTCGTAGCAGCCGGGAATCTTGAGGAGATGGCTTTTTGGGGACAGTTGATGGTGCGATTACAGGCCACCTTTTCGGAAGCTAACTGCCGCTGTCTTGCCTATACTTGTCCTCCTGGGTGTCCACCCCACCTATGGATCCAACAATGGCCAGGACTGCCCATCTTGCACCAGGCTGATGTGGTGATTGGCGGTGCAGGCTACAATACCGTCTTTGAATGTCACGCTTTGGGTAAGCCACTGATTGCCATTGCTTGGCCTCGTCAATATGATCAGCAACGGCGCCGAGGTCAGCAATGGGCAACGCTGGTGGAGACGCCTCAAGCAGCTATAGATGCGGTAAAAGATTTATTGCAAGCTTCCCGGAATCCAAACCAGATCCAACTGTATAGGAATGGGATTGGGGATGCGATCGCAATCATAGACAAGACATACTCAGCTCCATAGAGCCACAGGCAGCTCAATCCAAAGTTTCAACCTCAACGTTTTGTGAGCAAGGCCCTATTGCTTCCAACCAGATATTGTTGATCTTGCGCTTCCGCAACAGCGAATCCTGAGCACTGAATTCCAGTCTATCTTCCAAGGTCTTGATGGCGCGTCACAGCATAACCAGAGGGGTTAATTAAGATCTTTTGAGGTTTTAACCGTTGACGAATGATGGGTAAAGCGCAGGGCTACAGTACTAGTTAAGTGAAGTGACCCCCCAAGATTCGGACAAGTCCTTAAGCATCGTAATCTTGTACCGAATGAGGGAAATTAATGTCATCAAAACGTCGTCAATATAGTGCTGAGTTCAAAGCTCAAGTGGTCTTACAATTGTTAAGCGGTGAAAAAACGAGCAGTGCATTGTGTCGCATCCATACCCTGCACTCTAGCCTCCTCAACCGCTGGCGCAAGGAATTTCTAGCGCACGCCAGTAGCATTTTTGAGAGTCAGAACAACGACGACAACGCTGAAGCGAAAATTGCTCAGTTAGAGCGTCTAGTCGGCCAATTGACGCTGCAATTAGAGATCGCAAAAAAAGCCTCAATGTCCTTACACCTAACCAAAAACGGCAGATGGTGAGACAGTTGCAGCAGGACTATTCCATTCGCCAAATTTGTCAGGTACTCAATTACCCACGCTCTCAAGTGTATTACCATGCCAGAGGCCAACCGGATGAGAGCGAACTAAAAGCGGCCATTGCTGGAGTTGCTGGAGCCTATCCGACTTATGGCTATCGTCGAATCACCGCCCAACTGCAGCGTCAGGGGTATTGCGTTAACCATAAACGCGTGGCTCGACTAATGCGACAGATAGGGATTATGGCCAAGACCAAAGTCAAACGCAAACGCACCACCAATAGCGAACATTCGTTCCCTCGCTATGGCAATCGAGTGTTGAATCTCTCCATCGACCATCCTGAGCAGGTGTGGGTGGCGGACATCACGTACATTCGCTTACAGCAGGAGTTTGTCTATTTGGCCGTCGTGATGGATGTCTTTACTCGCGCCATTCGTGGCTGGCATCTGTCCCGCCATATCGACCAGCAACTAACGTTGAGGGCGTTGAACAAGGCGTTGGAGCGGGCAACGCCTGAGATTCACCATTCTGACCAAGGGGTTCAGTATGCCGCTGCAGCCTATATGCAATTGCTCCAACAACACCAAGTGCAAATCAGTATGGCCGAGGTGGGACAGGCTTGGCAAAATGGCTATGCTGAGCGATTGATGAGAACGATAAAAGAAGAAGAGGTCGATTTATCAGACTATCGAAATTTTACTGAAGCGTATGAGCACATTGAGCAGTTTCTAGAAGATGTGTATATGCATAAGCGGATTCATTCATCACTGGGGTATTTGACACCCTGTGAATATGAGCAGCAGTGGAGACAACAGAACAATCACTATTGTATGAATAAGGAGGATAGCGCTTAATTCATCTATTGCCCTGTCCGAATATAGGGGTTCACGTCATCGCCATTCCTAAAGACCCATGTATTTGCCATCTCCATCGCAACACAAATATCGACAGCTTTTTGGGGTGCTGATTGCCAATTATTTAGTCACTCCCTTTTTACAGGGTGGACTAGGCAGTCTCATCTCGGCCTTGCTACTGCTGTACGTGATGGTTGTGATTGTTAAAAGTTTTTCGCTCCCCCCAAAACTGTTTTGGGCATATGTCTTTATTGCGGTCTTAGCGTTCTCTCTGCAATTAGGCCCCAGAGTGGGATGGACTACAACTGCAACCTTACCGTTTTCTCTGCTTGCTCAATCCATTTATGTCCTCTATTTGGGGGTAGCCGCGTTGTTAATTATGCGGGAAATTATTACGGTCACCACCATCACTATGGATACGATTAGGGGAGGCATTTGCGCCTACTTTCTGCTTGCTTTTATCTGGGCATTATTCTATGGCATGGTTGCAACCCTCAATCCCCATGCTTTTTCGGCAACTTTAATTCAGCCCGGTTCCTATTTACAACCCATTCACTTTAGCGTTACGACATTAACAACCCTCGGGTTTGGCGATATTGTTCCCGTGAGTACGTTAGCCATTGTGCTCACGGATACAGAAGCGATCATTGGTCAGCTCTACCCTACAGTATTCATCGCCATTCTGGTGGGTGGTTACTTGTCTCAGAAAGTAGATCAACCCTGAAGTCTCTCCTACTGTTTGAATCATCTTTATTGCGATATCTGTATACGGTTTGTAATGCTATAGAAATCCCGTAAAGTAATAGCTATAAGCTTTATCACATCAGCCTTATGGGTTCAACCAGCGGCATAATCCTATCAACATGGAACGAAACACATGAAGACGGATGAACGTACGCCAAAGGATACAGGAGATTTGGCTAATACTGATACTCCTTCTCAATTGGAACTAGATATTCAAGTCCCTGGAGACAAGCAGCCCCCCCACTCCAGACCTTCAGTATTTAGTAAAAAATCTCCCTGGCCCATTGCCATTCTCGTCATGTTGGTGATTGCAGGGTTGTTCGGATGGCGACTCTACAACAACAGTCAGTCTCCGGCCGTATCGGAACCTGAAACCACGTCTACAGCCAAATTACCGGTGCGGGCAGTGCGGGCTCAACTCTCACCGATTCGCCGTTGGGTCACCAGCCCGGATGGCGATGTGAGAGCAGAACGATACAAACAACTGATTTTTGAATCCAGTGGAGAAGTCACCCAACTCGCCAAAATCAATGGCCGCTTCCTGCGAGAAGGCGATCGCGTGGGTAAAGGTCAATTACTCGCAACCCTGGATGATCGCAAATATCAATCCGATATTCGAGCCGCTGCCGCCGATCGCGAAGTTGCCAAACGTACAGAAGAGCAGGCGGTGGCCAGCTTACGTCAGACAGAAGCCAATCTCAGGCAAGCCAAAGCTGACCTAGAACTCGCAAAAATAGAAGCCAAACGACGACAAACCTTGTACAAACAGGGAGTGATTCCAGCGACGGAACGGGATACCTACAATAACCGCGTTATTCAGGCCCAAGTTGGGGTCAAGGTAGCCCAAGAAAATGTCAAAACGGCCCAAGATCAAATTGCCGTATCCAAGGCAGGGGTGGTCTCCAACCAAGCTCGATTATTAAACACAGTGATTGCCAGGGAAGATACGCAGCTCGTGTCTCCCATCAATGGCATTGTCGCCTATATGAATATTCGGGAAGGAGAATATTGGAGTCCTTCCAGAGTACAGTCCGCCACCAGTTATCAAGCTGCTATCGAATCCGTCCCTATTGTGGTGGTTGACCCCAATAGTTTTGAGGTTGCCTTTGAACTTCCCGCCTCAGAAGGGAGTTTGCTGCGCCCCAATCAACCCGCCTATGTTGCCTTAGATGACGATATTAGCCAAGCCTTTGTCCAAGGGCTCAATCAAAGCAATCTCGTTAGTGTGTCTAAAGCTCGAGGCAAGGTGTTTTCCGTCACGCCAGCGGTCACTCCTGGGGGCAGAGCCGTCCAAGTGAGGGTTCGGATCACAGAAGGGCGAGAGAACTTACGCCTAGGAGCCCGTGTGCAAACCTGGATTGCTGCTCAATCCAGAAGCCAAGCCATTACGTTGCCCTTTGGGTCCGTGATCACCCGCGATCGCAAATCCTATGTGTTTGTTGTCAATGAGGAGACGGGCCGAGTGGAGCAGCGTCCTGTGGTTTTAGATATTGAAGGGTTAGATCGGATCTCGATTGCTCAGGGACTACAGCCCGGTGAATTGGTGGTCACCGAAGGCAGTAATCGACTGGTGAATGATTCTCCCGTCGATGTTGTCGATATTGAAGATCCGGCCTAAGTCAGCAGATTGCATTACCGCACTACACCGCAAGGATAAACCCCATGCAAACAGAGGATCGGCCAACTACCCTGGACGTTCGGGATGCCCCCGTGCATGGCGCTTCCGAGTTAGAGAACGCCTCTCCACTGGCTCAGTTTTTCTTTACCCGTCAGGTGTTTGGGATTCTGCTGTGTTTTTTGCTGGTGATGGGTGGCCTGATGGGGTATGTCTCCATGGTCAAAGAATCCGACCCCGATATCAAAATTGCCCGAGCCAATATCACCACTGCTTGGCCCGGCACCGATGCCGAGACCATTGAAAACCGAGTCACGGACAAACTAGAAAAGGAAATTAAGTCCCTACAAGGCTTGAAGGATGTTAAAAGTGCCACCTTCAATTCCTATTCCATTATCGATGTTGAGTTTCGAGCAGAAGCCCCGGTGGCCTCATCGATTCAAGAGCTGCGAGGTAAAGTCGATGATGCAGAGCCAGAACTTCCTGCTGAATCCGAAGGGCGCGAGCAGTCCGATTTTGTCCAAGTGTCTCAACAAGATGCGCCAGTTTTAACGATTGGCCTATTTGGCCCCAACCTAGACGCCGCCACCTTAAGTCAAACCGCAGAAGATCTCAAAGACATCTTAGAGTCGGTTAAAAACCTGCGAGAAGTCAATCTATCAGGTAATCGGGATGAGGTTATTCATGTCCAGCTGATTCCCAGCCGTCTGACCAGCTTAGGCATTGCCTCTACACAGGTGCGAAACGCCATTCAAGGGGGCAATCAAGATGCGTCTTGGGATCGGGTTCGAGATGATGCCATTGGGGCTCAGGTCCGAATGTTCGGACGATTTCGCAGCATTCAGGATCTTAAATCTCTGCCCGTGGCTCGATTAACGGACAACCGAATTGTCCGCTTAGAAGAAGTGGCGGATGTGCGGCGAGATTTAGAGCGGGAAACCAATCGAGCCTTTCTCAGTTGGGAAAATCAGCCGTTCCAATCCACCATTACCTTAGACATCGTCAAAGTTGCTGGCAGTGACACCATTCAAGTGATTACTGATGCCCTACAAACCTTAGACGACGCCAGCCAAAATCCCAAGGTTTGGCCAGCCGGGATGGAATATCGGATTCTGAACAACGATGCGATCACCATTAATGATGAACTCGCCAATTTGCTCAGTAATGTCGGTCAAGCCTCCTTTTTTGTCTTTATTATTCTCCTGGTGGCCCTAACCTGGCGAGAAGCGCTGATTGCGGGTTTAGCCATTCCCCTAACCTTTATTGGTGCCATCTTCTTCCTCTGGTTAGGGGGACAAACCCTCAACTCCATGGTGTTAATTGGCATGATCCTGGCCCTCGGGCTGCTGGTGGATGTGTTTATTTTGATGCTGGAAGGCATGCATGACGGCATTTTTGTCGAAGGTTTGGGATTTTCAGAATCAGCATTGCGGACCGTTAAAGCCTATGCTGGACCCGCCTTTGCAGGACAGCTCACCACCATCTTGGCCCTCGCCCCCTTGATGGCGATTTCCGGCACCATGGGCAAATTTATTCGCCTGATTCCCATTAGCGCGATTACCTGTTTGGTGATCAGCTATTTCCTGTCCCTACTGGTGGTGATTCCCCTATCCAAGTTTTTGCTGGGGAATGTCAAAGGTGGATCGAATAAAACCTTGGTGGATCGGATGACAGAAGTGGCCTCGGCCCGCTTTGCAGACTGGAGTCTGGCCATGACCGTTCCTAATAAGGCCGTGGCTCGGCTCTGGTCCTTGGGGGCAGTCGGACTCTTTGTCTTTGCCTGTGTTTTGTTTACCTCCTTGCCATCCAATCTATTCCCCCAAAATGACGGCACTAAGCTCAGTCTGAATGTAGAACTAGCCCCCAGCACAACTCTCGAAAGCTCCCAAACCGTCGCCGATCAAATGGGAGATTTGCTGCTGGCCTATCGCGATCCAGATGGTCAACCCGTCTTCAAAAGTGTGGTCAAGCTAGTGGGCAAACGCAGCAGCCTAGTCTCTTCCGGGGAATTGAAGCCCGGTAATGCTGACTATTTTGTGGGCTTCTCCGTCATCTTTGTCGAGTCCAACCAACGTCAACGTCAGTCTTTTGAATATGCGCGGGAGTTGCGATCGCAACTCCAAAACGAGATCCTCCGCAACTATCCTGGTTCCACCCTCGCCGTCCAATATGAGCGCGCGGGGGGCGGCGTCGATCCCATTCAAGTGGCCATTAGTGGAGAAGACATGCAGGTACTGAGAGAAATCTCTGTGCAGGTACAGCAAGTCTTGCGAGAGATTCCAGGAACGATGGATGTGCGAGATGACCTCGGCAACTTGCGAGAAGACTACAAACTGATTCCGAAGCGAGAAGCCCTGGACTTCTATGGTCTGAGCCAAAGCGAGCTGGCCTCTCAAGGCCGCTATTTAATGATTGATAACGATATTGGTGACTTTCCGATTGGCAGTGGGGAAGAAGATCTAGAGATCCATATGAGTACGCTTTGGCCCTCCCGCCAGGGAGAAGTCGGTGGACCGTCTCGCCAAGATGAATTTCAAACCATTCGGTTTGTGACTTCTGATGGGAAAACCATTCCGGCTGAAGCCGTGTTAGAACCCGCCCCTGGAGCCGTGCCTTTATCCATTACCCATCGCAAGAGCCAACGCACAGTCACGGTTTTAGCCAAAAACATTCCGGGCATTGGGGTATACGATGCCGATATTTTGGCCAAGCTAACGCCGAAACTCCAGGAAATGCAAAAAACCTGGCCCCAAGGCTATCAATATAGTTTCGGCGGCGATGCCGAGACTAGCGGTGAAACCTTTGGCTCCGCAGGTCAGATGTTGGTGGTCGCCATCTTCTTGGTCTTTGCTGTGTTAGTGCTGCAATTTGGCTCTTATTCTCAGCCTTTGATTATTATTCTCACGATTCCGTTTGCCTTAACCGGAACCTTTATTGGCTTTTATTTCCTCAATTTACCCTTCTCGTTTCCAGCCGCCATTGGCGTCATTTCCTTAACGGGGATTGTGGTCAATGATGCCATTGTGATGGTAGAGACCATGAATGAACGACGTAAACAGGGGTTAGAGGTCCGCCAAGCGGCGGCCTTGGGTGCGAGCGATCGCCTGCGTCCCATTTTGACCACCTCTATTACCACGGTGATTGGGCTACTCCCGTTGGCCTTCAGTGAAGCAGAATGGTTCCCCCTCTGTATGGCCATCATCTTTGGTCTGATCGCCGCCACGTTAATCGCCCTATTAGTGGTACCAGGACTCTACTTACAGCTCACCCCCAATAAGGTGCGAGTAGAACATTAAGGATTCAGTCGTAGTCAAGACAGCACATCACCTAGCCCAGTCCTAAAGCAGGTAAGAAAATTCGGGGATCAAATAGCACTTTTGGAGACTTCACCATGTGCATCACTTCCCAAAACGTTTGACTGACGTAAGAACGATTTAAAGAAGCCCGAACGACTAAATCAAGGTATTGATGCATCAGGCGAGTTTGCCAGTTAGGTGTGGATCCTACCGTAGTAGGCCATCGCAGGTCCTCACTCGTGGCCAGCAGCCATGGTACTTCTAACATTTTGGCCAACTGTTTATGAAATTTTGAGGGAAAACCTTGCAACGCAGTTTTTTGCTTTTGAACCATTAGACTCAAACATTGGTCCAACGTTTGAGCACCCAATGCTGCTACCGTCATCCCCTGAGCATAAACTGGATTAAAAGCACAAACCGCATCTCCTATCGCGACTAGATGGCCTGGGAAACGCTGCAAGTCTTCATAATGTTGCCAGCAGTTGTCAGTCCGTCGGTAGCTATAAATGGGGCTTAAGGGTTGAGCTTGTTGGATGGCATTATAGATTTCATGACTCCGAAGACTTTGGGCAAAGTGGAGGAAGTCTGTTTCATCGATGGGGGGATAGTCATGGCCCACGCCCGCAAGGGTCACAACCCACCGATTTTCTTCAACGGGATACAGCACAGCACTTCGACGATGATCTGGGGGTTTCGTGTGAATGAGCATCACCTTCCAAGGGGCTTCCCAACCCTCAGGGATCTGATACCAACGACTGCTATACCCTAAAAAGGAGTTGATCATCGTTTGAGTCGGTGCAGCATATCCTAACTGAGTTAACCATTTCGGTAAGGCAGAATTCCGTCCACTCGCATCGACCACTAGGTCTGCCTTCAGGGTGTCAAGTCCCTGCTCAGTTTGAATTTGAACACCCGTAACTATGGTGTTTTGGGCATTCATCACCAGGCCAATCGCTTGAGTCGAGGTTAAAAATTTTAGATGGTCATATTGCTCTAGTCGTCGATGAATCAGCCACTCAAGTAATATACGGCTACAAGGATGAGTATTCAGATCAGAAGACGTCTGATAAGACCAACCCCAGATGCTAAACCACCGTAAATCATGAGTCCAGTTGACCTGAGGAGCACCTGCGGCTTCTAGTTCTGCTTCCAAGCCTGGAAACAGTTGTTCTAAAATGCGTTGACCTTGAGTGAGCAGAATATGGACATGATGGGATTGGGGTACGCCTGACCGGGGTTTGGGCTGATCAGGGATGCGATCGCGTTCCAATACCGTGACTCGGCCAAAGTGGTTCAGCAACACCCGAGCAGCCAACAGCCCGGCCATACTGCCACCAATCACCACAGCATGTTGTTCTGAGAGGGATGTGGAAGCAACCATGAATCGTGTTTAATCCACTGCTACAAACCCTGAATGGAATCAGCATAGCACTGGAATTTCTTGGCGTAGGCTAGATATTAGCCCCCTGAGGTCTTCACCCTTCATGGACAAGCAACGTTGGCAAACCTTAATGCATGACTTGGCAGGTCAGCCCTCTCTGGACACATACCAGCAGTTAGTTTGCGCCTATAGCGAGCCCCACCGTTACTATCACACAGCCACTCATATAGATGCTTGCTTAGATCACTTAGATCGGGTGAAAGTATTAGCTCAAGCCCCTGCCATTTTAGAAATGGCTCTCTGGTTTCACGATGCTGTTTATCAAACCCAGTCCAACCAAAACGAGCAAGATAGCGCCGACTGGGCCGTCCATTTTTTACAGACCGCAGGGGTTGCAGTGAACGTATGCCATCAAGTTCATCATTTGATTATGGCCACTGCGACTCATACCACCCATGACCATCCAGATACTGCATTGATGGTCGATATTGATTTAGCGATCCTCGGCCAAAATACCCAGACGTTTGCCGATTTTGAAACTCAGATTCGCCAGGAATACGCTTGGGTGCCAATTACCGAATACTGTCAGCAGCGGAGTCAGATATTAGAAACCTTTGCGCAACGCCCCCATCTTTATCAAACCGCTTATTTTCAAGAACGGTATGAGGCCATGGCCCGGTCCAATCTTCAAACCGCTATCCGGTGTCTACAAGCTGGCATCCTGACCAACAATGGGGATAATAAATAAATTCAAACAGAGGACGTCTGTGTGACCATTCACCTACATTGCGATAGTTCAGACGCTTGGCTGCAAACGGTTCTGGCAGACTTTGACACTTTCCTGCTCGATCATGCCGCCAACGAGAAAAAAGCCTCTGGGGTCGCCCTCAACCTTGCAGCCCACTATCCTGACAAGCCAGACCTAGTGGCGGCCATGATTGACTTAGCCATTGAGGAGTTGAGCCATTATCGCGATGTCTTCAAATTAATCCGAGAACGCCACTTAACTATTCCTCCCGATGCCAAAGACCCCTACGTCAATCAACTGCGAGGTCTGATTCGTAAAGGCTCCGAAAATTACTTTCTCGATCGGCTCCTGGTCGCCGGAATTATTGAGGCTCGGGGCCTAGAACGCTTCACTAAAATTGCTTTAGCTTTGCCGAGTGGACCGTTAAAAGGCTTTTACCAAGCCATTGCCCATTCAGAGGCCAGGCATGCAAACTTATTTTTCAAACTCGCAGAACAATATTGTCCAAATGTAGCCCTACAGGCTCGTCTAGATGAACTCTTAGCGACTGAAATGAAGATTTTGAATCAATTACCCCATCGGGCCATGCTGCATTAGAGGATAGGAGGCAGCATTCTGCTTGTTATGGCGAAAGCAGACACGCTATTGTGCGGTGGTCTCCGATCCTTCTCTATGCTTCTGCCCCCTCATGATCTCTAAGGCCATCCGCCGCTATCTAGACCACTATGCCGAACCTATTGCCCGTATGATTCAAGTCGAGTGGCTCTCAGCCCTCGACCAGACCTATCAATATGTTCTTGTCCTTCCCCTTTTTGATGAAGCTCTCGACTGCCTAGAGAGCATCTTGCCCAACAGCACTCACCATACGCTGGTGGTTGCAGTAGTCAATGCTTCAGAGGATGCAAATAGAGCGGAAATCCAGCGAACCCAGGCGTTTCTCGCACAATTTCAACCGCACCCCCAGCTCCCGTTTACGGTAGTGAACAACCCCTCGGGAAATACCTTGCTGCTCATCGATTGCTGCACTTCTTCTCGACAACTACCTCCCAAGCAGGGGGTGGGGCTAGCCCGCAAAATTGGTAGTGATATTGCCCTGGCCTGTATTGCCGCCCAGACCATCCAAACCCCTTGGATTTACTGTAGCGATGGTGATGTGCAGTTACCGGAAGATTACTTTGCCACCCCCAACTTTGGCCCAGACGTGGCGGTCGCCATTTATCCCTTCCGCCACCATCCCCACCATCCCGATATTCTGGAATATGAAATTTCTCTTCGATATTACGTTCTCGGCTTAGCTCAAGCCGGTTCGCCCTACGCTTTTCAAACCATTGGTAGTTTGTTAAAAATCAATGCGGAGCACTACGCCAAAGTTCGGGGTTTCCCCAAACGTCAAGCGGCGGAAGATTTCTACATGCTCAATAAGCTGGCCAAAACAGGACAGGTTATTCGCTTAAAACAACCGACGGTCGTCCTGTCTTCCCGGTTATCCCATCGGGTTCCTTTTGGCACGGGAGCGGCAATGGTTAAACTGTCCCAAGATCCAGGTTTTCACCTTTATCACCCTCAAATTTTTGGAGAACTACAGCGTTGGCTGGCCTTAGAACAACACTTATGGCAAGGGCTGCGCCCCCATGCATTCCCTGACGTCACGATGAGTTTCCAAGCCTGGTGGCAGCAACAACATCTAGCGCCTTCGCTCTTAGAAACCTTACTGCATCTCAAAGTGGATCAAGCCCTCCAACAAGCTTTCCAGCAATGTCAGGATTTTCCGCATTTTCAGTTTTACCTAAGGGTTTGGTTTGATGCCTTTCGAACGCTCAAATTTGTGCATTATCAAAGAGATCACTATTGGCCCTCTCTACCGATTCCAGAAGCGATCACTTTGTTCAAGGGTTCCAACCTATGCAACTTCTCTCAGAGGCCACCACACTCATTGCCCGTAAGCCACCAGGAGTTACAGCCGTCTTCTCCAAAAATTCTCGATATTATGCAAGAATTATGCACGCTAGAATTACAATTGCCAACTTATGTAGGTCCGACTCAAAGTCTCACCCCATAAGCAGGCAAATCTCACTGATACCAACACCTATCTAATCAATAGATGTTGCTGGAATTGATTCAAAACCTACCGATTCTTCATCAGTCAGTGTGATATAAATTCAAACCAAGTTGTCTCTCAGACACACACAAGTCTGCGAAACGCTAGCAGCAAAATACAGACACTCACCCATCATATCTATGCCTAGTGAGTTGCTTAGTACTACTCAAATGATCCTGTCAAAGGAATTAACCGCGTAAACCAATATGTGCAAGTGATAGGTCTGTCAACTACTAAAGGGGGATTTCAATAATGAAAGATCAGGAATATACACTTAGTATTCTCAAGATGGTCATCAATAATGATTTAGAGAATCATCATGTAGAAACTAGCCAAGATTTAGAACATCTGGAATCCAAGCGAGATCAGTTAGTTTGGGAGATCGCGACTAAAATCTATACCTACAGCGGCCATAAAGTTGAGCTATCCATGGTTCGTGATTTGGTTACGATTCATCTGAAACGGAAAAGACGCCAGTTTTCTGCTGCTAAACCTCTCGAAAGACAAGAACGGCAACCTCAGCCTAAAACCCCCATCCGTTCTAATGTAGACTCTGTGAGATGGATATTCCTGAAGACTTGCTCCATCATTTGCAACTATACAGATGTCAATGCCCATCGAGTCAGTATGGCGAGTCGTATTGCAGATTTCGCTGATGAGAAGGAATTGACTCAGATTTTGCGAGATCTAGAAGAAGTTTTTGATATTAAATTCCCCCATCAAGCCACGACCCAGATTAAAACCGTTAAACATCTGGTGGACGTAATTGGCTACCAAATTAAACTTCATGCTGACTATCAACCGGCTGCTAACTATGAATCAGCGATAGCCATATAAAACAGCTGCATTCTACACAATCACGCAGAAATTACATCAAAGTCATGCAGAAAACGGGTTTAGGACGGTAGATCCGTCCCCCTAATAGGGCATAACTAGAATCAGATGTCTTTCTGCCAAGGAAACATCACCACAATTTCAGAAAGCCCCACGACTAGAGTTGCGGGGCTTTTTATCTTGGTATTAACGCTTTGAAACAGGCTGCGAGGCACCAGAATGCTGAGACAGTTGGTGCCGGGCCAGCCAGTATCCCACCAAAATTCCCAGCACGCTACATACTAGATCTAGCGCATCTAAGGAGCGAGTCGGGGCAAAAAACTGAGCCCCTTCTTCGGCTAAGGTCCATCCACTAAACGCGAGTACCCATAGGGGTAAACGATAACGGCCTAATCGTAGGGTAAAGGGATGTAATAAACGATGGCCTAGATAGGCAGCCAAGCCATAGAGAATGACATGCCCCAACTTGTCATAGTAGGGAATGATAGCCAGTTGAGACGGTAAATTTCCGGTATAGGCTAAAACCAATATCCAGCCAAACAAGGCGGCATAGAGAAGGGCTAGCCACTTTAATCGTGAGTGCGATCTCAGTTTCGAGGACATCAGCAAGCGGAAGTGAATTGAGAAGAGACTCCAATCTAGCCTCCGCTTCTATTCAATGCCCAATATGGGATAAAGTGCGGCCACCTTAAACGTCGTAAACGCGGCACTCTTCTGCATTAGGGTTATCATCACAAAAGTCTTCAAACTGAGAAGGCTGCTCTTGTACTTTCTTGTGAGAATATTCAGCTTGGAGCTCTTCGACGATATCCCAGGCAACTGCACAGGCTTTGGAAGTCGCGCCTTCGCTCGCACACGTTTCACGAGCTTGGCTTAAGGCATCTTCCATACGGGTTTCCATGGCTACAGATTGCTCAAGGGTCGGTGCAGCTGTCTCTAAAGTAAGGGGCATTGTTAATCACATTCCTATCATTGTGGTCAGAGTTGAGTCTTAATGAAGTAAAATCGTCACTCTGAAGACTTCTCCTCTAACCTAGCTAGGCCGTCCTCGTACCGACAGCGGTAGAAACCCGTAACTCCTCGATCGGTTTATTCGGCAAACCCAAAATCAACTCAGTAATAGTACCGACCAATTTTGCTCTAGCACATTGTTAAAACCTGCTCAATCATTCCCTGGGCCTGTGATGCATATCCACCACCAAATAAATTGAAGTGATTCAGGATGTGATACAGATTGTAGAGAGTTTTACGCTGTTGATAGCCTTCGGCTAGGGGCCAAGCCGCTTGATACCCCCGATAAAATGCTGGCGGGAATCCCCCAAACAGCTCAGTCATGGCAAGATCGACTTCTCGATCGCCATAGTAGGTTGCAGGGTCTAGAATAATTGGTTCTCCGGCCTGACTAAAGGCTGCATTGCCTGACCACAGATCGCCGTGAACTAAAGAGGACGCGACAGGGTGAGTCAACAGTGCAGGAATTTTATCCACAAGCGCATCCCCCTGGCGAAAATGCCCGCCATGTCGTTGAGCCAGCTGGAGCTGATAGCCAATGCGATGTTCAGCAAAAAATTCTCCCCAATTCTCAGTCCAAGGATTGCGCTGAGGGGTATCGCCAATCGTGTTGTTCTGGTGCCAGCCAAAACCTTGATCATGAGCCTGGCGATGCATCGCGGCCAGTTGTTGCCCCATCGCAAACCACGCTTGGGAATCGCCATGGCCTAAGGGAATCCATTCCAGGATGATATAGCTTTGTCCTTCGGCAGCGCCCCATCCTATCGGCTTCGGCACCCGAATACTGCGGGACGCCTGCATGGCTTTGAGGCCCTCTGCTTCTGCTTCAAACATCGCCACTTTGCTGGCCTGATTGAGTTTGACGAAATAGTGCTCCTGACCGTCACTCACCTGATAGGCCTGATTGATGCTGCCACCGCCCACAGAATTGCGAGTTGCGATCGCAAAGTCTTTCCCTTGTATTTGACTAATCTGGCGCTGAATCTCAGTCCATACAGACATATACACCTCCTAAGCCCTGACAGAAAAAAGACAACCTCAGTGAGGTTGCCTTTTCGAAGAAGCTAATGAATCAATACCTGAAAACCGGCGCAATTAGTCATCGTAAATCCGACACTCAGCAGCATCAGGATTATCATCACAATATTGCTCAAGGGAGTTTTTATCTTCGTTATTACCTTTACGCTGATGGGAGGCTTCGGCTTGCAGCTCTTCTACAGCATCCCAGGCTGCTGCACACTCACCAGAAGTGGCACCGCTAGTATCACAAGTTTCTCGGGCTTGCTCTAGCTCTTTTTCAATTTTTTCTTGGATATTGGTCATAGGTCAATTCTCAACCACTCTTATCTATGTGTTTAACTGAGCAAACGACAGTATTTTGATACTGCAGTTAGGTCATCCAAAGGAGTTTCTGGTTCATGCATTTAGTGTAACCATATCTCACAGTAATTGACTGGCTAGAGAAATAGGGTGCCCTTTAACACTGTTTTAGGAATGTCTTAGCAAAGCGCTAGATAAGTCTTTCAGAAGCAAAAACTAGTCATTAATCGAATGATTGTAAATAGGATTACACAATTTTTCATGAAGCTGTAGCACAGCCTACAACCGATTTATAGCAAGCATAGATATACTTCATGGGTATCGAAGCTAACGGAGTCTGACATGATGACTATCTGCGACAATACCGACCAAACAGAACTGCTGCGATTCTGGGTGCAAGAACTGACTCACTTATCTCCCCATGAAGTAGACGAAGTGGTAACGGCCCTCAGTCAAGAGAAGGCTACTCTCAATCCTGCTGCATAAGGCTGGATCATTCCATATTATGCCCTTCAATATACCGATGGTTTGAGCCTCTCATCCATCGGTTAATTTTTTCTCGAATCCCCATTCCCGTAGTGGTTTAACTCTGTTAGACTGCTGAGGTCATACAATCGGTCTTTCTCGTTGATTGCTGCGGGTCAATCCTATCGATTACTATTTGTCTCTACTCCTCTAGGACCTTTAGGATCTGGGGTTGGGGGAGGAGTAGAACTGACGCTCCTGAATATGCTGGATGCCTTAACCCAGCAGGGCCACCACATCCAGGTAGTTGCACCTCAGCAATCTCAGTTGCCCCAAGATGAGGTGATCACCGTGGCTGGAGCGCCCCAGATTCCAGCCCAAACCCAAACTCGCCAGACCCCTATTCATCTTCCTGAAAACTCAGTTCTCGCCAATATGTGGCTGCAGGTTTTGGCTCTGCAGTCTGAGTTTGACCTGATTATCAACTTTGCCTACGATTGGCTGCCTCTGTACTTAACGCCCTTCTTAAACACACCTGTTGCCCATCTGATCAGTATGGGGTCGCTTTCGGATGCGATGGATCAAATTATCGGTCAAATGGCCGATCAGTTTCCCCATACGATTGGCGTCCATACTCAAGCCCAGGCCAATACCTTTCCCTTTGCCCAGCACTGCTATCCCGTCGGCAATGGCTTTAATTTAGACCTTTACCAATTCACCCCTGAGCCAGAGGACTATTTATGTTGGCTGGGGCGGATTGCTCCCGAGAAAGCCTTAGAAGATGCAGTCGCTGCCGTCGACCAAACGGGGCAAGCTCTCAAAATTATGGGCCATATTCAAGATCAAGCCTATTTTGACCACATTCAGGCCCAGTTTCCCAACGCTAACATTGACTATCTAGGGTTTCTGGAGACCACAGCAATGCAAGAAGTCTTGCGCCATAGCCGGGGATTGCTCGTGACCCCTCGCTGGGTGGAAGCTTTTGGCAATGTTGTGATTGAAGCCTTGGCCTGTGGCGTTCCAGTGATTGCTTATCATCGAGGCGGTCCCGCAGAAATTGTCCAGCCAGGAAAAACAGGCTGGCTCGTCGAACCCGATAGTGTCGATGGCTTAGTGGAGGCCATTCACAAACTGCCTGAGATTGATCGACAGATCTGTCGCCAACAGGCCGAGCAGGAGTACTCTCTGACGGCTTTTGCCCAGCGCCTGGAGCAATGGTTTGTTAAAATCCTGTCTCAACCCGATCAATAAATCCATGCAGCCTTGTCAGCTCCCTCCTTTTTTACAACCCGGTGATGATCTTTGGGTGACAATGCCCAGTGGCACCCTCCGGGAGCGGCAGGATTTTGATCAAGGTGTTGCGGTGTTGCGATCTCACTCCTACACCATCCGCCTATCCCCGAACATCACCGCCCAGTGGGGCTATCTCGCTGGCACCGATACTCAGCGCAGACAAGCCCTAATCGAAGGACTCAAAGGCAACTACTCCGGCATTTTTTGTGGACGGGGCGGCTATGGCGGCGCTCGACTTTTAGAAGACTGGCAATGGCCCCCTACCCCTACCAAATGGCTGGTGGGTTTTTCCGATGTGACGGCTCTGCTCTGGGGACTGGCCACTCAGGGGATTGCTAGTGTTCACGGCCCGGTGATGACCACCTTGGTCCAGGAACCCGACTGGTCCCAGCAGAGACTGTTTGATTGGCTCTCTGGCCGCCCTATCCCCGCCCTAACGGGTAAAGGCTGGGGCCAGGGCAAAGCAACTGGCATCTTATTACCCGGCAATTTAACAGTGGCAACCCACATCTTAGGAACATCTCTCTGCCCGAAGCTAGACCAGGTGATCTTAGCCCTAGAAGATGTGGGGGAAGCGCCCTATCGGCTGGATCGGATGCTGACCCAATGGCGGATGAGTGGGGTATTCAAGCAGGTCAAAGGTATTGCCCTAGGGCGCTTTAGCGATTGCGAAGCCCCTACCGGGATTCCTAGCTTAACGGTGGAAGAAGTCCTTCGCGATCGCTTGGGGGATTTAGGTATCCCCATTGTGTCGGGGTTACCCTTTGGCCATGGCGCTCCCAACGCAGCTTTACCCGTGGGTGTTCCCGCGCAGTTAGATGGCGATCAGGGGACATTGGCCGTTGGCGCTCCCTAGGGATCAGCTCTCAAATCTGTACGCTATCGTAAAAAGTAGAGACCATCAGGACCCTAGGCATGAACGAGCTGAGGCAGGCACTAGAATTAGCGACGGAAGAAGAATTGCAGGACCTGACGGATTTGCTGTTTCGGCGCCGATATAACCCCCTTGATTACCTGCGAGAACCCACCCCGGATCAGGTACAAGCCGCTAGTCGCCAAGAGTGGTTAGAAACCATCGAAAACCGCTTTCGCTTTGTAGCCGCCGACGGGTTTACAGTCCTCAAAGGGCAAACGGAAACCTTGAGCTATCGCCAGGTTCTGGTTCAGGTTAGCCGTCACTTGAAGATAAAATATTCCCCCACCCTATCCACTACAGATTTGGAAGCTGAAATCTATTTGAACCTGATCAAGGAAGTTTGGCAAAAGCTACCAGAGAATCAGCAGGAGCAGCTGCAACAGCGAATCCAAAAAGTGTTGGCTGAGGCCCCTGGAACGCCTTTACCCGTTAATTGCCAAACGGATCTCCGACGATGGCTGCTGGAAGGAAGCAGCGCTTTAGCCGTATCATCAGTGTTGCGCCCGTTGCTGTTAAAGCATCTGGCGCGGCAATTTGCGGCTCAGATGGCAGTGTATCAAGTGGCTCGACAAGCAGCCCCCCAAATCGAAGGACAAATCGCGGTGCAAGCAGCACGGCGCGGTATGGCTTGGAATGCAGCTCGATATGGCGTGATGCGTGGGGCGTTGACGGTAGTGAGTTCAGCCCTGTGGATTGGCTTGTTTGCAGACCTGGGTTGGCGTGCGATCGCAACCAACTACGGGCGCGTCATTCCGGTAATCTTTACTCTGGCCCAAATTCGCCTCATCCGGGGGGACACGTCTTGGCAGTCTGTTTGAGTATGATTCGAAATGTCCACTGATCCCCATTCTTGGTTTGCTCCCTCTCACTTCATCATGTTGGCCTTACTGGGCGGCTTTGGGTTAACCCATAGCGGCTTGGCCTCCCTACGGATGGCCGCAGAGAAAAAATTAGGGGCACGACTTTATCGCGTGATTTTTGCCTTGGCCAGCATCACCGTCGCTGTGATTGTAATCGGCTATTTTCTTAAGCATCGCTACGATGGGGTGTTGCTCTGGCAATTGCAGGGCACCCCTGGTTTAAAAAGCTTCATTTGGGCTTTATCAGCGATTTCCTTTATTTTTCTCTATCCTGCTACGTTTAACCTGCTTGAAATTGCGGCCATCCAGAAGCCCCAGGTCCATCTCTACGAAACTGGCATTATTCGCATTTGTCGCCATCCCCAAATGGTGGGCCAGGTGATTTGGTGCATCGCCCATTTACTTTGGGTGGGCACCTCCTTTACCCTAGCCACCTGTTTGGGATTGATTGGCTATCACCTATTTGGCGTCTGGCATGGCGATCAGCGTTTGGCTAAACGCTATGGAGATGCCTTTGCAGCGGTCAAAGCGCGCACCTCCATCGTGCCCTTTCTAGCTATTGCCCAGGGCAAACAAACCTTCCAGCTAAAAGAGTTTTTGAAGCCTGCCTATGTCGGGGTGGCTGGCTTTGTTTGGCTATTTTGGATTGCCCATCCCTTAATGATGCGTGCAGCATTCAACGTTCGCTGGTAGCATGATCCCAGCTTATAAAATCTCTTGTTTAAAACACCGTTGAGCATGCTGTCTACGACTAGTACCCAGACTTTCAACCCAGACGTTTTACAATCTGAGACGCCCGTTCTAGTTAGCTTTTGGGCGCCTTGGTGTGGAGTCTGTCGTTGGGTGGAGCCGATGCTGATCCAGGTACAAGCAGATTACGGTTCGGCACTCAAAATTGTCACCATCAATGCCGACGAAAATTTTCTCATTGCCAGCCAATATCGGCTCACGAATATTCCGAGTTTGTTGCTATTCCAGCAGGGCCGTCTGGTTCACCGAATTGACCAGTTTTGCG
Source organism: Acaryochloris marina MBIC11017 (assembly GCF_000018105.1). Taxonomy (GTDB): domain Bacteria; phylum Cyanobacteriota; class Cyanobacteriia; order Thermosynechococcales; family Thermosynechococcaceae; genus Acaryochloris; species Acaryochloris marina. The sequence goes on from NC_009925.1 coordinate 2,519,535, forward strand.
ATCGCACCGAAGCATTGAACTTACTAGAGAAAGCCCTCGGCAAGATTGTTCCATCCCTAATGTCTGCCGGGTAACCTAACTTTACATACCTTAGTGCTCACAACCAAAATTTTCCAAGATATCCCAAATAGTCTTTGGGACTCATATTCGATGGGTTAATCTTAAGATTTCTCAGTCGAAAAAGGGCCTGACAATATGTAACAATGTAAAATGTTTTACAAACTGTAAAGTTTTTTATCGAAAACAGCGTCAACGATGGATTCGTTATATCAATTTGCTTGGCTTATCCCTGTATTGCCACTTGGCGGTGCATTTCTCGTAGGTTTGGGGTTAATTTCCTATAACAAACAAACCAACGCTCTCCGTCAAATCAACGCGGCCTTTATTGTGTCTTTGATGGGAGCGGCAATGGTCCTCTCCTTCTCCATCTTATGGAGTCAGATTCAAGGTCACGAGCCCTATCTGATGACCTTTGAATGGGCCTCAGCAGGAGCATTTCACCTGACGATGGGCTATACCATCGATCATCTGACCTCCTTGATGTTAGTGGTGGTCACCACTGTTGCCTTCCTGGTGATGATCTATACCGATGGGTACATGGCTCATGACCCCGGTTATGTAAGGTTTTATGCATATTTAAGTCTATTTAGCTTCTCCATGTTGGGGCTCGTGGTTAGCCCGAACTTGGTGCAAATTTATATTTTTTGGGAATTGGTAGGGATGTGTTCCTACCTGCTGGTGGGATTCTGGTACGACCGCAAGCCCGCCGCCAACGCCTGCCAAAAAGCATTTGTAACAAACCGAGTCGGTGACTTTGGGTTACTGCTCGGTATTTTAGGCCTGTACTGGGCAACGAATAGTTTTGAGTTCGACATTATGGGAGAGCGATTGCAGTCCCTCGTGTCGACCGGTGAACTCAGCGGGGTGGTGGCTGCCATCTTCGCTATTTTGGTGTTTATGGGACCCATGGCTAAATCAGCCCAGTTCCCCCTCCATGTCTGGCTGCCCGAAGCCATGGAAGGTCCGACCCCCATTTCGGCCCTGATTCACGCAGCGACCATGGTTGCCGCTGGTGTTTTCCTCGTGGCTCGGATGTTCCCTGTATTCTCGGGCATCCCCACCGCCATGCAGTTTATTGCCTGGACGGGCGCGATTACCGCCTTCTTAGGCGCTACGATTGCGGTTACTCAAAACGATATTAAGAAGGGTCTAGCCTACTCCACCATCTCCCAATTGGGCTATATGGTGATGGCTATGGGCATCGGTGCCTACTCCGCAGGTCTATTCCACCTCATGACCCATGCTTACTTTAAGGCCATGTTGTTTCTAGGGTCTGGCTCTGTGATCCACGGTATGGAAGCGGTGGTGGGCCATAACCCTGCTTTAGCCCAAGATATGCGTCTGATGGGCGGCCTGCGCAAGTACATGCCCTATACCGGCATCACATTTTTAATCGGTTGCCTAGCGATTTGCGGTATTCCGCCTTTTGCGGGTTTCTGGTCTAAAGACGAGATTCTCAGTTCCGCCTTTGAAGCCAATCCAGCCTTATGGTTGGTGGGCTGGCTAACGGCAGGTCTGACTGCCTTCTATATGTTCCGGATGTATTTCTCCACCTTTGAAGGAGACTTCCGGGGTAATATCAATGCTTTGCGTGAGCAGATTGATGGCAAATCTCCAGCCCTCAACTTCGGCCCTGGCGCCATGGATCCCCGGGAGTTGACTATGGTGGCTGAGCAAGAGGCTCATCATCATGACGATCATCACCATGCGGATGAACCCCATGAATCTCCGATTACCATGACCTTGCCGCTCATGGTGTTAGCGATTCCCTCCATTGCCATCGGTTTGCTAGGAATGCCCTTTAACAACCGGTTTGAAGCTTTTATTTATGCTCCCGGTGAAGCCAATGCAGCCCTTGAAGCAGCGGCTGAGTTTGAATGGTCCGAGTTTCTGCTGATGGCCGGAAATTCCGTCGGTATCGCTTTAATCGGCATTACTCTGGCTTCGCTGATGTACCGGACTCGGAAAGTGGATCCGGCTGCGATCTCAAACCGGTTCCCATCCCTCTATGAGTTCTCCCTCAACAAGTGGTTTATTGATGACCTCTATGAGCGCACCATCATCAAGGGCTGTCGCCGGATTGCTCGTCAGGTTCTAGAGGTTGACTTCAAAGTCGTCGATGGCATCGTTAACTTCGCTGGATTCCTCGCAGTATTGACTGGGGAAGGGCTTAAGTACTTGGAAAGTGGCCGTATCCAGTTCTACCTGTTCATCATCTTTATGGCAGTCTTGGGGATCTCGATTGCCACGGTCATCTAAAGTCTTTTCATTTTTTCCTCGTCGTTGCTCAATCCGTTGAATAGAGATAGCGGTTCATGAATCCAGATACATTTCCTTGGCTGTCAACCCTGATTTTCTTCCCAATTATGGCCACCGTCGCCCTGCCCTTTATTCCAGATCCAAAGGGTAAAGGTGATCCCATTCGCTGGTATGCACTGGTGATTGGCCTGATTGATTTTGTGTTATTGATCTACGCCTTTTACACCCAGTACGACTTTGCCGAGTCTGGGCTGCAAATGGTGGAACACTACGACTGGCTGCCCCAACTAGGGGTGCAATGGTCTGTTGGGGCAGACGGCTTATCCATGCCCCTGATTTTGCTTACGGGATTTATTACTTCTTTAGCGATCCTGGCCTCCTGGCCCGTTACCTATAAGCCCAGACTTTTCTATTTCTTGATTTTGGCCATGTACGGTGGTCAGATTGCGGTGTTCGCTGTTCAAGATCTGCTGGTCTTTTTCTTGGTCTGGGAATTGGAATTAGTGCCAGTGTATCTGTTGCTCTCCATTTGGGGCGGCTACAAACGGCTTTACGCAGCGACGAAATTTATTCTCTATACCGCCATCAGCTCCCTATTTATTCTGGTAGCAGCTTTGGCAATGGCCTTCTTTGGTCCCGACCTCACCTTTGACCTGCAGTCCCTAGCGGCAAAAGATTATCCGTTAACGTTCCAACTGCTCTGTTACACGGGCTTTTTGGTTGCCTTTGCAGTCAAGTTGCCAATTGTGCCCCTACATACCTGGTTACCGGATGCCCACGGCGAAGCCACAGCTCCAGTCCATATGCTGTTGGCCGGAATCCTCCTAAAGATGGGAGGCTATGCGTTAATTCGCATGAATGTGGAGTTACTCCCTGATGCCCATGCCTATTTTGCTCCCGCTCTGATTATTCTGGGTGTCGTCAATATTATTTACGCGGCCCTCACCTCGTTTGCCCAGCGCAATCTCAAACGAAAAATCGCCTATTCATCCATTTCCCATATGGGCTTTGTCCTGATCGGCATTGCCTCCTTTACGGATTTGGGAATGAGTGGTGCCGTTCTGCAAATGGTCTCTCACGGCTTGATTGGTGCTAGTCTCTTCTTTTTAGTGGGAGCGACTTACGATCGCACTCACACTTTGATCCTGGAAGAGATGGGAGGCGTGGCCCAGAATATGCCCAAAATCTTTGCCATGTTCACCACCTGTTCCATGGCGTCTTTAGCCCTACCAGGGATGAGCGGTTTTGTCGCGGAACTGATGGTGTTTGTTGGACTAGCCACCAGCGATGCCTATAGCCTCGCTTTCCGCGTACCGGTGGTGATTTTGGCAGGCATTGGTGTCATTCTGACGCCAATTTATCTGCTGTCCATGCTGCGGGAAATCTTCTATGGCCCTGAGAACAAAGAACTCACGTCCCACGAGAAGCTAGTCGATGCCGAACCTCGGGAAATCTTTGTGATTGCCTGCTTACTCGTGCCCATTATTGGTATTGGCCTCTATCCCAAAATCATTACCCAGATTTACGATGCCAAGACCACCCAGTTAGTGGCTTATATTCGCCCCTCTGTTCCTTCTATAGCCATGCGAGAGGCGGCTACAGTGGCATCTGTTTCCGATATTGAGATGGACAGCTCTTATCAAGCTCCCGCGATTAAGTAAGTCGCTCACTATTTCACACCTAAAATTTATTTAATAGGTATACAAACCCCCATGCTGAAATTCAGTGTGGGGGTTTCTGACATTTGACATCGATTGAGACATCTCTACCAACTATTCAGAATCTTGGGGGCATTGCCCCCCTCAGTCTCACTTGTTCAAACGATATTTTCAATCTTTCAAACTATTGCCATATCAACGCTCAGCCCAGCTTTGATATGGGTTCTATAAGAGCAGATATTGTTATCACCGAAAACCTTCATAGTTCAGACTGCCATCTATGTTCAATCTTCAATATGAGATCACGGCTGAAGACTATCTTGAGGCTGATATGACATGGTTCTCTCGCCCTTGGTTTCAATGGATAGTAGTTCGTGGTGTCCCAACAGGCTTGATCCTATTTTGTCTAATCTCGAGCCTATTTTACGACCAACTCTATGCTGCTGAATCAGAATACGATCCACTGTTTGTTCGCTGGATATTAGTTTTTTACGCTTTGGTTGGCTTGATCTTTTCTATCGTTATGCAACCCCAAGTTCTCTCTAAACAGAGGCGTCGGATCATTAATCGAGCCATAGCCCAAGACCCAACACGCATCGGTCATCGGCAAACAATGGTGAATGAAACAGGCATTTACCTGGATAAACTCGATCAATTTGATCGCAAACGACTTTTATGGCAACAGATCCGCCGATGGCGCGAAACAGAACACTTGTTTATTTTCGACTTCAGATACCAGCGTCAATGCACGTTCATTCCCAAACGAGCCCTAGAATCCAAGCAGCATATAGATGCGTTTAGAAGTGTGATTCAAGCTTGCATTTGACATTTCCAAGCATCACTTCTTTTCGCTACAAGAGTTGCACCTTGAACCGTTCCGACATGCCTCACACTGTTTTTCGATATTCAGTCAACTTAGCAACACGTTTGTCAAAACCATGCCAGTATTGGTGTCAGCTTCACTTCCTCGTAATTTGTGCTCTTTGAAGCCAGCAATACCATGCAGAAATGGATGAGTTTGGTCGTTTGCGTTCCAGCAGCGGTAATGACACCACAGGTTTATGCTCAAGAGCAGCAAGCGAGGCCTTTTCAGGTCGTTCGTCTCGATCAAGCGTTTGATCAAGCTCTACAAGCTGCTCCAACACCTCCTACCCAAAGCGATATCACCCGCTTGGCCCAAGTGATTGCTGAGCATCAACCCATCTATGCCAGGCTCGGCCATAATGCCCCTAAGCTATATGCAAAAATCGCGTTTTCTAATCATGCAATCGCTCAAGATAATGTTAGAACCCGAGCCTATTTCAACCAACGAGATTTAACTCAAGAGGTTAAACGTTTACGCCAAAAAACGATCAAGGCGCTTGGAATCCAACCTCGTTATCCCACCGTCTATTATTTGGCCTATGGATACCGACGGGGCACCAATGCTCAAACGCAAAGTGGTGCAACAACAAAAGATGGCAAAACTCATGTTTATCTCAATTTAGTAGCCCTTGCGCGTCAGCGCCATTGGGAATCAGCAATAGTGCATGAAACGATTCATACTCTGCAAGGGTTAGTGCTGCCGAAAGAGACCACTTTGCTGACTCGGACCATGCTAGAAGGCGTTCCCACATATCTCGCTCAAGCTATTCAGGGCCATTTAAGCGATGCAGATGCGATGTTCTGGTCACCCGAACAATGGCAAGCAGCAGAAAAACATCGTCAAGCCATTATCCAAGCCTTTGCTCAACAGCGGCATGTCACTGACCCTCAGCAAATGACCACTTTTCTCCAACTTCACAAACCATTGCAGTCGGTCCCTGGTGCACCAGATCGTACGGGTTACTATGTGGGCTTTTTAGCAGTTAAAGCATGGGTTCGCCAAAACCCAGAGCGCCCCCTTCAAGAGTTGTTGTCAGTTTCACCCAAAGAGTTTTGGCAGGCCCTTGAACAAGATATGCAGAATATCTCAGTAACTCAAAGGGATAGAACGATATTGTAAGCACTCAAAAACAAAGTTAAAAAGAGATTAAATAATTGATTCATCTACCTATAAGTTGCAAGTCATACATAACAGAACAACCTCAACGTATGATTTGATGTTTGATGACTTCTGGATCAGCCTGCGGCTCATAATCAGCCAGATATCCAACTCCTTTCAGTTGATGAACAATACTCCACACCATGTTATGTACATTATCCTGATCGAGCCCACTCTGACCTAGGACGGGGCTGATGCGTAAGCAATCGTACAGCAAGGCAATGAGGTAATTAGAATCACACGGTAAGTCACGCTGGTGGCAATCACAGCAGAAAAGACACGCTACCACGTCATACCAATAATGCATCAGGGACACGTCAAGAAGAATCGTGATCAAGACTCGGACTATAGGGTTCCAACTTACCGTTTCAGCGAGAGCGATAATCTCTTCTGAAATTACATCCTCCGTTGCTTCATCCTGGAATTTTGGATCTGTAAAGATCTTGAGAATCTGCGGTTGAAGCTGCAAGTACTTTAGTCTCTCGTGATTCACAATAATCTTGAAGGCTAGCTTCCAGTCAATTAACCTTTACATCAAATCATCTTGGCAAAGGAAGAGCCACGATAGCCAAAATACCTGATAATTGCCAGTGTCTCTGATCTTTTGCAATACGCTATGGCTGCTAAGACAAAAAAACAGTCCTCGAAAACATTCGAGCCTCAAACTGCAATTCTGCGACAACATGCCGAGCAACAGTTTGCAGCCGAACTGGAAGAACTTCGCAAAGCAGACACGCGTCAACGTCCCGCAAACTGGCAGCTTTCGCCTTGGGCCGTCTCCACCTATTTATTAGGTGGCACCTTAGAAAACGGCTTTGAAATCTCCGCTAAATATATTGGCAATCGGCGACTGATGGAAATCGCCATTGCCACCCTGACAACGGATCGTGCTTTACTGCTGTATGGGGTTCCAGGGACAGCTAAGTCTTGGGTATCAGAACATTTAGCAGCTGCGATCTCAGGAGATTCCACCTTACTCATCCAAGGCACCGCTGGCACCAGTGAAGATGCGATTCGATATGGCTGGAACTACGCCAAGCTCTTAGCAGAAGGTCCCTCCCTAGATGCGATCGTGCCGAGTCCTCTCATGCAGTCCATGGGCCAGGGCAAAATCACTCGCATCGAAGAACTCACCCGAATTCCTGCGGATGTCCAAGACACCTTGATCACCGTCTTATCTGAGAAAACGTTGCCCATTCCCGAACTCGGAGAAGAGATTCAAGCCACCCAAGGCTTTAATGTAATTGCCACCGCTAACAACCGAGACAAAGGCGTAAATGACCTGTCTAGCGCTCTAAAGCGTCGCTTTAACACCGTCGTTCTGCCCTTACCCGATGATGCTGACTCTGAAGTCAAAATTGTCCAAGAGCGGGTGCAAAGCTTAAAGACAGCCCTTGATCTTCCAGCTGAAGCGCCAGCTCTCGCTGAAATTCGACGGGTCGTCACTATTTTTCGGGAATTACGTAGCGGCAAGACAGAAGACGGTAAAACCAAACTCAAATCGCCCAGTGGCACCCTCAGCACGGCAGAAGCCATTTCCGTCGTCAATAGTGGTTTATCCCTGGCTGCCCATTTTGGAGATGGCTCCCTCCAGGCTCATGACTTAGTGTCTAGTCTAGTGGGTGCCGTGGTCAAAGATCCCGTTCAAGATCAAGTGGTCTGGAAAGAATATCTGGAAACTGTAGTCAAAGAGCGAGACAACTGGAGTGACTTATATAGAGCTAGCCGCGAAATTCTCTAGGATTCCGGTTGGCATTGAGGGCAAAAATGGGTGGAACGGCCAACGAGTTTGATCCGCTCAATGGTTTGACCACAGGTTCGACAGGGTTGACCTTGGCGTCCATAGACCCAAGCCATACCGCCATAATTCCCGTTCACCCCTTTGAGATCTCGAAAGTCGCTGAAGGTGGTCCCACCCGCGCCAATACTGGTCGACAAAACCTCAATAATCGCCGTTCGTAGTCGCTGCACCTGTTCCGTCTGCAGCTGATGGCACGCTGTCGTGGGGCGAATCTCACTCATAAATAAGGCTTCATCTGCATAGATATTGCCGACTCCTGCCACCAAAGCCTGATCTAACAGGGCGCTTTTAATGGAACGCTTGCGCCCCTGTAACGATTCCCAAAAATAGTCTACAGAAAACTCTTCAGAGAATGGCTCGGGTCCCAACTTCTGTAGACCACTAATCACTTGTTTTGGATCTTCCGTCGGAGCCACCCACCACATTTGGCCAAAGGTCCGCTGATCTACAAATCGGAGCTCGCGGTTATTCACAAAAAATAGACGCACTCGAGTATGTTTCTGGACGGGCTCATCTTGCGCCACCCAGAGCAATTGCCCTGTCATGCGTAGGTGAACACCCAGCCATCCCGACGGCTGCTGAGTAGAGAAAGAAAGCTGACTCAGTAAATATTTTCCACGTCGCATCCATGATAAAAAGGTTGCATCTTGCAACCCTTGAATAAATACTTGTGGCGATTGAGGATGAGCAATCGTTCGTGGATAGAGAACTTCGCCACCCATAATTTGCATCCCAACAGTCACCTTTTCTAAGCCCAGCCGAACTGTTTCTACTTCAGGTAGCTCAGGCATTAAAACAGACTGTTGGGACGAAGAGTAGACACGAAGGTAAGTTAGCCTTCTGCCTTAGGCGCTGCAGCAGGCTTAGCAGCAGGTTTCTTACCCCCTTTGGGTGCCTCAACTTCTTCCAGTTCGTGAACCCCGAAGTTATTGGTGTTGATACCAGCAGCCGTGCCACTGATCCCGTTGTAATTACAGGTATCAAAACGAACAATCACAGGATATTTAATACCGCTTTGATCAACGGAGGCAACGGTGCCGATTTCACGAAACCAGTAAGACTCCGGGCGGAGAATTCTAACCTTAGAACCGCGTTGAACCATGAATCTTTTACCTTATTGAAATTGCAAACGAAGCATTGATCTCAGACTACTATGGTCTTGGTGCAGTCCTATGCCAAAATCTATAAAATTTTATAACTGTTATCAAAATTGATAACTTTATCGTTCATCTAGTGACATTTTGGGATCCATATCAACGATAAACGGGCAGCGTAAAGTGGAAAGAGCTGCCGTGATTGGGCGCAGAATCCACCCAAATTTCACCATAGTGGTTCCCCACAATCCGTTTGCAGTGGGCTAACCCCATGCCATATCCTGACTCGTCTTGATCCCGATCTAGGCGATACTGGTTATCAAAAATATATTGCTGCTTTTCCTGGGGAATCCCTAAGCCATTGTCGCAAATACTAACCTGCACCTTTTGCGTCGTGCGATGCAAAACTAAAAGTTGAATTTCTCCACCCTCTGGCGTATATTTCATCGCATTATCCAGCAAGTTAAGAATCACCTGCTGCACTTGATCGGCATCGGCATGAACATTGGGGATATCAGGTGGGATATCACTCTTCAAAGTCTGGGATTTAGCTTTAAGAGCATTTTGGACCCTCAAAGCAATTTCTTGGCACAGTCCCCCCAAGTCCAGCTGCTTAGGATGAGTTTTGAGGTCGGGTTCACTCCCTTGAGAGGCCTCTAGCAAATTGGTGATCATGCGCTCAATAATTTGGGTTTGGGCATGAGCATGTTTCGTCAAGCGTTGCAGCAAAGCTGAAGATAAATTTCGAATGACCTCATTGTCCTCATCCCATTGTCCCGCTAAAGTCTCTAACGCAATGGTCGCCGCCGTTAATGGATTACGAAGATCATGGGCCAACATGTTAATCATGCGATCCTTGAACTTGAGCTGATCCTGCAAGGCTTCATTCTCTTGTCGCAGACGAAACATTTGATCCGAAAGCTGCATCAGTTGCGCAGCGTCAGCAAAGGAGGTTGTATCTTCCTCTACATTCAGTTGGTCATCCAGCAGATCATTCGCCGAGAGGGCATGCTGCCAATAGGGCCAGGACTCTTCCAACTGAGAAACCAAGTTGCTGCCTGCCAAAATATGTCGCGGCTCAGGCCGAATTTTAACTAATGCTGGCGTCGCCACCAGTTTGTAGTATTCAACCAGATAGGGTTGTTCAGAGACTTCAACTACATGCAAATCAAAGTCACAGTCTGGTTTTAGGGTATCTAAATATTTCGATATTTGGAGAATCTGTTCTTTAGCCGTTGTACGTTTATCCACAAACAACAGCAGCTGTAGTGAAGCATCCGACTTAACTACAGATTGTAGATGGTCAGTGGGGGTCTCGGAAGATGATCTCATTCCGGTGATCAGATCAGAACAGAATAGGCATGGGAGTTAGTCAGAAGATACCAATGAGTGACTCACACATACTGATTTAACTTCATATTAATTGACAATGCCCCATAGAGGATCAGGCTAACTATAGATATCGAGCCTTGAAATCCTAATTGCCCTTTAGAATGCCCCCATCCGCCCATTCTAGCGCCGAGTACAAGGATTTGTGGCATCAGGGTGTCGCTGTTGATAAGTCTGTAACCATCGACATCCTTGCTGCAAGAGTTGCGGGAGAGTACCAGTTTGCCAGATCCGAATGGCATCGTCTTTACCCACCGTCATCAAAGATTGACCATCCGCTGCAAATTGCAGACTATACACTGCACCTTGATGCCCCATCAATTCTGCTAGCTGTTGCCCTTTAGACGTCCAAATTTTAACAATCCCGTCTTGGCCAGATGTTGCCAGCCGTTGTCCATCCGCACTGAGCACCAGGCGTAGAATATCATTAGGATGACTCTGAAACTCTTGTTGCAACTGGCCCTTAGTCGACCAAAATTTGACAGAGCCATCTTTGCCCACCGTCACCATCTGCTGGCCATCTGGGGTATAGCGGACATCACTGAGCCACCCTTGCTGAGCATCAAATTGTCGCAGTTTTTTACCAGAGGGTGTCCAGACTTTGATTTGTCCCTCTTTGCCCGCCGTCACGAGTTGCTTACCATCAGGGCTAAATCGGATTGCCCATAGGGGCTGGGTAGAGGCTTCAAATTGTTGATGGTCTTTGGTTTGAAAATCCCATAGGTGGACGGTCCCATCATTGGCCGCCGCCGCTAACATCTCACCCTTGGGACCATAGCTCAGGGAATACACGCCTTCTTTATCAACGAGATGGTCTTCTAGCTTACGGCCCTGTAAATTCCACATGCGGACATAGCCATCTTCACCCGCTGTCGCTAATTGCTTTTGATCGGGACTGAAGACGACATCGTTCCCTTTATTGTGGGCTTGTTTTTCCCACAGCAGGGTGCCATCTTTTTGCCACAACCGCAACATGCCATCTTTACCGGTTGTCGCTACGGTATCTTGCTGAGGATGTAGGGCAATACTCCAAATACTTTTATGTTGGCCTGCCCATTGGCGCTGGCCAGCGAGGTTCCATAGGTGGAGACTGCCATCTCTACCTGTGGTCAACAGACTTTGACCATCTGGACTAAAGCTAGCGCTACTCACCAAACCAGAATGTCCTTTCAGCTCCGCCAGTTTTCTCCCGGCAAAGTCCCAAATTCGAATCGTGCTGTCTTCCCCCAGGGTCACCAATTTTTGGCCTATGGGGCTGGCATCAATCAAATACAAAGACGTTTGACTGCCTCGCCATACATTTAAGGGCTGAGTACTAGATGCACTCCAAAGACGAATTAGGCCATCCGTACCCACCATGGCAAATCGTTGATTCTGCTGACTTGAGGAAGCGGTCCCAGGGACTGTATCCGGGAGAAAGCTCACACTATTGAGCTTGAGGTTAGGATTAATGCGGCTTTTCCATTCCCTCAGTTTCTGTCCCGATAGCGTCCAGGCCTGCATCGTACCGTCTGCACCGACAGTTATCACGGTCTGTCCATCAGGATTGAAACTTAAACTACTGACGGATCCATTGTTGGCCGTGAACTGCGCCAGCAGCTGCCCCGTTTGATTCCAAAGATACACCTGGCCATCGGTAGATGCCGTGGCAAATTGGTCACGGTTCGGGCTAAACCGAATGCTTCTAAGTTTGCCGATCTTCTGGGAAGCCGTTGACTGGAGGTCACCTTCAGCATCCCAGAACTGGAGTTGTCCCATCGGAGTGAGGGTCAAGACCTGACCATTTTTAAGGAACGCTGCAAACCGAATGCCTTCAGGATTAGCTTGAAACTCTTGCAGCTGTTCACCGGTTAGAGACCAGATCCGGACATAGCCATCTTTTCCTGCAGTGATTAACTGCTCGCCCTTCGGGCTAAAGGAACCACTATAAATCCGTCCCTTATGCCCCTGCCAAGTATTGGTTTCATAAATATTGTCCAGAATACTCTGCAGCACAAACAGGGGTTTGACGGTGGGATAGTCCTGCAACTGGCGTTTGGCAGGAACCAAGTCTTGTAGTTTTTGGCCCAGCTCAATGGCAGACTGCAAAGCTTGCAGCTGGTTGGTGGGGAACTGTCGGAGGGTAAGCACCCCTTCCTGTTCTAAGGCAAGACTCTGCTGGGATTCTTGTAGATCTCGCCCCGTACGAATGCCGACGGCAATGGCTAAGACGGAGATTCCCGAGACCATCGCTAAGGCTGCGATCGCAACTCGTACAATGCGACGGGCCTTACCATGGGCCTCCGTCAAAATATGGTTGGCCTCTTCAATCGCTTTCTTAGACTGGCGCTCCGTGGCGAGGCTGACTTCGACTTCTTGCTTATCGGCGTCTTGGCTCGCACTAAAAAACTGATAGTCCTGGTCGCTTAAGCTTTTGGTGTTGGCCCAGGCCAACGCCTCCCGTAAAGCTTCGCCGCGAAGTAGCCGAGACATATCTTGTCCGTCAGACCTTAACCAGGATTGCATCACATCAGCATAGGGGCGCAATTGCGCCAACTGCTGTTCCACCCAAGCCAAATCAAAGATTTTGGCATAAATGCGATTGTGAATATAAAGCTGTCCTTGTTGCTGAATCACCAATCCCGACAATAGGAGTTCCATCTGTTCAGAACTATTGTCTGTGGGGATACCCACTTGCCAATCAGGTTGGTCTAATAGTTTCTGATAACTGCCAAGTAGCCGCCCCGCTCGCTGTTCATTTTGCAGTAGGCGATTGCGAATGGTCCGTAGGTGCTCTGGTTCATCTTGGGCCTCCCAGCTATGGAGAAGGCGCGATTGCACCAAATCGGCCACAGCCTGTGCTTCCGTGCCTGGGGGAATAGTGGCACCTGTCGTTAGAAACTTACACAGCTTTTGGGTCAAAAAAGGTTGCCCATTCGTCCAGGCTAAAACCGCTTGCACAAGCTGTTCTGGTTGTTCGGACACATCACTCAGCCCGGCAGTGAGCGGCCGAGCCGCTGAGGACTGAAAACCCCGCAGGTGAATGGCTCGGCCAATATTAAAGGGGGTACGCTGCTGGTCTTGAATCAGTTGTGAGGGAGTAGCGACGCCGAATAGGGCAAAGGTGAGGCGCTTAAAGTCATCGCGATCCACCCGGCTGTTGTAATGGGCTCTCAGTAGGGCAAAGAAATCATCAGCAGAAAAGCTAAGGCTGAGTAAGCTATCGACTTCATCGATAAAGATCACCATGTTCTGGGGAACATGGGCAAACAGCACCTGCTCGATAAAGTCGGTGAGGCGTTGGGCGGGGGATAACAGGGTGCGATCGCGCCACCAAGACCGCAACTGAAACTTGTCTCCCAGCTTAAATTCGCTGACCAAGGCCCCAATCAGACTGGCGTACCATTGCTCAGCGGTAATATTCTGGCTACCAATTTTAGTGACATCAATGGACGCACAGGCAAACCCTTCTACGGTTAATCGCTTCATGGTGTGGACCCGCAAGCTGGACTTGCCCATCTGCCGAGCCGTGAGCACGTAGCAGAATTCCCCCGCTTTTAGGGCTTGATACAAGTCACGATCGGCCTGACGAACCACATAGGTGCGAGCATCGACCGGTAAGCTGCCCCCGACCTGATAGGGATTAATGGGGGAAGTGTCTGGCGTCCAGCCTGAAACAGAGGTATCCATAGGCAAACCATAACCAGCAATGGGCCGTCCCTAGAAGACAAGCCAATAGTCTCAAAATATCACCCTGATTCGCTGGCCCCTTTGTCAGCGGCCACCGTTGCAAAATACTGACGATACAAATCGCAGCGGGGTTGCGCTCCATTGCCGACCAACCGAATCAGTCCTAAGCTATGCAGCTTAAACAGCACAGACGGTTCTAGGGAGATCGCCTGTTCAGACGTGACGACGGAGATAAAGGCTTCAGCCAACTGAGCATGCTGTTGCAAATTCCACCAATGACCGCGTAAGTGATCGCGGAATAGTCCTGCTTCAGTCGGTGCCGTTTCGAGCAGTTGTTCTACACTCATATCTCCCTTGGCCACGTGGTACAGGGCCAGCCGGATCAGATAGGGATGACCACCGATCAGGGTTTGAAGCTGGGAAGTTTGGGCTTCATCCCAATCTAGGGTATGCAGCTCAGCCAATTGGCTAATCTGGGCCAAGGAAAATTCGGGTAAGTCAATCGGTAAGCCGACATTAAAGGGGGACTGATTGGTATTGAGGGGGATATAGACCTCAGTAGCATGGACCACAATCAGCCGTAGCCTTTGCCAGATCTCTTGGTTTTTGGCTTCTTCGTGCCAGGCTCTCAACAGGCCAAAGAAGTCGCTGGCAATTTCAGGATATTCAAAGACTCGATCGACTTCATCCAGGGCCAGCGTCAGCGGGCCATCTAGCTCTGGCAGAATATATTCTTCAAAATAGGCGGTGCAATTATATTTACTGCCAAAAATATCGTCCCAAGTTTCAGAAATCCGATTAGGTAAGCGCAAGCGACGGCTAACACTAGCACAGAGCCATTGCAACAGCTTATCCAGATCCGTAAACACCTTGCCATCTGCTAATTGCAGGTTCAAGGACACCGTGTTCAACCCTTGGCTGGAGGCCTCGTGCAGAATGCGGGCCATCAACGAGGTTTTGCCCATTTGCCGAGGCGCTTTAATCCGAATTAAGGAACCCGGTTGCACCACCGTTTCCGCACAGCGTAGTTCTATCGGTGGCCGCTCAATATAAAACGCGGACGCCACATTGACCTGCCCTTCCGGTAATTCTGGTTCAGCAACGGGCAAAGGCGGCGCATCCGATCCTTGTTTAGGCGGCGGTACGGTCGGGAATGATCCAGAACTGCCTTGATCCGCCGTTTTAGTTAAGGAGTCACTGGCATCTAAGGCGGATAAAATATCTTGGACGAGGTTCGGGGTATCACTGGCAGACCGCCAAATACGCTGCTGCAAGCGATGGAGATAGCCTCGAAGTTCATAATTCAAGGAGCCATCCATGGGCAAATCCACCCGAATGGGCACAATTTGCGGTCGCTGTTCCGCTCGACTCTGATGCAGTGCTTTGACCGCTCTCACTTCCTGCAACATCAGCTCGCTATGGGCTGAGGCCCGTGACAACAGCAGAATATAAAAATCACAGGCTTTGAGGGCGTGATCAATATGCTGGGCCCAATTCTCCTTTAGCTCCAAACTTTGGGTGGACATAAAGGGCTGATAGCCTGCACCTTTAATGGCTGCGAATAAATCTTTGGCCACCTGCAGTTCCGGTTCCCGGTTTAATGCACTAATAAAGACCTGACTCGTCACCTCTGCAAAAGGCTGGGTCGCACTCTCCGGATCCGCAGAGAGGGAATCAGACCCCATTGAGTTGCCAGGAAAGTCGGCGGGACGAGCCACTTGCGGCGTCGTCTGATAGCTGCGTTCTTCGGCTAAACCCGGTTCACCTGCCCACAGGTTTTGCACGGGCGATCGCAACATCTTACCGACTTTTTTAAACCATCCTGACGATGGTTGCTCTTGCAGCTCCTTGAGCACGTCTTCTGCAGATTGATACCGATATTGGAAGTGGTAGCGGACCATTTGCTGCAGCACATCCCCTAAAGCTGGGCTGACGGGTACTTCTTCCTGCCAGTCAATTTCGCCCTGGGCCGTTTGGGTAAATTGGGTGGGGTTTTTGCCAATAAAAGCCTCGATACCAATCATCCCTAAGGCATAGAGATCGCTATTGGCTCGGGGGCGGCCTTGGGCCTGTTCAGGAGCCATATAGCCAGGGGTGCCAATGGCAATTGTCCCTCCCACGGGCAGCGGCTGGTGGGGATCGCTGCTCAGTTCTTTACGTAGCTGCTTGACAGCCCCAAAATCAATCAGGACCAGCCGACCATCTTGCTGCCGACGAATAATATTTTCGGGCTTGATATCCCGGTGAATAACGTTGAACTGGTTAATAAAGGCCAGGATGGACAAGATATCTTGCAACAGTTGGGTGACCTGTTCTTCTGACCATTGACAGCCTTGGGGTAATTCTTTGCGCAGGAGGTGACCAGGAATATACTCCTGAACCAGATAAAACTCTTGCTTTTCTTCGAAGTAGGCTAATAAGCGCGGAATCTGATCGTGACTTCCCAGTTTCTCCAACATGACGGCTTCCCGTTCAAAGAGAGACCGGGCTTTTGGCAGAAACTCAGGATCCCGTTTGGCTGGCTTCAGATGTTTGACCACACATTGCGGACGCTCAGGTCGGTGGATATCCACGGCCAAATAAGTCTGACCAAAACTACCCCCACCGAGGGTTTCCTGAACTTGATATCGTCCACCGAGGGTTCGACCGAGCATAATCTCTAATGCTTGTGTGAGGAGTTAACTGTCTCTACGCAGCGACTAACGCGATTAGACCTATTGTCTCGCGTTGGGTGGGCAAAGAGGAGGTGGGATGGTCGGCAAATACCAAAACCCAACCGTATCCTAACTGCTTGTGGATACGGTTGTAGTGATTTTGATGTTGTTACCGTTTGAGAAAACTCACAGAGGTGCACAGGCACCCTCTGGTACAGGGTTTACTGACGTCTCAATAGGGGTCTCACGGTTTTGATGCGGCGCAAGGGTCGCTTTCTAGCCGGGGAAGGTCGGAGGGTGGGACGCAGGCGCTTAGACTTGATCCGCCGCTGATTCTTGCGCAAGCGCTTTCCTAGAGGCTTGATTTGGCGACGATTCGATTTGATTTGTTTACGCAGCAGCTTGCGGCGAGCGCTGGGCTTGACTCGCTTCACCCGTCGAGAACCCGGCTTCAGCCGAACCCGCTTCTTTTGGGAAGCCTTACTTTTCTGGAGTCTCGTTCTACGAATAAAGCCTTTGGGGGCCTTGGAAGGAGACTTAACGGCTGGAGTCGGCACTAAGACCTTGGGGCCTGGTGCTTTTTCGGGAATAACGGGTAATACTTCCTCTACGGGTTCGCCTAAACCAGGGTCCGGGACTTCGCCAAAATCATCGTCTGGTGGAAATTCCCCTTCATTTCCTGAGGAACCGATGCCAATCAGGGGGCCGCCTGAACCGATATTGATATTGACATTAATGGAGGGGCCGCTAGACTCTTGCACTTCTTCTTCGGCCAGTGCTGTGTCAGCATCATCTGCATCGGCAAATTCGTCTTCAGTAAAAGCCTCAGCGGTGGTGCAGGGCTCAGTCACCTCTCCTCCTTCCTCTACTGGAACCTCTTCACTCGTAGGCTCACCTTCAGGTTGCTCATTTTCGCTAGTTTTTGGCAGACAATCGTCCGTAAGAGCTGTTTCGGTTAACTCAGTAGGCTCCGTCTCTAGAGCAATCGCAGCATCTTCGGTTGGATTGGGATTTGTCTCTGAGGCGAGACTGGCGAGAGGCGTGAACCCGACCACCAGGCACGCCAAGAGAAAGACCTGCAGTTTTTGAGGAGTACGGTGGGTTGCAGCAGTTTGTTTCAGCATCATTAAAGTTCCTTGTAGTCATCAGCGTTGAGAAGAATTAGCTTGTACTGTTCTCTTAGGGCCAACGCGGTTGGTTTATGCACGTTGCTAACAATTGAGATCCATGCAACCTCGAACTGCACTGCTGGCAATCTTTTCCACTTTTCTGCAATTTGAGACGGATCATGTCCACACCTGGGCCAGTGATCCAAAGCTGCGGCGCAGTATGCAGATCCACCTTGAGCAATCCCAACAAACGGATCTATCGGCGAAGTTTTGGTCCCTGTACTGGCATAAGCGATGGCGAGCAGACACTATGCAGAAGGTTGCGGCAGGACACTTAGCGGCCTATTTACAGGAAGCTTGTTACTGGACGGCCCAGAAAACATCGACGCGATTTAGCAGTAGCCGCTATGGGGTAAGCGACTATTTTCAAATTGCGATGGCGCAGGTGGACAAGATCCTCAAAGGATTTAACTCTGATCAGGGCTTTAATCTGCAAAATTATGCCAGCGCCACCTTTGCCAGCCTGATGCGGGAGACCCTTCGGCAACGCCGCGAAATTGATATTTGTAGTGATTGGGCATTGCTGCGGAAGCTGAGCCAAAAGCGGCTGGTCGAAGCGTTGAAAAATCATGGTATGCCCCAAGACACGATTAATCGTTACGTTTTGGCTTGGACGAGCTTTAAGGCAATTTATGCCCCTCAACAGGCAACGGGGACGCAGAAGCTGGAGAAACCCGCGGCTGAGGTTTGGAGTGCGATCGCAACCCAATACAACCAGGAACGCACCACTCAACTGCTCCCCAACGCGGCTGCCATCACCGTTGAAGAACTCGAAACGATCCTGATGACCTGTGCCAAAGCCGCCAGAGCTTACCTGTATCCAGCGCAAATTTCCATCAATACGCCTAGGCCAGGACAAGATGCTGGGGAATTCCTCGATCAGTTACCCAATACAGAGCAAGCGTCTTTACTGGAGGAGATGATCGCCACAGAAGACGTCAAAACCCGACAAACCCAGCATCAACAAATCGGTGAGGTGCTAGTCACCGCGATTCAGGCTCTGGATCCGCCTTCTCAATCCCTTTTGCAACTCTATTACTCCCAAGCCTATACCCAACAGCAAATTGCCGAGAAATTAGAGATGAAGCAGTACACCATCTCGCGACGATTAACCAAACTCCGCAAGACATTATTGACGGCCTTAGCGACCTGGAGCCAAGAAACCCTGCATATTTCACCCGACTCGGACGTACTCAAAGCCATGAGTTCTTCCCTAGAAGAATGGCTGACGGGACACTACGGCCCGCCCCCACTGCCCCTGCATTAGAGTGATGATCATGACGTCTGATTTAGCCTTATTTGATGCCACCTATTTAGAAATTGATGCGGATAGTCAAGCCCAAGCTTGGCAACAAAACGACGGCCCTAGCCGATGGCAAGCCTATTTAAATCAGCTCTGCTTGGAAACGGTGATTCCCTGGTTACGGGAAGATCATGCTCTGCGAGCAATACCCGCGTTGAAAACTCCTTCGTTGCAAAGTATTTGGGCTGTGGTGACGGGGACACCGATTCAGGTAGGGGCACAAAAAATAGTCCTGATTCCCACGGAAACAATTGATTTAGATGAACTGCGGGTTCCCCAAGAATGGATCGATATTCCCAACTGGATGGCGGATTATTATGTGGCGACCCAGGTGAATCCTGATGAAGGTTGGGTGAGGATCGGTGGGTTTACCAAACACTTACAGCTTAAGGAACAGGGGGCGTATGATTGGTGCGATCGCACCTACACTCTCAACGATATGGATCTGACGTCGGACCTGAATGTGCTCTGGCTCACCCAGCAATTCAATCCACAAGAGATCACCCAAGCAGCGGTCAATCCCTTACCGGCACTCTCCAAAACCCAAGCCGATCAACTCATTCAACGCCTCGGCAATTCAGACCTCGTGACTCCTCGCTTAGCCATTCCTTTTGAAGCATGGGGCAGCTTAATGGCCCACGGCGGTTGGCGACAGCGGTTGGCGGCACAACGACGTGGCATCACCGAACAGCCCTCAGTAGGTCAATGGCTACAAACGGGAATGACAAATCTGGCTCAGCAGATAGGCTGGCAAGCAATTACATTACAACCTCAGCTCTCTGCTGCACGAGGCGATCAACCCTCAACACCGACTGCAGCTATCTCACGACAGTTACAGATTGAGGGTCAGCCCTATGAGTTGAATATCTATGCAGTGGAAGCTGAGTCAGCGATATGGCGGTTTGAACTGCACCCTGTGACCCCTGGTGCCAGGATTCCAGCAGGTTTTGTGCTGAGATTACGAACGGAAGAACTAGAGGCTTTTGAGGGGAATGAGGATCAAGCGTCTGAACCTGTAGATCGGCTCTATATTGATGTCGCTTTGGCATCTGGGGAAGCTCTAGTCTGGGCGATTGAACCGCAGCCAGAACAATACGATCAAGAAATTTTGCGTTTTTAGATTAACTAATTTGTGTCTTCGATGCTTCTACTTAGACTTTGATAGCCCCATCAATACCTCAACAAGTAACGCTGGGCTGACCAGAATTATGTGCCGTATGTTTAATATTGTTAGTCAGCACAATACGTCCTTGCTTATTCCGAGTCCATCCTTTGGCTTCCTCAATGTGAGAAATGGGAACTGATTGAGGAGGTTGATTAGGACTATCCATCTCAGGAGATGAGTCAGATTTTAGATGGTTCTGCTCAGAAAACGATTTTTCGTTCAGTATTGGAAAACCTCGCAAATCATGCCAAATTGATGGAGCAGTTTGTAGCTGTGTAGGAGCTAATGGAGTTCCGCCACGCCCAACATGTACAAAAGTACTGCCTCCTAGTGTTTGACCTGGACGGCACCCTTGTGTAATGGGTGGGTTCACTTCGATAGTCTCAGGAAGGTCAGCCAAGCCATCACTGGGATCAACTTCAGGATCTTGAATTTCAATGGTTCCACTAACCCCAAACTCAGAACTAGCAGTGATATCGCTAGTAGAGCTGAGTTGTTCACGAGGAACTAATCCAAAAATGCCTTGTGTTTGAATTTGAATCTTGCCACCCCGGCCTGTAACAGCATTTGCAACAATGTCACTATTCTCAATTGGAGGCGCAATGATGAATTTAGCTCCAATGTTTATATTGCCACCCTCACCCGTACCATCTGCATTTGTGGAAATCAAACTCTTATTACGCAACAGTAAGTTCTCTTGAACTCTCAGGAGAATATTGCCTCCTTTACCAGAAGCAGTAGAAGCAATTATCTCTCCCATGCTATCCAGATAAATAGAATTAGCAATAACTTCAAGATTACCAGCATCACCTGCATTAATACTGTTTACTGCAAGTTCTGCTCCATTACGAAGAATGAGCTGATCTGTGATTAAGCTTAAATCACCTGCATCGGATGATCCAAAGCTACTTGCACTGACAGCACTTTGTAATAGCCCATCTCGTGGAGAAAAAGAAAACCCACTAATATCGATTACCTCAGACGCTTCAATAGATAAACTTCCAGAGGCTCCAGTTGCAAAACTAGCTGCTTCAACGGCTCCCCCATCGCGGACTATTAATCTCTTGGTCTTGATAGCAAGAGATTGAGTGTCACCAGAGCCAAAAGATGCGACAGAAAGACGGCTTCTAGAAATCGCTAGATTGGGTGGAAGGCTATATCTTGAAGTTCCAGAGACTTCCACTGAGTCCGATGCATTGACAACTATGCTGCCTCCATTTCCGCTAAATAATGGGCCTGCTGTCACGAGACCACCATCACCAATAATTAATTTTTTGGCATCAATTAGGATATTTCCCGCACGACCTGAACCTATACTGGCAGCTGATATATTACTGCTAAGCGTAATGGATCTAAAAGAAGCATCGCTAAATCCAGGGACATCAAACCCAAACGGGAAAAATCTTTCTGGGACAAAACCTAGAGGAATAGATTGGCCTGAAATATCTACAAACCCAGCAACACGAATAGACACATCTCCTCCTCGCCCTAAACCGAAGCTAAAAGCAGCAATCTCGGCACCTTGCTCGACTATCACTTTGCCTGCTTCTATTTCTATATTTCCTGCTTGGCCCTCACTAAATGAACTTGAAGTAATATTTGTTAGGCGGGGAGTAAGGATTCCTGCTGCAGCTAAGCGAGTATCCAGCGGACCGTTTGTTAACGTATTTCCCAAAACTTGCAAAGAATCAGTTGCAGAAATAGTTATTGTTCCACCAGGTTTATTTCCTAAAGTATTCGACTGGATAAGAGAGCCTTCATTCAGTTTTACTTGTTGGCCTCTAATCTGAATTTCTCCTCCACCATCACCGCTAGCATCAAGAACAGCCAGATTGGAAAACAGAATATTCTGGAACTTTTCTACACCGTCGTAATTTAATGAGAAAGTATTCACATTTTCAGAAGATTGAGAAATTTGAACATAACTGTTCGCTCCAACTGCCCCAACCTCTATTCGGCCTCCAGAAGTTTGAGCATTTGAGCCCAACTGACGGCCTTCTAATGTAGCCCCAACTCCTGACAAATCAATAGTTCCTCCAGCCGATGTAAGATAACCGCCCTCCACGTTGACGTCTCCGCCCACCAAGGCTAAGGTCTTACCAGGTTTTACCTGGAGACCGACTAAAGATTCCATCCCGTTTTGCCCAATTTGGGTTGCCTGAGAACGATTGATCACTGTTCTGGGAGATTCACCAAACTGAAGCCCTACAGGAGTACTAATTGTCAGGAGAGTAGGTGTTTGATGGTCGACAGCACTAAAAATACTGCCATCTCCAAAGTGTAGGCTATCTGCAGTAGAAGCTATAAAAGAACCACCAATATCAATTTGTCCATTAGCTCCAAAGATTAAACCGTTAGGATTAATTAGAAAAAGGTTGGCGGTACCGTTACCTGTAATAAGCCCATCTATTGTGGAAACGTTCCTTCCAGTAATGCGGGTAATGACATTACCTATAGAAAGGTCATGATCGAAAATTGCTACGCTATCTGTTGAGACAGAGAATTCCTTGAAGCTATGAAATAGATTGTTGCCTACAGTTGTACCACCAGTAATACGCTGAAGATTACCTTGGATATCTACTACAGAATCACTAGGAAGTGTAGCATCAGGGACTATTTGAGCGACAGCTTCCATACATGCCAAAAGCTCAAGCAATATCAAAGCAAGGCATTGCCATAATAACAAATGTCTACTTTTTAGGAAACTATTTAGCTGCATATTGGATATGGATCAAATATTTGGCCTAGTCTAGGAATCTTCCAAAATATATTGAGATATGAGATGACGTACTCCTAGAATTCTTAAAATGAGGCCACCAAGAAAACCTAGATCACTAAAACTTTCTATCTACATTGACATCAGATATTAAGTATAAGAAGCACTAAATTCTCCTTTGCAAAAATCTAAAAGAGGATTAGCCCTGATAAGGCCTCAGCATGTATTTGACGTTGCAGGTGTTTAATAACAACTAATGTAAAGCCCTTTATAAGGCATGGTAATTCATTGTTGTTTGCCGACTCTTTCTCAATTACTTCTATCATTTAAAGTGAGGATATACATCGCGTTCAAATAAATCTTTAACTTTCTCTTTGTAGGATGACGGTTCTATCTTTTTAAGCTTATCTGTATAGTCTTTCTCTACACTGTAATCATCTTCACGTTCAGGCGGAGAATGAAGTTCACTTAACCAAGTTGCATGAATGGTTACACCTATATTCATTTGAGGATGGCTAAGTCTATAAAGAGGACCTTGATGCAAATCTTGAGCATCAAATATCCAAAATTCACAAAACTTTTTGTCTTCTCTATTCTCTGGCTCAGTATAGGAATGGTTTGTTGCAATCACTAGGCAAACAATATAGCCATTCGTTGGGCTAGGATCTGAAGAATGAAAATCACGAGGGACAAATTGCGGTGAATTAGCAAAAAAACCTCGTGGAAAAATGTATGAGTCTACAAGATCTAATTTAGGTTTTTTACATTGTATAGATTGTTTAATATGAAGTAAATTGGGCTGTTTTCCCTCATTGACAATATTTTTAAATAGATCTTGTATATTATCTGGTCGATCTTTATATAGTTCGAAATAGTATTCAGTCAAGGTATTAGGCCATGCACCCCAACAATTCCAGTAAATGTCAGTGATATTATCTGAACATTTTTCATGCCAAGTATATAGTGCTGTTGCCCATAACTTATCGTTATATTTATCATCTAAAAAATCTTTTTCAATCAGACGCTCTTTTATTCTAGTGGTATAGTTTTCAATATCAAGGATCCAAGTACCTATGCGACAGTTATCCATACCGCTTGGTCCAATTCCCGCGCGTTCTTGAAGTTTTTTACTTACGTCTTCATTACAGGTCTGGATAACAGTAGGGTCTTGAGGTCTATAACCGCAAAGAGCCTCATCAATTTTATGAATAAATTCAGCCGGATCATGAGCAGCTGTATGTGCTATATGCAGTATTATCTTGCCTTCGGGATTCTCATAATTAGTCACAAAATGCGCTGTTTCAGGTTCAATCCGAAAATGACGTGCATGAATTATCTGTCTAGCCTCAGAGGTTTTACCAAGTTTTTTATATATATTAGAAGGGGCTAAACTTTTCTCTTCTAAGCGATCAGGCCTATCAATGACGTAAATATCAGTGTATGACCTTTGCGGGTAATTTACGTACCTTAGTAAAAATCTAGTGAGACTTATTCCTGGGTTTCTAAAAAATTTTTCTCGAATGCTGGAGTCTAGCAAAGATCGCATCCAAAGAGTTCTGTAAGAAGGGTTGGGAAACTCTTGAATTTGTTTTGGAAACTCTTGAATTTGTTTTGGAAACTCTTGAACTTGCTTAAAAACCTCTTGAATTTTTTTTAATGGTACAAGGAAGTATGGTGGATTAAAAATACTAGGGATTACATCTGCAAGAACTAGCTTGAAGCTGGAATCTGACAAGATAATATAGTCTTTAGTAATACCCATTTGATGCAACGAATGAGGAATTTTTATAGAGCAACCATTGCTGTCCACTACCTCCCATTTATCTATATCTTGAATTTCTGCTCTTTTTCCATCCCAACGATAAAGATAAAGATGATTTTCGCCACCTATTCTAATAAAACTCAAGAAATTTATTGCATAGTGAATAATACAAGCAATAAATCTAGTAAGCGACCAGAAAATATACTGACTTGACTTAGAAAAAGATTTTTTTTCGAAATACTCAAAAACACCACGTTTAAAGTTAGGTAAAGTTCGCGGAATAGAAAGCATCGTTGGTAGTGATTTAGTGGCATTCACTACATAAACTATATCCTTATCAGGAGCATATACAGGATGGGCTACTGCTAGAGTAATAGGAAAGACTTGGGTCAGTAATGGAATCTCACGATTTGGTAAAATTTGTTGGACAACAGGCAAATTTTTAAGTATTTTATGTAAATTTTGAAAAACCCTGGATAATCGATTTATTTCAATTAGCGGTAACCAATCTTTGTTCAATCCAACTGGTCCTACTAGATCTAATGTGTAAGGGTTCACTTCATAAGGGCGGCCGGCATCCCACACCAATAAAAGTCTCTCTTTACCTGATTTGTCGTTAGGTTTCATGGGTAGTAAAGCTGTATTGAGGAGATTGCGACCCCCAAGTCTAAAAGATAGCCGCGTGATAACAGAGTCATAAAACTTAGATTCACGATATTCGACCCTAGACCATGGCAAAGTCCCTGAAGGATGCGTTTTTTTGCTATTTATATACCTAGGATCATAATTACCACCAGGCAAAAGAGCTTTATCAACATAATAATCAGGTGTTTTAATTAGTTTCGTTGATAGAAAAGCACCGCCTTTAGCTAGTTTTGTATCTTGTATATAATTATCAGAATTTTCATCAGAGCTATCATCTATTTGACCGGAATGATGGAAGTCTAATCTATAAATCATCCCATCTCCAAAAAACAGGTGTGTCCAACCATCAAAGGTTGGAACAACAATATTTTCTTGGCCCTTCGATTCTAGTGAACCTGCGGGACCAACTATAAATACATGCCCTTCTAAATCCTCTGGAAGTGAATCAGCTACCCAATTATTAGCATTTAGAAAATCTGATTGAGAGGCGTCTATCTCAGTCTTATCTTTGCGTTTCAGAATCTTGAGCCTAAGAGGCTCTTTATCAGAGCCTTGTCCATATTCTTCTCTATTAACCGAGAGCACCGCTTTGGGAAACAATCCCTCTTCTCTATCGGTAAATGAGTGATTGGAAGACGAAGCTGAGTTTTCCATATGACGAAGATAGTCTGACCGAAGAATTGAATACCTTCCACATTAAACCTAGTACAGGGTGTACTTTAAATTACATATAGAAAAATTAGGATCATTCTACTCGTTCATCATAGAATAAGCGCTACTCATCTTAGCTAGCTAGTTGTAAACCTGACTGCCAAGGCAAGGGCAACTGCTTCAAACTTAACCCTTCCTCAAAAATTTGCTGAACCGGATACATCTGACCATCCGTCGTCATAAACTGATGTTCCGCCGTCGCCTGAATCGTCGAACCATCCGCCAGGGTATACTCAAACACCTCTTGCTGACCCCGATGATGCCACTGAGCAATCGGTTGCGTATACAGATGCCCTCGCTCATTAATCGAAAACACCTGACACTCAATTTGCTCCTGCACCACCTGACCAATGGGCAGCCAACCATACTCCAAAGTCAATACAGGCGTGTCATAGCTCAGGCAATATTCCGCAAATAACAGCATTTGGTCGAAGAGGTTTTCCGAGACCTTCTTATCGACCCCTTTTTCAGCAGCGCCATCAATAAAGATCTCGCGATGCTTCTCCATCTCCGCCATCTTCTTTTTACCCATGGCTCGCCGCAGCAAATCGGCTTGTCCCAGGGAATATCCCGCCATATCCTGGGCAATCTTCATAATTTGCTCTTGATAGACCATAATTCCGTAAGTTTCTTCCAGAATCGGCTTAATCAGATCATGGGGATAGTCAATACTTTCGCGACCATGCTTACGGTTAATAAACTTGGGAATCAGCCCCGCATCCAACGGCCCCGGTCGATAGAGGGCCAGAATCGAAGAAATATCCTCAATATTGGAGGGCTTGAGGTCTTTCACCACCTGCCGCATCCCCGAGGACTCCAACTGGAAGACCCCTTCTAGTTCCCCTCGTGCTAGGAGCTGGAAGGCTTCTGGATCATCCATGGGCACTCGATCTACGTCTAGATCGAGCTGGCGATTTTGCTTCAGCAGATCCGTGGTTTTCTGGATCATTGTCAGGTTCTTGAGGCCCAAGAAGTCCATTTTCAGCAGACCCAAAGACTCTAGATCCTCCATAAAGTATTGGGTAATCACCGCCCCATCGTTATTGCGCTGCAAAGGCACAATCTGATCCAAGGGTTCCGAGGCAATCACCACTCCTGCCGCATGCACCCCAAAGGTTTTGTTAGTACCCTCAATCCGAATCGCCATATCTAGCCAGCGACGCACAATCGGATCTTTATCGTATTTTTCTTTAAACTCTGGGGCAGGTGTTTCATCGGAGATCATCACCTTGAGCTTTGTGGGTTTACCCCGAGCCACCGGAATCAGCTTTGCCATCCGATCCGCTTCCCCATAGGGAATATCCAGCACCCGAGCCACATCTTTGAGCACCGCTTTGGAGGTCATGCGGTTAAAGGTAATAATCTGAGCCACCCGGTCTTCGCCATATTTGCGGGTCACATAGTCAATCATGGCGTCCCGCTTTTCGATACAGAAATCCGTATCAATATCAGGCATAGACTTCCGTTCTGGATTGAGGAACCGCTCAAACAGGAGACCGTGATGAACTGGGTCGATATTGGTAATCCCTAAGGCATAGGCTACCAGGGAACCTGCCGCACTACCTCGCCCCGGCCCTACAGGAATATTATTGTCGCGGGCATATTTGATGTAATCCCACACCACTAAGAAATAGGTGGAAAAGCCCATCTGCTGTAGCATTTCCAGCTCATATTCCAGGCGCTCTTTATAGGTATCCGTGACTTCGGATCGTTCTTTGCAGTTGCAGCGCTCTAACAGGCCATCCCAGGTCACTTCTTCTAGGTAGGTTTCCGCTGTATAGCCGTCCGGTACTTCATAGTCAGGGCTTTGGGGGTCCCGAAAGATATCGTAGGCTTCGATCTTTTCGGCCACTTCTAGGGTGGTTGCGATCGCATCGGCAATCACGTCATCCGTCAGATGGTCCCGAAACATCAGGGCCATCTCATCCGCAGTTTTTAGATACTCCGTACCGCTATAGCGCAGACGCTTGTCTTCCGTAATCAGCTTGCCTGTCTGGATACAGAGCAACGCATCATGGGACTCCACGTCGTAGCAGGAGATAAAATGGGAGTCATTGGTGGCAATCACCTTAATATCAAGTTCCTGGGCAATCCGTACCAATTCCACGTTGACCACCCGATCTTCCTGGGAACCGTGGTCTTGAATTTCTAAGTAATAGTCATCTCCAAAAAGCTCTTTGTACCATTTGGCAATTCGCCGGGCGATATCCGGCTTCTCCTTCATAATCGCCTGAGGAATCTCCCCCCCTAAGCAGGCGCTGGTGACGATGAGTCCTTCGTGGTGCTCTTCTAGCAGATCTTTATTGATACAGGGTCGAGAGAAGATACCCCGCCCCTGGACCCCATGCAGGCTAGAAATTGTGGTGAGTTTAACTAGGTTCTGGTAGCCCTTCTTATTCTTCGCCAACACCACCTGGTGATACCGAGGTCGTCGCTCTTGCTTGGTGATATCGCCATTGATCACGTACATTTCATTGCCAACAATCGGCTTAATCCCCTGCTTCTTGCAGGTTTTGATCAAGCCAATGGCCCCATACATCACCCCATGATCCGTCAAGGCAATAGCGGGCATATTCAGTTCAACGGCTCGGGACACCAGATCCGGGAGCTGACTGGCTCCATCCAAGAGACTATAGTCGCTGTGAATATGCAACCCCACAAAAGACATTGGCCACATCCTTGCTAAACCTGGCTATAGGGTAACGGATTGCGATCGCAACGACTACAGTCTCAACCTTATTTGTGATTGCCCACTGCATAGGGATTTCCCGACCCCCTGCAGCAGCTAACTTAGAGTTGGGTAGAATAGAGTTTATACAAATAAATTAAGATTGCACTTTTATAAAAGCTAATCCATAGGGGTCAAGCCTCTGTTAAGATTTGTTTAACTGTCTTCTCCGTACCCCGATGTAGCATGAATCTGAAAGCTACAGTCTCACCGACCGATCTCGAACTGCCCATTTGGCTACAGGAATGTATGCTGGAGGTCGATGGTGCTGAAGACAAAGATGGCATCCCCGAACAAACTCTAATCTGTCGCGCCTTTAATTTTGGGTATCAACTCCATGAAGGCCAACGACGGGCCTCTGGAGAACCCTATATTGCCCACCCCGTGTCCGTTGCCGAGCTGCTCCGGGATTTAGGAGGTAGCGCAGCCATGATCGCCGCTGGCTTCCTCCATGATGTCGTCGAAGATACAGACGTCACCCCCGAAACCATCGAAGCGGAATTTGGTCTAGAAGTTCGCCAGCTCGTTGAAGGCGTCACCAAGCTTTCTAAATTTAATTTTTCTACCAAAACCGAGCGGGAAGCCGAAAACTTCCGCCGCATGTTCTTGGCCATGGCCCAAGATATTCGGGTAATTGTGGTCAAACTCGCCGATCGCCTCCACAATATGCGGACCTTAGAGCATCTCCCCCCGGTCAAACAGCGGCGTATTGCCCAGGAAACCCGAGATGTCTTTGCTCCTCTAGCCAACCGCCTCGGAATTTGGCGGTTCAAGTGGGAATTGGAAGATCTCGCCTTTAAGTATCTAGAACCCGATACCTATCGCCGCATGCAGCAGCTGGTTGCCGATAAGCGCACGGATCGGGAAGACCATATTGAGCAAGCGATCACCATTCTGCATGATCGCCTGGAACCCATTTGTTCGAAGCACCTGGAAATTTCTGGCCGCCCTAAACATCTGTTTAGCATTAGCCAAAAAATGGAGCGGCAACAGAAGGAATTTCATGAAATTTATGATGTCGCCGCCGTTCGGGTGATCGTTAAAACCAACGAAGAATGTTACCGCGCTTTAGCGGTGGTCCATGACTGTTTCCGTCCCATCCCCGGACGGTTCAAAGACTATATTGGCTTGCCCAAATCCAACCGCTACCAATCGCTTCATACCGTTGTCATTGGCCTAGGGGGGCGGCCTCTAGAAGTGCAAATTCGTACCGAAGCCATGCACCATATCGCCGAGTATGGAATTGCCGCCCACTGGAAATATAAAGAGTCTTCCAACCAGCCAGGGAAAGCCGCTTGGAGCCCGGACGACGAAAAATTTACTTGGCTGCGTCAACTGCTTGAGTGGCAAAGCGATCTCAAAGACGCTCAAGAATACTTAGACAACGTCAAAGACAATTTATTTGACAGCGAAGTCTATGTGTTTACCCCTAAAGGCGATCTAATCGATCTCACCCAAGGGGCCACACCCGTCGATTTCGCCTACCGCATTCATACAGAAGTCGGTAACCACTGCTTTGGGGCACGGGTCAATGGCCGCATGGTCACCCTCGACACGCCCCTGGATAATGGCGACATTGTCGAAATCATGACCCAAAACAGTGCCCATCCCAGTTTGGATTGGCTCAATTTTGCTGCTAGTAATGCGGCTCGCAACCGGATTCGGCAATGGTATAAACGCTCCCACCGAGAAGAAAATATCTTGCGCGGCCGCGAGATGCTGGAAAAAGCCCTGGGCAAAAAAGGCTTTGATGCCTTATTGAAATCAGAGCCCATGCAGATTGTTGCCAATCGATGCAATTACCAAACCCCTGACGATCTCCTAGCTGCCCTCGGCTACGGTGAAGTGACCCTCAATTCCGTCGCCAACCGGCTGCGAGAAACCATTCGGAGTCAGCAAGCCGAGGCCGAGCCTGCGACCTCAGACCTAACCGACGTTAATTTACCCACCCAAGCCAGCCCCAGGCCCCTCCCCAGCTCCGGGGACTCTCCCATTACCGGGGTTGAAGGGTTGGTCTACCATATGGCGGGTTGCTGTCATCCCGTGCCGGGTGAACCGATTATTGGAGCGGTCACCCTCAGTAACCGAGGGATTTCCATTCACCGCCAAGGCTGTAAGAATATCGGCAATATCCCAGGCGATCGGCTGATTCCCGTCAGTTGGAACCCGACCCACCCTTCCCAACAAAGTCGCCGCTATACCTACCCCATTGAAGTTCAAATTGAAGTCATCGATCGGGTCGGCATTCTCAAAGATATTTTGACCCGTTTAACCGACAGTAAAGTCAACGTCCATAATGCCCAAGTTAAAACCTTCCCAGGTCAGACTGCGGTGATCAATCTGGGACTAGACATCGAACATTGCAATCAATTAGACCAAATTTGCGCACAAATCCGAAAAATGAGTGATGTTCTCAAACTAAGGCGTCTCAGCCAGGTTGAAGACTGAAATACAGCCATGGACGCTTCCATAATCAATGAGGTGGCGAAATCAGCAGTGCCATGGGTTATGATGGAGCGAAAATCGTTAATTTTTACTAAACCTTTGCTGAGTCACCTCTCAAAGATTTTAGTAAGCATTAGTACTTAGCAAGACTATGCTAACCTACTGGAAACGTGGGTATAGCCCGTTGGAAATCGCTAAGGAATGTGGACCTGCACTCAGGTTCTATGGTCGGGGGGTTTATAAAAATGCAATTTATCACTCCTAATTTCGAGAAAATCTAAATGATTGGACAACCAGAATTCGTTGAAAACCCTGAGAATCGTTGCCCCGTTATTTTATTGGTGGATACTTCTAGCTCCATGAGCGGTGCGCCCATGGATGCGTTGAATAGTGGCCTAGATGCCTTCAAAGAAGCGGTCATTCAGGATGAACAAGCCGCCTTACGGGTGGACGTGGCAATTGTCAGTTTTGGACCAGTAGAACTCGTCCAAGATTTTGTCACCATTGATCAATTTGTGCCACTGCAGCTAGAGGCTCATGGCCTGACGCCCATGGGTGAAGCCCTCAGTTATGCCTTGGATTTGCTAGAAACTCGCAAAGCCACCTATCGCAACAATGGCATTCAATATTATCGGCCTTGGGTTTTCTTGATTACGGATGGTGCCCCCAATCCTGATTCTCCTTGGCAGCAAGCTGCTGAACGTCTGAAGAATGCTGAAGCTCAGCGGAAGTTGTCCTTTTTCGCCGTGGGTGTCCAGGGTGCAGATATGGCCATCTTGAACCAAATCACCCCTCCCGAGCGTCCCCCCCTCATGCTGAATGGGCTAGATTTCCGGTCCATGTTCCTCTGGTTGAGTGACTCGATGGTGCGCGTGTCTAGCAGCACCGTCGGCGGAGATATGGTTGCTTTACCCCCCGTCGGTTGGGGACAAATCGCCACTTAGACATTAGAGACGGAGACTTGTGAGGGGGCTGCAAACATTGATGTTTGTTGCCTCTCCAGCTTCCGCATCCTACCTATCGTTATTTTTCGCCCCCAAAAGGAGAGGTTGTGGCCTGGAGAGCAATCGTTCATTCTGCAATTGGAACTCGTCATCAACAGAAACAATTGCCTTGCCAAGATTATGGCAATTATCTGGTGCAAGCAGATACCATCATTGGTGCCGTTTCTGATGGTGCCGGCAGTGCCAAATTCTCAGATGTTGGGTCTAAGCTCGCCGTTAAAACAGCGTTGGCCATCCTGGAGAGCAGACAAGAAGACTGGTCAGCGGTTGACTTAGACACCATTCATGCTGAGGCTCCAAGTCTCTTCACTGAGATGGTTGAAGCGGTGGTTACGGCCTTGCGATCGCAAGCCGAGAGTGGTGAGTATCCTTTGCGAGAGCTAGGATGTACATTATTAGGCTTTATTTCCACTCCCCATTGGCTGGCCTGTATGCAGATTGGCGATGGCTTTATTGTCACCCAAGCCCAGCAAACAGCCCCCGAGTCCTCTGAAACTGAACCCGTACCGTCCTTTGACCTGCTCTTCGAGCCAGTTAAAGGCGAATACATTAACGAAACAGTGTTTGTCACTAGCGATAATGCGGTAGAGCATATGCAAATTGCTGTGCGTGCGGATCATCATCCCTTTGTCTGTGCGGCTACGGATGGCCTCGAGAAAGTCGCCATTCGATTTCAGGATTGGCAAGCATTTCCACCTTTCTTCAAGCCTTTCTTAGACTGTTTACGCTCGATTTCCGATCCTGAGGAACGCCAAACCTATTTAGAGATGTTTTTAGAATCAGATCGGTTAAATGCCAAGACGGACGACGACAAAACTTTACTGCTTTGTCTATTTAGGCCAGAGGCTGACGAATGACCGTTCTCAAATGCCAAGTTTCGGGTCGCACACTATCCCTGACGAAGCAGATCGCCAGTAGTGGGGAGGGTACGGTTTGGAAAACTAGCTATCGGGGTTTTCTCGCCAAGCTCTATCACGAACGCACACCGGAGCGGTTTCAAAAATTACGGGTGATGATTGCCCATCCGCCTCAAGATCCGACCCTAGGGCAAAATCATATTTCCCTGGCTTGGCCGAAAGATTTGCTGGAAAACCAGCAGGGCCAGCCCATGGGGTTCATCATGCCGGAAGTGGGGGAAAGCGTTAAGTTATCCACCATCTACAACCCCCGGCTTCGCAGTCGCAAAGCACCTCGATTTAACTGGTATTATCTCCATACCGCAGCCCTTAATATTGCATCCAGCATGAATGCGGTGCATAAAGAAGGGTATGTGGTTGGGGATGTCAAACCCCAAAATATCTTGGTCAATAACCAAGCCCTGATTTCGATTATTGATACGGATTCGTTTCAGGTCCAAGACCCACACACTCGGGAAGTGTTTCGGTGTTTGGTGGGTTCAGAAGGGTTTACCCCCTCCGAATTATTAGGCAAGGATTTAGCCTCCGTTGACCAGACCGAACTCCATGATCGGTTTCGATTAGGGGTAATTGTTTTTCTCCTCCTCTTCGGCGATCAGCCCTTCAAAGGGAAGTGGATTGGTCGAGGAGAGTCCCCCCAGCCCACCACTCTGATTGAAAAAGGATTCTGGCCCTACGCCCCCCAAAGCCTGATTCGTCCCGGTCCCAACACCATACCCCTGTCAATTTTGCACCCCCAGCTGCAGTCCTGCTTTCATCAGTGCTTTACCCAGGGCCATGGCCAATCCCATTTGCGCCCCTCTGCCAATCAATGGATGACCGCCCTGCAGAAAGCCATTGAGAACCTCAAGACTTGTAATTTGGAGTCCAACCACCATTACAGCCAAAGCTATGGCCATTGTTACTGGTGCGATCGCAACTCTCGCCTAGGGGTTGATATCTTCAGTCCTAATCCGGTGATTCCCAAGCCTGCCCCCAAACGTCGCCAGCAAAAAAAGAGGAAGAGTCCTTGGGCCACCCAGCCTCCCAGCCAAGCCAACCCGGCGTTAGCAGCAGCCTATGCCCAACGGATGCAGCAGCTCCAGAATATGCAAATTCCGAATTCTGGCATCACCCGCTCGATTCTGCAGATGCCCTTAGTCCAGCGGACGAGTTGGCCACCCTCCATTTCCAATTCAGTCCTAGGGCTGATTTTATGTGGCTTTAGTTTTTTGGGATTGGGGTTACTCTTGGCCCCAGAACTGAATCCTCAAACCTTTAGCTATTGGTCTAAATCCCTGGAACGCGCCGTCGATCAGTGGCTCGTCTCCAAGCTCGGCACCACCTTGTCAGGGCCACCTATCGCTCAGCTCCCCCCTCCCGGCCAAGCAACCACAGGTCAAAGCATTGCTGCCCCGGTAAACGGTCAAAAAGGCCATTGGGACACGATCACGACCTTATCGATTAGTCCAGATAGTGGCACCCTGGTCAGCGGTAGTCGAGACTTTACCCTCAAAATCTGGGATTTAAAGACGGGGCAATTGCTCAATACCTTATCGGAACATTATGAGCCCGTGGTCTCTAGCCATATTATTGACGATGGCCAGTCCCTGATTAGCAGCAGCATTAGCGGTAAAGTCTTGCAGTGGGACTTGACCACGGCCACCCTAAGTCGCAGCTTTGTCAATTACACTGCCATGCGCCCTGAAGGTGGGATTCGGGCCACCGTCATTGATCCCAAAAAACGCATTATGGCTAGTAGTGCCTGGGGCGGCTCCATTCTCCTCTATAACTTAGCGACAGATAAAGTCACCCGCATCCCCTCGCAATTAATGGCCTCTGAACAAACCATGGTGCTGAGTCCAGATGCGAAAAGTTTGGTGACCAGCAACAGTGACGGCCAAATTCAACAGTGGAATGTTCAGACGGGTAAATTAGTCAGACGCTTGCCCAATACCCAGGGGTGGCAGTCTTCTGAACTCACCAGTGCCATCGCCTTAAGTCCCCAAGGGAATACCCTAATTACGGGAAGTTGGGGCGGGAATCTTGGGTTATGGAATTTTCAAACCGGTAAGCTGATTAAAAACTTTAAGGCCCATGAGAAACGGGTGGCTTCGTTGGCCGTGAGTACCGACAACAAATTTCTAATCAGCGGTGGAGAGGACCAGACCATCAAGATTTGGAGCCTCAAAACCGGCCAGCTGATCCAAACCCTGACGGCTCACCAAGGCAGCATTTCGACCTTAGCCATTAGTCCCGATAACCGCTGGTTGGTGAGTGGGAGCAGCGATCGCAGTATCAAAGTCTGGAATTTAAAGACCGGAAAGCTTCTGCGCACCCTACTCAACTCTTAGCCCGGAGGGTGTCTGCCGACTATCTGCCCTGAAGATAATTGACGATGCCTTGGGCAATGGCTTCGGCCAACCGTTTGCGATGGGCTGCTGTTCTTAATTTTGCCGCATCAGTGCTGCCCGTTACAAACCCAAGTTCCACGAGAGCGGCGGGCATGGAGGATTTTCTTAAGACATAGAAGCGGGCTTGGCGAATGCCGCGATCGCCGACGGATACAGTCCGACGAATGCTGGTATGAATGGCGCGGGCCAAACGGTATCCCGTCACATAATAGTAGGTTTCTAAACCGTTGACTTCAGGACGGCTCAGGCTAATGGCATTGGCATGAATACTGACAAACACGTCGGCGCGAGCCCCTTCAGCTTTGGCCACTCGTGGCGGTAAGTCAACTTCGCGATCGCCCGTCCGTGTCAACACCGCATTAATCCCCCGCTTTCGCAGCAGGTTATGCACTTGCGTCGACACATCCAAGACGACTCGTTTCTCCTGGAGACCACCAATGCCCACGGCACCTGGATCCGCCCCCCCATGGCCCGGATCAATGACGACGACTTTTGCCCCGGATTTGACGGGTTTAGAAACGATGGGTCCCGGTGAAGAAATAGAAGGCTTGGGGATTTTGGGGGGCGGAACTCGCACGGCAATGGTTCGCCGAGACGACTTTTTAGCATCCTTGAGGGGGAAAAATTTAGGCAGTTGCACATACCAGCGATTCGGGGCAATCCCCCGCACCAGAACTCGCCGGGGGCTCAAGGTGTATTTTTTACTCAGCTCAACTACCACCCGCGTGGTCTTACGATTATGCTGAGCGACCCGCACTTCTCGAACATATTTGCTAATTTTGCGGCGGGCTTTGAGTTTACGGAAGGTGGTGTTGGGAAGGTCAATCACCAACCGGGTCGGGTTCATGACGACTTTTGCCCGCGGCTTCGTCGCTGAGTTCGTAATCAGGTCAATGCGACTTTGCTTAGAATTAAACTTCCAGTAGGTCAGTTGACCCGCTGATGCACTGTCTGCCCAGCAGAATAGACTCAAAGCGAGGGGCAATACCCAACCGGCTTTCCTTATCTTGCAATTCCACAGTCGTCTCTGAGCAGGCAAATCTTTAGTCTCGATTAGGTGGGGGGTCAATCCCTCTTGACTGGTCGGAGTGCGATCAAGTTTCCTGGGCAGATGTTTTGCCCAGAGAAAGATGATGCGTATCGCCCGCCATCATCATGGATCATTGCTGCAGACGCAAGTCTTATGAATCAATAGTGATAAAGATATGGGCTGAAATCCTTTGCTAGAAAGTAATAACACCTAATTTATTGTTTTCCTGACTGCTTTGCGTTTCTTAAATGTTTCGCCGGATGCTAAGTGTCTTCTACCCCTTGGGAGAGACGAATCGGTGCCAGGGGATAGTGATACCACTGGCGTTGAAAGCGTTCTGCAATCAGAGGACGCAGGATAAATTTAGGGGGCGTTCCGGCCTGGACATCAATCCGGAGCCCGGAATAGGGGCGATGTTTTTGAGACCCCTGTCCATGGCGGCTAATAAAGAGTTGCGATCGCGCCACGCATCGCTCGGATCCGCTATCCACCAACTCCCACAAGTCAGGGCCTTCGGGGCGTTGTCGCCGCAGACTAAATCCACTGCCGCCACACACCACACAATTGATATGGGAATCGGCATGGCCCGTATCGCCGGTTTTCAAAACCTCTAGACAGTGGGCATGGCCATTGAGGATCAAATCCACCAGGGGACGACCAGCCGTTTGCTCTCCCACGGCCTGCTGGACCTGATCTAAAACCTGGCGCAAATGACGGCGGATGGCCAGAGTTTGGCCCTGATACCATTTACTGGCCTCGGTGACATAGGGAGGGTGATGGAAAAATAAGACGCGTCCTCTCACCTCGGGGGTGGACCAGGACTCAATTAACCGCTGTTTTAGCCACACCAACTGTTCGATATCTAAGCGAAGGTCAGGGTCATCCGCCAATTGCTTATCAATATCTAAAATTTGCTCGTCTAATTGCTCAACTTTAGTATAGGTATCGCTGTCATCATCCTCTGAGCGAGACTCATACTGGCGCAACGCTGCTGCCAATGCCCGACTTCTGGCATTGATCAGGGCTTGGCGATCGGCTTTGAGTTGTCGTCGTCGCAATCGGCCCGTTTTATCTTTAGGAATGGGCAGTGGGGTATTTAAGGTATTCGAGTCCAGGGCAAAGAAATCAATCCCGCCCTGACGAAACTGATAGTAACGGTTGGGTAACCGCGTAAACACCCCAGGTTGATAGCGCAAGCAACGCTGGCCACGAAAATCAGCAGTGTAATGGGCCTCAATATGCTGGCGAAGCTCAGCCGTTGTCAACCGCTGGAGATAATCTAAAAACGCTTGGGCATAGGCATCCCCTTTATTGGACCCATGCCAGCCCAGATCGAGATCGAGCTGGCGCTGAAACAGATTACGGATCGGTAAAGTGGCCTGCGCAATCAGCCCCACACACCAGGGTAAATCATAGTAATCATGGTTGCCCGGTACGGCAAACAGAGGCACCTTAAAGACCATTTGATCGTAGGCAATCTGTTGAGGCCGCTCACCATTGACCAGCCACTCTCGATACGGGCGAATAAAATTATCAAAATATTGCTCCTTCGACCCCACCAGGTACACCACATCCCCCGTATGGAGCACAAAGTTGCTGCCCTGCCCATGGGCTAACAATTGCTCCATCACGCGTCGCTGAGGACTATCGCCACGATATTGTCCGGTGCCACTATCCCCAATCACCAAAAAGGAAAAATCGGGACTATCCGACCGGTCATCATCCACCACTAATCGGGTTTGATCAATCCCTCTAGCCTGTAGAACAGGATGCTGCCAACATACCCGCTCCTGCATTTTGGCAATTTTGACGGCGACGGCAGGATCCGCAATCAACTTCATGGAGGGCCTAATCTTCAGCAGAAAGCACAGCGCTATCTGCTTTGCTAAATAACCCCAGAAGCGGCCCCAGAATTGCGCCAAATACAAATCCACCGGCATGGGCCCAATAGGCAATTCCACCCGCTTCCATACCGACAGTGACGGGAGCGTCTAAACTGGCAACACCGTAAAAAGCTTGCTGCAAAAACCAAAATCCCAGGTAGAGAATCGCGGGAATTCTAAAGGTAGTCAGATAGATGCCCAAGGGGACTAGGGTTAGAATTCTGACTTGGGGGAAGCGAAAGATATAGGCCCCCATCACCCCTGCGATCGCACCGCTGGCTCCTAAGGATGGCACCACCGACAGGGGGTTGAAAAACCATTGGGTTAGAACTGCCAAAGCCCCGCAGGCTAAATAAAAGAGCAGAAACCGTATACGTCCCAGCTGCTCTTCCACGTTATTGCCAAAAATCCATAGGTAGAGCATATTGCCCGCCACATGCAAAAAACCGCCATGGAGAAATTGGGAGGTAATCAAGGTGCCCCACTCTCCGGCATCCACCGCAGAAAAGCCGCCAAAACTCGCAGTCAGTTCGATGGGAACCACCGCCCAATGCTGCATAAAGAGGCTGAGCTGTCCCGGAGACAAGCTCAACTCATAGCCAAAGATCAATACATTGAGAACAATCAGGCCATAGGTCACATAGGGCGTGATTTGAGTTGGATTTTCATCGCGAAGAGGAACCACTTGTACAACCTCGCTGGGGGGACTACTATGCAGCTTAGTTTATTTATCCCGTGAACGGGTGTGTTATCCCTGAGTCTTAGCAGGTTCAATGCGCAGCGTTATCAGAAACCCCATCAGAGCAATAAAGTAGAGTACTACGACAACCGCAAATCCAGCGACTGGGGGCGTACAGTCAGCTCCCTGCTTAAAGCCAAAGCAATCCCTGGGGCTCGCGAGCAGGACCAACCCCTGGCAAATCAGGCTCCCCCACAGCCAGATCTCGCGATACCTGAGCTGGCCATGGGGATGCTTAATTGCACAGACGATCAGGTAGAGGAGACCCACACCATATCCAGGCAGTACCAGCATGAAGAATGCGATCGCAACTGGAATGGTAAAGGCCAGCAGATTATGGATGATAAAGCTGCCGATTGCATATAGCCCAAACCAAAGGGCAAATGTCTTGATAGAGATGGTTGAAGACATCTTTCATATCCCACGGTGGCGATCTGCCCAACTGGATCAACAGCAGGCATAGCTCAATCATAGAAGCGGCTTAAGGAGATGCCAACTGTATCTCTACAGGACGAATCACCCATCGGGAAGCTGAGCTACCAACCGTGTTCACCTCAACCGTTCCCTCCACCCTGACGGTCTGCTGATCAAACTGGTCGGCTTCTGCAGGGGAGCGCAAAGATTGCTTATGGGTCGGAGGATAAAGGAAGACAGAGGTCCCATCGTTCAAAACTATCGTGGCTCGGATATGGGGAATGGGCGGTTGCTCGGGATTCCAGATGCCTGCGCTCGTGATATCTGGTATTTGTTTTTGGGCAACGTAGCGCCCTTGCAAGGTCACCGTTTGGCTCCCATATTTTTGCAGCGTTTTTTGATCCTGGATGAGAGGCATATGGTTAACGGTTGGGTCGTATTTTTGAGGCAGTTCACAAGCCATCAATGGATATCCTGACAGGGTCAACCCCAAAATTCCTAAGCTATACCCTACGACTTGTCCTAGTTGCGGCATTGAATTAGATGACTTGATTATCTTTCAGTTTAAAAATACCCACCGACGATCCACCCATTTCTTTCTAGAGAAAAATAGGCACTGGTCTGTTAGCAGGATCTAGCTATAATGCCTTCGACGGAACCTGATGTAGATCAATGGAATGCCCATACTGTCAAAGTGAGAAGATCCTTAAGCGTGGCTTTGATAGTCTGCAAGATGGGACATTAGTCCAGCGATATCAGTGTAAGGATTGCAATCGTCGTTTCAACGAACGCACAGGCACCCCAATGGCTCGTTTACGCACCGCTAGTTCAGTGGTGAGCTATGCCATCAAAGCTCGCACCGAAGGAATGGGGGTCCGTTCAGCAGGTCGTACCTTTGGTAAATCTCATACCACCATTATGCGTTGGGAAAAACGCCTAGCAGACCAAGCACAGAACTGGTCACCCCCCCGCACCAGCAGCCTCTGATGTGACGGTAGAAGGGGATGAAGTATACACTCGTGTAGGCAAAAATCTTCCCCCCCAGCCAGTCCCAGGGCTGGACCATCCACTTCCTTGAACGCGAAAGCCGCTATTGGTTGACAGCACTAGCTGGCCTCAAGGATGCACAACTTTTTGCAAATGGCGTTTACTCAGCTTGGGAGTGGGTGAAAGCCTGTGATGGGATTCGATGGTTTACCGATGGTGAAAGGCGTTATGGACAAGAACTTTGGCAGCTTGCCAGTGTCTATCTCAAAGGTGATGAGTGTCATCCTGACTATGGGCATCGCAAGGTTTGGCGAGAAGGGTTAGAAGTCGTGATGAAAGTTAAAGGGTCTCAGGGGAATCGGCGAGTAGAGTGGGTGAAAGCAGAGCATCCCTTTACCGCTATCAGTCCAGGGTCTGAGATCCATGCCAATCATAATGAGGCTCACAATGCTGCCTTGAGGAGACGATGTAGTGCTTATCGAAGGCGGCAGAATCTCTACGCTAAGAAGCGGTCGGCGTTACAGCGAGTGCTAGACGTACAACGCCTGATTCATAACTGGGTTAGACCCCATTGGGAACTCAGTAAGCAGACCACACTAGCCATG
Organism: Acaryochloris marina MBIC11017; assembly: GCF_000018105.1. Classification (GTDB taxonomy): domain Bacteria; phylum Cyanobacteriota; class Cyanobacteriia; order Thermosynechococcales; family Thermosynechococcaceae; genus Acaryochloris; species Acaryochloris marina. The sequence goes on from NC_009925.1 coordinate 2,560,758, forward strand.
GAGATGGGATTTTGTTCTCGCCCACTGAGTACTTTAGAACTCCTCACCAATAAAGGGTTTAGGTATGTGCCCTGTTAGTAGACCAGTGCCTCTCGCCCACTGAGTACTTTAGAACTCCTCACCAATAAAGGGTTTAGGTATGTGCCCTGTTAGTAGACCAGTGCCGAAAAATAGTAATGTTGAACATTGCGACAACTTGAGAGTTGCTATCCTTCTTAATCATATTTGTCCTTAATCAACACCTCCAAATGCTCAGGATAATTTAAATCAAAGATGGCTAACTATGGCCAGCTATCTTTGGATATCTGACCTGCGGTTGAAATTGCTACATTTCTTTTTTAGCAGGCTTTCTAGACTCAAAACCCTTTGAAAATCCTAATAAAAAAAGAAAGATATTTTCATACACAAAAATAAATTAGGATCTAAATTCTTGTAATTTTATAGACTACTTTTGGCAAAATATTTTTCTCTATGATGTGTTTTTTTTAGTCAAGGGCAATCTAGGGCATGGCCCATAATGCCCTAGCAATCCGATAGAAAGCTAGCGCATGAACCTCTGAGAATCTAATGCAATATTTCGATCAGTTACTAGTTCTCTATACACAAACTATTTGATATGAAAGCAATGATTTTGGCGGCTGGTAAAGGCACCCGCGTTCGCCCAATAACGTTCACGATTCCCAAGCCCATGATTCCGATCATGCAGAAACCTGTAATGGAGTTTCTAGTCGATCTACTTCGGCAACATGGTTTTGATGAAATCATGGTGAACGTAAGCCATTTAGCAGATGAAATTGAAAGCTATTTTAGAGATGGCCAAGGTTTTGGCGTGGATATTGCGTACTCCTTTGAAGGGCGAATTGAAGACGGCATGCTGATCGGAGATGCCGTTGGTTCAGCAGGAGGGATGAAGCGGATTCAGGACTTTTCGCCATTTTTTGACGATACCTTTATTGTGCTCTGTGGTGATGCCCTGATTGATCTAGATTTAACGGCTGCAGTGGAATGGCATCGACAAAAAGGCTCCATGGCCACCATCATTATGAAAACCGTCGATCCAAATGATGTTTCTAGCTATGGGGTTGTCGTCACGGATGAAGAAGGCCGAATCAAATCTTTCCAGGAGAAACCTACGGTTGATGAGGCCCTCAGCAACACCATCAACACAGGTATTTATATTTTTGAGCCTGAGATTCTAGATTTGATTCCCTCTGGAGAAGAGTTTGATATTGGGGGGGATCTTTTTCCCAAACTGGTGTCGATGAATTTACCGTTTTATGGCGTTGCCATGGATTTTCAATGGGTGGATATTGGCAAGGTTCCCGATTATTGGCATGCCATTCGTAGCGTATTGAAAGGCGAGGTCAAAAATGTGGCGATTCCAGGTCGTGAAGTGAAGCCTGGTATCTATACTGGCCTGAACGTTGATGTCAACTGGGATAAGGTCGATATTCAAGGTCCGGTATACATTGGCGGCATGACTCGTATTGATGACGGGGTAAAAATTATTGGCCCAACCATGATTGGACCGAACTGTCATATTTGTAAGGGCGCAACGGTAGACAACAGCGTGATCTTCGAGTACTCTCGCCTGGGTCCTGAAGCGAATCTAGTCGATAAGTTGGTGTTTGGACGCTACTGTGTGGATAAAACAGGTGTATCCCTCGATGTTCGCACAGCCGCTTTGGATTGGCTGATTACGGATGTTCGCCAAGATGCTCATGTTCCCGCACCTGTGATGATCTAAGCTGGTACTTCTGCTCACAAAAGGACCAGCACAGTCCTTGGTCTTGATCTTCCTCAGAAGATTTTGACCGAATTTAGAACTATCGAGATAATCGCTTGTTCTCTCAGAGTTGCTGGTCAATATGAGGAACATTGTCAGCAAAATCATACTGACAGTTTCGAGAATACGGTGCATTTGACTTCATTCATCTTAAGGCAAGAAAGGGATAAGACTTCGTCAGGGTCCGATAACACTCGATATTCCTCGAAAACCTGTGCTACTCTTTTTATAGTACATATGCACTATAAAAATGCTCATTTGCTCAGTTCATGCTGTCTCTTGGGCAGATTCTCTGTGTCTGCCTTGTCTATCTGTCCCAGTCCCTGCTGGGTTCCCTTCCCCAGCCGATGACCATTTACAGAACAATTTGAATCTGCAAGAAGCGCTCATTCCTCGCCCTGCTGCGACGTTTTTGATGCGTGTCAAAGGAGATTCGATGGAAGGCTGTGGAATCTTCTCGGGGGATTTATTGATTGTGGATCGCTCCCTAACCCCCGTCGATGGGGCCGTAGTGATTGCTGTCTTAAACGGCGAGTTTACGGTGAAACAGCTGCGATTATCGCAAAAAACAATTTTATTAGCTGCCGCCAATGCAGACTATACCCCCATCGTCGTCAAAGCCGGAATGGAATTTCAGGTGTGGGGTGTGGTCACCTATGTGGTGCATGGGTTGCAGGTTTGAAACAGCGTCTAATCGGGCTGTGTGACTGCAACTCGTTCTATGCCTCCTGTGAAATGGCGCTCAATCCCCACTTGCAACATAAGCCGGTTGTGATCGCTTCCAATAATGATGGGGTCGTTGTGACCGGCAATGCTGCGGCGAAAGCCTTAGGCTTAGGCATGGGGGTGCCGCTGTTCAAGGCCCAAGATCTGATTAAAAAGCATGACGTACGAGTCTTTAGCTCCAACTACGCGTTGTATGGTGACCTCTCCCAGCGGGTGATGGCAGTCTTGGAGCAGCACACACCTGAACAAGAAATCTACTCCATTGATGAGTGCTTTATCCGTATGCCGGAATTTGCTGAGGCCACGACCTATGCCCGCAACATCAAAGAGACGGTGAAAAAATGGACGGGGATTCCAGTTTCGATGGGGATGGCCACGTCCAAAACGTTAGCGAAAATTGCCAACCACGTTGCTAAAAAACAGAAGGGATATGATGGCGTCTTTGATCTGTCCACGGCCCGCAATGCGGAAGGGATTCTGGCCACCTTTCCTGTGAAAGAGATTTGGGGAATTGGACGGCAATACAATAAGTGGCTACTCAGCCAGGGCATTGAAACGGCAAAGGAACTGCGAGATGCCAATGAAGGGATGATCCGTCAGAAAATGGGGGTGGTCGGTGTGCGGATAATTCATGAGCTTCAGGGAATTTCTTGTCTGCCCCTAGAGCTGGTGGCCAAGCCCAAAAAAGAAATTTGTGTGTCTCGCTCCTTTGGTCAGCCCGTCACAGAGTTGGCGGATTTGCAAGATGCGATCGCAGCCTACGCATCAAGAGCGGCAGAGAAGCTGCGCCAGGAACAGCAGGTGGCAGAGGCCATGGTTGTATTCGCCCGCACCAGCCCTTTTAAGTCAGGATATTTTCGCCAATCCGCAACAGTGCAGTTCCCTATTGCCACTAGCTATACGCCCGCCATAGTCGAAGCGGCCCGCAAAGCCATGGAGCGACTCTACGAACCGGACCGGGAATTTCAGAAGGCAGGTGTGCTGATGGTGGGTCTTTGTTCTGAAACGACTATCCAAGGGCATCTCTGGGAGAAAGATGAGGGTTGGGAGAAACGAAAGAGACTGATGTCGATTATGGATGAGGTGAATACTCGGTTTGGCCGAGGCACGATCGGCATTGCAGCGTCGGGGGCAAAGCAGACCTGGAAAATGCAGTCAAAGTGGCGATCGCCGAGGTATACAACCTGCTGGGCAGAGTTACCTGTGGCGAGTTGTTGAAGGAGATAGCCTCAGGCTAGTGGCTTGCAGTTTCACTCCCCTCGATTAGATAGGTGCCAAACCCCAAAGAAGTTCAAGGTGTTTTCGCTGATTGGGTTCTACTGACACCAGCTCACCAAGCACAAGACCATCATTACTGATGCTTGATATGTAAAAAGGATTGAATAAGCCTTACTCCCTGTTGAGCCTTTTCTATGGAAAGTGAGTTATCTCCACATAAGTGTAAGGTTTTTCTATTCAAGAGAATTAATTTAATTCCATAAAATATTTGATCGGATTCTTGCTCAATATCGACCTTATAAATTTCTTTTAATAAGTAATCATGACTACTTGGACCTAGCAGTCCCATCTTATTGACCGTAAGTATGCCATCTCTCTTATTAAAGCTCCATGTATTGATTTTTACTGAATCAAAAACACAAATAAATATGATGCACAACCCTAAAATAGCCCCAGCAGCAATGTGTCCTACTAGTAGCTCATCCGCACTATTGGCAGGAAGAAATAGACCGATTAATCCTAGTAGAATAAAGGCACTGAAGAAAACCCAGCTATGAATTGGATAATATTGAATTACTAATTTTTCATTATTATGATCAATAATTCTCATATTTTTTATCTATTAAGCTTGTCTTAAAGTGTTGTCAAAAAAATGATTGTAGCAACACTTTAAGACTGATAATTCTGTCGATTTTAGATGTAAGTTATGCTTCATGATTGCCTCTACAAGCACAATCTAACCCACCAAACTGATAAAACAACGTACACTCATTGGTAACACGCATTTGCGTTTGACCATTAACTCTCCGTGACCAATGACTCAAAGCTCAGGGTTCTTTAATCAACGCTATGTAAATAACTTTGTGCCCTTGCCAGGGAAAGGAGAGCCTGCAGTGGGGCGGCTGGCGCCAGACTTTGAGCTACCTCGAATCGGTGGAGACTCGGTCAAACTGTCGGACTATCGTGGACAGCAGCCCATCTTTCTCGCCTTTACTCGTATCTTTACCGAAAAACTTTTTTGCCCCTTTTGCTATCCCCATATTCAAGACTTAAAACAGCGCTACTCCGAGATTGTGGATCGAGGGGCAGAGCTGCTGATGATTTCCAGTACGGATCAAGTGCAGAGTGAGCAAATCGTCTCTGACTTAGATCTGCCTTACCCCTTTTTATACAATCCGAAATGTGAAAGCTTCCGCAACTATGGAGCAGGACAAGCCCTTGGTGCCCCATTACCTGCTCAATATATTGTGGATGTAGACGGCACAATCCGCTTCCGCCATATGTTTTCGTTCGTCGATCACAATGCAGGAATGGATGAAGTACTCACTATTCTTGAGGGTTTAATCCCCCAGGGCTAAACCAAAGTTGCCCCTTGAAATGCCCCGATGGGTGCGATCTCATCCAGGTTTCGCAACGTTTCTGCACTTAACTGAATACCAAGAGCCGCAAGATTTTCATCGATACGGGATTTTTTGCGACTCCCTGGAATCGGAATGATATTGTCACCTTGGGCAATTAACCAAGCCAGGGCAAGCTGTGCAGGCGTAATGTTCAAATCAAGAGCAATCTTTTTGATGTCCTCAAGACGCTGAAGGTTTTTGCTGAGATTCTCGCCTTGCATTTTAGGATTATTAGTGCGGAAATCACCGTCATCTAACTGCTTAACAGTACCTGTTAGGAATCCAGCGCCAAGGGGGGACCAACAAACAAGGGATGCGCTGATACTGTTAATGGCTGGCAAAATATCAGTCTCCGCTTCACGTCTAAATAAGGAATATTCGTATTGAACCGCTGAAATGGGATGGACCTGATTTGCTTGAATAATTTCCTCAGCGGTTACATTAGACAATCCAATCGCTTTCACCTTGCCCGCTTGAACAGCTTCTGCCATGGCAGAGACCGTTTCTTCCAGGGAGGTACTGGGATCAAGGTAGTGTGCATACAGTAAATCAATTTGATTGACACCCAGGCGCTCAAGGCTGTTGTCAATCGCACGTTTAACGTAGGACCGAGTGCCGTTGATGGTGAGGGGAAATCCCCAACCGGTGTCTATTTGATGGCCCGTTTGATCTTCTTCAAATACAATGCCGAACTTGGTTGCCACAAAAGGCGTTTGGGTGGATTGCTGTATGGCTTGTTTAAGTAAGCTTTCGTTATGTCCTGCACCATAGGCATCAGCCGTATCGATCATCATATTCTGCTCAATGGCATAGGTCAGGGTTTCTACTGCCGTTTGATCTTCGCTGGCACCGTAGTAACCTTCCAATACCATGGCACCATAGCCGATTTGCTTGATTGGCGTTGAATTAATGGTCAACATAATTTACTCCTAGGGAGATGCTTATAGTTACGATTGAATGGCTCTGCCACTTAAATAATTAGCCAGGTTACTAAACCCCAAAAAGGCACGAATCGCAGCCACCGTTTTTTAGGATTAGTTTCTACAGCACCTAGCAGAACAATCTGAAAAAGCGTAAAGAAGACAAAGTCCACACAGAAGGCAGCGGAGACCCGGTTTATCGTTACCTGAGTCCCGAAATAGTTAAGTCGCTCTGCCACAGTGCCAAATTCTGGTCCAATAAACCCAAACCAGAACAGCGCCATCCCACTCACCAAAAACCCTATCCAACCAAAGGCCCGAGCTAAAAGCCCTTTCGAAGGCGATGGTATGTCTTCAGGGAGGGGCATGGCAGCTCTCATGGCCATATACGGAATCATAAAAGCATTCGTCAGAAAGAGCGCCATACTCCAAATCGGCACTTTGGGTAGCTTTTGGCTACGCACATCAGCTAACAGTAAGGGCAAGAAAATAAAAATCCAAGCAATGGCAAAGTTGAAAAAGGCTTGGTCTACCGGATGAACCAGAGGCGCTTCCAGGTAGTGAATGCCTAGCATGTTAGCTAAGGGCAAGATAAAGAAGAAGTTGAGGGACTCATTCAGCACTTCCTGCCAGGTTTCCGCTTGAATCGCCCATACTGGTTCTCCAGGCATCAGTTGTCCTGGTGGAGAGAGAAACAGGATATAAATATAGGCTCCAGCCAAAAGCCAGAGCAGTCTGGATATCCACGGCTGAGACGAATCTGGCGGGCTGGCTGAAGACTGAAGTGATGTTTCCCCAGGCTCAGCGGGTTTCAGTAGCAGCCGCACTAAGGGGGCAATCAAGCGCAGAATCAAAAATGCGCCTTTACCAGGCTTGATCACAGGTTCAACCAAATCCCGGGCAAAGATCAGTTTTCCAGTTTTCTCAGATAGTCGGCAAAAGCTAACCCCTCGTCCATTGGGTAGGGGAATACCACCCAGCTCCACATGCCAGAGAATACCTACCGCAAGAGCATCACCTTCCGTAATGTCGTCCACCACAAATAACAAGTCTGCAGGCATCCCTTTACAAGATTCAGTGAATAGCTCCCCCACTGCTGCTTTCCCTTGAAAAGGTATCGGAAAATTTAGGTCTTGATAACAACAGTCTGGATCAACATATTCCAGGGCTTTGGCAACATTGCGCTCATTAATGGCCTCATACATGGCCTGAATGAGGAGATGGGCTGGGAGTGTCATGGGGTTCAGGACATAGAGGAGAACATCGGTCATCTGGGCAGTTGAGCAGCAGACATACTGTCAACAAAGCCAGCCTTCTGACACTGATGCCCGCCCAAACGCTCGGCCAAGAGCGACCGACAGCTTCATTTTACTCAAGGTTAGCGAGTCCCCTCATGCTTTATACCCTCCCTCTCAGAGTTCTTGAGGAACTCGTATGTCTGGGAAGGGAAACGACGAATATCGGGCAGTAACCAATTTGCCTTCTGGATTAAAACTGATGAAGATTGCATCACAGTCTAGAAGTACGTTATGGGGGTCAACTAGATAGAGCTTTTTGGAAATACCAACTTTCTTTTCCTCCTGATTCGGCCTCCAATTCTCTTCACTGGGTAATCGGAAAGACGTACCCGCATAAGTTTGTGTAACGGCAGCTCTCACTTCTGGGAGGGTCATATCTGGATGCAGAGAAAAGTAAAAGCTCACAAAAGGCCTAACCGGTGACCAGAAGAAGAAGGTAACTAGGACTGCCAGGGGCTGAATCAGGAAAAGATAACGCCACCTTTGCCATCTAAAGGCAAACACTGTCGTCATAGAGAAGAGAAGTGAAGTTAACCATAGTAAGAACCAAAACCCGAGAGCAATTGAGTCACTCACGAGGTATATCAAGCAGCTGTAACAGATGGAGATGAGCAAAAGCCAGATAAAAAAAATTGGTGTCATCTTCGAACTCATCTCTTCAGGCTCTGATAGAGTGCCATACAAATGCTATGAAACTATCGTGCGATCGCAGCTTGTATATGCATCAGGATCAGCGCATTATGTCGACGCTATTTCCCTGAGTACCACAGCACGAATCAGCGTCTGATACCCTTTCACTCAGCTTTTTGCTAAATACTGAACCCCGCTGTTTTTATAGGAGAGACTGGGTGAGTTGCTCTTGCGTCGGTATATCAGCAGGCAAAAACGTTCTTAAATCATCCTTAGTCGGTCTGGCTAAAGCAGCCAAACGGCCACATTGCATTGCAACACAACGATCAAAAAGGTTTCTCACAAAGCGGCCGTTTCCCAATTCGCCGATTTGGGTTTCATATTGTCCAATTAAATGACGCATGGACTTCAAGGTTTGTGCAGAGAGAAGATAGCCATGCTGTTCACAAATCGCTTTAAAAATATCAGCTAACTCAGATGGGGCATAATCTTCAAAATGGATCGCTCTAGAAAACCTGGACTTTAAACCAGGGTTGGAATCAATAAAACGAGACATCTCTTCTTTATAGCCTGCAACCACCACCACCAAGTCGTTTCTGTGGTCTTCCATCATCTTGAGGAGTGTATTGATTGCCTCTTGTCCAAAGGCATCTCCACGACCATCTGCAACCAGTGCATAAGCCTCATCAATAAAAAGCACCCCTCCTAGTGCTGATTCGATCACTTGGGTGGTTTTAGGCGCTGTTTGACCCACATATTCAGCGACTAAATGACTTCGATCAACTTCGATAAAATGTCCTTCTGACACCACACCCAAATGTTTATAAATCTTTCCCAGCAGCCTCGCGACCGTGGTTTTGCCCGTTCCAGGATTGCCCGTGAATACTAGATGTCTTGTGATTCCAGGAGACTTGATGCCCACTTTCGCCTGCATCTGAGATACCTTGGCGATGTTGACTAACTCTTGCACTGTAGATTTAACCGTATCTAAACCCGTTAGGGCATAAAGCTGATTGAGAGCGTGTTGCAATTCCTCTTGATTACTAATTTTTTTCGTCTGATCAGGCGAAGTCTCAGCATGCTTGCTTTTTTGATTTTGTGGATTGCGATTTGTGCACTGGGGTGGCTTTGGGACTAAAGATTTTCTCCGAATTCTCTCCAAAGTCCGAACGGTTTCTTGATCCTTAGACCATTGGTATTCCAGTAAGTCTTTCAGACCAGGATTCCAACCTTTCCGAAATCCCAAGCGTCTGGCAAGTTCTTCCAATTCATCCTTTTCAAGCGGGAACTCTTGATTCAATTGTCCATAAACCCAGCCTTCCGAGAGACATAAGTGGAGTTTTTGACGAATAAGTATAGAAAGATATTGGTCGACGTCTTGGCGCATTGGAACGAATTTCCCCAACATTGAATTTTTAATCACTTGGGATAGGGTTTATTCATCCCAGATTCATGAAAAATGTAATGAGTCTATGCTGAACGATAGATAACACCCGAAAAATTGAGATCAGAGATTGATCGAAGAAATAGCATAATTTCTCTATAAACTCTAAATATTTGAATCAACAAAAGAATCCATACTATTTTTTTCAGTTTGGATATAAATACTATGCTATTCATTCTCAGAAGACTGTTTTCGCCCTTGAGGCAACAGCCCAATGCCAACAAGACAAGATCGTAAAGCGAATATTCTGGTCAATGAAATAGGCGTTAGGTGTTCGCCATTTCTAACCCATTGATTTACATATTCAATCTCTTTCTGAATGGCCGAGCCTAGAGTTCATTTCTAGATTGCCCAATACAGGACGGCAGCGTATCAGTGTAATTTTTCAGGATTGTCTAATGGATGGAGTCGCAAAATTTTAGGCCATGCAAATCTACGGCGAAGGAGTTTGCATCATGACCTTGACATTGTTATCTACTTTATCTCCAGCGCCACTGAAAATAACATCCACGGCCTTTGGATCTTGGAGAACTGTCGCTCGAAGAAATAATGCTGTCCAAGTCCCAATCGTTTTGATTGCCAGCGCTTGAGGCATATCTTGCACCTTAGGATCCCGGATAATAGCTGGAACCACAGCAGGCGTATTGACTGGGTTATTGGGTGCATTGCTATTCGTAATGCCAAAATGATTGGCCCCTGTGACGGATACCAGCACCTTCGTCGGATTTCCCAACTGCTGATAGGTTTCCTTTGTCTTCTCGGGAAACGAGCGCCCATCTTTTTCACCAAAGATTAAAGCGGTGGGTATCGTGTCGTTATTAATGGGGGGAACGGGGTCACCCGTATAGGGCTTAAGGTGAGTGCCATAGAAAACAGCAGCAACCAATGCTTCTGGCTGCTTGAATTCACCATAAAGGCATTTAGGCATGGAACATCCTCCCTGAACAGCGTTTAATCCTGCAGCCCCTCCTAAAGAATGGCCTAGCAGTACCAATTGCTCCGGGTTGATGACCTCTGCCACAGGAGAGGCAGCCGGATCTTTGATGAAATTCCAGACCTCATTGATCAGTTTCAACTCAGGGTAATACCCTGTCGTGGTTGGCGCAGGAGGTGGTACAGGCCAAAGTCTTAAGTTATTGGGAATGACGACTACAAAGCCATAGCTCGCAACCACTTTGGCATATTCGGAGTAGTGAGATTTGTCTACATTAGCGCCCTGAAGCAACAGCGCCACCGGAAAAGGCTTGGCAACCGAAGCAGAGTTGACACTTCGAGGAACAAAAATATCTGCGACATCTCCACTAGACGTAATCACCGTCTCTAACTGCTGAATCCCAGAGAAGAGGGGAGCAGGTAAGGAGGAAATTTTCAGCACCTCATCTTGTTTAGAACTCTCTATCCTGCCATCAGTTCTAAGGTCATCTTCACCGTTATTCTTGCCGATATTTTCTCGTTCTATTTCTGCTATTACGTAGCTAGGATCTTTGCTACCAAAAGTGAAATGATGCCTATCAAACGTCCCATCAATTACACTGACAAAGTTGGCTTTTTCACTCACATTTGTATCGGTATAAAGCGTTTTCTGAGTCAAATTAGAAGCGTAAATCTGTTTGGCCAAGGCTTTCTGATGGCAGTCTCCCACTGCGAATAACGCTGATAAACCGATGCCTATGGCTCCAGGGTAAATGACAGTTAACGCGATCTTTTTATGCACAACGACACTCTTCAATTAAGTGAATTAAATAATTGATGCAGAAATAAAAACCACAAAAAATGATGGTTCAATTTCTTTCAATATTGCACTTTATGGCAAGAGAAGAAAGAAGACTGGATTACCATACAGGTTCTACCTGAAAATCAATGCCTATGAGAACAGTTGTGGGTCCTCTATCGCCTATCGAGGGTCGCCACTACGATCATCAAAAGGCATAACTGCTGTAATTAGGCTTTATCAATCCCTTTTCCATGTCTATCTGGTCCATATAAACGAATGGGCCAGCAGGAACATCTTGGGTTGATCATCCATCCACATCCCCCTCCTGAGTCCACTCTTGAAGTCGCCTTGTCTCTTGGCAGTTATGATTGACGCCAATGCCTGGCACAGAAAGATGTGCTGGAGAATATACACGCTTGAGAAGGTATTTCTTTCCAGTCAGTACCTCTGGTCATACCGAACATGTTGCAATTAGGCCACAACCACAATTCTTCTCAAGAAAAGTTACCGTCGGGTTTGCGCCTTCTAAAGTTCGTGCATAATACCAAAACAAAGGGAAAGCCATGCTGGGAAAGGTATTACACACTTTGCTCAGTCAACTTCCTGGACAATGCATTAAGCCAAAAATTATTCGGTATATAGGTAAATAAGGGTATGGGGCGTTACTTAATTCTCGTATATGGCATTTTCTCCTATTTGATTGGTCTGGGAGGACTGGTCTTCTTTATTCTGTTTATTGGGGGTTGGGAGTTTATGCCTGTTCATATCGACTCAGGAACGCCTGGCCCACTGGGGATTGCATTGCTGATCAACGTCGGATTAGTGCTGCTATTCGGACTACAACATTCTGTGATGGCCCGCTCTGGATTTAAGAAAACTTGGACCAAATTGATTCCTAAAGCGGCAGAACGAAGTACCTATGTTTTGTTGTCGGGCATTATTTTGTGCCTGATCGGTCTGTACTGGCAAACTTTGCCTGGAACCCTTTGGCAGATCGATAATTCGATTGCTCGAACCATTATTATTGCTTGCCAGCTGGTGGGTTGGGTCTTGCTGGTTCTGGCATCATTTGTGATTAACCACTTTGAATTATTTGGTTTGCAGCAGGTCTATTTCAACTTTGTGAATAAGCCAGAACCAGCCCCGAACTTTACCGATCGGTTTATCTATAAGCTGGTCCGTCATCCGATCCAACTGGGTGTTCTCGTTGGTATTTGGTTGACACCGACGATGACTATGACACATCTGATGCTATCTAGCATGATGAGCAGCTACATCTTTATTGGCTTGTACTACGAGGAGAAGGATCTAATAGCCACTTTGGGACAAGAGTATAAAGACTATATGGAGCGGGTCTCCAAACTTCTGCCCATCCCCAAAAAAGCGACTACAGCCGAATAGTGTTGGCGTTTAAGCTTTCAGTGACATTCAGTAAGAAAGACTAGGCATCTGTTGCCTACAGCAAGGCCATCCCCATGTGCCTTGCCCTTGTTTATGGGACGATAGCTTTAGGGCTGTGGATATCAAGTTTGGAGTTGGAACAATGAGTCAATTCGACGTTGTTAACAAAGAATTTTATGCAATTTACGAGCGGGACAGTGGTAAACCCCTGGTTCGCCGGATCAAAGCAGAAGATCACGATAATGCTTGGGACGTTGCTGAGGCTTTGGGGCAGAATCTTGTGGATGTCGTAGATATCCCCCCAACAGGCGATGTCGAGTTTGCAGAGGACGACATTGCCCCTAAAACGTGGCAAATGGATCGGCAGGACTTAAGCGTTGAGTGGAACGAACGGATTGCTAACAAGATTGATGGGGCATAACTTTCGATGAGGAATGTTCTTCCCATCCACCCCTACGCCCCATTAATAAGCGAGCAAAAAAAGGCTCCCTTTCACACTGTGGTGAGGGGAGCGGTAACTACTCATTCTTGGATTATACGAGGAATTAGGAGTGAGATGATTTCTGATCCACTGCGATTCCCCATTCTTGAACAGAACACAAAGTTGTAAGCTCTATTCTGATAAGAACGGTTTAGGTTCTTGATGTTGTTCAGAAAAGCCACAATAGGCTCTCTTACAAAGGCCGCCCACCCTCTAGGGTCTTTGTCTATTGGTAGGAACAATCATACAGATATGACTTTTACCCAAAGGCAACTTTGCAGCATCCTAATAATCTAGCAATTGATTCACAGTCACATCATAAATGCGTTTGAGGTGATAGCCAGGCACCATAATCATCCAGTTCACTCCCATATCAATGGACTGGTGATGGGCATAGCAAAGCGATGTGCGGCACTCAGAGTATTGTGCACGCGCTTTGCTATCCCTTGACATTTCCTCTGCCGTAGATATTTTATGGCGTTTAGGATGGACTACAGTCTCATTTGGGGTAAGGGTCAGTTGATGTTGCGTACGCATGCTTCTCCGTTAGAAAAAAAGCCTTCGCAGATAGTCACCCGTTCTAAAGTAGCGAATTTAACGCAATCAACAGCACCTGTTCCTCCTACCGTTCAGGCCAAGTCCAATGAAGAAGGTCTAGCTGAATGGGCAGCCCAGCTACAGAAGTGGGATCGATTGGGAACACCCTGGATGGATAAGGCTCCAAATTTATCTGGGGAGTTAGTACAGCCATGGATTCAGCAGAAGGTAACACTTAGTCCGCCAAGAGATATACATCAACAAGAGGTGGATAGAGGCGCTAAGAAAGCTGTGCAACCTATCCATTCACCTGTTTGCAATAACAGCTCCAATGCATTGTCTGGTGAGCCTGTTCAGCAAAAGCCTATCGATACTAACATCACACAACGATTTAGTCCGGTGGAAGGAGGGGAGATTTCTGCAGATCTTGAAGCTTCAATTCAGCAAGCCCGCTCTAGTGGGCGTCCGTTGGATACCAATATTCGCAGATCCATGGAGCAATCATTTGGAGCTGACTTTAGCAATGTGCGCGTTCATACCGATAGTCAAGCCGATCGTTTCAACCGCGACTTACACTCTCGAGCCTTCACCACAAAAGAAGATTTATTTTTTAAACAGGGTGAATATCAACCAGGTAATACAGACGGTCAAACGCTATTGGCCCATGAGCTAACGCATGTATTGCAGCAAAAAGGCACATCTTTGCAGACCGGCAACTCGATACAACGAGATGATGAAAAACCCAACAAACTAAGTGAGAAGGAAAAGTATAACGAAAAACAAAATAAAAAAATTAATGAATATCGGAACAAAAAAGGGGAATTACATTCGAAAAACTTTAGCTCCAAGCTGAAAGGTGGTTTTCTAGGGGACATGGAATCCAAGATGGTAGGCATTGTCAAAGATGTCCAAGATAAAGAGGGATCAATTCAGCAAGCAGATAATTATATCCATGGAGATGCCGCAGTTAATGCATTTCTGCTACAGAAACTCTTAGAGTCAAAAGAAAAGAAAGACCAACAGATTGTTGACACATTTGCTAAGCAAGTTCTGACAAAGAAATATAGAAAAAGCTTGCTATTTAACGATAAGCTTGATAGCTCATTTGTTTTATCTAATAAAAATAAGTCTCTAGAAACTGCGCGAGTCAGCAAGAAAAGAGTTGAAGATACGGCTGGTGACCGAGTCATTATTGAAATGTACTATAACCAGATCGAAAAATTACGTAAGGGAAAACATACTCAAAAGGATAAAGAGAAAGCTGCAGATATTTATAAATTCACAAAAAATCGCCAATTTGACATTACTAAGAGAGCAGAAGCTCAGAAAGAAGAACGAAACAAATTGGAGGATGAAGGACGAATCTCAACAGCTGTAGTGCGAGCCCTTCAAGCAACACAGCATGCAGTATATGGCACAGTGTTAAAGGTTCTAACGCTTGGATTTGTCACCACCAAAAAGAATCGTGACAAACGAGGTTGGGTGTCAGATAAAGATTTCACGCTGGATTTAGAAACAGGTACATCAGTTGAAGAAGAATTGAACTCGAAAAAGAGAAATTTCGACTTCCAGTCTCCTGTGGAAAAAATACGCGAGATTGTGAATGAGTATAAAGCCAAAGTAGCGGATAGGAAAGGGCTTGGCAAAGCTAAGTTGTTTTCTACTCTCTCTCTAGGGTGTGAAGTATTAAAGCGGTTTTTGGGACTTGTACAAGGCGTGTTTACCTCTGCTGCATTATGGGCCGCTGGACTAAGTTTGATTCCAGGTGCTCAGATTCTCGCTGTTATGGCTGCATTCTGTAGCACAGTCTCCTATTATCTTGGCTTAATTATGACGAGCATTAGTTCTTTAAGAACAATGCTAGACGGATTGGTCCAGCTTCTCAATAAAAATCCACTACTATTTGCTCAACTTTCTGGAGAAACGCTAAAGTCTGGCCTGAATACTGTTACAGAATCACTAGCCTACGGCACTGGTACATTAGCCAATTTTGGCCGGGAACAGATTACGGGTCAGAACCGCTTTGACACTGAAGGGATCTACGATCCGAAGTCAACCTTTAACAATCACAAGGATTTAAATACTAGTCAAGGCCCAGACACATTCAGTAGTAAAGGGCTAGGTGATAAAAGTGTCGTTGGCAGCACTGTGGGGGTCGGCAGTGGAATCATGGGAATTAATGCAGGTGGAACCGCTGGCATCCAATCTACAGATGATAATGATATGACCTACACCCAGACTGTGAATAAGAATCGTAGAATTGGGAAGAAATCAAAAATGACTTCTAATACTTCCAATAAAGAGCTTCAATCCATTTTGGAAGCATATGAGACGACTAAAGAAAAAGCACAGAAGACAGGATCAGAATTTACTAAGGCAGTGGTTAAGTTGTCATCTGAGAAGCCACCCAAGTCAAACGTCAAGAAGAATACTGAAATACCAAAAGATGACAGTGAAAATCTGAAGAGACTACCTCTAATTAGCAAACTAAAGAATGAAGTACTTGGCGATTTCAAAGATGGAATTGAGGAATTAGGAAAGGCTTAGCATTAAGTGAATGAGAGTTATTGAACCTGAAATTAATCTTTCCTCTGGCTTGGTCACCTTACGCTTCCCAATCACAGACTTAGAGTTAAAAGAAATTAGACATCAACAGATTTTTAATTTTCAAGAGGTTCTATTCTCAACAGACATACCCACCACTTCATTTCAGGAAGCTTTCATAACAATTATTTCCGAATCAAAGAATTTGGATGGATATGGCGAGGATACTAGCACCAATGCAAATATTGAACTTGAATTGGAATCTGAGAAATGGCAGATCTTAAGCCTAGAAATTGATGGTATCGTCTACCCTACGTTTTATTTTCTGAGAACGCAGGGTCAGCTTCAAGGTTCTTTAATTCAAGCAATGATGCATTTTGCGGTTGATCGAGCTACTCAGGATGAGAACTTATCTATCCAGTCTAAAACCCTAGTCAGTGAAGCAGTGTCTGGCTTTCTTTCTCTTGGAATCGATGGACTCAGCGATGAACATAGGTTAGAGAAAAGTCTTAAACAGGTACTTTCTAGAATTAGTCATGTATACACTCACGATCAATATCAGTCAGTCATTGAACAGTTCTTAAAGGCAAAGGATATTCCATTTGATCGTGAGGAAGACTCCTACTATTTTTCTGTCAATACTTCAGAATGTCGTTGGGGAGTAGAGCTAAACTTACTCGACGATACTGAAGGTATAATCCTATATTCCTATTTTCAGGTAGAGCTTGACGAAGGTAGTGTGGATAGTCTATTGAGAGATCTCAACTCAATTAATCAATCTCTCTTGCTCGGAAACTTTCAATTTAGTATTGAAGAGCACGTACTCTATTATCGGAACCATCTTAATCTCCAGGTCTATGATTTAGAGAAAAGTCTAGACAACTTATTTCAAGATAACTACGACTCCATTCAGAGCATTTCCTTACTTATAAAAGACAAGTATCACAATCAAATCAAAATTATTGATTGAAGTTATCAATTAATGCCAGCCACAACAAGGTGTCGTTCAACATAAAAGCACTGCTCGTTTATGCTGCAGGTTGCAAGCCAGTTTCAGATATTATGCGAGCAGTTTTCCGATGAATGAGCAGAAAGATACAGGGCACAAAATATAAAGCAAGAATGGTAGCCCCCAATAAGCCCCCCGCAATCGTAATCGCCAAAGGTGGCCAAAATCCCGTCTCATCCATCATCAGGGGCACTAAGCCCACAATGGTGGTCAGTGTCGTTGCCACCA
Organism: Acaryochloris marina MBIC11017; assembly: GCF_000018105.1. GTDB lineage: Bacteria > Cyanobacteriota > Cyanobacteriia > Thermosynechococcales > Thermosynechococcaceae > Acaryochloris > Acaryochloris marina. The sequence continues at coordinate 2,578,094 of NC_009925.1, forward strand.
CATGTCGAGCAGAGGACAATACCACCCGCTCAATCGCTCGTCGCGATCCCTGATAGGCCCGTTCATCCTCTCGCAGAGCGGCTAACACCACAATCGAATCATTGATCGCTAAACCGATTAAACCCAACATACCCAAAATCGCGGTAAAGCCAAAAATAGACTGAAATGCCCATAGGGCAAAGGCTCCCAACCCGATACTAAGCAGTGCAATCAGGCCAATGAGACCTGCCAGCAAAAACGAGTTAAAGGATAAGACAAGGGTCGCGGTCATCAAAATCACTAACAAGCCAACAGTGGCTAATAAATTCCCCACTGCACTTCCACGAGCATCCGCTTCGCCGCCATAGGTCAAGGAATAGCCAGGTGGGAGTTGAAACTCGCTCTGTTCTAGTCGCGTCTGGAACTGTTTGAGTACCGTATCGGGCAGGGCTCCTGCTTGCAAATAGCCTTCCACCGTATTGAACCGTTGACCATCCCGGCGGGTAATGGTGGCGAGGTTGGGTACTAGATTTATGTCTGCGATCGCACTCAACGGTACCTGCCCATCTTGGCTCCCCAGCAACTCCAGAGAGGTCACCGAGGATAAATCCGCCCGATCCGTATCGGACAGGCGCACCCGTACGGGTAAATCTTCCGTGGATTCCAGGAGTGAACCACCCGTATTGCCATCCAAATAAGCATTGAGCTGACGGGCAATAGCTTCATTACTCAACCCCACCCGTCGAGCCTGGATTTCATCCACATCTAAGGCCAGTTTCGGCAGGGCTTCATCAATCACCGCCCGCGTTTGCACCACCTCTGGTTCTTGGGCCAAGAGGGTGCGGAGTTCATTGCCCAACTGCCGCAGAGTTTCCATATCGGGACCAAAGACTTCAATCTCAATCGGCGCACCAAAGGGAGGGCCTTGTTCCAACTGTTTGACCAAAATCTGCGCCTGGGGAAAGGCGGCATCCAGTTCCATCTGTAAGGTCTGAATCGTCTGACTGAGATTTTTAGTGGAGGCCAGCTGGACAATCCCCTGGGCAAAATCCGGGACATTGGTACGGATGCTGTTGATGTTGTAGAAAAAGCGCGGCGCACTTTCGCCAATAAACCACTGGACTTCCGCCACTTCAGCATGGGCTAGCATCCGATCCCGCAGATCACGCACGGTTTCTGTGGTTTGGGTAATTGTAGAGGAGGTGGGCATTTCCACCTGAATTTGGATTTGGTCCCGATTGGTGGGTGGGAAAAACTGCTGGGGTAGGGAGGCAAACTGACTAAAGCCCACCACAGGCAACAGCAGGGATAGGCCAATCCCCAAAATCGGCTTGGCTAAGGTGAGCCGCAGCAGATGCCGAAAGCCCTTAGATAGAGCTGGGCTAGACACCCCTTTATGCAACCAGCGAGGCCCTTGAGTGCCAGCCTGACCAACGCCAATAATTGCGGTTAGAGCTGCAATGATCGTCAGGGACACGGCCAGAGAGCTTAAGAGAGCCAGGATAACCGTTAAACCAATCGTGCCAATAAATTCCCCGGTACCGCCTTTGGACGTGGCAATGGGGACAAAGGCAAATACGGTGGTCAGGGTCGAGGCCAGCAGCGGAATGCCCAGATGCTGGACAGTTTCACGCACGGCAATCGCACCTCGTAACCCCTCCCGCAATCGATGCTGAACTTCATCCACAACAATAATGGCGTTATCAATCAGCAATCCCAGGGCAATAATCAAGCCCGTAATCGACATCTGATGGAGGGGAATCCCCAGTCCTTGCATCCAGCCAAACACCGCCAGCGTGACCAGGGGTAAGGCCGTGCCCACAATCAGAGCTGCCCGCCATCCCAGCATCACTACGGAAATGCCAATCACCAAGACCGAACTCACCACCAGATTGGTAATTACCCCGTTCAGCCGCTGACGAACATACTGACTTTGCTCTTGGATCACCTCCACACTCATCCCGTCCGACAGATTGGCCTGAAACTCTTGGATCTGCTGACGAGCGAGCTGCGACCACTGATCGACTCGCTCTTGAGATTCGACCGTGGCGGAGAGGGTAATGCCTGGCTTACCGTTGATCAGGGTGAGGCTATCAAGGGGAGCGCGGATGCCTTTGGTGACCTGGGCAATATCCTGCAGTTGGGTCACCTGTCCTGCATCCCCCAATTGGATCGGAATCGTCTTAATTCGAGCCAGGGTTTCCAGTTGGGTATCCACTTCTAGCAAAAACTCATCTGCCTCGCCCCGTAAAGTCCCTGCTGAAACCTTGGCATCACTGGCCTGCAATTGCCGTGCCACTTCAGCCGGGGTTAATCCCAAATTCACCAGCTCAGCCTGGTTAATCTCCACCAGAATTTCTTCCTGGGGGTCACCAAATACCTCCACTTTGTCCGTCCCTGGAATGCCGCGCAGTCGGTCTTCCAGCCCTGCCGCCACCCGCGTCAAAATCGTGTAGTTGGGGTCACCTTCCAAATCCCAGGTCAAGGCCACAATTAAGGCCGAAGCTTTGAGGTCACTCTGGTCAAACTCTGGCTTTAGAGTATCGGGGGGAAGGGCTGGGATCGTATCTTCCACCTTGCTCCGTACCTGAGCCCAGATCGGATCCACATCTGGAACCGCATCACTCAGTTCCACCACCACCACGGACACTCCCAAACTGGAGGTGGAGTCAATTTCCTCAATCTCTTCGATTTCCTGTAGCTCCGTCTCAATCCGTTCTGAGACCAGCGACTCCACCCGCTCGGCACTCGCCCCCGGCCAGAAGGTGGTCACCGTGGCAAATCGAGGCGTAATTTCCGGGTCTTCCAACCGAGGCAAGGTCAGAAAAGAGGACAAGCCCCACACCACAATCAGGGCAATCGACAGAATCAGTAACTGACGGTTGCGGTAGAACAGGTTCAACATGGTAGCCCCGGTATCGTTTCGGTATCGCGCTAGTTTTTGGTGTTGGCAACTTTGACCAGTTGGCCAGGAGCCAGACGGTGAGTGCCTTTGGCAATCACTTGCTCTTGGGAATTCAGCATGCCGCGAACATAGATGCGATCGCCCGCCGTATGCAGCACTTCCAGATCGCGTCGAGCCACACTAAACACCTGATCTTGATCTGTAGACTTCAACACAGAGGCCGACCATAGGCCCCGCTCTCCTGCAATCACCGCCGTTGAGGGCAGCCAAAATCCCGGTTGAGTTTGCCGTTGAGCCAACACCAGCTTGGCCGTTTGCCCCATCGAGACTGCAGCATCCTTGGGTAAGGTCAACACCGCCATCACCGTTCGGCTTTGGTTATCCACTTCCGGTAGCAGGGTTTTTACCTGCCCCTGATAACGCTGATCGCCGACTTGCACCGGATAGGTCTGACCGGGCTGCATTCGACTCGCCATCGCCTGGGGAATGCCAATTCGGGCCTCGATCTTCGAGGTTTCCACCAGCCGCAAAATTGGTTGGCCTCCGTTTAAGACCACCCCTTCATCCATAAGGCGCTGCGCCACCTGTCCCGTAAAGGGCGCTCGCAACACACTTTTAGATCGCTGAATATCTAAGGCTTTTAGACGGGCATCAATTTCGGCCAGCTGGGCGGACTGGGACTCCACCTGCTCTACCCGCGTTCCCGCCAAGAGTTCTTCTAACCGCTTCCGAGCTTGGCCCTGACGTTTTTCCAAGGCTTGAGCGGCAAAATATCGTTCTTCAAAGGACTCACGGGAAATAGCGCCTTGCTTATATAGGTCTTGACGACGCTTACTCTGCTTTTCCGCCAGCAACCGCTGCTGACCTAAATCCTCCACTGCTGCCCGAGCCGCCCCAATCTCTTCCGTTCTTGGTCCAGTTTTCAATTCTCGGAACTGGGCTTGGGCCTGGGCTTTTTGGGCTAAAAGCTGCTGACGCTGGGCGGCTAGGCTGCGCGTATCTAAACGAGCTAGGGGCATCCCTTGCTGTACCCAATCCCCTTCATCCACCGCAATTTCGATCAAGGTTCCGGTCAGCTCAAACCCCAGTTCACTGGTGCGATTGGCTTGCACTTCCCCGGCATAGGTGCGCTGAATATCATAGGAGGTTGAAGGCTGCAGGGAAAGAGTGGTGACGGGCAAGATGGCTTGTTTGGGAGCGGGGCCAGTCTGAGGCGTCCCCCACGTTTTGATGCCAAAAGTGACTGCACCGACTGCTAAAACGGCTAAACCCAGCATCCGTGGGGATTTCCAAACGGGCAGCTTAAAAGTCGGTTTAGGCAGCGGAGGAGTAGATTGAGCCATCGTTTATATCCAACTTGTTGATATAAAACTTGTTGAGTATTACATCGATAGCTTATACTCAACTTGTTGGATATGTCAACGCCACCCCATCATCAATTCATGACCCTTGCCCACACGATTTTGACAGTTCTATCTGAGGCTCCCCACAGCGGCTACGACCTTAGTAAGCGCTTTGAGGAATCAGTGAGCTGTTTTTGGAAAGCCAGTCAGCAGCAGATTTATCGAGAGTTATCCAAGATTGAAACCCAAGGCTGGGTAACCCATGAGCTGGTTCCCCAACAGGGCAAGCCTGATAAAAAGGTCTACCAAATTACCGAGATGGGCAAACAAGAGCTGCTGAACTGGTATGCAGAGCCGTCCACACCGACTCCCATCCGCGAAGATTTATTAGTAAAGGTCTTGGCAGGCCCCTATGTTCCCCGTCCACTGCTGATCCAGCAGGTCAAAGCTCGTCAAGCATTACATCAGCAACAATTGGAACGCTATCTAGAAAAGGAAGCCTGTTTTCAACAGTTAGAAACTGTAGAGCCAGCGTTGAAGTTCCGGTATTTCACCCTTAGACGAGGGATTCGATACGAGCGAGAATGGATTGATTGGTGCCAAGAAGTGATTGATACTCTAAAAGCAGATACCAGTTTGTACTAATCCTCAGACTGTTGATGCAGACGGTGTTGCCAGAGAGTATCAACGATAATGATGAACGCCGTGGGCACACAGCCAAAGATCAACACGAGCACTCCCCATATAATGAAGATAACCAGCGGCCCTTCAAAACCCTCTATACCTGCCACTTCAAAGAAGAAACGCTGACCGTCTAAATATTGAATACTGTTGCCATTCTGCTCTATAGCGAACAGTGCTTGATAGTACGGGTAGTGATCGTTGGCAACCTGGTCTCCCCTGGCACTGACAAAGGCTCGCTTATGTCCTGCTTTTGTTTTGCCAATCAGAACAACTCCCTGTAGAAAATCTTGGGTATATCCTTCATCAGGCGTAGCAATAATCGGAGACTGCAGCATTGCCGAATAGATAGCTAAGGCCTCCTGCACATTATGCTCAAAGGATGAGGGTAGCTTCCCCTGAGCTTGCAAATGATTCAGAAGAGGCTTGGCATTAGGGGAGTAAGGAGCACCTTGCGAACTATTCAGTATTTCAACCAAGGTCGATTGTTTATCAATGGTTAATCCACAGGGTTTATCCGTATCGCAGAAATCTGTTCTAATCGGAATTAAGTGCTCTACTTCTATAATGTTTTTAGCGGACCCCAGCAACCCAGGACGCACAATTAGATAACCCCAAAATTCATAATGCACCCATAAAGTGCCTATCAAAGCAAAAACAGCCATACCAACCAAGTAAGACCAGGCAAATCGGACGAGCTTTCTTGAAGAGCTGAAGAGATGTATTGGCATCTGTATATCCCGTGAGGAATGGGTCACCATTTCTTGAGACCTGAAATTATTTATATGAGAATTGAGGGAAGCATTACGGTGATCTGGGATCTCTATATTGCAAATCTCAACCTTTTTGTGCGGTGATTTTGAGCACTCCGGTCCCTAGTTTTAACGGGGTATCTTCTCTAGATATAGCCCCATGTTTCTTCCATAAAAAGGCATCTGGCATTGTGCCTGTACCTCTCTAGTCAGAGATCAGCTAGCTTACTCAAGCGGCGTAAGAGATGGAGGACGGTTCCAGAAAGCATCAATAATGATGACGATCGCTGTTGGAAAACCGCCAAAAATAATCACCATAGCGAAAAATAGAAACATGGCAAACGGTAAACCATCAGCCCCCTCGATACCTGCGACCTCATAAAAGAAACGCTGACCTTCCAGATATTGAGCAGTCCTACCATTCTGCTCTATGGTAAAAATCGCTTCATAAAAGGGGTAATGATCATTCTCAACTTGGCCTCCTCGGAGACTCAGAAATGCATGTTGTTGACCAGACGCAGTTCTACCAATCAAAATTGTTCCCCGTAGGTATCGATTGGTGTAACCCTCAGTAGGATGGGCAATAATTGGAGATTGCATCATCGCACCATACAAATCCAGCCCTTTTGGCAACGTCTGATCAAACGATGAAGGTAGCTTTCCCGCAGTCTGTAAATGGCGTAGCAGGCGCTCATCAAGGCTATCGTAGTACGGATCATAATAAGGGTCCTGCTCAGATTTGTTGAGGATTTCTGAGATCGTCTGAGAGTTGTCCAAGTCAAACTTGCACTCTTCAGGCACATCGCATGTGGATGTATCGACTGAGACCAAGTGTTCCACTTTTGTAATCGTTTTGGCAGCTTCGAGTAAACCTGGACGCTCCAACAGAAAGCCCCAATATTCATAGGTCATCCACAGAGAACCCACAAAGCTTACAGGCAAAACACCTAAAAAATAGCACAGCGCAATACGAACGGGCTTACTAATAGAGCTGAATAGTGGTTCTTTCATCTGTCTTTCTCGTTAATAGCACACGCATAACAATGAGCCTGTCATCCCTTCGCATCGACTTAATCTCTTCTGAATCCTCTTTGAAGAAGGAAAGCATCATTGCCTAATTCAAGGGTGTTTTCGAGTTGGTTCTTGCGTCGAACACCACATCTTTATCAAGGCAACAGCAGATCTTAATTCAAGCGCCGATCAAGAAGTCGTTGATCGACGCCAGTACTGAATACCCTTGCTGATAGCCAAGATTATTACAGAGACAATTCCAAAGACCACTATCAGCAGAATGAAATAGACAATAGGCAACACAGTTTCGTCGAAATCCAAAGAGAAAAATCGCTGGCCGTCTAAATATTGAACTGTTTGGCTACTCGGCTCTATCTTGAACATTGCTTCATAGTAGGGATAGTAGTCTTCAGCAATCTGGCTCCCTGAGACACTAAGGAAGGCACGTTTTTCTCCAGAGGCTGTTTCACCCATTAAAATCACCCCTGACAAGTACTCGTTGCTGAACCCAGGTGACGGCGTGGCAATAATAGGAGACTGCATTAGAGACGTATGCAAATCTGCAATTCCTTGCAAATTGTGGTCAAAGGAAGAGGGCAGCTTCCCCATAGTTTGTAGATAAAGTAGAAGACGTTCTTCTTCCCTATGGAGCTGTGGATCGTAGTGAGCCGCGATAGTTTGAGATGTATCAACGATAAACTTACATTGTTCGGGCCTATCGCAATCTGATGTCTTAACTGGTATCAATCGATCCAACTTGACAATGGTCTTGGCTGTATCGAGTACAGCAGGACGCTCAAACAAATACCCTAAAGTTTCATAGCTCAGCCACAGTGAGCCTAAACAGGCCAGAAGAAACGTTCCCAGGAAGTAAAATGGGGCAACCTTAACCCTATTTTTCTTGGGTTTGAAGAACTGTTTAGTCATGAATTTTACACTGCACTAGTCTGAGTAAACGCGCCAAGGCCATCTGTAACAAGGCTATGCAGTAGTCATACATCCCTTGCATGTGCCTAAGCGGTGACACGGATAAAACGTAAATGTGATCTGGTGATGCTCAAACGATGGATGTAGAGCGGACGTTTAGGTGATAGTAGTTCTTTCATCTGTTTTGCTCATCAATAGCAAACGCAATTAAGAGTGAACTTGTCATCACTCAGTCCCCACCCAGAATTTTCCACATATCTCATTGGGGGCAGAGTCATCACCCAACTCAAAGCTGATTTCAAGTTGATGCATCAGGCGACTTATCCAACTCTTGTGGTCAAGGGACCCGGCAAAGGACTATTTACTCCCTTCCCGCCATAAGATTATGGAACAAGTGAAAATATAAAATTCAGGCTGTTTTGAACTTGTTCAGCCGATAGAAACTGGTTAGCAGCAAAGAACTCATGGAGCTGTTGTTTGATCTGTGTCAGGGTCGTTCCAAGAGGGAGATGGTGCAGACATCGTAAGCGTAGTAAGTGAATCACATATTCAACCAAGTTCAACTTGGGAGAGTAGGACGGCAAATATAAAAACTCAACTTGAATCGATTGGGTGAGCCCCATCTGCTCTAGATGGATAGCGAGTTGGGAGCGCATCTTGCCCTTATGGGTCGGATTGTTATCGAGAATAAGGCACAGTTGAGTGTAGCCCAGCTCAACGCTATCCAGACATAGGTCTGCAAAGTACTCAGAGATATCTTCTGTTTTAGCCTGTGGGCTCAGAGCGAAATACTCTTCGCCACTGTGGGCATCGACGCACAGTAACCCATTGAGCTTGTTGCGAGCCCGCTCATTACTCTTGACCTGTGGACGAGTGTTGCGTTCTGCCCAGCCATAGAACAACCTAGGACGCTCAGACACCGCAAATTCGTCAAAGAACAAGATGCGCTCATCCGATTGTCGTGATTGCAGTTTTTTTAACAGCCGCCACCCACTCTTTCTGGGCGTTCAGGTCAGCATTCGCATAGTCACGATGGGCGCGTTGGTAAGATAACCCCAACTCTGATAGCAATTCGTAGATACGCGAATCTTTCAGCTGCACCTCGAAACGCTGCTCAATCACAACGGCTAAAATTGCACCTGTCCACATATTGCGGTCAATACCATAGTCTGTCGGACGTTGCGTCAGAACCATCTCTTTGAGTTGTTGTTGTTCCTCTGGGCTCAACCGACTAGGTTTTTGATGTCGAATGGGTTGGACCAAGCCCTGGAGTCCACCATCGAGATATTTGTCCATCCAACGCGTTAACGTATCATAGCTACACCCCACTTGTTCGCTCACTTGGGTACGACTGTGTCCTTCATTCAGCAATTTGATCGCGGTCAAGCGCTGTCGAATGTAGTGTTGTTGATTGCGGTAGTAGAATTTCTGCCACTCATCCGCATCAAAAGGCTTGTCCAGAAAGGCTTGTGTTCGATTCAATGTGACTATTTGCTCTTTTCCCCATTTTACAGCGGGAAGGGAGTAAAGGGCAACGACGTCGATCTTCCACGCTGCATATCCTCACAAATCGCTGGGATAATGGCAGGTAAACTACAAAAAACCAGCAGTATAAAAGTGAAATAGAACATCGTCATCCCGATTTCGTCAAAATCTTCATCAAAGCGAAACCCATGCCCCTCAAGATATTGAACGGATTCATCTTTCGCCCCCATCTTGAAAATCGCTTGATAGTAAGGTACGCCTCTATCCGTAACGGGGTAACTATAGGCACTGATAAAGGCTCGTTGCTCTCCACTGGATGTTTCACCGACCAAGAGAATCCCCCGCAGATACCGATTTGTTGCTCCTTCATCCAGAGAGTCGATAATCGAAGACTGCATCATCGGCGTATATAAATCTGCAATCCCTTGCAAATCACGGTCGAAGGCAGACGGTAACTTGCCTTGCTTGTGCAAATGAAGCAGAAGATATTCTTTCAGCTTGCCATTCTGTTGATAGTAATAAGTGGAGATAGTCTGAGTGGGATCAACGATAAATTTACAGCTTTCTTGCTGATCACAATCTAAGGTTGTGATTGGAATCAAGCGATCAACTTTGGTAATGGTCTTCGCCGCATCGAGTAGATCTGGATGCTTAATTACAGCGTCCCAGCCTAGGTATGACAGAATGGTCACCCCTACGAAGTAAGCTAGGACAATCTTCTTCTTACCCGCAACTTTGAATAGCTTATTGGTCATGAGTTGTACATCACACTGGCCTGATGCAGAGCGGAGCAACGAGGCCAGGTCCATGATTGAAAACGACTATTCAGTAGTCATACATTGATTGAATGATTCCATGCAGTGATACGGATAAACCGCCAATGTGATTGGTCAGCATTCTCTCAGTGATATCCATCACTAGGTGACAATTTAAGCGAATGGGTATGGTTACCAGGGATGGACACTCAACATTCATGATTACAGTACGAAAAGTGAATAGCGAACACCTAGACGACTGCCAATCAAAAATGTTGTAGGAAATGAACAACATCTAAATGCTGATTTTCTAACGCATAATCTATTGCCGTCTTCTGTTCCGCATCTTCATGTTTTGGATCTGCACCAGATTCCAGCAAAAGTTTTACAACAGAGAGCGATCCAGATTTAGCAGCTTCCAGTAAAGCAGTTGTCTTGTTATGAGTCATCGCATTGACATCCGCACCAAAACTGATCAACATCGCAACAATTTCGGGCTGCTTCGTTCGCATAATGGGGGTCATATCGTCATAGTCATCCGCTAAATTAGGATCAGCTCCAGATTCCAGTAAAGCGAGAGTCACTGGTAGTCGAAACTCTTCGAATCGCTTAATAACGGCAAGGTTTAATAGTGTTGATCCGCTCCGACAAAAATCATTGAGGGGGATATCTGCCATTAAGAGTTTTTTGATTCCATCAACATCCCCCTCAAACACCACATCATAAGCAGTTTCCATCACAGGATTGATATTTTCATCTCTATACTTCTGTCGAATCCCTTTCTGCAAGAAATGCGCTGCATCACCCAATAATTCTGGTTGCGTCATGGGAAGTAAGAAGTCGTAAATATCCTGATGCCCCGACAAGGCAGCATAAATAATGGGCGGTTCTCCCAATACAGTTTGATTGGCATTCGCCCCAGCGCTAACCAAGAGCTGAACAAGATCTAAATATCCTTTGTCAGCCGCAATAAATAATGGAGGATCAACCTCACGATGGATTGGCAGCGAAGGATTTGCACCCGCATTTAGCAGAGTAAAAACAATTTCATAATGATTGGCATATACTGCAGCAGTGAGTGCCGTTTCTTCCCCTACCGTAAGGTTTATATCTGCACCGTACTTGATCAATCGCTTTAATATTTCTAGACTTCCAGCCTGAGAGGCATGCTGCGCAGCACTGGCTAATTCCAGATCGCTCCATTGATTCTCAGCCAATATAATCTTGAACTGATCTAGATGATTACTGTTAATGGCATCCGTTAAGTTAAGCCACTCATAATTGATGCTTTCTGGCATGGCAAATCATTATATTTCTATGCAGCTAACTGTTTGCATACCCCATAGCCTCACAAAAAATAATGATGAGGTCGCTTAACAAGCCAGGAAGCTCTCCTCAGAGATCTAAAGTCTGAAGAATAGATCGCAAAGCTTTCTCAGTAGAGATATCAGTCAGATCTCCCTCTGCATTGATCTTTGCAGATATAGCTGGAATGCAGAGAATTGCTTCCTCTGGGATATCTGCCATCATCACCCGCAAGGTTTGCACCAATGATGCATTGGCTTTATCTCCGCCATCTGGAGACGGAGAGGCACTGATTACAGCCGTGGGTTTATCCATAAACTCACCTGAAGACACAATCCAATCCAGAGCATTTTTCAAGGTCCCTGGCACGCCATGGGCATATTCGGGCGTACAAAACAGGACGCCATCTGCGGCTTGTAATTGAGTCCGCCACTCCTTTACGGCGACAAGATCTAAATCGCCTTCTAACTCAGGATTAAAGTGGGGCAGTTGAGCAATACCGTTGTAGATTTTGACCTTGATGCCTGGGGGGGCTAAGCCAGCGATGGCATGGACTAGACGCGTGTTTGAGGATTGCAATCGCAAGCTCCCCGAAATTGCCAATATCGTTTTCATGAAGATTGCAGTTGAGGGAATAGGCGCACCGACCTAATACACACCAATCGTTTTAATCGTCAGGCGAAACTCCCCCGGACTAAACCGAGGATTCAACGCCCCATCATATTCAAACTTACTCAACATCATCTGCATCGCTCGAATTTGATGTGCCCCAATTAAAGGGGCATCATTCACCGTTTTGGCCCGAAATACAGGCGTCAACTGATTAAAGGGAATCCGAACCGTGATCCATTGTTGGGCCACCGTATCAAATGAGTAGGCATAGGCAATACTGTCCCACCGATCTTGATCGCGCAGCAAAAACTTGTAGCGTTGGCCGTCCCCCTTCACCTGTAATTCAATCCCTTGGTGGGCCGATAGATTGAGGGGCGGATCGAAATTGCGCGTCCGCACCGAGGCAAACCCACCCGAATTCGCCGTCGAGACCTTGCCCGTAAATAGAGCAACGCCTGACTCTTGACGCAAGCCACTATTGCTTACCCCCCCCATCACCACATCATCGACCGCTCCCCAGAGCTGGCTAATATCATTGACCTGGCTAAAGTCAAAGATGAGATTGGCTTGCACAGGGGGTGGGGCAGGGGGCGTAAATCCAGGCATCATTTTTTGAAACCAGTTGAGAACAGGAATTTCTTCAAAGTAGGACAGGGTTTGCAGAAAACGGCCTGCATCCCAGGATTGGCGGGTCGGTTCAGCCATAGAATTGCTACTCAGCCAAAGAGAGGTCCGCCTTAATTGTAAGCATGAACTCCCATTAGCCTTCTATTTGAGTCGCTAATTTTTTCCCCGCCCATTCCGACAAAATGGGGCCTAATAGGCAAGTGACGACAATATAGGCAATCACCGCATTAAAGATATTGTCATCCACTAAGCTGGCTTCTTTGCCAAATAACGTAATCACCAACACTAATGCCGCGCGGGGAATCGTCAAGCTGAACAGAGTCAACACTTCCATCGGTTCATAGTTAAACCAGCGACCGACTATCCAGGCCGACAGCCATTTAGAGGCGACAGCACCCCCCACAATAACCCCAGCAATGCCTAAACTACCGGGTGCCGATACAAACACGGTCGGATTAGCCAACACGCCCACCGACACCATAAACGCCGGAATAAAGAGACTATTACCGACAAAATCAATCCGGTTCATCAAATCGCTCTCCATGGGAATCGAACGATTCAAGGCCAAACCGGCAATAAAAGCCCCCACAATCGAATCTACCCCTAATCCCTGAGTGGCAGAGGCAATCACAAATAATGTGGCCACTACAAAAATAAACTGTAGCCCCAGGGAGACCTCTGCTTTGGGATTAAAAAAACAGTGCCCCAGTTGCGGAACACCCCAAAAACAGAGGGTCGTTAACAGCGGTAAACCCACCAGTAATTTTAGCCATAGGACTAACCCGATTTGCCCCTCGGCCATCGCCTGAATCAAGGCAAAGCCGACTAACGTGAGTATTGCCGTCAGTACCGTTCCTCCCACCGCAACCCCAATAGATTCTCGCTGGGCCAACCCTAGCCGGGTCATACTCGGATAGGCCAACAGAGTATGAGGTGAATACAAAATTCCCAGTAATGCAGAAGCCAACCCACTCGAACCAGCCACTGCGATGATACCCATGCTGATCATCACCTGACCGGACACGACGCCCACTGCGAAAGGCAGGCCAAAGGTGAGCAACCCAAACATAAGCGCTCGTACACCCAATCGCTGTAAGTCGCTCAGATCCATTTGCAGACCTGCTAGCAACATAATGTAGAGCAGACCCACTTTTTCTAAAAAAATCAGCTGGGTATCTCGGGCAATAATGCCTAAGCCATTACTACCTAACAAACAGCCTAAAAGGATGAGCACCACCAAAGCAGGCAGCTTTAAAGGCTTGGCAATCAGCGGTGCCAGCAGCAAAATGACCAGCAGCACACTAAAGGCATAGACCGGATCTTGTAAAGGTAGAATCAACGTCGCCATGGACATGCAAGCAATCTTCCTGAGCAGGGTTTAAATTATTCTGAACTTCTTAACCTACCCGAATTCTTTTGGGTTAAATCAGCCCGTTCGTTCTACGTTGTCGCCAATTTTACCGAGTTTTGGTAGGCAGGGAGTTTGGGCTTAAATCCCAGAATTTATACCAATCTGTCGAACTGTGATCAATGACATGCTAAGGCTGGTTTGTGCAGTGTATCTTGGATGAAGTGATGACAAGGTTTGGAGATCTATGATTACCTGCACCAACTGCGGCCACGCTAACCCAGAAGGGGCCATTACTTGTGAAGCTTGCTATGTAGAGCTACCCAAAATGACGTCTTGCCCCAGTTGCCATGCTCAGGTACCCGAAGACGCCGTTTTTTGCTCCCAATGTGGCGCCTCATTACAACCAGGAGTTGAAGCCCCCGGTCTAGATATGGCGACTGCCCCCACTCAAGTCAATGCAGGTAAAGGTATTCCCGCCACCGATGTGGTCAACTTTGAGACCCCATCCGGAATCCCCGCCACTGATGTCGTGGTGCCCTTGCCCGATCCTCCCGCCATGGCACCTCCTGACCCAGTCGAAATGACAGAATTTCCAGATATGGAATTGGGATATGCCCCCACAGAAGTGACCCCTCCGGGCAGCCTTCCCCCTCCTTTGGCCGTCGAAATGAGTGAGCAACCTACGGAGAATGTGATACCACCGTCCTCTCTGCCCACTCCACCAGAACTCGATTTTGAAGAGCCGACTCCACCGATGCCGCCAGTATCGGAGCCTCCCATACCGCCCGCGGCCTCTCACCCCCCCATGCCGCCTGCTGCATCCCAACCACCGATGCCGCCCATGGAGTTTACTCCTCCTTCTCCTGCACCAGAGGCCCCTCCGACTCCTCCAGAACCAGTTGTTTCTGCCGCACCACAGCCCACCACCACTCCGATTCCTGAACAGCCTAAGCCCATGCCTGTCGGTGCCACGCAACTGCAATTACCCGTCGCACGACTGCTACATGAACGGTCTAACTCGAATCTAGATTTACCTACAAATCTCAACTTGGTCCATATTGGCAAGCCCAATGATCGGATTCCTCCCGATATTGATGTATCGGGCTTTCCCGATAGTGATGTGGTGTCCAGAGTCCATGCCGATATCCGGGTTGAACCGGACGGCTATTACATCGAAGACACGGGCAGCGCCAACGGTACCTACGTCAATAATCAGCCGTTACGCCCTGGCGATCGCTATCGGTTACGGGCGGGCGATCGCATTTCCCTGGGCAAAGAAGATAAGGTCAGCTTTATCTTCCACCCCGGCTAAATTCCAACGCATCATATCAAGACGCCTGATGCCCCCAACTCAACTGGGGGCATATTTTGTGCGGGTCTGAATCGCCAACAGGAGCACCCCAAAAGTACAGGCACCCGCTAAATAGAGGGGATAGCCATAGCTGGCCAGGTTGGACTGATGAATCAGCACACCAGCAATGACGGGGCCAATACCATTAGAAATACTGAGATACGAGGAATTTAAGCCCATCGCCATCCCCTGCTGCTGAGCATCCACATTCAGGGAAATCAGGGTATTGATAATGGGTTGGACCAGGGAGTTAAAGATGGAAAAGAAAATGGTAATCGAGACAAAATAGGTCACATTGGGCCAGATGGGCATCGCCAAGAAAGCCACACTCCGAATCAGTAAGGCCACAAATAAGATCAACAGCAAATTAAATCTTTTAGTCAGGTTAGGCACCCCGAAGGTCTGCATTAGCACCCCGAGTACTCCGTAAACGATAAATATCAGGGCCAAAGACTGGGGAGTTTGGTTAAGGACGTTGAGGAAGTACGGCTGAAATGCGTAGGTGAAAATCGTAAAGGTCGTGCCAATCAAAAAATTGATCAACAAGAGAATGCCCACTTTGGGAATCGTCAATCCTGTGACTAATTTGGCCAATCCCAACTCAAACCGACGCGGTTGCGATCGCTCTTCTAAGGTTTCTGGTAAGAAGAAGTAGGTCACCCCTAAGGCTATCCCAGCGATCCAGGCAGATACTAAAAAACTAGCCCCCAGGGAAATCGCTTGGGCGCCCAAGCTAATAAGGGGGCCGAGGACAAAGCCGACGCCAAAGGCAGCTCCAAACAGACTAAAGCCCCGCGCCCGATTCTCGGCATCCGTGACATCCGCAATCACGGCCTGAATCACGGAATTGTTGCCTCCAGTAATCCCGTCTAAAAACCGGGCCAAAAATAACACCCATGCCGCCGTCGCCAGACCTGCCATCAGGTTGGCCAACATTGTCCCCGCCAAACTCACCAGTAATAAAGGTCGTCGCCCCCAACGATCCGAGAGCTGTCCAATCACAGGGGTGGCGATAAATTGAGCAATCGAAAATATCGAAAAGAGGAAGCTGGTCTCAAAATCATTGAGCCCAAACTGCCGACCGTAGGGATACAGGGTCGGCAGCAAAACCGTAAAACTAAGGGAGTTGACTAAGGCAATGGCAGAGACGATCCAAACTTCGCGCTTCATGCCTAGCGTCGCCGCTCTTGCAGTTTGCGGTAGACGTCCTTGATATCTACATCATGGTGGGCCAGGGCCACGAGACTGTGGTAAATCAGATCGGCCACTTCTCCCGCAATTTCATCCGCATTGTCGTCCTTACAGGCCATCACCACTTCTGCAGATTCTTCACCAATCTTTTTGAGAATTTTGTTATCACCCGCAGCAAATAGCTTGCAGGTATAGGAGTCCGGGGAGGGATTCTGTTTGCGATCGCAAATCACATCAAACACCTGAGACAAAGTATCAGCAGGGGGAGCCGCAATCTGCCCTTCAATCTGATGGAAACAGCTACGTTCTCCCGTATGGCAGGCAATATCACCAATTTGCTCCACCCCAACCAGTAAGGCATCACTGTCACAGTCGTACCGCAGGGACTTCACCTCTTGCACATGACCCGAGGTTTCACCTTTTGGCCACAGCTCCTGACGCGATCGGCTCCAAAACCAAGTCCGGCCCGTATCCATGGTCTTCTGCAAAGATTCACGATTCATCCAGGCCATCATCAACACCGTGCCATCTAAATAGTCTTGAACAATGGCTGGTACGAGCCCTTGAACGTCATACCGAATTTTGTCTACTGGAATTGCAGAAGAAGACATCAATGTGAGCAGCAGAAAACAACTCTTTAGATTATCACCTGGGACCGAACAATACGGATATATTAATTGAGATTGGCTTTTTTAATAAGAAATACTAATATTTATTTTTGCAAAACACCTCATATTCAATTTAAAAATGTTATATTTGATACAGAAATTAAATCGTTCATCCCTTAACTCGTCTTTAACTCTATTCTTAGTAGTCAAGGGACGGAAGTAGAGCCTTCGCTCGAAGGAACGCGCCTCAAATCTATACCCATCATTATGATCGGAGGCGAATCATGAAACTTACTTATCGCGGTGTTAATTACGACTACAATCCCCCTGCAGTAGACATGACTTCTAGTGAAGAAGTCGGTCAATATCGTGGATTGGAGTGGAGATTTAGAAACGCTCAAAAACCCCCGGTGATGCAACCCAGTCTTAACTTGGTTTACCGAGGCGTTGCCTATGAAACAGGCACCCCAGAGCCAGAAGTTGCACCCACCTATACCCCAGCACCTACCACACCTGTGGCTGCTCCTGCTATTTTGACCGTTCAAAATATGGCTCGGTCATTAATGACATCCCACCACCGCTGGATCAAAAACCGTCAGCAAGCCCTGCTCAGCCGCTCTGCCGCTGAAGTTGGCTTAAGTGCGGATGCGGCCCATTACTGGAATCATATTCAAGGCAAGGTCCATCCCAGCTTCCGTGGTAGCTATGATCGCTCCCATGCGGCCTTGAGCTAATCTCTACAACTTGTTCCGTTAGGGATCCATTTTTACAACAATCACTTATCTCTTCACCTCCTTTAGGGAGGTGATTTTTTTTGACCATTCTGTGCTGCACTACCCGATCAAAATGGAGCATGGCATAATTAATTCTCACCCATAAAAAAATAACCGCTTTCCTCCTCAAAGCAGTTAAAAATTCTTCGTATTACTGTGTTCCAAAAATGTAATCTTCTATTGAAATAAGTGCTTTACCATTGTGTCTTCAGCCCCTAAGCCCCAACTGTTTATCCCTGCAACTTCCTGCCTGTCTCATCAAGCCCTAACCGAGGGCGGCTTTTGGACTCCATCCGTCTCGATGGCACGGTTTTCTCCTTATCCCCCCCAAGGATATTATCGAACCTTGGTGGGGCAAGCATTATGGACCCTAGGACGAGAAAAGGCCTGTTCTATCGCCTTTGACGATGTCACCCTATCGCGACAACATGCTTTAATTTTCACGACCCCCCTACAAGAGTATTACTTGTCAGACCTGGGCAGCTTGAACGGTTCTTTTATCAATGAACAACGGGTGCTCCACCCCACCTGCCTACAGCATGGCGATCAGGTGAAATTAGGGCGGTTGAGCATGGAGTTTCAGCTGGCCTCAGGATTGGAACCATTCCAACCGCATCGCAACCAAAAGCTCGTCCTCATGATCCAGCCGTCTGCCACCCAAGGCAAACTCTGGCAAGAGCTGCTGATCTATCAGGGCGTAACCGTCATCTGGGAAAAGCTATCCACCAGCGAGGAGCTAAAAACCTGTTTAGATAACTATGCTCTAAATGAAAGTCGATTACCGGATCTCTTGCTGATTGAAGCTGAGACCTTAGACCCCAATCCCTATGAGTTCTGTCGCTGGAGCCATGAAGCCTATCCATCGGTGAAAGTAGTCCTCACCTGTCGAGGACGCACTGAGGTTCTGCCCTCTGAATTGCGATGGGCAAAAGAACAAGGGGCCACGGATTTACTCCCAGCTTTCCGAGAAGACAATATGCTGACTCGGGTGGTGGATATGGTGGCCCAAGTCAACATTGTCCTCAAGCTTCTCGGTAGCCAAGAACTTGAACAACAGACTGTAGCGACCGACTTTTTCTCGCTCCTCAAGGATCTCTAAACGCCGCAAATGACTAGAGTAAAGGCTGTACGCGACTGACAATATCTTCCGGCGGTAAGACCCCTTCAATCCGTTCCACGGGTTGACCATCCTTAAATAACACGAGGGTCGGCAAGGCATGGATATGGTATTCCGTTGCCAGCTCTGGGTAACGCTCGGTATCAATTTTGACCACTTGGACCTTATCTTTCAACAAGGTGCTGACCTGCTCCAGGATGGGGACCAACATCCGACAAGGCCCACACCAAATTGCATAGAAATCGACTAGGACAGGTTTATCAGATCCAGCTAAAAGTTCGGCAAAATTTTTGTATTGCTTTTTTGTGGCCATAGGGAGAGTCTAGGTAGGAATCTTTTCAATCCTAGACCCAGAATTTAGGCATTGGCAGGGATGTCGTTATTCATTTCAGGTTTAGGTGTAACCCTAAGATGTAGAGCTACACCAGACTTCAAATCTCTCCTCTTCAGTTCAAATTGAGCTGGGGATTTTCCATCAATTCACTGAAATCATTGAGATCCACACAGCGCTGCTGATCCAGCTGTTGCAAGTAGCGCTTTTCTTGGTAATAGAGCCGTTTAATTTCATCCAGCTCTTGCAGACAATAGGAGTCTTCCTCTAGTAAACTCTGGGCCTGCTCCGATTCATCCATCAACATCTGTTGTAGATAAGTGTTGAGGATTTGCCGCTGACCCAGTTCTTTTTTTGCGGATTTCATCGCCGATTCCCACATTTGCAGCAGATGCCGACAGCGCTTCTCACACGCGATCCGCTCTAGACTAGCCGCTGCTGCCCGAATGGAGAGGTTGGGGCGGAGGATATCCAGTTCTGTTTTTTCGTTCAGCTGAATCAGGTGGTAAACCTGCTGCATTTCCTGCGAATACTCGGTACAAAGATCCTGGACCACAGCGATTAGATCAAAGGCAGGGGCTTCCAGTTCAGGATGTAAGGGCTCTAACTTGGCCTGATCATCTTCAATGGCTAAAATTTGCCGCCATAGAAACCGATGGTGGGAAAAACTGAATTCTATATCCCGCTGTTTCATGGCGTTGTGAATATCTTGCCGAAACTGGGGTCGATGCAGATAAATACGAAGGATTTGGGCTTCCGCTGCTTCCCGCAGGGTGTAGTCGGCCGGGCGCTGCCATTTTTGCGATCGCCCATGCCAGCGTTGGCCGCGAACCTGCTGGCGCAGCGCTTCTTCCAGCTGCAGGGCCAAGCGAGAATCCCCCTGACTGAGGAGGCCTGCACAGCGATGGGTATAGTGGGTGCGCAGGGTGGCGTTGGGCAGCTTTCCTAAAATAGCCGCAATGGCTTCCGTGGCTGCTTGGAACTGTTCGGCCTGCTGCAAATCCCGATCTTGCAGAGCCCGGTGAATTTGCCAGTCTAGCCACAGGGGGGACTCATCGAGCAAATCCAGATAGTCTTCTGCCGTATACTCCTGCAGATACTCATCCGCATCTTTGCCATTGGGCAAATTCAAGACTCGGAGCTGAACTTCACCCCGATAGGCCTGGTCTTCAACTTCAGAAATCGCTCGTTCTGCGGCTTTACCGCCTGCTGCATCCGCATCGAAATTGAGAATGACCTGTTTGGATTCGGTGTAACGCAGCAACTGCCGCATCTGGTCCAAGCTTAGGGCTGTTCCCATAGAGGCAACGGCATTAGTGATGCCTACAGAATGCAGGGCAATCACGTCAAAATAGCCTTCGACCACCACCGCCCGGTCGGCCTTGACGATGGTTTGCCGAGCTTTATCTAGACCAAATAGGAGTTTGCCTTTATTGAAGAGTTCTGTTTCTGGGGAGTTGAGATATTTGGGTTCCTCTCCTGTGAGGGTGCGGCTGCCAAATCCCACCACCCGGCTTTGGGCATCGTGGATCGGTATCATTAAGCGATCGCGGAACCGATCGTAATATCCATCCCCAGACTTGCGGGGCACAATCAATCCTGCCTGCTGGACCAATTCTGGGCTAAATCCCTTCTCCTGAACCAACACATCATGGAGGGTACTCCAGCCTCCCGGAGCATAGCCCAGCTGAAAGGTTTGAATGGTTTCATTGCTGAGTCCCCGCTGGTTACGCGCATAGCGGAGGGCATTTTGGCCCTGGGGCTGGCGGAGGGCATGTTCGTAATACCGACTTGCGATCGCCAAAATCTCATAGAGCTGCTCTCGCAGGGACAGCTTACGGGCTAGCTTTTTCTCTTCGTCTTTAGCGAGGGTTTGGATAGGAACTTGACTGCGCTGGGCCAAATCGAGGACGACTTCACTAAAGGACCGCTGGCCAATCTCCATCAAAAACTTGATGGCATTGCCACCAGCTCCACAGCCAAAGCAGTAATAGAACTGTTTCTCGGGGCTAACACTAAAGCTGGGGGTTTTCTCGTCGTGAAATGGGCAGCAGCCCACTAAGTTCCGCCCCTGCTTGCGCAAGCTGACATGCTCGGAAACCACATCGACAATGTCGGTAGCTTGGCGAACCTGCTCAATCGTATCGGGGTGGAGGCGGGGCGTAGTCATCCAGGTTGAGAGGGCAATTTGACACCCATTCCGTGGGAGAAGCGGGAGGCTAAGGCAGTGAGGATTTTAAAAGCTGAACACCAATAGGGACGATATCTCTACAGCAGGATCAACAGGGATCAACACGACAGGCTGATAGAGATTTCAATAGTGCAAGCATACTACTTTATGGTTCCCTATTTGATCGTTTCGGTTTAGATTTTAGCAGTTTAATTTCGATGAGCTGAGGATCATTGCAAAGGTTTATTGGCAGATGGGTGTCGAGGAGAGCCAGAAATCCCCGGAGAAAGACTGTTTTCATTCCGCCAGTTAATTTTCACATCCTGAAACCTCGTGAGTAGCACAAGGATCTATTGATTGATAAACACCCCAGATTTTCTCTCAGAGGTTGACCTTGCTCCTCTTAATACACTCGGCAATCATCACGACTCATCAATGGATTGCAAGTATGGATCCCTTTATATTGCTACAGCATGAACCAAAGGAAGCTTGATTTATCCTACACAATGTTCTGGTTTGTTTTGACCCTTTCTATCTAGATCTATTCAGAAGAAAAACAAGATTATTATTTATTAAATGAATAATTTGATAGCTTGAATGAGTTAGTAAAATTAATGAATTTTTGTAAGAATATGCATAATTTAGCTCAATTGATCAGAAGTTATTATGTGCCTAACCCTTAAAATCTTTAAGGATAGTTATCTATTGCAGACGATCTGTTTTTTAGTGTGTATATTTGAATGAGATACAGCTCATCACGTCTAGATACTCATCTCTTGTGGTAGCTTACTATCCTTGTATTGAAAGCTTAATGAACCATTGAGTCTTGAGTCGTTTCGCCTCAAGAACGTTAAGCCCATTGACCCGCTAAAGCGATAGAAACCTCTTACAATAGTCGTTTCATGATGTGTTATCACTCAATTTATGCTGCGAACTAGCTTAGATTTTTGAGTCCTCTACCATACCGTTAGCTGACTGATATCAGACGTCTAATCTAAAGATTCTCCATTTTTAGATAGCCCAGACAATTGGCTATTCTGAACATCCATAAAATAATGGTTTCTTCGTGAAGCACAATAGCATCTTCGGCAAGATTCAAGCACTTGTACCGCATATTTATATAGCTTTAATTGGCCTCTTTATTAAATATTTAAAACAGGTATCAGGCTTATGATTATCATTGTTTCAAATCGTCGGGTGAACGAGGATCAAACCGATCACCGCTTGTTTGGAGAACGGGCGAATGTGAATGGTCTCGATGAAATTCGTTTAGCAACCGCTGACTACGATGAACCCTCACAACGGTGGCATCTATCCCTCGTTCCCGAAGGCGATCTAGATGATGAAGACAGCCGCCCTAGCCACCAATTATTTCAGCGCGTTATGGCCGGGATTCAGGCCGGTCAGCATCAGAAAAACTGGGTGTTTTATATTCACGGATTTAATCAATCCATGTTAGACAATCTCAATGCTTGTCGTGAAATCCAAACCCTCTATGACGTGGATGTCATTACCTTTGCATGGCCCTCGAATCCAGGAGGGTTTGTGCTTGGCGAATATCAGCGCGCGCGACAGGCCGCTAGAGCATCCAGTAATGCCCTAGATCGCACCTTAGAACTGCTCGGGCGCTACCTAGCTAGCCGTTCCCTGGTAGAGATGCGGAACTGCCAGATTAGCCTAAATCTCCTCGTGCATAGCTTAGGCAATTATTTATTTGAGGATTTTGTCCGGGATCCGGTCTTTAGTGATGAAACTCGCATCTTCGACAACATTATCTTTCACCAAGCGGATGCCGATAATCGCAACCATGCTCAATGGGTTGATCGCGTAGAGCATGGTCGCCGTATCTACATCACCCTCCATGAGGATGATTCAACCCTCAAAGCATCTGACATTATCAATCCAGGTCGCTTGGGCAATACCCTGGCCAATTTAAATGCCCAACGAGCAATCTATCTCGATTTTACGAATGGAGAGAATGTCGGCCGGTCCCATAACTTTTTTGATGGTCAGATTGAGAATGTCACCATCCAAACCATTTTTACCCGTCTACTCAATGGTCAGCGAGGAGAAACCGTAGCTGGCTTAAGCTTCGATCCAACCCTGAATGCTTTTCGGCTATAGCCCCATGATGTCGGTTTAGCCTCAGTGGGCTCATGACTCTGAACATTTCTGTGTGAGACCTGCATCGTTTTTGTCTTCTAGAGGAGGAATATATGTCTCGTAAACCATGGCACCAGCTTAAAACCCCCCTAGCCCTGATTAAGCTGCTCCAATTCCGAAATCGACTACGGGAAAATAATTTGCATGATACGGCTGCGATCGCACCCACAGATCACCTCCCCAAACCCAAGCCCAGTCCCGATGGTCGCCATTTTCGCGCCCGCACCGATGATGGCAGCTTTAACGATCTAGACCACCCTGAGATGGGAATGGCTGGCACTCGGTTTGGTCGAAATGTGCCCTTGCAAGATGTCTATCCCGATGAGAAGGCTCTCTTAACGCCCAATCCGCGGGAGATTAGCCGTAAGGTGATGACTCGGGATGAGTTTATTCCCGCCACGATTTTGAATGTGCTAGCTGCCGCCTGGATCCAGTTTGAAAACCACGACTGGTTTTCCCATGGCGACAACCAAACCAAACAGAAATTTCAGCTGCCCTTGGCGGACGATGATGACTGGCCTGCAGAGCATCGTCCCTTAGAGGTGGGTAAAACCGCCATTGATGAGACCCGCAAGGGAGATGAAAGCGGTGGTCCCCCCACCTTTATTAACACTGTCACCCACTGGTGGGATGGGTCTCAAATCTACGGCAGTGATAGCGCAACCGTTGCTAAACTCCGTTCCCATAAAGATGGCAAACTCACCATGGGAGACGATGGCCTATTGCCGTTAGATGATGGTGGCGTGGATTCCACTGGCTTTAACGATAATTGGTGGGTGGGGCTGTCCTTACTGCATACGCTATTTGCCAAAGAGCATAATTTTATTTGCGATCGCCTCAAAGCGGAGTATCCATCCTGGTCCGATGACCAACTATTTGACCAAGCCCGCCTGATCAATGCTGCCTTAACCGCCAAAATCCACACGGCAGAATGGACCCCCGCCATTTTGCCCCTACCTGCCACCGATATCGCCCTCAACGTCAACTGGGCAGGCTTCCTCGGGGAAGATTTTAGATATCTCTTTGGACATATCGGCGAAGGAGAACTGCTGAGCGGCATCCCAGGCTCCTCGACAGACCACCATACGGCCCCCTACTACCTAACGGAAGAATTTGTGTCCGTGTATCGGATGCATCCCCTAATCCCGGATGACTACCAATACTATGACCTGCAAGGAAAACTTCTGCAGGAGAGTGACTTTATGGCCTCTTCCGGCAAGCGGACCCGAGCCTTGGTGGAGGCGGTGGGGATGGACAATCTGTTCTACTCTTTGGGTATTACCCATCCAGGGGCCGTGACCCTCCATAACTTCCCTCGGTTTCTGCAGCTCCACAAGCGGGATAACGGGGAAGTCTTCGATCTAGCCGCCGTCGATATCCTCCGAGATCGCGAACGGGGAGTGCCTCGGTATAACCGCTTCCGAGAGTTAATCGGACGTAGCCGAGTTAAAAGTTTTGAGGAAATCACCAGCAATCCTGTTTGGGCCAAGGAACTACGGGAGGTCTATAACAACGACATCAACGCGGTTGATCTGATGGTAGGCATGTTTGCCGAAGATCTACCCGAAGGCTTTGGCTTTAGCGACACCGCCTTTCGCGTCTTTATCCTGATGGCCTCTCGCCGTCTGAAGAGCGATCGCTTCCTAAGCAAGGACTACCGCGCAGAAATTTATACCCCCTTCGGCTTGGAATGGATCTATCGCAACAATTTCATTACCCTCCTCAAACGTCACTACCCCAAACTGGCTCCTGCCCTAGTCGGCGTCAGCAATGGCTTTGCCCCTTGGCGCAATCTTAGTCATTAGGGCCTGTTCTATGAAACACCAAACCGAAATCCAGCAATACTGGCCAGCAGCTCAGGACTTTGATCCGTTACCTGCAGACTATTCCAATTGGTCAGCGCAAAAAAAGCAGGCTTTTCTCTGGGATGAACGCATCCTCCAATCCACCTATGACCAAAACCCACCCATTCCTCGGATCAATATTGTCGGGCTCATCTTGACCCCACTCATGATCAAAATGGATCGCCTGGAAGATGAAGCCCCCAGCCGTTGGCGCAAAGCTATCCACCCCCATGGCGCTGTGGCCAAAATCAAGTTTGTCCCAGCGGGCGATAGTCCCTATACCGGACTGTTTAAAGGCGCAGACTATGGCTTGCTGAGGGCTTCTCTCACGGGCGATCCAGCAGATCGGGGATTTGCCCCTGGTCTAGCGATTAAGTTGCTGGCAGATGGCCAGCCTTCCGGCAACTTTTCTGCCCTCGTATCCCTCTCCGGTCAAGGCCAAAACTATAATTTCCTGGCTCATCGATTCTCCAATATTGTGCCTGTGGCTCAGGAGTTTGGCCCCCGATTCACGAACCTAATTTTTCGTCGGGTCACCAAATACCCTACCCGTATTGACCTTCAACACTTAGGTTCTACTACCCAGCAGGGTCAGGTCGAAGCACAGCCCCATACCCCCACCCAAGTCTTTCTCGTTCCCAATCCTGACCTGCAGTTTGCTGAAAGCCCCCATGACTTCCGAGCGGATCTGGCCCACATTCCCCCAGGTACCCAGTTGTTTTCTATCTATGCAACGGATGCGGTCGATCCAGACGGGGAAACGATGACGGCTGGCGATCAACCTCAAGCCCAACTAATCGGACATTTGGAGACCACCTCCGAGTTTGTGGCTTCCTTCTACGGCGACAGTCAGCTCTTCTTTCGGCATCAGCGCTTCCGTAACCAGTAGTCCGTCACTCTGCCATAAGGAAATCCTATGACCTCAGACATTATCTTTCAGCCCTTAGAGTGGCGCAATCTAACGGTTAAAAATCGCATTTTCCGATCCAGCATCTCAGGGCGTTGGGATAACTACGATGGTTCGGGCACCCAAGCCCGGATCAATTGGGAAGAGCAGTTTGCCCAGGGTGGCGTCGGTGCCATTATCTCGTCCTATACCCCCATTCATATTGAAGGACGGATTGTGCCGAATGCTGCCATGATTGACTCGGACGACCGCATTCCCTTCTGGAAAAAGGTTGGCGAGACGGTTCATCAGCACGACTGCAAGTTTATCCTCCAGCTCAGCCATTCGGGGCGTCAGCGCGATATTGATGGGGTCGAAAATACCGTTCCCGATTCCTTTAAGCCCACACCTGCCCTGAGTGCAACGACCCTCTCAGAACAGATTCATGGGTTCCGCTGTCGCCAGATGACCCAGACAGAAATCCAGCAGACGGTACAAAGGTTTGCGGATGGGGCGCACCGGGCTCGGGAAGCTGGACTAGATGGCGTGGAATTACATAGCTCCCATGGCTATCTGATTACCCAATTCCTCAGTTCTGGCATCAATATTCGCAATGATGACTATGGGGGGTCTCTCGAAAATCGATATCGGTTCCTGCAGGAAATTGTCCAGGCTATTCGCCAAACTGTCGGTGATGATTTTCATCTCCAGGCCAAGATTAGTGCCGTGGACTATAACAATGTCTTGCCCTGGGAACGGAAGGGCAACACCCTATCTGAGTCCATTCAAGTCTGTCAGTGGCTCGAACGAGATGGGGTAGATGCTCTCCATATTTCTCGGGGCAGTACCTTTCCCCATCCCCTATTACCCGCAGGGCCTTTTCCCTTTAAGATTGCCACCTCCACCTACGACACGATGATTTCCAGTGCCCCGTGGCGCACCCTCCTCAATTACTTTCTATTTCGCAGTCCCTTACTTCAGCCCTTTTTTAAGTGCATCTGGAATCGCTTGGAGCGGCATTGGCAGCCTCCCGTTAAAGGCGATCGTCTCTCGTCAGATTCTCTCTCCCACTTGATGCAAGAGCATATCTCTACCCATGAGTTTCAGGCCCTATTAGCCCGCTACCAAGGCACGGTTATGGAAGATGCCCAGGCCATTAAGGAACAGGTCAATATTCCTGTTATTTGCACCGGCGGCTTCCAGCAAGCCTCTTTTATCCGGCAAGCGATTGAGAAGGGATTCTGTGATGGTGTTACCCTTGCCCGCCCGCTGGTCGCCAATAAGGATCTGGCCCACCAGTTTCAGGCAGGAAACGATATTCCCGAGCGACCTTGTACCTATTGCAATCAATGCTTGGGGAGTTATCTGGAGTATCCCCTGGGCTGCTATGAACGCCGTCGATATTACCAGCGCTCTATTACTGGCGCAGATAAAGCGGAGCAAGATAAAGCGGCACGAGAAGCCCATGACGCCATGATTCAAGATGCTATGCGGGTTTATAGCCCACCGCCCTTTAGCCCGGCCGAGCAAACGGCATAACCTCGGATGCAAATTGCAAGCGTGATATCCCAATGAGCAGTACACCCTTTTTCCAGAAAGTCTGTCGTAACTTCAAGCGGTTAGCCCTAGGGCTGGTTAGCCTAGTTTTAGTGATCGTTTTATGTCTGGCATGGCCCCTATTGACGGCGCGGTCCCCTCAATACACGGACATTACCGACCATTTTAAGTATGGCTCGATTGGCGGTGCCTCCACCATGGGAATTCCCTATTGGATTTGGCAAGTGATGCCGGTGATGTTTCCGGAGTACCTACCCACTGAGGACTACGCTACCCCTGGGACAGGCTATACCCAACTGGGCTTTATGCAGGAACCGGGGCAAGATCTGCCTATTGGGTTTGCCAAGGATACCCAATTAGGGTTGGAAGTGGTGACCAATAACTGTGCCCTTTGCCATGTGGGTAGTATTCGCAACACCTCTGATGGCCTACCGCAAGCCATCCCGACGATGCCGTCTAACACTGTTAATTTGTCAGCCTATTTTCGATTTATTACTGGCGTTGCCGATGATCCTCGGTTTAATGCTCGGGAAATGATGCCCTATATCAAGGATTTGGGGGCCGATCTGAATCCCTTGCAGTCCCTGCTCTATCGCTATATTGCTATTCCCCAAACCCGGGCGTTACTCAGCATCCAAGCCGAGAAGCTCAGTTTCTTGTCGGATCAGCCCCAGTACGGTCCGGGGCGAGTAGACACCTTTACCCCTTATAAAACCCGCACCTTTAATATCAACCTAGATGACCTCCCGCCTGAAGAAATTGAAGGAGCAGCCAGCGACTTTCCCAGTGTTTGGCAGCAACGCCCCCGGGAAGGTATGCAGCTCCACTGGGATGGTGACAATACCTCCGTGGCGGAACGGAATAAGAGCGCTGCTTTAGCTCTGGTCTCCCCCACCAATATTAATTTGGATGCCATTACCCGAGTGGCCGACTGGTTGTTGGATCTCCCGGCTCCGCCCTATCCCTATCCCGTGAATGAGGAGCTGGCTGTCCAGGGGCAATCTATCTTTGCCAACACCTGTGCCAGCTGCCATGCCTTTGACGGTCCAAAGGTCGGAATCGTGACGCCCATTGCAGAAATCGGTACCGATCCAGGTCGCTTAAATTCTTATACCTATGAATTTGCCTCGAATCAGTACACGCTGTTTGCGGGGATTACCTATAAAGGCGAAGATCAGCGGTTTACTCACTTCCGCAAAACCCACGGCTATGCCAACCATCCCTTAGACGGATTGTGGTTGCGATCGCCTTATCTACACAACGGCTCAGTCCCGACCCTAGAGGATCTGCTCAATCCGCCTGAGCAACGCCCAGCTAAGTTTTATCGGGGTAATGATGTCTATGACCCAGACAAAGTGGGGTTTGTGGCAGATGTTGCCGCAGCCAACGGCAGCAAATTTTTCGAATATGATACGTCGCTGCCAGGGAATGGCAAGGAAGGCCATCTCTATGGAACCACTTTGTCTAAGTCAGACAAAACAGCTCTGATCGAGTATTTGAAGACCCTTTAAGGTCCGTATCATACCTATCTATTTTTACCTACCTAAAATTGGAGCCAGTCAAGTGAGCACACAAAATCCCTATGCAAAATGGTTTGGCTATGTCGTTTGGCTGGGCATCGCCGTCAATCTTCTATTTATTATTCCCATTTGTTTTTTCCCTGAATGGCTGCTTTCTCTCCTCAGGATGACTATTCCTATCCCGATTATTTGGGTGCGAGCGGCAGGGTTATTGCTCTTGGAAATTAGCATTCTGTATATTCCGGGAGCGCTGGATCCGTATCGATATCGAGCGACCGCATGGATGTCAGTTCTGGTCACCCGGGGTGGTGGAGCCTCGTTTTTCTTGATTGCCGTGCTGTTTTTTGGTCAAGAACTGGGCTTTCTTTCCATTGCCATTGTGGATCTAATTTTTGGGGTCACAGAGGGCATTCTGCTGTATTTAGCGATGCAAGACAAAACGGCTCTTGCAAACCAATCCTATTCTGAGCCGGTCTAGTCGGCCGACAAACTGGGCCAAATTGGGGCCTCAAAAACTAAGTTCAAGCGGATTAGCAAGAGGGTCGAATGCCCGATCGTTGCTGACGTTATCAAGGAATGAAGACTATGCTTGGCAAAAAAATCGCCACCACCTTACTGATTCTGGGCCTGCTCGTGGGCACGGTGGTCTATATTGGCTGGTACAATCTCCTGCGCGAAGTGGACACCTATATCGAATCGCCAGCCGAACATTTTAAGTATGGATCAATCGGGACAGAAAATGATCAAGGGGTTCCCTACTGGATTTGGATGGTGCTCCCTCGCCTTTTTCCGGAATATTTACCCGGAACCAACGGCTATACTTCCTTGGGCTTTACCTGGGAACCCGGTCAGGAAACCCCGGTGGGCGTCTCTAAAAAAACGATTGGTTTTCCTCGCCAAGGCATTACCTGTGCCGTTTGCCATTCAGCAACCTATCGCAAAGCGCCTGAGGACAATCCCATCATTGTGCCAGCTGGCCCCTCGGTCAAATTTAATTCCTTGGGCTATGTGCGCTTTTTGCAGGCTTGTGCCCAAGATCCCAGATTTACGGCAGACTACATTTTGCCTGAGATTGAATACAACCATTCCTTATCGGCTTTTGAGAAGTTACTCTACCGATTTCTGATTATTCCCACGACCCGCAAGGAAATGCTTGAGCAGGGCGAATCCTTTGCCTGGACCAATTCTCGACCCAATTGGGGACCGGGGCGTATCGATCCTTTTAACCCCGTGAAATTCAATATGCTAGCTATCCCCATAGATGACACCATCGGCAACTCCGATATGATGTCGCTTTGGAATCAAAAGCAACATCAAGGATTTGCCCTGCACTGGGATGGTTTGGAAACCTCCCTCACAGAAACGGTGAATACCGGTGCCTTGGGAGATGGAGCCACTCGTAAATCCATCAATATTGAAGGGCTACAACGGGTCGAAAAATATATCACAGAACTGGATCCACCCCAATTCCCTTTTGCCATCGATCAAGCTGCTGCCGCCAAGGGCGAAAAGGTATTTGACCAGCACTGTGCCACTTGCCATGCCTTTGGCGGTGAGCGCACGGGCACCGTTATCCCCCAGCAAGAAGTCGGCACCGATCGCCACCGACTGGACATGTGGACCCAAGAAGCAGCGGATAAATATAACGCCTTTGCGGAAGGGTACGACTACGACTTTGACCAGTTACGGAAAACCGATGGCTATCTCTCCGTGAGCTTAGATGGGTTGTGGTTACGAGCCCCCTATCTGCACAATGGGTCAGTACCTAGCTTGCAAGATTTACTCAAAACCCCAGATGCACGGACGCCAGTGTTTTACCGAGGCTACGATGTCTATGACCCCGACGCCGTCGGCTTTATTTCGCAAGGTGCGGAGGCTGAGAGGGTTGGATTTGAATACGACACATCCGTAGTGGAAAATAGTAATCAGGGGCATGTATACGGCACCAATTTACCTGACAAGGATAAGGCGACATTAATTGAATATCTAAAAACCCTGTAAGTGATGCAAATAGTTCCCTCTGAGGCTTGCTTGGCTTAGCTGACTAGCGAATGAAGCCTCTCTGCTGAAGTAGTTTGGCACCAACGTTGGGTACACGCTTACATCGTGTCGACTAAAAACAAACCCTGCAATATTTCCTGATGTAAGTTAGTCGCGTTGGCAGAGGCAAGACCAGCGCAGAGCAATGTGCAGCCATAGTAATAGTGACTGAGGGCCGTTACTGCTTCAGCATCACCATAGGCCAGGGTAGGAAATCGATATTGTTTAGACCCCAGCAACGGATACTTTTCTTGATCCGGCTGAGAGATCTCGGCCACAAGTTTGCTTTTTTCGAGAATCTCCTGGATTGGCGATAACTGGGCTATCCGTTCCAGTCGGTTAACTTCACCCGCTGGCTTGATCAAATGGGTCTGGATGTTGAAGAACGTACGCATTTCTTATCCTGCTGGTTGACCCACCAACGCCAATAAAGAAACAACGTCTTGAGAATCTAAGTCTACAATTGAGAAGCTGGCTGATGCTTCATTGTCTTAGAGGTATGCATGACGGTCCCAGAAGCAAAGCGACGAGGCGGCAAATGGTTGATAGTTATCCTGGGATCCTCGCTACTGATGAGTGCCTGTGGATTGCTGCAAGCACAGCCCACCCCTACCCCCACTCCCAAAACCGTTAAGTCCAACCGAGTAGTGGCTCGGGGCAAGATCATTCCTGAATTTGATGTGATCAAATTATCGGTATCGAATGCTGAAGACAGTCGAGTCAATCGGATTTTGGTCAAAGTCGGCGATCGTGTCCGTGCCAATCAGGTGATTGCGACACTTCAAGGGGCTGATCGGCGGCTCGCCGATCTAAAAGCCGCCCAAACCAACGTTAAGCTCTTACAGGCCCGCTTGATTAAAGCTAAACAAGGGGATGCCAAACCCGGTGGTATTGCTGCCCAGCAAGCCGTTGTGATCCGGTTGGAAACCCAGCTACCCGTTGAGATTAAACAAAAGGAAGCCGAGATTGTCAGTGCCCAAGCCTCCTTGCGAGAGGCCGCACTCACCTATCAACGTCGTCAACAACTCTTTCAACAGGGCGCGATTAGCAGGGCCGAAGTAGATACTGCTCGTGAGGAATTTGAGACCACGCACGCTACCTTAGCGACCCAAATCGCCTCCTTAGAACAAACGGTCACTACTTTAAAAGCACAAATCCAAGAGGCAAAGGCCCGACTCGCTGAACTTCAGCAGGTTCGACCCATCGACGTTACCATCGCCCAGGCCGAACTGGAACGCGCCTTCATTGAAGTTGAGCAACGGCGGGCCGATTATAACGATACCCAAGTGCGAGCCCCCATTCCTGGCCAAATTCTGCGCATCAATACCAAGGTGGGAGAGCAGGTGAATACCCAGCTGGGCATTGTCGACCTGGGACGAACCGAGCAAATGTTTGTCCAGGCGGAAGTCTATGAAACGGATGTGAGTAAGGTGCAGAAAGGCCAACGAGCTACGATTCTCAGTGAATATGGTGGATTTGAAGGGGAGATCCAGGGGGTGGTGGATGATGTTGGTCTCCAGATTGACCCTCGGACCTTATCAACCGGAAATAACAACCCAACGACCGACGAAAATGCTCGGGTCGTCAATGTTTCCATTCGCATCGATCCAGACGATAGCCCCATTGTCGCTGGCCTGACGAATATGCAAGTCAGAGTCACCATTGACTTACAGGAGAAGGCCGGATGAAATGGGGCCGCCTGCGCAATTTAACGGCTGAACGCCCCTTAGCTTGGGCGCAGCTATCTCATCAAAAGGCACGTTTAGCTGTTGCCCTGACGGGGGTAGCTTTCGCCAATATCTTGATGTTTGCCCAGCTGGGGATTCGGGCAGTGCTGTTTGATGGCATTACCTTAATTCATGAGAATCTCCAGGGTGAGCTGTTCCTGATATCGTCTTACTCTCGGGCCTTAGGATTTCAGGCCTTTGCACGGATTTACCTATATCAAGCAAATTCTGTTCCGGGGGTTGCTTCAGCGAGGCCTCTCTATATTTTGGGGCGGGTGGACTGGATCAATCCGGAGCAACTCCCCGATGAGCATCCGATTCCACCGGAGTTACTGTCTCCTCCAGGGCAAGGCGAGTCGGCAGATAAAGAGATTCAAATTTTTCCAGATCGGGTTAAAATCTTAGCCTTTAACCTCTCTCAGCCTGCTTTTACCCTACCCGAAATCAATCAGCAACTGGACAAGTTGAAGGAACCCGATTCGATTCTCTTTGACCGGCTGTCTCAGGATGGGTTGGGACCGATTTCCGATTTAATTACGCAGAAACCCCAGTTAACAACGGTGATGGGAAATCGCCGCACTCAAATTGCTGGATTATTTACCTTAGGGAGCACGCTGTTCACCAAAGGGCATGTAATTATGAGTGACTTGAACTATGCCGCCCGCAATGGCCCCGAGAGTTTAGAGAATGTCAGTGTGGGATTGGTGAGTTTGGATGCAGGTGCTGACCCCCTGCAAGTTAAAGCGCAAATCCAACAAGCCTTACCGCCTTCTATCCAGGTGTTAACTCGAGAAGAACTGATCCAAAAAGAAGTGGCGTTCTGGGAAACGGATCCGAGTGGCACGGTCCTTAATTTTGGGGCGATGATGGGGTTTGTGGTGGGGGTGATTGTGGTGTATCAGGTCCTATACTCGGATGTGCTGGAACATCTACCCGAATATGCCACCTTGAAGGCGATGGGGTTTGCAGATAATGCTCTGCTGCGGGTTGTTCTGCAGGAAGCCATGATTTTAGCGGTGTTGGGTTTTGTGCCTGGGTGCGTGGCCTCTGTCGGGGTCTATAGCCTGCTCAGTTCTCTAACCAAAATCCCCTTGAGTTTGCGACCCGATGTGATGGCCCAGGTGTTTATCTTAACGATTGTTATGTGTATGGGAGCGGGTGGAATTGCAACTCAGAAGCTACGCCAAGCCGACCCTGCGGATGTATTTTAACCGATGGAACCTGTTGTTTCGATCCGTCATCTGAATCATGCCTTTGGCAAAGGGCAGTTACGGAAGCCTGTGCTGAAGGATATTAGTCTGGATCTCAATCCCGGTGAAATTGTGATTCTGATGGGGCCGTCGGGAAGTGGAAAAACGACGTTATTGACGCTGATCGGGGCGTTGAGATCGCAACAGGAAGGCAGCCTTAAATTCCTGGACCAAGAACTCCTGGGTGCCCCTAAGAAAAAGCTGGTCAAGCTCCGCCAGCAAATTGGTTTTATTTTCCAGTCTCATAATTTGCTGGACTGTCTAACGGCCCAAGAGAATGTGCGCATGTCTCTGAAGCTGCATAAGCACTTGACGTTGGAGGAACGGACTAGGCGTGCGATCGCAATCCTCGAATCCGTCGGTTTAGGCGAACATATCAATTACTATCCAGCCAATCTATCGGGGGGACAAAAGCAAAGAGTCGCCATTGCTCGTGCCCTCGTCAGCTACCCCAAACTGGTCCTCGCCGATGAACCCACTGCTGCCCTCGATAGCAAAACGGGTCGGGATGCAGTTGAAATTATGCGAAAACTGGCTCAAGAAGAAGGCTGTACAGTAATGTTAGTAACGCACGACAATCGGATTCTGGATATGGCTGATCGGATTCTGCAAATGGAAGATGGTCAGCTATTGCCTTCCGACTAAGGCCCATTTTTGTATTTTATGAATAACGATGGACTATTGAACCTGATAGTCTGTCTGCAACCTTTACATCCCACTCAGCAACATTCACTCCAGTAGGCTCACTTCCTCAATGGTTTTCTAGAACGGATCCCCCTTACCTAACTGCACAATTTCTTCATTCGATATCATGCCCATGAATCCTATACTTTGACCTAAGTTAGTCAGTATTTGGAGGAAAGCATGCTTGATAAAGAACCAGAGACTAGCGGTAAGCCATCCTCCAAAGAGCCTTGGCTAGCAGTTAATTGGTCGATGATTTTACCGGGATTAGGACATCTTTATGTTGGCAAACCCTTACAAGGGTGGGGCATCATTTTTGCTTACTTAGCTTTATTTTTACTGTCCCTTTTCTCAGTCATTACGGCTCAAGAGACTGGACTGATCGGGTTTGTTGCTATAGTCCTATTCCTATTATTGGGGTTTGGAAGTTGGGTCGGTGCCTATCGAGCTGCAATTTACACCAACGATTCAGCATTTGAAAATCATCGAACAACGCTCAAAGATCCCTGGCTTGCCGTGTTCCTAAGTCGTTTTATATTAGGAGCTGGCCATCTTTATATGGGGAAATGGATTTTAGGCTCAATTCTAATTGTGGCTGAAATTCTAACTTGGATTTATGCTCCGGCGCTAGTCTTCCTGGGGCTGTGGTTTGTTTTACCCTTTGTCGCTAACCATGCTTATCAAGCTGCCTCAGATCAACGAAAAAACAGCAAAAATATCATATTAAAATTATTTCTGCTGCTGTTTATTGCCCCGATCGGGCTATCTATCACGTTGGGCCTCGCTATTCGCTCATTGATTGTAGAAGCTCGATATATTCCATCTGGAGGAATGGAGCCAACTCTACAGATTAATGATCGTATCGTTATAGATAAAGTCAGTTATGTATTTCGAACCCCAAAACGAGGAGAAATTATTCTTTTTGAACCCACACAGGCATTAAAACGAGGTGGCTTTGAGAATGCTTTTTTAAAGCGGATTATTGGCCTCCCTGGTGATAAGGTCGAGATTAAACAGAATGTTATATGGATTAATAATCAACCCTTGCAAGAACCCTACACAATGTCGGGCACCACTGAGAGTCCAAGCCCCGACATATGCCGTTCCAATTATGTAACGATGGACGTCGAGAGCAAGCCCATTGATCCGCCTATTCCCATCTATTTATCCCAACCTCAAACGATCCCTCCCGGTCATTATTTAGTATTAGGAGACCACCGAGAACTGAGTCTCGATAGTCGGTGCTGGGGGCTGGTTAAACGGAGTGAAATTATTGGCCAAGCAACCAAAAGATTTTTCCCGTTTAACCGTATGGGTCGTTTAGATAAAAAGTAGGTGCTATCGATAGGTTTTGACGATTTTCTGAAGCAGATTCTCATCATCTCCATTGTCATACGCTTCCAGATCTTTATTGCCAGACATCTCGATCTGGAAGAGCAACATATACTTCCCTTAACCACCTAACGCCAATAGGGCTCTTGCTCGGGTGTCGAAATTAGGATCTATCGCTAGCGCCTTTTGGGCATAGACCTTGGCTTGAGCCTTATTGCCTAGGGACGCTTCTACTAAACTGGCTCGATAGAACAGGCTAGCATCTTGTATACCGAGTGCGATGATCGCTTAGATAAAAAGTCCTGCATCAACGCCAAAGTAATCAGCCAAAGATTTAGCTTGAGCGATACTAATACCTCGCTTACCGTTCACCACTTCAGACACAACCCCTCGCGATCCAATAACACCCACCAAATCCTCTTGAATACATCCTTTGGCCTCCATCAAGTGCAGCAAAACTTCACGAGGGCTACTGACAAGAATCGGATAAGCGCTATCTTCATACTTTTCAATCAGCATCACCAGTAGATCAAGCAGCGCTTCCTGTTCTGAGGTTTGATTCGGGAGATGTTCTAACTTTTGTGCAAGTGCGATGGCAGCTTCGTTTTCCCGTTCAGAAGCAATAACCTTTGGACGATACTCCGCCAACAATTGGCTGTAGATATCCACATTAAAAGTAAGGGACATTTTTCTAGAGGTCTATATCGTTATCAGCGTGAGTCAGAATATATTTGCAATCACCATCATGACATCAACAACTCTATGGCAACAGTTTGCCTCGAAACTGACTCCAACAACTCTGACTGGCTGGATATTGAGTGTATCTATCCCTTCAATTGGGAGATATTCACTGATGCGGATTGGGCAACGTTGAATACTATTTATACCAAGTTGCCAGACTATCAAAGCATCACCCAGAATTCAGAAGACTCACTACCTAGGTGGTTCTCTAGAATTGATAATCCTAAACAAGGATTTCTTTGGGCCAGTGTGGAACCGCCAGGTCTACAAGTTGTAGGGACGCTACCAAAAGATACCTGGCAAGCTTGGGATGAACAGTTGCGTGCTGAGATTGCGATACTTCCATTTCGAACTTAAGTCGTCAGACTTCAGCCCCTCAGAACTACCCACCTAAAGCCAATAGGGCTCTTGCTCGGGTATCGAAATTGGGATCTATCGCTAGCGCCTTTTGGACATAGACCTTGGCTTGGGCTTTATTGCCTAGGGACGCTTCTACTAAACTGGCTCGATAGAACAGGCTGGCATCTTGTATGCCGAGTGCGATCGCATCTTGCAACACACTCTGAGCCTCACCATATCGGTTCAGCCGCGACAGCGCCCAAGCCAAAGTCTTCAGAGTTTCAGGATCCTGGCGAAGATTGGCTTCTGCCTGCATCAGGGTCAACGCTTCCGGTAAATCCGCTTGGTGACCTCTCGCCAACAGTAACTTTGCCAAGTCCCGGCGATGACCGAAATGATCGAGATCCTGGTGATCGCGAAACTCATGTTCGGCTTCATCCCAGAGTTGACTGGCTTCGGTCAGTTTTCCTTCTAGAACCTTCAATTGGGCTAGTCCCTGCAAAGCCACATGATCTAGTCCATGGGAAGATTCTGGATGCTGAAGTAGTTGTTGATAGAGGGTTTCGGCAGCGCCGTAATTACCTTGACGGGTTTCCAGTTCTGCCAGTTTGACCCGGGCAAAGGAAGAATGGGGCTGTAGCTGTAGGGCTTCTTGATAGTACTGTTTCGCTAGAGGCAGTTGGCCCCGATGGGCATAATAACGGCCTAGCAATGTTCGCGCCCAGGCTGATTGAGACAATTGATCGGGTTGTTCCAGGGCCAGCGCCTGCTGGAAATCTTGAAGGGCAGCTTGATCTTCACCCTGAGCCACGAGCACCAAGGCCCGAAGGGTATGGCTGACCAAGGTTGGAGCCTGCTCCACTAACTGATCGGCCACTGGTTGGGCCTGATCAAGCTGCCCCTGGGCTAGCTTGCTGGTCACAACAATTGAGAGGGCTTGTTGATTTGTGGGATTCTCCTGCAGAACTGTCTCAGCAAACTGTAGGGCTTCCGCAAACTGATGCTCCGCCTGAGCCACTTTTGCCAGGGCAAGCTGAGCTTCAGGGTTATTGAAGGGTAAGTTGGCCAAAGACTGACGGGCGGTTTCTTCTGCCTCGTGATACCAGTGGGTGTTGCCAGTAGAGGAGGCGAGTTGCAGATAAAGGGTCGCTAGAGAGGCACGGTCTAAGCCATCTGTGGGATTGGCCTGAATTCGATTTTGGTAGAAGACAATCTCCCGTTGCAGGGCATCCGTTACCGAATGTTCGACCGCATGGGAATGGGATTCTCTCGTATGGGAATGAGTTTCCCCCCCATGGGAATGGGCTCGGGCTGGCTGCCCCAGGTCAACGCTAATTCCCAGCACTAGGGTAAGCGTCACGCCTGAGAGCAAAGAGGTGCGGGGCCATTTCCAGATATTCAAAATCATTGCAAAACCTCATGGTGGATTAGTAAAGCTTTCATCCTCTGCAAGCCAGGGCAGGGAAATCCGCAAAGGATGAAAGCAAGCGGCTTTAGAACAGTTCGAACAGGGAGACTTAGTTGGGTAGAGCTAGGTAAGGAAACTGGGTTTGGAGTGGACTGTGGCCCTGAGAGGGATTGCCAGGAGTGCCCTCATAGGAAACGTTATCCGTGGTGATCGCCCCGTTGGTGAGAACGCTCAGGGTAATATCCACCACATCGTCTTTAAGCAAGCGACCGCGAATGGGGCTGCCTTTGCTATTCAGGGCATTACCATAACCACTGGTATCCGTGGTATCAATTCGCATCACGTCGGGCAAGAAGGCTTGCAATAAGGTATTGGTGCGCTGGTCATCGTTGCCAATGGCTTTGAGGGTTTGAGCGGCTTCATTGACAATGGGGCCAGCAACTTTAGCGGCAGGCTTTTGACCAGCCAGAGCAGCGGCTTCAAAGTCAGGACCGACACTATTGAGGGCATTGAGGAAATCATTGGAAACAATTAACCCTTCGTTGACTGCCGGACGGGCTAAGCGTTCTACTTGTCGGTATTTACCACCTTTGCCCCGGACGGAGATGGTTTGCCAAACGTCAAAGGTCGTGGCACCCGACTGATTCTGGAGGAATTTGATGGGAACACGAACTGCGATCGCATTGACGTTATAGCCCGTTGTAAAGTCTACGGCTTTGTCAGGGTCCCGGAAGCCCACGGCAGGTCCTTTGCCTAATGCCCCGGCTCGGACTCGAAAAAACTGCTCCACATCGAAGAAGAAGGGATCTTCTCGGAGTCCAGCAAATACGAAGAGGGTCTGGCCGCCCATGGGCACTTGGGTGGTTTTGGGGTCACTATTGAGGGGAGTCGTGATCGCTTTGCCCACATGACTACTGCCATCGCGAATCGTCGTAATTTTGACGGTCTGAGTCTGATTTGGCTTGGGTTGACTAAATTCAAATCGCAACGTCACATCCGGCTTACCCGTGGGGGTGGCGTCGTTATCGGGGGTGCGAGCAATATGAAATTCGTAGCGGGCCTTGTTATTGAAATAGTATTGCTGCCGTGCCACCGACCGAGGATTGGTATTCATAATCAACACCAAGTCATCGGTAGAGGCGTTGGGATTTTGATCGCCTTCGCGGAACACATATAAGTCCGTCAGGTTGAGATTGCGGCTCTTGGTATTGGTTTCACCATCATCATGATCCGAAGCCAAGGTAGCGGGGGCAATGCTGCCCAACGAGAGGCCAAGTCCTAAAACCACGCCACTCAATTTCAACAAAGATTTAGCAGAGAATCGGCGGGTGGCCTGATTTTGACGGGGGTTCGATAGCATGTCTATCTCCTGCGAGTACATCAATGCGTTGACAGCAACCAGAAAAGGCTGCAAATTGACTGATAATGGGCAGCAGAAGCTTGTCCGCCCTCGGGCAGACTTCGCCGTCAACTTCCTTTCATTCAGCAATCTGTAGGGGTATACGCTAGGGGTTGGTGATTGGATCTGTTTCTCGAAAAATTTGTTGGAATCACGTGAGTTTAAATCGGGAATGACTGTCCAAAACACCAGTGAGGACTTGGTTTTAATCCACCAAGTGGCTGAACAGAATCAAGCCGCACTATCGATGTTGTATGACCGATATGCAGGCATCATTTATGCGATCGCATACAAAATGCTGGGGTCCGTCGAAGAAGCCGAAGAAGTGGTCTTGGATGTATTCGATCAAGTCTGGCGCACCGCCGCTAAATATGATCGCAGTCGCAGTCGAGTCGATTCTTGGCTATTTATGCAGGCCCGCAGCCGCACCTTAGATCGCCTTCGCAAACGGCAGCGCCAAGCCAAGGTCGTCGAAGCTTCTACGGTAAACGCGCCCATCGAGTCCGATACCAAAATGGCCCTGCCTGAAGAACATGCCCTGATTCAAGAACGGCGCGATCTTGTCCAAGTCGCCATGGCCCAAATTCCACCGGAACAACAGCAGGTGATTGAGCTGGCCTATTTTCAAGGGTTATCCCAATCAGAAATTGCCAAGCAAACTGGCCTGTCCCTCGGCACCGTCAAAACCCGAATTCGGTTGGGTTTAAGTAAGTTGCGAGGCATTCTTGATCAATCTTGAGGAGTAAAAAAATGCGAGAAATCTGCCCATAGACAGATCCAAAGTCATTTTGAGGACGTAATACTGGTATAGGCTTTTTCATCAACTCATCTCAGCATAACCAGGGTCAGAGATCAGCCTGCTTCAGTCCTCCTATTCAACATCCCCATAACCCACAGGCTAAGATGTAGCTATGAATCACTCAGCTCCACAACCCAATCCTGAAGAGCTTTCCAACTGGGCAGCCTTATCGGCGCTGGGTGCGTTGGCTGGGGACGATCAGCTAGCCGAGTCCTTTTCAGCGGATGAACTGGATGCAGAAATTGCTGGGTTTGAAGATGCGGTATCTGCGATCGCATACAGCGTTCCCGCCATGCCCATATCTCCCAAGCTGAAGGAGCGGCTGTTTCAACGGATTGACGCCACCACTCTCCAATCTGCTGAGCTATACGCGCTCATCTCTCAGCCTATTGAGGAGT
Organism: Acaryochloris marina MBIC11017; assembly: GCF_000018105.1. GTDB lineage: Bacteria > Cyanobacteriota > Cyanobacteriia > Thermosynechococcales > Thermosynechococcaceae > Acaryochloris > Acaryochloris marina. The sequence goes on from NC_009925.1 coordinate 2,619,455, forward strand.
TAATTGCCCTATCCAATCAATTGCAATGGCAAGACATAGAAGGGCCAGGTGAGTTTAAGCATGCGGTCTACCAAACCAACACCCTACATCGAGAGCTGGCCTTTTTTGTCAAGTCTGACCAAGGGGGGCTTTTCCCCAAGCATCATCACGCCGCTGGGGAAGAAATTTTGGTCTTGGCTGGCGATTTGGTGGTGGATGACCAGGTGTATCAGAAGGGAGATCGCATTGTGTCTGCGGCAGATACCATTCATCAACCTGCCACCCGCAACGGTTGTCTCCTATTCTGCGTTGCCTCTATGGACAATCAGTTTGTGTCTTAGATGTCAAAGTAGACGTCAGTCTTTGAGGCCACAGATCATGTCATCTATGGATTGACTGCTTTGGGTATCCTCTGATTCGACCATCCCTGCATAGTTCATCCAAGGTTGTGAACCATCAACTGGCGGAACATTACGCAAAGAGCTTTTCCGAAGCTCTGCTAGGGAAATACCTAACCGTTCAGCTTCTTGCTTTGCAGCCTGATATTTTTCTTCAGATAAGCTACTCTGGATGCGAAGCACCATAACGGTGGAGTTGTGCGGCGGCAAGCGACTGCTAAGTTTTATCAATCCCTTTATCCCGTCCGCACCAACGAAGTGTTAGCTGTTTCATTTGACCGGGGAGATATAGCTTGGACTAAAGAGTTAGCTATTCGATAACCCAACTCTACAGGTACAGCATTACCGATCTGCCTCATTGCTTCTGTCCATGAGCCAGAAATCCTATAATTGTCTGGAAAGGTCTGGATTCTTTTAGCTTCAAACGTAGTGTAATAGCGTATTCGACCATCTTGATATCTAATCATATTTTCTCCACCAGGAACTCCATGATCTCCTGCCTTAAGGGCTTTAGAGGGCATATCAATATAGCTACCAGTATGTCCAGGATAAGATCGCGCACCTTCTCTCAAGACATGTTCATTATCAAAACTACCTTGGATGTCAGGAGCTGGAAGTTTTCCAATTTGATCCCGAACTGTCTTCCAGGGTTCTAGAGAAGGAGAAAATAAACTAGGCTGTTGCATGAGCTGCTTAGCTCGTTGTTGTGTTCTTTGGTCTAGATGTTCAATTTCTAAGGGATTGACCGCATTTCTTATCCAGTAAGCGCCAGTAATAAATTGTGACCACAATAGAGAATCTAAAGAATGAGATTCTTCAGGAAAAGACCACTCGATATTTAAATCTTCTCTAATTCCAACAATAAAAACTCTTTCTCGGCGCTGAGGAACCCCATAATTTGCAGCGTCTACTAGCCGAAAAACAACATTATATTTGATGCCATCATACTTCCCTGAAGTGTGAATCTTCTCAAGCCTTGCAAGATGATCTTCCCAACGTTCTGAAGCTTGAAGAGAAAGGTCAGGATATCTCAACCTCAAGAGAATGTACTCAAAATAGCTACTGAAGGACTTACGTAGCAACCCTTTGACATTCTCAAAGACAAAAGCTTTAGGTGTACAAACACTTATCGCTTTACAGGCGTAAGGGAACATATCTCGTTTATCCATATTCCCTTTATGTTTTCCTCCCATCGAAAATGGTTGACATGGAGGTCCACCAGAAACTATGTCAACATGACCAAATTGTGAAAATTTAAATGTACGAATATCTACATTATGAACAAGCTGAGCACTGTAGTTATTAGCTAAAGTGATGCAAGCATCCTTGTTCCATTCAACAAAAGCCGTGTGCTGAACTCCAGCCTTTTCTAGACCTTTTGCCAGACCTCCAGCTCCTGTGAACAACTCTAAACAGGATAATTTAGGCATCTTCTTCATTCAATTCATTCATAAAAGCTTCAATGCTTTGCAAGAGATCTGCTTTATTAGCGTGAACTCCCTGACATTTTTCCGCCCAAAGGCGGCCTGGGTGGCAAACATCCCAGTCAGATTTTGCTTGCTCATATCGCCCTTTTCCAGGATCGTGGTTACCAAAACCATCAATTAAAGTATTCCAAAGTGGTTGATATTTCCTGATAAGAGCTGCTTCAACAGTTCCAATTAAGTCGCTTTCTTTACCCTCAAGAATCATGAATCTACAGAAAAAGTCGGAGCTGTTTACACCTTCTCCGATCTCTATACTGCGACTATGTTCTCTTATTCGATTATTTAGCTCATAGCTTTTTGTATCTGAAGATGATGACTGTCTGGCTTGTCTCCAGCCTTTGGGGACTGCTTTTCCAACATAGATAGGAATATGAAATGCAGTCCTATTAACTGAATTAAATCTTGAATAAATTCCAGACTTAGCGATGCAATACAAGGCATAAACACCTGTGCCGTGAAAACGTGTGGGCACGGGAATTGAATGCACAGGTGTACCGTTAAAAAAACGTATTGTGTCCTTGATTATTTCATCAAAATCCGGAGAAACGTAGACATGTTTAGAGCGGTCAAAACTATTCATATGACTAAATTTAGACCGATAACCGTAAGCAAAGCAGCGCCACATTATATTCGATTTTGCTGCCCTTATGTTTGAAGTGAAGCTAATTTGCTATCAGGAAGCATTAAAGGGACAGCAGCAAAGCCCCTAGACGGCTAACGGCACAACGTAGCGGCTGCAGATAACCTTGAACTCAGCACCAGTAGCCTTCTACCGTCCGCTGCCGTGATGTGTTAGGCGAGCTACAAATCATCTCCGCTGCTTAGATAAAGTACGAGCGGCTTTAGAAGTAGCTTTCTTGATGTCAGTCATTAAAGTATCAAAGTTAGACGTTTGACAAATTACAAATTGAGTAAAATATTGGACAAGAGTAAAACGCCTTCCCTCTGATAATGACTTGCAAAGAAACGAAGGTAAATAAAATCCGTATTCTCCGTTTTCTGCGCGGTACTTTTCAATATCATTGAATTCATCGAAATCAAGTTGCCCAAGCTTTGAGCACTCACGAGTACAGTGTCTTTCAAAATCAGGACCATAATCTGAATACAGGACTAAATAGGGAGTCGATTTTGCAATGTCAGTAAGGACAGTTGCATCCTCAACCATATTGGCTGTGAGTTTATTATGTGCGACTAGAAGTTCAGCAGTAGTAAGGAGTATTGGGCACACGATAAAAGGAATACTATCTTCACGATGTCCGTATAAATTGAAAAGAGCTGCTTCAGAAATGAGTCGTGGGAGAGCATATTGGAGTTGTGAGATTCCATGTTTGATCTCAGCATCATACACACGACCATCTGATTCATCTACTTCTACTCCCTTGTAACAATGATGCGCGTTTTCATCAAACTCCACCGTTGCATTGGAGCGGAAGAATTTCTGGGAAAACCTATCGATAGTGCGAATGGTTCGACCAAGCACAATTGGCGAAAAGTCAGCTCTGTTGGGATCTGGGCAGAATAACCATTTAACGTTTGGATTCCGTTGCTTACATTCTACCAACAGTTCAAGCTGGGCTGTTATCTTATTGGGGTTGGAGAATGGTAAGAAAGCAGAGGCTTTCAAATCGACTGAAAAATCTTTGGCAATACCAGAATCATCACGAGCATAGGTGTAATCAGCATCAATAGAAAAACCGTGCGAAACAAGAGACTTTGCCACTTCAAACTCCAAAGGAAGACTTGAGGAGACAAGTTTACTTTTCCATTTAGTAGAAATAGACATCCAGGATTAATAAATAGTATCAGCCACTATAACGCTGATCTTCGACGATTTCCGGGTACTGTTCCAGTTAAAGAGCGAAGCTGCCTAACTATGGTTATACGACAGACTGACGTATAACTCTCCTATATAGAATATTAGATGCCAAGTGTCGTATAACAACCTTCCAACGGGAATTAAATGTCAAGTGTCGCCTAATACCACTGATTTGGATAGTATTGCGACATATTATCGGATAAAACCCCTATTCTCACCCCTATTGAATCAAGCTTCCCATAACTGTAATGTCTCCTGGTGTCCAGAAACAGCCTCCACGCCTGCTAGATCAAGTTCGTCAATCAGCCAGACTTAGGCATTTTAGTCACAAGACTGAAAAGTCATACATCTACTACATTCGATCATTCATCCTGTTCCATCAGAAACGCCACCCTCGTGAAATGGGAGTTGACGAGATTCACGCCTATCTCTCTCACCTCGCCATCGATAAACAGGTAGCAGCCTCAACTCAAAATGTGGCATTGAGCGTTTTACTGTTTCTCTATCAGCACGTTCTGTCAATTTATTTACCTTACATTGACAAGATTGAGCGCGCTCGCAAGCCAGCACGGTTACCCACGGTCTTTTCACGCTCTGAAATCGCGGAGATTCTAGATAATATGAGTAGGGGCCACTTGTTGACGGCCAGCTTCTTAAGCTTTGGCGTTCTCCTGTGTTGCATCCCTAGCTGTTGAGAGACGTTCTTGCGCTTCAGCCACCCATTGATTCACTTCTGGTTGCGTCTCCAGAACAATCGGATTTTGCTGGGCTTTAGTCAGACACTTCTTCCAATCGGGTAGTGCTTTCTGCTGCTCATTCTTCGCTTCAGACACTTTAGCCAGCATACAAAATGGATCAGGGGCATTCGGCTCCATCTGGGCTGCCTGCTGAAGATGGTGTTCAGCCTTCGAGAAAAACTTCTGCTTTAACCGTGCCCACCCTAAATTCTTAAGAAGGCTATATTTCAGTTGTTTACCCTCGGGTGTCTCTTTATTACCTTGTTGTTCTAGCTTCCGCAACCCTGCCTGCAATAGCGGAGCCGCTTTGCCATACTCTTCATCGACAATATCCAGCTCAGCTAAATTGTTATGGGCCTGCAGCCAAATCATCAGATCATCGCAATGGTCAGCATTAGCAGCATTACAGTTCACAAGGTCTTTCTGAGTCACCACAAGCTGATACTGTGCCTTCGCTTTTTCAAGCTGCTGCAAATCTTCATGGACCAAGGCCAAATTGAAATGCGCCTTAGGAAAATCTTGCTTCAGGGCAATCGCCCGCTTAAAGTCTTTGCGAGCACTGTCTAACTTGCCATTCTGATAATGAGCTTCGCCATTCTGGTTAGCCGTTTCCGCAAATCCAGGCAATGCAGAATGGATACCAGCCAGAGATAAAACTAGGATCAGGGCGAAGGTAAAACTTGCCTCCTGCCAATAGCGCTTATTGATCCGTATCCGACAGAGAAGACGCTCATAGGCTTGTCGGCCAGCTTGAGTTAAGGCCCCTCCCCCCGCGAGCAAGGCCAATAGGCTTTGGCCGGAGATCATTAAGGTTGAACCCAAGTCGATACCCCCCGAGAATAGGCGAGTAGCAGTATCAGTAATTAAACTGGCCGAGATGGTCAAAATAACCAGGGTTCCGGCATTAAACAGCCAATCATATTCGTTCCACCAATGCCTAGGTTCTGGAGCCCTGAGAAACCACCACCAAGAAGTGTGGGGCGGATTAACCAACTGCTGCCAAGCCTCTAAATCAAGGTGAGTCGCAATCAAGACTTCATATTTTTTGAGATAGCAATCTAAATCCGCTAGCCGCAATAACTGCTGAGAACTCAACAAGGATCGCTCCGTCATCAAGGCCTGGATTTGATCACGACAGGTCAAAAGATTGAGAATTTCTTCTGGCTTAAATTTGCCCTTGGGGCGATCAAAGATTTGCAAGCTAACACGATACTGATTCAGCAGCTTGTTGAACTCAGGTGACTGAGCAGGCTCATCAACCGTCAAAGAATGGGTATGCATCTTTACAAGCAGAATTGAATAACAGCAGTCAAGATTCAGGCGCAACCAATTTATCTAGCAAAAGCTAAAAATTATGCCATCAGCTCTTGAGAGAAAGATTATTCTTATCATAAAAACAAATGAAAATATCTAAAGTGAGTCTGGTCACCATCACTAATAGTTCTAAATAATTTATTAAAAACTATCAGACTAGTCACTAAAAGTTATGGGGTTTATTAGTGCTAGCTCTATTTTTTCAGTTAGGCTCAGCCGGTCAAAAAAGTAAAAATTCTTCGATTTCACCCATCAATTTATTGATATACAGATCTTTTAGCCTTCAGTGTATCTCAAATAGGAATAGAGATAGTTACGGTGAGCGATCATCCTAAACATACTTTATTAGCTCTCGGCAAGAAAGACTTCAAGAGACATTATTGGATTTCTAGACAGTGAGCAATCTTAAGATTCTATAAGAAAGGGAAGACTAAAAAATCTGAGTACAAAATAAACAAAATTAAAGAATGGCGTAAAAATGGCCATTTGAAATGATGTTAGATATTAGAAGCTTGAATGAATTAGACAGCTCAGTTTTAAAATAATCATCTTTTTTATTTCCCATTTGTGAAACCTGGAGATCTAGAAAATGCCAACTGTAGATTCACTTCCCATCGAACAAAAAGTTGCTTTCCGCCGAAAGTCCGTTCAAGTTATGCGAGATCTGTTCGATCTCTCTGCATTGATGGTTTCAGTAGAAGACTATCAAAAAGCAAAAGATAATTTCTTTTCCCCTGCTCAAAAAATCTGGTTTATGTTCGGTGGTACTATCAAGCGCTTGGAGCCAGGCTTAGGCAACCAAATCGAATCCCACATCAATGCCATCAACCCTCTGTTGGATCAAGCTGCTCCCAATCGTGCTTTGACCGCTAGCCTAGATGAGCTGAAGCGATTGATGGCATCAGCTGTAACGATTAGCGATGCCAAACTTTAGTACTGCTGTCAAACTAGACTGAAATTCTTTTCAATCCTAGAGATTAGGAGCTATTTCAGCGGGTTAGGCCATCGAATAAGATTTCAAAACTGAATTTCGTATCAACCTATCTCAAATTTATCTTTCTGCCGGTAGATAGGTTGTTTTGTGCTCTCAAACGATCAAACCATCAGACCCTTAAGGTAATTAACCATGGATAGTCGTGATCCGCGCACTGAACATGTTGATGATGAATTTAAAAAACTAATTTCAAATATTGCCCGAGCCTTTGGACGTACCGCACAAATTAAAGGACGGCGAGCGACCCACTCCTACGGCACCGTCGCCAAAGGGGTTTTGAAAGTTCTAGATACTCTAGATATCCCTCAACATCAAATATTTAGCGCAGGCAAACAATACCCGGTCTTACTACGCCACGCCAATATCAAAGGGTTCCGCGATGACGCCATCCTCGATGGGCGCGGTGCGACAGTCAGGGTCCTAGCGGGCGATGCCCAAGCGCCGCTATCGGATTTAAACCTAGATGAAGGCATTGTCGATATCCTGATGAGCACTGGACGCTCCTTTATTTTGGCAGAGGCGCTTTCCTTTGCTCGCTGGGCAGCAGGGCCCATGAAATCGCGAGCCGCCATGCTGCAGGAATTTCCCAAGATTGCACCCATCTTCCATGAAATTATTCGCGACCCAGACTCCTACACTCAACTCCACTACTATTCTGAGACAACCTACAGTTTTACTAGCCTCAATCAGCAGTCATTTTTTCTCCGATATCGCTTGGTTAACCGCCAAAACCCATCTGCAGACACGGGATGGCTGAAGCCTGAAGAGGTGAAACTACCTTTAGATTACTTACCTCGCGTCGCCAGCGATACCCGTCCCGAGACCTATCTACAGGACGATTTTCGCCAACAGGTACGCAGTACAGGGGTCAGCTATCTACTGCAGATCCAACTGCAGCCCGTTTCTGATGATGCTGCAATGAATGAAACAGCCAAAGACTGCACGATTCCCTGGGAAGAAGAAGACCATCCGTTCCATGATGTTGCGGTGTTGGACTTGGGTAGCATTTTGCCCGATGAACTCGCGGAAGCCTTGGAATTTAATCCCTATAATGCACCACCAGAATTGAGCTTAATTTTGGCGAAGACAGCGCGTGAAACAGCTTCTGTCAACCATCTTCGCTCTGTTGTCTATCAGATCTCTGCCAATATGCGTAAATATCAAACTCCTAGCTCCAGCCTAGTGGATTGGGGCAGCGGTCACCAGCCGTCCCTCCCTGAGCAATATCCTTATGGCACAGGCAAAACCCCGAGCTTCGATAATACAAAGCCCTTGCCCGCGAGAGTAAAGCCAAAACCACGCTACTGGGCCAACTTTGGCCTCAAACTGATTCCCAATCAACAGCTAGATCCTGATTTGCCTGAATTAGGTATTACAGGGGCCTTAGATCTGATGGGTACCAGTGTGGTTTCCTATATGCCGCCGAACCTAACCCGCACCCGATTGGATAAGTTTAGCGATGATTTCTTTGTAGAGCGCCGCCTGAATGGATTTAATCCAGGCAAACTCAACCGAGTGACGGGGCATGCCTGGCAATATCAGGTCTGCTACGATTGCAGCAAACACCAGGTGGAACCTGCGGGCATCCTTCCGACAAAAATTACAGCCCGGTTTAATTTCTGTGGACAATACTTGCATCCCCATTCCATTCAATTTACTCTGAACGGCCAAACAGAGACTCAGCAACCCGGTGATGAAAATTGGGAATGGAGTAAGCGCCTGTTCCGCTGCGCAGAATTCGTCTTCCAGGAGGCTCAATCTCATCTAGGACGAACCCACATGAACCTGGATCAGTACGCTATGGCGTATTACCGGAATGTGGTGAATAATCCCATTCGTTTACTGTTAGAACCCCATCTGGAAGGTCTCTTAAGTATCAATAAGCTAGGAGCCAACCTAATTAGTGGACCGACAGGCTTTATTCCGGAAGCCTCCTCTCTAACACCAGAGAGCGTAGATGACGTTCTCAAAGATGAAATCAGTCACCTGAGTTATCATTGGACGCCCCATCGTCAAACCCTGCCCGATCGGGTACTGAACAACCATTATGATCCGGCTGCGATCGCAATGTGGAATCTCTTGACGCAGTATGTCAGGGAGTTCTTCGAAGACCATCAGGCAGGTATGGAGGAATACTGGTCTGAGATCCAAGCCATGTCCCACGATCTGGTCACTCACTCGATTCTCAAACCAGAATTAGGGACACTCGCCGTTCAAAACAATGCTGACTTACAGCAGCTTTGTGTATACGTTATTTTCCTTAGCTCTTTCTTCCATTCATGGGTTAATAACAAGCAGTACGAAGACGGTGGCGATGTCAGCTATAGCACGATTGGCCTATGGGATACCCGCCATCCAAAGTATGATCCTCTACGCGTCGCTGAACGAGAAGCCAAACAGGTCACTCTCCTCTGGACACTTTCCCATGTCCGCTACAACCCCATTATGGATGTGGGACCAACAGCCCTTAAAAACTTACTTTGGCAACAGCGGCAGCACATTGAGCCAGGCATTCCCCTAGCCAATCTTATGATGAGCACCAATATCTAATGTTGGCTGCATAGTGAAGGCTGCAATAGTTTAACAGTAGCTAGAAAATCAAATTCATGGCCAACCAGGATTAGTATTCAATCCTGGTTGGCGTTATCTAGTCTTAACCTAAATTACCCAACGGGTTTAGATCGTCCACTGCAGCCAGCAGTTCAGGCATAGGGAAGCGTTAATCTGACTTGTCACGCTAAGTCTCCTGGGTTGTTATCCCTCTTTTATCACTTTAGACAGATAAAAAATAGACTATTCTCAGTTTCTATTTTTCTAATGAGTGATGTCAGCTTCAAGAAGTCCAGAACCAACCATTGGCTTTGTTGATGAGTACTGCCAACTATTTGCAGAGTTATTTCCCCAAGTCCGCAGTTATGAAGCCTTCAAGCATCTCCATCTGGGGATGATTAGTGATATCAAACGTAAATCATTGCCCGCCATTGCAAGAGCAGTGGGCTTGGAGAACCATCAAAGCCTGCATCATTTTCTGAGTGAATCACCTTGGGTAGCGTCACATTTGTCTGACAAGAGATTGGACATCATCTTGAAAATACTGGATGGGCGCAGGTTAATTCTATTGATCGATGAGACGGGCGATTGCAAAAAAGGCAAGAGTACCGACTATGTGAAACGGCAGTATATCGGCAATGTGGGCAAGAAAGAGAATGGCATCGTCGCAGTCACTGCCTACGGGCTGTTTCAAGGGATGATTTTGCCTTTGTCCTTTGAAGTGTACAAACCCCGAGAACGTCTTAAAGAGGAGGATGAGTATCTCAGCAAACCCCAAATTGCTGCTGGAATGATCCGACAGTTGCAAGGGATGGGCTTTTGCTTTGAGCTCGTCCTGGCTGACAGCTTGTATGGGGAAGCTCAAACAAACTTTGTGAATGTCTTAGAGGAGTTAAAGCTGCCCTATATCCTAGCGATTCGTAGCAATCATGCGGTGTGGTTACCCGCAGAACAAGCAGTCTTTGCCGAACCGTGGCAGTCATTTGAACGAACCTTCAGCAATGGCACCACTGAAACTCGTTACAGGCAAGAGATCATTTATGGCCAGCGACACCACCAGAAGCGCTATTGGCTATTAACCACGGACCCCCAAACGCTACCAGAGAACTCAACCTCTTATGTCATGGCAGCGGCACCCGAGATCAAGCTGGATGAAATTGGGGATTGCTATGGCTTCAGAACTTGGATTGAGTATGGTCTCAAACAGTCTAAAGATACCTTGGGTTGGGCTGATTTTCGCATGACGCACTACGAACAAATTGAAAAGTGGTGGGAGATAGTGATGAGCGCTTTCTTGATGGTGAGTTTGTTCGCTGATGTCTTCAATGACTCTTGTCCAGTGGCACATCAACACTTTGCGCAGCATCCTTGGTGGGATAACCAAAACGGGTGGAAGAATCTGCTCAATAATGTGCGCTTGATCATTCAACCGTTAATCAGTTGGAATCTTCTAAAGCGCTGGTTAGAAGTCTTTCCCAGCCGTGCTTTGAAAAAGGGGTTTGAGCAACTCACATCAAAGATGGAGGCATTTTGCTGTCCACTGGTGAGGAAATTGCTCAAGCATCCTGATTTTCTCTCTGTCTAAAGTGATAAAAGAGGGTTATACTGCGTACGACTTGCGGCTTAACATTGTAGTGGAGAGATTTGGCAGACTGGGAATATCCCTCAACCGACTCCCCTACTTGCATGATTAAAATTGATTTCACCGCAGAGGAAATCCAACACCTCAATTACGAACGCTATCATCACCCTCACCCACGGGTGCAGCGACGGATGGAAGTGCTCTACTTGAAAAGTCAGGGTCTTCCCCATGCCCAGATTTGTCAGCTTTGTCAGATTAGTCGTCCGACCTTAGCTAAAACCCTTCGTCTGTATCAACAAGGCGGAATTGAAGGGTTGAAAACCCTGGAATACAAAGGTCAATCCAGTTCACTCAACGCTCATAGCGATAGTGTGAGAGCCTATTTTGAGCAACACCCGCCCCGCACCAGTGCAGAAGCCCAAGCAGTCATTGAACAATTGACAGGTATTAAGCGTTCTCCAACCCAGATTCAAAGCCTTCCTCAAACGCATTGGTTGTCGCTCTCGAAAAGTGGGGTATGTGCCGGGAAAGTCGAGTCTGCCCGAGAAAATTGAGGAGCAAGAGCAGTTTCGACAAACTCGCCTTGAACCCTTATTAGAGGAAGCTCAACGCCAAGAGCGTCTTGTCTTTTTTGTGGATGCTGCTCATTTTGTTCACCGGGCTTATCTGGGGTTTCTCTGGTGCCTTCGTCGGATCTTCATCCCTTCTCCTTCTGGCCGTCAACGATTCAATGTTCTGGGTGCACTCAACGCTGTCACCAGTATCACCAACCACACCTACATCAACTCTCATAGCATGTGTCTGTTGCTAGCCAAGCTGGCACTACTCGACCCAGTCATACCCATCAGCGTCATTTTAGACAATGCCCGATATCAAAAATGCCAGCTGGTGACTGACTTTGCTGAGATCGTCGATATTGAGTTAGTCTATTTGCCCTCCTATTCACCCCATTTGAATTTGATTGAGCGGCTTTGGCGCTTTGTGCGCAAGGAATGTCTCTACTCGAAGTATTATTCGGATTTTCACTCTTTCAAAGGGGCCATTCAACAGTGCATTGACCAATGCAATACAGAGCATAAGGCGAAACTAACCAGCCTGCTCTCACTCAAGTTTCAGTCTTTCCAGAAAGTTAATCTCTTAACCGTCTAGAGTATAACCCTCTTTTATCACTTTAGACAGAGAGAAAATCAGGATGCTTGAGCAATTTCCTCACCAGTGGACAGCAAAATGCCTCCATCTTTGATGTGAGTTGCTCAAACCCCTTTTTCAAAGCACGGCTGGGAAAGACTTCTAACCAGCGCTTTAGAAGATTCCAACTGATTAACGGTTGAATGATCAAGCGCACATTATTGAGCAGATTCTTCCACCCGTTTTGGTTATCCCACCAAGGATGCTGCGCAAAGTGTTGATGTGCCACTGGACAAGAGTCATTGAAGACATCAGCGAACAAACTCACCATCAAGAAAGCGCTCATCACTATCTCCCACCACTTTTCAATTTGTTCGTAGTGCGTCATGCGAAAATCAGCCCAACCCAAGGTATCTTTAGACTGTTTGAGACCATACTCAATCCAAGTTCTGAAGCCATAGCAATCCCCAATTTCATCCAGCTTGATCTCGGGTGCCGCTGCCATGACATAAGAGGTTGAGTTCTCTGGTAGCGTTTGGGGGTCCGTGGTTAATAGCCAATAGCGCTTCTGGTGGTGTCGCTGGCCATAAATGATCTCTTGCCTGTAACGAGTTTCAGTGGTGCCATTGCTGAAGGTTCGTTCAAATGACTGCCACGGTTCGGCAAAGACTGCTTGTTCTGCGGGTAACCACACCGCATGATTGCTACGAATCGCTAGGATATAGGGCAGCTTTAACTCCTCTAAGACATTCACAAAGTTTGTTTGAGCTTCCCCATACAAGCTGTCAGCCAGGACGAGCTCAAAGCAAAAGCCCATCCCTTGCAACTGTCGGATCATTCCAGCAGCAATTTGGGGTTTGCTGAGATACTCATCCTCCTCTTTAAGACGTTCTCGGGGTTTGTACACTTCAAAGGACAAAGGCAAAATCATCCCTTGAAACAGCCCGTAGGCAGTGACTGCGACGATGCCATTCTCTTTCTTGCCCACATTGCCGATATACTGCCGTTTCACATAGTCGGTACTCTTGCCTTTTTTGCAATCGCCCGTCTCATCGATCAATAGAATTAACCTGCGCCCATCCAGTATTTTCAAGATGATGTCCAATCTCTTGTCAGACAAATGTGACGCTACCCAAGGTGATTCACTCAGAAAATGATGCAGGCTTTGATGGTTCTCCAAGCCCACTGCTCTTGCAATGGCGGGCAATGATTTACGTTTGATATCACTAATCATCCCCAGATGGAGATGCTTGAAGGCTTCATAACTGCGGACTTGGGGAAATAACTCTGCAAATAGTTGGCAGTACTCATCAACAAAGCCAATGGTTGGTTCTGGACTTCTTGAAGCTGACATCACTCATTAGAAAAATAGAAACTGAGAATAGTCTATTTTTTATCTGTCTAAAGTGATAAAAGAGGGATAACTGCCATCCTTACTATCAGGAGATTTAGCGTGACAAGTTAAATATTAAGTCGAGAATTTTTACGTCTTTCTTATTGCAACTGATATCATCCAAGTTGTATTTATAAATACAGAAAACCACTTATAGATAGATTTCATCAAGAGACATCTATATCATTTTTATTCATAGATAATACTATATTTCCCAGCGCTAACTCTCTATCTAAATTGCAACAAAAAGATTTTAGATTGAAGCTTTAGGGCTAGGAAATATCTAAATTTTAGATATTGATCCGCGATCTTAAATCTCGCAAATCATAACCAAGTGTTTTAAAGTTGTCACGCTCTCTCTTCAAGATCGAAATAAACTCTCTAGGAATATCGTTTTCTTCATTCCTGGTTAAATATCCATGCTTGACATCGACCAAGATATTGACAATAAATAACTGAAATGCAGCATCTTCAACAGAATAATCAATTGCTAGACGAGCATAATCAATTTCTCCACCATAGTTGGCTTGATTATCATTGCGCCAATCATGCCAAATCGTTGCATGATAAATCGCATAAGCACAGGCTTGTTTGAGGTTCTCGATATCCTGTTCACCAGGATGAGTCATCGTTTCTGTGATTGGACTAATTGCCTTTTGATTCGCAGGTCTTTCGACGCTGACTTCATTATTATCAACATACTGTTCTCCATCTGTGATAGATGGAGGGACAAATGGAACGCTATGGTTTTCTAAATCTTTGGAGAAGTAATAAATTTCTTTCCAGTCTAATTTGATTTTGTCTTCATAAAGCGAAAAGAATTTATCAACGTATTCATTCAGAATATTCCAATATAGATTCTGAATTTTCGAATAGGAATGCTGGCCAGTAGAATTCACCTCACTTCTGGGCGACCAGTTCCTCCAATTACATTGGCCCAGATCATCTCTCATCACATCGATTAAAGAAGCTGAGTTGAGGGGGGAAAGTGCAAGGACTCCTTGATCTCCAAAGATAATATCTTTCCCAAACGTATTAATCGCAGAAACACTCTTTAAGTGGGGATGAAGAAGTTTAAGGATGGGACTTTTTTGAATATTCCGATAGAGGGCAATAGCATACTGCCCCACATTCAAATGCCCTCTGCCTAAATGTCCCTTAACCTGTCCATCAATAAACTCAGCAATGCGGAAATACAGCTTCGCTTGCTCCCACTTTGCCCCGTCTCCAGGCTCAGCCGAACCATCATCGACAAATTCAGGAGGGAAAGACGCAATTTTCCTTAGTTTCCATTCAATTTTTTGGGGAATCAACTGATCATTCCCATCTTTCACCATTGTTAAATGCACACTAGGTGCTTGATGAATTTCATCCCATCTATATTGATCTAAGTTGTAGCGAACATGAAATTGTCCATTGCTATCTTGGGTCATTAGCGCTGGTGCAAAACCATTTAAAGTTGCATCAATAAAGAACTTATCATCTCTAGATGTACCGTTCTCGATGGTGAGGTTTTCTGGAAAAACAGTTTGCGCTGCTTCAATCGAACCCTGTTGTCCAGCATTCCGTCTTTTCAGCCCCCATGGGACTGATTTAAGCAGTATTTTACGAGTCTGTGATGCGACAAAATTCTGGGGAGAGGCAAAGATTCCTGCTCCTTCCGAACGTATCAGTGGTACGGCATAATCGGGATCATATTCCCAGTCAGCGATCAAAATAGTGCCGAAATCATAGTCTCCTTCTACATTCCTAGGACCATCTTCCTCATAAATCACATGAGGCTGACTTTGATAGTCCAATCGGATGACCTTAACGGTTAGATCGGGGGTATCACCAGCATCATCTGTATCATATTCAATGTTGAACTCGCCATTGTCGTTCGTTCTCCCTGAACCGACTAGGTCATCTAGCCCAAAATCTCGGTCCCAAATCTCAATTAATGTATCTCTAAAGGGCGATTGATCAAATTGTCGAGAAATTTTGCCGGAAACCGTTTGCTTAACCATGACATGAGGCAGTAGTTCTACATATTACTCATCATTTATATCCATGGTTTTTATGCATCATTATCAAGAGTTAATACGTTAGAGTTTCTCGAATATTTCACAGGAGAACGTTATTTTTTAGGCATAAGCCTGACAGCATACTTGACACACTCGGGTAGGCGAATTATGCATCTTTACATCAACTTATGGAGTTGTGAGGCTCAGGCTCCAGCGGTGACATGTCGTCATCAAAATCAGCTTAATTAAATGTGGATAGGTCAGTTTTTGGGCTTGGGCGATTTGGGCAAGCGATCGCAAAGGATGTAACGTCGCATCGGCATTCACATCCACCAAATAGGCTTGCCCCCGGCCTAACCGAAAATCGAAGGTTGCATAATCCAAAGGCTGCAGCAGATTCATCAACTTTAAAGCTGCACTCCGCAGAGGCTGTAAGTCTGAATCGGCTAGATCAACATTGACTTTCTGAAACCCTCCCTGACGCTTCGCTTGCAGATCCAACACTTGCTCCTGCAATGCCTGACCTGAAGTCGTCAAAGTTTCCACAGCTCCCAGCAAACTCGGTTCGAGATTGCCAACCACCCCAACCGTAATTTCTCGCCCCGCAATCAACGGTTCACAAAGTACTGCGGTTTGAAACTGGGATTGAAGTTGCTGCACCTGTTTCTGCAATACCGCTAACCCATCTTGGGTCTCGAACCTTTGAAGTCCTAAAGAATAACCTTCACAGGTGGGTTTCAGTAGCGATACGGGCCAAGGGGGTAATTCTGTAATCGACTCTTCCAAACCAAAGCGACGCCAAGGTGGCGTGGCAATGCCGCACCATTCCAGAACCGGTTTGAGCCAGTCTTTATTTAAGGTCAAACTTTTAGTGGCCGCATCGCCACCGGTATAGGGAATGCCTAGGTGTTCTAACAACGCAGGAGCGAGAGCCGTACGATTGCGGGATAGAGCACCTACGGATAAATTCCACACTAGA
Source organism: Acaryochloris marina MBIC11017 (assembly GCF_000018105.1). Lineage (GTDB taxonomy): Bacteria > Cyanobacteriota > Cyanobacteriia > Thermosynechococcales > Thermosynechococcaceae > Acaryochloris > Acaryochloris marina. The sequence continues at coordinate 2,635,815 of NC_009925.1, forward strand.
TCAGGCAGGTCTTGCTGCTGCCAGCGGTGAAGCAAACTCTCCAGGGACCCAATAGCATCAACGGTATGGCCCAAATCCGTGAGGGCATGGGTCACCGCAACCACTTCTTCCGGTTCGCGCCAATGGTAGTGGGTGTTGACTTGGGCCTCTGGTGCAGCCATCAGCTCCGCTTGGGAGTCAAACAGGAGGCCAATCTTCATGGTGGGAGAGCATCCGGTAGCCACATCGTTTGCGGATCAATCGGCAAAAACAGAATGTCAGGATAATCATTGCCCCGCCGCCGCTGGTGCCAGCGACCGATCAGCTGTGGTTCAGGACCAGGGGTGAGTCCGACGAGTTCTAGCTTGCCGTGTTCATGGGTGAGGATATAGCGAAATCGCTTAACGGAGCCATTGCAGCGTTGGCGCAGTCCTTCGACTAGCTTGAGTCCCTCCAGAATTGGCAGTTGAAAATGGAGGGCATGTTTAACCGGGCGCGGATGGAAGAGATATTGAGGCAGGACGCTGAGGCGATGCAGTCGCTTAAATAAGGTTTCCATCACATCGACGGAACTGTTGACCCCTTGCATCAGGGGAATTTGAGCCGTAAGCAGACAGCCTGCGTTTCGCAAAACCGCTAGGGCCTGTTCTGCGGCTGGGGTGATTTCGCGAGGGTGATCGAAGTGGCACTGAAAAACAATTTGGAATCGCTCTTGATACTGGGCCAACACTTGCAGCAACTCCGGATCAGAAGTAAAGCGGCTGGGAAGAAAGGCGGGTAGTTTGGTGCTGATCCGAATTTGCCAGAGATGGGGAATCTCGGCCAGGGCTGCCAGCAAATTGGCCAGACGGCGGGTACTGGACACCATTGGGTCGCCCCCGGACATCAGCACATTGTCAATTTCAGGATGGGTTTGAATATATGCGATCGCACCCTGCAAATCCTCAATGGTTTCCTTGGTCATCACATCTTTGCTCATTAGGCGGCGACGAAAGCAATAGCGGCAATGTCCCGCACAGGCTTGGGTGACAATCAAAACGGCGGTCTGTTCGTACTTATGCTGTAATCCAGGCACCACCGTCGATAAGGTTTCGCCACTGGTATCAAGAGAGCCGTGGTCATCCTGTTCATAGACCGACGGTAAGAGCAGCTGTCGCAGCGGATCGGTGGGGTCTTGCCAATCAATCAGTTGGGCATAGCCCTCCGGCACCATAAAGGGAAAATGGGTTTGGGCAGCAGTGATGCGATCGCAGTCTTCCTCTCCCAGAGGTAAGGTCGTTGCCGCCGTTTGCGAAAACTGTAGACTCGCTTTGAGTTCATCCCGCCAGGCCAGGCGCTTAGGCGTCGATAATGTCATCCCCTCACATTCCCCAGATAAATCTTTGAGGATCAGGCACACATCAGATCCTCGGTTTACAATAATGCCCTAACAACTGATGCCCTAACAACAATGGAGCTGAACGATTGACGGCCTCCTCTTGGCGAACCCCACTACGACTGCTGAAGTGCCGACTGCGTCAATCCCTCAAAGAGATGCGGCGGGGCTATGGCCCGCAATATGCGCAACAGCAAGCGCCGATAAACTCCTCCAGATTTAACCATCTCTGGAGCCAATGTCAAACCCCCATTAAGCAACGGTCTTCCGCAAATAACCTCCACCAAAATCGGCTGATCAATATGAGCTTAGCCGCTCAATTCGTAGATGGCCTGATTCTTCAGCCCCAGCAAATCTTTGGCTTTTGGCGACGCATCCCTCAACCGACGATTCAAAATGGCTTTCGGGCTGGCCCCATGCTGATCCGAGGACAACTAACGACGGATGCTGGCGGGGGGCTGTGCCAAATTTCTACCACCTTGTTTGGCGCTTTTCTGGCGGGCAATTTGGAGATTTTAGAACGGTCCAATCACAGCGTCGATACCTACGGCGACGATCGCTTTTTTACCTTGGGCCAAGATGCAGCCGTTGTATATGGCTATAAGGATCTGGTCGTTCGCAATCTGCATCCCGTCCCCCTCCAGCTACGCCTGCAAATTGATCAAGCTCAATTGACAGCCACTGCCAGTCTTTGGGGACCAACCCCCATTTCCGACACTATCTCGCTAAACTCTGAGGTGATCCAATCGTTGCCTGCTCCCCCAGATGGCATTCCAGGCTGGCGGGTGCGCACCCAACGATGGGTCCAACCCCCTGAATCCCCCAAAATCCTCACCTACCAAACCGAAGATACCTACCATCCCTACCCCCTATGAACCCACTGATTCAGGTTTCTGCCGCTCAGCTTCGCGCCTTTCTCACCGCTGTTTTAGCGAACTATCCCCTGCAATCCGAGGCTGCTACTGCGATCACCGATCACTTAGTCCAAGCCAATTTATGGGGCATGGATTCCCACGGGTTGCAGCAAATTATGGGGTATGACAAAAGTCTGCGGAGCGGTCGGATTAACCCTCAACCCAAGTTACACATCCAAACGGATCGCCCCACGATGATCCGGATCGAAGCCGATCGTGCGCCTGGACAGTATGCCGGTCAGATAGCCATGCAACAGGCGATTACCAAGGCTCAGGAGATGGGCATGGCAGTGGTGGGGGTCACCAACAGCAACCATTTTGGCATGGCAGGCTACTATACACGGATGGCCGCCGCTGCTGGGATGATCGGTTTTGCTACCAGCGACACTAATGTCGTGGATTTAGCCCCCTATGGTGGCAAAGAAGCCCGCCTTGGCAATAACCCTTTTTCCTGGGGCATTCCCAACGGTGATATGCCCATCGTGTTGGATATGGCGGCGGGAACCGTGAGTGGCGGCAAAATTAAGCATTTCGGCTATCAAGGACTGCCCATCCCACCAGAGTGGGGTTTAACGGCAGCAGGCGAGACCACCTCTGAAGCGCAAGCGGTGGCGGTCAATCAAGCCGCTTCGCCCAAAGGAGCGGGGATGGCCCTGGTTGCGGATCTGCTCTGTGGCCCGCTTTTGGGAACGGCAGCAGCTCTATTTAAAACCAAATCCAGGCATGATCGCATGAACGGTACGGGGCATTTTTTCTGGGTGATGGATCTGGCAGTCTGGTCTGATCCAGAGGAATTTGCAGAGCGGGTGGGGGATGCGATCGCAACCCTAAAACAAACCCCACGCCTCGACCCCCAACAGCCCATCTATTTCCCCGGTGAGTTGGAAGTTGTAACAGAGCAGACGCGCATACACCAGGGAATTCCTGTACCCTATGCTCTAATCCAGGATTTGGCCCGTCACTTCGGCCCTGACTTGGTAAATCAACACCTAACGCCTGATCTGTCTATCTCGATTAACGCTTGAATCCATCCACCCCAACAAGCCAAGGCCGCTTAACAGCGGCAGGTTTTATCGGTCTCTACCTCCACGGCATTGTGGTCGCCATGCCCGGTGCGTTCCTCCAGCAGTGGACGGATACCTTTGGCACAGGCGTCAATATTGGCCTGTTTTATACCCTCTTTTTAGTCAGCAGCCTAGGGGGATTAATCTGGGTCTCTCGCCAAAAATATCGCCATCCTGTCTTTGCCTTTGCCTTTGCTGCCATCGGCGTTGCCTTTATCGCCGCCGCTTGTGCCCCTCAGTTTGCCTGGATTGGGGGTGCTGCCCTTCTGCTGGGTTGGGGAGACGGCATTCTCAACTTTCACTGCAATAACTTGGTGGGAGAGCTACATCCTCGCCGTAAGATCACCGTCTTAAATTGGGCGAATGCCACCTTTGGGGTTGGGGCTTTGAGTGCTCCTCTGATCAATGCAGCATTACTGTGGCGCTGGGCCTTTGGCTTAGTGGCAATGGGAGCCATTTTAGCCATTGCCCTGGCATGGCAAGCACCCCCAGTTCAAAATTTTCAGCCTCGCCATGATCGCGTTCAGTGGAGCATTGCTTGGCCATTTCTGTTGGTGATATTGATTTACGTCGGTTTGGAAAGTTCGATTGGCACCTGGAGTGGGTCTTACCTCAGCAGTCTGGGCTGGAGTAAGGGATGGCAAAATGCGTTGCTCTCAGCGTATTGGGGTGGTTTAACTCTGGGTCGCCTAACGTTGGGCATTTGGGTTGGCCCTCGCCCAGTACAACGGTTGCAGATATTGTTTTTGGTGGGTGTGGGTACCATTGCACTGGCGTTTTTGCCCAGTTTTGGCTTTCTGTTTCCAATTGCGGCAGTTCTCTATGGCCCAACTTTTGCAACTATCTTTGCTCTCCTGCAAGGGCGCTGTGGTCATGTGGCTTTAGGCTATATGTTCTACGCTGCCTATCTAGGCAAAACCCTATTCCCTACGGTCTTAGATCAAATCCCTGATCCTATTAACCTACGCTTTGGCTTTCTGAGTCTTGCTCTGCTCCTTTTGCTGAGCAGTCAGTTTTTATCCAGCACATCGGCACAAGAGCATGGTTAAGTCTCATTTCAAACAGCTACACAGAGTCTTTATGCTTCGATGATAGTCATGATCGCGATCTCAATTGAAGCCATGATCTCATCAGAGAGATACCCTAACCGACGGATCAATCTTTGTTGATCAACACCTCGAAGCTGAAGTGCATCGACGGAGGATAGTTTACTCAACCCATTGTCAGCACTTGGCTCTAGCTTCACATGCCAAATGTTCTTGGCAAAATAAGGTTTCCAATCAGTGACGGGGGCAACCAGTTTGATGGGCAGTTTGCCTACGGCGTCAGAGCTAATCACAATCGCAGGGCGGGTCTTTTTAATCTCTGTACCAAGGGTAGGATCAAAGTTCACTAGCCAGACTTCTCCACGCTTAGGCACTGCGGGATTAGTAGTCAACGACATCACCTGCCATTAGGTCTTGCCATTCAGAATCTTGCTGATAATGGTCGTATATCATATCTGCCTGTTCTGCCAAGATTCGTCTTCGTTCTGCCAGTGGCTGTTCTAAAAAATGGCGTCGCTCTTCTAAGGTGAAAGTCGATGCTTCGGTCATCGATTGTTCAGTCTGGCTAAAGGATGAAGACAAAGCTTCTGTAACGCCTTCATTCTGGAGGAGTTCTTGGACGAGGACTTGTAAAAGTAAGAGCTTGTCAGTGTGGGACAGTCTTTTGACGGTGGGGATTAGCTTAGTGATAGTCATATTATTTATCTCACGCTAGAGATTCAACCTGGCGAATACCAATATCATCTAAAATTTTGACGCCAGTGTAGACCTGGTCCAAAGATAGCCCTTTCTTCATCCCTAGCAATTTGACGATTCCGTACCGCTCTAGATATTTCGTCTCATACCTCAGAAATAAATCAGCCCCAGCCTGCCGATCTTTAACAAATTCAATTCCTTTCTCAAGCAACTTCTCAAGGATAGATGCCCCCACTTTCGCAATGGCACCTTGCGTACCTTTTCCCGCAATTTCCCCAATCGGACCGCTCATTTCACAACCTAGTCTTCAGAAGCTATTGGCCCTAGCCTAGCAGTCATCACCTAAAAACTTCTTAGACTTGCCTTAAAATGTACTGTAATACCGTACATTAAATTTTAGCTTGAGTTCCAATGGACAGTATCAGTGTCAACCAATTCAGAGCAGCGCTCAAAGAATGTGTAGAAAAAGTGATTAGCCAGCACGATCCGCTGAAAGTGACTCGGCGCAATGGAGCAGACTTTGTAGTGGTCAGCGCTGAGGACTGGGAGCGGGAGCAAGAAACACTGCGTATATTACAAAGTAGTGACTTGATGCAGCAGATTTCTGAGTCTTTTGCCACTCATCTAAACCAGCAAGGCTACACACCATCCACCGAGGAAATGGATGAGATCTTTAGTCTTTGAAGGTAATACCTGGAGCGCCTATGAAAAGTTGAGAGAGAAAGACAAGAAACTGCATCGGAATCTTTGTAAGATCCTCAAAGAGATGCTGCGAGGAGATCCTAGCTCAGGACTCGGCAAGCCAGAACTTCTAAAACATAATCTTTCTGGTTTGTGGTCTCGAAGGATATCGCAAAAAGATAGACTCGTCTATCGATTTGATGATAACTACATCTACATCTTCGCCATCGGTGGTCATTATGACCAAATCACCTAGAGCTAGCACATTCCATAATCGGACTGCCATGTACGATAAAAAACACACTACCAATGGTCTTCTTGATATCGAGACACTCGATCAGCTATCCGTTTCACATCAGATAAATAAAAGCGACTCCAGTTAAAACAGTTGCACTCAATAATCCGCCATTGTCGATCAACCCGCCCCACATCCAGGACAAAGACATCAGCCGGTGTCCAGATTGCAACATACTGAGCTGCAAAATCTAGAAGCTCTTGCGGTAGCAAAGCTTCTGCAGTAGGGCGATACATTGACCCTGTAATTACCTCACCATTGACGATAAAAAGTCGCCATTCTGCATCCACTTCATACCGTTGTCCGACCACAACCTTGTCTGATTGGCGATGAGAGACATCTAGCAATTTTCGATGCATTCGCCGAATGTCTTCATAGTCAGCAACACAGCCCGTAAATGCCTTGAGATCATCAGGGGGCTTGATAAAGAAAGCAGCAGATGCATCAGCCGCCATTTTCAATAATGATGACCAGTCCATCACCTGGGCATCGTAATTGAGATAGGCATGACCAAAGCCTTGGGTATAGGCATCATGCGTAAAATTCTGAGAATCGTAGAAGACGCCTTTTTGAACCCGCGCATCTTCCCTGGCACAGAGAATCAGCGTTGTGACACCGTGAAAGACAAGGGGTGGATCAACCTCAGACATCTTTGGTAAATGCTTCTGTCCTGGTTGGACCGTGACTGGGTAAAAAGGCTGCTCCAATTGTTCGCAAGCCGCTTGCAAGAGCAATGCAGAATTAGATTTAGGAATATTGGATTGTACAACCCAAGTTGTTTTCTCCATGACTCCAGTGCTAACAGGCAAGATAAGGCATGAAATGATCTAATAGCACTCTGTGCAAGTCCACAAGCAGTCCTTAGCTTAGCCATATTGCCAAAGTTAAACTACTATTTCTGAGCAACAACGCCTACCGTCGCATAGTAAATGGCCCACGTATTTGGGTCTTCTGCGAATCGGCCATAATGATCGATATCCGCCTGGGTAACTGCCCCCGTTGCAAGATATTTCTCTGCCAATTGCATCGTAGACATATGCATCATAGTCGCTATGCCTGAACCCCCTTGAGAGAGATGAGTATCAACCTCAACCGAGAATGACTGTAAATCATAGGATTGTAGTAGAGCAGGTAACTTAGCTCCAAGGCCATAATCCATCCCCCTCGCCGTAAACATCTGCTCAATCGCCCGGTTGACATTATTAACAGACTGACAAGCAGAGTCCTCACCTGCAATCGCCCGAGCAGCCGCAAAGTCAGGTTCTTCTAGGACGATCCATCCCCCCGGTTTCACCAACTCCAACAGCTTCGATAGGAATGCATGAGCATCAGGATTATGAATCAAAACATAGCGGGCATGAACCAAATCAAAGGATTGTTTATCCAAAGGAAGGTGCTGGATATCGCCTTCCACAACCTCAACATTTCCGGCTTCCAGGTTAGCCACAAATCGCGTATCAAGATCAACGGCAACCACCTGGCCCTTCTCCCCAACCATGCCTGCCATCCATTGCGTGATCGATCCTGCTCCAGCTCCAACTTCTAAGCATCGCCAGTTTGTGTTTATCCCTGTCGATTTCAGCCGTTGATGACTGGTTGGATCAAAGATTTTTTCAATGGCCTGGAGGCGTTTCAGTTCCTGAGCATATTGAGTCTCAGTGAAAATGTATTTAGCAGTCGACATTTCTTTCTCCGCTCAGCCATCTAGTCCTGGGCAAACCATATATCTAATGAGAGCAATCCCATAAACCGTTATCCCTCGCTCCCATCAGTACATAGCAAAGATCTAGCTCAGCACAATACCTCAATATATCTATTGCTACATCCCCCAAATAGCCTAACCGACCTCTAGCCTGAGCAGCAGAGGCTAACCACAAGCTCAAGCATTCACAACAGCGCAGGCTATTGCAAAAGACCCACCTCTTGACCAATTAATAGTAATTATGTACTATAAACTTCAGGATTGGTGTGTAGCCTACTACCTTTACTCAGATCTGGCATCACTCACAACAAAGCGCCCACTTTTCACTCCTACTAGGTGGGTTTAGAATCATCCCATCATCACTCCGTTTGCAAAATCCATCTCCTGTTTTCCTGCCCAATCCGTCGATTAGGCTATCGCTATTTAAGGAACTTCTATGCTGACGCTTTACCAGTTTGAGCCTGCCTGGGGGCTACCCAATGCCAGCCCATTTTGCATGAAGCTAGAAACCTATTTTCGGATGACTGGCCTGGAGTATCAGGTCGATACCAGCGCTGATGTGCGTAAAGCGCCCAAAGGCAAGCTCCCTTATATCGAAGATAAGGGCCAGATTATTGCTGACTCTAATCTGATCATCGAATACCTAAAAACCACCTATGGCGATCCGTTGGATAGCCATTTAAGTCCTGCTGATGCTGCCATTGCCCTCGCCATGCGACGGTTAATTGAAGAAAACCTCTACTGGGCGCTGGTCTATACCCGCTGGATTGACGAAGAGAATTGGCAGAAGACTAAAGCCGTCTATTTCTCCGATTTACCCTTTCCACTTCGCCTCCTAGTGCCCAAGATTGCCCGCAATACCGTTACCCAGAATTTGCAGGGGCATGGCATGGGCAGGCACACCGAAGCGGAAATTTACCAGATCGCGGCCTTGGACATTCAAGCCCTTTCAAATTTTCTGCAAGACAAACCCTATTTTATGGGTGAGCAACCCACGGCGCTAGATGCCTCTGCCTATAGCTGTCTCGCTAATATTTTGAATGAAACCCTGATATCCCCTTTAAGAGATAAAGCGACTCAATTGGAGAACTTGGTAACGTATTGCGATCGCATGCATCAAACCTACTACGCTTAAAATTTCCAGAACACACCTCCTCACCCAAGCACTAAACCCAAAAATGTAGCAATATTCAGGCATTAAAGACTATGGCCCGGTCCCGTCAATTAGAAGAGCACCAACTTCTCCTCGCTGAATTGCGAGAGTCTCCCCTAACCCCCGACACCGTAGAACAATGGCGTCAGATCCTACACGATACTCATGCCTCAACCATTACCCAAGCCGCTAAAATTTTGGGCCAACGGGGGCTCACGGATCTCAACTCAGACCTAGCAGAGACCTTCGCCCGGTTAATGCAAAAACCCGTTAAACGTGATCCCAACTGTCTAGCCAAAGCCGCTATTGCCGACACCCTCTATCGCCTAGAATCCCATAATCACACCCTCTTCCTCCAAGGGATTCGGCATGTCCAGATAGAGCCCGTCTGGGGCGGATCTGTAGACACTGCAGCCACCTTACGGGGCAACTGTGCCCTAGGGCTGGTACGAATGCATTATCCCAATGTAATGACCGAGCTAGCCGATTTACTCGCCGATCCAGAAGGGCCAGCCCGGATGGTCGCGGCCAGAGCCATTGCCTATACCGAAGACCCTCAAGGGATTCCTCTACTACGACTACGGGCAAAAATAGGCGATGAACCGCAAGTCTTATCGGAATATTTAGCGGCTCTACTAAAGTTGGCTCCCCAACAATCCATTCCCTTCGTATCCGAATTCTTAAGGGATACGAATCAGCAGATTCAAGAATTAGTAGCCCTGGTTTTAGGCGAGTCCAAACAGCCAGCAGCACTAGACCCTCTACAACATTGGTGGCAAGGAATCCAAGATCCTGAACTGCGCATCACCGGACTTCTGGCAATTGCCATGCTTAGAACCGACGAAGCGTTTCAGTTTTTGCTAGGGCTGGTGGCAGATGGCAGTGACAAAACAGCCCAAGAAGCAATCCAAGCCCTAGAAATTTATCGACAAGATTATGACCTCTGGCAACGGGTCTGTGAGGTACGAGACAATCGCCATCAGAGTTAAGAAAGACACAGCTGTGCTTGCACAACATTCCGGCAATATTTCAAACACCAAAATCATCAAGCCTGATATCGCAGCAAACCAAGCCATCCTCAGCCATGAAGCCGATCTTCATCTGACGCTTTTCTACGGCAATGGGCTTGCATGAAATACACAAGCCCATTGCCTCAATCACAACTCTAAGCAGTTACCTAGCTAGCACAGAGGGGAAGCTTGAACTTCTCAACGCCCTTCAGATCAAAGTGAATTGAGTAGCAATAGAGAATCTTGAAGCAATAGTCTCCTTCCTTAGCGCCACAGCTCACTAAAACAAGTTCCCGTGATAGGCAAGATTGCTTGTCCGGTTTATGAGGATCGCAAGGGGGCAAATCACCAAAACAAACAAACTTAGCGGGTTTAATGTAAACAGAAGGTGTGCCATCAGGCAACTCCGGTACCGGTGTTCCGTCTGCTTTGGTCACAACAGAAATAACGACCGTTAAATCTTTGAAGGTCACATTTGAATACGGATTACAAGCTGTAATGCATAGACACTCCGTATCTGTGGTTTCAATCATGTCCTTGGGTCCATCACCCCAGTGGATTTGGAAACAGGGTGCCAATTCTGGGATGTCTGCAGGTTTGCAAACTTTCGCTTTGGGATCTTTAGCGTGTGGATGGGGATGGCCCGCATCAATAATAAATTCTTTTGCTTCACACTCTTTATCGAGTAGCCGATCAGCAAAATCCTCGGCAAGTTTGCAGATTTTGGGATCTTTACTTTGCGGAAAGTCTGCAACAAAGTCTGAAAGGCTAGTTGTTTTAGTAGTTGTGGGGTTGGTGGCTGGATTAACCATATTTTGTGTCTCCTTGTTAGTGAATTCATGAGTCACTGGCTTGTCAATAAACCAGGACTTAAGTTGTTGACATAATTGGCTAAGAAAATTGTTCATTTCTGCAGTAGCCTCTGTTCCGAATGACTATAAAAATCTGCTTCGGCAGAGAAAATGCCTGAAGATTTTTCTGAACTACTCAATGGTTATAGCAGTCCCAATCTCAAGCAATATTGACTGACTGAGAACACACTAGTAAGTGTGCTAATCTATTCTTTACTATGTCTATAGCAGTGAGTGGATTGCACCTTGATATCGAGACAAAAACCGATCAATAATCAGTACTAAGTTTCTCTCGAATCATCTATTTCTTAGGCTGAGACGCTTGATAAAAGAGAGTCTCTAAATTCCTCAAAAATCAACGCAAACCCATACTGATCAGTAGTTTTATAGATAGTTCTTAAACAGCTTTACCTCTATCAACCAGTGCAAAAGAGTCGCTAAATCAACCTAACCTTGTTGAATAAGGCTAACGTCATGCAATACTTTAGTTATTTTTTGAGAATCTAGTATCTCAACTAGAGTCATCTTTTCTCAATTAACCAAACTAGTTAGAAATCTGCATTAGCGCTAATTTTTTAGAACTATATTTATTTATCATTTTTTATGTTTAACTTTACGCAAAAAGCAACATATGCTTAACATTTTTTAAGAATTTTTTATACGGATGAAATGATAATCAATCAAAAAATCAATGGATATTTTTATACTTAAATCACGATTTTCCATCAGAAATTCAGTCAATTTTTTCTGGCTTTGACTTTAAATAAAACACTTAACATGCATGCTGTAAGTAGCTTTTCTAAAGATACTGAATATAAATTTTGAGCATTCCTGAATATCTGAGTCAGGCTGCATCGATACTCTAGATCAACCTGTACAATAGGGACTTGTGCGATTGGTATAGAGTACATGGCAAGCCCTGGATCTTCTCCCTTTTCCCCTGAAGAAATTGCTACTGAAGGGCTAAAGCCCGAAGAATACGACGATATCGTTCAACGATTGGGTCGCCATCCCAATCGAGCCGAACTGGGCATGTTTGGCGTTATGTGGTCCGAGCATTGCTGCTACAAGAATTCAAGGCCTTTACTTTCGCAATTTCCCACCGAAGGTAAGCATGTATTAGTTGGCCCTGGAGAGAATGCCGGAGTCGTCGATTTAGGCAATGGCCTCCAGCTCGCCTTCAAAGTCGAGTCTCATAACCATCCTTCTGCCGTTGAACCGTTTCAGGGGGCAGCAACGGGAGTCGGCGGCATCTTAAGAGATATTTTCACCATGGGTGCCCGCCCCATTGCCGTCCTCAATTCCCTGCGATTTGGTGATCTAGACGATGCTCGCACCCGCCGTTTATTTAGTGGGGTGGTGGCCGGAATTGCCCACTATGGCAACTGTGTGGGCGTGCCGACCGTGGGTGGTGAAGTTTATTTTGATCCTGCCTACACGGGCAATCCCCTCGTCAACGCCATGGCTATGGGCCTGATGGAGACCGCTGAGATTGTCAAAGCTGGGGCATCAGGCGTGGGTAATCCGGTGCTTTATGTGGGATCTACCACCGGGCGAGACGGTATGGGAGGGGCGAGCTTTGCCAGTGCTGAACTGGATGCCACCTCTGAAGTAGAAGATCGACCCGCTGTTCAAGTCGGTGACCCATTTTTAGAAAAATCTTTAATTGAAGCCTGTCTAGAAGCCTTCCAAACCGGAGCGGTGGTTGCTGCTCAAGATATGGGGGCAGCTGGCCTGACCTGCTCCACTGCCGAAATGGCAGAGAAAGGCGGCGTGGGGATTGATCTGGATTTAGATCTAATTCCCAACCGAGAAACGGGGATGGTGCCCTACGAATATTTGCTCTCCGAATCCCAAGAGCGGATGTTGTTTGTGGCCGAAAAAGGTCGGGAACAGGAGCTGATTGATATCTTCCACCGTTGGGGTCTACAGGCCGTCGTTGCCGGTTCAGTCATTGCTGAACCCATTGTCAAGATTCGGTTCCAAGGAGAAGTAGCGGCAGAAATTCCCGCGACCGCCTTATCCGACAATACGCCAATCTATAAGCGTGAGGTGTTAGCTGAACCCCCTGAGTATGTCCAGAAAGCACGGGAGTGGAGTTGCGATCGCATCCCCCCTGGCACCGCTGAAGGCATCGAAATCCAAGGCAAACTGAACTCCTGGTCAGACATCCTCCTCCAGCTTCTACAAGTCCCCACGATTGCCAGCAAACGCTGGGTGTATCGTCAGTACGATCACCAAGTCCAAAACAACACCGTCGTCTTGCCCGGTGATGCCGATGCCACTATCGTGCGTCTCCGTCCCGTCGCCCACCAAGAAACTCCTGATCAAGGCGTAGACTCCAAAACTGCAGTTGCCGCCACCATCGATTGCAACTCTCGCTATGTCTATTTAGATCCCTATGAAGGGGCCAAGATGACCGTAGCCGAAGCCGCTCGCAACTTGAGCTGTGTGGGTGCTGAGCCGATTGCCGTCACCGACAACCTCAACTTTGGCAGCCCCGAAAAACCTATTGGCTATTGGCAGCTAGCAGAAGCCTGCCGAGGACTCTCAGAAGCCTGTCGCCATTTACAAACTCCAGTCACGGGCGGTAATGTCTCCCTCTACAACGAAACTTTTGACGCTGATGGTCAGCCTCAGCCCATCTATCCCACCCCTGTTATTGGCATGGTGGGGTTAGTTCCCGATCTCACCAAGACCTGTGTCCAGGGCTGGCAAGCAGACGGCGATCTGATTTATCTACTCGGAATTCCCCTCGACGTCCAAAGTGACCTCGTTACCCTAGGAGCCACGGAATATTTAGCCAGCATTCATCATCAGGTAGCCGGTGAACCACCCCATGCCGATTTAGATCTAGAAGCCCAAGTCCAAGCCACCTGCCGCCACGGCATTCAGCAGGGCTGGCTCCACTCGGCCCATGACTGTGCAGAAGGGGGAGTGGCCGTCGCCCTAGCCGAATCCTGCATCAGTGGCCAACGAGGGGCTGACATTCAAGTTCCTACCGGTTCAAACCGCTGGGATCAGGTCTTATTTGGTGAAGGGGGGGCCAGGATTGTCATTTCTGTCAGCGCAACTCATCAAGCCGCCTGGGAATCCTATTTACAAGAACATCTACCTCAATATTGGCAACAGATAGGAACCGTCACCACCCCCAATTCAGAGCTCACCCTCACAACAAATGTTCACCAAACCTTAATCAAGGTTAGGATTGAAGAGGCCACTCAACGATGGGCTCAAGCCATTGAGTCCAAGCTGGCGTAAATCCAGGCTGCTTGAGGCTGGAAAGGACAAATGTTTGTAATGTGTCAGTTTTTCTGGTTTATTCCGTTTACTTAACGACTTAAATATGTTTCCTGCTGCTTCTGTCCCATCGATTCCCACTGGCAACGATCCCGTTGATCCCCACCTTTCCACCGAATCGTGGTCCGAAGACAAACCAGAAGAAGCCTGTGGCGTGTTTGGCGTGTTTGCGCCCGGTTTAGAAGCCGCCAAACTAGCTTACTTTGGTCTCTATGCCCTCCAACATCGAGGTCAAGAATCCGCAGGGATTACCACTTACACCCCAGAGGGGAAAACCCACACCTACAAAAACATGGGGTTGGTCTCCCAGGTCTTTTCAGAACCGATTTTGAATGACTTACCCGGCCATATTGCCGTTGGTCATACCCGCTACTCCACCACCGGTTCGAGCCGAGTCGCCAATGCCCAACCCGTCGTCGTTGAAACCCCTAAAGGCTCAATCGCCTTGGCCCATAATGGCAATTTAGTGAATACCGTCGAGTTTCGCAAAACGTTACTGGCCAAAAACTGTCCCCTGGAAACCACCACAGATTCTGAAGTGATTGCCTATGCCATTGGCGAAGCAGTCAAAGCGGGCAAGGACTGGTACTCCAGTGTGATTGAAGCTTGTCAGCAATGCGAAGGGGCCTTCAGTCTAGTGATTGGCACACCGACCGGCATACTCGGCGTTCGCGACCCCCAGGGAATTCGCCCTTTGGTCCTCGGTACCATTGACACGGATAATCCCGATAAACCCCATTACGTCCTCGCCTCCGAAACCTGCGCCCTCGACATCATCGGAGCAACCCACGTTCGTGAAATCGAGCCAGGGGAAATTGTTCATATCACGGCTGACGGCATTACCTCCGATACCTGGGCTCCTAAGCCTGAGCGAAAATTGTGCATCTTTGAGATGATTTACTTTGCTCGCCCCGATAGCCATATGAAAGGCGAAAGTCTCTATAGCTACCGCTTGCGTCTGGGTCACCATCTCGGCAAGGAATCTCCCATCGATGCAGATATGGTGATTGCAGTCCCCGATTCTGGTGTGCCTGCCGCCATTGGCTATTCCCAAACCAGCGGCATTCCCTATGCCGAAGGATTGATTAAAAATCGCTATGTGGGCCGAACCTTTATTCAACCCACCCAAGCCATGCGTGAAATCGGGATTCGCATGAAGCTCAACCCACTCCGAGATGTCTTGGAAGGGAAGCGGATTATCATTGTCGACGATTCGATTGTTCGAGGCACCACCAGCTACAAAATTGTCCGTGCCCTCCGCGAAGCAGGCGCCACAGAAGTCCATATGCGAGTCTCTTCTCCTCCCGTGACGCATCCCTGCTTTTATGGCATTGACACGGACGATCAAGATCAGCTGATCGCAGCCACCACCTCGACCTCCGATATCGCTCAAAAAATTGGGGTTGACTCCCTTCACTATCTCAGTTGGGAAGGTATGTTAGCGGCAACCGGACGTAACCCTGAGAATTATTGTTCAGCCTGCTTTACAGGAGATTATCCCATCTCCATTCCTGAACCTCTCAAACGTACAAAACTCATGTTGGAAAAAGCATAAGCCTGTTTCCTTCCAAAGCTAAAGATACTGAAAATGGCCTAGAAGAGGTCATCTAAGCTGTAAGCGTTAACCTTTTAAGCTTGCACTGATCCCATGGAAATACTGAATCACTACACCACGAGCTAGTGAACAGATGGTGGTAGCTCCAACGTCACTTTCCCCAATAAACCTTTGCGAAAATCATTGAGAACCTGTTGAGCCATACGCTCTAGATCCCCTTGATGTCGCTGTTCTGCTGCGGTAGCTAAATAATCTGCGGCGGTTATGGACGTAGGATCGAGCTGATAGCGAGTTTGCAAAACTTGGTTTGGCAAGAATCCAGGCTTCGACTTAGAAGACTCTAACCCTTGGATCAACTCAATTAAGGCCGTGGCTACCAACTGATTCTCATAGGCAGCAGTGCCGATATCATCACAAATGGCCAATTTATAGGCGGCTTCTTGATTATTTAATTTGGCCGGTAATACACCGGGGGTATCTAATAGTTCTAAATCTTGAGAGACCCGTACCCAGCGGAGTTGGCGAGTCACCCCTGGACGGCGAGCACTTTCAACAATGCGACGCTTCAACAGACGATTGATTAAAGCAGATTTACCCACATTCGGGAACCCCAACACCACCGCACGCACAGGGCGAGGTCGCATACCGCGATTGCGCCGTCGTTGATTGATACTAACACCCACTTTTTCGGCTGCTTTGATCACAGCTTTAATGCCCTTACCATGCTGAGCATCCGTACAGTGGGGCACCTGGCCTTCGGCCTTAAGAGCATCAAGCCAGAGCTGATGAGAGACCGGAGTAACCAAATCAATCCGATTCAAGACCAGCACATGGGGCTTATCTCCAATCCATTTCTGGATCTGCGGGTGATGACTGGAGTGGGGAATGCGAGCATCCCGAACTTCCAGCACCACATCTACCTTTTTGAGCTGCTCAATTAAGGCTTTTTCAGCCTTGGCGATATGACCGGGATACCACTGAATAGGGGGAGTGGACATAAACCTAGAGTCGCTCTAGGCGATCGCGCAAGATCTCAGCTTGTTTCTCAGCTTCAGCCAGAGTATCGCGTGCCCCCTGAACAACTGCAGGTGGGGCTTGGTCTACAAAATTGGCATTGTTCAAGCGACCGCTACAGGACCGAATTTCAGCTTCTGCTTTTTTCAGATCCTTGTTGAGTTTGGCTTTAAGAATTTCCACGTCCACCACACCACTGAGGGGAAGGAGGACTTGAACCGTACCTACTACACCGATAATGGTCTGTTTGACTTCCCCTTCAACGGTGGGGGTAATACTCAAAGATTCAACTCTGGCTAGATCTTGGAGATAGGTTTGACCCGCTGTGAGGATTTGTCGTTCGCGATCGCTTTCGCTTTGCAAAATCACTTTAATCGGTTGCTTAGGCTTAATACTGGCTTCTGCCCGCAGATTGCGAATGGTACGAATGGTCTCAATCACTAGCTCAAACTGCTCTTCCAGCCCCGGATCGACCCAGGCCGTGAACTGTTCTGACATTGCACCTAAAATTTCTGTGGGCTCGGGCGGTGAATTTTTAGGTGCACTATCCTGTGCGGCATCGAGATCATCGTGGGTCTCTGAATCATCATGAGCCTCTGGCATTGCAGGTTCTGCCAAGGCCAAATCTCCGCCTAGCGCTTCAGCCGTCGTCTCCAACGTCTTGGCATCATTCAGCAGCGGTAAAATTTCTTCCGTTTTCTTTTGCAAAGATTCCACCCAAGCTTTGCGATCGTCATACCAAAGCAGGCGACGATAGCCAAAGTTAAGGGAATAGCCCAACCCCACCAATTCAAAGAAACTTCCTAAGAAGGGAACGTGATTAATGGCCCCTAGCACCGCTGCCACAACCGCCAAACTGACGATGCCCAAGAAGAACGCACTGCTCCAGAGGAAAATCGTTTGATTCGCGTTCAGAAAACGCCCGACGCTAGCAGGCAATTCTCCAAAGGCCAGGAAGGCATCCCGCCAACTGAAATCACGAATTTCGGGTTCAGGCTCTGACGTCTCGTCAGCTTGAGCAGTCGACTCTGGCTCCGGTATCGTTTCAGGTTCAGGCGCTGCTGCTTCAGCAGGTGCATTTGCACTATCTGCAGTCAGTGGTACCGTTTCAGTCACCAACTGGATATCAGCAGCTTCTGGGTAAGGCTGGCTGGCTAAATACTGCTCTGACGTCGGTTGAGTCAGGGTCTGCCAAATCTCTTCCGTAATATGGGGCATAAACGGATGAAACAGCTTCAGGGTTCCTTCCAACACATAGGCGAGGGTTTGCTGAGCCACTCGCTGAGAGGTCGTCCCCTCCTGGCGCAGCCGAGGCTTGACCAGTTCGATATACCAGTCACAAAAATCACCCCAAATAAACTCATACAGACCTTTGGCCGCTTCACCTAAACCATAGGCATCCACTTGATTGCGGGTCTGCTGTACGAGGCGATGATAGCGAGACAAAATCCAGCGATCTGCCAGTTCTAGATCAGCGATCGCAGGTTGCCCCAGCTGCTCAGGCGTTTGTCCCTTCAGGTTCATCAACACAAACCGTGAGGCATTCCACAACTTATTAGCAAAGTTACGAGACGCTTCTACAGAAGTGGATTCATCGGTTGTGCGGTTATATTCTAGGCGAATATCTTGTCCTGCACCAGCCACTTCTCGAATCAGAGTATAGCGAAGAGCGTCCGTGCCATATTTGTCGATCAAGATCAGCGGATCGATGCCGTTATTAGACGACTTGGACATTTTTTTATTGTTTTCGTCTCGCACCAAACCGTGGATATAGACATCCTTAAAGGGCATCTCTCCCGTGAAGTGTCCCGCCATCAGGGTCATCCGGGCGACCCAGAAGAAAATAATGTCAAATCCCGTCACCAAGGTAGCGGTGGGATAGTAGGTAGATAAATCCGCCGTTTCTTCGGGCCAACCCAGGGTAGAAAAGGGCCACAATCCAGATGAGAACCAGGTATCTAAAACATCTGGATCCTGAAGTAGCTGTACATCAGGTCCAAACTGTTCTACTGCTTTTTGCTGGGCTGATTCCGCATTTTCCGCCACCACAAACGGCGTATCTTCTCGGATTTCGCCCTCGGTTTCACTAATGGCGTACCAGGCCGGGATTTGATGTCCCCACCACAGCTGTCGGGAAATACACCAGTCCCGCAGATTCACCAGCCAATCGCGATAGACCTTCGTCCACCGTTCAGGGATAAATTCAGGTGAATTTTGGTCATCCAAGAATGCCAGGGTGCGTTTGGCAAGGGGTTCGGTTTTGACGAACCATTGGGTGGAGATTAAGGGTTCAACAGGTACCTTGCCGCGATCGCTATAGGGAACACTATGACGATACGCTTCTATTTTCACCAGACAGCCGTCTTCTTCTAGGCGAGCCACCACGCGTTTACGGGCTTCAAACCGATCTAAGCCTGCAAAAACGTTGCCGTTTTCATTGAGAGAGCCATCCTTATTAAGGATATTAATGAAGGGCAGATGATGTCGCTGACCCATGGCAAAGTCATTGGGGTCATGGGCAGGCGTGACCTTGACACAGCCCGTTCCAAATTCGGGGTCGACCAACTCATCGGCAATGACTAGAATTTCCCGTTCTGTAATCGGTAGCTTGATGGTTTTACCAATTAAGTCTTGATAACGCTCATCGTTGGGATTCACCGCTACCGCCGTGTCGCCCAACATCGTTTCTGGGCGCGTGGTAGCGACTTCTACCGCACCAGAGCCATCACTGAGGGGATAGCGGAAATGCCAGAGATGACCATCTACTTCTTTATTTTCTACTTCCTGATCGGAGACTGCTGATTGACTGGCAGGACACCAATTCACCATATAGTTGCCCCGATAGATCAATCCCTCCTCATGCATCTGCACAAAGGCCTTATTGACCGCCTTAGACAGCCCCTCATCCATCGTGAATCGCTCACGGGTCCAGTCCACCGAAACGCCTAATCGCCGCTGCTGATGGACAATTTTGCCCCCCGATTCAGCTTTCCAGCGCTTCGCCCGTTCTAAAAATTCATCCCGGCCAATGTCATAGCGGGTTTTACCTTCCGCCTGCAGCTGCTTCTCCAGAATGGTATGTACCGCAATGCTGGCATGGTCCGTTCCCGGTAACCACAGGGTATTATCACCAATCATGCGATGGTAACGAATCAGCACATCAATTAACGCCGCCTCAAAGGCATGACCCATATGCAGGCTGCCTGTCACATTCGGTGGAGGAATGACGATGCAGTAGGGGTCACCCGTATGGTTCGGATCTGCTTTAAAGACGTTGTTCGCTTCCCAAGTCTCTTGCCATTTGGCTTCGGTGGCCGCGGGATCATACTGGCTAGATAGGGATGGAGCGGTGGCAATCATAAACTTAAAATACTCTGAAGAGGAGAATACGAGCCTGTAAACTAAGGCAGCATTAGATTAAATTCTGCCATATTTACCTGTGCCTGTCGGTCTTTCCTTACAAGGATTGATCAATTGCCTCTTTGAACTTGGCGGCAGTAACGCTAGAATAACCGGAGAGACCAAACGTCGGTAGGCCAAGTTTTGGCTAGATTCAAGAAGATTTATCCTTTCGTCCTGAGTTAGTTGACTTACCTCCGCATCCCAATCTCGATACATTGTTCATTTGATTTTTGAAGGTAAGGTATGACAGTTTACATCGGTAACCTATCTTATGAGGTTACAGAGGACGATCTAAGCGCAGTTTTTGCGGAATATGGAGAAGTCAAGCAGGTCAAGCTTCCTGTGGATCGTGAATCAGGTCGCAAACGTGGATTTGGATTTGTAGAAATGCAAGACGAATCTAACGAAGAAAAAGCCATCGAAGAATTGGATGGGGCTGAGTGGATGGGCCGGACCTTAAAGGTCAACAAAGCCAAGCCTCGCACCCCCAGACCCACTAGCAGTGGATGGGGCGGCAACCAAAGATATTAATCCAAATATCATTTATGGGGTTGAGGCAAACTCAATCCTAGCAACAGTAACTGTTGCAAGCCTCATCAGGTAAGGGTAGCGACCCCATCCTCCCTTACCTGCTTTTGATGTCTAGGTGTACAGTATTGCCTGGCATCCAAACGTTCAACCATATTAGTTGGAGAATCTTGAATGACCCAAGTGGTCCTCGGAGACGATGAGCAATTAGAATCCGCGCTGCGTCGATTTAAACGGAAAGTATCTAGAGCCGGCATCTTTGCCGACATGAAAAAAAACCGCCATTTTGAGACTCCCGCTCAAAAGCGACAGCGGAAAATGACTGCCAGACACCGAGAACGACGTAGGATGCGTGGCCGTAGGTAGACAAAGGTGTTCATTACACTTGTGACCCAGTGGGCAAATAACGCGTTAGTCCACTGGTGCTGTTCATTCATCTCAGGAGCATAATTATGGCAGCCGCTAAAGTCGGAGACACCGTATCAATTCACTACACGGGAAAGCTGGATGATGGTTCCGTCTTCGACTCTTCTTTAGAGCGCGAGCCTTTAAAATTCTCCATTGGGGGACAGCAAGTTATTCCAGGATTTGAGCAAGCCGTTATCGGCATGAACCCCGGTGAGTCCAAAACCGAGACGATTGTCTGCGATCAAGCCTATGGTCCCCGCCATGAAGATATGGTAGTCACCGTCCTCCGGGAGCAAATTCCCAGCGATTTCGACTTAGAAGTGGGGCAACAATTGCAGATCAGAAACCCCGAGGGACAAGTCATTCCGGTGATGGTCAGTGAGATTATTGAAGATCAAGTCACCCTAGATGGCAATCATCCCCTAGCCGGTGAAGATTTAACCTTTGAGATTGAGTTAGTCAGCATTGCATAATTCCCTCATTTATCTCAGGGAGAAGGGTTTGAGGTAGCAAGGGGCACCAGTAACAAGCTGCCCTTCTTTGACTCCGAATTAAACCGCCAATATTGCTGATAGTGGCGAAGAAAGTTTTGACCCAGAATACCGTCTACTTTCAGTACTTTGAGAATGCTGGAAGATAAAACGATCACATCTATATCGCGCTGCTGATGATGATGAAGGGTAGCAGAGTCCAGTTGCGATCGCATCGCATCTTCCAAACCACAAAATCCCCGAATTTGAATCGGACTTAACGTGGCTGTATCCAAGTTGAGCTTTGCTGCCACCTGCTCAGAAATAAAGGTGCTGTCCGCCGCCGTATCTAGCAACACCCGAAATGGCCCTTTCCCATTCATATAGAGCTGTGCCACCATCACCCCTAGTTTTTCCTGGAGGGGTACTGCCATTGCGATCTCATCGACAGGCAAGGGCGTTGGTGGCAATAAGCTCAGGGTTGCTTTGCCGGGGTGCAAATGTAAATCAAACTGCCTCAACACATCCATTCCTAAGACCCCAGACAATTCTGCGGGAATGACCGTATTGGCAAACTGCAGACTATGCAGTCCTTTGACCTGGAGCTGGCCCAACGTTAGTGGGGGGAGCTGCTGGAGCGTCGCATTCATATTGGGACAGTCATTCCCTGCCACGGCAAAGGACAGCCGTTGATTGGGGATAGGCGTTCCTTTTAGGCCCAGTGTCTCAACGACAGGTGTGGCCACCATTGAGGTGGACGCTCCAGTATCCACTAACCATTGGGTTGACAGCTCCCGCAATTGAGCCTTCACGGTATAAACAGACGTGCCTGGCAACGCGAACAGGGGCAATCGAGCGCGCCCCTGTACCTGAGGCTCAGGCACCTTCAGTCCTTGCAACTGGACTATGGCCGATACTAAAGCAGGATCCATAGGAGTCATCGCTTTCTCTTCCGACCGAACCCCTATCTGATCCGCCATCTCTCCTGAGAGAATCGGCTGGGCTAAAGCCCCACCCATGGCATTCCCCCATAGGCACAAAGCCATGCAACTTTGCCAAACCCATCTTGTTTTCAGACTCATAGCTCCCTGATTGTCGATACCCTAATGAGCTACCTCCAGCCTGCCCAAATCGTTTAACTTCTCTTGCAAAATGGGCATACAAGATTATGAAGCCTAGGTCGTTTTTAGCGCTTCATCTGCAGAAAAAGTGATATTGTTGACTTTTTTATAGTTTCTTGACGTATATGATCTTTATAAATAGATATTAGTGTCTACACCTTGACGTCATTCTCAAGGGATTTGTACCCATCCATATGGCTGCTGGCCCCTTAATTCTGCAAATTCAGTTGGGAAGACCTATCAACCATGACTAAAAGCAACGTTTTCCTAACCCTTGTTTTATCCATTGCTGCTGGCCTCATTACCAGTGCATTCGGGTTTTGGAGTGTGACTGAGAAAGAATCTGCTTCCACATCAGCCGCCCCTAAAGACCCCACTCCCTCAACTCTCTCCGCTCCCACGCCGGAGAACTTACCTGACGTGCAGTCAGATATTGTCTTGGCTGATCCAGAGGTTGTCCCCCCGACCGCCCCTCTTACCCCTGAACCAGCCCCTAGTAATCCAGCACCCATTACGCCCCAGCCCCCTGTTCCTCAGCGTCCTCTGGCTAGCGTTTCTTCTGCCTTTGCGCAACCTAGAGAGGTGAAAGCAACCGTTCATCCCACAAACTACGGAGAACGATTCGCCAAAAACGTTCAAGGCCAATCGGTACAAAACAACTGGCTGATTGTTCTTCATGAAACGGTGGGTTCTGGCATGAGCGCCATCCGTCACTTTCAAACGCCCCATCCTCGGGATGAAGACCAGGCCAGTTACCATGCCTTAATTTTTCTCGATGGGACTATCGTCTATCTTGTCCCTCCTGAGCATCGAGCCTTTGGTGCAGGCAACTCCGTATTTATCGGTGCTAATGGTCCTGAAGCCGTCAAAACGAATCCAGACCTACCGGCCTCCGTCAATAACTTCGCCTATCACATTGCCTTGGAAACTCCGCCGGACGGTAATCACAATGGCCCCAGCCACGGGGGCTATTCAGAGTCTCAGTACCAATCTCTTGCCTGGCTCATTGCCCGCACAGGGGTTCCCAGCCAACGCATCACCACCCATGCAAAAGTCGATCGTTCTGGCGAGCGATCCGATCCCCGGAGCTTTGACTTTTCCAAATTCAACACCATGCTTCAGCAGTTCTATGCTCGATCCTAATCTTGTGATTTAACCTAGGATTAATTGCCTAAAAACTTATATGGCATGGCTTTTAGCATTTCTACTCTTTTCATCTTCCCCACCCTAGGCTGACAACACCGTCAACCACCAGACGATACACTAGCTTAGAGACCAGTCATCCCAATCGCTTTGCCAAAGCACCTCGTCAAGGAACTGGCCCTGTCGTCTGCCTTTTTTTCTAACTGTCATGGACAATGTGCCTATTATTCGAACGGTGTCAGGACTGCGTCATTTCTTGCGCTGTTTTCCTGGCAACCTTAATACAGGCGCCAGCCCTTCCAGTACAGTCATTGGTCAGATTGGGTTGGTGCCGACCATGGGAGCATTGCATGCAGGGCATCTCAGCTTGATTCAGCGGGCTCGCCAAGAAAATCAATGTGTGATTGTCAGCATTTTCGTCAACCCGCTTCAGTTTGCCGCCCATGAAGACCTGACCGAATACCCGCAAACTTTAAATCAAGACCAAGCCTTATGCCAAGAACAGGGAGTCAATACTATTTTCGCCCCATCTACAGACACCCTTCTCGCCGACGCTCCCCTCACCCAGGTGATTCCGCCTGCGTCTCTTACAGAATATCTCTGTGGGCCCCATCGCCCCGATCATTTCACCGGGGTAGCAACCATTGTCTTGAAGTTGCTGAATATTGTCCAGCCTACTCGGGCTTACTTTGGCCAAAAAGATGCGCAACAGCTGGCAATTATTCAGCGTCTGGTTCAGGACTTCAATCTAGATGTCACAATTGTCCCCTGCAAGCTGATTAGGGACGCGACAGGCTTAGCTTTAAGTTCTCGCAATCAGTACTTAAATGCCCAAGAAGCACAACAAGCCACCATTTTGCACCACAGTTTGCAAGCTGCTAGACACACCTTTCAGGGGGGAAGTTGCGATCGCAACTCTGTTCTCGCCACCGTGGCCCAAACATTAGCTAAAGGACCCCAGGTAGAGGTGGAGTATATTGATCTGGTCGATCCTGTGACGTTACAGCCGTTAGAACAGATCACCACCCAAGGTCTAGTCGCCATTGCCGCCCGGGTCGGCTCGGCCCGATTGATCGACAATATGCTTTTGGATGCCCGCTTACCCATCCTGGCCATTGATGGGCCAGCTGGGGCGGGCAAATCAACGGTCACCCGTCGCTGTGCCCAAGCTATAGGATTGCAATATCTAGACACGGGGGCCATGTATCGCGCCGTCGCTTGGCTGGCCCTAGACCAACAGGTTGAGGTATCAGACCCATTTGCGATCGCAGATCTCGTCGAAGATTGCCAGATCGAGCTCAAGCCCCATGCAGATCCTCAGCAGCAGCCCCAGGTCTGGGTCAACCACCAGGAGGTCACCCAAGCCATTCGTACTCCAGACGTAACAGCACTGGTGTCAGCCGTTGCTGCCCAACCCCCAGTACGAGAAGCTCTCGTTAAACAACAGCAACGATTAGGTCGTCAGGGTGGCCTGATTGCCGAAGGTCGAGATATTGGCACCAATGTCTTTCCTGACGCAGGCCTCAAAATCTTCTTAACGGCTTCCATTGAAGAACGGGCCCGTCGTCGTCAACAAGATCTGAAGAATCAGAACTTACCCCCCCAGACACAATCAGAATTAGAAGACCTGATTGCCAGTCGCGATCAGCAGGACAGCCAACGGGAATTTGCTCCCCTGCGCAAAGCATACGATGCTGTGGAAATTAATACGGATGGCATGACGATTGAGCAGGTGATCACTCGCATCACCACCCTTTACCAAGAGCGATTTCCAGACAGAGCATAATCTTTGTTTTGCCTAGATAGCATCGGTCTTGCCCTGGCGTTCAACCCCCTCTCAGAAGAAGATTCAATTCTTAAGAGGGAATTCTGATTTGCTCCTTCAGAGGGTGCGGTATGCTATTCCAAATAGCCCCCCGTCCTCAATCTCGGAGTCAGCATGAAACTGGCAGACCGCATTGGTCAGGTGTCTGCATCTTTGACCTTAGCCATCTCAGCAAAAGCAAAAGCAATGCGGGCTGACGGTATTGATGTTTTAAGTTTTAGTGCTGGCGAACCCGATTTTGATACCCCTGATCACATCAAAGCTGCTGCGAAGCAAGCTTTAGATCAAGGAAAAACCAAGTATGGCCCTGCACCAGGCGAGCCCCAACTACGAGCAGCCATTGCCCATAAATTACAGCAAGAAAATCGCTTAAATTTCCAAACAGAGAACGTGCTGGTGACAAACGGGGGCAAGCAATCTCTCTATAACTTAATGCAGGTTCTTCTCAATCCTGGTGATGAGGTGCTTATTCCCGCCCCCTACTGGCTCAGTTATCCCGAAATGGTGAAATTGGCTGGAGGA
Organism: Acaryochloris marina MBIC11017; assembly: GCF_000018105.1. Classification (GTDB taxonomy): domain Bacteria; phylum Cyanobacteriota; class Cyanobacteriia; order Thermosynechococcales; family Thermosynechococcaceae; genus Acaryochloris; species Acaryochloris marina. The sequence continues at coordinate 2,661,869 of NC_009925.1, forward strand.
GTCCCAATCACTCTAGCCACTGATGCTCAAACTGGATTTAAAATCACGCCTGCCCAACTGCAAGCAGCTATCACCCCCCAGACGCGTCTTTTAATCCTCAATTCTCCTTCTAATCCCACGGGAATGGTCTACACCCCGGCCGAAATTGCGGCCCTAGCAGAGATTATTGTGGCGGCCAATATTTGGGTCGTATCAGACGAAATCTACGAGAGAATTTTATATGATGGCGCTGAACAGCTGAGTATAGGCGCAGTGAGTGAGGCCGCCTTTCAACACACGATTATCAGCAATGGATTTGCCAAAGCATATTCAATGACCGGATGGCGGATTGGGTATCTTGCGGGTCCATTAGAGCTGATTCGAGCCGTGGGGCGCTTGCAAAGCCACAGTACGTCTAATGTTTGCACCTTTGCACAGTATGGTGCCATCGCCGCCCTTGAAGGGTCGCAAGATTGCGTAGAAACCATGCGCAAAGCCTTTGATCAACGGCGTCAGTTGATGTTTCAGCTTTTGACGGCTATTCCCGGCGTCACCTGCCCCCAGCCGCAAGGAGCATTTTATATGTTTCCGGATATTAGCTTTACAGGGTTAGGATCGATTGCATTTTGCGAAGCCTTGCTGGAACAGTGTCATGTAGCGGCTGTGCCTGGCATTGCCTTCGGGGCCGACCAATGCATTCGGCTATCCTACGCCACTGACCAAACGAGTATCGAACAAGGCATCGAACGGCTGGCCCAATTTATCACCACCGTTAGCCGCTAAATTCTATCTCTTGAGCCCTTCTATCTACCTGAAAGTGGCGCGCACATAGCTCTCAAGCCCCAACAAATGTGTCAAAGCTTAGCAATCTCCGCCGTTGTTTCCGATGAAACGGTATGCTTTGCATAAGATTCACTGATTAATGGATAACTGCTTTGCCCCTCCACTCCTTTGGGTCAGATGCTCGTATTTTACGGGCGTCGCGAGGCCACCCAAAGCCGTGCTGTTTAGTGGCTTGCCCAACTCATGAAACAACTTCTTTACCTGGAAATTCCTACGCCGGATCTGGCAGCCGTTCAAACGTGGTTGCATCAGCAAACCGCGAACACGCTGGGCTTAGGCACGAGCGTTGTCACACCCACTACTTCAGGGATCCACATCACAGCAGGCTCAGCACAATTAGTTGTATTTCTATGGCAGCATCTAAACACCACCTATTTAAAGGTGATGCAATGGTCAGATCAGCCCTTACCTGGACAACAAGCTTGGATCCATTCCTTTGAAGCCACACTCAAATCTGCTTTTCCCTACGCTCCCAAACCTTTTCCAGAAATTGATCTAGCTCAAACGGATATTTTTTCTGCTTTAGCCCCACATTATCCACTGACTGCTAAGTACTTCCAGAATATTCCCAATGGTGAGGCAGATTTGCAGCGCGCCTATTGGTGGGAAAAACGCTGGCGAGATACGGTCAAACTCGGCCCTCAACCGCCTACCGTTCAGCCCATTGTCCATACGGCCCCTCCTGCTGAACCGGATTCAACCTGGGACATGGTGATTGTTGGTGGTGCCCTAGGGGCTTTGACCGCAGCGATGATGGCTCGCTTGGGCTACAAAGTGGCTTTAGTGGAGCGCATCAAATTTGGCCGCATGAACCGGGAGTGGAATATTTCTCGTAGCGAACTCCAAACCCTAGTGGATGTCGGTTTACTGACCGCAGATGAGCTAGAAACGTTAATTGCTCGCGAATACCACGATAATTTCAATCTATTTTTTAGCGGCAATAATCCACCGGCCGCTCGATCTTCCGTTCTCTATACGCCGACCGTCCTCAATGTAGCGATGGACTGTGATCGGCTGCTGCAGCTTTGTGGAGAAAAACTGCTGGCCGCTGGGGGACAAATCTTTGAATGCACAGAATTTGAGCAAGCCTTTTTAGAATCAGACTCAGTTACCGTTCAGGTCCGTGACCTCAACACCGATCACGTGTCTTATATGCAGTCTCGACTGCTAATCGATGCCATGGGGACTGCCTCGCAAATTGCCCAGCAAATTAATGGCGGACAGGCTTTTGATAGTGTTTGCCCAACGATTGGTGGCGTGGTTAACAATGGCTTTGATCCAGGCGTCTGGAACCAAAATTATGGTGAGCCTTTATTCACGAATGGTGATACCAGTCGCGGTCGCCAACTGATCTGGGAAATGTTTCCTGGCGAAGGCAGCGATATCACCATTTATTTGTTCTATTACCATCAAATTTCTAAAGAGAATCCCGGTTCACTGCTAGAACTCTTTGAAGATTTCTTTGCCTGTTTGCCAGATTATCGACGCTGCGACTTGGATCAGCTGGAATGGCGAAAAGCCGCCTTTGGCTATATTCCAGGACGCTTTAGTCGCAATGCTCAGGATCGGTTACCGGGATGCGATCGCATCCTCTCCATTGGCGATGCCGCATCCCTAAATTCTCCGCTGATCTTTACCGGGTTTGGCTCATTAGTCCGCAACCTCCCTCGGGTCACCCATTTATTGCACACCGCACTACAAAATAATCTCTTGTCCGGCAAAGATCTTGGACTGGTCAATGCTTACCAAGACAATCTGGCCGCCACCTGGATTTTCTCACGCGGGATGATGGCTAAGCCCCAAAGCACCCTACCCCCCTATTGGATTAACGCCATCCTCAATGCCTTTTTTGGCGTTCTCAGCACCGAACCGCCCGATCAAGTCGATGACTTTATCAAAGATCGCGGGGGCTGGCTCTTTATGACTCGCACCATTCTAAAAGCGGGCATACGCATGCCCAAAATTCCCTGGTGGGTTACCCGTGCCATTGGCCTAAAAGAATTACTTAGCTGGGTCCCCACTTACCTCACCTTCACCTGGACCGCCATTCTCGCCTTTCTTTTTAGCGGCTGGTTACCCCAACTTTTACAGCGTTGGCAAGAACCTTTATCTCGGCATTGGCCCCATCTATGGCTACAGCTTTTGAGCTGGTGTTACCGTTTAACCTACGGCATGGGTAAGCCCCACCTTCTCTTACGGCTGCCGCCCCTCAAAGATACACCCGTCAATGCTGAGGTAACCGAGCTTACCAGTGAAACCGTCTCCAGCCTCTCGGGTTAAATCAGCTAAATATTCGCCACCGAAGATTTGGAATTGTCGGTATCCACGCCGTATAGTAAGGCTAATTCCCACGACTATCGCAACATCACTGTAGATATCCTAGGTGAGGAGTTGGTATGGTTTTCCAGCCTGTGAGCTTCGCAATCAATCCTGTCCAAACTGCCTTAGACAGGTGGTTTCAAAGCTTATCCACCAGTTACCCAGCCCTCTCTTGGATGGTGGGTCACCCTATCCTGGCCATCATTAGCCTTTTAGTCCTATTAGCAGTTATCCAAATTCTCTTGGGCTGGATTAGCAGCGGTATCAAACATCTGCTATTCACCATCTTCAAATCGCCCTATTCTTTGGTGCGATGGTTATTAGGAAAAACGGCAGCCCCCTTAAGTCCTTCCAAACCCAACAAATGGCCTAAAGGTAAAAGCTCAGAACAGGTCTCAACGCTCCTAAAACGCTTAGACCACCACCACCGAGAACAAGAAAAATTAATCTCAGAGCTGAAGACCCTGATTGCCTTTACCAATTCTGAACCCCGCCGCATTGAAGGTGCTCAGGACACTTCCACGTCTTCTGCTGATATCCCACCTTCTAAAATTGCATCTCCATAGTCCGCAAGCTGCAACCCCAACCCCATGAGGCAATTTAGAAAGTGTTCTATAGGGGTCTCAATTTAGGGAAGATTTCGATCTAGAATGGTGGCCCAAAGCAGCAGGTAGATGAGTATAAATGACTAGCCCAACAATCATTTCTAAACCAGCCGCAACTCAGCAGTCTGTTCCCATCAGTTCTATCAACAGCAATGATGCTCGCCTGTTTGAGACTGTCAAGCATGTCTATAAGTCTGATCACCAAGCTGAATACTTAGAGATTAAAGCCCAAATCGAGTCGCTACTACTGCAACTCCAGACAAACACCCAAGCTTAATCCTTACAAACACAACAAAACTGATTCAACACTCGCCTTGGTGACCTGAGTTACCATAGGCAGTTCCTCCATATATGTTTTAAGCTGAGCGAGTAGCCGTCCCGTCATTTTAGATTTCGTATCTGATGGAACGGCCATTACTCAACGATAGGTGTAATATTGGTGATGGCCTTTTACTGGCATCCTCACCATGGCTCAAATCTTCCCTGCAAAGTTGGATTATGAACAGAGCTATCCTTGTCCGGTCTGTCGTAAGGGAAAATTAGACCGCCTAGTTTTAATGGATGCCTTTGCCTGTAGCACCTGCCATCACATTTTTTCAGCCAACCTCAACCAGCAATCTATTTGTCTAGCCGATCGAACCCCAGCCCTTGGTTGGCGCTGGACTCGGCAACACTGGCGTCCTCTACATCACCCCGATATTGATTTTCCGTTGGGAATCTGGATTCTGTGTGGCGGTCTTACTATACTCCCCCCGACAGTCTTATGGCTTATGCACCATATGTTTCCACCGTTAGACAGCTCTGCCCATTCCTTTCCGTTACTCTGGATTGGCATCGTGGGCTTCACCCATGGCTTAATCGCCTTATGGGTTTTGGCAGAGTTTTACCAGTTACCTCTCTATTTATCCTGGAAGTTTCGCTGGCAATCTTGAGTCGCATAGCTAAGCGAGCCTAACATCTCTAAATCTAACCCAGAGGCTACCTCAGCCAGTGCTGCTCGATTCGTTGGATCAGACAAATGAGGCACCTGTCCAATCACTGGCACCTGGGTCAAGGCTTGTATCATATCAGCCGGTGCCCATTGCTGAATTTCTTCCGTGGATAATACCCCCGTAGCATTCAAAACAATGCCTTTTACATCCAGTCCAAACTGTCGTGCTAAAGCCACATGAGCAACCGCTTGCCCCACACATCCCAATCTAATCGGCACCACTAAGACAATGGGCAATCGCCAATCTCGAGCAATATCCGCCACAATCAACTCATCTGTCACTGGAGAGCCTAAACTACCAACCCCTTCAACTAACACCCAGTCAAACTGAGACTGCAACTGTTGAACCGCTTGCCAAGCAGGTAATAAATCCACAACCTGACCAGCTCGTTTTGCCGCCAAGGGAGGCGCTAGCGGTTGCTCAAAATAAAGAGGGTTCAAGGTTTCCGGGGGCTGGTTCAGATCAAAGACCTCGGTATACCATTCCCGATCTCCCAATCCAGATTGTACTGGCTTACAGACTGCAATCTTTTCATTTGGTCTATAGATCTGCCAATAGGCCAATAAGGCAGATGTAACAATGGTTTTGCCAATTTCTGTATCTGAACCACTAATTAAAAGAGTTTGTGCCACAGCACTAATATCCTTAGATTGACTATTTTTTAAGTTGACACACTAACCAATAACTGACCGATAGGGAGAATATGGCTGCTGCCAACCCTAACAGATCGAAACCGGACGATTTCGCAAAGTCGAAAATAATCAATTTGCGCGCTACAGCGATTAAAGCAGTGGCAACCACCAACTGAACCTGAACACCCTGATGATCGAGATAGGCTTGGACATTTTCTAACAGCTCTAAAGCAATCAGGATATTAAGGAATAAGCCAAAAATCTCTAGTAGGGTTGACTGAAAGAAGCCAACAGGTTCTGTCCATAATTCCTGAATAACCTTAAATCCAAGATCGAAAAGCGCGAAAAAAATAACAATGATCAGCGCTAGGGACAAAATCTTAGCAACAGTCCCTTGAAACCAATGCAACACCTGGAGAAAAGACGCATCGCTAAAAACCTTAGCCATACGGTTCGATGTTCGATTATTTCGCTTCATAGGAGATGTTGCGGACCTACTTACGGTAATAAAGGTAACGATGAATCATATTACAGAAACTTGATTCGGTCGCCCTCGCACCAGATAATAAAAAAGCTGGAGTAGTACAGTAAATTTATGCTTAGACTCTTAGCCTTTTTTTGCTAAGTTTGCTAGATGATCTGTATTATCGTTTTGCCCATTTTCATAGGACTTTGATTATGATCAGCGACATTTTACCTGCAATTATGACGCCTCTAGTTGTTTTAATCGGTGGCGGAGCTGCTATGACGGCCTTCTTTTATTATGTTGAACGTGAAGGATAATGGATGGGGCTTAATCCATCAACTCATGCCATGTATTTCATATAGCCGACCTTCCTTACTGGACGGCTACGTATAGCAAGAAGCCATAACAAGCATCTTAACTAAAAAGGGGAGTCAGTTAACTGACTCCCCTTTTAGATATCGCAAAAATGCTAGCTTACAGGGAAGAACCCAAGCCTGCATATGCTCCATAGAAAAAGAGACCTACAATTGCAATGAGGGCGGTCCCTGCGACTGTCCCTACTAGCCATAATGGAACTTTTCCATCTGCCACAGACTTTTCCTCCTAAAATTACCAGCAAAGTTTATGCATAGAATAGTTTGTTCTCAAAAACGCTTATCAAATGGATAAACGGAATTTTATGTTAGTTAAAAAAGTAGCTTGAGAACAATAAAGCTAAAACAAGAACAAGCAGCAAGCCAATAAAGAGCGATGCACGATTCAACTCTACGGGTTGCTTATTCGGATTGGGTGTTGCCATTAACGTCTCCTATCTCTGAATGAACTGCATAGCTGCGATTGCACCCAGGAAGAAGGTAACCGGGACACCTAGGGTATGAACAGCCAACCAACGCACTGTAAAAACTGGATATGTAACCGGTTCTTTTGAAAGTCTACTGGTCATTGTTATAACTATAATCCTTTTGTAAATTCATCAATTTGTTGCTTACCTTCATAACGGTCAGTAACCAAAGGTAGCCCTTGTCGAGCTTGGTCAAAGTACTCGTTAGGTCTTGGCGTTCCAAACACGTCATAAGCCAGACCTGTGCTTACGAATAACCATCCTGCTAAAAACAGCATAGGTACCGTAATGGTATGGATAATCCAATAACGAATGCTTGTAACGATATCACCAAAGGGTCGTTCACCAGTTCTACCAGACAATTCAAACACCTCCTATGAACACAGTCATGATACTTAATCATACGAAACCATCGGACGTCCCACAAGTAAAACCTGAAGTTTACTTCCGCTAACCATCAAAACAAGAAGACAGCGGAGGACTGAATACCCTCTAAGCAGATGCTTTAGGGGGAGCAATGAAACGCAATAGCGTTCCGGATTGCCCAATAATGAACCCTTGGTCAGATGAGACAAAAATAATCTTGTAGAGGTTGGATGGCACATCCTCTACCGTCGAATCTTTCTGCCAAGTTTGGCCACCATCTAGGCTACAAAGTAATGTGCCACTCCCCCCTGAGATCCAAACTTCATCAGGAGTCCGATAAGCCAAATCTAAGAGTCCAATTTTGTTAGTGCCAGGGGTAAATGCTTCGTCCCAGGCATAATCTCCATCTTCGAGAAACCCGTTACTAAATTGAACCTGTCCACCTTTGTTCAAAATCCAAGGGTTGCCATTCGGATCAAATCCCATGGTTTGAATCCGTCTAGCACCATTCCGATCATGGCTTTGCCAAGAGGTCTCGCCAGGATAAAACGTGGTATAAAAACTTCCCCGAGAAGAAATGGCGACATACTTACCATCTTCCGAACGGTTAATATTTCGCGTTGCTCCCGTAGCCTCTTCAACTAAGGCTGTCCAATGCTGAGCCTCATCTTGAGTGCGGTAAATAGCACCAAGGTCGGTGATCATCTCTACCGATTTGGGCCCTAAAGCAGTCACTTGATAAGGAGTCCCAGGGAGTTGGGTACTGAGAGACACCCGTGACCAAGACTTTCCGCCATCTGTCGTATGGAGCAGAATAGAGGGCTCACCCACAATCCAACCTTCATCACCAGAAAAGCTGATGGATGAAAAGCGGTAATCTAAGTCTCCTAGGGCAAGAGGACGCTGCTCCCAAGATTTACCCCCATCAAAGGTTTCTAAGAGGGCAGAGCTGGTTCCCACTAGCCAACCATGGTCTGGAGACGCAAAATCGACGTCTAAGACAGTAGAGTCAGTCGGCAATGCGACGGTTTCCCAAGAAAGGGAATCCAAAACTGGCAGGCTGTTGCAGGCAGTTAAGAAAAATAGAGCGGCAATGATAGATATCCATTGCCTTGAAGTCTTTAGAATTGCTTTTATCATCTTGTTTTTGAACGGGCGATAGCGTACCAGCCAATTGAGTAATTAGGATTTTTGCAATTGGCACAAAGCATCTCTTCGCGGATGGGTAAGGGAACGAGTTGTTACAACTTAGCCTGAAGAATAGAAGCTGAGTAAGAACAGGAATATCAGCAACAATGTGCCGAAAATCAGCAGGTTTTTTTTGCCTGGGGTCATTGCATTAACCCCAAAGCCATAGCCTAGATTTTCAGGAAACCCCGAAGGGGCACCTACCGGCCCAATATTGACAAATTGCTCCATAGGAGTTCGGCATACAGGGCATTTCCAATCATCAGGAAGTTGATCAAACAACGTTCCTGGCGGAATTTTACGGCGTTTGTCACCTTCATCAGGCTCATAAATGTACCCACAGGATCGGCATTCAAACCGATCAACAGGTACTACTTCTTCATTTGAATCCGTCTCAGTAGACATGACCTAAATTCGTGGAATTTCCACAATCCTAGAAATCTTTGTGAATTATTATGACATGGAACTTAATCACCTTGTGCAGGCTTCTCTGTCTAAACCCAAAATTTAACCCTCATTCATCAGTCCAGACCCGAGAACATGGCACCCGAGTATGCTTAACTGAATAGTGAGCAATGATTTTGGAACAAGTTTTAGGATCGATTAATTATGGCCGGAGAAATTTTCACTACAGCATTTCTTTGTTTTTCGCTGATCTTAGTGGGTATTGGTTTGGGATATTTACTATTGAAGGTCGCTCCCGACTAAACCCTAAATGCTGGCTATTAAGGCTTTTGGGTTCTATGTCGTGTCTCTAGCCTGAAAGTGCAAGACATGAAGAATGCGGTTAAACATTGAACCGAAAGAGCATTACATCTCCTTCTTGCACAAGATAATCTTTACCCTCACTGCGGACTAACCCTTTTTCCTTAGCAGCAGTGAGCGATCCATTTTCCACTAAGTCTTGATAACCAACGGTTTCTGCCCGAATAAATCCCCGCTCAAAGTCGGTATGAATGACCCCAGCAGCTTGAGGAGCTTTTGTGCCGATAGGTATCGTCCATGCTCGACTCTCTTGAGGACCAGATGTAAAGTAGGTTCGTAGCCCCAAAAGCTTATAGGTAGCATGGATAAGAGATGTTAAGCCCCCCTCTTCAACGCCCAAGGCTTCAAGAAAATCATGACGCTCTTCATCCGTTAGTTCCACTAATTCAGATTCAACTTGGGCAGACATAATCACGGTTTCCGCTGACTCGGCCGTTGCAATCCCACGCACCTGTTCTACCCATTTATTCCCTGTCGCCAAATCATCCTCAGACACATTGGTTGCATAAATAATTGGCTTCAGAGTTAGCAAGCCCAAGTACTTAATCACTTCTTTTTCTTCAGGGCTTAACTCAGCCTGACGTGCTGGCTGTCCTGCATTCAAAGTGGCTCTGAGCTTTTCTAAGATTTCTAGTTCGGCTTGGGCTTCTTTGTTATTACGAGCAGTCTTTTTAGTTCGCTCCATTCGTCGCTCAATTTGGGCTAGATCTGCCAAGCTCAGCTCCAAATTAATCACTTCTATATCGCGCATAGGGTCTACTGAACCTGCAACATGGATAATATCGTCACTATCAAAACAGCGCACCACATGCACTATGGCATCAACTTCACGGATATTGGCCAAGAATTGATTCCCTAAGCCTTCGCCTTGGCTGGCTCCCTGCACCAGCCCAGCAATATCTACAAATTCGATCCGGGTGGGCACCGTTTTGGCCGAATTCGACAATTCAGATAAAATTTGTAAGCGCTGATCAGGAACAGAGACCACGCCCACATTGGGTTCAATCGTACAAAAAGGGAAATTAGCAGCCTCAGCTTTGGCATTCGCGACTAAGGCATTAAACAGGGTTGATTTACCAACGTTGGGTAGCCCAACAATACCAGCTCTTAACATGGGAAGGGATAACTCAAATCATGGGCTCAAACACATTATGAAGACAACATAAGCATCTCTAAAAGTGATGCAAATGTGACTCATAATCCTTTGCCATTAAAACATGCATAAACCCTTTACATGAGCGTGAATCAACAGCAAGTTCCCTTATGGCAAGCGCTACAGGACAGTGCCCACTCAAATCAAATTGCGTTCCACACCCCTGGCCATAAACGAGGGCGGGGGCTGCCCGCTGCGATTCTGCAGCACTTTGGATCCGCTCTAGGTTCAGCCGATCTGCCTGAACTACCTGAATTAGATAATCTCTTTGCCCCTGAAGCAGCCATTCTAGAGGCTCAGGTACTCGCTGCTCAACTCTTTGGGGCTGAGCAGACCTGGTTTTTAACCAACGGGTCGACCTGTGGGATTCTGGCAGCATTGCTAACCGTCTGTGGCCCAGGTGCTCAGATTATCGTGCCGAGGAATCTCCATACATCTGTAATTTCTGGGCTAGTACTGTCTGGCGCAGTCCCCATTTTTGTACAACCGACCTTGGATAGCCAGCTCAACTTAGCCCATAGTTTATCGGTTCAGGATGTTCAGCTGGCGTTCGAGACATATCCTCAGACTAAGGCTATCTTCTTAATCCATCCAACCTATGAAGGGGTTTGTGGAGATGTATCGGCTATCGCTACGTTTGCCCATGATCATGACATTCCGTTGATTGTCGATGAAGCCCATGGTCCCCATTTTGCTTTTCATCCTCAATTCCCTCAATCTGCTCTCGCCGCAGGTGCAGACCTGGTTGTACAATCCACCCACAAAATGCTAGGAGCCTTGACACAAGCGGCCATGCTGCATGTTCAGGGTCTTCTCATCGATCGAAAACGGCTGAGCCAAACCCTACAGCTCGTGCAATCTACCAGTCCTAATTATCTGCTTCTGGCCTCTTTAGATGCTACCCGCCACCAATTAGCCCATGCTGGCCTGAACGTCATGGAGCAGGTCTTAACTCTGGCCAATAAAGCCCATACTCAACTGAACCATTTGCCCAACTATCGTCCATGGGATCCAATAGGCACTACCCCTGGCTGTATTGCCCTCGATCAGACACGCCTAACCATTCCTATTGAGCCATTTGGTGACCAGGCCTATGACCTCGATCAAACCCTCATTGATACCTATCGCATCTCAGCAGAGCTGATCACGCCAGACCATCTCACCTTCTTAATTACATTGGGCAATACTGAGGATGATATTGACCAATTACTCTGCGCATTACGAGAGTTATACCACCCTCCTTTACATCCCAGCTCTCTGGCCTACTCAACAAACAAACTACCTATTGCTTTACCCGTGCTATCGCCCAGGGAGGCCTATTGGTATTCTTCAGAAGTCGTTCCAGTTCTCAAGGCCGTCGACCGGATCAGTACCGAAAGTATTTGTCCCTATCCACCGGGCATCCCTATTCTGCTTCCTGGAGAAAGAATTCAGAAACAAGATTTAGACTGGCTATTACAACTCAAACAACAAGGAGGCATCATTACAGGGTGTAGCGATCTGCGCTTTCAGACCTTAAAGGTTGTGAGAGAGTAGTACCGTGAGCACACTGGGACAACCTATGCCTTCTTCTCCTTGGCCCTATACCAGTCCTGGCATTCCAGATGAACTGTTTGAGCGTTTACCTGGAATCCCCATGACTCAGCGCGATACACGCTTATTGTTAATCTCACAATTGCGACTCACGACGGATACAGTGCTGTGGGACATTGGAGCAGGAACCGGCACCATTCCTGTCGAAGCAGGCTTACTCTGCCCACAGGGACAAATTATTGCCATCGAACGAGATGAAGAAGTGGTTAATCTGATCCAAGCGAATTGTGATCAATTTGCAGTCAAAAATGTCGATATTATTCAAGGAAATGCTCCCGGCTGTTTGGACGACCTCCAACCTCAACCCACCCGAATTTGTATAGAAGGGGGGCACCCCATGCAGGATCTGCTGAAAACAGCATGGAGTCATCTACAAACCAATGGCCGCTTGGTTGCCTCTGCATCTAGTCTGGAAACGCTGTATGTCATTTCTGAAACCTTTTCTTCCCTGCGTGCTCGCAACATTGAAGTCGTTCAGTCCGTCATCAATCGTTTGGAGACGCGGGGCACACGCCAATTGTTTGCCGCTGTCGATCCAATGTTTATCTTAAGCGGCGAGAAACTTTGAATCTGAACATAGCTAAAGTATCTTTTTTTCGGAGCTGGCTTGAAACTTAAAATAATTTACTTTTAATATATAGAAAAAATAATTTTCGCCATATTAACCTCAGCCTTTATCTTTCAGGAAGATATTATTTAGCCTGCTTTTTTCAGCTTTTTTGTCTATTAATAAGCTGTAATGATGTATCACCATATATAAAATCTCTAGGGTGTGGAGTCAAGCTATGATGGCAGCTCAATATCTGACATAGCAAGCATCTTTGATAGCGTCGAACATCTTAATATCTAAAAATCGCTCGAAATAATTATTTACAAGACTGTTTAGTATTCTTAATCCTTAGTATCTCTTTTAATCATTGGCCTGCTTCAGAATTCCACGTCATACTGACGGTATAAGGATTCACTGGAGTTTCTTCATAAGCACAAATAGAGATGACTATACAATCTCCTCTATCTACATCGAAATCTATAAATGTAGAGATACATTCTTCTTATCAATATTGAAAAAATCGCTAGGATTTATAAGTAGTGAACTATTCAAAACAGATACTGCTGAAAATTATTCTGAGCTATACTTGTCAAGGCAATTAAAACTTCTATGGGTACATAGAAAGAATGCCTGGATTGATGTTTCTGAGATCGTTGACGGAATGCTGCCTCTGTTTGCCACTTTATGGATCCAACAGCCCAACTTATCTTTAGAGACCCCTCAACCTTTATTCCAGGCAAATATCCAACCCCAACTCTCTTCAGATCGGGATGGGTGGGTTGGCCAAGCGTCTCGCCCTTCTTTGAAGCGCCAAACGAATCGGCAAGCATCACGGCAAGGGATTGAGTTTCGTACCCTGCCTGGTCGGCTCGATACAGTCCCTGTTTTCAACAGCAACAGCCCTGAAGTGGTCAGACGGTCTGGGATTTTGCTGTCTACATTTCCACCCCGAGGTAAGCGTCAAACCAAGGCCCATCTCAATTTTGCCTTTAATGGTCGATTTGATATTTTTGCCCATCACGTGGCCAAGACTAATCGCCCGGATGATACCCCCACCCTTTATAAAGGCATCCTGTTATTTAACCCCAGCCGCACCCGCAGTATTACGATTAAGGTCCTCCATTCAGCAACCTTTCTAGGCAATCCTGATGCGCCTTATATTGCCCTGCCACCTCAGGTCAGCAATGATTTGGGCAAGGTTTTTTCTGGACCAGGTGGACGAGTCGTCGATCAAATCCTAAGAGGACGCCGCCAAACCCATTGGCCACCAGTCATCTACTTACGCCCTGGCCAAAGTAAAATGCTGATGAACTTACCTATTCCAGTGCCTAGCTTATCGGCCAAAAAGCCAGTCCGGGGTCCCAAAGCCCAAAAATTACTGAAGCTAAATGCGGCGAAATCTCCTCTCAAAAATATTGCGCCGTCTTCCAATACTCGCTCAACCCTGGCTCATTTACAAAGCAGTGGCCCTGTATATGCCGCCAGTATGGCCATGTTAGCGCCCCTAAATCAAAATGGAACTGAAAAAATTCCGACCAAGAAAGATTGGGAAAAACTGTTAATTAATGGTGAGCTGCTCTCTCCTCGGGACAAGCCTCCCTCCCCTTTACGCCAAAGAACTGATCCATTTTTCTATGGTCGTGTTGCGGGTGTCAGTCGAGGTTCCCTCTGGAAAGCACAAATCACAGATGATTTCACCAGCAAGCAGTTAACCATACCTAGGCCCGGTCGCACGTTTGCCTATGGATTGAGCACGCTACAGCGAGGAACGTTTGGGACCGGACAGGTTCAAAGTGCACCGATGCTCGTGAGATATCCTGATACCGCTTACCTAGCCCATGGGAATTACGGGGTCCATTACGATTTAACTCTACCCTTCCATAACCCCAGTAAAAAACCTCGGCAGGTCGATATTGCAATTCAAACGCCCCTTAAACATGACCGCAAAGGAGTGGGTCTTAATTTTTGGCGATCAAAAACTGCTCCAGTCTTTTTCCGGGGTACCGTACGGGTACGGTACAAAGACGATGACGGCAACTCCCAATTGCGTTATTTTCATCTCGTCCAAAAACAAGGTGAAAAAAGTCAGCCTCTTGTGACGTTAAAGCTCAAACCAGATGAACGGCGGTTGGTCCAGGTGGACTATGTTTATCCACCGGATGCCACTCCGCCCCAAGTGCTAACGGTTAAAACGGATCTTTTCTTTGGCAGTCGGAGCTAATTGAATGAAACCTAATATTGAAGTTTTTGCTGATCCATCCCAGTTAATTGAACGTGCCTTAGAACTGACCCTCGCTGAAATCAAAGATGCGATCGCACAACGAGGACGCTGCACCATTGCCTTAGCCGGAGGCAACACGCCCAAACCCTTGTATGAGCAACTCGCCCAACAAGATCTCCCGTGGCAAAATATCCACATCTTTTGGGGAGACGAGCGGTATGTGCCGATTTCTGATCCGCAAAGTAACGCCGGAATGGCCACCAAAGCCTGGCTCAACCATGTCGCCATTCCCCCCACCAATATTTATCCTATGCCAACCCAAGCCGCCGATCCAGCGGAGGCGGCTCAAACCTATAACCAGCAGCTGCAGACTTTTTTTGGCACAGGTCCCAAAGAATTTCCCCGCTTTGACATTGTCTTGCTAGGTCTGGGACCTGATGGACATACCGCTAGTCTATTTCCCCATACTGAGGCGTTACAAGTGTGCGATCGCAACGTTACCGTTGGCAATAAAGACGGTCAACCTCGATTAACTTTAACCGTCCCTGTTCTCAACCAAGCTCGATGTATTTTCTTTTTAGCAACCGGCGCAAATAAACAAGACGCATTAACGGAAATTTTTGCGGAGACAGCTGATGCAACCCACTATCCCGCTCGTTTAATCCAACCAATTCACGGCAAACTCTCATGGCTACTGGACACTGCGGCAGGAGAACCTCTACAGAAGTATCTATAGCTGATTCCTGATACGGACCGCCTTGGCCCCAGAAACCCTATCAAATCTGAGGATCAGATTAAGCACCACAAATGGGTACACTCAATGAGGCAAGATCAAAACGTCTGAAGACAGAGTTGCTGAGTGGCTGTAGGGTTTAACAACCCAGGTTGCGGACCATAGTTGCCATGAATATCTCGTGTACTATGTGAAAAGCAGTCTTTTTTGTATCTCAAAAAGCCTCTCTTGTACAGACATTGCTGGGACGTTTTATCGCCTATTGAGCTAACGATTCGATAAGTCTTATCGGCCGCCTAAATTTGACTATGATCGGGGAATTTTTTGACGGGGGAAATAACTACAACCTATGATTATTTGTCCCAATTGTCTCCACCAAAATGCCGATGGCGCAGCGACCTGTGAGGCCTGTCAGACTGCATTACCTTCCACTAGCAGCTGTCCCAACTGTGGTGCATCCATACAGGTAGGCGCACAATTCTGCGGTCAATGTGGTTTTAATCTACAAGACGATCCCAACGACTTAGATGAAATTATCGCTCTCACCACCGAGACAGCAAAACCCGAACCCGCATCTCCAGAGAACCCATTTATTTTTCCCGATCCTCAACCCCCTGATCCGCTCGTCATGCCGGATTTAGTATCGCAGGAACCCTTAGCAGAACCATCATTAGCCGCGGATTTACCTGTCCTGGACAACAATTTGTCTCAGTTTGAAGAAACGCCACCTCCTTCTTCAGCCTATGGGGATAACGAGTCGCCGGGTACGCCCCGAACTCAACTCCAACAGCAAACCATTCAGCTAGTCCATGTTCAGACCAACACAGTGATTGATCTGCCTTGGACACTGGATAAAATTCATATGGGAAAACCTAACGATCGAGTGCCGCCCGACATCGACGTGTCAGGGTTCCCAAATGCTGAAGTTGTTTCTCGCGTTCATGCGGATATTCGGGTTGAAGGGGGTCATTATTTTATTGAAGATGTCGGCAGCTCAAATGGGACCTACATCAACAGTATTCCTTTGTTACCTGGTAATCGGCATCGTCTACGCGTCGGTGATCGAATCGCTTTGGGTAAAGGCAATTTAGTCACTTTTCTATTCCAACTTAACTGATAACGTGATTACTCTAACGCTCTTACATCCTGTCCAATCCACTCCCGTTCAAAGTTGGAGCTTTGAGCAAGATCCCGTCATCCGAATTGGTCGAGCGGTAGACAACCATGTTGTCTTGTATAGCGCCGTTGTCTCCCGCTATCATGTCGAACTGCGACAAACCGGAGCCCAATGGGAAGTCGTGAATATTGGCACCAACGGTACCTATCTAGATGGCAAACGGGTCCATCAAGCTCCTCTAGCTGATGGCAACATCATGCGACTCGCACGATCGGGACCTAATATTCAAATTCACATTGATGGAAGTGGTGCGGTAAGCGAACAGTACAATCACCCTGAAGTCACTGCAGCCCCTAGTTCAGCAAAGATACAATCTCAAGTTTCAGTAGAGGAGTCTGCCGAAGCTGTTGCCGTATCACCCAGCTCGGAGCCACCCGCTCAAAGCGCCGATCAAAAATTTCAAGTGACGGGGCAAACCTCTTTTCCTAAACATCCTCAAGATGAGCAGCGTCGCTTTCAGTATCCCTGCACGAATGACGGATCACAGCCCGCTGGCAGCTGTCAAAACTCACCTGCGAACAAAGGATCGTTAGTTTGCACCGATTGTGGTTTACCGCTCAAAGTCTGGCGGCAAATCGGCCAGTACCATATTCTTAAACCGCTAGGGACCGGGGATAATACGTTTATTGCCTGGCGAGATGGTCACATGGTGGTTCTCAAAACCCTCCAGCAAGAGTGGCTTGACCATGAAGATGCGTTGATCGCCTTCCAAGACCAGGCAGCCCAGCTCTGTCAGATCAGTCACCCAGGAATTCCCAAAATCTACGAAGCCTTTGAAGTAGACGGACACCCCTATCTCGTCAGCGAGATGATTTATGGGCAAAATCTCAAGCAATGGGTGGCAGAGCGAGGCCCCCTCTCTCAGGAACAGACCATTTTATGGATTTCAGATATTTGTGAGGTTTTAGACTATCTACATCAACAGACCCCGGCGATTATTCACCGCAATCTTAAGCCTGCCAATCTTTTACGTCCTACCATTCCCCATGGTTTCAAAGAAGTGGTCTTAGTAAATTTTGGCGAGATGCAGCTGCTCAGCCCCGAAGCTGGCACATTTATTGGCTCTGTGGGCTACACAGCACCCGAGTTACAGGCAGGCAAAGCTGCCCCAGCCTCAGATCTCTATGCCCTGGGGGCAACTTTGGTCTATATTTTGACCGGGCAAGAACCCGACGCCTTTTATCGATTGGGAGATGAAGAATTCCGCCTGCATGTCGAAGATGTGCCTCGCCTGAGTCCAGAAATGGCAGATGTGATTCAACGCCTGACCCATCCGCAACCCCAAAAGCGATATTCCTCGGCGTCCCAAGTCGCTGAAGCGATGAGAGAATTGCTACCCGCATCCATTTGATTTAGAGCCAGCTGTCCCTCTACGATATCAGCAGAAATGTGACATCAGCTTCTAGGGTTGAACTCCAGCGCCTAGGAGTAATGATGGTTGTTTTAAACTCTCCCTGCGGACATTGCTACTCCCCTCCAACAATCCCTGGACCTCTAGATTACGACAGCTCGGCATTCGGCTGGCCCAAGGTTTAGTGGCTTGCACCCTCTTGGTCTATTCAGGGATCTGTATCTTCTTTTTTGTGCGGCAAGAAGCACTACTTTACGATTCTAAGCTAACTCTGGAAACGGTACCCAGCGATCAACCCTTTCAACTACCGTTCCAAACTGTCAAAATCCCCGTGGGGTCAAGCTCTGAGCACCTAAATAGTTGGTGGGTACCTGCCCCTCAATCCTCCGAAGACACCATTGCTCTACCCGAAGAACCTCACGATATCCTGACTGAACCGAAAGTGATTCTGTATTTCAACGGACGGGCAGGCAATAAGGGGTCTCGAAGTCACTTAGAACGCGTCAAAGGTTTCCGTCAGCTGGGCTTTTCTGTCTTGCTCGTTGATTATCGGGGCTATGGGAATAGCTCACCTCGCCAACCTAGTGAGGCCAGCTTGTACGAAGATAGCCAAGCCGCCTGGCGCTATCTGACTCAAACACGGAGGATGGCTGCCCACCAAATTGTGATTTATGGCGAATCCTTAGGTGGAGCCGTCGCCCTCGATTTAGCGGTTAAGCAGCCCAATGCAGCGGGCGTTATTGTCCAAAGTTCTTTTACGACGCTACCCGCAGCAGCGAGGGAGATGGACTGGTTTCGATACCTTCCTGTGGATTGGATTCTGACCCAACGATTTAATTCCCTAGCTAAGGTGCGGTCTTTGAAAACCCCCGTCCTTTTCCTCCATGGCACCGCAGATCAGATTGTGCCGGTATGGATGAGTCATAGGCTTTATCAGGCAGTGCCCTCAGAGACCCCTAAAGAATTAGTGATAGTGCCCGATGCTAGCCATTTCCGTATTTATCGTCCAGGTCAGCATTCTTATCTGAAAGCCATACAGCGCTTGGTAACCAAGATGCAATAACGCTACTTCCCTCTCCATTGATGGGCCTTGAGCTGAGTACTGAACTTCGTGCTGAACTCATCAAGACTGAGAAAGCTGTCTCATAGTGGTCTGCACCTTGGTACTGATTTGTAAAGCTGCTTGAATCACATCTTGATAGTCCTGGGCTTGATCCTGTAACTCTAAACCTTTCAGGGTGATCAAAGCTTGATCCAAATCCAGTAGAGCTTGATTCCGGTGAATCAGTCGTTGATGCTGGCGAATCAGCCGTTCTAGATTTAATGCCGTGACTAAACTGGTGCGACTGGTATGTAAGACGTCCAAAATGAGCGTGTGATCGGCAGTCAGAGCTGAGGGATTCGCCTGAGTCAGACCGGCCAACAGGATGACCGTCTCCACGAGCTGATTATATTGGTCAATATCATCCAGTAACTGCAACAGAGGGCGTAAGGTTTGCGTTCGATGCCAGAGATAGAGATGCCAGCTGGCAAACATCAGCCCCGTTGCTGTTCCTGTAACCTGAAGAAATCGGTGGGGGTGGGCCGTATCCCGTAATGGGATCAGACCAACGGGCACCGACAACATACCGAGCAAGGCCAAAGCAATCATTTCTACCCCCAAGACTCGCAGCCAATGTTGGGGTTGACGCCAAACCGATAGGCGGTAAACGCCTCCCCATAAGCTGCCGACCCAAAAGGAAGTGGTGGTAAAAGCCGTTTGGGCTTCAAGATCATCGGTGGTCAAGCGTAGGGCTTGTAGGTTATCTAAGTTGCGGATACCGGTCATGCGCTTTAGCCCTACATCAGATTTGCGATCGCATCTAGAACCCCTGTCCAAAAATTCCCTTCCCGAGGGCGAAACAGCTCAAAAGCACCCGGTGAACCAAAGAAGGGGCGCAAGGTCCAACCCAACTGACTACCGACAAACCCGTAGAGCCCCAACCAAAACCGGAGTACCGTAGACCGAAGCTGGACGTTGGTATCTGTCTCTGATTGGGCAACGGGACGCATGGCCTGATAGAGGAACGACACCCCAAACATCCCTGTCATCGCAAAAATCACCACGTTGAGTAACAGGTAAAAGGAATAATCCTGTACAGGAGAAATGGTGATCACGAAAAACAACGTAATCGGAGCAAAACCCACGAGCAGCAGGGCAATGACAGCAGCCGCACTCAAGACATAGGTGAAATGCTGAGCAATAGTTTGGCGAGAGCCAAACAGGGCATTAAACACATACAGGGCAGGCAAACAAACCAGTAAGGTAATCAGATAGAGGGTGGGCAATTTGAGGCCCGAAGACAAGGCCTGTAGCGGACTATGAAAGGAGCCGACAATAGCTCCATAGGTGGCGAAACTGCAAAAGCTACAGATCAGTAGGGCAGAAATTTTGACCGATAATCGCTTTCCCTCGTGAATTTCTTGGAGAAAGGTTTGTCGGTCTTTGAGGAGAGCAATAAAAATAGCAACAGCATTCATAGACGAGGGCGGCGAGAAATTAAGCACAGCCTAGCTTTGCCCATCTGGTCCTGTCAGTCGGCTGAAGTCGGGAGTTCTGAAGAAAAAGTCGGGTCAGGTCGGTTCAATCACTCCGGCTTTTATCTCATATGGTCTTCCAGACTCAGAATTACCGTCTCTAAGTACCACTCCTCTGAGCGCCCCGGATATTGAAATTTCGTGCTCCGAACCATCCCTTTCGCTAACTCTTGGTTTCCTCCCAATAAGTCCAATAACCGCTGCCACAAGCGCTCATAGGTCGTTTGTGGTGGTTGAGGTGGCGGAGCCTGAACATTTGTCTGGGTAGGAGGTTTCAGCTGATTGAGTTGGGCGAGAACCTGCTGATAGTTGAACCATTCTTCTTGGGCACAGAACAGGCTAATGGCCCGCTGGTAATCGGCAATGGCTTGGGGATTTTCCTTCATCCCCGCATAGGTAAGGCCGCGCTGAAAAAAGGCATCGGCGTTATTTCCATTCAAACGTAAGGCTTCCGCATAGTCTTCGATTGCTCCTAAATGATGGCCGATGGCTCGGTAGGCATTGCCTCGTGCCACATAGGCATCACTATCTTCAGAAGACAAGAATAAGGCTTGATTACAGTCTGCAATCGCCCCCTGGGGATCCTTGAGGTTTAAGCGAGCTTTGCTCCGCCCACGATAGGTAATCGGATCCTCAAATTTAAGGGTAAGGGCTTGATTAAAATCGGCCATGGCAGCCTGATAATTGCCCTGCTTGCAATAGACTAATCCCCGGCAGCAATAGGCTTTGCCGTCCTGAGGATCGGCCTGCAAGACCCAATTAATATCCGAGAGGGCCTGACTGAGCTGGCCGATTTTGGCCCGATCGAGGATTTGCGTAAAGTAATCTTTTTCTGATAGGGCAGGGGGCGGTGCGTTGGGTGCCTTTGTGATTGGAGCGCGAGCATTGGGCGTTTTGGGTCGGATTTCCTCAATCTTGTCAATGCATTGACGGGCTCCATCTGCATCTTTTTGATCGAGATAGAGTCCTGAAGCTACCTTAAAATCAGCGATTGCTGCTTGGATATCCCCTTGCTTGCGATGGACAATGGCTCGCAATTTATAAGCTGCAGCATAGGTACGATCGCACCCAATCGCCAGTTCAATATCAGCCATCGTTCCTGGGATATTTTTTAAGGAGAGTCGGGCTAAGGCTCGACAGTAATAGGCTTTGGCCGATTTAGAGTCAATTTCTAGGGCCTTACCGTAGTCTTCAATCGCGGCATAGACGTTACCAGAATCATAGTAGGCCAACCCCCGTTGACAATAGGCACCGATGGAAAAGGGATCGGCGTCCAGAACTTGGGTGAAGGTTGCGATCGCATCTGCATATTGCTTTTGCCGCAGCTGCGCTTGGCCTTGTTGAAATAACGGGGCACTCATGGGCACTCTGATGGTGGTGCAGATCTAAAACCAACAGGCTATCCCTGCTGGATAAGATCAATATCCTAACCAATACTCTCATTGCCTGAGAAGGACCTACTGATGCTGGCCGATTCTTACGGGCAGAAATATACCAATACGCTGACAGGGAACGTCCCAATCTACCCTAAGTTCGGTTTTTACTTCCAGAGATCCTTACAACTTTACGTCAAGATACTTTACAATCAGCAATACTGCCCTGGGCATAATTAACAAAGACTTTAGAATTTAAATTACGACGTTTTAAAGCGCCCACCCCTGCTACACGGGCAATCTAACAGTCTTACGTCCACCCCTTGGTGGTTTGTCAACGTTTGTAGCACTATCCCTTAGAGAAGAAAGATGAAAGACCTCACCCGCTATCGCAACATTGGTATCTTTGCCCACGTAGATGCCGGTAAAACTACAACAACCGAAAGAATTTTGAAGTTAACCGGTAAAATCCACAAGATTGGTGAAGTGCACGAAGGTGAGGCCACCACTGACTTTATGGAGCAGGAACAAGAACGGGGCATCACCATTCAGTCTGCTGCCACCTCCTGTGAGTGGAAAGACCATCAACTCAATATTATTGACACGCCAGGGCACGTTGACTTCACGATTGAGGTGTATCGTTCCCTCAAAGTTTTGGACGGCGGCGTTGGCGTTTTCTGTGGGTCTGGTGGTGTTGAACCTCAATCCGAAACCAACTGGCGTTATGCCAACGACTCCAAAGTCGCTCGGATTATCTACGTCAACAAACTAGACCGTATGGGCGCTGACTTCTATCGCGTCGTCGACCAGGTAGATAACATCCTGGCGGCCAAGCCTTTGGTCATGACCCTGCCCATCGGTACCGAAAACGACTTCGTCGGTGTCGTTGATGTATTGACTGAGAAAGCATGGGTTTGGGATGATTCCGGCGATCCCATGAACTACGAGATCAAAGATGTCCCCGACGACATGAAAGATGATCTGGCCACTTACCGGGAACAGCTAATTGAGACCGCTGTTGAGCAAGACGATGACTTGATGGAGCGGTATCTAGAAGGTGAAGAGATCAGTATTGAGAACCTAAAGCGCTGTATTCGCAAGGGAACTCGTGACCTGGCTTTCTTCCCCACCTATTGTGGTTCCTCCTTTAAGAACAAAGGGGTTCAGCTCGTTCTGGATGCTGTAGTTGACTATCTACCGAACCCGAAAGAAGTCAATCCTCAACCTGAAATTGACTTAGAAGGGAATGAGACTGGCAACTTTGCCGTAGTTGATCCCAGCAATCCCATGCGGGCATTGGCCTTTAAGATTATGGATGACCGCTTTGGTGCTCTCACCTTTACCCGAATCTACTCCGGTACGATTTCCAAAGGCGATACGGTCCTCAATACCGCCACGGGCAAAACTGAGCGGATTGGCCGTTTGGTAGAGATGCATGCCGACTCTCGGGAAGAAATCACCTCTGCCCAAGCCGGAGATATCGTGGCCATCGTCGGTTTGAAGAATGTGCAGACGGGACATACCCTCTGCGATCCGAAAGAGCCTGCTACGTTGGAACCGATGGTCTTCCCGGATCCGGTGATCTCGGTTGCGATCGCACCCAAGAAAAAAGGCACCGATGAGAAGCTGGGCATGGCCCTCAGCAAAATGGTTCAGGAAGATCCCTCTTTCCGTGTCGAAACTGACCAAGATAGTGGAGAAACTATCATCAAAGGGATGGGTGAATTGCACCTCGACATTAAAGTCGATATTCTCAAGCGCACCCACGGCATTGAAGTCGAAGTGGGTAAACCCCAAGTGGCTTACCGAGAGTCGATTACAAAGCGTCTCGAAGATAGCTACACCCACAAGAAACAGTCCGGTGGTTCCGGTCAGTACGGCAAGATCGAGTATGTTCTCGAACCCGGCGACCCTGGAACAGGATTCGAATTCGAATCGAAAGTCACTGGTGGTAACGTTCCCCGTGAATTCTGGCCTGCGGTGGAGAAGGGCTTTGGCAATAGCCTAGAGAAAGGTGTGCTGGCGGGCTTCCCCTGCGTTGACATGAAAGTCACTCTGACCGATGGTGCCTACCACCCTGTAGACTCCTCGGCTATTGCCTTTGAAATTGCAGCGAAGGCAGCCTATCGTCAGTCGGTTCCTAAGGCCGGTCCTCAGTTGCTAGAGCCGATCATGAAGGTGGATGCCTTTACTCCTGATGATCATGTAGGTGATGTGATTGGTGACTTGAACCGTCGTCGAGGCATGATCAAGTCCCAGGACTCTAACCCCATGGGTGCCAGAATTAAGGCTGATGTGCCCTTGAGTGAAATGTTTGGCTATATTGGTGACCTGCGCACCATGACCTCAGGTCGAGGCCAGTTCTCGATGGAGTTCTCTCATTACGCTGCGTGTCCTAACAACGTGGCAGAAGAGGTGATTAAGGAAGCCAAAGAACGCCAGGAAGCCAAGGCATAACTCAGCGGTCTTCAATAAACAGCAAGCGAACGGCGCATTCTCCAAAGGGGTGTGCCGTTTGTTAGTTGAGTTAGGAAATACTTTATGCGCTGCCTCTTACCAATGGGGAGATCGATAAGTGAAGAACTTCAGTTGGGTTTAGAGCTAGTTTTGAGAGTAGGATAATAACCTATGTCTGGTGACCTTCAACATTAGACAATGAGCAAAGAAAGCAGCGGTCAGGCTTTGATTGCCGCAATTCAGCAAAGGAATTGCAATCAGGTTTGTATTTTGTTGGATGCTGGATTCTCTCCTGATACCTGGGATGACTTCAATATTCCTGGCTTAGTGATTGCAGCTCAGAAGGGTTACACCGACATTGTGGAGATTTTATTGGCCGCTGGAGCCAATTTCGCTACTCCAGGGATCGCATAACCACAAGATTACAAGGGTGAATTTGGAGGTTTTCGCGCATCAGGACCAATGGCCATTTGGGCTGCTGCGATAGCAGGTCATCGGGATGTTCTCCAAATCTTGAAATCTGCGATGCCAGAAATGTTTGGCCAAGCTTTGGTTGATATTTGTGAAAGAGGCAGTCTTTCAGCACTGCACACTCTGCTTGCTGTTATCGATGTGCATCAGTACTACATTTACGGCCCTTTACAGGCCGCCAGCCAGGAAGGACGACTTGATGTAGTTCAAATCCTTATCCAGTCAGGGATTGACGTGAATCGGCCTAGCATCACTAAAGAAATACCATTAGTCGTGGCAGCTAGCCAGGGTTATGTGGAAGTTGTTAAGACATTAGTAGAAGCTGGTGCTCTAGTAGATTCATGGACCAGTGATGAGGATTCCCCGTTATTCGGTGCTGCCTATTGTGGACATTTGGAGGTTTATAACTATCTTTTTCCTCTCGTCTCAGAAGAAACTCAAAGATATGCAGAATACACCCTACATAAAGCTTTAAAGCGAAAAGCACGAGAACAACACACAGATGTAGAAGCTTTTATCAAAGGTGCCATGTTAGGACAGATGGACGTTATTCAGTGGGGAATTCGGCGTGGAATAGATATCAATGCAATCGGCGCTAACAACCAAACTGCGTTAATGTATGCAGCCTCTTCTAGCTTGCAACCGATGGTTCAGATATTGCTGGAGGCAGGCGCAGATCCCAATATTCAAAGTGATGACGATGGTCCAGATGAAGGCACTACAGCCTTGATGAAGGTAGCAAGTCATTATGCCTGCCATTTTGCAGAGAACGTTCAGGAGATTATTAAGCTGTTGGTAGCAGCAGGAGCAGATCCAAATCTTCAAGACAAAGCAGGCCGTACAGCCTTGATACATAGCGTAACTTGGGGGTATTCAAAGCCTGCTATTGAGGCTCTCAAAACACTCATTTCGGTGGGTGCTGATCTCAATATTCACGATAATGCGGGTAAAACAGATTTGATATATGCACAGGATCGTTGTCAGGAGCAGGCCGGCTTTTCTGTAGTTGTAGAGTTACTTGAACGATCAAGTTTGTCAGAGTAAAGAACAATAAACTACTCAACCGTCCATTCCCCATTGGCAGAAAAGTTAATTTTGAGTGTCTTACTTTGAGACTGTAGCCAGCCTTGACGATGCCAAGTGATCAACAATGAACGCTGTTCAATCGCCACTTCAGATGTACCAATATTGACGGGATTGCTAGCATCACCCATCGTAATGCTGAGATTTGGATCAGCTTTGACCACCTCAATCGCTGCAGAGGAGAGATAAGCATGATTCTTGGGTTTTATACTCTTCCACGCTAAACGCAGCTCTGCTTGGGACTCACCCAAACGAAAGGTCGCTTGGTGCGGCGTTTCTTCAGGCTCCTGCACACTAGATTGATCGGGTTCCTGTTCATACTCAGAGAAGGTGAAGGGTTGTCCCAATGGCCCAATTGGCGTACTCGGAGCGCCACAGCCCACCAGTAAGGTTCCGACCAACACAAGAGAGCCTAACGTCATTCCAGAACAAGAGGTAGAACGTGGGTCCCGAAACAGCCCAGCGCGCATCAACAAACCTCCTAATCTTTGGTGAGTGTTCTGATGGTCAGCACTTGGGGAGGTGTGGAATCTGGCGGATAGAGGAACTCAACATTGACCAGCTTCTGCTGTTTGGGATCGATGGGAAACGTCAGCAGAGCCTTGCCGCGTTGACCCCGTCGCTGCACCAAGTGAAAGAAGCGTCTTTGGGCCTTGCCAAAGGTGTCAGTATAGCTGAGCTTGACCGTTCCCCGAAAAAAGGCTGACCCTGTTGGTCGCTTAAAGAAGCGCAAGCCTTTTTGGGTGAGTTCATCTTCTTTGATGGGGGTTTGCAAAGACAGAGAAATTTTCTGGGGGTCTTTCGTTGTATTTTTTAGGGGCAGATCCAGGCTATATCGCAATCCATAATTGCCATGGGATTTATAGGCCGTATCGCCATAGCGCACCAGCATCGGCGCACTTTGAATCTGCCCGGTGCCTAATGTGCCGCGATCTAAGGAATTGATCACATAGGAAAAGGCCTTGCCGGGCTTCGGGATATCTAGCTTGTCATCCCCCGGTTTATTAGTCACTTTGGCTTTCCATTCCGAGCCTTGAGACACTCCCGCGACCCGGCCATAGAAAAACTTCTCGGCCTTAGAGTCGGGGGGCGTGGGCGGTTGATCTCTCGGCGATACCAAGCTGCCCTTCGTCAGCGTTTGCTTCCAATCATCCAACAAAGGGGCCTGAAACTTCCACTTCGAAGGAGAGCGAGCATATCGGGTCATGCTGGCAGCGTAGAGCTTACCGTTGGTCCAGAGGCGTAGCCAGGTCGTCCGGCTATTGCTAGGGGGCAGCTGCAAATTCACCAACATTTTGCTTTCACCGGGCGGAATCACCAGATTGGTGTCCCAACCGGCTTGCCGTTGCCGACGCAGCACATCACCTGCTGTCCGACTTCCCGGCCCCGAATAGACGTTCCCCCCTGGATCAGCGGTCTGAGATGGAAGATCCACAAAAGGGGCTTGGGACTGACTGAGATAGCTATTGGCCTGCAGTACCAACACCTTGACAGGCTTGCTGGTGGGATTATGCAATAGAACCCCGAGATAAAGAGGGCGCTTGCCTTTTTTGGAGTCAATTCGGGTGACATGATGGGCAAACACATCAAATCGACCGGATAAGGCATAGTTCAAATGAGCGTCAGGAGACTGTTTGCCTGTTTCAGGAAAGGTCGATACAAGAATACCTTCCGATTTAACAATTTCTGGACTATTGCTATTAAAAACAGGGAATTTATCCAGTTCTCCCGGTAAGGCCCTGACTTCCTGGGGAATGACCACTTCGGAGGCGGCGGCAATCGTACTTGCTTGAGCGAGAAGTAGGGCAGGCAGGAAAAATGACATGAATACATCAATACAGTTGAGCGAATAAATTCTACCAGCCCATGATCCCCACCTTGAAGCTTGATGGGCCGCTTTGACAGATGACCTATTCCTAGGGAGTGGTTTGTGCAAGTAGATTCTCAAACGAATGGCGCTCGTGGGGGCTGCCCACTAACAGCAATCGATCACCAACTTCCAGTAGAGTCTGGGCATGGGGATATCGAAAGATACGCTGGCCCCGCCGCACCGCCATAATGGTGGCTCCTGTGCGACTCCGGATCTGGGTTTGGGCAATGGTTTGATTGATAAAGGGAGAGTTAGGCTTTAGGGCATACCAGCGACCTTCGAGTCCTTCCACCGCACTGCCTAATTCGGGGGGCATACGATCCCCCAACTGTTTCGGCACAATTTCCCGGTAGTGGCCAGCCCGATAGGTATTGGCGATGGTTTGCACCTGTTGAATCGGGTCCCCCAAGTTGAGTAGGACATGGGCTCCCATTTCCAGAGATGCTTCAAATTCTGGCTGGACTACCTCTTTAGCTCCCAGTTGGTAGAGCACATCAATCTCTTGGATGGCATGGGCACGGACCGTGACATCTAAACCAGGAACCATACTTAACGCCCGCTTCAAGGTCAATCGAGTTGCCAAGGGATCCGGAAGGGCGATGGCGAGAACACGGGCTCGATCGAGTTTAGATTTACGCAATACCAACTCACTCGACGCATCCCCAAACAAATAGGGGAGTTTTTGATCTCGTAAAGTCTGGAGGGTGGCTTCGTTATTTTCAATCACCAGGACGGGATGGCGTTGCGATCGCAACATCCGTACCAAGGTTTGTCCAACCCGACCATAGCCCGCCACAACACAATGCCCCGTTAACACCTCGGGAATGACCACTTCTCGGGGCCGTTGAGCATAGATAAACCAGCGACCAATCCCCGGAAGGCGCTGGAGATAACTGGGAAGACGCGTCGACAATTTAAACACAAAGGGAGTAATCAGCAGGGTAATAGCCGTCGTCCCGACCATCAAGCCATAGAGCCGAGGGGAGAACAGCTTTAGCTCCACAGCGACCCCCGCCAGCACAAAAGAAAATTCTCCAATTTGATTAATGCCCAAACCCACCTTTAGGGCTGTGCTGAAACCATAGCCAAAGATCACCACTAAAGTCGTAACAATCAGGGCCTTACCGATCATCACAATCGCCACCAAACTGAGCAGAGTCCCCAAATTTTGAACTAGAAATAAGGGGTCAATCAACATGCCAATCGAGGCAAAGAACAAGGTGGCAAAGACATCTCGCATGGGCAAAATACTTTGCAAGGCATGGTCTGCATATTCCACCTGGGAAATCATTAATCCGGCGACAAACGCCCCCATCTCAATCCCTAAGCCCATGGACGCTGTGGCCAACGCCACGCCCATACACAGAGCAACCACACTCAGCACAAACAGCTCTTGCGATCCGGTCTGAGCCACCTTCTTCATCAAAGTCGGGACAATTTTCAGTCCTGCAACAATGGCGATGAGAAAAAACAAGGCGGTTTTGAGCACCGCGAACAGCAGAGCTTGACCGATGGTGGCAGCCGGTTGAGTCAAGATGGGCAGTACCGCTAGCATCAATCCCAAGCTCAAATCCTGAATAATCAGAATGCCCAGCATGACTTGGCCATGAACCGTCTGCATCTCATTGCGCTCAATCAAACTTTTGAGCACCACAGCAGTTGAGGAGAGGGAGAGCACTGCTCCCAAAAAAATCGCTTGGGGTAACGTCTCGACCCACCGGGTGAAGTAGGCCAAGCCACCGCCCAACAGGGTGGTGAGCAGAACTTGCAAGGTACCTCCGCCCAAGGCAATTTTGCGGACTTTTAAGAGATTGCTGAAAGAGAACTCAACCCCCAGGGCAAAGAGCAGCAGGACGACGCCCATCTCCGCAAAAAAGTTAATGGCTCCTTCGGCTTTAACAATCTCTAAGCCAGACGGCCCCACGGCCAAACCTGCGAGTAAATAGCCCAATAAGGCAGGCTGTCCCAGACGGGTCGTGAGATAACCACCCACAGCAGCAGTCCCTAAAACCGCTACCATATCGACAATAAGAGAAAGTTCTGCAGCCATACCTTACTCTAGGAGCAATTTCTGAAGACAGGCTACTCTAACATCAATCCAGCAGTCTTCATCTGTAAGATGCAAGCAGCATCGTTAATATACAATCCTGCACAAGCAATCGAGCTGTCTTTGTCTTCATCGGAGGTCCATGAAAATCTTAGTTGGCAATGATGATGGTATTTTTGCCCCCGGTGTCAGGGCCTTAGCCAATACCCTCGCCCCAGACCATGAGGTCACCGTTGTTTGCCCAGATCGAGAACGCTCAGCCACCGGACATGGGCTCACCATCCATCAGCCGATTCGTGCCGAACAAGTACAGTCCATGTTTGTAGATCAGGTCACTGCCTGGGCCTGTTCTGGTACGCCTGCAGACTGTATCAAGTTAGCCCTAGGCGCACTCCTAGACAGTCCACCAGATTTCGTCTTGTCGGGGATTAATCAAGGCCCCAATTTAGGCACAGACGTCCTGTACTCAGGGACGGTCTCAGCAGCCATGGAAGGAGTCATTGAAGGAATTACGAGTATTGCCTTTAGTTATAGCAGCTTTACAGACCAACAGTTTCAGCCAGCGGCTAATTTTGGCCAGCAGTTATTAGAACATCTGATTCAGCATCCTTTATCGGAGCCTATGTTGTTAAATGTGAATGTCCCTGCTGTACCTGCCGATCAGATTCAAGGGGTTGCCCTCACTCGTCAGGGGATCCGTCGTTACCATGACCTATTCGAAAAACGAATCGATCCAAGAGGAAAAACGTATTATTGGCTGGCGGGAGAAGTGATGGAAGATTTAGAAGACGATAGGATGGCCGATCCATTTGTCCTCACAGATGTTCAGGCGATTCGTCAACGATGCATTGCGATCACGCCTTTGCAATATAATCTGACTGCGAACAATAGTCTAAATCCTTTATTGGCCTGGCTTACACCCCTCCAGAAACGCCAATCCGTGATTTGATCACACGAATTGTTCTTATTTGGGCTAAAATTCACAGAAACCCGCAGAAGTTTCATTGCTTCGATATGATTGGACTAACGGCCGATTCGGTCCAGGCCATCCACAAGCCATTTATGCAAGAAAAGCTTACGGTTCGCTTTTGGGGCGTCAGGGGCAGTATTGCTTGTCCAGGGCTACACACCGTTCGTTACGGTGGTAATACCCCCTGTGTGGAAGTACAAGCCGGACATCAGAAATTCATCTTTGATGGTGGGACGGGCCTCAGAGTCCTGGGACAAGAGATGCTCAAACATCTACCGGTCGAAGCTCATATTTTCTTTTCCCATACCCACTGGGATCATATTCAAGGATTTCCTTTTTTCTCCCCTGCATTTATGCCGGGTAACCGTTTCCATATCTACGGCACCAGAGGATCCGATGGTAAGACCATCGAGAAACGCTTAACGGATCAGATGCTGCACCCCAACTTCCCTGTGCCTCTACAGATTATGGGGGGAAGTCTAGATTTTTATGATTTGGAAGCTGGCCAAATCGTCGAAGTTGAAGATATTACGATTCGCAATGCCATCCTCAATCATCCGGGTGGATCTATCGGCTATCGGTTGGAATGGCAGGGATTGACGGTCAGCTATATCACCGATACTGAGCATTTTCCAGATGCCCTAGATCCCAATGTGTTGGCCTTGGCCGATCAAGCCCATGTATTGATCTACGATGCCACCTATACCGATGCTGAATATCATGAAGCGGGCAATAGTAAGGTGGGCTGGGGACATTCCACCTGGCAAGAAGCGATTAAAATTGCGAAAGCGGCGAAGGTCGATCAGCTCGTTCTGTTCCATCATGATCCCCTCCACAATGATGTTTTCTTAGATGATATCGGGCGCAAAGCGGGTCATCAATTTACGAACTCAATCATTGCCCAAGAAGGCTTAAGCATTACCCTAACCCCGAATGGCCAATCTTCTTTGCAGTATGCCGAACTCGGTCGTGCCATTTCTTCCGTGCCTGATCGTGCATGATTAAGCTGACGGGCCTAAACTGTGTCAGAATTTGAGTTGTGTGGGTTACTTCATCATTAGAGACGGTTCGAACACCAACAGTGATTGCCCTTGGCAACTTTGATGGCATCCATCAAGGGCATTGTCAGGTCATTCAGTCTCTGCTGTCTAACCGCTCAGATACAGCCCAGGTGACGGTGGTTGCCTTTAACCCTCACCCCCAAGCTTTTTTCTCGGGTGAGCATCAGCCGCTACTGACACCCCTGTCTGAAAAAGCCACGTTACTAGAAAATTTAGGGGTCGATCAGCTGGTGCTGATCCCCTTTGACCAAGCATTAGCCAATCTCAGTCCCCAGGACTTTGTCAAAGATATTTTGGTGGCCCAGCTGCAGGCGCAGTTTATTAGCGTGGGCTTTAATTTCTGTTTTGGCTATCAGCGGGCCGGAACAGCAGAAGACTTGGTTGCGATCGCAGGTCAGTATCAAATCCCCGTCTCCATCACCGCACCTCAAACAAACGGTTCAGAACCCATTAGCAGCTCTGCCATTCGTGAAGCGTTACTGGAAGGGAACCTGGAGAAAGCCCAGCAAATGTTGGGACGAGCCTATGACCTCACGGGAACCGTGGTTAAAGGGCAGCAGTTAGGCCGTACCCTAGGCTTTCCGACCGCAAATTTGCAGGTGCCTACGGATAAATTTTGCCCTCGGACGGGCGTTTATAGCGTTAGCGTTACCAGCAACCTTTGGTCTCAACCCCAACCTGGCGTTATGAACTGGGGCTGCCGCCCCACGGTCGACGGTCAGCAACCCAGCTTAGAAGTTCATCTACTCGATTGGTCTGGGGATCTGTATGGGCATACTGTGACTGTGCATTTGCAGCAATTTCTGCGATCGGAACAAAAATTTGCCTCTTTAGCGGATCTCAAAGCCCAAATCCAGGCCGATTGCGAGATCGCTCGGGCATCCCTCGCAGCGGTTGTATAACCCATCTCCTTAGGTAACTATGGTGAATACTCTGACCAGTATCCGGCCTCCAGTGCAGCGCCTGCAAGATAATCTCGGGACTGTCATCGTCGGCAAACATGAGGCCATTCAGTTAGTCTTGGTTGCCTTACTGTCAGGCGGCCATGCCCTCCTGGAAGATGTGCCTGGCGTCGGTAAAACCCTGCTAGCGAAATCCTTGGCCCGCTCCATTGATGGTCAATTTCACCGCATTCAATGCACTCCCGATTTACTTCCCAGTGATTTAACGGGGACCAATATTTGGAACCCCCAAGAAGGCAAGTTTGAGTTTTTAGCCGGTCCTATTTTTGCCAATGTCTTGCTCACAGATGAAATTAACCGAGCCACGCCCCGAACTCAGTCTGCCCTACTAGAGGTGATGGAAGAAGCCCAAGTCACCATTGATGGGGTTTCTCATCCCGTCCTCGATCCATTTTTTGTGATTGCCACCCAAAACCCCGTTGAATATCAGGGCACATTTCCCTTACCGGAAGCCCAGCTGGATCGGTTTGCCTTATCTTTGAGTCTGGGGTATCCCTCAGAAGCAGAAGAATTACAAATGTTAGAACGTCTGCAGTCAGGCAAATCGTTTCAGACCTTACAACCCTGCATTACCTTGGCGGAGGTCAAGCAGCTTCAGCAAGACTGTCAGGCAATTCATGTGGAAGCTTCAGTCCAGCGCTATATTTTGGCGTTGGTTCGCGCGACACGGGAGCACGATGATATTACGTTGGGCATCAGCCCTAGGGGAACGGTGACCCTCCAACGCACCAGCCAGGCCTTAGCACTGCTGAACGGGAGAGATTACGTTTTACCCGATGATGTCAAATTTTTAGCGCCCTACGTCCTTCGCCATCGCTTGATTCCTGCGGCTGGGCATTCTGCCCAAGGAATTGTGGAGCAGTTACTGGGTGCGATCGCAATTCCCTAACGGTTTTCTGCCCTAGCACCAACCGATCAGCCCCAACCTTGGAACCGCCTCGAATAACCTGGCGTCAGAGAGATATAGCATCTCGGTATGTGCAGAGCGACGATACCCGCTGATCTGGGCTATCTAAGCTTGATTCATCCTTAAGTCAGCACATAATCGATCCCCTCGTATTTTATAAGTGGGGATGGATGCCTTTGCCAACGGCTACCAATCTATGAGATTGCAAAGCGGTTGGCGTTGAGATCAGGTGAACCTCTACTTTCTGCACTCCTCTGCTGCCCCTATGACAAAGACATTTTCTTGGTTGCCTCTGGCACTTTGTTCTCTGGCCTTGCCCATTAGCATCAGTATGGCGCCCGTCCAGGCACAAGTGCCAGGATTCTGCCATTCCCCTGCCGGTGCAGCCAAAGCCAAACTCAAACTTCTACGGGCAGCCATTGCTGGAGATGTTGAAGCCCAGCGAGCCTATGACCGACAAGTGGCTGCAGATGCCCAAGAACTGCAGCAATGTCGATCCCGCAATTGGCCCCAAAATCAGGCGATCTGGCTGCGGTTGCATGAATGTGACTTAGAACCCGGTGTCCTTGACACGCTTTTAGACCGGATCGTCAGCCGAGGCTACAACCAAGTCTATGTAGAAGTGTTTTATAACGGTCGGGTTCTATTGCCCGCCGCTAATAACCCGACGACTTGGTCTTCAGAAATTCGCAATCCCAAGTATGCCAATCGAGATCTGCTAGCAGAGACGATTAAAAAGGGACGAGCCCGAGGGTTGAAAGTCTATGCCTGGATGTTTAGCCTCAATTATGGCCACCAATATGGACAACGGAGCGATCGCAACTCCGTATTGGCCCGAAATGGCCAAGGCAAAACCAGTCTAACTCTGTTGGACTATGCCGACCCCAATATCAACCTCGATAACGGCGATATTGATCGAGCCTTTGTCGATCCCTATAGCGCCCAAGCCCGCCAAGACTATGCCCGTATGCTGCAGGCCATCTTACAGCGCAAACCCGATGGGGTCTTATTTGACTATATTCGCTATCCTCGCCAAACCGGCGGGGCTTCCGTTAGCAGTAAGCTCAGCGATCTATGGGTGTTTGGCAATTCGTCCCGCCAAGCGTTGATTGACCGGGCGACTAATCAAAAGGGGCGGGCCGTCATCCAGCATTATCTCCAGCAAGGTTCGATCTCAGCAGGTACGTTAAAAAGTTTTGATAGTCAATATCCCAAGGAAAAAGCAGCCCTTTGGCAAGGCCGCCAAGTTCCCAAGGGCAAGCTCCCCCCCGTCGGAGTTCGCACCACGCGCTTAAATCGAGATTTGTGGTTGTTGAGCGTCGCCCATGCCTACCAAGGGATTGTGGATTATCTCTCAATTTTTGCCACCACTTCGATGCGCCAAGGTGTGCCTGCCGGAGCCGCCTTTTTCCCGGATGCCAACCGTCGAGTGGGCCAAGGCTATGACTCTAGAATGCAACCCTGGCACCGATTCCCCAAAAATATCGAATGGCATGCCATGTCCTACGGCACCTGTGGCAACACCAGCTGTATTGTCCAGCAAGTGCAGCGGGTCTTACAGCGAGCCTCGGGGGCTCAGGTCAAGCCTGTGATTGCCGGGCGATGGGGCCAAACCTACCGCAATCGCCCCTCCTTAGAGACCCAAATGTCGGCCATTCGCCGAGTGGCCCCCCAAGTTCGCACCGTTAGCCATTTTGACTTTTCTTGGCAAGATCCTCAGTTCGCCAATGCCCGCCGTTCTTGTCGGGTCACCTTGCTGCCAGGAGAGGATACCCGCCAATCTTCAATCAGCCCTTAAGAACCAAGACTGCGACTATCCTGGTAAAGGAGACGCTTGCAGACGAACACCATGGACCATCAACAACCCATTCAGGTGATTGGGGGAGGACTCGCAGGGACTGAGGCCGCTTGGCAAATTGCCCAAGCGGGATGGCCCGTGATTTTGCATGAGATGCGTTCTGTGGAGGAAGAGCGGCTGACGCCCGCTCACCACACAGACCAGCTGGCTGAGTTGGTCTGTAGTAATTCCTTTGGTGCACAAGCTAGCGATCGCGCCGCCGGATTGCTCCATGCTGAACTGCGCCAGCTCGGTTCCATCATTATTCGCAAAGCCGATGAACATCAGGTCCCTGCTGGGGGAGCACTAGCAGTAGACCGAGGCGTTTTTAGCCGAAATTTGACAGAAACCTTGGCTGAGCATCCTAATGTCGAATTGCGCCGGGGTGAAGTTCCCACCTTACCCATCGATGGCACTGTCGTATTGACCTCTGGACCATTGACCAGTGCCGCTTTAACGGAGAGTTTGCACCAATTTACCGGCCAAGATTATCTCAGCTTTTTTGATGCTGCCAGTCCCATCATCGTCGGTGAATCCATTAACCGAGATGTGGCATTTCTGGCCTCTCGCTACGACCGAGGCGAAGCGGCCTATCTCAACTGCCCCATGAATCGGGAGCAATATTTAGCCTTTTGGCAGGCCCTCTGTGCAGCGGAACAGGCTGAACTCAAAGACTTTGAAAAAGAAACCGCTAAATTCTTCGAGGGCTGCTTACCCATTGAAGAAATGGCCCGCCGGGGTGAAGACACAATGCGCTATGGCCCCCTCAAGCCTGTAGGTCTATTCGATGCCCGCTATGGCGACTTTAAAGCACCGGAAAACCAGAAGTATCGTCCCTATGCCGTGGCTCAACTCCGCCAGGAAGATAAGGCAGGCAAGCTCTGGAATCTAGTCGGTTTCCAGACTAATCTGCGCTGGGGTGAACAAAAGCGGGTATTCCAGATGATTCCAGGATTGGAATCGGCAGAGTTTGTACGCATGGGGGTGATGCATCGCAATACGTTTATCAATGCGCCGGAATTGCTTCATCCCACCTTACAGTTTAAGCAACGGCCGACGTTACTGGCAGCGGGACAGTTGATCGGTACGGAGGGCTATACAGCGGCGACGGCAGGAGGGTGGCTAGCAGGCACAAATGCAGTGCGCTTAGCTCAGGGGCTGAACCCTGTGGTTCTACCGACAACCACCATGAGTGGTTCGCTGTTTGAATTTATCAGTTCAGCTACACCGAAGCATTTTCAGCCGATGCCCCCTAACTTTGGCATTATTCCTGATCTGCCGCAGCGAGTTCGGAATAAGCGTGAGCGTTATGGAGTCTATCGCGATCGCGCCTTAGCCGATCTAACCGCCTGGATTGCGGAACCTTCTCTCTTTCGGCAAACGGTTGCGGCTAACTCGGCCAGTATGTAATTCAGCCAGACGCTCAACGAACCCTTGTAATGTATTGATTTGAATACGACATAACGCTACTTGAAACAGCCCAATACACGAGAACCGTTGGTGAAGAATACTACAAGTTCTTACCAACTGTTTTCGTATAGCTGTTCCCTCAAATGCTTTTCTCAAAAGGTATAGTAGCCTCACTTGATAGAAGCAGGCAGAAATGAGGGAATCTTATCATTAGCAATCTGTTTGTTCAACATCCCTAGCCCTGCATCACCCTTACCAACTTACAAAGGAAACAAAATGAGCCTTTATGACATCCGCCAAAATCAGCGCATTTCTAAGGCTCAGACCGAGAACAAACGCACCGCTCGCACTGTTCAAGAAAGCCAAGAATCGATTGAAGAACTGCGTCAATCCGTTCAAAAACTGTCTTTAGCCTGTCAAGCCATGTGGCAGTTATTACAGACCACCTCAGGACTGTCAG
Source organism: Acaryochloris marina MBIC11017 (assembly GCF_000018105.1). Lineage (GTDB taxonomy): Bacteria > Cyanobacteriota > Cyanobacteriia > Thermosynechococcales > Thermosynechococcaceae > Acaryochloris > Acaryochloris marina. The sequence goes on from NC_009925.1 coordinate 2,699,128, forward strand.
AGCAGGACCTGCTAGAAGCATTGCAAAACATAGAAGACAAGAATGCCGCTCAGAACTGTGTCAAATGTGGGCGGGTTCAGCAAAGCAAGAAACCTCATTGTCTCTACTGCGGCACTCCATTTCCTGAAGAAGCCTCTACGATAAGCTGTTTCCAAGTTTGAGTGAGCCGTCCTGAGAGCAAAATATGGTCAACCTGATAGAGACTACTGTGGCCAATCCACTGCATAGGACTTAAGTAATTGCTTCACGGTCTGATCAAAATAGGTTAGGTCCTTTAAACAGACCGCCATCATCATGGCCCCTTGCAGTCCTGCCACCAACGTAGCTGCCTGACTCTGGCGCTCAGCAAGCGCTACCTCAGCAGACATCGCTTCAGCCACCCAATCAACATTTGCCTGCAGAAACTGCTGCACCGCCTTGACAACCGGTTCGGGCAATCCCCCGCTTTCAACCCCCAACATGCCACACAGACAAAGCGTATCGTTAGCCATCAGAGAAGCCCGATAGAGGCCACAAAAAGCCTGCAACTTTTGGCCGACAGAACCATCGGGAATAGCTGCTAGTCCCCTGTCAAACTGCTCCGAATAGCGACGGACAAGGGCAACGCCTAAATCTTCTTTCTGCGGGAAATAGTAATGCACACTTGAACTCTTGATGCCCAGCGCATCTGCTAGCTCCCGGAAGCTGACGGCGTGATAACCATAGGCACGAATCCGTTGTTCAGCAGCGTCTAACAGAAGATTGAGTGTATCAGCCATCGCCTTATCACATCCTATTGGCCCAATATACCCTGCAGACCCAAAAGTCTTGACAAACAGAATTCGGATAAGCCATTATCTATCTATCGATAGATAGATGAGTTTTCACCCCTATGAAAGTGTATGAATTCAAAGGTTTTCCAAATCCCGCTCGGGTTCGCATCGCCTTAGCAGAGAAGGGATTGACTGAGGCCGTAGAGTTTGTCTCTGTTGACGTGCCCAATGGAGAGCACAAACAGTCTGAATTTCTGGCTAAAAATCCTTCTGGAACCGTTCCTGTCCTTGAGTTAGACGACGGCACGACCATTGCTGAGTGCACAGCCATTACAGAATATCTGGACCACACCTCAGGTGAAACTACGCTAACCGGTCGGACTCCCAAAGAACGGGCTATGATTCATATGATGCAGCGCCGAGCTGAAGCAGGTCTGCTGGATGCGGTTGGCCTATATTTTCATCATGCAACCCCTGGATTAGGGCCAGATATCGAGGCTTATCAGTGTTCAGAATGGGGAGAGCATCAACGCCAAAAGGCCATTGCAGGCATGCACTATCTCAATGATGTGCTAGCCCAAAACACATATTTAGCGGGTGAGCAATTTTCGATGGCCGATATCACGGCTTTTGCAGGCTTAGTATTTGCAGATTTTGCCAAGATTGAGATTCCAGCAGAGTGTGGTCATTTGAAAGCCTGGCGTGAACGCGTCAGTCAACGTCCCAGCGTCGCAGGCTAAAACAAGGAGAGCAGCATGGAGTTAAATGCAGACTTTAACCAGCGAGCAGTGGTCCATGCTGCTCAGCTCGATTGGATTCCTTCACCCATGCCAGGTGTCGAGCGGCGGATGCTGGATCGCGTGGGTGATGAAGTGGCCCGTGCTACCTCAATTGTGCGCTATGCCCCGAATAGTTCTTTTTCACCCCACGTACATACGGGGGGCGAAGAATTCCTGGTGTTGGAAGGAGTGTTTCAGGATGAACAGGGTGATTTCCCCGCAGGGAGCTATATTCGCAACCCACCCGAGTCGAAGCATCAGCCTGGTTCTGAGTTAGGCTGCACTATTTTTGTGAAGCTGTGGCAGTTTGATCTGCAGGATCGAACCCATGTGCACATAGCTCCTTACAACAGGTCACAACAAAATATTCCAGAGCGATCTGGTGTGTTACAAACGCCTTTGTTTCAAGATGATCGGGAGTCTGTTCGCCTGGAGCGCTGGCAACCGGGGACAATCATCGACTATCAAGCCAGTGGTGGTTTAGAGCTTCTGGTTTTAGAAGGACAGTTTATTGAGCAAGGCGAAACCTTTACTCAGTACTCTTGGCTCAGGCTACCGATAGGGGCGACGCTATCGGCGCAAGCGGGGTCTACCGGATGTTACTGCTGGGTCAAGGAGGGACATCTACGGTATGTTGACTTAGATCAATTACCGGGGAGTGTCCCAAAAACAAGGAACCATTAGTCGTCGCTACTTTGGGGGGCGATCTCGAGGGCACGCTTTCAGGATTTAAAAGAGTTGAGAAACGATTTATCAAGGTTGGATTTCAGGTTTTACCAACTCAGGCTGAGCTGTATCATCAAGTTTTTGTGATGATTGGCCTTGTTGAATCGTGCGGATCACATGGCGAGCTGCCTGCTCGATCTCTGCTTGAGTCGTAAATCGACCTAACCCAAATCTCAGCGTCGCTTTAGAGAGTTGAGCAGACCTCCCTAAAGCCGTTAACACATGCGAGGGAGTGGGTTTACTAGATGCACATGCAGATCCTGAAGACAACGCCACATAGGGCTGCAGCCCCAATAACAACGCCGCACCATCTATCCCTTCAAAACTGACCGACAAACACCCCGGTAATCGCTGTTGCGGATGACCATTCAAGTGAATTCCGTTCAATACCTGAAGCTCTTGCCAGAGCCGGTTTCTAAGCACCGTTAGCCGCTCTGCCTCTGCCGTTTGCTCAGCTAACCCTAGCTCAATCGCTTTCCCCAAACCAACAATTTGTGGTGTTGGTAACGTCCCCGATCGCACATTTCGTTCTTGCCCACCCCCCTGCAGTTGAGCCGCAACCTGCACATGGGGATTGCGATTGCGAATATACAGCGCCCCAATCCCTTTGGGACCATAGAGCTTATGCCCCGTCATCGACAATAAATCGATCTGCATCGCCTCCACATCTAAAGGGATTTTGCCAATCGCCTGAGCCGCATCCGTATGAAAAAGAACATTGTGCTGACGGCACACCTGACCGATTTCAGACAATGGCTGTAATACCCCTATTTCATTATTCGCTGCCATGACCGACACTAAAATCGTATCGACCCGGATTGCTTGTTCCAGAACCTTCACATCCAACAGTCCATCCGGTTGGGGCAGCAGATACGTTACCTCAAATCCCAGCTTTTCGAGATATTTACAGGGTTCTAAAACAGCATTATGTTCTGTTTGCATCGTAATCAGATGCCGCCCTTTACTGAGATAGGCTTCCGCTACCCCTTTAATCGCTAAATTATTGGCCTCCGTTGCGCCACTGGTAAAGATAATCTCTTGTGGATCTGCGCTGATGGCCTGAGCAATGGTCTCCCGCGCTAGATCAACTACTGCTTTTGCTTCCCAACCATAGAGGTGAGAGCTGCTAGAAGGATTGCCCGGACAGTCCGTAAAGTAGGGCAGCATCGCCTCGACGACCCTAGGGTCAACGGGCGTCGTGGCTTGGCAATCTAGATAAATCGGACGCTCAGGCAGGGGGGGCATCATTCAAATTTCGCCAGTGAAGACCACAAACTGTTTCTGCAGATGTATCAAGTTAGGTATAAACAGTGGGAATTAATAGGTGTGATATCTAAGGTTATCTGTGTGGCGTGCGATCGCACCTCTTTACTGTGGCATATCCGTCGCCTTTAGCCCCTGAGACTGAACGGTCAGCGGAAACTCTTGCGGAGACCCTGCAGACCATTCCCACATTGAACCTGCATAATTTTGCACCTGATATCCCAAGTCCGCCAGAACCACCGTCAGCCATCCCGAGCGAATCCCTCCAGTACAGTAAGCCACCACTTCAGACGCTTGGGTAATCCCCAACTCAGCGAGTTTGGCCACAATCTGATCTCGGGGTAACAGCTTTCCTTGAGGTGTTAATAGTTCCTGAAAATGGAGTGAAATGGCCCCCGGCACATGTCCTCGCCGTTTCTCGCCATAAGGGGTTGCACCAGCATACTCTTTGGGAGTACGTGTATCGATTAAGACTAAATCGGGTTGATCCAGTGCCGCTTTTAAGGCTGCTTTCTGAATCTGCCAAGTGGGCATTCTGTGAATCTCAAAATCTCCTAGCTGAGATATTTCTGGGGCCTTCAGGTTCAATGAAGCTAAGGCTGAATATCCACCGTCCACCATCACCGCCTGGGAATGACCCAGAGTTCTTAACATCCAGACAATGCGGCCTTCCTCTCCCCACCCCTGGGGCGGATTTGCAAAAACGACGACAGGCCGCTCTTGAGAGATTCCTAGCTTCCTTAATTTCTGATTTAAAACTGCATCGCTCTCTAACAGCGTTCCTTTACGGACTTTATTAGAGGGAGAAAAATCTTGCCATCGTATCGACACACTTCCCGATAACCGATTGAGCCCAAACCACTGATTCCCTCGGGCATCCAGGAGAGTAGCGCCTTGTTCGATCAGAACTTTCGCTTCTAAGGCACTAACCACCCAGGTTTGTTCAAGCTTAGGAGGTTGAGGCCGGAGCGTGTAAGCAGCCTGTGGAGAATGGGTATGAGGAGTAGTGATTGTTGTTTGGGTAAATGCGATCGCACCCAACAACAGCACGATTCCCAGAACTACAGCTCGTCTCACCTTGGCAGGAATGGGGTTAAGCATCATCCTATCGGTAGGATAAAAATCAAAAAGCTGGTGATAAGACTCGAACTTGAGATCGGCGGATGACTAATCAACTAGACCAAAGTTTTCACAAGCCTACTAAATATACTTCCTAGCTTATCTAAATTTTTACTGTAAACCGTTTTATCTCAATACATTTTCAGCCCTGATAGGCTCTAATGGACTCCAGTAGGTACAACCGAAGTACCTTTGAGAAATGGATGAGCCGACGGTCTTTTGATAGCAATCCGTGTAACCTTGCAGGACAGTATTCCCAAGACGTCCTGAATTGGCTGCTGGGCAATAACTGAAGCGAACCCCAGACTTAAGTTCAAAATCGGACTTGATTTGTTCTGCTTCGTAAATTACTAAGAAAATCTCTTCTCGGGTTGAGAAGTAACGATAAATCTTGGCTTTGCTAATCCCTACCTCACGGGCAATCCGGTTGAGGCCAATTTCTTCATATGCCAGCTCAGAGAAGAGAGACTGAGCTGCTTCAAGAATTTTCTCTCACCTAGCATCTTTATTGGCTTTGACTACGTGCTCTTGCCCAACTCATAAATAAGTAACCACTAGTCACTTGCTAACCTCTACTTGATAGTTCTTTTCTCTCCGAAGTGTCGAAGGTCATAGTAAACCCACTACTTAGCGAAGCGGAGAGCAGGAAGCAGGAGTACCGGAGGGGTTGCAAGAAAGCCGCTGTGTGGTACCTTTATCAGCGCTGTTGTTGGTAGCCGCGCGAAGCGCACTATAACAGTCTGATAGCTTGGGTTTTAAGCAATATTTTTTGAAGTTTTCAAGGTATGTAACCCCAATTCGGATTAAGCCCATTTTTGGGCCTTTTTTACGGAAGAATGCAGGGTTCAGCCTACGCAAGAATAAGGGTTTTAGCTTATCCCAAACTCAGGTTATGTAAATTCCTGAAACCCTTTCCAGACATAGGTTCCAAGGAAATATCATTTTTGGCTTAGCAGCTATCTGGAGGCTGTAAGCATCACTGGATATAGCTTTCAGTAGTTGTTGGAGCTCAAGGAAGTCATAGTCTTATATTCGAGAGTAGGTTGTCTACTCCCGTTCAGGTATGAATAATGTGTGCAAAAGACTCAGTACAGACATAACAACAATTTCATGAACGTTAGATGATAAACGACCTATGGGGAGATCTACTTCTGTCCTCTTAAGGGATTGTGACAGTTGGTAAATCTTGAACAATTTCAAACAGTTGACTCCTTAACCATTCATGGGCTGGATCGACCTGACTACGCTCGTGCCACATCATTTGCAAGAAAGCAGGAGCTATTTTGAGAGGCAACTCAGTGATGTGTAAGTCCGTTCTAAAAGGATTCCGCTCCACCATACGGAGAGGAATTGCTGAGATTAAATCAGAACCTGCAATCAGTTCAGGAACCAGCGTAAACTGATTAACCGTTAGGGCAATACGGCGACTCAAGTCCATCTCCCTCAGTTGTTTATCAACCAGTCCTGTTGCCTCTCCAGTTAAAGTTACAAGGAGATGATCAGCCTTGATGTATTGCTTGAGAGTCAGTCGTTTATGGGCTAAAGGATGGTCTTTACGCATGATGCAGATGTAGCGATCACCTATAATCTCCTGCACTCTGAGCCGAACGGTCGAGCGATAAAATCGCCCCATGGCCAGATCAATTTCAGATTGTTCGAGCAGCTTCGCCGCATTAATGTTTGTGTTCGGAACGATGCGGATATTTATATTAGGTGCGGAATGAGCCAAAATTGGTAGCAACTTTGGTAAAAAAAGAGCTACCGAGTAATCAGCCATTGCCAATGTAAACGTCTGCATTGATGAAAAGGGCTCAAATGAAGGTGGCGAGAGCGCTAGTCGAATATGCACTAGCCCCTCACGAATCGGTCCCCAGAGTTCTAGAGCTTTAGGCGTTGGACTCACGCCGCTCGGAACTTTCAAAAACAGTTCATCATTAGTAATGCGTCTGAGCCTTCGAAGCGCATGACTCACAGCAGGTTGAGTCATATTTAATCGTTCAGCAGCACGGCTAACATTTAACTCCATCATCACAGCTTCAAAGATATGGAGTAGATTGAGATCGATCTGATTATGCACTGAATTCATAATGTTTATATTTATCATGAATTAGACATTATAATACAGCCCTTTTATAGTCGAAATATGGCAACGCGGTAAATCCGCTGGAGCCAAGAGAATAAAGGGTTTTGAAAAGGCTATCGTATATGTCAGAGATAAAGACAGCTTTGGTAAGTACCTATCCAAAATCAATTACATAATCTTTTCCGAAGCCCTTAAGGATTTTGTCGATGTACAGACTCAGGCTGCCTAAACACTTGTAGGCAGCAAATTCAATCCACTCATATTTCATAAAACGCCAGAAAATCTCAATCAAATTCAGATGCGGTGAATAGGTAGGTAGCCAGAAAATTTCGACATTCTTGGCTTTCCAGTCCTCAATTTTTTCTTCAATTTCAGCGTTTTTATGGACGCTGGCTTGATCCATCACCACAACCGTGTGTTGATCACAGGTCCTACTAAAATCATCGATACAGGCCACCACCACAGCACTGGTAATACTCTTGTCAAACACATAGGAAGTGAGGTCATTGTGCCGATTCATCAACCCCAACACGTTGAATCGACTGCTGCGTTGACTGGGAAGTCCTAGTGTTTCCCCTTTCTCCTGCCAAGCATAGGGGACATACGGCACTAAGCAAAACCCGCTTTCATCGAGATATCTCAGGTCCAGCTCACCTTTTTCCTCTTGGCGCTTCAAGACCTCTAACTGATGACGTTTGGTTTCATACTCCACTGGGTCTGGCTGGCCTGCAACGACCCGCCTGAGACGACGCCAGCTCATGGAACATGATTTGAGGATGCGCTTGAGGGTGGTTTTGCTCACCGCTATGTTCCAGGCTTCTTTGATCTTGGCCAACACAGCATTGAGGTTATGCGGAGTCATTTTTGCCCACGCTCGGATTTGCTCCTTCTGCACGTCATTCAACTTAGGTTTACGGCCCCGGCCTGGCTGATCATACAGACCCACTAAGCAGTGGTTGTCCCAATCATCTAACCAGGTATAAACCGTTTTTCGGGTGACGGCAAAGATGCTCATTAACTCTGTGACATTGAACCCTTCAAAACTCAACAGAATGCAATGGGCACGTTGACGGACTTGGTGGTGATAACTATGGCGATGAATCCGGCTGAGTAAATGGATGGTCTCTGGGCTCAATCCCTGAATAAAACGTTGTTTCATTGGGCTACAAGCTATTCGCTATCAACTGAACTGAAACCACTTATTATGATGTAAATATTTCTGGCTATCTACTTAATTGGCGGGACGGGTGCAATGGGACGAGCGGTTGTCCGTTCATTGCTTCAGGACAGCGTTGATTGGCAAATCGCCATTTTTTCGCGCTCTCCCGATAGTGAAACAGCGCAGCAACTCGTTGAACAAGGGGAGGGGAAAGTTTCTATTCGCCAAGGCGATCTCAACGATGAAGCTAGCCTTCAGCAAGCAATGACAGATGTAACCGCTGTCTTTTGCAATACTAATTTTTGGGCAGAAGCTAGTTTTACCGTTGAAAAGGAGCAGGGGGTTCGCGCTCTTGAATTAGCTCGACAGTCAGGTGTGGATCACTTCATCTACTCATCCTTAGATGCAGTAGCTTCACTATCTGGTGGTCTATTAATGCTCCCTCACTATGATGCAAAGGCAGCGGTCGAGCACGAAATCGACTGGCGACGCTCCGATGAATACATGCAACAGGTCGATGATGGTTGGTACTCCAATCACGTCAGCGTGTTGGTAACAGCCCCTTACTTTGAGAACTTTCAATCCATCTTTTTACCAGAATCTGGAACGCTCTCCGATGGCCGAGAAGGATTACTGTTCACTGGCCCACTTTCGGGTGATGCGCCCTGGCAGATGGTTGCATTGGATGATATCGGTACCTTCGTAACCATAATGCTATCTGACCGAAAGACTTGGGGCGGTAGAACGCTGCGTGTTGCGTCCGAAGAATTACCGATGTCTAACGTCGTCGAAACTTTCACTCAGGTGACAGGCATTCCAGCTGAATACAATCCGCCCACATTGGAAGCCTTTTTGTCGTCCGGGATTCCCAATGCCCATGATGTTGTCAATAACTTTAGGCTCTATCGAGAGGGGTACGCCGCCCCCCGTGACTATGAATTCCTGAGACAACTCCACCCTGGTCTACGTTCGTTTGCAGATTGGCTAAAAGAAACTAACTGGAAGGGTGAAGCCCGTGCAGTGCAAAAAGATCCAATCACTGGCAGTAAGTAACGCTAGTTATTTAACGAGATAGCTAGAACGATTCAATATACTCATAAGGACAAAAACATCATGACTAATTATCCGAATATTCTTGTTGTAGGTGCAACCGGGAAAGTTGGAGGTGAAACGCTACGACAACTCCAACTAGAGGGAGATAGTAATCCCATTGCCGCAGTTCGTTCCCCAGAACAAGCAAGGACTTTCCAAGATCAAGGCATTAAAACTGTCATTCTCGATCTAGATGAGCCCGAAACCCTAGAACCTGAACTCAAGGACATTGATCGCGCTCTGCTCTTAACCGGATATACCGTCGATATGTTGCGTCAGAGTAAGCGATTTTTGGATGCAGCCCAAACAACAGGTGTTCAGCATATTGTTCATATTGGTGCATCCACTGCACCCACGAATGAAGTATCCCACTGGGGATGGCATCAAATGGTGGAAGCCTATATTGAGAAGAAAGGCTTTAGCTATACTCACTTACGCCCAGAAGCTTTCATGCAAAACATAACTGGCCCCGGCTTCCGATGGTTGGATGGTACCGTCATTCGCCATTTTGCTGGCCGTGCTCGCTGGAGCTGGATTGACTGCGATGACTTGGCCTTAGTGGTTGCCCATGCTCTAAGGGAGCCAGAGAAATATGCGGGACAAGTGATTCCCTTAGGTTACGACGCTAAGACCTTTGATGAGGTTGCAGAGATTTTTACCCAGGTGACAGGCCAAAACTTCACTGCCGAAGCTCGACCACCAGAGGAGTTTTTGGAAAATTCGTTAGCTGCTGGGGCTGATCCAGCGTATATCAACAGTGTCTATACACAATTCAAGCTCAATAACGAAGATGCTATTCCTAATGCTGATGCTACCTTCAATAATTTTGCAGCAATTACCGGGCGTAAGCCAATGACTTGGCAGACGTTCGCTAAACGACATCGAAATCATTTGATTGCTTGATGTTCTGTGACTCATATCTTGGTGCAAGATATGAGCTGATGGACTTAGGCTGTGAACCTGAAATTCGTGCAGATCAAGGTCAGGTGCTGGGATTAGCACCTGGGCAGCAAACACTCCGTATTTTAGTCGCGGAGGATAACCTTGAAAGTCAACAATTATAGCACTACGGATATATGTTAGTACGCTCTTTGAAAGCAGCATCCACACAATCACGAAAGGTATCAAATTCATCCCACCGCTGCTTCATCCAGTTTTTGAGCACAAACCACCATCGCTCGATTTTATTGAGATCTGGAGAATAGCTCGGTAGATACCAAATCTCACAGCCTGCTTCAGCTACGATTTCTTCGATCCTCTGGCCATGATGAAAACTGGCATTATCAATCACAATCACATCGCCAAGTTGTAACTGGGATATAAGACTCTGCTGTAACCACGCTTCGAATAACAACCGATTGCAAGACCCTTCAAAGATCATGGGAGAAAATAACTGGCCTTCTTTGAGCGCAGCAATAAAACTGACTCGCTCTGTCCGCTTGCCTGATTTGAGGTCATAAAATCGTTGACCCACAGGGCAGTATCCATAAGGATAGTCCGCTCGATTATCGATACCCGCTTCGTCTACATAGACGATCTGATGAGGGTGTTTGGTCTGTAATCGTTCTATAAATGCTTGACGTTGTGTTTCATCTCGTTCTCGATAGCCATAGGTCTTTTTTTCGACTCAATCCCAGTTTTCTCAAGGCATCACTGATATTTTGCTGGGTGACATTATCCCCCCATAGCTTAGCCATTTGGGCCTGGGTTTTACCCCCATGCTCTTGAGCAAATTCACGAAAGCGCTCCCAATCTGTGATCTTGTGGCGAGCCCCTTGTTGGTAGTTGGTAATCGCCTGACAGTCACCTGTAGCTTCTTCGCGGACTATCCATAGATGCAAGGTATTACGGCTGATGTTCAACATTCGACAGATATCGACTTTCCGTTCACCATTCTTGAAGGCATCAACGGCTTTACGACGAAGGTCATAACTATAGGGTGCTGGCATACTAATGTAGGGATATCTTCTATATCAATAGTACTAACATAGTTTCGTAGGGCTATATTAGTGAAGTTATTGGAATTAGTGGGATGCGAGGTTTGAGCCGTCAGTAATGGTCAAGATGCTGTAAATCAGTCAGAGCAATGGCAACCTGATTTAATTTGGTTAGATTTACGTATGCCAGTCTTAGATGGATATCAAGCAGCTCAACAAATCAAAACCCAACCTCAACCGCCTATTATTATCGCCTTGACTGCTAATGCTTTTGAGGAAGACCGTAGCAAAGCCTTAGCTAGTGGCTGTGACGATTATGTACGTAAGCCCTATAAGGAATCGATCATTTGGGAAAAGCTGGCCGAGCATTTAGGGGTCCAATATCTTTACGCTGAAATTCAGAATGATGAAAGTTGTATTGATGACTTTGGCTTAACTGCAGCTATTTTGCTCGCTATCTCTAGTCCGTGGCTTCAGAAGTTGCATGCTGCGGTGATTGAACTAAATTCGAATCAGGTTGATCAATTATTAACTGAGATTCCTAAAGAGCATCGTCGATTGAAATTAGCTATTTCTGAGCTGGCACAACAGTTTCGCTATGACGTACTCATGAACCTAACTCAAATGGCCCTGGAAGACCAGCCTAGCTAAACAAAGGTCGATTTACTTCAGTCGCTGCTGCTGGGGATACCTTTATCGGCGCTGTTGTTGGGAGCTGCGCGGAGCGTACTGCTGGAGCAGGACCCCGAGAGGCAGACAGGCGAGGGGGAACGAAAGAATCAATTAGATCCATGATGCCACGCCTATGAAGGGCGGAGATCAGCTTGGGGTGAGGTAGAGATTTGAGTTCCGCTGGCTCGGTACGCAGCACGGAAAAGAACAACCTCATGCAACGCAGCGATTACACTTCTCGTTGGAGTGGACGCTGTCGCGCAGCGAACAAAAGCTCCGATAGAAAAACTCTGACTGGGCGATGATGTCACTCAATTTGATTTTTACGATCGGGCGGATGTTATTAAAGTCTCAACAGATGAGGTTAACCATCACTTCAAAGCTTAATCCTCAAAAAATAGATGCCATTGAGTCATAGATGTCTTGAATTAACGTCTTCCGGTTATGGTGTGCGAGTAATGATTACATTTCCACCCGATTCACTGAGTCTTGTAGTGTGACAGGAACATCGCAACACAATCTTGCATGATTCCATTTGTTTTCGTCTTCTCGCCGAGCAAGAACTCCGGCCAAAAGAAAAATGTTTTGACCAAACCCAACAGTTGATTGGCCGCATACTCAGGATCAGCTTTCCTAAGCGCACCTGAATCCATGGCCTCACTAATGAGCTTCGTCACTGGGTAATCGTGCGTAGCGGCTTTCGCAAAAAATAGTGCGAGAACGCTCTAAGTCCCGCAGGAACTCGGAAATCACAATACGTTGCAATCCAATAGCATCGCCATTGGTAATGACACCGATATATTTTTCTAGTGCATCAATCAATTGTTCTTCCAATCCATGAGACGGGTCGTACGACACTGGCGACATGACATTGCTGCGCGCGAGCATAATTTCAGAAACAACGTCAAACAGAGCTTCTTTAGTCTCAAAGTGATTGTATAGAGTGCGGCTCGATACCCCTGCAAGTTTTGCAATTCGGGTGGTTTTAGCGCCCAGAAATCCCTGCTCTCGGAATTCCTCTATCGCTGCCTCAATAATGCTCTCTCGTTTTCGTTCAGTGAGTTTCACGTGGTTTCTTACCTTAGCAAATCAAAAAAGTAAAATTTGTTGTTTACTTTTTAGAGAACTGAGACTAAAGTAAATAGTGTAGTTTACTTTTTAACCCAAAACCAAGGAGACAACGATGGTCTCAAGCGAAAAAATTACCTTCAACAGCAAAGGCATCAAAATCGTCGGCAAGCTCTATCTTCCTGCTGATTTCGACCCGTCCAAAATCTATGAAGGGATCGTCATGACCCCGCCCTTCCCACAGGTGAAGGATCAGGTGCTGGGCAATTACGGGCCGAGAATGGCAGAACGCGGCTATGTCGCTTTGAGCTTCGACTGGAACTCAAAAGGCGAGTCCAACACCTATCAGGAAGGCTTCCGCGACGACGAAAATATTCCACGTAAATTTGAGGATCTCCGTAATGCGATCTCCTATCTCAGATCGCTACCTTTCGTTGGCGAAATCAACGGTTTGGGTTTCTGTGGCGGCGGTGGCATTATGGCCTCGACCATCATTTCGGACATGCGGGTCAAGGCATTCGCCTCTGTCAGTGCGATGCTGGCGACCGATATGATTACCTTCGGTGACAAAAACGCCTACATCGCGCGCATCAAAGCGGCCAATGACGCACGCCAGAAAATGTTCGAAACCGGCCAGGCAATGAACCGCGATGTCTTCGGCTACACCGACCCTGACTTCCTGAAGAAAAACGTTGGTGCGCCAGCGGGCGTGCTGGAAGGCTATGACTATTACGGCACCGCCCGTGGCGGCAAACCGACCTATCCAAATTTCACCAATGAAATTCTTGCGGATATCGACGAAACAACGGCCCTGAACCTTGGCGAGCACTATGCTGACAAGCTGGTGCAACCTTTCTGCGGTATCGTCGGGTCCGAGGCTGAGACCGCGCTCTGTACCAACGTGTACTACGACCTCGTGACCTCGGAAAAAGAGTTCCACGAGATTCCCGGTGCCAGCCATGTTGGTCTCTACGACGTTCCAGAGAACATGGCCCAGGTGGTCGATATCGTGGATGCGTTTTTCAAGAAACATCCTGATCCAATCGCCTAAAGGATAGGCGTTCAAACTATCAATGGAGAGGCCACACAGATTGTTTATACAGCCTGGTAATAACACCTCAAAAGAAAATGAGACGAACCATGAAATTTGATAATAACTCTACGACGACCGACGTACTCAACGGCATTGATCTATCGGGTAAGACCGTCCTTATAACTGGAGCATCAACAGGTCTTGGGGCCGAGACTGCGCGGGCGACCGCCGCTTGTGGTGCTGATGTCACCCTCGTTGCGAGATCAGTAGATAAGCTGTCTAAAGTCGCCGAATCAATCCTATCGGAAACGGGTCGCTCGCCCAATACCGCAGTCTTGGAATTGGACAAACCTGCCACGATTCGCAGCTTTGCCCAAGAGTGGCTTAGCCGTCACGAAAAGCTCGATATTCTGATCAACAACGCAGGCATTATGGCACCTCCGTTGACCCGTAACGCGGAGGGTTGGGAAAGCCAGTTTGCGACGAACCATCTGGGTCACTTTCTGCTGACCAATTTGCTGGTCGATGCCATCAAGGCCTCAGGAGAAGCCCGCGTTGTCAACCTGTCATCTGCTGGGCACTGGTATTCAACGGTAGATTTAGACGACCCGAATTTCCAAAACCGCGACTATGAAGCGCTTCAAGCCTATGGTCAATCAAAAACGGCAAACATCTGGTTCACGGTAGAACTCGCTCGTCGTTGGGCAGATCACGGTGTGAACAGCTTTGCAGTACACCCAGGCGGCATCCAGACCGAGCTTGGCCGAAATCTGGAACCGGAAATGGCCAAGAGGTTTGAGCAGATGATCAAGGATTATCCGGATATCTGGAAGACGGTCCCTCAAGGAGCGGCAACATCCTGCTGGGCTGCGACATCGCCTGATCTGAGCGGCAAGACAGGCCTGTATCTGGAAGATTGTCACATTTCTGAGCCGGGTGCCGGAGATGTGCTCGATGGCGGATACGCTCCACACGCCTACGATGCCGATGGCGCAAAACAACTGTGGATACTTTCGAACGATCTGTTAGGCACAGAGTTCTGAGATTAAACGCAGCAGCTAAACCCGCACTGGGACCGAAACCAGCCTGAACCACTCCCATCTGTCACCCTCATCCATGCTGGAAGCCCCACTACTGTGTGGCGTGCAGAGTTATATGGTGGCAAAGTAGGAACCGAGTTGTCGAACAACCTCCTGTGAACTGACTGATACCAAATCCGATTTATATAACCCCGATATGATGCATTATTAGAGAATGCCAAGAAAACTATATCTCGAACCTCATTTTTCGCCTGACGAGCTGAAGTCTCATTATCGAGCCAGCAAAGACCCAGTAGAATCGCGCCGCTGGCATCTACTATGGCTCGTCAGTGAGCAAACAACCCTGACTCACGCAGCCCAAGTGGTGGGTCTCAACTACGATTACGCTCGAGAAATCGTCAGGGAGTATAACCACAATGGCGCCCATGGGTTACACAACCGACGCAAAGATAAGCGACCTCATCAATCTCGCAGTCTTCTCACTCAAGACCAATGTGCACAATTGTTGACTCGTCTACAAACACCACCCGCCGACGGTGGTCTATGGAACGGACCCAAAGTAGCCCAGGTCATCGCTCAGATGACAGGAGTCGATAAGGTTTGGCCCCAACGGGGTTGGGACTATCTCAAGCGATTGGAGCAGTCCCTGCAATGCCCACGTCCTCATCATCGTAAAGGTGAACCGGAGGCCCAAGCCGCCTTTAAAAAAACTTCCTGAATACAAAGCAGAATTAGAGCGATGCTATCGTGATGCTCAGGTCGAAATTTGGTCTTTTGATGAACACCGATTAGGCCTTAAACCCATTATTCGAAAGATTTGGGCGCCTGTGGGGCAGCGTCCAATTGCTGAGGTGGACCATCGCTATGAATGGACCTATCTATACGGATTCGTTCATCCCGCAACCGGCGATACCGAATGGTTCATTCTACCTCGGGTCAATGGAGAATGGTTTAATCAAGCCCTACAAAGCTTTGCTCAGCAAGTTGGAGCGGGAAAGCACAAACAGATTCTTCTCGTTCTGGATGGAGCCGGATGGCATACCTGTAAGAATCGGGTGGTGCCACCTGGCATTCATCTGAAGATTTTACCCCCCTATTCTCCAGAGCTACAGCCAGCTGAACGGTTGTGGCGGCTAGCGGACGAGCCACTGGCTAATCAGTGTTTTGAGACCCTGGATGACCTCGAAGATGTTCTCGAGCAGCGCTGTCGAACCTTAATGACAATGCAATCGGACATTAAAGCTCTAACTCATTACCATTGGTGGCCAGCTTGACAGATGAAATGTTTCGGGGGTTAGTAAGTCGGATTTGGTATGATACCAAATGTGCGATGATCTTCGACCGGCCTTTGACCATCGCATACCCCTGGGCAGGTGGAAACGTAATCGTGCTCAACTGTTGAGGATTAGTCTGCAGTTGCAATTTTCAATGGTTACGTCCCCGTCATGGAAGTACGTTCTGGGGGTAGATTGGCAACGACAACACAGACATCATCACTATCCAACATGATGGACTGAAGCTGAACTGAAATGGGCGAACTCCTCTGCAGCTGAATCTGACTTGCCAGAATCCGTGATTCCTGGCTAACGCCTACTCAATAGACTGTTTCATGCTCGTCCTTGACCAATAAGTCATTCTGAGTCAGGGACTTAATCACCTCAAAGCTTTCATCAATGCGTTTCTGGATGATTGCATTCCGGCCACGGATTGAGGCAATCATCAAATATCTTCTTCCCTTTTCACCGACACTTCCCAATACACCTTTGGGAACACCCAAGACTTTATTGAAGGCAGAGAGAACGCCCCCGCTGCTATTGGCACACTGAAAAGCCCTATGCGACTTACAAGGGTTTAGTACAAAAGAAAGCTGGTGACAAGACTCGAACTTGCGACCGGCTGATTACAAATCAGCTGCTCTACCAACTGAGCTACACCAGCGTGCCTAGACATTATATAAGCGTTATAGCCAAAACGCCTATACACATCAAACTAGCTCATCTATGATAATTCAGATATTCCCCATTTTTCATAAATGGTGGCAAATTCTCTGTAGATTGTAGAGAAGCACCCATTAGGCAATTGCCATTGCTAAGTGCTTAGCAGGCCGCACAGCTGCCATAATCCCTGATTTTGCCTTGACCATGACGATGACTTGGACGGTTGAGCAAGTGATTGCTCTATCACCGGACGATAAATCCACCAAAAACGGTAAAAGTTTAGCCACTGCCAGTAAATGGCAGACTTTAGGCACCAATCAACAGGCCATTTGGGGTGAATGTCGCGGCAGTGGTAAGAAACCCTACCGAACCCAAATCGATCTGAGCGAACCAGCCTTTCGCTGTAGTTGCCCCAGTCGCAAGTTTCCCTGCAAACATTCCCTAGCCCTGTTCCTATTGCTTGTTAACCAAGTGGAATTATTTACCGCCGCCGATCCCCCCGACTGGGTTCAGGAATGGTTAGAGAAGCGATCTCAAACCGCATCCCGTAAGCAGGCCAAGGCCACTACTACCGACCCAGAAGCCCAAGCCAAACGCATCGCCCAGCGCGAAGCCAAAATCCTGGCTGGTCTAGCTGATTTGGACCAGTGGCTCCAGGATTTAATGCGTCAGGGCTTAGCCACGGCCCAAAACCAACCCTATAGTTTTTGGGAACAGGCCGCTGCTCGCATGGTCGATGCCCAAGCGCCCGGTCTAGCTCACCGTCTGCGAGAAATGGCCAGTATTCCCCACACAGGCGGCAATTGGCCATCTCGCCTATTGGCTGAATTGGGCAAGCTCTATTTACTCGTGCAAGGGTATCAGCGACTGGCCACCTTACCAGAAGCTGCACAAGCGGAATTGCGATCGCAAATCGGCTGGACCCAAAAACAAGAGGATCTGCTCACTAGCCCCTCCCCTATGGTGGTCAAAGATACCTGGTCGGTTCTGGGCAAACGGATCACCACCGAAGACAACTTAAATGTTCAGCGCGTCTGGCTATGGGGCATCACCCATCAACGCCCCGCCCTCATTCTGAGTTTTGGGTATCAAAATCAGCTCCTCGACACCAGTTTGATACCAGGCACGCAGATATCAGCAGAGCTGGTTTTCTATCCAGGGCTCCATCCCCTACGAGCGTTAGTCAAAGCGCGACAGCCTGACGTTGACCTTATCCCTCCACGGGGAGGTGCAGCCAATATTGCGGACGCCATCGCCCATTACGGAACGGCAATGGCGACCAATCCTTGGCTCGTGCAGTTTCCGTTGCTGTTAACCACCGTCATCCCTCACCGGACGGATCAACAATGGCACATCGCTGATACGCATGGGCATCAACTACCCCTCCAGTCAGGATTTGACCCATGGCCTTTGCTAGCTTTAAGTGGGGGGCATCCAGTGATGCTCTTTGGAGAATGGAATGGCCACAGCCTTCTCCCCCTCAGCCTTTGGGCTGGCGGCCGATTTGTCCCTTGCTAGGAGTTCATGATGCCAACCCCTTGGGAAACATTAGTCGCCCATGCCTTAATCGGTACCGATCGCCAAACACCACAGATACCAACGGGGGAAGGACAACTCGAAGCACTACTCAGCCAAGTGCCGACAGAAGCAGAATCCCTACTCTTACACGCTGCAGGGATTGTGGCCAGCTATCAACAGGCCGGACAAGGTGCGTTCTCTCAGGAAGGACCACTACCCACTTGCTGCCCAGAAGAAACCTTATTCCCCTGCAGTGACCGTACCCATCAACATCTACAAACCATTCTCAATGGTGAATACAAAGACGCTTTATGTGAACTCTTAGATCTAATAGCCCAAGCGCACCAATATATTCCCTTTGAAACATTACCCGCCCTCCTAGATCAAGGCCGTGGGCAAACCTCGTTACGATCTCATATCCAAGCCGTCATCGGCGAACGGGGACGCTGGTTAGCACAACATAATCCAGTGTGGGCGTATGCTGCTGGTCAAACTTTGCCTTATACACAGGCTGGGGAAATCGACCAAGAGGCTGTGGAAAACTTGTGGAAAACTTCTAATTACGCCCTCCGAGTCGATCTGTTGAAAACTTTCAGAAGTCTTAAGCCTCAAGCTGCTCGAGAGATGTTAAGTACCACATGGAAGCAAGAAAAGGCCAAAGATCGAGCAACGTTTCTTGCCATACTCAAAACGCATCTTAGTTTAGAAGATGAACTCTTTCTAGAGGCAGCTTTACACGATCGCGCCCAGGATGTCCGAACAGGTGCTCGTGATCTGCTGGCCCACTTACCCCAGTCACAATATTGTCAGCGTATGGCTGCCCAGATACAAACCTATGTTCAGTTCGAGAACAATACCCTCTCTATTACCCTCCCTCAAGATGATGGCTCCTGGAAACATGAGCGTTCTTACTCCCAATCCAGTCAGTTAGGACGGCGAGGGAGTCTGCTGATGCAAATCGTAGCAGCTGTTCCCTTAAAGGTTTGGCCAGAGGATGTAGATGGTCTGATCCAAACCGCCCAGACCCACCAACAGGGTGCTGCTCTATTACAGGGATGGACCATCGCAGCCCAGAGACAAGCCAATCCAGCATGGATCCAACGAATGATGGGCTATTGGCTCAGCAATCTTGCCGAGCAGCAAACCGATGACTCCATTGATTTTCTGATTAAACGATTGCCCGCTGAACAGATTGAGCCGCTATTTCTACAATGTCTAGCCGAATCTAGCTCTCCTGCGGAAAAAGCCCAAAAATGTATCAGATTGGCCCAGTGGGGGGCATTCCTCAGTCCCCATTTCAGTCAGGTTTGGTGGGAAACCCTTAAACCCGGCCTCAGCCCATTACTGGCACACACTTCAATTGCTTCACAGACACGATTACAGTTTGCAACGTTGCGATCGCTGTTCGATACCGGGTCTCTCAATCTGCATCCCATCATTGCCGATGATGTCATTACTTACCTTAACCACTTGAATAGCGAGGCATTCTCGACCTATCAACAAAACAGCTTGATGCTATGGCGAAGTACCTTCGAATTCCGCAAAGCTATCTGGTCAGAATTTTAAAATCGCTTAGTATCTAGATCCGTTCAGGCTCAGTACTTTTTACATTAACTCTATAAAAACCTGTAGACTACAACCCTTAATCTACATTTATAGCTACGCTTAAGCCTCGCTCCACCAAGACTCACACAAAGCCAAGAAACTACGGCATGGCTTAACAAATAGAGATTATGGGAGACTGACAGTCAATCCAACCATAATTTTCTTAAAAAATCCCAAATCAAGTTTTTGAGATTGCTAAATTGGAAGCTAAATCAGCCGTCAGAACAGCTCAAATTTATCTCTTTTCACAAGAAAACAGCAGTTATTGTTATTTGTAAAATATTTGACTTTACACTAAAAAACCATTCTGGATTCCTCAAAATAAATTAATAATTAGTATCTATTTTGATGCTATAAAAGAGTAAATCTTACATCAAAGAATACTAATTTTCTTTGAAAGCACTCAATAATAGAGAAGCATTTCACTCCATGAAGATTTGGCACTCTACCCAAATCCATAGAGATGGTTTCAGCTGTTTATAAAGTTTGGGGGAGGGGCAAAAAGATATCAACTGTCTAGGGAATGCTTTTTAATGCCATCGTTTCACAGACTAGCTGATAGCACTAAAAATATTACGTAATAACACGCAAGCACCCTGATATTTAGATAGCTAGAATAATTGCTAGTGAGGGAAAATCATTAACCGAACTCAAGGTTAATGTTCGGAGTGCTGGGGAAATTTTCGATTATCCTTTGTTACTGACCAGTGATTGTTAGCCGTTTGTTCATGTTTCGATAGCTTATCTCTCTCTACAACCTATGCTGGCTAAGCCTCAAACCATTCTGCCTTCTCCACAACTTGCAATTAATCCCCGTGGGTTTGAGTTGTGGTATCAACCGGTGTATGACGTTTCTTCAGGGAACGTTCTTCAAAATGAAGTGCTTTTACGATGGCGGGATACCCAAGGGCTGATCCATCGGCCGAAAGAGTTTATGCCAGTGGTTCAAAATGCGGATGCTGAGCCATGGTTAGATCGCTATGTGACGGGACAGGCCATTGCCCAATTAAAGCAACACGCTCACCTTAAGCTTTCTATTAATTTATCAAAGCGCATTGTCGAAGATCGCTTTATCGCCGAAGATATTTACGATCTGCTGGTCAACCACAGCGTTCAACCGCACCAACTGCACTTTGAAGTATCAGAAGCGAGTCTGGCCAAAAATTTCCAGGATTCAGTTGCTTTAATCCGAGATCTAAAAGAACTCGGATGCTCCGTCACCTTAGACAATTTTGCTAATCAACATCTCACCTTTCTGCAGTGGGAAAAGCTAGGGGTTGATGCCGTTAAAATCGACCCGTCTTTGATTCGCGACCTGAGACAAGATTCGCCCCAAACGCGATTGGCCAAAGCCATCATAGAAACCAGTACCGCCTTGGCACAACCTGCGATCGCAACTTCCGTAGACGCTTACGCCACCTCTCGTCACTTAGTGAATCTAAGCTTTAAGTCCGCCCAGGGATATCACTTCAAGCCTCCTAGCGATCACCCTTGGCTCACAAACACAGTTGATATTTTAGGGGTTCCCATTGATAACGTGACCCAAGACGAGTTGCTCCAGGAACTGAAATCGGGCATCGTTTTTACTCCCAATGTTGACCATCTCATGAACCTGAAGCAGGATGAAGAGTTTCGAGCTGCTTACAACATCGCCGACTACAAAATTTGCGATAGCCAGATTCTTTACTTTTCCTCCCATTTCCTTGGCTCACCGATCAAAGAAAAGATTTCAGGATCAGATTTATTTCCCGCCTTTTACACCTATCACAAAGATAATCCAGACATCACCATTTTCCTGTTAGGTGCTGCGCCAGGCGTAGCCGCTCAAGCGCAACAAAACATCAATGCCCATGTGGGTCGTGATATCGTCGTTGGTTCTTACTCTCCCTCCTATGGTTTTGAAAACAACCCCGAGGAATGTGCAGAGATTATCGAACGGATTCATCACTCTGGAGCAACGGTTCTCGCCATTGGAGTCGGATCGCCCAAGCAAGAGCGATGGATTTATCGGTATCGTCAACAGCTAGCAGAGTCTGTAAATATTATTTTTGCCATAGGCGGCACTTTAGATTTTGAGGCTGGTACTCAAAAACGGGCTCCAAAGCTCATCAGCACCATGGGCGTTGAGTGGCTCTTTCGCCTGATGGGTGAACCGAAACGCCTCTGGAAACGTTATTTAATTAACGACCTGCCATTCTTGAAATTAATGCTGCATCAAAAATTTGATCGCTAATGCGTCCTACAAGCTGCTTCTAACAGCGATTTAATCTATAACTCCCATTCTTACCGCTGAGTGAGCAGTGGGTTGTCTTGTACGGCTGCACAAGCCATGATGAAAGCAGTTGTTATGCAGCCCCTATGGATACAGAACACCAACGCTTAACTCTACAAATTTTGATCGGTTCAGCCTGGGTAGACCATACGCTCAGTGAACCCGAAGTGACCTATCTCAAACAGGTACTGGATCGCTACCATCTAACGCAGGATAACGAGTTGAAGGCCCTTCTCCAGGAGCCGGTTCCCGCTCAACAAACTGAACGCTGGATCGTTGAGTTTTTAAGGCAAACCAACCAAGAAGAACGACTGAAACTCTTGGCAGCCATCGGTAACTTATTAATTGCCGATGATGTGGTGTCAGAGATAGAGCATGACTTACTTGATGAGTATCATGCCCTGATGGCTCAGATTCCCGATGACCCACATCACATTAGCAATTTAGTTAGGAATATCGGATCTTACGTTAACAAAGCCTTGCAAACCCTCGCCAACTTGCCTTAAGGAACTGAGGCAAAGACCTGGTCGCGCAGCTGCTTAGACACCATATAAGGCTTCGGATCGACTGGCTTCTCACTACGATAAATTGAGTAATGCAAATGAGTCCCTGTCGATCGCCCCGTACTTCCCATAAAGCCCAGCAGCTGTCCTCGCTTAACGGACGTATTGGGTTTAACCGTTAGCTTAGAAAGATGGGCATACAGGGTTTGGTATCCATAACCATGCTGAATCACCACATGATACCCATAGCCACCCGAATAACCCGCTCGCTCAATCTTGCCGCTGGCTGTTGCATAAATGGGAGACCCATAATCTCCCAATAAATCTATGCCGTCATGGATTTCAGCACGCCCCCCAAAAGGACCGGAGCGTAAACCAAAATCAGACGAAATAGGACTATGACCTTTCGTCGGCTTACCCTGAGGCAAAGCCGCATTACGGGCTTCTTCCGCTTGTAGCGTCTTTTCTAGGGCTGGTTGAACCTGCTGCTTAAGGCGAGAAGTCAACGCAGGCAAGCGGGTTTTGGCAAATTTCAGCTGCTGTTCCGTATCCAAAACCACAGGAACTCCACCTTTACCACCCTTAAGCTTGATTTGTTGGCGCTCTACTTGAGATAACCCAGTTCGCTGACGGAGTTTTTTGACTTCTTCATCTAAGACTTCTAGCTTGACTTGCTGGCGCTCTGCTTTGGATAATCCAGCTCGCTGACGAAGTTTTTCGACTTCTCCGTCTAACACTTCTAGCTCTTCTAACACTTCAGCAGCTGATTCTGATAGCTGATCATGCCTTTGCTGCAATGCGTAAAAAGTTTTACCAGCCCAGACTGCAGGAACAGCAGCCATTGATAAGCCCAAAATGATGAGGATAGGACTAACCGAGAATTTGACGGAACGTTGTCCTGTTAGAGTAATCAAGATCCGAAAGCGTTTCGGGATCGGAAGGAGAGAACGCATAAAGGCCCAACACAAAGGATTCGTGAAGAATCATATCAAATTATGAGGTCAATATTAAATATTTCTTAAAAAACAAGGCGAATACTAAACTTGGGGGTGCAAAAAATTTGATTTGCAGACCACCCCGTTGAACGTATCGATCGGGTTGGTCCCAATTTCAGCCCATACTATCGCTGCTTGCCAAAATTCTCTCTAGGCAAATATTCTTACATGCTTCTGCTTCCATAGAAAAGGGCCAGTTGTGAATGGGTATGATGAGAATAGGGAGAATGCAACATCTATACCCTAAACCTATCACCCTGATTCAATTCCCTTATCCACAGTAAGTAGTGGATTGATATATCCTAAGAACAGCTTTGCATAGCTCAATACATTTTTTAGACTTATGGATCTCAAAACCATCCTCGTTGGATTAACACCCATTTTTATCGTTCTGTGCCTATTTTTTGGGACCAAAAATGGGTTCTATGATTCTGATGATTATCATGGCAATGGCTCTGCCCATTAGTCTTCACTGATCCCTGTCCCTAGTTTCACGAATGACTAAAAAGCCCCCCAAGGAAACAGCAGTGACCACTGCCCATCCTCAAGAGTCTGCATTACAAAAAACAGTGAAGGCGTTGGGTTTAGCAAAAATCCAGCGTCATATTTTTATCTGTGCCGATCAAACAGTGGATAAATGTTGTGATAAGGCAGCCAGTATAGAAGCTTGGACTTACCTAAAAAAGCGATTGAAGGAGCTAGGCTTAGACCAACCAACGGATAGCTGCGTTTTCCGCACTAAAGCCAACTGTTTGCGTGTCTGTCAGCAAGGTCCAATTATCGTTATTTATCCGGATGGCGTTTGGTATCATTCCGCTACGCCACCCGTGATTGAAAGGATTATCCAAGAACATTTACTGAAGAACCAAATCGTTTCAGAATTTCTGTTCCTTCAGCATCCTTTACCTGAACACCTGGTCAAGACTGAATAGCACTTTATTCACTTTGAGTGGTAGACGTAGGAGAAGGTTGAGGCTCTTGTTGGCTCACCCAATACCATCCTCCCAGTCCAGCCAAGATAATGAGCACAATGGGCACACTCAACATCCATAGCCGCGGTTGTTGACGAACAATCAAGGTTTGTTTTTGTCGCCCATCATCAGCTTTCTTTGAGCTAGAACCCGCTACCGTGGACTCTGGCATAGTATCTAGGGCGGCAGGGCCTGAATTTGCCTGGGAAAGGATAGCAGCAGGGTCTCGGGCAAGACGGGTTTTGGCCGTCGGCGATGCAGCCAATTCTGCTTCAGCAGCAACCACTGTTGCTTTAGGATTCACGGCATCAGATTTGAGGCTCTGAAAATCCGTGGATTCCAAATACCGGATAAATTCTGCTTCCCCCATCGACACCACCAGGTAGGACGCTTTAATCTTTCGTCCCAAGCCAAGGCGATCGCCATCAGCGAGTTCTTGAGAACTACACCGCTTGTCATTGACGAAGACACCATTAGCACTGCGGTTGCCTTCAGAGTCTCCATCAATAAGTCGATAACGATAGGTGCTTTTTCCAGGAGTCGGCAAGCGCAGAAGAATGGCATGCTTACGAGAAATCGTGGGAGAATCCAGCACGATAGCGTTAGACTCATCTCGCCCAATAGAATAGGCTGCTGAGTCAAGGGCAATCGCACGACGTTTACCATCGTTAATAACCAGAACGTGCCGTTCAGAAGAATCGTTTTTAGGGTCGTGCATGTTAGGGAAATTCCTGAGGAAACCGTAAAATCAGCCTACATAAGACATCAACGCTAACTTCCCTCATCTAGAAGGGCTGGACAGCCATCTCACTAGAGTCATCGCAACAACAGTCAGCAGACGTTGTGCGGATGAGGGTGCCAGGGTTAAAATCTTGCAGCAAGGAAGTTCCCTGACTCAGGAACCGCAAGTCAAGATTTTACCTGTTCTCAAAATTGAAGTTGTCTATACCTAGGATTCCCAACCTCCACACCTTTTCAAGCGTCACCCCCTTGGTTTAGGGAAAGAATATGAAACAATAGAGGCTAATCCCTCATGAGCCCATCAAAGGTTACAGTTGTTGATTCCATGTCACAGACTTATTCCGTAGAGATTCACCATCAAGACGCCGTCCATACGGTGAGCGTCCCTGAAGACACCACAATTTTACAAGCTGCTCAGGATGCTGGAGTTGATTTACCTAGCTCTTGCTGTGCGGGCGTATGTACGACTTGTGCCTCGTTAATCTTGGAAGGTGAAGTAGAACAAGAAGATGCGATGGGGTTAGGACCCGATTTATTGGACCAGGGATATGCACTATTGTGTGTCGCCTACCCCCGGTCAGATATCAAGCTTGAATCTGACAAAGAAGAGCTGGTATACAAATTACAATTTGGGCAATCTCAGTAACTGGGTCAACCCCATTGCCACTGTATTGCCGTCAACATTGGAGATAAACATCATGACCACTCATTTTATTGAGGCTGAAATTGAGCTAGATGCTTCAACTACAGAGTTGCAAGCTAATATCGAAGCCAAACTCCGGGAACAAGGTGAGCCTTTACGCTGGGCTGTTACGGATGTTCAGTCGGAGACGGCGACCGTTGAAGCAGTGGTGCTCAAGCCAGAGGAAACCGTCTTATCTCGCTAACCGCTCGACCTTTTACCGTTGTCTTATTAATACCAACAGGCATTGGGGCAGCAATTGGTGGCTATGCAGGAGATGCAATTCCGGTCGTTCGGACCTTGTCCATGGTTTGCGATCGCATCATCACCCATCCCAATGTTCTTAATGGGGCCCAACTCTACTGGCCCATCCCCAATGCTTGGTATGTCGAAGGCTATGGGTTAGATCAATTTGCCGCTGGACAATGGGGGCTACGACCGGTCCACCAAAACCACATTGGCGTCGTTCTCGACCAAGCCATTGAACCTGAGTTACGCCTGCGGCACTTGCAGGCCATTGATGCTGCCCGCGCGACATTAGGGATAAGCATCACAGATGTTTATGTGACGGATACACCTTTAGGAGTCACCCTTAAAACCGCTGATTCTGGAGCCACCTGGGGCACGCTGGATCAACCTGATAGCTTGCTGCGGGCCGTCGAACATCTGATCAATGATCGTAGCATTAGTGCGATCGCAGTCGTGGCCCGGTTCCCTGATGACTTAGATAGCGACATGCTTCAAGCCTATCGCCAAGGCCAAGGGGTCGATGCTTTAGCCGGTGCTGAGGCAGTCATTAGCCATCTAGTCGTCCAGCAGTTTCAAATCCCCTGTGCCCATGCCCCTGCCCTCTCCCCCTTACCACTAGATCCACACTTAAATCCACGGGCCGCAGCCGAAGAATTGGGCTACACCTTTTTACCCTCCGTTTTAGTCGGTTTATCGCGAGCCCCTCAGTTTATTCAAGGCTCCGCTCAGCCCACCGATCTCTGGCAGGATCAAGTCGATGCAGTAGTTGTCCCAGCCAGCGCCTGCGGTAGTGGTGCCATCCTCAGTTTGAACGCTACCCCAGCCCACATCATTACGGTGATGGACAATACCACCACCATGCATGCAACAGCTCAGAGCTTAGGTATTGAGAGTATCCCTGTACAGTCCTATGCCGAAGCCGTGGGTATACTTGCAGCTTTCAAAGCAGGGGTTGATGTAAACACATTACGTCCAGATATTCCCTCCTTGATCCCTCGGGACATGCTTTAATCTGCGACTCCCCCCACACGATGCGGTCTTTCGCATTAACTGATAGGTTATAGAGGTATTTGCAACTTTTGATATCTCTGTGGTTGATCGCCCTAATCAGCAGCCTGAACTAGAGTCCCTAACCCGCACGCAAGTCTTGATTGCCATGGGGGTAACAGCATTGCTGTTACTATTTCTGGCTAAGGTTTTCCAATATTTTGGTAATTTTGCAACCTTGCCCATGACGTGGCAATCGCAACAGGCTGTTTTGGGTATCGGTATTGGCTTCGGGATTACAGCTGCGAGTGCTGTTATCTATCAGTTATGGCCCCAGTATCGGCTCTCTGCATCCTTATATTTGCAGCTCGTTATTCAGCCCCTCGTCTGGACCGACTTAATCTGGTTAGGGCTGTTACCGGGTTTAAGTGAAGAATTATTATTTCGAGGTGTGATCTTCCCAATGGTAGGCCTGAACTGGGTGGGTCTCATTTTATCGAGCATCGTTTTTGGGGTCCTACATCTGAATAGTCCCCAGCAATGGTCCTATGTAGTTTGGGTGACCGTCGTTGGCTTTGTACTCGGTTATAGCGCTTGGAGTACAGGCAATTTGCTAGTGCCTGTCATTGCCCATATCACCACCAATATCATTACGGGAGTGTCGTGGAAAATCACTCATCCTCCCCAGCATCCCTTGGGCAAAACCTAGCCTAAGACGAGAACAAAGATGTTTGTGACGATGCACTGAAATAAACGTCTTGAATATCCTGAGGCAATGCAGCTTGCAATGCTTGATAGGCTTCCTGTCGATATTGGTTGATATCTTCAGGCGTAATATCTTGCCCTTCTGCCTGCAAAACCGCCTCAATCCGAGGGTCTTGCCAACGAAAGGTTTGGGACAGAACTAAAATCAACCTTGGTAAGGGCGGCACGTGATCCAAAGCGATTTGGATATAGCACCATAGGGGTGGAGGCGCGGTTGACAAGGTGTATTGAATCGTTTCAACCGCAGGGAGCTGATCTTCCGTAATACAGGCAGCAACCTTATTGGTAATCCATGCCTGCAATGAAACACTGGGTCCCCCTGTCTCCATCACCAAATGATTGAGCTCATAGAAGATATTGCGCCACACTCTGGCATATAGATAATCAACTTGGAGATGCGATCTTGCCATATTGCGCAGGAGAGCATAAGACATCGCGCCAAACCGACAAAAAAGAGCGATGAAGTATTTGCCCTCATCAGGATATTGCTGAAACCCTTGCACTAGCTCTTGGTCGCTGTAATTTTGCAACGACAGCACCAACGGATGATTGGATTCTGGGAAGTCTGGCAGTTTCATCATGGATATTCCATATTTCCTCAGTCTGGCGTGAGAAATTGAATCTCAAAATTATAAAGCTCAACTGATACCCAAGTGATTTAAATGGTGGAGGAAGCTAGCTCATTGATAAACTTCGACAAAAATATCACAATCTAGACCCGAGAACCCTGCTGTCATCAATGAGATCTGTTATGATCAGTTTTGCTCACCCGGAGAGGTGGCTGAGTGGTCGAAAGCGGCAGATTGCTAATCTGTTGTACGGTGAACTCCGTACCGAGGGTTCGAATCCCTCCCTCTCCGTTTTCTACAGCCTTTTGTTGGAGTCAATTTCATGGGCAAAAAATGCCAATTAACGGGAAAAAAAGCAAATAATGCGTTTGCAGTTTCCCATTCCCACCGCCGAACCCACAAGTTGCAAGAAGCAAACTTGCAGTGGAAGAGGGTTTGGTGGCCCCAAGAAAAGCGCTGGGTCAAGCTCCGACTATCCACTAAAGCGATTAAGACTCTTGAGAAAAAAGGTCTAGCTGCTTTCGCTCGCGAAGCTGGGATTAACCTTAACCAGGTTTAGTGGATCGATATTTTTTAGCTCTCCTTCCTCCTGAAGATATTCAGGAGGAAGTTTGCTGTATACAACAAAAATTTGCAGAACAGTATCAAAGTTGCAAAGCACTCAATTCTCCACCTCACATCACGCTGCAACCTCCGTTTGACTGGCCACCCGATGCGAGCACTGCTCATCCACCCATTACAGCTTTAATCCAAGGGCTAACGGCATGGGCTCACTCTCTCCAACCATGGCCCGTTCAACTCTCGGGGTTTAATGTTTTTGAGCCCCGCGTTATTTATATCCATGTGCAGCCCACACCAGCTTTACTCGCCTTACAGACCCAGCTGCAACACTATTGTGCAACGGTTTGGGATATCAGAGACACTCGATTGCAGTCTCGATCGTTCATTCCTCATATGACCGTGGCTTTTCGCGATTTAACACGGGCTAATTTCTATGCATCATGGCCTCACTTCCAAGATCGCCCGTTTGAGCATCACTTTATCGCCTCCTGCTTAACCCTGCTTAAACACAATGGTCAACGCTGGGAGACATTTTCTCAAGCCATCTTTGGCGCTTAATGTTCTCCCCCTCCGACTTAAAATCCCTTGGTATCCTTAAGACATCTAGATCTTCCTGGGAAGGGTGACTGCATGACTGAACATCAGCCAACAATTTGTATTTTAGGAGGTGGCTTTGGCGGTCTCTATACAGCTCTTCGCTTAAGTCAACTGCCATGGGATGAACAACAACCACTCATATATCTAGTGGATCAAAATGATCATTTTTTGTTTTCGCCATTACTTTATGAACTGGTTACAGGAGAACTACAGTCTTGGGAAATTGCTCCGCCTTACAGCGAGCTTTTAGCCAATACTGAGGTGCGTTTTATTCAAAGTGCTGTTAAAGAGATTGATGTTGCCCAACAGCAGGTTACCTTATCTGATCAGTCCATCTCTTACGATCGCTTGGTACTAGCCCTGGGTGGAGAAACGCCCCTGCACCAAGTTCCTGGATCGGCGGAATATGCGTTGCCGTTTCGGACTGTGCAAGACGCCTATCGCCTTGAAGATCGATTACGAACCTTAGAAACCTCCGCAGCACCAAAAATTCGCGTGGCGGTAGTGGGAGCAGGCCCTAGTGGGGTAGAACTCGCCTGTAAGCTAGCGGATCGCTTAGGTGATCGCGGTCGGATACGGCTGATCGAACGCAATAATCAAATTCTCAAATCAGCGCCTGAATTTAATCAAACCGCCGCTCAAAAAGCTCTAGAGAAACGGCAAGTGTGGACTGATCTAGAGACGAGTATTGAGTCCCTAGACTCCCATGAAATGACCCTGAGCTATAAGGATAAAACCGATACGCTGCCCGTAGACTTGGTATTGTGGACGGTGGGCACTGCGATCGCAGCACCGATTCAAGCCTTACCACTCCCTCAAAATGACCTCGGCCAACTCTTGACTGACTCCACCCTGCAAGTCCAAGACTCACCCCATATTTTTGCCTTGGGCGACTTAGCAGATTGTCGAGATCCGCAAGGCAATCCAAATCCTAAAACCGCTCAAGTGGCTATCCAGCAAGCAGATTGTGTGGGGTGGAACCTTTGGGCTTCCTTAACCCAACGGCCATTGCTGCCGTTTCATTACACCCATCTGGGAGAAATGCTGACCTTAGGAGAAGACTCAGCTGCCATGTCTGGGCTGGGATTACAGCTCGATGGCCCTCTAGCCTTTATGGCTCGGCGTTTGATCTATCTCTACCGCATGCCCACCCTCGATCATCAGCTTAAAATTGGGTTTAATTGGATGTTCAAACCTGTTTTATCCGCACTCAACACAGCTAAATAGAAGCCATCCAGTAAGTCTCTACAAGCAAGACCGGGAAGCAAATAAGAACCGTTCTTAGTTTGCGGTATAGTGATTGGGGTGTAACTGGATTTATACCGTAGATACACTCATTTTTTTGCACGCAGTCGATTGATCTTTGCAAATTCTGATATCTACAAAGATCAACATCCTATAGGAGTAATTTGGTTATGTCGCAACACGAAGCACATGAATGTTTAAGAGTCGGCCAAGCCGCACCTGACTTTACAGCAACGGCTGTTTACGACCAAGAATTTAGTGAAGTCAAACTCTCCAATTATCGGGGCAAGTACGTCGTCATCTTTTTCTATCCGCTTGATTTCACCTTCGTGTGTCCTACTGAAATTACGGCGTTTAGCGATCGCTATGATGCTTTTAAAGACTTAAATACTGAAGTTCTCGGTATTTCTGTAGACAGCGAATTCTCCCACCTAGCTTGGACCCAGACCGATCGCAAATCTGGAGGAGTCGGCGATCTCAACTACCCCTTGGTTTCGGACATTAAAAAAGAAATTAGCACTGCCTATAACGTTCTAGATCCAGATGCTGGTGTTGCCTTAAGAGGTCTCTTTATCATCGATAAAGAAGGCGTTGTCCAACATGCCACCATTAACAACCTTGCCTTTGGCCGCAATGTTGATGAAACCTTGCGCACCTTACAGGCAATTCAACATGTTCAGTCTCATCCGGATGAGGTTTGTCCCGCAGGCTGGCAGCCAGGAGACAAGACCATGAACCCTGATCCAGTCAAATCCAAGGTTTACTTCGAATCTGTCTAAAGATTTAGACAGATTCGTGTTGCCTGATCGCCCTCAAATACACAAGCTCCATGAGTATTTGAGGGCTATGTTATTGGCACTTCCCAGATCCTATACACTCTGGCTTTGGCACGATTATTGATCCGTTTCAACCGCTAGATATGAGGGTTACCCGACGCTTCAATTCTCAGAATTGGATGCTTGGACAACTTCTCTAACCCGGTAGATGGGACGGCTTTGGGACTCATGGTAGGTTCGCATCAGCAGTTCAGCCAGGAGCCCGATGGAAAAAAGTTGAATTCCAGTCAATAGCAACACAGCAGATAAGATCAGCAAGGGACGATCTGCAATTCCTTCGTTGAGGCCGTACTTTAAAAATACTAAGTAGCCGCCTGTTAATACTCCTAACCCAGTAAAGGTAATCCCCAACAGTCCAAAGACATGCATAGGACGGGTTAAAAAGGTTTTCATAAAAGAGACGGTTAGCAAATCCATGACGACCCGAAAGGTCCGATCCAGGCCATACTTACTTTGGCCAAATTGACGAGCATGATGGCGTACAGGCAGCTCTGCAATTCTGGCACCTTCAATAAAAGCTAATGCTGGTAAAAATCGGTGTAATTCTCCATACAGGTTCATATCAGCAATCAGCTCTGCTCGATAAGCCTTCAGAGAACAACCATAGTCGTTCAGCTTAACCCCTGTAATCCACCCAATCACCAAGTTAGCAATCTTAGATGGGAGCAGGCGCGTCAATGCGGCATCTTGTCGCTCTTTCCGCCAACCACTGACTAAATCAAAGCCTTCACTCATTTTGGCCAGCAGTAGCGGAATATCGGCTGGCTCATTTTGCAAGTCACCATCCAGGGTGACAAAAATCTTACCTTGGGCATGGTTGAACCCTGCGGACATAGCCGCCGTTTGTCCATAATTTCGGCGCAACACAACTCCCCGTAGCTGGGGGTATAGATCCACCTGTTTCCTTAACAACTCGGTCGTACCATCCACCGAGCCATCATCGACACAAATGATTTCGTAGGATACATGCGTTTCATCCAGGGTATCTGAAATCCTACGAATGAGATGCTCCAGGCTTTCGACCTCATTATAGATGGGTATAATGACCGAGATTTCGGGCTGAGTGATCTTGGCTTTTTGGTCTTGCATTAGCATGGGTAATTTCATCTCACTCGCTATTCATTAACTCACTTCAGAGGATTTCATTCAAGAAAACTGCCAAGAACGGTATTTAAAGCATTTTTTGCAACTTACCGACGAAGATAAAGCTCAAATACCTTCTATAACTAACATTATTTAGGACCAATACTCGCCTCTTTTAGAAGGTAAACTTGGAAAGAATACTTGGGCACTCAATTTTTAATATCGCCAAAGAACATTGATTAAGGCCTTTTTACCTGAAGGCTTAACACCTTTCATCTTCGAGAACCGCATGAGGATCCTACTCTTAGCTCCACATCCATTTTTCCAGACCCGTGGTACACCGATCGCAGTTGATCTTATGCTCAGAGTGCTATCAGAGCGGGGAGATCAGATTGACATGCTGACTTTTCCAGAAGGGGATGATGTCGTTTATGACAACGTGCGGATCTACCGGACTCCCAAATTACCATTTATTAAAAATATCAGTCCAGGTTTTTCTGGGAAAAAACTGGTCTGTGATGGTTTTATGCTGATTCAGGCTATTAACCTTTGCTGGAAGTATAAATATGATATCGTTCATTCGGTTGAAGAATCAGCTTTTATTGCGTTAGTGCTGAAAGTCGTGTTTAGAACACCCTATATCTATGATATGGACTCATCCTTGGCACAGCAAATGATTGAGAAGTTTGCATTTCTCTCCTCTTTACGGTTTCTCTTCAATGCGTTTGAAAGACTAGCCGTTCGACAAGCCAAAGTGGTGATACCCGTTTGCGAAACCTTATCTGAAGATATTCAAGTCTACCAACCGAAGAGAGTGGTTGTTTTACCAGACATTTCGCTTTTAGATTACTCTGCCCCAAATAACAAGGCATAACTGATGAACAGAATCATCTGCAGTGATGAAATATCACTCGGCCAATATGAATAATATCCCTGAAAATATCAGAGCGCACTGTCAGCCTGATGAGCTTATTCTAATGTACATTGGCAATTTAGAACTTTACCAGGGGATTGATTTGCTGCTGGATGGTTTTAAATCAGCTCAAAATCTCGCCCTGAAGGTTGCTTTAAAACTTGTCATTATTGGCGGCAAAGATGGCGACATTGCAAAATATAAGTTAAAAACGAAAAATATTGGCATTGACCACCAAGTTTTATTTTTAGGGCAGCGCTCGGTCGAGAATCTCGGCCACTATCTTGCTCAAGCAGACATTCTGCTCTCCCCTCGCATTAAAGGGAGAAACACCCCAATGAAATTGTATTCTTACCTTGATAGCGGCAAGCCCGTCTTAGCCACAGATTTGCCAACACACAATTGGGTTCTGGATAAAGAGGTTGCGGTGTTAAGCGCGCCTAATCCCGAAGCGTTTGCTCAAGGAATCCTCTACCTCGCCAACAACCCTCAAGTTCGGCAAACTCTCGCCGTTGCCGCCAAGCATATGGTGCAAAAGCGGCACTCGTTTACGGCTTATAAGCAAAAATTGAATAGCTTATATGATTCATTACAGTTAGAGTTTAACAATGCTGCCTCACCTCGCTAACATGCTCTACTTCCAGCCCCAGCGCTAGGATGCCACTGATTTTATGAAACGAAATTTAGAGGAATTATCTAACACTAAATTTGACGTCCTCGTCATAGGCGGCGGCATTTATGGAGCTTGTGTCGCCTATGAAGCAACCTTAAGAGGCCTGTCCGTTGCATTAGTGGAAAAACAAGATTTTTGTGGGGCGACCTCCGCAAATAGTCTAAAAACCATCCACGGAGGCTTACGCTATCTACAGCATGCTGACTTTAAACGGATGCGCGAGTCTATCTACGAGCGGCGCACCTTAATGAAAATTGCCCCTCACCTCATACATCCCTTGCCTGTATTGGTGCCCACCTACGGCCATGGATTGAAAGGCATAGAAGCGATGACGGTGGCCCTGAAAATTAATGATTTAGTGAGTTGCGATCGCAACCTCGGCTTGCCCGATCCTCAAAAGCACATTCCGACGGGTCAAACCCTATCCCCCACAGAATGTCTCAACACCTTACCCGGTATCTCCGCCGATGGCTTAACAGGTGGTGCTATCTTTCACGATGCTCAGGTCTACAATTCTGAACGTTTGGTGCTTGCCTATTTACAGTCTGCCACTCAACTCGGATTACAAGCCGCCAACTATTTGGAAGTCACTGGTTTTTTACAAACTGGCTCTACCATTTGTGGCGTGCAAGTGACAGATGCTTTAACAGCAGACACCTTTGATATTCAGGCTAAAGCGATCATTAATACCAGCGGCCCCTGGATTAATCAAGTCCTTGGACTCCTCAAGCCGCCTCTTACAAATCATCAGCCCTTTGCATTAGCCATGAACTTGGTCACTCGATCGCTCTTTGATCATGACTACGCCATCGGCCTCTACAGCAAGGCTGACTACACAGATAAAGATGCCATTCTCAAGCGCAAGAATCGGTTACTCTTCATCGCACCTTGGCAAGGGTGTTCTCTCATAGGTACAACCTACTCCCACTACCCTGGAACTCCCGATCAGTTATCAGTACCCCAGAACGAAGTGCAACACTTGCTGGATGACATCAATAATGCCTATCCACCCGCAAACCTAACCCCTCAGGATGTGTATTGGGTACATCAAGGTCTACTGCCCAGTAGCCACTCCCAAGAGACGACTAATGTCCAATTAACCAAGCATTACCACGTTCAGGATTATCAAAAAGAAGGTTTCAACGGCCTTATCTCCGTTACCGGAGTGAAGTATACAACTGCTAGACACGTCGCCATCCATGCCGTTGATACTGCAGTAGCCATGTTACAAAAGCCAGTTACACTCTCCCAATCGGCTCAACACCCCTTACAGGGTGGAGCGATTGAAAACCTCAGCGAATTCTTGCAACACGGACAAAAGCAACTAGACCACATCACTGATTGTCAGTCCGTCCAGCATTTTCTCTACAATTACGGCACAACCTATTCATCCGTTCTTAAACAGGTTCAGCACGGTCAACGGGCCACCTCACAACTAGATCTACTACAAGCACAAGTCACCTATGCAATTGAAGAAGAAATGGCGCACACTCTAAGCGACGTTATCTTTAGACGCACGGGTATCGGTGGGGCCCAAATGCCAACCCCTGCAGAGTTGCAAACTTGCGCAGATGTTATGTCAAAGACCCTGCTGTGGAGTCAGTCTAGAGTAGAACAAGAAATCTCAGACGTGACATCTAGGTGGTCTTGGTCTATTCCTAAACCACCCTCAGTGGGAGAACAAACAGCAACTATTCAGGGAATATAGCTATGCCTTCTCCCATTGCTCACTCAGCAACCGCATATTTCCTATACAAAATCACACCTCAGAAAAATCGCTCTATAAAATTAGATCGACATCATTTTATTGATCTTGCCTACGTCATCGTCATTGGAAACATCGCTGATTTAGACTTTATTCCGCATCTAATCTTAGAGGGAAGTTTTCACCGAGGTCCTTCCCATAGTCTCTGCATTGCCTTACTGATCAGTCTAGGCTGTAGCCTTATTTTCAAATGGTTCCATAAATCAACCTTCCGACGATGGTTTTTACTCACGATTGGAATCTATGTCTCTCATCTTGTTCTAGATTTCTGGACAGCCGGAGGCTCTGGGATGCAATTACTCTGGCCTTTTACAGATGCTTTTATCAAATCGCCAATTGCTTTTTTCCCTAGTGTTAGGCATTCTGAAGGACTATTCTATCCAGGTCATATCTTCTTTATCACCTTTGAGACAATTTACAGTATCGTTCTACTGCTATTCATTAATCGATACCAAAAATATAAACGACCAAATCAAAATACTTAAACCCTCAAAACAATATTGAAATCCAGATAGTCTCTAGTGAATATGCACGACTCACAACCATCCCTGATCTTTGTCGATGCCCATGTGCACCTGCATCACTGTTTTGCCATACAAACAGTGCTCGATTCAGCATTACGGAATTTCCAAGATAATGTCTCAAACATGACGACCAACTTACAGCATCAACTTGGGGTTCTAGTCATCAATGAGATAGGACAACAGAATTCATTTGCACAATTACGAGCAGACGTATCTCACCAACAAGCGATCACCCTTAATGACTGGACCTTACAAGTCACACCTGAACAAGAGTCACTAGTCGCTCAACATTCCACCGGTCAGCAAATTCTGCTTATTGTGGGCCGTCAAATCGTCACCAGCGAAAAGATCGAAGTCTTATCACTCTTTTCAAGTACGACCATCCCTGAGCAGCAATCCTTAGAAAAAACACTACTCAATATACGTACGGCCGGGGGGTTAGCAGTCCTGCCTTGGGGATTTGGTAAATGGTTTGGGAAACGAGGTAAGTTAGTTAATCAAGTGATCCAAGACAGGAATCCAACTGAGATTTTGATCGGCGACAACGGCAATCGGCCCGGTTTTTGGATTAATCCCGTGTATCTAAATAAAGCGAAAAAAAAGGGCATCAAGGTATTACCAGGGACAGATCCCTTACCTTTAGCCACAGAAGTACACCGTCCTGGAAGTTTCGGGTTCTATACTCAAGGGATAATTGAACCCAACCGTCCTGCAGCTTGTCTCAAGCAAATACTGATAGATCCAAACGCCAGTATTCACCCCTATGGATCGCTGGAAACACCATTTCGCTTTATTAATAATCAAATTCAATTTAGACTGCAAAAGAAAAAAAGCAAAGCAGTTGAATAATGGGGGCAAGCCCAAAAATTGTTGTACCTATAACGCCTGGAATAGCTGGACCGAATCCTTTCATTTAATCTCAAATAGCAACACACTAGATTGAACGTTAGCCCAAGAAAATATCACGCTCTTTTACTCATTAATTAAGATGCAACCGGAGAACAAATTTTTAGAAACAGCAGATATAGAAACATCTTCAGATGACTATGCTTCTCGTTTTCAAGGGCCAACTGGTGAGTGGCTACTACACATCCAAGAGCAAGCAACCCTTTCTATGCTGACTCAATATCCCAACGCCAGCATTTTAGATGTGGGTGGGGGACATGGGCAGCTCACCGAAGCCTTAATCAACAAAGGGTTTGCACTCACCGTTTTGGGTAGTAGCCTATCTTGCCAAAACCGTATCAAACCTTATATCGACGCTGGACAATGCGAGTTCAAGGTTGGAGATGTTTTAAGCTTGCCGTATCCAGACAACACCTTCGACATTGTCGTTAGTTATCGATTTCTAGCACATGTGAACCAATGGCAAGCGTTCTTATCTGAGCTAGGACGTGTTGCCAAAACAGCCGTGCTTGTCGATTACCCCACGACTCGTAGCATCAACTACTTATCACCGCTATTATTCAAATTCAAAAAAGGTGTAGAGGGCAATACTCGGCAATTCATTTGTTACCAAGAGAAAGAGTTATTAGACTTTTGCAGCAGCATTGGGTTAGAGAAGGACAATCGTCATCCACAATTTTTTTGGCCGATGGTGCTACATCGAATGTTGAAGCAACCTAAAGTTTCAGAACTTTTAGAGAATCCTGTGAAGAAGCTCGGTTTAACTTACATATGGGGCTCTCCAGTGATTACCAGATTTCATAAAGTGCATTAATCTATTGATGACTCAATTTCATCATTAATCTAACTATCAACATCTATATCACTACTGTATGTCTTCAACAACAGCTACCGAGAACACCATTAGTCCTGGTCAACGTGTTTTAGTAACTGGAGCAACTGGCTATACAGGCAGCACCTTAGTCCAAAAACTGCTAAACCAGAATGTCGAGGTTGTTGCAATAGCTCGTCCATCCTCTGATTTAAGCCGTTGGCAAGATGCGCCCATTCGATGGATTCAAGGAGATGTTTTTGATCCAAAGCTCATTCAGGAGGCGATGGAAGGAGTGAACTATATATTTCATATGGTCACCCCATTTCGGGAAGCAAAGTCATCTGATGATGTTTATTACAATGTCCATGTTAAAAGTACACAGTTACTAGCGAACGAAGCCTTGAAGCAACCCGACTTCAAGCGCTTTGTTCATATCTCGACAATCGGAGTTCATGGACATATCGAAAATCCTCCTGCTGATGAGACCTATAGAACTTCTCCTGGAGATTTATACCAATCCACCAAATTAGAAGGTGAAATATGGATCAAGCAATTTGGTGCGGAAACTGGGCTCCCCATAACCATCATTAGACCTGCAGGCATTATCGGTCCTGGCGAAAAGAGACTGCTAAAAATCTACAAGATGGTTTGTTCTGGTTTAGTACCTGCCATTGGTAATGGAGGCAACCTACTGCATTTAATTCACGTTGATGATTTGACCAACTGTTTTTTACTAGCATCCCAACATCCAAATGCAGTGAATGAAATCTTCATCTGTGGAAATCAAGACTCGATTTCTTTCAAAGAAATGGTCAATCTCATCTCCAAGTACTACCAGAAAAAAGCCACACTTCTACAACTCCCTTCCGCCCCCTTATTTCTTCTGGGAGATATTCTTGAGTTTGTTTGTAAACCTTTAAATATCGAGCCTCCCATATACCGGAGAAGACTTGCCTTTTACACCAAAGATCGGTCATTCAATGTTAACAAGCTTAAATCAAAACTAGGGTTTGTTCCCCAGCATTCAAATGAGCAGTGTATTACTGAATTGGCACAGTGGTATTTAGAAGAAGGATGGACAAACATTAGCTAATTTATACGAGTAGATAAAATTTACTGTTAGAGGTGACATTACGAAACTATAATTCTTAGGTATCAATCTAATTAATGTAACACAATATTGTTCTAGTGATGTTAGATGCTGACTTAAAGTCTCAACTCAGAGAAGCTCAAACTCAGACTGATATTTTTAAAATATTGAAGCAAGTGAACTCTACAGACTTGTCAAGCTCAGATTACTTTTTTATTAGTAGAACTCTGAACAAAACAAATGTAGAATCTAGCCTCAAAATTGCGTACTTCTCAAATTATACAATTGCTCCTCTGCCATCTTTCATTGAAGTACAGAGCGCTTTTCATACTATTGGTGTTAGGAGTTATGTCGGAGAGTACAATCAGCATTATCAGGAAATTCTGAATCCAACTTCATCAGCACTAAGTTTCAAGCCAGATATCGCATTCTTATTATTATCACTGCATGAATTATGCCCTACCCTACTCAATAGTTTTACCAGTCTGACCGATCAGCACAAACTAGATCAAAAAAATGTCATTCTTGAGCATATAGTGGACTGGGTAAATCTCACTGTAGAGAAAACGAACGCTACAGTTTTTGTCAGTAATTTCTTACAACCGACCTTTCCATCTTTAGGAATTGCAGATAGTCAACAAGGCTATAGCGAAAATGAGTTTTATATTGAGCTCAACTTGGCATTACAAAAGAAATTTAGAGAAAACCCTAGGGTATACATTTTTGACATTGATAAGTTAGCCGCTAGATATGGTAAGGAAGGTGCCATCAATCCAAAAATGTTTTTCATGGCTAAAGTTATTTGGCATGAAAAGTTTTTACCCACAATTGCTCAAGAATTTATTCGATATATCACTAGTTTCTTGGGTCAAACTAAAAAATGCTTGGTATTAGATCTCGATAATACGTTATGGGGAGGAGTGATTGGTGAGGATGGCATAGATGGTTTAAAGGTTGGAACAGGTGATCCAGTGAGTGAAGCTTATCTTGCTTTCCAATATAAGATTGCTGCCTTAAAAAACCGAGGCGTCATTCTGGGTATCTGCAGTAAGAACAATCAGGCCGATGCTCTAGAGGTTTTTGACAAGAAAGTCGACATGCCACTCAAACTCACTGATTTCTCAGCAAGTGAGATTAATTGGGAGCCTAAATATATCAATATTAAAAATATTGCCAAAAAGCTCAATATAGGGACCGAAAGCATACTTTTTATTGACGATAATCCTGTGGAATGCAGTCTGGTTTCTCAAGCACTACCTGAAGTCACAACGGTTCAACTACCAGCTGACCCAGCACTTTATGCAACTATTCTGGATAATATCCTTGTATTTGAGAAGTTTAATGTCCTCAGCGATGATCGCAATAAGGCACAGCAATATTCACAAAATGAGCAACGTCAAGAAGAAAAAGAAAGAATTGGAGACCTCAATACCTATCTTCATAGCTTAGAGACGAAAATTAAAATCCGCTTAGCTACGGATCAAGACTTACCGAGGGTCCATCAGCTGTTTTCGAAAACAAATCAATTCAACCTAACGACCATTCGTTACTCAATGTCCGATATTGAGGATTTCCACAAGAATGAGCAAGATTCGATTATAGTTATCTCTGTTCAAGATAAATTTGGCGACTTGGGTACTGTAGGATTATGCCTGCTCAAAAATCAAGAGCATCAACTTGTCATTGACAGTTTTATTTTGAGCTGTCGAGCCATGGGACGTGGGGTTGAAACAGCGTTGCTCAACTATGTCAAGCGTGAGTATCTATCTGGCCATCCTTCGTTGAAGCTGATTGGCTCTTATATTCCAACTAACAAGAATATGCCAACTAAAGACTTTTTTGAAGCACAAGGATTGACCCTGATCACTGAAAATAGTAGTGGTGAAAGGTATTATGAGATGCTTTCTGATGATGCATTAGAAATCCCTTGTCCCTGGATTAACGTTATTGATTAGGATTAATAAGTTATGGCTGAAAATGGTGTCCAAGATAGAGTCAAGCTAGTTTTTTCTGACATTTTAGACATCGATCTTCAAACAATTTCAGATGATCTTGGCCCTGATAACTGTGACAGTTGGGATTCTATGAATAATTTACGACTCATTACCGCTTTAGAAGAGGAATTTAGCATTAGCTTTTCCATGGAAGAAATCTCATCAATGGTCGATATAAGCCGGGTATTCGAGCTAATTGAGAGCAAAAGCTAGATTAACCCAGCATTAACCTTAGAATTGACCAATATATAAATATCTTCAAGGAATATGCTTAAATGAAAGCGAGTAAAATTGTTCGTAGATTTTTAGTTCCGTCACCTGTTATCACGCTATTTTATCTGGTTAAGTCTGGCGCAAAAATCAGCCCGAAAGCTGAGGTTGAGCTCAGCTCCTTTTTTACAATTGGTCGCCAATCGGTAATAAGTTCATTTACCAAGATTAAAGCATCTGAAGGACCATTGAAGATTGGTTCAAATGTTTCTATTTCAACAGGATGCTTTATCAGTTCACATACGGGTGGACTTGAAATTGGTGATTACTGCTTAATTGGTCCAAATGTAACCATAGTAGGTAATAATTATAACTATAGTAAAATTGATGTTCCCTTAGAACAACAAGGAATCATATCTAAGGGAATTAAGATTGGTAAGAATGTTTGGCTAGGTGCGGGGGTATGTGTTCTCGATGGAGCCACAATCGAAGATAATTGTATTATCACTCCTAATTCAGTTGTCTCATCCAATATTCCCGCTGGTGCGATCGCAAGTGGGCAACCAGCTAAGGTTATTTTTAAGCGTAGGTAGTTTTCTAAAGAGAAGTTGCTGATTTATTTATTAAATCTATCTTCATTTCTATTATTTTTTATGCGATATTATAGTTCTCATGTTAGTGATAATAAACCAGGAAGTTATTTAAACAAAGCATCATTAAAATCCACTAAATATGAATAATTAACATCAAGTTTCTTTGTTCTCTAAGCTTTAAATATGTGCTCATCTAGCATAAAAAATACTAGTCCTATTTTTATCTTCGGATCTGCACGGTCAGGGACGTCTTTACTGAGTCGGATTATTAATTCTCATCCTAGGATTTCAGTTCCATTTGAATCTCATTTATACGACACTTTCTATCCCTGGCTTAAGTATTATGGCGATTTGAATCTCTCTAAAAATCGAGAACGCTTAGTCGATGATATTTTAAGTATTGAATGTATGAGAGACTGGAGTCCAAGACCTGATCGAGAATGTGTTTTAGCAGAAATTTCACAAAATAACTTTGCTGGGATCGTAGATGGATTAATTCGATCATGGTCAATCAGCCAGGGAAAAAAAGATGGGGGGAAAAAACACCAGCCCATGCTTTCTTTTGGCGTGAGATTTTGAGTGACTTTCCCAAGTGCAAGATTATTCATATTGTACGCGATGGTCGTGACTCATCCTTGTCATTAAAAAATGCTCGTTTTGGCCCTAAGCATTATTATCATTTAGCAAAAGCATGGGTTAAATATTTAAAAGTTATTGAAGCCTTAAAATCTGAAGTCAGTCGTGACTCTTTTTACGAGGTACGTTACGAAGACTTATTGTCTAATACTG
Organism: Acaryochloris marina MBIC11017; assembly: GCF_000018105.1. Lineage (GTDB taxonomy): Bacteria > Cyanobacteriota > Cyanobacteriia > Thermosynechococcales > Thermosynechococcaceae > Acaryochloris > Acaryochloris marina. Next base: position 2,742,238 of record NC_009925.1, read on the forward strand.
ACCATAAGTCTAGAGAAATATGCGATTTTATTGAGGAAGATTTTTCTGAAGAAATGCTCAGTTTTTATACTAATAGAAATCCATATCCAACTGATAAAGACAATCTTAGAAATCTAGCAAAGCCCATCATATCTAGCAATTCCAATAAATGGAAGAGTAGTATGTCTCCTCGCGATCTGAGGATCTTTGAGTCAGTTGCTGGTCCTTACTTAGAGGCATATGGCTATGAAACAGTCATGAGTCATCCTAACATCTCCTCTATCGAGGAGGTATTAATTAAGTATTTTGAGCATCCTCCTAAGAAGATTTTATCTATGATCAAGAATAGAAAAGGCCATATTGATGGCTTGCGTAGGCTAGCCATTTATACTCGTCTTGTTATTACTCAATAGTGTTATGCCCTTCATAAATCACGATTGAGTTATTGAAACATTGAATTTTTAAAATATATGCTAAATAACAAGCATGAGTAAGTTCGTTAAGGGCGCTGGTATTTCATTTATTGGGCAACTTGGAAGCACTGGCTTAAAATATCTCACCCAAGTCACTCTAGCCTGGATTTTTGGAGCTGAAGTGTTTGGTTTATACACACTGGGGCTCGTTTTTTATCAATTTTGCGACTTGTTCGCCCGATTAGGCTTGGAGTTTGGGGCTGTACGTTATGTTGCTATTAGCACGACTGCCGAAAGTCGACCCAAGTTAAAGGGGGTATTACTGACCGTACTGGGTCTCCCGTTTATGTTCGGGTGTGTTCTTGGAGGCATGCTCTTTTATTCCTCTAGTTTGATTGCCACCGATATTTTCCAAAAACCAGCCTTAGCTGTTGTTCTACAAGTATTTTCACTCGCTATCCCTGTTGGAGCCAGCATGACTACAGGATCGTTTGCAACAACAGGGTTTCAAACGACTTTATATAGAGTCTTGGTATTTGACTTAATTGTACCCTTCACCAATCTACTCTTCGCTACTTGCTTAGGGTTAATCGGGTTCAGACTCTTTGGAGCATCTTTAGCTTGGTTAATCGCATTAATAGTGGGTTTAATACTGATCTTTTATTTTATTTATAATCTGTTCCCAGATATAACTTCAAGCAAAGTAAAGCCCGCCTTTAACCTAAAAGAAATTATCAGTTTTTCTTTACCATTATCTTTTGGGACATTTGTTTGGCTACTCTTAATTTGGACTGATATTTTGATGCTGGGCTACTATAACAGTGCATCAGCAGTTGGGATTTATCGAGCTGCTTCACAAACTGCTTTTTTGATGATCCTGTTTGATCGTTCTCTTATTACAATTTTTGCTCCTACAATTGCAAATCTATTTAACCAAGAAAAGTTATCAGAGGCTAATCAACTCTATAAAACCTCTACTCGTTGGAATTTTATCCTAACTTTTCCGCTGTTTATTATACTCACCATTTCTAGCCAACATATACTCAAAATTTATGGTTCTGATTTTCAAGCTGCATGGATTATTCTAATTATCTTGGCGACTGGACAATTAACAAGATCAGGGGGCGGCGGCGTATGCATGCATATGTTAGCCATGTCCGGACATCAATACTTAAAGCTATATGGTGATATTGCTTTAGCCATTACCAACATTACGCTTAATTTTTTGCTTATTCCCCTGTGGGGACCGCTAGGAGCATCGATCGCTACTGCATCTAGTATGGCTGGAATTAATTTGGTACGTGTGATTCAAGTCAAGTATGTTTTAGGAGTTTATCCATATTCGCTGCGTGATTTCAAAATCATCATTTGCGGTGTAGTTACTGCTATATCTGGTTACTTAATCCAGTATTTTTTGCATGATATTTCTTATTTACTGATAATTGCAATATCTGCACTTATTATGATATTTATATATACTTCTATGCTATTTCTTACAGCGCTGAATGAAGATGATAAGCGACTTATCAATCAGTATAAAGTTAAGATTAATAAATTCATAAAAGCTTAAATATATCCAGAAAGCACTATTAGTATAAAAGCTAGCCAAGAACAGCAAGTTTTGATAGGGATAGGGCCTTATACTTTAACGAGTTATTGTGTGATATAACTTCACTCGTTTGTAAGCCTCAACAGATCTTTGGATTAATGTTAAATGGCTGTGGAAAAAGACTAAAAAGCTTTGATTCGTTCGCTGCATACATTGAGCCAGTAGCATAGAATGAAGCGAAGATTACCAGAGATTGAGCGTTTTAGCCATATCATTAAACCCTAGCTTTGATCACGCCAAAGTGTTTTTACTGGTAGATTATAATCATAATTCCAAGGTTGCAGCATATCTCATCAACATCACCCAAAACGCTATTTCTTCATGGGTAGCTGACTTTTAGCGATGACTAAAACGTACATAATCAAGCTTAGCATTCCAGTTCTGGGGCTAGAATCATGCTTTGTCAAAGTAGTCGTAATACCAATTCACTTATTGAGTGACCTTTATAGTCAAAGCATCCAAGATATAAGAATATCCCGTTAGAGAAGCCACCACCTTCTGGGAGAGGGTATTGATATGCTCAAATAAAGCGGTCTCCAGTGCCCCAATAGAATCAAAGTTTTTGCCTTTGAAAGGCTTTCTTAGGTCCTGCCATAATCGCTCTGCCGGATTGAGTTCTGGACTATGAGACGGCTGTACAATCGGCAACACATTCTCAGGCCATCGAACCCAAGTCGCCATATGGGCTGCGGCTTGATCTATTTGCATCAGATTGAGACTCTGGGGAAACGCCAAGCTGAATTGCTCCAGGAAGCGCTCAAAACAAACACTATCGAGATGAGAAAACCGATAGAAGAAACTGTCTCCTGTGAGAGGTTCGACAGCGCCATAGAGCCAGAAAGCCTCTCGGGGCCACTGTACCGTCACCACAGGTTTGACACCCCGCAACGTTAGAACCCGACCCGTGAGTGTCTTGAGTCCCCAGCGGCTTTCATCCATGCACCAGTAGCGCACTGGGTGTCCTTGGGCAAAATAGCGGGTCATTACCTCAATCACACGAGGAAGTTTTTTAATAGGCTTGTTGTTGAGCTTCCTCTGTCTTGCGTGAGCGAGGTCGAGGAACTTTGAGCTTGGCTTTGAGCCGATAATGCACGGTTTGATGAACCGTTTTGTAGGGTACGTCTAATCCACACTCATCTAAAAGCCATTGTTGAATCGCCCCGTAGCTCTCAAAGCCCCTGGGGTCAGCTAGACGAGCTTTCAGCTTTTCGAGGACCTCTCCACCAATCATGGGGGGCTTCCCAGGAGAGGTAGGAATCTCCAGCATTGCCTGTAATCCCCCTGATTTATAGAGTTTGATCCAGCGATACACCGTGGATTCCCCTCGTCCGGTCAGGGTTGCCAACTCCATGCGAGTGGTGACTTGACCACTTTTGAGCCAGTAGAGGGCTTGCAAGCGTTCTTTGCGACGACCGGAGGATTGTTGACGTAATAAACGTTTGAGTGTGTCTTCACTTTCACAGATATCAATTCGTAAGGGTCTGGGCATGAGGGATAAGTATCAGCAACGCGCTACTCCCATAATACAAGTCACACATATATGGAATTGGTATAAGTCATGAATAGCCTGAGTTAAGTGGTCTTTTCTATCTTTAGCCGTTCAATGTTACAAACACTTTTAAGAATATTCTGTTACTAGCTCAATTACAAAGATTCAATACCTGTAAAGTTCCTGAACCATGAGTCCACGTATTTCTAACTCCACCAGAAATGTTTCGGTACTACAGCTTTAGTGTCATTCGTCGATTTTTTTACTGAATTACTTGCTTAGGAGACTGGCGCTATCAATTTACCAGCTAAGTTTAAATTTCATAATAAAGTCGAGTTTCAATCCCCTAGCTTTCTTCGTCCATTCTAGTGCGTTTGAAATCAGGGATTATTGCTGAATGTGTAGAAAAATATTAATTATTGGGAACACTAACTTAATAATACCAAAATTAACGCTCTATTAAAAGAGTACGAGATTACTTCTGGATGATTTATTAGGGAGTAGTCATTCGATAGTTATTTTTAGGCAAAATAACTTTAATTATTCCAGGTTTTTTACTTAAGCAACAAATCAAATATCTTTCAGAAAACTATGGTCAATATACTGTTTGTCGCCGACAAATTAGCACTAGGAAATGCCACAATTCATGGGGTAACTCAATTATTCTCTTGGTGGATTCCCAATTTTGACCCTGACAAGTATCAAATCACTCTTTGCACATTCAAGGGGAAAGATAAAGCTGGAGAATATTTAGAGAAAAGTGGTATAAAGGTTATTTATTTTAATCGGTCTAAGTTCAGCCCTGCGATTTTTTTCGATCTTCTACAGACGATAAAAGCTCATAATATTAACATTCTCCATTTACATGGATATGGCGCTTGTACTTATGGCAGGCTAGCGAGCATGCTCACTCATATTCCAGCCGTGGTTCATGAACATATGGTTGATGAAAGCATGCCGCCATACTTTAAACTTTTAGACTATTTACTATCTCGATGGACAGAGCGAGGAATAGCCATTTCTGATGCGGTTGCTAAATTTATGGAAACCTCCAGACATATTCCATCTCATTTAGTTGATGTTATTCCCAACGGCATCCCTTTAGAGAAATTTGAAAATATAGACTCACACCAAGCCAGTTCATGGAAAGATGAATTCTCAATTTCTAACGAACATCAGCTTGTCGGCATTGTCGGTAGATTAAATCCCATTAAAGGCCATCGCTTTTTTCTAGAGGCTGCCTCTATTGTGCTGCAATCTTATCCAAACATTCGCTTCCTAGTTGTAGGCGATGGAGATTTACGGACTGAGCTACAAGAACAAGCTGAACGCTTGGGTATTACAGACTCAGTAATTTTCACAGGTTTTCGGTCTGATGCATTTTCCATTATCTCGGCTATGGATATTTTGGTAATCTCTTCATTATCCGAAGGTGGACCGCTGACACTCTTTGAGGCAATGGCAGCTGGAACAGCCGTGATCGCCACTAATGTTATTGGGCTAAGTCATTTCGTCAAACCTGGAGAATCAGGTTATCTAGTCCCTTCTCAGGATTCTGAAGCCTTGGCAAACAGGATCTTAGAACTTGTCCAAGATCAGGAGCTTTGTGAAAAGATGGGGCATGTCGCAAAATCCATGATTCAGAAGCAGGATAATAAAAGTACTGTAAAAGCAATCGAGCAATGCTATGAGGCAGTGCTTCAAAGCTCGACAAAGTCACGGAATTTGCCAGACCAAACATTAGCTCATCAAATTTCCATGAGAAGCTAGTTTTCTATTAGCATCATCATCTAGATAATAGACAATTACTCTAGAAATCACTTATGTTTCTCACTGCCAGTATGTTTCTCACTGCAATAAACTAATTCATTAAAAATCTAGTCCGGAATTTATCAGCGAACAGTTGATGGAATTTTTTTCGTCTATTACCAGGTAACAAAAAAATAAAATCATCATTCAGCCTACTAACTTGATGAGGATCATCACCCACCCGATTACAAGGCTTCCCATCAATAAATCCCCAGTAGCTACATGCATAGCCAGCATCTTTGGCAAGTTTTACAGCCAATGGACTCCCAACATAATATGGAAAACATAACTGGTTGACATCGTTATTCTGAAGCTTTTCTTGTATCAATTGTTTGGAGGATATTAGATCAGTATATATTCCTTGTTCTAACTCATCTTGAGTTTCATAATACCCCTTAGCACCATATTTATTTTCAAAATCCTTGACGACTTTCAATAAAGACTTTCGCCAGTTTTTCTGGCCAAAAAATTCCACTCCTCCATGATTACTGACAAAATTCGTACAGCATAGCCGAAGTCTTTCATCATCAAGATATCTCTTCTTGCCACTCATTCTAGGGGTATATTCATATATTGGCGTTCCCAGTTGGAGTTGTCTATCCCATATATCCTGTCCATTACTTCTCACAATTGGCACATTATGATGACCCATAGCGTAGTCAAAATCAGGACTAAGAAAATCAACTATCTTGGGTGACGTATAAACCTGAGAGTGATATAGAGTATGCGATTGAAAATCAAATACGCTAGATTGATACATCTCAGAAATTTCTTCCCATGTACAGTATGGCTCAGCCGATAACTCGCGTTCTATTAACGAGTTATAGCCAATTTTTCCAGACCATACATCTTCCAAATTATGGTGTCTTTGCGCACCTGAGTTTATCACTCCAGGAATTAGAAAACAGGTCGCATGCATGCCATATTTTTTGAGCAGGGGATAGGCAAAGGTCCATAAACTTCCCCAACCATCATCAAATGTCAAAAGAACTGAGCGCTCTGGCATCGGTTTTTGAGCCAAGATAATACTTAAAAAGTCTGCAGCTTTGAGTGTTTGATAGTTGTTTTCATATAAATATTCAAGTCTTTGTTCAAAGACATCAGGCTTGACCGAATGAAAGGTAAAAACAGGTATCTCATTTATAATCTCAGCCTCACTATCAAATACAAAGCGAGGGTATGATCCTTTGAAGTAAGCTTTGACTTCTGGAATATTTTTTCTATATATATTTTTTAGTTTCAGAGATGTTGCACTAAGATTCATTAGTTCATTAATTTAAGATATAAGTGAATACTTACATTCAAGACTCAACAAGGTATTGAGTAGCTATCAACTATCAAACTTGAATCACTTGATATAGTAGAAGCATCTGAGCAATCGACATTATTAAATTGAGGCGTTGCTACTTTAGATTAGCAAATTAAAAATAACTGTGGCTAGTGATCGTTATGTTGTCGTACTATGCTAATCAATTTAGTTAATACTTCTGACTTTCGTTTATGCATGGAGTCAGCCAATACATCACTACTTCAATTGTTTTACCAGCATCAGAGCAATCTTTCTGCTCGGATTATGCCATTCTATCAAGCTATTTGATTCTGCAGATATTGAGCTAGCCAACCTTTAAGCTCACCGAGTAGAACAATAGAAGGTGTCATTGTATATGATGAAATTCTTTACTCTCACCTAGAATCTGAGGTGTTCAATGACTGTCTACTGGTGCAATATCAAATTTTGGAACTTCTCATTAATACTGTCATAAATATTTGAGGCAAAGTGTAAGGATATCAGTGGCGATGACTCATACTAATTTCATCAATAAATATGGCCATATGGACACCAATTGACTTTATTCAATGCACATCATCACATACTAAAGCGAAGTATGTAACTCATGTCTGAAGGAAATAGACCGTGCACTTTCTGATCTCAGCCAGCCATTGCATCGTCTAAGGTAATCCTCAATAGAAATTTCAACACTCATAACATGGGCAACTATCGACGATCTAACGCTTGTATGGCAAAGTGAGGCTGTTTACAGTACCCAACGGTTAAAACCTACGACGTCACTAGCTGATCTTCTTAGGCTCATTGCTGAGAGACATCTTGCGAGGTGAAGCTTTTCACTGTCATGTAGTTTATAGAAATAGTTCCACACTTACGGATTTTTAAGATTATGCTGCTTTTCAATTGTTGTAAGCATATCTTCTTATCAACCCAATTTGAAGCTATCCAGATTGAGGAGCATAGCAGACTTAAGAACAGTTGGCATCTTTTTTGATCTTCAATACATAAATTCTTATATTTCTAGCAATTCAGAGGCAACTTTTTTGAAGTCTATACGCAAGATATTTCAAGCTATCGATTTTTCATATTTTTTTACTTTTCTCAGTGAAGCTACTTTAGGGATTACGTTTTTACTTTACATTTTTATTGCGCGCGTTGTTGGCCCAGGGCAATATGGTATTTTCTCAGCAGCAGCTTCCCTAGGCGGGATATTGGCTTTTTTTACACAGTTTGGCTTTTCGGCTTTAATCAATCGTGAGGTTGCTAATAATCCTAAAGAAGGGACAAAAAACACCTATTTATATTTATTTATTGAATCACTTAATTCCTTATTTATCTTACTACTGCTTTTACCGTTATCGATTGTTCTTGGGTTTCAAGACAAAGGTATCCTAATTTGTTTTTGCCTCACTATTTCTGAAATTTGTAGGGGTGCAAAACAGACTGTCAGAGGTGTATATCGTGGCAACTCTCAATATAAATCTGAGACTATCTTGCTTGCATCTGAGAGAATCATTTTAGGAATAATTGCTAGTCTAGTATTAGTAATCTCTAAGGATTTATTTTTCGTCACTGCTGCCTTTGCTGGCGTACGCATTATTGATTTATTCGTAGTAATATTTATTTTAAGTCGACAATTTACTTTATTGTCAGCCATAAACTCGCAAACCGTTTGGAATGCTGTCAAAAAAGCCTATCCTTTTGCGCTTACAGGGATTCTATGGGTCGTATACTATCAAATCGATCTATTAATGCTCAATACTTTATCAACGTCCGAGCAAGTAGGTTACTATAGTGCATCATATAGAATTTTTGAAATCTTCTTAACTCTACCCAGAATTATTTTCCTGGTATCTTTTACAAAACTAGCTCGTCATAACTTCAATGACAAGCCAAAACTCTCTACAGAGTTATTCAATTCAGTTATCTTACTAATTGTATTCGTTTTACCTTTTATTATTGCGGCTGGTTTACTATCTGTTCCATTAGTCAATATAATTTATGGAAGCAGTTTCTATGCAGCAATTCCATCTTTAGTCATCCTTCTGCCTAGCTTAGGGATAAAAATGTTTGGAACGTTAATTCAATATTTTTTTGAAGCAACTAAGCGGGAAAAAATTTTACCGCCGCTTCTTTTAACAACTGTTATTTTCAACATTAGTGCGAATGCAATTCTTATCCCACTATGGGGTGCTCTCGGTGCAGCCTTAGCAACACTAATTAGTGAATTTATTTTCACTATATTTGGATCAACGATGCTGATTCGAATCAAATTTCAAAGAATTGGTTTCACCATACTCTACATCGCACTTTTATGTCTATTAGTCTCATTAATCCCTTCACTGATTTTTTATAAAGTCAATATTTATCTTTGTATTGCAAGTTTTGCTATATGTGTATTGCTTATCGCTGTGATCACCAGAAAATACAAGAAATCATCCATTAAACCAAGAACACTTTGAATGTATTAGAGAAATTGCTATCACTCTTATACGTGTTCAGTAAAAACAAGAAGACTTTCCACATCATGATGAGTCAGATCATGGCTGTACTCAATCATCTGACTCATTATTAGAACTACGGGCTATAGTAATTCCAAGTCAACTTACTACGCCGATAATATTCGTTTTCCCAGAGGGATGGGCGATCTGGGCGAGGGTTAGGTGCAGGATTTTGATAAATTCTGAGCTCTTGGTGATTCATAACTACTAACTCTTCTCGCCAATCTCCTGTCACATCCGCAATATATAAACGATCTGCTACTGTTTGAAATTTATCAACAAACTCTCCAGTCAAAGGCTTAAATAAACCGACATCTCCCGATTCATGTCTTTCTTTCGCTGCTGCTAATTGCTTTGGCTCCCCTGTCCAGTGAATAGGGACAATCACTTCTACACCTTTAGTTGTCCAACCCTTCGGTGCTACATTTTCAATCTTATAAATGTCGATTAGTTTGCCCGTCGAATCAAAAACAAATGGTCTTTGGTCTTTGTAGCGGCTACGACACCAAATCTCTAAACCAGGCTTCTCCAGATCAAAATCCCCAACAGCTGCATTTTGTGGTTCTTGATTTTTATAATCGGCTTGCCAAAATAATTCTTTAGTATTGTATAGAAAGATACGATTATCTCCACCCTCCTCCAATGCAACGACTTCTAAGCCAGATGAGTCAGGTTTAACATCTGCTATAAATACTGAGTCTATATGGGGAGCATTTTGCAATTTTATTGGTAGTTGAAATACAATCTCTCCTAATGAATTGACGATATTACCGCCAATCACTTCATCCTTTCCATCACCATCTAAATCGACAACTCTCGCACCATTATGGGCAGGGCTATGGAAATCATTTTGGACCCAAAGTGGCTTGGGTTTCTCAGTCTTGATTAATTCTTCTATTGAATAAGCTGCTAGGTGCTTACCCAAACGATAGTTGGTATTAGTAGTAGCTTGCAGTAGGAGATCTTTATCTCCCTCACCTCTAAAATTTACTACAACTAAATGCTCCCAGCGCTGTACCTTTTTGGGCACATTTAATTGGACAATCTTTTTTGACTTTCCATTTTCACCGTCGACAATATGGAGTTTATTATCTGATGACAAAAATAATACTTCTATTTTTTGATCTGAATCAACATCAGCGACTTGAAGCCCTGGAGCATGAAGGCCCGGAAGACCTTGAGCCTCTGCTTTTTCTGTAACATGTATATCGACTTTCTTGTCCCACAGCTTTTTACCTGTGCTGTCAAAAACAGAAATCTGATTCTTTTGAGTAATAAGATAATCTCGCTGATCATCATTATTTAAATCATAAGCAATTAATCCACCAGAACCATCTTCAAATTCAGGCAAGTCTAATGGAATACGGATAGGCTCTATACCTGAGTATGGTATATTCTTGCTCTTTAAATTTTCAGATTCACATCCTTGTAAAACAACCAAAAATAAAATCAGAGATAAAATTTTGTGAGTATGCTTTATCAATATTTTTACCTCTTTCTTTAAAGATATTTTGCGCATGCATATGCATAACTATGCTTGCCAGACTTGAAACTGTTTAGTATCAAAAAACTTTCAAGTATTAGCACTATATGATACACCTCAGTACAGGATAAAAGCTTGAGAGAGGCGATAGAGGTAGGGTTTCACTAGAATTACCGCTGTTCAAATGAACTCCATGATTCAATATAACGACCTCAACAGTAGCCTCTACCCCCACCTGAATTTGTCCGCTTATCCTTTTTCGTCTTATGCTTAGCGGCTTGGTCCAACGTCAAAATCGGTAATCGGAGAGAATTAGCACTGTTTCTTGAAGGAAATACCCACTCTGACTCCAAGAATCTGCCTCCCAGTGAAAACATTAGCAACTTTCTTGTGAGAATTTGACAATGAGACCATCGCCAAGCTCGTCATCAATGGAATTCCAAGGCCACAGCCACGGGTGCTGTGGATTAACCACACGATCGGGACATTTGGCACTTATTCCTACAACATTCAGAGTATTGAGGTTGTTCATGAAGAAGTTGCTTTTTCTCTGCTGCTGTGGGTGTCCAAGAAGCAAGACAATTCTAATCCTGACGGAGTAATGCGGTTGGTTGAGCATTTGTAGGGTAGCTTCTGCATATCTGGCCATGCCTGTATGATGACCGCAAGTTCATTGGTCAAACATGAATACGACATGGGATTCGCAAGACCTGAACTCGTAATCACCACAAGTTCTTGCAAGCCTTTCTATTTGTATCGTGTACCTCATTTAACCATACATTCATAAACGTTCTATTGATCTAACCTGTTCACTTTATATCTTCTGTAGATATCAGCTCTAATGAGTCTAGGACATGGATCAGAAATATTATCCACACAGTAAAATAACCTGAAATTACTCCAGTCTCTGATCAAAGATCAAAGGTTATATCTATCCACAACTCACTATTTTTAAGGTATTAAAGTGCAAAACAGGATTTATTTTTATCTTTCAGAATCTTATCAATCTAGTATTTAACAGGGATGGAGCTTCTTAAACTCCTATTAATAACTGAAGTGTATGAGGGATAGCGACGGTTCTAATCAAAGCTTAGGTTCCAAAAGATCTATTGAGGAACTTTTGAAGATTTATGGCGTCTAACTGTTTGTATTTTTGCTGAAGAAGATAAATATGGCTCACTGTTTTTAGCCTTTTTAGGATGAAGTTCGATAACGGATAAATTCTCATCTAAACTTCACGGAGTTTTCACAGAAGCTTACTACTATCGTACTCATGTTGGTATTTGGTACTATTCCTAAATTTCATTTTTAGTGATTAGTATCATGTATCCTACATAACTTCTTGCCTCACCCTATTGTCCTCATGGCTAACTAGCATAGGCAATATTCCTCGGTGAGTCTGACGCAAAGTTTCATTCAGTTTTTCGCAGGTACGCAGCTAATGGCAGTATCAACCCCCGTCACTCCGCACTCTCTTTCAAATAACGTTACGTCCCTCTATGAAGCTCGCAGTTTATGCTTAAGACCGGGCCAAGTCGTTCCACAGCAATCTGATCATCTCTGGCACATTGAGTTAGGCTTGGTACGCACCCTTACTTGGAATGAAGAAGGTGATTTAGTCACTCTTGGACTGTGGGGAGCCGGCGATTCTGTAGGTCGCTTGTTGTCTGAGGTCGCTCCTTTCCAGATGGAATGCTTAAGCGCGGTAGAGGTGAAGCCCTTGCCTTTGGCAGGTCAGGATTTGGGGGTGGTGATGCGATCGCACCTCCGCTACATGGAAGAACTCTTCAGCATCATCAGCTATAAGCGGGCACCTCAAAGGTTATTGCGCTTTTTGGATTGGCTAGGCGATCGGTTTGGCCGCCAGGTCGATCAGGGACGAATCCTAGATTTGGGATTAACTCATCAGCTCTTAGCTGAGATTACAGGCATCACCCGCGTCACCGCCACTCGTCTGCTCAATGAATTCGAGCGGGAAGGTAAGCTGTTGCGCCTGCCCAAGCAACAAATGCTGCTGCAGTTCAACTCAGGGCATCCCGATCGAGTGACCAGCATGGCCCGACATCGCGCTAGAGGGAAACGCAACACCTAATTGAGTAGGGCGGTTAGCTGGCTGACTTGTTCAGCCATGCCTTGATCTAGCCGTTGCAGACGATCGGTCTCTTGCTCTAGCTGAATGTCTTGAGTCTCTTTTTGGGTGACCAAATAGGTGAGTTCCGTTTGGCGAGCCAGAATATCATCGTTCAATCGCTGAATAATCTCAGTTTCGTGGGTATTAAAGCAAGACTCGACAGCTTCATACACTGCCTGCTGCTGCTCTTGGGCAATTTGGGGCAGACATTTGGCAAATTCTTGGCGAGTGGTGGTCAGGAAGGTCTGACGAACATATTCAGCTTGCCCTGCCACTAGACCTGCGCCCGCAACAATCACTAGAAACACATTCAAAGCCATGGCTGAAAACAAAAAGCCAACCATTTGAATCACCAAGGTGACGCAGAGGGAGGTAAACACCGCCTGCATCACCCGTCGCCAAAAGGGGCTTAAACGACCCACCACCCCATTCAGGGAGTTGGGAATGGCATCCAAGACTTCAAAGACGGTGTCGGTCCAGGTTTCAGCATCATTATAGGGATGTCCTGATGCCCCATAGGACTGGCCCAACAGCTTGGCATTAATCACCTCCACCACTTGGGTATAGGTGGCCTGATATTGGTCGGCAACGGCTTGCACCTGAGCAAAAGCCGTGTCTAATTGCTGGGTCGCCTGCATTTCCCACTCCGCCAATTTATCCGTGAGGTAGCGTTCAAAGGCTCGCTTAAAGGATTCATGGAACTTGGCCCGGTTCTGTTTGTTGAGGAAGTCTAAAAACTCTAGATCGGGCTGGGAGGCCACAAAGTCCGTTTCAAAGGTTTTTTCCAGCTGCAGCATATAGGCCCGAAATGAATCGGCAATGGATTGGGCTTCGCGATCGCGGATTTGGCGAATTTCGGTCTGAAAGTCCGTGGAGACGGTTGCGAGCTGATCGAACTCACTTTGGACGGAAGCAACTTTCGCCTTCAGGTTACCGATATCCTCGTCTAACAAGGGAATCCGCCGTTCAACCGCTTCATGGACATGGGCCGCCACGGCCCGAGCTTGATGCACGGCATGATTTAACTCAGCATTGGTGCGCTCGCGGGTTAAAAACTGGGTGAGGGCATCGAGAAATGCGGGTATACCCGTTTCGTCTAGGGAGGCTTTGGGGTCGTGGAGTTGTGACCTTAACGCGGGCAACGCTGAAATTTCAAAGACCCGCTGTTGATAGCGATCTTCGCCATTGACTGAACAGTAGGGGGAGAGGTGGGTTTGAAAAACTTGTCGGAGCTTTGCTTCTGCCTCGGTCAAGGCACTTTTATCCTCTGGATCGAGCAGACTGGTTTTCACTTTATCCCAGGCATTGAGGAGAAAGAAAATCGTTAGTCCTCGGTTCTGGAGAAAGTTGCGGAGGTAACGCCGCTCATCGAGGGTGCAAGGCTGGGTGGTATTGAGGACAAATAACACCGCATGACAGTCGTTGAGATAGTTGAGGACTAGCTCGTTACGGGCTTCTGTATCGTTTAAGCCAGGGGTATCGACGATTTCAATTCCTTTGGCTAAGAGAGGCAGGGGATACTCGATCACCGCATGACTGACATTGGGAAAGGCTTGCTCATCCTTATCCTGTAGCGCTTTGGATTCGGACGGGTCGATGGTGTATTTCCATTTGAAGGTGGCGACATCAATCTGCTGGGGTGGGGTGTCATCACGAAAATAAATGGTGACTTGCTTCTGGGGGCCATATTTGAGAACGCTCAAAATGGCGGTACAAGGGTTGACATCGCTGGGCAGCAGTCGTTCTCCCAAAATGGCATTGATCAGGGTACTTTTGCCACGTTTGAGATCGCCCAAGACTACTAACCGAAAGACGCCTTGCCGCAGATGATCACTAGCGGTTTTAACCAAGGTGATCTGGCGATCAAAGCCTAAAGATCCTGAAGCCTTGGTACCGTCCAGTTCCGATTGAATCAGCCCCTGAGACATGTGATCTAAATGATCGGCAACCTGCTCGCGAACACGGCGAACTTGGTCAAAATCATCTAAATATCCCGCAGGTGGGGAGGCGTTGACAGGATTGCTCATGGATTGGCGGTTGAAAGGACTGAAGTCTGAGATAGCGAGCGCTGACCGTACCATCATAGCGACAGCCAATGGCTGATGGCGCTACCGACTCTCAGTATTCCCAGGTGGGGAGTGATGCGAGACCGCAGTGAGGGAGAACACGCGCAGGATCGGATCGCGAGGCTAGACTAACGCCAGTTGAATCTATCCATTGAGGGCAAATGAAGCAGTCTCTGTTTTTTGTTGGTTTTTGCTTGTTGATGACTTGTGCAGGATGCGGTGGATCGAACGATCCTCAGGTCAATGTGACTGCAGCGATTGCTGACCATCTCCAAACTCAGCCCGGTCAACCCCTCGATTTAGCGACCCTTGGCTCGGATAAGTGGCAAAAGATTTGTGTGTTGAATCCCTATACGGTCAATACAGAAGGGGCAGAGATTTTAGGGTTCGACTGGGATTTTGAAAGTCAATCGTCGATTAAAGAAAATGATGGGATTGCTTTGTTGGTGTTTGTAAAGGATCAATCGGTGGTGGCTTTTGCCGAACATCCTAGGCACAAAGGAGATTTCACCAGCTTAAAACCAGCTTGCCTCAATCGAGATGATGCCGTGGTTATACCCAAAAAAGGGACTAAGGATTGGATCTCTTTTGTGAAGGACAAATAATTGACTGGGAAGTAGGGTTAATCAGTACCGCTTGGACTGCATCAGCCCATACGATAGAGACCTCAACTTTCCCTAAAGGATGCCAATCTAAACGGGAAAGTTTAATGTGTTGCTTGACATATTCTTATATCAGAATATATTGTGAGTATGGCACGGACCAAAACAACCTTTGACCCTTTTAATGCAATTGCAGAACCGAAACGGCGAGCCCTAATTGAAGCGCTGGTCGGTCAGGAACTGACGGTGAATCAGATTGTGGAGCGGATGGGATGGAGCCAGCCGATGGTTTCAAAGCACTTGGGTGTTTTGAAGCAGGTGGGGTTGGTTTCGGAACGGAAGGAGGGCCGATATCGGGTCTATAGGGTCAATGCCGATCAGTTGAAACCAATACAAGAGTGGGTGATCCAGTTTGAGCAGTTTTGGAGTGACAGTCTGGATCACCTGGAAACCTATTTAGACGAAATCCAAGCAAACGAGGTGAATGATGAGTAATTCCCATGCGATTCATGCTGAACCATTGCGACTCACTCGTGAGCTGAAGGCACCGAGGCAGTTGGTGTTTGAGGCTTGGACGCAACCAGAACATTTACAAAACTGGATGTTCCCAAAGCAGGGATTTGCTTGTGAGTATGTGTCTGTGGATATCCGAGCGGGCGGGTCTTCGCTACATAAAATGACGACGCCGAGCGGATATGAGATGTGGTTGCTGACTCAATATGAAGTAGTCAGTCCACCAGACCGTTTGGTGTTTAGGCAGTATAGTTCTAATACAGCGGGTGAGATTGTACCAAATACTCAAATCTCTAACTGGCCGCCAGAAATCAGGGCAACGGTGACGTTGGAGGAAGTGGGTGACAAGACGAAGTTGGCGTTTATCTGGGAACCAATTAATCCAACGGCTGAGGAAGCTGAGGCGTTTGAAGCTGCGCGTGATCAACATGGCCAAGGCTGGGGGGGTGGTCTGAACCAGCTCGAACTGTATCTTGGCAACGTATCCAAACAGTAGGTTCATGTTCACCTGCGATCTGAAACATGATGCGTCAAATTTTCGATTTGATCCGACGCTCTGAGATAAACATCATCAAACAAAAGGAGTATCAGATCAAGTCGAAAGTTTGACAGCTAAATAGAGAGATGAAACTTACAATTCACGGGACTGCCTTGTGCTGCAATCTACAAGTCTTTGTGCAAGAAAAGTAGCCCAGCCAACGAGCCAATGCCCCCCGCCCCGGCCGACTGACAACACAACAGCCGGAAATTCTCCAGGAAGAGTCTTATTTATATCGAAGGTCAAGTCTGGGTATGCTCGCCAATTGCCATTACTTCTCCAACCAACACGATCACCAAACTTTTCCCACTTATCATTGTAAATTGTAGGGCTTCCACATTCTTCCCAAATTTTTTTTTGCACACTGAAACCCCATTTACCCTTGCTGTATTGCACCCACAATTGATCAACCATTTGCAGGTCTTCACAAGGAAAAGTTTTAAGGTCATTTTCACTCAACAATTGTCCATCTTCTTTCCCCACCGTGGTAATCATCAAGCGATAGGTTTCTTGATCGGCTTCATACCACTGTTGATTTTTTAGAAGTTGTTCTAAGGTTGCATAACGAGAATTTTCTACTTGGGGGGTGAGTTGTTGGAAAGCAGCTAACTCATCTGCGGTTAAATCCAGCCGCTTCGTCGTGTCTTGCTGAATGGTATAGGCCAAATCAATAGCTTCTTGATGCAAGGCTTCTCGAATGAGTGGTGTGGGATTGACCTGCGAGGCATAGAGCAAAATGGTCTGTTTCCACCAGTCATTTTTGAGGTGTTCATATAGAAATGCTTCTTGCTTGCCCTCAGCAATTTGCTTTGCTGCTAAGTACTCTTGCAAACTGAGATGTGCAAATTCGAATTCACCTGGCTCCCGCTCCACTAGAAGTTCACTAATCTGTACTACTTGCGCCAAAAAATCCTTAGATTGAACTGTTTCTTGTTGTTGTGCCAAATAAGTATCGATACAATCCACTAAGACAGAGCGATCCAAACGCTCTTCATGGGCTTCCATCATGGATAAAGCCAACCGTTGCAATATAAGCTGGGCTTCGCAATTGATTAAACAAGTCTCCAGTTTCCGTGCCCCCGGTCGATCTCGAAGCTGGAGTATACAAATTTCTCGGTAGAGTTCAACTCGGCGCTTGGGTAACTCCATTCCTGGGAATCGCCGATGGAACGTCACAATCATATTCAGCAACAGCGGATTTTTAGCTAAATCTTTTAGCTCTTGCCGCGCTTCAATTTGGGTTAGCAGTTCCTCGGCGGCATCTTGCGCATCTTTCTGAACGTCAGGGGTTGTATCCCCACCCCTGGCATAGCGCTCTTGACACAAATACCAATGCTCTACAAAATCGCGGCGTTGAGATTCATTAAAGTCTTGCACCCATAGACGGGTCGAAAGTTCCAGACGGTCGGCAGGTTCCTGCTCGTTATAGGCTTTAGGACGGGAAGTGACGATAAATACTGATTTGCTGTAATGGCGCATCTGGTCATTAATCCATCGAGCCACTGCCGGACGCTGCCCAGAGGCCACCTCATCAAAGCCATCCAGCATCACCACCGCTTTTCCTTGACGGAGCTGTTTCTGAACCCAATCCTCCGGTAAGTCAGCTAGCTTGTCAGAGTCTGGTAAATCTGGAATGTGATGGTTTTTAATCAACTCAAGCAGAGTCGGTGGTTGCTCCTGAGCGAGACGGTCTCGATGTTTCCGCAACACTAGCAAAAATGGTACTCGTCGCGGAACGCCATACTTGCCCTGTTGATCCATCCCATAGGTATGGGCAATATGTTTAAGCAAAGTCGTTTTGCCATACCCACCCCAGGCCAACACCACAATTTGTCGGAAGGTTAATTCTTGATCCGTCTTGCCAAGTAAGTCCCAAATTTTGTGTCCACAAACTCCATCACGAGCAGACTTTTCAAGGTGCTGTTCAGGGAACTTCCGCCAACCTGCTGGTAAGGAGCTAGCGTCCAACTCTAAAGGAACATAAATTTCTTCCAACAGGGGCATAAAAATACCATCATGTTGCACCACCCCTTCAGATTTCTGACGACGGCAAGCCCAAGCTTGACATCGATAATACTGTTCTTCTACGCCACTAACTTTAGCAATGCCATGATCAATCGCTTTATTGGCGGCTTCTCCTGCTTTTGTTAGGCGATCTTGATTGCCCTTATGAACTGGGTTAAGCAGACTGGCTCCATAGGAAATTCCCAAACCAATCACTCCAGACGCCAAGGCTTTGGGAATATCACTATCTTTGAACAGGGACCAAAACGCACCTGCTCCACCTACCGTCACCCCACCTGTCCGTACTGCTTTAACCACAACATCCGCAATCTGGTCGCTGAGAGAAACCTTAGCTTTAGGTTTTGAAGTAGGTTTGTCAGTCTTGGTCATGGCTCTGGAAATATGGCGCTGCCTTTAGTACAGGACAGAACTTTTATCAGCTAGCTAGGGGTATGTTTTTAAGGAGAGCACGACCCCTCACAGCTAGATCCAATGTTTTTCTAGTCAACAGTCTCAATTATGCTACATTAGCCCCCTAAATCCCCCATTCTGGGGGACTTTAATCCTATAGCTAGGCAGGAGCATAAAGCCCAAAATCTTCAACATATTTCCCTCAAATCTGATTGTGAATATCTGTGAAAAAAACAGGTGAAGTCCCCCACTGGCAGGGGATTTAGGGGACCAGTGCAATGGAGAAAGCTATAGACATAATCACCTCAAATCCCTCATTCTGGAGACTTTGATTGTCGATCAAGGCTTTGCTCACTCGCATATCGGATTTGCTGAAGTACCTGATCTAGGTGGTGCATAACGTCTGAGTTCTGGAATCGGATCACTCGGAAACCAAGCTGGTTGAATTGCTCGGTACGGGCTTCATCATACTCCACCTGCTGATTGTGGATGTCGCCGTCTAGCTCAATCACTAATCGGCATTGGGGACAGTAAAAATCGACAATGAACGAACCAATGGCGTGTTGACAGCGGAATTTCAGGCCGCTGAGTTGACGTTTTTGCAGTGCTTTCCACAGCTTTTGTTCGGCAGGCGTCAGATTGAGTCTGAGTCTTCGCGCGGCGGCAACGACGGCTGGGGTCATGCCGCGAATACGGTGGCGCTGCATCTGCTTCTCTCGCATCGTGTTACCCCTAACCCTATCTCCCATCTCGGAGAATCATAAATCTCAAGGTCCCCCAGAATGGGGGATTCAGGGGGCGAATGCAGAGTTAAATTGGGCTTCCAAAACAACTTCTCAACCCGGCTTATGATGACGACAGAGGGTGATGGCTTCAATGTTTGTCCTATAACTGAGGACACTTCTCAATCGTATTGAACAATCAACTCCAACCCCTTTGCTCCCCTCAGCCGAAACGCATGCAAAACAATTGGATCCTTCAACTCCAACTCCGCAGTCGGATCATAATCCTCAAAATAAGCTGCAGCAGGCGCATCCCCATCCAAAAACTGAATCACCGCATCTTCCCCAAACCGTTGCTTCGCCACCGCCAAACAATCCTTCATCAACAACGACGGCGTAATCATCGAGCCTACATACGCCTTCGTTTCCTCATCAAACACCCGAATCCCCCGCGCCACCGACTGGGTCTCATGCAGCATAAACGGGCCACCCCGCTTATACTCCCCTCGCTCCAACACCGCCTCAATATCCTCCGGCTTACGAATCACCCCATGGGTATCAATCGTCACCATCGCCACATCCGGTTGGGCCTCCAGCTGCTCTAGCTCCTTGCGAATTTGCCCCTTGATATCATCCAGCCGCTCATTACTCGTCTTCCCTTCCCCTTCCAAATCGCTGAAATCCAGATAAGCCGACCGCCCATCTGCATAGGTCACCAGCCCCGACAACAAAATATTGGGGGCAGATTGCCCTGAAATCTTAGACGAACGGTAGATCGGCAGCTCCGTTTGCCCCGCGTTCTTCGGTAACCGATTGGGATTGAAATAGACATAACTGAGGGGAATCGCTTCCTTCTTTTTGGTAAAGCCCTTGAAGGTCGTACCAAAAATTCCCAGCACCTTGCCCCCCGTGCTCTCAATTTCCGCCTTCACCGTCTTATAGCTGTGATCCGGCAAGAGGGGCATAATCACCGTGCCCGGTTTGCGCTCAAACACAATCGCCGGACCCTGACCATACCAGTTCAGTGGCGTATCCGTCAGTACCGATTTACCTTCCACCTTGGTCCGACCAGGAACAGGATAGGTTAAATATTCTCGACCGTTATTATCAAGGGCAAACTGGGGTTCATTGCCACGATACTGAAGGGGCGCAACATCAACAGTTTTAATCACCTTTTTCCAGTTGAAGTCATAGTCGTAAAAGGAAAGCTGAAACACCTTGCTCATGGGCACCGCAGGCTTCGAGGCTAAAGACTCATACTCGATGGGCATTGCTTCTAACCGAAAGGCATCGGGTTCGGAAGCTGTCTTACGCAACAGGGTACAGTTCACCAACAGAGACGAGCAACCGATCAGCCCCATCAGTTTCACAGATTGAGCAATATTCACCATACAAGCAGCTTTACACTCACACGTTAACGGCGGGACTGATCATGATCAAACAGTCCCATCAGTGGACCTAGCAAGGCCCCAAACACAAAGCCCCCGGCATGAGCCCAATAGGCTACCCCGCCCATATTCATGGGGGCATTGAGGCTAGCGACGCTATTAAAAGCTTGCTGGGCAAACCAGAATCCTAAAAAGAACACGGCAGGCAGATTAACCGTCCACCAGAAAAACCCTAAGGGAATTAGGGTTAAGACCTCCGCTTTGGGGAAGCGAATAATATAGGCCCCCATCACCCCTGCAATTGCACCACTGGCCCCTAAAGACGGAATTTCAGAATTGACGCTAAAAAACCATTGACTGAGGGCCGCTAAAGCTCCACAGCTGAGGTAAAACACCAGATATTTGACATGGCCCAGTTTGTCCTCAATATTATTCCCGAACACCCACAGGAACAGCATATTCCCGGCAATATGCAAAATTCCCCCGTGCAGGAACTGAGAGGTAAACAAAGTAATCCAGGCGGGATGAGGCAAGGTCGTGGGTTCTCCTTGGAAACTCGCGGTCAATTCTCGGGGAACCACCGCCCACAAGCGGAAAAAGGCGTCTAGTTCTGGCCCCAAGCGCAACTCATGCAGGAAGACGACAATATTGAGGGCAATCAGAACATAGGTAACAAAGGGTGTAATTCGAGTGGGGTTATTATCGCGTAGGGGTACCACAGTTTTTTTTGATCGATTCCACTAAAAGTGCACTATTCTCTACATGGGGCCAAGTCGCTCTCCTGAGCTAAGCGATGGGTCTGACCAGGATTAGCGATTTCAGGAGCATAGGCTCTAAAAACCGGACAGGGCATGACAGAGCAGGCAGCAGCACAGACACAACCCCTTCAGTTCATGTTAGCGGATACCGATCCGATCTTTCGGGTCGGGTTAAAAGCTTGCCTAGACGCCGTAGCCGATATTCAGGTTGTCGCTGAAGCCGACGATCCAGCTCAAGTTTTACAGCTGTTCTCAACGCCATTGGCAGAAGAGGCCAGCCCAGAGGTCGATCCACAATCTCTGGATTTGCTGATTCTCGATATCAGTCGGGTCGGGGATACCGAAGCGAATGGCCTCCTCTGTCAACAGCTAAAGGGGCGCTATCCCAATCTGGCCCTGTTTGTTTTATCGGCAACCATCGACCCCAATCAGCTCACCAAACTGTGGCAAGTCGGCGTTGAAGGCTTTTGTCGGAAAGGCAGTGTCGATACCCCCACCTTAATCCAGCAATTTCGGCGAACCAGTCAAGGCCAGCGGGTTTGGGACGCCGCTCAGAAGGCCCAGGCTCAGATCGTGCCGCAGCCTGATGCCCCGCCGCCGATGGTCACTCAAAATGTGACCGCCTTTACCCTGTTGCGGCAGGTGTTTATGCAAACGGGGTTAAAGCAAATTGAGCAAACCCTAGAGCAGCTGCAAGCTCGCCGCCAAGGGGAAGCCTTAACCCAATGGCAACGCGCTGTAAATGAAGGGCGAGAGCGAGAATTACAATCCGTGCGCTGGCTGGTGCGCCAGTATATGGAGCGCCAGAGTGGTGCCGCTGAGGAAGACGCCCCCGCAGAACCAGAAGAACCTGCTTTTTCTTGGGCCAATGTCGATCCCTGGGAAACCGATGAGTTAGCGGTCCCCTCGCGGGTTACGGAAGTGAGTGACGGGGGGGACCTCGCTGCTCAGCCAGACATCACCACCGTACTGATGGATGGGTTGCTGGCTAAGCTCCCCACTAGCCTCTCCAATCGCACCCAAGATCCGTTAGAAATTGATATTCTCAAGGCCCAAAAGCGCCAGGATTTATTTCTGATTGTGTTGAAGCAATTTGAAACCGTGGTGGAAGAGTTGCGCTATGCCCAGGTGACGCGATCTCAACTGGTAACCAAACGCTCCAAACTCCTGCAAGACCTATGGATGGGGGCCACCGCCGATTTTTTTGGTAAGTATTTGACCATCCCGTTATCTCCAGCAGTCAACACCCAGGGCTTAGAAGATATCGAAATTGTCAGTGTGCTCCAGCAAGACCAAACCATTGTCGAAGCAGAGATCCTCAATAAAATTCCCCTGGTAACGGAACTGCTGGATCATCTCCTGTTTAAAGCGCCTTTACTGGTTGACAATACCTTGTCCGCCGTGGGTTCTCCTGAAGCCATGCTCCAGGCAGAAGCTCTGCTGAGTAACCTCGTGGTCAGTGTGGCCAATGGTGTGCTGCAGCCATTGCTGAATCGCTTTGCCACCAATGAAGCGATTAAACAAAGCTTCTACGACCGTTCTTTAATTTCTACCCGTGATATTGAGCGGTTTCGCAATGCCCTCTCTAATCACTACCGGTCTCGACGCCTGTTCAAAGAGCCTACTGATATTTTCGAAAGTCAGTATAGGTTAATCGTGTTTAGTGAGGCGGGGATGCAGAAAATTTCCGTTTATGCTTCCCGCGATCAGGAACTCAAGCAGCTCCAGGGCATCCGGTTTTTTGTGACCTTGGCTTTAGAGGGGAGAGATGCGATCGCACCGCCACTACAGGCCACCTTCACCTTCCTCGGTCGAGGAGTGGTTTATATCCTCACTCAAGTGATTGGCCGAGGCTTAGGTTTAATTGGTCGCGGCATCTTACAAGGGGTCGGCGGCACCTGGCAAGACATTTTCGTCAGCCGCAAAAGCCATCAAGAAAAATAACCTCCGGTCCGTAGATTCACGATCGCAATCCCTGAATATTCTCTTGGAATCGGTATATTCACTCTTCTCACTCCCAGAGACCAGTGACTAAGATCGAAGCTCAGGATTTGAATAGGTTAAGCCCCATGATGCAAGTAGCCGAGTTGCTGGAGCGCTACGCTGCCGGAGAAAGAGATTTTTGCGAAATAGAGTTAAAAAATGCGGACTTAAGCCAGCAGAATTTATCTGGCGCCACATTTATTAAGTCCAAATTAAGCCATATGAATTTGGAGAATGCCTACTTATATGGGGTGAACTTCAAACACAGTTATATCGAAGATACAAACCTGGCGGGTGCCCAGCTTTGTGGCGCCAACCTATGGGGCGTTAATTTTCAGGGTAGTGTGCTGGCAGAGGCAAACCTCAGTGATGCCTATATCCGAGGCACCTATCTCCTCAAAGCAGATTTGAGTAAGGTGAATCTTCAGCGAGCCAATTTGCAGCGGTCTTACCTATGGGGGGCAACCCTGAATCATGCCGATATGCGGGACGCCAATTTAACCGGCGCAAACTTAGATTCGGCAACCTTAATGTTTGCCGATCTGAGCGAAGCCAACTGCCAAGATAGCTCTATGAAAGGGGCGAATTTAAGTGGGGCTTGCCTGATTGGAGCTTGCCTGGATCGCGTTAACCTGAGCCACGCCAACCTAAGCATGGCCGAACTCAGCGAAGCGCGAATGAAGTTTGCCCAACTGACGGACACCATTTTCCAGCAGGCAAACTTAAGCAGCACCAATCTGGCCTACGCCCAAGTGCAGCTACAGAGACTGCAAGACGCCATTTTATCTCGCACCATTTTGCCGGATCAGCGGGTGGTCAACAATCTGGCCCCAGCAATGGTCGCTAGCGTCACACACTAATCGCCCCGGTTTGAATCAACTGGCGAATCTCTTGGCGAACTTGCATTAAGATTTTTCCCAGCTGGTTCTGCCCTTTACCATCTGCACCACATCCCCAATAGGGATCTAAAGGCGAATTTTCAACAATCAATTCATCCCCCGTGGATAACAGTTCCGCCTGAATCGTCGGATGGGTCAAGAATTTAGTGCGCACGGCAGCATACATAATCTCAGGCTTGATCACATCCCAATCAGCCTGCTCGGTATAGAGGGGATTACGACCCAGAGCTGCTGCAGCTTCAGGGGTCGATGCCTGTCGAATCTTGTCGCATAAGGCTTGGTGGGGCGTACCTTGGTATTTTTGGGCTTGATAGTAATGTTCTGAGGTCGGCCAGGTCTGTCCTTGCAGGTCAATACTATGAAGTGAAAAATTGGAAAAACATCCGTAAGGATCCTGGACTTTGTAGAAAAAAATGGTCATCCTCAGCTAACTTACCCGACTATCTCTTTCTATGATGACAGCAAACCTGACTTAGCAAGGACGTTCTTTTCTCCAAAGCTGGCCAAGTTCACCCTGGAAAGGAGTCACTGCCACCCCAAAAAGGCAGCCGCCTCACTTACGATACCCAGGGATAGACAGGGAAGCACTCTCTCTAGGCTGTCTCCCTACTTTTGTTAGCCTCCATCCCGATCAGCAGGAACCTGTTGAAGACCACTGAGTCTGTTGCGCCAGTCCTCTATCCTCAATCATGGTTTTAAAAGTGCCTAACAAGGCTAACCATCGCTTGACTCAGTTCAGCCGCCACAACCGACGCTGCAGCTCTTCCAATCGCCATATCTGTAAATTTTTACAAGATTTTGGTTAAATCTCCCAAAAAAAGATATTTTTCTGAGGAGTTATCTGTCTTAAGCCCCCTATTTTTCACGACGACTGCTTTGGGAAAAATAATCACGAAAGGATTAAGTCAATGCCGACCTCTAGAAAAATTTCTAGTTCGTTTTTTGCGATTGTTCTGATTTGCTTCTTCTTACCCTTCATCACGATTTCTTGCGATCGCACTCCGGTATTGGAGTTATCGGGCATGCAAATGACCACCGGAACGACTGTAGAAACGCCATCATTTGCTGGGCCTGCTGAATCCAAGAAAATTCCTGCCGATGGCAAAGCCATATTTGCGTTTACCTGCTGTGCCGTTGGCTTAGGCAGCAGTCTGCTCAAGAAAACCCGCAACAATAAAGTTCTACCAGCTTGCGCAGGTGGATTAGGAGCCTTTTTAATTCTGTCCATCAAGTCTGGACTAAACCAAGAGTTCACCAAACAAGGGGCAGGGTATGTGGGGTTCAATGCAGAATATGGCTTGGGTTTTTGGGGAGCGTTTATCTTTTTTGTCGCTGCCACCCTCTACAATATCTGGCAAATTGTGAACCCCATTCCCACGGACTAAGCTCTCTTTCTTGTTCTACTATTTTCAGTTTATTGCTCTACTATTTTCAGTAGCTCTGGGCTATCCAGGGATAAAATTATCCTTCACACACCACACCTAAACCTATGGGAAAGACAGACATGTTAGTGACCACAACAGATGTCATTCAAGGCGCTGTAATCGATAGTTATTGCGGCATTGTCACCGCTGAAGTCGTGTATGGCAGTAATGCCTTGCGAGATTTCTTTGCTGGTATTCGCGATATTATTGGCGGTCGTACAGCCAGCTATGAACGCGTGTTTGAAAAGGGCCAGCAGGATGCCATTTCGGAACTGGAAAAACGGGCAGACCGGTTAGGGGCCAATGCGGTGATCGGTGTGCGGGTCAGTACCGACACCATTAATATTGATGAAACCGGGGTTTTACTGTTAATTACCGCTACTGGGACAGCCGTGAAAATGGCCCGGTAAAATTCGTTCCCTTTAGCTGAATCTGCTACAGTACGGTTTGGAGCTGTCGCGACGGAATTAAAAGAAAAACGCATGAGATTTGGTGTTTTTGCGATTGCACTCACCCTCGGGGTGACTTTAGGTAGCTCGGCTTTCGCTGCCGATCCTAAACATGTTGCTCAGCTCAAACAGGTCAACTCCTGTGAAGGTTGCGATCTCAGTGGCGCTGATTTAAGTGGACTCATTCTAATCCGTGCTAATCTCCGCAATGCCAACTTGCAAGGGGCGAACCTGCGCAATACCTCGTTACTCCTGAGTAATTTAGAGAACGCTAACTTAGAAAATGCGAATTTCACCGCCGCCTATCTATACGGCAGCAACTTAGAAAACACTCAGCTCACCAGCACTGACTTTACCCAAGCCGTTTTACGGAGTGCTAAATTGCAAGGCGCTGATGTGTGTACGGCCACCCTTGCCGGAGCAGACTTGACAGATGCTGACGTCGATTTAGACGACTGTCCCCTTGCCCCACCCCCCGGCGCTACAAAGCCAGAGACTCCAGAAGAAGAATCCTTGATCAAAGATACGCTACCAGAGACTCCTTAATCTGAATCGGGTTGGTGACCGTCCATCTGTTCACCTACGGCACTCTTACCCTTCCCGAAGTGATGCAAGCGGTCACCGGTCAAATTTTCCCAGCCATGGACGCTCTGTTGCCTGGATACGAGCGCTTTTGTGTAGTGGATCAACTCTACCCAGGCATGATCAGAACGGGGCACCAGTCTACCCTGGGCAGAATTTATTTCAATATCGATCCCGTGTCCCTAGACCGCCTCGATTATTTCGAAGGGGACCTGTATATCCGACAAGCTGTAACGGTCATTCTTCCCGAGCACTCCACTCTATATGCCGATACCTATGTTGTCCCGCCTAGCCACAGGAACCAGTTATCTCAAAACTCTTGGAGCGCAGACCAGTTTCGCAGCTTACATCTGCCTCAGTTTTTAGTTCAAGTCCATCATTGGATGGATGAATACGCTGGGAACTCATCCCCTACAACGGAGGAACCCGATACCTGGTATTTAGAGCCATAAAAAATCAGTCCTCTGAACTAGGGGGAGCCATTCAGAGAACTGAGTTAGACATGAGGATCTCTAAAACAACGCCAATCTAAGGCTTTTGATAGGTCGCAACCACCTTCGGTTGAGCCTCTTGATCCGCAGCTACAGGCTGAGCTTCTTGAGGTGCAGGAGCCGAGGCTTTAAAGGTAAAGCCTAAGCGTGACTCTTCTACAGGATTGTCAGGAGAATGCTTGGGAGCAGATGTGGCGGACAGATGGCGGCACCCAGCAGGCACAACTTTGACAATAGACGCCGCACCATTGGGACCACAGGTCACTAAAGTCCCTGCATGAGCGGTTTGTGCTAAGGCCGATGCACTGGCTAAAGAGCCAAAAATCAAAGCAGTATGAAGC
Source organism: Acaryochloris marina MBIC11017 (assembly GCF_000018105.1). Taxonomy (GTDB): domain Bacteria; phylum Cyanobacteriota; class Cyanobacteriia; order Thermosynechococcales; family Thermosynechococcaceae; genus Acaryochloris; species Acaryochloris marina. The sequence goes on from NC_009925.1 coordinate 2,770,111, forward strand.
AAGGCTTTTGTATTCATCTTACTGACCTACTTATTGTCTCATTTGCTATGAGAGTAGTATGCACGTCCTAACTGAGGTCAGCCTGAAAAATGTATTAGATTATACTAATTTACTTTATCTAAGTTAACGATTGTCCCCCACATCCAGCCCGTAAAGCACACGGCTAGACGACATTTTGTATGGGTAAAATTTTGAATCTTACCTATCCTCTTCAAGATTCAGCATACTGCCCCAGCAGCTCATTATCTGACCTTCAAACTCAGCTCTGAAGCGTCGAAAGCTCGCTTTAGAGTGGGAATCCTAACTAGTAGCAGGCTAGATCACCGCCGACCCATAGCTGGGGACCACACTTCTCTGCAAACCCTCCGCTAGTTGGGAGAGCGAAGGATCAGCCTATCCATCCTCTATCTTGTCTAGACCTTAATGAAAACATCGGTAGAACTCTCCCAGTCTGTCTCAGATCGTCTATCTGCCTTAATGGACCAAGGGTTCTATCTCCAGGCCTATGACTTATGCCAGTCCGTTGATCTGCGGTCGACGGGGCCAGACACTACCACCCAACTTTTGGTAGGTCGCCTCACAGGGGCTCTAGGCGCGCCCCGACAACGAGCAGCGATATTACTTCGAGCTTGGCGGCGGAATCCAGCGGATCCAGATGCGCTGTATTACTACATCAGTACGATGCTTTGGCGGCAGGGTCCCTTAGCGGCCTATCGTCTGATTCAAAAGCATCAATCGCAATTTGATCACTTCACTCCATATCAACAAGCCCAGTGGCTGGGGTTACAAGCCCAGGTGGTTTTAGAATTCCGAGACTTTGATCGAACGGACGCCTACCTCCAAGAAGCAAAGATTTTAGCCCCAGAGGATCCCTGGATCACCCTGTTACAGTCCCGTTTATGGGAGCAAGAAGATCGATATCCAGACGCTTTAGCCATGGCCCAAAAAGCCTTAGCACAGCATCTATGGTATCGCCCTGCCGTATTGGCAACAGCCCATTTATATACCCTCTTAAACCAAGATGACCAAGCGCTGGAACTCCTCCAGCAGGCCACCACTCAGCTAGAGAGTGGAGATATTTGGGCCCAACTCGCTGCGCTCCAACTGGAGCTGGGGCAGTATACACAAGCTCAGCACAGTTATCAGCAATACGAACAAGCCTGTCCTCTCCTGGACAAGGCCGGGCAATCTCGACTATGGTCTGCCCAAGCTGACATTGCCTACCAGAGGGGAGATTTTAATCAAGCCCATCACTTGGCTCAGAAATTAACGGAGTACCCCTACTATCAGTCCTTAGCCCAACGCCTGCTGGAGCTACCCGAGGGAGAACGGGTGATTTTACCCGTCGGTTTTGTCCGTCAGCACCACATGACGTGTGCCCCCGCCACTTTGACCACCCTTTGTGCCTATTGGGGCACCACGGTGGATCACCAGCAACTTGCGGACAGCATCTGCTACAACGGCACATCTAGCTACAGTGAGCGGGATTGGGCCAGTCAGCAAGGATGGGCGGTTTGCGAATTTACGGTGACCTGGGACAGCATTATCCAGCTGATTGATGCTGGCATCCCGTTTACCCTCAGTACCGTTGAAGCCACGTCAGCCCACTTACAAGCCGTGATTGGCTATGACAGTCGCTTGCAGACCCTGATTATTCGTGACCCTTACCATCGGGGTATCGTTGAACCCTGGGCCAAGGAATTTCTGGAACGATATCAGGCGTCTGGTCCCCGAGGTATGGTGCTCTTGCCACCAGAGAAAGCGGGCTTGTTAGAAACCCTAGACCTTCCCGATAGCCGCCTTTACGATCAGCTCCATGCACTACAAGCAGCCCTAACCCACCATGATCGCGCCACCGCCGGTGACTGGAGCCAACGGCTGAATGGAGCCGCCCCTCACCATCGCCTTGCCCTCCAGGCTCAGTTCGAGCTGGCTTATTATGATGCTGACCACACCAGTGCCTTGGCCGTGATCGAACAAATGCTGGAGCAGTTTCCCGCTGCACCGCATCTGATGTTGCAGAAACTCCAATACTTACAGGAATTGGCCAGCCGCCAAGATTGTGTTGATTGGCTCACGTATGTGATTGAGCAAGAACAGTTCCATCCCATTTTTTGGACTCGACTCGCCAAGCTCTTAAGTGACGATGCCAGGGCTGATGAATCCGCCATTCGCTTACTGCGACGATCTATCCGGGCAATGCCGACGGAAGCCTATAACTACTTTTTACTGGCGAATCTGTATTGGTCACAACGCCAGTTTGACGTCGCACTGGACTTATATCGATTTGCAGCCTGTCTCGAAGATAAGGAGCAAACCTATGCTCACAACTATTTCCTGGCGGCTCGGGGATGCCGACAAACATCTGTTGCCCTACAGCTATTGAAACAACGGTGGAGCCGGGACCAAAAGCGATCGGCCCGTCCTGTTTATGCTTTGGCGACTGCTTATGACCATTTAGACCGCCCTTCCGAGGCCATTGAGGTATTGGCGCAAACCCAGTCCTGGCATCCGGGCGATGGAGAGTTGCTGTTATATCGGGCCAAGTACTTGGGCGAGCATGGCCAGTTTGATCAAGCCCATGCCCTATTGAAGGAGGCCAAAGCTAAGACGGCCCATAGTCGTTGGTTAAGTACGGCGGCCACCCTGGCACAGTATGAATACAAACCTGACCAAGCCCTCGACTTATGGCAACAGCTCATCAACGCTGATCCCTTAGATATCGAGGCGAATCGCGCCGTTAGTCAACTGTTAGCGGAACAGGAAGGCGTCACTGCCGCCCGTGAGTTTATAGCAGCTACCTGCAGCACCTTCCCGGACCATGCAGGGTTACATCACCTCTGGTATCAACAGGTGCAGGAGGGGGATGCGGTCGTTGCAGAACAGGTACTACGGCGACTGGTAGACATTAACCCTAAAGACGCTTGGTCTTGGCGACAAATCGCCTGGCAACTCGGTCGACAACAGCAGCTAGAGGCAGGGTTTGACGCCTGCGAAACAGCTCAGCACTTAGATCCGCACAACCCAGCCTATTTCACCATCTATGGGTATCTCTGGGTTTTAAACAAAGACATTCCCATGGCTAAGACCGCGTTCAAATCGGCCCTTCAGCGGTCTGTCGATTCTAGCCGAGCCATTTCCGAACTGATCGATATTTGCCAGTCCACAGAAGAGCAAAAAGACGTTATCGACTTTATCTTTCACGAGTTTCAGAAACAGGTGATTACGGGGGATGGACTGTTCACCTTTTACCAATACGCGCGCACTGTCTTGACGCCTGAAGACTTTGATCAACGCATCCAGGAAGTGCATGCCGCTCGACCCGATTTATGGCAGGTCTGGACCGTTAGAAGTCGGCAACTCCTCAGTAGCGATAGAACAACGGAAGCCTTGGCGATTGCAGTGGAAGCATCGGAGCGCTTTCCCCTCTTGCCCCGGGTGTGGGTAGATTTAGCAATCGTGCATCGCACCCGTAAGGATGATGAAGCCGAAGAACAAGCCCTGCAAACCGCTTTACGAATTAATCCAGGGTGGGATAGTGCCATTCAACAGTTGGCAGATCTCTATGACCGCACGAATGCGCTAGACAAATGCAAAGCTCTGTTAGAAACGGCTCTGATGCATTCACCCCTGGAGGCCTATCTTCACGGCTATCTTGCAGATGTGCGGTGGAAACTGGATGACTGTGAGGCCGCTCTACAACAGTTGCAGAAAGCCCTTCGTCTTGATCCTAGCTATGACTGGGGATGGAACCGGCTCCAAGAATGGGCTCAGACCTTGGAACGTCCCCACCTCACCGCAGACATCGCTCGGGAGCTAACGGTCACTCGATCAGGAGAGGCCCAGTCCTGGTTACGGTTGGCTGAATATCTGACTGGAGACGACACGCTAGATGAACGGATTGCTGCTGTAGACCAGGCCATTGCGCTCAATCCTCGCTGTTGGGATGCCTATGATTTAAAGGCTAAGGTATTGGCGGCAGCGGAGCGATACGAAGATGCGATCGCAACCTGCTCTCCCCCTGAAGTCGACGATGACGTCCCCTCATTTTTGGGCGCTCGGGCCGCTTGGATTCAATACCAGCAAGGCCAATTTGACGAGGCCATCCAAGCCATGAAGACGATTCTGGCCAAAGATCCTGACTATTTCGCAGGATGGCGTATTCTGGCGGATTGGTATCGACAACTCGACCACCTAGACGCGTATCTACCGACCGCGCAACAGCTGGTGCGACTGGCTCCACAAGAGTGTATTGCTTGGGGCTATCAGGGAGAAGCCAAACAAAAAACAGGAGACCGATTAGGCGCAAAAGCAGATTTTCGCAAGGCTTTTGAGCTAGATCCTGAATACAGTTTTGCCGGGTTGAGTCTCTTTGATCTCGAATTAGAGGGGCTTGAGACTGAGGCAGCCGCCAACACCTTAGCTCGATTAAAAGAGCATTGTAATGATGAATTTGTTTTGGCTCGTGCCGTTCAGCTTGCAGTCAGACAGAATGACCTGAATACGGCGACTCAAACCTTAGCACAACTCTGTATCTATCCCAGTGACCAGGAATGGCCCTTGGAGGCTGCGGTGGAGTCCATGATTGCTGCCAATTGGACCACTGAAGCTCAAACTATTCTCTTTGACGCTTTTCCCCAACCCGATGCCCATCCGAAGGTGGGATATCACTGGGTCTACTGTTGTGAGAAGCTGAAACAACGGAAATTTTGTCAGAAACAATTACAGAAGTTTCATCCTGACCATCCAGTCCAAAGACAGGCCCTGATCACTTATATCCGTCTTTTGGCCTATCGCAATTCTTCCGGTCCCTTGCTGAAGTTTCTCCGGGAAAACCGAGACCTTTTGCGATCGCACACTGAAACCTGGGGCATTGTGGGTTATGCCTTATCAGAACGGCGAGAGCACAAAATCAATCTCAAATGGTTATCCGATTGGAAAGCACGCAGTGAGGTGAAGCCATGGATGCTGCTCAATCTCGTGCAATCACTCCAAGCAACCCAGCATCCTGCTGATGCTATCTCAGTTAGTCAATATTCCCTTACCCTTCCAGAAGATGATGGGACCCTAGTCCATCGGCTCTGGCTAGCTTATGCCGCCAGCCATGAAGGGCAGACTATCAAAGCCAACCATTACTTGCAGGATATTGATCCAAAATATTTAGAGAAGGAGTATCTGTTTCTCCAATATCTCGTAAAGGCCAATCTAGCGATTGACTGTACAGAACTGCCTCGTCGTCAGCGTTTGGAGCAAGCCAAGTTACATGTACAGCAAGCGATGGCTGTTCATTCCGAGTTTCGAACTCGCTTTTATTGGCAGCATGTCTTCTCCAGTAGTGTATGGAGAATTGCGAAACAGAGTCGGAATATCAGCGGTTATATCTGGGCTCTCTCCCAAAGCATCCCACCTGATATCTTTTGGGCCATCATCTATCTACTGGGAACCCTCTTTTTTCTGATCCTCAAAATTATGAATCCGTAAACCAGGCAGTTCCCCTTTCATAGCTTGGCCCTAGTACAACCCCTACAGCAGACATGTCCGGTAACAGGCCTAAAGACTGGTTTGGCATCAGTATTGTGATGCTTAGAGGTTATAGAACCATCAGCCATCAGGGCGTTCGAGGAGCTTTTTCAGCAACGTATAGACATCCTTCTTGTCCCCTTCTTTTCTGCGACCCACACCAACTACGACGACAATGATTTTCTCTGACTTCACTTGGTAAACAACCCGATACCGTTGACCGACGGCCCTAACGCTATACAATCCCTTGAGATCACCCGTTAAGGGTTTACCCTGTTGCAGAGGTTCACGCTTGAGTTTTTGAATTCGATGGATAATCCCTTGTTGTTCACGTCGATCCTTGATTGCACCGATCATCTCTAGGGCAAGTTCCGTCAACTCAATGTGAAATTCCATATTGAGACGCTACAATCCCAATTTTGCGATCGCATCTTCAAGCGCTAAGGTCTCACCCTGATCCGCTTGAGCTAGACTTTGCCTCAAAATATTCATCAGCTCTGGGTCAGAGAGCACTTCAAGAGTTTCCATGATGCTCTCAAACTGTTCATACCCTAGGGCAACCATTGCTGGCTTACCATGCTTGGTGATGATGACGGGTTCATCAGTCAATTGCTCGGGTAGGGTCAGCAGTTGTTTTCGAGTTTCAGTAATGGTCAAAAACTTGGGCATGCTTAACCGAACACTAGAGTGTACACTTTAGTGTACCATCTCTGATTTGAATCAACTCACCACATCAGGCAAAATTGTCAGGAGCGGTTAGCCAAGTTGATCAGAATCGCCATATTGCCTGCCCGATAAATTCTGTCTTTCTTGTTGTTAAGCTGACTAGACCTCCTGCAATATTCGTTTCATGGTGTGTTACGCACTCAATTGATGCCGTGATCTAACTTGAATTTTTAGTTCGCGACCATGCCGTTAGCTGAATTATGCAAGATAGGATAAGCACTCAGCCTATCAGGCTGGTGGCAGTTCTCCAATACTGGCTACTCAAGACTGACAGATTCGTAGGCCTAACAGGATCAATGGTAGATCAGTATCTTTGGGCAACAGTCATAGAGGTTTGAAGCTGAGATTGTAGAGGCTGATCTGAGTCAATGACTACCCCTTGGCCTTGAGGTTGATGGGTCTCTCCATGATGATTTACAGCATTAGGATTCGGCCAAAATAGCCAACAGCTTCCTCGTGGCAAAGTCGATATACCACTCGGATCAGACGTCAGCCAAATAACAGATTGCTGGGGAAACGGCGCTACCGTCACTTCTCCAGCTTGCACTTGGGCTAGCGTTTCCAGGATAGCTTGCCGCCCCGTTTGTAGCCCCATCTGGGCAGTCCAGAGTTCCACCTGATCTTGATGCTTTTGACCGTAAGCATAAAGCGATGCCGCCGCAATCACCGCTTGTTCAAACTGATCAGGCTGCCAATCCCCAGAACTATCCAAAGCAATAACCAGGGTTTGGCCACCCGCAAACATTTCCAGTTCGCGAATGCGAAGTTCGTTGTGACGAGCACTCGTACGCCAATGGACGAGCCGTAACGGGTCACCCCAACGATAGGGGCGCACTGACCGGGTCACCCCTTCATTATTATTTTGGGGGCCAATTTGTTGCGCTTGCCGCTGTCGATCCTGTTCATGGCCCGAATGATCCAGCAGAGGGCATTGCTGTAAGGGCAAAATTTGGGGATAGACAATCGCTTTGGCCTTGACCGGACGACTCCGACGACACCAAAATAGTCCTAAAGGAGCCGCACTCCGTAATTGCACATTTTGCCAACGATAGACTCCCCGTTGCTGAGGTTGCAGCGTATAGGTCCAGGTATGGGTTGCCTGGGCAGGAATCTCATCAATGCTGTGAGCAGTCGCAACCCCTAGATTTTTTGGGGGGTGGTCGTGGACTTGCAACAGGGACTTTGCCATCTTCGTTGAGTTCGACAGCTTTAAGCCTAAATTCAAAGATTCGCCCACACTAATGGGCAATAAGGGTAGCCGCTCCACCTGTATCCCTTGCAAAGACTTTATCGGCAAGACAGCCGAGACCAGCAGCAGTCCTAACCCTAGTCCCCCTAAAACGTATAACCAGCCTGCGAGGGTGTTCGCAGCGGCCAGCAGAAAAAAGGTGGTGAGGCCCAGAATCACCCAGCCCGCATAGGCTGGCACAGCCCAATGGGTTTCTAACCAAGATGCGAGTTTGTGGATGAGATACATAGAAAGGAGGGCAGCCGCAATCAGGCCAGTTTATAGGGGTCTGTCCTGAGCATTCCCTACAGCCGTTGACCAAGAAACACCCCGAATAGAGCAATCTAACAGCTGCATGGGATGGAGCACAGGAGTGGTATGGTCTTGTTGATCTAAATGTTTGCGAATTTGCATGGTACAACCCACATTAGCCGAGGCAATTAAAGTGGCCCCCGTCTGGGTAAGATTCTGCACTTTTTGCTGCCCCAACTCTTCCGCAATGTCGGGTTGGAGAATGTTATAGACCCCAGCACTGCCACAACAGAGAAAAGCATCACGGGGTTCGCGGAGTTCTAAACCCGGAATTTGCTGCAGGAGGCGACGGGGTTGCGCCTGGATTTTTTGGCCATGGAGCATATGACAGGCATCTTGATAGACGACAGCCAATGGCTCTGGCTGCAGAGGAGACAAGGGGGTCGTTAAGCCCACTTCATCCAGAAATTCCTGAACATCTTTGACTTGGTGGGCAAAGGCTTGGGCGCGATCGCGATAGGCTGGATCGTCCTGCAAGATGTGGCCATATTCCTTGAGGGTATGACCACAGCCGGAGGCATTGACGATCACAGCATCCAAGTCATAATCGGCAAAACTATCCATCATCTGTCGGGCTAAGTCTTGGGCCTGATCCACTTGGCCTTGGTGGTGGGGCAAGGCAGCACAGCACCCCTGACTTCTGGGAACCACCACTTCGCAGCCATTCGCCGTCAACACCCGAATGGTCGCTTGATTGACTTCAGATAAAAAGAGACGCTGGATACAGCCCAAAATCAAGCCCACCCGATAGCGACGTTTTCCCTGGGCGGGAAAGATCTCCGATTCTGGATCCGTAAAGGCTTGGGCTTCAATGGGAGGAAGCAGCGACTCCATAGCGACGAGAGACTTTGGCAAGACGCGTGCCAACAGCCCTGACTGGCGCAACATACTTTGCAACCCTAGTAGTTTTTGGTAAAGCTGTAGGGGACCTAGTAGTCGTCGCAATCGCTGAGGATAGGGCAGTAACGAGAACAGCATTTTCCGCAGGAGTCGCTGGGGCAGACTGCGTTGATAATTCTGTTCAATCTGGGCTCGGGTTGAGGTGATTAGCTGGTCATACTCAACCCCTGACGGACAAGTGCTGACACAGGCCAAACAGCCTAAGCAGGTATCAAAATGGCCCACAGCAGCATCCGTCAAAGTAAAGTCACCTTGATTGAGGCCGTTCATTAAATAGACCCGGCCCCGAGGCGAATCGGTTTCTTTGCCAATCACACGGTAACTAGGACAGGTGGATAGACAAAATCCACAATGGACACAGCTATCGATCAAGGACTGTTCAGGGGATGTAGAGGGCTGCGCTGGCGGCTCGGACCAATCCACTGTCGCAGCCGTCACCTGCAGAGAATGGGGTGATTCAGAAGTAGTCATTAAATTCCACCAACGAAACGATCAGGATTCAAAATATTGTGAGGGTCAAATTGCTGTTTGAGCTGTTTCATACTGGCGAGGGCGTTGCCAGGATATCCCCACACATCCAGGCTGCGCTTCAGCACTGGCGGAGCGTCTAAAACCGTTAAAAATCCATGGGCGTTTTGACAGTGCGATCGCAACTCCCGTATCCATTCAACCCCAGGAGAGGGGTTCTTGCCTATCCCTTCCTGCTCTAATCGCAAGACACCCGTGCCGCTACCGGCGTAGATCCGTCCCCAACCGGTAATTTGCTGTTGTTGGCAGTATCGGTCAAACTGAGCCAAAAATTGCGTCGATTGGGCGGGCAGCACCCCAAATTTACAGACCAGGGCCGAGGGCTGAGGCACTTGCCAAAACTGCTGGGTGAGCTGCTGCCAAAAGTCCGTATCTAAGTCACCGGAGAGGGTGCAACTCGAACAGCCTTGGGCCAGTTTCAACATGCGATCGCATTGGGCCACCACACTTTCTTCTACACTCTGAAAGCGCACAGCCAAGGCCAACTCACCTTCTACCGTGCTAGAGGGGATGGCTGCAGCCGAGAGCAAATCCACCGCCATCGGAGTCAAGGTACTTTTGAGCAATATACGGGTTAACGCTGTAATATCGGCTTCCGTTCCGCCTATCACCACCGTTTGTGATACTTCTGGCAGGGGATAGAGACGTAGAGTGACTTCAGCAATCACTCCCAAGGTGCCGAAGGCCCCCGTCATTAACTTCATTAAGTCGTAACCCGCCACATTTTTCACGACTCTACCTCCGGCTTTAGTAGATTGCCCGTCTGCCCGAATAAAGGTAATGCCAATGCACATATCTCTTAAACTGCCATAGCGATGTCGCAAGCTTCCACCATCGCGGGTGGCGATCAGACCGCCCAAGGTGGCTGTTTCAGCATAGGCCGGATCTAGGGCAACATGTTGACGGAAAGGCGCTAGTTTAGCTTGCAGAGTCGCTAGAGATAGTCCAGCTTCTACGGTGACGGTTAAGTCCCCCGTCGCATGAGCCACCACGCGCTGAAGGCCCTGGGTACAAACCACCAAATCAATCTGCTGCGTCAGGCCGCCCCAATGGAGTTTGCTGGCGTGACCACATACCAAGAGTCGCCAGCGCTGTTGATGGGCCACTGCCATCACCGCCGCTAATTCAGCTTGGGTACGCGGATAAACAATATAAGTCGGCAATGCCCCTTGATCAAGAATCTGCTCTGGAGCGGAGAGCAGGGAGGCCTCAGATAACAGCAAGACCTGCTCAGGACCAACAATAGGGATCAGTTGTTGGGAAATCGCAGCAGTTGATAGAACCACAATAAACCGGCGGGATAAATCAGGGAGAGTCGAGCAGTTTAATCAAACTGTTTATCCACCATAAACGGTATCCCAGACTGCAGACAAATCCATTCACCAACCCTCTGCGATTAGCTTCGATCTCTAGGGACTAGCGATCCCCCAGACCTTTCCGATTGAGCCAGCCTGCTCGGCCACCCCAACGTCATTCCTTCAGGTCAGAGAGCTTGAATTCCCGAGTCCTTTATTCGTATTGGAAGTTGCCCACGATGGGGAACTCATACTGCAGATCGCCACTTAACGTATATTCATAGTTCGGGTTATAGGATTCATCACTCAGCAGTAGGTAGTGGTGATAAAAACCGGGGTAGGGATAGCTATTGTTAAAGAAACCCGCCGACGGAATAAAGAAAGGAACGGGCGCGACTGGATTGGCAGGGAAACCAAACACGACCTGGGTTTGAGCCGCTGCCGCAGTGGGTGAGAACACGAGGGCTAGACTAGCCAAGGCAAGCATCGTGAATTTCATGACAGGTCCCTTCTCAGTAGGAAGTAACAATAAGCAATGAGGCCCAACACCTCAACTGAGATAATAAGGACTCATAAACCTTAATTTCTTTCTCTGATCAAAAATCTTAAGGATCTAGCCATTTCATATATTCAATTTGATAAGAAATAGCACAGGATACTTCAGTCTTGATCGCACCTAAAGCTTATCGTTAACTGAGTTATCCATGTAATCTAGGCAACAAATATCAGCATGGATGTAACGAGACGTAAACCTAACACAAGACATGTAACGCTAGCAGGTAGCGCCGACAACGCTCATTCCATACAGCCCTAAGCTTTAGAACTCAACATTGGGCTGTGCTACCGTCTCTTCAGGCAGGGCTTGAGACAGGGCTGCAATGTCATCGTCTTCGGCAGGCAGACAAACCTTAGTCGCCCAAGTCCCCTCATACTGAGTGACCCGCAAGGTGCGGCCCGGTTCAATTTTCATGCGGTCGATCTTGTCTTTGGATAAGCTAGTGACCAATTGTTCGCCCGTGGGAGATACCAGGCCCAGCTTATTCTCTTCCACCACAATCACTGTTCCCTCAAAGACCCGACGGACACGGGCCGAGTCTAATTTAACGATCTGATTATTGCCATTGACATCAAACCCGACTAAGCTGCCTCGGCGAAAGGTTTGCGTCGCGCTGTTGGCAGCCACTTTATAAGTTCGAGCGGTACCATCAATTAATCGGACTGATAGCTGATCGCCTTTTAAGGACCGGACTAATCCGTATTGGCTCAAAATTTCGGTTGGCCGAACGGAAGGGGTTGTTAATGCAGTTTGAGACGTGTCGGGAGCTGGGGCGGGTGGATTGACCGGTATCGTCACAGGCTCAAACGGCCCCAAAACCTCGGCATCGCGAGTGAAATGATTGGCCATGGATGCCGAGTCTTCTGTCACCAGATCGCTGGCTTGGGCATGGCTAGCAACGGTTGCACTGATCAGTGCCAGACCAATGATGGATGATGAAGCGATAAATTTTACCAGCATTGCTTTTCCGCCGTGACCAATTTAAAGGTTTACTTAAAAATTGCGATAAAACTGAATTTTGGGAGGGAGAAATTGTTAATAATTCCTCAATTTTTCGAATTTGAAGCAATTTTTTATAACCAAAGAATACCCTATTCAACATCGGAGCAGCAAGGGATTAATGGGGGCTTCAGAATACAGAATTGGGGGCGAAATTCATTTTTTACAGGTTTATCCCGAAATTTCGAGGTTCCTTAGGTGTTTGACTTTTTTACAAACTGATCACAAAAGCTTAAAGAATTGCGATCGCATTTTATGGGACCTTAATTAGCAACACGGCAGATCGAGCGTGTCTCACCTCTGCCAGATTGCTCCCGACACGGTTAAACAAGGGCTATGTCACAACCCACGATTGAATCCATCCTGCAAGAACAACGCCTGTTTCCACCGCCTGCAGACCTGGCGGCCCAGGCTGAGATCAAAAGTGCCGAGGAATATGAGCAGCTTTATGCCAAAGCAGAGGCTGATCCTCAAGCCTTTTGGGCTGAACTGGCAGAAAAGGAACTGGACTGGTTTGAGAAATGGGATACGGTGCTGGACTGGCAGCCCCCCTTTGCCAAGTGGTTTGTGGGCGGCAAGCTCAACATCACCTATAACTGCTTGGATCGTCACCTCAAAACCTGGCGACGCAACAAAGCCGCGCTGATTTGGGAAGGGGAGCCAGGAGACTCACGCACCCTCACCTATGCCCAACTCCATCGAGAAGTCTGCCAAACCGCCAACGTCCTCAAGCAGTTGGGAGTGGGCAAAGGCGACCGGGTCGGTATTTATATGCCGATGGTACCGGAAGCTGCGATCGCAATGTTAGCCTGTGCCCGCATCGGTGCCCCCCATACCGTTGTCTTTGGCGGGTTCAGTGCCGAAGCCCTCAAGGATCGCCTCAACGATGCTGAAGCCAAATTAGTGATTACCGCCGATGGTGGCTTCCGCAAAGACAAAGCCGTCCCCTTAAAAACCGCCGTTGACAAAGCCTTAGCCGATAATGGTGTCCCCAGCGTTAACAACGTTTTGGTGGTGCAGCGCACTAAAGCCGACGTAACCATGGCCTCCAATCGCGACCATTGGTGGCATGAGTTAGTCCCAGCTGCTTCCGCTGACTGTCCGCCTGAACCCATGGACAGTGAAGATATGCTGTTTATTCTCTATACCAGCGGCACCACGGGGCGTCCCAAAGGCGTAGTGCACACCACAGGCGGCTACAACCTCTACACCCATATGACCTGCAAGTGGGCCTTTGACCTTAAAGATAATGATGTCTACTGGTGTACCGCAGATGTCGGCTGGATTACAGGCCATAGCTATATTGTCTACGGTCCCTTATCCAATGGCGCTACCTCTCTGATGTATGAAGGCGCACCCCGCCCTTCCAATCCCGGCTGTTTCTGGGATGTCGTGGAAAAATATGGCGTCAATATCTTCTATACCGCTCCCACTGCCATTCGGGCCTTTATTAAACTGGGCGATCAGCATCCCCAAGCCCGCAACTTATCTTCTCTGCGGATTTTAGGCACTGTCGGTGAACCCATTAACCCAGAAGCCTGGATCTGGTATCAGCAGGTGATTGGCGGCGGCAAATGCCCAATTATCGATACCTGGTGGCAAACGGAAACGGGGGGCTTTATGATTACGCCCCTGCCGGGCGCTACGTCCACTAAACCTGGATCTGCCACCCGCCCCTTCCCAGGGATTTTGGCAGATGTGGTCGATTTAGACGGCAACCCCGTCGCCGACAATGAAGGCGGCTATCTGGTCGTCCGTCACCCCTGGCCCAGCATGATGCGCACAGTGTATGGCGATGACGATCGGTTCCGTCGGACTTACTGGGAACATATCCCCCCCAAAGACGGCAAATATGTCTACTTCGCTGGGGATGGCGTCCGCCGAGATGAGGATGGTTATTTCTGGATTATGGGTCGCGTCGATGACGTGATCAATGTATCCGGGCACCGCCTGGGGACGATGGAGATTGAGTCTGCCCTGGTCTCTCACCCCGCTGTGGCAGAAGCTGCTGTGGTCGGTCGGCCTGATGACCTCAAGGGTGAAGATGTGTTTGCCTTTGTCACCTTGGAAAATACCCATCCTCCGAGTGATGAACTCAATTCTGAACTGAAGCAGCATGTGGTCAATGAGATTGGAGTGATTGCCCGTCCGGGCGAGATTCGCTTTGCCGATGCTTTGCCCAAAACCCGCTCTGGCAAAATTATTCGGCGATTCTTGCGCAACTTAGCCAGTGGTGAAGATATTGCTGGGGATGCATCCACTATGGAAGATCAAAGTGTTCTAGACAAGCTACGGCAAGGATCCTAAGCACGCACTATCGCTGATGAGGTTGAGTCTGTAAGCATCCACAGCCCTAACCTCATCACCTATGGCTTACAGGCCTCAATGTTTAGAGTGATTGTTCTAGAGGCCTTGCTCCATTTGCAGCGCTTCTAAATTCTCTGTACAGTTCGGCTAGCATTGTCTTTAACTGGATGCCGGAGCAGAAAGACAGCTCATCACCCAAAACTGGTGGAGAAGCCTGAGAGTGGATACTACTGAGCACACTTTAAGAGCCAAACTGTATCATTAACAACTCAAAATCAACGATACCGTTCCTTCTCCACCCACTGTTCAGCTTTTTCCAAGGTCGCAAAACGAGTAGGAAAGCGATCATGGAGAGCCGTTGCAAGTCCATCCCAATCTCTGTTGGAATCAATATCGATATTTGAGGGTAGAAATGCACTGCATATAAGGGGTGGATCAACACCTTCCAGTTGATCACTCGTTAAGTTTTGAGCATCACTCAAAACCGTTCGTATTAAGAAAGTGTTGCTGAGGTTGGCGCGGATGAGGTTGGCGCTGCTGAGGTCGGCGCTGCTGAGGTTGGCGCGGATGAGGTTGGCGCGGATGAGGTTGGCGCTGCTGAGGTTGGCGCTGCTGAGGTTGGCGCTGCGGAGGTCGGCGCTGCGGAGGTTGGCGCGGATGAGGTTGGCGCTGCTGAGGTCGGCGCTGCTGAGGTTGGCGCGGATGAGGTTGGCGCGGATGAGGTTGGCGCTGCTGAGGTTGGCGCTGCTGAGGTCGGCGCTGCTGAGGTTGGCGCGGATGAGGTTGGCGCTGCTGAGGTTGGCGCTGCTGAGGTTGGCGCTGCTGAGGTTGGCGCTGCTGAGGTTGGCGCTGCTGAGGTCGGCGCTGCTGAGGTCGGCGCGGATGAGGTCGGCGCTGCTGAGGTCGGCGCTGCGGAGGTCGGCGCTTCTGAGGTCGGCGCGGATGAGATAAGGCCCAACCGTTTTAGCAAACATCCCTGTTCCAAGAGCATCTGCATAATGAATAATTTTGAGGAGACGATCGGCTTGAAAGCTCTCTGTATCAGCTTGACCACAGGGATAAAAATAGATCTCAGGTTGAGGTGTATCGTCTCCAAGATAGGGATAGCCCCCTGGTTGCGCAGATGCATGTAGCCTAAATAGAAAAATCATCACGTTTAGCCCCGTAAATACATCTACTTGCTTTAATCCGGTAGGGATCTCGTGGCCTAACAGTTGGATCAGTTTCTTCTGGGGAAGATTCTCATTGGGGGGAGCATCCAAAAATTCGTTTTGGCACCAGCGATCATAGAAATTATTGAGGCGATTAAACAGCCGTACACGGTCAATATCGCTCTCATCCAGTAGCTCCCACAAATAGGCGACAATTTCTTGACTCAGGCCGCCATAACCCAATACGTCGTAAATTTGTTCATTCAGTGCTCGTTCATCTAGCCGAAACCGTTGTCGTTTATCTAACTCCGTCCAGGCTTCAAAGGCGTTCAGTAATCGCTCTGCAAACAAATACTCGCCAAAGCTCTTGTGGGCAAATTCCACTGAACCCCGTTGATCTCTTTCTCCTGGTTTGAGATAAAAGGTGGTCAGTAAATTATTCAGCGCCTTGTCCTCAGATTGCCCAGTGGTTGCCTGGGCTTGCTTCAGCAATTCAGCGATGGGATTGCTACTGTCTTGAAACCGCTGCTTCACCATTTCCAGTCGGGCCGTTTCATTGCCCGACTGAACCACACACAATGCTGCTTCTTGCAGTATCTCCCGTAAATCTTCCAGGGAATCTAGCCCTGATAGCCGCAAATTCTCATCCTGCCGCTGTTTTTTCAACACCCAATTCACCGCTGCTCGATAAATCCGCAGCTTGGCCTGAGTGTCTTGATTAAGACCTGCTTGAGTATCTGCAAACATTCCTTGAGTCAGATGCCCCTCTCGATTAAGCCGCGCCAGCAAGTACAGCAGAAGCGGCTCACGGGCTAGAGTATCTGTGATGTCTTTGGGGCAGGCTGTCAAAAATTCCCGGAACTGATTGACCTTCTCTTCTCCAAATAGGGCTTGCCATTTGTTCAGCCAGCCTTCCCTCAACTGATCTCCCATGGGTTCCAGCCGCACCCGCTCCAGATCTTTATTTTGGGTGATCAGTCGATCGATTCCTTGCAGCGCTAACGGTCGTCCAGTGACCAATAGCTGATGATGGCTACGCCGCTGAAAATCCGTTACTTGCTGCAAAAACTCCTTTAAACCACCCGTAGCCCGCCCTTCTAACAAGAGTTCATCAAAGCCATCCAAAATAATAAAAAATCGAGTGTTTTTATCCGCTAGCCAGCTCGATTCCCCGCGCACGAAATTTTCCTGCTCTAAATCGGGGCAGTCTTCTAGTGTTTCCGTTAGATTATTTGCCAGTTTCCGTAGGTCTCGTAACCGAATCCGCAAGGGAATAAAAGCATCTCCAAATTCCGAGCACACCCAATTGGCAATCATGCGACAAAATACAGATTTCCCTCGGCCTGCCTCGCCTTCCATAAACATCACTTTGCGGGGCTGGTTGGCTGGCTGGTCTAAAGTTTTCTTCGTCCATTCATGGCTACAGATGGGACTAACATCACGTTTTACCTCTCCTTCCTGAGTTAAGGGCTGCACCTCTAGCCGTACATAGATGTCTTGAAAGCTTACTCTGGGGCTACTTTCATCAAAGACCTGCTCCTGTGGAGTAGGTCTTATCCGCGTTTTTAAATACTCGTCAATAGCCGTATAGCGTTCTAGCTCTTGCTGACCACCCGTGCGGTAAAACTCCGCCAAGGGTTCCACACTTTCCCCAGCTTCTGCAATGACCTCATGGAAATACCGATGACTTCCCCACAAGACTTGATCTGCCAATCGTTGGGCTTGGCTGTTGTCCAGTCCAAACTGTTGCAACTGCTCTATCAAATCTGTTCCAAACTTCTCGGCGAATACAGACTCTCGAAATTGGGTAGTGGCTGTCTTTGCCTCCGTGAGGGTCAGCTCTGTTTTATAAAATTTGGAAAGCTGTTGCTCGACAACATCCTTAAGCAATAGCTGCGCTAGTTTCGCTTTAATCGTCTCATCTTGTTTCTCCAACACTATTTCTAAACTTCGGAGATAGGCGAGTTGGGCGACAATTGTGACTGAACTCTCGAAAGTTGGCTCCACTTTTGCCAGTTCAATCCCAATTTTCAGCACGTTAATGCCAGCAGATACAAATGGCAACCCAGAAATAGCCAACTTTGTCACTGGCGTATCCAGGGCTTTGATCAGTGGTTCTGCTTTTTGCAAATAAGGGGCAAGCTGTTGAATCTGATCGGCATTGTCCTGCCAAGCTTTTGCAGCATCCGGCAACGCCTTCATGGCTTCAATGCCTTGTTGGGCCACATCTCCCCAAGGAATATCTCGTACATCCGTATTGAGAAAATCCCAAAATCCTCTGAGAGCTTTCATTACTGACCTTGATTATCCTGAGTTCTTCAAGATAATAGCTGTACTTCCCTGAAAAGTTCTACCTCTGTTAAGTAAGGCATAGCCAACTTGACGACTGATTACAAAAACTAAGCGCTCTTTATCAACATCAATCAATATCCCCTGGTTGATTGACCAAACTTCAATCGGTCCTATAGCAAATAGGTTTGTACCTTGAACTCAATCTGCTGTCTTCTTTGCTGCGCTTGTCCATCGCATCTCAACCGGTGTCTTTTACCCCTAAAGCATAGATAAGCCTGCTCTCCATACGCCAACAATGTTATATCCTGCGTCACCAGCCCTATCAGATCTGTGCCATTGCTGCAGAGGCTTAATCCCAAATCTGCTAGACTTGACTTGTACGTAAGTATTGTACAACTATGCTGAATAAATCTCATTCGGCCTCTCATGTGCGCCAAAACTTCTTCAAAGTTCTGGATGAGGTCACCCAAGATCGCAACGTCGTCCTAATTGAAAGACGAGATGCCCCAGACGTCGCCATCATCTCCGCCGATGAGCTAACCAGCATGATGGAAAGCCTCTACCTGCTGAGATCCCCCCATAATGCCCAAAGACTGTTTGACGGACTGGCCTGGTCAAAAACCCAAGATCAGAATCCACCTGGCGCAGAAGCTGCCGAACAAGCCATCGCCCAGTTGAGAGAAGAGATTGAGCAAGCGTAAATCCAACATATCGGATCAGCCCCTCACCGTCTTTCGACGATACGCCAATCTATCGCCTCAATTTCGAGAAGATCTCAAAGCTCTCGCTCAAACCGAACCTAAACTCTACGATCGCACCTGGGTGATCATTGATAATACCCTCGAAGATCCGTTTAAGGGCATTGGCAAGCCTGAACCCTTGAAGCATATCGGGAGTGATATTTGGTCTCGCCGCTTATCCCATGAGCATCGCATCGTCTATGTGGTCAGGGATGAGCGTATTGACTTTATCCAAGCCAAATATCATTACTGATGAATAGGGTCATATTGATGTGAGCACGATTTGAACATTCAGCCAATGCTAATGGATGGTGATAGACTCAACCACAATACGGCTCTGGCTTATCGGCCAAAATATATACCGTCGTTAGATCATTCCAGAGGCCCTGCTCCGTTTGCAGGGCTTCCAGTTCTGCATATAGTTCAGCTTTGATTTTTCCTAACTCTGTTGCGGAAAACCGGGATCGCCCATCACCAACAACCTTTGGAGCAGTAATAGAAGGATTCACCACAACGCTCTCCCAAATGGCTTTGGCTTGATCCAGAGTTGTGTAGCTGCCATGTTGCTCGGTATAAATCTCAACCGCCTCAAAACCAGCCTTTTCAAACAACTGCCGACATTGCTCAATCGAACCTAACCGATTGCTAGGCTCTAGTTCAAGACCATACTCAGCCAGCACTCTGCGTAACACCACAGCCCCAATATAGGCAGTGTCAGCAGGGGTATGAACGGCGATGCGCCCCCTGGGCTTGAGTAACTGATACCACAAACGCAATGTCGCGGCTTTATCCGTCATCCAAGGAAACGTATGGGCACAAAGGATAACGTCAAAATGATGGCTGGGATAGTCCAGGGCTTCAGCATCAGCCCGTTGAACCACAACGTTGCTCAGTCCTAACCGCTGAATTTTGCGCTGTGCTTGCTGCAGCATACCTGGAGAAATATCTACGCCAGTCACATGTCCTTGATCGCCAACTCGTTGGGCAGATGCGATCGCAAGGTAGCCGGTTCCTGTACCAATATCTAAAACCGTCTGACCAGCACCAATCCGCGCATATTCCAGCAGGCGGTCACAAATTTGAGGGTGCCACTGCCCCTGGTCATAACTTCGACTCCTACGATCATAAAAGTCTGCAACCCCTTGTTTAAATTTATCTAATGCAAGTGGTTTCACATTCAGTCATGATCTACAACTGCCCTCTAGCCTAACGGGAAGTCGAATCCTCAGCAGCACTTGGCGAATCAAAAGCGGTGCGCTGCAACATCTCACTTTGAAATATGAGAAGCCAAGCCAATCACAAAGAGGCATGCCCGCATCTTTCCAGTCGCTGATCTATCGTCAGAGACTCATTTCGGGGCATCCTCCAATCACAGTCAACACGGTGCAATACATCCTACTTGCGGTAAACCGTATACGGTCTATTCGGTGTAGTTTTACCCCATCTCTGCGGGTAATCTGCACCAGATTTTTTGAGGTGGGTCTGTGAGAATGAAATCACTGAAGTACAGGACCTTCGATGAAACAACCCTCCTTGTTTAAGCTGTTTCAAGACGCCTTTCGCCAAGGCCTTCGTCATCCAAAATATCGTTGGGCTCTGATCGCTGGCACCTTGTTTTATCTGGTCAGCCCGCTAGATCTTGCCCCTGACGTATTACCTATCGCAGGTTGGATTGATGACGGTGTACTCGTAACCTTCCTGATTTCTGAAGTCTGTCAGCTGATGTTGGAAAACAAGAAAAACAGCACCTCAGAAGAAACCGTTGCAGCCACGATTGATATTGAAGCCAACCCCGTTGTTTAGTCGCCCCACCCGTCCCAACTTGCAGCACCGGAGAATTTTACAGATGGAAATGAATAACAAAGCCCCCATGAACGCCACATTTTCTCAAATTAAAACTGAAAGCGGGACCCGCAGCCAGCGGATTGCCAAGATCCTCAAAGAGGCCTTTACGCAAACGTCAGCAGAATTGAAAGAAGGGTATACCATTGTCCGTCCTCTCGCTGCTGAAATGTCGGCCACGGTCGCTGCAGACTTGCAAGAAAAGCGCCATCAAGCCTCTAGTAATTTCCAAGAGGCTTGGGGTAAAGAAACGGACTCAAAATCAACCTGGGAACGTCTGCAAAGCGTCTTCCAAATGATGGCCAACGTGATTCAAAAGACCCTCACGCCTCCCCTGCAAAAACAGGCCACTCGCGTCGATACGAAATTCACTGACCAGTATGGTGACTCCTACACATCTATGAAGCACGGACTCCAGTCTCTGAAGAACTGGTACGTCAATGCCACGGATGCTGCCGACCCTGCTGATTCATCCACCCAGCCCGTTCCTCATGACACCGTGACGGTGGATGTGGTCGCCTCCCCTGTAGAGGCTCCAGTTCAGTAAAGCTGTGGGCATGGATTCAGCCCCAAGTCGCTCACTACACTTCCCCCTCCAGATCTTGAACGGCCTAACTCTGCCGCTAGGATAGAGTTAAGCCTCCCCTCAAGTCTGGAGGGATTTTCTATAATTTCACCGCTGCAAGTTATGTCGTCCCAGACGCAAGCCTATTCTTTAAAAGAGTTATTGGATATGGCGATTGTGATCGCAACCCAATCCCACATAAACCAAATCGATAAAGCGGGCCAGCCCTACATTGATCATCCCCTGCGAGTGATGACAGCGGGCCAGACCCTACCGGAGAAAATCGTGGGCGTACTCCATGATGCCGTGGAAGACTCGGACTTAACCCTGGCAGAACTAGCAGAGTCCGGATTTCCTAAGGAGATTTTGGCCGCCATTGATGCCATTACCAAGCGCGACCATGAATCTTATGACACCTACTTAGAACGCGTGATGGCAAATGCGATCGCACTGCGAGTCAAGATTGCCGACATGACGGACAACATGGACATCAGCCGCATTGCTCATCCCACAGCGAAAGACTGGACTCGACTGGAAAAGTATAAAGCCATCCTGCCGCGCTTACAGCAGCGATTAAAAGACAGCACTCATCCCAGGAATTAAGACGGCGTAAAGATTGGCAAAGCCAGTTGCTTCCCCTTCCATCGCGACCAACAATGGAGTTGAACCTTGCAGAGAGCTGTGTCTTGTTAAAGTTATTCCGTGTCTCGATGGCGTTGAGTCGAAAAGCTGGCTTATGGGTCGGCCTCATACTGATGTGGTTGGGGGTGAATCTTGCCCCGGCCTGGGCTGCCTCTCCTGGGGACGGAGCTGTGCTGTTTGAAACCTACTGTGCAGGCTGTCATCCCAAAGGCGGCAATATTATCCGTCGTCGCAAAACTTTAAAACTGAAATCTTTACAGCGAGACGGCTACGACACCCTAGCCCCCGTCATCAACCTGATTACCCAGGGACAAAACAATATGCCGGGGTTTGCAGACCAGCTCAATGATACGCAAATCGAAACGGTAGCCCAGTTCGTTCTAGAACAAGCGAGCAACAATTGGAAATAACCCCCTAGAATCAGGAGCAGACGCTTGGACACCATCAAAATAGCCACTCCAGCAGATGCCGAAAATTGTCTGGCGACCCTTACCTTGGCATTCTGCAATGATCCAGCGATTCGGTGGATGTTCCCACAGCCCTCGCAATATGCGCAAGGTTTACCCCTATTTGCTCAAGCATTTGGAGGTGCGGCCTTTCAGCAGGCCACCGCGTTTTATACAGTAGGCTTTGAAGCAGTGGCCCTGTGGCTCCCCCCAAACACTCAGCCCGATGAAGCAGCCCTGATGGCATTAATTCAGCAAGGCGTTGAGGAAAGCAAACAGCCCGCCCTTGCCTCTATTTTAGAACAGCTCAGCGGGCACCATCCTCAAGAGCTCCATTGGCATTTAGCGATGATCGGCACCGATCCTATCTGTCAGGGACAGGGCTATGGTTCTGCATTGCTGGCTCACACTCTCGCGACCTGCGATCAGCAGAGAAATTTAGTGTATCTAGAAGCCACCAATGATCGTAATGTCGCTCTTTATCAAAAACATGGTTTTGAAGTTTTGGGTACTGTTCAAGCCGAGAACTCACCAACGCTCTATCCCATGCTTCGGCACCCGCAATAACCTCTATAATTAATCTTCCCCCTAGCCAGGAGTGTTATCATGCCTACCCTTGGTGTCAATATCGATCATGTGGCGACGATTCGCCAAGCCCGTCGCACTGTGGAACCGGATCCCGTCGCGGCAGCCGTATTAGCTGAATTAGCGGGAGCCGATGGTATAACAGTCCATTTACGAGAAGATCGGCGGCATATTCAGGATCGAGATGTCGAGGTACTGCGGAAAACGGTTCGTACCCATTTGAATTTGGAAATGGCGGCGACAGCAGAAATGGTTGAAATCGCACTTCGTATCCAACCGGATTATGTCACCCTAGTGCCGGAAAAGCGGGAGGAAGTGACCACGGAAGGAGGGCTAGATGTCATTGGTCAGCAAACCCATATGGCGGATGTGGTCCAGACCTTACAAGCCGCTAATATTCCCGTCAGTCTGTTTATTGATGCTGATGCTGCCCAGATTGAAGCAGCCGCTCAGGTGCAGGCCAAGTTTATTGAACTGCATACGGGGACTTACGCTGAAGCCAAGGGTGAGGCCCAGCAGACCCAGGAGTTGGACGTGTTGAAACAGGGATGTGATCGCGCCGCTGCATTAGGGCTACGAGTCAATGCAGGACATGGTTTGACCTATTGGAATACCTATCCTGTGGCCTGTCTACCGGGGATGGAAGAACTGAATATTGGCCACACGATTATTAGTCGGTCGGTGTTGGTGGGTTTGGAACGAGCCGTGCGGGAAATGAAGGACGTGATTGCGGGTCGAGGTTAGGTTTGCAGCAGTTGCTGAGCGGAGGTAATCAGCTGCTGCGTTTTTCCGATATCCAATTGGCCTTGGTGGTTCAGGGGAACGGCAACATCTGGAGAAAGCCTGCGGCGATAAGAGGAAGCTGGTGATTGAGGTACTGGGCATAGGTGAGGACCACCTCTAGCCGCTCCTATTCACGAATAAAGCCTCTCTCCCCGAACTTAGGAGCTGGAGATGCCGTCCAACCGCTCAATTAAATACAAAATCTCCGCCGCATCATCGTAATAGAGAGCATCATGATCTGCTAGAGATCGATCACGGTTACCCCCGAGAATGGCAACAACTGTCGGAATCAGCTGTTTGATGGAGTCCGATACATCTGGATGATTGACCAGTTCACCGAGCTGCGCCTGAA
This sequence comes from Acaryochloris marina MBIC11017, assembly GCF_000018105.1. Taxonomy (GTDB): domain Bacteria; phylum Cyanobacteriota; class Cyanobacteriia; order Thermosynechococcales; family Thermosynechococcaceae; genus Acaryochloris; species Acaryochloris marina. The sequence goes on from NC_009925.1 coordinate 2,793,880, forward strand.
TTTCATCCACTTGTTCTTGAGCCATGAGCCCCAGAACCTGATCGACCAATTTACCGCCCCCATACTGTGCATACCCCCCCTGCTGTCGATAGGCCAGATAGGCATCACGAGCCTGCAGCCATGCCGAGTGAGCCGCTCCTGGATTCCCGGTTGCCGCTTCGATGTCGTGCAGAATGGCGAAAGCTGTCCACGACTGAGCAGCATGACCAAATTGGCGATCACACTCGATCGCCCGCTGAATCTCTGTCCGGGCTGCATCGTACCGCTGTAGCTTGCATAAAGTATCGGCAATGTTGTTGCGGGCAAAACCTTCATAGCGCAAGTCTCCCAACTCCACATAAATATCAGCCGCCTGTCGGTAAAACGTGACCGCCTCTTCCGGACGATTCCAAGTGTTATAAAGATTCCCCAACTCGGTCAAACTATTGGCCTGCCCTGCCCGATTGTGGATCTGAGTCTTAATTTCCAAGGACTTCCGGTATGCTGATTCTGCCTGCCCGTAATGCCCTGCGTTCTTATGCACCCTGCCCATCTGGTGCCAGATGGAGGCGACTGGACTCGGTTCATTCTGCTGGACAAAGATATCCCGCGCTTCTTTATAGGCTGAGATCGCATCCTCATATCGCCCCTGCATCCTCATCACCGTCGCCAGATTTCCCTTCCCCACAGCAACTTGTCGTACATCTTTCATTTTCTCAGACCGTCTAATACTTTCCTCATAGGTATCAGCCGCTTCATCCAGCTGTCCTAAGTCCGTGAGGCAATCTGCCTGCCTCGTCAAGGACTTAGCAGCCATCCGTTCCCCCTGTTCTCCCAACGCCTCGAACAACTTCTGAGTGGTGCGAAGCAGCTCCAACGCTAGGGCTGCCTGTCCCCCTTTCACCAAAACCTGACCGAGCATAGAATGTGCCACCGCCAAATGATAATCAGCACCGCTGTAGGCATTGGCTCCAGCCTCCTTGGCCTGCTCCAGTAATGTCTGCGCCCGCTCATAGGCTGTCTGCAACTGTCCGTCCTGAAGCAGCCGCTCAATCACCAGCTGCTCATTTTCAAACCGAACATGGCCCCAATTCGGGATTGCTGCCGCCGCCCGTTCCCGCAGCACCACCGCCCGCGCCAGCGCCTGGGGGCGACCCAGCTCTGCCAGCAGGTGCTCAATGCTGCCAGCCATAGCGGCAATCGCTTCCGCCCTCGACGCATCTGCCGTCAACTGCTCTGCCAACCAATCCAGCAGCATCATTAGATTGGGGAGTTCCAGCAGCGTTAACCGAAAGGCCAATCTGGCGTCTTTAGACCGCTGCTGGTATAGATAATCCACCAGTTGCACCATTGCCTCAGCCCAGGTCTCTGTCAGCGCCGCCAACTGCTCCGACCCTTGCCCCAACTTCAGATAAGCAGGCAACGCTGGATCCAAGCGCAGATAGCTATACTCCTGCGCCTCCGCCATCCCCACCCCAATCAGCTGCTCCGCCACTGCATCCGCCGCATCAGCTTCAATTCCCATTACCTGCGACAAAATGAACCGATTCCCACCCCCATGCAACACCGCCAGCCGATTCACCCGCTCCCGCGTCTCCTCCGGCAACCGCCGCAACGACAGCTCCACACTCGCATACAGGGAATTCTCCCGGTCTCCCCGATTCTGCGATTCCAACTTCGCCATTAGCTTCGCCAAGTTCTCCGTTGTTGCCCGCACCCCATGGGCCACTTCTCGTGCCAACAAAACCAGCGCCCGGGGATGACAATTCACCGTCTCCACCAGCTCTTTGATCTCCTCCGGTGTCGTCGCATTATCCGTCTCTGGCGGCATCCACCCCTCCCGAGCCATCACCTGCTCCACCAACTGAGTCGCCTCGCCCTGACTCAACCGTCCCAACTCCACGGTATTTCCGCCCACATCAAATGGCTTTGGCAATCGCTCCCGGCTAGTAAACACTACCCGACATCGCGGATCTGCCTTCAACAACCGCTGACACAGCTCCAACAGCTCCGTCACATCTGCTACCCCGGCGGGGTTATTCCCTTCAGCATCCGGTAGCACTGACTCCATATTGTCCAGTAAAATTACCGTCGGGAAATCCTGCAATGCCCGTACCACGGGCTGCAATGCTTTGTCTAAATCGTCCCCATACTGGGCCACAGTATACTTTGGCACCAACTGCTGCCCAATCGCATCCAGTACTCCCGAAACATCCTGGACATTCTGCGGTTCCACGCTTACAAATGCCGCCCGCTGCCACCGACCTGACCGCACCAGCCATCGACACAATTCCACCGCCAGGGCCGTCTTGCCCATGCCGCCACTGCCCTTGATCACTACATAGTTTTCTTGGGCCAGCAATCGCTCAACATATAGCAGATGCCGACTCCGCCCCACAAACTGATGGGCTGGAGGTTCTGGCAACCGTCCCAACTGTAGCTCTCGTCGTTCACCCAATTTCCGGAGTGCATCTTCCCCTTGCTTTTCCGTAAATAACTGGGGGTCATCTGCATCTTGATAGAGAACGGGTACAAACCAGTCCTGTAACTTCAAATCCCCTGCCCCCATCACCTTGAACCGAAAGGGATTGTTGTACAGGGCCATCTGCCCCGCCAGCATGGCATCCCCAATCCGTTTCCCCTCTGCCAAGCTTTTGTAGAACTGCTCTACAAATTTCTGGGCCGTGACCACCAGTACGGAGTGGGTCATGGCCACCACCGACCCCACGCCCTGTTCTAATAACTTTGCGGCCACTGACGCTTGCGGATCGGCTGTCGATTGGGCTGTCTGACAGGCCTCCAGAATAATCAGCGGTACGCCATACTCCCGCAATGCGGCGGCCAGTTTATCAGCATGGACGAGATCCAATAATCGTTGGCCTAACTTTTGACTGTCTTGCGGATCTTCAAAACACAAGGCTCCTAATCCCACTCTGCGGTCATAGACCCCATGACCATCAAAATGGACTATTTCATAGGGGTCTTTTTCGTCAATACCTCGCTGCAAAGCTTCCTGCAAAGCCGCAAAGGTAGGCGGTTCTAAGATATCCACCTTGACCAGGGCTTCTCCCAGGTTTTCCACAGCTTGGATTAATGGAATGGCACTGGCCCGATGGTCTAGATACCCCACAGAATTCCCTTCTGAGTCCTTTTCAGGCCGGGGGCTAATCAATAAAACTCGTATTGGTAAATCCGCTTCAATGATTCGCGTTACCTTCCGTTTCGGCAACCGACGCCGCACTCGAACCCCGTTATTCCCTTCGGAAAGATAGCCCGTGCCATCATGCAGAATCTCCCAAGGGAGGGCTAGTAGGTCACTAGCCGATTCCTGAAACTGAGCGACTTTATCATCCTCAGACCCTTCCTTGGGTTCAGAATCAACCCGCACCGAAAAACGGCGACTACCGCTGGCGCGACGCCATGCTTCTAATGGCTCACGGGCTGACTCTCCTGCCAATGCAGCTTTGTACAGATCCTGTCCCCACTGGGGTAGGTTATCTTCTGTCTTGATGGCTCGGTCCTTAAAAACCCCAGATGGCCAGCGGAAATAGCTTTCGATATACCAGCGAATATCATCTAGTTCCAAGGGTCCGATTGGAGCAGTAAACCGATAACGCCGACTGGTGATGGCACCGCTATTATTGGCTGGGACATAGATAAGTTCAGCCGTTGCTTCAGCCCGACGCTTGCCATTTTCTTCAGAAATGCATGGATCAATCAGCTCAAGAATCAACTCCTCAACTGGCTCAACTTCAATGGTGATTCCCGTTTTCCAGTCCGTGGGGAGTTGCTTACCCAAAGCAGCAAAGATCTGAGGCAAGGCATCATCAAAACCAGTGGGGGTGTCTTGAATAAAAATGTAAGCCAGCTCATCAGGGAACAACAGCTTGAGAATTCCAGGCTGCACCCCTGGCAAAACCACTGGAATCACTTTGTAATCGGCTTTCTCTTTGGCAATCTCCAGCGCTAGCCTGACTTCGCGTTGCACCCAATCCGAACTCAGGGCATCAATACTGAGTACCACCAAAAAGCAGCGAGCATCGCGAATGCTGGCTTCGATCTCCGCGTTGAGGTCATCTCCACCAGTCAACTGCCGTGAGTCAACCCAAGGTGTGTGACCATAGAGTTCTAGAACTTTCCTGAGCTTGGCGACCGTATCATCATTCTTAGTAGAGTGAGAAATAAAGATATGCTCTGCCATCCAGTTGTCTCGCGAAAAAATCCTCTTAATACCTATCAGCCCCTCAGCTCATAAATACGCACATCAGACCTTAGGCGTTGAGTTTCCAAATCACCGATCTTCGATTGACCCATGATTTGCCCCATAGCAATCATTTGGCAAGAGTCGCTAACCGATTGGAAAGCTGTGGGGTTAACGAGATGGCAACTCCCGTCGCTATTATGGGGCACCTGCAATTCACCCAATTCCAAAGCCAACACTCCTCTTTAGGCTTGTTCCTACCCACCAATCGGCAAGAACTATACTGGACCTAATTACTCTCTAAACGTTGATCCATGTAGTACTCAGTTAAAATTCCAGGCTTAGGAATATCGCGAAAATGACCGTCCAAATTCTGCGAAAAAAATTCACGATAGGACAGTATCACCAGATGATTGAGTCTGGCATTTTGACTGACCGGGACCATGTAGAACTTATTCAGGGAGAAATCATTGAAAAGTCGCCCGTTGACAGACACCATGCCGCCTGCGTCGATCGACTGACTGAGCTATTAGTCTTAAAGCTATTCCGCAAAGCGTTGATTCGAGTCCAAAGCCCCATTCTCCTGAGTGATAACTCCGAACCACAGCCGGATCTTTCTATCCTGCAACGGAGAGAAGACTTTTATCATGCAGGACATCCCACACCTAACAATATTTTTGCCCTGGTAGAAGTGTCCGATAGCACCATCGAGTTTGACCGGGATGTGAAGGTTCCTATCTACGCTCAAGAACAAATTCCTGAGATTTGGCTAGTTAACCTCAACAATACCCAGATTGAGCGCTATCATCAGCCCATTGCGAACACCTATCAACACCGGCAAATCTTTAATCTAGAAGAAACGCTTAACTTTCAAGCCTTCCCTGATGTACCTATCGAGGTACATCAAATCTTCAGATAGGAGTAGATGAGTTCCATCCACCCCATCCCACTGCTTTATGGGGCCTACACGTTGGGGCATAAATGGCATCGTCAAAGATGAAATGCTGAGCTGAACAGACTTGATAGAATGACTGGCAAATAACACCTGTCCCTTACCCCAAGCACCAGAAATTGATTCATTGCCATAGAGCAGTTCTCGATCACGGTGTTTGCCCTGAACCAAACCACGAACCCCACTCATGAGACATTAGCGCTGTGCAAAATACATCCATCTATGCAACAGCGTTATTATCTTCTCAGGCAACCTGGAACTTTTATGGTGATAGCATCTCAGCAGAAACCCCATAGATTATGCCCCATATCCCTTCCCTAACCCAGGTGCAATTAGAAATTCTCCGTCTTGCGAAAGAGAATGATGGTGAAGCGCTTCAACTAGCCTTTGAGTCCCCCGTCATGGGTCAAGGGGAACCCCCTAGCCATCACCCTCCTTTAATGCAGGAGATGATTGATCTAGGTCTGCTCGAAGTGCAATCCAGTCGGGTCTATTGCGATACGTCTCGCTTTCAAAGAGATTGCTGGTTTGAATACTGCGCCAATTTAGAGTTGCCATCCATCTATGCTTGGGAATTATGGCGACAAGAATTTATTGAGAACCAGGAAGGTTCAACCACACTGATTACGCCTGGAGAGGAATTTGAAGACTTTAGCTATGTGTGGGTACAAAAAATGATATTTCGGGCCGTTCAACCCGGCTAACCCTGGGATTAAAATGTAGGGCAACAACATTGCAGAGGGAGATTCAATGCGCCGTAACCCCGCCCATTTCTATCTCACTGGGGCACTAGCTGCTGTCCTCCTCAGCATGAGATCAGGGAATCGTAAACCTTCCACCCTTGGCAATGGCCGCCCCAAATCCTCATTACTCAGCAGCTATTTCTCGCCTAGAACAAGAAGATGTCCCAGGAGCAATGAGCGCACTGAATCAAGCGCTCCAGCTAAACCCCTCTTTGGCAGAAGCCTACACGCTCAGAGGAATTCTTTTGATGAGCAAGAAGCAATTTCAGCCAGCATCTGATGATTTTGCTCAAGTGACTCGGCTGCAGCCCAACAGCGTAGAAGCTCATATCCATCTTGCCCAAAGTCAAATGGCTTTCAAAGATTTTCAAGGAGCATTACAATCCGCAACCACCGCTAATCACCTGGATCCGCAGAACCAAGCAGCAGCTCTCTTGGTACAAATGATTCCCCATCTAGCTCAACCATCCCCATAGTTCAACCTTTTCCAGTCAAGACCAAGCTTGGCACTATCATTCTTACCAGGCTGAAATATTCTGGAGCCTTGGGCATTTCGGGGAGGCCCACTCTAGCATCTTGATTCTTAAAGAGATACCTGAACTTTCCTGAACAAATCGGGATTTTATCTGCTGAGTCATTCCGCGATAGTGGGGTCAAGTTAAACAACTCACTTCACTTAACAAGGAATCCAACGATGATGAAATTTCAAAGCGCTCCTACCAAAGCTCTACTGAGTGCAGGTCTATTTTCTTTTTGCCTAGTGACCACTACCACGCAAAAAGCGATGGCTAAAACTGCCTCTCTCCCAGATCCCTTGACGACCGTGGCGACTGCTCCCTCTTTGAAGCAAACACTCCCCTTAGACATGAGTATTAAGCCTGAACCTTATGAAGCTGAACAGCAATTGCAGCAAGAGGTTGTGTTCCTTAGTCCTTTTCGATGGTATCGAAGGTTCCGTCGTATTTTTGGGTAAATCTTTTAGGGACAACTTGCCGTAAGAGAACGCATACATTTGCATTCTCTTACAGCAAGTTGCGATAGTACTCTAGATAAAGAGTGAATGTTTGCCCCTAATATTTCAAGCTCAACCTAGAAGCGTTCACTCACCCTTAACGATTCTGGAATGACCTTTAGTGAGATTAATGTAATGGGCAAAAAGCTCTTTAGTCCTGGTGAAATTGTTGAAGAAAGCGGCCAATATCCTGTGGTTGGTCCTAGAGGTGGAGACAAAGGCTACGAAGTGGCGGCTGTCAAAGGTGAACCCTTTCCATCTCTGCCTGAGAAGGGATGGGGATTTGATGCACCTCGTTTAACCCAACCCAGCGAGAGCAATTCCAGCACAGCGATTGTTGAATATACCCCCCCCGAACTCCCGAATCATCGTCCTATTGTTGCCGGGAATCTGGCTTTAGTCCCCTCCGAGACCTTACCCGGTGGCCGTCCTATTCTAGTCGGCACCCGTCAGGTGATTAGCTTTGAGAATTTACCGCAGCATCGTCCCGTCTTTCAAAGTGAGTTGAACATAGTAGCGATGCATGGCAACCGTCCGGTGATTAGCTTAGATTCATCCCTCACGCCCTCCGCTTCTTTACCTGGCAATCGCCCTATTGCCGAGAACAGTTCTTCCCCAAGCGGGACATTGATGGGTTACTTGGATTAATGGCGTGTCTGATTGGACGTCCGCAGTCACGCTAGCAGACTGGTCTCTCAACACATTACCCATGCTAACGAGAGAGGCCATCTTAATATCTGGCATCGCTCTGGCATTCATTCACACTCTCTAAAAAACCATTTGAAATCAGTTATTAATTGTCGCCTTCCCTTTCAGCTGCCCTGCAGATCAGTAAGATAGATAGGATCTGAGTTAGCCGTTCCTGTATGTTGCTGTCCCTGCGCATCGAAAATTTTGCCCTGATCGACACCTTAGATCTGACCTTTACGGATGGATTGAACGTGCTGACGGGAGAAACCGGAGCCGGGAAGTCTATCTTGCTGGATGCCATCGACTTGATCTTAGGAGGCAAAGCTCTCAGCTCCATGCTACGCACAGGGGAATCTCGCACCTTACTAGAAGCCAGTTTTAGTCTCACCCCCAACCTCAATACTTGGCTTGCAGACACCGACATTGATCCCTTAGATGACTTGCTAGTGTGCAGTCGCGAAATTTCGACTCAAAACACCTTACGTAGCCGCTTCCGGGTCAACGGCGTCGTCGTTAACAAACAGCAGGTTGCTCAACTCCGTGAACAACTGATCGAAGTTACCGCCCAAGGACAGGCCGTGCAGCTCGGTCGGGCCGATCGTCAGCGTCAGTGCTTAGATGGCTTTGGGGGAGAGCCGCTTCTCAAACAGCGGCAGCAAGTAACGAAGGCTTTTGCCCGCTGGCAAAACATCACCACAGAACTCAATACCTTCCGCCAAAACGAGCAGCAGCGCCTTCAGAATATTGATCTGCTCCGGTATCAACTGCAAGAGTTAGATGCGGCCAATCTGTCTGACCCCAACGAGCAAACGAATCTAGAACAAGAACTGCAACGTCTAAGCCATAGCGTTGAACTCGAACAACAAAGCTATCAGGTGTATCAGCTCCTCTATGAACAGGACCAGGGCGACGCCTGTGGCGACTTACTGGGCCAAGCTGAATCAGTCTTAATAGATATGAGCCAGTACGATTCGCAGTTAGAGCCCATCCTCGAACTAGTACAGCAGGCCCTGACCCAGGTGCAAGAAGCTGGCTCACTCATCAATGCCTACGGCAATACGGTTGAAACGGATCCTGAACAGCTTCAATCTGTAGAAGCCCGGCTGATGGAGCTAAAACAGATTTGTCGCAAGTATGGGCCGAGTTTAGAAGATGCGATCGCACATCACCAAACCATTCAATCCCAATATGCAGACCTGACAGGCGAAGGCCAATCCTTAGAAGAGCTAGAGCAGACCGCAGCCGAGTATAAAGCTAAGCTCCAGCAAGCCTGTGCCAAGTTAACCGCCCTGCGCCAAAAAGCAGCCCAACAGTTAGAATCCCGCATCTTGCAGGAACTCAAGCCCCTCGCCTTAGATAAGGTGCAATTTCAGGTGGGATTACAGTCCATCTCTCCTACCCAACATGGCGCGGATCAAATCCAGTTTCTCTTTAGCGCCAACCCCGGTGAAGCCCTACAGCCCCTATCTGAATCCGCCTCAGGGGGTGAAATGAGTCGGTTCTTATTGGCTCTTAAAGCCTGTTTTTCCCAAGGAGAAGGCGTGGGCACCCTGATTTTTGATGAAATTGACGCTGGGGTCTCAGGACATGTGGCCCAGGCCATTGCCACTAAGCTATACCACCTCAGCCAGAACCATCAGGTGCTCTGCGTTACTCACCAACCCATGATTGCTGCCATGGCCGATGCCCATTTTCAGGTGCAAAAACAGGTGGTCATGCAGGGCGCAAAATCAGCCCGCACCAAAACCGCTGAGCGGACAGTGGTACAGGTCACTTCCTTAGATGACCAACAGCGACGACAAGAATTAGCAGAAATAGCTGGGGGCCAAACTACTCAGCAGGCCCTTACTTTCGTGGATTCACTCTTGCAGCAGGCGGGACAAGTACGCCAAAGCTATGCCAACGGCAAAACCGCAACCCAGTCGAAAAAAGCCAAAAAACGGGCTGTTAACTCTGCTTAGTTCTGTATCAGGGGCCTAGACGCTCGTAACGAAAGTGCCCCATCTGTAACGGCTATGAGTCTTTATGCCTGCATTCAGGGCACTTTAAAGATACGAACCCGCTGCCAATTTTTACGTGTAACTTTCCCCCGCTAAGCCCAAAGAAAACACTCTTTTGGGTTTACAAATCGACCGATGTTTTCACTATCTTCTGTCGCTGAATCTTCATGGTCTCTGAACGATTGTCACAAGCCATACAGGCTTTGGAGCATCATCCTCAACATCTTCGTATTCGCAAGTTACTGTATTTTGTTGGTCATCAGCATTGGCCTAGCGATCTCATCTCGCAAGACCTGATGCAGCTCGATGTCTTGGTCCCTATCTTGCTAAATCAGGTAACCACCGCTCAAGATTTAGGCCATTTGTTATCTGAGAGAGCCGCCAAGCTCAATAAATCCAAAACCTATCTACCCATTGCTGACACGATTAGCCAAATTTTGGCTCCCCTCTGTCAGTCCACTCCCGTCCTGCCAGACTATGGGGTACCAGACGCACTCAACCCATCTCCCATCGGGGCAGGAGCAATCTACAGCCTCTTTGACCTAAAAGCAGCCTTAATGCAGTCCACCAACCCGCTGAAAGCCAAAATTCTGATCTTTTCGGCCCTCTACCATCCCTTTAGTTTCAGGCGTCAAGATTGGTTGAACTTAAAGCAGCGCTCTTTAGATAAATTACTGCAAACCTTATTCACCACCTATCCCAGCTTTGCGGCCCTTGAGCAGAAATTGATGCAAACCGCCGATCAGCTAGAAGCCCTCGATCAGAGTCAACAAGTGGTTCATGCCTTACTGCGGGCAGTCCTCCCCCAATACCGGGGTCAATCCCTAGCCACGTTGGAGAAACCAGAGCCAAACGTCATCGACGACTTAGAGATAGAAGATGATATGCTCACTTGCCAATTAGTGCCCCAGGTCTCCTAAGGAATATGAAAGCGAAAGCACTACTTCAACAATATGCCAACAATGTCTTTGACTTTAGTGGTCAAACTCTAGCAGGGTTAGATCTCGCTGGGGCCGACTTAATTGGCATTAATCTATCGGCAGCAGACCTACGCAATACAAATTTGAGTTTGGCCTACTTGAATCGCGTGGATCTGCAAACAAGCAATCTAACTCAGAGCAATTTGAGCGGGGCTACCTTAACTCAAGCCAACTTAAGCCAAGCGAACCTCACGGATGCAGCATTGCATGGGGCGAATCTACAACGGGCGGTTCTTTTCAAAGCAGATCTGACCTTAGCAGATCTAACGGATGCCAATCTGATGGAAGCCGATCTGCGAGAAGTAACCCTCCGCAGTACCAACCTGACAGGGGCTTGTTTGCGCAGTGCCAACCTGCGAGAAGAAAATCGCAACTGTGCGGATCTTAGAGGAGCCGTACTCGATGGGGTCGATCTGCAAGGAGCTAATTTGCGTGGCGCCGATCTAAGCAAAGTCAGCTTGCAAGGGGCGAATCTCCGCAATGCAAATTTACGAGCAGCGAATTTAGCCGGGGCCGATCTTCAAGGCGCAAATCTGGAGCAAGCCTTACTTATTGAGGCCAATCTCCAACAAGCGAATCTCAGTCACGCCACCTTAGCCGATGCCAAGCTGGAACGAGTCAATCTGCAAATGGCTCAGCTTGTCAATAGTGATTTAAGCGATTGCACTTTGGTAGAAAGTGAACTGAGTCAAGCCAATTTGCAGGGCGCAACCCTCTATCGCAGTCGGCTGAATCGGGCCAATCTCAGTCGGGCAAACTTGACAGAGGTCAACCTACAAGAAGCATTTCTGATTCAAGCATTTTTAGCCAGAACCGATCTCACAGATGCCAATCTCCAAGGGGCGAATCTAACCCGTTCAGATTGGAGTAGTGCAATTTTAACCAGAACAGTTTTAACGGGAGCGACACTACCCGACGGAACAGTATGCATGAGTCAAACTTGACCCTCGTCTCATCTATTCCACTTCCAAGCTGACGTTGTTAACATCGGCACGGGAAAACCGTCTTTGGGATGATAGTCTGCACACAAAGTATTCCATTCATCAACTATGTCTCCCATAGAACAAGACGAAGTACGAGAGCAACGGATCACCATGGAGATTGTGGTCGATGCCTATACTGCTGAAGAACAGGCCCTAGGCTGGTACTACTACCTGGAGAGAACCTTACAATTTCCGTTTATGGCAACCTACATGATGCAACGACGTGGCGCGGCGGAAAAAGAAGCGAAGCCTGTGAAGGTTATTGCCATGGCGGATGAAGAAGAGTGTGAGCATGAAATGTTTGTGGAGGTGGAGTGGGACGGTGATGTCTTGCCTATCCCGCTAGAGGAATTGACTTTCACAAGTGGAGACAGTCAACAGAGTGAAGAGATGGCTGCCAAAACGCAAGAAGCGATTGAAGATTGGCATTACTGGGTGCACCAAGGCAATACATTTTAGGAATGAAGTGCTGAAGGCCCCAATCCTACACACCTCTAAGCGAAAATATAGCTGAGCTTATTCTTCCATAATCAATTGAAGAAACCCAGTGTACATCTATTTGTCCATACTATTTGAGGCTTCACCAGCGTTAGGTTTGAGGAGTTGATGCAACATTCATAGCCTGATCAACTTGGTTATATAGGCGAGTTAGATCAGAGTTATTATCAATCACGACTGTAGCCCGGTGAGCTTTTTCAATTACAGGCATTTGGCTAGCAATTCTGGTTTTCGCTTGTGATCTAGAAATCGAGTCCCGTCGCATCAACCGCTGACACTGCTGCTCATCCGTACAAACCACCACCCAAATTTCTGTAGCTAAATCCGTCATTTTTGCTTCAAACAGCAATGGCACCACTGCCACCACTATCGGATCCGTGAGTTGTCGTTGAGCAGCCAGAATTTGCTCTCGCACATAAGGATGAATTTGGCCTTCCAGCCAAGTGCGTTCAGACTCATCATTAAAGACAATATTACCTAGCTGTTTCCGATCCAGATTGCCGTCTGCTAGCAGAATCTCTGCGCCATAGCGTTGGGCAATACTGGCTAATGCTACCGACCCCGGTTTCACAGCATCACGGGCATAGATATCGGCATCCAAGATAGGTAGCTTATATTGCGACTCTAGATAAGCTGCAACGCTGGACTTACCCGTCGCAATCCCTCCCGTCAACCCAATGATTCGTCGAGCCATTTTTTTCGCTTTGCCAACAGACTGCTTGCTAGATCTTAGCCCCCCACTTTAGGCGTTGATTAGGTCCTAGTACAAAACCAGACCCCATTGAAAAATTCATCCCTCGGTTTGCTCGCTACAACACATTGATGGTGGAGATGCTTGCAGTTGCGATCGCAACTGCCAATGTCGATATTGCCATGGGTGGAATGGATGCAGGTGCAGCCATTGAAACCGTCGATGAGGTGACTACGGCAAATACACCGACTAAAGTGGCAGAAGCCATCCAAATGGCCCATACAACCCGCTGCATTTAGAGTTGCCTTATAGGTCAAGGGTAAAAGGTCTATTCTTCTCCTAGGGACAATGGATATCGCGACGCTATGGGAAGCTATATTTGCCAATTTCGGCGTTGCTTTATTGATAATTCTCGATGCAGGTCGAGCCTTGAAGTAGCTATCGATATATTTGGCCATGGATAAGAGTTTAATAGAAAGCCATTTAACCATCGACCACATAGATCATAGTTCTGCAGTTCACCCCCAATCAGTCTCGGCTTAACTACTCACTTCACCATACCGATAGACAATGGACATCAGAAAATACACACCAATGACACCAACGAGACCTTGCCAATACTGCTTAAGTCTCCAACAGGGCAGCGTATTTGCCGATTTTGATATTGATGATAATGGGTACGTGTCTCTTGTTCGAATATCTTTTGATGGTTACGGTTGCTGCGGCCTTGAAGACGCGACGCGAAAAATGGATGCAGAATCTTCCCGAAAACTGATCGAATGGGTTGAGTCAAATAATGTCAGCCAAGATGCCATGCGTGCAGTGCTCAAAAAATACTTCAATGAGAACAAAGACGTAATTTGGGAGGATGCTTTAGCAGATTATGCATTGTTGTAAGCTTGTTCATCACTGAATAGAATGATTGTTGAAAAGCTAGCCAATTTCTGTTCGGCTACCCCCAATATCGAGAACACTACTTAAGAAACTGATGAATCCAAACCAAGAGATGGGCTAGATCGATTGCCTCATCTAACCTGGTAGGAGGATACAGACTATACAGAACATGCTCTCTCTATGTTGCAACGGATCTCTCCATTTCTAAACTGGAGCGTAGAAAGTGACCTTACCCTACTTGATAGAGATGCAGTTCCACTCGCCCTATGAACTGGTGAATCATGACCACTTTGACGCCGAAAACCCACCTAGCCCTACTCCTTATGAGCTTTCTTACATGGGGATTTTTCGTTCTCTTAGGCTTACCTGACTATTACCAAAGCTGGCCTTTCTCCGCCAAAGTTGCCGCCTGTATCGCAGTCACGATTCTCTACATTCCATTGGCCCCCTTCATCTTGAAGCGAATGGACAACAAGCAGTATGTCAAGAACTCCTTCTGGCTAGCCCTCTATTTAACCGTGCCACTGTTTATCTATGACTATGTGTTTATCGTCTTACTTGGCGGCGACAATATGACTTTTATCTTTCGATATTGGTATCTCTCTGTCTTTTACTTCTCTTTCTGGGTTCAGTTTCCATTGACCGCTCGGTTCATCATGAATGAGCCAACAGAAAGCCTTTAAAAGCAATTGAGATATATCGGTGGCATTCTGTAACTTCACCGAGTGAAGTGTGTGACTGCACTCTTATGAGTTGTATAGACCTACTTACTCAGGACAGAACATCTTTATGGATCACGACTTTTTGAGTGAGATCACTCGTGATGGTGAGGATGGCATCATCACCATCGAATATGAAGGACATACAATTGACATCAGGCTCATATCCGATGGTCAACCTTTCGGCATGGCTTTGCAACTGGCTACCGAGATTATCGAACAACTGCCTGAATATGATGTTGTCGCCAAGAACATTATCGTCAACGACCTTTGTGACATCTACAACAACGGTTGGAATGAATACGACGAAGTACAAGCAGATGGCTCTCTGAAGTCAGTGAGCCATCCACCATTAACTACAACCGAGTTTGAGCAGAAATTCTTTTTGGCGGGAGTCAATATTACTGGCAATACTGTAGTCGAACTGTTTTATGACAATTCGGGGCTATTCTGGGGGCATGCTGTATTGGTTCAGTCTTTGAACGGTAGTGACTTCAACACGGCACGCGCCGAATTACTCGGATAACAGGGACATTTCAGTATTGTGAAGTGCTGCAACCCTAAACACTACAGCGAGTTACTTGTGGTGTAAGTGAGTTGAGATAGCAGTCTCAACCCACGTATTCAAACTCACACCATCCACCTGAGCTCGAATGACAGCTTGACGATGGAGTTCAGGGGAAATTCTTAAATTGAAGCGGCCAGAGCAAGGTTTATCTGGATCTTTGCCCATCCGTTGGCAATCCGCCAAATAATCTTCAATGACATTGTGGAAAGAGGCTTCTAGTTCATCCACTGTTTGTCCATCAAAAGCGATCACATCCTGAGTCCCAACCACGCGGCCAAAGAAGATTCGATCTTCAGGATCAAACTGAATAACAGCTTCATATCCTTTATATTTCATCAGTTATTCCCGCTTTGAGTAGAAAATCACGCACCGCCTGAACCTGGTAGCGCTTTAACTCATTCCCTGGATGTGGGGAATGAATATTTAAGGACATCTGGTTGAGTTCAAAGCGAACCCGAGAACCGCTTCCACTAATGACTTTTCCCCCCAATCCTTGAATGAGACTAACTACATCAGCCCACAATATATTTTTACGAATAGGTGTAAAGAATAAGGCTCTTAGAATTTTTTTTTGCTTATTGTTCATATCCACACAAAACCGTTGAAATTTCAGATCCACCAACTTCGATAGACCAGTAATTTGTGGGGCTATGTACAGACCAGCAGTCAATATTTATAGTACTTTTTTTTAGTACTATTAGTCAAGTTAATAACCTAACGATCTATCGACTGAGTGGTAGTCCAAGCAGCAAATAAGCAGGCAGCCTGTAACCCACTTCACCATTCTTTTACGAGTAAAGGAGTATTCTAAGTGTAGGTGAGACCGTTTGCTGGAAAAATCGACTGATGAGAAAGCAATATCGCCATGAACCCTTTTTATTCAGGCTATTACACCGAAAATGAGCTGAGAGGCTTTGGTTTTAAATCCGTTGGCCAGAACGTCAAAATAGCCAAGAACTGTACTATCGTTGGCATTGAAAATATCGCGATCGGTGACAACGTCCGCATTGATGCCTATTGTTCCATCTTTGCCCATCAGGAAGGCTGGGTTACCTTAGGCTCCTTTATTCATATTGGCGGCTATTGTCTACTGTCTGCTGGAGACGGTATTCGCATGGATGACTTTAGCGGCCTCTCTCAAGGGGTCCATCTTTATAGCAGAACCGATGACTATACGGGTAAATTCTTAACCAATCCCACCGTCCCCAAGAAATACACCGGCATCATAGGAGGAACCGTCGCCCTGGGCCGACATGCCATCATTGGTTCCAGTTCTGTTGTTCTGCCCAATGTTCAGATTGGCGATGGCACTGCTGTGGGAGCCCTGTCTTTAGTCACCAAAAGCTTAGATCCTTGGGGCGTGTATTTTGGTAGCCCTGCCAAAAAACTGAAAAACAGATCGAAACGGCTACTGAACTTAGAAACAGAGTTAACGGCAGAACTGGCAAAGCCCACCGATAGCTTACCCATCTCCCTCTCGGCCATTGGCTAAAGGATGCAGCCGCAGAAACTCAATAACGGCGGGGTTGAAATGCTCCGCCTCCACTAAGAATGGCCAATGGTTTCCTGGCAGCCGTTCGACTTGAAGCTGGTTGAGATAGGTCTGGTAGGTTTTTAAGTTGCTTGCGCGGCGATTAATCCCCTGCTCCGGTTGTACCAGCAGCGTGGGGATATCGATGGGCGCAGTTAAACCAGAGACAGCAACGGATTCCTGAAAGATCTCATTCCGGGCAGGCACTGTAAACTTGCTACCCCAACTGCCGTCGGCTTTTTGCTCAATCCCCTCAGTAAACACCTGTTGCTGCAGGGAACTCCAGCCTTGAAATTGATTAAGGGTTCGCGCTTTTGCTTCCGCCACTGCGTAACTGGAGAACGGTCCCATACCTTGCAAAAAGGGCAACACTTTATAGAGCAACGGAAATGTAAAATTCACAAATCCCGGCATCTTGTTGATGTAAAACGGATCCACCAACACCATGCTGGCTAAACGTTGCGGCGCAGCAGTGGCCCAGATGGGTAGAAGTTTAGCGGTCCAGGAATGAGCAATCCCGTGAACCTGGGACCAGCCCAAGTGATCTAAAAGCGCTTCCAAGTCACCGATTAATTCGGTAAACGTATATCCTTGCGTCGGTTTATCACTCTCTCCATGGCCTCGCATATCTAACGCCACCAGATGATAGCGATCGCCCAATGCGATCGCAAGATCAGACCACACCCGAGCATGATCCCCCAACCCATGCAGGAGCAGCACAGGCTCAGGGCCTGTAAACCATTCCAAGTAAGAAAGCTGAATATGGGGGAGGATTAGGGTCTTCCGAATGGGTTCCATAGGCTCAATCATCCCTAAGAATGGGGGGCTTTGTCTATCGGTCAAAGTGGACTAACCCCCTACGCTACACTAAAAAGCGTAAGCGGAATATTGAGGAGCCAATGGCTGACGCTGCCAAGATTATGCGCCATAGCCAATTGTTAAATCGATTGGTGATTGACCGCGACACGACGGAAGAATTGGGCCGGATCGATGTGGTCTGGATGCATCCCCCTGCCCATCGGGTCATGGGGTTTATCTGCAAACCTGGTTTTATGACCAAGCAGCGCTATGCCTTTAACCTTAAGCAGCTCTATCGGATTGGCCCGGAAAGTATTTTGGTCTCTTCTGGTGCCGCCGAAACCAATGTCAAAGAAGTGGCCTTGCTGGAAACCCTGATTGGCCTGGAGCTATGGACCGATGCTGGGGAACGGTTAGGTCGGATTATTGATTGCCTCTTTGATCGGCAAACGGGCAATATCACCCACTATCTGTTTAAGTCTGGGGGCTGGCGAGGCTTCACCAGCGGGGTGTATCAACTCCCCCCTCGGGCGGTGATGAGCTTTGGCCGCAAAAAAGTGCTGGTGACGGCTAAGGTCAGTGCAAACTTGAAGGTATTCCAAGAAGGATTAGAAGATCGGCTGGTACAGGTCAGCGATCGCATCAAGTCGGGCTACACCCAAGAACTTGATTCCCTCACCTCCCGCGCTCAAAAGCTGACCCAACAGGCAGAAGAACGACTCCAGAAACTAGCTGAACAAGCCAATGAACAGGTGGAAGCCTTTGGCCAAGCCGAGGAGGAAGAAGACTTCGGCCAACAGCTCCAGGAAAGATCCCAGAAGCTAATGCAGCAGGCTAAACAAAAAAGCCGAGCCCTATGGGAGCGAGTCGAAGATGGTGCCTTTAACCTGACGGAAGAACTGTCTAACCCGGAAGAATCCCGTCCTGCGTCCCGTCCCAATGTGGAAGCGATTACCCAGGAAGATGTCATTAAAAATATTCCCATCGAGGACTTAGAAGATGACGAACCCTGGATCTGAGGCCAGTGCCCTGCTAACCCGTATACCCGAACCGGAGCTAATGGATGATGATGATCAGGCTCGGGCCTATGCAGAAGCAGACTTCGTAGAGCCGCACAATCATTTTGTTCAGCTCCTGCAAGAGACTTTTCCTGAGTTGCCAGAGATGGGCACGGCTCTAGACTTAGGCTGTGGTCCTGGGGATATTACCCTACGCTTTGCCCGCGCTTTTCCAGCCTGGTCGGTGGAGGGATGGGATGCGTCAGAGGCAATGCTGAACTATGGCTATCAGGCCGTAGCCGCCGCCAAACTCCAAGACCGCATCACCCTCAAAAAAGTATATGTACCTCAAAGCGATACGGTTAGCGATACCAAAAGTGATACGGTATCGTTCCCCCTTATTTTTTCCAATAGTTTGCTCCACCATTTAGCTGATCCAATGGCCCTTTGGACGGAGGTCAAACAGCAATCCGGGTTGGGGACTGCGGTCTTTATTATGGATTTGATGCGGCCCGCAAAGCGAGAGACTGCAAAGGATTTCGTCGATCTCTATGCTCAGGGAGAACCGGAGGTGCTACGACGAGATTTCTTTAATTCACTGTTAGCAGCCTATCGGGTGGATGAGGTACAAGATCAGCTAGCTCAAGCCGGATTAGAACAATTACAGGTGCGAGAAGTTAGCGATCTCCACCTTATTATTTGGGGACACATTGCTGAGTAAACGCTAACCTGATGAATCTCCAACCTGTTGCCATTGTCGGTGCTGAACGTTCTGGGACAACCCTATTACGATTGATGCTGCATCAGCACCCCCAGATATCGGTCTGCCCTGAGATGGAATTTATCGTTGACCCCCTGGTACAAACCGATACTTGGCCATCTGTCCAACAGTTACAGGGTGCTCTTCAGGCCAACTGGCTCTTTCGAATTCAGGGCTTTGAAATCGATAGCACTCTGACCTGGAAAGAACTTGCCGACTCATTGCTGGATCAATTTCAGCAACGCCATTCCTGCAACCATATTCTCATCGTTGTCCACCGCAACTTCGACCAACTGATTCGCCTGTGGCCGACCATCCGCTACATCCATATCGTTAGAGATCCCAGAGATGTCGCTCGCTCTGTATTGGGAATGGGTTGGGAAGGTAATGTATGGCACGGGGTGCAGCGCTGGTTGACAGTGGAGTCCATGTGGGAGCAGATGCGTAGAACTCTAGCCTTAGATCAGTTCCTAGAGATTCAGTACGAGGAGCTGGTTGCCCTGCCAGCCGCGACCTTGCAGAAGATTTGTGAGTTTATCGGCACAACCTTTACCCCAGACATGCTGAATTACCCTGACCATAGCAGCTACGCAGCCCCAGACCTATCCTTGGTCGGTCAGTGGCAGCATAAATTATCCCCAAGGGAAGTAGCCTTGGTTGAACACCGTGCCGGGTCTTTGTTGAAGCTACGACACTACCAAGCTAGTGGGATGGAATCGCTAGATCTCTCATGGCTAGATCTAAGCTGTTTAAGGCTTGATAACTGGCTCAAACGAGTTTTGTTCCGCTATCAACAATTAGGTCCCAAGCTGTTCGTAGAAGATTATGCCAGTCGCCAGTTACCTCTCAAGCGCTGGAGAGACTCCGTAGATGACCGTTTGTATCAGTCTTGGGCAAATCGCCTCAAATAGCCTGTTGATCATGACCACCATTGCTTACTTAGTCAATCAATATCCGAAGGTCAGCCATAGTTTTATTAGACCTGACGATTGTTTGGACGTGTCGTAGATTTCATTTTTCTGAATCTTTGAGTCAGGGCACAAATATGCAGGTGCCCCCTTCGCACTTTATTAGTTTACGAAGACAAGGGCATATAGCGAGAAGATAGCTGAGCTGCCATAAAATGCCATAGCAATCCAGTAACAGGTCGGCTCTTGATGACGATGTTTTTTATGAGCCCACTTACCAAACTCGAATGTCCGCCGTCCACCGCGCACCCAAACGGAACCAGAAGTAAATCCATCCCACAGTAAATAGCTCGTCGAAAGCAGCAACACGGCGAATAGAATTTTCTCCACTATGACTTCTTGCCCCTCAATAACAAAGAATGCCGTCACTCAGTGCAACGGCATTCTTTATATTGCCCAATCAACCCTAAAACCAGGTGGGCACTAATTTAGTTTTCAGAGATCAACTATCTGCTGTTAAGCAACACACAGATAAACACCCAAGCTGGTGACAAATCCGCCCATAAACAATTGAGCGAGACGAGCATGGCGTTGAAACATTTGCTGGCAAAACAGACCTAGTCCAATACCGCTCAAATGAAGCAGGGCAGTAGCCACCACAAACCCCAACCCATAGGACAGACCTGACGCAGAGGCTGGCATCTCTGCGCCGTGGGCATAACCATGGAGCAGTGCAAATAACGCCACAATTGCTGCACTCTGACCTATGGGCAAACGAACGGCAGCCGTAATCAAGACCCCTAGCATTAACACAGAAGAGGCAATGCCTTGTTCAGCAAAGGGGATGGCTAATCCGGTGGTGCCAATAAAGCCACCCACAATCATGACCAATACAAACGTTAACGGAACAGCCCATAAGGCGCGGCGCTCCATCTGAGTCGCCCATAGCCCCACGGCGACCATCGCCGCAAAGTGATCTAACCCCCCAATGGGATGGGTAAAACCATGTACAAATCCTACACCATGACTGCCATCAAAATGGGCTTGGGCGCTGACAGGCACTAGCACAATCGCTAGTAGCAGCGCTGGCAGTAGGAGTTGCGATAATCGAATGCTTTTACTCGTCCATCGCAGTGAACGATCTATCTTATTCACAATCTGTACCTCGCAGATATGTTGTAGAAAAGAATGCAATCAAGGGTATTCTGGCTTGTGGTTGAGCAGTATCCTTGGCCAGGGCGTTTGGCGACTTTAGATGGCTAAACACCTTGCAACAGACCTGCACAAACAACTTACAGTTGCGGGACAGCGTCGGGATTACACCGAACTTTCCCCAGTTGTGTGTCAGCCCGCAATGACAGGTTTACGACAGGCTCGACAACAACCTGATGGGTTGCAAATAGCCCTCCAATTCATTGATTGTGAGGTGAGTATATCACTATTACAAAACCCTGTAGCTAAGGATTCATAAAGAATATGTGCGATAGATTTGGAACGTATTCGAAGCTGTAAAGAAACTGCCATGTTAGAGCATGATGTTGTAATCGTTGGGGGTGGCTTGGCAGGGTGCCGTGCTGCCCTAGAAATTGCTCGAAAAGCCCCCGAGCTCAATGTGGCAATGATTGCCAAAACCCATCCCATCCGATCCCACTCCGTTGCGGCCCAAGGGGGCATTGCCGCCACCCTCAAAAATGTGGATGATCAAGATAGCTGGGAAGCCCATGCCTTCGATACCATCAAAGGCTCCGATTACCTAGCCGATCAGGATGCCGTCGCTCTCCTCACCCAAGAAGCCCCAGATGTTGTGATTGACCTGGAACATCTAGGGGTTTTGTTTTCTCGCCTGGAAGATGGCCGCATCGCCCAGCGTGCCTTTGGCGGTCACAGCCATAACCGCACCTGTTACGCCGCTGACAAAACGGGTCATGCCATTCTTCACGAGCTGTACAACAATATTCGTCGCTATGGCATCACTATCTACGACGAATGGTACGTTATGCGGCTGATCCTCGAAGACAACCGGGCCAAAGGCGTGGTGATGTATCACCTCCTGGACGGCGAGCTACAGGTTCTACGGGCCAAGGCTGTCATGTTTGCCACGGGCGGTTACGGTCGAGTCTTTAACACCACTTCCAATGACTTTGCGTCCACGGGGGATGGGTTATCGATGACCGCCCTGGCGGGGTTGCCCCTAGAGGATATGGAGTTTGTCCAGTTCCATCCCACCGGCTTATACCCTGCAGGCGTGTTGATTTCCGAGGCCGTGCGAGGAGAAGGAGCTTATCTGATTAATAGTGAAGGGGATCGGTTTATGGCCACCTATGCCCCCAACAAAATGGAGCTGGCCCCCCGCGATATTACCTCTAGAGCCATTACCACAGAAATTCGCCAGGGGCGGGGTCTCAATCTCGATGGCAGTGCCGGTGGACCCTTTGTCTACTTAGATTTGCGGCATATGGGACGGGAGAAAATCATGAGCCGCGTTCCCTTTTGCTGGGAAGAATCTCACCGTCTAGCAGGGGTTGATGCGGTTACTGAGCCGATCCCCGTTCGGCCAACTGCCCACTATTCCATGGGGGGGATTCCCGTGAATACGGATGGGCGGGTGCGCAATAGTGCCGATGGCTTGGTGGATAACTTTTTTGCAGCCGGGGAATGTGCCTGTGTGTCGGTGCATGGCGCGAATCGGTTAGGCAGCAATTCTTTACTGGAATGCGTGGTATATGGTCGGCGTACTGGGAGTGCGATCGCAACCTATGTCCAAGATCAATCTCTCCCTAGGGTGAATGAAACCCAGTATCTCCAAGAAGCTCAACAGCAGATTAAAGCGTTGCTGGCTCAATCTGGAGATATCCGCATTCACGATATTCGCCAGCAAGTCCAAGATTGCTTAAGTCAACATTGTGGTGTTTTTCGGACCGCCGATATCATCCAAGAAGGCTTAGAACAGCTCCAAACCTATAAACAGCAGTATTCAAATATTCGCCTCGATGACAAAGACACCCTTTGGAATACTGAAATTATCGAGGCCCTGGAATTACGCAACTTAATGGTCGTCGGAGAAGTGATTATGACTGGTGCCCTGCAACGCCAAGAAAGCCGGGGTGCCCATTCTCGTGAAGATTTCCCTACCCGCAACGATAATCAATTTTTGCAGCATACCCTAGCTTATTTTTCCACAGCCGGGATTGAGCTAAAATACATGCCCGTTAATTTAAACCAATTTGAGCCTCAAGAGAGAAAATACTGATTTATATCCGCAAAAGTATCTTTCTATTCGATTTAATATTACCCATCATCATTTTTACTTGCGAATAGTTCTTCTCAATAGCTTTATCTTTAATCTCTTTCAGCTGATCTTTGACCACAGAAAAATGGGTCACAAATTGTTGTGTTCTTGTCCGTATATTTACGGACAGCTCGCCCTAATCTCAATGTTAGGTTGAGCACAGTAACACTGTTATTTAGAGGGTTTGAAGCTTGCGTTATCTCTTTTCTCGTCCGCCAACATAGTTGTATCGTTGTCCAGATTGTTAACAACTGATGGTGTATCCATGTTGTTGACAGTAGCTGCTAGCAGCCATTTTTTATCCCCATGAAGTTTGTGATTAGCAAACTATATGGGGCTTAGTTTTTATGCGACTATTCTTTACTCAAAGCGTTGCATGACCCATTTCTTGGACTATGTTGCCCCGCCTTGAGTTGCGTCTGATCATCCCTTTCTACCAGCACCATGTTTTCGCTTATCCTTAGCTATTACAGACTCCGGCAATCCCCCGAGAACGGCTTGACCCTTTTAGAGCTACTGGTCAGTGTTGTGATTGTGGGTATTCTGTCTGCTGTAGCTGTGCCATCCATGTTTCAGCAATCCCTGAAAGCACGACAAGCTGCTGCTAAAAGCTATATTGGCTCAGTCAATCGAGCCCAGCAAACCTACCGGTTAGAATTTCCAGTGTTTGCGAATAGTATGGCCAATCTCGAAATTGATTTGCCCCTTGCCTCGGATCAATATACCTTTCAATTTGGCATTACAAACTCTACACTGGGAGAATTTCAAGCCATCCCCAATAACAATGATTTAGATGCGATCACAGGCTGTGTATTTGCGACGATTGTTGTGGGATCCTCTGCGACCACTACTAGCTCGATGCTAGAACAGTCTGGGGTAGGGGGAGCACCTGCGGTCCCACCATCTTGTTGAGATCTAGCGTTTGAATATTGTAAGAGTCTCGGATGGTCAGGATCGGTTGTTCAAGGAGTTCTGAGAAAGACCAATCGGGACTAAATAAGTCTTGACGAACAGCCGTTCCTTGTACAAATGCTTGGATGACTAAGCTAGGAATGAAATTGTTTTGACTCGGGTCTAAAATGCCAAGGGTTGTGAATTCTAAACCCAGGTGGAAATCCAACACTACTTCAAGCAACAGCTCAAACCCAAATTGACTGCCACTCATGCCCGCCTCAAAACCCGCCACCACAATTTCACCCACGGGGCTAGTATCAATACCGGATAACACATGAATCAGATCATGAGGCACCAAGATATCGCTAAAGCTTTTCTTTTCGCCAGGTAAGGGAAAGTTGAGATCGCGATAGTACTGATACAGTGCTTTCCCCAACGTGCCTTCGGGTAACTCCCCTAAAGTTTGATACTGCCGGGCTGTCTTCGGATCACCAATGTATTGGTGCATGGCACCAACCATACATCCCAGTTTTTGCCACCATCCTCCGGGCAAAAGTTTTACGAGCGATCGCACGGAGTAATCCCACAGCAACCCTCGCAACTGTCCTGCATGGACCTGCTTTAAGCTCTTTAATGTGTGGGGTTGGTGTTGGCAAGCTTGAGCAAACTGCTGCACTAACTCCACTTCAGCCGTTTCCACCTGCATCGATAGGTAGGGCATCAGAATTAGAAATTGCAGCGCCAGTTCTTGATGTCTACCTATTAATTCACGGCCCATTACCTCTGGGCTAATAATAGGTAGGTCCTCAATCGACCTTTGCCATTGGAGCAGATGATCTTGAATTGCCTGCATCATGTCTTTAGCTAAAGGATGCATTGGCCGTTGACCCTGAAGCGTGGCAACGGTTTTCAGACTGGATAGCAGTGTGACGGACTGGTGTTCATTCCAAGCCATATCCCGAAAGTAAGGTGGATTGGACAATGGAGTGGTCTTAGAAGTAGGGCTGACGGGCGTAGCGATGGTCGGCATAGTGGAAACCCTAGTGACGATACCTTTATATTGACCGACCAGTCGGTCAAATGTCAAGTCGAAAGATGAAAGCTCTACAGTAAAAGACGCAGGAACCGCTATGATGACGCCATGAGTCCCAAAATTGTTGACCGAGAAGCTAAACGCCAAGCGATTCTGGCTGCTGCGATCGCAGTCTTCGCCGAAAAAGGGTATCACGCCACCAAAATGGCCGACATTGCCCGCAAAGCTGAGATGGGCAAAGGTACCCTTTATGAGTATTTCCGCACCAAGGAAGAACTGCCCAA
Organism: Acaryochloris marina MBIC11017; assembly: GCF_000018105.1. Taxonomy (GTDB): domain Bacteria; phylum Cyanobacteriota; class Cyanobacteriia; order Thermosynechococcales; family Thermosynechococcaceae; genus Acaryochloris; species Acaryochloris marina. The sequence continues at coordinate 2,819,285 of NC_009925.1, forward strand.
AAGCATTTTTGGCCTGATGCTCGAAGCATTCGATCAGGAAATTTCGCAACTAGAGCAGGCCCATGCTGATCCTGTAGACGCCATCATGGCCGGGATTCAACTCTGTTTTCAGGATCTGGATGAATTTGCTTATGTCACTCCTTTAGTCTTCGAAATTCTAGGTAATAAGGATCTGGATCGATCGATTGGGTTAAGTGAAGATTTTAAACAATGGCTGGAGGGCATCAATCAGTTCTTTATTGCTCAGATTCAAGCCGGTCAAGCTCAAGGGAAGATCTCGTCAAAGCTCTCTGCCCCAATTTTTGCCCGCATGCTAGTGAGCATCTTAGATGGCATGGCAACCCATTATTGTATGTTTCACTTTCAACCTGATTTTTTTATGGCTCAGGTTAAAGCCTTGGAGGATATGGTGTGCTCCTATCTAGTCTCCTCAATCGGGGACAAGCAATAACAATTAACCATATCGATTCTTTTCAGGTTGGCTTTCAGCGGCCAAGCAGAAAAGTAAGACTAGACCGCCTATCATTGGGACAAAGTTTACAAATAGCCACCAACCACTACGCCCGGTATCGTGCAAGCGTCTTATTGACACGGCAATAAATGGAATAACCATCACCAAACTGTGTAAGCCATTTAATAAGCCAAATTCTGGAAATCGACGTAATGTTACCCCAGAAATCCCCAGCATTGACTTAACCAGTTCATCTCCAGAGATTCCGAGATACTCATCTATCCGAATTAGGACAGAAGAAAATAAAATCACAAAAAGAACAAAGTACCAAAATTCTTTTCGTCTTGCTCTACCACTGTAGTCCCAATATTTTCTTAGAACATAGAAATACCATTTCATATCTGAACTACCAGTTTCCAGATTCATTACAGATACAAACGAATGTGATCTATTCGGCCACAGCAAAATCAACTTGAAACAAAACTTCTTAGAGGTAAATCTAGTAATGAATAATAAGTCAGATTTTTATCTAACCAAAATCTAAACTACTAAATTTTGATTGGATTACTGAAGGCTATTCCAGAACTCTTTTTTGATAAATATCAAAGATAAACTATGAGTTTCAGTCTCAAGATATACATAGAAGACCAGAGATATTATTTCATTGAATTAAATATTCTATAGTTATATATTTAGAATTTGTACAAATAAAAATTATGATATTAGATGACAGACGTAAATCACATATGAAAAAATACAATAAAGAAAATCATGAATCGATAGAAATTAAAAACCAACACATATTTTTATCCATGTAACAAATTTATTGGCATATTCTTAATATTAATTCTAGCGATGGTTAATAATTTGCTGGCATGGCTTATTACAGCTATATGTACAGGTTTTTGTTTACTTTCTCAAGAGTTAGTGAAAACCACACTCTTGTCTAACAATGCTTCCGAAACTGTGCCTATAGTAACTGGTATTTTACACTTAGCATATAATTTTTCTCAAGAAGATCGATTTGGGATGAACTATTTCAAGACATTTGAAGATCTATTTTTTAGATTATTCTATGTGGCTTTAATTCTTTCTTTAATAATATTTTATATTGCATTTTCTTATTTCAATAAAAATATTTCTAAAGTGTTTCAGATTGGATTTGGATTGATATTATCTGGATTAATCAGCAATTTTTGTGAGTTAGTGTATTTTGATGAAGTAGCAGTATATATTAACTTTCAATTGTCCAGCATTCCTATATTCAAATTATCAGATCTATTTATTTTCTCTGGCCTAGTCACGTCAGTATCTTCTATTGCCTGGAGAATAATCCGAGGAAAAACTTCTAAATAATTATTGATTGCATTGAGATTCATGTTAGCTTCAATCTCATTCAGGGAGCAGTGAAAATAGTCTCATACTCTATGGAGAAATTTCCCTACAAGCATAGTGAAACTGATCGGATTTAATTCGATTACACCATTGGAGCTGGAGCTAGATGTCTTTTGGTAAAGAACGGCTTATTATGAAGGAAAGTTAAGACAGCAGCTTCCGTTTACCATGACCACTCAGGTACCCACCCACCCACCGATTGAAATCAAAACTTGGATTTGGCGAGGTCATCAGATCAAATACACCGTCAAAGGCACTGGACAGCCGATGGTCTTGATTCATGGCTTTGGTGCTTGTATTGGTCACTGGCGCAAAAATATTCCAGAGCTAGCCGAAGCCGGATATCAGGTCTGGAGCTTAGATCTACTAGGGTTTGGCGACTCTGATATGCCCGCCATCGATTACTCCCTAGAAGTCTGGCAAGACCTGTTCAAAGACTTTTGGGAAGAATTTATCCAAAAGCCCGCCGTCTGGGTAGGGAACTCCATTGGCGGATTGCTGGTTTTGATGATGTTGGCCGACCATCCCCACATAGGCACCAGTGGCGTTTTGCTCAACTCTGCTGGCAGTATGAACATTCGGCGAGAAGAGGCGATCCTGCCCCTACGAGTTGTGATGGGGCCGATGCGGATGATGATGCGCTCCAAACTGTTCGGGCCATTTTTCTTTAATCAAGTCCGAGGCAAGCGAGCGATTCGCAACTCCCTGTTCCAGATCTATGGCAACAAAGAAGCGATTACGGATGAATTGGTAGAGATGCTGCATAATCCATCCTGCCGGGAAGAAGCCTGCCATGTCTTTCTTTCTGTTTTGACCGGGCCTCCCGGACCTCGCCCGACCGAGTTACTGCCTCGAATTAAGCAACCTCTCCTTTTGCTGTGGGGTGAAGATGATCCTTGGGCTGCCTTACGTACAGCAAAGGTCTATCGGGATTTGAGTGCTGATCCCAATGCCGAGCCTAAAGTCACCTTTGAAATTATTGCCAAAACCGGGCATTGTCCCCATGACGAGCGTCCCGAAATCATCAATCCGATGATTATTAATTGGCTGAAAGATCTGCAGGCTGCTTAGAGGATCTGACCGTTACTGACAATCACGTCTTTGTACCAATACGCAGAGTCTTTGAGCGTTCGCTGTTGGGTCTCATAGTCCACGTAAATAATGCCAAATCGCTTGTCATAACCAAAGGCCCACTCAAAGTTATCTATAATTGACCAGAGGAAATAGCCCTTGGCCTCAATGCCGTCGTCAATGGCTCGACCATAGGCTTGCAGGTATCGAGTTAGGAAATCGATGCGCTGGGGATCATGGACTTGGCCATCTCGATGAACCCAGTCACAGTTCGCCATGCCATTTTCTGTAATCACAATGGGCAGCTGATATCGTTCATAGATAAACCGAGGTCCCCAATAGAGGGCCTCTGGAATGACGGGCCAATCCATGGTGGTTCGGGGTCCGCCGGGTGGATGAGGGATAGTGGTTACACAGCCATCTGACTCCGCTCGAACCGTCTGACCTTGGTAAATATTCAAACCATAGAAATCTAGAGGTTGGCAAATCGTCTCCAGATCACCGGGTTGAATGTTGGGCATAATCTGATGAAACCGAGCCATGCCATCTTCGGGATAATGCCCCAGGATCAACGGATCGGCGAACCAAGTATTGTTCCAACAGTGCTTACCGCTGACGGCCAAGGTACTAGATCGGGCTGCCGCAATATCGTCAGGATGATCGGTGGCGGGTATAGAGACAATCCCTACTAACGCCGTGCCAATTTGGGGTGGACGTTTGGCCTGAGCGCGAATCACTTGGACGGCTTTACCATGGGCCAGCAAGGAATGATGAATGGCGGTCAGGACTTCACTAAAACTCAGCTTTAGACCAGGGGCATGGTCTCCCGATTGGTGACCCAAGCCAATAAAACATTGGGGTTCATTATGGGGCATCCAGTGGGTAACGCGGTCCGACAGCCGATCCACCACCACTTGGGTATATTCTGCAAACCAATCCGCACTGTCCCGATTCAGCCAGCCACCCTGTTCAAATAAGGCTTGGGGATAGTCCCAATGAAACAGCGTTACCCAGGGTTCGATATGGTGTTCGAGGAGTGTATCAATGATGCGATCGCAATACTCCAATCCCTTCTCATTCACCTGCCCAATCCCATCCGGCAAAATGCGCGGCCATGGCAAAGACAGTCGATAGGCCTGCAGGCCAATATCTGCCATTAGCTGAATATCTTCTGCACATCGATGGTAATGATCACAGGCAACCTCTCCCGTATGTCCCCCAGCCACTTTATGGGGTTGGCGACACATCACATCCCACACCGAGAGGCCCTTGCCATCGGCCTCAGCGCCTCCCTCAATTTGATAACTTGCAGCCGCAGCCCCCCAGACAAACCGATCAGGAAATGGCATCTTTATCGCTTCCTATTGCAACGGACCAGATTCAGCATAGACCACTCTTGTTTGCGGTATGTTGCAGCCCCACGGCCAGAGCGATCCCGTAAAATCCTTTACCCTGAAAGCATTAGAGGCATCTTTGTGATTAGCTTCAGGTGATTTCTGTGAGATGTGTCACTGAGTAACCCCAATGGAACTGGCATTGTCTAGACATAGATGTTCTGGGGAATACCCAAGATGGTTAGCACTTGTATCGCACCAACACCAACTTTACTCAATAATCGCTATCAGATTGTTCGCATCCTTGAGGACGGACCCTGGAGCATTGCCTGGTTGGCTGAGGATACACAGCTTCCTTCTCGTCGGCAATGCGTTATTCGCCAGGTCAAGCCCCTGACCGCCGATGCAGACATTCAAAAACAGCTTTGCGATCGCATTCAAGCAGAAATCGAAATCTGGCAAAAGCTAGGCGGCATCCATGACCAAATTCCTTGGTTATCCAGTTTTGCCGATAGCACTGGCCAAGTCTATCTCATGGAAGAATGGGTACCAGGCCTCACTCTCACCCAAACCGTGCAAGAACAAGGCGCATTAGACGAAGCGACTGTTCAACAGATCATGACCAAGCTTCTGTCTTTGGTCGATTATCTACACCAAAATCAAATCGTCCACTGTACCTTGGAACCCAACAATATTATGTTGCGACAAGACGACAATAAGCCTGTCCTTCAGTATGGCGGCATGTTAAATCAGGTCATTGCCAACACATTTCTGGACAACAACATTCGGCCCACCCCTTGGATATCCACATCTGGCTTCTTACCCCATGAGCAGGTCATCCTCGATCAGCACTACTACTCCAGCAACCTTTACAGTTTGGGTCTGATCGGCATTTATTTGTTGACCGGGCAAGATCCTTACGATCTGTTTAACCTCAACACCGGGTCCTGTGATTGGAATACCCAGACCTTAGACCCAGATTCAGCCTTTGCTGCCATTTTGAACAAAGCCATTGCTCGATTCCCAGGAGAGCGCTTCCTAACCGCTCGGCAAATGATGCAGGCTTTGGCAGCACCCGGGCAATTCGTCCAACAATCCCTCTCGGTTCACTCCACGCTAGTGGAGCAAATGGGAGCCTATTTAGATTCATGCCTCCTGAGTCTAAATCCCTCTGAGCCACCCCTTAATTCCTATTCGGGATAGTCAAGTCTCTCCTCCGAACATCTTAAGTTTGCTTTGGGTGATACCCATCACGTTAACAGCGTGATAGCTCTCAGTCGTGGTCAGTGATGATTCTCATCGCTGACCTTTTGTATATCTGGGATTCTAAACATATCCCCCAAGAGGAAGAGCCAAGGGTTTGCGACTAGGGTTCACTTCCCAAATGAGGGTATTGATGACTGAGAGAAAATGAAATGGTTAGCAATTTCCTAAACAAAAACACTCACGCCTCTAAAATCGCTTGGCAACTCCAACAAAGCGGCGAAGCCCTGAGATCAACATGGGTGAACTCAGCCCAACCAGTGCCAGCAGCCTCCCCCAACCGCAATCAGGCCAAAGTTGCACCGGATGTTCGTTCTTCACTCTTCCAAACCTTAAGCACCCCTGCCGATATGCCTTCTTTAGGAGAGCTGATCGCCCTTTCTTGCCACCGTCTAGTCTCCTATATTCAGCTGTCTCGCTTTCTGCCCATCTATGTTAAGCAAGCTTGGATTCGGCAAATTAGAGTGATTGATTTACACCGCTGGCAAGCCGGATTAGCCATTGTCGAAGAACTGTATTTCGATCACCGCTGTGCCCAGACCGACTACCGTCCTGGCCATGACATCTTTGGTGACAACCTCAACCAAGACCAGGATTTCAACGCCGAGATGACTTGCATTGAGCACGAACTCAACACGATTGAAATGATCCTTAAATATGCTGAAGCTTCGGCTGAGGATCTCTAGCACTTCAATGACTACAAATGGACTCTACACATCGAGATAGCTGTGACAAAAAAGCCCACCGATTGGTATGAATTCCTCTTTTTATTCAGTCTAGCAATAGTGTTCGGAGCGGTTGCCTTGCCGACCATGGGTGGTATCTGGACCTTACCTGGGTGGCTAATCCTGATGCTGACTCCAGTTGGTTGGGTCCTCTACATTGCCATAGACGCAACATTGACGAACCTATACCAGAAGAAAGGGGCCGTCCTCCCTTTCACTGTATTTGTTTTGGGTAGCATCATCGGTGCCATGATACTGAGATGGCTCCAGTTGCTATTGAGCTAGAAGATTGATTGGGTTGAAATTCTTGCTCAACAGTCATCTCTGCCCTGTATGAGCCACCATAACGAAAAAGTACAGCCTTAGACTCCAGCCCTCTCCATAAACTGCACTAGCCCCCAGCCATCAACCGCTTGCTGCAAGTTGGATCGGTTAATTCTGATCCAAGGTTCACACAACACCCAAATCACCCTTCTTCCTAGCCAATTCAACCACACTCCTATTAGCAGCTCACAGCTCTACTGATATGGGCTATATATTCGCTTTAGATTTTACAGGAAAAAATATAAGCAAGATATAAGACACCAAGCTGTCTATTATGATTATTTTTGGGGAATTATAGTCAAACAACCGAATTATTGTCTAAAATTGCGATTATTTTCTACACTAACGCTGACAATGATTCATTAACAACATCCGGCAATTATGACTGTACCCCATGCAATATCTCTCTATTAAGGGACTAGGGAGCTAGTGAATGCGAGCCGTAGCCAACTACCTACGATCGCGACCAACTGACTATAGAGTTATTTGTAGTAAATATTTTCTAGTATTCCTTACGTTAGGGTTCATTGCCTACGATTTCACGCAAATTGTCCCCAAGATTGGATCCCTATCTCGCACCGTTTTACCCGCTTTACCGATCTGTTCTTCACTGTTGATTTTAGGGGCCTTAAGAATTTTTCTACCCCAACGTCCACCTAAATGGATTCAAGGGCTCTTAGTTTTTGTCTTGTTTTTTGTGCAAGCCAGGTACCTTCTATGGCGAGCAACTCATACTCTTGTTTTGAAGGGGCCAGAAGCTGTTTTGTGCATTGGCCTCTTTGCTTATGAGCTACTCAGCATTCTGAATAGCTGGACGAATAATACTTTAATCTTACGGTCACCCAACCGCAGTAGTGAAGCCGATCAATATAGTCAGTGGGTGCAAAAAACCTTTAAGCCCAGCGTCGATATTTTAATCCCCACTTATAACGAATCTTCCAAAATGTTGGAGCGCACGCTGATTGGTTGTAAATCTCTGAAATATCCTAAACAACAGAAGCACATTTGGTTATTGGATGATGGCCAGCGGCCCGATATCCAAGCCCTCGCTCAAAAATGGGATTGCAATTATCTCACTCGGCCGATTAACGACCATGCTAAGGCAGGCAACCTCAATCATGCGTTACAGCATGTCAATAGTGACATTGTGGTTGTTTTTGATGCTGACTTTGTCCCCCTCAATCACTTTTTAGAACGAACCATTGGATTTTTCAAAGCAGACGATAATTTGTCTATGGTCGTCACCCCCCAAAAGTTCTACAATCCAGACCCGCCTCAAAAGAATCTAGGCGGGCAGTTTATTACGGATGAACAAACTGATTTTTACCAAGTGATTCAGCCTGCACGTGATTCTGTCAACGCCGTGGTTTGTTCAGGTAGTTCCGTGCTGTATCGACGTCAACATTTAGATGCCATTGGCGGTATTCCTCTGGATACCATTGTTGAGGACTATGCAACAGGCATTTTAATGCAGGCTCAGGGCTATAAAACCGTCTATTTAAACGAACTACTGAGTGTCGGGTGTGCCGCCAACAATATTAATGAATATCTCAAACAACGGATGCGTTGGGCTGAAGGCACGTTAAGGATGGTGATTAGCCAACATAATCCGCTGAGGTTGCCTGGTCTCACCTTTATGCAGCGGTTTACCTATGCCTCTGGCACATTATATTGGCTAGAAGAGATGCTGAAGACTTTAAGCTTTTTGGCTCCCCTGTTCTACCTGTTCTTTGGGTTCAAAAGCATTGACATCACCTTAGGGGAAGCCAGTACCTACACCTTCTATAACTATTCCCTGTCTATTATTGTGATGAGCTGGATGCGAGGCAGCGTCTTGTTATTGATTATCTATAACCTATTACAAGGGTTTCATATTTTCAAAGTGATATTGAAAATATTTTTATATTCTCAAATCTCTGATCCCTTCCACGTCACCAATAAACAATTAGATGGTTTTGGCATCAGGTTCAATTTTCATAGCTTGGCACATCTTTTTGTCCTCTTCGGACTAACGCTCTTAGCAATGATAACTGGCTTATTCCACCACACAGGCGATGACCTGTACATTATCAATCTTATTTGGGCCCAAGTGAATCTAATCTTTTTGGCAACAGCGCTAATTGCTGGCGTCAGTGCCGATCATGATCGGGGACATCCTCGCGTCTTTTCGGATGAAGTTTGCCAGGTCACCCCTCCAACCGGACAGAGCATGATGGGGCAATTTATAGATATTTCGGAAGCAGGCTGTCGCTTTAAGACCAACCACCCGACTGCCCTAAACCTTTTTGAAACAGTTGAATTAGCCGTTCCCCGGACGAGCCTACGCATGATGGCTGAGATCCGTAACCAACAAAAAAACGGCATGGTATACGGCTGCATGTTTAAAGAGGTCGATGCAGTCACCCTCTGGAAAATTGTTAACTTTACCTATTGCAGTCCCCAGAACTGGAAACTACCTCGACTTCCGACTGAGTGGGATACGATCCGTGCGATCGCATCTGGCTTATATGGCCTTTATCCTTTTCGCAATCTTAAGCAATCCTGTAAAGTCAAGCCACGCTAAAAGTCATCACTACAGTTAACGATTCAACAGTCCTGACCCATAAAATTAAATACACCTAAACCGTCATTCTGGAGCGACACCTGTGTACTATTGAGATCGGACGGATCAATTACGATCTAAGTGTTTCCCCTGATTTGCTTGAGACACATCATGAATTATGCTTGTGCCTAGGTAAGCAGGAGTCTTGTTCTTACTTCGTTTAAGATAAAGATTGCACCTAAAAAAGGTAGATTTAGACTATTTGAATAACTCACGTTGTCTATAGATCTAGTCCAATCAAGGTAAAGATACTCTTGATCAATTTCCTGGTACCCATTTTAGTTTTGGCCCGCTCAACTCAGAGCCCAAGATAATGGCACCTTGTTGATTTAAAGCGAAATTCTCGTAAAAATACGGAGTATTCAAAGTTAGCTAGAGCGTCTTAACAGGGAATCCTTGAATGAAGAGCTGTGGGTCTCATGGAGGTAAAAGGGAAGAGAGACATGACAACAGTAATGGTAGTTGATGACAGCCCCACCATGCGTGCCATGCTAACGGATATGTTACAGCGCAATGGTTTAGAGGTCATTGAAGCTGAAGATGGTCTAGCAGCTAAAACGATGCTGCAAGACAGTAGCTATCCAGACTTGGTAATCACAGATATCGTGATGCCTCGCATGAACGGCTATGAATTGTGCCGCTGGGTCAAAAATGACCTGACAGACCGAAACTTACCCGTCATTATGTGCTCTACCAAAGGTGAAGCATTTGATCGACATTGGGGGATGAAGCAAGGGGGAGATGCTTACATCACCAAACCCTTTAACCCCTCAGAAATGCTCGATTTGATTCGTAAGCTGCTCAAAACCCGGGCCGAGTCCTAGGGGTTGGATTAGCCACTATGGGCATTGAGATCGAGCGTAAGTTTCTCGTTACAGGAGAAGCATGGCGATCCATGGGACAGAGTATCCCTCTTGTTCAAGGATATTTAGCCGGAAGTGATCAGGCCACCGTCAGGGTTCGTATTGCTGGAGACACCGGTTTTCTCACCGTTAAAGGAAGAGTCAAAAACCTAACGAGACAAGAGTTTGAATATGAGATCCCAGTGGCTGATGCTGAAGCCATGATGGATCTCTGCCAGCCAAGAGTTGTTGAAAAAACCCGCTACAAGATTCCGATAGAAAACCTCATTTGGGAGGTTGATGAGTTTGCTGGCACTAATCAAGGGTTAGTCTTGGCTGAAGTAGAGCTAACCTCTCCTGAACAGTTTGTGAGCTTACCCAGTTGGATCGGCCTAGAAGTATCGGATGATCCGCGATATTTCAATTCATACCTAGCTGCCCATCCCTATTCAACTTGGCCTAACGGGTCAAGCCCTCATCCAGAATAAGGCAACTGGCATTATTTATGATATCAGCCCTCATGTCTAAGGCATGAGGGCTGATTGCTGTTCAGGCCGGGTTTTATCCCTTACTATCCCCATTGAGGTTCAAGAGAAATGGCATCTGCCCGCCATCTTTGCCACTGCCACTAATCAAAACACGAGGCATTTGAGATCCGCCCTGTCTCCAGGCTTCAATCGCTTCTTTTTCTAGCACCAACTTGCCCCCTTGATCTTTCAAGGTTTCAGCTAATAGTCGTTGGGCTTCGGCCTTACCCTTAGCACGGTTCACTTCAGCCAGGGCTTCTTGCTCAGCCTCCCGGGCCACATAAACCGCTCGCTGTGCGCGTTGCTCAGCAATTTGTTTCTCTTCAACGGCCTGAGCAAATTCTGGGGAAAAGTCTAGATCCACAACGCTAGTATCCAGCACGATAATGCCGTATTTTTCCAGTCGCTTACTCAAAGCGTCATCAAAATCAGATTTCAGAACTTCCCGTTGGGTAATCGCTTCTTCGACGGTGCGGCGAGAGGCAGCAATCTTAAAAGACTCCTGAGTCTGGGGCGCAATAATTTTGGAAACAATATTTTGAAGAGACCCTTGCTTCCGTCTGACTTCTACCACTTCCGTTGCATCGAGTCGGAAGTTAATGGCAAACCGGGCGGTAAGGTCTTGAAGATCTTTAGTCGAACTCTGGGCGGGAACTTCAAATTTTTGAACCGTTAAATCATAAACATCGACTCTGGAAATAAAGGGAGCTTTGACATGGATCCCTTCCAAGAGCGCTCCATCCCGTGCTTTTCCCAAAATACTGAGCACGCCAGCTTGACCGGGATTGATAATCACAACAGAACTGAGGCCCAACAGAACCAACAACGCAATGATAATTCCGAGATTTGCTGGATTCCAATCCTTCATGCTTAAGCCTTTTTGGTAATCTTGCCTTTCTCAGGGTAGCTGATTTATCTCTTCCGAGGGCGCGGATTTAACGTCAATCTTTCTGGAGAGCTGCTGGGGTAGGGTCACTGTGAAGAGAGTCCCCTGCTGCAATCTACTGCTAACACTCATTTGGCCTTGGTGATTGTGGCAAATCGCTTGTGCGATCGCAAGCCCCAATCCCGTCCCCATCACTTTGCCAGAAGAAACAGGTTGCTGAGTCGCCGGTATTAACGACCGCTGTCGAGCCGGATCCGCTCGGTAAAACCGATCAAACACATGGGGAATTGCCTCCGCCGGGATGCCTAGCCCCTCATCTTCAACCATCGCTTTTAGGTAAGGTATGCCTTGTCGAAGAGACTGTTTGAGCGTCACCCTAACTCTGCCCTCTGCAGGGGTGTATTGAATGCCATTACTCACCAAATTGGTAAACAACCGGACCAGCTGATCGTAATCTCCAATCACCGAAAAGGGCTCTTCACTAGGGACCGTTTCTGCCCCTGTCTCTTCTAAATGCAAATGTAGATGAACCCCCTTACTCGTTGCTAAGGCTCTTTGGTCTTCCACCACTTCCATCAACACAGCATCCAACGGACAAGGTTGATAGTCAATCTCGAGCATGCCACTGTCTTGGCGGGCTAAAAACAATAAGTCATCCACCAAGCGTCCCAGACGCTGAGTCAGCCGCTCAATCACTTCCAGCTGCTGCCGTTGCTCAGGCATCTCCAGTTCGGGATCCGCTAACGCTACTTGCACATTTGTTTGGATCAGTGCGATCGGATTTCGCAACTCATGGGAGGCATCCGCCGTAAACTGCTTCAGATGCTGGTAAGAGTCTTGAATGGGTTCAATCGCTAACCCTGAGAGGAACCAACCTGTCATCGCCACTAACCCGACTAACAAACTCGTCCCTAAGCTCAGGTCAATAAACAATTGACGAGCAGGTTTTGTCACCTCAAACCAGGGATGGCTCACCCGCAGATAGCCCAGCACATTACCATTCAACATGACCCGCTGAGTGAGCTGCCGCAACAAGTAATCGTCTGCGATTTCAACCGTTTCGCCACGGTAGCCCAAACGAATGGGAACCTCTAATACTTCAGATAGAGTTGACCATAGCAAATCACCCTCCGCACTAAACCATTCCAAGTCAATTCGGTCATCATCCACCGCATCCGGTGGATCACCAAAGCTCGCTTCTAAATTGACAATAAACGGAGAGTCTAGAGGGGAAAGATCAGCATTACTCGCTTCGACGACTAGCGAACGCTGTACCACCTCCACCACATGGCTCAACGTATCATCGACCCGCTCAATCAAAGTTCCCCGTACATACAGATAAAAGCCGCTAGCAAAAACCAGCAGCAAAATCGCAGTGACCCCTGTATACCAGAGTGCTAATCGCCGTCGAGTTGTTTGGAACATGCCGTCAAGACTATTCTGATGCCGTTTCTAAAGCCAGCCTTTCCTTATCTCGCTTCCGCTTCTTGGCATAAAGCTGAATTGTCACCACCATCGCAATCACCATGGCAAAAATCACCCATACTGTTGTATCCGTTGGCAGACTATTTTTGAAGACCGCCAACAGCACAATGGCGACTAGCATCAATGTTGGCGCTTCATTTAACGCCCTCAATTGCTGCCCCGACCAACCACAAGTTCCTTCTTCTAGTTTTTTCATCAACCGACGACAGTAGAAGTGGTACACCAGCAGCAAGGCGACAAACGCTAATTTAACCTGCAGCCATCCTTGCTTCAACAAATCTGGTTGGGTTACAAGCATACCAATCGCCATCGTCACCGTCACCATCATGCCAGGACTAGTAATGATGCTATAAAGACGCTTTTCCATCAGCGTATACTGCTGCTTGAGAATAGCAGGTGCGGGCTCCGGTTCCTCGTTGGCTTCTACGTGATAGATAAATAAGCGGACTAAATAAAAAAGTCCTGCGAACCAAACAACAACGCCAATAATGTGAAATGCTTTGAACCAAAAGTAAGCCATAAACCTGCCAACACTTCAAAGAACCTAAAATCCATCCTAAACTAACCCTTGCCATAGCAAGAGCGCGACGAGGCGTTGCGTTATCTTCCTTAAAGATTGGGGGTCAAACGCAGATTCTCATAGAGTTGAGACAGTCATCAAGAACTAACTGTTCACAGCAACGTCGATCTACCCTGAATAGCAAAATCTTCAGTGCAATCTCTCGTGATTAACTTCTACTATTTGAAGTGATGGTCTGATAGAGAAATTGCACTGAAGATTTATGCTTCTACTAACGGAGGGCATGTCACGCTAGTCCCTCCTAATCCACAATAGCCACCCGGGTTTTTTGCCAAGTATTGCTGGTGATAATCTTCCGCATAGTAGAATTCAGGAGCATCCAACACTTCAGTCGTAATTTCGCTGAGGCCAGCTTTTTGTAAGGCATCCTGATAAATCTTCTTGGAAGACAACGCTAGCGCTTTTTGCTGATCAGAGTAGGTGTAAACCCCAGAGCGATATTGCGTGCCCACATCATTCCCTTGCTGCATCCCTTGGGTTGGATTATGGCTTTCCCAAAAAACTTGCAGCAAGCTTTCATAGCTAATTTTTGAGGGGTCAAAAATGACCATCACCACTTCGTTATGCCCGGTCATACCTGAACAGACTTCTTGATACGTTGGGTTAGGCGTTATACCACTGGCATAGCCCACAGCAGTCACATACACCCCTTCTTGTTGCCAAAAGCGTCGCTCAGCTCCCCAAAAACACCCCAAACCGAACATGGCTTGTTCCATTCCTTCAGGAAATGGAGGTTTGAGAGCATGACCGTTGACAAAGTGCTTTTCAGGAACAGGCATTGGCGTTGTTCGACCTGCTAATGCCTCCTCCGCAGTAGGTAACGTGAGCTTTTTCCCAAATAATCCAAAAAGAGCCATAGTACCAAAAATTAATTGATGAAGAACAGAGAGATACTATCTTCAGGGTAACGAATTCATGGATGGGCACGTTTCCCTTGACATGTCATAGATCAACATCTCCAGTAGCCACAAGCGTGAAAGATTAGAAGGCGAATCTATCGCTATTGCATCGTTCAATGGCACTGACTTAAGAAGTCAGGAAAAGGCTACAAGTCTTGATAGATATAGGATCAAGACTTGCACGCCATAAACTTCTGCCTTTCACTATGTCTGAGTCAGCCGAAATTCTCAAGCAGCAATTTTCCCAAAGCCTGGGTTTACCGTGGACAGATATCCTTCCAGCCTCAAGGTTAGAGGAACTCCTGAAAGAAGAAGCATTCTCCTATCGCAACCGGATATATAGCCCCATCGTTACGCTGTGGGCCATGCTTTACCAAGTGCTATCAGCCGATAAAAGCCTTCGTAACACAGTCAAATGCATCACGACTTGGCTCACAGCGGCTGGCATCCAACCGCCCTCATCTGATACCGGAGCCTACAGCAAAGCCAGAAGTCGCTTTCCAGAGTCACTGTTGCAACGTTTAATTCCCGAAAGCGCTGAGTGCTTAGCGCAACCCCTCTCCCCAGAGCACCTCTGGTGTGGTCGGCCCGTCAAGGTCTACGACGGAACCACCGTGTTGATGGCTGATAGTGCGGCCAACCAAGCATCATATCCACAACATGGCAATCAAACAGCAGGCTGTGGTTTTCCCATCGCTCGCTTGGTAGTGTTCTTCTGTTTGGTTACCGGTGCAGTGGCGTCAGCTTGTATTGCCTCCTGGGACACCAGTGAAATTGTCATGAGTCGTTTGCTCTATCAAGACCTTGAGGTCGGTGATGTGGTCATGGCGGACCAAGCTTATGGCAGCTATGTTGATCTAGCCATCATTCAACAACACAGGGCTGATGGAGTGTTGCGTAAACATCATGCTCGCAAGACTGATTTCCGCAAAGGCAACAAGCATGGCATTGGTGATCATCAGGTGACATGGCATAAGCCAGCCCAACGGCCTGAGCACATGAGTGAGCAAGATTTTGCCCTGATTCCTCAAACATTGGTCGTTAGAGAGGTGTGTTTGCGCTTATCCCTTAAGGGCTTTCGCGACCAGCACATTATTGTGGTGACGACGCTGCTGGATGCTCAACGCTACAGCGCTGGGCAACTGACTCGCTTGTATGGCTGGCGTTGGCCAGTGGCGGAAGTCAATCTGCGCCATCTCAAAACCACCTTAAAAATGGAGATGCTCAGTGCCAAAACTCCGGATATGGTGCGCAAGGACATTTGGGTACATTTGTTGGGCTATAACCTACTCAGAAGTCTCATGGAACTTGCGGCACCGCTAGCAGATAATGCTAGAACTCAACTGTCTGTGCAAGGAGCACGACAACACTTCAATCAGATGCTTGCTTTGTTGGCGACAGCCAACCGTGCGACCAGAAAGCGGTTGTTTACTCATCTACTTGAGACCATGGCAGCCGATCTATTACCCTCTCGACCGAATCGGCACGAACCGAGAGTCGTCAAACGCAGACCCAAATCTTTCCCGCGAATGCGACAACCTCGCTCTGCTCTCAAAGCTAAGCTAGCTGTTTGATTGAGCTTAAGTCAGTGCCATTGATTGCATCGTTCAATCTCTCAACGCTGAATCTACAACGCTATTTTACAGACAATTATGTAGATAAAAACACTGAGGATAACTTTAGAAGTTAGTTTGAGCAGCAAAACAGATATGAAAATTTTTTCGGATTCCATAGATACAATACTTTATTTGATCGGAAAACACTGAGGGAATCCATCGTTATTTTATTTTCAGATTATAAATATCAGAGTATTTACTGAGGTAGCCATATTTCTGAAGTAGCTACGCTAGTTATAGAATTCCCCACAAAATAAATATTCCGTATTTTCTCGCAATAAAAAATCTAAACACTCAATGATAAATCAATAAATCAGATATCAATCGATAGACTAAGCTAACCGTCAAAGCTTTTCCATAGCCAGAACTCACTTTTATCACTATTTTATTTTTTAATCAGGCTAAAAACAAAAGCAAAAGAAATTAAATCAGAACAAATAAAGCTTCATTATCTCTCTTCTAATCAAGTTATACATTAGATGAAGTTTAATGACGTTAATTCATACACGGCAATGCCAGTATTGATATATGGCCTTCTATATCAATAGAAATTCGTATGTCCAGATCACTCATTTTTATGAAAGTCTCATCATCAAACACACAACATCTGGGAAAGATTTACTGATTCATTTATAAATAAATGAATCCATTAACACGACATTTATAAATTCAAAAATCCAATTATTGCAAGCAGTAAATCTATAAGATATCTTTGCTAGCTTTTAATATCTCATATAACATCCAGCGTAATGACCAATCCAGCTAATCTCCAACAATCTAGTGATGTTATAAGTTCAGATCTGGATCATGATAAAAACTCTGATATTAAATTTTCATCTAGCAATACAGCGGCTGCTTCAAACAACAGAAAAGAAGATAACCATCTCTCTAAAGCTGGCATAAAACCATCACAATTTTCTATTGAAGCATTAGAATCTTTATCAACTGAAGGAGTCAGCTTTCAGCAAGGCGATAGCGTTGAACAATATCGTTTTGAACAGTATCTGAGCAGTAAGACATTTTCTCTATCTCCAAATCTGACCTCTCTCCTGACCCCTACCAAGCAACAAGCAAGCTGTTCCAAATGTGGTCAAGTCGGATGCGCATGTTCTTCAAACCAGGCCCAGCCAAACCAGCAAGACAACAATCCTGCATCCAGTGGACACAACCACTATCATGGCAGTACTTCACATACCCATGGATTAGAGGGAGATTTCCCTGTATGGAATACGGCTGGCACTTCAGCTAGTAACGCTCCATCTTCTTCTTTAGCTGTTGGCAACACGTTTCGGCTCCACAGCAATCCTAATGCACAACACACCATTTATTTAGACTTTGACGGACATACGACATCCGGTACATGGTGGAATAATGGAGGTACCATCCGATCCTCAGCGTATGATCGAGATGGAAATAGTTCATCCTTTAGTACGAGTGAATTATTAGAAATTCAGTCTATTTGGCAGCAAGTTGCTGAAGATTTTGCCCCTTTCAATGTCAACGTCACGACCCAAGATCCAGGTGCTGCAGCCTTAAGCAAAACCAGTAGCAGCGACCGTCAATGGGGCGTTCGCGTTCTATTCACTGACAATCGTAACGATCTAGATGGCAGTGCCATAGCCGCCGGAGCCGGAGGAGTAGCCTATATTGGAAGTTTCAACCGGAATGTAGACCAGCCTGTTTTTGTCTTTAATAAAGGAGCTAGAGCTGCTGCCGTCACTGCCAGTCATGAGGTAGGGCATAGCTTATACCTCAGCCATGATGGTATCAGCGGTCAGACTGACTACCACCCTGGCCATGGGAATGGTGCCACCAGCTGGGGAAGCATTATGGGTGCGCCTTTTCAGGAAAGCCTCACACAATGGAGTAAGGGAGATTACTACAACGCCAGTAATAAAGAAGACGATCTTGCTCTGATCACCACTAGGAATGGTTTTGGTTACCGATCCGATGACCATGGTAATAGCCAAGGTAATGCTTCAGCATTATCCCTAAATAATGCCGGTCAAATGAGTGCATTCGGCACTATCGAAAGGAATACAGATGTTGACTATTTTTCCTTCACGATAGGAACAGGCGACGTTTCCTTTACAATTACTCCTACATCCAAAGCCTTCGTTGGGAATGGTAGCGGTGGCTATGCCACTGAATATTTAGATGCTCAAGGCGCTAACCTCGATATCTGGGCAGGACTATACAACTCCAATGGCACGTTGTTAGCATCTTCTAACCCGAGCAATCTATTAACCGCAAGTTTAGACTTGTCCTTGACTGCAGGAACTTACTTTATCCGCATTGATGGTGTGGGCAAAGATAATCCCTTAGTCAGTGGATCACAAGGCTATTCTGATTATGGCAGTTTGGGCCAGTATTCCA
The DNA here is from genome assembly GCF_000018105.1 of Acaryochloris marina MBIC11017. Taxonomy (GTDB): domain Bacteria; phylum Cyanobacteriota; class Cyanobacteriia; order Thermosynechococcales; family Thermosynechococcaceae; genus Acaryochloris; species Acaryochloris marina. Next base: position 2,837,661 of record NC_009925.1, read on the forward strand.
TCCTTGGAAGTGTTGAATCACTTGATTCGAGAGTCATTGAAGGGTCAGGGACTGCCTCATTACTCACGACAGCGGTTGGGTATCAAATTCAAGGGCAAGGAGAAACGGCTCAGTTTGTTCGGTTGAATGGAAATGTGGTCAGCGAAAACACCTTCTCTGGATGGTCTGCGATTGGTGTAGAAAAATTAGGGCAAGGCTTTCAACTACTGTGGAAAAATGTTGATGGCCGCTATTTAGACTGGCGGGTAGATGCGAAGGGTACATATCAAAGCTCTCAAAGTATCAGTCAAACAGAACTCACCAACTTAGAGACCACTTTCCTGCAAGATCTAAATGGCGATACACAGGTGGGGTGGGCTTCAACTGCGATAGAAGCAGTGGGGACTGCCTCATTACTCACGACAGCGGTTGGGTATCAAATTCAAGGGCAAGGAGAAACGGCTCAGTTTGTCCGGTTGAATGGAAATGTGGTCAGCGAAAACACCTTCTCTGGATGGTCTGCGATTGGTGTAGAAAAATTAGGGCAAGGCTTTCAACTACTGTGGAAAAATATTGATGGCCGCTATTTAAGCTGGCGGGTAGATGCGAAGGGTACATATCAGAGCTCTCAAAGTATCAGTCAAACAGAACTCACCAACTTAGAGACCACTTTCCTGCAAGATCTAAATGGCGATACACAGATGGGGTGGGCTTCAACTGCGATAGAAGCAGTGGGGACTGCCTCATTACTCACGACAGCGGTTGGGTATCAAATTCAAGGACAAGGAGAAATGGCTCAGTTTGTCCGGTTGAATGGAAATGTGGTCAGCGAAAACACCTTCTCTGGATGGTCTGCGATTGGTGTAGAAAAATTAGGGCAAGGCTTTCAACTACTGTGGAAAAATGTTGATGGCCGCTATTTAAGCTGGCGGGTAGATGCGAAGGGTACATATCAGAGCTCTCAAAGTATCAGTCAAACAGAACTCACCAACTTAGAGACCACTTTCCTGCAAGATCTAAATGGTGACCAGAGAATTGAGCAAGCTGCTCCCGCTTCTAATTTAAGACACAATGATTTGTTGTTAGGTGGACCTAGTAATCAGATGCTGGTGGGGAGTGCTAGGAATGATTTTCTAATACAAGAGGACAGCTCAAATCCATTTATTTTGCTGAATATCACGGATGGTATTGATACGATTACTAACTTTATACCTGGTAAAGATTTGATTCAGATTTCTGCTACAGATTTGGGCTGGGATGTTGGGGGTGATATACATTTAGCGAGTGAACAATTTGGATTAGGGGTTGGCGCAACCACTCATCAGCAACGTTTTCTGTATGATCAACTGTCAGGATATTTACGCTATGATGCTGACGGTATAGATAGCATCGCTTCTATCCATATTGCCACTTTTAGCTCAAAGCCTGAGCTGTTTCATCAAGATATTCAACTGGTGCTCTAAGGTGAGCTATTTTCCAGTGGGTTGACAATCCTTACATCATTAAGTACTAAGAAACGCAAATTTCTAAAGAGTCAATCTGGCAACTTGTAACAGTCGTGCTACCCTGTTGGCAATTCTAATTATCTTGTCTTGGAATTAGCTTTCCCTAGAAGTTCGCCACATTAGTTCGACCAAAGTAATTTGTGTACGTAAAACAGCTAGAGCTTTCTCACTTCAAATCCTTTGGTAGCACCACTGCCATTCCTCTATTGCCAGGATTTACAGTCGTCAGTGGGCCAAATGGATCGGGTAAATCCAACTTATTGGATGCCTTATTATTTGCGTTGGGACTAGCGGGATCAAGAGGGATGCGGGCTGAGCGTCTGCCTGATTTGGTGAATCATGCCCAAATTAAGCGGGGACATGCGATCTCAGAAACCCGAGTCACAGTCACGTTTGAACTCTCCCCCCAAGAGCTGGAAGAGTTAGCAGCAGCAGAAGCCGCTGAGGCAGAAGAAGCGGAACGACACACCGATACCAGCACCGTATCAGTGATACCAAAACCGGATACGGAAACCAATCTTGCTCCCAATGAATGGCAGGTAACCCGGAAGCTACGGGTGACCAAACAAGGCACTTATACATCCTCCTATGCCATCAATGGTGAGTCCTGTACCCTCACCCAGCTCCATGAGCAGCTCAATCGCCGTCGGATTTATCCCGAGGGCTATAACGTCGTTCTCCAGGGGGACGTCACCAGCATTATTTCCATGAATGCCCGCCAGCGGCGAGAAATTATTGATGAGCTGGCCGGGGTAGCAAACTTTGATCGGCGCATTAATCAGGCCAAAGACAAACTAGATGCGGTTAAGGAGCAGGAAGAGCGTTCTCGCATCGTTGAGCAGGAACTGAATGATCAGTGCGAAAGACTCGCCCGCGATCGCATCAAAGCCGAAAAGTACCAGAAACTGCGCACCGAACTGCAATCGAAAGCGGCCTGGGAAGGGGTATTGGCCTGGCGCGACTTACAAGCTCAGATTGACAAGAAGCAAAAACAGCTGGCCACAGAACAGCAAACCCAAGCCAAGCTGGAGATCGAAGCAACCACCCTCGCCACAGAACTAGAAGAAATCTCCCAGAAGCTGGAAACCCTCAATGCCCAAGTCAAAGCGTTAGGGGAAGAAGAACATCTCGCCCTCCAAGCTCAAATTGCCACTCAGGAAGCCGAACTCAAGCAGCTTCAGCGCCAACAGGGGGAGCTAGAACAATCCCAAGAGCAAATTGCCCAATCCATCCAAAATACACAACAGCAACTGCAAACGCTCCAGGCCGAGATTCAGCAGGTTGGGGAACAGCGACAAACCTTGGAAACCACAGAAATTCCTCGATTAACCCAAGCTCGTAATCAGGCCCAGGAAGCTCTGGATACCACCCGACAGCAGGCTCAAGCCATTGCCCAATCCGCCGATGCCTGGATCGAACAGCAGTCCCACCTGAATCAGCAAATTAAAACGGTGCTGCAAGCCTTGGAACCCCAGCGGGCCGAACAGGCTCAACTGCAAGAGCGGGTCCAGCAGTTAGACCGCCAAAGCGATCTGCAGCAGCAATCGGTAGAGCAAATCGCCCAAGAGGTGACGGAAACCCAAGTACAGCTAGAAACAGCAGAAGCTGAGGTCTTGCAACGGCAAGAGCAGGTGCAAGATTGTGCCGGTGCGATCGCAGAAATCGATCACGACATCAATACCCAACAAGAAACTCAAAATCGGCTGCTGCGGGAACAACAGGAGAAACAGCGTCAGCTTGATAAGCTAGAAGCTCAAGAACAGGCTCAGCAAGAAGTCCAGGGCACCCATGCCACCCATATTATTCGCAAGGCTAAGTTAGCAGGGGTCCACGGTTTAGTAGCCCAACTGGGGCAAGTGGATTCTCATTATCAAACCGCCTTAGAAGTCGCAGCAGGCGGTCGCCTCGGCTGCTTAGTGGTCGATGATGACGCTGTTGCCTCCGCCGGAATTGAACTGTTAAAGCGGGAGCGGGGTGGGCGAGCTACCTTCTTACCCCTGAATAAAATGCGGCCTCCGAAGGGACTGCCGTCGTTAACCGCCTCGGGAGCCATCGATTTTGCCATTGAACTGATCGACTTTGACCCCATCTATGAGCCGATTTTTGCCTATGTGTTTGGCAATACCGTCGTCTTCAAAACCCTAAGTGATGCCCGTCGCCATATCGGCAAATACCGCATGGTCACCTTAGATGGCGAACTGCTCGAACCCACTGGAGCCATGACGGGCGGCAGCCGCAATCGCCATAACACCCTCCATTTTGGGACCGGCGAAGCAGGAGAATCAGCCGCCATTATGGCTTTGAAACAGCGCTTGTCGGAAATTGCCACCCTACTCCAGCCCATTGAAAACAAAATCGAGCAGACTCAAGCTAAGTTAGCCAGCAAACATCAAGAGCTGAGTGGCTTACGGCAACAGCATCGTGAAGCTCAGCTCAAAACCGAGCAGTTGCAAAAAGAACTCAAGGTATTGGCGGATCGCCAAGCCCATCTGGAAAAACAGCGACAAACCTACGGCTCGGACCTCAAGGGTGCACAAGATCGCCTCCAGACCCTACAAACTGATCTCCCCCAACAAGAAACTGAATTAGAACAGCTGCGGGAAGCTTTAGAAGAGCTGGAGCAGTCCCAAACCCATGGCGAATGGAAAACCCTGCAAAACCAGATTCAGGGCCAAGAATCCATTGTGGCTGGACGCGAACAGGCCCTGCGCGAGGTCCAACAACACATTCAAGAGCTAACCAGCCAGCAAGAGCGTCTGCAAGAGAAACAAGAGCAGGCGGAAGTAACGTTGCAAACCCTACAGACCCAAACTGAAACCCAGGCTACTCAAAAAGCCGAAAATCAGGACCAGCAGCAGCAAATTGAAGCCACCATCGCCACTTTGCGCACCGAGTTAGCCAAATTAGAAGAGCGCTTAGGGAGTGAGAAACAGGAGCGCGATCGCGTCGAAAAACACTTACAAGAGCGCACCGCTGCCCATCAGCAACTCCTCTGGCAAATTCAAAAAACCCAGGATAAACAGCAAGAGCACCAAGACCTCATTCAGCAGCTACAAACCCAGCTGCAAGCCAAAGCAACAGAACTCCCCGATCCCTTACCGGAAATTCCTGAGGACCTAACCCTAGAGCAGCTGCGCGAGGAATTGCAAAAGCTGCAAAAGCGCCTCCAGGCCATGGAGCCAGTAAATATGCTGGCCATCGAAGAGTATGAGCGGACCCAAGAACGCCTGGTTGAGTTAACCGAAAAACTGACCACCCTAGAATCTGAGCGCACGGAACTCCTGCTGCGCATTGAGAACTTCCGTACCTTACGCTATCAATCCTTTCGCGAAGCCTACGATGCCATTGACGTCAATTTCCAGAGTATCTTCGCTGAACTCTCCGATGGAGATGGGCATTTACAGCTAGACAACCCCGAAGATCCCTTCCAGGGCGGCCTCAATCTCGTGGCCCACCCCAAAGGCAAGCCCGTCCAGCGCTTAGCCTCTATGTCCGGGGGCGAGAAATCTCTGACCGCTCTGAGCTTTATTTTTGCTCTGCAGCGCTATCGGCCGTCTCCCTTTTATGCCTTTGATGAAGTCGATATGTTTCTAGATGGGGCCAACGTAGAACGTCTGTCCAAAATGATTCAGAAACAGGCCAAGCAGGCCCAATTTATTGTGGTCAGCCTCCGTCGTCCCATGATTGAAGCTTCCGATCGCACCATTGGCGTCACCCAGGCTCGCGGCACCCATACTCAAGTGATTGGTATGCAACTACGCCCGACGGTGACCGAACCTGCTACCCCTGTAGAAGCCTCATAAATTAGCATTTATTCTAGACGCCTATTGCTTCGATGCTTCTGGTTCAATATCTCGTTCCGTTTTCAGCCAGCGCGTTTGGGGCTGGACAAAAAACTTGAAGTATATCGGCAATTTCCACAGAAGATAGACCGGAATAACAAAGAGCGTCGAGACGGGCAAATCTTCTCGTCCAACACTGAACCAGGCTGCACCTAAGGCAAGACTGAGGCAACTACCCATCAAGGTCAACACCAAGAGAGGGAGCCACGAGACGAGGCCTAGGATCCAGAACAGGCTAGAAAGACTGAACGCTAACAACCACAACAACACTAGCAGGGATAACGGCGGGACCGATAAGTCCAAAGCCAGCATCACAAGATCCAGTCGTTTCTGGTGCCATGCTTCCCTTAGCAGCTTAGGAACCTGGGTCAGAATCACCTCTAGATGGCCATGTTCCCAGCGAGAACGCTGGCTTTGAGCCGCCTGGTTTTGCATCAGCCGTCCGGTGACTCGGCCCGTGGTTATGTAGGTTGGAGTATGACCTGCGATCGCAAGATCGATCGTCAGCTGCATATCATCCACACACTTACTGCCCGCCAACGGGGCCTGCTGCAAAATAGTCCAGGGAAAGGCCATCCCCGACCCTGCTAAAACACAGGGATAGCCCAGCTGGGTAATCCCAACCGACCGCACCCAATTCCGCACCTTAATAGCAAAAACAGAGATGCGATCGGTGATACCACTTTCCGCTCCCACATCCATCAGATAGGTCGCCTGAATCGGGCACTGTTGCTGCACCACTTGCTGAGCCAATCGGGTAATCGTTCCTGGCATCAACTGACAATCAGCATCAACAATGATAACCACCTCAGGAGGGTTCGCCTGTATATGCTTCACTGCATAATCTAGGGCATATCCTTTGCCCGGACAGTTCGCATCCTCCCGCTCTAGAACCGTAACCCCACAGGAGCGCGCGATCGTCGCTGTCTGATCCGAACAATTATCCGCAATAACTATAATTTGAGAGGCCTCTGCAACTTGCTCTAACAATCCATCCAGAGTTGCCCCAATATGATCCGCCTCATTATGAGCTGGCACCAGAATATTGAGGCTGAGGGGAGACATCACCTCTTCCTCATCCACCTCCTGATGCCGGATAGTCGCAGCTCCAACTAAACACTCAATACAAAAGACAAGACTGGGAATGCCAAGGAGTACAGCACTACCCCACAGCAAAATATTACTAAACAGAGAGACCAACCGACTCAACAACACAGTAATTTCGCCTTACGCATGAGGACTAACCAGTCTGCTATTGCAGATAAGGCTTATCCCTAGTTTTCCCTGGATGCTCAACCTAATTTTCTCTTATGCCAAGGACTTGAACACCCGTCAAACCAAGGCATACCTTACTGCCGAGGACTGACCCTGAAAATATCAAACTCATCCTCTAATTCTTCTGCATCAAAATAGTCATCATCAATATATTCTTCCTCAGAGCCGCCACTTGCATCTTCTCCAGAAAAATTAGAAACCAGTCCCAAAATAGGCAACCGCGAAGCCTGGAGATCTTTCAACATTTTGATCAAACTAGACTGCTGTGTCTTACCAATCCCCACCACCATTAACAATCCATCCGCATTGATCGATAAGAAATTTGCATCTGCATGCCCCTGAAGATAGGGCGTGTCATAAATGACTAAATCAAACGTACTCTGGAGTTGTTCCATTAAATACTTCATTTGATTGGAGGCCGAAGACTTATTAGCCTTTGACCCCGTTTGTCCCGCAGTCAGCAACGACAGGTTCTTCTGATAGGGCACCCGTTGAATCAACTCATTCGGATCCAGGTTGCGATCGATCACATCACTCAATCCCTCCGCATTGGGCACACCTAAGCGGGTATGGAGTTGGGGAAACGCCATATTGGCATCTACTAGCAACACCCGTTGTCCCATGCGGGCAGCAGACTGGGCCAGATAGAGAGCCACGGTGGTCTTGCCATCCCGAGCTGCCACAGAGCTGATCACCAAGGACCGTACAGGGGGTTCGATCGGCAAAAACCGGATCTTGGTATACAGGGCCTCTGCTGCTTGCAAAAAGGCTTGGTTTTGATGATTCGCCACAGAGGCTTCCCCAAACTCACTACCATTGGGGTTCTTATCGATGGCTTCAATGGCTTGATTAAACGGTAAACTCCCCAATAAGGGCAACCGAGTTTGATCCGTTAAATCATCAATACTAAAAAAGGCATCTCGGTGTTTCTCTCGCAAGAGTGCAGCGCCTAACCCTAGCAAAAAACCACCAATCACACCCAAGGCAATTTTTTTAGTCCGACTTTGCTCCGGCAAGACCAAGTTACCCTCATCATCGGTTCTGAGCTGTGGTTCCGTCGGAATTTGCCAAGGGATTTCTCTTTGCGCAGCTTCAACTTTTAAAGCTTCTCGTTTTAATAACAGCTGATTCAGAGTTGTAGTAAGTAGATAGCCAGAAATATTTACATCATAATAAGTGGTTTCAGTTCAGTTGATAGCGAATAGCTTGTAGCCCAATGAAACAACGTTTTATTCAGGGATTGAGCCCAGAGACCATCCATTTACTCAGCCGGATTCATCGCCATAGTTATCACCACCAAGTCCGTCAACGTGCCCATTGCATTCTGTTGAGTTTTGAAGGGTTCAATGTCACAGAGTTAATGAGCATCTTTGCCGTCACCCGAAAAACGGTTTATACCTGGTTAGATGATTGGGACAACCACTGCTTAGTGGGTCTGTATGATCAGCCAGGCCGGGGCCGTAAACCTAAGTTGAATGACGTGCAGAAGGAGCAAATCCGAGCGTGGGCAAAAATGACTCCGCATAACCTCAATGCTGTGTTGGCCAAGATCAAAGAAGCCTGGAACATAGCGGTGAGCAAAACCACCCTCAAGCGCATCCTCAAATCATGTTCCATGAGCTGGCGTCGTCTCAGGCGGGTCGTTGCAGGCCAGCCAGACCCAGTGGAGTATGAAACCAAACGTCATCAGTTAGAGGTCTTGAAGCGCCAAGAGGAAAAAGGTGAGCTGGACCTGAGATATCTCGATGAAAGCGGGTTTTGCTTAGTGCCGTATGTCCCCTATGCTTGGCAGGAGAAAGGGGAAACACTAGGACTTCCCAGTCAACGCAGCAGTCGATTCAACGTGTTGGGGTTGATGAATCGGCACAATGACCTCACTTCCTATGTGTTTGACAAGAGTATTACCAGTGCTGTGGTGGTGGCCTGTATCGATGATTTTAGTAGGACCTGTGATCAACACACGGTTGTGGTGATGGATCAAGCCAGCGTCCATAAAAACGCTGAAATTGAAGAAAAAATTGAGGACTGGAAAGCCAAGAATGTCGAAATTTTCTGGCTACCTACCTATTCACCGCATCTGAATTTGATTGAGATTTTCTGGCGTTTTATGAAATATGAGTGGATTGAATTTGCTGCCTACAAGTGTTTAGGCAGCCTGAGTCTGTACATCGACAAAATCCTTAAGGGCTTCGGAAAAGATTATGTAATTGATTTTGGATAGGTACTTATCAATTTCTAGCTGACGACTCAGTTGCTCATACTTACGCTTTACGGCAGGGAATCGGCGCAATTGCGCATCCACTGTAGCAGCCGCTTGGACCGATGCCTGATTGCGTATTTCTAAGACTTGAATTTCATTCAACGTGTCGATCATTTGCTGACTTAACGAGCGTTGAATAGAATTTTGAAACTGAGGTAAAGCATTCGCACCAGACGAACCAGCGCGACTTTGGCTGACAAGCTTACGCGTCTCCTGGTTCAATAAAGCCTGCAGATTTCTTTGGCGTTCTCGTAATTCTTGAACCACCGGGTTGGCATCTGTAAAACGAGCTCGTTCTTGCGCCAACTGAGTCTCAATTTGCTTCAACTGATTCAGCAACTCTTGATAACGTGGATCTTCACTGAGAGACGATGCAGCAATCACTTGATTGGGTGCTAACCCTAGCTGTTTCTGCAAATTGGCATACAGTTTTTGCTGGGCTCTTAAATTCCGTTGGGTTTCTAACCGCTGAGTTTCTAGTTCCCTCGCTTGCTTCGCTAATTCAACCCCTTCACTATCCAAATCGCTAATGCGCTCTTGCTGTTGGAGGGTTTGCAACTGCCCTTCCAAACTGTTGACCCGTTGCCTCAGCTCTGGTAGTTGTTGCTCAATAAAAGCCACCCCACCTCCAATACGGCTTTTACGATCTTCAAGACTGTATTTGAGATAGCCGTTGGCCAATTGTTCCAGCACGTAGATAATTTTGACGCGATCGGCTGATTCATAACTGACTCGAATCAGCTTGGTTTTCTCAAACTCGTCCTGACCGATGCGCTCAACCTTCATATCTTTCAGCAATTCGTTGTAGCTGACTGGATATTTCGATTCAATTTGCTTCAAAATTCCCGCCAAGACTTTAGGACTTCTGAGGACTCGAATTAGCGTTGAGTAGTCTAGCCCTTCTTGATTGGGAATATTGCCATCACGAGACAACACAGAAGGATCGGTCAATCGACCCGTTTCTGTCACTGGCTCCACTAACAGCTGAAACTCCCCTTCATAGGTTAAGGGGCGACTCAGAACTAAATAAATCGTCAACCCAGCCACTAAGATGTTAATCCCACCAATCAGCAATATATTGCGACGAATCAATCGCCACAAGGGCCGAACGTTGAGTCCTTGCTTACCAGCAGACTGATGATTCTCTGGACTTCCTAGAGGCGTATACTCTGACTGCTCATAAGCCTGCATCAAAGATAAGGATTGTTCATCAAGTTCAGATTTCATCGTGACCTCAAAGGAGAAGGCTCAGGACCCTACATACATCAAAATACTAACTTGCAAATCGATTAGGGAATGAATTCACGAGCCTGAGTCGGTTCTTGCACACCATATTTTAAGATTTATCTGCTGTTTCCACGCCAAATTACATCAACAATTAGAGTCTTTCTGGAGAGAATATTTTTTTGATGAGTTCGACAGTACTGTTCTCTCCCGTGGTCTCTTGCGTTTGAGAGACAGAACTGTCTTTGCTGCTTAATAAATAGTATAACGAGGTATTTTCAAGAGCGTAAAATAGCTACAGTTGCTAAAAGCCTTATGGCTCAAGACTTTTCACCTTGCCTTCAGTCAAAGAGCCCATAATGAAAAATTTTAATTCTCGCAGAAAATATTTTATTTAAACTTCTATAATTTATCCCACCCCATACCTCATAAGTCCCTCACACTCTGAGAGTAGTTTTGTGACAAGATATTTTATTGAGTGCGGCAGCAGGGTATAAATTATTCAGTGAATCTAACTTCTTTTTCCCTAAGATTCATATTAAAATTTCCCTATTCAAAAGAATCTTTTCATTTGATTTCTCTTGTGTTGCCACTTTTATTTTCTTTGGCTATCCTTATGGAGTGTAATTTAGATCACAGCATTTCTTGTTTCACAAAACGGACTTGCGGGGGCATCCTAAAACCTATATTTTCTAAAAGCGAGAGCACTCATGGATAAATTAATGAGAGTGGCCAGATTATCGGTTTTGGTTGGTGTTGTCTCCCTTTGCCCAACAATTGTTATCACCCCAGCAGCTTCTGCAGAGTCTATTTCGCCGACTACTGCCGTAGGACAAGCTCCTCAAAATTACGGTATCGTTCGGTCAGCAGGCCTCAACACCCTGGAAATTAGACATTTAAGTGGGGGTTATCAGACATACTCGGTTTCCAGTGATTTAACCGCTTCCATGGCTTTAGGCCCAGGAGACTTTGTAGCCTTTAATGCGGATGCCAACGGCACACTCACCCAACTCCGTCCCCCTCGAATTGCTCGCATTTTTGAAGGAACGATTTCTAACATTCAAGGCAATCAGATTACGATTGTTGCACCGGACGGTTCATCGTTGACAACAACCGTTGCCGCCAATTCCGTGAATCGGCTAAAGCTATCTCTTGGAACAGGCTTAAGCGTGACTCAATACGAAGGCATTAGTGCCACGAAAGTATGCTGCATTTCTAAGTTTACACAACAGCCTCCAGTGGTCGTACCTCCGGAACCCGCGGCTGAACCTCCTCAACCTATCCCAGCCTTATGGTAAACTCACTCCTTCTCAACACCTCAAACAACAGCTGGCTCCTTCGAGGTCCGTCCCTTGATCCAGCTATAGCTCTTCTTCAGATTGATCCTGGGGAAATAGGGAGTAAACGCAAATGAACAACATTAATAAACATCCATCTCAAACGATTGGCCTCGCCATCACCCTAGCGGGTGTTATGCACACACTGCCCCTACACGCCGCGCAACTCAACTTTGATCAATCAGAAACCGAGGGCAGTCTAACAATACCCAACGCTATTAGTAATTGCACCCAAGAGTCTGATCCAAATTTGACATCCCAGTCTAATCCAGAGATCTCCAATCCATCCCAAACCTTGACACTGGGCTCCACTCTTATTGCTGACAATCGTGCCACGGCAAATGATGCTGGTTTGTTCACGTCCGAATCATCCTTAGTCGCTCAATCGGTCATAGATGATTGCTGTGTTGTTGGAGACACAGCAATTGGTGGCCCTTCTGCTTTTGAAGATGCTGCATTATGCGGTCTGGGTGGCGTACCTCCAACCGGGGGGGCTGCACCGGGTGGCTTTCCTTTTCCTGTACTAGCCGCTTTAGCACCAGCAGCAGCTGTTCCCTTGATCGCAACAGGTGGAGATCCAGAACCCACTCCAACACCAACACCTACTCCAACGCCGACACCCACACCTACTCCAACGCCGACACCCACTCCTACTCCAACGCCGACACCCACACCTACTCCTACCCCGACACCCACTCCAACACCGCCTCCCACCAAGCCTCCAGAAAAAGTACCTGAGCCATCTACAATGGCTGGACTGCTGATTGGCGGTGCTATCTTCGGCATCTACAAACGGAGAAAGAAATCAAAAGACTAGTGACGCCAGCTTGACTCCTTAAGCAAATAGCGACGGCCTAAAAAGACCGTCGCTATTTGCTCAAATTCAGCTAGGTAGTATTGAATCTGCCTATTTACGCCACTTAGACGTACATAGAATTTTGGAGTGATCGCACCGATCTTTATACTTCGCTGCAATTTCAGTTACTTCTTTCATCAGGCCAACATCTAACTTCGTCGGTTGCAGACCTAAATCCATAAAGCACTTATTCTCAACAAATAATTCGTTTTCTGCTGCCTCTGTTCTGGGATTTTCTAAGTAGTCAATCTTAGCCCCAGTAATATCTGCAATAATCTTGGCCAAATCCCTCACCCGGTGGGTTTCAGTCATTTGGTTAAATATTTTGACCCGCTCTCCAGCTTCAGGGGGGTTCTCAACGGCTAGTTGAATACATTTAACAGTGTCCTGAATATGAATAAATGCTCGGGTCTGACCGCCCGTACCATGCACTGTTAAGGGGTGGCCAATGGCGGCCTGCATCAGAAATCGGTTCAGGACAGTCCCATAATCACCGTCATAATCAAAGCGATTAATCAGGCGTTCATCCTGCTTTGTATCTTCTGTATTCGTTCCCCAGACTACACCTTGGTGCAAGTCGGTGACTCGAATCTTGTCATTCTTGTTGTAGTAGTAGAAGAAGAGCTGATCCTGGGTTTTGGTCATGTGATAAACACTGCCCGGATCCGCAGGATAGAGGATTTGCTTTTCAACCACCTCACCGGTATCAATCACCACCTGAACATCAAGATAGCCTTCAGGAATCTTCATGCCAGCAGTACCATAGCCATAAACGCCCATGGTGCCCAGGTGAACCACATGGATATCCAGGCCAGATTCAACGATGGCGGCTAAAACGTTATTGGTCGCATTGAGATTGTTATTAACCGTGTAGCGCTTTTGCCGGGATGACTTCATGGAATACGGTGCAGCCCGTTGCTCAGCAAAATGCACAACCACATCAGGGCGATAGGTGCAAAACAGATTTAAGAGCCGATCGTATTCCGCCGCGATATCGAAGTTATAGAACTGAATATGCTTGCCTGTTATGTCTTGCCAGGTTTTCAGGCGAATCGAAATCGGACTAATGGGGGTTAACGAGTTGGTCTCCAACTCATTATCAATGTTGCGCCTGGATAAATTATCCACAATGACAACATCATGGCCAAGTTTGGATAGATGTAGCGCAGTTGGCCAGCCGCAGAACCCATCACCGCCCAATATTACAATGTTCATGCTTTGTCCCTAAACCGAATGTCTCAATTACAGACGAGAATTTGAATCTTCAGAATTGCTGGTCAGTCAACGACACACCCTTTTCAGCAACCGTTAGATACGCTACCCGTTTATAACAGCTTCATAGTCTTTAAGAATATCTCAAATCGGGGACCATCACGATTTGGGGTTGTGACAATGCTCAGATCGTATTTTGGCCAACCGCTGGGATAAGGTGAGTCTTACAAATAATAAGGTTCAGTTTCTAGACCTCACATGGACTTTAGGCTTTAGGCATGATGAAATTGGCAAAGCTTAGCTCGTTGACCTTATTCCACTGGTAAACCTTCTCGCGAAAGGCTTTCCAGGGTTCGTAGATCTCTTTAAAGCTAGCCTCTTTTGCCGCGTTCTCCTCATAGATCTCAAAGGAGATTTTTTGGGCGGCTTGCAGGATATCGTCGCTATAGCGAGTGAGTTGCGTCCCCCCTGCCACTAACTGAGAGATAACATCACGGTTTAAGGCATCATAGGCGGCCAACATGTTGATATTGGCTTCGTAGGCCGCCGTTTTGAAGATTTCTTGGTATTCCTTGGGCAATTTATCCCAAGCTTGGCGATTGACTAGGACATCGAGGGTAGGACCAGGTTCCCACCAGCCGGGATAGTAATAGTATTTGGCGGCTTTTTGTAAACCGAGTTTCTGGTCATCATAGGGTCCCACCCATTCTGCGGCGTCGATGGTGTTTCGTTCTAAGGCCAGAAAAATATCGCCACCGGGCAGGACTTGCACATTGACTCCTAGCTGCCGCATCACTTCACCCCCTAAACCAGGGATCCGCATTTTGAGTCCTTTTAGATCGCTAGCCGTTTTGATCTGGCGTTTGAACCAGCCGCCCATTTGCGCTCCCGTGTTACCCGCCGGGAAGTTAATGACGCCAAAATCTGCATAAATTTTTTGCATGGCTTCCAGACCACCGCCATGATAGAGCCAGGCATTTTGCTGCTGGGCAGTCAAGCCAAAGGGAACGGCAGTGGCAAACCCCAGAGCGGGGTTTTTACCAATGTAGTAGTAACTAGCGGTATGACCACATTGGACACTACCGGAGCGAACCGTGTCTAAAACTTCTAAGGGTGGGGCAATTTCGCCCCCCGGTGAGACCTGAATTTGAAACCGACCATCGGTCATAGCATTGACGCGATCGCTAATGGTTTTGGCACCGCCATAGATCGTGTCTAAGGATTCTTGCCAACTGGTGGCCATCCGCCAGCGGACTCGGGGTAGGGAACCGGAGCTAGTCGTAGAGGAACGCCGACAGGCCGCGAGGGTGGTGGTTGCGATCGCACCCACGGCCGAATTTCGTAATAAATTGCGTCGTTTCAACTGTTCGCTCCTCAACCCTACAGGGGCCATCTCGCTAAGCCTGCTATCAGAGGACTTTCGGCAAATCTTCCGAGAGATAACCGCCTCCAATCCTACCGATAAATGAATCCGCTGCTGGAAAACGCAACAGAATGTTGCCATTCCTTCCCAATTTCCCTGATTTTTTAGGCAGAGGAGTAAATCAAGACTGTCGCTTCATGCAACGGTAGGGGAACTCTAGGGCCATAAATTGACTTGTCTCTGGTAGCAAGATGTCGAAAAGGCGACGATACCGACCGTTTTTAATTCTTTTTGCGATAGGAATGTTCCTAGGATGCTTAACTGCCACGCATCCTAGACTGATCGCCAATCCTCACTTATTCCATGCCCAAGCTTACTGGACTCCGACGGTTACCCAGACGGTCAATCAAACGTCCTTGGCGGGAACCTGGGAGTTTCAAGCCGATCCGCAGCCCCCGGCAGACAAGCTAGTGCTACAGCCAAGTGGCCCAGATCTCCCACCCCTACCGCAAGGACAATGGCAAAAGATTACCGTGCCCTCCAACTGGTATCTACAGGGGCAAGATGCATCGGGGGTGGTTTGGTATCGCCATCAATTTCGCGCTAACGATCGATGGCGTCGAAAGATTACCCGCCTCGTTTTTTCGGGGGTGGACTACACCGCCGATGTTTGGCTAAACGGACAATATTTAGGGTTTCACGAGGGCTATTTTCAGCCCTTTTCCTTTGATGTGTCTAAGGCCCTAATGTTTACAGGTCAGAATGAATTATTAGTCCGGGTCAATAGCCCCTTGGAGCCTGAAGGCCAGGATTGGTCCCTGCGTAAACGGTTGATTAAAGGCATTTTTAGCCACCACGATACCCGTCCGGGTGGGGCATGGACCGATCGCGGCCAGGAGAAAAACACCGGGGGTATTTGGGCACCCGTATTTTTGCAAGTCTCGGATCAAGTCGCCATTGAAACACTTCAAATCACCCCGGAGTTAGATACCGACCATCAACAGGCAACGGCCAAGGTGGATCTGGTGGTCAACTCTCCAGGGCTGGGCAAGACCACTCTAGATGCCCATATGAAGTTAGAGCCAGAGAACTTTGAAGGGGTACCGATTGGCCCCATTCAAGTGCAGCGAACCCTGCATCAAGGGGCCAATCACCTAAAGCTAGAGGTTCCCGTAGATGACCCGAAACTCTGGTGGTCTTGGGAGCATGGAGACCCCAATTTATATCGCCTCACGGTACAGTTAGCCGATGGCAATCGGCTCCTGGATAAGGCTTCTGATGTGTTTGGATTTCGCACCATTCAGTTTGACCCGACAGAAAAAATCTGGCGACTGAATGGTCGCCGCCTATTTTTGCGAGGCACCAATTACATTGCCACCCAATGGCTGAGTGAAATGACGCCGGACAAATACCAGACGGATATTGACCTGATGAAAGCGGTCAATATCAATACGGTGCGGGTTCATGCCCATGTGATCGGCAAGGAGTTTTATGAACTGTGCGATCGCAACGGCGTATTTATCTGGCAAGACTTCCCCTTGCAGTGGGGCTACGAAGATACGCCCCAATTTCTCAAAGAAGCCACCCGCCAAGCCAAGGACATGATTGGTTACCTTTACAACCATCCGTCGATTCTGGCCTGGAGTCTGCATAATGAGCCACCCTGGGATGCGGACTGGATGAAGTATAAGTACGAGTCCTATAATCCAGAGCAAAATCGCGAGCTAGATGCCAAACTGTTTGCCAATCTCCAAGGAGAAGACCCGACCCGTCTGCTCCATCCCGTATCTACCGTCGGGGAGCATCCCTGGTGGGGCTGGTATTCCCACACGATGTATAAATATGCAGAACCAACTACAGAAGCGATTATTTCCGAATTTGGCGCTCAAGCTTTACCCCATATAGATTCCCTGCGGCGCATCTTTACGGAGGACGAGCTATGGCCGGATACAGAAGCGGAATGGGATAAGTGGCTCTATCACAACTTTCAACGCCATGAAACCTTCAACATTGCCAAGGTGCCCATGGGCAACACCACCCAGGAGTTTATCGACAACACCCAGCAGTACCAGTCCCAACTGATTCAGTTTGCCGCCGAAGCCTATCGTCGCCAGCGCTATCAGCCCGTTTCATCCATTTTTCAATTTATGTTTGTGGAGGATTGGCCGTCCATGAACTGGGGCATTGTCGATTACTGGCGACAGCCTAAGCCCGGCCATGAAGCCCTGAAATGGGCCTATCAGCCGGTCTTACCCAGTATTGCGTGGCCGCAACTCACCTGGACCTTGGGAGAAACGGTAGAGCTGGAACTCTGGGCCATCAACGATTTGTGGAAAGACTATCCAGAGGCCATCTTTACCTATGCCCTGCGCCAGAATCAACAACGCCTTAAATCCGGTCAAAGTCGGATTAATTTGGCTGCCGATAGCAGTCAGCCTGTAGATAAGATCTTTTTCCAGCCCCAGAACTTGGGTAGCTACACCGTCACCGCCACCCTCAAGGATCGGCTAGGAACGGTCTTGGGAGAAAACCAGTTTGTGTTTGATGTGATTGATCGGGGGGATCAAACCAATGAGTCGACGTCGTAAGTTACGGACGCTATTGATCTGTTTTATCGCCTCAGTCGCCTTAACGATTGGGGTGGCTAAGTGGGTCTGTAGCCAGCAGCTCGCCGAGGACTTTGCACCTAAAATTGTGCTCAACCAAGTTGGGTATCGCGCTAACTGGGACAAGGTGGCCTTTTTACTCAATGCAGAAGACAATGCACCTATTACAACCAACGTCATTGACCGTCAATCGGGGAAAACAGTGGCTACGATCCAGCCTGGGCCCGCTGAATTGGATGAACAGAGTCGCGATCGCATCCAAACCCTAGACTTTTCCAACTTCAAACGATCCGGTGAATACTACCTGCAAGCGGGCGACTTAAAATCAGTCCCTTTCCAAATTGGCCAGGATATCTATCAAGACACCTTTACCAAGCTCCTACGCACCTATTATTTACAGCGCTGCGGCGTCGCCATCTTTGATCCAATTACCGGAATTTATCACCCTCCCTGTCATCTCAAAGATGCCGTAATCGCCCATGATGACGCCTTTCACAAAGCGGGCGATACAGTGCAAAGCCAAGGAGGGTGGCACGATGCAGGGGACTACGGCAAATACGTGGCGACCACAACGGTCACTATCGGCAGCTTATTCAGTCTGTACGAGCAATATCCCCAAAACTTTACTGACGACCAGTTAGATATTCCCGAAAGTGGCAACCAGCTCCCCGACTTGCTAGATGAGATGAAAGTCGGGCTAGACTGGCTGCTCTCCACGCAGCGCCAAGATGGTGGGGTCTATCGCAAGCTTTCAGGCAAGGAATGGCCCATTGGCAAAGCCCCCGATGAAGACAAACAAACTCGCTACCTGTACGGCGTGTCTACCCCTGAAACCGGGAAATTCGCCGCAGTGATGGCCATGGCCGGTCGGATTTACAAGGACCCCCAACAGGCCAAAACCTACCTAGATGCCGCTCAGCTAGCCTGGGACTATTTGCAGACTCAAGACCAAATGCAAGAAGGCTGGATTGACGGCGACGATAGTGGTTCTGGTAAGTATCTCCTATCTGAAATTGACATCGAGGACAGTTTGAAAACGGACATTGACGATCGCTACTGGGCCGCCGCCGAATTATTTCTGACCACTGGAGACTCAAAGTTTGAGCAATATCTGGTGGACCATTTCGATCAGATGCCCTTTAACCTCTACGAGTGGAAGGATGCCTCCACTCTAGGCATGGTCGATTATCTGTTCTATGCCAAGGCGGACCCCAACCAGCTCAAACCTCAAATTCAGCAAAAGCTTCTAGACCGTGCCGATCAAATTATGGGGCGGGTCGAAGGAAGTGGCTATCGGCTAGCCAACCATCGCTTTATTTGGGGGTCCAACAAAATGACAGTCGAAGAAGGCATTACCTTAGTCCATGCCTATCACCTCACCCAAGAGCAGAAATATAAAGAAGCCGCTCTCGATCAGCTCCACTACATGATGGGTCGCAACCACTTTGATCAAACCTTTGTCACGGGGGTGGGTACTCATCCTGTGGCAAAGGTGAACCACCTCTTTGCCAGAGCGAAGCAAATCAACATTCCGGGTTTAGTGGTCGGAGGGCCTAATGATGGAGCCCAGGATAATATTGCCCCCAAAGGGTTAGGCATTCGCAGCTATCTCGACAGCGAAAAGTCCTATGCCACCAATGAATATGCCATTGACTACAACGCTCCCCTGATCACTCTTTTAGGAATGCTGTTGGAGACGTCTTAACTGAACTCTTGCAACAACTCCTTGAATGCCAAAGGCCATAACACAGCATTCTTCCCCCAGCATATAGCCTACAGCATTCAAGAAAAGGGGGTCGGGGGGGCCTAATGCAGAGAAGTAAACTTTGACCCACGTTTTCATCAGGGGCTGTGAAGCGTCAACTCACCGAGTGTTATCTTGAGTCATACTGAATTACTTGAAAAAACCCCGTGAACACGCCTAGCCACACGATTATCAACCTTGCTCTGCTGATGAATGTGACGGAGCAGCCAGCGGTGTTGGCGGTGACGGCAGGAGCCATTGCCCCAGATCTACCCATGTTTGTGTTTTATGCCTGGGTGAAGGGGATTCGGAAATTACCAGAAGGCCAAATCTGGACGGAAGCTTACTATCATCCTTTCTGGCAAGCTTGCATCGATTTATGCCATTCCATTCCATTGGCAGGGCTGGCGGCGTGGGGCTGTTGGCAACTGGGGTGGATGCCTGCGGCGTTGTTTTTTATCAGTATGATTCTCCACTCTTTGGGAGATTTGCCGGTTCATAATGACGATGCTCATAAGCATTTTCTGCCGTTGAGTCAATATCGGCTGATTAGTCCCCTGTCTTATTGGGACCCAAAGCATTATGGTCGGCAAGTAGCGTTTGTGGAGATGCTGCTGGTGTTGGGGACTTCTGTGTTGACATTTCCGATTTTGGGTAATATTTGGGGCCAAGGGTTGGTGGTGTTGGTCAATATCTTTTACTGGTTTACCTTTGGCTATACGTTTTTGCGGCGACAGCTTCCAAATTTATTTTGTCGGGCGCGGAATGCTTGAGGGTTAGGTTTCGTCGAAGGATAGGTTGGCAAAATGTTCTTGGAGGTAGCGGTGAACGAAGACGTAGCTACCACCTGTGCGGTAGATAAAAAGGCGATCTTCCGCTTGCTGAAAAAAGGTGACAAAATTCCAGGGGATTTGCTTAGTGTGGTAAAGGACTAAACGCATCGCAAAGTGCTGAATAGAGGTTAGTCCTCCTCCTGCAAGAAAAGCTCCCATGATTGGTAACCCTATGACTAATCGAATAACGCGTTTCACTAAATTTGGGTCTAAGGACGAAAGCAAAATATTTTTCAAGAAAAAATAAATAATAATCGTAAAAAAAATCGATATTGTAACCGTGATCACCATAGTTTTGAGAGATTCCCAAATACCTTGATTTGGGAAAGTCCGCTTTATAATATCGACTTTTAAGCCTCCAATCAGCCCTAAAATTAGCCCAAAAATCAGTCCGAAAATCAGCCCTCCAATCAGTCCGAAAATCAGCCCTCCAATTAGCCCTCTAGTTAGCCCAACAATTAGCCCAAAAATTAGCCCAACAATTAGCCCAACAATTAGCCCTCTATTTAGTCCATAAGTTAGCTCTCTTCTCAACGACGCCAAAATGTCTCGTCCCGTTGTTCGGGACATTGAAATTTTTAAAGCTTCTACAAGAACAATAGGTTTTTGCCCTCCAATCAGTCCTCCAATCAGTCCTCCAATCAGCCCGTAAATTAGCCCTAAAATTAGCCCAGAAATTAGCCCTTCGGGTAGCCATCTAAGCCCTCTAATCAGCTCAAAAATCGGCTTAAAATTCGAATTGCAAGTCGCATCGATAGTCGAATCGCAAATCAAATCGAAAATCTCTCCTCTTATCACATCTCCAGTCAGCTCATAAATCAGTCCTCCAATTAGCCCTAAAATTAGCCCAAAAATCAATCCTGAAATTAGCCCATAAATCAGCCCATAAAGATATTTGTCTCTTGCTGTTTTTAACCAATCTTTGGGTTGCATTCGCTCAATCAAAAATTCTTTATCGGTCCCCATTTTCTTGGCTATTCCTCGGAGCCAGCGCAACATTTGTTGCTGTTCTTTCTCAGAAGACAAAGGTCGCTGAGCAAACATTCGTTCAATATAGCGTTCAAACAGGAGGCTTAATTTCTGGTCTTTATCTAAATGAAGTAACTCCTGAGGTGAGCGATTGCAATAGGCCAAAGTCAAAATCCTCAGAAAAAGCGGCGTATTGGTTAAATCCCGCAGCGAAGAATTGACCTTTGAAGAATTGGCCTTTTTTAAACCAACGAGTGCTTCCCCTCCCTGTTGTAAATACTCATTCACCTGCTTGTCTTTTAAAGGTTGAACATACACCGCTGCTTGAAACCCTTTTAATCTTGTGTTCAGTGCTTTATAGTCAGCAATTCGGCAGCACAGCACGATTTCGATATTGCCAAATTTTTGCCGAAACTGATTTAATGCGTCTACACAAGCATCACGATATTGGGGTTTGACTTCATCCAAACCGTCTAACAGCAAGGTCCATTTCTCTTGCCTCAGCCAAGTTTTCCCCACTTCTATGCGAACTAGATATTGCTGCCATAGCTCTTCCAGCAGCCACTTGGTAAAGACTAGCGTTCCATCTGCAGGGAACCGCTGACTGCCCCAAGCCGACAAATTCAACACAATCGGTATCGGTTGTTTTAGTTCTCGAAAATCAGTCGCTTTCAATAAATCTTGCGCTAGCTCCAACAGCAACGTCGTTTTCCCGGCACCCGGTTTTCCCAGCACCAGCAACGTTCCCCCACTGCCTAAATTGGCGAATCGATCCAGTAAGCACGTACCAGGGGGCAACAACTGTTGCTCTTCTCCCTCGCTTGGCCATTTCACCCCCACCATCTTAGGCCTCTACTCCAATCTCACCGAGATCCGAGTCTGCTCCTTCAGAGATTTTTTCAACCCCCCATCAATCCATGTAACCCGCACCTTATCCATCAAACCTTTGCGATTGTCTTGCCACCGGGCTTCATCTAATTCAGTCGTTGTCAGCATCTGGACTATATCCGCCACCATCATGCCCGATAGCCCCACCAGTACAACGACGTAGAGTGGACCAATCGACTCCGTATCAGGGCCCTTCGGTGATTTACTAAAAACAAAAGCAAACGCTGCCGATTCGACCACCAGTTTCAGCGATGTTCCCCACTTGGCTTTTTTTGTTCAGCCGGGATAAATCCTAATATCCAGCCCATCACCACTGGAATAAACACCGTAAAAAGAGGTGTTATGGCCGCCGGAAGAATAGAATTACTAAGTAATGTGAGGAAAGTCATCAAATTTTATGAGCATAAATAAGCAGTTATCAACGACTATAAATGAGACTGAAGGCAAAACCTACTCCCACTTACTCATTCAAACCCCGGTTGGTACCCTGTCTCGTGCGCCCGACGCTCTCATCTTTAATATCTGGGCAAAGTTATCAAGCTCCATGTCCTGACCTCACCCCTTCATACCATTGGCTAATCAACATAGATCCACCAAGCCAAGACGACTCCCCCTTAGAACCGGGCATTCTAGATATAAAGCGATGTAAAGTTGGCACCTTTGATTCAGACAGCCACCCTAGTGAAATCTGGAGCCGTCTGAGGATTTCCCGTCCAAAAAACGTCTATGCTCCATTGTCTGAACCCCACTTGCACCCATCCCCAGAATCTGGATGGCCATGAAACCTGCCAGAACTGTGGCCAACCCCTGATCGGCATATTGCGCCATCGATATCACATCATCAAACCCCTAGGGCAAGGTGGGTTTGGCATTACCTATTTAGCCGAAGATCTTGAGCGATTTAACGAAACCTGCGTCGTTAAACAACTAACCTACCAAAGCCCGGATAGCCCAGGAGCCCAGCAAAAAGTCCAAGACCTGTTTACCCAAGAAGCCCAACAGCTCTTTCAACTCGGCACCCATCCGCAAATTCCCAACCTGCTCGCCTACTTCCATGAAGGAGGCCGTCAATATCTCGTCCAAGAATTTATTGAGGGTCATAATCTTTTTCAAGAATTGAAACGTGAAGGGATCTATAACGAAACCAAACTAAGGCACTTTCTCTCCAGCATTCTGCCCGTTTTGGACTATATCCATACCCAAGGCGTCATTCACCGCGATCTGAAACCCCATAACATCATGCATCGCTCCGCCGACGATCGTTATTTCCTGATTGACTTTGGGGTGACCAAGCAGGTCAATACTCAAGAAACCGTCGGCACTGTTTTAGGCAGCGAAGGCTATGCCGCCTTTGAGCAATTAAACGATGGACGTACTTATCCTGCTAGTGATTTATACAGCCTAGGGGTGACCTGTTTTCATTTCTTGACAGGCCATGATCCACGGTCACTTCAACTGCAAATTGGATACTCTTGGACCCAAAACTGGCAGAAACACCTTTCACAACCCCTCAGCCCTCAACTCATCTCAATTATTGATACGCTGCTACAAATTAGACTCGAAAATCGCTACACCTCTGTTGAAGAAGTTCTCAAGGATTTGGAACAATCACCCACCTCCCCAACAACAGTAGACGTCGCTACCAACAGCCCCTTTATCCATCAAACCAACAAACTTGAGCTTGCTAACACAGCCGACCATACTGCCGTCTTATTTGAACCCGATCCCCCAGCACCACCCGTCGCACACCCCCTATCCTCCCCCTTAGAAACCACACAATTTGAAGTAGCAACCCTCGATCTCCTCGGTCAAATTCAGTCTATCCAAACCCTGAGTGCTCAACGTTATATCGAGGAATTAGACAATGGACTGTCCCTAAACATGGTTGCTATTCCAGCAGGGAGTTTTCTCATGGGTTCACCCCTCACAGAAATATCCAGACAAAGATTTGAAGGTCCTCAGCATCCAGTCACAGTCCCCGCGTTTCATATGGGGCAATTTCTGATCACGCAAGCGCAATGGCAAGCCATCGCGGCACTCCCCGCCGTCAACCAAGATCTTCTCCCAGATCCTTCCCAGTTCAAGGGAGAAGACCGCCCTGTTGAAGGAATTTCCTGGCTAGATGCTGTCGAGTTTTGCGACCGACTCACCCGTAAACTCAATCGACTCTACCGCCTCCCTAGCGAAGCAGAGTGGGAATATGCCTGCCGAGCCAACACCACAGCCCCCTTTCACTGTGGCGAAAATCTCACCTCCGATCATGCCAACTTGCATGGCATGAAAACCTATCGGTCAGCCCCCAGAGGGCAGTATCGCAATCAGACAACTCCTGTAGGCAGTTTTCGCCCCAATGCCTTTGGTCTCTACGATATGCACGGCAATGTCTGGGAATGGTGTGCCGATCATTGGCATCCCAGCTATCAAGACGCTCCTGTAGATGGCAGCATCTGGTTCGCCCAGGAGAATGTCATTGCAGACAATGCTCCTCATCCTTGGCGAGGAGGATCTTGGTATGATGCGCCCGCAAGCTGTCGTGCTGCCTATCGAACCTTTGCAGATGCCGACTTTAAGAGCAGTAATTTAGGCTTGCGTGTCGTCAGTCCAGTTCTGTCCCCCTAAGCCCCAAATTTACGGGGGGTTTGTGCTGGGAAAAAATCGCCAGAACGATGGTTACCAACCCTCGCTCAATGGGTTTATGCCAATACTCACTATCGATACAGTAAGGTATTAGTAACAGAAATAGGGGGTTTAATTGAGTTCTGTGAGTGCCTCAATTTCTCTAGCAGACTAATGTTTCAAAACATGGTAGCTTCAATATTTCAAGTGATTATTGGATAACACTATCAAAGTAAGACTTGAACAATAAGCTATTTCAGTGTGCTGAGTGATTCTTTTCAATTGATTCCTATGAATATCTAAGCAATGGTTTGTTGTCTCAATCCCAAGTGTGAGAAACCCCTCAACCCGGACACCAGTAAATATTGTCAACAGTGTGGTGCTAAACTAACGCTGTTAAGACGGCGATTCAAGATGGTTCGTCTGCTGGGTAAAGGTATGTTTGGCAATACGTATCTTGCAGAAGATCGAGATAATTTGCAAGAACCCTGCATTGTCAAACAGCTCATTTGTCAAGCCCAGGGAACGGATGCCAGCCAGACGGTTGTTGAACCATTTTTACAAGAGGCAGAACAACTTAGACGGCTGAAAAAAAACCAGCATATCCCCAGCATTTTAGCGTACTTCGAAGAAAATTATATTCCCTATTTGGTCCAGGAATTTATCGACGGCCAAGACCTGCAACAAGTCATTGAAAATCAAGGTCCCTTCAGTGAAAATCAAGTTCGGGCCTTGTTGCTAGAGCTATTACCCGTCTTACAGACCATTCATGATCAAGGGGTGATTCATCGGGATCTAAAACCCGCTCACATCATGCGTCAGCATTCGGACAACAAGCTGATTTTGGTGGGGTTTTGTGTCTCCAAACAAATCAATTTATCTCGGTTACAACAAACCGATAACGTTCGCGAGAATACCAGCTACGCACCACCCGAAGTCTTTGCCGTCGACAAAGCCCGTCCCGGCAGCGATCTCTATAGCCTCGGGGCAACCTGCGTCCATCTGCTCACAGGCGTTGCACCCCACGCTTTACCGATTCAGGGCGGGGCCGTATGGGTCGAACATTGGCAACAGCATCTTCCCCAGCCGTTAAGTGCTGAATTAAAGCCAGTGCTAGAGAAGTTATTAAAGACAGATCTAGCGGAGCGATATACATCCGCATTAGAAGTGCTCAGAGAAGTACGGGGCTTAGCCAAAGGAACCACTCGCCCCCTCCCTCAAGCACCAGCCGTTCGAGTCGCTCAGGCCGCTGGCCAGACAGCCCCGCAGGTCAGATCTCAGCCCAAAGCCCCTGCCCAGCAAACCACACTGCAGTCTAAACCCAAGTCTTCTACCCCTTCCTTCCAGGCGGAAGTTGCCCAAGTCGATGCCAATGGCCAAGTGGTGAGTCGCCAATTTCATCCGATTAGCTACATGACTGAAGATATCGGTAAGGACGTCAAGCTGGAGATGGTGCATATTCCAGCAGGCCGCTTTTCCATGGGCTCGCCCCCTAGCGAGCAGCATAGACAACAGACCGAGAGTCCCCAGCATATTGTGTCCATTCCGGAGTTTTATTTAAGCCGCTATCCGATCACTCAAGCGCAATGGCGGTTAGTCGCCGCCTTACCCGCCGTCAAGCGCGAACTGGATGATTCTCCGTCCCACTTTACGGGAGACAATCGCCCCGTCGAAAGCGTCTCTTGGTTCGATGTCGTCGAATTCTGTAACCGACTTTCCCAGCTCACCGGCAAGGACTATCATCTCCCTAGTGAATCTGCCTGGGAATATGCCTGCCGCGCCGCCAGCAACACACCGTTTGCCTTTGGCGAAACCCTGAACACAGAACTGGCCAATTATGATGGCACGGCAACCTATGGAGCTGGATCAACGGGGAGTTTTCGTCAACAAACCACCCAAGTCGGCAAGTTCCCAGCGAATCCGTATGGGTTATCGGATATGCATGGCAATGTCTGGGAATGGTGTGCCGATCATTGGCATGGCAACTATGGCAATGCTCCAGTTGACGGCAGCGTTTGGCAAGATCAATACTTTTTTGCCTGCGTGCTCCGGGGAGGAGCCTGGAACACTCAAGCGGCGAGCTGTCGTTCCGCCTCCCGCATTTGGGAAGCGGCCTCTGAACAAAGCAATCACATTGGTTTTCGGGTGGCTTGCACCATAGCTAAACCCGCCAGCCCATAAGCGCTGCCCACAGTCTTCAAGTCAGAGCGTAAAAAAACCGCAATAATGATGGGAATGCTCATTTTCATGAGGTGCAACATCCTGCCGGATGGAAGTTCTCTCCGTTACGCTGAAAAACTTTAAGGCCCATCGCGATCGCTACTATGAATTCCGACCGGGGGCCAATGCCATTTGCGGTGAAAATGGATCAGGGAAGACTAGCATCCTGGAAGCCATTGCCTGGGTTCTATTCGATCACAGTGAATATAAACGAGCCGAACTGATTAGCGTCGGGGCTAAAAGTGCCCAGGCCATGGTCAGCTTTATCTCCCACTTGGATGGGCGGATCTATGAGGTGCGTCGCTGTACCAGCCGTGGCTATGAGGTTCACGACCCCCAACTCAACCGCAAGCTAGAACTGAAAAAACTGGATGATGTTCGCTGCTGGCTCTGTGAGCACTTGGGGGTGGGGGTCCATACGGAACTCGCCAAACTCTTTGCGGAAACCATTGGCATTCCCCAGGGCACCTTTACAGTAGATTTCCTCAAATCGGCGGGCGATCGCAAAAAGGTATTCGATCCCATCCTCAAGGTGGAAGAGTATAAACAGGCCTACGATCAGGCCCAAAAATTAACCAGCTATGCCCAGGCCCAAGTCCAACAGCTAGAACAGCAATTACAGAGCTATGACCAGCAACTCGAAGGCTGGGAAGCACTGAAACAACAGAAGCTAGAGCTGGCCAACACCTTGACTCAACAGCAGGCCCAGATGCAAACCCTGGCCCAGCAGTTGGCCGAGATGCAGACGGAACTCCAATATTTAAAGGCCAAAGACCAGGCCATCCAAACCCTAGAAAAACAGGTTCAGCATCTCCAAACCCAATGGACCAGTAAACAGGAAATTCTCCAGCTCTTAGAAGAGAATTGGCAGCAGGCCGATCAAGCCGTTCAGATTTGCCGTCAGCATCGGCCCCAATTTCAGGCCTATCAAACAGCCCAAGAGTCCCTCAAAGACCTCGCTCAGCAGCAGAAGCAACGACAGCAACTGTTGCAAGAACGCGATCGCATCCAAACTACCCTGCGGGATCAGCAAGTCTTGCTCTCCCAAAACCAAGGCCAGCTTTCCACCTTCGCCAAAATGGAAACAGAACTCCAGGACTGGCAAACCAAAGTTCCCCAGCAACAGCACCTCGAACAAGAAAAGACTACCTGCCAGCAAGCTCTACAAACCCTGGTCTCAGAACAACAGCAGCTGCAACGACTGCAAGAACTGCGCCACAAACAGCAGCAGCATCGGGAAACCCTCAGCCAGACTATTAGCCAACTGGTCACCCTAGAGCCCCAAGTTCAAGCCATTCCGAACTTTGAAACTCAGCAGCAGCAGATTCAAGAACGACTGGGACGGATTGCCGCCGCCCAGCAATTTGCCACAGAATTACAGACCTTAATCACCGAAGCTGAACCCCAACAGCAGCAATACCAACAACAAGTCGGCAAAGCCAAAGCGCTCCTCAAGAGCCTATCTCTCACCCAAGCCCAAACTACCCAACTCTCCACTCTCCTAGACCAGGGGGCGGCCCTCACCCACCAAATTATTCAGCAGCTACAAACGGCGTTTGCCGACATTATTGATCCGCAGGCGGTTACCAAGCTCAAGCAACAGCTTCAACAGATTAAAACCCAACTCAAAGCCGCCCAAAAAGCCCAGACCCAGTGGCTGATGTTAGAGGCCAAGCAGCAGCAGCTGACAGAGCTGGATCAAGGGATGGAGTCCTGGCAGCAGGAGTGCGATCGCATCCAAGTCTCCCTCAACCAAGAACCCCAACTCCAAAGCCAGCTCAAACAGCTCAACACCCAGCTCACAGAGCTAAACAACCCCCAGGGCCATGTCAGCATCCTAACCAAACAGTTGCAAGAGGCTGCCCAACTAGAAGCCGAAATTGCCCGTCTCCAACAGGCTTGTCAACGGCATGAACAGTCCCTCACCACCGTTGATACCCAGATCAAAGCCTTGGGAGATCTGGAGGCCCAAGTCGATGCCCAACAGCAGATCCAGCAGGAGCATCAGGAGGTCTATCAGCTCTATTTACGCCATCGAAATCAGGCTAATACGTTTAAAGAACTGGATCAGCAACGCCGAGGGGCAATGGCAACCCAAGCTCAGCTTCAAACTCAGCTCACAGCAGCTCAAGCCCAATGGCAGGAGAAGCTGCACGTCCATAAACCGGAGCGTTTAGCAGAATTAAGTCAAACCTATGAACAACTGCAGCGCCAGCATGATCAACTTCAGGGTGGGTTGGCACCGCAACAGGCACAGCTTCAATATTTAGACCAACAACTGCAAGCTAAGCAAGCCCTTGCCCAAGAGCGTGATCAAATCCTAATCACCCTAGACAGCAAGCGCCAAATCTCACAGTTTGTCACGGACGCTCGCAATATCTATAAGCAAAGCGGTCCCCGGATCACCAAATTCTATCTCACGGAAATTTCTTGGGAAGCCGATCGGTTGTATCGAGAACTGCTAGATCGACCAGACGTGGCTTTACAGTGGACTGAAGATTATGAAATCCAGGTACAAGAACAGGGCCACTGGCGTACCTTCAAGAGCCTGTCTGGTGGTGAGCAAATGTGTGCGGCGCTAGCGGTGCGATTAGCCTTACTGAAAGTCCTAGTGGATATCAATATTGCGTTTTTCGACGAGCCCACCACGAACATGGATGAACTGCGTCGTCGGCAGTTGGCCGAAGCCTTAGGGCATCTCAAATCCTTTCATCAGCTATTTGTAATTAGCCATGATGACACCTTTGAGAGCGTTACAGAAAATATTATTCGGGTCGAGCGAGCCAGTTAAAGCTTCAGGCTCAGAGGCTCTCACTCCTTTAAGGGGTCGTCCATTGGGTCACAGGTGCCGCAATTTGCTGCTGTTTTTGGTAGGCCGCCACTTCTTGCTGACACATGCTTAGACTGTTCTGTTCAGTGTCACCCACGGATTTAATATGATGCATTTTAGTCAGGGGGACTTCAACTTCCAGAGCATTTTCATAGGGTGAACCTAAGGACAACACTTCCAAGCGCTGATTCTTAGCCGTGCCCGTAAAACAACTGAACTCGGATTGGGGATAGAAAAATGCACCTGTGACTGTCTGGCCTTGCTTTTTGAACACAACATAGCCGTGGCCGATTTGATTGGCCTGATCCGTATCGCCATAGAGATACGTACCATCGGCAAGGGGAGCCGCAGAGCCAGAGGCTGCAATATTTGTAGGTTCTGCAACCGCGATACCAGTGCTTCCTAACACCAGGGCACTGCTGACCGCTAATACAGTTTTCAGAGAACCAGAGAGGATTGAAGCTTGGGGAAATCTTTTCATTTTTAAAGTCTCACTACCACTTGTTTAATCTTCAGTTAAAAACCTAGGAAAAACCGTGATCTTGTTGTGTCTAAACCGTGCTTTAAATCAATCATGTGTGTGATCAAAATCACCCTTAATCCTGCATCTTTTTATTCCTCATTTTTTGGTTACTAAATAAAATCTGAGAGGCTGGATGGGGGAAGAAAATCGAGGGCGCAGTCAACTCCGTGTAATTGCTTATCTATACTGTGGCAGTTTCTTCATAGACCTCACAATGGTGGATACACTGAGCCTATCGAGGCCAGATGAGCAGAACCTGTGAGGGATACAAAAATCTGATGAGACTTCCGTATATATACGGTTGTTCTACTTTTTGTTCTCACTTCAACGCCCCACTAAAAAGAGGAAGGGCAAGCCAAATGTATCAGGTTGTAAACTCAAATCTTGGCCTATTTTCTAGCCATCAATCTGCTAAGAAATCCTTCTGTCTCAAGGCTGATTACCACTTTGAGCCCTGCTTGATCGCCCTTGTGATCCGGATCATGAAAAGACTTGATGTACGTTACAGCACAGAGATGGGCAAAAGAAGAATATAACCTTGTGAGTTAGATTCTTCGTGGATTTAACCTTCAGTCAGGTGGTATCGACAACAGTAAGTCCGCTGTAATTCTGCTTACATCCGTTTCGTTCTCTATCTTTTGAGGAGGGTACACCCCATGACTCCAGAAGCCAAACAAATCCTGGTTCAACTTCGAGAAACCTTCTACGCCCAATTTGCAACGGCTATGAAACGGGACGTGTCTGTTACCAAAGACAACTCCCTCATTTTTAGCCCATCTCTCGCTGCGATCTCATCTTGGGTCGATGATCATCAACGCTTTAACTATCTCAGCGTTCAGGCCCATACTGCTCCCGATGCCCTCTTCCCCGATCGTCCCCTAACCTTGCAGGTGACCATTAACCCGGCTAGTGGTGTCTTCACCAATACCAAGAGCGTTCATAAAAAAACGGGATTGAGCCTCAACGCAGATTGGAGCCTCAACCTCACGGTATTACCCGAAGAGATTGTAGAAATGGCCCATTGGGTCGCCAGCTGGATTCATTCCCAAGATAATGACAGCATTGCCATTGCTGCTCCTTATCGCCTCAAGGTCACGCCCACTGAAAACAGCGACGACTATCAAGTTTGGACGCAAACTGCTTGGTATAGCCTCCATCCAGAAGAGCAGCCTGCTACTCCCGTGGACCAGCCCCAAGCGGCTTAATGACAGTTGCTATATCAGATCGCCCAGGGCTAGCCCTCTGCTGCACTCCATCAGACCTCCTGGGCGATTACCTCCAGCTCAGCAACGCCCACCACGCTAAAGTGAGGACGATGCTTTCTGGCAAAAAGCGCTTGTGAAACCGTCGAATTCTGCTCCTACTCAACCTTGGAATGCCCGAGAAACCGTAGGATTAACGATCTTGGTTTTGGTCGTTTTTTTCAGTATCAGTACTGCGATCGCACTCTTCTTCGTCATCGTACAGTTGGTGACGGATCCTAGCCTTACCCCAGACATCGCTCTAGCGGCCATCGAAACCAATGGCTTGGCCCTGTCCTTAGCTACCCTCATTTCAGGGATTGTGGCTAGCGGCCTGATTGTCGCCCTGTTGAAAATCCGTCCGGCCTTCACCGTTAAGCAGTACCTTGCCCTGCGCAACCCCCGCTGGACTGACTGGTTGATCTGGCACGGCCTCTTACTGGCCCTAATGGTGCTGTCAGAATCGGTGCTGCGGGCCTTGGAATATCAAGAAACATTTACTGCCCAGATCTATCAAACCGCTCAATTCCCCATCCTGCTCTACATTGCCATTGTGGGAATTGCCCCCGTGTTTGAGGAACTGCTCTTTCGAGGGTTTCTCTTTCAGGGGCTGCAAAGATCTCGACTTGGACCAGCCGGTGCCGTTTTAATTACAGCAGTGGGCTGGGCTATTTTACATGTGCAGTATGGCTCTCTCATCATCTGCCAAATCGTTTGCTTTGGCCTGCTGTTTGGGGTGGCCCGCTGGAAAACCCAATCCTTGTTGGTGCCTCTTTCAATGCATTGTCTCAACAATTTGTTAGCCCTGTTGATCACTAGCCTGCAACAGCCTTAGCATCAGGGCTCTAGAGTAACGTCGTATCAAGCTTTTCTCAGGGACTGTATGGGACTCGATTCATCCCAAAGACTACTGCTAAACTAAAGTACAAACGCTTTAATAACGCGATATTCACATACGCCTGATTTACGTCTTACAACGGTTGAAGTCATTATGCCTAGCGACAATTTTATAGATAAAGCTTTTTCAGCAATGTCCGATGTCGTCATGAAAGTGATTCCTACGGATCAAAAGTCCAAAGATGCTTTCAAATACTATCGGTCCGGGATGGCTGCTCAGGTAGATGGCAACTATGCAAAAGCACTGGGCAACTATACCGAAGCACTGGCTTTAGAAGAAGATCCCTTCGACAAAAGCTATATCCTCTACAATATGGGCTTGATCTTTGCCAATAACGGCGATCATGAAAAAGCCTTGGATTACTACCATCAATCGTTAGAGTTAAATCCCAATTTAGTCCAAGCGTTGTATAACACTGGGGTCATCCTCCATTACAAGGGCGAACAGGCTGAAGAAGCCGCTGAATTGGATGAAGCCGAACGCTTTTTTGACCTAGCGGCCGACTTCTGGAAGCGGGCTATTAAAATTGCCCCTAACAACTATAGTGAAGTGCAAAACTGGCTGAAGACCACGGGACGCGTCGGCGTCGGCTAGCCCTAGGAAAGAGGTCAGTCCTTTAAACCGCTTTCCTCTTTTCCTCACCCTGACCTCCAAAGACAAGCATCCGTTATCGTCCCCCTAGAAATTTCTAGGAGGACTTGCAATATATATCGAAATGCTTATCCAGTCTGGGCCAATAATAGTCCGACCCCAATCACCGCCACAAAGGCCCCCAGCCATGCCCGGGAACTAATGCGCTCTCCCATCAGCACGGCCATAGGCAAGATAAATAAAGGACTCGTGGCATTCAAGGTTTGAGAAATCCCGGTTACCGTGTACTTGAGGGAGAGCTGCTGCAGCCAAATCCCCAAATAGGTCCCCGCAAACGAGGCCGCCAAAAGTCGGAGCAGCAGATCGGTAGTATTCATGGCTTGCCACCAGGTCTGAAGCTGCCGCCGCACCACTCCCCACACCACCACAACCACCACACCAGCCGCCAACCGCAACAAAGCGCCCCATTGAGGACTTACGGTTGTATTGTCTAAAGCCGTCCGCGATAAAATCGCACCAATGGCCTGAGCCAAAGATGCTAAGACGGCATAGAACAAACCCAGACCTTGATGTTTCACCGCATGGGTTTCAGCAGCCCGCTCACTAATCACCCAGACAATGCCCATAATGGTGACAGCAATTCCCACCCAGGCAAACGGAGAGAGCTGCTCTCGCAAAAACCACAGGGCCAGACAGGCCGACAAGGGAGGCGCTAGGGTGCCGAGTAGCAGCGTTCGTCGTGCCCCCAAATACCGTAAGGCTTCTAGATACACCGTATCGCCAAACCCAATCCCAATCGCCCCACTGAGAAGCAACAACAGGCTGCTTCTTCCGGCCAAAGCTGGCGCATCCAGTCTCTGGACAACGATAGTCATTCCCAAGAGGGCAATCGCGATTACCCCTTTGCCTAGATTCAAGGCCAGGGCAGGGGCTCGACGGCCTAAGGTAGCATAAATCATCGACGCCACGGCCCATAGGAACGCTGCACTGACAGCGGCAATTTCTCCGATCATGGTGTCGGCACGATGGAATGGCTGAATTGAATGCTCGTCATCTTAGCGGGTCATGGCTCATCGGGGTATGGAGGCTCATATTGGCATTTCAGGTATGTTTAAGCATCAAACTGGGAAGACTGGCAAATATTATGCTCTTGCGAATCTATTTTGGCGCAACAAGGGCTTAGGCTTAACAATGGTATGTCCTGGGGAGTGATTTGTGGCACTACACCTTCGTAACTGGCTAGCCGATCATTTAGAGATCAGTCCTCGCCGTAAAGCAGAAATTTATCACAGCCTCCTGGATTCCGTCAGCTTAGGGGATATCAGTTACTGGCTACAGGTACTCTTCTCGGCAGGCATTGCCACCCTCGGGCTGGTCTTAAATAGTCCAGCCGTTATTATTGGGGCAATGCTGATTTCTCCCCTTATGGGCGGCATTTTGGCCAATGGTTTAGCCTTTGCCGTCGGTGATTTGGTCTTAGGCACCCGGGCGATCGTTAATTTAGCCGTGAGCTGTCTGGCAGCCATTGTCTTTGCCATCCTCATTATTGCCCCTATCCCTTTTAAGGAACTGACACCCGAAATTGCCGCTCGGACCCAGCCCAATGCCCTCGATCTCTTTATTGCCTTATTCTCTGGGGCGTTAGGGTCAATTGCCACGGCCAAAGAACCCAAAGGGGTAGTCACCTCTATTCCCGGAGTGGCCATCGCAGTGGCCCTGATGCCGCCCCTCTGCGTGGTCGGCTACGGTATTGGAATTCGCCTCAGCTCTGATGTCGTCGGCATTAGTGGATTTCAAATTGCCCGAGGGGGTGGATTACTGTTTTTAACCAATTTGGCCGCCATCACCTTAATGTCCATGTTGGTGTTTTTGGCCCTCAATATCGGTATGCCCGAAGTGAAATCTCAAGCCATTGAATGGCATGCTGAGGATCCCGAAAGTCGATGGGTGCAAAATTTATTGACGCGGCTACCCGTCACCAATCAACTCCAGAAAATTGGCAGCTTACCCAGCCGCCTCGTGGTGATTTTGCTGCCTATTCTGGCATTACTCATTCCCCTCAATCAAGCTTTTTTGCGTTTACAGACAGAGTTAGCCCAAAAACAGGAAGACAATGCTCTACGCCGATTGGCGACCACAATCTGGCAGCGAAATTTTGCCAATACGGCCACCGGAGAACCTCGGTCCTATATCAGCCAATTGAGTACCGCCGCTATCGAGGACAAACTCACCGTTCAGTTAACGGTCTTTACTAGCGAGCCTTACACCCTAGATGATCGGCAGCAGTTTAGGGAGACCCTGGCTCGCCAATTAAACCGCCCTGTCAATTCTCTGGATATTCAGTTGATTGAGATTTTAACGGCGTCCAATGAGCTGCTGGCTCGGCTCGCCGATGACTCGGTAGCCCCCGAGCCCATTACGCCAGATACCCCACCCATCAGTGTCTCTCAGGCTCAAGTCACTTTGCTGCAAACCGTCGATAAAGCTTTGGGCACGATGGTATTACCGACACCTGCTCTCCCCCTTCGCCACGAAGTCAGCACCAGTGCTATTAATCCCCTCACTCTCAAAATTATCTATCTGAGCGATCGTGACATCGGCAAAGATGCCCAAACTTTACTGCGAGAAGATCTACGCAATCGCCTCCAATCACCCATGACTCAAGTCATTTTGGAGCGAGTCCCGACGTTTCCTACCCCCTTAAATTTTGAATTGGATCTGTCAGCGATTTCTCCCGCAAGTCAACAAACCTTGAAGCAAGTGGGCACCATTCTGCAACAGCAGCCCAATTTGTCCGTGGACATTGTGGCGCGAGCTGAAACCTTGGAAAACCCCGTAATGAACGAGAATCGGATCAAAGCCGTCCAAACAGTCTTGACGAAAACTTGGGGCATTAATCCCCAGCGCATTCAGAGCCGATCCGGTCCCATCTTAAAACGGGGAGAACGTCCGACGGTTCTGCTCAAAATTAACCTGAAGCAATAGTTTCTTCGGGTGCAGATAGAACCATCCAGGGCTTAATTACTATTGCCATAACTCTTTGGACAAGGGAATTAAGGCGTCTTAACAACCTAAAGTATGCTCAAAAAAGACGGTATAGTTGAAAAATTGTTGATATCCCAACTTCATCACTCTAGATTCAAGCCTATCTAAGCTTGGCTCATTTTTTCTTCAATCGATGAAATAAATAGCCTGAGTTTGGGCATGATAAGACTAGAGATACGTGATCCAGATCACAAATGCAAGCCGCTATAGTCACTGCTCGCAGGGGTTATTGCTGACATGCTGAATGGCAACCCTGTGCAACGATCCCGCAGAGATAGTCACAGTTGGGTGTCGATCCTGAATCACACCGTAGGGGGAAATGAGTCATGTCTGTTGTTCTAGCAGAACGATTTGCACATAATCCAGATTGGTCTAAAATTCAGCCGCATGATTGCGATCGCGCCCAGGAATTGGTGACTTTAATCCAGACTCAAATTCATCAGGACCGCCAAACTCTGGCAGATGACTACTACGGTTGGATTTACGAATTAACCAAGCTTTTAAGTAGCCTGTAACCCCTCTTTTTACTCTGCGCGTCGCATTCAGGTCATATGCGAGTAACGTTAGAGTGATATGACATGTCAGTTAAGATTTGTCAACAATCCAGATCACAAAGATCGAAAAAAGTTGGAAGATATTTAGCCTTGAGCTTGGGACTAGTGCTGCTATGGCCGCTTCAACGAGCTCAGGCCGATAGTCCCTTAACCTCCACCGATCTGGCCACAGCCTATCAAGAGATGCCGGAAGTCCAGTTAGCCCAACGCACCAAAGCTGCCAAGGGCCAGGTCTTAAAGTTCCTGCTGAGCGATGCCCCCACGGACCAAAAAGCAGCGGTGATTAATGCTCTGGGCTGGAATTTTAAGGGCCAACGAAATGGCTATCGTTTCCTAGCCGGTTTAGCTCAAGCCCAAGGACTGGCCCTGCAAGAGATCCAGCTTCACCATTTGCGGCCTACCGATCGCTTTGCCCTAGGCTATCTGCTGGCCATGGATGATTATTTTGAACTGTCTTCCTTATCTAAAACGGCGACTGAAGACCTGTGGAAAGCCAGTCCCCTACAGCTGATCAGTCAAGCGGCTTATGCCTTACCCGATGATTTTACGGTGCAGTTTGTTCGCGCGATTGTCCAGGGACAGAACGACTTTTCTCGCTCTTGGTGCTCAATCTATCTAGAGCCACAGCAAGTGTTAAACCAATTTCCTGTGGCGAAACGGAATTTGCGATCGCAAGCCGTTACCCAGGCCATGCAGTATCTCAATCGCTATGAGTCCCACTGCCAGCAACCTGCTTTCTTGACGAACCAACCGTCCGTTAACCCTGAACTCAACCAAATCTACAAAATTGTCGAATTTCAGAATCAGATAGTCACAGCCACTCAGGGCGGGATTGTCTTTTGGGATCCACAATCCCAGACGGCAACCGCAACCCGAGCGGAGAAGCTCTGTACATCCCTGATGGTCTGGTCCAATGCGCTATGGGTGGGCTGTCAACATCGCCTCTTGCGCTTCGACAGCAACAACTGGAAGCTCTATCGCTATAGCCCTCAATCCACGGAAAGCGGTTTTCAGCTCGTCCCAGGTCCTCAAGGAACCTTACTCGTCCGCCACGGGGGACAACTCTGGCAGTTTGATCCGAAGAAAGATCGGTTAGTCGCTGCCGATCCACAGTTGGGTCCCGGACACAGCTATGACCTGCTCTATCGACGCAATGGCGAGCAATGGCGGATCGATTTTCTCCAAGCCCTCTGGCGCAATCAGCAACGCATCTCGCTCCAGTCTGATGCCTATCCTGGTAGCGATCCGCGATCGTTTTATGAAGATGCCAACGGTCAACTGTGGGTGGTGGACTTTAACCAGGGCTTTTTTCGCTTCAATGACCAGACCCAAACCTTTCAAGCCATGACCCGTGTTGCCGGTAAGGGATCTGCGATCGCAACCGATCAACAGCACACCTACTTCCTGCACTACACCTCAGGATTGTATGTTCAGACGCAAGGTCAAGCCGACCCCACGTTCATTGACCTCTCAACATTACGCTATATGCGAGACCTCTTCGTCGATCAGAAGGGTGATATTTGGATCGGGGGCTGGAATCAATTGGTGCGATTACGTCGCCAAGGAAATCAGTGGAGCCGAGACCGTTATCGCCTGTTTAACTAAGAATTAATCTCTTCTTAAGTCGGATAATTCTTATTTGTTAAGCCCCTCACTTTCCGGATGTCACTTTTTTGTATCCTAAAATACAATTATTCATATCTAGACTTGATATTTCTTGTATAGAGACCCCATTAATCAATTAGTCATAATTCTTCAACAAAATACTTGTTTCTAGGGTTCCGATTTGAGCGCAATTTCGTCTTAAATGACTGGTCCAAGAGAAACAGCTAGCTTTTTACATATCTATTACCCACAGACATGTAGCTAGTGACACGGAGGGACAAAAGCCCGGGAGAATCAACGTTTACCGTACATTCGGTAATGATTGGCTCCGCGGGTTTTGTATTTTAAATTGACACGTCTCATCTTCCTCTAAAATGGCTGAGAAACAACATGAAGAAAGAAATTAAC
This sequence comes from Acaryochloris marina MBIC11017, assembly GCF_000018105.1. Lineage (GTDB taxonomy): Bacteria > Cyanobacteriota > Cyanobacteriia > Thermosynechococcales > Thermosynechococcaceae > Acaryochloris > Acaryochloris marina. The sequence continues at coordinate 2,876,085 of NC_009925.1, forward strand.
GTGACAAAGTAAAAACCCTAAATTTTCCGATATTATGGCTGAAAACTCGACCTTTGGTCCTCCCAATTCTGATCCTAATTTTTCGTCCACTGAGGCCAATCGTGCTTTAGAGAAAGAAGCACAATTGCCCCTCACGGGCTGGCAACAAGAAGTTGACCGGGGATTAGAACTGGGGTTAGAAGCGGCGGCTAGTATTCGCGATCGGAGCATCCCCACCTTCTCGCGAGGCGAGCTGCCCCACTATGCGGGCATCAATACCTTCCTCAAAGCGCCTTACCTAGAAGATGTGCGTAAAGTCGATGAATACGATATTGCTGTAGTAGGCGTTCCCCATGACTCCGGCACCACTTATCGTCCCGGTACGCGCTTCGGCCCCCAGGGTATTCGTCGGATTTCAGCCCTGTATACTCCTTATAATTTCGAGCTGGGTATCGATTTACGAGAGCAGATCACCCTCTGCGATGTTGGGGATATCTTCACCATCCCCGCCAATAATGAGAAATCTTTTGACCAAATTTCCAAAGGAGTCGCCCATATCTTCAGTTCTGGCGCTTTCCCTATCATCTTAGGGGGCGATCATTCCATTGGTTTCCCCACTGTTCGAGGGGTTTGCCGCCATTTAGGGGACAAGAAAGTCGGTATCATCCACTTCGATCGCCATGTGGATACCCAAGAAACGGATTTAGACGAGCGCATGCATACCTGCCCTTGGTTTCATGCCACTAACATGGCCAATGCTCCGGCTAAAAACTTAGTGCAATTAGGCATTGGCGGTTGGCAAGTGCCTCGACAAGGGGTCAAGGTCTGTCGAGAGCGAGCCACGAATATTCTCACCGTCACCGATATCACTGAAATTGGACTTGATGCTGCCGTTGACTTCGCCTTAGAACGAGCCTTAGACGGCACAGACTGCGTCTATATCAGCTTTGATATTGACTGTATTGATGCTGGATTTGTCCCCGGTACCGGCTGGCCAGAACCCGGCGGTCTGATGCCCCGAGAAGCTCTCTATATGTTGGGCAAAATTATTCAAAAAGCCCCCGTCTGCGGCTTGGAAATCGTTGAAGTGTCACCCCCTTATGACATCAGCGATATGACCTCGCTCATGGCCACTCGGGTCATTTGCGATACCATGGCCCATCTTGTGCTGTCGGGGCAACTTCCCCGGCAAAAAGCACCAGACTATATTCATCCTGAAGCCAATATGGCAGTAGGTTCTGAGTGGGTTTAGGCCATGCATGAAACGGATATGACCAAGGCCCTAATTATGACGGTCAAGGACTGGTACGATTCCCAGCCTGAAGATCCACAAATCACCAAAATTCATTTGGTGGTGGGTCGGTTTACCTGTGTGGAACCTGTCAGTTTGCAGTTCGCTTATGAAGTCCAGACTCGGGACACCTTCTTAGCGGGGACAGAGTTGGTGATTCGGGAGACCCCTTTAATCGCTTTTTGCCACCCCTGTCAGCAGGAATATTCTCCTGAAATGGGCTTGCAATATGCCTGTCCCACGTGTGGAGCCCCCATGGAAGATATCCGGTCCGGCCGCGAACTCAAAATTGACCACATCGAATATTGTTCTGATTCAGCCCAAACCTATGCACCAAACTGTTGACGCCGCCCTCGGCATTAACCTCTTACATGCCAATCAAGAAGGGGCCGATCACAACCAGGCTCACTTTAACGAATGGGGAGTGACCTGCTTTAACGTCATGAGCAGTCCAGGTGCAGGGAAAACGGTTCTGTTAGAGAAAACTCTGGCAGCTCTCAGCCCAGACCTCAATCTGGCCGTCATTGAAGGGGACATGACTACAGAACTGGATGCTGATCGCTTGCGAGCTTACGATGTCCCTGTGGTGGCAATTAACACGGGGCGGTCCTGCCATCTAGACGCCAAGATGGTGGCGGGCGGTATCCACCAATTGGAGCATTGCACCAATCCTAGAGAGTTGGATTTAGTGCTAGTAGAGAATGTCGGAAATCTTGTATGTCCGGCAGAATTCGAAGTAGGGGAGCATGCCAAAGTTGCCCTACTCAGCGTGACAGAGGGGGAAGATAAGCCGCTGAAATATCCAGTGATGTTTCAAGCAGCCGATTGTCTGTTGGTGACCAAGATAGATTTAGTTCCTTATCTAAATATTGATATTGAGCAGATTGTCCAAAATGTCCGTCAGCTCAATCCCCATGCCACGATTTTGCCAGTGTCTGCCCAAACAGGGACAGGACTTTCTGAATGGTTTGAGTGGGTTCGTCAGCAGGTTGTCCACCTCAAACGGACTGCAGTCGGTAGTCACTAGTTGTTTGTAAGCAGGTAAAAGATTTCTATGAAGCGACGAAATTTTCTATCCCTATGTTTAGTATTTTTTTGCAGTTTACTGCTGACGATCAGTTGTAGCCCATCGCCTGAGACGACCACGGATTCATCTTCAGGCAAGCCTGTGGTGATTGGCTATAGTAGCTGGGCAGGATGGTGGCCCTGGGCCATTGCCGAGCAAGAAGGTTTATTCAAAAAGCATGGGGCAAATGTCGAGCTGAAATGGTTTGACGGCTATTTAGAATCGATGAAAGCATTTTCTGCAGGCCAATTGGATGGCAACTGTCAAACCTTAAACGACACCATTTCCTTTGCAGCCGATGCAGTCAATGGAGAAGTGGCGGTTTTGGTCAATGACAATTCTGCTGGCAACGATAAAATTATCGTGACGGCTGAGATCAACAAAGTTGAAGACCTCAAAGGGAAAACGGTAGCCGTTGAAGCCGGGGTTGTAGACGACTTTCTCCTGACTTTAGCCTTAGAAGAAGAGGGTATGAAACGCTCTGATGTCAAAATTAAGGACTTACCGACAGATGCAGCCGCCGCCGCTTTTGCTGCCGGACAAGCGGATGCGGTGGGCGCGTTCCCTCCTTTTTGGTTAACAGCTTTAAAGCGTGAAGGTAGCAAAGAGCTAATTTCCTCTAAAGAGTTTCCCGGTGCCATTCCTGATCTGCTGGTGGTGAGTCAAAAGCTGATTGATGAGCGTCCTGACCAGGTCCAAGCATTAATCGATACTTGGTTTGATATCCGAGACTTTATGGCCAAGAACCCTGAACGTTCGGATGAGATTATGGCGCAACGAGCAGGTGTGAGTGTTGAAGAATTCCAGCAATTTAAGGAAGGAACACGATTCTTCACCATTGAAGACAACTTGGAAGCCTTTTCCGCTGGCGGCGACGATATGAAATATATGCCCTTTGCAGCTCAGCGGATGAGTAAATTTATGGTGGATGTGGGCTTTATTCCTAAAGGACCGGATCTCACTAAGATTTTCAATGACACCTTTGTAAAAGCCTATGCGGAGAAAACAGCCTAACATCTAGGATTGCCCCAAACAGCACTTCCCCCCTTTTTGCCCCATAGGGAAGGGGGGAAGTCTAAGAACGCTCACCCCATAAGAGTTATGAGTGCTAATTCTGTTCCACCACAACATGAGAAAACAGCGAAGACTCAAGGACTTCAACCCACAGTCTTTTGGCGCATCGCTGAGGATATCCCCCCTGGCCTCAGCTGGCTGTTGATGGTGCTTTCTGTTGCAGTACCCCTGACCTTTTGGTGGTTGTTGGCCACCTATGGTGACGTCAATCCTGCTTTCCTACCCTCTCCAGGTAAAGTCGGGACAGCATTTGTTGATCTGTGGCATCAGTACGATACCCTCAATCAAAAGGATACCTACCCACTCTTTCAAGCCACCCTGATGAGCTGTTTTCGGGTGGGTAGCGGCTTTTTGCTGGCCTCTATACTGGCTGTGCCAATGGGGATTGGCATGGGGGCCTTCGCCAGCTTGCGATCGCTGGGTGAACCGATCATTGGCATCGTTCGATATATGCCCGCACCAGCGTTTATTCCCCTCCTACTGATCTACTTAGGGTTAGAGGAAGAGCCGAAAATTGCCCTGATTTTTATCGGTACGATTTTCTTCAATGTGCTGATGATTATGGATGCCGTTAAGTTTGTCCCGAAAGAACTGATTGAAACGACCTATACCCTGGGCGGGAATCGGACTCAAGTCTTGCTTCAGGTAATTACTCCCTATGTTATTCCTCGCATTATTGACGCCTTCCGCGTCAATATGGCGGCGTCTTGGAATCTAGTGGTGGTCGCAGAGTTGGTCGCAGCCGACGAAGGTCTGGGTAAACGAATTCTGCTAGCCCAACGCTTTAACAGTGTGGATAAGATTTTTGTCTGCTTAATTGTGCTAGGGTTGCTGGGATTTAGTTTGGATCTCTTTTTTCGCTGGCTACAACATGTCACATGTCGATGGGCCATTGAATAGCAATGCATTTAGAAACCATCCATTTGTATAAAAGCTTTGCGGTTCGCCAAGGGCAGCTTTCAGTTCTTGAAGACATTAATCTGCATGTGGAAGCGGGGGAGTTTGTCTGTGTTGTCGGTGCCTCAGGTTCAGGTAAATCGACACTACTCCGTCTAGTGGCCGGTTTGGACACGCCGACCTCCGGCTTAATTACGGTAGATGGTCTCCGGGTGATTGGTCCGGGTAATGACCGCGGTATGGTGTTCCAACGCTATACCCTTTATCCCTGGATGACTGTGGCTGAGAATGTGGCTTTTGGCCTGAAGCTGCAAAAACTGCCTAAATCAGAGCGCCAGCAGCGGGTAGCCTATTATTTGGAGGTCGTGGGTCTCACTAATTTTGCCCGAGCCTTACCCCGTGAACTTTCGGGTGGAATGCAGCAACGAGTCGCCATCGCACGTTCCTTAGCCTGTCAACCCAAAATTTTACTGATGGATGAACCGTTTGGGGCCTTAGATGTGCAAACCAAAGAGACCATGCAGGAATTTTTACTGGATCTATGGCGACGGACAGGGACGACCATTTTAATGATCACCCATGATGTGGAAGAAGCCATTTTCCTGTCGCAGCGCATTTATGTTCTCACCGCTCGCCCAGGTTCGGTTCAACGGGAGGTGTTTATTAACCTACCTGCAGAACGGACGTATACGATCAAGCGTCAGGCTCTCTTTCAAGACTATCGCGATGAAATTATGGATCTGTTACGGGAGAAATCTGCCTTAGATCCAGTGATAGACTGAGGTTCAGCTACCCAGGTTGCCGTTCTAAAGTCGCTTCCATAGTATTAAGCAGATAGTGGTCGCTCATCATGCCGCTCGACAAGCGGTAGATATTATCAGCAATGCGATGAATGGTTTCAAAACCACTGCGGCGTTCCCGATCGCCCAAAACCCAAAATCGCTGCACAATCGATTCAGGACCGATCCAGCCTTCGCCTTCGACTTGGCCGAGTTGGCTATGTTTAAGGACATAGGTATACCGCTGGTCGTTACTGCCTAAACGACCGCGATACTGCATGATAATTTCTGGGGTGCCTTGACGAGCAATAGCAGACTCTTCCGGGAACAACAGCTTGGTTGCCATGGTAAACCAGCTGTCACAGTTCCACGCCACTAGAGTGCGGCCATGGATAGCAACAGGGTCTTGATTCCGTTCCATCCAAGTCCCTTTAAAAGTCCATCGGCCCGCATCCAATAAAAATGTGTGGGTCGCAGTGCCCCTATTCTCTGGCATTTTGTTAATGTTGGTGAGTCCTTGTTCTTTCCTTAGGATGCCCACTGGGCCAAGCCTCTGGATCAGACAAGGTGCAATTCTCCCAGGAGAATCGGGCCTGATGCTCCGGTCACCGCCGGTACGTTGCCAGGGATTTGCAGCTGTTGCCAATAGGCCAATACGGCAAATGCGATCGCTTCCTTCGCATCAGAATTCAACCCCACATCATCCGTCGTTAACACAGTGCTACCGCCTAAGCGCTGCTGCAAACACTGCCGTAAATAACCATTGCGACTCCCACCTCCACAGAGAACCACTTGATCAGGAGGATGTGGTAAAAACTGGTCATAGTTATAGACAATGGTGGCTGCGGTAAAATCCGTCAGCGTCGCCAGCATATCCGCCGGACTGAGCTGATAAGACGCTGCCGTTTGCAAACAAGTCTGTAAATAATCGGGACTAAATAATTCTCGTCCTGTGGACTTAGGGGGTGGCGCTTGAAAGAAAGGATGCCTCAGCCATTCCTCGATTAAAGGCTGACAAGGATTTCCCTGAGCCGCCCAGGCTCCGTCGGCATCGTAGGTGAGTTCGCCCTTAGAAAAGTGCGCCACGGCCAAATCCATTAAGACATTGCCTGGGCCAGTGTCCCAACCTTTAACGCCCATCCCCAGTTGGCTGGCATCGGTTAACGGCGGCAGGTAGGTAACATTGCCAATCCCGCCAATATTTTGCACACAGCGGTAGAACTCAGGATGGCTGAGTAAACAGATATCGAGTTTGGAGACCAAGGGAGCGCCCTGACCCCCGGCTGCCATATCGGCAACCCGGAAATTGCTGACAGTGTTGATGCCTGTTTGGTGGGCAATCACAGCACCACGTCCGATTTGGAGGGTATAGCCTAGGTTTCCCTGGGGAGGACGATGAAACACCGTTTGACCGTGGGAGCCAATCAGTTCAGCAGTCAGCGTGGCCTCAGCCTGAATCGACTGGGCCGCTTGGGCAAATTGCATGGCAATCGCATCATCCAATCCTGCCAATGCCTCAATACTGAGGGGCTCTCCCCGACAGACCGCGAGAATTTGATTTCGGAGGGCATCGGGATAGGGATAGGTCTGAGCGGCAATCAGATCAACCTGTAAATCCAGTTCTCGGCCAGAAATCTCTACGAGGGCGGCATCAATCCCATCCACGGAGGTGCCGCTCATCAAGCCAATCACATGCATGGTTATCCTTCTCCCAAAGAACGTAAAACACTAAGTACGTTGTTGTAGTCATCGGTGCGACCCTGCTTGGCATACAGATCAGCCGCTTTCTTTAGATCAGTAATGGCGTCTTGTCGCTTATTTTGCACGGAATAGAGTAAGCCCCGTTTATAGTAATCTTCAGCCGCATCTGGCTTAATCCGCAGGGCATCATTGAGATCTTGTAAGGCTCCATCCAAATCTTTGAGCTGGATTCTAGCGCTAGCACGGTTAGAATAGGCCGCTTGACTGCGCACCTCACTCTTGCGGGTGTCATTAATTTGAATCGTGCGTCCATAATCTTGGATCGCTTTTTCATACTGCTTCAACCGCAAATAAATATTGCCGCGCACCGTATACAAAGCAGCACTGCTAGGATTAATCTCCAGGCCTTTGTTGCAGTCTGCCAGGGCACGCTGCAGTTCATTCAGGGAAAATAAGGCCCCACAGCGATTGTTGAGGACAAAGGGATCCTTAGGGTTAATGGCGATGGCGCGATCATAATCTTGAAGCGCCCCTTCAAAGTCCGCCTGCTGGCCTTGATAAGCCCGCAGTTCCCCCCTAAGCAGATAGGCACTGGTCGAGTTGGGATTAATCTGGAGCGCCTGGTCAAAGGATTGACGGGCCTGCTCGATTTCCCCCTGCTCATAGAAAACTCCACCCAGATTGGTATGGGCACGGGTAAGTTGGGGGTTAATGGTCAACGCCTGGTTATAATCTGCGATCGCATCTTGTTTTCGGTCCAGTCTAGATTTGGCATAGCCCCGACTCGCATAGTCTTTCGCCGTGCGTACGGGCAGTTTCAGGGCCTTTTCCCAGTCTTGTTCTGCCCCCTCTGGGTCTCCTAGAACCGAGCGATAGCTACCCCGATTGACGTGGGCTGATAAATGATTCGACTCGGCTTGGATGGCCTTATCTAGCTCTTTGACCGCCGCTTCTAGCTTCCCCTGGACAAAAAATACAGAGCCTAAATTGAGATAGCCTTGGGCCTGGTTGGGCTGCAACCGGATTGCCTTGCGATAATCAGCAATGGCCGCTTCATACTTACCCAGCTCCACCTGGGCATCTCCCCGATGGTTATAGGTTTCCGCATCTTTAGGGTCAAGGGTTAGGGCTTCGTTATAATCTGAGATCGCAGCTTGATATCCTCCAGTAGCAAAGCGAATTTCACCTCGCTCGCGAAAGGCTGCTGCCGTTTTCGGCTGCTGTTTTAACAACGTATCAAACTGGGCAATGGCTTCCGGATATTTGCCAATTTCGGCATAGGTTTCACCCAACTTCAGAGCCGCTTCCGTATAGTCCGCTTTGAGTTCTAACGCCTGTTCAAAATTTTCAGTGGCCGACTGCCAGTTGCCGGATTGGGCTGCCTGCTGTCCCCAAAAATAATGCCATTGGGGACGAAAGAGAAAAAAGAGACTTGCAGATGCGATCGCAGCTCCCCCTACTCCTAAACCAATCCACTGCCACTTAGGCTTCTGGATCTTAGATGTAGGCTGGCGGGCAGTTGATAGTCCCGATTCCGTGGAAGCAGGCTCAGAACTGGCAGGTGCAACCTCATCTTCCGCCGAGGGATGGGACAATACCGTACTGGCTTGGGCCACAGACTGTAATGCTGTTCGCATGGCTGCGACTGTGGCAAATCGGTGCTTCGGGTGGGGCTTAACCAGTTGATCGAGCAAGCTTCGAAAGGGAGTGCTTAGATGTTCACAATCTTGTTTCCACTGCAAACGCCCCGTGGCACTATCGGTCTCAAACTGATCGGGAAACTTGCCCGTCAGTAAATAAATCGCCGTTAACCCCAAACTATATAGATCGCTGGCAAACGTTGGTCGCCCCGCTGCCTGCTCTCGGGGCATAAAACCGAGGGTACCAATCACAATCGAGCGGCTGGGCTGGCCCTGGGCATTTATTTGGGTCGCCATTACTTCCTTAACGGCCCCAAAGTCAATCAGACACGGCTGCTGGTCAGCATTACGAACAATAATATTGTCGGGTTTAATATCGCGATGAATAATGTTATGACCATGAATGTAATTGAGCACATTCAAAATCTGATAAAGCAGTTTGATCACCTCTGCTTCATTCAGGGAACCTTGGGCCGTGACAATTTCGGTGAGGGTCTGGCCTTCAATCCATTCCTGCACCAAATTGAACTGCCCCTCTTCTTCAAAGTAAGCAAATAGATCAGGAATTTGCGGATGCCCTTGACCAATCCGTTCTAAGATGGCCGCTTCCCGCTGAAATCGTTCCAGCACAATTTTCTGCACCCGATCATTGTTGAGTACAGGTTTGAGCTGTTTAATCACACAAAATCGCCGGGATGGCATCTGCACATCTTCAGCTAAGAAGGTTTTACCGAATCCACCCTCATTTAAAGCTTTGAGAATCTGATATCGGCCATTAACAAGTCCTACCATTTATTCTGTGATGCGCTGTATTCCCTTCAACAAGCAAGACAAACCCTGAATCCTCATGCCGCTAGGGTAACCTGCATTCGCTTTTGTTGCCGTAAATAGCCATGCAAAATTTCAGCATCCATACCGTGAAGCATCAGCCGAAAGCCAGCATGGAGGGTGATCAGCGGGATACAGGGATGGCGGTTGTTCACTAACCCCAAGGCCAGGGGATCTTGTAACAATTTGCTGATGTAAATGGCAATGGTTTCATCTAACTGCAATGAATTGGTGGCCCGCCAGAAATCATGATCCGACAGAAATAAGGCATAAACTGGCGTATACACCTCAATAGCAGACTGTAAATCCACAAAATTCAGCCATCCCTGGCGTCCAGGATTGATCTCAAACTCTCCATCCGTAATTGCGTCAAAGTTGAGCCGTTGTGGTGCTTCCAGGATTCGATTCTCCGCCTTCAGCTTTTGATTCAGCTCAATAATAAAGTTGTAAATATTCAAGTCATGAATCAGGAAGGTATTATCCTTTAAATCTTCTAGGCAGGTGGGACGTAAGGATTGGGTAGACGTGATTTCAACCCCAGCATTATCCGCAATAAATTTCAGAATCTCCGTCCCAATCACAAAGTGCCGCAAAATCAGATAGTTGCTATCGGGGGTCACAAAATACTTCAATCCCCAATAGATTAGCTGATGCAGCAGCCTCGACGAGCTTAACCATTCGGGAATCACAATCCGCAGCAGCTTCACCACCACAATCATCAACTTTGCAAAAGGGCGAACCAAGGGCAAAAAGATCCGGCGTGAGCGGCTATTATGCCCCCTCAGTAGCGCTCGTTTAGATTCATCATGGAGGGGCAGACTCGCATCTATATAAAGGGCCAACCAAGGATTGGGGTCTTTAATATTAACGATTTGTTGATCAAACTCAGTCTGCCAACTCATCAATACTGTCCTAGTTCTTCTAGCTGTAGGAGGTATAGCCGAGCCGTAACTTTGGCAGTGCGGACAATCGACTCATCCATTCCTGTTATATCCAAAATTGAGCTAGACAGCAGGTCTTCCAGTTCCTGAAGATGATCTTCATCATGGACCGCATGGTAGCGATAGAACTCAAGCTGATCGGGATCCGTGATTAGAGGGTTCTCGTCTAAGGCATTGGCAAAAGTTTGGGCAAACCGTTTACCTAAGCCTTCGATAATAAACATGGCTCCCAGTAGATCAAAGGGGTTAGGCTGCGAGGCTCGCTGATACATCCAGGCCGACAACGCTTCCGAGCCAATATTTTTACGGGCACTGATCAACGCCTCTTTTTGTCCCCCAGAAGCCAGATAGCTTTTCTCCAACATTTGATAGTCGAGATGTTCCGTGGCCGCATGGCGGATAAAGATAGAGCGCTGATCTAAGTAAGGAGCTGTAATTGAAGAGGCTGCTCGACTAATCCAACCACTCCCTTCCACCACTTGCTGGTAATGATCGCTAATTAGGGTGAGATAGTCCGCCAATCGCAGCTGCTGCTGCATCGCCCGAGCAACAATCGGCACCTTCAATAACCGACTCTCAAAATCGGCCCACACCATGGTGAGCTGGCGCAGCACCCGCTGGGCCTGGGTAACGTTGCTATGGAGTCGGGGTTGAGTTTGCATGGAATTACACCACAGTTAAATGCATAAAGGCGGCAATACAGCGCCCACTTTCGGGCACAAAACAAAGGATCCGCTGTCCGGGCTGCAATGGATGTTTTTGGACCAGCTCCTCTAGCATGATAAAGATGGAGGCCGTCCCGGTATTACCATAGCGCTCTAGGTTATTGCACCATCTCTCTTCCACGATCATGGCTCCTGTGCGGCGCAGCAGCCGCTTCATTTCCTCGCCCAAAGAGTGGGAAGAGTAGTGAGGTAAAAAATAATCAATGGCGTTGGGATCGAGATCGTACTTTTCTAGCAGCTCCAGATAGTAGCCCACCCACACGGGGAACATGGCATAGAGAATCTCAAAGTCTTGCTTGAGGGCGATGGCACCGGCTTCATAGGCAGCCTGAGGAGACTCATATAATCCCCATCCCTGGTCATCAGCCCCAGTATTGCTTTTGGCCCCTGCATACATACAGGGCGGAAATCGATCGGCAAAGGACTTAAATTGAATCCAATCAACCCGCAAAGAGACGCCATCAGGTTTAGGGCCGGGCTCTAGCACCAAGGCTCCTGCCCCATCAGACAGGGTCCACCGCAAAAATTCAATTTGCGGATCCGGTCTAGCCGCTTCGTCATAAAAAGGCCGATAAACCGAAGGGCGAAACCAACGGCTGGCAAATTCGCTGCCACTGGCGACGGCGAGCTGAGACTCACCCACTTTGACGTTGAGCCAGGCATTTTTAACCGCCATCAGGCTGCTAGCACAAACACTCTGAAACGAAAAAATGGCTAAGGGGGGAATGCCCAATTCACCATGGACTGCACTGGCAAAACCTGGCACCAGATAATCCCCTTGGGTCGTACTAGTGGCCAGTAAATCTACCTGTTCAGGCTGACAGCGAGCTTGCTTGAGGGCATCGTGGATGGCATGGGCTGCCATCGATGCGTTGGTATATCGATAGCCCCCTTCCGTATCGAGAGCATAGAAGCGATGCTTAATCCCATTTTTTCGTAGGATGGCAGATCCTAGGGTAGAGCTACGTTTGCTAATACTGCCGATATACGCCGCCATATCCTGATTAGCAACGGGCTCTCCGGGCAAAAATTTGCCGACTCCAGTGATAAAAACCGCTTGACCGGGAGACATAGGCAAAGCTAACTCAGAGGGCAGTAATGGTTGGCTGGTTTATACTCGATGCTGTCGCAGCATCTACTGCTGAATCATAGCTCGTCTCGGGTTGACTCGCGCTAAAGAGTGGACTACATTAATTTCCCGTCTTATATTGGTTTTCAGAAAGGAAATCACAACCCTCTATCCATGCCTTTACCAGACTTGAGGCAAGTCATTGGTTCGGCTCGCTACATTTGTAGCTTCACAGGCTGTTGTATTGTCAAAAGATGGTGAAACACGGGCATTCGATTAATTCCTCTGATAAACGGCCAAATCCATATTTGTTAATAGATTTACCGATTGAGACCTATAAGTTTGGCATCGAAATGGGCACACTACAGTCATCGGTGTTGATGGAGATTTGATATCCAGGCTATCGCCAACAATGGTTTGTCCTAGTCGTGTCCTAGCACACAAGTAGCAAGTTTAGCTTGCGGTCTCAGCGGTCGGGGGAGCCTGCATTAAGTTGCAGTAGGCCATCGCTTTTTTCAGCAATAGAGTCACGTCCTCTTTCGAGATGTAAGTTTTACAGTGGTGTTTTTTCAAAGATTATTTCGTCAACCTCAGCCGCCTAACCATGCCACACCTTCTGAAAGCCTAGAAGCGCGTTTAGCTGAGTATGATCAGGCGATCGCCCATGGAACAGATAATAACGATGTTTGGTTTGGGCGAGGGTGCGTCCAAGTTGAACTGAAGCGGTATCAAGAAGCCATTCGTAGCTTCGATAAGGCTTTGGCCCATCGTCCTAACCATTTAGATAGTTGGCACAATCGGTCTTTAGCCTTTTGTCAATTGGGTCTCTATGAAGAAGCGGTGAGTAGCTATGAACAAGCGCTTCATTTTAGTAGCGTCCCCTCTCAAGATTGGTATTTCTACGGCACCTTACTCGCTCAGCTCGATCGCTATGAAGAAGCCATTGATAGTTACGAGGAAGCGCTAAAGAAGGATCCTGAACGGGCTTTGATTTGGTACGACCGGGGGATTGCCTTGTCTTGGTTAGGGCAGTTCGAAGATGCGATCGCAAGTTACGATCAAGCCCTCAATCTAGATGCCACCCTTCACCAAGCCTGGTTCCGACGCGGCTTAGCCTTTAATCAATGTCACAACTATACCCAAGCTCTAAAATCCTTTGATAAGGCCCTATCAATAGACACCAAAGGTTCTGAAGTATGGGCTGCCAAGGGATTAGCACTCCTCCAACTTCAGCAATATAAAGACGCCATTACCGCCCATGATCAAGCGATCAAACTCAATGCCAAGGATGATCAAGTTTGGTACAACCAAGCCTGCTGCCATGCCCATTGTCAACAGTTAGATCAAGCCATATCCAGTCTTGAACAAGCCATACACCTCAATCCAGACGCCATCCGTGAATTGGCGAGTACGGATCCCGACTTACAGGTTTTGCATCAACACCCCACTTTTCAAAAGCTGATTTCGATGTAAGTCTCAGTTCTCAGGATTCTTATAAAACGTTCATGGACGATTCAGTCAATCCGATGACTTTACCCAGATAGTCATCATTCCAGCTTCAGGTACCTCTCTTACATTGGAGTCAATGAAGTTGGATAACAAACATGAAACGCACGACTCGAACTGCTTTATCGCTCTTAACCAGCCTGACGCTCCACAGCATCGGATTTACATCACCTACCCTGGCTGAAACTACCCTCACCCGTGGTCCCAATTTTGCCGCCCACCCGGTCAACATAGACAACAGCCCTGTCCCTGCGAACGCTCAAGGTTCCTCAGGAGCAACCCAGAGTCTGAATGATACAGCCCCTATTACCCAGACTGAATCAGGACGCGACACTACGACCCAGTCTTCAGAACCTCCTAAAATTATCACCCGTGGTCCCAATGGTGCAGCCCATATTTTGAATTAGTCCCATCATATTGAGGATGACCAGTTGATACACCCCACGACGCAGGGTCGATTGCTATAAGCAAACGGCCCATGTTGAAGTGCAAGTGATTTTCCCCTGGAAAGTCACTGAATCCATCTTCATTTGCCCCCTACTACTGAGAGACCTGTCTTGGTAGTAGGCTTTATTCTTCTGAATCAGTGACCCTCTCTTGAGATCTCACCAAAATCTTCCTCTCTATAGGTAGGAACACCGCTACTCACCCAGTATTTGAGGCTGCGGATTGCTTTAGGTAATTCAAAAACCAGTTCACGGCAGTGGCCCGGCGAGTTCGGCGCGGATTAAGCTCATCGACCGTGTACCCCCCAAAGCCTAATTCTGATTTCAGCAGCTGTTTGTTTTCTTTGGGAATGGAGCGGGTGAGTTTGATGGTGGCAGGACGACTGCCAATGAAGTCTGGCGGATCTGGGTAGGTTTCTGTCCAGACTTCATCCACTTGTGAAACATCCCATGCCTGCGAGGCTGGATCATAGCGATAGCCCAAGTGATACCAGAGCATCTGATTAACGATTTCATCAGGAATTTTGTCGTCCAAGATGGCCCAAAAGGTTTCTGCTATTAATTCCGGTAAATCAGATTCTGAAACAGACATAGATCATCCCGTTGGGCGCTGTTGAGTAGTGCGCTGAAGCAGCCATAATGACGCAACCACACCGGCAAACTGCCCAGCGATCGTATTGATACAGGCTTGAATCACAAATAGATCAATCGGTTCTACCAGTTGATTGGGGTTTAGGCTAAATACCGCCACCCCTTGAGAAATGGCCTTACCGATAATCGCCCCCACAAACCATTCTCCCCCAATTACGGTTACTAAAATACCGACTAGATCCGTAAGCAAGACCATTTTCAGTAATCTTAGGGTGGCGGCTTTAGAAGGGGCATTGGCACTAGACGGCGCTAAAAAACGACGTCCCCAGCGGGTATAGCGAAAACTCCAGAAAACGCTCACTCCCAAGAGCAAAATGCCTGCCACCGTAAATAACAGGCCTAAACCGCTGATCGTATTGCCCGCCTGATTCGGATTACTGGCGCGGCTGAAGAAGGCGAATAGAACCGTTACGCCCGAGATGATGCCTAACACCGCCTTGATCCAGAAACTGATCCAGCCCACAATGCGGAATGCACCACCCAAATTTTTCAAATTGGGCGACCGGGATAGAGCGTCAGACGGTCGGGTCATGCAAATTTAGTCCGGTAAGTCATATTGACTGACAATGCGCTTGGCGTACTCAGGTACATGGGCATCTACCTTATCAGGATAGTTGCGCTTCACATACAGGTAGTTCCGGGTAAAGTGGGAATCAATGGAGAACCGCGCATATTCTAAACCTCGGGGACCAATCTTGTCGATCACCACGCCCATCAGCTTCGCCGCCCACATGGGCAAGGTCACCCCTTTATCATAAGCAGGGATACTATTTTGCACTGCGGCATGGCGATCGCCTTCGGAAATCACGGGCTGGGTTTCCAGCTGATCCATCACCAGATCCAGCATTTCTTGCCCCGTTTCATTACGCACCACAAGCCACTGCCAGCCATAGGGCGACCCCATATAGCCCACCACAAGATCCGCCAGGGAATTGGTGTAGTCGAAGCAGCTCATGCAGGACGGCGCAAAAATATCCTTGAGCTTATTGGTCTTCAGGCCAAAGAACGGCACCGTTTCAATCGAGCCATCTTCATGCTTAAAGTGGATGCGGAAATCCTGCATAAATTCGTAGTGGACAACCGTATCTGGAGATCGGCTCGTGGTTTCTAAAAAAGTCTGTAACCCGGCTCGATTCACATTGTCTACACAAGGGGTTCCCAGAACATACAGCTTTTCTAGTCCTAAGCTGTCCTGAACAGACCGCAAAGCCTGGGTTTGACAGCCCACGCCAATCACACACAAACGCTTCAGGCCCGACTGTTCAATCTGCTCCAATACCGAGAGATTGGGGGAGAGGGTGGGCTTATTCACCCGAGCTGCCAACACCTCTTCTGGAGTACGAGCAATAATCGGCTTGGGTTGGAACCGATCTTCATCGGTATTTTGGATACAGACAACGCCGTCCACTTTGCCCTGCTTCAGCATTTCCATACCGATGGTGCTGACAATGCCTGTCCATTGCGCTCCCGGAATGGGATCGACCTTGCGGGCCGTCATCATTTGGTTGCTGACCCCAAAGTACCAATCATCTTCGTTATCCAAGTCACGGCTACGACCGTGGGCTTTTTCTTCTAATTCAGCTACCTGCTGATTTAAAAAGGCACAGGCTTCTTTTACATAGTGAATGTAGTAGGTATCGCACAGACCACATTCACTACAGAGTTCTTTAGCCGGTCGGCGACTCGTAGACTTGAGGGCTTTGGCTTTTTTATGGGGTTGTACCGCAGTCATAGTCAAATTAGGGTTCAGTCCTGCGAAGTAAGGGCAGGAGACCGAACTGAATGGTGATATCGCATTCCGATTGTAAACAGTTTCGGGACCGCGACCCAAGCCCCCTCCTTTTTTTCCTTCGCTGGATGCGTTTAGGAGCCGCTAATCATTATGGGCATGATCAAACGTGTACACATAAAACATGCGGCTAAATCGCTGGAGTAAATAGCCCCCCGTCGCGAAAACCACGCTACAGAGCACTAACTCCCAAAACTCAGGCGGGGGAGCCATTAAGAGTACAGAAGCATCGGGATGAGTGATGGCGTATAGGGCTTGCGATCGCGCATCCAGCATCACCCCCAATCCAAAACACACCACTGCGCTGATCCACATGACGACTTTCAGCTGCTGAATTCGATTTAAGGCCCCGCGGCAGACTTGGCAATCTTTAGTGTGGGTGTTCCAAATATCAAAGAGCTGTTCCTTATCGCGCTGAGGGGGTGGCAGTTGGGGATCACATTGCCACGGAATCCCTCCGCCTGCTCGGGTTTTGATCCACTGCCGTAGAGCAATTACCATCTTGTCTTGGGGATTAGGGGTATAGACCGTTTCTAGCCAATCTCCCGGTTCTTGATGCCCAATGCGCTTTTCCTGATAGTGGAGAAACACTAAATCTTGATGGAGAAAGAGGGGGGCCAAGACATGGCCGAGCCATTTTGGCATGGGCCAAGCAAAAAAGCCCAAACCGGGAGGGGTTTTTCCATCCTTATCTTTAATTAACACCTGGCAACCAATATGGCGACACCAGCCTGGGCGAGTGGGGCTGGCATAGAGCGCCAAAATCATCTGCCCATCCCTGGCAAAGGTGGTTTCAATCCGCATATGACAAGGGGGCTGAAAATTATGGACGGCCTTTCTGAGAATCGTATTGGCAAGAGGGGTGATATCAAAGGCAAAGCCTTCTTGAGTCGACACCTCCCGTACCGGACTCATATCGTAATAATTGGCATCTCGATAGCGATTGCCCATAATGCCATGATGCGACACCGGTACATGGGCTGGATCCGCAATATTCTCCATAAAAAAATCCCAGCCATAGGGCAGATCGCGCACATACCAGAACAGCTGAATGGCCCGATCGGGCAACTCTTCTAGCTCCGGGATAATCCGAGGAGAGCGCTCCTGGCTGAGGGTCTGGGAGTCTTCACTGGGATCGGGCCACACCCAAATGAGCCCTTGCTGCACCTGAGTCGGATAGGAAATTGCACAGGAGCGCGGGTTGGCTCGATTCTGTTTAGCCGTTTCTAAATCACGACTTTGAGGAATATCTAAGCACTGCCCCGAACCGTCAAATCGCCAGGCATGATAGGCACACATTAAGGTGCCATCGACTTCGATTCGTCCTTCCGATAGGGGTGCAAGGCGATGGGGACAGCGATCTTCAAAACAATGCCATTCTCCCTGCTGATCATGCCAAATCACCAGCTCTTTTCCCAACAATTGAATGGCATGCGGGCTTTTTGGAGCCAAGAACTCTACTACCGCCACTGGATACCATTGTTGTGTCCATTGAAATTGTTCAGGTGTGGCGAGGGACGTTTCAGCGTCTGACATGGGGGATGAGGTCTCGACCTGCTGAGAGGCGTCATGGGTTGGATCAAGGGACAAGCGGTTTTGAGTCGTCACTGTCTTAACAATTGCGCTCGCAGCTAGGGTTCATCTTCCCCAATATAATCCTCAACGTTCCACGGGTTAAGCGATTCCAGGCCACCCCGCCATCAAACCGATGCATTTTGGCACTGCCCCCTCACCGATCCGCTTAAAATCGAGGAACCGCTGACCTCGCTTCACCATCACTAACTCCAGGATGATGGAGATGAAAGGCCTCGGTTTGACAAAAGGCCAAAGAATAAGAATCATAATCCCCAGAAGCTTTGACAAGCATCCGAGGAATACTGAGCTCGATTTGTCTCCGGCTTGTTTAGACTCGCTTATTCTCTATTTCGCTGTCCACCCTCAACCTAAAGTGACTCATGACCGTCTCTGAGAACCGCCCTAACTTGCCGCCCTCATCCCGGGTTCTGACCTTGGTGGGTCTGATTCTAATCCTGACCTTCTTTCTAGATTTTCTGGTCCGCTTGACCTCGCCCCAGCTTGGCAATGCCGAAGTCCAATTGACCCTACTCAATGACTTAATCGATCGCGGCGTCATTCCCTTGATCGGTTTATCCCTGATTTATGCGGGCTTCTGGTTTCATCTATATACCAAGCCACCCCTGGTTACTGATGCTCAAGACGATAAGGAACTGCGGGCAGCCTGGCAAGATCCCAAATTCTGGACCTTTGTCTTCGCCAGTCTTCTAGGGTTGATGTTCTTACTGATTATTCCATTTCACTATGCCAAAACCGGAGATGTGATTCAGAAAGCCCTGGATCAAGTTGAAGCGGAATGGACGCGTAACAAAGCCACCATTGATCAGCAACTCAATCAGGTCAAAGTCGAAGAGCAGCAATGGCAAGCCATCGGTAAAGACCCCACCCAGCTCGATCAGCTGCTGAATAATCCCCAGATGCCGCCCCAACAGAAAGCTGCCCTCACCCAACTCAAGAAAGATCCCCAGGTACTGAAACAAAATGTAGATGCTCGGGTCAAGCAGCTTCAACAACAGCAAACCCAAGTCGCAGGCCAGTTAGCAGATGCTGAAAAGCGTAAAGCTGAAGTGGTCAAACGGGCAGAAGGAGAGCGATCCTTGACTCGTCTGCGGGCCGGAATTCGCAGTATCTTACTTGCGATCGCATTTGCCAGTATCGGCTGGACCGGACTACGGGACTCTTCCAACTAGGGCCATCAGCAGACGGCCAGCAAGGTTTAGGGGATAATGACTAGCAGTCTTTAGAACATCCTCTCCCATGACCTTGCAGGCTCCCCTTGCCCAACTAATCGAGATTCTGGCCGCACAGCCCCTTCATATCCCTGGTGCTTTAACCTCCCAGCAGGTTCAAGGCGTTAATACGGACACTCGCAGCCTGAAACCCCAGGAAATTTTTCTGGCCTTCTCGGGGGAGAACTTTGATGGTCATCGGTTTGCAGAATCGGCAGTGCAGCAGGGCGCAATCGCCGCTATTGTCGATCACCCCATCGATGCGGCTACTCCCCAGTTAGTGGTTCCAGATACCCTGGTGGCCTATCAACGCTTGGGGCAATGGTGGCGACAGCAGTTTCAAATCCCGATTATTGCCATTACAGGCTCTGTCGGCAAAACCACCACTAAAGAGCTGATTTCGGCGGTCCTCGGCACGGCTGGATCCGTCCTCAAAACCGAAGCCAACTACAACAACGAAATTGGTGTTCCCAAAACCTTGTTAGGATTAACCGCCGATCATGACTATGCAGTTGTGGAAATGGGGATGCGGGGGCCAGGAGAAATCGCAGAACTATCTCAGATTGCCCAACCCACCATTGGTGTAATCACCAATGTCGGCACTGCTCATATTGGTCGTCTAGGGTCTAGAGAAGCCATTGCCCAAGCCAAATGTGAGCTACTGGCCCAGATGCCTGCAGAGAGTCTGGCGGTTCTCAATGCCGATAATTCTTTACTGATTGAAACGGCTCAAACCGTGTGGTCGGGGGCTCAAGTCACCTATGGCCTCGACTCTGGCGATTTACAAGGTCAGCTAGCAGATCAAACACTACAGGTAGCGGATCATTCCTTTCCATTACCCCTGCCAGGGGCTCATAATGCCTTGAACTATTTAGCCGCCCTGGCCATCGCCCAGCATCTCCATTTGGATCTCGCTCCCCTACAGCAGGGTATTTCCCTAGAACTTCCCTCCGGTCGAGCTCGTAAACTCACCCTGCCCAACGATGTGGTGGTTCTAGATGAGACCTATAACGCTGGCCTGGAGTCCATGCAGGCAGCTCTCCATCTACTCGCCCAAACACCCGGTGAGCGGCGAATTGCGGTACTGGGGCCGATGAAAGAATTGGGAGAATATGCCGCCGAACTCCATCGCCAAGTGGGCCGTTTAGTCCAGACCCTAAACATCGATCAGCTTTTGATCCTCGATCAAGGACCGGAAGGAACCGCCTTAGCAGCAGGAACAACCACGGTCCCCACGGAGCAGTTTGCTGAACACCAAGCCCTGATGGACTATCTCGATCAGCATATTCAGCCGGGCGATCGTCTTCTCTGCAAAGCGTCCCACTCCGTGGGGCTAGACCGCATTGTCGACCATTTCACCCAAGTCAAGGCTTAGGCGCTTACGAGGCTAACGCCTGACGCTGGGCCTCGATTAACTGTTGAATGCCAATTTCTGCCAGGTCTAACATTTGATTGAGCTGGGGACGAGGCAAAGTGCCTTCTTCCGCCGTCCCTTGAACTTCTAGCAGCTCTAGCTGTTCCGTTGCCACGACATTCAAATCCACCGCCGCACCGACATCTTCTGGGTAGTTGAGATCTAGAAAGGGCTGACCTTCTAGCAACCCAACCGATACGGCGGCGACATGATGACGAATGGGGGATTGGGGAATTTCTCCCTTGCTCACCAGCTGATTCACCGCATCCACAAGGGCCACAAATCCACCTGTAATGGATGTCGTGCGCGTTCCTGCATCGGCTTGTAAGACATCGGCATCCACCACCAAGGTTCGTTCTCCTAGAGCCTGTAAATCGAGGGCTGCCCGCAAACTCCGACCGATTAACCGCTGAATTTCTTGAGTGCGTCCCGATAATTTCATCAGTTCTCGGCGCTGCCGTTCTGGGGTTGAGCCAGGGAGCATGCGATATTCTGCCGTTAACCACCCCTGGCCCGTATCTTCTAAAAACCGGGGGACACCGGGCTGCACAGAGACCGTACACAGAACTTTCGTCTGTCCACATTCTGCCAGTACCGATCCAGCGGCAAAGTGGGTATACTCTCGGTGAAACCGAATCGGTCGAAGCTGATCCGGTTGACGACCATCAGGACGTTGCCAAGTCATGTATGCTTATTCTCAACTACACAGGGGCTGGCATCCACCACTGACCTAAGTATTGTGGGTGAGCCAGTTTAAATCCCAACCAGCATACTCTAGATCACCCACTCGAAATCCGGGCTTTAGTAAAAGATTCTTTCAAAACTTAATACTTCCCATAAAAATGTTGACGGATCCGATAGATATGGTGTTGACTATGGGGGAAAGTTACAGGTGAACGCTACATCTGTTGTTAGCATCTAAACTATGGTAGCCCAGCTAGATACTCCTCCCCGCGCAGTTGATTCTCCATCACGCCATATTGTCGAAGGCTTGGTCAAAATCTTCACTGCACCACATCGCAGCTTTTTCACTTCGGTGATGGCGCAAGCACTTCGGGAGGCTGGGCAAGGGACGCGGGTACTCGTCGTCCAATTTTTGAAAGGGGGCATCAATATGGGCCACCACCACCCCATGCATCTCTGTCAAAATTTGGACTGGTATCGCTGCAATTTACCGCGCTGTATTGATACACCAGAGTTAGAGGCCGATGAAATGCAGGCCATGGAAGATCTTTGGCAGCATACAAAAACTGCGATCGCAGATGGGGATTACTCCCTTGTGATTTTGGATGAACTCAGTTTGGCCCTCCACCTCAATCTCATTCCCGAATCAGAAGTCTTAGGGTTGATTAAGCAACGTCCTCAGCATATTGATATGATTTTGACGGGGCCGAATATGCCCTCGTCCCTGATGGATGTCGCCGACCAAATTACTGAGATGCGACGCAGCGTTTGCCCTTAGTCCTGAAGAGGTTTCTGTGATCAAAAATGATGCCTGGATCACCAGGATGGCTAGTCAAGGCATGATTAGCCCTTTTGAACCCCAGCTCGTACGGGAAGTGGAAGGCAATCCAGGGGTCTCTCAGCGCGTGATTAGCTATGGTCTATCGTCCTATGGCTATGATTTGCGATTGAGTGCCAACGAATTTCGTGTCTTTCGCCACATCCCTGGCACCATCGTTGATCCCAAGCATTTCAACCCTGCAAATTTAGAACCCGCAGCCCTGCATACCGATGAGAATGGCAGCTATTTTATCTTGCCAGCCCACTCCTATGGTTTGGGGGTCGCCCTTGAGCGTTTAGCGGTGCCGGAAAATGTCACGGTCATCTGTATTGGCAAAAGCACCTATGCCCGTATTGGTCTCATCGCCAATTTGACTCCCGCCGAAGCTGGCTGGCGGGGCCATTTGACTCTGGAGTTTTCGAATTCATCCAGCGCTGACTGCCGGATTTATGCCAATGAAGGCATTGTCCAACTGCTCTTTTTTGAAGGCGAGCCCTGCACCGTTAGCTACGAAACCCGGCAAGGGAAATATCAAGACCAAGAAGAACAGGTCACCCTAGCCAGGTTGTGATCCCCGTCGCATTAACGCCGAATCCAGCCATTGATCGTAAAGCGACTGTCGGCAAACTGCTTCGAGGGACAAGTCACTGGTAACACTTCATGCATATAACGGCTGAGAAAAAAGACAATGCTGTTATTGCGGGGATCAACAGTTTGAAACGAATCTGCCTGGACGTAAAAGTTATTTTCGATTTTGCTGTCATACACCCGCAGCTCTCCCCCTGAGAAGGGCTTGGGTTCTTTATAGAAGTAGTAAACGTAAGTCAGCTCACGGGTCGCTGTATCAGGACTGCCGTTATCGTTATGCAATTTGTAAAAGTTGCCATCATTGTGGGACGTGAGCTGAGTTTCAATTTCCGAGGCTTGAAAAGCAGGCAGCTTCAGCTGTGTCAAAACGGCGGGCAAGACCTGCTCAATGCGTTCCATCACCCGCTGGGCCAAGCCATCTAAATTCGGCAGAATCATGGACTGACGGTAATCAGGGGTATCCGTTGTGGTTTGGGTGGGCACAAACGCAGATTCTTGTTGAATGGTGGTTTGGAGTAAGGCCTGATGTTCAGCAGCCGTCAAAAACTGCTCCATCTGCACATAGGGAGAGGGGAGCACCTCTAAAGGCGCTGGATTGAACGTCGGCTGAATATACATGGGGGGTTCAGTCACCAAACCCACTAAATGTTGACTGGAAAAGCACAGCCCCGCATGGCCTGCCTGTAACGGGATTTGAAACAATTCTGGCGGCTGAGACTTAGCCGAAACCGCTTGAAACAAACGCTGTAGCAGCGGATCTGTAGACTGCAAATAAACGGTTTGATGATGTCCGCCCTGGAGGAGCAATTCGACTTTAACGATAGAAGGTGGGGTCATAGCTGAATGTATTTCAAATCATGGCAGCCCACATCAGCGGTCTGGTCTTCCACATCTTAGACCGGTTTCTGGTGGAGGGCAGCTTGGCAAAATTGCACAGCAGCTTCTATATCGCTCGTTTGGTGCGGATAGGGCAATATAGGTCGCTTGATGATGATCAAGGTAACGCCCAAGGCCTGAGCCACACGACGCTTAATATCCTCTCCCCCAGGCTGGCCAGACGCTTTCGTAACAACAACAGAGATTTGCCACTGCTGCCAAAGGGCTTTTTCCAGATCGAAGGAAATGGGAGGGCGCAAAGCAATAATGCGATCGCAACTAAATCCTGCGTCATCTGCCGCCTGAAACGCTTGGGCACGCGGCAATATTCTCGCAAATAATGTGCTGGTGGATTGGTATTCTTGAAAGAGCGATAGCCATTTACTGCCAAGCGTCAATAAAACTCGCTGCCCCTCTAGGTATTGCCCATTCACTAGTTGCGAAATGGTATCAACCTTCACCACCCAAGGATTTTGAGTCACCCTATCATCAGCCTCAGAGAATCGCTCAAATCTTAAGTAAGGGATCCGGAGCTGAGTTGAAGCTTGCATGGCCAATTTCGAAATTTCCGTCGCATAGGGATGAGAGGCATCCAAAATCGCGCTAATTTGGTGGTCTCGGCAAAATGTTTGCCAGGTGTGATCGGTTAAAGCCCCTGTACAAATAGTTAGTCCCAACGCCTGAGGATACAGCGTCTGCGCCGAGGCAGCCAAGACCGTAATCACGCCAGGAAGACCAGCGTTATCTAAGGCAGAAGCTAACTGAACACTTTCTGTTGTCCCTCCAATAAGCCAAATTCGAGCAGGCATCTTTAAGCAATTGAGAGTAATTAGCTTTAACATTAAGTGAACACTGAGTCTATGGCTAGACTGCTAAATTAATGCCTGAAGAAAAATGCACTTTAACTAGACTTTTTTGGGCATCCTAGGGATTAAGAACCAATTCGTTCTACCTCAAGGGGGGAAACCTAGCAATAGGTTGTGAGGTTGTCGATATCAACGCAGGTACCTAACCAAAAGGCGCTGCTGTTATAAGCCTTTTAACAACTCTCAATAGACTTGAGTACGACTTGGTTGTGGAAATCAATCAGAAAAAACAGGCCCGACATTTACTCATTTTTGAGGACAAAGAAGGGTTAAGGTTGGTGCCTCTCGAGGCCTCCTCACACTCTTTGGGGCGTGATCCAACCAATTCCATAGTGCTGCATTCAAAAGCAGTTTCCCGTCAGCATGCGTTATTACTGCGGGTGACCAGCTCTGATCCCAATAACTATGGCTTCTTACTGATTGACGGCGACTTACAAGGCCAGCGCAGCACAAATGGCATTAAGGTCAATGGCGTTAAATGTCGGTCACGTCGCCTGCAAGATCAAGATCTACTCACCTTTGGCAACCACATCAAAGCTCGATACATTGCCGTTGTTCCTCAATCTGATGCAGAATTTGAGGAATATTGTCGTACTGCCGATTATGAAGCCCTCTTCACCCCTCCTGCGTCTCAATCGACAGTCGTCCCCGAACAACCTTCAGCCCTAGAAGAGGAAGGTTTGGACGAGGCCCCTCTCATTCGACTGGCCTCTTTCCCCGAAATTTCACCCAGCCCCATGCTGGAGATTAATCTCGAAGGAGAACTGACGTATCTCAATCCAGCCGCAGTCAGCGCCTTCCCAGAACTCCCTCTATTAGGGATGCAGCATCCAGCCTTAAACGGCCTCCTTAATTTCATCCACACCTCTGATACCAACATCTTAGTCCGGGAAATTACTGTTGCCGACAAGATGTATGAACAATCCATTCACTTTATTTCTGAGAGCGATCTGATTCGCTGCTGCGTCTTTGATATTACCGAGCGCAAGCTAGCTGAAGCTGAACTCCGCAAACGAGATCGCCTACTACAAAGCGTGGCTCAAGCCACTACACATCTCCTAGAAAATGTTGGATACGACGCCATTGACACGGCTTTGGCGATTTTAGGTGAAGCCGCTGGTGTGGATCGCATTTGTATTTGCAAAAATCACACGCTACCGGATACCGGCGAAAGCGGAACTAGCATGCGGTTTGAGTGGGTTCGCTCCTCCATTGAGTCCGTGCGCCACCGTCCCCATAGACAAGAGCAAAGCTATCACTCCCCCCATCTCAGACGCTGGTATCACGCCTTAACCGACGAGGTCACCATTCGCAGCCTGGTCCAGGACTTGCCCGAAATCGAACAACAGGTCTTAGCCCAAGACAGTATTCTGTCGATTTTAGTGGTTCCCATTATTGTCAATCACCGATTTTGGGGATTTATTGAACTTCATAACTGCACCCGCGAATATCACTGGTCCCTGCAAGAAGAATCCATTCTATTTGCCATGTCAGCCAGTATTAGCGCGGCACTACAGCGGCAAGACAAAGAAGAAATTATCCGCCATCAAGCCTTTCATGACGCCCTCACCGATCTGCCCAACCGTGTCCTCTTCAACGATCGGCTGAATATCGCCTTAGCATCTGCCCAGCGCAACAATGGCAGTGTTGCAGTTATGTTTATGGACTTAGACCGCTTCAAATTGATCAACGATACCTTAGGGCACTCCATCGGTGATGAGCTTCTTAAGGAAGTGGCCCTTCGTCTCCAGGATTGTTTGCGGGATGGAGACACCGTTGCCCGGTGGGGCGGCGATGAATTTACCGTTCTCCTGCCCAAAATTGAGTCTGTCAACGACGCCATTAATACGGCCTATCGAATTTTGGATGCGCTCAAAGCAGCATTTGTCATTCGTAGGCACGAATTGTTTGTCACCACCAGCATTGGCATTGCCATCTACCCCGAAGATGGCCAAGAAGCAGAAATCTTATTGCAAAATGCAGACGTTGCTTTATATCGCAGCAAAGAACAGGGTCGAGGCACGTGTCAGCTATATAACCCCACTATGAATGCCAAAGAGCAATTCATTCTGGAAAACAGCTTGCGCCATGCCCTAGATCGCGATGAATTTATTTTGCACTATCAGCCTAAGGTCAATATCTGCACCGGCGAAATTGTCGGTCTAGAAGCCCTTGTTCGTTGGGAGCATCCAGAAATGGGTTTAGTCTCACCAGCCACCTTTATTCCCATCGCAGAAGAAACCGGCTTAATTGTGGAGTTGGGAGAATGGGTGTTAAGAACCGCCTGTCAACAGGCCGTACTCTGGCACAAACTGGGACTAGCGCCTTTATCCGTTGCCATTAATCTATCCGCTCGCCAGTTCTATCAACCGAATTTAGTTGAAATTGTGGCCCAGGTCATAGAAAGTACCGGCCTCAATCCCCAACAACTCGAACTGGAAATTACAGAAACCATTGCGGTAAAAAATATGGAATTTGCAAAATCCATTCTCTGTAATTTGCAGGCCCTAGGGGTTCATATCGCCATGGATGACTTTGGCACTGGCTACTCTTCCCTCAATTATCTGAAGCAACTCCCTTTCAATACCCTCAAGATTGATCAGTCTTTTATTCAAGATTTAAAGCCCGCCTCTAAAGATGTGGAAATTATCAATGCCGTGATTGCCTTAGGCAAAGGTCTCGACCTGAAAGTGGTGGCCGAAGGTGTGGATAATGAAGAACAGCTAGAACTCCTCAGATCCCTCAATTGTGAGATTGTTCAAGGTTATTTATTTAGCCGTCCCTTGAGCGTCGATAGTACAACGGATATCCTACAAGCCAACTGGCTCCAACGGAACCAATCTCAATCTCTCTTGCGAACCCTAGTCTCTAGTCCAGAATTAAGTCAATCCACCTCTGTACAAACCTAGATTCATCTCATCCTGAGCTCACCTTCACTCTTGATTTCAAAAGCCATCATGAATGATGGACGATTAGTAAGGAAATATAGTATCCTTAGATCTTGTGACTTTTTGTGAAAAATTATGCACGCTGAGGAGATCATTCGCTCAATTGAAGCGGAGCATTTCAAAGAAACATTACCAACAATCTATGTTGGCGATACTGTCCGAGTCGGAGTCCAAATCCGAGAAGGCAATAAAGAGCGCACCCAGCCTTATGAAGGGACTGTCATTGCTAAACGTCATGGTGGAATCAATGAGACCATCACCGTTCGGCGGATTTTCCAAGGTGTCGGTGTAGAACGGGTTTTTCTGATTCACTCTCCTCGCATCACCAATATCAAGGTGGTTCGCCGAGGTAAAGTGCGCCGCGCTAAGCTGTATTACTTACGCGATCGCGTCGGCAAGGCAACTCGTGTCAAGCAACGGTTTGATAGAGAGCTGTAGAGGGAGTTTGGTGTGGTTCGCACATTATCCAACCAGCCTCAATCATCTATCAGTGCTACCGTAGCAAGGTAAACTTGAGAAAGTAGAGGTCCTTGAGACCCTAAACCTACTCAGTCCATCTAGGTAGCCCTATGCGCCTTTAGTTCAGTTGGTAGAACGCAGGTCTCCAAAACCTGATGTCGGGGGTTCGAGTCCTCCAGGGCGCGCTCAATTCAGATCAGTTTAGATGGACTGTGTCATGGGCTGAGTCAACCAGATTGATTTTCAACTCATGCCCTAGGTTTGCTTAAACGCAATTGCCTTATCTATAGCCAATTTAGTTGGCAAGCTCGATTTATAGTCGGCCGTGGGCAAGCTCGGGGCATAAATACCCAGCAGTTGGTATCCAAGGATTAGCAAAAGTGGCTAAAAGAAGAAAGAAAAAAAACAACGCAGCAAACAGTCAGCCGTCACCCGCATCCAACGTTGATGCAACGCCTGAACCCATGGCTGCCACTACTGCTAGTGCTGGGGAATCTTCAGAAAGCTCTAGTCCTACGCCAGAGCGAGCTGCGGTAGCAGCTACTAGCTCTAATGCCGCCAGCTCAACTGGTTTTTTGCAAGGAACCAAAGAAGAACTGGAAAAAGTGGTATGGCCCGATCGTCAACAGCTGATTAGTGAGTCGATTGCAGTCTTTTTGATGGTTTCACTCTCTGCCTTCATTTTTTCATTTATCGATAACTTGTTTAGGTGGGTTTCCACACTCGTATTTGGATAAGTGCCCATGACTGATGACCCCCTAAGTACCACTCCGGCTGTTAGTTCAGTCCCCGAAGGTCCCCTTGAAATTCGGCATTGGTATGCCGTTCAAGTTGCTTCTGGATGCGAGAAAAAGGTCAAGCATAACCTGGAACAACGCCTGCAAACCCTAGATGTTGCAGACCGTATTGTTCAGATTGAAATTCCACAAACCCCGACTATTAAGGTTCGGAAAGATGGTAGCCGTCTAACAGGCGAAGAAAAAGTCTTTCCCGGCTATGTACTAGTCCGCATGATTTTAGATGACGAAACCTGGCAGGTGGTCAAAAACACCCCCAACGTCATCAACTTTGTCGGTGCCGAACAGCAACGTCGGTACGGTCGTGGTCGCGGTCATGTTAAACCGATGCCCCTCAGTCCTTCAGAAGTCGAGCGGATCTTCCGCCAGGCTCAAGAGCAAGAGCCTGTGGTCAAAGTCGATATGTCTGTTGGCGATAAGATTCAAGTTCTCAATGGTCCATTCAAAGACTTTGAGGGTGAAGTAATTGAAGTTAGCCTTGAGCGTAACAAGCTCAAAGCGCTACTTTCGATTTTTGGGCGGGATACCCCCGTAGAATTGGAATTTAATCAGGTGCGAAAAGAGTAATTCATCCATGGCAAAAAAAGTAGTAGCAATTATTAAATTGGCAATCGCAGCTGGCAAAGCCAACCCTGCCCCCCCAATTGGACCCGCCTTAGGACAACATGGTGTCAATATCATGATGTTCTGTAAGGAATACAACGCCAAAACGTCTGATCAAGCTGGTCTCGTCGTACCGGTTGAAATTTCAGTTTACGAAGACCGCAGTTTTACCTTTATTCTCAAAACGCCACCCGCTTCTGTCCTTATCAAGAAGGCTGCTGGCATTGAGAAGGGATCAGGAGAACCCAATGCAGTCCAAGTAGGGCAAATTACCAAGGCCCAACTGCAAGAAATTGCCCAGACTAAAATGCCTGACCTCAATGCCAATGACATTGAAGCAGCCATGAACATTGTGGCTGGAACGGCCCGCAACATGGGCGTTGCTGTCGTTGATTAAGCCCAGTGATCAGGGTATGCTTTAATACCCGTCTTTGTTCACCTATTTGGGGAAGAGGCCATGGCTTCGTTAGTACCCCAGGAGTAAATTATGACTAAGAAAGTTTCTCGCCGGATGCGCGAGTTAAAACAGCAGGTTGAAGACCGTGCCTATGAACCCCTAGAAGCACTAGAGCTGTTGTGCAAAACCGCCACAGCTAAGTTTCCAGAATCGGCTGAAGCACATATTCGTCTTGGTATTGACCCCAAATATACAGATCAGCAACTGCGGACAACGGTGGCCTTACCTAAAGGCACCGGTCAAGAAGTGCGTATTGCTGTAGTCGCCCGGGGTGAGAAAGTTAAAGAAGCGACAGATGCCGGTGCTGACGTAGTGGGTTCAGAAGAGCTGATCACTGAAATTCAGCAAGGTCGGATGGATTTTGACCTGTTAATCGCCACTCCAGATATGATGCCTCAGGTGGCCAAAGTGGGTCGAATTCTGGGTCCTCGGGGTTTAATGCCGTCGCCAAAGGCAGGAACCGTGACGTTCGATCTGCCCCAAGCGATTGAAGAATTCAAAGCGGGTAAACTTGAATTTCGAGCGGACCGCACTGGAATTGTGCACGTGATGTTTGGCAAGGCTAAATTCTCTGCTCAAGATCTATTAGAGAATCTGAAGGCCCTTCAAGACACCATCGATCGCAATCGTCCATCGGGTGCCAAGGGACGGTACTGGCGTAGTCTCTATGTGTCAGCCACCATGGGGCCGTCCATCGAAGTTGATATTTCGTCCTTACGAGACCTCAACCTGACTGACTAGCCCAAACACATTTAAGTTTTTAAGGATCAAGCCTTTGCATTAATCCCTCATGCAACTGAATAGTAAAGACCGTAGACGGTAGGGGCTCAACGCTTAATGGCCTACTGAGGTTTTGAATGATAGCTCTTAAAACGCAAAAGCGTTCTAAGTCAGCGTTATCAAAAGACCTTGGACCTACCTGCACCCAAGGTCTTTTGTTGTGGGGACTGACAAGTTTCGTTTTTATGTACCGATTAAGGAGGTGAACAGAAGAATGGGTAGAACCCTAGAAGATAAAAAGCAAATTGTGGCAGGGCTGCAAGAGAATCTAAGTGATACCGTCATGACGATTGTCATTGACTATCAAGGATTAACAGTGGCAGAAATTACGGAGCTACGTAATAAGCTACGTCCTGCAGGTGCTCAGTGCAAAATCACCAAAAATACTTTGATGCGTCGAGCCATCAAAGGTGATGAAAAGTGGGAGCCTTTATCAGACTGGTTATCCGATTCCTCTGCTTTTTTGCTGATTAAGGATGACTTAGGTGGCGCTATTAAGGCCTACCAAGCCTTTCAAAAAGCAACGAAGAAAACAGAGCTCCGGGGCGGCGTCATGGACGGCCAGCCTCTTTCTAAAGAGGATATCAAGGCCATCGGTGACCTCCCATCACAAGAAGTCTTGGTGGCTCAAATTGCTGGGGCTATCAACTCTGTGACTGCCAAGGTTGCTGTGGGTATCAATGAGGTTCCCGCTTCACTGGCCCGAGCCTTACAAGCGCATTCAGACTCTGATAAGGCTGCTTAGCCGCATTTTCCATCCAATCATTAATACAAAAAAGGAAGTGAACCATGTCTGCAACTGAAGAAATTCTAGAAAAGCTAAAATCCTTAACCCTTCTTGAGGCTGCTGATTTAGTCAAGCAAATTGAAGAAACCTTTGGTGTGAGCGCTGCTCCTGCCGCAGGTGTGATGATGGCTGCCCCTGGTGCTGGTGGAGCAGCAGGTGGTGAGGAAGCCGAAGAAAAGACTGAATTTGATGTCGTCTTGGAAGAAGTGCCTTCAGACAAGAAGATTGCCGTTCTTAAGGTCGTCCGCACCTTGACTGGTTTAGGTCTGAAAGAAGCCAAAGAAATGGTGGAATCTACACCCAAGTCCATCAAGGAAGGGGTTTCCAAAGAGGACGCCGAAGAAGCCAAGAAGAGCCTGGAAGATGCAGGTGGAAAGGCTTCTCTCAAGTAGTGCCTAGCGTTGCCGTTTAGCCGGTTAAACCTGGCTGAATCAGCTATATCCTCTACATTCAAATTTCAAACTAAAGGCTTGTTAGGAGACCTTCTCTTAGCAAGTCTTTAATTGTGTGATGATATCGACGGTGGGAGGCGTAAACAGATAAAGTTGATGCCCCAGTTGTTGTTGATGTCCTGAGATCGCACACGTACTGCCGGCCGCAAAATCGGCAAATCGTTGAGCCAGTTCAGTCCCCAAGCTGGCAAAATTTAAGAGGATAACGGTTCCCGCCTTAAGGGCATCGACAGCCTGGGCAGTTTCGTCAAAGGTCTGGGGGGTAAGAACAGCAATTGTATAATTGGATATCCCAGGAAGTGGCAGTAAGTTAGCCATACTTGCTCACCTGAATCCATTGATCGTTACCGTCTAAACTAGCGCAACTTGTCAATATGCAGAAGCCTTTACTGCCAAAAGATTGCCAATTGCGTCCTGCCATCGCTACAGATATTGGCTCTATTCGGCGATTAGTCTGGTCTGCCAGACTGGATCCAACCCAGATCCGATGGTCTCAATTCTGGGTGATTGAACAACATCAAACTGTTATCGCTTGTGGACAACTGCGGGTCTTTCCAGATGCTCAAGAACTGGGTAGCTTAGTCGTGAAACCCACCCATCAAGGTCAAGGGCTAGGCACCCTATTGGCTCAACACTTAATTGAACAGGCATCCCAACCCCTATATCTCGAATGTCTAGGGCAACGATTATGCCAGTATTATCAGCGCATGGGATTTCAGATCGTGGAGTGGCAGGCACTGCCCCCAGGGTTGAAACGAAAATTTGGACTCTCCAGAGTTGCGAAGGTTTTACTCCGCATTCCCGTTGAGTTTATGTACTATGCGTAGTCCCTCGCTAATAGTGAAGAGGCAACGTATACAGACCTCATACAATTGATTGCCCTATCAGCCTAATGAACGAAATTAGGAAGTTCTGGCTGGGGAGAAGATGGATAGGAGGGTTGGATTTCTACATCCACCGTTGGCGGTGACTGCTTCTCTACGGAAGACTGAGAGGTAGGTAACGCCACAGTCTGAGGGCTAGTCTGTCGACCGCCTGTATTTTGTAGACCTAAGGCAGCTAGCTTCCGACAGCAAATCGCAAAGGCATCAGAGACACTGCTGGGATCCGTGGCAGACCAAGGCGAGACGGCGGAAGAAGAGGTTAGCAGCGAATCATCCACGGCCACGGTGGCATAGCCAAAGGAAACCATTTGCCGAGGGGTAACTTTAGCATTCGGTACAAAGGTGTTGGAGTTATTTTTCAATACTGTTTTGTATTCACAAATGCGGGCTTGTTGGCGACGAAGTTGCGATCGCAAGTCCTGACAAATCGACTGAAACTCTTGCAGCTTTTCAGCTTCCCGATGAGCATCCCGCTCGGCATTCTCTAAATCTTGCTCGAGCTGCGCGCGATGAGATTCATGGCCCACTAATTGTTCAGTGAGGGAATCGATCAAACATTGCTGATATTGCAGCAAATTATGGGCCGTTTCCAATTCTTGTCGCAAGACTGCTACATCTTCTTCCCCCAAAACTGTATCGACTGGCAACAGCTTGTCTTGCCATCGATGACTATTCAATTCAGAATCCACAAGGGTTTTGAGCCTGGGAACAGAAGATGGAATGATGCTTTCGTCGTGCATGGGAGTGCCCTATGAATTGAGCTATGGTGGCGGTTGACTCAAAGCAAACAGTCTACGCGCGCTTTGAATCGCATAGCATTCCATATCTGCAGGCCTAGGATTAGAGAAAAATCTTTAAGCTAAAACTGAAGCCTAAAATTGATAGCTGATCGAACGGTTCACAACCGACAGATGTAGAACGCGACTTTTTAAAGTTGTCAGTATGGGACCACCTCATATAAGATAGCTTCTTCTTCAAGGGAAGCAGGGCAATATCAGTGGTTTGAAACCTAAATTTACATATATTTATCAAAATTAGATGACATCTTGACGATGTTGGATAAAAACCACCAGACTCAGCATTCCCACCATGATTAATCCTAATTTCAGCCAATGTTTACCAACATTGACGGCAAATGCAGTGCCTGCCTTATCATGAAATCGCCCCACTAGGAGTTCTGCAGCTGCGATCGCAGTTCCGCGTTTTTCCCGCCAATCACTAAACTGATCTTGCCAAGTGTCCAATTGGTCACGATAGTCCTTAACCTGGTCGTTATAGTCTTCGATCTCATCTTCATAAGTCGACCGATTGTCAGCCGTTAATTTGGGCGGATCGCCTGGATCTTCCGGTTTAGCAGGCTGAGGCTGATCTACGGCTGGATCATATTCTTGGCGTAGGGCAGGGAAAGTACATTGGGTAAAAATTTGTGGTCCCAAACATTGGCAGTTCTCTTTACCCTCATCACTCAACTGTTCTCGCGCGTCCGTCGATAGTTGCCAGCAAGAATCTCCTGCAATATCTTTGCCCACTTCAGACAGGGTAATTAAACTTTCATAGGGCCAGCGAGTAACCGTCAGCTGACTCAGGACTTGTCCTGGCGTGCCCAGGGAATCCAGAGAGATAATGGCCCCAGAAAAAGTGATTTGAGGGAGTAAGAACAGAATCGTCAGCAAAGGTGCCACACTCTGGTTAGGAGCCAAGGCAGAGACAGACAGACCCATCACCATGCCCCCCAAGGTAGCCAAGAAAAGGGTGATATACATGCCTAGGAGGCCATGCCAATCGATGGGCAAGTTCACGGCCAAAACCTTGGTCAGCAGGAAGATAGCGGCTTGGTACAGAGCTAACAGGAGGCTCAGCCAGACCTTGGAAAATACATAGGGCAAAATCTTGAGCCCAATCATCCGTTCGCGTCGATAGATCTCCCGTTCCTTGACGATCTCCCGCATCATCGCCAAGCTGCCAACCATCACAGCCGTCAAAACCGTAATAAAGAGCAGCGTGAACACCTGCCCCGGATCACCCTTGGTGGCATCAAACATGGGGCGCTGCCACATCACGAAATCTAGCAGGCCCAAAATGGGAGCTAATGCCAGCATTAAAATCAAGCTAGCCCGATCTTGACGCAGAATGGTCCAATTGCGCTGGGCCAGAATCGCAAACTGCCGCCAACCTGAAATAGCCGTCGTTCGCGGCTGAGGGGGCTTAGATTTTGCTTTTTGGGGCGTGGTGGGAACGGATAAACTGGCCTGACGCTGAGTGATATAGGTCTGATAGAGGGTGGACTGGCGGTATTGCTGTTCCCAGATTTCTGGCGTTTGCTCTCCTTCTATTTTGAGGTAGATTTCATCAAAATCCTCTACTCCAAAATAGGTCAAGGCTTCAGCCGGGGGACCAAAATAGGCAATCCGCCCTCCCTTCGCCAAAAACACAACGAGGTCACAAACCATGACATTTTTGGTGGCATGGGTGATCAGAAGAATGGTTCGCCCTTGATCCGCAAGCCGCCGCAGTAACCGCATCATCAAGGTTTCAGTCCCCGGGTCTAGCCCCGAAGTGGCTTCATCCAAGAAAAATAAACTGGGCTGGGTTAATAGCTCCACCCCAATCGAGACTCGTTTGCGTTGACCACCACTTAAGGAGCGCACGCGCAGATGCTCCCGTTCCCGCAGCTCTAAATCTTGAAGCACAGATTGAATCTGCTGTTTACGTTCGGCTCGCGTTACATCAGCTGGAAGCCGCAGACGCGCTGCATAATCTAGAGCCTGGCTCACGGTCAGCTCCCGATGAATAATATCGTCTTGGGGAACGTAGCCTAGCTCTGTGCGAAAGAGGTTGAAGTTCTTATATAAATCCTGGTCATTGACCAAGACGGAGCCACTCGTAGCAGGGCGAAGTCCATTTAAAGCATCCAGAAGGGTCGACTTGCCCGCTCCACTCACCCCCACTACTGCGACAAACTCCTGAGGCAAGATCGATAGGGAAATATCGTTTAAAAGAATATTTTTCTTGCTGGTCACCTTACTCAGGTGCACCGCATCAAGGCGGAGGTTGCCTGAATCATTCTGCTGAATCAGGGTTTCATCAAAATTAAAGACAAAGTGATAAGGGCCAATGCGAATCGTATCGCCTGGGCGGAGGGGTTGGGGATTGCGGAGCTGGCGACCGTTTACGTAGGTTCCATTCGATGAATGGAGATCTTCGATCACCCAGGTGCCGCTTTTGAGGCCAATTTGGGCATGAAACCGGGAGACCACAGGATGATCAATCACGGTAGTATTGCGTGGATCACGACCAAAACTCAGACTTTTCAGTTCCCGCAAGACGAGGGTTTCGACCTGCTCAATGACATCCGTTTGCGGAATCACCTGATAGGTCAACGTCACCTGATCTTCAATGGAGAAAAAATCGCCATCCTGCAGCGCTTTCTCTTGAATTCGATCGCCGGCAAAGGTGAGACCGTGAGGACTGTCTAAATCTCGAATGGTGTATGTCTCATTCTCCCAGTTCAATTGGGCATGGCGATCAGCCACCACGGGTAAGTCAATGACAATATCACACTGGGGATGTCGGCCCAGGGTCAGGGTTTCTTGGTTGAGGGGAAAGTCCTGGGTCCATTTAGAAGTGGTGACTTGCAAAACGCGATCGCAATGGGTTTGGCTAACCACAGTTCCTGGCAAAGCAGACTCATGGGGAAATACGCCCGTGCCTAGGGTTTCCCGGAAATGAATGGTGGTACCACCCATCTGAATTTCATCCCCAGGATGGAGTTTGATCGGTTCTTTAGAGACGAGGGGTTTCTGATTGATGCGAAGTATCTCTGGGTTACCCAACACCTCCAGAACGTAATGATCGGCCTGCCACACAATTTCAGCCTGGTGCGGCAAAATCGATCCATGTTCTAAGACAAGGGAATTATCTGGATCAGACCCAATACTAAAGGTGGCTTGTGTTAACCGAAATTCTCGATTGTTCTCGTCGCCATCAGTAATGACATGAAGCTGAGCAGAAGTAGGCATAACGGGCCAAGGATAGAATGGAAGCGATACATTTAAAGGCAGTCATACAAAAGCCTAGGCTATTTTTCGCCCGAAATGGAGATAATCTTCCCAGCAGATTGAGCCCCCTCAACCATAACGGTCACTCCTAATGGCTCCAGGCAATGTCAGCATCGACAGGCTATGATTTACCATCAATCAGGCCAATCTTCACCCAGGTCTTGCGCATCACAACTCCATCACCCAGGGTTTTGATCGGCGTTGTTGCATGAATAGGTGCTGCGGATTAGGCGCGGGCTAGAGTTTATGTACCACCAAAAACCGCTAGCCCATGAGTTACCAAATCCGCAACTGGTCCGAGTATAACGCTGGTCTCAAACAGCGGGGAAGTGTGACCTTCTGGCTCGAACAATCAGCTATCGTTCATTGGCTAGAAACCACACCGAGACAAAAGCGGGGAGCCTCTCTGACCTATAGCGATACAGCAATCTCCACCTTCGAGACCGTCAAATGTATCTATGGTTTAGCAGGGCGTCAAACCGAAGGATTTCTAAATTCATTGTTTGAGTTGATGGGAATTGAGCTTCCCGTTTGTGACCACAGCACCGTCTCTCGGCGGAAAGGTCAGCTATCGATTTCATTGCCCGTTATACCTAAGCAAGGTGCCATTCACGTCGTTATCGATAGCACAGGGGTCAAAGTCTATGGTGAAGGAGAGTGGAAAACCAGGCAACATGGTGTGAGCAAACGTCGGACGTGGCGTAAACTTCACTTGAGTGTTGATGAGTCCACTGGAGAAATTCTCACGGGTGTCGTGACAACCAATGACGTTCAGGATGGTGAAGTGTTTGAAGATCTCCTTGAAGGCATCGACGATGAGATTGAACAGGTCTCTGCTGACGGAGCCTATGACCAAAGTCATTGCTATGATGCCCTCATGGAGCGCAATGCCACAGCTGCAATTCCCCCAAGGAAGAATGCCAAAATTTGGCAACATGGAAACTGCAATGCTCCACCCCATCCACGAGATCAAAATCTCAGAGCCATCCGAAAACAGGGACGAAAGAGGTGGAAAAAACAAGCCCACTATCATCGGCGGTCTCTAGCTGAAACGACGATGTTTCGCTTCAAAACTATCTTTGGGGGTCAGGTACGTTCCCGTAACTTTGATAATCAAGCCACAGAGTTACTCCTGCAGTGTGCGGCACTCAATCGAATGATTCAGATCGCCAAACCCGAGACTGTTTGGGTTGAAGCTTAAGAATAACGAGGAGAGGCAATTCATCTAGCCTTTACGCGATTCATGCAACAAAGCCGTTTTGATCGACTATTTTTTTACCGCCTTAACGAACATCATTACTCCTTTTCAGCAAGATAAATCCGCAATTTGGGCCGGTGTTGTTGACTGCTGGATAAACGGGGATAAGGAGGGCTGAAGTCGCAGAATATAAAGGTATTCTGTAGTTCACCTAAAGACTCAGGCCATTTTCAGAATGCCTTCTTAAGATGGGAGGTATCAAGACAGAGCCACCCGCAACAGGGCCGTCTGTCACCCATTATGGGGACCTCAAATGAATAGTTCTGACAGCACTTCCCTTGAACTAAGTTACGATTTTGCGCTTGACCGGGACTGCACGACCTTGTCTCGTCATGTTCTAGAACATCTCCAAAGTTTTAGCCCAGAAGCCCAAGATATGAGTGCTCTGATGACTCGAATTGGGTTGGCCGGGAAACTGATTGCTCGCCGCCTCAGTCGAGCGGGGCTTGTAGAAGGCGCTTTAGGCTTCACAGGCGATATCAATGTCCAGGGCGAAGAAGTCAAAAAAATGGACATCTATGCCAATGAGGTGTTTATTGCCGCCTTTAAGCAGAGTGGTCTGGTATGTCGGCTCGCCTCTGAAGAAATGGAGAAGCCTTACTACATCCCTGAAAACTGCCCCATTGGTCGGTATACCCTGCTATATGACCCCATTGATGGGTCTTCCAACGTGGATGTGAACTTGAACGTTGGCTCTATTTTTTCCATTCGCCAGCAAGTCGGTAACGATCCCGACCATACAGGTCAGGATCTCTTACAAGATGGCCATCAGCAAATTGCCGCAGGCTATATTCTGTACGGTCCCAGTACCGTCTTGGTGTATTCCATTGGCAAAGGGGTCCATGTTTTTATCCTTGATCCAAGCCTGGGAGAATTTATTCTGGCTGCTGAAAACCTGACGATCCCTAAACATGGTCCAGTCTATAGCGTCAATGAGGGGAATTTCTGGCAATGGGAAGATGCCCTCCGGGACTTTACTCGCTATGTTCATCGCCATGAAGGCCATACGGCCCGCTACAGCGGGGCTTTGGTGGGAGATTTTCATCGCATCTTATTTCAAGGGGGTGTGTTTATCTACCCCGGCACCCTGAAAAATCCTGATGGTAAGCTGCGACTGCTCTATGAATCGGCCCCCTTAGCCTATTTGATGGAGCAAGCGGGCGGACGAGCCAGTATAGGCCAATCTCCTTTAATGGACGTGGTTCCCGATCATCTTCATGCCCGTACGCCTTTGATTATTGGCAGCACTGAGGATGTGGCCTTAGTTGAATCTTTTATTGAAGACAGAGAAAGACAGGCGGAAGAAGAGCTTGCGCTGAAGTCCTAACGGCAGAACCTACCCTTATTACTCGATCGATTACGGAGTTTCCTATGACAAACCATCTCCTCGAAATCAGCACCTTTGGTCAAAGCATTTGGATGGACAATCTCAGCCGCGATTTAATTGAATCGGGAGAGCTGAAGCAGATGACCCAAGATCAAGGCATTCGCGGGATCACCTCTAATCCGGCTATTTTTGAAAAGGCAATTGCGGGCAATGCTACCTATGATGCCGACATCGAAGCCGGGATCAAAGCGGGCAAGTCGGTTCTGGATATCTATGAGTCTTTGACCTTTGATGATATTCGCAATGCCTGCGATATTTTCAAGCCCATTTATGACCAAACCCAAGGGCTAGATGGTTACGTCAGCATCGAAGTGCCGCCTAATATTGCCAACGATACTCAAGCCACGATTGAGCAAGCGCATCGGTATCATCGGGAGATCGGTCGTGACAATGTCATGATCAAAATTCCGGGCACACCTGCAGGCTTACCTGCTGTGGAACAGGTGATTGCCGATGGTATCAACGTCAATGTCACCTTACTCTTCTCAGTCCAAAGCTATATTGATACGGCCTGGGCCTATATTCGCGGCTTAGAAGCACGGGTTGCCAAAGGCGAAGATATTAGCCAGATTGCGTCCGTCGCCAGCTTTTTCCTTAGCCGCATTGATTCCAAGGTAGATGGGCTAGTCGACGCCAAACTCAAAGCCCTCAGCCCCGATCAGTCTCATCTGGCCACCCAAATTGCTCAGGTGAAAGGCAAAGTTGCGATCGCAAATGCCAAGATCGCGTATCAAGAATACAAAAAGATCATTCAAACCGACCGTTGGAAAGCCTTATCAGCCCAAGAGGCCAATATTCAACGCCTCCTGTGGGCCAGCACCAGCACCAAAAATCCAGAATACAGCGACGTCATGTATGTGGATGAGCTCGTGGGTCCTGATACCGTCAACACCTTGCCTCCCAATACGATTCAAGCCTGTGCCGATCACTGCGATGTTGACAATCGAGTGGAGCAGGATATGGAGAATGCCTATGAGACAATCTCAAACCTCTCCAACTCTGCTATCCATATCGACCTCGACCAAGTGATGAATGAATTGTTAGCGGAAGGCATTGATAAATTTGTGCAGCCCTTCAGTTCATTACTGAATTCCTTAGAAGAAAAGGTCAAGCAGTTGACCACCGTTTAGGCCTGACGACTCGCCCTTAGCCTAGGGGATTGGGCGTTACCCAAACGTCGAAGTGCGCTAGTGCAAAGGGCTGACTTTCACCGTTTCCAAGTTCACCTATTTCCCTTTGTTTGCCCAGCCTATGGTTACGCTTGCTGAAAATCCGCTCCGCGTCGGTCTACGCCAAGAACGCACACCAGAGCCTCTGATTATGGTGATCTTTGGTGCCTCTGGTGACCTCACCCAACGGAAACTAGTCCCTGCCCTCTACCATCTGAAACAACAGCGCCGCCTGCCAGCGGAACTAACCATCGTCGGTGTTGCCCGACGGGAGTGGAGTGATGATTACTTCCGGCAACAGATGCGCGAAGGGATTGAAGAATTTTCGGATGGGATTCAGTCGGAAGAGGTCTGGAATAGCTTTGCCGAAGGGTTATTTTATTGCCCTGGCAATATGGACGATCCCCAAGCCTATCAAAAGCTGAAAGCTCGTTTAGAAGAACTGGATGGTCGTCGCGGCACCATGGGCAACCGGGTGTTTTATCTGGCGGTATCTCCTAAGTTTTTTGCGGAAGCGATTCAGCAACTGGGAGCCGCCCA
This sequence comes from Acaryochloris marina MBIC11017, assembly GCF_000018105.1. Taxonomy (GTDB): domain Bacteria; phylum Cyanobacteriota; class Cyanobacteriia; order Thermosynechococcales; family Thermosynechococcaceae; genus Acaryochloris; species Acaryochloris marina. The sequence continues at coordinate 2,917,098 of NC_009925.1, forward strand.
GATGTTGGCGGATCCCGTTAAAACACGGCTAGTGATTGAAAAGCCCTTTGGTCGGGATTTAGGATCAGCCCAATCCCTTAACAAGGTTGTACAAGAGGTCTGCGCCGAAAACCAGGTCTATCGCATTGATCATTACCTGGGTAAGGAAACCGTTCAGAACTTGCTGATCTTTCGGTTTGCCAACGCCATTTTCGAACCCCTATGGAATCGACAGTTTGTTGACCATGTTCAAATTACCGTGGCGGAAACCGTGGGGGTAGAAGAGCGAGCAGGCTATTACGAAACCTCCGGTGCCCTGCGGGATATGGTCCAGAACCATATTATGCAGCTGCTTTGCCTCACGGCAATGGAACCCCCGAACTCCTTGGATGCCGATGCAATTCGCACAGAGAAAGTCAAAGTGGTCCAAGCCATGCGCTTGGCAGATATCCATAACCTCGAGAATTCTGCTATTCGCGGCCAATATACCCAAGGCTGGATGAAAGGCGAGCAGGTGCCGGGCTATCACCAAGAACCCGGTGTAAGTCCCAAATCCACAACGCCCACCTATGTAGCCTTGAAGCTGCTGATTGACAACTGGCGCTGGCAAGGGGTGCCCTTTTATCTGCGCACCGGTAAACGTTTGCCCAAAAAGGTGTCCGAGATTTCTATCCATTTTCGCCAAGTACCATTCTTAATCTTTCAATCTGCTGCCCAGCAGGCAAATCCCAATGTATTAGCCATGCGTATTCAGCCTAATGAGGGAATCTCCCTACGATTTGAAGCCAAAATGCCAGGGCCAGACCTACGGACTCGTTCTGTAGATATGAACTTTAGCTATGGTTCCTTTTTTGGCCAGTCTACAGGGGATGCCTATGATCGCCTCCTCTTAGACGCTATGCTCGGCGATCAAACTCTGTTTACCCGCGGAGATGAAGTTGAGGAGTCTTGGCGGGTGTTAACGCCTGCCTTAACGGCTTGGGAAGAGCCTACAGATCCTGCCCTAGTGCCCACCTATGAAGCTGGGACTTGGGAACCAGAAGCTGCTGAGCTATTGCTTAACCGCGATGGTCGGCGCTGGCGACGACTCTAGATCTTTGAATATGCGCACTTAGTTCTCCATTTTCTTCGCCCTATGACTACAAAATCTGCTCCCATCGTCTCTTTGCAAGCCCCAAAAGACGTTTCGCTCAATGATATTAATGCTGAATTAAGTAAGATTTGGACCAGCTACAATTCTTCAGGCAATGGCGGCATGTTCCCCACGGCGACTCGGGCCGCCACTTTTAGCTTAGTTGTCTATGAACCAGAAGAAACTCAGCAGCTTTTGGCCGCATTAGGGTTCTACACTGGCCCTGTAGATGGCATTTATGGTCCACGAATGGAAGCCGCTTTACGATCAGCCCAAACGAAGTTTGGATTGGCAGAAACCGGCAAGCCGAATTCTGAAACCCTGGCTAAACTACGCCAGGCTATGACCGAGCAGCAAATCAGTCAGACTCAGGATGATGGCTATGTTTTGGATGCCGGGGGAGCGGGTATTGCGGACGCGATCGCAAGCCAAAGTCCTTGTCGAGTCATTTCCCTATTCCCCATGGGTGGAGAAGATGAAGGGGTATCCGCCCAGCTGTCCGCCTACTGTCCGGTCAAAAAACAGAATCGCAGCTCTCTGATTTGCTGTGAGTATATTTCTCTTAAAGGCACAGAAGTGGCCCTAGATCGCGTAGGAGGTCTCGTTCAGTCTTTAATGATCGGTGGACTCCCTAAATTTTTGTGGTGGAAAGCCGTGCCTGCCGCCAATATGGAGCTGTTTCAGCGGTTAGCCACGTCCAGTACGGCTGTGATTGTTGATTCCAGCCAATATCAAGAGGCTCAATCAGAACTGATTAATCTGCAAGAATTAATGTCTCAAGGGACCAATATTGTTGACCTTAACTGGCGGCGGTTAGCAGCTTGGCAAGAACTAACAGCCGAAGCCTTTGATCCACCTGCTAGAAGAGCAGCGCTCGGTGAAGTCGATCGCGTCACCTTAGATTATGAGAAAGGTAATCCGGCCCAAGCGCTGATGTTTTTAGGTTGGTTAGCAAGTCGCCTGCAATGGCAACCGGTTGCCTTCACGTCTGAAGGCGGCGACTATGATCTCAAACGCATTCAATTCGTCAATTCAGAGCAGCGCACGATTCAAGCAGAATTGGCAGCGATACCGACCCAACCTGGAGAAGTAGCCGGAGACTTAATTGATTTAAAACTGGCGTCTACCAATTTACAGGCCGATTGTTGTACAGTTCTGTGCTCTGAGACCCGAGGCTGCATGCGCATGGAAGCTGGGGGCGGAGCCCAATCCTGCCGGATTCAGCACGTCACACCTTTACAAGATCAATCTTCTGAGACTTTGCTCAGCCAACAATTGCAGCGCTGGGACCAAGACGTTCTATATTCAGAAAGTCTTGCCATAACAGCGCAGATGATCAAGCTTGCAGCGAGCTAACTCTCTCTCAAGGTTCTCATCCAACACTGCTGGGAACACTTCTTAGCCCAACATCATGCTGTTAAGGGGTAAAGCTGAGCCATCCACATATCTGCTGGATCACTGTAATACTCAATTTCATCAACCTGAAATTTGAGGGGTCCGTCGGGACTGGCAATCTCAATATAATCGCCTGGACGAACCGCAGGACTTTGAGCCGTCATATAGCTCACTGACGTATCGGCGGTCGTTTCGAGAAAAAATTCGGTTCCTTGCTGCCCCTGATGGTATCGGTGAGTTTTGTGTCTGCATGCTGGCCGTTTTTGATCAACAAACCATTGCCTGAGTTGGCCATTCGGATAAATGGATATTCCCATAGTTCCCCCATTGGAAATAAATGCCTACGTAACGATGGCTCCCAGGGAATTGCCAATGACCAGAAATGGAGCCTTAACAGTGATAAAAATTCCAACCTCTAAACTTGACAATAGTCGGTTGACTAAGGGGCCAAAACCGTAAGATTACTGAACTCTTGATTCGGTCTCAGAATTAATCAACCGTAAAACTACGGATATTCAACAGAGAATTCGATGATGAGTAGTGTTGAGAGAGTTCACTTTCAGAGCATAGATGTTGTACGCTGGCACAGCATCTTTGCAGATTTAGCGTAACCATTTTGAAGAGGACCCTGAATGTCACTAGTGATTGCAGCCGATCGCAGTGGTGTGGGCAAAACCACTGTGACCGCTGCCATCCTAGCGAGCTTGAAAGCTCGACCGGGTGTCGTGCAATCCTTCAAAGTTGGACCAGACTATATTGATCCAATGTTTCACACGGTAGTCACCCAGCGACCTTGCCGAAATTTAGATCCCATTCTCACATCTGAACCCTATACCCAGCAAATCTTTCACACCCATACTCAGCAGGCCAACTATGCCCTAATTGAAGGGGTCATGGGCTTATTTGATGGCGCTATTGGGCAGCAAGGGAGAGGCAGCACCGCTCATATCGCCCGGCTCTTAGATGTACCCATCGCTCTCGTTCTAGACTGTAGTCGTTTATCAGACTCTATCGCGGCTTTGGTCCATGGCTACCGATCTTTTGATCCACAACTCCAGATTGCCGGAGTGATCCTCAATCGGGTAGGAAGCGATCGCCATCTGCAAAGTTTAAAGTCAGCATTACAGCCGCTCTCCATTCGAATATTAGGTGTCTTGCAGCGACAGCCGTCCATCCATATTCCCGATCGTCACTTAGGTTTAGTCCCTATCGACGAATTAGAGGGGGCTGACGGGCTGTTACAGCAGTTGGCCACAGTCGGAAATCGTTGTTTTGATTGGTCAGCTTTATTGCCTTTATTAGCTACAACCCAAGCCACTCCAACGCCACTGGCAGCTCCTGTTCGGCCTCAAATCAGTGCTTTAACCTCTTCTACACCGTCTAGCCGTGTCCGTATTGCGATCGCAAAAGACGTCGCCTTTAGTTTTTACTATGCCGACAATCTCGATCAGCTCCGACACCTCGGTGCAGAACTGGTATTTTGGAGCCCAATCCATGACAACGCCTTACCCAACCATATCCACGGTCTCTATCTCGGTGGTGGCTTTCCTGAAATGTTTGCCGTTGAATTATCTGAGAATGTCGCCGTTCTGCAGGATCTTAAAACCGCGATTCAAGCTGGGTTACCCACCTATGCTGAATGTGGCGGGCTGATGTATTTGTGTGAATCCTTGCAAGGTTTGCAAGGAAAAAGGTTTCCGATGGTGGGCGTACTGCCAGCAAACGTCAAGATGGCGAAGCGCTTAACGCTGGGGTATCGATGTGCGATCTCAACCCAAAACACTCCCCTACTCACGGCAGGAACGACGGTTTGGGGTCATGAATTTCACCACTCCGAACTGGATCAGGACGGAGATAACCCCACGTATACGTTCTCACGACAGACCGTTGCTCACCCCTCAGAGATTTCAGAAGGCTGGCATCGCTATAATCTTCACGCCTCGTACCTACATCTCCACTGGGGAAACCAGCCTGAGATACCAAAACGTTTTATCCAGCAATGCCGAGACTTTAAAGCAACCTGCTGAAGCTCTAGCAGGCTTTTGGTCTCGCCAATGCATTCTTAGACATGGCACAACGTCGCAACCGAGGCAAACATTCTTGTTGATAAAAACCGCTGATCACCGGCACTGAAAGCCCTAAATCAGCTGCAATCTCTTCCCAACTTTGCTCAGGCGGTAAACGCCTCTCAATCAAGGTTTGGCAATTCGCAGCCGGATAATTGGCCAGATGAGTTGCCCTTAACTCGCCCTTAATGTCACTTTTAACCCATTCGTAGATCTGCATAGTTAAGGACGACACGACTTTCATTGAGTCTTTCCGGGAGGAAAAATCTTCTCGCTCCAGTCGATTTTCGTCCTGAGTAGCCTGCAAACACCGAAGCTGCTGTTGCAAATCTCGATTAAAAGATTGGACGAGCTGGGACCACTCTCCATACGCTTGAACGTCCAAGTTAGATGTATTGAAGTCCAGACAAAATTGGCTTAAGGTTTGCTGCAAGGCCTCATCATACAAAGGACTATCTTCTGACCAGAGCTGATCAGACTGAGTCAGAACAGACAGGATTCGTGTTAGGTAAATTTGGCGTTCTGTATCTTCTAGATAGCGTTGAAAAGCTTTTGTTATCCATTGATTAACAAGATGATTGGGTATCATTTTTCATTATCGAAGAAATAGAGATAAGCATAAATATCTATATTCCACTCAATAAAATAATTTAGTGACCTTGTCAGTATTCAAAGGTGACAAAAAGTGACCTCATTCGTCGTCAACCTGTTAAGAATTATGTTGTTTTATCCTGGCAAAACTGCTCTAGCTGACATAAGATATGTCTCCAAAACACTCTAGAAAAGCATCCCAAGCCATACCAGTTTCTAAGCTATTGACTTAGCCACGCAATAGCTTCTCGAATCCAGGCTTCAGTATCTGAATTTTTGGCCAACGCTGTATTTTGCCCTACGGCCTGTAACGCCCGCATCACTTCTTGGCTGGTATATCCCAAAGCTAAAAGCGTCATCTCCACATCTTCTTGCACACTATCAATCGGCCCAGCACTCGGTAAGGTCTTTAAACCTGCCTGATCTCGCCATTCGGCCAACTTGGATCGCAGCTCTAAGGCAATACGTTCAGCCGTCTTGGCTCCAACACCAGGCGTCTTAACAAGCATCTTTGTGTTGCTATTAACAATCGCTTGCACAAGATCCTGTAATCCTAAAGTATCAATTAAGGCCAATGCCAGCTGGGGGCCAATCCCGCTCACTGCAATCAGTTGACGAAACAAATCGCGCTCCGCTACCACTGCAAAGCCAAACAATACCATTTGATCTTCACGAACTTGCAAATGGGTAAACACCCGCATCTGTTCCTGGTCTGGGGGCAAATGTTGGCGGATACGACTGGGAACATAGAGATCATATCCGACCTGGTTCACATCCAAAGTCAACAAGGTTCGATGGGTACTGGTTTGCTGAAGACTAACGACATACCCTTGCAGAAAACCAATCATTGGACATAACTAAAATGACGGAGCCCTTCTAAAATACCGCCCGCACAATTCGCTTTAGCAAGGTATATATCATCCTGATTATGTTCTTGATACCATTGCAGCAGCTCGGAGCGAGCATTCCCCACAATAATGCCCCGTTCTGGCCCCGTACTAAATAAAGCCTGATCATTGCCCGAATCACCACATGCCACGGTTTGCTCGGCAGAAATGCCAAATTGCCCCCGCAAGTATTGCATGGCTTGTCCTTTATCCCCGTGCAGCGGCAGGATATCGAGGTCTTTGCCGCCACTATACACAAGCTTGACATCTAAGCCGCGAATATGAAGGGCTACATCTAAACGCGGTAAAAGATCCGCAGCCAAGGTGGGTTCTAGAAAAAAGCTGACTTTATAGGGGCCTTGGTCTGCCTCAGGCTGCAACACTAAATCATTAAAGTGGGCAGTAATCGACAAGACATCTTGACGCTGCCATCCTTGATTGAGTTTCTCAGACCAATCTGGATCCGGAGTGGTGCTACCGCCATAGTAAATTTCGGTGCCGACAGATGTCACTAGGGCATCTGGAGCCAACATTGGCTCTTGAGACCGCAATTGATTGAATGAGGTGAGGGAACGTCCTGTGGAATAGACTAGCAACAGTCCTTGCTCTTGCCGGACTTGCATGAGGGTCTGGTTGAGCTGTTCGAGGGCGGATCGATCGCCAACGAGCGTATTGTCTAAATCAGTTATCAAGAGAAATTTCGCCACAATAGTTCCTAAAACGCTCCCTATGTTCAGTCTATTATTCTGAGAAAGCTTAACATAATGAAATTTTTCCGTTGGCAGCGGTGGACCCGTTGGATCCCCAGCCTAGACCCACAGGTATGGATTTTAGCGGCAGGGCGGTTGCTCTCACAAATGGGAACGGGCTTCACGCTGTATTTCTTGCAGATTTTCTTTGTGAATAAAATCGGACTCACCGCTACCTCGGTCGGGTTTGCCATTGGAAGTGCTTCGATATCAGGCATTGTGGGCAGGGTGTTAAGTGGATCTATGACGGATTCTCGATGGTGGGGACGACGGCGAACCTTATTGTTATCGTTGTTTATTTCTGCGATCGCAGCCAGTATCATCGCAATCGCACACTCGTTTTGGATGCTGGTGGTTGGCAATATCGTGATGGGCTTGGGGGTTGGACTTTACTGGCCATCTACAGAAGCGATTATCGCCGACTTAAGCGAAGGAGAACAGCGCCAAGAAGCTTTTACCATTACCCGATTTGCCGATAACGCGGGCTTGGGCTTAGGGGTGATTTTCGGCGGCAGCTGGATTGCCTTGACTCAAGCTTATCGAACCCTTTTCATTATTGATGCCGTCTCCTTTGTCATCTTTTTGGGGGTCATTTATTTCACCATTGCTGAAACCTCACATCCCCAAACCCGGGGAAATCATGGATGGCAAGGCTGGGTGGTGGCCCTTCAGGATCGACGATTACGCACCTATATTATTGCCAATATTCTAATAACAACCTATCTCTCCCAAATTCACAGTACCCTGCCGTTATATTTTAAGAACTTTGCTCAGCAAGGTATAGGACTATCAGAAGTCATGATTACGGGATTATTCTCCTGGCATTTAGGGGCCAGTGTCGCTAGTCAACTGCCGGTTGCCCGCTTTCTGCGAAGATGGCCCTACCCTCAGGGGCTGATGGCCTCTGCGGGGTTCTGGGGTATCGGTTTTTTGTATATCGGGATAACTGGCTTTGTGGGGCAAGGCGTACTGATATGGGCCAGTTTGGGGCTGGGGATTCTTGCGATCGCAACCGTTGCCTATATGCCCATTGCCTCCTCTTTGGTTGCGGATTTAGCCCCTATCGAGAGTCGCGGAGTTTATCTGTCCATCAATTCTCTATGCTGGGCAGTGGGTTATTTTATTGGCCCCACATTAGGGGGACTAGCCCTCGATCAAAACCAGCCATTCATCGATATTTATTGGGGATTACTTGCTCTCAGTATTGGTTTAGTCATCATCGTTTTAAAGCGTTTGGGTCATCTGATCAAGACATCACCCACGGCAGCGTTGACATCCAGCAATCTACACTGACCGTTGTTAAGACCTGTCTGCACACTTTGAGCCACAGACAATGGCTGTTGAATGTTGAAAAACCGCTGAACTTCAGTCTCGATAACTGAAATTTGCAAGATGACGCTCCCCTCAGCTTTTTTGTCAGACTATGGGAGAGTAATATTCTCTCAGCAGCCAAGATCACATCCTTGCTATGACTCTCTGTATCGCCCCTCAATGTTCCAAGCCAGAAAATCCTGACAACAGTGTATTTTGCCAAACCTGTGGATCAGAATTGCTCTTAGAAGGTCGATATCGCGTCACCAAACTGATCGGCCAAGGTGGATTTGGCAAAACCTACGAAGTGCGTGAAGTCGTCAGAGCTACAGGCACCAGCAATAGCGGCATTCCTAAAGTGCTCAAAGTCTTAACCGATCAACAGCCCAAAGCCGTTGAACTCTTTACGCGCGAAGCACAAGTTCTCAGCCAGCTCCGCCATCCTGGGATTCCCCAGGTCGATACAGACGGTCACTTTATCTTCTGGCCTCGGGACAGCCAAACTGCCCTGCACTGCCTCATCATGGAAAAAATCGAGGGGCTAGATCTGTGCGGTTATATGAAGCAGCGCCAGTTTCGGCCCATTAGCGAACAGCTGGCCTTGGAATGGTTGATGCAAATCATGACCATTCTCAATGAAGTCCATGGCCAGCTGTTTTTCCATCGTGACATCAAACCCTCCAACATCATGCTGCGTCCAGATGGTCAATTGGTGCTGATTGACTTTGGTGCCGTCAGAGCGGTCACCCAAACTTACATGGCCAAGCAAGGGGCTCAAGGGATAACCGGCATTCATTCTATGGGGTTTACGCCTCCTGAGCAGATGAATGGACAGGCTGTGATGCAGTCTGACTTCTACGCCCTGGGCCGAACATGGGTCTATCTACTAACCGGTAAAGAGCCCACGGATAGCAGCATCTATGATCCCTATAACGATCAATGCCAATGGCGAGAATCAGCGACCCATATTTCACCCCCCTTAGCCAATTTAGTGGATGACTTAATGGCCCGATTACCCAAAGATCGGCCTGCCAACACCCAAATTATTCTGCAGCGCCTACGAACACTAGATCGAGAGTTCGAGCAATCCCGCCAGCAAACTGAAGTCAGCCAAGGGTCTAATCCACCCCCTTTTCCCCAGTCATCAGCCACACCCAGCTCTGCAGCTCAGCCGCCTCCTGTCCCTCCATCAAACGTGCCTCCTACAGATATTCAGGCACCGCCTGAAGCATTACCAATCTATACGCCGCCTTCAACTGCGCCTTTCTCCACTTCACAACCGTCTGCAGGTGTACCACCTACGGATATTCAGGCACCTGGGTATTCCACACCATCCCATCCCCCTAACCAACCCAGTCAACCACAACAAAGTCCACCGCCGTTAACATCTTCAGCCCATGAACTAGAGGAGGCCAACAGACAGATCAAAACCGCCTGGATTGCAGGTACTGTCACTACGGTTATCACGCTGCTGGCCATGCTGGTGCTATCAGGGTCAGAAGAAGGAGGCTTACTATGGATCGATGTCTTGCTAACCGCAAGTTTTACGTTTGGTATTTATAAAAAAATCCGCGCCTGCGCTGTACTGATGTTGATCTACTTTATTTTGAGTAAATTGCTACAAATCATTGCCGCTCTTGAAGCCGATGCAGGGATTAATCCGATTGCCATCGGATTTGGAGGGCTCTTTCTTTATTTCTATGCTCAAGGTGTCAAAGGAACTTATACATATCATCGATTGTCAAATCAACAGCAGCCTTAAGTGCATCAGGATAAAGACGATCTATTTCTCCGGGTGAGTGGCAATCCAGTTGCTCACTATCTGGTTAACTTGATGCGGCTCTTCATCCTGAGGACAGTGCCCCACCCCATCCAGCACAATAAAATCTTCAACCCTTGAGAACTGAGTTAACTCGCGCGCTAGGTCTACGGGTTCCCAAGGATCATCAGCCCCCCAGATACACAATACAGGGCAAGCAATTTCAGCCAATAAATCTTCGGGTAGCGGTCCCTGGGAATAATTAATAAAGGCCAAAAACACATCGGCTGCCCCTGGATCTAAAGCAGGTTGAATCAGCAAATCCACCAGTTCATCGGTCACAGCCTCCGTTCTACCATAGGCTTGCTCTAAAATCTGGCGCACCGTCTTCGGGCGGGCCAACCGATGAAAAAAGAAATGGCCAATGGACTTTACTGAGAGAACAGATTGAAACAATGGCGCTGAGAACTTGCGGTACCAGGGCAGACCTGCCCGTTTGCGATCGTGCAGCAACCGTAACGAGCAGTCCAGCATCACTACGCTGGTCGTGAGTTGAGGGGCTAATACGGCTGCCTGTAAGGCCACAATACTGCCAATCGAATTACCCACCAGGCATGCAGCTTCACCGACAACCTCCTGGCAAAAATCAACAATTTGTTGGCCCCACGTCTCAAATTCATAAGCAATACTCTGACCAGGCATCAGAGCGCCCGGTGTTGGCTTCGATGATTGCCCAAAGCCAATTAGATCTACAGCATAAACGCGATGGTCTTGGGCCAATTCAGCAATATTCTTACGCCAATGGCCACTAGACGCCCCAAATCCATGGATGAGGATGACTGCTGGACCGTTAGTTCCTGCATATTGATACCGAATTGAAAAACCTTGCCACTGCCAGTTAGCCGCTTGAGGTTGATTCGCCAGCGAAGTGACCATATTTGTTTCTCGATGCTTCTCAAATAATTTTAAACATTTGCTAGGATAGCGGGTGAAGTTTTAACCCATTCCTATAGACCACCATGAGAATGAAATCTTGGGAGTCTCCCCGCCGCGGTCGGCGACGCAATGACAAATCTAAACGGTCTGCCGCCCGCCTCAGACAACTGAAAAAACAACGCAAACAACTCCGTAAACGACTCCAACAAAACAACCAACCAACTAAAAACCCCTCAGGTATAACACCTGAGGGGTTTTTAGTAGAGATCCGGTTTAATCCAGATCTGGCAAATTCCCAAAAGCAAGCGGTGTAGCCCCGAAGGTTACACCGCTTGCTAATTAGATTAAATGATTAGGAACTCTAACCAAATTAACCGTTGATGACAGGAGCAGTAAGAGCAACAGGAGCAGACTCACCAGCAGCCAAGTCTAAGGGGAAGTTATGAGCGTTACGCTCGTGCATAACTTCGAAACCCAAGTTGGCGCGGTTTAGTACGTCAGCCCATGTGTTCACAACGTTACCTTGTGAATCAACGATGGAGTGGTTGAAGTTGAAACCATTCAAGTTGAAAGCCATGGTGCTGATGCCCATTGCAGTCAACCAGATGCAGACAACGGGCCAGGCACCCAAGAAGAAGTGCAAGGAACGGCTGTTGCTGAAGGATGCATATTGGAAGATCAAACGACCGAAGTAGCCGTGGGCTGCAACGATGTTGTAGGTCTCTTCTTCTTGGCCGAACTTGTAACCGTAGTTGGCGGACTCACCTTCGGTGGTCTCACGAACTAGAGTGGAGCTAACCAAGGAACCGTGCATGGCGGCGAATAAGGAACCACCCAATACACCAGCCACACCAAACATGTGGAAGGGGTGCATCAAGATGTTGTGCTCAGCTTGGAACACGAACATGAAGTTGAAGGTTCCGCTGATGCCTAGAGGCATACCGTCGGAGAAGCTGCCCTGACCTAGAGGATAGATCAAGAAGACAGAGTAGGTAGCGGCCAAAGGTGCAGAGTAAGCTACGCAAATCCAAGGACGCATCCCTAGACGGTAGCTGTACTCCCACTGACGACCGAGGTAGCAAATACAACCAATCATGTAATGGAAGATGATTAGCTGGTAAGGGCCACCGTTGTACAACCACTCGTCAAGAGAAGCTGCTTCCCAAATGGGATACAGGTGAAGGCCAATGGCGTTAGAAGAAGGAACAACAGCACCAGTGATGATGTTGTTGCCATATAGAAGTGAACCAGCCACGGGCTCACGGATTCCATCGATGTCGACGGGAGGTGCGCCGATGAAGGCGATTACGAAACAAGTTACAGCGGTGAGAAGTGTAGGAATCATCAATACGCCGAACCAACCGATGTATAAACGGTTGTTGGTGCTGGTGATGAAGCTACAGAATCTTTCCCATGCGCTGGCGCTTTCGCGTCTTTGCAAGACTGTTGTCATGGTTATGATTGCTGTTAACTAACATTAACTACGGGACAAAACTTAAAAGCTATGTCCACGTTACTAATGATAATGATTTTATTTTTTTTTGTAAACTTGGATTCAGTTTTTTTGAAGAGACTGTCTAATTTACAAAGGTCTAACGATTAACAGATAAAGGATTCAGATATTCTAACGAGGTTAAATCATTATTTTTCTGCGCGTTAATTGAGGTCTCTATCCTTTACAACTGTATCAATTCTGAGAGCCCAAACTTAACCTGCAAATTTGTGAATTACAACTGCAGCGGCAAACCCGAGGCCAAAGTATCGAATAAATTGCCAGAACGGCTCTTTCAAATCATGCCACTTCCAGAGTTGGCTTTCAAGGGTCATGCCGAGGGTCTGAATCTGGTCTTGAATTTGATCTAGCTCCGTTTGCAACGCTGCTAGATCTTGCTCTGTTTGGGCTTTGGCAGACATATCCGTCTGCACATCGGCTAGCTTCTTTTCTAATTGAGCTTTTTCGGTCTGGGCAGTTTTGATCTCAAGATAACGATCTCTAATTTGTTGAAGCGTATTTTCAGCCTCAGTTAAGGCTGCAGGGAATTCTGTATCGAAGTCTGTAGCAGCCTGCTCTGACTGTCCTGCCATGTTCTCTAGGGTGGGTTGTTCCGATGATTCCATTCTGGTTCGTCAAATTTAGGGATTATTAATTTATTGATCTCGGATCGGGGGGTGGAGCCCCACCATGACCGATGGTGGAAGTGGTCTAACGCAATTTTTCCCTGTGCCTAAACCATCTTTTCCACAGCAACGCTGGCAAATTGCTGATCCAGAGCACACTCTAGTAGACAAGATTGCGATCGCAACTGGATTATCGCCTCTTTTGGCCGCAGTATTAGCCAACCAAGGGATAGGGTCTGTCGAAGCGGCTCAACAGTTTTTGGCACCAGAGTCCCAGAGCTTACCCTCTCCTCTTGAAGCATTCCCGGATTTGGCTGCTAGCTTAACGTTGTTACAGGATGCGATCGCATCTCGACACAAAATTGCCATCTGTGGCGACTATGATGCAGACGGCATGACCAGCACGGCTCTACTACTGCGCGTCCTGAGAGCATTGGGTGCTGACGTAGACTATGCGATACCAAGCCGCATGCAGGAAGGCTACGGCATTAACCAACGGATCGTCGAGGAATTTGCGGCAGATAACGTGACGCTGGTGTTAACCGTAGACAACGGTATTGCCGCCTATGACCCTATTGTGAGAGCCCGCGAACTGGGATTAACCGTCATCATCACGGATCACCATGATCTGCCGCCTCAGCTCCCCCCGGCCAACGCCATTCTCAATCCCAAATTAGTGCCAGAAGACTCCCCTTATCGAGGGTTAGCAGGGGTGGGGGTCGCTTATGTCTTAGCCACCCTACTCGCCCAAGAGCAAGGTAATACCACCCTGATTACCCCTCTACTAGAACTGTTTACCCTGGGCACCATTGCTGATTTGGCTCCCTTAGTGGGGGTCAATCGCCGCTGGCTACAGCGAGGTTTAGCCCTCTTGCCCCACTCTCGATTAGCAGGGGTACAGTCTTTGATGCAGGTGTCGGGCTGTGTCTCTGCCGATCAAGCCCTCAAACCGGACGCTATTGGCTTCCGACTCGGTCCCCGCATCAATGCCGTGGGCCGGATTGCCGATCCACAAACGGTAATTGAGCTATTAACGACTGACGACCCAGGCATCGCGTTTGCCCGAGCCATGCAGTGTGAGCAGGCTAACCAGCATCGACGTCAGCTCTGTGCCGACATTGAGATAGAGGCGATCGAACTCGTTGAAACCCTTGTCCGACAGGGGAAAGCGCCGTGGCAACCAGAGGGCGATTGGGTGATTATGCTGGTTCATCCCGGTTGGCATCATGGCGTGATTGGGATTGTGGCGTCTCGGTTAGTGGAACGCTACGGACTACCGGTTTTTATTGCCACCTATGAAGCAGAAGACCATACCCATATCCGTGGATCCGCCCGAGGGATTCCTGAATTTGATGTGTTTGCAGCCCTACAAGCCTGTGATGAAGCCTTAGGTCGCTATGGGGGCCACCGAGCAGCAGGCGGATTTTCCTTAGCAACCGACCAGTTAGAGAAGATGCGATCGCACCTGCGTACCTACGCCCACCAAACCTTACAGATAGATCAGCTCAAGCCTCTGGTAACGGTCGATGCCCAAGCCAGCTTCACTCAGATCGATTGGGATCTCTACGAGCAAATTAATCAGCTGCATCCCTGCGGTATTGGCAATCCAGAACCGATTTTTTGGACCGCCAATGTTGAAGTGGTAGAGCAGCGACCCGTGGGCAAGGACAAAAGCCATTTAAAGCTCACCCTAGCTCATACTGAATCAGACGATCGGCAGCAGTTGATTAAAGGGATGGCATGGCGGTGGGGCACCTATTATCCTTTACCCCAGCGGATCGACGTTGCCTATCGCCTTAGAGAAAATACTTGGAACCAGCAAACCAATTTGGAGCTGGAAATTTTAGGGATTCGGGAGCCCGTTGTAGACCCACCCCACTCACTATCTCGTACTCCAATTGTGGTTGCCCAAGCCGATAAAGGGGCACCCGTTGTTCGCCAGCAAGTGGCCTTACACTGTCCAGAGCCCGACGTATCACCCACACTACTACAAGCCATAGAGTGGTCGAGCTTGGGGGATTGGCCTCAAGTCCTACAAGGCATTAGCGGTCATATTCTCATGTATGGTTATCAGCGTCCCTATGTATCGACGACAACCCTGCCCGGAACGGTGGAATACGACCGGCCTAGCCGTTCCTGTGACTGTCTAATTCTATGGTCTTTGCCGCCTTCATGGACCCATTTACGCTGGTTATTAGCCTTGGCTCGGCCCCAGCAAATTTATATTCGCAACCATAGTCCAGCAATTTTGCCAGCAGAGGAATTAAAGGCAAAACTAAAGTTTGAAATAGCAAAAAACGGTGACGACCCCCTTAACTTACTGAACTTAGGCCAGCAATGGTGGGTTGCACCGAGTACAATTGTTTCTGCTTTTAGAGAAATAGGTTACCCCTGCTCTGATTTCCCGGAGACGGGTGTGTTAGAGCAGGAGTTAAAACGCTTGCAACGTTGGTATCATTGTTCAGCCAATCGATTGGCAGGGTTAACCTAGGTTGCGTTACTCCGAAGAGCAACCAATAGCACGACAACTGGGCCAGCAATGACGACAGCGCCAAGCATAGATAGTTGAAGTACAACTTGTAAATTAAGTGCAGCTAGTAAGTCCATCCTTCCTCCCAGATTAACTCAAGTATTGCGAGCGAACGCGCCCTCTATTCTACCTGGTTACGGGATCGCTTGCGAGGGGGATTTTGATAGGATTATCTTATTAGCTCTGATCAGGGTGAAAATTGTTAGCGATTCAATCCCGATCCTGCAATTGATATCAGCCGTTTAGGATAAGGTCGCCAAGGTATGGCAAATTGGTGTTGCATCGAGCAATGTGGGGCCTGTTGTCATCTTGATCCAACGGAACGCCCTGATGTTCAAGAGTATTTAACCCCAGAAGAATGGGAGCATTACCTCAGCTTGGTCGGTTCCAATGGCTGGTGCATTCATTTCGATGCAGACCATCGGCGATGCAAAATCTATGCCGATCGACCTCAGTTTTGCCGGGTCAAGCCAGAGGTCTTTCAGCGCATGTATGGTGTGGCTCCTGAAGATTTGAATGATTTTGCGATCGCATGTTGTCGCCAACAAATCGATGCCGTTTACGGTGACCGCAGCTTAGAAAGCCTCCGGTTTGAACGGGAGATCGGTTTCTAGCTCGCCCTTCCAGGCATAATGGGTCTAGTCAGCTGCGATGTGAATGGCAGTCGCAGGTTTATTTTGTTTAGGCTTACCGTGAGTGATACCAATCCCGTCTCTGCCAATCTTCAGACTTCTGCCTCACCGAACAATCAGCCCCCCAACCCTACTAAAGGGTTTAGCAAGGAATTTGGGTTAGCCTTTGTCACGGTGTTCCTAGCGGAACTGGGGGATAAAACGCAGTTGAGTACCCTCTTAATGACGGCGGAGTCTCAGTCACCCTGGATTATCTTTCTTGGTGCGGCAGCCGCTTTAGTAACCACCAGCCTATGTGGGGTGCTGATTGGCCAGTGGCTGGCCCGTCGAGTCTCAGAAAGTACACTCAACACCGTGACTGGGGCTAGCTTGCTGTTTATTGCAGTCTTGTTGATTTGGGATACCGTACATCTCTAATGCTTAGGAGCCAAAGACCATGGATTGGAAGTTATTAGGGCTCAGTTTTGTTGTGGTGTTTTTAGCAGAACTGGGGGATAAAAGTCAGTTGGCCGCCATCACCCTCAGCGGCAATTGCCAACATCCTCGGGCCATTTTTCTCGGTACCTCTTCTGCCCTGATTTTTGCCAGTTTGTTAGGAGTTTTACTGGGAGAAGGCGTGGGACAATTGTTGCCCACACAACTGATGAAGGCCATAGCAGCCATTGGGTTTGCGCTTTTGGGTATTTCTTTCCTCTGGGCTCCTGCGGAAGCTGATGTGGAGTGATTCAATACTCCGGGTCACAACAGCAAATATTAATATTGAAATAGCTAGTCTGACTGGCATTGGCAGATGACTGGCAGGACTACATCAGGTCTTTTGATCCAAAGCACATTCATAGGTTCTTCACCCCTATGGCCGCATCCAAAATCAACCTCACAACTCTCAAGCAGCATCTCAAACAAGCTTCAAAAGACAACCTTGTTGAGGAGATTAGCGAGCTATTCAAAACCTTCCCAGGGGTCAAAGAATATTACCAACTCAAACCCAGTCCAGAAACGGAATAGTCTGTAGGGGAAAGCTACAAACAAAAAATTGAAAACGAGTTTTTCCCGAAGCGAGGCTTTGGCAAAGGTCGGCTATCCGTTGCTCGCAAAGCGGTCAATGACTATAAAAAAGTCTGTCGTACGCCCACTGCGCAAGTCGATATGATGCTGTTCTATGTTGAGCAAGGGGTTAAGTTTACCGATGCCTATGGCGATATTGACGAACCCTTTTATAACAGTATGGAGAGCATGTTCGCCTCTGCTACTAAAGCCATTGCTAAATATGGTTTACATGGAGTTACCGAAGGTCGATGCCGCCAAATTGTGCAAGACACTTCACAAACCGGTTGGGGATTTCATGACACCCTTCTAGAGATTTATCAAGAAACCTTCGGCAAGTAAGCACTCCAGAGGGATACATCAATTGTTTACTGGTGTGTGCCGGTGCCGCCCCCTATACGGTCTGATCCAAGTATTCTTCTGTAGTATCTACTTGAAGAAGCTCACAGGCAATTTTATCGACCAGTAAAGCTGTCGAAAACTCACTAGAGTAGATCTCTAAAACGGCCTGAGTATGACATTCAAATAGAATTCGCTGCTGCTGAAAAACCACCTTTTCAAAGTACCAATTCTGAATATTGGAAATGCGAATAATTTCCAGAAAAGGGGTTTGGTTGACATAGCTACACAGCATTGAATCAACAGCCTTACTTTAAGTAGATTTGAACGACTATCGAGATAAGCGCTAGGGAATCATTCCTCAACGATTCAGCATCAGCAAAAGTAAGTCTATGGAACGTAGGGCAGGCTGGCCCCTCTTATGTCAGCCTTGTTTGCAGTCAGACTTTGATATGGACAGCGAGTTGCCATAGTGGTTGTAATTTTTAAGCCCCCCACACCTCAATTAACCGCTAAAGGTATTTTTGTAGATTCCTTTAAGCTGCTCGTAATCTTGATTGAAGCCTGATTTTCGAAGAACGGCTAATCGTTTTTCTAGCGCCACCCTGGCATTATCTCGGCTGATGTTATTTATCTCTAGGCCAGCATTGGATGCAGTCACCAGAAAAAAGAGCCTTTTTGCATACAGGCTCGCGTATAGAGCACTCTGCATATCAATAATGCATAGATTCACAAGCAGACCAAAGACTGGATGCGATAAATAGGTCTCGCTAACAGCAGAGCTCGTATTTCCAGGAGTCTCTTTGTGAGAACGCTCTCGACTCAGATCATTTAAATGGTCCGAATAGCTAGACATGATGGTGTACCTAATCAGAGGTAAATGCCTAAGGCTTTTGGCCCATTGACACTATGTACATTGAGTTCGAGAAATTGAAAAGTTCGATCCACACTTTTAGTGTGGTGGCATATTAAGACACTGTCCCCCAGACTTTTGCATCCAAAGTTACGGATATGGGGTGAGCCACATCAGAAAAATAATGATACCGTGACAAACTCACTCTAGATCCAAGAGAGCTGCGCTTAACTAGCAGCCTGGTAAGGGCAGAATCCTTGCTTGCCAAACCCACAATAAGATTCACAGCGTTTGTTTTGCCCTAGACGTTGCTCAATCCATTCGCCTTTCTGGTGGGTTGTCATCCAGTCTTGAGCAGCAGTTTCCGAATCACACACCTTCAGCGCAGATTTACGACCTTTTTTCATCACGGCATAAGTTGTTGGGGTGGCCCAGCGCTCTTCGGGTGAACACATTGGAGGAGGCGTATCACCTTGTGCAGATGTATGAAGCTGGATGCGCGATCGCATGTAATCCCAAACCTCAATCTCAGACCATAAGGGCACCTCAATCACTTCTACAGGTTTAAGGCCATCCCGCTCATGGCGAGGCCCCCAGTCCCGGAGCAGAGCCACAATTTGCAGCTTCTGGATGTTAGGAAGATGGGGAATCCCTGATCCCTCAACCGCGTTTTCTAACAAAAATCGATAGACATTGAGCTGGCGGTCCCATTCCACCTTGCCTTCAGCTTTAGCCGATTTCACAGTCCAGGAACTTGTGAATTTATAATCCTGCAGCAGGCCATCAGCAGTCACCACCAAGTCAATATGGCCAGAGACCCGAAAGCCATCCACCTCTGCAATGGCTTCTGTTTCCACATGTTCTCCTTCGGCTGCAAACTCTTCTAAAATCGAATGCATCAGGGTGCCATACAGGGGCCACAGCCGTTCGGAAACATCTTCTTCGAGCTGATCGCTATATTGGCGTCGCAACCAAGCAATAAGCGGGGCATCAATTAATTGGGTACAAGATAGATCTGCCTTCCCGACGGAATGATGTGCATTTTGCCATTCCACGGCCCGATACAGAGGCATGGGCAAATTCAGCTTGTTGGTGAGTTTCATTTAATAGGTATGTATAAGAATATTTAGGTGCATTATCTGCAAGATAGGTACTTTTTCCCCAAGATAGATCATGGCTTTATCCCCTGCTGAGCGAGGTGTCTCTGGGGCGGGGTGGGGTCGATGGGTCCTCTCAAGAAAACCTACCCCTAGCCCTTCCCAAGAGGGGAATGTAAGCTAGACTTTTTATTGCTCGATTAGATCCCAGAAAGCTGAAGCTCTGATCGCATGTCCGACAACGCGTCAGGATGGTAATCCACCGATGAAAATTAGCGAATTGATTGAGTGGTTTGAAGGCTGGGCTAACCCCTCCTGGCAGGAGAAGTGGGATAACTGTGGTTGGCAGATTGAGCCAGGAATTTTGGATCAACCGGCTCGGGTACTGGTATGTTTAACACCGACTTTGGCGGTGATGGAAGAAGCGATTGCACTGCAGCAGCAGGGCACCCCTGTTAATTTAATTTTTGCCCACCATCCTTTGATTTTTAGCCCTCTGAAATCGGTGCAGAAAGGTGATGCCATTGGCGATATGGTCCGCCTCTCCATTAACCATCAAATTGGAGTTTACAGTGCCCATACCAATTTCGATCAAGTTATGGATGGCACAGCGGATGTATTGTCTCAGCTTTTAGAGCTACAGAGCGCGGAACCTGTAGAGCCGACTCAAGATGGCCTCGGATACGGTCGCGTGGGCAATCTGAAGTCTGCGCTGACCCTACAGCAGCTTTTAGCCAAGATTCAGTCTGCTCTCAACCCAGCCAATTTATTGGTATCACCCACAGCCGATCGTCAGCAAGAAATTGAGCGGGTCGCGGTATTGGGAGGGTCTGGCGCTAGCTATATCTCCGCCGTGAGCCAAACGGGTGCTCAAGTCTATTTGACATCAGACTGTAAATTTCATCAGTTTCAAGAGAGTCGCGATTTCAACCTAATTCTGATTGATGCCGGACACTATGCAACAGAACGACCTGCCTGTGAACGCTTAGCTCAAAAATTTACCGACAAGGGAGTTGCATGGGCACAACTGAGCCAGTTAGATGAAGATTTTCGTAATTTCTGGCAAACAGTGTAGAAAATTTGAAGTTTATCGAGGTATAGACTCTTGCCAACCTGACTTTTTGAATATTTCTGCAGTTCTGTGAATCGCACTATGGGGCTTAAGGTTAAGCAGGTTGATGAAAAAAGTTTGCCAACTTTATAGGCAACTGCCCACAAGGCTCACCAACAGCATTGAGATAGTCGGTATTGTCATTGGGCTATTGATGATGGTGATCTTGGCCAATATAGCTGCGGATGGCTCGATATTGGCTTTTATCATCTTTTCGCTCATTACCTTGGCCCTTTTAAGCGCTCAGCCTCTCCAGCAATGGCAGGGGCGTCGACACTCCAAGCAGCAGTTCAGACTTCGTCAGCAAAGAGTCGATCAGCTACTAGCAGGACGTCCTCGAGCAGACATTTTGAAGGCATCACCTTTCAACTATGGTCGTTGGCCCGACGGTGATAACAATTACGTAATTGATGATCAAAGAGTAGGTAAGATTGTTCACCAAGTCTGGAGTCCACAAGAAGCAGAGTTATGGATTTTAGAGCAAACGTTACATGAAGAAAAAAACAGTGACGGCAGAGCGTAAGAACACTACGCCTATAAAATCGACCCCACGTTGCTGGCATCAGCCTTTCTAGATTTCCGTTAGTTGGGATATCACTGCCATACCGTCATCAAAGATAGGCTAAATCAACCTTACCCATACATTCAAGTTTGTTAACCCCGCTTCTGAGCTAAGCTAGTAATGCTTATACACCGCTCGACGACATGTATCGGTCGTCGATTATTGATTTAAAGGAGACAGCACGTGGTCAGGATTCTCCGGTTGTCAGAGATGACATCTGAAGAACTCGCTTCCATCAAACGACGGGCCGAGTTAGATATTGAACAAGCGCTAGCTGTCGCCAAAGAAGTGATTGACGAGATTCGCGCCGACGGTGATCAGGGCGTGATCAAATACGTGCGTAAATTTGATTTTCCCGGTGCCACTGCCGAAAATCTTAAAGTGACTGAAGCTGAGTTTGCTGCTGCCCGCGAGCAAGTCGAGCCTGAAATCAAAGCGGCGATTGAGCAAGCCTATCGCAACATCAAAGAAGTACACGAGCGGCAAATGCCAGAAGAAGTGCAGCTTGCCGAAATCGATGGCGGCGTCTTTGCTGGGGAGAAAGTCACCCCCATTGCCAGTGCTGGACTATACGTGCCTCGGGGTAAAGGCTCCTTTCCTTCTGTGATGCTGATGCTTAGCGTGCCTGCGGTGGTGGCCGGGGTGGAAAAGGTAGTCGTCTGCACGCCACCTGATAAGAACGGCACCGTTGAGCCTGCCTCTCTTGTGGCTGCTGAACTTGCAGGGGTCAAAGATATTTATAAACTCGGTGGCATCCAAGCGATCGCAGGTATGGCGATTGGCACAGAAACCGTTCCTAAAGTCGATAAAATCACCGGACCTTGTAACGTTTATGGCTCCGCCGCTAAGCGATTGCTCTACGGCACCGTTGATGTGGGCTTACCCGCTGGCCCCAGTGAATCCATTATTCTTACGGACGAAACCACCGATCCTCGCATTGCAGCCCTCGATCTGCTTGTAGAAGCAGAGCATGGTCCTGACTCGGCAGGCTTACTGGTGACCCACAGCGAAGACCTCGCCAAAGCTGCCTCCAAACATGCTGATGACTATATGGAGAAGCTACCGGACTGGCGTAAAAACTTTTGCCAAACCGGGTTGTCTTCCTATGGTGGTATTATTCTGACCTCTAGTCTGGAAGAATCCATCGACTTCTTGAACGAGTATGCCCCTGAGCATTTGGAAGTCCTTGTCCAAGACCCCCTCAGCGTTCTCGGCAAAATCAAGAACGCCGGTGAAATTCTGCTTGGTCCCTATACCCCGATTCCAACGGCCAACTACTGCATCGGTGTTAACGCTATTCTGCCGACGGGCGGCTTTGCTCGTTCCTACTCGGCGGTGTCGGTATACGACTTCCTCAAACGCACCGGGATTGGTTATTTAACCCAGGAAGGCTTTGCTCGCTTAGGTCATACGGCTCAGACCTTGGCAGAGCATGAGGACTTCCCAGCCCATGCCATGGCCATTCGTGAGCGCAAGAACCTGCTCCCGTAAGGGGCGGCATTACCGAGGGTTACCGTGTCCGATCAACTCCTGTATCAGATTCAGACCTTACAGTTTTCTGATCAGGCAGCGGCGAATGCCCTGCTGAAGGACTTCGTTAACGACAATTTTCCCTTCAATGTGGAGCAAGTGCAGGTGCGGCCTTCGGCAGTCTCCCTCAACTCCATCAATGGATTTCTGCATACCGTGGAAGGGGACAAGCTGTTCTTCAAAACCCATGTGGAGCCTCAAAGCCTAATTCATGAGTATTACAACTCTACGATTATGGCAGAGGCAGGCTACCCGATTATTCAGCCCATTTTTAGCTCGACGGAATGGGGCAAGCAGCTGTTAGTTTATGAGTTTTTCGAGTTCCCCTCCCTGTTTGACGTAGCTCGTCAGATTGAAACGGGACAGCGAGGTGGGACTGACCGAATTGTTGCCCTGCAGGAAAAAGCCGACCAAGCCCTATGGGATATCTATCAGCAAACCTTGCAGCCTTTATCTGCTGAAGACCATGCTGACGTGCCCATTCATCAACTCTTTATTCATCGCCTGGTTGGGGGACGCTATCACGAGTTTTATGCGGGCAAAGAAGTCAAGTTACCGGGGCAAACCCTCAATTTTGATCAGCTGGCTCAACTGACTTGGCAGATTAATGGCATTCCTTACCGAGACACCCTTGCGGACATTATCCAAACGGCCAGTCAAAAACTTAATCCAACTGCTACTCCCTCTGTCGTCGGTCATGGGGATGCCCATAATGGCAATGTGTTTGTGGATGAAGGCACAGAAACCCTGATCTATTTCGATCCGGCCTTTGCAGGACGACATTCACCCTTTCTAGATCTCACGAAGCCAATCTTCCATAATGTATTTGCAATTTGGCTCTATTTTCCCCAAGAGATAGCCAAAGACCTGTCTATTAACGTGGAGATTTCAGCAGATCGCATCCAAGTGGATCATGATTTCCAACCCTCAGCCATACGACTGGGATTCCTGCAATCCAAACTTAAGCATGTCCTTCAACCTTTACTTGACCATCTCAAAGCTGCAGGACAACTCCCGGATACCTGGCGACAAGAACTCAAGCTAGCGCTTTTTTGCTGTCCCTTTTTAACCATGAACCTCTGCGATACCCAGCGATTTCCTCCTGAAATTACGCTATTGGGACTCTCTCTAGCAGTTGAAATGGGCAGTTTTAGCAGCTCTGAAGACCAAAGCCTGTTGGATACGACCCTAGACCAACTGAGCGCCTGAGCAAGACTTCAAGTGGTGCCGTCCATGTGGAATTAACCTATGCCGACGTTTCCTAAATTGCAGTGTAAGCGCGGCATTCTGCGAATGGCGACACAGGATGATATCGATGCCATTCTTAGGTATTTCATCGTTAATCGTGATCATTTAGAACCCTTTGAGCCGATCAAGCCTGTAGAGTTTTATACACCGGAGTTTTGGCGGGCATTGATTTGCGATCGCACCCAGGCATTCCTCAACGACCAAGGCATCAAATTCTTTCTCTTTGATCAGGATAATTCCCAGCAGATTATTGCAACGATCAACTTCTCAAATGTCATTCGAGGTGCTTTTCAGTCCTGCACCCTAGGGTTTAGTATTTCCGCCCAATATCAGGGGCAAGGCTATATGACCGAGTCAATACCTGTTGCTATTTCATACTTATTTTCTGACCTCAGCTTTCATCGAATTATGGCAGCCTATATGCCCCATAACCAACGTAGCGGCAGACTTCTCCGACGATTAGGCTTTCAAATGGAAGGGTATGCCCCTAGATATCTCTGTATTAACGGAATCTGGCAAGACCACATACTCACCAGCCTCATTAAAACTAATGTTTAGATTTTATTTAGATATACCCATCACCAAACCGAAAAAGACTTGGGCACAATAGGGGTAGCTATTGTCATGGAAGTTCGACGGGGGGCGCAAGCCCCTTTTTTTTTAGAGAATTAGACAACAAAACAACAACTTAAAATCTGGTGAATTGTTTCAAATTTTCCACTTCTGTACAACATTTTTTATTCTTTTGGCAACTTAAAATATCTTTAACTATCTCTCGCTGAATTGAGAGATAAAGCTTTGCAAAATCTGAGTATCTTTTCTATCGCACTGCTAAGAATGCGATAGAAGCGGCAGTCAAGAACTTTAATCCCCAAAGATCTCAAAGTTCAAAAAATAATTATTAATATTTCCTACAGAGATGTGTTTGTTTCTGTAGAAAATAGGGCATGATGTAATCAATTAGTCTCCAAATAAAAACCCAGCACGGGGGGTGCTGGGTCGATATGGGAGGTATTGGAACCCTCTGGATGAGTGAATGCATCGCATCCGAGGGTTTTTTATGGCATGAATTAACTAGTTGTTTATACTCTAACCACTCTTTCAAATCCAGACCTGAGAAGAACTACGGAATTATTATTTCTCTTGCCACCAAACCTCCAGTAAATACACCCACATTTACTTTCGCTCCATCTCATAGAAGTCATATCAAAAATAACAGAAACAGAACTTTAGGGAGACATTTATAATATTCACAACACGGGTAATAGTGCATTCCTCTCCTAACACGCTGAAATGAATCAATTAACAGTTTCTATGAGAGAGCAGGTATGGAAACTCAAACCAGTTCCAATCCGAGCAATTTAGATATTCAGTTCAATTTTTGGCAACAGTGGTATCCTGTCGCTCCCTTAGAAGATTTAGATCCGCAGCGTCCCACTCCCATCACGTTATTAGGGCAGCATTTTGTCATTTGGCAACCTAAAGATTCTGGCCAATATCTGGTGTTCCAAGATCTGTGCCCCCACCGCTTAGCTCCCCTGAGTGAAGGTCGCATTGACGATCAAACAGGTCAGCTCATGTGTAGCTATCACGGTTGGCAGTTTGACCAACAGGGTCTTTGCACCCACATTCCTCAAGCTGAAGCCGTTACCTCTCAGCAATCACAGCTTTACTGCGTCACGGTTATCCCCACTCAAGCGCACAGTGGGCTGTTGTGGGTCTGGCCGGATCCAGACACCCAAGATGTTGCTGCGACTCAACCTTTGCCTCTCTCTCCCCTCGTTGATGCGGATCAAAACTTTGTCTACTCCTCTTTCATGAGAGATTTAGCCTATGACTGGCAGACATTAGTCGAAAATTTATCTGACCCGAGTCACGTTCCCTTTGCCCATCACGGTGTCCAAGGAAATCGCAACCAAGCTGCTCCTATTCCCATGGAGGTTCTGACCTCCACCCCAGAGTTAATTGAAGTCCAGACCACGGGGAAGTTCTCCACCAACATTACCTTTCAACCTCCCTGCCGCATGGAATATCAATTTTCCATCGGCGATGGGAAACAAGCGACCATGGTCACCTACTGTATTCCCATTGCCCCAGGTCGATCTCGCATCGTAGCCTTGTTTGCACGCAATTTTGCCACCGGTTTAATGAAAGTGATTCCTCGCTGGGTAGAGCATATGTTAAACCGCAATCCAGTGCTGGATGGTGACATGATTTTGTTACGCTCCCAAGAAAAACAGCTGCTTCAGCACACCCAAACCCAAAATTGGCAAACCACCTACAAACTCCCCACCAGTGCGGATCGTCTCGTGATTGAATATCGGCGATGGTTCGAAAAGTATAGTCATGGACAAATTCCTTGGGGATCTGCTGATGGGCAGATCCCCGTTGCTTCCAACAACTATGCCTATTTACAGCCCCTAGGGGAGCAGCGACCTCAACTTCTGGATCGATACCATCAGCACACCTTGATCTGCAGTAGCTGCCGAGGAGCATTGAGCAGAATCAAGCAATTGCAAAAGATGTTGGTGGCTGTCTTTGCGATCGCCATCAGTGGAGCTGCAATTTTGCCCGACGATTTAAGAGCAACCTGGGGAATTCCTTTAGTGATTACAGCCCTTCTAGGATTAGGGGGTTGCTACTGGTTGAAATATTGGCTGGAACCCAAATTTTATTTTGTTGACTATATCCATGCTGATCACTAAGCAGTCAGGGCGCTTAAAACAGTGTTATGCCTTGCTAACCATCAGCTGTAAAACGGTGAATATGCTTAGCTCTCGCTGATGGGTTTCAAGATTAAACCATAAAACATCTTTAGAGAAGTCTTTCGATACCACAATAATTTGCAGGAAATAAAAATCTACATAGTTATTTTATGAATTTTTATTACTTTATATAAAATATTTCTAGCACCTAAAGTGAATCCCTACTTCGTAGGCTTATTGAACACAGTAGCGTTCCAAATTAGTGGCATCAACATTCTCCAAAACCTCTGCAAGACTTGAATTAAAAGGCTTTTTAAGTGTTTAAGGCAAGATGAAAATCTCGGATAGAGCATAGAGTATTGCGAATGTTATTGCATCATCAGCCCCAATCCCTTATATGGGGATCAAAATCAGCGCAACCTTTTTCCTAAAAGGATTTCAAAGATTATTCTTGTTATCTTCCTCCATATGTAAAGAACTGTATTGAGTCATGGCTATGTAAACCATGAGTATTAAGTATTTTTTCTTAGCCTGTTTGGGACTAGCGGGAGGATATACTTCTAGAACAGAAACGCTTGATGTTGTTGAGGTCGCGTATGGATTCGCCCCCTCCTATGTTGTTTGCGTCGATCACAGCCTTTTCCATGACGCTAGCTGTGTTCCTTTACATAGGACTTGGTGTACTAGGGATTGCCCTACGAAGATTGCGACTCCGTCACGGTGAAGCTTCTTGGGGATGGTTACGTTATATCCACTATGGTTTGGGTATCACGCTAGTACTAACCATTTTAGAGTTAATGACCATCGGTATTTTAGGTGCCTCCACTTATGAAGGAACCTCCGGTCATTCATCTCATTTACCCGCTGGCCTATTGGTGGCCGGTTTAACCTTGGCTTCTGCTTGGGCAGCCAGTCGTGTGCACCCCAAACGCCCTTGGGCTCGTCCACTCCACGTCAGCATTAACGGCATGCTTTTTCTAGCCTTAACCGCTGTGTCTTGGACAGGTTGGTCAGTGCTTCAAAACTATTTGCCTCAGTAACGCCTGATCAATATTCAACTCACAAGTACGCAGCATGTGTTGCGTACTATGTTGTCTTATGCAAAAACTAAGTGGTCGCTGTCTATGCGAAGGAATCGCTTATGAGATTTCAGGTGAGCTAGGTCCCATCTTTAACTGCCATTGCTCAAAATGCAGGCGCTGGCATGGGGCTGCATTTCGCACCCGAGCCACTATCAATGCTCAACAATTTCGGTGGACTAGGGGTGAAGAGCTGCTGTCTCGTTACCATTCGTCTGAGTTTGTCGTGAAGCATTTTTGCTCTGTCTGTGGCTCCAATCTCATTAGCACCTATGACAATGATCCTGAGAAAATCGGCGTTCCCTTAGGGGGGCTAGATCAAGCGCCTCACAATGCACCAGAGGGCCATATTTATGTGGGGTCTAAATCGCCTTGGTTCACCATTACAGATGACCTCCCCCAGCACGATACCTGGCCAGGCAGCCATGCCAAAGTTCGTGAGACCCGCTAAGTTCTCTTTGATAAGCCGCTAAGCATTATGCAGTCGGTTCAGTTCCCTGCCAACGCTGCAGGGGCACACAATCGATTCCGAGTTGATCTAAAGCCCGAGCAACCACAAAGTCTGCCAAATCTTCAATCGTTTGGGGGTTGTGGTACCAGGCAGGAATCGCAGGAACAATCCGAGCTCCCGCTTCTGCCAATGTAGTCAGATTTCGCAAGTGAATCAGGCTAAAAGGGGTTTCTCTAGGCACGATTACCAAAGGACGTCGTTCCTTCAGGTGAACATCAGCCGTTCGTTCCAAGAGGCTAGAACTGAGACCCGCAGAAATTTTAGCCACCGTACTCATACTGCAGGGAATCACCAGCATTCCTAAAGTACGAAAGGAACCGCTGGCAATGCCTGCACCGACGTTAGTCGCAGCATGGCAAGTTAATTTCCCACCCCATTCATCAGCTTGCTGACGCCAAAATTGCTCTTGCTTAACAGGGTCAGCGGGCATACGAATATTTTGTTCAGCTTGCCAAACCTGATACGTGGCCTTAGATGCCACTAGCTCAATTGAATAATTTGCGCGGAGCAAGAACTTAATGGTGCGTACGGCATAGAGTAATCCAGATGCACCAGACACGCCTAAAGTAACGGGTAAAGGTGAGTTAGAGTGAGACACAAGCGTAGGCCATAAAAGAGTGGTATTTCGCCTCAGCGGAACGTTTCATTATAACGTTGCTACTCTGTATCCCTCACACAGAAAGCGATCCCCAACCTAGGCTTGATCTCTACTCTGCTTGCAGGATAAGTGCTGTCGAGAAGGGGATAGAGCAATCTCTCCATACGTACAGCTTGACACCAAGGAACCCAGATTGAATCGAACTTTCTTCTCATCCAAAGGCTTTACATTACTCTGTTGGATCGTGTGGATGGCGGTCATGGTCCAGTTTTCCACTCAGCGATGGGGCGGCGAACAGACCCAATCCATTCTGACAACGCTCTTAGATTGGAGTGTACCAGCCTTACTGAATGCCCTCAGCCCAGAACAACTACACACCCTGAACTTTATCGTTCGCAAGGGGGCGCACTTAACGGAATATGCCATTCTCACCACCCTTTGCTTCACAATGGGAACATGGGGGTTCCAACAACCTTGGAAATCAGTATTACCTGTTGCAGTTCTGGGTTCAGCCATCTTTGCGGTCACCGATGAGTTTCATCAAGGCTTTGTCCCCAATCGCGGTGCATCTCCCGTAGATGTGATGATCGATATTACGGGTGCCTTGATTGCAGTGGGCTTGATCAGTATTTGGAAAACCCAATTTCAACCTGAGACGAAACAAGATCGATGACAGTAACTCAGTTTTTACATGCAGCCTTGCTTGTACAGGATTTAGAGCGCTCTCGGCAGTTTTATGGTGAGTTGCTGGGCCTAACGGAATGTCCTCGTCCCTTTGATTTCTCTGGGGCTTGGTATCAAATCGGTCCTCAACAGCTCCATATCATGGTGTCTCCAGAGTATTCTGCCCAACAAGCCGATCAAGAACGTTGGGGGCGCAATCGCCATGTGGCTTTGGCGGTTTCCAATCTAGAGGACTGTCAAACCCAGCTCAAAGCAGCTGGAGTGACCTATCAGTTAAGCCATTCGGGCCGAGCTGCATTATTTGTGCACGATCCAGATGGCAACATTATTGAGCTAAGCCAAGTCGATGCCCCATCTAGCCAGAATTGATCTGTATCCCTTTAAGTCTTTGGATGGCGTTACGGTCCGATCCGCCAATATTTTGGCGAGTGGAGCCCTAGAACATGATCGGGAATATGCTTGCTTTGATCGCCAGGGAAAAGTGGTGAATGGTAAACGATTTGCCCAGATTCATCAGTTGCGATCGCAATTCTCCAACGACTACCAAACCCTGACCCTACAAGCCCCTAATACCAATCCTCAAACCTTCCATATCGACCAAGAACGCGGCGCTTTAGAAGCGTGGCTGAGTGAATTCTTTCAACTCGATATTCAGGTTCAACAAAATTCAGCATTAGGTTTTCCCGACGATACCGACTCACCAGGTCCGACTCTAATTAGTACGGCTACCCTGGAAGCAGTCGCCGATTGGTATGACGATTTAACGGTTACAGAGCTGCGCCGACGCCTACGCACTAACTTAGAGATAGGCGGTGTACCTGCCTTTTGGGAAGATCAACTTTTCGCTGATGCAGACCATCTGGTTCAGTTCCAAATCGGGTCCGTGGTTCTAGAAGGCGTTAATCCCTGTCAACGATGCATCGTTCCCACCCGTGACTCCCAATCGGGTGTCGCGACTCCCAAATTCCAAAAGACCTTTCTCCAAAATCGCAAGCAGACATTACCAGACTGGGTTAATCCCGCACGTTTTAATCATTTCTATCGTTTGGCAGTCAATACGCGTACTCCGCAGGGTCAAGATTCTGTCTTAACTCAAGGAGATGAAGTCATCCTTCAAGGTCTTGTAGAAGCTTAACAATCCTCTCTAGAAAGCTATGGCAAAATGGGTCGAATGGACGAAAAAGAGTAAAGCTGCTCATGACTAAATTTGTATTTGTAACGGGCGGTGTGGTTTCCAGTATTGGTAAGGGAATTGTCGCTGCGAGCTTGGGCCGCCTACTGAAATCCCGTAATTACTCCGTCTCCATTTTGAAGCTTGACCCTTACATCAATGTAGATCCAGGGACCATGAGCCCGTTCCAGCATGGAGAAGTTTTCGTTACTGATGATGGTGCTGAAACAGATTTGGACTTAGGTCACTATGAGCGCTTTACCGATACAGCCATGTCTCGCCTCAATAGTGTGACGACTGGTTCGATTTACCAATCTGTCTTAAACAAAGAGCGGCGGGGTGACTATGAAGGGGGCACGGTGCAAGTGATCCCGCATATCACCAACGAGATTAAAGACCGCATTAAGCGAGTCGCTAAACAAGCAACCCCTGACGTCTTAATTATCGAGATTGGCGGCACCGTTGGTGATATTGAGTCATTGCCCTTCTTAGAAGCCATTCGTCAATTCCGCAAAGATGTGGGTCGAGACAATATTCTCTATACCCACGTCACCCTAATGCCCTGGATTCCGGCTGCAGGGGAAATGAAAACCAAACCCACCCAGCACTCCGTTAAAGAACTCCGCTCGATCGGTATTCAGCCCGATATTTTGGTTTGTCGCTGCGATCGCCCCCTCTCTGAAGGCATTAAAGAGAAAGTCTCAGAATTTTGTGATGTTCCCGTCGAGGCGGTGATCACCTCTCAAGATGCTAGCAGTATTTACGCGGTTCCCCTGATTCTGGAACAGGAAGGGTTAGCCCAGCAGGTTCTCAAGTTTATGCATCTGGAACAGCGGCGACCTGATCTAACGCAATGGCAAGCTCTAGTTCATCAGCTTGATCATCCCTCACAGACCATTGAAATTGCTTTGGTTGGTAAGTATGTACAGCTCAGTGACGCCTATTTATCCGTCGTAGAGTCTCTGCAACATGCTGCCGTTGCGCAAGGGATTGCCGTTCAGATTCGCTGGGTCAACTCAGAAGAAATCGAAGCCCATGGCCCAGATCGATATTTAGCAGACGCGGCGGGCATTATTGTTCCCGGTGGTTTTGGTATTCGAGGCGTCGATGGCAAAATCGCAGCCATTCAATATGCGCGCGATAATCAAGTTCCCTTTTTAGGGCTTTGTTTAGGCATGCAATGTGCCGTTATTGAATGGGCTCGCCATATTGCTGGGTTAGAAGATGCCAATAGTGCTGAGTTTAATCCCGAAACCCGGAATCCCGTCATTAACTTGTTACCTGAACAGCAGGATGTCGTAGACCTCGGAGGCACGATGCGGCTGGGACTATATCCCTGCCGTCTATTACCCGATACCCTGGCATCTCGCCTGTATCCCCAGGAGACCATTGTGTATGAGCGTCATCGCCATCGCTATGAATTTAACAACGCCTTTCGACCCCTATTTTTAGAGTCTGGCTATGTGGTGAGTGGCACCTCGCCCGATGGTCGCCTGGTTGAGATGATTGAGCTTCCTTCTCATCCTTTCTTTATTGCCACTCAATTCCATCCTGAGTTTAGGTCTCGCCCCAATGACCCCCATCCTCTTTTTGCCGGATTAGTGGGTGCCTGTCTAGCAGACAACGGCAACAATGCGAATCATCATGACAGTACACCTGCAGAACCCTTAGTATCCGAACCGCTGTCGAGCTAATTGAGCCGCTCCAATCATCCCTGCCTGGTTGCCCAAAGCAGCAGGCAGAATCACTAAATTTTCCCGAGACGTTGGCATCACCCGACGCTCGATTTCTGCTTGCACCCAGGGTAGAAATAACTCAGTACTCGCTGCAATTCCACCCCCTAAAATCACTGCTTCAGGCGTCAGTACATAGATCAGGCTGGCTAATCCTGCACCTAAGTTCCGACCATAATCTTGCCAAAATGCGATCGCACTTTCGTCTTCTCGCACCGCTAACTCATGGGGCTCACACTGATGGTCTCGGCGAATGGCACGTACCGAGGCAAATTGCTCTAGAGAACCATTATTACCGCTATTGCAGGGGGGACCATCGGGCCAAAGGGTAATCAGTCCTAATTCCCCCGCCGCCCCATCTCGCCCGGTATACAGCTCGCCATTCATAATGATGGCACCGCCCACTCCCGTACCTAAGGTGAGCATAATCAAGTTCTGAAAAGACTGTCCGGCTCCATAGAGAGCTTCGCCGAGTCCTGCACAATTGGCATCATTGGCAATGGTAGTGGGTCGTCCCGTTTTATCTTCTATCCACTCTGCTAAGGGTACATCTAACCAATCATCCAAGTTGATGGAGACCCTAGCAATACGGCCCGTATTATCAGCCGGTCCGGGCATGCCAATACCAATTACTGGAAGCGTTTTATCGGGATCTAAAGCGTGAACTGCCGTTGAGATCGCATCCACCACGGGTTCAGGCGTAGAGGGTTGTGGTGTCGGCACCGTAATCGAGCGCACACAAGTACCTTGAGGGCTACAGCAACCCAGCTTAATCGCTGTCCCTCCTAAATCAATCCCTAGTACCAGGTTCTCGGTCATCGCAGATCTTACTCAGCTCTCATCTACGAATCTGAGGTCAATAATGCTACTGCATAGGAGCAAATACCCTGCTCTTGTCCTACGGGTCCGAGCTTTTCATTGGTTGTCGCTTTTATACCGATTAATTCCGGGCTGAGATTTAAGACTTGGCTAATGCGATCGCGCATCGCTTCAATATGAGGTTTAAGCTTAGGGCGCTCAGCCACCACCACCGAGTCAATATTCCCGATCTGCCAGCCTCGATCCAGAATCAATTGGTGAACTTGTTCCAATAACTTCAAACTATCGGCTCCTGCCCATTTTGGATCGGTCGGTGGGAAATAATGACCAATATCGCCTAAACTCAAAGCACCTAATAGGGCATCCATAATTGCATGGGTCAACACATCTGCATCACTATGGCCTTTCAGTCCTAGAGAATGCTCGATTTGCACCCCCCCAAGAATCAACGGGCGACCTTCAACCAGTTGATGGATATCGTAACCATTACCAATGCGGATGGATGTCATAGTTTTACTACGGGAATCAATTGAAAAACGGCTCAGTGCTCTCGTACCATACTATGACGGTACCTCTCTATTTACAGCACTAATCGTTAGGCTGCTAAGACACCATTGGTTGAGAGCAGCGCCATCGGTTATCCATATCCTGTCAGCGTTACACTAGCAGCCACCCTTGAAGATTGGAACAGGTTCCCGGCGGCACCGTCTAAACAGTCAATGCTTTATGCCCAAGCAGCATACCAACTCAGTTCCCCTACAGTTACTGTTATTGTTTTCCAAATCACAACTTATGAAAAAATTCCTACTGTTTTCATCCATACTTCTAGCCCCCTTAGCGATAACTCCTGCACTGAGTGCTCAGGAAACCGTTGCTTCCCCCCGCTATTCCCAACCGCTAGTCATCGCACAAGATGCAGTGAAAGCCGACCCTTTCTTTTTAACTCGAGCCAAAAATTTGGCTCGGCAAGCCGCCGAACGAGAAAATGGTGGACTCAGTCAGTACCGGGCTGAAACTTCGATGTATGGCCCGGCCATCGACTCTCCTCACGTCGAGAATGAGGATGGCAGTGTCACTTTCTCTTTTAAAGGAGGTGCTCCTGGATTTGTGTCCCCCACGTTAGAGACCGTAGCCACCGTATCTCCTGCAGGCATCGTGACGATCGGTTACAACGGCCCCATTCGTCCCGCCGCTGCTCAGCCCCCCCAACCCGAACCTACCCCCGCAGCCACAGATCCCATCCCGCAGGTACCCTCTCAAATTATTGACCAGATCAAAGATTTAGTTGAATAGCCATCCAACGAATCTGGCAGGAAAAATCAGTAGTAAGCCTAATTACTGCTATCCGTCGTCTGCACTTATCCAACACAGATAGGCATCCTAACGATAGCCTATAGATGTTTTGTGCCTCTACTATGGGCAGATGGTTTTGTTTATCTCTCTTTAGGGTTGTGTCTATGCGCCAGTTTGTTGCTTTCTCGCAGGTTTTGTTACTTCCCATGTGTTTGGGGATAGGGCAGGTATCAGTCCATGCCCAATCCTCCCCATCCATCACACCTCCTCCTAAAGCCGCAGATCCCTTTTTCCTAACCCGGGCCAAGAACCTGGCAAGACAAGCCGCCGAACGTCAGAATGGCGGACTCAGACTCTATCGTGCAGAAGCTGCCATGTATGGACCTGCCATAGATGCCCCCAGTAGACAGAATTCTGACGGTAGCGTCACCTTTACTTTCAAAGGCGGAGCCCCTGGTTTCGTCACGCCCACTGTAGAAACTATCGCCACCGTGACCCCCCAGGGACAGGTCAGCCTTCAATACAACGGTCCTTTACGCTCCGTTGCTCTTGCCCAGGTCAAACCCACTCCATCCCAGACTCAAATACCAACACAGCCCCCAACCCCATTAACCAATTCATTAGAAAAGCCTGTTTTAATCCCCCGCTCTCAACCCTTACTGCCTAAATCTCCTCCACCATTAACCCCTCAACCCAAAGCACCACAAACACGTCTTCCCACCTCTGAACTACCGCCCCTGCAACCAGCACCAACAATCACCCCAACGCAAACATTGCCACCTCTCGCAACACAGCCAACGCCTGCTATTACCCCTCAGAGTACGCCCAGTCGCCCCGCTCAGACCTCACCTACATCCCTCCCAAAGAATAGTATTGCGGCTGATTTCTTTCTCTCTCGCGCCAAAAACTTAGCTCGGCAAGCTGCTATTAACGCGAACGGTGGTTTAGCTCAGTATCGACCTGAACCTTCCATGTTCGGTCCTGCGGCTAGCACGCCACATCAAAAAAATCCAGATGGCAGTATTACCTTTAGATTCCAAGGAGGAGCCCCTGGGTATCGCAATCCCACCACAGAATCCGTAGTCACCGTGACCCAAAATAGCATTGTCACCGTGACTTACAATGGCCCCATCCGACCTTAACGGCAGTGAAGTAATACTGTCCTGCTGAGAAACCCATGGCAAGCAACTTCACAAACTATAGACCATAGAGTAAGTTCCTCTAGTAAATGGGTAAACTAAGACATATCAGACAAAAAATTAATTGTTAAGGACAAGTAGCATGGGTTTGAGCTTCAAGCACTGGAGTGGGGGTATAGCACTAGCCACCTTGATTCTGACAGGGAATGGCGTTGCACTAGCTCAAGAAGTTGATCCACTCGATCAGCCATTACATCAACCCACCATCTCTGAAACACTGGATCAGCAGTCTAACCTCGACAGTTACTGGGAAGATGAGTCCGTAGGAGGGGATGCTAATTTTGCGTTCAGCGTTGAGACGCCAGAAGGGGTCATTAAAGATGCTGCTGAGCGTATTGAAGTGATCTACAAAGATCTACTCCAGCAGCAAGATGATGATTTTCCTACGGTTCGCACTCGCGATTTGGCTAATCCTTACGCAACTTCATTACTAGAACTGCAAAGTCTATCAGGCATTGGTAACTCTGAATCCGAGCCTGCTCCACAATATATTCCTCCTGTAGCGCCTGCTGTTCCTGCTCTTTGGTAGCCGCCAAACAAATTCATACAATCCAGAACAGTTAAAGCGCCCAACTTGCATTTCACAAGCTGGGCGCTTGAGCTATTGAAACCAATCCAGGGTGCAGGAGTTGAACCTGCCTAAGGCGAATTATGAGTTCGCTGCCTCAACCGCTCGGCCAACCCTGGCAAAATAACAGCTTTTGTATAGTGTGGGATGTTCAACTCTATACAGAATCTAGTAAAAATACCAGAATGACTATAGCACTATCCCCTAAGTTATATTATTACTGAATCTGAACGTCATTTTTATACGCACGTTCTAGTATTAGCGCTTAGATACAGAGTCGCAAGACATAACTCAGCTCTGGCATTTTTAACTTGATTCAAACGTGTGATCTTGGCTAAAGCGAATAAGTCCCCAACCAACAAAACTCGAAATCGATTCAGGATTGATCCATCTATCAAACGCACAGTATTACTGTTACTGCTGATGTTGATCGTCGGATCGATTTGCGGTGCCGTCGGTTATGTATTCGCCCGCCAATCTTTAAAAGGCATTACACAACCTGCCACCAACCCATTTCTGAAAGAATCTGATGATTTGGATCGACGTCCTCGCCAAGGAGCCGATTTTCTCAATGAGAAAGACCTTATTGCCAAAGTGAAGTCCCAAACTAGCGGTGCCAATATCGCCAAAGAGAAACAAAAAACAGCGCCTAAACCCAAGAAACCCAAATCTTCTGACAACAAGCAGGAAAAACAGTCACAACCCAAAACTCTCCCCATCAAAGTTGACAACCAGGGCATGAACTTTGAAGTCAAGTCCTTGTCTCGTGAGGATGATACGCTCATTCTTAACGTTGCCTTACAAAACAGTAGCGATCAAACCATTCAGTTTGTCTATACGTTTTTAGATATCACTGACGAGCAAGGGCAAGCCTTATTCTCCGAAATTCGGGGGTTGCCGACTGAGTTTAAACCCAAAGGAGAAATCTTTTTTGGCACGATCAAAATTTTAGATGTTCCGCCAGAAACGGTTGAGAAAGTCTCGATTTCCTTGAACGACTATCCTGACCAAAAGGTCAAACTCGATATTCAAAATATCCCGGTCACCGATGAGTAAGCGCCTATCTTACATATTCAGTCGATCTCACATCTCCAATAGAGGGCTGGCACAATCTCAGCTGGTATGACTCCACTTCCAATGCTTCCCTACTGGGCCCAGCTCAGTACGTCCCGCCTCTCCGATCAATTTTCAGGGCTGAGTGCACCTGAAATTGGATCACGGTTATTCGCCATTGCTGCCTTGATTGCCATTAATGGTTTTTTCGTTACAGCTGAGTTTTCCATCGTTGCCGTTCGCCGCTCCCGCATCAACCAACTCGTGCAAGAGGGAGATACTCAAGCCAAGTTAGTTCAACAACTCCAGCAAGACATTGCTCGATTACTTTCAACCACTCAAATTGGGATTACCTTGTCTAGCTTAGCCCTCGGTTGGATCGGAGAACATACCGTAGCTGTGTTGATTATCTCGTGGTTACGGCAGAGTGCCCTATCTGACTCCACTCAAGTCTTTATCGCCCATACCCTAGCGGTCCCTATCGCTTTTTTGGTCATTGCTTATCTACAAATCGTCCTAGGAGAGTTATGCCCCAAAGCGCTCGCTCTACTGTACTCCGAACAACTCGCTCGATTTTTAGGTCCGACTAGCCTAACGATCGCAAGGCTGTTTAACCCACTTATCTGGATTCTCAACCAATCAACCCGATGTTTACTAGGACTGGTGGGTATTGAATATTCAGATCAAGATTGGTACCACCAAGTTACCCCAGAAGAGCTGCAGCTCATGATTGCAACCTCTACAGAATCCACCGGTTTAGAAGCGGACGAGAGAGAGTTGCTCACCAATGTCTTCGAGTTTACGGATGTCTTAGTGGAAGAAGTCATGATTCCTCGAACTCGGATTGATTCCTTGGAAGAATCTGCGACGTTTCAAATGCTGCTAGAAGAGGTCGCCCGGTCCGGGCACAACTACTACCCTGTCATTGGTGAATCCTTGGACGATATTCGCGGCATCGTCCGTTTCAAAGAGTTAGCGGTTGCTTTTGCTAAAGGAGACCTCCAAAATGACACCTCCATCAGAGCATGGGTACAAACAGCTTGGTTCGTTCCTGAAGGCACCTTAATCAATGAGGTGCTACAGCTAATGCAGAAATATCACCTCGATATCGTCATGGTGAGGGAAGAAGAGGTCAATGGGACTGCCGGTTTGGTCACTCTGAATGATCTCGTCCATGAAATCATCGGGGGCGATGATGCAACTGGTAACGATGCTACACCTCCCATTCAAGAACTCGATAATCATACGTTCATTGTCCAAGCTCAAACCGACTTAGATGAAGTGAATGAGCAGTTAGGCATAGCGTTACCTATTGTGGATGATTATCAAACCTTGGGAGGGTTTTTACTATTTCAGCTGCAAAAGCTCCCTCTCCCAGGAGAAGTGCACCACTTGTACGATTTAGAGTTCACTATCATCTCAACCGATGGTCCCCGTCTGGATCAGATCCAAATCCATCAGTCAGAGTTTGGCATTCGCTCAGATTTACCTACTCATTTGGGTCATCAAACGGATAGCACTCCTAACCATTAGAGAAATATTACAGCCTATCGCCCCATAAAAATAAACAAGAAAAAATTCTCGATAACGGTATGTTTACAAATCGTTATCGAGGACATGAATCTGTCTTGAATTAGGTCTTATGGCGATATGGCTAAGCGGTGCCAGTAAAGACTACCTCAGGAAAGCGTGCTTTTGCCTCAGTCAGAGGGCGTCGACGTCCTTCTTCTTGCCAATAGTTAATCACCTCTGTGGCTTTGTTGAGGATAGAGATACGCTCAACCTCATCAATCCAGGTTTTTTTCTCTAATTCAGTTTTGAGATTTTCCCAGGCGTCGTTTCGAGGCCAAAAGAAGTAAGAGGTTAGGGGACTACTCCCATTGCCAACCACTTGATCCACTGCTAAGGCAACGTTTTCATCAAGCCAGAGCACTTTAAGAATAAACTTTGACAATCTGCCTCCTAAAACTGAAAAAAATTTATCACTACAGCCCTCCATTATAGTTGATAAATCTTCATCTTCATTAAAGACTTAATGGTGAGCTTCCTAAATAAGACTTAAGACCTTTCCAATCCACCTGCTGGCATGCCGCCATGACTACGTGGATCGTCTTGATTCCCCCGGACTGCAGGTTGAAATATAGATGTTTGTCCTATGGCTTGCGACTTGGGCACGGTTTCTTCCGCCACTAAGGCTGCTAAATTATCTGCCAAAATCTGTCGGGGTTGCTGCCCCACTGAGCTAGCT
Organism: Acaryochloris marina MBIC11017; assembly: GCF_000018105.1. GTDB lineage: Bacteria > Cyanobacteriota > Cyanobacteriia > Thermosynechococcales > Thermosynechococcaceae > Acaryochloris > Acaryochloris marina. The sequence goes on from NC_009925.1 coordinate 2,956,628, forward strand.
AAGGCTTCACCATCGCCATCCAGAAAGACAAAATGCGGAATACCATCAACATCAAACTTCAGCACTTCAGGGAGCCACTTGCTGTTGTCAACGTTCAACATCACAAAATTCACTTGATCAGAAAATTCTTGTTTGAGGCTGTTCATGTCGTCAGCCATTGCCTGGCAACTCGTACACCAATTCGCGTAAAACTCCATTAGAGTTGGTTTTTGGTTTGCCAAGGCGACTTCTAACGGCGTCGAATTAACTGCCAGGGTTGATAATGAGGGCTGTTCAGTTTGTTGACGAGAGCCGAGAAAAAGGGCGATGCTAAGTGCGATCGCAACCATAGCAACCAAAAAATTTCTCAATCGTTGACTGGAGGTTGCTGCATTAACCTCAGGATCGGACGGCATATCTGATGGATCTAAAGTCATGAGGTATCCAAAAACTTGACTAATCATTCCCATTCTCAGTTTAGTCATCCACCGGCTCAGTACACACATCTTTACCCCATAAAATTGCACCTTTGGCACTTTGGGCTACATTTCACTAGGTATCAGAGGTTGAGACGGATCGAATACATTTTTCCGTACCCTCGCCAGTGATTTACCTCACAACTACCCGTCTTCTAATCTTGTAATCTGCAAGATAATTTCCACAGCAACCTTTTCATCAGTGTGAAATTGACAGTATCAACTCACTGCAACAACTGCTCAAAACGTCTAGACACTCTCAGCCAACATTTATAAGGGGATTTAGGTGGGGGGCCTATGAAACTTAAAAATCAGCAGATGCTACCTCTCGACGAGCAACTCCGTCAACTGGTCATAGAAGCCCGTCAATACCCCTCTGGTCATTTGAAGCGCAAGCAATGTTTGACGCAGATTGTCAGGCTGATTGAGCAATCTCGTAAGCTCTGGCATGAGCATACGCCTTACTATGAAGATGCTTTACAGCAAACCTGGGTTTATTTTTGTCAGAATATTTGTGAAGCCGGTACTGGAGAACAATATGATCCGGACCGGAGTAGCGTCATTACCTGGCTCAACCGATATCTAAAATGGCGATTACAAGACTTTCGGATTAACAAACAAAAGCACCTCGCGAGATATACCTCTACAGTACCTAGCGCCATCAACAAAAACCAAGATGCAACGGATAATCTCGCCGCTCCACCCGATACTCCCCCCATTTTGGAAACAACCCGTCATTGGGTGGAAACTGATCCCTCCGGCGAATTAAGAAGCGTTCATATCCAAAACCGACCGGATGTCACTTGCCAAGCTTTACTCTTACGACGTCTTCCACCGGAACAAGGCTGGGAGAAGGTTTCCGAAGAATTTGGCTTGCCAATTTCGACGTTGAGTAGTTTTTACCAACGACAATGTATGCCTCGCTTGCGTAATTTTGGACAGTCACAAGGATATCTATAATAGAAGTTCCTGATTTTGACTCCATGCTTCCCTTGATGAGCGATTCGTTAGCCTTACCGATTACCCAAGCCGCAAGACAAATAGCCCAAGACTTTGGGCAGCAACAGTCCACACCCGAGAAATGCCAGCAAGTCTATCTCAATACCTTAGCGGTCTTAGCTGTTAAAGAGTATCTGGCATTGATGGAAATTCCTTACAATCTGGAAGCTAGCGATAGCTGGAATCCCGTAGTACGATTATGTGCAGACGTTGCCGACCTCGTCGTTCCAGGCATGGGAAGTTTGGAATGTCGCCCGATTTTACCAGACACGCCAACTTGTCTGTTACCCCCTGAAGTCTGGTCGGACCGCATTGGTTATCTGGTTGTTATCATCGATGATCAACAGCGGAGAGCCCGCATCCTAGGATTCACACCCACGGTTCAAGCCGGTCAAATTGCAATAGATCAATTACAGCCCCTCGAATCCTTATTGGCTCACATCAGTGAATTTATGTTGGTAGACACAAAATCACCGACATTCGTGCAGACCGATCTAGGTCAATGGCTACATGGTATCTTTAATCAAAGTTGGCAAGTGGTTGAAGACCTCTTACAACCTTCTACCCTAGAGCCAGCCTTCCACTTTAGAAGTGCAGCCACAACATCAACTGTGGAGCTGGATGACGATGCCGTCCAAATCAAACGGGCCAAATTAGTCAAGTTCAAAAATGACGCAGAAGAAATTCCTCTCGTTCTGATCATGAATCTTCTGCAAACTGAATCAGATAGCCAGCGTATGCTCTGTGTTCAGCTTCGACCTGCAGGTCAATGCGCCTCATTACCCGCTAATTTAGTGCTTAGGGTACTGGACAACCAGCACAACACCTTTTTAGAAGCCCAATCGCGGCAAGCAGACAACTACTTACAGCTGGAATTCAGCGGATTACCAGGAGAACAGTTCCATCTCGATTTAGAGCAAGGAAACCACATCCTTACGGAAACATTTATTATTTAAAATTTTTGCCCTGGCTGCATAGAAAGGAGATGCCTCTATAAAGAGTACAAGCCGTGGATAAATTAGTTGTATTGCGCATGGGAGAAGGTAGCTTTACACAGGGTTTTCCTGTGACCCTTCAAGTTGGCCAAGAAAACGATAGACCCTCTACTGAAATTGTCGGTTCTCTTCCTCCCAATCCTAATATCCCCGAGTATTATCAAGGGTGGCAAACGGCTTATCTCAACTTGGGATTAACCACCCGATTAGATGCTCCCACAGAACAATTAACCAACATCGACTGGCAAGAACTCCAAGTCAACTGCGAACAGGCCGCCCAAACCCTTCATCATGCATTAGACCGATGGCTCCTGGCAGACACCTTTCGCCCCGTCCGCGATAAATGGCTAGAGCAACTGTCTCTCCAAGATCACATTCGCATTATTCTGCAAACGGATAATCCGCAGCTCCAGCGCTTACCCTGGCACCAGTGGGAACTTTTAACTCGCTACCCTTTTGCAGAACTGGTCTTGAGCGCTCCCACCTATGAAGGCATTCAACGCCAATCCAGCTCTACTGCTGGCATCAAGATTCTTGCCATTTTGGGAAGTAGCCACGGTATCAATACTCAAGCAGATCAAAGGTTACTCAATCAGCTTCCTCACGCAAATGTGACTTTTCTCGTAGAACCACAGCGACAAGAACTCACTGATCAGCTCTGGGACCAAAACTGGGATATTTTATTTTTTGCAGGCCACAGCCATAGTTCCAATCCCTGTGACACGGGCCATATTTGCCTCAATGCCCATGAAACACTAAACATCAAACAACTGAAGTATTCTTTGCAGCAAGCCATTAGCAAAGGGTTACAGCTTGCCATTTTCAATTCTTGTGACGGTTTAGGGCTCGCCCATCACCTGGCCGATCTCCATTTGCCAGCCATGGTGATCATGCGCGAGCCTGTACCTGACCAAGTAGCTCAGTATTTTCTCAAGTACTTCTTAGCTGCTTTTTCTAAGGGCAAACCCTTTCATTTAGCCGTCCGCGAAGCCCGGGAACGACTCCATGACCTAGAGCCCCAGTTTCCCTGTGCCACATGGTTGCCAATTATTTGCCAAAACCCAGCCGAACCACCTCCAACATGGCAACAGCTCAATCAAAACGGTGGGGATGACTATTCTTTATGGCGCCATGACAATGACTCGGCGGCTCAAATCGTCACCATTGTCTTCACTGATTTAGTCAGCTCTACTGCCATTAAACAGGCGATGCCTGGCCTGGATGTCACAACTCGTAACCAACAGTACTACGACACGATCCTCCAACCCCATCGTCAACGCGTCACTACTAGCTTAGCGGCCTTTGGCGGTCGTTTGGTTAAAACCGAAGGGGATGGCTTTCTGATGAGCTTTCCAGGGGCTATGCAGGCTGCGCAGTGGTCCATTGCCCTGCAACAGCACCATGAACAAGATCCAATTGAGACACCGTTTGGCCCCTTGCAAGTCAGGATTGGTATGCATACAGGCAGCCCCTTATTGAATGCTGAAGATCATGACTATATTGGTCAAGAAGTCGACTATGCCTATCGCATTTCTGACCTGGCGGATGGTGGGCAAATCTTGCTATCAGAAGTCTCAGCGGTGTTACTGCGCAATGCTGGTCTAACAGATATTACCGTATATGACCATGACCATTGCCCCCTCAAAGGCATCGGCTCTGTCCCTATTTTCGAAATTCTTTGGGATAATCGGCAACCGCGCCCACTGCGGGGGAGTAAACCATCCACAGTCTCTAACGCTCTCAATACAGATCAGCAACCTGCGAACAAAACACTCTCTGAGCCCATTGCTAGACCGCCAATCGAGGCGGAACCGCCTGCAGAAAAAGTCTCTCTGTTTTCTAAAGTTCATCGTTTTTGTCGCCGCCCTCTATGGTCCGTTTTGCCCACCAGTCTATGTTTAACGGCAGCCCTGCTGGGTATTCGAGGACTAGGCTTGTTACAACCCATGGAGTTTTGGGCGTTTGATCAGTTATTACGCCTTAGACCTAACGAAGGGCCGGATCCCAGGCTACTAATTGTATTGGTCACGGATAAAGATATTCAGGCCCAAGGAGATCAGACCCGGCGCAGTTCTTTAAACGATCCAACTCTGACGCAACTTCTCACTAAATTAGACGAGGCCAATCCAAAAGCCATTGGCCTAGACATTTACCGAGATTTTGCCGTTGATCCTAACTACCCCAAGCTAACGACCCAACTCAAAAACAATGAGCGCTTAGTGGTTCCTTGTAAAGGAAGTGACTCATCCAGTGATAGCGATCCAGTCGGCATCGCCCCTCCACCAGAAGTTAAAGCACCTAATCGCATCGGCTTTACAGATTTTATCGAAGATGGAGATGGGGTGTTACGTCGCCATATTCTTCATATGAACCATGAGCCCGCTTCTCCCTGTCGAGCGTCTTTTTCCTTCGGGGCTTTATTAGCCTTTCACTATTTGGAACAGCAGTCAAAACAGGCGTTTTCATTAAAGTTTGCGGAACCCAATGGTCAACCTTTGCAATTGCAGGTTCAAACGGCTCAACCAGGCACTGACGCGACTCGAACCACAATCTTTAAACAACTACAACCCCATGGCGGTTATCAAGGGATTAATGATGACCGCATGCAGGGCTTGCAATTACTGCTGAATTATCGAGCATTGCAGAAACCGACCGACATCGCCAAAACGGTAACTTTGGAGCAAGTTCTAACAGGTCAAGTTAATGCCAATGCCATTAAGGACAAGGTTGTTTTAGTAGGGGTCCAATCTAGTGGATCTGGAGATTTTTGGTCCACGCCCTATGGTGCCGGCCCCACGCAGAAAGTTGCTGGTGTCTTTGTCCAGGCCCATATGGCCAGCCAAATCATGAGTGCCGTTGAAGATCAACGCTCCTGCTTCAAAATATGGCCTCAATGGGCTGATGGTTTGTGGATATGGGGTTGGACAATGATGGGCAGCATCGTCGCCATTGTCTTCAAATTCACCACTCGTACTGGTATAGTCAGCGCGGTTTTAATAGGTGGATTGTTCAGCCTCTGTTTATGGGGCATCGTCCAGGCCATCTGGATGCCGCTGATGCCAGCTCTAATGGCTTTTATCATCACAACTCTTGCGGTGCTATTAGTGCGTACGCAACAAATTGACCCCGATCATCAAGCTTCTTAAGTCCTCATCCCCAGTAAAGGAGATTTCGTTTATGCTGACTGACCAACCTTTTTCTCGATCAATGCTGCTCACGCTAGCGGTTGTTACTGTGGCAAGTGCAGGACTTTCTGGGCGCACACCTCATGTCATGGCTATGCATCAGCACAACCCTATGACCTTTACCATGCCAACGCCCCCCAGCGATCCTGGAGCGCCAACAGGTCGGCGTGAAGGTGGAAGTAGCCGTGGCGATAAAATTTACACGCTATGTAAAACGGTAGAAGAAGCTGCGAACAAACAATGTGCAACGTCTCGTTTAACCGCTCTAGTCCCTGAAGTTGATGCTGAAAAACAGATATGGGGCCTGACTGGAGCGGATCATCCAGAATTTCTGTTCTATTTATCGAAGTTCAGAACCCCCGAGCAACCCAAAACCACACACCTAAACATTGAATTCGTTTTGCAAGATGAGGATGATAAATACGTCCACAAAACCAGTTTTGTCTTACCGTTAACGGAAGGCGGCATCATTCGTATTCCTATTCCTGAGAATCGAGATCCTTTACAGGTCGGCAAGCGATATACCTGGACGCTGTTGACAAAATTTGGGCCAAACGAGACCAATTATGTCCACGGCAGAATTTACCGTAAGCAGATGGACACCCAACGCCAGCAAGAACTGCAAACCGCCTCTCCCTTGAAGCGATTGGAAATCTCTTTAAAAGAGGGGTTATGGTTTGATGCGATTGCGATGCTCGTTGATTTAAAACAGGATGCCCCTCAAGATCTCACCATTCTCTCAAGATGGAACAGTTTATTAGACGACATTAATCTTAAAGAACTGGCCACGGAACCCATGCTGTCTTGCTGTACCCCAGACCCCCACTTATCGTTCAAGTAATCCATGGCTGTATTGCTAGCTGAAGCATGGTTTCAAGATGGCCATTTTATCAATGGCTAGGCATAAGAAAGCGTTTGAGTGGTTTGATTCCATTGCCAGCACGGCTGATTGGGCCGAATTAATACACCACCTAACCAGCGATCGCAAGTTTGTAGCGATCGCCAATGTTGCGTTTGAGCAAGAAGCGCTAGCCCGAGAGGTGTAATGTCGAAGTGGCGTTGCGACCAAGGTAACTCCATGGTTTCTGGCTGAACGGTAAGCAGTGGATGCGGGCCATTGAGGAGTTGTTGCAACACAAACCAATACATGGTGTCTCCCAAATAGGGAAGTGGCTCTCGCTCATTGACTAGCATCTGAAACAGATCCTGACCCAGGCATGGCCCTTCAGCCACAATCGTCAATGTCAGACGTTCCGTTAAGCTGAGACCATCTTCCGCCCAAGGGAGCTCTTGTAAGTGACGTAGGAGTGCAGGGCCAAGAGCAGGTAATTGAGAGGTATCCTCCGTGGCGATGGACCACAGATCTTCTGGAGAAGGAGCCGTCAAGGCTTGCCAGGTGCGATCGCATAAGTGCATCTGCTCAGCAGTCACAGGCTGACGTTGGGACCAAAGCAGCGGCAAGGCTTCTAAGGGTAACTGCCCCAAACCCCGAAAACATCGGATACCCGGAAAGGAATCAATGCAGATCAAGTCTAGTTTTTGGGAATCCCCCAATTCATACCTAAAATAATGCAATAGGTAGGATAGGCTAAGCTGGTCATAACTATCGGCTTCAAACCACAACAGAATTCGAGGGTAGCGGTGGCTGGCTTGCAGGTGATGATATTCAGTATGAAGGCGATCGTGGATGACCTCTAGTTCCATTTCATAGGCTGTGGCCATAAACTCAGCCCGTCGTTGAATGTACTCTGACCGATTGGTCAGCGACTGCACCGGCCCTTGGCAAAACGGATCGGTAAACGCTAAATAATCTCCCACAAACCCGGCTTGTTGTAGACGCTGTTCCAGATCAGAACCACAGCGGATATGTAGCGTGGAACAATCAGCATCTGGTGGCGGGAGTTGCTGGGCTTTCAGTTGAGACCGAATCAATTCCATTTGGTCAATGTGAGCTTTCATTTGCGACCAGCTGGAAAACTGATTTTCTCGAGCAATGACCAACTGCGCATCTGCTAATTGCAGCAGATTCATAAACATGACCTGTCCAGGTTGGCAGTCCGGATGGTATTTCTGAAAGCGATCAATGGATACAGGATCCCCAGCTTTTGCCTTTTTCAAAATATCTTTAGCGCGCTTGCGTTGTTGCTCAAGATTTAAGCGGCCATCATTTTTTGAATCAGGGTGTTGGGACATGCAGCTCAGAGAATCACCTGCGTTCGCTCCTCAGGAAAAGGTTTTTAGCGTAACTAATGATGGGCGCAGCCCTTTCCGCGAACGTGGTGGTGCTCACAACACTCTATTGAGAAATATACCAGCAATATTTTTATTTGCACAAGAATTTTTTTATGTTGAGCCATAGTAAGAAACTAGCGTTAATCCGATGCCCGAGAACGTCTTAGATGCATCATTTTTCGGAAACAAGCAAATATTTGCTCTTCTCATAAAGATTATGAGGTATGAGTTATGGAAATATTTAGGCGATACTGAGAACAACCAATTTGAGTACCTAAATTATCAACCAACCAGGCGAACTTCCACATGATTTTTGAACCTAAAAGACAATGTTTTCTATAGGCAATATAGAAAACATTGTCTACAAAAAAGAAAACTATAACTACTTAATTAAGGTAAACAACCAATACAACATTCACCTACACATCCAAAATTTCAAGGATTCGCTATGCTTAAAATTGCTTGAACGGTTGACAATACCTCAGCACCTTCATCCGATCAGCCACTCAACCATCCTTGGCGAAAGACGCTATACAAAATGGCGTCTCTGCCAATACAGCGGAGAACACTCTTATACTTTGTTTCTTAATTAAAGGCGGCACCCAGATTCGAACTGGGGATAAAGGCTTTGCAGGCCCCTGCCTTACCACTTGGCTATGCCGCCGTTGAAGAACTTTAAGCTACTACCTTTTAGGTTAGCAAGATTACGAAAAGCTCAGCAACCATCAACCATATCATGGTTTAGAGAAGAATGGCTGCCTAGAAGCGAGTACTGGAGTTATCACTCAAGCAAACTCAACTCAGCAGCCTATGGTGTCATACCTTATAAACCTTCTGTGGGAACCAATTCCCATAACCCAAAGGCCGGTCCAATAAACCGCACTACTAACCAGGAGGCTAGCACAAGAAATATACCGACCCAGCTCCCTTTCATCACCAAGTTATAGATTTTTTCGAGCTGGCTCTTGGTCAACGGAAACCAAGACACCATTTTGGATTCTTTGCCGTAGTCGTTTCCTAAGGTTTCTTGACGACGTTTTGCTTCACCCATTTCTTTTCCCTAATTTAGACCACTAAAGTCGCAAACAGTACTGCCTAAATCTTATCGACAAAATGGGGATGGATTACAGAGGGATCATCCTGATTTAAGATACGGTCTCCTTCACTCAAGCCGCTGCTGACCAGACGCCGTTGCGAACAAGCTGTCATCCAAATAGTTGATGCGTGAATAGGGACTCAGGGCTGTTAAAACTTGTTGACCATAGCTACGATGTAAGACCCGATTATCGAAGAGCGCCACGATACCTTGATGACGTCTGATGGGTGCGATCGCAGCCTGTAGCGTTCGCAAAGCCGTAGGTAATAGGTAGAGTCGGAACCAGTCTTGGCGATGGTGCTTATAGTAAGCCACCCGACCCGCCACCCGCGGATCTTCCAAGGAGGGGATGGGCAGGGTAGCCACAACCAGCAGGGCGGGAGTCGGCAGGGTGGCCTGATGCTGTAACCAATAGTCCCAGCCGGTAATCAGAATCGTTTCTGCATCCAGATCTGACGTTTCCAGTTGGACCCGGGAGCCAAATTCCGAGGCCATCGCTGTCGCCATTTGGCGCTGCATCGGTGTGTCTTCGATAATAATGACCGTCGGTCCCCCAGGCTGGGCATTGGCAACCATCAGAAGATGCAGCTGCTTCAGTAAGGCTCCTTGAAATGAAGGGGTATTGGGCATAGGTAAGCCATCTGGGAGATATAGCTGCACCGCTTCCGCCTCTCGATGGGCTCCAAATTGAACATAGGTCATGTCTTCAAGGCCCAGTTGCTGGCGAAATAGCTTCGCCTCGGGTTCAAGGTCAAAGCTACTGCCCATCAGTACAACCGGCTGTCGCGACCATAACCCCTGCAAGCTGAGATTGACTTCATTGGGAGCACAGTGCAACGTAAAAGCACCATTGTCGCGGTTTAGGCCACTCCACAATAGATGATGATCCGATTGATAGGCCTGCCAAAACTGCTGCCAATTCGGCGGACTAAGGGCCATACCATGAGCCAGAATCGCTTGATGTAGCTGGGCTAAAATTTGACGTTCTTTCTGCTCAATAAGGGTGTGGCCATAGGGATTCTCAGGGTGCTGGAAAAGCGCACGAGTTAGCTTAACCCGAGTTTCCCGAATCAACTCTAGCAGCGGCGGGTAACACCAAATCAGTTGCTCCCAGTCCGGTGGGTGGAGCGACAGGGTGAGCTGTTGCTGAGCCCAACCTTCAAGCTGGTCAGCATTATCAATCAGGGTAGGGATATCAGAGGGAAATTGATAGGCCTGGGTCAGGTAGTCTCGTAACCATACCTCTGGAGTGACCAGTAAAACGCCTTTAAAGTGACTTCCGGGCCAATGGTCAGCAGCCAAAATTGGCTTTTTGATCTGCATCCATTCGTGAAGGTGGGGCATCTCAACCCGGAGCAATTGCTGTTGCGCAGCCAGGGGCGCCACTAGGATAACGGCGTCTCGCCAAATCATCAGCGGCGCTAAATAACTGAGTCGATGCAGCCCTTGATGTTTCGCTGACGCACTAATCTGAATCAGAGCACTGCGCTTAAGCCGGAAGGCACGAGCAACGAGGCGAGCAATGGTGAGGTGATGAGGCCATTGATCAGAACCCTGATCTCGCAGGAAGGCATGGAGTTGGCGATGAACTTCGACCTCAATCACAATCAAAACTAAAAAGACAATGCATGACTTTCATTCTGGCACAGTCCTCAGAATGTGCCGAGGGCCTAAGCCTGCTGTAAAAAAGCCACTAACTGCTGCAACTTCTGCCAAGCAGCACCGCTAGCCAGAATGGCTTTGGCTTGAGTCACTCCCTCAGCATAGGTCTCTACAGCATGACCGACAAATAAGGCTAATGCTGTATTCAGGGCCACAACATCGGTTTGGGCAGATGTGCCTTTGCCTTGGAGCACCGCTTGTAAAATAGCGGCATTTTCGTCCACACCACCGCCTTTTAGGGCCGTCAGCGGGGCCGCAGTCAACCCTAATTCCGCAGGCTCTAAAATATCCTGGCTTACCTGTTGCTGATCAACCACTGCGATATCCGTCAGATCGCCTAATCCGGCTTCATCTAAGTTTTCTCGCCCATGCAAAACGACCGCTCTTTGCACACCCAGGGTCTTGAGCGCCGAGGCGAGGGGATACAGCAGTGCTGGATCGTAGACCCCTAGGACCTGCCCCGTGGGTCGGAGGGGATTCACTAAGGGCCCCAATAGATTGAAGATGGTGCGTACTTTTAGGGTCTTACGCAGGGGCACCACCGCTTTCATGGCCGGATGCCAGCCCGGAGCAAACAAAAATGTAATCCCGACTTCTGCCACAGCAGCCTGAATTTTTTCCGGTGGGGCAGCCAGATTAATGCCCAAGGCTTCCAGCACGTCAGCGGATCCGACCCGACTAGAGGCAGAGCGGTTGCCATGCTTAGCCACCGGAAGCCCAGCAGCAGCTGCCGTAAAGGCAACGGCAGTGGAGATATTAAAGGTTGAAGCGCCATCGCCGCCAGTTCCACAGGTGTCAATCAAGGGACTGGGCATTGCGACCCCTGACTCCACCGATTGCTGCAAGAGCACGGTGGCCATCCCTGATAGCTCATCTGCTGACACGCCTTTGGCTTGCAGGGCGGCCAAGATCGCTCCCGACAGGACGGGAGGGACAGCGTCTTGAAGCCAGCCTTCCATCAATTGCGAGGCTTCTGCTTGGGTCAAGGACTGACCGTCTAGGAGTTGTTGGAGGAGTTGAGACCCGTCTAGGGTATCTGGTGCTAAGGTCATAACACTATCCTGAGGCTAGAGTGGTGAGAGCAGCCCCCGTGACTCGACAAGTTCGCCAATCGGGGAGAACGGTTGCTCCTAGTGTTTCATAGAATGCGATCGCAGATTCGTTCCAATCCAAAACACTCCATTCCAAGCGGCCATAATTCCGCTCTGCCACTAGTTTAGCCACCTGTTTTAACAAAGCCTTACCCACCCCCTGGCCTCGATGGTGCTTTTGCACATACAAATCTTCCAAGTACAACCCCGGCTGGGTTAAAAAAGTCGAGTAGCTGGTAAAGAACAGCGCATAGCCTACAATCTGCTGATCGATTTCAGCCACCAGCGCTTCCACATAAGGCGGGTCTCCAAACAAATGCTCTTTTAGAGCATCTGCACTTCCCGTAACTGCATCTTCTAAATGCTCATACTGGGCCAGTTCAAGAATCAACGCAAACAATGCAGAGACATCGCCCTGTTCGGCAGCCCGAATTGAAACCATTGCCTTCGCCATTTCTATTCCTCGGCCGCTACTGTCTCAGCAGATGAGAAACGCTCCGAGATCGCAGCCGTCATAATATGGGACAGCAGGCCAATGGGACCCACTAACAGACAGAGCACCAAGGAGTGGCTGGTCCAGATGCCTGTGCGCTGACCTTCCCAGTAGATCCAGCGTCCTACAAACAAATCCATCACCAAAAAATGCACCCAAGCTGCCGCTGCGATCTGTTCTTGACCAAACAACTGAGCAATATCAGCAAGGGTGGGATTCGCTAAGACCTTGGCAGACTCAGGTGTCAGCGCTACAGCAAATAGGGAGGTATACACAATGGCCAGACCCACAAAGGGCAAATAGGACGTGAGAATGCGACGGGTCCAATCCCATTGGGGCAGAATAATCATTAATGCCCAGAAGGGCAGCACAAACACGTTGGCAATCGTAAACCACTGAGAGATCGTCATCATCAAGACTGTTACAACGACTTTTGTCCCTATTGTCAACGGATCAGGGATCTTCTGCTCAAAAAGTTCTCAGGGTTATGGTCTAAGATAAATGAGTCTTGCGTCTATCAATATTCAACTTAGGGAACACCTATGCCACGCCGTCGTACAAAGACTTCTGGGTTACATCGTTGGTCACGACCACTGATTGGAGCCCTTGCTGTTTTGGGGGCTACGAATACAGGATATTTGACGGCCACCAAACTGGCAGGTGGAGAAGCAGCCTGTCCTACAGAGGGATGCGATCTGGTTCTGTCTAGTCCCTATGCCACCGTCTTAGGTCAACCCTTAGCCTTATTTGGCCTGCTGGCTTATATTGCCATGGCTATTTTTGCCTTGGCCCCCCTGGCCATCGGTGGCGACAACAAAGAGTTGCGAGCAACCGCTGAGAACACCACCTGGTTCCTGTTATTTATGGGATCCACGGCCATGATGTTCTTCAGTTGGTATCTGATGTACATCATGTACGCTAAGTTTGTGGTGCCCTATGGTGCGGGAGCCATTTGTATTTATTGCGTTGCTTCAGCTACGCTGGCCACGTTAATGTTCCTGCTCACCATTCTGGGGCGATCTTGGGAAGATGCCGGTCAGCTGATCTTTACAGGCATTATTGTTTCAGTGGTGACGTTAGTCGGCACCTTAGGCATTTACTCACAGATTGATCGGCCCGTCGCAGCCAATTCAGATACGGAGTACAAGGTCACGTCTGGAACGGGTCAAGTGTTCTTTACCATCACTGATTCATCTGGAGAAGCCGAACTGGAGTTAGCGAAACATCTCAAACAAACGGATGCCAAAATGTTCGGCGCCTTTTGGTGTCCCCATTGCGCGGATCAGAAAAAATTGTTTGGTGTCCAAGCCATTTCTGAAATGCCTTACGTCGAATGTGCACCAGAAGGCCCTAGTCCTCAAGTCGATTTATGTACGGAGGAATTAGGCAAAGCCAGCGAGAAGCTGCGACCTATCATTGGCCGAGATGCCGGTTTTCCAACTTGGAAGATTGGCGATAACTACTATTCGGGTCAGCAATCTTTAATCGATTTAGCAGAATATTCCGGTTATCAGGGTCCCAAAAACTTCAAGAATGTACTGCAATAATTTTTAGCGACTGCTGTAGCGCTCTTCTGCCCAGGGCTCTCCCCGACGGTGATATCCGTTTGCTTCCCAAAACCCAAGCTGTTCGTGATCCAAAAATTCTAAACTGTTCAGCCACTTTCCACTCTTCCAGGCATAGAGGTGGGGCACAACCAGACGTAGCGGCCCACCATGATCGGTGGGGAGTGTTTGTCCATCTAACGTATGGGCAAAGAAGCTTTGCTCATGTAGGAAATCGTCGAGGGTGAGATTCGTCGTGTAGCCCCCATAACAATGCTGCATCACATGGGTAACACCTGGCTGCAGCTCGATAAGCTGCATAAACTCAGATACAGCAAAACCGGCCCAGCTTACATCTAGCTTGGACCAGTGAGTCACACAATGAAAATCAGCGGTGAAATTCGATTGAGGTAAGGCTAGGATATCGGACCAGGCAAAGGTTTGTTCCTTAACTAAGCCCCAAACCTTCAATTGCCAATCTTGGGGGGTAATGTGCGGCGTTTCACCATAGGTCAGAACTGGAAACCGATTCGCTAGATGCTGCCCCGGAGGAACACGCTGCTTTTCGCTTATGTTGGGTTTGCGAAAATACTTACCCACGTCCCTTACTCATCATCGTCTTCGTCGTCATCCTTAGTCGGATATTCAAAGCCTTTGGCTCGGCCTGTGAGAATAGATTTACCAGTAGACAGCGCTCTTTGAGCAGCTAAATTTGCTTTGCGGTTCCAATGGGCTCGACGAGAATCGCGCTTAGAATTGGATGTCTTTTTCTTTGGGACAGCCATGGGTATCGATTAGGAAATAAAAATACAGCTTTGCCATCTTAACATTGAACTCTTGAGCAAGCGCTAATCATACTAGGAGACATGGGACAGAGATCCTCTCAAGCAATCTCTAGGACCAAATTTAGTGCCTAGATGTCGATAACAACTTAATTTTTCACTGGATATCCTCTCACTACAACAAAAGGATGCTGCTCTCTTCCGATAAGATTGCTGAAATTTCTGAAGATGTACGCCGTTGAATCGCCACTCCTCCCAGCAGGCTCACGATTTTTTACATCAATCATCCCTAGGTCTAGCGATTGTCGGCATTGTGCTGATGACACCGTTTTCCATCAATAATTTTCTACAAGGACGGCATTTACTGGGTGTAGGTGGACTGTTAATCAATGGAATTTTTGCCTTCAATACCTGGACCATCACGAAACGCAATTACTATTCCGATACTCTCACCCTGCTAGTGCTGGTGCCTATCGTCATCTTCTTTCTCAATCTGACATTTATTCAGCAAGGGATAATCGGAATTTTTTGGTGTTATCCCTCTGTTATTGCCTGCTACTTTATGCTGCCAGAGCGGAAAGCGTGGATCGCCAATCTCACGCTACTGTCCATTACCTTCCCCATTGCCTGGCACATTATTGAGCAAGCCTTAGCCATTCGGATGATCTCGACAGTAGTAATGGTGAGCATTTTTTCCGCGATTTTTGTTCGAGTGATCAATCGCCCAACAACAGAAACTCAAGCTTCAAGCCATCACAGATCCACTGACTGGGTTACTGAACCGAACGTCCCTCCATGAGACCCTTGAGCAAGCTATCGCCCAAAGTAAGCGGATGGGCATTTCTATGACGCTTGCTTCCCTAGATATCGACCATTTTAAGGCCATTAATGATGCCTTTGGCCATGCTACTGGCGACCAAGTGCTGCGGGATATCAGCGGCTTGCTCAAAGAACGATTGCGCCGTGTCGATCAGGTCTTTAGAATTGGAGGCGAAGAATTTCTGTTGCTCTTTTATGGGTCAGATACCGAGAGTGGATATCTGGTCGCGGAAGAACTACGCCATTTAATTGGAAGCCAACCATTTCTCCCGGATCATTCCGTAACGGTCAGCATTGGTGTAGCCACCCTACATCCTAAAGAAGACTGGACGACCTGGATGCAGCGAAGCGATGATTATCTCTATCGGGCCAAATCGGCAGGGCGCAATCAAGTGATGTGCAGGTAATCTCTTTTTCCAGGTATAACCAAAATATGAAACCG
Organism: Acaryochloris marina MBIC11017; assembly: GCF_000018105.1. Classification (GTDB taxonomy): domain Bacteria; phylum Cyanobacteriota; class Cyanobacteriia; order Thermosynechococcales; family Thermosynechococcaceae; genus Acaryochloris; species Acaryochloris marina. Next base: position 2,972,423 of record NC_009925.1, read on the forward strand.
CTACGCCATCATCTAACCCGTATCTGTCTTGTTCTGGGACTGATTGTTTCCCTAGTTATGGCTGCCCCTGCAGCTTTTGCCATGGGGGGTGACCCACCGCCTCTGGATCAACCTGCACCCACATTCACATTGCCTAGCAATACAGGGGATGGTGAGGTGTCATTATCGGACTATCGAGGTCAGTGGGTGGTTTTATACTTCTACCCCCAAGACTTTACGCCGGGATGTACTGTCGAAGCCCAACGGTTCCAGCAGGACCTACCGAAATATATCGAGCGCAACACCCAAGTCATTGGCGTTAGCGTTGACTCCGTAGATAGCCACGCTGAATTTTGTGATTCTGAAGGGCTGAAATTTCCCTTGTTAGCCGATGAAGATGGCAGTGTGAGTAAAGCCTATGGCTCTTGGATGAGCTACTTTTCCCTACGGCACACTTATTTGATCGATCCAGAGGGAATTCTGCGAGAACAGTACGTCAAGGTGCGTCCTGTGATCCATAGCGAAGAAGTGTTAGCCCGCTTAGACGAACTCCAAGCCGCGAGTTGAACAGAATCCTGATTTGCCAAAAAAAAACGCCCCCGAAAGGGGGCATATTTGTTGGAATGCACGTATTGGGTTGATGACGACCCAACGCGCTAATGAGGTTTAAAGGGTTTGCTTATCTCTGGAATTAAAGATATCAGTCAAAAGTGAAGATATCGCGAATGCCAAAGAAATGATTAATTGACCTAACTTTAATAAGTCTCAACGTGCCATCGTCCGGCTTTCTTGAGGGCTTTGCGATATTCGATCCAATCGACGCCATGCTTTTGGGCGGCGACGGACATGCCGTCATCAATGCCCCCTTCCATACCTTTCAAACCACAGATATAGGTATGGGTCTTGTCATTCTGTATCAATTCCCAAAGGGCATCTGCCTGCTCGGCGATACGATGTTGAATATACATCTTGCCGCCCTGGGGATTTTGCTGCTCCCGACTAATGGCATAGGTGAGTTGGAACTGATCTGAGAATTGCGTGGCTAAGGCTTCTAGTTGCTCTTTATAGAGGATATTGGCCGTGTAGGGCACACCAAAGAACAGCCATGCATTGCCTTTGAACTGATAGTCAGGATGCTTTTCCTGAAACAATCGCCACAGATAAGCCCGAAACGGGGCGATGCCTGTACCTGTGGCAATCATAATCACATTGGCTTCTGGATCATCAGGCAAGAGCATTTCTTTGCCCACCGGACCTGTGATTTTAACAGGAGCACCGGGTTGGAGCTGGTTTAAATAGCTAGAGCAAACGCCATATACCCGCTCGCCTGTCTCGGGATGATTATATTCCAACTGCCGAACGCATAAGGAGACGGTTTTGTCGTCGCCCTGATCACCATGGCGCGTGGAGGCAATTGAATAAAGCCGCAGCTTATGAAGGCGACCGTTTTCATCGGTCCCTTCTGGAATAATCCCTAAGCTTTGCCCTTCAAGATAATGAAAATCGCTCCCTGCTAAATCAAAGGTGATGTGGCGAACTGTTCCTTCTCCACCGGGCTGAACCAGCTCTTCATTAGTCAGACACTGACTCGTTAAAGGTTCTTTGGGACGATAAATATTGACTGGGATTTTTTCTTTTAGCTGCATAGAGATTGAATCTGAAGTGAGCGAACCACCACCATAACTGGCAGTGGAGGAGATATTAAGACTCCAACAAGCCTAGGGGTATTCGTTGGATCCCATTGTCACTATCGGTACAATTTCCAAGAGTCTTTAGATTTATCAGATAGCTGTTACAGGAATTTAGGTCGTTCCGTCTGAGTTTGACTCAGTAAGCGTTCCAAAGCCAGCCAGTCTGAACGTTCTATGACCTCTGTAAGCTGATCGAGACTTTGGCGGTATTGGTGGAGAGATCGCAACAGTTCTTCCCGGTTGTACTGGGCCATCATGCAGCCTAGTTCCGGGTTGCCACCCCCCACGCGACTCGTATCTCGAAAGCCGGAGCTAGCAAAAGATTGAGCGAGTTTCAAAATCTCTGAATCCCCTTCACTCAAGCAAGCAGTAATTAACGCTGCACTGGTCATTTTAGGCAGGTGGGAAATCCAAGCCACCGCCCGATCATGAACCGTAGGAGAGCATTCATAGAGATTGCAATCTAGCTGGCCGATCAGATCTCTCATCGTCTCGATCACATCGGCTGGTGTCTCAGGGGTGGGCGTCAAGATATAAGGATTGCCCGCAAAAAGCCGGGACTGAGCTGCATGGATGCCCGTTTCTTCACTGCCTGCCATCGGGTGACCGCCAATAAAGCGAGGCCATAAAGGGGTTAAGCGCTTCACCACTGTTCCTTTGACAGAGCCGACATCTGTGAGAATCGCATTTTGAGACAAATGAGGAATTAAACGGGTTGCGATCGCATCTATCACACTGACCGGGGTGCAGATAAACACAACATCTACGGGAGCCAGCGAAGCAAGATCGCTACTGGCCGCATCGACGGCTCCGAGCTTGACCGCATCCTCGCAGGTTTGGGGCTGGCGACTCACGCCTAGCACTTTATATCCCAAGGCCCGGAAATCATAGGCCAAGGAACCACCAATTAAACCGAGGCCAACGATGCCAATGTTCATCCTGCCAAACTCATAAACTCTATGCGGGGAATCAGAGGATCTTTTACCATACCGATGCCTTGAAATTGCCAACGGTCCATAATTCCTCGTAGTTGGCTTTTACCAATGGACTCGACACTAAACTTAGAGGCGGCGGCTTGAGCATGGGTATTGAGATAGCTGAGGGCATCATAATGCTCAGGGAACAGCAGCAAATAGCGCTGAGGGGCTTCAGGATTAGGCTGAGCAGCCAGGTAATTACCATCGGCCCGAGAGCGAAGCGTGTAGTAGAGGGCAGTGTTCATCGGCCTAATTCAAGTTACTGAGCTTAATGCGCGGATCGACGACGGCTAAGAGAATATCCGCCAGCAAATTGCCGACAATCAACATCACTGCCCCCATCATCAACCCTGCCATCACCAAGTACAGGTCTTGGGCTTGGACGGCCTTGAGCAAGAGTTGCCCCAATCCGGGCCAGTTGAAAAAGAATTCAGCGATAAAGGCCCCCCCTAATAAACTGGAAAATTCAAACCCCAACAGAGTAATCAGGGGATTAACGGCATTGCGAAGGGCATGGGTATAGATCACCTTATTTTCCGGTAAGCCTTTGGCACGGGCCGTCTGAATATAGTTTTGCCGCAGGACATCCAGCATATTGCCACGAGTAATCCGCTGGAGGCCCGCAAACCCCGTGACGCTGAGGGCTAAAGTCGGCAGAATCATATGCCAACCCACATCCAAAATTTTGCCGAACCAGTTGAGATCAGCATGATCGATGCTGGTCATATCACCTACGGGAAATAGAGGCGTACTCTGGGCCAAAAATAGCAGCAGTAGAGCGGTGATAAAGCTGGGAAATCCCTGGCCGATATAACTGAAGATACGGAGAATGCGATCGCTCCACTGATTCTGATTCACCGCCCCGACAATACCCAGAGGAATGGCAATACTCCAGTTAATCACTAGAGAGGCAATGGCCAACAGCAGGGTATTGGGAATCCGCTCCCAAATTAAAGCGGTAACGGGGCGCTGATAGCTAAAGCTTTCGCCAAAATCTCCTTGATAAATCTGCCCCCAGTGGCCTTTCCAAATCTGAGATAAATCAAAGGTAAAAATATTTTTGAGCCAGAGGCCATACTGCTTAATTAAAGACCGATCCTTTTGCCATACCTGCACAGACTGATCGGCATTGATCAGGACCAATCGTTCTCCATTATCAGCAAACTGTAGCCTTTCTAGAGGGCCTTGCTTACCCTCGAAATTGCCCAAAGGCTGATTGTCTTTTTGGGACCACAGGCGCACCGTTTTGCCAACGCTGGTGGCAAAGGTGGTTCGATCTGGACTAAAGGCAGCCGCAGTAATCGGTTGAGAATGGAGTTGATTTAAATCCTCCGTTTTCAGAGATTTACCCTCTAAATTCCATTGCTGCCAGGTCTGGTGATTGGCAATAGTATTGAGCACCAGCTCTTCTGAATTTTGATTAAATTGGAGGGCCGTAATCGCCCCTTTATGGGTCAAGGTTTGCTGGAGGGTGCCAGAAGTTTTCCACAGGCGCACCGTTTTATCCCCACCGCCAGATGCTAAAAGACTACCGTCTGGACTATAGGCGAGCAAAGAGATTGAGCCTGTATGCCCTGTCAAAGTCTGAAGGAGACCTCCTTCAGTTTTCCACAGGCGCACCGTTCGATCTTCACTCCCAGAGGCCAAGGTTTTCCCATCACTACTAAAGGCTAAACTCGTCACTGCTCCTTGATGGCCTTCTAGGGTTTTCACCAGGGTGCCATCAGCTTTCCAAAGCTTAATGGTTTGATCCGCACTGCCGGAAGCGATCAGCTCGCCATCGGCGCTAAACGCGAGAGCAGTAATCGCCCCTTGATGGCCTTCCAGGGTCTTGAGGACGGTACCCTGGTCATCCCAAAGGGCAACGGTATTCGCCTCCCCGGTTAGAATCTGGCTGCCATCGGGCTTGATGGCTACGGCGGTAATGTCTTTGGCTGTAAATGTGGTTACGGCACTGCGATCGCCCCAGGTATTGCCCAACCCAAATTCTTGGCGCAGCTCTTCTAGGCGCTCTTGAGACATTTGGGGATTATTTTTGAACTGATCGAGGTAGTCGCCGGGGGCTAAATCGACGATATAAAAGGTCAATAGCGATGCCAAAAATAGGGTGATCAGACCTTGAAACACCCGCTTAATGGTGTACCCGATAAGCTCGCTACCGATAACTAATACTCCACCAACGCATTAATGTGACAGTCGGGCAATTTTTGCCGCCCGGCTAAGCCTGTCAGCTCGATGATAAACCCAAAGCCGACGAGTGTGCAGTTTAGGGGAGCAAGGAGTTGGGCCGTCGCTGCAGCTGTGCCACCCGTTGCCAGAAGGTCATCCACAACCAGCACCCGACTACCTGCAGGACAGGCATCTTGGTGAATTTCGAGGCGATCCGTGCCGTACTCCAGCTCATATTCTTGGGCATGGATGGCCGCAGGCAGTTTGCCAGGTTTGCGCACAGGCACAAAGCCAGCTCCCAACTGATAGGCCAACGGCGCTCCAAAGATAAAGCCTCGGGACTCAATTCCCACCACATAATCGATGGATTGCTCCCGATAATCCTCCGTGAACTGATCGATCACGTAGCGAAGACCATCAGGATTTTGCAACAAGGTCGTAATGTCCCGAAACAAAATGCCAGGCTTGGGAAAATCGGGAATATCGCGAATCAGTGATTTGAGATCCATAGGGGTTGTGATTTTGCGCAAGGTGTACAGATGGGATGACCTTTTATCCTGATGAAAGGACAGGGGACGGTACGTCAGAAATCGTACACTAATGTGGTTGACAATCTGGATAGCTCCCGCTGATTCCCCCAATACCCTGCCCCATCAGGCCAGGTTGGGTGTGAACTTTTAGAGCAACGCATCGTCGAGGGGTTTTTTCGGGCAGTCTAGATCTGGATGCCAATGCTAAGGTTTCTTCAGCCGTTGATTAAAAATCTCTTCCGTATTCTTGTCGTAATGGAATCGTAATGCAAGCCGATAGCCCCACTGAACAATTCACTTCCCCTATTCTGAAGGCGTTGCCAGACCCAGATGTCCCTGCTCAGGTCTGTCCACGACGAACCCGGATTCAGCTCGATTTTGTGTTGCTGGCCATCGAAGCATTGGACCTCTATGCCTCGGAATTGATGTTGATGAGCCTGGAAGAACTGCAGCTCCAAGATGTAATCGAAAATCGGGTGGACTTTTGGCAGTCGCGCAATACCAATCCCCTGCGTCGCTCTCATCAGCGCGACTCCCTGAGCTTGGATAAAGCCAAAGCCTTGGTGGCCGTAGGATGTCACATCGCCCGTCGCCAAACCGCCCAGGTCCGACAGCTTTTAAATGTACAGCGACAACTCGCCGAGAAACAGCTGACGCCCGATCACAGTGTGCCGTTAGCTAATTATTTAGAACGATTTCGTCGTCATTTCCGCAGTCGTATGAATCCCAATCGTACGGCTATTGCGGCTTACAAAGAAAATGAGCGCCTGGATGAGCTGGCGTTGAGTCTGTTGGAACAAGTGCTGTTTTGTACCGGAACAGCCGGAATGGAACGATTTTGGTCTAGTCTGTTTGATGGAGAAGTGGCCTAACCCCAATGACCATCCAACGCCCATTTATTCTGCCCAACTGTACCCTCAACCTCGAAGGCATCAGTAACTCAATCACGGATGCCGCCCTCGGAGAATCCTTAGATGTGCTCCTTCGCCTAGAGTGCCAGTTTGGGGATTTAAAAAAACCCCTGATCGGCGGCCTGGATCTGCTCAATAGCCTGATTCAAGCCACGAATCAATGTACTCAGTCCTGGATGAGTGGTGTCCCCCATCGTCGCTTGGCAAAGCTGAACCAAGATCAGTCTGCGGTTCACCTGTTGCCCAAGGAAGAAGATGGGTTTGAGCTGACCATTCCCCTGGAACTCCTCAACGAAGCCCCCAGCGATGCTGACGATCCGGTGCGAGTGGGCTTAACCACGATCCAGCTGTTTGATCTTGTGGAAGCCTTAGATCAACTCTTAGCCGATCAGCAAACCCTGCCCAATCTCTCCCTGGCCGTGCGGCCCTTGTCCCGTTCAGAAGCAGCTTCAGGCCAAGCCCTGCAGAAATCCACGTCTGCCGTATTGGGTGCAGCCAGTGTTGCGATCGCAGCCTCGATCTTCTACCTCCTGCCGGTTCCCAAAGCTAGCCCACCGCCGAAGGATCCCCCTAAAACCGCACCCACCAGCACGGAGAGCCCCGCACCAGGGACCGCACCTCCTGGCGTTCCACCCATCCAGGTCTCCCCCTCTCCAGAAGAATCCCCTGCCGCCTCTCCCAGTCCAGAGAACACGGAGGCATCGCCAAGTCCAGAGGCTTCGCCCGAACCAGAAGAATCTCCTTAACTTCTTTTCCTACCTATTAAAGCTGCACCTATAAATTCGCGAGCGTCATGAATCGATCTGTCTGGGCAATCGTTACGGCTCTCTGGAGTCTGGGAAACGTCTCTGCTCTAGCAGCGCCCCGACCAATTGATCGCATGGTGAACTGCGACATTTTAGTCGTGGGGGGTGGTCTGGCAGGGGTGGCCACTACCTATGAAGCCTTAATGGCTGGTCGTGAAGTGTGCATGACGGAGCTAACAGACTGGTGGGGTGGCCAGATTTCGTCTCAGGGCACCTCAGCCTTAGATGAAACCGTAGGACAACGCACTCGCGGGATTTTCCCCAGGGGCTATGCCCAATTTCGCCAGCGATTGATTGAGGTATCAGGACGAGATCGCCCCGGTGATTGCTGGGTGAGTCTGGTCTGCTTTTTACCCCAACAGGGACATACCCTCCTTCTAGACATGCTGAAAACAGCGGAGGCCGAAGGGAAGGGTAAGCTCCATTTGTTTCCCAATACGGTGGTTAAGTCCCTAGAAACCAATCCTGAGGGTGATTTGGTTACTTCAGTCCGAGGTATTCAGCATCAGCCTGCCCCTGGAGCACCCCCTCTCAATACCTATCCCCTTTCCCAAACCCTAGCCGACAGCTACACAGAAGAAGATTCGGATCGCTTCACTAAAACCATTCTGCAATTCCAGCCGCCCGCCACTGGGCAATGGATCGTGGTAGAGGCCACAGAGACGGGAGAACTGCTGGCGCTAGCAGACCTTCCCTACCGTCTCGGCATCGACCCTCGCTCCCATCTAGAACCGTCTTCCTCCAGCGAACAGGCTGACCCTTATTGCACCCAGGCCAGCACCTATACCTTTGCCATGGAGGCCACTGCAACTCCGCCAGTTCATCAGCCGCCTGCGTTCTACCCTGAATACGAGCCGTTCTATAGTTTTGACAAGCCACGCTATGCCAAAACGTCCAACTTAGTGTTTAGCTATCGCCGTATTTTTAGCGTCAAGCCGGGCACTGCTGATGCAGAGGTGAATGTAGGCGATATCTCCATGCAGAACTGGGGGGGAGGCAATGACTATGGACCTGGCACCGCCCAAGACAATCTGATTTTGACCCGCGATCAACTCCAAGCAGATGGACAGCTCCAAGATTGGCAGGGGGGCTTACGAATTGCCAGTCTGCAGGGAGGCGAAGAATTGGCCCAGGGCTATTTTTATTGGCTGGTAGCGGGAACCACGGATTCTAAGGTGGCGGCCCCTCCCAAACAGCCTTGGCCTAATCTCAAGTACCTGAAGGGGCTAGATTCGCCGATGGGCACCGCCCACGGTTTGTCCAAATTTCCCTATATGCGAGAGAGTCGGCGCTTAATTGGCCGCTATAGCTATGGTTATCCTCAAGGCTTTGTGATTACGGAAACGGATGTCTCTAAGCAGGATTTTCGGTTGCCTTATTACCGCAACACCCTATCGGGAACGGACTACCGAAATTTAATTACCCGGATGGCAGGGTTAAAAACTCTGGATGTGATTTTAGATCGCGTGCCGCTAGCAGAAGTGGAGCTGCGAACCAGATCTCGTATCTACCCCGACAGTGTGGGTATTGGTCACTATCCGATTGATTTCCATCCCTGTATGCAGCTCAGTCCACCCCAAGCACCGGGCAATCAAGAACGGCCAGGGGAAAGACAGGGGGCGACGCAGACCTATCCCTATCAAATTCCGCTAAGAGCGATGATTCCACAACGGATTAACAATTTGCTGGTGACGGGGAAGAGTATTGCCACGAGTCATATTAGTGCTGCGACCTATCGGGTCCATAGTTTTGAGTGGTCGTCGGGGGCAGCAGCGGGAACGACGGCGGCATTTGTGCTGAATCAGGGGGTATTGCCTTATCAGTTGGTGGAGAATTTGCCGCGACGGAGTCCGCAGCTGGAGAAGTTGCAGGCGATTTTGAATCGAAATCAAAATCCAACAGCGTTTCCCTATATGTCGATTTTTAATTTGAACTGGAAGAATTAGTGAGGGAGCGAACGATGAAACACAAATATCGCGTCAACATCATTTGGTCTGAGCAAGATGAATACTATTTGGTAGAACTCCCTGAATTTGCCCATGAGCTGCAGCGCTATTTCACTCATGGCGATACTTACACAGAAGCAGTGAATAACGCCCAAGAAGTCCTAGAACTATTAATCGAAGACTATACGGCTGCAGGCAAACCCTTACCTGCTAAAGAATTTGCCTGATTTTGCCATTGAGGTGAATTTAACGAGTGGCGGGGTGGATAAGCTGTCGATTTATCAGGGGTTGGGGGTATCGGAGGTTTTGATTTGGCAAGATGATCGGCTCCAGCTTTTTGATTTGCGTGATGGGATAAAAGTTATGACTCGCAGTCAGTTTTTTCCTGAGCTGGATTTTGAGATGTTGGCCCAATTTGTTTGCCCCCAGGATCAACCGCAAGCGATGAAAGATTTTTTGGCTACTCTTCATGATTTGAGTGGCTAAGGAGTATGGTCATTTACTAACAACCCGGCAACTGATCTAGAGGTAAACAGGGATAAAAACCTGATTTTGGGACTCATGCCATAGAATTGCAGAAAGATTTGGATTGGTGAGAGTCAAGACGTGGCTGAAGATTTTGAGATTTTGCGGGGAATCTACAATGCTTTTGATCCCTTTCGGCCTTTGCCCGCGAGAGATCCGGTATATGTAGACTGTCGGGAAGTACGAGGGGATGGAGATATTCTGGTGGAGTTGGGTAACCAGATTAGACCTCTTGCATAATTGGATTTGCGATATGGTATTGAGCCTGATGTTCTTTCTATTCAGTACCATACCCAATGAATTACGAAACAGCCCAACAGCTGAGTGCAAAGGACTTTAAGCGACGAACTGGGGTCTACAAGCAAACCTTCAAACGCATGCTCCACGCATGGCACACCTATCACCTAAGTCACTCTAATGCAGAGCGACCTCCAAAGTTGTGCCGCCCCGATCAACTATTAGTGGCCCTTCAATATTGGCGAGAATATCGGACCTATTTCCACATTGCTGGAGATTGGGACGTTTCTGAATCAACGGTTTGCCGTATAGTCCAGCAGGTCGAGAGTGCTCTGATGAACTCAGGACTCTTCCGCCTACCCGGCAAGAAACATCTAATACAAGGATTTGAGCGACCTGATGTTGTCGTGATGGATGTGACTGAGACACCGATTGAACGTCCTCAAAAAGGACAAAAAGCGTATTATTCAGGAAAAAAAAGAGACATACCCTCAAATGCCAGATTATCGCTAACCGTAGCACTTTAGAGATTATCTGCCTTAACTTTGGCAAAGGTCGTCGGCATGATTTTCAGATCTTCAAGGTTTCAGGTATCCACATCCATCCAAATACCGAGAGTCTGCAAGATAGCGGATATCAAGGGATTACAGCCTATCACTCCAATAGCTATGTTCCTTTCAAGAAGCCACAACACGGTGAACTGACTTCCCTCCAGCGAGAGTACAACCGTGCTCTGAGTCAGGAACGAATGGGCATTGAACACATTAATCGCAGCCTGAAGATTTTCAGAATTCTGTCGGAGCGCTATCGTAATCGTCGTCGTCGCTACGCGCTGCGGTGTAACTTGATTGCAGCTCTCTATAACCATGAGCTATCTTTGGCTGCTTAAGGAATGGCAAACAGCAATACCACATCGTCAAATGAATATTGCAAGAGGTCTATTCTACTAGCGGAGCGCTTTACCCACCAGCTTTATACCGGACATCGAGGGGCAGGGAAGTCAACAGAGCTGTTGCGGCTAGCAAAATTTTTGCAAGATCATGACTTCCAAGTGGTGTACTTTGCAGCGGACGATGAGGATATTGATGCGGAGGATGCTCAATATACGGATATTTTGCTGGCCTGTACTCGCCATTTGTTGCAAGTCCTGAAAGGACCTCAGGAAAACCCTGTTTGGCGATGGATGCAGTCCCGAAGTCAAGCATTGAAGAAACTGCTACAAAGCGAGATTACTCTAGACAACATTTCAATAGAGTCCCAAATTACTCAGTTTGCCAAATTGACGGCCACCCTAAAGGCTAGCCCCGATACTCGTGCAAAAATTCGCAAGATTGTTGAACCTCATACGGTGTCTTTGATCGAGGCGCTGAATCAATTTATTGAGGAGGCAATGGCAAAATCAGACTATAAATCTACCCAAAAGCTGGTGGTAATTGCCGATAACCTGGATCGGATTACGCCTGTGATTGCTGGAGAAGGGGGACGCAGCAACCATGAACAAATTTTTATTGACCGTAATGAACAGCTCAAGGCGCTGAATTGCCATGTGATTTATACAGTGCCGATTTCTCTGGTCTATTCTGGTCGAGCTACGGACCTGCGGGATATCTACGATACCGACCCGCAGGTGTTGCCGATGATTATGGTACGTAAGCCAGATTGGAAGGAACATCAGCCAGGTTTAGAAATTATGAAAGATATTATTGCTAGGCGGATTTACAGGACAGAAGTCGTGAATGCTAGTTTAGGGTTAGACTCACAGATTTTCGACGCACCTGAAACGTTGAATCAAATTTGTCTTATGAGTGGGGGGCATGTTCGCAATTTAATGTTGTTGGCGCAGTCTTCGGTGCGGCGGACTCAAGCTCTGCCGATTACAGAGCGAACGGTTAAACGGGCAATTACGGAAGCTCGCAATACTTATCGCAATGCAGTGTATGAACGCCAATGGACAATTTTGGCCCAGGTTGCTGTGACTAAGAAGGTTCTGAATGATGAAGTGCATCGCGAACTTCTATTTAATCGCTGTATTTTGGAGTATCGATTTTTGGATGAGAACGAGGAATTACAGTGCTGGTATGATGTGCACCCCTTAATCCGAGGGATCCAAGAATTTCAGATTGCTTTAAATAAGGCTGAGGATGCGGCAATGACAAAGGTCGAGGCAAAGACTAAAACTGAGGATGAAGCATCATGACTCAGTCACTGACGGATTGGGACGAGGATGTAGCGGTCGATCCGGAAGCAGGGTATCAAGCTTTACTGAGGACTATACGTTGGACAAACGGATTTGGCCTATCGTTTGTACGCTGTTCGCCTGCAGAGGCAGAACAATTAATTGAACGAGTTCAGCTAGATTTAGGGAGTCAACCACCTTCGTCTGAATCGCAAAAAAAGATTGAGGTTTTAAGGTTAGACCAGCCTATCGATAACTTTTATGAAATGGTTGCAGCCTTACCAAATCAGGATCAAATAGACGTTTTATTTATTAAAGGCATTGAAAAGTCTTTGATTGCTGATATTAAACCTGGATATCAAGGAGAGGGAGAATATTACAACCTCAACACACTGCCACGCATTTTAGGCCACTTGAATTTACAGCGGGAGCGGTTTCGAGATGATTTTGATATTTGCTTTATCTTTTTGGTGCCTCTATTTGCGCTGAAATACTTTACTAGAAGGGCACCTGACTTTTTCGATTGGCGATCGGGGGTTTGGGCGTTTGGCACTAATTCACAAGTTCTTCAGCAAGAATCATTACGTATTCTTCAGGAAGGAAATTTTGCAAAGTATTTAGCTCTCTCACCACAAGAGCGAACTCAGAAAATTTTAGAAATTCAAGAACTAATTGATGACATTTATGCTGTTCCACGAGAACAAATCTACTTGTTCTTTGAGCTAGGAAATCTTTTTGCGGCTGAAGCAGATTATCGATCTGCGATCGCAAGCTATGACAAAGCCCTCGAATTTAAGCCGGATGATGATCAAGCCTGGTACAACCGAGGCATTGCTCTACGTCAATTAGGGCGTCTCGAAGAGGCGATCGCGAGCTATGACAAAGCCCTCGAATTTAAGCCGGATGATGATCAAGCCTGGTACAACCGAGGCATTGCTCTACATCAATTAGGGCGTTTCGAAGAGGCGATCACAAGCTATGATAAAGCCCTCGCATTTAAGCCGGATGATGCTATGACCTTGCTCAACCGGGGAAACGCTTTCCTGCAACTAAGGAAATATAAAGATGGTTTTCAGAGTTTTGAAAAAGCTCTTGGGCCAAAGCCTAATATTGCAATTAAGCTAATATTTCAGGTTATAAAGTTTGTAGGTAGAATACGCTTTAAGTTTTGATATATTTCATCTCAATCCGCCTTTAGTAGCTACTAAATTCAGGTAATTCGTCTAAGGAGTTAGATATCCAATACCTTCGAGTAAATCAAATCGCAGCGTTCCGTCTCAATGCCTGTCGCTGGTAAATACCCACTACTCTCATACAGCTTCACTGCCTCCTTCAACACCGAAGCCGTCTCAATCCAAATCTCCCGAAACCCCTGGGCCGCAATTTCTTGCTCCAACCGCTGCAATAACCAACGACCTAACCCCTGCCCTCGCACCTGGGGCAACAAATACATCTTACGAATCTCTACCGTCCCTACCCCACGATTAACCGGGTAAAACGCTGCCGTTCCCACAATCTGACCTTGCTGCTCCACCACCCAAAAAGCCCCTCCGAGCTGCAAATAGGCCGTCTCCACCTCATAGACATCGCGATCTGCCCCATCTGGCTCCCAGCCAATTCCATACTCCGCCAACACCGACCGAATTACTTCCGCCACCGCCTGCCGATCCGAGGGCTGCCAGGCACGAATCACAAATTCACCAAATTGGTCCTGCATTAGCTATGAATCCGGGGGTGAGGGTGGAGGGTCGCTAGCAGCTCACTTTCCACCGTGGCTAGTTCTTGCAGACGGACCGTCACCTCATCTACTTCAAAATACGTGGTTGCCAAGACCCAATAGGCTCCATAGTGTCGGGCTTCCGATGCCATTAAACTGCGATAAAACTTCGCCAAATCTGGATCGGGGAGGTGCTGAGCCAACAGCCCCAACCGTTCATGGCTGCGGGCTTCAATCAAGCCAGAGACCAGCAGCATATCCAACAGCCGCTCTGGCTCATCTCGGCGAACTTGGGCACTGAGCTTCGAGCCATAGGGCGGGGCTGGCAAGGGCGCTAAAGCAATGCCCCGCCGATCGAGCCACTGATTAACCAGCTCAAAATGCTCCAGCTCTTCCCTAGCAATCGCCGTCAGCGTCCGCACCAGCTTGGTATAAGACGGATAGCGAAACATCATATTCACCGCCACCCCCGCCGCCTTGCGCTCGCAGTGGGAGTGATCCAGCAAAATCGTGTCTAGATTCTGCAGGGCCTGGTCAATCCAGTCCGAGCGCGTCGGTTGCTGCAAAAACTTGATCGTGGGTTGCGCCCGCTCAGGAGCATCAGTGGGCAACGTTGAGTGAGTCATCGTATTGGTATCGGATTTACCCTTCTTTACCTTAATCGTTGGCAGACAGCTTGCCTACCATCGGATTTTGATTTTTACTCACGGGGGATCTAGAGTGATGAGAACGCCTGCTGAGGGACTCATCAACATGAACATGCGATCACCGCAACTCTGGCGCACCCTAAATCCGTTCCATCGCCTTTCCAAGCGACTGCGCTTTATGGTGCTGAGTTTGCTGGTTTGCTTGAGCGTCATCGGGGGCTATTGGGTGTGGGCTCAACAGCCCGTTCGCCTATCCATGATGCTCCAGGGTCAGGAAATTCCTAACTGGCAGCTGATTGTTGATGATTTTGAAGCCCAAAACCCCGATATCAAGATTGACCTGATTGAAGGCCCCAACGCCACCAATCTTCGAGAAGATCTCTATACCACGTCTTTTCTGCTGGGCGATTCCCCCTACGACTTGATCTATATGGATATCGTCTGGGCCCCCAAATTCGCTGCTGCGGGATGGCTGTTAGACCTGTCTGATCGCATTTCTGATGAAGAACTCGCTGAATTTATGACCGGCGACGTGGATGGGGGACGCTATGAAGGGGGGCTGTATCGGATGCCCTTCCGCTCCGATGGCGGCATGCTCTACTATCGGCAGGATTTGCTATCTGAGGCTGGCTTTGAACCACCTGAAACCACGGCTGAACTGATCGACATTTCCAAAGCTCTGCAATCTCAAAACAAAGCCCAGTGGGGGTATGTCTGGCAGGGCAAGCAGTACGAAGGGGCGGCAGCCATGTTTGTGGAAATGCTGGAAGGCTTTGGTGGCTACTGGGTCAATCCTGAAACCAAAGAGGTGGGACTCGATAGTCCAGAAGCTATTGAGTCCCTGAAATTTCTGCAAACCACTGTTGCCGATAAAATTTCTCCTCCAGGAACAACTGCCACGGATGAAGAAGTGGCTCGCCTCCAGTTCCAAAGTGGCAACACAGTGTTTATGCGCAACTGGCCCTATGCTTGGAAACTCGGCAACACCGAACCAAGCTCCAAAATCCAAGGCAAGTTTGGGATTAAGCCCATGGTCCATACCGCAGGGCTGGGGAGCGGTGCCTGCCAAGGGGGCTGGGGTGTCGGCATCTCGAAAACCACGCGTCATGCCGATGAAGCCTGGCGGGCCGTCGAATACTTTAGCAGCACAGAAGCCCAGCGTAAGTTTATTTTGGCCTCTGGGTTTGTGCCCAGCCGAAAAGCGCTATTTACCGACCCCACCCTGGTCAAGGAATATGAGTATTTACCTGACTTACAGAAGGTGATTGAGAGCTCTGTATTGCGTCCGCCCATTGCCCAATATGCTCAGGCCTCCGATATTTTACAGCGCTATCTCAGCGCAGCCTTAACAGGACGGCAAACCCCTGAGAAAGCCATGCAAGCTGCGGCCCAGGAAACCCGACAGCTATTAAAAACCTAATTACCCCAACTTTTACAGGGTCAAGGCAACCCGAAATCCAATATCATTGACGCGGTTGTTGGGAGTATAGCGACTGCGATTGGCGGCGCGACAATACCGGGGTTTGTTATACCAAGATCCACCCCGAAGAACCCTGGGATCATTTTCTTTTGTAGTCATCCAGGGACTGCCGTCTACTGGAGATCCATCATAGTTTTTATGCCAGCAGTCTAAGCACCATTCATAGACATTGCCATGCATGTCATAGAGGCCAAAGTTATTGGGCGAGAACCGTCCGACAGGGGTTGTCGATTCTCGATAGACCCCTTTAGGACCATTACCATACACAAATTGCCCCTGATAGTTGGCCTGCTGAGAAGAGAGCGTCGGTCCATAGGAGAAAGGGGTCGCTGTGCCTGCCCGACAGGCATATTCCCACTCGGCTTCACTAGGTAACCGATACTCGCGACCTGCTTTTTGCGATAGGCGGGCGCAAAACTCGATGGCTTCTCGCCATGAAATTTGCTCGACAGGATAGGTAGCTCCCTTAAATTTGGAGGGGTCGTAATGGAGATCCTGGGACACTTTCGGCAGAGATGCAATGGCCCGCCACTGCAGTTGGGTAATCACAAACTTACCCATAAAAAACGGGGCAATCTTGACGGAATGGTAAGGGCCTTCATTGGTATCCCGATTCAGTTCATGGCTGGGGGAGCCCATCATAAACTGTCCTCCAGGAATCGCCACCATTTCTAACTTGACGCCATTGCCCAAACTTTCTTGAAAGAACTCGGCATTTTGCTGCCGACGCTGGGCCACTTCGCCTTTACTGTTAACGGTCACCACCTCAAACTGAAACGTTTTCAGCAACGGATGTTCGGCAGTGAGAATCGTTTGGGGCGGAATGGGGACGGGTTTAGGAGTGGGAACAGGTTTGTTATGGGGCTGGCTGGTCACCAGCTTAGTGGGGGCGATCGAAAGCTGGGAGACGGTTTTGGCAGGCGTTGGCGTTGACAATTGGACCACATGCTGAGCTTGCAAGTCTGCGAGAACAGCAGCAGCAGAGCCATAGCGCTGGCGCAAATCGTTTTGCAGGAGTTTATCCAGAATCGTCCGAAATCTCGAACTCAAAGGAATCTGAACATACTGCTGCCACTGACTGATCCAGCTATAGCCGTACTGCAAAAAGAAGGTATAGGGGACCTTGTTCGTCATTAACTGAAAGCAAGACACTCCCAGACTAAAGAGATCGCTCGCGGGGATAGACTTGCCTTCCTGCATTTGTTCTAAGGCAGCATACCCCTGGGATCCTAAAGTCGTGCCCGTTTTCATCAGCATCGACTCTGTAAAGCGTCGGGACACCCCAAAATCAATCAAGACCAGTTTGCCGCCATCATCTCGTCGCATGATGTTTTCGGGCTTCAAATCCCGGTGAATCACCCCCTGAACATGAATATCTCGCAAGACGGGCAGAATATTCAGGAGTAATTCACGAATTTTAGGCTCGCCAAATACGCCCGTGGTTTGAAGTTCTTTGAGGAGGGTATGGCCTTTGACAAATTCTTGGGCCAGGTAGAGATTGGCTCCTTCGGTAAAGTAGGCATATAACGTCGGAATCTGAGGATTTTGGCCCAGTTGCTGAAGTTGTTGGGCTTCTTGGGCAAATAGCTCTTCTGCTCGCTGAATGGCCCAGGTTCCCTGGGACTGATAGGCCAGCTGCTTTACCACACAGCGTTGATGGTGGTTATGGGTATCTTCTGCGAGGTAGATTTTGCCAAATCCGCCCCGGTCCAAGGGGTTCAGGATCTTAAATCGATCGCTTAATAACGGAACTAAGCGCAGACCACATTGCTGACAATGCTTGTGATTGTCAGGGTTTAGGGGCTTTTCACAATCTGGATTCAGGCAGCAGAGCATTGTGGGATCAGTGAGGAGGGAGAAAAATCTTTCTCTAGCCCACTTTAGCCTTGAATCATAAAAATTGAGAGGAGGATCTTAATGTTTTTTATCTGACGACAAAAACAAAGGCCAAGGCCAGATAACGGAGGCAGGTAATGCTGACTCGCAGTGGGTGGGACATTGTCTACTATTCTAGAGGGAAGTCTGACCCACTCATTTAGTGCCGAGTATGCCTATGTCCAACCTCAAAACGGTTCGAGATCGGGAGAAATTGACGGGTTGGTTACTGATTACCCCCGCTTTGCTCCTCTTACTGCTGGTCTTTGCCTATCCCATTGGTCGGGCCATTTGGTTGAGTTTGTTTACCAAAAACTTAGGCACCAACTTACAGCCTGTTTTCACGGGCATCGGCAACTATAGCCGCATGATGGGCGACGGACGATTTTGGCAAAGTATTGGCAATACCACGATTTTTACTGCGATCGCAGTTAGTATCGAACTGATCCTGGGCATGGGCGTGGCCCTAGTTCTTAACCAAAGCTTTCGCGGTCGGGGACTCGCCAGGACCATTGCCATTTTGCCCTGGGCCTTACCCACTGCCCTCATTGGCTTGACCTGGACCTGGATTTTTAACGACCAGTACGGGGTATTGAACGATATCCTGCTGCGGCTGCACTTGATCCCAGAAGCCATTAACTGGTTAGGGGATCCAACCCTGGCCTTGTTTGCCACCATCGCCGCTGATATTTGGAAAACCACCTCTTTCGTCGCTATCTTGCTACTGGCGGGATTGCAGTCCATCTCAGAAGATCTGTACGAAGCCCATGCCATTGATGGGGCAACGCCCTGGCAGAGCTTTCGTCAAATCACCTTACCCCTGTTGATGCCGCAAATCTTAATTGCCGTCTTATTTCGCTTTGCTCAATCCTTTGGTGTCTTTGACCTGATTAAGGTGATGACCGAAGGGGGACCTGCTGGGGCGACGGAAATGGTGTCGATTTATATCTATGCCACAGTCATGCGCTACCTCGACTTTGGCTATGGCGCTGCGTTGGTGGTCGTCACCTTTTTAGTCTTAATTGTCGCCGTTGCCATCTCAACCTTTATCCTCTCCAAACTCCGCACCAATATCTCGGGAGCCCAGTAAACCATGACCACCGACTCACCGTCCAAGCCCTCCGGGTCTCTCAAAGGGCTGCTGTTAACCAGCTCAGTTATTCTGGTGGTTTTGTTCAGTTTGGCCCCAGTGCTGTGGCAGCTTTTAACCTCTTTAAAGGTCAACGAAGATATTTCCCAAGTTCCGAATATCTACATTCCCGTGCGATATACCCTGGAGCACTATACCGAACTGCTCAGTCGCCGCCCCTTTGCCAGCTATCTCTTCAACAGCAGTTTAGTGGCGATCACCTCAACCCTGTTATGTTTAGGCATTGGCTCTCCCGCTGCTTATGCCTTAGCCCGACTGCGACTGCCAGGAGAGCAGATTATCCTCTCCGCCGTATTAATTGTCACCTTATTTCCCTACATTTTGCTATTTCTCGGGCTCTTAGAAATTGTTCAAGTCTTACACTTGGCGAATAACTATTTAGCTCTGATTATTCCGTATACCGCCATCAATTTGCCTTTAACTATTCTAGTCATGCGCAGCTTCTTTCAACAGTTACCTAGAGACTTAGAGGATGCTGCCAAAGTCGATGGTTACAACACGGTGCAAATGCTCTGGCAAATCGTCTTACCCACCACATTACCAGCCCTCGTAACGACTGGCATTCTGGCCTTTATTTTTGCCTGGAATGAGTTCATATTTGCTCTCACCTTTATTACCCGAGAAAGCATGAAAACCATTCCTGTGGCAGCGGCTCAAATTGGCGGATCATCCATCTTTGAGATTCCCTATGGCCCGATTGCTGCCGCTACAGTGCTAGGTACGATTCCCCTGGTATTGCTGGTTCTATTTTTCCAACGCAAGATTATTCAAGGACTCACCGCTGGAGCCGTCAAAGGGTAATAATCTCACTCAATTCACACCCCATCATGACGGCTATCTTTTTTCATTAAGCATAAAAAAATTGGAGAAAACTTATTTTTTAAATACTACGAAAAAAAGGAGTAGTCCCAGGCGACCGCTATCTGATTTAATGCAAGAACTGAGGACTTTTTCGGGTGTAAGTTATGCGGTTTCGATTCTCCAATACGCTTCTAGTGATCGTTATGTTCGTCAGCGTGGTGACCTGGAATGCCATGCAGCCTGCGGCATGGTCTCAAGCATTGACGGACTCTCCAGATAGCAATCTGATTGCCCAGGCTGATGAAGGCTTTACAGTGCCTCCCCTTCCCTATAGCTACTTTGCCCTGGAAAAATACATCGATACCAAAACCATGAAAATCCATCATGATAAGCATCATGCTGGGTATGTCAATAATTTGAATGCTGCCATCGCCAAGCACCCCAACTTAGCGGGTAAATCCGTTGAAGATCTCCTAACAGATCTGAATGCCGTGCCCGAGGATATTCGCACCGCAGTTCGCAACAATGGGGGCGGCCATGCGAATCACACCTTATTTTGGGACAGCATGACCCCGAATGCCGAAGGCAAACCGAAGGGCAAACTCGCCGACGCGATTGAGGAAAGCTTTGGCAGTTTTGTGGCCTTCCAATCCGAATTCAAAAAAGCGGGTTTAACGCGATTCGGGAGCGGTTGGGCTTGGTTAGTGCTGACGAAAGATGGCAAGCTAGCCGTTACCAGTACCCCCAACCAAGATAGCCCTCTTCTAGACGGCAATATTCCGCTACTGGGCAATGACGTCTGGGAACATGCCTACTATCTGAAATATCAAAATCGCCGCGGTGACTATCTAGACGCTTGGTGGAATGTCGTGAATTGGGCAGAAGTGGAATCCCGCTATGAGAAAGCAACCTAACCGGTCGTTGGGCGATTTAATTCATTGAGGTCCGTCGAAAAATAAATATGTCAAATTTTGCAGTCTTGCTGATGGCATTCGAGAAAAAAGTCGACCGGACCCCTGGCTGGGGCTGATGGCGATATCTGACTTTAGCGATCACACAAGCCGCATCTTGGGTATGGAAAACCTGCAGTCCTTCTGTCGATAACTTGACGATGGTGACCGTTGCGACAAAGTGGCGCACCTGCTGTAGATGATGGTCTAAATCTGTTGAATCACAGCCTGTCTGGTTATCGAAATAGATAATTGCGCCGTCATCTACATACAGCTCCCGCAGTGATTCCAAGTTGCGATCGCAAAAGCACTGGTTATACCGCTATAGGAACCACTCACATTCTTCTAGGTTGGCACATGTCATATGTCCGGGTTACGAGATCGCACGTCTCACTCTATTGCACATGCACTAGATAAGCCATTCAAACGACTCATAGAGAGGCGACAATGACTCAACTCACTCAGTGTGACCGTTTTCAAGACTATGACGTCATTGTAGTGGGTTCAGGGAATGGCGCTTGTGCATTCCTGAGGCAATATCTTGCAGCTTCCACCAACCAAAAAATTTTGGTACTGGAGGAGGGAGACAATTTCTTTGAAACCAGCGATATAACCCATCAGCGAAACTGGACTCAGTCTTATGCTGAGGAGAATATCTTTAAACTCCACAATGCTCATACCCCTAATAACCTGCCCATCCTGTCGGGGAGAGCCTGCACGATGGGGGGTGGTGGTTCGATCAATTACACCATGATCTTTGAGTCTTCGGCATGGTTAGCACAACATCTCGGCCACGATCTAGCTTATTGGGATGACCGTAAAGCAGAGCTCGCAGCCGCTTTTCATAGAGATAATCCGGCCCACACTCTTACTCAAGTCGCTCAACATGTCAAAAAAGAATTAAAAAACCACAAATTCACTGTCAATGAAGAAAATACTGGCTATATTCCCGTCTATACCGACGGGAAATTGCGTCAGATTCACATTTTTCCAACACAGTTCAATGAGTTTGGTCAGAGAACCGCAAGTGGCGTGTCATTATTGAGCTGGTACGAGAATGATCGCCTGGACTTTATGACCCGGCATCGAGTACTGAAGCTTCACATCACTGAAGATGAAGGAGCGTTACAACGCTGTCACGCCATCACAGTCTTAGATTTAGAGAGGGAGCAAACACATACCTACACCCTAGGCAAACGGACCAAACTTATTCTCTGTGCTGGTGCAGCAACACCTCAGTTACTTTACGAACATCGGACTCAGCTTCAGAATCTGGAAATTGGCAAACATGTGAACGATCATATTCTGCTGCCCTTGGGTATTTATTTACTCAATGACAACTTGCAACCGACCCTGAAGGATCAGTACATCTCACTCTTTGCAACAACAGAAATCAGACCTGATGTAGACAGTACAGAAGAGGCAACAGTATGTAATTTTGATTTCTTTTCAGGGAAGTTAGATGTGCTGCTGTATTTGATCTCCCACTTATTTCTGGCCTTTTGGGTACCCAATGGCATCAAACGCTGGATGATTCAGAGTCCTACAGTGTTTAGATTTCTCAAGCGAATCAGCCGATTACTAGTTAGCATCTTGAACGCTATTGATGATTTACTGTGGTCCGTTGTGCATCCTGACCAAATAGGCAAGCATGAATGGAACTTGATCTCTGCAATCGTAAAGTTCAACATTGCCCGGGAAGGGTACTACACCCCCTCTACTAGCCCACTGTTGTCTACCCAGACCCATCATTCATCCTATGACATCATTCTTCGATGTTTTGAAGAGAGTAACCCAGAAAAAGATCGAGATTTTCAAGTTGCAGAGCAAGCGATTAAAAATCAACTCGGCCTAATGGGAGCATTGGGGACTCCACCACACCGGATTTTTCAATGTCTGATCCGGTTATTGACGCGTATGCCTTACAACCAAGACCAGGTCGAGAAATATATTCGCCATTACAGTCGCAATGATCTACTAACAGAGCAGCATTTATCAGGAGGCTGTATTTTCGGCAAGGCTATTGATATGGGACTCGAATCCCCCCAAGAGACAGGCAAAGTCTTGGGAAGCCAGAATATCTATGTGGCCGATCTATCTGCCGCACCTCTGCCACGAGTCAGTCCACAAATGACGGCTTATTTAATCGGGCATCATGTGGCGACCCAGCTTTGCCAAGAGTCTTAGGAGCGTCAAGACGCTTTAGCCATCATTTGATTGAAGATTGCGATCGCATCCTGAGGCAGCACTTCCTTCACTTGGGTAGCCAGGGTCCAGGCATAGCCAAAGGGATCAGCGACAGTGGCTGTGCGATCGCCCCAAAACATATCCTCTGGCTCACTCACACTGGTTAGCCCAGCGTCTATCGCTTTCTGATAGCTAGCATCTACATCGGGTAAGTAAAGGTAAAAAGCCACAGGTGACTTAGGACCGGGAGCTTGTCGGGGTGAACCTTCAAATTCATCACTCATAAACAAATGGGAATCCCCAATCGTTGCGGATACATGCATCACTGTGCCATCTGGCGTTTCAAGCAAAGTATCCACAGCTAACCCAAAGGCCTGTTCATACAGTTCAATGGCTGCTTTGGTATCGCGATACGTCGCATTAGACGTCATGGTATGAAAACCAGCAGGTTTGTAATCCATCGGAAAGTTCTCCAGTTGTGACGTACATTTTTAGTACAAATGTACTTTTATGTTATCAGGTCTGATGCCCAGTGCATGTCGCCTACACAACAATCCAAAAGCCATGAGAGGACAAGCCTACTGCGTGACCTGCAGCACTGCTCGGGTCAGATGATCAAGATAAGGTCTTCGGGAGCAGTTATACATGCACATCCTGACTAACAGTAATCTTTGGTGGTCCAGCCATGACAGTCACTGCACCCCAATCAAACCGCCCCAAAGCCGCCAAGCAACTTCGACGATCTGCAATATTGACCTGTTTGAGTCTGGTGGCCTTAGCAGTGTTTGTAGCATCTCGGCTGTTCAGCTTGTTTCCTATCACTGCAGCTATTGTGCCGTTTACGCTGCTGGTTGTAGGAAGTCTGAGCTATATCAATGCAAGGGTGCTCAAGTGCCACCGCTTTTACTGGTATGGCGCTGCCAACCTTCTGTTTACAGGATTCAAATATTTTATTTTGGGACTGTTGGTCTGGAGTTGGGGGCAAGAGCCTTTCAATGACTATGCGGTATGGGGCCATGCCATCTGGTTCTTTCTGGGTTTTGAAGGGTTGAATGGTTGTGTGTTGTGGTGGTACATCACCCAACCGACTCCTTTCAAGATGAACCGACTGATGTCGTTACTGACGACCGTCCTTGGCGGTTGTGCTTTGATTGCAGTCACGGTTTCAGGGCTGATCAATGAGCCGAGGCACGTAGAACTTCGCTATTCTGGGTACGATAAATCCCTAGCCCAGCAGGTTGAGGTTTTCCATATAGACTACGGTGGGTCATTCAGCTCCCGTGGAGGAATTCATTGCAAGGAATTAGTGGTACAACCATTCGGCATCTTTACCCATAAGACACCCTTAAAGCTTTCTTCTATCCGCTATCGTAAGCATTGTGCTGCTTTATAGATGATGAACCACCGATCTTACTGAGGGACCTGTGGGGGCGGTAGGGGAATTGAGGGGCCAGGATCAATAGACGGGGTGGGAGGCACGGCGGGAGCTGCGGGCTGATCCGGTTTAGTTGGGGCCTGCCATTCCGTTAAGGGTCGGTCGATAGCACTCACAAAAGACGTCGGAACAAGAACCACTTGCAGATTTTGACCAGAATCGAGGTCAGGATCGACCTGAGCATAGATAAAACTTTCCGTTGGATCTTGGCCACCCAACACTAGCGTATGAGTTTGCTTATTTTTGAGAACGACCTTGACATTACCAGGAGACTTCTCAAAGCCAAATTCTTTTTGGCGCGTCGGTTCTACCGATAACGTTCTAGGGCTCTTCGTTGTCGCTAGAAGGTTGAGTAAAAAAACAATTGCCGCTTCATCAGCAGGCTTATCTTGCGGCTTCTTCATCCGCCACGTATGGGGGAAACTCTGTTTTGAACGCTCAAACACTAGCGCCAGTTGAGGTGTCCTTACCGTTAGGGTGGCCACCTGATCTTCATTGAACTGAAATAGTTTGAGTACCTGCTCTTGCTGCTCTGTAATTTCTTCTGGGGTATCTTGAGAGCTGATCCACAGAAAGACACCCACTCCACCGACGATAGCCGTACAGAGCAAGATCATCGTTGTAGATTTAAGCTTCATCCCTTTATTTACAGTCAAAATTAGTTCGTTTTCCTCTTCTTTTTTATCGTCGTTGCCACCATAGAGCAGCTGCCGTTGCAAACGCAGTTAACGGCAATAGCACAATCCCAAACACGCTCAGCAGCATATTCATTTGGTCGGAAATGGCTAGGGTTCTTTGAATCACTCGCTTAGGGCGAATAGACAGGGTCGGATCATCGCCATCCATAATCAGCCAAGACACTGAATTGACGAAAATATCGCGATTCACCGTCTGCTCAAAGTAGGGGTCATCTTTGGCAAAATCAGAGTCGCCAATAATCACCACCCGAGCAGCCTCCCCTTTAATTTCAGGTTGGAGAGATTCCGCCGTCGGGGGGGATACCGATTCCGTGGATAGGGGAGGCGTAGGAGCCAAGGAAGGGCTAGGAGCCG
This sequence comes from Acaryochloris marina MBIC11017, assembly GCF_000018105.1. GTDB lineage: Bacteria > Cyanobacteriota > Cyanobacteriia > Thermosynechococcales > Thermosynechococcaceae > Acaryochloris > Acaryochloris marina. The sequence continues at coordinate 2,997,664 of NC_009925.1, forward strand.
CCTCCGTATTAGGCGTTGCGCTAGAACTAGGCGCTGACTCAGTCGCTGGAGAGGCTGTCGGGGTTGGTGATGAACTAGAAGGGGACGGAGAAGCGGAGTGTTGCGGCGCAGGTTTCGTTTTGGCAGGGGGAGCAGAGATAGAGCGTTTAATCGCAACCCCAATGGTTAATGGACCTTTGCGATCGCGTCCTTGGTCCAGCTGAATTTGCTGGCCCGTCAGATCCGTCTCCGCCCATGACGCTTCACTTGTTTGTAAGAGAGGCGTCACTAGTTGACCGGGCTGTTCTTGCACATCCACGGCTTGGGCAAAGGGAAAGAAAGACAACTTTTGACTAAAGCTCTCCGTAATGGGATGTTCACCATAGGTCAAGGCAGCGGGCCAAGCCAAGCGGGCATGTTTGGGATCAACAATTAGCCGACCATCTAATGTGGCACCCATGACTTCGAGAATAGGCTTTAAGCCGACATCCACCTCGGGATCCAGCATCAAGAATAAATTGCCACCCTCTTTGAGAAAATCCCGAATTAAGGTCACTTCGGCTTCTAGCAACGGTAACTTCGGCCCCGCAATCACCAACACATCTGCATCATCAGGAATTTGTTGCTGGAGGGATAGATTTAGGGGTTCAACGGTAATTCCTTCCATCTTCAGTTGATTGATTGCACCTGCCAAGCTCTCTGTAAACCCCGATAAAGGCACTTCATTATGCCCCTGAATCACGTAAGCTGTAGCTTTTCGTTCATTCGTTAACAATGCGATCGCAGGGGTTAACGTGACCTCTGACAGTCCCGAAGACAGCAACTTCATACGCTGGTCATACACCAAGCTAATATCACCCAAATTTCGAATATTATGCTTGCGGGCTAAGCCGGGTTCCGCCTGGGGATCGATAAACCGGAATTTGAATTTATCGGGCTGCTGTCGTTGGTATTCCTTCAGCAGTAACTGATTCTGCAACACAATCTGGCTTTGAGAATCAGAAGCAGACGGATCATTACCGATAAAGACCAACACTTCCACAGGTTTAGGGAGTGCGGACAACACATTCAGGGTTTGGGGCGCGAGGGAGTAGGTTTTCTGTTCTGTAAAATCTGCGCGATAGGGATAACGCACAACGATAAAGTTCACCAAGCCCAAAATCACCAACACCGCCAGGGTTGCCACCAAGGCATTGGTACCGGATTGGGTGGATCGCCACTGCCACCATTGATTGGAGGGCGATAGTCTTTGCCATCGCCACATTAAAGAGATGCCCAACAGCACCACCCCACTCAACATCACCCCCAGGGGTAGCGAAAACCACTGACCAGAAACAAACCCAGCAGAGAAGCCTGCAACCATTAAGGCCACACTAAACCAGCTCAGCAAATTGATGACTTTAGAGCCCACCCTTGTCACGTCTGCACTTCCATTCTGAAACTTCAACCCCCATGTATCGCACCCTAGCGTCGCTGGAACCGTAATAAATCAATGGACTGGGCCGTGAGAAATAAACCCAAGACAATGTAACTCACAAACAAGATCACACTGCTCATATCTAAAACGCCTTGGGTTAAGGTAACGTAGTGTTTCACCAGCGACAGCTGATCAAAAATAGCCACCCAAGGCTCTCCCCAGCGTTCTCCCAGCAAAAACAGCAGCGATAAGATCAAAATCAAAGCATAGGTGAGGATAATGGCCAAAATGGAGCTATCGGCCAGGGATGAAATAAACAGTCCCAGGGATAAAATGGCCGCCGCCAACAAAAAGAGCCCCAGATGACCCACGATAAAAACTCCGGCGGTAATCGGTGGATCCGCATGACTCAAGAACAAAATCTCGAGGACACCCACTGGCACCATCAAGGTCACAAATAGGGTCCACACCGCTAGGAGTTTTCCCAACGCTACGGCCCAATTGGTAATCGGGGAGGTAGCCAGCAATTCTAACGTTCGATGGCGGCGTTCTTCGGCATAGAGCCCCATGGATAAGCTGGGCATGATAAACATCACCAACCACCACATACCGGATAAAAAGGATTTCAGGCTTTCTTGGGGCACATCTACCACCTGGCCAGCGGTTTTTTGGGCCGTCCAGAGCTGAACTTCACTCACAAATAAACTACAGGCCAAGAGCCAAAAGACACCAGCAATCACATAGGCCAACGAAGATTTAAAGTAACCCTGTAGTTCTTTGCGAAAGATGGCCACGATATTGTTAAAAATCAAAATCATGACAGGTCCTCGGCATTGGGTGGATCGGCTTCTTCCGAAGATGAAGTGGGATGTCTGATAGCGTCAGAAACAGGCAGTTCAGCTGGGTCGATCTCTGACTCCGCAGACGTATCCACCTCTTCTTTCGTAGTTAACTCTAAATAAATTTCTTCCAAACTCGTTCCTAACCGCCGCATCTCATACATGGCCACTCCGGCATGCACTAGAGTATGGGTCAGTTGTGGTCCCACTTGAGGATCAGGATTACAAGTGACTCGAACTTTACGACGTTCAGAGGGCTGTTCTGACAACCATTGCCAAGTCAGGACACCTTCTAGGGACTGTAAGGATTGTTCAACGCTATCGAGTTCCCCCTGCACATCCAGCTCATAGATCAGCTGCTCTGTTTGCTGGGCTTTTAGATCGGCCAGGGTATTGGTAGCCACCACTTTGCCGTTGTTGATAATAGCTACTCGCTGGCAGGTCATATTCACTTCTGGCAGAATATGAGTCGATAAAATAACGGTTTTATCAGCGGCCAAGGATTTAATCAAATTGCGCACATCAATAATTTGGCGAGGATCCAGGCCAATGGTAGGCTCATCCAAAATGATCGCTGGGGGATTATGGACAATCGCTTGGGCAATCCCGACCCGCTGTCGAAAGCCTTTGGAGAGTTTATGAATGAGCGTTTTTTGCACATCCTGCAAATTGCACTGCTCCATGGCCCATTGCACTCGCTGGGGGCGATCGCCTGCGGACAATCCTTTCAAACGTCCCACAAAATGTAGATAGCCCTCTACCGTCATATTGGGATAAAGGGGTGGCACTTCTGGCAAGTAGCCAATCCGCTGGCGGACAGCCATAGGATCCACATGCACTTCAAACCCTGCAACGGCAGCAGTGCCTTTAGTTGCGGGTAAATAACCGGCCAGAATACGCATGGTGGTGGTTTTACCTGCACCATTAGGTCCCAGCAGCCCTAGAATCTCTCCAGGCTGGGCCGCGAAGCTGACATCTTGCAGGGCTGTGGTTGAGCCGTACACTTTACTGAGGTGTTCAACCTCAATCATGGCGTTTTTGCACTGAGTTACGATAATCGAAATTCCCCCACAAACCTAGCTTATCGCCCGTTTGCATTCCCTGACACTCCTCAGTGTGACCCAGTCAATATTCTTTCGTTCCCAGATTATGCAAAATATCCATCAGCCCATCTGGCAACTCTCCCAAGGTCATCTCAATCTGTTGGAATCTTGCCCTCGCAAATTTCAACATCGTTACTTGGACCGTCTTGACACATCCGTGGGGATCGATGCCCATCCCCATCAACAGCTCGGCTCTCAATTTCACCAGCTGATGCAGCAGCAGTCTTTGGGCCTCCCCATCACTCCCTTACTAGAAACAGATGATCGATTACAAGCGTGGTTCGAGGCCTTTCTGCAGCACCCACCCCAGATGATCGAAGGAGAACAGGAGAGTGAACACCAGCGCTTGTACTGGCAAGATGGATTTGTGCTGGTGGCCATCTACGATCTCTTGATTCAAAATTCTCACCAGGCCCAGATTGTGGATTGGAAAACCTATCCGCTCCCCAAACAGGCCGATCGCCTACGCACCCATTGGCAAACTCAGCTCTACCTATACGTGTTAGCCGAAACCAGTGAGTATCCGCCTGACCAACTTTCTATGACCTACTGGTTTGCTGAAGCCTCGGCCCAATCCGGTGGCAAGGCCAGTTTTCTCACCTTCCCCTACTCCAAAGCCCAGCATCAAAAAAACCAGCAATCTTTGGCTGATCTACTCGCTAAATTACGGCAGGAATTGACGGATTACGAAACGGGGGAAGCAATGCCACAAGTAGCCTTAAACGATGGCAAATGCGTTTCTCCTAACCATCAATGTGAATTTGCAGAGCGATGCCAAAGACGCCTGGAAGAAGAGGCTGCGATCGCATTGCAGGATGCATTAACCGATCTTGAAGCGATGCCAGAGATTCCGTTATCAGACTAAAGTTCTAACGTTTTTGAATGAGATGCCATTGGGTTAAACCAGCGTCGTTTGCAGCAATTCCTGGATTTGGGGCAGATAGTAAGCACAGAGCCCGCCCGTGAGTACACCAAATAAATGGCCTTGCCAAGAGACTCCCCGTTGTAACGGCAGAATGCTCCAGAGGGTGCTGCCATAGAGGAGACCGACTAGAGTTGCCGTTGCGATCGCAACCCCGCTTTGCTCTACATAGCCATTCATCAGTAGAAATCCCAGATAGCCAAACACCAAGCCACTCGCTCCAATATGGTTGGATTTAGACCCCGCAAACAGCCAAACCCCTAGCCCGCCAATCAGCCAAACGGCAGCAGTAACCACCACAAATACTTGGGTCGAGCGCACCAAAATCAGCCAGCCCAAAACCACCAGGGGCACTGTATTCATGGACAGATGCCGAAGATTGCCGTGGAGTAGCGGAGCCAACACAATGCCTCGCAAGCCAATCCATCGCCGTGGCAAAATGCCAAATCGATTCAGCCAGCCTTTCAATATCAACGTATCTGCAATCTCTAGAACCCAGAGCACACTGATAAAACCACCCAAAATCCGAACATGCAGTGCCCAGTCTGGATACGTCACAAAGGCATCGAAGTGCATAAACGTTTCAACCCAACCCTATTGATTCCGTGAGGGGTTCAACAGCCCCTTCAACAACCTAGCAATCCTTAGGAGAAACATCATGAAAAAGCAACTTCTACTCGCCTTAGCCCTGAGCGGTGCCGTCACCGGAGCCATTACCACCCTGCAAACGCCCGCTCAAGCCCGGTCTCTCAATTGTGCACAAGTCCAGAACCTGGGTACTCGTTACAACGATCAGTTACTGAATGCCGTCAATCGCAAAGTGGCCGACAAAACCCACCACATTAATAAACGCAAAAAGCTACGGATTAATCGGGTAGACGCAGTGCAATTTAATGGCTGTCGAATGAAAGTCAGAGCCAATGTTACCCTCAAACGCAAAGTACGCCGGGATGCCCATGGCACCGTCAAAATGCAGGCTAGAGTGTCTTCTTTAGATTTAGCCCAACGGAAAATCTGCTATGACAGCGCCCGCGTCACCGATGTCAACCTCAGTCGCACCCTAGGAATTGGCGAGCGCGTTTACAAGTGGGTCGCTAATATCGTTCTTCCCAACCGTGGCTGTTACACCCTCCGTTCATAAGAAAACCATGCTGCATCGAGACTCTCAAGAGTGGACTCGTTACCACACAGAGCCCACTCTTGAGAGAATAAAGATCCTGCGACTTCACAACCCACATCAGACCATCCTTGAAGATAACAAACCCGTCTTCACCGATACAAACATTCTTTGGATTACTCCTGGCGCTGGGTAGCTTGCCCTGTTTGGCTCTTCTACAAAGATCACCGCCAGACACTTGGATCGCTTATATTGTCGGACCTTTATGTCTGATACTCGCAGGCAGTTCCCTCCTGGCGCTGGTCTTCTGGTGGGAACGTCTACCTTTAACCAGTATTGGTTTGAAATCGCCTAAGCTTGAAACCCTCGTTTGGGGTTTAGTCATGGTAGGTCTTCAACTGTATATCGTTACGCCTATCGGGACTGATCTCATCACTCTCCTCAATTTACCCAGTTTGAATATAGGCGTTGATAAACTTCAAGCTCTTCCAAAGGTGTACTTATTACTCTTGGGCATCGTCTCTGGCTGTGTAGAAGAGTTATTTTACCGAGGATATGCCACCGAACGCCTCGGAGCATTAACTGGAAAGATAGAACTAGGTGGATGCTTGACCTTAATCGCTTTTGCCTTATCTCACCTACCGTTTTGGGGTTTGGGTGGCGTCTTTTTTACGCTATTTGGGGGAAGCATTTTCACGGTTTTTTATCTTTGGCGACGTGATTTGTTAGCCAATATGATGGCCCATGCAGCCGTTGCCAGTATTCAGCTCCTATCTATATAGTGGTTAGGATGCGACCGCTTAATCGAACCTTCCATTGAACCATTCTGGGCACAAGGCCACCGTTCACCCTCTGGTCATCTACGGCAACAGAAACTCAGGAATGTCCAGAATATGCCAATGGACAAGGCCAACAATAACGATGGTATAGAGGGTTGAACTGCCCAGTCCTATCCAGAGTTCTCGCTGCCAGGATCGAGGTTGATCGGCCATCACCATATCCAACGCGCCGGACTGCATCATCAAGATGCCTAAAACATTAGAGAGCCAATATCCGGCAACGGTTGCTGGCAAAAAGGCATCAGGATAAGCCCAACTCACGGCATAACCAAAGACATAGGCAATGGGCAAATTGAAAAATAGATCGTTCCACCAAGATAGGGGCGAAAGCATATAGCCCACCCCAATCAACAGAGTATTTTTGACCGTCTTGCCACTAAACAGTTGAGTTAGAAAAAGCATGAAACAGATAAAACACTGCTCACACACGATATCAAATCAGCTCAGATTGAACGCAAATGTCACAGCAGCCTCTCTCATGGGCTCGCCCGAGATCCTATGACAAGGTTGCTTGGGTGATAGTCGAGATCTATGTCAGCCGATGCTTGAACGATGACATCTTCTTCTAGCAAAGGACGTTAGATAATATGCAAAACCTGCACCATATCGATGGTTAAAGCGGATATTAATGAGCGAAATGTTTATATAGAACAACTACCGTAAGGCTTGGCATGAGACTTTAGCCCTTGCACACCGCCATTTTGGTTTAGCATTCCGCCCACTATCCTATCTAGTGCTGATGACTCCGACGCGATTTTCATACTGCACTAGGGCGTTGAGTTCAATTCATCTAGCGGGTCTCAGAACGACTTATGAGCTATATCCAGGTTCTACGAGAGTATTTAATTAGCCAGTTCCCCTGCTTGCAAGGGTGCCAATTACAATACGACCCTGGCCCCAAAACCCTCTATGTAGACTGCCAACATCTAACCATTCAAGAATTTATCGTCAAGGAAATAGAAACCATTTCTCTCCTCGATATTGGGGTAGCCCATTTCATCATCACAGTCCCTAATGCCACCGATATTGTCCGAGACTAACATTTCAGCATCTTTACAAAGACGCTTGAATCTAGCTAGCGCAAATTTTTAGGAGACAAGCTTAGGTGCTGCAAAAGATATCCCTGGCAGGCTCGTTTAGATTGAAGCATTATGCGAGGGATTCTGTGTTGTGCTCTGCCAGAAAGCATAAGGCTTGAAATCTTAAGCATATAAGCTGCTCATAGAACGGATTCAGCTTACATAACGGCGGAATTCGCATCACTGGATGTCCAAATACGGCAATGGTCCGCGCAAATGGGCACTGGGCAGGTATGAATCGACACAACAGATTGGCTTGGCGGCGATCATTAACATGAATGGCTTCCAGCCAGTGGCGTATGCCATCTAGGGGATTGATATTGAGTTTTATCACGTCTGTAGGCTCCTAATCACAGAACACAATGGTTACGTCTGTGAAAATTGAGAATAAATGATGAGGCTTAGTCTAAACCTGTAGCATTTAGCTTGGAGAGTAGCGTGACTGACTAATCGCTATCGTCACGTTCGTGGGTTGCCACAGGCAAAATAGCCACCCCTCATCCTATAATTAAGCCCAAAAAATTCAGTAGTTGTTACTACAGAGTGCAAAAGAATTTCTTGACATGTAGATCTCGCATTCAGTGCATGTAGCTCTTGCTTCCAGGCCGCCGTCTCGGTGTTTATGGATACGAAAGTCAAGGAAAATTCTCCGTAATCTGCCTAAATACGCTTTCAAAGCAAAGCACTTGGATTGGCAGCTATCCACTGCCAATCGGTAGATGGAGATTCAGCATTAATGACACAGACGCTAGCCAGTGGTCCAGAAGAACAGCATGCGCTGTCGGCACCATTCGAGATAGGAAAACGTGAGCTGACCTACTCACAATTAGTTATATGTGCCGCACTGATTGGCGTATTTGGGGGATTAGTGGCCACTGCATACTACTTTGTTCTCGAAACCTTGATGCATGGTGTCTGGCACACCGTGCCCGATCGGGTTGTGCCCTATTTTCCCAGTTGGCTCCCTCAACAACATTACGTCTGGATCGCCTCGACCATTGGTGGTTTCTGTGTCGGGCTGGTCCTATTCTTTATGGGCCTACCAGGAGAGATGGCCCAAGTCGTCGACAAAATCCACAGCCCCGGCAAAATTGATATTCGCAAAACCCCAGCCATGATTATTGCGTCCTTAGTAGCGATTACCTCCGGGGGGAGTGCTGGCCCCGAAGCGCCTTTGGTGCAGGTCAATGGTAGCTTCGGCAGTTGGCTAGGAGAAAAATTGCAGCTCACTACCACTTCGGTGCGGGTGCTGACCTTTTGTGGCATGAGTGCCGCCTTGGGTGCATTTTTTGGTGCACCGATTGGTGCTGCTCTATTCGCTTTAGAGATTCCCCATCGCAAAGGTTTGGAATATTACGAAGCCATTGCCCCCGCCGTCGTTTCCGCAATTTTTTCCTTTGCAGTGTTTCGCATCAATACTGGCATGACCATTGGTGGTTTCTATCATTTCGAAACCGTGCCACCTTTAACCCCAACTAACTTACTGGAAGGATTAGTACTGGGTGGGATTGGGGCAGGCGTTGCAGTGATGTTCATTGGCGTATTTCGATTGGTGGGCCATTTACTCGCTCCCCTAGAGCATCATCGAATTCTTTTAGCCACCCTAGGGGGACTCACCATTGGCTTGATCGCCTTAGCCTTTCCCCAAACGCTATTTTTTAGCGAAGAGCAAATTCATACGGTGATTGAAACGGGGGCAACCCTGGGCATTACCTTTTTGCTGATGATTGCAGTGGCTAAAATGTTTGCCATTAGCGTGACGCTTCACTCTGGCTTTTTAGGTGGCTTTATTTTTCCCCTCTTTTTTATTGGTGCGAATGTGGGTCTCGCCATTTCCTTGATGGTGCCGCAGGTGCATCCCACGTTAGGCATGGTCTGCTTAATGGCTGCCGTTAATGTGGCAGTGACTAAGACCCCTGTGAGCACCAGCATTATTCTCAGCGTGTTGTCTGGGATGGCGATGCTGCCAGTGATTGTGATTTCAAGCTTTGTCAGCTTTCTACTCACCAGTCAAATTGCCATGATCAAAACTCAACGGTCCCGAGAGTTAGAAGGCTTTCCCACGTCTGCTCCTCAAACTTCTGAGGCTTCTCCTAGATTGGTATCGAGCCCTGCCTCGTTGGCCATTGAATAAGATCGCTGACCTCTCATATCCACCATGCTGGAATGCGACATTGCAAACTTTCTTGTTGATGAGCTGTCATTGCTGAACGACTCGATCTAGCTTGACGATAATAGCTTTATCATTTCAAGTGGTTGGCAGCTCATCATTCAATGCGTCATGTCGGATTCCATTTTTGCGCTATTTCTAGGATTTGGATTCATCTGGATCCTGATGGGTGTAGGGGGGATGTTTTTGCTGATGAAGTCTCAAAACCAACCCCTCCGCTTTAATCGGGATGGTATTCTCGTCTTCCTACCCATAGTTTTAGTATTTTTGATTGCCCTCAGCTTTGGAGCAGTGGTGTTAGCTAAAAGCGGTTAACCTCCATAAAAGCCGCTGACACTGTAGGTTGCTCAGGACGAATCATATGGATGCTGTAATCTTTGATCTCGATCAAACGCTGCTAGATCGTGACCGGTCTTTACGAGACTTTATCCATTGGCAATGTCACGGCATGCTCAGGCCGTATCTATCGAATCAAGCGGATTTTATCGGTCGCTTTATGGAGCTGGATGCGAATGGCACACTTTGGAAAGATAAGGTCTATACAGCACTAATCGAGGAATTCTCTTTGACAGAGTGGTCTGTTCAAGAGTTACTGAGGGTCTATGAAAGCTGTTTTTGTGCGTTTGCTGTACCTAGAACGGGGGTTATTGAGGCGATCACCCACCTCTCTCCACAATACAAACTGGGCTTAATCTCTAATGGCAAGTCCCCTTTTCAAGAACGCAATTTCACCGCGTTGGGAATCGCTCCATTATTTAAGAGTGTTATCGTGTCCCAGGCTGTTGGCCTTCGTAAACCAGACCCTAAAATTTTTCTACTTGGGTGCCAAGAACTTGGAGTATCACCGCAAAAAACGATTTACGTTGGTGACAATCCGATTGCAGATATCAATGGGGCAATCAATGCGGGATTGCATACCATTTTTGTGACAACCTCCTTATACGCTGAGTGTAAAAATGCTCATGCAGCTTGTGCAGATCTAAAGAGCTTGCCAGCGATTGTGGAATCACTTGCCGGCTGAAGTACTGGGTAGAACTGGTATCCATATATGAATACATATGGGTTCTGTGCTGACTTAGCAGGTAGATGTCAACGTAAAGTCAGCAGTGATCTCAATTTTGGCATCCGGTTTACTGCCGTCATAGAAATTGACGTCTTGCGTACGGGCTATCCAACAAATTTTGAATATATTGCGGGATTGCGACAAGATCGACACTTGGTTATCCCGTAAAGGCTGATGTTCGTAATAGTAGAACAACGCACAGCATGAATCTCCGTCATCGCTAGATATTCCAGGATGAGTGAACTGTTGTCCTACAAGCTTTGAAGAATCAAATTGGGCCATTCGTATCCCAAGCTCAGCACTGGGAGTAGCGGGGTATACCAATGTATCTGCATTGAAGTGAGCCCCTTCTTTTGTAGCTTCAATTTCAAACCAAAGCGTGAGATCCTCATTGTCTCTCAAAGTGAATAAATGGGCAGATGCAATCGGGAACACTTCAGTACCGTTAAAACGAGTGATGGTTAACTGATTCATGTTCTTTCTGTCATATTGAATGCCGACGGACATATACACCGGACCCAGGGAAAAAAGAACACGCTAATCCAAGAGATGCTTTGGAAAGTCACTAGGGTTCGATATTTCAATAGTGCCCCTGGGATTCAGTTCAGTACGGTCAGCTAGATTAACTCACCATTCTTGTAGTGCGATCGCAACGCCGTCTCGCACATTTTGATCCACCGTATCGTTTGCTGCTAAAGCCTGAAGCTGAGTGTAGGCAAGCTCTGAAGAGATTTGTTTGAGGGCTGCGATCGCATGCAGTCTCACCCCCATATCCGGTATTCCTAAAAGCTGAATCAGCTCCGGTATCGCTTGTGGCTGACCGGACTGTCCCAAGGCACTCGCAAGGGTTTTCTGCAGAGCTGGATCGGACACCGGCTGGTGGTGCAGGCAATAAATCAATGCCTCTGTCGATCGATCCACTTGCCGATTCAGGGCTAATGCTTTAACAATCACTGCTGCAAGGGTCTGATCCTCATTATCTACCACCTGCAGCGAAGACCTGGAATGAGGCCATAGTTTTTGTAACATCTGCACAGACTGATCATTACCAATCTGTCCTAGGGCTTGGACAATCGTTAGCTTCAAGGGGAGAGGGACCGTCTCAGCCCCAGCAGTTATGCTTAAGGCCTCAACCGCTTCCTTCGTTCCTAGACGTCCTAGGGCCAACGCTGCCGTCTGACAAACTTGCACATCAAAATCATGCAGGCACGGCACAATCAAGGCCACCGGGTCATGATCATGCATTTGGAAGAGAGGGGCACGATAGCTGATCCCAGCGATGGCAATCTGGCGAACCTTGCCATTGAGATCAGACAATCCTTGCAGTAACGCCGGGATGACCCTGAAATCATGGAATCGGCTCAGGGTTTCCACCGCCATCACACGAACAGATACATCCGTATCCGCTACGACCTTGAGCAAGATAGGCACAATGATCGGATCTTGCATTTGAGCTAACGCCGAGACCACCCGAAGACGCGATGGGGATGATTCAAGCAATGCAGCTAATGCATCTACAGACTGGGGCCCTATTTGGGCTAACATTTGGGCCGCAATTTCAGCAACATCATCTTCTTCGGCATTTTGCATCAGCTGAGCCAAGGCGATGACCGCATCTGCATGATTGAACTCACCCAACACCCGAGCCACAAACCACTGCAGTTCTGGATCATCAGACTTGTTGTGGAGTAAATCCACCAAAAATGCAATGGCAGGCTCACCAAAATTAGGAATCTGCTTAGCAGTTTCCCAGCGAGATTGAAAATCTCCTGTCTCTAGCTCAGATAAGACGGATACAAGTTCACTCACGATCATTAGCAGTTACATGCCACTGCTATTCTCTCCAAACAATTCAAAAGCTTTGTAGGGTTCTATGCAGCTTTAGCATGAATCAATTGCAAGAACTACATTTAGCCTATCACTTTGTAACGACTGATACGAACGATCCCAATGGGAGTCGCTAAGTTAGTATCCCAATCGCAGAAATTGATTTTGATCAATTCTCTATTGGATTAAGACGCGAGCTCAAGAGGAATTTAAGTGACTAATACCGCACCAGCTGCGCCCAAAATGAATAAGTTTGAGCGTTTCAAAGCGGAAAAAGATGGTTTGGCCGTTTTACCCGAGCTTTCCCACTTTGCTCAGATTGGTTGGGAAGCCATGGACGAAACTGACCTGACACAACGTCTCAAATGGTTAGGGTTATTCTTCAGACCCGTTACACCTGGCAAATTCATGCTGCGGATGCGGATGCCCAACGGTATTCTCAGCGGCGGACAAATGCGGGTTCTGGCTGAAGTGATTCAGCGATACGGCGAAGATGGTTATGCCGATATCACCACTCGCCAAAATATTCAGTTGCGCGGTATTCGCATCGAAGATATTCCTGATATTTTTAATCGGTTCCAGCAAGCCGGTCTAACCAGTGTGCAATCTGGGATGGATAACGTCCGCAATATTACCGGATCGCCTGTTGCGGGGCTGGATGCTGATGAGCTGATTGATACCCGAGGTCTGGTCCGCAAAGTCCAGGACATGATCACCAATAATAGTCAGGGTAATCCAGCATTTACGAATCTGCCTCGGAAATTCAATATTGCGATCGCAGGGGGTCGCGATAACTCCGTCCATGCTGAAATCAACGATATTGCCTTCGTCCCAGCATACAAAGATGGCAAGCTTGGCTTTAACGTTTTGGTTGGCGGTTTCTTCTCTGCTAAGCGCTGCGCTCCTGCCATTTCCATGAACGTTTGGGTGGACCATACCCAAGTCGTGGATATCAGCGAAGCCATTCTCATTGTCTATCGGGACAACGGTTCCCGGGCCAATCGCCACCAATCTCGGATGATGTGGCTGATCGACGACTGGGGAGTCGAACGCTTCCGGGCCGCCGTCGAAACCCAGATGGGTGTTACGCTCCAAGCCGCTGCCGACAAGGATGAATTTGACTGGGACAAACGAGATCATCTCGGTGTCCATGCTCAAAAGCAGCCTGGCTTAAACTTTGTAGGCATTCACGTTCCCGTCGGTCGGTTTTATGCCAACGATATGTTGGAATTAGCCCGCATGGCCGAGGTCTACGGCAGTGGCGAAATTCGTCTAACTGTCGAACAAAACGTCATTATTCCGAATATTCCTGACTCCCGCTTAGAATCTTTCTTGGCAGAGCCTTTACTAGAAGTGTTCTCCATCAATCCTGACCCATTGGCCCGTGCCTTAGTCTCCTGTACTGGCAATCAGTTCTGTAAGTTTGCACTGATTGAAACTAAAAATCGAGCCGTGGCTTTGATCGATGAACTAGAAGACGAATTAGACGTGCCCAAACCGGTTCGCTTTCACTGGACCGGATGTCCTAATTCCTGCGGTCAGCCCCAAGTCGCTGATATCGGCCTGATGGGCACCAAAACTCGCAAGGATGGCAAGACCGTCGAAGCGGTGGACTTATTTATGGGTGGCAAAGTCGGTAAAGATGCTGTCCTCGGTGAAAAAGTCCAAAAAGCCATCCCCTGTGATGAGCTCAAAGACGTCTTAAAAGATATTCTCATTCAGCAGTTTGATGCTCAACCCCGATCCACTCCGCGTTCACCCAAAGGAACCGCCAGACTCGCCCGTCAACGCACTGTGCAAGACACTGTGAGTCCAAACGGTTTTGCGGCTCCTGCGTCAGTCACTCCGGCAGCCCCGCCTGCCCCCACCCCGGCAGCCGCGGCCCAGCCGGCTGTGGTGACCTTTGCAGCGTCTGGCAAGGAAGTCAATTGCGATGACAGCCAATCCTTATTGGAAATTGCGGAGGCTGCAGGCGTTGAGATTGAAAGCAGTTGTCAATCTGGAAGCTGTGGCACCTGCATGGTCAAGCTGATTGAAGGTGAATTTCGATACGAAGCCGATCCAGACGGCCTAGAAGATGCAGATGCAGCATCAGGGCATATCTTGACCTGCATTGCCTATCCAGTTGGAAAAGTGGTGCTGGATGCCTAGTTTAAGTTTGCTCTTGGCTTATCGCGTTGTTTTTGGCTGATTTAGTTTTTTTATTTCTGTTTTGGAGAAGAATGCATGTTAACGGAAATGTGGTCCTTTAAGGGCCGCTACAAAATTCTACACATGACTTGGTTTGCGTTTTTCTTGACCTTTGTGGTCTGGTTTAACTTTCCCCCCTTCGCCACCACAATCGCTCAAGATTTAGGGCTTTCCAAGCCGCAAATGGGCACCATTGGTCTTTGTAATGTTGCCCTCACGGTCCCTGCCCGGATCATTATTGGCATGGTCTTGGACCGTTATGGCCCCCGCTTGACCTATTCCTTACTGTTAATGTATGCGGCGATTCCTTGCTTAATTTTTGCCACAGCTCAAGGATTCACCCAGCTCGTGATCGCTCGTTTGCTGATGGGGATTGTCGGTGCAGGATTTGTAATTGGTATCCGCATGACCGCTGAGTGGTTCCCTCCCAAAGAAGTTGGAACAGCCGAAGGCATCTATGGTGGATGGGGCAACTTTGGTTCTGCCTTCTCTGCATTCACCATGGTTTTGTTTGCCACTGCATTAAGTTTCATTCCTGGTGCTTTCAACTTTGGTGAAGCTCAAACCTTTACCGTTTTGGGTCTATCATTTTCCAGTGCTGTTTTGAACTGGAGAGCGGCCATTGCGGGTTCAGGTATTATTGCTGCCATTTATGGCTTTATCTACTACGCCAATGTTCGCAATACTCCGCCAGGAAAAGTCTATCAACGGCCTAATAGCGCTCGGGGCTTAGAAGTCACATCAGTTCGAGACTTTTACTTCCTGATGTTGATGAATATTCCTCTAACTGCAATCTTGATGGTGTTGGCTTGGCGCTTAAATAAGGTCAATTTCTTGACACCGTCCGCCATGTATATCACATGGGTTGCTCTCTTGGGTCTATACGCTTTCCAGTCTTACAACTGCTGGAGTGCCAACAAAGAATTACTGTCAGGCCGAAAGCGCTATGCTCCTGAAGATCGTTATAAGTTCAAGCAAGTTGCCATCCTGGAACTGACTTATATTGTTAATTTCGGTTCTGAGCTCGCAGTGGTCACCATGCTCCCTGCTTTCTTCGAAGGGACCTTCGGTTTAGACAAAGCCATGGCCGGTATTATCGCTTCTAGCTATGCCTTTATGAACTTGGTCTCTCGTCCAGGTGGTGGCATTATCTCCGACAAGATGGGCAGCCGGAAATGGACAATGGTTATTCTCACTGCCGGTATGGGAATTGGCTATCTGTTGATGAGCCAAGTCACTAGTAACTGGTGGTTGCCTGGTGCTGTTCTATTGACCATGGCCTGCTCTTTCTTCGTGCAAGCTTCTGAAGGATCGACCTTTGCGATTGTGCCCTTAGTTAAGCGTAGAGTCACAGGTCAAATTGCGGGTAACGTCGGTGCTTATGGTAATGTTGGCGCTGTTGCATATTTGACCACTCGCCTTCTATTTGTAGATGGCGCTGGTGCAGAACCTAACATGGCTGCCGTTAACTCTAGCTTTTTCCAAGTCCTGGGTACTACCGGTTTGATTGTTGCTTTCCTCTGTATCTTTTTCCTAGAAGAACCCCAAGGCTCTTTTGCCGAACACCATGAAGGTGAGACAGAAGCATCATCAACCAATAGTCCAATCGGTGCAAAGTATCCTACAACTCCTTAGGCCTAAATCAGTCCATCACGGACCACAAAATTAGGTTTTCACTCACAAAAGACCGCAGATTCATCGACTGAATGAACCTGCGGTCTTTTTTATATCAAGCCAAATTATTTTTGGATTTATGGCGTGAGAAGCCACACATTGGACGCCTATTATTAGAGGATTCATTTAGACCCAATCAAAGATTATTATCATTACCTCAAGATTTCTAAAATGGACAGATAATTCATGCGATTCATGCATATAATCCATGTGAATTATTCATAATTCTTGTCCTTATTGTACGAAGAGATACAAATCTAGGAATAGGTATTCATTAAACTGAGCGGACGTTGAACGGAGGTTCTCCCTACATGTTCAGCTCATTAATTCGGTGTGAGGTTACTGAAACAATATGTCCAAATTTTTATCCTGGTACCGGCTGCTTTTAAGTACCAGTATGTTGGGAATCGCAATGGTGCATTGCATCCCTGCTCAGGCAGTTACGGAGACATCAAGCGCTGATGTCACTGCAGAAGAATTGGAGATCACTCCCAGTGGTGATGCCCCTTCAGCAGTAGAACTACCGTCTACTGACGGCGAACTGGAACTTGCCCAAGCAGTGGAACCATCCACCTTGGCAACACCCCCGACTTCCATTACAGACCTTTCAGGGAATCAAAGCGACCCCTATTTCCCTGCAGACCCCAGTTTGCATGCCTCTGAGGCATCCTTAGGTCAGGTCACTTCTGTTTCCCAATTATCAGATGTTCAGCCGGATGACTGGGCCTTCCAAGCGATCCAATCCTTGGTGGAACGCTATGGTTGTGTCGCCGGTTATCCCAACGGCACCTTCCGTCCGAGCCGAGCCATGTCCCGTCGTGAAGCGGCTGCCTTGGTCAACGCTTGCTTAGATAACCTCAGCAATCGATTTGCTACCAAAGAGGATCTAGATGCCCTCAAAGCTCTGCAAGATGAGTTTGCCGCCGAACTGGCCACCCTCAGAGGTCGGGTAGACGGTTTAGAAGCAAGAGTCGCAACTGTAGAAGCTCAGCAGTTCTCAACCACCACTAAATTAAACGGGGAAGCTATTTTTGCGTTTAGTGGTGTCGCTGGTGACAATGCCACCACTGGTGCTGACATTAGTGGGCGCGTCTCCTTAAACCAGAGAACCCGTCTCAACTTTATTACCAGTTTTACCGGTAAGGATCGGTTATATACCCGACTACAAACCTCTAATCGTCCCGTCAACTTTAGTGATGGTGCCATCCCTGGAATTATTGATAATACAGGGACTTTGCAAACTCGGATTGCCTTTGACACGGGCAATACCAACAACAACGTTATCCTCGATCGCTTAGACTACAAATTCCCCATTGGTGACAAGCTAAATGTCACGGTCTTTGCAAATGCGGCCTTCCACCACTACTACGCAACCACTGTTAACCCTTACTTTGAGGGATTCGGTGGTGGTAAAGGTGCGCTTTCCTTCTTTGGTGAGCGTAACCCCATCTACCGCATTGGTACGGTTGCGATTCCCAGTGTTGCGGGTGTCGGCACCTCCTACATGTTCAACAAGGAAAATGATTTTCGGCTGGACTTAGGCTACTTAGCAGGTCGTGCTAACCAAGCGACAGCAACAACTCTGGCCAACGGTGAAAATGAAGGTGGGTTATTTGGGGGAACCTATAGCGCGTTAGCCCAGCTCAGCATCAAACCATCAGAAGGGTCTCAAATCGGCTTAACCTATATTCGTAATGAAGCCCCTGATGGCTTAATGAGATTTGGCACTGGAACGGTCTTTTCTAATAATCCCTTTGGCGGTGCCAATAACATCACTGGTGATTCCTTCGGCTTCGAAGGAACGCTCAAAGTAACAGATTGGCTAGCGGTAGGGGGTTGGTTTGGCTACACGATTGCTCGTGAAGACAATACCAATAACAAAGCAGATATCATCAATGCTGCAATTAACTTTGCCTTTCCAGACCTAGGCATTGAAGGCGCCACTGGCGGTCTCATCTTTGGTGTCCCACCAACAGTCATTGATAACGATGTTGCTGCTCGGGAAAACCCAGATCAGACCTATCATCTAGAAGCACTGTATTCCTTCCCAGTTAATGATTTCATCACCATTACACCGGGTGTTATTTACCTCATTGATCCGGAAGGTAACTCTGCCAACAGTGACATCTTAGTGGGAGTCATTCGAACTACATTCAAGTTCTAAAAACCTTCACACAATAGATAGAAGTTGATGACCTAGGGAGCAAAATCACATTTGTTCCCTAGTTTTTTTTGTACAAGAGATAGCGTTTTTTCCACACTGCAGCATTAGACAAGTTGCAATTTAGACTTTCTATCAGGGAATGATTAAATTGCATAGATACTATGTTGAGAGTGCATTAGATCGATCCGTAACCGTAGCCAATCTTACAATTCTCGATTGAAATATTAATGATTATAGAGTTGGATAAGTATTTCAATTTTTTTCTCTGCTCCTTGCTTAATTCAAAACAGTTATGACTAAACCCGTTAAAACTTTATGTCCATACTGTGGTGTAGGCTGTGGATTAGAAGTCTTACCTCCGGCCTTACCCGGTAAGCCTGTCAATCGAGATAGTGCTGGAACGCCCATCTGGCGAGTACGTGGTGATCAAGCCCACCCTTCCAGCAAGGGCCAAGTCTGTGTCAAAGGAGCCACTGTCACTGGTGCATTAGATAAAGATCGGCTGCGCTATCCGATGATGCGAGATTCTCTCGACCAACCGTTTCGCCAGGTCACTTGGGAAGCCGCGTTACAACGGGTGGTGAGGGAACTTAAGACAGTACATGCTAATCAAGGTCCTGACGCCATTTGCATGTATGGATCCGGGCAGTTTCAGACGGAAGATTATTACATTGCTCAAAAATTACTGAAAGGGTGCCTAGGCACCAATAATTTTGATGCCAACTCTCGTCTTTGCATGTCTTCAGCCGTGGCTGGGTATATCCAAAGTTTTGGCTCTGATGGTCCACCGGCTTGCTACGACGATCTGGAACAGACAGACTGCGCCTTCTTAATCGGGACCAATACGGCGGAATGTCATCCGATTGTATTTAATCGGTTGCTCAAGCATCACAAGAAAAATCGCCACGTCAAAATGATTGTAGTTGACCCTAGGCGCACTAAAACTGCAGAAAAGGCCGATTTACATCTGGCGATTAAACCCGGTACCGATATTAATTTGCTCAATGGCATTGCCCATTTGCTGATGCGGTGGGGCAAGTTTGACTCTTTATTTATTGATGAATGTACGTCGGGTTTCGCCAGTTTTGCTGGCGTTATTAGCCAATATCCACCGGAATTAGTTGCCCGAGCCTGTGGCATTCGCGTTGATGAACTCGAAAAAGCAGCGCGTTACTGGAGCGAATCCCAGCGAGTCCTGTCTCTGTGGTCCATGGGCATTAATCAATCTTCAGAAGGAACGGCAAAATGTCGCACCATCATCAATTTGCATTTGATGACGGGCACTATCGGTAAACCTGGCTGTGGACCCTTTTCTTTAACCGGGCAACCCAATGCCATGGGGGGGCGCGAAGCAGGTGGCTTAGCTCATATTCTGCCTGGATACCGGGTCGTTAAAAATCCCCAACATCGACAAGAAGTGGAGCAAGCTTGGCAACGCCCTCCAGGCAGTATCTCTTCTCAGCCCGGTTTAGCCGCTTGGGATATGATTCTGGGACTAGAAAACCAAAGTGTAGGGGTTTTCTGGGTGGCTGCCACCAATCCTGCCGTTAGTATGCCGGATATTAAGCGCACTAAAGCTGCTTTACTCAAATCCCGGTTTACGATCTGTCAGGATGCTTACTATCCAACCGAAATGGCCGACTATGCCCATGTTCTTCTACCTGCGGCTCAGTGGGGTGAGAAAACAGGGATTATGACCAATTCTGAGCGGGTGGTGAACTACTGTCCAGCCTTTCGAGAGCCCGTGGGAGAAGCCCGAGCGGATTGGGAAATTTTTGCTGAAGTCGGGCGACGCTTGGGATTTGAAAAGGAGTTTGCCTTTGCCAATTCCGCTGAGGTCTATGCCGAATTTGTGCAGCTAACCCGCGATCGCATCTGCGATATGAGCGGCCTCAGTCATGACCTACTGAAAAACGGCCCTATTCAATGGCCTTTCCCTGCTTGTGCCGTGGGCGATACTATCGATGCCACCGCAACGGGTAAACGCCTCTATACCAATCACCGATTTCCTACCGAAGATGGCCGGGCCAAGTTCTCTGCCTTCCATGCCAAAGGATTGGCCGAAGCCCCTGATCCAAATTATCCGTTTGTGCTGACCACAGGTCGACTCTATGGCCATTGGCATACCCAAAGCCGTACGGGACGGATTGAGAAGGTGGCAGGGATGTACCCCAATCCCTTTGTCGAGATCCATCCTCGGGATGCAGCTCGCATCGGTATTCAGGAAGGGGAAGTACTGGAGGTGCGATCGCGCCGGGGTTTCGCCCGCGTCCCTACCAAAATTACGAAAGCGATTGCTCCTGGCACTGTCTTTATCCCCATGCATTGGGGAGCCTTATGGGCAAAACATGCTGAGGTGAATGCACTCACCCATCCAGAAGTCTGCCCCATTTCCTTAGAACCCGAGTTAAAAGCTTGTGCCGTACAGCTGATCCCTACTAAAAATTTATCCATTGACTCTGACGAAGATACTGCCGATCAACTGGCTTCATCCCTAGTCACTCATTCTCATCCTTAGAGCAATACATCTAAGATATTTTCAGAAATTTTTTGCATCTGAGGGCTTGAGCATCCATCAGGAAAGAGCCAACGATCATCCTATCCAGGTAACTTGTGTCGTTCCCTAGATAGCGGCTGTTCAATTACCCCCGTTGACCCTGTGTTCTCAACGGAACTGATTGCTATGATCAGAACGACGGATTGGCTTGTGGGAGGAAAAACTCGCAAAGTCAGCAACTTACAGTTTGAACATTCAGCGTTGAAGGATATGGGTTGAGGATGAAGATTCAGGCAATTGAGACAGTGGCGGCCGACTGGTCAGGCGATTATTTAGGCATTGGTTTTTTCGAAGATTCCGCAGCAATAGACGCTGGTTTGACCCAGCTAGACCAATCCCTCCAGGACATCCTCCAAGATCTGGTGAGCGAAACTGAATTTCAAGGCAAAGTGGGGGAACAGCCCTGGACTCGAATTGCAGGACCCGGCTCCATCCGCAAAGTTATGCTGATTGGCCTTGGCTCCCCAGATGCATTTACATTAGACAGTCTGCGCCAAGCTGCCGCCGCCTTTGCCAAAGCTGCTCAAAAACAGAAAGCTGCCTCTGCGGGTCTGCAGTTGCCCTCATGGGACGATGATGCCGCAGCTTCAACTCAAGCTATGGCAGAAGGAATTGAACTTGCTTTACATCAAGAGATTCGTTTTAAGTCTGATCCTGATGCGAAAAAGCCTGGCGAATTTCCGCAAGAGGTCCACCTACTAGGTCTTGCCAATCAAGCTGCCGCCATTGAAAAAGCCCAACAGATTTGTGCAGGGGTCATTCTGACCCGTGAACTTGTAGCAGCCCCTGCCAACGTGGTCACTCCCAGTGCTTTAGCAGAAACTGCAGCCCAAATCGCTGAGGACCACGGTTTGACCCTAGAAGTTCTAGAGCGAGAAGAATGCGAAGCCCAAGGCATGGGCGCTTTTCTGGGCGTTTCTCTAGCATCTGAGCTGCCTCCCAAATTTATCCACCTGACTTACAAGCCCAGCGGCACTCCTCGCCGCAAACTTGCCATTGTGGGTAAAGGGGTTACGTTTGACTCCGGTGGCCTCAACCTCAAAGTTGGGGGCAGCGGCATCGAAACCATGAAAATGGATATGGCAGGATCTGGTGCGACGTTAGGAGCGGCCAAAGCCATTGGTCAACTCAAGCCTGATGTGGAAGTTCATTTCATCGTCGCAGCAGCTGAGAATATGATTAGCGGCCATGCCCTCCATCCTGGCGATATCCTGACTGCATCCAATGGCAAAACTATCGAGATCAATAATACTGATGCGGAAGGGCGGCTCACCCTTGCCGATGCTTTAGTCTTTGCGGAAAAGCAAGGCGTCGACGCCATTGTTGACTTGGCCACCTTAACTGGAGCCTGCATCGTCGCCTTAGGCAATGATATTGCTGGCATGTGGACCCCAGAAGATAGCTTGGCAGAAGAGCTGAGCCAAGCGTCTGAACAGGCAGGAGAAAAGTTTTGGCGGATGCCCTTAGAAGAAAAATATTTTGAAGGACTGAAATCTCCCATCGCCGATATGAAAAACACTGGACCTCGTCCAGGGGGTTCCATTACCGCCGCTTTATTTCTCAAACAATATATTGAGAACACGCCCTGGGCTCACTTAGATGTGGCAGGCCCCGTCTGGACTGAGAAAGAGAACGGTTATCTCAATGTGGGTGCGACAGGGTTTGCAGTCCGGACTTTAGTCAATTGGGTAATGGGTTAATGGCCTTCCTCCATCGATAGAAGCCACTTCGGCAAAATCTAAATCCACCTCACGCCACACCTCGGACAGGCCTTAGCGGCGTATTTCACACTGATCATCTCGATCATTTAGCCGTTAAGCCCTGTCCAGGAAACTCCACTTACTTCTGGCTGAAACACCAACACGCAGTAGCTTTACCATGCAGAGCTACCTGATATTCAGCTACTTTCTTCATCTGAACGGGCTGCTCTCTGCTTTTCATAGGTGATCCGCTAACTTTTCTCAGCGTCCAAATATGTGATGCTTTTACCATCTACCCTCTTCTAGCCTATTTCTGTTATGAGTGATTCCACCCTGACCCCTGAACAACTTCTGCACCAACTCCAATGGCGCTATGCTACCAAAAAATTTGACCCCACCCAAAAAATACCCACAGCCACTTGGGAGGCCCTGGAACAAAGTTTAGTGCTCACCCCGTCCTCTTTTGGACTCCAACCCTGGAAATTTTTTGTCGTTCAAAACTCACAAATTCGCCAGCAACTCCTGGAATATTCTTTCGGCCAAACTCAAGTTGTGGACGCCTCTCATCTGGTCGTCTTAGCCATTAAAAAAGCAGCCAATGCAGACGATGTTGATCGCTATATGCAGCGAACCGCAGAAGTCCGTCAAGTCGACATCGACTCTTTAACGGGCTTTGCCAATGTCATTAAAAACTTTTTAGCCAACCCCCATAACCCTGACTTTGATCCAGATGAATGGGCAACCCGGCAGGTCTATATTGCCCTAGGCCAACTCATGACTAGTGCTGCAGTCCTCGGCATTGATGCTTGCCCTATGGAAGGCATTATCCCTGCCAAATATGATGAAGTCTTAGGCCTGACAGACACTGAATATCAAGCCGTCCTAGCCTGTCCTGTCGGGTATCGTCATCCCGAAGATAAATATGCTGTGCTCCCTAAAATCAGGTATGCGCAAGAAGAGATCGTGGCTCATATTTCCTGAGGTATGAACCGCTCTAGAGCAGAGTCCTTACAGATATCTCATCATTCCAGTCTGTTCAACCCCCAGAGCTGTCTAGACTAAGATGAGAAAAACATCTATGGGGGTTTTCGCCATGGCTTTAGAACCCTGCCGAGTCTGCGGTACTTTGAATAGCACGGAAGCAGAGATTTGCCTCAGCTGCGAATTTCCCACCAAAGGTCGTCGCCGCCCTGCTATTTTCCAATGGGCTGCGATTGGCTTGTTTGTGCTGTTCACCATTCCCGTCATCATGACGGTGATGAATCAGTTTAAATCCAAGCCCCAGACGCCATCTCCCCAACCTGTCTCCCTTCGCCTATCTCGATAATTTTTGATGATGACCCACCTGACCTTGCCCCGTCGCCGCCTGTTACAAATGGCAGGGGGCTTAGCATTGACACTACTGTGGCCGCACCAGGCCGATGGGCAAACTGGACGACAGGTACGAGATATTGCCAAAGCCGTAACGGTCTTGGTATCTCCCCAAAGCAGTTCCGGGTCAGGAGTCCTGATCAAGCAGGAAGGAAGTAGCTACTATGTGCTCACCGCTAAGCATGTCATGGAGTCTACCCGTGCGGGGGAAGAGGCAGATGTGATTACATCTGATGGCCAGTCTCATGCCATCAATACCCAGGCCATCCTATATCTTTCTGGGGTAGATTTAGCCTTGATTCGCTTCGATAGCGATCGCAACTATCCGGTAGCCACCCTGGGTAATTCAGCATCCATAGCCGAAACCGATACCATTTATATCGCTGGTTTTCCCCTACCAGGCCAAGCCATCACTTCACCCACCTTCACCATTACGAAGGGCGCGATCACCGGCAAGGGGCAATACCAACGCGGATACGGTCTAATTTATGACAACGTCACCCAACCGGGCATGAGTGGTGGCCCCATCCTCAGTCAGACCGGACAAGTAATTGGCATTCACGGCCTAGCCGAGGGTGAGCGCGTGCAAGGGGTCGCCGTCAAGGCAGGCTTGAACTTAGGCGTGCCTATTAACACGATTTTGGACCTCACACCCCTGGCTCTTCAACAAGCTCCTCCAGAAACATCATTTTCTTCATCTCCAAACCCTGTAGCTTCCGCAAGTGAAGCGGAACGAACCTTTCGCGCTTTTCTAGATCAACATTATGCAGCGATTGCCCCTTTAATTGAAACTCGGGATGCCGCTCGGCTCTTTAACTATATGCCGATTGATAAGGAACGCTTTCGCTACAGGCAGCATACCGGGGTGGTCCAAAACTACAACGATCGGGTCGCTGGAGCATCACAGTTTTTCGCCAAAAAACCAGCCAGAGAAAAATGGAAACTGTCTTTCGAAATAACCGATGTGCAAATGCCAACGGTCGATCAGGCCATCGTCTCTCATATTGAAACGGTGAAATGGTCTTACTGGCCAGGAATCCTCAGAGGGGTGTTCCGTCGCCGCGAAACAACGTCCTGGGAGCGGGTCAACGGCCAATGGAAAATTGTCTCAGTGGAAGAAGTGGAAAGGCTATAGCACTGGCATCATTGGACACCAGCGCTCACAACCTACGAGTTAACCTGAACTTTGACGACGTTATGTTTTTCTTCTTCCACTTTGGGAAGGGTAACGGTTAACACGCCTTGCTGGTAATCGGCCTGGACCTCTTGAGGATTGATGCGCCCCGGTAGCGGAATCACCCGTTGAAATGTCCCGTAGTGAAACTCGCTGCGAGTCACTCCCTGATCTTCACTATGGGTCTCGGAACGACGCTCACCACTAATAGATACAGAATTTTCTGTGACTTCGATATTGACATCTTCAGGCTTCAGGCCCGGGAGTTCTAAGCGTAAGCAATACTGTGCAGCAGTATCCTCTAATTCCACCGCAGGAACAAATCCAACACCAGACTGGCGAGTCATTGAAAGACGATCAACGAGACGATTCACATCCCGCTGCATCTCTTCTAATTCGCGGAAGGGTTGCCAGTGAACTAATGCCATAACAATAACCTCCTAGTTTATACAGGATGAACTGGGAAAAGGCTCTTCAAACCTTTATTGCTCTTAACTTTTGAGAATACTGTAAGACTTTACGATCCTAGGTGAGGAGATAATCCCCTAGGGAGTAGGGATAACCCACCGAGTATTATTTTAGGGTCATCTTAATCTTGCTATGGTTGTCTTGAGGATGAGGTTTACAGAATCAGGGTTATGAATCTAGAAGAGATTTTTCAAAACGATCCCAACATTCAATCGTTTACTGCAGGACATACCCTGTTTACTGAAGGAGATCCTGGTGAGTATATGTATGTGGTCATTACTGGCAACCTAGAAATTCAAGTTCGCGGACAAGTTATGGAAACCGCTGTCCCCGGCGATATTTTGGGAGAGATGGCTTTAATTGAGCATGGTACTCGTAGTGCAGCTGCGATCGCACGCACCGATGTCACCTTAGTCCCCATTGATCAAAAGCGATTCACATTTTTGGTGCAAGAAACTCCGTATTTTGCCCTCCATGTGATGAAAGTCTTAGCTGATCGCCTAGGGAAAATGAATAAGATTGTGTAGTGGTACTAAT
Organism: Acaryochloris marina MBIC11017; assembly: GCF_000018105.1. GTDB lineage: Bacteria > Cyanobacteriota > Cyanobacteriia > Thermosynechococcales > Thermosynechococcaceae > Acaryochloris > Acaryochloris marina. Next base: position 3,023,854 of record NC_009925.1, read on the forward strand.
GGTCAGGTCTCAGCCTTTTGGGCTATAAATTGAGCCATTTTTCAAACTTTCCTAGCATCTTCCGTAACGACTTCATCTCGACCAATTTATAGGCTTTGGCCACAGAAACCACCCGCCTTTCCCGCTCATGATCCTCTTGCCATGCTCGGTGCAGCTGAGTGACCACCAAGGGAAACACCTGCACCGTACAGGTACTCCCCCATTTTTGATGAGCGTAGGTGCCTAAGGGTTCAGTCGCAATCAAGCCTTCAATCCCCGCTTCTTCCCAGGCCTCTTTCGCTGCAGAATCCCAGGCCGTCAGATCCGGTTCAATTTCTCCTTTAGGGATAATCCACCGACCTCGCTTACGGGATGTAATTAAGACCACCTTCAAACCATCTGGCTGAATCAGGTAAGGCAGGGCAGCAGAGTGCTGATAGCGCCCCTCGACTGGTGTCATAACAGGTTATTTACAAGGTATTAAGATGATCGACCGCTGTCTAAGAGCGTAGCGAGAACTATCGTCTTTGCCAACTGTTTCACCAATCTTTGAGACCGTTCGTCATCTTTTCCTGCAGCAGCGCCACCGCCATTTGTCCATCGACCGGTTTCGAGAACAAATGACCTTGCGCTTCTTGGCAGCCCATATCTAGCAAAAAGCGCCGCTGTACCGGAGTTTCAACACCTTCAGCCGTCACACTGAGCCCCAGATCATGGGCTAACTCAATGATAGAGCGCACTAGATCGAGATTATCCACATCCATCCGTTTAATAAAGGACCGATCAATCTTTAACGTATCCACCGGTAATTGCTGCAAATATTGCAACGATGCATAGCCTGTCCCAAAATCATCGATACAAAGGCTAACCCCCATATTTTTGAGCTGATGAAGCGTATCGATCGCCGCTTGGTCTCGACTAAACAACACACTCTCCGTAATTTCAATCATGAGCTGTTGCGGAGAAATGCGGGTTTCCAGCAACACTTGCCGGACTTGCGACACTAAATCGGGTTGATCAAACTGCTTCGCCGAAAAATTGACGCTAATCGAGAGGGGTTCTTCCGTAAATCGTCGCCACTGCTGAATGCGAAAACAGGCTTCTTTCAACATCCACTGATCGATCTCGAAAATCAGGCCCGTTTCTTCGGCAATTGGAATAAACTCTAGAGGAGACACCATGCCTAGCCTGGGATGCATCCATCGAACTAAGGCCTCAAAGCCAATAATTCTTTGATCGGCCAAACAAACAATCGGCTGAAAGAATAAATTCAGTTCCTGCTCACGCAGCGCTCGCTTCAAATCATTTTCAAGCTGCAGCAGTCGTACCGCTCGCGCATGCATGGTGGGATCAAATACCACATAATTGGCTCGCCCCAGTCCTTTGGCATAACTGACCGCTGTATTGGCATCTCGAAGTAAATCTTCAGCCCGGTCATACTCCATCAAGGTTAAAGCAATCCCGACACTGGCCGTTATAAATAACTCTTGACCACTCAATCGAAATGGGGTTTGGAACTCTGCCGAAATTTGGTTGGCGGCTAAGATAGCTGTGCTCGTCGCGTCAATTTCATCCAACAGAATGATAAATTCATCTCCACTCAAACGGGCGAAGATATCAAATTCATCCAAGCAATTTTTCAAGCGCCAAGCAATGGCAATCAGGAGCTGATCCCCTGCCAAACGGCCAAAACTATCATTAATACTTTGAAAGCGGTCAATATTGACGATCAAAATGGCAAAGTGATAGCTCTTTTTGCGCTTAAACCGTTCAAAAGCATGGGCCAGCTGAATCAGGAAATAGGTTTGATTCGGCAGCCCCGTCAAGGCATCATAAAACGTCGTCTTGAGAATGCTTTCGCTCGTTTGTTTCCGCTCTTCAATAAAATCTAATGTGCTTTCCCGCGCTTTTTGAATAAAGGAGAGGAGTTCAATATATTCCCCCTCTGAGGCCTTAATCAGGAGGATTTTCTGAGATCCTAAATTGAGGGCTGCCGCCTCCAAATGAATCTCTTGGTCACGATGATCGGTTTCACACCACATGCCCGACTTATACTGACCTGGCTGATTGTCATGCCAAAACTCCATCGCATCCACCAGAAAGTTAGCCAGAAAAGGCAATTTTCTTTCGATCCAAGCCACATCTAAGGTGAGTTGGACCTGGGGATAGAGTTTAGTGAACCAGGAGGGCGCTGTTCCTACAATGGTTAAGGAATGCTCATTAACCCGCTCTAAAATTAAAATATCTAAAGCAGAGAGTACATTTGCAGGAAGCGATTCCGTCATTGCATTGGGTGATAAGAATATAAGCTCGGGCTGTTAGTCAGAGAACTGCCAGCAAGAGACGTGGGTTGAAAAGACTTCTGCCTTTTATCTAGCCCATCAAAGGTCTGTTTGTCGATGATCAAGGTCCCACCTTCAGAATTTTCATTTAAATTCACTGCCATATCCATCGGTTGTCCCATCACCGTTAAGGTTTTGCCAAATCCAACCTGTAACAGCCCAATCGTTACCATTCCCGTTGTTACCACCAAGGCACATTGAGCGGATGGGCCAATGGGGGGCTGACGCTCCTCAAATAGTTGGAGAATACGTACACTCGCATCTATCGCTTGCATTGAGGGACTACGGGTTGAGGGCAACACGCCAAACACCGCCACAATAGAGTTGCCAATATTTTGATGAATTAACCCCCCTTCATCCAAAATGGAAGGGGAAATGGCTGATAGGTATGCATCTAAGATTTTAAGGGGATTAGAGGTAACCGTTTTATCGTCTAGGCCCTCGATATTACAACATTTTACGACTAAAATACTGAGGGATTTTTGTTCGCCTGCAGGCCGAATATCGAGAAAGTTTTCTGCCACAATCTCTGATTGCATCAAGTGCCCGATTGAGCGAGCCTGCTTCCGCCGCAACAGGCTGAGATCATTCACCTTTTGCTGAATCAGAACATGCTCTTCATTTTCAGAGGTGGCATCAAAGAGAATGACCCAATCATGCTGGTCTTCTACGAAGAGGTGGACTTCAGCAATAACATCTTGGTCTAGCTGCAGGAAGGGAATGTGCATCGCCGCTTCTTGCAAAGGCAATAAACCCGCCAAGAAGAAAATTTGCTCATCAATCGACTGGTGTAGCTTTAAAGGAGCTAAACCATACCGCTCACAAGCCCCACCAAAAGCCAGTAATTCACCTGTTTTATTGACTTGCAAATAGGCCGGAAAGCGATCTCGAACGATTGTAGAACAAAGGAATGCCACAATCGGTTGTGGGAGATTTAACATGGGTAACTAAATCATCATTTGCGCCAATTTTATAAAGCACTCTTCTACCCCTAATCCAGTCCTTGCACTCCCAAGACAGTAAGTCCATTGCCGTTGGGATAATTCTTCGAGATCGTCCTCTCCGATTTCCCAATCTTGGCTTAGATCATACTTATTGAAAATTGTAATAAATGGCACTTTGCCAATGGTGTCTTCCACTTTAGTTTGTAATTGGAAGACTGTTCCTAATGTATCCCGTCGAGTACCATCTACCACCAAAATATAGGCGGCTGATCCTCGCAAGTACGACATTCTGATTTTTTGAAACTCATCTTCACCATGAATATCCCATAGAATTAAATTTAAGTCTTGTCCGCCAACCGCCACACTTTTTTTATCAATTTTGACGCCAACAGTCGTCTGATATTTATCAGAATAAATACCCTGAACATATCGAGCGACAAGGCTCGTTTTCCCAGTCGCAAATGCACCGATCATACAAATCTTTTTCTGGAGCATAAGCTATCAATCAGCGTCCGATGGTTGAACAAAAATAACTTTAAAAGTAACCTTACGATTGGATTTAGAGATTTTAGCTGAATCTAACTTTTCTACTGCAGGAGGCTCAACACTCACTGCCTGAAAAAGGTTTTTATCAATGCCCTGCTTGGATAGCAGGGAAATAATCGCCTTAGCACGAGTTTCCCGGACATAGAGATTGATCAACTCAGATCCACTAGTATCGGTATGCCCTTCAACGAGAACAGCAACGGTTTGGTTGATGGTTTTAGCTGTTTTAGCCAGTTTTTTAATGTCTTCAGCCACGGTTTTAAGCTTGACATCTTGTTGAGGGACCAACTGAGCATTTTGGGTAAAGAAGATGGTGTGAGCCTCAAGTTTGGCCTTAATGTCTGCAAGAGCACCTGCTTCGACAGGCACAATTTGTTGAGTGTTGAATTGGGTCACATTAGGCAATCGCAAGGCTAGCTGTTTTGCTTCCGTGATCCAAGATTGCGGGGCAGTCCCTGAGGCTTGAATCGCCCCATTAGCATCAACTTTCAGCTCAACTGTTTCTGGGGGCTGCAACAGCGATATCACTCTGGATTCAATAAATTCAGTATCGAAGGATAGATAAGGTTCCCAACTAAAAGCAACCTTGTTTGGATCTAGATCTGTCTTTGATATCAAATCAGTGGGCTTAGACGCCAGGGGATCTTTTAGGCCAGAGATCACATATTTACCGTCCTGTTTTTTGGTTTGCAAGACGACGATACCGGATTCTCGATTCAGTTGATCGACAAAGCTTTGAACTTGGTTTCGCTCATAGTTAGACAAAAAGCCCCAGACCCCTAATCCTAAAATGAGAATTCCAGCTGCTCCGCCAATCCATTTCAACGGAGAAGAGCGCTTCTTTTTCGTTTGATATTGGGACTGTAAACATTCTTCTAGATAAGGCTGGCTCGGTTCAAAGGCACTGCTATCCCCCTGAAACTCGTGAAGCTGACGCTCTTGGACCAGGTGAATTCGCTCCAGAGCATTTTCCATCATTTGCCGCAGTTTGCCAGGTGGGTTACCCCGAATAACACAAGCAATAATGGCTTGAGGGCCTTCATTCACCCAAATGGTTAACTCTCCGACTTGCAAACTCCCTAAGGCTTCGTCACTCACACTAAATGAGTCGCGAACAAAATCTTGAATCGCGGTAAACATAGCAGAGACTAAATCTGCATCCTGAGCAGCAGCCGTTGCGGCAGCAAGATGCTGGAGAACTAAGCCTGAGGATTTATGGATGAGAAAAACTTGTTCGACCTGATAGACAAGGGTACGCAACAACAAAACTTCAGCAAAAGATTTCCCTGTACGCCAGGCTTCAAAGCGCCAACTGAGACTTTGAGGAGAGAGGCTATGTTCTAGACTCTGGTTCAGGGAATCGGTTAAATTCTGGATGGCCGCTGCGATAGCTTTCCGTATCGCTGGTCCCATAATCGGGAACAGGGCTTCAGAGAGAATATTTTGATCGGTATTCACAGACGATTTAATCGCATGCTCCACCGTTGGCATCACAGCTTCAGATACAGTCTCATCACTCGTTTTGAGGGTGAGTTGGATCGCTTCGGGTAAAACCCGACTTACGTCTTCCGATCTCAACTGGGCATTCTCGAATCGTCCTTTCAGATCTGGCCCAATTAGCAAACTTCGCAGCTCATTCAATTCGTTAGCTTGACCAGGTTCTTCTGGATAAGCAGCATCCCGATTGGCATTAGTAGGTAAATTACTCATTGACTATAGAACTGCAAAGACTAGATGGGCTGACAGAGCATGCGCATCAGATCTGCCATCATTATTGATATTGCTATAGTAAAGGCCACAACGATAAACAACTTGAAGATTTATTGCGTAGCATCTAGGCTCGCCTGCTACTACGTCCGACAAACCCCGCAAGATGCACGGACCATCATCCTATAACCTATGAATTTGAGCGAATATTCAGGGCTAATTGGCTAAAGAGATCCGCTAATTGATCACGGTCTTGAGCATCAACCGACTGCAGAGACTGAACTTCACGTTCTAATAAAGCTTTCAGTTCAGCATGCCTATGGTTAAAGTCTGTCCCCAAAGAGGTGACTTTTTCCTCCAAAGTAGACAGGATACTCAGTCGTTGCCGCTCCACTTCTTCACCCAGTTCTCTAAGCTGACCACTGGCCGTTGATATCCCACTTTGATAAGTAGCTTCTAGATCCGATACAGACGTAGTTTGAGACGCATGATTGGATTGCACAATCTGGGCTAAGGTTTGCAAATCATTGCGAATCGCTGTTTCTAGGGCTTGCAGCCGTTGATCCATTTGATCACGGATGTCAGCACATTCTTGATTCAGTCGATTTTCGAGCTGGTCGAGCTTTTGTTCCTGGCTATGTACCTGCTGGCCAAATAACAAATCCCTAATCTTATTGAGGGTATTAAGATCAACCTCTTCATTGGGAGAAGCATTGACCAATACACCCTCATTTGAATGCTGATCACCATCTACTGGCTGCTCAGAAGATGATGTTGCTAAAGCTGAAGTTATCTGATCATTAGAGATGGTCATGGCCACATTGCGGTAGTTTACGACTTGATTGAGCCAGTCATGTTCACGGCTTGAGTGGCATTACTGCACTATGCACTAGCCATAGACTTCCCTACGTTAGCCTAGATCTTAGCATTGCTTTACAGAACATGGCTGGATCCATTTGCCATCGCTCGCGACTAGCGTTCATCCAGGGTCAATTTAACCCATGCCATACAGTTAAATCACTTAGCGACTAGCACTAGATGATAGCGATAGAGGGCCACCGGTTGATTCAGGGCTTGAAAATAGTTGGGATCCTGGGGGGATAAGTAGATCGCCGTCACTTGATCCGCGTCGATTTGGGCCGGACTTGTGTTGATGTAGCGGTACGACGTCGTATTTTCGACTTGGTTGAGATACAGTTGGGCGCTGCTGCGAAACTCTTGCTGAAACAGTTCGCTGGCAATCCAGGTATCGGTCTTAGCATCAAATTCAGTGGTGCGATCGCTAATGGTCGATACGAGTTGTCGCCCCTGATTGAGCACCGTCGTTTGGCGATTGGGAAAGCGAGGATCAACTTTCACCGTTTGCACAGCCGCTTCACCGAGGTAAGCAGCAGCTAAACTCCGACCATTGAATGCTAAGTCAGCAATCACCGAAGGTTTACGGGACAACAACTCCCAAGGGGATGCATTGGCCAGCACTTTTGCCTTTAAAGGCGTCCGTTCTTCGACAAAGCGCACCGCAAAGGTCACGGGCTGATCTAACAAGCGCTCATTATCGGCATAGCCGGGGGTAACTAAGTCAGGCGCTAAGGGAGCCGCCAGATCCACGAGGGTACTGGTAACCTGCCAATCTCCTAAAAACCAGTCGGGATAGATCAAGTCGCCAGACGCCGGTTTCAGCACCGGCTTTCCTTGCCAATCGGGAAAGGCTGCTAGGCGTTCTGTTAAAGGACTAGCCAGCCCCGGTAAAGACCAGCAGCAGAGCAAAAGTGCCAGACAAATACCCCACCCTTTCACTCTATAAGACTGCCAATCTTTACCGTTCACCTCTTTTTCTCCTAACGGGCAGAACCCACTTGATCCTTAGCTAAGAACTTCTCCAGTTCAGTTAAGGCATCCGCATCGACCTTGGTTTGCATGGGGCAGAACTTCGGTCCACACATGGAGCAGAATTCGGCCGTCTTGTAGATATCGGCGGGTAGCGTCTCATCGTGGTATTCACGAGCCCGCTCCGGATCGAGGGACAGCTCAAACTGACGATTCCAGTCGAAGTTATAGCGGGCTTCTGAAAGCTGATCATCTCGATCGCGAGCCCCCGGACGATGGCGAGCAATATCTGCGGCATGGGCAGCAATCTTATAAGCAATGAGGCCATTGCGCACATCCTCTGCATCCGGCAGGCCTAGATGTTCTTTAGGAGTCACATAGCAAAGCATGGCGGTGCCATACCAACCTGCCATCGCGGCCCCAATCGCAGACGTAATGTGGTCATACCCTGGCGCAATATCAGTGACCAATGGTCCCAACACATAGAAAGGTGCTTCCGAGCATTCCTCCATTTGCTTGCGAACATTGAATTCAATTTGGTCCATGGGCACATGACCTGGACCTTCCACCATCACCTGAACATCATGTTCCCAAGCTCGGCGGGTGAGTTGTCCTAAGGTCTTCAGCTCTGCCAGCTGGGCATCATCAGAGGCATCGTGGGTACAGCCAGGGCGTAGGGAATCGCCCAAGCTAAAAGACACATCATGCTTTTTGAAGATTTCGATAACGTCATTGAAGCGGGTATACAGTGGATTTTGCTTATGATGATGCAGCATCCAGCGGGCCAGAATACCTCCGCCACGGGAGACGATACCAGTGATGCGATCGCGCACCAAGGGCAAATGCTCAATCAAAATGCCAGCATGAATGGTTTGGTAGTCCACTCCTTGCTGGGCATGCTTGTCAATGATGTGCAAAAAGTCATCAGCCGTTAGATTCTCAATGTTGCCATGCACACTTTCTAGAGCTTGATAAATAGGCACTGTGCCAATGGGTACTGAAGATTCATTGATAATGGCAGTGCGAATTTCATCTAAATTGCCGCCGCCTGTCGACAAATCCATAACCGTATCGGCTCCGTACTTGACCGCTAAGCGGAGCTTGTCGAGTTCTTCTTCAATATTGGACGAGTTAGGAGAAGCACCAATATTGGCATTCACCTTACATTTGGACGCAATACCAATGGCCATCGGTTCCAAATTAACGTGATTCACGTTGGCCGGAATGATCATCCGTCCCCGAGCCACTTCTTCTCGAATCAAATCAGCTGGAAGATTCTCACGTTTGGCAACATAGTCCATTTCTTCCGTGATTTGGCCCTGTCGCGCATAGTGCATCTGACTGACATTGCTCTGTCCGCGACGGTTAGCAACCCATTGATGACGCATATTAAGTTCCTCGGATGAACAGCTTCCCTCCGCCGGTGCTAGCCGGTCTCAGGTTCTAAGGGTTTGATCTCAGCCGTAATACAGCACCCCTAGCTGACACAGATCCTAGCATTGACAGGCAAGGCCCATCTCTGCAATTTTGTTTAAGTTTTACAAGAATTTGTGGAGTTTTGTCCGCTTTCTAAAACAAGTCGGTCAGGGATCTCATATTGACGCTGCCATCAGTCATTTTTTGAGATAAACACCCCCGGCCAAAAAAAGAGTGGCAACTCTTCAAAGAAACACAGTAGGCTGGCAAACGTAGGGCTATGCTGCCATTGCTGCGCTTCCCTTTGTAATGGGTGACCGTTGCCGACCGATCTAGTCTAGCCAATCTTCAAACCGTCCGGAAAACAGTGATGAGACGACCGTATTTCAATTTTCGTCGATATAGCCGCTTGCTGAGTGTCGCTTTGGCTGTAGCTTTGCTGCAAGCCGGGCCAATGCTAGCGGCTGAGCGTATCTTTTTATCCTTTCTATTCCTAGAGCGTTCCATTCCGATTCGCGACTTAGAACTTTATGCCAAGGAAGGTCGCAAGAGCAAAGCTTTGGCACCTTATTTGGGTTACTTTACCCCGGAGCAACAAACTCAACTGCGGGCCAGCTTGCAAGAGCGCCTCCCTCTCAACTCCGTCGCCATTGCCCAATTTCTCTACACCCCCGTGGGGGAAGCCTTGCTCAATCGAGTCCAACAGGTAGTGCGGACCAAGTCCGGACAAGGCAGTTTCTTCGCCCTCCGTTCTGCCTTTATTTTGGCAGCGAAAGATCCGGAAGGCTTAACGGCCCTGAGCGTTTTGCGCAATTTCCCTAATGCTGGCGTCCAAGTCGATGTTGATACTGCTCTGGAATTACTGAATCAAGTGCAAACAGCTGTCAAAACGACGAACGCCACCGTCAACGCCGTCATTCAGCAATCAAAAGCAGATCCCCAAGCCGATAGCCTAGCGGGCTGGTCTTTATCCCAGTCGGGTCTATACGATTGGGAGCGCATCACCTTAGACAACCTAAAGGATGAGAGTGAAAAGCGCATGAAATACACAGGCAAAGCCCGGGACTTTGCCGCCGATTTATATTTCCCGACCACGGCTTCAGAGACGCCCTATCCGGTGCTCGTGATTTCCCACGGATTTAACTCGGATCGCACTACCTACGCCTACTTAGCCAAGCATTTAGCTTCTCATGGCTATGTCGTGATCATGCCTGAACATCCTGGCAGTAACGGTCAGCAAATTTTCGATCTATTGCAAGGGCGGGCTCAAGACGTCACGGATCCGACCGAATTTATCGATCGCCCCTTAGATGTCAGTTATCTCCTCGATCAACTGGCTCAGACATCCATTCCCGATCCACGATTCAAAGGTAGTCTCAATTTAGAGCAGGTCGGTATCTTAGGCCATTCCTATGGGGGATATACCGCTTTTGCCTTAGCGGGGGCGAAACCTAATTACCCGCAATTGCAGCAGGCCTGCCAAACCGGCTTAGAGTCATCCCTCAACATTTCCCTCGCCTTGCAGTGTCAAGCCTTACAAACGGCTGATAAAACCGTGGATTTGAAGGATTCAAGAATTCAATCCGTCGTGGCCATTAGCCCCATTGGCAGTAATTTATTTGGAGAATCGGGTTATCAAGCGGTTCAGGTTCCGGTGATGATCGTGGGTGGCAGTGCCGATACGATCGCACCCGTGCTACCTGAACAAATCCAGCCCTTTCAATGGTTAACCACCCCTGAAAAACGGCTCGTTCTCATTAACAATGGAAACCATAACTCTACAATCAATACCTCTGCCAGTTCTCCCGATGTTTTTTCTGCCTTAGGGACAGGCAACGGTCCGAGTCCATTAGGCCGTTACTATACCAAGGCCCTGAGTACAGCCTTCTTTGGTCGTTATGTTCAAGGTCAAGAACAGTTCACCCCGTTTCTCTCCTCTAGCTATGCCGCCAATCTCAGTCGAGAACCCTTAACCTTGCATCTCACCCCCACTCTGACCTTCCCTGCAGCTCAAACCTCGCAGGACTCTTGAATGCTTGGTTTTTTGAATTTGCATAAGCCTACTGGCATGACCTCTCATGATTGTGTCGGCAAAGTTCGGCGAATCTGTGGCCTCAAGCGGGTGGGTCATGGGGGCACCCTGGATCCCTTGGCGACTGGCGTCTTGCCCATTGCCTTGGGACCGGCAACCCGCCTCCTACACTATTTACCAGACCAAAAAACCTACCAAGCGACCATTCAGTTTGGCTTGACGACTACCACGGATGATTTAGCTGGAGACATTCTGTCAGAACAGTCGGCTAACCATCTCGCTCAAGAGGTAGTTGAAAAAGCGCTACCGCAATTCCTCGGTTCCATTGAACAACGCCCACCGGCCTATAGTGCAATCCAGGTTAAAGGTCAGCGCTTATACGATTTGGCTCGCCAAGGCAAAGACGTAACGGCTCCCCTACGCCAAGTGGAGGTGTTCGACATTCAGATCTTGGACTGGCAGGGGGGAGAAAAATCGGAGTTGCAGGTTGAGATCGCATGTGGTCCTGGCACTTATATTCGCTCTATCGCCAGGGATTTAGGTGAGGTTTTGGGGACTGGGGCCACCTTAGCTCAACTCACGCGCACCCTAAGTTGTGGCTTTGCCCTCGCCGATAGTTTGACCTTTGAAACATTAGCGGAGCAGGTTCAAGCCGGAACATTTTCACCCCTGGAGCCATCTTTTTCCCTACAACAACCGATTCTTCATTTGCCTCCGGCAGAGGCCCAGCGTTTTTGCTGGGGGCAAAAGCTTCCTCAAGATTGTGCAGATGGCATGATGCAGGTGCATGACACTAGCGATCGCTTTTTAGGGATGGGGGAAATCATCGACGGGCTGCTCAAACCCAAGGTCGTATTGCCCGCACAATAAAAATTGTGCCGATGACACCACTCCTAAAATCAGCAATGCTATACTCTGAGCCAAAATTATCGTTTCCTCCTCTCCAAACCTCACTATGCGCCGGTTCACGTCGAATTCCCCTCTTTTTAAAGGTCTAGTCTTATTCATCGGAGCATTGGTCTGCATCCTTGCCCTCCATACCAATGCCGTTAGCCAAACAGTTCACTCGGAGCTAACTAACTTTCGACCAATTACCGTCTGGCGACCTGCCCATGAGACTAATTTTGGTAAACGGTATCCCAAAGACATTTACGGTCGGCCTGTAAACAATGAGCCGATTGTGGTGCTTCATGAAACAGTCAGTTCTGGAGCCAGTACTATCCGCTTCTTTCAGACGCCTCATTACAATGAAGCCGAACAAGCCAGCTACCACGATCTAATTATCCGCAACGGCACGATTGTGCATATCGTATCTAGGGAGAATCGGGCTTTTGGTGCAGGGAATTCAGTGTTTAATGGCCCTAACGGCCCTGAGAGCGTCAAAACCCATAAGATCTATTCCGCTTCGGTCAATAATTTTGCTTATCATATTTCCCTAGAAACCCCCCCTGATGGCCGGCATAATGGCAATCGTCACAGCGGCTATACCCAAGCCCAATACAAATCCCTTGCCTATCTGGTGGCGAATAGTCAGATTCCCCTGTCCCGAGTCACCACCCACAAAGGCGTCGATCGGTCTGGCAGCCGCAGGGATCCTCGGAGTTTTAACAATCGCTACTTTACCAGTCTGGTTCAACGGTTTAGTCAGGTGAATAACGCTAAAGCAATCAGTCAAACTCCCCCAGCTTTTGTGGAAGCTGAGTCGCCGAGCCTCAACATCCCATAAACCCTACTTTGAACAGGGCCGCCTGCATCAATATTGGTGCAAGCCTATTTGCTGTGGAGGATTACCTCTTAGCCCCTAGGGTTTTGCATCCTTCTCAGGATTCTCATAAATCCCTTATGGTCTCTTCAGCAAATTACTGGGAATCACCCAGATCGCCATCATTCCAACTTCAGATACCCCCCGTACATTAAAGACATTGAAGTTGGAGAACAAACATGACACGCATTCATCAAGTCGCTTTTTCAGTCGTCACAAGCTTCACCGTCCTCAGCATTGGTATTGCGTCCTCAGCACTTGCTGAAACGATTACCGTCACCCGTGGTCCTAATGGCGCTTCCCATCAAGTCAAAGTAGACCGTATTCCTCAAGATGCTCAGGTTCAGCCCGACACACCTGCAACCTCAGTACCAGCAGTCACCACAAAAGGACCCAATGGTGCTTCTCAGATTGTTCAATCCGAGGCTCGCTCAGTCGCTGCGCAATCGTCAGGCAACCTACAAGTCGTTAAGCGCGGTCCGAATGGTGCAGCCCATATTGCGAATTAGGCCCATTGATCCAAGCTGATACCCAAGTAGTCACCACATACCAGAGCTGATTTTACCCCCCTATAATCAGCTCTTTTCTCTATATCAGCTTTGCATTTTTCTCCAACAGATCCCTTACGACTGAGGGGTATGTCCCTTGGTCGTAGGCTTTTCTTCTGGCATAGCTTTTGCCAGACCTCCTTCACAATCTGGAGATGCATAAAAGTTAATGCTGTTACGCTCAGCAACCTTTCACATGATGTTTTGAGGTTCGTGAACATCATTCACTACCTTTAAGGCAACCAGAGGGGTTGAACACCTGGGAGCAATTTCTGGGGTTTTGTCTTCTTAAAGAAAACAGCGTTGGTCTCCTGTAATGGATATAGCCATACGTGACTTTCACTGACCGTTTGCCCTACTGAATTCAGAACAACGCTTTGGCTGGGCTTATCGATAACGGTCACCTCTTCGTAGAGTAGGGCTGAACCATCGGGAGCAAGGCTAAGGGTTCCGCTGGACTGTTTAGGAATCGTAATCAAACGCTGTTGTTTGCCAGTCTCTAATTCAATGGCACTGATGTGAAGATCAAAATTGGCTGTTTGACTGCGATTAAACGTCGTATATAGACAGTAAACAGTTTGTGTATTGGGATTAATCTCTGCATCTAAGAGGTACCCGCCAATTTTAAGTAATTCTTTTTCTTGCCCTTGATTGGATAACAGGTACAGAGAACGAGTGGAGTCAGGATTATTTTGGGCCATCAAGGCTGCAGAACCATCCCTGGCAAAATTGAGAATTTGGTCAAACTTGGGCCAAAAATCGACGGGCTTACTTTTTGCATCCCCATTTAGCGACACCATCGCTACACCTTGATTTTGAGAAATAACCAAGGTTTGACCATCGGGCGTAATTAAAAATTGGCCATCCGCATTATGTTTCAATCGACGCGGGGGTGCTGCATCTGTTAACACCCAAAGACTGATGGGTTCATTTTCCCGGCGACTAAACTGCTGGACGATCAGAACTTCTCCATTGGGGGTGATATCAAAGTCTAGGAGTTGATAATCTTGATTTTCTAATAAGAGCCGGTATTGAGGTTGGGCCTCTTGAGAGGCTAGGGAAACAGCATAGAGTTTTTGCTCAAATAAATCTTGATTGGTATTCCCGCGATCGATAGCAGTAAATAGAATGCGATTTCGGGTGGGATCCGCCTTAAAATCCAGCACGGTCAACGTTGCTGGCGTTAGGATCTGATGGGTGTTTTGGGTGAGATTATGCAGGACTAAACGGCCATTTTCTTCCCCATCGATACCAAGCAAGACTAAGGTGCGATCGCGACTTCGAAACTGTCCCGTAAACGGCTGCATTTTGACCGCTTCCTCGGCATCACCCCGAGTAGCTGCCGTGGCTTGGTCAAGGGTGACTTGAAACGACTGACCGTAAGGAATGGGTTGGTTAAGGGTATAGGCTAAGCGACGGCCAGACCAGCTAAACTTGCCCGGAATGGGGGGCTGAATCTTCAAATTCTCCGTCACCGATTGCCAATCCATGGCTCGATTAAAGGTGAGAATAAACGCCGAGTCTTCCACCCCAATCTGCTGATCTTGCCAGCTAAACTCGCGCACCTTGGGAAAGGTATGATCTCCACTCCAAATAATTCCCCCAATCAACAGACTCAACACCACAATCATGGCAATGGCAATGCGATCTAAAGGATGCGAATTAGACCAACGATTTACCCCCATCCACGGGTGCTTCAAATTATCCTTACCCAATGTCATTCGTTTCTATGATTTTGATGTACCCATCTGCACTCTTCGTTCCTGGCTGATCAATCAGAAGGTTGTATCGGATTGGGTCTGTCATAACATTGGCATCTTTGCTTCGGCAAGGGATTTAACATCATTTCCCTCTTGTTTCTGATAAGCTGAATGCAACTTTTGGGATATTACCGTCGTCGTGCAGTTGTAAAGCCATTAGTACAAATATTATTGCCTGATCAAGGGGATGGATTATGTGTGTTGGATGCTACGCCATGCCGATTATGACGTTGATATCGCCAGGGCCAGAAGCGCCACCTGCAACAGCGGTTCCCTTGATTGACTCGCCCGAAGCCAAGGTTATGCAGGTTCAACCCCAAGTTAGCGCAACCCAGGTCAGAGCTGACATTGCTGCAATGATTGCACGGTTGCCCGATTCTGCGGACTCGGCCATTCTGCGCGAAGAATTTACAGCGATTTATCAACGCTTAGAAGGCGTCACCAACGTAGATGAAGCCAATACGATTGTGGGCGAGGGAATGCTGAATATTGCTGATCGTTTGGGATCAAATCCCAATGCAGATCGGGTGATCAAGATCTTGCATGAGGTCCAAGAACCTGAACCTCAAAAACAAGCCACCCATCCTTTACTCAAACAATCCGCTTGGGGCTGGATTTCCTAAAGAACGGTTTGAATATTCAAGGCTGAAAAACCATGCAGTCTTTAGGGCATACTAGTTTCAATGCCTCTCAGCATGTTTTGGCATCGCAAACACGCCAGGGTTAAGCCATTGGCAAACTGGCTATACTGGATTAAACCTTCATCACAAGGCTTTAGGAATGATCGATCAAACAAATATTCTGACGACGTTAGGATGTTCAGGTTCTCTGCTGCTGGCTTTAGCGATGCCCCAGTCGGCCTCGGCAACGGCCAATATCCAGGATCAGATCGAGGCTGAGCAGGGTTTCCCCACTGTGGAAATGTCTCAAAGCGATCGCATGGAAGATGCCATTGGTTGTGGCTGTGCCATCTGCCAAAGAGCCCCTATCGAAACGGGTCTGTAAATCCAGTCATACTCTAGACTTTAGCTTTCCAACTAGACTGGTGCGGTGTTTCCTTGTAGAAAGGGGAGAATCATAGGTGCGATCGCATCACCAAACTCTTCTGCCATGCCCAGGCTGCCAGGTACGTAAGCAGCTTTGATATTTGGTAATTGAACCATTGCTTCCATTTCAGCTTTTGACTTTGGTGGGGCTTGTTCCGCCACGATCACCATCACTGGCTCAGTTTGTTGTGCCAAGCCAGTTAAGAATTCCTCTCGCTCGTCTACTGGATCTAAGCCCCCTGTAACAAAGGCGGCTGGTGCATACCGGGCACCGGGTTGCTGCGTGTTTTGATATTTCTGAGCCATAAATTCAGCGGTCAATTGGGTTTCATCGACAAAGACATGGCGACGATACATCCATTTCAAAAACCCAGGACGAGTATTCAGCCCATACAGCGCTGAACCGATCATAGGTGCACTCACGAGCTGGCGAATCCCGTGGCGCATCGCCACTGGTGCCCCCATAACCGCCAGTGGACCTCGCCAAGTCGGGGCAATCAATACCATTCGCGACCAGGACTGGAGGGCGAGCGCATACCCAGCAGCATGGCCCGCCGCTACAACCGCCACCTCTTGCGGAAAAGTATCTTGAACAAATGCCTTCAGAAATTGACGATAGAACTCCGGCTGATATGACACCGCAGGACGGTCGGAATCGCCAAATCCCGGCCAGTCTAGAAGCGTAACCTGAAAGTGAGAGGCCAAAGCCTGGGCTAAGGTTGCCAGTTCCGCCCGAGTAGATACCGTACTAAAGGCGGGTAATAACAACACGGAAGGACCGGAACCAAGAGTTTCAGTAGCAATATTTAGGGTGTGATTTTGCCATTGCCAGGTGTAGGTGTCCAGTTGCAGTTGTGCCGATGCCATCCAATCCTCCATCAAACCTGATCAAGATGTTATAGGCTGGTCAGGTTTAAAACTCATATTATAAAATGATAATCATTATCACAATGACAAACCTCACTCTTCTCATTATCTGTGAACCATCAGATTGACATTGCCATTATTGGGGCAGGTCCCCAGGCACTTACCCTTGTTACCCATTTGCTGCAGAAAAAGCCTGCTCTTAAGAATCGCCTTCAGGTTTTTGACCCCAGCGGCACCTGGATGGTCCAGTGGCGGCAACAATTTGCAGCTCAGGAGATTCCCTATTTACGCTCACCCGGCGTTCATCACCCTGATGTGAAGGAAACTCTCTTCAACTTCGCGGACCATCGTCAGGAGGAGCTGTATTACCCTTACAATCGCCCTGGAACCCAACTGTTCCAAGATTTTTGTGAGACGGTCGTTGATCGGTGGAAATTACGCGATCAGGTGACTGCCGCTCAGGTGGTTCAACTCACGCCCTTGGCAAAGAGATTTCAGCTGCAGCTGGATACGGGGGAACAGGTTGAGGCCCGGCGAGTGGTGTTGGCAACGGGTGGGGGAGCCGCCCAAGTCCCCGGTTGGACCGCCGAGGTGAATCCACATCCACCCGGACGGTTGTGTCATAGCCAGGACATTAAGCTGCCCAAGCTACCGGATCTGAACGATGAGACGGTCCTAATTATTGGCAGTGGTCAATCCAGTGCTCATTTGGCCTTGGGGGCGATTAAGCGCGGAGCCAAGGTTTTGATGATGGCTCGACGGACCCTCAACGAAAAACTGTTTGATGCAGAACCAGGATGGTTGGGGCCGAAGTATCTCAAGGGATTTCAGGCAGAACCCGATTGGCAGGTGCGTTGGCAAATGATCCAAGACGCTCGCAATGGTGGATCTATTGCCCCTGAATTACTAACCCAGTTACGGCGGTTGTCCCAGTCCGGTCAAGTCACTTTTTATGAACAGTGCCAGGTGTCCCGTGCCCATTGGCAACAGGAAGCCTGGCAGGTGCAGTGTAATGTGGCCAAAACTCATGATTGTCTGGCCCATCAGCGGATTAAGCGGATCTGGTTAGCCACGGGCACCACCACGGATATCACAGCTCATCCTTTGATGGGAGAGATATTGGAGCGATACCCTAATCAGATTGTCAATGGATTGCCAGTGCTCGATGAGCATTTGCGCTGGCCTGGATGCGATCTGTTTTTGATGGGGCCATGGGCCGCATTGCACGTGGGTCCCGTCGCCCGGAATTTGCACGGTGGAAGAATGGCGTGCGATCGCATTGTTCCAGCCCTCACCAAAGCCAGTGTTGCCCGGACTGTGATTCATCCCCCCAGATAAGCATCTTCGCTTATTCTTATGGTTGATATCGCCCTTTCCCGGTCTCCCATTATGTCTGTTGATCCGTCTCTACCCCCTGCCCTTGCCAAAATCGTGAAGCGCTTTCAATCCATTACAGATACCAAGCGTCGGTATGAATATTTACTGTGGTTTGCCAAGCAACTCCCGCCTTTTCCAGAGGCTGATAAGCAGCCTGACAATAAAGTCGTGGGTTGTGTATCTCAGGTTTATGTCACGGCAACGATAGAGAATGGCCTCGTTCATTTCCAAGGTGACTCGGACGCCCAAATGACCAAAGGGTTAGTGGGGTTACTGATTAAAGGGTTGGATGGGTTACCCCCAGAACAAATCGCTCGGGTCACACCTGACTTTATCCAACAAACCGGGCTCAATGTGAGCTTGACACCGTCTCGGGCCAATGGATTTTACAACATCTTCACCACTCTGCAGCAGCTCGCCCTGACGCTCTCAGCTGCATCATCAGATTCTTTCCCCACTCAGCAATTGGAGGACACCGTTGACTAATTCAACTGCAAACGTTCAGACATCCCAATCCCTGGATATCAATCTGCCCAAAAAAGGCATGCCCGTGACGATTATTACGGGGTTCTTGGGGAGTGGCAAAACCACGCTCCTCAACCATATTCTCAATACCAGCCAAGACCTCAAGGTGGCTGTACTGGTCAATGAGTTTGGTGATATTGATATTGACAGTCAGTTACTGACCACCATTGATCAAGATATGGTGCAGCTGACCAATGGCTGCATCTGCTGCACGATCAATGACGACCTGGTGGAGGCGGTCTATTCCGTCCTAGAACGTGAGGAAAAAATTGATCATGTCGTTATCGAAACCACGGGGGTGGCTGATCCGCTACCGATTATTCTCACCTTTGTCAGCTCTCAACTGAAAGACGTAACGACGTTAGATTCCATTATTACCTTGGTAGATTCAGAAACCTTTACCCCTGAATGTTTTCAGAGTGAGGCGGCCCTAAATCAAATTACCTTTGGCGATATTGTCGTTCTCAACAAAACCGACCTGACCACCGATCAAAAGGTAGAAGAACTAGAGGAGTGGATTCGTGAACGCAAATGGGGTGCACGGCTCTTGCGATCGCAACAAGGTCAGGTCCCTCTGCCACTAATTCTGGATACTGCTCTCTTTGATCCAAAGGCTTATGAAGCGGAAGCCAAAGCCTTTGCAGAGGAGGAGGCTCATCACGATCATGACGATCACCATCACCACGATCATGACCACCATGATCATGGCCACCACCATCACGGAGATCATGATCATCATCACCATGACGATCATGATCATCACCACCATCATTCGGATCATCTCACCGTCGACGGCTTCTCATCTATGGTCTTTGAAAGCGATCGGCCCTTTATCCTAGAAAAAATGCAGGCTTTCGTGACCGATCATCTACCAGAAGAAGTCTTTCGAGCCAAAGGTTTTATGTGGTTTGAGAAAAATACATCCCGCTATATTTTTCAGCTCAGTGGCAAGCGCTATACAATGGATGCTGATCAGTGGCCGGATGCCCCAAAAAATCAGTTAGTCTTTATTGGCCGCAACATTGACAAAGCACAGCTTAACCAACTGCTAACGGATTGTTTAGCTCCCTAACACACCACAATCACAAAATCCGCTCCATCAGAACGCTCGGTATGCTGTGACCCAAGACCAGCGGAACGTCGAGTCGCCGCACTGATCTAAAACCCAAAGCAGCATAGAACCCTTCTGCATTCAAACTTGAGTAACATTCAAGCCGTTTGATGCCTACCGCTCGCGCAGCCCGTTCGCAAACCGTATAAATTGATCGACCAACGGACTGCCCCATCCATGCGGGGTGAGTGGCAAAATGGCGAATATGGCCCAGTTCAACTTCAATCTGCCGAGTACCCGGTCGCTCCCGCGTCCAGCCGCCACAGCCGATCACATCCTTGTGCTGGGTTTCCGCAAGATAGAATGTGCCTGACGCCAGTAAGGTTGGGTTGGCCTGGGTGATGAGTGGGAGTAATGCTGACAGCACAGTGGGGGAATACGCCGAACGCATCAAGACAGGATATGACACCTTTAGCAAAGTCGTAACGGATGGCTGATCCGCAGCGACAGTAGTCCGAACAGTAAATTTTTCTAACGTATCAGGGCCCATTTTTCTCCATCCTCCGAGATCATCATTCGGCATTCGAGAAAGTTTCAGAAACTTATGAAAGACCCATCGCAGAGCGCGTGGCAAAGATGATAATACCAACCCCAAGCAGCATGATGGCAACTGCAGTGCTGAACTGCTTGGACAGAGTAAAGGAGTGGTTGCCAGCTTGAGGGCTAGCAGTCGATAGCCCGCCACCGCGCCGTAATCCTTGCAGGGAAACGAGCATTAAGGGCAATGAAATAAGAGTCCCAAGGACTTCAATCACGAATAAAGCTAGAGGCATT
This sequence comes from Acaryochloris marina MBIC11017, assembly GCF_000018105.1. Classification (GTDB taxonomy): domain Bacteria; phylum Cyanobacteriota; class Cyanobacteriia; order Thermosynechococcales; family Thermosynechococcaceae; genus Acaryochloris; species Acaryochloris marina. Next base: position 3,044,417 of record NC_009925.1, read on the forward strand.
GCATCAGGAGACACCGGGAACAGGCGACCTAAGTCCAGCACATACACCAGGAAGTAAGACAGACCAGCAAAAGCCGAAGCTGAATAAGCCCAACGCTGACGTTGCCAGGTAAAGTTAATCAACAACAGACTCACAAGACTTAGAGAAGTTAGAAAGGTATTGAAGCCCCCTAAAACGACGGGATTGATGTGGGAAAAGCTGCGGGTCTCAATGAGTCCTCCTGGCACCAAGCTAGTGAGTAAAACCGATGAAAGAGCGAGTAGAGCAGGAGCACCATACTGGATTACTTTTGGGAAGTGAGCAGGCTGGTGGTTAGACGAAATGATAGTAGTCATGATGATATCCTCATACTTTAGGTAAAAAGAACTCGAAATCGACAAAAAGCAAGTGACCTACAGCTTTTCACCAGGGCGATAGGGTGTTTCATGAAGTAGGTGGCTAACCAATAGTTTCAGAAAAAGCAGGGGCAAGAACCACTCCAAACCAGAAGTAGCTGCGAAACAGTAGCGATCGCCTAGTAGCGCTACAGCATAAAGCCCCAGAGCAATAGGCCGCTGGAGATAAAGCGGGCAGCCCAAGATCAACGCCGATGCCCCCAGCAGATAGCCAGAGACACCGACAAAGAAAGGCCAATCACCCCCCCGAAACAGCAGCGCAACAAGACCAATATGGACCAAGTGCAGAGCCACAAAACCCATATGCTGTTGCCATCCCTGGCTGGGTCGGTGATACCAACGCTTAGCAGCAGCAGTCGCGTTCGTCAGAACACCTCCAACAAAGTCGACACCTAAGACCGAAATAAGTCCCAGTTGTAGTGGTGTCCATGCAATCGACAATGCCATTGCGTAAGCCGGAGCCGCGATCGCTGCTAACAAGGCAGGTACAAACTGAAGAATCATCTCAACAACAGTCGCACTGGGACCAATGAAGCGATCCAATTGCCCCCTGAGACCAGGGCGGGGCATTGGACTAGACCAGCATTCTTGGGGCTCAAATTGTATTGAGGCTTGAATTGGATCTTTCATATTCGTAGCATCATAACAGTTGTTATGTAATCAACATAATGACTGTTATGATATTTGTCAATCGAGTTTGTACTTCGTTGTAGTTAACGTTTATGTCTCAGCAAGACCGGCGTCTTGAAGTCTCTGAAGCTGCCTGGCGTGTCATCGTCAGGGAGGGGTTAGACCGTGCCAGTATGCGTGCGATCGCACAGGAAATGAATTGCACGACAGGGGTCGTCACCCATTATTTCCGAAATAAGCAGGAGCTAATTCTGTTTGCCTTGCATCAGGTCACAGAACGCTTGAAAGTGAGGATGCAGGTGGCAATTGAGAATGTCGCGGGAATTGATCGATTGGCAACAATGCTATTGTCCTTTCTGCCACTAGACCAAGAACGGCAAGAAATCCTCCGGGTATGGGTTGCTTTTTTAGGCTACGCCGTTGGCCGTGATGGTTTGATGGAAGAGCATCGACAGAGTGCCGCAGAACTGCGGGCAGTCATCATTCAGGAGTTGCAAGCTCTCCAATCCAAGGGGCTTATTCAGGCAGATCTCGTGCCTCAAGTGGAGGCCAATGCCCTACTTGCCCTTGTCAATGGCATTGGTATAGATACCTTGATTCAGGCTGACCATCTAGGTCCTGGTCAGCAAGAGGCAATCATTCATCGGTACATCGCAGGTATGGTGACAGGTCAGTGTTGAAGATGATTTAAATTGAACGGACAGAGATCCCTCAATTGATCTTCGATATCTCAGCAAGCCAAGCGAATGAAATCCTGAAAGCATAGATACACCGCCTATATGACGGCAATTAGACTTGTTGCATCTGTCGCCAAGATTGCGACAACACTTTTGCTGCAGACTGGGTAAAAACGACTGTTAGCAGCAACCCCACCGCTAAATCCGGCAGGATAGACTGAGTCAGGGAGACCAATCCTGCTGCCGCTAACACAGAGGTATTGGCGATAATGTCGTTGCGAGAACATAACCACACTGAAGACATATTCAGGTTATCTTGCCGATGTCGGGTGAGGAGTTGGAGACAGAACAAATTTGCAAGCAAAGCGATAATGCCCACTAGGCCCATGGTTGAAGCTTCTGGACTCGCACCGGTAAACAGTTGATAGCTGGCTCTAGCAAAAACACCAATCGCCAACAAGAACATAATCAAACCCTTAAGAAAAGCGGCTCCTGCTTGGGCTTTAACGCTCTTATTGAGGACATACAAACTGCTGGCATAGACCAAGGCATCCCCCAGCATATCCAACGAATCCCCAGTGAGGGAGAGAGATTCTGCCCGAATCCCTGCCCCAAATTCAACGAAAAACATTAGAAGGTTGATCAGCAGAACGGCCCAAAGCACTTTTGCCTGCTGCTTTCTCAGCTTTGACAATTCCTTGGCTTTGGCTTGGCAGCAATGATCACCCATAGTGGCTCTCCACATTCAAACATTCAAAGCAGTATTAGAACGTTACCGCACCCAATTCAAACATTCAAGCCAACATTAGAATGACTTATTCAACCAGTTGGTTCAGTGTATGGTGGAGAATCTCAGCGACGCGCTGATCCTTGAGAGAGTAGTACGCTAATTTGCCATCATTGCGATACTTCAGAATTTGGAGATCCCGTAGCTTTCGTAAGTGGTGGGATGCCGTTGCGATCTTCATCCCCAGCAAAGACGCAACATCACAAACACAGAGTTCAGTTCCTTCACTCAGGGCATACAAAATCTTTAATCGGGACCGATCCGCTAACGCACTGAACAGCACTTGAGCCTCCACCAGCAGATCTTCTCCCGGCAGTGCTTCATTCGCTTGGGTGACCAAGTCTTGGTTAAAACAACGGACTTGGCAAATATCTGTGGGCTTAGTCTGGGTCACAAATTTGAAGGGTTACACCTTACCTGCTCTTAGATTTTAACGACCAACTGTTGAGGCGTTGTACCCAATGCTGCTATCTAAAAGGATGAAATCGCAGATACCTCTATCCAGGGCACATTCAGGTTTAAGTTCAGGTACCCTCGCTGAGGAACGGGTTAGGAGATAAACCAGTCTAATCAAAGGTCTGGATTTTTGTGATCCAGAACTACTCGTCAATGAAATGGTTCGATGTGTCAGATTAGTGATGTAACCAAAGTTTTGGTGACGATATGGCCAGCACCCAACTCCCTAGCTCTGAAAAATCTGGTGAGCGCAATCACCTATCTAACGAATATCTCTATGAAACTGATTTCGTTAAATGGATCGATAAAACGGCTGAGCTACTGAAGCAAGGTAAATTTAGTGAGCTAGATCTTGAGAATTTAATTGAAGAGGTTGAGAGCTTGGGACGCCACGAAAAGAATGCATTGAGAAGTAATCTCCGTGTTCTTTTAATGCATCTACTCAAGTGGCAGTACCAACCCAGTAAACGGAGTAATAGCTGGCGCGGGACTATCATTGAGCATCGGATTCGCATACAGGACACCCTAGAAGACAGTCCCAGCCTTAAGAACTTCTATCCACAGATTTTTGATAAAACCTACCAACAGGCTCGTAACAAAGCAGCAGAAGAAACAGGACTTCCTCTAGAAACCTTTCCTGTGGAGTCCCCCTACACGTCAGAGCAAATGCTTGATGCTGAGTTTCTACCCGAAGAGTAGCAACTGCATTCTATAGTCTCGTCAGTTAACGTTCAGGAAACGCTGCATCTGTCATCTAACGGATCAATGGCACTGACTTAAGAAGTCAGGAAAAGGCTACAAGTCTTGATAGATATAGGATCAAGACTTGCACGCCATAAACTTCTGCCTTTCACTATGTCTGAGTCAGCCGAAATTCTCAAGCAGCAATTTTCCCAAAGCCTGGGTTTACCGTGGACAGATATCCTTCTAGCCTCAAGGTTAGAGGAACTCCTGAAAGAAGAAGCATTCTCCTATCGCAACCGGATATATAGCCCCATCGTTACGCTGTGGGCCATGCTTTACCAAGTGCTATCAGCCGATAAAAGCCTTCGTAACACAGTCAAATGCATCACGACTTGGCTCACAGCGGCTGGCATCCAACCGCCCTCATCTGATACCGGAGCCTACAGCAAAGCCAGAAGTCGCTTTCCAGAGTCACTGTTGCAACGTTTAATTCCCGAAAGCGCTGAGTGCTTAGCGCAACCCCTCTCCCCAGAGCACCTCTGGTGTGGTCGGCCCGTCAAGGTCTACGACGGAACCACCGTGTTGATGGCTGATAGTGCGGCCAACCAAGCATCATATCCACAACATGGCAATCAAACAGCAGGCTGTGGTTTTCCCATCGCTCGCTTGGTAGTGTTCTTCTGCTTGGTTACCGGTGCAGTGGCGTCAGCTTGTATTGCCTCCTGGGACACCAGTGAAATTGTCATGAGTCGTTTGCTCTATCAAGACCTTGAGGTCGGTGATGTGGTCATGGCGGACCAAGCTTATGGCAGCTATGTTGATCTAGCCATCATTCAACAACACAGGGCTGATGGAGTGTTGCGTAAACATCATGCTCGCAAGACTGATTTCCGCAAAGGCAACAAGCATGGCATTGGTGATCATCAGGTGACATGGCATAAGCCAGCCCAACGGCCTGAGCACATGAGTGAGCAAGATTTTGCCCTGATTCCTCAAACATTGGTCGTTAGAGAGGTGTGTTTGCGCTTATCCCTTAAGGGCTTTCGCGACCAGCACATTATTGTGGTGACGACGCTGCTGGATGCTCAACGCTACAGCGCTGGGCAACTGACTCGCTTGTATGGCTGGCGTTGGCCAATGGCGGAAGTCAATCTGCGCCATCTCAAAACCACCTTAAAAATGGAGATGCTCAGTGCCAAAACTCCGGATATGGTGCGCAAGGACATTTGGGTACATTTGTTGGGCTATAACCTACTCAGAAGTCTCATGGAACTTGCGGCACCGCTAGCAGATAATGCTAGAACTCAACTGTCTGTGCAAGGAGCACGACAACACTTCAATCAGATGCTTGCTTTGTTGGCGACAGCCAACCGTGCGACCAGAAAGCGGTTGTTTACTCATCTACTTGAGACCATGGCAGCCGATCTATTACCCTCTCGACCGAATCGGCACGAACCGAGAGTCGTCAAACGCAGACCCAAATCTTTCCCGCGAATGCGACAACCTCGCTCTGCTCTCAAAGCTAAGCTAGCTGTTTGATTGAGCTTAAGTCAGTGCCATTGATCTAACGGATAGGTCTCAGGGGTGCGAGAATTATTTCAAAGCATTGGCAAATAGCTTGTGCCGAGCGTCCCTTGCAGACCCTTGTCATACCAATTCCATATATGTGTGACTTGTATTATGGGAGTAGCGCGTTGCTGATACTTATCCCTCATGCCCAGACCCTTACGAATTGATATCTGTGAAAGTGAAGACACACTCAAACGTTTATTACGTCAACAATCCTCCGGTCGTCGCAAAGAACGCTTGCAAGCCCTCTACTGGCTCAAAAGTGGTCAAGTCACCACTCGCATGGAGTTGGCAACCCTGACCGGACGAGGGGAATCCACGGTGTATCGCTGGATCAAACTCTATAAATCAGGGGGATTACAGGCAATGCTGGAGATTCCTACCTCTCCTGGGAAGCCCCCCATGATTGGTGGAGAGGTCCTCGAAAAGCTGAAAGCTCGTCTAGCTGACCCCAGGGGCTTTGAGAGCTACGGGGCGATTCAACAATGGCTTTTAGATGAGTGTGGATTAGACGTACCCTACAAAACGGTTCATCAAACCGTGCATTATCGGCTCAAAGCCAAGCTCAAAGTTCCTCGACCTCGCTCACGCAAGACAGAGGAAGCTCAACAACAAGCCTATTAAAAAACTTCCTCGTGTGATTGAGGTAATGACCCGCTATTTTGCCCAAGGACACCCAGTGCGCTACTGGTGCATGGATGAAAGCCGCTGGGGACTCAAGACACTCACGGGTCGGGTTCTAACGTTGCGGGGTGTCAAACCTGTGGTGACGGTACAGTGGCCCCGAGAGGCTTTCTGGCTCTATGGCGCTGTCGAACCTCTCACAGGAGACAGTTTCTTCTATCGGTTTTCTCATCTCGATAGTGTTTGTTTTGAGCGCTTCCTGGAGCAATTCAGCTTGGCGTTTCCCCAGAGTCTCAATCTGATGCAAATAGATCAAGCCGCAGCCCATATGGCGACTTGGGTTCGATGGCCTGAGAATGTGTTGCCGATTGTACAGCCGTCTCATAGTCCAGAACTCAATCCGGCAGAGCGATTATGGCAGGACCTAAGAAAGCCTTTCAAAGGCAAAAACTTTGATTCTATTGGGGCACTGGAGACCGCTTTATTTGAGCATATCAATACCCTCTCCCAGAAGGTGGTGGCTTCTCTAACGGGATATTCTTATATCTTGGATGCTTTGACTATAAAGGTCACTCAATAAGTGAATTGGTATCAGGTTACAACACGACACACAATCTGTGGCTTTGTGGTTGAAATAACATCAACGCAATGATTTAGGCAACAAAAACCATAGTGGCTGAATGGACCTGGGTAGTCAGAAGTGGCGAACGTGCTAACCTCCATAAACTCTAGATAAGCCGAACTTTTGTAAAGACGAGCTAACTTGCCGACGTAGTTGTCTTGAGGTGCATTATCGGCATAAGACTCGTTCGCGACGTTGTAACAAATGTACTCAGCAAAAAATATTTCATAAATAGCACAGCCTTCGGTAGTTTCAATGTTACGCAGCCCAGATATTGTTGTACCAGCTATTTCCATGTCATGCTCTGGGCCATTCGCTGTAGCTTCGGCTAAGACTAGACGTAGAGTATTATCTTCTGGTTCGGTAATTGATTCGAGGTACAGATACTTACTTCTGTTGATTTGATCGAAAGCTTCCATGAGAGCCTAACTATTCTCATCTAAGCCAAGCATAAATCCGGATATCCATCCTCGCTGAACCCAGATTGGAAGCAAGGCTGCCACGTCAATCTCATCGTTGTGCTCAAACTGGGCGCAAATCTCTCCAAACGGAGCACCGGAAGCAAACGCCTGTAGGAGCTGCCACTCAGCAACATTGGGCAAGTCAATGCGGGTTTCATACTGGTCTCGCCAGAGAAACAGATTCACGTCGCCTTCATTTAGATCGATGGTCTCGGTACTGGCGGCATTGGCCTGATTCACTTGCCAAATTCGGTGAACCGGATAGGGGGAGGTCATTAAGACACTATGGTCGGGGAGTTGGAGCACCAGTTCGGGCCAACGGTCAGGCGGCACTTGACCCAAGGCCGCCAAATCTAAACCCGGTTGGTCTGAACTGTTAAAGATGCAGTGCCAATGCCACTCTAAGCGGGCTACATCCGGCAGATAGGGTAACGAAGCCGCTGGTTCAAACGCTGCGATAAATGCCGGGAGCTGTTCCCCATAATCTCCGAGATCGTGGGATTGAGAGGGATTGCGGCGGATATATTGCCGAGCCATGGCGGTAAAAAACTGGACCCCCACCAACCGACAACAGACGGGATAAATATCTTCGAGGGCACGGCTCAATTTACCGACGACGCTGCCTTGGTAAGCCGATAAACCTCGTTCGAAGGAGAGGTGTTCAGTGCTGCGCATTTGAGGTTGGAGCTGCTGGATGCTGTCGGCATCTTTGGTTGAGATCGCACCATAAAACAACCGCTGTAACTCTCTTAATTCTGGGGGCGGTGTTGACATAGATAGGTGTCGGCCTGCTGGGCTTCGGCCATCAAAACATCAAAGCTGGGAATATCCGTATCCCATTCAATCAACGTCGGCACCGGACCAAACCGCTGGAGCGCTTGCTGATAGAGCGTCCAGACTCCAGGCTGGACTGGATAGCCGTGGGTATCAAATAAAAAGTGGTCCTGCTCTTCATAACCCGCTAGATGGATCTCTTTAATCCGATCGACGGGCAACGCATCCAGATAATCCAAGGGGTCAAAGCCATGATTGGTGGCATTGACATAGACATTGTTAATATCCAAAAGCAGATGACAATCGGCCTCAACTAAAAGGGCGGCTAAGAACTGCCATTCGGTCAGGCTGTTGTGGCGAAACTGAAGATAGGGCGATAGGTTCTCAATCAAAATCCGGCGACCGAGAAATTCCTGTACCTGCGAAATCCGATCGGCAACGTAATGGAGCACTGATTCCGTATAGGGCAGCGGTGCTAAGTCATTGAAGTAATGGCCGTTGACGGACACCCAGGCCAGATGATCAGAGACATGAACCGGTTCGATCCGATCCGCCAGTTGCTTGAGCTGAGTTAGGTAGTCCATATTCAGCGGATCTGCTGACCCCAGGGACAGACTAACGCCATGGAGGGTGATCGGATACTGGGCTCGAATTTGTTCTAGGTGATACAGGGGCAATCCACCCCCCAAATAATTGTCGGAGAGGGCTTCTAGCCAGGGTATGGCTGGTTGATGGGTGAGGATATGGGCGTAATGTTGCGATCGCAACCCAATCCCAGCACCCTGAATTGCAGTCATGGCAACCATAAAATACTCCAAAACGTAAGGTGCCTGCTTTTCACAAGCAGGCACTCAAACTTTGCATGATTGAAACGACCTAACCTTCTTTCTTGCCTTCTTCAACCGCTTCAGCAGGGGGGGCAGCTTCTTTCAAGGTAGATCCAACAATCTTTTCACAGGTGCCAGCAGGCACATAAATCCACTCTTCTGGATCATTATCAACGGTGGCTTTACCAGAGCAGTCATGCTTGCTAGTACCACAGTCATTGAGACCAGCCTTGACGATACCGGCGCACTTTTCATAACCGGGCTTACCAGCAACCGCATCATCCGATTGAGTTGCCACTAGGCCGAGAGCCAGCACACCGGATAAAGCAGTGGTAACAGCAACGGCTTTAGTCGTCGTTTTCATAATGGAGAATTCCTTTTAGGATTGTGCATTCTTTGAGCAGCGTAAGCCGACGCTTGGCTGTTGCTCACATATAGAATACGAGCAACTCCTCCCTTTGGATGTAGATTGTTCGAGTTTATCGGCGTTTGCACCCAGATTCGTTGCCTAAAGAGCGCTTGGAGCATGGCGATGGTCTCTGACTGGCCTGCCTCCAGAGAAGGAGCTAAGTCCTGCGAACGCCCAAAGGTACGCTAACGGCCATCACAAACCCACTGCCAAAAACAACAGTAGTTTTGAGAATATCACTGTGCTTTCCTCTCGATTGCACCATGGATCAAATATAAAATTCTCCTTAAATCTTATAAAATTGGGATCGTTCATATCCTTATAGCCTGGCTGAAAAATCAGCACAGGCTTAAGTTTTTTTATTTATTTGGAGATAAAAGTGAAGAAACAAGCATTAACTCTTGCTTTAGCGAGTATCCTCATCCCTGCAAGCGCTTACGCTTCCGATATCACCACTGAAGAAGTCGAAGCAGCACAAGCCGCGTGGGGTAATGGCATTGTAGAAATCGGTAAAGCTGAAGACCCTAAACAAGCCGCTATCGCCCATATTGATAAGTTCTATGGGTTTGATATGGGTTCCGTTTTGTTCAAGCCCACCTTAGCGTCTGAGGATCAATTCCGAGGGACTAAGCAAGAAGCTTTGTCTTATTTCATCGGTCAAGATTTGAAGGAAGACAAGGGGTTTGCCCTTGCACCTTACACTAAAGTTCGCTGGGAAAACGAAGGCATCATCGTTGACGATGACTCAGCTGTAGCAATGGGAAATTACTTCTTCACCAAAACCGATGGTGAAGAAGTCAAAGTGGAGTTTACCCTTGGTTACGTTAAAGATGAAAATGGCAACTTAAAGATTAATCTGCATCATTCATCCCTACCCTATAGCGCCAACTAATACAGCTCAGCCTTCATGAAGCATAACGCCCCGCTGGCTCAGGTCACGGGGCGTTATATCACTGAACAAAAGAACACTCACCAGACCTTAACCCAAAGATTTACAGAGAGCATCAACATCTGGCTTAGCAATCTCATGAACGGCCTGATGGAGCTTATATTGCTGAGGGGGCTGGGTCATGATCGCAATCACCGTTTCTATCGGTGGGCAACCCGGCTCATGACAGGCCAACTGACTAATGGATACCGGGATATCCGCAGGAATGGCGAAGGCTTCATACACCCAGGCTTTCAGCCGTGCAATCTGTTCTGGATCCGCTTTAGGCGTGGATGCTTTAAACAAATCCATTAGAACTACTCCCCATTCAACAACTAGAAAAATCCTTGACCTCGTGCACTTTGGGTCCAAAGCTGCCATTCTCCTTGCTGGCCCCCTAAAGCTAGGGTCTGACCATCTGGACTCCAAGCCAGGGCTGAACCACTGATACTTTTTTGCGCTTGGACTAGCTTACCCCCACCTTGCCACAGACAGAGAAAGTCATCCGCTGCAGCAGATACTAAAAGAGTGGTATTAGGCTGAAAGGCAATGGCATTGACTGCTTGCGTGTGCTCTTCTAACAGCTCTGCTTCCCAGCCACTGCCTAGGCGGTGCCAAGTCGTAATGCAGTTACCACTGGCTGCGGACAGCAGGGGGTCAGCATCAACGGATTCAGCATCCGCTGACCAGGCTATTTGCCGAACTTTGCCAGGGAAACCCGTCATCCGCCAGGGTACGTCTTCTTCTGAAGGCCACACCACCATAGTGCGATCTAAATTTCCTGACGCTAAATATTGCCCGTCCGGCGACCAAGAGACACAGATACTCGATCCTGGAAGCTCTCGAATGGCGGGATCTTGATCCCAATCCTGCCAAATTTTGACCCCTTGATGGCCACCGACCGCCAGCCAATCCTGTTGCGGATGCCAGGCTAAATCTAAAACGGAAGAGTTTTCAAAGGCGAGAGTCGTCAGGACTTGCTGGGTCTCAACCTCCCAAACCTGGGCATAGCGCCCCAGGCTAAACACCAATTCTGGACGCCGAGGATGCCAGGCCAGTTGATCCACCCAGGTGCGAGGGTTCTCTAAACAGGTAAACAGCGTCGGTGCGTCGCCGCTCATCTCCCAAATCGAAACACGGCCATCTTGCCCTCCTGCTGCGAGAAAACGGCCATCAGCGGAGTAAGCCAATGCATCCACTGACTGTCCGGTGCCCGTTTGCAGACTATGGGTTTGTTGGGTGATTCGATTGAGACATTGAACATTACCCGCTCCATCGCAGGCGGCCACCTGCTGGCTATTGGGTGACCAGGCAATGGCCGTCACATAATCATCTAAACGCCCACGCCATTTGCGTCCAAGTCGTGGCTGAGTTACACGAGGCAAGCTTGGAACCCCTTTCTTAACTGATCTTCATCTAAATTGCGGCCAATAAACACCAACTCATTCTTGCGGGTTTCGCTAGCCTTCCAAGGGCGATCTGCACGGCCATCAAACAACATATGGACCCCCTGAAACACAAATCGCTGATCTTCTCCGGCAATATTCAAAATTCCCTTCATCCGAAAGATATCAGGCCCCTTGGTTTGCAACAGATTGCCTAGCCAACCGTTGAGCCGTTCGCCATCAATCTCCCCCGATTCTGTTAAGGCCACCGACCCTACGGTTTCGTCATGCTCATGGGCATCTTCTCCCAAAAACTCAGGGTCGATCTCTAAAGCTCGGTCTAGATCAAAGGCACTCACACCTAAGATGGACTCCATCTCCACTGCCGCATCCTGAGTGCGATAAATTTTGGTCATGGCATTCATGGACCGGATTCGATTTTCCAGATCCGCCAAATCCGCTTCGCTGACTAAATCGGTTTTATTGAGTAACACCACATCCGCAAAAGCGATTTGCTCCTGGGCTTCATCCGCATCCCAATGCTGGTGGATATGCTTGGCATCCACGACCGTCACTATCGCATCCAGATTGAGCTGGGTCTGCATATCTTCATCCACAAAGAAGGTCTGGATCACCGGAGCTGGATCCGCTAGCCCTGTGGTCTCAATCACCATATGGTCGAACTTATCTCGTCGTCGCATCAAGTTGCCAATAATCCGAATCAGATCGCCTCGCACGGTGCAACAGATGCAGCCATTGTTCATTTCAAAGATTTCTTCATCGGCATCGATCACCAGCTGATTATCAATGCCCACCTCACCAAATTCATTGACAATCACGGCTACTTTTTTGCCATGTTCGTGGGTGAGAATGCGGTTGAGTAAGGTTGTTTTTCCGGCTCCCAGATAGCCCGTTAGAACGGTGACAGGGACGGTATCTATTGCAGCGGTAACCATGACGATGACCTCATCGGAGAATGGTTGAGATAACGATTATCATTCTACAAATATTTCGACGTCAGTTTGGCGACTTTACCTTAGCTTTAGCTTTTCAAGGCGATGGGATAGGTTCTGGATTTCTCACCAGCCGATGCCAACAAACTGCATGAGTGAGTAACATCAGTTGATTTAATCGCAGATCAGTAGCCGTTTTTGACTCACCCAGTCCATCTGTTCTGTGTTGATGATTCTCTACCTTGATTCAGTGAATGATCGCAATTGGGGTGGAAGTGAGGGTGTTATGCGACACAATATCGGAATAACCCTTTATTTTGGAGAATTCTCCAACATCTGGCCTATAATCCACTGAGAGAAGGTGTTATACGATAGGTGGTACCTAGCATTACTTATAGATGTGTTATGCGATAGCCTGACGTATCCATAGTTATGTACAAGAACCTTCATCGAAAATGATTGAGAAAGATCATTGTGTAAACTCTTCGAGACCCTCAATTGCTCAGTCAATTGAACTACAGCATAGATAAAAATATATGAATGTTGTTTTTATTTTGGGAAATGGATTTGATCTTAACCTGGGATTAAACACCAGCTACTCCGATTTTTACAACTACTATAAAAAACAAGTTTCATCAAACGAAGTAATCAAAGAGTTAAAGGAAAATATAGATTCAAATACAGAAAACTGGTCTGATCTAGAGCTTCAATTGGGGCGCTATACCTCAAGACTAAAAGATCAAAATGACTTCGATATTTTCTATTTCGATATAGTAGACAATCTAAGAGACTATCTTGATCTTGAAGAAGATAGTTTTGACTACTCTGCATTTGACAAGTCCGTATTGTTGAGAGATCTTGTTGAGCCTGAAAGAGTTTTATCTCAGAGAGAAAGAAATAAACTAACAGATTGGTATCGAAAATTCGGAGGTAATATAAACACTAACATTTTGACATTTAATTATACTCAAACAATTGAAAAAATACTTGGCAAAAATGCCACTAGTCAGCCGATTGGCACAAATAATAAAGGCGTACAAGTTTTACTAAATAGTATTGACCACATACATGGATATCTTGAAGATGGTCTCGTACTAGGAGTAAATGATGAGGAACAAATTGAAAATGAAAAATTACGTCTGTCTCAGGAGGTTGTCGAGGCCATTGTTAAGCCCATGCACAATCAAGAGTTAGGGCATACGAGAGATGATCGCTGCATGCAAGTTATATCTGCAGCGAACCTAATATTTGTGTTTGGCTGTTCGATTGGTAAATCTGATCAGATGTGGTGGGAAAAAGTTGGCAGCACACTAGGGGAATCTTGTCGGCTAGTTATATTTCATCGAGGTAGTAATGTGAATAGCCAGAATGATATCCTGTATGCTCGTGAGAATCGTAAGATAATAAATCGATTTTTATCACTAACGAACTTGGATGAAGAAAAAAGGGACATTGCAAAGCAGTATATTACCGCTGCTGTGACTAAAGACCTGTTCAAGCTTGTCAAAAGTACATAATCTTGCCACGCAAGGGATACTCAAAATTCCCTTCAAGTTGTGTATTTTATAATTCTGCTCGTACCCCTGATGAATGACAGTTAAATTTTAGTTCGTAAGAAATTTTGCCTTTCTTTGTGCTGAAGAATTGGGAAGCATGCTTGTGCTTGTTATCTTAAAAGTACAATTAAATGCGTGAAGATTGTCTCAGACACTAATATTTTCGTGGCCGTTGCGCGTGAAGAAGAAGGTTAACTTAAGCGTAGATCGGTAGCCGTTGTTGACTCACCTACTCAATCTATTTTGTGTTGATGATCCTCTACCTTGCTTCAGTGAGTTGTCTCAATTGGGGCAGAAGTGAAGTTATTATCCGATACCTGGCATATAATCCGCTGAAATAGGGTTTTATACGTAAATATTATTCATAGATATGTTATACGACTGATGTATACTCACAGTCCGGCTGCTACTGCTAATTGCTTGATAAAAGCTAAGCGAAAGGTTACAGGTGAGCGTTGGATTGAGGTTCTTCCTCACGCACACTACAAGTTTGTGTCGCAAAAAGTTGTGCAACCATTTTTGTCCGCGACGAAACTTTGAGCTTACGAAACATTCGCTTTAGAGCCTGTTTGACAGAATTTTCGGTGATCCAAAGTTCCTTGCCAATTTCTGCATTGGTTCGTCCTAAAGCAACTAAATTGGCGATCTCCAACTCACGCGGCGTTAACCGTTTGGTGCTCAACAATGGGTTCTGAGAGTTCATGGTGCTTTGTTGCGATCGCACTGTAGTCGTCCAGGTAGACAGGTGCAAACAAACCGCACTTAAATCAGCTAAATCCTGATGATCAAAGGCTGGCATCGATTTTTCGCGAGTACAACCCACTGCACCGACTAACTGACCGCAGTTAACGATCGGTCCTGCCATCACATGCCAATGATCCGGTCGAGGACAGATCAATGTCCAAGCTTTGGGTGTTGTCACTAATCCTTCATGGACAGGGGTATGGCATTCCGCAAGGTAGCGCGCCAGCGGATTGTGTTCCAGGGAGAGAACGATGTTTAGAATGCCCTGAAACTTAGGCTCCGAGAGAAGCTGGTCAAAGAAAAAGATCCCTGATCGCTTCGCTGTAAAGTACTCACCCACCTTCGGCGCTAGGTGCGATCGCAAGTCATCCTCATGCTTACACTGGTGAGTTTCTTCAAATAAAAGCTTCAAAGAAAGAGTCATGGTCGTGAAAAGAGTACCCGATCGAGGACTAGGCGCACTGGGCCGTTATTCATAGCATAGGGATAGATTCAACAACGATCAAAATAAGGAAATTAATTCATGCCTGCCCCACAAAAGCACGTCATTGGCTTGGTCTTTTATCCTGGCATGACCTCACTAGACATGGTGGGCCCCCATCAAGTTTTCGGTGCACTACCCGGTGTCGAACTGCATCGGATTTGGAAAACGCTAGCTCCAATTACCTGCGATGACGGCTTAGTGATCGTGCCAGATACCACATTTTCAACTTGTCCACCTTTGGATGTTATTTGTGTCGGCGGCGGTTTAGAACAGCGGGCAGTCGTAGATGATCCAGAAGTGCTGGACTTTTTCCATAAACAAGGCAAAACGGCGCGGTTTATTACCTCTGTCTGTAGTGGGGCAGAGTTTCTAGCAAAAGCAGGGTTGCTAGAGGGCTATCGAGCAGCGACCCATTGGGGCATGCGCGAACAACTAATGACAAATCAGGGCGTTGAGATTGTAAACGAGCGTGTTGTTGTCGATCGCAATCGCATCACAGGGGGAGGCGTGACGGCCGGGATAGATTTTGGTCTAACGGTTGCAAGTATCCTGTGCGGCGAAGAAACCGCCAAGATGATTCAACTCTTACTGGAGTACGATCCTGCGCCTCCATTTGATGCAGGTTCACCTGAGAAAGCGGGGCCTGAGCTGGTCGAGAAAGCCATCGCACTGATGCAGCAGATGTCAAGCTTAGAATTTGCAAACCCCGTTCGCTGATCTGACGACAATCCCCTCTTCATCCACGTTATAGCTTCGTTAGTTTATGAGCTTCTTTAAAGACTTAGTTCAGTTTTGGAACGCCATGGGTTCGCTGCCCTGGACAATCCGGGTATGGGCAATACTCTATCCACTGCCACAAGTGCTAGGTGGTCTGTATTTCATTGGCGAAACGCCAGGTTTGGTGATTTTGCTGGGTCGGGTGTTGTCCTTTGTGATTGGGAGTCAAGTTCATCGTCGCCGACCGTTCTCAAAACTCATCGGCCCCATCGGGCACGCCCATTGGCTGTTGATACTCCCTTACCTACTGTATCTCCTGGCTACACAAACATTGGATGATGGCTTGTACTGGTTCATCGTGTATGTGTGTGTCATTGGTATGGTGAGTGCAGTCATCGATATCCGCGATACTATTGGGTATTGTCAACGCGGCGAGTCGTTCTATAAACGAGACTAGACAATGGTTATCCCAGACTGCATCAAACAATTCTGTTGAAGCGGGTTATTGCCGGATGGCAATGCATACGAAGTCTACTGATAACCGCTCAACAGGAACGTTAGATTCCAAAGACACCGAAGCTCAACCAAAATACAGAGTGTGTTGTTTGCAAGATTCTCTGCAAACCTGCAGACGGCTATAGGCAAACTAATCTAGGGCTGGTGAGAAATCCAGGTGGTGGGTTACCTTGCTCTGGGGGCGTAGTCGCGATCGCCAACACTTTCCAATTAGAATCAGAGCATAGGCAACATTTGAGTCACACTGAGTAAGCTGTCTATGGAAACGCTGACCATCAATGCTTCAAAAGCAGCATTAACTGAAGCGCAGTTTTACGACATTTGTCGTCAAAATGAAGGATTACGCTTTGAAATGACCGCACAGGGAGATTTAATCGTTATGCCTCCAGTGGGCGGTCTAAGTGGAAGTCGTGAATCTGATTTGAATGCAGATGTGCAGATTTGGAATCGGCGTACTGGCTTAGGTCGGGTATTTAGTTCTTCAACGGTGTTTCAATTGCCCAATGGTGCGAAGCGATCACCGGATGTTGCCTGGGTCGAACAAAGTCGCTGGGATACCCTCTCAAGAGAAGCGCAAGAACGATTCCCACCCCTAGCTCCCGATTTTGTGATTGAGTTACGGTCTCGGACCGATGACCTAGCTGCACTACAAGCGAAAATGCAGGAATATGCAGAAAACGGCGTGCGGCTCGGTTGGCTAATCAATCCACAGGATCAGCAAGTAGAAATTTATCAACCAGGGAAAGATACAGAAGTGCGATCGCTGCCAACTCAACTGTCAGGAGAAGAGATATTACCAGGTTTTACCCTGGATTTATCGCCGTTTTAGGGGTTAAGAACCTTTAGCGTCTATGTTCTACTTGAGGCTTACCTAAATTCCTTTATTTAGGCTAAAGCCCCCACTTCAGCGCAGTTCTGGCATAGGCCAAAGAATTCTAGGGTGTGGTAAAAGACTTGAAATTTCTGGGTTTGGGCAAGCTCTTGTTCTAACTCGTGGACTGGGCAGTTCAGCAATGGCATGGAAGTGCCACAGTTGACACAAGTCAGATGATGCCGATGAGCAGAAGCAATACTATAGACTGCTTCACCATTCGTCAAAGTACGCGTTTGCACCTTGCCATGCTGTTGGAGAACCTTGAGGGCACGGTAAATGGTTGCCAACCCCACTCGTTGTTGCTGTTTTTTTAACTCTTGGTGCAGATCCTGAGCAGAGAACTCTTGGGGCGTGGAAAAGAGGACTTCCAACACGCGCCGCTGATGAGGGGTTAGTTTCTCTGGCATGCTCAACTCCTTACTGCACCTGGAATGAGAACAGTTTTTTGGCAAATCACAAGATTATCAAACATGATTATCATTCTCATTTTATGATAGCAGCCGTTCTTAAAGAGTCCGTCAATATTACGATTTAGCCCTAAGTCTTTTTGGGTTAACGACCAGAGGAATGCAGCTACTTCAGGTAATTACAGAAGATTAATTGTGGCCCTCACGGTAACCATTGTGGGTCAATGCCTGAGCCAACGGAAGCAGGCTGCTGATTACTACTGTCTAAGGGCAAAATCCACAGATTACTGGTGGTCACTGAACTGCCTTGATTCGTCTGAGAAATCTCTGGATTGTTGGGACTCGCTTCAATCGCTTGATCGAATAGCAACGCTGAACCATCTGGAGCGAGGGCCATAGTTGTATCACGCTGATTAGGTAGATTTAAGAGCCGAGTTTCTTTTTGGGTGGCTAAGTCAATTGTGGCCAGATAAGGGATTTCTACATACTCTTCGCCAGCGCTGACCTGAGTCAGCAAGCAGTAAAGGAACTGTTTTTTGGGGTCAAAGGTCGCTCTGAGAATTGAGCCACTTGTCTTGAGCAGTTCCGTTTGCTGGCCCTGAGTCGTGACTAAGAACAAAGACTTAGTGAAATCGGGGTTGAACTTAAGCATCGTAGCGGCTGATCCGTCTCTTGCGAAGCTTAAAACCATCCCAAATTTGGGCAGAAACTCCAAGGGCTGATCATTTTCACTGCCTTCTAGGGGTAAGATGGCCAGTCCTTGTCCTTGGGCAATCACGAGGGATCGGCTATCAGGGGCAATCAAGAAATTGCCTCCTTCGACCTTCTCCAACAGCTGGATCGATTTACCTGTAGGCAGTTGCCAAAGACTGACCTGGCCTAAGCCTGCCCCTTCTTTCAGTGCCCGCTGGACAACAATTCGGCTGCCGTCTGCAGCTAAGTCGAATTTGAGAATTTGATATCTCTGGTTATCCAAGACCTCTTCAATCTCACCTGGGGGTTTTTGAGAACTGTTATTTAGATCAGGGGGATTGGCCTGTAACCCTGTCGTTACTGTGTAGAGCTTTGGGTTAAACTCTCCTTCCGAGACAAGACGCTTGGCCGTAGCAGAGAATAAAATGCGATCGCCATAGGGATACGGCTTAAATTCTGTGACGACTAGGTCGTTAGGCGTTAGAATCGTTTTTTGGTCTTGGGTTAAATTCTGAAGAATTAACCGCCCAGATTCTTCCCCATTAACTCCGATGTAGACATAGGCGCGATCGCGACTCCGAAACGTCCCCGCAAACGGCTGCATCACCTTGGGCTGGACATTGGGACTCAGACCAACTTCTTCCACTTGGCTCAGCTGGACTTTGAATTCAGTCCCATAAGGCATGGGCTCAGTCAGCGTATAGGCCAGTCGTCGGCCAGACCAGCTCAATTTTCCCGGCAACTCAGGAGTTAAGGTCAGGTTTTCTTCCACCTTGGGCCAATCCATAGTTCGATTAAACGACAAGATAAAAGCGGTATCTTCCATGCCAACCCGTTTCTCTTGCCAACTAAAGTCTCGAACAATGGGTACCGCATGGTCACCCCCCATGATGATTAAGCCGATCAAGATGGTGAGAATAGCCATCACAGTAATGGCAATACGATCCAGGGGGTAAATCCGGTGCTTCATAGAACTGCAACCCCTACTTCAATCAGTTTTGGCACAGACCCAAAAAGTCTAGGGCGTGGTAAAAAACTTGAAAATTCTGTATTTGCGTAAGTTTCCGTTCTAGCTCGTAGACCAGGCAGCTCAGTCATGGCATGAAACTGCCACAGATCAGATGATGTTGATGAGGGGTGGCCCTCGTTGGCTAATGCACCTGAGCACCAGTACCCACCCCAAGCCAAGATCAAGGAGAAGCAAGTTGCCGCTATTGCCTGACGACCCATTAACGCTAGGGCAAATCGGAGAGACTGTTCTCGGGCAATCGTCAGGGCCGTGACCAAACAAGGCAACAAGACACCTGCCAGGTAGACTCCTGTGAGAATTTGCAGCGGTGTGAGAGCAGAGAGGGTTTCAGGTTCAGCAAAGAGCAGCAGACCATCTTTGCGAATAGAGGCCAGAATCATAGGCAAGGCTGCTTCTGGTGGGAGGCGAAAGATCTGCATTAGGGGATGAATAATAGATGCAGCAGCACTCAGAAGACTCAGCTGATCTAAAATCGATGCGATCAAGGTAATGGCCACAAAAATGGGAATGGCATTGGTAAAAAACTGATACAGCGTACCTTGGGTTTCTCGCCAGATGGTGGCCCAGCGGGGTCTTTCCAAAAACGTGCGGTGTTCAATCATCAACTGGTTGTGACGCGAACGAGCCGACTTAGGAGCAATCAAGCGAGTGTAGACCAGCGTTGTCACAGTGAGATAACCCAGGTAAGGAATCACTAAGCCAGGCCGATGGGCTGCACTAAACACTGCTAGCGTGGCACCAAATTGGTAAGAACAGGCGGAACCAAAGGCAATCGCCGACATACAAGTTTTGCGAGCGCAACTCGAACAGGCACGGGTACTGATCACCGCTGGCACATTACAGCCAAATCCCATCACGACCCGCACCAGATCCCGTCCAGATAACCCCAAGGGGTGCAACAGTGGATGGAGAGCAACCGTGATCCGCTCTACCAAGCCACTGGCCTTGTAAGTTCCCAGACATAACGCATAGAGAATAACGGTCGGCACAGCCCAAACCCATAGCAACGGTCCCATGGTCAGCAAGCCATAACGCCCAATCAGCATTTCCCTGGGCAAAGTCAGAGGTATATTAGCCAGAACGTCTATCAGAGGCTGGATCAACGCTTGCATCAGAGGATCGGCAACTGCCGCAAAGCTATTGGCAAACCAAACCGCAAGTAGGGTCGGCAGAAGTAAGAGAATGATCGCTACCAACCAGCCAAACTGTGGATGTTCTAATAATGTTGGTCGCGGTTCAATCCGCCAGCCAGCCAGAATAGGTTGCCGTGAGGAAAATATAGTCGGCTCTTGCAAGGCTGCCCGAATGTTGTGGTGCTGGGCTGGGGTTAGATGTCTTGCATCAACGGGGATAAACGCCAGATTCGAGGTTTGGTCCCAGCATTGAACAATCTGCTGGGTAAACCCAGCTTGAGACGCTTTGTCCCAAAACGTGATCACGACAATGCCCCGCTTCCCCACTACCAAGGGCCATAAATCCGCTAGATCTTCATCCACATGGGTTGCTTTGATCACTAGCAACACGGTGTCATGGGCTTCTAATTGTGCCAGTGCAGCTTGAGTGGTGATCCGATCAGAACGGTACAAAATACCGGGGGTATCTACAACTGTCAGTCCGCCGCCGACATAGGTGTCACAGGCAATCGTAGAGCCACGGAAGTTAATGCTATAAGGCAAACATCCCGTAAGGGAGGCAACCAGTTGAGATTTGCCCGTATTCTCTTTACCGATCACGACGATCGAGCGCTGGGCTGGTGAAGTAAGCAGGAGCATGGCGGATCATTAACAGAATCGGACAAGATCACGCTGCTCTCTCCCCAGTAGTAGAGCCACTGGCGAAATCAGCATTTGTTTACATAGCAAAGCCTTTTGCAGCCCCCTAAATCCCCCATTCTGGGGGACTTTGAGCCTATAATTAAGCTGGATAATAGGACCGAAAATCTCAAGCATTGTTCTCTCAAATCTGATTTTGCATATCTGTGCGGAGAAATAGGTAAAGTCCCCCACTGGTGGGGGATTTAGGGGACGAGTGCAAGGGTAAAAGCCATCGATATAATCGCCCAACATAACTGGACGTAAATGTCGCCAGCAGTATCAGAATTGGGGGGCTGTAGGGGGCGAGTGCAATCCATAAAGGGTAAGAGCAGCTTCAGGTAGGATTCATACAAGAGGTCTAGTGGCTAGCAGATACAGTCGTTGTCGCAACAAGACAGGTCATCTAGAAACATGCCTTGCTGGCGGTAGATTTCTAAAGGTGCAGGGTCAAGGTCTAACCGACGTGCGATCGCATCAGCCACTACCGCAAACCGCTGCCGAAATTTATAGATAAAGCAAAAAATAACATCGTGATGACGGACTGAAGGGCCAACCACAAATAGACCTGGCGTCAGCGTAGACTCATCTTCATCATTCAAAATGGCATGCCCCCCTGACCACAGAAACAGCGATGCAATCTGCTGCAAACTGGTCTCAAAACCAGTACAGAGAATCGGAGGATGAACCGTCAGCCATTTTTGGTATTCGCTGAAGACGGCATAGCCCTCTGACACTTTTTTGACTTCCTCAATAGAGACATTGCCGATCAATTCGAGACGACCCGTTTGATGGGCCAACATCACGCGCTGCAGCGTATAGGGTGACAAGGAAATACTCGGATCCGTCTCCTGGTTCCCCCACACCCCAGTCCGATCTAAAACCCTGACGCTCTTCCCTAAGGCGACTAAGTGGGTCGCGGCATCCATACCACTTTCATAGCCACCGATGATCGTAAATTCATCCCCTGGCAAATTTTTCCAAGAGCGAATCTGAGAATTGTGAATGCAATAGTCTGCCCCCAAAAATGGATTTAACTTTGGATATTGGAATTCTCCAGCAGCCCAGATCACAAACTGGGTTTTGACGTCTCCGCCAGAAGTCTTGAGGATAAAGCCGCGACACTGAGAAAGGGGTTCAATTGCCAAAACATCCGTTCCTGTCTTCACAGGCAACTGGAAGTGATCGACCACCGTTTGCAAATAGAGCGCATACTGCTGGCCATTGATATGTTCTCGGCGAAAGGCGATCGCTGGCGATGTTTTCAAGGTAATGGCATTGAGATCGAGTAGGCCAAAACCATGACTCGGAAACGAGGGGGTGATCAAGTTCATCTCCGCTGGCCAGCGGCTAAAGGAGGCTCCGACCTGCTGCCGTTCCAACAAGATAAAGTTTTCCAGGCCCAGCTCCTGCAACACAACAGCACAACCTACTCCGGCTGGCCCTGCACCGACTATCACCACGTCATAGGAAGAAGTTGTCTGTTTCATCGATAGACTTGCTGCCAGCAGGGTTTTATATAATGATAATCATTATCATATTTTTTGGGATTAGCTAACACTGCGTCAACGTCATCGAGATATGGCAACGATACGAAGGGAAATCAAGCTGGGATTTTGCTGTGTGGGCGTTGTGAAATCTACCTCGGCGGGCAGTCCAACACTAGCCAGTAGAATCAGATGATATTGGCCTATCGATTGTTCACCTCGAAAATACAAACGGATGTGGGGATTAAGTAGGGAGAATAGATAGGATAGGGAAGAAGGCAAGAGCGCAGGCCACAGCCATGACTGCTATTACACTCAACCTGGAGTCGTTAATAACGTTGACCCATGACCAGTTCTACCAACTTTGTATGGACAACAAAGATGTGGCAATGGAGCGCAGTCGGTCAGGGGAGTTAATCATTATGCCTCCAGTGGGTGGTGAAAGTGGCGAAAAAGAAGCAGACTACATCATTGATTTAGGCATTTGGAATCGCCGCACAGGATTGGGGAAGGTATTTAGTTCCTCTACGGTATTTAAGCTACCGGGTGGGGGAGATCGCTCTCCCGACGCGGCCTGGATCCGTCAAGATCGCTGGGATGCACTATCTGCTGATGAGAAGAAGCGGTTTCCACCCATCTGTCCTGACTTTGTGATTGAGCTGCGATGGTCTCCGACCGGCCTTCGGCCATCAGAAAGCGATAGATTGAAGCCGCTTCAAGAAAAAATGCAGGAGTATCTTGGAAGTGGTTTGAGGTTGGGATGGTTGATTAACCCCCAGGATCGAACAGTGGAGATTTATCGAACAGGGCAAGCCGTGGAAGTGGTTCAGCTTCCGGCTACCCTGTCAGGAGAAGATGTTCTCCCTGATTTTTTGCTAGAGATCGTCTAATGTCTACTTTCTCGTTAGGGTTGGGGGAAAGCGTCAAAGGGCTTTAAGAACAGCTTTTAGTTCACTAGGCACAGGATGCTGATCTGCTAAATTCTGAAAGGTTTCGCGATCAAGAACATCTGAAACATCACACTCAAATTGCACCGGATAAACTGATGTGTATGCAGAAGACAACCACGTGATATCAGTATTCACAGATCTACCTGTTGCATCAGTAATCTGGACCTGTGGCTTTTGCTCAAACTGTACGGATATTTTTTGACTCAGCACACCACATACCACCGAAACCCGCGTCTTTTTCCGCATAACGTCATGGTAGAGCGGCACCATCATTCTGCAGTCGGCCAGAAGGTCTGGCTCGTGTTTCCAATTGCTTAAAAACTTGCGAGCCTGCCCCCGAGACATGCATCCTACCGCATCCATCGGTGGCGTTGGGAACCCTAAGTCTTCCCGACAGAGCGCTGCTGCGCCAGAGAAGAGCGCTTGCATTTCAGTCAGAGAATCTAGGATGCACGTGGGTTGATCGTTGCGATTGCGAACCTCACGGGTCAATGCTGATTCACCCCATAGCTCCACTAAACCATCCAGTAACCAGCCATAGTTATGAGCCATGCGCTCGTAGTAACGTGGCACAGGTTCTAGCCGGAGATGAGGCATAATCGCCAAGTTCAGCATGGCACCGCCTGCGTAGGGGGATTCAAGCTGCTTGATGTGGGTTTCGCGCGCCAGGGACATGAGGCCCTTGAAGAGCTGCTCTAGCGTTTCACCATATTTAGGACCGACTCGAAGGCGATCGCAACTCGGATTCAGCAGGGCTTCCAAAGCATAGAGTTCTCGCAAATACCAGCCATCGTCTTCTGCTGGACTCAGATCTAAGCGTCCCCCTTTGACCCGTACAATGACTTCATCGAGTAGGCAAAAGTCATCAGGAATGGGGACATTGCCATAGAGCTGCTTGATTAAATCGGTCTCCGGTGCCCTAGAAGGTGGGAACAACGCATATTGATTTTCAGGAGATAACTCAGCCATTACGGACGGAACAGCAAATTGTCCTGTCAATTGTTCATTGGCTTGAAGGTGCCAGCGATATGCATTCAACAGTTGAGCTTGTGTAATTGCATCTCTCAAAACTTGTGCAGCATTGCGATCAAGTGGCTGCTGCAACATGCGATCATGCTGAAAAAGGCGGCGCAATGACTCTGATGCTGAATAAAACCCAATGGGACGGGACACCAGCGGTTTCGCCTCAAACTCTTTCAGTGCTTGTTTGACCCGTAGCCGGAGTTCGCCTGGGAGGTGAGAGAGGTCAGACCCACCACCCAAATATTCAGCCGCACAGAGCATAGCCTTGAGATCAACTCGATCTGCTGTATCGTCTAGGGCTACACGTAATTGGCTCACCAAAGCTTGCCGACCCAGGACAGGAGAATCACTAAGGAAGGCAGAACGATCTAAGGTGCCATAGAGCCAGTCGTTGAAGCGTTTTGCTTTATACGCAAACGCCATTAAAGGGACAGTTTTTCCGCTGACCTCTTCAGCAATGGTAGGGGCAGGGCTAGGTTCAAAGGGTCCTGAGTGAAATGAAAATAGGGGGATTGCTTCTCTATCATCGTTTGACCTGAATGCGAGGCGGTTGCAATCGCGAGGTCGCAGCCTTGTCTCTCGCTCATTAACCTCGACGGATAGAACCTGAGTCGAGCGATCCATGCGAACAAGGCAATCTTTGTGTTTGAAAGAGTACTCACTCATTAGAGCCTAGAAGTCCTAGCTGCAAGTAGCATCAGTCTTGGGTTACCCATAAAACTTAGCATCAGAGAGAGTTTTAGGTACCCATGAGCTACCTAGCTGAAGATAACGATTGAGTTGAACTGTCAGAGATCCTAAAACTGATCTCCTAATCTTAAAGAAAAGCAAGCAGATCACATCATGAAAGTACTGATATACAAGACTTTAAGAGCAGCATGACCTTTGTTTTGTATGAATCGTGATATTGTTGGCGAATTCCTGAATTGAGCCTCAAACTCAGTCAGTTCGCTCTCAGCTTCTAGGCTAAATCACCGAGATCTCATTGATTTAGAGCTGGACTTAAATTCGCCAACAGTATCGAGTCGTTGCCATACCCCTACTAGTGAGATGGTGCTCTACACGGCAATGGTCAGAAGGCCTGCCTAAATCTGTTCAAACACGTTCTAAGAGGGGAAAAATAATAGGGGGAATTCTGCTCATTAAGTAAGTTTGGCTTCTCATTCCTGACGGATTCAACTTAGATTGCATGTCTGGCGATGCTGGATGTGCCCATCTAACACAATGTCAAAAGCAACCTCATCAACTCGCGTTTGGATAGGGTCGCAGTCAGTAAATTTATCTAGGCAATATTACCAGTGTTTGCAACGGAACGGAGCGATATCTAGATCTACATCTCAGAACCCAATGCCGTCCCCTGAAGCGCAAAACGTTATGTTACACACTGATGAAACATTTATTCGAAGAACTGCCCTAGCTACCCTAGCGATCGCTGTCATGTCGGCGGGATCAGCGACGCTTATCCATCATTATTTGGAACCTGACCCATATCTAATGGATCTGGTCCTCCCTCCCCTGATGTTTCTAGTCTTTTCATTTCTGTGGTGTTGGCTGTATCTACGCCCTGAAAGCCTGCAAAAAGTAATGAGGGTTAGCTTAATCACAATCTTTTTGGGAGGAGCTGCTTTTCCAGTCTGGACTTCTCTTGGGCAAGCCATTTACTTACCCGACGTCACGCTGGTCGATCGTTTGCCACCAATGAGCAGTTTTCCGATGGCCATCATCGTCATCATGTTTATATTTGCCACTCCGCAGACCGTTATCACCACTGCTGTTGTGGTTTGGCTTGTCGTCTCCTTACCTGTTCTGGTCTATCTGATAGCTCACCCGACCGAGCTCTGGAGTCCTCGCGGCATGGAAATGGCTTTGACACTCGGCCCGATCACGGGGGTTGTTTCAACCCTTGTTCCCTTTCATCGCGTATTACAACAGAGGCTCACATCCTTACAGGATGAACGAGCGCTCATGCAAATACTTTCAGAAAGAGATTCACTCACTCAACTTTACAATCGCCGTGTGGCCGAAGAGTTTCTCTCTACCTGTGTAGCGGATGCAGCTTCCAAGAGTGGGGTGATTTTATTTGATATCGATCATTTCAAACGCATCAACGATACTTACGGACATCAGGCGGGCGATATTGTCTTGGTAGCCGTAGCAATGCGCTGTAGCCAAGTTTTGCGCAAGACTGATTGCCTTGCCCGTTGGGGAGGCGAAGAGTTTTTCGTCGTATTGCAGCATGTTGGGGCTGAAGCGATCGAACGGATTGCGGAGGAGTTACGACTAGCCATTGCCTCGGAAGAGATTGAACCCGCAGGCAGTGTCACAGCATCGTTCGGTGTGAGTTTGATAAAGTCCAATGACACCATTGGAAGCTTATTACAGCGGGTAGATAAAGCAATGTACGCGGCTAAAACAAGTGGGCGCAATCGCGTAATGACTGATAAGTCCTTGAGTTAACAGCAATCACAAGGGAATTAACAGACTGCTACAATCACTGCGATGTCTGCATTGAGTGATAAAGGGGTATGGCAACGATTCAATGCCCATCCCACCGACCCTTATGTTGACTTACCAAAACCCCCATCCCATCTGGTACAGAACGGGTAAGCATAAGCTGGTGGGCCAAATTCTGTAGAGAACTCAAAATTAATCACCTGCCAGCGAGAATCAGCATCAATGACAGGGCTAAATTCTAAAGGCAGCCCATAGAGCCGGGGTTTCGCATAGTAAATTTGTCGCCACCAATCAGATTGGAATTCTAAATGGGGCTGGACTAGTGCTTCATATCGGCGAGCAAGGGTCAGTTTAACCGCCCGAAAACCCTGGTAATGCAGGTGATCAAGCACTTGGAAAACTTCTATCTTTAGCCCTTCTGGGTTGCGGTGCTGCTGATACCAATTGCCCTGCCAGGGATACCAACATCGCTCCGTATCGAGGTGAACGAGACTGCCCGTTACCGGATCGGCTTCAAAGACCCCATGACTCGGGCAAAGATACGCCTCGGTTAGCATCAGGGCTGGACTCTGTCGGCGGCAAATCGGACAGCTAATATGGATACCAAAAATAGGCCAATCTAACAGGGTCATGCTCAGTCCAGCCCCCATTCGTCGTTTTCATAACCCAAACCTTCATAACCCAAGTCAACGGACCAAACTAAAACTTCACCCCGTTGCCCCCCTGCGGCGAGACACTGTCCAGTGGGGTGCCAAGCCAAACATGAAAATCCGTCCATCGCTCCATCGAGCATCTGAGCAGCCTCAATCGCTGCTTTCCACAAAATGACCCAACCATCTTCAGATAGAGAGGCAAGCAGACCTGTTTGGGGCTGAAAGGCAATATCTAAGACGTTTGCAGTGTGGCTATCTAATATCCAACTTTGCCAGCCTTCGTCGGGTACCAGCATCGACATCGCTACCAGTTCACGGGTTGCAGCCGCTAAAATAGGGGAGCGATCTGCATCAGGTACATCAGCCCAAGCCAGTTGGCGGATTTTACCAGGGAAGCCCCGAATGAGGGTTGGTAAATCATCTTCCGCAGTGGAAGCCTGATTGATAAAGGACACCTTGGCCCACGTTAGAATACTGACACTTAAGTCTTGATTTGCTGTTGCGAGATAAGCCCCTTCCGGCGACCAGGATAAAGACATTGCTGGAGCCATCAGTTCCCATTGATGGAGAGGGTGATCCCACTGTGGAATCCGCCAAATGTGGACTAGGGTATTGGCTGCCACCGCAAGATGTTGTCCATCAGGCGACCAGCCAATGTCTTGAACTTGGGCAGCGAGTTCAAGAGTAGTCAGCATTTCAGCTCTATCAGCATCCCAAATTTGCACCGTCTTCCCTCGATTGAAGGCGAGTAAGTTGTGGTGGGGATGCCACTGGAGCCGGTCAATCCAGGCAGAGTCTCCCGTTAGGGTCTTTGTGGCTGGGGCTTTCTCTGTCGCCATCTCTATCGTCATTGGCCAGAGGTTAATCTGCCCTGCTTGGCCACCGGCTGCTAACCACTGGCCATCAGCGGAGAAGGCGATGTCATCGATGGATAGGCCATTGGCGTCTTGAAGCAATAGATCGCTATCGTTGTGCAGCAAAAGAACCTCTCCTGCCCCCGACGTCACCGCCAGGGTATTGCCAACGGGCGACCATGCGATCGCAGTAATGTAATCCGATAGCTGATGATGGTGACTCAGTTCTGCTAGGGGCTTAAGTAGGGGCATCGACAATGGCGAAGGAGTGAGGGTGAACATCTTGTCAAGCGGTTACTTCATCAATCATTCCGCCGTTAACGACGTCTGAAGGGATACTCGACAGGCTTTGGTTTAGGACCAGAATGATGACGCAAGACGCAGCCTTTTTTTGACCAAGACAGGGTATCTTCTCTCTCGAACTCCCCGATTAATCGCGTCACCGTAACTCGGCTGGAGCCAATGACTTCAGCAATATCTTGATGAGTGAGGGGAAGCGGGATAAAGCATTCGTCTTCAGACCGCTGGCCAAATCGGTCAGCTAACCAATTGAGAAACCGACTAAAGCGCGTTTGAACTGACCCATGATGCATGGTGAGCAAGGCTTGACTTTGTTGAATGTGAAACCACATAGCCTCTTCCAGTGCTTGGTAGTCATCGATCAATAGTCGATGGACTCGAACAGTGCCCAGACATTCAGCTTGGTAAGGTTCAATGCCAGCGAACGGATGCCCAATAATATCTCCCGCGCCCCAGAGTCCCAGAGTGGTAATATCACCCTCTTCGTGAAGAGTAATGCTGCGAACCATACCCGTATCAATTTTCCAGAGAAGGTTCTGAATCATGGGTAAACATTCCCGCCGCTTAAACGTCCGAACGACAGGGCTAGTCTCTTGTTGGTGAGTCGTGGCGTATGTGGATGTGATCAGTGAGGACATCATGCATAAAGACCTAGATTTAGGGATGTGCCGAAGACGCAACTTAGAGCCGAACGGATCTGGTGTCCTCAGCTAGCAATGCGCTATTTCCGGGGTATCAATCTCTAGATAGATGCCTGGATTGGCTCTAAATATTTAGAAAATCGCCCGGAAACAGCGCTTGCTCAATGGCATTTCCAGAATGATTAGCTCAGATGAGTGATCTGAACAGAGCAAGTTGAATTGACAGATCTGCATAAAATAGTCTCCTGTGGGATGCAAGGTAGAGGGTCAACCCATTGAGTCATGGAACAGAGTTCGGATGCGCGATTACAGACTGGGGTAGGGAATCCTCGCTAGAATCCCTTTTTGCAGCGACTCTGGACGATGCTGACGGGGAACGATGCCATCTGAACTGGAATAATATTGGCGGGCCAGTTGCAAAACTGCTGCGGCACTGTCTAGGGGCAGTAGGTCACCAAACATTAGGGAGTTTTTCCCTGCTGCTGCTAGGGCAATGGTGCAGGGGCGATTGCAGGCACTTAGGCAGTCCACCGCTTCGATCTTGAACTCAGGCGGTAGAGGTGATTGCTCCTGAAGCTGTCGTAAGCTGCTAAGTAGGTAATAACCACCGCGTTGTCCTCTGTAATCCCGTTGGGTCGGCGAGAAGGCACAGGACCGACAGACGAATAGAGCATGTTGAGTCATGATGGGCGATGCCATACTTAAACGTCATGGGTAGTCGCTAGCGAGATGAGCCACCCGGAATAGATTGAACCGCTTGCGTAAGATATTCTCAAAATGATAATGATTATCATTCTTTTTTGCAACCCGACGTTCTGGCTCTTGCAACCTGGCGGTAAAGTGATGGGTCTCTGAGTTTGACAAGCGACGAGATTACCCAGCTTTTACCATCGTTAAGGATGCAATGGACTGAGATCGGCTATTGCGCATAGCTTGGCTCTTCTCCTGAGAAATGCACTAAGAAGGAATAGGCCTTTGCAAGAGCCACTCCATCACCCGTTGCTTATGGGAGTCGATGCTAAAGACTCGCACTGCGTTACCCTGATATTCCGTCATTCTGCGATTGAGACTATCCAGAACTTGCTGTGGATAGGTCCCTTCAAGGGGTGGACAACTTTGCCAAGATCCAACCTTAAAGTGTCTAGCATCGGCCTGTTCAATGCCAATTTGATTCCCCAACCGAAGTTGACCCAGAATCTGTTCCAGCACTTCAGCGCTCAGCTGTTCTTGGAGCCTGTCAGTCTGGGGTCGAGCTGTCTCAGAGCGATGGCCATTGTTCAGCGGTGTAGTACAGGCAACATCGTCTGCACATCGGTAGCCTGCCAGTAAGGCTCGATTGATCTCCACCACATGATGAGAAAAACGATGATCGGTGGTCTTGGCATCCGGTAGTCGGTCAGCCTCGCTTTGGTTGGTAATTACAACCCCTGATCCAACATATTTTCCCGGTGGAATTTCCACATCCTGGATCAGTGCATGCATCATCACAATACAGCGGTGCCCGACCTTTGCATTAAATACCGTTGATCGAAAGCCGATAAAGCAATCATCACCAATATAGGCAGGTCCGTGAATCAAAGCCATATGGGTAATGCAGGTATGTTCACCAATCCAGACCGAGTAGGACTCACCATCATCTCCAGTGACTCGCCCTCGTTCTAAGCCATGGATGACCACACCATCCTGAATATTGGTGTTCCCACCGATGTAAAAGGGCATCCCTTCGTCTGCTCGAATGGACGTGCCGGGAGCAATTAAGACCTGATGCCCCAGACGAACATCTCCGATCAAACTCGTTGAGGGATGCACATAGGCTGATTCATGAATTTGAGGCTGATCTAACCCTCGATCCCAAGGAGTCGGAGGCGAAGGTTGCTGACGTAGAGGCATCTTTAATACTCCATTGGTTTAAAGTCGGCTGAACCCTTCAAAGCTGCGTCGGATTAGGGGCATCCCCATAGACCTGTTGAGGGTCAAAGGTTTTAGCAGCTTCAGTGAAAGTCAAAGCAATGGGAGAGGAACTATCCACGGCTTCTGTCCCCACGGGAATTTGACGATAAAAACAGGATCGATAACCCACATGGCAACTGGCTCCAGAGCCCGCAACAGTCACCCGCATCCACAGACAGTCTTGATCATCATCAATCAGTAACTGCTGGACATACTGAACCAAGCCACTAGTCGCCCCTTTATGCCAGAGGGTCTGGCGACTGCGGCTGTAGTAATGGGCCTCTCCCGTTTCAATCGTTTTCATCAGCGCAGTTTGATTCATATAGGCATGCATCAATAGTTCACCTGTCTGGGCATCAGTCGTCACCACAGGCATTAAACCGTCTGAATCAAATTTGGGGGAAAGCAGCGATCCTTCTTCAACTTCTTCGACAGAGGTACGCTGAGCAAAGGGGAGGGGCATGGTAGTTCTCAGGGATTGGGCAAAACAGTTAAACAGTAGTTATTCTTAGGACATTTTTTCCGGCATGCCGGAGGAGTGGTGATCCACAATGAGCCAGCGATCGCCAATTTTGCGATAGACAAAGGTAAATCTTGCCATCAGATCGGAAGGTTGGCCTTCTTTGACCACTGCAAAGGCATAGAGACCCGAATTAACGGCCAGATCACAAAAAACCTGGATATTTTGCTCCACGATCCGCCCATCCGGCTTAAGGGCCAGAAAGCCTTTGAAGTAATCTTCAATTTCAGCAGGGGTATGTCGAACTCGGTTGGAAACCGTAGGCACCAGAATGGCATCAGGGGCATAGGTTTTGACCACTTCACTCGGTCGACCGGTTTGCAGGGATTGATCCCACTGCTCAAACAAATCGGCAATCTCTCCTGGGGCCACGGTTGGGCAGGCAGTTTCAGCTAGAACGGGGGTATAAAAAAGACTTAATAGTAAGCAGCAGCCCAGCAGCATTCCGATCGCATTCTTGATTCTGAGAAATGTTCTCTGCTGGGGCTGATCTGAGCTGCAGGGCTGATAGGCAACGTTCATCATTTTTCCTACTCTAAATGTGTTGTTTGGCATCAATGGCAGACTGCATTTTTTCGCACAGTTCGGGGAGCTTCAATAGCTCCTGCTCTTCTGAATGCCGAGTTCGAATATTGAGGGTCTGGGCTTCGACTTCTTTTTGACCCACCACGGCGACCACCGGAATTTTTTCCAGGGCGGACTGGCGAATTTGTTTTCCTAAACGCTCTCCCGTCTGATCGATTTCAGCCCGAAAACCCTTCTGCTGAAGCTGCTCTAAGACTTCAAGGGCATAGGGGCGTTGGGCATCACTGACAACGAGTAGCCGAATTTGTACGGGGGCTAGCCATAGGGGGAAATCCCCTGCATAATTCTCGATTAAAATGCCGAAGAATCGTTCTAAAGACCCGAAAATGGCCCGATGAATCATAATGGGACGTTGCCGCGTTCCATCTGCAGCGACATATTCCATCTTGAAGCGCTCGGGTAAGTTAAAGTCCACCTGAATTGTGGAGCATTGCCACAGCCGTCCGATCGCATCCCGTATCTTGAGATCGATCTTCGGTCCATAAAAGGCACCCCCGCCTTCATCCGTCAGGTACTCCCAGCCTTTACGGTCTAGGGCCGTGCGCAAGTCCTGGGTGGCCAAGTCCCAAATCTCATCGCTACCCACTGATTTATCAGGCCGGGTTGAGAGATTAACCTCATAATCCCGAAAGCCAAAGTCCGACAACACCGTTTCGGTTAGATCCAGAACCGCCAAAATCTCATCGGCCACCTGATCCGGTAGACAGAAAATATGGGCATCGTCTTGGGTAAAGCCCCGGACCCGCATCAGTCCATGTAAGGTCCCGGAGCGTTCGTACCGATAGACCGTCCCTAACTCCGCCCACCGCAGGGGAAACTCTCGATAGGAGTGGAGGTCGTGCTGATAGGTGAGCACATGAAAGGGACAGTTCATGGGTTTGATCTGATAGGCCTGGGTCTCCACTTCCATTTGATCAAACATGCTGTCCCGGTAGAAGTCGAAATGACCCGAGGTCTTCCACAGATCCAGGTTGGCCATATGAGGGGTATAGAGCAACTCATATCCCCCCTGTGTATGCGCTTGTCGCCAGTAGGTTTCAATGACCTGGCGAATTCGAGCCCCTCGGGGATGCCAAAAGACCAGTCCTCCGCCAGCGTTGTCTTCAATACTAAAAAGCTTCAGATTTTTGCCCAACAGGCGATGGTCTCGACGCTGGGCTTCTTCTTTTTGGTGCAGGTAAGCTTTTAACTGCTTCGGTGTTTCCCAGGCGGTTCCATAAATCCGCTGTAGCTGCGCTTGGGTTTCATCGCCACGCCAGTAGGCTCCGGCGACGCTTTCGAGCATAAAGGCCTTAGAGTGCAGTTCCCCCGTACTGTTGAGATGGGGACCCGAGCACAGATCCCACCAAAATTCATTGGGGGCCACTGGTAGAGGCTCAATGAGTGAGGCTTCCGCCTCGGGATGTTGGGTCCGTCCCGTGTCAGGACTGCCAATAAAATAGCGGGTAATGGTTTCCCCCGCCGGAATCTGGGCCAATATTTCTAATTTGTAGGGTTCTTGCAACTGTTCCAGTTCGGCCTGCATCTGATCGCGATCCACTTGTTCGCGGATGATGGGCAAATTGGCTTTGATAATCCGCCGCATCTGAGTTGATATGGCATCTAAATCTTCTGGCGTAAATGCCTGGTCCCGGTCAAAGTCATAGTAGAAACCGGTCTCTGTCGTTGGACCAATCGTCACCTTCGTCTCCGGAAACAGATTCTGCACCGCCATGGCCATCACATGGGCGCAGGTGTGGCGGAGTCGCTGCAATTGTTCAGTGGAATTGGGCGCTGACAGGGTCGAAGAAGCAGTAGACATAGAGGCTTGAAGGGAAGGGTGAAGGGTTGCTTAAGCATATGATAATGATTATCATTATATCTGTATAATGTCAGTTTGCTTTTGGATTAAAGCCGACTGGATCTCGAAGTTCCTCTTATCCCTTTCCGCATTAGGAGTTTGTATGACCGTGCCTTCCATCCCTTCATTTGTCCCTGAGACGCTTACCACTGAAGCTCAGCCCATCGTCTCGGAGGCCGAAATGGAGGCCGCCGTCCGCACGTTGTTGCTGGGTATGGGTGAAGATCCCGATCGCGAAGGCCTGCGAGATACCCCTAAGCGAGTGGTTAAATCTTTAAAATTTCTGTCTTCGGGTTATCAGCAATCCCTGGATGAATTGCTAAATGGGGCCGTCTTCTCCGAAGATCTAGATGAAATGGTACTGGTGCGCGATATTGACCTCTTTAGTTCCTGCGAACATCACATCTTGCCCATCATCGGCAAAGCCCATGTGGCCTATATCCCCAACGGCAAAGTGATTGGCCTGTCGAAAATCGCCCGCATCTGTGAAATGTATGCTCGGCGACTTCAGGTCCAAGAACGGTTAACCGCCCAAATTGCTGATGCCTTACAGGGTCTCCTGAAGCCCCAAGGGGTAGCTGTCGTGGTA
This sequence comes from Acaryochloris marina MBIC11017, assembly GCF_000018105.1. GTDB lineage: Bacteria > Cyanobacteriota > Cyanobacteriia > Thermosynechococcales > Thermosynechococcaceae > Acaryochloris > Acaryochloris marina. The sequence continues at coordinate 3,079,276 of NC_009925.1, forward strand.
GAAGCAAGCCATATGTGTATGGTGATGCGTGGGGTACAAAAACCCGGATCGTGGACCTCCACCAGCGCGATGCGAGGCGTCTTTTCCAGTGATGCCCGCACCCGCCAAGAGTTCTTTAACTTGGTTGCCCACGCACCCGCCATTCGCTAGTTCCGGCTTCAGCCGATCAGCACTATGCTTCCCGTCCCTGGACTCTTTGAATACCGTCTGCCCGTCACCCTGATCACGGGCTTTTTGGGGAGTGGTAAAACCACTCTGCTGAACCATCTAATGCGCCATCTGAGGGATCGACGCGCGGCGGTGTTTGTCAATGAATTTGGAGCCATTGACATTGATAGCCAAATTCTGGTGACCGTAGATGAAGATCTGGTGGCCTTGTCTAACGGCTGTATCTGCTGCCAGATCAGAGATGATTTTCTGATGGCCTTCCGACGGGTTTTGGCCTATAACCAAATGCAAACGTCTGCCGGAAAACGGGGGCTAGATGCCATTTTCTTGGAAACATCTGGGGTGGCCGATCCCTATCCACTGATGCTCACCTTTAGAGCGACTGAACTCTGGAGCTTAACCCGGTTGGATGCAATCCTGACCGTTGTGGATGCTGAGACCTTTACAGCTGAGTATTTCCAAAGTCAGGCTGCTCTTGCCCAAATTCAACATGGCGACATCATCCTGCTGAATAAAACTGATCTAGTGGATGACGAACAGCTTAGGTCTGTAGAAACAGAAATTCAGCGCTTCAAGCCCCAGGCCAGGATATTACCGATGACCTATGGTCAAGTTCCTCTTTCCAGCGTTTTGGATGTGGATCTCTATTCCGAGGACATGTCAACAGACTCCCCCTCAGGAGTCCAGCATCTGCAGAATGACGGGTTTGTCGCTGTCCCCTTTGAAAGCGATCGCCCCTTTAGCTTAAGAAAATTTCAGAAATTTTTGGACTATCAGCTCCCCTCAGAAGTCTTTCGAGCAAAAGGGGTTCTCTGGTTTGACGAAAGTCCCCACAGACATCTCTTTCAACTCAGTGGTAAGCGGAGCCAACTTCAGGATGAGGCTTGGCAAGATCCTCCCAGAAACCAACTGGTGTGCATTGGCCGTAACCTAGATGAAGAAGAATTACAACATCAGCTCCATCAGTGTCTTGCCCCATGAATAGTCCTTCTGTTATAGCCGTCGCTGGCCCCTGTGGCAGTGGTAAAACCACCTGGATTAACCAGTTTTTAAAAATTGAAACGGCTCCCTTCTTTTATTTCTATCCAGACCTAGACCGGAGCTCCGTTGACTTAATACGGATTGGCTATTCTTTCCCTAGGACCCAGGTGATGTCTGATCTGCAGGCTCCTCAGATGTTCTCCTCCCTGCCCGACGGAGCAATCATCTATCTAGAGCTAGATTTTCCTCAGCCCATAGAACCTCTCCTGCCGAAGGCGCTTCCTTGTCATCACGTGGCTTTACTGCCGCCTTATCTTCAAGATTCTGCCTGGCACGAATGGGCAGATGAGATTGTTCCAGGAAACAAAATTACGATTCCAAATGTAACCCAGCCCTCTGAGCGATGGCACGCCCCCTTGCAGGGGCAAGTCTTTGATCCTGCAAGCTTAGAGGTCGTGCTGACGGAACTGATCGAGGGAGCCTATGGTGATGTTGATCGTTTGAAAGGTATCTTTGAGATGCCCGATGGCCAAGCCCTTTATATTGATTTTGTGGCCGGGCTAGAGGGGGTTGAATATACCGAACTCAATATTCCTCGTTGGCTAGAGGGACGACCCGACCGCTGGAGTGGGATTGAAGTCATAGGCAACAATCTACAGCCTAAAATCATCTCCGAAACCCTCTTGGATGGAGGCCTAACTGATCAAATCATTGCCTATTATCAACAGCAATACCAAGCCTTAAGCCCTGCATAACCTTAAGCCCTTTATAAAATCGTTCAGTATGAAACTTGCGGTGATTTCCTGTATTCATGGCAATTATGAGGCCCTGAATACCGTGCTCTCTGATATTGATCAGCATCAAGCCGACCAAATTTACTGTCTGGGTGATTTAGTCGGTTATGGTCCCCACCCCAATGCTGTAGTGGAGATGATTCGTTCCCTCGATATTCCCACCTGTCAAGGCTGCTGGGACGAAGATGTGGTCGAAGGTCTCAATGCCTGTGAATGTAGCTATCCTTCCTTGATCGCAGAGAAGCGGGGAAGGCAGGCCCATGAATGGACGAACCAAGTCATCCATCCAGAGGTGCGGGACTATCTAGCCCAACTCCCCATGACCCTGCAGGCTGAGAATATGGTCTTTGTCCACGGGAGTCCCAACAGTCAGCATGAATATTTACTGCCTAGCATGGATGGATTTGCTGCCCTAGAGCGGGTAGTCTCCACCGACGCAGATGTCTTGTTCTGTGGCCATACCCATGTTCCCTATGTGCGGGAGCTAGAGGATGGCAAGCTCTCCGTGCGCGTTCACCAACCGGGACAAGACGACCAGCAGCACCAGTTCACGGCGTCCTTGAAGCGAATTATCAATGCCGGATCCGTGGGAGAACCCCGCCATGGACGTCCCAATGCGACTTACGTTCTCTATGACACCGATACGGCCCAGGTCACCCTTCGGGAGGTGCCTTATGACTACGAGAAGACCTGTGCAGCCATTGTTGACAAGGGCTTGCCGCCCATTTTTGCCTGGCGCTTGGCGCGAGGGATGGAGTTTGCAGAGCGAGCCGATGATCCTAGCCATGTATGTCAGCGGTAGCTGGCCCCAATTCAGGAGGTAGAAAATGGAACAGTGGGCAATTTTAAGCGGGATTGAGGGCAATCTCGGCGCCTATGAGGCGGTACTGGCCGATATTCGCCGACAGCGCGTGTCGGACCTGTATGTCTTAGGCGACTTTGTGGGCTTCCAGGGAGACAACGAGGCCGTGATCCAGCGACTCCAGTCTCCGGGTGTTGGCGAATTAGAACCTCAAATTTGTATCGGCTGGTGGGAGGAACAGTGCTTTAATTTGTACGGGTTGGGCGGCCTGCCCGATGCCCCAGAACTGGTAGAACAAGAGGGAGCCGATGCGGTTCAGCGTCTCTGGGAATCGGTCTCCCGGCAGTCTGTGCAGTGGATGAGATCACTTCACTTTGGGTTTCACGAATTAGACTGCCTGCTGATCCACGGCAGTACCGTGGGCTATGCGGATGAACTCACACCGGATACCCCGGCGATGCAATTGTGCGATCGCTTGATTCGAGCCGATGCCAACCATCTCTTCTGTGGCCGTTCAGGCCGCACCTTTGAATGCTGGGTCACTCCCACTCAGCTAAACTCTACCGTCACCACCCTAGATGGAACTCAACCTACCCAAGACCAAAGCAAATCGGCCCGGCGCGTCATCGGCGTCGGTTCAGTCGGATGCAATCCTGGGGAGGCTACCTACACCTTGTATAGCCCAGGCAGTAACCAGCTCTCTTTTAGAACTGTCAACTATGGGCAGGCCCAATACGGAAGAACAAAGAGAGAAAAAGTAAAAGGTTTCGGCTCCTGATAGGTTTTTCGCTTAAATGCAATGTCAGATAGTCTCAATGAGGTGTAACGATGTATCCATTCTTACGGAGAATCGCTATCTTCAGATTCTTCCATGATTTCGAAATCACTAATGTATTCCCGGACAACACGCTCGAAAAATAGTGGTGCCGGTAAAGTCGTAGATTCTGAATAGTGCCCGACTACATATCTTAAAGACTCAACAAGACAGGCTATTTGGTCAGGATCGTCTTCTTCCTGACATAAGGTCACGACAATCTCAATTGGATTGGGCGTTGGCCATTGCTTTATGAAAGGCATTTTTTCAGACAATTCTCGTACTTCGAGACCAGCGGCATTTTTTATAGTTTTTACCTTCTTTGTCAAACCCGAATTTTCTGAGGATCCATCATCATTCTGAATCTCTACAGCGGTGTGTGCTTGAGTAGTACGATAGCAGCTTTGACCTCTCCACTGTTGCTGAACAGCTCTACTGCCGATAGACAAGTATGTTTTGCATCCTGTTGAGTTAGATGTGGATAGCCTGAATAGCTTGCCGAGCGTACTAGAGGCAGATGGGATTTTGAGATCTGGGTCTGCTGTAGCTCTTTGTTTCAATTCATCTAAGGATCTCCCATCGTCCATGAACGTTTCCATAAGGTGGCGTACTTTCTCTTCAATGATTCCCGGCGTAAATCCTTGTCGTATACGAATCAATCTCGCACCTGCCCATTCTTTATGCATCCAATTGGAAACTCCTTCAAGGCGAATATCGTTCGCATCTATACGAGAATCAGCCAGCCAGGGCCATAAATACGCACAGTTGGTAGAATCTACCATTATTAGTGGATGCATGTTTTTCTCAACAGAGTCAGAAACAACGCATCTGACAAACTGCATGAAGTTTTTCTTGCGCATTTCACGATTATTTCCTATCTTGACGGGAGAAATCGCTGAAACTTTCGTGAGTGCATCAGAAAATCTTTCCCACTCAGTTATCTCAAGCTTATTCTCGTCTGCATAAGCGCAGCGCATATCGCATAGCCCCGTTTCAACCTGAATACGAATCGCGATAGGTAAAAAGGTACTTTCAATACGCCCTCTCACACGTCCCTTTTGTTTCCGAACGATAGTGATAGCGATAATTTCTTTAGGTTTAGATTCTGACGGTATCTTCAAGCACTCGTCAACTTTGGCTTTGATGCCCTCGACACGACCTGAATGCGCAGATAATAAATCTTTTAGCGCCTGCTGCGCTCGACGGGAATAGTCTACTAAATCAACTTTGCTCTCTTCCTTCGTCCTCTCCATCTGAGTGATAAATTGTACACAAGCGCCACCGACGCTAGCTAATGCTCTTCGTGTAGATGGTTTATTAATTGGATCATCTCGTTTATCTATGCCATTGTCTGTGAAAAACTTTGGAGCCAGCACAAGGCAGAATGTGTGCTCCTCTCTTGCAGCAATTTGATTAGCGATTGACTCCCATGCTTTAAGACGTTGTTTAGAACGCTCTTTCCCTTTTTTATTAGGTTCTGGAAGATCGTGTTTTGATCCATGTGTGTCTGGTGGTAAAGTGTTTGTCAAAATCTCAACGGATTTACCCCAGAGTAATTGAGCCGTCGCTTCCAGGAAGCTTAGCTCTTTTTGAAAGCCGTCTTGATAAAAGATGAAAAGAGATAGCTTTTTCCCTGGATATATTCTCTCTAGGGCACTACTGTTGCGGTCTCTGATCACCTTAAGTGCTTCAAATTCTTCCCTCTTTAATTCTTTAGTCTGAAGTCGCTTTCTCCCAGCGATAATAGCTTCTAACGAAAGACAAAATTTTTCTTTCATCTGTTTCTCAAGCTGATTATCGCTAAGTTTATTTACGTAGTCTGGTGTAAAATTAACTGACTCAGACTCTTGTGCTTCGAGCATAGCGCTTAATAGTGTTGGTAGCTTAATTTCTTTTTCTTTCTGTCGTCCGCTGCTTTTATTTTTGACAACCTCATAATCGGTAAAAGGTACTAAGCCAATAGAACGCACTAATTTCTCTATATTTACGTAGGCTTCTAACTTATCAGTCTCTGGTACGCCTACATCAATGCCATGTTTTTCCAGTCCGTTTCGATGCGTGAGGGCAAGCTGTGAGCCACCATAATCGGCCTTCTTCAGGACAATGTCTTGTCCACTAAATGCTTGCATACCCAAATCTAGCTGATTGCGAATAGCACCAAAGTCTTTAGCTGTTTTCCAACTCCACTCTTTGTTTTCTTTGCAGCAGACGACTTTGAAGCTGAATGTACGGCCTGGCAAATCTGGAGAAAATGCATAACCAAAAATATCGTTGCGATAGCGATCAGGTGCCTCAAGTGAATCCAGCCATCGACGCTTCGAGACATCTATCTCAATTACTGGCTGGTGGACTGAAGGAAAGGTGACGAGCTGTAGCTTCACCACCAAACTAAATCGGCCTTTATTCGTTATTGAGATCGGGGTAGTTACTAGCTCAGCAGTACTGCTCATAAATTTCCCGTAGCTAGAGATGACCCGCCTCATGGGACCGCAGCCTTTAAATATTTCTTGGCCTGCAATTAAACGAGCAATGTAATCTACAACTAACGTGTAGGCACGGCCGTGATCTGCTTTAGTCGTTCCAGTTTTCTGCTGCCATGGCCACGGCAGAAGAGTCATTTCAAAGGGACGACTGTGTATGAGATTGCCTTTCTCAGCCAGCTCTCGTATTTGTTCTAGTAATTTCTCAGGGATATCTTTCTTTTCGCAGAACGGTCTCAAGTCATTAGTAATCCAGTTATTCAAGACAAGTCGCAATCTCTTTGAAAGCTCTTCATCGTTATCGCTATCTATCAGACGTGCGAAGTCATAATTTTGCGGATTGCTACTGCGGATTTCTCTGATTAAAGTGCTTTTTAAGCACAAGTGATTCTCAATTCGATCAATTTCTTTTACTAGGACGTTCAGTAGTCCTCTTAACGATTGATAGGGAAGTTCTTTGTACTTTTCTTCTTCTCCATAGGCTGCCTTGTGAATGTCACTAAAGCTCTTTAGAGCTTGCCTTGTCCAGACAAGTGTTACGCCACTGGCGTGAATTGGCGGTAAGTCATCTGGAACTGTAAATGCCAAAGCAACATCACGCAGCTTTTTGATTTGACCAGGCTGAATGTAGTATTTTGTCATGGATAGCTAATCACTGTTCGTAGAAATGTGAGTATGAGTCGAAATCGTCTGTTTCGGGTGTCTCATCTGAAAGGTGCTGTGGCTCTTTGGGATACTTAACGCCAGCGATTTCTCTCAAGGGTTCTAAAAAAGCACCGTAGAGTTCTTGGTAAATTGAACGGTCAGTTGGATCGGGATGATTGATACAGTCTTCTAAAATGCTGCGCATTTGAACTAACATGCTGTCTCTGCCTGAATCCGGTTTGCCTAAAGCAGAGTTCATAGCCCAAGCAGCATCTACAAAGTAAACTGCGACGGGGCAACCGTTTCGCATACCTCGGCCGATGGTTTGTAGAATGGCAACCATTTGGTTCGCAGTGAAAGCCTTAAACAGCTCGGGACTCAGGCGACTGGCCATGATAGGCTCCCGCAGAAGTTGATTAGCCGTTCTCCACAGGTCTTTTCTGGCCTGTTGCCAAGAATTGGCGATCGCATCCACATCTTCTTCTCCAAACGTCCTGCTATCAAAATCCTGCGTTGCCTGCCCTGCCAAGCTATACAGCAACTGCATATCGTCGCTAGTAGGATGCGGCCGAGTCAAAAAGTAAATAGAGCCAATCGCCGCATCTAGCATTCGCGGCCCTTTTGTGAAAACGATATTAACGCCGCGACCGATTGCTAGCATCGGGAAAACAATAATGTCGCAACTATCATCATCACCTAAAGACTCGCACTGTCCCGTTGTTACATAGTCGTCAGATTTTTCTCCTTCTTTAAGGAATCGAACAACCGCCTTAGTGCGACGTCCGGTCTCTGGATAGTATCTATTTAGAAATGTTTTAACCATTCTTGCTTGTTCATAGCTATTCACAATGAGCGCTGCCTTCCGCTTTTGGCCACCGCGAACATCAAAATTATTGATAGATTTATAAATCTCAGACTGCCGGGCATCTTCGTTTCTCGTTCCACCCTTCACCAGTTCTTCAATCATTTTTTTGAGATTGCGTTCTCTAGATTCTCCGGCTCCGCTGTAACGTAGGGGTTGGCTTCTCCACTCTTTATCTGCCTGCCACTTAAACTCATACCGACTGGGTTCAGTTTTGTACAAAGGTTCAAGAGGTTTGAGAAGATAGTCCGGTTTGATGTTTACGTTGTAGGCAGGACTTGCCTCCAGGAATGAAGTTGCCGATGTTAATAGAGTCGCTGGGCCGCGATGATTATTGTCTGGAGATAGCAACTGATGAAATCGGTACATTAGCATTCGGGGGGCACCTACAAATGCTACGTACGATATTTCTACATTTCTAGCGTTTGTACGGGTTGTTTGTGCCTTAGAGAATGTGTATTTAACGCCAGAGAGCGAGCCAAGTAGACTGCTTGGGATCATCCGCCGTAGCGATCGCGAGGCTGTGGATTGAATAATTGGATCCCGAATCAAACCTTCTGCAACTAGAGCCCGAGTACCTGGAATGATACGCTGGTAGCCAAGAATAACGAACGTTACTACGATAAGTAGTTTGATAGCATCTGATTCCTTTCCGGTCGATGAATGATCAGGAAAGCAAATTGATAGATAGAACTGGGATATTTCCTGAGAGATTTCATCTCTTCGCTGCGCTAAGCCTTCTGCAAGATAGCGCTGAAAATGTTGAATGAGCGTGTCTCGTTTCTCTTCTAGCTCTGTTTCTGAAATCCTTAGAGTAGCCGCATTAAAAGAAAGGTTTTTCCACTCATCTCTATTGCTACTAGTACGGTTGTAAAAAGCGTTGTAGGCTGCGGTCTCCCAGAAATCAGTCAGCGCCCGACTGCGGTTAACCTTAAGTCTTCTACCCTCATCTGTCGGGGGCTTCTTCTCTTCAGGATTCAATCGGTTCTGCCCGTTCTCGTTTACTATTTCGCTAACGATTTTAAGAACAGTCAGTAGCTGGTTCTCGTATTTTTCTCCAATGTAAGACTCATTGAGATTTTGAACCGTTGTAACGAGCGCACTATTATGGTTTCCAAAGTCGGATAAGTGCCAGCTAAAAGTGGCAATATCGGGATCTGCTAGGCGATGATTGTCTTTGCCTGCAAAACGACTGTGAATTTGCTCTTGAATGGTTCTGTGAATAGATTTCTCTGAGCCAGAGATACTCAGTGTTGCCGCGCCGTAGGCATCTAGATTTGACTGCACCATATCCGCTTCATCGAACACGACTACATCAAAAGTCCGTGCAATCAGCTCAAAGTAGCGAATTCGCACTTGTACTGCATGAGACGAGACGGGTGTATCCATAGAGCGAATATGCCCGACCCATATGTTGGATGTAGTTAGCTCACGTACGGATTTGTTCCGTCCACACATGGTCCAAAGTGGACACAAGCAGGGTTTCAACTCTCCTTTGCTGTCACTTTGCAGAACAGCATTACAAGGCGCGTAGCCAAACCCCCACATTGATGTGTCCGCATTGGAAAAGGCAGGCAATACACAGTTGAGACTGAAAATATCTGCAACGCCTAGCGTATGGGAAAATCCTCTGTTCGGATATGCTGCCGCGATCGCCTCTGCTAAATTATCGGCATGGCGTCTGCGCGTTTCATCGCTTTGCCCTACCAACATACCGACTTTAACGGCATGAAACTGTAAAACGTCCATGTACTGCCTGGACACTTCAATAGAGGGAAAGACGAACATCGCTTTGTAGTTTTCTTGGGCTAGCCACATAGCAATGAGAATAAGGATTGTTGTTTTCCCTGATCCTGGTAATCCAATCAGATGCTTTATTCCCGCTAAAGTCAAAGTATCTGTTGGTTGTAGTCCATCTGCTGTGGGAACGGTCAGCATAAATCTCTCTAGCCGACTAGCCCATCGACCTGGACGCCGTTCAGGATAGTTTGCCTCCCGGTCGTCCATCTTGACAGCCAGTACTTTTAAGTCTTCGAGAGGAATTCGAATATTGTCTTGTAGCTGTCGATTCAGTGGATGGTAATGTCTTTGTGCGATTTTTGCTTCGATCGGCGGAATTGGAATTCTCGTCGATGTGGAGTCTGTGCCTAGCGCAACACTCATTGCCTGTCTTACCTCTGCAACCTTGGTCGTATTAGGTTGGTATGAAAGCGGCGCTCGCAAGATTTCCTTAGCTTGCGTAATCAAAGAATCTTCTAATGGATTTGTCCTTTCGAATGTCAGGTTTTGGGCATCGATTTGGTAGGAGCCTTGCGTTCCTTTCAGGTAGTGATGATTGTTGTAGATTGCGATCGCGTGATTAACAGAGCGCTGCGTGACATAGGCTAAAGACATCTGCCTCATATTGAAAATAGCTTGGCGAGCCTCGATCAGTGCAGAAGCATTCAGTATGCTGTGCATCCCGGACATTACCGCTGGTGCATGTTCTAAAGACTCACTGCCCACAAAAGACTCCATCAAAACGCAGAGCCAACAGATTTGGTTCGGACCGGTCCAAAAATTAGGTTTAACTCGCATAAGCAACCTCCTGTAAAAGCTTGATCACAGCAGATACAGGCAAAACTTCTACCGTTGCCGGATCGCCCTTTTTTGACAATGTAGATTGCAGAGTAGATAGATAGCTCGGGTTATCTGCAATGAGCTGATCGCTAATAGCAATGATGCGACGCTGATAGTAAACCAAGCCACCAATACTTTGGTTGAGTCGCAGTGCTAGTGAAACTGGGCTGATGTATGATTTTGCATCAATTCCAATCTCGTAGTCATTGAGTGATACATCACACAAATCTGACTCGGGGTACAGCTCAGCTCTGAGACCTTGCTGTTTCGCAGTGTCGAAAATGGCAAGTTCGTCAATACCTGGGCCCGTCCAATAGGTCAGAATCTGAGGCTTCGCTACGAGTAGGCGATGCTGCTCCGGGTCCAACGCCTCACTTACTTTCGGCGTATAGCGACTATTACATTGCCGAATCGGACATCGTCCTTCCTTAAAGCGCTGGTCATTTGGATGTGGGTGCATCAGGGTTCCGCAGTAAGCACATCGATTTGCTTTGCCTTTGATTAACCAACTCTCAGGGATTTGATCGAAGAACGTGTCGACAATCCTTTCTTGCAGTGGCAACAGTTGACGATCTTCGAGATAGTCCCAAAGTGCCTTTTCTCCGATGAGTGAGTGCCGAACTGCAAGTTCGCGGAGTGCTGTATACCCAAGGTGTTGTCTGCGGGTGCCCAGTTGTTCTGTATATGTTTTGAGTCGCTGATACAGGCGGTACTCAACAACATTATCTTCCCCCCAGCCTCCATTAGCTTGTGCGACTTCAGTGCAATCTGACGTGGGCACATATAGGTCTGGATCAATAAGAACGACATCCGAAAATCGAAAATCGTTCTGACTAAAAACCTTTAACCGCCAATCTTCGGAACGGAAACTGTGTCGGGCGCGATCTAGCACAGTATGGACACAGGCAGCTTTATCTGGTGTGCCCTCCTCTATGTATAAGCGGCCTAGCTTACACATCGCTCGATAGAGTTCGGACGGCATGCTGTCGTTTTGTCGGACAATTTCTTGATTAAGAACGCGCGTGTACTGCTTCAGAATGCCTTGAGCCAGCAAAACGACAGCATCTTCTGCAGTGTCTATGATGTTGTGTAGACTAGCTGCAAAAGAATGACCTTGTGCGATCGCAGCCGACCAGTTGGGGTCTCTATTTTCCGACTCAGCTAAAATCTGCCTCTCCATATCAGCATCCGAAAAATTAGGCAGCACTTCTCCAATGGATGCTAATGTCCAGCCCCTTTTCAAGAGCAGCGCTGTTGCCAATCCTTCTAAAATCTGGCGAAACCCAAACTTTTTACCTTTAGGTTGGGAGAGTAGTTTCTTCGATCGCCAAAGCCGAATTGTCCGCAGTGCAGGCGGTTCTATCAAGATATTCAATAAACCAGTCTGATGCTGAATTTCTTCAGTCAGATCTTTGGCAGACCCACTCCAACGGCGCACGCGGTCGAATTGCATTTATCCAAGCGATAGATTACATTAATCAATGATTACACCATTTAGTGTAAAAATTGAATCTGTTTCACAAATGTATTAAGTTGACCCTCAATAAGGCACAAAGCTATGGACACGTCTCCACAGGAAATTCGCCTATATCTGCGACCAGACGGTAGCTGTCCCTTTGCGCAGTGGCTAGAAGGTTTGCGAGATCGGCGTGCAAGAGCCAAAATCAGGCAGAGCTTAGATAGGATTGAGCTGGGCAATATGGGTGACTTCAAGCCTGTCGGCAAAGGCGTCTTGGAGGCTAGAATTAAGTACGGCCCAGGATATAGAGTTTATTTTGCTCGTGCAGGTCGGCAAGTTGTCTTGCTGTTGTGTGGCGGAGACAAAAAGACGCAGAATAAGGATATCCTCAGAGCACAGCAGTATTGGATGGACTTTCAAAAGTACAAAAAATAGAAAACATCTAAAAGCTACCACTCGTACCTAGTCGAATCGCTAAAGGATAAAGAAGAAGCAGCCGCTTATCTAGATGCCGTGTTTGAAGATGGAAGTCCAGAAGAAGTGGCGCTAGCACTCAAAAATGTTGCAGAAGCTCGTAGACAATCAGTCGATACCTCACAGACAAGCAACGCTGACTGGGAAAAGTGCTACCACTTACTTGAGCAATCAAAAATGCCAGCTTTGCCTATGCTTTTGATGCTATTGAGTGAGTTGGGATTAAAACTGACTGTCACTGTAAAGCAGGGGCAACCAACGTAATTCATACTTATCTACTCAGATAACATCTACGAGTTGCAAGCATTTGATGTCAGAGTCAAAATCATCGAGCCAGGTGGAATCAAAACGAACTTTATCCATAGCGATACGACATGGGCAAACTCTGTTGACAGTCCTTATCATGAACTCACGCAACAAGTGAAATCCTTCAGAAAGCGGCTAAATGAATCATTGTCAGGGCCACAGAAAGTCGCTGAAGCGATTTATCAGGCAGCTAATGACCAGTCTGGTAAGCTACGCTATTCTCCACATGGACAGGCGTTTCTATTACTACACGCATGCTGCCTGATAGGCTATGGCGATCGCTCGTAGGCCGGATGATGCGAAGAAAGAACCTTGGGTCTAAATCGCTTAGATGATGCTCGATAGTGTTAGAGGGTAATGGTGCGATCGCCTAATTCGAGCCGATGCCAACCATCTCTTCTGTGGCCGCTCAGGACTCGCCTTTGAATGTTGGATTGAGCCAGGAGATCTACGCTCCACGGTTATGACTCTGGATGGCACTCAGACGATCCCAGCACAAAAATACACGCCTCGACGCATCATTGGTGTAGGCAATGTTGGCCGCCATCCCGGACAGGCGACCTATACCCTTTATAATCCTGCCAACAATCAAATCACCTTCAAAACCGTGAAATATAGTAAAACCAAAGGCTTTGCTGTGCAGAACTCCTAGGGGTATTTTGGGAAATCGATGCCTGTGCGATCGCTTATTGCTTTGAACGCTCACTCCCTAGGGCAACCACTTCTCTATTCAGTTGCTCCCCTACTTCATCTTCAGCCACATCCAAGTCGTAATCCATTTGCAATCCCAACCAAAAGCGCGGCGACATATTGAAATAACGAGCTAAACGAAGGGCTGTATCCGCCGTAATACGGCGCTTTCCATGAACAATTTCGTTAATCCGTCGTGCAGGGACTCGAAGTGCCAGAGCCATCTGATTTTGACTAAGATTCATTGGCTTGAGAAACTCTTCAAAAGTACCTCACCAGGATGTACTGGCATCAGCTTATCTTCATTCATACTTCTACCTCGGTGACAATCAACGATCTCTGCGTCTAAAGCATCACCGTCTTACCATAAAAAACCAATTCGCTACTGATTGGGCTTCAGCGGTGATAGAGATCATCGAGTCACCATCAAAGTGTTAAGTCCATCTGTTGCAAATCCTAACTAGACAAGTCAGGGACTTAGCGGTTGCTTGTTGTCACGATTTGAGGATTTCTGAATGCGTTTCAGCCTTTGCTGACGAATCTCCTCATCGAATCTAGCGAGCACCCCATCGAGCTGCAACCCTAATTCTTCAATTTCTAGACGAGCGCGATTCAGGTTATCTAAGAGACGTTGATCAACCGATGGATCGGGCATCAATGGTTGGTTTGTCATGGTAACTCCCACTCAGTCCTGATTTCTTGAATACTTTGTTCCAGTGCTGGCAGTCTAGCTTCCGTATTCAAGATGCTCTGCATCACTAGCTCTAGCATATCTCCTGGAACATGAGGCTGAACATTGAAAATCCGAATTTGTAGACTCGAAAACTGGGAGAATCGCTCAGTAGCTTGCTCCGCAACACTGTGCAAATCATCAAGATAAACAATTGTCCGTTCTGTTTCACCAAATGTGTTGAATAGGGCAAACTCAGCAGTTCTGGCATTCTCGATAACATCAGCTAATTGCCGCTTTAATCTCCAGATTCTCTCAGAGACCTCGTTTGGAAGTTTTGCCATACTTGTTGTGTCGGGAGCAACCTCTACTGCTGGTAAGAGGTTACCACCTACTTGTGCGCTCAACTGACTGATAATCTCTCAACGTCAGATCCCACAGCAGAATTAGGATCTAACGTTGGTCATCACCGGGTTGCCGCTAGCGATGTGGGTTTCCAATTCGGCCTGGTTCGGAAACTCTGCTATCTCACAGACTACTCACCCTGCATAAGGTATCGATATAATGCCACCGCTTGATGTAGTCAATGATAATGATTATCATTTTAATTGCACTTCCTCACTCCACATGCACCTATGTCTACGGTGACGCCTGCTCTTTCCCCCGCCCTCGCCACAAGTGTGCGGCGCTTTAAACAACTCTCTGCTCCCAAGCGACCGTAAGACTATCTGCTGCAGCGATTCGCCCTGAAGCTTATACATCCAGAGCCAACTCACTCACCTCAACCGGAGTTCACTCATGATTCAATCTCCCACTCAACAAGCCTCACCCCAAACCGATCTGAAACTTCCCAAACGAGGGTTGCCCGTGACAATTATTACGGGCTTCCTTGGCAGTGGGAAGACCACACTGCTCAACCATATTCTCCAAGACTGCCAGGATCTAAAAGTCGCGGTGTTGGTCAATGAGTTTGGCGATATCGATATTGATAGCCAGCTCTTGGTTTCTGTTGAAGAAGATATGGTACAGCTCAGTAATGGCTGTATCTGCTGCACCATCAACGACGACTTGGTGGAAGCGGTCTACAGCATTTTGGAGCGGAACGAGAAGGTGGATCACTTGGTGATCGAAACAACGGGGGTGGCCGATCCATTGCCCATAGCACTCACGTTTGCGATGCCGCCCCTACGGAATTTAACCCAGCTAGATTCCATCGTCACGCTAGTGGATGCAGAAGCCTTCTCCCCCCAACATTTTGAGAGTGAAGCCGCCCTTAATCAAGTGTCCTATGCCGATATTATTGTGCTTAATAAAACGGACTTAGCTGCCCCTCAACAGGTAGATACGTTGGAGGCATGGGTTCGAGAGCAGAAATGGGGGGCACGAATTTTGCGATCGCAAAACAGCAACATCCCCCTGCCATTGATTTTAGATACCAATCTCTTTCAGCCAGAGCGCTATACCGCAGAAGCAAAAGCAATGGCTGAGACGACGCATGATCACCATGCCCCTCACTGCCACGACCACCACCATCACTCCAACCATCTCGTCAATGATGGGTTTGTATCGATGGCATTCGAAAGCGATCAACCGTTTGATTTGGACAAATTTCAAGATTGGCTCGCCGATGATCTGTCAGAAAACGTCTTCCGAGCTAAGGGATTCCTATGGTTTGGCACCATTACCCCCCGCTATATCTTCCAGCTCAGCGGCAAACGCTACACCTTAGACGCAGACAAGTGGCCTGGAATACCCAAGACACAGCTCGTCCTGATTGGTCGCGAGTTAGATGCCCCAAAACTACAGCATCAGCTTCGAGACTGTTTAACCTCTTAGCCGATCTCATCCACATCCATAACTCATAAAGAGTCTGAGCGAGATTCCTCAGGATTAACTGGGGGATCTAGCCAAAGCTGAGGTTCTAACTCACTGCAGCAGCATATACAGATGCTATGGCATCGTCAGAACCTGAGAACGAAAAAGCTCTCAGTACCGAGATATTCCCACGAAAGAAAAAGATTTTCTGAAGCCTCTGCTTAGTCCAATTTCCTAGGATATGATAACGATTATCATTCTTCTCAATCCTTATGGTCATTTCCCAACCTAAGCCCCAAGAATCTGAGGTCAATCCGTCCGTTAGCACCCCTGCTATCCGCCATCGACCTCGGCGGTTACGACGCACTGACGCCTTGCGGCGATTGGTGCGGGAAACTCAGTTAACCCTCGATGATCTGATCTATCCCGTGTTTGTGCGAGAGGGGACGGAGATTGAGGAGGCCATTCCATCCATGCCCGGGATTTATCGCTACTCCCTGGATGTATTGCTCAAGGAATTGGCAGTCGTGTTACGACTAGGGATTAAAGCCATTGCCCTGTTTCCCCTTATCCCGGCTGAACAAAAAGATAATGCGGGCACCGAAAGTTATAACCCCGAGGGTTTAGTGCCTCGCACCGTTAAAGCGATCAAGGCGGAATTTCCTGAGCTTCTGGTGATGACTGATGTGGCCCTAGACCCCTACAGCAGTGCAGGCCATGACGGGATTGTGGAAGACGGCGTCATTCTCAATGATGAAACCGTAGACGTGTTAGTGAAACAAGCCCTATGTCAGGCCGAAGCAGGCGCTGACTTTGTCTGTCCTTCAGACATGATGGATGGTCGAGTGGGCGCCATGCGCCAAGCCCTGGATGCTGACGGGTGGACCCAGGTGGGAATTTTAGCCTATTCCGCCAAATATGCTTCAGCCTACTATGGTCCCTTTCGCGATGCCCTAGACTCTGCTCCCCAGTTTGGGGATAAGAAAACCTATCAAATGGACCCTGCCAACGCCCGCGAAGCCTTGAAGGAAGTGGCTTTAGATGTGAGTGAAGGTGCAGATCTAGTGATGGTCAAACCGGCCCTCGCTTACCTGGATATTATTAGCCAGATTAAGCAAGCCACCACCCTACCTGTGGTCGCCTACAACGTCAGCGGTGAGTACGCCATGATTAAAGCCGCCGCTGAACGAGGATGGATTGATGAACCGTCCGTAGTGCTGGAAACCTTAACCAGTATGAAACGAGCGGGAGCCGATTTAATTTTGACCTACTTTGCCAAGCAGGTTGCACTGACCTGGCTTCCATAAAATTGCCCTGCGTTTGCCCTTGTCTCAACTATTAGGAATGTTGCCATGACCCCTAACTCTTCTCGTCCCTCTCGGCTGCAAAAATACCAACTCTCCATCGCTCTGCTGTCGGCACTGGCCCTGGGTAGCTGTGCCTCGACTCCTTCAGAGGACCCCAATTCTACTCAAGGGGACTCGAAGCTCCAGATAACAACGACCTTTTTACCCATTACCAATTTTACGAAAGCAGTAGCCGGTGATCGTGCCCAAGTGACGCAGCTTTTGCCCAACAATATTGGTCCCCATGACTACCAGGCAAAACCCGAAGATGTCCAGAAGCTAGCCAAGGCTGATGTTCTAGTCATGAACGGTCTAGAAATGGAAGCCTTTCTAGAAGACATGGTCAAAAATGCGGGCAATAATGAGTTAGCCATGGTTGACTCCAGTGAAGGCATTGCCGTTATTCCCAACGAAGAAGAGCATGGGGATGACCATGATGAGCACAAAGGCGAAAAGCATGAGGACGAGCATGACCACGACGACCATGAAGGTGAAGACCATAAAGACGAGGATCATGCCGAAGACAAGGACCATGATCATGACGAAGATCATGCTGAAGGTGAAGATCATAAAGACGACGACCACGCTGAAGGCAAGGATCATGACGAGGAGAAAGACCATGCCAAAGGCGGCCATGACCATGACCATGGCGAAAATAATCCCCATATTTGGCTGGATCCGAAGCGAGCCATTCAGCAGGTTGAAAATATTCGAGATGGTCTAATTAAGGCGGACCCGGACGGGAAGTCGACCTATGAAGCCAATGCCGCTGCCTACATCGATGAATTGAAAAAACTCGATACGGAATTTACCGAGCAACTGAAGCCCTTTGCCGGTAAAACCTTCGTCACCTATCATGACTTTGCGGACTACTTTGCCCGTAGCTATGATTTAGAGGTGGAGTATCTGGTCGGCATTCCCCACGAGAATGCCTCCCCCGAAGATGTTAAGCGAGTCATTAACGCTGCGAAATCTTCGAACCTGAAGACCCTACTGTCTGAGCCTCAAGCTTCGGGTAACCCATTTGCAGCCCTGGCCCAGGATCTTAAGGTTCAGGTGGGCACGTTTGATCCCATAGAAACTGGCGGAACAGATGCCCTTGAGGCAGATTATTACTTGACAACTATGCGAGAAAATCTTAAAAATCTGACCACCGCCTTTGGTAACCAGCCTCAAGCTTGGGTGCCAGCGCGACCCAGACAACGGACTATCGCAACCTTGCCCCAGTGGGTTCAGGTGAAATTCTAGGAGGTTCAAATTTGCCAGAGGCCATTCTGCGGGTTTCAGGACTAACGGTTGTTCGCGACAAGCATGTTGCTGTCGAACAGGTATCGTTTGCCGTGCAGCCGGGGACTAATGTGGCCATCGTTGGCCCCAATGGCGCGGGAAAGAGTAGCTTGATTCAAGCTGTTCTGGGGGTACTCCCGCGTCAGGTGGGCCAGGTAGAGGTGCTGGGTCATACCCTGAGTCCCCAAGGCCGACTGCCAACCAAGATTCGGGATGCGATCGCATATCTACCGCAAAACTTTAGTTTCGATCGCCGGATTCCCATGACCGTCGAAGAAGTGGTGGGCTTAGGCTGGCATACCCTCGGTCTCCAGTGGCCCTGGACCGGGCATAGAGCGAGACAGATTGCGGTTCGTCAAGCCCTGGGCCAGGTGGAGGCGCTCCATCTGAAACGAAAACGGATCAGCGATCTATCGGGGGGCGAAACTAAGCGAGTCCTGCTGGCCTATTGTCTGGTTAGGCCGCGTCGTTTGTTGATTTTAGATGAGGCCCCTGCAGGTCTAGATCTGCGGGCGGAAGCAGAATTCTACCAATTGCTGAACCAGCTCAAACAACAGCATGGATGGGCCATTTTACAAGTCTCTCACGATCTGAATATGGTGCAGCGCCAGTGTGATCATGTGTTGTGTATTAACCGCACGTTACTCTGTGAGGGAGTTCCTGAAGTGGCTCTGTCTAGGGAAAGCTTGAGCACAGTCTATGGTCCCGAATTTGCCCGCTATCACCATTCCTGTTCGTTGTAGTTTGTAACCCCATTCCATGCCTCTTGCCAGCGAAATCACTCGAATTATCGACCTGTTTCAGTTTCCGTTTATGCAGCGGGCAGTGATCAGCGGCATCCTGACTGGACTAGCAGGCGGGATGCTCGGCAGCTTCACGATTCTGCGACAACTCTCGTTTTTTAGCGATGCGTTGGGGCACTCTACCCTGCTGGGTCTTAGTTTCGGGATACTGTTGGGCTGGAATCCCACAGCAATTGTCCTCCCTTTTGCGGTCTTATTTGCCTTGGGCGTGACCTATCTGCTGGAACGAACGCGGCTATGGACCGATGCGCTACTGAATATTGTCTACTCCTCTTCCTTGGCCCTCGCGGTTATTGTTCTTAGCTTTACTGGAACCTACAAAGGAGGGATTCATCAACTGTTATTTGGCGATATTTTAGCGGTGCACACGACTGATTTGTTTATTTGTGGGGCTTTGCTGCTGGTCTGCGCGCTGTATATGGGGCTGACATTTCGGACGCAGATGCTGATTACCCTGAATGAACCTCTTGCAGTTGCACGCGGTGTATCCGTCTCATTCCATCGAACCACTTTTATTGTGCTTCTGGCATTGGTCGTGGGGATTTCAATCAAAGCCGTCGGAGTACTCTTGATTAGCGCCTTTATCGTAATTCCAGCCTGTGCATCGCGATTACTTTGTCGCCAATTCAAACATCATATTGTTCTCTCGGCCAGCTTAGGAGCATTCAGTGCAGTAGTGGGGATGCTGTTGTCAGCGGGACTAAACTTACCCTCCGGTCCAAGCATCGTAATCGCTCAACTGGGGATTTTTATGGGGGCGATGATTTACCCTCAATTTTATAAAGCCGTGGCTTAGTGCGGTTCAGCTTCCCCACTGGCCCAAATTAGATGACTCTTATCAAAAGTGATTCTCGTACCAGCGCTATCCACCCCGCAGCCGATTCTACCGAGGTCATGTTCATTTCATTTGATTTTCAGCTACCCATTATCACCCTAGTGTCGCCGATGCTGGGTTTAGACTGTGGTCGATATCCAAACAAGGCTCACCATGACAGGGATTGACCTCAATAAGCACATGCGAGAGAGATGGAATCTGACTGAGGAGGCTCTTGTAATACTCTGGCGCTTGCGGATAGTGGGTGACTAGCGAAACCGTTGCAGACAGATGCTTTTGGCTGACACGCCAAACATGCAGATCGACCACACGATTATCCGCATCGTCTTCAATGGCGTTTAAAATATCCTGCTTGATGTGCTTATCAATGCCGCCATCCAGCAAGATTGAACCCGTTTCACTCACCAAGTCGGAGGCCCATTTAGTGATAACTCCGGCCCCCACGATTCCCATGGCGGCATCCAGCCAGATCCAACCTAGAAACTTCCCAGCAAATAAAGCAATGATGGCCAAAACAGAGGTGAGGGCATCCGCTAAAACGTGGACATAGGCAGCCCGCAGATTGTGATCCGCATGATGGTGGTGACCATGACTGCCATGATGATCGTGGCTATGGCCGTGATCATCATGGAGTAACCAGGCACTCACTAAATTAACCACTAATCCAAGAATGGCCACGCCAATCGCTTCGTTAAACTGAATCGTCTGGGGCTGGAAAAATCGACCGACGGATTCAAATGCCATGACAAACGCGACGACCGCAAGCGCAACAGCACTAGCAAACCCACCCAGTACACTGACTTTGCCCGTACCGAAGGTATATCTAGCATCAGTAGCATGTTGGCGAGCATAGCGATACGCAAACACTGTGATACCAAACGCTGCTACATGAGTGGCCATATGCCAGCCATCCGCCAACAGGGCCATCGAACCCAAAATAGTACCTGCTGCAACCTCAGCAATCATCGTGGCTGCGGTGATCAGCATCACGATCTTGGTATTTTTCTCCGCTTGATTCTGATTAACCGAGAAGTCGTGAGAATGTTGCCACTGATCAAGGGTTTGAATATGCATTGAATCTCTAAATCCTTGAGTTGAAGACTTTACCAATCAGTATTCCTGAATTTTACAACCCCACTGGATGCCCCTACGAGATGGGGTGAGAGGAGAGAGTGATACGGCGCTCAATTGCACCTCACAGAATTTAGACTGTGAGTTGAAGGTTTCTAGCAGCATCTACTCAGGAAACATCGCCAAAGTCCATCTGTACATCTCCATATTGGGTCATTCGAGCTTCAACACGATTCAACGGTTGATCATTGAGAGCATACAGAACCAGCACTCCCCGCTGACGGAATTACCAAGGGACTTTCTTGGCTGCCAGCCATACTGTTCTCCGAGCAAGTAAATGGCTGCGGTCAAACAGAGCGGTAAGCAAGGGTAGTTCTAAAGCTGAGATGGTTTCGACACAGCGACAATAATTCTTGTCTCGCTGATTAGTCAGAACAATGATAGGAAAAGGGTAAAGAGATATTTGTAAGAAATTTGACCTCGATTTCGTGAGGCCATAGGGATCGGCGAATGAGTAGACTACCCCATAAAACCTTCAGAAATCTATGTCTTTTAAATCACCAATATATTACTCTTAATTAAATTCTTATTTGTTACAAAATCGTACACATTTAGTAACCATTCACGATACAAAAAATCAAGATAGATATATGGCTTTCAAAAATTTATTCGAAAGCACTTGCCAAAATCGACACTTTTGTTTTCGTTATTCCTTGTTTTCTTCTTCCTAAATCAAGATTAATTCCTTTAATCCTAAATTATTTTTTTCTTAAACTCAACTTTTTTTATTCTTAAAGTTAGAATGAAACCCTGAGTTTGGGAAAGATTTTCAAGTTGATTATCTTTTGAGATTCCAACCTGTAAATCTCATTGAGAATGCTTCTGCAGATTAAGCTTCAGCATTCTCCTTTTCTAAGACTTATTTTTTATGTTGATACATTAAATAATTTCACCGTACATATTGGTGTTTTGTGGGGATCATCTCAAAGTGTATGTGTCAAAATTTTTAGTTAAGGACGTCAGCCTCTTCAATTCAAAAGAGTCTTAATAAAGCCTGCTGATTCACAGTGTTTTTACTGTGAATTTCCTGCTTTTCACAGCATGTATGTCAGCCAGTAGTGAGTTAAACCATTTAACTACTGAGCAATTTTTAAGGTGTTTGATAAATTTACACTTTTATTGATAAAGACTGTTGTCAAAAAATTATTCATTTATTAACTTTCCGATGGCTACTCCTTAACCTAAATAAGAAATTATTTCACATATAAATATTCGCTGTCGGCATTTTCTTCTGGACTAGGATTTCTATGTCCAGAGCTAATACAGCAGCTAATGAATTAATTTCTGAGGTTTAGTTCATGACAAGTAACGTCATTTTTATTCATCCTGATGGAGCAGACCCATCACATTTTGCTGCTGCCCGGTTCAAATCTGTTGGCCCAGATGGTCGTCTGAACTGGGATGAAGCACCTGCAGCAGGCGTCTATCTAGGACACTTAGACGATAGCGTGGTCGCCACATCTAATGGAGGTGCGGTCGTCCATGCTTATGGAATCAAGTCTGTTGCCCCCAGCTATGGCTTTGATGAAAACGGGATTGCATATCAATCCCTTGCTGCTCTTCAAGGTCAGAATGTTGCGGGTTCAGCTCCAGACGCAACGGTTCTACAAGAAGCGATTGCAGCAGGTCGCCCAACGGCTGTGATTAACTCAGGTTTCATTGCCGAACCCGGTACGGGCGTATTCCTAGCTGATGCAGAAAGTCGACGCGATCGCGAAGGTATTACTGCTCAGATTGTTGAATCCGGTGTCAACGTGATCATGGCTGCGGGTGAAATTGATTATCTTCCTGTTGGCACTGTTGGATTCTTCGGTGAAGAAGGAACCCGAACAGATGGCCGTAACCTGATTGAGGAAGCCGAAGCTTTGGGCTATACCGTTGTGTATACCCGTGAGCAATTGGAAAGTCTGCCTGCAGACACCGAGCGCGTGTTGGGTGTTTTTGCTGCTGATGATACCTATAACGATGTTCCTGAAGGGCAGCTAATTCAAGACGGTTTTGTGGATGATAATGGTGAACTGATTACCTATGGTCAGCCACCTCTCAATCCAAATCCGCCTACTGTGGCTGAGATGCTGGAAGCAACGCTCAAGCTCGATTTATTTAGCCAAGAAGAAGACGGATTCTTTATCGTTCTTGAAGAAGAAGGAACCGATAACTTTGGCAACAACAACAATGCTCGGGGGACGATTGATGCCACCCTCAGAGCCGATGCTGCTATTGGGGTTGCAAGGGATTTTATTGATAACGTCAACTCCAATACCTTTGTTGTCACCGCCGCAGATAGTGCGGGTGGGGCTTTAGAAATTGATGATGTTTCGGGTCCAACAGTAGGAACCACCACGACCCAACGGCAGTTGAATGCAGCCGGAGAAAACAGTGGCATTACAGTACCTTTAGATGGCACAACGGG
Organism: Acaryochloris marina MBIC11017; assembly: GCF_000018105.1. GTDB lineage: Bacteria > Cyanobacteriota > Cyanobacteriia > Thermosynechococcales > Thermosynechococcaceae > Acaryochloris > Acaryochloris marina. The sequence goes on from NC_009925.1 coordinate 3,102,670, forward strand.
CAGCGACACTGCACCATTTGTGAGCGCACCGGATAGAAATGGTAACAGCTATGAATTCGGTGTTGCTTGGGCCGGTTTACCAGACTTTGCGGGGAGCATTGTTTCAAAAGCCTACGGCGAAGGGGCAGACCGTTTACCTGCAACCCTCGATAACACAACGATTTATCGACTGATCTACGAAAGTCTCTTTGATGTTCGTCTAGATGCACCAGAGGGTGTGCCCGATGATCTGGCTCCTCGTGAAGCCCCTGAACCCACTGCCGATACTGGCAATGTCATTTTTATTCACCCAGACGGGACCAGCCCTTCCCACTACGCAGCAGCACGGTTCTCATCCTTGGGGACTGATGGCCGTCTCAATTGGGACCAGATGAGCAATGCAGGGGTCTATTTAGGCCATATTGATGATCGTCTTGTTTCCACGTCTAATGCAGGAGCGGTTGTTCATGCTTACGGTGTAAAACCCTTTGCAGGTAGCTATGGGTTTGATGCACCTGTTGACGAAGGGGGCCAAGAAATCGTTGCCCTTTCCGGTCAGAATGCCACCATTGCCCAAGAGGCCCAGGCTGCTGGTAAAGCCGTCGGCATCATCAACTCTGGATTTATTGCTGAGCCAGGCACAGGCGTTTTTCTAGCTGATGTAGACAACCGGGGTGAGACAGAGGCCATTACAGCTGAAATTCTGGATCAGCGACCAGATGTGATTCTCGGGGCAGGTGAAACGGATTATTTGCCCGTTGGTACAGTCGGTTTTTTCGGGGAAGAAGGAACCCGAACTGATGGCCGCAACCTAATTGAAGAAGCCGAAGCAGCAGGGTATGAAGTTGTTTTCACCCGTGACGAACTGTTAGAAGTTGACACTGAAAATACGGATCGCTTGCTAGGTATTTTTGCAGCAGAAGACACCTATAACGACTTTTTCGAAGATGAGCTGCGTCGAGATGGTTTTGTCGACGAAAATGGCGATCTGATTCTGTATGGTCAGCCCCCTCTCAACCCCAATCCACCGACTGTGGCTGAGATGCTAGAGGTGGCACTGCCCATTCTCAACCGTGACCCAGATGGTTTCTTTTTGGCCTTGGAAGAGGAAGGAACAGACAATTTCGGTAATGATAACAATGCTGCTGGTACTATCGAAGCTGCTCTCCGTGCCGATGAGGCTATCGGTGTTGCCCTTGATTTCGTCGACAATATTGATCCCAACACATTAGTCATCACAGCTGCAGATTCTGATGCAGGTGGCTTAGAAGTCGACGATGTCCCGATTAGTGGCTTTGGCTTAGATCCAGCCGATCCAGCTGCAGGGTTTACACTAAGAACTCAAGCTGAATTGGCCGCTTTTGGCGATGACGCTGACGGAACGCTTGTTCAGGTTGATGATATTGACGGCAGCAATGACGTACCTGGCTTCAGTACCGATATTTTCGAAGCTTTCACCACAGGCGCTCCCGATGCCGATGGTGACGTGTTTGACTTCGGTGTTGCTTGGGCCACTCGCTCTGATGTCAATGGTGGCATCGTCTCCAAAACCTATGGTCTAAATGCTGACCTATTACCTGCCACAACAGACAATACTGATATCTATCGCGTCATGTATCAGACCCTGTTTGGTGTTGCTCCTGAAGCCGCAGGTAACAGCGAGTTAGAAGGATTTGCGTCTCTCCCCGCCGACACCTTTGCTGAGGGACCTCCTGCAGGTGGCGACAATGGTAATGGCGGCCCCATCGATGCCAACGGTCGCACGGGTCCTTTTGAGGGTCAACCCGTCCAAGGTTTTAGTGGTGTACAGTTTGCAGACAGCGATGGTAGTTTCTGGTTCTTGTCTGACAATGGCTTTGGGGCTAAAACCAATAGCTCTGATTATTTACTGCGACTCTACAAAGTTGACCCCAGCTTTGCAGGTTCAGAAGGTGGTGATGGATCGGTTGAGGTCGAAGACTTTATTCAACTCTCTGATCCCAATAACCTCATCCCTTTTGAGATTCAGAATGAAGGTACGACTGAGCGTCAGCTCACCGGATCTGATTTCGATATTGAGTCCTTTGTCATTGATGGCAATGGCGACATTTGGGTGGGTGAAGAATTTGGCCCTTACCTCCTGCACTTCAATAGCGATGGTGAGTTAATCGAAGCCCCCACTGCTACACCCAACCCAGTAGAACTGAATACCCTCAACGGCCAAGATCCCATCGTAATTGGACACCGGGGTGCCAGCGGTATTTTGCCAGAGCACACACTAGAGGCCTATGCCACAGCCATCGCCCAAGGAGCTGACTTTATTGAGCCTGACTTGGTGATCACCAAAGATGGTGTCCTGATTGCTCGCCATGAGCCGCTGCTAGATGACACCACCAACGTCGCCGATGTTTTCGGTCCTGAGCGGATGTCGACCAAAATGTTGGATGGGGTAGAAACCACTGGCTACTTCGCCGAAGACTTCACCTTAGAAGAAATCAAAATGCTGCGAGCCGTGCAGTCTCGTGATTTTAGATCGCAGGATTTCAACGGCGCTTTCGAGATTCCCACCCTCAAAGAAGTGATTGAGCTGGTCCAGGAAGTCGAAGCCGACACTGGAACAGTGGTTGGCATTTATCCCGAAACCAAGCACCCCACCTTCTTTGATTTACAGGATCTGTCCCTGGAAGAGCCACTTATTGCGACCTTCCAGGAAACAGGCTTTACGGATCCTAGCCGTCTATTTATCCAGTCCTTCGAGTTTCAGAACTTAATTGAACTCCAAGGCATGTTAGATGCAGAAGGTTTAGGCGATATTCCCCTAGTCCAGCTCTATGGCAATACCACTGCGAGTGCCAGTCCTGATTCTGGATTTTCTGTGCCCTACGATATTCGCTACAACGTTGAACAAGGCAACGACTTAGCAGCCATTTATGGGCAAGACTTCTTAGATGCAGCAGAAAACGCGCCGTCCGAAAACACCATTTACAGTGATTTAGACAATCCTGAAATTCTCCAAATTATTAGCGAGAAATATGCCGAAGGTGCTGGCCCTTGGAAAAATAATTTCTTACTGCGAGAAGCCCTTGATACTCCTGTAGATGGGGATGGCGACGGCAATGCTGAAATCACCACCCAACTGACCGGGGAAGTGACCTCTTTTGTGGATGATGCCCACGCCGCTGGATTACAGGTTCATCCCTATACCCTGCGGAATGAAGAGCGGTTTCTAACCCTCAATGCCGATGGCACTCCACAAACCCCTAAGGAGGAAATTAAGCAGCTGATTGACATTGGGGTAGATGGGTTCTTCACCGATTTTCCAGGGACCGGAGACGCAGTTCGAGATCAAATCGTGGCCGATGTGGTACGCTCACCCGATAATCCTGATGTGTTGACAGGGGATGAGGTTTCTAACCTACCTCGCTCGCGCGGATTCGAAGGAATGGCCATCAGCCCCGATCGGATGACCCTCTATCCCATGTTGGAGGGCACCGTCGAAGGCGATCCAGAAGGTTCCCTCAGAATTTATGAATTCGACGTAGAATCCAGCGAATATCAAGGCCTAGTCGGTCGCTATCAGCTAGATGACCCCAGCCATGCCATTGGTGATTTCACAGTCATTAACGAGAACGAATATCTGGTGATTGAGCGGGATGGTAATCAAGGAGATGAAGCTGCCTTCAAGAAAATCTTCAAGGTGGATTTGTCTCAATTGGATGACGAAGGGTTTGTGATGAAGGAAGAACTGGTTGATCTTCTGAGCATCAATGATCCGAATGATTTGAATGGAGATGGAGAGACAACTTTCAACTTTCCTTTCGTCACCATCGAAGATGTCCTGGTCATTGACGAAGATACTCTATTGGTTGCCAATGACAACAACTATCCTTTCTCTATTGGTCGCGGACCTGACATCGATAACAACGAAATCATTCAGATCAAGCTCAACGAACCACTCGACCTGGATCCACGGGTTGGCTTAGCCGGTCTTGATGGTGGTGATAGCGATTCTGATGGTGAAGGTAATTCTGATGGTGAAGGCAGCGGCGATTCTTCCAGTGACGATAGCCAAGGCAGTCGCGGAATAGACGTCCTTTCGGGTGGTCCCACTGATGATGATCTTAGCGGTGGTCGTGGCGATGACACTATCACAGGTGGTCTCGGTGATGACAACCTCATGGGAGGTCGGGGTAACGATCTCCTAGAAGGTGGTCAAGGTGACGACGATCTGTTTGGAGGACGGGGTCTAGATACGCTGAACGGTAACGAGGGTAGCGATATCCTAGTGGGTGGTCGAGGAGATGACCTACTGACGGGAGGCTCAGGTGAAGACCTATTCGCCCTCGCTGCAAGTGACGGCACCGACACCATCACAGATTTCCTTATTGGCGAAGATGTCGTTGGTCTAATCGGTGGCTTGTCCTTCGAGCAATTAGAAATTGTTCAAGGAACTGGAACGCAAACCGCAGACACTCTGATCTCCGTGGCAGAGACTGATGAACTCTTGGCTGTTTTAAGTGGAGTCCAAGCGACTACCCTCACTGACTCAGCCTTTGAAACATTCGTCGTCTAGTCCAAATTTACAGCGTTAACTTTCCTGATAAACGACTGAATCAGCAACGAGAGGTGAATTCTGTTCCGAACCACCTCTCGTTTTTTTTACTTTGCGAGGTGCCTATGTCTCTACAGTCCGATATTCAGTTCAAACCTCAGACGCTGGACGAAGGGTAGGGATTCCTCGCGGCGGCCTTTGAGCAGCCTGTGGCCATCGCATCTTAAAAAACCTCTCAAGACCCTTTAAGTCTTGCAGCTGATTCCTGCAATACATAAAAGAAAAGAGCCGATTGCAGAAAAATTAGCAATCAGCTCTAAAAGGTGTGAGGTATGTGTGTTTAGCGTTTTGTGATCTCAGTTAGCGAATATGAAATGCACCATTAGGACCACGCTGAATCACCTGTAGCGTTTTTGATGATTGAGCAGCATTTTGGCGAATTTCCCGAGGTTGAGCAATCTGCGCTGCACCATGAGAGCCACGAGTAACAATATTGGGAAAACCTTTTGCAGGAGTGTTAGGCCGGACTTGAGCATCATGGGGAATGCGGTCGACCTTGACTTGGCGAGCTGCACCATGAGGACCGCGAGTAACAGTAACAGTTTCAGCAGTAGCGGGGGAAACAAAGCCTAGACTGAAGACTGTTAAACCTGCCAAGACAGCGACTTGATTGTTGCGTTTCATTGTTTGCGCTCCAACTTCGATGACTTCAATGTACGAGGAGTATCTGAAGCTGGAATGATGGCGATCTGGGTGAGTCCCTGTAATTGGCTGAACAGACCATAAGGGATTAATGAGAATCCTGAGAGGTTCACTCAACCCACGATGATTACCAGGATGTGACCAATACCTCCGTAATCTTGCCGCGCTTTTGGGGGTTAGAGTTGATGGCCCGAGCCGCTTGAATCGAGTAAATGTTGAACGACTGGTAAAGGTCGCGGATAAACGAGCAATCTGAGTTAGACAGCATCACCTGTACGCCTCGACTTGCTAATTCAGCAAACACCTGAGCCAATTTCGTTTGATCTTTCGCCGTAAACGCACCTTTTGAATAGGCTGTAAAATCGCTTGTAGCGCTGATGGGATGATAGGGCGGATCGAAATAGACAAAATCCTGGGCTGATTGGGCCACCTCCAAAATCGTTTCAAACGGCTGCTGGTGGATCTGAACGGCTTGGAGAACTTCAGAAACCGCTTTCAGGAGCACTACATCACAAATTTTGGGTTTCTTGTATCGGCCCATAGGCACATTGAACTGTCCTTTGGAGTTTTCTCGATACAGACCATTGAAACAGGTGCGATTGAGATAAATAAATCGAGCGGCACGTTCAGCGGGTAAGGATGGATTGAGAGCTCGAATTTGGTAGTAGTAGTCATGACCATGCTGGCAGGCATGCGTCTCCAGATATTTCAAGACGTCATCTATCCGATCGCGAACACAGGTATAAACATTGACCAGTTCAGGATTCACATCAGAAAGAACTGCCTGCTCCGGCTGTAAATGGAAAAAGATAGCACCACCGCCTAAGAACGGCTCATAGTAAGCACCAAAGTTCTGAGGGAAATGCGGACCATATTGAGTGATTAATCGACCTTTGCCCCCTGCCCATTTCAGAAACGGACGGGCAGGAACTCGCGCCTGAGTCGGCAATGGACTAGTCATGGACGGGCAACCCCACAATGTAGAAGGTAAAGGCTTTGGGTTAAGATCAATCCTGTGAATCAGAGAAATCAATAATATATATCGACTAAATCACTATGGGTGACTTTTTTAAGAAACTCTCCTCGTATCCCAAGTTCTTCTTGGCGATTGTGGTTGGAGTATTTTGGACTTTACTCAAGCCTCTGCAGGGGTTTGCTAAGAATCCAGTGACTGGCTTGGCTGCCCTGGGCGTTATCGTCGGCGGCTTTGCCTTTCTTAGCTTCACCCTCAGTGCCATGATGGGGATGACTCCATTAAACTAGGCCTTGGGGAGACAACATATCTGTTAGCGGTTTCATCTCAGGGGAGATGGAGGAGTAGAAACGAATGGCTACAGGACGACGGGTTTCTCGTGTTGCCGAATTAATTAAACGCGAAGTCAGCCAAATGTTATTGCATAGCATCAAAGATGATCGAGTCGGATCCGGGATGATTAGCGTTACGGCTGTGGATCTATCGGGTGATCTCCAACATGCCAAGATTTTTGTCAGCATTTATGGCACTGATGAAGCTAGAGCAGAAACAATGGCCGGTCTAGAATCAGCCACAGGCTATGTTCGTAAACAATTGGGGCATCGCATCCACCTTCGCCGCACTCCAGAAGTCATTTTTTGTGAAGATCGCTCCTTTGAAGAAGGCAATCAGGTACTGTCGTTGCTCCATAAACTCGATCATGAGCGCCAGAATAAGCCTGCTGCCTCAACCGAAAAGCCTCCTGTAGGATCTTTAGACGCTGATCTCTAGTTGGATGAACTCTTGACTCATTTATTGCCAGAGCCAGATTCTCTGTCTTTGCCAGAACAAGTTGCTCAAATGTTGGTCGTCCGAGCCTCCGGCTATCTGTTCGATCATCAAATTCAATATCCCAGTTGGGAACCCAGCGCTGAGGTGCTGCGCCACTGGCTCACGGATTTAGGAGTTGGTGGGGTGATTCTGCTAGGCGGTAGCGCCGGAGAGATTGCCTGTCGATGTCAGCAACTGCAAGAGTGGTCTGCAATCCCCCTATTGCTAGCGGCGGATATTGAGGAAGGCGTCGGACAACGTTTTTCGGGAGCAACCTGGTTTCCTCCACCTTTAGCGTTAGCAGGGATGGTCCAAGCGGGAGCGGCCATCGAACAAGTTCAGCAGTCTGCTCAAGCCATGGGGGCTTGGACAGCCCAAGAAGCTTTAGCTATCGGTTTGAACTGGGTGTTGGCTCCGGTCGTGGATGTGAATAACAATCCCCAAAACCCGGTGATTAATGTGCGGGCATTTGGGGAAACACCAGAGCTGGTCAGCCAATTATCTACAGCCTTTATCCAAGGAGCCCAACCCTATCCAGTCCTGACAACGGCGAAGCATTTCCCGGGGCATGGCGATACGGCTACGGATTCTCACTTGGATTTGCCAGTGATTCCCCATGATTGCGATCGCATCTACAATACCGAGTACCCTCCTTTCCAGGCGGCGATTGCAGCCCATGTGGATGGGGTGATGAGCGCCCATTTATTGATACCGGCGTTAGACCCAGACTATCCCGCCACCCTATCTCCCAAAATTCTGACGGGAGAGCTTCGCCAAAAGTTGGGGTTTGAGGGGCTGATCGTCACGGATGCATTGGTGATGGGAGCCATTGCCAATCAATATGGTGCCAATGAAGCGGCAGTGCTAGCGGTCGCTGCTGGAGCCGATATCCTGATGATGCCTGCGGATCCGCTGGGGGCAATTTCTGCGGTGTGTGAAGCGGTGGAACGAGGACGGATTCCCTTAGAACAAATTGAAGCGTCGGTGGAGCGGATTTGGCGGGCAAAGCAAAAAATTACCCGCTATGAAGTGGAGGATACAAGTTATCAACATGCGTGGGAAACCCATACGCCTTTGCAGATCGATTTAGATCGGTTAGGAACGGCAGAGGCGATCGACGCGACTACCACGATCCTGAAGAGATCGAATGTGGTGCATGGACAGATTACTGCGATTCCTGACAATGCCCGAACGCTAATTATTGTGGATGATTTGGTGGATTGTGAGTTTCTTAGTCGCAAGGCTCTAGCGATTGATTTACCCCGCAAGTTGGGTTATCAGGTGCAAATTGTGGATGGTAATACGCCTGAGATACCGATGGATAAAGTGGGTCAGCCAACATTTTTGCAGTTGTTTATTCGCGGTAATCCGTTTAGAGGCAGTGCCCAGTTAAGTCGTCAGGCTGAAGCTTGGTTTGAGTTTTTGCTGCAATCTGACCAGTTACAGGCTTTAGCGGTTTACGGCAGTCCCTATGCATTAGCTCAGTTTCAAGGACAGCTTTCTGCTGAGATTCCTTATGGGTTTAGTTATGGGCAAATGCCTTTGGCGCAAAAACTTGTTCTCAAGCAATTATTAGGGCAGTTGGGATAAAACTTTGAAAAGTTTCTAACAGCTATCACTCCCCAAAATTTAGAGCATCTGATTCGGTTGGATCAACCATGACGGAAGCTGAGAAATATGAGTAATCTTTACCAAATACAAATTACAGTCAACTGCAAAAACTCTTTAAATAACTTAAATCTTAAAGTTCTACGTTGCTAAAACCAAGCAATCTAAAAATTGCGATAGTTTAAGGATGATAAAGCGTCATTATTCTTATTTCGCATGGGTTTATTGCAAGGTTTTTGGAATTTTCTGAGTACAGATGTTCGAGATTTTCCATGGGGGGAAGTTGCTCAACAAGGAATTGAAGCAGTCAAAACAACCTCTGAAGTTGGAAAAGCGATTAAAGAACAGGCACCGCATATCAAGCAACTGAAGCCGCATCTCAAGCAGATTGAACCCTTTTTAGAAACCATCAATTCACCTATTACCCAATTGGCCGTATCGGGATTGCCCTTTTTGTCGATAGGGATTAGTTTTGTCAAAATTTATCTCTCCCTATCTAAGGAAGAGCCATCTTTTGAAAGCTCTGTTGTTCTCGTTTCCCAGCTTGCCTACTTACAGAGCTTAGAAGAGGTGATCAAAGGAAATCATGATGAAGAGACCCAAAAAAAGTTAGAAAAAATTTGGTTACAGAAGCTTGTAAAAAGACAGTTGAATAAGATAACTGCCCAAGAGCTGAGTCAGTCTGAGGCGAAAGCAGCCACCAGTCGGTTTCCAGAATCTAGCTTGGCACAACAATTCAACAGCGTATTACAAGAACAACTAGACCAAATAGAACTAGATAGCACCTTGAGTCAGCGGTTTGTCAACCAGGTGTGTTGGGGAACCCATCAGTTTTTGCATCAGGCCATTGCTGAAGCGGGTGACGAGGTTAGTGTCCTTGCTGATGTTTATCGGACCGGCGGAAAAGCCATACAAGATAGATATGACAGCATCAACACTTATTTACAAGAACATATTCAACCCCTACCACATGAACAAGTCTTCGATGAAACAGAACCACGGATTACCTTTCTAGATCTCTATGTGTCTTTGGATGTGCAGCCGTTAGACCAATCAGGTGATCCAACTGGTCAACAACCAATCAATATTCATAAATGGGCTAAAAATATTCTCGACTCTAACGATGAGCAACGCAAGCTAATGTTTATTGAGGGAGAGGCAGGTCGAGGGAAATCAGTTTTTTGCCGAATGTTTGCAGATCTCGTACGGCAAGACTATCAGTTTTCGTTTGTACCCATTCTAATTCGTCTGCGGCGTTTACAAGTATTGAAAAATAATTTGACTGAGACCCTGGAAGATTCTCCAGAGTTAGAACAGGTAAGGTTTATTCGAGGTAACAATGCGTGGTTAGCAGACCCCAATACCAGGTTTTTAATTATTTTGGATGGTTTTGATGAGTTACTACTGGAAGGTCGTGATAGTGGCGGGTTAAAAGAATTTTTGCAGCAGGTTGCAGCTTTCCAAAATGAAAGTAATCATCAATGTTTGATTACTGGACGCCCTTTAGCACTTCAGGGGATTGCTCAGTTGATCACTCAGACCAAAAATTTACAACGGGTCAAAATTCAGCCCATGAACGATCACCTGCGTAGTGATTGGCTAGGAAAATGGAGGAGAAAATTTGGCAATCAAGAAGTCACTGAATTTGAAAATTTTTTAGCAGCATGTCCTGAAGAAATTCACAACAATTTAGCACGCGAACCACTCGTCCTATATCTATTAGCTCGACTGCACCGAGAAGGTCGATTGCAATCAGCGATGTTCGCAAAAGCCGAGGGTATTGCCGCAAAACTCTGCATCTACCGAGAGTCTATCAAGTGGGTCTTGGAAAAACAGCGCGATGACGAAAATATTAGGTTAGCAGGTGTAGAAGATCTTGAAGATCTACACGATGTTCTGAAAGAGGCAGCGTTGTGTGTTGTGCAGTCGGGTAACGAAACTGCCAAGCTCTCCATGGTCAAGCAACGATTTAAGAATACGTCTAACCCTGTTGCCGAGATTTTAAAGCAGGCTGAAGATACGACAAAAACATCTGAAGATAAAGTCCTCAATAATTTATTGACCACGTTTTATATCAAGCCGGGAGAAGGAGACAAGCGAGGATCCGTTGAATTTGCCCATAAGAGTTTTGGTGAATTCTTATTTGCCGAAAGACTACAGTCAGCAATTGAAGATTGGACCCGCTTAGATCATAGGGGTCGACGATTTGTTTTGGATGATCGTCAATTCCATGAACAACTCTATGATTTGTTGGGATATGGCGGATTGAGTGTTGAGATCGTTGATTATTTAATGGAACTGCTCAAGACCAGCAATCAGTATCAGCCTATTCCACTCTTCCAACGTCTACATGAGTTCTATTTAAATTGGTGTGAGGGTGAATTTATAGACAGTTCACCAGCAGAAAATTTGCCCCAAAAAAAATTTTTACAGCTACAGTCCGTTAATATTAATTCTGGTCTGCGCCAGGTCGATGTCTTTACTGGACTTAATGTATTAATTTTATTGCTGAGGTTGCACTCAGATAATCAACAGAAACCCAAAAGTGAAGCATGTGACGAGCTGATTTTCTATCCTTGCGGCAAAAGAGAGTCTACTGACTTTAAGACTCACAGATTTCTTCAGATTCTTCAGTATTCAGATTGTTTAGGCCCTGGTACATTTACCCGTCTAATCGGTTCTCATAGCCGATATGCCAACCTCTCCGATACCTACCTCTCCGGTACCTACCTCTCCAATGCCAACCTCTCCAGTGCCAACCTCGACGGTGCCAACCTCGACGGTGCCTACCTCGACGGTACCAACCTCTCCGGTGCCAACCTCTCCGGTGCCTACTTCGACGGTGCCTACCTCGACGGTGCCAACCTCTCCAATGCCAACCTCTCCAATGCCTACCTCTCCGGTGCCTACCTCGACGTTGCCAACCTCTCCGGTGCCAACCTCTCCGGTGCCAACCTCTCCGGTGCCAACCTCTCCGGTGCCAACCTCTCCGGTGCCAACCTCTCCGGTGCCTACCTCTCCGGTGCCTACCTCGACGGTGCCAACCTCTCCGGTGCCTACCTCGACGGTGCCAACCTCTCCGGTGCCAACCTCTCCGGTGCGATTATGCCTCAAGGCTTTACTAGTTGAAATCACAAAAACTCTACTTCCCTGTCAAGTAAAATTCATGTTTCTCAGCCCAACATCACAGGTCACGGGCACCCCTTACAAATATTAGGGTTGCTTTATGGTTTAAATTTAAATCGCCAACTTGTCTTATAAAAACATTCCGCCAATCTAAGCAATATCCATTGGCGGAGAAGGTTGATTTTGTCTCAGGGCTGTCTGAATTAACTGTTGTAGCTCATAACGAGTAATTTCTTCTCCCTGATCCAAATCACCCATCGTCTCCAAAAAGAGAATGCTATCCACAGGCTCCAACGCCAACAGCTGAAACAACAGCGGAATCACTGGCACTGGCAACGCCACCAAATCTGCTGACCGACTGGACCGAGTTGCATCCTGCAAATTGGCAAAGGCATAGACCACCGTCTTTTCCAACCCCGGCTTTTGCCGATGCTGCAAGGTCGTTAACTGCCAATTTCCCTGCAAATTTTGCAGAATATAGTACTCCTCAAACTTCAAACGCTGCTCTGCCAACTCTTGCAGCAACGGCGCAATAATTCGAATCGCAGCAGGCATCCCACCGTCTTGCGGCGCTTCATCAATCAGTGCTTGCACCTGCGGCTGCAAATTCATGCTTACAACTTTGTCCCGCACTCAGGGCAAAAGTGATTTGTTGAGGTATTTTTGGCCCCGCAGTTACTGCAATAAATCAGCTCTGCTGCCTTTTCTAAGGTTTTCTGATCCGGCAACCCTAGCATTTGGGCATTGCTCTTACCCGGTGCCACCATGGGATAGCAGTTTTCATCCCGCGTCACCTGGGCATCTAACAGATAGGGACCATCAAACGCTAACATCTCAGCAATGACACTTTCGAGATCATTTCGCTCCCGCAAAATGCCACCCTTGACGCCAAATGCTTCCGCCAATTTCTCAAAATTAGGCATCCCGGCTTCCATACTGGAGTTGGAATAGCGCTCGCCAAAAAAGGCTTGCTGCCACTGGCGCACCATCCCTTGCCAGAAATTATTGATAATGACCGTTTTGACCTTGATACCGTATTGGGCTAGGGTAGCCAACTCCTGCAAATTCATTTGGAAGCTGGCATCACCACTGATACAGATCACTTGATGATCGGGTAATGCCACCTGTACCCCCATCGCCGCCGGTAAACCATAGCCCATGGTTCCCAGACCACCACTCGTCACCCACTGGCGAGGACCATTCTTCAGGAACTGAGCCGCCCACATTTGGTGCTGTCCGACATCTGTTGTGTAGTAGGCATGGGGTGCCTGTCGTTGCAGCTCCACAATCACCTCTTGGGGCGACAGCTTTGTGTCTGGTCTAGGCACCATCAATGGATAATCTCGCTGCCAACGTTCTACCCGAGAGCGCCACTCTTGTGTCTGGGCTGTATCAGGCGGTGAAGACTGTTTTGCTATTTTCAGCAGTTCCACTAAGACAGGCTTCACGCTACCCACAATCGGCACCGTCGGGGCACGATTTTTGCCCACTTCCGCTGGGTCAATATCGATATGAATCACTTTTGCCCTAGAGGCAAATTCATCAAGCTTACCCGTCACCCGATCATCAAAGCGGGCACCCACGGCAATCAGCAGATCACATTCACTAACGGCAAAATTGGCATAGGCGGTGCCGTGCATACCCAACATCCCCACGGATAAGGGATGGGCCTCATCAAAGGAGCCTTTGCCCATCAGCGTTGTGGTTACCGGAATATGGAACCACTCAGCCAGCTCTTTCAGTTCAGCATGGGCTCCCGACGAAATGGCTCCACCACCTACATATAAGAGGGGAGATTTAGCCTGTCGAATGAGATCTAGGGCTTGTTTAATCTGACGCGGATTGCCTTTGACCGTGGGGCGATAGCCCTTTAAGCTAATGGTCCCTGGCTGCACAGGAGTATAGTCAAACTCTTGAAGGCCTACGTCCTTGGGCACATCAATTAAAACGGGTCCTGGTCTACCGGTACCAGCAATATGGAAGGCTTCCGCCACAACCCGAGCCATATCCGCCGGATCACGCACCACATAGGAATGTTTCACCAGGGGCAGCGTAATCCCAAAAATATCGGTTTCTTGGAACGCATCACTGCCAATATTGGTCCGAGGCACCTGCCCCGTAATCACCACCATCGGAATTGAATCCATATGAGCGGTGGCAATTCCGGTCACCAAGTTGGTTGCCCCAGGACCGGAGGTCCCAAAGCAGATGCCGACCTGCCCCGTTGCTCTAGCATAGCCATCAGCAGCATGGGATGCACCTTGTTCATGGCGGACCAAAATATGTTTGAGATCGCCCCGCTGTTCTGCCTTATACACCTCATCATAAATCGGCAAAATCGCACCACCGGGATAGCCAAAAATATGTTTGACGCCGTGATTTTTTAGACTATCGATTAACGCAAAAGCTCCGGTTGCACGCACAGGAGAACCTCACACTCAGATCCTAGTTGCCAAATAAGAGAATTTATCGTCCGTTGAGAAATGAAAACCTTTTAGATCTATATAGTTTAAGCGGAGCGACTTCAACCTGTCGAGAGAAATTGCAGAAGAGTTTACAACCTTGGATTTTAAATCACATCCTGGAGAACCTTGCGGGTACTTCGCCAAACCAAGAAACCCGCCACTACGACCGTGATCCCCATGGCAATCAGCACCCGCCGTAGTCCCAAAACGTCAGCCAAAATACCTGCAATCGCCAAGGGCACGCTCAAGGCAATATTGACCACATTGTTTTGAAATCCAAACACTTTACCGCGCATATCTGGCGGCGTTTTCACTTGAATCAGAGTTTGCATCGGTACCCCAATCATGGCTGCCCCCATGCCCAGGAACATACTTAAGCTCAGGCTCAAGGCAATACTGAGGTCAATTCCCAACCAATCCTTATGAATAAACGAGAACAATACCAACACAATGCCCATACTGAAAAACCCAAATAGGGGGAGGGGTAAATGATGAAAGCGATCGCCCCACTGACCCAGAACGCCCGCACCAATCACCAGACCCACACCAGCCGCTGCCAGCAAGAAGCCAAACTGACTGGGTTTATCAAAGCCTACTTTTTCCGCTAGGCCAATGGACAGCACTGATAGGGCTGCAAATACGCAGTACAGCATTGTCAGCTGCACCATGGCATTGCTAATCAAACGATTTTTCCGCAGGTAGGCAAAGCCTAATTTCAAGTCACTAAAAGGGTGCAAGGCCACGGCTTCGTTATGCTTTTTCTCTCGCAAGGGCAGCATAATCCCTAACACAATGGCTGATAAAACATACAGCCCACCAACTAAAAATTCTCGGCCATTCACACCACCCCAGTTCTGCGACCAGCTCAGCAACGGATCGCCCACGGCAAATCCCACCACCAAAGAGCCCATCATCGTCGTCGTAAATAGGGCATTGGCAGGCATCAGGTTGTTTGGCTTCACCAACACGGGAATAGCGGCCTGTTCAGCCGGAGCAAAGAACTGAGTCAAGATTGACTCCAAGAACGCCACCGTCAGTAAGAGCGGAAAGAAGGGCAGGGACTTGGGCAACACAATAATGACTAAGGTCAGCAAGCCCCGCATCAGAGTTGTGGTCCACAAGATCTGCTTCTTAGACCATCGATCGACAAAAATTCCAGCTGCGGACCCAAAGAATACCGCTGGCAGCGTATTCGCAATCATCACCGATGACCGCATGGAATTCTCAATATTTTCTGGGGGTTGATAGTCTCCCACCAAGGTAATGAGCAGTACAAAAAAAAACTTGTCCGCTAACTGTGAAATAATCTGTCCTGCCCACAGCACCACAAAGGCCCGATTATCCATCAGGGAACGAAATCCACCGTTAGGGGGTTGGGGGTCAGAAGTCTGCATAAATCCGCATCATGATGTCATCGGTTGGAAGGCGAGGGAGTGTAATCTATAGACTGCCCAGTCCCAGGGCAAGACACAACTCAAGCAACCGCAATATTGTACTCAAATAGGGGGCTTTGCCGAAATTGGCCTCCCTATATCAACCATAAAGATAGTCCATACATAGCATTAAACCCCTGACAAAGCAGGGGTTTATATCGTTAGGCTGAGAAAAAGCTATGCAGTTTGAAAATCAGCTTGTTTCACGTGACCATTGCTAATGGGATTACCTTGGCGAGGCTGAATCACCCCATACCCTCCATGATTGCGCTCGTAAATCACATTTAGTTGACCCGTGTCAGCATTTTCAAACACATAAAAATCATGGTCAACCAGATCTAATTGCTCAAGGGCATCATGAACGGACATGGGGGAAATAGCAAAGTACTTACACCGAACCACTTCCTCGGGCAATTCAGGGGCACGATCCCTCGTTAGATCCCCAATAAGTGGCTGCTCTTCTGGAGTTTGAAGAGCAACAGCTTTCGATCGATTAGAGCCTTTATTAGGCCCTTTTGTTTGCCGCTTCTCTTTGTACTTACGGAGCTGGCGAGCAATTTTATCGGCGACCAGGTCAATGCTGGCATATAGGTTTTCTGAACTTTCTTCTGCTCGAATGACAGAACCATTTACAAATAGGGTTACTTCCGCGGTTTGTTTCGTCGTTATTCTAGGATTACGAGCAACCGATAGATGCACATCGATTTCGGTCGTTAAATTCTGATAATGATTGGCAGCCTTCTCTATCTTTTGGTGGACATATTCACGAATGGCATCGGTGATCTCAATATTCTTGCCGTGAATAACAAGCTTCATAGGGTTGCCTCCCCTAATGGTCAGTGTTAACCTCACCCTAACACTTTGTTTTCTGCAAGGGGGGGCTGTTCTACCGTGTCTTCAACTTGCTTTGCATCCCGTGATAATTCTTAAATGCTATCGTCATAGGATTACTCGGAAATACCCTTGATTTCATCTCACCAATCGGTTAAGGATTCGGACTCATCTCTCCCTAAACGTCCCTGTTGGCTGTACCAACTGGGTCTGGTGGACTACCAAAAAGCGTGGGATTGGCAGCGGCAACTGGTGTGCGATCGCATTCACAATCCTCAACTTCCCGATACATTACTCCTGTTAGAGCATCCCCCGGTCTATACCCTGGGACAGGGTGCAAGTTTAGACTTTCTTAAATTCAATCCTGACCAATCAGACTTTGCCCTGCACCGGATCGAACGCGGAGGAGAAGTCACTTATCACTGTCCGGGTCAACTCATCGGCTATCCCATTCTCAATCTCAAGCACCATCAAACTGACCTGCACTGGTATCTACGGCAGCTAGAAGAAGTAATCATTCGTACCCTGGGCATTTACGGACTAGAAGCAGAGCGTATTCCGGGCCTTACAGGCGTCTGGCTAGACCAGTGCAAAGTCGCAGCCATCGGCATTAAGGTCAGTCGCTGGATTACCATGCACGGCTTTTCTCTCAATATCAACCCCGATCTGTCTGGCTTTGACCAGATCATTCCCTGTGGTATCCATAATCGGGCCGTCGGCAGCTTAGAGCAGTTTATTCCCAACCTAGACAGTGCTGAGGTCACTGCCACACTGCTGCATCAGTTTTCCCGGGTGTTCGATCTAGATTTGAGACGAGAGGGCCCTGAACCTTTTATCTGTCATCCTTCATCGCTTGATTAAGTCATTACGATAATCCGTCATGATAGAGAAGCAGTGCCCTTCTCCCGCCATGACTTCCTCTGTTGCTTCTACAGACGATCACTTTCTGATTACATTTGCTCCCCTGAGCGTCGAGGAAGTGTATCATCAAGCCGATCATCCCCATAACGGCGCTGTGGTCGTCATGAGTGGCACCGTTCGTGACCAAACGGACGGTAAAGCCGTACTCTCCCTGGAATATCAAGCCTATGAACCCATGGCCCTTAAAGTTTTCCAGAGCATTGCCCAGGATATTCGTCAGCGCTGGCCAGAGGTCAACCGGATTGCTATCCATCACCGCACGGGTCATCTCAAAATTAGCGAGATTAGCGTCCTCGTTGCCGTGGGCTGTCCCCATCGAGCTGAAGCCTTCACCGCCTGTCAATACGCCATCGACACCCTCAAGCACAATGCCCCCATCTGGAAAAAAGAGCACTGGGCCGACGGTTCGAGTAGCTGGGTCAATATTGGGGCCTGTGAACAGGAAAACGCTTAGGCTTAGTTTCCCTGCATTTGTTCTTTTAAAGACTCTAATGCAGCCCAGCGTCGATCAACGGGTTGCTCAATCTTCTCTGCCTCTTTCAGCAAACCTTCACAGTTTTGATCACAAAGCTGTCGATGGGGCAGTTGCAAACTCAACTGCTGATACAGCCAATCTTCAGGACTAAAGTACCCTCGGGGGGATAATGTTTCGACCGGGTCATCGAGGGTGACTTCAATTTCCAATCCAGGCTCATCTGCCGGGACATCTGCCGATAACCAAATCATCTCTGAGGCATCTACTGTCAGCCGATGATTATATTGCTGCAAACAGCGATCGCAATTCAGAGTCACAATCGTTTTTGCTTGGCTGCTCACCTGCAGATAATTACCCTGGTGCATGAGGGTAACTTGCCCTTGCACTGCCGTTAGGGAAGAAAGTTCAGTTAAAAACTCATCAACATCCAAAACCAGGGTTTGCTTGGGCGCATTTTCAATGTCTGGGATGTAAACCTTGTCCATCGCGGGGAACCTTTCTCCATCCCTTCTCTACTTAATCGTTCTGAGCATCCTCATTCGCCGCCAGCATCACCACCAAACGGCGATCGGGTTCTTGGCCACGGCTGACCGTCTCTAAATCTGACTCATCAAACAAAATTGTATGGACTAACCGCCGTTCCGCTGAATTAATCGGAGGCATCACATATTCTTGCCCAGTTTCGCGAACCGATTGAGCCGCTTTGTCTGCGAGTTGCGTCAACTCTTCATACCGGTTGACGCGAACATCAGACATCTCAATCGTATAGGCCGTTCGGGCTTCTTTATCTTTGCCCAAATTCAAAGTTGAATTAATCAAATATTGAATCGCATCTAACATGCGGCCATTGTTGCCAATGAGTAAGTCAACCTGCTCTGGAGACAAGTCACTGTCTTCAATAGTGAGCCAGAACCCACCAAAATCTTTAAACTTAGTTTGGGCAATATCTGGCTTATCGATACTGACCGGAGTCTCAACTCCCAAATGGCCTAACAAATTGGACAACCACTCTTGTCCCCGTTGAACATTTGACTCACTCATGGGTGTCAACTCGATGCTTTCTTTTTAGAGTACTCAGGTTCAAAGGGTAGCGCACCCCGCTCACCATCTTCAGCCACCACCTTCGATGCCCGCTCTTCTTTGGCTTTCTTCCGCTCTTGTTCATCCACAATCTTTTGCAGATTCTCAGGCAATGGCTCTTTCGATAAGAAATAGCTTTGAACCGTTTGGAAGATGTTGGCTAGCAGCATATACAACAGCACCCCCGCAGGCAAAGGGAAGAATAAAAACATGCCTGAAAACATCACCGGCATATACTTATTCATCGCTTGCTGCTGTGACCCAGAGTCGCCACCGCTTTGTCCTGACAGTAACTGGTTGACATATAAAGATACGCCAAACCCAATCACCATAAACAAAATATCCCAATGGATGGCATCCGAGTTGAACTGAGCGCCATCATCTGTTGTGGTAAAGATTTCACCCTCAACAGCACCCACACGACCTAAGGCTTTAATAAATAAGAACCCTTTCTCAGCAGCAATCCCAGTCAACGTCCCTTGAATCGTGACATCACCGGGTTGAAGGGCAACAATATGACCATTGTCATCAATGCTGACCCGATCTTCACCCTTCATCACCTTCCAAGTAGGAACGATATCGTTAGCTTCAGACTCAGGAATAATATCTTGGAGCGGTTTCCCACCAATCGTTTGAAACTGGAAGTCAGTAGATTGACCCACCCCTAACTCTTTACCAGAAGGCACAATACCAACTACAGGGTAGTGGGTTTTCTCCGCCACAAAAATATTCTGTGATTTAGTCGTAAATGGCTCAGGCTGAACTTCCGCAATCTTATCCTGGGGCAGAATTTTTAAGTTCACCGAATAGTTAACGTTGGCAAAGGGCGATCCTCTCAACGTTGCAAACAACGCAAATAGAATCGGCATTTGGATTAACAGCGGAAAACATCCGGCTAGAGGATTGCCAAACTCTTTAAATAGCTTGGTTTGCTCCTCTTGCAACTTCGCTGGATCATCTTTGTAGCGCTCTTGCAGCTCCTTTTGGCGCTTTTGCATCACCGGTTGTGAGACTTTCATTCGCCGCATATTGCGAATTTGGCCTGCACTCACCGGATACAAAACAGAGCGAATCACCAGCGTTAGGGCAACGATGGCCAATCCATAACTAGGTACGATCCCGTAGAAAAAATCCAGGATCGGCAACATAATGTTGTCCGAGATAAATCCAATAAAGTTCATTCGTGTATAGCCGACCTAAGTGCGGAAATTAGCAAAATACTGAGTTGACTGAGCTTTTCACTGTGTCCAGGAAATATAAAAGCTTCTAGCCTTTACAAGCATGATTTTACTGGTAATACATACTGTGGGCAAACAGCCAGCCAATCTCAATACTATTTTAAGATTGAGCACAAATTGAGACAATCTTTTCCATCATACTCATCTGAGCAACAAATGTTGAAATCTGAGCGGATCATCGCCCAACCCAACTTTCTAAGATGCAGACCCACTCGCAACGGTGGATTTTGCCTGAGATTTTGCTTCCACTCTCTCTTCTATATAGGCAGCAATTTCCCTAAATTTCGGCAAAGATTTCAATTCAATCCGACTGCCATCTTTTAAAATAATCAGCATATCTCCCCAAAAGCCTAATCCTCTGGGAATCACAGATACTTCAGAAATTTCAGAATAGACCAAGTCAGTCCGGCTACGTCCAAACCAGCCCCCATTCACTGTTACACGTCGGCTGGTAATCCGAAACCGTAGCCAAATGGCTCTGACCAATGCACCAATCGTCAGAGGAATAAAAAATATAGTTAAAGCTAAGAAAGAATTTAAGATTAAATCACCAATATGAGGCCCTCCTTCAAAGTAGACCTCCTCCTTAATACCCATTTAGGATCTCCGCGTCTGCAAATAACTTTCTTAATTGTTGTCAGAAATTAGAAAGTAATCGCACTGAACGGCAGCCGTCCGAACAACAATCACTACATCCCAACCTGGCTGTAATTCAGGCAGGAGCTGGCGACATGCCGCTCTTAACTGCCGCTTAATTCGATTACGAACGACGGCTCGCTTGCTGACTTTTTGGCTAATCGAAAAACCAATACGAATTGGTTTTTTTTGTGAATTTGCACCCGATCGATAGGTTCTTAGCACTAAATATTTTGTGCTTTGGCGTTTACCTTTACGGTACACAACACTAAATTCTCGGTTTTTTTTGAGTCGATGGGAGGTTGATAACATTTAGCCTGCGCTACGCCCATGGGTTCAAAACGTTCAGCAGCCTTCGGCTCACTCACTCTTCGCTATACGGATAAGCGCTTACGGCCTTTACGTCGGCGAGAGCTAATCACATTTTGGCCACTCTGAGAGCGCATCCGGGCTCTAAATCCAGACGTTCTTTTGCGCTTGCGGCAGGTTCCGCCCAAGGTTCGTTTAGTCATAATTTATTCAGTCAAAAGATTTCACAAGGTCAAGGCATTTAGGTCGAGCGTTTGACCCAGAATCCATAGTTTACAATCTTATCACCCACTCTTGCCAGACCGAATGAAACCCCTTACGCTCAATGTTGCTCAGCTTGCTGTCGAGGTAATCCATGGAAACTTCTCTTGAAACTCTTTGGAGCCAAGTTTTAGAACGCTTGCAGCTGCAGCTCAGCCGCCCCACCTTCGAAACTTGGATTAAAACCGCCAATGCTGAACAGCTAGATGAGAATCGCCTAGTGATTCGCACGCCTAATCCGTTTGCCCGGAATTGGTTGCAGAAATACTATGTCAAAACCATTCGAGATGTCGTCCATGAGATTTTGGGGCATCCTGTCGAAATTCAAATTGAAATTGCCCAAGGGGATTCCAACGCTACGATTTCAGCCCCGGAGGTTGCCTCACCACCGCCCACCGCTAGCCCAGTTGAAAATACCAACACTAGCCAACGCCAACAAGCCAGCCTCAATCCTAAATATGTGTTTTCTCGCTATGTGGTCGGCCCCAATAATCGCATGGCCCATGCCGCTTGTTTAGCGGTTGCTGAGTCTCCAGGGCGCGAATTTAATCCATTATTTCTCTGTGGCGGTGTTGGATTGGGAAAAACCCACCTAATGCAGGCCATCGGCCATTACCGACTAGAGATTTCACCGAACTCACGTATTTTCTACATCTCCACTGAACAATTCACCAATGATCTGATTGCCGCCATTCGCAAGGATGGAATGCAAAAGTTTCGAGAACATTACCGAGCAGTAGATGTGATGTTGGTCGATGACATCCAATTTATTGAAGGCAAAGAATATACCCAAGAAGAGTTTTTTCATACCTTCAATACATTGCATGAGGCAGGCAAGCAGGTTGTACTCGCGTCTGACCGTCCACCCAGCCAAATTCCACGGCTACAGGAGCGTCTCTGTTCCCGCTTTTCCATGGGATTGATTGCAGATATTCAGCCCCCTGATTTAGAAACACGGATGGCCATTCTGCAAAAGAAAGCAGAATACGAAAATATTCGCCTTCCTAGAGAAGTCATTGAATATATTGCGTCTAGCTACACCTCTAACATTCGAGAACTCGAAGGCGCTCTCATTCGGGCAGTGGCCTATATTTCCATTTCTGGACTGCCCATGAATGTGGAAAATATCGCTCCAGTACTCAATCCACCGACTGCCAAAATATCGGCTTCCCCTGAAAGCATTATTAACGCCGTCGCTGATACCTATGGCATCTCGATTGATGATCTCAAAGGCAATTCCCGACGCCGGGAAATTAGCATGGCCCGCCAAATTGGCATGTACCTTATGCGCCAGCATACCGACCTCAGCCTGCCAAAAATTGGCGAGGAATTCGGTGGCAAAGACCACACCACGGTTATGTATAGCTGTGACAAAGTATCAGACTTACAAAAGAAAAATCCAGAACTCGCCCAATCTCTACGACAGTTAGGTGATCGGATCAAGCTGGCCAACCAACCCTAAGGGGAAGCCAGCTTGTTATTCATCTCTCCCGAATGGGAAGAGGACGAAGTGCTGCCATCCAGTGATATTGAACTCTGGTAGTCATTGCTATACCAGAGGAACACTGTGGATATTGTGCACAACCTGTGGATTACTAGATGTTCCGAACGACTGGCTATAAATTTTATTTTGAAAAGACTATAATTCTTTGAAATCTTTATTTGGTAAGGATTTCAGGTAAATATAAACACAATCTTAAATCTTTCATCAAGAATTTTAAACGTTCAATTTACCCCTGTGGAAAACCGCCATTTTTCTGTGGAAAACATGGGTGAAACTTTGTGGAAAACCCAGGGGTCTTGTGGAGAAAAAAATATTAATTCACACCCTGTGGAAAACCCCCCGATCTTTTCCACAGGTTTTCCACAGGTGAGCGATCGGCTAAAGCCTTGTTCTCAATGAGGCTTTCTACTTTTTCCACATTTTCCACAGCCCCTACTATTACTACTATTATTTAAATTTAAAAAGAGGGGAATATAGATAGACCTGATTTTTGACCAGCATTTCTTGCAACTTTGAGGGACAGGGCAATGATGTTACGATGTTGCTCCCAGAGTTTAGAAAGTGTTGAAGTCCCTAGAAGCCTTATGAAGTTGGTCTGTCAGCAAAGTGATCTAAATTCCAAACTGTCACTCCTTAGTCGAGTAGTCCCTTCGAATCCTACCCACCCGGTTCTAGCGAATGTTTTATTGACGGCTCAAGCCGAACGCCTCGGTTTAACCGTGTTTGATTTGAGTTTAGGAATTCAAGTTTGGATTGCTGCAGATGTCGAAGAAACCGGCGCTTTAACGTTGCCAGCTCGGTTTCTCAACGATATTGTCTCGCGTTTACCCAACTGCGATATCGAAGTCGAAACCGATGACACAGCTGTAACATTGACCTGCGATTCAGGCCATTACCAAATGCAAGGATTAGTGGCGGAAGAATTTCCAGGACTGCCGAGTTTGGATGAAATACCCGCCCTAGATCTGCCCACAGACGTGTTTCTTGAGGGATTGCAGGCCACTTTGTTTGCAGCGAGTACTGACGAAAGCAAACAAATTCTGACGGGGCTGCATCTGAATACTTCAGAGTCAGGGTTTGAATTTGCAACAACGGATGGGCATCGACTTGCGATCGCAAACTTTCCTGACCTCGTCACTCCAGAGCCCATGACCATGACCATACCTGCGAAAGCCTTACGAGAGCTAGAGCGGATGCTGGGAAGAGTCAATGCCGATGTAGCCCTACGATTTGATACCAATCAGGCCATTTTTGAACTAATCGGCGAACAAGGAACGGAGCGCCTGAGCTGTCGATTGTTGGAAGGGCAATATCCAGCCTATCCTCAACTTGTGCCGAAGCAGTTTGAGCGGCAAGTGACAGTGGAGCGGCAGCTGTTGCTCAGTAGTGTGGAACGGATTGCAGTATTAGCCGCCCGCAAAAATAATATTATTCGTTTAAAGATCGATAGTGCTGAACAGAATGTGGCTCTGTCAGCAGAGGCGCCTGAGTTGGGTATGGGAGAGGAACGTTTGCCAGCTCAAATCTCAGGAGAAGATTTAGACATCGCCTTTAATGTGAAATATTTGAGTGATGGCTTAAAGGCACTGGATAGCCAAGAAGTACAGCTGCAAATGAATTCGGCGACTATGCCAGCGGTTTTATCTCCCTTGTCGGGTCGTCAAATTACCTATTTGATCATGCCAATTCAAATTCGCGGTTAGCCTAGCCCATCAATCATGGGTATCTTAAGTAATATGGGGAACTATTTAAATTGATCCATGATCTAAAGTATGAGTGAGTAGACTATTTATATTGCTGACGGATAAACTGAGTTAAGTTTGACGGATAGATTGAAATTTGAAGAGAAAACCTTCTAAGATTTGATCCTCCAATGCATATCAGGCCATCCTTCAGCTAACTGTCTAAAGGGTTATGAGAATGAAAGAAATCGTAATTTTGGTGTTATCCGTGAGCTTGGTGAGTGTCTTTGCCAGCACCGCTAACGCTATGCGTTCATTTCTCACTGCGACAGAAACGGCTGAGCCTGCTTTTGTCGATTCAGAAAACGATTGTGCGTTGACCCCCATCGTCGCTGACCAACCTCCTGAAGATGAGGAACATTGGCCAGGTTGCCGCGATTAATTTCAACCACTCCTGATAAATTGCATCTATAAAAATATCCCCCGCAATCTAACTGTTGCGGAGGATATTTTTATAGATGCCCTATGAGGGATAGGCAATATAGGCATCCGCATTTTTAAAGGTATCGGTGGTTTGAGTTTTCCCCTTGCGGGTTTCCTTGGCAACAATAGAGAAGCCTTTACCGTAAATACCCGCTACTGAGAAAGAAGAGTCTTCCGTGATAAATCGGGGATTATCGGCATTGGAGACACCACTGCCGACATGGGCTGCTCCAAACAATTCCGTTTTGCCGCCGTTGATTGTTTTAATCGTGGTTCCCTCATCTTCGGTTTTGTAGCCAAGTATCCACACTTGGGCGTTATCATTCAGTACTTTGGCAGTAATGTTGAGTTGAGATTGGGTATTACTTTCAAGATTCAGCTGTCGAGCCCAGACATTTTGATCTTTAAAGATAACGGAAGAACCGACACAGTCATTAATAAACACATCTCCAGGCTTTGAGGCTTTAGGGACATAGTGGAATCCCAGTAAGTTGTTCAGTACCAAGGTCCGCTGAGAGGTATGTTCAATAGTTTCTACCTTCTCCAAGCGCTCAATGATGACCGTGGGAGACTGACCCGGACCGACTCGAATCACAGCATTCTTTGCCATTTTGACTTTGGCTTCTGTGCCCATCAACCGGCGCACATTATTCCGGAGTTCTAGAGGCTGATTGATGGTCCATGTCCCCCTCGGTAAGTAAACGGTCGTGGCCCCAGAATCGATGGCGGCCTGAATAGAAGGTGTGTCATCTAGATCATCATCTGGGAGACCACTAGTGCCGAGCAGGTGCTTATGGGGACCATCCCACTTACTCAAGTCTTGTTCCCAAGGCATTTCAGGGGTTTCCTTGATCGGCAACCCTAACATTTGGTTGGCGGAGGGAAAGAGGGTGACTGGCCCGCCTTTTCTGTTTTCACCAAAGCCATTGGCTAAATAGTGGGTGATGTTACCGCTGGGAACATTGCCATTGCCACGGCCCCAATTCACGTTACTTTTGACCGCTAGCTTATAGCCTGTGGTCTGAGTTCGGTCAATATACATGGATTTTTGATTGCTGATGGCGGGTTCAGAGGCTGCAGCACCAGAGCCTGTTAAGGTAGAATCCAGCAACACAAAGCCTGCTTCGCCATCGTTGATAATGGCGGGCACAGTATTCTGGCTGCGCACCTGCCGGGCAAACACTTTCTGAGAATTGGTGTTCCACCATCCACAGACGTTTTGGTTGAGCAGAGTAATATTTTCAAAGGTTTGGCTGGCAGTGGGCCAACGGGTTTTGATGCCATAGTCAAAGCCGTTGACGGTGATGGCTTTGACTAATAACGGGCCAATCTCGTCTGTGTAGCTCATATCAAGGCCGATATTGCCTTTTCTGTCTTCAGACAAGATGGTTACATTCTGGGCAGTGCCCTGATTGCTGGCATTAAATTGAACGCCAATACTTTGAGGATGATTGCGACCCACATTGATAGTCATGTCGCGGATGGCGTTACGAAAGCGCTGAGCGGGAGCAGGGCCAAAATTGAGAATGGCTTTGGTATAGGTAGAGGGCACACTATCCATGAGTCGAAGAATGGTTCCTTGCTGACTTTGCCCTTGGAAGATATTGCGCTTTTGGCTGCCTGCTAAGGTCAGCATGTCGCTGATATCGTAGGTGCCGTTGGGAAAGTAAAAAATATGGTTTTTCGTAGGATGAGCTGAAATGGCAGCTTGGATGGCAGCGGTATCATCTTGACCATCGTCCGGAATCGCTCCGAATTGGGTGACATCAATGATGCCTGCATCGCTGGGAAAGACGATGGCTGGCCGATTAATGGGAACGGCCGCTAAGGTCGGGTTGGTGGCCACATGGGGAGAGTTTGCTGGTGACGATCGATTAGATGCTGCCGGTGTGCAGGCTAAGGAAAGTAGAAAAGATAAGCACATCAAGCCTAAAAACGATCGAAATCGATGGGAAAACTTTTTTTTCCCCCATAACCAGATTTTTTGAACCTTAGAGGATGATTGGACAGACATATGGCTCGGCTCCCAACGAAGGAATACGATTGGTCTTCTTGTCCAAGCCTATCAAATTCAAGAAATGGGCTTTTTGGGGTCTGGAAGGGCTATGAGGTGTGCGTAGGGTTGGAACGAACGGGATTGAACCTAGTGGGTACGAGGCAGGGATGATGCCTGAGAATAGGTGGTTTGTGGGCTAGGGACGTTCCCAATCTCTTTGACCGTATAGAGGGGACGGCCTTTAATTTCTTCGTAAATTTGGCCCACATATTCTCCTAAAATGCCGAGACAAATCAGCTGTACAGCCCCCAGGAAAAAGATCGCCATGGTAATCATGGTGTAGCCGATTAACTGGCTGGAAGGATTGAAAAATCGCCAGTAGAGGGTCAAGAACATCATAAAGACCGCTAAAGCTGACGCAAATAACCCCAGATACGTGGCCAAGCGTAAGGGGACTTTGGAGAAGGCCATAATGCTGCTGAGAGCTAAGGTCAGGGATTTGTGAAAGGTATATTTGACGTCTCCCGCAAATCGAGGGGGACGATGAAGGGTAATGGCCGTTTGTCGAAAGCCCACCCAAGCCCGGAGACCCCGGATATAGCGGTTGCGCTCGGGCATTTGGTTCAGCAAATCTACCACTTGCCGATCCATCAGGCAAAAGTCACCGGTGTCCGTGGGAATGTGAATATCAGAGAGTTGCTGGAGAAATCGGTAAAACAGATAGGCGGTCAAGCGTTTAATGATGCCTTCTCGCTGTCGCGAAATTCTTTGAGCGTAAACGACCTGGTATCCCTGCTGCCATTGCTGAATCAGATCAGGGACGACTTCGGGTGGATCTTGTAGGTCGGCATCCATGACGATAATGGCTTGGCCGGTGGCAAACTGGAGACCGGCGGTTAAGGCAATTTGGTGGCCAAAGTTACGGGCTAGGCTGACGTATCGAACAGTAGGGTCATCTTGGTGCAGTTGGCGAATGAGAGGGAGGGTGCGATCGCAACTACCATCATCCACCAAAATCAGCTCTGCAGAACCATCCAGGGTTTTGATCAAGGCCTGCAGGCGTTGATACAGTTCAGCAATATTCTCTTCTTCGTTGTAAATCGGAATAACGAAAGAATACGTTACATTACCTGTTTGATCTGAATTGCTTGCAATTGATGAAGGGGAACTGAATGATGTCAAGGGATTGTTATAACTAAACAAAGGAGACGATACCTGCAAAGCGCACGCGACATTTTATGCCTTTAACCGTGTTGATCGTGGATGATGAACCGGGCATTCGGTTAGCGGTCACCGACTATCTGGAAGCAGTGGGATATACAGTGATTTCAGCCGCAACGGGCAAACAAGCGTGGCAGCTGGTCCAACAGTATCGTCCTCATCTGCTCGTGACTGATATTAGAATGCCACAGATGGATGGCTATGAGTTAGTGAAGCTGGTGAGACAACAACCGGCTTTTCGATTGCTTCCCGTCATCTATTTAACGGAATGCTCCCAAACCCAAGAGCGAATTCGAGGGTACAAATTAGGGTGTGATGCCTATTTGGCTAAGCCGTTTAACTTAGAAGAATTGGCAGCCGTCATCCGTAACCTATTAGACCGAGTGCAAATTGTGCAAACGGAAATTCAGGCGGTTTCTCAAGCGACTCCTAGCCGTGAACCGGTGGATACTGCATTAATCAACGCACTCGATCTGACCCAGCGAGAACAGCAAGTGTTGCGATTGCTGATGGAAGGGCTATCCAATGCCCAAATTGGTGAACAACTCCATCTCAGCTCCCGGACGGTGGAAAAGTATGTGAGTAAGCTCTTGCAAAAAACAGAAACCAGCAATCGAGCCGAAATCGTCAGGTTTGCCATGGAACATAATTTATTAGGGGCGATAGAGAACGATCCCTAAGATTTGTGCAAATGATCCAATAAGCCACTGCAAGCATCCAGCAGAAGATCAATCACATAATCAAACCCTGAAGGCCCTCCATAATAAGGATCGGGCACCTCTTTATCGGCAAAATTAGAGCAAAAATCGCACATCATGTGGATTTTATCGGCATATTGCTCATCTGGATTCATGGCTACCAAATCGCGGTAGTTTTGGCGATCCATGGCCAGAATTAGATCGAACTCCGCAAAATCTTCTGGTTCAACTTGGCGGCTGTTGCCGGTGAGTACGATACCTTGTCGTAAGCCAGCTGCCGCCATTCTCCGGTCTGGAGAAGCGCCAATATGATAGCTGCTAGTGCCTGCAGAATCACATTGGTATTCATGGGTGAGCTGCTCTTGCTGCAGCAGGTGATTCATAATCCCTTCGGCAGAGGGGGAGCGGCAAATATTGCCTAGACAGACAAACAAAAGCTTTTGGGGCATCGGGTTGGGACCGGTTAAAACAGCGTTGGCGTAAAACTGCCATGTAAACCGTAGGGGATATGGTGCTTTAAGTGCAAGCGGGCCAGCGGTCCCTGTTCGATTCGCTCGGCATCAAGGATAACCACATCGGATCGATCGTGATCGCCATCGTAAACCAGCGCGATTAACCAACCGTGATCTTCTTGGGTGGCGTTAGGTTTGGGGATAAACACCGGTTCTCCCATAAAGCCTTGAGGGGCGGCACTCCAGACTTGTTCTTCGCCTGTTTTAACGTCTTGCTTCAGGATGGCTTGTAAAGGCGCGTTGCCCGTACTGGTATCCGTGGCACCAATATAGACGTAGCGGTAATCGTGGGCCACATTTGCAGGATTCAGGGTTGGAAACTCACAACTGCGCTGGATTAGCGGTGTTTTCTCAACGGTGGCGGTCTCAGGATTGAGATGGAATCGCCATAAAGAGCCGGGAGGAACCCCGTCAAAATCAATGGTGCGGAAATCAATCCCCGATTCTAAGCCTGGGAAAGTGTCGTAGCAGATGGAGTCTACAATGACTTGACCATCTTCTTCATAGGCATTGGCATGGTGGAAGACAAAGCAAGCATCCGTGTCTAGCTGCTGGGGTTTATTCTCGCCTCGTCGGACCAGCCAAATTTTGGTGGGACTACCAGGCTTAAACGAGATACATTCCCCTGCCCCTTTGAACCCCAATAGGAAGGGAATGGGATTCAGAATGACGGGATTTTGGAAAAAGATGTAGTAGTTGGGGGTAACGGCAAAATCGTGAATAAAGGCAAACCCTGGAATGACAAACTGCTGCTGGTGAACCACCTCACCGGATGGGTCAAACTCGAACAGTTTTACCTTGCTGGAAAGGCCAGGTTTGATGGCAAAGTTAACGAGGCGATCGCCGTCCGCATGGGGCAAGATTCGGGGGTGAGCAGAAAATGGATCACCAGGGTTGAGAAGACCCGAAAAGTCTTCCAAGCCCAATGTGTCTAAGGTGGATGGATCGAGACGATAGGGCTGATCGGCTTCCCAAAGGGCCAGTAGCTTGCCTGCCCAGTAGATGATATGAGTGTTGGCAATATTCTTAAAGTTGATATCGAAGGCGTTGGCCAGTAAACCGCCGGGTTTAGGGGTACCAAATACGCCACGGTACAGAATCTTGCCCGCTTCTTGTTCTGCTAAATAGCCTTCTGTACGGACAAAGCGGTTACGGAAATGGGCCTTGCCCTGATCGAACTGAATCGAACAAATCATACCGTCTCCATCAAAAGGATGCTGGAGTGGAGTACCGTTGACATCCAATAGCCCCGGACCGTTGCGAAATAGAGTGCCGCTCAGCTCAGCGGGAATTTCACCGTCTATGTCTGCGATCGCATAGTCGTATTCCTCTTTCAGAGATTGGTGGCCTCCCTGCCAATTATGGTCGAGGTAGGTGTTACGGGTTGGAGCAGAAACGGTCATAGGGATTCAATTACGAGGTTCAGTAACAAGTTCAACAGCGAGAGACTCAGCTAAAAGCGGCTCGACAGGTGGATTGATATTCAAAGCAAGGTCTTGATCTAAGACATCCGTACCTTGGTCTGGCAGCCAATTCAGGAGTGGTAGAGGTAAGAGGGTGCTGAGATTGGCAATAATCACCAGTAGCCACAACTGCTGGAAATTGGTTTCTGTAATGCCCAGTCCATGCATAATCAGGGCACCAGATTCATGGGACAGTAGGCCAGCTAGATTACTCACAGACATCAGCAAAGCAAACATCGTGGCTTCAATACCCGGAGGACAGAGGCGCGCGGCTAACACTAAGACAGGCATATAGGCAATTTGCCCCATCACCGTCAGAATCAGGCTGTCGCCCAGGCTAAACCACTCGTCACTAATGCCTAAGTTCCGGTTAGCATGGGTGACCAATAAGAGAGTGGTCATGCCGAGAGCTGCAGCAATTAACGTGCTCCATAGGAAGATGCGGCGCACGGGAACGGCTTTGAGATAACGCTGAAACACCCAGATACCCAGCAAGGCTGCCAGACTCGTCACCAGTCGCACTCGACCGAGAAATTCCGGCTCAAAGCCTAAATCATTGGTGGTGAAGAAGAAAAATGCGGCTTCAGAACTGGGGGTGGCTTGCCAGAGAAAGACGAAGATAACCGGCAACAAAATCTGTTTTTGGGTAATGGCTTGCCAGAGCTGGCTAACTTGCTGCTTGGTGGAGTCTAGGTTGATTTGAGTGTCAACTTTGGGGTCTGCAATCAGCCCAGCAATTGCAGAAACCAGCAGAGGAAAAGTGGCTGTGATCCAAAAAACGCTTTGGGTACTCATATGGGCTAAGAGCCAGCCGCTAAAGTAGGCGGTCAGTATCCCGCCCAAGGCGGTGGCAGACCAGCAGAGGGATTGCAGCGATCCGGCATCACTCTGAGATTCTTGTCGAACCCGCTCAACCACGAGGGAGTCAACAATCACATCGCTGATGGCGACGGACAGAGAGCTGAGGACAATGGCAATGGTAGCGGCTAGAGAGGTATGAACAATGCTAGCCATGCCTGCCCAGGCTAGGCATCCCAGTATCCCGGACAAGACGAGATATGAGCGGCGACGATATCCGAAGATGGGGACGCTATCGGACACAAACCCAAAGATGGGCTTGATCACCCAAGGGAGCGCAGCAATTCCCATCATGGCGGCGACTTGAGCCGGGGTTAAACCGAGGTCGTCTTTTAAGAAGAAGCTGACGGCTAACCGCGCTAATCCCAAGATGCCCTGGACAAAATAGACCATTAATATGGCCAGTAGCTCAGGTGTGGGATCTTGACCATAAAAGACGTTTTCTTTTAGGAAATCGCGCACCGAGTCGAGTCTCGACTGAGATACAAACATTGATATTTGTAAACTATTATCAATGTTTGTATCATACCCTGATTTCTTAGGTTGATTCCTATGTCACGACCTTTAGCCATTCCCAATCGTGTTGAATTAAGTCGAACCAAAGTCTGGTTTCAATTCTGTGGAGTTTGACGTTGATGCTGTTGGGTGGATATGCCAGATTGCAGACAGAGTATTCTTGATTTTTAGAATTCATGACAATAGCAGTGAGCTATCAAGAGCGGTTCCTGAGTTGTTTGGAACCAGGAGATGATCCTGAGTTTTGGAAGATTGCGATCTCAACCCTATTTCAAGACGTGGTAGCAGAGTTAGACGCTTGTCCGACCAAGAGACCCGTTTATGCTCAGCTAGGTGCTTGTTCTCATTGGTTGCGGCCTCACCAAACCCGCTGGAAAGCTGCTGGAGGATTTGCTTGGCCAACCGGTTATGGAGGCAGCGGATTCTCAAGGTTAGGGCTACCAGAGTTTGATTGGTCTATTTTGATGGTTTGGGATGTCGGTCAGCGAACTTGGCTTCCCGTAGACAAATTTCACGAAAAGCGGAGATTTCTATTCAGGGCTGCTCTGCCTACTCGGACCAAAAGACACTTACAAGCTGCAGCGCATACCGTATGGGTGCCGGGTAAACCCTCTCAAGCAGATCAAAAATCTACGATGTTCTATGGTTTTCGAAAAGTGAATGAACAATGGACCTGCGTGACTCATGACTAGTATCTTTGGCGAGCACTAAAGGTCATCTTCGTACCAAGTGACAGCTTTAATTTTCATGATCTTGAAGAAGCAATCTGGGAGTGTGGTCAGTGAGTTCAGTTGAGCTGCTATGACGAGATGTAGATTGTTTGAGGACCATTGCCGCAGCGAGATATCAATAGTGCGATTAGCAATACGCTTCACCTTTAATAGGTGTGAAAAGAGAATTTATAGGTGTGAAAACGTTTTTGATGGCTGGTAAACAGATTAAGCATTCCCGTATACAGGAATAGCGGCACCTCTAACATCCTGGGCGGCATCGGAGGCGAGAAAGCAGATCACGTCTGCTAAAGATTCGGGTTTAACCCATTGGTCGGCGTTGTTTTCACCCATGGCTTCTCGATTCGTAGGGGTATCAATAATGCTAGGCAACACGGTATTAGCAGTGATGTTGGTGCCTTTGGTTTCATCTGCGATCGCTTTCGTTAATGCCACCACTCCTGCCTTGGCAGCACAGTAAGCGGCCAACTGCCCTCCTGGATCAACCGCTCCTCTAGATCCGACCGTGACAATCCGGCCATAGTGATGCTGCAACATCCGCTTAAGGCTATGTTTGCAAACCAAAAAGGTAGTGTTTAGGTTCAGGTTCAAATCTCGCTGCCAGTCTTCAAAAGCATATTCATGGGTTTTGCCCATGGAAAACCCACCGACTAGATGAATCAAAGCATCCACTCGATCCATGCCTTCCACGAGTTCTGCGACTGAGGCTTCTTTGCCCAGATCGGTGGGGACAAAATGGGTTCTGACTAATTCTGCGGGAGAGAGGATATGCTTTAGTCGCTCAACTTCGGATTCAACGATGTAAGGCAGCGTTACTTCTGCCCCGGTGGCTAGGACTTTTGGTGTCACACCTAGTCCTAGTCCGCCTGTACCACCCGTGATTAATACTTGACTATTTCGCATATCGTTGCAGCCTCTATCTTTTGAGATGGATGAGCAATCTTGTTAAAAAGTATTTGATATCAAAGTTACAAGCTTCACAAGCTAAAGGATAGTTCTGATCAACAAAGTGGAACAGTTAGTTAGAGAGGGCTGCCATTCCCTTGGGAATTTCTATCCTTCAGGCTGAATGAAATTTCTCGTGAAAGTCAGGATGAGCCTGCAATTTGAGTTGAAATGCTAGAGACTTTTGTCGACACCATCAATACGCAAGACTTTAGTGAAACGGGATTTATAGAGATTTTGTCTGTTCAACAGAGAAAAAATACGGGGCATCTGAACATAGCGCTGAAGCTACAAATGGCTATTTTGTCAGAACCTGGGGTAGAAATGACGGAGTATTGGCGTTTGGATTTAGAACAAGTGCAAGCAAATTCAATCTCATTGGGTTATTCACGACACAGCCATCTGTCGCCAGAGCATTGTCTTTTATGGTGTTATCAGCAACCCATAAAGTCTGTGGTGATTCCTAATCCTCTAGAAGAGGCTGAAATAAACTACCTGCTTGGTCGTTGGTATTGTATCCATCAAGAACGAGTGGGGACTTGGATACCTTTCAAGATCAGTAAATATAAGTTGTTGCGAGGTGGTTATGTCATTGCCCAAGCTCCAGAAACCCTGATCTTGGACTATCAAACAGTTCTGGATGAAATGGAGATAGACTATTCTGCTTATGTCTCTGACTTACCGTCATGGCACGACAGTAATCGAGGATGGGTTGAGGAGAAAAAAGACTTTCAGATACTGACGTTTGATTCGTCTTATGTCATTGCTGCTGACATATCAGCTAAGTGTTTTTCGACACGGTATGGAAGTGCTGAATGGTATGGAAGTAGCGAAAATTAACATCTGATTTTTTCCTGAGACATCAGCATGCCAATTGCCATAAAACCTCTGTGCGATTCCTGTGCTCGCTGTAATTCCCTGGGTAAAACTTGGAATATGTCTAGGGCTTGGCTTTATGGATAGTCACTCAGGCAGAGTTGTTGCAGCCGTTGAGATAAGGTTGGCAGATCAAGCGTCTCAAACGTTCGATTGATGGTCTGGATGCTTTCAGGTATCTCATCATGGGTTAAAAACATGTTTCCCATAAAGCCTGGAAGTTGGGCAAAGCGTTGGGGACCTAAGCCATAGGCGAGAATTGCACCAATTGAGCATTTGTTGATGCTGAGAATATCAATACAGTTGTTCGAGCTAAAATGGAAGCCATTTTTCCCTTCTGGGGTCGCCAGAGCGTTCCATAATGTTTGGAAACTCTCGATCATAAAGGCTAAGACGAAGTGGTTATAAATGTCACCTGTTCCGTTCGTCCAGTCTTGAAATAGGTGATCGGGATTCTGCTGCCACTTCTGTAGAACAGATTTGGATTGAGTTGGCAAAGTAGCTGACTTCACAGCTTCCTCAAATAAAGGTTGCAAAATTTGCTCATCTCGTTCGGAAGGATGGCATATAAGCCAAGAATAGTCGGTACTCATAGGGATGAATTTTTAGAATATTGGGGTGCTCTGCCTAAAGAAGTCCGTTCTACCACAGCTCTTAAGGGTGTTGCTCTGCAAAAAGTACAGAATTTGACTTCTCAGTACAGTTAAGAATGGCGTCTCAAAAAATCATGTCTGACTATGCCCCAAGTTACAGCTCAAGGGAAAACGTTTTCTTGCCCCGTTGGCGCTAATTTACGTCAAGTTCTACTGGAAAACCAAGTCGATCTCTACAATGGTCAAGCGCGGCTGATTAACTGTCATGGCATTGGCACCTGTGGGACTTGTGCCGTGGCGATTATGGGTGATGTTTCAGAGGTGAATCGACGCGATCGCATGCGTCGGTCCTTACCACCCCATGATTCGCAACGCGATCTGCGGCTGGCTTGCCAAACCAAAGTGTTAGGCGATATTACCGTCACTAAATTTGATGGATTTTGGGGACAGGGAACCACTCCTGAATGGTCTGAGTGACTTAAAAACTCCCATAAAGAGTAATAAAACTGATTATCCTGAAGATGGATGCTTTCCCTGGAGACCCCATCAATGACTGCCCAACTCACCACCTCTCCAATTCAGAAATTGGTTGCTGCTCAAAGAACGTATTTTGAGACGGGGCAGACAAAATCCCATGAATTTCGGTTAGCCCAACTCCAAAAGCTGCGGCAAGTGATCATTGAGCGTCAAGATGACATTGCTGCTGCTGCGAAAGCTGATCTAGGGCGTCCAACCTTTGAGGCTTATTTTGAAATTGCGGCCTTAGGAGAAATCAAGGTCGCTATCAAACAGCTAAAGACCTGGATGAAGCCCCAGCGCGTCGCTACGGGAGTCGATGTCTTTCCTGGATCGGCCTGGATTCAGCCTGATCCGCTAGGTGTGGTCCTGGTAATTGCGCCCTGGAACTACCCCTTTTCTCTCCTGATTAATCCGTTAGTAGGTGCGATCGCAGCAGGAAACTGCTCGATTCTCAAACCCTCAGAACATGCTCCTCATAACGCTCAGGTTGTGTCTAAGCTGATTGGTGATACCTTTCCTGAAAACTATATTGCGGTGGTTGAAGGGGAAGCAGACACCAGCAAACAGTTGTTGGCCGAGAAGTTTGACCATATTTTCTTCACCGGAGGCACTGCCATTGGTCGAGAGGTAATGAAGGCAGCGGCGGAAAACCTCACCCCGGTCACCCTAGAACTAGGGGGTAAAAGCCCTTGCATTGTTGATTCAGAGATTCACTTTGAGCATGCAGCGAAGCGGATCATTTGGGGCAAATTTATTAACGCGGGTCAGACCTGTGTAGCCCCCGATTACTTGCTGATTGACCACACCATCAAAGATGAGTTTGTTACCTATCTCAAGCAAGCCGTTCACAACTTCTATGGTGAAAATCCTGCCAATAGTCCTGACTTTGGTCGACTCATCAACCAGCGTCATTTCAATCGACTGACCCAGTTTCTAGACAATGGTGAAGTGATTGTTGGCGGTCAAACCGATCCAGAAGCTTGCTATATTGCACCGACGTTGATCGATCAGGTCACTTGGGACGATCCAATTATGCAGGAAGAAATCTTCGGTCCCATTTTGCCGATTTTGACCTACAACACTTTAGATGAAGCGATTGCTCAGGTAAATGCCCGTCCTAAACCCTTGGCTCTCTATTTCTTCTCCAAAAATGAAGACAAGCAGCAACAAGTGTTGACCTCAACGTCATCGGGAGGGGCTTGTATCAATGAAACGGTCCTGCATGTCGGGGTTGGCACCTTACCGTTTGGAGGGGTCGGTCCTAGTGGTATGGGCAGCTACCATGGCAAAGCCAGTTTTGATACATTTTCCCATCAAAAAAGTGTTTTGAAACGAGCTTTCTGGCTCGATCTGGGCTGGCGATATGCGCCCTATACGGTCAAAGGCTTAAATCAAGTGAAGCGGATTGTGACGGGTTAGAACGCACATTAACCTCCTCCAGCACCAATCGCATTGTGGCGAGTAATGGCAAAGGGCCAGCTAATCATCTCTGGGGGATGCCAGAAATTTTTATAAGCCAGTGCCATCTGTTTAGCCGCTCGCTCAAAGGGCATTTGACCCGTCGCCGTTCCTAAACCTGGACAAGCAACACTGCGAATTGGTTGCGCATGGGATTGGTTGTGATGCCAAATGGCTAACAGCATGGCCCACATGGCTTGGTAGACATTATCGGTCGTGGCAATTGGCATGGGCACCCGCATCGTTGGCGTATGGGCCAGAAAGGGATGTTGGGGATGATGAGTCTCAATAATAAATGCAGTACCTACGGGTTGCTCGCCCCGAAAGTGCTGAAGGATACAGGTTTGTACTCGATCCATTAGATCCAGGCCAAAGTAGCGTGTAATGGCTCCATCGACGCCACCATCCATCAGGCCAAATGAGTTGCCAGCACTCACCATACAGTCATATTGGGAGAGATCTTCAAACCGACCGTTGATGATGTCAACCTGAGATTGCCCTTCAAATTTGAGCTGCCATTGCTCGCACAGTTCGGGAATAGGATCGACCAGAATGAGTTGTAAGTCGGTTAACTGCATACATTCTTCCTCTGAACTTAGCAGCCTCTAGGTGGATAGTAGAGAGTGGGGCCTACAGTTGCAGACCACCAGGGAATCCAGCCTTCATGGAACTTGAACGTTTCTTCAGTGCCACAAAAATCACGGGGAATACTGATTCGGACTCGCATCCAGTTTCCCTGTATTTCTAACGGTTCGATACCATAGTCTCTGCCCGATAAATCTGACTGCAAGGTGAAAAGTGTAGGACTGGAAGCACTAGGGGGGGACTTCAGCGAGATAGAAGGTGAAAGTTGTTCTCGCTTGTACAAATAACCCCTGTTACTTTTTTGGGCAGTATCCACAGGTTGAAAGAGGTCTTTCCAGTATTGGACGACCGGTGGATATTGTTGTTGAAAATGGTCTTTTCTCACCCAGGCCGTCCCATCGCGATCTCCTTCGGGATGCGCATATTGAATCTGAAACCATCCCTCTGGCGTTTCTTGCAAGACGATAAAGGCATAAGTTTCATAGGACGTCTGCACCATATTGGGCTCAAACTCTAAAAATTGGGCTGTAGAGCCCGATAGATCGACGACCAATTTTCCTGTTAGTACTCCCCACTGTTTACCTTGTGCGGAATTGTACAAAGGTAAGCAAAGCCGATTTAACCACTCATCTCCAGGATTAGAAACAGCTATATTTCTCGAAGATGGATCTGATTGTGAGCGACGTTCAACTAAAAAGCCGATACCCCAATTGGGCTGAGCGGGTTTCCGATTGAAGCTTTCCCCATTAGACATTGGTATCCGACTGTTATCCCATGAACAGTGCAGTACGTCAGTTTCTTCAGCGATGGATCGAGGAGATTGAAGCTGTTCCGCTTGTTCATCACCAGAGACAGGCACCGTATTTTGGCTAGGTCCCTGTTCACAGGCGATAGACAGTAGTGCCATGCCCAACAATATCCACACGAAACGGTATTCGTAACAGTGTTGTTTTGTTACGGGCTTTAGCATCTACGGATCAAGAGCGGCACTGAGGAACAGATTCTTAGATGGCATTGTTTCCTGTGAATTACTCTAATTCAGTTTCACCTTCCTCATCAGAGAGATCCTCGGGGGGGACTAGCGCAACTGCCGCAATATAGTCATCTTCATCCAATCGTTGGACTCGGACGCCAGTAGCTGCGCGAGACTGGGATGAAATATCTGTTACCGCTTGTCGAATCACAATGCCTCGGCTAGTGACCAACATCAACTCATCTTCAGCATTGACGATCCGAAGTGCGGCTAACTGATCGGGCGTCTTCAGCTTTTTGAACTTGGTAGCGGTGACCCCTTTACCGGCCCGATTTTGCAGCCTGAATTGAGCCACAGGCACCCGCTTACCAAAG
The DNA here is from genome assembly GCF_000018105.1 of Acaryochloris marina MBIC11017. GTDB lineage: Bacteria > Cyanobacteriota > Cyanobacteriia > Thermosynechococcales > Thermosynechococcaceae > Acaryochloris > Acaryochloris marina. The sequence goes on from NC_009925.1 coordinate 3,142,035, forward strand.
CCATTGGTGGTAATGACTAAGACCCAAGGTCCGGGCTGTTCAACGGTTTCAGATTCTTCTTCATTGCCGTCGTCCTCGACCAAAACATCTGGATCATCCGTCTCTTCATCGTCTGCATCCGTTGCGTTGCCTAATGTCTCTACAACGGCACTCGATAGGATGTCCATACCGATAAATTCATCGCCTTCCCGCAGACGCATGGCCCGTACCCCTCGCGTAGCTCGTCCTAAGGGCCGAAGCTGTTGATGATCCGCCCGGAAATGGATGGACATGCCTCGGCGAGAGCCAATGACGATACTGTCTTCTGCTCGGGTTAACCGCACCCAGCGCAGTAAATCTCCTTCTTCTAGGGAAATGGCAATTAGGCCATTGGCCCGAATATTGCTGAAGGCCGCTAGAGCAGTTTTCTTGATAAAGCCGCCAGCAGTCATCATAACTAGATATTCGTCTTCACTAAATTCGCTGACGGGGATGACGGAGGTAATTTTTTCTTCTCGCGGAATGGGTAAGAGCTGCACTAAAGGCACACCCCTGGCTGTGCGGGAACTGACGGGGATTTGATAGGCACGCAGGCAGTATACGACGCCGCGATCGCTAAAAAATAACACACTGTCATGGTCGCAGCAGCCAAAGAAATGCTCTACCGCATCATCTTCTTTAATTTTGGCCCCGGCTCGACCTCGAGTGGCTCGGCTTTGAGCATTAAAGGTATCCACAGGCATCCGCTTCACGTAGCCCTGTTCTGTCACCAAAATCACGGCCTGATCGTTGGCAATCAGGTCAATATCGTCTAGGTCTGCTAGATTAGCCTCAATTAAGGTGCGACGGGGGCTGGCAAACTTGGTTTTAAGTTCGGTGACTTCCGTTTCGATAATTTCTAGCACTCGCTCGCGACGGGCCAGAATATCTTCTAGATCAGCGATTCGCTCTTGTAAATCTTGATGCTCTCGCTCGATTTTTTCAGCTTCTAAAGCAGTGAGTCGGCGAAGCTGCATTTGCAGAATGGCATCGGCCTGGGTATCAGATAGCCCAAATCCATCCATCAGTTCTTGACGAGCTACTGCAGAATCTGCCGCTTGGCGAATGAGCTGAATGACTGCATCTAGATTGTCTAAAGCAATGAGTAATCCCTGTAACAGGTGATCGCGTTCTTGGGCTTTGCGCAGCTGGAAACGAGTGCGGCGCAAGATTGCATCTTCCCGGAACTCCAAAAAGACGCTCAGGAACTGCCTTAGGGTGAGAAGCTGCGGATCGCCGCCCACTAGCGCCAACATATTGGCCCCAAAATTCGTTTGGATGGGGGTTTGTTTATAAAGATTGTTAAGAACCACCTGGGGATAAGCATCCCGCTTCAGTTCAATCACAATCCGCATCCCGTCGCGATCGCTTTCATCGCGAATATCTGAAATGCCTTCTAAGCGCTTGTCATTGACGTTTTCGGCAATTCGCTCAATCAGGGCAGCTTTATTGGTTTGAAACGGTAGCTCTGTGATGATAATGGCTTCCCGATCAGGACGCCCAGATTGTTCTAAGGTTTCAATCTCAGCCACCCCACGCATGGTGATGGAGCCACGGCCGGTGGTATAGGCTTCACGAATACCAGCTGTTCCTAAAATCCGGCCCCCTGTGGGGAAATCGGGACCTGGAATGATTTTCATCAACTCCAGATCGGTAATCTCAGGATTATGAATGAGAGCCACTAGGCCATCAATGACTTCTCCCAGATTATGGGGAGGAATATTGGTTGCCATTCCCACCGCAATCCCTGAAGATCCGTTGATTAAAAGTTGAGGGATGCGAGCAGGCAGAACGAGAGGTTCTTGTTGTGACCCATCAAAGTTATCGCCAAAGTCAACGGTTTCTTGCTCAATATCGGGTAGAAGCGAGTCCGTACTGAGGGCCTGTAAGCGACATTCTGTATATCGCATGGCCGCAGGTGGATCGTTATCAATCGATCCAAAGTTTCCATGGCCATTAATCAGAGGCATGCGCATGGAGAAGTCCTGCGCCATGCGTACTAAGGCGTCATATACCGCCGTATCACCATGGGGATGATATTTACCCAATACTTCCCCAACCACACGAGCGCATTTCCGGAAGGGGCGATCAGGGGTTAAACCCAACTCATACATGGCGTATAAGATACGTCGATGCACGGGTTTGAGGCCATCTCTAGCATCTGGCAAGGCCCGACCAACAATGACGCTCATGGCGTATTCCAGGTAGGAGCGCGACATCTCATCCCGTAGATCTGTGAGAATAATGCGGTCCTGCGCTGGATCAGAGGAGAAGGTCATATGGTTTGAAAAACTCCTAAAAAGATGCTTAGTTGAGAAATAGCTTGATCAATAACGACTTACCATTAATATCATTAAAAAATTAAGCTATTTACCCCCGATTACAGCAGTTATTCTATCATGTTTTGATGCTTGACGGCTCCATTTGCAGTGTTGGCAATAGCTCACAAAGTTTGCTCCTAGTCTTGCTTTCAAAGATTGCTTACATAATCAATTCTGACCCGTAAAGTAATTCACTAGAAATCTGTAAATATTAAATGGCCTTGCCTGTAGATTTTGCTAACTACAACGGTTTTTTAAAGTGACGTAGAGTAAGGACATCTTTGCAGAAAAATAATCTTTTTTCAGAATTTGCGGCGGATTATGACCCGTATTGAGTGATGGGCTCTGCTCCCGTTATCGATCAGCGATGTTCAGGTTTAATCCCATGTCCATCACTCAAGATTGGATGGGCACAGAATGGGCTTTGAGGCAGCGCATTCGCCAAGAGTTTAAGGCACTTAAAGTTGAAAATGAGACGGATGAAGAGACCGGATTTGGAATCGGTTTTGGGGTTAGCGATGCTCTACCTTTGACCTCATTCAGAGAATGATCGATCAAACTCATGAATTTGGGAATTCGCATATTCTAAAGTCTGGTTTGATACTGATCTCCTTGAGTTAAAAATTGAGATTTCTAACGGCATCTCATTGTTTGCCAATCAAGTTTATATTCAACAAGAGACCTTGACGATGGTGGTGTCTGATCTAAAAGTCTTCAGGACTCAGGTCCATGGGGGGATTCTGGATGTCTGTCTGGGATCGTTTGGTCCAGAGTATTCTGGCGGAGCATTTGATGCTCGATTTCACTTTCAGAAATTAGGACAGCTCTACATTACTTGCAGGCAGCAATCTCAGTTTACAGACTTTCCGCTTCGGCTGGTTGCTGATGAAGCTACAATCCACTTAAAAACCGAACCTGTGCTGCTAGATTATTTCATTGTTGGTCTCACAGCGTTGTATATGGGGAATCCTGCTGAAGCTTATTTGGAGGCCATCCCATGACGGTGGAGTCTGATGGATACCTCACTTCACCCTTGTTTATGTTTGAAGATCTTGTCTGGTTGCGAGTATGTGGGATGGTTACGCAAAAACTTCTGCCAGAATTGAACTGGATCTTTGAAATTCTCTCTACCGCTCGGTCAGAATAATTTTGATAGTCCTTAAAACTTCAAAGAAGATTTCTCTCTAAACGGCTGCAGGTTGTAATAGCTTCACGTTGGAAAACTGGATATCGGTAAGGGATGTTTCGCCTTGCTCATGGGTACGGACCACCTGACGTGTCATCACGTAGTAGCTACCCACAGGTTCATAGGTATCCTCGAATTCCATTTGCCGAATAATCTCATTGGTTTTGGGATTACGGAAAACAGCGGAATAATCAGAAGAAATATAACCTGCTCCAGTCTCTAAGCTTTTTTTGTGGTGAATGATGAAAGCCATGCGTCCCATCACCCGGCTAACTAGAGAGATTTGCTTTTCGCGAACGCAGTAATTTGACCCCATTGCATCCCCTTCAACAATAATCTCTTGAGAACCAGACGAATCGAGTTTTCCGAGGGTAAAGGTGCTCGAGCCGTGAGCTTTGTCGAACGGAGTGTGTTTTCGATGGGTAATCACATCTCGCATTTGGGTATATAGAGATTCTTGGATCGTTTCGTCTACGATATCCATAATCTCGACTTTTAGGTCGGAAGCTACGCGGATTTTACCGGTGTGAACTTCACCCCCTTGTCTAAGTTCAACGTCAGCGACATAGCCGGGGAAATCACTATCCCAGGTATAGCGATTCTCATAAGCTGCACGAAATAAATCACGAGCTTGGGTCTGAGCGGCCATTACATGAAGTCTCCTTAACTTGTTTCGCGCGTTAGACTTTTTTCCAGTCTAGACTAATTTTTGGCTCAACCATCGTCATTATGGCATTTGGGGTGGTCATCTCTCTAGGGTCTAAGGGCTCTTTATCTGCATACATCAATTGAGAACCTATGAAAATCTAGAATTTCGGAAATTAAAGCTGCAGAAAATCTTGAATAGCGGTGATGATCCGTTGGGACGCTTGTCCATCTCCAAAGGGGTTAATGGCTTTGGCCATATCGTTGTAAGCCTCTTCATTTTCTAAGAGCAGGCTAGCTTCGGCCAAGATTTTTTGGGTACTGGTGCCGATCAGCTTGGCGGTACCGGCTGTCACGGCTTCAGGTCTTTCGGTGGTTTCTCTTAAGACTAAGACAGGTTTACCAAGACTGGGAGCTTCTTCTTGCAACCCTCCAGAGTCTGTCAGTAACAGATGACATCGCTGAATAGCACCGACTAAATCAGTATAGTCCAGAGGCTCAGTTAAGAAAATGCGCGGATGGTTCCCCAAGATTGCCGTTAAGGGCTCTCTAACGGTTGGGTTACGGTGGAGCGGCAGAATTAGTGCGGTATCAGGAAATTTGTCTAGAACTTGGAGGAACCCCTGGGCAATATCCTGTAAGGGGGCGCCCCAGTTTTCTCGACGATGAACGGTTGCCAGAATGGTTCGATACTGGCTCCAGTCTAAATTGGGAATATTGCAGGAGGGGTGTTTGTCCGCGACGGTCAGTAGGGCATCAATAACGGTGTTGCCAGTGTGGTGAATCGTTCCTGTAACTCCGGAAGCTTTTAAGTTTTCTACAGCTTTAGTGGTAGGTGCAAAGTGGAGTTGGGTGATTTGAGAGATTAAGCGCCGGTTAGCTTCTTCTGGATAAGGGTTGTAGATATTATCAGTGCGTAAGCCTGCTTCAACATGGCCGACAGGAATTTGTTGATAAAAGGCGGCTAGGCCTGCAGCAAAGGCAGTTGTTGTGTCTCCCTGTACTAGAACCGCTTTGGGGTGTAGTTCTTGTAAAAGGGTCTGTAGTCCTTGCAAACTCCGACAAGTGATGTCAGCTAAAGTTTGTTTGGCTTGCATGATATCTAAGTTATGGTCAGCTTCGAGATCGAAGATTTGCATCACTTGGTCGACCATTTCTTTATGTTGTCCCGTTAATAAGACTTGAGTGGCGAATCGAGCATCAGCCCGAAAGGCTTGAATGACGGGGGCAAGTTTAATGGCTTCTGGACGCGTCCCTAAGACGATACAGATCGGAAGGGGAGAATTTGGCATGCTGACGCTAGAAATGCATAAAGACCATACTACTGAAAAACCCGGTTAAACCGGGCTCAAGCTTCAAGATAACTCATGTTTATCGTAAAAGAGAGGCGCAGTGATCAATTACACTGCGCCTCTCTTTTGAATATTTTATTTTTTAGAAGATGTCGAAACTAGTTGCGATCGCAAGTCAACGGACAAGCAGCATAGATGGTGCTGCTGATGGGGTTAGCTTTGCCATTGAGCCAGCGTAACCAGCGAACTTCATGGGGGTGAATGCCTTTGAAGGTCAGCATTGCAGCACCTACCATAATCGCTAGAGCGTTAGCAGCTAAAATGCCACCTGCTACTAAGGCAACAGCGCTCATCGGTAGCACTGCCTGAAGTGCAACAGCGGTTAATGCTCCGCCAGTAGCCATCAAGACAACGAGTGGAAAACCCACCACGAGCCAACAAACGGTCAATGTGAATGTCCAGATCAAAAAACTCTTAGCAATAAACACAAAGCTATGTTGCTTTAAGTGAGAAGCTTCAGCCAATGTCATTTTTAATTCCTCCCGCCAACCAACAGCGACTAAAAAATATATGTCGTCAAAGTCTTAATTCAAGTTTTTTTAGTATAAAGAATGAAAGTATCAAAACCGGTTGATTGTTCAACATTATTTACATTAGGGCAAAAATGTTAAGATAATATTAATCTCTAATATTCTGAAATCTTACGCTAATCGACATATTTTTGAATCCTTGAAATCCTTTCTGGGATTAGGTTTTATCTAATTTTATAGGTTTGAATTAAGACAAGATAAGTTGATGTATGCAGGCTCCTCCATTGATCCCCATCATTAACTTAGTTTATATATCCCCCTCTTTCTCTCAGGTTTATCCTATGAATTCCTGGTATTACTGGCTTCAAGCAACAAGATTTTTGGCCTTCTGAATCCCGCTCGACGTCTAGGCGCACCCTCAAAGACCGAAAACTCGTGGGAATGGAGGATGTTTATATTTAGGCCGAAAAAAGATAGCGTGAGTATTAATACATGGGTATAAATAACTACTAACCCATCAAGAATTTTTGAATATTATGACTAGTTGTCTAAATGACTATCGTTGATTAGCTAGCGTTATGAATCCTTGGTGACGGGGTAACACCGTTATGTTCCTGTATAGAACGTGTAAGACAGCTATCCCGCTGTCGATCCTATGTTTGCTGTATGGCAATTGGGACAATTAGCTACTTTTATATAGAAGAAGGGGAGTCATAGGCGCTGCTTTATGATGATGGAGTCTTCTCTGGCCTCACGATATTCAGTCAGTGATTGAGACGTACGTCTTGGTAATTCCAGGCAAAACGTTAAATTTTTAGCGTTGATGGTGAACACTCTTTAACAAACCATCAGTTGCAAATTAAGTAAGATTGCCCCTTTTGGCTTCATCGTTGAGCACTGAAGAGTATTCAAACCAGTATGTCCATCGCTTGAGATAAGTATTGCTATGACAGATTACCAGCGTCCACCCTTTCCACCCCCACCCGCACCTTTACCAGCGGTTCCCCCTCCTCCTCATCGTGATCAACGCTCGGAAGGAGACGCGATGGAAACCGAAATGATTGCCACCCCTACGAAAGTGGTGCCGACAAAAGTGGTGAGCGCACCCCCCCCTCAAGCAGCTGAGGAACCCACTGCTTTTCCTCAAACTCAACCCTATGCTGGATATGGGCAAACTGAGGTTGATAATGGTGAGCCGACTCAATCGACATTACAAATGCGAGGTCGACCTCCGGGAACTGGCGTGACCTTGGAACAACTGGTTCGTGAAGCCTTTGAGAATAACTTTTCGGATATTCACTTAGGCGTGGGTGAAGTCCCTCGCTTTCGAGATCGCGGTCGCCTAGAAATGTCTCGTCATCCTGTTACAGATGACACGACCTTCGAATATTGGTTGGAAGAAATTTTAACGCCTGAAGAAATCCAGCGGTTTCATGCTGAGCAGGAATACGATGGTGCCACTCAATACGATGGCATGGCTCGGGTTCGAATCAATATTTTTGTCAGTCTAAAAGGGCCATCGATGGTCATGCGATTGATTCCTTTAAAGATTTTGACCTTAGAAGATCTCAATCTCCCCCTCGTGTTTCAGGATTTGTGTCACTACCACAAGGGTTTAATTCTGGTAACGGGACCCACCGGATCGGGTAAATCCACGACGATGGCAGCCATGGTTGATTACATCAACACAGAAATGCCGAAACATATTATCTCCATTGAAGATCCGATTGAATTCGTCCATCAAAGTCGCAAAGCGATGATTCGCCAGCGGGAAGTGGGAATTCATACCAAGAAATTTGATAACGCCCTAAAAGCGTCCTTGCGTGAGGACCCGGATGTCATTCTGATTGGGGAAATGCGAGATCGTGAAACGGTGAATACAGCCTTAAAAGCAGCCCAGACCGGTCACTTGGTGTTTGGAACCCTGCACACCAACAGTGCAGTGAAAACGATTGAGAGAATTCTCAACCTGTATAAGCCAGAAGAACAAGAACCCATGCGGGTCCAAGTGGCTGAATCCTTGGTGGCGGTGATTGCCCAATCTCTCGTACGAACCACCGATGGCAAACGAGCGGCGATTCATGAAATCATGATTAACACCGATGCCATTAAGGACTACATCCTACGCGGTGATGTAGAAGAAGTCGAGGCGATGATTCCACAATGTAGTTATGACGGCATGATTACGATGAATCAGTGTCTGCATAATCTCTACGAGGAAGGCCGCATTGATGAAGAAACGGCTCTGGAAATGTCTCCCAAGCCGAATGAAATGGCTCAAATCCTAAGAGGACGTATCTAGCCAGCATTGGAGAGGTTTGTTATAAGGTATCTGATAGGTCTCTGGTCTAACATGGACTGCTTGTGACTACTTTGCGATCGCAACCTCTCCCCTTTCTATATAAAGGTCTCGCCCTGTTTACACCGGGGGGAGACCTCATTTATTGTGTCGATCCCAGCAAACAAGGCCATTGGCATTTCCAGCTTTGTCAGGCCTTGCAAACGTTGCTGCATTTGCCAGAACCGCCCCTCTTTCTTGTTCCCTGCTATACGGCAACCTTAGATCGGTGGTTACATCCTCATACTCAACAGCTGCAAGTTTCAGCTGAAGCCTATCCTCTTGTGTGGCGATATCGCAGTTTGCTTAATGTGCTCTTTGGGTTGTCGGCAGAGCATTGGCATATGATATCGACCCCAGTGGAAACCTGTGATGCAGCCGTTCTCAATAGCTATAAACAGCAGTTTCCACAGCTGTGGAAAAATCATAATTTAGTGATTCGGTTAGATCAGGTTTCAATGAGTGCTAGTCCTAACGTTGATGCTCTGGATCCTGAACAGATAGATCCAGTTAAACCAATGAATCCTGTGGAGACTTTACAGGTTAGCGCATCGGAGGCGGATGTGTCTCAAGGCTATGTTTTGCGCCTATTTGTCGCTAGCCAGAATACCCGCACGAAAAGTATTTTAGAAAATCTACATCAGCTCCTCGATCAAGTGTTAGATGTCCCCTATACCTTGAAAGTGATTGATGTAGTGAAACACCCTGAGCGCGCAGAAGCGGATCAAATTTCAGCGACTCCCACTTTGGTTAAAGTTTGGCCACAGCCAGTACGAAGACTGGTGGGTGATCAATTAGAAACGGATAATGTGTTGCAATTGCTGGATGCTATAGAAACCCGCTAGAAAAACTGATTTGTGGATGGTGTTTCAAGAAGATTAAATCCCTGAAATCTAGAGATAAGTCATTCCCTACAAATATAGGGATTTTTGAAGAATTCAAATTTGTAGATTTATTGGATTCAAATAGTCTACAAATACGCTTTATTCACAATGGGTCTTCTGATACACTGGCTCGGCAGGGATAGGGATTCGCGCAGCTGTGACCTTGGATTGGATCTTTTTTGATTGCTTTAATACCCTCATTGATGATTTTGATCAAACGGGGGAAGAACTAGCCCTTCTTCCTGTCTATTCGCTGCCTGCTGAGGTCGGCTTATATACGTCTGCAGCTGAATTTCGACAACATTATCATGCTTGGCGAAATCGCCAATGGCAGTCTGAACATCGTGAAATCGAGATGGGCGATCGCTACCAGGCTGTACTACAAGAAAAAGTACCATCCATGTCTTTGGCAGAGCTGGGAAAAATAACGACAGAAATGGTTGCTCGGTTTCAAGCTTGTTATCAACAGTCGTTGCGTTTACCAGATGGTGTTAAAGACATGCTGGAATTTTGGCATGGGCGGGTACGGCTGGGTGTGGTTTCCAACTTTTATATTCAAGGTTGGCCCACGGAGCTGCTAGAGAGTTTTGGATTACGGTCTTATTTCGATTTTGTGGTGGATAGTGCAGCCTGTGGTTGGCGTAAACCGGGACCCCATATCTATGAACTGGCCTGCGATGTCGCAAAAGTCTCTCCAGTGGATCGCCACAAGATTTTGTTTGTAGGTGATCATCTCTTGAATGATGTGTTGGCGCCTCAAGAGTTAGGAATGCAGGGTCTCTTTTTTGATCGTTCCCAGGTCCGCCCTACCTATGCGCCTTCGAAAGAAGGCGTGAACTGTATTACTGAGTGGAATCAATTTCGGGCTGATTTCTGCATAAATTAAGAAAGTTAGATTTGAGTCTAGTTGAAGAATTCTTCTAATTTTGTTAAGTCAGCTTTAGCTTTGTCCGGATGCCCCATATCGAAGTAAATCTCTGCTCGTGATTCATAGGCCCATGCATTGTTTGGATCGATGGAAAGGACTAAGTTTAAGTCTTTAAGTGCTTCTGGGTAACGTTCTTGCTGCTGGTATAGCAGCGCTCTCTTCATTAAAGTGTCAGTATTCTGAGGCTTGATTTTTAAAGCTGTGTTGTAGTCCTGAAGTGCACCATTGTGGTCACCCATATTTTGTTTTGCGTTGCTTCTTCTCATCAAAGCTTCAATATTTTCTGGATTTTGCTTGATTTCTTGCGTGGCTTTAGCAATTTTGGGCAACCACCGTATCTCGTTTCCTTTTTGGCGATCTGCTTTAGCTTGATTGAGGTTTCCCGCTAATTGATGAGCTTGGCTGCGAAGATAGTATGACTCAAAGGTGTTAGGGAATTGATTTATAACCAAGTTTGCATCCGCAATACTGCCCTCTATGTCTTGGAGAGCTAATCTTGCGTACCCTCGCCTCAGATAAGCTGTTGAATCATGTGGATTGTTCTGAATTTTTTGGGTTTCTGTCTTGATTTCCTGACGCAAGGATGCTTTATTTTGCTGAGATGCATATTGTTTGAAGTTTTCTACAGACCGGCGAAATTGGGCTTCGCGTTTCTGAGATTCTGATTTTCCTAGGTCTTGAACAATCGCTTCAAGTTGACGTGGCGAGAATAATGAGTAAATTCCTCCACCAATTCCGACCACTAAACACAAAAGATAAATGATCGATAATCCTATGCGTGATAGCCAAGGTGCAGTCTCAGTCCGCTGCAGTTCAAGGATGCCAGATGCGATCGCTTTTTTCTGAGCATAGGAAAGTTCGGGTGTGTCCTTCAATTTGGTAAAAATAAGCTGGGCTGCAGCTGCTTCATCTGGCTCAGGTATCTTTCGTAAGTCTTGTCGTAATTCAGACCTCCAGCGAGCTATCTTAAAACTTGCTGGAATAGATGCTGCAATGACGATACTGAAGATCAACATCAGTGGATTTGATAATCCCAGTAAACAGAGCACTAATGCGCCAAAGCTTTTGTACATGCAACCCAGATAAGGATTGCGTGAAAAGACCAATAAGTCTGCAATTTGACCACCATCTAAGGGATAAATAGGCAAGAGATTAAATAGATTTAAAATAATTAATATAATGCTTGTTTCTTTCCAAATACTTTCATTCCAATTGCTGAAAAAACTGGTAGATTCCTGACTAAAATTACCGACGATCGCGATACCGAGTCCTAGAATAAGTCCTGGTAATGGACCTGCTAGAGAAATCCAAAACTTTTCTGTGAGCGAAGCATTCTCTTTGCGGGCTGTAGCTAATGCCCCTAAGAAAGGGATAAATAAAACGGAGGGTGCGCTATAACCAAATAGCAGCATTGCTAGTAGGTGCCCTCCCTCATGTAGGATAATTGCACCAATAAAAATAAGTAACGCTATGGGTTCAAATTGAGTTGCAAAACTTGCTGTAAATGCAGCGAGCGATGCAAGAACTATCCATTTTGATTGACCTTTAGTCTCAGCTGTTTTTGATGCTCTTGACTCTAGAAATGTCTGGACTTCATACTCAACCTGAGTATTTTGATTAATTGTAGGAGTCGTTCTGTTATCTTTTGGTGAAAACCAATTTTCCAATACAATTTTTATGGCAAGTCGGACAGCATTTTTAAAAGAGTGACGATAGGTCTTTCCTTCTTCTATCCAATGGAAGTTGCCACTATTCACACAAAAGGTGATATGAGCTTTGTAGTGTTCCATTAGCTTGGTATGAAAAGCGTCAGGTTCTAAAGCTATGGGAGAAACGGTACTCTTACTAAGCTGAGAATTGTGAGCCTGAAATAAATCATTTATGGAAGCATGGACCAGATTTTGCTTTATTTCACTGGGAAAAGGCTTAAAAGAACCATAGTTTTTGGCATTAGTTGTAAATAAAGCAGTACTATCCTGTAAGAAAGTAACCATCTCAACAATGCTAGTTTGTTGCATCTCACAAAAAGGTTGCAGGGCAAATAAACTGCAATATTTTGAAGAAGTTGGGTCTTGAAAGCGTAATTCCCATGCAGGTGGTTCGTTTTGGGTTATAAAAATATGATAGTAACTAATAAGTTTGAAATTTAAGCTCTGCAACTCCTGTATGTAATCCTGGAGTGCCTCACGAATGATTGGAGGTAATTCTTCTGGATCTGCAAGCTCAAATTGTGGGCATGTTTGAATGCTCTGTGTGCCTTTATAGCTGGCATAAGCGATCCAAGCTAGAAAAAAGATCAAGCCAACAAATAGTGCTAAGGCTATATCGGACAGCATATCAATAACAGAAAAAAGTGAGGAAGGATAAAATTCTCTAGAGAGACCTAACTTAGTTTTCCCAGCTATTCTTTTTAGAAAGCATTTATAGATGCTTTTTATAACTCATACTAGATTGATGGTTATCGATGTTAATATTTGTCAGATTTTTTTGATCGAATGCTGATAGACTTTTGAAGTTTTATAGATCTTCTGTTATTTATTGATCCACATTATTATGTGGTGAGTCTTACTATTCTGGCTTGAGTAGTTGGTATTTGAAAAGGCTTAAGAATGAGATCTGATGATCTAAATCAATAGTTTGTTATCAGCATTGTTCTGGTGGGGGAAAGGTAGAGTTGGAAGGTCTCTGATCACTAAGGTCTTTATCCTAGATTTATAAGTGGTTGTGATAGTCTATCTGGATTGACGTGTGCCTGGGAGTTAACTGTGGAGAAATTGCGAGTCGGTTTAGTGTTTGGGGGATGTTCGGGAGAGCATGAAGTATCCATTACCTCAGCGAAAGCCGTTTGCGGTGCACTTCAAACTGCGCCTAATCCCGATAAGTATGAGGTGATTCCCTTTTACATCCATAAAAATGGGTGTTGGCAAGCGGGGGAAGTGGCGAATCAAGTTTTAGAAATGGGGAAACCTCAAGATCAAGCGGAAGAAGGCAGTCGATGGCATTTTCCTGAGGCGGCAGCTTCTATCGATGTCTGGTTTCCGATCTTGCATGGCCCCAATGGGGAAGATGGCACGATTCAGGGGCTATTGCAATTGATGCAAGTGCCTTATGTGGGTTCTGGCGTGTTGGGTTCGGCAGCGGGCATGGATAAGATTGCCATGAAAACCGTGTTTGCAGCGGCGGGATTGCCTCAGGTGAAGTATGAGTCTGTGACTCGGGAGCAGGTCTGGTCTGATCCTTGTGTGTTTAAGCAAGTGTGCGATCGCATCGATGAAACCATTGGCTATCCCAACTTCGTTAAGCCCGCCAACCTCGGATCGTCCGTGGGCATTTCTAAGGTTCGATCTCGGCTGGAACTAGAAGCGGCTCTAGATAGTGCTGCTTCCTTTGATCGCCGCATTGTTGTAGAAGCAGGCGTAGTGGCTCGGGAAGTAGAATGTGCGGTTTTAGGGAATGGCCGACCTCGGGCATCGGTAGTGGGAGAAATTAGCTTTGATAGTGATTTCTACGACTACGAAACGAAATATACGGAAGGACGAGCGAGTCTGCAAATTCCAGCCCCATTGCCCGCGGATATCACCGAAAAAATTCAAGAGATGGCAATCAACGCTTTTATTGCAGTCGATGCGGCGGGCCTATCGCGGGTAGATTTCTTTTATGTGGAATCTACTGGGGAGGTGTTGATCAATGAAATCAATACCTTGCCTGGGTTTACATCAACCAGCATGTATCCCATGCTCTGGAGCGTTTCAGGCGTCGATTTTCCCAAATTAGTGGATCGACTGATTCAATTGGCTGTGGAATATCATGCTCCTGCCGATTAGCCCGGTCTGTAAGAAAAACGGTTTTTGGGTGGTGGATGATGATTTGGGATTGATCCGTCAACTGCTTGCTGTCGATTAATTAGATTTTTTTGAAAAGCAGTTTGGGAATAATAGGTATGAAGTCCCAGATTTGCAAACATCTACATACACTCCATCAGATGACTTTTATCAATAATCTTATGACTCTGATTTTTGTTGGAGTACCCGTTGTAGTGATGGTTTGGATATATTCCTGGGTGTCGAGGGCAGATGTTGTTGAAGGGCAAATCGTTGGGTTCGAGGTGACGACTAACGATGAAGGTGGCAATCGATTTAAGCCCAAAGTAGTTTACGAAATTGATGGCGAAACCCGAGAATTTACGTCTTCTTGGTCAGCTAATTTTACTGGATTTAGGGTAGGTGAAACCGTCAAAGTTTTCGTCAGCCGCAATCGTAAACTCACAGTGATTGCGGCTTATATGGAGCTTTATGGCGTACCGATATTCAGTATTGTACTTTTCCTCTTCCTCCGTTTAGGAGGCTTCATCTATCAATATTCAGATGCGATTTTTTACTTTTTGCATCCTCAATTGGTCTAATGAATGGACCTTAATTTACATTCAATAGGTATTTCAGTATGCGGCGTTGGCAAACTCAGACTATTATTGCAGCGTGTATTCTCTTAATGATTGGATCAGGCATCTTTGCCCTGTGGACTTTCGCTTGGGTTTCATTTGCTACCGTTGTGGATGGTCAAGTGGTGGAGATCATCACTCGCAGAGGTGAAGGTGGAAGATCTTATACTCCTAGGGTGACCTATACTCTGGATAATCAAGTACATGACTTTGTTTCCATTATTGGGTCGGCTTATCCGCCTCAATTTGAAGTTGGTGAGTCTGTGAAAGTGGCCGTTAGTCGTAACCGTGAACGGGAAGCCATTGGCTCTTTCCTACAATTATATGGAGTACCCACCATTTTGTTTCTGATTGGGCTGCTGCTAGCAGTAGAAATGGCGATTATCCAGGCTGGTGATCAGCTGCTGTACTTCTTGCATCCCACATTGAAAGACGAGTAGTTAACTGTGGCATACTTTGCTGCTGACTCAATTGGAGAGCACTATTTTGCTAGTAGTCGTCAGATTTTGTCGTGTAGGATTAGCCGTGATCAGATCAAAAGTCTTGTTGGTAGTTCCCCAGGACTGCATTAAGTTCTGAAGTAAAGTTTCTTGTTGAGCTCTGAACTGGTCCACATTACCTTCACCGTTAATGACTGCGAACCAGATGACCCCTTGATTTTTGGTGGGCAAGGCTCCAGCAATGGAACTGACACGATTCAAAGTGCCCGACTTCATCACGAATTTTTGGGGGAGAGGGCGTTCGTTATGAACCCCTGGATCAGTGCCGATGACAGCAAAAATATCTGCAATCGTCATTTCTTGAAGGTGCAATAGGTGAGCAATGGCCTGAAACATGCCGCAGGCTGCTCGGGGTGAGATACGATTGTCGACCCCTAAACCTGAACCATTGATTAATTGAATTTCTTGAGACGGAACTCCGGCTTCTTGGGCTGCCATTTGAGCTACCTGGGTAGCACCACCCACATATTCCGCTAGCATTTCGGACATGGCGTTGTTGCTGTACTGATTCATTTTTTTAAGCAGCTCAGCTACAGGGAGAGAGCGATGCTGAATCAATGGTTTGACTTGATCAGGGCGTGAGGCTGCAGTTTGGATGTTGCCTGCGATCGCAACCTCAGGTTTAGCCGTATCAGCTGGCAAGGTTTGGTACTGCGTTTGGGCTTCTGCAGGCCAGCGGGTGTGATCGAGTCCCTGCTGTAACAACGTTCCAGACGTAACGGGGTCGGGTTCATAGTTCATGTAAAACGGACCAACCACAATCAAATTGCCGCTAACGTTGCGAATCCCGTTTTGATTGAGGAGGTTACCGAGTGCGATCGCATCTTCCCACACAAAAAACGGATCAGCGCCTCCCTCAATCACCAAATCCCCGTTTAGTTCTCCATTCTGAAGGGTGCCGATATAGCCAATTTTGGTTTCAAATCGGTGATCGGGGCCTAACTTCTTCAATACGGCTAAGGAGGTAGCGACTTTAGTGATGGAGGCAGCCGGTAAGGGAATCGTGCCTTGATGGTTGGCGAGTAAGGTGTCTTGAGTTTGAATCCAGACTCCTTGACTCACTGTTGGTGCGCCTAACTGGGATAGGTATGTTTCGATCTGAGAATTAGCAACGGTTTCAGGATCAGCTAGCCCTAGCTGGAGCGGTGGTGGGGGTTCAGGAACGCTAGAAGTTGGCTCGGGTGAAGGAGAAGAAGAGGGCTGAATATCTGAGTTAGAGCAACCACTGATGATCAGGCTGAGGGCGATGAATATACAAGCAAGACGTGGGGGGCAGATCATAACGAGACAAAACTAGCAGTCGGCAATATTCCACATCTTATGATCTGGTTATCTCTTTCAGATTGAATGGATCAATCTATATTGGGGCTGATACGGCTTTGCGGAATGCAGCAGGAAACGGTTATCGCTACTCATTGAGTTTGGCGACCTATCCAACACTCAATATGGAGGCCTTTAATGGACCAAGCTTTAGTCTTTGGCAATACCTATAGGATTCTTGTGAAGGAACTGTTTGGTACCGAGCTAACCTCAGACTATGGTTTTCTGGATGGAGAAATTGCGATTATAGAGCAATGTTTGCGAGCAAAATTACCTTTAGCGCTTCGAGAGTACTATCAAGTCCTTGGGCGATTTGATCGGTTGAATACTGCTCACAATCACCTACTGACGTTGGATGAGATGTCGTTTTCAGGGTCAATGCTGCGGTTTATGGATGAGAATCAATCCGTCTGTACATGGGCCATACATCAAGCAGATTTAAATAAGCCCAATCCTCCTGTTTATCAAGGAAATCCTATTAGTCATCCTCGCTGGTACGATGAGAAGCTTCAGCTTTCAGAGTTCCTGACTCTCATGATTTACCAACAAGCTGTATGGGGTGGTCTTGAATTTATTGGCGACCACTGCAATTCATCACGACTCCTGCCTAATCTTGACTCTTCTTGGGTAAAAGTTTTTGACCATGCTGGACTCAGAATATGGAGACATGAAGGAATGCTGATATCGAATTTACGAGATGATGATTGTTGCATCTGTGCCACTGAGCATCCATCAAGCTTTGAATACCTTTTACAAGAGTTAGGTTTTGAGCCGCAATAGAGGGGGTCACTTCAAGTGCGGTCCA
The DNA here is from genome assembly GCF_000018105.1 of Acaryochloris marina MBIC11017. Classification (GTDB taxonomy): domain Bacteria; phylum Cyanobacteriota; class Cyanobacteriia; order Thermosynechococcales; family Thermosynechococcaceae; genus Acaryochloris; species Acaryochloris marina. The sequence goes on from NC_009925.1 coordinate 3,159,240, forward strand.
TCAAGATCAGAATTTAAAAATTGCAACTTTGAGAGCCATCATGAAAGTGGCTCAATTGTCTGAAGACGACCTGCATTAAGGTTGAACGGATAGACCACAAGTTTAATACTCAAGACTGTAAGGCTTGTGATGGCAGAAGTGTGATCCAAGACGGACAAGGTAATAGTTGTACATATCATCTGAGCAACTAAAACAAGATCTGATAAATGTCGGTGTCTGTGCTGGCGATACGCTTATGGTCCATGCTTCACTTCGCGCCCTTGGACCCATCGACGGCAGAGCTGAAGCATTGGTAAGGACTGTGCTTTCAGTCTTGGGAAATCAAGGGACACTCGTCGCTTATGTCGATTTTGAACCGACGCCCGATATTCCTTACTTCGATCCGCAAAGGTCGCCAGCTAGTCAAGAATTTGGTGTCTTAGTTGAAGTGGTTCGGACTTGGCCGGGAGCGGTTCGTTCTCTTAATCCTGGTGCCTCCATGGTGGCGATTGGCGCTCAGGCTGAGTGGCTATGTCACGGTCATCCTCTGAACTATGGCTATGGTCCTGGTTCTCCCTTATCTAAGCTGGTGGAAATTGGTGGAAAAATTCTATTGCTGGGCTCGGATTTGAACAATGTGACGATTCTCCATTACGCCGAACATTGTGCTCGGTTGCCCAATAAGCGCGTGATTCAGCGGACCGATCGAATGCTTGTCGATGAGACTGTTGTGGATGTTGGCATCGAAGAATTCGATACGAGTGCATTGGTGATTGATGCAATGCCGACGGATTACTTTGCGCAGATTACCCAGGAATTTGTAGACGCTAGATATGCTCACACGGGCAGGGTAGGCAATGCACCCTCAATTCTTCTTCCAGCGCCAGAATTTGTATCCTTTGCGATCGCAAAAATGGAACGAGAATTTGGTGGGTGAGTGGTTCAATCAGTACTGGTCATTCTTCAACCCTTTGTAGGGATAAATTTTTAGAACAATACGATTTCGTTAAAAAGTAGTCGCTGGATAGGCCAACCCCGAAGAGAGAAGTAGACTGCCACTTCTCTCTTCGGGGTTGCAGAATCAACGATTAGCGATGGAGTAGTTCCCTGCGATGCTTCAACAGCGTATCTATCGCAACTATGCTACTTGCACCTGTTACAGGCACGCCAAAGAGCGGAATTAGAACAATGGGAAACGTGGCAATGTTCTCCATTAGGGGGACTTGTAGCACCGTAAAGGTCAATCCTGTCCCAACTGCGATCGCAAAATCGATCTGACCCAATAGATGAAATACGAGATATTTCTGAAGACTGGGCTGGCCGATCAAAATCAGTGGAACCAATAAACCAACTGCCAAATCGCCATATCCCGCATTGATTACAAATTGTCGGGGAAGCAAGGCTTGACTGCCGTAATACAGGAAAGTGATACCCGCTCCAATCCGCCATAGGTGAAATAGGATCAGGTGGCGAGGATTAAGAGAGGCCAGGTAGGTATAAATGGCTGGAATTGTGTAATACAGAAGCAGTAGCATAGCCAAACTAACGACTACCAGAATAGATAGGCTAGGCAACGGTAGAAGGGTAAACCAATTGAGGGAACCCGCGATGGCGACAGTACTGCCCCAAATCCCTAGTCCAATTAGGATGTGTTGTTCTGTTGGCTTGATGGTGTTCAACATAAAAATCTCCAGTAATGTTGAGGGGCCAGCCAGTTTCAACTGACTGGCTGCAAAGACTTATTCTTCGGTCATCGTGACTTCGACAACGTTTGTCGCAAAGCTTTGATAAGCGCCACCAATTTGTTGAGCCATCGTGTCTGGAAAGACATGAAATTCCCCGGTTTTGAGCGCTGCAATGATGCCATCGGCCACTATAGTGGGAGATTCGGCAATGTCTCCCAGGCCAGCCGCACTGCTCATATCCGTTGCAATTGGACCTGGATGAATGCTGAGTACCCTCGTGCCTTGCTCGCTGAGTAGCTCACGCAACGCTTGAGTCATCGCATATGAAGCTGCTTTGGACGCAGAATAGGTGGCAAAGTTGGCAAAGGTCTTAATGGAGACAACGGAATTGAGTTGGACAAAGGCTCCTCCACCGTTGGCTTTGAGAGTCGGGGCAAAAGCTTGGGCCATTCGAATGAGGCCATACACGTTGATATCCATTTCCAGTTGCAAAGATGCGATCGCATCTTCAGCCAAAGGTGTGGTGCCTTGGAAAGCCCCGGCATTGTTCACCACCATCTGCACATCGGATGCAATTTGAGCAGCGGCAGTAATGGAATCAACGTCGCCTAAATTAATTTGAATTGGGACAATTTTGTCGCCATAGGTTTCCACCAGGGCAGTGGCGCTATCCAGATTGCGAACGGCGGCATAGACTTTGGCTGCACCCTGTTCTATCAAAGAGGTCACTAAGGTTTTGCCAATGCCGCGATTAGCACCTGTAACCAAAATGGTTTTGTTAGCAATATCGAACGTCATGGGATTGTCTCCTGTAGGTAAGATTAAACTTTGAACGATTGGTCTAAGTTGAGCCAAAAAAAATTAACTGCTCTCCAGCAAGGACATTGCCGCTTCCACCGTTCCGTCTAGTAAGGTGTCATCTTCCATAACGCGGCCTAGCAAGGCCATCCCCTGGGTTGTACAGAGCAGTAGCTGAGCCAGGTGACGAGGATGAACGGTAGAACTGATTTCTCCCTGGTCTTGGGCATGGGTTAATGCGGTAGTGAACACATCTTCTAGTTGGCGTAAATAGGTCCGCATCACTTTTGCGATCGCTTCGTCGTGGGTATTAAAGTCAGCAATATTCGTGCCGAGCATACAGCCACAACTCCCCGATTGACTGTGCATGATCTGCCAGTCTTTCAGTAAGTGCTTGAGGTTGCCCAGAGGTGACCCTTCTGCATTCAGGCGATCGCGTATATCCCTTAGGGTGGTTCGAGCGTAGTAATCAAGTGCCTTTAGAAAGAGCGATTGCTTATTGCCAAAGGTGTCATACAGACTTTTCTTACCAATCCCCATATTTTTCAGCAATTCTGAGAGGCTAGCGGCTTCATAACCGTGCGCCCAAAATACTTCCATCGCCTTACTAAGGGCGACTTCAGTATCGAATTGCTTATCGGGACCCCGTGTCATTGCGAACCTATGGGTGACTTGACCATGTATCAAAACTAACATAACTTAAACCAATTGGTCAAGGTTATTTTTAAAGTCATAACTTCGATATGTTATTAATTTTTTTTTGAGAATAAAAATGTTATTCTCAAAAGCGGTCTAGAATAATCACGCAAATACTCTTGTGATGTTTAGGGTTGACGTTACGCTTCTCTCTTTAGCCCATCTTTTCTCAATAGCTTATGAAGCCTAAACCGAACCTGCTCTCGCTTTTTGCAAATACAACTGTGCTGATGATGGCACTTTGTGGGACAGCCTCGCTCATGATTCCTGAGTGGACGAGATTAGCCGCAGCGAATCCCGATACTCGTTCGACGGCTTCCTCAACTCCTATTTTTGTGGACAATGGTGCGGCCATTCGAGGCACAGATCCAGTGGCATATTTTACAGAAGGCGAACCAGTACAAGGACTCCGAGAGTTTGCTTATGAGTGGGAAGGGGCAACTTGGCTATTTGCCAGTGCTGAGCATCGAGACCGATTTGCCGATAATCCACGAGCTTATGCACCTCAATATGGAGGGTTCTGTGCGTATGGCTTGAGTTATGGTGCGTTGGTGTCGACGATGCCAGATGCTTGGTCTATTGTCGATGGCAAGCTGTATTTGAATTACAGTATCGCTATTCAAAATCAGTGGAAAGAAGACACCACCGGTAATATTGACCGAGCCAATCTAAATTGGCTGGATTTAAGTTCTAAATAGTTTTATAAGCTGGAGTGAGACCTGTTTTGGCCATTTCGTAAATTGCTTGCTCGTACCTTGTTAGCAAGTCTAATTGCTTTAATAACTGCATCAGTCGCTGCGAGAGTTCAGCATGATTGATACAGGTACACAGTATCTCAACCGCTTCGTCAAGATTAGTGACATCATAGGTTTTCTGCTCATCGTCCAAAGCTTCGATTGCATCAAATAATTGTTCAAGCCGCTGGGTTGATTCTTGAGTCTTACCCAGTTTTGCAGCACAGAGGGCTAATTGCTCATCTCGTTTGAGCTTTCGCCATAACCATGTAGGGTGTTGTGACAAGAGGCTGTCCATATCAACGGCGAGATAGGACTGATAAGCCGATTGCCAAACACCAAGGTCATGATAGCAATGGGCTTGATATAGAATTGCCATCTGATGATCGGGTTGTAGAGCATGGGCATGCTCAAAGCAACTTAAAGCTTTCCTTTGGTATGGAGATTGAGGCTCATGCCTAGCAGGATGGTTGTAGTACAGTAGCCCTTGCCTGAAGAAAATGTCTGCATCATCAGGGGCTATTGCTGCTGCCCGGTTCAAAGCATATTCTGCATCAAGTGCAATCTGAAGCCGTGTTTGATAATTGGGAGTGTGCCATTCTTCAATCCAATCCAAGGCAGATACGGCTAAGGATATCAAGACCTCGATGTTGTTAGGATCTGCTTTTTCAGCAGCGGTATAAATTCGTTTTAATCCTGACCAGCCATCTTCAAACCTCTCGTGTTCAAGAGAGATTGCTAGACGTCGGAGTAATTCGGACTGATCAGGAGCCAGATCTTCAGCTGTGGAAATAAATTGGGCAATTTTATTGTTTGTGACCCTAATAAGCGATGCGTTTTCCGTAAAGGCTTCAACTAATTCGGAAGGAAGAGGCAACAAGTCCATCAACACGCAAGAATTTTCTGGAGTTTGATGCTCTCAGTGTAGTCAACAAACCGGAACATCAGCTGGTAACTGACATACAAGTTGGATTCTAGGTATCAAGGCGGATATCGTCCCATTCGTCACGACTATGCAGCCATTCAAAAGCATAATGACGTTGGACTAGTACGTCGTAGATTAAGTCGTCTGGAACCGTGTTGCTTTTGAACGCTTGCCGAGCGTAGCAGTGCAAATTGTAGACCCGATTATCTTCAACCCATAGGGCACTTGATGACCTTAGCTTGGCTGAAGCGATAAAGGTGGCAATCGGATCATCCAGTTTGGGCATGATGTCATCTACCAGGGTTGCTGTATTACAGGTTTGGGTAGGCAATCCCAGAGATTGAACTTTAGAGATAGACCACAGCAAGGTCCATTCTGCTTCTATGCGCCAACCTAAACGCCTGCGTTCTTCATTGGTCATTTCCTTGGCGGTGAACCAAGTTTTTTCTAGGGGTGAGACATAATCCCATATCTGCTGATCTTTGAGCCAATCAACTAAACATTTGGAATCCACCCTGTATCCAACAGCTGCAACGGTATGCAGGATGATGGATCGAATTGCAATTTCTTCGACTGAACGTGGGCATGGCTCCCCTACCTGTTCCTTGAAGGGAACGGTTGCTTCGATGCATACGCCATGAGTTTGAGCCCATTCAATGGTGGTAGTCATGATGTGAATGATGGGGGTGGTTTACCTCTTGGTGAGTCCTTAACTGTCTTGATTGAGGTAAGGCCTGCCGTCTTTATGGGTGAATTGCCACCCTTCCTCAACCCATTGAGCCACTAAGTCATCATCGGGATATTCCACCCGATCATCAGAGGTGCGATCGCCAATTTCTAGATAAACTGCATCCGCATCAGACTCATTGCATAAATGGTGGCCATTCGCTTCTCCAGCAGGAAAACCAGCCGCCATCCCTGCTGTCAGATTTTCCTTGCCTGCATTGATTTTCAGAACCAATTCACCTTCCACCACATAGATCAATTCGTCCTGTCGGCTATGCCAATGGCGAAGGGCAGAACAACTGCCCGGTGCTAACCGGACTAGGTTGACGCCAAAGTTTTTGAGACCGGCTGCATCCCCAAGCCGCTGTTTACTGCGACCCGCCACTTGAGCCCTAAAAATCGAAGGGTAGTTGGAGCCAGTGTGGATGGGAATTTGAGAGAGATTGAGTCGCATGGGTGGTCCTAGTGAAGGAGGCTATGATTATTGTGGTGGGTTTCCTCGCCATGTAGAGATTTTGTGGTGAGGATTTTAAGGTATGAAATGGGTTAGAGCCATTGGCGGTATTGCCGTAGCTGTGGGGCTGGTTGTGGGTTGGAAGTTTTATAACCGGTTCAGTATGGCGGCAAACGTCAGACAGATATTTCTAGCAGCCTGTGCTGAAGAGAGTCAATGCACAGGTGCAGTTGACCAGCATTTTCAGTCTTGTTTTGATGCTAACTATCATTGGGGGGGGCGTCGCCAAGCGGGTCATTTAAATGGGAATAAATTTACAGATTGTCTAAGGGAGAAGGCTGGCGCGCCTGTCCTCCCAGATCCATCAAAATAGACGGCTTGTCCTACCCTGTTTTCTTGTGGCTGTCTACAATGCTTATGGGCGGTCTTAAAGGACGGGCTCATCCCTTTTCAAGTTTTGAGGAACATCCTAAAAAATATGCTGCATCGATTGACTGCCTTAGCTTGGGCAAGCTTGGTCTCTATTGTCCTTCTCATGAGCCCTTCGGCTTCTGCTGCGACCTTAGGGGCATTGCCTGGAGCTGCGAGCTTATTTGCTGGCAACGCTCCTGAGTTGGGTGTGCAGGAAGGACAGCTCTCCCCCTGTCCTGATTCGCCGAATTGTGTGGCCAGCCAAAACGCAGATGCAGATCATGCGATCGCACCCCTGTCTTACAGCAGTGATCGCGACACTGCCCGAGAAACGCTGTTAAAAGTATTAACCGTTGTGCCTCGAACCCGAGTGGTAGAGCAGACCAACGATTACATTCGGTTTGAATCCAGCAGTCGATTGTTGGGGTTTGTCGATGATGGTGAGTTTTATTTCCCTGCTGAAGACAACATTATTCAGATGCGTTCCGCCTCCCGAGTGGGAGAGTCCGATCTCAGCGTTAATCGCCGAAGAATGGAGCAAATTCGCCTCGCCCTCCAGGACTTAGGTGTGTAGACGTGACCAAATTACTGCGGTATTGCTTGCCGCTGTTGTGTTGTGTGCTGCTGTTGACGGGTTGTGATCTGCCCCAGGTAACGGCAGAAGCCCGCATCTTCCTCAATCTATCTGTGGATTATTTAGGCGGGTATCAACTCTATGAAACGGAGTTTGACGGGACACGCTTCGGTGGCATTTCTGCGATTACCTATGATCGAAATCGCGATCGCTTCTATGCCTTGTCTGATGACCGGGTGCAACCTCGCTTTTACACCTTGAACTTGCAATTGGATCAAACGAAACCCAATCGTCCCCAGATTCAAACCCTGGAAATTGAAAATGTCACTTTCTTACAAAATGAAGACGCACAGCCTTATAAGACCGATCGAATTGATCCAGAAGGAATCGCCCTGACCCCTCAGGACAAGTTGTGGGTGAGCAGTGAAGGCGTCTCCCGTTTACAGAGTCCCCCTGCTCTAATCGAATTTGATCTGAAAGGTCAGTGGCAACAACAGCTCACCTTGCCCAAGCAATTTTTGCCGATTCCTGCCACTGACGAGAATCCTAACCCACCGCCCCACGGCATTGACGATAATCGCGGTTTTGAAGCGTTGACTCTGAATCCAGAAGGCGATCGCATCTTCGTAGCCATCGAAGCTCCCTTACAGCAAGATTACCCAGACGCCGAGGTGGAAGGAGAAACCCAGCATTACAACCGCTTTCTTCACTATTGGATTGGCGAACCTCAGCCCCAATTTTTAGCCAACTACCTTTATCCTCTCAAGTCGGCTGATCTACTCAAAGGGCTAAACGGTCTGACAGAACTGTTGACCGTGGACAGTGCCGGACATTTCCTCAGCCTTGAGCGATCCTACAGTCCATTTACAGGGTTCAGTGCTGAAATCTTTCAAATGACGACTGCCCTTGCCCGAGATACCTCCAAAATTGATCCCTTACCCAGCGACCTCACCGGTATTACACCCATTCAAAAACAGCCCCTCCTGGATTTGAAGCAGCTCAAAATTCCCGGCAGCAATTTGGAAGGCATGATGTGGGGACCTCAGTTAGCCGATGGCAGCCAGTCTCTAGTTCTAGTCAGCGACAACAATTTTGAGCCGAATGAACCAACTCAGTTCTTGCTATTTCGCCTCCGCCAAGATAGTCAGCTCGTGTCTTAATTCCTATTCGCCGATGGTCACTTCCGCGGGCGGTAAAGTGCCAATGCGATCAAAGGGCAGAAAACGAAAGACAGCTCTTCCTACTAGATCGGCATGGGCAACTAATCCCCAACAGCGACCATCATAGCTATTGCCTCGGTTATCGCCTAAAACAAGGTAATGCTTGTCTGGAATCGTTTGAGGCTTTTCTAAAAAGATAGGAACGGGCGGTTCAATGGGCTGGCTATCGACATCTGAAGTGACATAATTGTTACGGCAGTGGTCTTCGCTAGGTCCAACAGTGACGCCTTCAGCGGTGTAATTTTCTTTAATGGGCTGATTGTTGACCCAAACCACCCCATTTTTGATTTCAACTTGATCACCGGGGACACCCACGACCCGTTTAATAAACGCTTCTTTAAAATTGGCTCGCTTTAAGGATTCAGTAGGATTGAACACCACTACATCACCCCGTTCAGGATCCCGAAAGCGATAGGTGACTTTATCAATGATCAAACGATCATGAATTTGCAAAGTGGGTTCCATCGACCCGGATGGAATAAAGCGGGCTTCCGCGACAAAGGTGCGAATTCCAAATGCCAAAAGTAGACTTAACCCGACCGTCTTGGCTGCTTCCACCCACCAAGATTCTTCTGGTTGTTCCGTTGGTTTCAGATCAGGGGGTTGGGGTTGCGTCATAAAGATAGGTACAGGCCTTGAAGGATAGGGATGGGTTACGTCTTACAAATCAGTTTTCCCAGTAAGTTGATTTATAACACAATCCTGTCTGGTCAGCGCTTGTGCTTGATCACAGCCGTCTTACTCTAAATTTCCAATTCGGTGAACTGGCCAATAGCGAAAGACTGCTCGACCCAATAAATCTGAACGAGATACTAATCCCCAACAGCGGCCATCGTAGCTGTTGAGACGATTATCACCCAGAACGAGATAGTGGTCTGCAGGTACCACTTGGGGTAATCCTAGAAAGGATTTAGATAGAGAGGGTGGACAGACTTGAACAGATGTTTTGGCCTTATGAGCCACATATTGTTCTCGAATCTTGACCTGATTGCGATAGACAGCGCCATCTTTAAGCTCTAATTGATCTCCCGGGATGCCAATCACACGTTTAATAATCGTGTCCATGGAGAGTGGAGCGTCCTGTCGATCGACATGCTGCCGTAAAGCCTGGGGCGGACGGAAGACGATAATATCCCCCCGTTGAGGGGAATTAAATTGGTAAGTGACTTTATCGATAATCAAGCGATCGTGAATTTGCAGCGTTGGCTCCATCGACCCTGAAGGGATGAAACGGGCCTCGGCGACAAAAGACCGAATACCAAATGCCAACAACAAGCTGAGTCCCACCGTTTTGGTTGCTTCTCGCCATCCCACTTTTGTAGAGAAAAAAAATGACTTTTTCAGCATAGCTGGAAAGAAAGTGAATCTTGGCTGTATTGGGGTGTAGTGCTTGCCCTATCGGAATGAGAATAGATACGTCAGCACCCGTTGAGAAAAGCACCAGTGAGTTGCTGTTCAGATTCCCACTCGGTCATCGATTCTGGGACAATAGACAGTTGAGTAAGGTCATTGGTTCCAACCTGAGTTCTGCTACTCACGGGTCGTAATCTTAGCCTTCTCTTGCTTTTGCGTCGTGAACAGAAAGAAGTCGTATGTCTGACAATCGAAATAGCCAAGTCGTCACTCAAGGAGTTCAACGAGCCCCCAACCGGGCCATGCTAAGGGCTGTGGGCTTTGGAGATGATGATTTTACCAAGCCGATTGTTGGGTTAGCGAATGGTTTTAGTACGATTACCCCTTGTAATATGGGCATAGACTCTCTGGCTACACGGGCAGAGGCCAGTATCAGAACGGCTGGAGCCATGCCGCAAAAGTTTGGCACCATCACTATCAGTGACGGCATTTCCATGGGCACGGAAGGGATGAAATATTCCTTGGTGTCCCGGGAAGTGATTGCAGACTCCATCGAGACGGCCTGTATGGGCCAAAGTATGGATGGAGTACTCGCCATTGGCGGCTGTGATAAAAATATGCCGGGGGCTATGCTCGCCATGGCTCGGATGAATATTCCGGCCATCTTTGTTTACGGCGGCACGATCAAACCCGGACATCTAAATGGTGAAGACTTAACCGTGGTTAGTGCCTTTGAAGCTGTGGGTCAGCATAGTGCTGGACGGATTAGTGAAGCCGAGTTAACGGCAGTGGAGAAACATGCTTGTCCGGGTGCTGGATCCTGTGGCGGTATGTATACGGCCAACACCATGTCTTCTGCGTTTGAGGCAATGGGCATGAGCCTGATGTATTCTTCCACCATGGCAGCGGAAGATGAAGAAAAAGCCGTCAGTGCAGAACAGTCTGCCGCTGTTTTAGTGGAAGCGATCCACAAGCAAATTCTGCCCCGCGATATCTTGACCCGCAAAGCCTTTGAAAATGCCATTGCTGTGATTATGGCTGTAGGCGGATCCACCAATGCCGTTCTCCACCTGTTGGCCATTTCCCGCGCGGCTGGAGACTCCCTGACCCTAGATGACTTCGAAACCATCCGGGCTCAAGTTCCAGTGATCTGCGATCTCAAACCATCAGGTCGCTATGTAGCCACAGATCTCCATAAAGCAGGTGGAATCCCATTGGTGATGAAAATGCTATTGGAACATGGTCTTCTCCATGGTGATGCTCTGACCATTACGGGTAAAACCATTGCTGAGCAGTTGGCTGATGTCCCATCAGAGCCTTCCCCCGATCAGGATGTAATTCGGCCTTGGGACAATCCCATGTATAAACAAGGCCACCTCGCCATCCTCCGGGGTAACTTGGCCACGGAAGGAGCGGTTGCCAAAATCACAGGCATTAAAAATCCCCAAATTACGGGTCCAGCTCGGGTATTTGAATCGGAAGAGGCTTGCTTGGAGGCGATTTTGGCAGGCAAGATTCAGCCTAATGATGTGATTGTGGTGCGGTATGAAGGCCCGAAGGGTGGGCCGGGAATGCGAGAGATGTTAGCTCCCACGTCCGCGATTATTGGGGCAGGTTTGGGTGATTCAGTTGGATTGATTACGGATGGTCGCTTTTCTGGTGGAACTTACGGCATGGTGGTTGGGCATGTGGCCCCAGAAGCTGCGGTGGGTGGTACGATTGCCCTTGTGCAGGAAGGCGATCAGATTACAATTGATGCCCATGCTCGAAAGTTGGAGCTGCATGTGTCTGATCAGGAGTTAAAAGAGCGGAAGGAGAAGTGGGAGCAACCAAAACCTCTCTATAACAAAGGGGTTTTGGCAAAGTATGCCAAGTTAGTTTCTTCTAGTAGTGTTGGAGCTGTTACTGATTTAGATCTATTTTGATCATCGTATTCTCTATCACTTATGCCTCAGCCAACGTGAATTAAGCTTCTTGATCTTAGATGATAAAAGATTTAGCTTTTTTCTTCATTAGGAGGAGCACCGGCATTCCGAACATTTAAAATCCGACCTAATAAGTCAAACCAGAATGGAGCTCCCATGGCAATTGCAATAGCAGTTACTAACCAGCCAAGTGTGGCTTTAAATAAGCCACCTTGATGGTTGATTTGTTGTGTAATTTTGGTCCAAGTAATTTTTGGTTCATTTTGCTGTGAGTCAGAAGGCTGTTCTGATGAAGACGGCTGTTCAGTCTGGATAGTTTTCGAGTTCTGTTCCGCTTCAGATAGTGGTTTCTGCTGGTTTTCTTGAGTAGGCTCTTCTTCTTTAGTAGAAGGAGAAGCTTTGTCTATTACAGATATTTTCTGATCTTTCTTAGCTTGAGATGACGGATCTGATTTTTCTGGCGGTGTATAGTTCCAACCAAGAGGTAAAGGGCCTATGGACTCAAGGATAGGATTTATTTCAGAAACAAAGTTATCAATACAGTCTAGAGAAGGGGTGTCTTGAGTGTTTTGATTGCCCTCTGATTGTTTAGAGTCACAGCGAAACAACTCTGAATTTTCTTCAATAGCTGTAGAAAGCGAGGTTGTATATTTTGTAGGTGAATGGTTTAAGCTACGCAAGATTTGAAAAGTATCAGCATTAGCAATAACCGCGACCATAAAACCTAAAAGGAAAGATACACCTCTAGCATTACGCTTGTATACCCCTGAAGATCTTTTCTGGACACTAACAAAGATTTTCTGAATTTGCTCACTAAAATCCGCCAACGTAGCATTGCTACTTTGGATTCTTAAGGCTTCTGTAATTCTTATTAGTGACGATATTCCTGCAATTTTTGGTTCTAAATACTGTAGCTTGTTAGTGACAATATCAACAGTATCATCATTCTTTAGATATTGGGGAGAATCTAGTTGAGATAGTTCATCTTGCAATGTATCGATTAGTGCATTTGCAAAAGTCTCAGAAGAGTCAATATATGAAGGTCCTGTAGAAAATCTAAATTTTGTGCTACGATGATTTTCTAGAAAAATACTTAGAATAAACTGCCATAATCTTCTTACATAATTTTTGTATGTTCGTTGATTCAATGATGCTATTAATGGACTTTCATATAAAAGATTAGTAAGAGATTTCTTACTTTTTTTGCTATTTTTATTTCCATCATTCTCGTCATTTTCACTAGGCATATTGTAGGCATCAACTTTATCTTCACCAAACAATATAAAAAGTGATGTTTTTAATCGATTTGCTCTAAATTCAAGAATCGAAGAGATTGCTTCTTGAATCTCACTGACAATTAGAGACAAAAGCAAATAAATAAAAATCAGATAGATTACAATTTGAATTATTTGAGAAAAAGACATAAATAGTATAAACGATAGAATTTTATATGATTTATTAATAGCAATTATCTATCATAATGATCTGCATTGAAATGTAAAATACTACAAAGATATCGCTATTCCTAAACAAAACTTTCATAAAATTAGATATATAGATTTTTCTAAAAATAAGTTTAAAAAGCAACATATATGTTGCTTTTTAACTATCAGAAGATGCTTTTTATCTAGAAAGTTAAGCCTAATCCAATTGACAATTCGTTAACGTTTTGGCCAGTAAGATCTATATCTCCTACTCTATAATTAACTAATAAATTTGCATTACCAGTATCATCAAGCCGATAAGAAAGGGTGGAAGAAAATAGATGGCTTGTTTCACCATCTCCGGCAATATTCTGCAAAAAACTATACTCAGCTTGCAATCCTAACCGACCGAAAAATTCTGCTTCACGGTTTGCTGGGAAAAACTCGATTTCAAGTTTTGGCCCTGCTCTAAAAAGCAAGTCACCATCTACTCTATCTGTAATATTGCCAGCATCTAATACAGTTGCCAATTGAGTTTCTAAAATTGCACGCCATCTGAAACGGAGGGCATCACCGAAAATCTCTTGGGCTTGACCTAATCCAATATGCCTATTTTTTGGCTCCCATTGAAGCTGAGCTCCAAATATAGAGCTATCAAAATTAGAATCAGTTTGATATAAAAAGTTACCTCGGAAATATTGACTTGGGAAAACACTGCTACCTTGGACTTCAAAATCTGTATTGAGTGCAAAAGTTAAGATATCTTCATCGTCAAAAGCATCAGCACTGTTTTCAACTCTATCTATTTCAATGCCTGGAGTTATTTGGTATCGAGTTAAAGTCAATTTATCTGGCTCTAAATCTTCTTCATTAATTTCGGTTAGTATTGGATAAAAAAGTCCACCACGCACAGTAAAAATTGTGTTGTCAGCTTCAAAATCTCTTGTAAAGTTTAGAATGGCGGAATCAGCTTCTTGTATTGGGGCTAAAGAGTCAAGAATAGTTACATCTTCGATATCTCTTCGTAACCTTATACCAGAACCAGCAATTCCATCTTTCTCAATACTGGGTGGAGGACCAACTATTTTACTAATGTAATCATTTGCCACCTCTAGCGTTAATTGACCATCATTTTTTTGCCTTAAGCTATTTAATTCATCATTCGCAATTTTTAATCTATTAATTTTGACATCATTATTATTTGGATCTGAAATTTCAATGTCATCATTATTAAATGCATTCTTTATCTCTTCAAGAGTGACTATACCATCTGCTGGATCAATATCTATCTCTAAAAATGACGGATTAATTAATTTCATAACAAGCTTTTGCTGCTCATTATTTTCTTCGGAATTATCGACTAATTGATTCCCATTTGCATCAAAATCTTCTGCCTTAATCTGTGCTTTTACTAATGTAGAAAAATTACTAAATAGTAATGTCAAAATTACAACATATATTCTTGATTTAATATTCATATCCATTTTTTAAATCTACTTATATAGAAATCTGAGAGCTGATTTACAAGGCACATCTTGAAGCCTCTACATCCCTAGTTTAGTAATAACTAAAGCTATGAATTTGATAGGTTTATCTCATAAATTCTTGTCTTTAGAAGATTCCAGAAACATAACGAAACAGCTCTGAGTTCGGCACAATCTGAAACCCAATCTTTATGTATGCATATTTCAAAATTTTGCTTAACTTAAGCTTCGAATTGAAGATATAAATGGTAGTTCATACTAATTTCATATAGGATAAACCTAGATATTTTGAAGTGAATAATTTTGCAGTGCTTTAACTACTCAATGTAAATCATTATTCAATAAATATCTCCATTTAAAATCTTCTTGAAGTCTCTATAGAAACAAAACAGTTATATTTTGCCCCAAATAAGTGCTGCAACTTCCGCTACTAATTCACATGCTTGATACTTAGATGGTATGATTGCAACGCCACCTATATCAGCAAAAGGAGCGCCATCTCGGACTGAATTGAATTCGGCTGATAGGCCACTTATTGCACCTTCATCCATCCCTAAATCTTCACGCAAACGTTGCAATAGAGAGTCAGCATCAAGATGTTCTTTAACTCTGTTGTTTACTTCTGATCTACTTAAAGTATGAGATGATCTTGAGACATTATTTGACGTCATAATTTCGCAAATCCTCGAAAAACCACTAAATCTAGCTAATAATCTAAAAATATCCAATTTAAATATTCTCACTCTTAATCAGTAGAAAAAATTATTATATTTTGAATATTCAAATTCACTTTTGATATTCAAAAAAGACTTATACAAAAGATACAAAAGTAATATCTATAAGTCAGTGCTAAAAAGTGACTACTTGTATTAAGAAAGTTTTCAATAAAGTCTTTTAATAACACATCGTTGTTTTAAAAAGTTTGATTGATATCTTCAACTTTAGATTTTGTTTGCATAATCTACTAGCCCAGGCCTGACAAGTATTACAGAAAGATGTGATCTAAATTACATCGAGCTTTGTTGGAATACTCTACTGGGTGCAGATAATCACGATGACTATTGAGGATGCCTTAGCTTTAATTGATACAGCCCTTGATCCTTCTTGCTTCAAGAACCTCCACCAAGATATCTTTCGCTTATCCTGGGAAGGCAAATCCTACCAAGAAATAGCTGAAACCTGCGGCTATGACACTGATTACGTCAGACATGTTGGCTATCAACTTTGGCAAAACCTCTCTCAAGCCTTGGCACAAAAAGTGACTAAAAGGAACTTGCAAGTTGTATTCCGCCGTTTAGAACAACAAAGCCAAATCTTAAGTAATGACGTAGAAGAGATTGCCAGTCTTGTTCCCAAACCTCAACAAGCTAAAAGCAATATCAACGCTTACGTCACTAAAGTTGAACTCGTCTCAGATCAAACAACTTACCCACTCCTATGGTCTGATTCACCCAACTATCTCTATACCAAACATAGTCAGCATTTTGTAGGTCGCCAACAGGAACAGAAAAATCTGATTCAGTGGCTAACTCGTACAGGACAAGACCAAACGCTTCCTGTTCAACTCATTAGTCTTCTAGGCATGGCAGGAATTGGCAAAACCTCCCTAGTACAACAAGTGATTCATCAGATACAAGGTCACTTTCAAAAGGTTATTTGGTGCTCCCTTCGTAATGCTCCAACCTTTAATGAAACCTTCGCCAACATAGTCAATACTGATGAGCAAGAAGCCCTACAATGGCCTACTTATATTGATGCTCAAATTGAAATTCTGATGCGCTATTTCTGCCAGCATCGGTGCTTATTGGTTTTAGATAACTTTGAAACCATCTTGCAACCTGGTCAAATGGGAGGACATTATCGCTCTAATCATCAAGCCTATGGCCAACTCCTCAGGCATTTGATGGATTCCCCTCATCAAAGTTGTGTTCTACTCACCAGTCGAGAACAACCTATTGGCATTAACTTACGCAATCAACCCACCGTGCAAACCCTTTACTTACACGGACTGTCACCTTCAGAAACCCACCTCCTCTTGAACCATCAGGAGGTCAAGACAACCCAAACCGACGCTGAAAACTTAAACGCTTATTATGGGGGCAATCCCTATGCACTTAAAGTCGCAGCGACCAATGTTACATCTTTATTTCACCGCCAAGTTGCTGAATGGATAAAACAAGGCAACTTTGTATTTGGAACCATTCAGCAACTCTTAAAACAACAGCTCCAACGACTAGCGCCTCCCGAGCAGGAGATCGTTAACTTTATTGCTGCAGAAACAGGCAACGTCACCCTAGATCGACTGCATACAGCATTAGTTCTCAAAGATCTCGTTTCAACTACCGATCTTTTACCTGCATTGCAATCTCTTCAGAGTCGTTCTTTACTCTGTAACCAAGAAGATGGTCTACAACTATTGCCGTATCTCCGTGAATATTTGCGTTGTTACCAGACCTCTATTGGTGCAAAGCATAGAGCCAGTACACCCGAAGTATTGACGAGTTTTCAGCCTGCAGCGCTTCTCTCTACTTCTCTGCCCTTAGCTCATGGCTAGACTCCATCGCTGAATCCAGGTCACCAATTCTTTTGGTAGGGGCTGGCGTTGCCGATTAATGGGATTAATACATACATGCCGAATCGTCGCCTTGGCAATCAGACGTTCCCCTTTATTCACCGCTGTAATGTTGTAGCGAACTTCAAATTCATCTTCAGCGAGTTGGTGAGTACTCAGTTGAAGGGTTAACTGATCGCCACAAAAACTGGGCTTGAGAAAATCAATATCGGCATGGATGATTGGCGTTGCCGTATCTGGGTTGCTAAAGAATGTACGAATATCAATCCCCGCTCCCATCAGAGAATCTTCAAAGGCTTCATGACAGATATCAAGGGCGCTGGTGAAATAGACTACCCCCGCAGCATCAGTATCTTGGAGACGAACGGTACGTGTGTACATGGGCCACTGTATAAAACTGAATATTAAGAGGATAGACACAGATGGTCCCCTCTTGATCAGTGCATATTTTCTGGCAAAGAAAGAGAATTTAGATATTAGCCTTCTTTCAGCAAATAGGCGCACCCTGCCCCCATCATCTCAGCCCCAACATTGATAAACCGATAAATCGCGACTGCTGTTAACAACAACCCAGGAGACAGATAGGGGTGCAAGATATCAATAGCGGATGCTTCAAAGACACCCATACCTGCTGGAGTAGGTATCACTAAGCTCAGTAGCCAAGCCATGCTAAAACCACTCATCAATGGACTAAGTGCTGACCAATTAATCGGTGTAAAGGCCAAGACAATCAGGATAAAAATTAGCCCTCGTAGCACCATAAACAAGATGGCTCCCAGTAGAACTCGCAGCGGATAGTATTGCATCTTGACACTACTCACTTGCTTGCCCTTGAGCTTACGAACCTGCTGCCACAAAAAATTGAGAACTCGGGGATGGAGGATCAGCAAAATCACGCCGAGCAATGCGCTTAGCCAAAGGCCGTAGGACGTATTCCACAATGCCAGTCCGATGGCGGCCGCAATGACGAAGAGTGGCTCCAGTAAAACACTTAAGGTTGCTAACTCTAGCCCTAAACCTTTTTTCTGGGCAGCTTTGACCTGACCATATAAATGCCACACACTACCTGGAATATATTTAGCGGGAGTATGTCTTAAGAAGGTGATGATGGCCCATCGTTTAGGGAGTGGATGTTTAAAGGCGGCTAAAATCCAGCACCACAATATACCTAACCAGAGTTGTGCGAAGAGTGCGATCGCAAATGCAGCACCCCCATATAACCAGGCCTGTTGCTGTAGTTCCAGGGCTTTGACATCCTGCCAATGATTGAGCAACGTCTTGATCAGGAAAATAAGGGTTGCACCCAATATTCCCCAGCGAACAAAAAACTTGAAGTACCGATGCATGAACCTAATTCCTAACTGCCCCCGGCTCTGCCCTTAACGTACCCAGGTCAACCACAGGTCCATAATGCAGATAAAAGACTTAACCCTTGGAATGTGCCTATCATGCGCGATCTGTCTCTGTTGATGTTGTATGGTGGGTCACATGAGCATTTCAAGGAAAGGGTTGCACTCCACTGAAGTTTTTGCAGCAGCCCTAATCGAACTATTTGCCTGCGAACATCATGAGAGATATCGGACTAACCCATATTGCCCTCCCGGTGGCAGACATTCATCGCAGTATTGAGTTTTATGCCACCTATGCTCAGATGCAGGTTGTTCACAAACGTCTCGATGGGGCATCCGGTATCCCCGTCGTGTGGTTATCGGATGGCATCCGACCTTTTGTGATTGTGTTGATTCAAAAAGAAGTGGTGCAACCTGTGTTAACCCCATTAGCCCACTTAGGAGTTGGGTGTCCCAGCCGGGAAGCATTGGATCGCCTCTGTGATCAAGCGAAACAACAGGGAATTCTGTTAGATGGGCCTCAAGATTCTGGCTATCCCGTTGGTTATTGGGCCTTTCTACGAGATCCAGATGGTCACACCTTAGAGTTATCCTATGGCCAAGAAGTGGGCCTGACTGTTGAGCAAGCTATCCAACAAGACTAAACATCTCTCACCCCAACATTTGACGAGCACAATCCACATCAGCCTTGGGCAATTGGCCGTCGCGACCCCACCATCCCTCAGCAAGATCGGTATACTGATAAACGGTTGAACAAGCATTAGGGCACAACTTCAATATGCAGGATAGTCGCAGTAATAGTTTGATCACAGTTTTCAGTGTTGCCTTAATTGTATTAGTGGTCGTCTTCAGTAGTTTTTTTGTGATTAACCCTGGTCAGGCAGGTGTCGTCAGCATCTTAGGAAAAGCCAGAGATACCCCATTCTTAGAAGGCATTCACCTCAAGCCCCCTGTGATTTCGGCTGTAGATGTCTATGACCTCACAGTGCAAAAGTTTGAAGTCCCCGCTCAAAGTTCGACCAAAGATCTCCAAGATCTCAATGCTCGCTTCGCCATTAACTTCCGACTTGACCCGATGCAAGTCGTAGAAATTCGCCGTACCCAGGGGACCCTAGCGAACATTGTCTCCAAAATTATTGCCCCTCAAACGCAAGAATCCTTTAAAATCGCTGCTGCAAGAAGGACAGTCGAAGAAGCTATTACCCAACGGGCAGAACTCAAGCAGGATTTTGATGATGTCTTAGAGAACCGTTTAGAGAAGTACGGTATCCTTGTCCTGGATACCAGCGTGATTGACTTAGAATTTTCGCCTGAGTTTGCTAAATCTGTAGAAGATAAACAAGTTGCAGAACAACGGTCTAAACGCGCTGTTTTTGTTGCCCAAGAAGCTGAGCAACAAGCCCAAGCAGATATTAATCGTGCTAAAGGAAAAGCGGAAGCCCAAAGATTATTAGCAGAAACCCTCAAAGCCCAAGGCGGCAACTTAGTCTTGCAAAAAGAAGCCATCTCGGCTTGGCGCGAAGGGGGATCTCAAATGCCGGAAGTTCTAGTTACCAGCGGCTCTGAACAAGCGAATGCTCCATTTCTGTTCAATTTCAATGACTTGCCGAAATAAGTGACTTTGATCGGTCGGTAGCTACCAGTATTCGGAAACATCAGCCCAAGCGCCATCCTAGAAATTCTCGTTTCGGTAAGAAAATTGATGTTGATAGCATTGGCGTCTTAAAGTGCTAGATAACCCTCTAGGACCACAATAGTAAACGTCGACGGGCTCCGTTGGATATTGCTTCTTTAATTGGGTAAAAATCGACTTCCAATCGGGCCTACCAGCCTGAATTTGGTTCTTTAAACCTGTAATTAAATCAACCTGATGCTCTTGATGGAGTAAGTCAAAGGCAGCATATGTAGTTAAAAACTGCAGATTACTCCCTGTGGGGGCACCCGTTAAATACAAATTGAGATCAAATAAATCAAAATTATCTTCTGCTTCTAGTCTTTGTAGCATCTCCAATAACCATTCAAATGAGTCTTGGCTGCGATTAAACCAATAGAAATGGACTTTCTGAAGCTGCAGGAGAGTTGACTCAGCTTGACGCTGATGCAAAATACTTTGTAGTAATGAGGCATAGGGGGTTACGCCAATGCCTCCAGCAATTAAAACGGCATATGTGGATTGATAGATATGGCTACTGGGGCTGTGATAAGGACCATCTAAATACACTGGAATTTTAGGCAAAGCAGTCTGACCATTCCGTTTTTCTGTGAAGTCTCGAAATTGACTATAGAGAGTACCTGTCCAGCTCCCTAGTGCTCGTATATGTAAAGACAAAGTGTCCTCTCGTTCAGGGGGACTGCTAATCGTAAAAGGATGCCATTCATAAGTGGCAATATGGGGGCATCGTAAATAAAGATAGTCAGACGCTTTGAATGTGAAGTCGTGGGGACGAGCAATTTCTAATGCTAGGACATTGCTGGGTAAAACTTGGGCATTGACGATATGGGTTTGTTTTGTACTACGACGATATCGAACAACTTGCTCAATTAGAAAAGCGCCAATGGATACAGCCGCCCACTTATAAAAATGAGGACCATGTAAAAGCATGAGTCCGATCCAAGGGATATACGCTAAATGCATGGTGAAAAAGAGATTAAAATTCCCCTTCTCTCGAATAAAAGGTAGAGCAGTAAACCACATTAACAACAGCAAGAGCATCAGTAATAAGCCGGTCCATCCTGAGCCGTAAAGTAAGAAAAGACGCACAGGATAATCAATTTGAAAAGCTGCTGTTTCTGCAAGATGATTATTCAGATGAGCCACGGTATGGACAAGGCCTAACGAAAAAATCATTTGGCCAACCAGTTTATGGAATGCTAGATGCTCATCAATGGGTAAATAGTCATTCAGCTTGGTTTTTCTCAGCCATGTCATCCAACGCCGCAGGATGGGGACTAAAATCAATGCGCCATTAAAATTAAGGGCTAACCCACAGCCTCGAGCGATTCGATACCAAACAGTATGGAGCCTATACTGCGGTAAACGATAGGCGTAACAAAATAAAGCAATATTGATTCCAAAATACAGCGCTAGAAATAGAAGCTTAATCCAATTGTTTTGGACATAATGCCATCGCTGTAGCCAATATTCTGGCTGGCTCTGTTGATCTGAGCTGTCAGACCTTGGCTGCAACCATTGCGCTGGACTGACAGATAAAATGTCTTTCAATCGAGGAGATTGACTTAGTAGATCCTTAAATTCTGATAAGGATATTTCTTTATTTTGATTAGTATCTGCTTTCTTAAATAGGATGTCTCTGACTTGCTGAAATTGTGCGGTTGAGAGATCAAAGTTTCCCTCTCTCAAGCTACTTCGAATAAATTTTGCGAGTTCTTGCTTATCAATACAGCCATCATCATTGCCATCATGGAGTTGAAAAGCAAATTCGAGTGGATTCTCTTGCGCTTGATGAATGCCGTTGTGAAACTCTTCAAAACTAATCCCTTTAGTTTGATCAGCATCAAAAATATGAAATAGACGTTCGCACAAATATTTGTTCGTCAACTCAAAAGCGATTTGGAATTCTTCAATCGTGAGCCTTAGATCATCGCCAGCATAGTCTTGAAACTTTTGTTCTAAGATTTCTAGATTATTCATGGGTGGGCTAAAGGATAAAGAAATTGTTCGAAGCCTCTAGTCTTTATATTAAAGCTAACCTTTTAAGGCTGACTTTTAAAAAATTAATGAGAGATATTTTTGATATTCTAAAGGTGGAAATAAAATCAGATTTAAGTGCAATTTAATTTGTGTCTTGCAAACATATTGATAAATGTTTATGCATAATACTTGACTGCGATTTTGGATTTTTAGATAAAACCAAAAATTGGATAACTTGAAACTATATAATTTCCCATTAGGTTGGAAAGTGTAAAGCGTATAAAAATGATGATAGTCTATAGTTATTGAAAGATGGTACTAGCAATATATACGTTTTTTCTACTAATTATTAATGATAAGAATATTTATATTATCTAAGCTGAAAATAATATGTTTATATTCTTCTTGAGATGATATATGACCAATCGTTTGGTCATTGCTAACTACCATAGTTCAGAGGTTATTTATAAAGCAAACATTAGATGAGGTCTGAAATCCATGATGTGCAATCAAACTAGCGTTTTTATCTCAGAAGTCATCATTCAAATCTCACAGCCTTTACTCAAAAGCGTTTAGCCTCATCTAATGTTTGCTTTATAAATAACCTCCCAGTGGATATAGTAAGGCAATTTGTTCATGGGCCTTGCTATGCTTTCTCTGGCTATATAAGCTACCACTGCTGAACACCATGCCATTTTTGAGGTAACCAGCAGATGAGAAATTAGAGCTTGGTATGACAACTGTGATGATACTGGCTTACGGTAACCATTGCGGACTGATGCCAGAGCCAACGGAATACGGCTGCTGCTTACTACTGTCTAACGGTAAAATCCAGAGATTACTGGTGGTTACTGGACTGCCCTGATTCGTCTGAATAGGCTCGTCATTTCCAGAGCTGGCCTTAATTGTTTCGGAACTAGCTTCAATGGCTTGGTCAAATAGCAACGCTGAACCATCTGGCGCAAGTGCCATACTGCTATCGCGCTGATTGGGTAAATTCAAGAGCCTCGTTTCTTTTTGGGTGGATAAGTCAATCGTGGCAAAATAAGGGATTTCTACATACTCTTCGCTAGAGCCTACCTCCGTAAGCAAGCAGTAAAGCAACTTTTTTTGGGGGGCAAACGTGGCCTTGAGAATTGAGCCAGTTACTTTAAGCAGTTCCGTTTGCTGGCCCTGATTTGTAACTAAAAACAAAGACTTGGTGAAATCGGGGTTGAACTTGATCATCGTAGCGGCTGATCCGTCTCTTGCGAAGCTTAAAACCATCCCAAATTTGGGCAAAAACTCCAAGGGCTGATCATTTACACTGCTATCCAGGGGTAGGATCGCGAGTCCTTGTCCTTGGGCAATCACTAACGAGCGACTATCAGGAGCAATCAAGAAATCGCCTCCTTGTACATTTTCTAAGAGCTGGAGGGATTTGCCTTCGGGAATTTGCCAAAGACTGACTTGCCCTAGGGCAGCACCGTCTTTGGGTGCTCGTTGGATCACAATCCGACTGCCGTCTAATGCTAGGTCGAATTTGAGGATTTGATATTGTTGGTTATCCAAGACTTGTTCAATTTCGCCAGCCGGTTTTCGAGGGCTGCTATCGAGATCAGGTGGATTGGCCTGTAACCCTGTCGTGACGGTGTAGAGTTCGGGATTAAACTCTCCTGCAGATGCAATACTTTTGGCTGTGGCGGCAAATAAAATGCGATCACCATAGGGATACGTCTTAAACTCTGTGACGACTAGATCAGCAGGCGTCAGAATTGTTTTTTGGTCTTGGGTTAAATTCCGGAGAATTAACCGCCCAGATTCTTCTCCATTGACCCCGATGTAGACATAGGCGCGATCGCGACTCCGAAACGTCCCCGCAAACGGTTGCATTACCTTGGGCCGAGCAGTAGGACTCCGGCGAGCTTCCTTCACTTGGCTGAGCTGAACTTTGAAGTCCGTTCCGTAGGGAATGGGCTCGGTTAGCGTATAGGCCAGTCGTCGGCCGGACCAGCTCAATTTTCCCGACAACTCAGGGGTTAAAGTTAGGTTTTCTTCAACCTTGGGCCAATCCATCGTCCGATTAAACGACAAGATAAAGGCCGTATCTTCAATCCCCACCTGTTTCTCTTGCCAATTAAAGTCTCGAACAATCGGCATTGTATGGTCACCCCCCATGATGATAAAGCCAATCAGGAATGTGAGAATGACCATCACGGAAATGGCAGCACGATCGAGGGGGTGAGGCCGATGCTTCATAGGGTGGGAATCAGGCGGCTAGTCATCTCAGGATTAGAGTTCTAGTCTAGTTCAGGCGTGTCAGAAGTGACCTATTTAATGGATGACCCAGGCTTTACATGCCCATAATCGAATAGCCTGAGTCGACATAGAGAATTTGCCCGGTAATGCCAGTCGATAAATCACTACAGAGGAAGGCTGCAGTGTTGCCTACTTCGGTTTGGGTGACCGTTCGCTTCAAGGGAGCCACTTCTTCAACATGGTGAATCATATCTAAAATGCCGCCCACAGCAGAGGAGGCCAAGGTTCGGATGGGTCCAGCTGAAATGCCATTGACGCGAACGTTTTGAGGACCCATTTCTGCCGCTAAATAGCGAACATTCATTTCTAATGCCGCTTTGGCGATACCCATAACGTTGTAATTAGGCACGACTCGGGCACCGCCTAAGTAAGTCAAGGTCACAATGCTGCCCCCTTCCGTCATCAGCGGTTTAGCGGCAGCGCTCAATTGCACTAAGGAGTAAGCACTGACATCCAAAGCCAGGTTGAAATTGTCTTGTTGGACCGCACTAAAATCACCGCCCAAATCTTCTCGGTTGGCAAAAGCCAAGCAATGAATCAAGATATCTAACTTGCCCCACTGCTGCTGAATCGAACTGAACGTGGCATCTACTTGCGCTTGATCTTGAACATTACAAGGTAAAAACAAGCTGGGCGCTAGAGGTTCAACCAGCTTTTTAACTTTGGACTCGTTCCGTCCTTTCTCATCGGGTAGATAAGTAATCCCCAGATTGGCCCCGGCGCTGTGGAGTTGCTGGGCAATGCCCCAGGCAATGGACCGGTTATTGGCAATTCCAGTGACCAGGGCGTTTTTTCCAGTTAAATCAAGCATGAAAATCAGTTGAATAGAAGTATGACAAGCCAGGGGAAGAAGGCGGTCAACAAAAGCCTGAACCTTGACTCCAGTTCTAGCTTAGAACGAGATGTGAGCAAAACTGATATCTTTGCAGTTGAGGGCTGATTCAAGAGGGAGTTTTTGTATATGTATATTTTGATACATAAAGAAACCCATCAGTCCGCTTAATTTATGTAAACTACACTTTTTGTTAAATCTGACTTTGATATAAACCCTAAGATTGCAGAAGCGACTTTAATTTCACCGTTTTACCTCAGACATAAACACTAATTTTTCTTGCTTGTCTCTTCCTATACATCTTCCGTATCGAGTCAGGGTATGAGTATGTTAATGGCCTCGCCTCAAGCTAATCGATTAACCCCCGAAAGTCCTCTTGCAGCTGTTTTTCGGCAGATGGGGAGTGGACTATTTCCTCCCGTCACCGAAACCTTTGATCGAGGAAAAACGATTTTTTTCCCAGGTGATCCGGCAGAGCGTGTTTACTTTTTAATTAAAGGAGCAGTTAAGCTTTCCCGCGTTTATGAAGCGGGTGAAGAAATTACCGTCGCACTGCTCCGGGAAAATAGCGTCTTTGGCGTTTTATCGCTACTGACGAAGCAGCGCTCTGATCGCTTTTACCATGCGGTTGCCTTTACGCCCGTTGAACTCCTCTCTGTGCCCATTGAGCAGGTGGAAAAAGCTCTGCAAAGTGATCCTGACTTACCCATGGTGCTGCTGCGGGGCTTGTCATCTCGGATTATTCAAACCGAGATGATGATTGAAACCTTGGCTCACCGGGATATGGAATCTCGCTTAATCAGTTTTCTGCTCATTCTCTGCCGTGATTTTGGGATTCCCAATGGTAGCGGCATTACCGTAGACCTAAAATTGTCTCACCAAGCGATCGCAGAAGCGATTGGCTCTACCCGAGTGACTGTGACTCGCTTACTTGGGGATCTACGAGATCAGGAAAAAATTTCCATTCATAAGAAGAAGATCACGGTTCACGATCCGGTAATGCTCGGTCAGAGCTTTGCCTAGGGCTATTTGTCTATATCCTTAGGGTTTGTAAGGACGGTTGGATAAACCGAGAATTTGTCGCTCCTTCTGGGCCGCTACGGCAGTAGTTTGGGCCGGATTGAAGGTAAGGGTCGGTGATTGACCGCTGGCTTCTAGCAAGGCGGTTTCTGACTGTAACGCTTTGAGAATGGCAGCTTGATGCTCTTTCAGCCATTTATATTGTTTCCACTCCTTGTCGTCTGTGGCGGCGGCAATGGCATCGGCATAATGAAATAGATCGGCGAGCTGTTGAACTTTGGGTTTGGCGGTTTGCCAGCGCTTGAGATACTCGGCGATCACGTCCTGATAGTCTTCGGTCTGCTTGTATCGTTTTTTCCACCCCTCGAAGCTTGGGGTGGTCTTTTTGAGATCGGTGCTGTCTTCGAGATCGGTTGCTTTGCTGGGAGAGGCTTGAGCGATTAAAAAAGGCTGGCTGGCCATCTGCCTAGGTTGGGTGGGCAGTGAGAGACTTTGACTGCTGGCCTTCTGCATTAATGTCCAGCCCATGTTGGCGAGGGTCACTTTTTCTGGGGGGGCTGTTTTGGAGGTTGTTCGAATAAAGCGAATTTCTGAAAAGGCATAACCGACAAGATTGGGATCATCGGGAATAGCTAAAGGGGTTACGGTATCGTCGTAGTCTGTTTCAATCCGGTTGCCTGCGGTATCTGCGATCGCAACAATGCGACCCATGGTATCGCGCTGAACCTGATACTTTTCCGGTACGGCAATTTGGATCTCGGTGCGGCTATAGCCCGCGGGTAAATACCGGATAAAAAATCCATTCGGGTGATAAGACCATCGCCCTTGGGGCACGGTTCGATCCTTGGCGTCAGTCTTGGGGTTGCCGGATTGGACCGCAATCTTGGCTAGATCACCATAGCTTTTCTTTTGGTCAAGAGCGACTCTCATGCTGGCTTCTGCCTTGACTGTGGTTAGGGCGGCTGCGGGCACATTGGTAAAAATCGCTTCTTTTTGATCGGCAGGAATTAGCCCCAAGGCTTGCTGATTCAGAGTCTTAATCTCTTCAGGTGTCAGGAGTTGTTTTGCCGTGGCCTGCAATTCTTTAGATAAGCCTTTCATCTCGGCCCGAGAGAGAATGGCCCAAATTAGCGTTTGGATTTGAGCTTGAGGGATATCGGGCCACTTTGCAGCTTGTTGTAACATACGACCAATCAGCGCTCGATTATTTTCCACCAAAGAGGCCGGTAGATACCCGCTGCGTTTACCAGGACCATAAGAACCCACTTGGAGACTGTAACTTTCGACCTCTAGGGTATAAAGGCCAGGCTTCAGTTGGAAATTACCCTCGGCATCCTGAGAGAGATCCGTCAGGGGCTGCATGTCTTGGGGTTGCCAATCATCGAACAGTACAACTTCAGGATAGGCTTTGGCTAAGGATGTCGTAATGGGGGGAGATGGGTTAACTAGATCGGTCGCAGTAGGAACGGGTAGGCCTCTCGGTTTAATCTGGGTGGCTTCTGGTGCCTTGGGCACTTCCACAGGTAAGCCAAACTGAGCAATTGCCCCTGTTGGAATTAACGCCAATGCTGGTAAGGCGAAAAGTCCGAATGTTAACAGTGCTTTCATCAATCTTGAATCCCCCAACAACCTCATTCGCCAACATAAGAAATAACCTCATGCAATTTGCATGAGGTTGTCATAACTAACTATTTAGATTAGTTTGCCCATCTATTGAAGAGATTGAGCAGCTTAAGTAAAAGAATTTGCTGATTTTTTCGCGAATAAAGTCTAATGCAGCTAATTTTACCCTGTTTGGAGAATTAAATGGTTGTGCTGGGCTTGCCAATAACCTAAGTAAAACAGGCCAGCAGTGCCTCTCGCATAATGTCCACAGGAGCGGGTTGATCGATCCATAGAGATAAAGCTGCAGCCCCTTGCTGTACCAGCATCTCTACCCCAGTGATGGCGATGCGGCCACTGGCTTGGGTTTGTTTCAGCAATACCGTGGGATTGGGAGTGTAAATCAAATCATAGACAATGGCCTCTTTGGGCAACTGATCAATCTCTACTGCGGAAAGAGGCGAGGCTTGGATATGAGGAGACATGCCGACCGGCGTGGTATTGATCAGCAAAGCAGCTTGGGGTAATAGAGGGGCAAGATCTTCCCACAGATGAATTTGAATATCAATGGATAGGGTAGTGGCGCAAGTTGATTTGAGGTGTTCTAACTTGGCAGGTTGACGGCCAATGATATGAACCTGGAGACAACCGAGCTGAGCACAGCCGGCTAACACCGCTCGGGCAGCGCCACCACATCCTAAGATGCAAGGGGTGATGGTCGACCAATCCCGATTGAGGGGCTGTAAAGGGGATAAAAATCCTTCCACATCCGTGTTAGTGCCTGCCCAGCCGTCATCGGTGGGCCAAACGGTATTGACAGCGCCCACTGCTTTGGCGATGGCGGTCGTTTCCGTCAGCAAAGGCATAATCGCTTGCTTGTGGGGGATCGTGATATTAAAACCACAGCATCCCAGCTCCCTTAAGCTGGAGACCACAGCAGGGAGGGCATGAGCGGTCACCGGCAAAGGGATGTAGACATACTCCAGAAAACGGTGTTGCTGGGTCGCTAACGCTTGGAGGGCGGCATTGTGCATCACTGGGGATAAAGAATGTTCCACGGGATGACCCATGACGCCCAACAACTTTGTGGCACCCGTAATCTGAACCATGTCTTGGCAATCGCTACTTTTGCATTTTGACTTGCAGGTGCATTAAAGGCACGTCTATCAGGCTAGACGGCTTCAAAATCCTTTTCGCCAGTCCGAATGCGGACAATCTGATCTACGGGGCTGATAAAGATTTTACCGTCGCCAATTTCCCCTGTACGGGCAGCATTGACGATCTTGTCGACAACCATATCGGCTTGGTGATCTTCCACCACGATTTCGACTTTGAGCTTTTGCAGAAATTCAACGGTGTACTCAGAACCCCGATAGCGCTCAGTTTGTCCTTTTTGGCGACCAAAGCCTCGGACTTCGGAGACGGTCATGCCGACTACGCCTGCATTGACTAACGCAATTTTGACTTCATCCAATTTAAAGGGGCGAATGATGGCTTCAACTTTTTTCAACGTCTTTGCTCCAAACTGATTAGCACAAGATCAATGTAATGAATAATCTGACATTAACGAATGAACTTTATGGAAATATCATCATTTTCCAAATTGGAAGTTTGTGGGCCAGGCTACTTAGATACAGATCACAGCTATAAATGTTGATAGACGACTAGGATCTTGACGGTATCAAGATCTTTGAAATTGTAGACTGTCGAAGATCTATCTAGCCACGTCTTTGAAAGCATCGGGGTAAAGGTATAGATATTGTCAGGAAATGCTGGTAATGATGGTTTAAGTATGGCCCAGCGGTTGGCTATAAGGTGGAAACTGGCCAGTTTGACCCGGTGCCCGCCAGTCTAGAAGCAACTTCAACCGTCAAGACCCTAAGGCTTTGCCAGACACTTAATAAGAATTAGTTGCAAAAACTGGCCGACTACAGAGAGAATGAGAATAATTACTCTAACTCAGATTGATGGAATGTAAGCAATCCAAAAGCGTTGTTCAGCTATAGATAGTCTTTTTTTGACGACAGGTTGGCATGCTCCATCGGCGTTTGGCAACATCACCATCATCTGTGATTTGGATTGATATTTTTTCTCCTCCTGTAGCTTGAATCTTTCATGATTGATCCTGTTATTTTGCAGCTAGACAGTATTACTAAACGCTATAACGCCCATATGTCGGCTGCAGTCAATCGCGTTTCTCTACAGCTCAAGCAAGGAGAGATCTTGGGGTTGTTAGGACCGTCTGGTTGTGGCAAAACAACATTATTGCGTTTAATTGCTGGCTTTGAGCAGGCAGATGCAGGGCAATTGCTCTTGAATGGTCAAGTGATTGCTGGCGTCCGGCAATGGACGTCTCCTGAACAGCGCATGATTGGCATGGTGTTTCAAGATTTTGCTTTGTTCCCCCATCTGACGGTTGCAGACAATGTCACCTTTGGTTTGAAGCAAACGAAAAAGATTTCGACTGAGGTTCAACAGCAACGCCAGACAGAGGTCTTGGGATTAGTGGGATTATTGGGTATGGAAAACCGATATCCCCATGAACTGTCTGGCGGTCAACAGCAACGAGTGGCCTTGGCACGAGCCTTGGCCCCCCAACCCCAGTTGGTGCTCTTGGACGAACCCCTTAGTAATTTAGATGTGCAAGTTAGACTGCGCTTGAGACAAGAGCTGAGAGATATTCTCAAAACGGCTGGGACGACGGCAGTGTTTGTGACCCACGACCAGGAAGAAGCTCTTGCGATCGCAGATCAAGTAGCAGTGATGCGTCAGGGCTGTTTGGAGCAAATCGGGACCCCAGAAGAGATTTACCAACGGCCCCAGTCTCAATTTGTGGCAGAATTTGTCACCCAGGCCAACTTTTTGGAAGCTCAGCGATACGGTAACGCCTGGCAAACAGAAGTTGGAGCGTTTACCCCCAGTGAAGGGGGAGATCTCTCGGCTGAGGATAGCCAAGCCGTGGTTATGATTCGTCAAGAAGATTTAATCCTCCAGCCCGATCAGACCGCCTCAACCATCATTCGCGATCGCCAATTTTTAGGTCGGGAATATCGATATTGCCTAAAAACTCAGTCGGGCCGAGAGTTACATGCCCGCTCTACGTCTGCAGAGGCGTTACCCATTGGCACCTCTGTCAGCTTATCAGTCGTGCCTCAAAACCTTAGGATTTTTCTTCAGAGTTCGAGTCAGCCTGCCCAAATAGCTGCTTGATCAAGGTATTTGCACTGGGAAACAGCCATTTTTGGGTAAAGGCACCATAGGCCAACCCAACTCCCAGCATGCCTGCACCCCAAGATGCAGCGGTTTGCAGCATCTGACGCCGTTCAATGGACGGCACTTCTGTAATCAGCTCATTGACATCTGCCAAAGCTTCAATGGCCGAAGGATAGCGCTGGCGGAAATCATAGCGGACCATCTTATCAATAATGTCTCCCAGGACAGGGTTAACGGAGATATAGCGTCGCCAGGCAATCTCACCCGTCTTCAAATCAAAGGAAATTTTGCCTTTGGTCGGATCCATGCCTGTTAATGCTTGAATGGCAATAATACCGACGGCATAAACATCACTACTAAAGTTGGGGCGGCCAATAGACTGTTCGCTTGGCATATAGCCATCAGTGCCGATCACAACGGTCTGGGCAATCCGGCGCTTATTTTTAACGGAGCCGAAGTCAATTAAAACAATTTTCTTGTCTTTCTTGCGTCGAATCAGGTTAGCCGGTTTGATATCCCGATGAATGACCCGGCGTTGATGGACGTAGGCTAGGGTGGTCAATACATCCTGCAAGAAATTAATCACCTTCGCCTCAGGCCAGCGTCGCCAGCCAAATTCTTGCTTGAGGTTTTTGCCTTCGATATATTGCTCGATTAGAAAAAAGTCTTCATTTTCTTCGAAGTCATCAAAAAACTGGGGGATTTGATCATAGTTACCCAGGCGCTTCAAAACTTTGACTTCTGTCGCGAATAAACGGCGAGAGGTTTTCACCGTGAATAAGTCATCGGACTCAGGCTGTAGTTTTTTGACGATACAGCGGCGTTTTTCGGGGTGCTGTGTATCTGTTGCTAAATACGTTTTACTAAATCCACCACTTCCGAGCGCTTTGGTAATTTTGTAGCGGTCGGCTAATGTGGTTCCCAACATGAATGTACTCGGCCCTGCAGTAAATCATCATACTGTAGAGCCGAGCACGGTCGCATAAAATCGTGAAAAAGCCGGTTTTTGAAATAGAAATATTACAATTCATGATCCCAAGTCTGGGAATTATGACTCAGACTTGGATGGCTTTAAGACAAAAGAGCCCCTAAAATTCATCTTCATAGGTGTTGACGGCATTGGGATCACTATCTCGTTTTGATCCCAACAAATCCAACCGATCAACGCGAATAACGGGGCGGGATCGATTGGCACCAGTGTTGCGATCCTGCCAGCGGTCGAACTTAAGCGCTCCAGAGACCCCAATCAAACTGCCTTTACGGACATAACTGGCAGCGATCTCCGCTGTTTTGCCCCAAATTTCTAAACTAAACCAGTCGGGCTGATCATCCCGAGAGCGGCGATTGACGGCTAGGGTGACATTGCAAACGACGCTGCCGGACTCAAAATATTTAACGTCTGGGTCCATGCCTGCACGACCCACTAGGCTAACTAAATTTAAACTCATGGTTGGATTTCCTAGACGTAACTTAGCCAAGACGGCCATAATGCTGATCGATTCTAGCTGGATTCTTCCTCATCCGGCGTTACAGTTGGTAAATCAGCGGACAATTGAGTAGGGCCATCGGCTAAGGCAACGATATCTGGTGCAAAGGTGGGATAGGAATCGGAGCGCTCGTCTTCGCCCCAGCGATCCAAAATATCTTTGACCAGCACTTCTTTTACCCAAATTTGGCCGATCACCATCAGTGGCAGAGCCAACAGGAGTCCCAGAAATCCAAAGAAAATGGCGAATACAATTTGAGACAGTAAAGTGACGGCAGGTGCTAGGGAGAGTTGTTTGGCCATCACGGCAGGCACTAACAAATACTGCTCTAACTGCTGAATCAGAATGTAAAGGATCAGCACGGCAACAGCTTTCCAGGGTGCATCAAGTAGAGCAATGGCCATGGGTGGTATCAAGCTAAGGGTCGGGCCTATGTTGGGAATGGCTTCTAGCAGACCAGCAATCAAGGCATTGGCAAGTACCAGATCAACCCCTAATACCCACAGTCCCAAGCCGCTAAAGACGGCAATCACCGTCATATTGAACAAAATGCCCACAATCCAGTTATCTAAAGCAGAGTCACATAATCCCAAGATGTAATCGACCCGTCGCCGATAAAAGGACGGAAACAGTCGGATAAAAATGCGGCGATATTGGTCGGGGTCAACCAAGAACATAATGGTTAACACCAGAATGAGGAGGATATTCAGGGCCACCAAAAGGGAATTGGAAAATAAGGCAAAAAAGTTATTGACAACGCTTTCGGCAAACGCGGGAATCTTTTCCCGTAGGTTGTCGATTAGAGAATCAACCGGAATTTCGATACCAGCGCTGGGCATGCCAAAGGCTAAGCCAGTTTCTTGAGCTTCATTGATGAGTTCTTCAATGCGAGTCAAACTATCGGGCACACGATCTAGCAACTCTTGGGCTTGAGTGACAAAAGGCGGGATCACCAAGAGTCCGATCAAACAGGCCACACCCACAATGGAAAAGATGGCTGAGGCAACGGCTAGTCCGCGACTCAGGCCCCGCTTCGTCAGTTGGCGAACCAGGCCATTGAGTGCAGAGGCGAGTACGACCGCCGTAAATCCTAACAGCAAGACTTGGCGAATTTCCCACAAAATGTAGAGAGAAACCAAGAAGACAACTAAGCCAATCCATTTCCCTAGACTCAAAATCTGCCTCCAATATCGATATCACTAATTGGAAGGGAAGATTCCCCTCGTGCTTACCGAATTTTAGGAGACGGATTGCGTTTTCAGTAAAGGGAATCCTAATTCTTCACGTTGCTGAAGATAGAGTTGGGCTACTTGGCGGGCCATTTGGCGAATGCGGCCAATATAGCGAGTCCGTTCGGTCACGGAAATAACGCCTCTGGCATCTAAGAGGTTGAAGGTGTGGGAGCATTTGAGCACATAGTCTAACCCGGGTAAGACTAATTGTTTCTCGATCAGTTGCAGGGCTTCTTGTTCATACAAACTAAAGAGCTGAAACAGCAGTTCGGGGTTAGAGGCTTCGAAATTATAGGTGGATTGTTCAATTTCCCCTTGCAGATGAACATCTCCATAGGTGAGAGTACCGTTCCAGTCGATTTTGGCGATGGCATCGGTTTCCTGCAGGTACATGGTCAGTCGTTCTAGACCATAGGTGAGTTCAATGGAGACAGGGCGGCAATCTAAACCACCGCACTGTTGGAAGTAGGTAAACTGAGTGACTTCCATACCATCTAGCCAGACTTCCCAGCCGACACCCCATGCGCCCACGGCGGCATCTTCCCAATTGTCTTCGACAAAGCGAATATCATGATCTTCAGGCTGAATGCCAAGGACTCGTAAGGAGTCGAGATAAATATCTTGGATATCATCGGGGGAGGGTTTGACCAAGACTTGGTATTGGTAGTAGTACTGATATCGATTAGGGTTTTCGCCGTAGCGACCATCGGCGGGGCGACGGCAGGGTTCGACGTAGGCTACAGCCCAGGGTTCTGGCCCTAGGGATCTTAAAAAGGTATGGGGGCTTTTGGTGCCTGCCCCTTTTTCAATGTCGTAGGGCTGAACAATTAGACAACCGCGATCGCTCCAAAATTCGTGGAGTTTGGCAATAACGGATTGAAAATTCACAGCGCTTGACCTGTTTGTAGATGGGTGTCAGTTACCTAGTCTACGAGGCTCGTTTACATTTTGGTCGCTTTTTTTAGAACTCCTCCCATGGAATAGGAAGTGTGGGTGAGCAGTGGAGGACCAAAACGGTTTTAGCTCCAGCGCAATTGTTCTAATTTACGCTTGGCTTCTGGATCGAGCGAGTGGGCCAGTAAACGGCTGGGTGACCGTTTCTTCGTATTTTGCTTAGAGCGAATTTTGGTAGTCGTGGCTGCCATTTCCTTAACCAGTTGAAGAGCTGACATCCACTCCGCACCATAGCCCATCACCGTCAGCTGTTGGGCACGATCAGATGTTGCTACAATCAGCCGGGCCTGTCGAGAACGAGCTTTGGCGCAGTACATTTCAATATAGGTATCCGCCGTTTGGCCATAGTCGGTGTAGTAGAGATCCAGAGAATCCGTAAAGGGCTCACAGACGCCTTTCTCTTGTCGATTCTGGGCATCAAAAACTAGCTGTGCCTGATATCCTTGAAACGCACTGTAGCTGGCAAGAGCATCCGCAAGGTGAAGTCTGGCTGTCTCTAGTTCTTGGATATTTTCAAAAATCTCAGCAGGGGCATGACCATTCTGGTGCTGTGACCAAACACCAAGGATGTTGTAACCGTCTACTAATAAGATCGGTTGTTCAGAGAACGCCGCCATGCTAATTCGTAAATTTTTTTAATATTGCTTAATCATTTCTTTATTGTGACATTTCTGCTGCACTTCCGCAGGTTTATCTGATGGCCGAAGCTTTGGCCGATCTCGTTATTCTCAGCAATGGCCCTGGTGAACTCTCCACTTGGGTCCGCCCTGTACTGCAAGTGTTGAGCAGGCGACCACAGTTTAGTCGAGTCTCCATCCTTCTCTCCCCCTGTCCCCATGCTGGGGGACATGAGCAGGCCGTTGCGGAAACCTTCCCTGGAGTGGATCGCGTGTTAGAACCACAGCAGTTTTTCCAGTTTCTGCTCTGGGGTCAAACCCCTGATGCCTGGCACTGGCATCCCCAAGGCGTGGTGGTTTTCTTGGGCGGCGATCAGTTCTATGCGGTGGCGATTGGTAAGCGGCTAGGCTATCGCATCGTTACCTATGCTGAATGGACGCCCCGTTGGTTACCTTGGATAGACTACTGCGGAGTGGCTCAGCCTCAAACGCTACAAAAAGTCCCACGTCGATATCGCTCCAAGGTAACGGTAGTGGGTAATTTGATGACCGATATTCAATCAAGTGTCGGTTCTGACGCATTGTTAGATCAGTTAGGGTGGGCTCCAGACACTGAAATAATTGGGCTATTGCCAGGATCAAAACCTGCCAAATTAAGGATAGGGGTACCATTTTGCTTAGCTGTTGCAGAGCGACTCCAGCAACATCGACCCCAATCACAATTCATCATTCCCCTAGCCCCAGGGCTGTCCTATACAACCCTATCTCGCTATGCTTGCGCCAGCGATAACCCGCTGATTGCAACCTATTTAGGGAACTCTGCTACTTTAGTGCAATCAAATGAGGAACTTCCTTATCTCTGCACCCCACGGGGCACGAAAGTCTGGCTTTGGCTGCCCAGTCCTGCCTATGATGTGCTGATGCATTGTCAAATTTGCCTAACCACCTTGGGGGCCAATACGGCTGAATTGACAGCTTTAATGGTACCAATGATGGTAATTCTGCCGACCCAACATCTGGCTGGCGCACCCATTGGAGAAGGTTTGTTAGGCGTACTGGCTCGCCTATCTTTTGTCGGCGCAGCCATGAACCGCTTCATTCTGCCCCAAGGCTTTAAAGCTTGGCCGAATATTTGGGCCGACCAAGAAATTGTGCCGGAATGGGTAGGACCTTTATCTTCTGAATTAGTGGCTCACTATTTGCAGGCCCTCTTAGCCTCTCCATCCAGACTGCAAGCTATCAAAGCAGCTCTAAGAGAGGTGCGAGGTGAAGTGGGTGCCGTAGCGCGATTTGCTCAGCTAGTGTCAGAAACGCTAATAAAAGAGAGGGGGGCTGAAGCGCTTGTGATTCGGGATGCCCCTTAAGAATCTTGGGATTGGCCATCGCGACGGCCTAATTCGTAGACGCCACCGATCAGCAAACAAATCATGCCTAGGCTGACCCCCCAGCTACGACCTCCAAAGCTCCAGGTACTGGCGCAATAACAGAGACTGCCCACAATTAGAAATGGCAAAATACTAATTAAGGATGCACAAACTAAATTGCGAGCCTCACGAGCAGGACGAGACTTCTCAAATGCTTCGACCGATAGGTATAAGGAGCGGTCAACATAGTTTAGCCATCGGCAAAGCTGGTTCGTCAGCCACTGGCTTAGGGGATTTAATCCGATGTATAAACCAGTCGCCCATAGACTCCCCCCGGCAATGGGTAGAGCTTCGATCTGAAACTGAAATGGAAGAAAGTCAATGACCATAAGCAATAGAGAGACCAAAGCTGCAGGCCTGAGGTCTGCAAGCTTCGAAGGCAGCAGTAATTGTGAAGGTTTATATCACTATGACACCAAATCCTTAATAAACCCACAAAAATCTTAACTTTTATATTGTCTGATGGGGCAAAAATCCTATTCCATGTCGTGCATGAGTCGCTTCAGAGATCTAAGGCTTTGAATGCGACTGTTCGAGTTGGCATGGCGTGCAAAGGCCGAAAAACTCTAGCGTATGGTAGAAAATTTCGAACTTTGAGGATTGTTTGAGCTGATCTTCCAATTCATGAACGGGACATTCTTCTTCCTGGATGGGAATCGAAACACCGCATTGTAGACAAGTAACATGATGTCTATCTTGTTGAGCAGCGGTATACAGGGTTTCACCATTGCTCAGTAGCCTTGCTTGGACGATACCGCTGAGCTTGAGAGTATCTAATGCTCGATAAACCGTGGCTAGCCCCAAGGTTAGTTGGGCTTTGCGCAACTCAAGATAAAGTTCTTGAGCTGAAATCTCTCGATTCAACTTCTTTAAAAGTTTGAGAACGGTATTTTGACTACGAGTAAGGTGCGATTTCATGAAAAGGGCATCAATAGCTGATGATGCAATGGTCAAGGGGTGAGAATGGGGTGCTTCAAATTCTCGATTGCCTATCGATAGACATGATTGAGAGCGCTCCGATCCTAGAATAGACCAACATATCTAACTTGAGTTTGTTACCTTAGGGACGATGCTGGCAGTCTATACCCATTACATTGGATATCACTCAGATAGAGCATGATCAATGTTCAACCCACAACATACTAGGATATGGGAGAGAAACGCTTCTCCATTATTTCTTCCTCATAGTGTTGATGACCTCGCCCTAGAACCAATTTTATGACGCGTAGCAAGCTCTCAGATTCCGATAAGCAAACGATTACTCAACTCTTCCGAGAGTCTGAAGAGACCATTGCCCAACTGGCAACTCGCTTTGAGGTCAGTAGTTCAACGATTCGGCGCATTATTAAAAATCAACTGCCGGATCAAGAATATGATGCCCTCATTGCCACCAAGCAAGAAAAGCGCGGTCCCAAATCTTCTCGCAAGCAGACTGCCGCCGCTAAGGCGGAGGTCGTGGAAGAGGCGAAGCCCGTGAAAGTTATCGATGCACCCGTACGACCAGCGCCTATCAAAAAGCGTAAACGCATAGAAGAACCAGCTGATGCGGCAGAGGAAGAAACACCGGCGCTGGCGGTTGCCCAACTAGATGACCAGGAAGATTTAGCTGAAATCATCGCTGAAATTAAGCATGATCTGCATGATCTACCGGTAGAGGATGCTGAGGAAGATACCGAAATCGATGATTTTGATTCCGAAGATGCTGAAGAGTCTGATTTAGAAGATGGCGCAGATGCGGATGATGGGTTGGGAATGAACCTAGAAGCCGTTGAATTAATTCAAGTGTTGCCCTTTTCAGAAGCTAAGTTTCCCAAAACCTGTTATTTGGTGGTAGATCGGTCGTCAGAACTGATCACGCGTCCCTTACAAGCGTTTGGAGAATTAGGCACGATTCCAGAACAAGAAGTGGATGCTAAAACCTTACCTATTTTTGATAATCATCGGATTGCTCGCCGTTTTTCCCATCGCACCCAAAGAATTGTGAAAGTTCCCAACAGTAATGTTCTGAAAAAGACTTGTCCTCAACTACTAGCCAAAGGAATCACACGATTGCTGATCAATGGCCATGTTTATTCTCTATGACGCTTTTTTTAAGGCCTAGGGCAATCTAAGTTATGAGCTATGATGCCTAGACAGGTAGAGTGATATACAACTACATGAACTCTGAGAGTCAGAATATAAGTATTACGGTTGGTTGCTAATTCTTTATAAGCAAGAAATTTGATATGAAAGCGATGATTTTGGCGGCGGGTAAAGGTACCCGCGTTCGCCCAATAACATTCACTATCCCTAAGCCCATGATTCCGATCATGCAAAAGCCTGTGATGGAATTCTTAGTGGAGCTACTTCGTCAGCATGGCTTTGATGAAATTATGGTGAATGTCAGTCATTTAGCCGACGAGATCGAGAACTACTTTAGAGATGGGCAGCGGTTTGGCGTTGATATTGCTTATTCTTTTGAAGGTCGAATTGAAGATGGCAATTTAATTGGGGATGCCGTTGGTTCTGCGGGTGGTATGCGTCGCATTCAAGATTTTTCGCCCTTCTTTGACGATACGTTTATTGTTTTGTGTGGAGACGCTCTGATTGACCTCGACCTGACGGCAGCCGTGGAATGGCATCGGCAAAAAGGCTCGATTGCCACTATCGTTATGAAGACTGTGGATCCCAACGATGTCTCTAGCTATGGTGTTGTCGTTACGGATGAGGAAGGGCAAGTCAAGTCTTTTCAGGAAAAACCCAGTGTAGATGAAGCCCTTAGCAACACGATTAATACGGGTATCTATATCTTTGAACCTGAAGTTCTCGACCTGATTCCTTCGGGCCAAGAGTTTGATATTGGGGGTGACCTCTTTCCCAAGCTGGTGTCGATGAATATGCCTTTTTATGGCATTGCGATGGATTTCCAATGGGTAGACATCGGTAAAGTGCCGGATTATTGGCATGCCATTCGCAGTGTGTTGATGGGTGATGTCAAAAATGTGGCGATTCCAGGTCATGAAGTGAAGCCCGGCGTCTATACGGGGCTAAACGTTGATATTGACTGGGATAAGGTTGATATTCAAGGCCCTGTTTATATTGGCGGCATGACGCGCATTGATGAAGGGGTTAAGGTTATCGGCCCCACTATGATTGGTCCCAACTGCCATATTTGTACGGGGGCAACGGTGGATAACAGCGTTATTTTTGAATATTCACGCTTAGGGTCAGAAGTGCGCCTTGTCGATAAGCTGGTGTTTGGACGCTATTGTGTAGATAAAACCGGCGCTTCGTTGGATGTTCGAGCTGCATCTTTGGATTGGCTGATTACCGATGCCCGTCAAGATGCTCAGGTTCCGTCACCGATGGTAGGCTAAATTGGCAGCGACAATGCTGATGGGATTGCCCCTATGCTTGGAACGTAGGTATGAGGGTAGTAGAGTCATTGTCCTCAAAAAATTAATGATGTTGGTTTGACCCAACTCGGCAGTTAGGTCTCAGAACGACTGGGCATTATTGGCTACAGC
Organism: Acaryochloris marina MBIC11017; assembly: GCF_000018105.1. GTDB lineage: Bacteria > Cyanobacteriota > Cyanobacteriia > Thermosynechococcales > Thermosynechococcaceae > Acaryochloris > Acaryochloris marina. The sequence goes on from NC_009925.1 coordinate 3,199,386, forward strand.
GGTAGTGAATGAAGCGGAAGATTTTGGGGTATCAATTATGCGATCGCAACAGGCAGATCAGAGCATCCTCCATGCCTGGATCTGAAATCTCTACTCCCACAGTCCTTGCCAAAATCTAGAAGCAGAGCAAAGGGTATTCAAGAAAGCTAATCTCAAGGAATTACTGGGGTGGGATGAATACCTGTGATCAGGCTGGCTGTGAGAACAGTGAATGAATCGGTAAGTCGAGATTAAAGTGAAGACGAACCGCAATAATGAGTGTCAAACATCCTAGCAATAGGAATGTTGCCAGCAAATCCTGCATCATGCCATTTAAGCCTTCTCTTAGCAGACCGTAATTGACGGAAAGGTAGTAGAAAAAATCATTTAGGGCTACTCCCATAATTGCCCCCGCATTGCCAAAATACCGAAAACCAATCCAGATACCCATGACGGTGCAGGAAAGGCGCAAGATGTTGCCGCAGGTGGTGTATTGAAATTTGCCGATGGCGAATAAGTAGGATTCATTGGTTTGGGAGAGCAGACGAGGCCAAATCCCCAAAGCCAAGATAGGAAGCATCCAGGAAGCATCGAGATAGCGAGTGTCATAGAGGGTCGTAATCAGCAGATCCCCAAACCCTGCTAAAACCACCACTAAAAAAATAGAGGCAAATAGAAAAGGACGTCGATTCTTAAGGATCTTGGGAAATAGAATGTCCCGAGGTTGATCAATACTTTTACTGATGGCGGGAAAAATTACCTTATTGCTGATGCTCATCACCACCTTATAGGGCATATCGCTAAGGGTGAATGCAATTCCGTAAATACCTAATAATCGTAGGGAAAATAGATCACCCAGCATCAGTCGGTCAGCTTGCTCAGCTAGAAACGTGAGGGCTGTATTGAGAAATATCCACCGACCCAAGTTGAGCAGATCTTTAAGGGCTGCTTTGTCCCAGGCAAATTGGTTGCTGGAGCCAGGGAAAAGAAAGTGACTCCAAACCATTTTCAGACCTGTAGAGGCCAGTCCCCCCATCACGAGCGCCCAAATACTAGGGGCAATCATTGCCCACACAATCATGATGATGATGCCGACTGCTTGGGTTGTCAGTTCAAACACCACTTGTTTCTGGACGTCCAGATTCCGTTCGAGCTGAGCAACCGCAGTTGATTCAAAGCCTGAGAAAATGGTGGTGATGCCGACAATGGGAATCAGCCATAGCAATTCTGGATGCTTGTATAGGGTGGCAATGGGCCAGGCAATCACTAAGCAGCCGAACCAGAGAATGAACCCACGAATGACATCAACGGTCCAGGCTGTATTGAGAAAGACCGGATCGTCGCCCCGCTTATTTTGGACCACACTCCAGCCGGTTCCCAGATCTGAAAAGAGTTGGAGGCCAATAATAAAAATATTGGTGAGGGCCATTAACCCGAAGAGGTCTGGGTATAGAAGTCGAGTCAGAATAAGATTGCCACCGAATCGCAGACCTTGACTGCCGCCATACCCGATCAAAGTCCACAGGGTGCCACGAATAACCAACTTTTTGAGGGATGCCATAGATTGGGGTTGAATGGGGGCAATGCATGGGTCGCCCTTTTTCATGTCCATGATGCTGGCTATAGAGAAGGCGATGGTTTTGTGAGTAAAACAACACCCACAGCATCATGGATGGAGAGAGAAGAGACCTATGTCAAGATGACGGGTAAAGCTGGAAAACTAAAAGTTGTAGAAAGTTTAAACCAATTATGGATGGACAGCGGTGGCTAGCACGTCAGGAACCCCAGTGGCGGCGGTATGAAAGCTTGCTACAAAAGGCTGAAAAAAGAGGCCTGAAGAAATTGACCGGCCGAGAAGTGCAAGAGCTCAGTGGTCTCTATCGGATGGTGGCTGCAGATTTAGCACGAGCACGGGCTCGACAATTAGGAACAGGGGTAACAGATCAGCTAAAGCAACTGACCTTGCGGGGGTATTCCCAAATTTATCAGGGGGGACGTCGACCGGCTTGGCGTTCCGTTTGGGAGTTCGTGTGCTGGGGCTTTCCCGCCGTGGTGCAAGAGACCTGGGTGTTTACGGTGCTGGCTACGGCCGTGTTTCTTGTCGGAAGCTTGATTGGCTGGTGGTTTACCTGGCATGATCCAGTGTTTATGCATTTGATCATTCCTCCACGAATTATCGATATTGTCCAAGAGGATGGGCAACTCTGGATGGGTTCCATTGTGGGGAGTGAACCCTTGGCGTCGAGCGATATTATGCAAAACAATATCAGCGTCACCTTCTCGACCTTTGCCGGAGGGTTGCTGGCGGGGGTGGGCACCCTCTATATTCTGTGGATTAATGGACTCAGCATTGCTGCGATCGCAACCCTAGTCGGCCAAAATAAATTAGCTTATCCCTTTTGGGCCTTTGTTTTTCCCCATGGTGCTTTGGAACTACCCGCGATTTTTCTGGCTGGGGGAGCTGGATTGTTACTCGCTAGGGCAGTGGTTTTTCCAGGACGATACAAAAGGCTAGCAGCCTTAAAGCTGTATGGTGCGCAAGCGATACAGCTCATGTTTGGCGTCGTGCCGATGCTGATTATTGCCGGGGGGATTGAAGGATTTTTCTCACCTTCACCAGGGATTCCTGAACCTGTTAAGTATGTTGCAGGTCTGGGCTTGTTGTGGGGGTTACTGCTGTATTTACGTCGTCGGCCAGTGTGAAGGCGGCTGATGTCAAGGCCCTGAGATAGAATAAACGGTAGAAGCAGTTGTTCATATTGATTTGCAGAAGGAATAGGTGAACCCATGGCAGAAGCAACTCAGTCTCAACAACGCGGCATTATGATGACTGACAACGCCCTGAAGCATGTTCTGGAATTGCGAGAGAAGCAAGGAACCGATCTGTGTTTACGCGTCGGTGTTCGGGGAGGTGGCTGTTCTGGTATGTCCTACACCATGGACTTTGAAGATCCGAAAAATATTCAGGAATCGGATGAAGTATTTGATTATGACAGCTTTAAAGTCGTATCCGATCCCAAGAGTATGCTGTATATTTATGGTTTGGTTCTCGACTACAGTGATGCCTTGATTGGCGGTGGGTTTCAATTCACTAACCCCAATGCGACGCAGACCTGCGGTTGTGGAACGTCTTTCTCTGCCTAGGATTATTTGGGAATGACTGACACCACCCTTGACGATGTCTTTAAGGAAGCGTTAGATCGCTATCAAGCAGGAGAACCTGCTGAAGATTTAATTCCTGTATTTAAAGACATTTGTGATCGCGCCCGTAAGAGTAGTCCTGCATGGACCTGTCTAGCCTGGCTCTATCTGCTAGCGGGAAAGCATAATTCAGCCTATAAAGCAGCCCAAAAAGCTGTGAAGCTGAATCCGCAAGACCCGCAAGCGCGGGTTAACCTCGTGGTTGCCATGCTGGAAACGGGGCAAAAAGGGGTTCGCAAGCATATTGAAATTGTTCAGCAAATTGCGATGGCTGTGCCTGAATTACGAGATGAGCTGAAAGAGAGTTTTGATGATGGCTTGAAGCGAAAGCCGGATTGGGCGAGTTTAGAGCGCGTCCAGGCTTGGGTCTTTGAAGGTTAGTTGCTCTTGGTATGAAAAAATGAAAAAGACATCAGTGGTTAAACTGGTGTCTTTTGTAGTTGAAGCCAGACAAGTAAGAGAGAGTTATGTTTGAAAAACTCATCAATGGCATTAATACTGTCCTGATGATCGACGTATTTTTCGTGATCTTCTGTTTTATCTGGTTTTTAGTGGGACTTTTAGGCCGACAGCTCGGGATTCCTCTAGGGTTTGACGTGTGGTATTCCCTATGGCCCAACGTGATCCAACCTGCAATTGGTTTGGTGATGGCAGGTTCTATCTTGACCGGCGTCGTTGGCCAGATTCGCAAACGGATGCCGTCTTCTCAAGAGTGGTGATGGGTTGTTATCAGCTGGCTAGAGACGCTCGAACTGGTCTGGTGACAGTTCGTCTAGATCGTCTTCATCATCCCAGTCATCGTATTCGATCACAGGATCTGTAAGAACAGCTTGTTGGGCTTCATATAGGGTTAACCATTTTCCCGGCTCACGGATCCGTTGGGGAGGATCTTGGTAGCGGGCAAAGAACCAAGGAGGTGACGTGGGTTGAGTAAGTTCAGCTTGAACACGATAGGGATCAAGATCAGGATAATCGGGATCCCGCTCAACCTTCACCCATACTTTTTGGCCAATTAATTCATCTGGAGACAGCATGATGACGGTTTGAACTTGAGCGCTAACATTCTCTTAAACACTTTTATTGTACAAAAATGAGGTATCTCAACGTTGTACTTAAATGGATTCTCAAGGATTGGTTTTTAATAATCTAATCATTCCCAGCTGAAATGACAACTTGACGTTCAGTATGGGATCAGTTCGGGGATCAAAGATGCAGTCTCTGATACTAAGCATGAGCGTCTTTCTTTTGTAAGTCTATAAAACCACAAGACTTGAAATTTAGTGTATTCATAAAAAAGAGGGACTCATCTCAATATTGCTACGAACATGGGCCGCTACGTCCACAATGTTCGGCCTACTTGGGCAATAGTGAAGACCCTATTCACTCAATACTTTTCAAGGACCTAATCGTGACAGCTGCATTAGAACAGACTCCAACTTCCCAGTATTGGCAGTGGCAGGGATGGCGGATTCATTACGTACAACAAGGAGAGCAAGGACCCTGTGTAGTTCTGCTCCACGGCTTTGGTGCCTCTACAGACCACTGGCGCAAAAATATTGAAGTGCTCTCCCGCTACTACCGAGTGTGGGCCGTTGACATGTTGGGATTTGGCCGCTCTGAAAAGCCGGATATGGATTACACCGGGGATTTATGGCGGACTCAGATGCAGGCCTTTTGTGAAGAGGTGATTCAAGAGCCGGTGTTTATTGCTGGAAATTCCCTAGGGGGCTATGCCAGTCTCTGTTTTGCGGTCGATTGCCCAAAATGGACCCGAGGGGTGGTGTTACTCAACTGTGCCGGATCGTTTACAGAAGTAGAGCCTAAACCTGAATTGCCAGCTTGGCGACAACAGCTGCAGGATCGACGCAAAACCGTGATGCGATCGCGTCCGGTAATCAACGTCATGAGCTATTTCTTGTTTAATCGGATGCGTAAGCCAGACAATATCCGCAAAGCCTTGTCCCAAGTGTATAAGGATCAATCGGCAGTCACGGATCGCCTGGTCGAAGAAATCTATCAACCCTCCCTAGACAAAGGGGCCCGGGGCGTTTTTGCCGGTGTATTTAAATCACCACCCGGCCGCAAGCTTGATGAATTGCTACAAAGCTTGGACCGCCCCCTGTTTCTATTGTGGGGAGCAGCCGATCCATGGATGACGCCGCAAAAAGCAGAAAAATTCCAGCAGTTTTACCCTGCAGCTGACTTAGTTTTAGTCGATGCAGGGCATTGCCCCCATGATGAGCGTCCCGAAGTCATCAATGCTGAACTGCATCAGTGGATTCAGAAACAGCTATAAGTGGCCCGATTATTTGACCCCAGCAATGGTGATTGTCCTGAAAATCAGAGACTTTTCAGCGCAGGTGCGTCTTAGAGGAAAGGGGAGGAGTCCTACTCCCTTTTCGAGGGCCAAGATGACTAAAGAGATCGGAAACATCACCGGTAGAGACAGCACCCGATTTTTAAAAACCTTATAAATCCGAATTTTGGAGAACCCGGCTCGTTTAAAAAGCTGGGCGAGCTCAACAATCGAATATTCCTTGAGATGAAACCCTGTGGCCACTTCATCAAAATACTTAGAGATGTCGTGGGGACCCGATAGGCGATGAGGGGTCACGCAGACATAGGTGCCGCCTGTTTTTAGGGCAGTGCAAATATTCTTGAGTTGGTCATAGGCATCCTCGGGATGCAAGTGCTCCATGAGCTGGTGGCTATAGGCTAAATCAATACTACTAGGTTCGGTAGGAATGCTACAGCCGTCAGAAATAATTAAGTCAACGTTTTTAGGTAGGGCTAAGTCTTTGGTTATTTCTGTGGCGACGTCAACGGCATAGACTTGCTGAACATGGGGGGCAATTTCGCGGCAGAGATGACAGTTGCCTGGCCCGATTTCCAGAAAGATGGCGTCGTTGGCCATAAAGTGCTGCAAAAAGTCGATGCGTTGCTGAATGAGTGTGTTGGCGCTGGCATCGGTGGGACGAGAGTGATGAGAATGATGGTTAACTTTCGAGAATAGAGCATCGTAGAGTTTGGTGTAGAGGGACCCCTCTAGGCGCTCAGATTTATTGGAGTGCCGAAGCTGATCAGCGAGCTGTTTTTCGATGTGATAATGCTCGGTAATTTGCTCAACGGTTCTATCATCTGAAGCTTTTATTTTTAGCTGTGTGCTCATAATTTTATTTATAGGTGTAGAACATTAGCTTGGAACAGCGCAGGCCGGTCTCGACGACTATGATGAAGCGCGTTGTTCAGGACAGAGAACACATGCCTACTACTATAGCCTTGCCTTTAGTGACTGACGAATAAAGGTAGACTTGGCAAGGGTAAAGATGATTGAAAAGTCTGTAAACCTTTCAGAGTAAGAATTTTGGGCGAATGTGTTGCTGATATACAATAGGTGACTTCAATTTCTGGAACAACTGGAGCAAAAAGTGAGGCATTTTTTCTGGGAGTCTGGAGTACAACCATCAGCTAAGCTTCATCTGAAAATTTAATTTATAAAAATAAAATTCTAGCTGATCCATTTCTGAATCGATCTGAGTCGAACTTAAGGATGGTATGAAAGAAATCTGAGAAAGCTGAAAGCTATATGAGAAGAATTTTTTAGGTTATTGACGCTTGAATAGTCTGAAAAAAAGTGAGGCAAAAAGTGAGGTTTTTTTGCTGTCCAGATCTTTTATTGTCAAAACAGTAAGGTCATTGAAATCAATTGGATTTGAGTAACGCTCCAAGTCTGCCTGAGTAACTTGTGAGCTGCCATTTCCTCAAATCTAGGGAGTGCGCCTCAGATGTGATAAGCGCTCCTCAATCATTTTGATACGTACCACAGACATCCCTTGCATTGCGGCTGGTGGATCGTGCTGCCAGCGCGTCTGTTGATCTTGCTTCCCCTATTGATGATGGGCGATAGCCCGAGTTCTGACCACAAGCACACTATCTGTCTAAAAAATTTTGGAGATGCAACCATGCCTAATTTCAACTCAATCAATGATGGTGATCTAGAAAATGGTAACGGTCCCATTGTGCTGGATGAATTTCGTGAATCTCTGCGTGTCCGCTCGGGTCAAAATCTACAAACAGGCGATCAAAATAGCGTTGTAACAGAAGGTGTTCTCAACACAGTTGTTGTTGAAGAAAATGCTTCGATTGAAAGTAATAACACGGCTGTGGAAGCCAACGGTTTAGCCAGCATCGTCTTGAATCAGGGCACGATTGCGGGTGGGGTGAATGGTGTCAGTGCGACGGGCAATCGATTCCGATTGTTCAACCGTGGCACCATTGCTTCTGATAGTCGAGCGGTGGATATTAGTGATGGAGATGGCAGCATTGTTGTCAATTCTGGCTCGATTCTGGGCACAGACGATCAGCGAAACGGCACCCTATATGTCGATGGCACTGTTGATAACTTCCGGCTTCTGAACCAGCGCTCGGGTGTGATTGATGCGGGAGAAGGCAATCTTGGCGATGCTGTGTCGGTGCAGGTGGGTGCTGCTAATGATCCTACCAGTGAGCGCATCAATATTGTCAACAATGGTTTATTCCAAGGCCGGGGCGATGGCCCAGAGGTCTTTGCCAATGGCACCCGAGTAGGAGCGAATGGATCCAGTGGTCTGCGATTCTTTAATGGTTCAGGACAGCCCGAAACAGCCGTGAGTGGGTCTGTTATCAATAACGGCACGATTACCGCTGAAGTCAATGTGGGTTTCTTAGGAGGCTTGGTTGTCGAAGATGGTGTGGGCTTTAACGGGCAGATTATCAATGGCCGTAATGGTCTGATTAATGGTCCTCGAAATGGTCTGTACATTGGTAACGCGGACCATGATCTAACGATTCGCAATTTTGGAACGATTCAAAGTGGAAGTCGGGCTGTCAATATCGATGGCACAGGTGTAGATCTGCTGAATAATGGCACCATTATTGGAACCGGCAATCAGCGGAATGGCACCGTTTACTCAGATGCCACTGCAGAAAACTACCGGATTTTTAATGGTCCGAACGGCCTTATTGATTCAGGGGTCGGAAATCAAGGTGCAGGAATTGCCTTGCAGACCGGTGAGGTTGCTGGTGATGTGGTTCATTCCACATTAACGAACCTTGGTACGATTCAAGGCCGGGGTCAGGCTGCCGCTAACCTAGGTTTAGCAGGTGATGGTCTCAGAATTTTCTCGGGTGTTGATGGCGGCGGTACGGTCTATCGAGGCAGCATTTTTAACCGAGGCGATATTTTATCCGAGAGTACTCAAGGGGCCACTGCTGCTGTTCGCTTTTCAAATGGTCTGGCCTATCAAGGGACCTTAACTAACGCCAGAGGCGGTCTCATTGATGGTGCTCAGAATGGCTTGTATTTTGGCGATGCTGAGCATGATGCCACGGTGGTCAATCAGGGGACCATTCAAAGCGGGAGCCGGGCGGTCAATATCGATGGTTCTGGAGTCGATCTACGTAACTTTGGCCAAATCCTCGGTACGGGTGATCAGCGGAATGGCACCGTCTACTCTGATGCCACAGCCGAAGACTACTCTATTTTCAATGGACGGTCTGGTTTGATTGATGCTGGTGAAGGCAACCAGGGTGCAGGAATTGCCTTGCAGACAGGTGAGGTTGCTGGCGATGTAGTGCATGCGACGCTGGTTAACCAAGGCACGATTCAAGGCCGGGGTCAGGCTGCCGCTAACGTAGGTTTGGCGGGTGATGGTCTGCGCATTTTTTCGGGTGTTGATGGTGGCGGCACGGTTTATCGAGGCAACATCTTTAATCAGGGCGATATTTTGTCTGAAAGTACCCAAGGTGCAACGGCTGCTGTGCGCTTTGCTAATGGTCTGGCCTATGAAGGGACCTTAACTAACGCCAGAGGTGGCCTCATTGATGGTGCTCAAAATGGTCTGTATTTTGGGGATGCAGAGCATGATGCCACGGTCATCAATCGCGGCACCATACAAAGTGGAAGTCGAGCCGTTAATATCGATGGTTCGGGCGTTGATCTACGTAATTTTGGTCAAATCTTGGGAACGGGTGATCAGCGTAACGGTACTGTTTATGCCGACTCTACCGCCGAAGAGTATTCCATCTTTAATGGACGTTCAGGTTTGATTGATGCGGGTGAAGGCAATAACGGTGCAGGGGTGTCCTTGCAGACCGGAGATGAAGATGGCGATATTGTTGAAGCCTCTCTCGGCAATGACGGTATCATTCGAGGTCGTGGTGATAGCACAGGTAATCAGGCTGGTGATGGTGTACGTCTATTTACAAGTGTGACGGGATCCACAACCTTCGCCGGTGACTTGGATAATCGAGGTCAAATCTTAGGAACCGATGATGGCATCGACATTCAAACTGGGGTGACGCTAGATGGCGATATCAACAACACAGGTTTAATTAGGGCAGATCAGATTGGCGTCAATATTAGTGGAGCGCTGAATGGTGACTTGAATAACCAAGGCACCATTACTGGGGGAGCTGCTGCCATTGATGCGAGTGCGGCTACTGCTGGCGTTACCGTCAATAACCAAGGAGCGATCAATGGTGATGTGATTCTGAGTAACTTTGACGATATCTTTAACGGTGCTGAAGGAACCGTTAATGGCGTCATTGATGGGGGTGGGGGCAACGACCGTTTGATTGGGAGTCGTCAGAACGAGAATTTCGTGGGTGGCGATGGCCAAGATACGTTTGTGTTTGGAGCGAATTCAGGAACTGATTTTGTCTTAGACTTTTCAACATCAACCGTTAACGGGAGTGATGTTCTTGATTTCAGTGCTGTTTTTAGTGATATCAACGAAATTTTGGGGGTTGGCGGTGCTGCTACTCAGGTCGGCACTAGCACCTTGATTGATCTGGGCAATAACGATTCGGTCTTCCTGGTCAATGTCTCTGTGAATGACCTAACAGCGGATAACTTTATCCTCTAAGTAAGTTAGCGGCAGGCTCTGAGCCTGCCGCATATTCCATCTGTTGGCAGTGCTGATGTGTGGTTTTCATGCCATAGACCGGCAGAATTCTGATTCCAACTCGGTCCTTCAAGAGGCTAACCAATCCATCTATTTCTCTTCTCAATGTATGGGGGTAATAGCGCATAAATTTTCTCCAACTGACCGATAAGTAGTTGATGCCCCTAACCCTTCATCTCTAGCGCAATTGGTTCTGATCAAACCATAGGGTTTATGACCAGCCCTAAACTTGTGAAAGCCAATATTAACAAAATTATTTATTCAAGATAGGAATAAATCTAGAAATGATAGTCCTAAGACTGTAGTTTTTATCAGTTGTTAAACAGGAGGATTAGGAATATCCCAATATAGGTCGAAAACTGATTGTTATTGGCAATATAATTCTCTGTAGTTTGTAAAACATAAAAGAATTATTTGCCTTAAAAAAATAATTTTACTAGATGTTAATGTCCTGGCTAAGACCTAATTCTAAATTTCTAAATAGATTAATGAATAGGGTTAGCAGTGTCGAAATGAATATCTTGGTAATGCTTGGAACTGCCTTGTGAAAGTTACATCTTCTCAGAAAGAAGGGTATGGTAACTATACTCTTCCTTCGTTTATCCTTTCATCTGTTTTATTCCTATAGTCTCTAGATTGATCTTTAGACTTGAATAACTCTCTCTATTAAGAGTATTTTTGATATGATCTCTGCTCTACCGATTGTGGATAAAACTGTTCAACCCTCTGATTTAATTCCTTTACTTGGACAGTATCAGCTTCTGCCTCAGTTGCTGAAAGAACTGATTATTGACCAAGTGATTCAGGATGTGCAATTAAGCTCAGAAGAAGTTGTTCAGGCTGTAGAGCAGTTCTATCGCCAGTATCAAATTGGTGAGGAAGCTAGGCGTGAGGCCTGGCTAACGCATTACCGGATGACGCCTCAGCAACTGGCGGCCCAAGCTCAACGGCAGATGAAGTTGTATAAATTCAAACTCCAGACTTGGAATAACCAGGTAGAGTCTGATTTTCTGCAGCAGAAAGGGCAGTTCGATCAATACGTTTATTCCTTGATCCGAGTCGCAAGTGCTGAAGTGGCTCAAGAGTTGTACTTTCGGCTACAAGCGGGTGAACAAGCATTTGCAGATTTGGCAACCAAATATTCTCAAGGGCCTGAAGCACAAACAGGTGGTTTGATTGGTCCTGTCACGGCTGCTAATCTGCACCCCACATTAGTGCAAATTCTGACCAGCGCTCAACCGGGGCAAGTACGCCCACCCATTCGTTTAGGTGAATGGTTTGTGATTGTCAGCTTGCAAAAATTGATCTCGGCTCAACTAGATGCCCCACTTCGACAACAATTGCTAGAGCAGCGCTTTAATGAGTGGCTGCAATTGCAACTGCAATCTGTTGTTGTATCTGATGATTCTATTGCTGTTTCTGCGCAAACACCATGACTTCAGCTATCCTTGCCCTAGAATCTTTTCTCAAAGATCTGCCCGGTTTTGACCAGCTGTCAGAAGCGGTTTTATCTTCGGTGGCGAAAGAGTTTCAACCGTTGCGCTATCCCATGGGCCGTCCGCTGGTCTCTAACCGGGCTATGCCCCAAGACTTTACCCTCATCTATCAAGGGCAGGTGCGGCTATTAGGCTATGATCCCCGAACCGATGCTCCAGTGACCCTCAGTCTATTGGGACCAGGTGCTGCAGTGGGATGGATTAGTCTCGTGCGCCAAATTCCTTGTGAGACAGCCATTGCTTCGGTAGAAACAGTGGGCTTGAAGTTGCCCGCTGCGACCTTTTTAGAGCTGCTAGACCATGAACCGAGCATTGCCCAAGTCTATGAGCAGCAGCCCAGTGTCTTAGAAGCGTTTGAGGTCCTTGGTCAACAGTTATTGATACGGGCGGATGGTTCGACGGACCTCAAACGATTGGCAGAACGAGCGTTACCCGACAGTTTGATTCAAAACCGCCCCATACGAGATATCTCCATTGCCCAATTACAACCGAATTTGGAATGGTTTGTGAGTGGCGGGTCTATTCCTGACTTAGAAGTTGGGCAACCCTTGGAAACTTGTCTAGAGCAGCTCAATGGCACGGTCTCACGTTCAGAAACGCTCCGGTTGATTGGCTTATCGCCCATCAAGGCCCAGCAGCCAAAGATTGAGCCAGTGGCATCTGCTCCGCAAACCGATGCGTGGGAGGAGATTCCAGAAGCACCGACGTTGCTGCCTACGGTGGATGAAGCCCCGGTCAAGCATGGCAAATATCCCTTTAAATCAGGTCGGGGTCCTGTTGATGCTCCGCTGGCCTGTTTTCAAATGCTGGCGCTGCATCTCAACTTGCCATTTCGCAAAGATGTGATTCGACGGATTCTCAAAAACCAAACGGAGCGGAATGGTCCGGGAATTTCCCTACCGGTCTATGGTGCGATCGCAGAATCGATGGGCTTGCGTGCTCAACTCGTGGAAACTCCTGCCTCAGCTTTTCCTCGCCTTCCCGTTCCTGCTTTGATCAACTGGCAGGATCGCATTGCGCTGGTGTATGAAACTGGCTCAAAAGAAATTGTGTTTGCGGTGCCAGAGCAAACCATGCTCCGCAAGCATCCAGATGATTTTCTAGAAGCTTTTGATGACAAGGTGCAGGTGCTGCTGTTAGAGCGCACCCATGATACGCCTCAAAGTCGTTTTAATCTGAGTTGGTTTTGGCCGTCGATTAAGAAGCACCGTAAGGTTTTGATTGAGGTGTTGATTGCCTCGTTCTTTGTGCAATTGTTTGGCTTAGCGAATCCGCTGATTACGCAAGTCATTATCGATAAAGTCCTATCCCAAGGGGCTCTTGGAACCCTGAACGTGCTGGGTTTGTTACTGGTTGGTGTGGCTATTTTTGAAGCCTTGCTGACGAGTTTTCGAACCTATCTGTTTGTGGATACCACCAATCGGATTGATATGTCTTTGGGGGCAGAGGTCATCGATCACTTGGTGCGTTTACCCCTACGCTATTTTGATAAGCGGCCTGTGGGAGAGCTAGCCACCCGAGTCAATGAATTGGAGAATATCCGTAAATTCTTGACGGGGACTGCCTTGACGGTGGTATTGGATGCGGTGTTCTCTGTGGTGTACATCGTTGTCATGGTGTTTTACAGCTGGCTGCTGACGATTATTGCCCTAGGCACAGTGCCGCTGTTTGCCTTGCTAACGTTTATCTTTGCACCGATTATTCGCCGCTTGGCTCGGACCAAGGCTGAAGAAAATGCCAAAACCCAGTCTTACCTGGTGGAAGTTGTTTCGGGTATTCAAACGGTTAAGGCCCAGAATATTGAGCTGAAATCTCGCTGGCAGTGGCAAGATCGCTATGCTCGCTATGTCAGCTCCGGATTTAAGGCGGTGGTGGCGTCTACCACGGCGGGTTCCATGAGCGGCTTTTTGAATAAATTATCCAGCTTGCTCCTGCTGTGGGTTGGAGCCTATCTATTTATTCAAGGGCAACTGACCGTGGGCGAATTGATTGCTTTTCGTATCATTGCGGGTTATACCACTGGTCCTTTGCTCCGCTTAGTGCAGCTATGGCAGAACTTCCAAGAAACGGCGCTTTCTCTAGAGCGCTTGAGTGACATTCTCGATTACCCCCAAGAGGTGACTGAAGCGGACCGAGATTTAATTCCCATGCCGCTGATGGAGGGGGCGGTTAAATTTGATGAGTTATCTTTCCGATTTAAGGACCATGGACCGATGCAGTTGCAGCAGGTGTCTTTGGAAGTCCCTGCTAAGACCTTTGTGGGTATTGTCGGTCAGAGTGGTTCAGGTAAGAGTACCTTAATGAAGCTCTTGATGCGGCTTTATAACGCGAATGGAGGACGGATTTTAGTCGACCAGTATGACATTAGTAAGGTCGAGTTATATTCTCTCCGGCGTCAAATTGGCATGGTGCTACAAGACAGTTTGCTGTTTGATGGCACGGTCCAAGAGAATATTGCTTTATCCTCTCCCGATGCAACGGCGGAAGAAATTGTGGAAGCCGCCAAAGTGGCCTATGCCCATGATTTCATTATGGAGCTGCCCCAAGGCTATAACTCCCGAGTCGGTGAGCGGGGGTCATCTTTGTCTGGTGGCCAACGGCAACGGATTGCGATCGCACGTATGGTATTGCAAAATCCCCAGCTCATTATTCTGGATGAAGCCACGAGTGCACTAGATTACAACGCTGAGCGCCAAGTTTGCCTTAACTTAGCAGAAGCCTTTGGCGATCGCACCGTCTTTTTCGTCACTCACCGTCTCAAAACGTTGGAATCTGCGGATATGATTCTGATGATGGATCAGGGCAATCTAGTAGAACAAGGTACCCATGCTGAATTGATGCAGCAAAAAGGTCGATATTACTGGCTATACCAGCAACAGGAGATTCAATCATGACCAGTACTCAAGATTTCGCTGGCGACCCCACCAAACTGAATGGGACGAATGGAAATAACGGCAATGGATCTGAGCCAACGGTCCTGTCCCTGACTAAATCAGAGCCCAAAAAAGAAAAACCCTTTGATCGGCCAGTTATTCTGCAGCAATCTCCGTTTTGGTCTAGAGCCATCATTTATGGAATTGTAGGGGCGGCTGCAGCAGCATTGGCATGGGCCTGCTTGTTTGAAATTGAAGAAGCTATTCCTGCCACGGGACAGCTCGAACCCAAGGGGGCCGTTAAGGCTGTACAATCCCCTGTGACTGGTGTGGTTAAAGAGATTAAGGTCGAAGAAGGAGACCTGGTGAAGAAAGGGGACGTTTTAATTGTTCTCAATCGTAAAGCAACGCGATCAGAGATCAATTCCCTAAAACGCCAGCGTCGTAACCTAGTGCAAGTCAACGAGTATTATCGCCAACAGCTGAAAGGACAAACCGATACCCCCTTGCCGGATTTAATTGATCCCGAGTTGATTAATTCCACCCGCGATCGCCAATCTTTAGTGGCGGAAAATAAATTATTTAGAGCCCAGCTGAATGGTGCTAATAATGCTCAAGCCTTTTCCGCAGAAGAGCGGCAGCGTTTAAATTCAGGTCTGCTGCAAGGAAAAACAAGCGTGGCGGCTGCCCAAGCCCGAGTCATGCAAGGGGATAAACAGCTTCGCCAAATTGAGGTCCAGCTAGAACAGACCAAAATTCAGCTGGCGAGTGCCCAACAGACTTTAGCCCTCAACAAAGAAATTGTCGCAGATATTGAAGATGCCCATAAGAAAGGGGCTATTGCTCGGGTTCAATTCAAGCGCCAAGAAGATGAAGTGCAGTCTGGTGAAGCCGAGGTCTCTCGCTTACAACAGGAACAGATTCGCCTCTTGCGGCAAATGGAGCAGATTGGACAAGAAAAACTACAGTCTCAAGCCCAAGCGCTTAATACGGTAGCGACGAATCAGCGAGATTTACTAGACCGAATCGCCGCTAATCAACAGCGTATTACTGAAATTGACAGTCAGCTGACCAAGGCCATTGTCGATAATCAGAGAACCATCGCTGATCTTGAAAATCGGCTACAGCAAGCAGAATTAACCCTGGATTACCAAGAGCTGAAAGCACCAGTCGCTGGGGTTGTGTTTGATTTGCAGCCCAGTTCACCGGGCTTTGTGGCAAATGCGAGTGAACCCATTTTAAAAATTGTCCCTGAGGATAATTTGAAAGCCAAAGTTTACATTACCAATAAAGATATTGGCTTTATCCAGACTGGTATGCCTGTAGATGTCAGAGTAGATTCCTATAACTTTAGTGAATTTGGTGACATTAAAGGCACCATTGAATCCATTGGCTCAGATGCCTTGCCTCCTACAGAAGTGCGACAGTTTTATAGTTTTCCCGCCGTTGTTAAATTAGATACTCAAACTTTGAAGACCAGGGGCCGCCGTGAATTAGACTTGCAATCTGGAATGTCGGTCAGTGTCAATATCAAAGTCCGCGATCGACCGATTATTAGCTTGATTACTGATCGCTTTTCCAGAGAAGAGGATGGCATTAAGCATTTGCGCTAAGTCATAAAAGTCTCGGCTGAGTAGCCCCTGGTGACGAGATCAGTGAGTCAAATAAAAACCCTAACGAAATACCGTTAGGGCCAAGAGATCGATATTGGATTCAGAATAGTTCAAGCGTTATGGCGGAGCTTAAGCTGCTATCCTCGCCAATTTATTGCTGGATAACTCTTCTAGGGTTTCGAGCTCTAGAGACTCGTTCATGCTATCTACATCTAGATCGAGCAGTATAAAACTGTTGATTTCTGCGTCAGATAAAAAGAGAGACTGTTCAGAATGGAAAACAGTGGTGTTTAACGTGTTAAGAAGAGTCATAGTCTGAATATTTTGGAGAAGTGCCATCTGAGAGGTCATGGTCATTGGGGGAGTGTGGGTTGGTTGCTTATAGATATAGACTAGCCATTACAGTAAGCTTGAGAGTCAAGCTAAATTGGTATAAGAATAAGTTATACTTTGAAACTCAATCCTATACTGATCGTTAAAACTATTGATCTACAAAGCTTTTATGTATAGCAGTCGCCATTCTATTCAGGACACTAGATGTAGAACATGTTCCATTGCTTCTCTGAGAGATCCAAAATGTTCTAATTGGTGACGGATGCGACTTTTAATCCAAGACCAAGACCGCTCAATCTTGTTCAAGTCAGGGGAATAAGGCGGTAAATACCAAACCTCACATCCTGCTTTTTCCACTAATTCCTGTATTTGTCCTCCCTTGTGAAAAGTGGCATTATCTATCACCAGCTTCTGCCCAGGCTTGAGCACGGGTATCAAGCAACGCTCTAGCCAAAGTTCAAACACAGTCCGATTGCAAGCTCCTTCGATCGTGAACGGTGCCATCAACTGCTTTGCTCTCAACGCCGCAATCATATTGACTCGGCCGCTTCTACGCCCAGTCTTCAAAGCATAAACCCGCTCACCTTTGGGGCCATAAGCATAGTCATACTCGTCTCGATGATCCATGCCCGACTCATCCGCATAGACGATATCGTCTGGGTCCACGGTACTCAGACGTTTGATGAACGCTGCCCGTTTGTGCTTATCTCGTTCTCGGTACCCATATGTTTTTTTTTCGAGTAAATCCGATTTTCTGGAGGGCTCTTGAGATGGTTCGATCACTAATCTCTCCATCCCATAGTTGAGCCATCTGAGCTTGGGTTTTATGACGATGCTTGTGGGCAAACGCTCGAAACTTGTCCCAGTCAGTGATTTTATGGCTATGGCCAGGATGATGGACTGGCTTGGGATGCAAATCACCCGTTTCCGCCTTGAGGTGTTGCCATTGGTTAATGGTGTTACGACTGATATCGAACAGCTCACTAGCCTCAGAAGGGCGCATCCCATCTAGCTCAATCGCATCTATCACTTTGCAACGTAGGTCGTAACTATAAATTTTGGGCATCACACAGGAGAAGGAATAAAATACTTCTCTAGTTTAAGTCCTTCTCAATATGGCGACTGCTATATGTGTAATGTCTATTTTGACGATATACATCGTATAAATAAAAAAACTGCTCTGGCATAACCAGAGCAGTTTTCGTTTTAAGCCTTATGGATTAAATGATGTAGATTCAACGCTAGATATAGCTGAAAGAACTATCTGTCAGGCTAAATCCAGAGTCACCCATAACATTGGCAATTAACTCATCAGCGCCGCCAGCACTGCCATCACCATTAGAATCTAGATAGATTCCAGTTCCGCTCATGCCAGGGGCTGAAGCTCCTAAGACGTAATCAGATGCAGAACCACTGAGTTGAATCGTATCCTCGCTGCCATTGAAGTCAGTAATGACGGCAAAGTCAGTGAGACCTGCTGATGTTTCATCGCCATCGTTGTAGTAGGCGACGTCACCGCCAAGGACAAAATAATCTGCCCCTTCATCCCCAGTCATATAGTCGATAGAGCCACTGCCTTTAAGGGTGTCGCTGTTGGCACCGACTAATACATCGTCACCACTACCGCCTAGTAGAGTGTCATTGCCTTCTTGACCAATTAGGGTATCGTTGTTAGCGCCCCCGTCAAGGACATCATTACCTGCGCCAGCATAGAGGCCGTCGTTTCCGGCATCGCCAAAGAGCTGATCATCACCACTGCCACCATATAAGGAGTCTAGACCTGCACCACCCTGTAGATTATTAGATCCGTTGACTCCATAGAGAGCATCGTTACCGTCTCCACCCAGCAGTTGGTTATCCCCAGTGCTGCCAAACAACTCGTCGTTGCCAGCGCCACCATCTAAAAGATCATTATCGCTATCGGCATACAGGGAATCGTCCCCTTCTCCCCCTAAGAGAGTGTCAACACCAGACCCACCGTAGAGCTGGTCATTGCCACTGCCTCCTTCGAGGAAGTCATTTCCGCTACCGCCTTTGAGGATATCTGCTCCTGCACCAGCATTGAGGATATCGTCATTGCTGCCGCCGTCCAGGGTGTCTTTACCATCGCCACTGGAGAGGGTATCGTTCCCAGATCCACCCTTGAGGGTGTTATTGCCACCCGTAGTGGTCAAAACGTCATCCCCGGCACCGCCATCTAAGCGGTCGCTGCCGCTGCCACTAGAAAGGGTGTCATTGCCTCCTTGGCCGTAGAGCTTCACTTTTGCCCCGTTGGTGGAGGTAATTTCGTCATTGCCGCTATTGGCATAGAGCGTTTCAATGCCGGCTGCATCGATATCCATATTTAGGTCAGAGGTGCTTTGATAGTAAGCCGTATCTGTACCAGTGCCGCCTTCAACCACCGTATCGTCAGCGTCGAAGTAGAGTTTATCGTTACCAGCGCCCCCGATTAATTGATCTGCACCTGCATCTCCTTTCAGGGTATCGTTGCCAGACCCACCATCTAAGAGGTCATCGCCACTACCGCCAAGCAGACTATCGTTGCCGTTACCAGAGCTTAGAGTATCGTTACCAGACCCACCATCTAAGGTATCTTTGCCTCCGGCAGTCGTCAGGCTATCGTTACCGTCGCCACCGAATAGAGCATTGTTGCCACCGCTAGAGGATAAGACATCGTCGCCGCTGCCACCATCTAAGCGATCGCTACCGCTGCCACTGGTAAGGGTGTCATCGCCAGCTAGGCCATACATCTTAATGTTGGTGCCATTGCTGGAGGTGAACTGGTCGTTCCCAGCGTTACCGTGAATTTCTTCGATGCTGACATCATCAATATTGAGGGTTAGACCGTCGCTACTTTGGAGTTTGGCAACGTCTGTACCGTCGCCACCATCGAAGGTGTCATCACCATCGAAGTTCAGGGTGTCGTTACCTGCACCGCCCATGAGGGTATCGGCCCCGGCATTGCCCGAGAGCACATCATTGCCTTCTTGGCCTTCTAATAGGTCATCACCCGCGCCGCCGGAGAGGATATCATTGCCTGCTCCTGCGAGAATGGTGTCATTGCCATCACCGCCATCGAGGTTCTCATGGCCGGTGCCGCCCGTGATACTGTCATCGCCAGCTTCACCATGAATTTCGACATTCTCGGTACCGGAATTGGTAAAGACATCATCGCCGCCAGAACCGTAGGCTAGCTCAATTTGGCTGGTGCCCAGGTCTAAGGTGACCGGTTGGTTGCCTTGGGCGCGAGCGATGTCATAACCGTCGCCGCCATCGACTACGGTATCGTCCGCGTCGAATAGCAATGTGTCAGAGCCTTCGCCTCCATACAGTGCGTCTGCACCATCGCCACCGACCAACATGTCGTTCTCGGTACCGCCTTCGAGGGTGTCATCCCCAGCACCCCCATCCATGTAATCATGGCCCGCTTCCCCAGAAATTAGGTCGTTGCCTTCACCTGCGATCGCAGTATCTTCACCGGCTCCACCGGCTAGGGTATCGTCGCCCGTGCCGCCTTCAAGATAGTCATTGGCTGAGCCACCGGATAACTGGTCATTACCGCCGTTACCGAATAACGCCACTGTGGTCGAAGCGGGAGTTCCAGCACCATTGGTATGGGTGAAAACATCATCACCACTGTTGCCGTGGGCTTCATCAAAGCTGTTGGCCCCTGCATCAAAGACGACGCCTTCTGCAGACTCAACAATGGCAACGTCATAGCCTTCACCACCGAGGATTTGAGTGTCGGCAGCGTCAATAAAGACAACATCATTTCCGTCTCCACCTAGGAGGGTATCAGCCCCTTCACCTCCACTTAAGAAGTCATTGCCGCTGCCGCCATCAACGATGTCATTCCCGGCGTTCCCGGACAGCCACTCGTCATTGCCGGTATTACCAGAAATAACGTCAGCTCCTGCACCACCTTCAATGACATCCTGGCCTTCGCCACCACTGAGTTGGTCGGCCCCTTCACCACCACTTAAGTAGTCGTTTCCGGCATCACCAGAGAGGACGTCATCCCCGGCATCGCCCATGAGAACGTCTTTTTCTTCGCCACCGAAGAGGGTATCATTGCCAGCACCACCTTCTAAAATATCTGAGCCAGCTTCACCCTTCAGTAAGTCAGCATCATCACCGCCGCCTAAGGTGTCGTTACCAGCCCCACCGTATAGGGTGTCTAGTCCAGCATCGCCTTGGAGAACATCGTTTCCTGCATCACCAGTTAGTAAATCCTGGTCAGCGCCACCCAGAACGGTATCATCGTCTTCACCACCGGAAACAATGTCGTTCCCCCGGCCACCAGAAACGATGTCGTTGCCTGTACCGCCGGAAATAACATCGTTGCCCGTACCACCGTCGACCCAGTAGTCATCACCTGTTCCGGCGTTGAGAATGTCGTTGCCAGCCCCGCCAGTCAGAACGTCGTTGCCTTCATCCCCTGCCAAGGTGTCGTTACCCGTACCACCGCTGATGATGTCACTTTCTAAGCCACCGCTTAGCTCGTCATGGCCTGTGCCCCCATCTAGGGTGTCCTTGCCTGCGCCGCCGAAGAGCGTGTCGTCGCCGAGACCTCCTTCTAAGATGTCGTCGCCTTGGTCGCCAGAGAGATAGTCATTACCGCTGTTCCCCAAGATGGTGTCGTTGCCTTCACCCCCCATGAGGACATCATTCACAGATGAAGCCGTGCTCGCGTGCACCGAGACGCTATCTAGATATCCACCCAAGCTATCGTCGGTGCCCACGGCTCTAAACTCAAGGGCAGTCGTATCACCATTGCCACCTTGGAGCTTATAGGTATAGGTTTGCCATTGTTCGCTTTGGCTTTCACCGTGAATGGTATCGATGAGTTCGCCATCCCAGTAAACTTCAATTGGTGTACTGTTGAGATCTACACCGGGTCTGGGAGTGTAAGCAAAAGACAGCTCGTAGGTTTGTCCTGCTACCGTGTCTAATTGCTGCATCATGCCACTGTTGTTGTGGCTATCGAGTTCTACTCGGGCTTGGCCGTCATCAGCGACCCCTATCTGCTGAACTTCGATGCCGGACCCTTGGGTACTTGTCCAACCGGATATGGATTGGAAAACATCCCAACTCTTATTGCCCAGAGGATTGTCTTCGAAACTGCCATTGACGACGAGATTGATTTGACCCAGGCTATCTTCTTGACCGCCATCGATAAAGTCGTTCCCAGTGCCCCCGTAGATGGTGTCGTCTCCGGAACCCCCATCCATAATGTCGTTGCCAGCATTGCCTGACATTAAATCGTTGCCGGAGTTACCCAGAACGATGTCTTGGCCTTCACCACCGCTAACGGTATCTTCACCAGCACCGCCAGCAACCACATCATTGCCGAGGCCGCCTTCTACGAGGTCATTACCATCGCCACCGTCGACCCAGTAGTCGTCGCCTTCACCTCCATCCAGGACATCATTGCCCGCGTCGCCCATCATGACATCGTTACCGGTGTTACCCAGCAGGGTGTCTGTCCCTCTACCGCCAGACAGCACATCTTCTCCAGCGCCGCCATCGATTAAATCAGCGCCTTCACCACCCGAGAGCCAGCCATCATTTCCAGCGCCACCGTCGATGGTGTCATTGCCCTGGCCGCCTTCAATGGCATCCATGCCTTCATCACCGGAGAGCAGATCATTCCCGACCCCACCATCGATAAAGTCATGACCCGCACCACCGCTGATGGTGTCTTGCCCAGCATCGCCGTAGAGAACGTCCTGGTCGCCTTCGCCGGAAATGAGATCATTGCCTTCGCCGCCATGGATATTGTCGTCTCCATGTCCCCCGTAGAGGGTATCTGTACCGGTGCCCCCATCCATATGATCGATATGTTCACCACCAAAGAGAGCATCGTCGCCCGCTCCCCCCATCATGGTGTCATCATCTGCGCCGCCGTAGAGGATATCGTTGCCTTCGCCACCATCCATGATGTCGTGGCCTTGCTCACCGTAGAGGGTATCGCTGCCTTCGCCGCCAGACATCCAATAGTCGTCACCGGCACCCCCGATTAGCTCATCGTTACCAGCTTCTCCCATGAGAATGTCATTGCCAGACTGGCCCAGGATTTTGTCATCCCCTAGACCGCCTTTAAGGGTGTCAGCGCCTTCACCCCCATCCACTAGGTCATCCCCAGTACCGCCATCCACATAATCCGCGCCAGAGCCGGCTAATAGGCTATCTTGGCCTTCATTTCCGAGTAGATTGTCGTTGCCAACACCGCCGGTGACAAAGTCATTGCCTTCGCCGCCGCTGAGAATATCATCGCCTGCGTCCCCATGTAGGGTGTCGTCACCTGCTTCACCGGCTAGCCAGTAATCATCGCCTTGGCCGCCAATAATCATATCTGCGCCTTGGTCACCCATGATGGCGTCTTTACCTAAGCCACCAATGAGGACATCATTACCAATGCCGCCTAAGAGAAGGTCATCATTCTGGGTACCGCTGCTAATAGCGTTGGGATCGGCGAAACCTGCACCGCTTTCATCGATGGGACCGGTATAGGTGTAGTTACCGCTTGCATCTTGTTGCCAGTTTTGGGTACCCCCTTCATCACCATGCATCCAGTCATTGCCTTGGCCGCCAGAGAGCGTATCGTTGCCTGTGCCACCTTTGACGACATCATCGCCTTCATTACCCGATAGCCAAACATCATCGCCTTCGCCGCCGATAATGGTATCGTCGCCTTCCTTGCCGACAACGACATCATCTGCCTCGGAGCCGAATAGAGCTTCGCTGCTGTCAGTACCAAATACTTGCATGGTTTCCCCCTGGTTTGTAATTCTTCTTAACGCTAATTGTTCAAGTTCACTAGAGTGTCAATAGGTAAAGCTATAAAAAAAACTTATGTATTGACATGGATAGGCAGGACGGTTTGTGGACTTCACCCATTGATGGAGTCCAGTAGATTAGAAATGAGGGTTTAAATGGAGTTAAGGAACAGGCTGTGGATAGCTAACGGTTGAGGTATCCACAACGATGGGTTCATCCACAATCACATCGTCAAGATTGGCATCAATTAAATTGCTGCCAAATAAGTTGACCCCTCGTAAATCTGCTCCCTGTAAATTGGCTCCCATAAGGATGGCTTCGCTGAGGTTGGCACCTCGCAGGTCGGCTTCACATAAGCAAGCGCCACCCAAATTACTGCCAATTAAACTGGCGTCTGTTAAGGTGGTTTCACTTAAATCTGTACCAATCAGAACCGCATGGGATAAATCGGCCTGTTTGAGGTAAGCACCAATCATATCGGCTCCACTCAGATAGGCTTCGCGAAACGTGCATTGTTCTAGGGCAGTTTCGTTTAAACTCGCCAACATCAGTTCAGCCCGATTGAAATTGCTATGGCTGAGGAGAGTGCCGCTCAATTTAGCTCCAATCAGCTTCATACCTGCGAAATGGCGTTCACCTGCTGCATATTTTGCCAATATGCTTCGGCTAATATCTTCATCTCCTTCCAGATCTGCATGACTATGCTCTTCAATTGTTTGTAGCAATTTGAGAAGAGATTGAGATTGGGGGCCGACCGTACTCAGCTGCTGTAATTGTTCAAAACGACGTCCTAGTTGTTGTCGAGAATGGTTGAGTTCTGCGAGCTGTTGGTCTAATTCTTCGACATGGTGGGCTACCATTTGCTGCATGCGCTGTTGTGCATCTTTGGAATGTTCACCAAGGTCTAGCAGTTCTTTAATTTCGTGTAGGGAGAGGCCAAAATTTTGGGCACTGCGAATGATTTGTAATCGGTTTTGAGCGGCTGTGGTGTAGAGACGATAGCCGGATCGATTCCGTTCGGGTTGTTTCAGGAGTCCAAGTTGCTCATAATAGCGAATTGCTTGAGGCGAGACACCAAATTTACTGGCTAATTGGCCAATGAGCAGTCCAGTCGTCATTTCATTATCAGGGATTAGAAATCCAAGTTTTTTATCGGTTATTCTTAGGATGCCCAAATAAAAAGGCAATTTAGCGGAGTAAAGACGACAAGCTCCAGCAAAAATTGCCTTTGACTGATATAAGGTTTAAGAGGAATAGTTCGGATTTGACTGTTAGTTAAGCCACGGCAGCCACTAAATGATTTGTGGTTTTTGGGCCAACTTTTTCTTTGAGAACATCTTGGATTTGGCGCAAATAATCTTCGGCAACTTCTTGAGGAAAATTGAGGTGAATGGTGAGATTAGGATTGCTGCTATAGATGTGTAATGAACCATAGGTGGGTAACCAGCCTGAGAAGCCAGCGACCTGTGTATAGGCGATAAATTGGAAAGCCCGAGTGCTGGGGTTAGAGTACTCAATCCCGCTTTCTGTAAGGGTAATAATGACATCGCTGTTTGCATCTTTGGGATGAAAACCTTTGAATTCCATTCTCATGACAGACTCCTAGACATGGGTCAATTTAATGTGCTCAATCTGGTGTTTGCGGAGTATTCTTTTATAGAATATTTTTGCTAAAAAAGAGTAAGTTTTCTATTTGTCGTGAGTACGAAAGCAGAAAAAGAATGACTCTTTAGTCAGATTGGATATTTCAATATTGCCCAAAAAGTAGTTCTATCTAACTTGATAATGTTGTGGTGTTTAAGTAAAAAATTTTAGACTGTATTTAATTTTTGTCGGAGATATATGAAGACTCAAACAATTTATTTTTTGTGTATACAAAATAGACAGAAAGATATACATCCTAAACGGTGTTTTTGGATGCTCAGCAGATGGGACAGAGTCTTACTGGAGGTCCGTCTGCAGGCTGCTATTGTAGGTCTAGCACGAGCAAGTCTACGGTTCCCTAGCCATCACAGCTTGCCCTTGGGCAGGAGGGTTCTTTTGGTCCCAGAGCAGCCGGTATAGCTGAATGGGGTCTTGAATGCCTTTGACTTGCACAGGTGTCAGCTGCTGGAGCGGTACGTCACACTGATGCAGTTCATTTAAGGTGCTTTGGGAGATCAGGATTTCGCCAGCACGGGCCACGTCACATATACGACTACTGACGTTAGTGGTATTGCCAATGGTGCCGTATTGAAACAGTTGTTCAGACCCAATATTGCCAGCGGCAACGACGCCAGTGTTCACCCCAATATGAATCTGAATGTTAAAGTTCCACCGCTTGGCCCAGCGTTGATTCAGTTTGGAGACGGCTTTTTGCATGGCGATGGCGGCTTTCACTGCCCGCTCTGCATCGTTGGGATGTTGATAGGGGGCTCCCCAGACGGCCAATAGGGCATCGCCAATATATTGTTCTAAGGTGCCTTCGTATCGGAAGACGATTCCCTCCACCATGACGCTAAAGTATTCGTTGAGCATGGTGATGACTTGGCGGGGTTCGAGGCGCGAAGAGAGCTCTGTAAACCGACTGATGTCAGCAAAGACGACGGTGACTTTGGTGTCAATGACCTCTAATTGGCTTTCCTCACTTAATTTTCGCCAAACGTTTTGTGGGAAAAAGCGTTCTAATTTGGTACGCAGAACGGCTTCAGTTTGAATCTTTTTGTAGAGATGGGCATTGTCGATTGCGATCGCAGCCTGATTCGCTAATCCACCTAAAAATTCCAGGTCTTCTTCCGAATAAATGGCCCGCACAGACAGGTTGTCTGTGTACAACACCCCAATCACCTCATCCCTAGGCTTCAGGGGGACGCACATGGCGGCATGGATGGCCTGCTGGACGATGGATCGCGATTCGTGAAATCTGCGATCGCGGGCGGCATCATCCGTGAGGATGCCTTCGCCCGATCCATAAACAAAATTCGTGATGGTGGTGCTGTAAAAGCGAAGTCCCGTGGGAATACCACTCCGGAATTTGATCGCTTTTTGTTCTAGCTCCTGGGTGTGAGGATTGACCAAGAGAATTAAACCCCGGTCAACGGTCATAATCTCAAACAGCAAATCGAGAATTTTATCGAGCAGCTCTTCTAACTCTTTGGGAGAAGACAGCTGTTGACTGACTTCGAGCAGAATTTTGAGCTTATCAACCGAGCGGGTTTGATCATCCTGTTGTTTGAGCTTCAAACCCACCCCGGATTCGCCGGGGGCTTCGGGTTCTAGTAAATCTTGGAGTTCAATCCGAGTATTTTCCGGGGCAAAACGACTAATGATGGAAAGGGATTGATCTGGGGGTGGACTGGGGGGACTCAGATCTGGGATGGTGGCCGTCAAATTCCAGGTGATTTGCATATCAATGGTCCCGAACCGGACCCGATCACCATCCTTGAGATGGCATTGCTGAATCGGCTGATCGTTAACGTAGGTATGGTTGAGGCTATCTAAATCCTTGAGGACAGCCTGACCATTTTCTTGGACCATCAGCTCCGCATGATGACGCGATAAGCTTGGGTGCATCAGCACAATATGATTGTCTAACCCCCGGCCAATCGAATTGGATCCTGTAACCAAGGTGTAGGATTTGGGATTTGGTGCATTGGGGGGAGCCACTAAGTACGGCACATGCACTCCTGTCGTGGATAACGCATCTTGATCACAACTTTAGAGATAGTTTAACGGTTGCCAATCGCTAAATTAGGGAAAGTTAAACACTATATTAATGTCTAAATTCAAGAACTCCCAATAATTAGGTGAGTTTTAGGTCGGCTTTGGCTCCAGATGTCGCCTGACTTATTTACACAATAAGAAAGCTCAATCACAATAAAAGGGAGGTTACCGTTTCGGCAACGACTGATGTTCTGAGTCAGTCGGGGACTCGCAAGTTTTGGCAGCGATGGGGGCAGACTGACACATATACAGATGGCGCTTGAGGTCAGACTCAAGTTATGACTGAGAGGCAGGTTGAGACTGAGCTGTTATGACCAAACTCTTAAATAACCGTTATCAAGTCCTGGATGTGTTAGGGGGCGGTGGCTTTAGCACCACGTTTTTGGTCGAAGACACCCATATGCCGTCTCGGCGTCGCTGTGTCTTAAAACAGCTCAAGCCCGTGAGCGTTGACCCCTCGATTCAAACGCTGGTGCAAGAGCGGTTTCAGCGGGAAGCGGCCATTCTAGAAACCTTAGGAGAAGTCTCGGATCAGATTCCCCGACTGTATGCCTACTTTACGGAAGCCCATCAATATTATTTAGTCCAAGAGCTGATCGAAGGGCGAACCCTAGCAGAAGTGATCCAGACGCAAGGCGCGCTCAGTGAAGCGACGGTCCTCGATATTTTGATGAGATTGCTGCCGATTATCGATCTGATTCATCAACGAGGCATTATTCATCGAGATATTAAGCCAGAAAATATTATCTTGCGTAACCAGGATGGCAAACCGGTCTTAATTGACTTTGGGGCGGTGAAAGAGACCCTAGGGACGGTGATGAATCCCCAGGGCCAACCCACTAGCTCGGTGGTGATTGGCACTCCTGGATTTATGGCGACTGAGCAATCTCGAGGTTTTCCTACTTATGCCAGTGATTTGTATAGTTTGGGGCTGACCGCGATTTATTTGCTCACGGGTAAGTTTCCCCATGAGCTGAATATCGATCCCCAAACCAGCCAGTTACGCTGGCATCAATCGGTGCTGAATGTATCTCCTGGGTTCGCGACGGTTCTCGATCGATCTATTAACCTGGCAGCTCGTGATCGCTATGGGTCAGCTCCTGACTTTTTGCAAGCGCTCCACGATAGCACGATCAAACCTGTGGCTGATGCGGTGCAGCCGCCCGCCGCACCTGCCTATGCTGAGCCGCCCCCGATCATGCAGCCAGAGGGATTGCCCACGAATACCGCTGCACCTACGCCTGTGCCTAACTTTACTCCTAAGAAAGTTGGGATACTAAGTGCGATCGCACTCGCGTCTGCGGTGGTTAGCTTTGTGGCCGTCCAACAGCTATGGCCAGTGATGGCAGGACTTGTAGCGGGCCGTACTGATGATCCTAGCCCCACGGAACTTAGCCCTGGCGTATCGCCCACTGATACACCTGAGGCATCATCCAGCCCGACTCCAGAGGTATCGCCTAGTTTAACCCCAGAGGTATCACCCAGTGTGACGCCGGAGGCATCGCCGCCACCGACGACCCAATTTGCTGCGATTGCCTACTCCATCCCCACAGGTACTTATGGGTATGGGTTGCGGTACCCGTCTCAGGCGGCTGCCGAACAACGGGCTCTTCAAGAATGTAATCAGCGTGTCCCGGCACAAGATTGTCAAGCCTTGTTTTGGTTTAAAAATGCCTGTGGGAGTTTAGTCCGGGCCACATCGGGAGCCTATGGCTGGGCGTGGAGTGAAACTATTCAGGAAGCAGAGCAAGAAGCGCGCAAGCAATGTTCTAGCTTTGGGGGCACCGATTGTCAAATTTTGCTGAACCTGTGCAGCGATCGCGTGATCCAATCCAGCTAAGCCGTCGTTTTCTCCAAATATCGGCGAACCCCTACCCCCATTTGGGTGAGGTTGGGGCCAATCTTTTGACTCAGTAACTCTTCTACAAACCCTGCCACTTGACTCCTTAAAAAGTCAGGAATGCCGTCAATTTTGCGGGGATAGATAATCAACTCTCCCCGGTTCTCGACAATCGTGGTGTCCCCCTGCTCGCGAAAGAGATTTTTGCCGGAACAAGACACGGCTTCTGTGAACGCATGGGTTGTAATCCGCCACTCCAATGAAAAATCGGCTTCATTCCAAATGTTATGTTCAGTCCAAGACAACATTTGCTCGTCAATAAAGGCCTTGGCAATGGTGGGAATATCACCGCCCCCATGCCATTCATTGGTACAAATCACCCGCTGATCTTCCTGCTGGTAACTCTTGGGCTCAATATGATGCACATTGTCCATATAGGGTAAGAGTTCTTGTAACTTATCCCGGTAAGTTGCAAATACAAGGGATCTAGGAAATGGGATGTGGGCATCTACAGAGATGTTCATGTTGAGCTGACCGATAACAAACACATATAAGCAACCGAATGGGAGTCAATGGATGATGGATTTACAAGCTTCTATGTAGATATCGCATTTATATGGCTTCTGCGTTTAGATGTAGTAAAAATCAATGAAATTAAAGTGTTTGTTGAACAGTTTTTTTATAGGTTCACATCATGTTAGTGTAGGGTGTTGAAAACTCTTAAACCCTTGATGGGTAAGCTTTATCTCTACCTCGCTGTTCAATAGCTTGGCGTAATCTCTGCCTATTCTGGCAGCATCTTAACCTGAATGCTCAAATCAGAAGTTTTAAGACTCCAAGAGGGTGAGACAATTGTAAGCAAATAGAGTGATAAATGCTCTAGCCAAAGTATTTTTTAGATTCGTTAACGTTTTAGCTCACTTCTCATCAAAACCCTTCCTAAATCGGTTTAGGAAGCACCAGTGTGTGTTGAAGCCAAGGTTCACCTTATGACATTCAAACTATCGCAGGCTAAACAGCCTTGGAGACTTTCGGCGGAACTATTCCCGTTTTTAGCCATGTTAGCGGCGATTGTGGCTTTATCCTTAGCTGCTATTTTTATCAAGTTAAGCGAACGCGAGTTGGGACCCTTTGCGACCATCTTTAATCGCTTTTGGGTGGCCTATATTGTTCTATGGGTGTGGCATGAGTGGGAGAGTCTTCGAGGGTCGAAAGAAGCAGTCAAAGAAATTGAATATACTCAACGGGATCAAGGATTACTGGTTGCAGCAGCCCTGATGTTTTGGGGGTGTATTGCCTTATGGGCTTGGTCTCTGACGCGCACAGAAGTGGCAAACTCAACGCTACTGCATAATCTCACCCCTTTATTTACCACCCTGGGGGGATGGTTACTGCTACAGCAGCGCTTTGATCGTCGCTTTGTTGTGGGACTGGTGGTAGCAATCATTGGGGCAGTGGCTTTAAGCGTTGGGGATTTCCAAGTGTCAACTTCTCATTTAACAGGCGATCTGGCCTCCCTCTTATCAGCCGTCTTTTCTGCAGCCAATTTGATGATTATTGAGCGACTGAGGGCTAAGTTCTCTGTCAATACCATTCTCCAATGGTGCTGCTTTTGGGGGGCAATCTGGACATTACCCGTCGTGTTACTGACCGAAGACCGCCTATTTCCGGTCTCAGCCTCGGGTTGGCTATCGGTAATTTGTCTAGCCATTGTTTGCCAAGTGTTAGGCCAAGGACTACAAGCCTTTAGTTTGAAACGGCTGTCGTCAGGACTGGTGGGTATTTTGTTGCTCCTTGATCCAGTGTTAGCAGCCCTGACCGCTTGGGTGCTGTTTGCCGAGAGCTTGACCCTATTGAAGTGGACGGCCTTTTTTGTGGTTCTATTGGGTGTCTATTTGGCTAAGTCAAGTGATGCCGCTACCCATCCTGTTGAAGAAGGAGCTTGACAGCTGATTGAGGCTTAGACCCTGGGCTAAGACATGCAATGCACTGGAAGCGTTGCTCCCAAGATTGGATCCAAATGGGGAAGGGAGCTGTGTACAAATAACTTTACAGATACTGTTACAAACATCTCAAAATAGAGCTGACTGGGGATGGATAACAGAAGTGTAAATCTCTGCTGAGCAGAGTATGGGCCAAGATTTTAGAGTGAAGATTGAAACTTATAATTTTTGTAGAGAAAGGATTTGAGCCTACTTTTACCTGGTTCCGTAGCTATCGATACATAGAGAATATAAATGATCAACATTGTCAAATAAACATTGTTATTTCTTATGATTCTCGTTACAATCGTATCCATCGGGCTAAACGCCTAGCAATTACGGAGTCACATGTCATGAGCACACAAAATCAAACTTTCGGATTCACTAGCTTTGCAGAGACCCTAGGTGGTCGCCTTGCAATGGTTGGTTTTTCTCTGGCCGTAATCACTGAAGTTCTAACTGGACAAGGGATTGTAGGTCAAATTGCAGCTTTACTGAGCTTCTAATCTGAAGCTGCTGACTAAACCGCATAGTTTTGAGTAGAATAGTTCGCGCTTTAAGCCCCCAGCATTGCTGGGGGCTTTTCTTATATCTATCTACCCAGGGGAGGTTTTTTGATTAGACAAAGACAAACCCTTGGCTAAAGTCATTGAGAGTAACTTGGGAAACAACCCCAATCAACTCATTAGTGGCTTGCTCATGCCAGATTTCTGTGGAGACTCCATCTTGAGCCAGTCCCAACACATAATCTGCAGCACTCCCTTGGAGCTGAATCACATCATCACTGAGGGCAAAATCAAGAATATTGGCATAATCTGTAGCTCCACTGGTGTTGACATCACCATCGTCATAAAACAGACCGCTGGCATCACCCAAGATAAATTGATCCAGACCAAGGCCACCCATCATGGTGTCGAGCCCTTCACTGCCCCAGAGCATATCGTCTCCAGCGCCGCCATCCAGGTGATTGTCGCCAGTACCACCCGTCAAGGTGTCGTTGCCTGCTTCTCCAGCTAGGTCTCCTAAGTCTTTACTTAAGACATCATCCGCTAATCCACCATGAAGAATGCCAGAAGCATCTTGGTAGACTCTCACATAGTCAATATTGAGAGAACTTTGGTCTGGAGTATTGGCAGTGGGCTGCCCGGGCCAATCGCCTCCAATCGCTAGATTGGAGATCAGGTACATGGGGACATCAGGAATATCATGGGTGATTTCATACAGGGCTTGACCATCGACAAACCAAGTAATCTTATCGGCATCCCACTGGGCACCAAAGGTGTGAAAGTCAGCGCTGAAGTCAATATTGCTGAACACTTGCTCTCCACTTTCTGAGGCAATATTAGATTGACCATCTGTATAGTGCAAGGAGGTGAAGATCCGATCTGTTTGGTCACCCAGCACTTCCATCACATCAATTTCTGGGGGCCAGCCACCATCGGTGGGTAGCATCCAAAAGGCGGGCCATAAGGCTTCACCACTCGGAACTTGAGCCCGAATCTCCATATAGCCATGGGTAAAGGCTTGCTTGTTGTGGCTGGAGATCATCCCGGAGGTGTAGCCAAAGGTCTGGGTATCGGCATAACCTGTAAGGGGGTCGATGATGTCAGCCGTAATACCCTGGTCGAGTTTTTGACCCAGCAGTTTAAGAGTCCCGTTCTCAATGTCCATGCCGTCATAGGTGACGCCATCAATGACCTCGTTGTCGCCGACATAGTATTGAGCTTCGTTATTCCAGAGGTTGGTGCGACCGTTGTAGTGATTGTGGTGGGTATAGCGAGTATTCCAGAAAGATTCATCTAAAGACGTGCCATTAAACTCATCTTGAAAGACCAGTTCCCAATTGGAATCATTCGCTGGATGCCAGTCAGTGGCATTGGGGTTATCGGTATAGTCAAAGTAATTGGCTGAAAGAACGACACTGTCAGCCTTTAAGTTTTCAACCACTGCGACCAATTCGTCAGTGCTATCCCAAGTACCGTTGTTATTGGTATCCAGATAGATACCAGCATTTTCACCGGAGAATTGAGATTGGAGGCTGGTGGGAATATCAGAGACCACGTAGTCACTAGCACTGCCATGGAGTTGAATGCTGTCTTGGAGGCGATTGAGATCCTGGATAACCGCATAATCGTTGTCGCCCTGGGTGGCGGCATTGCCATCATCGTAATAGGCAGAGATGGAATCTCCTAGGATGAAGGCATCGGCTCCTTCGCCGCCGAGCAAGGTATCGATGGTATTAACGCCACTGTGGCTGTTGTTGGAGGCTCTTACGCCATCTAGGACATCGTCTTGAGCACCACCATTGAGGGAGTCGTTGCCTTTGCCGCCCCAGAGTTGGTCATTACCTGTACCACCGTCGAGGGTGTCATGACCGTTGCCCCCTTCTAGGCTATCTTGGCCGGTATAGCCATACAAGACGTCTTTGCCGCCATTTCCATAAAGGACATCATCTCCGGCTCCCCCATCCAGGAGGTCAGCTCCGCCTCTGCCATAGAGCGTATCGTTATCATTTTCGCCATAAAGGGAGTCTTTACCTGCGCCACCGTCTAAGAAATCGACGCCATCAAATCCGAAGATAAGGTCATCGCCATCGTTGCCGTAGAGGAAATCGTTACTGACGTCTCCAAAGATCAAGTCATTGCCACCCTGGCCACTAATCGTATCGTTTCCAGCACCGCCATTTAGGGTGTCATTACCATCGCCGCCATCGAGGGAATCATCCCCTAAGCTGCCGTAGATCTCATCATTTCCTTCTTCACCAAAGAGAGTATCGTTGCCGTTATAACCGTAGAGTTTATCGTTACCTTTTCTGCCGTAAACGATATAGTCGACTAGATCTTCCCAGCCACCCCAAATGTCATCTCCATCACTTAAAAAAAATGATTTTATAGTTCTCATTGACCAATCCTTTTTGTGTGTATCCTTTGTGCCTTGGAAGACATTTTTGTGTTGTGTAAGTCGATTCTAAATTCTCTATTTAGCTGTAATGTCAATAGATTGCTTGATTAGTATTTCTTATGATTTTTTATAAAAATGAGTTGCATAAAACTTATGCAACTCATAAACGAAACATTCAATTGTGTGCTTCTTAGCTTTAATTGATGAATTGAATATGGCTTCAATCTATGATTTAGAATGAATCAAATGGCGAATACCCAGTGATAGAATGACAGCACTCTAGTTGAGTCGATAAATGGATACAACCTATGCCAACTGTGAAGTTGTAAGCTGTTTGAAAGAGTTCAGCAATAACTTTTGCACCATAACTATCGATTAAGCGAGTATTCTGAAAATCTAATACAATATATTTATTTGAAGTGATAGCTTCACAGATTGTTTGAAATAGTTGTTCTGTGTATTCTTGATTGCTTTGTGTCACATATTCAGGCATGACTAATATACAAGGCTGATAGCTTTTGTGGGTAATAGAACTAGTTTTTAAAGAAGCGGAAACATGTTCTTTTAGTAATGTGGCGTAAGACATGGTTTATCGTTCCAATGAGTCGAATTTGGCTCTCAGTAAAATACTTACTATGTAGGCCAACTCATCTACTATGGCAGTCCCATGTATGCAAACATGTTTTTGCCAAATAAAAATAGGTATAAGTTTCGTATAACAATGGCGGGGACGCCAAAAAATGGGTGTGGATCGCTGGAAGCGTAACCGTTTTAGGCGGTCATTTGCAAAATATGCTGTTGATAGAGTTGGCTCAACTGCTGGGCTACACCTTGCCAGCTAAAAGTTGTTTCTACTCGTTTGCGGGCGGCGAGTCCCCATTGTTCTCTGAGAGAGGGATCTGCCAAAATTTGATCAATGGCTCGGGAAAATCCAGGAATATCTTTGGCCGGGATGAGTAAGCCCGTTTCATGGGGTAGAACGGTGAACTGCAGCCCCCCTACATCGCTGGCAATCACGGGTGTTCGGCTAGCCATTGATTCTATGGCAACTAGGCCAAAGGGTTCATAGTGACTCGGAACGACACTGACATCAGCTGCTGCATAGTAGTAGGGCAAGGCGTCATTGCTAATTCGCCCCGGGAATTGTGTATGGTCGGCCAGATCGAGGTCTTGAACGATACCTTCGATGCGATCGCGTTCCCAACCATCTTTTTCTCCCGGACGACTACCGCCCCCAATAATCAATTGTAAGGTGTCATCTGTCCTAAATTTAGACTGAGCCACGGCTCGGACGAGGGTTTCAATGCCTTTGCGAGGGTCAAAGCGACCAATATAGAAGACGACTTTAGCGTCTAGGGGAATTCCCAACTTTTGGCGGGCCTCGGCTCGGGTCATCGCTCCATAGCGACCAATGTCGGTGCCACAGGGAATGACTTGAATATTGCCACGGGATGAAAGATGCGATCGCATATGGGCTTCTTCCTGGGGACTCGTGGCCACAATACAGTCCGCAGCTTCTAAGCACTGCTTTTCGATCGCGAGCCGAGTCGTCGCAATGGCAGGAATATTGGGAACATTGGCATACTTGATCGCCCCTAGGGAGTGGTAAGTATGCATTTGAACTAGAGGTTGGTGCTGTTTTAGTTCCATGCCGACCCAGCTGGACAGCCAATAATTCGTGTGCACCAAAGGGTATTGACAGCTTTCTTGCTGTTGAAACCCTAGGAGTTCTCTGACAAATTGTGGTAAATACTCGAAGATTTCATCCCGACTCACAAATTCAGTGGGGCCAGCAGTGAGGCGAATTGTGCGACAACCGGGACAATGTTGGACCTGCTCAGCTTGCTGGGGATGAGCCTTGCGGGTAAACATATCTACCTGCCAGCCGAGATGAGCTAGCGCTTCACCCACTTGGCGGACGTAAACATTTTGGCCTCCTGCTTCTTCTGCACCGATCTCAACTGCAGGATCACCATGTACAGAAATCAGTGCAACTTTGGTTGGCGGTCCATGGGGTGAGATTGGAGTAAATGGACTCATGACCCTGCGCAGAACTAAGTAACACTTAGCAAGAATACTTCCAAAATTTGCAAAATAAATCAATAAATATTTATACAAAGCATAGCCTACAACCATCCCTTCCCTGATGAATTGCTGTGTTTCTCAACAATCGCCCAGAAAAAAATGCTGAATGCGGAAATGATCCCCATTGTGATCCCTTTCCATAAGCTGGGGTTTTCGTATCCATTAGACATCAAAAACAGCAATTATCCGTAAATGCTTTGTTATAGATTTAATCCAATGTATATTGTTGTTAACATTGATTAAAGTCAACTAAAAGCGCTGACCTATGCAGATAACGAACCGAATCCATTTCCGAAACTTTAGCGGTGACCTCTTTGGGGGGATCACCGCTGCTGTTATTGCTTTGCCTATGGCCTTGACCTTTGGGGTTGCTTCTGGTGCAGGTCCTGCTGCGGGACTCTATGGTGCCATCCTGGTGGGCTTCTTTGCGGCTTTGTTTGGGGGCACACCTACCCTCATCTCAGAACCCACGGGTCCCATGACCGTAATTATGACAGCGGTCATTACAAACCTAACGGCGGCAACGGATGATCCCGAGAAAGGCTTAGCAATGGCCTTTACGGTGGTGATGATGGCAGGGATTTTCCAAATTCTGTTTGGTGTTCTGCGCTTAGGGAAATATGTCACCCTAATGCCCTATACCGTTGTGTCGGGCTTTATGTCAGGGATTGGCATCATTTTGGTGATCCTGCAGTTGGGACCCTTTTTAGGAGAGGCAGCGCCCAAAGGTGGGGTGCTAGGTACGCTCAGGGAGTTGCCGACTCTTTTGTCTGATATTAATGTCTCAGCCTTGTTTTTGAGTCTGCTAACGGTCGCCACCATTGTTTTGATTCCGATCCTTGTGCCGACGCAACTCAAGAAGTGGTTCCCACCTCAATTGGTTGCCCTATTAGTGGGTACCTTTGTCGCTCTGTGGTTGTTCCCAGGTGCCAGCGTGGATCGGATTGCACCGTTTGAGGCCGGGTTGCCCACGCTACGAATGCCTGTTTTTACCCAAAATGAGCTACAGCTTATGGTTGTGGATGCCATGATTTTGGCTGTTTTAGGGTGTATTGATGCCCTGTTGACTTCTGTGGTGGCCGATAGTCTGACCCGCACGGAGCATAATTCTAATAAAGAACTGATTGGCCAAGGGATTGGCAACCTAGTGTCTGGTTTGTGTGGTGGTATTGCGGGGGCTGGCGCCACGATGGGTACCGTGGTTAATATTCAAGCGGGTGGGCGAACAGCCCTCTCTGGTTTGACTCGCGCTTTTATCTTGTTGATTGTGGTTCTCTGGGCAGCCCCTTTAACCCAGAATATTCCCTTAGCCGTACTGGCAGGGATTGCCCTCAAGGTCGGAATTGACATTATTGATTGGGATTTCCTAAAGCGGGCCCATCAGGTGTCTTGGAAAGGAACGGCCATTATGTATGGTGTGATTGCCCTCACCGTTTTTGTTGATCTGATGGTGGCTGTGGGCATTGGTGTATTTATTGCCAATATCGTCACGATTGATCGCCTGAGTACTCTGCAATCCAAATCAGTGAAGGCCATCACGGATGCAGACGACGAAATTCAACTGACGGAGGAAGAAAAACAACTCCTCGATCAGGGCCAAGGACGCATGTTGCTCTTTCATTTAAGTGGCCCCATGATTTTCGGTGTTGCAAAGGCGATTTCACGAGAACAAAAAGCCCTGAAATATTGTGAGGCTTTGGTTCTAGACTTGAGTGATGTGCCTCATATGGGGGTTACCTCTTCCTTGACCATTGAAAATGCGATTGAAGAAGCTCTCGACAAAGGTTGTTCTGTGTTTGTGGTTGGCGCTGCTGGTCAAACTAGACGCCGTCTAGGCAAATTAGGGATTTGGGACCGTCTTCCCCCAGAAAATGTGTTGGCAGATCGCGTGGAAGCGTTGCGCAAAAGTGTAGCGGGTCTGGATCACTATGCGACCTCTGGTTGAAGATAGCTCACCCTCGATCTCTAGATGCTTGATCAAGGATGTTTTTCTGATTTGACAGATTATTGTTCACTCAATGTGGGATATGAATACATTCATCGATACTTTATCAATGTCACCGCTTCTCCAAGGCGGCATTTCTCAGCCTTGGTTAATCGCTGCAGCTAATGCAGATGAAGCGCCCCTCATCCTCTCAGGGGTACTCCTCAGCCTAGTGGTCATTTATCTCGCTAGTAAGCTTGGCGGTGAGTTATCACAGCTCTTAAACTTACCGCCTGTATTAGGAGAACTAGTCGGAGGGGTGGCGATTGGAGCCTCAGCCCTGCACCTGCTGGTCTTTGCAGAAGGTGGAACGGTTGCCGCTGATTCCGCCTTAATGCCAATTCTGCAGTTTATTGGCGGCAATCTCAGCGCCGAATCCATCACCTCGATTTTTGAAAGCCAGAGCGAAATCATTGAGATTTTGTCCGAGCTGGGGGTGATTATTCTACTATTTGAAATTGGCTTAGAGTCGGATCTCAGAGAACTAACGGAGGTGGGCTATCAGGCAGTGTTAGTGGCGGTAGTCGGTGTAGTAGCGCCCTTTGCGGCGGGGACTGCCGGATTGGTGCTGTTGTTCCATATGCCCACGATTCCATCGATTTTTGCCGGAGCTGCATTGACGGCAACCAGTATTGGTATTACCTCCAAGGTTCTGTCTGAATTGGGCTTCCTTAAATCCAAAGAAGGGCAAATTATTGTTGGTGCAGCCATTATTGATGACGTGTTAGGCATTATCGTTTTGGCAGTGGTGGCCAGCTTGGCTAAAACTGGCGAAGTGGATATCGTTAATGTTCTGTATTTGATTGGTAGCGCCTCAGCATTTTTGGTGGGCTCTATTCTGCTAGGTCGATTTTTCAATCAAGCCTTTGTGACCATTGCCGACCAACTGAAAACTCGCGGCAAACTAGTGATTCCTGCTTTGAGTTTTGCTTTTATCATGGCTTTTCTGGCCAATGCGATTCACTTAGAAGCGATTCTGGGGGCCTTTGCTGCTGGTTTGGTGCTCGATGAAACGGATAAGCGCAAAGAACTGGATAAACAGGTGGTTCCCATTGCCGATATTCTCGTGCCGATTTTCTTTGTGACCGTAGGGGCAAAAGCAGACTTGAGCGTCCTCAATCCAGCAGTGCCTGAAAACCGAGAAGGATTAGTGATTGCCGCTTTTCTGATTGTGGTCGCCATGATTGGCAAGCTGATGACGGGTTGGACGGTTGTCGGTCAGCCTGGCATTAATCGCTTTGCGATTGGCGTTGGCATGATTCCTCGAGGGGAGGTCGGCCTAGTCTTTGCCGGGATTGGTTCAGCCAGTGGTGTGTTGGATAAACCTTTGGAAGCAGCGATTATTACGATGGTGATTTTGACCACCTTTGTGGCGCCGCCATTGTTACGGGTGGCGTTTAAAGGCGGTGCGATCGCAATTGAGTCTCCAGCGAACTAGCACCTTTCGAGAACTGCGATGCTGGGGTGATATCGCAGTTCCCTCACCCACTTCTCTCACCCCCTTTTTTTAATTAACCCTTTTTAAAATCACCATGTTAGAAGCGTTTATTTTTGCGACGATTCTCTGTGGCTTTTTCGGCATCATCCTTAAGCAAAATCTGATGATGAAGATTATTGCAATGGATGTGATGAGTACTGGCGTTATTGCCTATTACGTCAAGATCTCAGCCCGACAAGGATTTTTCACCCCCATTCTCACGAATAGTCATCAGGGGGCCTATGCGGATCCGGTCCCGCAAGCCGTGATTTTGACGGCAATTGTGATTGGGTTTTCAATTCAAGCGTTGATGCTGGTGGGCGTCATGAAGCTCTCCCGCGACAATCCCACCTTGGAAAGCCGTGAGATTGAAAAGACCTACACACCATGAATACCCTAACGATTATTTGGATAGCCCTGCCGTTTTTCGTGGGGTTTGTAGGGTATCTGGTCCCTAAGGTTGATCGATACTTAGCCTTGGCCATGACCTTAGTGTCTGCCAGCTATGCCGCTCGAGTGTTGATGGAATCAACGCCGCTGACGGTAGAGCTGATGGATAACTTTGGGGTCACCCTCCAGATTGATAGTCTGAGTGGCTACTTTATCTTGACCAATGCCCTAGTTACGGCTGCCGTGATTTGCTATTGCTGGGGGACAGGAAAATCCGCATTTTTTTATACCCAGACCATTATTCTGCATGGCAGCGTCAATGCCGTCTTTATTTGCGCCGACTTTATTAGTTTATATGTCGCCTTAGAGGTGATTGGCATTGCCGCCTTCTTGTTGGTGTCCTACCCGCGTACGAATCGGGCGATTTGGGTGGCCCTGCGCTACCTGTTTATCAGCAATACGGCCATGCTGTTTTATTTGGTGGGCGCTGTGTTGGTGTACCAAGCCAACAACTCCTTTGCTTTTGCGGGCTTGGAAAAGGCACCCCCAGAAGCCCTAGCCCTGATTTTCTTGGGACTGTTGACCAAAGGCGGCATATTTGTATCAGGGTTGTGGTTACCCTTAACCCATTCCGAGTCCGAAACCCCTGTCTCTGCCCTACTCTCCGGCGTTGTGGTCAAAACCGGGGTCTTTCCTTTGGCTCGGATGGCCTTAATGGTGGATACAGTCGCCCCAGTGATCACCCTATTTGGGATTGGCACTGCCTTTTTGGGGATTAGCTTGGCTCTCTTTGAGCAAGACACCAAGCGACTTTTGGCCCAAAGCACTATTTCTCAGCTTGGATTTATCCTGGCTGCCCCGGCTGTGGGTGGGTTCTATGCCTTGACTCACGGTTTGGTGAAAGCCACCCTCTTTTTAACCGCAGGCACCTTGCCTAGCCGAGATTTTCAGGAACTGCATAAGCAGCCAATCCCACGATCCCTATGGCTAGTCCTGTTGATGGCCAGCTGCTCTATCTCCGGTCTTCCCCTCTGGGCTGGGTTTGCCTCTAAGGCATTAACCCTAAAAAGTCTGCTGCCTTGGCAAATGCTCGCCCTCAATATTGCCACCGTAGGCACCGTGGCCACCTTTGCCAAATTTATCTTTTTGCCCCATCAAAGGGGCTCCAAGTCGATTCGAACTGGATTTTGGGTGGCGGTGCTGCTGCTGTTGGGGGGCTTACTGGCGGCCAATGGTGCTTATTACCAGGCCTATACCGTGGCCAATATCGGTAAAGCTTTAGCGAAGGTGGCAATTGGCTGGTTGGTCTATTGGCTAGTGATTCGACGGGTAGTGCTGAAACTGCCACGGGTGCAGGAGCAGCTCGAACATTTAATTGGGGGGATGAGCTTAATGTTGGTTCTATTGTTCTGGATGGTGTTGGCATGACTGGATATCTGAATATTCTGCTGCGTTTAGCCATCTGGTTTTTGCTAACCGCCGATTTTGGTATTGCCAATACCATCATTGGCGTCTGTGTGGCTTTACTGTTGCCCCGTCGTGCCAATCCGGGGGCCTTAAAAGATTGGCTGCATGCGATCGGGGAAATTATTATTGCCATTCCCCAAGCCTTTATTGAAGCGATTGAAATTATGGTCCGTCCCCACCGTTATGAAGCGATGACGATGGAACATGTCAAACCGCAGCGCACTCCTGGACTGATTTTTCTCGATATTTTCGTGATTACCTTTACCCCGAAAACCATTGTATTGAAGTACCACGAGGAAGGGTTGTACGAAGTCCACCGGATTCAGCGGAGGAAGCAGTCATGAATATCATCCTGATTGCGATGATTCTGGCCCTGGCCATTCCCATTTATGAAGCCTGTCAGGACGAGGATGTGTGGCAGAAAATGCTGGCCTTTGCCAGTATCGCCAGCAAAACGTCGATCATGATTTTGGTGATTTCAGTCCTGCGGGATGACTGGATGATTGGCGTTGTCGGGGTGCTGATTCTCAGCGTTGGTAATGCTGCCCTGATGCTGTTGGCCCATATTATTAAACGGATTAGTGACGGATGATTAACGTAATTAGTTATGTCTGTATGGGCATGGGGATGGTCTTTTGGTTTTGGGGCACCTGGCCCTTAGTGGGTCACCGCTCGGTGCTGTATAAGCTCCATAGCCTCTCTGTGGCCGATACCTTGGGTTCCATGTTAATTGTCGTCGGTTTGCTGCTGAAAATCCCCCGAGAGTGGCCCTTGCTGGTGCTGGCCATTCTATCCCTGGCGATTTGGAATACGGTGCTGGGATATGTGTTGGCCTATTGCTCAAGTAGTCCCAAGGAGGCAGAGACGTAATGGAAGATAGCTATGTTTACATCATTATTGCCCTGCTGCCTTTGACCGCAACGATGGTGGTGCTGCAGGTCAATCCCTACCATGCTCTGATTATTCGGGGGATTTTGGGTGCGGTAGCCGCTCTGGTCTATGCCGTCTTGGGGGCAGCAGACGTAGCTTTAACAGAAGCGCTCGTCGGAACCATGTTGGCGATAACCCTCTATGCGGTGGCGGTCCGATCCTCTCTAGTGGTGCGCTTGGGTGTGCTCCAGGCCGTTGAACCCCAAGGGTTTCAATCCTGGATTGAAGGATGTCGGACGGTATTCTCTAAGCACTATATGCGCTTGGAACTGGTCAATTACCCCAATGACCAAGACCTCCGCCAAGCCTTGAATGAAAAGGAAGTGCATGCCATTTATCTGCCTCAACAGCCTGCTGAAGCCCAGGATCAAGCCCTAATCCGCGTCCCTCGCTTATACGAAATTATGGAAGCAGAATTGACATCACCCGATACAACTCTGACCTGTGTAACGGTGGCTGAGTCAGCGGAGGTGAAGGTATGAAGTGGCTGTATATCCTTGCAGGCCTCGCCCTCTATGTCAAAATTTTGGTGATGCCCAATCCAGAATTGGATGTTGCTGATTTGTCGATGGTGCAGGCTGTCGTTGATGATAGTGGCGTTCCCAATGCCTTAGCAGGCATTATTTTCAGGAATCGCCTCTACGACACCATTTTCGAAGTGGTGGTGTTTACCATCGCCATTATGGGTGTCCGTTTTCTGTTGGCGGATGAGCAGCCCTCTAAAAAGGTGCATCGATTTACGGATCAACCTTCGATTGTCCTCGCCAGACTAGGGGCAACCATTGCCTCATTGGTCAGTATCGAGTTGGCGATTCGCGGCCATTTAAGTCCTGGCGGTGGGTTTGCGGCGGGTGTGGCAGGCGGCACAGCCATTGGTCTAATCGCAATTACCTCGTCTTCCAAGTGGATGCAAGGGATCTATCAGCGCTGGCGAGCAGCTATGTGGGAGAAGATCTCTGTTCTAGTGTTTTTGGTCTTAGCTGCAATCACATTGGTTGGTTTTGAATTACCCCACGGTGAACTGGGTGCTTTGGTCAGTGGGGGTGTGATTCCCATTCTTAATGTATTGGTAGCGATTAAGGTGGCCCTCGGTTCTTGGGCGGTGATTTTGGTGTTTATTCGATATCGGGGCTTGCTGTAAGGGGTTGGATACAATAGAGACACCCCACATCTAAAGCAGAGTTATGGTTGCAACGGTTTTACCTGTTGAGCGTCAAGCCCTTGGAGAAAAACGCGTCAGTGTTAGTGGTTTGACCTGGGAAGCCTATCAGAAAATTCTGCATGCCTTACCTAACAGTCGAGCGATTAGACTCACCTATGACCAAGGAACTTTAGAAATTGCGATGCCTCTGGAAGATCATGAATTTGCCCTGCGATTAATTGAGCGATTCATTGTGATCTTGGTGACAGCTATGGGAATGAAGATCAAAACCATGGGGTCCACAACCATGGATCGTCCAGATTTAGATCGGGGATCTGAACCTGATTGTGCCTATTACATTCAAAATCAAGCGGTGGTGGCAGGCCGTAAGGTTGATTTCTCGCAAGATCCACCGCCAGATTTGGTAGTAGAAGTGGACATTACCAACACGGATATTGCTAAAGATCGGCTGTATGCATCGATGGGAGTGCCTGAGTTCTGGCGCTATAACGGGCAGGTGTGGCGGATTTTTCAACTGCAAGGAGAAGCGTATCAGGAATGCGATCGCAGTCCCACTTTCGATTGGGTCAACAAAGAAAACCTATACCACTTCCTAGAACAAGCTCAACAGGATGAAATTGCTGCGGAGCAAGCGTTCCGAGCATGGGCACAAGAGCAATGCCAGCAAAAGTTACAGCAGTGAAACTGGCTGGGTTAGAGCCTGTTTGAGTACACATCTGCACAAGAATATTAGGGTGCCAGATAAAACACTTTATGGGAAAAATAAATAGGCTTTAACCCACGTTGACTGCCAGCGTATTCAAATCACCGCCTTGGGATAAACTATTAAAGTTCAATGGCACTGACTTAAGCTCAATCAAACAGCTAGCTTAGCTTTGAGAGCAGAGCGAGGTTGTCGCATTCGCGGGAAAGATTTGGGTCTGCGTTTGACGACTCTCGGTTCGTGCCGATTCGGTCGAGAGGGTAATAGATCGGCTGCCATGGTCTCAAGTAGATGAGTAAACAACCGCTTTCTGGTCGCACGGTTGGCTGTCGCCAACAAAGCAAGCATCTGATTGAAGTGTTGTCGTGCTCCTTGCACAGACAGTTGAGTTCTAGCATTATCTGCTAGCGGTGCCGCAAGTTCCATGAGACTTCTGAGTAGGTTATAGCCCAACAAATGTACCCAAATGTCCTTGCGCACCATATCCGGAGTTTTGGCACTGAGCATCTCCATTTTTAAGGTGGTTTTGAGATGGCGCAGATTGACTTCCGCCACTGGCCAACGCCAGCCATACAAGCGAGTCAGTTGCCCAGCGCTGTAGCGTTGAGCATCCAGCAGCGTCGTCACCACAATAATGTGCTGGTCGCGAAAGCCCTTAAGGGATAAGCGCAAACACACCTCTCTAACGACCAATGTTTGAGGAATCAGGGCAAAATCTTGCTCACTCATGTGCTCAGGCCGTTGGGCTGGCTTATGCCATGTCACCTGATGATCACCAATGCCATGCTTGTTGCCTTTGCGGAAATCAGTCTTGCGAGCATGATGTTTACGCAACACTCCATCAGCCCTGTGTTGTTGAATGATGGCTAGATCAACATAGCTGCCATAAGCTTGGTCCGCCATGACCACATCACCGACCTCAAGGTCTTGATAGAGCAAACGACTCATGACAATTTCACTGGTGTCCCAGGAGGCAATACAAGCTGACGCCACTGCACCGGTAACCAAACAGAAGAACACTACCAAGCGAGCGATGGGAAAACC
This sequence comes from Acaryochloris marina MBIC11017, assembly GCF_000018105.1. Lineage (GTDB taxonomy): Bacteria > Cyanobacteriota > Cyanobacteriia > Thermosynechococcales > Thermosynechococcaceae > Acaryochloris > Acaryochloris marina. The sequence continues at coordinate 3,244,272 of NC_009925.1, forward strand.
ACAGCCTGCTGTTTGATTGCCATGTTGTGGATATGATGCTTGGTTGGCCGCACTATCAGCCATCAACACGGTGGTTCCGTCGTAGACCTTGACGGGCCGACCACACCAGAGGTGCTCTGGGGAGAGGGGTTGCGCTAAGCACTCAGCGCTTTCGGGAATTAAACGTTGCAACAGTGACTCTGGAAAGCGACTTCTGGCTTTGCTGTAGGCTCCGGTATCAGATGAGGGCGGTTGGATGCCAGCCGCTGTGAGCCAAGTCGTGATGCATTTGACTGTGTTACGAAGGCTTTTATCGGCTGATAGCACTTGGTAAAGCATGGCCCACAGCGTAACGATGGGGCTATATATCCGGTTGCGATAGGAGAATGCTTCTTCTTTCAGGAGTTCCTCTAACCTTGAGGCTAGAAGGATATCTGTCCACGGTAAACCCAGGCTTTGGGAAAATTGCTGCTTGAGAATTTCGGCTGACTCAGACATAGTGAAAGGCAGAAGTTTATGGCGTGCAAGTCTTGATCCTATATCTATCAAGACTTGTAGCCTTTTCCTGACTTCTTAAGTCAGTGCCATTGTATTAAAGTTGGCTTGACCTGAATCGGGCATGTCAAACGCATGGGAAGACGAGCAGTTGATGAGCTATTGAGGTGAGGGTGTCAAGTTACTCAACTGTTTGTACCTGCACCTGACCATCAACCACCCGAGCCGGATAGACCGCAAGCTTGACAGCATCATTATCTAAGCAGTCTCCTGTTTGTAGATTAAAATTCTGTTTATAAATCGGAGAGGCCACTTTCAAGACGCCTTTGCGATCGCCAATTAGACCCCGCGACATCACAAACGACTTGCTAAAGGGATCAAAGTTATCTAAGGCATAGACTTCATCGGTTTCACCAATGCGAAAAATAGCCACCTGATTGTCTCCTACCAGAGCATTAACACCCGTGTTAGGTGCGATCGCATCTAATGAACAAACGGTGATCCAACGGTTGGCTGTAATCATCGGGGCCGGGGTAGATACGGATTGTTCCATGACAGCTTGGGTAATAAGGATCAAGAAAAAACAAGGGGATACAGCTGTGGTCGTCATGTCTGCATCCCTGTCGCAAGGTTGAGAGACTAGCCGGGTGTGACCAAGGCCTCTCCCTGTTTTAAGATGGCTCGCTCTGCCTCTGTGGCCGGACGCTTTTGGCCCCGCTCCTGTACATAAACCAAAGACGGGTCTGTGGCATCGGCATTCACAAAGTGACGGAAACGCTGCATATGTTGCGGACTCTCAAGAGTGGCGGCCCACTCACACTGATAGGTGTCCACATGGTGCTGCATCTGGGCTTCCAGCTCCGCTGCAATGCCAAGGGAGTCCCCAATAATTACCTGTTTGAGATAGGCGAGTCCCCCTTCTAGCTTGTTAAACCATGTAGAAGTACGCTCCAGCTTATCCGCCGTACGAATGTAAAACATCAAGAACCGGTCGAGATAACGAATTAGGGTTTCTTTATCGATATCCGTCGCCAGCAGAGTGGCATGTTGGGGCTTGGTGCCACCGTTGCCACAGACATATAGGTTCCAACCATTTTCCGTGGCAATAATGCCAAAGTCTTTACCCTGGGCTTCGGCACATTCCCGTGTACAGCCTGAAACCGCCGACTTGAGTTTGTGGGGCGATCGCAATCCCCGATAGCGCAGCTCCAAATCAATCGCCAGGCTGGTAGAATCCTGCACACCAAATCGGCACCAAGTACTGCCCACACAGGACTTCACCGTGCGCAGCGCCTTACCATAGGCATGGCCTGACTCAAACCCAGCGTCCACCAATCGCTTCCAGATCAGGGGCAGTTGATCCAGCCGCGCTCCAAATAAGTCCACCCGCTGGGCTCCGGTAATTTTGGTGTACAGGTCAAATTCTTGGGCCACTTGACCCAACACAATGAGCTTCTCGGGGGTGATTTCTCCCCCCGGTATTCTGGGGATCACAGAATAGGTGCCGTCTTTTTGAATATTGGCCAAAAACGAATCGTTAGTATCTTGGAGGCCCACATGGGGACGATCCAGCACATACTCATTCCAGGTGGAGGCTAGCATCGACGCCACTGCTGGTTTACAAATCTCGCAGCCATGGCCCGAACCATGCTGGGCGAGCAGCGCATCAAATGATTTAATCTGTCCCACCCGTAACAGGTGATATAGCTCCTGACGAGAATAGGGAAAATGTTCGCACAGGTGGTTATTAACCTCGATACCCGCCTTTTTCAGCTCTGACTGCATCAGGTCTTTCACTAGCGGTACACAACCACCACAGCCAGTGCCTGCATTAGTGCATTTCTTCAGGCCAGGCAAATCGGTGATATGGTCGTCTCGCACCGCAGAACAAATTTGCCCTTTAGATACATTGTTACAAGAACAAATCTGGGCCGTATCTGGTAGATTCTCCACACTCAAGGATGGGGTCTGCCCTTCAACCGCTGGCGCCATTAGGCTTAAAGGGTTGGCTGACAGTTTGACCTGGTTTTGAGTCAGTTGCGAAAATGTCCCATAGTCCGAGGCATCGCCGATCAGTATGCCTCCTAGCAGTAGCGACCCGTCGCTGTTGACCACTAGCTTTTTGTAAGTGCCTGCGATCGCATCGGTCACTACCAGCTCTTTAGACCCCGGTGTTTTGGCAAAGTTGTCACCAAAGCTGGCCACATCCACCCCTAGCAGCTTCAGCTTGGTGGACATATCTGCCCCAGTAAACTGTTGCGGTTTCACTACCTCCATCAGCGTATCGCTGACCACCTCCGCCATATGGTATCCCGGTGCCACTAGGCCAAAGGTACGGTCCTGATAGGCGGCGCATTCACCAATGGCATACACCTTGGGATCTGAAGTTTGGCAAGCTTCATTGATGACGATGCCACCTCGGTTGCCAATGTCCAGGTCGCAGTTTCGGGCTAACTCATCCCTGGCCCGAATCCCCGCTGAGAAGACAATCATATCCGTCTGTAGTGCTTCGCCATCAGCAAATTCCATTCTCACCAGCTTGCCGTTTTCGCTGACAATATCGGTGGTGGCTTTGCTGGTATGTACCTGTACCCCTAGGGCCTCAATTTTGTCTTTCAGTACGGCACCGCCTGCCTCATCGATTTGCACGGGCATCAGCCGGGGGGCAAACTCCACTACATGGGTGTCTAAACCCAGGGATTTTAGCGCGTTGGCACATTCCAGACCCAGTAGTCCACCGCCTACGACCACGCCGGTTTTTACCTGGGAACCGTAGTCTTTAATGGCGTCTAAATCTTCAATGGTGCGATAGACAAAGGTGCCGGTGGCGTCATTGCCTTTGATGGGCGGGACAAAGGGGTAGGAGCCGGTGGCGATGACCAGCCGATCGTAAGCAATTTCAAGGCCGTTGGCAGACTTGACGATCTGGTGTTTGCGGTCAATCTCCACAACCTGGTCGCCAATGTAGGTGGTAATGCCATGCTCTTGGTAAAAACCAGGCTCTACCATAGTGAGGTCTGCGGCGGTTTTACCTTCAAAGTACTGACTCAGGTGTACACGGTCGTAAGCGACACGGGGTTCTTCTCCAAAGGTGACTAGGTGCCAGCGATCGCCACCTCCTTTCTCTACCATTAGCTGGAGAAACCGATGTCCCACCATGCCGTTGCCAACAATGACGAGAGTTTGCTTATGGTTCGGCATATGTTTAGTTTTTGAGCAACATACTGAGCACCAGGGTGATCGATCCCTGGCGAAAAAAACAGCCCCTGTATGCGCTAATTGATTTAGATCGATGCAATAAACGCGTTTAGAGGTGCATTATTAACAGTTATTTTCAAAAGTAAAAAAAACAATGCTGGAACATAACAAGTTGTTATTGAACGGTAATCTTTTGCAAAGCATTTTGTGACAGTGGATTGGTTTCTAGTTCTCAAAAAAAATCTGCAGAATGAATTCAGTTGCGTCTATTTCCGGATGGTGACGACTGGCTTCGATTGGGTCAACCAAGAAGACCTGTACCACTTCCTTGAACAAGCCCAACAAGATGAAATTGCTGCCGAGCAAAATTTTCGAGCATTGGTGCAACACAAACTTCAGCAGCAATAATCCACTTATGGTCTGTACATCACCCAGCCTCTAGAGGTGAGAAACTGACTGTTGGAGTTTGAATTGCCATAACTGAGCATTTCATGTTTGGCCGACTTGGGGCAGCCATCGGTACTCTGTTCACCAATACAGAGCAGCTTCCAGCCAGAAAAGGTAGTGGAACTACCGGGAGAAATCGGCTCAATACCAGGATTGACTGATTGAAATTGGTTAAATAATTGATTCAGTGCTAAAAATTGGGACTGACTGAGAGATGCAATGTTGGCACTGTAAGCGGGAATGGGTTGATTAGGATTTTGGATCACTTGATCAACAATAGAAATCTCAGGCTGCCTTGCTGGTGGGGGCGTACTCCCAAGATCTTGCACATCAGGCTTGGCCCATTGGGGTTTGAGAGATATGCGACAGCGTGGATTGTCTAAGTTGCAGTACAACTCTTGACACTGAAGCTGTTGCCAAAGGGCTGCCTCGTCACTATAAAAGAAATCACTGCCAATTCCTGGACCTCTGGGTAAAAGAACATTACAGGCATGTTGTCGAGTGCCCGTAATTTTTAATACGCCAGCCGTATAAGTCTGAATTTCGTCATTATTGCTATTGGCAACATTGACTGTTTTGGTAATGGTAGGGTTGGGGGGCGTGTCATGACTGAGGGGGGCAGCCGAAATGGCTTCCTCATCTGGATCATTGAAGCTATCAGCAGGGGCGGCTGCCTCATCCTCAGCATCTTGCTCTGCAGCATTGGTAGAAATGATGGGATTCACTTCCTGAACGGGCGGTTTTAAGATCATGGCTGCTCCCATAATGCTGGCGGCAATTACACTAGTGCCTGCAATGACAGGAACCAACCAGTTCTTACTCGGCTTTACCTCTGCTTGGTTAGACACTGGTGCAGCAGGTTGTGAAGTCATGGGTGTTGGCACGACATACTCAGTCGTTGCCAAGGTGTCTGAAGTTTGCGGAGTAGGTGGTATGGGTGGCGTATCCCTAATGGGAGTCGAAGGGTTGACGACGGTGGATTTTGCTTGTTGTAAGGCCTGAATGGCTTCTCCAGCGGTTTGATAGCGCTCTTTGAAGTGGTAGCGCACCATTTTGGTGAGAAATTGAGCAAAGCCACTGCTAACGTCGGCTTGGCCGATCCAAACTAGTTCGCCTTCGTCATCTTCTGGGAGTTGGGCAGGGGAGAGTCCGGTGAGGGCTTGAATACCAATAATGCCAACGGCATAAAGGTCGCTGCTAAATCGAGGTTTGCCACGGGTTTGTTCAGTGGGCATGTATCCTGGGGTGCCAATCGCGACAGTTTGGCTGACTTGTCCTGATATAACAGTTTGTTGGGCACGCACTTCTTTAACCGCTCCAAAGTCAATCAGAACCAGTTGGTTGTCCTGTTGGCGGCGAAGAATATTGTCTGGCTTAATGTCTCGATGAATCACCTTTTGGTCATGGACAAACGTAAGAATATTGAGAATTTCCTCCATTAGCTGGATAACCTGGGGTTCACTCCAACACTGGCCGAGAGGTAGCTCCTGAGTAAGCGGATGCCCTTCAATAAATTCTTGTACCAGATAAAATTCAGCACTTTGCTCAAAGTAAGCTAACAGCTGGGGAATCTGAGAGTGCTTCCCCAGTTTTTGGAGAGTTTCTGCTTCGCTAAAAAATAAACGCTTAATCGTAGTGAGAAAGTCAGAATCTGCCTTGGCCGCATGGAGGCGCTTAACCACGCATTGGGGCTGACCTGGTAAGTGGGTGTCTTTGGCGATAAACGTTTGTCCCATCCCTCCAGCAGCGAGTGGTTGGATGATCTGGTAATGCCCAGCAAGAATTTGTTCAGTCATAATATCCCCTCTCTGTAATCAGCATTCCCTGTCAGAGCCGTGGATTTTTCATATAGGCAAGTCAATGCCTTTCAGGCTTTTGGGTAGTCATAGTAGGGGTTTCTAGAATGCACAAACCTAATCGTAAGGTGGAGTTTGCTAACCCTCCCCTATCAAACAAATGGCAGTATCGTGCTGGCATCTCGGTTGACGATGCCCATTTTAGAGTCTGAAATATGAACTGTGCTGTGATAGCTGGTGGACGATACCAGGCTGTTCTAAAGATAACCAGCATTAAGACCCGCAATATCATGATTTGCTGTATGGTCTGAGCAACTTACTGGCAACCGAATTTATGACTGCTGACCATCCTTTATCGGCTCAACAACAAGAGCTTAGCCATCTCAATTTCCGTGTTTTGGAAGTGACGCCAGATACGATTATTGGGGCTCGGCGGACGTTTAATTGGGAATGCCTGTTGACTTGGGTGAACTATACCGTCTTTGTTCGCCGCGTTCCTCTCCTCAATGCTCAAGTCATGGAAACCGATCAACAGAACTTAATGCAAAAGGCTCAGCAGGCGAATCAGTCACCATTGCCTAGAGGATTTCAATCGGGCAATGCGGTTTTGGTTGCCTATATTGCCGACCAAGTAGATTTAGAGGCGCGCCAACTCTGTCAGCGAAAAACTAAAATTCGCTTTGCTCAGTTTTATGTACCTGCTGCCTCGGATCATGAAGGGCAAACGTATCTGATTCAAAAAACGCCCCTGTGGGGATTTATCTATTACGTCAAATTTCGCTACATTCTCAACCGTCTCTTAAAACCGACAGGAACGCCGAATCAGGAACCCCGATCAACAGCTGGCCTGATCCTTACAGGAGTCTTTGTTCTGTACATGCTGTTCTTGGTCGTGATTCTGGCTACGATCTTTAATTAGCAGTGAATGCTTAGATTGCGAAGGTGCCCCATCGGTTTGCTAGAGCTAGCGCTCTCCTCTCAGCAAATCCTCAAGTTTATTTATGAACCTCTCAGGGGCGGATCAAATCCCTCTCAAAATGTCCCGGCATTATTAGAGATAAGTTCAGTCTTACAGGGAATTTGTTATGAAACGTCTTGCTTTTGGCACCTTATCCGCTTTTCTGCTCGCAACTAGTGTGATTCAGCCCAGTCTAGCTATTGAATCGGTTCTCCAAGGGAATGCCAATGAATCGTCTTTTCTCGTAGCTAAGAAATCGGTTGTTGCATCTGGACAGTTTGTCACCGTCAAAAAACAATCCACAGGGTCTGCTCAAATTATTTCGAAAGGCGGCAAGCGCTATTTAGAATTAAGCACTGACTTTAGTACTGCCAAAGGTCCTGATGTAAAAGTGGTCTTGTCTCGACAAGCTCAGGTTCCAGGCTCCATTGAAGAAGGAACTTATGTAACCCTAGCTCCTCTACAAAAGTTTCAGGGTAAGCAACTCTATGAACTTCCTAGCGATATTGATTTAGACGATTATGCATCAGTGGCTCTATGGTGCAGACAGTTTAATGTCACGTTTGGGTATGCTCCCCTTAGTTAGTTTCATGATGGGGAGATGAGTGGTCTAATCCTCTGGACTGGAGTAGACTATCTCAGATTTGCTCTCAATCCTTGTCATGTGAATAGTGTTCGCCCGAGTCTCTTGTACCGATGGGGTAATCTTCCAAGCGCTTCTATGAAGATTGCTCCATTTTTTATAGGGGCCGGTTGATAGCTACAAATAAGGGTAAGGGTCTGGGTCTGACCTACAGTATCGTCAAGCGGGTCAATGGTGAACTTGAAGATTAGGGTCTATGACACCTCGCAAGTGCTTGCTCACAATTGAGAAAAATGGCTGACTTGCTCGATGGGGTAATTGGTTGGCACGACTCAAGACAGAATGACAAGGGAAAAGCCCTAATGAAGGTTGATCCTCGGGGTTGCGTTTGTCCATACCAAGAAGTTCGGTTATCTGGACAATAACCCGATATTTTAGTTCGGGCCTTGAAGCTACAATGGGTTAGCTTTAGCACTCTCCTCTTGAGAGTGCTAGTGTGCTGACAAACATGAAACGTTGTGTGTAATTCACTGAGAAGGCGCAAACGAGAGGACGCTTGTAATGGCCAAACATGTAGTATTTGATGAAGAATCGCGTCGCGCTCTTGAGCGTGGTGTGAATTCTCTGGCAGATGCCGTACGAATTACATTGGGACCTAAAGGTCGCAATGTGGTTCTGGAAAAGAAATTCGGAGCACCCCAAATTATTAATGATGGGGTGACCATTGCGAAGGAAGTTGAGCTGGAAGATCCGTTGGAGAATGCGGGTGCACAGCTGATGCGTGAAGTCGCTTCCAAAACCAATGATGTCGCGGGTGATGGTACCACTACCGCTACAGTTCTGGCCCAAGCTTTGATTCGCGAAGGTTTGAAGAATGTGGCTGCTGGTGCTAACCCCGTGGCCCTTCGCAAAGGGATTGATAAGACGATTGATGCCTTAGTGAAAGAGATCGAAGCCAAGTCGAAGCCCGTTGCCGGAGATGCGATCGCACAAGTGGCAACCATCTCTGCCGGGAACGATACCGAAGTCGGTCAAATGATTGCCCAAGCCATGGATAAGGTGGGCAAAGATGGCGTCATTACCGTAGAAGAATCCAAGTCCCTCGCCACCGAAATGGAAATTGTGGAAGGGATGCAAATCGATCGGGGTTATATCTCTCCTTACTTTGTGACTGATGCAGAACGCATGGTTGCTGAGATCGAAAATGCCCGCTTGCTGATCGTTAACAAGAAAATCAGTTCTCTTCAAGATCTCGTCGGTATCCTGGAGCAAGTTGCCCGTGCTGGACAGCCTCTCCTAATTATTGCTGAAGATCTAGAAGGAGAAGCCCTAGCCACGTTGGTGGTGAACAAGCTGCGGGGTGTCCTTAATGTTGTGGCTATCAAGGCTCCTGGTTTTGGTGAGCGCCGCCAAGCCATGCTTCAAGACATTGCCGTCCTCACCGGTGGACAGGTCATTTCTGAAGATGTGGGTTTAACCCTCGACAAAGTTGATTTAGAGATGTTGGGGACGGCTCGTAAGGTCACCATCAGCAAAGACAACACCACGATTGTGTCGGAAGCAGCCAATGCAGGTGATGTCGGCAAGCGAGTAGAGCAGCTCCGTCGCCAGTTGGATGAAACCGATTCTGAGTACGACAAAGAAAAGCTGCAAGAGCGGATTGCTAAGCTGGCAGGGGGCGTTGCTGTCATCAAAGTAGGTGCTGCAACCGAAACCGAGCTTAAGGATCGTAAATTGCGCATCGAAGATGCGCTCAATGCAACGAAAGCAGCCGTAGCTGAAGGGATCGTTCCTGGCGGTGGCACCACCCTGATTCATCTCACCAAAACCATTGAGAGTGTTAAAGCTCAATTGAAAGATGAAGAAAAAGTCGGTGCAGATCTCGTGGGTATTGCGTTAGAAGCGCCTCTCACTCAAATTGCAGACAATGCTGGTAAAGAAGGCGCTGTCGTTGTAGAGAAAGTCCGTGATGCGGACTTCAGCTATGGCTATAACGCCATGACTGACACCTACGAAGATATGATTGCTGCCGGAGTCGTTGATCCTGCAAAGGTGGTTCGTTCGGGCCTCCAAAATGCGGGGTCGATTGCTGGCATGGTGCTCACCACTGAAGCCTTAGTAGTGGATAAGCCTGAACCTGCAGGTGCTGCTGCGCCCGATATGGGCGGCATGGGCGGCATGGGTGGCATGGGCGGCATGGGCGGCATGGGTGGCATGGGCGGCATGGGCATGATGTAAGCCCAAGCACCTATGACTCGTCAGCACTAAGTTAGCTCTGAGTCTTGCAAAACAGCTTGTCATCTGACAGGCTGTTTTTTGGTGTATGAGCAGTCATGCTAGAGAAAAGCAGCAGTTCCTAGTGTCAACCGCCGTTAGAGCCAGAATTTCAGGTTTGTTGAAGTCTTGAAATCAATATTCTCAAGGCAAAAAAGTGTCAGAGAATACAAAAAAACTATATTTAATCAAAATTTAATTTTTTATCGGGTTTTGTAGGCCGATCTTTAATTTGAAAAGGGTATTATTAGATACAGAAATGAATCGTTCATCTTGCATCGCTTGTCTGTTTGATTCCTGATCAAAGGTGAGTCAGCAAGACGGAAGTAAGGCATTTACCTGAAGGAACGCGCCTCATCCCATCTATTCGGTCGGAGGCCAACCGTGAAATATTCCTATCGTGGTGTCGAGTACACCCCTGTTTCTCCCTCAGTAGAAGTCACAGAAACTGAAATTATTGGCCACTATCGTGGCACTCCCTGCCGCCGCCGGCAGTATGCAACTACGGATCTTCATCAACCCACTCACGTTATGACCTATCGTGGCGTTGAGTATGGACAAGGAGTGAACAACTCTACAACTCGCCAAGAGTCTACCTTGCCTCAAACACCCAAGATTCCTGATGTTGTGCCTCAATCTATCTCTGTCGGAACAGCCATGAATTATTCCAGACCCTCTGGGCGTTTGGGTATTCGGGATGTATCCGATTTGGAAAAAGTTCATAACACTTTTATTCGTCAGACCTTGGAGCATCGTCTTGCCGTTGCCAAACGTAAAGGTGATCAAGGACTGGTTCAAATGCTAGAGCAAGAGCAGCATCAGCTGAATTAACGCTAGCATCAGTCACTGAGTTACTTAAAAAGCAATGCCCTCGATTTAGCTAATCGAGGGCATTTTTGTGATGGATAGACTAACCATGGCAGACATTAGCGAACAAAATACAATCCTCTGAACAGATATTCCAGCAAACTAATGACTTCTGGGGTATGGGTGTATAGTGGGCAGTCTAATCTATCGCTTTCAACAACTGTGAACGCTCTAAAGTCGCTTGTCCAAAGCCAGGAATCCATGCAATCCAGCGATCTCGATCTCCTGGGCACAGCAGCAAAGCGGCATCTTCACTGTAGTCAGACAAGGGATTGCGGAGCTGCACCCATTGATGTGCTCTAGGAATAAAAACGTCGGCTGCTATGGATTGCTGAGGCTTTTTAGTAGAAATACTCATTGCTAAGCTAAAATCCGTATCTTTTGATACAGAAATTTTATAGCTTTTTTGAAATTTTTTTGTCGTTGATGGTGAAACTTAACTTGGTGTCTAGACAGGCGATATGTCTCCCAATCCCTTACCTAGCCCCCATCTCCATAAAAGATGAAAAAGAGGGATGGATGGGCGATGTTACGTAAAAGGCATAAAACCACATATTTGTATGGGTTTCTATAGGATTTGAGGCTTGTTTAATCAATTTTTTTATGGTCTAATCTGGCAAAATTTGCACCTGCGTTTTCCATGATTACCTTCAATCCTGTGCTGCTTATTCTGACGATTGCTTCAGGATATTTATTTACGATCTATATGGTCTTAGGGCTGATAAAGCAAAGTGATCAGCTCCATTAAAAGCCCCCCAAAAGACCAGCCTTTTGGGGGGGATCGGTAGCTTGATTGGCCATGCGTCTGAGGAGCAATTGCTAGGACTGTCCTAGACAGTATACAGCTGTGAATTTACTCAACGGCTTTGGCTACGTCTCCAACCTTAAAACCTGTGCCGGTCAGAATCTTGCCGACAGAGGATTGGGCATCGACTTCGGTGAGTTGAATGCGACCCACAGACTGAGTCTGGCGACGTAATAATTTACCCGTTGTCGGATCCTTAATATCTTTGATCACTCGTTCGACAGAGACAACCATACCAGGGCGAAAGCCATGAACGCCCCCCTTGTTGAGAACGATTTGATTGCCAGTGACATCGGCAACCACCATTTCTTCTACAGGGAGAGTGGCGGGCTTGGCCGCGAGCTTAGGAGCTACTGCTGCAAGTTGGGATACAATTTTATCCACGGCTTGACCTGAAGCTTCACCCAAGAGGCGCTCGCTACTGTCAGAGTTGCTATCAACACCAATACCAAAAATACGACCACGACCCCCACTTTTATCTGCTTGGCCGGTGCCTTCAGCAGCGGTGAGAATTTCTCCTGTGGCTGTACTGACGAGGCGGGTAGAGAGTTGAACCGTTGCAAGCTGGGTTTTTTGTTTGCCTCCTAGACCAAAGAATCCTCCAATAGAACCGCCTTTGGATTGTTCTTCGATATGAAACTGAGTAATGGAACCAATCAGGACTGCATCGACTCCAAGGACTCGACCAATTTGAGCAGCAGTGGTGGGCTCAATCCGACCTGATGCGCCTAGGTTCTGTTCAGCTAGGATGGTGTCAATTTTGCTGCGTTCCACCAGGACGTAGGTGCCATCTTTGACGAGTTCATTGGTCAGCAGATTACTGATACCTCGGGATGCGCCGTTTTTGCCGTATAACCCATAGCTAATCCCAGTTTTGCTAACGTTGGCATAATCGAAGTCGAGAACGGCGATGCGTCGGCTTTCTTTGACTTTGATTTGCTCAACCCCAATGCCTGGAGCGCTGAAGGGGTTGGCATAGACTGAACCCGGAACGCAAAAAGCGGTTAGAACCGTGAGGGCAATAGAAAGTTTCGCAATGGGTAAAACTGTATGTTTCATGAAAGTAGCGTCCAGTACATCCTTAAAGGTTTTGACGGTAGTGAGAAAGATTCAGTTTCCAGATCTTAAGAAATAGAATCTGGAAGGAGAAAAAAGTTAACGATCACAAATGGTATGAATCGACTGTCGGCAGTTCTTGGAGGCAATATTGATCGCTTCTAAGGCTCGCTGATAATCAGCTTGGTTGTTGTCTTTAAGCGCTAGATCGGCGGCGGTGCGTAAGTCGGTGAGGGCGGCCCCTTGTTGACCTTGGTTGAGATATACAATCCCTCGGTTGTAGTAGAGAATGGCGTGGTCTCCCTGGAGCTGAATGGCCTGGGAGTAATCTGCGATCGCACCCCTCGTATCCCCTAGAGACGATTGCACCAAAGCCCGACCAATATAGGCTTGCAGCAGATTTTTGTCCAACTGAATCGCCTGATTAAAATCCTGTAAGGCTCCCGTCTGATCTTGTTTGACGAGGCGAATGCTGCCTCGCAGGGCATAGGCTGGGGCAAATTGAGAATTTTGGCTAATAGCCTGGGTGGTATTGCGTAACGCTCCGGCCATATTCCCCAGACGATATTGATCTAAGGCTTGCACGTAGAAGTCAGAGGCACTGGAAGGTGCAGAGGGGATAGAGGTAATGGGTTTAATGGGGGTAGTGACGGTATTGGCCGGGGCCATCTTCAAGAAAGTATGAATCGGAATCCCGAGGTTAAACCCCGTTTTGATAAAGATATCGGGGTTGATATTTTGATTTTGAACCGTAGTGGTGGTGTCTGCACGGCCATGAATGCCTAGTAGTTTGCCGTCCTTATCTAGAACGGGTCCACCACTCATGCCGGGGAGAGTGTTGTTGGTATAAACCAGGGCATAGCCATCACTTAAGGGACGAGTGGCATTGGCCGTAATCGTGCCTGTGGTGAAGTTGTAGATAATATCTGTCAACGCCTGAGTTCGGCTGGGAAACCCGGCGACGTAGCTTTCGCTGCCTTCTGAGAGCTGTTGAGAGTCGCCAATTTTGACCACCGTATAGGGGCGGTCACTGGTAAATTCCAGTAAGGCTAAGTCAACCCCAGGAAATTTGGTAATCGTTTGCACATTGACGGGATATTCCTGGCCATCATTGGTGATCACGACGTATTCATCGACGGTGGCCACAACGTGGGCTGCGGTCAAAACGGTATAGCGATTGCCATTGCGTTTGATAATTACGCCAGAGCCGGGGGCTTGGCTATCGACCCGCACAGTGATTTGTTTGGCGACTTTGTTAATTTCAGCGGGGCTAAGGGCGAGGGTGACTTGCGGTGCCAAGACCATGGCGGCAACCGTTCCTAGGAGCAGGGTGGAAAATTTTTGGGGAATGTTCATGCAGTGTCCTAAAAATATGCCATTGGCATATAAACCGATGCTTGGATGTCTTACCTAGTTAGCATATGACTCTGGTTCGAGGATACCCTAACCCTGTTTGAGGTTAGACAAGGTTTTATTCACCAGAATAAAAACCAGCATCTGTTTTAATCTTAACGACTTAATTTTAGGAGACTAAGACTTGGATCACGGCTAGGGAGTGATCTTGGAAGGGTCTTGGCCGCTTTTGGTGATGCCAATTATGAGGTAGAGGATAGAGAAGTAAACCCTTGCCAGATCTGGTTATGGAACTCCTCCAGCAATTCCTTCCGTGCCAAGACACCCTCCATCTAGAAAGTTGGGATCTTGAATTCTAACCATCAAATAACCTTCCATGTTTCTTCAACCCAAGTCTTTGCATGTTGTCCAGTCTGCAATCAAATCACCCACCGCGTCCACAGTCGTTATGAGCGAACCCTGAGAGACCTTCCCTGTGTGGATTTCTGCCTGACCATTCTGCTTCAAGTTTGCAAGTTCTTTTGCCGTAACGAGGCTTGCAAACGCTGCATCTTTACTGAGCGATTGCCCAAGGTTGCTGTTCCTTGGGCCAGAAAGACTATTCGGTTTGCTGAACACCTTACCTCGATTGGCCTAGCCCTTGGGGGTGCCGCAGCAGCGAGGCTGAGCTATCAGATCAATTATGGGAGTAGTCGCAATACGATGTTACGCTCTATTGCCAAGCTAGAGCCTCCCCCTGCCCCAACCCCTAAGATTCTAGGGGTAGATGATTTTGCCTTTCAGCGTGGCCATCACTATGGCACGATTCTGGTGGACTTAGAACACCATCGGACTATTGCCCTCCTACCAGATCGTGATGCAAAAACTTTAGTCGCTTGGTTGGAAGAACACCCTGGTGTTGAAATCCTTTCTCGTGACCGCTCCAAGACCTACAAGTCTGCCATAAGTGAAGGTGCGCCCAATGCCATTCAGGTCGCAGATCGCTTCCACCTGCTGAAGAACTTACAAGAAGTATTGGAAAAGGTATTTCACTCTAACTATCCTGCGCTGAAAAGTGTTGATGCAGCCCTCTTGAAATCTGAAGTACCTGAGCCACATGCACCAGAGAGTAACGAGAAAAGCAAGGTGCCTCCCGATGAGCAAGGTCCTCGGAGTCGTGCTCATCGATTGAACAACTATCAACAAACTCATGCCTTGAAGCAGCAGGGGTATTGAGTGACTGACATTGCTCATCATCTAGGTATTGCCAAAAGGACTGCTTACCAGTATTTGTCCCACCCATTCTTTCCTGAACATCAGCCCTATACCCGTAAAGTGCCTACTGTTATCGAGCCTTACAAAGACTATCTTTACCAAGAGTGGATGGCTGGGCGACAGAATAGCTATTGTACGAAGTACCGTGACGCCTTGATTGGGCACAAATCGATCAAGTGTGTTAAGACGAACGATCTCGATGCTGAGACCGTGGCCGTTCTTGAAACTCTCCCCCGCCTTGAGCAACTTCAGATCTCACATCGCCGGATACCGTCATCCCTCAACCTGGCTGGTCTTTCGAGTTGCCGCTATGTGATGCTAAACGATGTGCGTCAATTAGAGAGTCTTGACATTGTCGCTAACATGCCGTCGCTTGAGTGCTTGTTCGTGCGTGGTCCCAAAACGCTAGATCTGGAGGCGTTGTCAACTCTCAATTTGCGCGAGTTGGCCATGTGGTGCTTTTTCCCCTGGACGGAAATGGATCCACTTTTTTCAAATACAAAGCTTGAGTATTTGTGTCTTGGAGGAATTAAACCTGCGCCGGAAGATTGTGGTCGATTTCGAGATCTTAAGCACCTGGAGCAGATCGAATTCAACAGCAGTTCTCATCCCTTTGATTTTTACGCCAGAATGGATAGCGTTCTTTCCCAACGAGTTGACCGCAATTGGAGACTACTTGTGCGACTTGCAGAGGAATGCAGCGTACACCCTGGCCACCCTCTCCTTCAGGCGTCGGGTTCGCGACAACGACCATTCTGTGAATTGTGTTCCCCGAAACGCCTAGAAAAACTCGCTGTTTGTTATGCCTCTCTTACCGGAGTTCCGCTGCCTGTCCCGAAGGTGGAATCAGAGCAATTTGGAATGTCAAAAGACGGCAAGCACTATCGCTTTTTTACATGACCAGATGTTGGCATTTTTAATGGGACTGATGACCAAGCCGTGCACAGGACAACGGCATTTTAATATTTACATCATTCCGTAGTTGCTGGGGACACAGATAACCATGGTATGAACGCGGAGCCAGCGAACTCGCGTTTTGAAGATGGAAGGATTTCTGCGCCAGCCCGTTTATGCCAAACGTTACCCTACCTTCTCAGATCACCAAAAGCGGCCAAGACCCTCTTGGGTTGAAAATTCTACCGAACACTGGCTTGAGTCACTTCCTTGGTCTGTTCTTGACTTGGTATTGCTATATTGTCAGGATCTTGCCTGCAGTATTGCTCTTTAAAGTGTTCCTGAACGTAGTAATGAACAAATTGATAATGCCCCGCAACACACAGAATGAAGCGATAATTTTCAGCTTGTTGCAAGAATTTTGCGAAGTTCCAAGGGGCAACACCGGACTGAAAAAGAACAAAGCGTAAACAGATGTGTTTAATTACTTCTTCAAGTCCGCTAGTTAGCATAACGATAAGTCCGATAGTTAATCCGCAAATACATCCTCCAATCAGCCAGCTTGTTGAATTGAAAAGTACTACAATCACTAGCCCTCCAAGTACCCCTCCAATCACCCCTCCAATTAGTCCAAGACTTATGGAAGTTGCGATTGATTCTTTGATTCCTTGATTGGGACTTGGATGGTGAGTTCTCTTTGATTCTTTAACTATACCAGCGCTTAATCCTTCAATTAGCCCTACAACTAGTCCAAAAATAAGCCCTCCAATATGCCCTTCAGTCTGTCCAAAAGTTTGCCTAAAAATTAGTCCTCCAAATAGTCCTCCAAATAGTCCTCCTATTAACCAGAACATCAGCTTTTGTCTGAAATTGGTCCAAGAGAACTTAGTTTTTCCTGTTACTTTAATATCAGTGTTCCATTTTTCATGCCCTCGTTTTAATCCACAGCTTAGACCAATTATTAGACCTCCAATTAGCCCTCTGTTTAACTTGAATATTGGTCCTCCAATTAGGCTATCTAAAAGCCTTCCAATGAAGCCACCAACTAATCCTCCGGTTAGTGAAAAAATTAGTATAGTTATCTGTCTAAAAAATTTTTTTTGGTCTGGTTTTAACCAAGATGGCTGTAAACCCTCAATCCAAAAACAGGTTGGTGTTTTATGGGTATCTTTGCTTTTGCTAAGGTTCTTGGCTAGCCAACCTAGGTAATCTAAAATCTTATCTGATGTTGGCAATTTTTTTGATCTATGAATGCTATTTTGATCATCTTTACTGAGTTGATAATGTATATATTTATCGATAATCTCATCACGACAGAGTGGCATGGTAAGTGAATCAATATCTTCATCTTGATAAGCAGCTACCAACATAGAGAGGAAAAAAGGTAAATAAGTTATGTCTTCCTCTTCATGAGTAAAATTCTTGCTTAATACACTTTTGAGTGATCCCTTACCTAAGTTATGAAAATAACTTTGAATTTGAAGTGTATCAGGTTTCTTTAAGTTAATGACTCCGTTCAAATATTTAAATATTTGAGTGTTGCTTTCTGGGTTTTCATTTCCTTCACTTCTACAGCAAATTAGACATTTAGTTAATGGATTCTGTTCTAAGAAGCCATTTATAGATTGAATACATAACCTCTGACTTTTTGTGTATGAAGATTTGATACTATCTAACTCATCTATTTCTCTTAGATCATCTAATCCATCTAGAAATAGAAAAATATGATTTTGATCAATTAATATTTTGGTGTCTGATTTTGGAACGCCATATTTGTTTTTAATCTGAGTAAATAGCCATTTCTCAAACTCTTGTTCTTCATAAGAATATTGAGATAGGTCTAAAGGTATTGGGATAGGATTGTCAGATAGTGTTTTATGTTTTTGTAGAAAAACTATCTCTTCTAAAAGAAGTTGTTTAGCTGTTTCTAGCAACTCATCAGTTTTTCCTGACCCATGTTCTCCAAGCATGAGGCATCTACCTTTTATATAGTCATGCTCTAAAAAAGAAACTGTTGTTGGGTGATCTGCATAATTTAGGATTCGTGGTGTTTTCTTGTCTGAAAAATTTTCATTAGGTGGTATGACTGTGAGAAGAGCTGTCTTATGCTGAAGACCAATACGAAATTTGGATTCATATCGTGAGTCTTTAAGTTTTAAAATGACTTCTTTCCAAACTTTTTTGAGTAAGGTTTGACGAGTAAATAAGATTTCTTGATCTTTGATTTTTGCTTGTCTAGGGAATAAATTATGAATGGTTTTTTGTATGCCTTCAATAACTGTAGGAGCGTTCTCAGTAATCTTTGCTAGTGCTGTAATTATTGAAGACGTACCTAATGTATTTAGAATGTTTTGCCAACTGCTAGCCACTTCAATGGCATCAGATGGGTTGGCTTTGCTACTGGTTGCAATGGTAGACACCCACGATATAATGTCATGAATCATAATTTTTACCGATTTATAGAGATTCTTTTGGAATGACTCTCTTAATGCAGATAAAATATTTTCGATTTATAGATAGTATTATAAGACAGGTGATTATGTGAATGGAGGTTCTTGACCAACTTGCTTGGTTCAACGAATGTCACCTTGAATTTATAGCGATCTGATGATCGATGCTATGGCTTGATGACGGTATTTTCAGTGGTTTACAATTACATAAACTGAAAAATTCATTTTCGAGATGAGCATATGTCGAAAATAGTATGTGTTATTTTATTTGGCAACAATAAGTCTTTGGCATAGCCGGTCCTACTCTATATCTGTTGAAGCGTGATTAGTGTGTAAGACTTTTTTTCAGTAAGGAATTCTAGAATTTCTTTAGCAAGCACTCTTGAAAATCTTTCTAGTTTTAAGTTTGATATCTCTATCATGATTGAATAAAAATAGTGCTAAATAGACTAGTACAATTATCCCTACTTATTTTGTATGGATTAGAGCATTATGCCTCGTTTCCTCCATGTTGCTGATGTACATTTGGGCTACACCAAATATGACTCACCAGAGCGTACCAAAGATTTTTTTCACGCTTTTAGTGATGCGCTTGAACGCTATGCCATTGAACCCCAGGTCGACTTTGTCCTGATTGTTGGGGACTTGTTTGAGCATCGCCAAGTGCTACCTGCGATCCTCAATCAAGCGCAGCTCTGCCTGAGACGATTACAAGAAGTCGGTATACCCGTCTTAGCGATTGAAGGAAATCATGATTATTGCCTCTATGGAACGAATACCAGTTGGTTGCGATATCTAGCGAGTTGGGATCTTCTAATGCTGTTGGAACCGGATGAGAATGAGCAGTTGATGCCTTGGGATCCGGATACTAAACGTGGAGGCTATATTGATCTTGACTGTGGTGTGCGAGTGATTGGGTCTCGGTGGTATGGAGCGGCTGCGCCTCAGGCAATTCAATCCTTAGCCCCTTTGATAGAAAAACTCCCTTCTGGCCCTGATCATACGGTGATGATGTTCCATCATGGGTTAGAAGGACATGTCTCTCGCTACAGTGGTGCATTGCGCTATCAAGACTTTGCTCCCTTGCTAACCGCAGGTGTAGATTATTTAGCCCTTGGCCATATCCACCGCAGCTACTCTGCCGAAAGCTGGATTTTTAACCCTGGCTCCATCGAAGCGAATAGCGTGATTGAAAACCAAGACCAGAATCCTCGGGGGGTGTTCTTGGTCAACCTAACCAAAAAAGGAATCAAAGCTGATCTCAAATCCGATTATTATCAACGCCATATTGAGCGCTTAAACCTAAAAGCAGATCCGAAGCAAACGGCTGCAGAATTGGAAGCAGCGGCAATTACTACGATTGAAACGGCCTACAAAAACGGCAAAACAGAAGATGCCATCGTAGAACTAAAAATTCAGGGCACAATTGGATTTGAGCGTTCTGATTTGAATGTGAAAGAGCTGAGGACTCAACTCCATACCCTCAGTAAAGCTTTAATCATGCTGATTAAATATGAAGTCACTGGGGTTGAATATCACAGCTATATCAGCGATCAAGAAGAACTCCCCTCTCGCCACGATATTGAGCGATTGGTTTTTACCGATCTTTTAGCTGCGAATGCTCATTACCGAGACCAGGCAGAATCCCTTTCTTCAGGCCTTATGGATCTAAAAGATCGCCTACTTAAACAGCAAACTGAACCTGAACTCTATCAATATGCTCAGGAACTGCTGTCTGCAAAGTCTTCAGAAGCGGATAAGCCAGTGCAAGATTAGACCAAAAGTCTATTCCACAGGAATCTTGCACCGATCTGTAGAGCAATCAATTTGCCGTTGTCGTTCAGCTAGGATTGTTGCTAAATCTGCTCTGCCTGTCAACTTCAACCGCCAGTTTGCCCAGATATCATAGATAAAGTCGGCAATAGGACCGATGATAGGCAACTTGGTGATGGCATAAACCCAACCCATCCCCAAGACTTCATAGACTTTGCGAAAAACGGGGACGCCCACCATTACCGTGCCATCAGGCAATAACGCATGAATCGTTCCCATCGCCGTTTCAAAGTCAATGTTGCCATTCTCTTCTGGGGCATAATTCAAGTCTGCAATATCGACAAAGGCTACCAACCCTTGACCTGCATCCCGGTTCTGTAAAAAGTTGACTTCTCTCAAACAGAGAGGGCAAGCGCTATCGTAAAGCAGCTTAATTTGCCAAGAAGGGTTTAAATCAGATACAGCGGCTGCAGTCGTACTGGGAGATGAGGTGGTTTCAGTGGTCATAAAGGCTAGGTAGGAGCTTCTTTTTTGACTATAACCTTATCTTTATGAGCAATGGGGCTTATTCAAGTCTCCCTAGCAGGTCCACCTAATTTGACATGGTTGTTCTCAGCATGTCATGGGTCTGAGCAGGTAGCGGTTGGTTCCTAAAGTTAGGATGCTGGGCGTCAATTTGATGGGCTTTTTGAGTAATGGAGCTAAATTGACGGTCGGTTTGTTCTAAGTCACTAAAAATTTGCTGTGGATCGAATAGATGGGTCGTTGGCAGTGTTTTACCGAGGGTTTTGAGTACTAACCCGATGGGCACATTAATTGTTTCTTGTAGCTTAAGATAGCGTGCCAAAACAGGGGCAAATGCACTAATAATCGAACCAATGCCGCCCCGAGGCTGATACCAACCTACAAAATAGAGACCCTTGTAATCATCCAGAAATGCACCGTCATAGCATTTAACCACTGAGCCTTGAACGCGTTGCAGCTCTGGCGCTAAAAACGGGTAAGCCACATAGTAGCCCGTGGCGCAAACGATCAGGTCGAAGTCTTCGCGGCTGCCATCTTCAAATTCCACTGAGTCTCCATCTAGCTTGCGGATGCCCGGCTTAGGAGTAATGCGACCATGCTTGATGTAGTAGGGAACTTCACTATTGATGGTGGGGTGTTTCTCAAAAATTCGATGCTTGGGTGTCGGTAGACCGTAACTTTCATGTTTGCCAAAGGTCAGACGGATCAGTAGATACACCATCAGCCGTTGATACCAGAGAGGGCTGGGGCCTTTACTGTTTTTGCTGAGGTCGGCTACGGGAACACCGGCAAAGGTTTTGGGAATAAACCAAGGGGTATCCCGCATACTCAAGACACATTTAGCCCCCACCCGGGCGGCTTCGGCGGCCAAGTCACAGGCTGAATTACCCGCACCGATCACTAAAATGCGTTTGCCAATGAGCTGTTGAGGGCGTTTGTAGTCCTTGGAGTGAATGATTTCTCCGTTAAAATGCCCTTCAAATTTTGGCAGTCGCTTGCACCAGTGATGGCCATTACAGAGCACAACCCCTTGATAGAGTCGCTGTTCATCATTGGCAAAGCTAACTTCCCAGAGATTATCTTCGACAGGGCGAACAAAGGTGATTTCGCGGTTGAGTTCAATGGTGTCTCGTAATCCAAAATGATCGGTAAAGGCGTTAATGTAATCCCGCATATTTTGGGCGCTGGGAAAGTCAGGATACGTTTCCGGCATAGGGAAGTTCGTAAACTGAGTGATGTTACGAGAAGAGATGATATGCGCCGTTTCGTAAACGCCATGGTACCAATTCCCGCCGATATCATCGCTGGCATCCACCTGATCGTAGGGAATCCCTGCTTCTTTTAGAGCCTGAGCCATTCCCAAGCCTGCGTAGCCAGCACCAATAATTAGATATTTTTCGGAGGTTGTTTGCACGGATTTTCGAGTGAATAACTGCGTTAAGACGGTTTTTGGTATTGTCGTTTGATCTGGTTCGTGGTCCATTGGAGCAGGCCCGGACAATATCGTTTGATCCGGGTTAGGACTCGGGCAGGCAGATCCGGAAAGACTTCTGGTTTGTTCTGCTGAATGCCCTGAAGGGTGGCTTGCATGATTTTATGGGGATCTGTGGTCATCCAGTGGGGCAGTTCCGATTTCCCCTGAGCGAGGGAGCCAAAGCTATCTGAGTTGAGAATCGGCGTCCGGCTAAAAAAGGGGTAGACCGTGGTGACTTTGATGTTGAAGTCTTTCACCTCGCTGCGGACCCCATCACTGTACCCCCGTAGCCCAAATTTACTGGCGGCATAGCCGGTTAACCCGGTTGGAGCAATCCAGCCAGCGACGGATGAAATATTCACGATATGGCCCTGGCGGCGGGTAATCATATCTGCTACAAACCGGTTACTCAAGCGCATGGGAGCCAAGAGATTGAGCTGCATCATTAGTTCCCAGCGTTCGGTTGGGGTCTCATCCATGCGTCCATAGAGGGCAATGCCAGCATTGTTAATCAAAATATCAACAGGATGATTGAGGGCTTGAACGTTCTGATAAAGATCCTCACACCCGTCTGCCGTGCCCAAGTTGGCCACAAAACTGGGCAGTAGTTCTCCGGGGTGGCGGTCTGGATTGAGTTTTTCGGCCTGCTGTTCCAGCAAGGCCCCATCGATATCCGTGCGGATCACTCGACTGCCTGCCTCTAACAACAGTTGAGTCAGCTCGTGGCCAAATCCCCCGGTTGCTCCGGTTAAGAGAACGACGGCATTATTTAACTCGGTCATGGCTAGACCTTCGGTTACTGTGATCAAATTGTAAAAGATGTATGGATGTCAGGGACCTCTTGTCTATTCACTTTTATGATCGGGGGGCCTACCCCTACTCACCCCTGAGGCAATGAATGGACTTCCAAATCCGGCCGGCTCAACAAACAGATCTCCCTAGGATTCGGGCTTGGGCTGTACAAGAATCCTGGAATCCGGGCCGGTATGACTTGGAAGTGTATTGGCGACAAAATAGTCTGCTGGTGGGTTGGTTAGGGGATCAGCCCGTGGGCTGTATTTCTGCGGCTGCTTATGATGCAGACTTTGGGTTTTTAGGCTGTTATTTGGTCGATCATCGCCATCGAGGCCATGGCTATGGTCGATTTTTATGGGAGAAAGCGATTGCTTCACTTCCGGCTCGCTGTATTGGCCTAGAAGGGGCGGTGGCTCTGCAGGATACCTATCTCCGCCATGGATTTGTCAAATCTTGTTTGCATGTTCGCCATCAACTGCAGTCTGGTAATGGCGATCCAGTTGCGTCGTTGTTGCAGGCCATTCATGCCATACCGTTTGAGCAAGTGCTGGACTACGATACGCGTCATTTTGTGGGGATGCGATCGCAATTCTTGCAGCATTGGCTAGGAAGCCCAGAAATGCAGGGCTGGGGATTCGTTCAGGCGGATCAGCTGCTCGGCTATGGCCTGATTCGTCCGGCAGATATGGGGTACCGGATTGGACCCCTCTTTGCCGATAGGGCTGAGGTGGCTCAGCAGCTGTTGGCCGCTCTTTTGCAGATACCGCCCCCTGATCAGCCCGTTTATATGGATGTGCCGAAAAGTAATGAACAGGCGAATCAGCTGATGAAAAACGTTCAGGCTATTCCTTTGTTTAGTAATTGCCGCATGTATAAGGGGGAGTTTCCAGAGCTACCCTTAGATGAAATTTATGGAGTGACCACTCTAGAAATGGGCTAGGGGCTTGGTGTGCGGAGGATAGTACCCGAGAGGGGATGGGCCGTAGGGGTATAAGACTTAAGGCCATATTCGGCACCGTAATCCGTGCCTAGGCCGAAATACCATTGGTTTTGGTATTGGGTGAGCGATCGCGCAAAGGTATCGGCTTCAAACCGCAGAATTTCACACCAGTGCTGAGGGTGATTGGCTTGCCTGACACGATTGATAAATCGGAGTTTGCCCGCGCCCCGCTGTCGCTCACTGGTCAAAACAAATAGGCCTTTCGGGGTTGTAATCACATCCCAAGGGACTTCCTGGGGCTTCAATTGGACGCGCTGCACCTGGGTGTTGTTGGAGGCTAGGGAGGTAGCGATAAATAAACCGGGGGGTTGAAGATGAGGATCTGCACTGTTGAGCACTCGGATGGCTTGCGAGGTATGAGAGATATACCGGGAGCCTTTGCTGATATAAGCCAGCTGGGATTGGAAAACCGCCGTTTTCCTGACCTGAGTGGCTTGCGAGTGATTGGGGAATAGAGTGGTTCGATCTAAATCTTGCCGTTGAATCGGCTTGAGGGTTGACCCAACCTGCCAAGGACGTCCGCCGACAAAGATATACAGGGACTTTTCAAACCGGGCCATATGGGCAGGACTGGTGTTCAAGGTTTGGATATCTTGCCAGGTCTGTCCTTTATCCCTGGAGGTGATTAAATAGCCCCGGTTGTCTGACCTGCGGATCACGGACCATAATTGGTCTGCGAATTTTGCAATGGACCAGACATGCACTCCCCCGGGCAAGGTGCGAATTTTTTGCCACTCCTGCTGTTGAAGACGGTAGATATTGCCCAAGTCCCAGCTCTCTCGGGCATCAATCCCAGGGGTATATAATTCCGAGTCAATGGTCTGAAAGCTGCGAATCTCTTCTTCTGGGGCAACGAACTTGAACTGAAACTGGTTGGCATTGGGGTCGAAAAACCACAAAGGAATTGGCCCTTGATTGGCATTGCTATCGCCATGGCCTAGATAGATTTGATTTTGAAAGGGCACCATGACCCACACATTGCGAGCATAGGGTTGAGACTTGGCATACTGGCCGGTTGTAAAAGGCGAACCCAAATTCTCTAGGCGTGAGGTGACATCAGTGGTGGGAACCTGGGAACAGACCTGGACAGCTGAAGAAGACCCTAAAGGCCATTGCACAAACTGAGAGGCGATGGCACCTGTTCCTGCGATCACACCGATCAGAATTAGCGCCCAGCGCCCATAGTGGGGGTGTTTAGGGAGTGAAGGTCTGAGGTTCACAAGTGACAAGGGCTAGGGATGTAAAACGGCTTGGGTCTAGAGCACTGGGTCCAGAATATAGCGGATTTATAAGCTGGCTCAACTGGATAACAATGCATAACGTTTGGAATAGATCAGAGATTCGCAATGTTTCTTTACAAAAATTGCTTGCTTGTGTTACATTTATTTACATAATCAATTACGGAGCTTACACACATGACATCTAGCGGATATACCTCTGACGATCGCGGTCGCGTTAATCGTTTTGCAGTAGAGCCTAAGACTGCTGCTAAAGCCGAACCTGTATTTGGTTTTAATAAGGATGCTGAAAGATATAGTGGCCGTCTAGCTATGATCGGCTTCTTCGGAATTTTATTAATTGAACTGGCCACCAATCTCACCTTTGTCCAGATTGTGACCGGCGCATAGTTGCGAACACCATCATCCATGCCAAGCTGAGGTACTGCCTCAGCTTTTTGCTTTTTAAAGCGTCAAGGAACCAGAGATAGCCTTAATCACCCCGTTGGATGGCATAGCCTACGCCTCGTACAGACAAGATCAAGTCGGGTTCTTCCGTATCTTCTTTCAGCTTGTTCCGGAGGCGCGACATATGAACATCGACGACACGGGTATCAATCTTGCCGTCAGGGCTATAGCCCCAAACCTTTTGTAAAAATTCAACTCTAGAGATGGGTTCTCCGGGGCGGCTAACCAGCAGCTCTAGTAGATTAAATTCGAGATGAGTGAGCTGAATGCGTTCTTTATCTTTATAGACTTGGCGTTTATTGGTATCAATTTCTAGATGGCCGACCTGAATCACTCCGGCTGATTTATGGTGAGAAGAGTGGGATTTTGTAATCCGTCGAAGAATACAGCGAATGCGTGACTCTAGTTCTTTGGGAGAAAACGGCTTGACCATATAGTCGTCTGCGCCCATTTCCAGACCCGTAATCCGATCGGCGACGTCTGAAAGAGCCGTCAACATAATGATGGGGACATCTGATTCTTGCCGTAGGGATTGGCAGACCTGATACCCGTTCAGCTTGGGCATCATGACATCCAAAATAATCAAATCTGGTTCTTGATGCTGAAACACTTGCAGGGCTTCCTCGCCATCAGCGGCAGTGATGACAACGAACCCCATCATGGAGAGACGAGTTTCTAGGATCCGACGAATGCTAGCTTCATCATCAGCGACTAGAATTTTTTGCTGCTGATCTTTCAAACTACTTTAGTATCCAAAGACAGACAACGTTGAAGAGACTAATACTCTTTGAACCATGAATAAAAAGCCCAATAAAGTATGAATATGAAGTTTTTTTACATATTCTTAGAGGCTTCTAGAACTTGAGTTTAGCAGTTGGTAGTCGGTTCACTGCATTGTTGTGTCAAAGTTTGCGCTTTCGGTGACAGAGACGCCACTGGAGACAGACAACAATTGCTCTTTGATGGGCAAGGGACAGATGCAGTTCAACCCAGGATTAGGGTTGTGTGGACAACGATAGACCTGGATGTCAGTAGGCTCAAACCTTACAAGATCTTGAATATCCATAGTTTGAACAAAAAGCCCTTAATTGTTTGACATGTCTTTACATTTCTGTTACATTTATTTACATAAAGTTACGACACACATGCATTAATCGGAGTCTACTCACATGAATACATCTAATAATTTCTTTGGATTTAACCCCTTTGCTGAAGCTTGGAGCGGTCGCTTAGCTATGGTGGGTTTCTACGCCGCTATCGTGATTGAACTGGTGACAGGCAAAGGCGTGTTGCATTTCTGGGGTTTGATGTAAGCACTCAGGTTGATGGGCCAATCATATCTAGCTCAACCTGAAAGAGATGAAATAGCCCTCATGCCTTGCCTGCACTGCATTGATAGAGGCTAAAAATCACTATCTTGCAGTGCTCTGGAGCCTACACCAGCTGACTTAGTGCAGCCCCAAAAAGTTCAATCCTTCTCTGTT
Organism: Acaryochloris marina MBIC11017; assembly: GCF_000018105.1. Taxonomy (GTDB): domain Bacteria; phylum Cyanobacteriota; class Cyanobacteriia; order Thermosynechococcales; family Thermosynechococcaceae; genus Acaryochloris; species Acaryochloris marina. Next base: position 3,271,417 of record NC_009925.1, read on the forward strand.
AGTAGCCAGCCAAACTGCAAAAATGCCTTTAATCCTCGCCAGATAAAGGCTTGCCGTTGGTAAAGCCCAGCAGCTTAATTCTCATTATCAAACTGACCTCAGCTACATAGCTGGGGTTTTCTTTTGGGGGTATGTAACAACATGTCTCCTCAATATGAGAAGTCCAAACCCTTGTGAAATCCTCATTTCGAGCATATGAAGGAAGCGATGTTTTCATATTCTTGACAAAACGTTACACATTAAGTTACATTTATTTACATAAGATTCATTTCTCGTTTACGGAGTCCAACGCTATGAGTACACAAAATCCAATCTGGGGTTTCACCGACTTTGCAGAAACCTTTGGTGGTCGCTTGGCCATGATGGGATTCTTTCTTGCCCTGGTGACTGAAGTGCTGACCGGTCAAGGAATTGTCGGTCAGATTGCCGCCTTACTAAACTTCTAAACCAGTGTTTTGGGTTTAGAACGACTCTAGTTCATCTTTAATATTTTTTCCCCGGCATGTGCCGGGGAGTTTTATTTATCAGTTATCTGTGTTTACCCAAACATTGCCATTATGAAAAATTCATTTGTTAGTAAAGATTCAATCACTACCTACCTGCGTGAGATTAGCCGCTTTCCTCTGTTGAATCATGAACAAGAAGTCATCTTTGGCAAGCAGGTACAACGCCTAACAGCTTTGCAGGAGATGAAGCAGGAACTGCAAGATCACCTTGACCGAGAGCCGACCCAAAAAGAATGGGCAGAAAAAGCCCAAGTGTCTGTAGCGCAACTGCAAAAAGAATTGAAGTTAGGCCACAAAGCCAATCGCAAAATGGTGGAATCTAATTTGCGCCTGGTGGTCTCAATTGCCAAGAAGTACAATAAAGCGAAAGTTGAGTTTTTGGATTTGATCCAAGAAGGCACAATTGGTCTGCAACGGGGTGTCGAAAAATTTGACCCGATGAAAGGCTATCGCTTCTCTACCTATGCCTACTGGTGGATTCGTCAAGCCATGACTCGTGCGATCGCAGAACAAGAACGAACCATCCGCTTACCGATTCATATCAATGAAAAACTCAGTAAGCTGCGCAAGGTCAGACGCCAACTGTCGCAAAAACTCCATCGCGACCCTACTGTGCAAGAGCTAGCGGTAGAGATGGACCTCGCGCCTAAAAAGATTGAAGACTATCTTAACTATGCGCGTCGCTCGATCTCGTTAGATATTCAGATTGGTGACCAGCAAAATACAGAGCTATGGGAATTGCTAGAAGATCCTAATGAATCTCCCGATACCTATGCTACGGCCTCTTCTCTGCGTTCGGATTTAGCCAAGCTGCTTCAAGACCTCAGCCCGCAGCAGCGGGAAGTGATTACTTTGCGATACGGCCTGATTGACCAAAATCCGCTGACCTTAGCAAAGGTGGGTGAACGTCTAAACGTCAGCCGGGAATGGGTTCGCCGGGTTGAGCGGGAAGCCTTTAAGATTTTGCGATCGCAAAAAGTGATGCTGCAAGAATATATGGCTTGCTAAGCAACGATTTCCAATCTCAATCTGCGCATCAGCTACTCTTCTGCCTGCAAGAGTAGCTTTTTTGTAACAGAAAATTTACACTTTGGTAGCCTATCCTTTGAGTTGGGAATCTTAGATTGTCGCTTTCACCGGGAGAATGATGGTTTAAAACAAAAAGACTATATTGCGTTTATTTTTCTTTTTATTCAGTTTTATCTAATAAAAATCTCAATAAATCAGCTTTTCTTGAATTTACTCTTTTATAAGCTGATTTAATTTGTTTTTTGGGATCTTTATACCTTAATGAATTAAGTACCATCAGTTTTAAATACTCGCAACTTTTGTTGACATTATGTTACAAATTAGTTAAAATATTTAACATAACGTTACACAAAAGGAATTCATCATGTTTGCTCCCCTCGTCGTGCTAGTCCGCAACATTGTCGGTCAACCCAGATTTATCAAACTCCGTGGGAAAGCCATTGCCCTGCATTCAAAAGCCATTACCAACTTCTGCAATCAGATTGGTATTGATCGGAGTCGTCGTCAGGGTTGGATTCGACTAGCACGCGATAACGGCAAACGTCTGGGCTTACTTGCCTAAAGAATGAGTCCCTAGGATGGCTATCTACGCCTTAAAGCAGATGTGTCATCACTCAAAGGGCTGCATCATGGCAAAGAGCTAACTTCTTGCAAATCAGCGCTACAACCGTTCAGATTTTCACTTTTTGGGTGGCTCAACTTTCGGGTCATTGAAGCTTTTTTACTCCCTTAAACCATCCGCATCATTTTTTAACTAAGGACATTCTCATGCCAGTAAACGATAAACCACGACGCCCACGTCCCAATCCTCTCAGCACCATTTTGCTGCTGCTTCCTTTAGCCTTACTCGTTGTCAATTTAGTCTTGACCTTTGGTAATGGTTCCCGCGTCTCTAAAGTGCCCTATAGTTTTTTCATCGAACAAGTTCAGGACGAGCAAGTGGCTCGGGTCTCCGTTGGCCAGAATGTCATTCGTTATCAGATGAAAGATATGGATGGTAACCCGGGTCAAGTCCAAGAAACCACCCCGATTTTCGACCTAGAGCTGCCCAAACTTCTCGAATCCAAAGGCGTCGAATTCGCCGCCACTCCCCCTCCTAGCAACCGCTGGTTCACCACCCTATTGAGCTGGGTCATCCCCCCCGTCATCTTCGTCGCCATCTTCCAATTCTTCAGCCGCGGCGGCATCGGTGGCGGTGGTCCCCAAGGAGCCCTCTCCGTCACCAAAAACAAAGCCAAAGTCTACGTCGAAGGCGATGACAACAAAGTCACCTTTGATGACGTGGCTGGTGTAGAAGAATCTAAAACTGAACTCGAAGAAATTGTAGAATTCCTCAAGTCTCCCCAACGCTTTACTGAGATTGGTGCCAAGATTCCCAAAGGTGTTCTCTTAGTGGGTCCTCCTGGAACTGGTAAAACCTTAATGGCCAAAGCCGTCGCTGGTGAAGCAGGCGTGCCCTTCTTCAGCATCTCTGGTTCAGAATTTGTAGAACTGTTTGTTGGTACCGGTGCGGCCCGAGTCCGTGACCTGTTTGAACAAGCTAAAAAGAAAGCCCCCTGCATTATCTTTATTGACGAACTTGATGCCATTGGTAAATCTCGGGCTGGTGGAAATGGTTTCGTCGGCGGTAATGACGAACGCGAGCAAACCCTCAATCAGCTGCTCACCGAAATGGATGGCTTTGGAGCCGGAGATGCCACCGTTATCGTCCTAGCTGCTACCAACCGTCCTGAAACCTTAGACCCCGCCCTTCTGCGTCCCGGTCGCTTTGACCGCCAAGTCCTCGTAGATCGTCCAGACCTCACAGGTCGTCTGGCCATCTTGGAAATCTATGCCAAGAAAGTGAAGCTGGGTGAGAACGTAGACCTTAAAGCCATGGCTACCCGTACCCCAGGTTTTGCTGGCGCAGACCTCGCTAACTTGGTGAATGAAGCCGCCCTATTAGCCGCCCGTCGAGGCAGCAAGGTCGTTGAGACTCAAGACTTTGCCGAAGCCATTGAGCGCGTCGTTGCTGGACTAGAGAAAAAGAGCCGCGTCCTCAACGACAAAGAGAAGAAGATCGTTGCTTATCACGAAGTCGGTCATGCCCTCGTCGGAGCCAAGATGTCTGGTACGGATCAAGTGGAGAAGATTTCCATTGTTCCTAGAGGTATGGCAGCCTTAGGCTACACCCTCCAGGTCCCGACAGAAGATCGCTTCTTGTTAAACGAAGCTGAACTCAAAGGTCAGATTGCCACGCTTCTAGGTGGACGAGCTGCAGAAGAAGTCATCTTTGGTAGCATCACCACAGGTGCATCCAATGACTTACAGCGAGCCACGGACTTAGCCGAGCAAATGGTCACCTCCTATGGCATGAGTGAAGTGTTAGGACCCCTGGCTTATGACAAGGGTCAGCAGAATAACTTCCTCGGTGGCGGTATGAATGCGAGACGAATGGTCAGTGATGAAACAGCCAAAGCCATTGATAAGGAAGTCAAGGGCATAGTGGAAACCGCTCATCAGGAAGCTCTGAGTATTCTCAAAGAGAATAAGGAATTACTGGAGACGATTTCGGAGCAGTTGTTGGAGTCAGAGGTGATTGAAGGCGAGGGCCTCCGAGAGATGCTGGCTAAGGTTCATCCTGAATCCCATGTCCAGACTGCGGAAGAGCCCGTAGCGGTCTAATAACCCAATTGTGTTTTCCTTTTAGATGGCCCCCTGCTTAGCAGGGGGCCATTTTTCGGTTGATGGAGGGATAGGCTGAGTTGGTCGATAAACCATTTTGCCTGCAGTTCAGCAATGCTAATGATTTATTAATATAAGGAAAATCACTTTTTGCTCTCAAACTGCTGACTCATCTGTATTTAGTCATTCTAGCTGTTGACTATAAAAGCTAGAAAATAGCAATAAATCAAAACTTGTTAAATTACTTGAACCCAGACCTTTTGAACGCTAACTTTGGCCGCGTTCGCTTGGTTTAATTCTTGTTACTCTAGGTCGCTTTGTCACCGCTGAATTCTAAAATGTGTCGCAAGATACACTAATCAGGTAGCTATGGAACGTGTTTTCGGACGGCTAAGATCGAATGCCATTACTGCAGTTGTCGCTTTACCTTTGGGTTTAGGATGTCTTGTCAGCGGTTCAGCTCTGGGGCAATCTTCTATTGACTATGAGATTTGGGGGTCAGATCAGTCCAATTCTAGAGCTGATGCTGGGGCACCCGGGGTGAGCGGGAGTTGGCTCTGGATTTGGGACAGTCAGGATATCCAAGGGAAACTGAGGGCAAACAAAGCCCCGCAACCGCTCGGCTGTGATGGGAACAACGCCGCAGGAGCAGGTCCATGTAATCTCTACGATGTGTTTCCGAGCAATCTGGCTGAGCATGATAGTGATGGTGCTACGGGCAAAACGCTGGAAGATTTGTCTGGGTTTGGACGACTACATGGTATGTTGCCCGATCCGCAAAATCGCTACATGAACTTGAATATTTTTGCCCCAGATGGTGGCTATGTAGGGATTATGGATGGAGAGAGTAAAGCTGCGATCGCGCTCTTCCGGGTGTCAGGTACCTCTAGTGGTCGTTCTGTTCACATGTCTTTCTGGAATGCAGATGGTTCAGCACTGTTGGTGGCCAACCTGCATGGCAAAGTTTTAGAGCGGATTGACGTTGAACGGGACAGTAATGGCAAAATTACCCAAGCAACGCTGAATCGGGCTGCAGCTTTGGGAGTGGGTAAAGGCTTGCAGATTACCGATCAGCCTAAGGTCTATCTTGGTAACAACGCTCAAGGGCAGCCGATGCTCGGCAGTATTTCGGGGGCTTACGACACAGATGCCTTAGGGGATTTAACCCCGAAAGGGGACTGTAAAGAGAATGGGTGCGCTGCTGAGGCTGATGGTGACCAAGGGGGACGCCCCAACAACGTCATTATTTGCCCCATTGTTTCTGACAGCAATAAGGCTTATATCACCTTTGGCGCTGGTGGGCTACTGGTGGCAGATACAACGACGACACCGATGACCATTGTGGGTGAATACGGCAATCAAGCTATCAATGGTGCAGGCTGTGGCGGTGTGCAGGTCAACAAAAATATGTGGTTGAATGCAGGGGTTTCAGCCTCTAGCGCAGGGGCAACCCAATCCACCTTTACCATCTACACCCTGGATGACTCAGCCTTTAGCTCCACCGCTAGTCAGCCTGAGCCGCAGGTGATCTTTAGAGACAGCACTAATACTGCCACCATCGGCAGTGCTCAGGGCGCAGCGACCAACGACACAGGCCAACTACCCGGAACCACCACTCGGCGTGATTCCCACGGTATGGCCAAAACGACTTCAGGCAAATTCATCCACACTGTAGACCGCATTCAAAACACGGTGGACGTCATCAACACAGAGACGCTTGAACGAAGTACTTATGACCTCACCTCTGCTAATGGAAAAGGTCAAGGACTGGGAGCCTGTGCTGCTACATCGGTGTCAGATGACCCTGCGTTACCCAAAAACGATCCAGCGCCCGATCTCTTGGAAGCAACGCCCGACGGTCAGTATTTGGTGGTCGCCCTGCGAGGGCCTGTCCCCGTCTCGGTGAATCATTCTGCGCAGGGGAGTTGCCCTGGTGTTGGCTTAATCAAGCTGACCCAGAACGGGGCCTCAGGACGTTTGTTTGGCGTGCTGAGATCGACGAACACGGTTGACACTGCCACAGGCAGTGCACCGGGAGGACATGCCTATACAGGGCTGGAGCGCAGTGATGTCCATGGAGCGGCGGTGCGACGGAAGTCACCGCTTCGCTGAGCAGGCCAAGGGATTTATTGCTGAAACCGCCGATATGCCAACGATCCAGCAACGAAAGCGCCTACAAACAGTACCGGATTCCAAATCCCTAGTACGAGGGCTGTGAGGCTGGGACCGGGGCAGTAGCCTGTGATGCCCCAGCCAATTCCAAAGATGATGGCTCCGGTGATCAGTTTCCGGTCAATGTCTTTGCGGTTGGGCATGCTGAAGGTACTGACCAGCACGGGCTGCTTGCGACCCAAAACCCAGCGAAAACTTAAAAGCGTTACCCCCACGGCTCCTCCAAGCACGAAAATGAGGGTTGGATCCCACTTTCCCGCAATATCTAGGAACCCGATCACCCGTTCTCGATCCACCATTTGGGACAGGCCGAGTCCTAGGCCAAATAGGATGCCGGAGAGTAAAGCGATCAGCTGTTGCATCCTATTTTCCTCACAATCCGCCTGGTAGAACGTGGTGGGTGAGAAAGACCGTTGCGATCGCGCTCGCCATAAAAGTCAGGACTGCAACCAGCGATCGCAGAGACAGGCGACCCAAACCACAGACGCCGTGCCCGCTGGTGCAACCATTTCCCATCCGCGTGCCAAATCCAACAAGGAAACCACCGCCCAGCATTGCCCACGGCGCGAAGGTAGAAATGGGGGTGGGCTGAGCCGCAAGAACGTACTCGTAGAGGGCGCTGCCCATTAGCATGCCAACGATAAATATCCACCGCCAGCTTTCCGCAGATTTGAAGCTAATTGCACCATTCACAATGCCGCTGATCCCGGCAATACGGCCATTGAATAGCAGTAGCACTGTGGCACTGGTACCAATTAATATCCCCCCGAAGAGGGCCGTTAGTTCATTGAAGCCAATCACTTAAAACCACTAGTCTGCAGGATTGGGGATGTTGCTTTTCACTTGTTTAATATACTTGAGTTTGGATTCAGTTGGGATTGTGCTGAGTAGATGAAAACCAGATGAAATGACAATAGTCTCAGTAGAATCGGCTTCATGGTCAGGAGCTGAGACAATGCGAATCCTGCTGGTAGAAAATGAAGGAGATTTGGGACAGGCAATTAAACAAGTGCTGGTCGGCGAAAAGTATGTGGTGGACTGGGTGACTGATGGGGCACAAGCGTGGCACTGTTTAGAAAGCCGGTGGACGGATTACACGGTTGCCATTTTTGATTGGCTGCTGCCAGAACTCTCGGGTTTAGAGCTATGTCAGCGACTTAGAGACCGCCAAAATCCACTTCCCATTTTGATGTTGACTGCTTTGGGGCAACCTGAAAATCGCATTGCTGGCCTGGATGCTGGGGCCGACGATTATTTGATGAAGCCCTTCATCATGGAAGAACTGCTAGCAAGACTGCGAGCCTTACATTTCTTGATCTATCAAGGCTAAACCCATATCTAGCGGTAGTTTGCAAGCTGTGGTTTTTCTGTCAATCGTCTGCAGCGATTTGCTCAAAGAGATTCGGGTGCTGAACAAGTGCAATTGCTTAGCTGAGAAGTGCAGTTTTGTCTTTGCCTTGGTGTTGATTATCAGTTTTTGAGTAAAGCGTTGACGGTTGAGCCATTGAAGGGCAAGGGTAAGACTTGGCCGTTGAGGGCAAAAAATGGCGTTCCCGTAATCCCGATGCTTTGGGCCAGATCTAGATCTGAATTGATGGCTTTAAGGGCGGCATCACTGTTGCGATCGCGATCAAACTGCGCCAGATCCAACTTCAGTTGCTGGGCAATGTCCGTGTAGAGCTTGTCCCCTAATTCATCTTGTCGAGTAAAAAGTGCATCATGGTAGGACCAAAATTGTCCTTGTTGCTGAGCAGCCCAAGCTGCTTTTGCTGCAGACAGGGCTTGGTCATGGATGGACTGGAGGGGGAGATGTTTATAGGTAAAGGTGAATTGATTCGGATTTTGCTGCAAAAAGGCCTGCACATCGCTAGCGGCTTGGGCACAAAAGGGACATTGGAAATCAGAAAACTCCACTAATAAGTTGGGGCTATTCTGAGCACCCGTGGTAGGTGAGCTTCCGACTAAAGCATTAGGCTTCAGCTTTTCGATCGCCGCTTGCTGGGCTTGTTGCTGGGCCTGTTTTTGGTTCTGTTGATAGGTTTGTACCGACTCAATAATGGCTTCAGGGTGATTTCGAATAATCTGTAAAACCTGTTCTTCCAGATTGTCAACGGCCAAGGCTGGCGTGCCCCAACCAAGCCATAGCCATAGACTCAGCAGTCCCATTGCAATGAATCGGAGTGATTGCATTGTTCCCCCTTCCTTGGGTTTTAGAGAATAATAGCGTGATTTGTTCTTTTTGCCGGTCCTTGGCTTTGCAGCGATTAATGGTTGCGTTTCGTTATGTTTGTTGAATCTCGACTGAGATCGCACGCCCAAACCCAAAGTCGAGAGTACGCTAGAATCAGCCCTTCACAGCAGGATAGTCTCGTGGGTACGGATGATCAACTCTTTAGCGATGCCACTCACCGCCTAACCACTGCCTTAGAGCATGTGGATTTACCCGAAGATGTTTTGGAAACCTTGAAATATCCTAAGGCCCAACTCGGAGTCTCCATTCCGGTGCGTATGGATAATGGCGAACTGAAAATCTTTCAAGGCTATCGTGTCCGCTATGACGACACTCGCGGTCCGGCTAAGGGTGGGGTTAGGTATCATCCCGGCGTCTCCATTGATGAAGTCCAGTCCTTGGCATTTTGGATGACCTTTAAATGTGCTGCCCTAAACTTGCCCTTTGGCGGTGGCAAAGGCGGGATTACGGTCGACCCTAAATCCCTCTCCCGGATGGAGCTAGAGCGTTTAAGCCGAGGCTATATTGATGCCATTGCTGATTTTATTGGCCCGGATGTGGATATTCTGGCTCCCGATGTCTATACCAACCCGATGATTATGGGCTGGATGATGGATCAGTACAGCATTATCAAACGCCAAATTTGCCGAGGAGTGGTCACGGGAAAACCCCTAGCAATTGGGGGCAGTGTAGGCAGAAACACAGCCACGGGGATGGGAGCTTTTTTCGTGATTGAAGCGATGGCACCAAAGTTGGAGCTGATTCCTGAGCAAACCACAGTGGCGGTGCAAGGGTTTGGTAATGCTGGAGCGGTTGTTGCCGAGCTGCTAAATAAAGTGGGCTATAAAGTCGTTGCCGTTAGCGATTCTCAGGGCGGTATTTATGCCCCGCAAGGTTTGGATATTGCCAGTATCCGCAAGCATAAAGACGCCAGCCGCTCCATGAAGGCGGTCTATTGTGATGGCAGTGTCTGCAGCATTATTGAGCATGACACGATCACGAATGAAGAGCTGTTGGCCTTAGACGTGGATGTGTTGATTCCTGCTGCTTTGGAGAATCAAATCACGGCTGATAATGCCCAGCAGATCAAGGCGAAATATATTTTCGAGGTGGCTAATGGTCCTGTCACTTCAGCCGCAGATGCAATTTTAGTAGAGTCTGGCACGACGGTCTTCCCGGATATTTTGGTAAATGCGGGGGGCGTCACGGTGAGCTATTTTGAATGGGTGCAAAATCGGAGTGGTCTCTACTGGACGAAGGCAGAGGTGCAGAAGCAGCTTCAGCAAAAGATGGTGGAGGAGACGGAGACAATTTGGCAAATTGCTCAAACTAAAACAATCTCTGTAAGGACTGCGGCCTATGTGCATGCCCTCAACCGAATTGGTGAAGCTGTAACGGCTAAAGGGACAAGGGACTACTATGCGAATCACCCATCATGATCTGAATTTGTGTCCTGTCGCTATTGCTTTAATTGGTACGGGAATTTCCACTTTTTTGAGTCAAGGTCAGTGTCTACAGCAACAGAACGGCTAAAAATTAATCTTCATCCCAGTAGAACCGATAAAATAACTCTTCATCTTTAAATTGATGGCTATCAGAAACATGATGGATCCATTTGTCATCCATTAATCGTTGCCCTAATCCAATCGCCTCTTCTCGCGACAATTTAACATTGTGCATCAACCAGCGAACTGCCTCAGACCCAATAAAGCAATATGGATACTCTTTTAGCCGATAAACCCGATTCTTGATCTTGATGCCACCGACAGTACGCATCTTGGCGACTAATTTTTCCAGATTAATTAAGGTAATTCGGTCAATAGTTTTTTCAGGAGCAAGAGACGCTTGCTTATCCTCAACCCAGGCAGTGAATTCTGTTTCATCCTCAACTAGTAAAACCGAGCTATTACCTTTAGATTCGAGAAAAGCCGTTCGACAATATTCTAAGGCTTCTTGTCGTTGATTTTTGGAGAAATTTGACTGACGAACATATAGTCTATCTTGATAGCTAGCACCAGCTAACTTCTTTTGATTTCCATCAATATTATGATATAAGCTACAATGCTCGATTTCGGAACTTTCAAGTATTAGCATTTGGTTTAATCACGTCCTAATAATATGAGTACGTCTCTGTAAATATTATTCCCAGAAGACCATACTGATATTACATAATTTAAGAACGATATAAATTCTATAAATCAGTCTCAGAAAGGGTTAAGAAGAATTTCAGCATAATCTCATTTATGTTTTATTGCCATAGACTGAGTGACTCTTTATAGTCAGTAGTTCTATTTTTTTGAAGCTGTCATCATTGACGAATTGTCCCAGAACTTTATTGTTGTGGCCCTCTTATAATGCTCCGGTTTTACTGCCCATGTAGATAACTATAATTTGACATGTTTTGTGGAGAACTCTTGACAATCATCAAATGGTCTCTTGATAGTCAAGTCATTGAATTGAACGAAAAATACACTTCGTATTTCTCAAGAATATGGAGATTATCCCTAAGCGTACGGAAGCAGCAGGAATATCTTGCACTGCCTTGAATATCATCTTATTGGAGCCTTCGGGGCAGGATTATTCAAAGTGTCAGATCACTTCCTTCTGGTCTAAACCGTAAATACTACAGTGGGAGAAAGTCAGGGCAAAGCCGTACCAGCGGAGAAAGTATTGTAAAGGTCGAGTGCCGTCAGCCCAGGTTGCGCTGGGGACACCATCTAGTGGATTGAGTGATACCTGTAGCGTTCGCCCGTTCCAGTCATCGGTCACCTGCGGTTCAATCTCAGCGTGGGGATAGAAACGAGCACTCCCATCGACCACAACTCCCAAGCCCATGGTCATTCTGGATAATCGTGGATCTTCGGGAGCCATGGTTTGGGTAAACAGCTTCGGTAAATAGCCTGTTTGACCAAACGTCCACTGGCCAAAGCGCATCACTCGCCGGAAAATGGGACGCTGATGCGATCGCAAAATCCGTAACTCAGGTTCTTGCCGGCGGGCCGCCGCCACCGTAGTCATTTCCAGACTCCAAGTATCTAGCTGAGTCCCTGCTAAGGGACCATAGACTGCTTGCCCCGTAATGTGGTCCCAGTAGGTGCCCGTTTCATCATCCGTGAGAATGGCAACCCCGTTGTACAGTCCACCTACCTGAAAATGATAGGATTGCCCCTCCACGACAGGCGTCAGTCCCACACCGCTATGACAGACACCACAGAATGAAACGATATAAGGCTGTTCCGCCAACGTTCCTTGAGCCAGATGGTGATACGCCATCTCTTGCACTAACAAAGCCCGTCGTTGACCATGTCGTTCAAACACAATCAGCTCAGCAGAGTCCGGTAGCCGAGTGGAGGCAATAGATCTCCCTTCATCCATCACCTCAAAACGCTGAAATAGATCTGGCTGCTTCTGCAAGCGACTGGGGTCGAAGTGAGACATGCTCTGACTCCTTAATGAAGAAAAGGGCGATTTAATTAAACACTTGTTTAGTTAAACTATCGCTGCTGAATGGAGCTGTCAAGTTTTACCCTAGTGCTCATGACTGTGACGAAGGATATCTGCATGGCGTCTCTTGATCCACAACCAAACGCTACTCCAAAGGGGAAGCAGAAACGGGATGCAGCAGCGACAAAAGCTCGGATTTTAGCTGCGGCAACGGAAGAGTTTGCTAAGTATGGGTTAGCGGGGGCGCGCACAGCTGCGATCGCAACCCAAAGCCAAGTCACTAAAGCGATGCTGTGCTACTACTTCACCAACAAGGAAACCCTCTATCGGGCGGTGTTGCAGCGGCTAGTCAGTGATATAAATTCGGCCTTTAAACCGACTGATTGGGACCAACAGACGCCAGCGCAAGCCTTGGAAGCGATGATTCGGGCTTACCTGACCTTTGAATCCCAAAACCGATGGCATGGCATGTTGTGGTTTCAGGAAGCAATTCAGAATCAAGGGCGGTATGGAGAAGAGACGGGGTGGCAGGCAGGTTTTCAATCGATCGTTAGTGTCTTAGAAACAGGGATGGCAACAGGCCAGTTCCGGCAGCTCGATCCGTTTTTGACGGCGATCAATATTTTGGGAGTCTGCTCGTTTTATTTTGATGCCCACGAAAACTTGAAATATCTGGATACCCAACAACAACTGTTGAGCCCCGAAATGGTGGGGCGACAGACGGAAGAAGTAGTGCGTTTGGTTCTCGCTGGAGTTTCCGCAGATCCCGAAATATAATGACTCTCTCACATGACTTGGGGACATTGGGAAGAGCTTACTGGGATAGCTTTGCGGTTACGGTGGCGAGCTTATTTGCGATCGCACGTACCGCATCAACCTGTTTCTCATCGACTAAATTACCCTGATCGTCAAAGGCTTGATAAGCCCCTGAAATTGCCTTCTGCTCAGGAATGACTAGGACCCCAATCCCTTCTAAAATGGCGCGCACATGCACTAGACCCCGCATTCCCCCTAAACCACCTGGGGACGCAGATAGCAGCGCAGCCACTTTACCCTTAAAACAACTCAATGCCATGGGTGCTTCCCCCGGTTCTGGGCGAGAGGCCCAGTCAATTGCATTTTTCAGCAATGGGGTAATAGAACCGTTGTATTCAGGACAGGCCAATAGTAATCCCTGGTGGCTTTTAAGGAGTGCCTTAAACTGAAGAACCGACTCCGGGAGGCCATCTTTGGCTTCCAAATCCTCATTAAATAAGGGCATGGGATAAGTCAGTAAGTCGATCAGGGTGACCTCAGCACCCGCATCGGCTGCACCGGCCGCCGCGATCTTGACGAGCTTTTTGTTGAAGGACTCAACACGGGCGCTACCGGCAAAGGCCAGGATTTTAATGGGGGATGACATGATTCTTCTTCCACCAACTAGAAATTTGCAAGAGTGCTACTACCCCATGTGCGTTTGATTAATCATAGGGAGGCGCTGTAACCTAACAGAATTTTAATCTACTTGTCTTGTTCTTCCTTGACAAAATTGTTGGAATTTTGCGCCAGGTATCCACCTTGAGATGGCTTCAGTGTGGTATTTGTAGCCGTCTTTCGTCGTTCGATGACTATCGTAAGCACTCCGAAAGGATCAAGATAACAACCAACATCTTGAAAACCTAAAACGACGAAAGAAATCCTAGAATGATCTGATTGAATTTCTGGGGATGCTCAATGGAACTCCAATGACCACATTCCTCGAAAATTTCCAATCGAGCATTGGGCATGATTTGAGCAGCATTCTGACCATGGCTGACAGGAACCATAGGATCTTGTTGCCCCCAAATGATGAGGGTTGGGGCTGTGATGGTCTGTAGTCTCTCAGTAATGGGCTGGGAGAACTGCCCCCAGATGCTGAAAATGGAGCGTCCTAAGTTGATCGTTGCCGCTGCGGCTCCTGGTAGGATAGCCATTTGATAGAACTCATCGACCATTTCTTCAGTAATGAGATTCGAGTTATAGACTGACTGCTTACACAACATTCTTAAACCTGATTTAGTGGGCGAGCTCAATAACTTACCTAGCCCCGGAATCGCTGTAATCCGAAGTAACAGATTAATTTCTGGACCTAAGCCAGCACTCCCAGCTAAAACGAGGCGGTCGATTAACGCTGGAAATTTTAGCGCAAACGTCAGCGCCACACCCCCTCCAGCAGACGTTCCAATTAAATCTGCTTTGGGGATATCCAATACCTTCATAAACTCTCGGGTGAACTGAGCCATAAAATCATATGTGTAATCGGTATTTGGTCTTTCAGAGCGACCTGCACCGACCATATCAAAGGCATAAATGCGATGATGCTTGGCTAATTCAAAGATGTTGTATTTCCACAACTCAATATAACCGCCACCTCCATGCAGCAAAATGACAGCTCTACCTGAGTCGCCAATTTGCCAGTATCTCGTATTGACAGACCCAACTTTGACATAGCGATCTTCTGGTAGGGGCTCAGTTGGTTTCATCTCAGCTGATTCATTACTGGGTAGCGACCACATCACTTCTATCACGTTTAACCATTGCCGAAAGTCTGCTGCATCTGAAAACGCCAATCAACAAACTTTTAGTAGTTCTTCAAGTACGATTCCAGCAATCTAATGTCCCAAATCAGCAGCGGCAGATGATCTTGAAGTTTCGTCTACTGCGTTTAAATGAATGATGCGATCATCTATCGAACAACCCATAAAGAAAATAGTTTTCATTACTATGAACCTGATCCAAACATCCTAAGCTTTGCAAGGATGCTTGCAATTGAACGAGGTCATGGAAAATTTTGATCACACGGTATGTCCGACCATCATTAATAAGCAATCTTAAAGCAAGCATATGGAATATTTTCAAAAAGCTAATGAGCTTTATGATTTAGGGCAGTTTGAAGAGGCAGTAATGACTTATGATCAAGCTCTTCAAGTTAATCATAAGGATGATGCAGTTTGGTTTAGACGAGGTATCTCTCTAGGTAACTTGGGTCGTTATGAGGAAGCAATTGATAGCTTGGATCATGCTCTAGAGATTCAACCAAGTTGGTATGAAGCTTGGTATAGTCGAGCGCTTTATTTACACTGCTTAGGCAATAATCGTGAGGCGATTACTAGCCTTCATAGTGCATTAAAGATTCAGCCAAACTATCTTTTAGCTTGGGACATGCGTGGACTGATTCTAATAGAATCAGGTCGTTTTGAAGAAGCTCTTGCTAGCTTCGATCATGCTTTAGATATTGAACCAGATGATGTTCAAATTTGGATAAATAAGGCAGGTACCCAATTACTATTAGGGCGTAAGAAAGAAGCAACTCACAGCCTCAAGCAGGCTCTAGAAGTTACCCCAGAAAATTATCCAGATTGGAAAATGCTTGGAGACATGCTACTCGATCTAGGCCAATATGAAGAAGCAATTACGAGCTTTGAGCATGCTCTAGATATAAAGCCAAAAGATTTTGAAATCTGGTTCCTCCGGGGAATTGCTTTACGGAAGTTAGGTCGTTATGTAAGAGCAATTATAAGTTGCAGTAGGGCGCTCTTCCTGAAAGTAAAAACCTAGAAAAACCAAATAGAGTAATGCTTCCAGGCTCCCAGATACTTGAGCCCCTAGAGCAAGATACGGAGTCGATGGCTAACAAGATTCGCGCAAGACCTTCGGTGTTATCCCCACAGACCGCCGAAAGTGCTTTATCAAATGACTCTGATCCGCAAAACCGCCTTTCACCTTATGATCGAGAAAGCGGCAGCGTGATCGCAAAGCACGTCTTTCCCGGTGCAGACTCTACCATTAGGCTGCCACCATGACGATTTTCAACGATCCGACGGACGACATCCAGTCCCAATCCTGATCCTTTGCCCATGGGTTTGGTGGTAAAAAACGGTTCCAAAATGCGAGTTGTAATCTCAGGCGGGATGCCCGGACCATTATCCTCCACTTCAACTCGGATACAGCTGTTCTTTTGACAAGTCCGAATCGTAATTTTAGGTGGTTCGGAAGTGGGAGGGCTTTCCCCTAAAGCGTCGATGGCGTTATCCAATAGATTGGTCCACACCTGGTTCAGCTCACTGCCAAAAGCCATCATTTTAGGGAGGTCTTGGTCATAGTGACGGTCAACCTTGATGCCATGCTTGAGCTTGAATGCAAACAAGCGCAGTGTATCTTCAATACCATCATGGATATCCACCTCTTGCTGCGCGGCCCGATCCATATAGGAATAGGACTTCATGGACTGCACTAGCGTCGAGATTCGCTCAGCCCCATCTAAACCTCTGAAGATCATCCCCATGACGTCAAAGGAGAGCGCCAACCACCTCAGGCCCATATCCCGTAGTTCAGTATCACTATTGCGCCAGCGGTCCATGAGTTGCTCGAGGGTTTCAGGCTCTACTTCCCCTGCAGCGAGTGGTTCAGCCAACTTCCAAGCTTCGTCAACCCCATAGTCCTCTAGCCAGTCAGTCAGGGCATCTTCTCGATCTCCCAAGACTAGGGGATCATTTTGGGGATGGGCAATGGCATTAAAACCGTGATCTCTTAGCGCCAACCATTGCTGAGTATGCTCATCATCTACTTGGTGTTGACCATACACCAAATTCATCCGCTGCAATTCCAGAATGGCGGGTTTCACGTCTTTGAGTACCCGTACTAAAGCGGCTGCCGGGTTGTTGAGCTCATGGGCCAATCCTGCTGAAAGTGTGCCTAACGCAGCCATTTTTTCCCGACTTTGAATAAAAAATTCTAGGCCGCGTAACCGCTTCTCCATGGTGCGAAAGATATTTTTTTCAAAGTCACGGCAGCTATGGAGCACCTCTAAAAAGTCGGGACAATTGAGTCGATAGAGGTCGGTATTCGTATCAGCCGTTAAGGTAACCGGAACTAAATCTTCCGTCAGGCATTGAATTTCTCCAAAGAAAGATGGACTCACATGGCGACCCACGGGCATATCTGCCCCATTGCTGCTGCGGCTGACAGTAATTTGACCGCTGACTTGAATAAAAAAGCCCAGTGGGGGCTCGCCTTCCCGGACGAGAATTTCACCTGGGGTTAAGTGGATATGTTGTGTGCGATCGCAGATCCAATCCAGGCGTTCTGGAGGCAGTGTGCGAAAGACTTCTATCTGGGTCAAAGCGTCTGGACAAAGCATGGATTAATTGCCTATAAATTGGGGATACGCTACAGGTTGGCTAAATGGCGATGAACAAACTGGACGCAAATAGAGCCTTCACCCACGCCAGAGGCCACCCGTTTGATCGAGTTATGGCGCACATCACCCACCGCAAAAATGCCAGGTACGTTGGTTTCCAACAAGAAGCGATCGCGCTCCAGGGGCCAGCCTAACGATGTATCCACATCTGGCCCCGTACAAATAAAGCCCCGTTGATCGCGATATACCTGGTCACCTAACCAATCCGTACTGGGGGTTGCTCCGATAAAGATAAACAGGGAATTGGTCTCAAACGTTTTCATCTCATCGGTCTGGGAATCCTTGACCAGAATCCGCTCCAGCTTCTCGCTCCCCTGAGCTTCCACCACACTATGAAACGGCAACACTTCAATGTTGTCTGTGCCATCGATTTGGTCAATCAGATATTGGGACATGCTTTTAGTGAGAGACTCGCCCCGCACCAATATGCGCACTGTCTTGGCAAACTTAGAAAAGTACATAGCTGCTTGGCCCGCTGAGTTGGCACCACCTACCACGTAGACCTCTTCGTTTGTGCAGGCGGCGGCTTCCGTTTGGGCTGCGCCGTAGTACACGCCTGCCCCCGTAAACTGTTCAATGCCAGGCATGTTTAGCCTACGCCAGGAGACCCCCAGGGCCAGGATTAAGGCATGACTGCTGATTTCGCTACCATCAGACAGCGTCAAAAAATGGTAATTGTTCTCGGTACGCAGGCTTTGGCCAGCTTGGGGCGTGAGAATTTCAACACCGAAGCGCTTGGCCTGGGTAACGGCGCGGCGGGCCAGGTCACTGCCGCTTAAACCAACCGGAAAGCCCAAATAGTTTTCAATGCGAGAGCTGGTGCCTGCTTGGCCGCCAGGCGCTTCGCGCTCAATCATCACCGTGCGCAGTCCCTCAGAGGCACCATAAACAGCAGCAGCCAACCCCGCTGGGCCACCCCCCACAATCACTAAATCGTAGAACGGCTTCGCCGCTTCGGTCGTTTGCCCCAGAGCTTGGGCCAGTTCTGTGACGCTGGGGCTCGTCAGTTTAGAGCCATCTGCTTGGATCACGAGGGGAAGGCAAGGATGATCGGCCTGGCTCACTTTTTCACCGGACAGACTGATCAACTGTTGGGCTTCAGGATCGCTTTCGATATCCAGCCAGCGGTAGGGAATTTGGTTGCGGGAGAGAAAATCGCGCAGGGCATGGGAGTCCGGGGACCAGCGATCGCTAATCACTTTCACTCCCTTAAACTCTGGTTTAAAGCTCGCTTTCCAGTCGGCGATTAAGTCATCCAGAACGGGATACAACTTCTCTTCTGGCGGATCCCAAGGTTTGAGCAAATAGTAGTCCAGGTTGGCATCATTGATGGCAGATATCGCCGCATCGGTATCGGCATAGGCCGTCAGCAGCGCTCGCTTCGCAGTGGGGAAAATAGGGCTGGCCTGTTCCAGAAATTCCACTCCGCTCATATTGGGCATCCGCTGATCTGCCAGGAAGAGGGCCACGGTATCGCCGCGCAGTTTGAGCTTCTGAGTCGCATCCAGGGCACTGGTCCCAGAGTCAGCCCGCATAATGCGGAAACGACCGCCATATTGCTTGCGCAGGTCACGGGCGATCGCTTGGAGCACGGCTGGATCATCGTCGATGGTTAGAATGACGGGCTTATCCATTGTGATTAACTCCTACTGAAGGGTGATAGTTCGTACCACTGTAAAGTCTTTGTCAAAGGCATAGTGCAAAACCTCAGTACAACCTGAAACTAATGAAGGGTTGAATGTGGACAAGCTGATAGTCCATTCGTTTGAGATTGGGCCTTAAGATCTAAAGTATCTGAAGTACCTCTAAATAACCTCCAAATGTTCTCTGAACACGCGCTTGGTTGGGTCGTAGTGCTGAGTTGTTTTGCGCTTTTCTAGGTCAGCAATCATCAGATTTTGGTTCATGGCCTTATGTCCAAATTTCCTGTAGCTCAAGAGAAAGTGGATTAGCTATGGATCAGCGCTTTGCTTCACGCAATAGAGATACGATTGCAGATGCGATGTCACTGGGCTGAGTTGTGAGTCGTATTTTAAAGGTAATCCGCAACGTCAAAAGCCTGACCGAATTCACTGATTTCTACGGCGTACTTATAAGCTTTAGCCGTATCTGTTGCTGAGATCCCGCTTGAACTATCCATACCCATTTTTTCCATAGTTTCTTTTACAAATCGAGGACTAACGGTGTTCACTCTTAGGCTTGAACCTAATTCGAACGCAGCTGCTTTCGCGAACGCATCTAGAGCGGCATTAACGAGGCTGATCGCTGCTCCCCCCTCCATTGGGTGTTGTGCCAAATAGCCTGATGATAAGGTAATGCTTCCTCCTTCGCGCACATATTTGTTGCCTACCTGAAATAGATTGACCTGCCCCAACAACTTACTGTCAACGGATGATTTGATCTGTTCAAAAGGGCCGGTCAAATCGGATCTCGATTGCCCCTCTTGTGCCAAAACCTCCCAGTTATCAGTATTGGGGAGATTCCTAATGGCTGCTGTCATTACAAATGACTTCGAAAATGCTCTTAAAACCGATGTACCATCGGCTGTTGGCCAGCCGCCTCAGTGCAAACTGTCCACCAAAACAGGGTTTCAATCAGGCTACACGCATTTTTTGCAACCATAGTGCAGGACGTTGCGGGACAGCATCATCCTTCGAGCTACCTCATTTCTTGCATTGCCATGTCAGTTGTGGGAAGAATGCCGAAAGTAGCCACCACTACACATGAATTATTGGTAAGACGGCAAGAGCAAATGGCAGTTTATTTTGAAACCGAACTGTAAAAAGGGATGTTGCCTTCTACGTTCAATGTTTCCGTTGCAGTGTCGCTCATCCAGGATCTAATGATCTCGATGGGGTTTCGGGGTCGAATGGGCACTTCTCTTGCGGAACTGGAAGAGCTTGCAGCTTGGAATGCCGAACTGGTCATACTAAGTGGTACTATAGGAGGTTAGTCTGAGGCGCTGCATTTGCGTTGTTAGGGGTACTGTGGCATCGAAACCTGTAAAAACGTTATGGCGACTACGATAGTGATTTAGGCAAAAAAACAGCGAATTTATGGGTGGGGCGAGTTTTAGCCCTAGGTGGCTATTCTAGTTGCGGTGGTGCGATCGCAAGTCGCAGCTTATCCTTCTTGCGAATGGCAAACCTCACATCAGGCATTATTGCTGAAGTGGTCATCCAATAAGGATCGTGAGTGGCAGAGGTCAGGCTTCATGAAGACTGTGATCCTCAATTGCCCCTAACGCTTTCAGCGTCGCTTTTTGAGCATGAGTGACACCTGTTATACCCGTGATATTTATACCTTCATAGGGGCCTGGTAAGTACACCGTTCTTAAGCATTCCCCTGTATGAATATTCCAGAATTTGATGGTTTCATCACTCCCTCCACTGACGACCATTTGACCGCAGGGACTAAAGACGACCGACCATACAGAGCTGGTATGCCCGCGACAGATTTGGAGACACTGACTGGTCTGAATGTCCCAAATTCGAATGGTCTGATCAAAGCTACAGCTTGCTAAGAGGGTTCCATCCTTAGAAAAGTCAATGGCACTGATCAAATTTAGATGTCCAGTTAACTTATGGCGGCACTGTAAATCACTCAACGGTTGGAGGATCACTACTGGCTCGCCAGCAGAAAAACTGGCTAGGAGATCACCCTGGGGTGAAAAGGCTAATTCGCCAACCCAGCCTGAATATTCAAAGACTTCACAACAGCTGCCATTCTCAACTTGCCAGAGTCGTAATGTTTGGTCCATGCCGCCACTGGCGAGTAAACAGCCATCGGGCGAGAATGCAACGGACCAAATCGCATTGCTGTGCCCTTGTAAACGTTGAGTACAGAGGCCAGCATTGACATCCCAGAGTTGTAAGTCACCCAGGTCACTGGTGCAGGCGAGCAGATTACCGTCAGGGCTAAAGGTGATCGCTCGCGTGACATCAAAAGAAACGGGCAAGTTGGAATGCAAGCGGTCGTTGTCTAAGTCCCATATTTTGAGCTTGTTGTCTTGAGCATATCCACCACTGGCCAGCAGATGTCCGTCTGGGCTAATAGCGACAGTCGACACAAAACCTTCTTGTTGATGGGCTTGTAGGCAATCGCCCCTCTGGGTGTCCCAAAAGCGAATCCATCCGTCTTGAGATCCACTAATGAGCCGATTCCCCTCTGGCGTAAAGACTAAAGACCAGACGGTATTGGTAAATCCCGAGAACGTCCTGAAACACTTACCCTTCGCAATATTCCAAAGACGAACGGATCGATCTTGACTGCCACTAGCCAATAGATTGCTGGAGTGAGCAAAAGAGACCGACCAGACCCAACTCGTATGATCTGTGAAGCAAGCGACACAATGACCGGAAGAGGTATCCCATAGTCGGATCGTGTTGTCTTGACTGCCACTCGCGAGGGTTTGTCCATCGGCTGAGAAATCAACAGAGACGATTGCATTGCTATGGCCGGATAAACACATCAAGCACTGGCCAGACTGGAGATCCCATAGACGCATGGTTTTATCGTTGCTGCCACTGGCGAGATAGGGGCTTGTAGGCGAAAAGGCAACCGACCACACCGTTTCGTTATGTCCTTGGAAAGTGTTGATGCACTCACCCGTCTCCAAATCCCAGAGCTTGACAGTGGAGTCCGCACTACTGCTGGCCAGATAAGAATTCTGAGGCGAAAAGGCAACCGAATGAACTGGCGCATCATGCCCCTGCAGAACATTGAGGCAGCGACCCTCAGCAAGATTCCATAAACGAATCGTTTGGTCTGAGCTGCAGCTGGCCAGAACATCACCCTCTCTGGAAAATGCAACGGACCAAATGGCATCCTGATGCCCTGCCAAGGTATTAAGGCACTGTCCTGTATCGATGTCCCAGATGCGAAGAGTGTGATCAAAACTACCACTTGCAAGGCGATCGCCATTGGGAGAGAAGGCGATGGAGGAAATCCAGGCCGTATGCCCTTTTAGGGCTAACAGTTGTTGACCATTCGAGATTTGCCATAGATAAATATTGCCGTTGGCATCGGCAGCAGCCACGAGAGATTGAGCAGGGTTTAACGCGACGGCAAAGACCGCACCGAAGGTATGGGTGAACAGTGATTGAGATAAATCTGACCCTGTGAAATTGACATGATGGAGCGAAATATCCTGTAGGTTGGCTTGCCAAATAGGGAGATGGGACAAATCATACCCACTGAGATCTGTGCCGATCTGGCGCAGTAAATTGATAATGTTGCCCGGTGTATAGCCTGCTTGCACGATGGGCTGATGTCGAAGGTGGTCTAGCAGTTTTGTGAGGTGATCGGCAATGGCTTGTGTATTGCCCAAGGTGATCAGCAGTTGGTCTAAGACGGGCTGCAAAATGAGACCGGTTTGGATATCTCGTAGATAATCTTTGGCTTGAGCTTTGACAATCGCGAGTTGACTGCATAAGGACACGTCTTGGCTGAGCAGCTCATAACTAATCTGCTGGGTGAGTTTGCGAATGACAAACTCCATCACCACAGGCTGTTGAGTATATTGACCCCGTCGCGATTCAATTAAACACCGGGATACGAGGGATTCTAGTGCCTCTAAGAGATGGGCGGTGGTTATGGTGGGTATGAGGTCTGTTTTTAGGTCTAGGGTGGTGGTCCATTCTCGGTTGATGGCGAGCCAGTACATTAAAAGTCTTTCTAATGGAGAAAGTCGCTCAAACTGTTGATTCAGTAAACGTCGGACTCCGCTGAAAATAATGGTTTCTTCGGCTAGGAACTGGGCAATATCACTGTCAAATAGGTCATGAATGGAGCTGGCAGTAATCTTCAAGGCTAAGGGACTACAGCCATAAGATTCACATAGGGTTTGTTTCTCCTCAGCCGTTCCCTTTAACTGCTGATTCTTGACTAACGCCAGGGCCATATCTAAAGCCCCACCAATGGTTAGGGACCGGACCGGTAGCTCGACGCCTTCGAACATTGCGATCTCAGCTGGCTTTTCTCGACTCGTGAGTAGCACACAACTTTGGTGCTGGGATTCACCCACAACCCGGAATAGCTCTGCGTAGTCTTCATAGCCGGGGCGATAGTACCCCGTTTGTTGCTCTGGCTGCAAAATGGTTTCGATATTGTCCAGAACGACTAAACAGCGAGCAGTTTGCAGACATTGCAACAGTAGTCTTATATCTGTTTCTAGGGGCTGCTGATGGGAGAGAAAAGGCACCAGTTCTCCCAGTAGGGAGGCTAAAGATGGGGCGTTACGCAGGGACCGCCAAATGATAAAGTCGAATTCTTGTTGCAGTTGCTGAGCTAATTTGACCGTTAGCGCTGTCTTGCCAATGCCGCCCATGCCCAGAATGCAAAGGAGCCGACAATGGTCTGTTCTAACCCACTGGCCCAAGGTGGCTAATTCTTCAACTCGGCCATGAAAGATGGAGACGTCCATGGCTTCCCCCCAATCTTGCTGAGGTCTTGAAATTTTTGTCGGGAGTGGTGTTTGATCCGCTGTTGGTTTAGGGGAGGGTGAAGTATAGTCTGATGATGTTAGATCAAGTCCAAAAGTATTGAAGTAAGCTTTCAGGGTTTTACGATCGACGGCATGTTTGCAGGCTCGAACTTTGCTGAGGGTGTTCGGGCTGAGCTGAGTCAGCTCTGTCAAATCTTCGATGGTGTAAGGTAATCCATTATTGTTGGCGGCTTCGAATTGGTTCTGGGCCTCTTGGAGTCGCTGCCAGCCCTGGGGAGAAAGAACCATACCTCGCTTACGTTGCGAACGGCTTTTGGCCCTAGACATCGGCGATATCTCCCTTGCTAGCCATGTGCCTTCCTATGAGTGGCCGCTGATAGCACCATTTTAGGTGAAATCTGTGTTTGAATTCCTAAAGTTCACAGCCGCTGAAAAGCTTTCGCTAATTCAATTTCACCAGCTTTTATTAAAGTTGAGGCTTAAGTTGGGGGCTTAACTTGTTATCTTGCATGGACGAGCGGTTGATTGTGCTGCACTGTATCAGTATTGGTGATATCAGGATTGGTTGGTATTTGCGACCGGAAGCCTCTTTCAAGAGATTGATGCAGACCGAAAGCAACTGACCCAAAAAATTTATTATCCAAGTGACTCCCTTGAATGAATGGTCTCTCCCCATTCATTTACCCAGTGAAGTGAATCACCTAAATTGAGGAAAAAAATATGGTTTTAGTTCTAGAAACCCTGAATTAGCGATCTCATAAATCAACGGTTTGGTTCGCGTTGATCGGGGTAAAAGCGGTTTGGGATTTACATATTGGCTCTATGTAGGACAGCGGTAGCCAAATATAGGTTTCTTTTTTGCATATTTTTTTAAGTCGGAGAATGATCATGCCACACACTGCATTGCCCCTTAATGTATTGCCTGGACTGACTGTTGCGTCTACGCAGTCTTCTGACCCGTCTTCGATCGTGATCATTGATGCCGCGGTAGATCAGTACCGTTATTTGTTGATGAGCCCGCTTGACGGTATGGCAGTACATATTCTTAATGGGCAGGAAGATGGTATTGCCCAAATTGTATCTCTGTTGAAGCAGCATCAACGGTTGTCGAGACTGTTCTTATTCTGTCAGGGAGCGTCTAGCCAGCTTATTTTGGGTAAGACTGCTTTAAGTGATACCAATCTGTGGATGTATGCAGATGCCATTAGAGAATGGCGCCACTATTTTGCTCAAGATGCTGAAATTTTAATTCATGGATGTAACCTGAATACGAATCGAATGGGTCAAGCTTTGATCTCGTGGTTAGGCTTGCTGGCAAGGGTCTGTGTACAGGTTGTCTAACGTCTGCTCGTTGATCGGGGGCTTCACCCTAATCGACCTCCATCATTCCATTGGCCAAAGCGCTTGCCTGCAGCGGTCTTGGAAATAAAATTTTTCAGGCGTTTATCAAAGTTTTCTGGCCGCTTTCGCATTTCTTCGATATATCCGATGCGTACTCTGATGTAAAGATCGGGGAAGGTCTTGAAGTGGGTCAATGCCTTGGGCTCTGCCTGGATGGCCGCGATGATGTCCTCGGCAATATCAAACGGTAATGAGAGATCAGGCAGCTTGTTTTGTCCGGCTGAGGTCATCAACCCCAATTTAATCAGCCGTCGAGCCCGTTCTTTGTTAAGTTCAGTCCAGTGGCTGCGGGGGCGACGGGGGGTAAATCGCTGGGCTTTTTCAACGCTAGAAATGCGTTTGGCAATACCGTCGATCCAGCCAAAACAAATAGCTTCTTCAACAGAGTCGAGGTAAGAAACCGTCGGGACTGCAGGTCGATCGTCCGAGAGCAACCAAATCTCAGATGCGGATTGATGATGTTGGGTGAGCCAATCTCGCCACTCTTTTCGGCTGGTGGCTTTGAAGGTTACCGTTACCTGCATAAATAAACGGCCAATGTTGTTACATTACGGTTCACCATGGAGCCAGCGGTTGATGACTGTTGCTAGAAGTGTATAGCCTGCAAACTACTATAGCGTTCTGTCTACCAGTGCTGAGATTCCAGCCTAAACTGATACTTGTCGCTTCAGTGTAATCCTGGCAAGATATGGATTCCTTGCAAGCGTCTAGGCAGGTTTCGTGATGTTCCTAGAACTAACAGGTTAGATGATGGATTCAACACTAATCCCTAAGACTCGACGGGCCTTATCCCTAATCTCTTGGCGGCGATCTTTATGTACTGCAAAATAGTTGGTTGTGCGGCGTGGATAGAGATGACTCTCAAGGAAGCCTGCTTCTGTTAGCCCATGGTCGTTGTGGGCCAGACGATTGGGCACCAAGATAGCGTAGTGGCGCTGATTGAAATACCCAAACAAGTCTTTCTTGGCGTCATTGAAATCTGATGGGATCGGCGCACTTTCAAACATGACTGTCGGACTGCTGCGTGAAAGAATGCCGATGGCTCCACGAAGCGCTCCCAGTTCGGCTCCCTCGATGTCCATCTTGATCACGTCAACTTCGGTGTTACTGGCGATTAAATTATCCAAGCGCTTGATCGGCACCTGAATTTCTCGGATCTGGTTACTGTTGGGGTGATGAATGGAACTGTAGCCGGTTTGCTTTAGGTCGATAAAAAACTCAATTTCGCCTTCTTTTTCTCCTACGGCACAGGCATGTACCACAACTTTTGGAAACTTGCGGCGTAGCTGTTCTGCTTTTTCAGGTATGGCTTCTACGGCAATGATATTCACCGTTGAATCGTATCGTTGAACGGCTGAGGTGATGCTGCCAATATGGGCACCAATATCGAGAAATGTTTTGTTGGGGTCGCAGATGGCGCAAACCAAGCGCCCGGCTAGCTGATCATTGGCAATGGTGCCTACTGCTTCTGACTGTGTAATTGCTGTCCGTAATAAATCAAGTTTCTCTCTGGAGAACATTGCGAGGTCGCCGAAACGGTTGCCAAGAAGTATCTGCTTCAAATTCATAGGGGTTTACCCATTGGGTTCGATTGCGACCTGCGGACAATTATAGGGATGGCGCGGATCCTACACACCAGGCCAGTTTGACACCTGGAATACTGCGTTATGATACCCAGACTGAAATCCCTTGTCATAAAGAATTAGGAAGATGGGTGCTGATGAGCTGTTGTAAGTTGAGATGGCAACAGGCCGGTTGGAAACCATCGCAAATCTGTTCCAGTTCCAATAAGGCAATATAAGGATCGCCTTCTAACCCAAGAATTTTGGCAAAAGCAGGTTCGGTTTTAATGCCCCTGTGCTTGAGCTGCTGTACTGCAATTCTAAGACTTGGCTCCAATTCAAGCAGGCGTTGCTCTATTCTGAAATGGCGAACCCCCCACTGTTGTTCGGTGGGGATGGTTTGACAGAATAATTCGATATCCCATCCCAACGCATGGAATTGAACCATCACTGCAGGTAAATTCTGAGCGGTAGAGTCATAACACTGATAGCCATTCAGCTTGCCAAAGTTTTGGTGGGAATAGTGGCGGAAGTGAGATAGATCTTCAGCCGAGCACGCGATATCGATATCACTCAGGTCAACGTCAAGATTCAGGGGCGGTGTCCCAATCACACAAGGCTTAAATGGGTGAAGAACTCTAAGCAAGCTGAGTTCGTCAACGACATGGTTAAAGTCTGGTTTCATGGATGCTGCCTTGATTTTAAGTATTGAGCAGAGCAGCTATCAGCGCCATTAGAAGGCTAAAGTAGTGAGTCAGTCAGTGACCTAGGATTAAAAAAGCTACACCGATGATCGGATGATACCAAAGCAGTCTTAAGGGTTGACTGGAGTCTCTGACTGAATTTGTATGACTCTATCAATGCTTATAAAAGGCAAGCCAGCATTACGTAAAGCGTTGATGAGTGAGTCTGAATGGTCAATTCTCCTCTTCAATAGGGCTACTCAAGACTGACAGATTCCCTAGTAGCTGTATCTAACACTAAAGTGAAAGCCTTCATCTTGAACATTGTTGCCTCGGTCACTCAAATCTACAAATGGCACAGCATAATCAAGACGAATATTGAGTCCAGAAACAGGCTCCAAAAGCAGACCTAAGCCTGAGCTAATCAAAAATTGCTCCCCAAAGATGAGATTAGGATTATTGTTGGAGTTAAAAACGTAACCCAGATCTAAGAAGGGGGCAATCTGAATGACTGGACTTTCTTTTTTATTGCGAACAAGGGTAATGCGATCTTCAATGGAAAACCGCAAGCCATTATCCCCAGAACGGACATTTTGACGGAAGCCTCTCACGGATTGCCCACCCCCGATGACGAACTGTTCTGAAGCCAACAAACTATCAGGACTAAACTGGGCACTTCCTTGCATAATCAACAAATTGTTCTTGCCTAAGCGCTGCACCCGCTGAGCCTGTCCTAACCAGCTAAAGAATTGGCCATCTGGAATAGCCCCAGTGTTATTCGTTGCATTGAACAACCCAGTACCTAAACTAAATTGTGACTGTAAAGCCCAAGCTCCAGTAGAATCGCGTTTAATATAGTCTTGACCAAATTTGAAGACGCTGGTGCGGCTGATGCCATTGGCATCAGGGCCAATACCGAAAGGGAAGGGAGAATTAAACAAAAAGGTCTGCCCATCTCGGTAGGCAAACGCAAGGGAGAGGGCAAATTCTTCTCTGGGATTACGAATCAGCGGTTGCCGGAAGCTAATTTCATAGAATTCAGAATTGCCATCAAAATCTAAGGTCGTTTGGGTTTGAGAACTATCGGTAATCAAAGCCCGAAGCTGTAAGGTGCCATCTTTAGCATTGAGGGGAATGCGGTAACCCACATCGTAAAGATTCGATCCACCCGTGGTAGATCGACTATAGCTGAGGCTGAGTTGATCACCCCAACCCGTCGCATTGCGATAGCTAACCCCAACACCCGTGCGGACTCCTCCCACACTTGGGGGTGAATAATTGTCAACAGAGACGTCAAAATTGAAAGGTTTGGATTCTTTAACAACCACAGAGAGAATGCTTTCCCCAGCATTTTCACCCGGGGCAAGAGTGCCATTAACGGTTTCAAATAGGGGATCGAGCTGCAACAGTCGGAGCTGGTCTTCAATGGCTCCTAGTTGAGCAGGGGTGCTAGTACCCAGAGCGAGTCGCTTTTTTAAGTAGCCTGTTTTGGTTTGTGTATTACCCTCAATGCGGATATCGCTAATAGTCCCTTCTATGACCTGGATTTGGACTGTGCCATCAGTAATCTCTTGTTCAGAAAGGACTGCACGAGAAGTGAGATAGCCTTGATCGAAATAAAGCTGAGTAATGGCTTCAGTCAGGGCTTGTAGCTCATTGATAGAAACGTCTCGGCCTTCGAGAGGCGTCACGAGAGGTTCAAAGTCAGTTGGAGTGAAAACAGTACTGCCAATGATGTCGATTTGGGTGACAGAAAGGGTTGTCTGACCGTCGGGGGTCTTCACTGCCGGAGGAGCCGGGGCAGGCGTAATCGGATCGTCAGTCTCTGCTGGCAAGGCATCTTCAGGATTGGGCAAAGGTTGAGGAATTCGGTCTTGGTTTGGATCGGGGCGTTGGGCCAAGGCAGGAGAGGCGAGGAAAAGGAGAAGAAGGGCCGTTGAGGAAAAAAGTTGCATAAGAAAATGCGTCAATAGGAACGAAGGATTGAATACGGGATTCGATTAAACCTGAAACCTGAAAACTAAAACCGACGTTGTATAGATAGGGAATGGTGTGGGCTCATGCCATTCCGAATTCAATATCTGTATGGATGAAGGGCAGCTGAGTCACTGACAAAACAACATGCACTCAAAGAATTCGGATTAATCAGGGACAGTCAGCCCCTAACGCTTCTTGACTTTCTTCTGGAGGAGGGGTTTGACCTTGAACATCAGGAATATCAATATCTACCTCCAAATTCACTGTAGGAACTGCTCCGCAGGCAACATCAGATGTCTTTGACAACTCCTGTAGATCAGTCCAAAATCCTAAGAATTCCGTTGCAGGGATATCAGGGGTGGTTGGCGCAATGGGTGAGTTTGTCAGGGTAAAATTACCTGCCGTAACGCCAACACCAGTAGCAGTAACTGTAAAGGTACCCGCCGTATCATTAGCTGTGGCGCTCACACTGGCTACCCCATTATTGTCGGTGGTGGCGGTGGTCGCGCTGAGGGTGCTAGAGGCTCCAGTGCTCGGTGCACTGTAGTTCAGGGTCGTGTTGGGGACCAGATTGCCAAACTGGTCAGTGACGGTAACATCTAACGTATTCGCAAAGGCGGTGTTGACGGTGGTTGATTGGTTGTTCCCCCCACTGATGGTTAACAAAGCCGGAACATCGGGAGTATTGGTGAGGTTGAAGCTGACTGGGGCAAGGGTGCCAGAGCTGCTAGAGATCACATAGCTGCCAGCCACGGTATTGCCAGTGGCACTCACTCTGGCTACCCCATTACTATCAGTGGTGGCGGTGGTCGCGCTGAGGGTGCTGGAGGCTCCGGTGCTCGGTGCGCTGTAGTTCAGGGTCGTGTTGGGGACTAGATTGCCAAACTGATCCGTGACGGTCACATCTAACGTATTCGCAAAGGCGGTGTTGACGGTGGTTGATTGGTCATTCCCCCCACTGATGGTTAACAAAGCCGGAACATCGGGGGTATTGGTGAGGTTGAAGCTGGCCGGGGTAAGGGTGCCAGAGCTGCTAGAGATTACATAGCTGCCAGCCACGGTATTGGCAGTCAAAGTGGGAGCTGTGGCCACCCCTGTGGCATTGGTGACTACAGTGGTGGTCGGGTTGCCATTGAAACTCCCCGTTGCCCCCGTGGGTGAAGGGGTAGCCGTAAAGGTAACATTGAGCCCCGATACTGGAAGGGGTGAATTAGCAAAGTTTTCTGTGACTTGAGCTTCTAGAGCTGTGGTGAAGGCCGTATTCACAGTCGTTGTTTGATTATTGCCCGCAGTCACCGCCAAGCTATACCCTTGGGACTCAACAGCCCCAATATCTACTGTGCCGTTGAAACGATTGGCTCCTCGTTGGTCCGTGGTCAGCGTGGCGGCCATGGCAAGGGCATCACTTCCTGCATTGAGAGCAGGGCTATCCAGGAAAAAGGCGTGAGTTTGGGTGGGGCCGCCATAGTCGCCGAGGGGGAGCAGCATCGGATCGAGAGGGGTAGCCACACTGCCGACCAGGGTACTGGTGGTGAAAATCCCCTGGTTATCAACGCCAATCAGGTTATTACCCGCGTCGATAATCGGGGAATTGGTGGCACTTGCTCGTCTTACATCTGGAAATACCGTAGCTGTATTCAGGGCAATGATACTGTTAGCCACGGTTACCCGCGCAGTATTAGCACCGCCCAAAAAATTAAGATTGAGAATGCCACCTGAGCTGCTCCCTGGATTGGTCACTTCATTCTGGACAATGGTGCTATTGGTGATGGTGATGGTCGCGCCCAAGAGGGAAGTTTGTCCCCGGTTGTAGATGCCACCGCCCCCGAAGACCACTGTATTCCCAGAAATGGTGCTGTTGTTGACGATCACCACTGCACTGTTGTTAGCATTTTGTCCCAATTGGGCAATGCCACCGCCCACATTGGCATTATTGCCAGTAATCGTGCTGTTGTTGACGGTCATCACCGTACTATTGGGGCCGGCCCCCGTAAAGGAAGTGTTGGACAGGGCACCGCCATTACCCATGGCCGTATTCCCAGAAATGGTGCTGTTGTTGATGGTCACCGTCACAGCATTGGCAGTAGTATTAAAGCTGGAAATAGCACCCCCATCATCTGCGGCTGTATTGCCAGTAATGATGCTGTTGTTGACCGTTAGCGTTCCTCTGTTGTGGATGGCCCCACCATCGTCTCCTTGACCACCAGAATTGGCTATCCCACCCGTCAGGGTGATATCGTTGACCTCTAACTCGGCACCTAGGGCTACATGTATCAACCGAAAGTCAGGGGCAGTAGTATCCCGCGCAAGGGTATTGCCCATGCCATTAATCGTCAACTTTTCGGGTGCCGTAATGGAGGGCAAACCATTCGCTCCGTTAGTCGCGTTATCTACCGCTGCCAGGGTGATATTATTCGCCAGATTAATCGTATCTGTCTCTGTATTGCCATTCGCCAGATTGATCGCGGCAATCAAGCTCGCGGCATCCGTTGCGGTAAAGACCTGTAATAGTCCCTTATAGTCTGCTAGGGTGGTGGCCTCAAAAGCGCTACCCGTTTCAATGCTGCCAATCGACTGCTCCAGTATCCAGTTACCGCCTCGGGCTGTATCTCCGGTTAGATCTGTACTACCTGCCACATCCGCATGGGTCAATTCGGCAATTTTATTCAGCAGCGCCAGCCCCTCGGGTCCACGGGCTGTCAAACAGGCATAGATTAAAATATCTGCTTCAGTACTGAGTAAGCCTCCCCATTGCTGAAAATGGGCTTTGTATTTGTCTAAGGTTTCATTGCTCACATAGGCATTGCCCAGCCAAAACTCGCCCTCATCTCCCTCTGAAACGATATGGACGGCATCAACAGCTCCCACCTGTTGTAAGACGCTGGTGACTCGTTCGATGCCATTTTCGCTCACGGGGATGGCGACCGTTGTCGTCCCGGCTTCAGTTCCAAACAACAGCCTTTGGTAGTCCGGTACTGTAGTGTCGAGAAAGACTAACTCGTTGGCGTTAGTGCCATCTGCATTAAATCGCGTCACGATTGGGGCACTATGTTGGCCATTGTGAGTGGTAATCAGCTTTTCACTATCCCCCATCACATTGACGTGATTCGCTGCCGCCAACTGCACCTGGTCACCTGAAACTTCTCCAGAAATAGCCACATCGCCAGTTGCCACAGGCGTATTCAACAACCAAGTACGACCTGCCGCATCAACTTCCACACCTGTCGCTACTGGGACGTCACCCCCTGTTAATAGTTCTGAAAGAGATACTGCCCTAAAGGGCTCTGTGGTATCAGGATCAAGCTGTTTTACTTCCAGACTGAGCAACATATCAGGATGATTGATACGTACCCGACGCTGACCGGGTACTGCAGCAAGGGTAACTTGCCCTCCCTCAGCGGAGAGAGAGCCTGTATTCACGACCGTGCCCCCAATCAGGCTCAAGTTCTGCCCTTTTGCCACGGCCAGGTTTCCGGCATTGACGATACTACCAGGCTGGTCCGTATTAAACAGCAAACTCTGGGGAGTCCCCCCTAAGGCAGCATAGTCATTGTCACCAATTGTGTTAAACCAACCCTTTTCAAAGCCAATGCCAGTGGCAGTGGTTGCGCGAAAATCTGCAGGGACATTGATCGTGGCATTGGGACCAAACACAATTCCTGCGGGGTTCATAAGGTACAGGTTGGCATTGCTTCCCTGGACTTGAATCAGACCATTAATAATCGAGGCATCTCCTCCGTTCACGCGCCCAAGAATATTCTGAATGCCGGGATTGCTGAGAAAGGTTGCAATTTCTCCTTGGCTAAGGCCAAATTTCTTAAAGCTATGAAATAGATTGGCCCCATCGCCTGAAAGACTGCCACCACTGATGTTAAACCGCTTACCATCAGCGGTGACAATGGTCTGAGTGCCGTTGGGTTCGGTGACAATCGATTGGGCGTGGGCTGGCTGCATCCATAAGTACACTCCCAAAAACGGTAGCAATAGAAGTCTGGGTATAGGCCAAAGTTTCATAACAACCCTTTGATTAAGATCAGTAAAACCGATGCTTCGCTCAAGTATGCCCATTGTGAAAATACATTTGAATACTCACATATCGGCATCCAGCACATTAAAGATGTTTCAAAAAGGGAAAATTCTTTGATGCAATTGAATGGCTAAATCCTCGAAATCCTAGACAGTTATATGCAATGAGTTTTTGCAGCAAGGATTAGAGCTAGCCCCCGCAGGACTTAGGCCGTTAGCTTAGATCTTTTATCAACTTAGGGGTATTCTACGTTAGTAGAATTTCTTGGCTACATCTCCTACAAGCGAGTGTGCAGCACTCGGTATTTGAGTAACAATTACCGGTGGTGTGGAATTGAAAATATCTCCAACTTATAAGTAGACTGAGTTACAACAGCTAAGTGCAGTAAGTGCAGAGGGATATCTGATTGACCATGAAGCACTGGCAACGATTAGTCTTTATCTGACTGAGCGGCTGAAGCGATTGAGAGATTTTGTATTGAATTTCGAGACCGTACCTGTACTTTTTGAACAAGCCATTCAACTGCCTGGTCAGGGATTGGCGTTCATGATGGCAATACCATGTGCCCGAATTGATGCACCGAAACTCAAAGCCGTTGGGTCGAGATAGTCGCAACCATCTGAAACAGCCCTGCACCCCTAATAATGTATCGTTGTCGTTTTCCCAGTAAGGAATCGTTGCTATCGAAGCCTAAGACGAGATCCCAGCATTCCCTCCCGCAGCGGAAATCGTTGCTAACCTCGCCTCATCAGTTAGCGATTACTGTTTGTACGATTAATTTGTTTCAAGACTTTGAGCACGCTCTGATAGCTAGCAATGTCTCCTTGGGCCTGATATAGTTCTGCAGCTTTTTGAAAATCGGCAATAGTCCCTGCCCGATTTCGTAACTGCCATTGAACCGTTGCCCGTTTTGCATAAGTTTTTGGAGTTTCTCGAATCTGGATAGCTTGGTTTAAATCATCAATCGCACCTTGATAATCTCCAGCTTGGGCACGCAGACTTGCTCGATTGTAATAGGTCACTAAGTTCACTGCTGCATTTGGATTCAGGCGAATCACTTGGTCGTAGTCGGCAAGTGCTTGTTGAGTATCCTTTAGCTGGCCATGAACAATGGCACGATGGAGATAACCCACATAACCTTTGGGATGAATCCGAATAGATTGATTAAAATCTGCCAAAGCTTGTGTCAGATTTCCGCGAGCATGGTTGACTCGACCTCGTGTTAAAAAGGCCTGGCTATATCCAGGATTGAGGCGAATTGCCTCATCGAGAGCGGCCATAGCACCTGGTAAATCACCTTGCACATTTTGTTTCATTACAGCTTGAAGAAAATAATCATCTGCTGTGGAGGGTTGCTTGGGGATTGAAACAGCAACAGATTGAAAACCGAGGTTTGGTGCCACTTTGGTAATCTTATTTAAGAAAATATGAGTCGGGATGGCTAAATTGGCACCAATTTTTAATTGAGTCTGTGGGTGAATGCCCCTACTTTCAGCTAAGGGGGTAAGACTTTGTCCATGAATGCCGATGAGTTGGCCGGTTTGATTTAGCACTGACCCGCCACTCATGCCTTGGAACGTGTTGTTGGAATATGCGATCGCATAACCATCGGTTAGTGGACTTGCTGCATGAGCTGCAATAACACCACTTGTGAAACGCAAATTAGCTTCACGATTGGCCTCTAAGTTGGCAGGAAAACCACTGACAAAAACAGCATTGCCATATTTGGCTTGTCTGGAGTCGCCGATGGTCGCCACCTGATAAGTGCGATTGCTCGTAAACTCTAAAATTGCTAGATCAACTTCGGGAAAATGACGCACAGTTGCGTAGTCGATGGCATAACGTCGATCGTCTGGTGTAATGATGTCGTATTCATCTTCTGTCGCCACGACATGGGCAGCAGTGAGAACCGTATAGGTATCACCACTCCGTTTAATCAAGATCCCTGAACCTGGGGTTTGACTATCAATGCGAACCGTAATGTTCTTAGCGATACGCTCAAGCTCAGATAGGGGAAGAGCAGAAGCAAGCTGCGGCTGAATAAGAGCTGTGGTTGCTGCTATTCCAAACACGATAGACAGAGATTTTGGAGCGAAATTCATCGAAAGGATTGAACAACAACGCTCATCATAACAGTTGCAAGATATTGTTATTGTTGCCAACGCGAGATGCCTATGTGCTTGTCCAGCATCCCATAGACGATGGGACTGTTCAGAGTTTTGTGTAAGCGGTCTAGGATCCAAACACATCAGGAGACCGTACGATGTCTAGAAAGAAAAAAGCTCCCAATCGAGTCGATGAACTGTTAGATGAACTCATCGGAGAGAACCCTCAACCGGAAGATATTCTGGGCGAATCAGGACTGCTTAAACGACTCAGCAAACGCCTAGTGGAACGAGCCCTTGCAGGTGAATTGACTCATCACCTGCAGCAATCCTCCAACGATCAGTCAGGTGATGAGAATTCTAATGGCCCCAGAAATAGTCGCAATGGTTACTCGAAAAAGACCGTCCAGTCTGAACAAGGAGAGATGGACCTATCGATTCCTCGTGACCGTTGCGGCGAGTTTGAGCCTGTCCTGGTGCCTAAAGGCCAGCGACGCATCGCAGGGCTCGATGAGAAAATCATCGCCTTATATGCTCGGGGCATGACCACCCGTGATATTCGAGCCCAATTGGTGGAGCTGTATGGGGCCAATATCTCTGAAGCTCTGATTAGTGACGTCACCAATAGCGTCATGGAAGAGGTCAAAGACTGGCGTTCAAGGCCGCTGGATGAGGTGTATCCGATTGTCTATCTTGATGCGCTGTATGTGAACATCAAAGTCAATGGTCAAGTCAGCAAGCGAGCTGTCTATGTCGCTTTGGCAGTGACTGTGGAGGGCAACAAGGAACTGTTGGGATTATGGATAGGAGCCGCTGAACGAGAGGGAGCAAAATTCTGGCTTTCGGTGCTCACAGACCTTAAAAATCGAGGAACTCAGGATATCTTGATGGGACTGTTCAGAGTTTTGTGTAAGCGGTCTAGGATCCAAACACATCAGGAGACCGTACGATGTCTAGAAAGAAAAAAGCTCCCAATCGAGTCGATGAACTGTTAGATGAACTCATCGGAGAGAACCCTCAACCGGAAGATATTCTGGGCGAATCAGGACTGCTTAAACGACTCAGCAAACGCCTAGTGGAACGAGCCCTTGCAGGTGAATTGACTCATCACCTGCAGCAATCCTCCAACGATCAGTCAGGTGATGAGAATTCTAATGGCCCCAGAAATAGTCGCAATGGTTACTCGAAAAAGACCGTCCAGTCTGAACAAGGAGAGATGGACCTATCGATTCCTCGTGACCGTTGCGGCGAGTTTGAGCCTGTCCTGGTGCCTAAAGGCCAGCGACGCATCGCAGGGCTCGATGAGAAAATCATCGCCTTATATGCTCGGGGCATGACCACCCGTGATATTCGAGCCCAATTGGTGGAGCTGTATGGGGCCAATATCTCTGAAGCTCTGATTAGTGACGTCACCAATAGCGTCATGGAAGAGGTCAAAGACTGGCGTTCAAGGCCGCTGGATGAGGTGTATCCGATTGTCTATCTTGATGCGCTGTATGTGAACATCAAAGTCAATGGTCAAGTCAGCAAGCGAGCTGTCTATGTCGCTTTGGCAGTGACTGTGGAGGGCAACAAGGAACTGTTGGGATTATGGATAGGAGCCGCTGAACGAGAGGGAGCAAAATTCTGGCTTTCGGTGCTCACAGACCTTAAAAATCGAGGAACTCAGGATATCTTGATTGCTTGCTGTGATGGACTCAAAGGTTTTCCTCAAGCGATTGAGTCGGTCTACCCTCAGACCCAGGTGCAGGTTTGTATTGTCCATCTTATTCGTAATAGCCTTCGCCATGTGCCGTGGAAGGAAAGTCGAGCCGTAGCTGCAGACCTCAAGCCCATTTACCAAGCGGCCACTTTGGAAGAGTCTGAGGCTGCGTTGGATGCATTTGCCCATAAATGGGACGAGACGTATCCTGGCATTAGCCAAATCTGGATACGACATTGGGATAATGTTGCCCCGTTGTTTCAATACCCAATGGCCATCCGTAAGGTTATCTACACCACCAATGCCATTGAGTCGCTCAACCGCTCACTGAGAAAGGTGATTAAGACCAAAGCGGTTTTCCCTAATGAAGAGTCTGTCTACAAATTGATGTTTCTAGCGATGAGGAATATTTCGAAGCGATGGACCAGACCAATTCTGAATTGGAAGGCGGCGCTGTCCCATTTTGCTATTCTGTTCCCAACACGATTCAACTATTGAATACACTGCTGCTTACACAAAAATCTAAACACTCTCCTTGATTGCTTGCTGTGATGGACTCAAAGGTTTTCCTCAAGCGATTGAGTCGGTCTACCCTCAGACCCAGGTGCAGGTTTGTATTGTCCATCTTATTCGTAATAGCCTTCGCCATGTGCCGTGGAAGGAAAGTCGAGCCGTAGCTGCAGACCTCAAGCCCATTTACCAAGCGGCCACTTTGGAAGAGTCTGAGGCTGCGTTGGATGCATTTGCCCATAAATGGGACGAGACGTATCCTGGCATTAGCCAAATCTGGATACGACATTGGGATAATGTTGCCCCGTTGTTTCAATACCCAATGGCCATCCGTAAGGTTATCTACACCACCAATGCCATTGAGTCGCTCAACCGCTCACTGAGAAAGGTGATTAAGACCAAAGCGGTTTTCCCTAATGAAGAGTCTGTCTACAAATTGATGTTTCTAGCGATGAGGAATATTTCGAAGCGATGGACCAGACCAATTCTGAATTGGAAGGCGGCGCTGTCCCATTTTGCTATTCTGTTCCCAACACGATTCAACTATTGAATACACTGCTGCTTACACAAAAATCTAAACACTCTCTAGACGATCCGATTCTCTCGGGACAAACGGCGAGACCCAATATCACTACTAATATGTTTCAAAGGTTCAGGCTTGCCAATACTTTATGATCAATTCTCATAGGCAGGACTAGTCTACCAATACGGCGCTCTTCAACGGTATTCACTTCAATCCATTGAATAGTTTGCCATAGCACTGGTTCTAGTAAACCTGTTTCTAGATAACCAGATGTTGGTATGAATAGTGAGTGCTCCCACGGTGTTGGTTCAGTATCACCAGACCATTGCACACGAGTTAGAAGATTGAATGCTTTGAGGACATCCACTACTCTTACCCAAATGATTGGCGTTTTAAAATCCACTTTATGCTTGGTTAATCTGTACAGATCTGGTTTTTTCAAGGCGATCTCTACCATTCTTAATCACCTGAGTGGATGACCTTTCGAGTCATACTGCCCTGAAATATTTTTACTTTTACTCTAGAGAGGAATCTTCGATGAGAGAGGGTTGTGGCCGACTTCTACGGTTTTGCCTTTTGATCCCTCTAGCTAATAAGTCTCGTGGGACAGATTCTCGATCTTCCTGTGAAACAAGTGGTGATAAGTAGTTGTAAACCTCTTCATGTCCGCCTTGAGCTGCTAAGGACACTGCGGATTCGCCCTGACTATAGGTATCTAGCTCTGCTTCGGCATCCACTAATGTCTTGACAATCTCTAAATTGCCGGTGTTGGCGGCAGTCATGACCGCACGCTCACCATCTTCCATATCGACATTGATATCACTGCCAGCACTGATTAATTGTTGAATCATGGCCAGGTTTTGCTGACAAATGGCTAGATTGAGAGGCGTATCATTACCATCACCATTATCGACAACAGCGCCTGCATCTAGCAGCATTTGGACAATGTGAGGATTACCAAATCCCACTGCTGTATAGAGAGTGGTACACGAAACATTCAACTCATCTAATTGCGCTTCAATTTCAGAATTTAACAGGGATTCAGGGCGGTCACTCAGATTATAAAAAGAGAGACAATCTGCACCTGCTTGAATTAAAACTTGAACAATGTCTGAATGGCCATACACGATAGCCATTATGAGCGGACTCCACTCACGCTCATAGGTGTAATATTCATGGCTAGGTGAATTGCAATCTACCCCTGACTCGAGTAGTGTCTTCACCATTGCTATATTGCCAGCGCAAATGGCTGCAAACAGCTGGCTTGTTGTGCTCGTCACGTGGTACAAATCTCCAAAACTCTGGTTGGATATATTTAACGGCTGACCTGGCTAGGTATTAGATGAAATGATCTAACTTAGCTCATTAGCAAGTGTTGTACAGCCCATGAAATTTTGCAGATTGAAACGGATTGCCAACAGACTTAGCAATGTAGATAAATGCTAAAAATCAACCGCTAACATAACCCATAAAAAAAATCTCTGAAGGCTGATCGTCTGCATAAACGACGAAATGGCATCCACCAGGTGTCCACACTAAATCTGCAAAATCATCCCATGCATCTAGAGGGTCTATATCGTCCTCATCAATCAGTTCTTCACGAATGATAATGCTTTCAACCATGTCACGGGTCGGTGTTTCGGTTCTAAAAAAGCGCAGTAAGAACTCTGTAGGTAATGGTGAAGATGTCATTTGCTCTGGCGTGGTAGATATTCTCTGAATATCCAAAATGGAACCTGTCCCTTCTGGGCCACCCGCCTTAAAGGCTTCTTCAACGGAAGAGTGTTGAGCCCCACAAGCCACTGATGCTGGATTGGGTGGGAAATCTAAATGAGTTGCCGCAGGGTAATATCGACCTTGTTCAAATTCATGCTGACGTAGTTGCTGTAATGCGATGTCTGCATCTTCTTGAAATTCACAAAAATAGTAATAAGGCTGAGATCCCATATACTGCTTTCCTATCAGCTTTCAATTAGAATTCCCAGATACCTCGCGAACAAATACTTGTGTTTGACTGGTTGGTTTACTAATAGCGGTTGATGAGGATATTGTCCGCTGAAGATTTTGTCACTCTGAGATTAGGATATTAAGGTTGGATAACTTTCAAGACAGAGTTTATAAGCTATTTTTCCCAATACTGACGCAGTGCCATACGAATTGCTGGGTGATCAAATTCATATTCCGCTTGATCTAGACACCATGTCAGATACATCACGATGGCTTGTCTTTGCACAGTATTGAGTGCCGTTAACTTAGATTTTGCGTAATCATTTAGCTGCGTTAAATGAAACAGCGGATCATCGACCTGATTTTCCAGACTTGCCACGATATAGGCGGGCAAATGAAATCTCATGCCCTCCGCATCAAAAAAAGAAAGGCTACTGTGACATCTCTGTAAATCCTCGCAGCTCAGTCGACTCCATTCTTCCTTCTCGTCCCTGCCGCGATTTCGCTTCTGCACCGCCTCAGTTTCATAATCATCGATGGCTTGGGCTTGCCATAAACCAATACCTTCACCCAGCGTTACTTCAGCAAACGCAGACTTGATATAGTTTGCGACAATTTCTTTATCCATGAAAATTTAGCGTTCAAAGCTCTACTTTTTCGATTGAGTTACATGCTGAATTTTGCTGTAACCCAAAACTTTCGGCAAAATTGAGTATTGCCATTTTTTAGCAGATCACCCGCACCTCACCAGTCTGAGCAAAGCTATGTTTGATGACCTGAGGGTTGGGCGATGCCGAGTGCTTGCTTCAGGGCTTCATCAGTCTTATCTTCCCAGTCTGGATCAGAGAGTTTGATAGTTACTTCAGGGGAACGAGATCTGAGTTCTTGATAAATTGCGTTAACAGCAGGAGTACCTTTAAGCTCCCAAAGCAGGGCAGTTAACTGCTGTTTATCAAGAGACGTGAGGTCTAAATGAGTCATAGCTCATAATCTCCGTTTGGAAGAATGCAAATAACAGAATTCTCTAAGGCTTCATAACGACCTGCATAAACGTAAAGGTTCTTATCTGGCGCTAATTCTACAAAAGCAATGAATGAAGATAACAGCACGACCCGTCGAACAATTCGATAAAACGCAAGCAGTTGTTCGTTAGTTGGATCCATTCAATTACCAGCTTACGATTTCATTTAGCCTAACCTTATTTGAGGCGAGCGGCCTAGCAGGTTCACATCAATACGTAGAATAGCCAACAATCAGCATTGCGTAAAAGCTATACCTTGTGCCAGCGCAGAGGTTTAGTCTTTTCGCGGACGACACTTCCTTTCGCCTCCAGATCCAACTGCACCGTTTTCGCCCACCATCCTGACGTTTGCCCTTGAGGAAACAGATCATCAGGGAGATGTGGTTTAACTTGCTGCTGAATCTCCTTTTGGGTCAGCCCCGGTGACTGATTGGGCAGGATGTTGAGAAACGCCACTTTCATTGCTGAATACTTGGCAGCATTGACCCGAGTCACCTGTCCAGGAACATTAATATTTTCGACTTCAAGTTTCTCGTTTTTGTTAGCCATTTCGTTTACCCGCAGCAACCAATAGTGGCTCAATAATTTTTCACTACTTATAGGTGAAGTCTACGACTGTTATAGCTCAGATAAAAGTAAGCCCAATCCTCTTGATGCATAACATTCTATTGATACTTTGCAGATGAGAGACAAGATGACTCTAAAATTTGCTTTCGATGACAGCAGATCGCTAGCCTCACTATTGCTGCATCTGACTTCAACGATGTTGTGATTGAATGTCAGTCAAGAACAGATAGGAACACTTCTTAGGTGATGCTTTATGCAGGTCATAACTTCATATTCCCTGGTCAAAATTTAAATTGATCGTTCTATCGGTTTGACCTTTGAGTATCCGTTTAGAGCCGTCTGATTTGGGGGGCAAGCGCTTTTGAAAAATTTGTTTCTAACCCTGTTACAGTAATGTTTTAGGACAAACATCATGCCACAGGCAGTTGGAGCATTAGAGACCAAAGGATTCCCCCCTGCTTTAGCTGCAGCCGATGCGATGGTGAAAGCTGGCCACGTGACCTTCGTCAGTCTTATTCAGTCATGTAGTGCACGCTTTACGGTGAATATACGAGGCGATGTTTCCGCGGTCAGGATGGCCATGGATGCTGGGATAGCAGCGGTCAATAAAACGTCTGGTGGTTTGCTCGAAACTTGGATCATCATTCCTCGTCCCCATGAAAATGTTGAAGCAGTTATGGATATTGAATATAACGATGAAGTGGAAGAGTTTCGCTGTGTAGTGGAAGAAGCCGTTTAAACTTTATGGTCAATTCCCGTCACTAAAACATTGCCAGCTCCCTATGATTGACGACTAACGAGCCAGGCTTTGAGTAGGGGCACATGACCCATATAAAATATGTATAAGGTCCGGTTAGGTCTTCTTTAAAATCTCACTTCACAAATTCCAAGACGTTTTAACCCCCATTCCCCTCATCGCCCACTCAAGGGTTTTCGATCTCTTATGAACAACAAACCCAGAGCCCTAACTCTCGCGGAGCGAAGCGAGCAGCATCAAATGACGAGTATTTTGCAGCGCTGCCTACAACAAGCCATCCATCTAGACGATCCTGTCCCCGCCCTGCACGACTCCTTACAGCTCATTGAAGACATGGATATCTTTCAAGACTTCGATTGGCAAATTATCGAAAACGCGCTAGAAGACGTTCTTCAAAATCGGCAAACTATTCAGGGTGCAGCATCCATAGCCGCATTGGAGATCACGGGACTCTCGATACAACACCGTCTCTAATGCATGAATATGAACTAGGCCAAAGCCTACAGACCTGATATACCCTGATCGCCTCAGAATTGATTTCGATACTCGACCCGTTCTAATCTGGCACAGGTAAAAGCGATGACTATGGAGGTCGCCTTAATCCTAGTAAGGATGCATGGTAGGGGTGAACAAACCTCCAAACTACTAGGTTTTTGGCACATCACACACTCTGGCAATGCCCATTATAAGGTATCTGCTCTAGCAACCAGCTGATCGATAAGATCCCTGCTGTTTGGATCGATCCGCTTTGGCTGAGGGGCTTCGACAAGCAGACAACGACAGTCTCTACTCTGATGGTTGTGCTGGTCTATGAAAATAGTGTGTCGGATGGATGAAGGGCCTTTGTCATTGGAGTAAGCTGGTTGATAGGATCGGTTAACGTCAGTAATGCTCAGTAATGAGAACCTTTTCGCCTTTAGATATCGAAGAACAGACGACCGAAGCCTTGAGTTACGATCGGAATAATGGCTGGTCGAAACCTTTTCCAGAATTTGATTCTGGAAATACCCTGGTTGTTGTATTTGCAGCTCATGAATACTGTGAATCACCAGAACCATTGCTAGAAATCCGC
This sequence comes from Acaryochloris marina MBIC11017, assembly GCF_000018105.1. Taxonomy (GTDB): domain Bacteria; phylum Cyanobacteriota; class Cyanobacteriia; order Thermosynechococcales; family Thermosynechococcaceae; genus Acaryochloris; species Acaryochloris marina. The sequence continues at coordinate 3,314,979 of NC_009925.1, forward strand.
AAATATTTTCCAGAATCGAAGATTATCGGCTGTAGTTCGCCAGTTGTGATCTGTGATGGATCGTTACTTGAAGGTGCGATCGCAGTCGGTATCATCCGGTTTGAGACCACCCAAATCCGACTTGCCTCTGCAGCAGTCAATAATTTCGAAACCTCCCGAACCGCAGGTCAACAGTTGGGCGAACAATTGACGGATCCTGACCTTAAAGGGGTGCTGGTTTTTTCGGATGGTGTGACGACAGAAGCCACAGAGCTAGTGCGAGGCTTGCAGGAAAGGTTACCACCAGAAGTGACGATTGCTGGCGGTTTGGCAAGCGGTCACACCCTGGATGACACCTGGATGATTTGCGATGGCGAACGGCGTTGTTGCATGAATAGGTGCTGCGGATTAGGCGCGGGCTAGAGTTTATGTACCACCAAAAACCGCTAGCCCATGAGTTACCAAATCCGCAACTGGTCCGAGTATAACGCTGGTCTCAAACAGCGGGGAAGTGTGACCTTCTGGCTCGAACAATCAGCTATCGTTCATTGGCTAGAAACCACACCGAGACAAAAGCGGGGAGCCTCTCTGACCTATAGCGATACAGCAATCTCCACCTTCGAGACCGTCAAATGTATCTATGGTTTAGCAGGGCGTCAAACCGAAGGATTTCTAAATTCATTGTTTGAGTTGATGGGAATTGAGCTTCCCGTTTGTGACCACAGCACCGTCTCTCGGCGGAAAGGTCAGCTATCGATTTCATTGCCCGTTATACCTAAGCAAGGTGCCATTCACGTCGTTATCGATAGCACAGGGATCAAAGTCTATGGTGAAGGAGAGTGGAAAACCAGGCAACATGGTGTGAGCAAACGTCGGACGTGGCGTAAACTTCACTTGAGTGTTGATGAGTCCACTGGAGAAATTCTCACGGGTGTCGTGACAACCAATGACGTTCAGGATGGTGAAGTGTTTGAAGATCTCCTTGAAGGCATCGACGATGAGATTGAACAGGTCTCTGCTGACGGAGCCTATGACCAAAGTCATTGCTATGATGCCCTCATGGAGCGCAATGCCACAGCTGCAATTCCCCCAAGGAAGAATGCCAAAATTTGGCAACATGGAAACTGCAATGCTCCACCCCATCCACGAGATCAAAATCTCAGAGCCATCCGAAAACAGGGACGAAAGAGGTGGAAAAAACAAGCCCACTATCATCGGCGGTCTCTAGCTGAAACGACGATGTTTCGCTTCAAAACTATCTTTGGGGGTCAGGTACGTTCCCGTAACTTTGATAATCAAGCCACAGAGTTACTCCTGCAGTGTGCGGCACTCAATCGAATGATTCAGATCGCCAAACCCGAGACTGTTTGGGTTGAAGCTTAAGAATAACGAGGAGAGGCAATTCATCTAGCCTTTACGCGATTCATGCAACAAAGCCATGGCGAACTGCAACGCTTGCAGGCTTGTGCCGTTGGTTTTGTGGGGAATCGGGTAGAACTGACCCGAGCCACTGGAGGGGGATGGCGATTGATCGGAGCAGAATGTCAGGCGACGCGAACCGCCGGTCGAACGTTATACGAACTTGATGGCGAACCTGCCCATGATGTGTACCAGCGACAGGTGGGGAACGAAGTCGGATTTGGGTTGCACGAGTCCTCGACTCGCTACCCCCTGACGATTCGGCTACCGAGCCTAGAAATGCAAATTGTTCGCGACGTCAATCGCTTTGATGAAGCATCTGGGGCCATTGAATTGGCAGGGGATATTCCTGAAGGTGTGACGGTTCAAGTGATGACAACCACTGCAGACGAAATTCTGGATGGGGTGGACGAAGCGGTTGAGCGCATGCGGAGTAAAACCATTCTGCCCCAGAACAATGCCCTAGCCATTTGTGTGAGCTGTGCGGGTCGACGCACAGTCCTGCTCGAGAAGACGAGGGAAGAAGCTGCCCTTGCCTATGATGGCTTGGGGCATGGGATTCATCAAATTGGCATGTATGCCTTCGGCGAAATCTCAACCACCTCATCGGGGCCACCACAGGTGCACAACGAGACCATCACGATGGGGCTAATACGAGAGTATTAGGGATTGACCATGGCGATTCAACCTGTTCCCGACCATCGGTCTAGCGCACTCAGCCGCATGCTTAAACGGCTAATGCGTCGGCAAGGGGTCACGGCGGATGAAGTCCCTAATCTGTCCGGCTGGACCAACTTTGTCTTAGCGGTCAATCAAACCATCCAAGAGTTCACTGCCAACCGCGAACTGTTAGAACAGTCCGTCCAGTCAACATCGCTCAAACTCAAGCAGGCCTACGAAGATCTCAAGAGTGAATCTAGTTTACGGTTAGCCCAGGCAGACTTGCATCAGCGGGAACTAGAAAACCTAGTGCAAGAAAGAACTGCTGAGCTACAGGCCGCCCAGCTCCATCTCGAACAAATCAATAAGCGCTTGGAATATGACGCTACCCATGATGACTTAACGGGGTTGGCAAACCGTAACCAATTAATGCGGGAGTTAAATCGATGTGTGGCTCAGCTCGGCACGGATTTAGCTGTAGGACTGTGCTTTTTCTTTATCGACTTTGATCGCTTTAAGCAAATTAACGACCGGTTTGGTCACCTTATGGGTGACAAAGTGTTGATTCAGGTTGCCAATCGCCTGTCCACGTTGGCAGGTGATGCAACCTGCCTGGCCCGGTTGGGGGGAGACGAATTCGTGTTGCTAACGGGGCAACTGACGGTCGCTGAAGCCTACAAACTGGCCCAGCGAATCACGGCTGCCTTTGCTCAACCCCTGCGCATTCGCGAGACCGAAATTTCCATGTCGGCAAGTGTTGGCATCGTCTTAGGGGATGCATCCTATCAATCTGCTGATGACGTCGTTCGTGATGCTGATATTGCCATGTATCGCGCTAAAGCAACGGGAAATTGCTATCAATTCTTCGATGAAAGAATGCGGACAGAGTATTTAGAAGGCTTGGAACTAGAACGAGAATTAGAAACCGCTGTGCGGGAGAAACAGTTCCGCGTCAATTTTGAACCCATTGTTGATATCCATCAGTCCGACATCTACTCGATTGAGTCGCTAGTGCGCTGGATTCATCCCGACAAGGGCATAATCTCGCCCGGTCGCTTTATTTCCCTGGCAGAAGAATTAGGGCTCGTGATCGATATCGACCGAATTGTTTTCGAGCAAACCTGTAAACAGTTTCGTCAATGGCGGGCTAGCGGCATCACCCGTCCTCAGCAGAAGTTTAATGTCAATCTGTCCTGTGGCCAGCTGGAACGATCCGATATTATCCCCTTCCTCCTCAGCACCATTGATGTATCCGGTATTAGCCCCCACGACGTCGTACTGGAAATTACGGAGAGTTACTTGCTGGCAGACTCTGTACTGGTGATGAAGAATTTAAATGAAATGAACGAGCTGGGATTTAGCATTTTTGTGGATGACTTTGGGACGGGATACTCATCCCTGAGTTATCTCGCCAAGTATCCCATCCACGGCATTAAGATTGATCGGAGTTTTGTCAGAGATCTGACAGAAAGCCCAGAAAGCAAAGAGTTAATTCGCTCCATGATTGCCATGGCTGATGCATTGAATCTGCAAGTGGTGACTGAAGGGGTAGAAACCCTAGAGCAATTGCAGATTATGACGGAACTGGGCTGCCGCTATATTCAAGGCTTCTTATTTACGCGGCCGATGGATGCCATGCAGGCCGAAACGTTTTTAGTGGATCAGCCGTATCGAGAGGTAGGTGCGATCGCACCCATGTAACACGAACCTAAAGGCTTCACACAGGCCATGAGAGAGGTGTTTAAGACTTGTGCAGGCTAGGCCTTAAGAAGAGACTTTTTCCTCAGCAACGGCTCCTTCAATGCCGAAGACGGTCAAATTTAGGGGAACCGATTCACCTAGCCAAGATGCATGGGTCGTGTGATCTGCTAGATCATCTCCCGTTAAGGCATGGACAAAGACCGTTAAATCGTTACGATTCTCTTCCAGCCACGGAATCAGTCGATCAAACTGGTCTTTGCTAAAGGAAAGTTGACAGCTCCATCGAGGATGTGGCCCCACCAACTTTTGGTGAACTCGGCCTACCTGAATATCAAATAGCTCGCCTGCTTGGTGGCAAATGGACGAGGCTAACTCTACCGAGTCTGCATCGAAATAGACATGGGCATGATATTGGTCATAATCGTTAGTGGGCCGCTTGGGGAGTGGAGAAGAAGGCATGGCACTGTAGAACTTGCTAAATGGACTAGGACTCGTCAGTCTTGTGGATTGACCGTCACCATAACGGCTTGGATGGCCCCTTAAACCGTATTCATCAGCTCCTCATATTCTTGCGAACTCAGTATTTTAGGAGTGGTGATGGGCAAACCAGAGCCCACTTCGAAGAAGGGCGTCTGTTGGTAACTGCCATCGATACGTGCTTTCAGGATCATCAGCAGATTACGAATAATCGCTTTGACCTGCCCAGCGGGTTTGGGTTTAGGATCTCCTTTGGCACCGGCTGTATTGACGTGGGCGCTTTCGGAGGTGCAGAGTTCATCCAGGGTGATATCAGAGGATTCCAAGCAATTATGAACCACACCAACAAAAGACATCTTATGGCTCGGTAACGTATTGCCGATGGGAGTGTTGCAGCATGTGGTATACCAACGCAATAGCCCCGATTCTGTCAGGCGCATACAGGCCAAATATTCAGCCCCTTGATCAAACGAGATATGCTTCGGCAGCATCTGAACGATTTCTGTGCCCCCCTGAGGGTCGAGAATTTCAGCACTTCTGCCCAGGAAATTCGCAAATGCCTGACAGTCCCGACAATAACAGGTCACTCGGTTGATATTTTTAGGGTGATTAACACGCCCTTGAACACGTCCACATTGACATTGGATGGAATAAGCCATTCTTTACTTCTCCACAGAACTGAGCAACTGATTGAAAGATAGCTATGGCTAGGCACCGCAAACACAAAATAAGGAACTGACAAGTATTATTGGATGCAGCTAGACGGCCTTAGGCAGTACAGCACAAAGTTCCAGCGCATGACCATCGGGGTCTTCAAAATAAACTGACTTCGCTGGAATCCAATCATGGACGATGGGACCTTCCAAAGCAATGCCATGTTCCCGAAGCTGTTGTACCGATTGCTCTATTTCAGAGTCACGAACCGTGAACGCGAAGTGTTGTATAGGCCAGTTTCCCTGGTCCTCTTGCAACACGATCATGCCAGAAGAATCACCGGCTCGTAGAAACAGCCAGTTGCGTTGTTCATCTCGAAGACCCACTTTTAGGCCGAGGAGCTGACAGTAAAATGTCTCTGCCCTAGCAAGGTCGCGGACGCGGATCGCAACTTCGTAAACACCGCGGATGGGAATCATCAACTGCCTCCCTAGGGTACTGTTTTATCTTAACAAGATCGGCTAGTAGCCCTTTGGAGCAGTAGGGGCCATCAGTGAGACAGCCCGCACTTTAAGGTCGGCTTCAACCCTGTTTAACGAAAGGTACCAAGTGCATCATGTAATCTCGTTTGCCAATGGGTACACCCGCCATACGCAAGATGTCGTAGGCGGTGACCAGATGGAAGTAGAAATTAGGGATGAGGAATTCGTGGATATAGTCACCTCCCGACAGCTCAAGATAGAGATTATCGCCTAAGTCAATGCGCGTGATTTCAGCTAGTTTTTCATCTGCAACGCTAATGTCTATAAGCATGCTTTGAGTATTGGCGATGTGCTCATAGGCGTGGGCAAGGGAGGTGACCTCTGGATCAAGATTGTCGGCAGGTTTACCCTCACTCCACAAGGCGAAATTTCGGGGTTGATTGCAGGTAAACGCAATCTGTGTGCCGAAGGGCAGCATATCTGCCACTATTCGTTTTTGCAGAAAGGATTCATCACTGAAATGGGCTTGAGCAGTCTTTAAAAGATGCTCGAGAGTTGCTAACCGGCTTTGAAAGAGGGTTTGAATTGAAGCGATAGCTTGACTGGACATCATGTGCTCCTTCAAAACTGATTCTATGAAGTCTGTTGATTTAGCCTAACGATTTGTGGAGCATTAGGGGTTAAGTTTCTGTTTTTGAAGCCACACTTCGCGCTTGGTGTGATCTGAGAATCTTTTGGATTTCGAGGATGTTAACCCAGCTCTGTGTTGCCGATAGCCCAAGTTAGTCAATTCTGTGTTTGCCACACGTTCTACCAAAATCCCGGTGCTTCAGGGAGGGGTTGTTGTAAGGGATCAGCCAGCTGATGGAGCGTGCCGTCTTGGCCGGAGATATATGCTGAAACGACCAGTTGATCCAAGGCAGGTGTCCAAATAACGAGATCACGCAGCTGATCTTGATCGACATCTTGCCAGGAAAGATAGCCAGGTCGGATATCGAGCCAAAGATCGTTGTTAAATCGTGAACTAAGAGATGTTTCGGTGCCATTGGTAGAAATAATCAGCTGGGCAGGTCCATTATCTCCTTTGGTGAATGAGAAGGATTTGGTCTCGATGGTGACTGGGTGCTTCCCTACTTTGAAAGTATGAATTTGGTCATACTCCAGTGGTTGCATTGAATTAGCTGCTTGTTTCGTACAGCCGAAGCCAATAACCACTATCGCTGCAATTAGCCGGGCTAAACGAAGTGTTTGATGTTCCATACAGTATGTCCACCCGGTGCGTTAGCCCACGTCAGTCCGTCATGCCAATGCTTGCTCAATGGCCTGGACGAGCTGGTCTAATTCAGATTCCAAAGTCAGATAATGCACACAAGCTCTGACGCAATTAGGATCTGCGATCAGACGCACCATCATCTTTTGGCTTTCGAGCTGTTGTACAAAAGGACGATGATTGCTGAAGTCTTCAATTTGGAAAGCGACTAAACCAGACTCTGGTGCGGTAGTGCGTAAACAAGTGATTTTTGGAATCGTGCTGAGCAGCTCCCACAAAATTCGACTGAGATGGACAATGCGTTGATAGCGATCCGTCGGCGTTCCCCACTGCTCCTGTAGTTCAATGGCAGCGGTTAACCCCGGAAACAGCGGAAAGGCAGAAGTCGCGACCTCATACCGACGACCATCTGGCTTCCACCCCGTTGGTTTACCCTGGACATCCATATCAATCCCACGCCAGCCGATAAAGGTGGGTTTCAAACGATCTAAAGAGGCTGCTCGAACATACAGCCCGCCTAACCCATCAGGGCCGCAGAACCACTTATGACCGGTAAAAGCATAGAAATCGACATCCAATTCATCCACCTTGAGGGGCAATACCCCGACGGATTGGGCGGCATCCACTAAGATTGCCACGGTCGGTACGGCTTGCCGACAGGCGGCTGCCATAGCCTTGAGAGGTAAGACCTGGCCAGTGTTCCACAGGATGTGACTCACGATAGCCAATCGTGTGTTGGGACGTAAATGCTCCACCATGACCGCAATTGGATCACCCTCGTTCAGGGTTGCCATCAAGGGGAAGTTCGAGACTTCGACACCATAGCGGTGGCTAAGCTGTTGGGCAGTGGCAATAATTCCGGGATGTTCACAGTCGGATAAAAGAATGTGATCACCCGGTTGCCAGTTAAACCCCCACATGGCGATATTGCAGCCGCTGGATACGGATTCTGTCAGGGTGATGGTGCTGGGAGAGACGTTGAGTTGGGATGCGATCGCACGTCTAGTACCTTCAACTTTCTCCGTCATCCAAGCCAATGCCCCCCCGGTAAACGGGCCAAGCTCTTGCATTTGGATATAGGCAGACTGAATGGCAGTGAAAGCAGGCTGTGGCAGGGGGCCTTGGCCACCGTAGTTGAAGTACAGCTTATTCCCTAAAGCAGGAAATTGCTGTCGATGTACTTCTAAAGAATGCTGCTGTTCGGAGGTCATACCTATCCTTAGGGTTCAGGTCACAAGGCCAGCATACTAGCCTTTGCTATTCTGCCTGATTTTGTCATCCTGTTAGATCGGCAAGTTCCGGGTGTGATGTGCTTGATTAAAAATCTTGCTGGTTTTGATCGCTATCTGCAAACGCATCCGTCAGAATGCTATGCAAAAACAGGCCGAAATAGATCGATTGCCAGAGCAATATCCAGACAAGTGTATAGTCTTTCATCCTTTCCTCCAAAGTGTTTCCACGGTGTATGCTCGGGGACCCAGTAGGGAAGATCCCGATACTAGGTAACCTGTTGCGAATCAGACGATTCGCAATTGACTGATTGGGGTAAATTTGAGGGCCATGCTGCTAAGTTTGTTCAGAAACCTGTAACAACCTCAATACGCGAGTCAGCCCTATTGTTCTAGCCAGCTAAAACCTAGCAAAAGCTATCCAAGCAGCCGTTCAATATATGGGCTTTAGGCTGGATGCCAGAAGGTAGTAATTTTTGACTACCTCGAGTGCTGCAAACATCTTGATCTTACATAGATTTTAATATAGCTTCAACCGGTTTTTGATTGATTTTTATCTATATCAAAATTAGAGGCTTGATTTTAACTTGAGCTAACTTGAGGTAGGACTCCGCATAAAATCAGCAACACTGCCGATTCAAGCTAACCATCGACACTCTGGTTGAAGATATTGCCAGAGCTGAGATGATGTGACTCGATCATGATCAATCCGCAAGCCAATAAAGAACAGGTTCTAGAAGCGGTACGGTATCTTTTGTGCGATCGTGCATTCGCTCCAGCGCTATCGGAATATATCAGGGTCACCTTGGTTAGACTGCTGCAGTGGCAATGGATATCGGCGTGAACAAGCATTGCGCGCTCTCAATGAAGGGGCACCTAATGCATTTCTATGTGCATTGGTTCTGCGGCGGTTAAATGATTGGGTTCTGCAGGTACGAGCTGCGGCTCGCGAATATATTCCGACAATGGCAGCCCATACCCAACCAGAATATCTAGTGGAAGCCCTTTGGGCACTTTTGCTGTCTGTACACACCTGGGGACGCGTACAGACCGAAGACCTTGATGTGCTGATGAACCTGCTATCCATTGCTGATGTGCCTTCGCGGCTGGTCTCGAAGCTGATTCAATCGACGACTGGTCCGGCTGCTAGAATTCTGGGACAAGTAGGGCGCACGCCAGTTCTCGACCCATTCTTACCAATCCTCTGTGAGCAAGCAATTCAGCCAGCAGTCCGAGCAAAAGCGTATAGAAGCCAGTTAGAAGGGTGCATGGTGTGGTTCGAGGGCCGGAAATGGGTATGGACAGATCGACGTTGGTGCCAAGGACAATACGTACCCGTGCTGGGTGAGAGGAAGATCCGTGTCTATCGCCCATTTTTGGAGTTGTTAGCTAAAGCTGCTCAGGACGACTCGCCTATTGTGCAGCGGTTTGCTGGTGATGTACTTCTTGCAAAGCTAGATGATCTTGGCGGTGATGCTTGCCCCATTGCTACACGATTGTCGACCGATGCCTATCCCTCGGTGGCAGAAAGAGGGGTATTTGCAGTGAAACGAATTGAAGGTTGATGCTGAAGATGTTCCTGAATTGTGGCTGTGGACATATCAAGAACTGAAGTTATCCAATCATTGGGGACCACTTCAAACTTCTGACCAGTTCTTGTTAGAAACCGTCGTAAAAGAATGCCATTCCATGGCTCCCTACGATAGCCTGTAAGCAATGCCACTCAAATAAAGGAGATTCTTCCGTGATTGAGTATCGTAACAACCCCACGAGTAACGTTGTCGAACTGATTGTTGAAGGCAAAATTACCGAGACTGACTTGGATCAAGTCATTACTCAGATGAAGCTCGATATTTCCAGGCATGGGAAGCTTAAGCTATTGGAAGAAATCCGGAGCTTTGAAGGCATAGATCCCATTGCTCTGTGGAAAGATGCGCAGTTTGGACTCAGTCATGTCAACGACTTTTCCCATGTTGCCGTCGTGGCAGAAGCAGAATGGGTACGGACCATTGCTGCAGCATCTGATAATCTCCTATCTGCCCAGGTCAAAGCCTTTGCTCCCTCCCAACTGGAAGCTGCCCGGACTTGGTTGCTGACGGTTCCTGAACCCAGCCAAGTGTCCGGTATGACCTATCGCAGCAGCAGTGAGAGCAACATCGTTGAGGTCATTATTGAGGGCACCATTACCGCTGCCGACTTTGATCGGATTGTGCCGCAAATGAAAGCGGATTTGGCTAAGCATGGCAAGGTGAAAGTGCTGGAAGAGATTCGCAGCTTTGAGGGTATGGACCCCATGGCCCTGTGGAAAGATTTGCAGCAGGCCTATATGGTCAAAGACATTACCCATGTGGCTTTGGTGGCTGATGCTCAATGGATGCGAACCGTTGCCGAAGCGGTCAGCGCGATTTTCCCGGCTGAGATCAAAGCGTTTGAGCGATCGCAAATTGAGTTAGCCCGAGTGTGGCTAGCAGCGGCATAGCGTGTAAACCTTATCCACTTACGATTGCCTAAAATGCGAGTGCTAGGATGGCGGCGAAGAGATTCAGCTAATATGGGCTGGATCAATCGTTTGCTTCACTCAGAAAGATAAAACAGTGGCTATGCTTGGGTTGCAACCTCAAAGACTAAGTAAACAATATTGGCAGTCCAGCTTTCTCATACTTTCGATGTTGCTAGGTTTAGTCTCTGATCAGGTTCAGGCTCAGCAGCCTACTAGAGTGCGCTATTCGACTCAAGGTTGTGGTGATTTTCTAGCGAGGTGGGATAAAAAACCAGCGGCTTTGAAGTTTGCTGGCTGTGAAACAGGAGAAATGCAGCAGGTTGTTGTTCTTACTTCTCCCTATACTGTCCAGGGCACTGATGCCATCGAAATAGAGAAATTTTTGCAACGTGAATTTGGCATGGCTCCCCTTCGATTCCTCTGTTGTGGTTGGGAAGTTAGTCCTGCCAAAGGTACAGTAGCTCCTCAGTATGGACAATATATTGATTCGGAGGGAGCTAAGTTTGAAGTCTCTATGTTTTCTGGAGAAACCCTATCGAATGGCCGTGAGGCTTGGCATCAGATCCCTGAATTCCGTATTAAGGTAGAGACATATTTGGGAGAGTTTTGAGTCTGATTGTCGCGGCTTAATATTGCCTGATTCAGGAGAGCGATGGAATTTGAAAAAGAGCAAGAAATTGCGAATTTGCGGACTTTGAATTTGACGCCAAAGCAGATTGCCCGCAAGTTGAGATTGCGGGTATCTGAGGTCTCAGCCGTGATCCGGGTGCAGGCAGAAGAACATGCCCTTGCTCATGGCAAAACGGCTACCCTTGATCCGTTATTCGAGTGCTGGGCCAATGAAGGTGCAGTTGAACACTTCTTTGATAACCCAACGCCATCAACGGCAACCGTGGAAGATGAATCCCAGGGAATGGCGATTGTGACGGTTACCCGGAAAGCCGGCCACAACCGTTTTGTGATTTGTACTTATCTGCTGGACTATTGGTGCTTAGGGCTTAAAGATACGATAGGGCCACGAAAGTTCAGTACCCAAGATTATGGCTATTTTATTGACCAGGCGTGATGAACCGCCTCAAAAGATCTCCTTAGACCAAGCGCAAGCCATGGTTTATAGCATAATTGATTATGCTGAGGGGCTAGGGTTCAAACCTCATCGCGATTTCCAAAAATCTAAAGCTCATTTAGGAGAATGGAGTAGCCAAGGCAAACTAGACTGTGGCCGCAATGGCAAACCCTGCTATTTTTGTGGGCCTTACGATGATCCGAAGAAAATTTTGAAGACCCTCACCGAAAATGTGGGTGAAGGTAATTTTGACTATGTGATCGAAGGTTAGTCTGATCGGTAAATTGTGGTGGGTATCAGCCATCAGTTGACGACGATTCCACAACCAGGCAGGATCATCGCAAGTGTTTAGTTGGCTGTGTCCTATGTCCCATGATGTGATTCGTACCGATCATGCTCCTGCACCGGTCGGTCCCTATAACCAAGCCATTCGAGCCCAGGGCGCAATAGTGTTCGCATCCGGGCAAATTGCGTTAGATCCAGCTTCGGGTGCCTTAGTGGGTGGCGATGATGTGGCCCAGCAGACGGAGCAAGTGATGAAAAATTTGGAAGCTGTATTGACTTCAGCAGGCGTAGGCTGGTCCCAGGTGGTCAAAACGACGGTTTTCTTGGCAGATATGAATGATTTTGCCACGGTAAATGGTGTGTATGCCCGTTATTTTGATGAAGCCACTGCACCTGCCCGTGCCTGTGTGGAAGTGGCTCGGTTACCTAAGGATGTCTTAGTAGAAATCGACTGTATTGCGGTGGCCTAGGGCCATTGACCCGGAACCTAAACGGATCATCTGCAGTCGTAGGAAATTACGGCAACGCCAACCCGCATTGATGAATGAACCAGCGGTTTTGGGTTTTAAGTTGGCCAGTTCCCCTCAATCTGTCCTCTTTATTCCTAATATCAGCATGCGGTTTTTGAAGCGGAAACTCTATTGGGTGTTGGGTTTGTGTGCCTGTACCTTAACTCTTCTATTGGGCCACTTTTCTCCATTTAGCGCTGCCTATTCGCCCCAGCCGGTCCAACCTACCTTGCAACCTCTGATTGCTTGGGGCACGCAAACCTTTGGAGGAGATGGACGCAAAGGTCGAGATGGGGCCAATGGTCGCAATGGGACGTCCGGTCAGGAAACCCAAATCCGTCTAACGGGGTCACCGATGACGGTGGATGTGGCGGGTAGCTCTGGGACATCGGGACAAGATGGCCAGTTGGGTGAGAATGCTTATGGTTGTGATCACTCAGCTCAACCTACCCACAACCTCACAGGGGCTGACGGTGGACGAGGCGGTCGAGGCGGTAATGGTGGCCGTGGGGGAGATGGTGGCAAAGTTTGGATTTATTATGCGCAATCGGCACAACTGAAAGCCCTAACCCTAAATAATGCCGGAGGGCAAGGTGGACAAGCAGGACTCGGTGCCCCCGGAGGCTATGGGTGTGGCTGCGTCGATACCGCTTGGCAGGTGAACTATTGTGAGTGGCAGCGCTATCGCAAGCAGCGCGGCGTGGCCGATGCGCCCTGGATTAAAGATAAAACTAAGACTTATCCCTGTACAGGCAGCCAGAGAATTGATCACAAACGCCATCATCCGACCCTAGACAAGGGTAATTCCCAGTGGGCCTATCGCTGGGAGTATGGTGGTGTTTATAAGACTGAACATTTCCACTGTACGGGTGGAGCCGCGGGAAAGGATGGTCAGGATGGTCAAGCTGGTCGAGAGGGGCGATACGGTCAGGTGGTGATGGTTCCGCGTGAGGATATTCCCCAAGAAAAAGTGCAGTACTATGCCCCGCTGGAACAATTGATGGGTCAGCAGGTGGACTTGGTGAAAAATATTTGGACTGAGAAAAGTGGATTGCGATCGCAACTCCATCCCAATTCCAAAGTCCCTGATACCTATACCTATTTGGATTCCACCGCCCGTCTCAACTACCGTATCGATTGGAATGCACCTAAGTCTCCCACTGAATTAGAGGTGAGCGATACCAAAATAGGTGCAACCATTCAGGTGCAAAATAACCAAGGTCAACTGGATTTTGAGCTGCCGGGAACCCTGGAATATCAGTTGAAGCAACAGGACCCACTGACGGTCATGACCATTACGGGCGGGTTTTCACCTAATCGAGTCCAGTCCTTCCGCATTGATGAGGAGGCGAGCCAACGACAGGTGGGGCAGTTGGTATTGGTGGATGATGGGGATGTGCGATCGCTCCTCCAAAACACCAAACTGAAAGTCACCTGTCTCAGTAAACAATCTGCCAGTGGCCTGAAAACGGATACTTATCAAGTCCGCCATAGTGTAGAGCTGCGCGTGCCTCCGATAGGCCGATCTAGTGATGGCGTCGGGGTAGATAAGAATGTTTATACCTTGAATGTGCAACCCTTTTTCAGTGCATGGCTAAAACCGGGCTATGACATTCAATACCAAGTAAAGGTTGAGCAAACGACCAAAAGTAATGCGGTCTATACCCAAACCCAAACGGCTAATTTACCTGTTCCTTTGTCATAAATTGCGGTTTTATACTCGATGTTCTATGAGTAAGGGATGGGGATGATCACCGGGTTTGGATTTAGGAATTCATGAGGCCCGTATGTCCTACTCTGTATTGATGAAAGCAGTGGTCTAGGGTTTATTCAGCATAGATTTCAGCGTAATACTGAGAACCGAAACCTCAAATTTAGTAATCTATCTTCTATTGTAAAAATACTTTATAAACCAACTCTTAACGAGCTGAAAAGACGTTATTTGGTTTTGAGAGTATAGTTAATATTTCAAACTTTTACGGATGTAGAAATCTTTCTCTTTGCGGGCACCATATATTAGTAAGACTCCAAGAAAACATGTAAATGAGCAAAGTCAGTGCTATGAACCGGATTTAAGGCTTTTAATTTATCTATTTAATCCTGTAAATAGTAGAATTTGATGCCTAATTCATTAAAAGAGATAGAAGTCAGGCATATTCTACCGATTAATAGAAAATTGCAATTAAGAAATTTTTATTAATAGCGAGTACAGAGTCGCTGCCGAGATTCTCGTGCTCTTAGCTCATGCTGATTGCGAATGTTTCAATTCGCAGTCGAGTTTGTGGTGCCTTCCACGCCCCCACAAGTGGACTTGTTCTGAATTGGAATGTAAGTGAGATATCAAAATGGCTAGACGTCTGATCATCAACCCCCTGTTATTTCCTCATTGGGGGCAAGCCTTAACCCTCAGTGTGCTGATATCCGGTCTGTGCCCCCTTACCGCTAGTGCCACACAAAAAGCACTTATTACTCCTTTAGATCCGTTGCCTACTTCTTTTGAGGAAGAGGATGCGTCCTCTACACCAGCAATTGTCTCTGCTCACTTCACCCCAATGGCTGACTTAGACCTTGCACTCAAGCCAAAGGCTATCTCTGGTCAGACCGAATCTAACCTGAAACAAGACCTCACCCTCGCCAGTGTTAAGGCTCAAGGCCCTTCTCCAGACGGTAACACCTCGGTATTGCCCCATTCTCCTCGCACCCTAGCCGAAGCTGGATGGATACCAAAGACTCAAACCCTTACCGCAAAACCAAACTCTCCCATTCCAGCCAACGCGACCGCTCAAGCTGAACCCGCCTCCACAGAAGAGACTAATCTTCCTCCCCAAGCCCCTTCGGACGCTCCATCCCAGACTTTAGAAGAACCCGCACCTTCAGCCAGCCTCGACATCCCCTACTTCGTCGATGCTGAATTTCGAGGCAGCACCCGTCGCCAATTTGGCGTGCTCAACCTTCGACTCCCCTTCTTCCAAGACGAGAAATCCTTCGCTTTTGCCGACGTCCACTTTGAAGCAGGCAGCAACGAAACCTTCCTGGGGAACCTCGGTCTTGCCTATCGTCGCGTCCTCAATACCGCCGAAGAGAATCCCTGGATCCTGGGCACCCATGCCTTCTACGACACCACCCGCAGTGAAAATGGCTTTCAATATCACCAAGGCAGCCTCGGCGCAGAACTCATTAGCAAGAAATTCGAATTTCGAGTCAACGGCTACCTCCCCGGCAGTAACCCCAATACCGTTGGTCAACGCACCATCAATGATGTCCTCGGCATCCAGCCCAGAGCCAATGGCCTAGGCACTAACATCGTCCGACAAGACATTACCCTCACCGCCCAAGAACGCGCCCTCGCAGGCTTTGATTTTGAAGTCGGTCATCGTCATCACTTTAGTGACAAAGTCAGCCTCGGTCTCTTTGGTGGCTATTTCTTCTTCGATAGCAGCGAAACCCTCAGCATCGATGGCCCCATGGCCCGTGCCCAACTCGAAGTCCAAGACCCTTTAGGTATGAATGGGGGACTCCTCCAAGTCGGCAGCCGCTTCCGCTTCGATGAAACCCGTGGATCCGAACTCGAGGGCTTTGTCCGCCTCGGAATTCCCTTTGGTGGCCCCCAACGATCTGAACCTTTGAGCCTAACCCAGCGGTTAGCCCGCCGCCCCATTGAACGCCACTACGAAATCACCACCTTTGCTCAGGACATCAACCGCCCCATCTCCCTTACCGAACTTCAAGCAGCCGTAGTTGGTCAAAGCACCCTCTCGCCCCTAGGCCCACAGATTTCCGCTATCACATCTCAAGTTGCTCTCAACCCTGCCACCGGACAACCCCTCAATATCTTCTTTGTGGATGGCGATGGCACAGCAGGTGATGGTACCCAAACCAATCCCTTGACAGTTGCCCAGGCTACTAGCTCCATTACCCAAGCGAATGACGTTTTATTTTTCTTAGATGATGCAGGCTCCATTGATACCCAGACAGGTCTAGGAAATTCCCTTACTCTCAAAACAGGACAACAGGCCCTTGGCATTGGCACCACCCCCAACTTTGTTTTCACCGTCCCCAATCTGGGTTCAGTCACTGTCTTCGATGCCGGACAACCCCAACTGGTCAATGGGGCGAACAACAACGTCCTCACCCTTGCCAACAACAACACCATTGACGGTCTCGCCTTCAACGGGCAAAATACAGCTCCTCGGGGAATCGCCGCCGTTACAGGCGCCACCAACACCACCATCCGTAACAGCAACCTCAGCAATTTCACCGTCGCTGGCGTTCAGATCACCCCCTCCACCAACACCATCATTGATAATGTGGTCTTCAACAACAACGCCACAGACGTTATCGTCAATGCCGCCAACACGACCTTAACCAACGTTGTAAGCAACAACGCCACAGGTCCCGCCATTCAGATCCTCAATGCCACAGGCACCACCACCCTCACCAATGTCAATATCTCCAATTCAGGTGGAGACGGTCTCCAGTTTGCCAACCCATCAGGAACTATCACGGCCACTAATGTCGATATCACCAATGCTGACGATAACGGCCTAGAGATTACGAGCGGAGATGGCACCTTTATCTTTGATGCCACCAGCTCGATTACCGATACCACCAATGCGGCGCTCAATGTTGTAGGTGGCACCACCACGATTACTTATAACGGCACCATTACTCAAAACAATCCTGCGAGTGCGGTCAATATCACTGACAAGACAGGAAGCACTACGACCTTTAATGGTCTAGTCACGGCCAATACGAGTACGGCACCTGGAGTAAACCTGACAAATAATACAGGCAGTACCATTGCCTTTAATGGGGGCTTAGATATTGATACCACCACAGGGACTGGATTTAACGCCACCAATGGCGGTACCGTCAATGTCGCTGCCACAAGTGAAGATGAATCGGTCACCACAACCAGTGGTACTGCCCTGAATCTCAACAATATAGCGGCCAATATCACCTTTGATTCAGTGTCTTCGACTGGGGGAACGAATGGCATCAACCTGGATACAGTGATAGGTTCGGTGGGTGTATCTGGAACCACTACGATTGCCAACACCACTGGAGATGGGTTCTTAGCGACCAATAGTACTGGAACCTATACCTTTGGTCCCGTAACCATCACCAATGCTGGGCTAGATGGCTTAGATCTCTCGGGAATTAATGATGCCACTACAGTGTTTAACTTGGGGGCATTGACGATTAATGGCTTTACGGGAACAGGAATTAATCTAGCGGGAGCGAATGTTGGTGTCACAGCTCCCACGGTAGCGATTACGAATACGGGCAATGTGGGCACGGGGATTGACCTGACGAATACCACGGGCAATCGAGTGATTACCTTAGGTGATCCAACAAATACGGCTGGAGATACGCCCAGTTCGATTGCGGGGGTGAATGTTGGGGCGCAATTGAATAATGCCAATGCCAACTTTACCTTTGGCGATGGAGAGCAGACGACCGATACTCCCAGTACGATTGCAGCGACGACTCCCATTGATGCTAGTGCGGTGGGGGCAAATGGTACCTATAACTTCCTGGATATTGCCTTTGCAGATAGCCCTGGCCTTCGGTTCTCAGATGTGTTCTATGTGGATAATGTGCCCGGTGGTACAGGAACACGCACGAATCCAGCAGATGTGCCTTTAGGAGAGACGAATACTAATCCGAATGATGTGATTGTGTTGGTGGATAATTCAGGCACAGATGTCATTGATGCTGCTGGGAGTAATGGGAATAATACGTTCCAATTACAGGATGGTCAGACGTTGGTGAGTTTCTTGAATGGTTCTGTGACGGTTGGGGCGGGGGGACCTGCCAATGTGCTGGCGAATATTACCATCACGGATCCCACGGGGAATGGAGCACCGACTTTAACAACGACTGGAGCTAATACCAATACGGTGACACTAGCCAATAACAACACCATTGATGGTGTGCAGATCGCAACGAATGCTACGAGGGTTGATGCAATTGATGGAACTAATATTGCTAGCATGACGATTCGGAATAGTGCGATCAGTAGCTCTAGGAGTGGAATTGAACTCACTAATCCTACAGGCACTGTGACCATAGAGAACAATCAAATTACGGATGCCGGGTCTCGAGGTATCCATGTAAATGACTTTGCTGATACTGGGGAAGTTACGATTACTGTTGCCAATAATCAAGTCAATAATACGAATAATGATGCGATTCATTTTGACACGATTAATAACGATGCTAATGTCACGATCACAGTTAATAACAATCGCATTGATGGTGGCAGTCGGAGAACTGATGATGGCATTGAGTTTGATGATATTGAAGGGAATGCAGTCGCCAATATTACGATTACCAATAATCAAATCACTGATGTTGCTTTCGAAGGGATCGAATTCGGTTTTTTTGAGAATAATGCTCAATCGACCATTTTGATTGACAACAACCAAATCACCAATGCAGGGGACATTGGTATTCAATTTGATGATTTAGAAAATAGAACTACTACGAATATCATCATCTCAAATAATATTCTGACTGATATTGATGAAGAGGGTATTGAGTTTGATTTGATTGAAAACTCGGCCGTGGCGAATATAACAATTGATAATAATCAGATAACCAATACAAGCTTGGAAGGTATTGAGTTTGATGATATCGAAAATACTGCTACTGCCACTATCAGAATCTCAAATAATGTTCTCAATACTATTGGGCAAGAAGGTATTGAATTTGGCTTTATTGAAAACTCATCCATGGCCAATATTACAATCGATAACAATCAAATAACTAATATAGCTACTGAGGGTATTGAATTTGACGATATCCAAAATACTGCCACTGCTAATATTCAAATCGCCAATAATGTTTTTAACACTATTGGTCAAGAAGGGATTGAGTTTGACTTTATTGAAAACTCAGCTGTGGCCAATATTACGATTGCAAATAATCAGATGAATAATTTAGGTGCAGATGGTATTGAGTTTGACGATATTGAAAATACTACCACTGCCAATATCACGATTAGTGATAACACCATTAATGATGCTGGTGCTCATGGTGTTTTCTTTGACAGAATTGAACAGAATGCAAATGCAACAGTGACTCTGACTGGCAATACGATTGCGAATCCAGGGGGAGATGGCATACAAGCAAGACATACGGCAAATACTAACTTCTGTTTGACCTTAAGTACCAACACTGTCAATACTCCTGGTGGAGCTGGCTTTCATTTTATTAGTACTGGCGCAGGAGACTTTCAAATCGCAGATCGGGCCAATGTCCTGACTAATAACACAGGTGCCTTTAATCCGGCTGATGTAGAGACCAATGCTAATTTTGCGAGTGTGGCAACTTGCCCATAGATCAAGCTGCTGACAATGGTTTTAATCATCATGAGATGATCGTTAACATTGAGCTGGAATGATTTGTTGGTGTCTAATCTGCAATTTATGGGAGATGTATGGGAAATTTTTGCAGCCAGTCTAATTGCGTAAACCAGCTTCCTAGAGATACTTCCCTTAGATTATGAATTCCGATTAACCTCTTATGTTCTAGAGATCTCATAAATTCTGGGAGTAAGGATCAGATACCATCACTATCGCTTAATCTGGTTGAGGTTCGATGAGTAATGAGAAGGGGCTGTATGGCACCTGTTAGTGGCAATGGATAATGCAGAACAGCTTACCCCTCAACTCACAGGTGATGGCTCCTTTACTTTTTATTCCACTGAGTTTGGAGAAACTTTCCATAGCCATTATGGAGCGCATCAGGAAGCCATAGGAAAATTTGTCTATCCCACCTTGCTGCCAGAAAAAGCGAAGCAGGGACCGATCAAGATTCTAGATGTTTGCTATGGCTTGGGGTATAACACTGCTTTGGCTTTGGAGACAATTTGGCAGGTTAACCCGGATTGCCAGGTTCAGGTTTATGCTCTCGAACTGAATCCCGTGGTACCGAGAGCTGCGATAGCCGAAGGCCGGTCTTTGACCATCGCAAATGCCGGATTGCAATCGTGGTCACCCCGAGTGCAGACCTATTTAAACACTTTGGCTCACGATCTAGAGATTCAATCCCCCGATTGTCAGGCACAATTACTTGTAGGTGATGCTCGTCAAACCCTTCAGGTGGTTCTGAAACAGCCGTTTCTCGCAGATGCGATTTTTCTCGATCCGTTTTCTCCCCCGAACTGTCCGCAGCTTTGGACCGTAGAGTTTTTTCAGCTGTTAAGGCAATGCCTCCATCCCCAAGGACGCTTAGCGACGTATTCCTGTGCAGCGGCGGTGCGGACGGGATTAATGTCAGCAGGATTTGCGATCGCAGCCAGTCCCCCTGTGGGTCGGCGCACGACTGGAACCGTTGCCGGGTTCACCCTAACCGATTGCCTGGCCTTAACGCCTCAAGAGCAAGAGCATCTGCAAACGGTCGCCTCTATTCCTTATCACGATCCTCAGCTGATCGATCCTGCCTCTACCATTCTGAATCGACGCCAGCAAGCACAAAAACAGTCCTCTTTAGAACCCACCAAAGTTTGGAAAAAACGGTGGCAAAAGTCCTCCTAGGTAACAGTACATAAACAACTAAGACTTTCATGCCTCACCAAAGCCTGAAGTGATAGGCAAGAGAAGGCTCTAGGATTCAGTGATCCATCATGGCTGGGCTGATTAGGTTGTAATTGAGTGAAATAGCATAGAAACTTAGATTAAAGTGGGTTTAAAGTAAGGAATTAGCTTAGATATCGATTTATTTCTTCTGAAAAAAGGAATTTATGAGTCAGACTCAGATCGAAAGTGGTTTAAGCCATGCTGATTTACTGCAGCTTGTATTGCGTGGTTCTGATGTTTGGAATCAGTGGCGTACTGAAAACTCCCATGAGAGTATTAACCTGCCTCTGGCAGACCTCAGCGATGTCAGCCTTAGTAATGCCAATCTCAGCCATATCAACTTCAGCTTTGCCATCCTCGAAGGGACCGATTTAAGTGGTGCTGATCTTAGAGGTACCGATCTGAGTGAAGCGAATCTAAATAATGCCCACCTTGCCCGTGCCAATCTCAAAGGTGCCAAAATTTCGGATGAAACGCAGATTGATCCGAAATGGAGGTTAGTCCATGTATTAGTGACAGAGGGGGGAGAGACCAAAGATCTCTGCAACGTTGACCTGCGTGCCGCCAATTTGCGGGATGCCATCCTCAACAGTGCTGATCTGAGTGGGGTGAACCTTAGTTGGTCTGACCTTTGCGAGGCTAACCTCAGTGATGCCATCTTGAGGGATGCGAATCTGATTTTGGCGATGCTTGAGCGTGCCAATCTCAATGGTGCGAACCTCAGCAATGCCAATCTTCGCAGTGCGAACTTGAGTTATACCAACCTCAGCAGTGCAGACCTCTTCGGTGCTGATCTGTTTGTTGCCAACTTGAGCAGTGCCAACCTGCGGGGAGCTGACTTCAATGGTGCGAACCTCAGCAACGCTAATTTGGATAGTGCCGATCTCAGCAATGCGAATCTCAGCAATGCCAACCTGATCGGTGCTGATCTGAGTCATGTGAATCTCAGCAACGCCAGTCTCCGAGGCTCGAACTTTAGCAATGTGAATCTCAGCAATGCCAACCTAGACGGTGCCGACTTGAGCAATGCCAATTTCCGAGGGACGAACCTCAGTGGTGCGAATCTCAGCAATGCCAATCTGATCGACGCCGATCTTTTGGATGCCAACCTCTTCAATACCACTCTGGATGGTATTGACCTTTTTGAGACTACGCTCATGACATCAGCTGGGGCAAGGCGATGATACGAGCAAGGGTTAAAGGCTAATCCCAATCCTTACTGAGTGCCTAAAAACTTTTGGTAATCCTTGGCAATGGATTCCACCGCTGCTTCATAGAGACTCCGCCCATGTTCTGGTGTCGCTAAAGACGGATCAGACCCCATGCGTCCATCCGGATAATGTTGGCGGAAATTGGCGGCGCCATAAATCGGATGTCCAGAGGCCACTTCAGGATTCAGAGGTGCATCTTTAATGGCTTCAGGATAGACAAATTGGGTGACGGCCACTTCGCTGGGTGTTGCGTGGGAGCCTTCGCGATTGCCGTAGAGTTCTTTCGCCAACTGATAGACCTGGGAATTCATATACCAGTTATTGAGGCGGCATCGGGTTTGATCCGCTTCCGGCAGGTTTAAATCCGCAATTGTGGCGTAGGTTTCTGAAAAAGCTGCTTTCAGGGTAGCAACATTCCCTCCATGACCATTGATAAAGAAAAACTGACGAAATCCCGCCCGCGCCAGACTCACCAAATAGTCTCGAATAACCAACAGTAGAGTAGACGGACGCAGACTCATACTGCCAGGGAATTCGGTATGGTGGAGGGCCATGCCGACATTAATCGTCGGACCCACCAGGGCTTCGGTTGCTTCTCCGACCCCTTTAGCAATCACCTCGGCACAAATGGCATCCGTGCCAATCAACCCCGTAGGACCATGCTGTTCTGTGGAGCCAATCGGCATAATAATGCCTTGGGAACGTTGCAGATAAGTTTCAACTTCTAACCAGGTACAGAGATGAAGCTGCATAGGACTTCCTGTGGGGGACATGTCATTCTATTGTGCCAGGTCTATCTAAACCTGGAGGCGAACCTCAGTCACGCCCTGTCTGAGCTGCTGTTGCCGCCGCAGCCAAGAGGCTCGGATGATGGGGCCACTAAACGGTAAGGTCGCTTTGACGATCCCTCGTAATAGAGGGCTATGACGGAGGCGATCGCCTTGAGCGAGTTCTTCGTTTTGTAGGGTTTGCGCCTCAATAATTTCTGGTTCTCGCTCGGCTTGAATGGTGGGTAAAGCCTGAGCCAGCCTATCAAGGTCCACGGAGCCTTGCAGTATCGGCACCAGATGATTCGCTGCCACAATCACATCCCGGAGGGCCATATTAATCCCTTGGGCTCGAATTGGCGACATGGGATGGGCGGCATCTCCTAAGATGAGTAGCCCTGGCATTGACCAGTGAGGACAACGACCCACCACTACAGACAGCAAGAGTGGACGTTCAATCTCTTGAGCATGTTGGAGTAGGTGCTGTGCTAACCAAGGTGGGGAAGCAGCGGCAATCTTGGGAGGCCAATCTACCTGCTTCCAATCGGTCGGATCATCGTCATACAAAGCCCAGGCTAACTGTAAGCTGCCTTCCGCACTG
Source organism: Acaryochloris marina MBIC11017 (assembly GCF_000018105.1). GTDB lineage: Bacteria > Cyanobacteriota > Cyanobacteriia > Thermosynechococcales > Thermosynechococcaceae > Acaryochloris > Acaryochloris marina. The sequence goes on from NC_009925.1 coordinate 3,338,374, forward strand.
CGAAATAAGCCCATCGTTTGGCAGCCATGCACGATGGCATAAAAGATATTCTCTGGGGGAAGGCAGGAGCTATCTGCTAGCTTGAACCACAGTAAATCAATGGCATGGGATAGGGTTTCCATCTCTAGGTTGGCCTGCTGACGGACGAGGGAATTACGGCCATCTGCCCCGATTACCAAATCCGCTTCTAAGGTGCGACCATCTCCTAGCTGGACGCCATTAATTCGATGCTCCTTGTGTAGTAATGCTTTGACAGCAGTGCCTGAAATCCACTCAAACTGGGGGTGCTGTTGGGCTTGTTTGACGAGTGCCTCTAGTAAATCGGGTTGTGATACTAAAGTGCAGGGCAGGGTATTGGCTTGGAACGGTTCGGAGGCTTGGAACATTCTGCGCCCTTCTAAGATATATTCCCAAGCCGTTAGGGCTTGGTGGGGTACTGTTTCAATCAGCCCCAATAATCCCATTTGTTCTAAAGCATCTAAGCCACTGGGCATCAGACCTTCACCCCGAAAAGTTCGTCGAAAGTTGCGGGCTGCTTCAACTAATGTGACGTCAATTCCTCGCTGAACGAGTATCAGTGCTAAAGCTGCCCCTGTGGGTCCAGCGCCGACAATGACAACCTTGGCCATAATGCGAAGTTTGATTGGGTCTCTTTCAACCTAACGGAATTGGCAGAAGGACAGAAAATTGTTGCGAAATTGATAGGGGTAGAGGCATGACCGTCGCATCATTTTGAAAGATGCTTAGTGCAGAGCGCTGAGAATTTAGGTCAGACTCATGGTCTTCTCAGACACATAAATTAAATTTAGGAAATAGTACTATTGAATTAAATTAAGAAATTCTTGATTGTTTGACCGCTTTCATGGGTTTTGCTCTATAAAACTACTAGTTTGCTCAATTAAGCTCTTCTAAGCAACAGGCTGTGATCTGTGTCATATCGCAAATTGCAATCGGTCACAGCTCCCCTTTGAATTAATGGTGACGATAGAAAAAAGAATCGCTCGTTTGCATTGATAAGGACGCCAGTTAATGGACACACTCAAAATTAATCCAAAAATTCTGGCTGCTGTCTTTGCAAGTGTCGTCATCATTGCTGATTTGGTGCCTGCCCCCAACCTTGGGCCGGGGCTGATCGTGTCGTCTTATAACTGGGCTGCTTCGCAGGTGCAGTCACCCCCGGATACTCAGCACGCCAATCAAAAGATACGAGCAAAGCGATCGCAATCCCGTAACCCTGCCTACAACCAATAATGGGCAGATAACGCTGCAGTTTTGATACTGCTGAATCTTTGTTCTCAAAATATTCGGTCGTCAAGCATAGCAATGGCTGTGTGCCTGACGACCGGCATTAGCTCTATCGTTTATGTTCTGGATTCTTAAAGTCTGTTTTGCACCCTGCATCCCAAGCATCCGGTAAATTGCCATGAGCTGGAATCCCCCCATTGTCTTTCAGGAGGCGGGCCATATGCATACAGTTCCAGGCTAAGAAAGTGGTATTACGGTTGGTGAAATCATTCTCGGGTCCACCTGATCCGGGATCGAGATAAGAGGGGCCGGGACCGACTTCCCCTAACCAGCCAGCATCCACCTGGGGGGGGATGGTATAGCCAATATGGGAGAGGGAAAACAGAATATTCATGGCGCAATGCTTCACCCCATCCTCATTGCCCGTAATGAGAGTTGCACCCACTTTTCCGTAATCTCGATATTGGCCTTTGTCGTTGAGGAGATGGGTATAGCCATATATGCGCTCTAAGACTCGGTTACAAACAGAGCTTTTCTCCCCCAGCCACACGGAGGTACATAGCACCAAAATATCCGTGGCATCCACCTCTTTTTGAAGTTGGGGCCAGTCATCTTTATCCCATTCATCGGTTTGGGACATATCTAAGCCCAAACCAGCCGGGATGTCATAATCCACGGGGCGAATAATCTTAGTTTGCACCCCATTAGCTTCAAAAATTGTTTGGGCAATTTTAATCACCCCTTCGGTATGGGATAAAACGGGGGTGCGATTCAGGGTGCAGTTGAGAAAGAGGGCTTTGAGATCGTCATATTTGGCCGGGGCATTTTGGCATTGGTGCTGAGTGATGTTCGTAAGCTGTTCAGACATAATTCCTCTGGGTAGATGTATAAACGTCTTATAGGTTCAAGGTGTAGGCCGCACCAGACAGCCTAAATCAATTCTGGGTCAGACATGATTTCTACGAGTGCAGGCCCCTGATAAGCCAGGGCCTGGGCCATAGCATCATCTAGTTCGTCCGGTTGGGTGACTCGGATTCCAAATCCACCGCAATTCTGAGCATATTGGGAAAAATCAGGATTGTGTAAGGAGGTTTGCCAGACATCCCATTCCCCCGCTCTCTGCTCCTTAGAAATTTTGCCCAACTGATCGTTATGGAGCAGGATATGGGTGATATTCATCTGGTACTTCACGGCGGTGGTAAATTCCGCCAAATATTGTCCAAACCCGCCATCACCTGATACAGACACAATGGGACGCTTATGGCCTGCGGCAGCCCAAGCGCCCATGGCAGCCGGGAAGGCAAACCCGATGGACCCGAGATATCCCGACATTAAAACGGACTGAGCCTGACACTCAAAATATCGACCAAAGGAATAGGTGTTGTTGCCTACATCCACCGCAATTACAGCATGAGCAGGCACCCATCGCGTCATGGCGGCAAAAATAGCGGCAGAGTTTAGCCCTTGTCCTCGGTCATCCAATTCTCGCCGGGCTTTTTCTGCCCGCCAGATGGCCCAACGTTCGGCGATTTCAGATTGCACATCCTCCGTATCCACCTGCATCGAGAGGGCGGTCTTGAGCTGCTCCACCACAATACTAATTTCCCCCCAAACGGGAACTTCGATGGGATGAAATTTACCTAGGGCCAGCGGATCAAAATCTACCTGAATAATCGGTTTGCCTGGATAGATGCCCGTGTGATTAGAAAAAGAAGCCCCCAATACCAACAGCACATCCGCCTCATTCATAAACCAGCTGGCAATGGGAGTACCACTGCGCCCCAATACTCCACATCCCAGAGGATGGTCATCGGCAATCTGCCCTTTACCTTTAAAGGTTGTTAGGACGGGCGCGCCCAAAAGTTCAGCTAGTTCTATCACCGCAGGCATATGAAACCGAGCGCCATGACCCACAATGATGACGGGGCGGCGTGACTGTTTCAGTTTGCCAATGGCCTGCTGTAAAGACTCCGGGGGTGGCGCGATTTGCAGCGGGGTGATGCGTCCAGTGGGCGTTGCCGCAGGGACATCAACAGCAGGCTGGACTTGAATCTCATCGGGAAAAATCAGGTGAGAGACATTGCGTTCTAAGAGAGCATGCTTGATCGCCAGAGTCATCAATTCGGCATGCTTGCTGTGACTAAGAACCGTTTGACTCCAAGCTGCCACCCCACTAAAGGCGGCAGATAAATCACATTCTTGAAAGTTACCAGTCCCCAAGACTTGAGAATTGACCTGTCCGGTTAAAGCCAAGATGGGGGCACAATCGACTTTGGCGTCCCACATTCCGGTCAGGAGGTTGGTTGCACCGGGGCCAGCAATGGTCAAACAAGCAGCGGGGGTACCCGTGAGTTTGGCATAGGCGGAGGCAGCAAAGGCTGCGGCTCCTTCATGGCGAATGCCAATATAGGTGAGCTTGCCCTGTTCTTCCTGACGGCGTAGGGTATCAGCCAGTCCTAAATTCGAATGGCCTACCATACCAAATACATGGGTAACGCCCCAATTCACCATGGTTTCAGCCATCACATCGCTAACGGTGCGGATGTGCGGTTTCTCCACGGGTAAACCCACATAGACACCGTCATCTCGCACCTCAACCGGAAAGGTTTCGAGGGCATCATCGACATCCAAGCCACCGGGCGGTTGCCCCGTCAGTGGGCAATAATCCCACCCATGCCAAGGACAGCGCAACAGGCCATTTTCAATAGAGCCTTCGCCGAGGGGGCCGCCTTGGTGAGGACAGCGATTATCAAGGGCACCATACTGGCCTTGGTGATGGGTTAAGGCCAGACTTTTATGACCTGCAACGACGGTTTTGACCCGACCTTCGGGTAGTTCGTCTAGGTCTAAGACCCGAAACCACTGAGGGGTTATCTCAGGCATAGGCTGTACTCCTTATGGGATGAGCGGCGATGGCTGGCTCAGCACTTTTTGTCAGGTTGATGCTGGTTTATAGGCTCCAGTCTGAGTATGCAGGTTGGGTGGCGTATTCAGATGATAATTTGCTGAAGTCCGGTGATGAAGTAGGCAAGGTTTGCCTAAAAATATGCTGAGTATGGCGATTCTCATCAGTGAAAATGCTCCCTTGTCTTGTACCGATCGGTAATGATATTTCCATAGCAAGAGGTTGGGTGAGTTGATGCAATGTAACGGTGGATGAGTCTCCGATTTCGCTTTACCATGAGTCAGAAATCTGGTTGGTGGCCGTTATCTAGCGTTTATTGCAAGATAGCGCTTCAGTATTGGGTTGTAATCGCAAAGTATGACCGTTCCACAAAAGCTGTGGAGATGCCCTTAGAGATGAATGGTCGATTTCAAACGTTTACTCTGGAAGTTTAAAATCGATCACCAGACTCAAACAGTGGTGCTGTCGTTCATACTCCAATCACATGGCGAGTTCCCCAATGCTGCTGTTGCAGAGTATCCATGGCCTGTCGGGTGGCGGTCATCAGTTCCCTGACTCCGCTGGTGGGAAAAATGGGTTTGTCCAACACCACTTTGACCGCTTGGTATTGAGGAATATGCTGAATTAGCGCCAAATCATGGGATTGGGCGATATGGTTTTGCAGTTTGGAGGGAATGCTGAGACGAGTTAGCTGTTCCTGTTGGGGGCAGATCATCATGGGCACGATCGGCACTTGGGCTTTCAGAGCGAGGACTGCAAAGCCCCGATGAAAGTCAGCTAGGGGAGCCGAAAAATCATTCTGAAAAATATAGCGTTCACCTTCGGGAAAAATCCCCAGCAAGGCTCCTCGGGATAGAACGGCTAGGGCTTGCTTAAAAGAACTGGGCTTGACCTGACCCTCCACCTCCATCAACACCATCCCCGTCCGCCGAATGAGCCAATGAGTAACGGGCAGATTCTGCATATAGGCTGCGGTCACCCAGGAGATATAGCGGGGAATCGCTACGCTGACAATCGACGGATCAATATTGGAGCGATGGTTGCACACCAGAAGGCCTGCTCCCGTTGGTAAATGCTCTAGGCCGATCACCTCTAGGTTAAGGCGATGGCGGAGCCAGGGGGCGACCAGCCAGCGACAGGCCTGATAAAACCGTTGTTGGGATACAGAGGTCATTGCGAAGCGGTGACAATCTCTTCTTTGGCGGCCCATTGGCCGATATCTTGGCGTTGGATGGCGGCAGCCATTAAGTCCGCAAACTTATCGGGCGTGCAGGCAAAGGCAGGAATGCCCAGGGTAGCAAACTTCGCAGCATTGCTATGGTCAAAGTAAGGGGCACCGTCATCACTCAGGGCTAATAGGGTCACCATCTGCACCCCTGAATTGACCAGGGAGGCAACCCGCTTGAGCATCGCTTCCCGATTGCCCCCTTCATACAAATCGCTAATGAGGACTAGGATCGTTTCCTCCGGTCTGCGAATTAAGCCTTGGCAATAGCCTAAGGCGCGGTTGATATCCGTTCCACCCCCCAGTTGAGTGCCAAACAATACATCCACTGGGTCTTGCAGCAGGTCCGTTAAATCAACAATGGCCGTATCGAAAACGACGAGTTGAGTCTTGACCGTAGGAAGAGACGCCAAGACTGCCGCAAAGATACTGGCATAGACCATAGAAGTGGCCATCGAGCCGCTTTGATCCACACAGAGGACAATATCGCGGAGGGCTGAGCGCTTGCGGCCAAAGCCAATCCGAGTTTCAGGAATAATCGTGCGATACTCTGGTTGATAATGACGCAGGTTAGCCCGAATGGTCCGGTGCCAGTCAATTTCATGATGGCGCGGGCGACGATTGCGAATCGATCGATTTAAACTGCCCTGGACGGCTTGTTGCATGGGGTTGGAGAGCTGGCGAAGTAAGTCCTCAACCACCCGCTGCACCACCAGTCGGGCTGTTTCTTTGGTTTTGCTGGGCATCACCTGACTCAGGGACAGTAGATTGGCCACTAGATGCACATCCGGTTCGACTGCCGCTAGCATTTCTGGCTCTAACAGCATCTGCTGTAAGTTCAGTCGTTCCAGGGCATCCTGCTGCATTACCCGGACAATGGAGCTAGGAAAGTAGCTGCGAATATCCCCCAGCCAGCGGGCGACTTTGGGAGATGAGCCCCCTAGTCCGCCAGAGCGTTTTCCCTGGGATTCGTACAGGGTTGCCAAGGTTTGATCCATCGCCGTATCTTGGGTATCGAGGGTTAACCCACCCTCTGCACCAATGCCATCTGCCTCACCTCCCCCAAGGATCAGCCGCCAGCGTCGATTGCGTTCGGAATGATTCTGAAACTCTGCCATAGCTTATTCAGAAGGAGACGACCCGGTTTATTCAGAGGGAGACGATACTAATGTCGGAATGACCTCAGTCGGAGGAGCAGCCTTGGAGTATAAGGTTTCTGAAGAAGCAATATGATGGCCGGCATCGACCCAGGCGAGCTGTACGTCCGTGACTTGATGGTCTTGCAGCGTTACTAGAGAGAAATTACGCTGCAATCCTTGCTCGGTTTTGATAATCCGTGGCACACAGGCAGCATTGAGATAGACCGTGCCTGCTTCATCTACACAGAGTCGCTTGCGCTGAACGGCTTTGGTATGGCGCAGGTTGTGGTGCATATGGCCAAAGGTGACGAGGGGAACGCGCTTGCCGGTGGTTCGGGTGGTTGCGATCGCATCTCGCAAATCCGGATCACCAAAATCTCCGCCTAGCTGTTTCCAGTCTTTTCCACAGGGATCTTCCGCCTGATCGCCTAACCCAGAGGGACCATTATGCCCGAGAAAAATAATGGTCTCGGACGGGGCTTGGGCCGCAGCTTTGGCAATTTGCGCGGTAGACTCTTCAAAATCCTTGACCCCAAAGCGATCGCGGTAAAATCCGGCACAGCGCCAGTCAGGTCCACCCCAGCTAAAGGGTCGCCCCCCCACGACGCTCAGATCGAGCCGGGGAAACGTACGCTGAGAATAGCCCACATGGGCATCGGCGAGCAGGTCTAACTGCTGCTGGACCCAGTCTTCCTTGCTGCGATCGTAGGGACAATTTTTGGTACCCCAAGGTGTGGCCGTGTACCAGGCATCATGGTTGCCAAAGGAAGCGGCATAGGGCAATTCTAGGTTGGAAACGGCCTCTACCACTTCCACCGCTTCATTCCCAAAATCGCCCACAAATAGCACTAAATCGACGCCGAGCTGCGCTAACGCTTTTGGATCCTCTTCATCCCAAGCGTCATGGATATCTCCAATCACAGCAATTTTGATGGATGGGGAATTAGCGGTAGGGGTAGAGAGTGGCTCAGTCATTCATATTAGTTAGTCTTGGATATATTCTTGGTCCTGGGCCAGGGCAATTTCAGCTCGGATAAACTCACGGCCCAAATAGGCCGCGTGATCGAGCTTAGTCACCAGGCAAGTTTGCGGCTCTTCAAAAATCGCAATACAGAGTTCCTTGGCTGTCTTAGCTCGGAACTTGGCATCGGGTTTTCGTTCCACCTTACCTCGACAGGATAAGGGTTCTCCCGTATCTGGGTCGACGGCTAAGCCTTTGTCATCAATGTCATTGGCATAGTGATCCGCACAAATGGCTGGGGCTTGCCGATCGAGATAAATCAAAAAGTAGCCACCGGGATCTAAAGCAATAAAGCGTTGAGATAACTGGTTATTGATGGCAGCTTGATCGCTAACAATGGTGTTCATGAACTCAAAGCATCGAGTGGGTAGGATGCGACTCCAAGATCCAGTCTAGTACGTGAACTCCAATTAGGTGTATTGGTGGGGTTAGCTTTGGGCTTGCGACGTCATGGTGCCCGAGTAGACCAACCCTTTTTTCATATCTAACGTAAGGTGGGTGCCATCCCGAATCATCCGAGTTGCATTTTCAACCCCGACGATGACTGGAATTCGCAACCGCAGCCCTAATACGGCAGCGTGACTGTCCATACCGCCGACTTCAGTAATGATGCCAGCGGCTTTGCGAATCGCATCGACATGGCTAGCGTCAGTTTCCTTCGCTACTAAAATATCGCCCCGATTAAAGCCTTTAACACCGTTGGATGCTGTAATGACGCGAGCTAAGCCGCTCACAGAGCCATTGCCAATGCCAGTGCCCTGACCCATAACAGCGGTGACAATCTCGACTTTGATAAAGTCTGTGGACCCCGCGACCCCCTGGAGAGTGCCTGCGGTCACCACTACTAAGTCGCCTTCTTCCACTAAGCCTTTCTCCTGGGCCACATTGAGTGAGGCTTGTAGGGTTTCATCAATGGAGGGCAAATTGAGAACCAGCAACGGCTGTACACCCCAAACCATTTGCAGTTGGCGAGCGACCTCTACATGGGGCGTCACAGCCAGAATGGGAATATTGGGCCGATATTTGGAAACGTTGCGTCCGGTCGATCCAGTTTTGGTAAAGGTGAGAATCGCTTTGGCTTTGAGCTGAGTGGCGATATGCCCAACCGCTTGGCTAATGGCACTGGGAATGGCAGTTTCTGAGGTGTCTAGGGCAGTACGATTTTGAATATTTTTTTCATAATCAATCCGCTCTGCGATTTTGGCCATGGTCGCCACCGCTTCCACAGGATAGTTGCCGACGGCGGCTTCATTGGACAGCATCACCGCATCAGTGCCGTCCAAAATGGCGTTGGCCACGTCAGAGACCTCTGCCCGCGTGGGTCTGGGGGAATTGACCATGCTATCCAGCATTTGCGTGGCCGTAATCACAGGAATGCCGAGACGGTTTGCCGTGGCAATCAACCGCTTTTGCAGAATCGGGACATCCTCTGCAGGCAGCTCAACCCCTAAGTCACCCCGAGCGATCATTACCCCATCACATAGGCTGAGAATCTCTTCCATTTGGGTAATGGCTTCATGTTTTTCGATCTTGGCAATGACGGGGATGGATTTGCCTGCGTTAGCAATGATTTCTTTAATCTCGATCACGTCTGCTGGATTGCGGACGAAGCTGAGGGCAACCCAATCGACACCATGGGTCAGACCGAATTGTAAATCTTCGCGATCTTTATCGGTGAGCGCTTTGACGGATAAATAGACTCCTGGAAAGTTCACACCTTTAGAGTCCGAGAGCTTGCCTCCCACAACGACGCGGCAATTCAAGGTCTTAGAAGATTGATCTACAGATTCAACGATCATCTCGACTCGGCCATCATCGAGAAGAATGGTGGCTCCTGCAGACACTTCGTCAGCCAGTTTGGAATAGGTGACCATGCTGCTGGTTTGCGTGCCGGGAATAGCCTGACTCGTCAAGGCAAAGGGATCACCGTTTTTGAGGGTGATGGGGCCGTCCGCGAATTTACCAAGGCGGATTTTAGGCCCTTGCAGGTCTTGCAGAATGGCAACGGGCTGGTTCATCTCATAAGAGAGTTGCCGAATCAGACGAATGGATCGCAGATGATCGTCATGGGTGCCGTGGGAGAAGTTGAGGCGGAGGGTGGTGGCCCCTGCTTCAATGACCGCCCGCAGCATATCTGGCTTGGAGATGGCTGGCCCTACGGTGGCCACAATTTTGGTACGACGGTCGGTCTCAGGCAAGGACATGTATGATTTCAAAAAAGTTTAGGCAGTAAGATGAACAATCAACAGGGTTGCCCATCAACTTAACAGTTTAGGCTGAGACGTTACCCCAAGCGAATTTTTGGCGGAATTCCTGTCGATAGATTGATAACACGGAGATCAGGGTGAAGTTAACGACACGGGGACACTATAGTGTAAAGGCGTTGCTGGATTTGAGTTTGCAGCCCAATTTTGGACCGGCATCGGTGAATGTGATCTCACAACGGCAGTCTCTCCCAGCCCCCTATTTGGAAAAGCTGCTGATAGAGTTGCGACAAGCGGGTTTGGTGCGGTCGGTTCGGGGCTCGAAAGGAGGCTATCAGTTGGCCCGTCCCCCGGTCCAAATTTCCTTAGGGCACATTTTGGAAGCGGTTGGAGAAACGGTTGAACCTTTTACGGAAAAGTCGGCTGCAACCCAGCAGGCTGAAGATTGGGTCACCCTGACCCTTTGGAAACGCCTACACCAAAAACTCAAGGAATCCCTCTACAGTATTTCCTTAGAAGATCTTTATTTTGATGCCCGCAGTTGGCAAGCGGCACAGGGGGCTGAGACGAGTTTTGTCGTCTAAAGATTGTCTGTTAAGTTATCTACTGTGTTCGTCAAATTGCGTATTGCAGAGATTTAATTAGCCTGAAGAATCTGGGGCGACTGTTGTTGAAGAATCTGGAGTGATGGTTGCAAGAATGACTATATCTTGAAAATCATAGGAATCATCACCGGGGCTACCACTGCCTAATTCAAATAGAAAAATAACTTGGTTGTCGGCAATGGTCACCCTTTGGTTGGTATCAATATAGCCTTGAGTAATTGTAGAAATAGGTAACTGATTACCGTAAGGTGTATAGTCCGGAATTGAATCCCCATTCTGTAGTGTTAAAACACGATTAGAATTATTGTCCGATGATACAGAAATGTTTGGAGAACATGATCCACCAGTGGTTGATGCACCATCAGTGGCTAATTCAGTTCCGGGCGCTACTGAGATATTCGTTTGCACACCTAAAGGAGCCACTGTTGAGAGCGCAGATTGGCTGATTTGCTGGCCATGAGTGAGTTCATAAGCTGCTGAAGTATTGATGGGGGGGCCGCCTACACCACAAGTTATTTCACTTCCTAAGACCCTAATATCCATCTTAGATTTTTCTAAGATCGTTACTGTGGAACCACCTGTTACGGTAACAATCCGCGAATTACGGGTTGCAACTGTTGTGTTAGCGGTATAGATATCAGAACCCTGCAATGGAGTATCGTACACTCCAGCATGAAACAGTTTAGCCATTTTGCCTGTGGAATCTACACAAGCTCCAAACCCCAAGTTGCCATTCGCAGTCCAGTTTGTGTCTGGGCAGCTAGGAGAAGTACTATTATCCTGAATGGAATCAATCAGTGGTTCATGACTCCAGTTAGCTAGGTCGGATGGATCTGCATAGGTGCCATCACCATTGTGTTTTGGTCCCCATCTATACACTACTTGGGGACCTAACCATAAGTTGTTAGGGGATGGAGCGGTGTAATAAACGACTGACTGCTGGACATCAGTAAAACCAGGCATTTTCAGCATAAGAACTGATTCCGCTCCACTGGGTAGAGCGGTATTAAAACCCGGAGGAGCTGGTTCGTTGTCTGCATCAAGAAGAATTCTGTCAGCGTGACGAACTTCGGTAGCCATGAAATCTAAAGATCGATTGAGTTCTACTCTTCTCTCATTTTGAGCATTGGCAACTTGGCTAGAGCGGAAGATAGAGACTAATCCAAATCCACCTATGGCTACAACGCCTAGGCTAATTACAGCCGCAACTAATAACTCAGGGAGTGTAAATCCTTGTGAGGTGCGTTTTTGATAAATGGCCTGTTTTATAGGGAATTTAGTTTTCACTTATATCAATTGCGAATAAAATCATGAATAGAACATTGTTTGTCAAAGTTCACGGTACTTGAATGGCTTTGAGAAAGCTGTTATTCAAATCACGAAATTGACATAGGCATTATTTTTATGCCGTTGGAAAAATAATTTTACCATTGTTATAGAAAGTTTGGCTTGCCCTGAAAGCACCTGACAAATCAACTGTGTGTTGATGCTAAGTACTCCTAAAAGAAGCTGATGATGGGTTCTTATGTAGTTCACTTATGATGAATGGCAATTACTTGCGTCTGCCTGGGCGGTAGTGGGTGGATGATTTCCTCTAAATTCACCCATTCTAATAATTCCAATTCCTGCAGTAATCGCTAGACAACGCATCCCTTGAGATTGATCGGGATGGAAAAACACTAAGACATTACCGGAAGAGGTCGATCCTTTCGGGGAAAACTGTATATCGTCGTTGGTTGCAGCGATCAAAGTGACAGCAGAAGGACTTGTGCCTCCACCCAGTTGTGTTAAATCCCGCGTTCCTGTTGGTAAGCAGCTTTGAGGATTGGCTATGATAGAAGAACTGCTAATGCTAAGGCTACATTGTTGACTGGTGCGAATGGCGGTTGCTTGGGCTTCTTTTAGGGCTCCCTCTACTTGTTTGGAAACATCTTCTATTCTTTTGTTGTTGATCCAGCCTAAAAAGCTAGGAGCTGCTAGGGCAGCAAATATGCCTGAAATCACTACGATCGCTAGGACTTCAGGCAATGAAAACCCAGAGCTTTTGTGCTGATATTGAGGCAATATCATGAAATTTTCTTGCGAGTTATCATTATCGAAATCAACTAAGGGCATTCAAGCGATTTATCAGGAATGACCTTAGTTTGAACGACAGCAATAGGGATATTATCAGCAGATACAACTTGATATTCCAGGCTCAGTACATTGAATGGAGCATCAGAGGGGAGATCTGGGGTACGTATAAGGGTATATGGCCGATTACCAATAGCGCTCAGTTTGTCAGTATCTACTGGTGCATTTGCATTAATTTCATCTTGCAAGAGAGCCGCATATCCTGATGTGTTATCAATAGCCTGACAGGCTGATAGGTTAACGTCTTCACCTAAACCGAATCGCTTGGATTCAAATCGAACCCTTTCTATATCTTCTTGGATCCAGGTTGTGGCTTCACTGAGTTCTTGCCCTTTCACTTTAAAGACTGTGGCTGTCACTAACGCTTGCATGGCAGTACTAATAAAGCCAACAATTACTAAGAGACCAACTAAGACTTCCACTAAGGTAAATCCAACATGTGGATGTTCATTTGACTTGAATTTTGTAATCATTGGACTTATAAATTCTGAGAACATGTCATCAGCCCTGTTTTTCTGTTAAAAATTTTTAATCATTTTAGTTGTCATAAAAGTTGATGATAAAAATGAACGATTTGGATCGATTTATCACTAATTTACAGAACGCTCGTTGGTGCCCCATGCTTGAATTGGATTGAGTTGTGGTGGATACAGTATGTTTATGGGTGCATTACTCCATTTACGCGAGCTTGTTGGGTTGATTTCTTGTACATTATCTAGAACTGGTGTGTGCACGTTCCCATTGTTGGACCAGCTATTCACCCAAAAAACGCTCGTATTAAAAATTTCACGGCCACTAGCATTTGTGCCACATATATTTGGGGTAGTCGGCAAACCACCCCCAGGATTGCTTTCAAAGTTAGAAGTATTATTGACATTATGGGATGGTGCGTGAATAAAGACATTACATAAAACGGTGCCTTTATTTAAGAGGATATTGCCGCTACCTTGGCCATATATTTTTACTTGAAATTCTTGGCAATTTTCTGGAGAACCTCCGCAACGAATTACAGTATTTTGTAGATCAATATTCCCGTCTACCCAAATTTCAACATTCTGATTGGCATTAACATCGATGAAATTGGTTGCACTATTATTGGGAGTTTCTAGGCCGATGGGATTAAAATATTCAGATATACTGCTATCCAACTGGATGGTGTTATTTGTTGGATCTCTTAAAGGTAAAGAAGGAGCGGGGAGAGTAGGAAGAGACGGTATGCCAGGAATTAATATACTCAGGTTCTTTGTAAAGTGGTTATTTTGAGGTAGTGCAGTGATAGAGCTACTACAAGATCCCACAATGTCTGTGTTTATAGACCCAACAGTAGCGTCATTGGCAACCCACAGACCTGCAAGGGGGAACTCTTCTACTGAAAAATCTACTTCTAATTCAGAAATTGATTCACTGGGTTGGTCTTCGTTAACCCGACCTTGAACTCGAAGTGTGGAGTTTTGATCATCATAGGTTAACAATCTATATTGGCCTTGACTAGGTTCACTAGGATTAATATTTTGCCATTCTCTGTTCGCTAAGCTCACGATCTCAGCTGTGCGATTAATCCCACATTCTGCCAAGATATTAGGAATATTGTTAGGTAACGCCCAGCTCTCAGTAGAGTTGCCGCTATCTGAACAAGTACCATCAGCATTTCTAGTGGGGGGTGTGTTCAGATCTGTTGTACAGGCTGGATAGTTAGCGATTGCACGATGCTGATTCATTAAAGCTCGGATTTCATTTACCCCGGTTTCTGCGGCGTTGAGGCTTTTGGCGGTATCTTTTTGTGCGATCGCACTTACCTGACTATCTTGCGATCGCAATAGCATCGTCAGCCCTACCAAAAGGATAATCAGCCCCATGCCAATGGCGACAGGCAGCGCAAAGCCTGCTTGGCTTTTGCGACATTTCAGAGAGTATAAAATCCAGTCTTTCATGGCTGAGAGTCTATGCAAACCTAGAGGTAAGGCATTCTATCCAATACAGATTTTGTAGAATGTTATACAAACTATACCGAATATCCCAATAAAAATTAAGTATTTTTCCCCACGACAATCAACGATTTTAGGTATAGCCATTCTAGCAGTTCGCTTCTATTCTGTTGGGCAATAATTTCATAAAACTAGACCTTTACTGTCCCTCGTTTCAGAATCATCAAGCATTTTGTCTGTGAATAAATAAAAACGCTGCTGTGTGATCTAGATCACCCAAGTTGGTGATTTCGATTCTTAGACTAGACTTTCAAGAAAAATAATTTGTACAGCTCTATATGCTTAGATCATAGAGGTTGTGCTCGGTTCTTTACCTAACTGATCCGGCAGACTTTTGTACTTCCGCATTGAGTTAGATTCATTCTTGTCATCTCAAACGGACTAATCATTTAAAAAAGCTTTGTAATGAAATAGAGCTCAAGATTTTTATTGTCACTTGATTTCACTTGCCAATAAAAAATTAGTCTTAATTTTATCTGGTTTTTTATCTTGCCTATATTTCCTCTAAGATCATTATTTTGCCGAGGAATTATATTTAAAAATTGTATATTTCAGTGTCTGAAATGTATGACTTATAAGATTTCCGAGATATCACTGAGGTGACTAAGGAAGATTTTATATACAGTTATTGTCAGGGATTGCAAACTCGTAAGGCAATATCTACCGGACTTAGTTCTGGCATTGGTGCGTGGGAGCTGCTGAGGCCAGCATAGGAGTTAATCAAGAGCTACTGATTAGTGAGATCTTGATGTGTTTTTGCATGGCGATTTTCTTGACATACAAAACATTATTCATCGTCCCTTATAGACCGTGATCAGTTTTGTTCACGTTGAGTCCATCCTAGGAATTAAGAATAGAGTTTATCTCATGGGTCAGTACAAGTTGTCTTTGGTACTTTACAACCGCTTAATTAAATATCAGCAGCAAATGGATTCTGATGAAGGATTCTCGCTTATTGAAGTCATAGTTGTGATTGCACTTACGGCATTTTTAGCTGCTTTTGCCGTGCCAGCTATCACTTTTGGTAACAATCCGCTTAGAGATTCATCCGACCGCATTGCCGCGAGTATGAAGTGGGCAAGAGCGCAGGCAATGGCTTCGACGTCTGCAGTTCGGATTCGCCCGATCTCAAATACAGAATTTGTGATGGAGCGAGCGAATAGATGCACCGAGGCGAATAATGCCAACTGGACCATTATTAGTGACCAAGTCGAAAGAGATGGGCAATTGGTCTATGAAGATTTAAGTCTAGATACACCAGCACAACTGACTACCGTTACTGAGGATGGAGTGGCTGCGACCCCTACAACCTGGGATATCTGTTTTAACACTCGCGGAATAGCGGATAAAACCCTGGTTTTAACAATGGAAGATACGGGGAATAGTGACCAACGAACCATGACTATTTTTCGAGGTGGCACGGTGGATCTTACTGCTATCAATTAACGGTAACTCTTTAGACATGCGAAATGTATCGTAGATCGAGAAATTTATGAAAGCTCATAGACCTCACTCCCTAAATCCATTTTGGTTCAGAATGTTGCGGACATCACGTACGGACAACAAAGGATTAACTCTGGTAGAAGCACTGGTTTCGTTGCTAATCTTTTTTGTCGCTGCAGCATCGATTGTGCCTGTTTTTTTGAACTACACAATTTCTACGATTAATAACGAAAGACGAACTGGAGGGATTGCTGTCGCCCAGCAAGTGCTAGATGGCTTGCGTCAGGTGGATCCAACCACTCTAGATGCTACTGGCACATTCACTCTGACGGATGTTTCTTACTTGGGTAAGACTTACACCCCTATCGTTACTTACTGCCAGAATCCTGCATTCTGCACTAACCCAGACTCACGGCACATCACACTTCAGGTATTCCACAATGGCAACGAAATTTACCAAGCTGAAACTGTTTTCACCAACCTCCAATAAGGGTTTTACGCTGGTTGAACTATTAGTCACCACTTTAATTGCTACCGTTGTTCTGGTTTCTTCTCTTGGGCTGATTAGCGACCAACGTAGGCGCTTTGTCTCCGATCAGGTGCGTGCAGAGTCTAATCAAACCTTACGTGTGGGTTTGGATCTCATCGGTGCTGATATTAAAAACACAGGAGACTTTTTAGAGACAGACATTAATTTGCCTGTGGTGACTGTGATTGATGGTGCTTCAGGAGCGCCAGATGAAATTATTCTGCAGCGCAAACTGATCTCTGACACATTGACTGTTTGTGAAGATGTGAACGCTGGCGCGACAACAACCATCACCGTTGCAGTGAGACCAGGTGCGGGTGACTGCCCCATCTATTCAGATGGTAATAATGATGATTTGAACGACCCACTCACCCTGGCTAGAAGAGAGCGCTGTGAACAAGACGATGTTGCTGGATGTGCGCGGAATGCGGCACTAGCCGCGAATACTTGCGATGACGAATGTGTAACAGCTTACATCTATGACCCAGTAAACCAAGAGGGTGAATTTTTTAGTTATATGTTTGAGGAGCCTGATGCGTCGCCTAATCCAACTTTAAATCGGATTTATTTAGGAGACAGCGCTACTTTTGCTAACACCTATCAATTGGCCAATAGACCCATTATCTATCTCCTTGAGCAGCGACATTATCGTCTGAATAACAATGTGTTACAGCTGAGTGTTAATCGAGGTAATTTCGTATCAATCGTTAACCAGGTTGCAGATTTCCAGGTGCAAGCCCAATTGACGACTAATCCCAATCCCCAAGACTCCTTTAACTCTAACCCTTCAGTCAGTGGCGATCCAGGAGTGTATCAGCAGACGACTCCGTGGCAAACCTTGCAATTCTTACAGGTAGATTTGCAGTCTGTCGATCCATCTGAGTCTGACTTAACTGAATTAGATGCCGATCAGCGTCAGATTGCTTCCAGATTCTATCCCCGTAACGCTCGGTCCCAAGATTAAGTATTTGTTGCCCCTTTGCCTTCCTATTCTAGATTCTTTGCCTTACTTTTTAGAGACTTATTACAGTTATGAAGTACAATTCCAGCCGCTTTCAACATTCCTTATTTCAACTGTTGGTTCGTCTTCAGCAGACTCGGAAAAATGAGGGAGGGTATAGCTTAGTCGTCACTGTGGCGATGCTGTTGATTTTATCTACCCTGCTCATTAGTGCTGCAGTAGTAAGCAAAGTGGATACAGCGAGCACCAATGCTTCTGCTAGAAGTAGTAATGGCTTTTATGCTGCAGAAGCTGGGCTGAATTTACGTGCTGCACAGATTCAAACCCAGTTCCGAGGATTTCAGCGTCCTACCGGAACTTCTCCCACAGACAGCGATAATGATGGTGAGATTTGGGATGATTGTGCCGCTGGCAGCAGTGTTGGCACTGGCGATTTTGACTGCCGCGATTTTTCATTCCAAGGTCAAGATGTATTTACTTTCATTGAAGAGGTTGGGCAAGATGACAACCTGGATGGTGTCCCTGATGATTTAGATGGTGATGGTGTGACTGATCCCATCTCCATTGTTGTGCCACCAGGAGAACGATTTGCAGGGCTCAGTGCTCAAGAATATCGGTATAACTTATGGTCGGTTGCTCAGCGTGACGATCTGCCCTCTGCAGTATTAGGCATGACTTTCAAGAGTCGAGTTATTCCTTTATTCCAGTTTGCAGTGTTCTATGAAAATGATGCGGATTTCACCATCCCACCGGATATGACTATTAATGGACGGGTTCATAGTAATGCTGATCTATATCTGAATTCGGCTAGTAATTCCTTTCGATTAACAATCAATGGTGATGTCACTACTGCAGGAAAGCTTTATAGAGGAGATAAAGCGAATGTAGGGGGGCAGCAATGTGCGGGTAATGTAACGATTCGCAGACAGGATGGTAATCCCCAAGATTTGCTTTGTGGTAGTGGCATTACTGAGTATTTAGATAGCACTACCACTCCTTCTAATATCAGTACGTGGGGGACTGCAATTGATACTCAAGTGCCAGTTTTAGAGGTACCACAACCTGAAGTTTATGACCCGACTCCAGGAAGTGCCTATTGGGATGCATCGGATCTTAGGATTGTATTAGAGGTCGATGCTAATGGTAATCCGACTGATAGAAACGGCAATGGTTATGTGATTGAAATTCGGAACCAAGATGGTACTTCTAATGACACTTTATCTGAACGTCTTCTAAATGATTGTCCGGTTGCTAGCACAACGTTAAGAAATGAAAATGGTTCGGGTAATCCCAGTTACGAAGTCAATGATACCCGAGTAAAGACTGATAATAGTACATCTCTCAATGACTTTACGACGGGTGACTTTATCACAATTGGTAATGATATTGATAGTAATGTAGTAACTTCTATCTCTAATGGTGGTAATAAGCGGTTGTTCATCAGAAGGCGCTTAGGACATGGGTATCAGTCTAATCCTGTTGCAACATCAGGTGAATCTGTTCGTAAAGCAGTTGTTTCTACTTCTGATACCTTCTATAACTATCGCGAAAAGCATAACGGTACTGATGGAAATGCGGGTAATTATATCCGTATGCTTAACGTAGATGTGCAGGCACTGCTTGACTGTGTCCATGACCAGCAACTGATGGGGACTACTCAGCTTGATGATCGTACTGAAGGGGGATTAGTCTGGTTCTTCACGGTTGATGATACAGATCCACTAGTTGATGATGATGGTGATTCTTCGACTGCTAATGATTGGATTGAAAAAACGCTCAATTTAACGGGCAGTACTTCTCCGGTGGGCAGTACTTATGGTGTGCGTCTCTATAATGGTGCCTCGCTAAATACCACTGCAGCAGTTTCTGGTGCACCTACTATTGAAGGCTTAACCATCATTTCCGATGAAGCTATTTATGTGCGAGGAGATTATAACTTGCATACTAATGCTGACCCGGCGCTCGATACGTGGCGACCGGCAGCCTTTATGGCTGACACCATCAATGTTTTATCCAATAGCGCACAATTGGATGATTCTGATCAGCGGGCGTATGGCAGCGATAATATTCCTAATGCTTCCTCTAGCGGAAAAATCAATTATTTTGATAATCGTCGTCGAGCTTCTACAACGACGATTAATGCAGCCTTTCTATCTGGATCTGAAATTACTGGTACTGAAAATGGGCCTACCTATCAAGCGGGTGGCACCGATTTTGTTGCCAATAGCGATAGCGGCGGTGTCAACAACTTTCCACGTTTCCACGAAAATTGGTCAGGCATTAGTCTGAACTATCTAGGTTCGCTGGTTAGCCTCAATGAACCACGTCGTGTAAATTCCAGCTTCTGCGGAAGTTTTAACTCTGGTACGTGTAATATTTATACGCCACCCGTCAGAAATTGGGATTTTGAACAGCGGTTTAATGATGCAGGTGATTTACCTCCCCTCACACCCCGAACCGTGTATTTGCGCCAAGAATTGTTCCAGCGTGATTTTGATCGAAACTCCAATCGCTCCACTCAGTTGTTTGCGTCTGCGCCTATTATTCCTTCCATTCAGCCTAAGTTTTCCCTATAGCCGATGTGAAGGATTGGAAATTTCATAATAGAGAAACCAGGAGCTATGCTTAGCCCCTGGTTTCTCTATATGCAGAGTGAACTGAACAAGTCTGATCACTGGCCCAGTAATAGGATTTGGTCTCCATCAAAGGGGTAGGATCAGGTAGTCTAGACTATGCCCCTATATTCCATACCGACTGCTTATCCCTTAAGACAGTCAGTCCTCAAGCCAAGTTGAAGATGATTTTTGCTCCCATCATTCATCGATTTATCTCAATATTTGTGTGTGCTTTGTAGCCGGTGATCAGCTCTGATACTGGAGTAGCTTTTGACCAGCCGTTAGCCATCATGGTGCTGATCAGTGCAGCAGTGCTTGATTTTGCCATTGGAGATCCCTGGTGGTGTCCTCATCCTGTGCAAATGATGGGATGGATCGTCCAGCGCTATACCAAGGGAGCATTGCGGTGGTGGAATGAACCGTGGCAACTGCGGATAGCGGGTATACATCTGACGATTGCCCTGGTCTGTAGTGTGAGCTTGGGCAGCTGGCTGCTGTTTTATGGGTTAGATCGATGGGCTTGGCCGGTTAGTTTGGGATTAGAAGTTGTTTTGCTCGCCAGTTGTTTTGCGGGACGTAGTTTACATGATGCAGCAGTTGATGTTCTCAAACCGTTAGAGAGAGCGGATTTGACCGTGGCGAGATCGCGGCTGCGTCGCTATGTCGGGAGAGACACAGATACCTTGGCAGAGCAAGATATCTTAAGGGCTTTACTGGAGACTGTTGCTGAGAATGCCACGGATGGTGTGATGGCTCCTTTGTTTTATGCTCTAGTCGGTCTTGCCATTCCTGGAGTGGGGCCTGTGCCTGTGGCGTTGTTCTACAAGGCAGTTAGTACATTAGATTCTATGATTGGGTATCGCACGGCTCCCTACACTGATCTGGGTTGGTTTAGTGCGCGCCTCGATGATGTTTTGACCTGGTTTCCTTGCCGATTGATGGTGCTGACGGTGGGGTTGTTATCGGGAAAACTCAAGTCTGTCTGGGTGATTGGTTGGCGAGATGCTCGTAAGGACCCTAGCCCTAACTCAGGTTGGAGTGAATGTGCCTATGCTGCCATTTTGGGTGTGCAGTTGGGGGGACAAAATTGGTACCGGGGTGTGGCTAAGTTGAAGCCCCTGCTGGGCAATCCCCTGCAACGGATTACTGAGAAGCATATCGAGGTGGCGATTCGCCTGACCCGCAATTGTTTTTTGCTGTGGTTGGGATTGGCAGTGGCCTTCACTTGGTTGACAATGCCAACCCCTATGTCCTGGGGCTAATGGTATCAGTTGTCTTTGAGTAGTAAATAATAGAGCTGCCCGGATCCCGTCATGACTCCTGCCCGTTCTTTTGCTTTTGCCCCAGTGCCCATAAAAATATCTACCCGGCCTGGACCCTTGATGGCGCTGCCTGTATCGTGATCCAGCACAAATCGGCTGACATCTTTGAATTCCAACGTCTGGCTGGCATTGTAGTAGGGCAAGTTGGTTTGAATCAGCGCTAGCGCGCCAGGGGGCATCAGCGATTTATCCGTAGCAATGGACCGCTCATCGGTGACGGGGACATTGAGATTGCCCATGGGAGGTGAGCCAAAGGTTTCCTGGAAGAAAACAAAGCTTTTGTTTTTGGGGATATAGAGATCTAAATCTTGAGGATTCTCTTCGAAGTACTGGAGGACGACGGGAAGACTCAATTCCTCTAGAGTGAATTTGCCATCGGCAATTAAAGCTTTACCGATACTGGTGTAGGGATGAGCGGTTTTTCCAGCATAACCGACAGTCATTTCTGTTCCATCTGTTAATCCGAGGCGGGCGGATCCTTGGACTTGCACGAGGAATGCCTGGATGCGATCGCGTAGCCATACCAACTCCAATCCCTTTAACGGACCTTGAGAGGCTTGCAAACCATCGGCCCCCTCTAACTCGGCGCGGGTGGGATGGGGCTTGGGCCATGCCTTTAAATCTGCTGGAGCCTGATATAGGGGATAGCGAAACTCGGTGGTGGGTTGGCGGCTCGCGGGATAGGTCGCCTCATAATATCCCGTAAAATCGACATTACCCTTTTGGTCATTACCGATGGATTGGTAAAACTGAAACTCCTTTTTGACTGCTGTTTCCAGCGCCTGTGGAGACTTCGCCTGCACCACTAGCTGACGAAACCGACGAAGGCTACGGGAAACGCGATCGCGGGTAATCCCTGGAACTTTGTAGTCTTGATAATCCTTCTGAGCTTTGTCAGTTCCTAAATACTCCAAGCTATGATCAATGGCCGTCAGTAACGCTTTATAGTCACCTTTCTGACCATTTACTTTGTTCCATAACTGTTGGTCCTTTGCTAGACCCTTGGGCAGTTGATCTGTAGAGACGACCTTTAAGGGTAGAGGGTCCACCGGGGGTGTTGCCGCCGTGAGCGGCGTGGTGGCAGCGGTACACCCCAAAAGCAAAGGCAGAGTCAGAAAAAACATGCAGTCAAACCATCAGAACTTAATAACGGTCGACGCTAGATAAGAAAACAGGTTCCACACGAATGGCCGTAATACTAGATGGCCGGATCACCATATACTCCCCCTGGATATTTTTGATGGGGACGTTAATGAATTCCTTGGAGTCAGACTTGGGAACTAGCTCGTTGCTGTACCACTGCTGAAATTCTTGAATGGTTGCAAACCGAACCTCTTCTTTGTGGCCCCCTTCGATAAACAGGTGGACCGCATATTCGTTGGCAGTTCTTGGCATTGTTGGGTGTTGTGATGTACTCCGAGCTAATTATGGACAAAAACTAGCACAAACATAACGAATTGCAAGAACTTATTGTCCAAACCGATTCCAACAACGGGTAGAAGCTAGGGTAAACCTCCTCCTAATAGGTCGTTGCAGATGTCTGAGTGATAGACAGATATGAACTTTTCATTTTACGGGAATAGTTTTAGAGGGCGGGATGGATCTAGCTCAAGGTTGACTCAGAGTGACCGCATGATCACTCTTATCTGAAATTTGGCACTGTTCATCGGTTGATAAAGTAGGGAATACTGGGGGGTTATGGAGGTAATATCTAATAAAAATCTCATTAATTTTTAATGTATTTGTGAATTGAAACTCAATGCAAAAGTTTTCTCGTTAAAGGTTAAGTATCTGCGAACATCCATGTACTGAGATGAATATCGAAATTAGCTCTAAGTATTGATTGAGCTCAGATGAGCGGATGTTATACCATTTACGAAAATACCAATTTATTCGTTAAAATAAAAAGTGTTCCCTGTGCTGATAATGTGTGTCAATCGATGGTAAAAACTGATCTAATCCTGAGAATATTAAGGATCTCAGCAGCCAGTTTCAACCGTTCTAATTCAGGTCAGCAAAGCAATATGGACTATAAAAAGTATGGCTGGCTGTGGAAGATCGCAATTGTGCCATCCCTTTCTGGTGGCTTTCTAGCGGCAATGCCGAATGCTATCGCAGAAGAGAATATTTTAGTTATCCATTCTTATCACCCAGAACTATCTTGGACGGATCAAGTTAAACAGGGGATTGACCAGTCTTTTCAAAAATATCGGCCAGATGCAAAAGTTTTCCATGAATATCTAGATAGCAAACGTCTGCCAGCGCTAGAACATTCTCAAAACTTTCTAGCGTTGATTCAAAAAAAATATCAAAATATACCCCTAGATGCCTTAATGGTGTCGGATGATCCGGGTCTCAAATTAATCCTACAATCTCGAGATCAGTATTTCCCCAAAATACCGATGGTGTTTTTAGGGATTAATCATGTGCAACCCGAACTCTACAAGATTCCTGGATTGACGGGCGTATTTGAAAAACATAGCCTCGCTGAAACAGTACAGGCAGCCAAGCAGCTGACAGGTGCCGATGGCTTAATTATCATTAATGATTCCACTGAAACGGGACAAGCCAACGTCAAACGCATTGATGCTCTGAAAAAACTCCCCAATATCCCTAAGGCGATCCAAATTATTAGCGATGTTACCCCTCAAGAATTACCCCAAAGGTTATCGGCTTATCCCCCTTCCTGGCCCGTGGTGCCCCTGGGGCAACTCCGTCTCAATAAAAAAGATGGAGAGTTGATTAACTTTGAGGCCGATACGCAAATTTTAAAGTCTAAAGTGCCTAATCCCATTTTCACAGAAACGTCTATGCGCGTGGGAGCAGGAGCGATTGGTGGCAAGGTCTTGGACGGAGGAGCCCATGCAGACCAGGCCGTACAATTGGTGGATCAAATTTTAGATGGAACCAATCCAGATAACTTAGAGCCGATCTCAGAATCAAAAAATTTATGGGTATTTGATGCGAGAGAACTAGAACGCTTTCAGATCAAGCCTCAGCGTTTACCGGCTGGCAGTACGATTCGATATCGCCAACCTTCATTTTATGAACAACATCAAAGTGTTGTCTGGATGCTGACAGGGGTTTTCTCCAGTGCTTTGGTGATTATTGCCTTGCTCATGGAGGTCTTGCGAAGAAGGGCACAGGTCGAGAAAACACTACGGGAGAATGAAAGACGCTATCGAGATCTAGCCGAAGTGGGTGCCAATATCTTTTGGGAACTGGATGAAAATCTAAATTTATCCTACGTTTCTGATCTTCAAGGCCATCAACCATCAGCCATATCCTCTCAGATCATTGGTTCGCCGTTAACAGACGTGTTTGCCGATGAAGAGATTTTTGAATTTAATACCAAGCGTCTAGAAACGATTCTGCACTGGCGTCGTCCGATTCGCGACTTTATCTTCTTTGCCAAAGAAGACAACCAAGAGATGCGAATCTTTAAGCTCAATGGCAAGCCCATTGTGGATGATGCTCAACTGTTTCAAGGGTATCGCGGTATTCAGCGGGATATTACAGAAGAGTATTTTTTAACCAAAAAGATTGCGTATCAAGCAGCCTATGACAGTTTAACCAACCTACTGAATCGGTCTGAGTTTGATAGCCGATTACAGGAATCGGTCAATCTTGCGAAAGAAGACGACACTCAGTATGTATTGTGTTACTTGGATCTGGACCAATTCAAGTTGGTGAACGATACCGCAGGGCACATCGTCGGTGATCAATTACTCACAGACTTGGCACACCTCCTCAAACAAAAGCTGCGACCAGATGATGTCCTGGGACGATTGGGTGGAGATGAATTTGGATTATTGATGCAAGATTGCACCTTGGAGGAAGCGCAAGCCTTCTGCGAGAAGTTGGTGACCCAAGTACAGAATTTCCGCTTTCAATGGCGAGATAGTCAATTTAGAGTAGGGGTCAGTGTGGGGATTGTCGCCTTTGCTGATGCGAGCTATTCAGCCGAGGAACTGTTAAGTCGTGCCGATTTAGCCTGTTACAAGGCCAAGGATTCAGGGCGCGGGCGAGTTTATGTTGCTAATCAAAACGATCGCGAGCTAGACCACTTCCAACTGCAAATGGCGCATATTGCGGATATTCCCCAAGCAATTGAGGAAGAGCGCTTATTCTTGGTTAAGCAGCCTATTCAGAGTATTCGCCAACCGACCTCTTTGCATCGCCATTATGAAATTCTGCTGCGCTTGAGAGATGGCAAAAACAATATTATTGGCCCTGGATTATTTATCCCTGCTGCAGAACGCTATGGGGTGATTGCCCTGATTGATCACTGGGTGTTAGAAAACACCCTCGACCAGTATTATCAATGCGGCTTAGAGGATGAGATGGTTTCGATCAATCTTTCAGGCGCTAGCATTAATGACGATCGGGCTACCGCCAAGGTGATTGCACTCATTACCCAATCCAGTGTCCCTCCCAGTAATATTTGCATCGAAATTACAGAAACAGCCACCATTGCTCAGCTCGATCAAGCATTGCGGTTTATTGAATCCTTAAAAGACATCGGGGTGAAGTTTGCCCTGGATGATTTTGGCAGTGGCGTGTCGTCCTTAAGCTATTTGAAGAGCCTACCGGTGGACTACCTCAAGATCGATGGCAGTTTGATCAAGAATATTGCTGTCGTAGAAAGCGATCGAGAAATTATCTATCTGATTAATGAGCTTGCCCATAAGCGGGGCATGAAGACGATTGCTGAATTTGTTGAGAATGAGCAGATTTTAGAACAATTGCGCATTATTGGCGTCGACTATGCCCAAGGCTATGGCATCGGCAAGCCTGAGCCATTAATGGCCCTAAATCAAGTGATGGCTAGCTGACCGATTTGTTCCATAGAGTGGTCAAGCCAGAAATGGTTAAATATTTAGCCCCTCCGCTGTCACCAGCCAGAGGCGTGAAGGGTTGATCTGGATTGCCGAGATGATTAATCACGAGTAATGCCCCAGCAAAGTCTTGATTTTGGGTATAGTCGTTGACGGTAATAATGGGACGGCATCCAGAAGCACAGGCGGCCTGACAACCGACTTGGGAATCTTCAAACACTAGACAATCAGCTGGCTCTAAGGCGAGCTGGTTGAGTGCATAGTTGTAAATGTCGGGAGCAGGCTTTTTGGCTGATACCATATCTCCTGCGGCAATGGTCTCGAACCAGCTCAGGCTATCTTTGCCCAAGGTCTGTTCTAGGAGAGTGATGACATTGGGGAGGTCGCTAGTGGTTGCGATCGCAAGCCGTATCCCCTCTGCTCTCGCGTCCCGCAGCAACCGTTCAACCCCAGGCCGCAGCGGAATTGTACTCTGGCTGAGCAAGGCTTGATAGTGCTGATTTTTGGCTGCATGCAGATCGGCAATAAAGCCCTGTAAGTCTTGGGGGGGCTGCCACTCGGCACAATATTGTTGGATGTAATGGCGAATCCGCTCTTTGCCCCCTGCCACTTTGAGAAGCTGCCCATATTGCTCCATGGACCAATGCCACCCTAAACCCGCCTCTGTGAAGGCTTGGTTAAAGGCGACGCGGTGACCATCTCGCTCTGTGTCTGCCAAGGTGCCGTCCACATCGAAAATGAGAGCTTGGAGAGACACAGGTGCGATCGCAAAACATCTTCTTCAACCTATCAAATAATAGGTAGGATATCGCCGAATAAATAGGTATAAAAAGAGTGACCGCTCGGCTCTATTTGGGCTCCATATAGATTTGCGTGACATAGTAAGTTTGACCCTTACGCCAAATTCCTACGCCCGTCTCCTGCATTTCCGGTAGCAAAATATTTTTACGATGGCCGGGACTTCTCATCCAGCTTTCGACAGATAAACCGACAGGATCTGAAGATCGAATACATTTCATCAGATTTTCACCAATGAGATATGCCCGCAATCCTAACGCCTCGACTCGACGGCGATGGTTGCGACCCTGGGGATCAATATGGCTGTAAAAGTTATATTGAGCCATTTGCTGGCTATGGGAACGGGCCACTAAGGACAATCTGGGATTGAGTTGTAAGGCCGGTAAACCCTGACGTTGACGTTTTTGATTGATCCGCTGTAAAACCTCAGTCTCCATCTGAGCGATGGTGCTAGATTGAGCAGGTAGAGTTGAGGCACTAGTGCCTAAAGATGGAGTATGTAGGGTTTGGGATAAGCTGGGTGCTGCGACTAAGCTGAGGCCCAGAGCTAATGGTAGAGCCCAAGCCCACCTCCTATGGATAGCCGAACGGGGAGCCTGAAGCTCCTGACGGATGTGCATGAATTGATTCCCCCCGGAATAGACAAAAACAGGCAACGATCGGGCTAGTTTCATGAGTATGACAAGTCCATGTTTGCGATCGCGTCTTTGTAAGCCAGACTTTTGGTCCAACTTGCGTATAACTTTGACACTAATAAGTGAAGAACTCGGTAATTCTGACTAGAAAAACCGATAGATGACCATAGGGAATAACCGACTGATTTTAGAAGTGATCAGTCTACAATTGCGATACTCAGAAATTAGTTGATAAGAGCCTGTCTTACCCTTAGGGTAGACATTTTGGTTTTCTATTCGAACATATAAAAATAATTTAATTTGCAGGACTAAAATAAATCAACTGACAACGGCTGAGGGGTATCCATCTCAACCTTAGTTATCAGGATAAAAATTTAAAATTGTATAAGAGATAACACTATTGGTTTGATGCTTTTCAAGTTTTTGAAATAACAAATTAGTTCCCTATTTATTGCTAAAAATAACCATAATGTGTGAGGTGTGGCTCTCTGAAGGCTTAAGACCGTAAGTGATCTCGTAAATACTGCAGATCTAGGCTGTATATCGACGAAGTGATTGATGTAGTCTATATTTGCGTCGCGCTAAGATTAAGTGAGTTAACTGCCAATCGCTGTGGGACACTCTATAGAAGTCACAGCTAGCATTACATAGGAGATGCCTTCATGCTGGAGCGTGCAGAAGTCGATAAAGTTGCCCATCTGGCCCGCCTATCCCTCACGGATGCTGAATCAGAACAGTTCACTACTCAGTTGGGGGATATACTCGACTATTTTGAGCAATTGAGCGAGCTAGATGTGGCGGAGGTAGAGCCAACCACCCGAGCCATTGACGTTAGCAATGTCACCCGTGTTGATCATCTGACTCCCTATGATGATCGAGAGTCTATTCTGGCCTGTGCTCCAGACCAAGAAGATGAGTATTTCAAAGTGCCCAAAATCATGGGTGAAAGTTGATTGGCCAGCGGGTTGACTTCCGAATCGTTGCCCTTTCTCACAAAAATATTTGAATTCCTGGATTAGAGATCTGTACCATAGGTAAGGACATACTTCTCCTAGACTGCCTCTAGTGAGTGATGTCGGTTACAAATCAGCAGGCTCCACCATTTTTGGGTTGTAGTCGTTTTCTCAGAAGGAACCGTTACGCAATATGCCAACCATTGAAACCCGCACCGAACCCATGGTCATTAACATGGGCCCTCAGCACCCTTCCATGCACGGGGTTCTGAGACTTATGGTGACCCTAGATGGTGAGAATGTCGTCGATTGCGAACCGGTGATTGGCTATTTGCACCGCGGCATGGAAAAAATTGCCGAGAGTCGCTCCAACATCATGTTCGTTCCCTATGTCAGCCGCTGGGATTATGCGGCAGGCATGTTTAACGAAGCCATCACGGTCAATGCGCCCGAACGCTTAGCCGATATCAAGGTGCCCAAACGTGCCAGCTACATCCGCGTGATTATGCTGGAATTGAATCGGATTGCCAATCACCTGCTTTGGCTGGGTCCCTTCCTCGCAGACGTGGGAGCCCAAACCCCCTTCTTTTACATTTTCCGGGAACGGGAAATGATTTACGACTTGTTTGAAGCCGTAAGTGGCATGCGCTTCATCAATAACAACTACTTCCGTATGGGCGGCGTTGCGGCTGACCTCACCTATGGTTGGGTCTCCAAATGCCTAGACTTTTGTGATTACTTTCTGCCCAAAGTTGATGAGTATGAGCGTCTGATTACGAACAACCCCATTTTTATCCGACGTCTCGATGGTGTGGGTACCATTAGCCGCGAAGATGCGATTAATTGGGGTTTGTCTGGCCCGATGCTGCGAGGATCAGGTGTTAAGTGGGATCTTCGTCGGGTTGATCATTACGAATGCTATGACGACTTTGATTGGGAAGTCCAGTGGGAAACCAAAGGAGATTGTCTAGCCCGCTATTATCTGCGGATTCGCGAAATGCGAGAATCCGTCAAAATTATTAAGCAAGCCCTAGAGCATCTACCCGGCGGCCCCTACGAAAACTTGGAAGCCAAGCGGATGATGGAAGGCCGCAAATCAGAGTGGAACTCTTTTGAATATCAGTTCTTGGGTAAGAAGCTTGCCCCCACCTTCAAAATTCCAGAGGGTGAACTCTATGCCAGAGTCGAAACGGGTAAAGGTGAACTTGGCATTTATCTGATTGGTGATGAGAATGTCTTCCCTTGGCGATGGAAGATTCGCGCCCCTGATTTCAACAATTTGCAGGTCTTGCCCCAGTTGCTCAAAGGCATGAAGGTTGCTGATATTGTGGCGATTCTGGGTAGTATTGACGTGATTATGGGATCCGTCGATCGCTAAGGACGGCTGCTTAACTTTCCATCGCAAGAGGCTTCTGGCTGAGTGGAGGGTGATCCGATGTCTAATGCATCTAAACTGATTCAAGAGATGCAGACGTATTATCACCATCGTGCTGCTGAGTATGATGTCTCTATGGGCTATGACCAGCCTGAAGTGGTGGCTCAATTAGCCGATGTCATTGAGCGCCTCAGGCAGTTGGTGGCGGGCAAACGAGTGCTAGAGATAGCCTGTGGCCCTGGTTTCTGGACGGAACAGATTTATGATTGTACCCACTCTGTTTTAGCCACGGATTACAACCCAAGTACTTTGGATCAGGCGGCCCTTAAGCAACTTCCCCCTGACAAAGTTCAGTATCAGCAGGCTGATGCTTATCAACTCGCCAATCTCCCTTGTGATTTTGAGGCTGTCCTCGCGGTAGATTGGTTGGCTCATGTGCCGATGTCAAGAATGCGAGATTTTTTGTGTGGCTTGCATCAGCATGTGCATGGCCAAGTGGTGTTTTGCGATCAGCTTCCGGGTACTCAATCTTGGACAGGCCAGTACGATGCTGAAGGCAATCATTTACAATCACGGTATTTGAAGGATGATGCCACCTATACCGTCATCAAGCATTTCTTCTCGGATGCAGACATCTCAGCTATATTTTCTGAATTCCAGGTGAATGTTGCGATAGATCGTTATCCTGATGCTCGGAGAATGGTGTTGTCGTATGCGTTAACCCACTAGGCCATTCAACGCGTACTGAGCAAGATAGTATTGCAGCTAGGATAAGCAATCACAGGGATAGAGCATCTCATCAGGAAGACCTGAGGTAGTGGCACAGGTATGGCCTGTGACTGTCTAGATCCCTTGCGATCGCATCACTGGGCTGATCTTTTAGAACGGAATATCCATGTGCGATCGCAAGTGGTTCCAGTATTTATATACCCAGGGCTATGGTTCTGGCGGGTGATGGGAATGTCATGCACTCATGATATTGATTTCGAGTCCTATACGGACATAATAAGACGCTAAATTTATTTCTACTGCAATAGAAAAACGAGACTTGAATTTATCCCATTAGAGGAAGCCTATTAAAGTAGATGGGTTGAGCCAATTTAATCAATTATCCAAATAAGTTTGAATATAAAAAGCGATTTTTATCAAGTTGATTAAATGATTTTATTTGTATTAATTGATACAAATAAACAGTGATTATAACTACAAATTATTTCAGCCCCTTGTCTTACTATATTAAAAATATAATTTCCATCTATCTGTTGATTCTATTTTGCTCCAGATATTGGTCTGTATGGATTATTTATAATCACATCTTAAATCAGGTTTAACCCATGTGTAAATTAGGCTTGAGCTAATTCCTTTGTTCTTTCTCTATTCAGGATAGCAATGGTTTTGTGTCCAGAATTTCAATGAGCATTGAAAAGAATAATCTTGCTTAAACAGCCAGTAAATACAATTTTCTCGTTGTAAGTGCTATGAAAATAACACGTATACTGAATAAAATTGATCGACGTTTTCATCCTTCTCATATCTATGCGCTTCAGCCAGATCATGATTTGCTGAGAGAGAATAGAACCTATAGAGAAGCGAAAGATATTGTTCTTTTGTCTTATCCCAGATCTGGCAATACATGGCTGAGACGATTGCTAGCTAACTCGATTTTGGAAGCTCAACAATACCCATCTTCCATTCAATCTGATATTCCTTTTGAAACAGTGGTCCCGTCGATTTATACGCAAAGTATCAAACCACCCTGTTTGCACCGTTATGATGAGGTCTGCCACCGCATTGTTAAAAGCCATGAGCATAGAGATGCACGAAAACATAAAACGGTCTATTTATTTCGGAACCCTGTGGATACGTTGGTCTCTTGGCATCACTTCGTTTCCAATTCTCCGAGCCTCTTACAGCAATTTCCTTGGGTGGTAGATCTTTCTATTGATGAGTTTTGCCTGAATGCCGTAGACGGCTGGGCCAAGCATATTCAACAGACGCGTCATTATAAAGACATCTTGTTGGTGGAATACGAACACTTATTTCAGTACCCCCATCAGATGCTGGCCAATATTTTGGATTTTTGTCGTATTCCCCGGAGCAATATTGATCTAGATCAGATTATTGACAACCAATCGATTCGCAAACTCAAGTCTGTGACCCATTCTCAAGAGCTGAGAAAAGGCGGAGTTGGACATGGCGAAGTTGAATTGCGACCCAGTACCGTCACTGAGCTACGGCAGTATCAGCAAATGCTCAATGTTGCCTGGAAACCTCAAGTGGAACGTAGTCTGATGACTGCAATGTAGATTCAGCATTAGGCTGAACTCATTTGTCATAGATGGCGAGGTGAGCCCAAGCTCGTGACCAGCTTGTTCTTGTTCCGGTTTTGAAAAGAACAGGATTTGCCTGGGCAACGCGACGATTCTGGGTGAATGGATCGGGCTGTGTCCCAAACTGCTAGCTTTTATGGAGGATCTTCGTTAGGTGCAGAACTAGGAGAGGTAGGGGTTGGTAGTGGCACAGGAATTACAACGGGAGATTGTATCGGCGATGGTTCGGGGCTAGGGCTGAGAGTGGGTTCTTCGGGTTGTGTGGGTTCGGGGCTGGGACTTGGCTCTAATATTGGTTCAGGGGGTTCCGTGGGAGTTGGGGTTGGGGTCGGAGTGGGTGTAGGGCGCTCTAAGTCAGTGATTTTACGCTTAGCAGCGAAGTAAATGGGATCTGCTCGCCTATCCCAATAAGGATTTTGGGGCAACTTAAACGCCAAGTCTCGGGCAACGTACCATCGTTGGGCATCAAAGGCCGTTTTGGCGCGATTGAATAGGTCTTGTTGTTGTTGCCATGCCGTTTGCCAGTTCTGGATTTGGGTTTGGGCTGCTTCGGCGCTGTCGCTGTTGCTGGGAATCTGGTTTGCGATCGCAATGGCTGCATCTAAATCTCCAGACTGTCGGGCTTCTTGTTGGGCCTGCTCTAAGAGCGTCGCACCATTATCGACATTGGCAACTTGGGGTTGAAGAAACGGGAATAGCTCATCCGTCACCCCCCAGTAGGTGAGGCCGACCATGCCTAGACCCATGACTAAGGCCATAGCGCCAAAGCCGAACACCCAGGGGGCACAGCCAGACGATTTCGCGACAGGTGGGGATGGGCGCTGTGGTGGACGGGCAGGCGTCGGTGAGGCAACCACTTGGGTGGGCTCTAGGGCCGATGTTGCTGACTCTAGGGGAGGCTTGAAGGGCTTAGGCGTGAGCTGTGCGGCTGTTTGATCAGTAGTCTGATGGAGGGCTTGTAACGCATCAGCAGCGGTTTGATAGCGCAACTTAAAATAGGGTCGCACCATTTGAGTGAGGACCTGGGCTAATGCATCACTCACCACCGCCTGATCTCGCCAAATTAGCTCACCATCGACATCTTCTTGAAATCGAGAGGGAGGCCTACCGGTCAGGGCTTGAATACCGATAATCCCTAGAGAATACAGGTCGCTGTTGGCACGGGGTTTTCCTTGACTTTGCTCACTGGCCATATATCCGGGAGTGCCCACAACCACGGTGATATTGGTTTGTGGATTGGTGACTAAGCCTTGGTTACGGACCTGTTTGACAGACCCAAAATCGACCAAGACCAGCTTCTGATCGGCTCGACGACGGATAATATTTTCGGGTTTGATATCGCGATGAATCACCCCTTGGCTGTGGATAAAGTCCAAGACTTCTAGAACTTCGGACAGCAGGGATTTGACCTGTGATTCGGGCCATTTTTCCCCTAGGATCAGCTCATCCGTGAGCGGGGCTCCCTCAATCAATTCTTGGACTAGGAAAAAGTCTTGATCTTGCTCAAAAAAGGCGAGTAGTCGGGGAACTTGATGGTGATGGCCCAACTGTTCTAAGGTTTCAGCTTCACTGCGAAATAGGCGGCGAGCCACTTCTAAAAACTCTGGGTCGCTGCTGGCAGGCTGTAGCAATTTAACGACACAAGAGGGATTGCCGGGGCGTCTTGTATCCTCAGCAATATAGGTTTGCCCAAATCCCCCTACCCCCAGAGACTGTACGATGCGATAGCGCCCATCTAACGTTTGCCCAATCATGTTTTTAGTGAAACTTTAGCCATCCATGCCCAGCATAACGGGGAGGAAAGATATGGGGATGAAATATCTCCGCTAAAAGTTCCATGGAATCCACGAGTCGAGGGCCGGGGCGATTGAAATATTGATTGCCATCTGTAAGATATACTTGCTGGTTTTGTACGGCTTGTAGCTGCTGCCATTGGGGCTGTTGGGCCAGCTCTTGAGTCGCCTGGGCTGTTTGCTCTAGATTAAAGCCACAGGGCATACAAACGATCATGTCTGGATTGGCCGCAAGCAGTTGTTCCCAGGTTAACCAGCTCGAATGTTGACCAATTGTTCCTAGACAGGGATCGCCTCCAGCCAGATTCACCAGTTCAGGGACCCAGTTTCCTGCAATCATCAGTGGGTCGGTCCATTCAATACAGGCAACGGTGGGGCGATGTTCAATGTTTTGGCGCTGCTGACAGGCTTTGATGCGTGCCTGGAGCTGCTGAAGGATCGATTGGCTATCGCATCCAAGGGCAATGGCAACTCGTTCCATATCCTGCCAAACATGGGCTAACAGACTGGGCTGGAGAGAAATCACTTGGGTGGTTTGGTCTGTAATCTGTGTGAGTGCCTGCTCGACTTCTGCTAAACTCACCGCACAGACTTCACATTGGGCTTGGGTGACAATATGGGTTGGCTTAAGCTGTTGGAGCTGCTCCAAATCTAAACGATAAATGCCGAGTGCCGACTGTAACAGCTCCATGACTTGATTATGGATGTCTCGGCTGGGCTGTTCGGCATTGAGATTGGCGGCCGTGCAAACCGGTAGAGTTCGCACCTGTTCTGGATAGTCACATTCATGGGAGCGGCCCACTAAATGGCTACCGCATCCCAAAGCCGCTACGATTTCTGTCCCACTCGGGATTAGAGAAACAATCCGCAGGTCTGACCGTGACATTCAGGTGTGCTTACTCAATCGTGATCGACTGAGGTCCTCCACTATTAGACTGAGGAGGGTTATCGGTAGGGTCAGAATCATCGTGAGGTCTCCTCTTTTGATCCAACCAACTTTTGACGGGATCGTCATTGAGGTCTAGACGGAAAAGACCTGAAGCGAACCCTCCCATAAAGGCAACGGGTTTACTCACAAATTCTTGAAACAGGGGCGTTAATTCGTCCAAAAACATCTCTGTGTCTCATTCAGATTACTACTGTAATGGTAACGCGACTCCCTGGATCAATTGCTGCTAATTTGTCGTCCTTGAGTTAAGCGGCCTGCTGCTGTTGGGCGCGATAAACCTGGGAGTAGGTATTAATTAAAGGCATTCCGTAGGCAGACACCACATGAAAAGCCTGATTGTGGGTATGGAGTTGGGACTGCACATAGGGACTTTGAGCAATCAGGGCACAGGCTCGTTCAGGAGGCTCACCTTGAATTAACGCTTCTGCCAATACGCCCCGATCTAGAGTTTCTCCCATGTCTGGATATAAAGAGACGATGGAATAATACTCGTCATAGGTTGACCCTAGACAAAGATACCCGAGATCATGATGGGCTGCATGGGCGAGTTCAACGTAGCGATTCCGTATGGTTGAGCAGGATGGTGTCTGGGTATCGAGCACGGAAGCCTCCTCGAAAGTGCAGGTTGTCATTGGGGCTGATGGATTTGAAGCAAAATTAGGGAAGGATAGTTATCCCCAGTGAAGAATAACTATCCCTGAGTGCAAGTGAGACTATCTCTGAGTGCAAGTGAGGTTTAATCACTTAAGATAGCCATGGGTCTAATGTCGCAGTTCCTACCTAGGCTTGGCATCGTAAAACTACTGAATTCTGCGGGTCAAAAATTGCGCTCAAAACGGCGTCTAGCTTCAGGAATCAGAGGCCTTCCGTAATCTCCGTATATATACGGTTGTTTGGATCAAATTTTGTCTTAAGAGTAAGAACTACTCTTCATCTAGTACATCCATTTGAGGGGGGGCGTGATGGGTAGTGTTCTCTAGCCCCAAACGTCGCTCTCGTAGTTTCAACAAGATTTCGGCATGGACTTCCCGAGAAATGGGATAGAAATAAGCGAGCAGTAGACCAACCAAGAGAATTAAGGTGGGGAGTGGTCCAATGGCAATTCGAATCGCCAGTAAGGCTGAATCCGGCTGGATCGGTGGGGCTTCACCGGGGGTGGATGAGATAAACCCTGTACTTTCTAAGGCCAGACCGACTAAAAAGAGGCCCAGAGCCAGTCCCATCTTTTGGAGGAACACCATAAAGGCATAGAAAATACCTTCTCGACGTTTACCAGTTTTCAGCTCATCTAACTCAATCACATCCGGCAGCATGGACCATGGAATCAAATAGGCGGTGGCGACCCCAACACCAGCCATCATACTCAGGACATATAGGCCGACAATTTGACCGGGCTGGAGAAAGAATAGGCCACTTTGGGCAATAATCCAGAGGGACATTCCCATGAAATACACCATGCGTTTGCCGATTCTTTCGCTAATACTGCTCCAGACAAACAACATAATGATGGCGACGACCTGGACCAGAAGAGCAACCTGAAAATAAGCATCCTGCTTCATCCAGCTGGTGACGTAATAGGGAATGATGGCAGCCGTCAGCTGAAAGGCTAGCCAGGAGCAGAGATAAATGCCAATGACGAATAAAAATGGACGGTTGGACAAAGCAATTTTTACCTGTTCCAGAATGGGAATCTGTTCTGCTGCTTCTGAGGTATAGCGTTCTTCAGTGCCCCAAACGCACCAATAAAGAGGTAAGACGGATAGAACTGCGCATCCGAGGCCAATGGCTAAATATTGCTGACTGGGATTTTCAAACCAGTTAGAGCTAAGACCACCAATCGCTAAAGCTAGAATACTCCCACTAATGGAGAAGGCAAATCGAAAACTATTCAGACTGGTCCGCTCGTTATAGTCTTGGGTTAATTCCGGTGTTAAGGCCGTATAGGGTAAATTCACGGCTGTGAAAGCGATGTTAAACAATACTGCAATCAGTGTGTAGTAAGCAAATAAGGCCCATTGATTGATCTCGGTATTGGCGGAAAAGTGAGGAACAACCCACTGGAGGGAAAAAAATAACCCGAAGGGAATGGATCCCCACAGCATCCAAGAATGACGGCGACCCCAGCGAGATTTAGTCCGATCGCTTAAGACACCAATGATAGGATCGTTGATAGCATCGCTAATTTTGCCGATCAAGAGAACGGCACCGGCTAGACCTGGCCTGAGACCAGCTACGTTGGTGAGAAAAATGAGTAGCGAAAATACCAAGAGGGTCGCCGTAATCCCTGGTCCCATATCTCCAGCACCATAGGCTAACTTGGTCTTGAAACTTAATTTTCCAGAATCGGGAGATATGGGGTCATTCATGGCGTTACAAGATCATCTATGACCTCCAATTGTGCCCTACTCCTTGTCAATTGCCATAACTTCTCATCAAAATCTCATGCGAACGGCTTTGGAGAGGGGCCTGCTATGAGCTGCTGGATGGCTTAAAATTCGGTCTCATCTCCCAGTTCTTCGATCAGAAGTTCCATTTGGCCTTGTCGATCTGCTAAGAAGGCTTCACATTGGCGCAGATAAGTAATCGCGGCTGCAAAGCGTTCAAAAACATCAGCTAAATCTAACTGCCCTGTCTCAATTTCCGTAATGATGGTTTCGACTTCGCGGATAGTCTCTTCATACCGCCAGTCTTGGGGAAGTTCAACTCCGCTGGGAGCCGTCGATGTATCGCTGTTACCTTTCATCATCCGCTTCCTGGGGTGAAGACTGCAATGCCGTGACGCGAGCAGTAAAGTGGCCTTCTGCTAACTCTACCTTGAGTTCTTGATCGACTTGTAACTGTTGTGTACTTCGAACAATTTGCTGGTCGGTGGTTTGGACGAGAGCATATCCCCGTTTAAGCACTTGGGTGGGGTCTAGAGAAGTGAGCTGTTGCTGTAAAAGCTGTTGATGTTGCTGAGCCTGCCCTAATCGATGTTTAATGGCGTGGAGAAGGTGGTTTTGCAGTCGCGATCGCAATACCTGTTCCCGTTCAAACTGACGATCTATCTGCAGCCGCCGTAGGCGCGTTTTTTGATACAGCAAATGCTCATGGGCAACATCGAGCTGGCGCGTGAGAATAATGTAGAGTCGGGCAATACAATTGCGATAGTCTGTTTGCCAGTCTGTTAGACGGGGAATGCACTCAGCGGCGGCTGTCGGGGTATGGGCACATACATCGGCCACCAGATCAGCTAGGGTCTCATCTCGTTGATGACCAATGCCAGAAATGACTGGAATGGGGCATTCTGCAATGGCCCGCACCACCCGCTCATCATTGAAACAAGCTAAGTCTTCGGTTGCGCCTCCGCCTCGGGCCACAATCAAGACCTCGGCTCTGCCGTCTTTAATCACCCGTTCAATGGCCAGCACGATCGCTTCTGGCGCTTGTTTACCCTGCACTTTGGTGGGAGAGAACAGCACCTTTAACCCAGGATGCTGAGCCTTCAGAGTGCGTTTAATATCGCCCCAAGCCGCAGCTTGATGAGATGTGACCACCCCAACCGTTTGGGGGTAGGTCGGGAGGGCTTGCTTTTGGAGAGGGTCGAATAGACCTTCACGGGTTAAGCGTTCTCGGAGCTGCTGGTAGCGCA
This sequence comes from Acaryochloris marina MBIC11017, assembly GCF_000018105.1. Taxonomy (GTDB): domain Bacteria; phylum Cyanobacteriota; class Cyanobacteriia; order Thermosynechococcales; family Thermosynechococcaceae; genus Acaryochloris; species Acaryochloris marina. The sequence goes on from NC_009925.1 coordinate 3,377,008, forward strand.
GGGAGCGTAATCCTTCCCCGGCGGGAAATAATTGCCAGGCCATCAGCTGATACTGGCCCCGTTGAGGGTACACGCGAATACGGCCTAACGCCAGAATCTGCTCACCTACCTCTGGTTCGATGACGAGCTGGTCACAGTAGCTATTCCAAATCACACAGTGAATAGAGGCAGCTTCTTGCTGATCTTGGAGGGTAAAGAAGAAGCCACTGCGATGCCGGGCTGCACTGGAGACCTCGCCTTCGACCCAAACTTGAACTAAATATGAATCATCTTCTAGCAGTGTCTGAATATAGTCCGTTAACCCTTTAACGGACAAAACTTCCGGTGGAACTAATAAATTGGGTTGATAAGATGTCATCGCAGGTTTCGCGTTCCGTCGATAGAACTATAAAGCAGGCTATCTAGCCTTCTAGCCTGTTAGACCCATGACATCTGGCCTAAACTAACCGCCAGGCTTGGGAAACTTACTAGGTGACTTAAAGTATTCCACCCGTTGATCTGCCAGAGCTTTGCTCATAAAATCTCGCCAGACTGGTGCCGCATAGCTCCCCCCTGAAGCCCCTCTTCCCATGGGGGAATAGTTATCATTTCCGGCCCACACTGCCGTAGCTAATTGCGGCACATAGCCCACAAACCAAACATCCCGCTCAGAAGATGTGGTTCCCGTTTTACCTGCAGCCGGTCGGCCAATTTGAGCCGAGGTGCCTGTCCCGCCATTGATGACTGCCTGCAGGGATTGGGTTAAAGCTGCAGCTGCCCAGGGATCTAGCACTAACTTGGGCTGGGGAGTATTGTCTAGGATTAAGCGCCCGCTACTATCGGTGACTTGGGCAATGGCTGTGGTTTCAGATTGCCAGCCGTTATTAGCAAACGTTGCATAAGCTGAAGCCATTTCGAGAGGCGTTAAGTCTACAGAACCTAACGGTAGTGAAATCACGGGAGGAATGGGGCTTTTAATGCCAAGAACCCGACAAATATCAATCACTTTTTCAACCCCGACTTTCTGGCCTAGGACAACAGCCGGAATATTACGAGAGGTGGCCAAGGCTTGTCGCAAAGACATGGACCCCCCATAGGTTTTGTCATAGTTCAAGGGCGTATAGCCTCGTGCGGTCCCGTCATTAAAGGTGACCTTGGTGTCATTGATGACGCTGCTAGGCGTATATTTACCGGACGCATAGGCAGCATAGAAGACAAAGGGCTTAAATGCAGATCCCGGTTGGCGAATGGATTGAGTCGCCCGATTAAATTCACTTTTTTGACTATCGACGCCTCCAACAATTGCCTTGATAAAGTGGGTGCGCGGATCAACCGCCACCAACGCCATCTGATCCGCTGCATAGGAGATGCGCTGTTGTCCCCATTTCACCGAATCTTCGGCAATTTCCTGCATCTTGATGTCAATGGTGGTTTGAATTCGCATGCCCCCTTTACTGAGGGCATCGCGGCCAAACCGACGGGTCAGTTCCTTAATCACGGTATTGGTGATGTAGGGCGAGCGACTGAGTTGGAAGGAGGTGACCTTACCAAACTTTAAAGGAGTGTCTAAAGCAGCCTGCTCTTCTTCTTCGGTAATCCAGGTCAGCTTTTTCATCCGATTGAGAACCACCGCTTGCCTCCGTTTGGCAATCTCCAGGGTTTCATCGGTGACGGAGTCAAAATCAAAGGGGCTAAAGCTTTCAGGGGCTTGAATAATACCCGCCATCATGGCTGATTCTGCGAGGTTCAGATCCGATGATGATTTATTGAAATAGCTGCGGGCGGCGGTCTCAACGCCATAGGTGTTATGTCCCCAATACACTTGATTGAGGTACATTTCTAAAATTTCATCTTTCTTGAATAGCTTCTCCAGCCGCATGGCTAGGACCGCCTCTGCAACCTTCCGACCCAGTTCTCGCCTAGGGGTCAAAAACAGGTTTTTGACCAGCTGCATGGTTAAGGTAGAGGCACCCTGAACGGTTTCTCCAGCCTGTATATTCGTGACCGTGGCCCGGAGGATACCGTAGGGATTAATCCCATTATGTTTATAGAAGTTGCTGTCTTCAATGGCTAACACGGCCAACTTCAAATGGGGTGAAATATTGTCTAAAGGAACGACTTCACGGTTTTCTTCATCGTGAAGGCTGGCCAGAATTTTGCCGTTTATATCGTAAATATGGGTGGTCTCGTTGGGAATATAACCCTTTAAGGACCGAACGTCCGGTAAATTGCGAAAGCTAATGGCGACCCCCATTAAGCTACCGGCTGCAGCGGCGCTAGCCAGCATCGTCGTGATCAGAATTGTAGAACCCGCTGCTTTGCCAATCCCCCCAATAAAACTGGTGCCTTTGGACAAGCGATTGGGGTTTTTGGGGCTGGCAGTTTGTGATACAGACACAGGAGATTCACATCCTCTTTTGGAAAGTTTGAAACAATGATCACTCAGGGATCATACTAACAATTTTGGCCCAGACAACCAGGAGGTCGATAGAGATAGCAGATGCAACAGCAATAAAGCGGTGGTAGCAGAATGAACGCTTAAACTTAGGTTTGAGCATAGCTTACCATCCCTATTCAATGGCCTACTATAATTTCCTTTAGCGCAGAAAAATTAATGCTATTTTGCACTGTGCAGACCATGATGGTTTCTTGGCTATTTCTTAAGATGAGTTGCGCTGCAATGGCATACTAGAATTTGCTTTTCAGTCGCTGGAGCGATTGGCGGCGATATGGGCGATTGCCCTTTGTTCATCCTTACTATTTCTCACCTATGGCAGATGCAGTGTCTTCGTTGCTCCAGAGGGGCGTTAGCGATATTTTCCCCAATAATGCTGACTCACAGCAAGAGGATGACAATTTAGCCCATCGCTTGGAAAACGCGGATCAACCGTTGCGCATCAAGCTGGGCATTGACCCCACGGGAACGGATCTTCATTTAGGCCATAGTCTTCCTATTCGTAAACTACGGGCTTTTCAGGATTTAGGTCATAAAGCCGTTTTGATTATTGGCGATTTTACGGCGCGGGTAGGTGATCCAACGGGCAAGTCTGAGGTTCGCCGTCAGCTGACAGAAGCAGAGGTGCAGCATAATATTCAGACCTACCTAGATCAGATTAAGCCGATTTTAGATTTTGAGACCCCCGATCGGTTAGAGGTTCGCTATAACTCTGAATGGTTGTCCAAAATCGATTTGGCAAAGACCTTAGAACTTCTGACCACAATGACTGTGGGTCAGATGCTGGCAAAAGAAGGATTTGCAGAGCGCTACCAGCAGGGAACACCAGTCTATTTGCATGAATTTTTATATCCTCTACTGCAGGGTTATGACTCAGTGGCAGTCGAAGCGGATGTGGAGTTAGGAGGCACGGATCAGAAGTTTAATATTGCCATTGGTCGAGACTTGCAGCGACATTTTGGCCTGCGCCCCCAGTTTGGCCTGCTAACCCCAATTCTGTTAGGGACGGATGGCGTACAAAAAATGTCCAAGTCTTTGAATAACTATGTGGGCTTGGCTGAAGATGCAGTCAGCATGTACTCCAAGTTGGAGAAGACGCCGGATGCTCTGCTGCCAGAGTACTTTGAGCACCTAACCAATTTGTCCCTCAAAGATTTGCCGGAGAATCCTCGCGAACAGCAGAAGCTGTTGGCCCATACTGTGGTGAGCCAGTATCACAGTGTTGCGATCGCAAATGAAACCCAACAGTCCCTAGCGGCAATGGTGACCCAGGGAGATATGAGTCAAACCGATGTCATTCCTGAATATTCATTGGCAGAGGTGACCTTTCCAGCCAAGCTGTTCTATCTTCTGAGTGCCAGTGGTTTGTGTTCCAGCAGTAGTGATGCCCGTCGCCAAATTAAGGGTGGAGCTGTGAAATTAGATGGCACTAAAATCACCGTGGTCGATCAAACCTACGACCAGCCAGACGATCTGATCGGGGCTGTTTTACAAGTGGGTAAAAAGAAGTTTATTCGGTTTATCGCCTAAAACGGCATAGCTTTGGTCGTAGTTCGAGGGGGTATGGATGGGCTGAAGCGCTCGGGGGAGAGAATCATCAGGCTCAATGACCTGGGCAACTCACATGAGTTAAGGTAGGCTCCAGTCTGAGATGTTGGCTAGGATTGGTACCCTGCCCCGACTTTCCCAGACGATTTACGACTAATGGGAATACAGAGGGGAGTATTGGCTACTGGATCATTAATAATTCGACTTTCTAAACCAAAAACGTTTTGCACCATCGTTTCGGTCATAACCCGTTCTGGATGGCCCTGATCGTAAACAGCACCTCCCTTGATAGCTACTAAATAATCGCCGAAACGACAGGCTTGGTTGAGATCGTGCAACACCATCACAATTGTCTTGCCTTGTTGCTCGTTAAGATCATGCAATAAATCTAAGACTTCGATCTGGTGAGCTAGATCGAGATAGGTGGTGGGTTCATCCAATAGCAGAATGTCCGTATTTTGAGCCAAGGCCATAGCGATCCAGGCCCGCTGGCGCTGGCCACCTGATAAGTTATCCAGAGCGCAATGGGCAAACTCCTGCATTTGCGTCATCGATAAGGCCCAATCCACCTGCTTCTCATCTTCGTGGGACCATTGTTGCAACCATCCTTGATGCGGATAGCGACCTTGAGCCACCAGATCTCTAACGGTCAATCCTTCTGGGGCGCTGGGGCTTTGGGGCAGCAACCCTAATCGTTTGGCAATCGCTTTGGTGGAGAGTTTGGCAATGGACTCACTCTCCAGGTACACCACACCCTGTTTGGGCTTGAGTAATCGCCCCAATCCCTTCAACAACGTCGATTTACCACAGCCGTTGGGGCCGACCAAGATGGTGATTTTTCCGGTGGGAATCGCTAGATCAAGGGACTCAATCACCACTTTGCCTTCATAGGCGAGGGTGAGTTTCCGAGTCGTGAGAGCGTAGGTAGGGGTATTAGTGATCATGAGTTGCGATCGCGAATCAATACATACAGAAAATAAGGTGCTCCCACAATGGCCGTAATAATCCCACAGGGCAGTTCTATAGGAGAAAACAGCAAACGACCCAGTAAATCTGCCACCACTACGACAAAGCCCCCAGTTAAAGCCGCCACCGGAAGTAATCCTTCATGGGATGGGCCTACGAGCTGCCGTCCCAGATGAGGTGCCATTAATCCCACAAAGCCAATACTGCCCGCCGTGGCGACCGAAGATCCCGCCAGAGCTACGCTACTTAACAACAGTAGACCGCGCTGGAGTTCTAAACGACTGCCTAAACTACGAGCCACCTCATCGCCGAGTTGGAGGGCATTGAGTTCTCGACTCATCAATAGACTCAGCAACCCAAACCCCGTTAGCCAGGGCAGAAATACCGTTAGTTGCTCCCAACTGCGGCCATAGACACTACCGGCCAGCCATACTAAAGCTTGGCTAACGTTATAGATATTGCCAAAGGTCACCATCAGGTTTGTTAAAGATCCGGCAATCAGGCTGCATCCCACGCCGACTAAAATCAATCGAACGGGGGAACTACCGCCCTGCCAAGCCAGTAGGTAAATTAGCACTGCCACCGTCAGCGCTCCACCGAACGCAGCCCAGGGAATTAGTGCTATCGGTAAGTCAGGATAGAGCACAATTAAGGTGACGGCAGTTAAAGAGGCCCCAGCATTAACTCCAATAATGCCGGGCGATGCCAACGGATTGCGGGTGATACCTTGAGTGATCGTGCCTGCGATCGCAAGTCCCATACCTACCCCCCAGGCCACCAGAGTTCTCGGTAGACGCAAGGTCATCACAATAAAGTCAAAGTCTGGATTACTCGTTTCTACCCCTAAGACCGTTTTGATCACGTCTAAGGTTGGCACCGGATATTCCCCTTGCCCCACACTGAGAACCATGGCCACCAACGTCGCCAGGAGCAGGCCTACCATTATCCTGGGAACCCGTCGGTCTAGATGAAAGGAGATCGGAACCTGCGGGGGACGAACTACTAACCATTGCTTCATCGTCGCACCTGCCAGCGGGTGAGATAGATAAAGAAGGGGGCTCCCAACAAGGGCATGACTAACCCCACTGGCAGCTCTTGGGGCTGAATCACTAACCGTGCTCCAATATCAGCGATCAGCAATAGGATTGCTCCGACAATGGCGGCATAGGGCAGAATCCAGCGATAATCGACCCCCACCCAGAACCGAACGATATGGGGAACGATTAGGCCCACAAACCCGATCGGACCTGCGATCGCAACAGAGCCACCTGCCAGCAAAATAATGCTCACTGCCGCAATTCCTTTGACCCAGGCGGTCTTTTGACCTAAACCTTGAGCAATATCTTCCCCTAGGCTGAGAGTCGTGAGCTGTTTACCCATAACTAGGGCAATCACCATGCCTAATGCCAGATAGGGTAAAACCTGAACCACTAAGTCTAAATCCCGCCCTGCGACAGAACCCGCGAGCCAAAACCGGATCTCTTCCAAGGTTCGTTGACTGAGGATCAGAATCCCGGTCGTCAGGGAGGTCACCAAAGCCGAAAATGCAGCCCCTGCAATCGTCAAATTAAGCGGTGTCAGTCCACCTCGCCCTAAAGAACCGAGAGCATAGACGGTAATGGCAGCGATTGCAGCGCCCAGCAAAGCAAACCCTGCATAAACCCTAAGAGACGTTGTACCTAACCAAAATACTGACCCCACAACGGCCAAAGCTGCCCCGGAGTTAATCCCTAAAATACCGGGGTCAGCGAGAGGGTTGCGCGTGAGTCCTTGCATAATTGCCCCTGCCATCGCAACAGCGCTACCGACCAATAAGGCAGTAATGGAGCGTGGAATTCTAACGGTGCGAATAATCAGTTGATCTGTCGATCCATCAAAGTCTGTCAGGGCTTGATACACCGTTTTGAGGCTGATATCAGCAACTCCTAGCCCTACACTGGCCATAAAACAAACCAACAGTAGTCCTATCCCTAAGACCAATCCCAATCCCAGGAGAACAGGGGACTGGAGCAACTGACGCCGAGCAGGAACAGTAGACACTGGCCAATTTATTGATAATCCATCTTAGTAATACTACATGCATGCGCCTAATATTTCTATCTAGGAATCATGAGAAAAGCTTGTTTTACAAGCCTTTTAGGTTTACTTGTGGCTTCATATCCGTATATTACAAAAGCGATAATTGGAGGCTATCTTCAGCCTAGAATTAAGAAACTTCTCAATAACGAAGCCAAAACTGGGTTGTCCAATCCCTTCTAGCCGCGTTTTATATTGCTCCGCAAATGGTGTGGATGCAGACTCGACCTCTATCACTTTAGACAGATGTGACTGCACACCAATTAATCCGCTTTTTTTGTGATGACTAAACTGCCTCGATGGTTACAAGGATTAGAAAATCCGGTATTTGCCAGACTCTACTTGGCGCAGACTATCAACCTTATGGGAGATGCTCTCACCTGGTTGGGCTTGGCGCTCTTAGCCTTTGAGTTGGCTGGAGAACAGTCAGGCACCATTCTGGCTGGCGCATTAACGCTACGAGTAACGGCCTTTGTGCTGCTGTCTCCGATCGCTGGTGCGATCGCAGATCGTATGGATCGCAAACGGTTGATGGTTTTGAATCACCTGATGCGTATGGGCATTGTTTGTCTTTTGCCCTGGGTTACTCAGATTTGGCAAATTTACGCCATTGTCTTGGCCCTCAATATTTTTTATGCCATTTTTACCCCCACCTACACCGCCACTATTCCCCTGGTCACTACCGAACAGCAACGTCCTCAAGCCATTGCTCTGTCTAGTGCAACGAGTCAGTTATTAGGCGTCTTAGGGCCAGGTATTGCCGGAAGTATTGCCGCTTGGGTGGGGACGCGACAGGTCTTTTTCCTCGACAGCATTACCTTTCTTTTGGCAGCGATATTAATGATCACGCTGCCTGGGCGGATGATGGTCAATGCTCAATCATCGACGCAAACCCCCTCTAAAATCTGGCAGGATATGCAAACCGGACTCACCTGCCTATGGCTGGATCCATGGATTCGATATGCGCTAGCTCTGCAATTTATTGCTGCGATCGCAGGGGCGCAAATTTTGGTGAATACGGTCGGTTACGTTCAAAGCACCTTGCAGCTGGGTAAAACAGAATATGGATGGGCGATGGCTGCTTTGGGCATGGGGGCAACTCTAGCATCGATTGGTTTAGGGCATTTCAGGACTAAATATCATCCCATTAGCCTAATCACCCTGGGGACTCTGTTGCTTGTCTTAGCGCTCTTACCCGCTCACGAAGTTTTACTCGGTGGATTGTTGTTGCTTTGGGGAATTGCAGGTATCGGCCAAACCCTAGTCAATGTCACTACACAAACCGTTATTGCTGACCGAGTTGCAGTGGAGGTGCAAGGCCGTGTGTATGGGGCACATTTCGCATTAAGCCATCTGTGGTGGGCTTTTGCCTATCCAGTCGCAGGTTGGATGGGCAGCTCTCTTGCGTCCTATTTTTTCTACAGCAGTCTGTTTGGTTTAGGGTTGTTCGTGATGGTGTGCGCCATATTTCGCCCCCATCAATTAATGCAGCTTAAGAGAGGTTTATGGCATGAACATGACCACGACCATAGTGACCCATCCCATCACCATCATGCTTACTCAGCCACGCAGCACACCCACCTTCACTTCCATCCCGCGCCATAATTGAGTTATGGTTTGCTTCTCAACCCAATGATTTAAGCCTGATCAGCAATGGCCTAGATTTCAAAAGAGGTGCGCTATTGTGAATGTATCGGTCTATTGTGCTGGAGGCACCTAGATGTTATGCCCTTCCCTAACAGTCTTGAGTGCTTCGCTTCGCGACTAATGGTGAGCAGTCCGCTGGTGAGTTAGGTATCTGAGCTGCCTATTGTAAAATCTGCTGCATTAGGGATTGGTAAAAATCTACCCTGATCTGATTCTGTTCAGATCGGCGATCCCTTTGAAGGTCAATTTATCACCGTTTTTGATCGGTTCCGTATCGTTTTAGCGATCGCTTCTTAAATACCCATATGCGGATCGAAGTCCAAAGCCTGTGGACGCAAGAGTATGTCCGCTTATTGCTTACCGCCAAAGAACGTGACTGCTACGGTCATCACATTTTCTTCTCGTCTTCTCAATTACTGCGAGGTAATCAACACAAAAAAATCGTCAAATTGTTTGTCTAGCTTGATGAGCAAATTTATCAGATATCAGACCAGCACAAGACGTTTCCCGTCGACTTAGAGCTAACCAGTACCCTGAGCAGTGCTTCAAAACGAGAAATTCACATGCTCACAGAAAGTGGCGCATTGGTGGATCGAGCAACACATCACTATTTTGTGAGCCAACGGGAGTGACCTGGTCTCGGTCAGTTGAGTTAGGAATGATCCCAGTCTGGTTTAAATAGCTTGCGACTATTGAGAAAGCGATCAATCGCCATTGCGGCCACACACCCATCTCCCGCTGCAACCACCGCTTGCTTAAAAGGGGTATTGCGGATATCTCCAATAGCCCACACACCATCTACACTGGTTGCCATCAGTTCATCAACCTTGACTCCACCATCGGGATTGAAGTGAACTTGATCACCTACAAAATCAGTAATAGGTTTGGAGCCATTTTGATAGACAAATACCCCATCCACCTCTAAACCGATTGGTTCATCTTGATCTCTGACCTTAACTTGTACCCCTGAAACGCCCATGTCGCTACCCTGAATTGATAGCAGCCTAGATCGGCTCCAATGTTTCACATTGGGTAAACTTAGCAAATCCTGAGCATGGGTATCTTCCGCTGGCGGGGTCTTTACGGTTACCCAGTGAACCATAGACGAAAATTTAGTGAGGACTTGAGCTTCCTCAATGGCTTCACGGTTCAGCCCTACAACTGCAACAGGCCGATCTTTGTAAAAAGCGGCATCACAGGTGGCGCAGTAGCTGACTCCCCGACCTAAAAACTCAGCTTCTCCATCAAAAGAGGCCTTGCGACCCATTGCCCCTGTGGCTAATACAATCGCTCGGCCCACAAATGTCCCTTCAGGGGTGTAAACCTTTTTTTGGGCACCGGTAATATCTAGACCAAAGACTTGTGCTTGCTGATAGTGCGTGCCAAACTCCATGGCTTGCTCTCTCATGACAGTCAAGAGTTCTTCGCCACTGATATCACCGGCAACTCCAGGATAGTTGGCAATTTTATGAGTGATGGCCAAAGCACCTACAGCAGGGTTTTTGTCTAAAATAACCGTCTTGAAATTCGCTCGCGATGTGTAGAGGGCACAGGTACAGCCTGCAGGACCACCACCAATAATCACAACATCAAATTCATAGGTATCCAAGGTCTTTAGTCTCCAGGAAGTAGGGCAGAATTCTTCATTTCCTTGCATAACAGCGTCATCATGAGCTGTTCGTGGGTGGAGGATAGGCGAGGCATACTTGAGACCTGTTGCCAAAACTCTAAAATGATTTGGCTGGTCCGACGAGGATGATCATAATGGAAAAAATGCCGTCCTTGAGGGCAGCTCCATAACCGATCGCCTGCTTTTAGCCAGGTTTGCCACTGGGCATGAGCTTGTGGGTCAACCACAGCATCATGTTCTCCATGACATACTAACAAGGGAGATGCTACGCCTCCAGGCGCTAACTCATTGCGATGGGCTAAAGAGTGGGGAGCTAATTCAGTATCTAGGATCGTTGCCAAGAGTGACGCCAATTTCATGGCTCGATTGGTGTTCATCGCTCCAAACAGCATGGTTACCATTTGAAGTAAAATCGCCTCTCGACTACAGGGTAAAAGTTCTCTCATCTTGTAGTAATGGGCATGCCAACCCACAGATGGATTTGCCCCAACGGAGAGTAGCGTTAATGATTTAACTGCTTGGGGATGATAACGAGCATAAAGTAACCCCAATGTGCCGCTGAGACCATGCCCCAGCAGATGAATTGGCTTGGATTGGCGTTGAATATCTTGGTGGAGCAATGCTAAGGCAGTTTGTATAGAGCAAGGTTCATCCGCCGTTTGATGGTAGCTCCAAAATTTTACATTCGTACATCGCTTGAGCTGTTGGCATAAACTCCAGTCAAATCGTTTGAGACGGGGGTTAGCACATAACCAGAGTGCATCAAAAGTACTCACAAGCTAGGGGTCCATAGACTTAAATCAATAAAGGTATCTTGATGTCAGTAATAATGACTATCACTCCACCACCTATCTAAGATCTGGAATATGACCAGCGGCTATAAATATAGGTAGTCTAGAGCTGAGCCTCTATGCTGGCGCCAAGAAAATTGTTGATTAATATTCTCAACTACAGTACAACATTTTGGCTGCGAAAGATATGGTGCGTCAAGGTTCGGGTGGACGGAATAATGCGAGATTTGGATAAGCCATTGAGAGCTACCAATGGGCTCTTGCAGGGTTGTGACATCCCTAGTTGGTTATGCGCTGCATTCTATGGTGTCCCTTGTTGGATGGTCTCAACAAAATGGACACAATATCGAACAGATTATTGACCATCTAAAATATTGGCTCTTAAAAGTACCAAAATCCTTGAAGGCAGAGCATTTTCTTCGTGACTTAGCGAAGATTCTCAGAGCTTAAACTATCGTTTGGAGCTACACCGCAGGCTAAGTAGGCGCCCTATCGTTAATACTAAATCTCAGCTTAGTGGTATAGAAAGCTAGAGCAACTGACTCAATAGATACTTAAGCATATTATTGCAAATGAGTATTAATAACAATATAGAGCCGTGCTTAAGTTTTTTGCTAAATCATCTTGATAAAAGCCTACTCAAAAAGAATTTTAGGCTTTACGGTGTCTTCCTGTATGTATATTACAAAAGCAATAATAAGTATCTAAATTCAACGTAATATAGGAAAAATTGTAGTTAATGTAGCAGAAAAATGATTTCCTATACCTATTTCGTTTACTGACCACACTTATGTAAGTGTCAATGTTAAGGCTGACCCAGAAAGATTCAAACTTGACGGATGATGTTCCTGATGTGTGCAAATTTTCTTTTGAATGTTGCCACAAGCGATACAAATGGTTGAGCTATAAAGCGACCGTCTTGAATAATTTTAATGAAGAATATTAGAGTAAATTTATGAATGAATGAGCGAAGTCCATAAAATAATCTATTTATGGCTTTTTATTCTGATTTTGAAAGCTATATCTGAAAAAATGCTAAATACCTTTGATTTTATCTCCTCGGCGTTGGGGATTCGATGGCAGGGAATACCGATTTAGTAAATCACTAGCTAATGATTGGAAATAATGTAAAACAACGATGTCAAATATCTATCGTGGAATTGTCCTGCCTGGGGAGACGGGCTTTGCTAGGTGTAACAAACAATGGTGTTTTGAATCTTTGAAAACCTATTTCCGATGGGGACAACGAGAATTCGGACTACGGGTTTACTATCCCCATTGGCTACAAGGGCGGCAATACCAAATTGATGTTGTAGATTGGGTGAATCAGTTCTATCACGTCTATACCTACCTGTACTGTTGCCAAGACGGTAGCGCTCTCACCGACCCGAACCCATGGACAGGAGATTATCCTGATCTTGATGAAGATGAAAAACTTAAACTTGTTCAGCTGAGGACCTTTGCTAAAACCAAACATGGCTTTTATCTGGGAACTGTTCGAGATGCCTATGAACTGCTACAACAAGGCATTACCCACTGTGAACCCTATGATTATGATACGAGTCTATTCCCTCAGTCTCGACAGATGAGCAAGATCTGTTCCATTGGGTCTGATGGAGAACGGTGGGCTGCCTTCACGGATCATGGCTTTCAATGGGTCGATATTGGGCACGTCGTCCAAGCAGGTGATCCTGGAACAAACGTTCAAGAATTTCCTACCGTAATGCAGAAATTTACTGAGAAGAACTCTCTTTCCCTTCCTGTGGGATTTAAAGTTAGGAATGTTTTAGATTCAAAGCGAGTCGCGATCGTTATTGCTTGGAGTATGAGTGAATCAATCTGAAGATATTGTTCAATCACAGATCACGATGGGGAAATGCTGATAGAAAATATTTGAGCAATGTCATCTAGGATTTGATTGGCAGCCAGAATATTACGGCCTGCTGTCCACACTTCGCTATTAACTTCATAAATTTTCTTGTTCTGCACAGCACTCAATTTTGACCAAAGCGGATCAGACACAAAGCCGTCATAGTCAAAGCTGCCTGATATCTGAGGGCTATGGATTAAAAAGAGCAGATCGCCATTCAAGCTATCTAAATCTTCTCGGGCAATTTGAACAGCATATCCTTTGGCATTCTTTTGTTTCGAGGGCCGATCAAATCCTATATCTTCCAGCACTGAGCCTGAAAAGCTGTTCGACGTGTATAAGCCAATCTGGCCTTGACCTGTAGCAACCACTGAAACAACGGTTTGATCAACCTCTACTAACTGCTGCTGTAGCGCTTTGACCCGTTGTTGATAGTCTGTCAAGACCTGCCGTCCTGCCGACTCCTTATTTAAGGCTTTGGCAAATAAGCGAAAATTCTCGTGCCATTCTCCTTCTCTGCCACTTCCTTCAGTTAAAACCGTTGGTGCAATTCGGTCTAAATGTTTGTATATTTTGCCGGAGCTGATCTTACTGCCTAAGATTAAGTCGGGCTTCAGGCTAAGGATGGTTTCTAAATTCGGTTGAGTCCCTTCTCCTACGGATGCGATGCCTTCTGTTTGGTCTCCCAAATAGGCAGGGAATTGACTATAAACCACGGAACCAACAGGTTTGACACCTAATGCTAAAGCAGCATCTAATGCCGCTGTGTCTACTGTAATCACTCGTTGAGCTTGGATAGGAACTTGGCTGGTTCCCATCGCATGTTCTATGGATAAAAAAGTGCCTTTAGCGAGTGGGGAACGCTGTTGAGGAAGGTTTGGTAACGGATCCGATGCACAACTCATCAACAGACTCAGGAGCAGGCAGGCAGAAACGCTGAGCCAGAGAAACCGTCGGCCCCCACGTATACGTAGCCGCCGAATTCCGATTGCAAGGCTTATCGCTAGCACTAGCCATAGTAGCAACATGATGATGAACTCCCACCAAACTGAAAATCTAAGAAACTAGGTGCTGGTTGAACTGGACTTAAAACTCAAAACTATAGCGAATGCTATAAGTCCGGCCTTGACCGGGGAGACGGCGTAGCTCTTGAATACCCAAGCGTTCTTGGGAACTCACGGGTACATATTGGGTATCAAAGACATTTTGGATAGCGAGCTGCAGTTTCCCTGGCCCTAGGTTGACCGTACTGAAGACATCGAACACCGTGTAACCTTCAACTCGAAACTGATCGATCGCGTCATTAAAGGCACGATCTCGTCCCCCGACAAACAACGCTTGAATTCGGTTTCGCCAACCAGGTAGGGTCTCATTCTCAACATAGACCGTTGCGTGAATGGGCTGGACATCCAGGGAGCTAAGGGCTGTAAAGACACCATCATCGTCTGGATCCGATTCACCCTCATTCCAAGTAAAGACTGTCCCTAGTTTCCATGTATCGCTGGGTTGCCAATCCGCAGTGAATTCAATGCCATAGTTCCGTTGTGGAGCCCGCACAATAGAGGTCAGCCCCACGTTATCAACGACTAGAGAAGAACCAAGAGAGGAGGTACTCAAAAAGCCCGCTAGACTTAGCTGAACCGTATCAAAGTTGGCTTTTACCCCCAGCTCATAGTTATTGACTTTCTGAGGTTCTAAATTGAGGCTGTCAACCACGCTATTGCCAAATCGAGCTAGCCCTAGGGTTACCCCAACACCAGGAATCGAAAATCCTTGGGCAAAGTTGGTATAGATGCTAACTTCTTCAGTCGCTTTAAACACTGCACCCGCATTAAAAACCACGTCATCGGTTGTGATTACTCCGCCTTGGATTTGTGCCGGTGGCGCAATCCCAAAATTCGCAAAAGGGCTAGCAGCATAGTCATCGACGGACAAGCGAATATTTTCATATCGAATCCCTCCGGTGAGGGATAGCTGATCCACCACATCCCAGGTTAACTGGGAAAAAGCACCGATGCTGCGTACGGTATAAAACGGGGATTGAGTGGCCGTACCGATGATGCGGGCACGGCGGTTGAGATCAAAATCGACTGGATCTAGGGAATTGAAAAACTGCTCATTCTCTTCATAGGAAAGATCCGCACCCCACAGAATCTTGAAGCGATCTGTAATGGGAGTATCGAGCTGAAACCGTCCACCGACCTCTAAAGAATCTAAATTAGTTTGAGAAATGACAGGCAAAAATGGGGGTGTCCCCATGGGAAAGAGATTACGAATATCACCTGGAATTTGAGTTAGATCAGTTTTCCGAAAGTAAGCCTGAGTCCGTAATTCAGCACCTAATAAGTCTTGATGGCGATAGGTCAAATTGACATTATGGATAGCCTGGGATGGGCTGTCATCAAAGGTAAACGGTCCTACTCTCAAGGCTTCAGCATCTTGCTCCCCTGGGATACCTAAAACAATCGGATCGGAAATGAAATCGCTAGCAAAATCGTTTTGAAAGAAGTTGTAGGAGAGTTGTAGGCGCTGATCCTCAGTGATATCAACCCCCGCTTTTGTAAACAGGTTAAAGGTGTTGTTGTCTGTGGTTAAGCCATCGGGCGGAATTCGATCTCCTTCTCCATCAAAGATGGCACCATCTAGGTCCAAGGCTGCTCCAACTAGAAAATCGAATTTTCCTTGCTTGCCTGACAGACTGGCATCCACTTTGAAGCCAAAGCCATTCTCAGATAAATGTTCAAAATCGGGACGAAGGGTGAGTCCTAATTGCCCTTGAACCCCTTCTTCGACGGGGGCACGAGTCAGAATATTAATAACCCCACCAGTTGCACCATCTCCAAAGACTGCGCTAGGTCCTCTGACCACTTCAATCCGTTCAATAACCGATGGATCAATGGCGGACAACTCTGTGTCAAAGGAGGCATTACCAGTTTGGGGGATGCCATCGATCAAAATTTGCGCAGGGCGACCTCTCAAATCTTGAACACGGGTTCGACCATTCGCTGTTGGTGGTCCAAAGCCGGGCACAAATTTACCCAGGGTTGAAGTCAGGTCATTCCTTAACAGGGCTTCTTGCTCTATCTGTTCGCGAGTAATGATGGTGACAGCACGGGGGACATCTGCGAGGAGCTCTTCCGTCCGAGTGGCTGTGACGACAATTTCTAAATCATCTTCTTCACCCTCATCTGCAGGAGTATCCGCAGGTGGAGTCTCTGGGGGTTCTTCCGCCTCAGCTAACGTCTGGGTATTGATACTGAAAACGAGGGTCTGAGAATCGGGTTGAATTTGGTGACTTAATTCTGTCTGATCACCAATTACGGTCACCCGCACGCGATTGACATCAACAGGCATGACAGAGACTGAGCGTATACCTGGGCTTGGGTTGTCTGCTTCAAAGGTTTGCCCAGTGGGTAAATTGAGTAGGGCATTCTCAATATCAGCGATAAAGGTGGCCCCATCATCGGAAGGCGTCACCTGCAAGGTATCACCTTTAGCAACCGTCAGCACAATATTGACCCCGCCCTCTGTAGGCTCAAGGGTCACCTGCGTAATTTCGGCAATGGATAGAGGCTCTACTTGGGCAACACGATATTCGGACTTATGTGGATATAGAACGATAGATTCAACTTTACGGATCCTACGAGCCCTCTGGTCAGAGATAATCTGGAAAGGGTTTGACAGAGGCTGAGCTGCTTGGGCCGCACCCAGTGTTCCTAGGGATGTCCCCAGAGCACCCAAACAGATATAAATGATGTTTAAAGACGGTCCAGTATTCATTCCCTACACGGTTGCAGACGGCAAATGGCAAAGGCTCTTGAATATCCATGACCCACGTTCAACGGTGGGCTGGCTAGATAGTTATTAAGAATTCTTCTCAATATAAATTACTAGAGTGGGATGTCGTTTTTCACACACTGCTGTCTTGCAAACGGACTTTTTCTGTCTGAAAGCAGGACTATTTATTAGAAGTCAGAAAATCAAGGTATTGATAGTTGCCTTTTCAAAGTCAATGCGGGCCATCGTTAAGGACGATACGTATTAGGGCTCACCTTAAACTGCTTGGTAAAGGCGGCGACAAAGGCAGTTCGACTGGCATACCCCACGGCATGGGCAGTTTCGGTCACATTCCATTGCCCAGAAGTGAGCAGCTGACGGGCTTTGTCCATACGGTATTGGTACAAGTAGTTAAATACAGACGTGCCAAAGACATCGCGAAAGCCTTGCTTGAGTTTGCGATCGTTAATACCCACTTGACGGGCTAATTCCATTAAGGATGGAGGGTTTAAATAGTTCTGAATCAAGATGTAGCGGGCTTTGTGGATCTGTTCAACATCAGTGGGATGAAGGCAGGCTGGTAGCGAAGCCTGGGGCGTGATGATTGCTTCCAACTGCAAGCCCAGAAGTTCAAGAGCTTTACCCGCCAGATAAATATTTCTGGCAATCCCTTGCAAGGAGCAAGTCGCCAGTTGTTCAAGCACTAAGTGCATTCTAGGGGTCGTTGGATTCTCACAGTACAGCTTACGGGGAGTGTAGATGGGGGTGCTTAAATTTGATGACTGGGTCGCGAGTTGTTGGAGATTAAGCTGCGGAAAATGGTCTAAGTTAAAATACAGCTTTAAACAACAGATCCGCTGATTGGCGTGATATTCCTCAATTTCAGCAGTTTGAGGTAAATGGTACAAATAGTTATTCCCAGCTCGTTCAGTCTGGGGGGTAGGCAAGGCTTCATTGGTGACAACGGCCTGACCCGATAAGTAAAAACTAGCGGTCAAGGGCATCTGAGGGGAATGTAACTGAATGCGGTTGACATGGTTGTAGTTCAGCTCAACATCTGCAATATCTAAGATCAGCCCTGGCTGCAAGAGATGTCTTCGGATATATCCACTGCCAAACTGGGCTGGGAGGGCAATACATTGTTCATCTTGGTCGGTATTGAGAAGGGTAGAGGCGTCACTATTATTCTGTAGAAAAGCAATAATATCGGCATTGGTGAGGGTTTTAGGCATACCCATTGCAGAGGGATTTATCAGAGTGTCTACACTCCAGTCTAATGTAATAAGAATAATTCCTATTTATCAAAATAGATTTTGGGCCCGATGCTGCGAATTCAGGCGTTAAGTGTCGTACCGCACAACTTGTGTAACTTCATATTGCCATTGGTCCTGGAGGGTCAGGGTGTCGTCAGGTTTTGCGGCTGATTTCACTGCCGTTTTAACCCTGCCCTTGGTCGCTAGCCGGACCCGATAACAACTGATTTGTGTGGCTTCAGGCAAGACAAATTGGAGGTTCACTTCAACCCAATCGGCTTCTTGTGTCCATTGTTCCAACCACATCTGCATAAGGTTTAAGGGAATCAACTGCAGTAACGGATATAAAAACAGCTTGATCCCTTTCAGACCTTTCTTTGTGGTCCGTCCTGCTTTGGGATAGTCTAACCAAGCCCATCCTTCTCTCTGCCAGATTTCTCCTTCCGCCATCTGTTCAAATTTCTGTAAGCCAGACCAACCCCGATAATAGGGGCGCAGGCTGGACACCTCTCCTTGACGTTCTACGAGGGTGGGCAAGATGGCTGGCTCAAGATGTCCCCAGAATTGCCCTGTGGGCAAATCTAGCAAGGTCGGGGCAAACTGATGACCGCCAAAATGAGTTGCTTGCCAGACTCTGAGAGAACTAGGATTGTGGCCATAGTCTTGCCTAAGTTGGCGATAAATAGGGGTTCCATAACGACCACAGGCCAAATCCACTTGGGTATGGGTACAGATCAATAGCTCCCGAATCTCTCTGGTGTTTTGCTGATACTTTCGGTAATGCTCAAAATGATTGGGTTGCTTTAGTAAGGATTTCAACAAAGCCATGGTGAAGTTGAGCCCTTCGGCTTCGGGGATAAGAAATTCCTGTTTGGCATACTGGGCAAACTGAAGACTGGGGCGATAGTAGTAGAGCAACCGTGTCCAGCCTGTTTGGGAATAGTCGCGATCGGTTGCGATCGCAATCGGTCTGATCAAGATTCCTCTGCGAAAAATCAATTTCTTGAATAAGGGAATCAAGGGTTGAACTTGAGGATGCTCAGTTAATGAATGGGACCAGGGCTGTTTCATCTCAGTAATCAGCCAGTGGTCAGCTTTTGCCGCTGTACCGAGGGGATCGACACCATTCGCTTTAGCAATATCTGCACAATAGCGGCAGTTCATTGACTGTTGATCCATAGCGGTATTGTCTGACACGGCAAACCTATATCTATTCTCAATAATTGAACTGAAAATCGATAGATATTTTCTATATTGAGAATCTTAGTAGAAAAATGGGTCTGGGTTTTTCAAGCATGATATTGAACTGAGACCCTGTAGACCCTCATATCCTAATTCCTGTGATCAAATGGAGTTGACTGGCTCTACGGGAAAAATTAGGTCGTAAAGCTGATCAGCACATTAGCTGAAATGTTTGAATTTAAAGCACTTTAAGGATTTCTTGATCTCGTCATGCTTCGATGAGTTGGTGAAACTGATCTATTCAGCCCGGTATTTATTTTTTATGGAAACATAAATAAATATTGAGATTTAACAGTTTTTCTTTGACTTTTACTCTTCAGATTTTCATGAAACGCAAGTCCTGATAAATTGAGAATTAGTCTCAATAGAATATGCAAGATTAGTCTGGAGAATAATCTTTATGCAAACCTATGGACAGCCCAAAGTTAACTATCCTTGGTATGCGGGCAATGCTCGTTATACAGGGTTTAGTGCCCAATTCCTGGCTGCACATATCGGCCAAATTGCGTCGATGTGTTTCTTCGCTGGGACCTTTACTATCTTTGAACTCACTCGCTACGATCCCGATTTGCCGTTATACAGTCAAAACTTTGTTTGCCTACCACAATTAGCGCGCGAAGGGTTTGGAGTTGGGTCTGGCGGAGTCATTGTAGACACCTACGTCTACTTTGCGATTGGCATGATTCACCTGTTTGCAGCGGCTGTGTTTGCGTCGGGGGCCTTGTACCATATTGTGACTGGACCTAAGAACTTTGCGGATAGCGAGTTCCCTGGTGTAAAGCGATTTCATTTTGAATGGGATGATTTTGCAACCCAGGGCAGGATTTTGGGGCACCATCTTCTTTTTTTAGGAGCAGGTGCATTTTTATTTACTTTCTGGGGAGCCACTCATGGCTTTTACGATCCAAGTATTGGAGAAGTTAGAGCAGTTATTCCACAATTTAATATAGTCAGATTATTTAAATATGGATGGGCTATTCCCGGATTCAATCCGTTCTTTGTCGATAATCTTGAAGATGTGCAGATGGGCCATCTCTTTGTAGCTTTTCTATTTACGATCGGTGGCGTTTTTCACATATTGATCAAACCGTGGCCTTATACTGACAGGCTGTACAAAAAAAATGCAGATGCAATCCTGGGGTATGCCTTAGGTGGACTCGCTTTTTTAGGGTTCAATGCTTGCTATTTTGCCGCTGTCAACGAAATTACATTTCCACCTGAATTCTTTGGTCCTGCTTTAGAGCTAAAGTTTGGAGTTGCACCTTACTTTGCCGATACGCTTGATATGGCCAAGGGGTCGCATTCGTCTCGCTTCTGGATTTGTAATTTTCACTATTTTTGGGGATTTTACTGTCTCCAAGGTCATCTATTTCATGCTTTGAGAGGTATGGGATTTGATTTTCGTAATGTCCCCAAATATTTCGAGCAATTCGCTCCTGAAGTGTAGGTGTGGGTGGAGGATATGCTCTAACGTCTGACTAGCACGCACAGTTTTAAGAGTCCGTCTTTACGGTTCCAATCGTTAACTCAGCGTTAGCCAGGCGTTAGAGCTTGTATTGCATACGGTGGATAACTCTCTTGTTTGATAAGAGTCTTTGGCCATCCCTTATTTGCGCCACTGGGTGATGTTGGCTGAAACGATGAGGACGAAGTGTTTGGAATACACCCAATGTTTGATTTTTAGTAACGATTTACCCTATCGAGGATTTAATTTATGACAGCATCTTTAACCAGACGCGACCCGATGGACAGGTCCGAGATGACTGCGGGTACAGCGAGCTTGAGCGGTTATGAAGCGGAATGGTGGGCAGGCAATGTCCGCAACACCGATCTTTCTGGCACGCTTCTGGGTGCCCACTTATGCCATGCAGCTCTGATGAGCTGTGTTCCCGGCGCTTTTATTATTCAAGAAGCTGCTCGTTTTCAACCCGGCATACCACTATCTGAACAAGGGATGGTCTTTATGCCCCACCTGGCAGGCTTAGGGATTGCCGTGGGTTCAGGCGGAGAGATATTGAGTACGTATCCTTATTTTGTGATTGGCGTTTTGCACTTCTTTGTGGCGGCATTCTGTTGTGCGGGTGGACTATTCCACACCATTGCTGGAGAAGCGAAGCTAGGAGATTACCCTGAAGGTAGCTGGGCGGCTCAATTTGATTATGATTGGGACGACTTTGAGTCTCTCTCTTCTATTTTGGGCCATCACCTGCTTTGTTTAGGGGTTGCTTGCCTTCTATTCGCATGCAATGCAGCCTTCGGTAATGGCTTATATGATCCATTAGTGGGTGAAGTGCGACAGATTACCCCCAACCTGAATCCGATTACTCTAGTGGGTTACTTATTCGGATTTGCCAATGGTGGATGGACACCTTTGGGAATGGCCGCAGTCGACAATATGGAAGACCTGGTTGGGGGACATTTCCTCGTCGCCATTGTTGATATTGCAGGGGCAGCCTTTCATATCATCAACAAGAAGCCGACAGCCTTTTTCAACAATCGGCTGATCTTTTCTTTCCCCAATGGTGGGGTGACGCGTGCTGGCATTTGCAATAGCGAAGCGATCCTGTCTTATAGTGTGGCTTCCGTGGGTTTTATTGCCATTAGTTCTGCCATTTTTACCCAGTATTGCGATATCGCCTTTGCCCCTGAGTTCTACGGTATTGATCGGTCTGGGGCTGCTTCTATCCAGCTGATTCTGGGATTGAACTGGATGGTCTTTGGTGGCCTATGGCACAGTATTCGTGGCGAAAGGCTCCATGCCCTTAAGAATAAATAGTTCTATGGGCCAGCATTGAGATGTGACGTTGTTCGAGTTCAGGATAGCTCTATCTAATGCTGGTCTATGGTTTTTGTCAGTCACTCATGTTTCTTATCGCCTGACTCATAAGCTGAAGACATGAGAGTAGAAATATAGATTTTCACATTCATTTGTCGCAAGGAATGCCGTAAAGCAGTCGTTCTTGCTACATAGCTCTTTTTGAGCCGTTATTAATTATTTTTTGAATAGAACCATGCAACTCAATATCAATCAATCTGAGTTTCCTTGGTATCAGGGCAATAGTCGTCTGATTGATCCCTCGGTACAAGGCAAATGGCTGGCTGCACATATTTTGCAGATGGCTATCATCATGTTTTGGGTCGGCATCAACACTTTGTCCGAGAATCAAGTGTTTGATCCAGGCTTGCCCATGTATGACCAAGGCTTAGTCCTAATTCCGCATTTGGCCGCTGAAGGCTTTGGTGTCGGTGCTGGTGGAGTGGTGACTAACCCAGGAGTGTATGTCCAAGTTGCCCTGGTGCATATGGTGGCAAGTGTGGTGCTGTTTTTTGGTGCCTACTACCATGCCCAAATTGGACCTGCTGATCTGTCCCAAGGTGGACGGGGAAACACGGCCAAATTTTCCTTTGAATGGGATGATCCAAAACGGTTGGGATATATCCTGGGCAACCATTTAATCTTTATTGGTTTTGCCTCCTTGATCTTTGTCGGCTGGATAAAATATCACGGTCTGTATGACCCCACCCTAGGCGAAGTCTGTGCTGTTACTCCCTCAATGGAGAACTTTACCAATATCTATAAATATGGGTGGTCAACCCCTGGGTATAATCCGTTTTTTGTTGATAACTTAGGTGATTTGGCAGCAGGTCATTTTCTAGTGGGCCTACTGGATATTGCCGGTGGTATCTGGCATATTCTGGTTCCCCCATTTAAGTGGGAACAACGCTTGGGGGCTCGACAAGATAATTACAGCGCTGATGGCTTAATTGGCCTTTCCCTGGGTGGCGTTGCCATTATGGGTTTTATCTCGGCTTATTTCTGTGCGGTCAATACCTTTGTTTATCCAGTGGAGTTCTATGGCCCCGCTTTAGAGGTGAAGTTCAACCTTACTCCTTACTTTAAGGACACGGCGGATTTTGCTGATGGTGTGTTCAGTTCTCGGGCCTGGTTGGCCAATATCACTTACTATTTGGGCTTCTACTGTCTGCAAGGGCATTTATTCCATAGTCTAAAAGCCATGGGTGTGAAGTTTGAAGAGATCCCCAATGCCCTCTCACAAACTTTTGTCCAAGAGCCATCGATTATTACAGGGGCGGCTCCAACGACTGATGCTGCTCCAGAGACAAAGGAAGCGCCAGTAGATGAGACAACTCCCATGGAATCTACCGAGTCAGTGCCAGCTGCTGAGGCTTCTCAGGCTAACGAATCGGACAGTACAGAATCACCTCAAACTTAAACAACAAGAGTTGATTTTGTAGCCTGTGGAGACGAGGTTTTTGAGAAAGGAGTGGTCAAAGTACAAGATGCCTAGATTGGACTGTACTGATTCAAACATCTCGTCTCCACTAGCATTTATTCTTGTGACTTATCCAAGAGGTGCTTGAAGAAGATGGGGGTGCCTAGATTACACAGGGATGTTTTTGCGCCACCACAGGATGCCATTGAAAATTGCTCCAGCGATAAAGAGCATAAAGGCCGGAATATTGTAGAAAGGGATGTGCTGTGCTGCAGTCCCAAAGCCAAATGCCAAGGTAAAAACGAGCCAAATATACCAGAGACCCAGCGTATATAAAATGCTCAGTCTTTTCGGAACATGGGCTTGATATAGATAATCAAAAATTGTGGGTTTTACCACTTCTGTGACTGAGAACAGCACCATAATGATCCAGAGTGGAGCGGTCACTAGCCATGTTGTCCAAGAGCATGTTTCCCCTAGTTGATAGTACAGAACAATTTGGTAGAGATGGATGAGGTGGGATATGGTCAAGGCCAGCCACAGATAGCTGCGATTGCTTTTGAGCCATAGCCCCAGTTTATTCGTTGTGGCGGTGAGAGGCTTGGTTACAAACACTAGCAAAAATGGAATAGCGGTGGTTAATGAACTCAACCTTAGAGCAGTGAGAATATTGTCGCTGGTGATCTTGGGATAAAGGACCAAACCTGATGCAAGCAGCATAAATACTGTCGCGATAAAGACACCAGTCCAGCCCAAGAATGACTGTTTTTGGGTTCTCATAGCCTAGACTTTAGATAAAATCGACCGATAGTTTTATTTAAGGGATAATTTTGGCTTTTGAAAGCTCTATCGTACCGCTTTTCTCTTGTTATAGCGAAAAATCTGCTGATTAAGGTCTAGTAAATCGGTTGAGAGTATGGGAGACCTGTGGTGGGTTGCGATGGTCTCCGACCGGCCTTTGGCCATCGCACAATTGATACCCTCCCTCTCTCGTTGCTATTGTTCTGCAGCAGTAGCAACTTTAGCTATAAATCATCCACCTCAAATTCGCGCTTGATAAAGAATACCCGCAGAGTCTTCCATTCAGTAGGATTCTGCGGGTAAAAGCTTATGAATTGAGAAAGGAATTTGAAAACGTTGAAATGATTAAAAAATCACTTGTGCTGATGTGGATTTAGCCCTGAACCGTAATGGTACCAGTCATTCCTGCACCTCTATGAGGTTCACAGTAGTAGGCATAGGTTCCTGGAGCAGCATCAGCAGGGAAAGTCACATCAAATCCACCTGACATGGCAAAGGCTTGGTGAGATAAGCTCGCAACATCACCTGCAGAATTACCCGGATCAAACACCACATTATGGGGAGGGACACCCGCCACTTCATAATGTACGGTATCTCCTGGCGCAATCGTCACTTCGGCCGGTTCAAACACTAGCATGCCCGTAGAAGACCCCATTTGAACGGTAGTCGTTGCAGCCAGAGCCATTGAAGAGCCAGGCCAAAAGCCACCGATGACCAGTAGCACTGCCATTACGGTGGTTGTGAGCCCCAACAGTAAGGGTTTAATGTAGCGCATTGGTTTTCTCCAAAGCTGAAATGAATACGTATGACAGCTTGTCATACTTAAACAGTAGCATCTCTTTTACTAATTGAGAATCAATCTTAATTATTTAAATGTCAAAAGTAGAAAAAAGTGGTTCGATCTCTGACTGATTCAGGTGTAAAGGGTTGGCCTGGGTGCTGCTGAGGCTGTCCGCACTGCCAGAAAAGTCCAACTCGAATTGGCATAGAGAAGACGGGTGAACATTCTCAGTAAAGCCAACATTCGCATGTTGGGTAATGTAGCTATCAGCGGGCATTACTCAAACCAAGGATTAGAGGGACTTCTCAGAATTATCTGAGTATCCAAACAAAGCATAAACATCCTGAAAAAATTGCTCTAACTTTTTTCTAGCCAGTAATGTTGGGGGCGATATACCATCAAAGTCCCAATCATCTGTTGTGGAGCGGCATCGCCAATAGGGTTCGGTATGGGTATAGCCCATGGATTCAATATCAATAATACGAGCATCAGCCGATTTAGGATTCTCTGAAAAGCGAATTTGAGTTAGAACACAATGACTATGGCACGTGGGATGCCACCCTGGAAAATGGAAGCAGAGATCAATCGAGTGAGGATCGATCAAGTATCGGAGGGCAGGATCATAGATCCAGGGACTTAGATCAGGATGGGCATCCAGAAACTGCTCTTTAAATAGGGACACAATTCGAGAGATCTTACTGAGCATTTCATAGGTCTCAGTATGGTCGGTCGCATTCACAGCTCATCACTCCTGCCAGTAATTTATGAGATTTATTCTCAAGAAATAAAGTCTATCTTTATTTCTTGAGAATAAATGATTCAGTCTAAATTTCATGCAAAAGTTCCGTTATTTTTAGCGTATTTAGAGATTTTTTGATGGCAAGCCTAGGATAAATACTCTCTCTTGATCCATCTATAGCTGGATGAAATGACTTGACAATCCCATTTATTATTGACATTATATATCAATAAGCAAGAGATTTTAATTCCATCTCTGCTCAAATTAGGAGGTTCGATATGAGTACCTATGCCCAAGAGTTAAAGGCCACCGCTAAAGCCTTGGTGGCAGCAGGGAAGGGCATCTTGGCAATTGATGAGAGTAATGGCACTTGTAATAAGCGATTCGCTCAGCTCAGCATTCCTACAACGGAAGAGAATCGCAGAGCTTATCGAGAGTTAATCTTAACAACACCCCAGCTTTCTACTTACATCAGTGGCCCCATCTTGTTTGATGAGACTATTCGACAGTCCACTAGG
Organism: Acaryochloris marina MBIC11017; assembly: GCF_000018105.1. Lineage (GTDB taxonomy): Bacteria > Cyanobacteriota > Cyanobacteriia > Thermosynechococcales > Thermosynechococcaceae > Acaryochloris > Acaryochloris marina. The sequence goes on from NC_009925.1 coordinate 3,403,316, forward strand.
AACGGCAAATCCTTTGTACAAGTGATTACTGAAGTGGGTATGCTTCCGGGGATTAAGGTGGACACGGGAGCTAAAGACTTGGCTGCCCATCGGGATGAAAAGGTAACGGAAGGTCTAGATGGCTTGCGCGAGCGCATTGCTGAGTACTACAGCATGGGCGCTCGGTTTGCGAAATGGCGGGCTGTGATTACCATTGGAGACGGTATTCCGAGCCAGGCTTGCATCAGTGTGAATGCCCAAGCTTTGGCCCGCTATGCGGCCCTGTGCCAAGAGGGAGGTCTCGTTCCCATCGTCGAACCCGAAGTTTTAATTGACGGTGACCATACCCTAGAACGGTGCTACCAGGTGACGGATCGCACCCTTCATGCTGTGTTTGGTCAACTCTATGCTCAGGGAGTGGCTTTTGACCAAATGATTCTTAAACCCAGCATGGTTGTTGCGGGTAAAGAGTGCCCACAGCAGCCGAGTGTGGATGAGGTTGCTGAAGCAACCATCAATTGTCTACGCAAAAACGTGCCTGCTCCGGTTGCGGGAGTGGCCTTTTTGTCGGGTGGTCAAAGTGCTGAGCGATCCGCTGCCCACCTGAATATCATGAACGCTCGCTATGCCGGTATCTGTCCCTGGCCTGTTACCTTTTCCTATGCCCGAGCCATTCAGCAGCCAGCATTGGAGCATTGGCGGGGTGAGAGCCAGCGGGTATCTGAAGCTCAACAGCGCCTGTTGCATCGCGCCAAATGCAATAGTGCCGCCAGTCTGGGTGAATATAGCCCCGAGGTTGAGCGAGAACTAGCCCTCGTCTAAATCATTCTCTTCTTACGCAGATCACACTGATCCTTAACACAGTCTACGTTCCCTGAGGAGTAACCGCATTTCTCAGGGATTTTCTTCTATCATCACCCGTTAACACTAATCATTGCTGTTTCAGTCTTTATCCGAGGAATGATTATGGCCGACTCTATCAATACTCTATTTGGATTCTTGGGCGGTACTATCCTGGCGGTGGAAGGCGGCTATAAAGTGTTGCCGCAAACGCCTTCAGAAAGAATCTTTAATCGCCTGTCAGATGCGAAATGGTTTTTGGCGCTGCGGTGGTGTGAGCAATGGTCAACACCAGCGGGGATTTTGACCAATGTCAGCCAAATTCCCTTCCATAATGAACGGGCTTTAACCCTGGGAGCAGATGTGTTTATCCCACTAGAATATCGACCCGCTATCTTTAAACTCTGTTTGCCGCTAGCTCCTTTAGAGACGGCTCAGTACAGTATTCCCGTTGAGCATAGTATTGCCTGTCGCACCCTCGAAATTCAAGGGATTGAGATTGATCCTCGCTATGGCAAGGTTGCGCTAGTCCGAGAATGTAGTGTGAATGGTTTTGCAGTTGCGATGGCCGATGGCCGGTCGGAGACCATCGCAGTCTAGCTATCCCCAACGGTGGCACATCTTCAAAACTTAGATCGTCGCTCACCACAGCTTAGGGCATGGGCCGGAAAAAGACGGCTTCTGAATATACATCTCATGTGAAGAGTGCGGGCCTTCGGCCATCACAACCGCACTTTGAAGCATTACATCTTCCATCCTGGTAAAGCATTGACACACTAGATCGTGCTAGTCCCCATAAATTCTGAATGTCGTTTCAGATGATTGCTCCTCTCCCTGGGCAATGGTCCTCAGCGTGAGAGAAGCCAACTATTTCTAACCCAGTATGTAACGCAGTGTCTATCTGTGTATCATCAATCGTTTTTAGTTCATTTCTTCTGTGGACGAGAGGCACCCAAACTGGAGGTTTATATGCCATCTACCCAATCTGTAAGCGCAACACAATTCCGAGGTGTTCCTGAAACATTGATGATCACCCTCTATGCTCGCGCTATGGAACACCAGCGGGTTAACCCTATCCTTCGCGATGCCAAAGCAGCAGACATTATTCAACAGCTCGATTACGATTTTTCTAAGTTCGAGCAAGGCTGGTCATCGCAATTAGGCTGTGTGATTCGAGCAAGACAGATAGATCAGATTGTCCAAAACTTTATCAAAACCCATCCTTATGCTGTGATTGTCAATTTAGGGGCAGGTTTGTGTACACGATTCTCACGATTACAAACGGCTCATATCCATTGGTATGACGTTGATTTTCCTGATGTTATTGATCTACGCAAACAGGTATTTGCCGCCTGTGGGGGCCAAGACGGAAGCGATCACAATCATTTAGTTGCCAAATCTATCTTGGACTTTACCTGGATGGATGAGATTGACCGTGAGCTAAAGCAACCGATGATGGTGATTTATGAAGGGGTGTCTATGTATCTTACAGAAGCGGATAATAAAGCTCTCTTACAGCAGATTCAAGCTAGATTTGGCCCTATTGAAGTGTTATTTGATGTGATTAGTCAACGAACTGCCAGAAGTACTGCAAAACATGACACGGTTTCAAAGACTAGTGCTGAGTTTAAGTGGGGCATCAATCAGTCCCTAGATCTAGAACATTGGGGGTTAGGCTTTATCCTCAAGCGGGAGGAGTTTTATCTACAGCATTTTTTGGATGATTTACAGCGATTACCAGCCGTTTGGCGTTTGATCAGTCGAGTTTTTCCGGCTTTACCCATGATGTTATTCAAAAATTCAGGACGGATTGTGGGACTCCAAGTTGGGCTGTAGTAACTACATTGGACGAGTGGTGACGATGGCGTTACTTTGGTTTTATTTATGAAGACTCTCATGCTCCCATAACCAAAGTTAAGCACCTAGCTAAAATTAATTACATAATCATCGCCGTAGGCTTTCAAAACTCTTTCCACATATTCGACCAAAGATGACCACCCCCAGTAGGCACTCATTTCAATCCACTGATATTTCATGAATTGCCACAGACGCTCAATCAAATTTAGATGGGGAGAATAGCTTGGCAACTCAAACAAGGTAATTCCCCGTTCGGCCCACTCTGCTTTCATCTCATAGATTGATTGGCTCGTATGGATAGGGGCTTGATCCACCACAATGACGGTGGGCAACTCCACGTCAGCAAAAAAGGTATCAATGCAATGACTGACAACCTCACTGGTGATGGTCTGTTCTGATGTATAAGCATGTAGCCCTTGTCGTCGACTCAAAAACCCCAGAACATTCAAGCGTTTACTTGAACGAGTCGGTATTTCCAGATACGTCCCTATGGGTTGCCATCCATAGGGAATACAGGGGACTAACGAAAAACCACTCTCATCCATAAAGAATAGATGGATGTCTCCCTTCTCTTCCTGTTCCTTGAGATGTTCTAACTGCTGTTTTTTTCGAGGTAGTGGGCATATAAAGGCTGGCCTGATGTCCCTTGGCGAAAGCGATGCCAGCTCATGTCCATCTGCTTCAAGACGCGTTTAACTGTGGCCTTTGACACGCGTACTGACCACTGTTGTTCAATCTGAGCTAACACCTGATTGAGTTGGATGGGAGATGCCTGAGTCCACTCATAAATCTGCTGTTGTTGGTCGGGATTAAACATCGGTTTTCGACCTCGACCTGGGTGATTATAGAGTCCTGCAAATCCTCGGTTGTTCCAAGCCTTAAGCCAGTTGTAAACCGTTTTAGGACTCACACTAAAAAGGGAGGCTAAGGTGTAGGGGGGCCAACCCTGGGCGAACAAAATGAGGCAATGGGCGCGTTGTCTGACCTGATGATGGCGACTACTGTGATAAATCCGATGCAATAAGCGTAAGCTTTCGGTGGAGATAGGACGGACTAATAACATCAAATCAATGGATGTAAACAGAGGACTCAGGTAGTTTACAACCAGGAAATTCTATGTAATTAATTTTGTTCATCTGCTTATAAGCTGCTAACCGTTTAAGTAATCGTTCTACGGTAAATATATGGATCAGTATTCTGACGAAACACGATTGTTGTGGAATCGCGTCGCGGATGACTGGGATAGACAAGTTGGTGATGATGGGGATAGCAATCGTATCCTCAATTCCGACCCCGTTCTCTGGCAGTTTGTAGGGGACGTGGCTGGTATCACTATTCTCGATGCAGGTTGCGGCACGGGGTATCTCTCCCGCAAGCTGCACGACAGGGGGGCTCACGTTCTTGGTATTGACTTTTCTGAGGAGATGATCCGGATCGCCCGCTCGAAAGCAGCTCATATTGACTTCCGCATTGACTCCATTTCGGAATTGCACACAGTGACGGATGGATCGATTGATATTGTCATTTCGAACTACGTCCTGATGGATACCCCGGACCTTACTGAAACTGTGCAAGCCTTCTTTCGAGTACTGAAACCTGGAGGGTATGGGGTAGTCGTTTTCTCCCATCCTTGCTTCCCTCAGGAGTACGCCACAGGGACAGATAGTGACGTTGCCGTTACCTACCAGTGGAATTTTCCGTATTTCCAACAACAGAAATGTGTTGGACCGCCTTGGGGGCACTTTACATCAGAATTTATCTGGTTTCACCGCCCCCTGTCCGATTACTGGAAAGCATTCCGTAAATCAGGGTTTGAGGTCGTTGATTTCGAAGAGCCCAGGTTATCAGAGGAGCGATACCATCTCGCGAAGAATGAGCGGCAACTGAATAACGGCAAGAACCGGCCTTATTCGGTAGCGTTCAAGCTGAAGAAAAGAGAGCAGTAGAACTTGTTGCTGCAGAGGACACCTAGACGTGTTGGTCACTGAGTCCGAGCGTACTTACGAACCAGTGAATGTAATCGGGAAGTTGCCCTACTCTGTTCTACCTCCCATATCGGTTTACAAGACGTAGTCCAGACCTATCCAGATGATTTTCGATCTACCGAGTCCTTTTCAAATGCGTCCTGCGGTGGGAGGTGATGTAGAAGCATTGTTTTCGATTCACCGGTCCGCCATGCATGAGTATGTTGACCGAATTTGGGGATGGGATGATGATTGGCAGCAAAACCAATTCTTCAAAGACTTTAATCTGCTGAATCATTGTCTTGCTATTTGCAAAGTGGATGAGCCTGTTGGATTCGTGTGTTTTCAATCTGGTCCTGATGCAATATTGATTAGGACGATTGAACTCGCTAAAGATTATCAGGGGCGTGGAATTGCCAATGCATTATTTGAACAACTGATTGACGTTTCTGAGGACAGTGGTAAGTCAATTCAACTACAAGTATTTAAAATAAACGACCGAGCACGTTGCCTCTACGAGCGTCTGGGGTTTGTTGTCATAGGACAAACTGAATATCATTATCAAATGGAGTTTAGGGCTTAAACACATTGACTGAAATCTCAGCTGTCAATGTATTCAATATTTTGGTGAACCAAAATAGGACAATGCCCTATCAGCTTCTGAAGTTAACCATTCTAGGAATACGTACATATCAACCTTCAGGGATAAATCGCTATATTTAAATGATAATATCTCTCAATAAGATGAGATAACAGTTTTCATAAAGACCTCACGAACTATGACACAACCAAACCAAGCCATCAAGCTAGTGATGGCCCTTGGACTCACCGCTACGTTGGCAGCCTGTGGCGGAGAAACTGCAACAAATGGAGATCAAAGTCCTACCGCTGAAAGTTCACCGACGACCGAATCCCCGGAAGGAGGGGAAGAGGGCAAAGAGTATAGTGAAGGCGAAAAAGCGAATGCAGAGTTTAAGGATAAATTGAGCGGTCCTGAACTCTTGAGTGCGTTGCAAAAGGGTGGACATGTGATTTACTTCCGCCATGCCCAAACTGAAAAAGACTATGCTGACCAAGCAGATCCAAAGATGAAGCTGGATGACTGTGAGACTCAACGGAAGCTCAATGACTTGGGAATTCAACAGTCCAAAGATATTGGAGCTGCGTTTACTGAGAAAAAGATTCCAGTGGATAAAGTGATTACGAGTGAGTACTGCCGAGCTTGGAAAACAGCAGATCTAGCGTTTGGACGACATGAGAAGAATCCTAAACTGAACTTCTTGCCCTTTGAAGACTATACGGATGAGCAAGTTGAAGAAATGAAGGCCAATGTGACGCCTTTGCTGACTGCTGCGCCAGAGGATGGCAAAAATACTGTGATTGTCGGCCATGATGATCTCTTTGAGGCTGCGACGGGTATTTATCCTGATCCTCAAGGAATTGCTTATGTACTGACACCAGATGGGAGTGGTGGTTTTACACTACAGGCCAATGTGTTACCTGATGAGTGGGCAAAACTCTAAATAACGATGGAGACCACCGTCATTGCTAACAACGGTGGTTCTCTATGTACTGGAATTGCGATCGCACACATGTCTCCCTGTCCATAAATCTTAGTCTTGGACGCCCTCGGCTTTACAAGCCAGTCATTCTTCGAATAGAGAATCACATCCAGTTTGGTGGCGCATAAAGCAGACATAATAGTTTAGATAACTGAGAATAATTTCAAATACTATAGGTTCATTCCTGAAACCAATCACTGACGCTATGCGAACCACCATCAGGGAAACAGAGCTACAAACTCTATTTGCAGAAGCTCAACAGAACGGTGAATCCATCTTTCAACACAAAGGTTCCGATCTGCTGATCTGCCCGCCGAGTCAGGTCGGTAGTGGGCAGCATCATCTCATTACCCTACGAGATGGAATCGTATTAAAAATTGCAGATGGGCGTTTTCACCAAACCACAACCATCGAAAGCCACAGAGGCCCTGACGAACCCCTAGTCTCTAAATTTTGTTTATCCAGTCGCTTTCAGGTACAGACGCCTCGTGTCAGTGGTATTCCAGAAGACTATACAGAATCAGCAGGGCATCACTACTTGTTTTCCTTGTCTGATGTAGTCGAATTTGAAACCTTCCAGGGTGAAGAGCGATTTCAGGTTGTGGCGTTTGAGTGGAGCCAGGACTACGTAAGGTCTTTTATCTCTGCTGCCGATGGCCTACCCCAGCCGTTGCAGAAGCTGTCTGACCATCAGACCCTGAAGCGATTCCACCAGCCTCTGGGAAAAATGACTCCTGCAATGGCCCAGATTATTCAGCAGGTTTTGGGCTGTCCTTACCAAGGGATGGTCAAGAAGATGTATTTAGAAAGTAAGGCACTAGAACTTCTGACATTGCAGTTAACAGCTTGGAGTGAAAACCAGCACCAAACTAAGATCAGCCAGCTGCTACCCGATGATCTAGAGCGAATTCAGCAAGCCTCTCATGTGCTCAATCAGAACCTCAATGCACCCCCTTCCCTGATGGGCTTGGCACGGCAAGTGGGGCTTAATGACTACAAACTCAAACTGGGGTTTCGGCAAATGTTTGGCACCACTGTGTTTGGCTATTCACAAGCTAAACGGCTGCAGTATGCTCGGCAGTTGCTGGCAGCTCAGGATCTGAGCATTCCGGGAGTCGCTCAATCTGTGGGATATGCCAGCCCTACGTCTTTCACAGCAGCCTTCAAACGACGATTTGGCCTGAGTCCCAAAGCCTATCAAATGGCCTGCCGGGGAAAAAATCCTGTTTGAAGAGAAAACAATCCTGTTTGAAGAGAAAAAGCTGATGCTTCCCTCCTATCATGCCTTCAGAATAATTTATTGAGATTCATTCTTGATAAATTCTGGCGGAAATGATGGTGTGAGGGTGTTCAATGCATAGCATTAGATATCAAGCCGTTCTGATTAGCAGCAGTGTGGCTGTACTGTTGATCGGGCCATCTGCTGGGGCTAAGCCTCCATCAGAACTAGCAGAAAGGATAGACAGGGAAGGGGCAGTTTCTACTTTGCACCCCCAACTCAGGACCACCGTTAAAGACTGGTTGGCTCAGGCCCTTGCTCAAATTACCGATATCCAGATTAACCCGACTGAATCAGGTATAGAGCTTTTTTTAGAAGCGACCAATGCAGAATTAGCCCAGGTTTCAACCCAGCGGACTGAAAACGCACTGATTCTAGAAATTCAAAATGCTCAGCTCGTGACGGGACAAGACATCAGACGAGAGAATCCTGCGGAGGGCATCGAAAGTATCTCTCTTCAAGCCCTCACTCAAGATAGCGTCCAACTGGTTATTGTCACTACTGCGGAATCAGCCCAGATTTCCACCAGTCCCAATCGCTTGACTGTGGCTGTCAATACCATGGCCCAAACAGCTTCACCAGAGCCAACTTTAAAACAAGAGGCAGATACCGAGACTGATGAGGCAGAAATTGCGGAAGACGATGAACTAGAAATTGTGGTCACTGCAGAGAAAACCCCTGAGAATGCCCAGGATGTGCCCTTGAGCCTCACCGTATTGACAGAGCAAAATATTGAAGACGCAGATATTACGACCCTAGATGGTGTAGCCGATCGAACGCCGAACTTTACCTTTTTTCCTGCCGGTTCAAATCGAACCAGTGCGTTTTATAGTGTGCGGGGCGTCACCAACTTCAATGCGTTTAGTCGTGATGCCGTCGGATTCTTTATTGATGATGTGCCCTATGATTTCGCCGGATTTATCGATCAAGATTTGATTGATTTAGAGCGAGTCGAAGTTCTACGGGGTCCGCAAAATACCTTGTACGGCAGAAGTTCTGCTGGCGGTGTAGTGAATATCATTAGCCGTAGACCGACCAATGATTTTGAATTTAAAGGTGCAGCTAGCTATGGTAACTTTGACGCCTTCAAAACTCAGGTTAGCGTTAGCGGTCCGATCGTAGAAAATCGGCTGCTCTTCCGCTTATCAGGGAGCTTTAGTACCCAAGATGGATTTGTCACCAATACTTTACTCAATGATGATGTGGATGGTGGGACCTACTGGACGGGGCGAGGGCAACTTTTATGGACCCCCACGGATGAGTGGGAAATTTTACTGAATGCCTCCGTCGCTGACTATCGCGAAGGGGCCGATCCATTTGTACTCGTCAAGGCGGACGATCCGTTTAATACTCAACTGAGCTTTAACGGCTTTAACGATTTGGTCACTAATGCCCAATCCCTCCGAATTGCCTACAATACCTCAGATATTCGCGTCACATCCATCACCGCCCATCGCTTCTCAAGTCAGAAGGCAGCCTTTGACCAGGACGGCAGCGTTGCTAATATTCTGATTAATGCCCCCGATTTTTCGTCGCGAGTCATTTCCCAAGAAATTCGGGTCCAGTCCCCAGAAGAAAGCGACCGTTTCCAGTGGATTTTAGGGGGCTACTTCGAACGGTCTACCTTTGATAATCAGCGTGATTTTATCTCTGGTACTGATGTGCCTCCAGCAAACCAGGGTACCCTGCGCTCAGACGGAGATAGTGTCAGCAGAAGTTTAGCGGCATTTGGGCAGGCGAGCTATAACGTCTCAGACAAGCTGACCCTGACCGCTGGCCTGCGCTATGAAGACACCCTAGCGTCCATCGATTACACTCAAACCTTTATCTCGCCGGATGGCGCATTTGTTTTACCCGTTCTGCAACTGAACAATATTGAGATTAGTGGATCTGAACTGTTGCCCCGGTTTGCGGTTGATTATCGTTTTACGCCGAATCTAACGGCTTATGGCAGTATCACCCGAGGCTATCGTCCGCCAGGTGCAAGTTTTGAACCCAATGATGAATCGACTGCAGTATTTGAAGCGGAAACATCCTGGAACTATGAAGTCGGTCTGAAAACATCCTGGTTAGAAAATCGGTTAATTCTAAATGTCAGCGGATTTTATAACGATACATCTAACTTTCAGTTTCCCAGCATTCAAAATGGAGTGGCGCTAGTTGACAATGCCGATATTCGCTCCATTGGCGGGGAACTGGAGTTAATTGCTCGACCCATAGAAGGTTTAGAACTGAGTGCTGGCTTAGGACTACTCAACTCAGAGTTTCGCAATGGAGCGGATGCATTTACAGGAACGGCTTTACAAGGCAATCGCACTCCCCTGACACCGAATCTGACTTATAATATCGCTGCTCAATACCGTAGCGAAATTGGCATTCTCAGCCGATTAGAGCTGATTGGGGTCGGCAGCACCTTTTTTGATGAACTGAATAGTATTGAGCAAGAACCCTTTGTTTTAGTGAATGTTCGCCTTGGCTATGAGTCTGATAACTATGGAATTTATCTATTTGCAAATAACCTCTTTGACACCCAATACCTGACTCAATCCTTTGACTTTGGCAATAGGATTGGTATCTTTGGTGCTCCCAGAACAATAGGGGTACAAGTCAGAGCTAATTTTTAGAGCCTATTGTGTCAGGAAGACTCTAGAGACGAAGCCGATAGTTCGTCAGTTTCCCTCTAACGCACTCTCAGTCCTGCTTAGACAATAGAGAAAGCCAGGCTATCAATTGATTGCAGCCCCAGTTAATTCGTTGGAGACACAGTTTATGAAGCTCAAACAATGGTTCGCTACATGGTCTCGCAAAATCCATCGCTGGATTGGTCTATATTTCGCCGTGATTGTTGTTCTTTACCTGGTTGAATCTTTGACATTGCCAGCCATTTATGGAGAAGGCTTACCAACGGTTGATGGCACCCCTCCGACTAATGCCGTGACTAGTACGGAACCGCTCCTCTCGCAACAACAAGCGATTCAGCGATTACTAGAGCAACAGCCTCAAGGCATTCATGCTTTAGAAGATATCAACGAAATCACCTACCTACCGAAGGAAGATCTCTATCGATTGGCCAATAGCGATCGCTTTTTTGAGTGGTATATCGATAGTCATACGGGAGAATTGCTCAAGCATGGTTTTAAAATCGCTCCCTATCTGGAAGAGCAAACCCTACTCGGTTGGTGGAGTCCTTGGGCTCATGCCATTTTGGAAGTGCCAGGGCTGTTGTTGATGATCGTGTTAGCGGTGAGTGGCGTGTATATGTTTATTCTCCCTTTTTTGCCTAAAACGGAACCGGATTCGAGTCCCTGGGTATTACCAAAGTAGCGGTATCAGACAGGGAGAGCTACAGGAAATTTACAAGAAGAGCCTCCATACCTGGGTATTCGGGTTTTCAACTGCAATCTCCATTGATCAACATCTTATGAGACATCAGAACAACGTTCTGAGGGACCCAAAAGTTGAAGCGGTCCTAGAACGCCTGCACCATACTGCTGATCGACAAGCCTTGAAGCTTTTTCTGCATTATCTGCCTCAGCTTCCCAGACTATTCTTGGGCCAAGGCATTCACTGGAATCCTGATCGGACCCATTTTTATCGCGATAAATACATTCCGATAGAGCGGGAGCAAGGCCAGTTACTCTATTTATTAGCTCGGGCTATCAATGCCCAAACCATTGTGGAATTTGGTAGTTCCTATGGGGTTTCAACCCTCTATTTAGCCACAGCCATTCGGGATAATGGTCAGGGTAAAGTGATTGGCACCGAAATCGTTCCAGAAAAAGTGATTCAAGCCCGACAACATATTGTCGAGGCTGGTCTAACGGAGTTTGTGGATTTGCGGGAAGGGGATGCCTTGAAAACCTTACAGGATATCGACGGCTCCATAGATTTGGTGTTGATGGATGGGTATCCACATTTGGCCTTGGATATTTTAAGGTTGCTGCACCCTCAGATTCGTCAGGGTGGCCTGGTTATTTCAGACAATGTAGGTACGTTCAAAACAGCTTTAAATTCCTACGTCGAGTTTTTACGGACTCCTAGTCATGGCTATCGTTCGGCAACATTGCCGTTAAAGGGAGGGACTGAGTTGTCGATCAAGGCTGGCTAGATATATCTGAAAAAGCGCTATTTTGCTGGAGATAGGTTGTGGTCAGCTTTACTGACTCATGATTTGGAATCTTATGACCCTAGAGGAAACAAGCAAGTTCAAGTCGAGGCTTGCCTTGGATATATCACGGCATATGAAATCTGCCAAAACAGCCTTTTCTAGCATTATGAGGTTTAGTCATTTTTCTGTTTTGATAAATCTTAATTATTTAGCTTTACTGAATGAGAAAAAGAAGGTTTGGTATTTTAAGAATAAATCTTTTGCCATAAACTATTGATAGTTTGACTAAATAATATGCTGTAAAGCTAAAAGAGCGAGAATTGAGATAAAAGTATGGTAAATTCTCCATCTGAAAAGCCTCTATCCTCTGAAAAGAACAGGACAGCAGTAGTGGTGGGAGGTGGGCCGACCGGAACGCTGATAGCTTTGTATCTAGCCCAGGCAGGATGGCATGTATCTGTCTATGAGCAGAGAAGTGCAGATGCTAAAGCGTCTAGTAATCGTCGTTCATTCAATATTGTGCTTAACAGGCGTGGACTTAAAGCTTTGGAAGACGCTGGTGTTCAGCTGCCGCCAGATAAGCAAGTATGTATCACAGGTAATATTCGGCATACCGAGAAAGATTCAATTTTGAGAAAAGGATTTAGAACTTCGGTTTCAGTTGATAGGCATACCCTGGCTCAGTCATTAATTGCGGAAGGGAAAAATCGCTTTCCTGACAACATTCAATATTATTTTGAGCAAACTTTATTGCAGCTCAATCTTCACGATAAGACTGCGTTGTTCCAGGAAGCATCAGGGCAACATGAACAGACATTTGATTTATTGATAGGAGCAGATGGGATCTCTAGTACTGTCAGGTATTCCATGAGTTCTCAACTCGAAGGATTTACAGTCCGACAGCATGCTGACGATATGATGTACAAAATCTGTAACTTAGGATTAGCTGAGCATTTGCCTGGTGCAACGGCAGAATGGGCAGATGCTTTTCACGTATGGCCTGGTGCTGAACCTGTGACGATGGCTGCCCCACCGAGTGCTGATGGCGTCATCAGAGCCGTATTGATTTTGCCACAAGAAGGAGAGATTACTTTCGACACAATCCGAACCGAAGCAGATGTATCTGCTTTGTTTAAAGCAAAGCTTCCGGTTGTGTTTCCTAATTTAGATCAAACGGGTTTCCCCTCTCACTTCGTCCAGGATTTGCTATCACAGAAAGCCGCACATGGAGGGTTTACTACTATGTGTAATCGGTTTGAAGATGGGGATTGCGTTGTGCTGTTGGGAGATGCAGCCCACTCAATTTGGCCATCTTTGGGGCAAGGGTGTAACGTAGCTCTTGAGAGTTGTCGCATTTTTGCTGAGGTGCTGGCACATGCACAAGGAGACTTATCTTTGGCTTTACCCGCTTACACGGCAGCTCGTAAACCAGATACAGATGCAGTGGCGAGGCTCTCTGAAATTGGTTTTGGCGGCAATAAACGAGCATCGAATCCCCTATTTAAGGCTAAAGTCTCGACACTCATACTGATGCATAAGCTATTGCCAAAGTGGTTTAAGGGATATGCGCTGTTACAGATTGGGAATGCTGATGTCCCTTATGCCAACATTTGGCAGCAAGCTCAGTCCCAAGAAAAACAATTACTGGGTTTATTCGCCATTGTTGTGGGTATTGTTCCTATGCTCTGGATAACGTTTCAGATTATCCACAAGGTCTGGCTTTGACGCCCGACTACTAGGTTGCTAAAGATTCGCAAAGCTCATTGATCTAGTCAGCAGCTATGGATGCAGGCTACTTGTCTGCAAGCACAAATCAGGATCCTAGACCTGATTTGTGCTTGCACCGATTACTGATCAAATTGCCGATCAAAATACTCTAATAAGAACAATGTGGAATAGGTGGCTAATGCCAAGGGCGCTAAAACGATTGAAAAACGGGGATCTAATAGTAAGTCAACAAAAATATGCATGGGATTTACTCCTGTGTATTGAGTTAACCCACTTGAGCCTTTTTTGAAAAAGAGAAATAAAATCTTAGTTAGTCATATAAACGCCATAAAACAGTGAAAAACCATCAGAGGATTAAACCTTTAAGCACTCAATGATTTAGGTTGCAACTGACTGAAAAACTGTTGGGCCTGTTCCGTGGCTTGTTGAACAACAGCCTGAGCTTTGTCAGATTGTCCTAACTGTTGATAAAACTCATAGGCTTTTAGACTGACCATCTTTAAAGCTTTCGCCGCCTCAAAACGCAGACACTGCGAGTATTGGGTAGAACACATTAAGTCAATCGCTTGATCCAGTGCTTGCTGCATGGTCGTCTCTGCCGCCGGGACCTCATCAGATTTCAGCAAATTGTCAGCTAAATTATGACAAGCAATAACATAGGCATGAATCGCCTCAGGGTGACGACGTTCTTGTTTCGCCGTCATCAACATTAGTTCTGCCAGGGACATCGCTTTCCGATAAGCTTGCTGAGCGTCTGCATACATGCCTGCCTGAAAACTTTGATTTCCTGCTTTGCTATGTAACTGCCAGCCCAGTTCATAGGATGAATAGGTCTGAGGGTTGTAGGTCATTGTTTCAAAGAATGGTCTTGAGCTGTAATCAGTTAGTTGTCCATTATTTATCAGAAATAATTATCAGTTGAGTATTCACTCGGTAGATTCTGAAGCCAACTGTGATTGGTGATGTCCGTCTACAAGTCAGCGGTGGAGTAGCATCTTTCGATTTATAGATAATAGAAGAACCTAGCCTGATTGTTTTGTATGAAGTGTTTGATATTGAACACGATTGATTTTTTGATGTACTTGAAGTCCACTCAAGTTGTATTGTTGCATAGTTGAAAAGTATTCTCAATAATTTTGTGATGGCACTTACGAAATCTCTGTCAGCATTTTCAAGATCATGTTGATTGAGATCGGATCGACAGGCTGTTTGAGAGGTCTAGGTTCGTAGGTTTAGTCCTTTGAAGACAGCTCTACCGATCTCAAGGGGCGACTCCCATAGCCACCGATGGCAATGAGCATTCCGCAGAGAGCAAAGATGGAAACCTGTAATGCCATCCCTGCTCCTAATCCTGTGCCAAAAATAGGTTCAAAGAAACCTGCTAATGCCCCACGGGGCTGCATGGCTGGTTCAAAGAAACGATCAGCTAACGGACCTGCGATCGCATATCCGATCGGACTACTCAACTGAGTTAAAAAAAAGCGAGTGGCAAACACACGCCCTTGCACCTCGGGTTCCACCTTTGACATCCAAATGGTTTGATTTGCACTGATAGGAAATGGAGAGCAGAATCCAGAAAACAGCGCCGTGCTAATTTTAGTGACGGTTTGTTGAGCCAGGGCTAGGACAATAATGCCAACCTTCCAGAGGGCACTGGCCATCAGAACACTGTGAATCCGGCGCTGAGGACCGCCCCAAATGCTCAGGGTCAGTCCACCTAGGAGACCACCCAAACCAAAGAAAGCGAATAAGGTCCCCCACACGAGTGAATCATTGCCACTTCGAGCCAACACCATTGCAGGAAGAATTGCGAATGTTGCACTATCAACAAAGTTATTGATCACCCAAAAACTTAGCAAAGCCATCAGGCTAGGTCGACCCCAAAGATACTGAAAGCCAAAAGTCAGCGTTTGCCAAGGCGGCAGCTCATTGGATGGTGATGATTCTGGAGTCTGGGAAATATGAACTATTCCCAGACTAGCGATAGCAACAAAAAAGGTGGTGATATCAATGGCGAGAATGCCGGTGAACCCAATGCTGGCATAAAGAGCACCCGCTAAAATGGGTGCCAGGATAAAGGTGCTCGACGTCTTTACAGAACCCAAGGCCGTGACCCGGCTATAGTGCTGTTTAGGAACAATCAATGTTAAGGAAGCTGTATAGGCTAAGCCCTGAATATAGCCAAATAAGCCATTAATCGCGCCAGTGATATAGAGATGCCAAACCTGTAAATGATCGGAAAGAAAGAGAGCTAATAATGCCAGGGTGGAACATCCTGCGACACAGTCACCGAGTAACATTAAATATTTGCGAGAATAGCGATCGACCCAAATCCCAGCAAAGGGCGCTATTAGTAGTTTAGGTATTTGGGTGAAAAGCATAATGAGGGAAAGTGGCGTAGCTCGTCCAGTGGTTTCCCAGGCCCAAAGCGTGGTAGCAAAGTTGGTCAGTTCTGAGCCTAGAAGAGAGGCAAATTGCCCTAGCCAGATGATAAGAAAGGTATGCAAAGGGGAAGCTCCTGATCACAGGCTCCGATTGTTACTCAATGACGATGGCAAGCTGAACTAGCTTAGAAGGGGGTAGGGTTTACTCACTAGAGATTTTGAGCCGGAAACACAGTCTTTTTGCGCCCCAAACGCATTTTGTGTGGAGTTGCCTTAGTGAAGTGCCTGGAATTCAGACCAGCGTTAGTTATATCTACCGCTTACGAGCCAAAGTTATACCGTCTGCAATACCTAAGGTGCTGACATCGACCCGCTTATCTTGATGCAGGCACTCATTGAGCGCTCGAATGGCCCTAGTATTGTGGTCTTGCATCATGGGTTGAGCGACTTTGCCTCCCCAAAGCACATTGTCAATGATGATCAGCCCTCCAGATCTCAGAAGTTGTAAACATTGCTCATAATAAGTTGGGTAATTTGGCTTATCCGCATCAATAAACGCAAAATCAAAGGTGCCGTTCTGGCCCGATGCGATTAACTGCTGAAGGGTTTCGGTCGCGGGAGCAATTCTCAGATCAATTTTGTCGGCTAGACCAGCCTGCTGCCAGTATCGACGTGCAACTGCTGTTGTCTTTTCGTTCACATCGCAGGTAATGATCCGACCATCGATTGGCAATGCTAGAGCCAACCACAGGGTGCTATAGCCGGTAAAGGTGCCAATCTCAATTCCGTTCTTGGCCCCCATGAGTTGGATTAGCAGCGCCATTAACTGCCCTTGGTCGGGAGCAATTTGCATCATTCCGTCACGACGTTTGGCGGTTTCCTGTCGCAGTTGGTTAAGCAGCTGGGATTCTCGTAAGGAGATGGATAGCAGATAGTGGTAAAGAGTATCGCTGAGGCCAATGTTTTTATGATTTCTGCGCTTCCACATGCTTTCTAGTTTGGGGTGTGAGTAACTGCTGCTTGAGTTCGTTTAGATACAGCTCAGTCCCGATGGGGCCGGGTAAACCTAAACACAGATAGGCAGGGACAAAGTAGACTCGTCCGGATTTACTGGCCTTTAGAGATTGTGCGATCGCATTTTGCTGCCATGCCTGTTTGATGGGTTGAAGCTGCTGGTTGCTGAACTCAGTGCCGCTATCTTTGGGGTTGAAATCATAACCGAACAAAATGATGGAGTTAGCAGCGTTGAGCTGGGGTAGCGTTTCGATAGAAAGAGTCGGATGCTGAGAAGCCTCTAAATCTTGTGGTTTTAATCCTTTTGGATAGACCAATTGAAAGCCCAAATCTTTGAGGAACGAACCACAAAAGCTGTTGGTATGACTGATCAGCGTGAAGGACTGGGCATCAGCAGAGCTGAGCGCCAGCACCTTTGGATGGTCAGCAACCACAGGTTGAAAGGTGGTCTGAGCAGCCTGAAGTTGCTGTTTATTCTGAGCAACGAGCTGCTGGGCGCGATCTCGACGATCAAGAGCCTGGGCGATCGCCTGTAAATTGGTCTTACCGCCCTCAATTTTAAAGCTTAGGGTTGGGGCAATTTGGGTTAACGCCTGGTACTGATTGGTGGCTAGATCAGGAGCCAAAATTAGATCGGGTTGGGCCTTGAGAATCGCCTCTACTGAAGGCTGATAGGCTAAACCCACATTAACAGGCTGCGTTTTGACGCGGTTGCCCAAGTAAGGAATTTGCTCACTAGGTTTCTTATAGTCTCCTTGATGCAGCGTCAAGTGGTCGGCGTATCCAACTGGCTGGGCGCCCAAAGCTAGAACCTGTTCGAGTAAATAGGGACCCAGGACAACAATCCGTTGCGGCTGTCTACAAATCTCGGTCTTGCCCTGTTCATGAGTAATGGTGCGACAGCTTCCAAATTCTGCGGATGAAGGAGAATTTTTGGACGGCTCGGTCCGCTGGCAGGCGAGTAGACTCCCTGACAGCATGACTAGAAGTAGTAATTTAAAAAGTGACATCAAAAGCTCACTGACACTGAACCTAAAATTGTGAACGGAGCACCAGGCGCATTCCCAAAGTCGCGAGAGTTGTTGGTGCTGGAAATGTATTCAACATTGAAAATGTTGGTAAAATTGAGGCCAAATCGCCAGTTATCTCGCTTGTAGAACAGTGCTGCATTGGCCAGGCAATAGTCGCCAACTTGAAAGGTGTTGGCGTTGTCACCAAAGCGATCACCAACGTAATTAAATCCCAACCCAAAGCCCAGCCCTTCTAAATCACCCTGCTGAATTTCATAGGTTGTCCACAGCCCAGCGCTATGGAGAGGAGCGTTAAAGAGGCGATTGCCCACCGGGATGTCATTGTCTTCAGTGACCCTAGCATCAGTGTAGGCATAGTTAGCAATGACGTTCCAGCCCGGTAAAATCTCTCCAGCAATATCCAGCTCAACGCCTTGGCTGCGCTGTTCTCCAGTGGCGATCGAAAAAAATGGATTATTGGGGTCAGTGGTGGCTACGTTGCGCTTGGTGATATCGAAGTAAGCGAGGGTGGCAAACATATTGCCGTCTAAGAATTCACCTTTTACTCCCACCTCAAATCCAGAGGCTGTTTCTGGTCCCACAGTACCGCCGCCAACAAGCTGACCAAAGCTAGGGGTAAAGGATTCAGAGTAGTTGGCGTAAAGAGAGATGGTTTCGATGGGCTTAAAGATGAGACCAATTCTGGGACTCAGAGCTTGGTCGGATCGATTTTCACTGGTGTTTGTTAAGTTGCGAAAATCAACGCTGTCGTACCGTAAACTTCCCACCAAAATAAATTTATCGAGGAAGCTAATTTGATCCTGAATAAAGACGCCAATGCGGTCGGTTTCATTTTCAAAGCCAGGGAAAAACGGGGCAGTACTGAGGTCTGGCCTGGGCACAGCGCCATAAACCGGATTAAAGATATTGAGAATAGTGGGTGTATTAAAGTCCAAGCGGGTAAAGGCTTCATCAAACCGATTAAAGTTGAGGTCAAACCCAACTAGAAGCTTGTGCTGAAGAGGACCAGTTTTAAAGTTGCCTTCTACATTGGTTTGGATCGTATAGTCATCAGACTGCCATTGGCGATCTGCAAAGAAACGCGTAATATCGCCTGTGGTTTCATCCACAAAGAACGGTAACGTGGCTAGGTTGAAATAGTCTTGAGTAACGAAGCGGAAGCCATGATTGAGCTTCCAGTCATCACTAAATTGATGGACAAAGTCGTACCCTAGCGTTAACGAGCTTTGTTCGAGAAAGTCATCTGGTTCATTAATAATGCGATCTCGGGGTACATCGAAAACGCCAGTTCCTAAAGCTGGGATGCCGAGATCAAAAGGATTGGTTTCATCAATGTACTCTAACCGCAGGGTTAGATGAGTGCGATCGCTAATATCCCATCGCAGCTTGGGAGCTATAAAAAAGCGTTCGGTGTCCCTCTCAACATCCCGGAAGCCGTCTTGATGAAAATATGACAGATTCAATCGATAGCTAAGGGATTGATCTGCTGTGAGTGGTCCAGTGATATCTAGCCGCGGTCGCCAGGTTCCCAGGTTCCCCGCCTGAAATTCAAACTCGTAAAAAGGCTCTGGCAAAGGTTCTTTGGTAACTAAGTTCACTAGCCCACCTGGATCGGTTTGCCCATAAAGTACCGATGATGGCCCTTTAATCACCTCAATCCGTTCGATATTGGCGGTTTCCTGGCTGCCTAGATTGTCAGTAACACGAAAACCGTCGCGCAAAATTGCACCTCCGGTTATCTGATCGGTGGTGAACCCTCGAATCGTCAGATTTGTACTACCGAAAGCATCTAGACGCCCCACAATACCACTTACATTCTGGAGTGCATCATCTACCCTCAAGATTTGCTGATCTCGCAATACATCTTGAGGCACAACCTGTACTGATTGAGGCGTATCCAAAATCGACGCATCGGTCCGCGTGGCAGTACTGGCGTCTGGAACGCTATATCCCTCCTGGATTTCCTCTGCGGTCACTGTAATTTCTAGGTCTTCCTCTTCTGAGGCTGCAAGCTTTGCTGCCTCTACTGCCAAGACCAACCCTGTGGCTTTATTCTGGATCGTGACCGTTGGGGGTCCGTCTGTCCCCACAATCTCAATCTGCACCTGATCCGCTGTCAAAGGGGTCACACTAACTTCTGCAATACCCGTAGCAGGATTCATCTGCCGATAGTCTGGGCCATCTGGTAACGCTAAGACCGCATTAGGAATCACTGCAAACAGCCGATTTCCGTCTGTCTTAGTTGTAGGAATACTCAGCGCATCTGAGCCAGTTTCCAGCACGATCTCTACTCTCTGCTCAGCAGGATTGACCTGTATCTCTGTTATCTGAACTAACGTTTCTTCAATCTGGGCCAGCCATTCCGTTACGCTTGTAGCTGGCTGTGGATATTGAGGTTCTCCAGACTTATCACCCAGTCCGGGAACCTCAGGCTCTTCAGTAGCCCAGACTGGGTTTACGGCTATCACATTCGTCAGCGCAACAGCCCACAACAAAAAAAACTGGATCGATTTTCGTGTCATTATGCCTTACCCACAACAGCCAGGCCACAGCCTTGCTAATGAAAATTAGTTTTATTAGTTAGGTGAGGGTATCGTAGCGGTAATTAGCGATCACAACCTTTGTGAAACCGACTTTTTTCTTCGCGAAACTGACAAATTGGGTATTGGGTGATTTGGCGTCCTTGAAAGCAGGCAGAATAGTTACGATGAGTAGGGTTGAAGGCACCAAAGGTTACAAGCAGGTTGTAGAAAGATTTGTGGCAGCGACTGAATCAATAAACTTCAACAAGTTGCACCAGCCCTACTTAACCCATATTCCCAAAGCACCCAGCCATATATTGGATATCGGAGCAGGGATTGGCAGAGATGCTGCCGTTCTAGCCTCACTCGGCCACCAATTAGTGGCGGTGGAGCCACTTTATGAGTTCCGCAAGGTCGGATTAGAACGCTACGTTTCACCCAGAATCCGCTGGGTACAAGACTTCCTACCCAGACTAGAAACCCTTGGTATGTCTCAGTTTGACTTCGTCCTTGCATCTGGGGTTTGGCACCACATTAGTCCAGATGAACGTGAAATTGCCATGCAACGTATCGCTCATCTGATGCGACCGAATGCCATATTTGCCGTTTCTCTTCGGCATGGGCCTGCTGGAGGGGGCACTCACATATTTCCAACTGATCATAAACAAACCATCTACACTGCAGCCATGCATGGTCTTGAATTGGTCGTTTGCGAGAAGAAGCTACCTAGCTTAATGCCAGGCAAGGATGATGTTTTTTGGGATAAGTTGGCTTTCAAGCTTCGTGCCGCCTAGGATGACACCTCTCATCCAGGCAACACAGGCAACCAAAAGTGTGCGGCTCCCAGGTCTGGTGCTGTACCAAAATTAAGCTCGACGACCCAGTTGATAGGCTTTGGGGCTTACCGCAAATTGACGCCGGAATGCAGTACTAAACGCTTCTGGGCTGCGATAACCAACTGTTGCTGCTACCTTGGCAACAGACAACTCGCGATCTTGCAACAGTAGTTGTGCTTGCTCCATGCGATATTGCTGTAAATAGCCAAACACCGTTGTACCAAATAGATGCCGAAAACCCTGATTGAGTTTGCGATCATTAAGACCCACCCGTCGTGCTAGCTCTATCAGAGAGGGCGGTTGTTGAGCGTGCTGGACTAAAATATCCTTGGCCCAATGGAGTTGCTCTATATCTTGGGCGTTCAGAATTATTGTTTGATGTTGGGTTTCCTGCCAAGCGATGAATTGAGCAGTTAGTAGTTCTAGCACTTTACCTTCTAGATAAAGCTGTTGCATCAGCCCTGTATAAGGGCAGTTCAGAATTTGCTGGATCTTTTGTCGTATGGAATTAGTTATGGGTCCAAGCGATTGATGAAATCGTTGCGTTCTGTCTCCTGCTAGGAGATGTTGAAGGGGCTTCGGTAAAGCCGTACGTTCGAGATTAAAGCCATTAAAGTAATCAGGATTGACGGAAATCATGATCACCTGTAGCTCCTGATCAGCAGGCCACTCTTCAACTTCAATGTGATTGGGGAGATGATAGAGGTAATGGTAGCCAGTAATTTCCCGATAGTCGCAATTGATGTCTGTGGCATTGAGGGTCTGCACCCGCGAGGTTCCCGATAGATAAAATTTAGCCACCAGTGGGAAGTTGGACTCATGCTCTAGAACAAAACGCATGGGTTGTCTGAGACGACTATTGCGGATATAGACATCCAGTCCTGGGCGCAGATGCAGAATGTGATCACCGCCCTGCCCCCACTGTTGCGGCAAATTGTAATGCATCCCATTTTCGATAGGTTGACAGATCAATTCACCTTTCTGCTCTGCTTCATCAACCAGGTCCGTAATATCAGCATCGGTTAGCGTGATTACCATTGTTGCTTAAAGCCTTGATACTAAGTGAGATTTATTCTCATTTAAGTACAGCTTAACAGAGACCTTCTGCTACTCTCGTGGCCAAGCAATCAAAATACTCGTGCTTAGTTGTAATTCGGTTGAAAGTTTCTGTTTGCCTTCAAGCATCTTTTAACAAAAACTGCCGGAGCTGCTCCAGGATGAGCTTAGCTCCTGTAGGACCATTAAGGCCATTCCATTTGTAGTAAGTGGCAAAGTAAACTCGGTCTTCTTTGCTAGCAGTTAGAGATTGTGCGATCGCATTTTCTTCCCAACTTTTGCGAATCGATTGTGATTGGTGCGACTCAATGGCTTTATCAATACTCCCTTGCTTGAGGTTAGGCCGCTCTTTGGCATCCAGGTTATATCCCAAGACGATAATTATGTCTGCCTCATTTAACTGAGGCAGCGCCTCAATGGAAATAGGCACATTGACAAACGGTCCCTTGGTATCAGGCAAAGTCATCACTTGAAAGCCCAGTTGTTCAAACAAGTCACCTAAATAGCTATCGGGTGGAATAATGTTCATATTGCTGTTTAAATCATTGCTTCCCAAAATCAAAACTTTTGGATACTGAGCAGCAATTGGTGCCAATTGTTTCTTCGTTTGATCAATCTCTTGGTTATAGGCTGCAATCACTGGTTGGATTTTTTCCTCTTTTCCCAACGCTTTGGCTAAACCTTTGAGGGTTGTTTGCCATTTCCTCTTAGCCGTTCGATCCTTCCATAACAAGGTGGGGGCTATTTTGGAGAACAGTTGATAACTATCTGCATTTCTGCCCGCTTCAGCCAGAATCAAATCAGGCTTCAATGCCGTTATCTTTTCCATTGAAGGGGCTTGCCCACTGCCCAGATTGACGGGCTGAGTGGTGACTTGTGCGCCCAAATACGGAATTTGTTGAGCAGGGTTTTGAAATACATCCTCCTTTACCAGTCCTATGGGTCCAGCTAAGGCATCCGGTTGCTCCCCTAAGGCCAGAAGGAGATCCAGCATATGGCTACTGAGGACCACGATAGTTTTGGGTTGACCGCAGACTTCAACTTGGTCTAAGTCGTGTTTAACGATCCGACATGGTGAGTTATCTACATCGGGGCTATTACGATTGAGGTCTGAGTTACCACAGGCCATCAGGCCCAAAAGACTCGTCCACAACAGACCATATTTGAGCAATCGACTGCCATGTCTCCTCATGCTACAGCTCCACCGAGACGGAGCCGATAACCGTAAATCCGTCACCTGGATATATTTCATTGGTTCTACTACCTTCACCACCTTGGATGTAGTCCACATCAAAGATATTCCTAAAATTGATCGCAGCTTTCCAGCCGTCTCGCTTAAAAGAGATGGCTGCATTGGTTAAGAAATAGTCTTCTAAAATAAAGCTATTGGCGTTATCACCAAACCGGTCGCTGACGAAGTTAAAGCCGATGCCAAAGCCAAGTCCTCGTAGCGAACCAGTTTGAATTTCATAGTTAGTCCATAAATTGAAATTATGTTCAGGGACATTAAAAATGCGATTGCCTTGAGTGGGGTCATTGGCTGCCGTAATTTCTGAGTCAATATAGGCGTAGTTGGCAATTAGATTCCAACCCGGCAGTAGTTCTCCCGCGATATCAAATTCTAGACCGCGATTACGCTGTGACCCCGAATTCACTGAAAACAAAGGATTGTTAGGATCGCTCGTTGCAACGTTCGTTTTGGAAATGGTGAACAAGGCCAAGCTAGTCACTAGCCGACCATCTAAGAGTTCTCCCCGAGCACCGATTTCAAATTGCTCACCTCGCTCTGGATCGAGGATGCCACCAGCCACCGTTGTTGCTGAATTAGGGTTAAAGGAACGACTAAAGCTGCCATATAGAGATATTTCTTCAATAGGCTGATAAATGAGCCCCAATCGAGGTGTGAAGGCATCATCCGTTTGCTCTGTGGTTGAGCTAGTAGGATTAAAGAATGAGGGACGATTGGTTGATGTTTGCCTAACTGTGTCATAACGAATACCAGCCAGAAGCTTCAGGTTATCCAATAAGGTGATTTGATCTTGCAAGAACACCCCCAAGCGCTCTGCCCGAGTATCACCATCAAAGAAGATAGGATCATTCTCGGGATTCGGGCGGGGAATCACGCCATAAACTGGATTAAAAATATTGAAGGGAGCGGCTGCTCCAAAATCTCCTCGACCGATATTGCCAACCGCATCACGTCGATTGAGATCGAGACCAATCAAAAGCTTATGCCCAATGGGACCCGTCTCGAACTCTCCCGTTAAGGTTGTTTGCATTTCATAGGTTGTACTGGGTTGATCTAAGTCAATAAACGCTCTAAATAGCGTGCCACTGGCTTCGTCAAACCCTAGCCTGAAAAAGGACGCAAATCTCGAATCATAGGTTTTATAGTTAAAGGCATTTCTGATTTTCCATTGGTCACTGAATCGATGTTCAAATTGGTAACCAGCCCGAATAGATTCCGCTTCTAGCCGATCATCCAGCTCCCCTAAGTTCGTTTCAAAGGGAATATCGGCCACCCGATTCCCAATGGCAACTAAACCAAAGTCGCCCGGTCGAGTATCGTCTATATATTCCAGCTCGACAGTGAAGTCAGTGCGCTCACCCAGTTTAAATTGCAGAACGGGAGCAACAAAAAAACGTTCGATGGGCGTATCAAAGTTGCGATCGCTATCCTCTCGTCGATAGGATGCATTCAAGCGATAGAGAATGCTGCCATCCTCCGTCAGGGGACCGGACAGGTCAATGCTCGGTGAAATTAAGTTGCGATTACCAGCTTTCACCTCAAGATCAACAAACGGTTCACTAAGGGGTTTCTTGGTAACGAGATTAATCACCCCACCCGGTTCACTGACCCCGAACAGGATCGCGGCTGGTCCTTTGAGGACTTCAATTTGTTCGACATTAGTCAGATCTTGAAAGGCACTGTTTCCAGTGAAGCCAAAGGTTTGCGGAAATCCATTGCGGATGACGGATGCACTATCAAACCCTCGTATTTGAAATCGCTGCCCCCTTGGGTCTGCACTATTTTGAACCACACCACTCACATTTCGTAGTGCATCATCTAGGCGGATGACCTGCTGATCTTCAATCACCTCTTTTGGGACAACCTGAATCGACTGGGGGATATCTCGCAAAGGTGTATCCGTCCGAGTTGCCGTTGTTGCATTCGGTACAGTGTATCCTTCTTGAGTTCTACTAGCCGTAACGATTACCTCAGTCTCCGCTTCAGCTAAAACAGGTGTTATGGCAAGCGTGAATCCCTGCGACTGGGTTGCCAGTGCAACCTCTGGGGCCGCTTCAATGCCTGTAATAGTTATGGTGACTTGGGTGGCAGTCGTTTGGGTGATCGTAATTTTGGCTAGATCTGGTGCAGGAGTTTCTTGAGTCAAACTCTGGCCATTAGCCAAGACAGCATTAGGAATCTCAGCAATCCAGTCATTTCCCGCTGTTCTAATACTGGGCGAATCTAATGGCCCTTCTGATGTTTGCAAAGTAACGGTTAGCCCGGTCGCTGTTTCAGCAACATCCACCTGCGTAATCTCTGCTAAAGACGTATCGAGTTGTGCCCTCCACTCTTTTACAGAGGTTGCTGGAGCCTCAGCAGCATCAGCCGGGGGCTGGGCAACTGCAATATCTTGTAGAAGTACTCCATTGCCGATGACCAAAGCAAAGAACAGGTTGCGCCATATCTGGTCTCTCATTTCCCTCACACCACATTTAAAATCCAACTGAAAGCTAAGCTGATGTCTCATGACCCAAATTCAGCTTGCTTGAAGATAAATATTTTCAGTTAGATTACTGGGGCACAACAGAATTTTTGCGCCCCAAACGCATTATTTAGCTGGCGCGTTGCCAGGCATGAACCTGGAAGGTTTTAGGGTTAATGCCAAACTGCTTACGAAAAGCGGTAGCAAACCGACTGCGACTGGTATAGCCGACCCGACCAGCCACGCCCTCAATCGACAGATTGCCGGTTAAGAGTAAATGCTGGGCTAGATTCATGCGACAGCTGCGTAAGTACCCGAATGGGGTGGTACCGTAAACCTGAGCAAATCCTTGGTTGAGTTTCAGGCGATTTAAACCGACCCATCGTGCCAAGGTTTCAATGGAGGGAGGCAGATCCAAATTCAAACGTAGAATTTCTTCTGCTTGGTAAATGGCGGCCAAATCTTCAGCATCCATATAGTCCTTAGGATCAATCATTACAGCTAATCGCTGAGCCACTAATTCCATCGCCTTGGCTTCCAAATAGGAGCGTCGATGAGCCCCTCGATAGGGACAACTCAGGATCTGCTCAATCAGACGATACATCTCACTATTAATGGGGCTACTTCTAGCAAAATCGATGCTGGTCAGGCTGGTGCATAGACCGCTAGGAACGATATGTTCAAAACGTTTTTGTAAACGCGGTTTGCGTGCTGTAGTCATCAATAGTTTGAGGGCTTGCTCTGTGGAGCCGCCAAAGCGGCCTGTGAAATTGCGACAGCAAGTATGAATGACTTCTGCAGACAGTTGTTGCAGCGGTGTTTGCAAGCGCTCCATAAAAGCTAAGAAATAGGGAGTAAAGCTGTCCGATTTGAAAAGGACTTCGACCTTAAAGAACCGGGTATGATGGGCCTTAAATCCCAAATCCTGAAACCCAAAATAAGGGAAAAAGATACTTTTCCCGGCCTGGGGGCCTTCTAACTGAAATTCAAATTCGGCAATGTTCGAGTCTCCAGCTCCATCCAAGAGCAGCGGGCGATCCAGAGTATAGTCCAGAATCATTAAGGACAGATCGTCCCGCAAAAAAATCTCTTGCATATAGCCTTGACCTAAATGTGGCGCGATCACTTGGACATCGTCGCTGGTGTCAGCATGATGTAAGCGTGTATCGTTCGTATGACCTGGGAGACGCCAGTCTGACATCCGATTCAAAACTAAAGGTTTCATTATGCAGGACCTTAGATGTCAAGCTGGTTATTAATTGAGAATAATTTTCATTTTTACATGACTGACCTATTTTGTAACTTCTAATAACGGTGCCCTTTATAACCACGTAGGGTAGGTATTTATATCGCTGTATCTTCTTCGCTCTCCAATCACATACTCTTCCAGTTGGTGCCAATTGAATTTAGTGATCTAATGCATCTGTGATTCGCCTGGATATATATGGATTTCTGGGGTTCAAGACGGCCCTAATGTTCATGTCACCGCTTCTATCGATCGCAGTTGCCGAACACTATATCCACCAACGGCAAGCAACATCCCGCAGAGGGAAAAGATAGAAATTTGTAATGCCATACCCGCTCCTAATCCTGTGCCAAAAATAGGCCCAAAGAAGCCTGCTAATACCCCACTGGGCTGCATGGCTGGTTCAAAGAAATGATCGGCTAACGGACCTGCGATCGCATATCCGATCGGACTACTCAACTGGGTCAGCAAAAATTGCGTTGCAAACACTCGCCCTTGCACTTCCGGCTCCACCTTCGACATCCAAATTGCTTGGCTCGCACTCTCTGGAAATGGCGAACAGAATCCACACATTAGCGCTGTGCCAATCTTAGTCACCGTTTGCTGTGCGAGAGCCAACACAATAATGCCGAACTTCCACAGGGCACTGGCAATTAAAACACCGTGAATGCGGCGCTTTGGCCCGCCGCTAACACTAATGGTGAGTCCGCCCAGTAAACCGCCCATGCCAAAGAAAGCCAGAAGCGTTCCCCAAATTAGCGGATTATTATTGCTCCGAGCTAAAACCATTGCGGGCAGAATGGCGAATATCGTACTGCCAATCAGGCTATTGACGATCCAAAAACCCAGTAGAGCCATCAGGCTAGGCCGAACCCAGAGATACTGTAGACCAAAGGCTAAGGAAGACCAAGACGTTTTGGGTTTAGTCGGCTGTTCTGGTGGCTGAGGAAGTTTGACCAAGGCGAGACTGGTAATCGCCATGCCAAAGGTGACAATATCGATACTGAGAACCCCCGTTAACCCGGTAGCAGCATAGAGGGCACCCGCTAAAGCCGGAGCCAAAATATAACTCCCTGACATTTGGACAGAGCCCAGGGCGGTGGCGCGAGCATAATGTTTTTCGGTCACGATTAAGGACAGAGAAGCCGAATAGGCTAGCCCTTGAATATAGCCAAATAAGCCGTTTATGGCCCCAGAAATATAGAGATGCCACATTTGCAATTGATCTATGAGAAACAGCATCAGCAGGGAGAGGGTAGACAGTCCGGCGATGAGATCGCCTAGCAGCATTAAGGACTTACGAGAGTAGCGATCTACCCAGATCCCGGCAAAAGGGGAAACCAAGAGTTTGGGAATCTGAGTGAACACCATAATCAAAGACAAAGGGGTCGCTTGTCCGGTGATTTCCCAGGCCCATAAAGTGATGGCAAAGTTGGTTAGTTCTGAACCCAGGAGTGATGCAAACTGTCCAAGCCAGATGATCAGAAAGGTGCGCATAGGTCCTGGTATTCATAAATAGGAACGACGAATAGCTTCAGAATTTCAATCGGATTAACCTGCAGGGAGGTGAAAGATATATCGAGGTAAACCGATCAGCCAGTCGCCCTCAGGTGGAGTCAGGATTGAGGTTACAGATCTCGAAAACACTCCAGAAGTATTGGTAGTCGTTGTTCAAGCATGGAAGACTGTCGAATATTCAATATTCATTGATGTCACGCAGATCAACGTCAATACTTGAATCGAGTGGGCATACGGCTGGTTTTAATTTTTGAGAGTGACAGCTGCTGGTAGAGGTCACTGAGGAAAATTTCAGTGCCAATAGGCCCTAAGAGGGCATGGCATAGGTATACAGGGGTGAAATAGACCTTACCTTCTTTGCTCGGTGGTAGTGATTGTGCGATCGCATTCTCGCTCCACTCGGTTTTAATAGCTTTGATCTGCTGTTCCTCCGGGTTGGACGTTTTATCAAGGTTTTGGCTGGAGAAGCCTTCGATCAAAATCCAGTCCATATCCAGATTGGTCAACGATTCTAAAGAAATCACATGACTCGGTTCTTGGGATTGGCTCAAAGCAGCCGGGACCATTACCTGAAACCCAACGTCTTCAAGCAAGGCCCCACAGGCACTGTTTGCGGTTTCTAGGCGCACGCCCTGGCTCAGTTGCTCAGACAATAGCAGCAAGACTTTAGGATCCTTAGCCACGATGGGCTGCAAATCTTGCTTTAATTTGGCAACTTGCCGTTGAGACTCCGCCGTCACTGCGGTGGCTTTTTCAGTTTTCTGGAGGGCTTGGCCAAGCGCTTTCAAATCGGGTTGCCAGGCAGAACCTGCACCGCTGTAGTCAAACAGTAAGGTGGGCGCAATTTTAGACAGCAATTTATACTCATCTTTATTCTTGATGCTGTCTGCCAGGATCAGATCCGGTTTCAACTTTGCGATCGCTTCTAAAGAAGGGCTCTCAGCAGTCCCCACATTGTCTGGCTGTCCTGTCAGATACTTTCCCAAATAGGGAATTTGCTGATCGGGCTGATCAAATTGGCGAGTAGGGAAGGGAAAATACTCGGCATGGGCAATCGGCTGTACCTCAAGAGCTAGTAAGAGTTCCAATAAATTGGGACCAATGGTGACCACCTTTTGCGGTTGACCACAGACCTCTGTTTCACCCAGATCATGGGTAATGGTCCGACAGTCCGTTCCTGTTGAGGTGGATGGAGTGGGACGGGTACAGGCTATGCCCACTATCGCCAAGGCCATCAGGAGGCCCATCGTTTTCAATCTCAGTCGTGCCATACGCTCGCTTTCCTAAAAGGGCTGGGGCTTATTGAGTGGGAGAATTTACTGCCTGCAGTAAATCAGCTTGCAATTGTTTGAGTAACAGCTCGGTGCCAATGGGACCCGGTAGGGCGCGACAGACATAGGCACTGTGGAAGTACACTTGGTTCGATTTGCTGGCGGGTAACGATTGTGCGATCGCATTCTTCTGCCACTGCTGTTTCACCGCTGAGATCTGCTGCCCTTCCAGATCCGATCCCGCATCGCTAAAATCACTATTCCAGGCTAGGAAAAAGATCCAGTCAGATTTTAACTCTGGCAATAACTCAAGGGAAATATTGTTAACCCCGCGTGTCCCTGTATCAATATTTTTAGGCGTTAGTACCCTAAACCCTAGATTTTCAAGGAGTCCACCACAGCGACTGTCGCTATTCTCAATCGCCAGCTCTTGGTCCAGTTGCTCAGATGCCAACAACAAGACTTGCGGATATTTTTGGACAGCAAGCTGTAGTTGTTTGCGAGTCTCAGCCACCAATTGGTTGTGAGTAACAATCACCTGCTCTGCCTTTTCAGTACGGCCCAATACCTCAGCTAACCTGCGAAGCTGGGCCTTCCATTCCTCTTTGACCCCATAGGAAAACAGCAGTGTGGGAGCAGCTTGAGATAACAGTGAGTACTGCCCCTGATGCGCTAGAGTACTCCCGACAATTAGGTCCGGCTTGAGTTTCAAAATGGCTTCCAAGGAAGGACTGTTCCAAGTGCCCACTTTTTTGACCTGGCCCTTTAGCCGTTCCCCCAAATAAGGAATTTGGGATTGCGGTTGGTCAAAGTCTGTAAACGGCAGGGCATAGTAATCTGCATAGCCTACAGGCTGTATATCCAAAGCCAATAGCAACTCTAAAACGCTGGGGCCAATAGCAACAATGGTTTGGGGTTGCCCACAAATCTCAGTTTCACCTCCATCATGCTTAATGCGTTCACAATCGCTTGGAGTAAATGCTTCGGGTCGGTTATCCGCCTTGCCACAGGCTACGGTTAAAGCACCGATGAGTAGTGCAAGGCATAGAGACTGGAAAACGATGCTCATTACAACTCTACAGAGATAGATCCTCGAATAGTGAATGGCTCCCCTGGGTAGATGCCTCTAGCTCTCCCCCCATTCACTGAGCGGATAAAATTAACATCGAATAGGTTGTCAATGTTGATTCTAAAATCCCACTTGTCACGCCGATAGAAAATTGCAGCATTCGTCAAGAAATAGCTATCGGCCCTAAAGCTGTCCTCCAGATCGCCAGCCCGATCACCCACAAAATTAAAGCCCACCCCAAATCCTAGTCCCTGGGCATCCCCAGATTGGACTTCGTAAGTCGTCCAGAGGCTAGCACTATGTTCAGGGACACCGATCAAGTCATTGCCGATGGGGAAGGTATTGTCTTGGGTGATTTTGGCATCAATATAAGCATAGGAGGCAATCACATTCCAGCCCGGCAAAATTTCACCTGAGATATCAAAATCAATCCCCCGGCTATTTTGTTCCCCTGTAGTGATGACAGCAAAAGGGACAACAGGATCGGCGGTGGCGACATTTGATTTAGTGATATCAAAAAAGGCAAGGGTGGCTGACAATCGGTCTTTGATCAACTCCGCCTTAATACCAACTTCAAACCCTTCTCCCCGCTCTGCATCTAAAAGTTCTCCCAAATCATCCGTTTCAAAGGTGGGGTTAAAGGATTTGGAGTAGTTGGCATACAGGGCCAGATAATCCGTCGGTTGAAAGACCAGGCCAACCCGAGGGCTAAACGCTTCGTCCACCTGAGTGTCTTCGACCCCCGTCACAATGCTGATATTAGAGCGGTCGACGATATCGTAGCGAATACCTCCCACTAAGATTAGGTTATCTAGCAGGTAGATTTGATCTTGCAGGTAAACTCCCAACCGATTGACCGAATTGTCATTACCAAAGGCAATCGGCACCGTATCAAATGCAGGTTTGGGGTCGTATACAGGATTAAAAATATCGAGAAAACTGAAAAATTCAGGGGTGGGAGAAAATCTCGTTGCTCCATTGTTGTCTGCACGGGATAGATCAATCCCGGCGACGATATTGTGCCTAATCGAGCCTGTCTCAAATTCCCCCTGAAGACTGGTATTCAGATTGAAAAAGTTGTTCTCATTAAACTGAGCCGCAAAAACTCGTGTTAATGTTCCTGTCGGTTCATCTAGGGCAAAGGGCAAAGCGAGTATACCGTAATCATTTTTGTCATAGATATAGCTAAACTCATTGCGAAGTTTCCACTTGCCATTAAAGCGGTGTTCTAGGCCATAACCCACTTTCAAGTAGGTTTTATCTATCGTATCTTCAGGGTTATTGGTGACCCGTGAGGGTGGGATATTAGCAATGCCATTGCCAAAAGCCAGGGTTCCAAAGTCGGCGGGATTATCCTCCTTGATGTATTCCAGGCTAAAGGTCACATCCGTTTGATCACTGATGTTCCATGTTAAAGAAGGCCCTACGAAAAAACGATCAAAACTAGTCGTATAGTCCCGAAAACTATCTTCGCGGCGATAAAGGGCGTTGAGGCGGTACAGCAAATTACCGTCTTTATCCAAGGGACCGGATAGATCGACACTGGGACTGACAAACCCTCGGTTACCGCCTTGGATTTGTAGCTTATAGAAAGGTTCCGATAAGGGTTTCTTGCGGACCAAATTAATCAGTCCACCGGGTTCTGACTGCCCAAACAAAACTGAGGCCGGCCCTTTTAGAACTTCTACTCGCTCTAAGTTCGCAATTTCAGGTTCAACGGAATTATCGCCAAACAGCCGAAATCCATTTTGCAAGACAGGAACGTTATCAAAGCCACGAATGGAAAAATTCAGTCCGCGACCATCGTTATTCCCTAAAAAGGTGACGCCACCCACATTCTCCACTACCTCTTCGACGCCAATTGCCTGCTGATCTTCAATGATCTGCTTGGGAATGACTTGAATAGATTGGGGAACATCTCGAATGGGCGAATCGGTCCGTGTCCCTATGCTGGCATTAGGTGGAGCATAACCTTCTTCAGGATTAGCCGTCACGGTAATTTCCACATCTTCATCTTCTGCCAAGGTATCGGGTGCCGATTCTGAGGCAATAGAAAAGGTGAGTCCTGAGTCTGCATTGCTAACCGTCGCTGTGGGAGCTGAATTGGCTCCTGTAATCACGACTTGCACCTGATCATCGGCCTGGTTCGTGATGCTAATTTGCGTAATCTCAGGCGTTGGATTAGCTTGCTCAAAGCTGGGGTCTTCTGGCAAGGCCAGTACGGCATTGGGAATCACAGCACTCAGACGATTTCCCTCGGTGGTGGGGGTGGGAATACTAAGCTGTCCTGTCTCAGATTCCAAAATAATATTGAGACCCTCAGGACTGGGTTCTACTCGCACAGCCGTAATCTCAACAATGGATGCCTCAATCTGGGCCTGCCATTCCTTAACACTAGTAGCAGGTTGGGCAGAAGGGGGCGTAGAGAGTTTCGCGAGGTCGATATCTGGAGTCTCAGGTACTCCAGCAGCCTGTTCAGCCCGAACGGGAAGCGGAGCTAAAAGGCCCAAGGTAGCAATCACAGAAGAGAGGCCGTAGGCTAGCAATTCAGGCAACATCGCCTGCTGAGCCAATTTTTTATACCGCTTAGACATGATTGCTTCGCCCACAGAGTCGTTATTAACTAGGAATCATAGGGGAGCAATTTTCTCACCATCTTTGCGATCCGGACTTTTTTCTTTGCGATCCGGACTTTATTAAAATCCAAACTGTTTCGGTGATGAATGACACGATTGCTTGGCTAGCAAAGATCAGGTCTTTGGTGTGCCTTGTCGGTAGGAACTCATACGTAGGCATAGACTAAAATTGTGATTTAAACTTCTTGCCTTGCAATTGCCATGACATTACAAGAAATACAGCAAGCTATTGACCAATTGTCGGCTGAAGAACAATTGGTATTGCTAGACAGGTTGATGCGCACTCTAAAAACAAAACAAAAACCCCCCATTGACCGCCATGCATTAGTGAGTCAGCTACAAGGTTGTCTCCATCGTCCTGGGCAGTCGGTACCTTCAGATACTGACCTTGAGTCAATGCGAGACGAACGATTGGTGGAGAAATATCTTGCGTGAGGGTGCTACTGGATACAAACATCATTCTCGACTTTTTTCTGGAACGAAAGCCATTTTTTGAGGATGTATGCAAGCTATTTGATGCGATCGCCGATGAGCAAGTCGCAGGTTTTGTGACAGCATCAAGCATTACCGACATCTTTTATATCTGTAGACGACAAACTCAGAGTCTAGAGGAAGCCAAGCAACTCCTCATCACAACCCTTTCGCTATTAGAGATTTGTCCAGTTGATTATTCAATCCTTGAAATAGCTCTCAAATCTGGTCTTGCCGATTTTGAAGATGCTGTACAAATTGCCTGTGCCGAAGCACAGAATTTAGACGCAATCATTACTCGTAATCCTAAAGACTTTCGAACAACCCGCATTGCTGTACTCTCTACTCACCAAATCGTAGAACAGTTGAAAGATGACATTTAGAGAGTAAGCAGACACGTTTTGTGTCACTAGGAAATATGGCCTAACAATAATGTTCTAGCTTCTAACACTCAGCTGATACGCTTTAGGACTCACAGAAAATTTACGGCGAAAGGCCGTGCTAAAAGCTTCAGGATTGCGGTAGCCCACGGACAAGGCCACGGAAGCAATGGACAAGTTGGCATCTGCCAAAAGTTGCTTTGCTTGTCTCATCCGATAGTCCTGTAAATACCCAAAAACAGTCGTGCCGAACAGTTGGCGAAAACCTTGTTTTAACTTGCGATCGTTCAATCCCACTTGATGGGCTAAATCAATTAAGAGAGGAGGATTATCCGATTGTTGAATCAACAGATCCCGCGCCTGGTGCAAACGTTCGATATCATCTTTTCGTAAGGTAGGTACATTTAGATACTGCTGCTTCCAAGTTTCTAACTGCAGCGTGAGCAACTCTAATGCTTTACTTTCAACATATAAGGCTTGGGTTGCACCTGTGTAAGGACAGTCCACCACCTGTTGAAGCAACTGCTCCATTTTGGGAGAGATTGGGCCTAAGGACTGGTGGAAGCGATGCTGCGCCTGTCGGCCATGAAAAATATTGCGTAAGGGGGTGGGAAGTGTCTGATCATCCTGTAGAAAGTGAAAGTAATCGGTATTGGCATAAATCATGACTAGGTGAATGGCTTCTCCCCCATGCCACTCCTCAATTTCTTCTAAGTCTGGCAGGTGATATAGATAGTTAAACCCTTTTCGCTCCCAATAATCTGGCTGAATGCCTTGAATGCCAGGTGTCTCCACCCTGGCCGATCCAGCCAGAAAAAATTTAGAGGTTAACGGAAATTCGGGCTCATGGATTTGCTCAATTCGGAGAGTTTCTTGTAAGACCCCCTCCCGAATTTCAATGGTTAAGCCACCGCGCAGGTGCAACTGGCGATAGGTACCTTGGCCTAAGCTTCTGGGCAGCAGAGTTGAGCGATCTAATCCGGTGCTAGACGAAGACTCTATTTGACCCTGCTGACAAAGCTGGGTGAACTCTGCTGCCTTCAGAAAAAGTGCCATATGCCTAGAATTCAAACGTCAGGCCAACCCCGAAATTAATGCCAGGTTGGGTAATGCGAGCCCGCCGCTGACCAAACGTCGGATCGGTGGTGGTATTGTTCGTTTCATTATTGAGTCTGCGGGCATCCGCATAGCGCACATATTCCGCATCGAATATATTGTAGATTCCGCCTCGGAGACTGAGGTTCGGGGTAACTTTGACAAAACCCGTCAAGTCAACCACTGCAAACCCTCCCGGAATAAAATCTTCTGGTTCGGAATCTACACGAGCAGTACCCACAAAGGTACCAATCAACTCTGCCCCCCATTGATCTTCTGGCGCTCGATACCCTAATCCCACAACCGCTTCAAAGGGATTCACAGTTTCCAAAGGCTGATTATTTTGATCATCATCGCCAATAATCCAGGCTAGCCCCCCAAAGATTCGGAATCCATGGGGCTCGGAGCTGAAACGATATTCCCCTTGAGCTTCAATTCCATAAATACGGACCTGCTCCAGATTTTGAGATTGAAATACCTGCACACATCCTGGCGTAAAGGGTGGGAAACATCCTGCAGGTTCTGTGCCTGCGGTGCTACCTTCCGCAGCCCCAAAGATAAAATTGTCATAGATGCTGTAGAACCCGGTCACGCCAAAGGTACCCCGTGGAAAGGCTCCTTTAACCCCTAGTTCAAAGGTATGACTGGTTTCTGGCTCTAGATTAGGGTTAGAAATGGTGCGATATCCGCTTTCTGGGTTAGAAAAACCGCTATTGATTTCAATGTAGTTGGGTCCCCGAAACCCCCGAGCATATCGACCGACTAAGGCAATTTCTGGAGTGACCTTGTAGACCAAGCCTAAGCTGGGAGACAGGGCCGAATCATTTAAGTCAGTCGCCTCAGCACCAGGATTATTGAAGAAGAGAGCATCCGGTTGGGTTGTCAGACTGTAGTAGTCAAAGCGCAGTCCTGGAATAACCGTAAATCGGCCTTCGCCAAATTCAATTTCATCTTGTAGATAAACTCCGATACGCAGGGTGTCGGAATCAGGAAAGTCTTTGATTGGAAACGCATCCGGTCCAACTCGGTTGGAGACGGCACCCGTATCTAAGTTAATGCGCTGTCCATCTCGAATCCGTTGGTTAAAGGTGCTAGAAATATCTAATCCATAGGTGAGTTTATGAGCGACGCTGCCCGTGCGAAAATCACTCCGCAACTGGATATCGCCACCAATAATGTCTTCAACGAACAGGTTATTTAACTCTCGAAACCGTCGGGCTGGGGGCGGAGTAAAGGGTGGTGGCACAAAGGGATTGGCAAAAATATCATTTCTAGTGCGGGTTTCTTGGTAATCCGATTCCTGATAGTAGAACTGGACTCGACCAAATTGTAAGAAACTTTCACTTTCAGGATTGTCAAATTTGTAAGCGATACTAAAGCGCGATCGCGTCGTTTCCGTATCGGTATCATCGCTCAGAATCGTTATGCCAGGAAAGGCTAAGGGGAGGTTAAGATTATCGACTGCTGTATCGAAGTCACCCGCTTCATTGAAATATTCACCTGTAAGCAGGACGGTATTATAGTCATTGATCTTAAATTCCAGCTTGCCCAATACATTATTGGTCACCCCGAAAAACGGATCTTCAAATCGATCCTCGGCATTATTATCCCGCTCGGTGTTTTCGCGATGGGTAAAGCGCACTAATCCAGACAGATTGTCCGTGGCCCGAAAGGCAACGGTGCCCGTACCCGAAAACCCGGAATTTGAACTTCGAAACTGGGTAGACCCGCTAATGTAGTAATCGCGATCTGTTAATGCCAATAGGTCACTGGGGTCTGGGGTTAGGTAGCTGACCACCCCTCCTAAGGCATCACTCCCATAGAGCGCAGAGGCGGGGCCTCGAATAATTTCCGTCGTCTGTACTGAACCCACATCGACAAAATCGCGCCCTAAAATCGAACTGCCAAATTCAAAAAAGGTGGGGAGTCGAATCCCATCCACCTGCAGCAAAATTCGATTGCGTTCTAAACCGCGAATGTTGTAATCCGTTGCGCCATAGGTCTCATCTTCATTCACGCTTACCCCTGGCTCATAGCGGATTAAATCCCGAATATCTTGGCCTAACTGACGCTGTAGCTCCTCCGCTTTGATGACAGTGACATTGGCTGGAGAGAGTTGAATGGCCCGTGGCGTCCGCGTGCCAGTCACTGTAATTTCCAGCTCTACTTCTTCATCCACGGTGTCAGTCGGCGCTGCCTCCTCTTCTGCAGCAGGGAGATCGGCTTCATCAGGACTCTCTTGAGATAAGAGTTGGGCATCTGATATGGGCAACTCTATTTCTGTAATGTCAGGAATACCCTCAGCCGTAATAACCGTTGGGACGGTTGGTTCTACTCCAGTCGTGACATCAGCAGTGACATCCAGGGGACAGTCATCTGAGGTTAACAAACAGCGTGTTTGGTTTGACTGTTTTGTTATGTCTAACGGTTTATCTTCAACTTGGGACAAGACTGGCTGAGCATTAAGCATACCAGCACCTGTAAGGAGTAAGGCTAGAGAGAAAGCTGAGGCATGAAATCGAGTCATAGTCATCCAAGGAGGTTAAGAGATAGCAGATTTAAACCTTTTGAGAGGGGAAAACGTTACCTTTAAAGGCAAAGCTTGAAGCCAAACGCCCACAGGCATCTCAATTCCAGAGAAAAAGAGATGTCTGCCTGCACGTGCCATTTTCTGAGAGAGGAATATTATGTCTACTGCTGTAGTTCAACCTTTCGGCCAGATAGCTGACAATCCAGTCTTGCTGGATCGGTCTGCTACTGAACCGATTTGCGAGGGTATGAATACTGCCCTGGCTAGTTTTCAGGCGTTGTATTTGCAATATCAAAAGCATCATTTTGTTGTCGAAGGGGCTGAGTTTTACCAGCTCCACAACTTTTTCCAAGAGTGTGGGGATGCCACCAAAAGCCATGTTCATGATCTTGGCGAACGTCTAAATGGTTTAGGAGGGGTACCCGCCGCTAGTTTTAGCAAGCTAGCGGAGCTATGTTGTTTTGAACCCGAAGCAGATGGTGTGTATAACTGTCGAACCATGGTGGAGCATGACCTAGCTGCTGAACAGGCTGTGATCAAACTGCTTCGTAGCCAAGCGTCCCAGGCAGAAAGTCTCGGAGATCGCGGCACTCGCTATCTATATGAGCAGATGCTGCTTGAGACAGAAGAGCGAGCCTATCATCTGGCCCATTTTTTGGCCTCTGACACGCTGGTTGTGGCGTGATCCGGTAGTCGTCATGGTTTCTTTGTGGCGGCAATGGCCAGCTTTGCGCCTTCAATTTCGCGAATGCGATCCATCACCGTCACAACGCGGCCATGCCCCACTTGCTCATCCGCATGGATGATCACTACGACCTTTTCGGTTGTTTCCGTTAAGTCTTGAACTTCTGTTACTAGAGCATCCAGCTGGATCGGTTCTCGGTTGAGTGCTAAATCCCCCGTCTCACCAATGGTGACCGTCACCTTCGTCGATAGCTGTGGTTTTACTGTTTTTGCCTGGGGCAAATTAACAGGTAAGGCATCACTGCGGTTGAGGAATAACGTGGCAATGATAAAAAAGGACAGAATGGCAAAAATAACATCAATCATCGGCACAATATTGATTTGAGCCGATGGACTTGGATCATCGGGTAAGCGCATGATTCACCCTGCCTCGTTCATAGCGGTGACGATACAGCAACTCCAGCTGTCCCCCATGCTCTTGAATAAAAGCCAACTGGCGCTGGTATAAACTGCGAAATGCATTGGCGAAAATAAGTGTTGAAATCGCCACAATCAACCCTGCAGCTGTTGAGATTAAGGCTGTACTAATTCCCCCCGTTACTCCTGCTGTTTCACTCCCCCCGATATTGCCCATATCCAGTGAAGAGAAGGAGTTGATCAGACCCAATACCGTTCCCAAGAGTCCCAGTAAAGGGGCAATACTAATAATGGTGTCAAACACCGTGGTAAACCGCTTTAGCGTGGGTAGCTCAGCTTGGGCTTCACTCTCCAACGCCAAACGGAATTCATCCGGTGTGGGCTCCTCTAACGATAGAGCTGCTAAGAAAATGCGCGCTATGGGATACTTTGCCTGCTCCTGCACATACCCCAACGCATCATAAACATTATCAAGCCGATAGAGCTGCAGCGTCCGCTTAACGATTCGCAGTTGATTGCGATTAAGCCTGGTCCAAAAGATCAATCGCTCAATCACCAGAGCCGTAGCAATTAGTGAAAATACCATGAGAGGGAGCATTAC
Organism: Acaryochloris marina MBIC11017; assembly: GCF_000018105.1. Classification (GTDB taxonomy): domain Bacteria; phylum Cyanobacteriota; class Cyanobacteriia; order Thermosynechococcales; family Thermosynechococcaceae; genus Acaryochloris; species Acaryochloris marina. Next base: position 3,443,107 of record NC_009925.1, read on the forward strand.
AATTCCCCCCGCCGTAATGATTTGGCCAAATTGCATGTATGTATACCACTCCATACTGCGATAGGGAAGACCGATTGATGTGACCGAAACCGGCACTGGCTCTAAGACGCGCTAATCCTGTGAAGACTCACAACTGAGACCCTGATACAGCAATCACCCTTGCTGAACCTAAGCCATCTAGTTCATTAGAGATATCGGCACAATCGGCCATAGATGAGACCGTATCTTTAATGATATAGATTGTCAAGTAAGTAAAAGGATGTCAAGTCATAAATAGAAATTCCTTATTGATGGGATAAAGAAGTAAATTGCCCAAATTTTCCTGAAAAACTCTATTTTTAGTAGATCTTGAGAATTTTATTTACCTTGATAAAGTTCATAGATAACTTTCATTTACTAAGAATATTGTGTATCGTTTAAACCGATATATTCTCAGTTATCCACATGAGTCTCAATCCGTTCTCTAGCACTAATAAAGAGAATGAAGAGCGCTTTGTCCGCACCGTTCTGGCATGTACTTTGCCAGGGTCCCTAGTGTTGCACTCTTTGTTTTTCGGAATTAGTGTCGGTTTACCCTCCTCTGAAGAGATTGATCTAGCTGAGGAAGATGCCATTGAAATTGCCGTCGTAGACGCACCAGAAGAAGAAATTGAAGAAGAAGATCCGATTCTAGAAGAGTTCGAAGAACCAGAGCCGGTAGCTCCCGACGCCGCCGAGTTTGTCGCAGATCTACCAGAACCTGTGGCATTGAATTCAGTGCCAGAGCCATCGATTCCAGAGCCTGAAGAACTCCCAGAACCTCTGGAAGAACCCGAATCTCCAGAAGCAACTGAGCCATCTGAAACGCCAACAGAAGAACCCGAGACCAGTGAAGCCCCAGAGGAATACCCTTCCACAGCCGAAACATCTGAGCAGTCTGAACCCACGTCCTCCACATCAGAAGGAGATGCTCCATCTCAGACACCAGTAAAAACTGGAGCAGATAAACCTGCTGGCTCATCAACAGAGAAAACAGCAGCCAAATCGACCACCAAAACATCAGGGACCTCGAAAAGCAAGACATCCAAAGGCAAACCGTCTCGGTCCAAGCCCAGGCGAGGAAAAGCCAGACCGTCCGAGGGACCGAAGAAAACAGCAGTAAACACTCAACCGAAAGCCCCCCTCAAGCCCAAAAAAGCTAAGCAAAAAGGACGCTCAAAGAAACTGGGTATCGGGTATAAAAAAGACGCGAAATCGAAAACGACCGCAGGATTAGCAGAGCGGTTTATTCCGGTTTATAAAAATGGCAAGCTGGTTGACTTGCAGCTAGAGCGGTCGACAGGCGATCCAGCCCTGGATAAGGCGATAGAGAAAGATAAAAAGAAATTCTTCAAGCAGGTTAAGAAGCAGCTGAAATCTGTGCCAGAGGGCAGACGAAGTAAGCCCATCAAAATACGGTTTGAATCGAATGATTTGACAGCCAAAGAGCGGGAACAAGCTCGTAAGAATCGAGCATTATCCCAGCAGCGGGCTCAAGAGCGAGCCGCCGCTAAAGCTCGTCGAGCGAGGCAGCAGGCTCCAGCTCCAGCACCAGCAGCAGCCCCCGCTCCAACAGCAGCCCCCGTTAGACCAGCAGATACGCCAGTGAGTGTTCCGAGAACTCCCTCTCCGGCATCAGCTCCAGCTCCTATATCGACTCCGGCCCCCGCTCCAGTTGCTGCTCCGGCTCCAGCTGCTGCGCCAGCCTCTGCTCCAGTACCGGCTCCGACTCCAGCCTCCGCACCAGCAGCAGCCCCCGCTCCAGTGCCAGCTCCGGCTCCGGCTCCAGTTGCTGCACCTGCTCCGGCTCCAGTATCCGCTCCGGTTCCGGCCCCTGCCCCACCTCCAGTCCCGGCCTATGTACCGCCCGCTCCGGCACCAGCCCCAGTTCCGGCTTATGTGCCACCTGCTCCAGCTCCAGCTTATGTACCACCTGCTCCAGTTTCTGCCCCAGTCCCGGCCTACGTACCGCCCGCTCCGGCTCCAGCTTATGTACCACCGCCTGCTCCAGTTTCTGCCCCAGCTCCAGCTGCTCCGCCTCCTTTAGAGTAAAGAGATAAGAGCTTACCTTATGTTCAATTTACCCTCAACGTTTTAGGCGGACTCAAAAGCTGTGCAACGTGCTTCATTGATGGGCATCTTAGGTGCCGGACTCGTCATTACAATTTTGCTGTCCTTAGGCCAAGGCTCCGTGGATATGGGCCTGCAAGAAGTCTGGCAAGCCCTGTGGCACCAAGGACCTGAACTGAATCAAACCATCTTATGGGACCTGAGATTGCCTCGGATTGCTGCTGCGCTGTTGGTGGGATCTGCCTTGGGAATGTCGGGTGCCTTATTGCAAGGAATGCTACGAAACGGTCTGGCCGATCCGTTTATCCTAGGGATTTCGGCAGGGGCTGGTTTGGTTGCGATCGCACTTCTCACCCTCAATATCTTCTTAAGCTGGTTGCCCGTCGCTGCCTGGGTTGGCGCTGTTTTGACCTCGGCGTTAGTCTATCGTTTAGGCCACACTGCCAACGGGATTGCGGTGGAACGTTTGGTCTTAGGTGGGGTTGCGGTTAGCTCTTTATTAGGTGCAGTACAAACCACCCTACTCTTGTTGTCTGATGATGGTCGGATTCAAGCCGCTCTTAATTGGCTGATTGGCAGTTTAAATGGACGAGGCTGGACAGAAGTGGTGAATGCTGGTCCCTATATTGGCGGTGCGCTGATTGCAGGCTGTTTGCTGTCCCGCAATATCAATATCCTCAATTTGGGAGATGAGCTAGCGGTGGGTTTGGGGGTATCGTTGACGCGATCGCGCCTCTTAATCGGTGGGATCGCTACCCTATTAGCCGCCAGTGCTGTGAGCATGGCTGGATTAATTGGCTTTGTTGGTTTAGTCGTCCCCCATGGTGTCCGCCTCTTAGTGGGCACGGACTATCGCTGGGTCGTTCCTTTGTCTGCTCTTGGCGGGGCCTGGGTGTTGATTTTAGCCGATCTGCTGGCTCGGTTAGGAGCCGTTGAACTGCCTGTAGGTGCAGTCACTGCTCTTTTAGGTTCTCCTCTGTTTATCTGGCTGCTGTATCGTCGTATATCTCCGTTAGGAGTGTGACCATGCTCCTAGACCTTCAAAAAATTAGCGGTGGATATGACCAAACCAGCATTGTTAAAGATGTTGCGTTTACCCTGCAGGAGGGCGAGTGGCTGAGTTTATTGGGGGCGAATGGCTCCGGGAAATCGACCTTATTAAAACTGATCAGCCGCATGTTGCCCCTGCAAGCAGGCACGATTCTTCTAGATGGCAAAGCGATTCAACAGCAATCCACCCAGGCCGTCGCCCAACAGATGGCCGTCTTGCCCCAGCACCAAACGCTACCTGCAGGGCTAACCGTTCACCAACTGGTCTGTTTAGGCCGGACCCCTTATCAATCCTGGTGGCAATGGTCCCTAACACCCACAGATCATGAGCACATTAAACGAGCCTTGGCTCAAACTGGGATGTTGTCATTTCGCAACCGCCCCCTGGAAAACTTATCAGGTGGCGAACGCCAGCGAGCTTTTTTAGCCTTGGCTTTAGCTCAAAATCCCAAAGTCTTGCTGCTGGATGAGCCTACGACTTTTTTAGATTTACACCATCAGCTCGAATTACTGGAGCTTCTGAAATCCCTCAATCAAGACCGAGGACTGACGATTCTGACCGTTCTCCATGATGTCAATCTCGCGGTCCGCTATAGTGCCCGCCTAGCGCTACTGAAACAAGGACAACTCTTTGATTTGGGTGTTCCCCAACAAGTGCTCACCCCCCATAATCTCGCTCAAGTTTTTGGCATCACCGCTGCCCTAATGGATAGCCCCGTGGGCTTACAAATCTGTGCCATCCGCGCAGCCGATACACCTGTTCCTTCAACCGTTCCTTCCCATGACTAACCGTTCTAAGCTGCTCCTAGCCGCACTACTCCTCAGTAGCCAACTGTTCGCTTGTTCAAACCCACAGCCCTCTGCCAATAGCGATCAGCCCCTGACGGCAGATGCCACAACCAACGAATCAGTAAAGGTCGTGGCCTTGACTTCCCTCACAGCCGATATTATTCATCACCTGGATGACACCAAGCTGGTGGGCATTCCGGGTAGTCGATTAATTGGAACCGACCAGCGGTTTCAAGATCTCCCCCAAGTCAGTCAAGGACGAACCGCCCCTGATTTAGAAAAAATTGTTGCCCTCAAGCCGACGCTGGTGATTGGTGCGAGAGGGTTTCATGATCAGCCCCTTAGCAAAGTGGAGGATTTGGGCATTGCTACATTGACGACGGAAGTCAAAGGCTGGCAGGATTTAATCACGTTAACGGAAGAGATAGCAGACCAAATTGGAGCCGACCCTGCCTCTTTATTAGCTCGCTATCAAAAATGTCTCAACAAGCTGCCTTCAGAATCAGCCTCAACCTTGGTGCTAGTCAGTCGACAACCGATCTTGGCCCCCAACAAAAATAGCTGGGCTGGAGATCTGCTCCAGCAATTTAAGGCCAAAAACCTAGCAGCAGATCTACAAGGCCAAAGCCCGGTGGAAGGCTATGTCACCCTTTCGGCGGAAAAGGTACTGGAGGCAGATCCCGATATTGTCCTGGTGGTGGACCCAGAGCAAGATCCCGTGGCGGCCTTTGAGGCTGAACCGTTTTGGAGCAAGCTGAAGGCGACGCAGAATAAGCGGGTGCATGCCTTCGATTATTACGGCCTGGTTAATCCCGGCAGTATTAGCAAGATTGAAGCGGCCTGCACCCAACTGCAAGAGATTTTGCAGTGAGAACACCGTACTGAACGCTGCGATCGCAACCCTAATCCGGCAAGAGACAACCTGCTATGCCAGTAATGATGTTCGCTTTGCCAAAATTCTATAGACACTTATTGCAATCAATTGATTTTATTTCTCAATAAGTGATATGGTATCGATTGAAATTTACGACCACCTGAGGTCCTTTACGATCAAAAGCTGTGGGGGATACAACAGCTCTATTTGATTTTTTTTCTTCTTGGCTATCTTAAATAAATTTCACTTACATATACTGAACTGTTGCAAGTATATGGAGTGTTTTTGCACCTTGTCTGCAATTCATTTGCAGTGTCGTACTGATTACAGAGCCCATGATGATTTCTCCAAGACTTTCTCAAACCCTGAGTTGTTTGCTTTGCTGTTCCGTCACCTTGTCGACCGTTGGTGTCGTCAACGCCCATCACCACGACAAGACGGGTCGTCAGCAGACCATCGCTGCGAAAAATGTTGATCTCACACCCTATGTAGAGAACTATGCAGAGGTCGTCTTTCGTAATTATCAGGATGCTCGTACCCAAGCGGCCATGATGCAGGTGGCAATCACAGCCTTTTTGGATAATCCGAATGAAACGTCTCATAAGGCTGCTCAAGACGCCTGGGTACAAGCGAGACAGAGCTATCTCCAAACAGAAGCCTTTCGTTTCTATGAAGGCCCCATTGACTTTGTGGATGCCAAAACTGGAGAAGAAGGCCCTGAAGGTCGAATCAATGCTTGGCCGATGAATGAAGCCTTTATTGACTACGTCAAAGAAAAGCCTGACAGCGGTCTAATCAACAATCCCAAATTTGAGATTTCCATCGCTGCCATTATGGAAAATGACCAAGTCACGGATGAAGCGGATGTGACTACAGGCTGGCATGCGATTGAATTCTTACTATGGGGCCAAGACTTCAATAATGAAGGTCCGGGACAGCGTAGCTTCGAAGACTTTATTCCTAACCAAAACAACAATGATCGTCGTCGCCAATACTTAACCCTAGTGACTGAACAGCTGGTGAGTGATTTAACCTTCCTAGAAACAGAATGGAAGCCCAATGCTGAGAATTATCGGGCTAAGTTTCTGAAGGGCGATCCCAAAGCCACTGTAGGCAAAATTTTCACAGCACTGGCCACCTTAAGCGCTTTTGAAATGGCGTCGGAGCGGATGACGGTTGCCTTAGATAGTGGGAATCAAGAAGACGAGCACTCTTGTTTTAGTGACACCACCTACCAAGACTTTGTCTTTAATGCCAAAGGTATTAGTAATGTCTATTTTGGTGACTATGCAGGATATCAAGGCAAAGGCTTTGATGAGCTGCTGGCGCAAATGAATCCTGATCTGAACCAGAAAATAACGGCAGCCCTCACTACAACCGAAGAATCAGCTTCTCAAATCGATCAACCCTTTGATCAAGTTCTCGCTTCTGCTCAGGGCAGTCCTCAGCGAGCTGAAGTTGAAGCAGTGGTCACTGCTTTAGAGAACCAGGGAGAGGCTTTTAAAGAACTAGGCCCAGTACTCGGTACCTCTGTAGAAATCTTGGCAGAATGAAGTTTAAACGCCTATTCCTGATCGTCTGGGCTGTTTTCACAGCCCTGATGATTTTGGTGGTTCAGGGTGGAGTAACTTCTCAAGAAGCCTTCTCCCCTGACAATCGCACCGAACTGTCTGGTGGTGCTGCCGCAACGGTGAGTAAAGCCACCAAAACGGCCTTTGCCCAACCGATTAAAAACCTGGATCGGAAGCGAAGGCGGGTTTTTGTCTTTGGCGATCACCTGTTCAATACCCAATGGGTGCAGGCTCCTAGTTCAGTAGCAACCCTGGATGGATTAGGGCCGCTCTTTAATCGGAATTCTTGTGCCGGGTGTCATGTACGGGATGGCAGAGGTCGTCCACCTTTGCCCCATGAAGACCGCATGTTATCCAAACTGATTCGGCTTAGTATTCCGGGTCAAACGGAAGAAGGAGGGCCTCTCCCTCATCCCTTGTATGGTGGACAGCTCCAAGAGCAAGGAATACTAGGAGTCCCTTCTGAAGGCCGCACTCAAATCACCTGGAAAGAGGAACCCGGCACTTTTGCGGATGGTAAACCGTTTAGTGTGCGACAGCCTAGCTATCAGTTCACAGATTTGGCCTATGGACCCCTAGGGGATGAAGTCTTATTCTCGCCCCGCGTCGCGCCAGCTGTGTTTGGCCTGGGTTTGTTAGAGACGGTTCCCAAAGCAGAGATTTTAAAACAAGCGGATCCGGAAGATCAAGATGGCGATGGTATTTCAGGTCGCCCCAATTATGTTTGGGATTTTGCCAAGCAAGAAAAACAATTAGGAATTTTGGGCTGGAAAGCCAATCAACCTAATTTAAAACAGCAAATTGCAGGGGCCTTTAATGGGGATATTGGTCTCACCACCTCCCTGTTCCCTAAACCCAGCTGTAATGAAGGCCAAGCGGATTGTCTAAAAGAGCTCAAATTTGGTGAACAGCCGGAAGTCAGCGACGTATTTTTGGATAAAATTACCACCTATATGCGTTTGCTGGCGGTGCCTGCCAGACGCAATCTTGAAGGTGTCTCAGAACAACGGGGTGAAAAGCTGTTTTACCAAGCGCAATGTGCCAGTTGCCACACACCCAAGCTAGTGACGGGCCAGACCTCGGAGCATCCAGAATTCAACAATCAGGTGATTTATCCTTATACGGACTTGCTGCTCCATGATATGGGGTCAGGGTTAACCGATAATCGTCCCGACTTCGAAGCCGAAGGGCAAGAATGGCGCACACCACCCTTGTGGGGAATTGGCTTAGTTAAAAACGTCAATAAGCATACGTTTTTCCTCCATGATGGTCGGGCGCGGGACTTGATGGAGGCGGTTCTCTGGCATGGAGGAGAAGCCCAAGCGTCGAAGGAGGCGGTTCTTCAGTTGTCTGAACCGGAGCGGACTGACCTGATGGCCTTTTTGCAATCTCTCTAGTCCTCTTCCATCCATTTCTAGCCCACAAGCGTTACTAACGCTTGTGGGCTGCCGCTTTTTTGGCCAGCAGTGCTTTGCCGAAAAAAGATAGGGGGATGTAAAAATCTGGTGTTTGCAATAGCGCCATTTGAGGCTAGAAAGTTCTATTTTTTTCTACTTACTCTGAGCCAAATTTCTACTTAAGTTGACCTAGTTTTAGACTGACATGCTTGCCATCATATTGAACACTAACTTTGGGGGAAATGCAGGTCTCATTTGCCGAAATATGACTACTAGAGCCCCAAAAGGCTTGCTTATCTCAAGTTAGTTTATTGGATATAAGCCTATGACTGCTGTGCACGCTACTTCGTTCAGCCCCACGCAGGATTGTTTACAACTCAAGCCCAAACAAGTGATTCCCGATGAGTCTGCAGGATATCTGTGGTGTATTGAGCAAGGTGTTGTTCGTACGGTCACTTGGGATGATGAAGGGGATTTAGTCACTTTAGGACTATGGGGGGTTGGAGATTGTATTGGGCAACGCTTTACCAGCATGGCCCCCTTTCAAATGGAAAGTGTCAGTGATGTTCAAGTGCGAGCGGTTCCAGTCTCCAGTCAAGAGCTGGGATTAGTACTGCGATCGCATATTCGTTTCATGGAGGATCTCTTCCTCATTAATAGCTATAAACTCGCTCCCCAGCGCCTGCTTCATTTCTTAACCTGGTTGAGCCATCGATTTGGTCAGCCGGTGGAGCAAGGGCAACTCCTGGATATTGGCCTGACCCATCAACTGATTGCTGAGCTTACCGGGATTAATCGAATTACGGCCACGCGCTTACTGAATGAATTGGAACGAGAGGGACAGTTGATCCGACTTCCTAAGCAACGAATTATTTTATCGTCTACAGGTTTGGGCAGAGCCCTGGGCTGAATTAAAAGTTTGATAAGGATTGAGCCTCGCAACTAATCTGGCCACTGGTTTGCTGATCTCAGTCTTTGAATCATTCCAGAATTTATGCTTTGACGTCCAACTGTTCATTTTGTATGCCAATTTTCAAGTTGTTTCAATGCCCCTATAAAATTCATCGCTATACCGTATGTGACAGTCCCCCCAACTTTGTGATTAATGTGATGGAGAATCGAACGAACTACTACTCCATGACTGCTCAAGGGTCCCATATTCGCCCCGGTGACTATAATGAGATTATGCAACCTGATCAATGGGTGACCTACCAGGTCGATACCATTGAGTATTACAGTGCCCCGTCTGATATGTGGATTGCCGTCTTACATCGGTTGTCTAATGCCTTATTCTAGGGGCGAGTTCTAGGGGCGAGCCCTGTCCTCTAACCTCTATCGCTTAACTTTGTGGGCAGTGGGGATATACTGCAGAAATCGTTCTGCAGGAATGGCCCAACTGGACTGCTGCATCACTTGATATTCAGCAGGCTTGGGTTTTGAACCATCTATAAAAATGTAAGGGTCACCCCAGAGGGGGTAGGCATGCATTCCATTGATCGCAATCACCTGCCCCCAACGATTTAAGACAGGGCCACCACTCATTCCTTTCTGGATGGGATTGGTATAGCCAATCTGATAACCACCCTGCAATACCCGATCAGAGATCAGAGAGACCTGTCCTGAGGTGAAGCGAAATTGAGGTTGGTTGGCTGAGGCTTGAGCAATGGGAAATCCGGCTGCAAAAACAGGAACTCCGGGGACTAGTGACAAAGAGGGAGCGAACCGAGCGACGGGATAAGCAACGTTAGGACTCTGAAATTCTAGTACCGCCAGATCGTTCTTTTCCTGGTTTGGGGATGGCCTTAGATCGGCGCCATAACGCTGCCCATCTGCCAGCACCACTTGATAGCGTTTGCCAACGGCGACGACATGCTGATTCGTGATCACCGTGTAGGTCTGACCTTGGCGATGGACTAAAATCCCAGAACTCCATCGATCATCTACCCACACCGTTACGGTGATGGTTCGCGCATAACGGCGTAACCGTTCAACCGAGACGGGGTGCGGTTCAGTCTTCGCAGGAGCTGCGAGCAACGGCACCCCAGGGACTTGAGCACAAAGTTCAGCACTAGGGGGTATGCCCGGTAGCCATAGCGCTATGGTGCATAAGGAGTACAGACTTAACGTGGGGACCATGCTATCTAATTGCTTTACGTCCTGATTCATGATCCATATTGATAGCAATCATACGCTAGTGGTCATCGTCGGTGGGTTGATGGTCTAAGGCTATGCTGTATGACCTGCTGTATCCAGCGTGAATCTCAGAACATTTGCTAGTAACAACCTGATTGCTCTTGCCCATAACTGCCTTCACCAGCGCTGCGTGTTAGGGGTACGACACCTGAATAAGAGAAAATTCAGGCTAATGCTGGCTTGAGAAGCTCTCTTGCTCAGGTTAGCCTGAATTTATAGTTGTTATCTAAATCATTCGTTCCCAACCGGCATGGACCAAAGATTTAGAGGTTTACCACAATCCCAAAGGCTTAGTCGCGGCAGGGGTGGTTGTAGAGCTTGGAGTCGTGGATTCAATTTTGGGTTGAGGGGTGCTTTGGGTTGCCCCTGCTTCTTTCTCAACCGGTGCCTTACTCAAGAAATCTTCCATGTCAATATAAACGCGGGCCGTAGACTCATTCAGAGGCCCTGATGCACCGACTCGAACGCTAAGGAGCTGTTGCAAGGTTCGCCCAGGATTGCTGCCTGGCTTGAGGGTAAACAATAAACCACTGCAAGGACCCCCGTTATAGTTCGCGACACAAACGACAGACTGGCGATTCATCCGACCGGTGGTCAGGAAATTCAGGGTGTCCTTTTGATAATAGGAGTTGAAGCGATCCGTAACCTCGGCACAGCGAGCTTCTGGGGACCAACCGGAAGCGCCAAAATATTCAGAGGTCCAGCGAATGACGGGTACATAACCTCGCTTGGTTTTTGCCATGGTAGTAGGGGTGCCACTGCCTAGGGCACAACTAAATCGTGCTTCACCGGCTTGTGCAGGTTGAGCTCCCATAACCAAGGTTGCACCAGCCACGACGGACAACGCAATCATAGATGTGATCTGGTGGCGCTTCATAATGCCTTCAAAGCCTCATTGAACGTAAGAGTTACAATTCAGGTATATCACTCCTGTCCTTAGTATTGCAAAACCCAGATCACAGCTTACTTCCCTCTGAGATCACACCGTTTTGGTTCAAGGCTTATGCCAACCGCTCTCTGCCCTTTAATTTTCTACGTCAAACCTTTAAATAAGTTACAGAAATATCAAATTTATACCCAATTAGTTAAAACAATGCCTGATGGATGGCTTGAGCAATCATCAGAAAGAACGGTTTGCCATTGCTGGATTAGATGACTGTGGAGGAGATTATGCAAGGGCTTTGGTTAGAAAACAATCAGCTTCGGCATCGCACGGATTTGCCGTTGCCTCAACCTCATGTGGATGAAGCCTTGGTCCGAGTGCGACAAGCAGGCATTTGTAATACCGATCTGGAGTTAATCAAGGGCTATTACCCCTATACCGGTATTCTGGGCCATGAATTTGTTGGTCAGGTCGAACAGGGACCTGCTCATTTGCAAGGCAAGCGAGTGGTCGGTGAAATCAATGCAGCCTGTGGCAACTGCGACTATTGTCGTCGTCATTTATCGACCCACTGTGAACAACGGTCTGTTTTAGGTATCGTCAATCGTCATGGGGCTTTTGCCGAATATTTAACGTTACCCGTTGAGAATCTCCATCCCGTTCCCGATCATCTTCCCGATCAAGTGGTTACGTTTACGGAACCTCTCGCAGCAGCCTTAGAGATTCAGGAACAAATCGCCATCACTCCTTCCCACCAGGTGCTGGTTGTCGGTGATGGCAAGCTGGGGCAGCTGGTTGCCCAAACCTTAGCGCTGACGGGATGTCAACTCTTTGTCGTGGGGCGTCATGCCGAGAAATTAGCGAATCTCTCAGCCCGAAAGATTGCAACTGGCTTTGAACCTGATCTCCAGGCACAGCTGCGGTCTTTTGATATTGCCGTTGAATGTACAGGTAATCCTCAAGGGTTTGACCTGGCGCGTAAAGCTCTGCGTCCCCGAGGAACGTTAGTACTCAAAAGTACCTATGCCGAGCATTTAACCATTGATGCGGCTGCTATCGTCGTCGATGAGCTGACCGTGTTGGGATCTCGCTGTGGCCCTTTTGCCAAGGCTTTAGATCTATTGGACCAGTCAGCAGTAGATGTCACCTCTCTGATCCAAACCACCTTTCCCTTGTCTCAGGGCATTCAAGCGTTTGAAGTGGCGCAACAGCGCGGTACCCAAAAGGTTTTGTTATCGATGAACGACTAGAGGCGAATGGCTTGTCCCATCGTCGCTTTTTAGGTCGCCACGATTACGGTATTTATAGCTGTAAGCGGACATTCTCGCCTTTGACCCAGCCTTGAGCCGTTGGCTTATCTTGCACTTTGACTGAATACCAAGCATAGCCATTGTTGCCCTTGGTCTGTTTCAAAACCTCTACGGTTTGACCTGAGATGCCGCGAAGGGGCAACGCTGTTTCCTCAGCGGGCTGGGCATAAAAAGAAATGATCTGGCCTGGGGAAGCGCTCAACTTAGCCGCTTTGGGTTGAGTATAGCTCACCAGCCATCTCACCTGATCGCCTCGAACCCACCCTTTGGCCTCGGCATTATCGAGAAACTGAACGTTGTACCAAGCCAATCCATCTTCGCCTTTGACCATTTTGAGGAGTTCAACGTTCTGGCCAGAACTAGCCCGATACTGAGTGGCGGTTTGCTGAGCTGGGGTCGTTTTGAGAGCGACAAATACACCAGGGGGGGACGTGATAGCACCTGGATTTTTAGGCGGAGCGGCTGTGCTTTGAGGCTGAGATTGTTGAGTGCGGACTTTGACAAAGTCACCGCGCATCCACCCTTCTGCTCCCAATCGAGTGAATTTCAGTTTGTACCAAGTATAGGAATCTTTGCCCAAGGTTTGCTTTAAAACCTCAGCAGGCTCCCCTGACTTAACGGCTAGCAAAGATTTTGAGTCAGTAGTGGGTTCCTCGCGGACATTAATGGCAACGTCTGCGTCCTTGGCAATCACCTCTGCCGTTCGTGGGGTTTTAACAACCGGAGCAGCTAGAGGTTTTCCTTTAGGTGCTGAGGGTGTTGCTGGCGTTGAGGGCTTAGAGGGTTTTGAAGGGGACTCAGGGGTCGGTGAAGGCGACGAGGTAGGTGGAGTCGGGGACTGGGCTGCGGCAGGGGGTGGACCCTCTATCACCCGTAATGAAGCTTCAGGAATCCAATGGTCGCCTACTTTTAACCAAATTTGCCCTTCATTGCTAAAAACGCGCAGGGTTGGATTGAGAATGACCCCAGCTTTATATTCTCCAATCACTTCCCCAGAGTTTCTGGGCTGGGCAAAAATGCTGGCCCCCCCTGGCTTCACTTGCACCGTTTTGGGATAGGTCAGGGTTTCGGCTTGGCTATGTCTAATGGGAAGCACACCCGCGAGAACCATGACTGTTCCGCTTAGTAGTGCTGTGGATACCGATTTGAAACGCATCATCAGAGCCGCTCCTTACTCTTGCAAACCTGACACAAAAGTCAGTCTGTCAAACTTTTAGAAAAGTTCCTAAAGAAGCACTAGAACTATTTATCTTTCTGATCGATTTTGCTGAAACGGACCTGGTCGCGTTTATTCGCTGACTTCTGCGGGAAACCAACTGGCTCGCCAAGCTGCTGTGGCTTCAGCAACGGTCTTTTCTCGTTGCTTTTTGGTAAACGCTTCCTGTAAGGTTTTTAGCTCTTGCCACAGCTGACGGAGTTGATGTCGTTCATTCATGACTTCCGCGTCGTTAAATTCTAAATCTGATAATTGCAGGAAAATCGCCACTACTGGTTCTGAGCTGTCTTCAGGGGAGTCGTTCTGATCGTCCATGAGCGCTTTGATTAAATGGGGAGCGCTGGTGATCGGTCGCCCCTGTTCAGCTGCTTTTCTGGCAATATCAAACAGCAAATCCATGGAGTTGATGTTAACAATGTCATATTCTTGTAAGCATTCATTGGCCTGCTGGGAAATTTGGCGCAAAGCGTCTAGAATCGCCTGTTCCATATCTTGCAAGAGATGCGATAAATGCTCAGGATCCACACTCTCATGCTGAGTGACATCGGTTAAGGGTTGAGTAACGGCTTTTAGCGTTTCCTGTAATTTGGTGCCCAGCCGCTGCACCTCTTGTTGCAGGGTTTGTTGCTGATTCAAAGACAGTTTTAAAAAGCTAGCTGGATTTACCTGGGTACAGAGATGATAGCTAGCCTGAATGAGCTTCTGGGAGACGGCAGGGCCAAGCAGGGTTAAATACTGCCCATACTGCTCATGCACTTTGTGAGTTAATTCAACGGTTTTTTTATCCAGTTGATCAAGGCTTTGCTGAATTTGCGTAATTTCTGGGACCATCATTACCAATCGGCGCGTAGCCACTAAGATAACGAGAATCGCAGGTTGCGATCGCATCGTTATGCAATTGTACCCAGCTTCAATTAAGACCAAATATCAATCGCTGGATTATTTCACGTTGAGGAGCTAGATATCACTTTTTTACGATGGTAGCAGCCTCAAAAATGGAACGGCGGGCAGCACGCTATAATCGCTTAAACTAAAAAGGTAGACCTTGGTCTACCTTTTTAGTTTGTTTACTTCTTCTTACCTTTTTTCTTCTTAGAAGTAGCCTTTTTGGCCGCAGGTTTCTCTTCTGCTTTAGGCTTAGTTTGGGCTGCCACTTCTTCGGCTAAGTTAGACTCAACTTTATCAATGCCTTCGCCTAGGACAAAGCGAGTAAAGCGACGAACCTTCATGTTCTCGCCCAGCTTAGAAATAGCCTGCTGCAGCAGTTCTTGGACTGTGATGCTTTGGTCTTTGATATAGGGTTGATGCAAGAGACATAGTTCTTTTAAGGTCTTATCTAACTTGCCTTGGACAATTTTTTCTTTAATATTGTCGGGCTTACCCTTAAGGGCGTCAGAGCCCATGGCCACTGCCTTCTCTTTTTCCACAAAATCCTGAGGGATTTCATCGGTATCAACATACTGGACATTGGGGCAAGCGGCGATTTGCTTGGCAATGTCTTGTACCAGCTCTTTAAAGGCTTCGTTGCGGGCTACAAAATCTGTTTCACAGTTGACTTCGACCAACACACCAATTTGACCACCGAAGTGGATGTAGCTATCAACGAGTCCTTCAGCGGTGACGCGACCGGACTTTTTACCCGCCTGGGAGAGGCCTTTTTTGCGCAGATAGGCAATGGCTTTTTCTTGATCGCCATCATTTTCTTGCAAGGCTTTCTTGCAGTCCATCATCCCTGCGCCAGTTTTATCACGCAGTTCTTTAACATCTTTTGCTGATATTGCTGCCATGGTCTTTTCTCGGTGTATCTATGATGGTGTTTATCTTGAAGCTAAAACGTTAAGGGACATCTAAGAGCGAACAGTAGGCGTCCCTTAGATGTCCAGCAGGGTTCTATTCAGCTGCAGGCTCTTCTGCCTCAGCCGTAGGAGCAGCGTCTTCAGCAGGAGCTTCTTCAGGGGCTGCTTCAGCTGTAGGAGCTGCTTCAGCAACAGGCTCGGCTGCTGCAACTTCAGCGTCTGCTACTTCCGCGACGGGTTCCGGCGTCTCATCCTCAAAGTCAATGGCAGAGGGAATGTCGTCGCCTTCGAAGGTTTCAGCACTGACTTGTCCATGCCGTCCTTCATAAATGGCGTCAGCGAGCTTGCCGATGATCAGTTTGATGGAGCGAATCGCATCATCATTGGCAGGAATGGGAATATCAACCCAATCCGGGTCGCAGTTGGTGTCTAACAAGGACACGATGGGTAGTCCCAATTTCTGACACTCTTGCACCGCGTTGTATTCCCGGCGGATATCAATAATCACGACCACATCGGGGATCTTATGCATTTGCTTCAGACCACCGAGGTATTTCTGCAATTTATCCAGCTCCCGGCGCAACATTGACGCTTCTTGCTTGGGCAAGAGGTCAAAAATACCGCTCTCGTAGCGTCTTTCTAAATCTTTGAGACGCTCAATTCTGGTTTTAATGGTGGTCCAGTTGGTGAGCATGCCTCCCAACCAGCGCTGGTTGACATAGTAGCCACCGCATCGAGCGGCTTCTTGAGCAATAATGCCAGCGGCTTGTCGCTTCGTGCCTACGAATAAGAATTTCTTGCCAGATTCTGAGGCAGACCGGACGTAGTGGTAAGCTTCATCCATCAACTGGGCGGTTTGCACCAAATCAATGATGTGAACCCCGTTACGCTCTGTAAAGATATAAGGGTCCATTTTGGGGTTCCAACGGCGAGCTTGGTGGCCGAAGTGAACTCCTGACTCAAGCATTTGAGCCAAACTAATAACGGGCATATTTTTCTCCTATTCGGGTTTCAACCTCCATCTGAGTGCATTTCTTATGACCAATAATTGGTGAGAAACACCCGAATTCTCAGATGTGTGAAGTGTTAACAGCCTTTACAAAATAGCACAACTCCTGAGGTCCCACATGGCTTTTTGGCGGGACTTTGTTTAATGCATCAGCGACCCCTGCTTTTTGCCTTCTTCAGGGGGTTGGTACCCGTGCGCGAGCCCAGAAATTTATCGGTTTAGGTTGACTAGAATGACAGGGTTGGGATAAAGCAAGATCGCTACTTCCCTTTTTTTGGGTTTAATAGTTTTTATATACCTGTAGCGATAGTTGCCATCGCAAAATTTCCAATACCTTAGGTAAACCTAAACTTGTGGACCATAGTGCGGCCCAACTGCAGCGGTTAGCAATAGCCCCTGAGCAACTCCAAGATCATCAGATTCATTTGACGAGTGATCAACAACATTATCTTTGTGATGTGTTGCGGCTGGGGCATGGCGATCGCTTTATTGCCATGAATGGGCAGGGACAACTCTGGGTAGCGGAGTTGCAACCTGATGCTAGGTTCGCCAGGCGGTTGAAAGCTTTAGGTGAGCAGACTGAGCTGGCGATGCCGATGATGTTACTGGCTGCCCCTCCGAAAGGGAATCATTTTGACCAAGTGGTTCGGAGTGTAACGGAATTAGGGGTCAGTTATATTGTGCCGCTCATTAGCCAGCGAACGCTGCTGAAACCGAGTTCTAATCGTATTCAACGATGGCAGCGGATTGCCACAGAAGCAGCTGAGCAGTCCCACCGGCAGATTATTCCTAAAGTGTTGGATCCGGCCTCCTTTGAAAAAACAGTGATGCAGGATGATCAGGGCGACTGGCAACGATATATTTGTACTGTAGAGCCGTCAGCACCGAATTTCTTGCACTGTCTCAGCCAAGCTTTAGATCAAGAGAGCCAATCAGGTGTTGCTGTTATGGTAGGACCCGAGGGTGGATGGACCGAGACTGAGACCCAGCAGGCCCAAACAGCCGGATACCAAGCAGTATCTCTAGGCCAAAGAACCTTAAGAGCGGTCACCGCAAATTACATGGCAGTATCTATTGCGATCGCACAAATAGAACTACACACTGCGTACCCAGGGGGAAAAGTATGCACCAAGAAATCGCCATAGCATTGGATCGTCAAGACTATCAGATGGCGTCTCAATTGATTCAAGCCATCCCCATGAGCGATCCATGGGGCAAGCTCTATTTGGGGAAATTGCAAGCGGCTCAATCTGACCATGAACAGGCTGAGCAGACCTTCCGTGCTTTACTCCAAGAAGATTACGGTCCCAAAATTGCCCAAGCGGCTCGCGAAGGTCTCAAACAACTTCAAGATCATGCTCAGGCGGTACGACAAGCCAAACTGAGTCAAGCGACTGCGAATCCCGAGCAGACGCAAATAGGGGCACTGATTTTAGAACCCTTACCGACAGATGCCAAAACCGAGGCAGCCCTTAAATTTGCCAAAATCATGCAGGTTGAACCCTATACAGCCCGTATGTTAATCCCCAGCCGCGGGTGGCGCCTCTATCGGATTGGCCCGATTGGAGAGCTAGAGATGTATGGCCAAGACTTGCAAGCAGCAGGAATTCCTAACTTTGCGGTCACCATGACCCAGGTTCAAACGCTTAAGGTTCATCAGGTCTGCTATATTCAATCCTCACAGCCCTCACCGGAAGTCTTGGTGTCTGATCATCACTCGCAACAAACAAATTCATTCCGATTCCAGTGGTCTGATGTAACTCAACGGGTTGAAGGTCTAGTTCCTATTTTTGAAAAGGTTGTAGATCGCGATCCGCGTGGTAAGCTGCAGCGCAAAGAAAAGACGCAGGATCATGCTCAATTCTGCGATCTGCACTTGCCCCAAAAAGGCTGTATTTTGCGATTCTATGATGCAGCCTATCAATTCAACCAAGGCATCAAGCTCACGGAAGTGGATCAGGAAACCTCTTGGGCGAATTGGCGTGGCTTAACCACCTTGCTGACCCAAAACTTGCCCCATGCAACTACGTGGGCAGATTTTACCTCTTTTGCCGATACTGCGGTTGAGCAGCTTGAGCTATTGGGTGCATTTGAGTCTTATATCAATTTGTTACGGCGAGAAGATAGCCAATGGGATCAGGCCTTCCACTTGTACAGCAGTTTAGCCATGCTTAAACAACAGGTCTAAAGGAATAAGCTTAGCGTCTTGGGCAATCTAGGTAATCTGGTATGGACAAACATGACCTGCAAGACATAGAAGTTCTACCATGGCCGGAGCCAATTCGACGTCGGTCACATCTGTATGTTGGTGATCTGTTGGATCCTGAGGTGTCAACTATGTTTCTGCTCCAATCGCTTTGCCATGCTATCGATGAAGCGATTGATGGACATTGCAGCACCGTAAAAATTTTAGTTAAAGATTTTGGTGCTGTGATTGAATATGATGCTGGTCTTCCCTTGCATCCTGTCCGAAATGGACAGGTTCCTGCTGTAGTTATATTGATGAGTGGACCGAGAGGATGCAGCAATATGAAGAAGCATATTGAAGTCGGTTCTGAATATTGTGAATTGGGGATAGCCTTACTCAATGCTTTGTGCTGCAACTTCTCCGTGGTGACCTATGCAAATGGGCAGCAAGCTACGTTGAGTTTTAAGGCAGGGAAACTCCAGCATCCGGTGAACTTACAGAAATCTGAACATGCTGACTTCACCCGCATGGCCTTCCAGCTAGATGACACAATCTTGCCAAGATTTACTTTTAATGAAGCGACTATCCACCAGCACGCCCAAGAAATTGGCATCAAATATGGCATTAGCGTTGACGTTTCTAAGAAAAGTTAAGGTTTAACCTGGCCAAAATTGCTCCAAACCGTTTTACGTGACCTAACATCGTAATCGCGGGTCTACACAGTGCAAGTAATGCTCCCTTGGTGGCATTTAGGACAAATGCAATTGCTGGCAAAGTTTAACTTTATCGTGCCCATGTGGTTGCAAATTGGACAATAGATCTGAGTGAGATCTAGCTGTATCATCCCTTCTTCTTCCATCACAGAGATCGCGGTTCCAGAGATTACTTCAGAAAGCATCAAATTCCAAATTTCAGCATTTTTCACTTGAATTAGAGCTAGCTTGAGCTTTTTCTTGAATGGTTTTTTTGCGCGTTTAATGCGGCGTTGCCAAGCCTTTTGTTTTGCTTTGTCAAAAACTGGATGTTTAGAGGGCAAAGATTGAGAATGCAAAAAACATAGCTTTCCTAATTTTGGATAGTTTAAATCCTCACTGTATATCGGCAATAGAGAGAAACAGCCGATACAGACCGATCTCGTCTCAATAACCCGATGGGTTGAGAGACCGACCACTCCATGACCCCCTAGAAATTGAAAATCGCACTGGTTGCATTTATAGGCCACATGCAAGCTCATAGTGCCGTAGGTTCAACGATGAATGAATAGAGATTAACGCTCTCTCCGTTGCTTATCCATTCTGGTAGCTTATTCGCGCGCCCTTGTGAGTTTCTCTAGCAAGTTGATCTAGGATAAATAGGTGACTTGAAGGATGGATCCTTAGCGAAATATAGAGTTTAGTGGTCTCAGGTTCACACTTCCCCCTCTTGAGTTGAGTGAATGATGAACGCTCCCGTTTCTAATTGCCCTGTGCCCCTTGAGCAACAGCCTCTGAATGAGTACCAAAGTCTGCAAGAATCCTGTTTTTTTCGATGGGCCACTTTAGAAGACGCAGCATATCTCAATAGAGGTTTTCAGTTAGGTAGTATTGCCAGTGTGATTGCTGCTCCCTTTGCTGCCAGTAGCTTTTCCTTAGCTGAATCCCTGGGCCAATTTGTTTTGACGCTCTCGGTTGTTGCCACAGGCTTGCTGGTATTGCTGGTTTTGCGGCTGTATCTGGGATGGTCTTACGTTTGCGATCGCCTATTGCGCGAAAAAATCTTTTATGAAGAAACCGGTTGGTATGACGGTCAATATTGGACCAAGCCTACCGATGTGCTGGATCGAGAACGGTTAATTGGGACCTATGAAGTTCAGCCGATTCTAGAGCGTTTGCGGCGAAGCCTTTTCGGTCTAGGCCTGACTTTGGTAGGAGAATTTAGCCTTTGGTGGTTGATCACTGCTTAAGCTTAACTCCCCAGTTAAAAATATATTTACCCAATCAGCATCTGATGCTAGAGTCTTACGCATGACCATGGGAAAACGCAATCATAGCCCTGCACTTGAGATCCATCTACTGCGGGAAGGGATTATTGAATCCAAGCATCAAGCTGAAGCCGTTGTCTGTGATACCAAGGGCAGAATGCTCTCTATTGCTGGGCAAACAGATACCTCTTGCTTTATTCGCTCCGCCTTAAAACCGGTTCAGGCTCTAGCGGTGGTGACAAGCGGCGCCATGGAGCATTTTGATCTCAACGACCGGGATCTCGCGGTGATGTGTGGGTCCCACCATCATACGGTCGAGCAAGTTCGGCAAGTCTTTAACATCCTTTGGCACTGCGATATCGATCCGACGGCCTTGCAATGCCCAACTCCCCAAGGTTTAGATAGTCCCCTAGAACATAATTGCTCGGGTAAACATGCAGGGATGTTGGCGGTTTGCCAACAATGTCAGTGGCCCTTAAATACCTATATGGAGGCCCGGCATCAGGTTCAGCAGTTGATTCTCAACCAGATGGCGGAATTGCTGAAAATGCCAGCGGCAGAATTTATGCGCACCCACGATGACTGCGGTGTACCGACCTACTATATGCAGTTAGAGCAAATCGCGACCCTCTATGCCCATCTCAGTGCGGGTAATAATTTAAATATTGAGCGGGTGATGCGGGCGATGATTCACCACCCCACGTTGGTGGCAGGGCAAGGCCAATTTGATACGGATTTAATGACCTTATCTGCTGGAGAATTAGTCAGTAAGTCGGGAGCCGAAGGCGTGCAATGTGTGGGTCGCATTGGTGAAGGCTTAGGCTTAGCGATTAAAGTTAAGGATGGTGCAAAGCGGGCGAAATATGCCGTCGCCATTCACTTGCTGCGAGAGTTAGGCTGGCTAGAACCCAGCCATGCCGATACCCTAGCCGATCGCTATTTATGCCTGAGCAACTATAAACGCCTAGAAGTGAATGGCGAGCTAGTGATGCTTTAGGCTAGATGGGTTTCAACCGCACGGACTAATTGGTCTGTCCAATGGTTGACCATTCTCATATCGCGGGCTTCTACCATGACGCGAATGAGAGGTTCTGTGCCGGAAGCCCGCACTAGAATTCGACCTTGATCCCCCATATCGTCCGTAGCTTGATCAATCAGGGTTTGGAGGGGTTGGCACTCTTGCCAATTGCGTCTGCGATCGCGATCTTCGACGCGCACATTCTTGAGAAGTTGGGGATAAGTCTGAAAGCTGTCATCCACTAAACAGGAAAGGCGGGTCTTGTTTTGACAAATAATGGTTGCCAAATGCAATGCCGTTAACAACCCATCGCCACTGACACCATAGTGTGGACATAGGATATGGCCAGATTGCTCGCCCCCTAGCATGGAGCCGTGATTGAGCATCTCAGCATGAACATTTTGATCACCCACTGCTGCTCGTAAGAGGGTGCCGCCTTGCTGCTGCCAAGCCAATTCGAATCCTAAATTGGACATGACCGTGGCTACAATCAGGTCTTTGGGCAACTGATTTTGCTGCTGTAAAGCTTTGCCCCACAGATAGAGAATATAGTCGCCATCCACGGTGCGGCCTTGACAGTCAATCGCGAGCACGCGATCGGCGTCGCCATCAAAGGCAAAGCCGACATCAGCCTCATGTAAGTTAACGGCTGCTTTCAAGGGGGCTAAATGTGTAGAGCCGCAATTGACGTTAATACGATCACCATCCGGCTGATCGTGTAAACAAATGACCTCAGCCCCCATGGCTTTAAAGACAGCAGGCGCTAACTGAGTGGCTGCGCCCCAAGCGAGATCCAGAACGACTTTCAACCCTTGGAAATCGACTTGAGCGTGTAAAGGGGTTTGAATTGCATCAGTATAAGATTTTGTCAGTTCAGGCCGATGGAAATGATGTCCCCAAGTGCCTGAGGGCTGTTGTTGGCTATAGGCTCGAATCCGTTGTTCAATTTTCCCTTGAGTGGTGGGAGGGAGCTTAGTACCGTTGGCTTGAAAAAATTTAATGCCATTATCTGCCGGCGGGTTATGACTGGCAGAGACCATCACGCCACCTACTGCTTCGGTGTGATGGGTTAAGTAGGCAACGGTGGGGGTTGGACATAATCCGATATGCCAAACATCTAGCCCAGCGGCGGTCAGACCTGCCGATAGCGCCATCGCTAACATATCACTAGAGTTGCGAGAGTCTTGGCCTAAGATAAAGGGCTGATGAGGAGATGCATCTTGTCCCAACTCAAGTCCTGCACAAAAGCCCACTTGGAGCGCTAATTGAGGGGTGAGATGTTGACCGACATGGCCTCGAATTCCATCCGTTCCGAATAAGTTCACATCTTTTGCGGCTGCCACGACTTTGCGCGCTAGTTTGGCAGGTTGAACGGTGCGATCGCTTTTGGTAACACTTTTCTGCTTAGATTGAGAAGTAACAGACATTGGACAATACACTCCACACCATGGCTGTACGATCCCCAAAGACGGAATACCTTATCTACGGGTGAGTAGATATACACAATGGATCCCTGCTTGGGTGTTCGTAAGCTTAACACTTAGGATAGAAAATAGCATGTTCACGGAAAGAGCTGCTGTACGCTTCTGGGATGTAATGGGCTAGAATATCGCGGTAGCCTTAGCTAGAGCTTTTTTCGAAGATTAGGCGCTTCCTACCGATGTCATGCGGATTATGCGAGTGTGCCCTATCCAACAGGATCAATGTCCCTTTCTAATCAATCATTTTCTCTACCACGACGTCAGCGTTCTCAGCGCAGTGTCGGATCTGGCCCTCGGAAGTTTGTTTTTGGTGGCTTTATCAGCCTTTTATTGTTTGGAGCGATTGTTCCGCGCCTCAGTTTTTTGCAGATTACTGAAGGGGCACTGAATCTTCAGAGAGCCGAAGAAAATCGAGTTCGTTTAATTCCAAAACGGCCTGAACGGGGCAAAATCCTAGATCGTAAAGGCCGGATTCTGGCGAACAGCACCTATACCTATTCCGTTTTTGTTTGGCCCATTGCTCAAAAAGACGAAAAGTGGTCCCAAACGGTGGATGTCCTGTCTTCAATTCTTAAAATTCCTGAAGCGGAAATTCAGGAGCGCGTAGAGGTAGAAGGCCATAACTCAACTTCCTTAGTCCGCGTGGCTCAAGGCTTGACCTTTCCCCAAGTGGTGGCGCTGTCGGAACGGATGAGCGACATTGTAGGGGTTGAAATTGATAAGGAAGCCATTCGCTATTACCCCCATGGCGAACTGGCCTCTCAGGTAATTGGCTATATCGGCGAGATTAATGAAGAAGAGTTAGCTCGCCAACAAAAGAAGCCCTATCGCCTAGGGGATGTGGTTGGCCAATTAGGGATTGAAGCCTCCTACGAACAAAAGCTACGGGGCACTTGGGGGGGCAACCAAATTGAGGTGGATGGTGCAGGCCGGATTGTGCAAATCTTGGGCCAAAAATTACCCATCGCTGGCGAGGATGTCAAACTCACCCTTGATTTAGACGTGCAAAAGGCAGCCGAAAAGGCCTTAGGCAAACGGCAAGGGGCGGTGGTCGCCATCAATCCTAAGAATGGCGCTATTATTGCTATGGCCAGCTATCCAGGATTTAACCCCAACTGGTTTGCCAAGCGCGTTACAGAAAAGCAATGGCAAGAGTTACAAAACCGCAAATTCCCCTTTGTCAATCGGGCCATGCAGGCCTTTCCCCCTGCGAGTACTTTCAAGATCGCCACTGCGATCGCAGGAATTGAATCCGGTAAATATTCCCCCAATGCTCTGGTAGCCACCTCAGCCTCAGTGCATGGTGTGGGAGATTGGAATGGGGCAGGCTTTGGCGTGATTGGTTTTCAAACGGCCTTGCAGTGGAGTAGCAATACCTTTTTTGGGCGTGTGGGCGTGGGGACCAGTCCCAAAATTCTAATTGAGTGGGCTAAGCGTTTAGGGGTTGGAGAGAGAACGGGCATTGATATCCCAGGAGAGTCTTCTGGGTTTATTCCTGATCCAGCTTGGAAAAAAGAGGTGTTTAAAGACGCCTGGTATCCCGCTGACACCGTTATGGTTTCTATCGGGCAGGGGGCAGTACAACTCAGTCCCCTCCAAGTCTCCCTCATTTTTGCTGCCATTGCCAATGGGGGGTATAAAGTCACCCCTCACCTATTCCAGTCCGATCAGCCCGATGACCAAGGGCGGACCTCCCTGAATTTAAAACCCAAGACCTTAAATACGATTCGTTCGGGTTTACGAGCGGTGGTCACCAGCGGTACAGGTCAGGCGTTAAATGTGCCTAGTATTCCCCCGGCAGCGGGTAAAAGTGGGACGGCTGAAGACCCCCCTCGCTCTTCCCACACTTGGTTTGGGGCCTATGCTCCCTTTAATAACCCGGAAATTGTAGTGGTGGCCTTTGGTGAAAATACAGGTGGGGGTGGGGGATCTACGGCAGGTCCTATTGCCTTAAAAGTCTTGGAAGCCTACTTTAAGGCTCAGAAGAAATAGCCCTCATTAAGGATCGTTGACGACCATTGCCAGTTTTTTTTGGGCAACTCTACAATTGAGGGGCAATGATGTCGTCTTGCTTTGGCAAGGCAAGGAAGACTTATCGAAACGATTTACGGTAATCTCAAAGGCTTAAAATCTAATCAAATCAAGCAGCTGCGGCGACTCTACCATCAGCGACTTCCGAGTGATCGCATCACGACGTCTGACTTTGCCCAGCGATTAGCTGCCATCAGTACGGATATTCATCAGCCCATCAGCACCTATCTCAACCGTCGTGGCCAGGTGATTCGGGTGGGTGTGGGGTCTCCCCGGCAAACCCAAATCCCCCCGTTAGAATTGCCTCGATATGGTGCAGATCGCTTGAGCGGCATTCGCTGTGTTGCCACCACCCTTAAACAAGAGGTCCCCAAGGAGTCTGCATTAACGGCGATGGCCTTACAGCGCTTAGATGCTTTGGCCGTCCTTACCATGACGGGCTCTGGTTTTGAGCGGCGCGGTGGTGGAGCCACGGGATATGTTCGGTCGACCTACCTGGCTCATCTCGTGCCTGATCCAACCACCCCTTGGACCATTTCTTCCCCGTTGAGTCTCGAACAGTTGGCTCAACAGAATTTGATGGATTTGGTGGAAGCCTTAGAGTCTGAATTTGGACGCTCTCTGAACCCTCGCTTGTCAGAGACAGCTGAAACTGAGCAGGTGTTAATGGTTGGGGTGATTCCTCAAGCCGTCTCTAAAGCAGAGATGAAGGCTAATTTAGCAGAGGTGGCGCTCTTAGTGGAGAGTGCTGGCGGAGTCGTGGTAGAGACGATTCACCAGAAGCGGTCTCATCCCCATCCCCAAACGGTTGTGGGAGCCGGTAAAGTCAAGGAAATTGCCCTAAGGGCCCAAACCTTAGGGGTGACGCTAATTGTTTTTAATCTAGATCTTTCCCCGTCTCAGGTGCGTAATTTAGAGACCCAAATTGGCATTCGTATTGTCGATCGCACGGAAGTGATTTTAGATATCTTTGCCCAGCGAGCCCAATCCCAGGCGGGCAAATTACAGGTGGAACTCGCGCAATTGGAATACATGCTGCCGCGATTGGCAGGGCGAGGCCAAGCCATGTCTCGCCTTGGGGGTGGTATTGGTACTCGAGGACCGGGAGAAACGAAGCTGGAAACAGAACGACGAGCCATTCAACGCCGAATCAATACCTTGCAACAGGCGGTCAACCAGCTCCAGGCTCACCGTTCCCGTCTGCGTCAACGTCGTCAGCATCAGCGAGTTCCGTCCGTTGCTGTGGTGGGCTATACCAATGCCGGCAAGTCGACCCTGCTGAATGTGTTGACCAACGCCGAAGCTTATACGGCCGATCAGCTCTTTGCCACCCTCGACCCTACGACCCGTCGCCTTAGTATTCCCGATCCTGAAACCCATCAGATGCGGACTTTAGTACTAACGGATACGGTGGGATTTATTCATAATCTCCCTCCCCCGTTGATGGATGCTTTTCGAGCAACTTTGGAAGAGGTGACGGATGCTGACGTTTTGCTGCATGTTGTGGATTTGTCTCATCCCGATTGGGAAAATCATTTGCGATCGGTGATGGATTTGCTAGGAACTATGCCGATTACACCGGGGCCAGGATTGATTGCCTTTAACAAGATGGATCAAGTTAGCAGTGAAGCCTTGGCGATTGCCCAAGACCAGTTTCCCCAAGCTGTCTTTATTTCAGCGCAAGAACGCTTGGGATTGAACACTCTGCGACAAAAACTATTGGAATTAATCGATTATGCGGCCATGCCTACGGTTTAGTGCTGCCCTGTTGGTTAAAGCTGCTTATTGCGTGATCGGTATCACGTTGGTCATCATCCAAGATCACTGAGTTATGGCTGAATTGGGGGGAAACTCAATTCAGTAATCACAACAGTCAGGGAGCAGACTATGTGGATTCGACGTAGCCATTGGCAGGAAGAACAGCCTCAACTTCAAGTTCAAGCAGAGTGGACCCTCGTTGATGGACAGCTGCAGTGTCAGTGGCAGCCCGCAACAGTTCTTGCAGAAGTGGAACAGCCTCTTGCCATGCTTAGGCGACCCAAAGCTGCCTAACTCTCGTAGGATTTGTAATGATGGGAAGTGCTATGGCCCTGCTCATCGTTCCGTCCTAAGTGGGAGTCTAGAAAGATGATTCAGCTGACCATTTCTGATATGGCCTGTTCGGCTTGTGTAGAGAGAATCGAGGCTGCGATCGTAGCATTGGATTCACAAGCGATCATTGAAACTTATCTGGATCAAAAGCAAGTCCAAGTCACCTCTCAGCGATCAGAAGCAGATATTTGCGAGGCGATTTTGGCGGCCGGCTACACGCCCACCTAATTTTTGTCTTGACTAACGCTGTGTTCAGATACAGATTTTGAGGCAGATTGTTGCCATATCACCGATAAATTATTGGCGGGCATCGCTACAGTTTGTTGCAGGTGCAGGCCATGTTGGGCCGCAAGATGACTGACCTCTGCCAACGGTCGAATTCCCCATTCAGGATTACGATGTCTTAGAGACTGATCGAAGGCCAGATTACTTGGAGCGGTCGGCTGGTTTGCTTGGATAAACGGCCCATAGAGATATAAAAGTCCTTGGGGAGAAAGGAGGCGGGCAGATCCTGCTATTAATCCTTCTGTGGCTTGCCAAGGCGCAATATGAATCATATTGATATTAATGATAGCCACTATTTTAGAGTGCGTTAACCCATAGCGATCTAAGGTCTGAATGACAATCTCAGGCCAATTGGGTTTGCAAACATCTAGGGCAATCGGTTCATTAAGATTGGCCGCGCGAGCTTGGTGTCGCCAAGCCGTGATACTAGTGAGAGATGCAGAAGACTGATCGCTGGGTAACCAGTCCAAATGGGGTAACTGTTGGGCCAAAAAAGCAACATGCTCCCCTGTGCCACTCGCAATTTCTAAGACAATTCCTTGCTGGGGTAATACTTGTTTGAGAATAGTGAAGATGGGCTGATGGTTGCGCTGGAAAGCAGGAGCGTATTGCCGTTGATCACCATTGGGCATAGGTTTGTTTTGCCTCGGGCACTTTGATCCAGTGTGTACGTCTTCAGTGGGTAGGTCAAAACGAAGTTGTGTAACGGCACTACCTTAACCCAGCTCTTAAATTGTCACAATTTCGACCAATCTACAGAAGGTTGGCTGTTACGATATGCTAAAAAGAAAAGATTTTATTAAGTAATATTTACTCCCCCTCTCTTTGTTCACCCTCAAGTCTTGGTTTAAATTACCCATGTCAACCCTTAAACGCTCCGTTAGACGTTTCGCCAGCATTGCTCTTTGTGCAGGTTCTCTGGCCGTTGGAGTGCCTTTAATTAGTGAGGCACAAACCAACCCCGGATTCAGTTTTGTCTGGGGTGATGGTCCTTCCCAAAAACAGCAGTTGGGCTATGTTCTAAGTTATGGAACCCCAAGACATTTGAGCGATCGCTGGCGGCTTAAAATCAAGCGTCAGAGCGTGGCCATTGATCGCATCAACATTACCTATCCAGACTACTTTGATGGCAAATTCAAGGCAAAAAAGATTGAACTTCGCCATGCCCCCAAGAGTCGATTGTTTAATCTCAAGAAGGGCAAAAATATTCCTGTTGATTCTGTCACCATCGATCCAGATGGTGGTGTCATTGAAATCATTCCCACCGAGGTGATTCCAGCCGACACCCCTATAGAAGTCGTTGCTTCAAATGTCAGGAACCCTAAATCTGGTGGAACCTACTTTTTCAACTGTCGAATTTCTTCTCCTGGAGATGTCGGCTTAATGCGATATGTGGGGGCCTGGATTGTTTCCATTTATCGTAATTAGTTTCAAGCATTAGCTAAATTAGCTACATGCTCTCTCCCCCTTTCCATTGCAAGAGTTACCTTGCAATAGAAAGGGGTTATTAATGCTTGCAAAATTTGTGACGATTCTTTAACTGTCCTTGCCTATCGTCACAGGCTTACAATCTCTATATACAGTTATAAAATACTAAGAAAAATCCATTTTGTAGTCGAATGAGTTTTCTTACTAAGTATTTAGCGTTTTTTAGTTAAATTCTGGCCTGAGATACTGCTGTGTCACCATCAGCAAATATTACATCCATAACATCTTCTATTTCATATCCCTTTACTTCATTTATTTATTTCTTTGGGCGTTCAATTGTTATACCTGCCTATTTCAGCAGTATCAAAGTTTCGGGTTTAGAAAAGTTTCCTCAAGAAGGGCCTGTTGTCATTGCACCTACGCATCGTTCTCGCTGGGATGGCATCATGGTTGGCTATACCTTTGGCCGACCTGTCATTGGTCGAGACCCCCGCTTCATGGTCACGGTTAATGAAATGAACGGGTTTCAAGGATGGTTTATTCGTCAGTTTGGTGGATTCCCGATTGATCCGGATCAACCTTCGATTGCAGCACTGCGGCATGGGCTTGATTTATTACAAGCCCATGAAGTATTAGTTATTTTTCCTGAGGGAGACGTCATGCGCGATCGCTATGTCCAATACCTCAAACCTGGTTTTGCTCGCCTGGCCATTCAAGCTCAGAAAAAACTAAAAACTGGCCCGGCGATTAAAGTTGTGCCTGTAGCCCTTGACTACGGATGTGCAGTGCCAAAGCAAGGCTGCGAAATTCATGTCAAAATTGGTTGCCCCCTCAACGCCACTGACTATCCAGGGGCGACTAAAAAAGCGGCAGCAAACCTGAGCAGCGACCTCAAAGTTGCCCTCAATGGCTTACTGGAACATGCCACTCTCAATCCGGAAGTGACAACATCCGTATCGTCGTAAATAACTGCCTAGGCTGAGTCATAAGATGGACTCGGCCTAAGCCAGGTCCTCCAAAACTTAACGTGCAGCTGTTGCTTTACTTCTCTCCGTATACTTTGCTTTCAAGCCGATAGGCTGTTGTGGATGTTGTAAAAGCAGTAGCAAGGTGGCATTAGTTTGTAGTTCCCGCCTTAATAAGCCTTGGAGCTCTCGCTCAATATAGCTTTTAAGACCATCCCAGTCTATGGAATGGTCCGTTGATTGACTAAACTGGTCCCAGCGGTTTCTCAAGGCCAATTCAACCGCGCTTTGTACCCACGCTTGCCACTTATCACTTGTAATTGTGGTGACGACTCCTCGCAAATGAACTTCAGGCGCTGTCAATAGTTGACCATCCAGTCCGATGGTGGCAGCGACCGTTACGAGCCCATCTTCGGCGAGGCGTTGGCGTTCTTCCAAAACATGCGCTTTTAAAATACCGGCTCGATCCATGAGCTCAATCCCAGAAGGGACCTTACCATCAATCTGAATGGAGTCAGGTGTCAAAGCCACCATATCTCCATTATTAATGATCACCATGTTTTCTTCCGGAATCCCCATACTCTGAGCAGTTTGAGCATGTTTGATTAACATGCGATGCTCACCATGCACTGGCAAGAAGAATTTGGGGCGAGTTAAGTTCAACATCAGCTTTTGATCCTCTTGGCAGCCATGGCCTGAGACATGAATGCCATGATGGCGACCATAGATAACGTTGGCCCCCTGCATCATCAACTGATCAATGGTGTTGACGACCGCAATGGTATTGCCGGGGATGGGGTTTGCCGAAAAGACCACGGTGTCGCCTTGGCGAATTTGAATTTGACGGTGCTCCTTACGAGCAATCCGAGATAAGGCCGCCATGGATTCCCCTTGAGATCCTGTGGTTAAGATTAAAATCTTATGATCGGGAAGATTCCGAATTGCTTTTAAGGGCTCAAACAAACTATCGGGACATTTGATGTAACCCAGATTTCGAGCATGGGCAATCACATTCAACATGGATCGGCCAACGACAGACACTGTTCTCCCCTGTTTTTGAGCAATGTCTAAAATCATGTTGATGCGGTGTACGGACGACGCAAACGTCGTCACCAACAAACGTCCTTTCGCTTGAGAAAACACCCGCTCCAAATTAGGATAAACCGAGCGTTCAGAAGGCGTAAAACCAGGTACTTCCGAATTGGTTGAATCGCTAATCAGGCATAATACGCCCTGCTCTCCATGTTCAGCCAACTTTTGTAAGTCGAAGTTTTCGCCATCTACGGGAGTGTGATCGATTTTGAAATCCCCTGTGAAAATCACCACACCAATAGGTGTATGAATGGCGACGGTAAAGCTATCAGCCATGGAATGAGTATTTCGAATAAACTCCACAAAGAAGTGAGAGCCTAAGCGCACAATATCTCGGGGAGCAACCGTTTTAAGCTCTGTTTTACCCGCAACCCCTGCTTCTTCCAGCTTTCGCTGCAATAAAGCCATCGCGAGGCGAGGGCCATGAATGACCGGAATATCGATTTGCTTTAAGTGAAACGCAATGCCTCCAATATGATCTTCATGACCATGGGTTACAATCATGCCCTTAATTTTGTGGCGGTTCTCACGCAAATAGGTCATGTCTGGCAGCACAATATTGACACCGTGCATACCATCTGTGGGAAATGCGAGCCCAGCATCTACTAAGATAATTTCATCTTCAAATTCAAAGACACAGGTATTTTTGCCAATTTCATGAAGGCCACCCAGAGGAATAATCTTGAGGGCTTGTTTCGTGTCAGTTTCCGTCATATGTTTCCTTAGCTATAAAGTCTTGTGCTAGATAGTGGGCAGACTGTGCAATGGACTGTCTGCATTGAAGTGCGATGGATTTTGTTGTGGAGCGTTGGGTTAGTAGAGGTGCTCCATGCCTATAGCAATGCCAAATCTGTTAGAGTATTTTTCAATTTTTGAATGATGGGGTCAGGCGCTTCAGGAAGCGGTAAACGGGTAGAACCCACTTGCCATCCTTGTAATTGAAGTGCAGCTTTGACTGGGATAGGATTAGTGGTTGCGAACAATGCTTTACATAAAGGGAGCAATTTAAGGTGAATCTCTGTTGCGACTTGTGGTTCCCCTGACGCAAACGCAGTCACCATTTTTTGAAGCAACTCTCCCACCAAATGACTGGCTACACTGACTACGCCTGCAGCACCAACGGATAGATAAGGTAAGGTCAGAGAGTCATCTCCAGAGTAAATGGAAAACTCAGGTGGTGTTAAGCGACGAATTTGACTGACTTGATCAAGGTTGCCACTCGCTTCTTTAATGGCCACGATATTGCCAATTTCTGCCAGCCGAGCGACTGTGTCAGCTTCCAAATTCTGCCCCGTGCGACCCGGTATGTTGTATAACATCAACGGGAAATCAGGAACAGACTCCGCAATGGCCCGAAAATGTTCGTATAAACCTTCTTGGGGTGGCTTGTTATAGTATGGCACAACCAACAAGGCACCATCTAGTCCTAACTTTGCAGCTTGTTGCGTGGCTTCAATGGCTTCTCGGGTGGAATTAGATCCAGTTCCCGCCATCACTTTAGCTTTGCTGGCAACCGCTTTACGAACCACTTGAAATAGCTCATATTCTTCTTGCCAGGTTAAGGTTGGAGACTCACCTGTCGTACCGCACAATAAAAGCGTATCTGTGCCATGATCGGCAAGATGAATGGCTAGAGCTTCGGCCACAGAAAAATTCATGTCCCCAGTGTCAGTAAAGGGGGTAACCATGGCTGTCAGAATCTGTCCGAAGAAGGTCACGCGCTGTCCGCTCCGATATTAAGGTTCAATAGGCTCATGTGAGAAATGGCACACTCCAGTATTCATAGTTAAGGCAGCGTAAAAAGCTGCGTGGATGCTTTTAGAAGGTTGGGCGAGGTGACTATCACTCTTACCGCTTTCATAGGGGTGATGCGTAGTTGAATTGAGACTTTATTCTAGTTTTTGGCTATGAATTAGCGCGGTCCTATGAAAGCAGGGTAAACGGTTAGGCAGATGCTACAGCAGCGGGTTTTAAGAGTTGTCGTTCTACCAGTAATTCTGCAATTTGGACAGCATTTAAAGCTGCTCCTTTGCGAATTTGGTCGCCGCTTAACCACAACTCTAGGCCGTTGGCATGGGAAATATCTTGACGGATGCGGCCCACTAAAACGTCGTCTTGCCCGCTTGCATCGATGGGCATCGGAAAATAATTGGCTTGCCAGTCTTCAACTAACTTAACCCCTGGAGAATCCTGTAGAATTGTCCGGGCCTTCTCAATTGGAAAAGGTTGGGAAAACTCAAGATTAATAGCTTCTGAATGTGCTCTAAGGACTGGGACGCGGACACAGGTAACAGATACTCTTAAGTCAGGTGCGTTAAAAATCTTGCGAGTTTCTTGCACCATTTTCATCTCTTCTGTGCAATAACCATTCGCATTCAGATCAGAATTGTGCGGAAATAGGTTGAATGCGAGGGGATAAGGAAAGATTTCGGTGGGAGGGGGATCATCGTTCAAGATTGCTTGGGCTTGGACTTTAACTTCTTCCATAGCCCGCGCGCCAGCGCCACTGGCAGACTGGTAGGTGGCAGCCAGAATTCGTTGTACAGGTTGCAATTGGTGTAAAGGCCAAACCACAACATTCATCAGAATAGTAGTGCAATTAGGATTGGCAATAATCCCTTGATGTTGAGTCACCGCATCGGGATTGACTTCAGGCACGATTAAAGGAACCTGAGGATCCATACGATAGGCGCTGGAATTATCAACAACGACTGCTCCAGCCTTCACTGCCTTGGGTGCCCAAGCTTTAGAAACGCTTCCACCGGCTGAAGCTAGGACTATATCAATACCCTGAAAAGCCGCTTCGCTAACCTCTTCAACCTGAATGGTTTCTCCCTTAAATGTAAGGGTTTGCCCAGCTGAGCGAGGAGATGCTAAGAGTTTGAGGGTGGATAGCGGGAAATTCCGTTCTTCTAGTAGGGTGATGAGCTCTGCACCCACTGCTCCCGTGGCCCCTAATATGGCTACTCTGTATGCTTGACCCAAATTCGATTCCTCCAACGTCTGTAATTAAAGGGCTAAATAAATAATTGGATGTGTAAGTTCAAGATAGTGATCTAAGAAAGTTGATTTTAGAAAGGTTTGGTTTTTAAGAACGCGAGTTGGGCCGGCCGCTCTGAAGGAATGGATTAAGTCTATTGGAATACTGAAGGGTTACGGTGATGTTGCGCCTTGCTTGAAGTAACCTTATCACTCCAGTTTAAGGCATCAACCTCCGGTCTTCGAAATTTTTGATGTAATTTATGGCTTGAGGTCAGTCTCTTTAGTCAGAGTCGCTGGAAGATCGTTGGGGAAAAAGGTGAAGGGCTTCTACTGCACTAGGGTACCCAATTAGCGCTCATTATATCGTTTGCGAGGGAAGGGTTAAGAACATGAACTGGGGCAAAATTCGCTAATCTAGGTTTAGCTGCATTCACAACTTGAATTAGAATAGCTCTACTAATATCAATCAACCCTGCTTGATTAGTTGCATATTATTACTCACACATTATTTTTGGTCCGCTGGGAGAGGGAATCGATTTGTCTAAAACTAAAGAGCTACTAAAGGTAACACAGGAAAAGCTCCCTGGCAGTCAAATCAGTCTGGAAATAGAAATTTCTCCTGAGCAATCGCGTCAAGCGTATGAGCAAGTAATTATTAAGTTCATGCGATCGGCTAATATTCCTGGTTTTCGTAAAGGTAAAGTCCCCAAACAGGTTATCCTCCAACGGTTTGGCACAGATCAGTTAAAAGCCTCTGCGTTGGAAGATTTGGTTCAAAAGAATTTTGAAGCTGCGGTTAAGCAAGAAGAGATTGAAGCCTTAGGTAACGTTCAATTCCGCTCATCTTTTGATGAACTCGCTGCTGAGTTTGAACCCGGTAAGGCGATTGTATTTGCCGTTAGTGTCGATGTCCCCCCAGAAGTCACCCTTAAGAAGTATCAAGACTTTAAAGTTACGGCTGAAAAGATAGAGTATGAAGCAGCTAAGGTCGATGAAGTTCTAGAAGAACATCGATCTTCGAATGCAACCTTGGTCCCTGTCGAGGATCGAGCTGCAGCAGCGAATGATGTTACCCTCGTCGATTTTGAAAGCCGATTCTTACCCAGTGAGTCAGATGCTGATGAAGAAGGTGAGACGCCAGAGGGAGAGTCCGTTCAAGACTTCCAACTGGAACTCGTGAAAGGGAAGTTTATTGACGATTTGATCGATGGCATCATCGGTATGCAAATTGGGGAAACCAAGAATATTGCAGTGACACTGCCTCAAGAATATTTCCAAGATGAGTTGGCTGGCCGCTCTGCTGAATTTACCGTCAGTCTCAAGGATATTAAAGCGAAAGAGCTGCCACCTCTAGATGATGATTTTGCCCAAGATGTTAGCGAATTTTCGACCTTGGCAGAATTGCGCCAGTTCTTAGAAGAGCAATATCAGCAAGAAGCCCAAGATAGTACGGATGCCAATGTGGAAGCAGCTCTTCTAGAGGCATTGATTGAAGAGCTAGACGTTGATCTACCTGAAAGCATGATCGACGATGAGCTGAATGTCATGATTCGAGAAACTCTCAGTCGCTTGCAGTCTAATGGTTTAGACATTAATAAGCTGGTGACCAAAGAGATGCTCGGGGAGATGAAAGAACGCATGCGATCAGATGCAATTCCTCGTTTGAAGCGAACTCTTGCCTTGGCCGAAGTGGCGAAAGCGGAATCGATCACAGTTGAGGCGGATGCTATTGCAGATCGATGCCAAGAAATTCTAAAGGATCTGCAAGGACAAGATATTGATCGGGATCGCCTAGAAGCTGTTGTTGAAGATGAGTTGTTACATAAGCAGGTGGTAGCTTGGCTAACCGAACACTCTGAGGTGGAATTGGTTGAGCCAAAACCTGAAGAGGATGCTGCAGAAGCGGAGGCTAAAGCAGAGGAAGAGGCTACTGCTAAAGAAGTAAAGCCATCTGAAGCTAAGAAATCGGCTAAATCAACCGCGAAAAAAGCATCTACAAAAAAAGCGAAGTCGGCTAAAGTAGCTGAGGAAGTGGCTGATGAGACTAAGGAAGAATCAGCTGCCAAGAAAACACCTGCTAAAGCTAAACGGTCAACGGCAAAAACCACTAAGAAAACATCTACTAAGACGAAAAAAACATCTGCTAAGCCCAAAGCAGATGATTCAGCCACTGATTCTGAATAATAGGTTGCTAGTCCGTTTAAGAACGGGAGCAGCTTTTTCCAAAGGAGTTAAGGCATAATATAACTGGTTGACAAGGTGAAAGGGTAATCGCCTTAGATCCCTACACCTAGATATCGCTAATACTACCCATTGATACGATTAACGTTGAGGTCCATGATCTTGTCTCATTCTTCTGATCACTTCTATCCTGGTCTGTCTGGTGAGTCCAGTCCTACCTATATGCCGCCTCGCAATATCGTACCGATGGTTGTTGAACAGTCTGGTCGAGGCGAGCGGGCGTTTGATATATACTCTCGCTTACTCCGTGAGCGAATTGTCTTCTTAGGTGGAGGTGGCTCTGCCAATGGGGGCGGCATTGATGATGCTGTTGCGGATGCAATTGTGGCTCAGCTCCTGTTTCTAGAATCAGAAAACCCCGAACAGGATATTTACCTTTACATTAATTCACCTGGCGGTTCGATCACGGCAGGAATGGCTATTTACGACACCATTCAGCATATTCGCCCCGATGTTTGTACCATTTGTTTTGGTTTAGCAGCTAGTATGGGTGCGTTCCTTTTATGTGCAGGTACTGCAGGCAAACGAATGGCATTGCCAAATGCGCGAATTATGATCCATCAGCCTTTGGGCGGTGCTCAAGGTCAAGCGGTAGATATTGAAATTCGAGCTAAAGAAATTTTGTACCTCAAAAACAATCTTAATCATCTTATGGCAGGCCATACAGGGCAGCCGTTTGAGCGGATTGAAGCAGACACCGAGAGAGATTTCTTTATGTCTGCAGAAGAGGCACAAAAATATGGTTTGATTGATCAAGTCCTCACTAGACAAAATCTTCCTAACCACTCTGAAGCCGTCAGTGAAGTCCACTAAGAGAAAGCCATGTCT
The DNA here is from genome assembly GCF_000018105.1 of Acaryochloris marina MBIC11017. Classification (GTDB taxonomy): domain Bacteria; phylum Cyanobacteriota; class Cyanobacteriia; order Thermosynechococcales; family Thermosynechococcaceae; genus Acaryochloris; species Acaryochloris marina. Next base: position 3,479,873 of record NC_009925.1, read on the forward strand.
AAATATGACTCCCATCTCAAATGTTCATTTTGTGGTAAATCTCAAGAACAGGTCCGCAAATTAATTGCTGGGCCGGGGGTCTATATCTGCGATGAATGCGTAGATTTGTGCAATGAAATTCTGGACGAAGAGCTATTCGATACGGCTAGTAGTATGCCTGCTGCCAGTAGAGCCCCGGTGGCAGAGCGTAAACGGTCTCAATCTGCTCCCTTGTCTCTCAATCAGATTCCTAAACCACGGGATATCAAGTCATATTTAGATGAACATGTCATCGGACAAGACGAAGCGAAAAAAGTCTTGTCCGTTGCCGTATATAACCATTACAAGCGTTTGAGTATTAGCCAAGCTTCGGCAGATTCTGTTGCTGAGTTGGATGATGCCATCGAATTACAAAAATCCAACATTTTGCTGATCGGTCCTACAGGATGTGGCAAAACGTTGCTGGCTCAGACATTGGCTCAAATGCTCGATGTTCCGTTTGCGGTGGCAGATGCCACAACCTTGACAGAGGCTGGCTATGTAGGGGAAGACGTCGAAAATATTCTATTGCGACTCCTCCAGGTTGCCGATTTGGATGTAGAGGAAGCCCAAAGAGGGATCATCTACATCGATGAAATTGATAAGGTGGCTCGTAAGAGTGAGAATCCTTCGATTACGCGAGATGTGTCTGGCGAAGGGGTGCAGCAGGCTCTGTTAAAAATGCTGGAAGGGACAGTGGCTAATGTTCCTCCCCAAGGTGGGCGCAAGCACCCTTACCAAGACTGTATTCAAATCGATACCACTAACATTCTATTTATCTGTGGTGGGGCGTTTGTCGGTCTCGATAAAATTATTGAGCAGCGGACGGGCAAAAAAGCCATGGGATTCATCCAAGATGGTGAACTCCGAGCAAAAGAGCAGCGCACTGCCGATATGCTGAGAGATTTGGAAGCTGAAGATTTAGTCAAATTTGGGATGATTCCTGAATTTACTGGTCGGATTCCGGTGATGTCTGTGATTGATGCTCTGGATGAAGATGTACTCTGTCAGATTCTGACGGAGCCACGCAATGCTTTGGTGAAGCAATATCAAAAGCTATTGCGGATGGATCGGGTAGAGCTGGAGTTTCAGCCTGATGCGATTCGCGCCATTGCTCAGGAAGCCTATCGACGCAGGACGGGAGCCAGGGCTCTGCGGGCTATTGTCGAAGAGATTATGCTGGATGTGATGTATGAGCTACCGTCCCAATCTCGTAAAGAGCTGACCCAATGCCTGATTACTCGCTCGATGGTGGAACAGCGGTCGACGGCTGAGTTGTTGGTGCATCCTTCCGCCATCTCGACCCCAGAATCTGCATAAGTTCGTTTCGGTCACATTTATTTCATGCCTCAGGCTCTCATTCGCGGTCATGATCACTACTATGAATGGGTGACGCAAGACCCTCGTCAGTTGAGATCTGGAAAGCCTGTGATGGTCTTTCTCCATGGTTGGGGAGGTTCGAGTCGCTATTGGCGACCTATCGCCCAAGCGCTGGCTGCCGATTTTGATTGTTTACTGTACGATCTCCGTGGGTTTGGGCAATCCCAAGATTCACTGCGGGCGTCTAGAGATGTCGAGACATATACGATTCAATCCTATGTGGAAGATTTAGAGGTTTTATTGGATGCTTTGGAGATTTCGCAAGTGTTTCTCCAAGCCCATTCCATGGGATCGACGATTGGTGCTTTGTTCCTCAATCAATATCCTCAGCGAGTTCAGCAAGCGATTCTTGCCTGTAGTGGGTTGTTTGAATATGATGAGGAAGAATTCCGTCAGTTTCATCAGGTGGGTGAGTGGGTGGTGCGATTACGGCCTCGTTGGCTGGCCCAGGTGCCCCTCTTAGATCGGCTGTTTATGGCCCGCTTTCTCCATCGGCCCATTGCCGCTGACCAACGCCGAGGGTTTGTGTCGGACTATGTGGGGGCAGATGCAGTCGCTGCGTTGGGAACCTTATTGTCTGCTGTGAGTGAGTCGGTGGCAACGGCCATGTCTGCAGAATTTGCCCAGCTCCAAACGCCCACGTTAATTGTGTCGGGGGATAAGGATCAGATTGTTCCAGCGGACTCGGGGGAGGAAGCTGCTGCTTTGAATCCCAATATTGACTATGTGAGGATGGCCCAAACGGGGCATTTCCCCATGTTGGAAGATACCTCCACCTATCTACAGCATATTCACCACTTTTTAACGCCGGTGACCTGTTGAGATGGTAGAGTGCGCCCCCGATCTTCAGATTCAGCCTCTGGGAACTGATTTGGTTCATCGAATTGCGGCAGGAGAGGTGATTGATTCCCTCGGGGCTGTCGTGCGGGAACTCCTGGATAATGCCTTAGATGCTGGAGCGGATCGCATCAGTGTCTCCCTCTGGCCCCAAGATTGGCGAATTCAAGTCGTTGATAATGGCCAAGGTCTCACTGCTGCCAATCTAGCTCAAGCGGCTACGCCCCATACCACCAGCAAACTACAGCGGGAAGAAGATTTATGGGATATCCAGACCCTGGGGTTTCGAGGCGAGGCCCTCCATAGTTTGGCTCAAATGGGACGATTAGAGATTTGCAGCCGACCTGTGGGATCGGCTCAGGGGTGCCGAGTTCGATACGATCACCAAGGCCATGTGGTGGCCCAAGAGACGGTTGCGATCGCACCCGGTACCGTTGCCACCGTGGCAGATTTATTCCAAGACTGGCCGACCCGCAAACAGGCTCTCCCCGATCCAGCACGGCAAATGCGAGGGGTGCAAACCATCATCCATGACTATGCCCTGTGCCACCCCCAGGTCACCTGGCAAGTACAGCAAAATAATCGCTTGTGGTTTAGTATTGCCCCAGCCAAAGCGGCTCAAGATATTCTTCCCCAGCTCTTGGCGACCCTGCAGCCTGGAGATTTATGCCATCATCGCTGTCAGATTCCCGATCTACCAGGAAATAATGTAGTGGAAGTAGTGTTGGGCTTACCCGATCGCTGCCATCGCCATCGTCCTGACTGGGTAAAGGTAGCGGTCAATGGTCGCTGTGTTCAAGTCAGCGGTGAAGATGCAGGCCAGTCTCACCCCTTGGAGCAAACCATCCTAGGGGCGTTTCGACAAACCCTACCCCGCCATCGTCATCCTCTATGCTTTATTCATCTCCATGCTGACCCTCAGCATGTAGACTGGCACCGGCACCCTGCTAAAACCGAGATTTATCTGCGGCATTTGGACCAGTGGCGACCTGCCGTAACCACGACGATTCAGGAAGCGCTGCAAATTCCTGCTGAAATTCAGGACTCAGGTCATACTCAGAAAATTCGCCAATTGATGAAAGTGGCGGAGGCTAAAGGGGTTTATCACTTACAGCAGCCATCCCTGTTATCTTCCCAGCCTGAGCAAGCAGCGGGGGAGTCCGGCTTTAATGTCCTGAAGGCCATTGCCCAGTTGCACCGGACCTATATTGTGGCAGAGCATCCTTCGGGAGTCTGGCTGGTGGAGCAGCATATTGCCCATGAGCGGGTTCTCTACGAGCAGTTGGGGCAAGACTGGCATTTAGTGCCCTTAACCCCACCGATGATGCTACGAGATTTAACCGAGAGACAGGTGGAGCAGCTCACGGATATTGGTATTGATATTACGGAATTTGGCCATCAGCTGTGGGCCATTCGCTCGGCCCCACAACGGCTAGCGGAACGCCCGGATTGCGAAGCGGCCCTGATTGAACTCAGTCAATGTGAGAGTATTGAAGCAGCCTTAGCCGCCACTGCTTGCCGGAGTGCCATTCGCAATGGCATGGCCCTCAACCTGTTGGAGATGCAAAACTTGTTGGATCAATGGCAGCAAACCCGTCATCCGCGCACCTGCCCCCATGGACGACCGATTTATTTATCAATGGAAGAAGCAGACTTATCTCGGTTTTTCCGTCGGCATTGGGTGATTGGTAAAAGTCATGGAATCTAAATATCAATGGTGCAACTCAGTAAACAAGGATTGATTCTAGGATTAGGTCCGTTAGCCTTTGCCATCGCCTTTGGGGTGACCTACTTCTCCGACCGTGATGCCCGGCGAGCTTCCGTGACAGGTTTGGCAGCCCTCTCTGCGACCTATGCCACAGGGTTAATTGCGACTGAGGATCGTCGCCGCCCTGCCACCCTGGCAAATGCTGGCACGCTGCAGATGCAGATTCCTCCTAAGACGAATCCATCCCCTGTATCCGCGACGCCTGCGCCTAAATCAGCTCCAGGCGAGGTTGCTGTTTTTTGGGATTATGAAAATGTCAAAATTGCGGCCCAAGGTATCCAGGCCCCCCTGGCTGAATCTTTGGTGGAGTATTCCCAATCCCAAGGTCATACGCGCCTGAAAATCGTCTACTCCAATTGGCGACGAGAAAAAGAATCTTTAGTGCAGGCCCTATATAGTTTAGGGTTTGAGCCTATTCATGTTTCCACGGGTAAAGAAAATGCGGTTGATGTTAAGTTGACCGTTGACTGTTTAAATACAGCGTATCAATATCCTGATGTCGGCCACTTTATTATTGTCACGGGCGATCGGGATTTTGTGCCCCTGGTGAATGCCTTAAAAACTCTGGAAAAGCAGGTGACCTTAATTGGCCGGGCTGAAGTGGCCAGCAATCAGCTATTACTGAGTGCGGATGAATTTATTGACTTAGAAAAGCTAGATACTGAGAAGTTAGATACCGAAGACACCGAAGAGGCTGCCCCCACCCAACGGCTCACCCAAACCATTAGCTATGAAGATGCGGTTGCCTGCTTACTAGCGGCTATTAACCTAGCACGGGATCAAGGCAAAAGCACCCGTTTTGGTGCGGTTGATCGCCTGATGCGGGCCAATGTCAAATATACCTATGCGGGGGTGGCTTCGATTACACGGCCAGATGCTGCTTCTTTTACGAACTTCAGTGCTTTTGTTGATGCAGCTGCTCAGGCTGGACAAGTTCAAATTAAAACCCTATCTGGATTTAAAGAACTGTTTTTGCCAGATGAAGATCCAGAAGCCGAGTCAGAATTTAGCTCTCAAGATTCGGGTCCCCTCACCCGAGAACAGTGGAAAATTATTCTGGATCAGGTACACAGTGCTTTTAAAGAAACGGATCCAGAGCATAATTCCTATGGTCGGTTTATGTCTTTGTTCTTTTATGTCCGGTTGGCGAAGAAAGATGGTCGTTTGCCCCACAGCAATGAGCGTCTGAAGCAATCCCTGAGCCGCTTGGTTGATCAAGGGATTCTAATGGAACAGGCTAATCGCAGTTTTCGGGTGGCGGAAAATTGGGAGAACAAAGCTGAGATTTGGCTCGACCAATTGATGCAACCGGAAGAGACCTCCTAAAAAATGGGGCTTGGATCGGTTTGAGGGATTAAGCATAGGTCAGAGAACAGGGTAAGGCAATCCCATATCCCTGGACATAGTCTATTCCCATACTCTGGAGCTGCTTCCGGGTAGAGAGATCGCCGACGGACTCGGCAATGGTTTGTAAACCCATTACATGGCCAATGTGGTTGATCGATTCCACAATCGCTTGAGTGGCTGGGTCGTTGGCCATATCCTCAATAAAGTGACCGTCGATTTTCAAATAATCGACGGGTAAGGTCTTCAAATAGGCAAAAGACGATAACCCACTGCCGAAATCATCCAGGGCAAATTTGCAGCCTAATTGCTTGAGTTCATTAATAAACGTGATGGCCTGATTGAGATTAGAAATCGCTGCCGTTTCCGTAATCTCGAAACAAATCTGGGGAGCAGCATGGGGATAACGCTGGAACTGCTCTTGTAGGAACTGCAAAAACTGCTCATCGCCAATACTGGCCCCGGAGAGGTTGATCATATAGGGGAAAGGCTGATCTCCCCCAGTTTTCGGCATTTGGGGAGGGTTAAAGTGATCCACTAAAAACTGACTGATCACCCAACGATCAATTTCTGGCATCAGATTGTAGCGCTCAGCTGCAGGAATAAAGGTGGCGGCACTGACCACCTGATCTTGCTCATCCACCATGCGGAGAAGCACCTCACAGCATTGGTGGATCTCCGACTGTTCTGGGTCGGCGGGGACAATGGCTTGCCCATAGAGGCGAAACCGATTTTCTTCTAATGCCTGCTTAATGCGACGGCTCCAGCGCTGGGTTCCCCGCTGTTGGACCAATTCTAGATCATCGAGCTGATAGACATGGATGCGATTGCGGCCGCGAGCTTTAGCAGCATAACAAGCGGCATCGGCTGCACTAATCAGGCTAGACAGATTGTGGCTATCGTAATTAATGGCCACTAGGCCAATGCTGAGACCAATGCTAAAGGCCTGTTGATTCCAATTAAATCGGAAGGTTTGTAAGCGCTGCCGGAGTTGTTCGGCAATGACTTGGGCTCGCTCTATGGAACATTGGTGCAGGAGTAACCCAAATTCATCTCCTCCTAAGCGAGCGATAATATCGGTGCTTCGAATGGTGTGTTTGAAGAGTTCTGCTACCTGCTGGAGCAGTTCATCCCCGGCGGCATGACCACAGGTATCATTGACAATCTTGAACTGGTCGAGATCGAGATAGCACAGAACATGCTGGAGCTGATCTCGATGGGCAGACTGTAAGGCTTTCTGGAGCAGCTGCTCAAATTGATAGCGATTGACTAAGCCGGTGAGAGAGTCATGGCTGGCGTGCCAGGTCATTTGTTGGGAGAGTTGACGAGATTGGCTGACATCTCGAAAGACCACAACGATACCGAGGATCGTGGTGTTGCGATCGCGAATCGGTGCTGCTGAATGATCAATGGCATATTCTTGGCCATCCTGGGCAATTAAGAGGGCTTGATGTTCGGAGATGGCAATCTCGCCGGTCATTAAAACGGAATCAATCAGCTGAATATCTGGACGGCGCGTTGTTTCATCCACCACCTGAAACACTTCATGAATGGGATGTCCTTGGGCTTCAAAACAGGACCATCCTGTCAGCTGTTCAGCCACTGCGTTGAGATGCCGAATTTGGCCTTGGGCATCCGTCGTAATCACCGCATCACCAATGGATTGCAGGGTGACCTGGGCCAGTTCTTTTTCTTGGAACAGTTCTTGTTCCATATACTTGCGATCTGTGATGTTATGGGCCACCCAAATAGCAGATGTTGGCGATAGGGGCGTAATACTGGCGACATACCAAGCTGGTATCGATGTCGAAGGCAATTGATACTCAAAGGTAACGGTTTCTTGGCTGTTGATCGCTTGCTGGATATGCTCGTGAAAGGCTTGAGCTTGCTCATTTTCGAGGAGCAATACTTCAGCTGTTTGATTGATTGTCTCCACCATATCGGGTGAAACGATAGAAGGCGGAATGGCATTGATTTGTTGAGTTTCGGTATCGAAAACAAAGACAATATCCGTCATACCATTAAATACCGCTCGAATTTGGGCTTCGCTGGAGCGAACCTTATCTTCTAAAGTCTTGCGGTCGGTGATGTCTACACAGGAGCCGATATAGCCGATAAACTCTCCATTGGGTAAAAAGCGGGGGGTACCCATATCAATGAGCCATCGATAGGCACCATCATGGCGTCGGAGACGATATTCCATACAAAAGGGTTCACGGGCATCAAAGGCAGTCTTACAAATGTCTAGAGAGGTTTGACGATCCTCAGGATGTATTCCTTCAGCCCAACCCTTGCCCAGCTCGTGGGCCATAGTCTGTCCCGTAAATTCCAGCCATTGTTGATTAAAAAATGTGCATTGTTTATCCACCCCTGACATCCATAGCAGTACGGGGGCACAATCTGCCATTTGCTGAAACCGTTGCTCACTCTCTCGCAAGGCAGTGTCGGCTTGCACCTGATCGCTAATGTCTCGTTGAACCATCAAGATATAGGGCTCTTGACTGGCTGGATCTGTCACCACGTTGCAGGAGCAATCGATAACTAAAGGGGTCCCGTTTTTGTGGATGAATTCCAGGGTTTGGTGATAGCTCCCCTGGTCCACTAACTGGGCTACATAAGTCTCACAGGCGGCTTGACTGGCTTCACTCAAGTAGGTCTTGAGCACACTACCCAAGAGTTCTGAGGCTTTATATCCAGATTGTTGAATTGCTGCCTGATTCACTCGGCGAATCACACCCTGGAAATCAACGACAAATAACGCATCGGGAGCAGCATTAAACAACATGCGAAAGCGTTTCTCACTCGCTCGAAAGGCGGATATTCCCAAGGAAACTCGGGTTTCTAGCTCTCGATTGAGTTTTTGACGTTCTAACTCTGCCTGTTTGCGATCGCTAATATCTTGCACCATCACAATAAAGTAATCGGGCGCCCCGGTTGAGGTTGTAGCTAGGGAGATGGTCAAATCTAACCAGGCTGAATGGCCCTGAGGATGACGATAGTGATGCTCTATCTGAATCGAATCTTGGGTTTGAGCGTGCAGCGTCTCTTGCCAGTTCCCTCCGACCTGGGGCATCTGCAGGACATCATTCATGGGGGTGTGGGTGACTTGGGCGGGCGTTCTCTGTAATAGGTCACAAAACCGTTGATTGGCCAGCATGACTTGCCCCTGCAGATCGACATGGGCAATGCCGATCACGGCTTGTTCAAACATGACGCGAAAGCGCTCTTGGCAGAAATATAAGGTGGCTGCATCCGCCTCGACTTTTTTCTCGAGATTGAGGTTTTGATGCTGGAGAGATAAGATGCGGTCGTCGCGTATCTGTTCGACCTGATGATGCAGAACCTCGGCGGTATGATGGGCTTCCGGCACATTGAGAGCATCCAGAATACTCGCTTGGGTCAAAATACCGGCTAAATCACCCTGCTGCCCCATGACCACGAGGCGGCGAACCTGCATGTCTTGCATGGTTTGATGGGCATCCCAAAGTTTGTCATCTAGGTTGAGACAGACCAACGGCTGACTCATCACGGTTTCAGCCAAAGTGGTTTGGAGATCGAGACTAAGCGCCTGAAATTTGACGATATCTCGCTCGGTGATGATGCCTAGAGGTTGAACCCCACTGGTTTGAGACTGCTGCTGGGCAATCACTACACAACTCATCTGGTGCATGGCCATCCGCTGGGCCAATTGCTGAATGGTGTCTGAGGGAGGAGCCGTGACGACCGTTGGGGTCATAACTTCACTGACATGCCGCAACTTCAGCAACATGGTTGGTTCTAGAACTTTACGCAGGCTCTCAGTGGTAATGACACCGATCAGTCCACCCGTGTCGTTCAGAACCGGTAAATGGCGGATATGGTGTGTTTGGAGGAGGGTAAGCGGGGTGAGGATATCCTGCAGTTCAGTCTCTAGCAGGGTATAGAGTTCCGTACTCATGACCTCACTGGCGCTGACCTGACTAAAGTCTGTTGTGGTTGTACTGAGCTTAACGATGTCTCGCTCTGTCAGAATGCCCACTAACTTCTGCTGGTGTTGGACAAGGACATAACTAGAGCGTTGGGGGCGAGCGGCGTTCGCTTTGCCTTCCCGCCCTAGGCTCATCAACAAGACCACCTCTTTTAAGCTGGCTTGGGGGGTGACAACTAGGGGATGACGCTCCAAACTGGCTTGTACAGCCGCAAGGTTTAACCATGGTTGTTTCACCTGGGTGCTTGGTTGGCTCGTCATAAATCGCAATCCTCAGCAGGAGCAGTCAAGTCTGGGAATTAGGTTAGACGCTTAATTTTCACACAAAATACCCAGAAAATGCCCTTTTAGATTGCCCTAAATCCTTGCGAGGCCTAACATCCGATTACAAAACATAAAGGCTTTCTGTTTGAGTGGTTAAAAGGCTACAGTCTCAAACGCCACAATAAGCAATGGTTACGCCTTTCCCACCATCAGCCTGTTCGGCAAATTCATAGCGAGAGACAAGGGGATGTTGCGATAAATAGGCTTGGACGCCTTGACGAAGTTTACCGGTACCATGACCGTGAATAATCCACAGGGGCCCCTGGGCCTTTGCGATCGCATCTTCAATCACCACTTCGGCATCGGCGACTCTAGACCCCCGGATATCCAAGGTGTTCTTGGAGGTGCGAACCATGGGAGCCGAATTTTTAGGTGTATTGTCTCCTTTTTTAGGTGCACTATCCGTTTTCTTGGGGGGAGGTGCGACCTTCTCGCCCGTTAAGGACTCTATCTCCGTGGGCTTGACGGTCATTTTCATCATCCCAAACTTAACCACCAGCTCGTTGGTGGGCGTAATCTTAATCACGTCTGCCTTCTGGCCAATGCTGGGAATGCGAACCCGATCTCCGACTTGAGGTTGAAACCCCTTGGGAGGCGGCGCTTTGGGCTTGGTGCGCGAGGGAAGTCGCTGGTTGGCAATTTTTTCTAGACGTTCGGTGGCAACCTGGGCGGCAGGGGCGGACTTGGGCTGTTGTTGGAGGTCGCGAATCACTTGTGCGATCGCTTGTTTGGCTCGGCGAATTTCTTCTTGAATGGCTTTCTCTTGCTGCTGCCGCAGTTTTTGCTCTCGAACTTTCAGATCCGAAGCTTTCTTGGCCACTTGCTCATGGAGCTGTTCTGTACTTTGCAGCAGTTGGGCGGCGGCTTGAGCCTTAGTTTCCTGCTGACGACGTTCAGTTTCTAACCCGGCAATCACCTGATTAACATCATCGGTTTCGCCATCCATCTGGGCCTGGGCTTGGGCGATTACCTGCTCATTTAGCCCCAATCGCTGGGCAATAATCAAGGCATTGGAGCGACCCGGAATCCCCCAGAGCAAACGATAGGTGGGCTGCAAGGTGGCATCATCAAATTCCACCGAGGCATTTTCAAATCGATTGTCTGTGTATTTCAGAGCTTTGAGTTCGCCAAAGTGGGTGGTGGCAATGGTGAGCTGAGCCTGATCGGCTAAGTATCGCAATAAGGCAATGGCTAGAGCACTTCCTTCTAAGGGGTCAGTACCTGCACCGACTTCGTCCAGCAGCACTAAAGATTGGTCAGTTAGTGCGGCAATAATCTCTTGAATTCGGCGAATATGACCGGAGAAGGTGGACAAACTTTGCTGCAATGATTGTTCATCGCCAATATCGGCCAGCACCTGATCAAACCAAGGTAGCTCCACCGGTTCTTGGGCAGGGACAAATAGTCCTACCTTTGCCATCAGAGTCGCTAAACCTAAGGTCTTTAGGGTAACGGTTTTACCGCCAGTATTCGGACCCGTAATCGCCACCACGCGGATTTGAGGTTGAATGGTCACGTCAATGGCCACCACTTCGGGGCCTTGCTCATGCTGCTGTTGCCAGACTAGTAAAGGGTGGCGCAAACGTCGCAGGGTCAGGGTGTCTGCTGCGCGGTTGACAAAGCGGGGGCGATTGGCCTCTAACCAATAGCTATATCGGGCGCGGGCGGTGGCAAGGTCCACTAACGTCACGATTTGTAGCAGGGCGTCTAAGTCTTCATGGACCTCTGCCACTTTTTCCGTGAGGGCTTGGCGGATGGCTTCGGCTTCTGCTTGTTCTTGGCGGGTGAGTTGCCGCAGCCGATTATTCAGCTCTACCGTGGCCTTTGGTTCAATATAGAGGGTGGCTCCACTGGTGGAAGCATCATGAACAATGCCGGGAACCGCATCTTTTTGGGGGGCTTTAACGGGCACCACAAACCGATTGCTGCGCTGGGTAATCAGTCGCTCTTGTAATGCCGCTCCCTTTCTCTGCAAAATTCGCTGCAAGATGGTTTGGACGTCATTGCGGACCTGCCGCTGACGTTCACGAATCCCCATCAATTTTTCGCTGGCCCGGTCGGCAACTTCCCCTTGCTCATCAATACAGTGGCGGATTTCTTGCTCTAATTCAGGGTAGGTACGCAGGTCGGCCACCAACTGATTAAGACTGGTTAATTCGGGATAACGATTGATGAGGCGACGTAGGTTGCGGCTGCCTAACAGGGTTGTGGCAACCTGCAGTAGCTCTTCGCCTCTGAGAATGCCTTGACGTTGCGATCGCACCAATGCTGCTCGAATATCATGAATCCCCTCAAAGGTCAGTGCAGTCAAAAGCTGAGTTTCTAGGTCATAAACCTCTTGGGTTTGCTGCAATAGGGTTTCACTGGCTTCAACCGTATCAGGAATCGGCAGCTCAATTGCTGCGGCCACCCCTAACTTAGTTGCCGCAAAGGTTGACAGATGCTGGCATAATCGCTCCCACTCCAGCAGTTCTAAGGTTTTTTCAACAATCACAATGTCTTAATGCAAACCGATTCTCCACTTCTGTCATCGTAACAAGCAACCTCTGAGGTGAGGGGCACTGGAGATGAAATGGCTAAGGTTAAACGTAAGCAGTTTCTCGTTTTGAAGGCTGACAACCTACCCTTTGATCTCAATTAAAGAGAACGCTGGATTCCCAATGTGACACGTACATCAGGAGAATCACTGGTGAGTCCCGCACCTGCGCCAATAGAAAATACAGTCAAAGGATCCAGTTGATGTCTTATGCCTAATTCCAGTAAATAAGCATCTGTATCAGCTTCTTTTTCCTGCTCAAATACAAAGTCTGACACCAGCATAGTATCGGAATTAATACGGCGGCTATAGCCCAAAATGGCAGAAAACTGATCTCGGCGCTCCCCAGCTTGAGGCGCAAAGTTATGGCTATAGCCGAGGTTTAAATGCAGCCGATCCATATTGGCATTGCCAATTGTCTTAGTGGCAAGTAGCCGAACGGTTGGATCAACACTGGCACTCTCTGGTCCCGTCGGTAAATCTGCGCTCACAGAAATGGCAAAAGCTGGGACGGAAACTGATTCTGTATTGAAGTTATAGAACAGTTCTACACCTACATCTTCAATATTGTCTTCGCCCCCATCCCCAAATGAAAACGGGACTGAGATACGGGCTTGGGTATTTGGTGCAATCCCATATTCCAACCTAGGTTCGATCAGCAGCCGATCTTCATTACCGTTGCGTTCATAGCGGAGTAGGCTTTGTACTTCTAAGCCTTTGTAGGGGATTGGATAGGCATCTTCAACTTCCGTGGGTAAACCTTCTTCCAGATTTAAGTGGTCGGCAGCCTGGGCTGGACTCATGCCCCAGATGGATAAGGTCAAGCTAAAGGTACAGCTCACTAGTAAAGACGGCGAAATACGCAAAATAACTACACTCCTTGTGTTAAAAAACATGCAAGCTTGAAGCCCAGATGCGGCTCTGGACCTAACTGGTTGAAACTAGGTTGCTTACTGAGCTAATGCAATGCCTGAAGGTTCATCGCTCATGGGCATGGGTTCAACATCGGGCAGATTGCCATACTTCTGTTGCCATCCCTTGATCATCGCTTCTACCATTACCGGGTTGATTGATCCAGGTTTCATGCCCTCATGGTGCATCTGCATTTGGGGCATCAGTGCCATCATGGCGTCCATAAATGATCCAGGAAGTTCGCCGTCTTGGATGCCTGGGGTGAGCTTCAGTTTGAGCTGGGCTTTCAACTGCTGATGCATTTGATGCATTTCTGGCGACATCCCATGCTGAGCCATGTTGTCGCTCTGGGACGTCATGCCCTCCTGCTGCATACTGCCATGCATCTCACTGTGGGAATGTTCGGTTCCTTGGTGTTTCATGATTGATGACATAGGATGCTGAGATCTGCTGCCTTGATGGTGAGCCATGCCCTGATGCTGCATTTCACTGGAGGGGGAAGATCTGTGCTGCATCATGACGGGCATCATTTCATCCAGCATCTCGGTCATCATCCGGGTCATTTCACCATCAACCTCCTGAACCCACTCGTTGTAGTCCAGTGGGTTTACCTCTGGTTTCGTCAGTTCAAATTTACGAACTAGGTTTTCATCTCCTGGCTTATAGGCCATGGCACCCAAAACGCGGTAAAGCTCTGTGCGTTTCTGCTCAACGGTCCAGCCATCATAGGCAAAAATATCGTAGGTAATGCCGTGAAGCATATGAAGATTATCAAAGACGTTGGCGGTCTCGGGGGATAAGCGGCTGTAGCGTGGTGATAATTCCCAACTCAACAGCATCCGCCCTGGTGGGGCAGGAACGACTTGTTCACCAAACAGATCTTCCATCTGATTCATAAATTTATCTTGGGCATCGCCATTGCCGCTCATCATCATGGTCTCGTAAAGGGCAGGATGCCACCAGTGAGCAGCATAGAAGAAATTATTGTTCTTGGGGTAATAGTTGCGGGTCAACGCGAAGTAAGGCTTCATCATCACTGCTGCGCGCCGCATGGTCATATCTAAGGGCGCAGGACTTAAGGCAATATCCTTGTAGGTCTTGCGATAGTAGTCGTAAGTCTCCAGTAACTTTTCTTCTTTCTCATGCCAAGCAATATCTTTGTCAGACATCACATCTTCGGTCATCTCGTGTAAGAGATGGACGGAATCTATGGTACGAAACAATCGCCAAGTGGCACGGGCTGCAAAGGGTGCAAACAACTCCATCGGTGGTTCAATCCGAGGAGGGCTTTCGTCGTAATCCAACACTTCTTGGTAGAGTTTGGCATCTTCTTGGGTGTGTTGTTTGAAAGGCGTCAGTAAGAGCACGTCATGCAATTTACTATGGGCAAAATGCAGCGCACTAGCGACCCGATAGCTACGGCGATGACGATTGTAGAAGGACAGTTGATAGGACGTGCGGGGATGGGCGACAAGATTCCGTTGCTCAGCTGCTGCTGGGTTTGGAATTTGGCCAATGATTAAGGCTGCAGCAAAGGCTAAGGCCGCCAGTCGTTTGAAGGATTGTTGAGAGGGCATATCGTTATTCAGGTGCTATGAGTCGTCTTGGGGCGTAATGGATCGATCCCTTCTAAAATCCTGGCAAAACAATATGAAATCAGAATGAGATGAAGAAATGCAGGAATCTTATTGGAGAAATGGCTGTACTTTAAACCTTGGATTCAACAGGTAAGTTTCGCTCAGGTAGGGAGAATCGGTAGATGGATCGTAAAAAGGCTGCCTTTACTAGGCTGGCTCTGCACCGTTATCTGTCCCTGATGTTTTTGGGCAATTGCCCAAGCGATTGCCAGTCCTAAGCCTGAGCCGCCCGTTTGTCGGTTGCGATCGCAATCTACCCGATAAAACCGATCAAAGATTTTTTCCTGCTCCTCTTCAGCGATACCAACGCCTGTATCCTTCACCTGGAGAACAGCCTGCTGATCATTGTCAGCGAGTGAAAGGATAACCTGCCCCCCTCGGGTGTGTATTGAATGGCATTAATCACCAAGTTAAACACTAAGCGATACAGCTGGGCCTCATCCCCAGTCATTTGCAAGCGCTGCTCAGCCTGAATCTCAGTGATGAGCTGAACCTGTCTATTCAATGCTAAAGCTGCTAATTCCTCGGCAATGTCATGGACTAAATCCTGTACACAGCAGGAGCCAGTTGGATGAGTTTGAACTTGACGGTCCAAGCGGGTGAGCAACAGTAAGTCCTGAATTAATTGAGACAAACGCTGCTGCTGTCGATCCAAAACCTGCAACGTTTCGCGCGTCTCGACTTCTGAAAGGGGAGATGTATCCAAAACAGATTCCACCGTCGCTTGAGCGGCAGCAATTGGCGTCCGTAACTCATGGGCTGCATCTGCTGTGAACTGCTGCATTTGCTGGTAGGACTGACGAATCGGTTGCATCGCTCGTCCAGCAAGCCACCAGCCTGCTAGGCCAACAAAGATCAAGGCTAGGGGTAAGCCCATAAACAGAATCAGTCTGACGGAGGCTAGATATTGATCAGACTCCTTCAATGAACTTCCCACCTGCAGGTATCCCCAAAGGGGCGCATCAGGATTTTGCAAAGGGATAGTGATTTGGCGGTAGCGAATGTTGTCCTCGTCCTGAAGATATTGCCACGCTGTCGTAGACGAAGAGGATGCTAGACCGTTGGGTTTCAGCCCAGCTTTGGCAAGTAGTTTTTGGGAGCTATCTAAAATCCGAATGTAATAGCTGCCCTGAAACATCTCCCCCGGTGAATGTTCTGCAGCGCTAGCAGACGTTATGCAGGGTTTTGAGCTAACGCATGAATCCGGCAAAAAGCGCTGGGCACTGGTGGGAAGTTCGCCAGGTTGAATGAGCATTCGCTCTAAATTGTCGTGTAACCGACCTGCGATCGCTTGCAATTCTCGATCTGCAGCCGTTCGATGGGCATGATCAATCGCCTCATAGACACCAAAGCCACTGAGGGTCAAAATAATACCCATCACCCCGGCATACCAGCTTGCCAACCGCCATCGGGTCTGACGAAATAACGTCCGCTCATTCATGGGTTAGATGGAGACGATAACCCACCCCATAGACGGTCTCAATGGCATCGTCACAGCCCAGTTCAGCTAGCTTACGTCGCAGTTGACGCATAAGGGCAGCTACCACATTACTGATGGTGTCGGCTTCCGCGCCCCAAAGCTGGTTAAGGATCTGATCGCGACTCACAATTTGTCGGGGATGCTGCATAAAATACTCTAAAAGCTGAAACTCTTTATGGGTCAACAAGACGCTCTGACCTTGTTCCTGATTCAGGATAGAGACATTGTGGGTGCCATAGTCTAACGTGAGCGGCCCCACCTGAAGTTGTTGAGGCTGAAAATGGGGCGATCGTCGCTGCAGTGCCCGCAAACGGGCCAGTAATTCAATTTTGCGAAAGGGTTTAACCAGATAATCATCCGCTCCCGCATCCAGCCCTGTTGCGGTATCTTCCGGTTGATCCTTGGCGGTCAACATCAGGACGGGCAAAGGACTCTGCTGAGCCCGAAGTCGCTGGCACAGATCTATCCCGGACAATCCCGGCAATAACCAGTCGAAGATCGCCAGGGTGTACTGGGTCCACTGGCTTTCTAGATAGCCCCAAGCTTCCCTGCCATCTTTCGCCCAATCCACAATATAAGCTTCCTGGGTGAGAGTGCGCTGAATGGCAGCGCCCAGATCCGGTTCATCTTCGACCAGTAATACTCGCATAAGCGTTACAAGGAAACGGTTGAAATCAAAGGACAGATATCACCGGGTTGAGGTCGGGGCTGGTTGGTGGCCCAGCGATCTCGATAGTGTTCCAATTCAGATTTAAAAGACATTATCTGCTGGATTTGATGGTCAAGCTGTTCAATCTTGCCTTGCAGCATCGACTGCACCCGTTCACAAGGGATGTCCCCTTGTTGGTGAATATTGAGGATTTCTCGAATTTCCTCTAAGGAGAACCCCAAGGTTTGTGCCTTCTTGATAAACTGCACCTGCTGCACGGTCTCTTGGGGATAATAGCGGTAGCCATTGTCTCCTCGATCCGAGTGAATTAACTCTAAGCTTTCGTAGTATCGTAACGCCCCAACAGCAACCCCAGTTTGCTGTCGAACCTCACCAATTTTCAGGCGTGTGGCTCTTGTCATCTTTTCGTTGAGTAGAAAACTACCTTTACTTTAAACCCTACAGTCAACTGTAGGGTCAAGCCCATCACCCAGGTGCGCGATATTTGCCCCTTGACTCTCTAGTCAACTGTAGGGTTTAGCCTATGAATGACTCCAATCGTACAGGGAGGTGAGTGATGACGACCTTAAACACAACCCAGACACCCGTTAAGCTCTATCGAATGTCAACCCCAGACCATGACTGTCCTTGGGGCCTGAAGGCCATCCATTTGCTCAAGGAGCAAGGCATTGAGTATGAAGACCACCCATTACGCTCAAAGGAAGAGGTGGAGGCATTTAAAGCAAAACATGACGTGCCCACCACACCACAAATTTTCATGGGAGAGGAATGCATCGGGGGCTATACCGATCTAGCACAACACTTCGGTGTGGAAGTTGAGGCTGCTGACTACTCCTACACCCCTGTGGTTGCCCTCTTTTCCACGGCTGGCCTGATTACTCTTGCAACCTCGTTAGGAATGACTGGTTTTATGGGGGTGTCACTTTCAATGCTGGCATCCTTGAAGCTAATGGACCTGGATGCCTTTGCTGAAGGATTTCAGAGGTATGACCTGATTACCAAAACATTCAAGCCCTATGCCAAGTCTTACCCCTTTGCTGAATTGCTGATTGGCCTGGGTTTCTTGTCTGGAGTGGCACCACTGTTAACCGGAATTAGTTCACTGTTGATTGGAACCAGTGGGGCTATCTCTGTGTTCAAGGCAGTCTATATCGATAAACTGGCGTTGAACTGTGCCTGCGTAGGCGGGAATACGAAGACGCCATTAGGTATTGTCAGCTTTGCCGAAAACGCGATTATGGCTGGTATGGGGGCTTTTCTAATATTTACGTCAGTGGGTGACAGAACCCTGGAAGCGGTGCAGACGCCAGATTCGTTATCTTCTGCTGTTGTTCAGCTTAGGGATGATGTGTAGAACATTGACCTGCACTGCTCAACTCATGCAGATGGAGTAAGAATCTTGTCGAGTTTTTAACCTTCTCCGTTCAAAGTATCTGCGAAAGCAGTTTTCTCTACCGCTGGCCCACGCTCATGCGGGTGAGCTGGTCTCTTGTAGAGAACTCGATGCAGATTTCTGGGTAGGTATGTCTTTTAATCGGCGAAAGTTTCTCTCTCTAGTCAGCCTGTCTGGCTTGGGAGTTGGCGTTCTGCATCATCAGGCTCAATCCCAGGAGCCAATCCAAGAACGGTTGGATAGCAGAACTCAGATACCGGATTCAGCTCTATCTCACCTACGATTCGTCGCAGTGGGGGATGTGGGCACAGGAAAACGGCCTCAGTTTAAGGTTGCTCAAGCCATGATGGCGTACTGCAAGCAATATCCCTTTTCTCTGGTTTGGCTTGTGGGGGATAACATCTACAACTCAGGAGATATTCACCGAGTCAAGAACGTATTTGAAAAGCCCTATAACGATTTACTGCAGAATGGTGTGACGTTTCATGCCGTTTTAGGTAATCATGATATTCGGTCTAACGAAGGTAAGGATCAGCTTCGTTATCCGGGGTACAACATGCTGGGGCGATACTACACCTTTGGGGATGAACTGGCTCAATTTTTTGCGCTAGATACTAATCCCGGCAATCATTGGACTGCCCAACTCGAATGGTTAGAACAAGCATTATCTCGATCACAAGCGACCTGGAAAATTGTGTTGGGACACCACAATATCTATTCTTCAGGTTGGCATGGTGCATTTCAGCATTTGGTTGAATCATGGGGACCATTGATGGGCCATGTTCCTAGCCATTCAATGCTTTTAAAGCAGCTTCCTCCGTTGTTTAACAAATATGGTGTACAGCTTTATATCAATGGCCATGAACACCATTACGAGCGGACTCAACCGATTCGTGGCACCACCTATCTAACCTGCGGCATTGGTGGGGCAAAGTTACGGCCTTGCCATTCATCTGCTTGGACCGCGTTTGCAACCTCACAATTTGGGTTTGCGGCTCTTGAGGTCTTCAAAGACAAGCTGAGTATTCAAGGTATTGGCGTTGATGGTAACTGCTTTGATCAAGGCATAGTGCGCCAAGCCAGTGAAGTTTAGCGACCCAATGCTGCTTGAAGTGCATCATCGCTCAGGAGAAGAGTCATACAGAGGGAGTTTTATAGAAAAACAACTTCCTTGTGTCCATTCACTTTCCACAGCAATGTTCCCTTTATGAAGTTGAACAATACGACGAGCAATGGCTAGCCCTAGACCACATCCTTCTGTCTGATACGACCGGGACGTGTCCGCTTGCCAAAATCGGTCAAAGATTTTCTCCCGGTGCTCCGCTTTTATTCCCATGCCCGTATCTTGAACTTGAATCAGGATGGATGATCCGACTCTGGTACTGCTTACTTGTACTGCTCCTCCAGTTGGGGTATATCGCAAGGCATTCTCCAGCAGGTTGACCAACACTTGTCGAAGCTGATCTTCATGGCCTAAGACCCAAGTGGGTTCTGCCAATTGAGTGGTCAGGGTAATGCCTTTAGATTGAGCTTGGCGTTGGTAATGCTGACTCAGTTCCTCTAAGGTGTGCAAAAGATTAATGGGATCTTGATGCTGTTCTGAAGACTGGTCAAGTCGGGCCAATTGCAGTAAGGATTCTGTGAGTGCAGTCATCTGATTTACTGCACTGAGGATGGCTTGAAATTTCTCAGCATCGGTCTGTCGCATCCCTTCGGGATATTTTTGGGCCACGGTTGCATTGGTTTTAATCGCCGTGAGAGGACTGCGCAGTTCATGGGAGGCATCGGCTGTAAATTGCTGGAGTTGGCGCATGCTCTGCTCAATGGGATGCATGGCTCGGGCGGTTAACCAGGTTCCTCCTATTCCACTGAGAACAATCGCTAGAATAGCGCCACCGCCTAAGCCCCAATCGAGCTGTTGAAGGGTTTGGTTGACGGCCTCTAACGATTCATTGGCGCGGACAAAGCCAATCAACTGCCCAGTATTGAGGTCTTGAACTGGCACCGTCATGGATTTGAGGTTGGCGTGAGTCTGAAGTCGAACAAGTTGTTGGGGGTCTAAAGGCAGATTGGAGGCGGGCTGGCCTTGGGTTCCTACCAACTGACCTGTAGGGTCGTACCATTGCAGAGATTGAAGGTCACGCACTAGATCTTCTTGATCGAGTTCAAGGCGACCGTCTTCAATTTCGAGTTCAAGACTTCCCGCTTTCACTAAATTTTGCAATCGTTGGCTGACCTGATGGTGCAGGGTATAGGCGAAGGTGGTACGGATTGCGATCGCAAACACAACCATAATCCCCGCCAAAACCATCAGATAGGATCCTAAGAGCTGCAATCGAACTTTCCGAAACAATGCATAACCTCTAGGAATGAAGAAGCGGATTCAGACGATAGCCCACACCATAAAGCGTTTCAATTAGCTGGTCAGACCCTCCGGCTGCTTTTAATTTACAGCGCAGGTTACTAATATGCGTTTTGACCGTGCCCTCACTTGAGGCGCGATCCAGCTCCCATAAACGATCTAGCAACATAGCGCGGGTAAAGACTTGCCCCGGATGTTGAAGTAAATGTTCTAGCAGAATATATTCTTTGGGCGTTAAATCTAGCAAGGTCTCACCATAGTGAGCATGATGGTGAATCGGATCAAGTTGTAAAGCACCCTGTTTCAGAATGGAAGGCTGTATCTGAGGGGGACGACGACATAACGCGCGGATGCGAGCAGCCAATTCATCTAACTCAAACGGTTTGACCACATAGTCATCGGCACCCGCGTCTAAGCCCATCACTTTATCGGTCAAGGTATCCTTGGCGGTGAGCATCAACACAAACCCGCTATATCCTGAGCGACGCAATTGTTGACAGAGACTAATCCCATCCAAACGCGGCAGCATAAGATCCAATAGAATCAGCTCATAGTCAGCCGTTTGGGTATAGTGCCAGCCGCTTTCACCATCTGCTGCTACATCGACGACGTAATGTTGATGACGCAAATCTTCGGCTAGGGGCTTGGCAATCCGATCATCATCCTCAACTAGCAGAATTCTCATGTGGTGGTTCTCTCTAGATGATGATGCATCGTGTTTATTGCCCAGATGGTAGCCATGAATTGTTCCTTTTTGCTCTGGATCCTGTTGGGTGAGTCAGCAGAACAACTTGGCTAGGTATGGCCTGTGGGATGTGGAGTTTTCCGAGTACTCGTTTCATGACTGCTCTGAGGTGAACCAAGGGGGTTGCTCGTTGTAGATGACTCAATTTGTCCAGGACATCATATTGATGAGCAACCTGCCAACCCCAAGTTTGAAAAAATTCCGGTCCTTGCTGGGGTGCAAATTTAAAAGCAGGTTCCCCATTCCCAATGTATTGATCATAAAGGGTCTGGCTGTATTGCATATGCCAACCCCTTAATACGGTCGGTGCAGCTAATTCTAATATCCACCAGCCGATACGGTCCTGTTGACTTAAATGGGCAGCGAGTTTAGAAACCTGATGTTCAGTCCAATACCCTGAGAGACCTTCAGTGATCACAAGAGCGGGTTTTGAGAGTTGATGGATAACAGAGAAAAGGGAGCGTCTGAAAGTTGAATCTACTAAATTCCCCTTAATTCGCTTGAGGATGCATCGAGGTTTTACCCCCAGGAGTGTTTGGTGCTTATACTCCAATATGTCTGGCAGGTCGATGTCTAACCAGATCAAAGATGATGGAAGGTTCAGCCGATAAGGCCGAGTATCCAGACCTGCTCCTAAGTTCATCACAAGACCAATGTTGCCATGAGCAATTCGCTCTTGGACCAGCTTGTCAATCAAATGAGTCCGAATCGCGATCACATCTGCATACTGTTGAACATCTCCTAATAGGGCCTGACAAAGTTGTCCTTGCCCACCCGCCAACTGTCGTGCCCAAGGATCCTGAAAGAGTGCGTCACTACGCTCTGATTCCAAGGCTCGATACAAGGCTACTAGGTAGGCAGATTCTGAAAGTTTGCTCATTGCAAACGTGGCATAAAGCCAAAAGAAACAGCCTTTACCGTAGGCAGTGAATGTCAAGAACTCGACAAGATATATTTTTACGGTGTCAGGGGTAGGTAGCTATTATCGAACGCCAATCAGAATCATAAATTGATAAGGATCTAGCATCAGCTTTTGGGTCGCGGTGATCGTGGTTC
Organism: Acaryochloris marina MBIC11017; assembly: GCF_000018105.1. GTDB lineage: Bacteria > Cyanobacteriota > Cyanobacteriia > Thermosynechococcales > Thermosynechococcaceae > Acaryochloris > Acaryochloris marina. The sequence goes on from NC_009925.1 coordinate 3,502,302, forward strand.
CTGACACAATATCTGTAAAAGTTTTGCGCATGCCGAGTAACCGTAACCGTCTCCCCACAATGGCCTGCTCACTTTCCGTAAAGTTGCCGAGCACCAACACACTTTGATCATCATGGTGGCGGAAATAGCCAAACACATGATCATTGCCAGGATCCATCACGACTGTTTCTGAACCCGTAAAAGCCCGGTTTTGCTGACGAATATGAATCAGCCTCAACAGCCCCAAATAGATTTTCCCCCAGACTTCTTCTGAATTTCGGCGCGAGTCAGCCCGTTCCCAATCGAACGTAAGTCGATGCGTCCATCGACTATCCCCATCCTTCTCGGGAGATTGACCATAGTCATAGTCGTTGAGGATACCTAGCTCATCTCCTAAATAAAGAAGGGGAATGCCTCCAATGGTTAATAAAATGCCGTGTAGCAGCAAGATTCGCCGGATGGCCAGCTCCACTTGGGCTGAATCCTGTTCATAGAGCCCTTTCTCAAGACCACATAGAGAAGCGGTGGTTCCAGAAATACGAGCAAGTTGGGTTTCTAGGTTTTCTTGGAAAGGCAGGCCGCGGGCAAAACTATTTTCAAATCGATTGGTATAAAAGGCTGTCAAGAACTGCCGATGGTGCAACGGATTGATATTGAGTTCCCAAGCATCATTATCCGAAAAGGTCCAGCCAATATCGTCATGGCATCGAATATAGTTGACCCAAGCACAACCTTCTGGCAGGTCAAATCGCTTCTGCATGGCATGGCGCAACACTTGAGTATTCCGGGTTGCTAGCGCTTCCCATAGCAGGGCCATCAACTGTGGATTGTAAGACAGCGGACATTCCTCTTCACTGATATAGCGTCTGACTTCATCGGGGTGGACGATCGCTTCTGATTTGAAAACCATTGCTGGAGCCGCGATTTGCAACACCACATTGAAGGCTTGAATCAGTAAATGGGCTTCTGGAAGATTCTCACACGTACTTCCTAAGCGCTTCCATAAAAATGCCACGGCATCTAGCCGTAACACTTCGACCCCCACATTGGCCAGGAATAGCATTTCCTCAGCCATATGGCTAAAAACCGTGGGATTTTCGTAATTGAGATCCCATTGGTAATTACAAAACGTCGTCCAAATCCATTTGCGAATCTTGGTGCGGTAGGTAAAACAACCCGGATGCTCATCGGGAAAAACTGAATTAACCGTTTGTTCAAACTGATCGGGTAGCTCGCGATCTCGATACATCCGGTAGTACTCTTGATGCTCCCGATCGCCTGCCATAGCTTGCTTGGCCCATTGATGCTCATCGGACGTATGGTTAAACACGAAGTCCAGGACCAGACTAATGCCATGTTGCCGTAGTTCAGTGGCGAGATCAGCCAGTTCCTCCATGGTGCCGAGGGAGGGATCGACCTCGCGATAGCTACTGACGGCATAGCCCCCATCATTGTCGCCTTCTAGGGTTTTGAATAAAGGCATCAGATGGAGGTAGGTGATCCCTAGCTCCGTGAGATACGGGATGCGATCGCGAATCCCACTCAAATCACCGGCAAAGAGATCGACGTAACACATGGCCCCCACCATCCGATGGGACTGATACCAGTGGGGATCTGCTTCTCGCATCACATCCAAGGCCTTCAGTTCATCGGGCCGCTTCATCCACATATGGGTGGTTGAATCTAAAATCTGTTCTAGATGATAGAAAAAGTCATACTGATGGCCATACAGCTGGTACAGCAAGCCAAATAAACGGGGGAAGTGGGTTTTAATGCGCTGAACATAGCTTTGCCACGTCCCTTGATCAATTTGGTCCGCATAGCGAACTTCTAAACGGGGCATTAACCGGGATAGAGACTTGATACTGTGTCGCTTGAGAGCTACAGCATCCATGGCTTCTTGCATCGGCATGGTAATGGAGTGATATGGCAATAGTGTATCGGTATCCACGATGTCTGAAAGAGGATGGATCGCCTATGAGTCCAGCTGACCCCTTTCACATAGTGCCCAAAGATGAACCATGACAGAGTAATCTCGCGATTTTCTGGGTTATGTTTCTGCATATTTACCCAAACTTCAGCCTGAATGTTCCATAGCAAGGGAAAGGACATCTCTTTCCCTTCATCCATAGGCTGCTCCCCTCAAAATCCTAAGCAGCTCCAGTCTGCTCAGATTGGCAGAGAAATTTGGGCCTGGAACGCTGTAAAAAATATTTTTTCGGTGGGAATTAAACGCTTAAGCGGCCATCAGCTAAAGTCACGGAGCATCTTTTTGATTTCCAGATTATGCATTTCTTCCTGGCCAATTTTGGTGCGGGCATATTCTTCTAGGTAAATGCTGGCATTTTCTACAACATCTAAGAGCTGTTTGTAGAGATTCAAGGCCAACTGCTCATGGTTCAAGCTTTCTTGTAGCAAGTTTCTGACTGCGTGCTGATTGGTTTCTTCAATGGGAGCAATCTTTTGGCTTGGATGCCCTTCCAATCCAGTGATGATTTCTCCCGCTTCCTGGGCATGAGTGAGGGATTCACTCGCTTGGGACTTAAAGAAGTCCACAATGGGTAATCGATTTGGCCCCGTTACCATCAACCCATAGTGGGTATAGCGAACAACCCCTGCCAATTCAAATTCCATAATGCGATTAAGAAGGGCAATGGTTGCTGCGGTATCGAGGTCTCTCATAGGTAGAAAAAGTTGAACTGAATAAGGTCTCTGCATCCCCCTGAATGCCTGTCTGCAGGGACATTGAGGTGACATAGAAGAAATCCAAGTGTAACACTTGTTTTTAGCAGGACTAGGCTTATCAGCGAAAAAGCTTTACAGGCAAAATATTGAGATGACCAGCAGGGTGTATTGTCGCCATGTATAGGTGCCCCCCCAAAGGCTATCCCATTTGCCGCAGCCACCTGGGAATCTGTTCTGAGAATTGATGATGATAATTCTGGGCTTCGCTAGCGCTCATGCCTTCATGGCGGGCATCTTCAAGCAGCTTGCTCATGGATCGCATACGGTCTTCTACGTCCACCCAGGAATCCGGCGACGCTTTCAAGAGAGCATTGAGCTGAGAGCGGATACGATCTGCTGCAGGCGTACCATTGACGGGAGAAGCCGCTGGACTTGAAGACGCTGACTGAAGTCGAGGGGTTGGCACTTCACAAGCGACCGGCGGCGCATGGGTGCTAATTAAATATTGCTCTAAGCGAGACGGCAAGCTGGGAGGAGGGTCTAACAGCTGGCTTTGAGGAGGGATGTAGGTATGGGTCTGGTCATCATAGGCCAAGACTTCCCCAGTCTCGATGTGATAAATCCAGCCATAAATTTGCAGTTTGCCCTGCAGCAGCCGCGATCGCACAATGGGATATGTCTTCAGATTATCAATCTGTACCAAGACATTTTCGGCCACTAAAATTTCAACCCGCTCTTCCCCTTGGGATTCGGGATAGTTCTCTGCCACCAATCGTCGGGTGGTTTCGGCATGTTGTAACCAGTCATAGACCAAGGGCATATCTGCTTGCAGCTTATTCAGCTTCATCAGCCCTTTCATCGCCCCACAGTGGGAATGGCCGCAGATCACCACTTGATCGATCTCTAGAGCAGCAATGGCATATTCAATGGTGCCACCTTCGCCGCCATTGGCCGCTCCATAGGGGGGCACAATATTACCGGCATTACGGATGACAAATAATTCTCCTACATCCGTCTGGGTAATCAGATTGGGGTCAACCCGCGAATCAGAGCAGGAGATAAATAGGACACGGGGCTTTTGACCGTGAGAGAGTTCTTCTAAGAGTTCTTGATTTTGGGCAACATAGCTTTGCTTAAACTCTTGTAGACCACGAACTAGCTTTTTCACGACTCAACTTCCTTGACACGACTTGGCGCGAACCATGTCATCCGGCTTAGTCCACGCAAGTTCTGGGATTGTAATCTTCTCAAGACTTCAGTTTAAACTATATTCAAGCAGTCAAAAGATATAAAAAATTTATCGTTGCCATCATGTCGTGATCCGTTGGCGATTCGGCTCGGTAATCTTCTCATGACCGGATGCTTGGGGCCCTAGAAGCAGCTATGCAAGATAGACGCCACCCTTATCAAGCCTTTGATCCAACCTTAATCCGCTCATTTATTGAGTCGGTGGGCCCGCATCTGGTCCTCCATTCCGTAGAGCTGTGCACAGCGGGAAAAAGCAATACCAACTTCAAGTTAACCCTGAGCGATGGCAGTTTATATATCCTGAGGCTGTACGCCAACAGCAAACCTGAGCAAGACGCCTATATTTTTAAACTCGTGCAAGATATTGTCCCTGTACCTGAGCTACTGGCTCAAGGACCCCAGTGGGCCATCTTGTCGTTTTTACCTGGGCAGCTGTTGACTGAGACACCAGACCATGTGGAGCAGGCCGCCACTGCTCTTGCCCGTCTCGCTGACCTCAAATTCAATACACCGGGTCAGCTACAGACAGATGGATCGATCACCCCCTTCGACTTTGGCGGACTCTCGGACTATATGGCGCAACAGCTCCATCATCCAGAGGTTCAGTTTTGGCTCGGACTAGACGGGCTGAAACGTCTGCAACGCCTCCTAGCTCAAGAGGTGAATCGTCTCAAGGAACTCGACACCTCAACCTGTCTCGTTCATGGGGACTTCAATCCCACCAATATTCTGATTCAGGATGGTCAGGTGAGTGGTGTGCTCGATTGGGACTATTGCCATTCGGGAACGCCCTACATGGATATTGGCAATCTGCTCCGGCATACCCCCATCAACCAGCACCCACAAATTAAGGCAGGACTGGAACGGGGAGGAATGAAGTTGCCGCCGGATTGGCAGCGACGGGCTGAGTTGGTTGATTTGACCAGTCAGCTAGAATTCTTGACCTCTAGTCGTTCTGACACCTTTAAACAGCAATGTGTGGACAGAGTGAATCTGTTTCTTCGGATGTAACGTGAGAAAAGCAGCGCTTCGCCATGCTGCAAGAGTTTATTTGTATAGCTGAGAGTTATGGGAGCCGGGTCTAGGCATTGGCGGTATCTTGCTCTGGTTCCGATGCAGTAATCTCACAGCGATACAACCCATCACCATCATGGCTGCACCGATACCCAATATCCAATTGGAATGTAGTAAAGGTCCACAGAGTATTGCAATGAAGCCCAGCAATATAAGTCGGACTGCCCAGATCTTGTAAAGCTTTCTTCTGTTAAGAAGAGAGGGCAGTCTCCAAGCGTTTGGAGTACTGAAACTATTCTTTGTCCCTGGACGTCCCTGACTCATGGCTATTGTTCTCAATAGTCGCTAATGCCCGTCATCCTACCAGTAATGTTATTTAAGGAAATTATTTCTTAGATGCGATTTCATGAAACATAAATTTCCTTGTATCGGGACATTCTAGAGAACTGAGGATGATAGGCTATGAAAATTGTTTTTGCAGATAATGATTTATGAGTCCAATTGATTGGGTTATCGTTGTCGCTTACGCCGTAATCGTTCTTGGGATTGGACTCTCAGCTAGTCGTAAACAAAAGAATACAGATGAGTATTTTCGAGGTTCCAAACAATTGCCTTGGTGGGCGATTGGTATCTCAATTATTGCGACTTCCTTCTCGGCTGCATCACTGCTGGGTGGTCCGGGAGAAGGTTACACCCATGGATTTCTCTACCTTCAGCTTCAGATTGGAGACCTGTTGGGATTTAGTTTAGTTATTCTGCTCTTTTTGCCATTTTTCATCCGATTGAACCTAACAACGGCTTATGAATATCTAGAACGTCGTTTTGATGCCAAAACTCGGTCTTTGGGCTCCCTGTGCTTTATCTTATTTGTTGTTGCTCGTCTTGGAGCCTTGCTATATGGTGCTTCCATTGTCGTTGCAACAGTTACTGCGATGCCTCTGTCCCTCGCAATTATTGTGGTGGGTTTGGCTTCAGTGATTTATACCGTCACTGGCGGAATAACAGCCGTTGTTTGGACTGATTTTCTTCAGTTTGTGATGATTTTTGTGGGTCTAATTGCAGGCTTATGGGCTGCTTCAATTAGTGTCCCTGGTGGTCTAGGTGCTTTGTGGATGGCGGCGGGAGAGGGAGGTAAGCTGCAGGTGATAGATTTATCTTGGGATCCTGCCTCAGTTCGCGCTCTACCGACTGCCCTCTTTGCTTATGGTATTCTTGCCTTTGCGGTAGCTGGCACCAATCAACAATCCGTACAGAGATACGTCTCTTGCTCAGATGTTCCGTCCGGCAGAAAAGCAATCCTACTGGGTTGGTTTACTGGGTTTATCGGTGTTGGTGTCACATTGCTTTTGGGGGTCTTCCTCTATGGCTTCTATTCTCTTAATGTGGGTGCACTTCCAGAAGGGGTAGTAGGTGATCAGATTCTACCTCACTTTATTGTGAATCAAGTGCCTCCAGTGGCTGCTGGTCTTTTGGTCGCAGCTATTTTTGCAGCAGCCATGTCGTCGATTGATTCTGCGCTTCATTCGTTAGCAACATGCATTGTTGTGGATTTTTATCAGCGATATTCCAAGGTGAATCGAACGGATGCCCATTACTTAAAAGCGGCAAAAGCGTGGATTATTGTGTGTGGAATTCTAGGGATTCTTTCTGCTTTTTATGTGGCTTCCACGAAAGAATCATTATTAGAATTTTTAGTTGAATATACAGCCTTATTCTTGGGGCCCTTATTAGGTCTATTTTTAATGGGAATTCTGATTCCTCGGATTAATGCAACCGGAGCATTTTTTGGCGTTCTTTTAGCCGCTGCTTTGCTAGCTATTGACAGTCAGCTACAATTCCTGAAATTTCCAGGTATTTGGCGTTCCGCCATCTCAGCTCCTTTGGCTGTGATCCTCGGCTATGGTATTTCCCTCTTGGGTAAACCTCCATTGCCGTCTTCAATCAAGGAGCTAACCTTCTGGCAATAACATCTGTGCAGTGACAGCCTCGCCAAGGTTCGTAAATTGTGATGGTTGAAGTTTCAATGGTGGTGAAGACGCATAAACCATATACTGTGCTGAATGATGACTTCCGCTGGCTTCAGTGTTCTCTGTCGTCTAAAAAATTTCCACTCTGCATAATCTCTAGAAAACTACCCTACTGAGTGAATGAAGAGCTTTGCTTCTCTTTCAAACATTCCACAGTAAGGTACAACACTATGCAACGCATTACTCTATCTCAACTGACTCAGACCGCAACTCAACGCCTGTTGACGTTAGGAGCTTTAGTCACCCTCTCTGCTAGCAGTGTGATAGCAGCGCCGCAGCAGGCCCAATGCCCGGACGGTTGGGAACCCTCTCCTAGCCCCGCTACTAAATGTCAACCCGGCAGTTTCACGCATCAGACTCCTCAACCGCTGCGTTTTCGCAGAGCAGATCTAAAGGTTCGGCAGTATCGATTTAGTCGCAGGAGTACCAAACGAATCAAGATTCAGGTGGCGAATGCCGGACTTAGAGCAGCACGGCCTACGGTGCTACGCCTGACAGTTCGGCGTATTGATGGTACACCGGTCGGGCGGATGATGAAGATCAAAGTGCCCATTATTAACGGTCGGCAAACCCAATGGGTGAGCTTGAATGCCGCTCAGATTTTGCCCAAAACAGTGGCCCTCAAAGACACCACCTTTCGCATTGATGTGGATTCAACGAATTTCGTGAAAGAATCCAACGAAAAAAACAATACCACTTGGCACAACCTTTAGGGGATGTGGATCGGGAGAGAGTGTTGTGTCTAGGGCTCTCTTCCTGCGGCTTTTTGCCTGAGAATACACCGTCCACATGTGATGGTTATCACTTCTCCAGACTTGAACTATCACAGCTGCTATAGACCGGTATCACGGCTATCAGCATGATGAATGGCTAATAATTTTGTCATTCCAGTCTAACTCTGTGGCTGCCCGACTCAATTCGCCACGGGGCACAAGAGGAGATTTTGATAGTAACGCTTGTTTATTCTGTTGTTGCTGAGCAATAGGTTATGACTCATCCCCAAGATTTTGAGCAGAGTTCCCAATTCGATCGCTACGGTGCTGGATCTACCCCGAACCTCACGGTTGAAATTTCTAGTCGTCCACTCTATCGTCAAGTTCGGAGACAGAGATCTGGGATGACGCCTATGGACTCTATCGAGTTTGAAGGTACGGCATTGGATCAGTTATCCCATGGCAAGGTTGCTGGCGTTGCTCAATGACGGGATGACTCACGCAGGAATAGGTACTTCCCCAAACTTGAGATAGTGGATCAATAGTCGAATTGAATGCTTGAGCATGTCCACCGACTTTGAATAACATAAAGTCTTGCGATGGAGCCGTGCCAAGTAATGTCGTAAACGAGTATTTTCTCCCTCTACTCGTGTCATGTAGGTCTTGCTAACAATCTGGTCACCCTCTGGGATAAAGCCTGGATAGACGGGATTGCCATCACTGACCCAGAAAAAACATTGCCAACAGACGATTGCTTGCCATAACGGTCGAAAGGTCTCAGCACTATGGTCACCCACAACCCAGCCTAGAATGCCGGGGTGAAAATGATCCACCACAGTCCAAATCCAGACCTTATTGCGTTTTTTGCCCACAAAGGTTTCGAGTTCATCTAATTCTCCGACCTGTGGGATATCGTCGGGGTCATAAGCATTGGGTAATAGAACTCCAACTTGTTGAACCCAATGAATCACAGTGGTATGAGCAACGCCTATGACTCGTTCGATACCCTTCAACCCCATTCCATTGACATACATTCTCAGGCAGAGTCGTTTCGTCCAATCACTGTAGCCACGCTTTGAGTAAGTTGAAAGAAACTGTCGTCCACAGGTCACACAGATATGATTTTGTTTACCTCGACGATGCCCATTCTTATGGATATGTTGACCACCACACTCAGGACACTTCATACAGATTCCTCATGATGTTTGAAATAGTCATGAGGTTATCCTGACGCAATCCAATTAATTCATCCCGTCATTGAGCAACGCCAGGTTGCTTGGTGGGTTGAGATCGCAAGTTGGTTTGTCTATGGCATACCCATGGGAATCTTAGCGTTTCCGATTCTGGGAGAGCAGGTCAAGGTAATGGGAGACCATCTCATAAAACTCTTCCATTCCCCGTTGTCTGGCACGCTGTGGTTTCAATTTTTGATGATCTTGTTTGCCACTGCATTTCTAGTCATGGTGTGTCTTTGTACGCTGATGATTCTGGTGAAAGGGACGATCCGGAAACTCCAACAGCACCGTTAAAATCTCTGGACCCATGATTAAGCTGAGCTTAAAGAGATTGAACTGGTCATACCTATCCCCACTTTTCTTTCTCTAGAGACTCACAAGTTCCTCAACTTTCATCCATAAGCTGAAAAAAGAGGCTATGGAACAGGAGTCTGAGCATGAGAACACATCATCATCGGGGGGATGATCGCCAAAAAATTATTGCCTTATGGACGGCCTTTCTATTGGGCATGCTCTTTCATACCCAACTGGCTTTAATGCCGTTGTTTCATGGGCTGAGTGTGGCCCACTCCCATATCAATGATCTACCCCTCACTACTCTTTTTTGGCTGGTGTTGGGCGTTTTTGGCATGGCGATGGCTGCCATTATTGCCACCGCTTTTGTGAAAGGACAACGATACAAAACGCTACATTTTGGCTTGACGTTGCTTTATACCGTCATCAATATTAGCCACCTAACCCTGGACCTCATCGTCGGGGTCCCCAGCTATCAGCTTTGTCTGATGGGGTATCTGCTGTTGATTGGTCTCCTGCTAAACCTTGTCGCGTTTCAATGGTTTCACTCAGAGTTGGATAAACAACCGGTCTTGAGGTCAGCCCGTTGACTATTAAGACCGGTTTTCCTGACCGTTTGACCGATGTCTCCCTGGTGCGATCGCAAAAATACGCTCATAATTGGAGTAGCGATGCCCTAAGCGATGCAATCGGACCTAACGTCGGGAGGCCGATGATGCGAATACTCGTTGTTGAGGATGATCAGCCCACCGCTGAAACCTTAACCACTCTCCTAAACCAGTGCAGCTACGCAGTGGAAACTGTGGCGGATGGCGAAACTGCTGCAGATCTGGTGAATGCATTTGAATATGACTTGCTCCTGCTGGATGTGATGCTGCCTAAAGTAGATGGCATTACCCTTTGTCGCCAACTGCGAAATCAAGGCCATACCATGCCGATTTTGCTGCTGACGGGAAAGGGGGACAGTCATGACAAAGCGGTGGGGCTCGATGCCGGGGCGGATGATTACGTCGTCAAACCCTTTGACCTAGAAGAATTAGAGGCTCGTATTCGGGCCTTACTACGTCGGGGACATCTCCATACCTCGCCGATTTTGGAATGGGGTCGCTTGCAGTTGGATCCCAGCTCCACCCAGGTGAGCTATCACCGGCAGCTCCTAGCGTTGACGCCCAAAGAGTATGCGCTACTGGAGTTGCTGATGCGTAATCCTCGGCGGGTATTTAGCTGTGGCATGTTGCTAGAGCATCTATGGACCTATGAAGATATGCCTGGCGAAGAGGCTGTTAGAACCCATATCAAAGGTCTGCGCCATAAGCTCCGGGATGCCGATGCACCGGCCGAGATGATCGAAACTGTGTATGGCATTGGCTATCGCCTCAAGCCTTTAGCAGAATTAGAGGCAGAAACACCGTCCTTTCAGCAGGAAAATCAAGCGGCCATTGCCAATATTTGGCAGCGGTATCAGGCTCGGATTAGTCAGCAGGTTCAGGCGTTAGAACGGGCCAGCGTTGCCTTTCAAAATCATCAAGGCCACCTCAGCGCGGATCAACAGCAGCAGGCAGAGCAAGAGGCCCATACCTTAGCGGGGGCCTTGGGCATGTTTGGCATTCATGCGGGGACTCAATTAGCGCGCCAGATTGAGCAACTCCTGCACCAGCCCCAACCCTTAGGTACAGAGGATATTGGAGAATTTCAGCATCAGGTAGAGACCCTCCGACAGACGATTGAGGCCCATGGCCCGGTCTCACCTGCCGACACTCTGGATTCCCTAGGCACCCTGCCGTCTTTGCTGGTGATCGATGCCGATCAAGATTGGATAGCTGACTTAACGGACCAAGCTCGATATTGGGACTGGACCGTCCAGACGGTGAAAGATCTAGACGTCGCCCATCGGTCCCTGACTCAGGATGTGCCTCAGGTGATTCTGATGGATCCATCTGTGGCGGACCATAAGGATCAAACCCTGGCTTTCCTAGAGCAGGTGACCCATCATACGCCCCCGATTCCTGTCTTGTTCTATGGCTTGCCGGAAGGACTGCATTCGCGGCTAGAAGTGGCTCGTCTGGGGGGAAAAGCCTTTTTAGAGAAACCGATCGCTCCCCTGCAGGTGCTCCAAGAGGTGGAGCGGGTGCTGCATCAGTCTCAATCCATCACTGCCAAAGTCATGATTGTGGATGATGATCCGAGTTTGCTGCAGTTGCTGCCTCCTTTATTGGAGCCTTGGGGGTTTAAGGTGAGTACCCTTGCCGATTCCAGACTGTTTTGGCAAACCTTGGTGGCGGTCGCCCCGGATCTCCTGATTCTCGATATCGAAATGCCCCATGTGGGGGGAATGGACCTTTGCCAGATCGTCCGCAACGATGCCTACTGGTATAACCTACCGATTATCTTTTTGACAGCCCATACCGAAGCTGAGACGGTCAATCAGATTTTCGCCCTGGGGGCGGATGATTTTGTCAGTAAACCTGTCGTTGGCCCCGAACTGGTGGTGCGTCTTGTCAATCGTCTGGAGCGAATGCAGCTTTCCCAACAGCTTTGGCAGGTTGATACCCTCACCAAAGCCTATAAGCGGCAACCCGCCATTGCTCGTTTGGAACAGATGATGAAGCGGGCGCAAGATCTACAGCAACCCTTGAGTCTGGCCTTAGTTAAAGTGACCAATCTGCGGCTGATTAATGCTGAATTTGATTTGGAAACCGGAGACTCGATTTTGCGTCAGGTGGGATATACCCTAGGTCAAGGCTGTGGGAAAGATGATGTGGTGGCTCGCTGGAGTAGCAATGAGTTCTTGATGGGGCTGCAGGATGTCCAGGAGATGGAAGCAGAGGATCATGTCCAACATCTATGCCAGGACTGTTTGCAAGCCCACGCCCTGGCCCATGAGGCGGTGCCCATGCACCTCGACTTAGGGGTGGTGCAATATCCTGAGGCGGGGACGACCTTATCGGCCCTGTATAAAGCTGCCGATCACCACCGGATGGGGAGGCAGGCTGATGCTTGAGCAAGTTCATCTTCTGCCTGATCAACAGAGCTGGATGACATCCCTGCTGAATACGGTGCCTGCCCTAGTGGTCATTCTGGATGCCCAGGGTCGGATTGTGGGCTTTAATCAAGCCTGTGAACAGGTGTCTGAGTATACCTTTGCGGAGGTGAAAGAGCGATTTCTTTGGCAGGATTTGCTGTTGTCAGAAGAACAGGCCGGTGTACAAGCCGTTGTTGAGCAGCTGCTTTCTCATCAAGGCCCCAGTCAACATCAAAATCACTGGCGGACAAAGACCGGAGAACGTCGCCTGATCGCCTGGTCAAATTCTGTGATTCAGCAGGGGCACGCAGTCCAGTTTGTGATTTGCATGGGCGTTGATATTACAGAACAACAGCAGTCGGCGTTGGTTTTGCAGCAACAGATTGAGCATGAACGACTGTTGAGTGGTATTGCTGCCCGCATCCGCCAATCCTTAGATCTGCGGACCATCCTTAACACGACTGTGGATGAAGTTCGGCAGCTGTTAGAGACGGATCGGGTGCTGATCTTTCGGATCGAAGAAAATTGGGACGGTATCGTGCTGGTGGAATCCGTCGATACGGACCAATGGCCTTCGATCCTGGGGGTTAAAATTCACGATCCGTGCTTTCCTGATATTTATGGGGGGCCGCCAGAGCAAATCCATGCTAGTGCGGTTGATAATATCTACACTGCCAATCTGTCTCCCTGTCATCAAGAGTTACTCCAACAGTTCCAGATTCAAGCCAATTTAGTGGTGCCCATTATCTTGGAGAATCGAGTCTGGGGTTTACTGATGGCCCACCATTGTCGGGAGCCGCGCCATTGGAAGTCTCTAGAGATTAAGTTACTGAGTCGATTGGCGATTCAACTTGCGATCGCAATTCAGCAGTCCGAACTGTATTGCCAACTGCAGGCAGAATTGACCGAGCGTGAACAAGTCGAAGTGGTTTTGCAAGAAGCCAAACATAATCTAGAGCAGCGGGTTGTGGAGCGCACCGCAGCCCTCCGCCAGGCCAACCAACAATTACGATCTGAACTGCAAACCCGTCAACAGGCAGAAGCGGCCTTACAGCATTCGCAGAAGCGTATCTCTGGCATTTTGGAAATTGCCGATGATGCCATTATTTCCGTGGATGGCTCTTTTACCATCACCCTGTTCAACCAGGGGGCGGAAAAGATGTTTGGATATCGCCGTCAAGATATCCTCGGCCAGCCCCTGCATAAGCTCTTGCCCGATGATTTGGTCCTGTCTCATCAATCGCAGATGCAGCGGTTTGGTGACGCTTCCAAGGACGCATCCATGACCACCCAAATGGGGGCTCGGCGTCGCCCGATCACCGCTCAGCGTCGAGATGGTACCTACTTTACGGCGGAGGCCTCCATTTCTAAACTGCAGATGGGTGAAGAACAGGTCTTTACGGCCATTCTGCGAGACATTACTGAGCGTCTAGAAGCTCAAGCGTCCCTGACCAAGCTCACCCGCCAAAATGAATTGATTCTTAATTCCATGGGGGAAGGGCTTTGTGGGGTCGATTTACAGGGGCACATCACCTTTGTGAATCCCGCTGCGGCTGATATGCTGGGCTACGCGATTTCTGATTTGATTGACCAGCCAATGGCAACAATTTTGGGGCCTGATCCGCAACCGCTGAATGGCGATCTGAATGCCCTTTATCCCTTTGAGGATTCTTTACGGTCGGGGACCACCCATCGGTTTATTACCGATGAATTTCAGCGGCGCGACGGCACCCTGTTCCCAGCGGAATATGTGAGTACTCCGATTCGTGAACAGGAAAAGATTACGGGAGCGGTAATCACTTTTAAAGATGTGAGTGATCGTCAAGTGGTGGAACGGATGAAGGATGAATTTATTTCCGTGGTCAGCCATGAACTGCGCACGCCCCTGACCTCGATTCATGGATCTCTGCGGATGCTCACTAGTGGCTTGTTGACTGCTCACCCCGATAAAAGCCAACGCCTGCTTAAAATTGCTGTTGATAGTACCGATCGGTTGGTGCGGCTCATTAACGACATTTTAGATGTAGAACGGATTGAATCCGGGCAGGTCAGCATGACCAAAGACCCGTATAATATTGCCGATTTGATGGTTCAAGCCGCCAATACCATGCAGGGCATGGCGAGTCAGATGCAGGTGCAATTAGCAGTAACACCGTTAGCCGTGCTGACGGATGTGGATGGAGATCGAATTGTCCAAACCCTGACTAATCTTTTGAGCAATGCGATTAAATTTTCCCATTCGGGGGGCACTGTAGAAATGAGTGCCCATGTAATGCCGCAACAGCCGCCAAGCTGTGCCTTAAGTGCCCCTGCCGCCCCCTCCCTGACCCCCGGCGATGCGCCTCAAGTCTGTATTTGGGTGCGCGATCAGGGGCGAGGGATTCCCCCTGACAAAATCAACACCATCTTTGAACGGTTTCAACAAGCCGATTCTTCCGATGCCCGAGACCATGAGGGCACAGGGTTAGGACTGGCCATTTGCCAGAGTATTGTGCATCAACATGGCGGCCAAATTTGGGTAGAAAGTCAGCTCGGAAAAGGGAGTACCTTTTCCTTCACCTTACCCATTCAGCGAAACGACACGTAAAGGTATACCGGATACATGACAGCAAAGTGCATCCTCGTAGTGGATAACGAGCTTTACATTCAAGAAGTGGTTCAGATTGCGTTAGAAACGATCAACAATTGGCGCGTCGTCACGGCCAGTTCTGGTGCTGAAGGGCTGCTGAAGGCGGAGAAAGAACGCCCCGATGCTATTCTCTTGGATATGATGATGCCGGATATGGATGGGGCCACTACTTTTCAGAAGCTGCAGGCTAATCCAGTTACGCAAACCATTCCAGTGCTGTTACTGACCGCTAAAATTCAAACGGCGGATCAAAAGCGTTATCAAGCCATGGGCGTCCATTCGACGATTGCCAAGCCCTTTGATCCGTTGCAGCTCCCCACCCAGATTGCAGATGTATTAGGCTGGCAGTTATAGCCGCCCGATCAAGGGCTTGATCCTTACTCTCCCCCAGCATGAAGCCATCCGAACCTTCTTTTACCTTGTCGATTGCCAGTTTGATGCGTGTAGGAGTGATCAGTTTGGGGCTGCTGTTACTGTGGCAACTCCAAAATTTAGTGGTGGTGCTGATGATTTCCATCGTCTTGGCCTCTACTTTGGCTCCGATTATTCAGCAGGTGGAAGCGTTACGAGCGCCTCGATGGTTGGCGGTGTTGGGGGTCTATATCAGTTTGATTGGAGCGGCGATCACGGCCACCCTGGTGATTGGTCCGACGATCACAGAGCAAATTCAACGGATTGTCGCCGCACTACCGGGTTATTTAGATGCCCTGACGACGCTGATCGAAGACTCGATTATGCAGTTGGGCATCAGTAAGCCAGAAGATTTGGGCATGATCAATCAGGTATTGGATCTACAAGCTCTGACGGCTTGGACCTTTCGGTCGAGTCAAAAGCTGATTCTCCAGTCCGTAGATATCACCAAAGGCTTATTGGGAGGGGTCTTTAACTTGCTGTTAGCGCTGATTTTGTCAGCCTATATGCTGTCCGATTCCCAACGCTTGCTGCAAGGGCTAGTGGCGCTTTTCCCTCAGCCCTGGGAACAGCGGTTGGCGGATCAAGTCCATCCCGTGAGTCAACGGATGGGGGCCTATATCCAGGGTCGCCTACTGGTCTCGCTGATTTTGGGAACCACGGTGAGTATTGGCTTGAAGCTGATTGGCATTACGGAAGTGGCCTTGGGATTGGGGGCCATTGCGGGCCTGACTAATTTGATTCCCTTCTTTGGACCCGTGCTAGGGGCGATTCCAGCGTTGCTGGTGGCGGTTGCCCAGGGGGGCTGGACGGTGGTGTGGGTGTTTTTGCTGTTTGTGTTGATCCAAAATCTAGAAACCTATGTCCTTGATCCGTTGGTAGTGAGTCCGTCGGTGAATGTGCCGCCCCTGTACCAACTATTAGCGGTATTGGGAGGCACCCAAGTGTTGGGAATTATTGGGGCCTTAATTGCCCCACCCTGGGTCGCGGCAGGAGGTGTCCTGATTGAAAATTTATACCTGCAACCCAAACGTGATGCAGAGCAGCAGACTCAGCCTGAGCCAGAGATGGGGTGACTGACGGCTGAGTTCAGATTCTTCATTTCCAAACTTGAGGGGTGATCCTCACATTTTCCCCAAGTTTGGAGAGTATTCTCCACATAAAGGATACTGGCTGGCTTCTGTGATGGAAGCTGTACCTGAATCTGAATAACTGCGTTCGACCCCCCTAAAGACTGATGACGAAGACCTTAATTAATCTCACGTTAGCTATCGTGAAAGAAGAGGCGGAGTTACTCGCAGAGTATTGTCCCAACCCTATCTACCAAGATGTGCTGGGGAATCCCGCAACTAAACAGGAACTGATGACCTATGTTTTAAGTCGAGTTCCCAATACCTATGTACTGACTGCGGAACCAACGCCCCTGTCTGCACGTGGACAAACCACTGCCTACCGTCTCCACATTGAGACATTACTGAAGCAAGGCATGGACGTACTTGGCGGCCATCGTCCGATGACTGCCCTTCGGGAGACTCAAACTGTTGGATGAGCGGCTGGATGCCCGTTTTTCCTTGCTTAGATGACTAGCCTGACTGTTTGTACTTGTAGATGAGATTGTTTAACCAAGCATTAACGATGCTGGGGGACTGGAGATGACTGCCAACCGATACCAACAACTGATTGACTTTTTAACCCAAGAAGTCGGGATTTCGACAGAGTCGATCAATATTGCCCTGAAGTCTTGTCAACAACAGCAAGGGCCTTTGCCGATGATTCTGTGGCAGTACGGCTTGATTACATTAGAGCAGCTTAATGAGGTCTTTCATTGGATTGAGACATCTTTTGGTCCCGATGAAACCTACAACATTACAATCAACTGTGAAAAATGAGGTTTTTATGTTCTCTTTAACCACTCGACATCAACCTTGGTGGGTACATATTCAAACCACGATTCCTGATTGTCAATATTATTTTGGCCCCTTCGATACTATCGAAGAGGCAGAGGCCCATCAATCGGGGTATGTAGAAGATTTAGTCCAAGAGCAAGCCTTAGAAATTGTGGTCAAAGTCAGTCGCTGCCAACCTGAAATGTTGACCCTTTGTGATGAAGAAGATCTTTATCCTATGGACTGGCGGGATTTGTCTCCCCATGACCGACCGACGGTGCTATGCCATTGCTAGCCTTTAATCGGTGGTAATCCAGAAAAAGCCTGGATCCGTGCGCCGCTGATCATCGAGTAATTCAGATTCCCAAATATCAGGATTGGCGGTGGCTGCCAAGGGACGCTTGCCCGACATTTGTAGCTCAAGGTCGGGGGTCTGGGCGGGAGTGTCGCTGTTTTCTGGAAATAGGGTAATGGAAGGCTTTACTTCACCCCCCAAAGCTTTAGCAGATTCTCGCGGTGCGGGGGGAGAAGGGATGGTTCCGGCCCAGGCGGGGCTGGTGAATGTTGTCAGCAGACTGGCAACCAGGATGAATTTGAGAGAAGTCATGGTATGTGTGAGGGTTTCAGATACTGGCAGTCTAGAAACTCGCGGGAAAAGTTGGGGTGTCTCAGCCCAGCCTGTAATGGCGATCTAGATCATTGCTAGGATGCCCACTCTCTCGTGAGAGAGATCTGGAAGGATGGGCGTGCGATCTCAACCAACGTATTGCGTGAACCCAGTACGTCTTAACTCCAATGGTAAAAACATAAGCGAGTGAAAGTGTTCATTCACTCAAATGACTCAAGCATCCAACTTATAAGTTTGGGAAACATTTTAGGCGTTTCAATGAGATATAAAATTAGCATCGATATATCAATGTTTTTACACTTTATTGATTAGTCCAATTGGGTTCCCAATCTTTAATTTTTGACTGCCAATACTTTACTTTATTGGCATGTGTAGCACGTTGCCCATTTAATATAGTTGACCAACACCTGTTTCCTCCACTAGGATGCGGAAAATTGAACCTATTAACTTTTAAGGGGAGTTTTTTGATTTCATTAGCTGCTTGTTTCCCCCATGTTATTAGCGCTACTGGATCACCAATTTTTAATTCTTCCTCTAGTATGTTTAAAAAACGATCAGCGTTTGAGCCAAGTGGTATACCTCGATTCTGCTTACCTGCTTGCCTAATCCAGATTTTAAAAATATCAGTTAAGTAAACTCTGTAGCCTTTTCTGAGCAAGACATCAACCATTTTGAAATAAAGTTTTGTAGCCCGATGGCTTTCTCGACAACCTTTAGCATGAAAGCCAAATGGTGTGCCTAATTCAAGTTTGTCTGACTGCTGACTTCTAAGTGGATCTTGCGCAAGAATAACAATAGTTGGTTTATGGGAGCATGTGTTATTAAGTTCAATCAGGCTAGGTAAGTCAGATCCAACCATTGGAGCATTGTTGTACCGCTCACAAAACTCTTGCCCCTCAGGACTGAAAAAAGAACGACT
Organism: Acaryochloris marina MBIC11017; assembly: GCF_000018105.1. GTDB lineage: Bacteria > Cyanobacteriota > Cyanobacteriia > Thermosynechococcales > Thermosynechococcaceae > Acaryochloris > Acaryochloris marina. The sequence continues at coordinate 3,520,992 of NC_009925.1, forward strand.
TACCATTTGAGGCTGAGGATAATCTGGCAAGTCAAATGTATCGCGCCATGAATTGTAAAAGGTTTCTAACTGTGCCCGGCTAGTGTTAAAAACTGAACATAGAACTTTGCTTAACTCTGAAAATTCTGTAGGGCTAAATTTACAGAATGCGTAACTTGGATATGGATTTAAGGTTGAAGTTTGTATTATGTGATTTTTCCAATATGAAACATGCTCTTCAATACGATCGCTAATTCTCTCTTGTCCGGATTCTTCCAACCATTTTGCAATGGTTTGTCTTTGGGGTATTTTTTTGCCTTTGAGTTCTTTTGCAATTTCCTGGCGGACCGTCTCAACTGTATGAGGACCTGACGAATGATTCATAGAATGGCGTGGGTGAGCTGTGGAGCAAAACAATCACGAAATGCCTAATGTATTTACAGGCTTATCGTTTTTCCTTATTTTTAGGATGCCCAGCTTTTTCTGCCTCAAGTTTAAACAGCTTGTTGAATAGCGACTGATTAACCCCGGCGACCGCTGACATAGGCTGCCGTCAGGGGATCTTGGGGATGGGTAAAAATCTCTTGAGCGGAGCCAAATTCAATCAATTGACCCACATCATGCTGCACCCAGAAAAAAGCCACATCATCGGCAATACGGGAGGCTTGGCCGAGGTTGTGAGTGACAACCAGAATCGTATAAGTGCCTTTTAACCGCACAATTAAATCTTCGATCACTTCGCTGGAGAGGGGATCCAGGGCACTACAGGGCTCGTCCATGAGCAGAACTTGAGGTTTTAAGGCCAAAGCTCTTGCGAGGCAGAGGCGTTGCTGTTGCCCTCCAGACAGGGAAAGGGCAGGCGCTTTGAGGCGATCTTTGACTTCTGTCCACAGGCCCACATCCGTGAGGGTGGTTTCGATGATGTGGTGGATATGGGTGCGATCGCAAATCCCATGCTCTTTCAACGGAAATGCCAAATTGCGGTAAATGGAGAGGGGAAAGGGATTCGGTTTTTGGAACAGCATGCCCACTTGGCGGCGCAGGGGCGTTAGGGGTATCGTCGCCGTATCGCAATCATTTAAATAAACTTGACCAAAAAGCTGAGCTTTAGGTGTGAGTTCATGGAGGCGATTTAAACAGCTTAAAAAGCTGGTTTTGCCACAGCCCGATGGACCGATTAAAGCCGTTATCTGTCCCGCTCGAAACTGAGCATCCACATTGGCAAAGGCCACCTTGCGCCCATAGCGTAAACTCAGCTGTTCTACCCGGACGCTAGGAGGCTGGTGATGATCAGCGGTGAGGGATGGTGGGCTCAAGGTGGGAGAGGTCATAGAATTTGTAGTTTGGATTGGCGAAAGCGTTCGGCTAACCAGGAGACTAAAGTATTAATCAGGATAAGCAAGATGACGAGGACTAGAGCAGTCCCATAGGCATTCTGTTCACCGCCGGGGATATTCATCGCCAAGTCGAAAATATGAATCGATAGTACCCGGCCAGAATCGAGTAATGATGTCGGCATCCGATCGACATAACCACTTGTGAAAATTAAGGCAGCAGTTTCTGCAATGGCCCGTCCAATTCCCAGCAAAACCCCCACGGCAATCCCCGGTAGCGCTGCCGGTAAAATCAGGGTTTTCAGGGTGCCTAAACGAGATAATCCTAATGCTGCTGCCGCTTGGCGATACTCGCGAGGGACATTAACTAGTCCCACCTGAATGGAGCGAATGAGAATGGGCAACACCATACAGGCTAAGGTCAGGCCCCCGGACAAAATGGAGAATCCCAGATCTAAAACTTTTGAGAAAAAAGCATTGCCAAACAGGCCAAACACTATTGAGGGGACCCCTGCCAAAATATCTAAGCTGAGACGAATGACCCGATGAGAGCGCTGTGGATTGAATTCCGATAAGAACACAGCCGTGCCTAATCCCAAGGGAAGGGATACGCCCATACAAACCCCTAAGACGAGTCCTGTGGAGACCAAAATGGGAGCAATACCGCCTTCTAGCCCAGCTTTAGCGGGAGCTTGGGTTAAAAAGGTACCATTGACGGCTTGCCCTCCTTGCCAAATCACATTGCTGAGCAGCCAGAGAAACACAGCGGTAATTCCCAAGGCCACTAGCCAAACCACCAGGGTGGCTCCTTGTTCCTTACCAATAGGGATAGCCAGACGACGGACCATCTCAACCCTCCGGTGAATCCGTCCAGGGATCGGTGACGACGACCAGCCCAGTTACCACCAGCATGAGAACAAGTCCACTGGCAAATAGGGCTGAACGGTGAAGATCGAGGGCATAGGCCATTTCCAAGGCAATATTGGCAGTCAATGTACGGACAGGGGCAAAGATCGAATCGGGGACCTGGACAACATTTCCGCAGACCATGAGGACCGCCATGGTTTCGCCTAGGGCGCGGGCGGTGGCGAGCATCACAGCCGTTAAGATACCAGAGCGAATAGCAGGTAAACAGACCCCCTGGATGGTGGCCCAGGTTCCTACACCCAATGCGGCGGACCCGCGCCAGTAGGATGAGGGTAAGCTGGCTAGACTGGCATCAGTAACCAGGGCAATCGTGGGCAAAATCATCAAAGCTAAAATCAAAATTCCCGCCAAGAGACTAGAACCGGGGGGCTGAACTTTGGCAATTAAAGGCACGAGAACTACTAGGCCCCATAAGCCATAGACCACAGAGGGAATGCCAGCCAGTAACTCGATTAGGCGTCGATAGAGTTGGGAAACGCCTGCTGGGGCATAGTATTGGCAAAATACCGCTGATAAAAGTCCTAGGGGAGTTGCCACCAATACTGCGCCAATGGTGACTCCCAATGTTCCCATCACCATCGGAGTGAGATTGTACGCCTGTTCACTAGGGTGCCAACCTGGATCTCGCCAAAATTGATTGAGAGAAATGGTGCGCAGAATCGGTAGCGTTTCCCAGATAAGAAAGCCCAGAACTAACAGCAAAATGGCCCCGGAACAGAGCGCCAGGATCTGCAACAGAATTCTCCAGATTGCTTCACTCTTGAACCGGGACAAGGGACTGCTCCTGCACAATATCCTTGACCTGGGAGGATTGGGCAAAGTCAATAAATTTTTGCTGTTGGGGATTGAGGGGGCCTTGAGTCACTAAGTTGAGGGGACGCGATAGGGGAAACGATCCATCTCGAACGGTTTGGGCCGTCGCCTGAATTCCTTCTAGGGGCAGTACTTTAATAGGAGTGCCCTGTTCCACATTCACTTTCGCTGCGCCGACGGATACATAGCCAATGGCCAGCGGGTTACCTGCCACGGTTTTGATGCCTTGCTCGTTATCGCCAATGACTACATCCGCTTTAATCTGCGAGGACTTGAGCTGGAAGTGCTTGGTAAAGACTTCTAATGTGGAGCGACCTTCAGCTTTATTGACGACGGTAATGGCTTGGGATTTACCGCCAGCGTCCTGCCAGTTGTTGAGCTTGTCCGTATAGATATCGGTAATTTGCTGACGAGTCAGTCGCTGAATCGGGTTATCCCGATGGACAATCACCACAACACCATCTTTGGCGATGGTATGGAAGTTGAGGCCCTGGTCTTCTGGTTTGGCGGCGCGGGACACCATGCCAATATCGGCGACCTGTTGGCGCACATCGGCAATGCCACGAGACGAGCCTCCTGTTTGTACGTCAATCCGCACCTGGGGGTTTTGGGCTTCATAGCGTTTGGCGATTTCGGAGGCAACGGGGGCAATGGTACTGGATCCAGTAATCACCAGTTTTTGCGGGGCGTTGTCGGAGCTAGACGCTTGTAAACTGCTACAGGCTTGCAATCCCAGGGATAAACCCAAAAACGCACCGGCGATGGCTCGACCAGACATAACGGTTCCTGCTAATGACTCCATAAAAATTCGGTAACCCCTGGATTCAAGGGTCGCTTAAAAGTTTGAATCGGTCGTGGGGAAACGACCTAGGATAACGAACTTAATAACACCGGAAAATATAGTTGAACACGGCTCTACCTCCTATCCTCCACAGTCTTAACGCCACTGATGGCCCCCTAAATCCCCCACTGGTGGGGGATTTGTCTGCTCGACCCACACAGGATCTGTGACAGAGTTGAACCTCAGCAGATCTAGAGGCCTCATGGCCTAGATTCATTAACCTAGACATAGGCTCAAAGTCCCCCAGAATGGGGGATTTAGGGGGCGAGTGCAAAAGCTGATGTTGCCAAAAGAGACGGCAGAAATCTCAGTATCAATCACTTTTCATTCCCTAAATAGAAAAGGAAGTAAATGAGAATTCGCAACAACCTAAATCCAATCCTTCTTGGGACACCTGACTTTGGACATCTGGTACCAGGGCATAAAGGACGGCTTTGCCATCGCGAGTAGCTTGCACAAATCCGGCCTGCCGCAACACTTTCAAATGGTGGGACAGGAGACTTTGCTCGACGTTCAAAACGGCATTGATTTCATTGACGTGTTGAGGGCCATTCATCAATAGCTTCAGAATTGAGAGCCGAGTGGCGTCCGCCAAGGTTTTGAGCTTGTTGGCACAAGATTGAGATGTTTTCATGCTCACCTTGCTTTTGGTCAACCTAGGGTGTGGGTATTTATAGGAATTTTTATCTGTGTTGAATATATCTTGATATCAATTTTGATTCATTAATCATAGATTAAAGTTTCCTGAATCCTGCTGATCCTGGAAGGGCTGCGAGTAGAACTTGGATAGGCTATCTTGGACAGGTTTATGGTGAACTGGAACGGTTATGAGTTTTGTGATGGTCGACGTGGAGTCGGATGGTCCTATCCCCGGCGACTATTCGATGGTTTGTTTTGGAGCTGTGATTGTAGAGCCAACGTTGTCAAAAACGTTTTATGGGCAGTTAAAGCCGATTTCTGAACAGTGGGTTCCAGAAGCATTAGCGGTCAGTGGTTTTAGTCGGGATGATGTCCTTGGCTTTGAGGAACCAGCTATGGTGATGCAGGCGTTTGCGGATTGGATTACCGAGAATAGCAAGGGGCGTCCGTTCTTTATTTCGGACAATAACGGCTTTGACTGGCAGTTTATCAATTGGTATTTTCACCATTTCCTGGGCAATAATCCCTTTGGCTATACATCTTCCAATCTTGGTTCTCTGTATAAGGGCCTGGTCAAGGACACCTTCACGAATTTCAAGCACTTACGGAAAACGGCGCATACTCACCATCCGGTGGATGATGCTCGGGGGAATGCAGAAGCGCTATTGCTGATGAAGGAACAGGGCTTGAAAATTAGCCTGAAGTAAACCACCCACTCAGTTGCATGCTCACAAATCAACACTATGCCTCTCGATTTTCATTTCAATCTGTTCGATTTTCTGATGGTGATGGCCGTTGAGCTGGGTATCGGACTCCTGATTAGCTTGATCAAAAGCGCTTTAGTGAAGCGACATGCCATTAACAATCCAGACCGTTATCAAGTGTTTCAATGTAATGACTATGAGTCAGTTGGGTATGGTGCTCGAAAGCTCGATAATTCTGACAATGCTTTGGGGTTGGACTACAGCTTTGTAATCGTTGAATTTCAGGCAGGAGAAGTTATTCGAGAACGATTCTTCTCACCGCTAGGTGACTCAATCAAGGTTGAGTATATCGATGGTGCACCAAAAGCTAAGACATCATTCTGGTCAGTACCTATCTATTCGATGACTGTTGTGATTCCTTTAGTAGTTGGTGTTTTGGGAGTCCTGGTTATTACTGAACTGGATGATGATAGCTTTGAGAATGCTTATGAAATCGCTTCTAACATTGGGAATTACGCAATTTATTTAATGGCTTCTGGCGTTGTGTGGACCACTGTACTGAATGGTATCCCTAGCGTGTTCGCTATGAATGAGATTGTGAATAGAGATGCGACTAATATCTCCAATCGTCAATTGTCGCCACCCATTCCAGCAGAAACAACCATCTCAGTACCAAAAGAACGCGAACCAATTGTGTTGGAGCGCTACTTTTGGGTGTTTATCATCGCTGTCACACTTTTTAATGGATTAACGCTGTATTTCCAAGGATGGAATGATATGGCAACCCTGGAACTGAAGTTGAGCTATGCCAAACTCACGCTCTACGTACTGTTGTGGGCCAATGTACCTTGGATAGTGATGGGCACAGGTTGTCTACAGAAAAATTTGACCTTCAAAGATTATCTAGAGCCTCAAACCCTGCACCCTGCCTTAATTGCCTTTTTTGTTTCACTGGTTTGTGTCTTTGCGGTTGGCAGTTATTGGATATTTGCTGCAGGTGGTGCTGTGCAGCTTTTGCATTACCCAGGGATTGATGCTCACTCTTGGACTTTAGAACAGGTTAAACAGATCTGGGGGCTTGGAGTGATATCAGGGATAGGTACGATAGGGGTTATGGTCGCCCGCGTGAATCGCACTTCCGTTGATTGAGCTTAAGGCTCTTGACGGGTTATTGGATTATGTTGATCACGAGAGTTCACCACTTTTGAGAAATGGGTTCGAGACCAAGTTGCTAATTAAGAGAGAACGAGCATGAATAGGAACCATAACTCATCAAAAGGCAATCAAAATCCAGCTCAAGGCTATACGGATTACTCAAGACCAGGGTCAGAGTAATAAAATCAGTCGTTGGGTCGTTTCTCTCTTGATTTATTATGTCGGCACCAGATTTAATCCATACCCTGGAACAGACAACTCGGAAACGACTCAAACAAATGTCTGTTGAGGACTTTAATCAAAGTCTGGATGATACCTATCACCATTTGCAACTTCAGCCCAATGCTTATGCCCTAAATGATGAACATCAAATCGTTGGGCTGAGTTTGCAAGGGGTGGATGGCCATGAATTAGTGGACGCATCCATCGAGCAATATCCACATCTCTCCGCCTTGTATTTATTCGATATTGTCTCGCCCGAAATCGTCCCATTTGCCAGTCTCCCAGGACTCTCCACCATTGCCCTGTCGGGACAAGACGTGACGGCTGCCTCCTATCTTCAGCCAACCACCAATCTCACCACGGTTTATTTAAAAACCACCAATATTTCTGATTATTCCTTCTTGTCGGACCTCAAGAACCTAACCCACCTCGACTTAAGCAACAATCAGATTGCTGATCTTTCCTTTATCCAAGACCTTAAACAACTCACTAGCCTCGGGTTGGCGTCAAACAAAATTGTTGATATCTCAGGACTAAAAGACCTGACGAAACTGAACACCCTGAATTTGCGCTCCAATGCAATAGACGATTATTCCGTGTTGCTCAATCTCAAAGAACTTCGCCAACTAACGGTTAGTGTTCGTGAAGCAACCGATCTTGCCTTTCTACAAGATCTTAAAGACCTGACCCATCTAGATCTCAGTTACAACCACTGGATTTCTGATATTTCGGTTTTACGCAATCTCCCAAAGCTCACCCATCTAGATTTAGGGTCTAATCAGATTTCGAATATTGCAGTTTTGCTAGACCTGCAACAACTTACGCACCTGTCTTTAAGTTCCAATCAAATTTCTGATGTTTCTGTCTTACAAACCCTCCAGGGACTTGAACGTCTGGATGTCAGTGCTAACGAGATTGCTGATATCGCCATCCTACAAAATCTCCAAGGGTTGACCCATCTGGATATCAGCTCTAACGAAGTGTCTGACATTTCCGTTTTGCAGGATCTCACGACGCTCACCCAACTGAACGTCAGTTCAAATGAGATTATTGACTATTCCGTTTTACAAGGTCTAACCCAACTCACGAGCCTAGATGTCAGTGATAATCAGATGTCTGAGATCTCAGACTTACAGGGACTGCACTCACTCACCAGTCTGAACCTCAGCTATAACCAGCTGTCTGATATTTCAGTCTTACAGGACCTCAAGCAACTGGCTACTCTGAACTTAAGCTACAACCCAGTCTCTGATATTGCAGTACTGCAAAACTTCAAGGATCTCACCACCCTGAATTTAAGTTTCACCCAGATTACCGACCTCTCCCACCTGCAAGACCTTAAAGGACTAATCAGTTTAGATTTACATAGCAATCAGATTACAGATATCTCAGCGTTACAAGACCTGGAGGGACTCTACCGGCTGAATGTCAGTGATAATCAGCTGTCCGATATTGCTGCATTAAGAAAACTCAAGGGCCTCTTCAGCCTGAATTTAAGCATTAATCAGATTTTAGATATTGCAGCCCTACAAGATCTCACAAGACTAACTAGCTTGAATGTCAGTCATAATCAGCTGTCTGATATTTCAGTTTTGCAGGGACTCACCAGGCTGAACAGTCTAGATTTAGGAGCCAACCAGATTGCTGATATCTCAGTTCTGCAAAATATCCCAGGGCTTTTTAGTCTGGATTTGCGATTTTCTGATGTTTCTGTGTTTCAAGACTTCAAGGGATTGACCAGTCTGAATCTCAGTTCTAATCAAATTTCTAGCGTTCCTGAATGGTTACGTGAACAGGGGCTTCCCATTCAAACGGAGGATGAAGAGGCCTTATTCTGCATTAACTTATGTGGTAATCCCCTCCCAATGTCACCTGGATAGCGTTTGAATATCTGTAGATTGAAGGTATCCAACGAAGCCATCCCCTGACTACATTGCATCTCCTACCAGCACCTGCCAGGACAGCTCATTCAAATCAAGAACGAACTCCACATCGTTCTCCACATACTCAAGATGATCGCCTTGCTGAACCCAACGATTCCCACCCGTAATATGAATCTGGTTATTAGTGAGCATCGCTTGATGATTACTAATCCAGCCCGGTGGCTGTCCGCTAGTCACAAGCTTGGTAATCACAAATGTATGGCAGTTTAAGCAATACACCGGGGTTTCATCGATCACTCGATCCCAGGGATAGCCGAGATTGCCAATGATATAGATTTGGGCGTCCACAAGGGTAGCGGTATGGAAATCAGTGGGGGGAAAGACATTCCGAGGATAGCCATAAATTGTGAATCCGCCTTCACCATCCGAGACCACCACATCGTTGTAGATATAAAAGTCTGGATCGTAGTAATCTTCATGCTCACCCGCAATTTCGATCACCCTGCCATCCGGCAACAACGTGATGGATTGACCATAACGATTGAATGACCAAACCGGACCCGCTTCTTCTGTCTCTGTATCCCGATAGTGGTGACGCGCCCCATAGGCTGAGTAACGCAGCTTTACCATATCTCGCCAGAAGGGAAAAGACATTTCCTCGGGATTCGTTGCCCCAAACGTTGGGTGTTTCTGGGTCTGATAGATTTGGGGAGAGACGGAATAGAACCTCGATGAATCAACCTGGGTTAACTGGCAGCGAACCTCTTGATTCACATCTTGTAGCTTAGCCCCTGCCGTGACAAGCAACTTCGCCATCGCCCCGCTCTTGGCCTTTTTAATAATGTGCCGCTCAGATTTGCGGATGCCTTGACTGACATAGGTGAGCTTCGCCCCTGCTGCCAAGAGGTGTTGAGCGATGACCACATCATCTAGCTCCACGGCGGATAAGAGAGGTGGTTCACCCGTGTCGTCTGTGCCGTTGACGTCTTGCCCTATCTCAATCAGCCAGGCTACCAGAGCACGGTTTCGGGATGCGATCGCATACATCAGGGGAACGGTGCCATACCATCCAGTGACCTCTGGATCAGAGCCAGCTGCCAAGAGACATTTGGCTTTGTCTAAGTGGCCAACCTGCAGACTCAGCAACCAAGGGGTGCGCTTCCAGGCATCGACAGCCTTTAAGTCAGCAGTCTCCAACAATGCTTCCATGTCGGATAAAGTGCCCAGGACAACGGCATGCATCAGCGGCGTCCAGCCCAACATAGTGGCATCACTACCCGCCCTTAACAGGCACTGCACAATTGCAAACCAGCCACACCGCGAAGATTCAGACAATACAGATTCCCCGCAACAGGTTTCGCCATTTAGAGGAGCACCTTGATCGATCAGAAACTGCATCAGTGCCGTCAGATCCGTTTCATTGACGGCGACCGCACTAAACATGGCCGTGATCAGGGCGTCATGTCCCTCTTCATCCGCTTGAGTAATATCAGCCCCTTGCTCCAACACCCACTGAATTTTCTCGATTCGTCCTGACTGGATGGCTAGAAAAAGAGCCGTTTTGCGGTTATTGGGCGAGAAAAGCAGTTGTGCGCCTTTGTTCAATAAGAGGAGGACAATTTCTAGAGAAGCGATGGGGCTAGATAGAGCGCACTGGATAGGGGTAAGACCATAAGTCGCTTCCCCACCGTCTTGATCCTGGATTTCCAGATCGGGTACTTCAGTCAGTGCTTGCCGAACGCTTTCCAGATCGCCGTTGTACGCATCTTGGTGGATTTTCATTGCGTCCTGTGCCCAAACCTTGGGTCAGCAACATCATTGGGAACACTGCCGTTGCGAAGGCAGTAGCTTAGCAGTCGTTGTGAGATAGCTAGAGAGATGGCGACACCCCTTCTCCAATAAACCATCTAGATCGAGATTGGCATTCTGGAGAGTCTCTCCGGTGCTCACCCATATTTGCTTACCCAGCAAATTGATCTGTGCCACAGCGCCTAACCCATCCAGCGTTTTGATCAGTCTGCCTTGATCTACCTGCCACACCTTAACCGACTGATCCGCACTCCCCGAGACTAAAATCGGCTGATCAGGCAGAAATGCCAAACTCGTCACCCCATTTTGATGGCCCGTCAGGGTTTGGACTAACGTCCCGTCTCGCCACAGCTTGATCGTATTGTCCCAACTCGCCGACGCTAACAGATTGCCCTCGGGGTTGAACTGGATTTGAGAGACGGCCAAGCCGTGACCCGTTAGAGTTTTGACTGGGGTGCCGTCTAGCTGCCACAGCTTCACCGTCTCATCATCACTGCCCGACGCTAGATAGCGTGGCCCCATGCTAACGCTCGTTACGGAGCCATCGTGGGCCTGGATGGTTTTGACAGGTTTTCCCGTGGTGGCATCCCATAGGCGAATCGTTTGGTCATCACTGCCCGAGACCAAAGTTTTGCCATTTGGACTGAAATCGAGACTATTAATTTTGCCCGTATGGCCAGAGAGGGTGCGTTGCACCGTCCCCTCATGGATATCCCACACCTGAATGGTTGAGTCATGCCCGGATACTAGCTGTTGGCTATCGGCATTAAACCGGAGGGCGTATATGGGCGTTTCGCTTTTGAGGGTTTTGAAAGGGACTTTGCCCACTTGTGGATCGGGTCGCCAGAGCTGAATTACCCCGTCTAGACTGGCCGTGGCTAAGATCTGCTGGTCTGGACTCACGGCCATGGCCAGGATAGGTGATGTGTCTTCAGGAATGGATGGTGTGGCCCAGACTCGAACCTGTTTATCGACACTGGCTGAGACTAAGGTTTTGCCGTTGGGATGAAAGGCAGCATCAAGGGTCGGAGCGCTATGCCCTTTCAACGTTGACAAGAGTTGACCTGTTTCAACTTGCCATAGTCGGAGGCTGTGATCGGCATGGGCCGAGACTAAGGTGTTGCCATCTGGGCTAAAGGCGACGCTAGTTGCGACGACATTCTTTGTTTTGAGGGTATGCAATAGTTGGCCCGATAGGGTCCATAACTGAATCGTGCCGTCTTCCATAGAAGCAGCGAGGGTCTGGCCGTCTGGACTGATGGCGATATCGGTGACTGCAGTAGCCTGTTTGGGCAAGGTACGGAGCGTTTGCCCCTTCGCCACATCCCAAATCCGTACGGTTTTATCTTCACTGGCAGATACCAGCACATTGTCGGAGAGGGCAATGGCATTGACCCAACCCTGATGCCCAGATAGGGGTTTCACTAGTTGGCCTGTACCGGCATCCCAGAGTTTAATCACGGATTCTCGCCCTGCGGTTGCCAACTGATGGCCCTGGGGATGAAAGGCTAAGCCTGTTCCCTGAGGGGAAGCTGCAAAGCTGGAAAGCTGCTTCCCTGTTTTGGGAGACCAGCGTTGCACCGTTCCCTGAGTCGTGATCACGGCAATAGACTGGTCATCAGGACTAAAGGCAACGTCATTGACTTTCTCGCCAAGGTCCAGGGTATGGAGGTGCTGGCCGCTTGCCTGCCAAATCCGTACCGTTTGGTCATCACTGCCCGACGCAATCCACTGCCCCGATGAACTGATGCTAACGGAGGTGACCCGTTGGGTATGGCTTTCTAGACGGTTTCGTTCATGGGTATTTGCGATCGCATCTCCTAACGTCAGAGCGGTTTGGGTGCGGATTGCTCCCAACGTATGGCCATCAATGCCCCAACCCCAGAGGTTTTGCATCTGTCTCGCAGCTTGGGTACTGGTAAGGAGTGCTTCGAGTTGCTGATGCGATCGCAACTGGGATTCCGACAGAGCATTTAAGGCTCGAATCTCACTGAGCTGAGTCTGCTGCCGCTGAAGAAAAGCCATACCCGCTAGTCCCGTCGCCACGACTCCCAATAGACCAATAATCCCCACTGCAACCTGTGCCCGTCGTAACCGTTGTTTAGCCCGCTGCTGCTCCTGTGCTTGGGCTGATAAACCCGTTTGAACAAAGGCTTGCACCTCCGTCGATAGCTCGTCTGTATACTTCACGTATAGTTCAGCTGCGGCATCCAGTCGCACCCCGCGCAACAGAAAATCGGGAGACTGCTGACTCTGTTGCCAATCCTCCGCCGCTTGCTCGATCTGGCGTTGAGTTTGTAGACGAACCCGGTTTTCCTCCAACCACCAGCGCAAGGTGGACCAGTGACGAATCAGAATTTCATGGATCACTTCAACGGTCACATCCTGTTTAATCCGCTCCAGCCAGTCGGGTTCAGAGGGTTCGGGTACCTCATCACCTTTACTACCTGAGATCTCTGCTGGAGCTAGATCTTCCTCTAAACTAACGATCACTAACTTGGCATCCGTCAGCGCTTTCAGGGTTCGTTCCACTAATTCCGCCGGATACTTGGGCACGATTAAGTCAGACTTTTTGATTCGCCGCCGGGTATCTTCTGTGCCATCCCCTAACTGAGTCAACGCCAGAAAGATCCACTGGGCACAGACTTGAGCCTCTGCATCCAAACTGTCGTACACGGCTTGGGCTTTGCGTTCTAACGCCCCCTTTAAGCCACCAATCTGCTGCTGATAAATTGCAAGAGTCAATACTCCCGGCTGGCGCTGTTCCCAGAGCTGCTCTAAAACAAATTCCAGCAGCGGCAAGTCCCCCGCGAGATTGCTCAATTCTTCCAGCAAGACCTCCACTAGCTCAGGCTCAACTGCTAGACCCACTTGCTCTGCTGGATTGAGAATGACTTGGCGATAGCTGTCCGTTGTCAGAGCAGGGGGCACCAGAATATTGGACTCTGGCAACCGCTGGGCTAAGGCGGGGTATTCCAAACAGGGCGCAATAAAATCGCTGCGTAGAGTGATGATCAGCTTAAAGCGATCGCCTGCATGGTCTATGGCTCCAAACATCAGGTCCAAGAACTGCTGACGATCTTCAGGAGCCGCGAGGGTAAATAACTCTTCGAACTGATCGATTACGAGGACGATGGTGGATTGGGGGTGCGATCGCAACCAATACACAAATCCCTCAGTTCCCTGATAGAGCATTCCTTCTAACTGCAATCGCTGATATTGCTGCTCTTTGGCCGTCCCACTCTCGATTAACCGTTCCACTAAGGCTTGTAAAGGTTTGGCTCCTGGTCGGAGGCTCCGTACCCACCATTGGTCACTGTCTGGAATATGCTGCCCCTGCTGCAGTTGGGCCATCAACCCTGCCTGCACCACTGAGGATTTACCGCTGCCGGAAGCGCCCACAACGGCTAGAAAAGATTGATCTCGCACCGCCTCAATCAGTTGCTGGGTCAAGGCTTCCCGTCCAAAGAAAAACGGTGCATCATCGGGGCCAAAGGCCCGCAGCCCCATATAAGGACAAATCCCTAAGTCAAAATCTGAGGTAGTACTGCGCGCCCCCATCCCACCGGGCAATACTTCAATCACGCCCTGCACCCCAGATAGCCAGGTCTGCAGCTGTATCTCACTCCCTGCTAGCTGCATCTGGAGCTGAGCAATCCAGCTAGCCACAGGCATTCCCTCTTGGGGATTGGCTTGCGTTAGGGTCTCATACAAAACGTCTGCAAACTGTTCCGGCTGATCGGCGGGAGCTGCTGCGGCTAACAGACACTGGCCCTGATAATGGGTCTGTAAATCTTCAATCCAATCCAGCAGATCTGTATCCCCAGGACAGTCCAGAATCACAATTTGCTGGGCCAAAGGCGACCGTCGCAGCATCTGCCGCAACCAGGACCGACTAATCGCCACCCCTTCCGGCAACACCAGATGAGCCTCGCCCGTTTCCGTCTGTTCCGTTTTGCCCCGCAAGTAGAGGAGTGCGGTTGTCACCGTCGTGGGGGTAGGCTGAGCTGGATCCGCAATTTGCAAACAGGTTTGAATGGCCTCTCGCACGTCTTGCCAGGTTTGCTCCGCCTGGGGGAAATAGGTCAGCTCAAAGGCCCCCGCCCCGCGCAACACTTTTCCAAATGCCAACGCTGTGGGATTATCTGCCAATCCTGCCACCATCAGGGCCTGCCGAGGATAAGCATGGACAGGCAGCTCCGGCTGTAGCCCCAGTACCAATTCCCCCACCCCTTCCACAATCCGCTTCGGCGTCTGTTGGGGATATTCGGCATCGAGCTGGGTTTCGCCCCGGCCTCGCTTTTGCTGGTTGATCAGGCGCAGCTGCTGGTTGACCTTATCGATATAGCGTAGGGTCTGGTAGTAGACGTACTTATAGAGGGCATCGGCTTCAATCACTCCGTCATTGTCGGCAGCCTCGCCCAGCAATCCTTGAATCAGGTAATAGGTAAACACCCCATGTTCCAGCTCGGGAAACTCCCAGGACTGTTGGTTCTGATCACAGGATAGAAGCGCATAAAACCCCTTACTCTGGGCCGCCCGCTGTCGTAACAGGGCCATCAGTTGGGGGATTGGATTGGGTAATGGGTCTGGGGTTTCATCTTTACTCCCCAGCTGCATACTTATACCGCCGCTATGGCAAGCATCCAGCCACACCAATTGCTGACGAGCAGCACTATTGGCCAGGGTCGTGAGTAATTCCTGCACCGGAAGTCCCGTCTGCAGTAGCTGTTCCTTTTGGGTATCAGCGAGGCATAAATAGGTTTGCTGAGTCGGCGGATCAACGACGCCATGCCCTGAAAAATAAAATAGAAGGGTGTCTTGCGGTTGGGCCTGCTCGACACTTTTCTGAAGGCTCGTACGAATGCTCGCTAGGTCAGGTAAGGTGCCGGATGCCTGAGGATGATCGTGATGCAAAACAATGGATTTTTGCGGAAACGCCGCTGTGGCAGTCGTCAGGGCATCCCCCAATCCCTGACAGTCTAAAGCTGGATAGGCCAGGTTCGATAGTTGTGCATCAGCATAATGATTAACCCCTACCAACACGACCCATAGCTTGGCTTCTCCCGATTCCAAGGCTCGGGTTGATCGACTGGTTTTGACGCTAACAGGGGACATAATGGTGGTGGGCTTCACCCAGTTTTGATGTGTTTAAGGCTAGTGCCGCACTTGGCATGGGCTACTTTCTCCAAGTTATAGGGTTCGACATCAAGATTTATGCAAACCATCAGATTTTGATCGCATCACGGCTGGCACTGGACGGCTGATGCATTGATAATGTTGCCCTAAAACGGTTGTGGTCAAGTTAGAGATTGCCCGCTAAAAAGGTGTAAAAGAATAAAAATTAGCAGAATCAAATGCTTATCTCACTTTTGGTTAACTTCTTGCAGAGAAATAAGCCTAGACCATTGGAGAATTGTAATTTTTAGCTAGAATCATCATCCTTGATATAAGAGTGGGCAACCTGATTTATCCCAACTCCACCCTGGTTTGATGATGTTAGGTACATTCCTAAATCGGCTGCTTCAGCGTTTGTACCAGCGGGTGATTATGATTATGATCATCTTGTTCAGTCTAGGGCTAGGAGTCGCTTTTGTAGGTACCTACTATCTCTCCATATATTGGGTAGATAGCCAAGCGGTGCAATATTCAAGCGTTGTTATTCAGACCTTAAATCAGGCCCGGCGGTTCTATAGCGAAGATGTTGTTGATCGCCTAGAGTCTATCAAGGGTGTGCAAGTTATCCCTGAATATCATGCTGTCAGTGGCGGCATTCCCAACCCCGCCACCTTTACGATTGAATTGGGTGAATTGCTGAGTAATCAGTCCACAGGGACCATCTTCCGACTCTATAGCAACTTTCCGTTTCCCCATCGACAGGCCACAGGAGGCCCTCAAGATCAATTTGAACGGGCTGCACTCAACTATCTCCAAAATCATCCCCAGGCCGCTTACTATCGCAAAGAGCGAGTGGGAGATCGTCTTTCATTTCGATATACAGAAGCTGTTTTGATGGAACCCAGTTGTGTCGCATGCCACAATACATTGCCCAGTAGCCCCAAAAAAGACTGGAAGGTTGGTCAGGTTCGAGGGATTGCCGAAATCACACAGCCTCTCGAACAGGGCCTACAAACGGCTCAGGGAGGTTTAAAGACTATCTATCTGGCCCTGACCATCATCATCACGTTGGCCATGATGGGGTTGGGGCTGGCTGTGGGTCGGTTCCGCACCCTTAATCAGGAACTAGAGAAGAAAGTTGCGGAAAGAACAGCTGCCCTTGAGCGATTAGCCATGGTGGATGAGCTGACTCAATTGGCCAACCGACGCCAATTTGATCAGCGTTTAGAGCAGGCCTGGAAAGTCGCTCGGAGACAGCAGCACCCTTTATCTTTAATTTTGTGTGATGTTGATTATTTCAAAAACTACAACGATACCTATGG
Organism: Acaryochloris marina MBIC11017; assembly: GCF_000018105.1. Taxonomy (GTDB): domain Bacteria; phylum Cyanobacteriota; class Cyanobacteriia; order Thermosynechococcales; family Thermosynechococcaceae; genus Acaryochloris; species Acaryochloris marina. The sequence continues at coordinate 3,537,738 of NC_009925.1, forward strand.
TCATCCAGCCGGAGATGAATGCTTGCGGTCGATAGCCAAAGTCTTAGACAGGAGCATCAGACGTCCTGGAGAATTTTCTGCCCGGTATGGTGGTGAAGAGTTTGCCATAGTTTTACCCAATGTCAGTCGTATGGATGCCATCCAAATCGTCACGACGATTCAAACGGCCATTCACCAACTCCAAATTCCTCATCGCTCATCTTTAAACCATGCTTCTGTCACGCTAAGCCTGGGCATTGCCACGATGATTCCCAATGCTAATTATTCCCCTGAACAATTGATACAAGCAGCGGATGAAGCCCTATACCAAGCTAAGCATCAAGGGCGAGATCGATATGTTGTCTGGGATAACCCGTAAGGAGCATTACCGTAGATAAAATTTATGATGCCGCTGATGGGTGAATTGGTTGAGTGTCTTGCTCAGAGTGTCGGACTCAAACCCTGAACTCTACAATATTGGCTAGATAGTCTGGCTAGTTGTTTCGATCGGATGGCGCTGATGCAACCTCAAGTCAACCTCTCTAGACGTCAGTTTCTGAGTGCAGCCAGTATGGCAATGGGCTCAATGATTCTCGATCAACGTTTTGGAGATCCGGCTCAAGCGGTTGAGTTGCCCGGTACTGAGTATCTTGTTGGCGTGGGCAAAAGCGATATTACCGATCCAGCCATTGGCTTAGGCATGCAAGGGATGGCGGATAAGCATCAGCGTACGACGGGGGTTGAATCCCAACTCTATGCCAAAGTCTTTATTGTGGTTGATCCAGAGTCTGCGAAGCGAGTTGCGATCGCATCCACCGATCTCTGGTCGGGCACCCATATCGTCAAGCATGAAGTCCTGCAGCGCCTCCAAAAGATTTACGGTCCTGACCTGTACCAACTCGCTAATCTGCTCATTAGTGGAACCCATACCCACAGTGGACCGGGTGGTTATTCCCACTACTATCTGTACAACCATAGTTTGGGTGGACCCAACCAAATTGGCGGCTTTGATCGCCACAATTTTGAATGTATCGTCTCAGGGATTGTGGCAGCAATTCAGCAAGCCCATCACCAGCTAGCCCCCGGCAAAATCTACGTTAACCAAGGACAAATCGAGGATTGCGGCAGACAACGCTCACCCGCAGCCTACGAGCAAAATCCGGAAGCAGAACGCAAGCAGTACGGTCGCGACACGGACAATGAAATGCTGCTGCTGAAATTTGTCCATGTGAACGGTACCACCGAGACACCCATTGGCCTCTTGAACTGGTACGCCATCCATCCCACGGATCGCGGACAATACAACACCCTAGTAACGGGAGATAACAAAGGATATGCGGCAGAGCAGTTTGGTGAATCCATTGTTGCAGCCTTTGCCAATGCCAACTGTGGTGATGTCTCTGGTAATGTCGCCTATGGCTCTATCCCAACGGGCATCAACGATAGCGAGCGAATGCAAAAACATGGCCAGCAGCAATATCAGCAGGCTCAAGTTTTATTCGACCAGGCCATTGAACCCCTGCAGGGCAGTATCGACTATCGACATACATTTATTGATATGTCCCATATTGAGATTGCCGACCAGCCAGGGAAACGAACCTGGCCCGCAGCGTTAGGACTCTCCTTTGCTGCTGGCAGTAGTGAAGATAGCGATCCACCCTTTCAATTTAGAGAAGGGATCACCGTCAGAACGATTACCAAGGCAGAGGCCTCGATTTTAGCGGCTTCCGGCGTGATTGCTGCGCTTGAGATGCCCGGTGCTGACCTCCCTGGCCACTTGGACCGCAAGCTCACCCGAGATTTTGTTGACGGCCATGCTCCCAAACCCATTGCCTTTGCCCCTGGTTTAGCCAATCCCGACACGGACTACTACCCCATTACGCCAAAAGGAGTTCCCATTCAAATCCTTAAAATTGGCAACCTAGTTTTAACAGGTATCCCTGGTGAAATCACCACCATGGCTGGCCGTCGCTTACGGGCAACGGTCCAGGCTGAGCTGAAAGCAGACTATCTTGCCCTTGCCACCTATGCTAATGCTTTCTCCCAATACATCACAACGTTTGAAGAGTACCAGGCCCAGCACTACGAAGGTGCATCAACCTTGTATGGGCCATATACGTTGATGGCTTATCAGCAAGAGTTTCGCAAGTTGGCGTTAGCCATGAAGCGGGGACGACCTATCTCGCTGGGTTCAGTACCTCCGGCTCCGGATCCTCAAATGATGTTGCCGAGAGTGACCTTTAGAAACTTAACCAAAGTACTCCTCACTCCAACCTTTCATCAGAACGAAACTTCCCCACCACTCAAACTGTCTTCCTTGCAGTTGCCCCCAGAAACGGACGTAGCTTGGATGATGCCCAAAGACTATCGAGAGACGGGGTTAGTGGTGAGACTTGATGGGGCCAACGTCAAAATTGCCGTCAATTCCCTGGTGACGATTCATGCCGACCACAGCATTGAAGTATCGCCTTATCATCCCTTGACTTAATGTTTCGGCCCGGCTTCATTCAGCCCAGACTCAACCTCTCATTTCTCCCTCATCAAACTTTTAAGTCAGGCTAATAGCGGCTTTATCAGTCATTTCTACAATCAGAGTTGAACTACAGCCAAGCCCAATGTTATGCGCATGTACTACATTTGTATTACAGGCTCAGGATGCCACTTACCTTGGTCATCAATTCATCCCCGCACTCAGGGACTGAGGGTTTGCCTTCTTTGGCTAATTTTGAACTTTCAATGCGGTCAGACCTAGCGGGAACTGCTAAACAAGGCCCTTGAGTCGGTTTACCTGAAGCATTGTTAACTGATCTTTAGTAACGATTACTCTATGTATCAGTCCACCATGGCCGCTTGGCCAACCTTACCCATCCCAAGGCCATCTCCTCACAATTCATGGCATCTAATTCCCAGCATATTTAGAGATCTGGGAATTAGATGCCATAGCCCTTGGCCCCAGTTCTGTAGCGCTTAACCCAACCAAATATTTAATGCTCAATCGACGACAGTTTTTGTTGACGGTGGGGGCAGTTATGGGTCTTGTCGTTCTCAGGGATCAGTCGCCCCCGATCTTGGCTCAGCCCCAATTTTCTGCCTATCCCTTTAGCCTAGGCGTTGCCTCCGGCGATCCTCGACCCGATAGCGTTGTCCTCTGGACACGGTTAGCCCCTAACCCTTTATCGGGGCAACCTATGCCTGCGGTTGCTATTCCTGTTCAGTGGCAGATTGCAACGGATGCCCAGATGACCGAGGTGATTCAACAGGGAACGACCCAGGCTACGCCACAATGGGGACATTCCGTTCATGTGGTGGCAGACAATTTGTCTCCAAGCCAGTGGTATTGGTATCAATTCCAAGTGGGGTCAGAAACAAGCCCGATTGGTCGAACTCGAACCCTGCCGGCCTTGGACACAGACCCTGAGCAGTTAAAGTTTGCGTTTGTGTCTTGCCAGCATTACGAAAAGGGATACTTCACGGCCTATCAACATCTCGTTCAAGAAGATTTAGATCTGGTCTTTCACTTGGGGGACTATATCTATGAAGGCGGTCCTCACAAAGGGCGGCCCAGACAACATATAGGGCCTAACCCCATCGATCTAGAGACGTATCGTCTACGTTATGCCCTGTACAAAAACGACCCCCAATTGCAGGCCGCCCATGCAGCATTTCCCTTTATCTGCATTTGGGATGACCATGAAGTCGATGAAGACTATGCCCAAGACCAGTCCCAAAACTATGATGACCCTAATGTCTTTCGCAAACGTCGATGGGCAGCCTATCAAGCCTATTATGAGCATCTGCCGTTACGGCCCACTGCTCAGCCTCAAAACGGCCAAGTCCAACTGTTTCGTCGCTTCCAGTTTGGCCAATTAGCTGAGTTTCATTGCTTAGATAACCGCCAGTATCGGGACGATCAACCTTGCGCCACTGAGGGAATAGGAGGAGGCGCGATAGTCTCAGCCTGCCAAGACCGTTTAGCGGCTGACCATTCCATGCTGGGTAAACCACAAGAGGCTTGGCTGATCCAGGGGCTACAAAACTCTTCCGCTCATTGGCAGGTGATTGCCCAACAACAGCTGATGGCAGAACTGAAGTTTGGTCTGGAAACAGTATCTGGGTATTGGACAGATGGCTGGGATGGCTATGCCGCCTCACGCCAACGCATCTTGGATGTTGTTGAGCAACGCCCCCTGAAAAATGTGGTTGTGATTGGGGGAGACATTCATGCTTTTGGGGTTGCAGATCTAAAGACAAATTTTCAGGATCCTCAGTCCCCTATCATTGGGACTGAATTTGTGGGTACCTCCATTAGTTCTACGGGGCTACCGCAGGCGCTCTATTCCCTCAGTCAAAAAATAAATCCTCACATCAAATTTTTGGATACCCGCCATCGAGGCTATGTCCTTTGTCAGATCACGCGGGAGGTTTGGACTGCCCATTTACGCATCGTTAATTCCGTCGAACAGTCTGAGTCCACTATTCGAACCCTGGCTTCTTTTCAAGTCAAAAATGGCCAACCTGGAGCCATTCCCATAGAAGCCATGGCAAACCCTTGATATGCGGCTCACTTAAAGCTCAATCTGGCCGGTTAGCATATCCTTCATCATGGCAAAATCGCCTCGTAGGCTCCACAACGGATAATTGAAGGTGGCTGGCTTGTTCTTCTCAAAAAAGAAATGACCGATCCAGGCACACCCATAGCCCAGCACGAGAGGCAGGGGCAGATAAATCCAGTTTCTAAGGCTGATCACCGTCAGCAAGGATAGCAGTCCCAGGGTGATCCCTAGGAGGTGTAACCGCCGACAGATCAGATTTTGGTGTTGAGATAGATAAAAAGGGTAAAACCCTTGAAAGTCACAAAATTCTGGTTGCATGATTGATGTCTATCCTCAAGTGAATTGAGAAAAGGAAGTCCCATGGGTCCGGCAGTAAAAGACTGCCTGAAGAGACCTCTCCATAACTGGTTGCAAAAAGTGCCTTGACTTAGAGCATACTCTAACTTTTAAGGTACAGATATGGAGCAATCACTCACCATTCAGCAAGTAGCTTCAGCAACGGGACTGAGCACTCACGATGGAAAGTGAGGCAACTGTGCCCCTCCAACTCTCTGCATAGGGCCAGTAGAACGTATTGACCATCGGATGCTCTCCCGTCCCAGACCTTCGCTCAAGCGTCGATAGCCGACTGGGTTTGCATAGGTTAAGTTTGGAACACAGATATCTAGTCAGAAGTCTGTATGAAGAGTGGTTCCTCAACAAGCTCAAAAAGAGGCAGATAGGTGATTCGATCGCTGATAGCTTGGGCTGGTTAAGTGTTGTTGGAATTTTGAGGATTAGGGATGAGCTTACTAGGTAAAAGAGGGTTGTCTGGCATTGTCGCAGGCAGCATTTTGAGTGGGCTATGCATTCAACCTGTATGGGCAGGGACGAATTTAACCCGTGCCAAAGTTTATGAATTTGACTCCCAAGTTCAACTTCAGAAAGTAAAACAAAAGCCACGCCTTGCCAAAGTCGGTGACGTGATGGTGCCGATGGATATTCTCAAAACGGGGTCGAGTGCTTGGGCCAAGCTGCTGTTTAATGAAGGCACCTTGTTTCGGGTTCATTCTAATGCCAAGTTCTTTTTTACCCCCAATACTCGGAGCTTTCAGCTCAAGCATGGATTAGTTTTATCGATGATTCAGCCGGGGCAGGGAATTACGACGGTGATTACGCCGACGGCCAAAATTGTCGCCTTTGGTACAGCCCTAACGGTTCGCCATGACTCCACCCAAAACTCAACCATCGTGAGTGCGTTAACTGAAAAAACCGGTCGGCCTATCTTTGTCTCCAATGATGATGGTGCAGGACAGATCAGATTGAAAGCAGGTGAGCAAGTAGAAATTAAAGATAACGTCGTGGGGCCTGTCCAAACCTTTAGTCTGCCAGCGTTCTATCAAGCCTGTCCGATCAGTTCGGTGTTAGCACCTGACCAAGAACAACTCGTTGCCCTAGAACCCACGGATGTGCAAACGCCTTTGTTAGTGATTCGAGAGGAAACAGCAGAGGCTGTGGCAAGACAATCTGCATCGCCTGCCGTTTCTACGGCTGAGTTGGCAGAACTGTGCGCTCCTGTTCCAGAGTTGCCAGAAGAAGAAAAACAGCGACCGAATGGTGGTCCTAGGATTGGTATTGGCGGTTGTATTCCTTTCCTCACCTGTGGAACCGGTAGACCTAACCCGGTCCGAGTCCCTGGACAAAGACCCTAATTGGGAATCGCGGCTGGTTTGGCTTTGGGTTTGGACTTAAGGCTATCGATTAATCCGCTATATAGAGCCGTAAACTTTGCTTCCTCCAAGGGTTGGTTGTTGTTCCAGGTGGCAGACACACAATAGGTTTTGCCGTCCTTGCTTTGCAGTTGAGTGGTGAAATTGAGAACTCCCGGTTCGGATCCACCTTTAAAGGAAATGGTCTGCCAATCTTGAGGACGAGCTAACCCTGGATTAATTTGGGTCACGGGTAAGTCAGCAACGTTTGCCATCAATTGACAGAGTTCTGTTGTGGTATAAAACCATTCAATTTCTGGAGAAAGGACGCCTGATTCAAAATCGGTCACAGAGGAGAGTGGTGCTGACTCACTAAGCAGGGCTTGGCGTTGTTTGGCCTCGGTAGCCAGGAAGCGATCGCGCAATGATACATTTTTCGGATTCTTGAGTACAAACGCTTCTCGCGTCATCAGAAACGGTGTATTGCGAGGGGAAAGCTTTTCTAAAGCGGGTTTACCCACGAGCTGGATCAGATGGTCCGTGGCCGTGTTATCACTTTGGGAAATCATCAACGCCGCCAAACTATAGACCGTTAAAGAGGACTTGGCAGGCCAGGTGTGCAAGAACCCAGACGGTAAGCTTTTTAACTGCGGCTGTAGCTTCACTACCGCATCCCAAGACTGTTGCTTGGCAGCAATCTGGGTCTTCAGTACATTTAGGACGGCCAGCTTAAAGGCAGAACCAACAGCCAAAGGCTGATCGGGGTTGTGGGACAGCTTGGGGGTTCCATTCTCAAGCACCAATACGCTGACTTTACCGGGTAAGGCTTTAAACGCAGAGGTCAGATCCTGAGAAGGTTTAGGATGCGCGCGCGGGGCTTGAAACAGTAACCCAGAAATCAACCCTTGCTGGTTAAGCACCAAACGGGTGGGGACAATGCCTTTTTCAAACACCACCACAAAGCCAGTGCCGTCTTCTCGTACCCCTTGATAAGGGCCGAGTTGCTGCTTCATATTGCTAATAATGGTTTGCACCTGGGGTGCAGCTACCTGGGACAAAAATGAGGGGGTAAACCAATTGGCTAGAACTACTGAACTGGTAAATAAGCGGGTGAGCATTCGCCCTTGAGGAGTTTGGGGAGCAGCCTGGGAAGCAGGGACTTGGGGATTGGCATATCCCCTGGGATTGGTTAAAGTTCCTGATGTCGTGATGAACAGACTCAGCAATACAACCAATCGAGTGTGACGTTTCATGGATTAAACCTCTGGGTGCCGAACAAATTTCTAATGACAGCAACGGATTCCAACTCCTGAAGTATAATCTTGCCCAACGAGTTGCTGAGAGTATCAAGGGTTATGGGTGTTGGAATTATTCTGGTGTGTGCTCTCTTCCTGTTGGTGATCTGGCTGGCCTTTCAGCCCAAGCAGGGAGAAACGGCAGCGAACTCGCCAGACAAAGACGACCCACCCTATATCCCCCCTCCACCCTCGAAAAAGACTGCTAATTTCTCTGATGATGACTCCAATTTGTCCCCAGATGTACCGAATGTGGAGCATCTATCTGATTCGCAGGTAGAAAAGTCTTACTTTGATGATGAATCCTCACCTCTTATAGCTGATCCTTCTCTTTTAAATCTCGACGGGATAGGCGACGACGGAGACGATGCCTCTAGGCAAGGTCCCATTGTCATTAGTGATGATCTCCGACAGCAGGTTCAACAACTCGTGGCGGCAGGACGTGAGATTACCGCAGTTAAAAAGTTGCGGCAACAGGGCATGGAGCTGAATGAAGCTCGACAATACCTGGATGCTTTGCCCACCCCTCCTCCTACCGATGTATTGGGACCCTCATCGAGACAGCAAAATTATGAGCAGGTTGAAGCTGAAGTTCGGCGACTCCTGACCCAGGACCAAAAAATTCAGGCCATTAAATATGTTCGTGAGCAATGGGGCTATGGTCTCAAGGCGGCAAAAGCCTATGTTGAATCCTTGGAGGGAACAAGCAGTCCATCCCAAAATTCAGACGATGTTGATGCAGAGGTTCGGCTGCTGCTCTCGCAAAACCGCAAAATCGAAGCCATTAAATTGGTGCGTCTGCGATGGGGGTATGACCTCAAGGACGCCAAGAACTATGTGGAGTCTTTAGGAAGATAAATCAGGTTGACTAGCAATCGACTAATCCAGAATTAACTCTCTTTGCTCAATCCGTTGACTGAGCAGTTGCTTATTCCCTTGGGTCACCACTAAACGGGCATCCCGCAAGGCTTGAGGATTCGTCTCAATCTTATAGGTCACGTCTCCATTTACGGCTTTATAGGACAAGGCATAGTATTCACCGGTGGTCTGAGCAGGTAAGACAATCTTCGACCCGGTCTTTTTCTCAATGCCTACGTAGCGATAGTTTCGGTCCGTTTGGCTGGATTGATTCAAACAGATGAAAATCTGATAGTCGGGGGTATTCATGCTCTCAAATAGATGATCGTTGCCACAGAACTGGCGTGGATTTTGGGAGTTTGCGGCAATGGTCGGTGCTGGAGCAACTACACTGTCTTCCGGGTCGAGATTAGGTGGGGGCTGACTCGAAGGATTGGCGACGGGGGGCAATTGTGCGGGTAAGGGCTGGCTCGGGTTTGTGGCCAAAGGTTGTTGATCAGGGCTTGTCGTAGGCGCGTTGGCAGGCGGATTCTCGTCTAGTTCTGAAAGTCCGGGAGGTGCAGGGGTGGGGCTGCCTTGGCTCACGGATTCACTCGGTGTTTCCGGGGGTGGATCGCTCTCTTCTGCAGGTTGAGTACAGGCCGTGATCAGTCCCAAGCTGATGATATAAACCCAGGACAGCCAAAACTTTTTCATATTTCATCCAGTGCGCAACCTATCTCTAACCTAGCCTAATCGTAGGGGGATGTAACACAGGCCTTGATGGGTTGAATGCGAATTTGGACTCGATTTTGGATTGGCCTTTGCTGTCTAAGTTTTAAACAAAAGATTTAGTGGGCGGGGCGTTTGCTAGTGCTATTAATGAGAGACTTTGTGACTAGCAAAGCGGGAAACAATGCGTGGGAAGTGACTTTAGCCTGGCGTGAGGTGTTGCAGCTTAATGCTTGAACGGTTAGATGATTCTCTGAGGTCTTGCACACGGTATTTTTAAGCGTGGATTCACGTATCTAGCACCGATTTACGCTCTCGTTTATGCTAAAAAAGCATTTAAGGTGATATTTGCAGAAATCGAGTTTCAAGGGCTGAGCTGGCTACCATTTATTTCTCAGCGGCAGAATCAATCATGGGCATAGTAGCTATCATCTGGGAGAAGCATGGGAATGGAAGGCTTTTACTTTATTAGCTATTCCAAGGTTGATAGCACAGACCTAGCGCGCAAACTGGCTAACGATCTGCAGAGAATACCTCCCTCTATCCCAGTGTGGCTAGAAGAGCGTGAGTGCCAGGGTGGCATTGACTGGGATGAGCAACTGGTGGAAGCGCTGCGAACCTGTAGTGGCGTTCTGTTTCTGATGACAGCGGACAGCGTTCACCCCAGATCAGAATGCAAGCGGGAATGGACAAGGGCTTTGCGGTATAAGAAACCCATTATCCCGCTGCTCGTGGAACCCAATGTGGAGATGCCACTCGACAGTATATTGATTTTTCGGGCGACTATGACCAGGCATTGGCAGCACTGCGTAGCCATCTACAATGGCGCTTGTCGCCTAAAGGGATATTATCTAGTCTTCAAGAACGTCTCTACGATGCTGAACGGGACTTGCCCAGGGCACCAGATGAAAAGGAACAGGCCCGAATTCAAGATGAGATGGACTCGCTTAGGAAAGAGATTGCTGCGCAGCAGGAGACGATAGCCAATCCACAAAAGGCCGAGCAGAAAACCCAGGATCGGGTTGAAAGCAGTATTGAGCGGGAACGTCAGCCGATCCAGCCAGTTCAGGCACAGACCTCGACCAAGTTTATTAACCCACCGCCAACCACTGCACCCACATGGTTCCAAAATCGCTTTGTGGAAACTCAATTCCTGGGCAACTTTCTGCAAGATCCAGGGTTGCGGATGATGACGGTGGTGGGTCGGGGCGGGGTCGGCAAAACGGCGATGGTTTGTCGTCTCCTGAAAGCCTTGGAAAATGGATATCTGCCCGATGACTTGGGACCGTTGCCTGTGGATGGCATTGTTTACCTCAGTCCAAAGGGCTTAAGGCAAGTTAATTTTCCTCATCTTTATGCAGACCTTTGTCGGCTATTGCCCCCTGCGATTGGGGAACATCTGAGTGAGATTTATCGCACTCCCCAAGCCTCTGCTTATGCCAAAATGCAAGCCCTGCTCAATGCATTTCCACAAGGTCGCGTCGTTGTTCTGCTGGACAATTTCGAGGAAGTGTTGGAGTCAGAGACTGGCAACTTGCAGGATCAGGAGTTTCAGGAGGCTTTGCAAGCTTTATTGGAATTACCCCAGCATGGGGTCAAGGTGATTATTACGACTCGTGTTTCACCGCAACCCTTGCTGCTCACTGAGTCAGCACGCCAAGAGGTTCTGAGAGTAGATCAAGGGCTAGAATCCCCCCACGCTGAAAATCTGCTACAGCAGATGGATGCGAATGGCAGTCTTGGACTAAGGGATGCTTCCTCTGAATTACTCGATTTAGCCCGCCAAAGGACGCTGGGTTACCCACGAGCGTTGGAGGCTTTAGTCGCTATTCTGAAGGTTGATCGCAGCAGAACTCTAGCGGAGCTGCTTGATGATGCCAAGCAAACGCTACCTGAAAATGTGGTTGAAGTGCTGGTGGGTGAAGCCTTTAGCAGCCTTGATCCCTTGTCTCAACAGGTGATGCAGGCCCTGGCGATTTTAGGCAATTCAGTCACGGCAGGTGCGGTGGACTTTTTACTGCAACCCTATTTGCCGACAGTTGATAGTGCTCCTGTACTGGGCAGGTTAGTGAATATGTTTTTCGCCCGCCGAGAAGCAGGGCGATTTTATCTCCACCCAGTAGATCGCAGCTATGCTCTTAGTCGCATCCTGGAGGGGCAGCCAGAGGATCGTGATGCTGCTTCCTTGCCCTTTACCCGCTTTGCCCTTCTCAATCGGGCTGCTGACTATTACCAGACGATTCGAACGCCCAGAGAAAATTGGAAGATCCTTGAAGACCTGTCACCACATCTGGCAGAAATTGAGGTCCGAATTGCGGGGGAGAATTACGACACTGCAGCTTCAGTGCTGCTAGATATCGACTATGATTACCTGCTGCTTTGGGGGCATGCTCGGCTATCCGTTGATCTCTATGTACGACTAATAGGCTACCTCACAGATCGCGATCTAAAACGTTCATGTCTTATAAGCCTAGGCAACTGCTATTACAGACTGGGCGACTATCCAAAAGCCATCGACTACTATCAACAGTATCTTGCGATCGCACGCGAGATTGGATACCGAAAAGGCGAGGGAATCTCCCTTGGCAACCTGGGCAACTGCTATGACAGCCTGGGCGACTATCCAAAAGCCATCGACTACCACCAACAGTCTCTTGCGATCAAGCGAGAGATAGGATACCGACAAGGCGAGGGAAACTCCCTAGGCAACCTGGGACTTTGCTATGACAGCCTGGGAGACTATCCAAAAGCGATTGACTACCACCAACAGTCTCTTGCGATTTCTCAAAAGATTGGAGATCAATATCTTGAAAGCTATGAATTCTGTTCCCTAGGTGACACATATATTGCAATTCGAGAACTTACTCAAGCATGTAAGTTTTATCGGGAGGCTAGCGATATTGCGTGCAAAACTAGTAACCGAGAGAACCAACATCTAGCATATTTCGGTTATGCCTTGGCCAACTTACTCAAAAATGAACTAGAGATTGCCCAAAATGCAATCGATCTCACTCAAACCAATGATTACCCTCAGAATAATGCCGCAGCATTAACACTAGCGGGCATCATCCACCTACGCACAGCTAAAGCCAATAAGGCCAAAGAGGCCTTTGTGCAAGGTGTAGAAGAAGCCGATAAGTTGCTCAAGATGTGCGATCAAAACCTGTTGATGTTGGAAACTAAAGCCCTCGCTCACTGTGGTCTAGCACTTTGTGAAAAGACAAATCATCTAGCTGCCGCTCATCAAGCCTTCCAGGTCGCTCGTCAGATTACAACCGCCAAAGGCGTCATCGCACATCTACTCCAGTTATTCGATGCTCTCGCCATTACAGATACCGACAACATCCTCGTAACCACCCGACCAATCGCAGCAGGTCAGAACTGAGCAATCTTTTATCCACTAACATCAATTAGCAGCTGCAAACACTGCATCTACAGTCAAATTCAACTGCGGGAAGATCCCAGAAACCAACATTTCTCCCGCTACAAAACGTCGAATTTGATACTCTTCACCGTCCAGCTGGCAGATTGTAATCGTCGGCTGCTTCGGTTTGCCAATGTGGCGCACAGCCCCTAACGCCCGAAAATCAACCAGCCAATATTCGGCAACGCCCATGGCCTCATACTCTACAAACTTGTGACCATAATCATCCCGCCAGTTTGTACTCACCACCTCAACAATCAGTGGAGCCGTTTGACCCAACTGAATCACTGAAGCAGTGGGCCAAAGTGATTCTTGTGGCAATAACTCACGATTGAGAACCACAACATCTGGTATGTAGCCCGATCCTTCCGACTGAGGTTTAACTAGGCAAGTGCGAGGAATGGAATAGGGTAGCTGTTGTCTCCGAATTTCAAAATTGAACTCCGCGCTTAAAAAGCCACTGACATCCTCATGGGGACCGGTTGGTAGCCTCTCAACCCCAACTCCCTCAATTAATTCATACCGGCGGCCATCATCGGGATACCACTCAAGAAAAGCTCCAAAACTCATCGGGTGTTCTACCCGCGCTTGAACCATGAGGAATCCTCCACAATGTCAATGCCCCATCCGTATTTACGAGCCCAAACGGATATCTGAAAGCCAAGCTTCACCTAAACCTACCATAGGCAAAATATACCGAAGCCAAGGTCAGCCCTGTCTACCCATCCTCACACTTGTGATTGCTCCTGGAGGATTGGCATACCTCTCATTTTTTGCAGATCGGGCATACCACTAGCTCAGTTTCCACGAGGCTCAACACTTCAATAAGACATCGTCTTTTTGAATCAGTGCCTGGATGTTTACGACCAACAGTTGCGATATGTTTCTATCTCCTGCTTGGTCGACCAAATCCAGTTAAAAAAAGACCACGGTACCCGATAATGTTTGAGGTTGTTATGGATAGTCTGACAGGCGAGGTAAAGCACGTGACCAATTTAGCCAATCCACTGCAAACATCAAACCAGCCGATTCCCGTTGGTGTGCTAGGGTTTGGCGGACTTGGACAAGCCGCAGCTAGAGTTCTAGCTCCCAAACAGCAAATGAAGCTGGTCGCCGCTGCAGACCAAAAAGGCTTTGCCCTCAACCCCGAAGGCTTGGATTTGCAAAGTGCGATCGCAGCCTACAAAACTCAAGGCTCCCTCGGTTACCTCGACCCAGGCGGTACCCTCAGCACCCAAAGCATTGCCGATCTGATTCAGCAGAGCCAGAACGTTGCCGGTTTTTTCCTGGCGTTGCCTAACCTGCCCAATACCTTTATGGCCTCCGTCGCTAAACAGTTTATCGATCTAGGCTGGAAAGGCGTTTTAATCGATGCCATCAAACGGACCAGCGCCGTTGAGCAGCTTGTAGACCTCCGGGCTGAACTGGCAGCAGCAGGTATTACCTACGTCACAGGCTGTGGCGCTACCCCTGGCTTATTGACCGCGGCGGCTGCCTTAGCGGCCCAGAGCTACGCCGAAATTCATCAAGTCAAAATCACCTTTGGGGTCGGTATTGCTAACTGGGAAGCCTACCGCGCCACCATCCGTGAAGACATTGCCCATTTACCCGGTTACACCGTCGAAACGGCTAAAGCCATGACCGATGCTGAGGTGGAAGCCTTATTAGACAAAACTAACGGCATCCTTAGCTTGGAAGATATGGAACATGCCGATGACATCATTCTAGAGATGGCCGGGATTTGTGGTCGCGATCACGTCACCGTTGGCGGGGTCGTCGATACTCGCAATCCTAAGAAACCCCTGAGCACCAACGTGCAGCTTACGGGGCGAACCTTTGAAGGTAAAATCTCCACCCATACCTTCACATTGGGTGATGAAACTAGCATGGCCGCCAATGTTTGTGGGCCTGCTTTTGGTTACCTCAAAGCAGGCATTGCCCTCCATCAACAAGGGCTTTGTGGACTCCTGACTTCTGCTCAGGTCATGCCCCATTTTGTGTCTTAACGGGCTTCTACAAAATTCATCCTTGTCTGAGAACTTTGCCCTAAACCGGATAGGTTGTGGCTTTACTTTCTTAAGGAAGCAGATGGTGAGGGATGCCCTAGAGGTGATCGCGAAAAGGTCGCCACATTCTAGGTCAGCCATCGCTTTTTGATGGGTTCTATTCACGATCAAAAATGTTCTCAAAACGTTTTGTAGGCTGCTTTTAGAACTCTCTGAGCAGCCATGATTCGCTGTGGTTATGGCCCATCATGAACACCGGTGAGCAATGAATGCAATGCTCAGGATCAAACCCTTTTGGCTAATAGGTTGTAGCGACTCAATCCCTCGTATTCTGAATTACTTGCGTGCTGTAGAAAATCACTTCTAGAAATATTGTCAAAATCTATAGATGTGTTTACAAATACCGTTTTGATATTCAGAATATGTTAGCGAGGATTGGTTTATTGATAACCATTCGGAATTGTTGATGCTCTTTCTTATCTCTCACCCGAGATTCACTAACCTTTGCTCATAAAACAAATACGTGAACCTGAAAAGAGTTGCCGAGCCGAGGGGGGTATGAAGTTTATGTTCCTCATGTTTTGAAGATGGAGTTCATCTATGTCGATTACAAAAAAAGTTTTTGCTGAGTTTTTTGGCACGTTCTGGCTGACCTTTGGGGGCTGTGGTAGTGCTGTATTTGCTGCTGTATACGCCACAAGCTTAGAAGTCGGTGAAGCCAAAGAAGCCTTTCCTTTTTCTTTGGGCATTGGCTTTACAGGGGTGTCCCTGGCCTTTGGTTTAACGGTTCTGACCATGGCCTATGCGGTAGGCCATATTTCTGGCGGACATTTCAACCCAGCGGTCTCCTTTGGACTATGGGCAGGCAAGCGATTTTCTGGATCTGAACTCTTGCCTTACATCGTTGCTCAAGTGGTGGGTGCGATTGCTGCAGCGGGTCTTTTGTATCTCATCGCCAGTGGTGCGGGTCCCATTGATGTTTCCGGTGCGAACCCACTTGCGACCAATGGATTTGGTGCTCACTCACCCGGTGGCTACAATCTGGTTGCTTGTTTGATCGCAGAAGTCTTGCTCACCATGATGTTCCTCTTGATCATCTTGGGTGCCACAGACAGCCGTGCCCCTCAAGGGTTTGCTCCTGTTGCCATTGGTCTAGGCTTAACCCTGATTCACTTGATCAGCATTCCCATTACCAATACTTCCGTCAACCCTGCTCGTAGTACTGGCCCTGCCTTGATTGTTGGTTTGGCTGGCAACATGGAGTTATTTGCTCAAGTTTGGCTATTTTGGGTGGCACCGATTGCAGGTGCGATCGCAGCCGGTTTCATCTATAACGCTCTATTCGAAGCAGATACCACTGCCCCCACTGCAGGTGATCGGAGTTTCGCTGAGCGATCATAAGAGAGTCTCTCTCAGTTATTAACGCTCTCTAACATTTGCGAATCGATCAATGTCCTTTTTGCGAGGCTATCTCGCGGCTTTAATAGATCCCACCTATCGGACCAATGCTTTAAAAGTGGCGGCCATAGTGGGGTCTATTTTATTGGCGATTAATCATGGCGCGGCCCTAACCCAAAACAAAATGACCCGCGCACGCTGGATCTCAGCAGTCCTCACCTATTGCGTTCCCTATATGGTGAGTGTTCATGGCCAATATGTTAGTCGCACTAAACAACCGTAGTGGCGTTACTCCAAGTCGAGGGTGAGCTGGTAAATTTGACGACGAGACATGGCATGTTTCTCTGCCAATTGCCGACTCGCCCGTGATTTAGACCATCCCTGAGCCAATAACGCTTGCAATTCTGTGCGTAGCTCTAGGTCTGTAGGCAAGGTCTTACTCACCACTGCTCCTGCCAAGACCACTGTAAATTCCCCTTTGGGTTCATGGCTTTGATAGTGGGTGATGGCAGCTTGCACCGATCCGCGCCAAAACTCCTCGAACCGTTTAGTTAATTCCCTTGCCAAGACAATCTGTCGCTCAGCACTGACCTGCTCTGCTAAATCTTTTAAGGTCTGGCGTAACCGATGGGGTGCCTCATACAAAACAACGGTGCGGGATTCTGTCGCGATGTCCTGCAATCGCTGTTGACGCGCTTTTCCCTTTGCAGGCAGAAACCCCTCAAAACAGAAGCGATCGCAGGGTAACCCCGAGGCTACCAATGCTGCGATCGCAGCATTGGCACCAGGAATCGGTATCACTTCTATCCCAACCTCAACACAAGCTTGCACCAGTTCCACTCCCGGATCAGAAATTCCTGGCATGCCTGCATCACTAACGAGAGCTAAATCCTGCCCGGATTCTAATCGCTGAATTAGTTCCTGTGTGCGGGTTTGAGTGTTGTGCTGGTGATAGCTAATTTGCGGGGTTTTGATCTGAAAGTGATGGAGCAGTTTACCCGTATGGCGCGTATCCTCGGCTGCGATCGCAGCCACCGTTTGCAAAATCCGTACCGCCCGAAAGCTCATATCTTCTAAATTCCCAATCGGCGTTGCCACAATATACAAGCTGCCGTTTTGGGATGTATTGGTTTCAGAAGATGTCATAAACAACTGAACAATCTAGAGCATATGCAGAGTATCGCCGATAAAGTGCTAAACAGACTATTTCGGGCAGACAGCCGCATATTTATAGATTCGCCAATACGATGGTTCACGGGAAATGAGCGAAACGGATGATTAGTTTAACACCATTCCAATTCAGTGATGTGCTATCCCACGATTTTGAATGGAGTGGCATTGTCCACCTCTTCAGAACCGCCCAAATAGACGTCGAACCATAGTTCTAAATTAAGTTCAGCAAGCCGCCGAGACTGTTGCGGTGAAATAGTCGGCCCACCATGTCCAGATAAGGATTGCCAAAAACAACTAATATCTGCTTTGCAACCAGCCTGACGCAGGGCAAAAAATCTATCCGTAATGGGTTCAACTTGGTCGAGGAGCCAATCAATGTGTCGGCGAGAATCGAGCGAATCAATCAAATGCTCAGTCTTTAAAAACCAACCGTTAATTCTTGCCTGCCGACGGGAGGACAGAGGATCACCCAAACGTTGGGTGAATGTGGGTTGGATGCCAAGCAGCTTGGTTACAGCATGAGGATCTTTAGTGCCGGGATATAACCGTAGCGTTGCGTAGGTCTTTTCACATATTGCGTAATCGTCGTTGTATTCCATATCGCAAAGCACGATCGCTGTGGTTATACGTATAAAATCCCTGGGTAAAGATACATGAGGTCGATAATTTATAGCCTCGTCCGGTTACTTCTGTAGCTCTAACATCTGCTTCAAGGATATTACGATGTCAAATGTTGGCTACATCCTCCCTACCCGGTATAACGCTCAAACTCTCGTGTCTAAGCTGTCCTTATGTGTCTGAACCATGAAACGAGCAAAATTCCTCACTCCCCGTATGAGCATCTTGCTCCTAACTGTGGTGTGTGTAGTGGCAACAGGCATCGCTCTACTGGCGTTGGGTAAGCTGGATACTACTCAAATTGAGGACATGGTTAGCCGTGTAGGGATTTGGGGACCCATTTATTACATCTTGGCTTATGTCATCGCCACCCTCTTGGTTCTTCCTTCAACAGCCCTAAATCTCATGGGAGGGGGATTGTTCGGCCCTTGGTTAGGAACCCTTTGGACAAGCCTTGCCGCCATTATTGCCGCAGTTGTGGCTTTTTACTTGAGCCGCACTATTGGCCGCGAGCCGATTGCGAAACGATTAGCGGGACGCTGGCAAAAAATGGATGCTGAGGTCAAGCGTGGTGGTCTCTTCTACATGTTTGCGATTCGTTTAGTGCCGATTATGCCCTATGGCCTGGTGAACTTTGCAGCGGGTCTCACCTCTATCCGCTTTCGTGATTTTCTAATTGGGACAATCTTGGGCACCATTCCCAGTGTCTTGCCCTTTGTCCTCATCGGTAGTTCCAGCGTGCAAGCCCTCAACTCTGGTAATGTTGCCCCTTTAATCGGTGCCTTGGCATTAACCGGAATCCTGGTAGCAGGATCAACCTATTGGCGACAAAAACGGTACAAGCGGAGTTGATACCCGCGAAAAAGTGTTATGAACGCTACCGTTCAGTGCAAAACTGGTAGGTGGAGCTGACGCAATAATCTAAAAGTATGACCAAAACAGCATGGGTATTTCCTGGGCAAGGGTCCCAGGCCATAGGTATGGGCCTCGACCTCCTTGACACCGAAATCGGCAAACAGCGGTTTGAAGCTGCAGCCAGCATCTTGGGATGGTCCGTCCCCGAAGTGTGCGGGGAGGATGAAACCCGCCTCTCCCAAACGAATTACACCCAGCCTTGCTTATACGTGGTGTCTGCTATTTTTTCCGACCTATTAACCGAGAAAGGACTAAAACCCGATTTGGTTGCGGGTCATAGTTTGGGAGAATACGTCGCCTTATACTCTGCCCAAGTCTTCGACTTTGAATCCGGTTTAAAGCTCGTACAAAAGCGATCAACTCTGATGTCTCAAGCTTCGGATGGCAAAATGGCTGCTTTGATGGGGTTTGATCGCGATCAGCTCAGTCAAACTGTTGATAGTAAAGATGGCGTGGTCTTGGCCAATGATAACCATGCAGGCCAAGTCGTCATTTCCGGCACACCCGCTGCTGTGGATAGCGTCTTAGGCAGTATTAAAGTTAAGCGGGCAGTGGAGCTGAATGTCAGCGGTGCCTTCCATTCACCTCTGATGGCGGATGCGGCGGCTGAATATGAATCAGTCCTCAATTCTATCGACTTTAAACCTGCCCAAGTGCCCGTTGTCTCCAATGTAGAGCCAACGCCTTCAACCGATCCGGCTATCCTGCAAACTCGACTCATTCAGCAAATGACGGGGCCTGTGCGTTGGCGAGAAACGGCCCTCGTCTTTGCCGATCAAGGGATTGAAGCTGTTATGGAAGTCGGACCGGGCAAAGTCTTAACGGGGTTGGTCAAGCGGACCTGTAAAGAGATGGCTCTAACGAATATCAATAGTTTGGAGAGCCTACCTATGTGAATTTAGATAGGGTTTAACCGACCGGCCCAACCCCAATTTGATATGGTCAGTCTTATTGAGTTCTTTGCCGAGGTTCGCCCCATGCCACAACAGCGTGAGCCCACAATTAGCTTAGCCCTCTACCACCTGTTCAAATGGACGGTGGTCAGCCCCTCTTTACATGTTTATTTTCGGGGGCGTATTCACAATGCCGAACGGGTGCCCCAGCAAGGTCCACTCGTGGTGGTGAGTAACCATGCGAGTGACTTTGATCCACCGCTTGTATCCAACTGCATGCGTCGGCCTGTGGCATTTATGGCCAAACAGGAACTCTTTGAGGTGCCGGTTTTATCCACTTTGATTCGGTGGTATGGTGCCTATCCTGTGAATCGCGGATCGGCAGATCGCAGTGCGATTCGGGCGGCCTTAGCCTCCTTAGACCAAGGGTGGGCTGTGGGCCTATTTTTGCAGGGCACTCGTACAGCAGATGGGCGAATTTCTAACCCCAAGCAGGGAGCCGCTTTAATTGCTAGCAAGATTCAGGCCCCTTTACTGCCGGTTTGCCTATGGGGGACTGAAAAAATTATTCCCAAAGGTCAGAAATTCCCGCGTAGTGTACCGTTAACCATCCGCATTGGAGAGCCTATTCCCCCGCCGCCTAGTCGCGATCGCACGGCACTGGCCGATGTGACTCAACACTGTGCCGATGTGATTAATGCCATGCATGATTTAGGTCGTTAACGCCATGGAAAAGTGCTTTAAATCGATTCAATGGGGATTACTGTTAGGGATAACCCTCGCCATGGGTGCCTGTGGGTTGCCAGAAGCCTTCAATCAGTTTTCGCAAGAAGCCGATAATCAGTTTGGTGATCAACATTTCAAAACAGCGATTACTTTGATTGAACTGCATAAAGTGCGGTATGGCGACTATCCCCAATCCTTGGCAGATTTGAAATATACCGGGGATTGGGATAAGCTCGCGACCCAATCTGTGAGCTATCAAAAGGTGGATGACGGTTATATCCTCAATTTAGAAAGAGGTTGGGTTGGCAAAGCAGATCTGGAATATCCGCCTGATTTTTGGCAAAACTTAGGCATTGTCGAGTCCAATGTTAAGGGGTTGCCGTCTCCTGAGCAGACACTGAAATCGTAATATTCACGCTTATGTTTGGATACGACAGTCCGGGTTAAGCAAAGTTAAAATTGAACCACTTTTAAGCAGAAGGGAGAGTCCGTCATGTCAGCGATGCAACGAGAAGTTCTCCAACTTGGTAATCCTAAACTGCGTCAGACAGCCTGTCCTGTGCAAAATCCCACCGATTTAGAGATTCAGTCTCTAATTGATGACTTAATTGGAACCATGGAGGAGTCCAATGGCGTTGGCATTGCTGCTCCTCAAGTAGGCATTGATTTGCAAGTAGTCATTGTGGCCTCCCGCCCCACTCTCAGATATCCTCATGCGCCTCACATGGATCCGATTGCCATGATTAATCCCCACATCACCCCTATCGGTGCAGAGCGGGTGAAGGACTGGGAAGGCTGTTTGAGTGTACCGGGTATTCGAGGATTAGTTCCTCGTGCTTCTACCATTTCTGTTGAGTACCAAGATCGCAACGGTCAGGCCCAAACAGAAATCTTTCAGGACTTTGTGGCACGCATTATTCAGCATGAATGCGACCATTTACAGGGCTATGTGTTTATTGACAGAGTTGAATCCACTCGGGAACTTATTACCGAAAATGAGTATCACAAGCTAGTACTTTCCTAGTTTTGGAGGCTCAAAGGTCATAAATAGTGTGCAATTTTATTCCAAAGTATAATTTTTGACGGTCATACGTTATACTCATCCAAACTTAGTTTTTCATTGAATTCTTTTTAATTTTGAGGAATAGCGCTGCTAGCTTCAGTGCTGTGATTGAGTGATTTGTAACTCGTAATACCTAGGGTGATCACTATCACTTCTCTTTTGTCAGGAAAAATCAACAATGAAGTTGACAAAGCTACAAATGTAGTTTTGATAGCAGCATTCATCGTTCTGAGCTTTTAGAATTAGGCCATATTTGGCCAAGTTAACAAGTTTTGTTCTCCCCAAGATGATTTATGAGCCATAACTCCCACTGGACACTCCGAGCCAATACGTCAATCGTGACCTTGGTGCAGCGCCTTCTGGATCCAACATTGGCAATTTTGTTACTGGTGGTTTTGGCCCATTTTTATGCCATTGCATTTACCACTAGCCTGCAGCTCTTTGCCCTGACGGCATTTTTGCTGATTCTGCCGGTCTTTAAGTCAACAGGGATGTATCGTCCCTACCGTAGTTTGGCTGCAAGATTGCTCGCTATTCGATTGGTCCTGGGATGGTCCATTGTGATGGGGCTGATGCTTTTCATTGGCTTTGCCACTAAGACCTCCATGATTTTTTCAAGGGCATTGATCTTGACTTGGTCTTGCAGTGTGCCAGTGGTGTTGCTCGTGGTTCACTTCTTGGTTTGGGCGATGCTCCGCCAACTGCGCATGTCTGGGCGAAATTCTAAGTCTGCGGTGATTGCTGGAGTGAATCAAGTCAGCTTGGATTTAGCCGAACAGATTC
This sequence comes from Acaryochloris marina MBIC11017, assembly GCF_000018105.1. Lineage (GTDB taxonomy): Bacteria > Cyanobacteriota > Cyanobacteriia > Thermosynechococcales > Thermosynechococcaceae > Acaryochloris > Acaryochloris marina. Next base: position 3,559,821 of record NC_009925.1, read on the forward strand.
GCGAATGTAAGGATTTAGGGATTCGGCTCAGTGGTTTCTTTGATGATCAGCCGCCAGCGGAGTTACCGGATGTGCCGGTGGTGGGGAAATTATCCGAAGTTCCCGATTATGTTCGTCGACATCATATTGATGTGGTCTATCTTGCCTGTGCTGCGGATGATGAGCCGCGCTTTGCAGAACTGATCGAGGCCCTACAAGATACGACGGCCTGTGTCTATTTCGTGCCTAGTCTGTTGATGTACAGCCTGATGCATGGTCGTTCCTACGAAATTAATGGTGTCCCTTTGATTTCGATTTGGGAGATTCCTTTCTCAGATTTGCAGTATGTCTTTAAGCGGGCGATTGATGTGGTGTTGTCTGGCTTAGCTCTGGTGGTGCTGTCTCCAGTAATGACGGTGATTGCCTTAGCTGTGAAGTTATCCTCGCCTGGCCCGATTTTGTTTAAGCAGCGTCGGTACGGCTTAAATGGCCAAGAAATCATTGTGTATAAGTTCCGCTCCATGACGGTGATGGAAGATGGTGGTGCTGTGGTTCAGGCGACTCGTGGTGATCGTCGTATTACCCCAGTGGGTGGCTTCCTACGCAAAACGTCTTTGGATGAACTCCCTCAATTTTTGAATGTGTGGCAAGGTCGCATGAGCCTGGTGGGACCTCGTCCCCATGCGGTGGCTCACAATGAGATGTATCGGAAGCTCATTAGTGGTTATATGCTGCGCCATAAGGTCAAGCCTGGTATTACCGGGTGGGCTCAGGTGAATGGTTGTCGGGGTGAAACGGAAACCTTAGACAAGATGAAGCGACGCATTGATTATGACTTGGAATACCTGAAGAACTGGTCTCTAAGCCTAGATATTCAAATTCTGTTGAAGACAGCATTTGTGTTCCTGAGAGACCAAAATGCCTACTAAGAATAGTCTGGTTCTATAGATTGGCCTACGGGCAGGAAACTCCTACGGTCATTCAGCGTCATAATTAGCACATAGGAATTGTGTATCTCTTTGCTCAATACGCTCAAGCGGGCAGAGAGTTACGCCTATGATGCTGTCTCATCGTCTGGTGACTTTATGAAAGATGCAGTTTCCCAGCCGCCCATTTCTAAGCGTGTTGTTGCTGCTACTACTTTAGCAACGAGTCTTGCGATCGCAACTCCAAATCCAGCCCAAGCAATTCCTCTGAGAGATTTGATCTTCCGGGGAATTCAAGTGATTCAGCTGTCTAATCTTTCCAATCAGCAGGAACGGGAGCTAGGCGAGCAGATTCACCGTAACCTGCAAAGCCAAGGGATGCGCTTACACCAAGGGCGGACCCTAAACCGCTATGTCAATCGTATTGGCCAGCGTTTGGTGGAAGCGGGTGCCAGACGACGGAAAGTGGCCTATCGGTTTCAGGTCGTCGACGATAAACGGGTGAATGCCTTTGCCACCATGGGAGGCCGCGTTTATGTCACCACGGGCCTGATTAATACCGCAGATAATGAAGCCCAGCTGGCTAGTGTGATTGGTCATGAAATTGGCCATATTGACCGGAAGCACTTGGTCAAGCAAATTCGCAAAACCATGGTTGCTCAAGGATTAACCACAGCCATCACGGGTTCCAACCGGAGTCAAGTTGCCAATATTGGGGTTAATTTATTGGTCAGTCGCCCCCAAAGCCGGAGTGACGAATATGATGCAGATCGGGAAGGGCTGCGTATTCTGAGAGCAGCAGATTATGCTACCTCAGCCATGCCAGCATTTATGCGCAAACTAGTGTCTAGCCGATCGACTCCTACGTTCTTAAGTACACACCCCGCAGTCCCCGATCGCGTCGTGCGTCTGGAACAAGATATTCAGTCCGGTCCTAAAAATGTGTGCGATAGCAACCCCGATCTTAGAAGTTGTGGTCTCAGTGAAAGCCGCTATCGGCAACTCGTGGGCAGCCGTTAAGGGGGACAACTATCTCTATGCCTTCAGCTTGTGACGGTCTTACAAAGGCTGGGTAATCAGATCCACTCTTTGAATTTTGTTTTGATAGACTTCGGACACGAAGGCCTTGGAGCGATTCTCGTCTAGGGTTAGCTGAATCGTTTGAATCCTCAGGGATTGAAATAAGTTCTCGTAGCTATCAATAATAGTGCTGGGTTGAAGAGAGATGCCTGCGGCTGCTATTTCTTCCGCCATTTCCTCATAAATTTCGGCTTCCTCCTCAAAGTCTTCGGTGGTTTGGTAGCGGGTTTTGAGGTTTCCTGGCGAATAGAGTTGGCAGTCTACTGCGCCTGAAGTATCTTCCCCTGCAAAGACGAGCACCTGGGCATTCAGGTTTTGGGAGAAGTCGGATACTGAGTCTAGCGGTATATATCTGCCGACATGATGGAAGATAATCACCCAGTCACTATCAATAACTTGGACCACTGCACCAGTGGGGTCATATTGATCCGCTTATTTGGTTGTGGAGGCCGTGATCGGTAAATTGTGAACCATCTCACGCTGTAACGTCTCAGCATAGTGGTTTGAAACAGCATCCATGGGAGCGTTCACAAATAAGACAACCCATGAATAATTGCCAAAATCGCTTACATAGCCTTGAAATGTTTCGGGTCTATCCATAAAGGTTTAGGGCAAGGGGTTCACTTCAGCAGAATGATGATCTAAATTCCAGCAATCTAGGGTTTGCCAAGTTTCTACAGCAGTCCATTCTCCTGGTTGTTGTGGACTGACTACTGCTAGGGTATCGAAAATAAACGTTTCTTTGATCTTCAGGGCTTGAATGATGAGCTGGCGTTCGGAGGAAGTCAATTCTTTATAGATCAAACTGATATGGGGCATAAAAGGTTTGACGGCATTCTCAGGCCACAGTTCGTAAACCTGTTCTCGTAAGGTCACCAGAGAATCGGCGAGAGAAGTGCGGATATACACGGTTCGAAATAACGTTGCACTATGGTCTAAGCCTTGATTATGCAGCTGCAAGATCGGTGTAGCCGCTGCCAGCTCCGATAGTGATGATTGATATTGCTCAGAGACTTGGAGGCGTCCGGCAAGGGTGACATGGGGGCTAAATCTAGGGGCTTGATATTTTTCGGCCAGCTGATCGATTATGCCTTGCAAATAAGCGGCATCCTCGGGTTGAGGAACGAGCCAGAGTGAAACTTCTTGCATGGGGGGTGTTGCTTCTTGTATGGCGTCCCCTTTTTAATGGTGAAGTCTCAGCAGAGAACAGGATATCTCTAGGGGAGGCAGAACCTTATGCGCTGGAGTTGCCATGACCCATCATACTCGTCTGGTAGAGCAGTTACAGCAACTGGATGGCAAAGGCTACAAAGCCTATAAAATCATTCGAGGCGCGTATAACTTTCCTCGATTTACCCTAAAAATTGATCGGGTACAGGGCGATCCGTTTGCTAAGCCTAGCCAATGCCGGGTCCTGATCCCCCAGAACATCGCGGGTTTTCCTGCAGCGTTATACGCCAATCATAGTCGAGCAGTGGGACTCAGGGATTTCTTAACTCGACAGTTTCACCAGTTGGCACAACAGAGGCAGCGCCGTTCGGGCACTGGCAATAGTGGCTTGATTGCGATTACCCAGCCGGGTCCGGAAATCTTAGAGCGGACTGCAGCTTTTATTGATGACGAGCAGGTCGAGCTGCGATTTTGGGTTGGCTTGCCCGCTCGGGGCCGCCGCATCGATGGGTGGCAGGCGGCTGATTTGCTGTGTGAACAGATTCCTCAGTTGGTGGAGGGCCTACTATATGCTCAATTGTCCACGCAACAGCTCCAGCACCATATTGATACCCACGAAGATGCTGACTGGCTGAGACAGCAACTGTCTCATCAAGGACTAGTAGCCTTTGTCGCTGATGGAGCCATCTTGCCCCGTCGAAGTGGCATTGATAGACGTCCTTTAGATGCTGCCACCCCCTTTCAATCACCGGCATCCTTACGGGTTGAATTTCACTGTCCCCATCGTGGTGCGATTACGGGCATGGGAATTCCTGAAGGCATTACGTTGATTGTTGGCGGTGGCTATCACGGCAAATCGACGCTGCTGAAGGCTCTAGAGCTAGGAATTTACAACCATATTCCGGTAGATGGTCGTGAGTATGTAGTCACTAACGGAGATGCGGTCAAAATTCGGGCTGAAGAAGGGCGCCCGGTGACGGGCTTAGACCTTTCTCCATTTATTAACCATCTGCCCCATCAACAGAATACGACCCAGTTTTATACGACGAATGCTAGCGGCAGTACCTCACAAGCGGCCAATATGATCGAAGCTTTAGAGCTGGATGCAAAAGTCTTACTGATTGACGAAGATACCACCGCCACCAATTTGATGATTCGCGATCGCAGAATGCAATCTCTAATTGCCAAAGACCAGGAACCAATCACTCCGTTCATCGATCAAATTTGCCCTCTGTATGAAGAACACGGTGTTTCCAGTATTTTGGTGATGGGCGGCAGCGGGGATTATTTTGAAGTCGCTGATACGGTGATTGCTCTAACGGCGTATCGCCCTGAAAACGTGACAGGGCAAGCCCATGCGATCGCAGGGCAGTATCCGAGCGATCGCACCTGCGAAGCGGGACAACCCATCGGCACCCACCAACCTCGAACCCTCCATCTCAATCCATCAGCGTTGGAATGGAAAGGCCGGCCTGCCAAGGTTAAAGTCCATGAGTTACGGGAAATTATTTTAGGTCGTGAAGCCATTGATCTAAGCTACGTCGAGCAGCTTGTGGAGTCTGGGCAACTGCGTGCGATCGCAGCCGCCATCCTTTACCTCCATCAATCTCCACCCACTGATCTGAATTTTGCCCAAGCGATCCGAGCTATTCTGTATCAACTGTCTACAGATGGACTATCGGCCCTCAGTTCTTTCCCCGAGGGAAATTTTGTCGCGTTTCGTAGATTTGAACTAGCCGCTGCCCTCAATCGTTGGCGTGACCTTAACCTAGAAGATTAGAATTGGAACCCAATTACTTTGTCTCAGCCAAAATCTGTCTCCGCTTCATGACAAAATAGAACAGGATTTTGAACATCAGCACATTACTTGGGGCAACCTCACGGCAACGCATCAGCGCTGATTGGTTGAACCCCACCGCAGATTGGGAGGCGCTAAATCCAGTGATACAAATATCAAACCATTTTTGTTCAGGATTTAATTGAAGACAACATGGGCATACTTTGAGCACTACGATTTCTCAAGCTTGCCCTTCGCAAAAGCCTGCCCCCAGATAGTTAACTCAGTGATCTTGATGGGACATACCTGCCCAGATCAGGAAGCGGGAGCTTATCTGCACTGCGACCCAAATATTCTCTCCACTCTCTTCAAAACCTATGAATTCACTTGGAAGACATATCTTAGTTGAGTTTTATGGCGGTTCTGCCGAAGTCCTAAACGATGTTCTCCTAATTGAGACCAATATGTTGAGAGCAGCGAAGGAATCAGGCGCGACCATCATCACTTCCCAATTTCATCGGTTTCCACCCATCGGCGTCTCCGGCTTTATCGTGCTCCAGGAAAGCCATTTTGCCATTCATACTTGGCCTGAGTACGGCTATGCGGCCTTGGACTTATTTACCTGTGGCATGTCCGTTAACCCCTGGATTGCCTATGAAATCCTCAAGGAAGCCTTTCAAGCCGATCATGGCTCTGCTCTGGAGTTAAACCGAGGCCAACTCCATTTGCTGGAAACAGAAAATGTTGACTTCAAGCGTCCCGAAGAGGTCGCTGCCTACGAATATTCGGATCCTCAGGAAAAACGCACCGTCTGGTTTACGGATCGCAATGACAATATTGCCTTATCCATTCGACATCGAGGCGGCTGGATTTTCCGGGAAAAGTCGCCCTACCAAACCGTCGAAGTGCTCGATACCTTTGAATACGGCAAGATGCTGGTGATCGACAATATGGTCATGTGCAGTGAAGGGGATGAAAAAGCCTATCACGAGATGATTGTCCATGTGCCCATGCTCACTTATTCCGCTCGAAAAGTGCTGGTGATTGGTGGTGGTGATGGCGGTAGCGTTCGGGAAATTTTGCGTTATCCTCAAGTTGAAGAGGTCACCCTAGTCGAAATTGATGAGGTGGTGATCAAGGCTGCTAGAGAACATCTACCCACCTTGTCTTCAGCCCTAGACCACCCCAAACTGAATCTACTGATTGGCGATGGTATCGAGTATTTAGCAGCAGCTGCCGATGAGTCCTATGACCTGATTATTATTGATTCCTCTGACCCCGTTGGATGTTCTGCGCCCCTGTTTACCAAGGAATTTTATCTCCAGGTACACCGAGTTTTAAGCTCAGGTGGAGTTCTGGTGGCCCAAAGCGAGTCTCCCCGGTTTAATCAACCCAAATTTGTGGAACTTTATCAGGACTTAGGCGCGATTTTTGGGGCTTCTCAAATTCACTGTTATCTAGCTTTTATTTCTACTTACCCCACTGGGATGTGGAGCTTTGCCTACTGCTCCAAGAATGGTCCACATCCCCTCCAAGACTTCGACTTCCAAAAAGCCGAGCAGTTTTCCCAAGACCATCAATTGGCCTATTACAATCCTGGGATTCACCAAGCCGCTTTCTGTTTACCCACCTTTGTGAAAGACATGATTACGGTGGAGCAGCCTGTGCTGGTCTAGACCAATGACGGCCTTTGATCCTAATGGCGTGGGCCTAGAAAATGGCAATCTGTTTGGCCTGCCCTTCGACTTTGACAGTGCCCAGATTATCGTTTGGGGCATTCCCTGGGAAGTGACGGTTTCCTACGGTTCTGGGACAGCTCAAGGACCAGCAGCGATTCTGCGAGAGTCCCCACAGTTGGATTTATACGATTTTGATCATCCAGGTGGCTGGCAGCAAGGTATTTATCTGGCGGGCATTCCCGACTTTATCCTGGCTAAAAATGATGAGATAAAAGCCAAGGCTCAAGCCGTGATTGAGCATACCAGTCAAGGCCATACGGTTGCCGATTCATCCACCTTGATGACCGCGCTAACGGAAGTGAATCAGGAATGTCGCCACCTTAATCAGTGGATTTATCAGCAAGCCCAAACTGTTCTGGCTCAGGGGAAAAAGCTGGCACTTTTAGGCGGAGACCACAGCATTCCCTTGGGCTACTTGCAGGCATTGGCTGAGCAGTATGACGAATTTGGTATTCTTCAAATCGATGCCCATTCCGATTTACGTCAAGCCTATCAAGGGTTTGAATTTTCCCATGCATCGATTATGGCTAATGTCTTGAAACTGCCCCAGGTCAGGAAGCTTGTTCAGGTGGGGGTGCGGGATGTCTGTGCGGCTGAAGTTGAAACCGTCGCTCAATCCCAGGGACGAATTGTGACCTACTATGATCCAGACCTGAAGACGCAGCTTTATCAAGGGACGACTTGGCACTCCCTTTGCCAAGAGATGGTGACGCATCTTCCTCAGCAGGTCTACATTAGTTTTGATGTGGATGGGTTAGACCCCAAGTTATGCCCCCACACGGGTACTCCGGTTCCGGGTGGATTGGAGTTGGAAGCAGCTTTTTATCTGTGTCGAAGGATTGTTCACAGTGGGCGATCGCTCATTGGCTGTGATATCTGTGAAGTGGGGAATGGGGTGTGGGACGGCAATGTGGGTGCTCGAATTCTCTACAAACTCTGTAATTTGATGGGGCTATCTTAGTCCTAGATATAACCTAACCTGTAAACGGCACTAGCACCTGAAGTCAAATGACGCTTGTTGATTTGGAGTCAGAGTTTAACGCTAGTGAGAGCGCACCTGCAATGCTGGTCAAACTTGCTGACGTTGCCAAAAGTGATCGGATTGAAGTGCTTCTGAGAATTCCTGTGCGCTATAGCATCGAGTCGGCTTGCGCTGTCTGAGTTCCTGGCAAGCGGACTGTACTTCAAGATCTTTTACAAACAAACGTCCTCTTTGACGTTGTTCAATTAACTCTAAAAGTTCAGTGACAGAGTAATGCGAAAATTGCATGCTTACCTCCTTATGGCCAAGTCTCTTCTACAGTGCCAAAGGGATGAATACAATAGTAACCAAGTCTACGGTTTTGATGATTAACACTTCCCACGTAGTAGTATGCATCTGTTCTCCCAGGAATAGCTTTAAGTCAAGTTCTGACTGACCAACCCTGCGGACAATTTTCTTCAATTTGACTCGCTAACTCAATCTGGATTTTAGTGAGAATAGGCATAATTCTGTTGGGTCAATAACCTCCATCATCTATATGAGTAAATGCGATGTCTCAGATCCACACGAATCGTGATTTATGCCCTGAGATTAATAACTTATTGCAACAGCAGATCCAGAACCAGCGCACACTTGAAATATATCTGAGAGCTTTATTAGCAGGTGTTAATTGTTATGCAGATGCTGTTTCCATCCGGGCTAATGAATTTTATGAGCTCTTAGAAAGAGGATTTGTTGGTGTTCCATTACCTTTTAGTACCGAATGGAATGAACAGTATGATGATCTTCCGAACAATTTCGCAAGCTTTCATAGTGTTCAGTTAACCTTAATTAGACAAATCGTTGATCTGCATGAAATGGCTGATCACGGCATGCTTGCCAACAAACTACGATATTTTGGAATCCATTCCCCCCGGAAATCAATTTGGTATAACTTTGAGCCAGTAAGCTATCTTGAATGTGCTGTGGCTGGTTCCTTGGACGTCGAGGATTCACGAAATGATACCCTGCAGCAATTTGTTCCAGGTTTAATCGAAGCCTTAGACGATAGTGCTCAACAGGGAACCAAAAATTCAGACGATATGCCTTCTCCTCAGAACGATTTAGAAAGGGTTACTTGGCAACAATTTCAAGTGTTTCTTGACTGCGGGCAAATGTACGAATGAGATTATAGTTTGGGAGATGCCTTGTGCCATTCTGTAGATTGCTCATAGGCATAGGCCGCTTGTAGCACCTGATCTTCCCGTAAGACATTACCAATCATCTGCAAACCAATCGGTAATCCTTGATCATCAAAGCCACAGGGTAGGCTCAAACCCGGTAATCCAGCTAAATTCACAGGAATCGTCATTAAGTCAGAGAGATACATGCTTAAGGGATCAGCTGTTTTCTCCCCGGCCTTAAATGCGGTTGTTGGCGTGGTGGGACAGACCAACACATCTACACTCTCAAACGCCTTCTCAAAGTCTTCTTTGATTAACGTGCGGACTTTTTGGGCTTTTAGATAGTAAGCATCGTAATAGCCCGCAGACAGGGCATAGGTGCCAATCATAATTCGGCGTTTCACTTCAGCCCCGAACCCCTCAGCCCGAGTATTCGTGTACATAGACATCAGATCGTCGGGGTCATCGGTGCGGTAGCCATACTTGACGCCATCGTAGCGGGCTAGGTTGGCAGAGGCTTCCGACGGGGCAATCACATAATACGTGGGCAACCCATAGCGGAAGCGTGGACAAGAAATCTCTTGGACCTCAGCGCCTAGTTCAGCTAATTGATCGATCGCCTTGCGAACGACCTTTTCTACGACCTCATCTAAACCTTCCCCAAAGGTTTCGGTGATCACTCCTACCTTTTTCCCTTTAAGGTCAGGAATCAGAGACTTGGAATAATCAGGAATTTCGACTTTGAGGCTAGTAGAGTCTTGGGGGTCGTAACCTGCGATTTCTTGTAATAGGATGGCTGCATCTTCGACGGTGCGACCAAAAGGACCAATTTGATCCAAGGAAGAGGCATAAGCCACCAGACCAAAGCGAGATACTAATCCGTAGGTAGGCTTGAGACCAACCACACCACAGAGGGCTGCTGGCTGCCGAATAGAGCCACCTGTATCCGAGCCAATGGATACCACACATTCATCAGCCGCTACCGCTGCAGCCGAGCCCCCCGAGGAACCGCCCGGCACGCGGGAGACATCCCAGGGATTGCCCGTGACTTGATAGGCAGAGTTTTCTGTGGAGCTGCCCATGGCAAATTCATCTAGGTTGGTTTTACCCACCATAACTGCCCCCGCTGCCGCTAATTTTTGGGTTACGGTAGACTCGTAAGGGGGAATAAAGTTTTGAAGGATTTTTGACCCACAGGTTGTAGCAATTCCTTTGGTACACATATTATCTTTGATACCAATGGGAATCCCCGCTAGTAAACCAATCTCTTCCCCCGCAGCTAACTGAGCATCGACCTGTTTAGCTTGGGCGAGTGCTTGGTCAGCAGTAATGGCCAAAAAACTATGGAGTTTGGGTTCTAATTGATGAATGGTTTCCAGGGCTGCTTCGGTAATTTCTTGGGCTGAGCGCTCTTTAGTGATCAGCTCTTGATGCAACGCTTGGATGGATGCCATGCAGCAAATCCTTCTGTTCAAAATGTGCCAATCCTCAGTATACGGTGACCTATGACTCACCCGCTTTATATCGCCTTTATTTGGCATCAGCATCAGCCTCTTTATAAAAGCCGAGTCACCGGCCAATACCGACTTCCTTGGGTTCGGTTGCACGGTACAAAGGATTATTTAGATCTCGTCTTGTTGCTGAGTCGCTACCCCAAGTTGCATCAAACCGTCAACTTGGTGCCATCCCTGCTCATGCAGATCGAGGACTATGTAGCGAGGACTGCCATTGACCCTTATTTGGAAGTGGCGACTCTGCCTACAGAAAAGCTGACGCCAGAACAACATCAATTTATTGCCCAGCATTTCTTTGATGCCCATCACCAAACTTTGGTTGATCCCCATCCTCGCTATGCAGAACTGTTTTGCCAGAAGCAGGAAAAAGGGGAAGCCTGGTGCCTAGAAAACTGGACGGCCCAAGACTATGGCGATTTATTGGCCTGGCACAATCTCGCCTGGATTGATCCCCTGTTTTGGGATGATCCGGATATTGCTCGCTGGCTCAAACAGGACCGCGATTTTAGTCTTCAGGACCGCAAAGATATTATCGAAAAGCAGCGCCAGATCCTCAGTCGCATTGTGCCTCAACATCGACAGATGCAGGATGACGGTCAGCTAGAGGTGATGACAACTCCCTATACTCACCCCATTTTGCCCCTGTTAGCGGATACCGATGCGGGACGGGTTGCGGTGCCCCATATGGATTTACCGGAAGCCCAGTTCCAATGGCCAGAAGATATCCCTCGCCACTTGCAAAAAGGGTGGGAGATGTACGAAGAACGATTTGGACGTGCTCCCCGCGGATTATGGCCATCTGAGCAGTCGGTGAGTCCTAGTATTTTGCCCTATGTGGCCAAGCAGGGGTTTGACTGGCTATGCTCCGATGAGGCGGTTTTAGGGTGGACCACCCATCATTTCTTCCATCGAGATGAATATGGCAATGTCTTTGAACCGGAGATTCTCTACCAGCCCTATCGCTTAAGTACCTATGAAGGTGATCTGTCGATTGTCTTTCGAGATCACCGATTGTCGGATCTCGTAGGCTTTACCTATAGCGCTATGCAGCCAAAAGAAGCCGCCTCTGATTTAGTGGGGCATCTGCATGCGATCGCAAACACCCTCATCGACCGCCAACCTGAAGAAGGCACCGCTTTGGCGAAGCCCTGGCTGGTGACGATTGCCCTCGATGGCGAAAACTGTTGGGAATACTATGAACGGGATGGCATTCCTTTCCTAGAAAGCCTCTATCAAAGGCTGAGTGAGATTGATGACCTCAAACTCGTCACCGTCTCTGAATATCTGGAACAGTTCCCACCCCAAGCAACTCTGCCGACGACTAAACTCCATAGCGGATCTTGGGTGGATGGTAGCTTCACCACTTGGATTGGCGATCCCGTTAAGAATCGAGCTTGGGATTTATTGACCGAGGCGAGAAAGACTTTAGAGAAGCATCCTGAAGCCACAGAAGAACAGAACCCAGATGCCTGGGAAGCCTTATACGCTGCAGAAGGATCTGACTGGTTTTGGTGGTTTGGTGAAGGACATTCTTCCAATCAAGATGAAATTTTTGATCAGCTTTTCCGGGAGCATTTAGTCGCTCTCTATCAATCCTTAGACGAGCCAGTCCCCGAAGTACTTCAGTATCCTTTAGAAGAACATCAGTCCACAGCAGATCATCGTCCCCAAAGCTTTATCCACCCTGTGATCAATGGCGTTGTGGATGAACAAGATTGGGATCATGCAGGTCGGATAACCATCGCTGGCTCCAGAGGTACGATGCATCGCAGTAGTACCATCCAGCGTCTCTGGTATGGCTTAGACCATCTGAATTTTTACATGCGATTCGATTTTCAGGTGGGTAAAAAACCGGGCGTTGACTCTCCACCAGAACTACACTTGTTGTGGTTCTATCCGGGACAAACCATGAATAATAGCCCTATCCCCCTGGGCCAGATTCCTGATCAAAGCCCCCTCAACTATCGCTACCACCATCATTTGGGTATTAATCTCACCAATCACGATATTTGGTTGGAAGAAGCGGCTGACCATAACCAATGGCATGGTCGCTCCCATCGGGTACAGATTGGTCTTGATCAATGCCTAGAAATTGCAGTGCCTTGGAGCGATTTACATCTACAGCCTGATTGGCCCTTAGAGTTAGTGGTCGTTTTATCTAAACACGGTGAGTTCGTTGAACATCTGCCTGATAATACATTGGTGCCCTTGCAAGTGCCTTAGAAGTATGATTGGCTCTTTGCCTACACAAAACAAAAAACAATAGCCCCCAGCACTGGTGTAGTTCTGGGGGCTATTGTTGATGAAAGATGACATATTCAACCCAGTGGATGGGGCTGGTACAAGGAAGCCTTATGCCTCTTTAAGGAAACCGCTATAGGCTTCCATGCCATGTTCGCTGATATCGAGTCCTTTGATTTCTTCTTCTTCAGGAACCCGGAGTCCAGCAATTGCCTTGATGGCAGCCCAAGCAATGGCCGTGGTGACCAACGTGAAAGCACCGACAGCCAGGATACCAACGATTTGCGGAATCATTTGTTCAAAGCCACCGCCTAGGATAAGACCCTTAGCAGGACCGCCTCCTTCGCCATAGATCAGACCATCTGGTCCTTGAGAAAATAGACCGACCGCCAAAGTGCCCCAAACACCACAGACACAGTGAACAGAGATGGCACCCACTGGGTCATCAATCTTCATGCCATCGATGATAGTGACCGCAAACACAACAATCACCCCAGCAATCAGACCAATCACTGCAGCCCAAGGAACCGTCACCCAAGCACAAGGGGCCGTAATGCCCACTAAGCCAGCCAAGATGCCATTGATGACCATGGATAAATCAGGCTTGCCGAGGTAGAACCAAGCCGTGAAAGTTGCCGCAACGCCACCGAAAGCAGCCGCAATATTCGTAGTCAGGGCCACATGAGCAATGGCAGCACCATCCCCTACCCCCATAGTGGATCCTGGGTTAAAGCCAAACCATCCTAACCACAGAATCAAACACCCTAGAGTAGCAATACTCATATTGTGACCAGGCATAGCAGTGGCCCCAGTTTGAGAATAGCGACCTAACCGAGGTCCAAGGAACGCAGCACCGACGAAAGCTGCCCAGCCTCCGACAGAGTGGACGACTGTAGAACCGGCAAAGTCCCAAAAGCCCATACCTGCTAACCAGCCGCCACCCCAAATCCAATGACCAGAAATGGGATAGAGAATGCCAGTGAGCACTAAGCTAAAAATCAAGAAAGAGACAAACTTAATGCGCTCAGCCACTGCTCCAGACACAATGGTGGCTGCAGTTCCAGCAAACACAAGTTGGAAGAGGAATTTGGCAAAGAGTGGAACTCCTGTCCAATTCAAAGCTCCAAAAATACCTTCATAGGCATCTCCAGTGGCTGGACTGTTGTCAGCACCACCGACGAACCACCCGGCAGTCCCTAAGACCGGATTGCCATCGCCAAACATCAAGCCAAAACCAATAGCCCAGTAGGCAATGGTGGCTAATGCAAACACAATCAAGTTTTTGGCTAGGATATTGACGGCATTCTTTTGACGACAGAAGCCCGTTTCCAGCATGCCGAATCCGGCGTTCATAAAAAAGACTAAAAAAGCACAGAGCAGTACCCAAACCGTATCTAACCCAACGGTGAGGGTTGCTGTGGGGTCAGGGGGAGCTGCTTCTTGGGCAACAGCGGCCACAGACCAAAATAATAAAACTATTGCTGTCATTGGCATGCAAAGCTGCCAAGCAGGAGATAAGCGCTTTCTGCGCTTGAGGTTTTTAGACCTCGATTTAATTGGCTTAGACATCACCACAATACGTTTCCTAGATAAACGATGGACAACCAATTGCTCTAGTAATTGATTTGGATAAAGGCATCGAAACCATGACTAAATAACAAATTGAGGGCCATCTTTGAATGATTACTGAAGGGACAGTTAGGGCTTGAATCGACTGAAACCTCTTTGGGGTCCTAATCTAATCGATTCAACAGTGCTAGGTACTGTAAATCTGTATTTTTAGATACATTTTTATTTTGCAAAAGACCTCATGGCCTAACTGGGCCAGTCCATTGAAGCCTCAATCATAAAATATTCTCCACCCTATCCTTAGATGTAAACCTGAGCCTATGTAGTTTGGATATATTCACAAAACGCCCTGGATTACACCAGGGCGTTTTGTGAATATATGTTATTCAAGCTCTAATGTTAGCCATGCTTTAGATGGCTGTTTAGAGAAGTGTTAGCGTATCGCTGAGGTTGCTCGACTGCCTTGAACTTGAGCATCTTTAAGGAAACCGCTATAGGCTTCCATGCCATGTTCGCTGATATCGAGTCCTTTGATTTCTTCTTCTTCAGGAACCCGGAGTCCAGCAATTGCCTTGATGGCAGCCCAAGCAATGGCCGTGGTGACCAACGTGAAAGCACCGACAGCCAGGATACCAACGATTTGCGGAATCATTTGTTCAAAGCCACCGCCTAGGATAAGACCCTTAGCAGGACCGCCTCCTTCGCCATAGATCAGACCATCTGGTCCTTGAGAAAATAGACCGACCGCCAAAGTGCCCCAAACACCACAGACACAGTGAACAGAGATGGCACCCACTGGGTCATCAATCTTCATGCCATCGATGATAGTGACCGCAAACACAACAATCACCCCAGCAATCAGACCAATCACTGCAGCCCAAGGAACCGTCACCCAAGCACAAGGGGCCGTAATGCCCACTAAGCCAGCCAAGATGCCATTGATGACCATGGATAAATCAGGCTTGCCGAGGTAGAACCAAGCCGTGAAAGTTGCCGCAACGCCACCGAAAGCAGCCGCAATATTCGTAGTCAGGGCCACATGAGCAATGGCAGCACCATCCCCTACCCCCATAGTGGATCCTGGGTTAAAGCCAAACCATCCTAACCACAGAATCAAACACCCTAGAGTAGCAATACTCATATTGTGACCAGGCATAGCAGTGGCCCCAGTTTGAGAATAGCGACCTAACCGAGGTCCAAGGAACGCAGCACCGACGAAAGCTGCCCAGCCTCCGACAGAGTGGACGACTGTAGAACCGGCAAAGTCCCAAAAGCCCATACCTGCTAACCAGCCGCCACCCCAAATCCAATGACCAGAAATGGGATAGAGAATGCCAGTGAGCACTAAGCTAAAAATCAAGAAAGAGACAAACTTAATGCGCTCAGCCACTGCTCCAGACACAATGGTGGCTGCAGTTCCAGCAAACACAAGTTGGAAGAGGAATTTGGCAAAGAGTGGAACTCCTGTCCAATTCAAAGCTCCAAAAATACCTTCATAGGCATCTCCAGTGGCTGGACTGTTGTCAGCACCACCGACGAACCACCCGGCAGTCCCTAAGACCGGATTGCCATCGCCAAACATCAAGCCAAAACCAATAGCCCAGTAGGCAATGGTGGCTAATGCAAACACAATCAAGTTTTTGGCTAGGATATTGACGGCATTCTTTTGACGACAGAAGCCCGTTTCCAGCATGCCGAATCCGGCGTTCATAAAAAAGACTAAAAAAGCACAGAGCAGTACCCAAACCGTATCTAACCCAACGGTGAGGGTTGCTGTGGGGTCAGGGGGAGCTGCTTCTTGGGCAACAGCGGCCACAGACCAAAATAATAAAACTATTGCTGTCATTGGCATGCAAAGCTGCCAAGCAGGAGATAAGCGCTTTCTGCGCTTGAGGTTTTTAGACCTCGATTTAATTGGCTTAGACATCACCACAATACGTTTCCTAGATAAACGATGGACAACCAATTGCTCTAGTAGTTGATTTAGATGTAGAGACTTCAGCCATTCCTAAAATTTGGATACTAAAGCAATTAAACGATCTAAAGAAGATAAGCCCGATCGATAAAGCAAATTGGATATGGGTTCACCCAACCCACTGATTTAATCGATTCAACACGTGGTAGAGTTCACAATTCTGTATAAGGCGATACATTTTTTTCTGGTCAGAGAACAGAGTAACCTGAAAGTAGTAGATCAAGGATATATTGGGGTTTCTCACCTAATTCCCCAAAACTTTACATTGATATAGCATCTAGGGTTTGACATTAAATATGAGTAAGGTTTGGGAAATCGATTTTTATTCGCGCCCTATTTTAGACGAGCAACAAAAAAAAATTTGGGAACTCCTCGTTTGTGATTCTCAACGGAACTTTGAGTTCACCAAAGTTTGCTCTGGTTCACAGGCCAATGCCCGTTGGCTACAAGAAGCATTAGCTGAGGCGTTACCCCTATGGCGTCAGCAAGCCAATTATGGTGAACAAGACTTTCCAGAAAGAATTCGCTTTTTTCGGCGTTCGATGAAAAGTATCATTCCGCGGGCTTGTGAAGCGTTGGAGATCCCCGCCCAACCGAGCCGGAGAACCTTTGGGGTATATCAGTGGCTTTGTGAACGGGAGCAGACTGTTTACCCCCAGCATCCGGGGTATCAACCTATGATGGCTGCGCCCATGACTTTTGAGCCCACCTTGCCTAAGCCTTTACCGGATGCCTTGCAAGGAGAGGGCTGGCGACTCGTAACGCTTCAACTCAGTGCGTTTGAAGAGATGGACGAGTGGGATATTGCTTTCGGCGCTAAAATTCCGTTGGCGCAGTTGAACCTCCCGCCAGAGACTGCAATTCCCGGGCTCCTGATTTTCTCGGAGCGCTCTACTCCTTTGGCAGGGTGGATGTCGGGTTTGGAATTGGCCTGCCTGAAACTGGAAATGGATCCTAAACCTCAATTGCTTTTAGAAACAGGGCTTAGCGATCGCTGGGTGATTGCCTATCTGAATGATGATCCCCTGGTGGCAGAAATTCAAGATTTTGAAAAAACCAAGCAGGCTGCTCAGCAAGTTCATTTTGTGGCGGTGCAATCTTCGCCTGAATCTGAACAATTTGCCGGGTTCTGGTTAATGCAAGAAATAATGGCTGCTTAATGCTGGGCTCTAGCTCCATCTTGTGAAAGTTAAGTCAAATCTGTAGACAGTTCTCCAGGCTGGCTTTAGGCACCTAGGGCTAACCATCGTTTCTGAAGTGTATTCAGGCGAAGATAGGCCAACTTGGGAGAAAAATCTGATCTGAGTAGTCCACCATGGGGCCAGAAGCTGCCATCAGCAAGATCCCACCATGTCACGGCTTGAATATAGGATTTGCTGTAGCACAAGGTATAGAACTGTTCGACCCAATCGGCTTGAATATTCTCAGTCCAAGGAGCATGCCAGAGACCGGGGGGATTTGGGAAAGGGGTATTCTCAGCCCGCGTGGTGTTGGAGGACACCCCTAATTCTGTGATGTGAATCGGTTTACCGAGCTGGCTAAACCGCTCTAAGAGACGATTAATTTCAAACATGTCTTGATTGGGGTAGTACAGCTGCATACCGATAATTTCAAACGGAATATCAGTCTCCAAACAGGTTTGTAGATATTGATAGGCACTTTGTAATGGGGGTTGGCGGGGACCCTTAGGAATATATTCGGCCCACTGGCAACAGGTGTTGATGATTCGTTTTGCATTGGGATAGCCCTTGGCCGTTGCTAGAGTGGCTAACTGAGTCATCTCTCGCTGTTGTTCAGCAGAGTAGTTGAGGGTGTTGGCCCAATCAATATCGTGGGCTTCGTTGATGATGTCGTAGTAGGGAATGCGATTGCCATATCGTCTCGTAATCTCTTGTACCCGCTGACGCAGCAAATCTTGGAGTTCTGCATAGGGTTTGTCCCTGGCCCAGGCGGGGAGTCCCGCCCCGTGAAACCAGACCAACGGGTGCCCTTTTGGTGTAATCCCTTCAGCTTCCAGCCAATTCACCATTTCGTCAGTTTTAGCAAAATTGGGCTTTCCGGCTTCTGGCTCAAAGGAACGCCAATAGAAGGGCAGGGTGGCAAAGTTAAACAGCTGTTTAAATCGGCGATCATAATCGTCTCCTGCTGTAGGGTGACGAAAGAAGTTGCAGCCAAATAGAAAATCGGGTCGATGGCCCCGCTGATTAATTTGGTGCTGAGCGTGGGCGAAGACGGCAGATTCCCCTGCCCACAAGCTCTCTCGTAGAGAATCATTGGTCAAGGCGGCCATGGCTTTGGGACTGGAAGCTGCTTGGGCTTGCTGGAGGTAAGCCTCAGCTAGCTGAAGTTGTTCGGTAATGGGAGCGGAACATTCAAAGCCTTGTTGTTGCCATGTTGCTATCGCAGTCCGCACCCGATGTATCCGAGACTCAGCACAGGCCAAATTCAAATTCAGAGGAAAGTCTGCTGGCGTATATCCTTGGCCCTGGTTATCGGCATAAAGAGCAACTTTACCAAACCCTTTAACCGCCAGATAGAGAACAATTGCAAACGGAACAGAGGGGGTTGTGGTCCACAACACACCCGAGTCCACTTGACGGGGAGGATTGGGCATGGGTTCATCCCCTAGGGTGAGGAACAATGTTTGGTTGAAGACTTTAGCAGGCATGGGTTTGCCCGTAGATGTCCATGCCTGCAGCTTGATCCGATTTGTAAGGGCAGGAACCTTGGCCTTAGATTGTTCAGAGGGTGAAGCACCCAAGGCGAGGAGTGCTGCTGTTCCGCCTGTTAGCGTTAAAAATTGCCGTCGATCGATTGCCGCCATGCAGGGTCCCCCATTTTGAGTTGTCAGCTAAAGTTAGCGATCCGGGTAATCTGACTGCAAGGTACCCAATATTTGTAATGGCCATATCCTCAGACTCACAATTTGATGATCTGAACCCCTCTTCTGCGGATATAGCGGCGGCTACCTCGTCGCGATCGCTCCTCGGTATTCTCTGTCTAGGGTTGTATTTCCTATTTACGCTAATGCCCGATAGTCACAGCATCATGGTGTCGTGGCCCTGGGTGTTTGTGTGGCAATTGACCTGGCTGTGTCCTGTGCTCTGGCTAGTGGGACAGCTTTGGCAGCGTTCACCGATCCCTCGTTTACAGCAAGGTCTAGATTGGCTCGCTGCATTGACCATGGTGGGTTTGCTGCTATCGGCCTCCTTGGCTAGATTCCCCAACCAGGCGCGTTGGTACACGGGGGCTGCCCTAGGTGGCATAGCCGCCATCTACTGCGTCAACGCCTGGGCAAGAACGCCCCTTCGCCGTCAACGATTACTAGTGACTCAAGGCATCGTGAGTGCTGGTCTGATTGTCACCAGCCTTGGCCTTTGGGTGAGCCAGACCTTATTACCAGAGCTGAATCGCCTCCAGTCGCTGCAAAAATTAGGGGTGCAAGCTAGCTATAACTTCTCAACTCTAGAACTGCGAAATTGGGCTCCCTTTGGTCATCAAAACTATGTGGCTGGCTATTTAGTGCTGGCTTTGCCCCTTTTACTGGGCTTGGGGTTGACCCATCTGCGTTGGCGATGGTGGTGGTTTGGCTGTTTGGGTTTGGGCCTCATTGATCTGTACACCACTAGCTCTAGAGGCGGTTGGTTAGGGCTTTTGGTTGCCGGTGTGTATTTGGGATTGGTCCTCTTTCGTCAACAGGGACTGAACCGTCGCTGGTTAATGGGCGGAACCTTGGCTAGCCTTGGCATTGTTGTCGTATTAGTATTCGCCAACAATCGCCTTAGCAGTCAAATTAGTAATTTTTTGCAAGGCCGTTCCGGTGGAGATATGGCCTATCGACTGATTACTCATGTGGCCGGTTGGAACATGGGACTGCAACAACCTGTGACGGGAATGGGCGTAGGAAGTGTGCCTTTGGCCTATCAAGCCTATCGACCTCACTGGGCAGGCTTAGAAGCCGAACATGCCTATCAGTTACATGGAACCTTGCCGCAAATTTGGGCCGAGCTGGGTTTGGCAGGAATGGTTCCTTTTGTCCTCTTGCTGGGGTGGCTGATCTGGCAAGGGGGGCGATACATGACTCAAGCCACAGTCAATCTCTTGCCCCAAAGTTTGCTCGCCGGCCTCTTAGGATACAGTCTCGTTTCTCTGACAGATTATCAGCTAGACAATATTGGCATTAGTGGTTTGATGATTATTAGCCTAGGTTGCCTTGCTGGCTTTATGGGGACTACAAGTGACGCAACCCAAGTCAAAGCGCCATCTGATCAGCGGAGTAAATCAATGGCTGGCGTTCTGCTCGGTATTGTCTTAGCCTTTGGAATATCGGTCGCGCCCATTCATGCTGCTTGGCAGGTGTCTCACCAAGGCTTTGCCGCTTTAGAACAGCAAGAGATCGACCGATTTCGCCAGCGCTTGGCAAATGCTCAAGCCAAAGCCCCGTGGGAACCCTATTATTCCTACCAGTTGGGATGGAACTTAGGAGAGATGGGATTAAAAACCAAGGATCCCAAGCTCAGAAGTTACTTGATTCAAACCGCTAGTCAGCAATTTATTCAAGGCAATCAGGCCGCCCCAGATCAAGAGTTTGGCCATACCAACTTAGGGTGGCTATATTTGCAGACGGATCCACGACAAGCGACCCAAGAATTTGCCCAGTCGGCAGAACTGCTGCCTGCAAAGCGAGGGGTCTTTTTTGGGTTGGGTCTGAGTTTATTAGGCCAGGGGCAAACCGATCTCGCTGTGCAAGCTATGACCTTAGAATGCCTGCGCAATCCTATCTGGATTACGAGTCCTGCTTGGAAGTCGCCCCCCTTGCAGTCGATTTATGACAAGGTTCTAGCTAAATTAGGACAAACCTATAACCAATTGTTGCAAGGGCATCAGCATTTAGATGATCTAAATACCCATCTCCATAAAGGTAGAGGGAGTTTGGAGTGGTGGCGTGGCAACTTTGAGGCAGCCCAAGCCGATCTCGACACTTATGGTAGCCCCCTCAGTCGAGCTTTGGTAGAGGTGGCTCAAAGTAAACCAGGGGGACCCATTCAGGTTTCCCCAGAATTATCGAACGCCTCTCGCCATATCCTGCAAGCTTGGGCAATGCCTGATCAACGATTGTCTTTGTTGGCGAAAGCTTGGCTTAGGGGAACGGAGACGGATGCAACAGAGCAACTGGTGCAAATTACCTCAGATAGTATGCAGCAGGCGCGAACGTTTCAGGAGTGGTTGCAAGATTATCCCATCGTGCGTAAATATCATCGACAACGGTCTGGTTTTGGGGTTTTGAGTCGTCATACCGATGGTCCTAATCCGACAGACTTTTTTCGGGTCATCGATAATGTAGTTATGACCGAAATTTTTAGTGACATGATGCCTGTTCCTGAATATTTTCCTGATTTAGATCGGGCCTTACAAGAGCGCCGTAATGCTTTGTTATCAGAGGTTAAAGCTATATCAGAGAATGCTATGCTGACCTCATCGCTGATTCAAAGTGGTGCCATGGATTAGAACCCTCTAATTCCCTGTTGCAACCTGTCAACCTACTTTTTAATTGCGCTATTCTTCGGAGAATAACCCCATGAGTGAACCCAGCGATCAGGTCCCTATGAAAGATGCTACCCCTAGCGACCCCACTCGGGTTGAGGAATTTAAACTCAGCAGTGGCTCAGTGATGGATAAAGTCAAAGAGCTGGTTAAAAAAGGCAATGTCCGCAAAATCATCATTAAAACGGATGCTGGACGTTCGCTAATGGAGATTCCTCTGTCCGTCGGAGTGGGGGTTGGCGCTGTTGGCATCATTACCGCTCCGTTATTAACTGTTTTGGGTGTTGTGGGAGTTTTTGCAGCACGTCTTACTATTGTTATAGAAAAATCCCTGGAATAGTTAAGGACTGGAATGGAATTTCAAACGCAAGCTCAGCAAGAGTGCCACACCAAAGTTGCCAGCTGGATGGATGAACTCTTTGAAGACATCCCTTGGGAGAAACTAGATGAGCCAGGTTTTGGACTGTTTATGGGCTCAGCATGGGTAGAGGTACGCGTTTTTCCTTGGCAGGAAGATAGTGTGATCAATATTCGCTCTACCGTTGTCTCAGGGGCGAATATGGCAGCTGATTTGCAATCCCATCTGTTACGCGAAAATGCAGAAATGCGGTTTGGCGCATTTTCTGTGAACGATGCGGGGGACATCCTATTTGAGCATACGATTGTGGGGTCGACTTGCGATCCCAATGAGTTAGAAGCTTCAGTACAAGCCGTTTTGGCTGCTGCCGATAATTACGATGATCAAATTGTTCAGCGCTGGGGTGGTGAAAGGGCTCTTGATCGACCGGTTTAAGCGGCAGAGGGTATCCCTGAAGGATAGTAAGAATAGCTACAAGGTTGGTAAGCTGATACGGCTCAATAGTCTGGATGCCAATTGATCGTGCCAACATCAGTCGTATGAGCAACTAAACGAGTGGTCTCAACCTCGTAGCCTGGCATTCCTTGGGAATCAGGAGCAGGTCGTTCATTCCTACGCACAGACTCAACCTTGAGTTTTGCAGTTTTAGGTTCAGTACCCCATAGTGAAGATTTTACTTGGTCCTGGTCATCAGAAATGTCTAGGGCTAATTGCAAATCAACGGTCTGATGATTGTTGATGATCAAGTCTTTATAGCCATAAAAGACGGCTGCATCCCTGCCTAAGGGAAAAAATCGACGATCCCCATAAGGGTCGATGCTATGGTTATGACGCTCTAGAATGTCACAGCCAGACAACAGAAATGTATTGAATAAATTAGTAGAGATTAAACACAGCCCACCGCCAACATCTTTTGTGACCGTCCCATTGAAAAAGGCAGGGCCTTCGCAATAACCATTGCTGAGAGTGGGACGAGGCACTTGATGCCAGAAACTAAAGACTTTATGAGCTTTGAGAATCAAGCCATCTAGATGCTGGACCGCAATTTGTAGGTTCTTGAGGCGGTTGGCATTGATTGCACTAGCGCCAGGGCGCTGAGGAATGGGAGTTACAAACTGACTCCAAAGGTAGGAATATTTATCCCTGAGTGGTTGGGCCTGCTGATGGGCAAATCGGAAAATATCGCCTTGCAAGAGATGTCGTGTCAGTCTTAAGCCAGATCGTACTGTTTGTTTAGCCGGTAACCACTGAGAGGTTGCCATAGTGCTTGATCCCCCGTACTGTCATACCCAGTTTACCCACCCTTAGTTTGTGACTAACTTGTGTTAGTGGGAGCATGCAAAACCCTTAGCCTGTTTACAGACTAAGGCTTATCTCTGAAGGATGGAAGTTTGTTTGTCTATTGATAGGGCTTGCTTCGAAAGTCTAAGGTTGAATATTGACAGTTTATCCAAGCGGGCTTTGGTGTACTTGCTCTCAGGATTGAAGAAGCCAAACGACCCGCCAGTCATCGCCACATAGTGGGTATCTCGATGCTCATCCCTGATGTAAAACTCGTATTCTCAGCTACTAATCAGGGAGGCACTGCAAATTCATTCAATGGTCCTAACGACGTCGCCAAAATTCTGGTCCGCACAATAGTGCGAATCTTATCAAACTGTTGTCGGTCAGACTAAGGTGTAGACGAATCAGCTAAGGCAATTAGAGCGTTCATACCGCCATCCTGGTCTGTATGAAAGGAAAGATGGGCCAGAAGTGCCGCGATATTAGTGTTCTGGCTTGAAATAAGGGCTTTTACTTGCTTAGGCTGATCTCTAGGACTTTGAGTCAGGTTGTGAAGGTATAAATGTAGATTTTACTCGTTTTAGGGTCGATACCAATCCAGCCATGAATTCGCTGGGTATAAGGACGCAGCTTAAACGATTCTAAGGAGGAATAGTCGTCAGCTTTCACCCACCACTCTGGCGAGGTCTGGGGGGCAACATAGTCAGGCTGCACTTTAAGGGGCAATAGTTTCCCTCGCCAAGCCGGTAGATCGTTAGGCTTGATTTCTAGCATGCCAGAAGAGACATAATCGCTGGGTCCCAACTGGTTATCTCCTATTTTTTCTTCCAGAAAGTAGGCATTGTTCAATGGGCTGGGTAGTGGTTCTTGCGTGACTAATAGCTGGGTAATGGTCTCAATGCGTTCAGCTTTTGAGCCTTCGATTTCGCTAACTGTGACAGGGGCGGATTTTGTAGAGAACCCTGGCTGGCAGGCTGTGATTAGAATTGAGCCTATGGTTGCCAGTATTGTCGGCCTCATCTACCTTTTTGTCCTATCTGGAGAGTCTCATAGGGACTTGGGCCGGTTCTGTAACTCCCATCCTGTTCTCCCCACGATAACAACAAGACATTTAATTTTAGGTAGGGTTTGCTGAGAAAGTAAATTGAGCAAATTCCATGCATCAAATCGTACAAGCAACCCATTTGTGACGGCCAGAGCCATATCCTTTGACTGGCCCTAGCAAAGCCCCAAGGAAGTCCTGACAGCTCCATAACGCTTTCCAAAACCAGCAATCCCACCCCAAAAATGAACGATAAAAAGTGGCTGAGCCACCGCTCCAGATTCATGACCAAGAACGTGATAGCAATCGCACTGGCAGCCGTATCCGCTAACTTCGCCATCACTCGATTCAAGCCAAACCGTCGCTTGGCCTGCCCAAACTTACCCTCAATCTGGACCCTCACCTTTTCATCCTCACACGCTTGTTGCTTGAGTTGGGTCTGTACTTGTGGGTCTTGTTGAGGTCTTCCTAACGGCGGTCCACTCAAGCGAATCCCCCGAGCTTTACACCATCGTCGATTAGCCCGAGTCCGATAGATTTGGTCAGCATGGACTGAGAAAGGATAATGGCCAAAGCGACGACGAAAGGCTTCCACTTGATGTTGAAGATGCTGGGATTCATTGAACGCATCCCAACTCAAGCGCTCCAGAAACACACATCCACGCACACAACTGAGGGATAGCTTGGCTCCAAACTCAACGGGTGTTCCAGCTTTGCCTCGGACCATCGGTCGGACATGAGGCTGACTCATACTGACAATCCGGTCGTCCACTCGACGTACTGACTGTTGATACATCCATTCTTGCTGTCGAAAGACTTCATGAATCACCAGCAACAGACGGTACTGCCGCCGGGACAATTGGGATAGGGAAGCCCCCAATGTTATCAACCCATCAATATGGGCTAGATTGCGACGCACATAGCCCAACTGCTGACGAATCCCTTTACGAATCAGCTTGCGGCTCGGTTGACGTTTTTTGGCAATGGCCAGATAGGCTTTGCGGGCCTTCTGGCGGTAGGTGCGAGGTTTGCACTTGAGGGACAGCATGACTTGAGCATATAAAGCATCGAGGATGGCTTCGCTTGCTTTGCGGGCATCATTGAGCAAATCCAAGTCTGTCGGATAGCGAATATCGGCTGGTGCACAGGTCGCATCTATCAACAATTGGCCCTGGTTGGGAGGGGCAGGAGGCTCATCTTCATCATCGTCAGAGGGAGGAGATGACTCAGGGGACATCGCCACAGGAGACCCCTCGGATGCCAGCACAGAGTCCACGACTGCGTCATTGACTTGAGCTAGCAGCTCTAGATTCAACCGTTGGCGAAAGTGAACCAGCATGGAGGCATCAAACGGAGCACTCTCTCGATATTCACTAAACCCCAGAAAGTACTGCAAGTAGGGGTTCTCTCGAATCTGTTCTACGGTCTCTGCGTCGGATATACCCAGTTTCTCTTTGATGATTAAGGTCCCTAAGGCCACACGAAAGGGTTTGGCAGGTGCCCCCATGGTCTGACTGAATTGGTCTGCATATTCTGACTCAAAGCTCTCCCAAGGAATCAACTCGGCTAGTTTGACCCAGCGATTCTCTCCTGAAAGTTTCCCTCCAAAGGGCAAGTAGAAGTTCTCAAAGGACAGTTGACCGGGGGATGGACGGCGATACATCGGGTTGCAGGTGCAAGGGTTTTAAATATTTTGAATGATTTTCCTTGCACTTCTCAAGGGCCCTCAACACTTGGATACACTGCAAATATTGGAACTTAGACTTCCGAAGCAAGCCCTAGGTATGCAGTGCAGTTTTATTAGGTGTCTTAGCCGAAATGATAGGTATGAAATGAGCGTGTATGAGAAGGCTCGATTATTTGCCCAATTCCGCTAACCGCTTGTCTAATAGCATCAAAAAAGGTTTGATTTGGTCTTGGTTTGGGGTGTAGTAGAGATTGGCATTGCCCCGGTCTGTATCTTCCCAAAATTTGGGTTGAGATGCCCGTAAGCGATCGCAAGTTTTCTCGATTCGCTGCCGAAAGGCTTTATCCCCCAAAACGGCAATATCATCCAAAATATCGGCAATAATACAGTCTACAAAGTCATACTTTTGCTCTTTGAGATAAAAAAGAGCTAGACAAATTTGTAAGGTGCGTACCCCACTATTGAGATGAGCCTGATTAGAATTATCGGTTTCAATCTCCGGGGGACGATCCACCAGCAGCATCTCGCCGAGCAGCTGTTTTTGAATTTCTTCAGACCATTGCTGTTGATGGACCAGGACCAAGATTTTTTTCATTTCTGCTGCCACCACATCCACAATGAAATACATGGCAGAGCTATTGCGACCGTAGCCATAGGCTTCATTCCCATACAGACGCAGGTAATAAAAGCTCTGCCAGGAATGATGAAGACGGTGGTGGGTGACTAGGTTCTCAATAAAAGCCCGGTAATGAAAGGCCAAATTATAGAGATTGCGGGCCTCATTATGTTTCACCCCATGTTTCAGGGCAAACCGGAACATGGTGTTAAAGCGGACAATAATCACTTCTAAGAGCTGATCGTCTTTCAGTTCGATGGCTTTGAGGCCAATGTTGCTCATCTCTGAAGCACAGAGAGAGGCTAAATCGAATTCTGAATCATCCAAGAGATGGACATAGATATTCCCTAAGAGGCGAAAGCATTTCTGCTCATAAAAGGTTTTGCTCCGTTCTAGATCCTCGAATTGATCAATCAGGGTTTTGAAGGAAATATCAGAGCAAACCGTATGTCCAACTCTAAAGAACTTGGGATTAATGTTGGGCTTTGTGGTGATGTAAGTCTGAATCATCAGACTAATATTTTGAATGGCTTGGGCTTTGGGTTCCTTGAAGGTCAGATATTCCAGCAAATTGCCTAACTGGTTCAAAGACTCTAAAAGGCGACGCTGGCATTCTTCCCGATAAGCATTGTTGTGGAGGAGGCGGTTGACGGAAGATCGTTGCAATTTGTGGATATTAGCGATATGGGTATCGACAATCTTGCGGATCACCGTAATTGGCTGAATGCTTTTGAGAACATAGAAAATATAGGGAAATGCAATGATGATCGACCCCGGTAAAAAGATATAGAGATTCAGCATCAGGCTAGCGGGCCTGATGCTGGCCGTATCTTGGTAATACTTGATCAGAAGAGCATGGCTGCCGCCGATCATCAAGAACCAAATGTAGGTTAAGCTCACCCAATCCCGCATGTAGAGTTCAGCAATTTTGGGAATGGTTTGGGCGGCGACGGAGATGGCAATCACCAAGGTCCCGAGGGTTAGGGCAATGAGGGATAGCCATACCTCAGGGGCAAAGCCAATATCGAGGGTCTCTAAAAAATTGGGGTAAACCTGCCAGATTTGCTCTAGGGTTTGTCTGGACAGGGTAAATAAACGGGTGCAGAGGATATCGACGGAGATAAATCCCGCCAGCACCGTTAGAAAAGACAATAGGGAACGGTGCTTAGACCCGAGGGCAATGATTCGATGCAGCAGATAAAGGACTTTTAAATCCACAGGTCAGCGGAGTCTCCTTTAAACGACTATCCGCTCCCAATCGAAACAAACTGGTTAGCTGAGCTAGGATAGTCTGTTGAATTGGGAGCGGTCTAGCGGATCATTCAAGTTAAAGTCTGACTGCCGAAAGAACTCCGACATTAACTACTAGGTAGTTGATCAGAGAACAGTCTCGGCACACAGCCGACCTAGCTTAACTTGATGACCCTGCATTTTACTACTATCTTGCATGGGCATCACCTCCTTAATCCCTGGACGGTTTATTCTTAAACACATCAAGTGTGGAATGCTCTAAAGATAGCACATCTATTCCAGAGTGCAACGGTCAAAGCCTTAAACGGATGGGTTAGGACGAAAATTGCAGCCAAGCTAAGCGAGTACCGGGATAAAAGTGAGCCAAAATTTGCTGGTAGTTGTATTGTCGTTGCGCCAATTGATTAGCACCGTTTTGGCTCATACCAAACCCTTTGTGGACTTCTCGCACGATTTGGTCCGAGGCGGCATATAGAGATTCCACCACTGCACCGTTGTGGGAGAGAACAATGCCTGCTGTTTCTTCGACCGCAGCTAAGGTAGATCCTGTTTCAGTTTCGATGCCTTTATAAGCTTGCCATCGTTGAGTATCGCCTAGATCAAATAATGGATTAGCTGGACGCGCAATATGGGCTAAAGCATAGGAGCGGGCGGCAATTGCCTGGGATTTAAGAGCTTCTAGGGGCCATGAGGCTGGCATCTCTGAACCCACAACGCTATAGAGGTAGGACTCCATATCAAGGTGATTGACCCCTGTGAGTTTGCCGTTATTGGCTACCACCTGGACTGCGCCTCGATACCACCGGCCGGATACATAAACCAAACCCGTCGCCGATTCAGGCTTAATCCACACCACATTGGGGGCGCTCTGGGCACCGATCCGCAGCTGTCCGCCTTGGGCCATAAAGTTCTCTGCGGCGGAGGGCACGAGTTGTTTGACAGCCTGTCCTTGCTGATCCACCACTGTAGCGGGGGTGGAAGAGCCAATGACTAAGTAGGGGGATTGCTGTGCGATCGCAACTCGAATTGGAACTCGGGGAGAGTCTTGATCTGGTTTGGGGGGTAAAGCCAGTGCCTCAGCCTGAGTGGCCTGATAAGAAGAAGCCTGACTGGTTGGCTTTGAGAAAGGCACAGCAGGCTTGGTCTTCGTAGGAGCTGGGCGCTGGATATCCGAACCCGGTGTCGGTTGTGTCGGCACTAGAGTCGTTAACTCTGGTGCGGGAATAACGGGGGGTGAAGGTCTGACGGGCTGAACCCTGGATGTTGATTGGACTGTTATTTGACGATCACAGCCACTGACAATGAGCCCTCCAAGACTGATGGTCAGCAATAGAACAGCACGAGAAATAGGGCTGAACCCAAAAATCTTTGATTGAGGGCAAAACATATCGATAGAGATTAAAGATATTCAAAATAAGTCTGTTATCTTCTTTATTCTATCGGTTGACGCCCATATCATGATTTTATACAGCAAACTAGAAAAGAAGAAGAGGCAGACCCCCTTTTAAAGTGCCCGTTTATATTCCTGAACAGGGCAATCGCTTCTTCCTGATAATTGGATATACCAATGCATAAAAGCAGATTATTTGTCGACCAAAAATATTAAAAAAATAAGTAAATATTGCGCGATATTGTCTTTGGAAATACAAGAAAAGCGTTATACAGCCTTAATCTGCAAAGCTTTATATCGATATCTCATCAATTGTAAAGAACCACACCAATAATGAGACTCACAGGAGGACAATGAGAGTAATAAAAGAATTTTAGTTAAATTCCTTTATTTTTCAGTTCAGTTCTTAACTGATCCCCTGTGTTTCCAGATTGAGCCTCATGAATAAGTATTGGTTTGATATCTCTAAATCCTCACTTCAGAAGAGCAAACGGTATACAAGACTACCGATGTATCTTTTCAGTGGTGTGGTCTTGGCGCATGTATGGGGTGTTACATCCCTCTGTGCCAATGCTCAATCCACCCTAAAGGGGATCGAACCGGTAAAGGATATGAATTCCAATACGGCTGTGGCGGTTTCCTTGCCCCAGCCTCCTCTCCAGGATGGCGTTCATCTATTTGGGCGATCCCAAGAACCCGGACAGCTACAAACTGAATACTTGATTTTTAAAATGAAGCGCAATCGGGTGATCGGGGCTTTCTTTATGCCATCGTCTTCCTTTGATTGCTTTGCGGGGCATTTGAAAGGTGGGAACTTAAACCTATCGGTGGTCGAAAGCTATGAGCAGGAGACCTATGAGCATAGCGTCACCTTAAATCAGTATTACGCCATCAAACAGATCAACAACAACGACATGCGCATTCTTGATGTTTGTGCAGTTCATTCAGGCCACACTGCTCAAGAGCCATGATTGACTAGCGTAGCGCTAAGGTCTCATCTAAGGTTAAATCGAGATCTTGTTTGGCATCGATAACGACCACTTCTACTTTTTCGCGCCGACCTAACAACCAGCCCCCTAATGCACCTGCACCTGCACCGCCTAGAACTTCTAGGACGCCTGCATCGCCAAAGATTTCAGCCAAGACTCCGGCGGCGGCACCGCCCACCAGTGCCCCTTGCCAAATGCGGTCGTTATTGCCTTTTCGGATTTCTTCTCTGCGAGTAATCACATCAGACGTAGCGTCGATGTCCTGCCGTTCGCGGTTGGTCAAGATGAGAGTATTGGCAACAAACTGAGATCCGTCGCCACTGGGCTCGAGTTGCCCTGCAATGCGGCTGCCTCGGGGAATCAAGATCGTGCCTCGGGAGTTACGGACATTCTCAACCACTGTCAATGTCACGGGCAATGTTTCATCGGGCTTGAGAATAATTCGTTCAGCCCCTTGGTAAGCTGCTGGAATCACAGTACCGGATCTGAGGGCCACTCGGCTAGAACGAGGAAAACTCTGAGCTTGAACAGGCAGAGCTTGCATCAGAGGTGCAACACCAGCACTACAAATCCCCAACGCCAATAGCGCTGCTAACCCGGCTTGAGAAGTTGGTCGATGAATAGTCATGGGATTGTCCTCGCATGAAATATGTTGCACTTTGTCCTTGCATATTCTGAAAGACAACGGGGCGGCGAGGAATGTTCCTGACGGTTAAGGGAAATTATGGTGACTCAGACTGGGCATAATATTGCTCTGCGACTTGTTTAAGGCGCTGTAGCTGACTCTGCATATCTCGACGAGTCAGTTTCGCCGCAAAGGTCTGAAAACCAAAGGCAACAACCGGATTCTCCATCCGGAACTCAAACCGATTAATCAAGCGAGTGCCACCAATCTCGGGTTGGCATTGCCAGCGATCTCGCCCTTGGAAAAAACCATCAAATGCCCAAACCACAAGTCCTTCTTGCCGTTCAATTACGCGACTCTGTAACGTAGGGTTAAGCAGCGGGATCCGAATCATAAAACGAGTTTGGCTACCGATCTGTGAACTCCATTCTCCTACGGGTTCACACTTTAAGAGAGGATTGAGCCAACGGTGCATCAGCTCTTGGTCGGTAATGGTTTGATCGACGATAGCAATCGGGGCATCGATGTAGACAGATTGCTCAAAGGTGGTTGTGTCTGCCATATTCAGTAGAAAAACGGTTGGCAATTGCTGAATCAAACACGATGGTAAAACAAGCAAACGATTGTCAGTGCTGCATTGTGCAACAGCCTTGGCAATCTCACTTTAAGATATGAAGCGCCGATTGGGTACTGAACTCTCTTGAGTTTCATCCATCTGAGGTTTGTTGACCAGACATGAACGCCACCTGATGGGCTTTAGATTGGCCATTATCCTCCAAACTATTGTTCTAGCCGTGAAATCGCTATTCATCATAGGAGACAGTTTTGAACTTCTCACGACGCCATTTCCTCTCCATTGCCGGAGCCAGCTTAACGGGGACCATCATCAGTGCTCCGCTATCGCGCCTGTTTACGAGAGCGGCTAAGGGGCTATCGATTCAATCAGAAGGCTATGGTCCGCTGATTCCCGATCCCTATGGACTCTTAGATTTGCCCCGTGGATTTCAGTATCGGGCGTTTTCCCATACGGGAGAGCAGATGAGCGATGGTTTTCCGGTGCCTGGAAAACATGATGGGATGGCAGCCTTTTCGGGGCCTAATCAGACGACCATTCTGATTCGGAACCATGAATTAAGTCCGAACCAGTCGCCTTCGGTGCAGGGGGGCAATGCCTATGATCCTCAATGTACGGGGGGGACAACGACGTTGGTGCTGAATGCTCAGCGCCAGTTAATTCGGCATTATGCTTCTTTGACAGGGACCTATCGTAATTGTGCGGGGGGACCAACTCCTTGGGGATCGTGGATTAGTTGTGAAGAGAATACGTCCACGCCCGAGAGTGATCCGGAGGTGAGTAAACGGCATGGGTATAACTTCGAAGTGCCGATGCAGGCAACCGGACCCGTGGAACCCAAGCCTCTTGTCGCAATGGGACGTTTTAACCATGAAGCGGTTGCGGTCGACCCCGATAGCAATATTGTCTACCAGACGGAAGATCGTGGGGATGGGCTGTTCTATCGTTTTCGTCCTCAGCAGCCGCAAAATTTACAGGCTGGAGGAGTGCTCGAAGCCTTAAAAATTAAAGGGCAACCTCAACTCAATACCAAACAGGATATTCCCGTCGGCCAACCCTTACCTGTGGAATGGGTGCGTATCGACAATCCTGATCCGGTCACAGATACCGTTCGAGCGGAGGGATATGCCAAAGGGGCTGCGCTATTTAGTCGTGGGGAAGGTATTTGCCTGGGTAAAGGCGAGGTTCTGTTCTGTTGTACAAGCGGTGGCGTTGCTAGCCTCGGCCAAGTCTGGCGGTATACCCCTAACGATAAGGACGGCGGTACTTTGACTTTATTTGTTGAACCCAATAATCCAGGGGTATTGGACTATCCTGACAATTTAACCATGGCTCCCTTTGGCGATCTTTTCCTGTGTGAGGACGGACGAGGTGAACAATTTATTCGGGGTATTAATCAGCAGGGACAACTCTATTCGTTTGCCCGTAATGCTTTAAATGATAAAGAGTTAGCGGGTGCCTGTTTTTCGACTAATCCCTTAACGTTATTTGTGAATATCCAAACGCCTGGCATCACCTTTGCCATTTGGGGACCTTTTGTCTAGTTTTGTCCAAACATAGAATTCAAACTTTGGGTGTGATGAAAACAATTTGGCTGAATAAATATAAACTAGTGGAGAAAAAAGATCACATCGAAGGTTAAAAGTTAGCAATATTGGGTGAAGATGGTGCGAAACATGTGCCCTTCTGGGCTGGGTAAAACAGCTTCATATTGCTCGTATAGCGGTCTGGATATTGATTACTAGGGTTGTCAGAGCCTTATATCTTCAAGAGTTACTATCAGCCTATGTTATATCCACGATATAGATATGAATAAATCTGTACTACCATCCCTCACTTTATGCGCCTAAGTTTGAGAACACGAAATGCATTAACGATGCTTTTTTTGCCCTAGTCCCATTGACTGCATGGATTCAGAAACCAATTTTTCTACGCTACAACTGACCTGCCCCATTTGCGATCAAAGCAGTGTGCGTTTATTTCGCAAGAATAGTTATTGGATACGAGAATGCGATCGCTGTCATCACCAATTTTCAGAACAACAACCGACCGCCAAAAGCGTTAGCCAGATCTATGATGGCCAATATTTTCAGGGAGATGGCCCAGGCTATATCGATTACTTAGCAGAAGCTGAATTGTTGCAACAACTCGGCCAATATTATGCTGAGCGATTAGCTTATTATGTGCTGCCGGGTTCTGTTTTAGATGTCGGTGCAGCGGCGGGTTTTATCCTCCAAGGACTGATGACAGCTGGATGGCGGGGAGAAGGGTTAGAGCCCAATCCACGCCTTGCTGAATTTGGTCAACAGCAGTTGGACTTGAACATGACCGTGGGCACCCTTGAAAATTATCCCACCCAAAATCGTTTTGATCTGGTGATGATGGTGCAAGTGATCCAACATTTTTACAATTTGAAACTAGCGCTACATACGGCCAGCATGGTGACCAAACCGGGTGGATTTTGGCTGATTGAAACCTGGGATCGATCGAGTGTTCTGGCGCGGATGCGGGGGCAGAATTGGCATGCTTATACCCCTCCGAGCCGTTCCCATTGGTTTTCGCCACCAGGTTTAGAACGTCTGGTTGCCCAATATGGGTTTCAGGAAGTGGCGCGGGGCAGCCCTAGTAAGTGGATGAATGGTCAGTATCGGAAATCGGTATTGCGATACCAACTGATGGATAAGGCTTGGGGAAAGACTTTAGCTCAAGGCTTGAATTGGATGCCTGACCAAATCAAAACCCCTTATATCGGCGGTGATATCTTTTGGGGCCTCTATCAAAAGGCTGTTTAGGGTGGGCTGTGGGGTTGGTTCTTTGCAGAATTGCCAAGGGCAACGATGGTCATTCTGCACTTTGGTATGGTGCACAATAAAGTGATGCGTGCCCAATTAAATTTCGTTTGAGGTGTTCATGGCCACTGATAATTCCACTAACTCTGAGAAAGACAAAGCCCTAGGCGTCGTCCTGAATCAAATCGAACGCACCTTTGGTAAAGGATCGATTATGCGTTTGGGTGATGCCACCCAGATGAAAGTGGAGACGATTTCGAGTGGTGCTTTAACCCTGGATTTGGCTTTAGGGGGCGGCTTGCCCAAAGGTCGGGTGATTGAGATTTATGGCCCTGAAAGTTCCGGTAAAACAACCTTGGCGTTGCATGCGATCGCAGAAGTGCAGCGATCTGGCGGTATTGCTGCCTTTGTGGATGCTGAACATGCCCTTGACCCCACCTATGCCTCAGCCCTAGGC
Organism: Acaryochloris marina MBIC11017; assembly: GCF_000018105.1. Lineage (GTDB taxonomy): Bacteria > Cyanobacteriota > Cyanobacteriia > Thermosynechococcales > Thermosynechococcaceae > Acaryochloris > Acaryochloris marina. The sequence goes on from NC_009925.1 coordinate 3,594,542, forward strand.
GTCGATACGGAAAATCTGCTGGTGGCTCAACCTGATACCGGGGAATCGGCCTTAGAAATTGTCGATCAGCTGGTCCGCTCTACCGCCGTTGATATTGTGGTGATTGACTCCGTTGCGGCCCTCGTGCCTCGTGCTGAAATTGAGGGGGATATGGGCGATTCCCATATGGGACTGCAGGCTCGCCTGATGAGTCAGGCCCTACGGAAAATTACTGGCAATATTGGTCGCACCGGCTGCACCGTGGTGTTTCTCAACCAGCTACGCCAAAAAATTGGCGTGACCTATGGTAATCCGGAAGTGACTACGGGCGGGAATGCTCTCAAGTTCTATGCTTCAGTGCGCTTAGATATTCGTCGTATCCAGACCTTGAAAAAAGGCACTGAAGAATTTGGGATTCGAGCTAAGGTCAAAGTGGTCAAAAATAAAGTGGCTCCTCCGTTTCGGATTGGAGAATTTGACATTATTTTTGGTCAAGGTATCTCTACCCTGGGTTGTCTGTTAGATATGGCGGAAGAAACCGACATTCTGGTCCGCAAAGGGGCTTGGTATAGCTACAACGGCGAAAATATTGGCCAAGGTCGCGACAATACAGTTCGCTATATGAAGGATAATCCTGAGTTTACGGAGTCCCTGACCCAGCAGGTGAGAGCCAAGCTAGATACGGGGGCGGAAGTGTCAGCCAATACCGTTGCCTCTACTAAAAAAGGGAAAAAAGCAAAAGAGAAATCGGAGTAAGTCCGTTGATCTTGAGGAGAAGGTGATTGCAGAGGCAGTGAGTTGGATATTATCCGTCAATTCTCTGGGCACCCGGCTGACCATTCTTAATCTGATAGGACGCCAATGTGCGCACGGGGGCGCCTGGCTTCTCGACCTGATCCACCACCCGCAACTGTGCGGTCCATTGCTGGGGTGTGACCTCACAAACTACATATCCTCGATACCGACTTTCAAAGAACTTAATGTGGGGGTTCACTTTTAAGGCCAAGGTAAATAGGTCAGGATTGGGGCCACGGGAGCTGATCGACGTGCCGACAATCTCCGTTGCAACCACGGGGGATTGTGGATCTTGAAAATCGGATTTTAAGTCGGTGACCCAAAACGAGTGAATATCGCCACCAATGACGACGGGGTTTTTAGGTTGATGTTGGGTGATAGATTCGAGGATGCGATCGCGGGTGGCAGCATAGCCATCCCAACCATCGGTCCAATATCCAGCCAGTGGTCCGATGCCTTGTTTTAGCTCGGCCATCAGCATTGGCTGAGCAATGACCGTCCAGCTCGTAGATGCATTTTTTAAGCCATCTAAAAGCCATCGTTCTTGCTCGAAACCCAGCAGCGATCGCTTTGGATCCAGGCGCTCGTCACAATTGAAGGCAACTTGCCCACCCCCTTTGCCGTTTTGATCACAGGCTTGATCATCTCGATATTGGCGAGTGTCTAAACAATGGAATTCAGCTAAATTCCCAAAGCAAAACCGTCGATAGAGCTGTAAGTGATCCCCTTGGGGTTGGGAGGTAGGGCGTAGGGGTAGATGCTCATAATAGGCTTGATAAGCAGCTTGCCGACGCCGTCGGAACATAGCTGGCTCCTCAAAGCCTTGGGACTCGTCATTGGCATAATCATTCTCGACTTCATGGTCATCCCAAATACAGATAAAAGGAAATGCTGCATGGGCTGCTTGCAAGTGCGGATCGCTCTTGTACAGCGCATAGCGCCAACGATACCCCTTGAGGTCGATGGGATTAGGGCCGACATGTTGGCGAGGCCGCCCAGATTTTGGCTTCCCTTCGTAGATGTAGTCTCCCAAATGAAACACTAAATCCAACTCTTCTTGAGCTAAGTGTTCATAGGCCGTGTAATGGCCATATTCATAGTGCTGACAAGACACATAGGCAAATTTGAGGTGCTCAGCCTCAGATTCCGAAGCAGGCATAGTGCGGGTCCGACCAATGGGACTGATTTCATCTCCGGCTTGAAATCGATACCAATACCATTGTCCTGGCGATAAGTTGTCCACCACGACATGTACTGAATGGCCCCATTGGGGAAGGGCTTGGACCGTTCCTTGTTGAACTACCTCGGTTATCTGGGCATCCGTTGCAATTTGCCACTGAATAGGAATAGCAACAGCAGGCATGGGTTGACCTGATAAGGGCTCAGGAGCCAGCCGGGTCCACAACACGACGCTATTGGACTCTGGGTCCCCCGAAGCGACCCCCAAGCTAAACGGGTAGGCCGAAAATTTGGGCTGTGCGAGTAGGGGTATCTGGTGGTTAGACCACAGAACCCACCCCATGGCGCTACCAGCGGTCAATAAGAATTGCCTGCGGTTCAACATATTTATGTCTGGTAAAGATGAGAAGTTTGACTATCTATACCTTGATGCAATTTAGAGGCCTAGGTTTCTGGAATTCAACCTCAATCCAGTCAGGAATGGGTTGGATAATCATCTTGAAGTGTTCCGTCAGACAAACTGCCCCAAGGCTGTCCACGCCAATTCCAGAGACGATCAACGGCGACTTGTTCAGGGGGACTCAACGGTGTAGAGAAACCAGATGATGTGACATATAGAACATAGAACATTGACGGTTCGTATCCTTGCTGTAATAAAACCCGAACCAATGTCAGCATCGGCAAGAATCATGACATCTCGACGAATATCCCTGGCAACAAAACACGACAAGGTTTGTCCTTGGCGAAAGATTCGACGACGTCTGCGTTTCTGAACTTTATGGAAGAGCGCTTTAATCGTCTGCAGCATGATTGCTGAGATTCATAACTAAACGTTATGGCGTCCTAAACACGAATTAATATTCTGAATCGAACGTTCTCAATTATGATCAAAGAAGTGATTGTTCTTATCAAATCTTTAAATCACCCCTTTAAGAAACATCCTTATACCGTTGTCTAGGGAGTCAACTCATGGCTACATCCGAGAAAAAATCTGAAGAAGGGGCAATTGAGCTCTACCAAACTCCTCCCCTACCCCAAAATCGACCCATCGCAGCAAGAACCTTAGAAGTGGTAGATACTTCAAGCTTGCCTGGGAATCGTCCGATCACTGCGGTCAACTTAGAAGTGGTAGATACTGATACCCTACCGAACCACCGCCCTATTATCCGGTCTGGATTAGATATTGTTGACGAAGAAAGCTTAGTTGGTAATCGTCCCATTGTGAATATGGGTTTGCCCTTGGTTCCTTCTCCGAACCTGCCTAACAATCGCCCCGTTGCCACGGAACCCATTTACGATCCAGCCGACTTGATGGGCTATATCGACTAACGGTTCATTAAGCTTAATAATGAACGCAATCAGGTGAGACAGCGGTTTATTCCCTGTCTTGTCTTGCCCTATACCCTTTTCAAAAAAGACCAGGCAAAATAAAGTAAGGTGACTTCCGCTTAAACTTTGTCTAGAGCAAAGTATTGCCTAAGCCCATCCTTCTGTAATTGAGTATGCCAAACCTCAATGAATGCTATCGCACCTTAGAGTTGAGGGTTGGCGCGTCTTTAGAAGAGGTCAATCAAGCCTACAAAGACTTAGTCTTTATTTGGCACCCCGATCGTATTCCCCAAAGCCGCGAGCGTTTGCAGCAAAAAGCCATCGTCAAGCTACAAGATCTCAACGAAGCTCGTGACTATCTGCAATCCTATCTGCAACGACGTCAAAACTTGCGGTCAGCCCGTCGCCCGGCTCAGAAAGCAGCGGCAGCAGGCCAGGCCCGATCGGCCAGCTCGTCTGCTCCTGCAAAAACGACAAGACGCACGGCTCCACCCCGCACCACTCAAAAGCCTAAAGAGCGACCATCCCAAGCTGCTCAAAAGTTTCGGCAGCGTACTAAGGCAACTCAACCCCCGCCTAGATCTGTTCCTAAGCCTAAGACGCAAAAGGCTGCTCCGCCCCAAAGTAAGCCTCCTCAGCCACCTGCTGCAACCGATTCTGCTGCTAAACGAGCTGCTAAACGTTGGCGTACAGGTCGAGCTGAAGCGCCTGCTAAAACAGCTCCTGCAGCAACTAAGTCTACCTCGCGCCCTCTGACGCCAGACCACAGTGGTGTCGATTGGCACGGTGCTGATCTACAAGAGCGGGATTTCTCAGGGCGCAATCTGAGTCAAGCTAATTTAGCGAATGTCAATCTCAAAGATGCATTTATGCATAAGGTGAATCTGGCGGGTGCTAATTTGACAAATGCCAATTTGACCCGTGCCAATCTACTCCAAGCCAACCTCACCCAGGCCAACTTGCAAGGCGCTAATCTGACCGCTGCAGATTTAAGTGGCGCTGATTTGCGAGGGGCAGATTTTACCGGGGCCAATATGGGTATCGGCAAAAAAGTGATGGTCAAACTAACGGGTGCTAATCTCTCTGGGGCGATTATGCCTAACGGCACAATCCATACCTAAAATGGCTTGGTAGTCGGTATTTAGAAGACGCCATAGTGGAGAGCAAAGCTGCTATCCTCAATGGAATTGTCTAATGTCGTGATGACACCACGTTTCGAGGCAAATTCGTCACAATAAATAAAGTGCCATTATTAAAGACATGCTAAATGAGGCTGTACTTGGATGGTTCTTGAAAATGGTTATTCAACGTGTGGCATAGCGCATAGAGTCAAACCTATCTTCGACGTTCTCAGCGTTCGTGGTGTGAAAAGACTCAGTACGCCTGGGCGTGGCAAAACGATGGAGCTGTATCTACGCACTCTGCATGTTGGGCTCAGTATCGAGTTGCAAACTATAATTCACAAACTTTAGGTGTCAACACAATGGCGTTTGATATAGAAAATATCCCTTCTCAGCAAGGCAAGGTTGCCATTGTGACTGGGGCGAATACAGGCTTGGGCTATGAAACGGTGAGTTATCTAGCGCAAAAGCATTTCAAGGTGATCATGGCTTGCCGGAACTTGGAGAAAGCCGAGCAAGCTAAAGCCAAAATCGAGGTGACAGTGCCGGTCGCGGATTTAGAGATTCTCCAGATTGATTTGTCTGATTTATCGTCTGTGAGACGGTTTGCCCAAACCTTTCGACAGCACTACAACAGCCTCGACCTTCTGATCAATAATGCTGGAATTATGTGGCCTCCCTATGCCCTGACTGTAGATGGGTTTGAGAGCCAAATAGGAGCCAATTACTTTGGCCATTTTCTCCTGACGGCATTGCTGTTGGATCTGATGCCGGATACCTCTGCATCTCGGGTGGTGTCTCTGAGTAGCAATGCTCATCGGTTGGGGTCTGGGAGAATTAATTTTGACGATCTGCAATCGGAACAGAACTATTCCAAAACGGGAGCTTACGCCCAGAGCAAACTGGCCTGTTTGATGTTTGGGAATGAATTGCAGCGACGGTTAGCTCAAGCCGGTAAAAAAATTCTTTCCGTCACGGCTCACCCTGGCGTTTCCAACACAGAACTCGCCAGACACATGCCTCAATACCAGGTTCAACTCATTCAAAATACGATTGGTCCGTTGCTCTGTCATGCCCCGGATCAGGCCGCGCTGCCCATTGTGATGGCAGCGCTAGACCCAGAGGCCCAAGGGGGAGAATATTTTGGCCCTCAAGGGTTTATGGAAATGAAAGGTCAGCCCGGACGGGCTACGCAGTCTGACTATGCCCAAAATCAAGCGGCTGCTGCCCAGCTCTGGGATGTTTCAGAAGAATTAACAGGGTGCACCTTTGCCATACCTCAAGTTCAAGTCGTCACAACGTCATAGTCAATCAACTGCTGAAACATATCAGTGAGGGATGTGGCCAAGGGACGATAGGTGAGTCCTAGCTTCTGAATGCTCTTGCTGTTATCGACACCAAAAGGAACACCCACGTTTCTAGCTATGATTTTGCGCGTCATGCTGCTATCTAATAACGGTCCCACCAGCCAAATCAATGCTTTGGGCAGCACACTTTTGGGGAAGGGATAAGCCTCGCCAAAATGAGCCCGCAAAATCTCAGCCATTTGAGGGAAATTTGTGTTGTATCCAGAGGTGATATGGCGGCCTTGGGCATTGGGAGTAAATCCTGCAGCCAGATGCGCTTCTGCGACATCCCGAACGTCCACAACCCCCATCTGATAGTTTGGTACGCCCATTTTCATCGTGCCATCTCCCAGCTGTTTGATCAGCGAGAAAGACTCTGAGGTGGCAAAAGGGTTAATCCCAGGTCCTAAAACGAGGGAGGGATTGATGGTGACTAAGTTCCAGCGGTCCTGGGTCTTGGCAATTTTCCAAGCTTCTTGCTCAGCTAAGGTTTTGGAATAGGAATAGGGCTGATGGGTGAGGGAGGAGGTGGTATTCCAGTCTGCTTCAGTAAATAAATCGCCTGGAACCATTTCTAAGTCTGCACTATCGCCATAAATGGCGGCACAACTGCTGGTGACCACCACCCGCTTCACAGACTCAGTTTGATTGGCTTGTTCTAAAACATTGCGGGTGCCGAGCTGGGCGGGTTCAATCAGATCTTTTTGTGGATTATCAACGGCAATAGTGAAAGGAGAAGCCGTGTGAAACACTACGGTACAGCCCTGCATGGCCTCGGCGTAAGATCCTAGCGTCAGTAAATCTGACTGGAAATATTGGAGCTGCCCTGGAGACTGATCTGCCAAAGCATTAAGGTATTTAAGCTTCTCAGTATTGCTGGGATTGCGAACAGCTGCGTGAACGGTAAAGCCTTCTTCCAGTAAACGCTTGACGAGCCATCCGGCGACATAACCGGTCGCTCCAGTGACGAGAACGGGGGCTGATGTATCGTAGGTGGGGTTGGTCATACTGCTTCCCTAATTCTGCAGAATTGGTCGAAATACCGTTATCCCGTAGAGTAGCGTATTCGCTGGGTGGATGCTGGAGCTAGAGGTTCTGGGTCACTTGAAAGTGCGCAAGGAGGTTGCGATCGCAACCCCCTTGCACACTACCTAATTCATTGGTGCTGTCCTTCAAGTTCTCTGATTGGTGAGCTAAGTTCGATCATCTGAGTTGCACCTGTACGAGATTGCTTCTTTCATATGAAAAGCTAGACCCCTGCACTGCAACAGTTACTTTGATCATGGCTGAACATTATCTCTTGATATCTGATGACGTGCCTTTGGCACAATTCGAAAATGAAGAATCAGACATGTGGTATCTCTTCGGAGAAATTGCACCTATCCCATCGGGTAAAGTTGCTATTCATAAGATTTTCTCAGTTACAAAGCATCTAGAATTCAAAGTTGTATTGTGTGATTGGTCCCAAGGTTATCGATGCGATCTACAAGCTGGAACAAGCATCATTCCATGTGTATTGATGGAATGTAATCCACAACAAGTCATCCTCAGAATGCTCACTGCCTCTGAAACAATCGCTTGGTCAAAACAACACCTTCGGCCATTGTCCATCAGTGAATTTTGAATCGGTCTTAACTGTCCCTTGCTGGGAGTATCTGGTGTTGGCAGCCCTTACCGTTACTCTGGAGTAGTTTGCTGAGCGGTTACCAAATATAGGAGAGGACCAAAAGATCCCATCAATATCGTTGCCAGAATCCAAGGCCATGGATTGCGATTATTTTTCTTTGCCTCTGGAATCAACCAGCTTAACACTAGTCCTAGCGCAATCACCAAGTCTGTAAGCACTTGCCAACCGGCTGGGCTATAGCGGTTGTAATCTAAAATGCCCAGATAGCCGACCTGGGCCATGGCATACCCCGACAAAAGGGTAAAGGGAACCAGAATGATGAGCGCTATTTGTTTGTTGATCATAACTAACTCCTTGCAAGTGATCTGCATCTAGCCTGACCGCTCTGTTGGATAGCCGCAATAACCTCATAGGTCATTGAATTCATGATCGGTCTCGGTTGAGAATAGAGAGCAGAGTGGAGATATGCATGACCTCTGCCGACCCACAAAACTTTCAACATATTTGTCGCCATTGGCGTAAATTTAGGAAGCTATCGCAACTGGATTTAGCCCTGGCGGCTAATGTGTCACAACGCCATGTCAGTTGGCTGGAAACCGGGCGTAGTCATCCTAGCCGTGCTATGGTAGAGCGACTTTCAGAGGCCATGAATATCCCTTTACGGGAACGGAATGTGCTGTTACAAGCCGCTGGGTATGCAACAACCTATCGCGAAACGGCCTTGGATAAGCCTGTGATGAGGCCAGTGCTAGACGCACTGAATCATGTCTTGCAATACCATGCCCCCTTGCCAGCTATCGTGGTCGATCGCGGCTGGAACGTTAAAAAAGCCAATCAGGCCGCAGAACTACTGCTCAGCCTTGGGGGAGACCTGCCAGCATTTCAGAACAATGTAGGAGCAGATGAACCCCTCAATTTAGCCTTGCTAACGGTTCATCCCGAGGGGCTCAGGCAATATATAACCAATTGGGATCAGGTCTGGCCTTCGATTATCCGCCGACTGAGGCGTGAATCTCTGGCCTCGGGGGATCGAGCCTTGCAAGAGCAATTTGCCCAATATATCGAATTAGCTGGTCCAGAAGGTTATAGCGAGCTAGATAGTGCTAGTTTATTGCCCGTTTTACCCTTGGAACTGGATATTAAGGGGTTGGAACTGAGTCTATTTTCGATTATTGCGACCTTTGGTACACCCCAGGACATTACGACTGATGAACTTCGGATTGAAACCTTTTATCCTACCGATGCTAAAACCGAACAGTTTTTTCGGAACCATTATTTTGAGAAGTCCGTTGTAGGTGAAATGTAGTGGGGAATGACCCACGGATCACCTAGAGCCATCTTGCACAAAGCTCGGCCAAGGTTTGCCTACAACTATTGGATGTACTCCATCAAGAGCGCTATGATTGCCCTCCTGCGATGTGATTGCCTGCTGGATGACCTCAAGATGGCAGCGGTTTTATTCCCCCACAATTGTGAGCTTTGCCCATTGTTGAGGGTCGTTGCTGGTAAATAGCTGTAGAGCATCACCTGCAAAATCTGGATGGGGTGTCCCCAGTTCATAGATGGAATTTTTGGTGGTTACATACACCCGTCCTGCTTTGGTTAGGCATCCTTTGATGGGAGAAGATTTCAGCTTTTTCCCAGCCGGATACTTGGAGTGGTTAAAGATTTGCCCCTGAATAACGACTTGATTGCCGATATCAACGCAAAGCCACGATTCGATAATCGGTAGGCTGAGAGATGCAGTATTGGATGCAGTTAACGTGGGTTGAGAATGTTCTAAATAATAGTCCGTGATGTCATCAGCAATCATGATCAAGCTTGGTAGGGTTGATGCTCAGTCAGGGGAGGAGTTCTGTGGGCAAAGAACAACACAGCAGTGATGGGTTCAGATGTCTCTAGTCTAAGCAGAATCTCCCGCAGAAAGTACAGTAAGAATGCGGAAATCTATGCTGCCTGTCAGGCAGGATTGGAGTAGACTGACTAGTTAAATATTCGGAGTGATTGCGATAGCATTAATAAAATTGTTGCTGTTATTCGGCGTAGCTGTACTGAAGCTAGTAACGTTGGCTTTGATAAGTCTTTTAAATTAATTTTTGGTGTCGTAGAGAGTCTTCCAGTCTGGAAAAGTCATACCTAATAGATTGCTGAGATCTGCGGTTTGTTTGAGTTGAATGGGCCGGAGAAATTGAATTGCTTCCTGTAGATCTTCAGCATCCTTGTCTCGGTCCACTTCCCGAACTGCTAATTTGAGGCCAGAAGAGCGAATCTTTTTGGGGAGTAACGAGGCCAGTTGGTTGAAAGGCCATGTGTATCGCAGACGAAATAAAGCACTCTTTTGGTAGAACTGCTTTGGCGTTGCATGAAATTTTTCCGAGAGATTCTCAGGCGCAAAGGAGGCATCGACCCCCAGCCACTCAAACGTCTTGGTCATGCAGGCTTCCGCATTATTACAAAGTTCTTCAAAGGTGAGAAACAGAAATTGATCGGGCGAAAAATATTGAAAGTAATGGTTGAGCTGCTTGGGATAATTACTAACATCTTGATAAAGCGGATTATTCTGTACGGCTGTGAGTAGGCTTTGATTTTCGTTCCCTTGGCGAGTTTCATGCCAATAGTGACTCACCGTGCGCTCAATGGGGTCCCTCATGATGTAAATAAAGCGAGCTTGAGGGTTGAACTGGGCGATGCGTTCGGCCACATCTGTAATATGGGGCTCTTTGGCATACAGCGTACTCGATTCACCCAAAATTGTTGCCTCACCAGCACCCTCAAAGAGGCGGAGATATTTCTCTTCATTTCCCCACAGGCCGAGCTTTTTCATATTGGGCCAGTTCAACTGTTTGGGATGCACAAAATAGCAGGGCTCTTTGGGCTCACACATGAAAATAGACGGGTGATTATTGAGATATTGGTGCAAGGATGAGGTGCCCGATTTCATCGCACCAATAATAAACAGATTCGGTTTTCTTAAATCGCTCATGGTATTAATGTGGAGGCCGCCTTAGCTTCACTTCTTTCTACAGTAGCAGTTGGTTCTAGTCAATCTGCACGGTGAAAAATGGAAGGTTTATGACCGCAAGATAAATCGAGCTTTTAGCTGTCTAGGCACAGAGACGCCAAAATAAAATTCTTGGTCATGGGGCTGATCGCCAAATTCGATCTCTACTTTTGCTAACAAGGTGGCTAAGGTTAAGCGCATAAAGAATTTGGCAAAATCTTGACCAATGCAAGCTCGCTCACCTCGACCAAACGGGAAAAAGTAATCGCTACCATAGTCATTTTCGGCCAACGTTTTGGTATCCCAGCGTTCTGGCTGAAAAGAGTCTGAATCGTGCCAGTGGGGTGAGAGGCGATGGAGAAACCAGTTATTGATAAAAATTTGGGTATTCGCGGGAATCTCGTGACCAGCTAGATGGGTAGCGCCAACCGTATTGCGCGTAAAAAAGGGCACGGGCGGCCAGAGTCGCAGGGACTCTCGCAATACTTGTTCCACTGGGATACAGTTTTCCAGTCGTTCCAAGGTGAGGGGTTCTTTGAATAACCCGTCCAAATCGTGTTGAAGCGCTGATAGGGCTTGAGGATGCTGAAATAGCAAATGAAGTGTAGAGGTAATACCGCTGGGCGCAGAAACCGCTCCGCCTGGATAGACACCAGCGCAGAAGTTTCGCATTTGTTCAGGGGTAAAGGCAGAGCCTCCTCGTTTCAGAACCCAATCCAAGAGCGAACCACCAGCAGGATCGGCTTGAGTAGTTTCTAGCACTTCGCTAAAGCGTTGAAACCATTGGCGACTTGCTTCTTTATAATGCTTACCTTTGGGTTCTTCCGGAATCATCCAGTTGGCAATGGAGGATCGGTTCATGCGATCAGTGCCCGTTGCACAGAGGGTATTGAATTGTTCAAAGACATGATCGGGAAAGACTTGGCCTACGGTTGCCAGGGAAAAGCCGTCGAAGGCGAGCTTCTGAATGACCTCATAAGCGGGGAGCATTTCGGTCTCAGACTGTTTGACCAATGCCTCCGCCCGACTTTCGATAAAAACCTGCAAGGGCTGAATTTGAGTCTCCATCCACTCGCGGAAGTAGGTCATATTAAATGGATTATTTTTGACCAGATGCTGCCATTTCGATCCAGCAGTTTTGGCTACAAAAGGATGACTATCTGTCAGGATGGGGCGAAGGGCTTTGCGGGGGATATCTTTATAAAAATCAGCTTGGTTGGCCCGATGTTCATGGGAATGTGGGTTAGTCTGCTGCTGGGCCGTGAGCAGGACTTGTTGGATTAAATCGGGGTCGTTGAGAACTAAGGATGGCCGGGCCAAAATCCAGAATAAGGACAAGCCACCATATTGCTGCCCCTGTTCTCCTAGCACCTGCCAAATAGGTTTCCCTTGCTGCAGAGCCCAGACATTACCAATGGGGAATAGAGGCTGAGGGCCTGGAATCTGGCTGAATGCTTGGGTCTGTTTGCTAAAGATCCGCTGAAATAAGGTCTGGGAATAGGACTGTAACTTTGATTCTACCCACTGTCGGGGTTTGGCCTCTAGCTGTTTGAGGGTATTGTGCAGTCCTGCAGTGAGGGATCCGGCTGATAGACCTGTCATGGGAGTATATCCTCTTATGCTGATTATGCTGAATGGTTGCGGTTGCCACGAGGTAACCTGCCAGGGCCCATCGCGTTGGCAAGTGCATTTTTGATGGCGAGTAGACTTTAGATATTGATGCTCTGGGGAATGTTGGACGGCTGTAGGTAGCGGTAAGGGTAGGGGCGATGGCGGTTTCGTTCTGCGATCGCAGTTTCGATATCCAGTAAATTGGCTTGAAACCGATGCAGCGGAGCTTGCACTCGCTGATCAGAGAACCAAGACTTTTCGTATTGACCGAGTTGCGTATGGTAAATCTGCCCGAGCAAATACGTTAACTCCAGCTGATTTAAGGCCTGGTGTAAGGAGGGCAGTTGGTTGAGCCGATCCTGGGAAGACATAGCTGTCGAGTTGGGAGCGGGCTGGTAGCCTGCTAATGGCATCCCTGGGGTATAGACCATGATGTCGCCCTGGGGAAAATTCACAGCGGCATGTTGGGCACTCGCGGTAAAGATGATCAGCGTGAGGGCTTGAATCAAGTAGGCCTGGGTTCGCAATTGTCCATCCTCACCAAAATCTGGGACTCGGCCACCCTCTTCAGCCTGTAGCTCCTGCGCCCAAGCCTGAAGGGCCGCATCTGTTTGCACGGAGTCATCTGTTGGGTAGTACAAGCTCACATAATCAGTGACCCAAGTTTCGATGGCCTGCCAAATCAGCAATGCATCGTCTCGATAGGGGTGGATGGGAAGCGCCTCTGCATTATCCAAACCCAGTTGCCGCAATTGTTGGGGCAGCATGGCCTGATTAAAGGAATAGCTTTGTACTCCCTTTACGGCTAAGACCCTGGCACAGTCGATAGTGGCAGCCAAGACCGTATCCACTCCACCTTCTGGCGCCATTAACATGCTTTGAGCACCGTTGTTGATACTTAAGGTGCCTTCAAAGTGAGGCCGAAGCAGGACACTCACGGGATGAGACGGCAGTAGTTGGCGATGGGTGGCAATTACAAACGGGCTAATAAACAGATGGGTTCGACCCAAATGGGTGACGGCCTCATGGTAATTGCTGTCTGCAACTTGCACGCAGGTCTTCGCCATGTCCCAGGCCTGTTTTTGGTCTGGATTCTGATCCGTAGGCGGCGTCAGAATCGGTGTTTCAGGCCCTGGAGATTGGCGGCATTGAATAGCGATGGGCTGGAGATTTCGGCAGGGGGCATCAGCTGAGGGAACGGCAAAAAGGGCGATGGGAGCCGAAATATATTTTTGCTGATCGGGGTAGTTACCATTGATCGCACCAGCCAAAATAGCATAATCGGCGATGTATAGACGGCCTTCGGTGATTGCTATTTGCAGAGAATCGTCTTCTCCCATTACGGTCTGATAATGCTGATTGGTAACTGGGAAATGAGAGCAGAGGATGTCTCCCGATAAATGGCGGACTTGTTGCAGCAAAACAGGATTAGGACCGGCTACTCGCAAGTAAGCAAAAAACTCATCTTCTTGAAAGTATTCGGCACACTCCGGTAACGGAATCGTTGCAAACTGCTGATTAAAGTCTGCTATTGAGGTAGGGCGATCTTGTCCACATTCATGGGCTAGATGTTCTTTTAAGTTCAAGTGCAGAATCCGTAATAGATCATGCTCTAAATGGGCGGCTAAACTGTGCAGCAAGCTTTCGGCATCAGAAAACGACAACCGTAAACCGTTAAGCAAAGTCGTTGGCGCTGTTTTCAGCAGATGCCAGATGAGACGCCACCGCACCTCGGGGCGTTGTCTCAAGATATCCACCAAGGTTTTGCGAATGAGGCGAGAAGCATGCTGCTCTGCTTCATGCTCATGGTGGTGATTATGGGCGCCAACAATGGCATTCGAGAGAATCTTGAACATGGTACGGATCAACTTTGACCACCAAGCCCTAGAGGGGAGTTCCTCTTTGGGTAAGCGATCCACCATGGCCACAGGGGCAATGTGACTATAGTTGTATTGATATTTGCGTCGAGCTGCTTTTAGCGCTGCGGGGATAGGCTCCGGCTGGGTCGGATTAGGACGAGTGGGGGCCAGAGTGGGTTGATGTTTGTCCTGTTGAATTTCTACAGGTGTGATTTGGGTCGGCAGGCCAGTGAGGGAGTACTGATGCGTCATTGTTGATCCGGTCTATGTGTGTTCTGACGTAAATGGCAACTGCCTGTGATCAGGGGTGTAGGGATAATCCGTAGCAGCTACCGATTCAGCTCTAGTGTTCCCAAGTCTGGCCTAGATTTTACTGTCGAAATAGCTTGAAGTCTGGGCAAGCTTGTACTATCTAGATTGATAACTATTTAGTCTCTAAATGAGAAATGTTTGTATTAAAACCGATGTCAATTGAATTGTGATAAATCGAGTTATAGACTTATTCTTAATGGTTAGCTAAAAGTGAGGCGACTGAGTGCCGCTGACGCTTCATTAAGCTTAGTATTGCTAGGCATTTATTGATTAATGCTGATATCGATTTTTAAATCGAGAGAGATGCAAAGAATGGACTATTCAAATGTAAAATATCTAATTTTCCGTTTTTATCAAGATTTTTTGGGTTTGTGACGGCTCGATTAAAAAGCAGTCTTAGAAGGCTGATATAAATATTACAGTTACAACTATGCCTCATTAATTTGGTATCTATCCATCGTGGTCCTTGTTTGCTGAATAGTCTTGAAACCATAACAAAGAAATTTCTGAGATCTTGCAAGTTTTAGGTGCGTTTGGGGAACATCTAGATTGAAGCAATTGCTTATATTTTTCTTTTAAGAAAAGTTAGTTATTCTATTTCCTGGCTTGGAGCAATAATTGATGTTGGGGACAATCGCGGACTGTCGTCTGGTTGAGCATCTCTATGAGAGTGAGAATTCTATTGTGTATCGGGGCCAACGACAGGCTCAGCCACATCAGGTCATTCTGAAAGTCTTGAAAGAAGATTACCCAACCGCTTCAGAACTGACTCGGTATCGTCAAGAATATGAGATTACCCGCAGCCTCGAACTCGAAGGGGTGATCAAAGTGTTGGGGCTAGAACCCTATCAACGAACCCTAGCCATTATTTTGGAAGATGTTGAAGGGGTGTCCCTGAAGTCTTATTACCAGGGAAAGGTGGTGCCGTTGGTAGAGTTTCTACCCTTAGCCATCAGTATTACCGAAGTTTTAGGTCGGATTCATGGACATAATGTCATCCATAAAGATCTGAATCCTAGCAACATCATTTTGAATCCAGATACGCATCAGTTACGGATCATTGATTTTGGCATTTCTACCCAACTCAGCCGGGAAACAACCATCCTTAAAAACCCCCAAGTTCTCGAAGGGACGCTGCCCTATATTGCGCCTGAACAGACGGGGCGCATGAATCGCTCTCTGGATTATCGGACGGACTTTTATGCATTGGGGGTGATGTTTTACGAGCTACTGACGGGACAGTTACCTTTTACGGCTGAGGATCCGCTGAAATTAGTCCATTGTCATTTAGCGCAACAGCCCACCCCTCCCCATCAAGTCAATTTCGACATCCCTAGGGTGTTATCTGACTTGGTGATGATCTTGATGTCGAAAACCGCCGAAGAACGGTATCAGAGCGCATTCGGAATCCAAGCTGATTTGGCGACCTGTTGGCAACAACTGAAGCAAACAGGGGAAATTCGAGCCTTTCCGCTTCGGACCCAGGACCATTCGGATAAGTTTCATATTCCGCAAAAGCTCTATGGGCGGTCCCAAGAAATTGCGGCCTTATTAACGGCCTTTGAGCGGGTCAATCACCCCCAAAATCCAACCAAAGGGAGTGAGATGATGCTGGTGGCGGGGTATTCCGGGATTGGCAAATCGGCGCTAGTCGCAGAAGTCCATAAACCGATTACCGAAAAACGAGGATATTTTATCTCGGGGAAATACGATCAATTTCAGCGAGATGTGCCTTACTCGGCTGTTATCAGTGCGTTTCAAGATTTAGTCAAGCAACTCCTGACTGAAAGTGAAACCCAATTACTCCAATGGCGACGACAATTGCTGGCAGCTTTGGGAC
Organism: Acaryochloris marina MBIC11017; assembly: GCF_000018105.1. Classification (GTDB taxonomy): domain Bacteria; phylum Cyanobacteriota; class Cyanobacteriia; order Thermosynechococcales; family Thermosynechococcaceae; genus Acaryochloris; species Acaryochloris marina. The sequence goes on from NC_009925.1 coordinate 3,610,541, forward strand.
CGAATGGCCAAGTCATCATTGATGTCATCCCTGAAATTGAGTTGATTACAGGGGCTCAGCCTCCAGTGCCTGAATTGGGACCTGCAGAAGCTTTGAACCGATTTAACCTGGTATTTCAAAATTTTATTCGGGTGTTTTGTACCCCAGCCCATCCCTTAGTGGTGTTCTTAGATGATTTGCAATGGGCTGATTCCGCCAGCTTAAAGTTGATCAAGTTGATGATGACGGATCGGCAAATGCGATCTCTGTTGCTCATCGGTGCTTACCGTGATAACGAAGTCGATGCGACTCATCCCTTGATGACCTTGGTGAAGCAGCTCTGGCAAGAAAAAGTCAACATCAATACGATTACGCTACAGCCTCTCTCTCAGCTGCATTTGTGCCAGCTGATTGCGGATACCGTTCACCATAATTTAGAGACCACCCTCTCCTTAGCGGAGTTAGTCCTCAATAAAACGGAAGGAAATCCCTTTTTCGTCAATGAGTTTCTGAAGAATCTCTATGGGGAAGAGCTGTTGCAGTTTAATCCCCGCGCTCAACAGTGGGAATGGGATATGGCCCAAATTCAGTCTCAGGATCTCACGGATAACGTGATTGAACTGTTGATTAGCAAACTGAAAAAATTACCCCCTGCCACCCAAGATGTTTTGCGGTTGGCTGCTTGTGTGGGGGCTGAATTTGATCTGCAGACCCTGAGCCTAATTCGTCAGCAATCCCATGCCGAGGTATTTTCGGATTTGAAAGTCGCGATTCAGCTTGGGTTGATCTTTGCCCAGTCTGAGCTCAATGATGCATTAGTGATTACGGATTTTCGCTTTGGTCACGATCGAATTCAACAAGCCGCTTATGCCTTAATTGATACCGATAGCCGTTCTGCAGTGCACTTGAGAATTGGCCGTTTGTTATGGCATAACATGGAAACGGAACAACTGGCAGAGCGCATTTTTGAGGTGGTGGACCATCTCAATCAGGCCCTCCCCCTGATTACGGATCTAGACGAACAAGATCAGGTCGCTCAACTTAACCTCAAAGCGGGCCAGAAAGCAAAATCAGCGACGGCTTACGGTGCTGCCGTCCGGTATCTGCAAACGGGATTGAGTTTGGTGGGAGAGACGGGATGGCAAAATGCCTATCCCTTAACCCTCCAGCTCCATCAAGAAGCAGTTGAAGCGGCGTATCTACACCAAGATTATCCCCAGCAAGAACAGCTAACGACCGTGGTGCTGCAGCAGGCCAGAACCGTGTTGGATATGGTGAAAGTCTACCGGGTCAAAATTTTAGCCCGTTCTGCTCAGAATCGCCATCTAGAGGCAACGGATATTGGCTTTGAGATTTTGGAGCGGCTAGGGGTCACCTTTGTAGACCCCACCCCTGAGAACTTGCAGCAAGAGTTGGAGCAAACCAAGCAGCTCTGTGCGGACCGCTCGATCCAAGATTTGATCCGTTTGTCTCCTATGACTGCAGAGGACAAACTAGCAGCCATGCAGATTCTCTCGGATATCTTGTCCTCTGGCTATCAAGCCTCTTTTGAACGCTTTATCCTCAGTAATCTGAAGCAAATTCACTTATCTCTCACCTATGGCAATACGGCCCCTTCCGCGTTTGCCTACGACTGTTATGGCATTACCCTCTGTGGAGTCGTCGGAGATAGTGAAGCAGGTTATCAGTTTGGCCGGTTGGCCTTACAGGTGGTTGATAAGTTTCAGGCGAAAAAGACCAAGAGTCGGGTGGTTTTTGTGTTCAATGCGTTTGTACGCCACTGGACAGAGCCCCTGAATTTGACGATTCCCGATTTGCATGAAGGGTATCAAATTGGTTTAGAAACCGGGGATTTAGAATATGCCAGCTATTCCCTCTGTTGGGAGGCAATGCATTCTTTATTAACGGGGGAGCAACTGTCAGATTTGGCGCTGCGAATGCTGGAGTTTCAGCAAGCCATTGCCGGTTTTCAACAGGCCGCTTGCCTCCTTTATCTCCAAATTTTTCAACAGGTCACTGCTCATTTAACTGAGCCCAACTTGGATCCGACCCGCTTGTCTGGGACGTACCTACAAGAACGACAGGTCCTTGTGGACAGTGCGGATAATAAGCTAGCCTTAGCATTCTTTTATACCTTGAAAGCTCAGGTGGCTTACCTGTTGGAACAGCCTAAGACGGCTTTAGAGAGTACCAAACAAGCGGCGGCCTATGTGGACGGTATGACGGCTGCAGCGACGGTTGCCAGCCTCAATTTTTACGATTCTCTGGCCCGGTTAGCTCTCTATGATGGGCTACCCCCTGTAGAGCAAGAGCAGATGTTAGCAGTCGTCGCTACGAATCAAGATCAACTGCAGAAATGGGCTAACCATGCACCTGCCAACCATCAGCATAAATATTGCTTAGTAGAAGCAGAGCGGTATCGCGTCTTGCGGCAGCTACCGCAGGCGGGGGAGGCTTATGATCGAGCGATTGCCCTGGCACAATCCCACCATTACCCTAATGAAGCCGCCTTAGCTAATGAGCTGGCAGCGAAGTGTTTTCTGCAGCAAGAGCGAGATAACTTTGCTCGGGTGTATCTGAATGAAGCTTATTACGGGTACTACTGCTGGGGGGCCACGGCTAAACTACGTCAATTAGAAGCCTCCTACCCTTACCTCCTGGCCCAGCAGGTAATCCATTCCCAACAGGGTACTATTCCCACTACACCTCTAGCCGCGGCAGCATCAACGAGTACCATTCGCACGGGGCAAGCTTTGGATCTGAATACGGTCTTGCAGGCTTCACAGGCGATTGCAGGGGAAATTGTCCTCGATAAGCTATTGATGACCCTGATCAAAATCCTTGTGCGTAATGCGGGGGCCCAAGTAGGGCATTTAATTTTAAATGTGGAAGGCAGCCTTGTTATTGAGGCATCGTTTAATTCTCAATCTGACCAGGGTCAGGTGCTGCAGTCTCAGCCTATTGCGGATCAGCTTCCCGACAGTATCATCAACTACGTGCTTCGAACCCAGGAGAGTGTTGTCCTTCGACAGGCCACCCAAGACAGTAACTTTGGCTTGGATACTTATATTACGACCCATCAGCCCAAATCGATTCTTTGTGCGCCGCTTCTGAATCAAGGACAGTTGAGCGGGATTCTTTATTTAGAAAATAATCTGACGACGGGAGCCTTTACGGCGGATCGCCTAGAAATTTTGCAGCTCCTGTCAGGACAGGCTGCGATCGCAATCGACAATGCCCGCCTGTATACCAACCTGGAAGAGAAGGTCGATGAACGGACTCAGGAACTCTCCCAAGCCTTAGAAGATCTACAGCTTGCTCAAGAAGGACTGATTCAGTCAGAAAAAATGGCGGCATTGGGACAATTGATCGCGGGCGTGGCCCACGAAATTAATACTCCTCTGGGGGCGATTCGGTCTTCGATTGAATATATTGCTAATTTTCTCGATCAGCATCTGACCACCCTGCCGCAATTTTTTCGAGAGTTACCCATCGAGCAAGCCGAGCAATTTCAATCCCTGTTGTTACGCGCCTTAACCCCTTCACCGACTCTGTCTGGTCGTGAACGACGCCATACCCGTAAGGCAATCGCCAAGCAACTCACCGAGCAGAAGATTTCATCGGCGGAGTCTTTAGCCAGTTTATTGCTGGATTTAGGGATTTGCGATGACATCCATGATCTCCTTCCTCTCCTGTCTGAACCCGGGAGTGAACCCTTATTAAAGATGGTGCGACAGTTTACGCGGGTGCGTGAAAGTACACGGGATATTGCGACCGCTAGCGATCGTTCTGCCAAAATTGTGTTTGCTCTGAAAACTTATGCCCGCTATGACCATAGCGGAGACAAGATTGAAGCCAACATCACGGACGGCATTGATGCGGTCTTAACCCTCTATCACAACCAAATCAAACATGGGGTAACGGTCCATCGCTCTTTTGCCGAGATTCCCCCCATTGCTTGCTATTTTGATGAACTGAATCAGGTGTGGACCAACCTCCTTCATAATGCCCTCCAGGCCATGGACCATCAAGGCACCCTTGATATTGATGTCAGTCAACAGGCAGATCAAGTCTGCGTCAAGATTACTGATAGCGGGCCTGGCGTTCCCCTGGAGTTAAAAGGGAAAATTTTTGAGCCCTTTTTCACCACTAAACCCCCTGGCGAAGGCAGTGGCTTAGGTCTTGACATTGTCCGCAAAATAATTGACAAGCATCAGGGTACTCTAAGCTTGGACTCCGTTCCTGGTCGCACAACCTTTACGGTGACCTTGCCCATGTCTGCCAATCTGACCCCTCAACCGACTCCAGCCCTATGACTAAACTGGCTATTCTTTGTGTTGACGATGAAGTCATTATTCTCAACAGTCTCCTACGACAGCTGCAAACTGCTTTTGACGATCACTACATCTATGAAACGGCTGAAAATGCCAGCGAAGCCTTGGAGCTGATTGAAGAACTTCAGGAAGAAAATACAGATCTGTTAGTGATTGTGTCGGATTGGTTAATGCCTGGGGCAAAAGGAGATGAATTCCTGATTCAAGTCCACCAGCAGTTCCCAGGGGTCGTCAAGATTTTGCTGACTGGTCAAGCTGATGAAGCAGCAGTAGAACGAGCGCAGTCCCAAGCCAATCTGTTTAATTGTTTACGCAAACCCTGGAATGAAAGTGATCTGATCCAATGTATTCAATCAGCCTTAGGAACAGTGTAAAGACTAATCAGGACGATGCCTAAACCCATAATTGTTTGTGTGGATGATGAAATCGCAGTCCTAGATAGCCTCAGACGTGAGCTATCTGAAGTGTTTGAAGATACCTGCGAAATAGAAACTGCTATGGGGGGCAAGGATGCCATTGCCCTGGTCCATGACCTGATCGAAGATGAATGCGATTTATCGGTCATCATTGCTGATTATCTGATGCCAGACATCAAAGGAGACGCAGTCTTACAACAAGTCCATCAGCTCTCTCCCCAAACTTTGACCATTATGTTGACGGGGCAAGCGAATGTTGATGGTATTTCCAATGCCATCAATACGGCCCAGCTGTATCACTACATTGCCAAACCCTGGCAACCTGAAGCGTTACAGTTAACGGTGCGAGAGGCTCTCAATCGCTATCAACTCTCTAAAAAAATTAAAGACTATCAACAAACCCTCGAACGTAAAGTTGAAGAGCGTACCCAGGAATTATCCGAAACGTTGCATACCCTGCAAACCACCCAATCAGAACTGATTCAGGCGGAAAAAATGGCTGCCCTAGGCCAGTTAGTGGCGGGCGTAGCCCATGAAATTAATACCCCTGTGGGCAATGCCCTGTTAGCCGCCTCGGTATTGAATAATGAAACCAGTTCTTTAACTCAAGCCTTTGAGCAAGGAGCGTTAAAACGATCGGCCTTAGTGGGTTATTTGCAGACTGCTCAAGAGAGTAGTGATCTGATCTTGCAAAATCTGCATGGGGCGGCGGCCCTCATTCAAAACTTCAAGCAAGTTGCGGTGGATCAAACCAGTCATGAGCAACGAGAGTTTCAGATCATCCCGTATATTGAGAGTGTATTGACCAATTTGGAACCGAAATTAAAACGGACTCGCCATACGGTGACGGTTTCAGGGGATGCTGCTCTAAAAACCACTAGTTATCCAGGAGCACTGTCACAAGTTGTGACTAATTTTGTCATGAATTCCCTTATGCATGCCTACCAACCTGGAGAGGCAGGGCAATTAAAATTTGAAGTGACTCAACAACAAGATCGGATTATTCTCGAATATACCGATGATGGTTGTGGCATTCCAGCAGAACATCAGCCTAAGATTTATGAACCTTTTTTTACCACGGGTCGAGATCGGGGCGGCAGTGGTTTAGGTCTGCATATTGTTCACAATCTGGTCACCCAGTCCCTTGGAGGAACCTTGTCTTGCCAGAGTGAGGTTTCCGTAGGAACTCAGTTTATGCTGCAGTTACCCTTGACCTTAAGGAAGGGGGAGGCTCATGCCCGAGGATAAATCCTTGCTTTCTGCAGGAACTCTAGAAGCCGATGATGAACTCCAGTTTTTGGAAGAGTTAGCCTGCCATTCCCAGAGGGAGGTGATTCCAGGAGGATGGAAAGTCATTGTAGTGGACGATGAAGAACAGGTTCATGAGGTGACGCGTCTCGCCCTGAAAAACTTCAAATTTGCTGATAAGCCCCTGGAAATTATTTCGGCTTATTCCAGTGAAGAAGCTCAGCAGTTATTGAATCAAAACCCAGATACAGCGGTGTTGCTGTTAGATGTGGTGATGGAGACGGATGAAGCTGGCCTAGAGCTGGTCAAGCATATCCGTGATCATTTACACAACATCTTTGTGCGGATTATTTTACGCACTGGTCAGCCGGGTATCGCTCCCGAAAAATCGGTGATTGAAGGGTATGACATTAATGACTACAAAACTAAAACCGAACTCACCCAACAAAAACTTTTTTCCACGTTAATTACGGCTATTCGATCGTATCGAGATTTACTGACTGTTGAAGAGAGCCGTCAACAGATTGCGTATTTAAATCAACAGTTAGAAGATGCCAAACTCAGTTTGGAGAATAAGGTTAAAGAACGCACCCAAGCGCTGCAGCAGCAAACCTTAGCCTTAGCAGCTAAAAACAAGCAGCTAGAAGAAGAGATTCAGGCCAAGCTCTATGCCCAGCAGGCTTTAGAAGCGACCAATAAGAAGTTGGATGAAGCCAATAAGCAGCTGTCTCTGATTGCGAATCATGATGCCCTCACGGGGTTGGCGAACCGCCGTCGTTTTGATGAGTATTTACAACAAATTTGGAAGCAAACTCAGCGGGAACAACAGCCCTTAAGCCTTTTAATTTGCGATATTGATTTTTTCAAGCAGTATAACGATACCTATGGTCACCTAGAGGGAGATATTTGCCTCCGAACGGTGGCCCAAAAGATTCACCAAACCATTGTGCGTCCTTTGGATTTAGTGGCCCGCTTTGGAGGGGAAGAATTTGCGATTGTGTTGCCCAATACCGATTTAGAGGGAGGGCAAGTGGTGGCGGAGCGCCTGAGAATGATCATCCAGAAGTCTCAACTTCCCCATCGTGGATCTTCTGTGAGCGAATTTGTGACCGTTAGCATTGGGGCCGCTACGGTGCGATCACATCCCCATACCTCCGTATCGAGCTTAATCAGCCGAGCCGATCAGGCCCTCTATCAAGCGAAACAATCTGGACGAGACCAGGTGGTTGCTCTATCGATAACGGAGTAGGTTTTTCAGCAGGAGAAGAGTGCGATTTACAGACAGCCGGGGAACACTGGATGTAATTCGCGAGATCAGCCGAACGGCCATGCAAGACGTCAATGCTCCAACATCTCCATTTCCGGAAGTTTCCAGAACATCATCCTTAGGGAGCTCTGATCAGGATCGACCCGTTATTCTGATTGCTGAAGATGATCGGATGACGCGAGCCATGATCAGTCATATTCTCACGAATGATGGATATCGGGTCGTGGAAGCCGAGGATGGAGAAACCTGTTTGGCCGCTTACCAAAAGAGTCCTCCTAACCTAGTGCTACTAGACGCCATGATGCCAGGCATGAATGGCTTTGAGTGCTGTGGTGAACTGATGAAGTTCCCTGAGAGTGCCTATACCCCCATTTTGATGATCACGGGATTAGAAGATCAGACCTCTGTTGATTGGGCCTTTGATGTGGGAGCATCAGACTACATTACGAAACCGATCCATTGGCCTGTTTTGCGACAGCGGGTTCGTATTCAGCTAGAAAGAACCCAACTCCATAAACAGCTGGAAGAAGCTAACAAGCGCTTAACCTACCTAGCTTCAGTTGATGAATTGACCCAACTTCCGAATCGCCGGGCTTTTACAGAAGCCCTTAACCGGGAATGGCGAAGGATGGCTCGGGAGAAATCTAGCCTAGCCTTAATCATGATCGATATTGACTATTTCAAAGTCTATAACGATACCTATGGACACCCGGTTGGGGATAGTTGCTTATTTCAGGTGGCCCGGGTTATCCATACTTGTGTTAGGCGTCCTGCCGATCTACCGTCTCGATATGGGGGGGAAGAATTTGCAGTAATTTTGCCGAATACTACTTTATCAGGAGCAATTCATGTTGCCGAAAATATGCGGTTGTCCGTACAAAGACTCATGATTCCCCATAAAAACTCGGCAAATGGTCCCTATGTCTCTCTCAGTTTGGGGGTGGCCAGTGTCATTCCTGATATCCAGGAAATGGAATCAGAGACTCCTTTGCTGTTGGCCGCAGACCAAGCGCTATACAAAGCCAAGGCCGAAGGCAGAAATCGTGTGTGTGTCGATCAAACATTGTCAACGATAGAAAGCGAACAACTCATCGTCGATTCTGTGTAAACCACCTAATACAGCTCATACTTCAAGAACTGACAGGCAATGGAGCCATTGTTGATCGCCTTGCGCTGACAAGATTTGAGGCCAATCGATTGAGATAAGGCTTTATTCCCACTTAAAACAAAGGCGGTCCAGCCTTTGAAGCGCTGTTTGAGGATTTGACCCAATTGACGATAGAAATCCCCCAGTTCCCGAGGATTCCCTAAGCGCTCGCCATAGGGCGGGTTGCAGATGAGGATGCCGCTATCGGTGGGCGGTTCAACATCCTGTAAGTCGATAGCTTCAAACCAGATATAGTCTGCGACATGGCAATTCTGGGCATTGAGCTGGGCTTGGTCAATCACCTCGGCATTTTGGTCACTGCCCCAAATGGGCATGGGAAGGTGTGAGCGTTGTTGCTCTCTCGCTTTAGTTTGCAGAGATTGCCATAGAGCCGCATCAAAATCTGGCCAGGTTTGAAAGCCAAAGCCTTGTCGAAAAGTACCCGGTGCAATTCTGAGACCCTGTAAGCAGGCTTCCAACGGTAGGGTGCCGGAGCCACAGAGGGGATCCATAAATGCTAAATCGGATTGCCAGCCCGATAAGCGAATCAGAGCAGCAGCCAAGGATTCTTTTAAGGGAGCAGCCCCTACCGCCGGACGATAGCCCCGTCGATGGAGGCTGCTGCCGGAACTATCCAGGTTAACCACACAGCGAGCTTGATGGAGGTGAACGTTGATCCGCACGTCTGGAGTTTGGGTATCGATGTGCGATCGCGTTCCGAATTGTTGGCGCTGTTGATCAACAATGGCATTTTTAACCTGCAGAGCCGTGAAGTGACTATGGTTCAGCTGAGGTGTCTTCCCCGTGGCATCAACGGCGAAGGTATAGTCTGGGGTCAAATACTCCTGCCAAGGCAAGGTTTGAATGCCCTGATAAAGAGCCTCGGCATCTTGGCAAGGAAACGCTTCTAATCGCAGCAGAATCCGAAATGGCAGTCTGGCCCAGAGATTCACCTGGTATAGCAATGGGCGATCTCCCTGAAAAGCCACTCCACAAAATCCAGGCTCAACGGATTGCGCCCCTAATTCTGTCAGTTCTTGGGCGGCTAAAGATTCTAGTCCTCGGGCAACGGTGGCAAAATATTGTCTGGGCATGACAGGGACCTCATGAGAGTGGGTGGGAGAATCCCCAGCCACGACATCGCTTTGCTTATTGAAGCATTTTGATTCCCTAACTGGATGGATGCCGTGACTTTCTCGGTAAAGGAGATAGTGTGGATAGCCCTGAACAGGATAAAATTCAAACTGGATAGGCTTTGGTTTATCTTGCTATTCGTTTCGGAAAACTAACCCATGATTCATGAAGTGTTTATGCCTGCCCTCAGCTCCACGATGGAGGAGGGAAAAATTGTCTCTTGGTCTAAGGAGCCAGGTGACAAGGTCGAAAAGGGTGAAACGGTTCTGGTGGTTGAATCCGACAAGGCAGATATGGATGTGGAGTCCTTCCATGAGGGATATCTAGCAGCCATCGCGGTGCCTGCGGGTGGGGTGGCCAAGGTCGGTGCGGCCATTGGCTATGTTGCCGAAACGGAAGCTGAAATTGCTGAAGCACAAAAGAAAGCATCTGCCGCTGAGTCTGCGGCCCCTGCACCTGCAGCTCCGGCCCCTGCACCTGCAGCTCCAGCCCCTGCTGCAGTAGCTCCGGCTCCTCCGGCTGCGGCCCCGGCCCCTGTTGCTACTATTCCAGTAGCCCCAGCAGCTACCTTAAATGGAGGCAGTGCACCGGCTGCTCCATCTAACGGTCGAGTGGTGGTTTCACCTCGGGCGCGGAAGCTTGCTAAGCAATTCAAAGTCGATCTCAATACCCTAACGGGCAGTGGTCCCCATGGTCGAATCGTGGCTGCAGATATAGAAGCAGCCTCTGGCCAAACGTCGACCACTGCTACGGCTCCAGCCGCCAGCAGTGCTGCGCCTCAGCCATCCCTACCTGCCTCCGCTCCCTTACCCGCTGGAGCAGCAGCCGGTGAAGTAGTTCCCTTCAATACCTTGCAGCAGGCTGTGGTGAACAACATGGTGGCTAGTCTAGCTGTGCCCACCTTCCATGTGGAATATTCCATTGTTACAGATGCCCTGGACCAGCTGTATAAGCAAGTCAAGACCAAAGGTGTCACTATGACGGCCCTCTTGGCCAAAGCTGTGGCGGTTACCCTGCGCCAGCATCCCCTGGTCAATGCCAGCTGTGCCCCACAAGGAATCCAGTACAGCAGCGCCATCAATATTGCTGTGGCGGTTGCCATGCCTGGGGGCGGTTTGATTACGCCAGTTCTGCAACAGGCGGATCAGATGGATTTATATTCCCTCTCTCGCACTTGGAGAGATTTAGTTGCTCGCGCCCGTAGCAAACAGCTGCAGCCGGATGAATACAGTACCGGCACCTTTACCCTTTCCAATCTGGGAATGTTTGGGGTCAACAGCTTTGATGCCATTCTGCCCCCAGGGCAAGGGTCCATTCTGGCGATTGGTGGGTCTAAGCCCCAAGTCGTGGCGGATGATCAGGGCATGATGGGGGTGAAGCGACTGATGAATGTCAACATTACCTGCGATCACCGGGTGATCTATGGTGCCGATGCCGCTGCCTTTTTGAAGGATTTAGCGGAGTTGATTGAAACCAATCCCCAATCCTTGACCCTGTAATCCATAGACGGGAGCTTCATCATGAAGGCTTCTCCTTTTGTGAAGCTTCTGATTACAACGCATTTCCACATCACACCTAAAAATTGATCCGCTTATTGTAGGTGTGAATTAATCGTCTTGGCTGCGAAAAATACCAAAGGCGGCGGTGTAGCCATGAAGAAACGTTGTGCCAGCAATGGGACCAATTTCGCCATTACAGAAAAAACCGCTGACCGGAATATTGTGAAAATAGCGTCTAAAGAGTTGAGAGTCGAAGTCGGGCTCTCCATAGAACCGCTCTCCTCGCCCTAAGCAATCAAACAGCAGGGCGGCTATGGGCTGAGATTGATCTGGGGGCGATTTTTGAAAATAGTGTTGGAGCAGTTCTTCCAGTTCATCGGCAGAGGCTTGGGCATCTCGTAAGTGAAATTGAATCCGTTGACCGGGACGGATGCGATCGCCAATGGCAATCGCCCCAATGCGGGGGTCCACCCCAATTAAGTTGCGAATCAAAAAATCGCCCGGTTCCAAATTTTGCTTAAACTCATTACAGACAATGCCCACCGAGAGGGAATGCTGGGCTAACTCCCGTTCATCCTCGTCCAAATCCTGGACCAAGGTTTGCAGGGCTTCCAAGGGCGTCTGTAGCTCGACTTCATCGGCATTAAATGTGGCTTCCACTGGAACGGTTTGTTCTTCCACCTGCAGCACAACGTTACGCTCAGCTTCGGCTACCCGATAGGGTTGACCAATGGGGCGACAGCCTTGAGCTACAATTGTTTCGACCATAATATTGCCACTCAGGGCAACGCCCACTGTGCCCTCGCGATAGAGCTGGTCGTCACAGAACAGACCACTTCCACTCCAAGAAGAACGACCACTGGCAAGACCGCCAATTTTGACGGCACCTGGGTAGGCATAATCTAGCCCTTGCAGTAGATCACTAATTTTTGAGCTAGAGGGATCGGCAAACAGGATGAAATGGGGCTGATGGGCTGGATCCACTTCTAGTAATTCAGTCCAGGTTAAAGGGGCACTATCTGGATCCGGTAGCTCGTCTTCATAGATATGAAAGGTCTGAATGTCGACACCGGGCAATGAGGCTAGGGTGAGGGTAATACCGGGTTCTTCTTCAACTTCCGCGGTAGATCCCCCCTGGGTTGGCCCAATCACACCATTCCCCCCACATCCAATAAAATGCTGGACCGGCAACTTATCTGCCAGCAGGGGCTGTAATCGAGGAAATTCGCTGGCAAAGGTGGTTGAAATAAATAAAATGGCCAAATCTGCAGGGGCGTCTAAGGATTGCATTGCCGTTGCAATCACTTCATCCAGTGCAGCTTCTAGAGAGGGTTGTGTTGATAGTGCACTAGCCCACTTCATTTTTGCTCCTTCGGAGGATTCCCTGACATCATGTCTGCTTTATTCCAGAACATTGACTGGCCTGATCGACGGAAGAGCGGCAACCCCAAATGGGGTAATCCCAAGAACACTCTAATATGTCTGTTGATGCTTTGACAGTGATCCACTGGGGATAGCTGCCTTTCGTTAAGATCGAAGGGGCAACAGCCAGTATCCTAGATACATTCCCTTGATTCATCCTCGATTGTGGAGAGCGATTCCTCACTGTCTTCAGATTATGGCCCTGGACAATCTCCGAAAACTGTATCAACAAGTCATATTAGAACATGACAAAAAGCTTCGTCATCGCGGCATGACGGATCCAGTCCATCGTCACCAATGGGGACATAATCCTTCCTATGGCGATACGATTGAGCTGACGGTTCAGTTGGAAGCGCTAGAAGAGCGGATTGCGGCTGTTAAATTTGAAGGTGAGGGATGTGCGATCGCAATGGCGTCTGCTGACTTAATGGCAGATGCGATGCAGGGAAAACCCCTCCCTGAAGCCTTGCAAATGGTCCAAGCATTCCAAAATATGATGAAAGGCGAAGGAGAATTCCCGCGAGAGCATCGTAAGCTCAACGTCATGCAGGGGGTGGCCCAATTGCCCGTTCGGATTAAATGTGCCACCCTAGCCTGGCACACCCTTAAGGCCGCCTTAGAGCATCAGAGTGTAGAATCAGCGGATGAGTTTGTCAGCAACGAGGAGAATGATTAATGCCCACCCCCGAGTTTTTTCAGCAGGCTTGTCAGTGGTGTGCGATCTTGATGCTCGCCAGTGGTGTTTTTACAGGTCTAGCCTATGTCTTTAAATGGGGTATCCGCTTCCGTTTTGTCGGTGTTACCAGTCTATTAGGGGTGCTGACGGGCAGTTTACTGGCCTTAAGCTTTTTCCCTTTGAGTAAAGCTGTGATTCCAGGGGCTGACAAGTACAACTTGGTTTATGATGTCGCAGGTCCTGAGGTGGTGATTTCAGTTTCCCCTATGATCACCCCTACCGCACTTGAGGCGACTCTTCTGCAAGCTTCAGAGAATCTGTTCTCACCGGGGCGCATCGGCCGAGGCACCAATGATATGACTATCAAAGCTCGCACTATTTTGCATCAGAAATCAGGCATGTCTCAGCTCATTCCCCTGGGGCAAATTCAGCGCTCTTTGACTGTTCGTGACGACCCTAACGCTAAAATCACTTTGAATCAGGATAATTTAGCGGCTCTCGCCACCACGATTTTTGATCCCTCCTCTAGTTAAAATCAATATTGGAAGTCAGCTTCCCTAGCCAAATGGATATCAGGAGAGGACTGACTTAATTGCTCCGTACCGTCCCACCTATGTCTAAGTTCTCATCACCCTCTGTCTCCTCCTCGGTTGAGTGCGCCAGTCAAGCCATTGCACCCCAATGTGTCGTTCGAGCTGAGCAAAGTCTGGCTCAATTAGAATCTCTGATCCAGCCCTATGGCCAACGACCGCTAGTGGTCGCTGGAGAGCATAGCTTAGCAGTCTTGCAGCCTTACTTGGCTGCAATTTCAACTTTAACTTTGGAGCTGGCGGTTGCCCATTATGGTCAAGATTGCAGTGAAGCCAGTCTCAAGGCTTTAGGAGAGGCGATGACCTGTCATCGTGCAGACGTCATTGTTGGGGTGGGCGGTGGAAAAGCGTTAGATGCAGCCAAACTCTTGGCCCATCAAAACCGCTGTCCCGTGATTACGATTCCCACCTCTGCCGCGACCTGTGCGGCCTGGACGGCGTTATCGAATTTATATTCGGAGACAGGAGCATTTCAGTATGATGTCGGCTTACCTCGATGTCCTGATTTACTAATCCTGGATTATGAGGTGATCCAAACTGCTCCCCAGCGAACGCTGATTGCTGGCATTGGGGATGCGTTAGCGAAGTGGTACGAAGCGTCTGTGAGTAGCGGCCATTCCCAGGAAACCCTAACGATTGCTGCTGTGCAACAGGCCCGCGTGCTCAGAGATATTCTGTTTCAGAAATCCATGAAGGCCATTACCCAACCGGGCAGTGATGAGTGGCGACAAGTAGTGGATGCCACGGTGTTAATGGCAGGGGTTGTGGGAGGATTGGGTGGAGCTCAATGCCGTACTGTGGCTGCCCATGCCGTCCATAATGGGCTGACCCATCTCTCGCCGACCCGCGCCAGCTTACATGGGGAAAAAGTGGCCTATGGTATTTTGGTGCAATTGCGTTTAGAAGAACTGGTCCAGAATAACCACCTCGCGACAACGGCTCGCCATCAGCTGCTCAAATTCTATAAAGAGATTGGCTTACCGATGACCCTGGCCGATTTAGGGATGGAGGATGTGTCTCTGAAGAACTTACAAATGGCGGCGCAAGTGGCTTGCCAGCCAGATTCAGATCTCCACCATTTACCCTTTACGGTGATGCCAGATCAGCTGCTAGCGGCGATGGTCTCTACGGCTAGTCTCATGGCGGACGGTAGTGCTAATCCAAGCTCTCCATCGGAAGAGGTTTGCCCATGAGTTTGGATTGGATCAAACCGGCTGACCGGTTGAGTGCATTGCCACCCTATGTATTTGCCCGTTTAGATGAACTCAAAACCTCGGCTCGTCAGCAAGGGCTGGATCTGATTGATTTGGGTATGGGAAACCCGGATGGTCCGCCGCCCGAACCGGTGATAGAAGCTGCGATCGCAGCCCTCAAATCCCCCAATACTCATGGCTATCCTCCCTTTGAAGGCCATGCAGACTTCCGTCATACCATTACCGATTGGTATCACCGCCGATATGACGTATTGCTCGATCCGGAGATTGAGGCTCTACCGTTACTTGGCTCTAAAGAAGGCTTAACCCACCTCGCTTTAGCCTATATCAATCCGGGGGATGTGGTGTTAGTCCCCAATCCAGCCTATCCACCCCACTTTCGAGGCCCAGCCCTAGCCGGAGCCGAAATTTACGGTTTGCCCTTAAAGGCAGAAAATGACTGGCTGATTGACTTAGGCAGCATTCCTGATCAGGTGGCAGAACGGGCCAAAATCCTCTACTTCAATTACCCCAGTAATCCAACGACGGCTGTGGCCCCCCGAGAGCTGTTTACAGAAATTGTCGCCTTTGCGCGTAAACATCAAATTTTGCTGGTTCATGACCTCTGCTATGCCGAGCTAGCGTTTGATGGCTATCAGCCGGTCAGTCTGCTGGAAATTCCAGGGGCAAAGGAGATTGGCGTTGAGTTTCATACCCTGTCCAAAACCTACAATATGGCCGGTTGGCGGGTGGGGTTTGTGGTAGGCAATCCCCAAATTATTCAAGGGCTGCGAACTTTGAAAACTAACTTAGACTATGGCATTTTTGCTGTGGTTCAGGCGGCCGCCCAAACTGCACTGCAACTCCCCGATAGCCATTTGCAAGGGGTGCAGCAGCGCTACCGAGAGCGACGAGATTTTGTCATTGCCGGATTGGGTGAGCTGGGCTGGCACATCCCCAAAACGAAAGCAACCATGTATTTATGGGCACCCTGTCCTGTAGAGATGTCCTCCGCAGACTTTGCCTTAAAGCTGATCCAAGAAACCGGAATTGTGATGACGCCGGGGAGTGCCTTTGGTCATCATGGCGAAGGCTATTTGCGGATTAGCTTGATCGCAGACTGCGATCGCCTCGGTGAAGCCATTCATCGTATTCGTCAATCTCAGATTTGTGGTACTCCTACCAGCAACGTTATCAGCCCATCATGAAGGGAAGGTTTCTAATATCTGTGATCATTTGTTGTTTCTCAAGTCAGAGCGGCTTCCCCCTGCTATGTGGGAGGAGCCATGACCGTTTCTAGAAGCATCTGTTTAGGATTTTTAGTCGCCATTTTAGTCGGTGCAGGTTTACTGCTGCTCCCCATCTCAACGGCCAGTGGAGACTGGAATAGTCCTGTGATTGCCCTGTTTACGGCCACGTCTGCTGTCTGTGTCACAGGCCATGTGGTGGTGGATACGGGATCCTACTTTTCCCCTGTGGGACAGGTCTTTATCCTCACTCTGATCCAGTTGGGAGGGTTGGGCTATATGGTGTCCACCACGTTTTTGCTGTTGTTACTGGGACGAAAATTTGGCCTCAGAGATAAGATTGCCCTCCAGCAGGCCTTAGATCGCTCTAAATTACAGGGGTCTAACCAGGTAGTGGTATCTATCATTGCCACCATCCTGGTCTTTGAGCTGATGGGCATGATCTTCCTATTTGGGGTGTTTAGTCAGCAGTATCCTACCCCCCTTGCTCTTTGGTATGCCGTGTTTCACAGTATCAGCGCTTGGAATAATGCAGGATTTAGCTTATTCCCGGATAGCCTGAGCAGTTATCAGTTTTCCTGGATCGTCAATCTCACCATCTCTGGTCTAGTTATTATTGGCGGCATTGGCTATGAAGCTATTTTTGAAGTGTATCTATGGCTGCGTGACCGTCTAGCAGGGAAGCAAAAGCGAACCCTGTTCTCTCTTAATTTTCGAGTGGTGACGAGTACCACGGCGATGCTATTGACGTTAGGTACCATTGCCTTTTACCTGACGGAATCTCGTAATCCAGACACGTTACAAGCTCTCAGCTGGAATGATCAGTTGATCTCGGCTTGGTTTCAGTCCATGACAACCCGTACCGCTGGGTTTAACACCATTGATATTGGCAGTATGACCAATGCAGGACTCTTCCTGGCCATTGCCTTTATGTATGTGGGCGGCAGTCCGGGTGGAACGGGGGGTGGGGTGAAGACGACCACCATCCGCGTCCTGAGTAGCTGTACCAAAGCGATTCTTCGGGGTAAAGAATCCGTCACCATGTATGAACGCCAAATCCCCTTATCCTTGATTTTGAAAGCGGTGGGGGTCGTGGTGGGTTCAATCACCACGATTGTCTCGGCGACAACGTTAATGTCGATCGCTGATCCAGGGGTGGAGTTCATCAATATTTTGTTTGAAGTGGTGTCTGCTTATGCCACGGTTGGTTTATCGACTGGGATTACGGCGGCTTTAACCGGAAGTTCGAAACTTATTTTGGCCGCCACCATGTATATGGGGCGAGTCGGTGTCTTACTCTTGATGGCAGCCTTATTGGGTGATCCTCGCCCCAGTACTGTTCGGTATCCAGAAGAATCTTTATTGGTCGGATAAATTGCTTTTAGGATAAAAAACTAGCATTATGGATATATACCCGTGAATTTATCATCATTGAGTTTATTCCCAGGTCTTAACAAGAAAAAGCAGCAGTTTGCTGTGATTGGCTTAGGGCGTTTTGGTCGGGCAGCCTGTCAGGCATTACACCAAGCCGGCCAAGAAGTGTTAGGGACGGATATTGATGAAAAACGCGTGACCGAAGTCGTCAATAATCACTGGGCGGCTCATGCGTTGCAGCTCGATTCCACGGATCCCTTGGCCCTGAAGGAAGCAGGGATTTACGAGTTTGATACGGTGATTATTGCCATCGGTAACTATCTGCAAGAAAGCATTATTACAACTCTAAATGTCAAAGAAGCAGGTGTTGCCAAAGTCGTGGCTAAAGCGTCTTCGGAAGTGCATGGTAAGCTGCTCAAACGAGTCGGGGCTGACCAGGTAGTCTTTCCTGAAAATGAAGCGGGGTACGCCTTGGCCCGGACGCTGACGAAGCCTTCTATCCTGGATCACTTTGAACTAGATCCGCAGCATAGCATCGTTGAAATTGTGGTGCCTGATGAGTTTCACAATAAATCGATTGGAGAATTGCAGCTTCGAAGTCGTTATGGCCTCAACGTTTTAGCGATTTGTCGCGATCAGAAATTTAATATCAATCCCAGCCCCGATCTCAATTTGCAAAAAGGATCCGTGATGGTGGTGATTGGGGAAACCAAAGCGATTGATGAGCTGCCTCTTTAACAGGTGATAATGTTAATAGCCTGCAGCTTGAGGAATAAGTCCTAGCTTTGTCTGATCTCTCGTCTTTAACTTCTATCCCCCAAGCCTCTCCTGAGTTTAAGTCAGGCTTTGTTGCCATTGTCGGTCGGCCCAACGTGGGGAAGTCGACGTTGATGAATCAACTGATTGGGCAGAAAATCGCGATTACGTCTCCAGTTGCCCAAACCACCCGCAATCGCCTCCGGGGGATTTTAACTACCCCCACAGCCCAAATGATTTTTGTGGATACTCCTGGTATCCATAAGCCGCATCATCAATTGGGGGAAATCTTAGTCAAGAATGCGCGCATGGCCATCCATGCAGTGGATGTGGTGTTATTTGTGGTGGATTGCTCAGAGCCGTTAGGGGGTGGAGACCGATTTATTGCTCAATTACTGGCCCAAACCAACACGCCCGTTATTTTGGGACTGAATAAGCTTGATATACAGCGGAAAACAGCCCAGCAGGCCTTGACCTTAGACCAAGCCTATAAAGCCCTGGCAAAAGAACACCATTGGCCCGTTTGTAAATTTTCGGCGTTGACGACGGCCAAATTAAAGTCGCTGCAGCGCCAACTGATTGAAAAGCTGGTCCCTGGTCCCTACTATTACCCCCCTGACTTGGTAACCGATCAGCCGGAACGGTTCATTATGGGAGAGTTGATTCGAGAACAGATTTTGCTGCTGACCCGGCAAGAAGTCCCCCATTCCGTGGCCATTGTGATTGAGCGCGTCGATGAATCGCCCAAAATCACCCGCATTTTAGCCACCATTCATGTGGAACGCCCCTCTCAAAAGCAGATTCTTATTGGCAAAAAGGGCAGTATGCTCAAAGCCATTGGCACCGAAGCTCGCCAACAAATTCAAAAACTGATTGCAGGTAAAGTTTATTTGGAGCTGTTTGTTAAGGTGCAACCCAAATGGCGACAGTCCAGAATGCAGTTGGCGGAACTGGGATATCAGGTGGAATCAAATTAGGTCTGTCCGATCAATCTCGTGGATTCCTGTTGAGTGCTGCGCTAGGTGGGCACTAGTTCTCCCGGTCTGAGCCGTGCCCATTTACCTGCATCCTCGGAAAAGCTGGCACATCCGACCACATCCCATTCCATTTCGATCTCTTCCCCACGATTGCGAATATTGACATTAATCGTCGGTTGTTCGGGTTCAAACTTGGGATGATCGGTGAGATGAGGCTGTAGATGCTGGGTTTCTACCGCATGATAGGTGATGCATTGATCAACGAATTGGCAATTGATGCAAATACACATGGTTCACGCCCTCATCGAATTGGCTAGAGGTCCGTCGTCCCAGGATAACCGTCTAGCCCCTTACCGACACTTTAACGGATTTGCGATGGGGGATGCCAGGTTTGTATCACCCGACCTGTCAGGGACTGTCCATACCAGGGGGTATTCTGACTCAGGGATTTTAAGGTGTGGGCGTCAGCGGACCAGGACTGTTGAGGATCAAAGAGCACCATTTCTGCGGGCTGACCCACTTCCACTCTAGGAGGTGCTTGTCCTAAACAGTGGCTAGGAGCAGTACTGAGCCGTTGCCATAGGGTGAGGGGTGACCAGCGCTTGCTGGCGACCAAGGACTGCCACAGTAAGGATAATGCCAGCTCTAAACCAATTGCGCCCGGAGGAGCCGCACTAAAGGCAACGGTTTTTTCTTCATAAGTATAGGCATGGTGATCAATTGCGATCGCATCGATGATGCCCGTTTCTAATCCCTGTATCAAAGCCTGTTGATCTTGGAGATTGCCAACAGGAGGATCTAATCGCCAGTTGACATCATAGGTACTGAGAGACTGGCTATTGCCTAACACATGCATCCAGGTGGTACTGGCTGTGATCGGTAGTCCACGAGCCTTGGCAGCTTGAATTAGTTCGACACTTCGAGCCGTAGACACCCTCATAATATGGACAGGCACCTGAGTTGCAGAGATGATTTCTAACAGGGCAGCCAGGACCGATGTCTCAGCCATGGTGGGGGACTCTGATAGCCCTAATCGCAGGGCATCGAGGCCTTCGCGGATAACGCCACAACCCGCTAAGGCAGGATCGCAAGGCCAAAGGGCGATAGGGTAAGACTCTGCCGCTAGATATTCACAGAGTCGCCGCAGCAAGATGGCGTTCTGAAGCGATCGGCCATCACTAAACCCGACCACCCCAGCCTGAATCAAATCTGCATATTCAACGAGCTGTTTGCCTTCTAGGTTTTGGGTCATGGCCCCCCAAGCTTGGACTTGCAGGGGTAACCCGGGGGGAAGCTGAGCTTGGATCCGGGCTAAACCATCGCCATTATCCAGTGGCGGATGGGTATCGGGGAGAAGGGTGAGGCGCGTGAAACCGCCTGCGATCGCAGATGCAGTCAAAGACGCCAAGGTCTCCCGCGTTTCAAACCCTGGATCATCGGAATGGCTATAGAGATCGACCAGCCCCGGCCCCAAAATCAGCCCTGAGCAATCTCGTTCTTGACTGCCTGAAACCGTGCTGACACCCGGCTCTGAAATCTCTATGATTTTGCCATTGTCAATCAGGACATCAGCCACCCGATCAACTTGTGACGGTGGATCTAACACGCGCACTTGTTTGAGCTGTTCTTGTGTCATACCCGATCCGTCGTGGGTTCTCCTAGATCAAGACTAAAGATGGATGCCGGTTATAGCGCCCCTGCTGCTGTTTGGTCTAAGACGCCGCCTGCTAAATGGGTGGTGATATTCATCGCCTGCAAAATGGGGTGACCGTCCGTATCATAATCGATGACGCTGACGGCGCCATTGCCCTGTTTGAAGCACCAAAAGTGTTCCGGCCCTAACCCGGCAACATGACAGAGCACCACTTTGTTAATGGCATCATGGGCTACCACTAATCCCGTCTGTTCTGTTTTGCCGGTGGCTAAGGCTTGGGCCACAATATCATCCCAAGCAGCAATGGCTCGATCCCAAACCTGTTGCAAATTTTCACCTTCCGGCATTTGCACGGTTTCTGGGGCCGTACGCCACCGATCAAGCTCACCGGGATAGCGGTCTTCAATTTCAGATTCTAAACAGCCTTCCCAGGTCCCATGGCTAATTTCCCAGAGGGGTTCTGAAAGATCGAGCTGCACCTGAGGGTGATTCTGGAGAATTAGTTCTGCGGTTTCTTTGGGGCGAGCCAGAGAGCTGCTGATGGCAAAGTCAATGGGAATTGTTTTGAGGAACTCGGCGGCCTGTTGACCTTGACCACGGCCATTGTCATTCAAGGGCACATCGATTTGTCCCTGAAACTGACCACGACGATTCCATTCCGTTTCGCCATGGCGCACGAGAATAAGGCGTAATCCCCGATAATGCCGCCATAATTTGGGTAATGGCAATCCGAGATGATCCGTTAAGTTCAGGGCTTCAAGCTGCGGCTTTTGATTGAAGCCATCGGGAAAATTGAGAACGCTAATATTGCAGTTGGCTTGTTGGAGCCGTTGATAGCGATCGGGCGTTAATCCAAGGGCGGTGCTGAGCAAAGCCCGGTTAATGCCGCTATGGCCTACTAATAAGATGGTTTGCCCTTCATGTTGAGGCAGCAGTTTTTGCCATAGGGCTTTGGCCTGGTCGTAGAGCGCCGGGACAGGATAAAAGGATTGGGAACCGTCCGGGCCAGATAGCTCCATACAGAGCTTCTCTGGAGCAGAATTCCAACATTGATAATGTTCTGGGAAGTCGGTTTTGACCTGCTCAAAGAGCATGCCTTCCCAAAGGGGCAGGCCAATCTCAATGAGTCCCTCTTCGATCTGAATAGCTGGAGCTGCAGCCAAAGTATCGTGAATCGTGGCAGCTGTTTGTCCAGCTCGCTGCAACGGGCTGCAATAAATGGCATCAAAAGCAATTCCGTTTAAGGCCTCACCCACTCGACGGGCATCAGCTAATCCTTGTTCGGTTAAGGATGATTCATCAAGATGACCTTGGACGCGGCCTTCTACATTAAAGGTGCTTTCACCATGCCGGACCAATATTACGCGAGTAGCCAGGGACTTGACCTCCAGAAGGATAACGGCTGCATCAGGATGGCGCTCACTTGATATTCAGAGTGGTCTAAGCTGAGGCCAGAAAGATTTTAACCTGTGGTGAGGGTTGTTGGTTAGTGAATCCTCATTTCGAGTGCATTGATCGGCGGGAACCGATCAATGAGACAACAAAGATTAGGATAAGAAAGCTGTCGATGGCAAAGACTCCATATCCAACGTGGCGAGGGCAAAGACTTAAATATGGCAAATGATCAAAAAATCCAGCAGCAACAGCGCTATCGCTTAGTCTTAATCATTTTGACCGCGATTGTAACCTTTCTCATTAGCGTGGAACTGATTAGCAGCTGGAGTCAGCCTAAAGCCCAAAGTCAGCTCAATCTCTATCAAAGTGATTTGTTGTTGCAAGCGTCGGAATGGCAGCCGGTCGTTGAGGATGAAGCGCCAACTCAAACCCTCTCTAATCCTCTGTTAGAAGCTGATCCTGTCGCCGCGGCTCTGAAAGCTTACCGTCAGGTCCGCAGTTCGGTGCAAACGGATTTGGAGCGTATGGAGAAAACAGCCTCATCGGATGATGCTACAGCGATGGCTCAACAGCAAAATCGCAGTCAGTTCCGGGATAATTTAGATCTCAGAATTGGCTTACTGCTGGCTCAGTCGGATCAGGTGGAAGATGCGATCGCAACCTGGTCTCCCTTGACCACTTCTCAAACTACCGTCAGTAATGACTCAGCTGCCGCCTCCAGTTTGATGGGCCTATGGAGCGATCCACCTCAACTGCTGCCCAATGCTCAACAATCCATTCAATCTCAGCTGTCCGGCTGGTTTGAAGACCAAGCCTTAGAACGTCTATTTACCTTATCCCAGCGTCAAGACGACCTCACGACTTTACAGATTGACCAGCAAATCACGGCCAGTAATGCATTGGTTCGGGTCGTAACGATCAACGGCCTTACCTTAGTGGGGAACGGGGTAGGGGTAATTATTTTGCTGTTTTGGCTTATCCGATCTTGGCGACAACGAACCTGGGCGTCTAGTTCGACTCCATCCCCACATCCTTTACAGGATTTTCAAACGCCACCCGCTGATGTGGACGTTGAACCGACTGCTGAGGCATCAACCATAGATGAATCGAAGGTCTACTTAGCTCAAACGAGTCTGGCTAACTCAGTCTTGTGGCCTCCTGATCTGATTTGGCAAGTGATGGTGTTATGGTTTATTGCCTTCTTTGCGGTGAGTTTGTCGATTCCTGTATTGATCTATGTCTTAGGGATTAAACCGACTGCTTTAGGTGCTCGCCCCCAAGCCTATTTAGCCTTTTCCAACTATGCCATTCTGGTAGTGGTGGGCTTATCTATCTTGATCTGGTCTTTGAAAGGGTTTCTCTCCACTCCCTTCAAATGGTTTAGAATTCGTTGGCAGGGAAATTGGTTGGTCTGGGGAATGAGCGGTTATTTTGCAGCTCTCCCTCTCGTGATTCTCATTGCCCTGTTGAATCAAAAAATATTAGGTGATCAAGGGGGCGGAAATCCTCTGTTAGAACTGATTATCCAAAGCCATGACCCCGTGACTGCTGGCCTCCTATTCATCATGGTGGCTGTTCTAGCGCCTGTCTTTGAAGAGATTCTATTTCGTGGGTTTTTCTTAACGTCTTTAACTCGATATCTTCCCATGTGGGGGGCAATCGGTATCAGCGGGATTGTATTTGCGATCGCCCATCTCAACTTGGCCGATATCTTGCCGCTGTCTGTCTTAGGTTGTGTTTTGGGATTTGTGTATTCTCGTTCTCGGAATTTGCTGTCTTCGATGTTGTTGCACAGCTTGTGGAACAGTGGTTCGTTCTTGAGTTTACTGATTCTAGGGAGTAGTGCTCGTTAAAGATATGTGATGGTCCATTGAGTAGTGCTTATATCGATTAGCAATACTGAGTAACATCTTCACCACATTCGTCTGCTAAAAAAACTAAAGCTTTAAACCGTAGTTCCACAAACTCATCGTAGGCTGGGTTGAGCTTACACATCGGCGGAATATGAAATAATTCATGCCCGAAAAATACGATATCTCGCTCAAAAGGACATTGCGCAGGAATCAGTTGACAAATTCGATGGGCAACTCGGGGGTTTTCAAGATCAAGGGTCGAGAAATACCAGCGAACGATTTTCTTACAGATCGCTTTAATGGGATTAATGGGTGAAGGGCTAGGTGGGACATTCAGAGCGGTGGATTGCATCGTTTTATCCGATTTAAATAAGGTAGGTAAGTTTAGGAAAGTTGAAATAAAAAGCTTAATAGTTGTTATTTTGGGCTTCGATAGAGAAGTAACAGCCGAAAGCACAAGCGATAACCCAGATGCTTAAAATTTGAGTAATGATAGCTTCTAACATCAGAACGGACTCCTTGCTCTGGGCAGTAGTAGTAGAAGATGGATGCGAACTGCTTGGGGAATTAGCGGTCTGGACTCTTTTGATACTGTTATTATGTTCAACTTGCCCCGAAAATCCTTGAGGATAATCACGGAACTTTCAAAGAAATAAACAGTATTTTTTTGCCGTGAATTGCGTAGATGTTCGCAGAAAGCTTCAGGGTCTCCGTATATTTATGGAACCTGGGTTCTAGAGCTTCATACTTAATTACGTATAGATGGAGAAAAATAAGTAGATTACATCAAGCAATTGCGAATTATGATGCATCAGTTTTGGCTTTGTTCTATTTGATATATCGTGAGATCGATAGGATTTTATGCCAGTTCTCTATTGAATCTCTGCAGACCTTCAGAACGAGTCAATTTGATATAGAGCTTTTTCTAGGGTTGTATTGTGTCCAACGTTGAGTTAGGTCCGAGCATAAGGCGTATTTTGTGATTGCTTAAACTGAAATCTCTTGGCAGAAGAGGTGGGAATAGGACTTGCATGGGTTGCCTTGGTTGCATCAAGGTGCAGCTCTTTCAGAGAAGGCCATTTTTAGAAGCACCATATCTTCTAGTTCTATAGCCGCTAGCAGAAGCACATATTGGGTAAGAGTATTCGACCTAAAAATTCTGAACTCACTGGGCTATCGATAACAGACTTGCTCATGCCCTGTCCTCGGTGTAGCTAGGCATTGATAAAATGACAGCTTAAATATTAGAAAATAATTAAGAATTGAAATCAATGCCTCCCTCTCAGTAATTTTCCTAAGGCTTGAAAAATCAGGGAAACAGACCTAATCCTTGTACTCTATGGAACAAATGACGGGCCAAAGGTTGCTACTGACTAGGTTGTGATTTGGTCCGTCATAAAATGGCGGTTTGGTAAGAGTCGGAAACTGAGAGAAGATTAAATAAAGTTAAAAAACATTGGTAGTATGTAGGAAAAAGAATCAAATATTTATTTTTAATCAATAAAAAATATAGTTCGATGATAAATCCATACTTTCCTGAACCAGACCTGTTCTCGGTCCGTTTAGGGCCACTACTGGGAGACTATCATTACTGGCTTAGTCGCTCTCGTTCCCTATTAGAGTTCGAAAAAATTGATTTTCTTGATACTCAACAGCAATCTGACTTACTAGGACGGGTGCACCAAACCTTGTCAGAAGTGATTGCCGCTCGCAGTTTATTTAAAGCAACATATGGACAAATTGGGATTGAGCTAAATTTGCTGGAAACCTGGCATGATCTAGTGTCTGAGTGTTGGCAGATCATGATCCAGCTTCGTCTAGGGCAGTCAAATTGAGCAAAATGGTTTAAATTTCAAAGAAGACTAGTTCAATATAAATATAATTTCGGCTTGCATTAAAGATGTCAGGCTACGAGCAATCCCTGAAATAATCTTGGCTTGGGAGGGCTATGGATGATGCTTCAGATTCTATATATGATTGCCTTTATCGTGTTAGCGGTATTGGCGGTAGGCAACTTGATCCGTAATGTTTATTCGGTGGGCTTTCTATCCCAGCGCGATTATCACTTGCCCCTTCCTCCTCCTGCTTATCCAGAAGATAAGCCTCAACTAGTCCCCCATCCAGAGCTTCTGGATGAAGCTGGCAACGTGATTGATGAGCCTCTGCTCGTCATGCGTTCCATGAGTGTAGAGGATGCCCGAGAGCAGTTAGATGCCCTTTACAATCAATCACCAGGCTCTAAAGAGGACGTTTAGACCGCTAGGCCCCATTTGCGGCTTGTCCATAATGGTGAGAGTCTGTGCTGACGAGCATCCTCTTTCGTTGTAACCCTTGATATCCAATGGTGGAAAATTCTCAACCGCCAGATCCCTCCTGCCCTCCTCCGTCGACCTCCAAAAAGTTTTGGCAGCAAGGTCCAGCCAAGAAATTTCTCAAAACTGCTCGACACTTATTACAGCCGATCCGGCAAGGTAGCCAATCCTTAAAGCGATACTTTCAGATCGATGAGCAAGAGGTTGCGGCTATCCTAGAGCGGGTAAAAGCAACCTTACCGACCACAGAAGTCATTTTGATTGGTAAGCCTCAATCAGGCAAAAGTTCCATTATCCGGAGTCTAACGGGGGCGACTACAGACATTATTGGTCAAGGATTCCGTCCCCATACCGCCCATACTCAGCAATATGCATATCCCACGGAGGAGCTACCGCTTCTCTATTTCACCGACACGATGGGATTGGGAGAGGCCCAGCCAGATACCCCTGATCCGATGATGGAACTATCGCAGCTTCTCATCCCTGACAGCAATCTGACTGCCGATACACCGTCAGCGAAGGTCATTATTCTCACCATAAAACTGAATGATTTTGCAACGGACTTTCTACAAAATGTGATTGCGCAGCTTCGAGAGCAACATCCTCAAGTTCCCTGCCTGCTAGCGGTCACTTGTGCCCATGAACTCTATCCTCCTCAGGTCGAGAATCATCCCGCTTATCCCCCTAATGAGGTTGAGGTCTCACGAGCGTTTGCCGCGATCCAAAAGCAGTTTGAAGGCATCTGCGATCGCAGCGTCTTGATTGACTTCACTCTGAAAGAAGATGGATTTACTCCCCTGTTCTATGGTTTGGATACCTTTGTAGACCAGTTGGCAGAGCTACTGCCGGAAGCCGAATCGAGACTCCTCCATCAACTCCTAGATGATGCCGGTATCGGGACTGAAATTGGCTCCCTTTATCGGGAAACCAGTCGACGCTATTTGACGACCTTTGCCGCTATGGCGGCGACTTTAGCGGCAGTTCCTCTGCCGTTTGCAACGATGCCAGCTTTAACGGCACTTCAAGTCACGTTAGTCAGTCTCTTAGGGCGACTATATGGCCAATCCCTCAGTTTGTCCCAGGCTGGGGGAGTGATTAGTGCGATCGCAGGTGGTTTTATTGCGCAAGTTGTAGGCCGTGAACTGATCAAGTTTGTGCCTGGCTTTGGTAGTGTGGTTGCTGCGACTTGGGCTGCTGCCTATACCTGGGCCTTAGGAGAAGGGGCTTGTGTCTATTTTGGCGATCTCTTGGGGGGTAAAACGCCTGATCCTCAGCAAATCCAGCAGACGATGCAGCAATCCTTCCAAGAAGCCAAGATCCGGTTTAAGGGAGGGGTGTGGTCGGCAGATCCTCCATCCCCCCCGACAGAATAACCCTTATTCATGGAGACAATGTAGACCCGGTTCTCTTACTCAGACTGTTTGGATCGAATGCGCAGGGAGAGTGATTGTGCGGTTTCCTCCTCTAGCTGGACGAGGGTATCTAAGTGTTGAGCCGAGTGGGATAAAGCGTTGGCCGAATATTGGATTAAATGAGTTTGCTTCATAAAGGTCTCGACTCCAGGGCCAGAGCTATAACGTGCTGTTCCTGCAGTCGGTAGATTGGGATTGGCACCTACCAGCAACTGACCTGCTGAGGGAGGCGTGTGAGACCCCATGAGAATGGAGCCAGCATGGCGAATATGCTCCACTAAACGCCAAGGATCATGAAGGGCAAGGGAAACCTGAGCGGGGGCCATCCCATTGACGAGGGACGTCGCGTTTTGTATATCGTCTACAGTAATGACTAAGCCATAGTGGGCGATCGCTTTTTCCGTCAATATCCCATAGCCGGATAAGGTCTGATTCACTTCCAAGACGACCTTGGTTGCCAGGGTTGTATCTGAGGTGATTAAAATAGCTGCTGCAAGGGGGTCGGATTCAGCGTGTGCTAGTAGGTCCGCAGCAATATACGAAGGATTGGCGGTATGATCTGCCAGAATAACCAGTTCTGAAGGTCCGGTTAGAGCATCGAGGCCTACAGAGCCATACACTAATTTCTTCGCCAGGGTGACGTAGATATTTCCACTACCGGCAATAACATCTACCGCAGGAATCGTGGCCGTCCCATAGGCCAAAGCTGCAATGCCTTGGGCACCTCCCACCCGGTAAATCGCTTCGATGCCAGCTTCCTGGGCTGCGACTAGTACGGCAGGATGCATCTGTTGTTCCGGACTGGGTGGCGTCAACATCACAATGTTGGGGACACCAGCGACAACGGCAGGAATCGCATTTAAAAGGATTTGACTAGGAGAAATGTTTTGAGTCCCTCGGATATAAAGACCTACCCGATCCACGGGGGTGTAGCGTTGACCCACCACGACTTGGTGATCACCAAAGTGAACCTGACTTTGACGGCGTTGCTTGAGGTGAAAGGCTTTAATCTGCTGGGAATAAGACCGAATAGCGTCCAATCGCTCTTGAGGAATCTGCTGATATGCCGCATCTAGTTCGGCACCGCTCACTTTGAGCTGGTCTAGGCTTAAAGTGAGATGGTCGAACTCAGCGGTATATTGAAGCAGGGCTAAGTCACCTTGGCGTTGGACCGATGCTAGGATTTCTCGAACGGTCGATTCTTTGTGAAGAAGAGAGTCATCCTGAGTGCGATCGCAAATCCGTCTCAGTTCTGCAATTGCCTCCGTTTGCTGGGTAATGGTTCGGAGCATGACTCTGAAATGCCTATCTGCAACCGCCAGGGAAAGGATGCCATTCTCTGCAAATGTAACGCATTTATAGAGGCGGCGGGGAACAAGGGGCTACTCATGCCATCTGGTTAAAGTCGCCCCAGGAGTTGGCTAACGGTATACTTTACTCCTGTCCTCAGCTTAACTCGAAAATTTATAAAGGACCTATTGACAATTGGTGCTACAATATCCCTTTGGGTAATTAATCGTTCCATATTGGAAGTCTGCTGAGCAACTAAACGTGGCCAATATCAAATCTGCAAAAAAACGAATTCTGATCGCTGAACGGAATCGTTTGCAAAACAAAGCTTACAAATCAGCGATCAAAACTTTCACTAAGCGGTTTCAAGCAGCGGTGGATGACTACAAAAGTAATCCCTCTGATGATCAGCTTGCTGCGATACAGAATGAAATGTCCGTGACTTACAGCAAAATTGATAAGGCTGTAAAGGTCGGGGTTTTCCATCGAAATACAGGCGCTCGGAAGAAAGCCGGTTTAGCTCGGATCCTTAAAGCAGCGACTTGAGGTTGGGCACCGTTTTTCCTGAAATCTAGATATAGCTGATTTTTACTCTAGATTCTGTCTCCACCGCTTTGGACATTGCTTCTTCATGCAACTCATAGACACTCATGTTCATTTGAACTTTGATGTTTTTCAGCCTGATCTCGACCAGATAGCTCAGCGTTGGCGTGATCATCACATTGTGAGGTTAGTCCATTCTTGCGTTGAGCCATCGGAGTTTGAACAAATCCAAAGCCTGTCCCAGCGATTTTCTGAACTCTATTATGCAGTAGGTGTCCATCCTCTAGATGTCGATAAATGGACTGCAGAAGCAGAAGCTCAGATACGCTCGATGGCTACATCTGATTCTAAAGTGGTGGCCATCGGTGAAACCGGTTTAGATTTCTTCAAAGCCAATAACTGCGATCATCAAGAGCAAGTCTTTTGGACCCATCTCCAGATGGCTCAGCAACTGCAGCTCCCAGTGATTATTCACTGCCGAGAAGCGGCAACCACAATGGTGGAGTTGCTCGAAAAATTTTGGGAAATGCACGGGCCCGTGAAGGGAGTGATGCATTGCTGGAGCGGCACCCCGGAAGAGACGCAACAGTTCCTAGCGTTGGGATTCTATGTCAGTTTTAGCGGTATCGTCACCTTCAAAAATGCGACCCAAGTTCATGAGTCCGCCCGTCTTGTGCCTTGCGATCGCATTCTCGTAGAAACAGATTGTCCTTTTCTGGCGCCTGTTCCTGTGCGAGGTAAACGTCGTAATGAACCTGCAAACGTAAGATATGTCGCCCAGCAGGTGGCGGATTTGCGAGGCGTCTCTTTAGAAGAATTAGCAGCTACAACGACTCAAAATGCCTGTCGATTATTCCAGTTGTCTTTACCCGTTCAATCTTAAAAAAGATTGATTTTCGATACAAACGTACCCTAAAATTGTTGATTCTATTCGCGCTGGGCGTGATTATCAGAGGAGCTGTATGACTAACTCGATCTACACTCAACCCGCCTTCACTTTACCTGACTTAGTTGAAATTCAGCGGGAAAGTTTTCGTTCATTTTTGAAAGAAGGATTGATCGAGGAACTAGAAAGTTTCTCCCCCATCTCAGACTATACCGGCAAAATAGAGCTGCACTTTTTAGCCAAAAACTATAAGCTCAAACGCCCCAAGTATGATGTAGACGAGGCCAAACGGCGGGACAGCACCTATGGGGTGCAGATGTACGTTCCGACTCGTTTAATCAATAAAGAAACGGGCGAAATTAAAGAACAAGAGGTCTTTATTGGTGACCTGCCCCTGATGACCGAGCGAGGCACCTTTATTATTAACGGTGCTGAGCGGGTTATTGTTAACCAGATTGTTCGTAGTCCTGGGGTTTATTACAAATCTGAAACGGATAAAAATGGTCGCCGAACCTACAATGCCAGCCTCATCCCTAACCGGGGTGCCTGGTTAAAATTTGAGACTGATAAAAATAGTCTAGTCTGGGTGCGAATTGATAAAACCCGTAAGCTATCGGCCCAAGTTCTTCTCAAGGCTTTAGGGCTGAGCGATGGTGAAATTTTTGATCGCCTTCGCCACCCGGAATATTATCAAAAGACCATTGATAAAGAAGGTCAATTTGGTGAAGAGGAAGCTCTTCTAGAACTTTACCGAAAACTCCGTCCTGGTGAGCCTCCCACGGTTAGTGGGGGTACCCAGCTGCTAGAGTCCCGATTCTTTGACCCCAAGCGATATGACTTAGGTCGAGTCGGTCGCTATAAACTCAACAAGAAACTTCGTCTCAATACCCCTGAGCCCACGCGGGTGTTGACGCCAGACGATATCTTAGCCGCCATTGATTACTTAATCAATTTGGAATTTGATATCGGTTCTGTGGATGACATCGACCACTTAGGAAATCGTCGGGTTCGCTCTGTGGGCGAACTGTTGCAGAACCAAGTTCGCGTTGGTCTCAACCGCCTAGAGCGGATCATCAAAGAGCGGATGACAGTGTCTGATGTGGAGTCCTTGACCCCTGCATCTTTGGTTAATCCCAAACCCTTGGTGGCGGCGATTAAAGAATTTTTTGGTTCCAGCCAACTGTCCCAATTTATGGACCAGACTAATCCTCTGGCAGAGCTGACCCACAAGCGTCGACTCAGTGCCCTGGGCCCAGGGGGATTGACTCGGGAACGTGCAGGCTTTGCGGTTCGTGATATTCACCCCAGTCACTATGGCCGAATTTGCCCGATTGAGACTCCTGAAGGTCCTAACGCGGGTCTAATTGGTTCCTTGGCCACTCATGCTCGGGTCAATCCCTATGGATTTATCGAAACTCCCTTCTACCCAGTTGAACATGGTCGAGTTCTAAAAGAACAAGCTCCGCAGTATATGACTGCTGATGAAGAAGATGATTTGCGGGTTGCACCTGGGGATATCCCCATGGATGCCGAGGGGTATATCCAAGGTGAGATTGTGCCTGTGCGCTATCGTCAGGACTTCACCACCACATCCCCGGAAGAAGTGGACTATGTGGCGGTCTCTCCCGTGCAGATTATTTCGGTGGCAACCTCTTTGATTCCGTTCCTAGAGCATGATGATGCCAACCGAGCATTAATGGGATCGAACATGCAGCGGCAAGCCGTCCCCTTGTTACAGCCGGAGCGCCCTTTGGTGGGTACCGGGCTAGAAGCTCAGGCAGCTCGTGACTCAGGGATGGTGATTATCAGCCAGACTGATGGTGAGGTCACCTATGTCTCCGCAGATTCCATTCACATTCGAGACCTTGAAGGGAATGAAAACGAGTATTTAATTCAAAAATATCAGCGCTCTAACCAGGATACTTGCTTAAACCAACGCCCTATTGTGTTCGTGGGTGATCAGGTGCGAGAAGGTCAAATTATTGCGGATGGCTCGGCAACAGAAGGCGGGGAATTGGCATTGGGCCAGAATATCCTCGTGGTCTATATGCCCTGGGAAGGCTACAACTATGAAGATGCCATCCTCGTGAGTGAGCGGTTGGTTCGTGATGATGTGTATACCTCCATCCACATCGAGAAATTTGAAATTGAAGCACGGCAAACCAAGCTAGGCCCAGAAGAAATTACCCGAGAAATTCCCAACGTGGGTGAAGATTCTCTCCGGCAACTGGATGAGAATGGCATTATTCGGATTGGTGCTTGGGTCGAAGCCGGCGACATTTTGGTGGGTAAAGTTACGCCCAAGGGCGAATCAGATCAGCCTCCTGAGGAAAAGTTGCTACGAGCGATCTTTGGTGAAAAAGCCAGAGATGTGCGGGATAACTCCCTAAGAGTACCCAATGGTGAAAAAGGCCGGGTGGTTGATGTACGGGTCTTTACCCGTGAGCAAGGGGATGAACTGCCCCCCGGTGCCAATATGGTGGTTCGTGTTTATGTCGCTCAAAAACGCAAACTCCAGGTGGGTGACAAGATGGCCGGTCGTCACGGCAATAAAGGGATTATCTCCCGTATCTTGCCGATTGAAGATATGCCGTATCTCGCGGATGGCACTCCGGTTGACCTCGTATTGAATCCCCTAGGTGTGCCTTCCCGAATGAATGTGGGGCAAGTCTTTGAGTGCCTTCTGGGTTGGGCGGGGCAAAATCTAAATACCCGCTTCAAATTGACTCCCTTTGATGAAATGCATGGAGAAGAGGCATCTCGAAGTACGGTTCACGGCAAGCTAGAGGAAGCCCAACAGAAAACAGGCAAAGATTGGCTTTATGACCCTGAAAAACCAGGCAAACTGCAGGTGTTTGATGGGCGGACTGGGGAACCCTTTGACCAACCGGTCACGGTCGGTAAAGCCTATATGTTGAAGCTTGTTCACTTGGTGGATGATAAGATTCACGCCCGGTCTACTGGCCCTTACTCCTTGGTGACTCAGCAGCCTTTGGGTGGTAAAGCTCAGCAGGGTGGACAGCGATTTGGTGAAATGGAAGTGTGGGCCTTGGAAGCCTTTGGGGCAGCCTACACCTTGCAAGAACTCCTAACGGTCAAATCCGACGATATGCAAGGGCGTAATGAAGCGCTGAATGCCATTGTGAAAGGCCAAGCGATTCCCCGACCTGGAACGCCTGAATCCTTCAAGGTGTTGATGCGAGAGCTGCAATCTCTATGTTTGGATATCGCAGTTCACAAAATTGAAACGGAAGATGATGGTGGCAGTCGAGATATGGAAGTTGACTTGATGGCTGATGTCAGCCACAAGCGCACTCCCTCCCGTCCCACCTATGAATCGTTCTCCCGGATTGATATGGAAGAAGGGGAAAGTTAATTGTCTGCCGGACAGTAGGGTTGAACGGATGATCCCTTCAACCCAATTTATTTCGAAGCATATTTAGCAAGGAACAAGAGGAAGCTAATCGCGATGCCAAAGCTCGAACAACGATTTGACTACGTCAAAATTGGGCTAGCCTCTCCGGAACGGATCCGGCAGTGGGGGGAGCGTACCTTACCCAATAACCAAGTGGTCGGTGAAGTCACCAAACCAGAAACCATCAACTACCGAACCTTAAAACCGGAGATGGATGGTCTATTTTGTGAGCGGATCTTTGGTCCTGCCAAGGATTGGGAATGTCACTGTGGCAAATATAAGCGGGTTCGGCACCGAGGTATCGTCTGTGAGCGCTGTGGCGTCGAGGTGACTGAATCGCGGGTGCGACGACATCGCATGGGCTACATTAAATTAGCCGCTCCCGTGACCCACGTTTGGTACTTGAAAGGTATTCCTAGCTATATGGCTACGTTGCTGGACATGCCTCTGCGGGATGTAGAGCAGATTGTTTATTTCAATGCCTATGTGGTTTTGGATCCAGGCAACGCAGATACCTTGTCCTATAAGCAACTCCTAACGGAAGATCAGTGGATAGAAATTGAGGATCAAATCTATAGCGAGGATTCTCAGCTAGAAGGGATTGAAGTCGGCATTGGTGCTGAGGCTGTGCAAAGACTGCTCCAGGACATCAAGCTTGAAACAGAAGCTGAAACTCTGAGAGAGGACATTGGCAACGCTAAGGGCCAGAAAAGAGCCAAGCTGATTAAGCGATTGCGGGTCATCGATAACTTTGTAGGAACAGGCTCTCAAACCGATTGGATGGTTCTGAGCGTGATCCCAGTGATTCCACCAGATTTGAGACCAATGGTGCAGTTGGATGGTGGACGATTTGCCACCTCTGACCTCAATGATCTGTACCGTCGAGTGATTAACCGCAATAATCGCCTCGCTCGATTGCAAGAGATTTTAGCTCCAGAGATTATCGTTCGAAATGAGAAACGGATGTTGCAAGAGGCGGTGGATGCCTTGATCGACAACGGCCGCCGAGGTCGAACCGTGGTGGGAGCGAATAACCGTCCCTTAAAATCCTTGTCTGATATCATTGAAGGAAAGCAAGGTCGTTTCCGTCAGAACCTTCTGGGTAAACGGGTTGACTACTCCGGTCGTTCTGTGATCGTCGTGGGTCCCAAGCTAAAAATGCACCAGTGCGGCTTACCCAAAGAGATGGCAATTGAACTCTTTCAGCCCTTTGTCATTCACCGTTTGATTGGCCAAGGTTTAGTGAATAACATCAAAGCGGCTAAGCGTCTGATTCAGCGTAATGATCCCGTTATCTGGGATGTGTTGGAAGAAGTGATTGAAGGGCATCCAGTGATGCTCAACCGGGCGCCGACCTTGCACCGATTGGGAATTCAAGCGTTTGAACCCATCTTGGTGGATGGTCGAGCGATTCAGCTACATCCCTTGGTTTGCCCGGCCTTTAACGCCGACTTTGACGGAGACCAAATGGCGGTGCATGTGCCCCTGTCCATTGAAGCTCAGTCTGAAGCCCGTCTTCTGATGTTGGCCTCGAATAATATTCTGTCGCCAGCAACAGGGCGTCCCATTGTTACGCCCAGTCAGGACATGGTGTTGGGAGCTTACTATCTGACTGCAGATAATCCAGGCCGGCAAAATGGGGCAGGCAAGTATTTTGCGGGTTTAGACGATGCCATTATGGCTTATGAGCAGCAGCAAGTTGACTTACATGCCTATGTTTGGGTGCGGTTTGACGGCCCAGTAGATGATGGCGAAGACGACGTTGAGCCTGAGGTAGAAACCTCTGCGGATGGCGTTGTCACTCAAACTTACCCTTCTCGTCGAATTCGCAAGGATGCAGACGGGACATTGATTTCGCAATATATTCGCACGACCCCTGGTCGCATTATTTACAACAAAACCATCCAGGATTCATTGGCTAGCTAAGTTGGAGAAGCAGATTATGGCAGAAAATTCCACCCATTCCCCTCGCGAGGCGACTCCACCAGCCTTTTGCAACAAAATTGTGAATAAAGGTCAGCTGAAGTCACTGGTTCACTGGGCATTTACCCACTATGGAACCGCTCGGACCGCCGAAATGGCGGATCATTTGAAAGATCTAGGATTTCGATATGCGACGAAGGCCGGGGTTTCCATTAGTGTGGATGACCTTCAAGTTCCTCCGAGTAAGCGACGGCTTTTAGAGACTGCTGAAGAAGAAATCCGAGTGACGGAAGATCGCTACACACGCGGTGAAATCACTGAAGTTGAGCGATTCCAAAAGGTGATTGATACCTGGAACGGAACCAGCGAAGAACTCAAAGATGAGGTGGTTAAGAATTTCAAGTCCAATAATCCCTTGAATTCAGTCTATATGATGGCGTTTTCAGGAGCGAGGGGTAACCTATCCCAGGTCCGCCAGCTTGTTGGTATGCGCGGACTGATGGCGGATCCTCAAGGAGAGATCATCGATTTACCGATTAAGACTAACTTCCGTGAGGGCTTAACGGTTACGGAATACATTATTTCCTCATACGGTGCCCGTAAAGGTTTGGTTGATACCGCCTTAAGAACAGCTGACTCTGGGTACCTTACCCGCCGCTTGGTGGACGTCTCTCAGGACGTGATTATTCGGGAACTCGATTGTGGAACCCAGCGAGGGATTCCAGTGCAGAGTATGACCGATGGCGATCGCGTTTTGATTCCTTTAGCCAATCGGTTGTTAGGGCGTGTTGTTCTGCAAGAAGTGGTTCACCCTGAAACGGGAGAAGTGATTCTGCCTAAAAATGAGGCTGTTTCAGAATCCATTGCCAAAGAGATTGCTAAGGCTGGTGTGGAAGAAGTGGTTGTTCGCTCTCCCCTAACCTGTGAAGCAGCTCGCTCCGTTTGCCAACATTGTTATGGTTGGAGTCTAGCTCATGCCCACCTTGTCGATACTGGGGAAGCTGTTGGTATTATTGCGGCCCAATCTATTGGTGAGCCTGGAACACAGCTAACGATGAGAACCTTCCACACAGGTGGGGTATTCACTGGAGAAGTGGCTCGCCAAATCCGTGCGCCATTTAACGGCAAAATCAAGTTTCCTAAAAAGATGCGCAGTCGTCCCTTCAGAACTCGCCATGGGGAAGATGCATTGACTGCTGAGGTGAGCACGAGTTTGACCTTAGAAGGAGACGATCAAACTGAAACTTTTGAAATTACCCAAAACTCGACACTCTTGGTCAAGGATGGCCAAGCGGTGAAAATGGGGCAGATGTTGGCTGAAGTGGCGGCTGCAGGACGCAATGTTCGCAAAACTACTGAAAAAGCGACAAAAGACGTGGCCTCTGATCTAGCTGGAGAGGTTCAATTCTCGAACCTTGTTCCTGAAGAGAAGCATGACCGACAGGGTAATACGACGCGCATTGCGCCTCGTGGTGGTTTGATTT
Source organism: Acaryochloris marina MBIC11017 (assembly GCF_000018105.1). Lineage (GTDB taxonomy): Bacteria > Cyanobacteriota > Cyanobacteriia > Thermosynechococcales > Thermosynechococcaceae > Acaryochloris > Acaryochloris marina. Next base: position 3,647,967 of record NC_009925.1, read on the forward strand.
GGGTCTTGTCGGGGGAAGTCTATAACTTACCGCCGGGTGCTGAGCCTACTGTTAAAAATGACGACTACATTGAAGGAGAAGATGTTTTAGCCGAGACTAAACTCGTGACTGAGCATGGTGGCGTTGTTCGCCTGCCGGTACAGGAGGAAGGCAAAGGGGGCCGAGAGGTTGAAATTATTACGGCTTCTGTTTTGCTGGACCAAGCTAAAGTCTGGCTGGAAAGTCTTCAAGGCCGTGACCAGTATGTGATTGAAGCCCAGAAGAAGCAGCGCTTTTTATTGAAAGCGGCTCCAGGGACTAAAGTCATTAATGGTCAAGTGGTTGCTGAGCTGATCGATGATCACTATCGCACTAAAACCGGTGGCATCCTTAAATATGCTGGCGTTGAAGTTACTAAAAAAGGCAAAGCCAAGCAGGGGTATGAAGTGACCCAGGGGGGGACGCTGCTCTGGATTGCAGAAGAATCCCATGAGGTGAATAAAGATATTTCTTTACTGTTGGTCGAAGATGGCCAATATGTTGAAGCAGGCACAGAAGTCGTCAAAGATATCTTTTGCCAAAGTAATGGGGTAGTGGAAGTTACCCAGAAAAACGATATTTTACGAGAAGTGTTGGTCAAACCTGGGGATCTGCATTTGGTAGATGATCCAGAAGCAGTCAAGGGTAAAGATCAGTCTCTGTTAAATCCTGGGGAAGAGTTATTGCCTGGATTAAGCACGGATGAACTGCGGTACATCGAATGTGTCACAACACCGGAAGGTGAGGCGGTTCTTCTCAGACCTGTTACTGAGTTCCCTGTGCCGGATCAACCGTCTGTTCCGTCCCAAGAGTCCATTAATGAGGCAGGTCGCGCGATTTGTTTGAAGGCCGTGCAGCGCCTTCCTTACAAAGATGGTGAACGTGTGAAGTCCGTTGAAGGGGTGGATTTACTCCGGACACAATTAGTACTAGAAATTGATACGGATGCGCCGCAAATTGCAGCTGATATTGAGATTTTGCCTGATGAAAAGGATGAAGAAGTCTCTCGTTTACAGCTGGTGATTTTAGAAACCCTAGTGATTCGCCGGGATGTGTCTGCAGATCAAACCCAAGGAAGCACCAAAACACGGCTCTTGGTGGAAGAGGGGCAGCAAATCGATCCGGGTGCTGTGGTTGCGCGGACTGAAATTAAGGCGAAGCAAGGCGGTAAAGTCCGCGGTATTCGTAGTGGGAATGAGGCAACTCGCCGGATTCTCTTGATGACAGATGATGATCTGATCACGATTGAGACTCAAGGTAAAGCTACGTCTGCCTCTGAGGGAGAACTCCTTAGAGCAGGGGATGAAGTCGCTGCCGGCGTGACGGTGGCCGAGTCTTGTCAGGTTATTAAAGTGCAAGATGGCCAAGTGACATTACGGATTGCCCGCCCTTATTTGGTTTCGCCCGGAGCGGTCTTACAAATTGATGACCAGGATTTGGTCCAGCGGGGTGATAATTTAGCGCTGTTGGTGTTTGAACGCACGAAGACAGGAGATATTATCCAGGGTCTACCTCGAATTGAAGAGTTGCTAGAAGCTCGCAAACCTAAGGAGATGTGTACCCTGGCGCAACGCTCGGGAACCTGCCAGGTGATCTACAACGATGATGACAGTATCGAAGTCAAAATTGTTGAGCAGGATGGGACTATTACCGACTATCCCATCGGACCTGGGCAAAACCCCATTGTTTTGGATGGTCAGACGGTTGAGGCGGGCGAAGCGGTGACCGATGGTCCGCTGAACCCCCATGACATTCTGGAAATTTATTTCCGATTCCACCGGGAGACGAAAGGGGTTTATGAATCTGCGTTGCTAAGTTTGCAGAAGGTCCAAAATTTCTTAGTCAATGGTGTGCAGTCGGTGTATCAATCTCAGGGGATTGATATTGCGGATAAGCATATTGAAGTGGTGGTCCGTCAGATGACCTCTAAGGTCCGAATCGATGATGGGGGTGATACCACGATGCTGCCAGGAGAGCTAATTGATCTGTACCAAGTGGAACAGGTGAATGCAGCCATGTCAATTACGGGTGGTGCTCCGGCTGAATATACGCCTGTGTTATTGGGGATTACCAAAGCATCCTTGAACACGGATAGCTTTATCTCAGCTGCGAGTTTCCAAGAAACCACTCGAGTTCTAACTGAAGCCGCGATTCAGGGCAAATCTGATTGGTTGCGCGGTTTGAAAGAGAATGTGATTATTGGGCGCCTAATTCCTGCGGGTACAGGTTTTAATTCCTATGATGACGGTGGTTTAGGAGAACCTGATCCTTCCTTTGAAGGTATGCCCTTTACGGATGATGATGATGTGATTGATGACCGCACAGCGCGGAATTACAACATCAATGATGTCAAACCGTTCTCTGGCGAACGGCCTGCTTATGATCCCAGCAAGCCTGGTGAACAGCAGCGGTCTATGCTTGGCATTGATCCTGCGGCAGTTGGGGATGATACCTTGATTGACGATCAAGTGGCTGAGAAGCTGAATGCCAATCTGGAAGGCGACCAGTAATCAGTAAAAGAAGGGGCTCAATTGGAGCCCCTTCTCTTTAGGTTAATTGGCAGATTTTCGTTGAGAGATCTAAAGTCTGGTCGTCGAAAAAGCATGAGGGAATCACCATGCGGGCTAGAATTCGCGACACTGAACTTTACTTTGATGTGGAAGGTTCTGAACTTGCGATCGCAACCTCCCACATCCAGCAAAAACCCGTATTCTTTGTCATCCATGGTGGGCCAGGAGTCGATCATACGACCTGCCGCCCCGTCCTATCGCCGCTCAGTGAAATCGCTCAACTCGTCTATTTTGACCATCGGGGGCATGGTCGCTCGGCACGGGGTAATCCGGAGACCTATACTCTGGACAATAATGTTGAAGATCTGGAGGCACTGCGCCAACATTTAGGGCTAGAACGGATTGGATTGCTTGGGTTTTCCTATGGTGGGATGGTAGCCCTCGCCTATGCGAGCCGCTATCCTCGACATGTGTCTCAGTTGATTCCTGTTGTCACCGCTGCTGATTCTCGTTTTCTAGCCTTAGCCCAGGCAAAGCTAGCTAAAGATGGAACCCCTGAGCAGCAAGCGATTGCCCAACTGCTATGGGATGGCAAGTTTGAATCTGAGCAGCAACTCCAGGACTATTTTCAACTGTTAGGTCCGCTCTATTCTCTGACGTTCGATCTCGATAAGTCGATGGAGGCTTGGCGTCGAGTGATTTTTAATCCTGAAGCGATCAATCAAGCTTTTGGAGGCTTTTTGAGAACCTATGATATTCGAGCTGACCTGCCTCAAATCTGCGCGCCAACCCTAGTGATCGGCGCTGAGCAAGATTGGATTTGCCCACCCCAATTTTCGGAAGAGATTGCTCAAGCTATTCCGAAGGCCAAGTTAGGCATTATCCCTAATTCTGGCCATTCGGTTCGGGCAGATGCACCTGAAAAATTGCTCGAACTCATATCAAATTTTGTGAAGGGGGTGTGATGCCAATACGTTCAACACAAGACTTCGAATCATACTGCAGATTCTAGCGGTACTGCTTGTCGGAGATTGCAGGTTCTTTGATTCCAAAAATAAGCACCCACCCCAGTCAGAAGGTTAGACAGGCCCGTGGCGATAAAAATGCCTTGAATACCAAAGAAGTGTGACCCTAAATAAGCCATCGGAATATAGAGTACAAACATTCTGATGGCCGTCATGACCACGGAAGGAATGGGTTTACCTAAGGCATTAAAGGTGGCGCTGGAGACTTGAATAATTCCTGCTGGAGCATAGGTAATAGGCACGATGAGGAGATATAGGGCTGCGATCGCAACCACCTCAGGGTTGCCATTAAACGAACTCACCAATTGCTTGCCGGTGGCTGCCAACAACACCGCCATCAACATGCCCCAAAATAAACAAAACTGGAAGCTGACTTTAAGGGAACGCTGCACCCGACTATAAGCTTTGGCGCCCCAGTTTTGCCCCACAAAAGGTCCCATACTTGCTGCCAAGGCAAATAATGTGATCAATGCGAATGATTCTACTCGCGATGCTACTCCAAAGGCGGCGACAGCTTCTTCTCCATAAAAAGCCAGGAGACTGGTGATTATGCCCACAGAAATAGGTGTAATCATACTAGTCATGGCTGCTGGCAGACCAATACGGAGGATATCCAACCAGCATCTCAGCATCTCCGATAGCTTAGGGCGTTGGAAGCAGAGCAGATGCTCTTTGAAATGGAGAACAACAAGAGAGGCAATAAAGGTGAGGGCGCGGGCAATCACTGTTGCGATGGCGGCCCCCTGAAGTTCTAAGCGCGGTAAGCCCGCTAAACCTAGGATAAACAGGGGATCTAAGGCAATATTAATACCCGCGGCGACGGTCATAATGATGCTGGGGGTAGCCGTATTCCCGGCTGCACGGATGGCGCTGTTCCCCACCATCGGCACCACCAAGAAAATCATACCCAGATACCAGATCTGCATATAGTCCCGCACCAGGGGAAGAACGTCTGGCGTTGCTCCCAAAGCCGTGAAGAGTGGATCAATCGTCAATAGGCCCACCACAATAAAAACCCCAACAATAGCTAGAGCCAACGTCAAACTATTGGTGGTAAAGCGCTGTACCCGGGTTTGATCGCCTTCACCAATCGCTCGGGCAATAATTGAAGCTGCTCCCGTTCCCAATCCCATGGCTAAGCTGCCAAACGTTGTGACCACGGGAAAGGTGAAACTCATGGCTGCCAGTTCTTGAGTACCGAGCTGACCTACAAAATAGGTGTCTGCCAAATTGAAGGCAACAATCGTAAAAATCCCCCACACCAGCGGCAAGGTAAGTTTTATCAATTGGGCACTAACATTGCCTTCCGTTAATCGCTGTCTCACGGTTCTTGGGGGAGTAGGTTGGGGCATTTAGATCCAACGATGCCCAGCTTTGGGTCCAATCTCACTCAACATCGTTGCATTTCTTTACAAATCTTAAAGCATTTTGCCCACTCACCGCACAGCCGCTGTGCCGAAATGACGATAGGTAGACTGTGTACCTATTGAATTAATAGGTGCGTTAATCCATATTTTAGGTGCGAACACTGTTAAGCAGGGCTATCCGTTGTTAGCTCTGGTGGTGCAGTGCGCCGCTGCAGCACGATAATATTTGACCCTACTACCGGCTCACGGGCTAGGAGCTGATCCGTTTGATCGCGAATTTCCAGTTTGGGAAAGTCCAGTTTGCGGCTCCTTTCCAGGGCATCTGTTCCCAACTGATTTTGTTCAGAACGAGACAATTCAAACCAGCGATCGCTCACCTTAATCACTAATCGTTCATCTTGGAAATTCGCTTGAACAGACTGAACAATATCTTGAGAATATTGATCAAACACTTGGGCGACCTGAGACTGTACCTCAATAATTTGTTTCCGCTCTGGTTCAGGCGGGGGAGGTGGCTCTTCGACAGGAGCCTTTGTAACAGGTGTCGAAGGCGGTGAGACCGGGTTAGGTTGAGCAACAGGAGCAGGCGCTTTCGCGACCGGAGCGGGGGCTGGCGGTTGCTGAACGGCGGGTTGACTCGGGGGGATAAGGGATGAAAATAGCCAATAGATCAGGGTTGCAAAGCTGAGAATAACAACCGTTAAAAACCGATCTGAGAATGACTTTAATCCATTGGGGAAGCGACCCCGCAGAATTTTCAGTCCTATCCCCCAGATGGGCTTAATCACCACATTGCCGAGGGTGACAATAACGTTATTCCATAGCCAGCTAATGGCTTTAACAACAGGCTCTATTTTGCTGTAAAACGAGGTCTTTTGGACCTGATTGCCGATGGCAGAGAGGATAGAGCCTAGAACCTTGCCGACGGTGCCGACGATTTGGGTCAGAACGGCTTCAATTGGAGAAGTGCCAACATCGCCTTGAGCAGAGTCGGCCTTAGACTTGTCTCCTTTGGTAGCTGTGGCTTTTGGCCCTTTGCCAGACTTAGGTCCTGCTGATTTGGGCTTGTCAGCCTTCGGCTTGCCAGTTCGATCGGTCGCAGCAGAGACAGTCTCTTTTTTTTCTGCAGCTTGGGAAGAAGACTTGGGAGCCGATTTGGGTGAATCCGAAGGGGTATCGGCAGGCTTTACCTTGGTAGATGAGTCAGGAGTCGTAGCGGTTGACTCTGCCTGAGCAGGAGGATCGATGGTGGAGGCTTTATCAGAATCAGAAGCGTCGGGTTTTTCAAGGTTAGGTTGGGGCTCCTTGATATCTGCTTCTGATTCCGCAGGGGTAGGTTGCTCTTCTGGCATAGGTTTAGAACAAAAGACAGAATTTGGCTGATTCTCAAAACGTAAGCAGGCTACCGCTGCTCAGCCCTAATCTATCATCAAACCGGTATGCCAAGTGGCCCATTCAAGTAACGAATGACTAACGAATGGGCGATACCAAACGGTGAAGAAACAGAGATGCTAGTTCGTTTGCTACAGCTGTACTTAAGACAGCGTGGCAGCAAAGGCACAAAGACCGACCACTAGGAGAACACCACCGACTGTCAATGCCATATTGAGTGTTTTCTTTTGATCGGATGCAGGCTCGGCTGCATAGGATTTGGGCTCGACGGCAAAATTATTGACGAGACCTCGGTCTTCAGTGGTATAAGGCATAGTTAAAGAAAGTTCATTAAGTTTCACGAATTATAACAGACCGCCTACAACACCAAATGTTTGTGGTGACAGCATTTTCATCCGTTTTATAACGAACATTACTGTAACGAGAACGTCATAATCTCTTTTTTTATCCTCAGGTTGTGAGAAGAGCCTTTAGATTTTTTTAATAAGCTAGTCGCGGAAAAGAGAAACTTCTTCCCTAGCTAGAAATTCGACCCGCCAAGGGAGAACTGGCACTGGCATAGGCTTTGACTGGGATGCGTCCCGATTGGTAGGCGAATCGTCCTGCTTGGGTGGCCATCCCCATGGCAGTTGCCATCATCACTGGATCTTGGGCTTTAGCAATGGCTGTATTGATTAACACTGCATCAGCCCCCATCTCCATGGCTTGTGCTGCTTCACTGGGAGAACCGATGCCGGCGTCTACGACGACTGGTACTGTGGCATTCTCAATAATGATCTGAATATTGGCCATATTTTTGATCCCTTGCCCCGATCCAATAGGCGATCCAAGGGGCATGACGGTAGCACAGCCGACTTCTTCTAGGCGCTTAGCTAACAGGGGATCGGCATTAATATAAGGCAGAACAGCGAACCCCTCTTTAACCAATTGTTCAGCCGCCTCCAAGGTGCCGATGGGATCAGGTAGCAAGTACTTAGAGTCTGGGATCACCTCTAGCTTGATAAAGTTATTGTCTTCTTGCCCTAACAGCTTGGCCATTTCTCGACCGAGCCGGGCGACCCGAACGGCCTCTTCTGCTGTTTGGCAACCAGCGGTATTCGGGAGCATCCATACCTTGTTCCAATCCACAGCTTCAGCTAAGCCTTGATGTCCAGGGGCGTTGGTTTGCACCCGACGCACAGCGACAGTCACAATTTCACAACCACTGGCCGCAATACTGCGCCGCATCGTTTCAAAATCGTCATATTTGCCGGTACCGGTCATTAACCTTGACTGGAACTGTCGATGACCGATTTGTAGGGTCTCAGTCGTCGCAGCCGAAGAGGAAGAATCAATGGTTTGCATAGCCAAGGATAAAGGTCTAAGAAAAGTTCAGCAATGAAGGGAAACTGCCGCTAGGCTAGTGAAGTATCTCACATTATAAGAAACCAACTTGCGGTCATGGGAACCCCCTATTTATCCCCTGCGTCAGAAAGGGCAGGTGTAATTATGGTCAATTCCATTCATGACAGCCAGTCTTCAGGTATCTTGGTCAAGGGTTAGGGTTGAGGATTCAGAACCTCACGTGCAAATACCAGCAGCGAAACTTGGCAACTCTGAGCTGGTGCAACTTTGTCAAGCTGGGTTGCGCCCCGATCGTGTTGCTTTTACAGAACTCCTCAGACGCTACCAGTCTCATGTCGATCGGGTGCTGTATCATCTCGCTCCCGATTGGGATGATCGCGCCGATTTAGCCCAAGAAGTGTGGATCCGAGTCTATCGAAATATCAGCCGTCTCAAGGAACCAGCGAAGTTCCGAGGGTGGTTGAGTCGGATTACCACCAATTTGTTCTACGACGAACTTCGCAAGCGTAAGCGCCACCGCAGCCCCCTGTCTCTGGACGCACGGCTGACCATGGAAGATGGTGATATTGCTTGGGAAATTGCGTCAGGAGAGCCGGGACCGGATGAAAGCTTGGCCACCCATGAGTTTTACGGTCAACTTAATGATGCGATCTCAGAACTCCCAGAAGCGTTTCGTACCACGATTGTTTTGCGAGAAATTGAAGGCTTAGCCTACGAAGAAATTGCTGAAATTACGGGTGTTTCCTTGGGAACGGTTAAATCTCGGATTGCTCGAGCTCGTTTGCGGCTACAAGGGCAATTGCAAAATTATCTTAAAGGTTGACGTTAAATTCTTCATCAAAGTTGATCATTCTAAGGATATAGAAGTAAAACCTTTAACACTTCTTTGTCGGTCTCCTAAACATACGTTAGATTTAAACTAGGCTTTCATTCATGAAACGCTTGCTTGAGATACCGACCTGGTATCAGCTTTTTGTCTCAGGTAGATGACCGTACTGATCACCTTCTGTACTAATCAGGGTGAGACATTTATTTATTTCATCTAAACCTCCCAATCGGGCAAGTGAGATACTGCTATGGATGACATTAAAACAATAGAATTTGATCGGTTTGAGCTGCTGAGTGCCTATCTGGACGATGAGGCCTCTGCTGCTGAGCGGAAGCAAGTAGAAGCTTGGCTAGCAACTGACCCTGAATTTAGTCAGTGCTATCAGCAACTTCTGCAACTCCAGCGTGGCTTCCAGGCTACCCCTGTGCCTGCCTCGACGTCAGCGGAACAAACAGCAGAAGCGGTGTTCGCCCAAGTAGAGCGCAAGCCAAAATTAGCCCTGTGGGCGACAGTAGGAACTGCAGCGGCTGTGGGTGTCGCAGCGATAACGAGCCTCTTCTCTGGGGGAGGATCTTTGGTCCCCCAAACAGCTCAGAATCCTGATAATGCAGAGAGTTCTACCGTGGCCATTAACTCTTCATCGGATAACTTGAAGCCCTCGGATCTTTTGATTGCCATTGACCAATCTCCCGTCGATATTCCCGTGGCGATTAACATCTCAGATACAGATGCGCGGTAGCTAGCGCAGCAATGATCCGGTAATCATGCCGACTAATAAGAGTAATCCGATCCAGACGTTTTGGCGAAAAAGCTGACCATAGGCGCTAGGAACTAGGTTTTTACGCCTGAGTCGGTAAATTTGCCGCCACCAGAGATAGGTACTGAGTCCTAGGGATGTCCAATACCCAAAGTGGAGATTGAGGGCGTACCCCAGCATTCCTAAACAGATAACAGTAGCTACTAAAAAGCAGGCAATAGCAGCTTCGGCATAGTTGCCAAAGAATAACGCACTGGAATTAATGCCCAGCCGCCGATCATCGGGGCGGTCAGGCATGGCATAGATAGTGTCAAAGCCCAACGTCCACAGTACTGTCGCAGCCCACAACAGCCAGGCTCCCAGGCTAAGATTGCCAACCGCTGCACTCCAGCTAATCAGCACTGAAAAGCCCCAAGCAATAGCCAAAACTAATTGTGGAACTGGAAACACTCGCTTGGCTAATGGGTAGCAGATAATCACGGGAACTGCAGCGACGCACAACCCAAAACTCAGAGGGTTGAGGAATCGGGATAGTCCAAACGCACAGGCAAAAGCAAGAAAAGCAATCGCTAAACCCACCCGAATGGTCAGAGACCGATCGGCTAAAGGTCGCTTGCGCGTGCGTTGAACCTGGGGATCAATATTGCGATCCCACAAATCATTCACAACACAACCGGCAGCACTGGTGGCCAGACTGCCGGTAATGATGATAGTAACGAGCCCTAAAGAGGGTTTACCTTGGGCTGCCAGGACAATGGCCCATAATGCCGGAATCATCAGGATTAAGCGGCCTTCTGGTTTATCCCATCGCAACAGTTTGATGATTGCGAACCAGGTGGGAGTAGACGGTTTGGACTGAAGGCGGGCCATGCTGTTTCATCGTGAATTCCATTACTAATCATGCCAAAGATTGAAAAGCATGGGATCAAGAAATGGAAATGATGAGGCAGGATTCGCTAGATATTTGATGAGGCTAGGCGAGGGTTTGTTGAGACTGCTTCCATACCCAAGATAAAAGTACGCCACTGGCTGCAAGCTTCAAGACTTCAAAACTCCAGTACACGTAGTGCAGTTGATCCATTGTGTCGGGGACAACCACAGATTCAAATAGAGACAGTTGAATTCCTAAGCCACTCATTTGTGGGGTAAGGCCGTAGGTATAAATTAAGGGGATGGCGAGTAAAATAGTCGCCAGAACAATAGCTGCTTTACTCAACGGCAGTTGCGGAGTGATGGCTCGCCACAGCAACGTGCCCGATAGCACGACAGCTCCGGCCACTAATTCAACGCGATTAAACATGGAGAAAATCATATCTCCAGCTGATGCAAATCCAGGGTCTGACATCATGCCAGAAAGATATAGCCCTGGCATGATGATAAAGTCCATCAGGACGCTGGCACCGATCCAGGCCATGACAGTCACAATCATGATGGCTTGGACGACGGACAGATTGAGGGGACTCGTCTGTGCTAGAGAATTGGGTTGATTGTTTGCAGCGATGGTCATAATCTTGCTATCCAAGTTCCGTCTAGTGAAGGTCTGATAACCTTCGTATTGCTAGCCTAACGAGAACTTTTGGAATTCTCAGGCCCTTGAAACAAAACGCAAGTCTATTGCAATAAAACGACAAATTATGGTGTTTATAGCGGCTGAGATTCTAGGATGATGCGCGTCGACCCCAGAGCTTTGAGAACTGGGTTGGTTTGCCAGTCTTCAATTAATAAGCGTTGCAGCAACTGTGCTGCCTGCTTGCTATCTGGCGTCTCTAGCTGGCCGAGATAGTGCCGAGCGCTGTGGAAAGAATCGTCTTGACCCAGCTCAAAAATGCTATCGGCCCGTTCCATTAAGGATTTGACTTGATTTTGCAGGTTGGTCCATAAATCGACATGCCTAAGATTACTAAAGGCTTCGGCGACTAGATCTTGGCGATGCTGAATGAGGACGGTTTGGGGTCGAAGAAGCGGTGGTAAATCATCCACCATCACCGCAGGACCATAAAAAATGCAGTGGAGAGCGTCAATCCACTTCGTATAGGGCTGGAAAAACCTTTGCAGGATATGGAGAGCTTGAGTCGCAATAATACTGCCCTGACTGTGGGCCAGAATGATGACTTCTGACCCTGTTCGAATACTGTGCACGACTTCATAGGCTAGACGAAAGATGGATCGTGGGGCTCCTGCTGGATAACTGCCATATAAATACGCCTCGAAGTCGTCCCAATTCATGTTTTGAATAAAGGGGAGTCGCCGCATAATCTCTAGGTCAAAAGGCAACTTTTGAGCGGCTTCTCCTAGGGTAATCGCTAGGTCTTGCCGCTGTTGCTGCAGTTCGGCGAGAATGTCGGCGTCTGGAGGGAGGGTGCGATCGCATAAAAGTGTCAGCATATCGGCATACTTTTGCAGGCGTTTGTCGCTGTCTGTAGAGAGCCGCTCTGGCCAGAATTGGGCGAGTTCGGCTTTGCCCATCATGGACTCTAGTAAATCACCTCGATACCCGGAGGTACTGTTATGGATGCCGATGATGTCAAGGGGACGATCTAGGGTTAACCAGACTAAGGTTTCTAAATCCTGCAGCTGTCTTTCCGCTGAACTCGTCACACCGTTAACGTGGAGCAGGCGTTTGGCTCGACCAATGGGTTTTGCGGGTGGATAAACCAGTAAATGACCGTCTTGTTGCGGCTCGCTCAGCATAGAAAAATAGACTGTGTTTTACCAACAGTATCGATAGTGATAAGGATCACGCAGACTTCGTGATCCACATCCTGCCTGGACCTGTCTTCAATTGCCATACTACAAGAGACTCGGTGCTATCTGAGTCGTCAATGGGGAACACACAGTACGCCGGCAGACTTGGTTCAGTTTGTCGGTTTTTTATTGTGTATTTTTAGAGAACCTTTTCTTGAACCATAACCCTATTTCATTAAGCCCATCGTATGTTTCCAGGACAACTCTTTACGCAAAATATCGAGAGCCCTACGATCGCTACCGTCAAACAAGGGACTAATTTGCCCGAGGACCTGCTCAACAAGTTGTGAGGCAAAAGCCCCTCCAGACCTTAATAGATGGCTGTAATAGCCAAATTGGGGTTGATGCGTACGATCTAAATGAAAGGCATGGATATCGTCTGTACTCATCGTCCACACTGGCGTATTCACCGGGACAACCAAGCTGGGAATACCTTGATCGCCGTAAGCATCTGACTGGTCCTGAACCAGCACGCCGATAAGAACACACCAGAGCAAGGTTCGAGTTTCTCGAATTAAATCGGGTGTAAAGAAGGGATCCGGCTGACTGACTAAGCGTGGTCCTGAACTGAGATAGGCAGGATTAAATAATTGAGAGTTATAGACCAGCCCCACAGCCCAATGCCGTTCTTCAGTTTCTAGCTTGACGAAGCAGCCAAACCCATAATCATCGGGTCGAGGAGGGGTCAAGACTTCCATGTCATCATCTACTTGGATGACGTAGTCGCAATGTGAATCTGATTTAACAACTTTTCCGAGTTTCATACTCAAGCGCTAGGCTATCTTTGCTTGAATTCTAGATGCCTTCATCTGTTATTGGTGCCAGCTTACAAATACTTAAGGCCTTGAGCTGCGCTATTTAACAGTGAATTCAAAGCTAATGACTAATTGGGTGGAGCTTTGGAGGTGCTCTGTGAACCATGTCCATGGGTGGGACAAGGCGGCGCACTAATGGATCGATCCAGCCAACCTACAGCTTGCTGTAAGCGAAGTAAGCCTTCTTCAGACTGATCATTGAGGAGAAACACAATCGCTGTAGCTGCCTGTTCTAAGGCTCTAGCTCGACGATTGGTTTTAAGTCGGTGCCAGTCTCCAGACGTAATAGTTAATTGTTCTACGAGTTTACGGGCTGTGGCGATGGTGATCTCTGGTGAGATGGATGAGTCAGAGGCCTGAGTAGATGGATGGTTTGACATATTTGTTTCCTAATGTGCCTGAAGCTGATTGTAACGGGGGCATCCTAATTGTGTCAGGCTCAGGTATTTACCGAACTCCTGACTTTATGTGGGCTGATACAGAAATCCCTGTTACAATGCCCACTAGCGATTCCTGCGACGTTGGTGACTGCCAATATTGTTTTTTGATCTATACCTTTAACGCTAGGGAGCCATTTGCTCGATAGCAGTAGACCAAGCTTGTACTTGGAAACTTTAAATCGATGTTTTCAACTCCCACCTGGATGATTCCAGGTCAAAAACTGAGGTAAGACGGCGTTGCGGGAAAAGCACCTCAAAATTTTTGCTCATAACAAAAAGAACCTCAGCCTATTTGCTGAGGTTCTTTTGATCTGTAATGGGGGCGGAGGGACTTGAACCCTCACGACCTTACCGGTCAACGGATTTTCATTCTCCCGCTGCTTTCGCAGCTGCCAATGTGGTTTTGAGAATTGGACTCTCCCTTTACCCGCGCCATACTTCAAGGATTAGCTTTGAGTAGCGTGAGGGTAGCTCCCGTCGAGTCTCTGCACCTTCCAAATCATCTATGACTTGGCTTGGCTCAGGATTGCCTTGTCTGAAAGTTCAGATTTAGGTTTCCCTGAGTTTGAGAGCATTCACTTACAAGATTTCTCCTGTAAGGCTCAGCTTTCTAAGTCCGTAGCGTCTACCATTCCGCCACGCCCCCTTATTGCTTGGACTACAATAGCACGGGATTATGACTAGTTTGCAAGTCGATATCTTTGAGCATCTGAAAACCGACCAATATAGCTCACATTTCTAAAGAGCTAAGGCTGTTCCAAGTGACTTGAAAGCCCTGAAAACCCGATAGTTGTTTAAGTACTGCTGAGTATTGTTCTGCCCAAACAGAACAGCTCCAGCGTTTCTCTTATAACTGTGATATGGCCATGCTGCTATGAGCTTTCAGTTAAGTTGGAGTAAGCGCCTATTTCATTTCTTTAGTGTTTCTTGGGCTAGAGAGGTTGTTTTTGGAATTAACTCTCGAAAAAGTGATTGATACTTACTTACAGCATGTTTGAGCTGATATTTACATAAAACAGCTTGCGCTGCTTTGTGTCCCATGTCGTTACATAATTCTGAATCATTCACGATTTGAGTTAAGAGTTTAACCAATTGATCACCATCATGAGGTGAAACTAACCAACCAATACCTTCTTCTTGAATGACTTTTGCTAATTCAGATTCATGATCTGCGATCGCAATCAATGGTTTGCCCGCAGCCATCTGATTGTACATCCGGCTGGGTACTGACACTCCTGCCATCCCTGGTACAAATGAGATGACTCCCACATCACAAGAATTAAGGGCCACATTTTTTTCCTCATGAGGCAAGTACGGTAACACCGTGACATTCTGCAATTTTTGCTCTTGTACCCTCGCTTCCACCTCTGGCTTCCGAGCCCCGGCCCCAATCAGCAAAAAATGAATCTGAGGATGTGTTTTCGTTAGGATGTTTGCTGCATCCAATAAGATGTTTAAGTCATGAGTCCGGCCCATATTCCCTGCATAGAGCACTACAAACTTATCGACTAACTTTAAGCGCTGTAAAAGGGTACTGTCCTGCTTATCAACAGGATAAATCATCTCAGTTTCAGCCCAATTGGGAATACAAACCAGCTTCCCCTCTACAGGCTGAGTAAATTTTTGACCCACTAGCTTTTGCATATCTCGCCCCAGCGTAATGATGCGGCTAGCCTGTGCATAAACCAGACGATTGCCCCTTTGCACTAGTCGATAGACCAGAGAGTGGTTATGGACAAGCCCCGTAGCAGATAACACTTCGGGATAAACATCATGCACCAAGAGAACAAACTCACACCCCTTCAACGTTTTGAGTAACCATGCCATAAAGGGCAAGAGTGGTGGATTGGTGACGACTAAGACCACATCACTGGCATGGCACTGCCATAAGGCTTGTAAAAAGATTGCGATCGCACGGGTACAACCATTCACTAGGCGTCCAGGAAGCCAATTCTTATCGAATGCTGTTCCAGAACATCGATGAATTTCCACCCCTTTTACAACAACATATGAGGCCAAGCTTGACGCTTGACTTTCATATAGAGAAGCGTCAGTAAAGACTATCACTGGATAGTCTGTGACCAGTCCTTGAGCAATTGCAGTTAGAAAATAAGCTGTTGATGTTCTTTCTGGATAAAACAATTCTGTTAAAACGACAACGCGATTCATACTCAGGCCTTAAATGAGTAAGCTTTTATAAACGCTGAGCGTTTTGTTTGCAGCTGACTCCCACGAAAAGATGGACTGCTGACGAATCTTGGCGTTATCGCTAAGGTATAGGCATCGATCCTGATCATTTAATAAGGTTTCCACCGTCTGTAAGTATTCGGTAAATAAGCCTTTGGGAACCACCACACCTGACTCATGAGCCAACTGGTATGAGATACCACCCACATCGTAAGCAACAACCGGCAATTCACAAGCCATAGCCTCAATAATAGTTAGAGGTAATGTGTCTGACACACTTGGGAAGAGAAGCAATGTTGCAAGATGATAGAAAGCTCGCTGTTCTTCAAGTGTTAAGTAATCAGTAAATACAACATCAATAGCAGGCTTGGGTGGTAACGCTTTAGCCCATTGGTCTGGCTCATCTGGTGAGAGAAGTCTACCGCCCACTACTATAGTGGCAGGCGAAGACAGCTGATTGGCGACCCGCATGACAGTATCAAGTCCTTTATTGGCCGTATGGTTACCGATGAATAAGAGAATCGGCTTTGTCGTATTTACCCCAAACTTATCCTGGACATGAACATAGTCTTCTTGCTGTGGCGGTTTCAGAAAAAAGGGATTCACACCATTGGGGATTAAGTGAATCTTGTGTTTGGGAATGCCCTGTTCTTGTAACATCTTTATCTCATCAGGATATAAAGCAAATACTGCATCCATATAGCCTAAAGCTCTACGAATAGGATGAGTGACCGTTTGCTGCCACAACCACTTTTCGTAACGTTTCAGACTATAGTTGGGATGCATGACTTCAAAAAAACCATGTGTGGATGCAACCACCTTGATTCCTGAATTTGCAGCCTGTTTAGCGATATTCTCAAACGCGAAGCTTGGAATTGGGTTATGTAGATGCACAATGCTGGGACGATAAGATAAGAGATTATTCAGGATATTGCTGTCTAGAAGACATGCTCTGACCCTACGGGGCATAAATTTTTCGAGATGGGGAAATCTTGTTCTACTTTGGAAACTCTTGATCTTCAACGGCCCCATATCGAATTCTTCATCACAATCCCACATCCGCCAAAGCTCAATGTCAAAATACTTGGCCATACTACGACTATGATATTCTGAGGCGATGGCTGCGCCACCCAAATGACTACCAGAGGTTGAGAGGTTAACATTAATTGCGATGTTTTCTTTCACTATATTATTTTTT
Source organism: Acaryochloris marina MBIC11017 (assembly GCF_000018105.1). Classification (GTDB taxonomy): domain Bacteria; phylum Cyanobacteriota; class Cyanobacteriia; order Thermosynechococcales; family Thermosynechococcaceae; genus Acaryochloris; species Acaryochloris marina. Next base: position 3,664,594 of record NC_009925.1, read on the forward strand.
CAAGGAACTACAGATAAGAGCCATAATGCCAATGATTGGGAATAAGATATGAAGCGAGTCTTGGTAACAGGTGGAGCCGGGTTTATTGGTTCAGCTCTACTTCCTGAATTGGTTGCTTCTAATTATGATGTTTATGTCATCGATAATTTATCCTTTGGGAAACGAGAGCTTTTGAATATCTCAGATGATCATTTTTTCTTGTCTGATATTCTGGATCGGAAAAATCTAAACAGCATCATAAAGAATATTCAGCCCCATTGGGTGATTCATTTAGCTGCTATACATTTCATCCCCTATTGCAATCAAAACCCTTTTGAAGCCTCGAATATCAATATTCAAGGGACAATGAATATATTAGATGCACTACGTTCATTGGATTGCTTAGAAAAAGTTCTTTTTGCCTCGACAGCAGCAGTTTATCCTAACACCAATCACCCCATTGCGGAGACTGTCTCTTCTAGTCCACTTGATATCTATGGATTAAGTAAATTAGCAGGAGAACATTTACTGAATGAGTTTTATCTAATGACCAAAATACCTAGCATTATCTGTCGATTTTTTAATGCATTTGGCGCTAGGGAAACTAATCCACACCTTATACCAGAAATTCATCGGCAAATTATGAATGGTAAGAGATCAATACAACTTGGTAACTTAGATCCAAAGCGGGACTTCATTCATACTGCTGATATGAGCCAAGCATTGCGGTTACTCTTAGAGCAATTTAGCACTGATATAGATACTTTTAATATTGGTAGTGGCCAAGAATATTCAGTGCAAGAGGTGGTTGAAGCATTTGAGTTAGCTATCAACGAAAAAATTCAAATTGAAGTTGATCCTGCTCGGATTCGTAAAGTAGAACGTCAACATCTATGTGCTGATATTTCCAAGTTAAAAGAATATATTGGTTGGAAGCCAAGAGTTGATCTTAAGTCAGGTATTAAGTTTTTAATTGATAATCCAAACATAGCACTAGCGTAAATCTATTGCCCTAAGAGAATACCGTTAACATAAGAAACTAATCTCACATACCAAATGCGCTTCTAATTTTTCTGACAAAGCAGTGCAGAATTATAGGTAAATAAATTAACAGCTAACTTAGGAAATAACTTTAAGCATAATCGCTTGATTTCATAGTTTATAGCTCCTTGCTTGCCTTGATCATGCAAGTGGACATCTTTAGAGTGAGCTGTAACTACCTGCTTTAAAACTATCAAATCGCAACTTTGTAACAGATGGCGGATAGTTTGTGGCGTATAGACATTGATATGACCCACGCGATTAAACACAAAATCTTTGGGTAATTTCAAAGTATGTTCTAATGGAACTTCAACAAACAAGCTTTTTCCGACGCGACTTGCCTCTTGAATGAGTAAGCGGGGATATTCTAAGTGCTCTACCACATGACTAAGAACAACAATATCAAAATGGTTGTCTGCATAAGGTATTTGATAACCATCATACAGCTGACATTCCCGCATTGAGGGAATATTACGTTGTTTGATGCGTTCAATACCCGACGCTGAGATATCAAGTGCATACAGATCGGTCGCAAAACCAGTTTCATCCATGCGACTCACAACGGAGCCTTCTCCTGCCCCCACTTCTAGGATGGAATTATGAGGAATATCTCTACACAGTTGAATGATATTATCAACTTTTGGGATTGCACCAATTCGTCGCCACTCTCCATCCCCTTCAGGATTATCTCCATCTTGGTAATAATCTTTATAATTATCTAATAAATACTTGCTGACGGCCAAATTCTTCATTGATATTTTTGAGTACAATTCATGAATAACTTTTGTGTTTTGTAGCAAGCTACTGAAGTAAGATTTTATGTACTATAAAGGCTTACTACAGATAAAACTATATAATCGACCTGGGCGATTATCAAACGTCGAAAGCAGTCGTAATAATATAGGAAAAGTAATTGAGTTAAATATGAGATAAGCTAGAGATTTACTTCCTGGTAATGGACGGAGGCGTTGGCCAAATTTTGCCTGCATGTTAGCAGGCGTTAAGGGTGCATAGTTAATCTTACTATCGAATGATTTCAAAACATGATCGATTCTCAAGCCTGCTTGTTGTAGTGCGTTGATGTATTCTGTAGACAAAAAAGCATTCTCACCTCCGTATAAGTGATGCAAAGGATGAGATTCAAGAAATCTTGGTAAATCTTCTTTGGATGAAATGACATGATCGCGGACAGCAATAAACTTACCACCTGGCTTTAATACCCGGTTGATTTCTTTGCAAAGTTCTTGTAGATCTTGGGCATGATGCAGAACTTGACGGGCGAAGACTAACTCAAATGATTGGTCTGGAAAAGGAAGCGTCTCTCCAAATTCTTGTGTTACTTGAATCGGTAACTCTGCAGTTTTTGCAAGATGATAGATGGCACCGACACCGACTAGGTTACTAGGGTCAGGTTCTAATGAATGAACTTGCCATCCTTCTTTGGCCAGAGCATAGCTCGCAATGCCATTACCAGCTCCAATGTCGAGTGCTGATCCAACGGTAGTAGGAAGCAACTCATTAATGGCATGCCATTCCTCACTACACCAATATCGATTGGCTGCATCCACTAAAGGAGCATCATAGTAACAAGCTTTAACCAACTCCTGTTGTTCAGGGTTAGATAGGAGATATTGAACAGCCTCTTCCCACGTTAGACATCTGTTTTGTTCAACTTGCATCATCCATCAACCTCAACGGCTGTAAGATCACGTACTTTAATTAGGCTATCAGTGTTGACATCATACAAAGGCATATCCTTCATGACTTCTAACCCTGCTTCAAAATCAAGAAAAGATAGTTCACCAGTACGAGAACGTGAAATTCGAAACTTTGATTTCACATAAGCTTCTTCAGGAGTATAGGCTGGAAGATCGCCTAAGACATCATCTCTAACAAAAAAGATATTATTGCCTTCTGAATTAGAACCGACTAACGAGTATCCTTTTTGCTTAGCTAAGACATGAAAGGCAGTAATCGAAGCACCCCAGTACAATCCAGAAAAGTGAGCTTTATGTATCATGAAATCTGGATCATATGGAGTTGTTACAGCATATTTGTACCCAAAAAGACTGTTGTATTCGCATATGACAATTCTAGGCTTGATACTTTCAATGGATTGCCACACCCAATAGTCATTCCCATCAATATCAATTGAGAGGATTCCAATATCTCCATGTATGTCATTACTAGAAATAAGCTGGTTAATGTTATTTCTAGTAATGAAAGAATGTTCGGTTCTCAAGTCATATTTCCAGGGTAAGTCACTTTGTCTTATTTTTTGAATATTCTTCTCGGAGCCATCAATTATTAAGCCAGACCAGTTGCGATTTTTTAACATAAAACGAGTATTCGATTCTGAATAATCGCCTACGCCGAACTCTACAAATATCCGGTTTTTTATTGATATATTATTGATCAAAAACTGGAGAATTCCATCTTCTCCCCATTGAGAGAAGACTTGAAATTCATAGTCATGTAAATCCCTAGACTTTATTCGATCTAGCTGTCGCATTTCCAATCTTCCCACTGCCTCTTGAAGGCGTTCAATACGATCTACTAATGTTGCTAACTCATCAGCTGCTGAGTAAAGTCTTTGGAAGAATTTTGAAAGTTTCATTCATCAAATCCAACGAATAAAACATGCTGGGTTGCCAGCATATATCGAATGAGGTGGGACATCTTTAGTCACAACGGAAGCAGCTCCTATAACTGCACCTTCACCAATTGTAACACCCTTTAAAACAGTAGCATTAAACCCAATCCAAACATCATTATGAATTTGTATAGCAGATGAAGGAATTTCTAGTTCACTTTTAGGATGTCCATTTGTTACTATTTCCAGAAAATGATCATATCTCAGCTGCTTATTTAATGGATGTCCGTCAGTATCATGGATATTGACATTGTGTGAAATCAGTACACGATTACCTATTTCTACTTTGTTAGCCGACCATATTCGAGAATTCTCTCCAACATAACAATCTTCACCTACTTGAATATGTCCTGCATGTCCAAATGTAAGCAATTCGCCAAGTAAATGAGTCTTTGAACCTATGTTGATTGCTAATTTATCTCCTCGTATATTAATGACTTTTGCAGTATGAAATATCTTGGCATTGCAATCAATAGTGGCAATAGAACGATAATGCATGCTTTTTATAAGTCCTATCACTTTATAGAGAGCCTGTAAAACTATGTATGGTAGACTCTTTAAAAAGATCAACATGCTTGAAACCTTAATCTATAAATATATTTATTATCATATAAAATATTTGAAATAAAGATTTTTAAAACCAATTTACCTACTTGCTAATATATAAATTGAAAATTTTAGCAAGTTGCTCACTGCGATAAGAAGTAGTATGAGACTCTAAAGTTTTTAGTTGTCCTGCTTTAGCAATCTTTAATGCCTGTCTAGGATATTGAATATAGTAATTGATTTTATCTACCAAATCATTAATGGTGTCGTATACTACAACCTCTTTGTTAGGGTCAAAAAGCTCTCGAATGTTAGGTGAATTTTCAGTTATTAACAACGTCCCAACTCCTGTAGCTTCAAACATTCGTATATTGCCTGCAATACCTCCAGCAACTTCTCCATGGACATTAACTGTCATACATGAGCGGGCCAGGATTCTATACATTTCCATTCCCCAAATACTTGATTGGATATTGGTACGCAAAGAATTCGCTTCCAACAAAGTACGTATATATCCCTTCTTTAATAAACCTTTTGATAATAGAGTTGGACGATTTCCCCAAATTCTAATAGGAGTTTGTTTAGACAGTTGCTTAAGTACTTGAATACGTTTGAGATGTGCCCAAGTCAAATTTCCAATAAAACTACAGTCTATATCTGATTTAACATTATCTAAGAGATTAAGGATATTAGGCTCAAAAGCAGGAAAAAGACGTTCACTTGCCTGCCCTTGTCGTCTAAAACTATCTCGGAAATTTATATGTGAAGTTAAGACACAATCAATACCCGATAAGTTTAAAGATGGAGATATTGGACATGCGATCCATGCAAAAACTTTACGGCAAATTTGTCTCAGAGTTTGTAAATAATCGCCATAAAAATTAAACATTGAGCCAATCCAAAGAATCTCTGGCTGAAACTGCCTGACTTGCTCATAAGCTATTTCATACTGCCAGTTTTTCGTGAAATGAAAACCATTTTCTTCAGCCCATTTGTACTGGAGTGGTTCAGCATTGACGATTAAAATTTGCACCTCATACCCTAAACATTCTAGCTTTTTAGCTAATGCTGGAGGCCAGCCAAAGTAGTCAGATAAAAGTAAATTTACCTGATATTGATACGTTCTTTCCTCTAATTGAGGGTGGGACTCATAAAAAGATTCTAAATAGCCCTGATAGAAGCTCCAAAAGAGTGTAAGTCTCATATGTTTACTATATGTTCTACCTGCTCTTAAACTATCTTTGTGAAGCAAGAGTAGGTTGTGTCTTCTTGCTTCTTACTAAGCGAGACTTACGCATTATCAAGTAGATCAAGAAGTTTAGTCCTAGACCAAAAGAAAATAATGTTGTCAGCAAGTTCCCCTCTGAGAGAAAGAAAGTTGACATTGATAATGAAACATATGTACCCAGAACCATAGGGGTTTTTTGAGACTTTACAAACCATTGATGGTAGTACGATAGCAGGAAAACTACTAACAGTGATTGGAGCACTACTCCAAAGTAGCTAAAGTCAGCCCAGGCAGTACCAATAAATGCAGCATTCCAAGATCCAGTGGCATCATATATATCACCAAAAGCAATATAGCCTCGTATAACACGTCCTGGATCATGAATAAAATCACTACCTGTAAATATATTCATAAAGGAAGAACTAGCACCATATAAATGTGGAAATATATCTGGATACACATGAAAGTGTAGTTGTAAGGTTCTTGTCACTTCACCGCTTAAGCGATTGACAACTGCCATTAAAGCGACTTGATAATTAATACTAGGATATTGAATCCAATACTGAAAAGGAAGTAGAAAAAATACTAAAAACATGACGGCTAAAGCGGAACGTTTCCCAATCTTGCTAGCAAGGGAAATCGTGATATTTCCAGATGCAAGCAGCCAACAAAAAAAGGTGCCCAATAGAATTAAGACGATTCCACCTTTTTGTCCTGATATCAAATTTAGTAATAAGGTAATACTTAATAAGTATATAAATAGAAACGTGTATCTTTTGCTTTTCTTTCTCATGAAAAACAAGATATAAGTACATAGTGGTAGTGCAGTGAATTTAAGAGTGTTAGCTACTCTCAATAATATACCGTTAAAACTACTTACGCTTTCTCCATAAGCAAGCCTTGCTGCTTTATAGGCTTCGCCAGAAAAATTTCCAGAAAATAAATAAGTGAGAAAATCAGTTCTCCATAATACAACAAAGGTTAGTGTAGATATGCTAAAAGCAAAAAGTGGAAAAATACTTCTCAAATCACTTGCTTTTCGTGTGGATAAGTTTGCTATTGCCTCTTTATATGCTTTTCGACTGAGCTTTCGTTTTCCAAAAAAGGGTCGGGAAATTATGATACCAATTATAAAACTGATATACATTAGCATTAAAGAAGCAGTCCATCTTAGCAAGACTGCTTCTGGCAAATCCAAGCCTATTTGCTCATAATTAATATCTATTGTAAAAGGAATCATTATTCCATGCTTGATAAAGAAAGCATAGAAAAATACTGTAAATATACTTAATCTAGAGAAACAGCAGGTTAATTTTTCAAGTAAGATACCTATTATAAATAAGAATATGTACCATCCTATTAGAAAAGTAATGTTTCCTATGCCCATAATGCTTTTTTAGTGAATAATTAAGATTAATGAATAAATTGACTGATATATTTAGGCGCGAATAACCTGCTGATAAATAGCTTTTTCTTGTTGTGTTGATAGTCGACTATTATGCCAAAGCAAGGTGAAGTTCCCTTCGAATAATCGACAGATGTCTTTTATTCCTTTAATTGTCTTCAAGGCTTCTCCATTAGATAAGTTTAAGTTCATATAGTTGTACTCCAGTATGGTTGAGTCCATGATAATTAGTGGACGCTCGAACAAACTTAGACATTGCCTTGAAATGAGATTAAATACTGGAAAGTCGAAGCAAACTCCACATCGGAATCCCACGTGTTCTGGGAAAGTTAGTGTTGAATCATAGGTTAATCTAGCTTCCGCTAGATTCTGCCAAGTTATTGGTGTAGACCACCTAAGGCAATGTTGACGTGCACCCCAAATATCTTGGTGAATATCTTCTTGCGCACAAGCGGCTAGCAAGGCCTCAAACTCTTTTCGAGTTTGCTTGCTATCTTTATAAGTGTTGAAGCTGGAATGAAGTCCTAGTTCATGCCCTCGATTCTTAATCTTGGCAAGCAAATCGCGCATCAATGGATGATCTAAGTTGTAGTCTCCATCAATGGGGTGACAGGTGTGATCTGCAATAAAGTAGAAAGTGCTTTTAAGTCCCTGTGTTTCGCTGACCTGCATAATAAAATCAAAAGTGTTGCAGGGATCAGCTATTAGATTTCCCTGCTTTACTTCAAGCCAAGACTTTATACTGTTTGCTGCTGTTATTAAACTCTTACGACGGACTACATCTCCCAGACAGCGTCTGAGCAATCTATTTGGCCCAGAGAAAACATAGCGAAATGGCTCATCCACATCATGACTGACGTAAGTTTGAAAATGATGGTGTCTTCTTGTAAGCCTTGGCCACAGAACCAACAGATATGTCCAGAGGATTTCGATGTATTCATTAACAATTGGTCGCATTATAAAGTTTTCTTGATAAGCCAAAGAGGCCGAGACTGGAAACCGATCTAGCGAATCGCGCTCGGTTTTAACCACTTCTTCATAACGCGTCAACATAAAAAAGGCAGATCCCAATATATCTAACCCCAAATAAATTTGATTTTCTCTTTGAGATACGAAGTCGGGGTTATGTGGATTATCGCCAAAAATGACAGGAATATTCGGGTGAACTAACTGTGCTTCTAAGTTCGTAGTGCTGAACTTCCATATCTTGAGGGGGTGAGCTGGCAAGGAGGTTTGCGTTAGCCATAAGTGTTTTGGTGTCGAGAAAAGGGTGTCTGCAATGATTAACTGCCGATGATCACTAGCCGTAATGATCACATTAGATTGGGAGTGTTTTGTGATTTGAATTTGAAGCCCTAGAAATTCTTCAAAAATGACTCGAACTATATATCTCCGTTCTGCCCAATATGAATCAGGCATCTCAATTTGCAGTGTTGGTTTAGACACGACTGGCCTTGGATCTGTTACTGGGTATGCTGATACAGTTCATGCACTAGTGTTTTCAACTGCTGTAATAATTGATTTTACAGACTGTAATTCAGCGATTTGTTCATCATCAAACTGAACATCAAACTCCTCTTCAATGGCTAGAACTAAGTTGATATGCTTCATAGATTCCCATTGTTCAATGGATGCTGGCGAAGAGTCTAGAGTGAGCTTATCTGTCGGGATATTGAGGATATTGGAGATGACTTGAATAACTCGTTCTTGATTTGTTGCAGGCATAGGTATTAGTCTCCTTTAGTTACCTGAGAGATAATTTCTCCAACAAAACGGCTTGTGGGCACGTCTTGGGAATAGGCAAGGTCTAAATAATACCGTCCAGCAGCCTGTTCAGTGAAATTGCGATCGCAATAAAATGATTGGACTTGCATATTCTTGGGTGTAGGTTTGTACTGTCCCTCAATAGTCTGACACTCTCGATATGATGCGAGTTTGAGAATCTCACGCAAAAATGCCTCTTCAACATGTCTGCCTAGCACTCGGCAAGACAGCAACAGCGAATCAATCACCGCATGGTCATCTTGATAGTTAACAATACAAACCCCGACAATACCGTAGACGCCAAATTTGTCTTTCAACTGTAGGTATAAAACATCTGACGTTGAGCAACTGATAAAATCTGCAATATCCGCTTCAGAATATCGTTGGGTCGTCAAGTTAAATTGATTCGTTTTTTGAGTCAACTGTGCTATCCGTGGCACTGAGAACTCATCAGCAAAAGAGATCTCAGCAACCATTTTTAAGGATTCATGGTATTGGGCAATGCTCGTAAACTGTTGTTGAGCTTGGGTGCGCTGCCGGGCCGCAGAGTACATGGCGCCACGGTTTAAGTCTTCTTGGGTGAGGGCTAGCATGTCAAACCAACCACAGCTCGCTAACATTAGACGGTAGTCTGTTGACCGTTTACTGGGTAGGTGGATGGTTTCTATCTCAGGAAGCAGTTGTCGGACAAGATTGACTTCAAATTCGCTATCGTCCACAAATACTAAGCTATCAAGTCCTATGTTTAACTCTTCTGCGATGTGACAGAGGTTTTGGGCTTTGTCATCCCAATTAATTTGGGCACAGGTAATATGAGATTCTTGTAAGACCATGTCAGGATGATTATGAAATACATCCCATACTTCGGCTTCATTGTTCTTGCTACACAAGGCAATCAAAATCCCTTGATGGTAAAGGGTCAGAATTTCTTGCTGAAATTCGTAGAAACTAGAACCAGGATAAGAATTAGCGCTTAATTTGATACCGGCGAGACCATCTTCACCAATCACGCCTCCCCATAGGGTGTTATCACAGTCGAGGACTAGACATTTTTTGTTTTGTCCTTTTAAGGCCCGAATATATTTAAATACTTCAGTCGCTATCTCGCATAATGCTTGTCTGGTATAGGGTGATCGACCGATATGCCAATAGCGATTATCAAAGTAATGATGGCTGCCGATGCGGGCAAGGGGTAAATCTAAATCAACGAAATAACTATTCTCTTGCTTGAGCAAGATACTTTGTATGGCAGCATTTAACCCTTGTATAGTTGCGGTTTGCCCTGTCTGCCTTTGCAGGTCAAGAATACCCCAACTGGGATAAAGTGGACGCTCAAAACCCATCCATAAGATCATGGCTGTGGTTTGACGACGAATTCCTTGGATAATCGTTTGAGCATACTCTAGAATTCGATCACATTCTGCATCAACCTCCGCCGCCGTTAAGGTGGGAAAACATTGGGCTAATTGAGTAGATAAAACTTCTAATTTCAGAAAAACGAGAACACAATCTGTTTGACTACTGAACAGTTGTGGATTGTCTTCAAGCGCATCTTGAATGCTGCAATCGTACCCTCCCCACTGCACCTGGGCAGAGAATCCCATTTGATAAGCAAAATAGGTAAGATACGGCTCTATGGGCTCAACAGTAATATTTCGCAGAACCGAAATACCCAGCTCGGGTTGATTTTCCGCCGATATCTGATTCAGAACATCCTGAATCTCAGAAAAGGTCAACATTATCTTTTCGCTGTACATTCCAGAATTTCAACCAGGCCAAACCCATGTATCTGATAGAAAGACACCTTCTGAAAATTGAATAAAATTGCAGGCTTAGGGGGAGAAATCGTGATTATGCGATGTTTATGACGAAGTTGATCTACAGTCTGTTCCACATTCGCACTGACATAACAGAGATGGTAAATGATCTGAGGCTGCTCGGATAGCCATTGATCGAGAGGCCCCGGTGAATCAGCTGGGTAGATCAACTCCACATCAGGCATAGATGAATGCTCACCCATCCTTAAGTTGACATTCTGCAACTCATCATATGTTTCAGGACCAATCTGATAATTCAGATCGTTCAAGAAGTGGATGGCTTTTTGTGGCTTCCGAACAGCCAGGCCAAAATGATGGAAATCCAATCCAAACGGGTTAGAGCTAAGCATCAACCTTGCCCAGAATAAGAGCGATATTAATCGGCAGCTTGTCCTGTTCAGATGTCGCCAAAGTCGTTGATTGGTATGGAATCAACAATTGATGCTTGATATATAAACCACTAGCTTTAACCATATTGGCAATATCCTGAGCGTGCTTAAACAAGTAGATATGGTCAATAGCGGGAGAATTAATACAGGTTGTCACATGAATATGTGAGTTACCGTGGGTCAGTGCAGCAATCTTCTGCAGAAATTGTTGAGGTTGCTCTACATGCTCCAGTACTTCTCCCATGACTACTGCATCATATTGATCACTGGGCTCCCACGTTAAAAAGTCACACTCTTTGATATCGTAATTCTCGAATTGACCAAAATAGTGGCTAGAAAGAATTTTTTGAGTCAGCAACACGCTTGTAGGACTAATGTCGATTCCCAAGAACTGATCATACTGTGAATGTTGCATGGCTTCCATCATGTGAAAGCCATGTCCTGGACCAATTTCCAAATATCGTCCAGACTGCGTCTTAGGTAACATCTCCTTAAAAAACTGTTTCATTTGAGCATGATTAGGCCATAAAAAAGTCGTGATGGCTAAGCCATACATATACATGCTCATATAGTCTGCATTGCGATAAACCAAAGACTCAACTTCAGCATAAGACGAATGCTTATAGTGCCCGTGGCGCTTGAAGTAGAGCTGTTGCGTAAAAGTATCTTTGACAATTAAGTCATAGCATTTAGCTAAGTACCCTAATGTTAATTGCTGATCCAGACAATAATTAAGGTATTGGCTAAAAAGTTGAATGTCACTTTTCGACAGAGTTTGAACTGCGTCTGCCAGGAAATTGCTTTGGAGTTTATTTATTCTCAAAATTTCTTGAATAAGCTCATCAATCACGGAGATCGACAAAGGTCTTGTTGAGTGCATGTAGAATCCCTTATTTATCAATACTAAAATAAATAGAATATGGTTAGATGATGGGCTATTGAGTCTGAGGTTATAAATATAAAAAAGCTATACGTCTTTTACTCTGTTCAGGATTTCAATGCTTTGCGCAGTAGTTGCTTTGTCGCTTTTGATAAATTAAAAATTAATGAACCTGTATCCCAAACAGTAACTCTTTTAGACTCATAAATATGAACTGCAGCATCAAAAAAATCTTGAATTTTAAATGTGAAGAGCTTAACTCCAGATCGAGTTAATGTTTGTGAGTTGGAGATATCTAGCAAGTTAAAATAATAAATAGGGTCATACCCACCTTTAGGGAAAGTTTCAGGGTTTCGCATGAATGTACTGACTTGCTGCTCACACCCATCAGATGACTGCACTGTGAATTCTTCAGGCTCTTCATAATAGATTGTGTGCTTAAACCTTTTTTTGAAGTGGTCTTCAATCATATGACATGGTGTAAATGCTTCAAAGCCAACGCCAATCCCCAAATATTTCCCCCCAGCACTCATCATCTGATAGTAAGGTGACAAAGGACCAAAAGGATAAGGACATAAATGGTGACTATCAGAGAATAGATGGGCTTTTCGACCATAAGAAACAGCACTAAAAATAGGATTTAGGCTGCGCACGGAACCTTTCTTCCTGCGAAGTATTTCAGCTAGCATACCGGACTCAGTCGCTGTTTTCTTGGCATTAAATATCTTTTTTTTTGCTGATATTTGATCGCGGCCTACAGGAAAGCATAATGCCATTACTGTGCTTTCTTCTCCTAAATAAGCCATGAGATCTTTGAGCATAGATTGCACGGGAACTAACTTGCCGGTCTTTAAATAGATTTGATCTTGAGAACACATCAAGAATAGAGGATCTCCAGGGAGAATCCCAATTCTCTCTAAGCCTTCAACAAAGTCTTCAGAGTCATAGTCAATATATTTCTGAGCCAAAAAAGGTCGAAATAATTTAAGTCTAAATTTTGCGATTGATTGCCTGGAGATACCTCGGGCTAGAGTTTGTATATAGCGCATCACACTACTCTGTACCTGAATTAACCTGCATCTAAAGTGTTGCGATTTGAGCAGCTAAAGGAATAGCTCATGACGCCGCTCACCAAATACAAAACACAAAATGCTATCGAAAATAGTAACACTGATGATTCATCACTCTGAAAGATGGTATATCCTACCCAGATTGAGCTAATTGAAAGGAAAAACCTAACGATTTGCCATACTAGATCTAACTCTTGCTTTTCGGCAATAATAAACATTGAGCAAAGAGGGATCGTAATAAATTGGCAAAACAGCATTGGTGACAGCAGACGCGCATAAACACCAGATTGAACCCATGCTTGACCAAAAAATAAAGTAAACAAGTAAGGACTTGCAATTAGAAAAACAGCAAAAGGTATAACAGCGATTAGCAGGAGGTACTTGAATGTCTTTAAAAAAAGTTGACTGCACTCCCCTTTAGCGATGTACTGCTTAGAGGCTGCTTCGCGAAAAACATCACTAATTGCATTACCAAGCAGGGCCATCGGCAGCGCTATGACTCGAAACGTTAGTGAATAAAAGCCCGAAAATGCAGGGCCGTAAAGACTTTGAAATAGCATAATGGGCATATTCCCAGAGACCGCATTCATCATGTGCCCGAGCAACAAGAATTTCGGGAATTTGATATGACGTTGAGCTTGTTGCTTAATGCGCTTAAGATTGATATCGACTAGTCCTGGATGCTTAAGTAGGAAGGCCAGCATTTGATAGACAGCATATATAACCCCAATAAACTGCCCGAATACATAGCCAATCACTAAACCAACATCAGATACCTTATAAAGAGCCAGCTGAGTGGTTACTACAGCCAAAGATAATGTCACCTTATTGAAGGTAATAATTCTATATGATTTAACGCGATTAAACCAATAGTATGTTGATTGATAAGCAGCTAGTAAAAATATTGAAATTGGTAAAAGACGTAAGTAAGTATTTAAGTTTTTTAGGCTAACAATGGTAGCAATTGGACCACTAAACCCATAAAAAAATAACCAAAGAAATATACAAAAAGTTGCAGCAAGACTAATGCATAGCACAACAATATTGAGAGCATCGCCATCTTCTTCAGGTAAGATGATGGACTGCTCATACCGGCCAGTAGCTGGGATGGCCATGATAATTGAGATAGACATGAAGAGGGCTAGCCCACCAAATGTTTCTGGCGAGTAGACTCGGGTTAGAACTGGCGACAAAACGACTGGAATGGCTTGTGCTAAAGCAGTGCCTGTCATCAATGTGAAGACATTACGGAAGAAGGGTATGTTCGTGAGTTTCTGACTACGCTTCAGCAAAATTCTCGCCTGGTTTTTGATGACTTACCCAAAGTAGAATTTTTGGATAGTTTTTATGATGATGTTTTGAGTATCAGGCTGAAGCTCTGGCCAAATCGGTAGACTTAAGACTTCTTGGGTATATTGACTACTCACTTCCAGCGTATCGTACTGGCCCAGATAAACAGGTAGCTGATCTTGAGGGACGGGGTAATAGATCATCGACCCTATATCATGGTCTGCTAGATACTGCTTGAGCGCATCACGCTTCCCATCTAAGACGCGAACTGTATATTGGTGGAATACATGTCCTTTAACAACCTGTGGTGTCACAATCCCAGGTAAATTTGCTAAACCGTCATTGTAACTTTGGGCAACTTGGCGACGTCCTCTATTCCAACCGTCGATATGCTGCAATTTGACCCTCAAAATAGCCGCTTGAATAGCATCAAGACGAGAGTTATATCCTAATACCTCATTGTGATACTTCTTCAACGCCCCATGGACGCGGAGCATCTTAGCGGTCTCTGCAATGGCATCGTCATTTGTGGTGATGAGACCTCCGTCACCATAAGCCCCTAAATTCTTAGATGGGAAAAATGAAAAGGCCCCAACATCTCCTATCGTTCCTACTGCTTGATCGCGGAGGTGGCCAACTTTTAATGGGTCGTTGGCTGACTCATTGTTGTCTTCATCACTCCTATAGTGTGCTCCAAATGCCTGGGCACAATCCTCAATCACTTTTAGATTATATTTTTGGGCAACTTTTATAATGGTCGCCATAGCCGCTGGATGACCATATAAATGTACGGGTAAAATGGCCTTAGTCTTTGGGGTAATTTGAGCTTCAATGTGATCAGCATTTAGGTTAAATGTTTGGGGATCAATATCCACAAATATCGGTTTGGCCCCTACATTACTGATCGATTCTGCTGTAGCAAAAAACGAGAAGGGAGTCGTAATGACCTCATCTTCTGGCCCTATCCCAGATGCTTTAAGGCCAATGACTAAAGCATCGGTGCCTGAGTTGACACCAATTGCATGTTGGACCCCGAGGTAAGCGGCCACTTCTTGCTCAAACTGTTTGACTTCCGGTCCCATAATGAAAGCGCCAGATTCCAGGACCCGATCAAGAGCAGTATGGATGTCGGTTTTGATGCTGGCATATTGGGGTTTGAGATCAAGAATCGGAATTTTCATGCCTGGGTACTAAAGTTTGCGGACTTCTATTTCAGTGACTTTTTGATATTGGTTACCTGCTGAGTCTACAGCATAGCCAGTGTTGTCGAATTCTAAAATATCTCCATAGGCACTCATCCAACCTACGAGACGGGCTGGAACACCAGCAACCATGCCGTAGGCAGGAACATCCTTAGTAACCACTGCTCCAGCAGCAACGAACGCACCTTCGTGTAAGGTTACTCCACAGACAATAGTGGCATTGGCACCTATACTAGCGCCGCGTTTGATCCAGGTTTTATGGTAGTCAGCACTGGTATTACGTGGAAATTCACACCGAGGTGTTTTAACGTTGGTAAACACCATACTGGGGCCACAAAAGACATAGTCTTCTAAGATGACACCTTCATACAGGGAGACATTATTCTGAATTTTGCATTGATTGCCGATGATGACATTGTTCGCAACAGTCACATTTTGACCTAAAACACAGTTTTGGCCGATTAGGGTTTTGCCATAAATATGACAAAAATGCCAAATTTTAGTCCCTGTACCAATCTTTGCACCTTCATCGACATAGGAAGATTCATGAATAAAATAGTCTCGTTGCTTTCTATTTGACTCACCCACGCATTGCCTCCTGGGCCTTTTCTAAAATGTCAACTACGGCAACTCCATTCCAACCATTCGATCGGGGCTGTTGGCGTGTTTTCAAACATTCAAGGAAATGTTCGCACTCTAACTTAAGGGGCTGTGTTGTCGCTACGTTAGCGAGCCAGGACCCTGTATCTGTATTTTGAAGATTGGTATCAATGGATTTTTCGTAAACGGTGACTTGTTGGGTGACTTCGTCATAAACCAGCATTTGCTGTTCTGCCAGGATAGTGGTGCATCGCTGTAGTAAAGGGTGATACCAAGACGCATGAATATGAGCGGTTTGGCCATTCTCAAAGACCAAATCAACATGCACATTATCTTCAACATCCGGCTGAAGTATGGCATGACCGCTGGCTTGGATGGATTTGAGCGTCGGGTTGCCCAGTAGATCGAGAACAACGGAGACGTCATGGGGGGCAAAGGACCACCATACATTTTCTTCTGCACGGACTCTTCCCAACTTGGCTCGTTGGGCCATAACATGGAGGACTTTACCTGCTTTTCCAGTAGAGAGATAGTCTCTCATCCATGCGATCGCAGGTTGATACAGCAATAAATGTCCCACCATCAAAATGAGATCGTGTTGATCGGCATATTTCGCCAATGCGATCGCATCTTGTGTGTTTAAGGTCATTGGTTTTTCGATAAATACATCTTTACCGGCAGCTAAAGCTGCTTTTGCCAATGAATAATGGGTCGGTGCTGGTGTTGCAATGACAATGGCCGAAATGTCGGTATTTAAAACATCGCGATAATCAGCATACACCTGAAGATCTGGATAGCTATTGGCTACCGCCTGACGCAAATCTGAACTCATTTCAGCCACTCCTGCTAAAGCATTGAGTTCATGAAAATTCTTGACGAGGTTCTTACCCCAGTTTCCTGCGCCGACGACAACAACTTGTTTCATAGAGAGACTGACGAATTCTAAATGGATCTAGAGCAGTGTAATTTTAGATTGATATGAGGTAGATTGTGCGTCTGATAATTTTCGGGTAATCCCACGAGTATCTAGTATTGCCGTTGACTGTTCTACTAAGTGAGCATAGTCAACGGCGGAATGGTCTGTGGCAATAATGACTAGATCATATTGACTTAAGGTTGTGTTCCCGAAATCAACGGATTGCATCTGATGCCCTTCAATCGTAATTATTGGCACAAAAGGATCATAATAATCCAAGCTCACGTGATCGCGTAATAGTAGCTTAACGATGTCAATAGAAGGAGATTCACGCCAATCTCCTAAGTCTTTTTTATAAGCAACTCCCATGACCAGCACTTTCGCTTTTGATGGGGCTATACCTATCTGGTTCAGGGTTCGTAGCGTTTTTTCTCTGACGAATTCGGGCATCCGCCGATTGATCTCTCCTGCTAAAGCAATAAAATGAGTTTCAAAATTGAACTCCTTAGCTTTCCACTCTAGATAATGTGGATCAATGGGAATGCAGTGCCCGCCAACCCCTGGCCCAGGATAGAAAGGCATAATCCCAAAAGGCTTGGTGTTAGCGGCATCCAGTACTTCCCAGACATTCAGATCCATGCGATCACATAGCATGGCTAACTCGTTGACTAGAGCAATATTGACTGCCCTAAAGGTATTCTCAAAAACCTTAACTAGCTCAGCAGCTTTAGCGCTGCTGACGGGAACGACGTGATCAATGGTTTGCTGATAAAAAAGGGTAGCGATTTCTAGGGAGACAGGGTCAGATGCACCAACAACCTTATTGGTATTCTTAGTGGTGTAACGCTGATTACCAGGATCAACCCGTTCAGGAGAGTGGCCTAAGAAAAAATCTTTACCTTGCGTTAAGCCGCTAGACTCCAACACAGGTTTAATCACTTCATCCGTTGTACCAGGGTAAGTCGTTGATTCAAGGGTAATCAATTGACCGGAACGCAATTCTGGTGCTATCCCCTGGGTCACGCTCTCGATATAAGAGAGGTTTGGAGTCATATTTTTGGATAATGGTGTTGGTACGCAAATCACCAATACATCCATGTGCGAGACCTGATCAAACCCACAGATAGCCTTGAGCTTACCGTTGGCAACTACTGCTGCTAACTCATCAGAATCAACATCATGAATGTAATTTTGAGCTGCATTTACAGCATCGGCACGATCGGGATTCTGCTCCACTCCAATCACATGAAATCCCACTTTGGCCTTTTCGACAGCAAATGGTAATCCTACATACCCGAGGCCGATTACTCCAACAACTGCTGTACGATCAAGAATTTTTGCTTTTAAGTGATTAAACAAATTAGATGAATCAGACACAATGGGGAAAGGACTCTAGAAGGAACTCATTGACTTAATAAGTCTAGGCAGATGCTCATTCAAGTGTTTATATCACAATAACGAGATTGATATATGCTCTGTGGCAAGTCTTCTCAACGTCATATTGGCGAGGTTGTAACTGATGTGACCGCTAAGCAGCATATATTTCGTATGTCTAAGGACTCGAAGTAGAAAGCATGGTCAAGCTACATGCTTGTATCGTCATGAACGTCTCGTAATCTCATAAGTTCCCTGTGGCTGATGCACTCTACACCTCTTGTGACTAGCCAGTAGATTAGCTGGTATCTACAAAAATATCGTTAACGAGGCGAGACAGGCGTCTTGGTCTGATATCCAGGTACTAGCTTCTGAAGTAAAGACCGAATTTCCATGGAATCGTTAATGGATGCAGATTGCAGTAAATCAGCAACATGTTGCAATAGCTGACTAGGAATATTTTGACTAGCATTTTTGACGACCAGCAACTTCTCATGCCCAGTCTTTTGATATTCTTCATC
Source organism: Acaryochloris marina MBIC11017 (assembly GCF_000018105.1). Classification (GTDB taxonomy): domain Bacteria; phylum Cyanobacteriota; class Cyanobacteriia; order Thermosynechococcales; family Thermosynechococcaceae; genus Acaryochloris; species Acaryochloris marina. The sequence goes on from NC_009925.1 coordinate 3,683,269, forward strand.
TGGCAGGAACAACTCTTCAAATAGCTTTTCGCCGGGCCGTAACCCGGTATAAGCAATTTCTATATCTTTGCCAACTTGGTAACCCGATAAGCAAATGAGATCCTTCGCTAAATCCACAATTTTTACAGGCTCCCCCATATTCAGCATCAATATCTCCCCGCCAGGGCTCATCACCACTGCTTGTAGGACTAATTGCACTGCTTCTGGGATGGTCATAAAATACCGGCATATCTCTGGATGAGTCACTGTGACCGGTCCACCTGCAGCAATCTGTCGTTTGAATGTAGGAATCACACTGCCTCGACTACCCAGAACATTGCCAAATCGAACAACGACAAATGGGAGTCCGCTAGTTTGCGCTGCTTTTAGCACAATCATTTCGGCAATACGCTTGCTAGCTCCCATTACATTGGTAGGGTTAACAGCTTTGTCCGTAGAAATCATGACAAAATGTTGTACCCCAAATTCAACGGCCAAATCAGTTAATGCTTTGGTGCCTAGAACATTATTGGTGACAGCTTCAGGCGCATTATTTTCCATTAAAGGGACATGCTTGTGGGCTGCTGCATGGAATACGACTTCTGGTTGGTACTCTTCAAAGGCAAACCGTAAGCGAGAGGGATGTCTTAGATCTGCAATGAAAGGTCTAAGTATAGGAACGGATACATCAGAACTGGCAACACCATTATGATTCTGATATTGGAGAAGTTCTTGTTGTATCTGGAATACAGAGTTTTCTCCATGACCCAGCAGAATAAGTTCTGCTGGTGCACAACGAAAGATTTGTCGACAGAGTTCGCTACCAATCGATCCACCAGCTCCAGTCACCAATACCCGGCGGCCTTTAAGAAGCTGACGAACACCTTGTATATCTGTCTGGATAGGTTCACGACGAAGCAGATCTTCAATCTGCACTTCCCGAATGCTGTTTTGTAAATCTTGCTGACCGACTAAGACATCTTGTAACGCTGGTAAGGTTAAGGTCTCAACGCCAGTCATTTGACATAGTGCAACAATATCTCGTAGGCTCTGGCCTGATAAAGAAGGCATGGCAATAATCACGGTCTGAATATGCCAAGATTTAATCGTATCTGGAATGACATTCCGATTACCAACGACGGGTAATCCCCGGATGCGCAAATTTAATTTTGCAGGGTTGTCATCGACAAAAGCGATAGGCAGTAAACCAATATGGGGACTCCGTTCCAGCTCTTGTACAAGAGCAACACCTGCATTACCTGCCCCTACAACTAATGCTCTTTTCCTTAAGTCTCTGCGTTCAGAGGTTTCAAGTTGACGCTTTCTCCGTTCTATTGCCCGAACACTAAACCGAATACCGCCAATAATGAGTAGTGTGAGCAGACCATCCAAAAACGGCAAGGATCGTGGCAAGGACAAAATGGAAAGGGATTTTAGCACTGCAAATGCTAAAGTTTGCAAAATAACTGATGAGCCTGTGAGCACAGCAACATTGCTCAACTCATCAATGCTTGCATAACGCCAGTAGTGCTTATAAAAACCACCTGACAGGAAAACAGTGAGTTTAATCACCATAAATAGCAAGGTGGCTAGCAATAAGTCAGCTTGGTATCGTTCGAAAGTCAGGATAAATCCCAGCGCACTATCTAAGCGCAAGCTCAAAGCAAACAGTGGGATAAATGTAAAGGCAATAATATCAACAAGTAAAAAGTGACGATTTCTGAGATGCAGGCAGTAATTTCCTAACCTATCGATCATTGAGGTAAACCTTAAGGGGAGAAGTCTCGGTGCTACTTTAGTAGACTGAATAATAAAGCGATGGGTTTCTTTGCGTGTGTTTTTGTGGCTGTTGTTAGTAAAAAGCTATTCTTTGTCAAAATATAAAAGTTCATAAAAATTATACTGGATTCTTAATTATTTTTCTCATCGCAATATAATCTTTGGATCTACTGCATGGAGGCTGTCAGTGCAGAAAATAGGCCAGGTAATCGAGGTGAAATTAAATGCATAGGGTGTTCATATCAATACAGTTCAAAAGACAACCTTTTCTCAGCAAAACAACTGCAGGATGGTTGAAGATATATCTAGAACATCTTTTAACCAAGCCATATTAGTTTTTGTAAAGAGTTAAAGAGCACCTCAGAAACTAGATTGACTTGAGATTTGAAGGGCCTGTAAATACTACAGTATTGATAAGGCTCGTTTATACTCCATCAGGATTTATTTTTTTAGATAATCCTAGTCAATTTAAAGCTATACGTGCGTAGTAAAAGGAAGTTGAGTTGAGGTTGGCAAGTACTGCTAGTTTACGATAAACATATTGTGCGTTGTTGCTATTTCAATTCCATGATTTGATCGCATTTAAGTTAAATACTTTAGTCTGTTATAAATGCCAAATCATTTTTAATGATATTTCAATGATACTTAAGTGTGAATCTCTTAGTTCGATCTAAATTGACGACTCAAAAAGAGAGGATCTATCTGGTTGAAAAGTTAGGTTTTAATGAGGTAAAAAGACTTCGATGCAATCATATTGGGGTCTCTATCTCTATATAGACAAACTCAACTTATTTTGACCAAGTTCTATCGACTTCATCTTTCTTGAGGGTCAATCTAGAAGTAGGATTTGTTAGTCTCTGGACTTCAAACGTATACTGATTCTCACCATGTTTGGATGAGTGGGAATAATATTTAATATGTGCGACAGCTGGAGTTTAACAGTTGTTGGGAGAAGTCCCTATCCAATAGTGGATAGGCATCAAGTCTTGTGGAGTGATGTGCAGAGTGGGTAAGTTTCTTTAACTAAAAAGACGCTAGCATCCAGAAATTCTAGCGTCTTTTTGTCAAGTATTTGAAATCACTAATCGGACAGCGTTGATATCTAGCAGCAATTTAAGAATTCGTTTTCTTAAATTTTTACTTAAGATATTGTCACTGTCCAATTGCTAGAATTCTGAGTGAAGTTTATTTCTTAGCTGTTTGAGTCAATTTGCTTGCTAGGATCACTTCAATCTGTATCGTAGGACATTAAGATACGGTAAGCGATAACAAGACTACAGAGCAACGCTGACTTAAACCGCTATTGCTTACTCAGCAGGAGAAGCTTCAGGGGAAGCCTCTGCTTCGGGAGAAGCTTCGGGGCTGGGAGACTCAGATGCACTATCTGAGCAGGCACCTAAAAGGGTGGAAAAGCCAAGTAGAACGGCTAAAGCAGTTAGTTTGATTTTCATTTGTTTCTTAACTCCTCACAGTGGAATTGATAAAAAAAGAGCCACTTACTTGTATCAAGCCTACGTTGAATTTGCAACTGGTGCAGTTCAAAGCAGGATTATAGAAACATAGTAGTATGCGTCAGATGCTGGATTTGAGTGATAGAAATAGATTGTCCAGGTTTCTTCAAAATCTGTCAATCTATCTTTATGTTTTTGACAAAATCAATATTTAATGATATATGCAGGCTGTTGATTGACTCATAGCGTTTTTAGTCGTTGCTAGTTTCTAGTTGGGTAGACCTTTGTTGGTTGTGCAGGTACTCAAATACACTTTTGTCACCGATATCTGGGGGAATGGGTTTAACGATTTTCCTAGATGCAAAAATCATAAACAGTACTGCCCAAGTACCTAATAAGACTTTTTCACCTATGATAGGTAGCCAGTTCAACCAATGTCCTAATAGCAGTATCGGGACAACACCCGTTAGCAGCTTGGTCTCTCCATGATTGAAGCAAAAAGCTTCTTTAAAAAAAATCCCAGTCAGTGCAACAAATAGCCAGCCAACACCAAATAGATGGAGTGGCTGCTGATAAATGCTAGCAATGAGGGGGGAAGTTTGTGTGATGGCAATATAGACTGCAACTGATAAGCCGATAGCCCAAAAGATTTGTAGGGCTCGATGTAAGGCACTCATGTAGATGTGAATGGTGGCTAAACTCACTCCGATTGCCACTGCAAAACAAATAAATAAGCCAGTTAGCCATGACAATACATGAGCTTGAGGGCCTAAAAGTAGAAATAGGATAGAGCCCAGGGCAAAGCTAGAAGCCGCTAGCAGCATTGCTCCACGATAAATGACGACTTCTATTCGATCGTCTTTAGAAATCGTGAATTCCCCAAAGTGGCCTTGATAAATGTCTGAGGTTGCTTCAAGGAAAGAAAACATATGTTAACTCCTGGCTACTGCGGGTGGAATCCAAAGGTGTTGAATGAGTCAGGTGGGATGCCTTAATCGATCATTGTAGCGGGTGTCTGTGATGGAAGTTTGTGAGTCTTATCCCTCTTTTATCACTTTAGACAGAGAGAAAATCAGGATGCTTGAGCAATTTCCTCACCAGTGGACAGCAAAATGCCTCCATCTTTGATGTGAGTTGCTCAAACCCCTTTTTCAAAGCACGGCTGGGAAAGACTTCTAACCAGCGCTTTAGAAGATTCCAACTGATTAACGGTTGAATGATCAAGCGCACATTATTGAGCAGATTCTTCCACCCGTTTTGGTTATCCCACCAAGGATGCTGCGCAAAGTGTTGATGTGCCACTGGACAAGAGTCATTGAAGACATCAGCGAACAAACTCACCATCAAGAAAGCGCTCATCACTATCTCCCACCACTTTTCAATTTGTTCGTAGTGCGTCATGCGAAAATCAGCCCAACCCAAGGTATCTTTAGACTGTTTGAGACCATACTCAATCCAAGTTCTGAAGCCATAGCAATCCCCAATTTCATCCAGCTTGATCTCGGGTGCCGCTGCCATGACATAAGAGGTTGAGTTCTCTGGTAGCGTTTGGGGGTCCGTGGTTAATAGCCAATAGCGCTTCTGGTGGTGTCGCTGGCCATAAATGATCTCTTGCCTGTAACGAGTTTCAGTGGTGCCATTGCTGAAGGTTCGTTCAAATGACTGCCACGGTTCGGCAAAGACTGCTTGTTCTGCGGGTAACCACACCGCATGATTGCTACGAATCGCTAGGATATAGGGCAGCTTTAACTCCTCTAAGACATTCACAAAGTTTGTTTGAGCTTCCCCATACAAGCTGTCAGCCAGGACGAGCTCAAAGCAAAAGCCCATCCCTTGCAACTGTCGGATCATTCCAGCAGCAATTTGGGGTTTGCTGAGATACTCATCCTCCTCTTTAAGACGTTCTCGGGGTTTGTACACTTCAAAGGACAAAGGCAAAATCATCCCTTGAAACAGCCCGTAGGCAGTGACTGCGACGATGCCATTCTCTTTCTTGCCCACATTGCCGATATACTGCCGTTTCACATAGTCGGTACTCTTGCCTTTTTTGCAATCGCCCGTCTCATCGATCAATAGAATTAACCTGCGCCCATCCAGTATTTTCAAGATGATGTCCAATCTCTTGTCAGACAAATGTGACGCTACCCAAGGTGATTCACTCAGAAAATGATGCAGGCTTTGATGGTTCTCCAAGCCCACTGCTCTTGCAATGGCGGGCAATGATTTACGTTTGATATCACTAATCATCCCCAGATGGAGATGCTTGAAGGCTTCATAACTGCGGACTTGGGGAAATAACTCTGCAAATAGTTGGCAGTACTCATCAACAAAGCCAATGGTTGGTTCTGGACTTCTTGAAGCTGACATCACTCATTAGAAAAATAGAAACTGAGAATAGTCTATTTTTTATCTGTCTAAAGTGATAAAAGAGGGTTATGGAGGGAACGGTCTAGGGTAAAAAATTTACGGATGGAGATGTAGCTCTACTGGTTCTCCTATCTTGCTGTTTAGGATGTGATGAGCAGAGCCGTTGGGAAGAGCGATTTCAAGCCACCCATGACTACCAACCAGTGCTTTTAGGGTGGGATAAGCTTCTTCCGTCGTGTATGAGGTCGTACTGTGAATGTGGTGCTGATCAATCTGTAGGCTCCACGAAATGTGTTGGACCTCGCTGGCAGGAATATTGGTAATCAAATTGCCGAAATAGTCGATAGCCTGAATATTGCCCGTACCCCCATTTGGGGTGGGTTGCCAGGTAAAAATATTAGATAGGGCTGTGAGTGCCGAAAGGGGTACCTTGGGACCCAGGACCTGGAGAGAGAGTCCTTTGGCTAAGTAGGCAGCGGCTGGAGCGAAAATGTCTCTGCCATGAAAGGTATTGCTAGGTTGGGTGGAATACCAATATTGGCTGTTGGTTAGTTCTACGGCTGCGATCGCAGCCTCATACCGCAGAACATGGCTAAATAGACCATTGTCAGGGCCAATCAGTATGCCTGAAGGCATTTGGATCGCAATGGCTCGTCGATGGCTGCCCACGCCTGGATCAACGACGGCAACATGAATCGTACCTGGTGGGAAATGTGGATAGGCATTGCCCAGTTGGAAGCTGCCAAGGGCAATATTTTGAGGGGGGATTTGATGAGTTAAATCAATGACATGAGCCTGGGGATGAATGCCAGCGATAACCCCTTTCATAACGCCGACATAAACGTCTTCTAGGCCAAAATCCGTAAGAAGTGTAATCATGGATGTTGCCTATGGCAAGGGCTGGCTAGGTCGATACAACATGCTTCTTACCAGGATAGGAGAGCCTTGAACACAGATATACAAAAACAAGCTGCTACAGAACAGTTAGCAGCTCGTTTATTCAATGCTAAAAGTGCTTTTAATCAAGCGCAGTTCTATGCAGGATAGACGCTGACTTTCTTGCGGGATTTACCTTTGCGCTCAAAAGTAACAATGCCATCAATCGTGGCAAATAACGTATCGTCACTACCGCGACCGACATTATTACCAGGATGAACCTTAGTGCCCCGTTGACGAATAATGATGTTGCCTGCCCGGACGACTTCACCGCCGTAACGCTTAACCCCTAAACGCTGAGCGTTAGAGTCCCGTCCGTTGCGGGTACTACCGGTTCCTTTCTTATGAGCCATAATGTCCTCGTGAATGCTTTGGGATAAGGTTTGAAATTGCTTGGGAATAACTAATCCGCAACGACTTCTGCTTCAACAGCCACTGCTTCGTCGCTTGCTTTGGATTTCTTGGTCTTTTTGGTGCTTGCTGCCCCAAGAGCCTTACCATCTAGATGAATTGCATCCACCATTAAGCGGGTGAGTTCTTGACGATGCCCCCGCTTCTTCCGGGTTTTCTTTTTGGGCTGCATCTTGTAGACGATAATCTTGCGATCGCGGCGATGCTGCATCACGGTTACTTCAACGGTCGCCCCTTTGACTAAGGGTTGGCCAACCGTGGCTTCATTGCCATCATGGACGAGCAAGACTTGGTTGAGGGATAATTTGGTATCTGGATCGTCTGCTAGACGATCAACATCGTAATATCGACCGGGTTCTACTTTTAACTGTTTTCCACCCGTTTCGATAATTGCAAAAGTCATTTGATTTGAGCCTCAATAAGCCGTACAGGTATCTGATCCTCTGTTTTTGCTTGAGCATCAGCATTTAGGGCATGGACCTGATCCGAGCTGAACAAAAGTATGCCGAATATCTAGTATTCAAAATTTTAGGGTGGATTGTCAACTGTTAATCGCAAAGACAACCATCATCCTTCAGAGGGAGATTGAAAGGGCAAAGGTAGACGCTCCGCATGTCCCCAAAATGCTTCTAAATCATAGTATTCCCGCTGTTCTGGCATCAGTACATGGGAGATAACGTCGCCATAGTCTAGCAAAACCCAGGTGCCTTCAGCTTTCCCTTCTTGACGAACCGGGAGCCTATGGTAGTGGTCTTCAGCTGCTTTCTCCATAGACTCTGTAATTGCTCTCACCTGGGTGCGAGAAAAGCCAGTGACGATGACAAAGTAATCAGCGATAAAAGAAACATCTGCGACCTGTAGCACCAAAATGTCGCCCCCTTTACGGTCATCGGCTGCTTCAGCCAAGCATAACGCTAAGGTTTGGGCTAAGTCTTGTGCAGGTGACAGGGGAGTATTTATGGTTGGTTGTCCAGAAGAATTAGAAACCAAAAGTTTGAAAATGTATAGAGCTATCCTCTACACCTTAACTTAGGAAACTTGAGTTGGATGTCAAGATTGCTGAACCTCAATTGGATGTGATTTTAAGATTGAAGTTCTAGCCATGCCCAGTTGCGAGTAAGCACCATGCGGGGGTGAATCAGGCGTTGGGTTTTCACTAAGTGTTTCAGAGTGAGGTCACAGACGAGCGCGACGGCATGGTGAAGATCCTGGTAACTCATCTCTCGGGCTGCCTGGACTTTGGGCCGATCGCCCCGTCCTGGTTCTAAGCTGTCGGCCAGAAAGACCACGCAGCTTAAATCGCTCATCTGGGGTTGTCCAAGGGTATGGTTGCTGATGGCAGCTAGAATCTCAGTATCCGTAATACCGAAGGTTTCTTGAGCCACTAGGGCGCTGACTTGGGCATGTAACAAGTGAGGATTAGCTTCATCCACAGGATCGGTGGGGAGTTGGTGCTTTTGGGCGAGGGCCAAGAGTTGTGCGGGCGGAAAATATTTGGCTAAATCATGCATCAGACCGGCCCTGGCAGCTTGCTCTTGATCGAGCTGATGTCGCTGAGCCAAGTCTCGAGCCATGGCTTCGACTCTCAGAATATGTTGAATTCGGATCTCGGGGACATTCTCTTTAAGCCATTGGAGCACAGTATCTCTGGCCCAAGGAGCAAGATCAGGTTGCACAGATGTCATGGGATCAAAATCAATGGCGTATATCAAACTTTATGCAAGAATGATGCTGACGGACCCCGTAGGACTCCCAGCCCCTTGCCGTTCTCAAATCCTAACTGGAAAAGAAGGCTATAGCGAAAAAGCCTTGGTAGTTCTACCAAGGCTGGTCAAGTATTAAGAGAGACCAATGGTTTAGGGAGACTCTCCCTCAATCCACAGCAATTTTGGGCAGTCTAACGGAATTGATCGGGTTGTAGTTTTAATCCTTTGCTGCTATTGCGGGTCCGATTCTGTTGTTTGGTGATGGGAACGCCTTTACGGAAGGCTTTGCCGGTGCCGCCATCTGCGGGGTCGAGATGAGGTCTGAGATTCATCCCTGCCGTAAATTGGGTACCGTTTTGGGAACGATTCCGTTTGCCAAAAAGAGAGCGACCAATATTGACGATTTGCCCCAGGGAATCGTTGCCGCCATTGCCGACAAACGTATTGACGCCTTGAGTGGTTTGGCCACTGTTGGCAACCGTCAGATTATCAAAAACGGCATTGCGCGTGCTGGTAGCATCTTGTCCTGGTGGAACTGTGAACACGATGCGGCAGCTGGGATCGGCTTCAGATGTGGCACAAACGGTGTTGTAGCCATTCTCAGTGCCTGTTTGGAGTTCCAGCAAGCCGTCTGGGCGATATTCTTCTAAGCGTCGAGCAATTTCTTGACACCGCAGTTCGGGGGTCCAACCGCCGCCCATTTCAGCGGGTACTGCCCAGGCAAAGGCTTCATTGGGACGACTTTTAGGGTTATACATGACGGTATAGTCACCGCTAGTATATTGGCAGAAAAAGCGAGTGCTGGAGGTAATATCTGGAGTGTCAGTGCGGATATCTGCATCTGGATTGTCGGGATCGACTCGTCCGCTGGTGTCGGGATCAACTTCAGGGATATCGTCGACTGAGCTGTCTTGAGCCAGACTGGGATTGAAACCCGTACTGAGAATTGCGATCGCAATCCCCAAACTAGAGTGGGCTGCGATGCGAATTGCGCGTTGATCAACCCTCAAAGTCGCCATAGGAGTGCACCTCAAAATTCCTTAAAACAAGGACATCCAGATCCTCTGGAGCCCAAAAACACGAATGTGGGTAATCTGAGTCAATAGGATGACAACATTGATTCAGATTTTTAGTAAAAACTGATATATCTCGTAATGACCGTCGGATTCTGACAATGTTCCACCGAACGCCAGGGAATGTCACAAAACTTTATTAATTATTGTAATTGTCGTATACTTCTAACGATGATCCCACCGGAGCAAGGATAGCCCTTACATGACAGCAAAGGTCACGCCCAAGTCGGTTCCATTTCATTTTCTCGGCCCGCCTGGGGCATTCAATCCAACCCTGCTGTTGTTCTTCGGTGCATTGGCGTTGCTGCTGGGGTCCACCTACGCTCATTACCAGCTGTCGTTACCAGGTTGGTGTACGTTTGTGGCGAATACGTTAGCCCTGCACTTTGCAGGCACCGTGATTCATGATGCCTGTCATAAGGTGGCTCACCAAAATCGTATCGTGAATGCTGCTTTAGGCCATGGCAGTGCATTGATCTTGGGGTTCGCCTTTCCGGTATTTACGCGAGTCCATCTTCAGCACCATGCTGCCGTCAACGACCCTGACAATGATCCCGATCATTATGTGTCGACGGGTGGTCCGCTATGGTTGATTGCCCCTCGCTTCTTCTATCACGAAGTCTTTTTCTTCAGACGTCGTCTATGGCGAAAGTTTGAGCTGCTGGAGTGGTTCTTAAGCCGCCTATACCTGGTCACCCTAATTGTTTGTGCTTGTAAATTCGACTTTATTCACTACGTTTTGAATTTTTGGTTTGTACCGGCACTGATTGTGGGGACCACTCTAGGATTCTTTTTTGACTATTTCCCCCATCGCCCATTTCATGAACGGAATCGTTGGCGCAATGCCCGGGTTTATGCCAACCCTGTCTTGAATGTGTTGATTTTGGGGCAAAACTATCATCTGATTCATCACCTATGGCCTTCTATTCCTTGGTATAAGTGTGAACCTGCTTATCATGCAGTCAAACCTCTATTGGATGAAAAGAACTGTCACCAGCGAATTGGCATTTTCCAGCGCAAAGGATTTCTTGGATTTGTCTATGACTTCTTCTTAGGTGTTCGCTTTGAGCATACGGTTTCGACAGAAGCCCTCGAAGAAATGATTGGCGTCAACCCAGCAGAGCCAGAACTTCAGTTGGTTGAATCAGCTTAGTTATTTAGCTCTAAGACACTTTAGAAAACTCGTTATCATCTTCTTCGGTGTCATTATCCATCAGGCTCAGCAAAACCCCAGCAATGGGGATGGATAGGAATAAACCGACTAGTCCTGCTAAGCGTGAGCCGATCAGTAACGCAAAGAACAAGACGACTGGATTCATTTGTAATGAATTCTGCATTACTCGGGGCATCAGAATATTCTCTTCAATTTGTTGCAGCACTATACAGGCGATGAGCACCTGCATAGCTCTCCATAACCCTTGAGGCAAGAGAATCAAAGAGATTAAGCCAATCCCGATGGTCGCTCCAATGCCTGGAATCATATCGAAGATACCCGCAACCACTGCCAAAATGAGCGGTACGGGGACGCTTAGACTCAAAAAGACGAAGAAACTGGAGACTGCAAAAAATAACGCTAATAAAAAACGTCCCCAGAAAAAACCTAGGAAATTCCGTTTCATCGCTAGGGTAAATCGAGTCCGAGACGCTTTGGGGAGTCCCCTGAGCAACCATTTCCAAATGCGCCCGCCATCTAACAGCATGAAGAAACTGACGACCGCTACTAGAATAAGGTCGATTAAATTGTTAACGATGCCTTGAATGACCCCGACACTAGACCCAATACTTTCAATCACCTGGTCTCGGAATTTGGCCTCGATAGCCCCAAAGTCAATTTGGACATCGCGTGCCGCCAGCATCTGTTCAGCTTGGCGACTTAACTGTTCCATGGCGTTCAAAAATTCAGTCACACTATTGACCAGCTCTTGTCCTTGAGAGAGGACGGCAAACAGAATTGTGATCAGGAGGCCAAACAGCAGCAGTAATCCCACCATAAAGACGACGGTAGCGGCAACGCCATGGGGGAGAAACCGCTTCAGCCATTGGGTGGGATAGTTGAGGAGAAAGGCCAGAATGGCGGCAAATATAAAAATCAGTAAAATGCCTTGAAAATAGGCAAATACCTGAAGGGTGGCCCAACTTGAAGCAAATAAAAGCAAAAAACGAATGAGAACAGAGTTCGTCAAGCGATTTAAAAAGTATTTGCGGTAAGGAGCAGGCATAGAGACCAGAGGATAACCTACTCAACTATTGCATGCTCGGCTGAGCAGTCGCTTAATCTTATATAAAAGCCATAGATTGCTTCTAAGACGTTTCCATGTTCAAGATGGACTGTAATCCTTCCCTGTACGAGGGGTGGAGTAGCTGTATACCCAGGTCTGTTTTAATTTTGGAGTTGCTGACGCGGCGACATTCTTGCCAAAAGGAATGGGCCATGGGACTCATTTGAACATCTTCATAGGCCACAACAGGTGGGGGCTGAATCCCTAGTAATCGGCTGCCTTCTTCAATTAAAGTATTGGGTTCAGAGGGCAGGTCGTCGGCAGCGTTATAAATAGAGCCAGGTTGGGGGTTCAGCATGGACTGATAGACGGTCTGGACGATGTCATCTACATGAATTCGACTGAAGACATGACCAGGTTTGAAGATATTGCGGGCAGTCCCCTTTTTGAGGCGGTCCAAAATACTCCGACCGGGACCGTAGATACCTGGTAGACGGAAGATGTGAGTGGGTAATGCAGACTGTAAAAACTGGGTTTCAGCATGGACACGATTTTGCGATCGCACTGACTGGGGTTGGACAGGACTCTCTTCATCCACCCATGCCCCTTGAGAATCCCCATAGACACCCGTTGTAGATAGGTAGCCAAACCATTTCAAAGGCAGCTTTTCTAGAGTTGATAGTAGGTGTACAGCGACGGGATCATTGCCCTGTTGATCGGGGGGAATACTACTCAAGACATGGGTGACTCCCTCATAGGCAGCAGCAGGGGGTAAGACAGGATTGGTATCAAGATCATGGGCAAACGGGAAAGCAGATAGTCCTGGAATGTCACCGCTGCGATTGGTAACATGTACCCGAATGTTGTCCTGGGTCAGCCGGTCTACTAATCGCAGCCCGGTATAGCCACAACCGAGAATTAACACTTTCATATCAGTCATAGATGCTTGCTGGTGGGGAGACGACGATCTTTGTAGCCAATGGGATGAGAGATGGAAACTGTGCCTTTAGGAAGCGACTTTCAGCCATGTCATGCCAACCATAGACTTTTTTTCGCAAAAATCATCTCTTTGATTTAAACATTGCTTTGTGTTTGTGTAAAAAACTGGGCAGACTAAGAGCAAGACTTCAACTAGAACTTGCACAGAAGATGACTGCAACGATGACTATTGGTGAAATTGTTGAACAGGCAATGAGAAACGGCTATCTGACTCCAACCATGGAAGCAGAAGTGGGCCGGATCTGTGATAATGCCTCCGAGCTGGCTGTTGAAGAATATCAATCCCTCGATCGATTGATGGGGGCTCTGCTCACGGGCCAAGTGGTTGCGGTGCCTCGCAAACAGTTCATTAATGTCATGGAAGAACTGGTGCTGACTGAAGCGATAACCCGCGTGTCCAAGATTGAAGCAACGAGCAATCACACCTTGGACTTGGGCGATATTGCGGCCTATGCCCTCAATCGATTGCCACCCCTCTATGCCACAACGGAAGAAGGGGCAAACTATCAGCGTCAGCGAGCCAGACAAGAGCTGCTAGATCTGATTATTCAGCAAGTTGAAACCGCAATTTCCCGCAACCTGGATCAGCCGGACTTCTATCCTGATCGTCATGCCCTAGAGTCTGATCACCAAAAAGATTTACTGGGTCAAGTCAGCTCGTTGCTGCAAGCTTATGCCCCTGATTATGAGCAGCCTGTCAAAAGCTAAATAAAGATTGCTTTCAGGATTATGCGGCCTTTCCCTGATACGCTGAGGCTCTAGAATTAATCAATCGCATTCTAGCTTGAGCTTTAAATCAGCAGTTTTGGCCTATTTCTGTCCATGAATATTCAACACCGTTCTCCCCTATGGATTTACGACACAACGCTGCGGGACGGTGCGCAACGAGAAGGTATTTCTCTATCTGTTGAAGATAAATTAACTATTGCTCATCAGCTGGATAAGCTTGGTATTCCCTTTATTGAAGGGGGGTGGCCGGGTGCGAATCCGAAAGATGAACAGTTTTTTCAGAAATTAAAAACGTCACCCCTTCGTCAGGCTGAGGTCGTTGCGTTTTGTTCGACCCGTCGTCCAGGGAACCAGGCTGCAGAAGATCCGGTTCTGCGACCGATTTTAGCGGCAGAAACGCGTTGGATCACCCTATTTGGCAAATCTTGGGATTTTCACGTTACGGCTGGGCTTAAAACCACCCTGGGTGAAAACCTAGCTATGATTGCTGATTCCATCAACTACCTGTGCCAGCAGGATCGACAAGTGATTTATGATGCAGAGCATTGGTTTGATGGATATAAGCACAATCCAGCCTATGCTCTAGAAACGATTCAAGCTGCGGTTCAGGCAGGGGCCAAATGGGTTGTCCTTTGTGATACCAATGGCGGAACATTACCCCATGAAGTCGCAGAGAGTGTCCAAGCAGTCAGGCAAGTGATTCAAGACTGTCAGGGAACGACTCAAATTGGCATTCATACCCACAATGACTCAGGGACGGCGGTCGCGAATGCCATAGCAGCGGTGCAGCAAGGGGCTGAGATGGTCCAAGGGACGATCAATGGCTATGGTGAACGCTGCGGAAATGCCAACCTCTGTACTCTGATTCCCAATTTGCAATTGAAGTTGGGATATCACTGTGTAGAACCAGAACAGTTAGCCGAACTCACACCCAGTAGCCGCTTGATCAGCGAGCGCGTTAATCTAGCGCCGGATGATCATGCCCCGTTTGTGGGGTTATCTGCTTTTGCTCATAAGGGGGGCATCCATGTCAGTGCGGTACAGCGTGATCCCCAGACCTATGAACATATTGAACCCCAGACAGTGGGTAACCAGCGGCGGATTGTGATTTCTGAGCAGGCTGGTCTGAGTAATGTTCTGGAGAAGGCGAACCATTGTGGCATTGCCCTGGATAAGCAAAATCCGGTGAGTCGACAGCTGCTTCAGCAGCTAAAGCAGTTGGAGCATGAAGGGTATCAATTTGAAGCTGCAGAAGCGAGTTTTGAATTGTTGCTTAGGCAAGCGTTGGAGCAGCGTCCTAGTTTGTTTGAACTCCATGGTTTTGATGTGCATTGCTACTGTGGATCTCTAGAGTCTCGCCAGCAAGGTGGCTTTAGCAGCACTGCCCTAGCGACGGTAAAAGTGGTGGTCGGTGTGCAAGAAATTTTGACGGCTGCAGAAGGGAATGGACCAGTATCTGCTTTAGATGCGGCCTTGAGGAAGGCTTTAGTAGATGTGTATCCCAGTATTGCGAAGTTTCAGCTTACGGACTATAAAGTCCGAATTTTAGATGGTAAGCATGGTACCTCTGCTAAGACCCGGGTGCTAGTGGAATCGACCGATGGTCAGAACCGTTGGACAACGGTAGGGGTATCCACCAATATTATTGGGGCTTCCTATCAAGCGGTGGCAGAAGGTATTGAGTATGGATTGTTGCGCCCCTGCTTTAAAGACTCTGATGAGTGCCCTATTGGTATTAGAGCGATTTTGAATGATTTAAATTCAGCGCCAGCTAAGCACTTGGCCTAGACTATGGGGTGGCTAGGTCGTGGAGCAGCACCTGGAGTCGATCTTGTTCAAAAACTGTAAAACCAGGCAGGAATTGAGGCTTTTGTAAGATGGCCAGACTCTCTTCAGCTTTGGTCTGAGCAGATGTTTTATCTCCTGCAGCTAGGTGTATGGCTGCTTCGGCTCTGAGGCGTGTTGAGGGATCGATCAGAACTTTTTCTTGGATTTGGTCTAGCCATTGCTGCGCTACATCAGGATGCTGACGAATATGTGCTTCATAGTAAGCTCCTTCCAGTAACAAAGAGGCGCGAAAGAGTTCAGGATAGTAAGCATTGATTTTTAGGGCTTGATCTAAGTAATTTCCTGCTTGTTGGATGTTTCCTTGGTCTAAGGTCATGTAATAGGCCATGATCAGGCCCGAAATATGATCCATGGAATTTTCGGGCAGTGCCAATAAGCGATTTTTTAGGTCTGGATCGATATCTTTGGGACGGATACCTTGGCGTAGATAGGCGTTGAATTGATAATCGGCCAAGAACCGTTGACCAGGAATATTTCTTTTGGCTAAGTCGAGCATCCGACGACCATCGGTTGAAAAGTAACCGATTTTAATGGGGATGGTGTTGAAAATAGCCATGTGTAAGCTGATACCCGATATAAAAGTCAAATACCAAACGATGGGAGAGCTATTGGTTAAATTGGGAAATAGTACGGGAAGGGCGCCGAAACAAAATAATAACAATGAGGCAGCAGGTCCACCCATAATCATGAGAAAGAGTTGTCTGTCTAATCGATGTAGTGATGTCGGGATAGGCTCAGCAAAGCCTCCCGCCAGCTGTCGACGGCACCGACGTAATTTGAACCCCTGGTCTGTCTGAATAAGGATTAACCGTCCAATGGCGAAACGGTAGAGTTCAGAGCCATTCACCCATGAAAATAAGTAATGGCCCAATTCATGGATGAAGATTGCGAAATATTGGTAGGGATAGAAAATTCCTAGGAAAATCAATGGTTTAACAATGGGAGGTAGTCCAGATGGAGGTACAGGTGGTAGTACCCACCACCATCCTCCCATGATGACTAGTAGGGGGAAGAGAGTGATGACATTGTCTAGCCATGTTTTGTGATTTGGCGGGTTGTCATACTTAGATGCCGTCTCTGATGGTTGCGAGAAAATATATTTTCGCTGAGCGATATGGCGAAGAGCAAAAACTGTAATAAGGCTATAGAGTAAGCCACATACCAGACTACCTACTAGAGCAGATACACCAAACGTGGTATTCCACCACGTATTGAGATAAGTGCCTAGCAAAAAGCCTAAAAATCCTCCAGAGATTAATCCAAAACAACTTTCTACCACCCAAATCCATGCAGGCTGAAATCTTTGACGAAGAATATGCCATTGACTAAGACTAATGAAGAGTGGGTAAAGGCCAAGAAGAAATATGGCATTTGATGGGGAGAATTGCTTTGCAATCAGAAAGTACGGTGGAATAGAGAAGATAGATCCTACAAAGCTCGACCACACCCATTTCGCAGGTATCGCAAACTTTTGACGTAGCACTAGCCATTGTGAGACTCCAACCCATAACTCCAGGAATACTACGGCAAAGCTAATATAGCTTCCATAATTTGTTGCAGATTGTACATCCGCAAGAATAATTGGTATGCCCACACCTAGGCCATATGCCAGGCAATTGCACAGAATCCATCGCACCCAGAATGTGCGATCTATGCTGAAGGTGGTTTGCATAAAAGTTGATGAAATTTTTTGGGGTTGAATATGGATCAGGACTGAGGATAATTGGAGCGAGAAATGCTATCAATACCGTTGAATGTCTCGCATGAGTTTTATCCCTTCCAACCTTATGGTTCCCAAAAGCTTTTCTGGACTGGCTTCTGTCTAAAAGTACTCCACTTGGTATGTGTTAATAGTGGATGGATGTCGATCGGTTGATAGATGCTAATTAGATGCAGAGGGTGGGACTTGAAAAAGGACGCTAGGACTTTGGGTTGATGCTAACTTGCTGATGACTTCTAAAGCCGTGAAGGCAAAGGTATAGCCTTCAGGACAAGTCCAATCTTGGTAAGTTTTGGGTTGTCGTGTTGGTAAATCAGCTTTTGGGGGTCTCTTCTGACTGGGTTTTAAGCTCTCGCAATAGTTCGTGACCACGATGTTCGGTGCCGCTTTCCCGCTTCGATTTAGATTAGGGAGTTGAAATAAACTCAAGTCATCCTGAGGATTGCTGTTGGGCTGTGTTTCTGCAGAAGTAGGTTTGCTAGAGGAAGCGGGAGAAGGCCCACCCCAAGCCAGAATGATAAAACTCCGAAGCTTTTCTGTCGTTGGTATACCAGACACTTGAAGGCCATGTTGGCCTAGTTTTGTAATTTGGAGTGTGTATTGATCTAGGGAAGGCTGGCGAGATAAGTCAGTTAAAAATTGTCCATGGGCCTGATAGTATTGGCCGCTGGCATTGGCGATAAAAATTAGGTTTTCCATCGCTTTTAATTCGGTGCTTGTAGCAGGTGTAGGTATGGGTATTGTTGGTGATGGAGATTTGGGGACTGGTGCTTGTGGGGGATTCTGTGGGGCAGGTTTTGGTGTATTTATGACGACAGAACCAGAGGGCGAAGATGAGGTTTGAGGGAATAACTGATATAGAAAGCCCCCTAATACTAGGCTGCCTAGAAGGCCAGCACCCAAGAGTAGCCGATTGTGGCTAGGCTGTTTGAGTTTTCCAGGGGTGTAGAGGTCTACGATCGCATCTTCTACACGTCCATATCTTTGACTTAGGGCTGGGGCAATCATCTGATTCAAGACGGTCACCAACGATGGCTCAATCGTCTGGTCATAGAGCGATTCCCAAATCCAGACGCCATCACCATCCATCAGATCAAAAGGAGATAGCCCTGTGAGGAGATGGATGCACGTCACCCCTAAGCTATACAGGTCGCTGGCAAACTTAGCTTTCCCCCGAGCCTGTTCGGGGGCGATATATTCAGCGCTACCGATGCTGGTGCCCGTTTTAGCGATGGCGGTGCCCGTTAGCCGTTTGGCTGCCCCAAAATCGACGAGGACGAGCTGCTGGTCAGTGGTTCGTCGAATGATATTGGCGGGTTTGATATCACGATGGAGCAACTGATGCTGATGGATAAAGCTCAAGACTGGCAAGAGTTCAGCCAGTAGCTGTTGAACGTGTAGCGGGCTGAATCGATCGACTTCTGCTCTTTCCTGAGCCAAGTTGTGGCCTGCGATATATTCCTGAACTAAATAAAGGGCATCATCCTGCTCAAAAGACGTGAACAGTTGAGGAATTTGGGGATGCTGTCCCAGTTCTTGTAACAGTTGGGCTTCCTGGTGAAAGAGCGCAACAATCTTGTCTGGATCTGGGAATTGGGCGGGCCAAACCTGTTTGATGACGCAGGCGGGATGATTGGCTTCACCTTCATCAACAGCGAGGAAGGTACGGCCAAATCCGCCTTGACCGAGGAGTTTCGTGGGGCGGTAGCGATCGCACAAGCGTAACGATGTTTGGCACTGCTCACAAACCGTTGCAGACTCAGAATTGCTGTGATTACAAGCTGGATTTAAACAAGCGATCATTTTAATGAACATCCTTTCTCATCATGCCCATGGCCCGCTGATCAACGCCAAGGGATTATGCACCTAAAAATTAATAGGTATCTCAATAATTAATAGGTATTAAAGCCAGGATGGACTATTTCAATCGAATTTATGACGTCTTAGTTGAGCGGAATAGGAAATACCCATTGCTGATATTGGGAGTCGCGATTTTCGGTAATGGCTGTTAATTTATCTCTGAGCTTTTCAGTAATGGGTCGTTCGCTGGGCGTGGTGTAGTTCTCGATCCGTTTGACTGGTGTGATTTTAGCTGCTGTTCCGCTTAAAAACACTTCATCAGCAATCAGTAATTCGGACTTGTCTACCGGACGCTCGACCACGGGAATGCCTAAGTCACGCGCTAATTGCAAGACACTATCGCGAGTGATGCCTTCCAAAATATCTTGCTCAAAGCCCGGGGTAATAATTTTGCCATGGCGGACAATAAAAATATTCATGCCCGATGCTTCACTCACCTTGCCTTGAGCATTCATCAAAATCGCTTCATCA
Source organism: Acaryochloris marina MBIC11017 (assembly GCF_000018105.1). Classification (GTDB taxonomy): domain Bacteria; phylum Cyanobacteriota; class Cyanobacteriia; order Thermosynechococcales; family Thermosynechococcaceae; genus Acaryochloris; species Acaryochloris marina. The sequence goes on from NC_009925.1 coordinate 3,702,817, forward strand.
AAGCCAGATTCTACAGCTTCTGTCTTAGCCAAAGATGAAGTGATATAGGCCCCGCTGATTTTGCCTCGCAACGGTAGGCTGTGGTCTGCTTGTCGGCACCAGGAACTGATACGACAGCTCACACCATCGGGGGAGAGATAGTCTCCCAGTTCGATGCCGTAAACGAAGAAGTTCTTTTCGATGTTGTGGAGTCGTGGGGCAATTCCTAGGTCGGAGGTATAGACAAATGGTCGGATATAGAAGGAGGTTTGAGGGCGGTTTTTTTGAACAAAGTCTTTAATAATTTGCTCAATTTTGTCAGCCGGTAAATCGAAGTGAAGTAAGCGGGCACTCTGACTGAGGCGCTGACAGTGACGATCTAAACGAAAGAGCAGAATTTGATTGGGATTTTGTGGATCGGGGATGCCTCGCATGCCGCCAAAAGCCCCTGTCCCATAGTGAAGGGCATGGGTGGCAATGGAGATATTCGCTTCTTTGAAAGGGACAAACTGATGTTCAAAGTAGGCAGTTGGCAAAAAATTATGCATAACCCAGATCAATGCTCAAACAATTTAGGTGGGACAGCATCCATTCTTCCCTCTACCATTGGGAAATGGAACTGCCACCATCCTAATTGAGACTAACATCGATAGGCTGACACTCCTAAAGAAGCTTACAGCAATTCACTTCTAGCAGCTTCTAAGATTTACCCATTGGATTGAACGGCATGGGGAGCAGTGATAGGTAGAGAGAGGGCTTTGACCTCAGCGGCATCGAGTATGGCAGCTTCACGGAGTTGTTCTCGCAAGTCTGGCATCACTGCTAAAGCCCTAGTCCAGGCCGGAATCTGTGAGTTTCTGGGATCCGTGACGTAAGCTTCGCCACCGTCCAAGATAATTTTTTCGAAGGTTTCAATGGTGACTTCTTCTTTGTGGCGATCAAAGTGCAAGCTGTTGAAACTGGCATCAATAAAATATTGATGGGCATAGTCTTGGGCCGAGCGGCGGAATTTGACTTGTAGAGCGTGAATATGATCTTTGGTCAGTACCACCTGCTCTGTTTCGGTCAGGGTGCGCAGAACGGATCCCAAAATGTCGCGGCACATTTTTTGTAGGCCTGACTGATCAGAAGCGCCAAGTTGTTGATGCTTATGCTCAAACACGCCTAAATCAACTTGGGAAATGCGGCGGTGCGCTAGATTTCGGTAAACCTCAGACAAAAGGCCAATTTCTAGGCCCCAGTTGCCAGGGATGCGAGTTTGTAAGGCCAGATCATGGGTTAACGCAAACTCTCCCGATAAGGGATAGCGAAACGCATGCAGGTATCGTAGATAATCTCGATCACCTAGTAACGCTGTCAGGGATGTGAGCAGCGGGGCGACAAAGAGACGGGTGACGCGGCCATATAGGCTGCGGGGATAGTGACCTAAGCGGGCGTAGTAGGCTTTGTTAAAGGCAATCCCAAACTCCTTCTCTAACAGCGGATAGAGCAGCTTTAGTGGGTAGGACCGATCGTAGGTGGTAATGTCGGCATCGTGAAGTGCGATCGCATGGGCTTCCAAAGAGGCAACCCCTAAGCCCAACCATACTGCACGACCTTTACCCTTATATTTCAGTAAATCTAAGCCTTTTTCTTTCAGGTTTTCTAAAGTTTGGCTGATTGTCGGGCCATTTTCCCAAATGACATAGGTCTTTTGCGGGAGGACGCTAAAAAATCGAACCGCCTGGGCATATTGCTGCAGACTATCAGCGTAGAGACAAATGACAACCGTTTGGACAAAGGCACAGTCCTTAAGATGATCGCAAATTTGCCCTAAAGCCGGTCGTTCCAATTCCGAGTAGAGAGCCGGAATTAATACAGCGGCGGGGCTTGACTGGGTCAGTTCTGTAAGTCGGTTTTCTAAGAACGCCAAATCACAATCAAAATCGTGAATGGTCGTGATTAAGTCTTGCTTATAGTCCATGCAATGGCCTAAATACTTGAGCGGTAGTACTTAAATAAATACATTGTTAAATTTTCGGTGGTATGTCAATGTTACCTTTGCTACAAAATTTTTAATATCTATTCTTGCAAAATAGCGTACATCGCTGACACCAGGTGTATTGAAAGATACTCGCTCCTTCTCACTTAGCTCAACCCAGGGCTAGAGTTAAAAATTGATTAATACGATACAATTAGCGGTTCTCATTTGGATCAGGCTAGCTCCATAGTTCCCAGCCGTCACAAAAATTGCCTATTTTGGGATGCCCATGATTGATCGAGCCCAACAGCATCAAGCCTTCACCATCAAAGTGAAAGCCCTGCTGGAAAGAATTTATGGTCCAGATTCCCTAGAACCATTACTCGAACAGCTTTTCGAACTGTTACAACCCCATTTCGCGGATTCCATCTCTGAGAACTTGTATAAGTGGAGTCAAGACAACATTCTGTTGATTACCTATGGAGATACCATTTGCTCGCAGAATGGTAACCCTCCTTTGGGCACATTACATCACTTCCTTAAGACCTATCTGCAGGATGTGGTGACTGGGGTGCATATCTTACCGTTTTGTCCCTTCAGTTCTGATGATGGTTTTTCGGTTATCGACTATAAGGCTGTTAATCATGAACTAGGCACTTGGGAAGATATTCAGCAGATTGCTCAGTCCTTTGAACTCATGGCTGACTTGGTGCTTAACCATGTTTCTAGCCAAAGCCAATGGTTTCAGAATTATTTGCAGGGTATTGAACCGGGGCGCGACTATTTTGTCGAAGTCGATCCGGAGATAGATGTCTCTAGCGTCGTCCGACCTCGGAGTTCTCCTTTACTAGTCGAAGTAGAGACTCTAGCAGGTCCCAAGTATGTTTGGGCGACATTTAGTGCCGATCAAATTGACTTAGATTTTTCGAATCCTCAGGTTCTCCTCGAATTTACTAAAATTCTGCTGTTTTATGTGCAAATGGGTGCCAAGTATATTCGTTTGGATGCCATTGGTTACTTATGGAAGCGGTTAGGGACCTCCTGTATTCATTTACCTGAAACCCATGCCATGGTGCGATTGTTTCGGGAAATTCTGGAAATGGTGGATCCATCGGTGGCGCTGATCACTGAAACCAATGTGCCCAACCGTGAAAACCTCAGCTACTTTGGCAATCGCAACGAAGCCCATTTAATCTACAATTTCAGCTTGCCGCCCCTGATATTGAACGCGTTGCTTCAGGGTAAGGCTGAGCATTTAAAGACCTGGATGATGAGTATGCCCCCAGCTCCTCTGGGATGTGCCTACTTCAACTTTACGGCCTCCCATGATGGTATTGGTTTACGACCGACGGAAGGCCTTTTAACTGAAACTGAATATCAAACGCTCCTCCAATGTATGGAAGACTTTGGTGGCACCCTCAGTATGCGCACCAATGCTGAAGGCATTGATTCACCCTATGAAATTAATATTTCCTTCTTCGATGCTCTGCAAGGCACGGCCAAAGGCAAGGATCAATGGCAGATAGAACGCTTTATCTGCTCCCAAACGATCATGATGTCTTTGGAAGGAATCCCAGCCTTTTATATTCATAGTTTGTTGGCTACCCATAATGATTGGGAGAATGTCCATCGTACAGGGCGCAAGCGGTCCATTAATCGCCATCAATGGTCTCTCCCTGCTTTAGAACAGCAGTTAGAGGATGAACAATCTCCCCATGCAATTGTCCTGAAAGAGTTGACTCGGCTCATCAAAATTCGCCGCCAACAAGATGCCTTTCATCCCAACGCTACCCAATACACCCTGCATTTGCCCAATAAAGCGTTATTTGCTTTTTGGCGACAAAGTATGGCCCGAGATCAGAGCATTTTTTCAATTCATAATCTCAGCGATCGTAAACAGAAACTGAAGCTCTCGGACCTGAACCTAGTCACCATTGATCCCTGGTATGACCTGATTAGCGGGGCTTGTATTCGAGGCATTTATGACACTTTGCTCTTGAACCCCTATCAATCCCTATGGATTACGAATAAGTTTGAAGGTCTAGAAGCCGATGGGCAAACCTGTCACTTAGAAGTCGAAGGAGACGATGACTAACTCGGCGTCTTATTTGGTTTTTACAGACTTAGATGGCACGCTTCTCAATCATGATGATTACCGATATGATGATGCGTTGCCGATGCTGGCCTGGTTAAAAGATCATCAGATTCCAGTCATTGCCGTGACTAGTAAAACACGGGTCGAAGTGGAGGAGCTGCTGCAAGCCCTCTCGTTTGAGGAGCCCTTTGTGGTGGAGAATGGTAGCGGTGTCTTTATTCCCCACAATGATCAGCGCTTTGATCTCTCCCACACAGATATTGCCCAGCAGGAACAGCATCAGCGCTTGTCTTTGGGATGTACCTATGATCAGGCTAGAACCGGCCTCAAAACCCTGTCCCAGTGCCTGAGTCAGCCGCTCCAAGGTTTTGGGGATATGACGGTGGATGAGTTAATTGCTTTAACCGGCCTCAGCACAGATGATGCGCTTAAAGCCCAAACCCGCGAGTTTACGGAGCCCTTTGTTAATCCAGGACTAGACGCTAAAGCATTAGAACAGCATGTGGCTGAGATCGGGTTCCAGGTTTTGGTGGGCGATCGCTTCTGCCATTTGATTGGAGTAGGGGCGGGCAAGGGTAAAGCGGTCGATCTTTTGGTGCAGTGCTATCAAGCGCCTCAGGGACCCGTTAAGACCGTAGGACTGGGAAATAGTCCTAATGATTTAGCCATGCTAGAAGTCGTCGATATTCCGATTGTGATTCCAGGCGCAAAAGGCCCCCATCCAGGATTAGCGGGTCGAGGGTGGCAGATCGCACCCGCTACAGGTGCCAAGGGGTGGGCGATGGCAATGCAACAGGTGCGTGATCAGTTTTGGGGGTAGGGATTGCGGGCGTCTTTGAGAGACAGCCTTACCAATTCTGAGAGCTGTTCATGGAGTTCTTATCGTTTCCTCAGATACGGGTTGGGATAGCCTCAGTCACGTTAGCGAAGCTAATGACTGTTAGTTCATTCCCTGAAAATCATCATGAACGGATGCTCCTTGGCCCTGAAATCGAGTCTGAATCAGAAACACTATGGACCCGCCTCTCCCTGGTTCTGGATTGTAGCCGTAGTCGGGAGCCTTGGTGTTTTAGCGATGACCGATTACCTGCCTTCTCTGAGCTTGCAAGTATTCACTGTCGAGGGTTTTCAGAACCTTGTAAACCAGATAGGTCCTTGGGGACCCATCGCTTACATTGGATTGTTGATTATTTCGGTGGTGGCCAGTCAGATTCCGGGTGCACCGCTTGCGATCTCAGCTGGCGTATTGTGGGGACCCTTAACGGCAGGTGTGTATACCATCATCGGCGGATTTTTAGGAGCAGTCCTCGCTTATGGCTTAGGCAAGTACCTGGGACAATCCTTCTTGCAAACCCTAACAGGTAAGAGGATTACTATTTCCCCCGATTTAGCCACAAATCTGATGGGCTGGTTTATTTTTGTCAGCCGTTTACTCCCGGTGCTCTCCTTCGATTTAGTGAGCTATGGAGCCGGAATGGCTGGTTTGTCATTCCCCATTTATGCTGCGGCGACATTGGTGGGCATGATTCCATCCACGCTTCTCCTAACCTATATGGGCGGTATCGTTGATCCATCTCAGATGCTTGGACTTACTGGCTTACTGTTGGTAAGCATCATTGGTCTCCCGATTGTCGTCGTTCGTCTGACGGGTGACCGCCTCACCACGCTAGTCAAAATTGAGTCCGCATAAGGATATAACGTTTAGGCCTTATGGCGTCGGTGTTTTGCGTGAGCCCTTACGACTACTTTGCCAAGTTGCAAATATCAGGCATGCTAGGCCCACATTGATTGAGATATCTGCAATGTTGAACACTGGAAATTGGATAAGGCGGAAATCTAAAAAGTCAATCACTTCACCCAAAAAGATCCGATCAATCCCATTCCCTGCTGCCCCACCTAACAAAAACCCATAGCCTGCTTGTTCCCACTGGGGGAATCGAGGTCCAAATAAGCCCAGCCCAATGAGTCCCAGACAAACCAAAAACGATAACCAAGGTAAAAGCGGACTATCTTTGAACAAGCTAAAGGCTGCTCCATCATTGGTCACGTAAGTGAAATGAAACACGTTCTGAATTAGAGGCCAAGTGTCAGGTTGTGCAGGTGGTCTTCGTAGTTCGAAGTTCTGAGTGACCCAAAACTTAGTGAGCTGATCGGCCCCCACACTCAGCAGGGCAGATCCCCAAAACAGCAATTTTTTCCAGCGCATAGGTCAATAGAACAAGATTCGTCGAAGCAAAAATGCAATGAGAGCAGAGGCACACATGACAATCAACTGTCCAGGAAAGGGCAAAATCGAGAACTGCCAGATCGAGGCCCCCCAGCTTAGAGAAGATAACTGTAATAGGGATAATCCCGTCAGATAAACAATGCCAAATAAGTGAATCGTTAGCAGTCCACACAGGCAACTCAGTAATAAAATCTCGATGCGACTCTTTTTGCTGCGGAAGGCTAAATATCCACAAACCCATGCACCAGGTAAAAAGCCGAGTAGATAGCCAAAAGTAGGCTCTTGTACGTAGCCTAGCCCACCCCCTTGGGAAAATACTTGGACGCCACTTAGCCCCAAGACCAAATAGGCAATTTGGGAGAGTGCTCCTGCATTTTTACCTCCCAAGCACCCTACGAGTAAAACAGCTCCTATTTGTAAAGTTGCACCTAAGGAGTAGAGATCGATCTGATTCCAATCAATCGGCCATGTTGACGGGACAGGAACCGCAACCTCAATGAAAACCCCATTGATGGTTAACAAGAGTCCGATAATTGCCCATAGGAGTTCATCAAAAGTGGTCAGCACGGGGTTGGAACGCAATAGAGAGTGTTTGGACTCGTAGTTCAAAGAAGCAATGCGGTCATCCATTAGGAATAGATTAGGAGAGGATTGGACAATCTAGTGCAACTTTTTGTCGCTCAGCAGTGATGCGTAAGAACGAAAACTACGCTGTTATTTGTATTCTGAACCGACAGGAATTCAAAATAAGTGAGTCTCGTTAGCTCAATCTTCAAAAGCTGTGAAAATCACAATAGAGCTATTCTATATTGATTTATCAACCCTAAAATCCTGAAAATTCTTGGCTGAGATTGCTTTCCTCATAATAATGCTAGCGAGTAAGACCTGGCTCTGTTGCGTCGCTGTCCAATCTATATCTACCGACTGTATTCATCTATAAGGTAGGTGCAACAGTGTCAAGTATTGGATGCTGTCAAACACATCTAGCACCTCTAGACTTAAACGATGGTTTGCCATATAGAACTTTTATTGGATGAAAGACTTGCCAGTGTTAGGATGTAAGAAAACAATACTTCATAAGTAAGCCACTAAGTATATCTGCTCTGCAGTCAAATTAACATTACTTAGCGGGCGAGGTCTGATAGTATTTTGTATTAAGTTTGATAATAAAGTTACGGTGGCACCGATAACAGAGGAGGAGATAGCTTAACAATGCAAACTTATGGAAATCAAAACGTTGAATACGGATGGTGGTCGGGAAACTCCCGGTTCACTGATTTTAGCGCGCAATTTTTAGCCGCTCATATCGGCCAAATTGCTTCAATGACATTTTTTGCTGGATCGATCACTTTATTTGAACTCTCTCGATATAACCCTGATATTCCCTTATATGCTCAAGGATTTGTCTGTTTACCGCAGCTGTCAAGAGTTGGTTTTGGGGTTGGAGCAGGTGGAGCGGTTGTGGATACTTACCCCTTCTTCGCTGTTGGCATGATTCATTTATTCGCAGCAGCTGTATTTGGTTCGGGTGCAATTTTTCATATTTTAACGGGTCCTAAAGTTTTAGCAGACAGTGACTCTGCTGCCTCCCAAAGATTCCACTTTGAGTGGGACGATTTTGAAACACAAGGTCGGATTTTGGGCCATCATTTATTATTCTTAGGCTCTGGTGCACTTCTATTTGTCGTCTGGGCTGCTACCCACGGAATTTATGATCCAAACGTTGGTGAAGTCCGAGCAGTATCTCCTGGCTTTGATATTGTTCGAATCTTTAAATATGGCTGGGCTACACCTGGTTTTAACCCCTTCTTTGTCGATAATCTAGAAGATGTGATGGGAGGGCACCTCTTTATTGCTCTGATCGATATTGCTGGCGGTATCTATCATATTCTTGTTAAGCCTTGGCCTTACACAGAAAGAATTTTCACAAAGTCTGGTGAAGCTCTTTTGGGTTATGCACTAGGTGGCCTAGGACTCATGGGTCTCGTAGCAGCCTATTTCTGCTCTGTTAACGACGTTGTTTTCCCTGTTGAGTTTTTTGGTCCGGTGCTTCAGCCTAACTTAGGTTTCTTACCTAACTTTGCAGATACCTTAGATGTTTCTGCCAGTGGTCATACTAGCCGTTTCTGGATTGCTAATTTCCACTATTTCTGGGGATTCTATTGCATCCAAGGTCACCTGTTCCATGCCTTGCGTGCCTCAGGTTTTGACTTCCGTGTGCTTACCAAGTTCTTTACAACTGAAACCGTTGAGCTTGGCGCTGACATTTAAGTCAGACTATATTTTCGCAAAAGTTTGAAAGCGCTTCTGCTGCAGTCGCGCTTTTAGACTTTTGTAAAACGAAAATATGAAGGCAGTGAAACTTAAACTCAACTAAGTTCTATCTGCCTGGGTTATTTGAATTCGAAAGAGTTAATAAATCTCGCTCAACCTAGTCATGACTCTGCATGATTTTATGTTGATTGCTTCAAAATAAACGGTTTTATCGTTACACCAGCAGTTTTTGAATTTTTCAGTTAACCGATACAAAAGAGGAAAACAGTTGTGACCGCATCTGTACGAGGAAGAAGAGGCGGCAAGGTAGCCGTCCAAACTGATTTACCGACATCCGTATTAAGCAACTTTGAGAACGAATGGTGGGCCGGCAACGTTCGGATGACCGACCTATCCGGTATGCTTCTGGGTGCTCACCTATGCCATGCCGCCTTAATGAGCGTCGTTCCAGGCGCGTTTATTGTTCAAGAAGTAGCCCGTTATCAGCCGGGAGTCTCCCTGCCAGATCAAGGGATGATCTTCATGCCCCACCTAGCCGCTCTTGGTGTTGGTGTAGGTGCTGGAGGTGAGATCGTCGACACCTACCCCTTCTTCGTAATTGGGGTTCTTCACTTTTTCATCGCAGCCGTATGTTGTGCAGCCGGTTTATTCCACACTTTCCGTGGTGAAACTGACCTGAACGATGCTCCTGATGACAGTTATGCAGCCGCCTTCCGGTATGAGTGGGATGACTTTGAGAGCCTATCCACCATTGTGGGTCACCACCTCGTCTTCATCAGCGTGGCCTGTTTGATCTTTGCCGTCAACGCCACCTATGGCACCGGCATGTATGACATCAACACAGACACCGTGCATCAAATCAGCCCTAACTTGAATCCAATTACCTTGATTGGTTACCTCTTTGGATTCACCCCTGACGGCTGGAGTGGTGCAGGTATGGCAGCCGTTAACAACATGGAAGACGTGATTGGCGGTCACTTCCTCATTGGTGTGATTGACCTATTAGGCGCAGCATTCCATATTCTCTATCGCAAGCCTACCCCATTGTTTACCAAGCATCCCGTCTTTTCACCTGCCAACGGTGGCTGGTCCAACGTCGGTATGCTCAATAGCGAACTCATCCTATCTTGGAGTGTTGCTTCCGTAGGCTTCATGGGAATCAGCTCCTCCCTATTCATTCGCTACTGTGACGTCGCCTATCCTCCTGTATTCCATGGCGTAGATCGGACAGGTGCTGCAACCTTGCAGCTCATCCTGGGTCTAGTCTGGATGTTAGGCGGTGGTCTTTGGCATGGTCTTCGTGGAGAGAGACTCTACGCAGCCAATAAATAAAGCCCCCTGACGCACTGGTCAAAGTACCAACAGACCATAAGGTCAGTCATCAAGGGCAAGCAGGATATCCTGCTTGCCCTTTTGCATGAAGAGGCTTTATAGAAAGGAAAAAACCGTGCAGAAGTGGCAACAAAGCCCCATAAAATAGAACTCGATAGAAAATAACGATATAGGTCATCTTTATCCCGTGAAAATATTCGTTTACCATACCCCCGAAGAGATTCCCAATAATCGTCTCCCTGGCTGTGCCGTAGTCATCGACGTATTGCGTGCCAGCAGCACCATCGCAGCGGCCATCAATGCAGGTGCATCAGCCGTCCAAGTTTTTAGTGATATTGAACCATTATTAGAAGCCAGCGAAACAGTAGAGGAAGACAAACGGATTCGGGCAGGTGAACGCGGCGGCCGGAAAGTCAAAGCCTGTGAATTTGGGAACTCCCCCTTAGCCTTTACCCCCGAGAACACCGAAGGCCGTCGATTATTTTTGAGTACAACCAATGGGACCCGCTGTTCCGAGAGCGTTCGGAACGCCTCCAAAGTGATCATGGCCTCCTTGACCAACCGTCAAGCCGTCGTGAACTATCTCGCTACCAAACGTCCTGGGACCGTTTGGCTCGTGGGTTCCGGTTGGGAAGGCAGCTATTCCCTAGAAGATACCGTCTGTGCCGGTGCAATTATTGATGGCATCTTAGCCGTAGGCAAGACCCCCCTCAGCAAACTAGCAGGGAACGACGAAGCCATTGCTGCCGTTTCCTTATTTCGTCAGTGGCAAGACCAGTTACTCGAATTATTGACCAGCGCCAGTCATGGTCAGCGGTTATTAAAGATGCGAGGTAAAGCCGACGTCGCTTATTGCTCCCAGCTAGACGTATTGGATACCTTACCGATTCAAAAAGGATTAGGTATCTTTGTTCAACGCAAGCCAGGCGTCATTGAGAAGACCTGTGAGTTCTTAGGCCGCCTAGTGGGTCGCAAGCCCGTCAACATTCCAGCCGTCGCTAATCCAGACGTAGAAGCGCCTGCACCGGAAGCAAAAGCAGAAGCGAAAAAGCCAACGACATCGAAGAAGGCAGCAGCCAAAGTAGACGAGAAAGCCGAGACGCCAAAAGCAGAGGCTAAACCCAAAGGCAAAGATACGCCAGCTCCCAAAGTCGAGGCGAAGCCGAAAGCCAAAGGACCTGCCGCGAAGTCTCTAACCGCTGGAGCTCCCAAAGGAGCTGCACCCCCTAAGGCGAAGACAGAGGTGAAGCCCAAGGTAGAAGCTAAGCCTCAAGCGAAAGCAGAGAGCAAACCTTCTTCTCAGGCAGCTGAGTTCAAAGTGAAGCCAGAGTCAGGGTCTAAAGGAACGTCCACCCCCACTCCTAAAGCTGCGTCCACAGCGCCATCGACGCCATCGAAGGTAGAGGTGAAGGATGCAGGGGAGAAATCGACTTCTGCTGTGAAGGTGGAGTCGAAGGGAAGTGAAGATCAGTCGAAGAAGCCGGTATCTGCGTCTAAATCCGATGCACCGACAGCGTCTGAGCCCAAGGTAGAGAAGTCGAAGACAGACACTCCTAAAGCGAAATCGTCAGCACCCAAGACGCCCAAGGTTGACTCCAAGGAAGTCGCGGAGAAGGGAGAAGCGATGCTCAATGATGTCAAGGGGTTATGGGCCAAAATGACGAAGCCGAAGCCTGGCTATGAGCGCGTCCCAGGGAAAAAAGAAAAGTAAATTACCAGCTGATATTGTGGTTTACTGGGTCAATCCTGGTATTGCTAAGACTTTGTCTAATGCCTGATGGATAATGTCTGGGCCTGCATCTGGGCGGCACCCTTGCTCAGTTAATAGCCGCTTCCAAGCCCGGCTACCAGGTTGACCTGAAAATAATTGCAGCATATGGCGGGTAATGGAGTGGGGTTTTAATAGCCCTTTTATTTTCCATTCCTCTAAATAGTCCATCATGGCTTGTGCAACTTTGTGTCTAGAAGGGGCAGAACGATCTTCGTGATAAAAGTCGCGATCGACTGTCGCAAATAGGTAAGGATTATCATAGGCAGCCCGACCAATCATGACTGCGTCTACTTTTGGTAATTGATTGTGCACCTGGAATAACTGGATGAATCCACCGTTAATTTCAATCCAGAGATGAGAAAAGTTTTGTTTTAATCGATAAACATCTTCGTAACGTAAAGGCGGGATGTCACGGTTTTCCTTAGGACTTAAGCCTTTTAGCCAAGCTTTGCGGGCATGAACACTAAAGATTTGACAGCCTGACGCAGCAACGGTCTGGACAAAGTGGGCCATATCTTCATAGCGATCGCAATCATCAATACCAATGCGATGCTTGACGGAGACAGGTAGGTGAGTTGCCTGCATCATGGCTTCCACGCAGGCTGCTACCCGATCTGGCTGAGCCATTAAACAAGCCCCAAAATGACCGTTTTGAACTCGACTACTGGGACAGCCCACATTTAAATTAATTTCGTCATATCCCCAGTCTGTGGCAATACGAGCACATTCAGCTAAATCTTGGGGATTATCGCCGCCTACTTGCAAGACCAAGGGTTTTTCAATGGGAGAAAAATCGAGTAAATGGTGGCGGTCGCCATTTAAAATCGCAGCACTCGTTACCATCTCTGTATAGAGCAAAGTCCGTTGGGTGATTTGCCGCATAAAGTAACGGAAATGCCGATCCGTCCGATCCATCATGGGAGCGACACTGACGGGATAATGACGTTTAGAAGGGGATGAGAAAGCCATATTAATCAGTTTAGGGAGCTTTGCCTCCAGCTACATCCTCCAATATTTGCACAGTGCCATCTGGGTTGAGGATGAGCTGAAGTTGGAGTGATTGGGATGGTTTTAGGGGGGCAATAAACGGCTGATTCACTGCAGGCAACGGAACTTTGTCAAAATATTGAATAGCAAGGTTGTTTAAAGGGGTTACCTGTTTAAGAGAGCCATTGGCCTTCAAGGTGAGCTGATAGGGCAAAGGCTGAGTTAAGCCTGGGGGAACTTGCCAACGCTGTTTGAAATATTGGCGAATATTTTGGGCAGGAACGGATGTAGAGGGAATGAATGCAGCTTCGGTATTTCCCGGTGCTTGTCGACCGAATGAATTGAGAGTGCGATCTTCTGGTGTTCGACGGTTGCGACTTAGGTTGTCTGTTTCAAGTAAGTCTGATTCTGCATTGATGGTGTCAGCGGTGCTGGCTGGTGCGGGTTCAGCTGCAGGGGCTGGTGATGTCACTGCAGGGGGGCGTGAAGTTTTAGCGTGAGGTGCAGAGGGGGGCAAGGTCTTGGCCTGAGGCACAGATTTTGAAGTTTGAGCGGGGGCGCTCGCGACTGGCGCTGGTGCTTTCTGCTCGCTTAGGATTTCTTCCTGGGGTGATGGAGACTGTTGAGGTACCTGTTGGTTCTGGACAGAGGTAGGGGGGGGCTTTTGTGCCTTTGGTGTGGCGGGGAGAGCTGGGGACAAAGTCTCTGATCGAGGTGCCCTGGCGATCACGGACGGCGCAGGTTGTGGTCGTTGAGCTGAACTGTCAAGGTTGCTTGGAGCTACACCTGTAGAAGGAGATGTCTCCGGGACAGGAGAGCTAGACGGTTGCGAGGCAACAGGAGGTGGGAGTTGAGGCTTTCTCGTTGTGCTGTCCTTGGGTAGGGCAGCAATCCCTTCCGCTTCATCTGCAGACAGGGTGGGGGCGTTGGTGCTAGGTTTGTCGGATGAAGTCACCCAATCCCGTTTGGATTCGGGCTGCTGTTGGGTCAGTTGTAACGTCGCCGTAGAGACCCCCAACATTAAAATGAGAACGGCAGCACTGCTTGCCCATACCGGTATTGATGGCCGTTGGCTGGGTGTTGAAACGGGGAGGACTTCTAATTCAGCGGTACAGTCATCTAAGGCCGAGACTAAATCAAACAGTTGTGAGGCTTTCAGAGAAATCGTCTGATGTTGAGCGTTGGTTGCGAGCGGCCCTAGAACTAGATCGTGGGTGACCAAACTACGAGGATGCAAATAGAGTTGTGAGGTAATGTTGGGTTGAGGTTCAGTCTGTTGTGCTGATTCTGAAATTGGATGGGCAGGAGATGTGACTAAGGATTGCCCTAATCTATTTTGGACATAATGAGTGACGGTTTCTGAGAGGAGCTTAAGCTGTTCGTGATTGCCTCTCACTTCTAAGGGTTCATGATTTTGGCCAGATAGCCCTCGAAAACTTAGCAAGAAATTGACGGATTTCAGAATCGGCCGTTTGGCCCACCGGGATAAGGGTGAGGTTTGTGCAGTAATTTCTAAACTGCAACTTTGCGGGTGATATTGCCGAGAAATAGAAGGCATCAATGTGTTTAAAGACGGGTGACCAATCTGGGTGTATTGCTAGAAAGCAACTGAAGAGTTTATCGTTCTATATGATTTGCCCGATCAAGCAGGGCCATCCACAATCGCCGTGGCCCCTGGTTGTTGCTATAGAATAACAAATCTATGAGTAACTTTAAGGCTAGATCGGTCAGGGCATCAACGGATAAGGTATCTTCCGTCATCCGGTCTTGGTAAGTGTTGGTGAAGTTATCTAAGTAATCTCCCAACAAAGCGACCTGATGAAACGGTTGCTCAGTTTCTGCCACGGACTCTAATAATTCCACAGCTTCTCGGATGAGGCTTTGATGTTGGTGGGCGAGGTGGCAGCTGATCATCACAAGAGACCGGGCCTCTTCTATATCCAGTTTTTTGCGTCCGCCAGTACCTCGGCGGAGAGGATTGGACTGCCTCAGACGCCATAGGGACACTCGATCGCTGACGACATCTTGCAGGTTGAGATCGGCTGCAGCTTGGAGAACAGCTTCAGAGCCAATACCTACCAGGGCTTCTAGGGCTAGCAGTACTAGATCTAACTGGGCTTTAATATTGTCAAGTTGAGACCGATCGGGCTGAGCCGTTTCTGTGAGAGGGAAGGCGACAAGCTTGCCTTGATCCGATGCTGGATTGTGAAGGGAAATGTCCATGTCTAACACAGAGCCTAAACCAGCTTAGGTCGGAGAGATAAGTCCTGTCTCTTGAAGGAACTGTTGGGCTACGGTTCGAGGTTCTTGGCGGTTGCCGCTAACCTCATAGTTGAGACGACGCATGGTTTCATCCGTTAACTTGGGGGCGAGGGCATTGAGGGTACCTTTGACTTTAGCATAGGCCTCTAAGACGGGCTGCCGGACGACGGGTGCCACTTGGTAAGGCGGAAACAAGCCTTGATCATCTTTTAAAACCACCAAATTTAGGGCATCAATTTCTCCATCGGTACCAAAGCCAACGGCAATGTCTGCCTGATCAGACTGCAAAGCCTGGTAACGGAGGCCTGGATCCGTGGCGATATAGTCTTTGAGTTTGAAAGCGCCGTAGGCAGCTTGAAGGCCGGGTAAGCCATCTTCCCGAGCTGCGAATTCGGGCGGGCCAATCATTCGCAGTTTTGTCGCTTGCTTGGCAAAGTCAGAAATGGTTTTTAGTTGATACTTTTTAGCGGTTGCGGGGGTTACGACTAATGCCTGAGTGTTATTCATGGGGGCTGGATTGAGCCACACTAAGTTGAAGTCTTTCTCGTAGGCTTTCGCAACCGTATCAAACACCTGTTGGGGGTTAGTATTACTGGGTTCTTTTAAGATGGTCAATAAGGCTGTGCCCGTGTATTCCGGATAGAGGTCGATATCGCCCTTGACGAGTCCGGCTTGGGCAATGGGGGCACCCCCAAGGTTGAATTTCCGTTCGACTGCTAAATCTTGGTCTTCCAGGAGTTGGGCATAGAGCTCACCTAAAATAAATTGCTCTGTAAAGTCTTTAGATCCCACTCGAATGACATTATCGGTGGCTTCGTCGCCACTGCCGACCTGGCAGGCCACGATAGTGAAGCAAGTGAGGACTGCGATCGCAACTAAAGATACGAACCGCTCCCAAGGTGTCTGAGATAATTTAACCAATTGCAAGATTACCCTTTACCTTCAACCAACATGTGTTGCTATTATTCCACCTTCCGAGACTGAGGCAAGAGCCAGACTGGGAGAGATTGATCGTCAGGTCAGAGGGAACTAGTTACCTTTGCGGCGGATCAGTTCTTCATCTAATTGATTTTTGAGGGATTTATTCTTGCGAACTTCTTCGGTGATGGCATTGAAGTCGGTTAAAGATAAACCATTGTTACGGATAATTTCTGCAGACTCGTTGAAAAAGCGATCGCAAATATTGTTGACGGGTGCAACTAAATCAGATTTCTTGCAAATGTTTTTGGGCAAAGCTCCGCCCATGATTTGTTGTACTTGTTGGTAGGATTGCAACCTCAAGGGCTCCATTTGGAGAATTGCCTCTGCATAATTTCCTAATAGCTTCTCGTATTTAGGCTGACCCTGGGCGGCTGCACTGGATGACCAGGTTAGAGTCGATAAATGATCTGAAAGACCGGGTGCCAAACCACTCAACCAGCTGCACGATGCTAAAAGCAACACCCACCCCAAACGGGTGTTGATAAGAGGTTTGAACATGTATGTTTGCCGTGTAAATGTTGACATAAACCCTAATAATCCCAACAAACTAGGAGTAGTGTCGGTATAACTATCTTGAATCATTTTTTCTGGGGAAGTTCCAACATTGGTGGAATTACAGATCGATTGAAGCAAACTCAAGGGATTCGATTCCTCTCTCCCTGATAGTCTTAAGACAAGATTGGATTAGCTTGGCAAATGTGACTCATCTCAACCACAGTAGTGATTAAAGTTGAGCGGGGGGCTTCGCCTTGCTTCAGGGCAACTTCCAAATCTAAGAGACAAGATAGGGATTGACGAAGTTGCTGACATGTCACGGTTTGGACGGCTTGTTTGAGAAAATAGATGCGTTTGGGATTACCCACTTCTGCGGCGCGAGCAATGACCCGTTCGTCCTGTTCGCCTGAGACCACCATCAGTTTGACCCATAGCCAAGTCCGAAATTGCCGTATCAGGGTCGCGACAATTTTTAAGCCAGGTTCATTCAAGTTCAGTAACTCAGCGACTAATCCCAAGGCTTGATCGGTTTGCCCTTGGCGAATAGTTTCAGCTAACTGCAAACTGTTTTGAGTCGTGGAGGAGACTAAATGCTGAACGATCTCTAGACCGATCCGTTTGGTGTTGTTTTGGGCATCTGAAGATAAGGAATATAGCTTTAATTTCTCTAGCTCTCCATAGAGACGACGGGTATCGTTACCCACTGCATCGGCAAGTTGTTCTCCAGCCGCTTGGGTTAACGGAACCTCCAAATCATGGGCTGCCCGTTTGACCATTTGCAAAATCTGAGCGGTCTTCCAAGGAGGAATGAGGGCAAACTCAGTCACTTGAGCCTGTTTTTGTAATAATTTTGTCAGCTTGCTACGACCATCCGGTTTGGTAGTTTGAGTTAATAACAAGTGGGATGTGGGGGGTAAATCGGGGAGGGTGCGTTCAAATTCGGGTAGCAGATCGGCTGTGGCTCCTACTAAGGGATTCGTTAACCAGACCAAACGATGCCCTAATCCAAACGGTGGCGTCATCACTTGATTCAGACCTTGAATCACCGATGCGGTGCCATCGGATCCAGAAGCGACATCTATTTTATCCAGGTTGAAGCTTAGCCACTCTGGATCTAAGACCTCTTGATGAAGGGCCTGAACTGCTTTCGATAAGCGATAAGTATCTTCTCCCCAGAAGAGATAAACGGGCATAGCAAGCTGGTGTGACTACTCACATTATGAATAGTGTTAGGGCAACAAAGCGATCTTGTGGTTTGGTTAGGATGCCCTTTTTTGGAGAGTCGACAGCTATCTGAAAGCTGGAGTCTCCCTCACAATTTTTGTAGATGGACGGGTGGAGAATAGCAGTAGAGTAAGGTATTGGTCCTTGATGTCGTTGTGACATGACGCTTATTCTTCATCCGATTTTGCAGCAGAGCTTTGCGACCATCGATCGGGAAATTGGCTCGCATCATTTTTCTGTTCAGCAATATGCTGTCTTGCGCCGTGTCATCCATAGTACGGCTGATTTTGAGTTTCGAGAGCTGTTGCGCTTTAGCCCCGATGTGGTGGCTGTGGCTACCGCAGCCTTAGCCGCAGGTACCCCCATTGTGACCGATGTGAAGATGGTTTCTATGGGGATTCAAACGGTCGTCCAACAAACCTTTCAAAATCCGATTGTCACGGCTGTCGATGCCTGTCAATCTCCTCCCTCGGGGCAAACTCGGACTGAAACAGGCATGCTTCAATGTCTGCAAGTTCACCCCCAGGCTATTTATGTGATTGGTAATGCGCCAACGGCCTTATCCGCCCTCTGTCGACAGATCGCTCATGTACCTAAGCCGCCATCTCTGATTATTGGTGTACCCGTTGGCTTTATTGGTGTCCTTGAAGCCAAATCTGCTTTGGCTCAGTCTGGAATACCCCATATTCGAACGGAGGGGCGCAAAGGGGGATCGCCTGTGGCGGCGGCAATTACGAATGCACTATTGACGCTGGCTTGGCAACAAAGGAATACACACTGATGACGCCCATTCATGTTATTGGGATCGGGCTGACCGGTGGATCAGGGTTGCAGTCCCACCTCCATATGCTGATTGATCAAGCCACTGTCTTAGTCGGCAGCGAACGACATCTCCAATACTTTCCATCGCATCCAGGAAAACGCATTACCCTGACGAATTTTGCTCAAGGTTTAGAGGCGATTCAACAGCATTTAGATCAGTCTCCCAACCCACTCGTGGTCGTGATAACGTCTGGAGATCCGCTATTTTTCGGGTTTGGCCGTCTATTGTTGCAAACTTTTGCGGCTGATCTATTGTGCTTTCATCCCTATCTCAGTTCTGTCCAAATTGCTTTTAACCGCCTCAAGGTGCCTTGGCAAGATGCTGAGGTGATTAGTGTTCATGGTCGTTCCCTATCTTCCTTGGTTACAGCATGGCAAAAGGGAGTGAGAAAAATTGCAGTGTTGACGGATCATAAGAATACGCCTGCTGCGATCGCAAAATTATTCCTCAGTTTAAATCTACCCATCCACTATGAATTTTGGGTGTGTGAAAATCTAGAAGGCTCAGATGAGCGTGTTCAAAAATTTGAACCCAAGACGCTACTCAACCAACAATTCTCAGCTCTAAATGTTGTCGTTTTACTACGTTATGACCTAGAAAAGCGAGAAAAATCTGATCTTGCCTCTTTACCAGTTCTTGGACTTCCTGATCAGGCTTTTTATAGCTTTGCCGATCGTCCTGGGTTAATGACCAAGCGAGAAATTCGTATTCTGGCATTGGCTGAATTACAGCTGCAAGACCATCAAATAATTTGGGATATTGGATCGGGTACTGGCTCAGTTGCGATTGAAACCGCTCGCATAGTCCCTAGTTCCCAAGTTTATGCCGTTGAAAAAACAGCTTTAGGGACCCAGCTCATCCACCAAAATTGTCAGCATTTTCAGGTGAACAATGTTCATATCGTTTTGGGCGAAGCCCCCACCGCATTAAATAATTTGCCTGACCCCCACCGAATATTTATTGGAGGAAGTGGAGGGCATCTTCAGGAGATCTTAAATTATTGCCAAATGCGACTTGACCTATCAGGTGTCATCGTCGTGAGCCTGGCAACCTTAGAAAATTTTTATATTGCTACCCAGTGGTTTGATAAACCCAATTGGGTAGTAGAACATCTGCAAATTCAACTATCACGTTCTGTTCCCGTTGCATCCATGACTCGATTAACTCCATTAAACCCAGTCATGCTGATCAGAGCCAGCAGAAACCCTAACTAGAATTTAGATAGAGCTTCTGTTAAATAATGCATTTATGAGAAATACATTAGACTCTGAAGTCGTTTGATGTTTATGCCGAATTTCAGCTAATAAGGAAACAGGAGCAAACCCTAAGACTTAGAGGCAAGCCTTATACATCTTCATCTTCATCGACTTGAATGAGATGAATATGCTTATATCCCAACTTAATTGAAAACTCATCGCCAGGTTTTAATCCCATGGCTTGGGTATAGGTGGAGCCAATTACAATTTGACCATTCTTATGCACACTAACCCGATACGTCGGTTCCCGTCCACGCCCATCTTTGGAGCCATCAGGATTGAGATCAATCCCTCTTGCTTCAATAACGGCATTGAGAAATTCGCCGAGATTAACGCGGGTTTGCTTATTCTTTGTAATCGAATAATATCCGCATCGTTTAGCCTTTTCACGGCGAGACAAGTGCTGAAGTTCTTTAACTTTTTGCAAGAGTGCTTTGCCAGTCAAAGGCGTTGTTTCGGTATCGGTTGCCATCTACAAAAATATCCTTGCAATCAACGTGTAGAGAAACAGAAGCATTTCTGCTTAGGGGAGATCTTTAAAGCTGGATGATGAATTCCAACAACTAGACCTTATTTAAACTATTGCAATTGTAGCAAAAAGAAAACGAATTGCTTTCTAAATATTATTCTAACGGTTTCTTTTTAATTAGCAACTAATTTTTATCGATGAAAGATCAGTCGAGGATATATCGTCTTCCCTGTAGAGAGGCAAGATTTTGCTGCTCTTATTTAGTAAAAGGTTTTGCTAAACCTAATTTTTAGGTTAGAGAAAGTCGGTATCTCTCTAAGACCTACTAAATTCTCTCGAACTTGTACAAAGGTAGAACAATAATATGGAGACTTCCATAGAGATTATTTACCTGTGATACATTGATCGTAATAATAATATGCCTGCATAGTTGTCCGTATACCTTTACTAAAGGTAATCTTTCTTTAGACTTTCCAGAAAACTCGACAAATATAACAGAAAAATTGATAATCTCTCAAAGTTCTTAGGCATGAAATCATGCAAGTTCTGTTCAAAATATCCCGTCAACAGCAACAAAGTGCAGTTAAAGTCCAGACGTATTCATTAGATGTAGATCCGAGTACCACGATTCTGGACTGTTTGAATTTGATTAAATGGCAGCAGGATGGGTCTCTAGCCTTTCGAAAAAACTGTCGCAATACCATTTGTGGTAGCTGCAGTATGCGGATTAATCATCGGGCGGCTTTGGCCTGTCAACAGAATGTGAAAGCAGAAGTGGCCCGTTCTTATTCAGCCTGGAACAAACAGAATGGTGCCGACTCAGATCGAGAAAATCCAGACTCAATTCCCGTGATAGAAATTGCGCCTATGGGGAATATGCCAGTCATTAAAGACTTGGTTGTGGAAATGGATCAGTTTTGGCAAAAGTTGGACCAGGTTGAACCTTATGTCAGTTCTGCCAGCCGACAAGTCCCTGAACGGGAGTTTCTCCAGTCTCCAGAAGATCGCAGCAAGCTTGATCAAATGGGGAATTGTATTTTATGTGGGGCTTGTTATTCTGACTGTAATGCCCTCCCGGCAAATGGGTCTTTTGTGGGTCCCCATGCGTTGGCAAAAGCCCACCGATTGTTAGCCGATACTCGTGATCAAGCGACGGAACATCGCCTTGAACAATATAACCAGGATATCCAAGGGGTCTGGGGTTGTACCCGTTGTTTTAATTGCAATACGGTATGCCCTATGGGTGTGGCTCCCCTGGATCAGATCAGTAAAATCAAATCTCAGGTCCTGGCGAACCCAACTCTTCCTGACAGTCGCCCCCTGCGCCATCGGCGGGTCTTGGTGGATTTAGTTCAAGAGGGGGGCTGGATCGATGAACGGAAATTTGGATTGAAAGTGGTGGGCAATAACTTTAAAGATTTGCCAGGGCTTTTTAGTCTGGTGCCTTTGGCTGGACAAATGCTCCGGCGTCAAAAACTGCCGATTAAATTTGATGCTTCAACCGGGACAGATGAAGTGCGAGGGCTGATTGAGGCCGTTAAAAAGCGGCAGTCTAAGACGGCTTCTCAGAGCGAGTCAACGCGCTAATTCTGAATGAAGTCAGAATCAGACAGGGGGGATAGATACAGATTGCTAGGGTTTCTTCAGTGCGATCGCAAGGGAATTCCGTTAAGATCCTGAAGTCCTTTGCTGCTTTGTTTATGAGTTCATCAAATGTCCCTGAGCCGGATCAAACCCCCTCAACAGAGCTAGAGACCGTCCCTGAACCTGGGTTTGGGTGGACGGATTATGCAGAGCGGATTAATGGTCGCTTTGCCATGGTGGGGTTTATGGTGCTTCTTTTATTAGAACTAGTGACCCGCCAAGATTTCTTTACTTGGGTGGGATTGCGCTAATCAAAAGAGGCGCTGTACAGCGCCTCTTTTGATTCTAAATAGAGATCGGTCTACCGCATCCTTGGATTAGGCGGCTCCAAAGTTTTGGGCGGCAAAGTCCCAGTTGACCAAGCTAGATAAAAAGGTGTCAATATAGCCAGGACGGCTGTTTTGGAAATCTAGATAATAGGCATGCTCCCAAACATCCATCGTCAGCAAAGGGGTTTGCCCATGGACCAACGGATTTTCAGCATTGGGTGTTTTGGTGATTTTTAGCTTGCCATTCTCCAAGACGAGCCAAGCCCAGCCACTGCCAAACTGAGTGGCGCCAGCTTCCTTAAAAGCAGCCTTAAAGTTATCGTAGTTGCCAAAATCCGTATTGATTTGGGCCGCTAATGCACCACCGGGCAGACCACCGCCGCCGGGCTTCATGGAGTTCCAATAAAAGCTGTGGTTCCAAGCTTGGGCTGCATTGTTAAAGAGACCGGCTTTGGCAGAATCCTTGTAGGCAGACTGAATGACTTCCTCAATGGACATGTCATCCATCGGAGTATCCTTGGTCATGCCATTACACTTGGTCACATATGCTGCATGGTGTTTGTCATGGTGGAACTCTAGGGTTCGGGCGGAAATATGAGGCTCTAAAGCGTTGTAATCGTACGGCAGGTCAGGTAGTTGGTAAACCATGCAGTTCATCCTCTCTTGACAATAGGGTAAATGAGCCTTTTCAAGATCATGGTGATCTAAAAACGACTCTAATTCGATGGGACTATACGGCTGTAACAGCTGTATAGTCTGTGTTCTCTCAAAGATCGCCAAATTATCCTATCACTCATCCTCAGTCTTCTAGGTCTATCTTGAGGTGAGGATAGGGGGGTGTCCGTAACGTAGCTAGAAAATGTTTACTAGTTATGGATCCTTAACCTAACCATAGGTCTTTATTTACCCGGGCGCTACAGCTGCCAATAACTGGGGAAGCCCTAGGCCACTTTCTTGAATGAAGTGTTTTTATTACCCCATAGAAAGGGTTGCTGGCGGACTTGATCAATCAGGCGACGGATAGTGAAGTTACTTAATACGGTGAAGGGACCCACCATAATTAAAGACTTGACCTCTGCTCTGGAAATTTTAATATTCCCGCCAGATTTGAGCATTGCGGTTGATCCGGTGATATCCCGCAGGGTCGCATAGGCAAACACTAGAGGCAAGATGCAAAAAAGCCGAATAGGGATGGCAGACCGAGGAACCTCCATCAAA
This sequence comes from Acaryochloris marina MBIC11017, assembly GCF_000018105.1. Taxonomy (GTDB): domain Bacteria; phylum Cyanobacteriota; class Cyanobacteriia; order Thermosynechococcales; family Thermosynechococcaceae; genus Acaryochloris; species Acaryochloris marina. Next base: position 3,726,083 of record NC_009925.1, read on the forward strand.
TATTGGGCTGCTTTATCCAGATCGGACCACGCCAGTTCTACCAAAGATGTGATGGCCGCATGATTCTGGGTGAGAAACTCTGGATCTAACAGTTTCTCATGACTGCTGCCATGGGATTCTAAGGCATCTTGGGGGACATAAATGGAGTTTTCATGTTCAGCATCCCAAGCAATATCCTTGAGAATATTGACGGTTTGTAACCCTTCACCAAAGGCTGCACAGGTCTGCCGCAGGGTATGGTATGTGGCAAAATCAACGCTGGGAGAATGCTCAAACCATAAATCTGTGAGCAAATAGCCAACGGTACCGGCGACGTAGTAACAATATTCTTGATATTCTTCTAGGGTTTTAATGCGGATGCCTTGGGCATGCAGTTTGACGAACTTTTGCATCCCCTGCACCATTTCTGTAATCCAATGCTGTAGGGTCTGTTGTGATTTGGCCGGTAAACTACGAAATAGGGCAAAAACAAGATGGGTGTTTTCAACCAAATGGAGATGGGCTGTTTCCCCTTCTAGGGTGCCGACGACTTGGGGGAAAATATCGGCCTGAGCTGGATCATCAAAGCAGGCTAAAAATTTGTCCAAGAGTCTGATTTTGGATTCTACTGTGGCGACGGGATCATCTTCGATGGTGTCTGCAATTCTAGCCAGTAAGTAACCACAGAGGACGGCACGTCCTAGGTTGCCTGGTAAAAACCGAATACTTAAGGCAAAGGTGCGAGAGACTTGTGGCAATATCTCTTGGCAAAAGCGTTCAACTTGCCGATGATCGGTGGGAGACTCCAGGGCCATTTGTACCATAATCGTTCACTCCTGCTTTAAACCAACACTCAAAATGCAAATCACACCACGGCCACAGAGGTCTTTAAGGACAGCATCACTCGTTGACGAATGAGTATGTATACCTGTCTCCGAGTGAACATAGCATACGGAACTCTCAAATTACAGAAGTAGTGTGCGAGTTTTAGATCTGTCCTTTGAATCGTGAACGTCTGAAACCGTTTCCTGCTCAGGCTTTCTTTATTCCAAAACTGGAGATTCATTACCATGCCACTTCAGATTGATTTTGTGTTTGTGCCCCAAGGAGCAGAGTATCGGTCGGTCTATAAGGGCTTACAAATTGCAGGCTATAACGCTGCAACGGTTGTGCCCATTCCCGTGGGTCCCCAGGGGGTGACCCAGTTTCTCCAAAAGTGGCTGCAGCTGTTTCCTGGGAAGACCTCTCTTAATGCCTTACTCATGGGCTTAGGCGGCAGTTTGACTCCTCAACTCTCGGTGGGTGATGGGGTGATCTACCAGACTTGTGTTGACGGTGCCCAAGGGGGAGACGTTCCAATGACTTGTGATCAACAAATCTTTCTGAGTCTATCCCAGCGGCTCTCGGAGACTGTGATACCTGCCACGGGGGTGAGTTGTGATCGCATCATTCATACCGCTACCGAGAAGCGACAACTTGCCCAAACCTATCAAGCGGATGTCGTGGATATGGAAGGGTTTGCGCTGTTGTCGGGGTTGAAATCTACCCCGATCTCCCTAGGCATTGTCCGGGTAATGAGCGACGATGTTCACCATGATTTACCAGATTTGAATGGGGCGATTAGCCCAGAAGGTCGCCTCCAAACCTTGCCCATGGCTATGGGAATGCTGCGGCAGCCACTGCCCGCCCTGCGACTGATTCGAGGATCTCTCAAAGGGCTTAAACAGTTGGAGCAAATCACCACTCAGATCTTTAAGCCCTGAATTTTACCTGAATGCTTAGAGAGCGGCTAGCACCGGATCATGGATGCTGCCATTGCTGACGACGACCCCTTGGTTGTTCACCAGTTTTGCGCCTAGGGAGAAGTCGAGGGCTTGACCGGTAATATCTGTTACTCGACCGCCCGCTTCTTCTACTAAAATCACCCCTGCGGCATGGTCCCAAATCTTCTCGCGATAATCAGGGGTTTTGGGAGAGGGGAGCCGCAAATAGAGGGCGGCTTCTCCAGCAGCAACCGCCATATATTTGGCTTGGCTATCCATTCGTAGGGAGTCTTGGGTGATACCTGCTGCTTTGGCAACAGCGGCTTGGCGGGACTGATCGCCATGGCCGGATTCTACGCTTTCTACAAAGCGGAGATGGTCAGATTGATCCGCAGAGACGACTTTTATAGATTGAGGGGCTCCCCCTGCTAAAGGAGATAGGGTTGCGCCGGCTCCGCGCACGGCAACGCCCATGAGCCCCGTTTGACCCTCTGTAAAAGAGAGGGCTGGACAGCCCAAAACGCCGACTTTAATTTCGCCATTTTCAATTAAGGCTAAGGCGATGGCATATTGATCCCCACGCAGGAACCCTTTGGTGCCGTCAATGGGATCTAAAGTCCAGTAGCGTGATCCTACCTGACCATTGCCATGGTCAATCCAGCCAGTGACTTGATCAGGCGTGGCATCGGGAACAATGGCCTGCACATATTGAGTGACCTGGGCTAATCGCTCAGTCATCTCCGGAGTTCGTAAGTCTGCGGCATCCTCTTCACCCACCACGGGATCTTGAGGAAAAGCTGTAGATAAGGCTCGACAAATTAGAGCTTGAGCGCCAAAGTCAGCCACGGTTACCGGGCTTTTATCTTTCTTCTCAATGGCTTCTGGGACAATTTCGCGCCGCACTTGTTCGCAAAGGTGGGCTGCCGCTTGTACAGCTTGGATGGCGATATTTCTCTCAGATTCGTAGGGCATAATCATGTGGCGTCAACAGGGCAATGTCTACCATAGCTGATTCGCTAGGGTGAAACCAGTCAATCTGAAGACAGAGGGTCAGCCCAGGTGGAGACGCTTTTGACTAACGGGGGGATGTCGTAGAAGTCTGGTGGAAACTCGAGCTGGGTTTCCCGTAAACCTAAATAGCCCGACTCTTGAAATGCCAATAAGACTCGCTTCAGGGCTAGCCAGACTTCCATTTCATATTCCCAATCTCCATACCTTGGGGCATGGCCGGCAATAGCCCGCATGGCCCAAAAATAGCTGTTACGAACTACAGACCCACCCTTCTTAAACTTCGGTAAGTCGTCCTTGTGAATGATGATCAGATCTTGGTCGAGCCGTGCTCGCATGTTGAATCTGCTATGCGTCTGGACGCTTGGCTTCAATGATGCGGGAGAAATAGAAGCTGGTTTTAGTCATAGCTTTGCGTTCAATGGTCCATCCTTGGGATCGCAAAATGTCGCAAATATCAAAATCTCGATGTAGATAAGCGCGGGTCGTTTTGCTGGGACCGGGGAAGAAGCTGCCGATTTTCTTCAACAACATATAGCCAATCGTCCAGGGGGCAAAGCTCAGAATAATCCGGGATTTGGCAAGGGATGCTAAGTGGTTGATCATTTCCGGTACTTTTTGGTCGGGATAATGGATCAAAACGTCCAGACAAATGACCGTATCAAAACTCCCGGATAAGGTTTCTAAGTCTTGAACGCTGAAGTTAGGATTTTGATCTTGGCCCAAGGTTTGCTGGGCTCGAGACTGGGCCTCTTCCACCATTTTTTTAGAAATATCGCTGGCCGAGACCTGGATGCCCATTGTTGCCAAGGGGATACTTAAACTACCCACGCCACAGCCTGCATCGCAAAAGGATTGTCCCGATAAATCTCCGTCGGCTTTTAGCCAGGAGATCACGGTATCTACCGTTTGCTGATGGCCGATGCGAATGTCTTTTTGAACTTTATTGACATCTCCGTCGCCATAAATCCGCCGCCAACGGTCGAAACCAACGGTATTGAAATAATCTTGGACAACAGCTTTATCGTTGGTGGTAGGCATGGGTATATTTCTGGCAACGGTCTCAATCCTCTATGGTTGCAGAAAATTGGACGATCAGGGATTTTTTGCACGACCTAAATATTCAGCCCTTCCTCAAGGGGACGTTGCCCGCTCATATCCCTTGAGGAAGGATCAGGATTGCAGGGGTAGGCAATTCGCTAAGGCTCACCTAGGTCATCTAAGGTTTGAGGGATAACATTGTGGATGTTAGCGCTGGCTTCTACCTCAGGCCTTCAGCGCTTTGTTTTATATCTTTTGTTATAGAGTCGACAGACCAACGGGCTCGGATCTCCGTCTTCAAACGGAATGACTGTACCATCGGCTTGAATGCGAAAGCGATCACGACAGTTATAAGTTTCTCGAGGTTGTCTGGCCCCATCAATGGTGACGATGGCTCGATATTCCCAATAATTTTTGGCTGTACGATTTAAAGACGCTTCACAAATGCGACGGCCTTTGATATTCCGGCAGCTAGCTGCGTAGGCAGGATCAGGAAGACTGAACAGCACTATCCCTCCTATCAATACAATAAGCAAGCTCTTGCGAAGTAGCGTTTTCAACCCTAGGACAGTGATGGGTATCTGTGGCAACGAGAATTGTGAGGTCATCAGCAAAAACTCAACAGAAGTATTGATTTATATCTTGACTTGTATCACAGTCCATACCCAGATTGGCTTAACCTAAACGTACCCTCAATATTTTTTCAACTATTGAGGGGCAATGTGAAATGGCTGCTTAAGTCTAATGGTCGTCTTCCAACCTCACAACCCATCCTGCTCAGCGGCTAAAGTAGTGATGATTACGGGCTGTTCCTCGGGAATTGGCAAAGCCCTCGCCCTAGAATTTCACCACCAGGGCTATCAGGTCTATGCCACTGCTCGAAACCTGGCTGATATGGAAGAATTGGCCCAACAAGGGATGGCTACATTGAAGTTAGATGTCACTTGCCCGGCAGAGATTGCCGCTGTCATTGATACCCTGGTGGCAGAGACGCAGAGGCTCGATATTCTGGTGAATAATGCAGGCTATGCGGTAATGGGACCGTTACTGGATATTCCCCATGCCGAGCTGGTGAACCAGTTTCAAACCAATGTATTTGCACCGATCCAACTGATTCAGCAGGTGGTGCCGTTGATGGGGGAGGGAGGTCTAATCCTTAATTTGGGCAGTGTCTCAGGAATCATGAGTACGCCGTTTGCAGGGCCTTACTGTGCGTCTAAAGCGGCCTTGCATGCGTTATCTGATGCATTGCGTATGGAACTGGCCCCTTTTAATATCCACGTGGTGACCATGCGAGCTGGTGCTATTCAATCCCAATTTGGGCAAACAGCCTCCCAAAGGGCTGAACGGTTGCTCCCTTCCAATTCTCGATATCAGCACCTTGCCCCTCACATCCAGGCGCGCGCCCGAGCGTCTCAGAACCAGGCCACGCCTGCTGCTACCTTGGCCCAACAGCTCGTGCATCGGATTCAGCAATCGGATCGACTCCCCCCTGAAATTGCTATTGGCCATAAAAGTCTTACCTTGCCACTGTTAAAACGATGGCTACCGACTCGACTCTTGGATCGAATTTTGATGCGGAAATTTGGCCTAGGCGATTGGCAACCGGGTCCATTGCAGAAATAAGTCTTGCTCCGGTGCCAACTCGAAGAGCAGTGAGTCGTGAGCCAGCTAAAGCTCTAAGCGCATTTCGTTGGACGGTGTAAAGCCAATCTGCTCATAGACGGGTTTGCCCCAAGGGGAAGCATGGAGGATGGCATGGGTACAATGTTGCAATCGCAAATATTCCACAGCCACTTCAGTCAGTTGCCGACCAAACCCCTGACGACGGTAGGCTGCTTCCACATAGACGCCCCAAATATAGCCATAGTGACGTTGGTCTTGGCTAATCAGAAATGGATACAGCCCCGAAAAGACTTGACAGCCCACCGATCCGACAATGTCCTCATCCAGAGAGGCGATATAGCCCTGATAACCCAACTGATCGCGGGCCGTTGCCAGGAATGCTAAGGTGACGGCTTGCCAATCCGGGCGGATCTGTTCAGCAGGGACCTGGTTATCCAGCCACATTTGGTAAAAATGCAGGGCAATCTGTTCATCATCAGCGGGGGTTGCAGGGCGAATCGTAAGAGAAGAGTCTTGCATGGCGGCATATCCCAGAATGACAGATTAATCTTGGGGGACAGACTGTGAGGATGCATTGCTTTGAATAACGCTACTATGGCCGATGATCACTTGCCATAGACCTTGAGGGGAATGCTGCCATAGACGAGTAAACCTGAGATCGTCCTGGAACGGGGTCTCGCCATAAAGGCCTGCCCACTGCACTCGCAAAACCGATAAAACAGAGCGCAAAGCGGGCATCCTTGACCCAACATCAATGGGGGCTTAGGAGTCACAATAAATAAATTTAAGCTCGTCTATTTTATTTAGGGCTGGCAGCGATCACATAGGCCACTGACGGTAACCTCATAGGTTTGGGCTTTTAAGCCGGGCCGGAGGTTGTTAAGGCTAATTTCTTGGAAACAATTCCAGGGGATGTCTTCAATTTCGCCACACTGGCGGCAGCGGAAATGATGGTGAGGATCGACGTTAGCGTCGTAGCGGGACACGCCTTCTTCAAGTAAGACTTCCCGGACCAGCCCTACATCCCTTAGGGCTTGCAGCGAGCTATACACCGTCGCTTGAGAAGAAATGGGAAAATCTTGATTTAGATCCTGCAATAGATGCTCTACGGTCGGATGATCGGTCCGAGACAGTAAATTGGCATACACCGCATAACGCTGGGGTGTGACTCGGAGACCTTTCTCCTTCAAAACTTGCACGATGGTGTCAGCAGACTGCTTCATTATTTTGTTTGTCAAACAGCAAATACTATTGCGGCAATTTATTCACTAATTATAGATGCAAAACTTGCAATGTCTCAATAAAATATAGTATTTCTTAAAAATAAGTATATATTACTATTGAAATATTCTTAAATAAGAATTATTCTTAGATATGTGGAGGCGATTGCCGACACCTGTTCACCCCAACACATGAGGAAAAACATGGCTGTATTTGCAACTGAGCGAGTGCCTGACGTCGTCTTCAAGACCCGAGTTCGTGATGAGTCCGTTCCAGGACCCAATCCCTATCGATGGCAAGATAAAACCACCCAAGATATTTTTGGTGGCAAGCGGGTTGTTCTGTTCTCCCTGCCAGGTGCATTTACCCCCACCTGTTCATCGACTCACTTACCTCGCTATGAAGAGCTTCATGAAGAAATCAAAGCTCAAGGCGTTGACGAGATTATCTGTCTATCGGTGAATGATGCTTTTGTAATGTTCCAATGGGGTAAGCATCAAGGGGCGGATAAAGTCTTTTTGCTACCCGATGGCAATGGTGAATTCACCCGCAAGATGGGGATGTTGGTGGACAAGTCTAATCTAGGCTTTGGTATGCGTTCCTGGCGCTATTCGATGGTGGTCAATAACGGCCAAATCGAAAAAATGTTTATTGAAGCCGACTATGGCGACAACTGCCCCACGGATCCCTTTGAGGTGTCTGATGCCGACACGATGTTGGCCTATCTCAAAGGTGTACACGCCACTGCAGCTCCTACTGCAGCAGCAGTGGGCTAAATCGGCCTGATGTCACAGTCTGGAGTTGGTCACCGAGCCAGCTCCAGTGTGCCATGCATTGATTAGGCTAAAGTGAAACGTGATTGAATCTGCAAAGGAGGGAAGGCGATGAGTTACGACTATGATGTATTTGTAATTGGTGCAGGCTCCGGTGGAATTGCCACAGCCCGTCGCGCTGCCGAGTATGGTGCCAAAGTTGGCATTGCAGAATATGGCCGTTTGGGCGGCACCTGTGTGAATCGCGGCTGTGTACCTAAGAAGCTGATGGTCTATGCGTCTCACTTCCCGTCCCATTTTGATGCTGCCACAGGCTATGGCTGGAGCCCAGTGGAGAGTCAACTAGACTGGCTCAAAATGATCACGGCGGTGAATGATGAAGTCACACGTCTTAACGGTATCTATCAACGGATGCTAGATAACTCCAAAGTGGAAGTCTACCGGGGACGTGCGGCCCTTGTCGATGCCCATACCGTTGCAATCGGTGATCAAAAGGTCACTGCAGATAAGATTTTGGTGGCGGTGGGGGGCAAACCCGTTAAGCCTGCCAATATTCCCGGTATCGAACATGCCATTACTTCAGACGATATTTTTAATCTGAAAGAGCAGCCTAAGCATCTGGTTGTTCTCGGTGGGGGCTATATCGGCATTGAATTTGCCTGCATTCTGAAAGGATTAGGGTCAGAAGTGACGCTGATTATCCGGGCTGACAAGATTTTGCGCGGTTTTGATGACGATATCCGCACAGAAATTCAAGACGCGATGCAGAAGCATGGTATTCGGGTACTGAATAATATGACGGATCTTGCGATCGCAAAATCCGATACGGGACTCCAAATCACCGTTAAGCAGGCTGATAATGCTGAGGAAACGATTCTAGCCGACGCTGTAAGCCTGGCGGCGACGGGGCGTATCCCCAATCTCGAAGGCTTGGGACTGGAAAATACTGCCGTTGAAGTAGACGGCGGTGCGATCTCAGTTAATGAATATAGCCAGACCGCAGAGCCCAATATCTATTCCGTGGGCGACTGTACAGATCGGATTAACCTCACGCCGGTAGCAATTAACGAAGGCCGAGCCTTTGCTGATACCCATTTTGGCGGCAAGTCACGAACCATGAGCTATGACAATGTACCGACAGCCATTTTCACCACCCCTGAAGCCGCTACGGTGGGTTTAACGGAAGCAGAAGCTCAGGAACAGTATGGCGAAGACAAAATCAAAGTCTTTCGCAGTCGCTTCCGCCCTATGTATTACACCCTTCCTAATCATGATGTGAAAACCTTGATGAAGTTAGTGGTCAATACCGACACCGATCAGGTTTTAGGAGCGCATATGGTGGGGGACCATGCGGGAGAAATTATTCAAGGGGTTGCGATCGCCGTCAAGATAGGAGCTACAAAAGCCCAGTTTGACGCTACTGTCGGGATTCACCCCAGTTCTGCCGAAGAATTTGTAACAATGCGCTAAGCAAGGTGTCACTTTTTGGAATTAAGAGGGCACTTTAAGCTCAGGAATCTGGTATCGAGAGATTCCTCCTCAGAGGATTTAACCCCTGACTACATGTCAGGGGTTTCTTTATTGAAATTAAGCGATTTTTAGCCCGCTTTCACCAAGATGGCGTCTCCGTCTACCTTCGCTTCATAGGTAGGAAGTGAGTCTTTTGCAGGACCGTTGGTAACGGTCCCATCTGCCTTGAACTTGGAACCATGGCAGGGGCAATCCAGGGTCCCTTCTTCTGCATTCCAATCAACAGGGCATTGACTATGGGTACATTGATTTTTGAACGCAACGACTTTGGTTTTGTCATCAGGATTGAAAATGACGAGTAGGGGGGCACCACCAAAGTCTTCCATAACCACAGACCCATTGCTTTCTAGGTCTGCCAGCTTACCGACTTCGGTGAACCCATCTGCTGTTGTAGCTGGAGCGGCAGATTCAGCAGTATCAGAGCCTTCTGGTGACGATGCTTCTGGTGAGTCACTAGAGGTGCAGGCAGCGAGCACCACGGGTAAGCTGCTGGCTAATGTACCAACTCCTACCCACGAGAGAAATGTACGACGATCCATTCAGTGTTCTCCTGTATCTGAGATACGGACTTCGCTGGATATTATGCCTGATCTAATCTCAATTCGCTGTTCTTCAGTGATAAAAAACCCCAATCACATTACAATCTGCGCGATTGGGACTATGCCATGGCCTCGCTTTAGGGAAGAGTCTCGCTGATGGGTTCATCTACCTTAGATGGCTTTGGCTCGAGACCGAGATTAGACCAGGAGGCGAGTGAAGGCAGCTTGATAATACATGCTTGTCGTAGGTTCTCCTGTGGGAACCAGAAACAAGCTAAAGCGCCCCAGCTGACGATGCTGAATCTGATAAGTCCCTTGAGGTAAAGATTGGCCTTGGGGGTCTCGAAAAATAAGCGAAAATTGCTCCAACTGTTGGGACTGTCCAAGATCATCGACTTGCTCTAGCTGGAGGTGCAGCTGCTCTTCTCCTTCGGTGAAGACTTGAAATGTTTTATCCTTGAGGGTCTCAAAAGTAGAGCAATGCATCTGGCTCAAAGATGGATTGCTGGAATTCAATGTCTTAGCCCAGGTGTGAGAGTTTTGTTTAGTACCCAGGGGCAAGAAAGAAGTTCCAACTGTGATGAAAGTGGTGCCAGAGAATAAAAGAAAATGTCGTCGGGAAATACTCATAGCAGTAGACTGATATCCATTCAACGCATAAAAATTTTTACTTCAAGCATTGGCCTGAAGATAATTGTTGCGGCCATTAAACATGAGTTTTTGTGTGCAATAGCTTCACTCATATTTTATTGGCTGAAGCAAAATTGTAATCCTTGTAGCTAATTATAGAGCTTCACTTCAGAATAGAAATTAAGAAATAAGTAGTTTTAGGTGCATGCAAATAATTCATCTTATATAAAATAAAAAGCCTATCAGTTGAAGATATTTTAGAGGAAAATATTACGGCTTTTAGCAGGTGATTATGCATTTGTCTATCGACTTTCGTCCAATATGTGATGACGATCTCAATTATTTAAAGCAAATCTATGCAAGCACTCGTGCAGAAGAATTGCAGGTCTTATCCTGGAGTCAGGAAGAGAAGGAGATCTTCTTGCAGAGACAGTTTCAGGCCCAGCACCAATATTATCAGGCTCAGTTTAGAGAGGCTGAATATTTGATGATTTTGGAGGGAAATCAGCCAATTGGTCGCTTATATGTCGACCGACGCCCTGATGAGATTCGAATTATTGATATTGCTATTTTACCTGCCTATAGAGGACAAGGAATTGGTTCATCGCTACTACAGCAAATCTTAGCTGAAGGGCAGTGCTCACATAAATCCGTCAGGATTCATGTTGAGCAAAATAATAGAGCTTTAAAGTTATACCAACGTCTTGGGTTCCAAAAGAAATCTGAGAATGGTGTTTATTTTTTGATGGAATGGATGCCTAATTCTTAGCGAAAATATATTTATAAGACAGCAGTTTTGGAGTGATTATATTCATTTTTGATAGAAAAATAATGACTTTATAAACATAAGATAGAAAGACCTGTCTTGTGAGTGATTGAGGAGCTGTTAACGGTTAATAAAGATGACGTTATAGGTGCAAAGTGAGGCGATGAGACTAGCAGAATTAACACAATCACAATTTTCAGACTATTTAGGGGATGCGTTCCGAATCGAAGGAGAATTGGAGGCATGCCTGAACCTTCAGTTGATTGAGGCGACCCATCTATCATCAGGACGCCATACGAAGTCCAACGGTCAACGTCCAGAACCTTTTGCTTTAGTTTTTCAAGGACCGCAAACTAGCCCTTTAGATCAAGCGACTTATCAGCTACAGCACGAGCATTTGGGAGAGCTGCCTGTGTTCTTGGTGCCTATTGATCAGGATGAAGAAGGGGTCTACTACGAGGCAATTTTTAATTAGGCTGACAGCATAATTCTGCAAGATAGCCACTGTTGAATGATTTATTTCAAATTGTGAGGGTATTGCTTATGTCAGAACCGTTTTTAGCAGAAATACGAATAGTAGGCTTTAATTTTGCTCCGCGAGGTTGGGCTTTTTGCGATGGGCAAATTTTGCCGATTAATCAAAATCAATCACTTTATTCACTTTTAGGTACGACCTATGGCGGAGATGGTCGCACATCTTTTGCCCTGCCTGATTTGCGGGGGCGAACACCGATTCATGTCAGCAGTAGCCATCTCCAGGGACAAAAGGGAGGTGAAGAAACCCATACCTTGGCTGGGAATGAAATGCCACAACATACCCATCAACTTCAAGCCTCATCTAGTGCTGCGAATAACCCTATTCCGACTGGCCATGTGTTGGGAGAGGTCTCATCTGGGTTGTATCACAGCAATACTAACTCTGTAGCACTGCTTGCGGGCACAGTGACTAATGTTGGAGGTGGTCAGGGACACGATAATATGCAGCCCTATCTCGCTGTTAACTTCTGCATTGCCTTACAAGGTCTTTTCCCGTCCAGAAATTAGTAGGAGATATCACTTATGTCAGAACCTTTTGTTGGTGAGATCCGTATGTTTGCAGGCAATTTTGCCCCGCGTGGATGGGCGTTCTGTGATGGGCAACTGCTGGCTGTGTCCCAAAATGATGCTTTATTTTCTTTGCTTGGCACGATTTATGGCGGTGATGGTCGAACTACCTTTGGATTACCCGATCTGCGGGGACGTATTCCCATTCATGCAGGGACAGGTCCAGGGCTTTCCCAGCGTAGGCTAGGTGCGAAAAGTGGTGTTGAGCAAGTCACCTTGACTGCAAATCAGCTACCCAGCCACACTCATACATTGCAAGCCTCAACTGACTTAGCTGATCAAACGGCACCACAGGGCAACGTCATAGCCCAGCCCTCAACACTGTCTCTCTATGCCCAAGAACCTATTGATACCAATATGAATGTTGCTGCCATTACCAGTGTGGGAGGGAGTCGAACGCACTCCAACCTACAGCCATTTGTATGTATCAATTTCATTATTGCTTTGTTGGGTATCTACCCATCCCGTAACTAAGGAGTGTTACATGTCCGAACCTTTTATTGCCGAAATTCGCATTTTTGCAGGCAACTTTGCACCACGAGGTTGGGCCTTTTGTGATGGGCAATTGTTACCTGTTTCCCAAAACACCGCGCTCTTTTCTTTAATTGGCACAACCTATGGCGGTGATGGTCGTAGCACTACGGCATTGCCTAATCTACAAGGACATGCGCCGATGCATCCAGGACGTGGTCCAGGTTTAACGTCTCGTAGTCTAGGTCAGAAGGGCGGAGCAGAAATAATTACACTGTCTGAAGCTCAAATGCCTAACCATACCCATACGTTAAGAGCAACTTCGGAAACTGCTGAGCTTCAAGAACCTGGAACAGATCGGGCACTGGCTCGTTCTTCTCGGGGACTTGCCTATCAATCTGCTGCGACTAACCTCGTTACTATGGCTGACCTCCCTAATGCGGGAGGGAGCCAATCCCATAACAATATGCAGCCCTATTTAGCTGTCAATTTTATTATTGCTTTGCAAGGGCTCTATCCATCGCGCAGCTAATTGTCTAGTTTTTAGACTGTTGGTGGTTAGCTTCAAACTAGCCACCAATTTTTGTCTGAGCGTAGACCGGGACAGTCATACTTGGGTCAATTAAGGAGGGGTGGGGCAAGAAACACCACCACTGAAGGTGAGGCCGGCATCAATAGTGGTGTTGTCAGCCACACCATTATTGCGTCCTGTTAAATAGGTTTCTACATCTGTTGCACTGGTCCCCAATCCTGTGAAGCCCGGCAAAACAAACGAATCTGTGCTGCTTCTCAATCTCAAGCGAATATCAATAACCCCGGCTTCTGTCGTGATTGTGTTAGCTAGCGCACCAGCCCCGCCAATATCAGCGCAAGCATTTATGTCGTCAGTTGTCGAGCCTGAGGCACCAGATTGAAAGAAAATGCCTGGTAGGCCAAATATATTGGATTGTGTCAACGTGTTACCGGTGATTGTTGCATTGAATGTGTTGTCTCCATCTCTAGCAAATAGTCTAACAACTTCATTAAAGCCATCATTGACGAGTGTGTTATCAGTAATTGTGATTGTCAATGTTCCGTTACCCTGAGCAATTGCTTCAATAGGTTCACCGAAATTATTCGTATCGGTCAGACTAATAAAATTGTTGTCAATATTGCCCTGTAAGCGTCCAGATGTTGTCGATTGACTACCCAGTAGCACGTTAATCCCATCAGAAGCTGCATTGCTAAAGAGCACGGGATTACCTGCTGTTCCGTGATTTCGGATGTCGAAATTTACGACTGCATTTAGATTCGACGTAATCTGACCAAACGTATTTGTTCCAGTGATGGTGTTTCCATCTAACACCACATCAGCTGTCCCTTGATCCGTGACATTAATGATGAAAGCGCTGGCAGGAATATTCTGAATGGTGTTATTGGCAATATTGGCCGTTGTTAAGACTGAAGTTCCCGTCCCTTCGTAGACAAAGGCACTGTCTTGCGTATTATTCGAGATAGTATTGCCTGTTAAGGTCAAGCTGCTAAGCGTGCCCGAACTATTGCGAATATCAATGCCAAAGGATTGACTACTATCGATGAGACTATTGGTAATGGATACTGCGCCAGTGACTCCATTGAGAGGTGTTGTTGTATCACCAAACTGAATTCCAGATTCTCCGTTAGCATTGCCGTTACGGAGAATGCGCCCGCTGGTCAGGGTAAACCCATTCACGTTGTCGCCAAAAATACCATCATCGCCGCCATCGGTGACATCTATAAAGCTGAGTGAAATATTTTGGGCATTACTCAAACGGATGCCTGCCCCTGTGCTGTTATCAATGAGCCCTCCCGATCCTAAGGTTGCTCCATCTCCTGTCACATTGAAACCGCCACTACCAACATTATTTAAATTGATGCCATTAGTTCCACCATTTGCTGAAATGCTCTGAAAAGTGACTCCACTTGTACCTATCGTGGTGTTGGCTATATTGAGCGCTGTGGTTGCCCCGGAATTAATTGTGTTGGCTGTACCCGTAACATTCACTGTGCCCCCGTTGGTGGCATTGAAGCCTATGCCTGTAGTGGTATCGATATCTAAATTGCTACCTGCAAAATTAATCGTAGCGCCAGTATTGCTGGTCAAATTGACCGCATTGACCGTCCCAGAATTCAACGTGAGGGGACCCGTAATGGCGACCGTACCCCCTGTCTTATTCGCCACATTGACATTGCGAGCGCTGAAAGCTGTTCCAGTTCCACGGGTAATAGTGATATTACCCGTCCCACCATTCGCGTTGAGTAATGCCCCAGCAACATTGATAGTGTTGTTCTGGGCGGTCACATTCGTCGTCAGGTTCGCAACATTGAAGACCGTAGCATTGGCACTAACATTTTGAATGACATTGTTCTGAATCGTGATACCCGTGCCATTACTGAACCCAGCGGTGGCATTATCAATATCGAAAATGTTAGCCGTGCCAGTGCTGTATTCAAAGGTATTGTGCTCGATGGTATTGTTGCCCCCTAGTGTCAAGACATCGCTACCCGCTGTTGAGTTGGTGATCACGGCAGAGTTGGCTGTGATAGTCCCCCCGACTGTACTGAACGTGCCTAAAATATTGGCCGGTTTTATAGACCCAAACGATACCGAGTTAGTGTTGGCAAAACCTGTAATGCTTTGACCTGTCGCCAGGGTAAAGCCTGTAGCTCCCTGGGCCGTTACATCAATATTGCCGATAAAGGCAAAGGTTTCGGTTCCGGCCAATAGATCCGCCGCAGCTACAGAGATCGTACTGATGGATTGACTTAGGCCAAAGCTCCCAGCGGTGAGCGTGCCGCCATTCTGACTGACAAAGGTGGCTGAGGCTGCACCCGCAGGGAAATTCGCTGCATCGCCTGCACCAAACGTGACATCTTCAAAATCAAAACTGGAGGCGGCTAGGGTGCCATTCCCGGCATCTACGGTGAAGGCTCCTGCTTGAGCGTTGACATTAATGCTGGACCCGGTATCACTGGCAGATTCACCATCGCCAAAGGTAAACTGAACCGCCGCAGTATTATCGATGACGACCCCTCGGTGCAGATCCGTAATACTGCTGGATGGGCCTGTTGCTGGTGTGGTTTGGGTCCCTAGATTGACAGTCTGATTGCCAGCCAATGCGGTTAAATCAACCCCGATAGAGTTAGTCGAGGTATCAGGACCAGAAATGGCGACTGAGTTATAGGCCGCAGTCCCTGATAAGGTGGCTCCATTGAAGTTGATGCCGACCTGATTGGCGGCAGCCCCCACATCTGTAATTGTGGTGGTACCGAACGTTGTTGCAGCGTTCGTGCCGACATAGCGAATGCCACTCGTGCTGGCGGTTGTCCCCAGGTCGATATTGACGGTGCCAAAGGTGAGGGTGCCACTATTGCTGGTTAAGGCAATGGCATTACCTGTGGGGCTGTTAACGGTTGTAGTGCCAGTGACTGCAAAGGAACCCGTCAAAGTGTTGAGGGAAATACCACTGGCTCCTGCTGTAGAAGAGACGGTATCAACAGTAATGTTAGACGCAATTCCATTGAGGTTGATAGCCTGACCAGATGTTGTGGTGACGGACTCATCCCCTGCTGTAGCCGCTACACCCACTGTGCCGCCAGTGGTGGCATTCAAGCCTGTGCCTGTGGTGGTATCAATGTTTAAACCACCATTGAAATTGATAGTGCTGCCTGTATTGTTGGTGAGGTTAATGCCAGGGGCAGTACTGGTATTGGCAGTAACTAAGCCATTAAAAGCGGTGGTGTTTCCGGTTTTGTTGTTGATATTGACCGCACTGGCTGCATTATTTTGGGTAATGGTGCCAGCGTAGGTGACGGAGGCGGTGCTGGTGTCTTCATTAAACGCAGTTCCTGATGGGCTGGTGATGGACGTATTGGCACTAAAGGTGAACGTGCCCGCAGACCCATTGAGGATATCAATTCCAGCATCACCACCATTCAGAGTTGTAGTGCCGTTGAAGTTGTAGGTGCCATCAGCATTATTAAACTGCAGGCCATTGCCATTCGTGGCATTAATGTTGGTTGTGTTGGCAAAAGTGATGGTGCCTGTATGCCCACTTTGAACATTAACGGCGCTAACATTATTGGCCTGAGCAATCGAACTGGTGCCGTTATAGTTGATATTGGCTGCACCACCGTCAACATTCAAACTAATGCCAGTGGGACTGGTGATAGTTGTGTTTGCAAAGGTGAATGTGCCTGCAGACCCATTGAGGATATCAATTCCAGCATCACTGCCATTCAGGGTTGTGGTGCCGTTGAAGTTGTAGGTGCCATCAGCATTGTTAAACTGCAAGCCATTGCCATTCGTGGCACTTAGCATTCCAGTTTGGAAGGTGACCGTTCCTGTAGAATGGCCGCCCGTTACATTGACCGTGCTGGCATTATTGGCCTGAGCGATACTGCCGCTATAGGTAATGCTGGCCGTACCCCCATTGAGATTGAATGCTGTACTTGTGGGATTGGTGATGGAGCTAGCGGTATCAAAATCAAAGGTGGCGTTGCCTCCGCTGATATCCACGCCAATACCGGTGGCGTTGGTGATGTCTAAATTATCGATGTTGATGGTGCCAGCGGCATTGGTAAAGACGACCCCCCCAGCTAGGGATACATTCTGGAGGGTAGTTGTCCCGGTAGCATTTGTGATTTGAAGCGATGTCCCCGTGGTGCCCGTACTGGTGATATTAGAGAGCATCGTATCCGCAGCATTAACAATGACATCAGTGTTATTGCCGCTAAAGGTGACATTGTTGAGGGTGGTATTGGTCGAAGGTGTAATTTCAATCCCAGTAGTGAAATTCTGGATGGTTGTGTTTTGAATGGTGGTATTGTTTGCACCTGTTAAACCTGCGATCGCACGGGTAGCCGTACTACTACCATCGAAGATCACATTCTGAATCGTATTGTTATTCGCCAGGGTGATAACGTTATTCCCAGCGCTAGTACTGAGGACCGCAGCACCATTCCCCGTGGGATCTGTGATGTTGGTACTTGGGAAAGTACCTAATACATTAGCGGGTTGCTGAAAACCAAAGGTTTGACCATTACCAAACCCATCGATGGCATCGCCAGTACCCAGGGTAAAGCTATTGCCTGCCGCCGCCAGCAGCGTATCAAAGTTATAGGTAGTGCCATTGTTGATAAAGACAAAGGTGTTGACGGTAGCCAAATTCGCTTGAGTTTGAGCAGCAGCAACACTAGCGGCTTGAGTTGGAGAGCTACCATTCCCCGTCCCCGTATCAGAGACAAAGAAGAGCTGCCCCGCGACCCCGGCTCCACCTGGGAAGTTGGGATTGCCCGTAAAGGTGACATCGTTAAAGTTATAGGTGCCACTAGCAGGATCTAAACCGACAGCCTGCACTGTAAAGCCACCCGCTGTGACGCTAATTGTACTTGCTTGATCGACGGTATCTTCACCATCCCCAAAGATAAAGTTGACGTTTGCCGTTGTTCCGACGGCTTGACTGGAAGACAGCTCTACTCCAATTTCGACATTGGCGATGGAACTGGGAGTGTCCGTACCTGGGTTCATTGAGTCACCCACCTGGATCAGACGATTGCCGAGGGTGGAGGACAAGTCGATACCCACAGACCCTGCAGTTCCCGTTCCTGCAATGTTCAAAGACGTAAACCGGACCCCACCTACTGGATCAGACCCAGCAAAATCGACTCCCGTATCGTCTCCGAAATTCGTAATGCTGGTGTTGCCAAAGGCAATAGCTCCATTATTAACCCCTTCAATATCAATACCCGCTGCATCAATCACACGAGGCGTGAATAATGGTGTGGGGACAATCGGCGCTCCAGGGTTACTGATATTGGTCGTGCCAAAGGTAACGTTGCCTGGATTATTAGAAATAAGAATGCCATCTTCAACAGTGGTGTTGATAGTGGTAGTTCCTGTGGCGGTGAAGGTTCCTGTATTCCCTGTCAATTGAATGCCTACAGTGGGTCCTCCGTTAGTCAGGACATTACCTGTGGCTGGAGTGATTGTAGAGGGGGCAATACTAATTGAATTGAAAGCAAAGTTCGCGCTGGAGTTGCTAATATTTATCCCTTGCGTTGTTCCTGCACTAGGATTAGGACTAAAGAATTGTGCACCTATCTCTTGAGAAATTTCTGGTGCGGTAATAGAAGTTGCCCCAGTGACCGTGAATGAGCCTGTGACTTGATTAGCCACAAATCCACTGTCAAATCCATCCCCATTTAAATTTAGACTAGATAGAGTGATTTCAGAATTGACCTGGTTAAGGTCAATTTGGCCCGCATCGACATTGCCATCTAAGATCCGAATCGTCAAATCAGCACTACTCGCATTGGTTAAGATGGCGGCATTGGTTACGTTGGCATTGAATTGGTCAAAGCGAATCGTTCCTCTACTGCTCCGGCCAGTATCAAGTGTTGCTGCAGTAAAGCCAAAAGAAGTCCGTTCCGTGGGACTGCCAAGGGTTAAGGTACCCCCCTGTACTTCTTGCAAACCCGCCGTGTTGGGATCTGCATCAAACACGACCCCGTCAAACCGGAAGCCGTTCGCCATAAAAGCGGGATTGAAGGCTGTGGAATCTCCTTGCAGCGTGTTGTTACTAAAATCGGTAACGATTAAGCCTTCTGTAATGCCCTGAATAACAACCCCCTGATCTTCTGTTTTGAAGATGCTGTTGGCAATGGATAGTACTAACTGATCGTCATCACGGGTTTCTGCAAACACCCCAAAATCCAAGCCTCCAATACTGGCAGTGGCATCATGAATGATAGAAATGCCGTCGATTGCCACCGTGAGGTTGCGAGTCGTTGTAACATCATTCTGAATAATAGAAAAGCTATTTTGATTGCCGCCCACTGGTGAGCTGAGGGTGCCGCCATTCACGGTAAATGCGCCATCTAAATTACTGAGGGTTATCCCAGAACCAGAGGTTGACCGAGTGGCGCTAATGGAATTGAAGGTTGTATTCACTGTACTATCGGCAATATTGACGGCCAGACCATCCGTAGTGACGACGGTGTAGGTGCCTGTAGAGCCCATTGCCCCCACATTGACCGTACTGCCTGTGACATTGAATCCAATGGCTGTCGTTGTATCTATATCTAGTCCGCCTGTAAAGCTGACCGTGCTTCCCGCATTACTTGTTAGATTCACTCCAGTTGCCGTACCGGTATTGGCGGTGACTAAGCCATTAAAGGTGGTGGTGCCTCCAGTCTTGTTGTTGATATTGATGGCACTAACCGCATTATTTTGAGTAATCGTGCCGGTATAGGTAACAGTTGCAGTACTTGTATCTTCGTTGTAGGCAATTCCGGTTGGATTCGTGATGGCGGTATTGGCAAACGCAAAGGTGCCTCCAGAGCCATTGAGAATATCAATACCCGCATCCCCGCCATTGAGCGTAATCGGACTATTAAAGGTGTAAGTTCCATCAGCGTTGTCAAACTGCAACCCATTGCCGTTAGTGGCATTGATGGTGGTGGCCGCATCAACCGTCAAGGCACCCGTGTGTCCCCCGCTAACGTTGACTGTGGCTAACGGATTGCCGTTGTTGAGGGTGGAGCCTGTAATATTGACGTTTACAGTGCCGCCATTAAAGTCCACCGTTGGCAACGTAGACTGTTGAATCGTGGCTGTTCCCGCTAGACCTGTACCAGAAACGGCTGGCCCATTACTGCCATTATCCAGAACGACTCCATTGATAGTGTTGTTATTGGCGAAGGCCACGGTTGCAGGCGTTCCTGCTCCCGTGGTGGTCAAGGTAGGGACTCCGTTACCAGTCGTGTCTGTAATTGACCCTGTTGAGGCATTCAGTAGCACATTGCCGGGACCAGCAAACGGAACATTGATTGTGGATCCGTTGCGGAAACTGAGAATTTGTTGATTAGCAGTCAGGTCAAAAGAGCCCCCTGCATTGATGGCATCAATGACATCTGTTCCAGATGTATTCACCAAGATAAAAATATCGGCCGTTGGGCTGGCCTCTGCAGCGGTAATACTGCCTGGATCTGTAATCGTGGCTCCTGAGCCATTCGTATTCTGATCAACGAAGAATAACTCAGGGAACGTAAACCCAAGTCCCGGACTGCCTGCAAAGGCAACATCTCGGAAGTTATAGGTGCCATTTGTCCCCACAGCACTGGCATCAATGGGAGTCGTCGCTGCAATCGTACTGGGAGCATCCACCGTCAACTCCCCATCCCCAAAGATAAAGTTGGCATTGGCATTATTCAATTGCACCCCAACACTCACCCCCGCAATCGAACTGGGCGTATCTCCATTGATATTGGCTGGATCACCTAAGGTAATCACCCGATTACCCGTGGTATTCGTCAGGTCAATCCCCGTGCCCACATTGCCCGTATTCGTAATCGCCACCGTGGGAGCCGTGACGCCGACATTCGCCCCCGCCAGATTAATCCCTGTTCCCGTAAAGCCATTAATCGTCAATGCCCCCAAGTTAAACACTGTGGTGGCATCATTAATTCCTGAAAGATCCAAGCCATCTAACCCAGCGTTGGTGATGGTCACGGGACCAAAGGTATAGGTCCCTGTACTATTGGTCGCTAAGAACCCATCTCCAGTGGTGTTGGCAATCGTAGTGGTTCCAGATACCCCCACCGAACCTGTTACTGTATCCAGGTTGATGCCATTCGTTCCCCCAGTCGAAGACACTGAATCAAAGGTGATGTTGGCCGCTATATTGTTGAGATTCAGAGCAGTGCCACTGGTCGTGGTGACCGATTCATCCCCACTTGTGGCAGTGACATTGACGGTGCCGCCATTGGTGGCGTTAAATCCAGTCCCTGTGGTGGTATCAATATCTAAGCCCCCATTAAAGGCAACAGTATTCCCGGTATTGTTGGTCAGGTTCACTCCAGGAGCAGTACTAGTATTAGCCGTCACCAACCCATTAAAGGTGGTTGTCCCTCCTGTCTTATCCGCAATATTGACCGCACTGGCTGGATTATTTTGGGTAACCGTACCGTTATACGTAACGGTTGTGGTTCCACCGGCAACATTGAATGCTGAACTCGTGGCATTGGTAATGGAGCTGGTGTCGTCAAAAGTGAAGGTGGCATCACCGCCTGTAATATCGATACTGTTATCGCCAGCATTGGTGATATCGACATTAGTGGCCGTAATCGTTCCTGATGGGTTGGCAAACTGGAGACCGTCTCCACCTGAATTGGAGATATTGACATTGGTGAGGGTGGTGGTGCCTGTGGCATTGAGAATCTGAATGGCGGGACCCGTGGCGTTGGTGCTCGCAACGTTGGCTAAGGTCGTATTGGCGGCATTGACGATGGCATCTGTAGCGTTGTTGTTGAAGACCACATTGTCGATGGTGGTGTTGGTGGAGGGGGTGATCTGAATGCCAGCGATGGTGAAGTTCCCGAGGCTGCTGTTGCGGATGGTGGTGTTGGTGGCTCCTGTAACGGCAGCTATTCCCCGAGGAGCTGTATTTTGACCATTGAAGGCAAGACCATCGATGGTGTTGTTATTGGCGAGGGTGAGGACGTTGTTGTTGGCACCATTGACCAGTTGGGGTTGTCCGGCATCGAAGATGGTGACTGAGCCCAGGTTGGGAACAGTGAAGACAAAGTTGGGAGTGGTGCCGACCCCTAGTGCTTGTTGTCCCTCCTTTAGGGAGAGGGTTCCACCGGTTCCGGTTTGGGTATCGATGGCTCCAGCATCGTTGAGAAAGAAGAGAATATCGTTGGCTTGGGTAAGAGCGCTGGCCTGAGCAATAGTTAAAGGACTGCTTTGGGTTCCACTGCCAGCGGTGCCATCTCCATCGATGAAGAAAATATTGATGGGGAGTCCAGTGGCGGGGTTAAGGGCTACTTGGGAATTTGAGGCAATAATCTGAGGTCCAAGGGGAGAAAGGGAACCTTGACCCGCTGCCGCTGCCTGGAGTTCAGCCATAGAAATAGGACGATTGATGTCCTGGGCAAAGGTCGTGATTTCGTACTCGCGCTCAATCGGGCGACGGGCTAATCGCTGGGTAAGGGTGAGGGGCTGAGAGCGTTTAGGGCCTCCAAAGGGAATCCCCAGACGAACAAAGCCTTCGAGTTCTGAGCCTCGGGTTTCATCAAAGCGGAAACGGCCGCCAACTTGTAACAAGCCTCCGTTCATCCCTAAAGGATCTTGAACTTCGAGTTGGGTACGGGCCATGGGGCCATCGATGCTGAGGGTTTCGCGACTGTCAAAGAAGAAGTAGCCTCCAAACAGGCCGAGACTGACTTTGTCATTGAAGTGATGACGATGGCCTGCTTCAAAGTCAAACCCGGCCAGGGCTCGTTCACGAGCTTCTAGAGTAAGGGTTTGTTGGACAATGTTGGTGCCCAGGCCATTCGCTCTCGGCTGAATCCCTAAAACACCGTTGATGGTGCGTTGACCGACGACATTAGGGTTACTGCCAGGGAGATAGCCGTTAACTCTAAACTCGAATTTCTTGTTGACGAGTTCAGCCCCAAGGCTGCCTTGGTGATACTGAAAGCCGTTTTCACTCCGTTTAGAATCGTAGAAGGCATGGGTGCCGAGAATCCAAGGGTTCTCGTTCGAGGTGTTGAGGATACGGCGATAGGCGAGACCAAGGTTGCCCAGGAAGGTTTCGTTACTGCCTCCTTCAAAATGAACATCAGCAAAGGCGAAGGATTGATCATCCTGCCAGAAGGGAAGTCGGAGGTTGATCCCTCCAAATTGACGACGGGTACTGCCACGGAATTCGGTATCGACAAAGTAGGGAATGCCTAGGTTGGTAGAAGTGTCTGCTTCTGTATTGGTGTCGTTAGAAGTATCTGATTTCTCGCCAGTTTTGGTGTCCGTAGGGACATTAGGCTCTGCTTGGACTAAGCGGTGGGATGTTGCTGCAGGAAGATTAGATGGAGTCGTTCCTTTATTGATCGCGACAACTTGTGGTGCTGTTGTCCATCCTGCTTCTGCCAACGTGCGAGGCGGAGAGGCTGTAAAGGGTGGATTGGTGTCAATCGTTGGAGGAAGCTGGTCGATGACAGGCTGATCCGTCAGGTCCTTGGGTGAAGGCTGGGGGTGTTGGTCAGATTCTAAAGGAGCTGTTAGGGATGCTTCAGGACGCTGTGTGATGCTCTCATCCTGGGGTAAAGGAGATAGAGAATGTTCGGGAACGGTGTCAGCAGAGTCAAGCGCCAATTGAAAGTCGCTGGGTGGAGAGATGTAGGCTGCAGTAATCTCCGATTCTGCCGAAGGTGGTGCCTCTAATGGTGCTGGATCAGTACCGATATTCCCTAGAGGCTCGGTTGCTTGGGGTAGGGCAGCCGAGATCTCTTCGGCCAGCGCCGCCATGGGCCATACCCCTGCGATCAGCAAACTAAGTGCTAAGGATTTCCCAAGGTGAGATCGCACCTTGGGATCAATACTCATCCAGCCAGCCATTAGTACCTCACTTACCGCTCAGCGGTTGTGTCTCACTTGCAAGTCACCCTGGCAACCATTGGGTTGCTAGATTTATCTCTTGTTCCCAAAAATCATGGCAACTTACATGACTAGGGATAATTAGTCTTTGGTAGGGGAGCGAAGAAGATTTCAATCAGTCATGCAGGTATCTTTGGGGTTATCTAGTATTTGTTCTAGTCAAAAAGTATGAGAGTGACCTGCCTTGATTCCACGCCATCAGCCATGCTCTATACGTGTCTGGAAAAGGACTATCGTCAGTCTTGAAGAGGTCAAGCCCGGTTCTTTATTCAAACAGTGAAAATCTAAGGTGCAAAGTAGCTTGTGTCCTAGTCGAGATAAGCTATTGCTGACGTCATGTTGCAGCAAAATAATTTAAATTTCAAAGAATGATTTTTGCTGAATTAATTTAAGATCAATCCTGTCTAACCATTTCAGTGAAATGATTTTAAGGAAATTATTTAGTAATTTATCTGCAAAAAATTGCTAAATAAAGTCTCTGAATAGAACTTGCTTAACGTCTTTTTATCTCCTTTGAAATAAGCCTCAGAAAACGGCATTAGACTAAAAACTTAAATTACTCTGTCAAAAGATATGCAATAATTTGTTACATTCAAGATCTGAGCTGTATGAGTAACAGTTCAAGCCCTTTGTTTGAGAAAAAGAAGCATGCGTGTTGCGATTGTTGGTGCGGGTTTGGCAGGGATGGCCACCGCTGTTGACTTAGTGGATGCCGGTCACGAAGTCGAGCTATACGAAGCTCGTCCCTTTGTTGGTGGTAAGGTCAGCAGCTGGGTTGATGACGACGGCAACCATATTGAAATGGGCCTGCATGTCTTCTTTGGCAATTACCGTCGCCTGTTTGACCTGATGGCAAAGGTAGGGGCTTTAGATCACTTCTTGCTAAAAGAGCATGTTCATAACTTTGTGAATAAAGGTGGGCGTCTTGGGGCCCTGGACTTCCGGTTTTTTGCTGGGGCGCCCTTTAATGGCCTAAAAGCCTTTTTTACGACGTCGCAACTGTCCTTGAGAGACAAGATTCAGAATGCGATCGCACTCGGTACCAGCCCCATTGTTCGCGGTCTAGTCGATTACGAAGGGGCCATGCGCAACATCCGCGCCCTAGATAATGTCAGCTTTGCCGATTGGTTCCGCCGTCATGGTGGCAGTGACGGCAGCATCAAACGTATGTGGAATCCCATTGCCTATGCTCTTGGGTTTATCGACTGTGAAAATATCTCCGCCCGCTGCATGCTCACCATCTTTCAGATGTTTGCGGTCCGCCGCGAAAACTCCATGCTACGGATGCTCGAAGGCTCACCCCAAGAATATCTGCATCAACCCATCATTAACTACTTAGAAGAGCGGGGCGTTAAATTTCATCTGCGTCGGCGCACCCTAGAAGTGATGTACGACAACAAAGATGACGAGACCCATATTACCGGCCTCCGAGTGGCGAAGGAAGAAGGGGATGAAATCATTACAGCAGATGCTTATGTTTGTGCCTGCGATGTCCCTGGAATTAAGCGTCTGATTCCAGATGATTGGCGCCACTGGTCAGAATTTGACAATATCTATAAACTTGATGCTGTTCCTGTGGCCACCGTGCAGCTCCGCTTTGATGGCTGGGTCACCGAAATGAACGACCCCCAAGCTCGTAAACAAGTGGAAAAAGCAACGGGATTGGATAACCTGCTCTATACTGCCGATGCTGATTTCTCGTGTTTTGCCGATCTAGCCCTGACGAGTCCTAGCGATTACTACAAAGAAGGTGAAGGGTCCCTCATGCAGCTGGTGCTAACCCCTGGCGATCCTTTTATCAAAAAGAGCAATGAAGAAATTGCTAACCATGTCCTTCAGCAGGTTCAAGAGCTGTTCCCCTCGGCCCGAGATCTCAATATGACTTGGTATAGCGTGGTTAAGCTGGCCCAGTCTCTCTATCGAGAAGCGCCCGGCATGGAACCCTATCGCCCCCACCAAAAAACACCCATTCCTAACTTTTTCCTAGCCGGAAGCTACACCAATCAAGACTATATCGATAGTATGGAAGGGGCTACGATTTCCGGCCATCAAGCTGCCCAGGCTATTTTAGAAAACGCGACTACGATTCAGCAACTGAGTGAGAAATATCCATGTCAGATTGGCTAGAACATAGTGAACAAGTCGAGGTCCCCGTTAGCATTGACGCGGCGTGGGACCTCTGGTCTGATTTAGAACTCATGCCCCAATGGATGAATTGGATTGATTCCGTTGAAATCCTCAAAGATAAACCCGAGTTATCCCGATGGACCCTGTCTGGAGGCGGTCTGACTTTTACCTGGTTATCTCGCATCCTCAAAGAAATTCCCAATCAAATTATTCAATGGGAATCTGTGGATGGCTTACCCAATCGAGGGGCGATTCGCTTTTATGATCGCAAACAAGATACCAGTGTGGTCAAACTAACGGTTGCCTATAAAATTCCCGGCGTAGTGGGGGAGTTTATGGATAATCTGTTCCTGGGGAATGTGGTGGAATCCAATCTCCGAAGCGATTTACAACGTTTTCGAGAATATGCCATTCAGAACCAGTCTTAGATCGCCGCAATAGATTTGTATGGCTAGTAGACTTGTATGGCTAGCAGCAAACGAAGGATGATGCAGACGACTGCTTGGCATCTAGGGTTCGTAACCGTAGTCGTGAGCATGGCTAGCGCTGCTGTGGCCGCCAATCCAGACCATGTTCAACAGGTCAAGCAAACGGGTTCTTGCCCAAATTGCGAATTAAGCCATGCTGATTTACAGAATCTTGAGCTAGAAAAGGCAGACCTTAGTCGCGCTAATTTGAGTCATGTCAATCTGAGTGACGCTAACTTAAGAAAGGCCAATCTGAAAGGTGCCAACTTAACAGCAACCAATTTAACAGCGACCAATTTACGCGGGGCTCAGCTCCAGGGTGCTTTTAGTCAGGATAAATGTGACGACGTCTATGCAGAGTTAGCCCAGTTGGGTGTATTTGCAGTCCTGAACCCATTTTGTCGCTCTGATCAGGCTCGTATCTGTTCCCTGGCTGAAATGGTTGATTTGGCACGCATCATTGATGTTCCCCTCAAGGTATCCTCCGAGAATGTAGAGATGCCTGGGTTGGTTCAAGGTTTTATTGACCAGTTCAGGAAGGAAGATACATGGCTGGATCGCGTGCGTACGCATTTTTACAAAGCTGATCTTCAAGGCGCGAATTTAACTGATTGAAGTGACCCCCAAGATTCGGACAAGTCCTTAAGCATCGTAATCTTGTACCGAATGAGGGAAATTAATGTGGGACTGTTCAGAGTTTTGTGTAAGCGGTCTAGGATCCAAACACATCAGGAGACCGTACGATGTCTAGAAAGAAAAAAGCTCCCAATCGAGTCGATGAACTGTTAGATGAACTCATCGGAGAGAACCCTCAACCGGAAGATATTCTGGGCGAATCAGGACTGCTTAAACGACTCAGCAAACGCCTAGTGGAACGAGCCCTTGCAGGTGAATTGACTCATCACCTGCAGCAATCCTCCAACGATCAGTCAGGTGATGAGAATTCTAATGGCCCCAGAAATAGTCGCAATGGTTACTCGAAAAAGACCGTCCAGTCTGAACAAGGAGAGATGGACCTATCGATTCCTCGTGACCGTTGCGGCGAGTTTGAGCCTGTCCTGGTGCCTAAAGGCCAGCGACGCATCGCAGGGCTCGATGAGAAAATCATCGCCTTATATGCTCGGGGCATGACCACCCGTGATATTCGAGCCCAATTGGTGGAGCTGTATGGGGCCAATATCTCTGAAGCTCTGATTAGTGACGTCACCAATAGCGTCATGGAAGAGGTCAAAGACTGGCGTTCAAGGCCGCTGGATGAGGTGTATCCGATTGTCTATCTTGATGCGCTGTATGTGAACATCAAAGTCAATGGTCAAGTCAGCAAGCGAGCTGTCTATGTCGCTTTGGCAGTGACTGTGGAGGGCAACAAGGAACTGTTGGGATTATGGATAGGAGCCGCTGAACGAGAGGGAGCAAAATTCTGGCTTTCGGTGCTCACAGACCTTAAAAATCGAGGAACTCAGGATATCTTGATTGCTTGCTGTGATGGACTCAAAGGTTTTCCTCAAGCGATTGAGTCGGTCTACCCTCAGACCCAGGTGCAGGTTTGTATTGTCCATCTTATTCGTAATAGCCTTCGCCATGTGCCGTGGAAGGAAAGTCGAGCCGTAGCTGCAGACCTCAAGCCCATTTACCAAGCGGCCACTTTGGAAGAGTCTGAGGCTGCGTTGGATGCATTTGCCCATAAATGGGACGAGACGTATCCTGGCATTAGCCAAATCTGGATACGACATTGGGATAATGTTGCCCCGTTGTTTCAATACCCAATGGCCATCCGTAAGGTTATCTACACCACCAATGCCATTGAGTCGCTCAACCGCTCACTGAGAAAGGTGATTAAGACCAAAGCGGTTTTCCCTAATGAAGAGTCTGTCTACAAATTGATGTTTCTAGCGATGAGGAATATTTCGAAGCGATGGACCAGACCAATTCTGAATTGGAAGGCGGCGCTGTCCCATTTTGCTATTCTGTTCCCAACACGATTCAACTATTGAATACACTGCTGCTTACACAAAAATCTAAACACTCTCTTAATGTCATCAAAACGTCGTCAATATAGTGCTGAGTTCAAAGCTCAAGTGGTCTTACAATTGTTAAGCGGTGAAAAAACGAGCAGTGAATTGTGTCGCATCCATACCCTGCACTCTAGCCTCCTCAACCGCTG
This sequence comes from Acaryochloris marina MBIC11017, assembly GCF_000018105.1. GTDB lineage: Bacteria > Cyanobacteriota > Cyanobacteriia > Thermosynechococcales > Thermosynechococcaceae > Acaryochloris > Acaryochloris marina. Next base: position 3,754,747 of record NC_009925.1, read on the forward strand.
GCGCAAGGAATTTCTAGCGCACGCCAGTAGCATTTTTGAGAGTCAGAACAACGACGACAACGCTGAAGCGAAAATTGCTCAGTTAGAGCGTCTAGTCGGCCAATTGACGCTGCAATTAGAGATCGCAAAAAAAGCCTCACTGTCCTTACACCTAACCAAAAACGGCAGATGGTGAGACCTGACTTTTCACGGTAAATTCTAGAGCGCTTTCCCCATTGCGATTGTAGGGAATTGTTCTCCATTCAGCTACGATGACCAAATCCTGAGTTTGGAGATGATTAGGATGCAGACATGGTGGAAGAAGAATTTTGCTGAGTGTCAATTCAACGATGACCGAAGGTCGGTCGTAGACCATCAGCGCTTGACCCATCGAGCTCTCAAAATTGGTCAAGCGATTAGTGCAAACTTCGGCCAAGCCCTGTTGAGCATTTTCAAGACTGCAACAGATCTCAAACGCTCTTATGAGTTTTCGCTAATGTGAAAACCAACTTCTCTCAAATCATTACTCCTCATTGCCATGCAACTGCCCATGCCATCACCGAGGAAGAGATTACCTTGTGCGTGGGTGATACGAGCTTTTTAGACTACGGAGGCATCAAGAAGAAGCGTCAAGGCTATGGTCCTCAAGGCAATGGGGGGAATGGCTTATTGCTCCACAGTGCCTTAGCTGTTGACCCCGAGCAAGGCCAACCATTGGGGTTGCTATGGCAAAAGGTATGGAATCGTCAGCATCGACCCCAGCCTCCGAAAAAGGAAACCCCTCGACAAAAGAAGAAGCGTCAGGCAAAGGCGCGACAAACTTCTCGGAACCGACCCTTTGAACAAAAGGCATCCTATCGGTGGGTCGAAGCGATGCAAGCCGTAGAAAAGATAGTGAGTCCTTCTACTCGTTCCATTCATGTGTTTGACCGAGAAGGAGATATTGCCGAAGTGTTTGAGCGGCTCAATCACCTCAACAACACAGGGGTTGTGGTTAGAGCCTCACATAATCGTCGGCTTGAGCAAGACCCCAATCGACTGTGGAAAAAACTGGAAGCCCAAAGTATTCAATTCGAGTATGAAATTGACTTACCCAAAACGAAAGACCGGAGTGCACGTACAGCCAAGCTAGTGGTGCGCTGTTGTCTCGTCCAACTGCAGCGACCTACCCGTCTAGCTGATAGTCATCCCCTCCAGGTATACGCCGTCTATGCCACAGAAGTAGATCCCCCAGAGGATGAAGACCCAGTGTCATGGATGTTGCTCACGAGTGAAGCAGTCACCACTATGGAAATGGCTCAGACCATTTTGCGCTGGTACACGTACAGGTGGAGAGTGGAGGAATATCACAAAATTCTCAAATCGGGGACTCAGGTGGAGCGGTATCGTTTGGCTGCTGAGGGGATGAAAACCTTATTAGGATTCCTGTGTGTCACTGCTGTAGAACTGTTACGCTGGACCTACTTAGAACGCACATCCCCTCAACGGCCTGCTCAAGATGTCGTCACACCTTTACAGATTAAAGTTCTCAGAGCGAAGACATCGAAGGTTCCCAAAAACCTCACGGTTGCATGGGCAGTGAAAGCAGTTGCACGACTTGGAGGATATCTGGAGCATCGTCGCAACACACCGATGGGGATTCAAGTGCTTTGGAAAGGATGGGCTAAGTTAAATCTCCTAGTCGAGGGCTGGCAGTTAGCGACCCAGGAGACTTAGCGGGAAAAGTCAGCTCCACAGAAGCGCCATCATTCCAGTACAAAATTCCCCAGGGCCATTCATGCTGGCAATGCTCAAACCATTTAATATGTTTTTCAATGAGCTGGTGCTTAATCTCCATATCATCTGGGACTAAAGCTCGTGCTTCCTCTAGTAGAATCCAATCTGTTTTTTTATCGATCTGTTCCCATAACTGAGAGCATGAATACAAATTTTGCATAGTTGTAAGTAAACCCTTTATACTCCACAGTTCTTGCTGTCTATAGCGATGCAGCAGTGCCGGGAAAACGATTTCTGAGTAAAGCTCATGCCGAATGTTGTGACCAATTTTGTGACCGTTTTCCTGTTCCCAAATCGGCAAATACTCTTGGGTCCAGGCAATTTTTTCTTCCATGCTCTGGAATGAACGAATAAAAGCCAGCAAAGGCTTGCGAGCCTCTTTCCTCAAGCCTTGTTGTTTAAGCTGGCAATATTGCTGAAAATAGTCTGGCTGCATTGGTTGTATCAGAGCTAGCAAACGGGATTGGCCGGTAACTAGTCCAGCAACCAATGCACCATATCTTGTACCGTTAAGTGCACATCCGATGCAAAGTTCGGGACAGACAGGGAGCGATCAGAAGAATCCATATCAAACACTTGCAAAGCCTGCTCTGAGGCGTACACAAAAACCGTTTGTTCTGTAGGATCAATCAGCCAACCGAGCTGAGTGCCATGTTGGAGACAAAACAAAATTTTCTTAGTGGCCTTCGTCTGACTTTTATCCGGCGACAAAATTTCAACAATCCAATCAGGCGCAAGGGAAAACGGATTGGCAATGGAGCCATCTTCATCTCTAGGAATTCGCTCCCAGGTGAAAATTGCAATATCTGGAACGATCGAACGTCCAGCAAAGGTACAGCGTAATTCGGGAAAAACTCGCCCTCTTTTTTGGGGCTTTAGCACCCTTTCCACAGCCATCGTCAAATCCCGCTGAATTGTGCTGTGTTTCCCTTGGGGCATGGGCTTTTGAACAATATATCCGTCAAGATACTCGCTGGCAGTTTGCGTTTCTGGCCGCGCCAGGAATTCTGATAAGGGAACGGTTTGAGCAAGGGCTTGAACCATAATGGATAGCTGAAAGAGAATCGCTATGTCTCTTATAGCAGTCGCCATATTGAGAAGGACTTAAACTAGAGAAGTATTTTATTCCTTCTCCTATGTGATGCCCAAAATTTATAGTTACGACCTACGTTGCAAAGTGATAGATGCGATTGAGCTAGATGGGATGCGCCCTTCAGAAGCGAGTGAACTGTTCCATATCAGTCGTAACACCATTAACCAATGGCAACACCTCAAGGCGGAAACGGGTGATTTGCATCCCAAGCCAGTCCATCATCCTGGCCATAGCCATAAAATCACTGACTGGGACAAGTTTCGAGCGTTTGCCCACAAGCATCGTCATAAAACCCAAGCTCAGATGGCTCAACTATGGGATGGAGAGATTAGTGATCGAACCATCTCAAGAGCCCTCCAGAAAATCGGATTTACTCGAAAAAAAAACATATGGGTACCGAGAACGAGATAAGCACAAACGGGCAGCGTTCATCAAACGTCTGAGTACCGTGGACCCAGACGATATCGTCTATGCGGATGAGTCGGGCATGGATCATCGAGACGAGTATGACTATGCTTATGGCCCCAAAGGTGAGCGGGTTTATGCTTTGAAGACTGGGCGTAGAAGCGGCCGAGTCAATATGATTGCGGCGTTGAGAGCAAAGCAGTTGATGGCACCGTTCACGATCGAAGGAGCTTGCAATCGGACTGTGTTTGAACTTTGGCTAGAGCGTTGCTTGATACCCGTGCTCAAGCCTGGGCAGAAGCTGGTGATAGATAATGCCACTTTTCACAAGGGAGGACAAATACAGGAATTAGTGGAAAAAGCAGGATGTGAGGTTTGGTATTTACCGCCTTATTCCCCTGACTTGAACAAGATTGAGCGGTCTTGGTCTTGGATTAAAAGTCGCATCCGTCACCAATTAGAACATTTTGGATCTCTCAGAGAAGCAATGGAACATGTTCTACATCTAGTGTCCTGAATAGAATGGCGACTGCTATAACCCTCTTTTATCACTTTAGACAGAGAGAAAATCAGGATGCTTGAGCAATTTCCTCACCAGTGGACAGCAAAATGCCTCCATCTTTGATGTGAGTTGCTCAAACCCCTTTTTCAAAGCACGGCTGGGAAAGACTTCTAACCAGCGCTTTAGAAGATTCCAACTGATTAACGGTTGAATGATCAAGCGCACATTATTGAGCAGATTCTTCCACCCGTTTTGGTTATCCCACCAAGGATGCTGCGCAAAGTGTTGATGTGCCACTGGACAAGAGTCATTGAAGACATCAGCGAACAAACTCACCATCAAGAAAGCGCTCATCACTATCTCCCACCACTTTTCAATTTGTTCGTAGTGCGTCATGCGAAAATCAGCCCAACCCAAGGTATCTTTAGACTGTTTGAGACCATACTCAATCCAAGTTCTGAAGCCATAGCAATCCCCAATTTCATCCAGCTTGATCTCGGGTGCCGCTGCCATGACATAAGAGGTTGAGTTCTCTGGTAGCGTTTGGGGGTCCGTGGTTAATAGCCAATAGCGCTTCTGGTGGTGTCGCTGGCCATAAATGATCTCTTGCCTGTAACGAGTTTCAGTGGTGCCATTGCTGAAGGTTCGTTCAAATGACTGCCACGGTTCGGCAAAGACTGCTTGTTCTGCGGGTAACCACACCGCATGATTGCTACGAATCGCTAGGATATAGGGCAGCTTTAACTCCTCTAAGACATTCACAAAGTTTGTTTGAGCTTCCCCATACAAGCTGTCAGCCAGGACGAGCTCAAAGCAAAAGCCCATCCCTTGCAACTGTCGGATCATTCCAGCAGCAATTTGGGGTTTGCTGAGATACTCATCCTCCTCTTTAAGACGTTCTCGGGGTTTGTACACTTCAAAGGACAAAGGCAAAATCATCCCTTGAAACAGCCCGTAGGCAGTGACTGCGACGATGCCATTCTCTTTCTTGCCCACATTGCCGATATACTGCCGTTTCACATAGTCGGTACTCTTGCCTTTTTTGCAATCGCCCGTCTCATCGATCAATAGAATTAACCTGCGCCCATCCAGTATTTTCAAGATGATGTCCAATCTCTTGTCAGACAAATGTGACGCTACCCAAGGTGATTCACTCAGAAAATGATGCAGGCTTTGATGGTTCTCCAAGCCCACTGCTCTTGCAATGGCGGGCAATGATTTACGTTTGATATCACTAATCATCCCCAGATGGAGATGCTTGAAGGCTTCATAACTGCGGACTTGGGGAAATAACTCTGCAAATAGTTGGCAGTACTCATCAACAAAGCCAATGGTTGGTTCTGGACTTCTTGAAGCTGACATCACTCATTAGAAAAATAGAAACTGAGAATAGTCTATTTTTTATCTGTCTAAAGTGATAAAAGAGGGATAATTTGCTACTGTAAATGATCATTTCGGTTGTCTGGGTTAAATAGGAGCGCCATTGCCGAAATTGATCGGCATAGGCCCAAAGGTTATCCTCACTCAAGCAGGTGCTGCCCACCTTTAATCGTCCTGGAGTGCTATGGCAGATCAAATATAGGTTCGTCCAGGCTTGAGATTGGCTGAGCAGGGATTTCATTTGAGCGATACCATCGGTTTGAGCATTCAACACGCAAACTTCCATCCCGAGCAGTGGACTGGCGAGTAAATATGGATAGTTCTGAACTGCCGCATCAACCATCACTAGGGTTGATGCGGTCAAGGGACGATCGCCTGTGGGAGGAGAATTCTGGAGCAGGGATTGAGCGCTAAGCATAATGGGGTCTCGATCAATGCAGAAAATGCTATTGCTGAGAGAGAGCAGAATCAAACGCAGATATCACACTTTTTAGGATACCGATGTTGATCAGAAAAACTGCCTCACTTTTGTCTCAGTTTTTCCCAGTTTTGCCTAATACCTTAAAACGTTTATGAGACCGTGCTTTCAAGGATTTAAGGGGCAGAAAGTTGTGGGGGGATGACGGGGGAAAATTCTCCAAACTGCCATCGCAGTGGACAAACATGGCGAATCTCCCTCACCTGTTCAATCGTTACCTTTACAAGGCGCTGGGCCCCATTGAACTGTTGCTGGCGAGGGTCATCCCACAATAGCTCTGCCTTGCCGGTCAATTGCAGCGTATGACCGTGGTCAAAATCTATGATGAGTAGCCCCACCTGAGGGTTGACAGCAATATTTCCAAAAGACTGGAACATATTATTGCCTTTGTAATCCGGGAACAGGAGTTGATTGGGATTCACCACCTGTAACACCTCTGGAAAGCCTCCTCGGTGGGAAATATCCGCTCCCTTCTTTGGATGGGCCGTAGCGATAAAAAACGTATCTGTATGGGCAATCCAATCTTGCTGGGCGGACGATAGGTGTGATGCTGATTCTGCAGGTGCAGGGGTGGCCCTGGCATGGTCGTTAGATATCAAATAGCGGGTTTGAAGATATTTCGGACAGTTGAAAAAGACCTGCTGGACCTGAAGTTGCATGCCTTGTTCAGTCACGTTTTCAGCATAGCCATTAACCCGTAGGCGACGGCGAGCTGATAAATCCAGGGTGAGGAGCCCCATGGTGGGATTGGTGTGAAGATTTTGGAGTAGTTGTGAATCAAGGGTGGAGATGGGATTCAGGTTGAGCGTTTGGGGACCGGTCACGGTTAGAAAGCCAGGTGGACCGGTGATCAGAGAGGCCCATAGGCGACCGCTGGGGGCGATGGAACTTGCGATCGCAAAAGGTCTGGACCGTAAAAATTCAGTCGCTGCTGGCTCAAACCCGTGCTTAAGGGCACCGGATACTCGTTGGGCCGCAGCTTCCACCCCTGCTTGCTGTTGAACGGCCAGTTCTCCCTCATGAAAAGGCATGATTAGCTCCTAAATGAGATATATGAATAGACCCCGGTATTCTCATCTATAGGGCTAAAATAGATGATTTACTTCCGCTATTTAGAGAAAAATAATCAACAGGGGCTATCAGCTCTTTTTATGCAGAAATAGCACGAGGTATTGGCTATTCTAATGCCAGTCCAGACGGTTCCCCTGAATAATCGAAATTAGAGTAGTGCCCTTGTTCATATCATTTTGAAACAGCATCAAAATGAGACGTAAATAAACTCTAGTGGAAGTAAAGGAAAGATGAGGATACAAGCTTGTGCTGGCCCGCTTTAGAGAGCTGTGATTTATATCACGCCAATCACTGGCTGAGAACATTACGATCAGGCTTGTGCCTAGATAGGCTAAAGAACATAACCTGAGAGATATCCTATCAAGATTGGGCATGCTCATGAGTAAGAGAAAGCAAAAATCATGAGGACAGGATTTTTTCCGTCTAGCTGATTTGTCACTATCCAATCAGGTATCCTTTAGGTATAGCTATCAAGGATATTTTTTGGCTTCTAACTACTAGTAACGGAATGAAAAAAAGCTCACCTCTATTGATTGCTCAATTGTCGGACTTGCATTTATTTGCAAACCCTGACCGTGATCTCTTGGGGCTGAATACTTTTTCTTCTCTAGAAGCAGTCGTACAGAAATTAAAACAGCTTCCTGTCCTTCCTGATCAGCTGTTACTGACGGGAGATTTAGCACAGGATGAAACTCCTATTGCTTACCAACAGATTCAATCCTTAATTGCCCCCTTGCAGATCCCCACCTACTGGCTGCCGGGGAATCACGACCATCTACCCACCATGCAGGCCACCTTTACAGCGCCTAGCTTTCAGGCTCATAAGTCTTATCAGATGGGAGATTGGCACTTTTTACTTTTAGACTCCAGCGTGACTGGAAAAGTCTATGGTGGCTTGTCACCGGAGAGTTTAGATTGGCTCAATCAAGAACTAGAGCAGTGCGATCCCCAGCCCACACTGATTGCGCTTCACCATCCTCCGTTTGCGATTAAATCGGATTGGCTGGATCAAATTGGCCTCCAAAACTCGGACGATTTATTTGCCATTCTCGATAGACATTCCCACGTTAAACTTGTGGTGTTTGGTCATATCCATCAGCAATTTGAACATCAGCGTCGGAGTATCCATTATCTCAGCACGCCATCGACCTGCATTCAGTTTGCCCCTCACAGTAAAACCTTTGCCCTAGATCATGCGCAGCCAGGATTTAGGCTCTTTCAGCTCTATGGTGATGGCTCTTTTGAGACTGAAATTCATCGCGTCATGTTTGAGAAAACCTTAGATTTTTCTGCCAAGGGATATTAAGGTTTTGTTGTTAATTTCATTTCGACGCTCGTCCTTCAGTATGCTGCTTATTAGAAGGATACTGAGTCTATAACCGCTCAAATAAACTTATATGCTAGCGCTATACATGCTTGGAGCGGGTCTGATTTTATCTGGCTTGTTTATGGGGTTGACATGGTTCGGTGGGCGGGTGGTTCGCCAACAAGGACCTATGTTGGGATTTGTGGGGGCTGCTTTGATGATGGTGTTAGCCCTGCTTCCCTTTGGCTATCTGACGACTTATGTTTGGCGAGCATTCCAAGCCAATGGATGGGCAGAACGGGCTTATCAAATCTGTTTTACCGCTGCAGTGGCCGTGCCGATGTTTACAGGCGTATGCTGTGCGCTCTTGTTACTGTGGGCCTCCTTAGCTGCCCAGCGGCGTCAACGTCGGCGGCACCAACGGCGGGTGCGTCAGCGGAGTTAAGGGAGAGTGGTACAGGCTAACACCCGCTGAACCTGACAGGGTGCATCCATGACTGTGAAGAGTTGGGTAGCTTGGTGGAAGGCTTGGTTGCGATCGCAGATCTGATGCATGGCCTGATAGGTCAACCCCCACTGAAAATACGCTTCTGCTAAGTCACAGGTCGCATTGAGGGGGTTGAACAGGGCAATCGCCTGATTGTGATCGGCCACTGCGAGGTTGAATTTGTCTTGCAGTCGGTGAATGACGGCACGTCCCGTTAGGGTGCGGGCCTGGATATGGGGATAGTGGCTGGCTTCCGCCACGGTTAGGGCCTGCTCAAACAGGGCATGGGCTGAGGACAGGTCTCCAAGAGCGGTGTAGGTTTGGCCCAGGAGCTGCATAAAGAAAGCCAGGCGGGCGGCTTGCTCTGTTTCCGGCAGACGCTCTCCCCAGGCTTGGGTGGCGAGCTGTTGTGCCTGCTCGGTCTGGCCGAGGTGAGTTAACACCAGGGCTAAGCAAATGGAAGCTTTTGGTACCCAACGGTCCTGGTCGGTTTGGGTGGCAATCTCGATTACCTGCTGAAAGCAATGGGCAGAATGTTCTAATTCCCATAAATCTAAGTGGTACAACCCTAAACTGAGGTGGGAATCGAGGACTTGAATTTGAAAATGACGGTGGTGACGGGGGTCTAAGTCTGGGGCTGCTAGGGCTTGAGTGGATAGACTGAGGGAGTCCCGTTGTAGGGTTATCCCTTGGCGAATCTGTCCCGTGCTCCAATAGTAGTCCGCCAGGATATTTTGGAGTTCGCAATAGCTGCGATCGCAAGGCAGATGCGTCATTAATGACGGTAACTCTCCTAGCAGAGACTGGTGCAACCCCATCCGATAGAGACTGCTGCCCAGGGATAAGTATTGCTGCCACTGGTTTTGGCGCACCTGGAGCAGCACGGCTGCTGCTTGAGAATAGTCTTGAATGGCTTTGTAGTGATAAAAGGCTTCTAGGGCCTGCAAGGCATCTTCAGTGGTCGTCAGGGTTTGAACACTATCGGACCAGTATTGGGCGGCATGGCGGTGGGCCTGTTGCCAATCAGAACTGGGCTGCAGACGGGCAATAGAAGCAGCACGAGTGACGGGATGCAGCCAATATCGACCTTGGCGGCACTCTATCAATGATCGGTTTTGCAGAGACATCAGACTGGCTCGTCGTTTTGCTTCTGGTACTTCCCAGAGCAAGGCCAAAACGCCTGCTTTGGAAAGGGTGGCTAGGGTCTGGTATCGATAACAGCCCAACCGACAAAATAACTGATAGGCTTGGGGGTCCAGGTTTTGGAGACGGTCAATTTGATTATTAATCAGATGGGCTAGATCCGCCGCAACCAGCAAGTCCTGCTGTTGATCTTGCCAAAAAGCTGCTGCATCGCCACCAAAGTCGGACCGGATCGACCCGCAGAGCAGGGTCATAGCCTTGGCGTTGCCTCCATAGGCCCGATGCATTTGCTCTAGTAGCGTTAGGTCGATGGTCAGCTCCTGCAGCTGAAAATACTGCTGCCAAGCCTCCACATCTAAACCCGAGAGTCGGTAATGGTGTAGGTTGAGGCTGGCTTCACAAATGCGATCACGACTCGTTACCAAGGTTAATCCCAGATTACGAGGGTCCGTGAGGACTCGAAATAGCTCCACATACTGACGATGCTTTCCAATCAAGAGTCCTTGCTGATCTAGTGCAGGCTCCAGATTATCCACTAGGACTCCAATGGGGCGCTGTTGGAGATGGCGTTTTAAGCGATCTAGACTAATGCCGAATTCTAGTCCTGGCTCTTCATGTAAATCCCGTGTTAACCATTCCTCCACCACCCGCTGGACCGAGGTGATATTGTCGGGCTCTTTGGCCATCAGTAGCTCTAAGACGATTTCAAAGTTTTGGCTCTGCAAATATTGCTGGGCCAACGTCGTTTTTCCTAGCCCCCCTTCCCCTTGGATGGCAATGGCCGTTGCCCCTTGCTGGTTGAGGTGGCTGAGACGGTGGATGGCTTGATGTCGCCCAACGAAGTCGGGCCGATAGGCCTGTTCAGGTGGGACGGAACCATGCCTATGGGCTGTCAGAACCTGGCGAAGGTTCTTTTTTGTGATTTTCTCGCCCAATATCTGGGATAAGAGCTTCCATAAATCTGACCCTACATCTTTGGCATGGCCTTCAGTACAGCCATAGGCATCGGCAATATCAAAGTATTTGGATCCCAGCCAAACCTGCCTCAGAATCGTTTGCTGTAATTCGCTGAGACGCTCACCCGTTTGAGCAATCACAAGCTGTTCCACTTGTCTCAGGGCCTGATCTGCATCCATGGTTGAGGGAACGATCTTTCCTTAATCTCCAGTCTAGCCCAGCCCTAACTGGGGATAGATAGGAAAAACCCCACCGGTACTATGGCTAAAAACCGGTGGGGAAATGAGATCTGCTGTGAAAAATTGGTTAGAGGCTCTAAAACCTGTTAGGTATGGACATCTTGACTCAACACCCACGGTCCCACTTGCGGGAAACACGTCAGTAGACTGGTTTTGCCTGTCTTTTGTTTCACAAGTCGGTTCTGAATAGAACGCCTACCTATGAGACCGTTACTAGTACTGCTCAAGGATCCAGCTTGGGGCAGATAATCGGTCAAGTCCTCCGTATAGGCGGTTGGCACAGACGGAGGTGAGGACGACAAACTCACATGGGAGTGATAGGAATGGCAGCTCGCTCAAGCTCGCGGGGTAAACCGGAAGAGTTGTGGTGGCTGACATCGCCTTATTTATTAGTATTCCAGCCTCAGGTCTGAGAACGTGATGGCGCTCATGTTTACCTTGTATAAGCTGGGGTATAAGTTTTCTGGTGTGTGCAAAAAAAGACAGATCACCGCCAAACCTGGTGGGCTTTACTCTGCCCACTGACGCAACAGATTGGCATGGCTTTTAGAAATGAGGTCAAATTCTGGGGTTTTGCCGTGGGTGGCAAACAGAGATCGCCGAGCTGTATCTAAATCAAATAACAGCTCGCGTTGTTGGACATCCCGCACGAGACTCTGCACCCAGCCCACAGCCACCAAGCGGGTCCCGGAGGTGACCGTCTCGACCCGGTGAATGGTGGAAGACGGATATGCGATCGCAGAACCAGCTGCCAATTTATAGGTGTGAACCCCATCGGCTAGTTCCACACAGAGTTCTCCCCCTGTATAGTCCTCGGGCGCATTGAGAAATAAAGTAAAGGACACATCCGAGCGCGCCCCACCCATAAAGGCGTTATCCACATGGTCTCCGTAAGACATGCCTTCTTGATAGCGACTAAATAGCAGTGTATGAATGGACCGCGGTTGAATCGCGACCTTAAACAAAGGATGACGCAGGAGAGCGGACTTGACCCGCTCTTTCAGATCCATACTACAAGCTGCTTTGCCCGCGAGTTGAGTATTGTTTTTGACCAATTTGGCATGCCAACCTGCGGTGGTTTTGCCATCGACAAAGTCTGCCGTTGCCAGCACATCCTTCATCTCGGCGAGTTCTTCGGCGGTCAGCACTTCGTCAATCGTTAAGATCATGAAGCGATTTGATTCTCCTGACGCAAGTACGCCTCAATAAAGTTATCTAGGGCGCCATCCATCACACTCTCAATAGCGGTGGTTTCTTGGTTGGTCCTTAAGTCCTTCACCATCTGGTAGGGATGAAACACATAGTTGCGAATTTGGTTGCCCCAGGCTGCTTCCACGGCATCACCGCGAATATCAGCAATCTCTTTGGCCTTCTGTTCTTGAGCAATCACCAACAGCTTGGCTTTCAGCAATGCCATCGCTTTTTCTTTGTTTTGCAGTTGCGATCGCTCCTGGGTACAGCGCACCGCTAACCCCGTCGGCACATGGACAATACGCACCGCCGTTTCCACTTTGTTAACGTTCTGGCCTCCCTTACCTCCGGATCGAGAGGTGGTAATTTCCAAATCCGTATCGGGAATATCAAGCTCCACCTCATGATCGAGTTGGGGCATGACTTCTATCCCAGCAAAACTGGTTTGCCGTTTGCCGTTGGCGTTAAACGGAGAAATACGGACCAAGCGATGCGTCCCTTTTTCCGCTTTCAGATAGCCATAGGCATAGCGTCCTTCCACTTCCAGGGTTGCTGATTTAATGCCAGCCTCGTCCCCTTCCGAGAGTTCTGCCAGATGCACCTTATACCCCTGGCGTTCTGACCAGCGGGTATACATGCGCAGCAGCATTTCCGCCCAATCTTGGGCATCCGTCCCACCGGCTCCCGTATTGATGGTCAGTACAGCTCCCACCTTGTCATAGGGACCCGACAAGAGTTGCTGTAATTCCCATTGATCGAGCTGCTGATTGAGCTGCCTTAGGTTCCCTGCCGCTTCTTGTAAGAGGCCTGCATCTTCTTCGAGCTGCAGCAATTCGACTAAGGCTTCGGCATCGTCTAGGGTGCCTTGCCAGTCCTGCAGTTGGGTCAAATGGGCTTTAAGGTCGTTGAGATCCTGTAAAACCTTCTGAGCTTTTTCCTGTTCATCCCAGAACTCTGGCTGGGCTGCGAGTTGTTCAAGATCGTTGATTTGAGCATTGAGGGCAGGCAGGTCAAAGATACTCCTGAGTTTTACCCAGGCGCTCAGATAACTGTTCGACTTCTCGCTTTAGCTCTAACACTTCCATAGCCAAGTTGTACTCAAAATACATTCCTGATTGTAGTGGATTCATCCCGAAGTTAACCGAACCCTCGACATTGCTTGGACCCCGCTTCTCTAGGATGAGTGATGTACCCCTCGGCACCTTGGCAGCAACCCATGTTTAAGACATGATGAGGATTAAAGCTTCGGTAACTTTACAGGAGCCCCAGTCCTCTATCTCAAGCGATGTTGGTCAGAACCAAAGCATTCTCGGGCCAACAGGAGTGCAAGCTTCCATGAAAATCATTGGCATCATTCTGATTGTTATCGGTATTATTCTGTTTTTTGTTTACTCCAATCTCAAACGTAAACTGGCGAGTTTGCGTCAGGCTCGGCCTGCTAGCATTGCGGAGCTGAACCATTTGGCCAGCGAGATTGCCCTAGAGATGGGCTCGGGGAGCTGGCGCGATTACGTCAAACTGAGGGGCACGATCCAATGTGACCAACCCTTAATATCCGAGCTTAAGCAAATGCCTTGTGTACATTACAACATGACAGTTGTTCGGGAGTATGAAGAGCAGGTAACGGAACGAGACAGTGATGACAAAGTGGTCACCAAGACCCAACGTGGCTCGGAAACCCTTTCGCAAAACCGTGAGTCTGTGCCTTTCTTTTTGCAAGATGATACGGGTGAAATTTGGGTAGAGCCTGAGGGGGCTCAAATTGAAACGGTGCGGGTGTTGGATGAATTTAGTCCAGAACAGCCCTCAGGAGGACAACTTTCGTTTGGTGGTTTTTCCTTATCCCTCAGCAGTGCAGAAACGGGTCGGCAGACGATCGGCTACCGCTATCAAGAGTCCGTATTACCGGTTCAGCGGCAAGTCTTTGTGGTGGCTCAGGTCAGCGATTTCAACCAAAGCCTCGTCCTGGAAAATCCAACGACTAAAGGCCAACGATTTGTGATTTCCCTGAAGTCAGAGGAAGCCTTAGCCCAAACCACACAAACATCAGTTACTTATGCTTTCTATGGCATGATTTCGACCCTAGTGGTTGGAGGATTGCTCGTAATCTTTGGGTTGCTCTCTGCTTAGGCAAGCGTGTAGCAACGAGGCCTTATCGGCCCCCTTCTTGGAGAATGACGCGGTTACCGCCAGCTCTTTGGGCTTGGCGGAGAGATTGTTCGGCGGCAGCGATGGAATTAACTGGAGATAACTTTGGGGTTGGCACAATCGTCGCAATCCCCAAACTTAAGGTAATGGCTTGGTCTGGTAAAGGAGACGTCGGACTGTCTTTGAGCGCTTTGACCCGGAGCCGAATTTTCTTGGCGATACAGGCTGCTTCATCAATGGAGGTTTGAGGGAGCAGGACCGCGAAGGTATCGCCATGATAGCGGGCCAGCATATCTGTAGAGCGCTCAATATTGGCTTGAATGACTTTAATCACTTGTCCAATATAGGTATTGCAGGCTGAGTCACCATATTGTCGGCGCAAGCGGTCAAAGTCATCTACTTCACATAGAAACAGAGATAAAGGCTGTCGGTCTTGCTCCAAGCGTTGCCAGATACTATCTAGTCGGGTGTCAAAATGAGAACGAAGTGAGACTTGCACCACACTTTTGCGAGTCCATCGCTGCTTCACTTGCCGATAGAGACGGGTGGGCTGAAGGGTTTGCCATAATCTCAGGGGCAATGATGTCAGCGCAAAAGCCTTGGGTTGCTGCAACGGTTCAAATGAATCTGTTGGTTTTGACAAATCATTCGAGTAAAAAGGAGGTTGAAAAGACACTCTGGTACTCCATAGAGCTGAATCGAAGCTGAATCGCCAACTTCCTCATCATTTGGATAAAGGTGACCAGGTATCTTTCTTCAAAGAGAACCTAGTATCTATGACCTTTCTCCCCTAAGGCCATAGAAACCGTTGACTCGCAGTTAGCAATATCAACGTGCATATCGAGGAAGAACCGATTCTAAACGGTCTGAAAGCTATAAGGAATGGCTGTTTAATAGCCAAAGACGTAGTATTACGACTAAAAATGCAAATCTATCTTAGCGCAACAACGGCTGAAGTTTGATAATTCCTGTGACAAAAGTTTTTGATGGCCAATTTTATTCATTCTGGTGAAAAATGACTTGTCCTAAGAAGGATTAAATCTTGATGATCGGCTTTTGTAGTATTTTGTAGTATAATTAATTATGATTGTCTTAAGCTTTGCAAAATCAACATGGTTAAGCATATTTACACCTGGATAATGCCCAAAAATGAGCAAGATAGTAACAATATGTAGAAAAATCCTGATAATCAATGTTAACGGTCATTTAAGGCCTGCTAGCGTTACTAGTTAAAGATAGCTATACACTCTAAACTGGATCGCCGATACGAAGATTAGATAAGTATGCATTTCCTACATGGATATTTGTGGCTCTTCTGACCCTATAAAGCTAATAGAATGCCTTGAATGTAGAAAAATCTCAATATTTTCAGTTCTATACTTATTTATTTCAACCATCAGCCTGAGCCTCCAAGAAATAGATCAATTAGTTAGTAGAAAAAGATGGCAATTTACTTCTATTCAAGTAGAGAGAAGCCCTATGGTTGTTTTTCTAATTTTTCAGCCCATGGGTTGACCCTAGATGGCGTTTGGTGGCCGACGAGTGAACATTATTTCCAAGCTCAAAAATTTGTAGGCACTCCCCATGCGGACCAAATCCGTCAGGTGAAATTGCCTAAGGATGCGGCTCGCCTAGGAAGACAGCGGACTCGGCCCCTACGGCCTGACTGGGAAGCCGTAAAAGATGATGTCATGCGTCAAGCGGTGCTGTGTAAATTTGAGACCCATGCAGATATTCAAGACATTTTATTGTCAACGGGTAATCAAGACTTGGTTGAGAATGCTCCTGGAGATTATTACTGGGGCTGTGGTCAGAATGGCACAGGTAAAAATATGCTAGGGAAAATTTTGATGGAAGTGCGAGAGAGATTGCGGGCGGGTTAGCGCGATGGCGGCTTGAGGTGATGAAATTAATCCTGTTTGAAGATGCTGTAACGTTTTGCGATCGCACCCAACCTTACTTATTGCACTATCCAGCTGAACATAATCTGCTGCTGGGGATTCAAAGTGCTCTGGTGCGGGTGCCAGAAGCGTTTACCACGTCCCCCGATCTATTTTTGGTGGAATCGGCAGGAGAGATTCAGGCCGTGGGGATGCGGACCCCTCCTTATAATTTGGTGTTGTCGAAGGTCCAGGACTTAGGTGCTGTCGACATCATTGCCGACTATTTTCAGCAGGTTGAGACTACTTTAGCCGGTATCAATAGTTTTGTCGGTGAAGCTCAAGCCTTTTCTCAGGTGTGGCAGTCCCACACGGGACAATCCAGCACATTAAAGATGCACTTGCGGATTCACCAATTGACCCAAGTCCATCGACCAATGTCGGTTCAAGGCTATTTCCGGAAGGCAACGAGACGAGATCGCAAACAGCTGTTGGAATGGTCAGAGGCGTTTTCTCTGGAAACCTTTGGTGCCCTGGAAACGGATATCGAACGCATTCTGGACTTACAGCTCAAACGTCAAAACCTGTATGTGTGGTGCGATCGCAAACAGGTCTCGATGGTGGTAGGACGGGTGTCTCAACCAGGAGGGGGCCGCATTGGCCCAGTCTATACGCCCCCAGACTGTCGGCGACGGGGATATGCAACGGCCTGTGTCGCTGCCGTGAGCCAAATGCTGCTCGATCGCGGTGCCCAGCGCTGCTGCCTATTTACTGATATTACGAATCCGACGTCTAACCATATCTATCATACCATTGGGTATGAAGCCGTTTGTGACTGGTATGACTATCGTTTTGCCTAACGAGCTGTTTGAGAGCCTTGGCTTTTAATAGGTTGGGTTCTGAATGGCAGTCTGAATGGGTAGATAGCCTATTCATCGGTGTGACAGCATTCGCAATAGCCATGCACGGTAATCTCATAGCTCTTCACCTGCAGCCCTGAACGTAATCCCTGAAAATTGGGTGTCTGGAATTGTTCCCAGGGAATATCTTCCACTTCACCGCAAGACTGACATCGAAAATGGTGGTGGGGGTCAATATTGGCGTCATAACGACAAACGCCTTCTTCCAAGAGCACCTCTCGTACTAACCCCACATCTCTTAAGGCCTGAAGGGTTTTATAGATCGTGGCCTGAGAAGAGGTGGGCGCCTCTTGATTTAAATCGCTCAAAAGTTGTTCTGCAGTGGGATGATCAGAACGGGCCAGTAAATCTGCATAGACGGCAAACCGTTGAGGGGTGACTCTTACCCCTTTGGCCTTCAGGGTTTGGATAATACTATCCGCTTGTCGTTGCATGTATACCTCCTCCAATGTGCCAACCTCATACGGTTGGAGACATCTGGTTTTCAGCGACCTTAGTACCTAAACTAGCACTCTAAGATACGAGTCGTCCATTTTTAGAATTCACTCATACAACTAAGTAATTATTCTCATTGTTTTATTCTTAAAACAGAATTATTCTGAGATAAGTTCGGAGATTGATCGTTACATCTGCAAGAATTTGCAAGCCAATAGAGAGGTCAGTATGGCTAGTATGAAACGCATGCTAATACGGCTTTCAAGCCTCAGAACGGTTTTGAGTCAGGCTTTTGGGGCTGGCAACACCCATCTATCTGAGGGGGATGCTATTGATTTGCAAGATCTGAAATCCATTCCAACAAACCCATCACAACTGACAGGAGAAGAGACTATGAGTAGTGCGTCCAAGTGCCCCTTTTCGGGCGGAGCCTTGAAGTTCACTGCCGGTAGTGGCACCGCCAATCGAGATTGGTGGCCGAATCAGCTAAACCTACAAATCCTCAGGCAGCATTCTCCAAAATCCAATCCGATGGACAAGGCGTTCAACTACGCCGAAGCCTTCAAAAGTCTTGACTTAGCTGATGTCAAGCAAGATATTTTCGATTTGATGAAAAGCTCTCAGGACTGGTGGCCTGCTGACTATGGTCACTATGGTCCCCTCTTTATCCGCATGGCCTGGCACAGCGCTGGCACCTATCGGATTGGAGATGGTCGCGGAGGAGCAGGGACGGGCAACCAACGATTTGCCCCGATCAATAGTTGGCCCGATAATGCCAACCTCGACAAAGCCCGCATGCTGCTATGGCCGATCAAGCAAAAATATGGCGCTAAAATCTCTTGGGCTGACCTGATGATCCTGGCGGGTAACTGTGCTTTGGAGTCCATGGGATTCAAGACCTTTGGTTTCGCCGGGGGCCGCGAAGATATTTGGGAACCGGAAGAAGATATTTACTGGGGGGCTGAAACAGAATGGCTGGGTGACCAGCGCTACACCGGAGACCGTGACCTAGAGGCTACCCTAGGTGCAGTGCAGATGGGACTGATCTATGTGAATCCAGAAGGCCCCAATGGTCATCCTGATCCGGTGGCTTCAGGCCGAGACATTCGCGAAACCTTCGGGCGTATGGCCATGAACGATGAAGAGACGGTGGCCCTAACAGCAGGAGGACATACTTTTGGTAAATGCCACGGTGCTGGGGATGATGCTCATGTCGGCCCGGAACCCGAAGGAGCCCGTATTGAAGATCAATGCCTGGGCTGGAAGAGTAGCTTTGGCACCGGTAAAGGCGTTCATGCGATTACCAGCGGCATCGAAGGGGCTTGGACGACCAATCCCACTCAATGGGACAACAACTATTTCGAAAATTTATTCGGCTATGAGTGGGAACTCACCAAAAGTCCTGCTGGGGCCAATCAGTGGGTACCCCAAGGAGGCGCGGGTGCGAATACCGTGCCTGATGCCCATGATCCGTCCCGACGTCATGCGCCGATTATGACCACCGCCGATATGGCCATGCGGATGGACCCCATCTATAGTCCCATTTCCCGGCGATTCCTCGATAACCCGGACCAGTTTGCAGATGCCTTTGCTAGAGCGTGGTTTAAGTTGACCCACCGAGATATGGGGCCTCGCTCCCGCTATTTGGGGCCGGAGGTGCCGGAGGAAGAGCTGATTTGGCAAGATCCAGTGCCTGCGGTTAATCATGAGCTAATTAATGAGCAGGATATCGCCACCCTGAAGAGCCAAATTCTGGCGACGAATCTAACGGTGTCTCAACTGGTGTCCACTGCTTGGGCCTCGGCTGTAACTTACCGGAACTCAGATAAGCGGGGGGGAGCAAACGGAGCCCGGATTCGTCTAGCCCCCCAGAGAGATTGGGAGGTCAACCAGCCCGCCCAATTGGCCACAGTGCTCCAGACGTTGGAGGCGGTTCAAACCACCTTCAACCATTCTCAGATCGGTGGCAAGCGAGTGTCCCTGGCAGATTTGATTGTTCTCGGGGGCTGTGCGGGGGTTGAGCAAGCAGCGAAAAATGCCGGTTGGTACGACGTCAAAGTTCCTTTTAAGCCTGGACGCACGGATGCAACGCAGGCCCAAACCGATGTGACTTCCTTTGCCGTGCTGGAACCCAGAGCAGATGGGTTCCGCAATTACCTCAAAGGCCACTATCCTGTTTCTGCAGAAGAACTGTTGGTGGATAAGGCCCAGCTGTTGACGCTGACGGCGCCTGAAATGACGGTGCTAGTCGGTGGTCTGCGGGTGTTGAATGCCAATGTGGGGCAGGCCCAGCATGGTGTGTTTACCCACCGGCCTGAGAGTCTCACTAATGACTTCTTCTTGAATCTGCTCGATATGAGCGTGACTTGGGCGGCGACGTCGGAAGCTGAAGAGGTGTTTGAAGGACGCGATCGCAAAACCGGTGCCCTCAAGTGGACTGGAACCCGGGTGGATTTGATCTTCGGTTCCAACTCTCAACTGCGAGCCTTAGCAGAAGTCTATGGATGCGAAGACTCTCAACAGCGCTTTGTTCAGGACTTTGTGGCAGCCTGGGATAAAGTAATGAACCTTGATCGCTTTGATCTGGCTTAATCTTGATCGAGCTTTCGTCTTAGGTGAAAGACTCTGATTTTACGGTCCTGTAGGAGAGATTCTTGCAGGACTGTAAAACAACGGGTTGACTAAAACTTTTATAGAGATTGGGAAAGACCTGCACCCTACCGGAACAGAAGCACAGGCACTTGCACACTTCTCAATAGCTGAACTGTGGTACTACCGATCACAAGGTGGCGAATGCGGCGATGACCGTAGGCCCCCATCAGCAACAGACTGATTTGGTGTTGTTCGATATAGTCAGCAATCACCTTTTCAGGGGCTCCTGCAGAGAGGGTGGTCGATACCGTCAGTCCAGCCTGTTGCAGAGTCTCTTCGGCATCGGCTAACTCTTGCGATCGCACCGCATCGGACTCTTTCTTGGCTACCGTCAGTAGATGAATCTCCAGATCCTTAAACCCTGGGGCACTGTCCACTAAGAAATCCAGGACTCGCTTCCCCGTGGGGCTGCCGTCATACGCCACCAGCAGCTTTTCAATCGGCGCAAAGGTTTGGGGGGTGACCAGGCACGGCTTCGCACTGCTGCGAACAATGCGATCGACATTGGCTCCCAGGTGACCTGAGGCAAACTCTGCTGCTTCTCCCCGTTTACCCAAGACAATCAGGTCAGATTCGGCCTCAAAATCATGGAAGCAGTCTACTAGAAAGCCCGTGGGGTTAAGCAGTTCTAGGTTACTGAGGCCTTCTGCCTTGAGAACTTGCTCTGCATTTTGCAAAATCAACTTGGCCCGTTGTTTGTTGAGTTTAGCTTTTTCATGCTCTAAGTTCACCAACTCGTTTAAGAGCTGCTCGGATGCTCCCAGGCCAATACTGCCGCTCAAATTGCCGGTAGAAACCACCTTTTGGCGAATATCGCTAACAAACAGAACTTTCATTTGAGCCTGAAATTGGTGGGCAAACCAGGCTCCATATTTATAAATGCCGTCTGCAAAAGCAGACCCATCGGAGCAGAGAAGAATGGTTTTCATACAGGTGATTTCCCTAAAAGATGGCGGGCAGGTGTAGCACTAAGATGGGTCGTTGGAGATCAGTTCTTCGTCTGTAGCCAAGCGATTGAGAAGTGTAGAGCTTGCTTCGTTCAGGCCCACCACATTGACTTCGACCCCTTGACGGCGAAACTTCTGAACGGCTTTATCGAGCATTTCTACCGCCCCTTGGTCCCAGAGGTGAGCATGGGTAAGGTCAATGGTGACCTGCTCGACCAGCTCAGCAAAGTTAAAGGAGGCCATAAATTCGTCCCGAGACAGAAAGAAAATCTGCCCA
The DNA here is from genome assembly GCF_000018105.1 of Acaryochloris marina MBIC11017. Taxonomy (GTDB): domain Bacteria; phylum Cyanobacteriota; class Cyanobacteriia; order Thermosynechococcales; family Thermosynechococcaceae; genus Acaryochloris; species Acaryochloris marina. The sequence continues at coordinate 3,776,013 of NC_009925.1, forward strand.
GACACTTTATAGACCCGGTGAGCCCCGTCGTCCAGCATCACCTGATCCACTAACACTAACTGGGCAATCTTGCGGGAGAAAAATACCGTACTCATAACGATGCCTGTGGCGACCCCAAGGGCGAAGTTGCGGGTGAAAATAATCACAAACATCGTCGTCAGCATGACCACAACTTCACTACGGGGAACCCGAGGAATATTGGTGAAGGAAGACCAGCGGAAGGTACCAATGGACACCATAATCATCACCGCCACAAGAGCAGCCATGGGCATCTGTCTCACCCAGTCCTGCAAGAACAGAATCGCCCCCAGCAAAAAGATGCCCGCTGCCAGACTAGACAGACGACCTCGGCCCCCAGACTGGACATTAATCACGGACTGACCAATCATGCCGCACCCTGCCATGCCGCCAAAGAAGGCCGTCACCATATTGGCGACCCCTTGACCTTTGGCCTCTTGGTTTTTGTCGCTAGGGGTGTCGGTCAAATCATCTACTAGAGAGGCGGTGAGGAAAGATGCCAACAGCCCGACAATGGCGAGGGTTAGAGAATAGGGCAGGATAATATTGAAGGTCTCAAGGTTGAAAGGGACTTGAGGTAAGGCAAAGAGGGGTGGTGTTGTGGGCAGCTCGCCCATGTCGCCGACGGTGGGCACATCCAGGCGCAAGGCAATGGCTGCAATGGTCATCACTGCTAAGGCGACCAGGGGTGACGGTACCGCCTTGGTAAAGCGAGGCAGGATATAGATAATCCCCAAAGAAAGCACGGTGAGGACATAAACCGTGGGCGGCACGTTTGTTAGCTGGGGAAGCTGGGCCATAAAAATTAGGACAGCTAGGGCATTGATGTAGCCAATCATGACCGCTCGGGGCACAAATTTCATTTGCCGACCCAGTTGGAGGATTCCAAAGATGACCTGGAAAATGCCGGTCAAAAAGGTGGCCGCCAGCAAATATTGCAGCCCATGTTCTTTGACTAAATCCACCATCAGCAGGGCCATAGCTCCAGTGGCGGCTGAAATAGATCCCGGTCGTCCGCCCAGGAACGAAGTAATCACGGCAATAATAAAGGAGGCATAGAGCCCCACCTTGGGATCCACCCCAGCAATGATCGAAAATGCGATCGCTTCCGGTATCAGTGCTAGTCCGACCACAGCCCCGGACAGCAAATCGGCCTTGGGATTAACCAACCACTCCCGTTTAAGAGCACGCCAGTTGAGATTGAGATTGGGAATGTTCAAGGGGTCTCCTTAAGCCTGAAAATGTGAATCTGGATAAGTGGGAAAAATGTTGGTCAGCCTTGAGGGCAAATGGGTCTCTAGGTTAAATCTTTAAGTGGATCGATGGAATAGCTGTAGCGGGATGTACCTCAGCCAAGGGATGCTAGTCCTCGCCCATTCCTGTTAATGGGATTGCAGATGCCTTTGCTGTCACAAACCAGACGAGTGGTTTGCCCATGTTCTGGAGGGTGTTTGAAGGAGAACACCATCGCATGTGAGCAAATTTACTTAAGATTTTTTTAATATATGCCTATCTAAAGGCATATCGGCGGCAGTGTCCAGGGGTAAAAAGAGACGATGCCACGATTCATCTTGAGACCGTTGGCTAGGTAATTGCAAAGAACCGTATGGCGATTGCCTTCCTGCTGTACCCTTAACAAGTGTTGGTTATTTGCTCTTGGACTTCAGCGATATGAAACGATTTTTACTCCCCAGCTTGTTGGGATTGTTGCTTGTCGCTTGTTCAGCACCAGAAAGTACCCCACCCAAACAACAGCCTTTTGTTGCTGGCGCAATCCCTGACCAAGATCCCGAAAAGCTCCAGCGTCTTTACAGTAAGTTAGCCACTTATTTAGAAGCCGAACTAGAGGTTCCGGTGACCTATAAACCCGTCAATAACTACGCGGCTGCGGTCACCGCTTTTCGCGTCGGGGATTTAGATATGGTGTGGTTTGGAGGGCTGACTGGAGTTCAGGCCCGCTTACAGGTCCCGAAAGCCCAAGCTATTGCCCAGCGGGAAATTGACGCCAAGTTTACCAGTGTCTTTATCGCCAATAAATCGAGTGGGATTACACCCTTTGAAACAGTTAAAGGATTAATAGCACTGAAAGGTCGGACCTTGACCTTTGGCAGTGAATCCTCCACCTCAGGACGACTCATGCCCCAATACTTTATGCAGGAAGCTGATCTCACTCTCAAAGATCTGAAGGGCAATGTGGGGTTCTCAGGGTCCCACGATACGACCATCAAAGTAGTCGAGGCTGGCACCTATGAGGTGGGAGCCTTAAATTCCCAAGTTTGGAAGGATCGGGTGGCGGAAGGCAAGGTGGATTTAGACAAAGTCCAGGTAATTTGGGAAACGCCGTCTTATTTTGACTATCATTGGGTGATCAATCCCCAGGTGAGCGAACGCTACGGCCCCGAGTTTATTCCTAAAGTTCAGGCGGCCCTACTCAAGCTCGACCCCGCTGTCCAGGAGCAGGCAGAAATTTTAGACCTCTTTGGGGGGAGTTCGTTTATCAAGACCGATAATAGTAACTATGCTCAAATTGAAGCGATTGGCCGCCAAATCGGCAAGATCAAATAGCATTCTGGCGCTCCATCAGGTCAGTCATCAGTTTGGCAACGTGACGGCCCTCGCCGATGTCAATTTTGCCATCTATCCTGGTCAAATTGTCGCTTTAATTGGCTCCAGCGGTGCGGGCAAAAGCACCCTCTTACAGTTACTGAATGGCACCCTGCAGCCCACAGCAGGTGAAGTATGGGCGATGGGACAGCTTTGGCAGGCCCGATCTGCCCGGCGGATTCAACGCCAAATTGGCACCATATACCAGCAGCTCCATTTGGTGCCCTCCTTACGAGTGATTCATAACGTCAATGCAGGACACCTGGGGCGTTGGCCGTTTTGGAAGGCGGCGGCTTCCTTGATGTGGCCCCTAGGAGTGGAGACGGCCCAAGCAGCCTTAGCCCAGGTCGGTATTCCCGAGAAGCTCTATGCCAGAACCGATCGTCTCTCTGGTGGTCAGCAGCAGCGAGTGGCCATAGCTAGAGTCTTGGTGCAAGATCCGGCGATTATGCTGGCCGACGAACCGATTGCCAGTCTTGATCCAGAACGCAGCCATGACATTATGCGACTGCTCAGTCGCCTCGTGCGGGAACGGGGCAAGACCCTGGTGGTGAGTTTGCATGGGGTGGAGTATGCGCAGCGGTATTGCGATCGCATCATCGGTCTCAAGCAAGGCCAAGTCCAGTTTGACCTGCCCGCCCAAGAGGTCACCCCGGAACAGCTCCATCATCTGTATCAGCTCGACAACCCACCGCCTAGCTAGGTCAGTACAATCAAGATCAGCCCCTCAGTTCTGGTCGTCATGTCATCTCTTTCCTCTCCCGCTGCTCCATCTGTGACAGAATCCGTTTACCGGATTTCGCCGCTGATTCGCTATAGTCTGTGGCTGTTCTACTTTGCCCTCGTTATTCCTTTGCCGATTTTGGCAAACGTGAATCATGTGGGAGCAGTGACCCAGGGCAGTCTCTATGTGGGGTTAGGGCTGGGGGTAGTGGCCCTAGCCGCTGCTTTAAGTGAGCAAGTCCATCTTTCAGCCACAGGCATGGAGATTCGCTATCCTCAATGGGTGCCCGCCTGGTTTCGGCAAGGTTGGGGCCTGACTTGGACCGAGATCACGGTGATTAAGCCTCGACGAACGGGCCAAGGGGGGCTGGTCTATTACTTAGTGACTGACGATGGTTCGGCTCAGCTTCTGCCTATGCGGGTAGCTGGCTTTGGCCAAATGACCCGCACTATTGAAGACCAAACCGGCTTAAAGATGGCAACCGTCAAACCCCTGGCTCAGGTCTGGATGTACGGTATCCTGCTGGGCTTTAGTTTACTGTTAGCTCTGACCGATGCCTGGATCTTGTGGAACGGCATCAGCCATTTAGGGGGATAAGCTCACACCCCAATCTTCGGCGATGAAGGCTGGGCAATAAAGGTCGGCGTAATCACTCCCCGGTCAAAGGGCTGACCGTTGACCCCAATTCCATTAATCACGAGCTGATGATCATAGACCGCAATCGCGGCAAACCCGAGCGTTGAACTGGCAAAAGCGGTCCATTCTGAAGAGCCTGTGGGCCGCAGTCGGGCTCCCACCCCGCAGGTCAGATAGGTGGTGCCGGCAATGGGCTGGGTTCGCTCATAATGGTGCTCATGGCCATTGATATAGAGCTGAACCTGGTATTTCGCAAACAGGGGCGTTAACTGCTCTCCTAGACCTGGATGCAGTTTGGGGGTGCCTAGCAATGGCCCTAAGCGCGAAGCTAGCTCCCATTTAATACTGTGTAAGCCCGACGCATAAATCGGATGATGTCCTAGAACAATCTTCCATTGAGCCTGAGATTGGGCTAGCTCAGCTTCCAGCCATCGTAATTGAGCCGGCCAGTGCCCTCCTGGATTCGTATCTAGGGCAAAAAACTGAACCAAGTCTCGGGTAAAGGTATAGTAGCGGCCTGCCATATTAAAACCGGGGTAACGAATCTGCCCCTCACCTCGTTGAGACATGACATCGTGATTGCCCAAGACGGCATGGAACGTAATGCCTTGTTGTAGCAAAGGCCCATAGGGTTGCTCGAAAACCTCGCCAATACGCTCCATTTCTCCCCCGTCGTAAATGTTGTCTCCAGCTAGGAGCGCTAACGAGCACGGGTTGTGCTGATGGAATTGGGCCATCGCCTGGGCGACATCATACTGAGCTTGGTCTCCGGTCCCGACATCCCCCACGGCGATAAATTGCCACTGAGGCGTTGGGGTAAGTGAAGCAATGGGGGGCTGAGCCTGTAAAGATTGGGCCAGTATTCGGTGGTGGTTTAAGCCCACACCGACCGTAGACAAACTGGCTAATGTGAGGAATTTTCGACGGTTTAAGGGCATTTCGGCTGGCGATGCAAATGTGTTAATTCGTATAAGAGGTGTAACAACCACCATTAAGAATAGTAACTAAACCTGGGGCATTATCAATGTGGTTCAAGATACTGAGCCTGGATTAAAATACGTGGGCGTCATGTCTTGGGGAGCATTGCCCGTCAAAATGGAGAGACTAGATTTGCGAGACAGGCATGCTTGAGTCGGCGGGTGAAGTCCCATCTAAACCTGGACGGTCTCAACTCCAGCTGCAGCAAGTGGATGTTGTGACGGAGTTAGGTAATCAATACCTACTCCAAAATGTTTCAGTGGACATTTTTACTGGTGAACGCATTGGCATTATTGGTGCATCTGGCTCAGGTAAAACGACCCTGTTGCGGCTGCTGAATCGCTTGAGTAGCCCAACGTCGGGGGAGATCCGGTTTGAACAAAAATTATTACCCGATTGGCCAGTTTTGTCTTTGCGGCAGCAACTGATGTTGGTTCCTCAAGAGCCTAAGCTGCTGGGCATGACGGTCCAAGATGCCCTCACCTATCCCTTGCGCTTGCAAGACCTGCCAGAATCAGAAATCGCAAGTCGCGTGCAAACTTGGCGGCAGCGGCTCGGTATTCCCGATGACTGGTTAAACTCTACTGAATTGCAACTCTCGGTGGGACAGCGACAGCTGGTCAGCCTAGCGCGTGCTTGTGGAACAGCGCCCAAACTTTGTCTGTTGGATGAACCCACATCAGCGCTGGATCCAGGTACCATCGATCGCGTCATTAAAGCTTTAAAGGCTAGTGGGATGACGCTAGTGATTGCTAGCCATCAATTTGAGTTTTTGAATCAGATCTGCGATCGCATCCTCTGGCTCAGCCAAGGCAAACTGATCCTCGATGCTCCTATCCGTGAAATTAACTGGGCAGAAATCAAATCCGAATTGACCGCTCAAGCTGAACAGGATGATTGGGACTAGTGCAGCATCAAGCTAAAAGATTAGGGTGGACGATCTTCAGGATGCTTTCTTCATAAGGCTTACCAGAGGTGCTTACCCTAAAATTAAGTCTTGACGATGCACTAGGAGGCGATCACAATTATCCCGATTGGGCTCGGGACATGGGCATTTGGCTGGTAGTCGTCCCATCTGCCAAAAAACGATTGGATGGGGGTGAGGTCTGCGACGAATCAGACCTGTAGGATGGATTGGCATCCATTAAATATCCAAGATTGAGGCGATAGCCCACGTTCCGGACTGTTTGAATCAGTTGAGGCTGTTGGGGATCTTGTTCGATCTTTTTGCGGAGGGACAAGATATGAGTATCCACCGTTCGGGGATTATCAATACTTTCGGGCCAGGCTCGTTGCAAGAGTTCAACCCGGCTGAGGGCTAGGCCTTCTGCTTGAACTAAGACATACAGCAGGCTAAATTCCTGGGGAGTGAGATCAACTAGCTCGTTATGGTAGTGAACGCGCCGCTGGATCAAATCAATTCGCAAGGCACCAAATGAAACCTGCGTCGGCAGGCTGAGGCGGCTGCGTCGGCTCAAAGCCGCAATCCGAGCCAAAAACTCTTGCATCCCAAAAGGCTTACCCACATAATCATCTGCACCGGCTTTGAGGCCAGATACGACATCTGCTTCAGTTGTTTGGGCCGACAACATCAAAATCAGGGGATGCTTTTGGCGCTGTAACCATCGACAAAGCTCCTGACCCAGGCCATCGGGTAATTCAGAATCAACGATAACCAGATCCGGTTGATGTTGTTGATAGGCAGCCTGAGCTTGCTTGATACTAGCGCTGAGATGAATAAAATAGCCTACTTGTTGTAGATGCCAACCCAGAAGAGATCGCAAGTGAGGATTAGCCTCAACGATTAGGATGTGGAGTGAGTCCACGGAATTTAGGGTCCTGCATTCTGCTACCCCAACGTTAGCAGATAAATTTTCAGGTTTTGGTAACTGTGGTTACGAACAGGCCCAGTAATGAGATTTTGGACTATAAAAAAGCAGGCCTACCATAGGTTTGACCTGCTTGAATGCTTGAATCGATTAAAGGTAAGAGAGGGGCTAGGGCTGGTCCTTGGTGGGTTTAATCCACACTAGGTTGCGTTTGTTCTTACGAATAAGATGGCCCTGTTCTTCTGACATGCGTCGGGAGACTTCTGGCACCATGCTCTGTTCGTGGGAGTGCTTGAGGGCTTCAATATGGGCGGAGGTTCGACTCACTTCCCCTTTGATTTCCTGTAATTTCGCCTCTTGGGTGAGCTGATGAGGCAGCATGTTTCCTAGGGTATAGAGACAGCTGCCAATCAAAAGAACGTTGATCCCCAAGACGGTTGCAGTTTCAGTGGTCCGAGCCACAAATTTAGGACGTCTCCGAGGATGGCGTTTTCTCGCAGACCTCTGCTTCATTTTGCGGGTGGGGCTAGATTTTGGCTGGGATAAAGCACTCATATTTTGTTGGCCTATATAGGCAGCATGATGAATCGGGCTACACCAATGCCAATCAATTAGCGGCGTTTTTAAAACAGCAAAGACAGAGAACACAACCTAGAGCGGTCGTTGGGTTAACGTCTGTCTTCTAAAACAGGGAACACCAAAATCAGAAACCATCTGTTCCCTGGGTAGGGACACATTGGTTTTGCCAGCTCCAAAAATAACGTGATGCACGCAAAATTGGCTCAGTGTGTGGCTAGTGTAGCGAATAAAACGAAAAAATGTAAATCAATTTGATAGAAATCTTTAGTATTTGTGGATTTTTGTGGCCGCAGAATATTTTCCCTTCTGGCAAATTATTGAAATCGATGGCTAGAGATACTAGAACTCTCTAGTAGGATGCCATTCTCGTCTTTAAGCTGCAGCCAAAAAAAATAGTGCTTTACCTTAGGTAAAGCACTTGAATTCGTATATTGATTTTGATGACACTGGATCCTTGATTGGAACAGCGGCTAAGGCCACCTGCTAAGGATGCCAGCAATGTGGTCCTAATGCTTACTTGGAGAGGGCACTACCAAGATTAAGTGCCAGCAATGCAGGTAGCAATGCCACAACAAGGGCGATCACAATTTGTAGATCTGATAGTTCCATGAATATCAAACTCCATTATTCCCATTCTTATTAGTTTACAATGTCGGCTACTTCGGGCATCAGGAAAATAGATTGTTACATCACTCAACATTGATCATGGGTTTCCATGGTGAAGGAAGACTCATCTACCGGGGTTTGAACCCCCATAAAGGTCGAATTCAATATCGGCGAAAAACGGGCTTAGGTCTGGATCGCAATGCTTAATATAGTGTGCAGAAAGGTACACTTTAGCGTTACGTTGAATACCATGGAGACTGTGTGATTTGCTACTGAATTCCACACTCCAAACCCAATCCCTCATTGATTGCCAGATGCTAGACCCGTTGTTTGAACTCTCTCCCCAGGTCGGTCTCGACACCGCACTCATTATTTTTATTTTGATTGCTTTAGAGGCTGTACTGTCTGCTGATAATGCGATCGCATTAGCGGCATTGGTCAAAGGACTGGAGGATGAAGAGCTTCAGAGTCGTGCCTTAAATATTGGCTTGTTGGCCGCTTTCGCTATGCGGATGCTGCTAATTTTTACCGCAACCTGGGTGATTCGATTCTGGCAGTTTGAGCTGTTAGGGGCTTGCTACTTACTATGGCTCGCCTTTCAGTATTTCTTCAAAGAAGATGATGAACACCATCATCATGGCCCTAAGTTTGCCTCGCTCTGGCAAGCCATTCCAGTGATTGCCGTGACGGATTTGGCGTTTTCATTAGATAGCGTGACCACTGCCATTGCCCTATCGGATGAGCGTTGGCTCGTTATTACCGGCGGCATTTTTGGGATTATCACGCTTCGATTTATGGCCGGGCTATTTATCAAGTGGCTAGAAGAGTATATCCATCTGCAGGATGCAGGCTATTTGACGGTAGTGTTGGTGGGATTCCGGCTCCTGCTCAAGGTCATCAATGATGATTTTGTGCCGCCTCAATGGTCAATGATTTTGGCGATTGCCCTGATCTTTGCCTGGGGATTTTCCAAAAAACGCAATCCCGACGATCCAGAACCTCAAAACCTTGTAGAGCATGATTCTGAGCGACCTGAATTAGCCAACGAAGTGAGTGACTTTATTCAGGAAGTTCGAGATCTATCCCAACCTGATCCGAAGCCTCAAGCTGTGAATGAGCAGATTTAGCTCGATGGCCGGTTGAATTCAAACGATTACAGTTATTGGGCTTTGATGGTCAATCAGCGCTACCCTTGCTGGTGGCGATAATTGACGAGCAGATATCCCAGAATTTGGAGGCCGCCTCCCACTAGACCAACTCCCAGAATAAGGGGCAATGAGCTGGAGAGGGTCAGCCACCAACCATCCGAAATTAAGATATCTTCCTGGCGTTGGCCACTGGGACGATAGGTGATACGCCTCGGCCACTCCTTCAGCCTGTAGCGATATGGGCCGACAGCAGTCGTTTGCGGTCTAGAGGTCTGGCAAAAACCTGGGAGTGGTTGATCGTCAACCCAGACAAATTTCCCTTGCTGTAGTTTGTAGAACGGTTTTTTGGAATAGGGGGTGACTAAAAGTATTGGATGCTCTCCCCCACCACAAAGTGTCAGCTCTCCCTTAATGGAAGGAGTGGCAATGCTGGTTTGAAAGGTGCCGTTGGTATCGAAGATTTGGATACGCCCTAATACCTGAGAGAACACATATAGGTGCTTTGGGTGGTTGGTATTGGGGAGTGCGATCGCAGATGCCCCCACCAACGGAGCAGGTTGAGTGAGTGGTGTTCGCTGAATTAGAATCCCTTGGGCGATACAGAAAGCCATCAGGCCAATCAACCCCCAGCTACACACCCACATCACCCTTAAAAGCTGGTTTTTCGGTATCCGCTTTGGAATTCTCATTTGAGTAGTGTGGGGAGGATCTCTTCTGCTGCCCCTACAATGACCTCGTGAAAATAAGGATTGGGCTCAGAGGGGGCTTCCAGATTAATCAGGATCGTGTGGGCTCCAACATAATCGGCTGAGCGAACAAAACTAGCGGCAGGCTGCACCGTGCCAGAGGTGCCAATCGCTAGAAATAAATCACAATCTCGAAGGGCCTTTTTGCTTTGCCAGGATGCATCTAGGGGAATGGGTTCCTCGAATAAGACAACATTGGGTAACTGATGGGCATGGCAGACGGAGCATTGAGGCATCTGATCGGCATGGGTGGCTTGATCTGCAAAGACAGGGGCATCGCAGGCAGAATTTGAACAGCGGGTCTCTAGGAGCGATCCATGCAGTTCCACAACGTTTTGGCTGCCTGCCCGTTGGTGTAGTCCATCAATATTTTGCGTGATCAGGGTGAATTGTTGAGATGGGGTCAAATTTTGTTCGAGATCCGCCAGGGCTTGGTGAGCCGCATTGGGAGCCGCTGACGCCACAACTTTACGCATAGCCCCCAAAGTTTGCCAAATAAAACCAGGATTATTTTGCCCAGCCTCGGCATTGAGCTGATCAGCCGAAATTTCGTTCCAGACCCCGTTTGGTCCCCGAAAAGGACGAATCCCTGAGGCAACAGAAATCCCGGCACCAGTCAGAATAACAATGCGTGAGTAGGCCGCTAAATTTAGTTCCGTCAAGGGCATCCTCTTGCTTTATCTCTAGGATGCCCAGCAGCATAAAACCCAGTTATCGCGAGGATAACGATTAGCTTGCAGTATTGGAAACCTCTTTTTTCAGGATTAGAAAATTTCTCACACTATAGTAGCCATCGCATTTTTCCCAGGGGATGTCCTTTAGAGCCGCTTCACCCTGGGGCCAGGGCTGGTTATCCATTAAGGCCTCGAAGACTTGCTGAGCACTAATATGACAATAAAAAGTCCGAAACCAATGTACGTCTGCAGACAGAGGAGACTGCTCAATGGCAGATTCGATGGCGGTAAACGCTGACTTGGGGACGGGCATATCAATGCCTTGGGAGGCCCGTCGCGAAAAGTTGCCGATATAGACAGTCCAGGTGCTACCCGCTAGGGACCAGCGCTTCGTCGTCACTTGCTCTGGATCGTTTTTGCCATAAAAACTCGCTAATAGTACGGGAAAAGAACCCAGCAAAAAATTTTGTACGCCATCCATGATGGCGTTGTTACCGTCCCCTAGGCCAGCACAGCGATCAATTAGTAAGCGGCCATCAGGCAATAAAACTTCGATATCTAGGCACCCTGCTCCTCCTTTCTTCGGGGGATGCCAAATACCGCGAATGCCTGGGGCTTGACCATAGGGCAACACCCAACCCTCGACTACGGCACAGGGAATATTGTGGGCTTTAAAGAGGCGAATTAAAACATCTGCAAGGGTTGCCATGCAAATACCATAAGTTTTGAGCTAGACCGAACACTCACCTCTAGACCAGAGATGAGTGCAAGGCGGAGTTATTCGTAGATCCAGGAGGTTAAAGTGGGAGACCAATCGGCTAGTTCTTCTGACTTAAACCACAGGCTAATTTCGCGCTGGGCTGTTTCGACGGCGTCCGATCCATGAATGATATTGCGGCCAATATCGATACCAAAATCGCCGCGAATGGTTCCTGGCTCAGAGCCAAGGGGATTGGTGGCACCAATGATTTTCCGAGCTGCAGCTACAACGCCTTTGCCTTCCCAAACCATGGCTACTACGGGACCAGAGGTGATGAAATCTACCAGGCCACTAAAGAAAGGCTTTTCTTTATGCTCGCCGTAATGTTGTTCTGCTAGCTCGCGGCTGACCACCATCAGCTTCAGACCCACCAACGTAAACCCTTTGGCTTCGTAACGGCTGATAATTTCCCCCACCAGACCTCGCTGGACGCCGTCTGGTTTTACGGCCAAAAATGTTCGTTCCACAGAATTAATACTCCCTTCAGGGTTTACATCCTTATCTATGCTCAGAAAAGATGTGGCATTTGTAAAGGTAGGGAAACCCTCATCAGGGGATATCGCCTAGGGCATCAAAGGAAGGTTAATCGGATGCCGTCTCCCTTGGTCGAGCCAACAGCAGGGACTGGAAGATCAGGCAGACGGCTAACCAAACCAAGCCTGCTGCATAGCCAGCCACCACGTCAGTGGGCCAATGAACGCCAATATAGAGGCGACTAAATCCAATGGTGGCAATCAGACTCGTGCCCACGGCCACCATCAACAACCGGAAGGAGCGAAACTGGCGAATTAAACCGTAGACCAGAACGGCATAGAAAACTAGAGAGACCATGGCATGGCCGCTGGGGAAACTATAGAAGGGCACCTGCAAAATTTGGTCCCAGAGGGCGGGGCGATGACGGGCAAATAGCTCTTTGAGCCAGATATTGAGTCCCAAGGAGCCCCCAATCGCGATCACAAAACCTAGGGCTTCTTGGCGTCGTTTTTGCCACAACAAGATCCCTCCCATCGCCAAGGTGAAGGGGAACAGAATCAGGGGTTCACCAAGATAGGTCACTAGCACCATCAGCCGATCTAAGGTCGGCGTGTGGAAATGGTGAATGGCCAGCAAAATCTGGGTGTCTAGGGTTTCAATTTGGGGAAGAAGAGTTGCGATCGCAACAAACAGACCGAAAGCTAATCCCGTTACCACCATTCCCCAGCGCTGCCAGGGCGAACGGACCGATTGGCTTTGCTGAATCAGCCATTTCAACATAGAGAGATTAAAGCAACGTCAAAGGAGCAGGCAGACGGCCTACAAACTTAACTGTACGTTATATACCTTAACGTCGGTTTAATGGCTGCTTATGAACGGGTTGTCTTAGTCAGCTTTAGCATCGACCGCATATTGTTTGAGATCCTCAAGGGAGACATGCTCCAGGGCCATGGCATGGGTGGCGGCTAACTTCACGGGGGGCGCGACACCTGCTTCTAAAGCTTGTTGCCAGCGAGAGGCACATAAACACCAGCAGTCACCGGGCTTCAGACCAGGGAACCCATAAATGGGAGCTGGACTACTTAAATCATTGCCTTGAGCTTGGGTATAGGCCAAAAACTCAGCGGTAACTTGGGCGCAGACAATATGAGCCCCCATATCTCCGGCGCCAGTATTACACTTTCCATCCCGATAAAATCCCGTCATGGGCGAAGTGCAGCAAATCTGTAAGGGGCCTCCCAGTACATTGGTGGCTTCTGTCTTCATGGCTTTTGTCATTCCCTTTGCTCCAACAGCCTGGCTTAGACAAACCATAGCAGGTCCTCTCTTCTCAGGTAAAAAAGTTCAGGGCCGAGACCTCAAGAAAGAGTGTGGAGATCGTGAATGCATAAAAATCGTAAAATTAGTAGATAAGTTAGTAACGATTTTAGGAAAAAATGAGTTATATACTCTCTTCTATCTTGTGCTTATATGAGGTCTGCAATTAATAGCTTAAAATCGCTATAGTTAAATATCTATATTAGTTCTAGCTTTTTGTCTGTAAATCATGATTTTATTAAAAATTTCTATGAGTTAGTAGAAGAAGGTCGAAATATTCTCTTTATAAAAATATTTATTGTGTTGGATTTTTGGCATATAAGGAATCGATTTGGGCTGGGCTAAAGAATGAATAACTCAGTCTTTGCAGTAGCCGTTAAATATCTGCAGAATGAGTCAAGAAAGACAACGGCAGCGTCAGGGCTCACCCTTGTGAGTTGATCAAGCAAACCGTTTAGGGTACTTGCCCTGAGAGAAGTGATGGAGAAACAGGCATTTGGCAATCGGTATGGGAATGCAGCGCAGACAGTTTTTACGCTTTGGGGGCACAGTCTTGCTGACCCTCGTGGCTTCTCCCAGGTCCTTCGCGAAATCCGTTGATGACATTCGCAAAATCGCCCGACAGATCACCGTCAAAATCCTGACTCAAGGGCCGTCTGGGTCGGGGATCTTGATTCAGAAAAAGGGGCCTATCTATACGGTGCTGACAGCCGCCCATGTGATCAAAAATTCAAATCGTGGGGAAGAAGCCTATGCCATGACGAGTGATGGTGAGAATCACTTGCTGGATACCCAAGCCATGAAGACTGGCTCTAACTTAGATCTTGCGATCGCAACCTTCTACAGCAATAAAACCTATGGCGTGACTGATGTCGGTCAATTTAAAGCCCTCGATATTTTGGATGAAATCTATGTGGGAGGGTATCCCTTAGCGGATCAAGGTATATCCGTCTCGACGATCACGCTGACTCGGGGAGAGGTCGCTTCGATTGGCCCCTTTGAGGATGGCTATGGGTTTTCCTATACTGCGGTAACCAAAGCGGGGATGAGTGGTGGTCCCATCCTCAATCAGGCGGGCCAGCTTATCGGCGTTCATGGTCGAGCAGCAGGACAGCGATTGAAACAGTTTCGGCTCAAGGACGGCCTGAATTTGGGGATTCCCATCGACACCGCCATCGAGGTATTTGGGTTGAAGACCCTCGCCCCAACGGTGGCGCAACCTGACGAACCGGAGCCTCAATCGGCTGAGACGGATCCGCCAGAGGAAGAGCCTTCCAGTCCTTCACCAGATTCCCCTTTGGTGAGCTTCACCTTTGAAGTGCTGGGGGTCAATGACAAAGGCCAGGTGCGTAAACGGATGCAACAGTCGGCCCAATCTTATCGCCAACCCCTGGTGGGTGGAGTGGCCTTGGAGATGGTGGCTATTCCCGGGGGACAGTTCACGATGGGCTCGCCAGTAACCGAAACCCATCGTGAGAAAAACGAAGATCCGAAACATGTTGTGGATGTCCCGGCGTTTTTGATGGGGAAGTATCCCATTACCCAAGCCCAGTGGCAGGCCATTATGGGGGACAATCCCTCTAAGTTTCAGGGGGCCAATCATCCCGTCGATCAAGTTAGCTGGTTTTTAGCGGAAGAGTTTTGCCAGAAACTGTCTTTGGCGACGGGGCAAGACTATCGGCTGCCCAGTGAAGCCGAATGGGAATATGCCGCCCGAGCGGGTACCGATACCCCGTTTCACTTCGGTCAGACCATCACCACCGATCTGGCCAATTATGATGGCAATTACGCCTATGACAAAGGCCCCAAGGGCACCTTCAGAAAAAAGACGGTTCCGGTGGACCAGTTGGCCGGGAATGCCTTTGGGTTGTTCAATATGCATGGTCAGGTTTGGGAATGGTGTCTAGACCATTGGCATGACACCTATGACGGTGCGCCTAGGGATGGTACGGCCTGGGTTGAGCAGGGTGACCCAAAAATGCGCCGAGTGCGGCGAGGCGGATCCTGGTATGACAGTCCCCATGCCTGCCGATCTGCATTTCGCTACCGATCCTATCCCTATGCCTATACGGGGTCTTTTGGTTTGCGCGTGGTTCTGCCTGCCCTAAATCAAACGGTGTAGAGGACTGGCTTTGGGGAGAGAATGCGCTAATATCCGTATCACCCTTCTAATCCGAGACATTCCCAAATAGAGCGGATACAGTAGGAATAAGGGTTTTGCAGCGTATTGATATAGGTTGGAATGGGCATCAAGCGTCGACAGTTTTTGTGGTTCGGGGGGACTGCTGTAATCAGCTTGGCCTCGTCCCAATGGTCTTTCGCCAAATCAGTTCGGGATATTCGCCAAATTGCCCGTCACATTACCGTTCGCATTATGACCCAAGGCCCTTCTGGCTCCGGGGTGTTAATCAAGCGAAATGACAATATCTACACCGTACTGACGGCGGCCCATGTGATCAAAAACTCCAACCGGGGTGAGGAAGCCTATGTGGAAACCTATGACGGTGAAACCCATCTCCTCAATACCCAAATGATGCAGGTGGATGTCAAAGCGGATATTGCGATCGCAACCTTCACTTCCAGCAACAACTATCGCACCACCAACATTGGCAAGTTTAAAGACCTGGGCATTTTGGATGACATTTATGTCGGTGGTTATCCCCTAGCCGATCAGGCCATTTCCGTCTCCACCATGACCCTAACTCGGGGCGAAGTGGCCTCCATTGGTGAATTTGAGGATGGCTATGGGTTTTCCTACACGGCCGTCACCAAGGCAGGCATGAGCGGTGGCCCAGTGTTAGATCGCGAAGGTCGCCTAATTGGGATTCATGGTCGGGCGGCGGGACAGCGCTTACAAGACGTGCGGATTAAAGATGGTTTGAATTTAGGGATTCCGATCTCAACTGCGATCGCAACCTTTGGTCTCGACAATCAGTACCGGCCCCTGACCGCTGAGCAACCGGATACATCTGAACCCCAGACCTCTGAACCCTCTGAACCGGAGTCCACCCAAGCGCCACCGGAGGAGACTCTGCCCGGCCTCTCTCGGTTTGCCTTTGAAGTGGTGGCAGTGAATGCCCAAGGTCAAATCCAAACCCGCAGCCGTCAGTCTGCCCAATATTATCGCCAGCAGCTAAAACAAGATCAGACCCTGGATATGGTCTATATCCCTGGGGGAAAATTTAGTATGGGCTCTCCGGCAACGGAAGCCAATCGTCAAGGCAGTGAAGGTCCCCAACACCTGGTCACAGTTCCCACCTTTTTTATTGGCAAATATCCGATTACCCAAGCCCAATGGCAGGCCGTGATGGGGGAGAATCCGGCCAAGTTTCAGGGGGCAGATCGTCCCGTCGAGCAAGTGAGCTGGCAGGCCGCGACGGAGTTTTGCCAAAAACTATCGGAACTCACGGGCCAGGACTATCGTTTACCCAGCGAAGCAGAATGGGAATATGCTGCTCGTGCCGGGACTAGCGCACCCTTCTGTGTGGGGGCTACCCTGACCACGGACTTAGCCAACTACGACGGCAACTATACCTATGGTCGCGGTCCGCGGGGCACCTTTCGCAAGGCCACAACTCCCGTTGGTCAATTTTCACCCAACCCCTTTGGTCTTTATGACATGCATGGCCAGGTCTGGGAATGGTGTCAAGATCATTGGCATGACACCTACAAAGGGGCACCTGCGGATGGATCGGCCTGGGTGAAGGATACGGATGTGCGATCGCACCGAGTCAGACGAGGAGGATCTTGGTACGACGGTCCCCATGCCTGCCGGTCCGCCTTTCGCTATCGGTCATTACCGAGTAACTATCAAAACTCCTATGGCCTGAGAGTGGTCTGCCAAGAGTTTAAGGATATTTAGCAGCCCAGATGGCCCCAAAGAACTAACCCACTAACTCCGGGGTCTTCTGGTCAATCAATCCTGCTAGGGTATCGAGTAACTCCTGCTCGTTAAAGGGCTTGGAGAAATAAGCCGACGCACCCAAATTCATGGCCACCTTGCGGTGTTTTTCGTGACTGCGAGAGGTCAGCATCACAATCGGCAAGTCTTCAAACTGAAGTTGGCCTTTGACTTCTTCCAGTACGCCATAGCCATCCAAGCGAGGCATTTCAATATCACAAACCACTGCCTGTACAGCTAAGCCGCTTTCCAGTTTGTCCACGGCTTCTTGGCCATCCTTGGCCTGTTCAACCTGATAGCCCGCTTTTTCTAGGGTCAGGGCTAAGAAACGACGGACATTAACAGAGTCATCCACCACCAGGATGGTATTGTCTGAGCTGACGGAGGGCAGAGATTCGATGGGAGGCGTGATGTCGGTTTGTTGTCGTTCCAGGGACCATTTGAGAATGGACAAGGGGTCGAGGATGGGGACCACGCGACCGTCCCCTAAGACAGTAGAACTTACAAATCCGGGGGGCATGGGTAAGGGGCTGGCGATGTCGCGAATGGTTACTTCCTGTTCACCCCAGAACCGTTCAATTTCTAGGCCACCGATCTGGTCATCCTCCCCAACTACGAGAATAGTGGGTTTGTTAATAACCGGAGTCCCGGACATTTCGGAGAATCGGCGGGTTTGATTAAAGGCCCAATGCTGAGCCAAGTTGATGATGGGAATGGAGCGATCTTGCCAGGTCAACGTGTGAGACGCTTCGATCCTTTGAATTTGGTCTGATTGCAATTGCAAAAGTTCGCAAATGCTTTCACTCGGCACCGCAAAGATGAATCCTGAATGCTCGAGCAGCATGACGCGCAAAATTGAGAGGGTATAGGGAACTGAAATGGTGAAGGTGGTGCCTACACTCTGTTCAGTATGGACCTGAATTTCACCTCGGATGTCGCGAAGATTGTTGCGCACAACATCCATGCCGACGCCGCGTCCAGAGATTTCAGTCACTTGGTCCGCTGTACTAAAGCCCGGTTCAAAAATACAGTCTAATAAATCGGCTTCAGAGAGTTGAGAGACTTCCCACTCCGGAATGCCCATGGCCTGCAAACGATCACGGACCTTATCAAGGCGAATCCCTGCACCATCATCGCTCAGGGTAATGACTGTTTGTGCCCCTCGATTACGGGCTTGAATCGTAATCGTGCCTTTTGGCGCTTTGCCAATGGAAGTCCGGCGTTCCTGGCTGCCAATCCCATGATCAAAGGCATTACGAAGTAGATGATTAAGGGCATCTCCTAGGGGGTCCAGTACTGCTCGGTCAATCAGGGTGGCGTCCCCTTCCATCAACAGGTTGACCGGCTTATTAAACTGAACGCTCAAGTCTCGAATCATCCGGGGAAACCGTTTGACGATTTCTCGGAAAGGCACCATCTGGGTGCGGGTGACATTCGTCTGCAATGAGCGGGTGGTTTGGTTAATATCGCGGACCGCCTGACCCATATCCTGTAGGGTCAGTTCAATATCGGAACCCACCTCTTGTAACTGAACAATCGTTTCGATTTGGTCTTGGGCAATCAGGTGCAAGTCCGTATACTGGTCCATTTCTAGGGCATCAAATTGCCCGGATCTGGGCTCAGCCAGTTGTTCGGGTTGAGCGGGAGCGGCTTCTTCGGCAGGGACGATGCCTTCCATAGAGGCGCGGTCGTACCATTGCTGAAGTTGTGTATTGGAGGCTTCTAACTGACGAATCCGCTGTCGAATCAGTTGGGTGTAGGCTTGCAACTGCTCAAAACGCAAATTGACCGTATTCCGATCTAGAATCAACTTCCCAAACAGGGTATTAAATTGCTCCAGTTGTTCCACGGGAACCCGCACCGTTTTACCGCTGAGGGGCTTCACGGGAGCAGCAGAAGGCTGGGCTGCCGTGGTTTGTTCCAAAATTTGAGCCGCACTCTCCAGGGTTAAGGGGAGATCAGCAACTTCTTCTTTGATTGTTGAGTCTGCCGTAGATTCAACCAGATCGGAAGTCACTTCAAAGGCCTGCTGTAGATCCGCTAGCTCCACCGAATCCTGCAGATTGGCGAGGGCATCTGCGTTTAACAAGTCTTCTGGCGCAAAGTCATCAGTAGCGATTTCGGCAGGAAATTCCAGCGCTGGCTCGGGCAACTCGACTGATAAGGCATCGGCTAAGTTGGCGATTGCTGGATCATCTAGAGCAATGTTCTCGAAATTGACCGCTTCTGGTGCTTCAGGACCAGGTAGATTCATGGCTAAATCATCCGCTAGATCAGCGACAGCCGAATCCTCAAGGGCCACATTCTCCAGATTGACCGCTTCTGGTGCTTCAGGACTAGGCAGATCCGTGGCTAAAGCATCCGCTAGATCAGCGACAGCCGGATCATCAAGGGTAATCTCTTCTAGCGCTTCGGCGTTAGGCAGATCGGTGGCTAGGGCATCTGCTAAGTGGGCAACAGCCGGATCATTAAAATCAAGGTCTTCTATGGGGTCCGCTTCTATCGATTCAGGATTAGGTAGATCCGTTCCTAAAGCACCTGCGAGATCGGCGACAGGGGCATCCTCTAGGTTAATCTCTCCTGGCAACTCAATGGTACCAAAGTCAGCTTGCAGAGCTGATAGGTCGACGGAGCCAAGGGCAGTTTCAAAGTCGGCTTCGGGGCTGGAGGCCATCGTTGGCGTAAAGTCCAGCAGTTCATGGGGGAGCTTCTCGAAACTGCGGCGCAGGACCAGCGCATGGGACCGTCGCCAGGTTTTGAGGGCGGCCATTGAGAGTTCAGGAATCTGCTCCGGCACGACCTGGGTCGCCAGTTCCTGGATTGATTGGCAGAGCTGAATAAAAGAGTCTAAATTGGCCATATGGCCGAAGGCCACCAATTCTTCGGCGGTCATCGCGAGTTCAGCCGCTAGTTGAGGGGCTGGCAAGGTGCCAAAATAGCCTTCAATGCGATCGAGAACAGCTTCCACCCCATCCTCAAACATAAGTAACGCTGGATCGATTTCCTCTTCGCCACCACTGAGAAGTGCATTTTCGTCTGCATCTGTTACCTCGCCCAAATGGGTCTGCAGTTGGTCGAAGACGGGGGTGATATGGGCAGCCATCCAGTCAGCATCAATGTCAGCCCCTTGCTGATAGCGATCGCCTACTTGTCGTAAGCAGTCTAAGCCCTGCAACAGGAGGGTTTCTACCTCTGTTGCGATGATTTTGGAGGCATGGTGTACCCGCAGAATCTTGAAAAAATCTTCCAGACGGTGGGCCACTTTACTCAGATCCATCAGCCCCATCATCGCCGCCCCCCCTTTGACAGAGTGGGAGGCTCTGAGCGCTTCATCGAGTTGTTCGGGGTCTGCTGCGTTGGTGGCTAGACCCAGCAAAACGCGTTCAATCTTTTCGTAGCAGTCTTCCGCTTCTTCGAGAAATTTGAACTGGACTTGTTGTTCTTTATCCATAGTGCTGAGGCGATGATAGGTCGCTAATGTCGATGAGGGGCATCCTGTATCTCAATCCAGAGGGCTCGAAAGGCAAGCGCTCGAAGGTTTTAGCTTGCTTCTTCGACCTTAAACTGGGCCACGGCTGCTTCCATCTGCTCGGCCACGGCTGCTGTTTCCTGCATGGATTCGGCCACCTGGGTGGAGGATTCCGCTCGTTGTTCAGATTGGGCTGCCATTTGCTGCATAAGGGTCGTCACCACTTTGGAGGTTTCGGTTTGGGATACGGTGGCGTCAGAAATCGAACGCATCAGGTCGTTAATTTCTTGCGAACGGTTGAGAACAACCGCCAGCTTGTCTTTGGTCGTTTCCACTAGGCGGGTACTATCGACCACCTGGTTGGTGCCGATTTCCATGGCTTCGGTTACTTCTTTGGTCTCGGCTTGAATACCAGCCACAATTTGGGCAATTTCCTTGGTCGCAGCAGCGGACTGTTCCGCCAGAGCACCCACCTGTTCCGCAACCACGGTGAAACCTTGCCCCTGCTCACCGGCCCGGCTGGCCTCTACACTGGCGTTAATGGCTAGGAGATTCGTTTTCAGCGCGATTTCTTCAATCAAAGACACCACCTGGGAAATCTTTTGGGAGGATTCACCCAAACGCTTAATTTTCTTAGCCGTTTCACCCACCGTATTTCGCAGACTGAGAATACTATCCACCGTTTGATCCATGGCATCACTTCCTTCTTGAACCGTGGTGTAGGCTTGGTCAGAAATCAGCGCGGCTTTACCAGCGTTGCTGGCTACATCCTCAATGGAGGTGGACATTTGCTCAATGGAGTCCAGCGTGGAACGGGTTTGCTCGGTTTCTTGGATAGCTTGTTCAGCAAGGGTCTGCATTTCCCCTTTGCTCTCGTTCAGAGACGAACTCACCTTGACCGAAGAGTCTTTTACTTGGGCCGCAATCTCATTGAGGTTATCGATAATGGCGTTGAACAAGTCCGCAACGGTACTCATTTCCATCGAGTTTAAGCTGGCGCGGACGGTTAAGTCGCCATCCACCGCTTCTCCCACTTCATCGAGGAGCTGGTAAATTTCCATTTCCAGTTTGTCGCGGGATTCTCTTTGCTCTTCGGCGGTTTGTTCCGTTTTGTCGAGTAGAGTTTTCACCTCAGACACCATGGTGTTAAAGGTGCGAGCTAGGGCTCGGGTTTCGCGGGTGCCGTCCACTTCCGCTTCGACATCCAAGTTACCGCTAGCGGCTTCGTCAGCAGTATCCGTCAGTTTGGCGAGGGGATTGGAAACGGTCCCGGCTAGCCAGTAAATCACGGCGGTAATAAAACCTGCCAGTAATAGACCCATACCCCCGAACAGAATCAACTGCTGTTGCGCCAAAGCGGCTTCTTCTGCCGTTTCCACGGAGGCAATCGCCACCAGTTTTGTCCCTGGAATAATGGACACGTTAAAGAATCGATCCTTGTAGGTAAAGGAGGCAATCACTAACTTGAATTCTCCTGCTACCTGTTCTTTGGTCTTCAGGTCAGTAATGCCGGGAATATTTCGAATCTGAGCCTTTGTGGCATTCAAATCACCTGCTTCTGCTTCCAGATAATCTTCGATGAGTTTGGCAGCTGCTACCACATCTGCCCCACCTGTCACCTCTTGATTTTGGAGATCACTTCCTTTAGCCGTAATGGTATCTACTACTGCGTTGGTCTCTAGTTTGGGATTCACAATTTGGACAATTTCTGACTCGGTTAGGTTGGGAGACACCAGGGTACTGATGGCTTCGTCTAACGCTTTCGTTGGTATTGCAACTTTCGTCACCCCAATGAAATTACCCGCATCATCTTTAACTTGTTTGGAAAGGGCAATGATGTTTTGATTGGCTGATTCATCGAACTCCGGTTCTTCGATAAATTGCCCTTTCTCTTTGGCCATTTGCCACCAGCGTTCATCATTCTGGACAAAGTCGGAGGTGGGATTGCTATAGCCCACGTTAAATCCATATTTGTCCGTGACGAACACCTCAGCCAACTGACCATTTTTGACGACGCGTTGTAGGTACTCATTCAATTTAGCGTTGGGTTTTAGCAGTTTGGTACTCGCAAACTGCTGTTCCACTACTTCAATAGGCTTCTGGGGCAAGCCTTGGGCCTCAGCTTGTTGGGCGCCAGCTTGGACCGCTTCTAGTAATAATGGGTCACTATCAATAATGTCTGGAAATTTCAGGGCGTCTTTTAAGAAAATGGCGCTGGCTTCACTAGACAGCAAGCTCACCTCTTCCAACTGCAACAGGGCTTTTTCCTTGAGCTGGGCTTCTGTTTGCACGTAACCGATCACACTGGCAATGGCCACCGGGGCCAAGGCTACGGGCAAAACGGTGGTTAATAGTTTTTGGCGCAGGGTGGCAGCCGGTTTGGTGTAGGGGGTGGCTGGGTCAACGTTGAGATCTTGGGCCGCCATGTTGCCGTTGCTGGCCGTGGCGTCTGCTAGGGTCATGTCCTGTTGGGTCGTCATGGTCTTGTGGTGAAAGTAACTAAGGAGTAAAGAAAGCTGCCAACTGGACGTTGACGGGTATGCTGTTGCAGGTTAGGTCGGATATAAAGCCGGTGCTTTGGCCAGGAATGGCGGATAGAAAAGATACAGGGTTTGCTCGTCCTGTTGGCAAGTGGCTGTAACGTAGGGACTTAGGTTTGCCGGACAGGCAGCAATTTCGGTTTGCAGTTGCTCTTCTTGTAAGCGGGTGACCCCTTGAATTTGGGGAACGGCCAGCCCCAAAAGCGCCTCTCCATTTCCCGAGCGTTGATAGTCAGAAGGAGGTACCCGGACAACAATCACGCGGTATCGGCGCTGGCTACCGATGATATCGGGGTATCCCAACAACTGGGGCAGATTGACCACACAGAAGACCTGATCTCGGGAATTCATTAACCCCAGCACCGATCGGGCCATATTAGGGATGAGGGTAATCTGCTCAGCCTCTACAATTAAGGACTCTTGGACATGCTCCATTGAGAGCAAAGCACCGATACCCTCTGCCACCATAAACCGCAGATAGGGTTGTCCGGTGAGCTGGGTGGACTGAAATAACTGGGGTAGCAGCTCTTGCAGTCGTGATAGTGAAGTTGTAGAGGCAGTCGGTTGTTGGGTCATTTATTTCATTGCCGCTCTCAGGGCACTCACGAGTTCTTGCTTGGTGCAGGGTTTTGTGACATAGGCTTCTACCCCTTGCTTGGCAGCCCACATGCGATCGACATCTCGATTCTTAGCGGTACAGGCCACCACGGGAATATCGGCGGTGTCGGGGTTCTTGCGTAGCTTCCGGGCTAGGTCTAACCCGCCCATTTCCGGCATCATCCAATCGGTGACAATGGCGTCGGGCTTGTTCTGACTAACTTTTTCTAGTGCCTCTGTGCCATTGGTGGCCGTGACGATGGTGTAGCCTTCTTCGGTCAGGTATTGACAGAGTAAGTCCAGTTCGGATTGGAGGTCATCGACGACTAAGATTTTGCTGCTCATGGTGTGTCCTTGGGTGGCTAAGTTATGAAACGTAAGTAGAGTTGAGGAACTGGAATGAGAGTGGTGTGGGGTAGACGGGCTACCCAATGTGAGTCTATTGGAACTCACCTATACTCCTAAGCTGGATTGAGTTGAGTCAGGTATTTCTCCACCACATCTGTGAGACCTTGTTGGGTAAAGGGTTTGGTGAAGTAATCGGTGGCACCGGCCAATTTGGCACGGGCTTTATCAATCAGCCCCGTATTTCCCGTCACCATGATGATCGGGGTTTCGTCAAAGACGGCACTACTTCTGAGCAGACTGCACAAACGGTAACCGTTTATTTTGGGCATTGTGATATCGAGCAAAATCAGATCGGGCTTGATCCGAAAGATGACTGAAGAGGCTTGAATCGGGTCATCGACCGTTGTAACTTCATATCGAGTATTCCCTAAAAACCGCTCAATCTCACTCAAAATCGTTGGACTATCGTCAATGCAGACAATCTTAAAGACGCGATTAGCGGCCTGGGCTGTCTGAGCAGCTTGGGTTACGGTTGGCGTGTTAGGAACACCTGGAACCCGAGGTAGTTGGTCAAAAGGCGGCTGTGGATTGCGTAAAAAAATGACCTGCTGTTCTACATAGGGACCAAAGAGCTGAGCAATATGCAGCTCGTCTTGTTTGAGCAGGACTGACAGCTGGCGAATACTGAATCCTCGACTCATCAACTGGGCGAGTTTCGTCAGTGCTTCTGGGGATAGTTTGCCCCCCTGAACGGGTTTGCTGATATGGCGAAAATCTAATAGGTAAGGACGCTGATAAGGTGACCAAATTTCTTTGCTACAACTTTGCCAACCCTTCATGCGTTGCTTGAGGAAGCGGACCGTATCGACTACGTCCACTAAAGGCGTTTGCCCCAATACCGTCGTCACCCATTCCGGCGAAGGCGTACCATTTTCCCAAACTGCTCTGGCTTGACGCAGCCATAAAAAGGTTTCTAATGCATCTTGAGTAATATCTTCAATCAGCTGTCTGGATTGGATCTCATCTAGCATATGGCGTTCCTGCAGCCAGAGCATTGATCGCTGAATGAGTCCTTGGGCCTTGGTGACGGTTGTGACCCCAGCCTCCGTTGCGGGTGGCATTTCTTTAAGGACGTTATATGCCTGGTCTAACCCTTGTCGGCATAGGAAATAGCTGAGTTGGGCCAGGGTTTGAATGGAGCAGTCTACATACTGTAGGTCTCCCTCATTTAAATAGATGTGCCAAACGGCTTTACCATTGCTCGCTTTGAGTACGCCTGTCGCACTAGAGCTTGATAACTCAGTTAACAGCTGATACGGATCAAACTTAGAGGGTTCCATAGGCGTTGGTGCAATGAAGGGAAAAAAGCTGTTATGGCGTTAAGTTGTGCAGAAAATATTGAAGGTATTTTAATTCAATATTCTACAGTGAATCTTTAGATTCTTGTTACAAAAAGAAATACTTTTCAACAAAAAACAATTTATATCTAGTTTACCCGCCTACTTTTGCTACTCAGATCAGTAATTTCCCGGATGTTTCTGATTCTTAAAGCCCTAATTTTGTAGTTTTTTAAGATTTAGGACTAACTCAGAGTTGTGGGGTCAGGGAGTGTCGTGTTCCGTTAAACTCACACCATAAAGTCGTAATAGAGTGAGTACTCTGCCCTAACCTTTTGTGTTTCCTTCTGAATATTGGCAAGGACGCGATCGCTTCCGTCATGCGGCCCAATCTCTGAATTGTGTTCTTGAAACGTATCCAATCCAAGCTCTCGGTCCTCAAGACCGAGCCTTGAGTATTGATGTGGCTCGATATGGGTCTAAATCGCCCCACACTACTCTGCTCGTCTCCAGTGGCTTACATGGAGTTGAAGGTTATTGCGGATCAGCCATCCAGTGGGCACTGTTGACCGATGTGCTGCCTCAGCTCACCTTGCCAAAAGGGGTGGCGGTGCTCTTGATTCATGCTCTCAATCCCTATGGCTTTGCCTGGAATCGTCGCTGCAATGAAGACAATATCGACCTCAACCGGAATTTTTTACTGCCGGAACAATCGTTTACAGGCAGTCCAGAGGCGTATACTCAACTGGATGCTTTTCTGAATCCTCGCCAACCGCCGACCCCACAAGAGCTTTATACTCTCAAGCTGCTGGGGTACGCCCTTCGATATGGCGTATCGTCCCTCAAGCAAGCGCTGCCCGTTGGCCAGTATGAGTTTCCCCAGGGCCTCTTTTTTGGGGGGCAAGCCCCTGCCCAGACCCAGCAGATTTTGGCGTCGCAACTCCCTACCTGGTTGGGGCCAACCCAGCGTATTGTTCATCTGGACTTACATACAGGGCTAGGACGATGGACCGCGCCTACGTTCTTAGTGAAGCCTCAAGTCCACCAGACCGATCTGCCCTGGTTTCAACAAACCTTTACGGCAGAAGGTCTGCAAATCTTGGGACAACAAGGTGCGACCTATATTTGCCAGGGAGATATCGGTCCTTGGTGCCAAGCTTTGATGCAGGATTGTGACTATCGATTTGCCACGGTGGAATTTGGCACCTATCCGCTATTGCCGGTCCTCAAAGCGATGCGAGCAGAGAATCAGGCCCATTGGTGGGATGAGCCAGGGTCGTCTACCTATGCCTGGGCCAAATCGTTACTGCTGGAAGCTAATGCACCTACAAGTGATGAATGGCGTCAAGCCGTTGTTGCTAAAGGAATTGACTTAATTCATCAAGCGTTTGCAGGATTGAATGAGTTATGTCCTACCTATTAATTCCAGATTTTTTAGGTGTGGAGTATTGAAATGGAGGCCATTGTCGTCAGGGATGCTTTGGAAAGGGGATGCAGTTCACTTTCTGCAAGTCGCGATTCAGTCCTTGATCATTGGGGGTGATAAGAGCGTTTTGCCTGCCAGAATCCAGATATTTTCTCTGGGTTTGTTGCCTCTGTTTACACCAGACTTGGGTCTTTTGTAGCGAATGTCCTAGCATTTCTCAGCGGAGAACGTCAGGATAAAGAGAAGGAACTGGTTTCCTGATTGTCATCATCCCCAAAGTCGTCGTTACATCCATGCCTGAATTGTCTAGTATTCTTGATCTTCGTTTGGTTCTAGAAAGCGTTGGTGCGCTCCTATTGGGGACAGCTACCGTCGATACCCTGCGTCAACGGCAGTGGCAGCAGCAACTCACATCTGCCTCTGAAGAGCAACAACGGTTGCTAACGGCGGATCAAGCTCGTCTGCAGACCGAGCAACAAACCCTTCAAACCGATAACGAGACGTTAACCGCGGCCCTTGCCAAGGCTAAACAGGTGGTGGAGGCTCAAGAACAGAGCGTTGAAGAGTTAAAGCAGCAGGTCAGCCAGCTACAACAGCAGCAACGGGCTTGGGCAGACGAGAAACAAGCCCAAGATCAGCAGCAGAAGACCTTAGAAACTGAACTAGATACTCAAAAAGCGCAATGCCAACAGCTCCAGGCTGAATTGGATGAGCGGGCTGCTACGACTACGGAGTTAGACAATCTGGCTGCTGCGAAAACGCAAGCGGAAGTGGATCTGCGCCAGGCTCAATCCAAAATGCGGGGTTTGCAACTCCAAGTGGATACCCTAACCCAAGCACAACAGCCATTGCAGGCCAAGGTAACGGCAGCAGAGCAGACAGCCGCTGTTGCTACCCAAGCTAAGACCCAACTGGAACAGCAGCTTGCCCAGTTGACTCAGACGCAACAGCAAGACCAATCCCAGGTGACGCAAGCCCAGGCAACGATTCAAAGTCTTGAACAACAAGTGGCCAGCCTGACCGCGACACAAAAAACTTTAGAAAATCAGCTGCAACAGCAGTCTCAACGGGATCGTCAGCGTCAGAACTTAGCGACGGAAGTGGCTATACTCCAAGATCAAATTGCGACCCTCACGACCCAAAACCAGAGCCTAGAGGATGATCGAGTCGCTGTTCAGCAAGAGAAAGATAGTCTAACCCAGCGATTAGAGACCTTAACGGCCACCCATGACCAGCTAGCCACCACCCAGGCTGAAACGGTTCAGCAGCTGGCTGCTACGACTCAAACTCATCTGCAGTTGGAGCAAGCCCATGCTCAGCTAACAGCAGAGTTAGAAGGGCTCCATCATGCGCAGACGGATCTCTCTACCCTTCGCCAAGAAAAACAAACCCTGGAGTCTCTGGTTACTGAGCAAAAACAGGAAATTGACGATTTAACGGGACGACTGGCCACGGCCAAAGATCTGCAACGGCAGTTGGCAGAGGACTATGAAACAGCTCAGACCTCCTTGTCTGCTTTAGAGACCCAAGACACAGACTTCAACACAGAGCTGGCGGCGGATCTCCAAGATGCCCATGCTCAAATCAAGACCCTTCAGCAAAATCTGGAGACCCTGACCCAACAAAATCAAGATCTGCGTAACCAGATCGCTGCTGCTCCACCTGAGCAGTCCCAAGCCTTACAGGAACTCGAACAAGCCCTGCAAGCTGCCCAATCCAGAAATCAACAGCAACAACAACAGCTGCAGGACCTAGCCCAAGAGAAAGAGTCCCTTGCTACTTCCCTGCAAACCGCTCAATCCAACTCCACTGAGCTACAGCAGCAGATTGCATCCTTGACTCAGCAACACCAGGAATTAGAGACCAGTTTGGAGCAAACCCAAACGGCAGATTCCAGTCTGATTACGGAACTCACGACTAATCAGCAGCAGCTCACCACTGAACTAACTGACGCTCAAGAACTGATTACCAACCTGCGCCAGCAAATCTCAGATTTGGAAACCGCTCAAGAGGCTCAACCCACAAGCACAGATATTGAGGCCCTGACTCAAACCAATCAAACCCTATCGGCAGAGCTGTCAGACTCACAAACCGCCTTGGCGACCCTGCGTCAGCAACTTCAGACTCTGGAGCAGCAACAGCAACGCTTAGAGACGGAGCAAGGTGCAGTCGCCAACGACCAGTCCAAAACCATTGCTGCTTTGGAAGCCCAACTGCAAACCCTGCAACAAGAACGGGAGACTCTCAATCAGCAGGTGGCGGAATATCAAGGCCATCTTCCATCTTTGCAAGAGCAGATTACGGATTTAGAACAACAGCGACAAACTCTGGAGTCCTCATTACAAGGTGCTGAAGCGCAAGCGCAGGACCTGGAACAGCAGCTCAATACCCTGAATCAAGGGCAAACCCAAACTCAGCAAGATTTACAGGCTCAGCAGCAACAGGTCATTACCCTAGAACAACAGGTACAGGCCCTGGAAGCGGAGAAGACTCAATTAGCATCTGCTCTCAAAGTCGCTGAAGAAGCCCCTATCCCTTTGCAAGAAGCCTTACAGTCCGCTCAAACGGAACAGACCCAGTTGGAGCAACGGCTGACAGCACTCACCCAGCAGAATCAGGACTTACAAACTGCGATCAATCAAGCCTCGGATACTTCTGCGTTGGAGACAGAGCTGGCGGCAGTGAAGGCGGAGAAGCAGCAATTAACTGTAACCTTACAAGCTGCTGAAGCCGCCTCGTTGCCTTTGCAAACAACCTTGCAAACTGCACAAGCTGAACAGGTTCGTTTAGAGCAACAGCTCGCCGCACTAACAGAGCAGAATCAGAGCTTGCAAGTTTCTCTAGAACAGGCCTCTGATACCTCAGCTTTGGAGGCAGAGTTGGCGGCAGCGAAGGCAGAATGCGATCGCATCACCCAATCCCAACAGACAGCAGAAACCACCATCCAAACCCTGACCGCCCAACTGCAAGAGCTAGAGTCCCTACCTGAGCAGCTCCAATCCCTGACCCAAGCGAAAGCTCAGCTCGAAGCCGATCTCCAGCAGGCCACCACCATAACGGCAGAAGTGGACCAGTTAACGCAGGCTCAGCAAGATTTACAGGCGGCGCTATCGCAGGCTGAGGAAGAGAAACTAGGGTTGCGATCACAACTCCAAACCTTAGAACAGCAGGTCGTGGATCTGCAATCGGCGACGTCATCTGTGGAACTAGAACAGCAGCTTCAAGATCTGACGGCAGATCGCGATCAGCTGCAGCACAACTACGACACTGCGACGGCTAAAATCACGACCCTACAACAGCAACTCCACACCTTAGAACAGCAGGCTGCTGAGCTGCCTGACTTAGAGGATGCCTTACCTGAACAGATGATGGCAGCAATGAAAGAGGCCGACCAACAGATCACGACCCTAGAAACCCAAGTCAAAGCCATGAAAAAAGACAAGGCAGAGTTGGAAAAAGCGATGAAAATGGCCAGGGACGTCGTCTCGCATTTTGAGCAACAGGTTGAAAACCTCACCCAAGAAAAGCAACAGCTTGAACAACAATTCCAGATGTCTACCTCAGATGATCCTTTGGCCACGGTCCCAGCAGTTGTCCCTGAATCGCAACCTGGTCTCCCCCTCTCGGGACAAAGTTTTGTTATCACTGGCAAACTGGCTCAGCTCAGTTATGAACAAGTGAAAACAATCATTCAGGAAGCAGGTGGTACCATCAATACCCATCCCAGTTCTAAAACCAGCTATGTTGTCGTCGGGAAAGATCCAGGCAACAAGCTGAAAAAGGCTGAGAAATATAGTATCCCGCAATTATCAGAGCAGCAGTTAATGGAGCTATTGGGGTTAGATCTCTCTGCTTGAGGAATCTACTGGCTTTCGAGGGCTTTGTTGCAAAATTTTGCAGTCTTCAAAGAAATATAGAATTCCATGTCTCCAGCCTTAGTAAACCCGCTGAAACCTAGATAGGCATGGGAAAATCGTGTTCGGATTTTTTGGCCTACACCTTTAGGAGTTATTTTCATGACAGTGCGAACCATCACAGATCAACAAACGACGATTCGCTTTTCTGGCTACAAGCTGGATGATGCCGATGCTTGGCTCGAAACATTAAAGGAAAATGGACGCCCTGTTCATGGAGAGTTGGCCAAAAGCTAAGCTTTTTCTCAACTCTAGTTCTGCCCAACGGATTTTCCATCGTTAGGTTAGAGTTCCTCTTCTGATGCAATACCCTCGACAAGATGCGAGGGTATTTTTTATGGCGTTACGTTTTTAGAATAAGTGTACATTGCCCTAAAAGTGATTCAGGCAGTGGGATTGCCAATGATCACTATCACTCTAGATCTCTGCTCAGGATCACCTGCTAAGACCGCTGATGAGGGTAGGATTGTGCAAACATTCAAAATGGTGCCAATGAAGATTTGACATTACCCAGTAGATTAATCAGAAAAAATCGCTAGTTTTAATGAAGACGAAGATGAAGCACATTGTGAGAGTCTCAATGGGTGCATGAAGAGATAATCTCAACCGTCTTGAACCTAGGGAATTTGTGGCCATTTTTTCTGATAAGTGCTAGTTGTGGCCCAATTCAGGGAATATTAGATGCGAACTTGGTTTCAGTGAATCAGCTAGCGCTTTAAGCGCTGGTATAGAAACCTCTTCAGGAATTTAGTGAATCAGTGCCAACCTTGGTATTCATTGACTAAACAACCCATGATGCGCTTACAATTGAGCTTTTCAACCATCATCAAAAGGTTCGATTCAAATCTTTTTTTGGCTTCAGATAATCGGTTTTTTCTGTTTCACCCACGCGATCTAATTTTCTTTTTTGAGGAGATATTTAATGGCAACCAAATGGAAACTGATTGTTCCTGGAATTATCGCGGGTGCAGTCGCGATCGGGGGAATTGCTGCATATTTTTACCTAAAGGTTATTCCTGCCCGTGAAGGAACCAGTCCAGTCGCCAGTGCAAAAATTGTGCCCGATGAAGCCTGGATGGCAGGCTACGTTGATATTACGTCGGATTCTTGGGAAAAACTGAAAGATTTTGGTACTCCCGAAGCTCAAGATCTGGTGTTTGGTGGTTTCGATGAGATGACTGCTGACATCAAAAAAGAGTTAGCAGAAGATAAGCTGGATTACGATAAAGACATCAAGCCTTGGTTGGGCAGTGTGATGTTTGCGGCGGTTCCTGCCAGCGAGGACAAACCCGCCCCCAGTATGTTGATGGTCATTGGCATTAAAGACAAAGTAGAAGTCTTAAACTTTGCCAATAAGATGAAAGACAAGGAAGATTTAGAGGTCAAAGAGACTGACCATAAAGGCGTCAAGATTTTAGAAATAGATGCTTCGGGTTCTCCAAGCTATGTGGCGATTCTCGAGAATCACCTGGCTATGTCTGACAATCAAGATGTGGTCAAAAAAGCTATTGATTCATCGAAGGGTGATCCGTCCTTAGCCTCCGATGGTGAGACTCGGAAGATCCTGGAAGAAAGCCTGAAGATGGATAACCCCGTCGCTCAAATCTTCATCCCCAATTATGGGAAATTGATTACACAGGCGGCAGCGTTTAATCCCAGTAATCCACTTCCTCCTCAGCTGAAAGATCAACTGGATCAAATTAAATCGGTGTCAGTTGGCATGGGCATTGATAATGAAGGCGTTCGGTTCCGAGCGGTAACCAAGGTCAATCCCGATTCCTTTAAGTGGGAATTCAAGCCAGTTCCAGGCAAAATTATTTCCCAATTCCCGGCCAATACCCTGTTATCGGCCAATGCTGGTAACCTGAGCAGTCAGTGGAATTACGCCCTCCAACAGCTAGACAGCGTGCCTGAATTTAAAGAAGGCTTAGATGAAGTCCGACAGCAGATTCGTCAAACCACCCAGCTGGATTTAGATAAAGACATTATTGGCTGGATGGATAAAGAAGTGGGATTAGCTCTTATTCCAGGCAATCAAGGCGTCTTGCAATCTGTGGGCTTTGGCGGAACCTTAGTGTTCAAGACGAGCGATCGTGCTAAAGCTGAAGCAACCTTTGCCAAACTGGATGACCTAGTCAAACAAAGCAATGTCCCAGTTAACAAGAGCAAAATTGGCAATGTTGATGTGACCCAATGGCAGTTTCCACCCACCAAAGAAACCCTAGCCGGTCATGGTTGGATTGATAATGAAACCGTGTTCTTCGCTATTGGTGACCCCATCATCAAGGTCATGGCTAAACCGGATAAAACGTTGGATCAAAGCGAGACCTTTAAGTCTGTCACGCGAACCTTACCCCAGTCTAATTCCGGGTACTTCTTCGTCAATATGGATGAAGCCAACAAAGTCATTTTGAGTAATCCGGCCATTACTAGCCAAGGCCTGATTACACCTGAAGTTGAAGCGGTTCTCAAGTCCATTCGGGGCATTGGTATTGCCAGTACGCAAATGGATAAGACTACCTATACTGGCGATGTACTCTTGGCACTAAAGCCCAAATCATAACAAGCCAATTCTGATTGCGATAAGAGCTAGTCGGGGCATTCTCGGCTAGCTTTTTCAGTTTTGAAAGATGCACAGTAAAGGATTGAGCACCCAATCGATCTAGGTCAAGGTTGATGAAGCTGCAAATATCCAAGTGTCGATTAGGGAAAGATGAGAACTGGTGATTGATGAGGAGAGAGTCGCAATTCTCAACGGACCTGGTCAAAGAGTTACGTGAGTCTCTGAAATGCTTGAGCAGCCAAAGCAGCAAACAGTGAACTAACCACTGTTCCACTGCGTCTAATGGAGGTTTTTCACTCTCTCTCATCTTAAGCTTTGTTGATGTAGGATCAACCCTCAGGGATGAAGAGACATCAGGGCTATTGGAAAGATGATGACTCACTACTCCTGACAGTTTTAAGATTCTGTCGGCAGCTCTCTTGGCCATCTGCCAAAAGCAATAGTTAGAGATTACGTGCGCTAGCAAACTGTACTGCTGCCCGAGAAGTGCCGATATATCGCCAATGCCAAGGCTCGAAGTTAACCCCCTGGGCGTTATTCCGGGGAAATGAGAGTTCAAATCCATAGTTCTTGGCATTGTTGGTTAACCAACGATAGGCAGTTGTGTCTTCAAAAGCCACCTTGAGATCTTTGTCCGGCTGGTTGCGATCGCCAATATCGATCGCATATCCAGTGTGATGCTCACTAAACCCAGGCGGGGCACTAAGTTTGGCGGCTGCTTCTACACTCCCTAGTTTTTGTACCTGTTTATCAAACAGTTCTTTTTGGTCATTGACTGAGCGAAACCCAGAGATAGGCTGAAGCGTGAGATTGGCATCAGCAGCGGCATTAACCAACTTGGTAAAGGCTGCCGCTGCTTCTTGATCCAAATACTCAGACCGACGATACGTCCCTCGCACAAACTCTCCAACGTTTACCAGTCGGTTATCTTCGTTTTCTGCATAGGCAAGGTGGCCATAGTAATTCTTAGGTGTAGCAGTAACAGGTGCCGCTGGAGCGTTAGCTGGAGAGGGAGTATTCGAGATGGAGGGCAAGCTCTCATACAGGGGAGATGGGGGACGGTTTGTCGCAGGGGGCAATGGTTGGGATGTTTCGACCGGGGATTGAGCGGGTTGTTGGGGTGACTGCTCTTGCGAGACGGGTGGATCCGCGGGGACCAGTTGAAGGCTAGCCGCCAGCCAGACAATCACCGCTGTGGTCAAAAGGCTAATCACCACAAACTGGAACTGGCCGAAAATTTTTTGGAACCCTTTCATAAGTCTATTTGCTGCCCCATTGATAGACAGTAATCACAATAATCGAGAGCAGAAACTTTAGCGTCTAATCTCGTTGAATGAGTTGAGCGGCAATCCAGCCCCGAACCCCTGACTGAGGGAACAAGACCTCATACCAGAGGTAACCCCCAACATCTTTACGTTGGCCGACAATTCGGACGCGATCACCAGGGTAAGCCATATGTTTAGTCGGGAATTTGGTTCCTGGCCCCGTTCGAATATTTTTACTTTCTGGACTACCGACAAGGGTTGCGTTGGTGTTTGCAGGTGTTGGTTTGGGGGTGGGCGTTGGGTCCGGAGCGGGTTTTGCGGCTTGATCCGCTTTGACTAACTGTGCTGCAATCCATCCCTGGGCCTGGGATTTAGGGAAATAAACGTTATGCCAAAGGAAGCCACCTTGATCGTGATCGCTCGTAATAATCGTGATCCGATCGCCTGGGTAAGCAATATGGGTTTGAGCATAGTTTGTCCCTGGGCCAGACCGGATATTTTTAGAACCAGGGTCCCCCGCAATGCGGGCATTAGTTTGATCGGCATTGGGCGGTAATGCAATCTCAACTGGAGGGGGTGGAGCGGGACGAGTCACCTGGCTCGTGCTGTCATTAGTGGGCGTGGAAGGTTCGGGAGAAGCACTTACTGCTTTATCAGAGGTGGAACGCTCTGTTCCCACAGCGGGTGTAGGCGAATTACGAGAGAGTAGATCTGAAACCTGCCCTCGTAAAAGCACCGCACTCACCAATACAAATATGCCAATGACTCCACCTGTGAGGATGGCTTTTTGCCATTCTGGAAACCGGGCTTGATTGACGGTGGGTGGTACGGATGGATGTTGAGGAATAACGGCTTGGGTCGGTTCAGATACAGCCGGTTCAGGAGGCACTGAAACCGATGCTTCGGTGATGGAAATCGAGGGCTGCTGGAGGGTATGAGCAACGATATCTGTGGCTTCCACACCCACTGGAGTGGTGTCTTGATTGGCCAGAATCTCTGGAGCCTGAGCATTTGTAGCATCTTGGGCAACATCCACAACATGGGTTGCTGGCAGCACCAAATGATTCATCATGGCTACCGCACTGAGGAACCGTTCATTGGGCTGAGGATGAATGGCCTGACTGAGGGTAGCAGCAAACTCTGAGCTGAGATTAGGCACTAAATGCTGCCATAGCAGAACGCCTGTTTGCGGATCGGTTTCGAGTTCTTGAGGGATTTTAAGGGTGAGGAGATAGATAGCCGTGAGCCCCAAGCTATATAGATCGCTGCTGTAAACAGGACGTCCTGCTAGTTGTTCCATGGGCATATATCCGGGGGTGCCTACCACAATGGAGCGATTCGTTTGCCCTTGGGAATTCACCACGGTACTCATGGTTTCTTTAACGGCTCCAAAATCAATGAGGCTGGGTATGCCGTCTTTTTGGCGCAAGATAATGTTATCGGGCTTAATATCTCGATGAACAATCCGCTGTTGGTGAATATAGTCGATAGCTGGCAAGAGCTTGATCAAAATGTCTCGCACTTCCGTCTCACTGAGGGGGCCATGCTGCATTTTTTGGGTCAGGGTTTGACCCGCCACCCACTCTTCTACTAGGTAAAACTGACCGGCCTCTTCTAAAAAAGCGTAAAGCATGGGAATTTGGTCATGGCTGTCTCCCAAACGCTCTAGGATTGCGGCTTCCCTTTGAAATCGATCTTTCACCAATTGATAGATCTGAGGATTATTATCAATGGGCTTTAACTGCTTGATCACACATTGGCGGCGGGAGGGCATTTGGGTGTCTTCTGCCAAAAAGGTGGTGCCAAAGCCACCATCGCCAAGGACTTTAATGACCCGGTAGCGGTTATTCAGTAAAGTTGGGGTTTGAGGGGTTTGAACATGGGGAGTATTGGTACCGGAATTCGTCATGTATCTACCTGGCTGTCGAGAAATAATATGAGGAAGCCTTCATCCCACAATAGAAGCTCCCTCTAGAATGTGCAGTGATCAGTTTTGATCTGTTATGTGATTTAAAACAATGCCGTATACGGGGTGAAGCGATCAGCGTCAAGAACATGGAATTTTCCTATCAAACCTATCAACGATCGTTCCAACAGCCCTTACAAACAAGATATGGGCCGTGGTCGATCCGTCGAGGGTTGATGGTTATGTTAGAGGATGATGCTGGCAATATTGGCCAAGGTGAAATTGCTCCTTTATCGTGGTTTGGATCTGAAACTTGGGAACAGGCCCAGACCTATTGTCAGCAACTACCTCGACAGCTAACGGACGCTCACATCTTGTCTATCCCAGATCGCTATCCGGCTTGCCAGTTTGGATTGGGTTCAGCGTGGGAAGCATTACATCAAAATTCCGTATCAGCGTCTGTTTTCCCTGAGATTTGCGGCCTATTACCCACCGGAAGCTCCGCTTTGTCCGCCGCTTCCAAGCTATGGGAGCAGGGCTATCGAACTTTTAAGTGGAAAATTGGGGTGGATGCCATCGAACAGGAACAGGCTATTTTTCGGCGGTTGATCGTAGCTTTGCCACCGCAAGCCTTGCTGCGCTTGGATGCCAATGGAGGACTAACCAATGAGTCTGCTTGTCGTTGGCTGCAGCTGTGTGATCAGGTGATGGACACTCTTAGGATTGAATATCTGGAGCAACCGCTCCCCCCCGAGCAATTGTCGGCCATGTTGTCCTTAAGTCAGCAGTTTCAAACCCCATTGGCTTTAGATGAGTCGGTAGCAACTCTGTCTCAGCTACAACACTGTGTTCAACAAGGATGGAACGGCATTTTCGTGATTAAACCTGCTATTTGTGGTTATCCCCACCGCTTACGTCAGTTTTGCCAATCCCATCCGATTGATGCTGTTTTCTCCTCTGTCTTTGAATCAGAGGTGGGGCGGCAGGCCTGTCTGAGATTGGCGGCAGAACTATCGAATCCCCAACGAGCCATTGGGTTTGGTGTTTGCCATTGGTTGTCCCCTGATGAATAACGCTTCGTTCTCGGTTGATCCGGTTAAGCCGTCCAGTGCTCACTTATTGGGTTCTCCCCAAGCAATTTGGCACAGGGAAGACTGGATTCTGGGCCTTAATCATCAGCGTTGGTTAGAGCGAATTCGACAACGACAACGAGAGCTACAAGCGGTGATGGAGCGAGAGGGCTATCCCAGAGTCCTGTTAGTTCAGGCTGATCCACTAGAGTTTTTAGCTGGATTGATGGCGGCGTGTTTATGTGATTGTCCTGTATTTCTCGGGAATCCCCATTGGCAACGTTCTGAATGGCAACAGGTGTTGCTGCTAGTTCAACCCCATGTTATTTGGGATGCCTCTCAGTTGCCTCCGGTAGATATCCCAAAACCAGCCCCAGCTAAGCAAGAAGAGAAGGGATGGATTTTAATCTCTACCGGGGGCTCATCGGGACAGGTTCGATTTGCGATTCATACTTGGGAGACTCTAACTGCCTCGGTTGAAGGCTGCCAAAATCATTTTTTCGGTGGTGAATTGGATGCCATCAATTCCTGCTGCTGGTTACCCCTGTATCACGTCAGTGGGTTGATGCAGTTTATGCGATCGCTCCTTACATACGGTAAACTCCTCCTCCTCCCACGCCACTGTTTTTCTCCTGAAATCTCCTTGATGCCAGACATAGCGGCTTTTCTAGATCCGCAATCAGAGCAACCTTATTCCTTTTTTCTCTCCCTCGTTCCTACCCAACTCCAGCGATTCTTGCAACAGGGCGGCCCTCGTTTACAATGGCTAGCCCGATTTCACACTATTTTGGTGGGGGGCGGTCCTGCATGGCCCGCTTTACTCCAGGGGGCTCGCCAGCACCAGTTGCGGTTGGCTTTAACCTATGGCATGACGGAAACTGCTGCTCAAGTGGCGACATTAGATCCCGATCAATTCCTGCTCGGAGCAGCTCACAGTGGCCATGTTTTGCCCCATGCTCAAATTGCCATTGAGCATCAGCAACACCAGGGCATTGTGGCTCCTCAAACAGGACAGGTGGTGATTGAATGTACATCTCTTTGTAAAGGATATTACCCGCAATTATTAGCCTCACCTCGTAAATTTTTTACGGATGATTTAGGGTATTTCAATAACCAAGGAGCATTGCATATTGTCGGTCGTTTAAGTCGCAAGATTATCTCTGGGGGGGAGAATGTTTTTCCCGAAGAAATAGAAAAATTAATTTTAAGTACAGGCCTCGTAAAAGATGTGACGGTGTTGGGCCAACCTCATCCCGATTGGGGCCAAATCATTACCGCCATTGTGGTTCCTGCAGCAGACTCCTTTTCCCTAATCGCATTGCAGACTTGTCTGAAGAATCAACTCAGCCCGTTTAAACAACCAAAGCAATGGTATGTCTTGCCTCAGCTGCCCCGTAACCCTCAAGGTAAAATCGACCAATCACAGATGAGGAAACTACTTCAGGTTGATCAGTAGTGACTACAGGGACGGAAATTCTGACATTGACCCATCTAATTTTATTGATATATTTCACTCTGTTAACCCCCGCGAATAAGAGTGAACTTTAGTAAAATCCCTGAGCTAGCTCTGGGGGTTAATGCTAGATTAAACCCAGGTACAAAAAGTCAAAGTTAACAAGTAACCCCGGAACACGTCAGTACCTCCTACCTCTGTTCTGAAGAGCAACCTTCTTCCTGAGAACTTACGATTTGTGGTCATCATTTTCTATCAGAAAAAATTGAAGACCAGAACACTTATCTAGTAAAGATATGTAAGACTTACCTCTTAGAACTGTTGCTGTTGTTAATGTCCACTTTAGTTGTTTTTCTGTAAACTCTATCTATTTTTTCAATTCTGAGCAAACATACATTCTCGGTTTCTATAGGATTAAGGGTTTGGTTACAATAAGCCAAACCCTTTAGCCGTTTTAAACAGATTTTTAAGACGCTGATGAAATTGGCATTAAGACATCAGTAATCGTTGCGTAATTTCGATAAATCCTAACCCTTCAGCTGCTTGGGTCATCGCTTGGGGGTGGTGGTCAATCTGCTCCAGGTAGTGAGACAAGTTGGCAACGCCGACGGAGTGCGGAAAAACTTGAGAATCGAATAGATCTTGATCATTCGGACTATCGCCGATCGTCAAAATTTGGTCTAAATTATATCGCTCCGGTAAATGGTGTTCTAGAACCGTTAGGAGCCCTGCCTGTTTGTTCTGGCCTTTGGGTTTGATATGACACTGCACTGTACTGTAGGTAAAATCAAATCCTGCCGTGGTACAGAGATTTGCCATCTGATCCAAATCGACTGGATCAAAGTCGGGATTATCAAAGGTCCAATCCGTGATTCTAAACGCGTTATCAGCCGTAGTTCGTAGATGAGGAAAGTGGGTTTGGAGCTGACGAAAAGTGTTGGCTAAGTGAGCACGATGGTCTTTAAGGCCCGGAATGTCTGAAAGCACTTTTCCGGGGGTGTCTGGCTGATGAAAGAAGAGGCCGCCATTTTCTGCGATCGCACCCTGTATCGGTAAATAATGGGCAAGGCCGCTGACCCAGCCCGCCGAACGCCCCGTCACAATCACAACAGCAAAACCACTCTTTTGTAAGTCCCATAGGGCTTGGCCAAAGACGGCTGGGAATTTACCGTTGACGGTCAGGGTGCCATCCATATCGGTGGCAATCAGCTTGATAGCGTTGAGCTGCTGTGCAGAGATGTCTGCAAATGGAAGGATGGGATGGTGCATGGACAATTCGTGCAGGGCGGTCTTAATTTTACAGTGCGATTAGACGGCCTTATAAATGACGGCACCATCAGACTCACGATTGCCAACGACCAATAGTTCTGCTAAACACAGTTCTTGGACCTTGGATTTAACTATTTCAGGGCTTTTTTCGGTTGCAATCACACAATCACTCAGAGTGGCCCCCTGCTGATCTCGGCAAATCTTCAGAATTTGCACATCCAAAGGAGGACTCGCTTGTGTGTAAGTGCTGACATCTCTGACAATGGTTTGTTGTGTAGTAGCATCTGCTGAACTATAGAGCAATCTTTGCTTTAGATTTTTATGGTCAACCATCTCTGGAATAAGGAAAAGGTCGACCACTTGACCAATGCCCAGAAATCCAAAGGTACAAAAGTAGAGAATGCCGCTAATGGGTTTGCCTAGGTAGAATCGGTGAATTCCACAGATGCCAAAGGTAGAGAAAAACCAAAGGAGATAGGCAGTACCATTATTAGCCATTGGGGTGTTACGACCTCTGCTGTCTCGACCACTATCCTTCAATTCTAGCCAATGTGCCATTTCACCAGAATCACAACCTTTACCTTTCTACAGAAAAGCAAATGACTGGCATCCCCCTTTCCATATCTAAATCTGATAGTGTTGATTTTAGATCTAACTGGGTGAGATGCATCCCATTTTCAGGACATGGATTATGATTTCTAATGTCAAAAAGGAAAAGGTGGCCCCAGCTGACCCATGGCTATTGTCATAGTCACTTAACATAACCGCTTTTCACTAAAACGGTTGTCCATGCACCTGTTGCTTGAAATTTGATGTTCTTGCTTTAGGCATCTGTAGAGCTAGAAACACTTCAGTCTCTGCTACTAGAGTAAGCAGAATACTCAAATCAAGATACTTCGATCATCGGACTGGGCAGTAAGTCTAGGAGTTCAGGCAGAAGCCGTTTAGTCTTCTAAACGCGTGATCAGAACTTTTAGCTCTTCAGCTAATTCTTGACTGGTAATTTTTTGCTCAGTCTCACTAGTATCATCCATAAACATATTGCCTTTACCCGTCAATAGCCAATCGATGGACACCTGATAATAGGTGTTGAGCAAAATTAAAAAATCTATATTTAGCAAATAATCACCGCACTCACAGCCAGACCATTGTCTGACAGAGATAGAAAGATTCTTGGCGATTTGAACTTGGGACAACCCTAAATGAGCCCGTAGCTGCTTCATTCGTCTGCCAATTTTTTGGGCTGCAATATTAATAATTAGCTGATCTTTTTTCCCGAGTTGCTTGCGAGGCATAGCAGAGTGGCAGATTAGTTTTGATGATTATTGAAGATATTCAAAAGGACTCAAATTGTAGTCATCTAATCCTAAATGCAACCGAAAAAAAGGGTGATCAGATGACAAAGTTTTGTCTAAATATTGTGCAATAAGGATATTTTAGACGTAATCCTCAAACGAGTTCTATGTAGGAATACGGATCCTTTTGCAATTACTGGTGCTTTAATCCAGAAAATTATCTACGTGAAAATACTGAAATTTTGAGTGATGGGCCAAGGTGATGGGGCTATATTGTCCGCTCTTAGGGGTGCCACTCCGTATATTCACGGATACAATAGAGAGAACAGTTATCAAGTGGCATCAGTGGTGGTTGCACAGGACGCAATCATCTATGACATTGAGAAGCCTTTAGTCCCTGTTGGGAAGAACACTCTAATCTTTAGGATTTAGCAAATCGTTCGTTGAGTTTTTGCGAATGTTTATGCTATCTCAGGGCTAGAAAAAGTCATACATTAAAGAAAACATTATCTAGTTGTTGTTAGACATAGCAATGGACACAATTCAATACAAGCGATCGACCAAGGGCTGTCAAGCCAGACGGAGAGCGGAACAAAGACACTCAAAACGTCAGCCTACTGCCACGACGAGGAGTAGCCTGCTGGAATCTTCTTATAAAGCCCAACTGGATTTAGCCGTCAAAGGAGTGTTGTTTGAAAGTCTATACCCTCTCAGTCGAGATGAGATTGCAGAACGTATGACATGGTTAATAGCCGATACCAAATATGGAAAAATTAATCGAGTATTTGCGTCTCTACAGCGCTTGATCACCAGTAAGTTAGTTGCAGCAACTCGTGTTGTTGATCAAGGAAAGGAGGTCACTAAATATCTTTTGAATCTTCCCTATGAGGAATTGCAAAAAGAGCGGGCGGCGAGGGTGAGAATTCAGCAGCTTCAATGTAACGAATAGAAATCTTTCCTGTTGGTATCGACGACCAGACGATACATCCTGAATATAAAAGCAAAGAGAGAGGATTGAGAACCAATCCTCTCTCTTTTGCGTCACTTACAAGCAACTGAGAAGCGTATATTAACGTCGAAGCTCAATATTGGCCGATGAAATTGATTTGAGGCTTATCGCTTCACTCTCTTTCCTGAACGAATTTAGCCTAGAGAAAAAGCATAAAAGAGAAATTTAGCGCTTGGCGTCAGCTTGATAGTAAACTTTTTCCCCATGATCAGGAACGTATCGGCAATCTCTTAAGGCAGTCCATAAACTTTTCCAAATGGGATCGGAAGACTTCCGATAGTACTCACCTAAGACCGGCTTGATTGCTTCTGTTGCAGTCAGTAAATGATAGTGAGGCATACCCAAGAAAATATGGTGGGCGACATGAGTACCAATATTGTGATGGATAGGATTGATAAACCCATAGTCATGGTCGATGGTGGAGAGGGCACCTTTGAGAAAATACCAGTTATCATTGGGGTACCAAGGTATGCTGGGTACGGTATGGTGCAACAGCGTGACAACATCTAACCAAACGATAAAGACAATATAGGGGCCGAGATAATATTTAAC
Source organism: Acaryochloris marina MBIC11017 (assembly GCF_000018105.1). Lineage (GTDB taxonomy): Bacteria > Cyanobacteriota > Cyanobacteriia > Thermosynechococcales > Thermosynechococcaceae > Acaryochloris > Acaryochloris marina. The sequence continues at coordinate 3,819,020 of NC_009925.1, forward strand.
TAAGAATAACCAGCCATTGGTATAGGTGAGCGCTGCTAGAAAAGCGATCATGGCTCCCCATAGGACTGTACTGGTGATGACGTCCCATTTCTCGGAAGGCTTGAATAAAGGGCTACTGGGTAGGAAATGAGAGCCCTTGCGTCCAGGAGACCGTTTGAAGAGGTAAATGGGATAGGCCAATAGGGTCAAATAGTAACGGACAAATTTGACATCCTTCGGCATCTCTCGGTATTGCGTTTCCGTGGGAGGGTACCAACTTTCGTCCGTGTCGATATTGCCTGTATTGGCATGGTGGGTCCGGTGACTAATGCGCCAACCATGGAAAGGAACCAAAATTGGCGTATGGCTGAGATGTCCGATCAGATCGTTTAACCACTTGTATTTGGAAAAGGAGCGATGACCACAGTCATGGCCGACGACGAATAAAGCCCAAAACATGGTGCCTTGAGCTAACCAAAAGATGGGCCAAAACCATAGAGCATCAATTTGATAGGCAATGGCGTATAAACCAGCGATAATACCGATATCTAAAAAGAAATATGAGAGAGATCGCCAGGCTGAGGGCTCAAAGCAATGAGGGGGAATGGCTGCCCTTATATCTTGAAGGGTAAAAGGTAATTCTCTAGACCTAGAGACGTCAGGGCCTCTGGTTTCAATACCGGTAGAGTTTTGCACGAAAAAATACTGCTTCCTTACGCTGTAGTGACCGAGTCTCATTCTATCTCTTAACAAGTCGTAATCAAAGTCAAGCAATGACTCCGGTAAAAGTTTACAAAGTGAAATAGTATTGACTTCAGGACAGATTTTCCTGATATCTATCTGAGTTAATTCTTCGGGGGGGTGATCGAGGTCAATCTATTCGGGGATTGAGACCACTAAGCTCTAGTGAGCCATATCTTATTTGCTCCGACTCTGCAGAATTGGACTCACTGATTACATTAAACTTTGCTGAGCTAACGGTTTTCGACCCAATCCTCTGACGTTATTTCAGAACATATCTCCTGCCATGATTACTCATCAAACCCTCTGTAAGAAACATCATTCGTTGAAGCGCAACTGCTTAAAATTCTTGAGTGTGAGCAGTGTTCTTCTTATCCTTATCAGTGGATGCAGTTCGGATAGCTCTAAATCCAAATCGAAGGCCCAAACAGAGGATCCGGCAGCAGCAAGTTCTCCAGCGCCGCTCAACTCAACGCCGACAAAATTAAAGTTAACGGTCGCTTCTCCTGAGTCTTTGCGTGTTAAACAGGGGGATTTGATTGTTAAGGGGCAAATTTTGGTCGATCGGACTGCAGCCCGCCAAAATATTATGGCTCGTCGTCAGAAGGTGCAACAAGAAGTGGCGCTTTTAACGGCGACTGAACAGATTCCGACGGCTCCAACCAATACCAATGCCGCAGAGGTTCAGGTACAGCAAGCCCGAGAACGGGTTCGTTTAGCGGATGCTGCGATTCAAGATTATCTGGCTAAATCTCCTTACACTGATTTGGCCCGCCAAACCCTGCCTCTACCGACAGAGGAGAAACAGTTAGCACAGTTGCAGTTCGCCAAAACATCAGCCCAAGCCCAGTTAGAGCAGGCTATTGCCCAACGTAAGTCGTTGCAGGCATCTCAACAAGCTCGACAACAGGGGCAGGCGGTTGCGTCTAGTAAAAAGATTCAACTTCTCAATGAGCTGAAAACCATTGAGGCCCAACTCCAGTCGTTTCAGGATATTCTGTCTCCCCATGATGCGATTGTGCAAAAGGTCGACTGGCAAAAAAAGGGAAAGAACGGGACAACGGTCGAACTTGCCCTAGCCGTTCATTCCCTGTCGGATCCGATTCCATCCTTGTCGAATGGCACCAATAATCCTCTGCTATCGGTGCCGAGTCCTGCCCCTGCTAGCGGACAACCCTTTCCCAGTCTTCCTGCACCCCTAGCCCCCACTCCCCAACCGCCAGGGCAGGTTCCGACTGCTGCTCAGCAGCCGTGATGGAGCAGTTTAATCCGGTAGCCATGGGCTAGATCGCTTGAGAACTATGGCGGTTATAAATTGAGTATGTTAAGGTCAATGACTGGATCAATGGCGTGCTGTGAGGCAATGGTTCAGATTCTGAATATCTGACTGGCACTTTGACGCTGAAAATTGCAGATCAGTGTACCGCCAAACCCACAAGGTTGATTCACGATTGCTCGATTAGCTCAGAGGGAGAGCACCGAGGGGCCATCTCGGGGGGCGTAGGTTCGAATCCTACATCGACAAAACTGAAAGCTAGCTCAGTTGGTTAGAGCATCAGACTCATAATCTGACGGACACAGGTTCAAATCCTGTACTTTCCACCGCCCGGTTACGGGCACCTCGTTTGGGACGAGTTATTTCATCTGGTACGGGAGCAATCCCAAGGTGGTTCGAATCCGCTAAGACAGCACCCGGTTGTTGGTGTCGCGTTGAGTGGGTCACCTGGTGATCCACCCAACAATAGCCAAAGGCCAGCGCGATCGCAGTTGATGATCGGCTTGAGTAGGGTCCTTTGCAGGGCAAAGTCTGGCGTTCCCTCCAGACTTTGCCCTAGCGAACGCCCTATTTGTTGGCGGTTGGACCCATGCTTAATCTTCGGGTTGAGTTGCGGTTCTGCTCCACCTTAATTCAGCCAGTCACGGGCGATGGCCCGCACTGTAACTGTTGATGCCAGCAGCTTAGGGTGCCTTTAAAAGTGCAGATGGACCTGCACGAGAAGAAGAAGGAAATATCAATGTTTAAGTCTTTTTACATTAAGCCCCATGAGCGGGGCATGTTGTTCTATCGCAGTAAGTTTGAGATGTTTTTGCTGCCGGGTACCCATCGCCGCATGGGGTGGCATTGGCAGGTGAAGACCTTTGATTTAAATCAGCCCCAAGCCCAGATTGACCATTTGGAGCTGCTATTGCAAACCCATGCCCACAGTATGAATGAGTATTTTACGGTGGTGCGCACGGTTCATAATCAAGCTGCCTTAGTGCGATTGGGACAACAATGGTGCACGATTGGTCCCAACCAGCTGCAAGCGTTTTGGCGTGGCTTTATTGAGGTAGAAGTGCATCTATTTAATCTGGATGAAGGGATTGACCTGCCGTCTCAGTTTGTCCAGCGATTGCGAGATGTATCGCTACCGGATTTGAATCTAGTCTCAATTCCTGAATCTCAGCTAGGGATGCTCTATGAGCAGGATAATTTTGTGCGGCCTCTCGCGTCTGGAGAGTATGGGTTTTGGACCTGCGATCGCAAAGTCAGTATTACCCGCTATGATCGCACTCGTCCCGATCCAGATTTTACGTTTGTGGACGTACTGGTCGATGATCATCCCGATTTTGTCACCAGTCACTGTGAATTCGTGCAGTTAGGCAATCAGGAGGTTGCCATTGTTCGCCATCAGGGCAAAGTGATTAGGATTTTGCCCCCCTGCAGTCGCCAGTTGTTCTGGCAAGGGGTTGCTGTTGAGGTGATTGATATTAGCGATGATGCCAAGCTCTCACCTACATTGGTGGCTGAGTTGGTGGCTGGGGTACCCGAGGTATTGGATTTAGCCTATGAGGCCCTGTATATCTTGGAAGTCCCGGCCCAGCATTTAGGATTGCTGTATGAAGCCAGCGCTTTTGTCGATACCCTTTCTCCCGGCTGGCATGTCTGGTGGACTTTTGGCCGAGCCTGGAAAACGGAAATTGTGGATTTGCGTTTGCAAACCCTAGAAGTCTCTGGCCAGGAAATTTTATCCAAGGATAAGGTGTCCCTGCGTCTAAACCTGACAGCGGGGTATCGGATTACGGATCCGGTACAGGCTAAAGCTGGCTTGAGCAATATTGAGGATTATCTCTATAAAGAGCTGCAATTTGCTCTACGTTCGGCCGTGGGGACCAAGTCTCTAGATCAACTCCTAGAAGACAAGGGGGCGATTGATGCCAGCGTCTCTGACTATATCCGTGAGAAAACCGAGCAATATGGAGTTGCTATCGCATCTGTCGGTGTCAAAGACATCATTCTGCCCGGTGAGATGAAGTCGATTCTCTGTCAGGTGGTGGAAGCGGAAAAATCCGCCCAGGCTAACGTAATTCGTCGTCGAGAGGAGACTGCTGCTACCCGCAGTATGCTCAACACCGCTAAGGTGATGGAGAGTAATCCCGTGGCCTTGCGCTTGAAAGAGCTGGAGGTGCTGGAACGGATTGCGGACAAAATTGAGCATATTCATGTCAATGGCGGTCTCGATAGTATCTTGACTGAGATGATCCGCATCAACGGAACTAGAGAATAGAGCCGATCGGGCATCGGCTCCACACTGAAAAGGCAAACGATGGAAGCTGTAATCTTGGTGGGTATTCAGGCTACGGGTAAATCGACGTTTTATCACCACCAGTTTGGACGCACCCATGTGCGGATCAACCTGGATATGTTGAAAACACGACATCGTGAGCAACAGTTTTTGGATACCTGCCTAGTCACCCGCCAACGGTTTGTGGTGGATAACACGAATCCTACCCCTGCTGAGCGACAGCGGTATATCCAACCCGCTCAACAACAGGGTTTTTCGATTACGGGGTATTACTTTGAATCGAAGTTGGCAGCGGCTTTGATTCGGAATTGCGATCGCACGCCTGACCAACGCATTCCAGACAAAGGGATTCGCGGGACAGCCTCTCGCCTGATCTTGCCTACCTATGATGAGGGGTTTGACCAGCTTTTTTCCGTTCGTCTTCTTCCTCATCAACAATTTTCGGTTGAGGATTGGCAATTATGAAATTTACTGAACTCGATCAAACCTTGAGGATCTATGAAACCGCTTATGACCTCTGCGTTCTGCCTGGGCTGCAGATGGTCGCTCGGTTAGATGGACGGAATTTTACTCGGTTAACGAAAGAAACCCTCGATTTAGATGCTCCCTTTGATGCCACCTTTCGAGATGCCATGGTGGCAACGGTTCAGCATTTGATGACCTGTGGATTTCGAGTCCTTTATGGCTATACCCAAAGCGATGAAATCTCTTTACTGCTGCACCCAGACGAGCAGACCTTTGCTCGTAAGCTACGTAAACTCAACTCCGTGCTTGCAGCGGAAGCTAGTGCGAAAATGTCGTTGATCTTAGGCTGTATAGCAGTTTTCGACTGTCGAATCTCCCAACTGCCAACGGTGGATTTAGTGGTCGACTACTTCCGATGGCGACAAGAAGATGCCCATCGCAATGCCCTCAATGCCCATTGCTACTGGATGTTGCGTAAAGGGGGTGATTCAGCGGGCACTGCAACCCAGAAATTAGAGGGATTATCCGTTGGCGATAAAAATGAATTGCTGTTTCAACTGGGGCAGATGAACTTTAACGACTTACCCCCCTGGCAAAAACGAGGAGTGGGCTGTCTTTGGCAGTCGTATCCAACGGCAGGTGTTAACCCTGTTTCAGGAGAAGTATCTCAAGGGACGCGAACGAAAATCGGCGTTGAGCTTAACTTGCCGATGAAAGAGCACTACAGGGAATTTATCCTTAAGCGAATGACGCTCTAGTCCTGAGGTAAAACCCTAAGCCAGGGCTTATGGGCTCGGCGGCGCTCTAAACTCATTTCTAAGCCATAGGCTTTAAATTCTTGTTCACTGTAATATTCCCGGAACCGGGCTAAAGGGACACGGGATCGACCATCTAGAGAGTGAACAATAGAAGTCGGAAGACGGACATCCCCGCCTAAGTGAACAAAGGCTTCTTCCACTGTCATCCAGGGGCGTTTGGAATCGCTAACTTCTGTGGGAATGGCTTGTTCTAAACTGCTGAGTTTATCGGTTAGGCCCTTAACCATATTGCCGGGCTTGATATTCGAATTTTGCTTTGATTTCTGTAGTTTCCCCATCCATACTTGAAACAGAGAGCCGACATACTGGAAGATTCGCTTGAGGATTCGCCCACAGACTTGCAGAATACTGCCAACCCCAGCCCCTTCTTGACTAGATGGGTTGTTATGGGAAGCGATAGCCGCACTAGACCAGCCGCAATGAGCACAAACTTGACGACCGGATTTGAGAGGAGGGCCTAAGCGATTGGAACAACGGGGGCAGGTTTCCAGCATAGTCAAAGTCTCCTAAGACAGGGATGCATGAACGAAGATAACAAGTTAAGTCAAGCTCTCTAGTGCAGATGTAGGACCTAGATTATGGAGGATTTCTAATGGTAAGCCGTCGGCATCAGCGGCAAAGGCCACATGATACGTTTGGTTACCAATGGTTTGTGGCATGGGATAAAGCAGGACTTTTAAGGTAATTGAAACTGCTTTGAGTCGTTCTCGCCATTGTTCAAGCCAGGTCGATAAGGTTTGGTCTGCCAATAGGTCATCTGTGACATCTATCGATAAATGATAATAGCCTACGTAATGTTCGTCGCCAAAGGCATCGGCTGGCGGTTGAGGATCTGGGATTTGAATCAGTTCGAGTCTGCCAATCGGACCCTCCAGCCAACACCCCAGAGTATACCCAGTTGTAAATCGTTCGATAACGTCGAAGTCTAGAGTTTGATAGAACGTGATCGCCCGGTGGATATCCCCGGTCCGAATCGACATATGATGCCCCTTCATGGCGATATCCCGATACGCTGACCATTAGATATACCATAGCCTTATCATCGCTGAGCTATAGATTCAGAAGGCTTAATCAAATAGGCGAAAATGAGGAGAATTACTGGGAATACCAGGTTCCTTATCGAGATCAAAGTTAATGACTTGCCAGCGAGGATCATCCTCAGAGTCTGGGCTAAATTCTACGGGTAACCCATATAAGCGCGGACGCCCGGACGGGTTTTTCTCGGACCAAGGGGAATGTTCTAGATAGGTGTTGATTAAGATTCGATAGCGTTGGGCAATAATCACTTTGGTGGCACGATACCCTTCGGTATAGAGGCGATCTAGGGCTTCATGGATTTCAAAGCGAATCCCATCAGGATGGGTATGTTGGCGGTACCATTGCCCATCCCATAACCGCCAATGACGCCCCGATTGAAGGTGGACCAAATCTTCGGTCTTGGGGTCGGCTTCAAAGGCACCGTGACGTTGGCAAAGATAGGTATCGGTTAAGGTTAAAGCGGTCATCATTTGCCGGCAATGGGGACAGAGTGTCTCAGGCCCAAAAATTGGATAGTGCATGCTGACATGTGTCATGGAGTCAGAAAGAGCCGAAGAACTCTGGTTGCCGCTCAGGTGGCTTCATTATAACTGTGAATTGTTGAGCGTGGCTGTTCTGAATGGTCTGGAGGCTGTCTCTTTTCAGGGTAGGATCGAGGCGGTGTTTTAACCCGATAACCTTGGAATTTTCTAGTCCCCAATATTGGCCACCACCAGATTGTTCCTTAGCGGCATTTGTGGCAGATAATGCCACGGTGATCGGCAATATTCAAATTAATCGAGAGGCAAGCATTTGGTATGGTGCGGTGCTGCGGGGTGATGTAGAACGCATTGAAATTGGTGAATATACCAATATTCAAGATGGGGCCATTCTCCATGGTGATCCAGGACAGCCAACGATTCTAGAAGATTATGTGACTGTTGGTCATCGAGCAGTGATTCATTCAGCTCATATTGAGCGAGGCACATTGATTGGCATTGGCGCCATTGTTCTCAATGGCGTGCATATTGGTGCTGGCAGCATTATTGGGGCTGGGGCAGTGGTTTCGAAGTCGGTTCCCCCTCGGTCCCTGTGGGTAGGGATACCTGCCAAGCCTTTACGAGAACTGAGTGAAGCAGAATCCGATAATTTGATAGACCATGCCCGCCACTATCAAAAATTGGCTTTAGTTCACGCCAATCGCGGGACTGATTTGGGTTTCAAAACTATTGAGCGCTAAGTCTAAGGGATTCCGATTAGAAAAATCTGACTAATTGTAGGACAATAAGTAAAAAGTGCTTTTAAAATAATTCTGAGAGGAGATTGAGCATGGATGTACGTTTATTAATTGTTTTAGCTCCTGTTGCTATTGCTGGTGGTTGGGCTTTGTTCAGAATCTTCCCCGCCGCTATCGAGCAATGGCAAGGCATGAACAAGTAACCGGGACGTAATTGTTCAAGGTACTCCTAACTTAGTAAACGAGTCAGAGGCTAGCGTCAGTTGGCCTTTGATTTGCGCTTTAAACGGTTCGGAGCACCAAAACTGAGAAGCCAAAGCTATTGGTTATCGGTCGATATGCTTAACGGATATTCCGCTTTAGAGCGTTCCTAGCATCTCAAATAAGGCAATAATTGTTGCGTTGTTTCTCCCGATAATTTTAAACGTCGTTGCAAATCTGCTATGTGTTGATAGGGACCGTGGGCAATGCGATCGCGGATAATGTTTCGTGCCAAACTCGGTATCATCTCGGGTATCGTCATCAGCTGTTCTACGGACGCCGCATTGAGGTTGAAAGCGGGGGCTAGGGCAATGCTCTCCTGGTCGTAGTAGCAAAACTGCATCACTGCTGCTAACGGCTGCATCCGCTGGACGGGCTGGGATAAGGCAGCAGCCACATCTTCAATGGCGTAAAATTGGACGCCGTTCTGGGTTAATTGCACGAGCTGTCGGGCCTGATGAATGGATAGGCCCGGCAGGCGCAGCCAATCATCGACACTGGCTTGATTCACATCAATTCTCACGCCCAACTCAGCGGCTAAGGCAACTTCTGCTAGGGACTGAAACCGATAATAGGGGTCAGCCAAAATCTGATCTCGTAGCGGTCCTTGTTGTTGAGTCCACTGTACGAGGCGGTTGAGCATGGCTAATTAATTTAGGTGCACTAACCTAAGAGCTGTCGTCGCTGTTGTTCAAATTCGTAGTCGGTCACTAATCCCTCTTGGCGGAGGCTTTCGAGCTGGCGTAGTGACTCTGCGATCGCATTCATTTGTGCGGGTTCGAGGGTGGGTTGCGACGGTTGAGGCCAAGCCGGATTAAACGCTTGGTGGAACCGATCATCCCCCTGAGTTAAATAAATCACAGCATCGCATAAGCTCGCTACTCGGGTGAGAGTGGCGATGGGTAACGTTGCCCAAAAAATACCCGGCAGCAAATACACGAGACCCCAACGAGTCTGGCCCAGATAAAGCTTATGCAGACCGGGTAGGAGTAGACCTGCAAGGGCTAGGACAATGGCAACGATACGATTCTTGGGTCTCGGTAAGGCAAGACCCGCTTGAGTCGAGTCAAGAGTCATCGGTCAAGAGAAAACACAACGGCTAGCTGAATGGATTAGTTCTAGCACATTGCTGGCGCTCCCGTGCAAGGAAAAAAGCGATCAGTCTCTTCCGTCAATAGAACGGTGGCTGATCTTAGGGAGATAGGCGATGAGCGAGTTTCTCCATCCACCGGACTGTTTTTTGCCAAGTATGGCTGGGAGAAGGCTTAACCCTGTAGGGCTGTCGTCGCTGACACCCTTGCAAGTTCTCTAGCATCCGGTGCAGATTCTGATCTTGTGCCGCCAGCTGATGGGTGAGGCAATGGGATTGGCGCTGGCAAGTTTGACAAAGCATAGTAGACAATCACTCCTACTCAAGGAAGTCGCGATGCCCTAGAAAGGCTCGAACATCGCAATGGAGAACGCTTTTGAGGAGTGAGGGAAACAATAAAAGGTTCATCAATTCTAGCCAAGACCTACCCAAATGGCAGGCTTGCAATATTTCGTTTTATAAAGCAATATGAGACAGAGGCTGAATATCAGTCTATGTAAGCGTGAGAGACAGAAACCACATATTGTTGAGCATTGCTGGTGTCGATCAGCACTTCCATAAGGTAAGCACCATCAGAAAAATCTGCGTATAGCAGTGATGCCATCTGTTTCCCTTGTTGTTGCAGGGGTGAATCAGAGAAAATTTGGCTATCCGTCTGGCGTCGCCATTGCTGAATTTTGCTGAAAGGTGCTTGCTGCTGCAAGGCCAGTAAGTCTTGGGGCTGAATCGTTAACTCTGCTTGATAAGTAGGATTAAAGCCTGAAATGCATTGTTCTCGGAGAATACGGGCACTGGCAGGCCATTGAGTAATCTTTACTTTGGCGTCAAAGGTGTCACAAGGAACTGAGCCGCCTAAAGGGTTCCAACACCCTCCTAGTCCGATAACCAATACCCAAAATAGTTGGCTACATCGAGTTATTTGCAAGAGAGTGCTCCCCAGAGTCTTAACGCGTGTAATTTCAAAAGAATCATAGCTTTTTGACTCCCTTTTCACGATGAAGCTGCTGTTGCAGGACTTGAGACTATCTCATTCCGTACTGGTTTGAATATGGTCCATCACCCCCCAACTTTAGGGATTTTCAGTTAACTTTGATGGGGAGTGGCAGCGCCAAAGCTGGCCTATTCTGGAAGCGCCTATGCCCACCTAGCCGACTTATACCGGAGGAGGCAACATCCCTTACAGTGGAGACAGAACATTTCAGGTCAGAGTAGTGGTTGTTAAGCCCAATTGGTTACGAGTGAAAGCCCCGCAATGGGAGCGTGTGGGCAATGTTAAAGACATTTTACGGGACCTACATCTGAATACGGTTTGTGAAGAAGCCTCCTGTCCCAATATTGGAGAGTGTTTCCACCACGGCACGGCGACGTTCTTAATTATGGGACCAGCCTGCACTCGGGCTTGCCCTTATTGTGATATCGATTTTGAGAAAAAGCCCGTAGCCCTTGACCCCACAGAACCCCATCGCTTAGCAGAAGCCGTGCGTCGGATGGGGCTCAATCATGTGGTGATTACCTCGGTCAATCGCGATGATTTGCCTGATGGCGGAGCCTCACAGTTTGTTCGCTGTATAGAGCAGATCCGAATCCTGTCCTCCCAGACCACCATTGAAGTGTTGATTCCTGATTTATGTGGCAACTGGGAAGCCCTAGAGACCATTCTGCAGGCGGCACCGGAAGTGATCAATCACAATACGGAAACCATACCGCGTCTGTATAAGCGGGTTCGCCCTCAAGGAGAGTATCAGCGGACGTTGGATTTGCTGATGCGATCACGCCAGCTCGCCCCTTGGATTTACACAAAATCCGGCATCATGGTGGGTCTAGGCGAAACAGATACTGAAGTGCGAGAGGTCATGGCTGATTTACGCCAAGTGGATTGCGATATTCTCACCATTGGCCAATATTTGCAGCCCACAGCGAAACACCTAGGTGTGCAAGATTTCGTCCATCCCGATCAATTTGCTACCTGGCAAGCCCTCGGGGAAGAGATGGGCTTTTTGCAGATTGTGTCCTCCCCCCTCACTCGCAGTTCCTATCATGCCGAGCAAGTCCAAGCCTTAATGGCAAAATATCCTCGTGCTAAACCTGAACTATAGTGACACTCTAGAAAGTGTCACCTTCTGGTAAAGGCCAGGACCTGCCAGTTTTTTATGCTGGGTGACAGAATTTCATACACTTTGTCTCCGCTAGCGAAGCTCAAAGCCCGTGTAATTTGAAGAGGTGTGTCTGCAAAAGGCATGCCTCTTTGATTTTTCTAACTTGACCCATAGGAAAATGACTAGAGGGTGGTATGAATGGGGAATCCTGTTTATGCTGAACGGAGAATCTGGGCCATGCTTTCCTTAGCCTTAGTGTTGATCGTGGGTTTAGGCAGTGTAGGGCTGTATTTAACAGCCTACGTCTATCCAGAAATTCACCGCAAAACCGATGTTTGGTGGAGCGGTACGGGACTTTTTTATGCCTTAATCCTGTTGATCTATCGCCGTCCTGTCGGCTTGTTGTTGGGCCATACAGCGAGTGTTTTCCTGCTGGTTTGGCTGAGTTATCAAGCCTTGCAGCGTCGCTGGGCTATGGTAGAGGCGAATCCAGCACAACCAGATCCAGGAACTTGGGGGGCTGATGCCCGAAAGATATCCGATCAGGCCATTGCCAAAATTACTAGCGTGAATTGGCAAGGATTATGGGAAAAGATGGGACAGCAGGCGGATGATGGAACGTCTGACAAGTCAATTTTGCCTCCGGCCATCAAACAGCGCCTAGACCTATCAGGCTTAGGTGAAAAACTAAAAGGCATGATGGGTGGCAAGCAGACTCCTGAGGTTGAGGCCCCCGCAGAGACTGTTCAGCCTACTGCTGTCAGTACGCCTGTAGATGCACCTGCCACAGAACCTCCTGCTGAACAAACCACTGAACCAATATCAGACACCACAGTACAACCAGCGCCCATCGCTGAAACAGCTCCCCCGATTGAAGAACCTACTGCTCAGGTGTCCTCGAGTGAAGAACCAGTCGTTGACGCAACACCTGTGATTGAAGCACCCACTACAGTGCAAATGCCAGCTACTCCTAGTTCTGATGTCTCTACGAACAGTTCAGCCCAAGCAGCCGGAGAGACTGAACCTGCGGTGCAGACAGAGGTTGTGGCAGAATCTTCAAAAGCTGTAGAGCCCAATACCGATAAAGCTGACTTAACGGCTGAGTTAGATCAAGTCATTTCTGACCTCTCTCCAGATGGACAAGACACGACTCCGAATTTGCCTCAACCTCCTGATCCACTGGGATAATGTGGGCAATTTATCCAACTCCCAAGTTGTAGTGCCATTACTAAGCAGTGATTGAGTTGTAGATTTTGCTGATTAAGGTCAGCGTTAAAGCTGATGATATTTCCTGAAGACCCTAGCCGCGATGAGTTAATCAGAATTGTTCAACTGATTATCGAGTCCAAGGGGACAGAGACAGAATTGGATCAGATGCTAGATTGGGTTGAAACCTATAGTCCTCACCCGAATGTGTCTGATCTGATCTTCTACCCCGAGGATAGTGACAGTCTTACAGCCGAGAATATCGTCGACAAGATATTCCAATATAGACCTATCATCACTTCTTCCTTCTCCACAGAAGCACTGTAATTCTGTGACAGTATGAAATGAAGTAAAACAAGTGTGGCTTCAACATATTTTTGTTTGAGAATGCCGATAGCTTCAATAGCAATGGAGAAATCTATACTGTAATGGCCCTAGTCTTCAAGCCCAGAGATTTATGAGGAAGTGTAAGGGATCGATTGGGGGAGAATACCTGGGAATCTCTGTTGATCCATAAGCTGAATAATGCCATGATCGCTCAGCGCCAGAAGATATCGATGGCCCAGAAATTATAAGGTGCACGTTGTGATGTGCACGGTTAAATCTCAATAGATAACCCTGAAATGAAAAAGTTCTTAAAGCAATTTCTCTATATACTAGCAGACCAGAAAATTATGCTATTGGTTTTGCTGGCTGCTGTTTTGGGAAATGCTGTTATAGAAACCTTAGGTATTGGCCTGATTGGACCTTTTATTGCCTTTGCAAGCGATCCAGAGCTAGTAGAAAAAACAATTGTAATTGGCCAAGTCTATGACTGGTTGAACTTTGAATCTAGGGAAAGGTTTATTGCATTTTTGGCTTTATTTATTATTATTATTTTTTATGTAAAGTCTTTTCTGAATTTTGTTATTCGTCGCTATATTTTTAACTTTGTATATCAGTACCAAGGTAAGCTGCGGATTCGGTTGTTAAGTGCGTATATGCAAATGCCATATACATTTCACTTAAAAAATAATTCCGCATTTATGATTCAGAGCATTATGAATCATACAGTTAGCTTTTGTAATGGCATCTTACTAGAGCTGCTGAATTCATTTGTTAGCCTAACGATTATTACCTTTCTGAGTATATTGCTGATTTATACGAGCCCTATCGCAACCATTGTGATTGGACTGATTCTATTTGTTGTTTTTGCGATTATTCTGCGCTTAAAAAATACGCTTTCTCGTTGGGGCAAAACGATTGCCCAGTCTCAAGCTGAGATGATTCGAGTCGTTAACCATAGTCTAGGGTCTGTAAAAGAGACCAAAGTCATTGGGTGTGAGTCATTCTTCTTAGATCAACTAGATACCCAAGCTCAGTTATATTCCACTTCTCTCAGCGATTTCATGTCCTTCAATCAAATCCCGCGCATTACGATTGAAGCCATGATTATGACCTTTATTCTAGGTTTTATTTCTGTTTCGATCTTAACGAATCAGGACTTCCAAGGGCTGATTTCGACATTGGGTATCTTTGCGGTTGTATCGATACGATTGATGCCTTTGGCAACACAACTCAGCAAAGGTTTGAGCGTTTTAAGAAGCTCAACATTTGTCTTGGAAAAACTGTATCACGACCTAAAAGAGCTAGAAAATCATCAGGCCCTCATAGCGCCTTCTGCAGATGTTGCGGCTCAGTTCAAACCAGCGAATGGTAGTTTGGAACCTTCTCATTTAGACTTTGAACAGGAGATTTTATTAGATAAAATCTCTTTCCAGTATGAAGGTGCTAAAAACCCGTCTCTCAATCAGATTCAACTTCGTATTAAGAAAGGAGAATCCATCGCTCTGATTGGTAAATCAGGTGCAGGAAAAACGACCCTAGTAGATGTGCTCCTAGGCCTTCTGACGCCGACAGGGGGAGATATAAAAGTTGATGATCAATCGGTTTACCAAGATTTGAGGGCTTGGCAGAATTTATTGGGTTATATTCCCCAATCTATCTTTTTGATTGATGACACCTTAGAGCGCAATATTGCCCTTGGGGTGCCCGATCACCTGATTGATGAGACTCGACTTAACCGTGCCATTGAATTAGCACAGCTATCTGAGCTCGTGAAGGAGCTACCCGATGGTGTGAATACGAATCTAGGAGAGCGTGGAGCCAATTTGTCTGGTGGTCAACGACAACGGGTTGGGATTGCCAGAGCTTTGTATCATGAGCGGGAAATTTTGGTGTTGGATGAAGCAACCTCTGCCCTTGATAATGAAACAGAGGCGCTGGTGTCAGAGGCGATTCGCTCTCTGAGTGACTCGAAGACGATGATTATCATTGCCCACCGTTTAACCACGGTGGAGCATTGTAATTGCATTCATCTGATGAAGAATGGTCAGATTATTCAATCTGGAACCTATGAAGAAGTGGTTTTGGCAGCTAATGAAGAATAATGGGCTGCTTTTATCTCCTAACTGAGTTCTTTCTCTTTCCGTTCCAAGGCTTTAGGAGCAGTTTCTCTGCCAATTTGCCAGAGGGTTGCCGCTGCTTCATGGCGCTTGGCTGCTTGTTTGGGTTTAAAGGTGCCAATTTTGCCAAAAGCCCGCTCGATATTACTACCTTGGGGCCCTTTGGTGAACAAATCGTTGTAAATATAGCCTGAGTGTCGTTTGTCAATCTCGGCAATATCGCTAAATTTCCAGGCAGCTCGGAGCGAGGAGGCACTGACAGGTTTGATGCTCTTGCCCTTGTCTATGCCAACTTTGATGCTGATCATCTCTTCACGAGTAATGGGTTGATCGGGTTTGAAGGTTTTGTCGTCGTAACCCACGGAATAGCCCGCATTGGCTAGGGCTTGAACAACTTTAAACGCGGGATGTTTGGCATCAATATCTGTGAACTCTGGGTCGAAAGTAGGGGCCAAACGAATCTTTTGGGCGGGACGACTGATGGCGTTATGGGCCTTGAATAGCCAGAGCATATATTCACCCCGAGAGATTGACTCGTAGGGCTGAAAGTTTTGATCGTCCGTTGCTTCTAATATCTCTAGCTTGATCAGATCGGCAATCAGCGGTTGCGTTGGCAAGTCGGCAATATCTTTGAAGGCGACAGCAGCGGGCTTGGTGGTTTCTGCCTCTGAAACAGGGGCATTATCCGAGGTATCTTCAGGTGCCTTGGAGACGATCTCTGAGACGGGCTTGGCTTCTTTGAGGGGATCTGAGCCTAGGCCAATTTCGTCTTGTTGCTCTTTGAGGGTTTTATTCTCAGCCTCTAGATCTTGTAATTTGGACTTTAACTCAGCCACTTCATCGGTTGTTTGGGTGGAGTCCTGATTGGCCTGATTACATCCACCAATCAATAGCCAACTACTGAGAAGAGATAGACTCAACAAGGAACGAAAGACAGGTTTCTTGGTAACAATCTTCATGGGGAGATAAGCTTCAACGGAATAAGGAAGGGACACAATTTTGATGTTGTGATGCTAGCTGCAAGAAAAGGCTGACTAAACTTTATGCTGCCCATCAACGATCAAATGCCTCCCACTGTTTTATACCTAAAATACTTTTTTGAGGGTGATCACTCTCACCCTTATCCGCAATACCTAAGACCAGGACAACGACTTTGACCCATCCGGACTCATTTAACCCCATTCTTTTTCAACGGATTGCCAACCGCATTCATGAGACACCTCACCAGCGGATCACCTTTGCTGAGTTTATGGAGCTGGCTTTGTACGACCCTGAGCAAGGCTACTATGCGACGAACCAGGTCCAAATCGGAGTGGCAGGGGATTTCTTTACTTCTCCTCATTTGTGTCCCGATTTTGGAGAATTGCTGGCTGAACAATTTCTAGATATGTGGCGGGTGATGGGGCAGCCGGAGCCGTTTACGTTGGTTGAAATGGGGGCCGGTCAAGGTTTGGTGGCGGCGGATGTACTGAAATACCTGGCAACCCGAAAACAGTCTGCAGAGGCATCTGATGACTATGCTGCTTTTTGGACCGCTTTACGTTACCTCATTGTGGAAAAAGCAGAAGGTTTAATCGCAGCACAACAGCGCTTGTTGCAGCCTTTTCAGTTTTCGCCTGACAAAGTGCAATGGATGGGGTTTGAGCAGCTACCTAAGACGGGGATAGTGGGCTGCTTCTTTTCTAATGAACTGGTGGATGCGCTACCAGTTCACCAATTTGTTGTCCAGGATGGCGCTTTGCAGGAAGTGTTTGTGACCGTTGATGCGGAGTCACGGTCTTTTACTGAGGTGATTTCAAACCCATCGACGGGCCGCTTGGCAGAATATTTAGTTGAGCAAGGCATCGATATTGGCGCAGGGTATGAAGACGGATATCGCAGTGAGATTAATTTAGCGGCACTGGATTGGTTAGAGACGGTCTCTCAAAAGCTAGACCGGGGATATGTACTGACGATTGATTATGGCTACTTAGCGCCGCAATACTACAGCCCGCAGCGGCTACAGGGCACACTGCAATGCTTTCGACGGCATGGTGCCCATCAAGATCCCTATGCTTATCTTGGGCATCAAGATATTACGGCTCATGTGAACTTTACGACCCTAAAAAAGCAGGGTTTAGCCCTAGGGTTAACGTCAATGGGCTATACCCAACAAGGGTTGTTTTTAATGGCGTTGGGCCTGGGCGATCGCTTAGTTGCCAATAACAATACGAGTGATATCTCTCAATTGAATGAGGTGATTCGGCGACGGGAAACTCTTCAGTCTTTAATCAACCCTTTAGGGTTAGGCGGTTTTCAAGTCCTGATTCAAGGGAAAGGCTTGAACGAGAAAGAACAAAGCCAGGTATTGAAGGGCTTACAGATGCCTTGATGCGCCAGGAAGATTATTGACCCTTGACTGAATCCGTTTCGTGCCACCCTAATTGCACAGCTTGCTGTAAGGCTAGATCTGCCGTTTCTGTTTGGCCCACTGTTTGTAAGGCTTTGCTAAGGTTCACATAAGACTGAGCTTCATAGGGATAGAGCTGGATGGCGCGACGATAGGCTGCGATCGCACCCCCGTATTGCTGCTGTTGCATTAACACTTTCCCCAGACTGGTATGGGTTGGCGCTGTTTCTGGGAGGAGCCGTAGGGTTTGGTGATACGCTTCAATCGTCTCTTTGGGTTTCTCCTGGAGAACCAGCACATCTCCCCAGGATTGATAAACATATAAGTCGGCTAAATTTGGACTGATTTCCTGTGCTCGTTTGACATCAATAGGGTTGGCTCCAATTGCATCCTTATGAATGGTGTAGGTCATTGCATCATTCCCCACTCGATTAGCCCGATAGGCAGCTTGGATGACTTGGGGAGGGATAGCCTGACTTTGCTGTTGAAAGAATTGAGAAGCAGCTGTGATGTCTGTCGGATTGTCCGTAGCGGTGGCTAAACAGTGATGGGCAGCAGAATTCTGGGCGTCAATGGCCAACCCTTGGCGGCAATATTGAGCGGCTAATGTAGGTTGTTGGTTGGCCAGTAGTAACCGTCCCAACTGAGTATAAGCATGTACTTCTTTGTTGGAGTTTTGCCGCAATATGTCCAAGGCTTCTCTAGGGCGCTGTAACTTGACTAAGGTCTTGGCAATGTCCCTGTTGGCATATTTATTGAGTTGATATTCCTGCTGAAAACTGGTTAAGGCTACTTTGACTTGACCTTTCTTGAATTGAACCTGACCTAGGCAAGACCATGTGTTTGCCAGATTTCTATCTTGTTCTTCTTTATGCCAAGGTGAGGATTGAACCTGTAGATCGGTTAGAAGTTCTTTGGCTTGTTGGCAATTGCTTTCAGCCTTAGCTAATTGATTAGCTTGAATGTGTTTCTTAGCTTGTTCAAGCAAATGCTTGACATAAATTTTTTGAAATGGCCCCTCTGATTGCAAGTACTGCCTCGATATTGCCTTAGCTTCCTCCACTTGGTTGTGATCCACTAAGAATTGGATAAAGCCTAGAGCAATCGGTCTTGGACCGATAGGGTCTGTAAGTTCGAGAGATTTGCGAAAGGCTGATTTTGCTGGTTCGATACGATTTAATGAGTTGAGACTGAATGCTAACTTTTGATAGGCATAAGCTTCATTCTCTTTGTGGTTCAGGTATTGGCTATCGGTTTTAACCCCTGTACGGTAGGCTGCTAGTGCTTCATCTACGCGGTTTGCGCGAACCAAAGCATCACCCAGCAATCGGTGAGAGAAACCTGAATTGGATTTGGACTTGAACCAAGTGTGACGAAAAGCAGTTAGTGCCTCATCTAGTTGGTCATGTTTGACCAAGGCATTCCCTAAATATTCATAAATCTTCCAATCTGGCTTTTCTGTAATAGCTTGGCGATAAGCTTTGATCGCTTCAGACAGCCGTCCTTCAGTCTCCAACGCTAGTCCGAGTCGAAAATGGACCTCTGCTTCCTGCATCCCTTTGGGGGCCTCAGGATAGCTTTTCATGATGCCCTGGCGAAAGGTTGAAATGGCATCTTCTGTCTTGTTCTGTTTCACTAGAGCTTTGCCCCAGCTTTGATAGATCCGCGAAACATTGGGAGGATTTAAGGCGATGGCTTGCTGATAGTGACTAATCGCTTGATCGACCTGATTTTCAGCCACCAGAACCAAGCCCAACTGATGATGGGCTTCCGCATCTTTAGGGTTGAGCTTGAGGGCCTGTTCCCACACCTGGGTTTGTTGGGTCCTCGCTAACAATCGCTCTACTGGATTGTCTTGTTCGCCAGAGTTCTTGGCTGTCTCCGCAACGGGCTGAGCTGGTGATGGATGAGTTGAAATCAGGTGGTGACGATACAACAGACCGATAGACAATACACCTAAACAAGCAAGGGATAGGGCGGTCTTCTTTTTCATGGCAATTCAGGGAGAGATGAAATCGATTAAGGCGAAATGAGTGCTAAAGAACGGGCTACAACCGCGATTTGGCTTTGGCTAGATTGTCTTTTGCTTCCGTCAAATTGGGGTTGAGGGAGAGGGCTTGTTCGAAGGATGCGATCGCAGCTTGAATCTCTCCATGTTCCAGCAATGCTCTCCCCAAACCGCTATGAATATTAGCGTCATCAGGCTGTAATCGAAGGGCTGCACGATAGGCGTCGATACCCATGTGAAGATGTTGATAGGGCATAGTTGCCCCAGCTTGTGCGTAAGACTGAGCCGCCGCCGCTAGCTGACCTGCCTTTTCTTGGGCAGATGCCAGGGAATAGTACATGTGGCCCGTCGGATGGATGACAATCGCTTTTTGGTAAGCGCGGATAGCGGGCTGGTATTGCTCAAGCGCCACAAAATCATGGCCCACACCTCGCCAGGCTAACGCTTTGCTGTCGGTATACGAGGATTCCAAATCCTTTAAACCGTTCGACATCTCATTGGCCGCAATTTGTTGTTGATAGCCCTGCACATAGGCCATCATCGCCGCTTCGGCATCACCTTTGGCGACTAACGTTTGGCCTAAGCCGAAATAAAGCGTTTCATCTCCTGGGTAAAGAGCAATCGCCCGCTTTCGATACCGCAATGCTGCATCAACTTCCTGATGTTGAGTCAGAAGATGGGCCAGTTGAGTACGAGCGTGAGCGTCATACCATGCCGAGCTTCTGGCCGTAAACTGAGTCTCAAGCACCAGAGCCTGGCGAAGTGCTGGCAAGGCCTCTTCCAGTCGTTGGAGCTGGACCAACACCTCTGCCATCTGACGATATACCTGGGAGTTGGTGGTATCCACCGCCAAAGATTGACGATAAGCAATTATGGCTGCCGCTAATTTACCGTCTTGGGCTAAACGATTGCCTTGCTTAAAAAGCTGCTCAGCTGTTGTAGAGGGCTGAGTTGGGGTCTCTTTAACCTGTTGATGAGGCAGATCTAAGGGTTGCGAAGGTGCCGCTGGTGAGGCAACGACCAAGGCATTCAGCCAAACCAAGGCCAGAGAGGAAACTGTTTTCATAGAAGTAACCACAATAGGGAATCGGTCTGACAGCGCTCCCATTCACCGTCAGACCTAGAGTGGGCAAAGCTTCCTGGGGGAATGTCACTTGCGCCAAACTATATTGATAGTATCGGCAGTTTTATATAGTATTTCAGTGATATGTGCCTGAAAGGCGAGTGACACTTATCACGCTGCAAGCATCTAAAAAGGTCCGATCGATCAAGATACCTTTTTTAGAAGCTTACGCCAGATCGTCTGCAGGCGAAGTTGGGTGATCCGCATGGGCGTGAGAGGCACAATACCAGCTTGTTGATGGGGTTGAGCGTCAAAAAATGCGTTAACCTCAGTCAGAATTACCTGCAGCCTGTGCAGAATATTCTCCGTCCGATATTCGGCTAAGACCGATTCTGGTAAACCAACGGCTTGCTCAGACTGCAACACCTGCTGAATCCGCTGTACATCAAAGGTGAGGGAGTGCCCTGCAATTTTGTAACAGTTGAAACCTGGATCTAAGTAATCTGACAACCCACCATTAATACTTGAAAACACCTGACAGCCACAGGCCATTGCTTCCATCGGCTGTAATCCAAAGCCTTCACTCACCTTTTGTTGCGCCCAATATTCGGCTGAATCGTAGAGATACACTTTGGCTCGATTAAAAAGCTTGGATAAATCTTCGACATAGCTATCGACCACCATCACGTTGCAAACCTGCTGCAAGGCTGGAATCAGCTCCTGTAATAGATAAGTTGAAGATTTCCGGGCTTGCACCAATACATCAATATTCCGGTCCAGATTTAAGTTCTGAAAATTGTCTGAAATTTGGTTGGGTAAGTAGTACAGCAGGGAATGGGGCGATCGCTGTCCCCAATAGCCCAAGGTATTTCGACTGACGGTAATAATAGGAACCCTGGCAGGTAGAGTAAAGCCATAGCCTGAGCTATGGGCATGGTAAATCACGTTATAGTCGATTAACTGTTGCGCCAGTTGCCCCACATCGAAGCCCCAGCTAATCACCAAAATGGCTTGATCGAGGGGTTGATTGAGTAAATCAGCTAGGAATAGAGTGTCAGGCTCCCGCTGTTTGTAGGTGACTACCTCTGCCGAACAGATCTGCTGGGCCAATTTCAAGGTTTTCAGTTCGGCCCAAAGGCCACCGCAGGCATACTTACCGCCTAACCCTGGAACCAGAAAATATAACTTGCGCATACCTCAAGCCTGTCGACTAGAGATAGTGTAAGCCGCCAATGCTGAAATTGAACGCTGGATATTAAGATTAGAGAGTTCTGCAAGCCGTCCCTATTTCCCCATGCAACCTCGCCGAATTGCCCGTGAATTGGCACTTTTAAGTATTGGTCAATTGCCTAGCAATTCCGATCGCCTCGCCAACCAAGATTTGCAAGCTGTGATGATTACGGCGGTACGGACCCTGGTGGCTGAAGTGCAAGAAGCACTAGAAACGGCAAGTGCTGAACTAAAACGGGGTAGCGATCGCATCCTCGATAGCGAACTCAAAGCCATTGATGTGCAGAGTTCGCGGGCGATGGTCACCGAAGCCATTGACCTCACCAAAACAGCCGTCAACCGCTTAGGGCTAGCGATTGACTTTCCCGAATTTATCCAGCTGGCCAATCAACAGTCAGTCCGAGACTACACCCTCGACTTAATTGGAGCCGTTCACCATCATCGTGACGAAATTGACCAAATCCTAGAAACATCCTTGGTAGATTGGCAGCTCCATCGATTAGCCCATATCGATGCCAATTTGTTGCGGTTGGCCGTTGCTGAAATGAAGTATTTGGATATTCCCAATCAAGTAGCGATTAACGAATCTGTCGAGCTGGCCAAAAAATATAGCGCCGAAGAGGGTCATCGCTTTATTAATGGTGTTTTGCGGCGGGTAACCCGTCAGATCGCGGTACCTTAATATGCGGTAGGTTGAAATCAAATCCGCCCCCATCGTTTCGTTTAGGAAAAGGTCATGGTTTTTAATTGGTTTCGTCGCCAATTTAATAAGGAAGAAGCTGAGGAGCAAGATACACCACCTGCAGTGGAAGCGGAGCAAGATGCCCCCAGCGACGACAGTGAAGATAGCGACGATGCCGAAGAGACCAGTGAAGCTGAAGATTATCGCAGTTGGGCCGAGACAGCCTTCCAAAAGATCCAAGAGCGACAGCAAGAAACTACTGCTGAGACCGTTGCACCAGCCGTCGATGCTAAAAGTACCTCAACAGATGAAGTAATCGTTTCCCCAGACGTCGAGGTAGAGAGCTCCGCAGTAGCTGAGGTCACCCCAGAAGCTGACCCTGAGCCTTCTCCAGAGGCCACCTCCACCACGGCTGAAATCGAGGAAATTGATGCAGTCGCACCCGAGGTTGCCTCTTCTCCTGAGCCGATTGCAGCAACTCCAGCACCGGTTGCAAAAACTGAATCGCCTAGCCAAACCTCCCCTCCCGCCAAACCTTCTCCCTCAGATCTGCAGTTTGATGAAGGGTTTTTATGGTCTGCGGAAGTATTAGCAGCCCAGGGCCGTCGTCCTGAAGAAGTCTCCGTTGAAGAGATTTCCTGGCTGCAAAAGCTGCGCCAAGGACTAGGCAAAACACGACGGGGTTTAGCCAACCAACTCAAATCGGTGGTAGGCCAAGGCCCGTTGAATGCCGATGCGGTGATGGCAATTGAGTCATTATTGCTGCAGGCAGATGTGGGGATTTCGGCGACAGATAAATTAATCGAAGCCTTGCAGACCAAAGTTCGGGAAGAAACCCTGCCCCCGGATGCTGCGATCGCATATCTCAAAGAGATTATGCAGGATATCCTCGATGCCCCAACCCAAAAGAACTACAGTCCTAACTTTGCCCCCAAACGGGAGGGAATGAATATCTGGTTAATGACCGGGGTCAACGGCGCCGGTAAAACCACGACTATCGGCAAACTAGCTCATATTTCTAAGGAGTCGGGGTACGACTGTCTGATTGCAGCTGCCGACACCTTCAGAGCTGCAGCCGTCGAACAAGTAAAGGTGTGGGGACAGCGTAGCAATGTCGATGTGATTGCGAATCCTGGTCAAAATACAGACCCTGCTGCTGTCGTCTTCGATGCCATTACTGCCGCCCAAAAGCGCAATATTGATCTGTTGCTGGTGGACACAGCCGGGCGCCTCCAGAATAAGAAGAACCTGATGGATGAACTCAACAAAGTTCGACGGATTGTCAGCAAGAAAGCCCCAGATGCTCATATCGAGTCCCTGTTGGTGCTGGATGCCACTTTGGGCCAAAACGGGTTGCGACAAGCCCAGGTCTTTTCCGAGGCGGCTGAATTAACGGGAGTCGTACTGACCAAACTGGATGGCTCTGCTAAAGGTGGGGTTGCTCTAGCGGTGGTTCAGGAGTTAGGTCTGCCCATTCGATTTATAGGTGCAGGCGAAGGCATTACGGACTTGCGCCCCTTTTCTAGCTATGAATTTGTCGAGGCACTCCTGAGCACCTAGTCTTTTTTGATCTATAAAAAAAATGCTTCATAGTTTCATTGCCCCATCTTGATGCCAGAGCTCCTTCAAAAATGGTTGGCAATCTCACCAGAAGTGCGCTATACCAGATTGAAGAAAACAACTGATATTGGTCATGTTGTTTTCTTTTTAGGAGTGGTATCACAATTTTCGCAGTTATTCTTGGTGGGTTCCTGATAATTGCTACAGTTCACAGCAATTTCAGAAGCGTTTAGCAATGTAGATAGATTATTCTTCTAAAGAGAAAGTGTATCGGAGTATACTGTTACATCCCTAGTACTTGTCTATTTTTCTTTAGTTAGAGTGCAACTGCCCAAAGGGTTGACAAGAGTGCTAAGCTTACTGGGCATAACTATCAATAAGTAACGCAACACTCGTTTTCCCCTACGATACTGGCTTGTATTTGCCTTTATGTCTCGAGTTCCACTTCCAAACCAACCTTCCCAATCTTTGGATTTAGACTATCCAGGGGTGGCGACAAACGTGGCAACTGTGACAGCGCTGCAAGAGCTTGTTTCCCATCTCCGTCGAGAACAGGCAAAAGCGCAAGATTTATTGAGTTCCCTAAGCTTTTCGTTAAGGAGCTTTAATAATCTCAATCAGTTCCTCGCCTTAATTCCTCTAATTGTTAGCCGTGTGACCGATGCGGATGCTGCCGCTTTAATTTTGTTTCGTCCTAATGGACAAGTCTCTTTAGAGCAGCTTTACTGCCACGAAGGACAGCAATGTCGAAATATTCGCTTAGCCCTAGAAAATGTGACCCGTCAGTTTACGGTTAATGGTTCTCCTGCTAAGCAACCGAACCTAGTTCTAGAACAACAGCTGGGCCATCTTTTGGGCACAAACTATCAGTGGTTTAGTACCGCTATTTTAGTCCGAAATTTTGAACTCCATGAGCGCGGTCGGCTGTACCTGTTTAGCAGCAATCCTGACTATGAATGGACTGAAACGCGGCAAAAGCTGGCTCAATTAGTTGCGGATCAAACGGCGGTTGCCATTGAAAATGACACCCTGACCACCCAACTCCGTAAGCAAGAGCGGATTACCCGTGAGCTAGAGATTGGGGCAGAGATTCAAGCTCGCTTATTACCCAACTATTCTCCCAAAATTGAAGGTGTTGCCCTAGCGGCCACCTGTCAAACCGCCAATCAGGTGGGGGGAGATTATTACGACTTTATTCCGATTTATCGACAGTTACCGACCTCCCGCCAATATCGCCTCAACCAGGCCGATCGTTGGGGGCTGGTCATTGGTGATGTCATGGGTAAAGGCGTCCCTGCTGGGCTGATTATGACCATGACCCGCGGTATTTTGCGGGCAGATGCGTTGCATCATCACTCTCCAGCTGAGATTTTGAAAAATCTCAATCAGGTCATGTATGCCGATTTAGAAAATTCTAATCGGTTTGTGACGCTGTTTTATTCAGAATATGACCCTAAGACTCGTCAACTAAGCTTTAGTAACGCGGCTCATAATCCGCCGTTGCTGTGGCGCGCTCGGGAAAATGTGATTGAGCGTTTAGATACAGACGGTATGCTGATTGGCCTAGATGCCAATACCGAGTATCAGGAGGATAAGGTTACTCTCTCTCCAGGGGATACGATTATCTACTATACCGATGGCTTTACGGATGCTGCCGGTCCCAATGGTGATCGCTTCGATGAAGAGAACTTAATTGCGGTGTTTCAAGAAGCTTGCCACACCTGCCATGGCCCGCAAGAGATTCTGGATTACCTATTTGAGCGCTTGCAAGCTTTTATGGGTGAGCGCAACCAAAGTGGTGATGATGTAACCCTGATCGTCATGCAAATCACACCCATGTTGATGACGTTTTAAGAGCGCCGCTTGAGTTTTAACATTCCTTCTAGGGATGTTAGGGGGTGTTGCATAAATGGTAACTCACCCAATAGCGAGGTTGAAACCCACCATAATCAGGGCAATGTAACATTTGTCAGGGTTATGACAGTAGAACACAAACGCTTTACTGCACCTTTGTGGGGAACGGTAGTCGGAGCTGTGCTCTTGGCTAGCTGCTCAACGCCAATGACTGAGACCGTTTCGGAGTCGGGTGAAGCACCCCAAGCGGCCCAGTCAGAGTTAGCTGACCTCAGTAATAATGTGTCTGCACCTGCGGATGCTGCTCCACCGAAAGCTGAGCCGCAACTGATTAAGCGGGCCAATATGACCCTACGGGTTGAAAAAGTAGCCCCGGCCCTCAAGGCAGTCGCCAAAATTGTCAAAACACAACAAGGTGATGTGGTGGGCCTGCAGGATCAAGTGCCTCCAGATGAGTCAGTGCGTCATCAGGCATCTATGGAATTGCGCATCCCCCAGACTAAATTAGAGGCCACCCTGGAGCAGTTAGCCCAGATTGGCAAGGTACAGAACCGTTCGATTGAAGCGGAAGATGTGTCTACTCAACTGGTAGATTTTCAAGCCCGGCTCAAAAATCTTCGCAAGTCAGAAGAAGTGGTGTTGAAGATTATGGATCGATCTGGCTCTGTGGCGGATGTTCTCAAAGTTTCGCAAGAGCTGAAAACAATTCGCCAACAGATTGAACAAATCGATGCTCAGGTGAAACGGTTACAGGCACAAGTCGCCTATTCAACAGTGAATCTCAGTTTGGAATCTGCGATCGCAACTACGCCACCCCAAGCTTCCCTCGGCGAACGCCTCCAAGAAGCTTGGTCCCAGTCTACCCATGCGGTAGTCAATCTCACCTTTGGCATCCTGGGGTTTCTGGTGTGGGTTGTGGTCTTTTTGCCTTACATTCTTGGCCTAGTCTTGGTGCAATTTGTGGTTAAACGGTTGATACAGCGCCGGAGTAACGGAACCGTGACAGCCGCCAATAACGAGTCCATTAGTGGGTAAGGGAGGCAATGGATTTAGGAACAGCGGCCGTGAGAACCTCATGACCTGTTTCTGTGAGCAGCACATCATCCTCAATGCGAATCCCAATTCCTCGCCATCGCTCGGGTACTTCTGGCTGATCTTCGTCTAGTTGAATATCGGGACCGATGTAAATGCCAGGTTCTACCGTCACAACATGTCCGGCTTGTAATGGCTGCCATGTGTCCTTATCCTTTTTGTAGACGCCCACATCATGGACATCTAGCCCCAACCAATGGCCTGTGCGGTGCATGTAAAAGGGTTTATATTTTTCTTCTTCAATCAGCTTATCGACCTCGCCTTTGAGTAAGCCCAGATCGACTAAGCCTTGGGTCAGGACTTTGACCGCTGCGTCGTGGAAGGCGTTGTAAGGATTGCCCGGTTGCACTTGTGCGATCGCAGCTTCTTGCGCAGCTAAAACTAACTCATACAGGGTCTTTTGCTCTGCCGTAAATGTCCCACTGACGGGAAAGGTGCGGGTAATATCGGCGTTGTAATACTGATAACTGCAGCCTGCATCAATCAACAGTAAATCTTGCTCCTGGAGCTGGCAGGTATTTTCCGTGTAGTGCAAAATGCAGCCATTGACCCCCGCTGCCACAATGGAAGGATAGGCGGGGCCTAAGCCACCTCGTAAACGAAACAACCGTTCCATCTCTGCTTGGATTTCATATTCATAGCGGCCAGGTTGGGCGACTTCTCGGGCTAAATTATGCGCTTCGACAGAAATATCAATAGCCTTACGCATCAAATCTAGTTCAGTCTCACTTTTAATCAGCCGCTGAGGATGGAGCACTGTCATGGGATCTTCTAGGGCAACAGGACCAAACCCATCCTTGCGGACTTTGATCAGCGATCGCTGCCAGTGCTTCAAAATCGTTTGATTAAAGGGCTGATCTAATCCCAGATGAAAGTAAATCCGATCGGCACCTGCTAGATATTGGGGTAGATGTTCATCCAGCTCCTCAATGGGATACACGGCATCGGCCCCATATTCTTCTTTTGCGAGATCGACCCCTACTCGATACCCTGTCCACGTCTCCATCAACGGATCTTTAGGTTGCACAAACAGCACAAACTGGTGCTCTTCATGGTGGGGAGCTAGCACGGCCACTGCATTGGGCTCGTTAAACCCCGTCAAGTAGAAAAAGTCACTTTCTTGTCGGAAGTTATATTCCACATCACTATGCATCACCGCCATCGGGGCACTACGAAAAATTCCGGCCCCCGACCCCATGGCTTCCATCAGGTTTTGGCGGCGTTGGCGATATTCTGCTTGCATAAGACGTTCAATCAGGCTGACGAGCTTCTCTACTTATTGTGCAGCAAATTGCCTTAGAGAGCGTTGCGTTCCTGATTTTGGGTGGCCTAGTTGGTGTGATTTAGCGTTAGCGACTAGTGCAGACCCAACGAGTAATTTTACAGTTAGGACCAAATTGTCTACAGGACTGCAATGCAAAGGATTCAGCAGTAGGTCGATCGACCCCCCAACCTGAACCTGCAGAATTGTCTGGGGTCTGTGCTAAGGCTCCACAAGCATTTTGGAACACAACTAGAGACTTACAATCTCCTGTGCCTGAATAGTTTTCACAGTAACGGAGTGCTGCATTTTGGGCCGCCTGAGCAGTTGAATAATCATAGGAATATCCATGACTACCTGTCGCTGTAGAGTATGCGATCGCACCATAATTATTGCCATTGGCTGATGCTGGCTGGACGGCCACGAGACTAACCGTTGGCATGCTAAAAGCCGTGACCATCAATACTTGAGCAAGTTTAGAATGAATCATTAATCCCCCACGATGGTTTTTCAGTGAATAAAAAGTATGTATAAATCGCGTTATTGTTAGACCTTAGTTCGCCCAACCTGCGATTACAGACCTTGCAATAGGCTGCAGATCTAGGGTTCCCTTTCCGGTCTTCTGATCCGAAGTCTTGATGGATCTGCATTTGAGGGAAGGCTAGTTGGGGTCTTATAGTGAGTAGGTAAGCGTGAGAGTCCGTCAGGGTGTATGAGAGGTGTAGCCTCCTGTCTGTCCATAGTGCTCTGGTTTACAGGACAGTCAATGGACAACTCAAAAAAATGGATCCACTCAGTTTAGGACTATTTGCAGTCTTGGGTATTGCAGCGGGAACCTTAGCCGGACTGTTGGGAATTGGGGGAGGCATGTTGATTGTGCCTGGGTTGTTTTACCTGTTTGATTTGATTCAACTGCCCCAAGAATCCCTGATGCATATGGCGGCGGGTAGCTCTATGTGCATTATGATCTGCACCGCTGCGTCTTCGACCTGGGCACACCATCGCCAAGAGCATATTCAATGGTCTATTTTTCGCACCATTATTGCGGGGATTGCTGTGGGTGTGGTGAGTGGTAATTTACTGGCCAATCGGATGCCAACCCAACTTCTAGAGTTGATTTTTGGCATCTTTCTGTTGGTGGTTTCTACCAAAATATTTTTTGAGAAAAAATCTGAGGACGCAGAAGAGCAAACGGTGGGTGCCCCTGGCATCGTGCCTACTAGTGCAGTAGGTATGGTGATTGGGTTTAAGTCAGGTGTATTGGGGATTGGCGGCGGTGCCCTGAGTGTCCCGTTTCTCCTCTATTGTGGCCTGCCTATGAAAAAAGCGAGTGGGACGTCTGCCTCTTTCACGTTACCCATCGCCATTGTGGGAACCCTTTCATTTTTGCTATTGAGCGGGAATCAAACGGCCATTCCCTGGTCAACGGGATATGTCTATTGGCCTGCAGTATTGTTAGTGGCCCCGTTTACAATGCTGGGGGCACCGATAGGGGCTAAATTTGCCGGTATCGTTGCTCCTGAAAAGCTGCGAACGATCTTTGCCGGATTATTACTGGTGATTAGTATGCGGATGTTGTCGGGGACAGGTTTAATTGCCTGGGATTTCCCGCTGGTCTAGCTTTGAGGCTAGATAGACTTCGCACCTATTAAATCCATTCATATCTGGGTTTGTAATTAATAGGTACAAAAAAAGAGTGAATCGCAGCGATCGCATCATTCAGCATGTAACCTGCAATTGATACGCTTGTGGATCTTCGCGAGCGCTGCGTGACACCCTTTAACAACAATTGGCTTGAACGACTAGATTTAGGACAAACCTAGAACAGCATCAAAAGCAGACACAACGGCATCATACTCTTTAGCAGCAGTGGTGGAATTACGCTTAGCAGCAGCAGCATCTAGCTTGTTGAGGTGGTCAGCTAACAATTTGATGGTGCGACGACCACTCTTTTGTGTTGCAGCAGGCAATGAATCACCCAAACGACGAGAGAGGGGACCGAGCTCACCAAGGGGACCACGGATAAAGGTGCGAACATTGTTCCAGTCGCCTTCAGAAACGTATCCTTCTAGCTCAGATAGGCGCCCATACAGTGGTTGTAGTCCTTCTGTATATTTAGAAGCTTGAGCAATAACAATTCCAGTATTAGACCCAGCTAAAGCAGTAGGGGCAATTGTGCTAAAACTTGTCAAAACAAGGGCAGTTGCAAAGGCAACGGCCAATAGGGATTTACAAAATCGTTTAAAATTTAAGATCATTGATTCACAGTCCTCTGCGCATCAGAAATGGGTTTGCCAAGATTTATTGTCGAATTTTCAGGGGCCTTTGTAAAGCTAATCACCTGTAAAGCCCTGCTTTCGGGCTCTTGATTGTAAAGGTTTGTATTTTTTGGCAGGTCTTGCCCCTTAAAGATCGGTCTCTGCCAATTGCATCGGTTTCAATAAACGCCTAGGCTTCTGAAGGCTTGGATTTAGCTTCGAGATCGGCCAGCCGACTTTTTAGCTCTTGATTGGCTTGTTGGAGTTGCTGAACTTCTTCCTGTAAGGTGCTTAGAGCTTGATTGGATTTCACTCTAGCCTGCACTTTTTTGATGGATTCTTCGGCCATCCGTCGCACCCGACCATCGGGGGTTTGGTTGGCTAAGGTTTTGAGGAGTGCTATTGCATTTGGCGTTTCCATTTGTCCCAGGGAAGCAGACACCGACACTTGGGTTAAAAAGAAGCTTTCCCCCACCAGCACCGAGAGCCGATCCAAAATGCGCTGCAGTTGTTCAGGAGATTGGCCAGTAGAGATACTGCCTAACGCACGAATGGCAGCAAGGCGTAACGGTTGCGGTGTTCCCGCTTCGGAATAGGCCAAAATTAAATCGAGGGCGGCAGTAGAGGTTTTCATTTGGCTAAGGGCACCAATGGCCCCAGAGCGCACCACTTCATTCCAGCCTGCCCGGCCTTTAAGGACTGATTTGAACAGTTTGATGACTTTAGTTTCTTTAGGTTTGGTGGTGAGAGTGGAGGCTGCGATCGCACCCACGGCTCGTAACGCACTCGCTTCCACGTAATAACTGGGGTCACCCTTTTCGGCTAAGGGTTTGATGGCTTTGTAACTTTCATCAGTTTTAAAGGTCGCCATGGCTTCCACGACCGCCCGACGAACTCTAGCATCCTGATCTTTCAGTCCGGGCTTGAGGGCGGGCAGCACCTGATCAAGCTTGATTTGAGCGAGCTGTTTGGCCACTTCGACCCGGACGCCCCAGAACCCATCGGTGGTCAGGGCTTCTCCTAAACTCTTGACGACTTCTAAACCCCCTTTTTTCGCCAAGGACTGCGTGGCATAAATGCGAGAGAGGGGATCGGGGTCTTGCTTTAGTTGGGCCTTGAGTTCAGGCATCGGATATTCAAGGGAGACCTGCTTGAGATAGTGATTGCCTTGATCGAAGCTAATAAATAAGGGTTTTTCGGGTAGACCGAAGTAAAAGCTCTGCTCCTGTTCATGGACTCGGACCGTAAAGGTTTGGAACTCCACAGGTTGTTTACCTCGGTCATAGCCAAAGGCAATGGGCAGATTTAGATCAAACAGCTCTTTGGCGCTATTTTTATCTTTGGGATCAACCTGAGTTTGAGTGACCGTTACTTTAGCCATCTGATGATCGGCATCCCAGCTATAGCCCAGCTTATATTCGGGGTGACCGCCCCGATAGACATACTGATCAAATAAGAAGAGCAGATTGCGACCGGTGGCTTTTTCGATGGCCCGCAGTAAATCAATGGTTTCTACGGTTTGGTGAGCATTGTCTTGGACAAAGGTATGGATAGCCCGCCAAAACAGCTCGTCCCCCAACTCGGCCCGAATCATATGGTAGATACAGGCTCCTTTCTCATAGAGATGGCGGTCATACAGCTCAATCGCTTCTCGATAAACATGGGTGACGACGGGGCGACGATAGCGAGTACTGTCCTCATTGAAATAATTGCGTGCTTCTCGCAGCCGGTAATAGGCGGCATCCTCAGCCCCATACTCATGGTTGGTCCACATCACCTCGGAGTAAGAGGCCATGCCTTCCTTAATCCAGGCATGGGACCAATGCTTAATCACGACTAAATCGCCAAACCACTGGTGGGCCAATTCATGGGCCACTAGACTTTCCGCCGCCCGATTATCGATGGCTGCCCGCTCATCCAACAAGCAGCGATCGGTCAGTAGGGTGGTGGAGGTATTTTCCATACCCCCAAAAATAAAGTCATCCACACAGACCTGGGCATACTTGGGATAGGCGTAGGGGTAGCCGTAGTATTCACTAAAAAATTCGATCATCCGGGGCGTTTTGCCCATGGTTAGCTTGGCCTGATCTTCCCTCCCTTTTTCGACATAGTAGGTGACAGGTTTGCCCTGCCACTCATCGATAATTTCCGCAAACTGCCCCACTGCCAGGGTCATTAAGTAAGTCGGATGAACTTCTCGCTGAAGCCAGTGGTAGATTTTTTGCTTACCGTCCACCTCAGTTTCGATTAGCTCTCCATTGGAGATGGCCATATAGGCTTTGGGCACTCGCACTCGAATCTCTGAAGTGGCGAGTTGGCCGGGATAGTCAAAGCAGGGAAACCAAAACCGGGAGTCTTCATCTTCCCCTTGGGTCCAAACCTGGGTGGGTTTGTCGGGGTAATGTTCATCAGCCTGGACAAAGTAGAGACCGCGTTGAGGTTGGTGTACGGCGTATGAGATCGCAACCGTAAACACTTTTCCAGCCCTCGTCGGCTGTTTCAAATGAATCTGTAACTGCTCACCGTCATAGTCAAAGGGCTGTTTGGCACGGCCCACCTTGACGCCTTCAATCTGCAAATCCACCGCATCCAAAACCAAGGTCTTAATCCCACTGCGCACCGGGTTTAAGCGGATCTGACAGGTGCCACCAAAGGATTGACCAGGAATGTCTAAGGTTAGATCCAGAAAAATATGTTCGACTTGGCCTGGGCGATCGGGATTGTAGTGAGGCCGTGCCCCTGCCATTTCAAAGGACTTATGCTTTTTGGTCTCTGAATCAAAGAAAAGATGGGACATCACATTACCTGCTGAGGATGGTGCTAGCTGAAGAGAACTGCCAGCAATGATTGGCTCTCGATCCAGCGTAGCGCTTTATTTGGTACTTAAGGGTTCAGCCATCTTAAAAGTCCTCCTAGCATCCATTACGGGGTACGCAGATACCTTCAAGGCATCATGGGGTTCTCCTCAGATCTCTTAACGGGTAATCATCTGAGCAGTATGATTCCTAAAATCGCCTCTGACTCTCCCCTCCCTGGGCATCCTAAGATTAGTACGCGATCAAAATCACTTGAACTTTTTAGATAACCGTTGTCATGTTCAGCCCCTCCATCACTGCCTGGCCGTGGGGGTGGCAGCTTTATTAGTGAGTTGTCACTCTACCCCTCTGACCTCACCCACGTTAATCGAACGTCCTGCTTTTTCTCAGCCTTCTTTTGTCGCGTCCATCTCTCAAGATCCTGGTGTAGTTCCAGAGCAGTACTTGCAGCGGTACCGACATATTCCTGATGCCGAGGCATGGCGGCAGGATCTTTACGAACACAAAGCGTTTGCCAAAATTGAAAAACGGGTCAACGAGGATTTACAAGCTGCAAGCCAGGATGAGCACAAGTCTAACTTTGTGATGCGTCTGTATGGGGCTCTCTCCGCATTTCCCAATCCCAAAAATGAATATACGCCGCAAGACAAGCAAGACTATCTCCATCAAACAGCCGTTTTACAGGAATGGATGGCTGCCTACCCAGACTCCCATATTCCTTATCTAATCCAAGGGAAATTGCATGTAAAATACGCTTGGAAATTCCGAACGGGACAAGTTGCCCGCAAAGTCACGGAAGAAGGATGGCAGTTATTTCACTACTATTTACAAACAGCAGCCAGTGATTTTAGTGCCGCTAGCCAGCTCGATCCAAATGATCCAAATATCTGGAATGAACTCCTGCACCTAGCAGCTAGAACAAACCTAGATCCCTACACTCCAGAATATTTCTTTGAACAAGGGCTGAACGCAAATCCCTATCATTCAGGATTGCACACGACTTATCTGCAAACCCTATATCCCCAATGGGGTGGCAGCGAAAAGCAGATGCTGGCGTTCGCCAGAGCAGCCCATAAGAAGGGACAAGCCACCCAAAAGCCCATGCTAGGGAATGTTTTGCTTTTGGTAGCCCGAGAGATCGATCAGAAGGATGCAGTTCATCCCATTACCTGGTCAGAAATAGAAACGGTCTATCAAGAGATATTTGCCCAATATCCTGATTACTTGCGCATGAGGTATTACTACGCCCATGATGCGTTAGAGAGAGAAAAATTCGATGTAGCGATTCAGCAATTTGAAATCATTGGGGATCGGTGGACGACGAACACCCTATGGGACGATCTCAATGCATTTCACCGCTCTCGTGTCTTTGTATACTTCAAAGAGGCGGTTCAACTGTATAAGCAAGCAACTCAGCAGCATTATCAGGCCAATACAAGTAAAGAGCATGAGCTAGTCTCTGAAGCTGAGAAAAGAGTGCTGAAAGCACTGGAATTATGGCCTCAAGCATCAGGATATCTATTCCTGGCTGGAATTCACGGCAATATCTACAAAGATATTCCTCAAGCCATTGATTTTGCCAATCAAGCTTTGGCTCTAAACCCCTCCCCAGCTGAACGGGAATATGCAGAAGATTTTATTCAGCAAGCGGAAGGCCTTTTGGCCAGGCAACGTCGATAAGACGTACAGGGTGTTTGATGTCACCCATGCAAACGATTGCCCTTCTTGGTGAAGTCTGAATAAACGGCCATGAAGGGAAGTGTACCTGTATCTCTCATCGCGTTCTTTGCCCCAGAGACACTAAGACATTGAGTTTCCACAAGGGAACCCCTGCTCGTTTGGCGGCGGCTTCTCGGCTATAGCCTCGACGGAGGAGCTTAATGGCGTCTTGGGTTTTATTCCAGGTGGACCCATTGAGCACAATCTTACGGTTTTGGCGGGCGACGACTAACCCACGGGTGACCAGCTGAGCTTCCTTCAGAGCAGCCGGTGAATATTTTGGCTTGGGGCTACTTTTAATCGCTACGCGTGGACGAGGTTGAGGGGGGCGGCTGACTACAGGCTTGCTAACTGGTCGTCGAGGACGAGTTGCTCGAGGTGGGGTAGGTCGGGCCGGTAGAGGAGGCAGAGGATTTTGCCGGAGCACCGCAGGTTCAGGAGAAAATGGGGGGGGATATGCAGCGATAAAAGGTAGGGGTGGTGCTGGTTTAACTTGAGCAGTTTTCTTGGGCTTTGCCTGGGAAACGGGTGGTTTAGGTCTGTTGGTCGGCACTTTGGCGACCGTGCTTCCAATCGCCACTGTTTTCAGGACTTGCTTGCCATTTAGATCGGTAGCTTGTAGGGTAATTGCCCCGGGTTGTTGGGGGTTCAGCTGGTACTTCATCGAGCCTGCTACGGGAATTTTGCCAGGGCTAGGTAAAATCGCAACGCTAGGATTATTGCCCCCCTCTACTTTCCAAGTCAAATTCACATGGTTTTGGCCTGGTTTTAAAACGTATTGTGCCGGCGCTTTTTGACCGTTAATGAGAAAGCTGGCAATTCTTAGATTTTCCGTTTGGACGTTCATTGGCCCAATGGTTTTGGACAAGGTGAACGGTTGCTGCTCTTGTTGGTAAGATGCCGTGATCTTGAAAAAATATTGTCCAGGTTTGCGGGCAGCCGTTGGCACATTCTGACAGGTCAACGTAGGTGTGAAGCGACAATATTTGCTCAAGGTCTCCGGCAGTTTGCCATTGCCTAAACGATACCGTTGTAACAAAGCCGCCTCAGCGTTGTTAGCGTCCACGGTCATAATTTGTACTTCTGTGAGTTGGCTAGGATTAGCAATTTCCCAGTTCAGCTTAATGGGGCCGGGCGTAGCGGCAGCCACAGGCCCTGAAGTCGATGCGTTGGTCCGAGACGCTGGTGCATAAAAGCGGGTAATAAGGGGGACCGCCTTGGGTTTAAAGGCGATTAAACCTGTGGTTTGGGTTGCGATTGGTTCGCTGGCATTATCACTGGAAAAAGCCTGTACCTTGAACTGGTATTTGCCAGGATTGGTGGTTCCTGTGGTAATGCCGGTACATGCTAAAACCCCTGTCTCGGGCTGTTCATATTCACAGAAATTGGAGTTTTGATTGAGGGGGCTTCGTTGCAATTCCTTGGGAATTCCTTGATCAAACCGGAAGGTCTTGGCCACTTCAGATTGGCCTTGGTGTTCCCGCAGAATCACCACCTTTGAAAGCTGTTGGCTATTCTTGACAGTCCAGCTAAGTTGAATATCCTCTTGCCCAGTTTGGGGGACAATCGTTTGGCTAGACCGGAGGGCTGCGATGGCAGGTCCAGTAGGTTGACGCCAGATAAACTGCCACAACAGGGCAGAAGATGTCCCTAGGGCTAATAGCAGTAGTCCCAGGAGTTTGAGGCCATGGGAACGAGGATAGGGCTGCCAAACTAACCCCGCTTGGGCTAGTAATTGCGGTAGTGGTATGCCATTGGTATCTTGCAAATCCACTTGAAATTGAAACTTGCGGCCCTTGCCAAGCCACGGTCTGAGCCACCATCGTCGGGGCTGAACCATCAGGTCTACTTTGCCAGTCTGATCAGGACCTAGATCCAGCTGGACAGGCTCTGCCTTGAAGGTTAAGCCGTTTCGAACAGGCAAGCCTGTGGGTTGCACCGTCAAGACTCTCTCAAATCGTGACGTATTAGTGATCAAGAGCTGGTATACGCCGACGCCATCCTTAACAAAGGTCAGATCTGGCGTGAGCATGATTTCAATATCATCGGCCACCAGAAATTGCAGATAGACTTGGTCTTCCCAGAGAATCCCTCCCTCTGAAGAGACTAACTGCAGCTTCAGTTGATGCTTGCCAATGGCGGCAACTTCAGTAGGGTGGATCAATACCTCAATTTGATTGGGATGGCCCGGATCTGCACTCATGGCGAGGGCACCCAATGTGTAGCAGTCTGAAGGCAGTTGACTTCCCTTGAGTTGATAGTCTTGTCCCTGACTCTCAATATTTTCTACTGTGAGGGTAATCAGTAGCTTGGTGCCTAATTTGAGTGCATAGGGCTGATCTACGGCAGTAACCGGTGCAATCGTAACCTTAGGGGAAGTCATGGGTGAGTCTCTTCGCAGAATTAGAAAATGGTATGGGTCAACCTATCAAGTTGACAAAAGCCTATATCAACTTTACTGACGCTATTAGCAGATAAGCAGACTGTATTCATTGAAATCACTGGTTGAATACAGGGTAGCGTGTCGGTATAAAGATGGTTGGTGCAGATTGGCTGTAAGTAGTGCCAAATTCGATTATGACGGTCTGCTGTGTGTCTCTTTCACTCGTTCTGATACTACCGTAAGGGCGTTGGACCTGTCAGCCGTAGAATCTGGTGTAGAAGGCACTTAAACTATGAATTTTAATTATGTCCATCAAGGAATAAAGCAACGATGGATGCCCAAGATATTCGATATAACTTAAATGCTTGTCCTGGAGTCAAACTCAATTTTCAGCTGAGATGGATACAAAAAACAGTGGGTAAGAAAACTCACCCACCGACATCACACAAAAGATAATCTTATAAAAGAGCCAAAAGTGGCTTGGTATAACTGACTTAAGCTTTGGGGTTGCGAGTGGTGTCACTCGAAATGAAACCAAAGAAGAACAGAGAAATAACGAAGATAATCCAAGCGTAAGTAACGAATTTGAGGATTGCCATAGTGACCTATTTTACCGGTAGAATAGACAGCAATTAAAACTTAATCTTTATTATCATATCGAATTCTTGCCATCTAATCGAGTCAAAACTTTTTGGAAATAAGACTGGATTACAGGCTGAAGTCGCTTCCATGCCCACTCCAAGGCACTTTCAAGCCAGGCCGTGATGCGATCTAACCCAGCTAGAATCCGTTCTAGAGGGTGTTTGTCGTAGCCCACCATCACGGCATCTACCTCAATTTCAATGGAGCCATCTTGGGCATAGGCTGTGGCTGGAGAAGCGGTCGTTTCTAACCCTGGAGATACTTCAGTTGCCAAGATAGAAACCCCAGGGCCTGGCGTTGTTGTTCTGGTTGAGGTTGTTGTTGCTGCCGTAGAAATCTTTTCGCCACCATAGAGGTCAGCCCAAGATAGTCTTGAGAACGTCTGGCTGTGGGGTGGAGCAGCCTGTTGAGTCTGAGTTGTGGGCTGACGGGTGGGTTGAGGGAGTCCCAAGAGGGCCGACATGGCTGAACGCAAGGTGTTGGGAATCCAGGTTGCAGCATACCGAACTGGATTTTCAGGGGGCTGTCCGCCTAAGGTCGGGTCTTGACTGAGAATGCTAAGGCTAGGCTGAAGCTGGGCCTGCTGCTGTTTCCAATGTTGAACGACATAGTCTGATAGGTCTGTTGCGGTGGGACCCATGACTTCCCACGATGCGGTCTCCCATGATGCGATCGCACCATCTAACATCTCAATGGCATCTTGAGTTAGTTTGGGCGTCAGCTGATCAAGGGTCGCGGCTAATCCCTGAGGTAAAGCCAACGGAAGCGGGTAGGAGGTTGCATCCCCGGTTAAGGCCAAGGCTTCCTGAAATAAATTAACTTTTGCAGCCATAGGTCCTGTTTGCATCCAGGTCATGGCCTTTCGGAAGGCTCTCACAGGGGGCAGCATTTGCGATCGCGTTTTTGGCATCGGCAACTGCCGGAAGTTGGTTTTCGCCAGGTGCTGGAAATCTTTGCTGAGGCGTTTTTGTCGGCGATAATTGGCCAACTCCCATACCATCAGCTTGTGCAATTCCCGTTGCTGGGCCGGAGTCAGAACATCGATAGCCTCATTGTCGGGGGTCACCAGGGAGACATGGGTGGATTGTAAATCACAGGCGATTCCCTGAATTTTGACCGCGGGCTCTGAGGTAATGCCCAACCAACGCGTTGCTTTGTTATGGAGAGGGTTTCGTTCCGCCCACCGTTGGATCCACTTCTGGTACCGGACTCGAATCGTAGGACGTCGGTGAGAGAGTCCGTCAATCTGGACGGAGAATTGCGGCTCTTCAGCCCATGCATCATCTTCGGCGTCTTCACCCTGCTCAGGTTCGAGAGTATCAATCTGAATCGCAGCTAATACATTGCGAATGGGACCATCGGCATGGCTCGCCAAGCTATCTTGACTCGGATCTGCCACAGCTTTTAACAATCGCTGGCCTTGCACATCTCCCTGACGGAGGGCCTGTTGGGTGAATCGGGACACTTGAAAGAGTAAATAGATAGGGTACAACCCCATCTGCATTCCCCAGAGGCTGGTGACTTTAGCCTGGCGCAAATTCCGTTGCCATTGCTCCGTCAACTCTCGGGATTGCTGGAGGATGAGATTAAATAATCGGCTCTGGTAACGGCGTTCCGCTGTCATAATTTCAGTGAAATCCTTGCTCTCGCCAGGGAGATTTTCAATTAGGGAAGGTTGCCCATTTATTGTAAGCTCCAATGATCCTTCCAGATGTTTTGGCCTGGGATGTGTTATGTGCCAAGGGAATAGGACAAAGTGAACTCAAATTGATCACTGACAAAAGAGTGATGACTTTTATGTTGGAAAATAGGGTTCGCCAGTGCTGACTATCCTCGTTCATCAGCGTCCGTTGTTTACTGGATGACTGGTGCAGTTTAACTAGTGCTCATTCTTGATGAATAAGCTTTTTGAACAAAATCGCCAATATACTGCCAATAGCTGAGGAGTATTCTGGTTGTGATTAAGCTTTTTTCTACTTGGCACAACCCATGAATGACGACACCCAATCGTTCAGCTTCACACAAGATCCATCATCTCTGACCAAGATCTTGAAAGTTTTCCTGTGGATCTCTGTTGGTGTAGGGGCACTTGCAGTAGTATCTGACATTGCTCAGTTAACCTTGCTGACCGGAGGTCCGGTCGGTTTAGCAGAGGCTAATGCAAATGATGCTAGACAAGGGCTAGTCGGCATCATTTCTATCATTACTTTTATTATTACCGGTATCACATTTCTTAGATGGGTCTATCGAGCCAATGTGAACTGTCACGGGTTTGGAGCACAAAATATGCAATTCACTCCTGGATGGGCAGTTGGATTCTATTTTGTTCCGATTCTGAGCTTTTTTAAGCCCTGTGAGGCAATGGTTGAAATTTGGAAAATCAGCCAGGATCCAATGAACTGGGAAAATCAGTCCAATGATGCACTCGTGGGTGTGTGGTGGAGTTTATTTTTGGTCTCTAACATTGCTGGCAATATATCTATCCAAACAGCTTTAAGAGCTAAAGATCCAGAGACCCTAACACTTTCAACAGTAGCGGCTATTATTTCAACGATTGCCGGTATTGCGTTGGATATTGTTGCGGTTTCATTAGTATCCAAGATTCTGAAAATGCAACAAAAACTTGTCAATCGTTATTCTCACTAGATCCTAGCAAGTAGTTTGATTCCGTAACGGATCTTGTAGACCCGTTCAAGACCCCATGAGTGTCCCTGTTCTATTGATTCTTACGTGGTCAGGGACACGATGTTTATAGCCCTCAGACTGACAGTAGAGTTTTGATCGAAAACAGTTGCAGGAAGTTAAATTCTAGGCAAGGCTGAGTATTGTTCTAACGTCCAGTGCGCTTGAATAGCTATGACCCACTCCCAGCATCTTCTCAAAGTTCCAACCCAAGGAAAATCTTTCCATAACATCACCCGGCAAGTGCAGGCTGTGGTTACTGAATCTGGGATGTCCATGGGACTTTGTACCTTATTTCTTCGCCATACGTCAGCTAGCTTGGTGATTCAAGAAAACGCTGATCCAGATGTTTTGCAGGATTTAGAAACGTTTTTAGCGCGAATTGTGCCAGAAGGCCCCCACTATCGACACAGTACCGAAGGCCCGGATGACATGCCAGCTCATATCCGTACGGCTTTGACCCACACCTCAGAATATATCCCGATTCGCCAAGGTCGTTTAGCCACAGGAATCTGGCAAGGCATCTATGTATGGGAGCATCGTCAGCATGGTTCAAACCGGGAAGTAATTGTGCATTTGTCTGGGGAATAATCTTCCCTTGTGTATCTCTTTGGAAGTCTTTTATTTCAAGGGTTTGAGCCTATATTTGAGATGGTTGGACTACACAAAACTAAATAATTCTTTACAATACAAGCGGTAACTCTATTGTTCTCGTCATCATGCCCCTGCTTTCACTTTCTGGGCAACGGCCCACCTCCTTAGGTCTCAAGAAGAATCAACTCACGCCTTGTCCTAACACACCGAACTGTGTGTGCAGCCAAGATCCCGATCCGGGGCATCAGATAGACCCCCTCACCTTTGAAGGTACTCCCAAAGAGGCCTTTGCCAAGCTTAAAACCATCTTGGCTGATACGGGGAATGCCGAAATTATTCAGGAAACCCGTAACTACATTTATGCCGAATTCACCAGCGGTTTGATGGGGTTTGTGGATGATGTAGAGTTTTACCTGGATAACCGAGCCAAAGTGATTCAGGTCCGCTCTGCATCTCGTTTGGGCAAGTCAGATTTAGGGGCCAACAAATCCCGCGTTAAGTCTATCCAAAAGAAGCTGAAGAAAGCTTAGGGTTCTACCTACTCAGTTCTTTCACTCGCTAGCAAACGCATCAGGAAAAGCTTGCCATACCTGCTGAATCATCTGACGTAGGGCTTGGTGAGCTTTGCGATCGCGTTCTGATACGACCTTAGGATCTTCTTGATCCTGAGGTTTTTCCGTATGCATTTGTAGTAGAAATGGGAGGACTTCATCGTCCATGGCAGGCCGAAAGAACTGAGAAGGCCACACTAAATCTGCACAGTTCTGGAGACGAAAGGAAAAGAGGCCCTGAGCTGGGTAAGCCGGTTCTGAACTCTGGGTGGTCAGTTGTAAAAATAGGGGTCGCACCCAAGATCGTTGCCGAGTTTCGATGGTTTGGATCACTTCGGCGTACAAGTAGCTGCCTTGGTGCTCTAAGCAAACAATTTCGTAAGAGGTCGCATGGGAGCTAGATTGATCAGTCATGGTGGCAGGGTTGCGATCGCATACTGTTAGTCTATCCCTGAGATAGAACTCCCGACTAGGGGGAATACCGATTAAGAACACACTATGGGACAGTAGTTGCAAGCCCCCCCTATTTGAGAATCATCATGACTTCTAGCATTCTTGCCGCATTTATCTATGGTCTTTTTACTCTGCTGGGCGGAATTATGGGGTATGTCAAGAGTCGGAGTAAGATTTCGTTGATTTCGGGCTGTTTCTCGGGTATGTTGCTGTTGTCAGGAGCCTTGGCGGCACTGAAAGGAAATGCTTGGGGATTGACCCTAGCAATGGTGGTGACGGCGCTTTTAATCGTTGTTTTTTTAGTTCGGTGGCTGAAAACTCGTAAAGTGATGCCTGCTGGATTAATGGTGGGACTCGGGGGTATCGCTCTTGCTGTGATGATCTTTGGGGGATAGCCCCAGGCATGAGTGAATGGTTATTTCTGATACCCTTTGGCATGAAATAAGGGTTGATTTTTATTCTCTAATAGCTGAAAGTTCCTTCCCATGAAGCGAGTGGGCAACCTATGGGCGAGAGATTGATGATGGGCTCTCAGAGTCGAACCAACCAGTAATCACAAACTATGGATAGTTATATTGCTGGTTTTGGCAGGGCTGACTACTCAGCATGAGAGTTCAGGGAACATACAGTTTGAAAGGATTTGCCCATGCTCTTAACTCAGCGCAAACAGAAAAAGAAGGTTTGGCTTGGTGAACTACTGGTTCAGAAGGGATTAATCAGTCCCGCTGAGTTATCTCAGGCATTAGCAGAACAGCGACATACTCACCTAAAGCTCGGTGAAATCTTAATTCAACGAGGATTAATCAGTCACCAGCAGCTGCAACAGGTGCTCAATGAACAGCGGTGGCGTAATGTCGTGACGGCTGTATTGCTTTCCGTGAGTGCGTTCGTCTCTGATCTGCCCCGTCTCGTCTATAGTCAACCGATTCCTTACCACCGATCGACTTCGACGATTATCACACCTGATTCTGTTAGTGCAGGAGCGTCCCCTAAGGCAGTGGGTGGGGCACGGTCACCGCAGCCGTTGAGTCGTAATCGATATCAGGTACCCTTGCAAGCCTATGCAACCGTAACGTCTCCCCTACGGGGATTTTGCCATCCCTTAAAGGGACAAGGCCATCTGAGCCAGGGTATAAGGGGCCAAACCCATCGAGGCCGAATGGAATATGCCTACGATTTAGCAGTAAATATCGGCACTCCAGTTTATGCCATGCGTTCAGGTAAAGTGATCGCCATCCGAGATTACTATCCTGATAATGGCGGTAGCCAATCCAAATCTTCTCGTTTTAACTATGTATGGCTAGAGCATGATGGTGGCTATCGCTCCGCCTATATCCATCTGCAAAAGAAATTTAATCGAAAAGTCAACCTAAAAGTTGGACAGTGGGTGCATGCCCAACAGTTAATTGGCTTTAGCGGTAATTCGGGTTGGAGTTCTGGTCCTCACTTACATGTCGAGGTCCAAAGACCTGAACGCGTGAAACAGCTTGCGAAGAAATTTTCCAAGACGGTCCCGTTCGAGATAGCTGGGTATTGTCCTGCAGCCCGAGTGGCTCACTAATCTCAACCAGGGATAAAATAGCCTACCCCCAAGGAGAAGATTACGGTTTCCCCTAATGCTCTTCCCTAGGTGCATTGAGGAGAAAGCGGTAACATTAGTACATATACCGCTACCCATTACTTTTCTAAGGACATCACATTTAATCATGGGATTTTTTGATTCTGATATTGTGCAGCAGGAGGCAAAGCAACTGTTTGAGGATTATCAGTCCCTCATGCAGTTAGGGGGCAGCTATGGCAAGTTTGATCGGGATGGCAAAGTGCTCTATATCGAGCGCATGGAAGAAATGATGGACCGCTATCGCGTGTTTATGAAGCGCTTTGAGCTGTCCGATGATTTTATGGCCCGGATGACGGTCGAGCAACTCCAAACTCAGCTTGGGCAGTTTGGTATGACGCCTCAGCAGATGTTTGACAATATGAATCGCACCCTAGAACGGATGAAGCAAGAGGTGGAGTCCAATCCTTACGGGTAAATAAATATGAATTGATCTCAGGATTCTTTACCCAGGTTAGGGATAGGGGTCTGTTCGGGTAGATTGTCTGTAGTACTTTGGATTGGCGGGCCATGAGTCTACTGACAAATCTCAATGGTGTGATAGCTGCATCGGCAACGGTTTCCGTTTTAGATCGCGGTTTCTTGTATGGTGACAGCATTTACGAAGTGGTGCGAACGTTTCAGGGTCGCCACTTTGGACTGCAAGAGCATCTGGATCGCCTCCGTCAGTCTGCAGAGCATCTATATATGGAGGTGCCGTGGAGCGATCAGCATATTCAAGCTGAAGTAGAACGTACGCTCCAACAAGCGCCGTGGCAGGAGTCCTATATCCGCATTGTGGTCAGCCGGGGGACTGAAACTAAAATTAGTCTTCAACCCAGTCCGAACCTGCAACCCAGCTTACTCATTGTCGCTTCGGAAATCTCGCCAGAGCCCATCTTGTCAGAGCAAGGGATACATCTGGTGATTAGTGAGCGGCTCCGTAATGATCGTCAAGCTCTGTCTCCAGCCGCTAAAACAGGGAA
The DNA here is from genome assembly GCF_000018105.1 of Acaryochloris marina MBIC11017. Taxonomy (GTDB): domain Bacteria; phylum Cyanobacteriota; class Cyanobacteriia; order Thermosynechococcales; family Thermosynechococcaceae; genus Acaryochloris; species Acaryochloris marina. The sequence continues at coordinate 3,863,760 of NC_009925.1, forward strand.
TTATCTCAACAATATTTTGGCGTTACTAGAAGCCCAGCAGCAGGGTGCTGAAGATGCGCTGATGCTCAATCAGCAGGGCGACATTACTGAAGCTACAACCAGTAATCTCTGGATTGTCCGAGAAGGTGTGGTGCAAACCCCACCCGCAGATGTGGGGATTTTGAAGGGCATTACCCGTTATTTCCTGTGGCGAATTCTGCAAACCCATGGCATTCCCTGTGAGGAAGTTATCCTCAAGCCAGAAGACTTATGGTCAGCGGAAGAAGCATTTTTAAGCTCTTCTGTGCGGCTAATGATGCCTGTGAACCAAATCAATGAGTATCGACTTCCCCAGTGTCCTGGGAAAATAACGCGATTTTTATGGGAGGAGTTTTTGAGGTTGATGGCGAAGGAAAGCCACAGCTTTGAGAAAATACTGCCAGTTTAATTATTTTGGATGGTATCCAACCAATGTGAATCACGCTTAAAACGTAGGTACTAAAGCCAAGTCATTTTCTTGGTATCAAAGAGCTGACAGTCAGTAACAACGCAGGCAATATTGTTCTCTACGTCATATCCAAAAAAGGATGCATAGACACCGTCACCCCAGCCAGTCTGAAATGCTACAACGTTGGCATGTGTGTGCTTATCTATACATAAATTAGCCCATGCAACGGAAGAAGATTGAATATCTTCTAGGATGTCTGATAATTCATCCAGCAAACTTTTCGGTTCTTCCATATAAGTCATATCATCTAGCAAGAAAGAAGCTTCATAGTCGATAAAACAACCTGTGGCTGAATCAACACCATAGCCAAAAAATTCTCCTTCTTGAAGAGAACTCAAATCATATCCTAGAAAATTTGCCAGCTTCCATTTCAGAGGCTGTGTCTGAGTGAACTGAACCATTGCATAGGCAACTCTTGGAGACATTTTTCGATCCAGTACCTGAGCAATGCTTAAGGTAACTGGGTAGCAGCTTTTCTGAGGGAACTCAGCATCGAAAGAAGGGCTTGCACCAATCACCAATGGATCGCATGCGAATAGCTTTCCCGAAGGTAAGTATAGTAATCCTGCATCAAGTGGATTGAAAATGACCTTGCCAACATTTTTGATGTCTGCCCTGTTATGGGCCTTAAAAGCATCCAGATAGTTGAAGGTAGAGTTCATACAAAATATTTCTCTGCTTTCAACAGTTTTCCTAACTACTTGGAGGAAGTCTCGAAAACCTTAAAGCGATAGATGCCTTAACCTGCATTCTCTCTCCAATTGCCTTACCAAATGATCTCCACTGAATACTGTTGAATCTTTTTGTCCACGGTAATGATGGCAAGTTTCTCCATTTGACTTTGGGCAATGAGCAGGCGATCAAAAGAGTCATTGTGATGGGGTGCAAGATGGGCAATTCTCAGCACGTGAGGCAAGTGTACAGGTAAAATTTGAAACTGATAATACTCTAAACGTTTTGGTATATAGATTTCAGGTGATTCAGGTAATGGCAATTTACCCAGCTTGTATTTGATTACTATCTCCCAAACACTGACGACACTGAGCAACAGAATATGGTCTGAATTCTCAATGAATTGTCTGGCAGCAGCAGAGAGCTGGGCATCGTTTGTATTCCACCAAAGAAAAGTATGGGTATCCAGTAATGCTCTCATCTACAACGTTATTGACCCTCAAAAGCTCGCAGGATCTCATCAGGCAATGGATCATTGAAGTTGTCCGGCACCACAAATTGCCCTTCATCGATACCCGGCCTGCGAGGTTTGAGTGGAGCCTGCTTATCGATTAGCGATGAGACCAACGTGACTTGCGCTTGGTCGTCCCCATCCACGCTAATTACTACTTCTTCGCCACCTAGTACTTGCTGCACTAAGTCAGGTAGATGTGCTGCTGCTTCTTCAACCGAAACATGAACGGTCATCTTAGAGTTATCTTTTTAAGCTGATTTGCTTCCAGCCTAATCAAAATATCCAGAGAATTCAATTTCGATGAGTGAATCAACCGTTTTCGTCATGTTAGGATATCGACCGCTTGAGAGGATGGCTCAACTTAACCTAGTAGCGCTTGGATGGTCTGCTCGGTTTCTTGATAGGCCCCCTCACCAATGTGGTGATAGGTAATCACACCTTCGCGATTGGTTAAGAACAGATGGGGCCAATAGCGATTACGGTAGGCTTTCCAGGTTTGATAGTTGTTGTCTAGGGGCACGGGATAGGCAATTTGGTATTCCGCTAGAGCCTTTTGGACATTGCTGGCAGCATGTTCATATTTAAATTCCGGGGTATGAATACCAATCACTTGTAGACCCTGATCGGCATATTGCTGGTGCCAGCGAGTGACATAGGGGAGAGTGCGCTGGCTATTGATGCAGCCAAAAGTCCAAAACTGGACAAGAACGACTTTTCCTTTGAGGTCTGCAATGCTAAGAGGCTCAGAATTGAGCCAGTGGGAAATGCCTTGAAAAGGGTGGAGCGGTTGGCCCAAATTCACATCATCTCGCTTGGTCCAGAGAGATGTATTGGAGGGCGTTTCGAAGGCGGTCACGGAACGATTTTGCGATCGCGGTAACAATGCAGCTCCAACAGCCGATGCCGCCCCTAACCCCAAGAGGGATAACAGTTTACGCCGCTGAGGTTGAAAGAAGCTCATGATAATCGCTCAGATTTCAAGATAATTACGGCCTATTCTACTGACCAATACTGAGAATAGACTGAGCAATGAAATAGAGATACTTCTAGCAGTCAGTAACGAGCAAACCTAGCTCTGGTAAAGATTACAAGCAGATGTCAAATTCAGGAACACTTTGGTCTAGACTAGCGGAGTTAAAGGTTGTCACATGAGCTAGGAAAAATAGATGGGTACCCCTGCTGATGAATCTCTTTTAGTCTTATCCGTTGATATTGGCGGTAGTGGGATTAAAGCCATGGTTTTAGACGAAAGCGGTCAACCCATCACCGAGCGCCAGCGCATTGAAACCCCTTCTTATCCCAACCCGCCTGCTGTTTTAGATGTGATTGTTGAACTGGCCAAAGGACAAGGAGATTTCAACCGTGTGTCCGTGGGCTTTCCAGGGGTGGTTCAAAATGGCGTTATCAAAACAGCCGTGAATCTCAATAAAGAATGGATTGATTACGACCTAGCGAAAAATTTGGAAGCGCGTTTGGATGCCCCTGTGCGCGTGGCCAATGATGCAGATATTCAAGGCTATGGGGCCATCTCAGGCCAAGGGGTAGAGCTAGTCGTTACCCTGGGGACTGGCTTTGGGTCGGCATTATTTGTGAATGGTCACCTCGTGCCCAACCTAGAAATTGCCCATCACCCTTTTATCAAAGGCAAAACCTACGAACAGCAGCTGGGGCGTCAAGCTATGAAGAAAAAAGGCAAGAAAGCCTGGAATCGTCATTTAGCCCAAGCGATCAAGAACCTCGAACACCTGTTTAACTATGACCGGCTGTATATGGGAGGAGGCGAAACCAAACGGGTCAAGATCGATCTCTCCGACAATGTTGAAATTGTCAGTAATCGAGCCGGTATTCTCGGTGGGATTGCCCTCTGGCGAGATCGAGGCTGATTAGGGCTGACTCGCGGTTTTAAAGAATTGGTTGCTGTAGGGCCACAAAAACACATTAAAGCGGCGACCTGCCAATTTTTGCCGATGCTGATAGGTGTTCTGGGCGGAAAGGCTGGTCACTGCGTTCAAGCGGTCGGCTAACTTCATACAGTTTGCCAGGCTACTAGGGGTGTAACATTGCACATCCACTTGATTGCAGCCCCCAGATGGTAATTGCTTGGCTTGAAACGGTTGAATACTGCAGTAAATCGTCTTCGTGTACGCCCGGCGGAGTTTGAAAAAGTCTTTTTGAGAGTAGTGGGTAAAGTAGTGATCATCTACTTGCAGGCCATCGGTATGGCGAGCCTCATGCACCAGCTGGGAGACCGTGAGGGAGCGCAACTGGGGGGACTGAATCCACACTACTGGCTTAAGCTGATGCTGACGGGCTGCTTGACTGACCTGTTTCTGAACCTCATCAGAGACATTGCGAAAGTCGAGAAATACCACCTTATATTGCTGCTGCTTAATTTTCGCCATCGCCTGATTCAAAGTGTTAGACGATACGTGGTAGCGAATTTGAGGCTGAGAGAGCCAGGTGCCAGACGGAGCGGCTTGAGCAGCTTGAGGGGCAAGGGCAAGAAAAGCAGTGCCAGCTAGAGCTGTCAGCAGAAATTTTGAAGTAGGCATCAATGGATGGGGATGAGTGAGGATGAAAGAATTCTTTTTCAGAATATCTAGGATAGATCAACTTGAGTGTGACATTGATCGCTGGGGATAATCAATATATTACGACGAGAGATAATATGCAGCAAAAGCTCCTCTTCTCCCTCCTGTCAAACATTCACCTTAACCTGATGAACTGAAGGGCTGCTGGATGGACGATTAGGAACTATACCTATCCGTCATGGTTGGCGTTTTGAGTGAGGTGTTGTCCGTCAGACCCGTAACGTTTAAACAGGACAAACTCAGTTGCAGCACATGCTGCAACTGAGGGGCTGCTTCCATTTTTAGGCAAACCTCAGGTAGGTTTTAGTGCCTCGATATTGAATCAGTTGCTGAGGCTGTTGCATGGGCTCTCGCTCCTGCACAGTGGAGACGGGTTGCATCACATTGATTGCCATGGATAATCCCCGATAGGTGCCCTGCAATACTTCAGAGGACACAACGGTTGGGTTTGTTGTAGCGGTATAAAGGTTATTTCGATATTTCAGCTGCATGATGTTTTTCCCTTGGTAGTGATTCAGATTGCAATAGATTAAGCAAAATGGAGGGTTGTGGTGACCCCTCGATATTTGATCACCTGCTCTTGCTGAGGGGCAACGGTTGGCTGAGCAGCAGGAATAGTAGTGGTTAGCCCGCGATAGCTACCGGTATACCCTTCGGGTGTGTTGGGTTCGGCGTTGATGAAAGAGGTGTAGGGGGTATTGCGGTATTTGAGTGGCATGGTGGCTGTTCTCCAGGGTGTTGATAAGTCTGAGAGGGTTTAAGTCATTAACTTGATTCTCTGGGGAGTGTCCTTCAGATTCAGTGATGTTGATCCAAGGCTCACGTGACTGTAATCACTGCAGCGCATTATGCTGAAAAACTTTCTATGAGAGGATTACAGAGATTTTTAGTTGGTCGATATTTATCCCTGATGGACGGGGTATTTACGTTGTTCACTGGATACCCTTGGTCGTCTGCTTCAACCCCTAAAATAAGTCTGATGAACATCAGTGATAACCAGATTGAAAAAAGCGCTAAAGATACTGGCAGGAATACTCGCTTTGATGGCGATCGGAGTGGGGGGAGTTGTGGCTTGGCAATGGACCTTTATCCAACGGATGCTGACTTACCCAGAGAATCCCATTACAGGGGTGGGGTGGTACGCTCCCATGGCGACGGTTTCTGGGGGAGATAGTCAACCTGTTGCCACGGCTCAACCCCAGTTGTCTCAGGCTGCCTTGGAGAAAATTGAACAGTATGCCCAAGACCATCGCTCCTCGTCACTCTTGGTGATGCATCAAGGCAAACTGGTGCTGGAAAAGTACTGGCGAGGTCATAACCAGGCGGCTTATACCAATTCCATGTCCATGGCCAAAACGGTCTTGTCTTTGCTGATTGGCATTGCGATCGCAGACGGTAGCATCGGTTCAGAACAGGACCCAGTTGCCAAATATATTCCTGAATGGGCAAACGATGATCGGGCCAAAATTACGATTGAAGATTTGCTGAAAATGCAGTCTGGCCTTCGGGATTATGAAATCGCTGACGATCCCTTTTCGGATATTATCAAGCTCTATTTAGGTACTGATGCTCAATCGGCGGCTTTAAACGTTCCGGCAGAGCGCCCCTCCGGCCAGGAGTTTGCTTATATCAATGCCAATAGCCAAATTTTAGGTCTGCTTTTGGAGCGAGCGACGGGGCAAGGATATGGTCAATACTTATCTACCAAGCTTTGGCAGCCTATTGGTGCTCAAAAAGCGCAGCTATGGTTAGATCGACCGGACGGTAATGCGAAACCCTTTTGCTGTTTGTTTGCGCGATCGCAGGATTGGCTACGGGTGGGTCAACTCTTGCTCAATAATGGCAAGGTGAATCAAAAACAGGTGGTTCCTGCAGACTGGATTCAAAAGATGTTGGTCTCTAGTGGATCAGAACCTGCCTATGGCTACCATATTTGGCTAAAGGCGCGCACCCAAGATGGACCAGGCTATAAAAAAAGAGCCACAAAGCCCTTTTTGGCGGAGGATATGTTTTATCTAGATGGGTGGGGACAACAGCGGGTCTATGTGATGCCGTCTCAGGAGTTGGTGGTGGTTCGAGTCGGAGAAAAACCCAAAACTTGGGATGATGCGGTGATTCCCAATACTCTCATTCGTGGCTTGCAGTCTGCAAAGTAGAAGGGGATCTCCAATATGTGGTGGGTTAGGTCTTGGACTGTAGAAAGTTGACAATATCTTGATGGTCTAAAGATTCCGCAATTGTCAAAGCGGTATCACCATAATTATCATGAATGTCAATGGTTGCACCCGCTTGTACTAAACGTTTACAGAGCATCAAATTGCCTTTGGATGCAGCCGTCATTAATGGGGTATACCCTAAGGCACATGTCCGGTTGAGATCAGCATGTGCTTGAATGAGTGCTTCAACGATATCTGGAGTGTCTTTGGCAATGGCCAGGTGAAGAGGGGCGGAAGTAACATCGCCACGGTTTGGATTAGCACCTTCATTGAGCAACAGCTTAACGATGTCTAGATTCCCGACATCCGTCGCAATCCACAAGGGCATGGTTATCTCATATTGACTTTGATGGACATCTGCCCCTGCCAATAAGAGCGTTTCGACGATTTCAACTCGTTGCAAGTTAATCGCTTGAATTAATGGCGTGAGTCTCTCTGCTGCCCTGTAGTGGATGTTCACATCAGCGCCCTGTTTAATAAGCTGTTGTAAGGCCAATACATCATTAGCTAAAGTCACTCGGCATATTTGTTGCTCAAGCGAGTCGATTGTTCGCATAACGTTGCAAGATAGCTGTATTGCTGTGGTGGAACCTTAGCATGAGTAAAGCGTGATTTCAGAAAATAATAAATGTCTGGAGTTTCACTACCCTAGTTCAGTCAGATAGAAACGAGTGGGAGCATCAGGATGGCAAAGCAGTTTATTCCCATTAATATTGCGGTGATGACGGTGTCTGATACGCGTACGGAAGACACGGATACCTCCGGGAAACTGTTGTGCGATCGCATCCAGGAAACCGGACATACTCTAGCTGAAAAAGTCATCGTTCCTGACGACATCTACCAAATTCGTGCGGTTGTTTCTCGCTGGATCGCCGATGAATCCGTACAGGCCATTATCACTACCGGAGGCACGGGGGTAACGGGACGGGACGGCACGCCAGAAGCGATCAAACCCTTGCTGGATAAGGAAATCCAGGGGTTTGGCGAAATCTTCCGCATGATCTCCTACGAAGACATTAAGACTTCAACAATTCAGTCTCGGGCCTTATCGGGAGTCGCCAATGGCACCTACCTGTTTTGTCTACCCGGTTCATCTGGTGCTTGTCGTACAGGTTGGGATGCGCTGATTCATGACCAATTGGATGTTCGCCATTCTCCCTGTAATCTGGCAGAGCTTATGCCTCGATTGCGGGAATAGGCTGTCGGTGTTTTTTACCTCAATCTAACAGGCTAGCTTGGTACGCTAGGCTTTAGCCCGTCGCACCTATTTCGACAACCTATGAAAAAACTCCACCTCGCTATTTCGACCGACGATATTGCAGCGACGGTTCAGGACTATAGCCACCGTCTATTGGCCCAACCCTGCGTCGTAGTTGATGGAGAATATGCCCTCTGGCGCACTGAAACGCTCAATATTTCCGTGTGCAAAGATGTATCCATTCAAAAAGGCACAGTCAGACATTTAGGTTGGGAAGAGTCAACTGCCACAGAATTTACAGCAGAAGTTGATACGAACGGTATTACCTGGGAGCACTTTACCGCAGGCCAACAAGCTGAAGAAATAAACGAGTTATGGCCCAGCGCCAATTATCACCCTTAGACCGTCGGTTTCCTGGCCACTAATACTCCCATTAAACCTCCTGCAATTGGGTAGTGGGTCACCTCAGTTAATCCAGCTTCCTTTGCCAGTCTTTCCTGCTCTGATCCAGGCGGAAACCGCTCTAGACTGGGGGTGATATAGGCATATTCATCCGTGAGGCCATAGCGTTGAGCCACGGGCACCACCACCGATTGCAAATACCAATTTTGAAACTGCTGGATCCAAGCTTGTTGAGGTTGATGAAAGTCTAGAATCGCCACCCGGGCACTGGGCTTCAGCACACGATAAATTTCACCCAGACATCGAGGAATATCGGTGACGTTGCGCAGGCCATATCCCATGGTGATGCAGTCAAACTGGTTGGTGGCAAACGGGAGTTCTAGAGCATCCCCTTCCACCCAGTCCAAGGATAAATGGGGGTATTGAGTCTTGCTGCGTTGCTCGGCAACGGCTAATTGCTCTGAGGAAAAATCGACTCCGGTCACTTTACCCGGAGAGACTTTTTGAGCTAACAGTCTGGCTAAGTCCCCACTGCCACAGCAAATATCCAACCCCTGATCACCCGGTTTGGGATTGGCCCATTTGACCGCCATCATTTTCCAAATTCGGTGCTGGCCCAAGCTCAACCATTGATTCAGGTCATCATAAACAGGGGCAATGCGGTTAAAAATGTCTTGAATATCAGAGGATAGAGGAGTGGGGCTCATGGGGGGCAACCGTTGACCAATGGAGAACGAAAAACGATGACGATCTGGCAAGTAGACTTTGATCGCCGTCCTCTTAAGAATACTGAGGACTATCCCCTCTGGGAACTCACCGTTTATGATCCGCAAACCCAAATGGCCTGCCATCGGCTCTGTCCTGAACCCAACGTTAGTCCTGATTGGCTAATAGCAGAGCTAAAAGAACTCTTTACCTTAATGGGGCCACCTCCCACCCAGTTCCAAGTCTTTAGACCCCGTAGCCTGACGTTTATGGAAGAAGTGAGGCAGAAGCTAGATATCTCTGTAGAGGCCACCCGACAAACGCTAGGCTTAAAGCGGGTTTTGCAAGTAAGAACCCAAGCCTATGCTCAACTACCGGAGTATACAGGCCAATCCTATGACCCTTTAGCGATAGAACCGTTGCCTCCCCAGCCCATGCCTGAACATCTCTGGGGCGACCAATGGCAGTTTGTAACCTTAGCTGCTTCAGAGTTAGAGTCGGTACTGCTGCAACGGCCTATTCCCCTACGGACAGTGCCGGAGATGCTCTTGCCGAGTCAGTTGGGTTTAGCCGCAGATACCCGATTACCAGGGGTGTTGATCAATGGGGGACGCCGGTCGATGCAGTTGGCTCAATGGTTGCAGCAGCAGCAACCTGCTTCCATTCAAGCTATGCGGGCGGAGCTAAGTGGGTTGATTATGGCTGCCGGGTTGAATGAGCGCTATGTGTTGGTCACTTATGATGATGCCGATATTGTCCCGGCAGCCCAGGGGTTTGAGCAGGGTAAGCAAGGGAGCCAAGGGCTACATTTTTTGTTGGTACAGCCCGATGATTCAGGGGTGACCTATACAGGTTTGTGGTTATTGTCCTCATTGATGGAGTAGGCTTTATGGTCTGATATCGGCTGAGCTGTATGAATGGGGTCGGCTATGCTCGGTTTTGTAGGATATAGCAGTCGCCATTCTATTCAGGACACTAGATGTAGAACATGTTCCATTGCTTCTCTGAGAGATCCAAAATGTTCTAATTGGTGACGGATGCGACTTTTAATCCAAGACCAAGACCGCTCAATCTTGTTCAAGTCAGGGGAATAAGGCGGTAAATACCAAACCTCACATCCTGCTTTTTCCACTAATTCCTGTATTTGTCCTCCCTTGTGAAAAGTGGCATTATCTATCACCAGCTTCTGCCCAGGCTTGAGCACGGGTATCAAGCAACGCTCTAGCCAAAGTTCAAACACAGTCCGATTGCAAGCTCCTTCGATCGTGAACGGTGCCATCAACTGCTTTGCTCTCAACGCCGCAATCATATTGACTCGGCCGCTTCTACGCCCAGTCTTCAAAGCATAAACCCGCTCACCTTTGGGGCCATAAGCATAGTCATACTCGTCTCGATGATCCATGCCCGACTCATCCGCATAGACGATATCGTCTGGGTCCACGGTACTCAGACGTTTGATGAACGCTGCCCGTTTGTGCTTATCTCGTTCTCGGTACCCATATGTTTTTTTTTCGAGTAAATCCGATTTTCTGGAGGGCTCTTGAGATGGTTCGATCACTAATCTCTCCATCCCATAGTTGAGCCATCTGAGCTTGGGTTTTATGACGATGCTTGTGGGCAAACGCTCGAAACTTGTCCCAGTCAGTGATTTTATGGCTATGGCCAGGATGATGGACTGGCTTGGGATGCAAATCACCCGTTTCCGCCTTGAGGTGTTGCCATTGGTTAATGGTGTTACGACTGATATGGAACAGTTCACTCGCTTCTGAAGGGCGCATCCCATCTAGCTCAATCGCATCTATCACTTTGCAACGTAGGTCGTAACTATAAATTTTGGGCATCACACAGGAGAAGGAATAAAATACTTCTCTAGTTTAAGTCCTTCTCAATATGGCGACTGCTATAACTACCAGCCGGGCAGGGCTAGCCTTAGTTTCATGACTGGGTTTACTAACCGGGGCCAAGGTCACAGCCCTGTCTTAACCGCAAGGGGCACTCGTCCTCGCGATTACCCAGATGATAGGAGCTGACGATCAATCGCGCCCAAGGTTTGCAACGTAATCCGCTGGGCAGTGGTTAACCCTTTAGCACCAGTAATATCCATGCCTTCATAGAGCCGAGCCGTCAACACCGTCAAACAGTCTCCTGTCTGAATCTCCCATACCCGCACAGACTGATCCTGCGAACCGCTGACAAGATATTGACCATTAGGGCTAAAGGCCACGGAGCAAACCAACTGAGTATGTCCACATAAGGTTTTTAGGCATTTCCCCGTTTGCACATCCCAAAGCTTGATGGTGTGATCATGGGAGCCAGAGGCCAAAATAGAGGGCTGACTAGCGTTGCTCGGACTAAAGGCCACCGCAAAAATCCAACTCTTATGGTCTGTCAAGGTCTGTAGGCATTCCCCCGTATCGACATGCCACAGCTTGACCGTATGGTCCTGGGAGCCGCTGGCTAGGATTTGACCGTCAGGATGATAGGCGATGCTGTAGATGCGATCGCAATGCCCTTTCAATACCTGGAGACACTCTCCCGTTTGCACATCCCAAAGTCGCACCGTTTGATCCGTACTGCCGCTGGCTACCGATCGATGATCAGGGCTAAAAGCCACCGACCAAACCTGATCGCTATGTCCTTTTAGCACATGCTGACATTGCCCCGTTTCCACAGACCATAGCCGCACATCTGGGTCACCCCCACCACTGGCAAACCATCCTGCTTGCCCCGAGACAGAAGCCAACGCCACGGCAAATACCCAATCAGGATGATCATAAAAGGTTTTCTCACACCGTCCCGTTTGCCAGTTCCAGATGCGCACCGTCTGATCCGTACCGCCACTAATCAGGTAACGACCATCATCGCTAAAGGCCAGGGACCGGACCACTGCTCGATGATCACGCAGCTTTAATATTGCGGTTTGCTGTTGCCAGTCCCAAAGATTAATCACCGAATCGCCACTACCACTGGCAATCAGCTGTCCTTGGGGGTGAAAGACAACGGGTAAGGCCCAATCGGTATGGCCTTGCCAAGTTCTGAGGCACTGGGTCGTTTGCCAGTTCCACAGCCGTACGGTTTGGTCGAGGGTGACACAGGCTAAGGTTTGTCCATCGGAATGGAAGGCCAAGGAAAAAATCTGGTTGGTATGGCCCTGCAAGGTGCGCAGACACTGATCTGCTTGGCAATCCCATAGCTTCACGGTTTGATCGGCACTGCCACTGGCCAGAATCGGAGCCTTCGGACTGAACGCCACGGAATAGACCCCACTCTGATGTCCTTCATAGGTTTGCAAGCAGAGGGCTGTTTGGAAGTCCCACAGTTTCACCGTGCCATCATCACTGCCACTCGCCAGATAGTCCCCATCATGGCTAAAGGCAACCGAACGAACCCGTCCATGGTGGCCTTTCCCGGTTTGTAAGCATTTCCCAGTTGTCAGATCCCAAATCTTAATCGTCTGATCTTCGCTGCTCGTCACCATTACCGCAGGAGGGGGGTGTGCCGATGAAGATTGGGGGGGCATGGCCACCGCTCGAATCCAGCCTTGATGGCCTTCACAGGTCTGAAGACATTGACCGGAGTGGGTGCGCCAGAGTTTGGCAGTGCCATCCCCACTCCCACTCGCAAGTAGAGTGCCATCATGATTAAAGGCTACAGAAAAGACCTCATGGGTATGGCCCACCAGAGTCCGTAGGCATCTGCCCGTGGATACTTGCCACAGCTTGACGGTGTGATCGGCGCAAGCACTGGCTAATAAATATCCTTCTCCCTGAATTTCTGAGGGTTGGGGTGAAAAGGAAATGGCTCGGATCCAGTTTTGATGGCCTTGGCAAAGGGTGACTTGTTGCCCTGTTTTAATCTGCCATAACCGAATATTGTAATGATTGTCGCAGGTGGCTAACAGCTCACCATCGGGGCTAAAGGTTGCCGCCAGGATATTGCCGAGAATTTCTGTAAAGACCGTTCGGCTCAAATCTGTGTTTGCAAAATTGACCTGGGCTAAGTTTTCCCCTTGTAAATTGGCTTGCCACACCGTTAGGGCTGACAAATCATAGCCACTTAAATCAATCTCTAGGCGCTGGAGCAAGTGCAAGACATTGCCAGCAATATAGGCCGTGTCTTGGTAGGGCTGTCCATGTAAGGGGGCTAAAATTTGCTGACAGCGGGCTTCAATGGTAGTTTTTGTGCCCAGTAAATCCAGCAGTTTATCTGTAATGGGCTTCAGAATCAGGGACTCTTGGGTTTTGCGAATATAGTCTTGAGCTTGGGCTTTGACCCAGGCATGGGTCCTAAGTAAATGAGGAATCCCATCAACAATCTCTTGGGTGGCGGCTTCAATCAGCTCTCGGGTCACAAATTCCATCACAACTGGCTGTTGGGTAAATCCAGTTCTGATTTTTTCGATCAGGGAGCGGCGTTGCAAGGAAACCAAGACTGGCATCAAATCATTAAAGGCAACATTCTTGACCAAATCTGCTTTGAGATCGGCAAAGGAGAGGGGTTCGCGATTGATAGCTAGCCAATACATCACCTCTTGCTCACAGGCAGTCAAACGTTGAAACTGGCGGGCCAATAAATCGCGAATATCGTCAAAGATAAATGGACCTTGCTGGACAAAGGCTAAAAACTGGCCAATATCGCTGTCAAAATAGTCGCGGATGGCTGAAGCAACGATTTTAATGGCCAAGGGATTACCCGCATAGCGCTGAATCACAGCCTGCCACTCCTGCTCCTGGGCCACATATTGACCTTTGGTCTGAAACAGCTCCCGTCCTTCCCCTAGGGGTAATCCCTCTAATCGCAGACACTTAACCGGAAGATTGACACCTTCCTGGGCAATCAGTCCCTGGGGTTGCTCTCGGGAAGTTAGCAGCAAGCAGCTTTGATGGGCTGTTTCGCCCATCCACCGAAAAAATTCTCCATAGCCTTCATACCCTGCCACATATCGGCCCTGGTAATCCCCCTCCTGCAAAATGGATTCAGCATTATCGAGGACAATCAAACAGCGAGCATTGCGCATATAGGTCATCAAGTGCCGCAGACGCTGCTCATTGTCTGGAAATTGAACCGTTTCTTGCTGACAACTCAAAAACTGAATCAGTTCAGTCAGGAGCTGGTCCAAGGGTGGGGCATTCCGAAGACTACGCCAGATCACCCATTCAAACTCTTGGGTCAGGCTATAGGCCAGGTTGGCAGCTAGGGCCGTTTTACCCATGCCCCCCATGCCCAGCACCATAATCAAGCGACAGTGAGCCTGAAGCATCCAGTCACTCATCAATTCCAGCTCAGGCAAACGACCATAAAAGTCGTTGATGGCGGGTGCATCTCCCCAATCTTGCCGGGTTAGGCTGGGCAAATTAGGTTTGATCGGGGTCAAGGTGGCAACGGATCCCTCTTCATCAGCAAGGTTAGGGTCCAGCTCAACCACCTCTTGCCAAGAGACTCCAACTGCTTCGCAAATGGCAACAAAAGCTTCGCTGCGGATCGCAGCCCCAGACCAAAAACGATTGAGGGTGGATCGGGACGTATAGGAAGCACGACACCAGGCTGATGAGGTTTTATTCCATCGTTTAATCCGTCGGGCCCGATCAATGAGCGTTAGTCCCCAATCAGAGGCTTTCAGGGAATCGGCCATCCTTAGCCTCCCAGGTTAGACCCTTGCCTACCATTGCCTTGAATTCCCATGAAACGACCCTCATCTCACCTGCAACATGGATATGCTAAACCGAAAGCTAGAAGTCTTTGCCCCTCTTCCTCATAAGTCTTTAGATGTCAGAGCTACCACGCCCACATCACCGGTTCAGAATCCAAATGATCTGTCACGATCCGGCCCATCTGATCGATGGTGGCCAAATCTGCGGCAGATAACGTCTGATCACCGGTCCATGAATTTGATAGAGGTCCATGTAGTCCGTTTGCAGGTTGTGCAGACTGCGATCGCCAGCCTCGATCACTTGCTCATACTTGAGGTGATTGGCAAAGACTTTAGATGCGCAGACCCGTTGCGATCGCTGATCCGAGACTGCCTGGACAAGCATTTACTCCGAATGCCCATCCCCGTATACTTCTGCCGTATCGATGGTGGTAATACCAGCCTCCACCGCAGCTTAAACCGTGCGAATGGTTTCAGCATCGTCAATGTCTACCCACCCTCGTTTGCCAGCTTGCCAGGTCCCCATAATGATTGGGGTAACCTGAATAGTAGTGCTTCCCAAGCATCGAGTCTCCATTGCTGCCCTCTCACTTCACGCTGCCTCTCCCCATCTATGAAGGTTTCTATCCCCGTTTTTTGTTTCAGTCTGCTTCTAAGCCTAACGCCATTCTCCGCCCAGGCTCAATCTACCGTGGCGGGTCTTAATCAACAATTACAAGATTCAGTCCATCGCCAAAACTGGTCTGAAGCGATTCAAGTGATCGATCAGCTGATTCCCCTCGCACCTGAGCAAGCGGCTCAACTCAAGCAGTACCGAAGTCAACTCAAGCAGCTCCAGCAGACGGGGTTTAAGGGTAGCTCTTCTAAGCCTGCATCGGCCAAAAAAGCCACAAGCAAAGTGGGCCTGGTTCCCATCAAACGCCGGTCAGGAGGCGTAGCCATTGTGGACGTGAGATTTAATAGTCGCCGTACCTTTGAAATGTTGGTGGACTCGGGGGCCAGCCGAACCGTCATTACTCGGCCCATGGCCAAAGCACTGGGTATAGGTACCTCGGATGTCGTGGGTACCTTCGGGGCGTCCACGGCCAATGGCTATGCAGAATTTCCGATCGTCTATGTCAAGGCCATGGAAGTGGGTGGATTGAAGAGTTACCAAGTGCCCGTCGCCGTGGCTGGACCCGATATGGACATGGGGTTACTGGGTCAAGATTTTCTCCAAAAGTATGATTTCACCTTTCGCGGAAATCAGATCGAGTTTCACAAGCGGTAGGCAATGCTTAAACGGGTGTGCCAGGATTGAAGGTGCATTGTTTACCCTTTTCCCAGCCTTATGGCAGATGTCCTTAGCATTACCCAGCACTACCATCAACGGACAAAATATGATCCAGAGACCCTCTCGCAACGGGGGCGCTCCCTGGATTTTAGCCAACAGCCCATGCCGTTCAAGGACTATAAATTTGGCACCACCATTGGGCTCAAAGAATACCTAGAGCAAGGGGTCGACGCCTCCCAGATGCAGTGGCAGCGGTTATCTCGCCTCCTGTACTGTAGCTACGGCATCACCGCCGTCATTCCCTATCCGGATAATCCCCTCTACTTGAGGACGGCCCCATCTGCAGGGGGCTTATATCCGGCAGAACTCTATGTCATTGCTGGGGAAGGCACTGTCCTACCCGCTGGCCTCTATAACTACCAGGTCCGCACCCACTCCTTGTTACGGTTCTGGGACAGCCATGTTTGGTCAGCCTTAGAATCTGCTTGTCTTTGGCATCCTGCCCTGGCGAAAACTCAATTGGCCGTAGTGGTCACTGCTATTTTTCATCGGTCTGCCTGGCGATATGAAGACCGCGCCTATCGGCGAATTTGCCTGGATAGTGGCCATTTACTAGGCAATATTGAGCTAGCCGCTTCCATTTGTGATTATAAAGCTCACCTGATTGGCGGTTTTGCCGATCAGCCCTTTAACCAACTGCTATATCTTGATTCAGATCAAGAAGGCGTCGTCGCGGCGTTCGCCTTAGCTGACTTATTGGAGGCCGACCAAAACTTACCCCCTGCCCCCACCCTGTTGCCTTCTCCCACCGTAGAAGATTTTCCCAAGTTACCGGATGGCGAACTGCTCGCTTATACCCACACTGCTACCAGTATTGCCTCCGAAGACATTACCTATAACAATCCCCTACCCACTACGACCAAAGAAGATAAATACAATTTTCCATTCTGCCTAAAAGTGCCGCTTGCCAACACCCCCGTGGATTGGGGAGATGACTTAATTGACTTAAAGGAAAGCATTCTCAAACGCCGATCCACCCGCAAGTTTACTGGGGATTCCTTGAGCCTAGACACCTTAAGTCGTCTCCTCAGTTTCACCTATTGCCCAGAAAACTACCAAGAGCAAGGACTAGACGGCGATCCGGGCTTTTTCGATTTAGGGCTGATCCAAACCTTTATCGCCGTTTTAGATATCACCGATTTAGACACGGGCTGCTACTACTATGCTATTCAAGCTCAGGAGCTGCGGCAAATTCGGTTTAAGAACTTCCGACGAGAATCCCACTATCTGTGCTTAGGTCAGGATCTAGGGCGAGATGCCGCCGCCATTGTGTTTCATACGGCTGATTTGCAAAGTGCGATCGCACGCTACGGTGACCGGGCCTATCGCTATCTCCACATGGATG
Source organism: Acaryochloris marina MBIC11017 (assembly GCF_000018105.1). Classification (GTDB taxonomy): domain Bacteria; phylum Cyanobacteriota; class Cyanobacteriia; order Thermosynechococcales; family Thermosynechococcaceae; genus Acaryochloris; species Acaryochloris marina. The sequence continues at coordinate 3,880,873 of NC_009925.1, forward strand.
CAGGGCATCTGGGACAGCGTTTAAACCTAGCCGCCACCCACCTGGGGGTGGGAGTCAGCGGCATCGGTGGTTTCTTTGACGATCAGGTGAACGAAGTCTTAGGCATCCCAGAAGAAGAAGCGGTCCTCTACATAACGACTCTAGGAAAACCGCCCCCTCCTGCCCAGGAGTAAGGGAGGGCTTCGTCAGTGACCCGTGATTTTAACGCGCAAAAATGGCTTGAATTCGATCGAGTTCAATCTGGTGCAGATAATCAACACACCAATTCGCCTGACGTTGCAGCATATGAAAAGGCAAGGTATGCGCCACCCCCACCACAGGGACTTGGGCCTGTTTGGCTGCCTGAATACCCGCAAAGCTATCCTCAATCGCCAAGCAATCACAAGGGTCTAAATCCAACCCAGGAAACTTACGATTGAGGCGCTTAATCGCCAATTGATACCCGGCTGGATCCGGCTTACTTCTTTTGACATCTTCCGAGGTGACGGTAATGGGAAAGGCCTCCTCCAAAGACAGTTGTTTAAGCACCAGTCGCACTTCTGACCGGAGCGCACCACTGACGATGGCCAGGGTCAACCCCGCATCTAGGCATTGCCCAATCAGCTCGATCAGGCCTTCAAAAACCGGTAGGTATTCCAAAGATTCTATATATTGGCGGTAAGCCTTCGCTTTGAAGGACAACAACCGCCGCAGATGAAACTGATTGAGGGGCTGCTCCATGCTGGCATACAAATCTTGAAAACAGGCCCGATCCGTTCGACCCAGACAGTGAAGCTGCAGCTCTTCTTGAGTGAGGGGCAAATCTTCTTGCTCCATCATCTCCCAGATAATCTGCTGGTGAATGCGCTCGTCATCTAGCACAACACCATTGAAATCAAATAAAACTGCCTTCAGGGGCATGGGAGCTTATCAAACTTACAATAACCAAACCGCAGCAATTACTGCTACACTCGTTTCAATTTCGCGGTAGGCTGACAGACCGATTCAGGCAATGCGATCGCACGTTTAGTTCTTGAATGCCTACTCAGGCGTGATCCGAGTTAATAGACTACACTGGATTGAACAGTAAAGCAAAGTCGGATATGGGGGAAACGGCGTCAAATTTATTACTCGGTTGCTTACTGTCTTTAATCCTCTAATATGTCCGCTGTTTGAACGTTGTTTTGGAGAGGCCACTTATGCTAGACCGCAAGATCTACCAACTCTACAATAACGGTCAAGAAGTCTGGATCTACTTAAGGGACCAGCAGCGCTGGTTGGATCGCGCTCGTGTGACGGGCCTAGATGGCGATATCGTCACCATTCGCTATGAAACCGAAGAAGATGATGAGATTTGCGCCTGGGAAGAGATGGTCCGCATCGAAAGTATTGGAGCCGTTACCACGCGTTTAGCGGCAGTTCCCAAACATAATATTGACCCTATGGTCTCAGATGACTGTCCCGAAGCAGAACAACTCCCCAACCCACACCCAGACAATAATTCAGACTAAACATCTACTCCTTCGTCGTCGAAGTCTTCTGACCCAGGCTCTACGCCTGACCTATCATCGATCGGTGCGTAGACCGGACACGTTCCCTGGGGAGACACCTTAAAGCCATATAGAGCAGATTCTGTCTGCCAACAGCGTTGGTTTCGATAGTAATGGCAGTTGGCACAGCAAGTGCGATCCATAGGGTGCTGGCTGGCACTACTGCGTAATATTTCCGCCTGAGACAATCCTCGAATCACCAGTTGATGCCCCTGCCAAACCGCTTCAATTAAGCCAGTGTCCGCAAAGGTCTGCCACCGTGGGTCTTCGAGAATATCAGCTCCTAAGCTCAGGGTGGCAGATAATCCTGACTCCACCAGTTCACCCCTATAGGTTTGTAAAGGCGGAGCCAGAGACTCTTGGGGTAGAAGGGCACTCTCCGCCAACCCCACTTCCAGTCGCTCCCCCAGCATCAGAGGATGAAGCTGATAGCGATTCTGTAGATCCGGGGTTTGCATTAAATCCTCAACCACTAGGGGTGAGCGGTGATAGAACGCCACATGGCGGGGACGGCTATTATGAATCAACTGAGTCGTACTAGGGCCATCACAGGCTTGTGCCAGCAGAAAAGTCTGTCTCTGCCAGGAAGCCGGAAGGCTCACCGGGTCCCCCTTGGCATCCTGAGGATGCTCTCGCAATGCTTGAGGCGATTCAGGAGGAATAGGGTCTAACACCAGTACCTGATCTCCTAGAGCCTGAACATATTGCCCCAGCTCAGTTTGATGACGGACGAGAAGAATACACGGTAATTGAGTCATTGCTTCGAGCGGTTGGATCTGAAGCCGTCCGCTGGCTTGCCAAAACAAAGACTGTTGACGAGCAAAATTTTGAATACTGGCAGGCAAGGACGTCAAAATCTGGCCATAGGCATCACATCCTTGAGCCACCGTCTCATCGACCCAAACTGTAACCTTCTGGCGGGCGAGTTCTGCGTTCGTCCGAAACAACATCAACAGCTCTTGTCCCAGCCCCACTTGAGGCACGGGTATGACGATGGATTGTTGAGCGGCTAACGCCTGGAGCAGGGCTTGTACCAACTCACTTTCTTGCTGTTTTCGAGGGGGGTGTTGCAGGGTTCCATAGCCCCCCTTCAGAAGCAACAGATCAATCCTGCGATCTTTGAAACTGGCGGTCGATAAGGCAGGGGCAAACCGAGTATGAGTTAAATAAAAATCTCCCGTATAGGCAACGGTATAGACTTCCCCTATCTCGGCCTCAACCATCACCGTATAGGTCAGTAAACAGACGGCTGCTCCAGGCATCTGCCCCGCAGGAATCAGTTCTAGGGTCAAGTCTGAAGTCAAGTTAAACGGCGTATTCCAGGCAATGGGAGTACACTCAGAAGCCCATTGATCAGTCTCCAGGTGACTCAATATTTGCTGAGTTTCAAGGCTTGTATAGATCGGCATTTTGGGAAAGGATTGGCGCAACGCTCCTAACCCACGCACGTGATCGGCATGGGCTTGTGAACAGACGACAAAATCGGCAGGCTGCTGCTCAGAAGGGTGTTCCACAACTGCATCAGACTGCAACTCATCTGCTTGTAAGCCAGAGATATCGGCTAATCCACAGTCCAACAAAATCCGATACGGCCCTAACCTCAGTCCTAGGCACACACCGGTCTGGGGTTCAACACCATAGGGAAAACATTCAACTGGCACTGGAGACATAAGTTTTGAGGCTTGCACCGCTGATCCATTAAAGCTTTGTAGCCCTAGGCAAAAGCCTGAGGCCAAATTTTTTACAGAGTCCCTGCATATCAATCCAAAAACAAACCTAACAGTTGAGTAAGGTCAACCACCATCCAATCAACTTAGGAAACCGTTATGCAACACCAACTAACCACCACCAAGTTTCAGCCTTCTAAAGTAGCCCAGGTACTGCGAAACGCAACCAGCGCAACCTTGGGAGCCATGGTTCTCACAAGTCTAGTCCCCTCACCTGCTGCTGCTCTTTCTGGTCAAAAAACCATCCCAGCATCAAGGGTTGCCCAAATAATGAACGGCACCTTGACAGACGCTAAAATTCGTCTCAACAACGTGGATCTGAATGGCTATGGTCGCTACCTCAAAGACGATTGGTATAAACCTAATGATTCCTATTTCCAATTTATGGGCAGAAAACAGTCTATTTCGCTCCAGCATTGGACAGGTAGACGGGAAAAAGGTCATATGCGTTGGTATTACTACATCAATAATGTCAACACAGAAGCGGTGACGCTACGTCACGAAAACAATCGCTATGTGTTCCGAGCATTCTTCGAAAGTCGCGATCGTGAAATTAAAGGACTGTGCCGCTGGAAGAAAGCAGTAGGCAAAAACAAAGGGAAATATACCCAGTGCAAACCCAGTGGTAATGATCGCCCCGCTCCCGATGGTGATTTTAACCATGCCAAGGTGCAAATCGCTCTCAAACCTGTAGTTCGCAACGGCGGGATTATCCTCACGGTGCCTCAGCGAAGCAATGTCAAAATTGGCGGCGATTTACAAATCCAAGGTGTTCTCGGTTGGTTTAACAAGATTGAGGACGCCATCGAGAACTATGGCAAACGCAAAGTGGGCGATGCGATCTACCATGCATTCCAAGATCCTCAACGACAGGCAACGATGCAACAACGCACGGCCAATGCCATTAGCCGATTAAATGCTTTTGCTAGATTCGCAAATGTACGGCCCGTCAGGTTCAAGCCCAACGGTGATTTGGTGGTGGCCTACGACATCAAAGTCGATAAAAGTATGGTGTCAACCGTCCTCCAGCAAGTGAAGCATCCTCGCCAGGGTAAGGCTTGTAAGGGCACGATGGACCTCAAAGCACGGTTTAAATCCCAGTATCCAGCTAAACTCACCTATCAATTTGAAGGCGAGAATGGGGCACTCAGCCCTAAGCAAACCCTCACGCTGGCAAGTAAAACCCCCAAAACCATCACCCTAAAGCGCAGAACAGGTGGACCAGGGACAACTAAGCAAATTGTCCAACTGCCGAAGCGCGGCAAGCGCCTCAGGGTGTCAGGGAAAAGTCGTGCCCATTGGTCATTTGTCATCGATGGCCAACGAGTCTCAGGCAAAACCCCTTGGAAACCCTATTCCATCTATTGCCCTATTCCTCAACAATCGCCAGGCGGATTCAAGTCTTAATCAGGAAGGTGAACGCCACCTTCTCAAGGGATTCTCACTTATCTTGATCAATTGATGGCTGTAGCTGTGGGTATTTTGCCTACAGCTACAATTTTCTATCAATCTTTATTATCGCCTGGTTAATACCTTGGCCACTCCAAATCCAGCAGAATTTGATTGCACACAGTCCGAAACTACAGCGTGATTTTGCAAGTCCAAACTTAAGCATCTTGATTCACAGAGCATCAGATCAAAGCCCCTTGCACAAGCCAATTGTTAATGCGTCACTTTACGAATCAAATCGAGATGTCAAAGGATCGATAGTTGGTCATATCCCCAATATTGCTCCATGTCCTGTCAATTCCACTTAATCCAAGGCAAGGGATGACAAGATATCCTGCGGAGGAAGATATGGATTGGGCCACAACACTAAGCGGCACCAAACATTCCGCTCTGGGTCATATATACGAGGACCTAACTCTTCCAAGTCATCTTCATCCTCCAGCTCATCTTCATCTTCTATCATGGGCCAATGCTCTAAGGTATAGCTCTCATCCAGAGCATTCAAAGATCCCAAATAAAACCGCAAACGATACATATCTGGCGCAATATAGATCGGTTTGGCGACATCGTGATCCATCAGTCCATGAAGATAAAGCTCTCCATTCGATAAATCAAAACTCACTTCGGCAATATAAAACCAGTTCGATAAATTCTGCTCATCTAGATCCTCTGGTGGTGAATCCCACAACTCTAGACGTAGAGGAAAGTCGATTTCATCACAGGCAACGTAGAGGCAAATCGCTTGACTCGCAATCGTCATGCCTTTGAGCCGTTCATAAGCAATGGTCTGAGGAGGGATCAGCTCTTGAAACTCGTCAGCAGCTGGGTTTGCCCCTCTGCTTTGTTGGGGAATATCGTAAAAGCTAGGCAGCGGCGGTAATTCTGCTGTTCGATGATTAGAAAGATAGATAGTATAAAGCTCAGAGTCAATATTAAAAAATTCTTCTCTAAGTTGCACCATACTCCTAGATTTAAACGCCGAAATTTCTCATATTAGATAATGAGATTTTTCAATACATTGAATTTAATGTCGCAAATATTACAATTTTGTTTACATCGTTTTAGAATAGCCCATTTGCTTCCCTCATTCTGAGGAAATTTGTGGGTCTTGTGAAGACATTATTATTCGAAAAACAATCTGGGTTATGACTCTTCTGCAAGCGCATTTCTACCCATTCGTAAAAGATAGAAAACAGCGACGCTAGGTTGCGGTTGTTGAAAAACCATAGCCACCACCGCCTGGAGTGAAGATTGCGATCGCATCCCCCGTATCCACTTCTATCGTATCTGTTGCTGCGATGTCTGTGGTGCTGCCATCCGCCCGAATCACTTGGGTCTGGCCGGTTTGACCCGACTCTCCCCCCGCTAGACCAAAGGGCTTAACCTGTCGGCGACCAGACAAAATATTGGCTGTCATTGCCTCACGAAACTGAATCCGTCGGATCACGCCATTGCCCCCGTCATACTGGCCCTTGCCACCACTTTCAGAACGAATCGAAAATTCTTCCACCAATACGGGAAAGCGCAGTTCTAGAACTTCTGGATCCGTCAATCGGGAATTGGTCATATGGGTTTGCACGGCATCGGTACCCGCAAACCCAGGGCCAGCACCCGAACCACCACAAATGGTTTCGTAGTACTGATACTGCTGGTTGCCAAAGGTGAAGTTATTCATGGTGCCTTGAGATGCAGCTAAAACGTTCAGTGCTGCATATAGGGCATCCGTCACCGCTTGGGAGGTTTCTACATTACCGGCCACCACGGCGGCTGGGTAGGTGGGATTGAGTAAACAACCTTGAGGGATGCGAATCTCTAAAGGCTTTAAGCAACCTGCATTTAGGGGAATCGGGGTATTCACCAAAGTGCGAAAGACATAGAGAACCGCTGCTTTACAAACGGCGAGGGGAGCATTGAAATTACTAGGCTGTTGGGAAGAGGTGCCCGCAAAGTCAATGATGGCACTATCGTCGTCAGGATTAAGGGTTACCTGGACGTGAATCGTTGCCCCGCAATCCATTGGCACCTGATAAGTGGACACAAGACTTTCACCAGCGTGGTCACACAGGTGGGCAATCACGCGGCGGACTGCTTGTTCCGCATTGTCTTGAACATGCTGCATATAGGCTTGGACGATACTCAGGCCAAACTGATCTACCATCCGGTGTAGCTCCTGTGCCCCCTTGGTATTGGCGGCAATTTGGGCTTGCAAGTCAGCCAAATTTTGATCTGGATTACGAGCGGGATAGGGGGATGCGGAGATGCGATCGCACAGCCCTTGCTCTTGTAATACCCCCTGATCCACCAGCTTAAAGTTATCCAGTAACACGCCCTCTTGATCGAGATGGGTGCTGTGGGGCGGCATTGAACCAGGCGTAATGCCGCCAATATCCGCATGATGACCCCGTGACGCCACAAAAAACAGCGGCTGTCCCACCACAAAGACGGGAGTAATCGCTGTAACGTCGGGTAAATGGGTACCGCCGTTATAGGGATTATTGGAAACAAATACATCTCCAGGCTGAAAGGGGGCTGTCTGATCGGCAATCAAGGCCTGAACGCTCTCTCCCATCGAGCCCAAATGCACCGGAATATGAGGGGCATTGGCCACGAGATAACCCTGGCAATCAAAGATAGCGCAGGAGAAATCAAGACGTTCCTTGATATTCACAGACGAGCTAGTATTTTGTAGGGTAAATCCCATCTGCTCGGCAATAGATTGAAAGAGATTATTGAAAATCTCTAAACGCACCGGATCGGGAGTGGTAGAAGTCAGCGCAACTAAGGTCGATGCCTTGGTTTCCGATTGTTGGGGCTGTTCAGACTGATGTTGGACGACCAACACCCCCGTTTCTGTGGCACTAGCAGACCACCCTGGCTCAATCACATTAGTTCCGGTTTGCTCCAAGATCACGGCAGGACCATGGACCGTCGTTCCCGCTGGCAATTCTTGGCGCTGAAAAACGGGCGTATCCCACCACTGATCCTCTGAGAAGAGTGGAATGTTGGCTATCTGTGTCGGTAAAGTTGTTACAGGCTGAGAGGCTTTGGCCTGTTCGAGAGTCGCTGTTTGACCCACGGCCTCGGCAGTAATCGTCGCCACTATCAGTCCTTTATTGGGTTGAATCAGGCCAAATCGCTGTTGATACTGCTGCTCAAACTGTTTTTGCATCTCAGTTAATGAACCAAAGTTCACGATCAAAGAAGAATCGGTGCCTTCATAGCGGAGATGGACTTGTTTCACAACCTCAAAGGTCTGAATATCGCTAGCCCCCTGTTGTTTTAGCTCCATGAGTGCGGCTTTCCCTAAGCTCTGAGTCTCTGAGGTCAATCGGGTCATGCCGTCCGCAGTCAAGGCAATTTCTAAAGATTGCTCCTTCAGCACTCGCCGATCCGCTAATCCCATACCGTAAGCCGATAGGACTCCTGCATAGGGATGAATCACGATCGTCTTCATCCCCAAAGATTCTGCTAACCGACAGGCATGTTGTCCCCCAGCTGCACCAAAACAGCAGAGAGCATAGTCACTGACGTCATAACCCCGCTGTACCGAGATCTTTTTGATGGCATTCGCCATATTATCGATGGCAATGGCCAAGAATCCCTCTGCGACTTGAGCTGCACTCCGTTGATCTCCCGTCGCGGTCGCAATCTCGTCTGAAAGAGCAGCAAATCCCTGTTGAACAATCTCTAAATCCAAGGGTTGATTCCCCTCAGCCCCAAAGACCTGGGGAAAAAACTGAGGTTGAATTTTACCCACCATCACGTTGCAGTCCGTCACCGTTAGGGGACCGCCATGACGATAACAGGTGGGTCCTGGATAGGCCCCTGCTGATTCTGGTCCCACTTGGTAGCGTGAACCATCAAACTTGAGAATCGAGCCGCCACCTGCCGCTACGGTATGAATGGCCATCATTGGTGCCCGTAATCGGACGCCAGCGACTTCAGTTTCTAAAACTCGCTCATAGGTGCCGTCTCTTTCGCCATTAAAGTGGGCGACATCAGTAGACGTGCCACCCATATCGAAGGTAATCAGCTTCTGAAACCCTGCGGCTAGACAGGTTTGTACGGCCCCCACAATCCCTCCCGCTGGCCCCGACAAAATACTGTCTTTTCCTTGGAAAAACCGGGCGGGGGTCAGTCCCCCATTGGATTGCATAAATAGTAGCTGGGGCTGGGATTCGGCTTTGGCTTCGGTAGGTCTAAGCTCCTGTTCAATTCGGTCTATATATCGCCGCAGAATGGGAGACAGATAGGCATCCACAACGGTGGTATCGCCTCTGCTCACCCATTTAATTAAGGGGCTAACCCTATGAGACATCGAGATTTGGGTAAATCCCACCTGCTGAGCCAGAGCCGCCACCTGCTGCTCATGGGCAGGATATCGGTAGCCATGCAGAAATGCGATCGCACAACTCCGAATCCCCAGGTCATAAACCTCTTGCAACCCTTCTCGGACTTGACTTTCAATCGTCGGGGTAATCGGTCGCAACACCTCCCCTTCAGCCGTGACTCGCTCATCGACCTCCAGCACCTGTTCGTAGAGCATTTCCGGTAGCTGAATCTGACGCGCAAAAATATCAGGTCGATTCTGATAGCCAATCCGCAGGCCATCTCGGAAGCCTTTAGTAGTGATCAAGAGGGTGCGATCGCCTTTCCGTTCTAACAGAGCATTGGTCGCTACCGTGGTTCCCATCTTGACCACCGTAAGTTGATCCGCCGGGATGGGTTGGTCCGAATCAATACCCATCAGATCTCGAATTCCCTGCAGGGGAGCATCAGGATACCGGTCTGGATTTTCTGAGAGAAGTTTATGCAGAACGATGGAGCCATCAGGGCTTTGGGCCACAATATCAGTAAAGGTTCCTCCCCGATCAATCCAGAATTGCCATTTTTTTAATTCTGTATTGCTCATGCATTCCACGATTGTTACTTACTCTCAGGCTCTCCTATTTAAGCGTCAAAGTTCAATCTTAAAAATTGTCGGAGCTCCTTGAGGAACACCGTCAAAAACAATCATGGCAGTCATTTCCTTACCCTGATCTTCAAGGATCGTCAGACCTTCTGCCTTCGCCTCTGGAAAGTCCGAAGGCCGGGGAATCTCACCAATCAATCGACAATACTCTGATATATCTGGCCGATCTTCTCCAGGAATCGTATCTTCACCATTCCAAAAATAGAGTTGATAAGGCCCCAGTCCATCTCCAACCGGGCCTGCGATCAACAGGAAACCTTCTTGGATTCTGGTGATATCCCGAATCCCATTCCCCGCTAATTGCACGAATCGTAATTCATAATCCAGTAAATCATCAAACGTAGTGACCATCACAGGCACAAAGTTACCGCGTAAGACGGGGCCTCGGAACCCAATATAAAGGTATTTATTATCAGCCGCTAATCCCTCGATATCAATCCCGTTCTCTTTACTAGGAATATTGAGAAAGCGACTAAGAATAGTATTTTTCTCTAATACACCTTTCAATTGAGTACTAGATTCTCGTTCTAAAACTTGCCCAGTATTACAATCCAACTTGAGTTGGAAGATTGTATTTTTCTTCGTTTCTACAACGACTGTTTCCAGACGTTGACGATTTTCAGCATAGGTTTTAGTGGTTTTTATTCTTTTCCGCTTAGATGAGTGAGAGCCAATGACATACAATTTTCCATCTCTAGTAATGGACATTCCTTCAATATCTATTTCTTCTTTCTCATCATCGAGCCCTAGCGGCACATCCCTAATTAACTTGAAGTCTTGCCCATCTTTCTTCAGAAGACTAATGATATTTAGACTTTCATCTGATCCTACAAAAATATAGTCTTCAAAATATGCAATGGCACTAATATCTTCTGGTTCATGTATTTCACCAAGAAAACTTATTTCTTCTATTTTTTTAAGACTTGCCATCATTCCCCCAAAAGAAAAATATATTGTTCATTATTCACATATCCATTGCTCAAACTGGGTAAAGATCAGAAGACGCCCAGCTTATAGCCTCTGTTAACCGCTTACATCGTCAATCAGAAGCTCGACTCATTGCAGTGTAATTATCAATAACATCACGAATGGCTCAGTAGTTATCTCCAGCGCCCTATACATTCTGAGATTATGAGTAACACGAATCATCAAAGCCGATGGGAATACGGTAGTGAACTACACTGGCAATCCACCCTAGAGCTAAAAGCTTTATGCCAAGGCGAAACGATCCATGAGATTCTGCCCCACGCCAAGCTACATGGTACAGGATGCTCCACGATTCGAACAATTCTCAATTACGGCAAAGATACACGCGGTTGGCAGAGAGTATGGGTGCCCACTTATTTAATTTCGGATGTGATTGCAGCTATCGCAGATAGTGGTCTGACGATTGAGTATTACCAGGATAATCCTCTATTCAAGGCTCCCGGTTTACCCGAGGTTACTCTTACCTCTTCGGACGTGTTGTTTCGACTCAATTACTTTGGTTGGAGAGGCACTGAAGCCATTCTTTCCCCAACTGATACAGGTTGCGACATTATCGAAGATCATTGCCACGATCCAATCGGGCCATGGGCACAAAATAGCCAAGCGACCTATTGCTTAACTACGTTAAGGAAAGTTTATCCTCTCCCCGATGGAGCCATTTTATGGTCACCTATCGGCGAAACGCTACCGGATGAGCCTGAACTAACGGTCAGTCATCTCTCGGCGGTTCAAAATAAGTTGAGTGGCATGCTCTTAAAGCAGATTTATCTCAATGGTGGCTCTATCAATAAAGCCGAATTTAGAGAGAAAGCGATTACTGGAGAGGAAGAAATTGGTGGCGAATGTGGCATTTCAGGCATTTCAGAACTCTCCCGATATTTTTTATCCATTCTCTCCATTACTCAAATCAGTCAACGTCGTTTGGATAATTTTCAAACCTTCAATGAACTTGCTTCCGATTCAGTTAAAGCCTATATCGAGCAAAGTCAGTTAAAACAGGGCTGCTACCCTTTTTCACTTGTGTTTCGATTTAAGAACAGAGCGCAAAGAGAGAGTATTCGCATGGCGTTAATCCAAGAACACGTTTACCCAGCGATTTTTTGGGATCTACCAACCGATCTCAAGGATGGTCAAGGACTCGAATTTTCATCCACCATGTTGTCCATTCCCTGTGATTTTAGGTACACGGCTGAGGATATGCAGCGATTGGCCAAAATCTTAGACAGTGCCATTTCTACCTGTAGCGACTTAGCCAAATCTTGAGGCTTCAAGAACAACAGACCCGCTCTCGGTACACAGAGCTATCAGAACAACCAAGATACCTTATGAAGAAACCTGCATGGTTTCGTTAGGGATAGCAAGTCCAAATTTAGGTTTAGGGATATGAAGACCATAGGTGATGCGATCGCAAGGTTGCCACTCTTCATCCGCCTTCGCAATACGCAATTGGTCTTGGCGCTGAACGAGCAGCGGAATAACGGTTCCAGCATTAATCAAAGCCTGCAGATGATCTCGCTGCCGTTTAAATTTATGCTCATCGATATCCAAGACCGTATCGGTAATTTTGACCTCATTCGTGCTGAGGTACTGATTCCATTCTTTAATGGACAGCTGAGAAGAAAACGCCCGCTTTACCTCTGGGCTTGCCAATTTTTCCGCCGGTTCAGCCACTTCCGTTTCTGGCGACTGATCGGGATAGACCGCTAATACTCGCGGGGGTCGAAATTCTTCCATTACCCGCTGAGCCAGTACCGAGTTGACCTCAGAATTACTGGTGGCTGTTAAAAAGGTGCCGATGGAAGCCAGACCCAGATTATCCAGAGCATCCATATTCAGGGCACTGGTTCGATACACCGTCAGATTCTCGGCTTTCGCCTGCTTGCAGTATTCAGGATTGGCATCAATCATCACCACATCTTCGCCCCGACTCTTGATCAGATGGGCAACCGTTCGACCAAACGGATTGCAGCCCACAATCATAGCCCCTCTCGCCTCATCCGAGCGGACCTTGAGCCAGCCAGCCACCCATCGGGCAGAGAGTCCCTGCACACAAACCGTCAAAATAATGGTTAAAAAGACGAGGGCTTTAATGGCATCACCGCCATTGATTCCTTGCTTGGTCAGGGAAATCGCAAATAAGGAGGCCACCGATGCCGCTACAATTCCCCGAGGGGCCACCCAAGATAAAAATGCCTTTTGCCGCCAATTCAGGTCACTGGACCAGGTCGATACCAGGACATTCAGAGGGCGCACAATCAGCATTAACGCTGCAACCGTAAATGTTCCTCCCCAACCCAACGCAAAAATACTGGCAATGGACAAATCGGCAGACAGCAGAATAAATAAAACTGAAATCGCCAGAATGCTCAGTTGATTCTTAAACCGCAGCAGCAGTCGCTCTTCTGGCAACGCGGCAATTTTAAGCATGATGCCCGCCGCTACCGCTGTCATCAATCCTGATTCGCTAATCAAGGCTTGGGAGAGGCCAAATAACCCCCACAGCCCCGCTAAAACCGATAAATTTTTCAAGTCTTCCGAGAGAAATCGGGCTCGTTTGAGAAACAGGCCCAACAGCCAGCCGCCCCCAATCCCAATAACGCCTCCAATCCCCAGACGCAACAGCAGACCACTGACAATAGTGAACGGATCAGCATTCCCTTGCAGGACAATATTGAGGACGACAACCGCTAAAATTGCCCCAACTGGATCAATCAGGACGCCTTCCCCTTCTAAAAGGGTCGACACCTGTCGGTCGGCATTCACCTGTTTCAGCAGGGGAGCCACCACCGTTGGCCCCGTCACTACCACCAGAGAGGCATAGAGAAAAGCAATTTGCCAAGGGAACTCGCTCAACCAGTGGGCTGCGAGACCCCCGCCGAACAAAGTGACCAACGCTCCCACCGTCACCAAATTGCGCAAGCTAGTGGAAACTTCTTCCACCTCCCTCAGCTGTAAGTTCAGCCCCCCTTCAAACAGGATAAGCGCCACACAGAGAGAGACCATCACCTCTAAACCATTCCCCAGCAAGCTGGGGTGGAGCACCCCAAAACCACTCGGCCCCATGGCAATGCCAAACAGCAGCAGAAAAACAATACTGGGAACTTTGAGAAAATCAGCAATCACCTGGGCTGAAATCCCTGCCACAACAGTGATCACCATTAACAGGGTAATTTCTAAATTTCCTTCCATGTCCTATCGTCTTGAGGCCCGTTGAGCCATTATCCAGGGTGGTGAATTTATGTTGAGCTTACTAATCTTAGCAAAACCCATAGCTCTCCTATTCCCCGTCTTATATTTGTTGCTGACTAGGGAACCAGACAACCGCTTGCTTTGCTGAATGTCTCGACACAATCATCCCCCATCTCATTGGGGTACCAGCTGACTTAATCCAGCGAAAAGTGATCCCATATCTGCAAACACCATTGCGGCCCCTGCATCCATTAACTTGTCTAGATGCCCTGATCTGATATGACTCCCACCCGAAAAGCCGACAACTGTCATGCCCGCATCTATCCCCGCCTGGACGCCATGACAACTATCTTCTATCACCACACAATCTTGTGGGTTCACCTGCATCTGTTGAGCAGCAAACAGAAACAAGTCAGGAGCAGGCTTGCCATGCCTCACTTGCTCAGCACTAAAAATATGGGGGCTGAAGTACTTATACAATCCTGTCATCCCTAGGGTTCGATTAAGTCGATCAGCAGAACTACTCGACGCTACACACTTTTTGTTTAGGACAGTCAGTAGCTCAACGACATGGGGAATTGGCTGTAGTTCAGCTTGAAATTGTTTTAGCGTCTTCTGTTCTACTTGTGACCAAAAATCTCCAGGCAACTGAACCGTATATCGCTCTTCAATACTGTGGGAGACAGCTACAGCACTTTTGCCCACATACTCAGCTATATAGTCATCAAGGTCAATTTCAATCCCTAACGCCTGTAAGCACTCTACATCTATACGATTAGCCAGCAGTTCACTATCAATCAGCACCCCATCACAGTCAAAAATAGCCAGCTCAAACTTCATGCCAAGTTTTTGGCACTCAGCTTTTCAAACTGTTGCCAGCAGAGAAACAAAGCTCTAGGTACATGGAAGCAGCCCTTCCACTTGCCGCCTTTAAGCTGTAAATGGACTTGTCCGGCTCGATTTAAATAGCCAAACCATTCTCGACCCGGATCAGCAAAATGGGACCAGCTATAGTCATGCACCTTTTGATACCATTGCCAGCATTCTTCTCGACCCGTCAAGCGGTACCCCATGACTAAGGCCACTAATGTTTCCAGATGAACCCACCATAACTTTTGGTCCCATTCCAATTGCTGGGGAGGATGTCCTGCTGCATCTAGGAAGTAGAACAAGCCGCCATACTCCTGGTCCCAGCTAAAGTCTAAGATATTCAGGACCACATCAACGGCCCGTTCAATTAACGCTTTATCATGGCGGCGCTGGCCAATATCCATCAAAAACCACATGGCCTCAATGCCATGACCAGGATTAATTAATCGACCTTCAAAACAATCGACCTGGTCACCCGCTGGAGCCACAGCTTCAAATAATAGCCCTCGTTCTGTATCCAGAAAATCGGTCATCACCTCTTGCACCGTCTGATCCAAGACCTGATCCAGCTGAGCGGAATCGAACAGGGGTACCATTTCTAGGGTTAAGTTTGCCAAAATCATGGGAACTGCAAGGGATTTTAAGGGACGTGTCCCAGGATAGAGTTTGTTATACCGTCCTTTCGGATCTTGTTGTCGGCGCAGAACATTGTTATAGGCTTGGAGGGCTACAGCTTTTGCAGCGTCTTCCTGGGAAGCTACCGCAAATTGGCTAAAAGCCATCGCCGCAAAGCAATCCGAGAAGATATTGTAGGGCTGCACTAAAGGCGCCCCAGCCCGATTCAAAGCAAAGTACCAGTTACCGTCTGCATCTCGTCCTTTATTAGCCAGAAAATCAGCCCCCAATCGGGCCACTTCTAGCCAGTCAGGGTCTGGAGAGAGCTGATTATAGAGCATGGAGAAGGTCCAGACTTGGCGGTTTTGCAGCCAAATAAATTTGTCCGTGTCGTAGACCTGACCTTGGGTATCTAAGCAGGTAAAGTAGCCCCCTTCCTGCTCATCTAAAGAATAGTTTTGCCAAAAAGGGAGGACATCGTCTAACAGCGCTTGTTTGTACTGTAAGGCCAGTTCTGCAAACGTCAGGTTCATCCCTTCTCCCGATGATCAATGAGTGGTTATCAGTGGAGTTGTTACTTTTCGTTCAAGACCAACGGCTTAGGTAGAGCTGGGAGTCGATTCTGCATCGGATCGAGCAATCCAATCCCCATAACGCTGGGCATAAAAGCTCAGAATTTGATCAATTCGCCCTTGATCGGCAGTCGGCAAATCTTGAGGATGGCGCAGTCTTAACCAACCAATTTGGCTCAGGGAATAATCAAAATGTTCGGCTTCTTGGGGTAACAGCTCAGTTTCAACACCCTCTACTTGCAGTAAATGGGCAGCAATCTCGCGATAAATCGCTAAGGGCAAACCGGGGCATTGGATATCGTATTCTTTGTAGGTCACAGTCATGCTGTCTTTCGAAACAACCAGGGTAAGGCCAAAATCTTTTATGGCTCAGCCTGAGGTAAGGTGCAACAATTTACGTCATCGAGACATACTTTACCCCACTGCAAAGCCCACCGAACGAGAGCAACCCGGTTATCCGTGTCCGTTTTAGTGAGGATATTGCTAATGTGGTTGTCCACCGTTCGCTTACTGATATCTAGCCGCTGAGAAATTTCTTCATTTTTAAGGCCAGAGGCCACGAGTTCAATGACTTGCAACTCCCGTTCAGACAACTGATGATTTCCTTGCAGCTCGCCACTACTCATGCTCTGCCGTGTACCCCTGCATAAATACTCATTCTCATCTTCACATTGTAGGGATTAACCTCACAATCTGCAGGTTTGGAACAGATTGTCATATTTAACAACAACTTTATTAAAAGTTTTAGAGGAATAGAACCAGTGCTGACTAGATTTTGATAGAAACAGCACTACTCAGCTCACCATGTTTTGATCCACGGCTAAAGGTGCGATCGCACTCAGTTCCAGATCAGGATGATCACCGTGCACTTGGTGCAAGTTCCATTCATTCTTAAACAGTAAAACTGGACGCCCCCAGCTATCTTTGACGGTGATGGCATTAAAAATGCGCCCCACCGACTCTAAGGCCGACCATCCTCCTTTGACCCACCGGGCAACAGAATAGGGCAATAATTCCAAACGCGTTTCAACACCATATTCATTTTGGAGTCGGAATTGAACCACTTCAAATTGCAGTTGCCCCACCGCCGCTAAGATCGGGTCCCGCTTAATTTCATCTTCGGAGTACATAATTTGTACTGCGCCTTCTTCCCGCAACTCAGAAACACCTTTCTGAAATTGCTTGAATTTAGAGGGATTCGGATTTTTTAGGTAGGCAAACAATTCGGGTGAAAAGCAAGGAATCCCTTCATAGGCCAGTTTCTTTCCCTTAAAAATGGTGTCGCCAATCGCAAAAACTCCCGGATTATTTAAACCAATAATATCCCCGGGATAGGCTTCTTCTAGGGAATTACGGCCCTGGGCAAAGAGCTTTTGGGGACGGGAAAGCCGGATTGTTTTACCGGTACGGGCATGGCTTACGGTCATATCTTTCTCGAATTTGCCCGAACACACCCGGATAAACGCGACCCGATCGCGATGCTTCGGATCCATATTGGCCTGAAGCTTAAACACAAATCCTGAGAAATCCTCATAGGTCGGCTCAATGGTGCCTTGGGTACTCTCATAGGCCCCAGGTTTCAGGGCATAGTCAAGAAAAGCTTCCAGAAACAGCTCCACCCCGAAGTTGGTCATGGCACTGCCGAAAAAGATGGGGGTCATCTGGCCGTTATGAACTTGCTCCAGATCTAAGGGAGATCCTAATTCCTCAATCAGCTCTAGCTCATCCTTAAGCTGAAAATAGAGTTCCTGATCCAGCAAAGACTCTATTTGTGGATCGCCTAAATCGATTTGGGTGTCGATGGCCTCTCGTTTGCCATGATCGCTGCGCTGAAAGAGGTGGATTTTACGACTGCGCCGATCAAACACCCCTTGAAAACGATCGCCCATGCCAATGGGCCAATTGACCGCATAGGTCTGCAGCCCCAACTCTTGCTCAATTTCATCCAGGAGTTCTAATGGCTCTCTTCCAGGTCGATCAAGCTTGTTGATAAAGGTAAAAATAGGCAGGGACCGCAACTTACAAACCTCAAACAACTTTCGGGTTTGCGGCTCTAAGCCTTTGGCTGCATCTACCAGCATCACTGCATTATCGGCAGCAGCTAAGGTACGGTAGGTATCTTCACTAAAATCTTGGTGACCCGGCGTATCTAATAAATTAATTTGGCAGTGCTGATAGGCAAACTGCAACACCGTCGAGGTAATCGAAATTCCCCGCTGTTGCTCCATTTCCATCCAATCAGACGTCGCATGACGTTGGGCCCGTCTGGCCTTAACTGCCCCTGCTTCATGGATGGCACCTCCGTAAAGCAGTAGTTTCTCCGTCAAGGTGGTTTTACCAGCATCAGGGTGAGAAATAATCGCAAAGTTGCGGCGCGCTTCTACCGCCTCAGCCAACTCAGTTTGCAGTTCAGTGGGCATACAGATGACTAGATTGAGGAGTTTTCAGACACTTTATTATAGGTCAGGAGACTGGTAGCCCTTGTCGATCCGGTCAAAGTAGCAGAATTGACGACCCCGGCTAGACTTTGATCAAGGCTTTAGAGTTTGATTGAGCTTCTAATACTGGCAAAGAGTGTAACTGTTGTTGTTGATCTACCGGTAAAGCGGCGGCTGCTTTCTGGACTAATGCCAATAACTCTTGATGATGGAATGGTTTCCCTAAACAAGCCATGGCCCCCGAAAGGCGTGTACGAATGACATCACACATGCCTCGTTTAGGAGCCATGATAATCACGGGCATCTCCCGTAAAGATTCACGCCGATGAACCATCCGACAAAGCTGATAGCCATCTAAATGGGGAAGTTCTGCATCGACTAACGCCAGAACTGGTGGACGCTTGAGCAAAGCAGGCAATGCTCGAATTGAATCGCTCAAACGCATCACATCATAGCCTGATGGCTCTAAGACCTGAGTCACATAGCGCTGAGTCAGCTTACTCTGGTTGATACAGGCCACCCGAGGTCGGGTTAATACCTCACCCAGATGGTAGGGGTTCATCCCCAATGCTCCTAATTTGATCAGCGGATGAAGTGAAATAGCCAAATCGCCCACTTTGACACTCAAGGTATGGGCCAACTGATACAGAGACTGTTCTTGCTCTAGGGCATGAGTCAAATGGTCTAGATGAGGGAGGCTCTCACTAACATAGTCTGCATACTCAGCAAACTTATCAGTATCAACAATATAGGGGCGTGAAAACGGAGATTGAATCTCAGTGCTGAGCAGTGTCCATTGATTAATCGTCTGCTCCACAGGTAGGACCAAATCCCACAAAGACATGCATAACAAAATAGGGTCAATTTGAATATTGGCCTCAAATTGATATTGAGCATGGGGAATCGCCAGGGCATGAATCAGTGCCTCTTGGGTCACAGCCATCAGCAAATCCCGCAGCTGATCATGGGAGATATAATCCGCTTGCCACAGATGGCAGAGAAAAGAGTAATCCGAAATAGGTTCTTGAGGGCGAGACCCTTCGAACTGAGGCATGCAGCGCTGAAGTAAGTAAGATAAGCGCTCTTGATTGCCAACAATGCTTTCGGCAAAATTTACCCGACCTTGGCTGAAAGATACTCGCCATCCAATCGACAGATCATTGGGATCTCGAATCACCACGCGACCCGAAGGATACGCATGAATCAGATCCCTCAGGGTTTCAGCTGTAGATTTTTTAACTCCAGTGTCAAAAGCGGTCATTGCTTTCTTTTTGCCTAAGTGAAGACAATTGGCTTGAAGCATCTTTCATTCCCCCCGATAACTTAGTCTTGCTTGAACATCAAGCAAGTTGAAGATGCTGCTATAGGTCGAAGACCCAAGCTTTGGGCTAATACACAGCATTAGAAATGGTGGTCATATGCTGCTGAAGGCTAAAGAATTTCTTAATGCCCTCAAACATAGTAAGCCCCGAGATGACCTCAGTATTATCACTGATCATACTTCAAAGTTAAAAAGAGCCCATGTGAGACTCTCTTTAAAATGGTTACAACTCTTACTGTGTATAAATTATAAGTAACATCAGAAATCTTTAATTAATCTTCCACAAGATAAAAATATCCTCTTATAGATTAATCATTCTCCGTAGAAATACGGGGTTTTATCCAACTCAAAACAAGAGTTGCCAAACTAAAAGTTGGTCCAAGCACTAACAGCATTCATGGGCCACTGTAGCGATAAAATATGTTCCCTATCTGTGCTTTACGCAACAAACAGGGAGTCATGTTGAAGCCATCGCTAATAGTAATAAGGATTATCTGGTTCAGGGATAGATTTGAGGGTCTGGGCTTGAATAACAAGTTGGCGTTGACCATTGAGGGTCTCCGTCGCCATTTCGCCTTGTATCGCCAGCCAGGAATCCACTGCGTAGTTTTGGCGGCTTTTCTCTAACTTCACTGGCAAACCCACAGGATAAGCATCTGCAGCACAACAACTAATCACAAAACGCGTCAAGGTGAAGTAGTTATCGGACAAGTCTTCTGGATAAACGACAAAGCCATCCACATTCACCTTTTGCCCAGCATAGGCATCGGGTTCTGGATACACATCCAGGGTGCGAATCCACTCCAATAATGTCCGACGCTCGGGTTGGCTGGTGGTTCGGAAGGCTTGAGGGCTCACCCGAGTCACCATCGTTTTATCTTGTAAGCCCCGCTGAATGGCTGTTTGGCTGGTGAAAGGACGGGGGGTAATCAGTAATCCAATTAGGGCAGCAACAAGCATAATTCCGCTCATCACGGGAGGGGATAGTAAAGACAGGTGCTGAGACCGCATAGGAACTCGCCGACGCCAAAGCTTTAAGACCTGAAGACTCGTTAACATCAGCAAAAAACAGCCTGCTGCCAGGGTCAAGCCATAGTAGTTGGGATGAATGAGTAGCCCCAATTTGCCAGACTGCCAATATTGCAGAATTAAAATACCCCATAGGCAGAGGGCCAAAGTGGCCAATCCTTCGGATAGGTAAGGGAGCAGTCTAGTGCGTATACGTTTTGCTGTCATAGAGCCTGTCTCTAACTAATCCACAGATTAATGATCAGGGTAAACACCAAGGTGAGTTGAAAGACCATGGCAAAGATGTAAAAAACAGCCCGGGGTTTAAAGACCATTAATAATAAGCCCATACTTTTCAGGTCAAACATGGGGCCGAAAACGAGAAAGGCGAGGAGAGCACCACTGGTAAAGGTAGAGGCGAACGAAAGGGCAAAAAATGCATCTACAGTCGAACAGATGGAGATGATACCTCCTAAAATCACCATGGCAAACACCGAAGTCACCGGGCCTTGACCAATGGCGAGGATGATATTGCGGGGGACTGATATTTGAATAATGGTTGCAAGCAAGCTGCCCAGCACTAAGACACCCCCCATTTCTCGTAATTCTTGAATGGTGTTGTCTAACAAGAGCGGCAGCTTGTCCCATAGGGATTTGGGCTGAGGGGAAGCGATGGCCATAACGGCATCCAAGTTGGCAGCCTCTAAGGCAATGGGATTGCTGGGTTGATCGAGGAAGTAGGTGCCAGCTTTTAAAAAGCTTGAAGACTCTGTCGATTCTGCTGGAGATGCGCTGGATGGGACAGGCATTAGGGTCGCGATGTTGGGCTGCAAGAAGGGTTTGAGATCCGATTGCCAGCTAAATACCCAACCGATAATGGTTGCGATCGCAAAGGAAAACACGACTCGCAAAACCACAATTTCAGGCTGATCTGGGAATGCGGTCCACGTCGCCCAAATCACCACAGGATTGATAGTTGGCGCCGCGAGCAAAAAGCCAATCGCCACGGGAGCAGATGCCCCTTGAATCAATAAGCGTCGAGCAACGGGGACATTTCCACATTCACAGACAGGGAATAAAAAGCCAAATAGGCTGCCCGAGAGGGCACCCAACAATGGATTCTTGGGGAACATGGCAATTAGCCGCTTCTCATCAATAAAAATCAGCAGCACCCCCGAGACCAACACACCAAAAATCAAAAATGGCATGGCCTCAACCATGAGGCTTAGAAATAGGGTTAATCCACTACCCAATTGGGACATTCGCAGGCTTCCTATACAGTGAGTGTCTAACAGGATGAACGGCTAGAATTAAAAATTGAAGTGTGACTGGCTAACGTTTGCATCTCAGCATCAGTATCTACCCTAGGCGATGAACCTATCATTTGTCTTTGAATCTGCCCGATGACCTTTAGATATCTCAGGGGTCACCTTCTCGGGCTGCGACTAGACAGAAGATTTTAGGGTAGATCTCCGCATTAAGAAGCAGAGGAGACAGGCAGCGTTCAGTAAGTTTGATATATTTTAGTTTGGGCAAACTGCATTTGAACCTAAGAATCTATAGCTAAAGCTCAAGTTGCAATGGGTTCAAGCTTGCCATCTATCGTGACCTTGAACATCAGTAGAAAGTGGCCATCCCAGCCTCCTTCTCTCATTTCAAGCACAGCCCTTTGGGATCTTTAACCAATGGATGCTCCCTCGCGTAATCTCATAGGAGGAACTATGACCTGGATTACTCAAAACACATATGGTTTCAAACAAAGCATCCTGGATCAGTTCGAGCAGCTCGATGCTGATATCAGAGATCTGAATGACCATGTTGCTCAGCAAAGCCAACGGTTGGAGTTGTTTACCTCTAACTTAATGATGGGTTTGTTTATCGTGTCCGTCTCCGCTAGCTTGTTGCTGCTTACCCGCCATGCTTTAGAGCTTTGGCTGGTTTATCATCCAACAGGTGCTTTACTCTAGCTCAGCAGCTGCTCCGAAGCCGCTTCTAGTCGCTCTCGAGCACTCATGCCCACAGCTGTGGTGTCTATACCAACTGCTAACTGAGCTTTATTTCAAGTAATACTCACCGGCTGTCTTCTTGAGCGAGAACGCCGGTATTTTTTTGTCTTAACGTTCTGAGCATTCAGGATAAACCTGATATTTTGACAGAGGCCATCGCGATATTGAGGTTGTTGTGAGCAATCAGTTTCGGTTTGAATGTCATCAGCACTGCTCCCAAACCCAGGCCCGTGTTGGCACCTTTTATACCCCCCATGGTCCTGTGGATACGCCCCGGTTTATGCCCGTGGGCACCTTAGCCAATGTGAAAACCTTGACCCCAGCTCAACTGCAAGAGACGGGGGCTCAAATGATTTTGGCTAATACCTATCATTTGCATTTGCAGCCCGGTGAATCCATCGTGGAGCAAGCTGGGGGCCTACATCGATTTATGAGCTGGTCAGGTCCTATATTGACGGATTCCGGCGGTTTTCAAGTCTTTAGCCTTAGTGACATGCGTTCCATCGCCGAAGAGGGGGTGAGTTTTCGGTCTCCCCGGGATGGTCAAATGATTTATCTTTCGCCCGAAACTTCCATGGCGATTCAAAATGCCCTGGGAGCGGATGTGATCATGGCCTTTGATGAATGTCCCTCCTATCCGGCGAGTCGAGACGCGATTCAAGCCGCCACAGAGCGAACCCAGCGCTGGCTAGCCCGTTGCGTTAAGGCGCACGACCGCTCTGATCAGGCTCTATTTGGCATTGTTCAGGGGGGAACCTTTGCCGATTTGCGTCAAGCTGCCGCGCGATCTGTGGTGGAATTTGATTTACCCGGCTATGCCATTGGCGGTGTCAGTGTGGGAGAACCCCCGGAACTTATTGAAAAAATTGTCAAAGTGACAACGCCCTTGTTACCGGTCCATAAACCCCGGTATCTCATGGGGGTGGGCACCTACCGAGAGATGGTGCAAGCCATTGCTGCCGGGATTGATTTGTTTGACTGTGTGATTCCGACGCGCTTAGCCCGTCATGGCAATGCTTTAGTCGCCGGAGAACGATGGAATCTCAAGAACAATCGATTCCGGGAAGACTTTACTCCCCTGGATTCTGCCTGTCCTTGCTATACCTGCCAAAATTTTACGCGGGCCTATATCAGTCATTTGTTACGTTCACGAGAACTTCTCGCCTATACCCTCTTAAGTATTCACAATATTACGGAGCTAATTGGCTTTACCCAGCGTATTCGGCAGGCAATCCTAGATGATCAGTTTCAGCAAATCTTTGGAACATGGCTGTTTTCTTCGGATACTCAGCTCGATTAATCGCTCCTCAATCCGCGGCTAAGGGTGATGTTTGGTAGCTCATACTAACGGCTAGGATAGAGACGATGCAGGTGGATGCCTTACATGCCCTTAGCCGCCCTAGGTCAGTGATCCATTTTTGGCAGCAGGATTCATGTTAAGATATTTAGCGATTCAAAAAGCTGTGTTGGAAGGAACATTTATTCATGGAAGCAGTTCTGCTGTTGGCGAAACTACCTGAAGCCTTCTCCGTTTTTAGCCCGATTGTGGATGTTATGCCTGTTATTCCACTTTTCTTCTTGGCGCTTGCTTTCGTTTGGCAAGCAGCGGTTGGTTTTAAGTAAACAACACGCATTTTAATAAGCCGTTGATTTATTAATAAACCGTTAACAGGCCTTCGTTATAAATCAGCTTTAGGGACCACCCCTAAAGTTGTAAAGGGAAGTAATTTATTGCTTCCCTTTTTTATTGGTAATCGGCGATCGTAGCAGAGGCTATTGCCCAGACATGAGACAAGAGGTCAGCCAATAGGGACTGCTTGGGTAATAAATCCCTGCAATCCAGCCACCGCTGAGGGTGCCAATCGACAAAATAACCATCAGCAAAAGGGTAAGCCGACGACTGAGACCCGACGATTGTAGTTCTAGCCGTGCCAAGGTTTGGGAGGCTAACAAGACCACAATCAAGCCAAACAAAGTGGAAGCAGCGACGGCCATGGTGATGATGCCACTGAGAATTAGCATGGAGACGACGCCCCTAGGCCCCAAACGGAACATCCGCTTGGTCACTTCTTCTCCCCAAAACAACAGGATTGTGAGGGAAATTGCAACGAACCAAGACCCCATCGCCCAGCCAATATGGTAGGCCGAGAGGTGCCAACCGAGTAGTCCATAGGAGACCCCAACACAAAGCAACGAGAGGATGGGGGTAATCATAGGCCGTTTAGTCTGGATTCACGCTTTCTAGTGTACTCATGGATAGCTAGACCGTCTGGTGCAATTTGTTGCGATTTCTGAGAAAGCAGTTTGATTCATACCGCCTCAGCACCATTCCACGCTACTCTCAACTAGAGTAGGGATATGCCTGCCTCTCTGTAGTCCTGTTCTGTGAATAGCCGTAATGGAGATTCATCCTTTGTCAGACCAGCCCTCTCTCTCCAAGGATGCTGTGAATATTGATCCGCACCACCAACAGATGATGCAGCGTTGTTTACAGCTGGCTCAGAAGGCTGCTGGTTTTACGACGCCTAATCCCCTTGTGGGCTGTGTGATTGAACGGGATGGAGAAATTGTCGGTGAAGGCTATCATCCTAAGGCTGGAGAACCCCATGCTGAAGTATTTGCCCTAAGAGCGGCGGGGGATAAAGCCAAGGGTGCTACCGCCTACGTCAGTTTAGAGCCGTGTAATCACTTTGGGCGCACTCCGCCGTGTTCCGAAGCGTTAGTCAAAGCAGGGGTGGCTACGGTGGTGGTGGGGATGGTCGATCCAGATCCACGAGTCTCAGGTAAAGGGATTGAGCGACTTCGGGCGGCAGGCATTCAGGTGATTACAGGGGTAGAAGAGGCTGACTGTCAACGCGTGAATGAAGCCTTTGTTCATCGGATCCTCTATCAGCGCCCGTTTGGCATCCTTAAATATGCCATGACCTTAGATGGCAAAATTGCCACGACTGCAGGCCACAGTGCTTGGATTACCAAGGAAGTCGCCCGCGCCCATGTGCACCGACTCCGGGCCACTTGTGATGCCGTGATCGTCGGTGGCAATACAGTCCGCCGGGATAATCCTCATTTAACAACCCATCACAAAGCAGATGCAAATCAGCCCCCCAATAATCCCCTACGGGTGGTGTTAAGCCGGACCCTTGATCTACCGCCAACGGCACATTTGTGGGAAACAGATATCGCTCCTACGATTGTGCTCACCCAAGGTCATCCGAATGGGGAGGGTCAGGCCTACCTAGAACAGCAGGGCGTAGAAGTCGTGAACTTAGACGAACTAACCCCAGCAACGGTGATGGCTTATTTGGGCAAGAAGGAACTGCTATCGGTATTGTGGGAATGTGGAGGGACCTTGTCTGCCCGTGCGATCGCAGATGGTTCGGTCCAAAAAGTCTTGGCCTTTATTGCCCCCAAAATTGTCGGAGGCCAAAATGCGCCTTCCCCGGTGGGAGACTTGGGTTTCAATAAGATGACTGAGGCCCTTCAGTTAGAGCGAGTACGCTGGCATATTGTCGGTGAAGACTGCCTCGTAGAAGGATATCTACCTAAACCAGCCTCTGAATAATTCTCTTCGGCATGGGGCGTTTACTTATTCCGCAGGGCCATCTCAGGATGCTGAAGCCTAGTTGCCCCTGAAGTCACTGCTATCCAACATACGTGATCGCAGGACTTCATAGATAAATAAACTCCCTGCAACTGCCACATTTAAAGAATCAACCTGACCCACCATGGGAATCTTGAGGAGAGTATTGCACAGGGACCGCTGTTTTGGAGACAACCCTGTGCGTTCCTCACCTAAAAATAGCAGTGTATTTTTGGGATAGGTAAAGGTGTGAAAATTTTCCTCGCCATCGGGAGAAGCACCAATCACATAGCCTTGATGCTGTTGCAGCCACTGAGACAAGGCCTGATCATGAGTCCGAATAAATTGTTGCTGAAATACTGACCCCATAGAGGCCCGAACCGTAGACGGTGCATACGGATCAACCGCCTGATTTAGGAGAATAAATCCAGTGCCACCCCCCGCGTCTAGGGTGCGGATCAAAGTGCCAAAATTCCCCAAGGATCGCACTCGATCTAGAATCACCCACAATCCCATACTGGGCGTGATCGATGGTAAGCGCTGCCATCGTTGTCGAATAATGGCTCCTATCCCTGAAGCCCGATGAGTTTGAGAAATTCCGCGAAATTGTTCTGGAGACACCGAAATCGTCTCTACCCCAGACCGACGAAAGCGTCGGACCA
Source organism: Acaryochloris marina MBIC11017 (assembly GCF_000018105.1). Taxonomy (GTDB): domain Bacteria; phylum Cyanobacteriota; class Cyanobacteriia; order Thermosynechococcales; family Thermosynechococcaceae; genus Acaryochloris; species Acaryochloris marina. The sequence goes on from NC_009925.1 coordinate 3,907,798, forward strand.
GCTTGCGAGCTAAAGGCGCTGTTAGGAGCTTTTCGCTATAGACAATAACAGCAATATCGAGGCGGCTATCAGACACGTGTACAAAGTTACGTACTCCTTCAATAAAGCAAGCCCCTTGAGCATCGCGATATCTCCGATCGGTCTGTAGTCTTTTAATACGATGAAGTGTTGCGGCAACACTGGATGCAGAACAGTCAGCACTTTTCCTACTGACCATCCTCCTTACCCTGCTGGATCAGGGAGTGAATATGAGTATATGCAATATTCATGGACGGAATCAGGCTTTGCCTGGAACTTGAAGCGATGAGGAATGAGAAATCTATTTCCCTAGGATAAAGAATAGCAAAAACCTGCCAATGTTCAGAACAAGGCCGTATTGGCGTCTTGTAGATCACCCACTTCACATAAGTAGCCAGCAGGAATCAGAGATAAAACGGTCAATTTATCTTGCTTATTACATTCCAACTTGATTAATTCCGGTAAATCCTGAATAAGAACCGATACTCGCTTAAAAAAAGCATTAAACCAAAGTTTGAACCCCAGATGGATAATGGCAGTAATTTTGCGATTGCCATCTCCCCGAAATTGAAACTGTGCATTGCGATCAATTTCAAAATCAGCTAGATAGGCAAACTCTGGCTTAGTCTCCGTTAAATAGTTCGCTGTTACCTTTGCACCTAAAAATACTTTGACAACACCACTAAAACAATTCACTAAGTTGAGAAAATCATAAATGGAGATGTCTTCAGTCATGGTGGTTGAAGGATGCACTATAGCATTATTGAAATAGTGCGTAGTCACAGTTTTTTCAATCATTACTATATTTCAGAGTGGGTTCTACAGGGGCAGACGGTATATTTTGGGAAATATACATTTTCAACACATCATTCTGTATACAACGCTAAGAACAAGTCCATTTCTGTCAATAACAGCAGACTTTGCTCTAGATGTACGCTAGACGGTTAGTCTTGGAAGAATTTATACACTGTATATTTAGTGCTTTATTTTGACTGTATTGAATTTAGGTGAAGAAAAGCAGTCAAAATTCGGGAAGATATCGGGAAGTTTGCACAATCAAACCCATGGAGCAGCCCTTAACCAGATGAGGTATACATGGTTCTTAAAATCACTTGGGGTGGCTGACGTTCATGATTTCCTAGTTATTTAACATTCACGTTTCCATGCCTGCCCGTCATGGGTTCAACTTCTCCTTCTCCCTGCAAGTTACTGTTCCCTAGCTTCGCTCGCTTTTAAGATGAGCTGATCCAAGGCATCTTGCATGTTACGAACCACCCGGTCATAGCAAGCGTGAACATAGACTTTATCCTTAGCAGCTTGTCTGCCGTATCGCTCAAAGTGAATCGGAGGGCAAATCTGTGTGTGAATTTGCATGGGCAATGGAAAATTGGGCAAGGGTCCGATGCTCAGCCCCCAGGGTAACCCCAGATAGATGGGAAAAATAGTTGGATCCGTATCTAATAGCCAGGGCATACCTAGATGATGCAGCTGTTTTATAAATTCATAACAATCCGCTAACACCCACAAGGTGTCATGGGCTCCCCAGGAGATAAAGGGGATAATTGGGACCTCTTCTTGGAGGGCTAGCTTGATAAACCCTTTGCGATCGCAAAAATGAATCCGGTCCCGCAGTCGATGGGGTCGAAACACATCCTGGGCCCCCCCCGGGAATACGGCAACGCTAGCGCCCCTCTGAAACGCCGCCCTAGCCACTGTTGGATAAGCCCGAATCGCTCCTCCTAGGGTGGCAAATTCAGCGACACTCGGACTGACTTGCCACATGCCCTTATGCATCAGTCCATAAATCGGTCGTTCAGCCCCAAACCGACAAAACCAGTCATACATCAACATATGGAGGTCAGGGGCTGCTAATCCACCATTGTGAGAACCGACAAATAACGCTTTCGCGGTGGGAACATGTTGCCAGCCACTGGTTTGGACCCGAAAATAGCAGTCGTAAAACCACTTCCAGCGCGGTATCAAAGCTGCGATCGCGGCCGGATCCCGATCGTCAAGGGACCACCCCTGTCGGGGTTTGGAGGAGGCAGTGGACTTCACCAAAAGTTTCTACAATCCCGTTGCAGTGCACATCATCAACCCACTGCTTATCTAAGCATGGACTAGGGTTCATCTCCTCACTGGGGTGTACCAGTCTTCAGGCTAGAGAGAACGAGAGTACTGCCTTTAAGATCCCATAAATATTAGAGTCCAGACCTCGTCTTCCCTCAAAGTTCTATATCGCCATCCTCAGCGTTAAGTCTTTTCTGGCACCACCGTTTGATAGGCAGAATCGCACATCCCATCCCGTACATCACTCAGGGATAAACATTTGACAACACATATTTACATTAATGCTAGAGATCGACCGTCTTTCTAAACAAGGGAATTGCTTTCAGGACTTGAACCGCTAATAACGTAACTGCTACGACACCAAGGCAATACAGCAAATTTGGCAACAAGTTTGTAGAGAATGGAATATTTTGAAAATATTTTATAGACACAGCACCGACAAACCGATGGAGCAGATAGATCCCAAACGTACTGGTCCCCACTACCACAAAGACAGAATTTAATAGCTTATTTCCATAAGACAAACTGGACAGAAAATAAAAGCAGGCTGCTGACATAACCAATGTCATCATGGAATAGTATCCATTCCAAACCGTATCGTAGAAAGATTGACTAGAAACAGTTGTCATTACTCCATACAAAAATAAAGACACCCATGCCAATAAGAATGAAAATAGACTTATTTTCCTAAGAGAGATTGTCCGTTTAGCCCCTATCTTATCCGGTGAAAATTGAGCAGAAAGAATGCCGCCCAAAATAAAATAAATATAGGTATAGGCGTACTGATTAAATGGATTGAGACCTGGGAAAAAGTTAAAACTGTTAGAGTTAATATAGTTAAAACCTAAGACTGTTTCAGCTATGTTCAAGATCGTATGAAGAAATAAACTACCAAATGAAAATATAAACACCACAAAACACAGTATTTTTAAAGTCAGCTTATTATCTTCCAAGTCATACACAGCCTTAATCACAGGGAACAATAAATAGACAGAAATTAAGGCTTGCAAAAACCACAGATGGTTACTCACATGAACTTTCAGCAGGAACCATGCGCTCACAAATTCTTTAATGGAATAGGTTGCCCCATCAATAGGAATAAATAGAGTGAGCGAAATCAAGCTCCACAAATTCAACAATATATATAGATAAATCGTTTTTTTTATATGCTTTTCTAGCCGATAGGGCCGATTTAAGAGCAAAGCTCCATTGACCATAAAAAATAATGGAACCGCCATACTGGAAAGGCCATAAAACAAATAATTGATATACACCCCTAGACCAGGGTTATTAATGATGTCCAGATTTAAGGCATTGTAGTGATAGATGCAAACTAAAAAGATAGAGATCGTTTTTAACGCATCAAAGTAATAGATGCGTGTTTTGGGCTTCACTTGCAAATCTTGCATTTCAAATTCACCTTGAATCGTCAAGTGACATCAGCTATGAGATGTATATGGGATGCAAAATTATTATTTCACTAGGGAGTAGCCTTGTGGGCACATGGCATCACTATGATGAAGACCTTGATTGTTCAAGCGAGGCGGCGAAGGGGCTGGAGCTACGGGTTGGTTAGAACGGCACACAATAGATAACGAGGAGGGTTGTGCTGTCTTTCGCTGGTCATTGGCGTTGTTGCATGAATAGGTGCTGCGGATTAGGCGCGGGCTAGAGTTTATGTACCACCAAAAACCGCTAGCCCATGAGTTACCAAATCCGCAACTGGTCCGAGTATAACGCTGGTCTCAAACAGCGGGGAAGTGTGACCTTCTGGCTCGAACAATCAGCTATCGTTCATTGGCTAGAAACCACACCGAGACAAAAGCGGGGAGCCTCTCTGACCTATAGCGATACAGCAATCTCCACCTTCGAGACCGTCAAATGTATCTATGGTTTAGCAGGGCGTCAAACCGAAGGATTTCTAAATTCATTGTTTGAGTTGATGGGAATTGAGCTTCCCGTTTGTGACCACAGCACCGTCTCTCGGCGGAAAGGTCAGCTATCGATTTCATTGCCCGTTATACCTAAGCAAGGTGCCATTCACGTCGTTATCGATAGCACAGGGGTCAAAGTCTATGGTGAAGGAGAGTGGAAAACCAGGCAACATGGTGTGAGCAAACGTCGGACGTGGCGTAAACTTCACTTGAGTGTTGATGAGTCCACTGGAGAAATTCTCACGGGTGTCGTGACAACCAATGACGTTCAGGATGGTGAAGTGTTTGAAGATCTCCTTGAAGGCATCGACGATGAGATTGAACAGGTCTCTGCTGACGGAGCCTATGACCAAAGTCATTGCTATGATGCCCTCATGGAGCGCAATGCCACAGCTGCAATTCCCCCAAGGAAGAATGCCAAAATTTGGCAACATGGAAACTGCAATGCTCCACCCCATCCACGAGATCAAAATCTCAGAGCCATCCGAAAACAGGGACGAAAGAGGTGGAAAAAACAAGCCCACTATCATCGGCGGTCTCTAGCTGAAACGACGATGTTTCGCTTCAAAACTATCTTTGGGGGTCAGGTACGTTCCCGTAACTTTGATAATCAAGCCACAGAGTTACTCCTGCAGTGTGCGGCACTCAATCGAATGATTCAGATCGCCAAACCCGAGACTGTTTGGGTTGAAGCTTAAGAATAACGAGGAGAGGCAATTCATCTAGCCTTTACGCGATTCATGCAACAAAGCCCTGGTCATTTCCAAAGCCGAAAGTTGGACTTTCCAAGCCCCGCCAAACAAAACCGATATAGCTTTGCCACTGCGGTTTGTGGGGAAGGGCCGCAATCCATACTGCTTGGTTTTGCCCCGACGGTAATACATCTGACTGGGGAGCTTTCAGAGCAAACATCTTGAATTTATAGTTTGTTGTGAATCGCTTAGCATCAACCTGCAGCTCACCTATGTCAAGCGCAAATCGATCATGCTCCAGATAAAAAGCCTGCTGTGTCCGCAGGATATAGCCAAGGGTTGAGCGGCCACCCAGCTCAATTACCCGAGTCGCTTGAGTCTGCAATCTGGCGTGCATCTGATCAATACCATGTTGCAACTCTCTTCTCACTGTAGAGCTCTCGATATAGTTACTCTTTAAGCTAGCCGGTTTGATGTCTCCTAAGGATGTACCAAAGAAAAGAGCATTGCTTAAGTTGGCGTTGCTCAAGTTCACTCCCTCTAACTCTGCCGAACGGAAATCAGCCCCCTCAAGGCGAACATCTGAAGTGAACCCCTATATTCGGACAGGGCAATAGATGAATTAAGCGCTATCCTCCTTATTCATACAATAGTGATTGTTCTGTTGTCTCCACTGCTGCTCATATTCACAGGGTGTCAAATACCCCAGTGATGAATGAATCCGCTTATGCATATACACATCTTCTAGAAACTGCTCAATGTGCTCATACGCTTCAGTAAAATTTCGATAGTCTGATAAATCGACCTCTTCTTCTTTTATCGTTCTCATCAATCGCTCAGCATAGCCATTTTGCCAAGCCTGTCCCACCTCGGCCATACTGATTTGCACTTGGTGTTGTTGGAGCAATTGCATATAGGCTGCAGCGGCATACTGAACCCCTTGGTCAGAATGGTGAATCTCAGGCGTTGCCCGCTCCAACGCCTTGTTCAACGCCCTCAACGTTAGTTGCTGGTCGATATGGCGGGACAGATGCCAGCCACGAATGGCGCGAGTAAAGACATCCATCACGACGGCCAAATAGACAAACTCCTGCTGTAAGCGAATGTACGTGATGTCCGCCACCCACACCTGCTCAGGATGGTCGATGGAGAGATTCAACACTCGATTGCCATAGCGAGGGAACGAATGTTCGCTATTGGTGGTGCGTTTGCGTTTGACTTTGGTCTTGGCCATAATCCCTATCTGTCGCATTAGTCGAGCCACGCGTTTATGGTTAACGCAATACCCCTGACGCTGCAGTTGGGCGGTGATTCGACGATAGCCATAAGTCGGATAGGCTCCAGCAACTCCAGCAATGGCCGCTTTTAGTTCGCTCTCATCTGGTTGGCCTCTGGCATGGTAATACACTTGAGAGCGTGGGTAATTGAGTACCTGACAAATTTGGCGAATGGAATAGTCCTGCTGCAACTGTCTCACCCTGACTTTTCCCGCTAAGTCTCCTGGGTCGCTAACTGCCAGCCCTCGACTAGGAGATTTAACTTAGCCCATCCTTTCCAAAGCACTTGAATCCCCATCGGTGTGTTGCGACGATGCTCCAGATATCCTCCAAGTCGTGCAACTGCTTTCACTGCCCATGCAACCGTGAGGTTTTTGGGAACCTTCGATGTCTTCGCTCTGAGAACTTTAATCTGTAAAGGTGTGACGACATCTTGAGCAGGCCGTTGAGGGGATGTGCGTTCTAAGTAGGTCCAGCGTAACAGTTCTACAGCAGTGACACACAGGAATCCTAATAAGGTTTTCATCCCCTCAGCAGCCAAACGATACCGCTCCACCTGAGTCCCCGATTTGAGAATTTTGTGATATTCCTCCACTCTCCACCTGTACGTGTACCAGCGCAAAATGGTCTGAGCCATTTCCATAGTGGTGACTGCTTCACTCGTGAGCAACATCCATGACACTGGGTCTTCATCCTCTGGGGGATCTACTTCTGTGGCATAGACGGCGTATACCTGGAGGGGATGACTATCAGCTAGACGGGTAGGTCGCTGCAGTTGGACGAGACAACAGCGCACCACTAGCTTGGCTATACGTGCACTCCGGTCTTTCGTTTTGGGTAAGTCAATTTCATACTCGAATTGAATACTTTGGGCTTCCAGTTTTTTCCACAGTCGATTGGGGTCTTGCTCAAGCCGACGATTATGTGAGGCTCTAACCACAACCCCTGTGTTGTTGAGGTGATTGAGCCGCTCAAACACTTCGGCAATATCTCCTTCTCGGTCAAACACATGAATGGAACGAGTAGAAGGACTCACTATCTTTTCTACGGCTTGCATCGCTTCGACCCACCGATAGGATGCCTTTTGTTCAAAGGGTCGGTTCCGAGAAGTTTGTCGCGCCTTTGCCTGACGCTTCTTCTTTTGTCGAGGGGTTTCCTTTTTCGGAGGCTGGGGTCGATGCTGACGATTCCATACCTTTTGCCATAGCAACCCCAATGGTTGGCCTTGCTCGGGGTCAACAGCTAAGGCACTGTGGAGCAATAAGCCATTCCCCCCATTGCCTTGAGGACCATAGCCTTGACGCTTCTTCTTGATGCCTCCGTAGTCTAAAAAGCTCGTATCACCCACGCACAAGGTAATCTCTTCCTCGGTGATGGCATGGGCAGTTGCATGGCAATGAGGAGTAATGATTTGAGAGAAGTTGGTTTTCACATTAGCGAAAACTCATAAGAGCGTTTGAGATCTGTTGCAGTCTTGAAAATGCTCAACAGGGCTTGGCCGAAGTTTGCACTAATCGCTTGACCAATTTTGAGAGCTCGATGGGTCAAGCGCTGATGGTCTACGACCGACCTTCGGTCATCGTTGAATTGACACTCAGCAAAATTCTTCTTCCACCATGTCTGCATCCTAATCATCTCCAAACTCAGGATTTGGTCATCGTAGCTGAATGGAGAACAATTCCCTACAATCGCAATGGGGAAAGCGCTCTAGAATTTACCGTGAAAAGTCAGTCTGTGGAGGAGTGTGAGGAAATTTTGAGAGCTGTGGAAAGGACTAGGGGGCTAGATTGCGAGTTGATCCATCAAACCTTCTTAGATGAATTTGTGGATAAGGTCCACACGTATCAACGACGGCTGCTCACAAAAAGTTGAGGGTTTGGTTGTGTTTCATCTGTCACCTGCTAGGGGACATAATCCACATAAGTTTTTCCTGCTGTATCTTGCAGGCTGGGAGCAGCACCAGAAAATAGTAACAGTTGCATCAATATAGAATCATTAGTTGGGGCAGCTAGCATCAAGGGAGTTCTGCCTTGTAGATCCTGAGAGTTAACCTCTGAACAAAATTGCAACAATAACCTGATTACTTGTATTGCATTACGTCTTCGCGCCTCCCGTGATGGACGCACAAAAAATTCTGGTACATCAATAATTTGCTTGAAGTAAGTGTTAATCGCAATCATCAATGGCGTCATGCCCTTATGATTTGCTTTAACATCAGCGCCTGCACGCAGTAATGCTTCGACGATTTCGGGATGGTGAGGGAAATTACCTCTAGATGCCATCAGCAGTGGCGTTGCATGAAAACAGTCTTCATCCTGCAGTTCATAATCAATGCCAGCATCCAGTAGAACATGGACAACGCCTATCGATTCTTGGTCAATTGCCGTATGGAGTAACGTATAACCCTTATCGGTATACAGATTAATATCAATTCCACTCGCAATCAGTTCTTGGAGGCGAGTAATATCGTTTTCTGCAACTGCCTTAAGACAATCAGAAATGCATGGATCTTCACGCCTGCTTTTTCTGATAATCCCAATCTGTAAAGTGTCTTGTAAATCATCAATGGCAGAGTAATCAAAAAATTCAAGCTGGTGAGTGCAAAAATTAACTAGGTAGCTAAAAATCTCTGCTTCACCACTAATTGCGGCATGGTGCAATGCCAATTCTATATTCAGTAACTCAGGATTGAGCGATTGATGAATCGCAGATTCAGTGAGGAGCTTGACTCCTTCTAAATGGCCCTTATCAGCAGCTATTCCCAGAAGATTATAAAAATCATCAATCTCGATATTGATATCTGCGCCAGAATTAATTAGAAATTCTGCGATATGAAGATGATTTGAATTTATAGCGGCCCATAGTGGAGATTCATAGCCGCTTAGATTAATATTTGCTCCTGCCTGAATCAGAAATTTGACGATGTCTAACCGTCCTAGACGACACGCTTGGGTTAGCGGATACTCATCTTGCAGATCATATTTCCAATTAATGGACAGCTCTAAATGAATCAGCAGTTGAATGGTGTGAAGGCTCCCGGCTGATATTGCCTCTGTTAAAAAAACAGGGCCGTATGTCGCGACATCTATCTTGTTCTTATGGAGCAAATTATGGAAATGATGAGCCTGATCTTCGTGAATCGCTTGATATAGCTGCTCACCTATCTGACCATCCAGATTGAAATTGATTTTGAGAGCCAAGGTCTGCCACGAGGCTTCAGTCTTGCTCATCAGAATGGTATCTCGTCAAATTCAATATCAAACCTGCCCACAGCACCTGCACGTCTGAGCAGCTCAACGATTTCTGGAAACTTGCCTTGTCTTGCCGTTTCAAGTGCAGTAGCTCCGGTTTCATTGCGAGCGTTAACATCCAAGCCAGCATCCACTAGGATTTGAGCTGAATCAATGCTGTTAAAACATGCAGCTTCTATCAAATCATTAATCTCTAGCGTTGCTCCGGCATGGATTAAAGCTTGAACGATGTCGGCATGGTTCCCAATGACAGCTAGATAGAGGGGAGAGACCTCTGAATCTGAGCAAACCTCTAGATTTGCCCCCGCTTGGATAAGAAGATTAACCACTGCTAACTGTCCCCGTGTAGCAGCGACATGTAATGCATTTTCACCATTTGCATTTAGCTTATTAATATCCGCTCCTTCCGCAAGCATACGGATAAGATCAGAAATATTTCCTTGGGCCACCGCTGCAGCAAATCTGTGAGTCAGGGTGTCACGCAGTCGCTCTTGGTATAACAGACCTATAGGCAGTACAGATTGCGAATATTGCCGTTGTTCTTCGCCATCTGTGAGGGCATATAGATAATCAAAAATTTTTTGATGTCCTGAATAGGCAGCCATCACCAGGGCTGAATTGCCATCATTGTCCACAATATTTGCATCTGCCCCGACTGAAATCAGATACCTCACCCAGGCGAGTTTTCCCGTAGCCGCCGCCATCAGCGATGTACGTCCAGACTCACTGAGAGTATTGACGTTGATGCCAGCCTCGACTAATAAGCCAGCCATGTCAAATCGATCTGCCCGCATCGCTTCAGTTAAGGGTTGCCCGAGGCAAGCTACATTGGGGTTCGCTCCATGACCAAGCAATATTTGCAAGATCTCAATATTGCCCACTTGAATAGCGGACAAAATCGGAGCACTTTCACAGCATGCAGTTTGATTGACATCGGTTCCAGCGTCAATCAACACCTGCACCCCTTCTAACCAATTACGATCAATAGCATTGATTACAAGAGTTGTTTCTCTCTCAAGATCAAGGTGATTGATCTCTATTCCGATGGTCAGTTGTTGCTGGAAACCCAATAGGTCATGCTGCTGAATGCACTGAAATAGAGTATCCCAATGATTGATATCTACCATTGTTGGTTATGGTGAACCGGATGCCGACTGATCTAACCTAACCTCCACTACAGATTTCTGAAACCGTTTCCCAAGTGCCTTGGGGATCGAAAAAGCGAGCTACGTAGTTATGGTTCAATAACTCGTCCGTCAACACCCAGTCATATTTTTCACTGCGTTTCGTTCGCACTACATCGGCTAAACGTAGCGGGTTAGCAGGACCTAGATTCACCAAAGACTGAAAATAGGGCATCAGCTCATCCGGTTCCACCCCCTTGACCTTAATGGCTAGCCCCTCTTGGCTCGCCTTCAAGCCACTATCTAACAGCAACATTTGTAGGGTATTCATCACCAAGCTGCCTCGCCAGGGAAAGAGCAAGACCTGCTCATCTTCACCAACGATATATTCTTGATCTAAACCACAATCGCGAAATTGAGTTCTTGCTTCCTTTAAGAGTGTTTTAGCCGTGTCATCCAGGTAAACGGGCATATCCGTGGAACGGTAAATCTCGCGCATAGTTTGCCGCACGCGATCATGAACAAAACCACTGCTGCCTCCAAAACGGGGCGCTTGTCCTTCCCCATCTGCGGGGACTACCATCACCACCTGTTTTTCACTATCTACAGACTGGACTTGCCAGCGTCGGCCTGCAAACAGCAACACCATCTCCTCGGCAATGGGCATGGAAGTGGGTAAGGTACCCAACACATTCTCTGGTGTGCTGATTCGGTACTCTTCGGTTGTGGAAAAAGCTGTGTAAAACGTGTAGTGATTGACCAATCGCTCGCCTTTCAGACCCAACAGTAACAGGCCATCCTGGCTTTGCTGGATTAGATCGCGCTCTCCTAAGCATCGCAAAAGCTTGATAAACAGTCCTTGCTCCATTTCTTGGAAGGGACCTGCCTCGCAGAAGTCATGCCAAGCCTGATCGGCCCGAATACCGCCCTGTTGGGCAATGCTGGATAGCAACTGTTGAATCAGAGTGGAAATATGCAGACGTCCAGCAATCGGCGGTTCATACCAGCCCTCTAGCAGCAAATTGATAATGGCGATGGCTTGCACTAAATCGGGATATAACGCTTGCTCTGGGGAAGTGTAGGAATCTAATTGGGGCACCGATACATAGACCCGCATAATGGCTGGATCGCCTGCCCGTCGGCCAGAGCGTCCTAATCGTTGGCGAGTACTGGCCACGGAGCTAGGGGGGCCAATCTGAGCAATGGACTGGACAGCGCCCACATCAATCCCCATTTCTAAGGTCATGGTGCAAATCACGTTGACAGGATGATCTCGCTTAAGGGCTTCTTCCGCCTCGGCCCGCAGCTCCTTGGAAAGGCTGCCATGATGGGGCATAAACTCATTGGGCACCCGGTATTCTGCTGAGAGATTGCGCAAAATATCGGCATAGCGCTCCACCTGGCGGCGACTGTTGATAAAAATCAGATTCTTTTCCCCACGCAGGGATTGGAAAAGGTGCTGAGCAATGTCCAAGGCATCTGGGGGTGGCGTGGTTTCGTCTTCCTCTTCATCCGGGTCTGGGGTTGGCGATGATCGATAGCCTCGGAGCTGTAGCTTCAATTCATCGCCTTTGGCAAAGGACTGGACGAGCTGGACCCGTTCTTGCTGTCCTGGGCGGAGGAATTCTGCGGCTAAGGACATATCCCCCAAAGTGGCACTCAAGCCAATCCGAGGAACCGGACGCCCCACCACTTGTTCAACTCGCTGCATCAGGGATTGGAGCTGGCGGCCCCGCTCAATGCTGATAAAGGAATGCATTTCATCAATCACAATGTAGGAGAGGGAGGCAAATAAGCGATTCAGCTCTTGCCCCCGGAGAACAAACAGGGCTTCCAATGACTCCGGGGTAATCAGCAGCACACCAGCAGGCTGTTTGAGCAGGCGTTGCTTGGGACCAGAGCCAATATCCCCATGCCAGGGACATACGGGCACATCCAGGCAATCGCCAATGGCCGATAGACGACGATGCTGATCATTGATCAAGGCTTTAAGCGGCCCCAGTCCAATCACCTGAATGCCTTTGGCAGGCTGATCGACCAGTTGTGAAAATACGGGCAGAAAAGCCGCTTCGGTTTTGCCTTGGGCCGTGGCTGCAGTAATAATCACATCCTTATCCCCGGCCAAGATAGGGGGGATAGCTAACTCCTGGATTTCTCGCAGGGAGGGCCATTTTTTGCTGGCAATCCACTGTTGAACGCGGGGGTGGAGGCGATAAAAGTTGGAGGTGGCAGGAGCGGTCACGTTGCAGCCTCGGCAATGAACATTGCTAAGAGCTTAGTCCATCGCTGGCAGGGTGAAAATAAAGGTGGTGCCTTTGCCAACTTCGGTCTCAAAATGAATCTGGCCCCCATAGTTCTCGACAATTTTTCGGCAAATGGAGAGACCAATGCCTGTACCGGGATATTGATCGCGCTGATGTTGACGGGCAAACATGGTGAACACGCGATCGCAAAATTCCGGCGCGATACCAATTCCCGTATCGCTGACTGAAATCTGCCAATGAGTGCCTTGGCGTTGGGCTTTAACCGTAATATGGGGCGGTTGAACACCATGAAACTTGAGGGCATTGCCAATCAGGTTTTGAAAGAGCTGCACGCTTTCGATTTTGCTGATGATGATCGTCGGCAACTCATCATAAATAATCCAGCCTTGCTTTTGTTCAATCACTAAACTGAAATCATTGGCGATTTGTTGGACGACAGTATTTAGATCAACGGGTTCAGGGATCTCTTGCTGACGACCAACCCGAGAATATTGCAGGACAGATTGCACTAAGGCATCCATTCGCGCAGCACCATCAATCACGTAATCAAAGTAGCGGCGACCCGTGTCATCAATCTGGTCTGCATAATCTTCGACCAGTAATTCAGAAAAGCTTCTAATTTTGCGTAATGGCTCTCGCAGATCATGGGAAGCAACATAGGCAAATTCTTCTAAGTCTCGGTTCGAACGCGTTAATTCAGAGATAGCTTGTTCTAAGGCAACCTGATTTTGCTTCGACACCGTGATATCTAGGCCGCAGCCGATCATCCCCGCAAACTGATCGGCGATATATCGAGGAATACCGGTATTGAGAATCCAGCGGTACGTGCCGTTGCGATCGCATCGTCGATACTCTAAATGCAAAGGGATTTCTTCAGAAAAGCAAGTCTGGAGCTGGTCAATAAACCGGGGGCGATCATCAGGATGAATGGTATCCAGCCAGCCTAAATTGGTTTCTTGCTCCAGAGAACGTCCCGTAAAGGTTTGCCAAGTCTGATTAACGTAAGTGCAGAGTTGTTCAGTATCGCAGACCCAGATCAATGCAGGTAAGGAGTCTGCCAAGGAGCGAAATCGAGCCTCACTTTCCTCTAATTGGGCATTTGCCCCCACTAAGGCATCAATACTCTTATTGATATTTTCCTGTAATTGGTAGTTCGCTTGTTCTAGGGAGTCAGCCACCTGCTTAAAGGGAGTGATATCAATGCAAGATCCCACATAGCCCACAAACTCCCCATTCGGCAAAAATCGGGGTCGTCCAGAATCGAGTAACCATCGGTAGTGGCCCGCATGATTCAGGTACCGATATTCGAGTTGAACCGATCGCTGTTCTTCAAAGGCCAAGGCAAAGGCTGCTAGGCAGTCATGAACATCTGCAGGATGAATTCCCGTTGCCCACCCCTCTTCAATTTCTCGCTTTAAAGACCTACCCGTAAACTTCAGCCATTCTGCGTTGAAATAGGTCCGTTGATTTCGCTGATCCGCGACCCAGATCAGCGTGGATGAACAGTCAGCTATAGCCTGAAATCGCTGTTCGCTTTCAATTCGCTTGACTTCGGCCAGTTTGCGATCGCTGATATTCTGCATAAAACAAAAATGCCCTAGAAACTCGCCCTGGTCGTTCCGATTCGCCACCATCGTGAGCTGCTGATAGAAAACGGCCCCTTGTTTAGTGGCTCCTCGTGCTTCCACAGAAATCTTGCCCGTGTCTAGCATAATGTTGTAAGCCGATTCCAAAATGGGAATGTCGTTGGCAAACACGGTGGTTTGCCAGGGCAACCCCACTAATTCTTCGGGACTATAGCCAACATCATGGGCATAGGTCCGATTAACCTCCATAAAACAACCCTGCGGGTCGAGTTGAGCAATTCCTTCCATCGCACTTTGTAGAGCGCTGTAAAAGCGCTGCTGCTGCGATTGCTGTTGTTGAATCTCAGCCAGCTGGCGTTGAACAACATCTGTGGAACCCTCTTCAATCGGCTGAGTCGCCACAACGTTGGACTGGACTGAGGTCAGTTCCCAGATGCGTAACTGCTCCAGGCTTAAAATCCCAACTAGCTGCTGATCGTCTACCACCGGTAGATAGGGCAGCTTAACGACTTGGAACCAGTGCATTGCCTGCTCCCAGGTGGCTAATTCAGATATCTGTGGATACGTTACGGCAGCGTTCAGTACGTCCATGAGCAGGGTTTGGTCAAAATTCCGTTGCTCAGCGACCCAACGTACAATATCCTGATTTGTCAGCAGACCTTGAACCTTTCCTTGCTCAAGCACGACCACATAATTTTGCGGATTGCCCACCTTTGCTGGAGGAGATCTCTGCCAATGGGGAATTTCTCCAGCCTGCATCATTTGCACAACCTCCAGTAATGTCACCTCAAGTGACAACACGGGTGGATGACAATCCAGCATATGCTCAATAGTCAGCGTACTTTGCATAAATAATGCAGTCTAACCAGGTTGAAATATTCATATCGTTCAAAGATGAGCAGAACGGTAGTCAATTGCCGTTTGACGGCAGTATGCCCAACCTGCGATTCTCCCTCATGTCTCCTTGATAATTTGTGATATTTTCGAGTCTTCTGCTGCTCCAATATCAACCCATAGGTAGACGTTTTAAAAATCGAATACACTTACAAAAGGTTGGTCCGTTGTCCAATGATCTTGGAAATGGCTAGGGAGTTTGATATGGAACGTGGTCCCCTCCCCTAGCTTCGACTCAGCCCAGATCGAACCATCATAATGGTCAATAATTTTCTTGCAAATCGCCAAGCCGATACCCGTGCCGTCGTAGTCTGTGCGATTGTGCAAGCGCTTGAACATCACAAAAATATCTTCTACAGCATCCTCTGAGATACCGATACCATTGTCTTCAACCGTGATTAACCAATGTTTGTGGAGTTTGCTAGCTGAGATCTGAATATGGGGAACGGCCTCTCCTCGAAACTTTAAGGCATTAGACAATAAATTCTGAAATACCCGCTGCATATCCGTCGGATTGATCATCATTACAGGTAAGTCGCCTACTTCAATCACAGCTTCACTTTCAGCAATAGTCAGGCTTAAATCTTGCTGGACTTGCTCTAACACTGTTCCCAAATTGGTTAAAGTGACCTCTCGGTCTTCGGACGATAACCGGGCATAGGCGAGCAAATCAGTAATCATGGCCTGCATTCGCTCTGCTCCGTCAATCACATACTCAAAATACCGTTGTCCTTGTTCATCAATGTTATCGACATAGTCTGCTTGCACTAGCTCCGCAAAAGATTGGATTTTACGCAAGGGCTCGCGCATATCGTGAGAGAGGACTGAAGCCATCTGCTCTAATTCTTGGTTGGACCGCAATAGCTCTGTATTGACCATTTGACATTGAGCATCTGCTTGTTTCAGGGCAGTGATATCCATCGTGGTGCCAACATATCCACAAAATGTTTCATCCTGGGTATATCTAGGTTTTCCCAGGGAAAGCATCCAGGCATAGCTACCATCCCGCTGGCGCAGTCGATGCTCGATCGCAAATTCTTGCTGTTGGTTAAAGCTCGACTCATAGGTTTTCTGCCATCGTTGTCGATCGTCAGGATGAATGCCTGACATCCATCCATAACCGATCTCAGCTGCCATCGTTCGTCCCGTCGTGGTTAACCAAGTTTGGTTAAAAAATGAGAACATCCTGTCTGCATCCGCGACCCACATGGGAGCAGGAGACGGGTTGGCCATCATTTGAAAATATCGGTCTTGTTGACGGTCAGCGGATTGCTGCAACTTCCAAATGAACACACTGCCTCCTGCCAGCAGAAGCAACACCCCCACAAAAGGTAGAAAGACCCATAACCCGCTGGTGTGTTGCTGAATAAATTGAGGGGTGACCTGAGTGACCACAACCCAATTTCTCCCCTGTACTGCAGATAAAGTCGTCGTTCGCCTTAAATCCGAAGGGGGGACTTCCGGATTGGTATTTGTATAGAGCAGTTGAGAGGTCTGAGAATTGGTTTGATCGATCAACTGAATTGACAGTCCAGCTTGAGTAGCCTGCTCCACAATAGGGGCCAGTAGAGCATCAAGCCGATAGACCCCCACCACAAAGCCTCGCAACATTAATCGTCTGTCTTGAAGGGTTTGCGGCTGATTACGATAGACAGGAGAAACCTTGAAAAACATTTTGGGCACATCCTGATCTTGGGACAGGATTGCTGTGACCATCTCTTGGCCTGAATCTCGTGATGCTTCTAATGTTTGACGTTGCATCGCCTCTGACCCGCGATCAAACCCTAAACGTTGCTCATTCCCTGCATAGGGTTCTACAAAAGCGACGGGGAAATAGGCCTTACGTTTGTCAGCGACTTGTATTGTCTTGGAGGCCTTGCGCTCAGTGAGCTGAAAATTCGAATATTCCTTTTGTCGTTTGACTTCAAATGGCTGTCGTTGCGGGTGCGATATCAAGGGCACCCACTCTAAGGCTTGTATGTTTGAAGGTTTTGCCAGGTATTGCTGAGCCACTAAACGAAATTCTTGGGCTGTAACCTCTTCTGACCCTGTAAACAGACTATTTAGACCATTGAGTGGTGTAAAGTTCAGTGCTAATTCTCGATCTAGTGCCATAGAAATCTGATCAACTTCTTGGCGAAACGCTTGCTCTATTCCATGCAATTCAGCCTGCCGAATTACGATAGCGGTGGGTATAGAAGCGAGGAGACTGCTTCCTCCCAAGGCCAACAGCATAAACAAGTAACGTCTATCCATGCTCAGACTCTAATAGGCTCCCCCGGCTCTGAGACAAATCTGTATTCATCTATAAAGTAGGATATATGACCAAAAAACTTTATATTTTGCCAATAATTAACTCTTGATGGGTAATTTTGCGATTTTAGTCCAATATGTACTGATGCTTGTGATAGTACTAATGTATTGAGATAGGCTGGCCGGTTTTTGAATAAAGCAATTGGCTCCTAGCTCGTAGGCTTTCTGAATATCTCTGTCTGCATCTGAGGTCGTAAAAATGATCACCGGGATCATGCGAAAAGCGTCATTTTGCTTGATGGTCTCTAGTACCTGTAACCCATGAATACCTGGCAAATTCAGGTCTAGGAGAATCATGCTGGGTAGACTTTTTTGCTGATATTCTCCTTCTCGGAGTAAGTAGGATAAAGCACTTTGCCCATCTACAACCCAATCTAAATCAATAGCAGCTTGAGAGCGCTGGACACCATTTTGAGTTAATTCGATATCTGCAAGATCATCTTCAACTAATAGAAGTTTCATAATCTTATCCCGCTTCAATTGATATCTCTAAAACTTTCACTTGAAATGGCTGACAGGAGAAGGATAACTGCTAACAGCTCACAAGAGATTGGGTATTATCATCCATCCTATAACAGCATGAATTTTAAGAAGATCTTTACAAAATGACAATTTAATATACAACAATCTATATGCTGCCGACAATCTCCAGAAAATATTAATAAAAGGAAATATTAGAGTATTTGGATCTCCTCAAAAGTTAGATGCTCTTTTCTCTGGAAATAGGAAAAATAATTTGGTTGCTGAATTGTGATGAAAATAAATTGTTTTATTGATTAACTGCAAGAAAATAATAAATAGCGGCACAACCCAAAATAAGTTTTCAACGCTGGATCTTCTGATTGAGACCGTATCATACGATACACGTCAGAAGCTGAAAAAGAAGTTTCATTTTGTCGTTAAAGCTCTTTTCTCTCCTGTGATAGAAGCCAGTTTTCACTGTTTATAGAAATAGGCTGCATCCGTATTAATACTGAAATAATATTTTTTTGAAATATTTTATGAGTTCCGTATGTTTACTGAAGCGATCGCAAGAATCAAACGGGTATAAGAGAGATACGGTATTGGTCCTCAACATCCGCAGAAACGCGGATTCTTTATCTAAGTTCATAGATTCTGAGACTGAGTACTGGGTTGATATGGGGGGATCGAAGGGTCATTCATATGACTCTACATCCATAGGAAGAATGACCAAGTTTGGACAAGAACTGGGCAATATTGGGGGGAATACAAGAATGATTTCTTTTCTGAGTAGAAAAGTAGTATTTACATCATTTATTTGACCTACAGAAATGGCTGGGTATTTATGGGGGGATCAGCAAATAAATCATCAGCCGTACCCAACACAAGGTGCGGCTGATAGAGAGGTTCAGCCTCTAGCTCATACGGGGGATTCCAGGTACATGCACGCATTTGGCTCACAAGTTATTCCAGTCAGTAATACCGAGATCTTGATGATTGAGGATGATATTCAAGATGTCGAAATCGTAACGCGATTATTGGGGAAAGAAAAACAAAGCTCCATCATGCTCAACCATTGTCCAACCTTGCATGCTGGTTTGGATACCCTGAGAGAACAGTCCAAAATTGATTTGGTGTTGCTGGATTTATCTCTATCTGATGCTCAAGGACTGGAAACATTTCGGAAAATCCATGAAGCTTTTCCAAATATCCCTTTGATTATTCTAAGTGGTAATAGTGATGAGCGGATTGCCTTAGAGGCAATGCAACAAGGTGCCCAGGATTTTCTCGTCAAAGGACGATTTGACAGTACGGTTCTGACCCGCGCGATTCAATATGCAATGGAGCGCCAGCATCAGCGCCTGGAGCTTGAATATAAGAATCTGGCCTTAAAAGCGCTATCGGATCAGCTAGCTGTGGCTAACCTAGAGCTGGAAAGGTTGGCTGCCGTCGACAGTTTGACCCGTGTCTATAATCGGCGACGATTCGATGAGGTGTTTCTAACGGAGTGGAATCGCTTACTCCGCGAGGAAAAACCTTTGTCTTTAATTATGTGTGATGTTGACCATTTCAAAGCCTACAACGATACCTATGGCCATCAAGCTGGTGATTTGTGCCTGGAGAAAATTGCTCAAACGATTGCCAAAGTTGCTAAGCGTCCGGCAGACTGTGTTGCTCGGTATGGTGGAGAAGAGTTTGTCGTTGTGCTGCCCAATACGGATATCAGCGGGGCAACCCATGTAGCGGAAGCCATCCGTGGGGCGGTTCATAATCTTAACCTGCCCCATTCTACCTCGCCGATTAGTAACCGCATCACCCTTAGTTTGGGCGTTGCTTGTCAAGTGCCGGATGAGGCGATTGCCCCTTCTTTGTTGATTGAAGCTGCCGATCGAGCCATGTATACGGCGAAAGAAGGAGGGCGAGATCGCATGCAAGTGCACTATGCAGATTGCGCCGTTAATCTTCAGTCTCGACAAACCTTGCAGTGGGTGAGCCGATTACGGGATGCCCTTGAGCATAATCAGTTTGAATTATATGCCCAGCCCATTCAAGCGTTGCAGGCGAATACCTCTGAACCTTGCTTTGAAATTCTGCTGCGTTTATGTGATCAGCCGGGTATTGTGTGTTCCCCTGGTATGTTTTTTCCCGTGGCTGAGCAGTATGATTTTATGCCCCGTATTGATCGGTGGGTAATCAAGCATTTATTTGCAGACTTAGGCGAAATTAATTCCTTAATGTTGCAAGAAGCGATATTTTTCGTGAATTTATCCGGGGCAACATTCAAAAATATGGAAATTGCCTCTTTTATTGCAGAACAACTGGCTCGGCATAATTTAAGACCCGAGCAGTTCTGCTTTGAAGTTTCTGAAACGGTTGCCCTGAAAAATATTGAAGCCGCTGCTCAACTCACCAAAGCCTTGAAAGATATGGGGTGTAAAGTCGCTTTAGATGATTTTGGCAGCGGCTTGTCATCGTTTACCCATTTGAAAAAGATTCCCGCTGACTTTGTCAAAATCGATGGCTCTTTTATTCGAGGTGTGGTCGATGACGATATGTCTAAAGGCGTGGTGGAAGCCATTCATCATGTTTCGAAAATTATGGGTCTGCAGACCATTGCAGAGTATGTGGAATCGCGGGCCATTCTAGATCTGCTCAATGATTTTCATATTGACTTCGCCCAGGGCCATTACTTTGGACCGGCACGTCCCTTGGTAGATACCCTCGCTACTTGGCAAACTACTGCTTATACTGAGCGCTTGTCTGCGTAACAAAAGGGGAGGGATCAAGGTGACTTCTAGATGTCTTTGCAATGTTCCTTAGGACTTTGTTGCATTCTGTAGCAGAAAGTAACGGCTATTGCATTGCTTTCCAGGTTTGAGCCTCATTAAGATGTTTGTAAACTTTCTAGGGAAAGTGAGTCTGCCATGCATGTTGGCGAGGCATATCTGCAAACCTTATCCCTCAATAAAAACGCGACCTTTGATGAAGTTCGGGAAGCCTATCAGGATTTAGTGATGGTGTGGCATCCTGATCGATTTGTGCATAATCCTCGCCTATATAAAAAAGCAGAAGCCAAACTCAAAGAATTTAATCAAGCCTACGCCTACTTAAAAGCCCATCAAGCTCGGCCTTGCCCAACGCCTCACAAACGAGCCAGGACTGCTCCCCCATCCCCCCCGACATCCAAAACCCTAAAAAAACGTCGGGGTATGGCTTGTCCTTGGTTGACTTATACTGATGCCACTTACATTCTGAATCACTACTCCTTTGAGGCGATAGCATCCAAAACGGTTGGGCACCGAACCTTCCAGAGTGGTCCTTTTGTTTTAGATACCTGCGAACAGCCTGCAGAGGTGCTTCTTTCCGTTCCCTGTGATTCTGTCCATGCCTTTGATCGGATTTTGCTGTCTATTCCCTGTAAATCTCAAGGTCACTTTTGGCAGGAAGAAGCGCAACAGCTGATGAATCTGCTACACACTCAAGGAAACTAGCAGCTGAGGCTGGGGAATCCTCTGGCCTGCTCTAAACTAGCTAAGTCCCAGACTGCTCCTTCTAAGCAGGTTTGATAAAACTGAGCACGATGCAGTCGCGCTCCTCGTAAATTGGTCCGTCGTAAATTAGCTCCGGCAAAATTTACCTTGCTCAAATTACACCAGGCCAGATCAGCCGCTTCGGCATTGATATCCGTAAAATTCGCCCGAACGAGATAGGCTTGGCTACAGTGGGCAGCTCGCAGATTGGCGCGACTCAGATCGGCTCCGTATAAATACGCCCCAGTTAAGGTCGCATAGCTTAAATTTGCCTGACTGAGGTCTGCCTGAATCAGGTTGGCGGCTTCGAGTTCCGCAAAACTTAAATCTGCTCTGTGCAGTTGGGCGGCTTCTAGTTCTGCTCGCCGAATATCTGCATGTTTTAAGCTACACCCTACTAAGTTGGCTCGGCTGAGTTCAGCGTCTAACAACACCGCCTCGCCTAAATCTCCGCCAATTAAATTGGCATCTCTGAGATCAGCCCCATGCACCTGAGCATGGTGGAGATTAATGGCAACGCCTTGAATCCCTGTCAGCTGAGCTTCGATTAAGTTGGCACCACACAAAAAACTATTGCTTAAGTTGACGCCGATTAAGTTGGCTTTCCGTAAATTGGCAGCCGTCAGATCTGTATGGCTGAGGTCGAAGGCCTGTAAATCCATTTGCCCTAGGTTACAGCCTGCGAGATTCGGAGATTTATGGCTATTATCCTGTCGCCACTGATTCCAAACTTCAGGGCCACGATATAAAAGGGCTAGGTGTTCCCCTGCCATGGCAGACTTGTACTTGCTCATCTCAGCTATTCATTGCGCTTGCCGCCCAGAGGCTCTCGTCCAGGCACATGCTCAAGGGCATCTACCACAGCCGCCGCTGCAGTTTTGATATCTCGCTCAGCTCCCCCCAAGTATAATCGGCCAAAACTGCCCACAGAGGTGATTTGTAAAATATTGATCAACGCGGCTTTTTCGGCTTCGTTGGCTGCGAGGGAGGCATAGGCCGCGGGCTGAACCTCCATCACATAGAGGGCTTGACCCGCGAGCAACATATTGCCTCGGCTGTTGCGATTAATCAGCTGCGCGTGGTGTGGATCAATATTGCGAATAATCTGACTAGAGACGACTTGGGGGCTTAATCGTTCATTTTGTTTGACCCCTAGCGCTTCTAACATGGCTCGGCCTGCCGTTTGGGTTTCAGCTTGGCTACTCGCATGCACTTCCAGAACCCCGTATAAGCGTTCCACCATCTGTACACCGGGGCGGACCACTGCCGCTTTCAGAGCGACGTCCATGATCCGGTTAATCTCAATCCCAGGGGAAATCTCTAGCCATAGAGAGGTATCCCCTGGTAAAGGTAAAAAACCAACGGCCACCTTGCCCATATAGGCAGCATGCTGTGGTTGGAGGCTATCTAAGTAAACATAGCTACGTAATTCAACACCCAAAATTAAAAGTCTCCTGTCGATGAAAAATAGGTCCCGACGGATCGCCAGGGGCGACCACATCTGCACAAGGTGTTAGAGATAGTCTCCATTGATGTATGAAACCACAGAACCGTCCTTTGAGTGGTTTTTTCCTCTGGGTAAAGCGGTTCCCAGTCGCTCTACTCAGGTTGCCCCATGGCCTGGGCCGCTAACCAGGCTGTCGTCCAGGCGTTTTGAAAGTTAAATCCACCGGTAATGCCATCAATGTCGATCACTTCGCCAGCAAAATAGAGTCCGGGACAGCAGCGACTTTCCATGGTTTTGAAGTTGATTTGTTTAAGGTCGACGCCGCCGCAGGTAACAAACTCGTCTTTGAAGACTCCTTTCCCTAAGACATGAAACTTACCTTGGGTTAGTTCTTGCAGCAGCGATCGCAAATGGGTTTTGGATAGATCTGCCCAGCGCTGTTGGGGAGAAATCCCTGCTGCAGCAATCAGTTTTTGCCAGAGGCGCTGGGGTAAGTCGACGGGGCAGTGGTTTGCGATCGCACGCTTGGCAACGGCAGTTCGGGTTTGCCCCAACTGCTGACGCAGGTCTTCATAGGAGGAATGGGGCACCCAATTGACCGTCAATTCTCCCTGATATCGATGTTGATGAAAGGCCCGTGCTCCCCAAGCCGAGAGTTTGAGGACTGCAGGACCACTCAGTCCCCAATGGGTGACCAAGAGCGGCCCCTGCTGATCAAACTTTTGATCATTCACCGTTAACCGCAACTGCACTGGATCAACCGCGATACCGGCTAAGCCTTGCAATCTCGGATCTTTGATTTTGAAGGTAAATAGGGACGGTACTGGCGATACGAGGGTATGGCCGAGCTGTTGGGCGAGGCGATAGCCGAGGGGATGACTGCCCGTGGCTAAAAGAATGCGATCGCACCTCAGCTTCTCCCCAGATTTACACCCAACTGTAAATTGCCCTTCATGCTTGATATGAGTAACGGACATCCCCGTCCGCACCTGAATCCCTAAGTTTTGAGCCGTTCGTTGCAGACAGGCAATAATGGTTTCCGAATCATTGGTTTTGGGAAACATGCGGCCATCGGCTTCCGTTTTTAAGGAAACTCCGTGGGCTCGGAACCACTGCACCGTATCCTGGGGCTGAAACCGACTAAATGCACCTCGTAAGGCTTTAGACCCGCGCGGATAATTGCCCACTAGTTCAGAGGGTTCAAAACAAGCATGGGTAACATTGCAGCGCCCACCCCCGGAAATTCGCACTTTAGAGAGCAGTTGACCACTGGCTTCCAAAATCGTGATCCGAGTTTGGGAATAGGCTTCTGCACAGGCAATCGCCCCCCAGAAACCAGCCGCCCCACCGCCGATGACGACAATCTTCACCATGGCTTTATTACACCTAAAATTAGGTGCAATTTAGGTCTGAGATTGATTTTTTAAATAGGTATCAATGGCATCAGACGCGACTTCAGTCAGGGTTTTGCCCTGGGCACTGGCGGTCTCTTTCAGACGGCTATAGACATCTTCCCGCAGGTTAACCCGATGGCGGACTCGCGCTTTACCGCTGGCGATTTTGCCCGTTTGGGTCGCCGGATCATAGGTGTCGCTATATTGCCGCAGGGCGTCGAAGCCAATGCGATCGCAAAAATCACCAAAGCTTTCAGCGGTTTTGCCCTTTTGCTTAAAGAACACCAAGAGCGGCTCTAGGGTCGCTTCCAGTTCGTCAATGGGCATCACTTCCAGAAAGGTTCTAGCGAGCCGAGTCTGATTGGAGCTTCCCCCTAACCAGAGCTGATAGGACGTTGGCTTTATCCCTACAAATCCCAGCTCAGCCATATAGGGACGAGCACAGCCATTTGGACAGCCCGTCATCCGGATGACAAAATGCTCTTCTTTCAAATCCAGCTTATTGAGCAGCGCGCGGATGCGATCAATAATGCCGGGAATGGCGCGTTCTGATTCTGCAATGGCTAGTCCGCAAGTGGGCAACGCTGGACAGGCCATTGCATAGCGCACCAGCGGATCAATCTCCGTCTCTGCTAGCACCCCTGCATTGTTCAAAATGCCTTGAATCGCCGCTTTGTCACTGGGCTGAATATTATAAATAATCAGATTGTGATTAGCCGTCAGCCGCATGGGCAGATGGTACTGCTTCGTAATTTGGCGTAGGGCAGACTTCAGCTGCAGCTTGCCATTGTCAAAGACCCGGCCATTCTCAATAGAAATGCCCAAGAAGAGCTGACCATCCCCCTGTTCATGCCAGCCTAAGTAATCTTCATACTTAAACTCAGGCAAGGGGCGACTGGGCGCAACAGACTTACCAAAATACTGCTCAACAACGCTGCGAAACTTATCAATACCCCAGTCATTCACCAGGTATTTCATGCGGGCATGGCGACGCTGTTGACGGTCACCATAATCTCGTTGGGTGGCCACAATGGCTTTGACTAGGTCATAGACATCCTCTTTGGCCACAAAGCCCAGTGGATCGGCAATGCGAGCAAAAGTCTCTTCTTTCTTGTGGGTGCGGCCCATGCCACCCCCGACAAATACGTTAAATCCTTGCAATTCGTCCTGGTCATCCAGGATAACCACTAGACCCACATCCTGGGTGTAGAGATCAATGGAGTTATCGCCTGGGACAGTAACGGCAATCTTGAACTTCCGGGGCATGTAATATTGCCCGTAGATTGGCTCTTCGTCATCGTCTAGGTTAGTGCCGTTGGTATTGCGCTGGCGAGCCGCTTTGACCTCAGGATGCTCTTCTGCGGATAAGAATTTTTCCCCATCCAACCAAATCTCGTAGTAAGCGCCGGTTTGGGGGGTGAGTAAATCGGCAATCCGATTGGCATACTCTTGGGCATAGACATAGTCGGGACGATTAACATAGGGGGCTGGCGGGGCCATCACATTGCGGTTCAAATCTCCACAGGCTCCTAGGGTAGACCCCATGCTGTGAATGATGGCGGCCATGACCGTTTTTAGGTTCTGCTTGACAATTCCGTGAATCTGGAACCCTTGGCGGGTGGTGGCTCGCAGGGTGTGGTTGCCGTAGGTCTCGCTGAGTTCATCCAGGGCTTCGTAAAGCTGTGCTGGGATAAATCCACCGGGACTGCGAGTCCGCAGCATAAACTGATAGTCTTTTTCCTGCCCTTTCGCTCGATTATCACGATTATCTTGCTGATAGGAGCCATGAAATTTGAGGATTTGAATGGCTTCTTCTGGCAAATTTCTCGCATCCGTCTGGAGTTCTGCAATTAACGGATGGCGTAGATGATGACTGCGCTCTTTAATCCCTTCCAATTTGGAAAGTTTAGGCGGAGTCGGTTGTTTAGGGGGAGCATTGACCATGAGGAAATAGGCAGTTGATGACAGTGTTTAGGTAGCGAATCGAACGATTTCTACCCTTAAGAAAAGGCTAGGCTAACGTCAATATATCCGAGCAATTCCAACGCGGAGATATTAATGCCCGGTAAGTCGGTCGGGATATCGATGAATCACCTCTTATCTTATCACTGCTTCCTTTGAGCAAACCGTGACAGACCCAAACAATGCCACAGGTGAGTCCAAATCATCAACGTTAGAACTTAAGCTTTTTTACCAACTAGGCTTGCTCAAGATAAATGCACACTAGCGCCGCTAGTGTGCATTCACTGTATCTAAAACTCAAAAACTCTGGATGAGGCCCAGGCGAAAACGCTCAAAAGTCCACCCTTTATGGCGCTAGCGTTGGGGATCATGATTGGGTAAACACTGTCTCATCCAACATCGGTTCAAATACTCAATCCGATATTGTTGCCAAAAACGGCCTGGATTGAGAACCAGTTTAATGTCCGAATGGAATAAGGGCTGATTGAGATATTGCCAAACGGGAAACCAATTTTGATGAGACTTAGAAATCATGACAGTTTTAGGATGTTGGGTGACTCAAGCGTTTAATCCAGGTGGGCTCAGCATAGCGAAGCCTTTGTACACGTCCCATGTCCTTGAAAGGCCCAATCTTAATAACTTTCATGAAGAATGAAGAGATCGCAATAGGGATCCCTAGAAGTTATATAAAATCCAGCCCAAGCAGATGGCAAAGGTGCTTGTCCAGCTGATCGTGATTTGGAATAAAAGACGCGCTCCGTATACGCTTAGAGTGCCCAGAAATGTCGTAACATTTGTCACCGAATTTCTGCGATTCCCAAAAACTTTACAAATGACAAAATATTTAAGACGCCAAGTGCCAGCGACAAAGTTTATGATTAATTAATAATTTCATTACAAAACCCACGAGCAATTCGGCCATAGTGGAGGATGCGTTATTCCTTCACTGCCAGCCTTACTAACGGGCAAGGTTACACTGTATTCGTTCCTAGGCAAAGCGGGGGAGACTTTGTTGGGCATCTCAAATGGGTGAGGATAACGGTAAACTTATGCCTCAATTGCTGCGGTCTTGCAGGTGCTGAATTCATTTTTGAGAGGAATCAAGCGTTTCCATGTCTTTATTTGATTGGTTTGCAAATCGACGAAAATCTCATCCTGTGACCAAAGCACAGCCAGAACGAGAAATCTCTGATGGCTTGTGGTCGAAGTGTGAGTCGTGTGGTGCTCTAACCTACACCAAAGATTTACGGGCCAATCAAATGGTGTGCCTAGAATGTGGCCACCATTTGCGCGTCACCAGTGATGAGCGGATTGCGCAGCTGATTGATGCAGAGACCTGGGTGGCGATGGACAATAACTTAGTTGCCTGTGACCCTCTCCAGTTTCGAGATCGCAAAGCCTATTGCGATCGCATTCAGGAATACCAAAGCAAAACTGGTCTCCAGGACGCTGTCCAAACAGGGGTGGGTGAACTTGATGGTCTGCCTCTCGCCTTGGGTGTCATGGACTTCCGGTTTATGGGAGGCAGTATGGGGTCCGTCGTTGGCGAGAAACTGACCCGTTTGATCGAGCATGCCACGCAAAACCGTCTTCCTTTAGTGATCGTTTGTGCGTCCGGTGGTGCTCGCATGCAAGAAGGGATGCTGAGCCTAATGCAAATGGCGAAAACCTCTGCCGCGCTAGATCAGCACAGAACCAACCGTTTACTCTATATCCCCGTCCTCACCCACCCCACCACTGGTGGGGTGACCGCGAGCTTTGCGATGCTGGGGGATATGATTTTGGCTGAACCCAAAGCAACTATCGGCTTTGCCGGTCGCCGGGTAGTCGAACAAACCCTGCGAGAAAAACTACCGGATGATTTCCAAACGGCAGAATATTTACTCAGTCATGGATTTGTGGATGCCATTGTCCCGAGACCAGAGTTAAAGCGAACCTTAGCCCAGCTGATTCGCATTCATGCTCAAATGCCGATGGCCTCAGATGTTTCACCTGCCGCTGTTCCAGTTGCCGCTGCCGTTGAATAGGGGATAGGGGGCTGAACCTTGATCCTCTTCCATTCCAGATTTGACCAATTTATGGAATCTGGATTTGGGAAAGGGACGCCTCAATGGCATGATATTAGATGGGTCAACCTTAATAAAATCAGTACGTTAATGATTATGGGGTTTGCAGACCTGTCAATCTCGGAAATAGCAGAGGACTATCATCTCTCTATCGAAGAGGTTTGTACATTATGCGATCGTTTGGGTGTCGCTTATAAAGCGCCCCACACCCGTTTAGCCCTGGAGGATGTCAAAGCACTTATTTTAGAAATTTTGGCTAACCAAGAAAATACCTAAGATCAAACCAATAGGTGACGACTCAGGTTTTAATTCAATTAAGCCTAAAACTCTTTTACTGCTTTATTCATGCCTTTTCCTCTTCTCATTTCTGTGGACTTGATCACTGTCACCAGCAACGGGCAGGTTTAGATAGAGTACCCAGTTCTGTAGAGTGGATTTAACTGTGTTGAGAGCCTGATAATTAAACGAAATTGAAAGGAGAACTATGCTGAAAAGATACATGTTGCTGGCGGTGGCTACAGTATTTTTTGCTTTTCAAGTATTAACCAGTACTGCAACTGCTGCTGAATTAGATGATGCGACTCGAACAGTTGCGTTAAATGAGGGGAGTACCGTTACTCTATCCACTCAGCAAGCGAAAGAGGGCCAGCGCTTATTCAACTTTGCCTGTGCAAACTGCCACATTGGTGGTGATACAAAAACTAACCCCAGTATCAACTTGTCTTCAGCTAGCTTGGCTGGCGCTAACCCCCGACGTGACAACGTTGAAGGTCTTGTGGATTACATGAACAATCCCACAACCTACGATGGTTTTGACACCATTTCTGAAGTGCATCCTAGTACTCAAAGTACGGATGTCTTCCCTCTAATGAGAAACCTGTCTGATGAGGATCTATTCGACATCGCAGGTCATATTCTCATCCAGCCTTCAGTGATCGGTGATCAGTGGGGTGGCGGTAAAGCCAACCGTTAAGTGTCCATTGGTTGTTGACCAGTATGAACGACGTTATCTTTATAAAGTTCATATTCGAGGCGGGCATCAAATGCTGAAATCGTGGCTCAAATGTTGTTTTCTTGCAGTTCTTTGGGTTTGTTTGGGAGTTTTCCCCAACAGTTCCATCGCCCAAGCTGGAGATATTGAGGACTATATTGTTCGGTATCTCAAGGTGACAGAACCTGTCCCTATCGTGATGGACGCTTCTGGAGAGACCCAATTGTTTTCTCCAGAAGAGCTATCAGATGGGAAACGGTTATTTGACGATAACTGTAAGAATTGCCATGTAGGTGGAGCGACATTGCCTAATCCTGTGCAATCTTTGTCAATGAAGAATTTGCAGGGGGCAACCCCTTCTCGGGATAACGTTGCTAATCTCATTGAATTTCAACGAGAGCCAACCATTTATGATGGTAGCGATGTTAGCTTTTGGTGCCGCCAGGTCCCGGATACTTGGCTGCCCGATAAAGAATTGGCAAATCTAGAAGCCTTTATTCTCAGAGCTGCTGAAGTAGCTAGAGGTTGGGGTACTGAAGATGTTGCTGATGGCATAGATTTTACTTAAGGTATTTGTCCTTAGAATTGCTTTAATCAAAGGATTAGTGCAATATCGATGCCGTTAAGGAAAGACTTGTAATCCTATGAACTCTCCGTTTGGGGTTCTAAAGTTGCAGGGACGATCCTAAAATAATGATGCGAGTCATCGCATTTGCCATAAATAAGCACCGTATATATTCATCATTTGGTGTCTGGCGTTAATAAGTTTGGTAGCCTTGCTGCCAATATGAATTGAGAGGAGAAACACGTTGAAAAAACTTCTATCTATTGCCTTAACTGCACTTGCTATCCTGACCTTTGCCATCAGCAGCCCTGTTTTAGCCGCTGATGCGGGTGCTGGCGCTGGTGTCTTCAATGCCAATTGTGCTGCTTGCCATGCTGGTGGTAACAATGTTGTCCAGGCTGACAAGACTCTAAAAGCGGATGCTTTGTCCGCTAATGGTATGGACTCTGCTGATGCCATTATCAATCAGGTCACCAACGGTAAAGGTGGTATGCCTGCATTTGGTGCTAGCCTTTCCCCTGCTGATATCGAGAACGTTGCTGCATACGTTTTAGATCAAGCTGATAAGTGGTAAGTCTTTCCAAATAACTAGTTCATAGTTTTCCCCCTTTTCATATGAAGAGGGGGTTTTGTTTGGCCGGCCGATTGCTATTTTTCGCACGGGTACTCACCATCTTTGGGTGGGTTTATGTCATCTTGTACCTAGTACCTGTAGAGATGTTCCTATGCGCCGAATTCGTCCATCTTACTTGTGGTCTTTAGGATTAGGACTATTCTTGGCCTGTGCACTCCCGACGATTGGCTGGCAATTAATTAGCGCTTCGTCAGCGGTGAGTGTTGAGCAAAAAAACCTTTTAGACCAGTTATCTAAAGTGCAAGTGGTCTATTTAGGGGAAACCCACAACAGTGTGGCGGACCACAAAGCCCAGTTAGCGATTATTCGAGGGTTATTTGAACGACAACCCAAATTGGCCATCGCTATGGAAATGTTTCAGCGTCCCTTCCAAGAGCCCATCAATCGTTATCTAGCAGGAGAGATCACGGAGGCGCAGCTGCAAAAAGAAACAGAGTATCGGCAACGCTGGGGATTTGACTGGGAATTCTATGCACCCATTTTGCGGTTTGCTAAGCAGCATCAACTTCCGGTCATCGCGTTAAATACGCCCACTGAGATTACGAAAAAAGTGGGTCGGCAGGGGTTGGAAAGCCTCACCCCGGAAGACTATACCTTTATCCCGCCTTTGGCCGATATAGACCTGAGCAATACGGCCTATCGTCAAAAACTCACAACCATTTATGAGCAATTTCATCACGGTCCCGCGTCTGAAGAAGGATTTGAACGGTTTTTTTCAGCCCAAGTTCTTTGGGATGAAACCATGGCTGAAAAAATAGCCCAAACCGTTCGTCAACAGCCTGATCAACTGGTGGTTGTCATCGCTGGGAAAGGCCATATTGAACAAGGCTATGGCATACCCGATCGGGTTTCACGCCGCCTTAGCAAGTTTTCTAGCCAGGATCAACCGTTTCGCCAGTCTTCTATTTATCTCAATCCGACAGAAGAGGCTCGCAAGATCGTGAATCCTCCCGCCGCCACGCATTTTTGGACTCAGCCTGGATCGGAATGATACCCAATCTCGATTTATGATTCTAGAAGTTGCAATCCTGGATGTCATTCCTGGTCAAGCAGACCAGTTTCAGGCAGACTTTCAACAGGCCCAACATATTATCGCTGCCATGCCGGGTTATCTGGGGCATGAGCTGCAGCGCTGTATTGAACAACCATCCCGTTATTTGCTGTTGGTGCACTGGCAAACGTTAGAGGATCATGTGCAGGGCTTTCGCCAATCTCCTCAATATCAACAGTGGAAGACGTTGCTGCACCATTACTATGATCCATTCCCGATAGTTGAGCATTATGCAGCGGTTTTTTCGCAAACAAAGCGTTGATCAGAGATTGCTATCGATATTGGGCCGAGAGGGATCGATATCGGCTGGTTTTAACCTCATCAACTCTGTATATACCTAATAGGAGATTTCTATGCTAGATGAGAATAGCAAGATTGCCCTAGTGACGGGGGCCAACCGTGGATTGGGGCTAGAGGTTTGTCGGCAATTGGCCCAGCAAGGTGTTAGCGTCATTCTCACGGCTCGTGATCGGCAGAAGGGAGAACAAGCAGCCCAACAGCTCCAGCAAGAAGGGCTTGAAGTGATGCTCAAATTCGTAGATGTTGCGGATGACCAGAGCGTGGCCCAGTTGGTGCATGACCTAGAAGGCAATCTCCCTCATTTAGATATTCTGATTAACAATGCAGGCATAAATTTTGATTTTCAGCAGCAAACCCTAGCGGCTGATTTGAATGATGTTCAGAATACTTTGAATACGAACCTGTTTGGCGCTTGGCGCATGACCCAGGCCTGCTTACCGCTGCTAAAGAAGAGTCAGCATGGCCGCATTGTGAATGTTTCTAGTGGAGCAGGGTCGTTTGCTGGCCCCAGAGGTCTGCAGGAGCAGGGCGGGGGATTGCCAGCCTATGGGATATCGAAAGCTGCTTTGAATGCGCTAACTGTTAAGCTCAGCCGCTCCCTACTAGAGACGGGAATTTTAGTTAATGCAGTTTGCCCGAATTTCACTGCGACTTATCCAGGAACAGAAGAGATGGGGGCGAGACCGGTTCCTGAGGGGGCCGCTGCAATTGTTTGGGCTGCGATGCTACCGGATGATGGTCCCACCGGTGGATTTTTCCGAGATGGTCAGCCCCTCCCCTGGTAGGGAGGATGTAATGGCAGATGCATGATATGAGACATGCTTCAAGTGGAAAAAACGCTGGGTCATTTGTCTCCATGGGCACCCTAGAGGTAGGTATGACCATGAATGTTATGACTATGAAAAAATCTATTTCATTTTTACTGTTGCTAACGGCCACTTGGTTTAGTGGTTTGACCCTGAGTGCTGAGGCCAGAGCTAAGTGTGTGGTTGGACAAAGGGGTGAAGTGTTATGGAAGGGGAAATGGTATCCAGCTCAGGTTCTAGATACGAGTGGTCGACAATGCTACATCACCTATGACGGCTATAGCAGTTCTTGGGATGAGTGGGTCGGTCCGAACCGTTTTCGTCCTTATGCTCCTGCCTCCTCTAATGCGGCTTATCGAGTGGGACAATCGGTGCAGATTTTGTGGAAAGGGAAATGGTACCCCGGACGTGTATTGGACGTCAGCGGGAACCGTTACTTTATTACTTACGATGGCTACAGCAGTTCTTGGAATGAGTGGGTTGGTCCCGCTCGACTGAGCCGATAGTAGAACGTTAATGCTGTTCACATATCTGCAGCAATAGTTAGACAGTCATGAAACGGCGCATCCGTTTTGAAGGCTTGGGGATTAATGTGGGTGAGGCTGGCCTGATAGCCTTGCTTGTGGAGTTGTGCAATGATGCGATCGCGTTTTGGTATATCCATTTTTCCCCACCGTCCAATGTCTGCAACGGAGTAAAAATAAGGCGGCATCAGGGCTTCATCTTGCATCACCTGTAAGAGTTGCACTCGATCGGACCAGCCCCATTCCTGGGCAAGCGTCTGCATAGAAGTGAGCCAGGTGGGATGATGCAATGGCCCTAGCCACATAGGACCGCTGAGGGTTAACGGTGGACCTTGGTGGGGGCAGGTGGCTCGGCTGAGCTGGTCCCAAGCGACGGTTTGATAGTGACCGCAGTGGTGACAATAGCCGATAAATCCCAGGCCATGTTGGGATTGGGATGCGGTGACCTGGATGAGTACCCGATAAATTTGGCCTTGAAAATAAGAGAAAATGGGCTGAATATCTTGTCCTAGGATTTGAGCTTGTTGCCAGCAACTCCCTAACAATAGCCGTAAGCCTTGTTCATGGGCAGCAGGATGCGTTCGTGCCCATGCTCCCAGTAAGCGCTGGCTATGCTTGGGGTTGTGTCCCGCTAAGGTGCGGCTATCCGTGCCCGTGATATAAAGGAGTCCACCTGCTTTAACGGTTTGTAGACAGCCTTGCAGAAAAGGGGTAGGCAAGCCAAAACTGTCCAAGTCAATGAAATCAAACTGTTCTG
Organism: Acaryochloris marina MBIC11017; assembly: GCF_000018105.1. Lineage (GTDB taxonomy): Bacteria > Cyanobacteriota > Cyanobacteriia > Thermosynechococcales > Thermosynechococcaceae > Acaryochloris > Acaryochloris marina. Next base: position 3,941,710 of record NC_009925.1, read on the forward strand.
GGCATTTAGGAAAGAGCTGTGCGGCTGAATGATACGAAAGCTGATACCGCTGCGGGGGCAGTTGGCTTAAATTATCGGTTAAGACAGTTGCCATGTCAGGGTTCGCATCGTTAGCCCAAATCCAATCGGCACCACTTTCTAGGGCATAGCGTTGCGATCGCACCCCACATCCGGTCATCACATCTAAAACTGTTAGGTGACCTATTTTTTGGCGATAGACAGCCGCCGCCAATATGCCTAAATCGCGGGCGGGTCGACTGCTGGGGCGAAAAAATGCTGGCCCAACTTTAAATAGAGCTTTGCCTTCTTGGAATTGATCAGTGGCGTTCCCAGACCATGACATTTAAGGGGTTTGCCCCAAACAACTTAGCATCTCGCTTTAGCCTCCTCACACAATATCTCCAGGATGAGCATGACATGCTACCGGCCGCTTTGAGATCAGGGATTGAGAGGGAGAGGATGATCGCTTATCAGTTCGCCTGAAATACCATTGCCCCCATAAGACCAAGCCAGCGATTGCGATGACGCTGACCACTACTAAAATTCGATATCGTTGGGCCAAACGTTTTTGGCTAGCCTCCATGTCTTGTCGCAAGCGATGTTCAACGGCTTGAATCTGTGACTTGAGCTGAGCAATATTGGGCGAGAGCGTTTCGAGGGATTCGAGTCTATATTCTACTGCTTCATATTTGAACGCTTCTATTTGGGTGACCAAGCGGGCAAGTTGATCGCCCTGACGGGTGAGCTGCGCTTCTAAGGTATGGACGAGTTGGATCTGTTCAGACTGTTGTTGTTGCCAATGGCTATTTTGCGTATCGGACGTTTGACGCAGATGAGCCATGTCTATTTGCAACTGTTGGATGTTCTGGTCCTGATCAGACCTCGCTTGTTTGTCTTGCTGCACCTGTTGTTTGAGCTGAGTTAATACTTGCATGATGCTTTCATGCTGCTGTGTGGCTTGATCTATCCCCGCGATTTGTGTCGAGACCGCTTGGATGCTTTGGCTGCAAGTCTCTACTTGCCTTGCTAGGGTGTGATATTGCTGTTCTAGGGTCTGCCGATTGTTGTGGAGCAACGCCATCGTTGTCTCCAGGTCGAGCACCTGAGCGGATAAGAGTTCGGCTTGCTCAGTGGCGGCTGTGAGGCTTGCCTGCTGTTGCTGCATGGCCTGGAGCAGTTGTTTGACTTCATCCACACGACAGGCTTGTTGGACGAGATGTTCGCCGCGCTCGATGCCAGTGTGAATCAATAGTTCTAATTTCTCCAGTCCTTGGAGCGTTTCTAAATCATTCATAGCGTGAGATGGTCAATAACGTCAGCTAAACGGGTTTGTAGCGCTTCTCCCAAAAGAATCAGCAGATCACCAGACTGATCCAATAGTTCAGGGAAAGGGACATCCTCCAAAATATCCAGGTCAAACTGTTTGCGCACGCGTAGGGCCTCATAGATTAAGCCTTGATGGTCTAGGTCCTCCGCAATCTGATGGCCTAAACGTTGATACTCTGCTGCATCCGTCTGTTGAAGCGACTGGGCTGTGGCGACCGCGTCCCAGGAGCGGTACATGGCTCGGAAGAGTAAACACCGTAATGATACTTCCAGCTCTTCACCCTGTGCATGGTGTAAAATCATAGGATTGCTCAAGATATCGAAACGGTCTTGAAGCCGTTGTAATGCCGCTTGCTCCCAATCATTGTGGTCAATCTTAGCCGCTTGCAAGAGTGCATAGGTATCGGCATATAGATGGAGTGGATCGGTTGTCAAACTCGTCAGTAAACGATGGCGGATCTCGGTTGCCCGCTCAACCGCATCGGTACCGCCCACAGCTTCTATAATCCATTGAATCGTTTGGTCAACCGCTGCAGCGTCCTCTAACGGAATCTGGTCACAGTGGACCAATGCATCGGGAACAAGCCTAGTCATCTCGTCGACTTCCAGGCGAGTGGCCAGGACCAAGAGCCGTGCCCGCGTTCGGGTTAAGAGGGTATACCACTGGTAGGCTTGTTCGGAGGTGGGAATATCTGTCGATGTAAAGGTCGGTAAAGCGATACAGCCTTCAAATTCTCGACCTTTAGCTTGGCTGACATCTAGGAATTCTAAGGCCCGAGTGGTGGGATAGAGCAGATCATTCAGGTGCGATCTCAACACTTTGACTTGTTGCGCTAACTCCACCCTTAAATATCGATGCTGCGAGTTCTCTTGCAAGGGAGAGCATTGCACCAAGCGCTGGAAGAAGCCCATGATGTCTGCCTGCGACTCACACACGAGCAGTCGGACGGGGTCACCCACTTCTAGGGCATCTTCAGGTTGGGCAACTGCGGCTGTAATCGTCCGTTTCCCTGGGTCACCGTGTTTCGTAATCGAGAGAAAGGGATTGGCAAATTGCAAGATGTGACCCGAATTTCGATAGTTAGACCGAAAGGGTTGGATAGATTTGTCCAATTCTAGCTGTCCCCACTCAAAGTCAACGGGCTGAATCCGCTGATTTAAATCGCCCAGCAGCCACAAATGGACTCGGTAGGGATGATGAGTTTGCCAGGATTGGCATAGGGCAATCACGGCTTTGAGTTCTGCCAGCAGATAGTCTTGGGCTTCATCAATAATGATTAAGGTATTTTTTGCGATCGGTGGTGGTTGATGAGCGAGCCGTTGAGCCACATCAAAGCGAGACAATTGGTTGCCTAATTGGCGTCTCCAATGGTCAGGCTTAATCTTTCTCAGGAGTTGAAGGCGCTGTTGGTTGCTATGAAACTGCGCACTTTTACGTAAATTCTTTGTGTCGTGATCCAAGATGTAGGCTTGATAAAGCAGAATATCTCGATATGAGATCGCTCCCAATGTCTTCAGGTGATGGCTTTGTTTGGCTGCGGCATAAAAAGCCTCCCGCTCCTGGTCTGGAGACGCTAAACAATCTTTTAAGTCAGGGTAAAGCTGACCTAACCAGGTCGCGAAAGTCATCGGTTGGAGTCCGTGGAGCCCCTCATCTTGTTGCTGCAGATATCGTTCAATCTCTTCCATGAGCAGCGAAGGCACGATTAACGAGACCTGCCAACCTTGTCGATAATACTTACTGGCCCAGCCTGTTGCCGTAATACTTTTGCCTGTACCTGGCGGGCTTTGAATCAGTCGCGCAGAAAACTCAGTGTTGTGCTGGGCTAAGAGGTCATGGCCCACCTGCTCCTGCTCAGGCGTTAAGACGGGTGAATATTTATACCCGGCATCATAGACCCAGGCTCGCCAATCATTACCTGTCTCGCCGTGCCAAACGTAACAAGGACAATATTGACGCTGATCATAGTCCTGGGAGTAAGTATGGTCGTCCCGTGCATCAATACCAATGACCGTCTTATCGTAGGCATCCCTTTTCCAAATAATTCGGGCTGAATGACCAGGGATTTTGGTCCTAGATAGGGTTTTATAGCGGCCTTGTAAAGATTTGGTATCTAGTGCATTAGGACCCGCTCGCTTATGGTCTGCCTGCATTCCTGCCAAGATGGTCGGAATATCATCAAAAAACTGCTCAATTGAAGATTGTTTCAGATCTCTTAAAGCAGCCGGGATGAGCTTGATCCTAGTCATTGAGACTCAAACATCATTGGAATACACCACTAAAGCTATCAGACCATTGTTGCTAAATTATGCACAAGGTTGATGCGTCTTCAGCACTGGATGAGAAAGGTTTAATGGCTACTTAAGCCTAAATTTGGGTAATGGTGTTGACCAACTCGTCTGAACTCAATGTTGTGACAATAAAAACTTCTTGCACTGTCTTGCCTGAACGAGCCAAGACTTTAAAGCCGCCCCGAATGGGAACCGAAATTCGCAGCTTCAAGTGGGGGGCGTGGCCCTTGACTCGGCTAATCACGCCGGGGGTAACGGTTTGAATGCCTGGATAGTGAATCAATTTTCCTAAAATCTCAAGCAAGCCGGGAATATGGGTAGAGTGATTCAGCACTAATCGGCCTTTATTGCCAGACATCCCTTAAGCGGCCTCCAAGGGAGCCATGGTTAAACCCGCTCGCTGGAGCTGCATATGATAGAGTTCAGCTTGTTCTTGAGGACCGACCCAAACAATGGCCTGGCCTTCGAAATGAATTTGATTGGTTAATTCCCAAGCCTTGTCAGACGTCATATGGGGAATATAGGTCATTAATGTTTTAGCCACATGCTCAAACGTATTGACATCATCATTGACCACAATCACCTTGAAATTCGGATAGGGTTTCCGAACCGTTTTTTGTGCCTGTTTTTCTTCAGGGCGGGTAACAGGTGTTTGCACTGCGGTGATCGCCATGCGTGGACTATCTAGCTCAGAAAGCTTAAGCATGAGCTTAATTATTAAAGTTAAGAAATTAATTAGTTTACATTAGTTTAGCTTGTTGATAATGAGTTGCCTATGCCTAATTACCTAAGGTGCTCGATCTTTAGCCTAAACCCAATATTTGCAAAGGGTAGGTCTGTTTCTATGACTGAACTTTGGACTACTTTATGCCCATGACTAATGTCCAGCAACTGATTCCCGGTACGCTTCGAACGCGCCTGATTCATCGAACCCAGGAGGCTAAGAAGTGTGGGGCTCTACAGTCAATTGCCACCCACTATGAGCCAGTGATCGATGGAGAGCTGGAGTTTATGGTGCGGATTGTCTCTAACTTGGCCCGCAAGACGAAAGCCCTCAAAACCCCCAAACCCAAAAACTTTAATCCCTTCCTTCCTTACGAAGCAGATCTATTCGTATCTGATCTATCGGATCAACATCTAGTCTTATTGAACAAGTTCAATGTGGTGGATAATCATCTGTTGATGGTGACACGGGAATTTGTCAGCCAAGATACGTGGCTTGATGCCGCCGATTGTTTGGCGTTAGCCATTGTCTTGAGTGAAATGGAAGGGTTGGCGTTTTATAACGGCGGGTGGGCGGCAGGGGCGAGTCAACCCCATAAGCATCTGCAGATGGTGCCGTTACCGTTTTTCCCCGATCGCTCTGATTTACCGATTTCACCTGTCATCACTGCAGCGGATTTACAAGGTATAAGTCAAAGTCCAGCGTTGCCGTTTGTACATGGGATCGCACCCCTGTCTCTAGACTGGACAGACACTCCGCAGGACCTAGCACTGGTGTTACTAGATACCTATTACCAACTCTTAGATGCTATTGGTTTGCCATGGCAATCGGATACTACCGAAGCGACCGGTGCTTATAACCTGCTAGTCACGAGAGACTGGATGCTGATGGTGCTGCGATCGCAACCTAGTTTCGAAGGCGTTGCCATCAACTCGTTAGGGTTTGCTGGATCTTTATTGGTACGCAATTTACAAGAGTTAGAGCATTTGAAGCAGATTGGACCCATAACTGTCTTACAGAATGTGGGAGTTGCTTTGTAAGGGGTAGTCGAGTTTGGTGACTCGCTTGATCTGGCTTAACGGGTTGGACCATCAAAGACAGCAGTGACAATGGACTCATTACCGCTTTCAGCAGGGTGGCTTGTCATGACTCGTTACAAAATTAATTTAATTTCTTGATCGCTAAAAATCTTTCCTTGTAAAGGATCTAATGCGATAAGACTCCTGCCAAAATCTGTTGATGACATTGATTTCTTTACATTTCATAATGCTTGTGTTACATTTATTTACATAAGCAAATCAAGTATTTACGGAGCACTTCCCATGACTAAAGGATTCACTTCAGACGATCGCGGTTACGTTAACAGCTTTGCGGTTGAGCCTAAGACCTCCGCTCAGGAAGAGCCCGTATTTGGTTTCAACAAGAATGCTGAGCGAATCAGTGGACGCCTAGCCATGGTGGGTTTCATGTCCATCCTGCTTTTAGAACTAGCCACAAACCTCAACTTCATCCAAATCGTGACGGGTGTCTAACAACTGATCCAATTGATTAGATCCTCATCTGCAAGTAGGTGGGGGTCTGCCTTGGATGGGGGATTCTATCCAGGCCTCGTTGTTAGACTGTAAAGCCATGCTAGTTGACCTTCACTCCGACTCCCTCATTGAACAATATGCGAACGGTATCCGAGACTTTAGCTCCACAATTTTGACCGGGGATAGTCTGTGTGAACTGTTGCTAAATGGTATTAATTTTGAACAGGCAAACCTAGCTCGGGTCAATATGAGCCTGACCCAATTCCGCGGGAGTAACCTCAGAGGCGCGAATTTATCCCAGGGACTACTGTGGCGTACAGACTTTATGGATGCCTGTTTAGAAGTGGCTAACTTAAGTCAATCCAAGCTAATTCGAGCAACTTTAACACGAGCTAACTTAAGGCAAGCTCTACTGGCAAAAGCAGATCTCAGGGTTGCGAATCTACGAGCAGCCAATTGTCCAGGGGCAAATCTGGCAGGAGCGGATCTTCGCTATGCTGACCTGACTGGCATTAACCTCAGTGGTGCAAACCTCAGTGGTGCTGACTTAACTGGTGCTGATTTAACCGGTGCTGATCTAAGTGGGGCCATTTTAACCGGCACTATTCTTAGGCAAGTAGATTTAAGTCAGGTGATCCTACAGGATGTAGACTGGAACCATCGCCACATGGACGTTCTAGAAAACAATCCAGTGTTGACTGCGACTGAAAAGAAGTAATTGAGCAGCGACTATAATTTGAGGACGTAGCGATGTGCGATCGCGTCCTCTATGCTTACCCTTCGAGATTATGCCAATTCAGATATTGAGGCGTTGGTAGCACTAGCTAACAACAAATTGGTTTCGCGTTTTTTGGTTTACACCTTTCCTTATCCCTATACCCGAGCTGATGCAGAATGGTGGATTGCTGAAGGGGTGACGGCTGAAGGAGATATAACTAAGGTCATCGAATATAACGGCCAATTTGTGGGTAGTGTCGGCATTACTCGTAAAACAGGTTGGCGTGACCACCTCGCTGAAATTGGCTATTGGTTAGGAGAACCCTATTGGGGAAAAGGCATTGCGACCCAAGCAGTTCACCAAATGACTAAGTATGCTTTTTCCGACCTAAGATTGCAGAAGCTTTATGCGCCTATTTTGGCTCCGAATCAAGCTTCGATGAGAGTAGTGGAAAAATGTGGCTATGAGTTGGAAGGGGTACTCAAACGGGAAGTGTTTAAAGATGGGCAGTATTATGACATTCATCACTTCGCCAACGTATTGAAGATTTAAGGGGTAAACCACTTTTTTTGCAAAACTAGGTCTACTTCATCTGATGGCTTTCAATAGTCCCATTAATGTAAATCTCATCTGTTGGTGTAATCGATGGTTCTTTCTAAGCTGTGAATAGAATGACTCGAGAGTCTACATTTTAGGAGTTTGAGATGCCAGTAATTGGATTGTCTCGGAGCTATATTTGGTCTTGTATTGTGGTGCGATCGCAAAAAGATTGATGCTTTCTGGTAATAAATTTATATGGGGTTGTGAGTTTGCTCATTCTTAAAAGATTTTCTGATTTGAAAACTGAATTGATAATGATTAATTTTTTGGAAATTCCAAAAAATGAAAATAATTGATTTTATTGTCTAGGCTTTATAAACTCAATAAAGTTGGTAGTGAGTCTTTGTTGAGGAAATGTAATCTCTAAAGAAGAGATGGCTATATCCAAGTTTATTGAGTTTATTAGGTATATAGCGTTTGATGTAATTTAAGCTTGGACTTGACTATGAAGCGTTACCCAATCATATCTTTGCTGACAGTGCCCGTCGTCGTGGGTGCAGCCTTGGGGGTGAGTCACTCCCCAGCACAAGCGAGTGAACCTCGATTTAGCTGTGGCCAAAGCCAAAATACGCCCACAACGCTGGCTAAAACGAAACAAGGCTTTGTTGCTGTGATTCGGTGGACTTCAGAACATTTTGCCGATTCAGGTTGGACCCCAGAAGCCCGTTGTCAAAAAGTATCGGGCTTGTTTGAACAATACTACCGTGATGGGTCACTAAATTACTTAACAACTAAGTGGGATAGCAAAACGCGACAAAATATTGTCTGCGTTGCGCCTGCACCCAAGAAGGGGTGTACGGGGGTGCTATTTACCTTAAAACCCGGTAGTAACCCTGGTAGAACACTGCAAAGGTTAATGGATTTGCGGGTACGAGCATCCAATGACCCCCTCAATGAGACCAATCGGCGTGTCTATATCAAGATGGATGAATTTTTGAATTCCAGACCGACCATTGATGCGACTCCGACAGCCTCTTCTAACAACAGGAAACCCTCTCAACCCCAACCCGTTGAAAACTTAGCGCCCTCTCAACCTAAACCAGATGATATTTGGTAGCTCCGGGTTTTCTGGTAAAGGTTTTGAACATTGGAGTTTGATTGGAGAGTCCCGCTGGATAGGAGGAGTGGATAGATGAAATTTGGCTATGGAATCCCATCGGTTTTGGTGGGGGCAGCAACAGTCATTGTGGTGCAATCGCAGGCTGTTTTAGCGCTGTCTGCTTCCCAGGTTGCCAGTATTGCTGAGCAAATTAGCGTCAAGATTGATGGACAAGCTCCAGGTTCAGGCGTGATGATTGCCAAGCGAGATAAGACTTACTTTGTGCTGACGGCAGCTCATGTTGTCGAAACGGATGATGAGTACGAAGTGATTACGCCGGATAATCAGCGCCATTCATTGAGCTATGCACAGGTCAAAAAACTGCCCGGCGTTGACCTTGCTGTCGTGCAGTTCAATAGTAATAAGCCCTATCAAATTGCCAATTTGGGTGATTCCAGCCAATCCCAGCGGGGCATGACCACCTATGTCGCCGGGTGGCCGTTGACGGGAACAGCGATCACGCAACCCACGCTGTTATTTCAGCAGGGGATTATTTCTGCCAATTCCCAGGTGCAGCAAGATGACGGTTATGGATTAATTTATACCAACAACACCTTGCCAGGAATGTCTGGAGGGCCAGTCTTGAGTGAAGAGGGAACGTTGGTAGGCATTCATGGCCGTGGCGAAACGGATCGCCAAGCTAGCACTCGCAATCCAGATGTGGTGGTTAAGGTTGGCTATAACCTGGGCATTCCAATTAGTACGTTTCTGTCCTTAGCACCTCAATCGGGACTTAATCTGGATTTGCAGATTGCAACCTCTCAAGCAACAGCTCCGAGTACGGAGGCAAAACCTTCAAAGGTGGATGATTTGATTGCCCAAAGCGGGAATCAACTCTATCAGGGCAATAATGAAGCCGCTCTGGGCGCTCTCAACCAAGCGATTGAAACGGATCCTAGGGCAGCGGATGCCTATCGATTAAGGGCGGATGCTCGCATGGCTTCGATTGGTTGGAGCTTTATGGAGGGCCGATCTAGGAAGAATCGCGATCTAGTCTTGGCGGCACAACAGGATATCAATGAGGCGATTCGCTTAAACCCGAACTTAAGCGATGCGTATACCATCAGAGCCTATCTCAAGTTTGTCTTGCAAGATGGCGCAGGGGCAACAGCCGATATTAACCAAGCCCTGAGGTTAGATCCTCAGAATGCGATGCCTTATATCCTGCGTGCCAATCTACTAGCCGATCAGCGGCAGTGGCAGATGGCCATCGCGGATGCCAATCAAGCCTTAAAGCTGGATGCCAATTCCCCCTATGCAGCCTTTGCCTATAGCGCCCGAGGTCTGGCACGGGCCAGTATCCGAGATATTTCAGGTGGACTGCAAGATTTGACCAAGGCGATCAATCTATCTCCTGGAAATGCCTTGTTTTATATGAGTCGTGGCACGGTTCTGGCTCTGAGTGGTAAGAGAAATGAAGGACGGGTGGATCTGGAAAAAAGTGCCAGTTTGGCCCAACAGAAAGGCCGGACTGAGGTCTACAAAGAGGTCACTAAACGCTTGAATTTACTGAAACGTTTGCCCTAGGGGTTGGCGTATTTTGATCGCTGATTTTGGCATGGCCTAATCCTTATATTCCATGATCAAATTCGATTCTGGAATAGAGTGATTAAACCTGAGTTCGGGATAAGCTGAAACCCTTATTTTTTATATGAGTTGACGGCTTTATATGTCTGTATAAGGATTTCAAAAAATGTACTTAACCTGAACTCAGGTGATCTACCTTAAATGTTGGTACTTTGGGGAATCTTGGATGGGAGCAAGATGTCGTAATAAGTGGGTCGGGTTTCGTTCCGGTCTTGAATGATCAACTCAATTTCTTCTAATCTTTGTTGGAAGTCTCGGAGGGCCTGTTTAACTTGGAGGTCCTTGAAGTAGGTATGGTCGTTAATATCATCTAAATCCACATCATTGGCTTTGTAATATCCGAGCTGAGTATAGTAGACCGAACCCAAGGTATACCCTAGATCCAACTGTTGTTCGGCCAAACTCAGGGGTGGTAGTAAAGAGAAATAATCTGCTTCACTGGCTTTCTCTGCCGTCGGACCTTCATTGAACCCTGCTAGGGGCATATTGGGGACGAACGTCATCAATGATGCTTGAGGGAAGTTGACAGATGCATGTTGGGCACTGCAGGTAAAAATAATGAGCGTTGTCGCATTAATGAGGTAATCCAAGGTGCGAATTTTAGGCTCGGGTTCTTCTGGAGTTGATTCACCGATTTCAGTCATCTGGCCTCCATCTTCAGCTCGTAGCTCGGCTAACCAATCCTGGAGGATGTCATCCTTGAGGACTGCATCATCATCTTTGTAGTAGATCTGAAGATAGGCCTCAACCCAATCGTGAATGGCGTGCCAAATCAGTAATGCATCATCTCGATACGGGTAGTCCGGTAGCTTTTGTAGGTCGTCCACGCCTCGCGATGCAAAGGTTTGGGGGAGCATGGAGTCATTGAAAGAAAAGGGGTAACCCTTAGCGCCTTTGACGCTGAGCTGAACAGATGACTTTAAGGTGCCAAATAAGATTTTGTCTACGGTGCCACCTGGAGCAATTAAGCTATTGGCTGCCGCATTGTTGATAAATAAGGTGCCTTCGAAGTGGGGGAGGAGCAATTTACCCAGTGGATGCTCTGTTCCTAGGCGTCGGTAAGTGCCTAAAGCAATGGGCTCAATCCAGAGATGAGTCCGCCCTAAATGAGAAATCAATTCATGGTAGTTACCATCGGCGATTTGAACGACGGTCTTGGCCATGCGCCAAGCGAGCCGCTCCTCTTTATCGGCTTCTAGACTGGGTGGTGTAAATATCGGGCTGCCTGCTTCTTGGTGGCATTGAATGGCAATCGGTTGGAGGAGGCGACCGGGACAATTTCCGGATGCGATCGCAAATAAGGCCAACGGCGCATATCTATACTTTGGAATTTCGCGATCCTTTACCTCAACAGTACCCGCATCAATTTCTTCTAGAATTTGATAGTCTGCCAGATAGACTCGGCCATCATTCAAAGCTGCTTGGAGGGACTCACTATCTCCCATCACAGCTTTAAACTGTTGGTCAGTGACTTGGAAATGGTCTGGGAGTTCAGAAATGCGGTTAATCACGAGGGGGTTGGCTCCGGCAACCCGTTGAGCGGCAAAGGCACGATCTTCTAGGAAATGGTTGCTAATGTCCGGTAAGTAAATGATCTGAAAGAGATCGCGATAGTCAGCTAAAGAAGTTTGCTCTCTTGCCTCTCTCGACTCAGCCGTTTCTTGGATATCCTTGGCTATGGCGGAAATGCGGGCGGAGACTTTTTCAGGATGTTGCTCGTCCTTTACATCATGCTTGATATTTTGAGACTGGGCTCTGTTGCCAAAAATATTGGAGAGACCCCGTACGAGATTATTGATAGCATTGAAAACCCGCTCCAGACCTGACTGATAGAGGGGATTTTCTAGAATTCGATACAAGCGGATAAACGTAATCAGACGACAGGCTGATCCTCGGCGGACGGATATATCCTGCATGGCCTGATTGGCAATAATTCTGAGTACAACGGAAACGAGGTCTCGAGTCCAGGGCCATTTTGTCAAAGATTGGTCTGCTGGAAACACCTCCTTGGCCATTGGATATTTCAATTCAGGGGAAACGTCTTTCAGGGCATCGTATCGATATTCATATTGTGGCGTCATATTCACTCCTATTTGAGACGTTATTCTAATAGAACTTTAAAAATGTTTGGGGCTACTAGAATCATCAGATATGGCGCAGGACCTTATGCGAATTGCAAAGACTTATGTTCAATTAGTTACTAGTCTTTGCAAACCCTGAAAGTCTTTCAAAATAAGGTTTAGCTCTAGATTGCTTGTGTTTTGAGCTAGGTAAATCTTGATATTCATTTACATCTTCTATTGCCTGGAATAGATGCTTGAAAATTAAAAATATTTTTCTTCGAATGACTCAAATATTATGGTTGGCAGAAGAAAAAAGAAGTTGGGTCTTATGCAGATGCTGTGATGTTGTCTGGATTGTGTTCTAGTCTCTTCTAGGAATGGGAGAGAACCATCATCATGGTCGTTATATGCCGTTACAATTGGGAGCGGTAGCTTGCAATAAATCTGACGTACGGTAGATATCATCATGGTTCAACTGACCCCCAACTCTAGCTTTAGCCTCACGATTCGGGTTAAGTTGCCCAACCAAACGGGAATGCTGGCTCAAGTCTTGCAGGCAATTGGTGATGCGGGTGGCAGTCTAGGACATATCGATCTTTTAGAACGGACCCATACCTCACTGACTCGCGAGATTACGGTCAATGCTTCCAGTACAGAGCATGCAGGTACCATTGTTGATGCTTTAAGAGCATTGCCACAGATTACGTTACTGGATATATCCGATCGCACCTTTGATTGTCACCGAGGCGGAAAAATTACGGTTCAAAGTAAGCTGCCCCTTCATAGCCAAGATGATTTGTCCATGGCCTATACCCCTGGTGTGGGACGGATTTGTACCGCCATTGCCCAAGAAAAAGATCAGGTGTATCGCTACACCATTAAAAGTAATACCGTAGCGGTGGTGACCGATGGTAGTGCGGTGTTGGGTCTCGGAAATATTGGTCCAGAAGCAGCTTTACCTGTCATGGAAGGTAAGGCCCTACTTTTTCAAGAATTTGGCAAGATTAATGCCTTTCCTGTCTGTCTAGCCACTCAAGATGTGGATGAGATTGTGGAAACGGTAAAGCGGATGGCTCCCGTTTTTGGTGGCGTCAACCTGGAGGACATTAGTGCGCCTCGTTGCTTTGAAGTGGAAGAACGGTTGCGTCGAGAACTGGATATTCCCGTCTTCCATGATGATCAGCATGGAACGGCAATTGTGGTGTTAGCGGCGTTAATCAATGCTCTGAAACTGGTGGATAAAGCCTTTGAAGAGATTGCCATTGTAATTAATGGGGCTGGGGCTGCGGGGGTTGCCATTGCCCGGTTATTACAAAAGGCAGGTGTGAAAACGATTCGATTGTGCGATCGCAACGGACTGATCAGCCGAGATCGCACGGATTTAAACGAAACGAAGCGGTCCTTTGCCGTGGAACAGTCAGGTACCTTAGCCGATGCCCTCAAAGACGCAGATGTATTTCTGGGTGTCAGCGCCCCTGGCGTGTTAACCCCTGAGATGGTCAAGACGATGGCATCGGATCGGATTGTGTTTGCCATGGCCAACCCGATTCCTGAAATTCAACCTGAGCTGATTCAAAGTGATGTGGCTGTGATTGCGACAGGACGGAGTGATTACCCCAACCAAATTAATAACGTCTTGGCGTTTCCTGGAATTTTTCGCGGTGCCCTGAACTGCCGTGCTGCCGCGATTACAACGACAATGCACCTACAAGCTGCTTATGCGATCGCAGCACTGGTAGGAAGCGACGAACTCCACCACGATCACATTATTCCGTCTGTGTTTGATGAGCGCGTCGCCACAGCAGTTGCTTCGGCAGTGGAACAAGCCGCTCGTCAAGAAGGAATTAGCCATTGTTAACGTTTTAAGCAGCGCTGAATATCTAGGAAGGGTATGATTCCACAACCGACTAAAGAGTCTGTATCTTTTTCAGTGCTTGTATTGAGCATCTCCAGGAATAGCCAAACCAGCCGATAATACCCAGTAGTTTGAAGCCGTCTTCGAACAGGATTCGCCATTGCCCAATCATTGCCTCAATCAGTTCTGGAAACGCATCCACTATGAGTGACAGTGCAAAAAAAATAAGGGCAACCCCAAAAATAAAATAGTCCGTTTGTAAGATGGTTTTCCAATATTTTACGATTCCACCGATTGCAAGCAAGCCGTAAATCAGGAGAATAACATTCTCGCTTACTCTGAACAGTCTTGGATAGATTGATTCATGGAGCATAAATAAATCATCTAGCCCGAGCAGTAAGCTAAAAATACCTAAGCCTAGTAAAAACAGGGAAAATGTCCTAGTGCTGCGAATGGGTTGCAATGTAGCCCAGCTAAATATACATATTGCACCAGATGCAGTGAGGACAAGAACTCCAAGATGCGATGCGATGCCGGCAAGGGGGTTAATGTTACCAATGACTGCTGGATCACGAGTAAAGGTCGTGATGGGGATATCAAGTTTTAGACTGGCGAATGCGATCGCAAATAAGAACAGTATGGGTAAAGAATAAAGGGATAGTAAAAATGAAGACAACTTGTGGTTTGAAGAAAACATTTTGAAAAAAGTAAAAAATGAATTGATATCAATAATTTGAATATTTATTGTTAGTCATCTTGCTTTATCATGCAGTTACGGAATGCCAAAGAGCAAGCTTTCTGAAAAGAATATTTAAAGATGCGGCTCTAAATTTAGATGGTTTATCTTGGCTTTACCCACTCTCAAGACCAGACTGCTATGGAGTTTTAACAATCTGATCCCTGGTAGCTCTGCAGCCAAGGATGCGTCACAGGGCATTTACGATAACGACCAGATGCTGAACTCATAAGCCAATCAGAGTTCGGACTATGCCGAAACTTTAGTTCTGGCAATCCAAACCGTTGATGTTATGGGTCAATAGGCATAGCCCAAACCAGGCGTTATTTTGTATTCGGTTGGTACCTACCTTCTTCAGTCAGACTGATTTGGCCTTGGGTGACTAAGTTCTCGATGATGGGTTCGCAGCGATCGCATAGCAAGGGATGCTGTTTAGACCTACCGACATAGGTGGAGTAATTCCAGCAGCGATCGCATTTCTTGCCATCCGCCGTAACAACACCCACACCCAAGGTTTCAGACTGAAACTGATACATTAATCGATCTAAATTTTTAGGTGTCTCCAGCAATTCCACCTGGGAAGCCAAAAATAGGTATCGTAACTCATCCACATTATTTGAACCCCCACCAGTAGAAGGATTCATGGCGTCTAGCTGTTGACGCAAGTCCGTATCACTCACATACAGCAATACCTTCGCCTCCAAAGACGAACCGATCTCTTTTTCTGTCCGAGCCTGCTCCAGCACCTTATTCACCTCTTGGCGAATCTCTCGCAGCACAATCCAGTGGCTAGCCAGGTCAGGATTATGCCACTGATCTTCTAATCGCATCCACCCGGAGGCAAACACCGATTGATGCTCTGTTTCATAGGGCAAGGACTGCCAGATGTCCTCTGCCATATGGGAAAGCACCGGAGCAATGGCGCGAGCTAGATTTTCTAGGGCAATGGCTAAAACCGTCTGACAACTTCGCCGTCGCTGGGCATTCGGCTCACTGATATAGAGACGATCTTTAGCAATATCGAGGTAGAAGTTGGACAGATCGACTACACAGAAATTCTGCACCGTCTGGAAGAAGCGGAAGAACTGGAAGCTTTCAAAAGCTTCTGTCACGTCGGTAAATACTTCCGTGATCCGATGCAGCATATAGCGATCGAGCTGGGGTAAGTCTTCGTAGGCCACCGCATCTTGAGCTGGGTCAAAGTCATGGAGGTTACCTAGCAAAAACCGAGAGGTATTGCGGATCTTACGGTAGACATCCGCCATTTGCTTGAGGATATTTTTGCCCAAAGGCACGTCGGAGGCATAATCCACGGAAGACACCCAGAGGCGCAGGACATCAGCTCCATAAGGCGGATCTTGCTTTTGGTTTTTGCCCCCTGCAATAACGATGGCCGGATCCACCACATTACCGATGGATTTACTCATCTTGCGACCCTGCTCATCCAGGACAAAGCCGTGGGTTAGAACAGTTTTGTAGGGGGCATGGCCGTTGGTGGCCACGCTGGTGAGGATACTGGACTGGAACCAACCCCGATGCTGATCCGACCCTTCTAGGTACATCTCCGCTGGATACTTCAACGGCTCCCGCTGATCGCAGACCGCCGCCCAGGAGGATCCAGAATCGAACCAGACATCCATGGTATCGGTACCTTTGCGATAGGTATTGCCATCGCTGCGATAGGGTTCGGGCAAGAGTTCGTCGTTGTCGAGTTCCCACCAGGCATCAGAGCCCTTCTCCGCTACAATCCCTTGGATATGATTAACCGTGGCTTCATTTAGGAGAGGCTCTCCCGTGGCATCGTTATAGAACACTGGAATGGGTACACCCCAATTGCGCTGGCGGGAGATACACCAGTCCGATCGCTCCGACACCATAGATGTGATCCGGTTTTCTCCTTGGGCGGGAATCCAGTTTACGGTTGCGATCGCATCCAATACCGCCTCTCTAAACCCATCTACAGAGGCAAACCACTGCTCCGTCGCCCGCAAGATCACTGGCTTTTTGGTCCGCCAATCGTAAGGATATTTGTGGGCATAGCTTTCTTCTTTTAACAAAGCACCTGCCGACTGCAATGCCTCAATTACCGCTTCATTACCACCATTTAAGACATTCAACCCAGCAAAAGGACCTGCTTCATCGGTAAACGTGCCATCACCATCCACTGGAGACAGCATCGCTAAACCATACTGCTGCCCTACTTGATAGTCCTCTTGACCATGACCCGGTGCGGTATGCACCAGTCCCGTTCCTGATTCTGTGGTCACATAGTCGCCTAAGACCAAGGGACCTTCTCGCTCAAACAGTGGGTGCTGGTAGGTGGAATTTTCTAGGGCTTTACCAGGGAGGGTCTTGATTACTTTAAAGGAGGACTCCAAGGTTTCCGTCAAGGTCTCCACCAAGTCTTCCGCCACAATCAGATAATCTTCGCCTGCCTTCACCACTGCATAGGTAAGGTCAGGATTTAAACTAACCGCTAAATTTCCTGGAATCGTCCAAGGCGTCGTCGTCCAGATTGCAACCTTTAGGGTGGGTAAATACTCATCGAGTAAAGGCTGAGCAGTTTCCGACAACCCAGTCACCTTAAACGTGACATAGATACTGCGAGAGGTATGACCTTCTGGATATTCCAGCTCGGCTTCGGCTAAGGCTGTTTGTGAACTGGGACTCCAATAGACGGGCTTAAATCCGCGATAGATATATCCTTTAAGAGCCATTTTGCCGAAGACACCAATCTGAGCGGCTTCATACTCTGGCTTTAGTGTGAGGTACGGGTTTTCCCAATTTCCCCAAACCCCATACCGCTGGAAGCTCTTGCTCTGCTTCTCAACAGTTTTTAGAGCAAAGTCCCGAGCCTTCCACCGCAATTTCAGTGGCGTCAGCTTGGCCCGATTCTCAGGTTGGATATTTTGCAGCACCTTTAGCTCAATGGGTAAGCCATGGCAGTCCCAACCTGGCACATAGCGAACTTTGCGACCCTGTAAGAGCTGGAATTTATTGATGGTATCTTTGAGAATCTTGTTGAGGGCATGACCAATGTGTAGATCGCCGTTGGCATAGGGTGGCCCATCATGGAGTACAAACACATCTCCAGGATTATTCTGGGACAGGTTCTCGTAAATCTGGTGGTCAGCCCAAAACTTTTGTAGTTCAGGTTCGCGCTTCACCGCATTGGCGCGCATATCAAACTTGGTTTTGGGGAGATTTACGGTCTTTTTATAGCGTCCGGGTTCTGTCACAATTTCTAGCCAATACAGCAGAGAACATCAACAAGTCATTCAGACATTATCAACGAGATCTCAACGATGCTTCAACTTTTCGTCTATAGATTTGACGTTTTCTCGAGAAAGTGCGCATTGGCAAGGATTGTGACTACCCTGGATTTAAGATCTCATTTGTAGAGAGCGTCTTAGATAAGTTGAGCTGGAGTTTCCCGTTTCTCAAAGTCGCAACGAACTCAGGCGATAAATAGATTTGGTATGTCCTATCCGCTGTAATATGCCGTTTCATAAAAGCGACACTCAACGCGGATAGGTATGCTTTAGCCGCAGCAGGAGAGGGACCTGCAAGTCCTTGGAACTCAGGTGGTGAGTCATTGGGCTGATCGGCATCAATGGTGGAAAAATGGGTGCCTCCCTTCATCAAGACAAAATATTTATCTGTCGCGGTTAGCCATGTAAACGGAGTGGCCTGTTCTAGGAGTGATGGTGACACCTTGTCGGCACTGCCGGATACAAACATAACTGGCGTTTGGATTTGGCTAAGCGTCTCACCCAACACGCTACTCGTGACTGGATTGATGGCGATTGCCCCTTTAATCCGAGGATCTGCTAGCTCATATCGTTGTTGAGGTAGCTTGATCACTTGGCACTGGAGTATTAAGGAGATATTGATCGTGTCTTTGAGCCGTGACCCACAATCTTGCTGGAGCTGCTCAAAATTGATCGTTGCCCCTGCTAAGGCTAGTGCTGTATATCCGCCAAAAGACTGGCCAATCACGCCAACCTGGTCTAGATTTAACTGCCCTTGAAGCATTGGATCAGAGGTTGATAACCTTTCCAGCTCATCCAATATAAACTGCACATCTAAGGGGCGATCTAGAAATTCTGTTGGTTGGGTGACCTCTTTCACTCGCCCTAGCATCAGGGCTTGGAGCTGGTTGGTATTGCTGCCGATATGTTCTGGCATGACCACCACAAATCCATAAGACGCGAGATGTTCGGCTAAATAGCCATAAGAGTCGCGATTGGAGTTCAGGCCATGAGAAATCACAACAATCGGTTTGGGCTGGGGACTGGCGGTTTGCGGTAGATAGAGATCAATGGGGAACTGACGGGACTGCCCGGTTAGGTTCTGCCGTGTGGGACTTTGATCTGATAACGTGAGGGTCGTTTGTTGCCAGGAAAATTGTCCCGGCTGAGTTAAGGCAGCTCCGGTTGGGTTACCCGTGGGACGAGCAGGGGTCTGCTTCTCCAATGTCTCAATCAAGGTATTCGTTTGTCGAATTAAGCCACGTATTTGAGAGAAAATGGCTAACCCTTCATCCAGATCTATCTTCAGACCTTGGATAGGATAGTGCTTTAAAAAGTTCAGAACCGTAAGTCCCTCTGGATCAGCCGCCGCAACAATGAGTGCGCCTCTAAGAGCATAAAACCCACCTTGATTGGATTTGGGCCGAATGACTTTGGCGATGCGACGCACCATTAACTCGCCAATATCTGAATAGAGAAATTGCGATACGGCACCGGGAGAAATGGCTAGCTGTTGCTGTAGTGCATTTTGGAGGAAGGGGCGTTGCTCAGGACTGATATAGCGAGCATAGGGAATAAAATCTCCCGTGATGCGTCCTGTTTCAGCGAAGGTTTCTAAAGACTCAACTGAGACCGATTGCTCAAAGGAGAGAAACGAGGCAAAAATGCGTTCGGCACCTCTAGCAGGCTTGGGATGGACATGAACGGACAGCCAAACGGCTGAGCCAACCGCTAGTCCTAGTTTTGCAACACGCTTGAGCATATGATCTACCCTGTAAACCTTCCCTCAATTCGTTCAAGAGCATATCAAATTCGGCCCTTTTCATCCTCTGCCCTTAATTTTGGAGGAATCCTAAAGGGAATGATTTAGGCTAACGGAATGATACTTCTCTTTGATTTAGATCAATTCCAGTTGCCCACCATCGTAAAGGAAGACCAATAGTAGGGATGGGTAAACTCCACTTCCCCCCGTTCCGCGAAAATAGCGGGTAGGGCGATTTGTGAGCCATCTGCCAAGACCAATTGGGCATCATCGGTGACGCGAACTTGTCCCTGCAACATGGCGATTTGGGCCTGTCGCAGGGCCGCGGACTTGATCGGAGCCGTTTTCAAGTTCTGATAAAATCCCGTCATCAGCCCTAGGGTCCCTTCATCGCTGACAAACCACAGACTTCCTAATGCCGACTTAACCCCAGATTGAATTGCTAAGCCTGTAAAGCCCAGCTCTGCATCCGTATTACCCAGAGCGGTTTGACAGGCACTAAGAACTAGCAGTTCTACGGTAGGTGTGCCACTCCATTTGGATTGGGTCGCAACCTCGCGCAAGTCTTTCAGGGTCAGCTTGCCGTCCCAAAGCTGGATAAACGACTTATCGATCTTGCCAGGGTTGAACTCAGCATGGGTCGCCAAGTGGATAATGTCGAACTGCTGTTGCTGGGTGAACTTCTTGAGATTGTCTAGGGTGACATCTGGATCGAGATAGGCTGATCCTTGCCAAATATTTTCAGTGAGGGCAGGAATTTCCACGGCCACAGAGGGTAAGGGAGATTGGCCTTCTACTTCCTGGGTAATGCCCATGCCCAGGACCTGCTTACCTTGGATAGGGGCGAAGCGGGTATCTGTCAGGCTAAAGCTGGGAATTAAAGCCAGATTATATTGCTCCACCAAAAACTGCTGACCGTCGTGAAGGGCGGCAAGGGGGAGCGATCGCAACCCTGCATCCATGGAGAAGATGATGGTGTCAATCTTTTTCTTTTCTAACTCGGCAGCTAGAGGCTGAACCATCCATTGATAGAGCTGTTGGGCAGACTCCAAATAGCTTTTAGACTTGAAATCAATCGGGTCACTGATCTGCTGTCGAAAGTCTTTAGAGACCTTGGAGACTTGATCTAGGGTGGCCTCCGGCACTTTTATAAAGGTTACGTTGGGATTATTGAGGTCGTCTGTAGACGGAGCCGCCTGTCCCAGCTGGATCGGTCGGCTGGAAGCCACTTGGATGGCTTGATCAATGCGGCTCAGCTCAGAGTCATTGAGGTTCGCCGTAACCAAGACTAGCTGTAGTCCCTCTCCCGTTTTCAGGACGTAGAGCAAAGCTGGATTGGTA
Source organism: Acaryochloris marina MBIC11017 (assembly GCF_000018105.1). Classification (GTDB taxonomy): domain Bacteria; phylum Cyanobacteriota; class Cyanobacteriia; order Thermosynechococcales; family Thermosynechococcaceae; genus Acaryochloris; species Acaryochloris marina. The sequence goes on from NC_009925.1 coordinate 3,962,596, forward strand.
CCCGTGGCTTTAGCCAGTTTTTTTAACTCCTGGGAAATCACCTCTGCAGACGCAGCCTCGCCATAGAAGGGGCCAAACTTAGAAGCGTAAACCCCTGCAAAGCTGCTTTCAATCCTGGCGATTTCCGTGGGGGCACCGTTGATAAAAGGAGTATCTGCAGGCGGATCTTCAAACCCGGGATTGACGTCGGTGTTGGCGTCTGATTGACCCGTCATGTTCACATCGGATTGACTGGTGGGAGGCGTGCCTGGGGTGCCTGGTGTACCTGGTGTAATCGGCGGATCTAGCGGAGTTTGGGCCATACTCCGCCCAGCAACGCTTAAGGTCATTGCCACCGTCAGCAACCCTAAATTAATGAGGCGAAAAGGGGTTTTAAATAGTTGGGTCATGGTCACAAGAGATTTTTCTATCAAAGTGGGCTATCGATCAGGTCAATCAACGGAATGCTCTAAAACGTAATGGCGTAACCGACGCCAAAAATAAAGCGCACCCCGTCTCCGGCGGTACCCGTTACATCCGTGATGGCTGGGGTAATGATCAGCGGAATTTCGCGAAATGGTCGTAGAGAAAAGCCCAAGGATAGATCTTGACCAGACCATTCTGCGATCGCATTCACTGGATCAGCAATGCGCAGGGCGACACTGCCAAAAACGCCAGGGGTATCATCATCGGTAAACACATTATTCTCGGTGCGATAGCGTCCTGTTCCTAACCCGGCGGAGACGTACATGCGGCTAAACAGGTCTTTGGTATTTTCTTTGAAAATAAATGTTTTGGATACGACCCCATAGGGGCTGGGACCATCAATATCTCCGGGACCCCAGCTAATGGCATCATTGACGCCCACGGCGACGGCAAATAAATCAGGTAGTCGTCGATGCAGCTTAAAGCTAATAATGCCTCGATCAAAATTATCTAAATCTGTGAGGGTGAGGCCCACATCTAGCCCCACATACTTGCGGGCATCCCCTAAGCCAATGCCCACACCAATCGCTCCATCGGCACTATTGGTAAATCGAGTACGATGCTGAAAGCCAAAGCCCACTGAAGCTTGCCGCCAAGATTTGCCATAGGCTGACGGCGTTAGAATCGTCGTGCTGGGACTGTATATAACCTTAGGGGTGAGCAACTCTTCTCGTAGATCTAATGGGGCTTCATCGGGAGTAGAGGGTTGGGTGCGAATACTAGGCCGACGACCTGCCGATTCGTCTGGGTTGGGTCCGTCTGGCACCTGAGCAATTTGGTCCAGGGTTAATAAGGGTGGGACCGTTTGGGGGGTGGGTAGACGCGTGGGGTAAAACTCACCTGTAGAAAAGGATGAATGGTTTGGCAGAGGCTCGCTTGGTGTCTCCGTTACCTCTGTTGTCAAGGGAAACGTTAATTCAGGGGAAGCAGCCGTGTCGGAACCCGCAGCTGGAGCGTCTGGTGGGGAGGCAGAAGTGTCAAGGGCAAAAGGCAGAGGCGACTGTAATGCCGTTGGCAGGGCTGCTGTGGATTCTTGGGCCAGCACAACGTCGAGAGGAGCAGTAGGGGCGACGGTTTGTCCCCTCAGGCTCTCTTGTAGGGTTAAATCTTGCTGGCTAAAAGGGTATGTATTTTTCAGAGAAAGTTCTGTTGATCTGACTGGGCTCGGAAAGGAGAGACAAACAGAAATCGAGAGGAGACTTAGCTGGCAAATAGCGTATGGCTTTAACGGCATAAATTTATCCACAAATAAGCGCAATAGATAACAGTCCTCTTGTACAGACTCAGGAAATTAGTCACCCTAGATTGAATCATACTGTCAAGCTATTGAAGCTGATATTCAGAAAATATCAATATCTATCAGGTGGATGAATTGCCCTCAACTGGATACTGCACCATAAAAAATCCAGAGAGTAAAAAGAAACATACTCTCTGGAAAAAAATTGATAATTTAGGCCTAAAAGACTGACCGCTACAAGGCTTAAATCTTTAGAAGAAAACGTCCGTTAATACAGAGCGAAGATTAATTATCTAAGCCAGGATTAGGGCTGATTGGAGTGTCTGCTGTGCCGCCGATAGCGCTTTCAGGTTCAGCGACCGGCGTTCTTTCGTTTAATAAACGCTCAAAGTCAATGACCTCTTTTTTGGGACCGCCTCGGCGAATACTGGTGCGATAGTTGAACAGTTGGCGCAATACCCGTGTGGGTTTATCTTTCGGCTCTAGGGTAATTAATAATCCTTGATCCAGGCATTGTCCTGCTTGCTCAGAGATACAAATAACTTGGTAGTTATTCATACTTCCCGTCGAGACAAATTTGAGTAGTCGCTGGTCAGAGAATTGCTGAAATCGTTGGGTTACAGTTTCACATCTTTTTGCCGGGGTCCAAGTAGTACCAAAAAAGTTGCTTTCCCACACAATCAGCTCAATCATGCCGCGCTCAGTATGGGCAACAGTCGATAATTTATCCGCTTCATTTTTGCATTCATAGCGAATTCTGGGTTTTACGGGTTGATCGGGTGAAATACCCGGTTTGATTTGGGGGGAAGTGGCGTTTTCTCCTTCTGAAACCGTGGGGACAGCAGGGATGCCGGGGGTCGATAAACTTGGGTCGGCAGAGGCCGCTAAGGGGGTAGCAACCTGGGCCAGGGTGGCTGTTAAGCAGAGAGAAGATGTGAAGAGAATTCTAGAAAAATAAGTCATTTCAATACCTTGAAGTCGTTGTCACTGGCATAAATCACCCGCATGAATTTTGGTTGGCTGATCCCTCAGGGATAGGCCGGATAGCTAAATTGTTGATGACGTTGTTGATGACATCGGTAACCTCATTCTGAACACAAAGGACCAGGGCAGATATTCATTACTTCTTTCTGGGGGGGAGGAGCCGGTTGTGCCGGGGGCTGATAGACCGGAGGGGCCGACCGGGCAGGGGGACGATAGACGGGGGGAGGCGCTGACCGGACTGGCGGTTGGTAAACCGGAGCAGAGCGAACGGGGGGCTGATAGACCGGAGGGGCCGACCGGGTGGCTGTTTGAGCAGGGGGCTGCCAAACGGGTTCGGGGGCTGGCCGATTGGCGATCGCGGTTTTGGCGTCCTTCTGAATTTGATCAGCGATCTTCTTCCAATATTCTGGGGCTTTGATTTGTTTCGCAGTTGCGATCGCATCTTCCTCACGCCCTTCCTTTAAGGCTTTTTTAGCCGCCGTGATCTTCTTTTCATTAGCACTATGCTTGTCTTGCCATTGCTTAGATTCACGCTGGGCTTTGGTCTTAACGACGCTAGTGGTGGGAATTTGTTCAATTCCCGCCAACGCCAGCTTTAAATCTCCCTTAATTTCATAGTTCTGGCGAGCTTCTTGCAGGATTAGGGCGGACCAGTCATCTAATTTCTGGGTGGCTTGAAAATGATAGGTACTCTGATCAGACACCTTCGTGACCATCTGTACCGCCTCCCCCAACTTCGTTTCCTCAGCCAGTTGTTTGGCCTGGCCGAGATAGCACTTGGAGAGGGGGTTGAGTAATTGATTGACCGCTTTAGACTGCTGGGTCATGGCGGTCTCACCTAGGTCAATACATTCAGAATATTTGGCTTGCCCATGTAGTTGACTCAGTTGAGCGGCCGTTTGACTAAGGGTTTTCGGCCCCCAGAGTAGAAACCCACCGATGCCTGCCCCGACTAAAACCGTTGAGGGCACGAGCACCTTGAGCAATTGACGGGATTTTGTTTTGGCGCCGCTGGTTTCATAGATGGGGGCAGTGCCCTTTTCAGGTTGTACGGGGGGTGCCTGAATGTTCGTGTCTTGATTAGTGACTTGGTTGGTTGAGTGGTCGGTAGTAACTGAGGCTGGAGATTGATAAATGGTAGAAGGGGGCTCTGCGGGGGCGCTTTCTGCATCCAGCAGGTCGGGCATAGCTTCAGTTTTGGCGGCGGCCATGGTCTTGCTGCCCACTACATCCGGCACCTGTTCGAGATCCGCTAACACTTCGGCAACGGACTGATAGCGCTTGCGATAGTCTCGACGAACCATCTTTCGTAAAATTTCAGCCATCTCCGTACTGACGTCGGCTTGATGCTGCCAGAGGATTTCGTCTTCTTCGCTGCGCTCAAACTCGACGGGGCGAACGCCCGTTAACCCATAGATACCTATGGTGCCTAAAGCGTAGATGTCGCTACTAATATGGGGTTTGCCGCGAATTTGCTCGTCCGGCATATAGCCTGGGGTACCGACGGCAATCGTCGTTTCGGTGGCTTGGTTTTGACCGCTGCTAATTTGCTTAACGGCTCCAAAGTCCAGTAAAAATACAGCCTGGTCCGACAATCGTCGAATTAAGTTGTCCGGCTTAATATCCCGGTGAATAACCCCTAGGTCATGGACATATTTGAGGATGTCTAAACATTCAATCAGGAAAGCTTTAACTTTGGCTTCTGGCCACCGTTTCTCGGGACTCAATTCCTGGGCAATCGAAATCCCATCAATAAATTCTTGGACCAGAAAAAAATCTTGTTCGGACTCAAAATAAGAGAGAAGTTTGGGAATCCGAGGATGATTCCCTAGGTTGCCTAAAATGCTCGCTTCCTGTTCAAATAGTCGGCGAGCAATCTCCAAGAATTTCGGATCGCTTGAATCGGGCTGGAGCTGCTTAATAACGCACTTTGGATAATCGGGTAAATAGGTATCTCGGGCTAAAAAAGTAGTCCCAAAAGACCCTTGCGCTAAGGTTTTTAGCACATGATACCGATAGGCTATGACTTGTCCGGACATCTCAACCATCAACCCAAACCAAAACGCTCATTCCAACCCATATTTTAAGAGAGTCGACTCATAGAAATCCCAAAAATTACAAGTTTTTAGGGATTGGTCGGACTCTAAATCATGTCGTTCACACTCTGCTTTGATATGCATGTCGTGATCGGTCTTATTGTTGCTGGCTCTCGTTCAAGAAGCTCCCCGTCTTGAACCCAATATCCCGCATCCCACTGGTTAAAAGACGACTGCAAGCACCTGTTTAGAGAGGATTGCAACCTATCCGCAAGTCTAGCGGTTCCTCCAGGGTAGACACAGTGATTTATATCAACGGATTAGACATAGAAATGGGAAAACGCCAGGGTTACTACACTCAGTTATCGGGGGGGCGGGGCTTCGTTACGCAGTTCGGCAGGGTGAACCTCAGGCTAAGAGGGACAACTGCGATTAGACGCGGCTCCTAGCCATTTCGGGAAGAAATTCATTAAGATTATTGACACGCCCAACCGGTTTGAGAGGTTTAGCTTTGTCTGTCTCTGTGAGATTTATGCCTGACGATGTCACCATCGAGGCGGAAGTGGGTGAGCCCTTGTTGACGGTTGCTGAACGGGCAGGGATTGACATTCCCACGGGTTGCTTAATGGGATCCTGTCACGCCTGTGAGGTGGACATTGAAGAGATTGGAGAGCTGTGTTCCTGTATCTTCTCGGTTCCACCCGGCTATGCCCAACTGACGATTAATTTGTTTTCAGATCCCACCTGGTGATTAGCCAGGGTGGTTGGGAACAACCTCAGCCACTTTGGCGGAAATAAAGGGAATGACGTCTTCATTATCGCTAGCCTGTTTGCTCTCGGTAAACACCACTAATAAATAGGGCGAGCGATGGGGCAGTTCAATATAGGCCGCATCATGGCGGACGGTGCTGGTCCAGCCCGCCTTAGACCAGACCTTCGTATCTAAGGGAACCCCACCGCCAATAAACCCAGTGACCTGATTTTCAGGGTCTGCGGCTAGTACGTCGGGGTTGAGGTCTCGCAGCATTAGGTCGAGCATGGCTTGCGATCGCACCGCCGATACCGATACTCCACCGACAATACTGTGCAGCAGACGGGCAGTGGCTTCGGTCGTCAGCCTATTGCGATTGGCTCGGGTTTCTCCTACAAACGCCTGTTCTCGTCCGTAGGGGCCATCGCCCCAGGTTTTTTGATTCGCATTAATAGTCCCCAGTTCTGGCCAACCCAAGGATTGAAAATACCGATTGACGATGTTGCGCTGGTGCTGCCAGGTTTTAAACGGTTCAGGGGGCAGCTCGGGACCGCTGGTGGTGCCGGTCAGCATATCCACCACCAGACCCGTGCCATCGTTACTAGAGTCAATAATCATGTCCTGCATCGCCCGCTCTAATTCTGCCGATGGCTGCATCATGCCCGTTTCTAACCACTCATGGGCGGCAACCAGATAAAACAGCTTGACGACGCTGGCGGGATAAATACATTCCACACCCCGATAGCTATACCCCCGCACCGGATATTGCCAAAATTCTTGGGGACTGATGCTGCCTCCGGTATTAGTGATGAACGGCGGATCATAGACAAGCCAGGTCATGGCCAGCTGATTTTGAGCTAACCAGGGGAATTTAGTCCAGACTTCTTCCAAAATGGATTGGCCTTGAGATTGGAGCTGATCATCTGATTGAAAAAACGGCATGGCTCAGTAAGAATTTAGGCAGAGGGCAAGCTTTATCAACAGCAGACTAACACCATTTCAGACTCTCTAACAGGCCAAAAAAAGCTGGAGAAAATGCCCAGATGACGGGGAATCAGATTCCTAAATTCTCTTTTTTCCTTTATTGTTGAATTATTTCTTAAGGTGAAGTGACATTTCTGGAGTCAAAACAGGGCAAACTCTAGAAGAGGGTCTAATTCTATTAGGCAAGATTCTTGTTCAATCTGATGCATTATCAAGAGATTGTTTAGAACTAGACTGGTATTTTTCAGCCCTTACTCATTAGTGGATGTAGGAGTTAAGCGTGGCAGGTCACAAAATCTTAGTGATTGACGACAGTAAGGTCATTCGTATGCGTGTCCGGGATATGCTGCCGGAAGGTGACTTTCAGGTGTTAGAAGCTAAGGATGGTGCAGAAGGCTTAAACTTGATTCGGCAAGAACGCCCTACTTTAATCATGTTGGACTTTCTGTTACCCCGAGTTAGTGGTTGGGAAGTCTATCAAGAACTGCAAAATGAAAATGATCTGCAGTCCATTCCCCTGGTGATCATGTCAGGCCGGAAGGAAGAAGTTACCGATAAGCTGACAGAACCCTTCGAATTTTTTGAATTTATTGAAAAGCCTTTTGAGAAACATCAATTGCAAAAGGCGATTAAAGGTGCCTTTACCAAGTCGCGACTACCTCGACTCCGCACGGAAGCCAGCAAGCCTGCAGAAGCTGCTCCTGCCGTCGACAATACTGAGGTCATTGAATTGCGCCAGCGAGTTGAAGCCATGGAAACTGAGATTGCTAACTTGAAGCGGGCGTTGACTCAGCTTGTGAACTTCGTCAAGCAAAAGCTTTAAGAATTTAGCTCAATCCATTTAATCCAAATCTCGTCGCCCTTCTAGTGCTCTAGCAAGGGTGACTTCGTCTGCATATTCTAAGTCACCTCCCATGGGGAGACCAAAGGCAATGCGCGTCACGCGCGTAAAGGGTTTGAGCAGTTGCCCCACATACAGGGTGGTGGTTTCGCCTTCTACACTAGGGTTAATGGCCAGAATCACCTCTTGGGTTTTTGTTTGATGAACCCGGCGAATGAGGGGCTGAACATTGAGCTGATCGGGGCCAATGCCATCCATGGGTGAAATCAAACCGCCGAGCACATGATATTGACCCTTGAATTCTCGGGTTTTTTCGAGGGCAATCACGTCCCTAGAATCGGCAACCACGCAAATCACCGTTTTATCTCGACTGGGTGCCCGACAAATATCGCAGACAGGGTCGGCGGACAAATGAAAGCAGACAGAACAAAATCCGACCTGCTGCTTGGCCTCGATTAGGGCATTGGCGAGGGCTTCGACCTCGGCAGTGGGGCGTTTTAACAGGTGCAGGGCTAGTCGTTGGGCACTTTTGGGGCCAATGCCGGGGAGTCGTTGGAGCTGCTCAACCAGTCGGGCTAGGGGCCGGGTATAAACCGTACTCACAGTCGGGTGCCTCTCAGTAGGGATGGAGTGGAGGTCATTATTTTAGCCTTTGGGGGCTGGTTGTTTAGAAGCCCGTAGGGCGGCAATGATTTCTTGATTGGCTTTGGGAAAGGGATACTCATCTAGCTCTGCTAAGGTCACCCAGCGAATTTCATCACATTCAATGGCCTGGGGCTCCCCTTGGATATGGTGGCAGTGATGCACCATCAGGGTGACTTTGAAGTGGGTGTAGGCATGATTCACGGTAATCAAATGATCGTCAACGCCAATCTCAATCCCTAGTTCTTCTTTTATTTCCCGGCGAATGCAGTCTTCCACAGATTCTTGGGGTTCTACTTTTCCTCCTGGAAATTCCCATAGGCCACCCAGCAGACCTTTTTGAGGTCGTTTATCGATCAGAATCTGGTTTTGGTCGTTCCAGATCACGGCAACGCCAATTTGTTTATGGGGGACTGGGGCTTTCTGTTCGGTCATGGGTAAGGTGGTTTGCAGTTGATGACGGTAGGCTTGGCAGTCGGACCTCCAGGGACAGCGATCGCACTGGGGTTGCTTGGGGGTACATAGGGTGGCCCCTAGGTCCATAAATGCCTGGTTGAATTCCCTAGGATACTCTGGATCGAGGAGTGCTGTGGAGGCTTCCCATAGATCTGCCAACACTTTTTTGGGAGGCTGTTGGATGGCGAGTAGCCGGACTAGGATGCGCTTAACATTACCATCCAAAATAGGGGTGGGCTGATTAAAGGCGGCGCTAAGAATGCCTCCAGCAGTGGTTCGACCGATGCCGGGTAAGCTCATCACTTGGTCAAATTGCTCTGGGAAGGTTCCATCCCAGTCTGCGACGACTTGTTGGGCAGCTCGATGCAAGTTCCGCGCCCGAGCATAGTAACCCAGTCCCTGCCAAACTTTCAAGACGTCTTGTTGGGGAGCGGCTGCTAGGCTGGCAATAGTGGGGAATTGGGCTAACCAGCGCTGGTAATAGGGAATGACGGTTTTGACCTGGGTTTGCTGGAGCATGATCTCTGAGACCCAGATGGCATAAGGGTCTTGTGTTTGCCTCCAGGGGAGATCTCGCCCTGACTCTTGATACCAAGTTCGCAAAGCAGTTCTTAATTTCGCGATGGGTAACTTCTTTAGTTTAGTTTCTGGCATCAACTCCAAATGACCCTATATTTCCTTGATCAGGATAAAGGAATGTTGAGCGTTGAGTAGGATAACGAGAGCGCTAGCCCATAATGAGAGATTGATTGCTGATGGAGCTAAGTAAACAAGAGAATTAAAGTGCAACTATACTTCAAAATAAAAATATGGCTAGATGCTATATAAATGAAGGTTTCTAAGCTAATTAGCTAAAGCCAAAATAGTTATTGAAATTATGCCTGACCTACTTTAGAAGTATTAACTAATGCTTGTTTAATAAAACTTCATAAATTGGTAAAATTTGCCAGAATTTATAACTCATATAGACAGTATTTAGATATACTCTTGCTTTATATCTATCATCATCTGAGTTAAGAGTTACAAGGAGTGTGAAGGTGAATCAAGAAGATAAAGTAAGCAATATTGAAAAGGAACTAAGTTTACTTCGCGAAAATTATCAGTCTGACAGAAAATTCTTTGTTGTTACGGTCCCTTTTTTGTTCGTAGTAGTTGTAACTTTAATTTCTTTTTTTGGGATAAAAACTTCTAATGATTTAGTGGAAATTGTCCACACAATAATTAATAAATATGTTAAAAATGAACTAGAAATATCTGTCGGAAAAGCAGTCCCGAAAGCTGTTGAATCAGGAATCAAGAACATAGGTGCTGAAAATTTTTTAATGGATGCCAAGGAATCTGCCATTAAAGCTGCAGAAATAAAAGGGGAAATCGATAATTGGTATTCTGAAATTCAAAAGAAAGATGGGCCACTTGTCTTTTTACCTGCTAATAAGACAAGATTTCTTGATAATGCTAGACCATTTGGACGTTACAAACCTAACGGCGGTGAGTACATTGAAAATGTATCAAATCATGTGCCAAAGGTGGCCAAGGGAGTCATTTTAAATGTTACTGTTTATCCAGATCGACTTCATGAAGTTTCTTCTTTTGTTTGTGCAGATTCTTTAGGTAAATTTTTTGTTTCTGATTCTAAGCATGATGCACAACGACAGCAAGGTATTTCTACTACAAGAACTCATGAAATAGTTCATGCTCCATCAACAAATTCATCATCAAGAAGGGAGGAGGTTAATTTCCCTGTCGGAGGAATAGTTTTTTGCCCACTTATGTCAGGAGGTAAAGTTCAAATAGAAAACTGCATCAGTTACATCTAGAGGGGCTGTGGAAAACAGCATTGAAGTGGTTGCAGCTCTAATTGGTTACTATTGATGTTAATTACAATAGTGTTCGTCAATCTTAAAATCGACTGTATATAGACCTCTTGAATAATTCAACTAACGATGTGGTAGAGAACTAAAATCTGAGTCAGATCGCAGCATTTTTTTCGTAATTAGAACTTCATGAAACGCATATTGCAAGAGGTCTAATATTCTGTCCAGGTATAATAGAATTTGAGATTAACCAACATTTTGATTCTTGTGTGAGCGGAAACCTACATCTATCCATTGAAGTCTATCAAACAAGTTTGGCCTTAACTATGTTTACCTACATCTATAAAAGAATTACAGAATAAATAGATCAGAATTATGTTTATCATTAGTGCCCACCTGCTTCAAAATAAGGCTTGATATTCTTAGTAGCTTTCTTAAGAGAGGTGGGCAGGAGGCAATCTAAATTGGCCTCTTTTCTACCTGGAAACCTTGAAAAACTCTGGACCAGAACCAAAATTTATCAAAAAAATAATAATAGAATTCCAGTTCAGGCTAAGCCCATTTTAGAAGCCTTTCTACTGAAGAATAGAGGTTTGGCCTTCACTCGAAAAAGTGGACATTCACCGAACTTAGGTAAAGATAGTATGTGGCGATCCTCACTGAATTTCGGCGTCCACAACTTTGAGATGCTTGAGTAAATTGCAAAAGTTGACACATATGTGTTAAATCTTGGTTCTCTTATCTACTCTCTAGCTAAAATTTAATATACCTAACGGTCTGTTTAGATGCATAAAGTATAGGTAGTCCATTTATGGCGAAAAACTATGAGAATTGGCTATTTACGACACGATCGCGCTTACTAACATAAACGAGTAGACCCTGATTATGTCGGTTGGATCAGGCACGATGAAATAGCGAAAGACTGGGACAACACTTGGCAATCTCTCTCGCAAAAATAAGCCTTTCCAAACCAGGGAAGTTTGCTGGAACTAGGCTGTGGCGCAGGAAATTTAGGGATTGCTTTTGCCCAAATAGGTTACACAGTGGCTGGGGTTGATATTGCTCCCACTGCAATTTCTTGGGCAGTTGAAAATGCTGCCAAAGCCAAGGTCAAAGTGAATTTCCTTTATGGTGACGTTCTGACATTAACCGAGATTGAGGATGCTTCATTTGATATCGCTGTAGATGGCCGTTGTTATCACTGCATCATTGGCAAAGATCGCACTCAATTTCTACACACGGCTCATCGAATTCTCAAACCGAACGGCATACTAACTAACCATCACCACGATGTGCAATCAAGTGCCCGTCAGCTTACAACCCAATTTTGATCCTCAAACACGCTGCATTGTTCACAAAGATGTGGCAACCCGGTATATCGGGGACTCCAACGATATAGCAGTCGCCATATTGAGAAGGACTTAAACTAGAGAAGTATTTTATTCCTTCTCCTGTGTGATGCCCAAAATTTATAGTTACGACCTACGTTGCAAAGTGATAGATGCGATTGAGCTAGATGGGATGCGCCCTTCAGAAGCGAGTGAACTGTTCCATATCAGTCGTAACACCATTAACCAATGGCAACACCTCAAGGCGGAAACGGGTGATTTGCATCCCAAGCCAGTCCATCATCCTGGCCATAGCCATAAAATCACTGACTGGGACAAGTTTCGAGCGTTTGCCCACAAGCATCGTCATAAAACCCAAGCTCAGATGGCTCAACTATGGGATGGAGAGATTAGTGATCGAACCATCTCAAGAGCCCTCCAGAAAATCGGATTTACTCGAAAAAAAAAACATATGGGTACCGAGAACGAGATAAGCACAAACGGGCAGCGTTCATCAAACGTCTGAGTACCGTGGACCCAGACGATATCGTCTATGCGGATGAGTCGGGCATGGATCATCGAGACGAGTATGACTATGCTTATGGCCCCAAAGGTGAGCGGGTTTATGCTTTGAAGACTGGGCGTAGAAGCGGCCGAGTCAATATGATTGCGGCGTTGAGAGCAAAGCAGTTGATGGCACCGTTCACGATCGAAGGAGCTTGCAATCGGACTGTGTTTGAACTTTGGCTAGAGCGTTGCTTGATACCCGTGCTCAAGCCTGGGCAGAAGCTGGTGATAGATAATGCCACTTTTCACAAGGGAGGACAAATACAGGAATTAGTGGAAAAAGCAGGATGTGAGGTTTGGTATTTACCGCCTTATTCCCCTGACTTGAACAAGATTGAGCGGTCTTGGTCTTGGATTAAAAGTCGCATCCGTCACCAATTAGAACATTTTGGATCTCTCAGAGAAGCAATGGAACATGTTCTACATCTAGTGTCCTGAATAGAATGGCGACTGCTATAACCCTCTTTTATCACTTTAGACAGATAAAAAATAGACTATTCTCAGTTTCTATTTTTCTAATGAGTGATGTCAGCTTCAAGAAGTCCAGAACCAACCATTGGCTTTGTTGATGAGTACTGCCAACTATTTGCAGAGTTATTTCCCCAAGTCCGCAGTTATGAAGCCTTCAAGCATCTCCATCTGGGGATGATTAGTGATATCAAACGTAAATCATTGCCCGCCATTGCAAGAGCAGTGGGCTTGGAGAACCATCAAAGCCTGCATCATTTTCTGAGTGAATCACCTTGGGTAGCGTCACATTTGTCTGACAAGAGATTGGACATCATCTTGAAAATACTGGATGGGCGCAGGTTAATTCTATTGATCGATGAGACGGGCGATTGCAAAAAAGGCAAGAGTACCGACTATGTGAAACGGCAGTATATCGGCAATGTGGGCAAGAAAGAGAATGGCATCGTCGCAGTCACTGCCTACGGGCTGTTTCAAGGGATGATTTTGCCTTTGTCCTTTGAAGTGTACAAACCCCGAGAACGTCTTAAAGAGGAGGATGAGTATCTCAGCAAACCCCAAATTGCTGCTGGAATGATCCGACAGTTGCAAGGGATGGGCTTTTGCTTTGAGCTCGTCCTGGCTGACAGCTTGTATGGGGAAGCTCAAACAAACTTTGTGAATGTCTTAGAGGAGTTAAAGCTGCCCTATATCCTAGCGATTCGTAGCAATCATGCGGTGTGGTTACCCGCAGAACAAGCAGTCTTTGCCGAACCGTGGCAGTCATTTGAACGAACCTTCAGCAATGGCACCACTGAAACTCGTTACAGGCAAGAGATCATTTATGGCCAGCGACACCACCAGAAGCGCTATTGGCTATTAACCACGGACCCCCAAACGCTACCAGAGAACTCAACCTCTTATGTCATGGCAGCGGCACCCGAGATCAAGCTGGATGAAATTGGGGATTGCTATGGCTTCAGAACTTGGATTGAGTATGGTCTCAAACAGTCTAAAGATACCTTGGGTTGGGCTGATTTTCGCATGACGCACTACGAACAAATTGAAAAGTGGTGGGAGATAGTGATGAGCGCTTTCTTGATGGTGAGTTTGTTCGCTGATGTCTTCAATGACTCTTGTCCAGTGGCACATCAACACTTTGCGCAGCATCCTTGGTGGGATAACCAAAACGGGTGGAAGAATCTGCTCAATAATGTGCGCTTGATCATTCAACCGTTAATCAGTTGGAATCTTCTAAAGCGCTGGTTAGAAGTCTTTCCCAGCCGTGCTTTGAAAAAGGGGTTTGAGCAACTCACATCAAAGATGGAGGCATTTTGCTGTCCACTGGTGAGGAAATTGCTCAAGCATCCTGATTTTCTCTCTGTCTAAAGTGATAAAAGAGGGATATCTTGCAAGAGATCATCCAGGTTGACTTTCAAATTTTGGACGTAGAGGTCGTACCACCTAGCAGTGAAGATGACGCAGCGGATCTGCAAGTGATCGCCACAAAGCGCTAAGGCAAAGCTGATCTCCAGTGCAGATGGAGTACTTTAAAACCAAAGTTTTTTTCTACCCAAAGGTTCAAAGAAGAGAGATATTACCTCAATGCACCTAAAAATAGAACATTTTTAGGTGTGAGCAGTTAGCTAGCCAGATACTCAGAAATATCAGCTTTGCGCTTCCGTAGCTTACTCAGAGCTTCCCGCTCAATCTGTCGAACCCTTTCCCGGCTGATGCTTAAACGATCGCCAATCTTAGCTAAGGTTAGGGGTTGACCATCATCCAAACCAAAGCGGAGGTGGAGAACCTGCTGCTGCTGGTCCGTCAAATCTGCCATTAGCCGCTCCAAATCTCCCCGCAAAGAAGCTTGTAGGGTAAAATTCTCAGGAGATTCAGACGGATCTTCGATTAGTTCACCCAGTTCAGTATCCTGATTATCCCCAACCCGAACATCCAGGGATAAAGGTTGGCGAGCGCGCTCTAAATATTCTCGGACTTGCTTTGTAGTTAAGTCTAAAGACGTGGCTAATTCGCTGATGGTTGCAGCTCGGCCCAACTTTTGAGAAAGCTGCCGTTGCGTCTTCTTAATTTTGTTGAGCTTTTCCGTGATGTGGATCGGGAGTCGAATTGTTCGTCCTTTTTCTGCGATCGCGCGGGTGATCGCCTGCCGAATCCACCAGTAGGCATAGGTCGAGAAGCGATATCCTTTAGTTGGGTCGAACTTCTCAACGCCCCGCTGCATGCCAATCGTACCCTCTTGGATCAGATCCAACAGGTCCACATTGCGCTTGATATATTTCTTTGCGACAGAAACCACTAAGCGTAGATTGGCTTCCACCATCTTTCGCTTAGCCGCTTCCCCTTCATGTAGAGCCTTTTGTAGTTCGGCTTCCGAGAGCTTGGCAGCCGCCGACCACTCTGCATCGTTCGGTTGCCGCTCTAGTTGCTCCGCTAATTCATCGCGAATCGTTTGCAACTTGATCAGATGTTGGACCTGCTTGCCAAACGTCACCTCTTCTTCATGGGTTAAGAGAGGAACACGCCCAATCTCTCGCAAGTAAGAGCGCACGGAATCTTTGGCAATTTCTTTGGTTCTCATGGGGCGTCTCTCAAGTTTAGACAAAGGCATCTAGGATGGCGTGCGGATTTGTAAGAAATGAATCCTCATCTGTCCCACTACAAAGGCAATCCCGTTTAGCAAGTCAAACGTACAATACCGTATCCAAACACTTACAACAGTCAAAAAGATTACGCTCTGTAAACTCAGATGTCTGTATAAGGGGCTTAGCAGACTTGAATTGTACTCTTTATATTAAAAATCGTAACATATCTTTAATTTATCTTAGCCTTTGCTTGTCAGTGATTCCAATTAATGTTCCAGACAAATTAATTAGCCTGAACTGATAGAGTCCCACTGCCATAGGTGTAGATGTTGCAAGGGCGCTTGGGTTGCTACGGCTCCGGCAAAGTTAGGATCTGGGATAAGGTTACGCAGAAAGAGTTGATGGGGCTCCTCCTGCACCTCAATAGCAATACTGGTTTGATTTAATCCCTGAGCCACATTAATTTGATCGAGCACATGAGCAATGCTGCCACCCATTGCCTTCACACAAGCCTCTTTCCGGGTCCACAGTTGAAAAAAAGTATGACACTGCTGTTCTACAGGCTGTTGCAAGAGAATCTCGTGTTCTGCTACGGAAAAAAAACGTTGGCTGATATTTATATATCTAGCTTGTGGGTTCATCTGCTCAATATCAATACCTACTGCCGTCGCCTGAGTAATGGCAATTAACGCTAACTCATGGGAATGAGAAACGTTAAATTGCAGATTTAATGAATTGCAAGACGATACGAGTTGAGGCTTGCCATAATCTCCATAATCAAAGCGCAGGGTGTGACCGGGTATCTGCAAATATTGGCCCAATAAGCATCGTAGAGTTCCGCGGACCTGCACATACTTGTCCTGATCTTGCGATCGCACAAACCGTTGGGCTCGCTGCTGCTCATCCCTAGAGAGTAAGTCCCACCAATGACTAGCTCCGTCTGTTCTTAAAGGGAGTCGCCAGATATGCAGTGTCTGGGGGGCAATCGGGGTGACTGTATGAGTGGGTATCCATTGACAATCGGACATATTCGTCGCTTTGATACTTTCCTCACCGCAGGTTTCAACCCGGCAAGGGTTGCGTCTACATCCCTTGCTAAAGTGAGAGACATAGTTTGAGAGATGTATAAGGATACCGCACCCTTGTTAGACGAAAAAGCCAAACGCACGTTGCTCCGCAACATTCCCCATCCCCTTAATATTTGTGGCGTCAAAGAAGGAGATGACGTCAACGGATTTACCCTGAGCTGGATGACCCAAGCCTCCTTTAAACCTCCGCTGATTGTGATTGGGGTGCGCCAAGATTCTCGCTCCCACGCCATGATCAAAGCGAGCCAAGTTTTCGCTGTTAGCTTTTTAGAAGTGTCACAACAAGACTTAGCAGAGACCTTTTTTAAGCCTCAACAAAGAATCGGCGATAAATTTGGTGATGTTGAGTTTTACCTGGGTGAAGAAACTGGCTGCCCGATTATTGCCAGTGCCTTAGGCTTTGTAGAATGTCGTGTCCAAGGCAGTTTAGAAGAAGGCGATCATTCTATTTTTATGGGAGAAGTGATTGCTGCGGGCCAGCATCGTGATGGACAACCCCTATGGATGAAAGATACCCCCTGGAACTATGGTGGTTAAACGCCCTGTCTACTTCCAATGCAGAGCAGGGCATACTAACCCCAGACAGATTCTCAAACATTCCTGAGATAGGATTTGAGTCAAGTATTGATAAGTTTTTCCTAGATATTGGTTGAGAGAGTGAAATAAATAATGTTGACATCTTCTCGGCGCTGGTTGACGCGCCTTCTGATTGGTTCTGTTATGACGTCTACCGCATTGGTCGCCACACTGCCGGGGCATACCCAATCAGCAGGAGACGTAATTCAAATTGGGGGGAGTGCCTCTGAGCAGTCCCGGTTCCAAAATTATTGGCAGAGGTTGATGAACCTCAACAGCCCACCAGAGACTGAGGAATCCGCTGACTCCGCCACTTCTTCTTTTGAAGAGAGCGATGTGGATCCGCAAGTTCTAGCAAAACAACTCAGTAAGAATTTACGGGTGTCTAATCTTCGCCTTGCTCCTATTATTCGTTTGAATGGTTCGTCCGAAGTTCAAGGGACCCTGACCAATGGCAATAAGAAATCAGTGACGGTATCTAGCGTCAATTTTGAAGTTGTTGATGGTACTGGCAAGCTAGTACAAACTGGAAGCGCTGTTCCTGCTCCTTCCACTCTATCTGCAGGTCAGTCTGTCACGTTTAAAGCTCAACTCTTAACAGTGCCTGCTAGTAGTAACTATAAAGTTCGGCTTACAAAACCTGCTTTTAATATTCAGGGTGGTGTGTAGTTTCTGACCTGTGAGATGGGAGAGCCATGCTGGTTCCCAATGGCAATTCCAGATTTTACATCTGTGTCGCGATAAAATCGGGGCTACGGTTTGTTCCCAACTCCAATCACAGTTTTTGAAAGCGATCTAGGCAATCTAGGTCGCTTTCTATGATTTGGACAAGGTGACACAATCAAGATGTTAGCTACGGGCTGATGCTCAAATATTGGTGGTCTAGGTCTGATACGTTGCTCGTTATATAGCTGATCGCTGGTGCTTTTAAGTCAGCACTGCCCAGGTGTGACTGAATATTGCAGCCCACCCAGCAAAAATATTATGGCTGCCTGTTATTCATTGGAGATTCATGTATTCGTTGGAGACTCGTGCAATAGTGTTATACGCCTACCTTTTCCCATGCTGTTGCCTCTAAACACATCTAATCTGGATCCTCTTACAATACGGTTATGAACGCTTTTGATCCGACTCCACCCAACTGGACCAAGACCGCGACCCATGCCCATCATTTTGGCTGTCCGAGTTGTCGGGCGACCTGTTCAGAAGCTCAGGCTGTGTGGATCAATCGTCGGGCTCCGGTCATTACTGAAACCTATATGCGTAAGTGGCAAGAGTTCTACCAATGTCAGTGCGGGCAGGCGTGGTGGGCGTGGAGCAGCGATCGTCCACCTTCAGATTTACATCCAAAAGAACATCCAGAATGAACTGGCAAGAAATAGCTAATAACTCGATTCTTATTCCTCCCCAACCCATTGCCTTAATTCATTTTTTGGGGGGTGCTTTTGTCGCTACTGCTCCGCAAGCAACCTACCGGAGACTTCTGGAAGGGCTAGCCAATCAGGGATATGCCGTCATTGCTACTCCCTTTCTCACCTCGGTTGACCATGCCGGTATTGCGGAAGAAGCGCTCCATCAATTTGAAGACACGGTTGACCGTCTGCAAAGAACTGCTCGATTGCCCCAGTTTCTACCCATCTATGGCATCGGTCATAGTATGGGCTGTAAGCTCCACCTCCTGATTGGCAGTTTGTTTGAGGTTAAGCGAGCTGGGAATATCTTGATTTCCTTTAACAACGCTCCGATTGATAAGGCTATTCCCTTCGCTGACTTGATTACCCCCGCAGTGCCGATTGAATTTTCGCCCAACCCCACTCAAACCAACCGTTTAGTGGAACGACACTACCAAGTTCCTAGGAACTTACTGGTCAAGTTTTCTAATGACACCCTAGATCAAACCTTGAGATTGTCAGGGTTGTTAGAACAGCGTTTTCCTGGCATGATTTCCATTCAGCGACTCGCAGGCAATCATCTGACGCCCCTAGGGCAAGATGTTCGTTGGCAGCCCGGAGACACGTTTACTCCTTTAGATGCGGTTGGGCAATGGTTTCGTCAAGAGCTATATAAAGATGTCAACCACCTTGAAAAAGCGATCTTGCGCTGGCTGGACCCGTTAAGCGTCATTTGAGTCAACAGTCCCAACGGTCTGTATTCCTGATGAGT
Organism: Acaryochloris marina MBIC11017; assembly: GCF_000018105.1. Classification (GTDB taxonomy): domain Bacteria; phylum Cyanobacteriota; class Cyanobacteriia; order Thermosynechococcales; family Thermosynechococcaceae; genus Acaryochloris; species Acaryochloris marina. The sequence goes on from NC_009925.1 coordinate 3,981,578, forward strand.
ATTTAGCGATAAGACCCAAGATATCGCCATGGAATAGGGAATGCATAATTTGGGTATTGTGGTTTGAGATCGCACCCCTTTCACCAAAAATCAGCATAAACTCATTTGGTGAGTCCCAACCCCTGGCACAATAAAAACATCGGTGGGAAGGCGATAATTAGGCTATGACCGTTGAAGAACTATTAAAGCGCTATGCCAATGGCGAACGAGATTTTAGTAAATCGAATTTATCAAAGCAGGATTTAAGCCTAGCTCAGCTCGATCATATTGTTTTACGAGATACCAATTTAAGCCATGCGGCCCTTCATGGGATCGATCTACTGTGTGCGAACTTATCCGCCGCCAATTTGTCGGCCGCTAAACTCATTGGGGCTAATCTGACAGGGGCAGACCTAACCAAAAGTAACTTGAGTAATTCTCTCTTGAGTGGCGCCATTTTAGTCGGAGCCTGTCTATCGAAGGCCAACTTGCAACGAGCCTCATTAAATTACAGCGATCTGAGTGGTGTCAATTTTAGAGATGCAGATCTACAGAACGCGAATTTTAAAGGCGCGAACCTGAGCGGTGCTGACTTCTTAGGTGCTAACTTAGAGCACATCGATCTAACCGACGCCATCTTGAAAGATACGATTATGCCGGATGGCAGTATTGCATCCTCATCTGCGGGTTTCGAAGATAACGGCTAGCTCGAAGGGTTAATGCGCATGAGGGTTTGACCAAATTCAATAGGTTCTCCGTTTTCTACGAGAATCTCAACGATTTCGCCATTCACCTCAGCTTCTAGCTCATTCATTAACTTCATTGCTTCGATAATGCAGATGGTTTGCCCACGTCGGGCGGCATCCCCAACTTCTACAAAAGGCGGCTCATCGGGGGCGGGGGAACGATAAAACGTACCTACCATCGGAGAAATCACATCGACCCATTTCTTATCAGGTGCAGAAGGGGGAGAAGAGTCTGGAACTGCAGCTTCTAGTGCAGCGGCATCCATAACCATTGGCTGTGCGGTCGCAGAGGAGACCGTCGCTGTGGTTTGGTTTGCCTTATGGATAGTCAGCTCAAAATCATTACTTTTAAGGCTTAGCTCATCAATATCCGTTTGATTGAGAATTGCTAATAGTTCACGGAGTTGGTTGAGATCAAATTCCACCGTTGATGTTACTCCTTACTCTCGGCCTAGATAGGAGTCGTTGCGGGTATCCACTTTAATTCTTTCTCCTTCAGAAATAAATAAAGGGACCATCACCTGCGCTCCTGTTTCCACAATAGCTGGCTTGCTCCCCCCCGTTGCTGTGTCACCTTTCACACCTGGATCGGTTTGGGTGACTTCTAAAACGACTGATGTTGGCAACTCAACCTCTAAAACTTGCTCTCCCCATTGGATGACATTGACTTCCATGCCTTCTTTCAAGTATTTCACGCGAGTGCCAATTTGCTCTTGGCTCAGGCTAGCTTCTTCATAGCTTTCCATATCCATGAACACAAATTGGTCACCATCTTTATAGGTGTGCTGCATGACCCGCTTTTCCAAATTGGCTTGGGGAACGGTTTCTCCCGCTCGGAATGTCCGTTCTACGACACTGCCACTTTGGACATTCTTTAATTTTGTTCGCACGAATGCAGAGCCTTTACCAGGTTTGACATGGAGGAACTCTACAACTCGCCAGACTGAGCCATCAAGCTCAATTGACACACCTGTGCGAAAGTCATTACTGGAAATCATCGATTTTCGGCATGGGAAGAACAATCGGCAATTCATTTTACCGCCCAGGGGGGCTGTCTGGACGTCTAGTTCTCGCTCCCTGGGAAATAACAGGGAAAAACTGGACTGGGATTAGTCTTACAGTGGGGATTATTGCTCAAAGAAATCAGCGGATCTTCAGTTTTGAAGCCTCAACGCAAGCCATTTGGCTACTACTGGAAAACCCCTTGTTTAACAATGTTTTGTAAGGGCATCAGCCCAGCAATTAATCCTTTTCGGTCTAAGGGCTGCGATTCTATGGATTGCAGCACAATATTAATTTTGGTCAAGGTATCGACTAGATTCAGCAATACATTATGCTCAGAAAAGCCGGGTAATAGGTCCACCGCGCCATGGTCTATGACTCTTTGGTGTTCGGAAGGAGCAACTTGGGGTTGCTCGCCATTGGTAAACATCAACTTAAGGCGCGGGTGATGTTCTGAGCACCAGAGACAAAAATCTTCTAACTCTTTCAATACAAGATTTTTATCCATTAAAAGTAAATCGGGGATTGCATAACCCATCTTTTGCATCTGTGTTAGGGTTTGCCTGACATCCTGTTCTGCAGGCTGCCATGTTACGGATACCCCTTGAGAGGTCAGTGCTGCTTGCCAGATTTCTCCTTGAAATTGGATGGACTGGGACATCATTACTGTCTTATCCGACTTGGAGATACCCAGATGCCCCAAAGATAGATCCTCAGATTCAAAGGTGAGGGTTGTGGTTCCGATCGTGATGCGATCTCCCTCTTGTAGCAGAGTAGGGCGGGTAATGAGTTGACCATTCACCACTACACCAACATGAGTAGCAAGATTGACCAAGTAATAATTCCCAGTGCCCATTAATTGCAACATGGCATGTTTGGAGGCAACATTAGGTTCAGCTAGCAAGATATCGCAACTTTGGCTGGTGCCAATGGTCCAAGATGTTTTGCCAACTAAGGGACGATAGGAATAGGCCGCGTTCACGCGCAACTTCAAACGAGCCAGCGGTAACGTCGAAGGATCTTCAGGAGACGACTGATAATGATGAGCGAGTAAGTGTTCCATTGAACTGGCATCAATCGGCTTGGAGAAAAAATACCCCTGAGCATATTGACAATTCATCGCTCTCAATTGAGCCGCTTGCTCAGCTGTCTCCACTCCTTCTGCCACAGCTCGCATTCCCAGATTTTGAGACAGCATTGTGATGGTGTGGACGATCTGTAAATTCTCATGACTATCCATCGCACTTACAAATGAGCGATCAACTTTGAGAATATCGACAGGAAAACGATGTAAATAGCTGAGAGAAGAATATCCCGTCCCAAAATCATCAATCCCCAGTTGAATTCCTAGGGCTTTAATTTCTAGCAATTTCGCAGCGGTGGCTTCAGCATTTTCCATAATGGCACTTTCTGTAATTTCCAGTTTCAAGCTCTGGGGGGCCAACCCTGTGGTGTGGAGAATGTCTTCAATTTGGGGAATTAGCCCAACTTCGGAAAATTGCTTGCTAGAGAAATTAACACTTACAAATAATGGAACCTCTAATGGGAATTGCGTTTGCCAGCGGCTGAGCTGTCGGCAAGCTTCCTGCAAGACCCACCAGCTAATCGGCAAAATTAACCCTGTTTCCTCCGCAACTGGAATAAACTCTACCGGTGAAATTAACCCTCGTAAAGGATGGTGCCAGCGCAACAGTGCTTCAAAGCCAACAATTGCTGCTGTTTCTAAATGAAAAATGGGTTGGTAATGGAGTTGAAATTCTTGCCGCTCAATTGCCCGTCGTAGATCAACTTCTAGCTGTAGCTGTGCCGAAGCATTACTGTGCATGTCAGCGGTAAACACTTCCCACTGTGCTTTGCCTAAGGCCTTAGCGCGATACATGGCCGCATCAGCATTGTGCAGGAGTTGTTCAGGATCGTCATAGCCCATCGTACTTAGAGCAACGCCCGTACTAACGGTAATCAAAACCTCGCGGCCATTTAAATTAAATGGACAGTTCAATGACTGCTGAATGCGCCCGCAGACGAGTAGGGCATCACTTAAATCCTTAATTCCTTCTAGAAGAACGGTAAATTCGTCTCCCCCTAATCGTGCTAGGGTATCGCTTTCACGGACACAAGCCGTCAAGCGTTCTGCAATTTCGACCAGAAGCTGATCACCAGCTGCATGGCCTAGGCTGTCATTTACGACCTTAAATCGATCCAGATCGAGAAACAGTACTGCAAAAATCTGATCGGGGTGCCGTTTAACTCGCTTAATACAATACTCTAAGCGATCCATAAATAGGGATCGATTGGGTAATCCAGTTAGCTTGTCATAGAATGCATCATGTCTTAACTGTGTTTCAGCTTGCTTGAGCTTAGAAATATCTGTGATAAACCCTTCTAGTCCTAAGGCTTGCCCTTGTTTATCAAAGATGCCATTGCCTTGTTCTAGAAACCACTTCAATTGACCCGACTTTGTGCGAATCCGATACTCAACCGTATAAACCTGCTGTGTTGCGATTGCTGTGGTAATGGCGGCTGTTAGTTGAGGTAAGTCATCTGGATCGATCAGGGTATTGTAGGTAAGGTTGAACGTTCCTAATAGTTCTTCAGGAGCATATCCTGTGAGTGTAAGGCAGCCCTGGCTTAAGGATCGGCGAGACCATCCTAAATCACTGTTGCAGGTAAAAACTATACCGGGTAAAGAATCGATCAAAGACTGTAAATTATGACCTGGGACATCGCGATGAGTTCTCTCGGGATGATCTCCTGCTTTGGGCTTTTGAGTTTGTGCCGTGATAGGTGTAGAAACGCTCAGTTGTGTTGAAAAACTAGATGGTTCAATGTGCTGGGTTAGGAGTACAGCTTGGAAACAGTGATTCGTGTCCGATAAGGGAACGATGTGGAATGGGACAAGCTGCTGCTGTTGGCCTGTCCTGGCTGCAAAGTTGGCTAAAGCTTCTTCCTGAATCGGTAAGTTAGAGATAATAGTTGCTAGATGATCGATATCTTCAGGGACTAAATAGTCATACAAAAAGTGTGGATATTTAGGTTGCTCGTCCTCTGAATTGAACACCAGTTGATGGTATGCATCATTTGCATACAAAACTTTAGGGCCCTTGGCTGCGTCAATGGCAGCTTCAATAATGAAGATGGCCCTATTGGCGTCGCATACAACTTTCTCTAATAACTCATGAGTGCTTAACTCATAAGCCTCAAATATTCCACTCTCCTGCTTTATCTGATTCCCCACGGAATTACCTAACTTATTATCTGCGCCTTCTACCCTGTTTCTATAGTTCCCTAATCTTGAAACAGATCCTTCTTGATCTGGTATTTTTTTTGGAGATATAAAAAATCTAAAGTATCCTTACACGATCTTGAATCTATTGAAGAATTCGAATAATTAAGCTAGTAAATTACAATAGACAGATTGACCATTGTCAATAGTTTGAAATAGGTTCAGTTTTTAGGCTAAAGGCAAAAATATTGACACTTTTGTATATTTCTCTTGCTCACATTTGACTTGCAACTCACCACCATGGAGTTCAGCAATTAGCTTGGCAATAATCAACCCCAAGCCAACACACGTATGTAGATAAGACGCATGGTCAAATTGCATGTGAGATCCCAGCGCTTGTAGCTGATTAGGGCTAGGACCTTGCCCTTCGTTCATAATCTGAAACAAGAAAGTATGACCATGCACGGAACTCTTAAGGCGTACAGAAGTTCCTAAAGAGGAATATTTAAATGAATTATCAACAATTTCTTCTATGATTTTTTGTAATTTTGGCTGTGCGAGTAGTACAGTTGCGTCTTCTAATTCCAACTGTAAATCAGAGATGCGGCTATAGTATTGAGCTTGAGAACGAGCAATATTAGCAATAACCGCTTTTGTGTCACAAACACCCGGATTCTTTCTAAATACTCTTAGGCGTTGAGAATTTTGTTCTATACTTGCTAATTCTTGATAAATGAAAATATTTTGGAGCCGTTTGTATAATAAACCTCCCGTACCCTTGATCTCATTCAAGATATTCTGAGCAGGAGCACTATTCTGGCATTCTTCCTCTAGCAAGGACTGTGAAAGCTTGAGAATTTGTTGTAGAGGTTGATGTATTTCTACGGGAAGAGATTGAATGAGATCGCAGCAGCGATCTTTCCAAATGGGCTGATCATCAGATTGATGAGTTGATACGGTCTCTATTTGAGCATTGACTGCTCCTAATAGTTCATCTCGTGTAAAGGGTTTGGTTAAATAATCATTGGCGCCTAGCTCCATCCCTAATCTCAGATCGGTCTTACTGGCTTTTGCTGTTAAAAAGATAAACGGAACGGACTGCAAATAAGGATTTTGTCGAAGTTGGGTCATGACGCTATAGCCATCAAATTCAGGCATCATAATGTCACAAATCACTAGATCTGGCATTTCTTCCTGAGCTAGTAAAACGCCGATGTGACCGTCTTCCGCTTCGATTACATTGAAGCTTTCAGCAATTAGTATTTCGCAAACAATACTGCGAATGTCATCTTGATCTTCAATGACAAGAACTTTGGACATGGTGATGATATGTTGTGAAAATCACAAATCCCTTATGGAGGGACTCAAACGAGCATTTCTAAAGACGAATCAATAGATGCATAAATGACTTTTATTTAATGCAACTAGCTGGGTAGATGGAGCTAGATCTAGGCCGTGATTGTAACAGGGGTCTTTCTCTAGAATGCCCATAAACTGGACAGCTTATACTACTCCTTGCATGCAGGAGTGATGAAAGAGAGACTGTCTAAACATCCACCTCAATAAAGTGATGCAGTATTAGTTTAGCCCTACATTTTCTATGTTTCAGGTTATTACTAGAAGAAATAGTGGCTTAAGCTACTGAATGATTCTGAAAAGAACTAAATAAAGCTGTTCGGTGCATTTATGAGGAGAAAATAGCTTTAATTCCATAGACCCTCTAGCCATCCTTTTATTATCTCTATTAAGCTGCTTCCTCCCCAAATGAAAGCCACCAGCATTGAGATAGTGATTGCAGCACCAAATAAACTGATGACTAAGCCACCCAAACTAATGGCTCCATCATCTTCTAATAAACCAAAGCCAGTGACGAAAATGCCAATGGCGGGCACTGTATTGGTTCCTGGGATAGGTATCATCATTGAAATGCCCATCAACGCCAATATGCAGCCAATGAGAATCCGTCCCGGAACGCTGGTACAGATCGGTAAAAAGCGGGGGCGAGTGATGGCTTCAATGTTGCGTAGACGAGGTAAAGCCTTTTTTAAGATGCCCTGTACGGTTGAGAGGGCGACCGGGTGAGTCGAAAATTTTTGGGGGAACCAGGGTTGCTTAGAACCAGCAATCATCTGAACAGACAGCAGGAAAATCATAACCCCAAAGGGAACTGAGTATCCGGGCGCTGGGACCGGGAGCGCGGAAGGAAGCGCTAACACAACAAATAAGACTCCAAATACTCTTTCTTCTGCTAGAGTCAACAATTCTTGCAAAGTGACATGAGGAGGATGTTCGTTGTCTAAGAATGTGCGCTGGAGTTCTGATGACAGGCGTGCCATAAAAAATTGAGAGCAAACTCATGCATGGTAAGGGATTACGCAAAGAATACAGCAAAAAGCCCTATCCAGGAGGAATAATTGTCAGAGATGATCAATCTTCAAGGGTATCTGTGGAGACTGAATCAATGCAGTTTGCCAGAATTCACTGATAGATTAATCAGGATGGCAAATAAAGCAACCATTCATTATTCCCCGCCAAATTTATATAAAATGCCTCACTATAATTAACAGAGGATCAAATAAGTACACCCATTGTTGAGAAGGATCACATGAGCCCACAAGTTTTGACCCGAGACTATAAAGTTGCGGATATTTCCCTGGCAGATTGGGGACGTAAAGAGATGGCCATTGCTGAGGGTGAAATGCCGGCATTGATGGCGATTCGTGCAAAGTACCGTGATAGTAAGCCTTTGCAAGGGGCAAAAATCATTGGTTGTATTCACATGACCATTCAGACTGCGGTCTTGATTGAGACGCTCTGTGCCCTTGGTGCAGAAGTTCGCTGGTCTTCCTGTAATATTTTTTCAACGCAAGATCATGCCGCAGCAGCGATTGCCGCTGCAGGAATCCCTGTATTTGCCTGGAAGGGTGAGACTGAAGATGAATATATGTGGTGCATTGAGCAGACTTGCCGCACCCCTGAAGGTGCCCTTTGGGATGCCAATATGATTTTGGATGATGGCGGTGACTTGACGGGGCATATCCATGAGCACTATCCAGATATGCTGAACAACATTCATGGTGTGACTGAAGAAACCACCACGGGTGTACATCGTTTATTGGAGATGTTGGAAAAGGGAGAACTCAAAGTTCCTGCCATCAATGTCAATGACTCGGTCACAAAGTCCAAAAATGACAACAAGTATGGTTGTCGCCACAGCCTCAATGACGCGATTAAGCGGGGTACAGACCACCTCATGTCTGGTAAGAAGGCTTTGGTGATTGGCTATGGTGATGTGGGTAAGGGGTCCGCAGCTTCTTTGCGACAAGAAGGCATGATCGTTAAAGTGACTGAAGCGGATCCCATCTGCGCAATGCAGGCTTGTATGGACGGCTTTGAAGTCGTATCGCCTTATACCAATGGTGTGAATGACGGTACCCTTAACTCCATCAACAAGGACCTGTTGGCCAATACGGATCTAGTCGTCACCACCACTGGCAACTTTAATGTTTGTGATGCCAATATGTTGGTTTCCCTCAAACAAGGGGCAGTCGTTTGCAATATTGGTCATTTCGATAATGAAATTGATACGGCCTATATGCGCCAAACCTGGCGTTGGGAAGAGGTTAAGCCTCAGGTCCATCAGGTTTACCGGAGTGATGATCCACAAGACTTTTTGATCCTTCTGTCAGAAGGGCGATTGGTGAACCTAGGAAATGCAACGGGTCACCCTTCACGGATTATGGATGGCTCTTTTGCGAACCAAGTCTTAGCGCAAATGTTTTTGTTTGAGCGTAAGTTTGCTGACTTACCCGCAGATCAGAAGGCTGCGGCCATCACGGTGGACGTGCTACCTAAGCAGCTAGATGAAGAAGTTGCCCGGTATATGGTAGAGGGCTTTGGGGGTGTGATTACCCAGCTCACTTCTGAACAAGCCCAGTATATCAACGTTCCTGTCCAGGGCCCCTTCAAAACAGAGAGTTATAAGTACTAAGTCTTTACAGACGTGTGCTTTTCCTCAACCCTTAATAGGGTTGAGGTCTTTTAGGGCTCTTGTGTATGTTGATAATGCAAAAGGTTTATAAGGATGTGTGAATATCCCTATAAACCTTTTGTGTATTCAAGGCAGATTCATCAACAGCTTTTCCTTGGAACAAAGCGATACTGAACCCTCTCGAAGAGAGTTAAGGTTCTAACTCAACAGAGCGGTCACTACTGGAGACTGGGCGTGTTAGGCAAAAGTTTGTGTGGTATTTCAGGAGTATATATGAAAAATTTTGCTAGCTTCATTGCCTCATATCAGCAATGTTTACGAGTTGTGTCTTTTTGCTTAGCAGTATTGGGGAGTGTCGCTATGGGGTCAGGGATCTTACGAGCACAGTCTTTGCCTGAGACGCCATCTCCTATCTCTGAACAGCAAGGTCAGTCCAATGCAGACAGTTCGTCCGGCCCCGAGATCCAGGCGCCTCAACCCTCCTCACAACCTTCCGTCACTGAGACGGTTCGATTGGGAGATGATCGCTATGCCCAAGCGGACTATAAAGGGGCTATAGAGGCTTATAGTCAGGCATTGCAGGCCTATAAGCTGAATGCCTATGCACTTTACAATCGGGCCAATGCCTATCGGCAGTTAGAAGCATATGAGGCTGCGATCGCAGATTACACTACCGCCTTGAAAATTGCCCCTGATAACCTGTTTGCCTATCTATATCGAGGCATGGCGTTATACGAGAAAAAGCAGCCAGCAGAAGCCATTGCGGATTTCTCTAAAGTCATTGAACTCAATCCTAAGCATGCTCTGGCCTTTCAGAAACGGGGTGAAAGCCATTTAGCGAACAACAATGCAACCGCAGCCATTCAAGATTTAGAGCAAGCCGCCAAGCTGTACGAGAAAGAAGAGAAATTTCGCAAAGTCAGTCAAGTACAGAAGAAACTCAAAAAAGCTAAATCTGCTCAAGGGAAGTAGTAGGCGGATAAACCGTTTGAGTGGATAGATGTTTGGTGTACCACCATTGTTGTAATGGAGAGGGGAGTCGATAGGTGTAGAGTGTCGTGACTAAGGGGGCGGCGCCCTGATACCCCACCAGTTCAACACAATAAGATGGGTAGCGTTTAGCCGATAAATCAGCAATCAAGCGTCGCCCAATGCGGCGCCAACTGGGTTCCTTGCCTCGCCATTGTAATCGGCAGCAAGGCCACGGTAATTTATCTCGATCAAAGAGTCGACAGCAGGGACCGATCACACGATAGCTAAACTGATTGCCAGGACTTTGAAAAATATATCCTGTTGGCCACGGATGATTGATGGAGATACCAGTGATCTGGGCGGATGGTGGAGATGGAGGCATAGTCCCAGTGGTTGACATGAAAGAGTCCCCGTGTGGATCGCGCTAGGGTTGAGCTTGCAGAAAAGTGGCAACCTCATCAGCAGTGGGCTGGGCTGCGATGGCCCCTGCCTTTGTGGTTGTCAGAGCACCCACCGCATTGGCATAGGTCATCATAGCTTGAGCAGTTTGCACATCTGTAGGATGACCTTGAGTGATGAGCTGATGGATAAAGCCAGCCACAAATGCATCTCCTGCACCCGTGGTATCTTGCACTTCAACGGTGAAGCTCGGACAAGTTCCATCGATATCTTGGAAGGAGTAAGTACATCCCTTTGCTCCCGCCGTCATCATAATGCCCTGAACGGTGGGTAACTGCTTCACCATCGCTTTTGGATCTGTGGTGTTCCATAACCATAACGCTTCTTCTTCAGCGAGTTTCAAATAGTTGGCATGGGGGAGGAGCTGCAAAATAATCTGGCGGGCTTCCTCTGGGTCGGCCCAAAAGACGGGTCGCCAATTGACATCAATTAAGATTTGTACCTGATGCTGTTGGGCTAGATGAATGGATTGACGGACAGCCGCTGCTGATTGAGGATAAGCCAGTTCTAAGGTGCCGAGGATTAAAAAGTCAGCGTTGGTAAACAGGTTCTCTGGTAGATGACCAGCCTGCAATTGGGTATCAGCAAATGCAGCGGTGTCATATTGACCAAACCCAGCGAACGTGCGATCTCCCTCTATTGTTCGGGTGACATACACCTGGCGGGTGGGAGCTGGATCCGTTTGGATGCCTTGAGTATTAACGGTGGTTTGCTGTAACAGCTCAGTGAGTTGTCTGCCGGGTGCATCATCACCGACACAGCCGATAAAGCCAGCAGAGATGCCTAATTTAACGAGTGCACAGGCTACATTGGCTGGCGCACCGCCGGGGTAAGGGGTCCAGGAGGTAACGGCTTCTAAGGTTCGACCGGGCTGATCCGCAAGACAGTCCAACAGAATTTCTCCCAGACATAACACTTGGGGATTAGACATTCTGCAACTCCTCTCAGAACGGTCTGAACCAACGATCTGGATAGTGAAGAAACCTACCCTGTTGTGATGACAACCGACAGCGATTTCAGAGACTAGCCAGGTCGATCCAAAAAGTGGGTGCTATCAGACTATCAGAGATCTGAGGGACGAGCAGCGGCGAATATTTCCTCTAGAATTTCTTGGGCTCCTTGTTCCCGCACTTTTTGGGCGAGATCAATCCCGAGTTGGGTGGCACTAGCAATGGGCCCTGAAACGGTGTCTTTAATCAAGCGTTTGCCGTCTAAACTGGCCACCATACCTACGAGGGTTAACTGGCCTTCCTTAAGACTCGTATTTACGCCAATAGGAACTTGACAGCCACCTTCCAATTCATGCAGAAAGGAGCGTTCAGCTGTACAGCGATGGGCTGAGGGTTCATGCTCTAAGGCCTTGATAAAGGCCATAATTTCTTCATCTCCTTCGCGGCATTCAATGCCTAATGCACCCTGGCCGACGGCATGTAACGAAATGTTTGCAGGGATCACCTGATGGATTCGATCACCAAAGCCGAGTCGTTGCAATCCAGCAACAGCCAGAATGATGCCATCATATTCACCCTCATCTAGCTTCTGAAGGCGGGTATTTAAGTTGCCGCGAATATCTTTGAATTCTAAATGGGGATAGTTATAACGGAGTTGAGCGAGCCGCCGGAGGGATGACGTACCAATGACCGCTCCTTCCGGGAGGGTATCTAGCTGATACGCTTTAAAATTTTCATGGACGACTAGGGCATCCGCAGGATCAACCCGCTCTGTCACAACGCCTAGGCACAGACCTTCCGGTAGGTTCGTCGGTAGATCTTTGAGGGAATGCACTGCCAAATCCGTCTCTTTACGGAGCATTGATACCTCTAGCTCCTTCGTAAATAATCCCTTGTCTCCAATCTTGGCCAGAGCAACATCGAGGATATTGTCCCCTTGTGTGGACATGGTGCAAACTTCAAATTCGTACTCTGGAAAATGTTTTTGTAATTCTCCTTGGACCCAGTGCGTCTGCACTAGGGCTAGTTGACTTTTACGGGAACCAATCCGAATCACGCGAGGGCTGGAGGCAGACATAGAATCAAGTCGCTGTTAATTGCAGCGGTAAAGATGAACGTACCTCAACAGCTTACAGAATTGCGGGAGCACTCGAAAGAGGACTGCCTGCTTTGATAGCGAAACAGGAGCCATTTTTTCTAGGCTGAGGTCAGGAGCCGCTAGGATTGATTCTTTTGGCGTTCAACTCGCTTTTTGAGTTCTGTAATCAGGGGTTGGACTCGCTCATAATCTTGAGTAGATCCCTGGCCTTGATAGATTTTGGCGGCTTGCTGATAGTCAGATAAGGCTTCTTCGTATTGTCGGAGCGCTGAATGGATCAGAGCCCGATTATTATAGGCGGTTGCATTCTCAGGATTTGCCTCGATGGCTTGAGAATAGTCCTTTAAGGCAGCGTCTCGATCGCCTTGAGCAGCATGGAGATTGCCTCGGTTGGTATAGGCAGCGGCAAATTTTGGATCGAGTTTCAGCACTTGTGAGTAATCTGCGATCGCAGCTTCGTTCTGGCCAGCCGTGCTGTGGGCAATGCCTCGGTTGTAGTAAGCCAAGGTATCTTCTGCATTGAACGTAATCGCCTGGGTGAAATCTGCAATGGCAGCTTCAGTATTACCGGCTTTCAAATGGGCGGTGCCGCGATTCTTATAGGCGGCGGCATATTTGGTGTCCATTTGAATGGATGCCGTAAAATCTGCGATGGCGTCTTGGGAGTTCCCCTGATTGAGCTGGACCAGGCCTCGGTTATACAAGGCGGCGGCATATTTTGGATCCAGTTGAAGAGCCTTCGAATAATCCGCCAGGGCTGTGGCATTATCTCCCACCTTGCTATAGGCGACGCCACGATTAAAGTAAGCTAAAGCAGACTTGGGCTGGAATTTAATCACCTGTCCATAGTCTTGAATGGCGGCAAGATGATTGCCGCTGGCCGCGTGAGCGCGCCCTCGATTGAGGTACGCTTCCGGATTCTTGGCATCTCGCTGCAAGACCTGATTAAAGTCTTGGAGGGCTGCTGGGTAGTTCTTGGCCGCAGCAAACGCTAAGCCCCGATTTAAATAGATTTTGGTTAACTCAATATTTTTAGGGTTGAGTTGAATGACCTTGGTGTAATCTGCGATCGCAGATTTGCTATTGCCTAAGACCGTATGGGCGTAGCCACGATTGACATAGGCTAGGGCATAGTTACCATTGATTTGAATGGCTTTGTCGTAGTCTTGAATGGCGCCTTTGAAATTCCCTTTGCCATACTTTTCAACGCCTTGGCGTAAATGGGCCAGGGCCTGCTGACCGCCTTTACCCGATTTGGCTGCTGCCTTGGGCTTGGCCGGCTGAGTTTTTTTGACTGCTTTCGGTGCGGCCTTTTGGGTCGGCTGGGCAACAGGCTTGGTTTTTGTGGGTGGTTTAGCCGTCGGCGCTTTGGGGGTTGTAGGTGATTTAGCGGTTGGTGCTTTGGGGGTTGTGGGTGGTTTAGCCGTCGGCGCTTTGGGTTTTGCGGGTTGTGCTGCTGGTTTGGCCGGAGCAGCCTGACCCGCTGAAGGTTTGGTTTGAGCAGGCTTAGCTTCAGCTGGCTTGGTTTCAGTGACTTTGGTTTGAGCAGGCTTAGCTTCAGCTGGCTGATTTTGAGCAGGCTTGACCTCAGCTTTTTCTGCTGAAGTTGAAGAGGGTTGAGATGGCCCAGTGACTTTGCGGGGGTCTGGCGTGCGGATCGGTCCAGGAGCCTTCTCGATAAATTCGTTGGGCAATGGGGTAAGTGAAGACGGCTGTGTTGGCGTCTTAGCAGAGGAGGGCTGAGGTTGGGTGGGCGCTGATGATGGCGTCGAAGTAGATGAGGTTTGGGCTCGGACTCGATCAGGCATCACTCCGTTTACTGTTGCCAATCCCCAGAGCAGTAGAGTTGAGCTTAAAAGCTTTTTCTTGAGAAGGGTTGAAGTAAAGATAGAATGACTTGCCATCGCTCTAAAAATAAACTAGCCAACGAATATTCTGGACTTACTATAGCGAGATCTGGGTGAAACAGTATGAGGAAGTCGCTTTTTCGTCTGAAATGAGGTCCATGAGACTCTAGACGATTCAAAAAGATTAATTGAAACAATTTATTAAGTATAGAATGCAACCCCTAAGAGCAACCATTTTTGGGGATGGGTTTCGTATGCTGATATGGTTCAGAATAGAGCACCACATCACCACAGGGATTGGCATGAAATGCGCATATTAATGATGGGCGGAACCCGATTTATCGGTATTTACCTCAGCCGGATTTTGGTCGATCAGGGGCATGACGTGGTGTTGTTCAATCGGGGAAACCATGCCCCTGCCGTGGCAGGCTTGACTCAAATTCAGGGCGATCGTACGGATGCGGCGCAGCTCAAAGCGAAGCTGGCCCATGAGAAATTTGATGCCATTTTTGATAACAATGGTCGAAAATTATCCGATACTCAACCCTTGGCCACTCTCTTTAAAGATCAGGTCCAACACTTTGTGTATATGAGTTCGGCGGGAGTCTATCTCAAATCGAATCAAATGCCCCATCGGGAAGACGATCCGACGGATCCAAACAGTCGCCATCTCGGTAAAGCAGAATCAGAAGCCGATTTAGCGGCTCAGGGCTTGCCGTTTACGTCGATTCGCCCGACTTATATCTATGGCCCCAAAAACTATAACGATGTAGAAGCTTGGTTCTTTGACCGGATAGTTCGTCAGCGTCCGATTCCGATTCCGGGGAATGGTCAGCATATGACCCAACTCGGACATGTCCAAGATTTAGCTCAAGCGATGGCCTCTGTCCTCGGTAATCCTCAAGCAATCGGCCAGATTTATAATATCAGTGGCGATCGCTATGTCACCTTCGATGGTATTGCCAAAGCCTGTGCCTTAGCTGCTGGCCAGTCTTCTGATGCCTTAAGGTTGGTGCATTATGACCCTGCTCAGTTTGACTTTGGCAAGCGGAAAGCCTTTCCTATGCGGTTGCAGCACTTCTTTGCTGATATTCATAAGGCTTGCACCGATCTTGACTGGCATCCTCAATATGATCTGGTGAGCGGCCTGAAAGATTCGTTTCAAAATGACTATCTGGCTGGCCAACGCGATCAAGCAGACATTGATTTCTCCCTGGATGATCAAATTTTGGCAGCAGCGGCCTAGGGCCACCCAGAGATTTCACACCTAAAAATGGGGGTGGCCAAATTTTAGGTGTGAAATCAGGTGTGAAAGGGTTGTAGCCCTCTAGTCTCCTAGGTAAATCCCTAAACCTCTGGCGGTTTTGACCAGCGTTCCGGTGGGGTCGACGGCTCTGTAATGTGCGATCGCATCAGCAATCGGAACACTCATCACCTGGCGATTTTGCCAAGTCACCATTTGATCAAACTGACGTTCAGCAATCAAATCGACGGCCGCAACGCCAAACGCTGCCCCAATTAGTCGATCGGAAGGGGACGGTATGCCGCCGCGCTGAACATGCCCTAAAACTGTCACCCGGGTTTCGGCCACATGACGACTGCAAATTTGCTCAGATAAATATTGGCCGATTCCCCCCAGACGGCATTCGCCTAATCCATCTGTATGGGTTAAGGGATCACCGCCCTCAGTCCGCACCGCCTCAGCCACGATTATCAGAGAATAGTTTTTGCCCTTACTCTGGCGTTCTTTGATTATGGCGCAGACATTATCAATGGTGTAGGGAATTTCAGGAATCAAGATGATATCTGCCCCTCCGGCAATACCTGCACTGATCGCAATATGACCCGCATCCCGACCCATCACCTCCAGGATAATGACACGGCTATGGCTGGCTGCAGTAAATTGCAAGCGGTCTAGGGCTTCTGTGGCAATATTGACCGCCGTATCAAATCCGACCGATCGTTCCGTTACTCCCACATCATTGTCGATGGTTTTGGGAATGCCCACCAAGTTCCAATTACCCTGTTGGGCTAGCTTACGGAGAATGGCGATGCTACCATCGCCGCCAATCCCGATCAGAGCGTCTAAGCCCAGCTTGCGATAGCCGTCAATCATATCTTCTGAGCGATCGATCAGCGTGCCATCTGGCATCGGAAAGGCAAAGGGATTCCCCTTGTTGGTTGTTCCTAACATCGTCCCTCCTGCGGTGAGTAAAGGACTCATCTGTTGAGGTTGCAGCGCCATGGCTGCAGGCGGATCTTTCAATAAACCATGGGTGGCTTGTTGAATCCCGATCACTTCCCAACCATAATGTTCAACTGCTCGAAGCACGACTGCGCGAATCGTGGGGTTAAGCCCTGCACAATCACCGCCGCTCGTCAGAATACCGATCCGTTTTGTATCACCCATATTTACTCACTATGACCCAGAGGATTGGCATTAAAAGATAGATGTAACCTAAACCATAGATGGCAGGATCATAGGGAAATCCAGGTTGAATTTATCTTTGTCAGGGAAAGTTCAAGTCCATGCTGTTTATGCGGCGAGAGGGACATGGCGCTGGGTCCGATTTTGACCAAAATTTGTCGAGTTATCCGACTTGTCTGTATACTCAAGTAGTACAGGTGTTTTATTGTTTGCTCTTTACCCTATTAGGTCGAAGGCAATAAAAACCTGTGAGATAACAATAGTGACTCAATGTGCGCAGGGGCTGGATCAATCGTGGAACCTTTATCAAAAGCTCAACAAGAATTATTTGATTGGTTGGTTCAATTCATTGAACAACATCAACATGCGCCTTCTATTCGGCAGATGATGCAGGCCATGAAACTCAAATCTCCTGCCCCGGTTCAGAGTCGTTTGGATCATTTGCGCAAGAAAGGCTATGTCGATTGGGAAATTGGCCAAGCCCGGACGTTGCGGATTGTGCACCCAGAGCACTTACAGTCGGACATGGATCAGATTCCGATCTTAGGTGCGATCGCAGCAGGGGGATTAATTGAGCCCTTTGTTGAAGTAGTGGATTCTTTAGAATTCAGCCCTAAACAATTGCCCCCTAAATCCTATGCCCTTAGGGTGAATGGAGACAGCATGATCGATGCGCATATTACAGATGGAGACATCGTCATTATGCGGCCCGTTCAAGAACCGAAAACTATTAAAAATGGAACAATTGTTGCCGCGAGAGTCGAAGGAGAAGGAACGACCCTAAAGCGGTTTCACTTAGAAAGGAATGAAGTCACCCTTGAGGCCGCTAATCTGAAATATCAGCCGATCAAAGTGTTAGCAACACAGGTAGAAATCCAAGGCTCTTTAATTGGAGTATGGCGAAAATATTTTTAAAGGAATGTTACGTATAGGTGCCCTTTAAGCTCAAGTGTTATGACACCGTTCTCAGCTTGGCAATCCACATATCAGATGGATCGCTGTAATAGTCAATTTCATCAATTCGATACTCTGACCGTTGACCTGCCTCGGAAATGTGAATCACATCTCCTCTTCGTACGCCTGCCTTACAAGACGTCATAAAGAAACCAGATTGATCAGGGGCTGCTTCAATGCAAAAATCGCTAGACAAGGCAGAGTGCTCGTAGCGATGAACTCTGCTCTTGCGTGAGCGAACTGGTACATTCCAACGTGGAGATGAGATGGGCTGGTGGAATTGCGTGAATACCATTGATAAAAGATCCCCCGAAAACTTAAGTCGGTGTAATATATCTTACATTATCACACTTGTCAGATGATTTTATGGTGAATAGTCTGTCTGACTCGACCCAGCGCATTCATAAACAGGCTGGGCTTGCGTGGCTGCTATACCTGCATTGCCAGGCATGAAAGTCTTGTGGGATCGAGATACAGTATGTAGTTGCGGAGACCCGCTTAAAAAAACTGATTAGGGGTAGTATTCATGTTCCTTCGTCTACATCAGACCAATAATCTGAGCCAGACTTTTACTAAAACTTATGACTTAATATGACTTTATTGAAGACAGTCATCGTCAGGTCCATGGACTAACAGCTATAAATTCTACGTTTGATATGAGGAGGTACCTGGTCTATTTAGAGGAACAATTGCTCGTGAAACACTATCTAAAACTTGTGGGAATACACAGCGAACTGATCGTTTGACTGATTTTAAGGGACTGTGACTAGTATCACAAACTAGTAAACTCAGTCGTTGTACAGTCAAGTAACCTTAAGATTGGACTTAATCTAAGTCCAATCGGCATTATTTTTGGATAAACCAAGAGTCGCCTTACCACTCATCAGCTGTTAGCAATCTCCTTCAAAAAAGAGTACTGTCAGCAAATTTGGTGTAGAATTGTAAAAAAAAGTAAATAAAGTAAAATATTGCATAAATTATTGATGCAATGCAGATTACTTTATAAGTGTGTGCATCTAGCATTTATGTGATTGTTCGGTTCTTTTCATGATTTACAAATTTCTAGAAAAGGATCAATTTTCTATTAATACCTTTAGGAAAATAGAGGGATTTGTTAGATCGGTTAAGGTTTATGGCTCTCCTGCAATTGACTTTTTCTCTCAATATTTGGCAAAAATAATTGCTACTTTACCAGGGCGTTGTATTCTTGAAAATCTAGATTCTAAATATATTAAGCAATTGTTTTTAACGGGAAAACTTAGATCTGAGCAGAGTTAACAAATTACAAAAATAACTAGCATCAATATTTATTATTTTCTGACGTAATTTTTAAGGGCTAACTTGGGAAAGCTAGTAAGGGGGGGATAGACCATCCTAATGTCGGTCTCAATAAAAGTTGGGCAAGCACCTACCCGACTCATAGTTTGTATCTCCAACAAGAGGCTATTCAGAAATAGTCAAAAAATATGTATAATGGCGCCCGCAACTTTATCAATGACACAGCTCCAACTCAAGCAAAAGTGGCTGATCCCCTTTATCTAGTGCCTTCCCTCCCCCAAGGACAACCGGAGTCTAAGCAAGCTTACTTAATTCTGCAGCGCCTTTTCCCAAATGCAGAATTAAGTAATATTCAAACAACCGTTTTTCTTCAGGCTTGGCAGGGAAAAACTTATCAGCAAATAGCTCAGAGTACGGGCTATGATGCGGACTACATCAAGGACGTTGGCCATAAATTATGGCGGAAATTGTCAGAACTCTTGGGAGAGTCTTTATCGAAACATAATTTTTGTTCGATTCTCAGGCGTCGATATCAGCAGTTGGAAGATGCTGAATTGGCTCAAGAGTCTCATACCGGCGGCGTGAGGACGATGCAATCTCACAAGTCGAAAAAAGGAGCAGGACGTTCATTACCCGTGTGCGATTGGGGTGAGGCTGCGGCTGTACCTGTGTTTGTGGGGCGGCAGTTTGTACTAACTCAGCTGAAGCGATGGATTATTGAAGATCATAATCGCCTCATTGGTATTTTCGGTTTGGGTGGCGTGGGTAAAACGGCCCTTGCCGTGAAATGTGTGGAACAGGTTCAAAGTCTCTTTGACTGCGTTATTTGGCGATCTTTAAGAGATCAGCCGGATTTTGACGCTTTAATGATGGATTTGTTGCAGTCTATTACTGGCCAAGAAGATCTGGAGTTGCCTGACACGGCTCAAGATAAAGTAACCCTTTTACTTGCCTACTTGAACCAACATCGTTGCCTTTTAGTGTTAGATGATTGGTTCTCTGTTTTGCAGGGGCATGAGTTAGCAGGTAGCTACCAGGAAGGCTGTGAGACCTATGGTTTACTCCTAAGACGGATTAGTGAAAGTCGCCATAATAGCTGTGTCTTAATTACGAGCCGAGAACAACCTGCTGGCTTGGCATTTACTGATAATGAAGCGTTTCCAAGTCGAACTTTGTATTTGGATGGACTAGACCAAGAATCAGGTCAAGAAGCTTTGCAAGCTTTTGGCTTAGAGGCTTCCGATGACTGTTCTGACGTTTTGCTAGAGCGTTATACTGGCAATCCTCTCGCGTTGCGCATTGCAGTGAAAACCATTGTTGATTTTTTCGCTGGAAATGTTCCTCAATTCCTGGATAGAGATGAATTGATTTATGGGGACATCAGACGGCTGTTGTTACAGCAATTTGGGCGTCTTTCTAAATTAGAAATGTCTATTATGCAAAGCTTGGCAAGCCTGGATACTCCTGGTTCTTTAGCAGATATTGCGAAGGACATCTCCTTAGAGGAAAGCGATTTACTATTAGATGCTTTGGAGTCCTTACATCGCCGTTCTTTTATCTGGAAGCAAAACGGTCGTATTAGCGTTCCTCAGCTCCTCAAAGAATACATTCGATCATCCAACAGATTAGGGAGAGCTTAAAAGCATCCCTGGATAGTTGCAGAAATGGTCTTTATCCATTAACGGATGAAGACCATTTCTGTTATTAAGGTATCAGCCCTGATCTTTTAGCGTGGGCACGACTGATCTGTATATCTGGCAGGCTTGACATAGTCCCATCTTAAAGAAGATTGGAGCTGTGTCTCGGTTCTGAAGGCTTCGCATCTGCAGATTCTTCAGCTTGCTGTAGTCTTGCTTAAATGCCCAAGATTGTTGGATAACTTTTAGTCCAAGGGGGTTAAATCGTCTGAAGATGTGGTCTGTTAGGCGAGAGCTGTTAATACTGATTTCAGCTCTTTAGAACTGATTCAAAAGTGTTGAGAGGTCGTTAGTCGTAAACGCACAAATAAAGATCGATGTACGCAAGAATGGCCGATCTAGATTTTCCCTCTTGAATTTGCAATAGCCTTGTCAGAGTCATTACCGATGGCTAGAGTTTTGCGAGAATTTTTTTCTTGACGGCCTGATATTTTTGCTTGAGCAGTTGCTTACTATCGACTAAAGTACCTGTCGTAGTGGTTTGCTTAGCAGTAGATAAACAATCTTTCAGCAGTTTGCATTGCCGCTCTGGAATCTTAATGGTGACGACACTGACGGGTTGACCAGGATTGGATGAATCAAACAACATGAGTAAGTAGTACCCCATCTCACTCAGCAGTTTAGTGATGTGCTGCCCCCCATTATCCTTTAGATCAACATAACAAGGGAGCCACCGAGGACCTTGCTGGCGATCAAATAGAGTAGTGATCCAAAGAATGGCTGGATGAGGAGAAAAGGTACACAGGAAATTACTATGGCGCTTGCTGAGGGAGCGTTGTTCAATTTCTTGTTTGGTTAACATCACCCACAAACCGACCGCTTCTTGATCAGAGGATTGAATGGTTTGTGCAAATACAATATTGGCAATCGGTTTATTATCAGGCCAGGATGCTCGCCATGCCAGATCCTCGATCGACCAAAAAACAACTTGTGTTTGCTCAGCAACTGTTAAGTTCGCTCGTTGAGTGTGCTGTTGCGGCGTAATCGAGGTTAAGTCGATAGAAGCGTTATTGATCAAAGATGGATCTACTCCAGCCCCTTGATGAGTGATGCTTTTCAGCGCTTTGATGATGTCTGTGACCGATTGAGGTCTTTGAGCGGGAGCTTTGGCTAAGCAACTCATCACTAAGTCTTCGAGAGCCCTAGGAATTTTCAGAGCTGGAGCCACATCCCATAAGCGTTGAGGGTGAAATTTCTGATGTGCTTGGGCCCAACTGTCAATGGTGTTGGCAGTAGCCATAATGGGGAAATAGCCAGTGAGGGTTTCGAACATGGTGATTCCCAAACTGTAGATATCAGAACGGACATCCACAACTGCCCCCGAAAACTGCTCGGGTGAGCCGTAAGCAACGGTTCCGACAAAGGAATGAGAGCGCATATCCTCAGACTGGCTACTGAGGAAGTCTGCAATTCCGAAGTCTAGGAGCTTTGTCAGCTCGCCTAAACTAGCATCTTTGATCAGAAAAATATTACTAGGCTTGATATCTCGGTGAATAACTTGATGTAATTCACCTTCGATATTGATACCTTGATGGGCACACTTCAATCCTGCACAAACTTGGGTCATGATGTGAATGAAGCGATTTAAGGGTAAACGACCTGCTTCAATCAGGTCTTCCAAGGTTTGCCCTTGCATAAACTCCATGACGTAGAACGGAACCTGCTCGTCATGTAAGCCGTAATCTAATACCCGCACAATATTTAGACTTTGATGACCTAATAAGGCACCAATCCGTGCTTCTCTGGCAAAACGTGATGCGATCGCATCATTGTTGAGGGTATGGGTGAGAAATTTTACGGCAACGGTCACGTCACCTAGGAGCTGATCTTGAGCCCGATAGACGCTTCCCATAGCGCCACTGCCCACTAACTCCACTAACTTGTAGCGATCAATTAAGAGTTGACCAACCTGAATACCTGATTTTTGGCTTGGTGTTGGCGTTGACGATTGATTGAAATTAAAGTACTTGTTGAGCAGCTTCACTGACGGTGTATCCTCGGTTCTGCGAAAAACCTAGATCGCTTTAACCTTAGTTTGCCCGAAGAACGGGCCGGACCACACAAGTCAGGTGGACGGGGATCACTACCCTATGCAAGGGTTTTACCAGGAGAATCCCTTGGTTGTGACCACTATATTCGTCTGTTAAGGATAAAAACGAGGCGAGCAAGATATCTTGCTCGCCTCGCATCAGAAGAGGTTAAGTTTTAAGACAAGAGAGGATTAAACTAACCATTCCAAAACAGCTTCTTCCTTGGTGTTCGTACGGCGCTCAGGAGTTTCCCGAGTGAACTTCATGTGGATAGAGCGATTTTGCTCACCATCCGCAGCAACAGCCATGATTGGGTAATCAATTAGACCATCTTGGAAAGACATTTGGAATCGGAATGTTCCATCGGGATTGAGCTGGATGGGCTGACCGCCAATAGTGACCGTTGCATCGGGTTCAGTGGCACCGTAGACAATTAGCTCTGCATCAGCCACTAACCAGAACTGGCGAGGCCGTATGGGCGGTGCGGATGCCGAGAAGCCGACTCCAGACATGTTAACGCCAGAAGCCGTTGGGATGGCCCAGAGACCGACTCCAGAAGGAAAGACATAGGAGCTCAGGGTCGACTCATGAGCGGGAGCATGCTGCATGGAGCCATACAGAGAACCCGCAACTCGTAATGCTTCGACGCCCTCGGCCATACCGAAGACCTGATCATAAATGCTGTTGTCAGGAGCAGGAGCCACAGGCTTCTTCTCTGGGGGCACGAGAGTTGCAATCTGCTTGCCCCGTAGGTCCATATCCCAATCGACCGTCACGAACTGATCTTCAACCCAATCGGAAGGATAGGTGGGGGGAACATGTACTGGTACAGAGCGGGCTAAGACTAACCAGCGACCATCGGCACAGCGATAGCCAATTTCGATGACGTAATCGCGATCGCTCACAGGTAGGGGGAGGTACCATTCCCGGGCTAACTCATCACAGGGATATTCCTGCACACTGTGAGGGACTTGGTAAGCCAAGTCAATATCCGTGGCATCGTAGAGACGTAATGCGAGCTGTTGTCCGCCCTGATTGCGCAAAATTACCTTATGGTCATGGGGAATATCCCAGTAGGTATAAGCCCATTGAGGATCCCTAGGCATCAGGACAATCCGAGTTTCACCGTAGCCCTCGGGTAGGTCATTTATTTCGGTATCAACAGATGCTAACTCCACAGCGCCTTCTTGCCCCACTTCAAATTTTGCAGCTTCTACCCGTTCCTGATCCGTCACAGCCCCAGAAAATTCAGGGCTAGCTTGGTGATTCATGGTGGAAGGCACGGATGCGTTTTGCTGGGCGACGCGAATGGACTCGAGCAACTGGTCTTTGCGCATGCGGCTGTAACGTGACACCCCATAACGGCTGGCGACACGACGAAGTTGACGCAAAGTCATCTGTTCTAAAGGCAATTGATCTGGAGACATATCAGCAGAGACCTCTAAGGGTAACGAACGAGTTGAGAGCGCCAAACCATAGTTAACCTTGAGTAAATATAACTAGTTGGGGATCGCTTTGTTAACAAATATGTATGAGATCTCTGAGTTCGTCAAGGCGTAAAAGCTAGTAAAAAAGGCTAGTTTATGGAAAGTAGGTATTTTTGGGGATCTTATAGTCATGAATTCATGACATATTGAGGTCTTAAGGGGATCATCTCTTGGCGAAGGGGATCAGAGTCGTTATTAGCTCTCACCCAAGAGAGCAGTACACAGTGCAACCGCTGTGTAGTCTCATGACCAACCCCATATGGTTTGAGACGCAGGGGTTTCTTGCCGTTACAACGTAAATGCAGATTCTATATAGTCCAACAACATGAATTGATAGCCTCTCACATGAATAGGCTGGTTGATCTCTACGGTAGTGACTTGTAAGTCGTCCTGCACATGGACTGTCTTGGAGGGCGAGTTTGAGTTTAAGTTGCACTGTACTAGCGCCACATCGAATTGACAGAATAGCTCCGCTAATTCCGGGTGCTTTTTCAAGTAAAGTTGAGCGGTTTTCCATAGCTTCTGTTGTTTCTGGGGGGTGATCGCCAAGAGACCATCCGCATCCCAATTTTGAGCCCGACGGGTTTTAACTTCTACGAAAGCTAGGCGCGTATTGCTATCTTGGCCAGGAAGGGGAGGGTTGGATCTGGCGATAATATCGATTTCACCCCATCGACAATGCCAGCGTCTGTCAAGAATGTGCCACTGTTGCTGGGTCAGCCATTGACAGACCAGTTGTTCACCCCACTCCCCCACTTGGAGGTTGCGGGACTGACGATTGGGACGAGGTGCGGCAGGGGAAGGCATATTTCTTTCAAGCAGCCAAGAGTTCGATAGGATCAATATATGCACTATCGGCTTTATCATCCTTGATCGCGTCGTTAATCCCCTGACTTAACCAACAATAATTATGCAAATGAAAGGTTTTAACTTATCCACAGCTTTTCCACAACTGAGACGAATCGTGGGGGCCTGTTTTATGGCAATGCTGTTGGTTGGCATCAGTCTATCCAGTTGGCTGCCAACGGCTCAAGCTGATGTCTATAACAAAGAGATATTATTAAATGCCGATTTCTCGAATCGCGATTTAACGGACGCTAGCTTTACAAAGGCGGATCTGCGTGGCAGTGATTTTAGTAATAGCGATTTACGAGGGGTGAGTTTTTTTGCAGCTAACCTAGAGGATGTCAATCTGGAAGGGGCAAATTTGAGTGTTGCGACCTTAGATAGTGCCCGATTTGCTCGGGCTAATCTCACCAATGCCAATCTAGAAGGGGCGTTTGCGTTTAATACGGAATTTCGTCGAGCAATTATCGATGGTGCTGATTTTACAGATGTC
Source organism: Acaryochloris marina MBIC11017 (assembly GCF_000018105.1). Classification (GTDB taxonomy): domain Bacteria; phylum Cyanobacteriota; class Cyanobacteriia; order Thermosynechococcales; family Thermosynechococcaceae; genus Acaryochloris; species Acaryochloris marina. Next base: position 4,007,059 of record NC_009925.1, read on the forward strand.
GATTTGCGTGATGACACTCTGGAGATACTCTGTGCAGCGGCCCAAGGTACGAATCCCGTGACGGGGCGGAATACTCGGGATACGTTGTATTGTGAGTAGACCAGTTTTGCTGAGAAGCTTTTGGAAAGGGGCTGTATGGTGAACGCGATCGCAACTCGATTCCAGCTCCATAAGCGCTCTCGCCAGTGGATTGGACTATTTTGTTTGGTCGTATTTCTGGTACTGAGCTGTAGCCCCCGGCCGTCTGGCTTGCCTAACAGTGCAGGAGAAGGTCGAATTACCCTAGGTAGCACCGCCAAAATTCGGACCATTGATCCGGCGGATGCTTATGAACTCTTTCCTGCGACATTGCTCTACAACATGGGGGAAACCCTTTATACCTATGATTTAGACAACACCACCCTGCAGCCACAGTTGGCTACTGCATTACCAACGGTCAGTGAGGATGGCCTGACCTATACCATTCCCCTGCGGCAAGGTGTGGTCTTTCATGATCAGACGCCTTTTAATGCAGAAGCCATGGCTTTTTCCTTGCGGCGGTTTATGGAAAATGGTGGACAACCCTCGTTCTTGTTGGCTGAACCAATTGCCGATGTCAAAGCGACTGGGGATTATGAGCTGCAAATTACCCTCAATCAGCCTTTTGCGGCCTTACCTGCCCTACTCACTTTTTTCGGGGCTTGTGCGGTTTCGCCGCAAGCCTACACGATTGGCCCCGGTGAATTTAAGCCCAAAAGCTTTGTGGGCACTGGACCTTATAAGTTGGTGGACTACCGTAGCGACAATATCCGCTTGGACGTCTTCGAACAATATTGGGGGGATAAACCAGCGAACCCAGGCGTTACGCTACAGTTTTTTTCAACGCCTGCGAACCTCTATAACCAGTTCAAAATAGGGTCGATTGACGTTGGCTATCAAGGGCTAGAAACAGACCAAATTCAACAGTTACAAGCAGAGGCATCCTCGGCTGAGTGGCAAGTGATTGAGGCTAAAGGGAATGCCGTCACCCATATGGTCTTAAACCTAAAGCAGAAGCCGTTAGATCAGGTGTCAGTTCGACGAGCCCTTGCCTTACTAGTGGATCGACCTCTGATCACGGAGCGGGTCTATGAAGGGCAAGCAGAACCGCTCTATAGTCTGATTCCCGGTACGTTCGAGACGGCTCGGCCTGTGTTTCAAAGCAAGTATGGTGATGGGGATGCGGCTCAAGCCCGTCAACTGCTGACGGCTGCGGGTTATTCCGCTCAAAACCCTTTAACCTTAGACCTGTGGTATCCATCTAATTATGTGGCTCGGCGTTTGACGGCTAACCTGATGAAAGCCATTGTTCAAGAACGGTCCCAAGGAATTCTCAAGCTGAAGTTAGAAGGGGTGGAATCTACCGTTGGTAATAACAGCTTGTCTAAAGGGATTTATCCCGCTTATTTAGTCAATTGGTATCCAGACTTTTTCGATCCAGATACCTATATTCAACCGTTTCTGTCTTGTGGCAAAGGAACTGAGAAGAATGGCTGTGAAGACGGTGCGAGTCGCTCCCTCGGGTCTTTTTACTACAACAGCAAGGTTAATCAGTTAATTGAACAACAGCGCCAAACGCAAGATGCTCAAGAACGCCAAACTTTGTTGACCCAGATTCAGGAGATTTTGGCCGAAGATATCCCTTATATTCCCCTGGTTCAACGGAAAGAATATGCCTTTAGTGGCAAAGGGATTGCTGGGGTCCAGATTACTAAAACCCAGCAGTTCCCCTTGTGGACCATTCGCAAGTCTTAGGGCTGTGCTGTGGGGACGTTCTTTGATGGAGAGGTTTTAGGCAGGTCTTAGTACAGGCCTTCTTCTTGATCGGTGGCAATGATGCAGTCTGACAAGGCGTAAGTCACACACAGCAAGGCGTAGCCTTCTCCAATTTGGTCATCGTCTAAAAAAGATTGATCGGCTTGATCAATGTTGCCTTTTATCACTTTTCCTGCACAGGAGGAACAAGCCCCTGCTCGACAGGAAAAAGGGAGATCGAGATCGTTATCTTCAGCAACATCCAGAATATATTCGTCATCTGGAACTTCAATGGTTTCTTCAAGCCCCTTTTCCTGATTGACTAAAGTGACTTTGAAGTAGGTGGTCATTATAAAGCTCCTAATCAAAAACAGCGGAATGGTGTGAAAAGCGGAAGCCTATCTCTCTTAGGCGCTGGGTAATGTCGGTGGTAAAACCGTTAGAGCAACTAAACAGACATAAGCCACCGTGAAATAAGTTTCAAAACGAGCAATATGCTCAAAACGACATTGGGTATACCAGTCTCGCTGCCAGATGACGACTGCAAATTTCAGCAGAGCGACGGTAAAGGTCAGGGCGGTGAGGGGCAGTAGCCATTCGCTGTAGAACAATCCCAGGGTGATCAGAATGGCAATACTTAAGAAGATGAAGCTGGGTTTGAGATTGCTGGTTTTGGTCTTACGGAGTTTGATGGTAAAAATAGCGCTGGCATAAAATAATGTATTCAATATCCATAGACCCCAGGCTTGCGGGGTTAAGGTGCCAGCGGTTGCCCCATAGGTTAGCAATGTGGATAGACAAATGGCGGCAAACATCACCAACTCATTGGCGATGGATTTCTGCTGATGGTTCAGCACTGCGATCGCATCCAAGATCAAAGCAATTGCACCGCAGAGATATAGCCATATCAAGATGGGGCTTTGCCGAGCCAAATAGAGCGCTACTAAAAGACTAGAACCCCCATAAATACTGGCCCAAACTAAATATCTGGGTTTCCAGCTACGTCGTTGTTTGAGTTGGACAATGAGTGGATGTTCAGCTTGGAGGGCACAACCGGCGCAAACACAAGCCCAGGTTGTGTCGTGGGTCCAGGACTGGGCTAACGCAGCACCAGAGAGTAATGATCCGAATAGGACTAGCAAAGCACCATGTTCTGGAGCAAAAGTGGGGCGATACCAAGCATGCATGGGGGATAAAAGCTAAAAAACAAACGAATAAACCGCACAGTTTGAGGGAATGGGTGACTCGTCAATGTGGGGTCACAAAAAAACAAAGGGAGTCAGGATCTATGACCCCCCTTGTCTGCGCGGCTCAAGTGAATCAGGTTTCATGACCAGCTAAGTTGTCTAATCAAAGGACTAGTCAACCTAACTTGTTTTAGAAGAGTTTGGAACCTATCAGATCCAACAATACTGTAGTATTAATTGAGAATATATGTCAATTGAAAATTTGCTATTTGCGATTTAGATAGTGTTCAGCTGGACTCATTCTCTGTCGCAGGACCCGCTCACTTGTATGTTTTCTGGAGTTTCATCCTAGTGTTTGCAAGGAATGTAGGTGTCCCAGATTTAGTAGGAAGAAGCTGGTTTTTGGGTTTCATGGGGGGATAAAGCCTGAAAAGGCTCCCCGGCAAATCGATGACTATTGCTGACCCGAACATATGCGATCGCAAATGTGCCGAGAAAAGCGATCCAAATTCCCACACCCAACATGACATACTTATGCATTGCCCGAGTTGTTAGGCGAGGGGTAGGTGTCTTAATCTGAGTTTGCATGGTGTCGAACCTCAAAGATGATGATTAATGGGGCATGAGGGGTAAATACGGAAATATCGGGTGCCAATTCATCACGGTGGCCGCCACTAGAAAAAAGATCAGACCTCCATATAGGCTGCTGGCATGAATATTGCGTTTTTTCCAGAACTGATGCAATAACACCCAGCTCAACAGCCAGCCCATGAGCATAATGGTTTCTTTGCCCGAATAGCTGCCAATTTCGCCATAGACTTGGTCAGAGGTACGGCTGCCTGGAATCCAGTCCCCTAAGGACCAAACAATGGCATTCCAGCTCTTAAACACAACGGTTAAATGTTGATTCACCATTAGTAAAAAGCAGCTAAAGGCAGCGCTGAGCAGCGCTGCAGCGGCGGGGCCAGATACCGTTGGGGCACCTGGTGCTCCGGTGGCAATGGATTGGGGGAATTGCTTGAGCCAATTCCCCAATCTGAGATAGATCGGTTGTGACATGGATTTCATCGGTTAATGGTGGTTGGACTACAAACTATGAATACGGGCAACATTCAGCCCACTGACAAACCCACCCATGGCAAAGAACATCATGGCCATCATGGCGATGCAGGTGGCTGATAGAACGACACGATGCTGGCGATCCATAATTTGATCGCCATATCGCCATAACACCCAAGTCGAAGCGACACCTAGGGGCAGGGTAAACAGCACCGTAAATTCGTGATACTCCATAAATAAGTAATGAACTAACGGTGTATTCTCTAAAATCCAGCGGCGCGCGCCTCCTATAGGTGCTCGATACCGCATATAAGCCCAATTCCCAGATGCTATCGCCAAAAACGCAATAAATGAGGCCCATAAGATCACGGTGCGAACCTGTGACAAGATGCGATGAGACCCTCGCAATAAGGGAAAGGCTAAATGCCCTGCATAGGCAATCACAACGGTTGCTAAGAGGGCAGCAACGCCATGAATTGCTCCCATCGACCGTTGCCAAGGACTTGGACTCAACAGATTGACGACAGGTAAAAAGAGAAACAAGCCTGCCGATAGTAGTCCTAAGGCATAAACGCAGATGGTGGCAATATCTTTGGTTTTCGGAAAGGTGACAGATTCTACATCAATCGGTTGTTGCATACAGAAATCGCCTTTAAATAAAATTTCTCCTAATAGAGAATTTGCAGTGCCCAGTGGATTCCCGGTCCAGAACGCTAATTCCTCCATGAGGCAAGCATTCTCGTGAAATCCTATTGATCTTTTGTGGATAGAGCTTGATTCACTCTAATGCCGCCTCTTTAAGAACCCTCAAAGAAAGCAGGATCGTGAATGTTTTGCTCACAAGATACTTTATCAATAACCGACATTTATATTGAGAAAGAATTTCAATAATTGTTGCGGTATTGGGAATGACCTCCCATCCCAGCACAAACTAGGCCCAACCGTTCCCTCAAAAAGAGGTCTTTGGCAAGGTAGGGCCAAGTCAAATAATGATGGACACCCTATGCCTGGTAACTGGACCAGATATAGGGTGTGGTGTCTTTTTAAAAAAGGCTGAGTTTATGATGCTGCGGACTTTAGATTGGGCAGGAGTTCTACAGTGGCAGGCTCAGGGGTGAGGGGCTTTAACCTTAAATCTACATAGAATTCGTTTTGCTCTAGCTCCACTTTGGATTGAGCACAGAGTAATAACAGGGCCCAGAAGACCCCAACCCGGTCATTCATAAAGGACAGTAACTCTTCAAAGTCAAGCCAGTCTTGATTTGGGTCTAAGCGGGCAAAAATTTCTTCTAGCTGCTCGGCGACTTCGGACAGATTTTCTTGGTGGGCGAGTTGCGAAATCGCTTTCATTGATTTGGCTTTTGACATGCGCCGCACTTTGCGGACTTTGGGACGCTGAGCTTGGCGCTCTACCGCCACCGCCATCAGTTCTAGTTGATTAATTAACTCTGTCAGCGTCACCCGTCGTCGTTGAGGAGGGCGGGCCACCGGACGACGTTGTAGGCACCCTTCTAGAGGGGAGGGTAAGCCGTTAGATACGGCTTCAATATCATCAAATAGCAGCAGCTCCATTTCATCGGGCTCTTCTGGTTCTTCAATCAAATCGCCTAACGTTTCGGCCTTGAGGAGAACGAGCATGGAGGCATAGAGAAAAGCCTGGCCTGAGTCCGACAGTTCCTGGGAGTCTTGATAGGATAAATGGCTTAAAAACCGGTCAAAGACATCGATGACTTGAACATCCCATGGATCGATTTCACCCCGTTGGGCTAAGTCGATCAACATGGAAATGGCATTGTGGGCAAAGGAACTGCTCATAGCGGCTTAGTCTGGAACAAGCTCAGACGGTGGAGGGGTAAGGATGGCTGAGTCGCCCTCGGTCCGAGGAACAACGGTTTTGGTGGTAGGTTCCGACAAGGTAGCTACAGAGACGGCATCGCTGGTGACCGTGGCTTGACTGGGCAGAAGTAAGCGTTGTTCTTCGAGTTCAGCTTTGTAGCGTTCGATATCGGTTTGTAAGGATTCAATTTCAATCTCTCGTGCTTGCAAGGCTTCTCGAGTAACGAATAACTCTTGAACAGTGGTCCATACGCTAAAGACCCAGGCTAGGACAGCGCCAATCCCTAGGGTAATAATCAATTCAATGGACAAGGGAGCCGTTAACTCGACACCATTCACGACTTTGATGCTGACTAGCTGTGTATTCTCAATGGCAAACAAAACAACAGCCAGACAAATCACGAAAATCAGAGTAAAGTTGACCTGCCGCATTCGATAACTCCCAAGGTGATATAACTCTGCAATTCTAGCGAGACTAAGCTTTTGAGGGATTGAGATTTGGCTTGAGAAAGGACAAATTTTGAATATTTTTTCAAAGCTTAGCAGGTCTAGCGAGATTTAGGCAGTTTCCTTTAGAGGAATATTAAATTTGAGGCTTGTTAGGATAACAGTACTGTTTCTGTTCCCTGACAAATTTATTCTGTCCCCGCTGGGGGACCTATCATTTCCCCATGCTACCCAAGGCAAAATTATTAAACGGTGTAGAACATACAGACTGTATGTCTCGCCTTCTCGACCAGGCCACTCAAGCGTTGAAAACCTGGGAGGTGGTGGTCTCTGCTTTCCTGTCGCCGCCAGAGCTAGCGGAAGCCCAACAGATGTTTGCCCCGCTGACGGAAGTCTCGATTTTGGCTTGGGGCGGCTATCCTCAGGCGGAACGGCAGCGGATTGCGATCGCACATTCTGATCTTCCCCTCGATCAATCTCAAGTAGAACTTGCTGCCCTCAGCATTTCCGGGAATTTTCTCTTTGATCCAGCCAGCCACCGTGACTTCTTAGGAGCCCTTCTGGGAACCGGGATTGTGCGTGATCAGGTGGGGGATATTTTGGTCTTGGGTGAACGAGGCGCTCAAGCAATCGCATCTCCGCAACTCGTCCCTTTTCTCCAAACTCATCTGACTCAGGTGCGAACGGTGCCGGTGCAAGTGGAACCTATTCCCTTTGAGCAATTGAAAGTAAGAGAGCCTCGCTGTAAGGAGATGACGACGGTAGAAGCCTCCATGCGCCTTGATGCGGTAGCCTCCGCTGGCTTTGGCCTATCGCGGAGCAAAATGGTTAACTTAATCAATACTGGAGATGTCCGGGTTAACTGGAAGGAAATTTCCCAATCCAGCTATGGCCTCAAAACGGGAGATTTAGTGACGATCCGGGGCAAAGGGCGTTTGGAATTGGGTGAGGTGCAAATCACCAAAAAAGAGCGCTATCGGATTCAGCTCAAGCGGTTTAGCTAAACCTTTAAGACTCTAAGGGAATCTGCTGCCAGGTTTCTTGCTTGACCACTGTATGAGCTTGCCACTGCTCTTGCGATTTGGGATAGTCGGCTCGATAATGTCCGCCTCGGCTTTCGGTGCGGAAGTGAGCACTTTTGAGGATTAAGTAACCAATATCCAGCAAGTTCTGAGTTTCTGCCCAAGCGCGCACGGGGATATCGGGGTTAACTGTAACCGTTTGCCCTGGCGCGATGCTGCTGAGTTGCTGGGACAAGGGAGAGCTGAGGAAGGCTTGTCGCCACTGATGCACCCGTGCGATCCCACGCTGAATCTGATCGCCGGAGCGGGAAATTCCAGCGCTATTCCACAGCACTTCAGGGAGCTGAGTCCGAATTTCAGCCAACATGGCTTCGTCCTGTGGCTCAATCGTGAGATCGTCACTGGCTAAGGTTTCCGTTGAGGTGATATCTGCTGTCGGGATAGACGATAAATCAAGATGGGCAAACTCAGCCGCAAACACCAAACATTCTAAAAGAGAGTTACTCGCCAACCGGTTAGCCCCATGAACGCCCGTGCTAGCCACTTCTCCAACTGCATAGAGTCCTGGAATAGAGGTTTGACTTTGTAAATCGGTCTGTATTCCCCCCATCCAGTAGTGAGCTGCTGGCGAAACTGGAATGGGCTGCTGATAAACATCAACCCCCCATTTCTGGCAAACCTGAATAATTTTGGGAAACCGCCGCTGGATTTGCTCAGGGGCAATGGGTCTTAAATCCAGCCATACCTGATGGGTCTGGGACTCAGACGCCTGCAAATGGGTAAAAATAGACCGACTAACCACATCCCTAGGTGCTAGTTCCCCCTGGGGATGATAGTCAAACATAAATCGGTGACCAGAGGCGTCTAATAAGTGGGCGCCTTCACCCCGTACCGCTTCACTGATTAGAAATCGGGGTGCACCCGGCAGCGTTAAAGCCGTGGGATGAAATTGGAAAAACTCTAAATCTCGGAGCTGGGCTCCTGCCCGCCACCCCATTGCGACTCCATCCCCTGTACTTAAGGCTGGATTGGTAGTTTGGGAAAAGACTTGACCGCCGCCTCCCGTGGCCAAAATAACAGCCGCCGCAGACACCCAAGAAATCTGGCCTGCCGACAGTATGCAGATGCCTTGGCAACGTCCTGTTTGAGAATGTCGCCACAGCTCTAGGGTGAAGGTATCTGCCAACACTTCAATATTCGAACGCTGCCACATTTGGGCCGTCAGGGTTTTGATTAAGGCTCTTCCCGTTGTATCAGCGGCATGGAGAACACGAGGACGAGAATGCGCCGCTTCTAAAGTCGCAGCTAATTGCTGATCTTGGCGACGATCGAAGGCAATTCCCATTTCCAACAATGCATCTACCTGTTGGGGGGCCTGCTGTACTAGAAAATTAACGGCCCTCGGTTCACATAGGCCTACGCCTGCATTCACCGTATCTTGGGCATGGAGTTTTGGGGAGTCACCTTTATCAAAGGCAGCTGCAATACCACCCTGGGCCCAATCGCTAGCAGAACGGGACAAACTATCTTTGGTAATCAGGCCTACCCTAATGTGTGAGGGGAGCGACAAGGCGGTATACAGCCCTGCAGCACCGCCCCCGACAACGAGGACATCAAAGTGGGAAGACCCTTGAGTATGGAGATCTTGTGACAAGGTTCAAGAAAAATTGCTGTAATGCAGCATAAAAAATACTCCCCACCTGAAAGCAGTGGTCAAATGAACGACTGCGTAGGCAGAGAGTGCAATTGTACAAACTGATGGAATAGAAGTTCGGCCACGTCCTAAACCATCAGTACATAAAGATAATTACTTCATGAAAGGCTTGTAAGAACCTGGGTTATAACGATCTTGACCACCGACCAAAGAAGGATCAGGATCAGAAATTGTAAAGTTACCCATGTTGTCTTGTAGAACTTTCTTTTGCTGGTCGGTTAAACCATCAATTTGTAAAACGTCTTCAACACTGCTGTATGGGGCATTCTGCACGACTTTACCCGCAACAGTGGGATAAAGGCCCTTGTATTTCATAAATGCAAGGACATTAGTGTTATTGACATCGATCTTCTGACCAAAATCTGTTCCCAGCTTTTCGTCAATTGGGTTACGGTAGGTGTCTGCCAGCACGATGGTGGGGCCAGACTGCAAATTAAGGGCATTTACAGGTTGAGACCAACCAAAGAAGCTGAGGCATGTTGCCAGAGCGAGACCAATCAAACCAAAACGACGGACAAACGAATGCATTTCCTTAAGTACCTCCCTGTCTCAGAGATTTCAACACAGCTCTTAGTAGAGCCTATCATCAACTACAGACTCCAACCCACAAAAAAACTTTTTTAGGGTATAGTTTTCTGAAATTTATATTTTCAATACACCAATATTACTACTGGTTGGTCTCTAAAAAAGTTTTGAGTTCGGGAAAAGAGCAAGCATAAGCTGGTTTAGGGTTTACATATCCCTTCAATTGCACCGTAAATTGGCGTAACGGCAAATCCTCACCCTGCCATTCCTGCATGTATTGATACGTGGTCGCTCCTACCGCAATATCCAGACCAATTTGCTTCGTACTCGTTTCTAAACGAAACGCGGCATTGACCGTATCTCCTAGAGCCGTGTAGTCTGGGCGATCACTACTGCCCGTATTCCCGACCATACCGTAACCCGTATTGATGCCAGCACCAATTTTTAAGGGAAAGGGTAAGGGATATGCCAAGTGCAGCTTTTGGGTCATTTCATTGAGCTGATGGAGGGCCTGAAAGGGTTGTTGCAGCTCTTGCTGCCCCACATCTTGAGTGCCGTGAATCCACACGGCCATCACTGCATCACCAATATATTTATCTACCCAGCTGCCATTAGCTCGGATAATATCTCCTGCTTTGCGAAACCAGGTGCCGACGACTTCAGATAAGAGCCGTTCATCCAAATTGCGAGTGAGGCCCGTAAAGTTGCGAATATCAACCACGAGTACTGAGATCAACCGGCGAACATGCAGCAAAGCGGTGACTGGTGCTTCTGATAAACCTTGGGTCGCGGTTGATAGACGGACGGCATCAGGATTATAGAATTCAACGTTGGTTTGACCAAAGGTGAGTTTATCCCCATGTTTCAAAGAAATGGGGACACTCACTCGTCGCCCATTTACAAATGAGCCGTTGTGGCTTCCCAGGTCAATTAAATAGAGTTCTCTGGCTCCCATGGATTGCAGCATGGCATGGTTGCGCGACATCCATTGATCGGGGAGCACAATGGCGTTGTCGGATCCTCGGCCAATGGTCCAATAGGAATTGCCGACGAGGGATAGTTTATAACTCCCCGATTCGCCATGAACGTTGAGATAAGGATGATGGGTGTCATCATCTGATGGGGGTAGCAGTGGTCGAGAAAGTACTTCCGTAGAGCCGTCAAACTGGGTACTAGACGTGCTCAGTTCCTGTTGCAACTGGAGGAGATGTTGCTGTTGTTGTAGAACAATTGCAATCAGCTGCTCGCGAGTGAGTCCCGATAAACTTTGGGGATTAAAGACAGCAGGGGACTCTTGAGGCACCGGCATGGATATGGTTTTGCGAGAGTCATGGGTGGCCTCGTTGCCATGACTCTCGTGCTTACAGTTACTCGGGGTGCTGTCGGTACCAATCAATGGTGTTCTGTAATCCCTGCTCTAAGGTGATGTTGGCGGTAAAGCCGAATTTTTCTTTAGCTTTAGCCGTATCCAAACAACGACGTGGCTGACCATTTGGCTTATCCGTGAGCCAAACCACGTCACCTTTAAAGTCCATCAATCGACAAATTAAGGTGACGAGATCACGAATGGAGACTTCAGAGTTCGTTCCTAAGTTAATGGGGTCCGATTCGTTGTAATCTTCCATCGCCATTATTATTCCCCGTGCAGCATCCTCAGAGTACAAAAACTCCCGGGTCGGTGTGCCATCCCCCCATACTTCGAGTTGGGTCGCCCCAGCTTGCTGGGCTTCATAGACTTTGCGAATCAGAGCAGGGATGACATGGGAGCTTTGTGGATTAAAATTATCTTCTGGACCATATAAATTCACAGGGAGTAGATATACCCCGTTAAATCCATACTGCTGCCGATAGGCTTGGAGCTGGACGAGTAATGCTTTTTTGGCCACCCCATAGGGAGCATTGGTTTCTTCGGGATATCCATCCCAGAGAGCTTCTTCTTTGAAGGGGACGGGCGTAAATTTGGGATAGGCACAAATGGTACCCACACAGACAAATTTTTCGACGCCTTTTTCATAGGCCGCATGAATGAGTTGGGTGCCCATCATCAAATTGTCGTAGAACAATTCGGCAGGTTTAATTTGATTTAAACCAATGCCGCCAACATGGGCTGCTAAGTGGATGACAATATCTTGTCCGGCAACAGCGTCTTGACAAGCACTTAGGGATCGCAAATCGCAGGTAGAAGAGCGAGGGATGGAAATATTCTCAAGTTGTGCTCCGGCTTTTTGTAGTTGAGCAATGACTTGACGGCCCAGAAAACCTGCGCCTCCGGTGACTAGAACTTTTTTGCTGGCAAGATTGGATGTAGTCATGATTATGTTTTGTCAAATACAGTTATTGACGGACAACCGAATTAAGCTGGGAATGCTAGGCTAATAATGCTAGCTTAGACATTCTCATCTATTTTTTAAAAAACTCCTATGGAATTGCATGATCAGGCTGACGAGCCCCCTGAACGTAGCTCCGATGTTCTCTCCAAAATTGCTGGAACTGCGATCGCATGTCTGACCTTGGCTATGCCGCTCTATGTGACAACATACTATTCTTCAACCCGTCAGATTCCACTCGCTCCTCAGTTGTCTGAGTCCGTCATGGCAAAAGAGCGGCCCCAGAGCTAGGCATTTGTTTAAGGGGTTGAGTCAGGTGCTAATTCCACTTCAAAAGACTCATCTTCGACGGTGACAATATCACCCGCATTGAGCTGTCGTCCACGGCGAACTTCAAGCTCCCCATTGACTGTTACAAATCCAGACTGGATCAGATGTTTGGCTTGTCCACCGGTAAGGGTTACCCCTTGAAATTTCAGAAATTGATCCAGTTTCATAGGGTACTTGGTTTAGATGTGTATTGGCTTCAATCTAGGGTAAGCAATCTACTCTAGAATGCCAACCCTTCCTTAAGCTTGGCCTGAATCATCGATGATGGAACGAATCCCTTCAATAGACGCAGGAACTGATCGAGGATCCATAAACATCACCTTGCTGCTGTCGCTTTCGCCGATAGTTGCCCCCATATCCATATAGTTCTGAGCTAACAGAAACTGTAGAGCCTGTTCAGCTTTAGGGTCTTTTTTTAGGGCTTGAGTGACAATCTGCAATGCTTCTGAAGTGGCATGGGCCCGCAATACGCGATCCTGACGTTCACCCTGGGCTCTAAGAACGATAGATTGCTGCTCTGCTTCGGCTTCTAAAATGGCAGATTTCTTACGGGCTTCAGCGGCTAAAACTTGGGCTTCGGCAGACCCACGAGCGGAGTTAACAGCTGCTTCTTTTTCGCCCTCAGATGTTAAGATAGCAGCTCTTTTTTGGCGTTCGGCAGCCATTTGAAGTTCCATGGAATCTTGGACGGCTTGAGAAGGGGTGATATCCCGTAGCTCAACCCGTGTGACTTTCACTCCCCAAGGATCGGTTGCACTATCTAGTTCTTGCAGGAGGATTTCGCTGATTTGGGTGCGTGCTGTAAAGGTTTCATCCAGTTCGAGCTTACCCATCTCGGCTCGAATTTGAGTTTGGACCAGATTGACCATGGCAGATGAGAGATTCTCAACCTTGTAATAGGCTTTCTCCATATCGATAATTTGCCAATAAACCACAGCATCGACCGTAATAGCGACATTATCACAAGTAATACAAGATTGAGGGTCAATATCTAGTACTTTTAGTCTTAATGTGTCTTTATAGACGATTTGGTCGAGCACAGGAAAAATAATATTTAATCCTGGATCTAGACGTTTTTTATAACTTCCTAAGTTTTCGACTAGAGCAGCATTCCCTTGATTAATAATGCGTACGGAGCTAGCTGCACCAGCCCCACCTATAGCTATAAAAATAACTGTTATGAATTGCCACACAATACTAACCCCACGTAAATAAATCTCAGGTATTTTACGATTCTGAATGAAAGGTCAGACCTTCCCCAAATTCAGTAGGAATGACGAACAAGGTCGTTCCTTTTCGGCCCACAACGTACACTTTTGTCTTGCTTTCGATGGTCAAATTTTCATCTTCACAGCGAGCTCGCCAGGAACTTCCTTCATAGATCACTCGCCCCGTTTGGCCTGCTGGAATTTGAGTGAGTGTTTCTGCTTCCACCTCATCTTGTAAGATTCTGGCGGTTCTTTTGGGCACAAATCGGCGAACCAATCCAATCAAAAGGACTGACAAGATCAGCCAAATTAGAGCTTGAAGATAGAACTGAGGCACCACCAAAGAAATAACTGCAACCGCAAAGGCACTGATGCCCATCATCAGTTCTACAAAAGCGGTGGGTGTAATGACCTCAAATACACAAAATGCCAGTCCTAGTCCTAACCATAGCCAAGCCAAAATCTTGTTCCTTACCGGTTGCTGGATCCGATATATACCTTACCCGCAGTATACCCAGGATGGTTTAGTTCTGTGGCTGACATAGGCAGTTTATACTTGAAGGCGCTAAATTAGAGCGGAGCTGGAATCAGCCCCAGCAGAAATTTACACACGATCACTATGGGGATTGTTCACTGGTTAAAGCGAGTATTAGAGCCAAAGCGACCTCGATCGAGTCCTGCTTCCTCTTCTGAGCCTGCAACGACGCCCAAAGAAGAAGCAGCACCATCCATTGTTCACGAGAGCGTTGCTGAACCGCCTTTAAGTCCAACGGTTGAGACAGTTCAGCAATCGCCACTCAGTCTAACAGTTGAGCCAGTTCAGCAACCTCAACAGCCTGCACTGCAGACAGCAGTACTACCAGAACCTGCGCCCCCTGTTCGGCAAGTTTCAACACCTAAGAGTCAGCCACCTACTCCATCACGAGCGACCTGGATATCGGTAGATAAAACAGTACTTGTGGGTAGCTACTGCTTACCGGGTCTGGTTTATGTGGGGGATAACCTCAAAGGGATTAGCACCCATGTCAGCACTGAACCAGCCTTAATTCGACCGCAGCTGAAGCTTGATGAAGCGAAGCCTGATCGCAATGGCAATTGGATTAGTGAATGGCCATCCTATAGCGAAATTCCCTCAGCTAGCCGAGCGGCCTATTTGGAGTGGTTGGCGGATGGGCGCTGTGACTCCCAGATTCCCTTAGGGTATGTTTATCTGTTTTTCTATGGTTTAGAGCGCCGAGTGCTTAGGGATTTTCGACGGGCTAAACGACCTATCCTGACAGAATTGTGCACCATCATGATCGAGGTGGAACGCCTCCAAAATTTGTATGGAGATCAAGAGACTTTTGGCGAAGAGACTCGTCAATTTTTAGACATTTGCCGTTTCCTACTTCCTAACCAAATCACAGCTTTGCCACCGCCCTGGACATTTGAATCGGTAGAGATGCCTCTGAGTTTAGAGGTCGGCCTAGGAACATTAGCCGCGACGCAAACGCCACTTCCTGCAGACTGGGCGTTGTCCTGGGTGATGCATGCCTTTCCCAGTAAGTTGCGAACGCCTGCCTCTCGCTGTTTTTCAGAATGGCGATCTTGGTTTAAGCATGAGTATCATCAGAATTTTGGTGATGGGCTATTGCTAGACCCCGATCCAGACCAAACGCTCCCTGCTGATACAGTCATCTATCAACCAACGAGTGTGTCTTTTGGGGGCAACATTAAGCTGGACATTCCCGAACGGCCTAAAATTGCAAATTCAGAGGCGATCTTAGAGCGGCTCCTGCCTTTAGTAGAAGCAGGAATGCAAACCCTTGACCCTTATAGCCGCTGGCTAGGGCGTAATCCAGAGGGGCAAGGCAGCTATAGTGCCCTTTTATTGCTGCCACTGGAACTGATGGTAGAGTGTGCCTCCCCGCAAGTGAAGGCATTTCGAGCCTGGGTGGAAAACAGCCTTTCAGAAAGAGATATCGCGGTTGTGTGGGGACAAGACCTATTGCAGCAGTGGGAAGATCCCCCTCCAGATAAGCTGACGAAATCAGAGGCAACGGTTTTATCGGATTACTTGACTCGTTTAGGGATTGGGATTGAGCCGGATGTTCAGTTAGGCGGCAAACCTCCTGCCTCAAATCAACCCTATGTGCTTTTCCGACTTCCAGAAACATTCCGCTCTGAGCCGTCCGACAAATTTAAATTGGCGACGCTGTTATTACACCTAGCCGTAATGGTGGTGGTGGCTGATGGAGCTGTGACGGTGCCTGAGTTTCAGCGTTTGCAGAATTATTTAGCTTCAACGCCCCATTTGCAGGATAGTGAACGGGCTAGGTTGCATGCGCATTTGCAAGGTTTACTGGTCGATAAGCTCTCGTTGAGAGGGTTGAAAGTTAAATTGCAGCCGCTGTCGGTGGATCGCAAGCTTGCGATCGCAAAGTTTCTCATTCATTTAGCTGCCGTTGATGGTGAGATTAATCCCTCAGAACTCGCTATTCTCACCAAACTGTATCCCTTATTAGGACTAGAGTCTCAGGCGGTCTTCAGTCATATTCATGAAATGACGGTAGAGACTCTACCCGCGACGGTAACCTCGTCAACGCCCAATGCTGATGCCAGTCAGATGGAGACACTGCAATTAGATCGGGCGTTAATTGATGCCAAAATGACGGAGTCTGCTACAGTTTCTGCCTTGCTAGCAGATGTGTTTACTGAGGATGAGCTGCCTGAGGAAGCCGTTGAACCAGACGGTATTCCAGGCATTGCCGGGCTAGATCAGCAACATTCTCAATTACTACAGCATCTCAGCCAGAAATCTGAATGGCAACGGCAAGATCTTGAACCCCTGGTCGATCAGCTCGGATTGATGCTAGATGGAGCCTTGGAAATTATCAACGAAGTCGCTTTTGAGAAATGTGATGATCCGTTAACAGAGGGAGAAGATCCCATTGTCATTGATGTGGATATTCTGCAAATGCTCTTAAGTGCTGACTAGGGGCAGTCTTGGCCTAAATATAGGCTCGAATATTACCATAATCGTTCAGGGCATATTGGATTTGCAGCATTAATCGAGGACGTGAGACGGGGCGGTTTCCTTTATGGAAGCAAAAGGTATCTTCTGCAATCCCCAATCCTGCCTGTCCGCAGACGGTTAATACTTGCTCAGCTCTATAGGTCTCTACCAGGGTTTGATCCTGCAGACTGGCACACCGTTGCCCCATGAATTGATGTACTAGCTTTTTGCCCCAATGAGTTTTCTGAATACAAACATGGGGACCGTTACTCTCATCCACATCTGTTAAGTAGAAAAAGAATTTGAGCGAGCGATAGTCATCAATATCGTAGTGAAAGACTTGGGCTCCTTTAATTTGCTGCTTCCAAGTGGATTTTCCCGGAAAACTCCATAACAATTCACTACCAATGGCTGTGGGTTTTGCCCCTAAGTATTCGGTTGAGATCGCAACCAGTCCTGGATCATAAATAAGAGTCTGAACGGCGGCACATCTTTGGGTACTCACACTGCCGAGTTGAAACGAATATCCCAAGGAAGCTTCAAGGGTGGCTCGATCCTTGAATAGGCAGCGAATATTGGGATTCCGATCGGCGGCAAAGGGGGGTTGATGGGCAAAGTCCACTAATTCAGCCATAACGACGTTTGATAACTGCAACCTCACATAGATGCCTTGTTGACGTAAGACGGCTGAGATGGTTTTGGGATCTGGGGGCGTCACCAAGGATGTTGGCAACGGTGCCGATTCGTCCAATGTCTTTGGACGGGTTGTACGAGCGATCAGGGTTCCCCATACCTGCCGAATACATTCGATGCGAGCCAGTTTGCGCATCAAAAATAACTTAGGTTTATAGAGTACGCAGGTTACAGATCGGGGCCCATAGCAAAATAATTTACTGAAGAACCGCCGATAGCCCCTAGGCCGAACGACTTGCCTCAAAGCGGTGGCAACCGTAGATAGGCAAGAGACCTTGAATAATTAAGAAACAGGATGCCAAAGGGGTTCTCACAAAAAATTTCTCCCGATATTCAGGAGAAAACAGAATATTTTGCTAGAGAAGAAATACAACCCTAGCATGTCATCCTAAAAGTTCAAGGCTTTGCCGAAAATTTAATTTCGAAAAAGTAAATATTGAACCCTTGCTCTTATTAAGGTTTTTTCCAGTATGCTCAATACTTTTAGGCAAAAAAAATAACCCCAGCGGGGCTATTGGTGTAAGGAGTGGTACAAGACGCAATTTGCGCTTATCTAAGTTAATTTCATTAAAGCGTAATGGGGTGAAGATGTTGTGAAGTCAAGGACTTAAAGCCTGCTTAACCTTGAGCTTGAAGCAGTATTCTAGATCAACTGCAATTGTTGGCGGAGATATTGGCTGAGCCAGTCAACCCCCAAGCTGAGGAGGATAAAACAACCCAACGTCCACACCACTCCTGAACTATCGAAACTGCTTAGCTGCTCACTGAGTAAACGTCCTAGTCCTCCAGCCCCCACGAGACCCACAATCACCGTTTCCCGCATGCCCACCTCCCAGCGATAGCAGGAATATGCTAAAAAACGGGGCAATGTCATGGGTAAAACGCCATAAAGAAAAACAGATGGGCTAGAGGCCCCTTGAGCTTGCAGAGCGGCCAAGGGCTTTTGATCCAAGTTTTCATTGACTTCGGCCATCAGACGTCCCAGAATGCCGAGATTATGAATGCCTAGTGCGATCGCACCCGGTAGCACCCCCGGAAAGACGATAAACAACATCACCAAAGCCCAAATCGGTGCAGGAACAGAGCGGCAGATCAACAAAAACAGCCGTACCGCGCCGACGATTAGCCGACCTAACCCTTGATGCCATAGACTCGCGGGTTGGGGGAGAAAAAGTCCGCCGGGGAGAAAAAAATTGGCAGCCGTCCCAAACGAGAACACTATGCCCCCACAGCCTGCGCCTAGAATAGCAATAAAAGCCATGCTCAGAGTTTGAAGCGAGGCATCGACGGTTTCCAATAGAGTCAGGCTTGGCTGTAAGGGCCATAGTTCTACGAATATCTGCTGGCTATTGCGCCAAGTTTGGGGGGCCACCAAGGTAGCCAGATCGGGGCCGATATAAAGCCAACTCCAAGCCACTGCCCCGACGAGGACAACGACCACCAGTATGCAGTAGAGCAGATTATTAGAGAATGAGCGCTCAGGCTCGGGACGTTGGGAATGCACCTGTTTAATCGGAGTATTTTTTAGGTGCAAACTAATACGGGTTTGGCAACCCAGTCGTTGGCGACACCGGGCACTACTCCAATCAATCACGCCATTCAGGATCATTAAGGCATAGATAAAAGTCCATACTTGCTGGTATTGCAGGGACTGCAAACTCAAAAAGATTTCATGACCTAGCCCTCCAACCCCAATAATGCCAAGGGTGGCTGCAGATCGTAGGGAGCATTCAAAACGATAGAAACTATAGGACAGTAGATTGGTGCTGGCAGAGGGTAAGAGTCCGTATAAGAAGGCATTCAAGGGCCGCCCGCCACTCTGTCGTATCGCCTCCAACGCCTGATGGGGCGTATCGTCGAGAATATCGCTAAAGACTTTCGCCACAATAGCGCTAAAGGGAATGGTAATGGCTGCGATCGCAACGAGGGGATCGAGTCCCCATACATTGATCAGCAAAAGTCCCCAGAGCATTTCATGAATGGCACGAGGCACGACCAGTAGGCTTTTTAAGCCCTGGCTGAAATGTGGGGCAATGCCTAAAACCTGTCTTCCCACGTCTGAAATAAAGATACTGCCTACAAAACCGAGACAGACACTGAGCGCTGTGCCGCAAATGGCATAGGCCAAGGTCGTTAGCAGCCCTTGCCAGGCGGTTGCCATCAATGGAGCCGTTAAATCAGGATGGAGACTAGCTTGCCAAAACTCTAGGAACTGGGGCCAACCATTCAGATTCCAGAGGGAGCGAGTAAAGAGAGCAAGCCCACCCCCAACCATGAGCAATAAACAAGCGCTAGGCAGCCATAGCTGTCTGAGGGGGATAGATTTTGAGGTCATGCCACCTCACTTATGCTCCAGTAGGCTGATCTTGCCAAATCGAAGTGGGAGGGCGCAAGACAGAAAAAGTTGACTTGAAGACTAAATTTGATTAGAAGGAGGCGTACTGCTATGACACTCTCAAAAAAGAAGCCCTTGTGCTGATTTAAATCCGTTTTCAGGTCAGCAGTAGGGCCGTAGACGCAGTTAGGAGGTATCTTGCCTTACAAGTTAGCGACACTATTCATTAAACAGTAGATCTCTTAACGAAGTCTTCAGAGTTGATAGTGCGATAACCTCCATATTTAATATACCTTCACCCTTATTTATCTTCATCAGAGAATTGGGATTGGCAATTGTTAGAATCAGGTCATCCTGCCTGAGTGCCCGTTGATAGAACGCGGCTGTATCTACTTCTCCCCACCATGAACCGACCTTTATACGTCTCATCACCTATCTTAATATCGTGAATCCTATTCTTCTGATTGCGGCTATTCTTGTTTCTTGGTTGGTCTTTACCTGGTTGTTACGTGTGGTTAAAACTACCCTCAAAACAGCCTTCTTGCTGGCGCTGATTGTTTTGGGCTTGCAGGTAGTTGTGGGGATTGGGCCCGATCAGGTTGTGCAAGCGGTTCTGGATCTTCCCAAAGTGTTACAAGAGCTGCTGAGTGGTCAACCCTAATAGGCTAAAAGATGTGCGGATAGGGTAAACCCTGCATCATCAGGGGGGCTTCCTACCCATATTGCGCCACGAGAACTTTTTAAACTGGGGTTAATCGTGCATGTCTGTGGAGGCCAGCGATGAATCAACTCAAAACCGCCAGTTTACTAGGTCTACTCAGTGCTCTCCTCATTGGAAGTAGTTATGCTCTTTTAGGGGGCAGTGGCGGCATGGTCATGGGTATTGGTCTCGCCGCATTGACTAACTTAGGAGCTTGGTATTACTCTGACCAGATTGCCTTATCGGCCTACCAGGCGCAGTTGGTGCGGCCCAATCAAGCCCCTCATCTGTACGCTGTAGTTCAGCGTTTGGCCCAGCGAGCAAACTTACCTATGCCACGCTTGTATATCATTCCCAGTTCAGCTGCGAATGCCTTTGCAACGGGGCGTGATCCCGACCATGCGGCCATTGCTGTTACGGAAGGGTTGCTGAGGATGCTGCCAGCGGCAGAACTAGAAGGGGTTCTTGCCCATGAGTTGGCTCATATCCAGAATCGGGACACTTTGACCCAAGCAGTTGCTGCTACGTTAGCCGGTGCGATCGCATTCTTAGCCCAAATGGTGAGCTACAGTTTCTGGTTTTTCGGCAGTCGAGGCAATGATCGAGAATCCAACCCTATCGGTGCTTTATTGATGATTGTCTTGGCACCCCTGTCAGCAACGATCCTGCAATTAGGGATCTCTCGGACCCGCGAGTTCTCTGCAGACGAAACTGCTGCTCGCCTAACGGGGCAACCTCGCGCCCTAGCCCAAGCCTTGTCTCGTTTGGAAAGCAATGCTCAGCGGAATGCGTTAGGGGGCAATCCGGCGTTTGCACCGCTGTTGATTATTAATCCCCCAGTTCGGCAATGGCTAAGTAACTTGTTTACGACTCATCCCAGTACGCAAGATCGTATCAATCGTTTACTCAAGCTAGAGCAGCAACTGCAAAGACGCCCATCTATTGCGTTCACATCGCTTTAACAGAAGACTCTTCTTCGGAGTGGTTAAAATCGCCACTCTGAAGAAGAGTCTTACCCTGGCCCTAAGCCTACTGCGCCAGCATAGGACGCTTGACTGCCGAGTTCATCCTCGATGCGTAGCAGGCGATTGTATTTTGCCACGCGTTCGCTACGGCAAAGAGATCCCGTTTTGATCTGACCGGCTCGGGTCGCAACCGCGAGATCCGCAATCGTGGTATCTTCCGTCTCACCGGATCGATGACTAATAATGGACGTAAAGGAATTGCGTTTGGCTAGATCAATTGTTTCTAGGGTTTCGGTCAAGGTACCGATTTGATTTAGCTTAATCAAAATAGAGTTGGCTGATTGCTGCTCAATTCCTTTTTGTAACCGGATAGGGTTCGTGACGAACAGGTCATCCCCGACGAGCTGTACTCGATCCCCTAACTGGGCTGTCAAATTCCCCCAACTCTCCCAATCTTCTTCATGTAGAGGATCTTCAATGGAGACAATCGGATATTTACTGGCTAAGCCATCTAAATAGTCGATTAGCTCCTTGGGGGAATGGGCGGCACCGTCGTAGGTATACTGCCCGTCTTTATAGAATTCGCTGGCTGCGACATCTAAGGCCAAGCTAATTTGAGCGCCAGGTTGATAGCCAGCCTTCTCAATCGCTTCCACTAACAATTCCAACGCGGCTTGGTTAGACGCCAGATTGGGGGCATAGCCCCCCTCATCCCCCACGCCTGTTAACAGATTTTGGGCTGCCAATACTTGACTCAACGATGCAAAGACTTCTGCTCCCCAGCGCAGGGCTTCCTTAAAGGAATCTGCACCGTGGGGGACAATCATAAACTCTTGAATATCAACGTTATTGTTGGCATGGGCTCCACCGTTGATGACGTTCATTAAGGGCACCGGCAAGAGGTTTGCTAAAGGACCTCCTAGATAACGATATAGCTCTAAATTCAGTACTTCAGAAGCGGCTTTAGCCGTGGCAAGGGAGACAGCCAAGATGGCATTTGCACCCAGTTTAGATTTGTTCGTCGATCCATCCAGATCAATCATGGTCTGATCGATATCAGCCTGATCGAGGGCATTTAACCCGACCAGCTCAGGCTGAATGTGATCCTTAATATTAGTAACGGCAGTAAGCACCCCTTTGCCACCATAGCGTTGAGCATCCCCATCTCTCAGCTCATGGGCTTCAAAACTACCTGTAGAAGCACCACTGGGAACTTGGGCCAATCCAAAAGCCCCACAACTTAATATGACCTCTGCTTCCACAGTAGGGCGACCGCGTGAGTCTAGAATTTCGCGCGCCTCAATGGCAGCGATTTCGGTTTCGTGCATGCGTTATGTTTCCAACAACCTACAAAATAATCTGGTGTGCTTGACCTGCTCGTCAAGGCTATAAAATGCATCTGACTGTATCAGCGGCGTTGATGCAACGAGTATCTTCTTTAAGACATACTAGGTGCGATTGCGTCAGAATGTAACTAATGTGACGACCACCTCTTGACTTTATTAACTCTTAAACAAATAGTCTTATGAGAATTCTCCATACCATGCTCAGAGTGGCAGATCTTGATGCTTCTTTAGCATTCTACTGTGATGTCCTAGGAATGAAGCTACTTCGTCGGAAAGATTACCCGAACGGAAAGTTTACGCTGGCCTTTGTGGGTTACGGAGATGAATCGGATAATACAGTTCTAGAACTGACTTATAACTGGGGCGTCTCTGAATACGCTTTGGGAGACGCCTATGGCCATATTGCCATTGGCGTTGACGACATCTATAGTGCCTGCAACGACATTAAAACTCGTGGTGGAACAGTGACCCGAGAACCGGGTCCCATGAAACATGGCTCAACGGTTATTGCCTTTGTAGAGGATCCCGATCACTATAAGGTAGAGTTGATTCAACTCAGCTCCAAAGCATCTGTGACTACGACAACCTCCACCTCTGTCAGTTGAGCAAGTCTTACCCTTGGTAATTGCTGGGTGAAAGCTTAGAGTCAAGCTTCCGCTCTTTTGAGTCGCAACAATGACAGCAAATTCAGCTCATGACCTTGAGAGCAGGACCTTAATGTCTTGAGTTGATCGCGTGGGAATACAACAAGGCTTTGCCGAAAAAGCTCTCCATAGTATCCTGGCTCAAAACCGTTATGAAACAGTCGTTTTATGGTTTTTCGAATTACGAGGTGCATGGAGAAAATTGAAGTATATGCCAATACAGAAACCGACTACGATCCCTTGGCTTACCTCTGATAAATAGAGTATCTTTCTAAAGTGAAGGAATGTATACACTGAATAGTTTTTCACTTTCAGGAACCTTTTCTTCAAACTTATCTTCCAAGCAATACAATGCAAAGATTTGCATGGTGTTAATGAGAAGCATTAAGTTATCGTGTTTAACTTTTCCAAAATTTTAAACACATGTGAGTGAGGAGCAAAACCATGAAAAAAGTATGTCTATTAGCTGGAAGCCTGAGTCTTCTCGGACTTTCTGCCCTACCTGCAAAGGCTGTTAGCACTAGCGAACAGCTTCCTGTAGAAGCTCAATCTGTTGATGTATCACCTGTTACTGCTGAGCAAGATGAATTATTGCTTGCTGATCAGTCTCTAAGTCAAACAACTTCTGTTAATGACTTGATGGCTGAGACCAAAGAAGATTCCGTTGGTCAGGTGACCTCAGTTTCTCAACTGTCTGATGTTCAGCCTGATGACTGGGCTTTCCAAGCCATTCAATCATTGGTTGAGCGCTATGGTTGTGTCGCCGGTTATCCCAATGGCACATTCCGCCCCAGCCGAGCCATGTCTCGTCGTGAGGCTGCTGCATTGGTTAATGCTTGTTTAGATAACCTCAGCAACCGCTTCGCCACTAAAGAAGATTTAGATGCCCTCAAGGCTCTGCAGGATGAGTTCGCTGCTGAACTTGCTACCCTAAGAGGTCGGGTGGACGGTTTAGAAGCTCGTGTTGCCACTGTTGAAGCTCAGCAATTCTCCACTACCACCAAACTACAAGGTGAAGTGGTCATGGCTGCTCAGTTTGGTGACTTCGTCAACAACCCCACAGATACTGTTGTTGATCCCGCTAACGGTGTTCTAAACGCTGGTGGACCTGACAGCCGCGTTTCTGCCATCTCTCGAGTTCGTTTGAACTTCAACACTAGTTTCTCTGGCGATGACTTATTAGCCACCCAATTAGAGGTTGGTAATAACGGTCAAGATTTCTTTGGTAACGCTTTGGGTGCTCAGGATCATGGCCCAGGTTTGGGAACTTTGACAGGTTCCGGTGTACCTTTAGTTGATTTGGGTGCTGCCGACTATGCAGGTGTAGGTAATACCGTTACGCTGCGTCGTTTAGCCTATACCTTCAAGCCTGGTGAGAACTTGGCTGTTACTGTTGGTACCAACATCTTCCCTAGCGATTTTGTTGATTTCAACAGCTATGCCAACAACTCTGCTCAAGATTTCAGCTCTGGCTTCTTTATCAATAACCCACTAATCATCACCAACGCGGTTGATCTCAATGGTGGTGCTGGTGCAGCCTTTGATTGGAATCCTAATGCTGGTAACATCAGCGTTCGTGGTGTGTATGTTGCCGCTGCTGGTAACGTCGCAACTGCTGCTGCTAATGGTGGCTTAGGTGGCGATCCTCACCAAGGGACCTTGGAACTTGAGTACGCCAACAGCTTTGGTGAAGACGATCAAAACAACTTTGCCATTCGTTTGCAAGGTACCTACGCTGAGACTTTCAGCATTGAGCAGAAAGTTCTAGGTGTTAACGCTGAAGCAACTTTCGGTAACATCGGTGTCTTTGGCCGCTACGGTATCTCCTTTGATCCTCAGAACCAAGTTGGCGTTAATAACGTTGATGTATTTGGTGCTGCGGCTCCTGCTTCAATCATCACTGCTGGTGGTTCTAACACCATCCAGACTTGGATGGCTGGTGTTGGTTACAAAGACGCACTCGTTCCTGGTTCTTTGTTCGCAGTTGCTGCTGGTATGCCTTATTTGGTTACCGGTACTCCTGGATCTAATGACCAGATCAACTTGGAAGCCTTCTATCGGTTCCCAGTTAATGACAACATCACCATCACTCCTGCTGTGATGTACATCATTAATCCTTTGGGTACTGTCAATGGCCTCTCCGCTGCTGGTGCTGGCAACGATAACGACATCATCCAAGGTTTGATTCGAGCAACCTTCTCGTTCTAAATCATTGATTGGATATAAGCCTTTTAGGCTGAAATAAGGCAGTGTGAGAACACACTGCCTTATTTATTGTCTTTAAATTGCTATGGATACCCAGAACTTCAGCAAAGTGAATTGTTTGGCCTGTTAGCTTGAGGCTGGATCTATCATTTGCGTTGCCCTTAATTGACCACAGGCAGCATCTTTGTCTAAACCACGAGATCGCCGAATACTAGCCGTAATATGTTGGCTTTGTAAGCTGTTCAGAAACTGTTGGAGTTGCTTTTGGGTTGGGCGTTGATAGTCAACTTCAGAGATCGGGTTGTAAGGAATTAAGTTCACATGACTTTGGAAGCCTCGCAAATGATGGGCTAACTCTAGAGCATGTTCTGTTTGATCGTTGACACCGGACAACACAATGTACTCAAAGGTGACACGGCGTCCAGTTTGGGTAACGTAAGCCCGACAATCTTTTAGAAGTTTCTCCAAGGGATAATGTTTGGCGCTTGGAACGAGCTGTGTGCGAATTCTCTGATTAGACGCATGCAAGCTGACTGCTAAAGTAATCTGAAGTTGATGCTGGGCAAGTTTGAGGATTTGCTTGGGAATGCCGACGGTGGAAACCGTCAGGGATCGTTGACCAATCCCCACATCTTGGTTGAGGGATCGTACGGCTGCCAGCACTTGTTCGAGATTCAACAGGGGTTCCCCCATGCCCATAAAAACAACATTGCCCACTCGCTGTTGAAAATCTTCTTGGACCGTTAAGACTTGGTCAACGATTTCATGACAGGCAAGATTGCGTTGATATTCGCCTTTGCCAGTGGCACAAAAGTCGCAGCCCATAGGACAGCCAACCTGGGAAGAAACGCAAACGGTTAGACGTTTTTGGGTTGGGATGCCAACAGTTTCAATGATTTGCCCATCTGCAAGTTTGAGTAAATACTTGACGGTCCCATCTTGAGCGGCAGAACGATGGTGAATCTGGGAACGGCCCACGGGAATATCTGCAATTTCAGTCCGCCATTGTTTTGGGAGAACCGTGATGTCGCTGAGGGAATGCACACCTTTCTGGTAAATCCATTGGTGTACTTGTTGTCCCCGATAGGCTGGCTGCTGATAAGTCTGAGCCCAATGGGTCAACTGAGCCTTAGACGCCCCCAGAAGGGGTGGAATAGACTCTACAGAAAGTTGATCAAGCATGATGGTTATGGATGGCCTGAGAGAAACAGTGAGAAACGCCCAGTTGAGGTAGCGTTAGCAGGAGTTGGAAGAATGGAAATATACTATAAAGCTTGATGTGTTGCCCTTCAAAAGCTTATACTGAAAAATCTGACAAATTTCACGTAATAAAAACTAAGAGGAAGTGATATGTCGCGATATCGAGGCCCTCGTCTCAGAGTAGTGCGCCGTTTAGGAGAGTTACCTGGTTTATCCCGGAAGACGCCTCGTCGGGCCTACCCCCCTGGGCAACATGGCCAAGCTCGTAAAAAACGCTCTGAATACGCAGCTCAGCTTGAAGAAAAGCAGAAATTACGATTTAATTATGGCCTTTCTGAACGGCAGCTGTTGCGTTATGTGCGCAAGGCTCGTCGTGCGGGCGGTTCCACAGGTCAAACCCTGTTGCAGTTGCTGGAGATGCGTTTAGATAACACGATCTTCCGCTTAGGTATGGCTCCAACCATTCCTGCTGCTAGACAGTTGGTCAATCATGGTCATGTGTTGGTGAATGGTCGGGTGGTTTCGATTGCGAGCTACCAGTGCCGTCCGGGTGATGTGATTCAGTCCCGAGATCGAGATGCTTCTCGGAAGCTGATTGAAACCCATATGCAATTCCCAGGCTTAGCCAATATCCCAACGCATCTAGATTTTGATAAAAATACCTTGACGGGTAAAGTCAACGGCGTGATTGAGCGAGAGTGGATTGCGCTAGAAATTAACGAACTACTTGTGGTGGAATACTACTCACGGAAAGGATAAATCGCGGCAACCTTCCCAGTTTTTCTACTGTGGTAATAATCTACGAATCAACTCCCAAATCCGTCAGTTTGGGAGTTTTTTTGTAGACGTTGTTCAAGAATCAGTTCTGCGATCGCAAGATCAGCCGGCGTGGTCACTTTTAAGTTCGTTTCTTCCCCTACAACGATATGAACTGGAAGGTCTAATTTCTCAAACAAAGCTGCATCGTCCGTGACTTCCCAGCCTTGCTGTCGACCTTGCTCGTGGCACTTCTTAAGAGGTACTACTTGGAACCCTTGAGGAGTCTGGGCTGCCCATAACTGGGATCGGTCAGGCGTGCCTTGAATTTGATGGGTGGTATCGACCACCTTAATGGTGTCCTTGACCGGCACAGCGGCGACAAAACCTTGAT
Source organism: Acaryochloris marina MBIC11017 (assembly GCF_000018105.1). Lineage (GTDB taxonomy): Bacteria > Cyanobacteriota > Cyanobacteriia > Thermosynechococcales > Thermosynechococcaceae > Acaryochloris > Acaryochloris marina. The sequence goes on from NC_009925.1 coordinate 4,034,720, forward strand.
ATTTATGGAGGGCGTGAGCACAACGGTCTAGAAGCTCTGGTGTGGCCAGACAACGGGCACCATCGTGGATGAGTACTTGTTCTGCTTCAGGGGGGAGTGCTTGGAGACCGTTGTAAACGGATTCTTGGCGAGTTTGTCCCCCTTCGATAAAGACGACAGGTTTATTGAGGCTGAGGGTGTTTAAAAGTGTTTCCCAGGTTGGTTCATCCTCTAATTGACCGATAATTCCAATCCAGGAAATGGAGATGGAAGATTCGGCTGCCAGCAGCGTCCAGGCTAACAGGGGCTTGCCGTGCAACATTAATCGTAACTTATTGCGATCGCTGCCCATGCGTCTTCCCATCCCTGCTGCCGGAATTAATAAGTGCATTGATAACCATAAACTGCTGCCATTCCTTATCCTATACTGACCTGAGACGGCAAGTTAGAAGACTTATTGAGTTCCAGAGCGGATTGATTACAAGCGTTGAGCATTCCCCTACAATGGGTGGCGGAAAACGTAGACTTCACCCATTACGGCTGCTCTAAATAATGACCCGTGTATTAGCATTAATTCCTGGCGATGTTGGTCGGCAACTTTTGTTCTTTCCTACCTTAGAAACGCTTCACCGCCATTATTCTCAGATTGAGATCGATGTCATTGTGGAACCCCGAGCCAAGCAGGCTTTTCGGCTCTGTCGAACGGTTGATAATGTCCTGACCTTTCAGTTTGAGAACCGGAATGGGGCGGCTGATTGGGGCAATCTAATCGGGCAAATGCGGGATCGTCGTTATGATGCCAGCATTACGATTAGTCGCGAGTGGACTGCGGGGTTGCTGTGTTGGTTAGTTGGGATTCCCCAACGAGTCGGCTATGAAAATTTGGCCTTGCCGGCTTGGGTGCGATTTGCTCGGAAACGGTTTCCCACTCTTGGGGGAACCGTAGCTGATTTGTCGGGTAAATGTTTGACAGCGGCTGTCCCCCCGAATGCTCGCCCCTACGATGCTCAACGTTATCATGACTTGCTCTTGGGATTAGGGATTGATACCCCTTGCCCAGATATCTCAATTCAGATTCCCGTAGATGATCAGAATTGGGCAAAAGCTGAGGAAGAACGACTGGGGATTGCGGGTAAGCCGTACATCATTCTGCATGGGGGAACAGGGGCTGAAAACTCGGATGATGAACCCTCTCAGTTTTATCCCATTCGGAGCTGGGAATCTGTCATCGAAGGTTACTTAGAGCGGCAGCCAGATACCCCTTTAGTCGTGGTGCAAACCCCTGAAAACAAAGACTGGGTTGCCTCCTTGGTGGCTGTCTGTCCTCAACTTCAGATTGTCACGCCACAACATGTGGGCCAACTGGCGGCCTTTATTGATGCCGGGCATTTAATGATTTGTGCAGACCGAGCGCCTTTGCATTTGGGAGTTGCGGTTAAAACGCGTTTGGTTGCCCTATTTGGGGCCCTAGAACCGACTCGACATTTGCCAACAGCTGCCAACTTCGCTGGCTTAAAGTCTCTAACGAGCAAAGTCGCAGATATCCCGCCCATTCAAGTCCTCGAAAAGGTTTGGGGTGTCAGCTAAGCACTGTATGGTGACGATTGAATCTTAAAACGGAGAGGGAGGGATTCGAACCCTCGTTAAAGTTACCCCTAAACAGCATTTCCAGTGCTGCGCCTTCAACCACTCGGCCACCTCTCCAGGTGGATTAGTTTTATCCAGTACAAGTAAGCTATGTTAACAGAATCTGAACCCGGATGAAACGGTATGGAAAAATTTACGATACATATTCGCGATCGCCACAGCGGAAACGACTATAAAGTCCTTGTTCCAGCCGACCACTACATCCTTGAAAGTGTAGAGCAACAAGGGCGGCGTCTCCCCTTTGCTTGTCGGAATGGCGCTTGTACAACCTGTGCCGTGAGAGTACTATCCGGTGACCTCCATCAGCCAGAAGCCATGGGGCTTTCCCTAGAGCTGCAAAAGCAGGGGTATGCCCTATTATGTGTGAGCTACCCCAAAAGCGATTTAGTGGTGGAAACCCAAGACGAAGATGAAGTCTATGAACTCCAGTTTGGTCGCTATTTTGGTAAAGGTAAGGTCCGTACTGGCCTACCCTTAGATGAAGAGTAAACGATGACGACAGCCGATTTAAAAGCCTATCTAGATATTGCGACTGAAGCAGCCCTAGCAGGCGGTGGTGTCCTCCAACAGTTTTGGGGCAAGTTAGAAAATATTCAAGAAAAGCGACCGGGAGATTTGGTTACCGAGGCCGACCAAGCTGCCGAGAAGGCGGTGCTCGCAGTGATTGGTCGCCATTTTCCAGGGCATCAAATCCTGGCGGAGGAGTCGGGGCAACAAGGCAATCAAGACAGTGAGTATTTATGGGCGATCGATCCCCTCGATGGCACCACGAACTATGCCCACCAATATCCATTCTCGTCGACATCTATTGCGTTAATCATTCGAGGGGTTCCCACGGTTGGCGTGGTATACGACCCCTTCCATCGGGAGCTATTTCGAGGGGCAACGGGTTTAGGGGCGACTCGTAATCGTCAACCCATCCATGTTTCTTCTACTTCGTCCTTGGCCAGTAGCCTTTTGGTTACGGGGTTTGCCTATGACCGGCGAGAAACCAAAGATAATAACTATGCTGAATTTTGCCACTTAACCCATCTCACCCAGGGCGTTCGGCGGGGTGGTTCAGCCTCAATTGATTTGGCCTATATTGCCTGTGGTCGGCTAGATGGGTATTGGGAGCGGGGATTGTCGCCTTGGGACATTGCGGCGGGTATCGTCCTGGTACAGGAAGCGGGCGGTACCGTCACTGCTTATGATCAAAGTCCGCAACAATTAGCCTCGGGGCGTTTATTAGCCACTAATGGTCATATTCATGCGGCTCTCAGTCACGAACTGCTCAAAATTCAGCCGTTGGATTGGGCTCCTCCAAATCTCTCCGCTTCTAGATAAATTTTTCTATCTGGAATTAAGGTGCTGGATTGTCCCGAACCGACTAGACTAGCACTAGGGGATTACCTAACACACTCAACTTCGGAAGCACTTACATGTCATTTGAAATGAAGCATGGTCTTGCTATTTTCGATTGTCCGGATCACTATGCCAGCTTGGGTCTAAGCATTGGGGCGTCTAAGGGGGAGATTCGCAAGCGCTACTTCAAAATTGCCCGAAGTTTGCATCCCGATAGTTGTCCAGCTGACATGGATAAGGCAGAAGCGAGTCGCATGCTCTCAAAGTTAGTGAATCCTGCCTATGAAGTCCTCTCACAAGATAAAGATTTGGAGGAATACAAAGTCTTACTCCGATTGGTCGGGCAGCGGGCTAATCGTGAAGTGAATCCTAGTTCTATGCAAACGCCGGGTGCTCAGGAACTCTTAACGACCAGCTCTTTTGAAGAACGCTATCAAGAACAGGTCCAACAACTCGCCCAAAACCAGTTTGAGAACTTGGACGGGATATTAGCGGTGGTGAGCCAGCTCAGTGAACTCAACCTGGCCTATTTGATCCGCCGAGAAGGAACTCAGAAATCTGGAGCTAGAGGAGCGCAGCCTATGCAGGCTAGAGCAGCTCAAGCACAGCCGGAAGCGGCGGCAAGGCCAGAAACATCTGTGTCTCCTGCGCCTGCAGAGCAGTCGCCTCCCCAAGAAGCGGCGACCTCGCAGTTTGTGAATGACTATTGCCGACGGGCGGAAGAACTGATTCAGAAAAACCGGTTGAATGACGCTATTGTAGAACTGCGCGATGCCCTCAAACTGGAACCCAAAAACAGTCGGTGCCATACGTTAATGGGGTCCATTTATCTACAGAAGAAGTCCCTCAAAATGGCCAAGGTGCATTTTACACAAGCCTTAAATAGTGATCCACAGAATGCTGAAGCCATTAAAGGCAAGCAAAAATTGGAGAAATTAGAAAAGAAAGCGCAACCCGCTGCAGCAAAACAAGCTCAAGCAAAGCAGCCGGAGCGTAAGAAGGGGCTGTTTGGTTTGTTTGGTGGTAAGAAATAATTGGTGACAATGTATCAACCTCCTGCTGGTGCCCGAGATTTACTGCCCTTAGATGTTGCCCAAAAATGCTGGATTGAGCAGCGTCTGCTGCAGGTATTTCAGCGTTGGGGCTATCACCGCATTATTACCCCGACCTTAGAACGGTTGGATACTTTGTTAGCGGGGGGAGCGGTAGACCCCCAAACCGTGATCCAAGTTTGGGATGCAGAAGAAGGAGTCTTAGGGTTGAGACCTGAGTTGACGGCCTCCATCGCTCGAGCTTCTGTGACTCGTATGGAAGGAGAGACTCACCCTCAGCGACTCTATTACAACGACAACATCTTTCGGCAACAGCCGGGTCATGCGAGCAGTCAGCATGAGTTTTACCAGGCGGGGGTAGAGTTGCTGGGGAGTAGCGGATTATTGGCAGATGCCGAGGTTCTGTTGCTCTTAGCGGATTGTCTCTCGGAACTAGGGGTTCAGAACTGGCATGTCCTTCTGGGGGAAGCGGATTTAACCCGATCGCTGCTTCGCCCTTTTCCCGAAGCTGTGCGAGGATCTGTGCGCCGAGCCATTGCCCAACTGGATCGGGTGGGGCTAGCGGATTTGCCTTTGAGTCCAGAACTCAAGGAGCATGCTCTGTTTTTACTGGATTTGCGGGGAGAACCGGCTCAGGTACTGCAAAAGGTATCACAGCTGCCCCTGGAACCACCCCAACATGAGGCGGTCACGAACCTCAAATCCTTGGTAGAAGTGTTGTCGAAGCAACCCTCACTTACCCTAGATCTGAGCTTGATTCAGACCTTTGACTATTACACAGGTATCGTATTTGAGATTATCAGCGATGTAGAGTCGGGTCAGCGCTTACTAGGTCAGGGAGGGCGATACGATACGTTGCTAGGCCTCTACCATCCCCAGAACGAAATGCTGCCTGGGATTGGTTTTTCCTTTAACGTGGAACATTTGCACCAGGTTCTCCTACCCCTTGGGATGTTGCCGAAACAGACGCCTGCCTCCCATTGGCTGGTGGTGGCGGAAACGGAATCTGCTATCGCAGCCGCGTTTGACCATGCCCATCAGCTGCGTCAGCAAAATGCTCACCCTCCCCTCACTAGAGTTGAAGTGGAGCTATCCCAAAAGTCACCCAATGACATTCGATCCACTGCCCGTCAACAGCGAATTGGGCAAATTGCTTGGGTCAATGCCCAAGGGTCTGTCACAATTGAATCGCTAGCGTAATTCCCTTAGCGAACATTGCGATAGCCGTTATTCCATCGAGATTTATTTCATGCTCACGGTTGCCTTACCCAAAGGGGCGTTACTGAAAGATAGTATTCGCCTCCTCCAATCGGTTGGTTTGGATTTCAGTGCCTTCTTAGACTCTGGGAATCGCCAACTGCAAATTCAAGACCCAACGCAAACCGCTCAAGGGTTATTGGTCAGGGCTCAAGATGTCCCTGTTTACGTGGAGTATGGACAGGCGCAGCTTGGCATTGTCGGGTTTGATGTCTTACAAGAAAAGAAGCCCCAGGTTGCTCAGTTTGCTGATCTTGGATTTGGCCATTGCCGAATGTCCGTGGCCGTTCCGAGTCAAAGCCCCTATCGTTCAGCCATGGAACTACCCCCTAATTGTCGGGTAGCGTCTAAGTTTGTTCACTGTGCCCATGATTTTTTCTCCAAAATTGATTTGCCCGTGGAAATTATTCCCCTCTACGGTTCTGTCGAATTGGGTCCGATTACAGGGATGTCGGAAGCGATTGTTGATCTCGTCTCTACCGGACGCACCTTGAAAGAGAATGGTTTGATTGAGTTGGACTGTTTGTATGACAGTACGGCTCGTCTGATTGCCCATCCCTTGAGTTATCGGCTGAATCAATACAACCTTGAGCATTGGCTAAATGAGATTAGTAAAAACAGCCAGCCCCTTGCAGCTAAAGCATCCTAAAGGATAAAGATCACCCTTTAGGGAATCGGGACGGATGGATTAAAACGATAGCTTTGTAAAATTTCTCGGAAGGTCGATCGGACTTGTTCAAAATCGGATCTCAGCACCAAGATACTGACGACAGAGACAGTATCCTCGCTTTGCTCTGTATAGGTTGCCCCTAATACTTGATCATTGCGCGTCGAGAACTCCCACCCTAATTCCACAACGCCACTGTCTTGAACTTTAGGTTGTCCCACCTGGAAACCAGGCTCTTTGCCAAAGGCATTGGTAATAAAGCGACGAGATAAATCTCCTAGTTCTTGTTGGCTAAGGCGTCGAGATTTAAATAGATCGACCACAATACTACTGTCGGTCTCGCTATCGGTCCATCGAAGGATCACTTCCCCGGCTTTACTCGTATCTTTTCGTTGCCAGGTGCGAGGAGTTTTGATCCGAAATAGCCCAGATGAATGCTCATAGGTGACCAAATCGGCCATTTTATCCCCAAAGGACTCTCCCCGTGAGCCAGGAGATGAGTCAGAATCAGCGCTATCCTGATCGGAGTTGGACTGGTTAGAATCAGAATCACTTTGGGATACAGTCGGTTCTGTACTTAAACCCAAAAAGTTGCTGACATAGGGCCAAGCTAGGGCGCCCCCGCCAATCACTAACGCACCTGCAATAATCCATACCCATACCTTGGGGCCTTGATCGCTGGATGTGGGTTGGGATTGATAGTAAGGGGCTGGGCTGGGAGCTGGATAAGGGGGTGGGGCTGCTGGTGTCGGTGAACTGACGGCGGTTGGGGGTACGCCACTGGGTTGGCTGACTTCTGTCGGCGGGAATCCGCCCTTACTGACTCGAGCATTCAGGACCACCCGTCCTAGGGAGACGGTGCTAGCGGTGCCTAAGGGAACTTCACCCGTGGTGATGGGTTGGCCGTTAACGATGGGGGGGTTGGTATCCCGGAGCGATCGCAAATAAAATGCTTGGCTACCGGCATGGTAATAAACTTCAGCTTGCAGTCCCGATACGCTGCTATCCGATAGAACGATATCGCACTTTTGTGGATCTCGACCGATTCGGACAGTACCAGGGTTTTTACTGGGTTGGTTTGGCTGAATTTGTTCCGAACGAGAGACACCTCCCTCGACCCACTCCAACGTTAACTCAGTCACAGTTAGTTCTTTTCCTACTCATTAGATAGATCGATAAAAGCCGTTACGAGAGATTTCCCTGGGATAAACGGCTGGGTAGACGTGCTCTCAGCATACCCATATCAGGTGAATCGTAATCGACTATTTAGCCTACACCATTATTAAAAGAATCTAGGTGTTTTTTAGCTCTCGGAGCAATTTTGGTACGGTGCACACAGAGCTCATTAGATACATTTTTTCTCCGCTCATTCATCAGTTATGAAACTTTGCAATACAACCCACATAAACCTCAATTGGAAAGTTACCTTTACCGTGAGCCTAGCTAGTCTATTGGCTGCTTGTTCACCCACTTTAAACACTGGAAAACTGGAAGATGAGATCCAAAAAGGAATTGAAGCGCAAACCGACATTAATGTGTCGTCAATTTCTTGTCCCACAAATGTTGAGCTGGAAGAAGGAGATATCTTCGATTGTGAGGTAGAGGCATCAGACGCAACTAAATTTACTGTAACGGTTACCCAACAAGATGATGAAGGCAATGTGACCTGGAAGCAAAATCCGGTGTCTGCCGCTAGTAACAACAATGACGATACAGATTCGTCGGACAGTACTGACTCTCCAGGTGATTTACTACCCACGGAGGATCCTCCGAGTCCTGAACCAGAGCCAGAGCCTACTCCCTCTAATGTTGATCCCAATGCCCCTCGTCTCGATAGCAGCATTGTTGAGAGCACCATCAAAGAACAGTTTGCAGACCAAGCTGGCATTCCGGTCCGATCGGTGGCTTGTCCTCAAAATGTGGTGATTAATGTGGGGAATAAATTCAACTGTACCGTTAAGGCAACCAATGGCAAGACCATTGAAGCAGTGGTGACCCAAACCAACGAGCAAGGCGGGTTTTCTTGGAATGCCACCAGTGGCTTGATTTCCTACGATAAGGTTGAAGGCTTAATCAAAACAGGGTTACAAGACCAAGAAAATTTAGCTGTCACACCTAGCTGTGGAACGCCTCAAACGCGATATATCATTGCTTATTCGGGGGAAAAGTTTAGTTGTTCAGCTACTGATCCCAATGGTCGCAAGATTCCGATTAGCGTCTCTGTTCAAAGCGATGATGGCCAAGTCGTTGTCAATTGGAAACTGTAGTCAGCGTCTATCGCTGAGGGTTATCTGATGCATAGATTAATTTGGCCCAGCCCAGCAGTGTCCAGCAAGGGATGAGCCGAATTTTTCGTCATCAGAGGCCACAAAGATGCCGCCATCCTTGCCGGGGATTAGCGCTATTGCCTCCACTTTATTAAATGGGAATCGATACAGTGGGGTTAAGGTGGATGGGGCTTGCTGTTGAACGTCCCTCGGTTTGGCTTGATGGAACGGAAAGCTGCCCACCCCATAGACGGCGGATTGAAATGGACCTTGATTGCCCGGATCACTGGCGGCTGTGATGTAGAGTGATCCATCAGGCGCAATTTTTAAATCCGATATATGGCGCACATTTTGTTGTGGCCAGGGCACTTGAAAGGGAATAGAACCTTTGACGGTTATCTTGGTCTGTTCAGGGAAATACTGCCCCCAAAAGAGGATAGCAGGGTCAGTGTCCTGGCCCCGGTGAGCCCAAACCGCGATGAATTGATTGTCCATCTGCTGTAGGGCAAACCCTTCGATATTGCTTAGCTGTTTGCCTGGGGGGAGTTGGGCTGCATGTAAAATCTTGACTGTATTGGTTTGTAGATCTAGCTGCAGATGGTAAACCACCCCCAGGCTGGTGACAGCCACATATTCAGTCTTTGTATTAGGTACGGAGGCTAACGCTTCCAGGTCAAGGGGAAGGGAAGATTCCGTGGGCCATGTCAGGGCTTGATAGGAGATTGGACCTTGGGAGGGAACACCTAACACCGCTAGCCGAGGCTGATCTTCATCTCCCTTGTTATCGTGAACCGCCAAAAACTGGCATACCTGGTCCTGTTTTTGGATGAAGGCCAGGCCACTAATCCCTTTCCGTTTTCCAGGTTGTACAGGTCGCCAGATTGCGTTTGCGGAAGCGGTCCACCCCCATGTGCAGCTCAGCCCTAGGACTAGCAGACGGGCCAATACCTTTGTCCCTCTCATTATTGCGCTGCTTCTACCCCACTTATAGGACTACACAAATTATTATTCATTGGGCTTATCGTCAGAGCTGGATTCGGGAGCTGCCGCATCAGCGGGATCTTCTGTCGCTTCAGAGCTTGGAGCATCGGCTTCAGGGGAAGGGGCACTTTTATCGCTAGGAGCTTCGGGTGTGACTGCCGGGGCGTCTCCGCCTGAGAATTGCCCGCCCATAAACCCGCCTAAGAGGGATCCAGACTTCATCAGTTTCTGAACGGCTGCTAAATCAATTTTCAAGGTTTGAGTGGGATAAGCTTCTAGGAAACTCAGAATCCCTAACCCATCGTCAGAAGCAGCGGCACCAATAAGAGCACTTCTAAGGGCTAGTTTTTCTACGCCACCGGGCAGAGAAGTTGCCCCTGCGATTTGGGAGAGCAGTTGGTCCCCTTGGGGAGATCGCAAAATTTTATCAAGGACGACAACATTTAAAGGCACCTTAAACTTGAGGCCCCCCAATAAAGAGTCCCTTTCTTGCTGACCCACAACACTCAAGACAGAAGCGAGATCAGGAGGAGCACTCCCAGTTTCCAATAATTGGCGAAGGTCAGAGACTGCGATGGATCGGCCAAAAGGACCATAGCTGACCGTAATTTTTTCGGCTGCACGACTAGCAGCACAATTCAACCCTACTAGCATCAAAGCACTAGAGAAGGCACAGAGTAAACGGCGAGAATAACTCATAAAGACTGATTTCCTTTGCTGTGAGGGGAGTATATCTAAATCAAGTCGGATTAATACAGGACTGCCCTTTCTGCATGGTCAAGTATGCAGGAAGGAATCGATTCGGTCAACGGCTGTGTTTAGCGTGTCAGGATCTTGGACTAAGGCAAAGCGCACATATCCTTCTCCTGCTGGACCAAAACCGGCTCCTGGTGAGGCAGCGACACCCGTTTGAAGGACGAGCTGCTTACAGAATTCGACTGATTGTTGTTGCCAAGGTTCCGGTAAAGGTGCCCAAATGTACATGGTGGCCGTGGGTTTGGGGATGACCCAACCTATCTTGGCTAGGGCCGTGACAAAAACATCGCGACGTTTTTGAAAAATGGATAAGGTCTGTTGCAGTTCAGCATCACTTGTCTTGAGAGCCGTAACGGCACCATTTAAAATGCCCAGATATTGGTTGAAATCGACAATGGCTTTAATTTTTCTCAAACTGGTAATGAGGTCGGCATTGCCAACGGCAAACCCAATTCGAAAGCCTCCCATGCTGTAGGACTTGGAAAACGTAAAAAATTCGATGGAGCACTGCCGATGGCGATCGGCTTGCAGGATCGACGGCATTTTTTGCTCCGAGAAGACAAAGTCAACGTAGGGGAAGTCGTGAACGAGGACTAAGTCATGGTCTTGGCAAAATTGAACGGCTTCCTGGAAGAAAGACAGGGGTGCGATCGCAGTAGTGGGATTGTGGGGATAGCTGAGCACCATCATCCGGGCCTTCTGTCGCACCTCAGTTGGGATCTCGCTAAATACTGGAAGAAATTGATTTTCAGCTAATAGGGGCATGCCATACATTTCCCCGCCTGCTAGATAGACCCCGCCCGCGTGGGAGGGATAGCCCGGATCTTGCAGTAAGGCAATATCACCAGGATTGAGAATGGCAAGGGGTAAATGAGCCGTTCCTTCTTGGGATCCAATTAGAGGCAATACCTCCGTTTCTGGATCGACGGATAGCCCAAACCGCTGCTCATACCAGGCCGCGACTGCCTCTCGAAAAGAGCGGGTGCCATGAAAGAGCAAATACCCATGGGTCGATGGGTCTTGTAATGACTGGCTAATCGTCTCCAAAATCGGCGCAGCAACAGGCAAATCTGAAGATCCCAAGGACAAGTCAATCAAAGATTGACCGGTATCAAGGGCTTGGCGCTTAGCCTGATCCATGTCCGCAAAGACATTGGCTTGGAATCGTTGAATGCGATCGGCAAATTTCATCCGCTAAAACATTGCAGATCTAAGACAACCTTAGATCTGCCCAAAATGAGGTTAACTGATGACTAGCTTCCGGGGTAATCCGTTGGTATGGGACGCTTGTCAGTTCCCCAATCCAGTCGATTACGAGAACTTAAGCTGCTTACCTGCTGGAAGCCGTTCGTCATTCGCTCAGTCTATTGAGTATCAGCCCAGTCTACAAGCCCTGATTTAGATTTGATCCAGCTTGTTCCGCAGTTCTTCAAGTTCCGCATCCACGGGGGTTTGTTGCTGGGGAGTATCCACAGGTTCGGTTGTAGAGGCAGGTAAAGCTTCTGGTGCTGCAGGCGTCCCTTCTAAGGCAGGTGGTTCTGCAAGTTGCGCTTTTAACATGGCCAATTCTGAATCCACGTCACTACCAGCTTCTAAACTGGCAAACTGACTATCTAAGGTATCCCCTGCTAACTCGGCGATTGCCTCAGACTGGGCCTCCATTTCCATGACTTTCTCTTCCATACGCTCAAAAGCACCAATGGCTCCTGAGGTATCCACTCTACCCATGGCTTTGTTGATCTGCTCGCTTGCTTTGGCCGCCCGGGCACGCGCTTTGAGCATCTCTTTCTTGGTCTTGGCTTCGGCAATTTTGCTTTCTAAAGCAGTCATGTTGCGCTTTAGGGTCGCCACTTGATTGGTGGATTGATCCAGCTGAGATTTGAGGCTGTTGGCCGTATCTGTGAATGTTTGCTTGCGAGATAGGGCTTCGCGGGCCAAATTCTCATCGCCTTTTTGGAGGGCAAGCTGGGCGCGACGATACCATTCGGAAGACTGAGTCTGGGCCTGATTATATTGCTGTTCAACCCGCTTTTGGGCTGCGATGGACTGGGCAACAGCTTGACGCAATTGCACTAAGTCTTCTCGCATATCCTCAACGGTTTGCTCCAGGATTTTTTCTGGATCTTCGGCAGAGCTGACAACTGCATTGAGGTTTGAACGAACAACCCGACTAACGCGGTCAAATAATCCCATGACTCGGTTTTTCCTTAAAACAATAAACTTCTATGACAATCCCTGGTTTTAGACTAGCGAAGCTTTAGGTTAGCGAGGAGATCTATCCCAAGGCTGTTGCCTGTTTGAGTGGATCGATCTGCTTTTTACATGTTACTTGGCTTCCTTGTTCATTGAGGCGAAATAAGCAGGCTTGTTATAAATCCAAATGAGTTTGCCTGGATGATCAGTCTAAGTTTACCCACTTCAGATACTCACCAAAGCAATATTGGATGAGAAACTCAATTATCCCTTCATGATTACCTGCAGAAAGGCTACATTCTTTCGATAGATCACCCTTTGCATTCTAGCAATTTCATCTTGAATAACGGTTTAAGTTAGGCACTATACTGCTGTTGCCATGACTCCTGCAATCTTTAAAAACAACCTTCCTGCAAAGATTGTGAGTGCTAGGCTTGAGCTATTGAACCGTCAGAAAGCCCTCGTTTAAGATCAAGACGATGATGCTCTTTATGGTGTCTTTAACACTGCCTCAGATATCTTGAGTATTCTCGATGTGTGACTTTGTATAGATTGATAGAGCTAAATGGATCAAGCCATTAGAATGATTGCCCAATCAGCCAGTGGTCGTTTAATTGCTTCTGGTCAATTTTTGAACCTGGGAAAAACGCAACGAGTTACAGTCTCGCTCAATGGTACTTCTCTAACCTGGTATCAGGTGATTGACCATTGGCAACAGGAGTCGGATTTTCGTTCGCTGATCACTCAAGTTTTACGAGATAGCCCCTATTCAGCATTCTTTTGGGAAACGCCACCTCTCACGCCTGCTAGTCTCCATCAGCCTTGGGAATTTGTTGTGGTGAATGCTCCAAGTTTGGCCAAGGTCTCGCCTAATCCCCAACCGTTTGCCCAGTATTTAGAGCGAGGAGACGACCCCATTCAGGTGTTTGCCAATTTAGGGGGAGATGCGATGTTGATTGCTCCCCGTGTCCTGGGTCCTTTGCCCACCTATACGCATTTAGCAAACTTTGTTCGTCAGGGGCCACCTGAGCAAGTGGATGACATGTGGCAGGTTTTAGGAAGTACCCTGCAACAACTGATCGGTGATGAACTGAATTCCCGTACAGCTCCTTTGTGGGTAAGTACGTCGGGTCTGGGAGTTTACTGGCTCCATCTGCGGTTAGATGGTTTTCCGAAGTATTATACCCATCGTCCCTACCGCACTGCCTGAAAAAGTACATCGAAATACCCCAACCTTGGGGTTAAGAAACTTTGTCAGGCCCATTTTCGGAAAAATGAGTGGTCTTCCCAAGTGGCTTGAGTTCGTTTTTCAATGTTGGCTAGGGTAGCCACATCAAATTCTTGGAACGCTTGTGCAGTTTGTACATTCGCGGTCAGTTGTTCTACCGTCTCTGCCGCGATGATACAGGTATGCACGCCGGGTTGAGATAAGGAATAGCCCATGGCTTCTGACATGCCTGCCAACACGCCGGGACGCAAGAGCTTGCCATAAGCTGGGACTTTCATGGCTATCACTCCTACCTGCTGCTGGCGAGCAACGGGTAATACGGATGAGATAAAGGGACGAGGATGGTGCACATCGGCAGCGTTGATGGGAATTAACGTGGTGTCAAACGGGTAGCGGTTTAAACCTTCAATGATGATCTGAGGTTCATGGTGGCCCGTAATGCCTGTGAACTTGATAATGCCTTGGGACTTGGCTTCTTCCATCGCCTTGATGGCCCCATTCGCACTGAAAAGGGTTTCGATTTCCTCGGCAAAAGACACATGGTGTAATTGCCACAGATCTAAGTAATCAGTATTGAGGCGTTTGAGGGACCGTTCTAATTCCCGCCATGCGCCATCGCGATCGCGTTGAGCTGTTTTACTCGCTAAAAAGATCTGAGAACGATATTGCGGCAAGACTTTTCCCAAATAATCTTCACTAGGACCGTAACTGGCTGCCGTATCAAAATAGCGAATTCCCAAGTCCCACGCCTGCTGAATCATGTCTACAGACTCTTTTTCAGCGCCGGGCCGGGATAATGGCGTTTGGCCTGCGCCTCCTAAACCTAAAATGGGCAATTCTATACCTGTTTTTCCTAGAACTTTTTTAGGTATAGATGAATTTTTAGGTGCAGAAGAGGGAGGGATGGAGGCTGAGCGGCGGTCTTTATGCAGCAATATGCTGCCCAGTAGACCCCCTGTCGCTGCGAGACTACTCAGTAGAAAGGTGCGTCGTTGCGTTTTTGGGCTCATCGTTCTCTCCTGATAATAAGGAGCTACCGATCCACCACAGGAATATAGGGCTGATCATGTTGTCCCATATAGATTTGGGAAGGACGGTAGATCCGGTTGGTATCGAGCTGTTCTTTCCAGTGGGCCAGCCATCCGGCGACCCGAGCAATGGCAAAAAGAGAGGTAAAAATATCGGCGGGAAACCCTAGTTGTCTAAAGATTAACCCAGAATAGAATTCCACATTGGCATGAATTTGACGATCGCCAAGCCGTTCTTCGACGGCTTTTTCTAAGGCGAGGGCAATACCGTAGTAGCGATCGCATCCATAGTTTTCAGACAACTGTTCAGCTAACCCCTGCATAATCTGGGCGCGAGGATCTTTAACCTTATAAATTCGATGGCCAAACCCCATGATTCGACGACCTTGGGCCAATTGCTGATCCAAATAGGGCTTCACATTCTCAACGGAGCCAATATCCGTGAGCATTTGCATCACTTCTTCGTTCGCACCCCCATGGAGTCGGCCACCTAAAGTACCCATGGCTGAGGCGACTACTGCATAGGGGTCTGTTAGGGTTGATGCCGTGACTCTAGCCGAAAAGGTCGAGGCATTCATGGTGTGTTCGGCATGCAGAATCAAACACTGATCGAAAATATGGGCTTTTTGCGGATCCGGTTCTTGCTCGCTGAGAAGATATAAGAAATTAGCGGCGTAATTCAGATCATCCCGGGGACGGAGAGGATCGTTACCCTTACGAATATGTTCAAAGGCCGCGACGGCAGTGGGAATTTTGGCTAAGAGCCGCACCACCGCTCTGCGAATATAGGCTGGATCGTTAAAGGCGCGACGGGAATGGTACAGCCCTAACGCTGCTACCGTAGCTTGTATTGCGTCTAGGGGATGACCTCGCTCAGGGAAGCATTTCATCATATCCACTAGACGGTATTTAATGCGGCGATGGTGGATGACTTCGTACTGAAACAGGCTCAAATCTTCAGGAGTGGGCAGATGGCCCCAAATTAACAAGAATGCGGTTTCCAGAAAATTGCTGTGTTCTGCTAGCTCGGTAATGGGAATGCCGCGATATTCCAGTTGCCCCGCCTGACCATCCACATAGCTGACTCGGGACTGGGCGGCTGGAATTCCACCTAAGCCAGGCACATAATCACAAGTTGTCATCTGCTTTGCTCCGGTGGGAATAGTATCGTCCTGCTGTCGATAAAATCGTTCTCTCATCCATTGGACAGGCTCTGTTTGTACCTGTCAATTAGAGGATCTGGCCGTTATCCAGATAGGAGAAAACACGGCACAACTTTGACTAATGATGGCGATCAGGGCGGACGATGGGAATCGAACCCACGAATGGTGGAACCACAATCCACTGCCTTAACCACTTGGCTACGCCCGCCATTGCGTATTTGAATATAGCATTTAGACCTTAGATCGATCCAGGTTTCTGGCAATCGATGTAAAAATTCCCCATTATGACGATGAACCTGATGGTAATTGGTAATCGACTCCTAGAGGAGATTGGCTTGATATGAAGGAATGGTGTAGTTCTTCCTGGTTCTATTGGACTAACCTTGTAGCAGAAACTGGCCGACGGGGCTTAAAGTGCTTGGTCGGGTCCATCAAATATGCTTCGCCATGTAATGCTGCGTATATGTGAGTTCCACCTCCAGGGTTTTGAGAGGTTAACTGCGTTGATCCAAACTATGAATCGCAACGCAGTCTAATGATGAGCTAAACGTATGGTTGGCAATGACTGATTTTAATCTTTACCAAATGTGTGCCATAACATTTTGCGATGAACAACAAGACAGCAAGGCATTCTGAATGTTGTATGACGGTGTCAAAATATTTATGCCAATTTGGCAACATGATTTTATTCTTCCTTCCTATAGTAATTTCAGTAACGAGCTAATCAAGGTTTTCTCCTTCAGCTTGAAATAAGCATGAAACTGTTAATTTATTGCTCAGGATTTTTGGATATATGCCACAGATTTCAGCAATAAAATTAGGTTTTAAGTTTGATTTTAAGTTTTAGGAAAAAATTAAAGAAACTGGGTTATATATCTAGCTTTCTGATAAAGACTAGCTCAATAAATACAAGAGGAATAGATTGATGATTATCTCTGATTTGAATTACTGTGAAGCTGTTACTGAAGGTCTTGACAAAGTTGCTGGCGGGAGTTTCAGCAAAAAAGTTCACTTAAAATTCGTAGTCATTAAAACTTTTGGTAAGCCTGTAGGTAACATCGCTAAAGCTGGTGCAACTGCAGATGCTATTGGTCCAGGCTCTTTTAGTGAGGCCACTACTACTACTACTACTGTTGCTGGGTATGGCTCTTCATCCGCTGCTAGCTCAACTTCTGTTTCCTAGGATAAGCAAAACTTAACTATAAGTTTTGACTGACACAGTGATCTGTGAAATGAGTTGCTGGAGGCTAGGCTACTAGATTACTTTCAGCAACTCATTTTCAATTAATTCAGTGAATAATAAGTTTTAAGATAAGTAGGTCAAGCTTGATTATAAATGGGTAAATTTATGCAGCTAAATTTCATTTCTAGATCTAATATATGTCATGCATTAGCAATGTTTATATACTGAAATATAGTTGAGCTTCCATACCCTCACCTATTTACACTTAATTGCGTAGTGAAAATTAGTATATATACTTCTGGTTAAAAGCGTCTATTTTTCATGGCTAAGTATATTGTCTAAAGTAAGTAGATTACTTTGTAAGAAATTGATTAATAGTGTTGATGTATGATTAAATCTATGCAATTGCAAGAAATGTTAGAGAGCATGAGTAACAGCTCTAGTATTTCTTCCTCAACAGCTGAGTCAAAAAGCAATGGTGTTGTTAGCCGTGCGTCTGCTAAAGCCACTTCATTTAAAGCAGGAAGTAAGCCTAGTTGCTCAGAATCGTTTAGTGAAAAAAATTCTCAATCTAGTTGTGCTAGTGCGTCTTCAACAACAAAAATCTCTGAAATTAATGTCCAAACAGATACTTTGTGCTCATAGGTATTTTTGTGATTTAAAATTGTAGTGCTTAAAAAAATAAAACTTGAGTTTCTAATTTAAAATATTCTTAGATAAAACTAGTAATTCATGCTCTTTGTTTGACGTTGGAGCTTATCTTATATGATACAAACTTAAGCTATAAAAAACATAGGGATTGAGAAGCATTGTTCAAAGTTTATATCTAGCTCGCTTAGATAAAGTAACTATTTTAAAATACTGAAATTGATCTCGGTTTTGAACTAAATAGCATATATAATTTTTGATCTGAGAATATCTTTATTTAAAAGATTTATAAAAAATGTATTGTATAATATACTTGAGTTCTTAATGGCATCAAAAACTTTTGATGATAAATGTCTTGAATCTATCTAAAAGATTTTTCTTTGATGTTCTTTTTGATAGAGAGTTGATTTTTTGAGATTTTATTGAGTTGATAAAACTGAACTTGTCCGATTCTTTATCTAATATCAATTTTTTAACTTCAAATCTATAAATATTAGATCCTTTGCAAGGATCTAATATCTGAGATAAGAACTTTTTTAAGCTGTGTTCCAAATAAAGTATTTTACATGATTTAGATTTATGCGAAGACTTAACTTAAGCAGAATTAGATTTACCAATCGTGCAGATAGAGTTGACCCTGGAGTCACGATTTTTAACCCTAAAAATTCCTTTGTTAAAACCCTAAGAGGACGTGACTCCTTGATAGGGACTTCTTCTCTAAATGGTGATTTTGGCTTTGGTGTTTTGGTTGGGGTAGGAGCGCAAGATTTTGGCTCGCTTGCTTCATCGACTGAGTTTGAGGCTAACTTTAGGCTTCGAACTCAGGGAATTAATAACAAAGGTACGATTGAAACGAATAGCGGCCAGGATGTAATCAAAGGTACTGCTTCAGCAAATCTATCCGTTTCAACCAATACAGTAGCGGAAGCAATAGCCGTTGCTAAATTTGTTGATACAAGCGTCATCACTCAAGTCCTAGCATCTTTGGGGGTTGAGGCGAGTGTTATCGGTATCAATAATTCGAAGGCAACTATTAAGACGGGCCTTGGAAGCGATGCCGTTGCTGGCCAAACTGAGGGCAGCATTTCTGCTACAGCAACAGCCTCTGTAGATGCATCAGCCATTGTCGAAGCGATTGCTGGTGCCCCTATTTCTGATGAGTTAATCGCATTTGCGAATGCCATTGCTACAAGTTTAACGGCTGCGTCTATCACGGCCACTGGGATTAAAAACAAGAAAGGACTGCTTTCTACTGGATCAGGTAGAGATAAGCTTACTGCTACTGCAACTACGCAATCTGGCACTTTTGCCGGTACGTCTAGTTCTACTTTTTCTAGTGCACCCCCTGAGAATCAAGCATTGGCTTTAGCCGTGGCGGAGGCGGTTGCGGTGGCTTCTGATATTGCGATCGCAATCGATAATACAGGCGGCAAAATTACCACAGGGAATGGGGCTGATACGATAATTGCCACTGCGGAAGCGACTGGTAAAGCCTTTGGAATTATCAATACTGGTGGTGTGATTAATACTGGACAAGGGGCTGATCAGATTATTGTTCAGGCTACAGGGGAAGAAGCCTATGGTCTTTATGGTGGAAGAGTAAATTTGGGTGCAGGAAAAGATTTATTAACCGGTACCTTTGGTGGCGGTGTGGTTGTCAATGCAGGGAGAGGCAACGATTTTATTGATGGTAGTGCTGGTGATTTTGGGAACGCCACATTAAGAGGTGGAAGAGGTCAAGACACCCTCAGTCTTGCGAGTAGCCTTGCAGATTTTTCAGATATCAGTATTGGTGCAAATACTCAAGTTACATTCAATCTTGACGGTATGACGCTTGTTACTACGGGATTTGAAGAATTTATTTTAGCGGGTGAAACTTATACTCTCGCTGGGCTTGCAAGCAATCTGCCATAATATTTCAAGCTAAATAGAGTAAGTGAGAACGCCAAAGATGTTGCTAGAAATGTCTTAGTCTCCTTAGCTCATATTCTCCGCTAGAAATTTTTAATCTATTTTGGATAATCGGGTTTCAGCACAACTACCTATTCCTTTCAGATTGAAATAAGGCATAGCTTGTATTAATACTAGTGAAAACTTAGTCGTAGAATATCCAAGGGTGCTATTAACAATGGCACCCTTGGATCTAGTGTTGGGATTTGATGAATAACGCTTTCCAAGAATCTTGTTTAATAAAACAATAAGTTGTTCGCTTGATATAGATTTCGTAGACCGTTTACTGAATATAGTTTTCAGGGGACGATGCTTTCAGTAATTCTGAGAGAACTATCTTCAAATTTTTTAGCTTAAGCAAACTGATATTAGGTTAGATCAGTACATGGTATGTCCGTGAGCGATTAAGCCTTACGCATGTTTTATAGCTATGGAATAATGGCTTTAGAGAAGATATATACAAGTATTTAGCAAAAAAATCAGAAAAATTTTCTATTTGAAATTTCCTACTGAATGATGACTATAGACTTTCGCGGAATTCCAATTGAGATAGCTGAGATGCTAGAAGCACTCAAGCAAAATATGAGTCTAGTAGAGGTCTGCGAGCAAATTCTTAAACAAAAAATTATTCTTCAAACAGCTGATTCTCAAAATATTACGGTTACACCTGAAGAAATTCAAAATGAAGTAGATGAAATTCGCCGTAATAAGCATTTGGAGAAGGCATCTGATACGATGGCTTGGCTCAATGAGCAAATGATTACCCCAGATGAATGGGAAATTGTAATTCAGAATCATGTGCTTACCAAAAAATTGGCTAAACATCTATTTGAAGAGCAAGTAGAACCTTTTTTCGCTGAAAGACGGTTAAATTTTGATCGTTTTGTGGTCTATCAAATTAGTCTTGACTGCCAAAATCTTGCTCAAGAGCTATTTTATCAAATTGAAGAAGAAGAAATTAGTTTTTACGAAGCTGCACGACTTTATAACCTTGATGAGAGCGCTCGCTATTTGTGTGGTTATACCGGTCAGAAAAACCGTTTAAGTTTTTCCCCCGATATCGCTGCGGCTATCTTTCAAGATCCCTTGCCAATAGGGATTCTAATAGGCCCACTTCAGACAGAAGATGTGTATCATCTTTTAAGAATTGAGGAACATATTCCTGTAGAGTTAACGCCTGAGTTGAGGCAAGAAATACTTCATAGTTTGTTTGATGAATGGATCAATAAAGAAATTGAGTACGTTATTAATATGAAAGGATAAAAATTCTGTTAGATATATCAGTTCATCTTTTTAATTCTCTTACAGCTCTAGTTGTTGCTGAGCTAAGTAAAAATAGAGCCCTTGCTTTTTGATTAGCTCTTCGTGAGTGCCTTTCTCAACGAGTATTCCTTTATCTAGCACAATGATGCAGTCAGCATTGCGTACAGTTGAAAGTCGGTGGGCAATAATAAAAGTTGTCCGTTCTCGCGTTAAATGCTTTAAATTTTCCTGAAATCTTCGTTCTGATTCAGTGTCCAGGGAACTGGTAGCCTCATCAAAGATGAGTATGGGGGGCCTTTCAAGTAAGGCCCTGGCAATGGCAATCCTCTGTCTTTGCCCCCCGGAAAGATTAGTACCCCACTCACCGACTTTGGTGCTGTACCCGAGTGGAAAAGATTGAATAAAAGCATGCGCTTCTGCCAGCTTAGCAGTTTCAATAACCTGCTCTAGACTAATCTTCGGTTGATGGAGCGTGATATTTTCTTGGATTGTTCCTGAAAATAAAAAGCATTCTTGTTGAACAACTCCAAGTTGGGAACGGAGTGATTGAAGCGATAAATGATTAAGATCGTGTCCATCTATCGAAATTTGGCCACTGGTAGGCTGGTAAAGCCCTTGAAGTAACTTGACTAAAGTACTTTTGCCAGAGCCACTACGCCCAACTATTGCTAGAGTTTGACCTTTGTTAACCTCAAAAGAGATATTTTGGATAGCATTTCGCTCTTCTTCTGACTCATAGCGGAAGGTGACATTCTCGAATCGAATATTACCCTCAATATTGGGTAAATTAACAGAAGACTTTTGAGATGCTTCCTCTGGTTGATAATCAAAAATATCATTGAGTCTTTCGACAGATATTAAGACTTCTTGTAATTCGTCCCATAATCCGACTAAAGCAATAATAGGACTGATAACATTGCCTTTCATCATATTAAAAGCAACATATTGACCAACCGTGAGTTGATCTTGAATAACTAAAGTTGCTCCAAACCAAAGTAGAGCAGTTCCGCCAATAGTGTTAATTAGGCTACTCAATATACCTAGATTAATAGCAAGTTTTTGCCCTTTAAATTGTATATTGAGTTGATGAGTTAATTTATCTTCCCAACGCCACCGGAACTCTTGTTCTACAGCAACAGATTTAACAGTAGAAATACCGGAGAGCATTTCTACTAAAGTTGAGTTCTCATCGGCAGTAGCATTAAACTGCTCTCGAGATACTTTGCGAAGCAAAGGAGTTGAAACTAATGTCAGTATGATGATTGGGGGAATAATTGCTAATACTAATAATGTAAGTTGCCAGTTATAGTACAGCATCAAGCATAAATAAATGATCCCCGTCACTACATCTAGCCAGGCTAGTAATACCTGTCCTATTAAAAATTGCTGAATCTTTTCATTCTCTTGAACTCTTGTGATGATATCTCCGACTCTGCGTGATTCAAAAAATTTGATAGGTAAATTGAGAGTATGTCGGATTAAACCGCTAATCATTGTCAAATCTAATCGATTAGCGAAATAGTTTAAGAGATATGTGCGAACTGCACTTAGCCCCATACCTGCGATGCCGAATAGCAAAGCACCGATGATCATCACATTGAGAGTTGTTTGGCTCTTACTAACGACTATTTGGTCAAGAATTATTTGAGTAAATAGCGGTGAAATAATGCCAAAAATTTGAATTAAGATAGACGCTAAGATGATTTGCAGTCCTAAAGAGCGATACGGTAAAAGTAGATTGAAAAATCTACCTAAAGAGCGCTTTTCACCAGGAACTGCATATAATTGTTCAGTTGGGTCTAGAAGAAGCGCAAAACCAGTCCAGCTCGCTAAAAATTTTCGGCGTGATATTTGGTATTTACCTTTTGCTGGGTCAGCAACTAAAACCTTGTCTCCTTTAACCCAGTAAACAACAATAAAGTGGTCTCCTTCCCAATGTGCAATCCACGGATTAGCTTCATCGGCTAAACGATTTAAACTGGCTCGTACAGGTCGGGCATGGTAACCAAGAGATTCTGCGGTACCCGCTAAATTTTTAAGTGAAGTACCTGAACGCCATACACCGGTTATTTCTCGTAACCAACTGAGACTAAACCGTTTGCCCCAGTACTGACTAATCATGGCCAGACAAGCAACCCCACAGTCAGACGAACTTTGCTGCTCGATAAATGGATATGTGTTCCATAGAGTGCGACGAGGTTTTAGCGGTTTAGGGAAATCAATCTGTTGTGGATGCTCTATGTTCTGCGAAATGGAAGATGGATTGGACTGACCCTTTCTAACT
This sequence comes from Acaryochloris marina MBIC11017, assembly GCF_000018105.1. GTDB lineage: Bacteria > Cyanobacteriota > Cyanobacteriia > Thermosynechococcales > Thermosynechococcaceae > Acaryochloris > Acaryochloris marina. Next base: position 4,057,610 of record NC_009925.1, read on the forward strand.
CTCTGAGGGGTAGACCGAACCAAATTTCGCTTCCAGGATTTAGTGCGTTCGGTGTTGTAAATTCTACGAGGGTTAGCATTTAGTGCTGTGGTGGGTGATGGACGGCCTTCTTGCACTAGCAAGGACAATTGAGGCGCAATGGTGGTGGCAGCCTCCCAATTTTCTTTTGGTAATTGGTATATCAATAATTCAGTTTTGCTAGAGTTACTGACCTCAGTCGTGTCAGGATACCCCCAAGTAAATCCAGGGTGAGATTCTTGATCCTGAATCTGACCTTGCAGTAGCCAAAAACGACCCAAGTCAGCGGGCGCTAATTCAGTAACAGGTGTACCAGGGAGGATTTTCTTCTCTACGATATATACACAAAATTTTTCTAACTTATGGGTTGGCAGTCTATTTAAGCTTGTAAGGGTTTTAAAGAAAATTAGACATTGACGATCTTGAATAGTTGTAGCCAAATGACCTTGTAGACTTGGTAACTGTGCTAAAAAAGGTTGCAGTACCTTAAAAGAAATCTTTGCAATCTGTGCTTCACTCGCAGCGAATGCTTGGTAAGGTAGACTGGCCTCACGGTAATTTGAGTCACCTCCAAAAAAAACACCCTCTTCCAATAATTGAATGGATAAATTTTGAGCTTTTTCGGAGACAGCACTTACAAGCCTAATTTTCCCCTGAGTTATCAGATATAAATCTTGGTAATTATCCTTTATTTGAGTAGTGAATTCATCGATGTCGTAAACAGCATCTCCAAGTTGTAGATCAAGTATCTCAAATTGAGCACTTAGTTCACTGATAACAGTATCTGAGTGCGATATGTTACATATTTTAGATAATAGACTGGGAAGCTTAGATAGTTCTACTGGAATTTGAAAAGGGTGGTTGTTATCTGAAATTCTTAAATTATCCATCTGAATTTAGATTCGTGTTATTCAGTTTTTTGTGCTAAAGGTTTGGATTACTGCTCTTTTTATTCCACATAGAAAGATAGTTTTTGGCTAGCCAGTTATTGCTTGTGCCACCTGTTACCTGAGTCGATTTTTCTCGAACCTCTTCTAGGTATTCGAGATCTTGCATGTATCTGGGTGAGTTTGACGGGGTTATAAGTGAATTGGGTTCAAAGTCTTTACAGCTCGCTTTGTCTTTAGATGTTTGATAACTCAGTAGGCTTTCTTTTTTGATTAATCTGTTGTAGGTGCGATAAGGAATATAGTGAAGTGGGTTATATCCCAGAAAACGCAGCATTAAGACGCAAGCCCAAGAATATTTCCCCATTAGTATGGCTTCAATCACTTGATTGAATTGTTCGTAGGTGATTTGTTTATCAAAATCAGTCCCAGAGTGAGTAGATAAGTTATGATTCATTCTATTAATCCAATTTTTTGATAAAGCGATGCTGTAATTAAAGCTGTATGATGCTATGCGTACTTATTCGTAGATAAGTAGTTTAATTTATGGTGCATTTTGATGGGTTATGAGCCTATTTGTTTTGCTTCTAATTTTTAAAAAGTTTATTGTTTTATATTGATGCTTTTTATGAAAAATTGAACTTGAAATAAAATAAAAACCTTTTAGCATGATTTTTTGCTTTCTCTTGATATTATTTCCTGTGATCTGTAGATGGATATTTGAATTTTATAAATTAGGATGAAAACCACTCGAAGACTGTTCAGTAGCCGGAGATGACTGAAAGAAGATGATGTATTCTATTCATTGATTAAGAGATGAGAATTCAAGCAATGTTATTTTTTCGTATTGCCACTCTTCAGTTGCTTGATTGGATCTAATAAAACATCGATAATACGACGCTGACGGATAACAATATTAGCTGTTGCCGATTGGCCAGGTCTAAATTTAATTCTCTTGTTATTATCTACGATGTGATGACGCTCTAATTCAACTTCAACTTGGTAAACATTTCCTAGCTTCGGATCATATTTTGAGTCTGATGAAATTGAAGATACCTTACCTGGTACTACCCCATAATCTTGATATGAATAGGCATCAAATTTGACTTTCGCTGGCTGATCCTTTTTTATAAAGCCTGCTTCCTTATTGGGTAAAACTGCAGAAATTATTAAAGGAGTGTTGTGAGGTGCAATTTCAGCTACAGTTTGCCCTGAATTGACTACCTTACCTTCATTCTTTAAATTAAATGATAAAACAACACCATCAATAGGTGCTTTAAAGAGCTTTTGGTCTAGAGTCGCTTTGGCTTTGAGCATCTGATTCTTGGTTTCAGATACTTTAGTTTTTGCCTGGGTGGTTTCTAGTTTAAGCTGGTCAATTTTTTGGTATGCTTCTAGCTTTAGTCGAGTTCTTTCCGCTTTATTCCGATTTAACTCTGCCTTTAGTTGTTCAACTTGTCGATAAGCAGAATAGAGCTCTCCTTGATCTTGTGTCATTTTTGCAGCAAGAGTTCGCATCGATTGCTCATTTTGAAAGATTTGCTGGCTGACACTAGTAATGTCTTGTAATTTACTTTCTGTGATCTGACTCTGAACTTGACTAAGATTTTGATTGGCCTGGAAGACTAACTCGCTAGAGATAGCACCTTGCTTTTTCAAAGACTTTAATTTTTTCACACGACCTTGATTGGATTTGAGGTCTAGCTCTAATTGCTTTACTCGGGATCTTGATAAGTTTGACAAGAGTTTTAAGCGTTTATGCCTGGCATTGTAAGCATTAAGCTCTTGCTTTTGTTGTATTAGCAACTGAAGTAGAGTATCTGCCCTATCTTCAGCTGATTTTATGGCAGACTCTTGACCCAAATTCTCTGAGGTAGAAATTCGTTGATGAGTTTGAGCTTCTAAGTAAACTTTATTGAGTAGAGATTGTTTTTGCTTTAGCTCTTGTTGGTAGCTAGACAGCATTTGTTCTAATCGCTTGACTTCTTTTTTATCTAAAGAAGTATCTAGTTCAGCAATGACTTGTCCAGCCGCAACAGTTTCTCCTTCTTTAACCGCAATTCTGCTGACCTTCCCGATAGCAACAGATTCAACCTTATATGTCTCACCTTTTGGGACTAGCTTTCCTTTTGCCGTCCCTATATCTTCTATTTTTCCTAGCCAAGCCCAGCCGAGAAAAGCAAGTAAGAATACTAATCCGCTCGAAATAATTCGGAGAGGCATCTCTGCCGGAGGCTGATCTAGGAGTGATTGTAATGATGCAGACCAATCAATAATGTCATTGTTTTTATATACAAAATTTTGTATTTTAGGCTGATTTAAGCTTGATCTTTGATCGTTTTTTTTGCCTAATTCTTGATCAGAAATAGTCAAAACCTTTGCCCCCAAAACCTTTTTGTAAAAAATATTCTACTTTATCGCAGATTATTGGTCAAAACATTTTTATTTTAGACAGAAAATGATTTAGATGCATCAAAAATTTAATATTTTCTTATTTTTTGAGTGGATTTCTTTTCAAACAAAGATATTTTCATATACAAAAAACTTCTAATGAATCTGATGTGATTAGATTGAGAAGTTCGAGATTAAGAATAGCCCTAAAATGATTCCCTTTGTTGGTTAGGGATACGTGATTACCAATAAAGGCAACCTTTTACTAGGCTTGATACTTTTGCCATCAGAGGATGAAATGTTATTATCCACCCTTGGATATAAATAATTAGGCAGCACTATTTGACAATCCCTATAGTTTTCTGGAAAAGCCTTGGAAAACTTATAAGCACTGTCAATTCACACGTTGAATTCGATATCTCTATATTATTTAGAGCTAATGCATGTTGTAGTACCTAACTAGATGACTTAGAACAATATCCTCTAGATGCTTCAATCAATCTTATTCACATATTCCATGGCTATACACCATTCCTATATGTCTAGAAAAGGTGGCCCTAGCCATTTATCTTTAGTTCTGAACACTTCCATCTCTCTTCACTATTTTTGTGAAAAGCTGAACAAATAGTTCTTTGGCCGTTGGCTTGGGGAATTTATTCGAATGTAGTAGACGTAGAAAATCTATAAGTTTAAGAATAGTCTAATGTAGAAAATTCTTGGTTCATATATCAAACAAACTAAAAAAACATTCTATCTAGATTGCTTGTGAACTTATAGATTAACCATATTTCGACTAGATTGGATTGATTTTTTGGCGTTGGTAAACACATTTTGAATTTACCTTTTGTTTGAGCAATTGAATAGTTTTTCTTTACAAAAGTTATCTAGGTTATTTTATGTTTTATTGATGTCATATATTTTTTTATGACTTTAAATGACAGGTAGTTATTATTCTTTTTTTAACGTATATTGAAAAATATTTATACCTTTTGTATCGTAAAATAAGAATTTTGTAAAATGAAATTGATGAAGCCTGGCAACTTCTTGACTACTCAGCGCTTAGATTCTATAGGTGACAGTAGTTTTAGGAGATTAAAAAAAATTGTATGAGGTAATAGTTTAAAGCTAAAGCCATTATTTTAAGAGGATTATTTTATCGAAGCCCATACTGATTTAAATCAAATGCTTCATAAAGAAGAGTGCAAATAACGTAATGTTCAACCTCAAAAAGGAATAAAAGGATATAGGCTGATTCGTTGTATCAGATTAGCTAAACTGTTGATTTTGCCATGAGATTATAATTTTATCGATAAATAATTCTCAATGGTAACTCTTGTGAAGACTATATAAATTAAGCTAGGTGTATTGATAACTATGGATGATGCGTTTACTTCATGCAGCCATGATAAATAGACGCTTGGCGGTAGATTGATCATTTATCTAATTATTGATTAAGGCTCTCTTAGACAGGCTTCAACTGAAGAGAGCATTTTAATATCAGTAATATTGGATGCTTGAACTAAAGAAAGGGTAGATTCAATATATATTTAACTCTTACTGATACTAGTCTTGATTTTAGTAGTAAAAACTATCTCTATTATTTATGCCCACTTAAGGCCAATAATTCAGTAGATAACTTAAAATATTGCTTGGCTCTGTTGGCTATAAACTTTATTCGCTTGATGCTTGCTTCAGTAAATAAATCTGGATAATGGAATTATGTAATCCTGTCTCAGTTTGCTTTTTGAGTATTATAACCTCTGGTTAAAAAATGAGTTAAGACTAGTAAGAATGAATTTTTTTTCTCCCAGGGAACACGATGCCCAGCATTTAAAATAATGCGATGATTGATTGATAAACAATGACGATCTAGCTTTTGGCCAATTTGGCAATAATGCATGTCTTCTGACCCTGATATATACAAAATTGGTGCGTTGAGAGTTTGTAAATTTGGGAGGAGATTGCTTTGGTGTCCCTTGGAGAAGATCTGAAATATCTGTGAGAGTTTAATGCGAGAAAAATCTTTTTCTAAGACTGAATAGGTAGGCTGGCGTCCACAGAATACGGAGAGTGAATTCCACTCCTGCATCAGGTTTTCCCACTTATCATGCAGAAATTTGTTGCTCCAAGCTTTATCTCTTTGGAGACAGCGGTTGCGATCGCACTCTGATTCCAACCCCGAGTCAGCACTGATAATGATCGCTCCTTGCCATAATTCAGGTCGATGTAGCAGCGCATGAAAAGCTAACCGACCGCCCAAGGAATAACCCAGTAAGAAACGAGACTTAAAGTGATGGGTGTGAACGCGTTGACAAAATAGAGCTGCCCATTCCTCTAAAGAGTCTCCTGGACTGGTCCATAGATCTTCCAAGAAAATGGATAGGTTGAGCTTGGGCCTGACCGCTTGATGAAGTTGCGTTGTGATGGGGTGCCATACTTTAGGGGTTTGGAGATTGCCATGAATCATCCATAACCCAACATCAGACGGCACAATAGATTTTGGTGACATGATGCTCAGTATATGATTTCACTTAGCTAATAGAAGGGGCGCTGTCAAGACGCACAGGCTGGCCCTAGGATAGATGCTCGATTCAATGTCTACACTGCACCTGTTTGGAATTCGCCATCATGGACCTGGTTCAGCTCGGAGTTTGCGACAGAGCTTAGAAAACCTAGAGCCTGATTTGATTTTGGTAGAGGGGCCACCGGATGCGGCTGGCGTGATTGAGCAGGTCGTTAGCCCGGACATGAGTCCTCCTGTGGCTATTTTGATTTATGCACCGGAGCAACCTCAACAGGCCGTTTATTATCCCTTTGCGGTTTTTTCACCCGAATGGCAGGCGTTAGATTATGGTTTCCAACACCAGGTCCCGGTGCAGTGGATGGACTTGCCCCAGACGCATCAACTGGCCTTGCGACAGCAGCTCGATCAACAGTATGAACCGCCTGAGGTAGAGGGCGATGCTGGGAATGTGTCTCCTGAATCGTCTCTACCCGAAATTCGGCAGGATCCGCTGTTTTGGTTAGCCCAAGCGGCTGGATTTAATGATAGTGAACGCTGGTGGGAGCGGATGGTAGAACAGAGATCTGAAACCACCGATCTATTTCCTGCCATTGTAGAAGCGATGTCAGCACTGCGATTAGAGATGGAAAAGGATCATCCGCTAGATCTCAACAACAATCGGGATTATCGAGAAGCCTTACGAGAAGCCTACATGCGGCAAACCATCCGCAAAGCGAAGAAGGCAGGGTATGAAAAAATAGCGATTGTTTGTGGGGCTTGGCATACGCCTGCTTTAGTGGAACCTTTCCCGCCTGCTAAGCAGGATGCAGCTTTACTAAAAGGCTTACCTAAACTGAAAGTAACTTCAACCTGGATTCCCTGGACCTATGAGCGGCTGGCAGATCGCAGCGGCTATGGAGCAGGGATTGCTTCGCCGGGCTGGTATCACCACCTATGGACGGCATTGGATCAACCCACGGTTCGCTGGCTCACCCATGTTGCCCGCTTGTTGCGGCAGGCGGATGTCGATGCCTCTTCGGCTAGTGTGATTGAAGCGGTGCGGCTGGCCAATTCCCTAGCTGCACTGCGAGATTGTCCGACCCCCGGATTGTCTGAATTAAACGAAGCGGCCAAGACGGTCCTCTGCTTTGGGGAGGAACTGCCGTTGCAGCTGATTCATGAACGATTGATAATTAGCGATCGCATGGGGCAAGTTCCAGACGATACGCCGATGGTGCCTTTGCAGGTGGATTTGCAGCGTTGGCAGAAGAAGCTGCGCCTTAAACCTTCGGTTACGCCCAAAGAGCTGTCTCTGGATTTGCGAAAGCCGAATGATTTGTTGCGATCGCAACTTTTGCATCGCCTCAATTTATTAGGGATTCCCTGGGGCCGCCCTACCTTTAGTCGAGGTAAAGGAACTTTTAAAGAAGCCTGGATATTGGAGTGGCAGCCTGAGTTTGAAATTGCCTTGATTGAAGCGGGTCAGTGGGGCAATACGATTGAGGCTGCCACGACCGCCTATACCTGTGATCTGGCGAATAATGCCGCAAATCTGCCGATACTAACCGAGCTATTGGATCAGGTTCTCTTGGCCGATCTCCCGGACGCGATTACCCAACTCATGGCTCGTTTGCAGGCAGAAGCAGCGGTTGCCAGTGATGTGGTGCATCTGATGTCGGCCTTACCGCCCTTGGCCCAAATCTTGCGGTATCGGGATGTGCGTCAAACGGATACAGAGGTTGTCGCCCATGTGGTGGATGGCCTAGTCACTCGCATCTGTATTGGCTTACCAGGGGCTTGCGCGTCTCTGGATGATGACGCGGCAGCCATGATGGATAAACAAATTATGGCGACCCATAGTGCCATTAATTTGTTGCAAAATCAGGACCATCAACAGATGTGGTGGATGGTGTTAAAACAACTGGTGAATCGAGAAAGTTTACATGGATTGCTGAGTGGTCGTTCCTGTCGGTTATTGCTGGATGGAGGACAGTTTGAACCATCAAGAGCGGCCCAACAGTTGAGTTTGGCGTTATCCCTAGCGACGGACCCGACCCAAGCTGCTGCCTGGATTGAAGGCTTCCTCAAGGGTAGTGGCCTGTTGTTACTCCACGATCAGGAGATTTGGCAGGTCCTGGATCAGTGGGTTTGCGAATTGGCACCAGATACCTTTGTGACGCTGTTACCGTTGTTGCGGCGGACCTTCTCAACTTTTCCGGTAGCAGAACGGCGGCAGATGGGCGAGCGAGTCACGCAAGGAGTTGTGGAGACTGGCTTACAGGGCTGGGACTCGGAGGTATTGGATTGCGATCTCGCTGAAACGGTTTTGCCACTTGTAGCAAAGCTCTTGGGGTTTTCGTTGTAACTTTTTATATTGATTGAATAAAAGTAGCCTTCAAATATTTAACGAAAATCAATGTCGTGGTATAGAAAATATCTTTAATAAGATAAACCATGATAATTTCTAAGGCATTAGCATGGTTTGGTTTTTTGGGTGATTCATCACCTTATATGCGTGTTAACTATTTTTAGCATAATGAAAAAAAATAAAAGCACTTCTCTCTCTAGCAATCCTCGCGAAGGATCTCTCAGGAAAAAATTACAACATAAGATAATTCTCAATCTTATGCAATTACCAGCATATGAGTTTAGTAAAGAACAAAAAGAGATTTTTAAGCAGAGTTTATGTTTTGATATTCAACAGAATATAAAAGACTCTGACGAGAGAGAGGATTGGCATCCTTATAACGATGAATTTCAGGATCTACCTACTTTAGAATCTAATAGACAACAGAAGTTCGTAAAAATAATACTCACTATGATGCCTAAGAAGGATTTATTCATACTACTAGTATCGTGTGTATCTTTTGTTGGTGTTTTATTAAAAAAAGTAACTCCTGTTATTCCTAATCAAATTATTGCCATTTTTCTTATTTCTTTTTATGCTTCATATCCTTTTGCTGTTGATAGGATAATATCTTTTCGACGAAAATATATTAATACAAATCGAAAAAGAAAAAAGATATTGGAAAAAGTAGATGGCTATATATATTTATCCGAAAATTATCTACATGGAGACGAAATTAACAAAAAAGCTAATTTAATTTCCGAAAAAATTATTAAAGATGACATTGCAGATTTGGATTATCGATTGAAAGAATTTAATATTCTTCGAGTTTTTATGCCCAGCTTTTTATGTATATTATTTTTGTATTTTATAGATGATAATAGTTGGAGTCATATTTTGAAATTCATAGAGGTGATTGTAGAATTTGTAGGTGCTGGCAACTTTTCTGTTGTCAGTGACTTGAATAAAGAACGTTTATTAATATTTTTCTTGTTTCCAATTCTTACAGCACTTTTAAGGGATTTATTTATTTCATCTTTGCGGAAAGATAATCGAATTTTTCGACAGTCTTTAGTAATCCTGAAGATGTGTAGACCTATTGCATAATACAGTTGCCGATATGGTGGATGACTAAAAAATTAAGTTAGATCTCGGCATAAATTGAGTGAGTAACACATCATGAAACAAATATTGCAAGAGGCGGATGAGATTGTCTTTAAAACAGTGAACTTATCTCCTATTCATAAAGATCCCTTTGATCGACTCATTATTGCCACTGCCCTTGTATGTAATGCAAAATTGGCAAGTATTGATAGTTACTTCTCAAAGTATCCTGAATTAACAGAACTTCTAATAGCAAAAGAGATTTGATCGATCTTGTTCGCAGGAATTCTACTTTATGATTACTTTGAGAATTCTGTATCCCTGCAACCCTCTTGAACCCCAAGAACCCGATCAGCCATTCAAAGATGAATTTCTGGCTGTCCAACAGTTGGGAATCCCTGTTTCGCTATTTGCCTATGATGATTTGAGTTTTGGAGACTTTAAGCCTCGGCCCCGTATTGATTCTGGTGAAACAGTTTTATATCGCGGCTGGATGTTTAATCTCACTGCCTATCAGATCTTTACAGACTTTATCGGTAAGAGCGCTGGGATTCCAGTGACCTCAGCCGCAGATTATGCCCTTTGCCACCATCTCAATCAGTGGTATTCAGCCTGTGCTGATCTCACCCCGGAAACCGTGTTTCTGGAAACAGGCTCCAACTATCTGGAGCAAATTTCAAATTTGAACTGGGACGCTTACTTAATCAAAGACTTTGTAAAATCCAACACCGATGCCCAAGGGTCCATTGCTCGTACCCCTAAACAAGCCGTCAACATTATCAACCTGATTGAACAGTATCGGGGCGAACTGGAAGGAGGGGTTGCTGTTCGCAGAGTTGAGCAATTTCAGCCCCAATCAGAGCAGAGATATTTTGTGGTCCATGGCACTGCTTATTCCCCAACTGCGGCTGTAACAGCCATCGTTGAAACCGTAAATCAAAGAATAGAGGCCCCTTTCTACTCTGTTGATGTTGCTCAAACGTTAACTGGCCAAGAGCGGATCGTAGAGCTAGGAGATGGCCAAGTCTCAGAATGCAAAACATGGCCCCTCGACCGATTTGTCAAAATGCTTACGCAGCTAGCCTAGCGAAACACGATTGGCTTGCTTTTTCGTCTTCACTTAAGCGATTCTCTGCTCTTACCCACCCTAGGATTCAAACTGATGCCTGACTCCTCACTACACCTACTTTCTGCTTTTACCACTGATCCAAAAGGGGGGAACCCTGCCGGGGTGTGGATTGGCGATACTCTGCCATCCCCAGAAACCATGCAGCGCATCGCGGCGGAAGTAGGCTTCTCTGAGACAGCATTTGTAGCGCCACAAACTGGGTTTGAGCGAACAGTTCGTTATTACAGCCCGGAAGTCGAAGTGCCCTTTTGTGGACATGCCACAGTGGCGACTGGAGTGGTTCTAGGTGAATTGAGTGGTGAGGGAACGTATAAATTAGCAACGACTGTGGGGGAAGTCCCTGTGGCTGTTAGTGTCCAAGAGGGGCAATGGCAAGCGGCTTTAACGTCCGTAGAACCCACCCATACCCTAGCCTCGGATGCATTAGTGTCTAATGTTTTGTCTGCATTAGATTGGCAGTTGGATGAGCTAGATCTATCTATCCCACCGGCTCGGGCTTATGCCGGGGCATGGCATTTGGTCTTGGCAGTCTCCAAGTCTGAGCGACTGGCTCATTTGGATTACGATTTTGACCAACTCAAAGCCTTAATGCAGCAGGATGGCCTGTTAACGTTACAGCTAATTTGGCGAGAAAGTCCTAGCGTTTTTCATTCCCGTAATCCCTTTCCGGTGGGTGGTGTGGTGGAAGATCCGGCAACGGGAGCTGCAGCCGCCGCTTTAGGAGGATATCTACGAGATGCCCAGTTAAATTCTGTCCCCCATCAGATTATGATTCGCCAAGGAGAAGCGATGGGTCGATCCAGTCGGCTGATGGTAGATATTCCCGTGAGTGGTGGGATTGTTGTGAGCGGAATGGCAGTACGCCTTTAAGTTAGCCCCGTTTGAAGAGAAGGCGTAGCGGTTCCAAAGGTTGCACAGCAACACGGTGACTCAGTCGAACATCATTGATTTGTAAAGGTTGCACAGCCTGAAATATCTGCTGTTACCATCCCTGATGTTGGAGGCTATGGGGTTGATGACGATACCCACCTTTTTGAATCGGCTGTTGTTACTCACCAGGCTTGAGCGCCTAATCAGCAAACTGGCGAAATTGTGTTGAAAGTTCATTAGCGATAGAGCACTGGAGGTACGGTTTGGGTTACCTGCTGTAGAACCTCAATATATTGTCCGCAAACCCTTGACCAAGTATATTGTTCAGTCACCCAGGCATAAGCACTGTTCGAGAGACTGGGCAGCTTACTGACTAGAACGTCATCAATGGTCTGGGCAAACTGGTGGGCATTGAGGGGCGCTACCTTAAATCCATTGCAACCGTTTTGCACCACATCTTGTAGTCCTTCTAGATCAGAGGCAACGATGGGGGTTCTGGCTTCATTAGCCTCTAATATAACGACTCCAAACCCTTCCATATCCCCTGCAACTGGGATATTGGGCATGACGAACAAATCGGCTGCATCATAGGCATGCTGCAATATCTCCGCTGACGTTTGCCCTGCGATGATGATCTGTTCAGGGTAGGGAGACTGGGCGCGGAGGTGTTGTAATCGCTGAGTTTCTGGCCCTTGACCAATCATTAAGTAAACAATGGGCTGTTGAATTTTGGGTAATACATGCTGCAAAAACCAGGCATGTCCCTTGCGTTTGACTTGCCGCCCCACACTGAGCAATAACTTTTTGCCCTCTAAGTGGATCTGAAAAACGGATTCCAGTACTTCCCGAGACCCTGGTTGGTGGTAGGCACGAGGTTGGATATTCAGGGCATTTGGCAAAACGTAGCTTTTGGTGGGATGTAAGCCTCGCTCTAGGCTGGCGACCTGAGTGGCTGCAGACACCGAAATCACCCCTTGCAAATGATGAAAGACCTTAGGTACCCATTGCTGATAAAGACGAACGGGTAAAGTCACGTCTTGGCCATGGTTAATGGTCACCATCGGTACAGCTACCCTGGATCTCATCAAGGGGGCCAGGGCTGCTGTCACCATCGAAGAGAACAAGACCACATCCGCATGCTGCTCCTGAATAATGCGGGGCAAGGTCCCCAATAGCTTGATCAAAAAGCCCAAGGTTCTCAGTTCTGTCCCCTGCCAAGGCGACTCCACTACCAAGGGAAATACGGAGATATCCGTTCGCCTTTGCAGATGCTCTAACAACTGCAAACTGACGGTCTGCATTCCCCCAATATTTTCCAAGTTGGCATGGGCGGGTGGATGGAGATGAGAGATATAGATAATGTTGAGGGATGTGTTTGCTGATCCAGGAATAGGAGCAGTCAGTGCAGGTCCCAAGGACGGTCTTTGGGGTTTAATCACACACATCGAACAGCGGACAGCGTATTCAGCAATACCATCCACGGATAATACTATGGATTGTCATGACTGATGTGGTAACCATTTTGGCCGTAAAAATTTCAGTTTTCTTGAAAATCTTGTGGAGACAGCGATTGTGTGAATATTACACAGACCAAGCTAAGCAGAGCTTAACCTCAACCCATCGCAAACCTTAATCTTGATTCGGTATTGGTTTTAAGTAGTCCTCATTGCTCAAAGCCCTACCAGCATGAAAATTGCGATTATTGCGTCTGGTTTCCTACCCGTTGTCGACGGGGTTACGGTCAGTGGTTTTCATCGCTTACAGAAGCTGAGTGATTGGGGGCATCAGGTGAAGCTGTTTTGCCCTGATTACAGTGCATTAGCCAGTGTGTATCCGAACTGGCAAGACTATATTGGCCCCATTCTGCCAAATGTAGAAGTTATTCCTCTCCCTAGCAGTGCGTTTATGGGCCTCGACTTCGAGCGTAACGTTAACTGGCAAGCCCGCCATCATCTGCAGACAGCCTTAGAAGACTTCCAGCCTGATATTGTCCATGTGGATGAGCCGGAACGCTTATCGGTGGGGTTGTGGCAAATCCCCGGTATTAAATATGCTCAGCGAGCCAATATCCCCTGCGTTGGTTTTTTTCGCACCAATTTTATTGAGTATGCCGAGGACTATTTCAACTGGCCCCCACGAGCCCTGTCTGCCCTCAAGTACTGCTTTACGCTGTTATTACGCCGCGTTTACAACGCCTATGACACCACTTTGGTCACCAGTCCCATTACCCATCAAAAAATTACCGACTTAGGTATTACCAATACGCGCTATGCCAGTTTGGTGGGGTTTGACGCGGACCACTTCAGCCCAGAGCTCAAGTGCCCCGGCTACTTTGCCCAAACCTATGGGCTGCCCCAGGTGGATCGCCAGGTCAAGCTTGTATTTGTTGGCCGCCTGACTCCCGATAAGGGATGGGGGTTTACGTTCAAAGCTTTACAAGACTTTTTTAACCGTGTTAAGCCTGATCGGGTTGCCCTCTTAGTGGCGGGAGATGGCCCCATGCACTCAGAAATTGAAGATGCTCTTCAGCCACTGACTAACCAGGTGCATATGTTAGGTCGGGTCGCCCCGCATCAAGTCCCTGCCCTTTTAGCGAATAGCGATATTCATGTTACGACTTCGGAAAAAGAAGCGAGAGGACTAACCGTTTTAGAGGCCTTTGCTTCAGGCATTCCTGTCCTAGCACCGAGAGCTGGTGGCGTTGTGGAAAACATTGTGGATGGCTGGAATGGGTTCTTGTATACCCCACAATCCGTTGCTGATTTTGCTGATAAACTTCAACAGTTGGTCACCGACTCTAATCTTCGGCGGCATATGGGCGAACGGGCGCAATCCAGTCTTGACCAATATAGTTGGGACAATACGGTTCATACCCTAGTCACCCTTTGGCAAGAGCTGATTCGGAAGCGACAGCCTGTTCCTCAGGCCACCTTGCCCCTCAAACCGTTGGTTAACTCCACTGCAGATGCCCAATCCTAGTGGGTTGATTCTGCCTGGCAGCTTTTGCACCCTCCTAAGACCAATCAACGTTACTCTCAAAAGAGAGTTTGCCGTCTAAAGAGGAGTCCAGTTTACATGCCCCTGAATCGTATTGAGCCAGGTCCAGGTCAAGAATCGGTATGGGATTATCCTCGTCCTCCTCGGTTGGAAGATTCCTCAAAACATATCCAGATCACTTTCAATGGTGTTACCTTAGCCGATACTCACCAAGCCAAGCGAGTCTTAGAAACCAGTCATCCGCCGGTCTACTATATTCCGCCTACAGATATTCAAATGGACTATTTGCAGCTCACGCGACGATCTACCTTTTGTGAGTGGAAAGGCTCAGCAGGATATTACACGGTAACGGTGTGCGATCGCACCGAAAAGAACGTCGCCTGGTTTTACGCCAATCCCACCCCTCGATTTGCGGATCTCAAAGATTATGTTGCCTTCTATCCCAGCCGTATGGACGTTTGCACCCTCGATGGAGAAGTGGTGCAGGCCCAAGCTGGTGATTTTTACGGTGGTTGGATTACTCCTGATATTGTGGGTCCCTTCAAAGGCGGTGCCGGAACTTGGGGATGGTAAATACCCTCAGGTTTCTGCAAACAACCTGAGCAATGCTCTCAAAGTCTACTTACTGCACTGCAACCTCATAGACTGCTTGCACAGAAGCCATTGGCTTTAAAGACTCACTATAATCCCATTGTACGTGGGTATAAGCGTCAGCTGGTGCAGGCTCCAGCTTGACCGTTCCATCCGGCTGGGTGACCTCCAGCATGGGTTGTGTAGAATAGGTCTGCCCTCCATCAATACTGTAGGTAAGGGTGGCACCGTTGGCCCGAGCAGAATCCAAAACGTAAGCTGTTTGGTTCGGAATAGGTTGGTTAATTTTTAGCTCCGAAGCTGGCTTATCTCCAGCATTCTCGCTCAGCAAGGTGTAGCGCAAGACATCACCGGGACGGACCGTGACATTGCCTTCAACCGCTTCCCAGGAAATCTCTGGCTCACCGTTAGCATTAGTGGTAGTGACTTTTTTCTCTGCAGATAGCACCAGCTTCACTTCTGGTTGCAAGATTTTGTTCACCAGCTCAGTGCCGGCCTTTTGCAAATTAGCAAAGACCGGAGTACCACTGACAAAAGGAACCGCTGCAGCAACCGCTAAAATACCCAGACCAATGGATAAGCGACGTTTCATCATGAGAAGACCTTTGAAATTTAACAGCGGGAGGATCGATAATGATTCGACCTTCGGCTAAACAGATAACCTGTTGACAGGGTGCCCACCCAACCCTCATTACTTAATACGACGACGGAAAAGGAATTGCCCTCGCTGGCCTGGATCGACTTGTCCGACCTCATTTTCGTATTTCTGGACTTTGGTATCATCGACCGGATCCGATGTGGTCAAAGGATTGGGATCGTCACTATTCGTGAAGTATCTCACCACCCCTTGATCCGCACTCGTATTTTGCTGATGGTTCGAGAAACTCGCCCAGTTATTCGTTGTACCACCTACAGTGGCCGTCCCATCTTCCACCAAGGTTAAGTCAGGAATCGTCAGACCGATATTGCCATTCCCCACCACCGGAGTCGAGATATTCTCGTAAGTAATTCGGTACTCAAGCTGATAATCTAGCTGGATATTAACACCATCCAAAATAGTTTGGTCAGAGGTCCAGGCTTGAATAACCTCCCCATTGGCATCCAAGACTTGGACTTCTTTGATGACTTGTAGAAAGCCGGTATACAGGCGGTCAATCGTCACGTTATTGGTGGTTTCCCCTGTGAAACCTGGATTATTGATCGGATCGTCATCCGGAAACGCCACGATTGGAATAGGAATCTCGTCATTGACTCCTACACCATCGGGTAGATCCACCGTCACGGAATAGTTAATTGTTCGCCCTGCAGGTAAATCACCCGCATTGACATGCCTGGGTGTACCATCAGCAATGCCTCCAGTTGTACTAGAGAGCAACTCAAAAGTATTGGTGGTACTATTCCATTGATAGGTCGCGGTTCGCTCATCGCCATTCCCCGGATTGCCATCTGGATCGTAGGCAATGGTTACGACCGTACCATTAGGAATATCGGCATCTGTACCATATTGCCCCGTCAATGTACTGTCATCAGCTCCCTCCGCCTGAGTGGGCGAAATCGGCTGAATCGTAACATCAGCAATAAACCCGGTACTAGCCGGATTTTGAACGGAATTGTTAAAGGTAGATGGAGCTGGATCGAACGTGTCCGTAGGACCTAAATTGGGAGGAATATCAGTGGATTGGTTTGTAAAATCATCATCGTCATCTGATGGCCCCCCTGCCCCAGGCACCCCATCAGGACCGTTGAGAATATCGTCGCTAGCCGCCACTTCTCCTAAGCGGATCACATTGACTTCACCATTCGGGCCTGTCCCAGTATTTCCATTGCCTGCGTCAGTGCCCTGCGTTACTGGATTAGCGACTCCAGTATCAGTTGTAGGGTTGTAGTTACTGCCAGTTGGGCTAGGAGGCGTTTGATTATCGTTGAAATTATTGGGATGAGAATCCCCCGATTCATCATAAATAACTTGGTTAGATGAATCGCCAACTGTTTCTCCAAACACCTGCGCTAGATTATTCACCTGTCCACCTAGGGGTGGCAATCCAGATGTAACTACGGTGAAGCGAAATGGCGTTACGGTTGTCCCTCTACCCAGAACAGGTCCACCCACAAAAATAAAACCAAGCCGTGTCACTGAGGTCAGAGGAGGTGGCGTTGTGACCCAAGCTGCAGCTGTTGCTGGTGTACTGGTTGGTGTAGTGGTATAAACAGCTTGCCAATTTGCTGGAATGGTATCAATTGAAGAAAGCTTTGTCCCTACCGGAATAGCATCAGAGACTAAAATTCTGGGAGTCGATATACCGTTCAAATTAATCGGCGTTCCCTCTAAATTAGCAGGAACAAAAGCGGCATTCGGTGAGGTATTCTCAACGGTTAGGGCTAAATCATAGGTGATTAAATCATCGTTAGCTGTCGGCGTAGGTCCTGGGTTGAGATTAGACGCGGTCTTAGCTATCGTTGCCAATGCAATCGGTCTAAGTGAGCTTCCAAAAGGAATACTATTAGTCGCACTGGCTTCCCGCTCACCATTTTCTGGGGCACCATTGCTTGGATTAGCATCAACGGTACGAAGGTCATCTGCTCTAGCACCATCTGAGTTATCGGGTTGGTTTTGAGTACTTGCACTATTGTTATTGGGGCCTGTGTTCCCTAGTGTGACGCCTACATCAGCACCAGCTGGTATATTCGGAGCTGGGGTCCCAGTTACACGAACCTTTAATACCTGATCAGGATCTAGATCTGCTAAACCGGGTATCGACAAGGCACTCAAGTTAGAACCACTTGCAGGTACAGTTGCCAGTACTGTCCCAGATGCATTCACAATCTGCACTGTACTGGGAACAAAATTCTCAGCATTTAGGTTGTTCGTACCAGGGATAAATAAATTAGTAGGGGCATTACCAATATTGGTGACATCAAAGGTAAAGGTTAAAGTATCCCCAGCATCAACAGAGCCACCATCTAAATCAGCAAATCCGGATGGCACTGCCGATAAGCCTGCTACTTCAGCAACGGTAACTGTAATTGTATTTGACGTTGCATCAATGGTTGTTGAGGAAGCAGGATCCTCCTTGTAGGTGCCTGTTGCTGTATTGGTAATCTGCTCCCCTGCAGCAGTTCCTAAAGCTAAGGCAGGGAAAAGAGGCTGAAGAAGGCTACTAGCCAAAATGGCGGCAATGGCGAGAGGGCTAATTTTACGTGGAGAAGTATAAGACTGAGGTCTATCGTCATTCATGTCGTCTTGGAGTTCTTGGTAATGGGGAAAACAGAAAATCAGGATCTGCAGCAAGGAATCACCGTTAACTTGCAATCAGGTAATATTGATCACTTCAAGTACGAGCTGGACCCTTGCACTTGAGTTTTAGAGTGCCGTTTTTCTCAATTTCATAACGAAATCAGAAAGTCAGGTTACTTTCCCTGGCCTATTAGACATTCAGGGCCAATATGGTCTTGCAACGTTAGTGCTAATGATGCATATGAGTTGTCAGATCTACACAGATCTAGGGTTCCCATTGAGAAAAATTAAAATGACATTTCAATACTGACACTTCATTTATTTAGATATAGTTAGCTTTTTCTAGCTGTTCAAGAAGATCATAATATTGTTGAATATTGAATATTTCTTGATATGATATCTCACTCAAAAAAATTAAATTATTGTCTAATTGATATGAGTAATATGTGATTGCATTGTAATTCAAAATTATTTTTAATGAGGATCGATTTTTGAAATATCTATTCTATCTAATTATATTGTTCAACGACTTCTGATAGAGATATGAGTTTGGATTCTCCTCTTGTAGATTCGACTCAGAAGATTATTCAGACTTGACCAGGGAAACCAGCAGGTTTGCAACTTAATGCTGACTATATATGCTATGAAACAGATTCTCAAAGTCTTATGTAGACAGGAGTATAAACTTATAATAGAAAGTGTTTTAGTTGCAAGTTCTGCTATGAAAGTTGCAGGAAATCATAGGGCACTATGTTTAGAGTTAAAATAAGACAGGTTATTTGATTTATCCATCTTTATTTCTAGTTTATGTAGGTATTTTATTTAAAGATTTCCTTTTCTTGTAAAAATATTTTTTAGATTTTACTGCAATATTTGGTCTGTTTATAAAATGTTGATATTGTAAATGAATGACATGTTGAATCTGCCTTGTAAGGAAAAATGATCAATATATTGTATCGAAATATTGTTTAGATAGAGTTGGCGAATTGTGTAGTGTATAGCTAAGATAGCCATGCCTGCTACTCAATAAAGAAATTATAAATTTGTCTCGAGCTCAAGTGAAGTATTGAGGAGAACTTATACTTCTGAACTTGTAAACTGAGCAAGGAGCTGTGCCCCTGTCATGCCATGAATTTTATTGGCTAAGCTGTAGAGTGCAGGTTTCTCATCAATAAAAACTTGATGATCAAACAGAAATTCTTTGCTGTTAGTAAACCAGCTCACAGGGACAAAGTATTGCTGTTTCTCCTTCAAACGATAAAGCAGGTGTATGCCACAGGTCTGATAAGATCCTCGTTCAGCCCAATCAGAAGGCTTTAAAAATAGAAATTTTCGCTGGGTTTTCAAATGTCATTTCTGTACCACACTCTGTTGAAAAAAATTGTCCTCCAGACCATTGATGACAGGCTGAACAATGACATGCCCCTACCTGTCTTAGCAACTAAATGAATTGCTCCATAAAGACGACTGAGCTTCCCGCAAGTTTGACCTATGGACGCCCATGGAAATACTTGGACATTATAGGGATGTTTATTCCCTGAACATTATAAATTTGAGTACGATAAACCTTTCTGTAGGCTTCGAAGAGCGTTTCCTGGTCGCAGTAGTAAACTTACCCCAATGAGGCCAGTCACAAGATTGGGGGTCCAAGCTCCAAACCACGGTGAAATAATGCCTAATTGGCCCCAGGCATCGGCGATGAAAATTAGGATATATTGCCCCAATACCAATATCAGGCTTATACCAAAGCCATTGCTAACAGCTAATCGACGCTGACTGATGCCTAAAGTACTCCCGACTAGCCCAAAGATGATAACTGTAAATGGGAGTGCAATTTTGCGGTGAATTTGGATTGCTAAGGCCCTGATTTGAGTTGGACGACCTGTTTGTCGGAGTTTTGTGAGTAGCTGCTGTGACTGGGCTAGGGTCACCCCATTGGGGTTGATGTCAGAATCAGTGAGAGACAATTGGGGCGGCAGCTGAAGTTCCTGTTTTGAAAACTCAATGATATGTTTTTCAGCTCCATCAGTCCCTATGGCATAGATAGAGCCATCCTTAAATATCCAGATATTGCGCTCTGCATTCCATGTGGCTGATTGAGCGATTAAGACCTGCTGATTGTTGGGCAGAGTCCAATCGATGACGGTGATGCCAGATAAGGTTTGCCCCTGGCCAGTTTGAGCATAAAAAAGGCGGCGCAGCTCTTGATTGGGACCAATATCTGGATAGACGATGTGGCGGCCTTGGAGTGAAAATTGACCTGCTTGTAATGTTTGGCGTAGTAGATGGTGTGAGTGAGCTTGACTCACAGGAACGAGACTTTCGGTCAGTCCGAACATGAATAGGCAGGCCAATAGTGAAAAACCTAGACAAGAGCCAATCAAGCGGTTTAAGTGCAGCCCTGCGGATTGGAGAGCCAGCAATTCACCATCACTCTGCAACCGAGATAAGGTCAGCAAACAAGCCAATAATACCGACATGGGAATGGCAAGACTGACAAAGTAAGGCAGTTGTAAGGTGAGGATTGATAGTGCGATCGCAATCGGTAACCGTGCTTCTGACACCTGCCCTAACAGATCAAACAAGACCGCCGCTGAAACACCAATAGATGAGAAAGCCACCATGCCCCATAAAAAAGGTGGCAGCAATTGTCGAAACAGATAGCGATCGACTAGAGCCAATCTTGACCACCCTACAAACCTGCTCACTCTAAACATAGGATTTGGGCCTAGGGTAACGATCAACGTTGAAATTGATTTCCCAAGTAATACTGACGAACATAGGGATCATCATAAAGCTCTGCAGGAGTGCCTGCAGCCAGGATACTCCCTTCCCTTAAGATATAAGCCCGATGGGTGATCGCCAGGGTTTCGCGGACATTATGGTCTGTGATCAAGATACCTAAGTTGCGATCGCATAATCGACCAATCATGGTTTGCATCCCTGAGACAGCAATGGGATCAATGCCCGCAAAGGGTTCATCCAAGAGGAGAAATCTTGGCCCCTCTTTGCCCATAGCTAACACCCGTGCTAATTCTGTCCGGCGACGCTCCCCTCCAGACACTTGCATCCCCAGCGTATTCGCCACATGCTCCAGCTGAAATTCTGCGAGTAAACGGTCTAACCGAGAGGACCATTGTGGGCGGGGCACCCCCGACTGTTCCATGACCATCAATAAATTGTCTCGTATACTCAGATGACGAAAAATACTTGGCTCTTGGGCAAGATAGCCAATTCCTAACCGGGCTCGCTGATGCAACGGTAATGTTGTGATCTCTTGACTGCCCAACCATACGGTTCCATGGGTTGGCCTTTCTAATCCCACCGCAATATAAAAGGAGGTGGTTTTGCCTGCGCCATTGGGCCCCAGTAGCCCTACAATCTCGCCCTGACCTGCAGACAGAGAGACATTCTGCAAGACGCTACGGCGGCGATAAGATTTGCTAATGTCTTGTAGGCGAATACGCAAGGGGACTCCTCGTAGATTGTCAGAAAAGTCCTCAGATAATCAGGCTACTGAGATAGGTTTACGTTCGTCTCCACCGCCTCAGATGATTCAGTCTCAGCCTCAAATCGGCCTTCATCAATCACATAGGTAATCTTATCTGCTTGGATATTATTGCCCTCATGCTCGATTAGCACATCTCCTTCCATGAGGATGCGGCGTTCTCGGCTAAAGTACTGAGCCTTAGCAGCCGTCGCTTTCAACTTATGTTGAGGATAAAGAATTTGAACATTACCGGCTGCCGTTACAATACCGGTTTTAGCATTGGCTTTTTGGACATCTGCTCTTAGGGTCAACGATCGCCGCTGATCCTGGGCTTGAATCGGATTAAAAAAAATCGCCCCTAGCCCTAAGAGGATGATGCATACTAGATTGACTCTGAGTCTAAAAATGGGCGCTCGCATTTGCAAATTGCTCATCGGTTACCTGTTTAAAGCTCGATGGTTCTTTCTTTCAGTCATTCAGCCACTCTAGTGTTCTGTAATTAGGCTTTATTCTACCGTGGTGATTTTGGGTAATAAAGTTAAGCGATTCATAAGGCTAACATCTTGGGACGCAGACTCAGACTGCTGATGAGCCGGTAAGACGAGTTGACTGAATATTGCCACTTGCTCCGGTCCATGTTTCTGCAAGCATTCTAGTAGGTTTGCACTGACATCAACAAATGTTTCAATATCCAAGCCTGCAAATTCTGGTTCATAGGACTGCAAACGACCGATACCTTCACCTAAAAGAATGACAGCACCTTGCCAGTTTTTGTTGCCTAGATGATAACAAGCGACTGCAACTTGTAAAAAACCTTGGTAAAGACTTTTCGGTGGATCAGTCGCTTCCATCCACAAGGCCTCAAGGGTGTCGTGACAAGCATAATATTGGCCTTGATTGAACTCCTCAACCCCTTGCCAAAAAGCGGGAGGTAGTTCATCCATTAAAACTTGTCTGTCTCAGTTCGGATTTGATCAACAGTGATGGTTTGTTGGTCCCCAGCAAAAGGATTATCAGGGGTTAGGAACAACATGCAGTGGCATTCTTTGCGTTCTCGCATGGGTACACAAGGACAATTCCAATAGGCAGCTGCCACTTCCGCTTCTTTATCTTCGTAATAACGGCAAGGGCACAATGGAGCCCCTAAGTCATCTTTATGCTTAGCGAGACCTTCAATGACAACAGCTGTTGTTCCTAGATCCGAGCAAAAATACGTTCCAGTACGCTGAGCATAGGTCTCAGAAAACTTGCGCATCGCCTCCAGGCTTTTTTCCGTGGCTTGTTGGGCACCGCTAGCTTGTGTCATAGGATCCTTGGGGTCAAAAACTTGGGGACAGAATATTGGCTACTTTTGGTTTAAAGCCTACCACTATTGGTTTGTGTTTATGGGCCGCAATCCTTCTGAGTAGGAAAAATCTCAAAGGACATCTCACCTGACCGTTGTTGCTCTGTGAACGCTCAATCCTAGAAGCCTCCAGTTGCCTACCGTTCAAAAAACAGGCAACAATGAAAGATGTATTACACTCTTTCTCATTCCATGGCTTCAGTTCAACCCACCACGAAACATACTGCTGTCGCGGAAGTTAATGCCCCGTCTTCCACCAGCTTTGACTATGACGTCGCCATCGTCGGGGGTGGAATCGTTGGCGCAACTCTCGCTGCAGCCCTCAAAGATACAAACTTGCGGGTGGTCGTGATTGAAGCACAACCCCGCTCAGTGGCCGTCGCGAAAGGACAAGCCTATGCGATTCACCTCAGTTCTAGTCGAATTTATCAGGGAATTGGCGTTTGGGAGGCTATTGCTCCTCAAGTCGAATATTTTTCCCAGGTGCATCTCTCGGATGGCAATTGTCCCAGTGTCGTCAAATTTAAGCCGAGAGATTTGGGGACGCCTGTTTTAGGTTATGTTGCCGAACATCGAGTGTTACTCAAAGAGCTACTTCAGTTTCTGGAAACGTGTGAGCATGTTGACTGGTGCTGTCCTGCTCAAGTAACAACCACCCATTACCATCCTCATGGTGTAGAGGTTCAATTGGCACCCAGCTCTGCTGGAGTAGAAGCAGCCCATCGGCATGAGGTCGAGTCTCTTCCCCAAACTTTAAACGTCAGAATGTTGGTGGCGGCAGATGGATCCCGATCTCAAGTTCGTCAGCAGGCTGGTATTACCACTCAAGGCTGGGATTATTGGCAATCCTGTCTTGTGGCGACCATTGCTCCCGAGAAGTTTCATAACCATATTGCCTATGAGCGGTTTTGGCCCAGTGGTCCTTTTGCTATTTTGCCGATTGCAAATCGCCAATGTCGAATTGTGTGGACGGCTCCCCATGCTCAAGCCCAAGCATTATTAGAATTAGAAGAAGATCAGTTTCTAGACTTACTTCAGCAGCGATACGGATCGCAAATGGGCAAACTTTCTCTAGTGGGACACCGTTTCCTATTTCCAGCGAAATGGATGCATTCCACTCAATATACGGGGCACCGACTTGCTTTGGTCGGTGATGCTGCCCATACCTGCCATCCGGTCGGAGGCCAAGGATTAAACTTAGGCATTCGGGATGCAGCAGCCTTAGCCCAAGTCCTGCATGTCGCTCATCAAGCCGGTCAAGATATCGGGAGTGTTCAGGTACTGCGGCAATATCAGCGTTGGCGTCGCCGCCAAAATTGGCTAGCCCTCGGTTTTACCGACATTCTCAATCGAGTCTTTTCCAATCGGTGGTTCTTAGTGGTTCAAGGACGGCGCTTGGGCTTGCGTATATTGCAATGGATTGCTCCCCTGCGGATCCTGGCGCTCCGCTTTATGGCTGGTTTGAGTGGCCGTTTGCCGAACCTGGCACAACCTAAGTAGACTCATAGGAACTCATCTATACTTTCAAGGGACCCAGAAGAAATGGCTGCAAGGCACCATAGTAGAGTCAATGCCTCAGTATTCTGGGATGTGATCTGTTCTATCGACTTCTCGTTACCACTCCCGAAAGCCAAGGATTGCATAGACTCCTTACAGGTACTACAACAACGGCTCGAAGATCTGAATTTACAGTTGAATATAGATGTGTGTCAGGGAAATGCGAACGCAAAATTCAAACCTTGCTTTAGATGGCGATATCAGTGCCATCGTCGCTTCTCCCACATCTTGGGACGTTGTCGAGTCCCAGTTTTGCTGGAGGGAGGGTACGCAGAAGCTGGCACCCAATTTTGCTAGTGTCACCTGCGTAGGATGGTAGTGATCTCGACTTAGGTTTGAAATTTCTGCCCTTGGGCATTTTCAAGCTTAATCAAAATATTGGGTTTAATTTTCTCCAACTCAGCCTTCAGCATTTGCTTACTGGTCATGGCTGAACCTGGGACAACAGCCCCTCGACTGATGCGCATCCAATCTTGAAAGATTTGTTTCTGATAAGGAGCAATCGGTACGGTACAAACGTTAGCGGGTTGTTCAGGATCCTCTCGGGAGAAGAAAATGAGTGGGTAATAGCCAGTTTGACTTAGCAATTGCACCGCTTTCTCACCGCGAGCATCCTTTAAATCTAGATAGCAAGGCAACCACTTTGGCCCTGACATCGGATCATAAATCGTCGTAATCCACAGCACCATGGGATGAGGATGAATCGTGCATAAAAACTGGTTATAGCGGGTATTCAGCAGCCGCTGGCTGACTTCAGAACGCGGCAACATTACCCATAAGGCCACCGCTTCTTCCTTTTCAGTTTTTAATAATTGTGGAAATACAATATCTGCAATAGGCTTATTTTTGGGCCAAGCGACATTCCAGCCTGCATCTTCAATGGACCAGAACCGTTGCTGGGGATTTGGGATAGAGGGAACACGGGCTGTTCCGAGAGTGCGGCGTCGATCCGATACGGTGCTTTGGTGGGATTCTTTTTCGACGATGACAGGTTCATCAATTTCGACTTTGCCTCCATCCAAACCTTGCTCTATCAAAGTTTGGATGACCGCCAAAATATCAGCCATGGTCTGGGGGCGAGCGTCCGGAGACTTCGCCATACAAGACATAATTAAGTCATTGAGAGAGGTAGGGATTTGTAATCCAGGGGCGACTTGGTGAAAGGTTTTAGGAACTTGAGAGCGATGGGCATGATACCAGCTGCCAATCGAATTGGTTTCGGCCTGAATAGGGATATGTCCTGTCAGCACCTCAAACATCGTAATGCCGAGACTATATATATCAGAACGATTATCTAGATCTTTGCCAGCAATCTGTTCAGGAGAACAATAAGCTAACGTTCCCATAAACGAGCCTGTTTGATTGGATTCAGAGGTGTCTGATAAAAACTGAGCAATGCCAAAATCTAAGACTTTAGCTAAAGTCCCTAAACTAGGATCAGAAATCACAAAAGCGTTGCTAGGCTTAATATCGCGATGGATCACTTGACAGTGTTTGCCATCAATTTTTATGCCTTGGTGTGCACATTCTAATCCCAGGCACATATGCCGCATTAACCGCAAAAATTGGTTAATACCTAAGGGTTGAGCAGCAATCACATCACTTAAATTCTTTCCCTCCATATACTCCATGACATAGAAGGGTGCTTCATTACGGTGCACACCGTAATCTAAAACCCTGACGATATGGAGACTCCGCTGTCCCAGTTGTGCTCCAGTGCGAGCTTCATGGGCAAACCGCATTTTCATCTTCTCACTCAGTAACGTTTGAGCGAGAAATTTAACGGCAACTGTGACACCACCTAGGAGCTGATCTTCTGCCCGATACACCTTTCCCATTGAGCCTTGACCAATCAGCTCTGCTAACCGATATCGGTTGATCAGCACTTGACCAAGATTTGGATCGGTGTTGTCATCAATCATTGTATGATTGCTCTCCCACACGCCGATCGAATTGACTCCCAAACAAGGTAGTGATTGTCCTAATGTTGTGCGTTCTTCTCAACGGTATGCTATCAACAAGTGTCATCACTCAACAGTTTTCCCAGAAGGTTCAGAATTTGAACAGTTTCTGCAACACTTGCCAAGCATCAATAGAGTATTCTCTACAAACTGTCGATTTTCTTCCAGGAAACTCAAGCATAACTTTGTAGACTGAATATTGAAGTACATCAATCTTAACTTATCTTTTTCAAGTCTCTTCATCCTCCGTAAGTATTCATCAAACAAGTACAGAGAGATGAATTAGAGGAATAAACGCTATCATTTTTTACAATCTGAACTATAAAATTCAGATAAATTCAATTTTAAGAAACAAAATTGGGAATTATAATCACTAGTGTTAGCTCGAATGTGATAGTAACTCAGCCTAGCTATGTAAATGCTGTCCATCGTTAGGTCACTACTTAATAAATGCCGACGTTATAAATACAGCTATGTTGTGCTGACGTACTAAACAATTGATCTAAATATCGAGTTCATTAGGTAAACCGGGGGGATTATCTTCAAATCTTTATATTTCAAAACACATATCACCAGTATTGAGCGTTTTAGGGCCGCAAAGTTCTGAAGTACAGCTTTAGCTTGCTCTCATTTTGGCTCCCGAAGCTGGTGCGAAACTCACAAATCCGCAACACTCTTAGGTCTGTCATTTTTTGGGAGCAGTAGCTTTTGTGCTCTTATTGTTTGTCGTCTGTAAGGCAAATTCACAAGGGCAGACGAAGTTCTAATGGCGTCTTCCGGGCAACTTCTCTAGACCTGCTCATGGAGCATGACGATTAACCATTGTCATTAGTTTCCGCATCATTATTCACCTTATTTACGAAGTAGACAGCACATGAAATTCCAAGATATTTATCGATATTTTCAAGAACCACCACCTATCTATCTCAGTAAAGAAGTAGCGGTTTGCTACGTGTTATCTGTGCTGATTGACCATGGTGATTCTTATGGAACAGCATTGATCCAGCTTGTAGAGAATAACCATCCGCTATATCGTTTGTCAGATACGGTATTGTACAGCGCACTCAAATTCTTAGAAGATGAGGGTGTAATCAGAGGCTATTGGCAAAAAGTAGAAGGCCGAGGACGTCCACGCCGCATGTATGAAGTGGCTACAGAGAAATCTGATGAGGCCAGGAAACTGGGGCGTTTGTGGCATCAATTCCTCGGTGAAGAGCAGCTAGTCTCAGGGGCTCAGCAACTTAGATCTGGTTGAGTATTTTTTATATCCAATTATTAGTTATCGGCATTAGATTTTGGTCTAATGCCGATTTTCTATGAGCAGTTGTGCTGATGTGGCTTTCTTTATTTCAGCTTCAGGATGGTCAGTGTTTTTAGTAAAACGGAGAGGAGAGGATTCGAACCTCCGGAGCCCGTGAGGGCTCATCTGATTTCAAGTCAGACGCAATCGACCAACTCTGCCACCTCTCCTAATCTATGTTCTTTGAATAGATATCAAAGTCCACTGTCCATCTTAACCTAAGGAGTTCTGAATCTTTGGAGTCTATGACAGATTTTTCGAGGCGCTCGATTCATTTACATTTGTAATCGTGATTGCCACTAAAGTTGGACAACATAACGATCACCAAGACAAAACGGAATGATAGACGGCATGCCTCCCACTTCTCAAGAAACCATCACTGTAGACTCATCTATGATTCTTGGATTTGATCCAGGGCGACAAAAATGTGGGTTAGCTGTCATGGGGATAGACCAGACGATTCACTGGCATCAAGTGGTGGTAGCTTCCCAAGTAATTGATTCTATTAATGCTTTGTGCGAAATCTATCCAATCTCCTTATTAGTAATGGGGAATCAGACTACTTCGAAAGAATGGCTGCAAGTTTTAAATGAAAAGTATGCTCTGAATCTTGACATCGTTCAGGTTGATGAACGCAATAGCACGCTAGAAGCCCGATCCAGATATTGGCAGATTTACCCGCCTCAAGGGATTCACCGCTTCATTCCCCAGAGTTTACGCAAGATTAATCATCCTATCGATGACATTGTGGCCATTCTCTTAATTGAGCGTTATTTAGAAAAGCCCAAGGATATTGATGATTTACAGGCATAAGAAATAGCTTGGGGAAAAATATTGCCATATTCAGACTATCCGTTATCCTGACGGTTCACCCATAATCGATAAAAGATAGGCTGGCAATGATTTATCTACTATATACTGATTAAATTCTGAGCAAATTTACTTAGGATTAGTATAATCAGGATGACAGCCTAGACTTTTGCTCCTTGAAGTAGACTGAAAAAGATTAGAACTCTATTTTTTAGAAATTAGACTTTAAGGTCACGTTGTTGACGCAGTATAAATAGGAATGTATCAGGAGATTAGTTAGATATGCCCCAAACTCAGGCTATTTCAGAAATTGACTTCTATAGTGACACCTACAAAGATGCTTACAGTCGTATTGACGGCATTGTGATCGAAGGTGAGCAAGAAGCGCATGAAAACTATATTCGTCTTGGCGAAATGCTGCCTGAGCACCAAGACGACTTTATCCGCCTGTCCAAGATGGAAGCCCGTCATAAGAAAGGGTTTGAAGCCTGCGGTCGCAACTTAAAAGTAACCTGCGATCTAGACTTTGCCCGGCGTTTCTTTTCCGACTTACACAAGAATTTTCAAGATGCTGCAGCTGAGGATAAAGTGCCAACTTGCTTAGTGATTCAGTCCTTGATCATTGAGTGTTTTGCGATCGCAGCTTACAACATCTATATCCCCGTCGCTGATGACTTTGCCCGTAAGATTACAGAGTCTGTGGTTAAGGATGAGTATCAACACCTCAATTATGGTGAAGAGTGGCTTAAAGCTCACTTCGATGATGTGAAAGCAGAAATCCAAGAAGCTAATCGCAAAAACCTCCCCATCGTTTGGAGAATGCTGAACGAAGTGGACAAGGATGCGGCCGTTTTAGGAATGGAAAAAGAAGCCCTGGTTGAAGACTTCATGATCCAGTATGGTGAAGCCCTTAGCAATATTGGTTTCTCTACAGGCGAAATTATGCGGATGTCTGCCTATGGTCTTGTGGCTGCGTAAACGTCGCATCACTAACCCATGGCAAATTATGCCATGGCATTGTTAAAGACCTCGAAAGAGCCAGACTCAAAGCCTGGCTCTTTCTGTTTCAGGGTTAGCGGCTCGTCCTAATTCTAAACACCTTCACGTCATATCCACCACTTTTTCTGGTTCGAAATAACGGTTTGCTGTAATATTAAGTAACATTGTTGTGTACTATTGCAACAGTCTTTTATTTACACATTCGCAGTAAGCCTGTTTGAAACAGCCATGCTTACTCCTTTCTAAAATTTATGTTTGGTCTAATTGGTCATCTAACCAGCTTGCAGCATGCTCAATCCGTCGCTCGAGAACTAGGATATCCAGAGTACGCTGATCAAGGCTTAGATTTTTGGTGTATGGCCCCGCCTCAAATCGTTGATGACATTACGGTTACAAGTATTACGGGGCAAACTATTTACGGTAAATATGTCGAGTCTTGTTTTCTACCAGAGATGCTAGCCTCTCAGCGGATCAAAGCGGCGACTCGTAAAATCGTTAATGCCATGGCCCATGCTCAGAAAAATGGGATTAATATAACTGCTTTAGGTGGTTTTTCCTCCATTATTTTCGAGAATTTTAATTTACAGCGAATTACTCGTATACGAAATATTCAACTAGACTTACAGCGTTTTACGACCGGGAATACCCATACGGCCTATATTATTTGCCGTCAAGTGGAGCAAGGCGCTCAAAAGCTAGGGATTGACCTCAACAAAGCCACCGTTGCTGTTTGTGGCGCCACAGGCGATATTGGTAGTGCCGTATGTCGCTGGCTAGATGCCCGTACAGATACAGCTGAATTACTCTTAGTTGCCCGCCATCAAGGCCGTCTGGAAACCTTACAGTCTGAGCTGGGGCGAGGCAAAATCATGTCGATTGAAGAAGCCCTACCCCAAGCAGATATCGTTGTTTGGGTTGCCAGTATGCCCAAGGGTATCGAGATTGATGCTGAAAATCTAAAGCATCCTTGCCTTATGATTGATGGCGGCTATCCGAAGAACTTAGGGACAAAAATTCAGCATCCTGATGTTCATATTCTCAATGGTGGTATTGTCGAGCATTCTCTAGATATCGATTGGAAAATCATGCATATCGTCAACATGAATATTCCCAATCGTCAGTTATTTGCCTGTTTTGCCGAATCCATGCTCCTAGAATTTGAGCAGCTCCACACGAATTTTTCGTGGGGACGCAACGAAATTACGGTTGCCAAGATGGAAAAAATTGGTGAAATCTCTCTCAAACATGGCTTTAAACCCTTAGCACTTGCTGTCTAAGCTAGTCATAGTAATAGTTTGGGGACTGACCCAAACGTGTTTAACGAGTCAGGGTCGAGAGTGTTGGTTCTATTCAGAAGCGCTTTGAATAGGTATTGTTGTGGTGAAGTAAAGCACTGCCTATGGTGAGTAAAACGACGATCGGCAGCCAGCCTGCTATGCTAGCTGACCAGATGCCTGCATCTCCCAAGGTCTGACAGATAAACGAGAAGGTATAGTAACCAAAAATTAGCAGGCTACTTAACCCAAAGCCCAATGAACCTTGCTTTGAGGTTGACTGGCATCCTAATGATGATCCCATCAGCGTAAATCCCACTCCGATCCAGGGAAAAGCCATCAGTGCATGCCAGCGCACTTGCAAACGTTGCAGTGTTGGTAAATTTCCTGACTGTTTTATCTGCTGTATCAGTGCCTGAGTTTCATGCAGGCTGATAGGTTGATGTGCAACTTCGGCTAATTCTTGGGGACTGACCTGATGAAAGGGGTGCCTTTTAAAGGGAACAACTTGTTGGTATAACCCTGAGACTGGATCGATGGTATATCGCGTCCCCTGGGATAATATCCATTGTTGGTGCGTGCTGTCCCAGATAGCTTGTTTGGCTAGCCAGATGTGATGTAGGTGACGATCTTGAAACTGCAAAATCGTCAATTGGTGAAGTGCTTCACCATCAAAAGCGCGGGCATGGAACAGTTGAGTGAGTCGCTGATGGTGATAGGTTTGATGCACAATATTTTGGCGAGGAATCGCTGTAATCTGACTCACAGTTTGCTGCGCTTGCAGCCGATGGACTGCTGCCGTTGCTGGAGGAACGATCCACTCGTTAAGTGTGAGGGTGGAAACAGCGACAATCAGGCTAAAACAAAGGGCGGGTCGGATGACACGGTAAACGCTTGTCCCACAAGCTTTAAGAGCTATGAGCTCGTTCTTTCGGGCTAATTGGCTATAGGTGAGTAAAGGGGCTAGGAGCATCGACATGGGTAGGGCGAGCACCATAAAGCGAGGGAGCTGTAAAACCAAAACTTGTAATGCATCAACACTTGATAAGGTCCCTTCTGTTAAACGCCGTAGGGTATCAAACAGAGCACCAATACTAAAGCTAATGGTTGTAAAGGCACCAAAGGCAAAGACCCAGGGCATCCAAAATGCTCGCAGAATAAAGCGATCTAAGCGAGAAATTCGGAATTTTCTGAGTTTCCTAGACCGTTTAATCTGAGCCAGAGCCATGGGATTCGGATAGGACCTGGATACTAATCGTCTCAGAAGGATTAGAGCCAGATGCACCTAGTTCTACCTCTAAAACATCGCTATAGAGACGCTCTAGTGCTTGTAATAGCGATTGTAAATGGGGGGTACTGGCTCCAGATGCATTATGCAGTTTGTCCGTTAGTCGGCGCAGTCGGCGCCAGGTGGTATAGAGTTTAGCCACCATATGCTCTAGTTGGGAGGCCTGGTTGACTAAGTCTGCTGTGATATTGAGACAGCCTAGCCGGAGTGCTTCCTCTAAACTGGACTCTAGATCAATGGATTGTTCGGTGAGGGCTTGAACATTGCCAAATGCCTCTAAATATTTGGCGAGTTGTTTGGCTTCTGCTGTGGCTTGTTTGAGAGTATCTAGATCGGGGCTAGCAGCAAGTTCAGATTGAATAGTATTCTGATGGGCTTCTGGTAATTTTTCCAGTTCCTTAACGAGGGGGGCTACGTGGCGAATGGGAATGGTTTGGTTGGCCGCCTTAGTCTTAATTTCAGCCGGAACCAAATCTGAGGTCATAGTTGTCCACTCATCCGAGAGCTGTTGAACTTCACGAGTGGTAATTCGCTCCCCTTGGCGGGCTGTTTCACTCACTAATTCTTGGATCTCGGGAGCAGACTGGGCTGTTTTAACGAAGGCTCGCTTACTAAAGTTATTGATGGAGTCAGGCTCTAAATGTCCGGCATCTAAGAGGGTATCAGCACTATTGGCCAATTCTATCCAGCTATAGGCTTGACTCTTGCTAATTTCGTTGTTTTGTAACCAGTTGAGAAAGCTACCGCCTCGACCTTCGCCCGTATTTTTTTCGCGATCGCGAATTGCTCGCAAAATTCGACCTCGCCAAATATCAGTCTGTAAGTCAAACCGATCACAAACCTCCCAGGCTGCCCCAACCTGCTGCTGAAAATCAAATTCAGAGATATCTTCATCGTCTGGATCAGGGACTTGTAAGGTAAATTCTCCATTTCTGATGGGTGCGGATGTATCTTGCACATCCTCTGTTGTCGAGCGTTTGACCATAACCACCGTTACCTCGTTGCCGACCCATTATGCCATGGGTTATTCCTTGCCGTTTTGTCAGATTTCTCTTGCTGTAGAGGCTGTGAGTGTTGATCTAATAGTGTTGAACACTCAAGATTTGTGTTAAGAACCCCATAGAAGGATCACGAGATAGTGCCAATCCCTTCACAATGGAGATAACACCAGTAAAAATTGCGATCCAAAATAAAGGAGCCATGGGGTATGGCATATGTCGGTGAACTCGGTGTAGGCTCCACCATTTATCTCGAGAATCAAGATAGCCAAACAATCATTACTGCTGTTGCAGCCTCACCTGGCCAGCAGCAACAAACAAGTCACAGCTTCTCGACGGGACATTGGACCACCTCTCCAGAGCTATTTCGGAGTCTGCAGGGATATATTATCCGAATCGAGACCGCTCAAGAGGCTTATGTTCTCTTAGTGCAAAATCATCAGATTCGCCCCATGGAAGCGATGCCTCCTCGGCATACCCTCGAAAGTGTACCGCTTCAACAAATTGTGCAAACTCCCACGCCTTCCATACCCTCTATGCCGCCCTTACAGCCCTTGACCATGGGGAATATGGTGATGGGTATGCAGCCTATGCAGATGCATATGGGAAATATGCATCTCAGTATGGGAACAACGACGACAGTGACCCAGGCATCACAGACTAATTTTTGTAGTCAATGTGGGATGGCTGTAGCAGCTACCGATAAATTCTGTGCCAATTGTGGTCATCGGCTTCATTGAGACTGGCTGAATCCTTTCCCATTAGCCCGTTGGGTTCAGAATGCCAAAGTACTCCTATTGTCCTGGCAAGGGCAGTAACTCAGATCGTCATCAAAAAAGAGCAGAAATTCCTTTTCTCATTGCAACTGATAGTAGCGTGTGTCTCTACCCCAAAGTGAGTCGTTTTGAGATCATGATGTGAAAATGACTTATCGATGCAGAAATTGAATGACTTGAATAATCTTAATAAGACAGATTGGGTTTTTGAAATATGGAGAGTAATACAGGCCCTAACAACGAATGATGAGCATTACAGATCAGGCCAGCATTTGCTGCTAGCGTCTTGCGCTGCTGCGGACTATAAAAATACATCTGACCACCCAAACCCGCAATATTGTGCTGAGTGCCTAATTCTAAGAAGGTTGTGTAATCGACTAAATGAAACTGACCACCGGGTTTGAGGACACGCCCAATTTCTAAGAATACCTGTTGTGGATCCGGATAATGTAAGAAGCTGATGGTACTAAAAGCAGCCTGGAATTGATTATCTGCAAAAGGCATGGCTTCACTAGCCCCTTGCACAAAAATTAAGCGAGGGCGGTGACTGTTCCGTTGACGAGCCTGCCGTAGCATTTCTGGGGATAGATCCAGTCCTGTTCCCTGCAATTGAGGGAATTGAGAAGCTAAGCGGTTGAGGAGCTTACCTGTACCACAACCGATATCTAGGACAGCAGCCGGTGAATCCTTAGGCAAATTGACATAGCTCAACAGACGTTGATGAACGGCTTGATAAAACACTGTTGTGAACAACCAATCGTAATTGGGAGCCCACTGATCGAATACTCGGGTTTTGGCAGCTAGAACATTCGCAGTCATTGTGGGATTAGGCCTGATCTATGGTCATACTAGCAAGGACAATCGATGCACAGGTATTTTTTTGGGAAAGTCGGAGATAAAGGTTGACAGTTTGGGGAAGCAAACTGCTAAGATATTCGAGCCTGAAAAAATTACTGTCGCATTGGGGCGTCGCCAAGTGGTAAGGCACCTGGTTTTGGTCCAGGCATTCGGAGGTTCGAATCCTTCCGCCCCAGTTTATTTGAAAACGCTAGCAGTTGAGGCAAAAGTGAGTACTTTGCCTGGGGAATGCTGACGGCATGATCACTCTAAAGCCATGAGCTTATCCTTACCCCAGACTTTAGCCCTTGATTTTGATGGTGTTCTTTGCAATGGTTTGCGAGAATATTTCCTCACCACTTGGCGAGCTTATAGCAGAATCTGGCCGACCTCAACGTCAGAGCCTGCTCCAGAGTTAGCAGAACATTTCTATCACCTGCGTCCTGTGATTGAGACCGGTTGGGAAATGCCTGTCCTACTGCGTGCCATTTTGAAAGGGTTTTCTGAAGCACAGGTGTTAGCAGACTGGTACTCAATTCGTGATCGCATCGTTGCCGATGAAGATCTGGATCGAAAAAGCTTGGTCCAACAGGTCGATGGGGTGCGTGATCACTGGATTGCTTCAGATCTAGAAAACTGGTTGGCCTTACATGAGTTTTATCCTGGGGTCGTTTCTGCCCTCCAAACCCTCAGTCAGGCTATTGAAGTTATTATTATCAGCACTAAAGAAAGTCGATTTATTTATACCTTGCTCCAAGATGCGGGCGTGAACTTGTCCCGTGATCACATCTATGGCAAAGACTGCCGTCGCCCCAAGTACGAGACCTTAAGACTGCTGATCCCAGAAGTGGCTGGACCCATCTGGTTTGTGGAAGATCGGATCGCTGCATTGGAGCAAGTGAAAGAACAACCTGATTTGGCAGAGATTGGCCTTTTCCTTGGGACATGGGGATACAATACGGCGCGAGATCGCAAACGTGCCCAGCAGGATCAACGCATTCATGCCTTAGACCTAGAGCAGTTTTGCCACTCCTTAAGTCAATGGGTTGTGTAAGAGGCTGTGAAGTTAGGCAGGTATCAAGGCTAAGACAACACCGACTAGCCCTGCTAGGACCAGCACTAGACTGCTTAAAGACGCAATAGCAAAGCCAGGACCTCGTTTCTCGGCGGCCTGATAATATCCCCAAGCATAAAGAGCACGTCCAACTACCCAGAGTATGCCTAATCCCGATCCCCATAGCGGATTGAGATAGAAACAGAAGATCCATAGAGCCGGCAAGAAAAAAATTAGCTGCTCCAGCATATTTTGCTGGACTCGTAACACCCGCTCAAAATCAGGATTGCCAAACATTTGAGGGGCTGGAATGCCATATTTTGCTCGGGCACGCCCCACATTAATGGTGACCACAAAATATAGTAATAACGCAAGCAAGCTGATTAACGCTGGCCAAGGTGACATCAACAATACTCCTCTATTTGATTAGGTTTAGGCAATTTGTAGGGTTTCAGATTCAGAATGGCGATATGTTCGTCTTGGGAAGAAAAAAGACGCAATCTTTGCAAGGCCCATCCGGGTTAATCGCACATCGCAATAAAGCTGAATGTGCATTGTACTCGCAATTCTCATTGCCAATGCTACCCATTGTATTGATAGCGCCAAGTGCTGGCTGCACATACAAAGCAATATGATGGTGAAGTTGATAATGATTCGCTTGTAGTTGATAGCGATGTCGCCGTTCTAAGACTGTATACTGTTGGCCCGCCACTTCTAATTGCGCGCCAGGTTGGGGACTATCTGCCAAATAGAGATGGCCCAAGGACTGAGGCGGATGATAAAGGTGAATCTCAGTGAGAATATGGTGTGGCTTCATACTCAGCTTCAGTCTGTATATTGATGTTACGTTACACGTTCTCTCACCCCGACTCAAGAGGAGTACTAACTGCGACCTTGCCTATTTGCTTCATGATCTTGATGAGTAGACTAAAGGTCAGCGATCACCCAGTACCGTAGTCATTCAAGGATGATAAAAGATGGTAGAGTAACCAGTCCTTCTGCGTAGATGGACGCTGTGTTCAATAAATTTTTTATGACTTGGATACTTAGAGCTAAAGCTTTCATATTGACCAAGGTCAAGATAGAAGCCAGTTTCCATAGTCTTGATGGACTAGTTTAGGACCTCATCCTCGACAACAAGATAAAACCTCCATTGAGTGGCCTCATAGTTTGCTTCTGAGATCCGGGTTGTCCCCTTGAAATGTGGATAACAAGGCTCCTACACAGTCACTCCTCTTTTGGGCATCCACAGGAATTCATCTGAATTCTCTACACTGAAGATAGGTCATGAGTTAGATATCTGCTTTCCAGTGGTCCTAAAAGCTTATAAGAGATTTTGGCTATGTTCCTTCTTCCAATGCTTGCAAGATAATGGAGATTCAGATTCATATAGTGAGCTGCAACCCAAGTGTTGAGGTGACGGGACCAGTTCTCGTCTAATCTTGTAAAGATTTAGGTTGCATTATTGGAAGTCATTTTCTATCATGCAAATGAAATTTAAAAATCCTTGATAAAGTATAAAATTAAGATCATTTCACGAAAAAATTTACAATTTCTTCAATTTTTGATTATGCTGAGGTGGATTCAAGAAGCTCTAACTTCTCTTTAGAATGGGCTTTAAGTTTAGACAAGTGGGTGGGAAAGATGAAATTATCCTTGTTTATAATCTTTACAAGCCTGTTTTAATTCTGAAGAAAACCTTCTGACTCAATCATTGTTAACCGATGCGCTTGCACCTCTTTAATATTGTCCACACTGAGCAGTTTGCATGAAAACCCGGATACTTGTTATTGATGATGATCCTGCGATCGCAGAATTGGTTGCGATCAACCTGGAAATGGCAGGCTATGATGTAGCCCAAGCAACTGACGGGATTAAAGGGCAAGCGTTGGCCGTCCAGCTACTGCCAGATTTGATCATCTTGGACCTAATGCTTCCCAAAGTGGATGGCTTTACCATCTGCCAACGATTACGGCGTGATCAGCGGACCGCCGATATTCCAATCCTGATGCTTACGGCTCTCAGCCAGACCCAGGATAAGGTCGAAGGATTTAATGCTGGAGCCGATGACTATCTCACCAAGCCCTTTGAACTAGAGGAAATGCTGGCCCGGGTTCGTGCCCTGCTGCGACGAACCGATCGCATTCCGCAAGCGGCCCGCCATAGTGAAATTCTCAGCTATGGCCCCCTGACCCTGGTGCCTGAGCGGTTTGAAGTGTTGTGGGTTGATAAAGTGATTAAGCTGACTCGTTTAGAGTTTGAGCTGCTGCACTGCCTGCTTCAGCGTCATGGCCAAACCGTCTCGCCTAGCGAGATTCTCCAGGAAGTTTGGGGCTATGATCCGAATGATGATATTGAAACCATTCGGGTGCATGTACGCCATTTGCGCACTAAGCTAGAGCCCGATCCCCGTCATCCTCAGTACATCAAAACGGTCTATGGGGCGGGATATTGCCTAGAGCTGCCTCACACGGCAGAGGCAGAGAATGCTGAAGCCACGAATGAGGAAAACCAAGCTTCTGTTACCTAGTTCGAAAGTTCACTCGGTTCAGGCACTGAGTCTTCAGGTAACAAGTCTTTAGCAAGATCTTCTTCAATTGCTGCATCAGGCAGTAAGCTTGTATCGCTAATGGGAAAGCGGTTCATGGGCTGCTCTGCGCGTCTGGCATTTTTCTTTAGCTCTTCAGATAGATAGGGGACGTAGGGAATCTGCGAGAGCAAGTCTACCGTGCGTCGCAGAATACGAACTAAATCTCCTGCATCTAGGCTAGTAGCATCGCAGAGATCGCTCCAACTGATGCCCAAGGCCCATTGCTCGACTAAACCGACTAAATCAGTATCTAAGCAAACGGGAAAGGGGGCTTCATAGCGGTGTTGGGTTTGAATCAGTTGACGTCGTATAGGGCGTAAGGGCTTGACTGCTTGTTGAACTGTCGCGCTAGGACGAAACTTGAGCCATACATCAGGACGGGTATTGTCCACGACCAAGGCAGCACAAACCGCAGCGAGAATATGAGGATCGAGGGTATTAAGCGCTTGCGACTGGCATGCTAGTCCCAACCAGAGTTCGTTTTCTCCTCTGAAGGCTGCGGTGATTTGACCTAGTTCTGTGGGCCTCAAATCCTCTAGCCCACGAAATTTCTGGAGGATCTCTACCAATGCCATAAAAGCTTGCCACTGATGTTGAAATTGGCGATTAAATTTTGTCTCTCGATCGTGAAGCTGTCTTTCTAGGGTTGTTACCCGCCGTTGCCACCTGGCAAACTTACTGTGATCCTGACGAGAAGCATGGGCCGGATGCTGCTGCATTTGAGATTCGACCGCTTGCAACCGCTGCTGTTGATGCATTACTTCTGGTGCGGGTTGCCAAGTGCTGTCTGGAACCTGTTCCGCAACCTGAAGGCTAGTGGCATCGCCTTGTTGAGTTTGTCCTTTTTTCGTTAAGGATGGCGGGACGGTGAGTTGTTGGGCTTGAGTGGGGCGATTTAACTGCCCGTCCAAATGCATCACATCCCCCCGAGCAATTACGAACCAGTGGTTATTTTGGCTCAGGCACACCAGATAAGGAAAATGGCCAGGACTGGGGATGTTGGCAACAAAAACACCGGCAATCGGCGTTTTCGATTTAGGCGGAGTGAAGCTCAATATTGCCCCTGATTCAATATGGTCAAGTATTAAGGTGAGTTCGCTAGCCAGCGTTTCTTGGGCTTGCTGATCCAAAATCTTGAGCAAACGGAGTTCCTCTTTAAGGCGCTGCTGTAATTTTTGGTAGCTCTTTAAAGCGCCTTCGTCGATGGTGCCAAGTTTTTGCAGCAATAGGGTCAACTCTTGCTGCAGATCTGCGATCGCTTGTTTCTGAGGTGACAGTTGTACGCTGGCAATATATTGACCGAAGCTTTGATCGATTAATCTTTTCGACTCATCTAGGGTCCGGGTTTGCAGCAGGTTCAGCACCATGCCGTAGCTTGGTGTGAACTGGCTGACTAATGGATCTGGCCCTATCGTAGCCAGGTAGGCTGCTTCCTTGGCTCCCTCAAACGGCGTCTGTACCGTAATCACATAGCCTTGAGTATCCATACCTCGCCGCCCGGCTCTACCGGCCATTTGTAGGACTTCAGAAGCGGTGAGTAACCGATGGCCTAAATCCGTTCGCTTGGATAAACTGGCAATCACGGTGGTGCGAGCAGGCATATTAATCCCTGCCGCTAGCGTTTCCGTCGCAAATACGACTTTGATTAATCCTGCCTGAAAGAGTTCCTCCACCCAAGTTTTCCACTGGGGAAGTAAGCCCGCATGATGAGCCGCGATACCATGGGCGATTGCAGCAAACTGTTGGGGCCGTCCCACATCGGGATGCTGCTGTCGAAACGTCTCAATCTGTATCTGCATTTGGGCGGATTCCGCAGGGGTTAGAAGATTGAGGTGAGCGGTGGATTCGACGGTGCGATCGCAACCCTTGCGACTAAAAATAAAATAAATAGCTGGCAACATCTCCCGCTCTCGTAAATGCTGCAACACTGCGATGACATCAGGACTATCAGCGCGACGCTGATGCCGATGGCCATGATGTTTTTTCGCCTGGGCTTTTAACCTCGGGTTGAGGGCTGTGTGCTTTTGATTTAGGAGGGGGAACAGTCCTTTGGCATTCGCGAAGAAATAGGCCAAAGGGACAGGACGCCAATCAGATTCAATAAGTTGAGTGGGACCATGCACCCAGCTCATCCAATCTACGAGTTGTTGCGCATTCGCAACCGTTGCCGATAGGGCGATGAGTTGGATGTCGGCAGGGCAATAAATAATAGATTCTTCCCACACCGTCCCTCGCTGACGATCATTCATATAGTGACATTCATCTAAAATGACCGATGTCACCCCCTCTAAAGAGGTATTCACCACGTCCGTCAACGTGCCATAGAGGATATTGCGGAAAATTTCCGTTGTCATCACCAAAATAGGGGCCGATCGATTCACTGAAAGATCCCCTGTCAAGAGCCCCACTGCCTGGTCCCCAAACATGTGCTGAAAATCTCTCAGCTTTTGGTTTGAGAGTGCTTTCAGGGGGGTGGTATAAAAAACGCGCTGCCCATGCTGTAAGGCTCGATAGATTGCATATTCACCCACCATAGTTTTGCCTGAACCAGTTGGTGCTGATACAACTACCGATTGATTGGCATCTAAAGCATTGATGGCTTGTTGCTGAAACTCATCAAGCTGGTACGGGAATAACTGCTGAAATTCAGGTACTGAAATGGGCATGCCCGCTCACTCGCTAAGACCAACATTAGGAATAACTCCCTGAGCTTAAGCATAGTCTTTTACCCCGCCAGGAACCGCCTTATTTGACTAAGACTTCCCCATTCAACATCCGTTGGGCAGCTTCCAGCAAGACTTCTTCCAAATATGGCTTGGTGAAATATCCTTTTGCCCCTAGCTCTGTAGCCATTTGTTTATGGCGAGCTGCCCCTCTCGATGTCAGCATCGCTACGGGTAAGTCCTGCAGATCATCATCTTGCTGTAGACGAGATAGTAACTCTAATCCGTCCATTCGAGGCATTTCCACATCACAGAAGACTAAATCACAGGGTAGTCCAGATCTCAGTTTCTCCCAGGCTTCCTGGCCATCACGAGCTTGTTCCACTCGATAGCCCACCTTATTGAAAGTCATGGACAGCAGTTCCCTTACCGTGATCGAATCATCCACGATGAGCACCATCGGATCGGTATCTTCTTCCACCTCTGTGTTTTCCAGAATGCTCTTCCAGAGATTACTGTTCACCTCTAGGCGATCCAAACAGAGATCTACCAGTTCCATCACATCAGCAATGGCCATAATGCCACCATCACCCAGCACCGTGACGCCAGCAATACCCATGGGTTTGGGAACTGGCCCCGCTAATTGTTTAATGACTATTTCCTGTTCTGCCAAAACCTGTTCCACTTCAATGGCGACTAGATCATCTGCGCTTCGCAGAATGACCACCGATGCCATACCATCATCCTTCGTATTACTAGCGTTATAGGATGAACTACGCTTAAATCGACGATTATAGGCCAGCAATTCTCCGAGTGGTTTGCAAGGCAACTGCTTATCTTGCCAGGTCACCAAGACTTGACCATCCGCATCTTGCTGTAACTGTTCCTTCGGAAGATCAATCACATCTTGCACCCCATCAATCGGGAATGCCATTTGTGTGGAATTATCGATACAACATAGAGCCTTCGTGATACTGAGGGTCAGCGGGAGTCGAATGGTAAACGTCGTGCCCTTACCAATCCCTGAATCCGTATTAATCACCCCTCGAATTTCATGGATACTGTTGCGCACCACATCCATGCCTACGCCACGACCCGCCAAATCATTCGCTTGATCCTGGGTCGAGAATCCCGATTTAAACAGGAGGGCGTAAGCTTCTTGGCGAGATAGGTTGTCAGCCTCATCTTGGGTCAGTAAGTTCTTCTGAACGGCCTTTGCTTTCACCCGCTCAACATCAATGCCAGCACCATCATCCATGATTGAGATAACGGCTTGATTCCCCTGATAAAAGGCCCGGAGTTTGATGACCCCTTCTTCAGCTTTACCCAAAGATTGGCGAACGTCTGGTGCTTCAATGCCGTGGAACAGAGCATTGTTGACTAGGTGTGTTAGCGGATCATATAACCGCTCCAAAATACTTTTATCAATGAGAGTGTCACGACCTTCCAATTCGAGCCTGGCTTTTTTACCACACTTCATGGAAATATCCCGGACTGCTCTAGGGAGTCGTTCTGCTACTTGAGAGAAAGGAACCATCCGTGACTGTGTCAGGCCTTCCTGCACCTGAGTCGTAATTTGGCGGAACATCCGCGTAACTTGCTCGGTGCCTCCAACAATAAATTCAATATCCGAAGCAGCTTCACGCACCCGAACAATGCGCTCAATCATCTCTTGGGATAAGGTGTGAAATCCCGTGAAACTATCCATTTCTAGGGCATCAAACTGCTGGCCTGTAGAGTGGCCAGAATTGCCATTTCCACCGTTTCCACTGGCAACGGCCTGCTGTTGACGACTACTCAACAATGAATTTTCCAACAACGAACGCTCATACAGATCTTCCATATTGCGTCCAAGATCATTTAATTGCTGAACTTGCAGCAATAAATTATCCAGAAACTGCCGTAAACGATTTTGGCTATCTTCTAGGGAGTTACGACTAACCACCAACTCACCAATTAAGTTCCCTAGATTATCCAATTGCTTCACAGGAACTTTCATGGTTTGTGCAATTGCACTCCCCCTTCGCAATGGTTTAGTACCCGTGCGTTTCTGTGGTGCTTTAGCCTGCGGCTTGGCCTTCGCGGGACGACTTGGCTCTTCTAAGAGTTTTTCAAGATCGTCAAAGTCATCCTCTGACTGGGCCACCGTGGGGGTAGTGGCTTCCTGTGTTGATGTCTCAGCCAACAAGGTGTCTAAGTTGGCAAAATTAGTGTCTGCAGCAGCAACAGGCTCAGGAACGTCAGCATTAGTGGACGTGTCGAAGTTTAATGCAGGTTCATTGAACAAGTCATCGAGA
Organism: Acaryochloris marina MBIC11017; assembly: GCF_000018105.1. GTDB lineage: Bacteria > Cyanobacteriota > Cyanobacteriia > Thermosynechococcales > Thermosynechococcaceae > Acaryochloris > Acaryochloris marina. Next base: position 4,100,921 of record NC_009925.1, read on the forward strand.
AAAGAACCTCCCTTGTCTGCATCTGTTGATGCACTCGTGTCGTCATCTGCAAATATATCTAACCAATCTTCTGTTTCAGTCTCGGCTGAATCCGTAATTCCCAAATCACCGAAATCCAGTGCAGGCATCAAATCTAGCAGTGCAGGCATCGGCTTTACATCGGCTGCACGTTGGGCTAAAACTAAATCTCTAGCTTCCTTAATATTAGGAACGATAACCCCAGCAAGAGTCGCAAAGGAGTTACTTGGATGAGTAACAACAACACCTGCCACTTCCAAGAGTTCAGACCAGCCTTTGAGTTTAAATTCCTGTCCGACTTGACCCAGATCTTGACAGATTTTAGCTAATGTTTGGCGATTTTCTGGTGTATCAGGTTGTTTGAATAATCCCAGAATCTCTCGTAAATATTGCAGAATGTCTGTTTGGAAAATTTCAAGACATTGAGCATCCAACACCTCTGGTTCGGCTGTTGTTGTTTGTGGTTTAGGTGCAGGCGCATCACTTAATAGGGCGCTAATATCAACGCCTGGACCTGCTATCTCAGTCAGATGGCTGTCGATTTCAGCAAAAACCGGGTCGATCTCTGATAGGGTCTTGGCTGACAACTCATCCGACAACCCAAAGGATTGCTCTAATTCTTCTGTCAGAATATGGAGAGCATCAAAACTTTTAAACAGTAAAGACTCTAGCTTCTGATCGACCGGAAGGTCATGCTCTTTCAGCACTTTGAAGTAATCTTCCAAACGGTGAGAAATATGCTGCATGCTGTGAATACCCAGCATTGCTGCCCCTCCTTTCACCGAATGAGCTGCACGGAATACTTCATTCAACGATTCAGGATCGGCAACAACGGTCTGCAAATTCAGCAAACCATGCTCGATTGTATTGAGGTGCTCTTTAGCTTCCTCAATAAAGTAGACCATAATCCGCTGTTGTTCTGGCTGCATTACCATCTCCCTTAGGATGCTGTAAAACGATAAGTCAAATTGATGATGTCGAAATAAGGCGATGAAGCTTTAGAATTCAGTGCCTTCCACTCTGAATCGCTCCACAGAAGATTGAAGTTCGCTGGCAACACTCACCATATTTCGCAGGGAGTCGGACACCCGTTGTGCTTCTTGAGAAGTTTCTTGGGCGGTTAATTCAACGGACTGCATAACTTGAGATACATAGCGTGATGTTTCCGTTTGCTCAGCAGTCGCTTTGGTAATCGAACCCACCAACTGGTTAATTTGGGAAGAGACTTGAATAATGTCATCCAACGAACGCTTGGCTTGTTCAGCCCGCTGGGTTCCTTCAATAACTTGTTGGGTGCCTTCTTCCATGGCCATCATCACAGAGCTTGTTTCACCTTGAATTTGTAAAACAATTTGCTCAATTTCTTTAGATGACTTGGCCGCCCGATCGGCTAGTTGACGAACTTCATCCGCAACAACCGCAAAACCACGCCCCGATTCACCGGCCCGAGCGGCCTCAATACTAGCGTTCAGGGCCAGTAGGTTCGTGCGTGACGCAATTTGTGAAATTAAACCGACAATTTTGGAAATTTCTTGGGAAGATTCAGCAAGGCGCTTCACTTTTCGGGTACTTTCAGCCACTGTTTCTCGAATTTGAAGAATACCGGCTACTGTACTTTCTACAGATTCTCCACCCTTTAGAGCAGCCTCAGTTGCTTTTTGAGCCACCTGGTCTGCAGAACGCGCACTTTCTGCCACCTGTTGAATAGATGAAGTCATCATCTGCACTGAATTGAGTGAGACGGCCAGCTCTTCAGCCTGTCGTAACGCATCAGAAGATAAGCCCCGGGCAAATTCTTCGTTTTCAGCTGCTCCTTTATTCACTTCCTGGGCAGCTACCTTAACCTGTTTAACAATCTTTTGGAGGTTATAAATGGTGAGGTTAAAAGAGTCAGCAACTGCGCCTAAAATATCAGCCGTGACTTCGGCTTGAACTGTCAGGTCACCCCGCGCGGCCCCTTCTACATCATCCAGTAGACGAATCACTTGTCGCTGCAAGTCTTCTTTAGCCTTTTCCTGTTCTTCTGCTTTGCGCTGCACTTCAGCTGTTGTTGACTCAATAAAACGAGTCATTTGGTTAAAGCTAGTAGCTAATTGACCAAATTCATCTTTAGAAAACTCAGTAGCCCGAACACTCCAGTCACCTTGGGCTACGGCAGTCAATTGAGTTTGCAAATCATTAGTTGAAGACTTGATTTGCCGAGTCATAATTTGTCCAAGGGCTAGGGTCGTCACACCACCGGCCATACCGGCTGCTAGTGCACCTGCTCCTGTCGTGGCCGTAGATTGAGAGGTCAGTTGGCCAGCCCCGACCACTGCCAGCGCCGAAACGACTCCCGCAGTGGTCGACATAATAATTTGCTTTTGCTGCAATGAGGCATTGGTAAAAGGAGCTAAGATTCCCCCTGGTTTTTTGGATAGGGCAGCCCCTTGGCCATCAGAGAAGAAAGCGCTGCCATCTTGAGAATCCCCTAAAAATCCTGACTGTGATGACGCGGCCAAGTCCGATGAAGGAGGGAGATCATCAATGGCTAGCGCCTGTGCATTCTCCGCTACATTGATTAATCCGGTATCTCCAATCAAATCCTGTTCATCTTCTGCCAAGTTCAGCAAACTTGGATCCAGATCGAACTCGGTTGCTGGATCAAAGGAATCTATTTCTGCATCCCCTTCTAAACCATCCATGGATAGTTCTTCAGATAAATCAATCCCAGACATGGGAAATTCAGTTTGATCGATGGAATCTGAGAAATCTAAGTCAGCAGATTGGATTGTATTCTCTCCTGCCAAATCAAAGGGTTCATCCCAGGCATCAGCATCAGAAGTCTGTATGGTATTGTCTACACCACTAATATCAGTAAATTCACTTTGAATAGCATCGCTTTCGGAATCGCTGAAAATACCGGACGGCCGAGTATCGGAACTTTCTGAATCGGATGTTGAATGGTTCTTGTTCATGAGTAACGTATCGTCTTCTCCATCAGCAAAACTATCCGAAACCAAGGGCTGTCTGTTAGTATTCCCAGCAACCAGAGGAGCGGACACATAATCATCAAAGGGGTTTGAATTGACTGCAAATGGGTTGTCATCCGCAGTTGAAGACTCACCATCAGACGTTGTCTGCAGTGAGGATGAGGGCTGGGCAACTCCCGCTTCACCCAATTGCGGCTCATTCCCATTCGTCATGGTCAAAGCAGCACTGTTGTTATCGATAGAGGGCATCGGCTCGGAATAGCCATAGCCCGATTCAAGGTATCGAGTTGAATCCGCCAAGCTGTTGCGAGCACAATCAAGCAACTCCGGATCATGAGTCAACTCTAATACAGACTTATATTGTTGGTTAGCAATTTCGTATTTTTGAAGACAACTATATATATGTCCTCGGAGTAATCGCAGATTTGGATCGTCAGGATACTCTTTTACTAGCTGGTCTGTCGTTTCGGCAGCTTCTTGGTAGTGACCTTTCATATAGTCACTCACTGCTTGTTGATAGTCCTGAGTATATCGAGTACTTAATGACATCTGTCTGCTCCTGCCACTGGATGAGTCGAAATGCTAACTGAAGCGAATAATTTTCGGGGGTGTGATAGAGAATGTTGAAAAAACTATCTGAGATGAATTAAACCACTAAGATTGAACAAAACTTAAGGAATGATTTTGAAGGTTAACCTCTAGACTTGCCAAGTTTAGCCATTCCCCTTCCCCCTTCTTGGAATTAAGTCGCCCACCGGGCTGATCTCAAAATTGCTTCTGGATCCAATAATCGTAAATATTGTTCGGAGTCACCGAGTACCCATTCTCCCTTCAAGAAAGGGGCCATATTGTCTGGTGCACTGAGGGAGGGACTTAGCCTGTCAGCATCAAGCCAATCCATATCCATCACTTTGTCAACTGCCAGACCCACCGTGATTTCTTGGGATTCGATCGCAATGATCGATATTTCCTGGCAATCTGTATCCAAGGGTTTAGGATGGCCTAAGAACTGACCAATATCTGTGACCCAAACAACCTGACCTCTCAGATTTAAGACACCCATCAGCACAGGAGAGACATTGGGAATCGGCGTAATTTGATCGGGGGCTAATGCTAGTACTTCCCGAATACCTTGGGCTGGTAATGCAAATTCTTGGCCTGACTCAATAAAGAATCTTAAGAATAAGTCTCCTTCAGGATTTTGTAATTCCTGGAGATTGGAAAGCTGATTAGTATCTGTATCTGCAACAATATCTTGGTGACTGACCATAAGGATCTAACCTTCTAGTAATTGCCTAACTATGACTAGTAATTCTCTTGGTTGTATCGGCTTGGTCAGATAAGCATCTGCCCCTTGTTTCATCCCCCAGTACCGATCAAAGTCTTCTGTTTTTGAGGAACAAATTACAACTGGTACATTTTGAGTTGTTGGGTTAGACTTTATTTCGCGACAAACCTCATACCCATTTTTTCGAGGCATGACGATATCTAGGACCACAATATCAGGTTGCGTTGATTGGATTTGCTCAAGCGCTTCTACTCCATCTGTTGCGATCAAAACCGTGAGTCCCATGTCTTCGAGAGCATTGCTCATGAGTTGTCGCTGTGTAATACTGTCATCAACTACTAAAACTTTTTGCATTTATTGCTACCTGACATCTTCGCTAGGGCTACTCACATTTAAGTATTGGCTGCTACGGTAAAGGTGAAAGTGGTCTGAAGTAATTTGACAAATAGTATCAGTCATTTACCCGAGTAGACTAGCTTCAAACAGAACAGCCAAGAACGAAGTTATTGAGGGTAATTTCCCCTGCGAACTTAGGATACCCTCCCCTAACATACAATTTGCCAATCTGTGGATTGTTTTGTTCCAGGGAAAGGATCAATTCCTTAGGAGTAAAAAGACTTGCTCTGTGCATGCAAAGAAGAGCTGCCCTTCTGGGAACTATTGACTTGGGAAGAACTAAGTTCCCTTGTATAGTTGAGCATGTCTTTGACTGAGAGTGTTGGCTTAAATCTTGAAGTTAGCTAATCTTGAGGAGAAGTTAGGCTTAATGCTTGGAAAACCCTATTGATTCAAAAGCTAAGCTTTTATACTAAATAGGAGTTGAATGACGTTCAATCGATCGCTAAATTTAGAAAGCTGAACTTTGGATATTGACTAGGCTCAGATGCAAGTAGAAATTGAGGGTGATAAGTGTGCTGTATCTCGCTGAAGTGCACAAGAAAACTGGCTTTATGGGTGCCAAAACAGAGCTAAAGCTTTTAGCCCAAAAGCAATCTGAGCATAACTGGAGCCCTATCTCTGGCGAAGAAATGCTCCAAGCTGATGCTGCGAACGACTATAACGCAGGCGTCCTCGTCTTGGTTGAGATGGATGGCAATCAGCAGCTTAAAAGTATTCAAGATGCAACAAGGCAGCTAGTCGGTATCTTAAAAAGCTTCTCTCGCATGCGTGAGAAATTTAAAACTCAGGAAGAAGAGATTGAAGGGTGGAAGCAATCTTTAATTTACCAAAGTCAAGAACTCACTCGGCGTGAAGTGGATATGGAAGCCCGAGCTGAGGAAATACAGGAGTGGGATGCTGAATCTCAAAAAATTGAGCAGCAACGCCAAGAATTTGAAGCTACGCGTACTCAGATCCTGCAGCTAAAAGAGCAGATGGAGCTAGATCGCCAGCAGTTAGAGGAAGGCTGGGGACGTTTGCAAAATGCTCAAAATGAGGCACAGGCAGGTCTGTCTGATGAACAAGTTCGGCAGATAGAGCAATTGTTGGAACAATTGGATCAATCCCTGGTTAATGGGACATCCAATCCAGATCATGCATTAGCGAGTTTCAATCAACATCCTCAGATACAGGAAGCTTGGCAAAATCTTGACCAGGATCGCTCTCACGCTCAACAACAACAAGCAACGCTGGATCAACAACAGTCTGAGCTACAAGCTGCTTGGCGGGAATGGCAACAAACCGAAGATTCTTTGGCACAAACCAAGCTAGAACTTAAGGTGCAAGAGCAGTCATTCACCTTGAAAGAAGAACAGAAAAGGTGGTTAAGCGAACAGCTACAAGCCCAAGGCAGTCTCTATGAGACTCTCACTCAAATGCAGGGTGCTGCTGGTGAGCAAGCCGATGTGCACAAGCTTCGGGATATGCCTTTAGAGGAGCTGGAGGCTACGGTAGAGAAGCTCAACACAGAATTGGTTAAACTGTCTAGTTTTGTGAATGATCAAGAGGAAGAACTGAAATATCAACAAGAAGCGATTGATGAGTTAGAAGCAAAAATTCAAAATGCCAGCGAGTATGATCAATTGAGCTTGACCGGTGAATTGGAAGATGAGCGTCAGCATTTTCGTTTACTGGATGAAACGTTAGAAGGTCAGCGCAAAACGTTACAAGAGCGTGAAGCCATTCTTTATTTCCATCAAGATATTTTGTATCAGCGAAAGCGATCGCAACAGAATAAATTTCATCAATCCGCCACGTTAGACTTGGCCCCGCTTGTAGACTTAGCCAAAGCTGAGCAAGAAAAGCAGCAGCAAGCCCTAGAAAAGTTAAACCAAGAGCTGGGTGACCTTGAGGCTTCTCTACAAGTCACTCGTAACACGATAGAGGCGACGTCTGCAGAACAAGATAATAAGCGCAATGCATTAAAACAACAAGAACAAGAGCTAGAGAACCAAAAAACGGTCTTGGCTGAGTTGTGGGGGAAGGTCAAAACCTCTGAGAGCTTATTACAACCGATTCAAGACGTTGTCGAGAGCCTCAAAGGCCAAGAAGGTCAGCAAGACAACCCAGCTTTCTCTACCTTGAATGAACTGAAGCAAGTCTTTATGGCTATTGGTCAAGGGAGCTAGAGCAGCTGAAAAGGCTTTGGTCCGATTATTCATCGGTTACCGAAATGTTGTTGGGTTCAAGTTCCCAAATGTTTAAGGTATCTGCCGCAGCTCATCTAGTTTCGCCCGGACGGCTTGAATATCTTGCCACATTAACCACTTGGGTTTGCCAGGCTCAGGAGAGGGATTTCTAAGGAGGTAGGCAGGATGCAAGATGGGCATGCACAGATAGTTTTGCCATGCTAACCATTGTCCACGGATTTTGGTAATGCCTCGTTTATCTCCTGTCAGTCCCCGTACTGCTGTTGCTCCTGTCAGTAAGATAATCTTGGGGTTCACAAGGCGGATCTGTTCTAGCAGATATGGCTTACAAGCTGCTGACTCGTCTGGCGTCGGGGTTCGATTGCCTGGTGGTCGGCATTTAACAATATTGCAAATATAAACATCGTTTTGGGAATCGAGTTTGACAGAGGCCAAGATTTTGTCTAGTAACTGTCCGGCTCGGCCCACGAATGGTAACCCAGTTTCATCTTCATGTTGACCGGGGCCTTCACCAATGATCAGAATGGGGGCTTCCGGGTTTCCCCGGCTTACGACCACATGGGTGCGACTGGGGGCTAAATCACATCGCTGGCATTGTTGGCAATGAGTCGTTAACTCTTGTAGATTTTGGTAAAACCCTTTAGGGATAGGAACCTGTGGACTCGCAGAGATCTCTTCATGGGTCACCGCTTCTGACACGGTTTCGGTTCCTTGCCAATCAAATAAACTGATTTGTTCTCCGTCAGGCATGAGACTTCTCTGGATTAGGGGCGATATCTCTGCAAAAAAAGAAGCTCTGGAACTGTGATGAGCAAATGCTGGGGGAGGGATAACAGATATTATTTCAAATCCAACAAACCCGTCTCTTTCAACTTAGGGTTAAAACGCAGAGGCTCTTGTAAGCCACGCTGGTTGAGGATCTCCATGATTTCGGCTTCTAGACGACGAGCCGCATTTTTAAGAACTTTGAGCTGGCTTCGCTCGTCTAAAGCGGGGTCTTGATGTTGGGCCTGTTCTTCATCGGTCATTGCGGCTTTGACGTCAATGGCCTGTTCCCACTTGCTCTGATCGCTGTTGTTACCAGGGACTGGCGCATCATTGCCTTGAATCCAGGTACTCCGTATTTCTTCCAGTAGGGTACGGTTGGGACGATCAATGGTTTGGACTTTCAGCCAATAGCATAAACGAGGTTGACGAATTAAGTGCTGTTTGAGGCTGAGAAAGGTATCTCTTGAGTACCCCACATATTGGAGGCTTTGATCTTCCCCAAAGATGGCATAGACACCAATTTTGCCAGCAAATTGTTGGGGGAGCATCCCGCCAGCATCCAGATAGGGGATCGCTTCCAAGTCGGCGAGGGGGGTAACGAGATTCTCTACAGACATAATCAAGTTTCGATACGACCCGCTCCATTATTAGGGGAATATCTTGTCAGACTCAGGGCAGTTCCCCAGTTCTGGAGTTATTCCTAGTATGCAGTACTATCTGTCCCTAGGGGCAAAAAGATTGTCAAGACTTCACCTTGCTGTTGATTTTGGCGGACAGTGAGTTTCCCGCCTAAGATTTCGAACAGTTGCTTGGTCACCGGTAAACTCAAGCTCAAATTGCCGGTTTCAGGTTGCAGCATGAGTAAATCACCAATTGCTTTGAGCATGGGCAAGTCAGCAGCTGAATCTGGATTCGTCATAGTTTGATCAGAACGCAGCTCTAATTTGAGCTGATCGCCTGCTAGGGCAATTTGTAACTGCATTTGGCTACCGATGGGCAAGCGATGGCTGAGTTGCTCGATTAAGCCCGTGAGTACCTGTTCCAACATATTGGGATCACTAATTGCGATCGCAGGCAGTTGCTCCGGCATATCTAACTCAAAAGAGAGACTGCGCCGATCGGCCTGCTTTTGCCAGCGAGGGACATTCGTGGTTAAAACCTCCTGAACGGAAATAGACATGAGCTGAACGGTAGGCGTTGTTTCGGCAGTGGTCAGCTCCATTGCCCTAAAAATTAAGCTAAAGCGATCAATTTGCTCATGGCATTCTCGTCGTATTGCTTCTAGTCGTTTTAAGACTTCTGCAGGTAAATCGGAGCGTTTTAGCAAGAGTTGAGTAAAGGTTTGAATGGTGGTCAGAGGCGTTCGCACCTCATGAGCCAAGGCTTTTAATAGATCAACTTCTGGACCTCTCTGATGAGCGTTGGTCTTTGCAACTGCTTCCCCCTGCTCTAACCCATTGGCTTTCATCGCTGTGGGTTTAGCCGCACGGTGGAGCGAAAGTTCCGGCAAGATAGCTGCAACTTGACGGTAGTGATGCAATAGTTGACGACTAAATTGCAGCGGAATTTGATAGTGGGGCTCTACCGTTGGCCACTGTTGTAATAGGGCATCAAACGCTGCCAATTCATGCGGTCGAGTGAGTTGAATACGCGACCGTACACTCTGGAGCACCTGATGTACCGTTTCAGGAATAAAAGAGAACTGAAAACATGCCCCTTGTTCGGCAGAGGACTTTAAAGTAGCTATCCAACAAAAAGAAGCCGTCAGTACTAGGCAAAATCGTTCTGCTAATTGTGGATCAGCGGGGAGTAATGGAATCGTCTGGGCAGACTGAGTAGGTGATTCAGCCTTCGTCCGAGCACAGGGAGGCAACTGTAATGCAGTTCCATTGGTGGGGATTAAGGCCCAGGTATGGAAATGGGCAAATAAGCCTAAATCGCTCAGCAGAGGCGTCGGCCCCGTCAAGATCAAACCTTGAAGCCGGTCAGGATTGGACGGGTTCCCCCCTGTTTGGCTAATATTTTTTTCCTGGGTCGTCAGCAACATGGCTAGGAGCGTACCAATCGCAGCATGCCATTCCGTTTCAGCTTGAGTGGATTGAGGTTCAGCCCACCAATCTAAGTCTGGCTCGCTCTCCCGAAACCCTTCGCTAATTGTCGGCAATACCCATGCATTCACGGTTGCAACTGCCTCTCCTGTTGGTGCAATGGCTGAAATACGACTTCTTTGAAGATAGCGATTTTACCCCCATTCCCCCAGCAGTAGAACCGAACGTTATTGGCGAAATGTCCCTGCTTATTTGTTTCGCATCTTACTGGAATTATGGCCTGCGTTCTCCCTGACAACCTGAGACCATCAATAGCGTTAAGATAGTTAAACCTAATCCCCTATGATTGGATTAGAGCCGCGATATTAAGGTGCATCCATGCCTCCCTTTGCTGGAATTTTCATCATGATCGGTATTCTAGGACTGCTGATTGCTGTCCATGAATTAGGTCACTTTCTTGCTGCGAGACTGCAAGGAATCCATGTAAATCGCTTTTCCATTGGTTTTGGTCCGGTCTTATGGAAATACCAGGGTGAGCAAACTGAGTATGCTTTGCGGAGTATTCCCTTGGGGGGGTACGTCGGATTCCCAGATGAAGATCCCGAGAGTTCGATTCCCTTGACCGACCCAGACTTGATGCGCAATCGACCCGTGTTAGACCGGGCCATTGTCATCAGTGCCGGGGTGATTGCCAACATGATTTTGGCCTATGTGCTCCTGGTTGCAGAAGTTGGCATTGTTGGGGTTCCCGGTGGTGTCCAGTACCAGCCAGGGGTGTTAATTGCTCAAGTGGCAACGGATGTGAGTTCTGTGGCTGCTAATGCAGGTATCCAATCGAGAGACATTGTCCTCGCCGTTGATGGACAGCCCCTAGGCCAAGCAGAAGCGGCTCGGGATTCCCTGATGAAATCCATCCAAGACAACGATGGTCAGCCCATTCAGTTGCATATTAAACGGCAAGACCAAGAGCTAGACATCAGCATTATTCCTGAAAGAACGGATGAGGGCTTAGCTCGTATTGGGGTTCAGCTCGCTCCCAATGGTCGTTTAGTGCGTCGTCCGATTCAACATGTCGGCGAGTTGTTTGGTACTGCGGCCCAAGAATTTCAGAAAATTGTGGGCTTTATGGCTCATACCCTTAGTGAATTGGTGGGTAATTTTAGAGAATCCGCCAGCCAAGTTGCAGGTCCTGTGGGTATTGTTGCCATTGGTGCTGATATGGCGCGAACGGATATGAGCAGCCTGTTCCAGTTTGCCGCAGTCATTAGCGTCAACTTGGCTTTTATCAATATCCTGCCGCTACCGGCGTTAGATGGTGGCCAATTAGCGTTCTTACTCCTGGAAGGACTCCGAGGGAAGCCATTGCCTAACAAGATTCAAGAAGGTGTCATGCAGGTTAGCCTCTTTCTCTTGTTGGGGCTGGGGGTATTTATGATTGTTCTGGATACCGCCAAACTGATGACTTAGGCTATGCCCCGACCTGCTGCCAAAAAAGTAAAGGCATTAGAATTACTCGATCGCCTTAAACAGCTCTATCCAGAGGCAACCTGTAGCTTGACCTATGAAACACCGGTTCAGCTCCTGGTGGCGACAATTCTGTCGGCTCAGTGTACGGATGAGCGGGTGAATCAAGTGACCCCAGCCCTGTTTGAAGCCTATCCAGATGCCCTTGCCTTCGCCGAAGCGGATCGGGATGCACTAGAGACGCTCATTCGCTCAACAGGGTTTTATCGCAACAAAGCCAAGCATATTCAAGGGGCTTGCCAAAAGATTGTCAGGGACTTTGACGGCCAGGTTCCGAATCAAATGGATCTTTTGTTAACCCTACCTGGAGTGGCCCGCAAGACCGCTAATGTTGTCCTAGCCCATGGTTATGGCATTAATATGGGGGTCACCGTAGATACTCATGTCAAGCGCTTAAGCAATCGGTTGGGGCTGACTCGTCATCAAGATCCCGTCAAAATTGAGCAGGATTTGATGAAGCTGTTACCCCAGGAAGACTGGGAAAACTGGTCGATTCGCCTGATTTATCATGGCCGAGCTGTTTGTAGTGCTCGGAAACCCACTTGCGATCGCTGTTCTTTGACGGATCTCTGTCCGTCAGCGGGTAAGGTTACCCCAGCTCGCTCTGCCAAAAGTCAGTGAAATCTTTCGAAAAAAAGGACAAGATTCGTTAAGATAGAAAATACTGTTTAAATTTTTGATTGGACATCCCACAACTTCATGGCTAAAAAAGGCATGGTTGAGCGCGAGAAAAAGCGACAAAGACTCGTCGCTAAATACGCTCACAAGCGCCAAGCGCTACTCGAACAAATTTCTCAAGCCTCCTCTCAGCAAGAGCGGATGGATCTGCACCGACAGCTTCAACGTCTACCTCGGAATAGCGCGCCAACTCGCTTGCGCAATCGTTGCTGGGTCACTGGGCGGTCTCGGGGCTATTACCGAGATTTTGGCTTATCCCGACATGTATTACGGGAAATGGCCCACGAAGGTTTATTGCCAGGTGTCACTAAGTCTAGCTGGTAGTACTCTTCTATCTACAATACTTAAGTCACAGCTTCTCTATAGTTGCAGGGGAGCTGTTTTGGCTTGTTCAGATTATGGATAAACGATGGCCAGCCATACCTGCTTGCCAGACTGGAGGATGGTGCTGATTAGGATTGTCCGCAGCAGGTATCAATGCCTAAACTATTGAGGAGCAGATCGCTGACTGCATTGGCTACGGCAAACTCACTGTAAAAGCTTTTGGAAAAATCAAATCCTTGCATCTCAGTCAGAATCGCGATTAGCAAGCAACCCACATCATTTTCGCCTTCCATCCGCTGTCGTAAGTAAACGGAAGACGCTCGTTCCGCGATTTTGTCATTGACAATTTCCGGCAGAAACTCCCGGTCGAGCCATGTATGCAAAGCCTGGCGTAACCATTCAGCTTCTTGTTCTGGGCTGCTACAGGGCGGTAAAGTTACGGCGGGGATGGGCTCAATCATGATGGTTGGCTAAATTGCTGCTTGTATTCAATATAAGCAATTTTGCCCATTATGAGGCGGAACTCTGCAAATGAGAGCGACCATTTTGAATAACGCGCGTCATATGTCCGAGTCGATCTTCGAGTTCTCTAAGTACTTGCTCTGCATACCGATCGGCTTCTAGCTGGATTTGCTCACATTCGGCTTGGGCCGCTTGGCGCATGGCCTCAATTTCTTGCTGAGTTTGGCGTCTAACCCGCTCTACTTCTGAGATATTACGCTGACGCATGGTCTCAATTTCACCCTGCACTTGTTTACGCAAATGCTGAGCTTCCATTTCAGCCTGCTGGATAATCGTGAGTTCATCCGCGATTTGGGCAGCCCGCTGTTCAGCGGATTGGATCAGCTCCTCGGCATATTGGTTAGCCCGATTGATAATATCTTCTTTGTTTTGCAAGATATTCTCGGCCGATCGAATGGTATCTGGAATGCTTCGTTCTACGGCTAAAAGCTGAGATAAAAGCTGTTCTTCGTCCACCACAGTGCGACGGGTTAACGGCATCTTTAAGCCGTCTAGGACAATAATTTCTTCTAGGCGCTGCAGCTGTTGCTGCAATTCCAATCCTTGGGATTGATGAGCCGCTAGTCCGTGGGCGTACTCGGTGCCGTTGGCGGTGGTATCGACACTGAAGGTGGAGTCTTGGTGAAGCATTCTTCTAACTCAATGGCAACGTTTTCAGGGACAAGATGAGCAACTGATCCACCAAACTTGGCAATCTCTTTGACTAAGCTACTGCTGAGAAAGCTATATTCGTTGGAGGTGGCCAGAAACACAGTTTCGATATGGGGAGATAAGCTGTGGTTGGTATGAGCCATTTGTAGCTCATACTCAAAATCGGACAACGCCCTCAACCCCCGCAACAACACTTGCGCTTGCCGCTTTTGCGTATAAGTCACTGTTAGTGTATCAAATGTGTCAAGCTCTAAGTTGGCAAGGTGCTGGGTACAGGTTTGAATTTGCTGAATGCGTTGTTGAACCGAAAACAAAGGCGCTTTGTTGGGATTGCGAGCTACGGCAACAATGACTGATCCAAACAAGTTGCATCCTCGTTCAATAATATCGAGATGCCCTAAAGTAATGGGGTCAAAACTGCCAGGATAGACTGCAATCATATTTTGGGTGCTTGGTTGAGGCGATTATAGTCTAATCTCTCCAACTTTGAGATCCTAAAAACAAAAAAAATGCTAATGTTTTTTCTCATTTGCGCCTAATTAATCTAAAGACTTGTGGGTCTCTAGTTCTTGCTTTTCTCTCCCTGTATTCTTTGAGTCTATTTTGTAGTTTGAAAGTGTCTTGATCATGCCCCTGCAAATTTACAACACCCTGAGTCGGACCAAAGAGCCGTTTACAACCCTCGAAGCTGGCAAAGTGCAGTTCTACTGCTGTGGGGTGACGGTCTATGACTATTGTCATTTGGGCCATGCTCGGTCTTATATTGTTTGGGATATTGTTCGGCGGTATCTGCAGTGGCGGGGATATGACGTTACCTATGTGCAGAACTACACGGATATTGACGATAAGATTCTCAAGCGGGCGGCAGAGACAGGGCAAGATTGGCAGGCTGTAACCCAGACCTTTATCCAGGCCTATGAAGCAGATATGGCTCGCCTCAATATCTTGGCAGCCGATGCTTATCCCAAAGCCACTGAATCGATACCGGCCATCATTAATCTGATCCGAGACCTCGAAACAAGGGGGGTGGCTTATGCTGCCCAAGGCGATGTCTACTTTGCCGTTGAAAGGTTTCCAGGTTATGGAAAACTCTCTGGACGATTGCTCGATCAGATGGAAGCAGGGGCCAGCGGTCGCGTCGAACAGCTTGAACCCGCTGAGCAAAAGAAACGCCATCCCCTAGATTTCGCTCTGTGGAAAGCCACTAAACCTGGCGAACCGAGCTGGGACTCTCCCTGGGGACCTGGGCGTCCCGGATGGCATATTGAGTGCTCGGCCATGGTGAATCAATGCTTAGGTGCTGAAATTGATATCCATGCGGGGGGCTCAGATTTAGTTTTTCCCCACCATGAGAATGAGATTGCCCAATCGGAAGCGGGTTTAACCCCCCGACTAGCCCGCTACTGGATGCATAACGGGTTTGTGAATGTTGGCGGGGAAAAGATGTCTAAGTCCCTGGGGAACTTCACGACCATTCGCCAGCTTTTGGATACACCCTTGCCGATTTTGGCAGGGAAAACCCTGCATCCTATGGCTTTAAGACTGTTTGTTTTGCAAGCCCAGTATCGCAAGCCGATTGATTTTACCGATGATGCGATCGCAGCCGCGCAGCAAAGTTGGCAAACTCTGAAAGAGGGGCTGCTGTTTGGCTATGACTACGGGGCTCAACTGCAATGGTCAGACTATACCGATCCAGATTTTGGCAATCCCGCCAATATGCGAATTCCAGATCCGAATGTTGCGGTTCAGCGGTTTCAACTCGCCATGGATGATGACTTTAATTCGCCCAGTGGATTAGTTGTCTTATTCGAACTGGCTAAGGATTTACGCAAAGCCGGTAATATTCTCAGTCATCAAGGCGAAACGTCTACCACGAGTGAACAGCTTCGAGAGCAGTGGCAAACTTTAGTCTGCTTAGCCCAGGTATTGGGCCTGGAGGCTCAACCTGACTCTGATGCAGCCTCCACAGATTCGGAAGATGGCCTCAGTGAGCAAGCGATTGAAGCCTTGATTGAGGAGCGACAGGCGGCTCGCCAGGCTAAGAACTATGCCGAAAGCGATCGAATTCGAGATCAGCTCAAAGCAGAAGGCATTACCCTAATCGATCAGGCTGGTGGGGTCACTCGGTGGTTGCGGGAATAAACCCTTCTTCTTGAGGCTTCGTGCCAATGATGGTGCGGTGGCGTGGATCGCTTGCCGTGGTGACAGTATGTTCAAAGCCAGCTGCTGTTAACGCAGACTCTACATCAAAGGTGTAGTAGTCATCACTCCAAGGCTCTGTGCTTTTCATCAAGGTGAATAGCGCAGGCGGTAAATTTTGGATCACGGGAGATTTGGGGTTGTTGTCGACGAGGGCTATGCATCCCCCTGGCCTCAGAATTCGCAGTGCCTCTGCAAAAATTTGCTGGGTTATCTCTCGGGGCAGTTCGTGAATCACAAATTGGAGGGTCACCAGATCCAATGCAGAATCGGGTAGCCCCGTCTCTTCTGCTTTTCCATGGTGCCAAGTGATTTCCTGGTTCACATCCCGTTTGTGGGCAATCGCCAGCATATAGGGAGAGAGATCTAGGCCAGTGGTATGGACTGGATGAGCTTGAGTGGACTGATAGTAGCGATGGAGGGCAAAGGATGAAATCCCTACTGAACAGCCCATATCCAAAATATGGGTCACTTGGGCCGGACCATAGTCGGCCAGGACTTGATGAAAACTAGCCCGTAAACGGTCTTGGGCCATTTCCCAGGTCAGATCTTCTTGGGGCCAAACCCGTAATGCCATGGCATAGGTTGCGGATTCGGCTTCAAAAGCAGCAGGCCAGCATAAATTACCGTGTTCATAGGCATGGAAAGGCACTTGATAATAGTCGGGATAGACCAAATTCGGATTGTTCGTCCGGTCAAAGAAATCTTGGGTATTGGAGGTGGCTAATGTTTGGTAGTTTTGGCGCCAAGGCACCCCATTCTTCTCGGCTGTCTTAATCAGCACCTGGCGGGCTTGCCGTTTCATGACGGCATAAATGGGCTTGGTCTGAATCAGGAGATTGACTAATTTCGAGAGCCAATCTTCTCCTGCCCAGTCCGGCTTAAGCTTCAGAGTCATATCAAGAAATGCAGAGGGCTTGGACTTTTATTGTAAAAGGGGAGTGTCCCCCATTTATAGATATCTGGGATCAGGTGCTGATGGGATGGCACCGAGATGAAGTGAATCCCTTAAGATCACTGAGATTTTTTTGTTCAAACGGAAAAATGATTTTTTTGGCGATGATCTGGGAATGATCTGTATTAGCCCTTCCCCAATGTAAATGATTCAACACTCCCAAAAATATGAGGTTAGAATCATTTTTATAAACTTCCAAATCGACCTGATGACATTTTGGCACTGTCCTAGTTCTCCTATTTCTTGAGTTTCCCGAAAAGAAAGATGGAGAATTTATTCTTGCTGTTAAGTCCGGTATTATCACGATTAGTGAAAAATCGTAAAATCAGGCATGTATAGAAGAATATAAGCGTAAAATCGCTTGTAAATTCTTGAATCTGGCGACCGTCTTGCCTTGACTATCCCCATTTCATAAATTCTCGTTTTCTCGCTGTTACTGATACCTGCCAGAACGCTTGTGCAAGATACCACTCAGCTCGGTGTGAATGTGATTCCAGGAGATATCACATCCCCTACGCTTAGAGAAGCTCGTAGTCATCCTCCCCAAGCCGGACAGTCTGGTTCGGGTTCTCCTGGGAAAAGAGTCAGTCGCGCCCATCATCTGCTGGTGATCAAAACCAGCGACCATCAGCAAACCGTCGTCTTAGAAGCGGCCACCTATTCTATTGGACGCCATCCCGCTAATTCCATTGTGTTGAATATGGGCACCGTCTCCCGCCAACATGCGCTATTGCTACGGATTCATGAACCGAAGACGGGCAATCATTTCTTTCGTATTATTGATGGCAATATTCAAGGGCGGCGTAGCCGTAATGGCTTATGGATTAACGGGAAGCGCCGCTTTTCTCATGATCTCAAAGATCAGGAAATCATCTCTTTTGGCGAGGATATTCAAGCCACCTATCACTTAGTCACGGGGTTCCCCGAAGAGTATGAGCTCGATGACTTGCTTGCTGTCAACTCTTTAGATCCGCCTAGTCCTTCGTCCCTCAGTACTCAGACCCTCCTGCCCTCCGATACAGAATTACGCAATTTGGGAGAAGCGGCCCTGGTTCGTCTCTCCTCTTTTCCGGAGTTAATGCCCCATCCCATCATTGAAACAGATTTTAGCGGCAGCATCACTTACATTAATCCGGCAGCGGTGGCTCAATTTCCAGATATTTTAGAGTCCGATCAGCATCCGCTGTTGCAGGGGTTTTTATCTGAGGTCAAGAAAGCGCACAATACCTACTTTGTGCGGGAAGTACATGTTTGCGATCGCGTCTTCGAACAGTCTATTCACTGCATGCCGGAAAGTCAGGTGATTCGCAGTTATCTGGTCGATATTACCCAGCGTAAACGGGCCGAACAAATTCTCCGAGAAAGCGAAGAACGCTATGCCGCAGCGGCTCGAGGGGCTAATGATGGACTCTGGGACTGGCACTTGCGATCCAATCGGGTGTATTTTTCCCCCCGCTGGAAAGCGATGATTGGCTATGAAGAAGATGAAATTAGCGATCGCTGCGAAGAATGGCTTGATCGGCTTCACCCCAGCGATCGGGATCGGCTCAAGCAAGAATTATCGATGCATCTCAAGGGTGAAACGAATCACTTTCAAAGTGAATTTCGCCTGCGTCATAAAAATGGAGAATATCGCTGGTTCCGCAGTCGGGGTATGGCCTTGAGAGATACGGATCAGCAGCCTTACCGCATTGCGGGTTCCCAGACGGACATCACGGAATATCACTTAGCCCGAGAGCAGTTGGTGCACGATGCCCTCCATGATGCCTTAACCTGCTTACCCAATCGGGTATTATTCATGGATCGCCTCACCCAGGCCATTAAGCAATATCAGCGCCACCCTGAGGATCAGTTTGCCACTTTATTTTTGGACTTAGATCGGTTCAAAATTATCAACGATAGTCTGGGCCATATGATTGGCGATCGGCTGTTAATCGAAGTGGGGAATCGACTGCAATTTTGCCTGCGCGACCAAGATACCGTTGCTCGCATTGGCGGGGATGAA
Organism: Acaryochloris marina MBIC11017; assembly: GCF_000018105.1. Lineage (GTDB taxonomy): Bacteria > Cyanobacteriota > Cyanobacteriia > Thermosynechococcales > Thermosynechococcaceae > Acaryochloris > Acaryochloris marina. The sequence goes on from NC_009925.1 coordinate 4,119,461, forward strand.
TTTGTGATTTTGTTGAACACCATCCAGAATATGGAGCATGTTCTCCAGACCGCTGAGCGAATCCAACAGCAGTTAAAGCAGGCTTTTAGCATTGAGGGCCATGAGATTTTTACGGGCACTAGTATCGGGATTGCCCTGAGCAGCCCTGAATACCAACATGCGGAAGAATTGCTGCGAGATGCGGATACCGCCATGTACCGGGCCAAAAACCTTGGTAAAAATCGGTACGAAATCTTTAGTAGCAGCATGCGATCGCAAGTGCTGGCCCTCTCTCAACTCGAAAATGATCTGCGGCGAGCCATTGATCGGCAAGAGTTTCAGCTGTTCTATCAACCAATTGTGTCCTTAGATACCCAAAACCTAGTGGGGCTAGAGGCCTTGGTGCGTTGGCATCATCCAGAACGGGGCTTAATCTTGCCGTCGGAGTTTGTACCGATGGCGGAAGAGGCCGGTCTGATTATTCCCTTAGGCGGGTGGGTATTGGCCCAAGCCTGTCGTCAAATGCAGCTGTGGCAACAGCATTACAGCTTGGCCACGGATTTACAGCTCAATGTCAATATTTCGAGTCGGCAATTTTCTCAACCCAACTTTGTCAACGATATTCATGCCGTTCTCGAGGACACGAATTTACCCTGTCACCGTCTTAAGCTAGAGATTACCGAAGGGGTGCTCATGGATCATGCCTCAGATGTGGCCGATAAGCTGGATGCTATTAAGACCTTGGGCATCAAACTGGGCATTGATGACTTTGGCACTGGCTATTCTTCCTTGAATTATCTGAATGCGTTCCCAGTGGATACCCTTAAAATTGATCGCTCCTTTGTGGGGCGCATGAGTTCTGAAGAAGGATTTGAGATTGTCAGAACTATTGTCAACCTAGCCCATAACCTTCATATGGATGTGGTGGCGGAAGGCGTAGAGCTAGAGGAGCAAGCCGAAGAACTGACCCAAATGAATTGTGAATATGCCCAAGGCTATTTATTCTCAGAACCTACGGATACAGTGGGCATGGAGGACTTCCTTCTCAACTATTGCAATTAGCCTTCACTTTTGTAGAGATTGCAAATAAGACTGGGGGTCATGGGCTACCCATCCCAAGCTGGACCGATATCTCACCTCAAATCTAAGGGCTGTCTGAGGGGCAGAGGTCACTTCACCAATCAAATGGCCGGGTTGCACCTGTTGCCCCACTTTGACCTGCAAATTTTGGAGCCGACCATAACGAGTTTGTCGACCTTGGGCATGGCGAATAAACACCTCTTGGCCAGACGAACCCCGTTCCCCGGCAAAAACGACTGTACCGGAGCTGACGGCATAGACCGGGGTGCCGGGCGTTGCCTGCAAATCGACGCCGCTGTAGAACTGCATTTTGCGGGTCTCTGGATTGACGCGCCAGCCGTAAGTTCCTAATATCGATGCGGGCTGTGGTAACGGATAGCGATCGCGTCCCGTTACCGATCGAGGGGATTGGAAGGTGTTGCCCACCGACTGGAGCGGAGCAATCCCTGTGGGGCGAGAGTTGATGCTGGGAGACCAGGTGATACCGGGTACAAACGCAACCTTGGGTGAGGTCTGACATCCATTCACTTCAAACAGGACCTCCGAGCTAATGCGGTAGGCCTTTGCCACGGCCTGCAGGGTCTGGCCGGTAGGTACGGCGACCAAAATGCCGTTATAGGGGGGGACTACTAAGTTCATGCCTACCCTAGCTCGTCCTTGCCTAAGTTTAGGGTTCATACCCTTGAGAGTGGCGGTGGACAGGCCATATTGCTGGGCGATGCTGGTCAAGGTTTCCCCCGACTTGACGGAATGCCGCACTAACCGAGACAGGACAGACGCAGGGCAGAGTCGTGAAGGAGAGGGGGCTGACTGAGCATGGGCGACTAGGTGACCACTCGCCACGCTGCCTAAGGTCCAAGGTATGATTGCAAACAGATGGCAAAAGTTGAATTTGGCCATAATACCCAATTGCTCCCAGGTTAGAGTGGAGTAAAGAATCCAGATCACGCTGAATGCGCACTAGTTTTACGATAATGCAGCGATCCCTTAAACATCTAGTCTTTTCCCTATTGGTAGGAAGTGCGCTGCTCCAGACCGGCTGTCAAAGTTGGTTTAATCGAGGGGGCGACACTGCTGAGAGTCCCCAAAGTACCCCCGAAATTCCGGCCACAGAAATTGCCAATCGCTCCCAGATTAGTTCTAACTTGATTGTCAAAATGGTGGACCAAGTCGGCCCTTCTGTGGTGCGTATTAATGCGGCCCGTAGCTCCAAAGGGTCATTCGGTTTGTTTGACCGTCCTGATCGTTCCCTAGAGCAAGGGACGGGGTCTGGGTTTATTTTTGATGAGACCGGCTTGGTCCTAACAAATGCCCATGTCGTTGAAGATGCAGATGAAGTAACGGTTGTGCTCAAGGACGGCCAGCAGTTTCCCGGCACTGTCGAGGGAGCTGATCCCCTCACCGACATTGCTGTGATTAAAATAGAGGCCAAGGAGTCTCTGCCTGCCCTTGAACTGGGAGATTCAGATACGTTACAGCCTGGAGACTGGGCCATTGCCATTGGAAATCCCTTGGGGCTGAACAATACAGTGACCATGGGCATTATTAGCGCCACGGATCGGTCTAGTTCCCAGCTAGGAGCCCCGGACCAGCGCGTGAACTTTATCCAAACAGATGCTGCGATTAACCCAGGAAATTCAGGGGGACCGTTGCTCAATCTCAAAGGTGAGGTGATTGGGATTAATACGGCGATTATTCGCGAGTCCCAGGAGTCAGGGGTCACCGCTCAGGGGCTTGGTTTTGCCATTCCCGTGAAGATTGCTGCTCGCATTAGTAAGCAATTATTGAATGATGGGACAGTTGCCCATCCCTATTTGGGAATTCGGATGGTGAGCGTTTCGGCAGAGACGAAGGCGTTGTTACAAGAAGAGCTGGACCTACAAGTCGAGCAAGAGAAAGGGGTGCTGGTGGTGGATGTCTTGTCCGATTCGCCAGCGGCAGTGGCTCAGTTAAAGTCTGGCGATGTGATTGTACAAATTGGCAAAACTCAAATTGATAATACTGAGCAACTGCAGCAGCTCTTACAGTCTGTGACGCCGGGTGATCAGCTCTCCCTCACCATCATGCGGAAGAATCAGAAACGCCAAGCCCAACTGGAAGTGGGCACCCTCAAACCTAAAACCTTCTCGCGACGGTCTTAAGCACTGAGGCGATGGATTTATTTGAGCAGCATCGTCAACAGCTTTTAGAAACGGAGGCTCCCCTGGCTGCACGGTTACGTCCCCGCACTTTGGATGAGTTTGTGGGCCAGGATGAGATTGTTGGCCCAGGACGATTATTGCGGCGTGCAATCCAGGCGGATCAACTTTCTTCTCTGATTTTCTATGGCCCTCCGGGCACGGGCAAAACCACCCTGGCCCAGATTATTGCCAATACCACCCAAGCCCATTTTCTGGCCCTGAATGCGGTCTTAGCTGGCATCAAAGATATTCGCTCATCCGTGGATGAAGCCCAGGACCGACGGGGGCAATATGGTCAACGCACGATTTTGTTTGTGGATGAAGTGCATCGGTTCAATAAAGCCCAGCAAGATGCCTTGCTGCCCTGGGTGGAGAATGGCACGGTGATTTTAATTGGGGCGACCACCGAAAATCCCTATTTTGAGGTCAACAAAGCCCTGGTGAGCCGATCTCGAATTTTTCAGTTGCGATCCCTGATGCCAGACGACCTTCGGCAGGTGCTAGAGCGGGCCTTGCAGGATAAATATTTTGGCTATGGTGATACGGCCATTGAGTTGGAAGGAGCCGCAACGGAGCACCTGATTAATGTGGCGAATGGGGATGCCAGAGCGTTGCTGAATGCTTTAGAGCTGGCGATTGAAACCACCGAGCCCGATGACCAGGGTGTGATTCCCATTACCTTGGCTGTCGCGGAAGCCTCTATCCAACGGCGGGCAGTTCTCTATGACAAAGAGGGTGATGCCCATTTTGATACGATCAGCGCCTTTATCAAAAGTATGCGGGGGTCAGACCCCGATGCGGCCCTTTACTGGTTAGCCCGTATGGTCTATGCCGGAGAAGATCCGCGCTTTATCTTTCGTCGGATGATCATTTTAGCCAGTGAGGATGTGGGGTTGGCGGATCCGCAAGCCGTCGGTGTGGTGATGGCTTGTGCTCAAGCCTTTGATCGCATTGGGTTACCTGAGGGGCAATATCCTTTGGCCCAGGCAGCCCTTTATTTATCGACTGCTCCCAAGTCCAATAGCGCTTTGGCCTATTTCGATGCCTTGGCCTCGGTTGAGAAGGAACGGGAGGGGGATGTTCCTAATCCCCTTAGGGATAAAAGTCGTGACAAACATGCCTTTGGCCATGGCGCTAACTATAAATATCCCCATGCTTATCGCGATCACTGGGTTGCCCAACAATATTTACCGGACAGTCTTCAAGGACAGGTCTTTTACCAACCGTCCGATCAAGGAGCTGAAGCGGCGATTCAAACCCAGATTGCGCGTCAGCGGGAAGCCCAACTCTCTGGAATTTCGGAGACGAGTACCCAAGAGACGGTCAGTTATGGCCCGAAAGATTCGAAGCGGGAACGGTGGTTACAGCGCACTATGAGTCAAACGGGCGATCATGCGGCTTGGGTACGCGATCGCATTTTCAGTTTCACTCAAATTCAACGTCATCATGTGGTTCTGGAGGTCTGCAGCCAAACGGGGCTACTCACCTGGGAAGCGTTACGACGGACTCCGGAAGGCAGTGTCTATACCCACGTTTCCTCAGATAAAGTCGCTCAGACCCTGGAAGCGCAAGTGAAGGCCCTTTCAGCCTTGCAACGGCCTATTTGTGTCGCAGGGTCGAGTTCTGACCTTAAAACTCTGATCTATGACCATACACCCGATCTGCAGTTTGATTGGATTCTAGGTCGGAATACCTTTGCGAATCAGATGCATCAACTGGATCGGCCAGCCGCTGAAAACCTGGCCCAACAGCTGATCAGCCTTCTGAGGCCGGAGGGGCAGATCGTTCTAGCGGAAACGATTCCCAAATATGGGCAACGGATCTGTGACTTGGTGAAGGCAGAGGATGTAGGTCAGGCGTTGTATCAGCGTTGGCAAACGGCTGAAGCCGCCTTATATCAAGGTGATACGGGCGATACGCAACTCACTTGGGATGAATCTGATCTACAAACTGCATTTGCTGATCAACCGATCACAATAGACTTAGAACAAACTGACATGAGCCTATATGTCACTCCTAAGTTGATTGAACGGTGGTTTGCGACAAGTGGTGATCGCCTTTCTTATGGAAAGCGTCTAGGGCAGCATTGTTCAGCGACAGATGTGAAACAGATTCAAGCACTGTTGACTCAGAAGTTATTGCACCAAACCATTCAGTGGCAAACTACTCTTGCATTTGTCCATGTCCGCTGTGCTAAATAAGTACAGCAAATGATACTGATCTTGGCACCCTTACAACTGGCTACATTTTTTAACTGCTTTGTTAAGGTCATAATCATCAGGGTTAGCTGCTAGTAATTCTTCCAGATGCACCAGATATTGGGGCTGTGGAAATTCTACGGCAGCTTCAATCACTAGAACATCGACGGATGGTAGTGCTAATTCCTTGAGCACTACAGGGATAACGCGGGTATCTTGGCGTTTAGCAAGGCCTATAACCGCCTCTCCTCGGATTTCATCATCAGGATCCGATAAACCTTGAAACAGAACCTCGCGAACTTGGGGAGAATCTGCATCACTTAAGTTGCCCAAACCAAACAATGCCCAATTGCGCACATCATAGCCATCGTCCTGAGCTAATCGACACATCATTGCGACTGCAAGCTCAGAGCGATCGCACTGAGGACCGCCTGAAGCATAGGCCACTGAGAAACGGACATCTGCAGAATCGTGATTGGCAAATGCCATCAGTTCACTGCTTTCCCATAAGAAATCATAGGATGCATGGTGACCCAAAGCATTGATAGCACTGCAAAGAACTTCTGTTTCAGGATCGTGGAGCAGTGACAACAGAATTGGCAGTGCAGCGTCGCCAAAAGGATAGGGTGAGTGGCGATCTGCACATCCAAGTTGTGATAAGACGGCAGCCCCCAATGCTCTCATACAGGATTCAGAGCTTTTACACCATTCCACAGCAGTATCAAAAATCTGAGGGTCTGAACGGAGATGAAGAGCATAAAGAATATCCCCATACAGATCACTTTCATCATCGACCGAACGAGCGCATTGTTCTGCTTGAGAAAGTAGTTGGTCTGTCGGTAAGGTTTTGAGAGAATCGTTCATTAGATCAAGATTTTTTGATTGAGATAATACCTACAGATCAATGGCACTGACTTAAGCTCAATCAAACAGCTAGCTTAGCTTTGAGAGCAGAGCGAGGTTGTCGCATTCGCGGGAAAGATTTGGGTCTGCGTTTGACGACTCTCGGTTCGTGCCGATTCGGTCGAGAGGGTAATAGATCGGCTGCCATGGTCTCAAGTAGATGAGTAAACAACCGCTTTCTGGTCGCACGGTTGGCTGTCGCCAACAAAGCAAGCATCTGATTGAAGTGTTGTGGGACTGTTCAGAGTTTTGTGTAAGCGGTCTAGGATCCAAACACATCAGGAGACCGTACGATGTCTAGAAAGAAAAAAGCTCCCAATCGAGTCGATGAACTGTTAGATGAACTCATCGGAGAGAACCCTCAACCGGAAGATATTCTGGGCGAATCAGGACTGCTTAAACGACTCAGCAAACGCCTAGTGGAACGAGCCCTTGCAGGTGAATTGACTCATCACCTGCAGCAATCCTCCAACGATCAGTCAGGTGATGAGAATTCTAATGGCCCCAGAAATAGTCGCAATGGTTACTCGAAAAAGACCGTCCAGTCTGAACAAGGAGAGATGGACCTATCGATTCCTCGTGACCGTTGCGGCGAGTTTGAGCCTGTCCTGGTGCCTAAAGGCCAGCGACGCATCGCAGGGCTCGATGAGAAAATCATCGCCTTATATGCTCGGGGCATGACCACCCGTGATATTCGAGCCCAATTGGTGGAGCTGTATGGGGCCAATATCTCTGAAGCTCTGATTAGTGACGTCACCAATAGCGTCATGGAAGAGGTCAAAGACTGGCGTTCAAGGCCGCTGGATGAGGTGTATCCGATTGTCTATCTTGATGCGCTGTATGTGAACATCAAAGTCAATGGTCAAGTCAGCAAGCGAGCTGTCTATGTCGCTTTGGCAGTGACTGTGGAGGGCAACAAGGAACTGTTGGGATTATGGATAGGAGCCGCTGAACGAGAGGGAGCAAAATTCTGGCTTTCGGTGCTCACAGACCTTAAAAATCGAGGAACTCAGGATATCTTGATTGCTTGCTGTGATGGACTCAAAGGTTTTCCTCAAGCGATTGAGTCGGTCTACCCTCAGACCCAGGTGCAGGTTTGTATTGTCCATCTTATTCGTAATAGCCTTCGCCATGTGCCGTGGAAGGAAAGTCGAGCCGTAGCTGCAGACCTCAAGCCCATTTACCAAGCGGCCACTTTGGAAGAGTCTGAGGCTGCGTTGGATGCATTTGCCCATAAATGGGACGAGACGTATCCTGGCATTAGCCAAATCTGGATACGACATTGGGATAATGTTGCCCCGTTGTTTCAATACCCAATGGCCATCCGTAAGGTTATCTACACCACCAATGCCATTGAGTCGCTCAACCGCTCACTGAGAAAGGTGATTAAGACCAAAGCGGTTTTCCCTAATGAAGAGTCTGTCTACAAATTGATGTTTCTAGCGATGAGGAATATTTCGAAGCGATGGACCAGACCAATTCTGAATTGGAAGGCGGCGCTGTCCCATTTTGCTATTCTGTTCCCAACACGATTCAACTATTGAATACACTGCTGCTTACACAAAAATCTAAACACTCTCGTGTTGTCGTGCTCCTTGCACAGACAGTTGAGTTCTAGCATTATCTGCTAGCGGTGCCGCAAGTTCCATGAGACTTCTGAGTAGGTTATAGCCCAACAAATGTACCCAAATGTCCTTGCGCACCATATCCGGAGTTTTGGCACTGAGCATCTCCATTTTTAAGGTGGTTTTGAGATGGCGCAGATTGACTTCCGCCACTGGCCAACGCCAGCCATACAAGCGAGTCAGTTGCCCAGCGCTGTAGCGTTGAGCATCCAGCAGCGTCGTCACCACAATAATGTGCTGGTCGCGAAAGCCCTTAAGGGATAAGCGCAAACACACCTCTCTAACGACCAATGTTTGAGGAATCAGGGCAAAATCTTGCTCACTCATGTGCTCAGGCCGTTGGGCTGGCTTATGCCATGTCACCTGATGATCACCAATGCCATGCTTGTTGCCTTTGCGGAAATCAGTCTTGCGAGCATGATGTTTACGCAACACTCCATCAGCCCTGTGTTGTTGAATGATGGCTAGATCAACATAGCTGCCATAAGCTTGGTCCGCCATGACCACATCACCGACCTCAAGGTCTTGATAGAGCAAACGACTCATGACAATTTCACTGGTGTCCCAGGAGGCAATACAAGCTGACGCCACTGCACCGGTAACCAAACAGAAGAACACTACCAAGCGAGCGATGGGAAAACCACAGCCTGCTGTTTGATTGCCATGTTGTGGATATGATGCTTGGTTGGCCGCACTATCAGCCATCAACACGGTGGTTCCGTCGTAGACCTTGACGGGCCGACCACACCAGAGGTGCTCTGGGGAGAGGGGTTGCGCTAAGCACTCAGCGCTTTCGGGAATTAAACGTTGCAACAGTGACTCTGGAAAGCGACTTCTGGCTTTGCTGTAGGCTCCGGTATCAGATGAGGGCGGTTGGATGCCAGCCGCTGTGAGCCAAGTCGTGATGCATTTGACTGTGTTACGAAGGCTTTTATCGGCTGATAGCACTTGGTAAAGCATGGCCCACAGCGTAACGATGGGGCTATATATCCGGTTGCGATAGGAGAATGCTTCTTCTTTCAGGAGTTCCTCTAACCTTGAGGCTAGAAGGATATCTGTCCACGGTAAACCCAGGCTTTGGGAAAATTGCTGCTTGAGAATTTCGGCTGACTCAGACATAGTGAAAGGCAGAAGTTTATGGCGTGCAAGTCTTGATCCTATATCTATCAAGACTTGTAGCCTTTTCCTGACTTCTTAAGTCAGTGCCATTGACCTACAGATAGGGCTTGATTTCCCATAGCCTGATCTCGGCGGCTGCTCCATCCACAAGAATGCGTGTTTGTTGCCCAGCAATCCCAAACTCAAACTGGAGACCATCATCATATCCACGATTATTTGTGAGCTGCCACACAGAGAAAAGCTGCATCCCTAGAATTGCTTTCCACGGTTTTTGCTGCGATATATCTATCCTGAAATGAGGTGCAAACTGGAAACCGTTTGAAATATAAACTTCATCAGTCTCACCCTCACAGACTATGCCGACCTGGTAGTCCCCAAAGAATAAGACTAGGGCTTCCAAATTTTCTCCCCCCAGCAAATCATTAGAGGTATAAGAACTTTTGGCTTTGCAGCGTTCGACGCTTTGCAAGATAAGTGGTACGTCACCCTCTAGCAAATGTACTAAGCCCTCATAACTGGAACAGAACATATGAGTCTTCTTTCAGAAGGCAGACCATACAATCTCAGTATGTTTGGGATGACAGATGAATGGAATAGAGCAATAAGGGATATTGACATCCCGCAGGTGATATTTCAGGTATCAGCAAGATGAGGGTTTTCCGGTGCAAGACAAGTCAACACTGTATTAGACAAGTGATATTCTTCTGAATTTACTCAACTGGAATTCATCCTTGTGTGGACGGCTGCAGCCAGTGCAGTGACATTACAAACACCATATTGCTCAAGCCCAACCTCTACTAACTCAATGAGGATACGCAACACATCAAGCCGAACCTCGATGCACTCATCTTGTAAAGCTTCTAGCAATCGAGAATCAAAGGTCTGTAAATCAATATGGATATAACGAAGCGCGCGAGCTGCATTAGCCCGAATAGTGGGCGAACTATCCTGTAGCAATTTGAATAGCTGAGGTTCAATGATTGCAGGTGCATGATTGTATCGCAGTCCCCAGGCCGCCAAATCTGCCTGATCACCTTGAGTCTTCTCCAGTAGCACCAAGAGCTGGTTTACACCCTCTGGTATGACATGACCCATCAGCTGGGAACAGCTCTCGCGTACCTGGTTTTCTTCCTCGTCATCACACAAAGTTATGAATAAGGTTTCAACCGCGTCTTCGCCCATGTCCCAAAGCAAATCATAGGCATCGTCGTGACGGGCTTGCGATCGCAAATCCGCAATCAATTCGTTTACTAATTTCACCACCAGACTATTGATGTCTTCTGAATGTTTACGAGAGATTGGGCGTAAACCAAACAGGCTTTAGCCCCTTATCCAGTAAAGCTTTTTCATTGGGCTGAGGTTTAAAAGGGATGTGACCCGCTTGATGCAGTTGGGTCGCTAGATTTTGGGCATAGCGATGGGCAAAAGCTTCTTTATCTTGCGAAGGCTGAGAGTCAAACTTTTGGCGCAGCCGCTCATCTTCAGCATCGCTAGTGGTATCAAGACTGGGTAGAACAACGCTGTGCCTCCAATCCACATAATGCCCAAGTTCATGGAAAAGGGTTCGAAAGAGGATGGTATTGCGAACCGACTCATCAGTTCGGTGGATCGTGTAATCACGTCGTCCTTTTTCGATCCGATGGCCATCAGCTTCCAGTCGAGTGAGTTCATCGCGAGCGTCTGGCCCTAGGGAGAGAGACCACCGCAAGGGGGTATTGAGATTATGGGCTTCGATACAAATTGCAGTCCCTGAATGTGGTCTAGGTGTCGCATAGTACAGGAAACGGCCCCAGACAGGATTGAGTTGATCTTGTTTGCGCGTCGGTTGACGAAAAATAATCAGCTCCAAGCCCTCCAGGTCAGACTGGGGAACGTATTCTAAAACAGACATCACATCTGCGACAGTACAGGGATAAAAACACTCAGGGCGCGGAGGCTCCACTAGAAATGTCAGCTTACATTCGCCAATCTTTGCTTGAATCGCAATAGGCTTGTGAAGTACTTCCCAAAACACCCGATCACCTGGCCAGGATTTTGGAATCACCAGCTGATTATTTTGTCCCTGACCTTGCTTTGAAGTACCAATATTGCGATTGCGACGGGTAGGATTCCAGCCTTTGCGCATGTCCAGTTCCTAGAGATGCGTCAATGCTAGCCCACCTGCCAAGGCAGCTCAGTGATCGCTGTCCCATCGAGATCTCTGCAATCGTTAAAGCCAAATGCATTGGAGCCAAAATTTTTCCCAATGAATAGACCGGGAAGCTATATCTTTTTGGGGCGTGGTTTTGTCGGTTGCGATCGCACGGACAATGCAGAATGCCTGATAGGTCTCCATAGCAAAAATAAAGGCATGACTGGCCGAACAAAGCCACCTGGAAAAATTTTTTCGCCTTGATGTTCGATCTCGATTTTGTTTGGGCAACCTGAGTCTAATCAAGCTACTGCTAGAATTTGTACTATCTGGTTTTAGCTTGACTTAAATCAGAAATAATCATCAAAAAAGTCCCTACCCCCTCTCTCTGTATGAGTTAGGGGGTATTTATTAAGGCAACACCACCCATTGGACTGCAGGCACCTCCCGTTGGGTTAAAGCTTTATGTTTCAGGTTTAAGGGGGATATCCATAAGATACATGGACTAAAGGTATGGTCGCAGTTTTCTCATCTAGCGTCTGCAGAAATTGATCAATCCTACTGACACTAAAAAAGCCCCCGATTATTCGGGGGCTTTCCATCAAACTTTATCGTTTGAAGTTAGAGTCTACAGAGCGTTACCGCGAGGTAGAACTTCTTCAGGGAAGATGAAGTTTTCATGGATTTGGTCTTGGGGTGCCATCCAAGCGCGCAGACCTTCATTCAAGAGAATGTTCTTGGTGTAGAAGGTTTCGAACTCAGGGTCTTCAGCAGCCCGGATTTCCTGGCTAACGAAGTCATAAGCACGCATGTTGAGAGCGATACCCACGAGGCCAATGGCAGAAGCCCATAGACCAGTCACAGGAACGAACAACATGAAAAAGTGCAACCAACGCTTGTTGGAAAAGGCAATCCCGAAAATCTGAGACCAGAATCGGTTAGCAGTGACCATGGAGTAGGTCTCTTCTGCTTGGGTCGGAGTGAACGCAGCAAATGTATTGGCGTCTTGACCGTCTTCAAACAAGGTGTTCTCAACAGTGGCTCCGTGAATGGCGCACAACAGCGCACCACCCAAAATACCTGCAACACCCATCATGTGGAAGGGGTTGAGGGTTAGGTTGTGGAAACCTTGAGCAAATAACAAGAATCGGAAGATGCTTGTTACACCCCAGCTAGGTGCAAAGAACCAGCTGGATTGGCCCAAAGGATACATCAAAAAGACGGAAACATACACGGCGATAGGACCGCTGAAGGCAACTGCGTTGTAAGGACGCACGCCGACTAGACGGGCAATCTCGAATTGACGCAGCATGAAGCCGATCAAGCCGAAGACACCATGTAATGTGGTGAAGTTCCACAATCCACCCAGCTGACACCAGCGGGTGAAGTCACCTTGAGCTTCGGGTCCCCAAAGTAGAAGTAGGGAGTGGCCGAGGCTGTCGGCGGGAGTGGATACAGCAACGGTCAAGAAGTTAGCCCCTTCTAGGTAGGAGCTAGCAAGACCGTGGGTGTACCAGGAAGTTACGAAAGTTGTGCCGGTAAACCATCCCCCGATGGATAGAAACGCACAGGGGAAAAGTAGGATACCTGACCAACCAATAAAGACGAACCGATCACGCTTAAGCCAGTCGTCGAGGACGTCAAACCATCCTCGCTCCTGGGCGCGTCCGACTGCTATGGTCATGGATAGATCTCCAGTTTATTTATAAATCGAAAAATGATTGCAGGAAAAATAACAGATGGTCCTGAATCGGTGTAGATATGATTAACCATAAAGTAAAGTCAACAAAAATTCACGATACTTTATGATTTCTTTCACATATCCTAATTATATGTAGAAGTCTATCGTGCTGCAGCTACCGCTGGAAAGTCTAGCCAAATATGAGGGTTAGACGGTTAATCCATGAAAACGAGCAATGATAGGCAGTGCCTGAATCCTGAGAAAGCTTAAGATTTGTCGGTTTCAGTCGTCAAGAAACTTTGCGGTCGGTCTAAGAGGGCGGTTATTGCATTAACAGCGGTTTGAGCATTGCCCGTTAGGAATGCTGCATCTACTGTATCCGGTGTATCGGTGCGCCGATGATAGTGGGGATTGCGCAGATGGGCGGTATCGGTGAGCATCACGGCTCCTATCCCTTCAAACCAAAATGGCGTATGGTCACTGCGCAGGATGACAGGGGTTAATAGACCTTTAAAAGGAATGGAGACAGGGACTAACGCCGGTAAGTTTGGCTGATGATGCTCGCTAAAGGCATTCAGTAATGGTAGGTGCTCTGTATCGCCTGCGATCGCAAGAAAGTCTCCTTTATCACTGGGTAGCTTCACCTTGAATTCTCCAGGAACCTGCTGGCAGCCCGGTGTCGAACAGGAGTAGCCCAGCATTTCCAAAATCACGACGCCGTCTAAATTTTTGAGATTTTCGGGGCGTTGGGCATAGGCATAGCTACCCACCAGTCCGGCTTCTTCTTGATCAAATAGAACAATGCGCAGGGGCCGTATCGTTTTGCGATCGCCCAGCAGTCTCGCCACTTCCAAAGCCACCACCACTCCAGTGGCATTATCATCTGACCCAGGAGACCCTCGGACCGAATCATAATGAGCGCCCACTAGTAAGACCCCTGCATTAGGGGCTATACCTGGACGTTCAGCCACAAGATTCACCCCTGTTTCAAAAGGCTGTTCTGTTACGGTCCAGCCAGATGCCGAGAGGGTTTGGGCCATAAACGCTCTCGTTTTCTTTAACTCGGCTGTAGTGTAGCGCTCAAAGTTCAGAGCATTGAGATCTGCCATTAACCGATCGCCATTAACCAGGGGGGGCGGCTCAGCGGTGACAGGTAGCGGAGCAGTCGTTGGAGACGGAGCATCGGGCGGCGATGCTGCGGGCGTCGCCTCTGGTGATGGAGAGACGGGAGGAGATTGAGCGACAGGCCGGGGAGACTGGCAGGACATAAAGACCACAAACAGACATGCGATCGCACTTAAGATCCAAGCTTTCCGACTTTTGAACATCTTTCCACGACTAAACCCTAGCCATTGTCGCACACCTTTCATTCCACCTGTAGAAACCTGCAATCGATAAGAGGATGTGTTTATAACATGGGCTAGGGTTTGGTTGGCACCCGTTCCCTACTCAAACTGAGCTAAACAATGGAGATCTCTGTAAATAGGAGATCTTTACAGATAGAAGGCTTCCACTAGAGTAAGGCTCAAAATCGAGATAAACAACCAGGCCGCAGCGCCCAAATAGAGGGGGCGTAGACCCATTTCCTTAAACTTATGGAGTTTGGTTTCAAGTCCCATGGCTACCATCGACACGGTCAGTAAAAATTTATTTCCTTGGGTCAGGGTCTCAGTCCATGCAGTTGGTAAAAGCTGAAAACTGCTCACCCCAATCAGTGCTACAAAGCCGAGGACAAACTAAGGAATGGGCAGTGATTTAGAATCTCCAACCCGCTGCCGGAAAGATAGAACCCCTAATGTCAACATCACCGGAATCAGGAACATCGGTTGTGCATCAATAAAGTGTGTGATAGGTGGCTAAATCTTGCCATTCCCAAGGATGTTCCGTCAGCCCAGCACGTTGTGCAGCCGTATTTTTTAAATCGAGAGTGGCACCAGATCCAGTTGAAATAGGTTAGCACCAGTCTTAAGGTCACTGTACTCTGTTGCCAGACTTTACCAAATTTGTTTTGTCGTCGATGCCAGCGCCCGGTCTGTTGCCATAGTATTCCATTGGTCCGCTCTAAGCGTTGCGTCAGGGCCTTACTCACGTGATGGATCACCTCATCGGGTAATTGGCGTGAGTAACCGTCTCAACCATCCGTTTGCCAATGGTGACAGGCGGTTTTGCCTTCAGTATTCTCAATCAATGCTTGAGCGAGCTCGTCGGTATGTTTGCCAATACGACCACTGAGCACTAAGCCACTGTCTTTGGCAAGACTCAACGCTATCCAGCAATCGCCGACGCTCAATTCTTCCGGTTCACAGTGCTTTTGCTTTTTTTGACAAAAGACCATAACGCATCAGCATTGATGACGTCAGTCGAAACGGCCTGACCTTCTTGGTTGTGAATCATTTGGGCTTTATGGCTCGCGGAGCGAACTACACTCACACAGGTGTTATAAGCCACACCCGTAATTCGAGCGAGTCCGCGCAAACTACTGCCTTCAGCATGAGATTGAAGGATGGTCTGAAGGGTTTGAGGAGAAATCTGACGGTGATAATAGAGGGTATCAAAGGTTTCACTGAAAGTTCGCTAGCAGTGGAGGCAACGGTAACGTTGGCTGCCTTTACTGGTTTTACCGTGTTAGTGGGTCGTTGGATGACCACATAGAGGACATTGCATCAGGGGAAAGGATAACTCAACTCCCTATCGGTTTAGCAAACCCACACTTTTTTGGTGCACGACCCGAATTGCTTAAGTGCAAAACTGAGGATTTCTTGGGGATTATCCTGAGGTAGATTTGTGAGTGCACTAGGAATATCAACAGGGGAATTAACAGTATTGATCGCTTGAACCATGAACGAACTCCTTAATAAATAGGAATACAAAAACCAGAACAAAGGCAAATGCTACAGGCTGATCCAATCCGGCAGACTGCATAAAATGACGACAAGAATGAGGAGAAAAAGAGGGCTGTGGAACAGCCTCATACCCCACATTTGCCTTAGGTATGAATAGAAAAAACGGTTGATGGAGCAGTATTTGGCGCCAATCGCAATGAGGATGCCGTTGTCGTCTGCTCTACCGTTGTGATGGTAGAGCAAGGCATCAGCTCCAAAAGGATGAAACTATTTAGTCAGATACCTCCGGTAAAACCGGAGGCTTGAATTAGAACCCCTTAAAGGGGATTTGGGCTACGCCCGAAACAAGTTCAATTGCTCAAGCTTTTGCTCCTCTTGTTCCTGATGTCTGATATATCGACGAATCACTTCCTCATCTCTGCCGACTGTTGAGACAAAATACCCTCTAGACCAAAACTTATGGCCTGTCGCATTCCGGCTATTGCCTAACTCTCGAGCGATATAAATGGCACTCTTACCTTTTACATAGCCCACCACATTGGACACAGAGTATTTCGGCGGAATACTCAACAACATATGAACATGATCTAGCATTAAATGGCCTTCTTCTATGGCACTCTCTTTATGTCGTGCCAGTTCATGAAATATATCACCTAAATTCTGCCTAATTCGTCCATATATTCTTCTCTTTCGATATTTCGGCACAAATACTACATGATATTTGCATTCCCACACACTATGGGATAACTTGCGATATGTCATTCTGTCTCCTTTGAAGACTTCAAAGGAGACCTTTCTACCGCGGTATAGGTGGAACCTGACGAGTCCTGCGCTCAAAGCGCAGGCTTATACAGGATAGTTAGTTATTCATCTGTACCCAAGTTATCGAGAATCATAGTTCTCGGGCCTATCAACACTAAAATGGTTTGAACCTATCGCGGACAATACCCGTTTCAACCATTTCTGCATGCACACATTGCGAAAATTGGCAGAAGAAAGCAGACTCCCGACGCCAGCAATGGCTTCTTGTTGCATTAGGTCTTAGCTAAATTAGTCTGAAAAAACTAATTTTTTGTGCTGAGATTAGAAAATTAGCTTTTTAAATGAGTTTTAATATAAATTAGTGATTTTTAGATGAAGATGTAGCAGTTTTGGCGGGATTATTCGCAATGACAGTTTGTCCCAACTCTGCTTGACTGCCCCAAGGTTGGAGGGCCGAAGGAAGTTGCCATTGACCCCAATCAAAGCCATCTCTAATCGCCCAAGATAAATCGACTTGCTGGGGCACTTCTAAGGAATGGCTACAGGTAAGGTCAGCTTCATAGGCTTTCAAAATTTGCGCATCTTGCTCCATTTCAGGAGATTGTAAATAGAGAACTGCACAGCGATACCGCTGATACCAACCTGCGATCGCATTTTCTAACTTATCCGCAGATGTTCGACAGACAACAGCTGCTGTTCCCCACCACCAGGCGGCCACCAGCCATTGGTCTGGGTCACCGTCTTCACTTTGAAACCCGTGGATACTATTGACCAAGGTAGAAATATGAGGGCAGGCTTCGATGGCCGAGGCATCGCATTTCCAGATTGGGGCGGGCGGTTCGCTTTCTGGACGCTGCTCTCGCCAAACCTGCAACAAAAACGCCAGTGGATCAGAGCCTTGAGCATAGGCTGGCCAGTTTTGATGCCGCAGTCCCTGTGGATAATGCTGTTGGAGAGCTGATAAAGGGGCTAAGTGCTCAGGACTCAACAGGGGGGCCAAAAGCTGAAGGGGTTGAGGCAGAGTCACAGGCAATGTCCTTTGAGAATAAGCGGATGGAGGGAATATCCCTATCAGCAGTATCCCTGGTTGCCTGGTCTACAATCAACTAGCGCTCCCACCAGACTCGGTTCAATTTGGGATAACAGTGAAGGGCTTGCCGCCAGATTTGCTCAACGACCCAAGCCGGAGGCTGAGTCGCATCAACGGTCAGAATGGATTCTTCAGAGCCAATAGGTTCAAAGGCATCGAGCTGACTGGCTAAGAGCCTGGCCTGCATGTAGTGGTTCTCTCGCTGAGTCAAACGCTGAAGCAGCTCAGATTCTGATACTTCTAACCAGACAAGCTGTACCGAGCCCAAAGCCATTAATTGCTGTCGATGCGCTTGCTTAAGGGCAGAACAGGTGAGGACGGTTTCGCGCTTTAGATCAATGGCCCAGCGAATATCATCTGCGATCTCATCCAGCCACATCTGTCGATCCGCATCGGTCAGTGGTTTTTGCGCAGCCATCTTTTGGATGTTACGCACAGGATGGCGTAGATCGCCTTCTAAAAAATCACACTCTAAACGGGCCGCGAATAACCGGCCTATGGTAGTTTTACCTGAACCCGCAACCCCTATCATGATCCAGATAAGAGGAATATCACATGTCATCATGATCCACCTCGATATTGAATGGCTATTCAGGATTGATAAAGTTTCAGGGGAGACAATGGATAAGCAACGACTCATCATATTCGTCGACACTTTTGCTCAGTACCTCTGTAAAAATACCCGCGTAAATTTGCTGGGTCTCTGGAAGAAAAGCCTGAGCATTCTTAATTCCGCCAAAAAATGAAGCCAATTGCCAAGTACCTCCCTGTCGAGCCTCACCCACAGGGTTTGCAGAGGCCGCCACCGTTGCTTGAGTCAATCGATGTATTTTGTCCACAAACTCTTCACCTGCATCACCAGCAGCAACCCGGCAGCCATACAGTAACAATTCATTCCCACTCAATCGTTTAGACCAACTCGCAATCTGATCTGCATAATGAGTTAAAGTCTTCAAACTCAATTGAGAATTGCCTAGATATAAACATCCTGGCGACCCATGACACACAATATGCAGACTCTCAATTGCACCATAGGCTTCTAAAGCTGCAGAGATCTGCGCCACTCCGTTGTGATTCTTCTCAAGGACCACAACATGGGCACCCTGCCGCACCCCCGACACCAGTAGGGAATAGTCGTCTACTGCTGAATCGATAACCACTAACATGTCGTTGCTCGCAGCACTAAGATGATTCTCACCAACATGATAATTAATGGCGTTGGGTGTTATGTCCTGGTTATTCAACAGACTCGATATATTCACTTGTGACTTAGACATAGTTATTCTTTCCAACAACACTTACAAAACCTTTTAAAGCAGTTCAGCTCATCACCTTGACTCGCGATATTCCTCACAGTCCGTGGTGCAGACAATACTAATTAACATCAAAAACTCACACCTCCTGCAATACGAAAAGCATTGATTTTTTGAGGTTCAGCCGGTTCTCATCTCAATCGAACTCAGTTCTAATTCGCCCCTAAAGCCGTTAAAACCAGCAAACTATCGTTACTACTGATATCAGGACCGAAAAATTGGGCACAAGCACTAGGGAATCTGCCGCTTTCAGTCATACCAATGCAAGACTGAATAAATAACAAGAAGGAACCAGTAGGCATGATCTATCAGCCCCTAAAACAGTGCGGCTAGCAATCTCCGTGGCGCTAGAAAACAGAGACTTTTAAACTCTGTTCTCGTCACCCCAAACGGGTGATGAAAGATGCTAACGAATACTGAAAACGCATTTGCTAGGAAATGTCCATGCACTCAGGCCGCTCTGACCAAGGCAATTCAATAAGTCAGGACTAATATGATGATCTTATTCCATATCTACGAACTAGAAACTGAAGCGAAAATGGAACACACAATCAAAAAAAGGAGGCGGGGGGAAACCAGTAGAGTCAGAAGAACGATATCTCAGCCATAAAGATGAGCTAAAAAACACCGATCAACTTAGTTAGTCATGACTTCAATAAATTATCAGAGCTTGATTACTAAAGAATCTGTATTAACTCATCTAATTTTTATCGATATAAAAACCGATAGAAGAAAAATATCATATATAAATAGGAAAAACAATCGGTCGCTATTATTGGATCAAAAAATAAGCGGACGATAGCAAAATCTGCTTACTCTCGCTGAGGAAAGTAGGCCACTCGCTCCAGCTGATGGCATAAGGGGCAGGTATAGAAGCTCACTTGGCCACTCACCGTTGGTACCAGTCCCAACATCGCTTTCATCATGGTGCTTTTACCTGCGCCATTGGGACCGACAATCCCTACGAGTTGGCCGAGCTCAATTTGAAAGCTAATACCATCTAACCCTCTTACCCCTCGGTAATCGACGGCGAGTTGTTGGACCTTGAGCATAGATGTGGCATGAGAATGATATTCATTACTATACCTGTTTCTTCCAAACTCCAGTACAGAAGCAGCCTTGCCCCATTCAATTTGTCATAAAAAGCTGATCCAAGTTCGTTTAGCCATATCTCCCTGACAGGGATTGGAAATGGAGACTTGATATCCATCTACACAATGGTATGATGGAGAATCTGAGTAAATTTATCTTGATTCCTTTACCGGAATTTGCAAACCTTACTCAAACAACCGGAGCATTTTCGACCTCAATATGATCAAACTCAGACTCAAGCGATACGGCAAAAAGAGAGCTGCTAGCTACCGAATCGTGGCCATGAATAGCCGCGATCGCAGAGATGGTCGTCCCTTGGAAGAGTTGGGATACTATAACCCCATCACGGATGAAACCCGTCTGCATGTCGATGCGATCGCAAAGCGTCTCAAAGATGGTGCTCAGCCTACAGACACCGTGCGTCGCATTTTGGAAAAAGCCAGTCTTTTAGAACCCGCCAAGGCCAAAGCCTAACCTTTTAACTTATGCCTTCAACCTCTACCACTCAGACTGATTATTCGGTCCTTGTTCGCTTTCTTGTAGAACCTTTTCTTGAAGCCTCGGATACTTTGAGCATAGACTGCGAGACGAATGCCAGTGGTAAAGTGTGGATCCGTCTGGCCTTTTCAGGAACAGATAAAGGGCGAGTTTTTGGCCGAGGCGGGCGGACCATCCAAGCGATGCGCACAGTGTTGGAAATGGCTGGCAAAGCAGCCAACCAATCGGTGTACCTGGAAGTTTTCAATGAAGGAGGGGCGAATAAGCAGCCCTCTCGCCCCAAAAGGCCTCCTCAAAAACGGCGCCGTTAAGCAAAAGCGCCCCGAAGTTAAGAATCTATTGTTATGAGTAGTCTTAAGCTCAAGGCTACTGATAGACATAACATCAGAATTTCTGATTCGTTTTTGTTTGTCTCCCCCCTATTCATCTCAAGTCATTATGGGACTGACGCTTCAGCTACCCAGCCCAGAAAGTGCAATTGCCCTAGCCGGTGAGCAGCAAGGGAATTTAAAGCTGTTTGCTCAGCAAACTGGGGCGCAATTGGTTTTGCGAGGACAAGAACTCCTTATTTCTGGAACGGATAAGCAAACACAACTTTGTCAGCAGCTGATTTATTTACTAGAAGAGGCTTGGCAAACCGGGCAACCAATCTCGCCAGTCGATATTATGGCTGCTCGCCAGGTCCTCAACGCCAAGCGTCAAGAAGAATGGCAAGACCTCCAGCAGGATATTTTAGCCACGACCCGTCGAGGAGAGCAGATTCGGGCTAAAACCTTACGCCAGCGACAGTATATCCAATCCATTCGCAAATATACATTAACCTTTGGCATTGGTCCTGCCGGTACTGGAAAAACCTATTTGGCTGCCGTATTAGCGGTACAAGCACTGCTAGCCAATGAATATGAACGGTTGATTTTGACCCGCCCAGCCATCGAAGCAGGAGAAAAGTTAGGGTTTCTACCGGGAGATTTGCAACAAAAAGTGAACCCCTACTTGCGGCCTCTCTATGATGCCTTGTATGAGTTGATTGAGGCAGAGCGAATTACCAGCTTAATGGAGCGAGGCACCATTGAAGTTGCCCCGCTTGCCTATATGCGAGGACGTACCTTAAACCGAGCCTTTGTCATTCTTGATGAGGCGCAAAACACGACGCCCGCCCAGATGAAAATGATGCTGACCCGGCTAGGCAGGGACTCACGAATGGTTATCACAGGTGATATCACCCAATCCGATCTACCGACGAGTCAAACGTCCGGGTTGGCTGTTGCCCAAAAAATTTTGCAATCGATCGAAGGCATTTCGTTTTGTCACTTAGGTAAAGGCGACATTGTGCGCAATCCCTTAGTGTCAAAAATTATTGATGCTTACGAGCATTATGAGACTAAAAAATAGTCTGATAATGCTCGCGAACAACTATATTTTCGCTTAACCCATTCGTTAATCTTGCTGAGATTTTTGAGCAACGCACATTAACGATAATGCTGCCTCGGGGGAGAGAGAATCAATGCCCGATAAGCGTTGTCCTAGCCTATAGCGCCAATGGGGAAATTTCCCTTGCACCCCTTTAAGAATGTCTGCACCCACGGTTTGATTATGAGGAAATAGATGGACCTGAAATCCTTTGGGTTGCAGTGTTTGGGTAAAGAGCTCAGCTGTCACACCATCACCGGGGCGATGATGGATTTCCGTTTTCAAGGCAGTGAGCCTTTCTTCGGAGTCAATATGAAGACTTCGAAGGAAGAATCGATAAATGGGCAGCCGCATTTTATAAAACATCAGGGCAAGACCTTGATAGTTCCAAGCTGAGCGCTGCGGATCGTGGTCTACGATCAGGAGTCCACCGGGTTTCACCAGTCGAGCTGCTTCCGCCAATACGGTCGGCATATCTTCACAATGATGCAGGGTCGCATTCAAGGCAACGATATCTGCAAATTCAGATACGAAGGGTAGATTGTGAGCATCGGCTTGAACCGGGGTATAGCCGATCTGAGCTGACATTTTGAGGCCCCCTTCAGCAACATCGACCCCAATGATGGTGCGGGGAGAACCGCCGATGGAGGCATAGAGGTTGCCAGGTCCACAGCCAATATCGACGACAACCTTGTCATCCCAGCTGCCCATCACGGATAACCATCGTTCCCGAAAGACCGGATCGCGGTGGCAAGCATCGAAGTAGCCTTTTGCCCATTCTGGATGACCGAAATAAACACTGTTGGCTTCTATCGCAGGACTAGTTTGAATCGGAGCGGCCCAAATTCCATCACTGTTTTGAGTAATGGCTGTATGAGCACTAAAAAAAGGAAGTTTTGTGGAGGAAGATACTGCACTCAGAACCATGACTTTACGCTATTTGCGCTCCATGTAAATAAGTTGAAGTTGAAAAGCCAAAGAATAAATAATGATTGAAAATAATGAGATCAATCGAAGTGAATAATCTTGAGTTTATTGCAGATATCGAAGAGATTCACATGCTGATTTTAATTATTTAACCGCGAGAAAAGAATTCACTATGTGATCTAAGTCACATAATTGCTGAATTTGCAATAGAGTATTTAAAAGTCAATACCTACAATGCTTTGTGGGTAAGTTGTTGGGCTGATAAGTATTAGTGCCAACAATTTATCCGTAAGAATTTGAAGTTAGTTTCAAAGCTTTTCCAGATATAAATACGTCTAACTTATGAAGAGCATGGTGTTCCAGCAGATTTATTTAATTTTTTCGGGGAATAAACTGAAACTGTGATTTTGGATACAAAAAAACGTCGATGTATCTATTGCTTCATGTCGAATGATCACGGATGAGGTTGCTGATAGCTCAACCATCTGGAGGGTATGCATGACTCGAGAACTGTGGGGATATGGCTCTCGCAGAACGACTCGCCCATCCCCAGATGCTCCTGATTATGCTAAAGGCCAAGGACAACCGTGATTAGTTACTAATCCATCTTTGATAAAGCTTTTGGACCGCTTGGGTGACAGATTCCCGAAATTGAGGGGTATCAGTATTACTGGGATCGAGTTGTTGTAATTGGGTTAAAAATTTTGCTTCTTCTTGGGCTACTTCGCCATCGCTATAGATTAGGCCACTTAAGTCTTCTAAGAGTTGTTGATACGCGGCTGACTTGGGTTTTTTCCCTAAATAATCTTCTACCCAGGCATAGCATTCTTCTTTGGTCACAGACCGTAATCCGTAGAGCCAGGGGCGTAGTTCTGGATCTTCTTCCACACCTTTATTATGGGCAATCTTGCGTAGATAGACTTGTTCTGCTTGTTGAACGGTGCCATCTAGCCAGGCTACACCAATTAAGATCTTTAGGAGTTTGACAACATTTGCAGATTGAGACATGAGTGAAGTCCTCACTGATAGATCGTGATGAAGAAGGCTTAGTTTTAGAAAAGCAGCTTGTTGGAGTTATGTCCATCCATTCGCTGAGTAATGTTAAATCCCCAACACTGACTGTAAGTGATGCGGTCTTGGTATTGCCTCGATCCTGGTCCTAGAACTGGAAATCAACCCAGGGCTGATCAGCTTTGACCCTATAGTGGTGTGGGGACTCGTATGCATGTGAAGCATGGATGATGCCTCTGAGCAGATTGCAGGTGTTGATGAAGTCGGTCGAGGGGCCTTGTTTGGCCCTGTTGTAGCGGCTACCGTTATCCTCTCTGATGGGGCCATTGAACAGTTAGTGGCTCAAGGGATGACGGATAGTAAGAAACTATCGCCACAGCGTCGAATGATATTGATGAACCAAATCCGAGAGGTGGCAACGGGGTTTAGGGTGGGGATGGCGTCAGTATATGAGATTGATCGCCTCAACATTTTGCAGGCCAGTTTACTGGCCATGCGGCGGGCTGTGCTGGGTTTACCATCCACTCCTCAGTTATGCTTAGTCGATGGAAACCAACGGATTCCGAATTTACCGGTACCGCAAAGAACGGTCGTTAAAGGCGATCAATCCGAACCTGAGATCGCAGCTGCAAGCATCCTGGCTAAAGTCTGGCGTGATCAACTGATTGTCCGTTTAGATCAGCGTTACCCGGGGTATGATCTAGCATCGAATAAGGGCTATGGCAGTGCTAAACATCGGCAAGCGTTGCGAGAACTAGGACCAACGCGCCAACATCGATTGTCCTTTGCCCCTTGTCAGGCCAGTTTACTTCCAGATTAAGGATCTGAGGTATCAGATTTTTTGAGCCATTTTTGGTACAAATCCGGTCTGCGATCTCGAGTTCGTTGGATCTGCTGTTCCTGTCGCCACCGCTCTATCAGTGCATGGTTCCCAGACCTTAGTACAGAAGGGACCTGCCATCCCCGAAACTCAGCGGGTCGAGTATATTGTGGATAATCAAGTAACTCAGTTTCAAAACTCTCTTTCTTTAAAGATTCGACCTTGCCGACTGTACCTGGCCGCAAACGAATTACCCCATTTAAAAGAGTTAACGCTGGAATCTCACCACAGGTCAGCACAAAATCTCCGAGAGACAGCTCTTGGGTGACTAAATGTTCAGCGACTCGCTCATCGACCCCTTCGTAATGGCCGCAAATCATCACCAGCTGATCGTAATGATTCGCGAGTTCATGAAATAGCGGTTGATCCATGGGGCGCCCCTGGGGGGTGAACAAGACAATCTGGCGGCGAGGCAAACAGGGCAAAGACTCCACAGCCGCAAAAATAGGTTCGGGCTTCATCAACATACCGACCCCGCCCCCATACACCTCATCATCAACCCGATGATGCTTATCCGTGGTGAAATCGCGAGGATTGGTGAGATGGACCTCTGCAACCTCATTGGCAAGGGCTTTCCCCAACAGACTAGTTTGCAAGGGGGAGGTAAAAAATTCTGGAAATAAGGTGAGAATATCGAAACGCACGGTAGGGAGTTCCTGATTCGCTGCAGCTATACCGCCGGGAAGAAGATGGTCACCGATCTATGCCAGGGGACAAAGCCATCTATATAGGTATAAGTCGCAATAATTTATAGGTGTGAAATGGAGAGGATGAACTAGGCAGTAATCATGGTTCCAATCCCAGAATCGGTAAAAATTTCTAGCAGTAGGGCATGGGGGGCGCGACCATCAATAATATGGGCAGCTTGAATCCCTTGGGCTAAAGAGCGAATACAGCAGGTCACCTTTGGAATCATGCCTCCAGCTACAACCTCTGCTGCTATCAGCTCACGAGCCTGGCGAATATCCAGTTTGTGAATGAGGGATGTTGCGTCTTTATAGTCTTGAAGAATGCCTGGGGTATCCGTTAGTAGAATGAGTTTCTCAGCATCTAACGCAGCGGCGAGTTCTCCCGCGACGGTATCAGCATTAATGTTATAGACCTGTCCTTCTTCGTCGGTCGCCACACTGGACACGATGGGAATATGTCCCCCATCGAGCAGGTTATGGATCAGTTGGGGGTTTACTGAGGCCACCTCTCCTACAAACCCAATGCCAGATTCTCCCTGGGGACGAGCCGTGAGTAACTTGCCGTCCTTGCCGCAGACGCCAACAGCCGATCCTCCGGCCTGGTTAATTAGGGAAACCAGTTCTTTATTCACTCGCCCCACCAACACCATCTCAACCACATCCATTGTTGGTGCATCGGTTACTCGCAAACCCTTCATAAACTGAGGCTCAATTCCCAACTTTTCCAGCCATAGATTAATTTCCGGTCCCCCGCCATGGACGAGGACAGGGCGTAGACCAACACAAGCCATAAACACCACATCCCGAATTACTGTGGCTTTAAGGGTGCTATCTTTCATGGCCGCCCCACCATATTTAACAACGACTGTGCGTCCAGCGAAGGATTGGATGTAAGGAAGAGCCTCACTTAATACTTGGACGCGATCGCTAGCGTTAAACATGGGGTTGGGTGGCAAACAAAGAGAACAACGCGCAAACCATTGAACAGTAAAGGCTTGCCCATAGACAGCAGTTTAGCTCGTTATGGTAGGTGACCGTAAGCAGGTCATGCAAGCAAGCCTCATAGCTATGATTGACGCTCTCTGATGATCAGGAGAGGGATATCAACATCCGTCTTTAGTCGAGAACTTTTCAGGTCGGTTGAACGACTAAAAGGTATCCAGTTACGGCAGACTTCTTTTAGAGAAGAAAATATGATTTCCTCGTCATATCGTGTCAGTTATGGTGAGGTCATAGGTCTTTTTATGTTCTGAATTTTAATTTCCTTCATATAATCTTTTGAGAAATAATTTATATATTCTCTTAGGTGCTGTAGGCTTTTTAGAAATAATTTTCCTGGAATACCTTCTGTGTTTTGACGAGTTAAAGTCATATTTTGTGGGTTGCATTACATGGTAATTGATGGTTATAATTAGGTCATTAAAAGTATTTTTACTCTAATAAATTTTAAGATAAAACTTATTATCATATCATTATTATTTCTGAAAACAATAAAATATAAGCATCTTTTTTATTCACTTAAGGAATACTTAGAGAATCCTGAGAATCTTCTCAGAGTGGTTATTGTAATTACAGTGTTTAGTAGCTGTAGGCCCAATCATTCCTGACTAAATAATCTAGAAAGAAATAAAGGAGTCATGAGTTTTCTTTGTTTCTTTTGCTTGTTTATCCAATATTTGAAGCGTTGTGATGAACTGCTTCTCAAATATTTGAATGAAACTAAGCAGGAATGATTGCCTATTTTGTTGGTGTGCAGCCCCGATTGCTTTGATCTCTAAAAATTTATTCACCTTAGTGAGGTTTAATATGAAAGCTCAACGCCTTCTACCCCTTTGCTCTGCTCTTTTCTTGGGTTTAGCTGCTGCTCCTGCCTTTGCAGGTTCTGCTAGTGTTTCCAACAGCTTCTCCATTCGTGATATCAAGAATGGTTATTCTCACACCAATATTAAAGTGAAAGAATGGTACGGCGGTATTCGTTCTGCTGGAGCCGATGCTAGCAAGGTATCTGTTGGTGTTACCACAACCCAGGACGGTAGCACGACTACTCAGACTCAATATTGTGGTTGGGGTTGTAAGAAGTCTACGACTACAAACAACGGCCTATTTTCTGAAACAGATTACTCTGTTGCCACTTCTTCTAGCTGGTCCAAAGAGTACGGTGCATTCAAAAAAGACACTAACGTTCATGTTCATGAGAGCTATCACTTTGATGGCATCGACAAGACTCACACCGTTGGCTCTAGCTTCAGCTTCTAAATCAAGCTAGCTGCTTCATATCTAAGCCAAACAAACAAGGGGCAGCAGCTAAGCTGTTGCCCCTTTGCTCAGCTCAGGAGAATTAATCATGCGTTATCGTCTTGGGCTGTTGAGTACATCGGTTGTGGGAATGTTGACATTGTCATCTGGCTCAGTTTTAGCCCAAACGACAAATAACATCACAGTACCTAACAACTCCCAATCAACAGCTAACCCTGAAGTCAGCCTTGATCAGCAGGGCTCATTAGTAAATACTCAGGTCAACAGTACAACCTTAGGCCGCAGTGTTGTTGGCAACGGCATAGCAGACTGTACCAGTAATGGTTTAAGCGTGTCAGCCTATGGTAGTGGTGTCGGTCCCTTTGATACCGGTACGGTTGGCGGTGCGATTACCTATACCCATTCTTTTGGGATGGATACCTGTAAGCAGTACGCCAAGAATCAATTAGGGAAAGCGAAGCTTGAAACCTGTTTTTTATTAATCAGTAACTATTCCAAAATGGTTAAAGCAGGTATTGATGTCAGCTATACAGCGCTGATGGAAGTGGCTAATGTTGACTGTCCACCTGTGACAGTTCGTCAAGCTGCGATTCCTCAGCCCTCTCCTTCTGCCTCGAATCGTCCAGCATCGACTCCGGTTTCATTGCAAGGGCAGCAACCCGCTCCAACGCCTACGGTGCGAGAGTATGGCAATAGTCCACAGAATCCACCTCAAGCGCAGACCCCATCCCCATCGGAGCCACAACTCAAGACAGCATTACCTAACTCAACTTCAGAGTTGCCTGCTGTTCAAGGGCCTCAACGATTGACGGCTAAAGAGTTGCTTTAATGTCGATTCAGGGGATAACACTGTGTGTTGCCTACTTTGATTCTCTGTTGCGACCTAATCAGACCAAAAAGCATTGCTGTGAATTTCTGGCTTGATAGTATTTCCAGCGCTAAAGAAAGACTTTTATAGTCTGTGATTAAGCCAGCCACATATGACTGACTTCAGCTCCCAGGATTGAAATGTCTCGGACAGGCACCCCGAATAAGGAGGGCATGATTGATGCAACTGAAACTAACACTTTATGGTGCTGTGGCCTATGCCGTTTTCAGTACATCACCTTGCTATGCCCAGATAGTGCATGTGATGACGTTTCAGAACTCGTCGGGTGGACGCCATATTAGAGAAATTACTGGCCAACAAACCCAGGATGATCAGTCCATTGGTGTTTCTCTCAATACGTCTGATGAGCGTACAACAACCCGTTCTTCGTCCACAGTGAATGGTGTAACCCAAGAGCAAACCTATACCTATATCAACTCAGCTAAGAGTCAGGCAGTAGAAACGGGGCATCGCAGAAGAATTGAACATACTCGGCTTTTTGAAGCGTATGACTATTCGGACTACGCTGTTGACCACACTGTCGATTTTAGTTTTTAAGTGCTAGTTGACTGCCTGGATACCCAATAGTCTCTACATCTATGGCGATTCAGTGTGCTGACCTCAGCGAGCTGCTAGGGAAGATCACTCTTCTAACCCTTCAGTGTTTTCTGAAAACCCTACTCCAGGACAGTTGTTGCTAGGAGATTTAACGATGAAATCTACGATATTTTTAACGACAGTTATCACAGGGTTGAGTATTCTACCTGCCCAGGCTCAGACTCAGTCTTTCTTTGGGGTGCCCATTGGTCAAGATGTGCCAGTGATCGTCTTTTCCCCGGTGACTCAGTACTATCCGAACTATTATCCGGGACCTGGTTTTTACCAATATAGTCACTATTTTCGAAGCACAGAACACCATTTAGACTTTGATAAATATGACTACCTGCTCAGTGACGACTTGGTATACAACTTTCCCGTAGTCGGCAATTTTAATTACAAGTAATTCTGAAACGGCTGTAGATTTATGGTATCCGCCAATCCCTTGTATTCAGCGATTGCAGGTAGTGAGGGTTGGATGGCCTCAGTCTTCTTATAAATAGATGCTTTAAGAAAGTGGGCGGCAGCCTAAAAGTTTTCAGTTATTCTAAGCATTATGACTAGCGCTCGTTATTGCGAGCGCTTTTTGCTTTCAATTTTTTAAGAAAACCATTTGACTTGCAGAATCATAAGGAACGATAGCCTCAATAGTTGCTGTATCTCAACAGTGCAAGATATTTCTGGTGACGTAACGATCGCGCTTATTTCTCGATCACGATCAGTAATTGATATGGAGCTACTGCGCTTTCTGCCCATAATAGTGTTAGATAGGTTGGTCACCCTGTAGATCAAGCACTTTACGATGCCTCAGTAGGTGCAGATCATGGGCGACGTTGTGTGTGGTTCAATTTTTATGGCTCGGCCTAATTTTCACTTTTCAAGTTTATGCAGCTAGATGTGATTGTTATTGAAGAAGGTTCATTGACGCTTCACTAGAATGAACTTTTTAGATAGCTTGAACGACTAGAAAGGTATCAAGTGATGATCAATAATTTTTAGAGGCTAAAATAAAATTATCTCGTCAGATTGTGTCAGTTATAGTGGGTCTCTAGGTCTTTTTGTGCTCTCTATTTTAATTTTCTTCATGCAATCTTTTCGTCAACAATCAATGCCTTCTCTTTGTGTTGTAGGTATTTCAGGAGTTGTGAGCCTGAGATAACTCATGTATTTTATTGATTGAAAGTCATATTTTGTGGGTTGCATTACATGGTAATTGATGGTTATAATTAGGTCATTAAAAGTATTTTTACTCTAATAAATTTTAAGATAAAACTTGTTATCATATCATTATTATCTCTGAAAACAATAAAATATAAGCATCTTTTTTATTTACTTAAGGAATACTTAGAGAATCCTGAGAATCTTCTCAGAGTGGTTATTGTAATTACAGTGTTTAGTAGCTGTAGGCCCAATCATTCCTGACTAAACAATCTAGAAAGAAATAAAGGAGTCATGAGTTTTCTTTGTTTCTTTTGCTTGTTTATCCAATATTTGAAGCGTTGTGATGAACTGCTTCTCAAATATTTGAATGAAACTAAGCAGGAATGATTGCCTATTTTGTCGGTGTGCAGCCCCGATTGCTTTGATCTCTAAAAATTTATTCACTTTAGTGAGGTTTAATATGAAAGCTCAACGCCTTCTACCCCTTTGCTCTGCACTTTTCTTAGGTTTAGCTGCTGCTCCTGCCTTTGCAGGATCTGCTAGTGTTTCCAACAGCTTCTCCATTCGTGATATCAAGAATGGTTATTCTCACACCAGTATTAATGTTAATGAGTGGTACGGCGGTTATCGTTCTGCTGGAGCTGATGCCAGCAAGGTATCTGTTGGCGTTACCACTACTAAAGACGGTAGTGCTACGACTCAAACTAAGTACTGTGGACGCAATTGCCGTAAGTCCACAACAACTTACAACGGCCTGTTTTCTGAAACAGATTACTCTGTTGCCAAGTCTTCTAGCTGGTCAAGAGAATCCGGTTTATTTACAAAAGACACCAACGTTCATGTCTATGAGAGCTATGACTTTGATGGCATCGACAAGACTCACACCGTTGGCTCTAGCTTCAGCTTCTAAATCAAGCTAGCTGCTTCATATCTAAGCCAAACAAACAAGGGGCAGCAGCTAAGCTGTTGCCCCTTTGCTCAGCTCAGGAGAATCAATCATGCGTTATCGTCTTGGGCTGTTGAGTACATCGGTTGTGGGAATGTTGACATTGTCATCAGGCTCAGTTTTAGCCCAAACGACAAATAGCATCACAGTACCTAACAACTCCCAATCAACAGCTAACCCTGAAGTCAATCTTGATCAGCAGGGCTCATTAGTAAATACTCAGGTCAACAGTACAACCTTAGGCCGCAGTGTTGTTGGCAACGGCATAGCAGACTGTACCAGTAATGGTTTAAGCGTGTCAGCCTATGGTAGTGGTGTCGGTCCCTTTGATACCGGTACGGTTGGAGGTGCGATTACCTATACCCATTCTTTTGGGATGGATACCTGTAAGCAGTACGCCAAGAATCAATTAGGGAAAGCGAAGCTTGAAACCTGTTTTCTGTTAATCAGTAACTATTCCAAAATGGTTAAAGCAGGTATTGATGTCAGCTATACAGCACTGATGGAAGTGGCTAATGTTGACTGTCCGCCTGTAACGGTTCGTCAAGCTGCGATTCCTCAGCCCTCTCCTTCTGCCTCGAATCGTCCGGTATCGCCTCCGGTTTCATTACAGGGGCAGCAACCTGCTCCAACGCCTACGGTGCGAGAGTATGGCAATAGTCCACAGAATCCACCTCAAGCGCAGACCCCATCTCCAGTAGAACCGCAACTCAAGACAGCATTACCTAACTCAACTTCGGAGTTGCCTGCTGTTCAAGGGCCTCAACGGTTGACGGCTAAAGAGTTGCTTTGATGTCGATTCAGGGGATAACACTGTGTGTTGCCTACTTATTCTCGGAGGATGTCGCTCAGTAATCTTGCACTTGTATAGATCAGGCGAAAGTGATTTCGACCTAGATGCATTCCTGTTGATGCTTGAATTATGTCCATAACTCCAACGTGATCTCTAGTTTGGGGTAAAGAGCTGCAAGCAGGATTGACTTCAGCTTAGTTGCAGTGCCAGGACTATTACGACGCTATGTGAGTTTATTAGGATTTTGGAGGGCACAAGTAATGCAGATGAAGCCAATACTTTATGGTGCTGTGGCCTATGCCGTTTTCAGTACATCACCCTGCTATGCCCAGATAGTGCACGTGATGACGTTTCAGAACTCATCGGGTGGACGCCATATTAGAGAAATTACAGGTCAACAAACCCAGGATGATCAGTCCATTGGTGTTTCTCTCAATACGTCGGATGAGCGTACAACAACCCGCTCTTCGTCCACAGTGAATGGTGTGACCCAAGAGCAAACCTATACATACATTAACTCAGCTAAGAGTCAGGCAGTTGAAACGGGGCATCGCAGAAGAATTGAACGTACTCGGCTTTTTGAAGCGTATGACTATTCGGACTACGCTGTTGACCACACTGTCGATTTTAGTTTTTAAGTTTGCATAGTGTATGCCCCAACAAGGATTGAGCAGATTGTCTATACACCAACAGGTGGTTGATCTTGCAGCCACTTGTGAGAGTGCTCACTGTGTTGAGCAGTTATGGGAAATCACTGTTCTGACCTATCGATCTTGTCTTGAAAAGTACTCCAAGGCAGTTGTTGCTAGGAGATTTAACGATGAAATCTACGATATTTTTAACGACAGTTATCACAGGGTTGAGTATTCTACCTGCCCAGGCTCAGACTCAGTCTTTCTTTGGGGTGCCCATTGGTCAAGATGTGCCAGTGATCGTCTTTTCCCCTGTAACTCAGTACTATCCGAACTATTATCCGGGACCTGGTTTTTACCAATATAGTCACTATTTTCGAAGCACAGAACACCATTTAGATTTTGATAGATATGACTACCTGCTTAGCGACGACTTGGTATACAACTTTCCGGTAGTCGGCAATTTTAATTACAAGTAATTCTGAAACGGTCATCAATGCATTCTGCTCATCAACAATTGGGCAATAGTGTATGTAGTGATTGAAGACGATGGAGTTAGCCTTTTTCAGCTTGATCCATTCAAGGGAAGTAGTATTGAGTGCTGCTCCTCGGCAGAGCAATGCAGTCAAGCAATCGTTAAACTGAAGAGATGAATGTCATCTTGTTTAAGGTGATTTCATTGTTTTTGATTGTGACGACGCAAGGATCATACGCATATGAAAGCATTTGTGGCTGGAGCAACGGGTCAAACGGGTCGCCGCATTGTGTCTCAATTAGTTGAGCGGGGTATTCCCGTGCGAGCTTTGGTTCGAGATATGGATAGAGCAAAAGCACTCTTACCGGAAGCTGCTGAGTTAGTGGTGGGCGATGTATTGGATGCGAGTTCGTTGGAGGATGCGATCGCAGATTGTAACGTCCTCCTTTGCGCCACCGGAGCGGCTCCTGGCTTTAATCCGTTTGCACCCCTACAAATTGATTATCTGGGGACCAAAAACTTAGTAGATGTGGCCAAAGCTAAAAACATTGAGCATTTTGTTTTGGTGTCTTCCCTGTGTACATCGAAGCTGCTGCATCCCCTGAATCTGTTCTTCTTGGTATTGGTTTGGAAGAAGCAGGCCGAACAATATATTCAAAATAGCGGGCTCACCTATACCATCGTCCGTCCCGGCGGCCTGAAGAACGAGGATAATGATAATTCCGTCGTCATGTCTGCCCCCGATACTTTATTTGAAGGCAGCATTCCCCGGACCAAAGTGGCTGAAGTTTGTATTGAAGCCCTGACGGCTGCATCCTCTCACAATAAGATTGTTGAAATCGTTGCCCCGTCTGAAGCGTTAGACCGACCAATCCCTGACTTATTTGCTAGTGTTTAAGTGAGTATATGAACTTAGTCGAGTTTCCAGCTGGGACTGACATAAGATCTCATTCATACTGGTTTAATCCTTTCAATCTAAGCCGTTTTATTGCTTAGGGAGTTAACCTTTGGCGTCTAGTTCATCCTCCAAACAGGCTAAACCGATCCATCGTATGGCTTGGCGTTTGGGTGTGTCGTTGACCTTGCTTCTAGGCTTGGGAGCGTTGTTTGTGCTGCCCAAGTTTGACCCCAAGAGTTTAACTTGGCCCACCACAGAGCCGGGTAGAATTGCCCCACTAGCCATGTCTGGGGGCAATCCCTATCTTCGAGCTTTAATGCGGACGATTTCGGCCAGTGAATCGAATGATGCTAGCCCCTACACCGTGCTTTATGGCGGTAGCCATATCGAAAATTTGCAGGAGCACCCCGATCGCTGTATTCCCATTCGATGGGGACCCAATCAAGGGCTATGCACGACGGCGGCTGGGCGTTATCAGTTTATTACGACTACCTGGTTAGAAACTGCAGAGAAGTATCATCCTGCTCCGACGGGAGAATGGATGTGGCGACGCTATAGTTTTGCCCCAGAATACCAGGATCGAGTGGTCTATGCTTGGTTAGATGACGTCAATTATTGGGGAACAGATATTCCCCAACTCCTAGAAGATGGCCAGCTCCAAACGGTTCTTAAACGGCTTTCGGGAACGTGGACCAGTTTGGGCTATGGCATTGAGAGTAATAAGGTGACGCCCCACTTAATGCATATCTATGAACGCATGCTTGCGGAAGAAATTGCCTTAGCCAATGGGTTACCCACCAACTATTTACCCACGGTGGCTAACCAATCCGTGGAAACGACGCGCTAGGACTAAGCCTCTAACCGCTTCCATAAAGCCTGATAGAGACTATCGGGTACCTTGGCTCTGAGTACCTTCGCCAACCGATTTTTCTTCTGCGCTGCCTTGAGGCAATCGGCCTGGGGACAGAGATAGGCAGACCGTCCCATGCCTTGATCGAGCTGGATTTGATGATCGGGATAGACCCGGACAATCCGCCAGAACTCAGATTTGGGGGCAACGTGGCGACAACTGATACATCGACGATGGTTGGGCTGCATGAACTAGAGAATCATCTTGAAAAGTAGCTATAGCTAGCTTACGCCTTAAACTATGGGGAGACCTAGGATCTGACATTGTTCTGCCCATGTTGAATATTGTTCAAATACTCTCTCAAGAGCTATCGATTTCCCCTCAGCGCCTGCAAAATGCCTTGGATTTGTTTGCAGAAGGGGCCACGATTCCCTTTGTGGCGCGGTATCGGAAAGAGCGAACCGGGCAAATGGATGAGACCCAGCTGCGGCAGCTCTCAGAACGGTTTACCTACCTGACGGAACTGGAAGAGCGCAAAAAGACGATCCTAGAATCTATTGCTCAACAGAATAAGCTAACAGAGCTGCTCCAAGCCAAGATCGAAGCTTGTTTGCTGAAAACTGAACTCGAAGATCTTTACTTGCCCTATCGTCCTAAACGACGCACCCGAGCCACCATTGCCAAAGAAAAAGGATTAGAACCCTTGGCTCAATGGCTGCAAGCCCTCAATAAACCCACGGCAACCCTGAGCCAGGATCTGGCAACAGAAGCGGCTCGCTATATCAATAAAGATGTCGCCACTACCGAAGATGCATTGCAGGGGGCCTCGGATATTTTGGCGGAAGGAATTGCCGATCAGGCCGAGATTCGAACCCATCTCAAACATCGCTTCTTCCAAGTCGGCGAGTTTGTATCTCAGGTGAAATCTAAATATCCAGAAGGGAGCACCAAGTTTGAGATGTACCGAAGTTACCAAGCCCGAGCCAAGAATATTCTGGCCCATAATTTACTAGCCCTTTATCGAGGAGAGGCGGAAGGTATTCTCAAAGTCGAGTTGGCGATTGATGAAGAGCGAATCTTGGGAGATATCGAAGAGCGGGTGATTCGTTCCAAAATTCGAGCCGTGCGAGATTTTTTCCGAGGGGTGGTGAAGGATGCCTATACTCGCCTGATTAAACCATCTGTGGTCAAGGAGGTGCGGGCTGCCTGCAAAGCGGAGGCGGATAGCGAGTCGATCCAAACCTTTGCCACAAATTTACGGGAACTGCTGCTCTCTAGTCCTGCGGGGATGAAGCCTACATTGGGGATTGATCCAGGGTTTCGTACGGGCTGCAAAGTGGTTGCCCTAGATCATACGGGAAAGTTTTTGGAATACCAGGCGATTTTTCCCCACCAGGCAGTGGGACAGCGGGACCAAGCTGCCAAAACTGTTGCCCGACTTATTCAAACGTATCAAATCGACCTGATTGCCATTGGCAATGGAACAGCGGGCCGGGAAACCGATGCCTTCGTAGCGGATGTCTTAAAAACCCTAGACCGTAAGCCCATCAAGGTGATGGTCAATGAATCCGGTGCCTCGATTTATTCGGCCAGTGAGATTGCCATTGCCGAGTTTCCTGATTTAGATATCACGGTGCGCGGGGCGATCAGTATTGCCCGCCGCCTCCAAGATCCCCTGGCAGAACTCGTCAAACTCGATCCCAAGTCCATCGGCGTGGGCCAGTATCAGCATGATGTGGATCAAAAGCTGCTGAAGCAAAAGCTAGAAGAGACGGTGGAAAGCTGTGTGAACTATGTGGGGGTTGATTTGAATACGGCTTCCAAGGAACTACTGACTTTTGTGTCGGGGATTACGGGGGCGATTGCCAACAATATCATTGCCTATCGCAACCAAAATGGGGCATTCAAAAACCGCAAGCAGCTTCTCAAAGTCGCCAAGCTCGGCCCCAAAGCCTTTGAGCAGGCCGCTGGCTTTTTGAGAATCCGGACGGGGGATAATCCCCTGGACAATACCGCTGTCCATCCCGAAAGTTATGGTGTGGTCAAGACCATTAGTGCCGATCTAGAACTTCCCCTTAGCCAGATCGCGAAGATTCCCGCGCATCTGAGACCGGGAGATCTAAAAACCTATGTGACTGAGACGATTGGTGAGCCTACTCTCAAAGACATCATGGCGGAGTTGGAAAAACCAGGCCGCGATCCTCGGGCTGAGTTCAAATACGCCACGTTTAAAGAAGGTATTACGGAGCTGACGGATCTCAAGCCTGAAATGGAGTTGGAGGGGATTGTCACGAATGTCACCAATTTTGGGGCTTTTGTGGATGTTGGCGTCCATCAAGATGGTCTGGTTCATATTTCCCAAATGGCGGATCAATTTGTGAAAGATCCTAAGCAGATTGTGAAAGTGGGGCAAGTGGTCAAGGTGCGGGTACTAGAGGTGAACCAAAAACTCAAACGTATTGGTTTATCGATGCGTTCGACCTCTAGCACAAGATAGCGTTCGCTGCCTTTGTTGTTAGTCAGAGCCAATTGTTCAGGCTGGTCAAGATGTGTAAAAGGGAGGGGAGTCCAAGCATGGCTATCCTTGGACTTATGCATCGTCATCGTCGTGTTTATCTGACTTTTTCTGGCGGTGATTTAGCCAAGTAATCAGAGCTTTGCCCCCTAGTGAGGATGCAACCAGAGTGATGTCAAAAATACGGTCTTGTTGCTCTGAAAGGGTGGGTTTATTGGCTAACTGAACGGCTTTACTACCTGTGCTAAGAGTAAAGAATAACAAGGTAGTGATGATGAGTTGAGAGATAGCAGTCGATTTGTATGTTTGCATCATGAACTCCGCGATTTTTTCATATAAGCCCATAGTGCTGAAAAAACCTCTAAAGATCAGTCCCTGTAAAGGTTATGAGAGGGCTGACTTTAGGATGAGTTTGGTATGACTTTGGATGAATTAAATGACGGTCAGGCGTATTATCCTCACAAGCGAACACCATATTGTTCGTGAAATGACTGTGCTGATACTGATAAGTAGAATATTGGCAAGTGATGAGAAATAAAGCATGGCCACGAGATCGCTAGCAGCAACCCCA
This sequence comes from Acaryochloris marina MBIC11017, assembly GCF_000018105.1. Taxonomy (GTDB): domain Bacteria; phylum Cyanobacteriota; class Cyanobacteriia; order Thermosynechococcales; family Thermosynechococcaceae; genus Acaryochloris; species Acaryochloris marina. The sequence continues at coordinate 4,157,434 of NC_009925.1, forward strand.
AAAGGCATCGAAATAATTGAAAGAGCCTTGATGGATAAGCAATGGGGGTGTGATGATCTCAAGAAGCAGTGTGATTGTAGCCGCCAGCCTGCTGTTAAGTTCTGTGCAGGCAAAAACGTCGATAGAAAGCTTTTTGTTGGTTTTTGCAAAGTATTAGAGCTGGACTGGGAAGAAATTTCAGGTATTAAGACTGCTTCAGAAGTAGCTGAAACGACTCAGGTTGCAACTGATATAAATACGCTTGTCCAAAAGATTCGTCAGAAAGTAAAAGCTGATATTCACCATCGCTGTGGCACGATGCGGGTGCTGGATATGGAGCAGCCGATTGGACTGGGTGAAATTTATACTCGCGTCAATATTCTTGAGAAACTATCTGGAAGGCAGCGTTTAAGGGTTGATGAGCTATGGCAAGATTGCAATATTGATAACTTTGATCGGTGGCTGCTAGGACAGGTGCGTGTCAAACGAGTACCGGGATTAGAAGCGGTTGAACGTTATAACAAGCTGCTGATTTTAGGTAAGCCTGGAGCGGGTAAAACCACTTTTATGAAGCGGTTAGCAACCCAATGCAATCAGGGAAAGTTTGAAGCTTACCGAATTCCTGTGTTTGTCACCCTGAAAGAATTTGCTGAAGCGCCAGGTAAACCCGATTTGCAAAGCTATATTTTCCAGCAATGGGGAACTTGTGAAATTGAGGAAAATGCTCTTGGCCAGGTTCTAAAAACTGGTCATGTTCTGATTTTATTGGATGGTCTAGATGAAGTTCAGGCTACGGATCATGATCGGGTTTTGAATTCAATTAAGACATTTACTGAACAGTTTCGCGACTGCCAGTTTGTGATGACTTGTCGGATTGCCGCTCGCGAATATACATTTGAGCAGTTTACGGAAGTGGAAGTTGCTGATTTTAACGAAGAGCAAATAGAAGACTTTGCTACCAAGTGGTTTAGAACTAAGCAAGATCCTGAAAAGGGTGAAAATTTCATCAAACGCTTGCAGGAAAATAAGCCAATTCAAGAGCTAGCAACTAATCCTTTATTGCTGACATTGCTGTGTTTGGTATTCGGTGAGGCCAATGATTTTCCCCATAATCGTTCAGAGCTTTATAAGGAAGGGCTAGATGTTCTGCTGAAAAAATGGGATGGCAAACGCAATATTGAACGCGATCAGGTTTACAAAAAACTGTCCTTGCAGCGTAAAGAAGATCTGTTGAGTCAATTGGCTTATCAAACCTTTGAGCAAGGAGACTACTTTTTTAAACAACGAGTCATTGAAACTAAAATCATTGACTATATCCGTAATTTGCCAGGTGCTAATGAAGATGAAGAAGCGCTTCAACTGGATAGCGAAGCTGTGCTCAAGTCAATTGAAGCCCAGCATGGCCTGCTAGTGGAAAGGGCTAGGGGGATTTATTCCTTCTCACACTTAACTTTTCAAGAATATTTCACGGCTAAACAAATTACTTGTCCTACTTCTCAACTTCCTAAAGCCCTAGAAAATCTCGCAAAACATTGTTTGGAAAAACGTTATCGAGAGGTCTTTTTTCTTGTTGTAGGAATGTTGCCTGAAGCCGATGATTTTTTCAGACTGCTCAAAATCCAGATTGATCGATTAATCGCTGATGAACCTAATTTACAAGAGTTTTTGGTTTGGGGTTCTGGAAAAGCTCAATCAGTTAATGCTGACTATAAATCAGAAGCAATCCGGGCTTACTACCTCTACCTCGCCCTCGCCCGCGCCCGCGCCCGCGCCCGCGACCTCAACCTTGACCGCGCCCTCGCCCGCGCCCGCGCCCTCAACCTCGCCCTCGCCCGCGCCCGCGCCCTCGCCCGCGACCTCGACCTCGCCCTCGACCTCGCCCTCAATCTTGACCGCGCCCTCGCCCGCGCCCTCGACCTCGCCCGCGACCTCAACCTCGCCCGCGACCTCAACCTCTACCTCGCCCTCGACCTCACCCTCGACCTCTACCTCGCCCTCGACCACGCCCTCGACCAACTAACCAAAATTGAGTCAAAAGGAAAAGATGATCCCGAAATTCTTATTAAATTAAGAGCATTACAATCTCAACTCCCTGATTTACAGGACATTCAAGCTTTCAGCAGTTGGTGGAAAGATATGGGAGAATCTTGGATCAAAAATTTGCGCCAAGTCATGATTGACCATCGCAATATTGGTCATTATTGGCAATTCACCCCAGCCCAAACGGAAAAACTGCAGCAGTATTTTGAGACCAATCAATTATTGGTTGATTGCCTCAATAGCGATTGCTACGTCACCAAGGCCACTCGCGAGGAGATCCTGTCAACTTTGCTATTACCGATAAGTGAACTGGAGAAGCAGTAGTCCCTCCCAAAAGGATAGAAAAAATAATCTAGAAACGCTTATGTATCCTGGGTTGCTGCTTCTTCGCTTACCGAAGTCTGAACTTGCAACTGCTGCCTCAACCAATTGGCTGCTGCCGTATTCGTCTCCACCGTCAAACGCTCCAGCGTTTCTTCCACAAGACCAGTCGGTAGCCCCGTCAATACCTGTGAAGATTCGAGGATCTCATATACACCCACTTCAGATAGCCCAAACGCAAAAAGCTGTCTACCTTTAACATCAATGACCCAATATTCAGCAATTCCCAAACTCGCATAAAGCTGCTTTTGCTCATCTAGATCAATATTTAGCGTCGTATCTGCAATTTCTCCTACCAAATCCGGCAAACGGTGGCGATTCAGCTCAATGCGCCGAGGTTCACCCGGTTGCCACCGAGGAAAATTCTCTCCCTTATACAGCACTAAATCAGGCGCACAAGCATGGGTATCCGGTAGCTCCAATAAGCAACGACCATAGGACTGCAAGGCGGCTTCAGGATGTAAAAACGCCCAAACAAAAAAGACCGCCGTAATTAAATCGCTAAATGAAGCATGATTTGGCCCTTCTGTCCCTATATCAACCCATAACCATCCTGCATAAAACGCAATCTTGCGCCAGTCGTCTTTCCCATCTCGGATAGCCACATAGTCTTGCCAAGTTGCATCCCGACGCTGGAGGATTAGCGATTCAGTTTTGTCCAGAGAAAGAGTCATGGGTAGACACCTATCGCACCCTTTCATCATAATCTCCATTGATTTAGCTGCTTGGCAAGGGAGATAGAGTAAAGGCTTATGTATTAACGCTGACCGGAATACCTAGCAAATTCAAAACTGATTCCAGGTAAATACTACGTCATGTTCTAATGCAACAAACAGTGCGCATACTGAGTAGCTCGCTGCATCAACAACTGATGAGTAGATCGTTCCGGTTCATCTGGTCCAGGACGCCGTTGGACAAACGTTCCATCTGGCTGCAACTCCCAAGCTTGGCGATTATCCGAAAGCATAATTTCCAACAACTCTCGCAGCTCCGCCACTAAAGCCGGATCCTCAATGGGAACCACCGCCTCCACCCGACGGTCCAGATTACGTTGACGCCAGTCCGCACTGCCAATCAGCACTGTAGGCTGCCCCTGGTTATGGAAATAGAAAATGCGGTCATGCTCCAGAAAGCGACCGATAATGCTGATCACATTGATGGTCTCGCTGACTCCCTTAATACCGGGTTTCAGACTACAAATTCCTCGCACAATCAGATCAATCTTCACCCCCGCCTGGGAAGCACGATACAAGGCTCGGATAATTTTGGGATCGACCAGGGAGTTCATCTTGGCGATGATGCGGCCTGAGTTACTCTGCCGCTGGTGATCAATTTCGCGATTGATCAATTCCAAGATGCGATCGCGCAAATTAACCGGAGCCACCAACAGCTTCCGATAGCTTTGATGGCGGGAGAACCCCGTCAAATAGTTAAACAGATCCGTCAGATCCGCTCCTAATTCATCGCGACAGCTCAGCAACCCTAAATCCGTGTAGAGGCGAGCAGTTTTTGGATTGTAGTTGCCCGTGCCAATATGGACATAGCGACGAATTTGCTTACTTTCTCGACGCACCACCAGGGCAATCTTGGTGTGGGTTTTGAGCCCCACTAGTCCATAGACCACATGGACGCCGACTTTCTCTAACTTTCTAGCCCAGACAATATTATTCTCTTCATCAAATCGAGCTTTTAGCTCCACCAGGGCCACCACTTGCTTGCCATTCTCCGCCGCAGCAATCAGGCTGCTGACAATGGGAGAACTGGCCAGTCCCCCGTCCGCTGCCGTCCGGTAGAGGGTCATCTTGATCGTCAAAACATTGGGGTCATGGGCGGCTTGGGTGATAAATTTTTGCACCGTCGCCGTAAACGAGTCATAGGGATGATGGACGAGAAGATCGCCACCCCGAATCACCGAAAAGATATCCGTGGGCGATTCCTTGATAGCTTTGTCTGGATGCCCATTGGCGGCGACCACAGGCATCTCCAACTGTTCCACCTTTCGTAATCGCGAGGGCACTATGGGAGTCCAGGGCGCCTGCTGCAAATGGGGGAAGGGGAGAAAGGCCAGCCCCATCAGATCACTTAGGCTGAGTAGCCCCTCGATATGATAGACATCGCTTTCATCCAGCTCCAGTTCGCGCATCAGGGTCTGACAGATAAAGTCTGGCGTTCCGGTTTGAATCTCCATGCGCACCACCGATCCAAAGCGGCGTTTGCGTAGTTCTTCCTCAATGGCCAGGAGTAAATCATCCGCTTCATCTTCTTCCAGCTCTAGGTCGGCATTCCGGGTAATCCGAAATGGGTAACAGGCCTGAATGGTCATGCCCGGAAATAGAAACTCTAGGTTTTGGGCAATCACCTGCTCAATGGGGACGCCACTCCAGCGGCAGATCGAACAATCGCAACTGTTCTCCGGTAGTTCAATAAACCGGGGCAGCATACTCGGCACTTTAACGCGAGCGAAATGTCCATCGCCTGTTTGAGTGTCTTTGACCAGCACCGCTAAACTCAGACTGAGATTGGATATATAGGGAAACGGATGGCCAGGGTCCACGGCCAATGGCGTTAAGACAGGAAAGATCTGATCTAGAAAGTACTGATGGAGAAAGGCAACTTGCTGTGGATTGAGATTGTCGTAGTCGAGCAGGCAAATATTCTCTTTCGCCAGCTCAGGTTTGAGGAATTCCGTGAAGTATTGATGTTGTTGCTGAATTTCAGGTTTTAATTCCCGGTGAATGGCGCCGAGTTGAGCTTGGGCCGTTAATCCGTCTAGGGAACGCTGGGTGACCTGAGCAGCAATTTGCTGCTTTAAGCCCGAGACGCGCACCATAAAATACTCATCTAAGTTTGAGCTATAAATAGCCATAAACTTGAGCCGCTCTAACAGCAACGTGCGCTCATCAAAAGCTTCATGTAAAACTCGTTGATTGAACTTCAGCCAGCTAATTTCACGATTGAGATAATAGGCTGGGTCTCGCAGATTAATCTCTTGCGGGGGGGCTGTTGGGGCCTTTGGTGGTGGGGCAGGTGCAGAATCTACCCTCTTGGCCTGAAGCGCTGCCATAATGCGATCCGCCTCTGCCTGACTCACCGAGCTGCTGGGCGTGGTGGCCTCGATATGTAAGCTATGACTGAGGGCAAGCACTTCTTTGGAGCTTAGCTGCAGCTCCCGTGCCAAGGTATAAATTCGAATGCTATCTGAACCCATGGGTTTGTATTTATCTGGAGTGATCTAAGGCAGGGAACGGGGGTTTGGAGAAGAAGCGCTTAGAGCTTAATTTTGCTGGGCGTAGGTAAACGATACGTTAAGCATGAACACTCCGTTGCAGCTATCGTTACATAGGTTTATCGCTTACCCGATATCGATAGGAGGTTAGACCTCGGACCCAAGATGATTGATCTGGGCGGACTGAAGGCTGAACTTTCGATGATGGATCAGTCATTTTCAATCCTAATAGATGTTAGAGGTTGTGGTCGGTATTTAGGGAGCTGTTGCTGGTGGAGCAAGCCTTTTTGCCCCATCACAGATCCAATTTTTTTGAATATTTTCTGACAAAGGTAAAGATTATTAGTGCGGGTCTTAATATGCCGATGTTATATTTAAATCTCTGCTGGGGGTATTCACTGATGACAGTGCTTTTATTTGAACGTACTGTTCATACTTTTTTCGCTACGAACGACTCAACAGCAGGTGCAACATCGTGGTCCTTACCCAACCGAATTTAGCCATGTCCTCTCACAACTCTGATGACTCACTTTCAGATAGTGAACTCATTCAAACCTTTGTAGAAGGGTTTGTTCAAGGTCGGCCTGTTTTATTATCTAACGCCAATCTGCGTACTGAGCCGTTGTTTGACAGCATGCAGCTAATTGACAATAAAGAAGGCCTGATTTCGACGGCGAACCTCAAGCAAGCTCCTATCTCGGCAAAGATTCGTCCCGTATCGGCCTATTGGGGTGTCCTCCATGACGCCATGATGGATCAGAGCTTTTATCCCCTCGCCAAAAGCGATATGAGCGATTGCTATATTTATCGCTATTGTGCACCTTCCAACGACTATGAAATGCAATGCACGACGGCCCGAGAGCTGTGGCGGGTGTGCTGGGGGCGGGGCTATAGCGTCCGGTCCGGTATTCCTTTGGACTTGATGATCTGGGGGCATGGTCCCACCAGCCATCGAGAAAAATGGCATGCCCTGCGCAATATGGAATGTGAAAATGGCCAATTAGCTATCAAGATTCTTGGAGGCACCATCCGGGTGGATGGGGAAGATTTAGTGGTCTGGGCGCGTAAAAATGCCAATACCCGGCTATCTTCCGTTAATCGACAAGACCGTGATGGCCAGAGTCCTTTGCGGGCAGGCATGCGGGGCTATCTTCGGTTGAACAACTGATCCATCGAGCCATCATGGCTCAAAGGTAACAGAACAGACAGGGGCATCTTCAACGCCAGCTTGCAGCTTGTACAGAGCAGACCTACTGGGCCTGCTCTTGCATTAGCTGTTGGATTTGGGGGTTGTAGAGCCTGAGATAATTCCAATAGTTCTCAGAGACGGATTTGACATAGTTTTTCGTCTCTGGGAAGGGGATCTCTTCGACAAAGACATCGACATCCGTCACCGAAGTCTGTTTAACCCACCGATCTACATTACCAGGGCCAGCATTATAGCTTGCGATCGCAAGCATGGAATTGTCGTTATAGTTGCGGTGGGTATAGTCCAGGTACCAGGTGCCGAGATTGATATTGTCGTCAATGCCGTCGATTTGATAGTCTTTGAGACCTGCTTTTTCACTCACCCATTCAGCGGTTTCTGGCAGCACCTGCATCAGCCCTACGGCTCCCGCGACGGAGCGAATTTTGGGCTGAAACCGTGATTCCTGACGCATCAGGCTTAACACCAGAAACGGATTCAGATTGCGCTGGTTGGACCATTTGCGAATGGGGGTGAAGTAGGCCAAGGGAAATAGGGCCTGTTCAAACCCCGGATGGTCTTGCCACTGTTCGACTAGCTTTTCGGGATCGTTTTCCTCCCGTGCCCGCATTTCCAGATTGGCCAGCATATAAATGCCGTCTAGGTATTCCTGAACCCCGAGGCGCAATAAGCCATCCGTGAGCTGTTCCGATAAGCTAGGCTGCTGGCGATTGCGAAACTCCCATTGCCAGCGTGCCCAGGCCGTTTTGCTTTGTCCGAGCTGGTATAGCTCTTTCAGAGCTGGGGATCCGGCGGCCAAAGGCAGTTGCGTACTGGGAAACCGAATTTGGGGTTGGAAGGAACGGATGGACGTAAAATCGCCAACGTTCCAGCCCGATAGTACAGCCGCTCGCCAGGCATAGTAGGAATCAGGATAGGTTTGCCAGAGGGTTTGAAAGGCTGCTTGCCGCTCTTCTGCCGTGGAGGCCCATTTCCCGGCCCAGAACACGGCAGTTGCGGCCTGGGGGCTATTGGGGTTTTGCTTTTGGATTTCCAGGGCCAACTTGCGGGCACCAGCCAGATTCCCTGCCTTTCGCTGCTGCTCTGCCTGCTGCCATCGCAGAGTCGCTGCATCGTTTGAATCGGAAAACTGTTGCAGCAACGTTTTCTCAAAGGTGGAAGATAGCTGTTTGGCCTTCTTTAACCGCTGAATTCGCTCCCCGAGGATTTGGGCAGCTAAGGTGGGCTGCTGGTCTTTACTTAGTTGAAAGGCGCGGTCATAGTGCTGGGCTGCTTTGCCCAAGTCTGGTTCTAGACTGGCGAGCTTGCTCAAGGCCAGGGGCGTTTCTTTGGCCTGAGGATAGGCCGCGATCATTTTTTGATAGGCAGCCCTCGCTTGTTTCTTTTCTCCCCCGAGCTGCAAGCCCCGTGCACCTCGATAAGCCGTTTGGGACGTCTGGGGGGCTTGGGCATAGGCCAGTGCCCCCTCCTTATACAGTTGTTTTTCCCAGTATCCAAAGGCGATAATTTGCCAATCAGCAGGTTTGAGCTGGCCTTTGAATTCCTTCGTCAGCTGGGTTAAGTAATCTCCATAATTGGTTAAAAATAAACCATGCTCTGCAATGAGCATCAGTAGCGGTAACTGCTTGGGCTTTTTCTTTAACTGCTCTACAGCAATCTTCACCGTCTTAGGATGGGCGGGGAAATCGGCGATAGCTTGCTGCCAGAGTTCAGGCTTTTGCTGGCCGAGTACAAATAAAGCTTCTGCTGCAGCGGGTTCTTGGGGATAGTCGGCAATAATGCGCTGCCAGGTCTTGGTGGCTTGCTCTGTCTGCCCCGCTAGGGTTTGGGCCTCAGCCTGGAGAACGGCGATATGGCTCCCTAATAGAGGGTAACGCGCTTCCAGCCCCTCTAACCACTGCAGGGCTTCTGCCCCTTGGCCCAGGTTAATGAGGTCCGCAGTTAACACATACCGGGCCTGATTCTGTTCTTGGGCAGTGCCCTGCTGGGCCAGCTGTTTAAGAGGCTCTATCCGCTGTTGGGCAGGGAGAGGCCGTAATGCCACTAGGGCAGAATTGACGGTTGAAACCTGTAGCGATGGTAAGGGCTGATCCGTGGATTCCAGCTTCGGTTTCAGAAATAGCCAGGCTAACCCTAATACGAGGGCACTGCTGAGTCCCATGGAGATGATCCAGGGGGCTAAGCGCTTCAAAAAATTGGGAGAACTGCCCATGGGTTTGAAAAAGGTTAAAAAATAGGAAAACTCATTGCATTCTAGAAAATAATTCGAGAACCCGTAATGGGTCCGTTGCGTTTAATGACTCATCCTTCAAGGGTGAGAGTTAACCGACTACTATGGAAATGAATGCAGCTCTAGTTTAAGCTGAGGAGCCCCCTAGTGAATCTGAATCAATCTCAGCGTTTTTCTGCTGGCTTATCTGTGATTCGGTCTTGGTTGACCATTGCGATTGTTGTGGTCTTGTTCGGATCGATTGGCTTGGGCTGGGTGCTCAAATCGTTACTGGTCTTATTTGGTTTAATCCTGGTGACACCCGTGGTCCTGTTTGTGGGGCTGCGCTGGTGGTTGGGCCGCAACTTAATCCAGGGGACCTGTCCCTCCTGTGGCAACCCGCTAACGGGACTTAAAAACACCCAGACCACCTGCCCCTTTTGTGGCCAATCCGTTGTCGTCGAAAACGCTAACTTTCAACGTCCCACGGAGCCAGGCACCATTGATGTCCAGGCGGTAGATGTCACCAGTCAAACCATTGAGTAGCCCCAAGCGGAGCTAGGGGACGAAGCGTGGATCGCTACTTTGACAGATTACCGTGGTGGGATCGAGGTTAATCAGGGCTTCGTTAGAAAAGTCGATAGCCCAAGCCCTGCGGGTGGTTAACGCTTTTGAGTCTTCCCGAACAATGGCAAAAATGGCCTGTCGGTCCTGGTCCGTTTGCTGGCAGCCTTGACTCAGGGCAAGTTCATCCTGGTGCAGTTTTGACAGGGGTTTGATTTGGACAATTTTCCAGACGGCCTTTTGGTTTTTGGTGTAGCGGACAAGTCGTTGCAAGAAAAAGTACGATCCTTCTTTGCGATCGCACACGACGCTGCCGTATTCATATAGCCCTTGCTTCCCCAATAGAGCATCGGCATAGCCGGGGCAAAATTCAGCCGGAAGTTCTGTATATTCTTTCCCTTGCCAGGCATGGGTACACGCCTGGGCTGGTGATAGTCCCAATGTCAATAGACTCAGGATTCCGATTTGGCAACATTGCCGCACTCTGGGCAATGGAGGTAACCCATGGGCGAACCATGGGTTTAGCCTAAACATCGATTGATGAATCATGTCTTTTTTATGCAAATCACCCGTTTATGACCAACTGTTTAATTCAATGTTGAGATACCCTTGCAGTCAAAACATTACTGGTCATAGCTCCTGGAGTCAAAGTTCTTTGGCACAAGAGATCGCTTTTTACCTAAATCAGGGAAAACTAGGTATAGGGATGATTTCAGAGTTTTAGCTTTATTCTGTCGGCGAAAAATTTCAATCATACCCATCTGTTCCCTTAACTCAACGACGGCTTCAGATTGTCAAGGACTCGGTTGAATACCGGGAATGGACCTGTTTGCGCCATTTCATCAGCTTATTCGTCCTCTCTCTGCAAGAATTCCCCCCTAGGAGCAATTAGTGATCATGCGGCGCCATCAAGACAAAATTAGAGTGGGTGAAGTCCTACTGCAAAAAGGGCTAATCAGTTCAGCCCAATTGCGTGATGCGTTAGCCACTCAACGAACCAGCCATCAAAGACTGGGCGAAATTCTGGTTCAGCAGGGAGTGGTTACTCCCAAGCAAGTCCGCCAAGCTCTAAATGAGCAACGTTGGCGCAATGTGATTGCCACCTGCGTGTTAACCGCTAGTACGCTGCTCCCTAGCTTGCCCAAAGTCATGGCTCAACTACCAGAAGTGACCGATCAGCGTCGCCACAAGGAGCCGCTATTTTCCCATAATGATATTGGCGGTGGAGAACCCGCCACAGGTGGCTCTCGGTTTACCCCTTCATCCTCCGAAATTTACTATCCAGCCTTTGTGGATGCACCATTGGCTAAGCAAGCTTCCGTAGACTCCCCCCTCAAAGGATTTTGTCATCCCCTGAATGGTCAGGGTTGGTTGAGTCAGGGGATTCGGGGCAGAACCCACCGAGGCCGGATGGAATATGCCTATGATTTAGCCACCAGTATCGGCACCCCGGTCTATGCCATGCGGGCGGGGAAGGTGATTGCCGTTCAGGATAAATACCCCGATACCGGGGGCGGCAAGGAAAATATTTCTCGCTTCAATTATGTTTGGATTGAGCATGATGAAGGGTATCGCTCGGTCTATGTGCATCTGCAGCAAGGCTTCCGCAGCAAAGTCTCCATCAAGTCAGGGGACCGTGTGAAGGCAGGACAGCTGATTGGCTATAGCGGTAATTCCGGCTGGAGTACGGGACCGCACCTCCATGTCGAAGTGCAGAAGCCCCATAAGAAACGTAAGTTTACAAAAACAGTCCCCTTTAAGATTGCAGGGGCTTGTAATACTAGCCCCCTCGCTCGAACGGCCCAATAGATGGATTGATAGGGAAATTCTCCCCAGTCGGGTCAGATGTGTTTATTATTAACTCTGAATTGGCTGGGAATGACGCATCCTCCTCTCTGTCACTGTCCTTATGAACCCCTTTAGTCTTTGGCAACGGTACCAACTGGCCCAACGCCCTGAGCTGTGGTTGGGAGCTATTGCGGTGGGTTTAGCGCTTCTCAACTTGAGCTTGGCGTGGATACACACCCGGAATGCCGATTTGGTCGCCATTATGGGTCTCTGTTGGGCCATTGTTTCCTATTCGGTTTGGACGCGACGCCAGGGTTTGCCCTTGCGCAGCGAACCCTATTCAACGGCTGCTGGATGTCTACTGATTGCTTGGGCTTGGTATAAAAGTTGGGTGATGCCTGACTACGATCCTTTTGTGCGGATTCAGCCTTTTCTCTTTTGCTTGGGGTTGGGGCTATTGGCCTCCAGTGCCAAGCGCTTGGGCACCTATCGCAGAGAGCTGGGGGTTTTGTTGGTCTTAGCCCTACCCGAAGGGATTTTGGCCCAATGGACCGATCAAATCATCAACATTAGTGAAGTGGCAGCCCAATCCACAACGGCAATGCTCTGGTACGTAGGGGTGGAGGTGAAGCGCCAGGGGGTGTTTGTGCTCCTGCCTGGAGGCGGCATTGAGGTCTATCGAGGCTGCTCGGGGCTTAAGGCGATGCTGGAACTCCTGAGACTATCCCTTATCTTTCTGGTGATGGTGCCCACTCGCGGGTGGGAGAAGCTGGTGGTGCCTTGTGTGGGCGTGGGCTTAGCCTATGGGGTGAATGTGATTCGCTTAAGCGTGATGACCCTGTTGGCCGCATCCGACTATCAAGAGGCTTTTCACTATTGGCATGAAGGGGAAGGATCCAATATCTTTCCCGTGTTAGCCATGCTGATCTTTGCCGGCTTTTGTGTTTTCCTTTTACAGCGCAAGGATACGGCTCAAGCAAACCGTTCCCCTCTCCCGCCAGCGACACTGCCTCGATGGCGATTGCTGACCGTTGCATCCATGCTAGCGGGCACGTTAGCGATCCAAGCCGGAATTCTGTGGAAAGCACTGACTCTGGATCGCCAACCCTTTCTATTTCCCCAACAGGTGCCCCTGAGGCAGGCAACCCTAAATCGCAGTCAGTCCCGTCCAGGGCAAAAGGGCAATGCCTACTCCGAAATCTTGGCTCAGCACCAATATCAATATCAATTTCAAGGCCAAACGCTTCAAGTTGATATGAGCTATGTAACCGGTACCACGGGAGATTTACTCCGCTTTCTTGAGAGTTATCCCATTGCGGATCAAGTCCTCAAGCCACTGCCTAAACAACAGGTACGTCAGCAAGGCGCCCACTACTATGCCGTCTATACCTATGGAGATCGAGCGTACTTGAGTGCCTGTTTGGATCCAGGAGGATTCGCCACGGTTGAAGAAGGGCATTTTATCCACAATTGGAATAGCCATTGGTATCTGCTAGGCCGAGACTATATTGACGATCGCTGTCTTTGGACGCATCTGTCGATGCCCTTGAATCAGCAGCCCCCTCAGCAAGTTTTCTCTATTTTGGAATCAAATTGGTTATCCTGGCATGAATGGTGGCGAAATCGCATGCCTAACCTGAGTCTTTAGCAAGTGAGGTGGCTTATCTGTCCTGTACTGTACGAGAACTGATTATCCATGGCAAAACAACAACCTGCTGCATCGACGTCTGCACCGCCCAGTAAGAATCAGTGGCTGTCTACCTTTGTATTGCGGATCGCGGGCTATGGTCTGCTGCTATTGACCTTAGTGGATACCTTGGCTCTTCTGATTCCGCCCCAGCTGCAAGATCCAGCCTGGGAATTAGAAACCATTGGTAGCTTGGTTGAGCGGTCTCCCGTGCCGCTGATTGGGTTTGCCCTGGTTATCTCTGGGGGGCGTCGATTCCGCCAGTCCCTGGATCGGTTCTGCTTTCAGGTGATACCTGGTTTAGCCATCATTATTGGCGTGATTTACTGTCTGATGATTCCTTTAGGAATTTCCGATAGCCTCCGCTTAGGGAGACAGAACCAGACCACGAGCGCAGCCTTGGTGAAACAAGCGGCAGACATTAAAAATCTGGAGCAGCGATTGAGTGAGGCCCCGGCGGCGGAAGTGGCGGAATGGGCACAAAAATTTCAGCCGCAGTTGACGGAAGGGCGGGATCAAGAAACGATTAAAGCGGGTGTCTTAGGGCAACTCAAATCGAATTTGGCTAGCTTGCAAAGCCAGATCAATCGAGCGTCTGGGCAACCGGCTCAACTCCGCAAACAGACGATTAAATGGTTAGTTGGCGCTTTGATTGCGGGGCTGTCTTTTCTTTATATTGGCAATACGGCTCGTAAATTTCCCAATGTGAGAACGAGGTAAGGGTGTTAACCCCCACGGATCAATCCTGTTTACACCAACGAAGACACCAGCTAGGACAGCAGTTTGAGGGCCAAGCACTGCTCTGGTCTGGCGTTGCCCCTTCCCGAAACTTTGCTGCCAATCAGTTTCCCTTTCGTGCCAGCAGTCATTTTTTGTACTTGGCTGGATTGCCCCTACAAAATGCGGTGATTGGCCTAGAGGCGGGTCAGCTGACCTTATTTTGGGATGAGCCCCACCCCGACACCGCCCTATGGCATGGTCCGAGTTTAAGTCGAGCCGAAATCGCGGATCAGATCGGGGCTGAGACTCACTTACCTCTCTCTGCGGTCTCCAGCTGGGCAAGCCATGCAGCCACCTTGCCTGTCCCCTCATCAGCGACCCATCAACAGCAAATCGAGTGGCTAGGACGCCCTGTTCCGCCGATTCAAGGGAGTCAGGATCAGGAGAGCAACCGAGATCATCATCTAGCGAATGCCCTCATTCAATTGCGGCTACAGCAGGATGAGTTTGCTCTGGCTCAGCTACGGCAGGCGGCCGAAATTACGGTGGCAGCTCATTTGCGTGGGATGAGGTCAACCCTTAATCACACCTCTGAAGCAGCGATTCGAGCCGAAATTGAATCCGTGATGATGGCCCACCAATGCCCGACGGCCTATGCCAGCATTGTCACAGTTCACGGCGAAGTCCTTCATAACGATGCTTATCCCCATGCCTTGGCACCGGGCGATTTGCTGTTAGTGGATGCTGGGGCAGAAACGCCCTTGGGCTGGGCTGCCGATGTCACTCGAACATGGCCAGTATCAGGACAATTCTCGGCCACCCAGCGCGATCTGTATGACCTGGTCCTGGCGGCTCATGATGCTTGTATTGCCGCCATCCAACCGGGGGTAGAATTTCGCGATCTGCATCTGTTGGCGGCTCAGACCATTGCCTCGGGTCTGGTCGATATCGGTATTCTCAAGGGCCAGCCGGAAGCCCTGGTAGAACGAGATGCCCATGCGCTGTTTTTCCCCCATGGGATTGGTCACCTACTAGGGTTGGATGTGCACGACATGGAAGATTTAGGAGACTTGGCAGGTTATGCACCGGGGAGACAGAGATGCGATCGCAGGGGGTTACGCTATCTACGTTTAGATCGGCCCTTGCGCCCCCAGATGCTGGTTACCATTGAACCCGGCTTTTACCAAATTCCCGCCCTGCTCCAGAACCCTGACCTCCGCCAGCAGTATGGAGATTGTGTCAATTGGGATCGACTGGCTCAATTTGAAGATGTCCGAGGGATTCGCATTGAAGACGATGTTTTGGTAACACCAGAGGGATGCCAGGTCTTAACGTCCGCTTTACCCACCCAAGCCCCTGAAGTGGAAGCCTATGTACAAGGCTCAACGGCTTAATCCATAAGACTTTACCCGCACTTCCTTCACTGTCGGATGAGTGGTTCTCGTAGAAAGCAGTTCTAAACATTCCGACTTCCTGGTACTTTGAGAAGAAGGCCTAAAGGCCACACCGTATCCTGGAACGTCAGACTCTCTTCTGGAATGTTCCATTGCTCCTTTCGACGCAACTGTATCCATGCGAATTGCCTTTTTTACCGAAACCTTCCTGCCTAAGGTAGATGGAATCGTCACCCGCCTCTGTCATACGGTTGCCCATTTACAACAAAACGGTCACCAAGTTTTAGTCTTCTCACCCGATGGTGGTATCACGGAATATAAGGGCGCTCAAGTTCATGGGGTGTCTGCGTTTCCCCTGCCCCTCTACCCTGAACTGAAATTAGCGCTTCCTCGCCCCTCCATTGGAGATGCCCTGACTCGGTTTCAGCCCGATCTCGTCCATGTGGTCAATCCGGCGGTGCTGGGATTAGCTGGATTGTTCTTTAGCAAGATGCACCACATCCCCTTGGTGGCGTCTTACCATACCCATCTTCCCCACTATTTGAAGTACTACGGCTTGGGGATGTTTGAAGGGGTGCTGTGGGAAATGCTGAAAGCAGGCCATAATCAGGCCCTCTTAAACCTCTGTACCTCGAATGCCATGGTAGAAGAGCTGGGGGAACAGGGAATTGAACGTCTGGCCCTGTGGCAGCGCGGGGTAGATATTGATACCTTTCAACCAGAGTTAGCGTCGGCGGATATGCGGATGCTGCTCAGTCAAGGGAATCCAGATGCGCCCTTGCTTCTCTATGTGGGCCGACTCTCCGCAGAGAAAGAAATTGACCGCATCAAGTTGATCTTGGATGCCATGCCCTCGGCTCGCCTCGCCTTGGTGGGGGATGGTCCTTATCGCCAAGAGCTAGAAAAACATTTTGCGGGTACAAAGACCTATTTTGCTGGGTATATGTCTGGCAAAACCTTGGCCTCAGCCTTTGCCTCTGCTGATTGCTTTATGTTCCCCTCTCGAACCGAAACCTTAGGATTGGTGCTCCTAGAAGCCATGGCTGCGGGATGCCCTGTGGTGGCTGCTCGCTCTGGCGGCATTACCGATATTGTCGAAGATGAGGCCAACGGATATCTGTTTGACCCCAGCAGTGACCAAGACTTTATCCAAGCGACTCAGCGCTTACTTGCTAATTCCGATGAGCGGGAAACCATTCGCCGCAATGCCCGAGTAGAAGCAGAGCGGTGGGGCTGGGCGGCAGCGACTCGGCAATTGGAAGGCTATTATCAGACGGTTCTGGAGAAACAGTCCACGTCTACCGTAACGAGGGCTCCTTCTTCTGCTACGGCTTCTTCTAAGTAGCGGCGTCTACCGCTCCTATGTCAAAATAATTATCTGCAAATAGGTAACCCGCTATGTTTGAAGCCCTATCAGATCGGCTTGAATCTGCCTGGAAAACCCTCCGGGGTCAAGACAAAATCTCGGAGTCGAACATTCAGGACGCCCTACGAGAAGTCCGACGGGCGCTGCTGGAAGCCGATGTCAACTTGCAGGTTGTCAAAGATTTTATCGAAGAAGTACGGGAGTCGGCCTTAGGGGCCGAGGTGATCACGGGGGTGCAGCCGGATCAGCAATTTATCAAGATTGTCCATGATCAGCTGGTCGAGATTATGGGGGCAACCAATGAGCCCTTAGCGGAGTCCAACAAGCCGCCCACCGTGATTTTGATGGCGGGTTTGCAGGGTACTGGTAAAACCACGGCAACGGCTAAACTTGCCCTGCATTTGCGCAAACAGGAGCAGACGTCTCTCCTGGTGGCCACGGATATCTATCGGCCAGCGGCCATCGACCAGTTGGTGACTTTGGGTGAACAGATTGATGTCCCGGTTTTTCAGTTAGGGACGGATGCCAACCCGGTCGAAATTGCCCGCCAAGGTCTGGCGGCAGCCCGGGAGCAAAATGTAGATACGGTGATTGTGGATACGGCTGGTCGTCTGCAAATTGACCCCGAAATGATGTCTGAGCTGGCGGACATTAAAAAAGCCATCAAACCAGACGAGACCTTACTGGTCGTCGATGCCATGACGGGTCAGGAAGCGGCCAATCTGACCCAGACCTTCCACGACCAGATCGGCATTACTGGAGCCATTCTGACCAAGATGGATGGCGACACTCGTGGGGGTGCAGCCCTCTCGATTCGTCAAATTTCCGGTAAGCCCATTAAATTTGTGGGGGTTGGGGAAAAAGTTGAGGCATTACAGCCTTTCTATCCGGATCGCATGGCATCCCGCATTTTAGGGATGGGGGATGTGCTGACGCTGGTGGAAAAAGCTCAGGAAGAGTTTGACATCGCCGATGCGGAGAAGATGCAGAAGAAGATCATGGAGGCTCAGTTTGACTTCACTGATTTTCTCAAGCAAATGCGATTGCTCAAGAATATGGGCTCTCTCGGTGGGGTGATGAAGCTCATCCCCGGCATGAATAAGATCTCCAACTCTCAGCTCCAGGAAGGGGAAACCAAACTGAAGCAGACGGAAGCAATGATCAACTCCATGACCAAGGAGGAGCGCAAAAATCCCCAGTTACTCTCTAACTCCCCTAGCCGTCGTCGCCGAATCGCCAAGGGGTCTGGCTATACGCAAAATGATGTCGGTAAGTTAGTGACGGAATTCCAGCGGATGCGATCGATGATGCAGCAGATGGGGCAAGGACAAATGCCCGGCATGTCTCCTGCGGGAGGAGGCAATCCGATGATGGGCGGTGGCCGACCTAGTCGCGGTGGCTGGCGTGGCGGGATAGGCAAGAAGAAGAAAAATAAAAAGAGAAAAGGATTTGGTGATTTGTAAGCGATCGCAAATCTGCATTGCATCTGCGTAAGTCGCTAACGCACCCTGCTGATATGTCCCAATTCCTGTGCGTTAGGTTGGTTTGGGCGTGGAGAGGCCGTTTATAGGGTTAAAGCAAAATGATTAAACGTCTGATCCAGCTGATAGCCCAGGGACTCATACAGGGCTTGAGCTGCAGTATTGGTCTTTTCAGTAGCTAATACTAAGCGTATCGCTCCGGTCTCTCGGCCATAATTGGCGGCTGTCTGCATCAATTGGGTGGCAATACCTTGCTGGCGATGGGAAGGGAGCACAAATAAGTCGTTTAAAATCCATACCCGCCCCATTGAGACGGAAGAAAAACTGGGGTAAAGCTGGGTGAACCCAACGCCACTGTCTTCATCTATGGCGAGGAAGATGGTGGAATCTTGATTGCGAAATCGGTCAGCGATAAACTCCTCGGCTGCATGGACATTGGAAAGCTGGTGATAAAACACTCGATAGTGGTCAAATAACATGGCCACATCAGCAAGATGGTCTGTATTGGCTAACACGATATTCATATGAAGAGACTCGTATCAGCTATTTTGTAAAGCCTTGTTCTAAGAGGATTCTAGCAATTTTAGCTTTGTGGGCTGCTTCCCATTCTTCGAGGGATTGAGATGCATCTTTGACGGTTCTTTTGTAGGTGATCTCGTAAACATGGGCTTGGTCAGCCACTGGAATAACGGCTATTCCCTCTTCGTCCGCAACGATAATATCTTGAGGATGAACGTGTACCCCGCCACAATGAATCGGTTTGCCCAGGGTTCCCAAGGTTTGTTTGACGCCGGGGATGGGACTGACCCCTCTTGCAAAAACAGGGAATTGGGCTGCTCGAACTTCAGCGATATCTCGGATCACACCATCAACGACAAAACCAGCAATCTGCCTCCTTTGGGCAATAGCACAGACATTCCCGCCTGAAACGGCATAGTCTACATTGCCGGCTTCGACGACGATGACGCTCCCCGCTGGGGCACGGTATATTGCGGCATGGAGCATCAAGTTGTCTCCAGGTGGACAGCGTACGGTGTAGGCGGGTCCTGCAATTCTCGGCATTTGAGGCCAAAGTTCTTTAATGCCAATGTCCATAAACTGCTCGCGGCCTAAGGCATCTGCATAGGCTGTTGGCGATAGTTTCCTAAGTTCAGTGTAATCAGGCATGTCTCGTTTCATTCAAGTGTGCTTGAAGTCGTGGAAATGGGTACTCTAATTGCAGTTAGGCATTGCTCCAATAAGGCTTCTCCCCTTCTTTAGGTTGTGCGCTACTTTCTACAACCATGAATCTAACTTCCAGGCCGACAATCGGTCTTTACCCGATATTCATACCAATCTCTTGTGCGCTAAGCACCGCAAAAGATTGAGAGCTTGTTATAGTTAAACGGCTTTGTAATACTTTCAGGATATTAAATCAGACATGAGGCAGTTTTCGCCCTTGACCATTATTTCTTACATCATTGGCCCCATTCTGATTATCGTTAGTCATATTGGATCATTATTACTCTTCAATACGGGATTATCTTTTGGTGCCCTGGCATGGATCGTATTTTTATATCTGATCCGTATGTTAGCTACCACTGGTATTTATCATCGGCTCTTAACCCATAAAAGTTATCAAGCGCCAGCCCCTGTTCTATGGATTGGTTGTGTTGTCGCAGCGGCGGCAGGACAAATGGGGCCGAGTTGGTGGAAAGCACACCACCTTACCCACCATAAACATACGGATCAACCGCAAGATCCTCATTCTCCTTATTCCCCAGTCCAGAAGGTTGGGGGGGTTTATTGGTCTCAAGGGGGGTGGCTTTTATCTTCTACGTTTTTGCCTGATCAGTTACCGAAAGATGTTGAAAGTGACGTAGTATTACGAGTCCTGGATCGTCTCCACTTTTTACCTGTTCTAGCCTTGGCCGCACTGTCCTATGGAATAGGAGGTATAGAATATTTGGGTGCATTTTTCCTCAGTACAACATTGCTATTTCATGGTGTTCAAACTGTGAATTCTCTCAGCCATATTGTGGGAGAACAACCTTTCGCGACGAAGGATCATAGCCGGAATAATTGGCTAGTTGCCGTGTTGACTTTGGGAGAAGGCTGGCATAATTTACACCATGCATTTCAAACCTCTAGTCGACAGGGTATTACGATCAAAGGGGGTAAGGTTCGGTATTTGCCTGACCCCACCTTCCGCTTTATTAAAGGGCTGGAATCTTTGAAGTTAGCCTCTAAACTCAGAGTGCCAACGGAAACCACTTTGTTGGCTCGCGCCAAGCTTGTAGGCGAGCCTACAAGCTTGGCAGCCATCGTAGAGAGTCCAGCGCATTCCTAGGGGATGTTAATAGGCGTACTGGTGCTGTACCCTTGTCGTTTCTGATTATTGATGACTACTATTGGGTATGGCAGGTTGCCTTGAAAAAGGTTGGAAATACTGCTCCATAAGCATCGCTGACGTCAATGTCTAGACTTTTTAGGAATATTGAATGGATGAGAGCTATCCAGCTTTCTAGAAGAGTCCAAAAGCAATGACTCTGAACCGCTTTGATCGAGCATGGATTCAGTGTCGCTTAAAGTCACTAATGGCGGATGGCAAGCCCCTGGAGGATGCTATACGAATCGCCTTTGTGGAGGATGGCATTGGTATGATGCCACTTTGGCCAGCTGTTCAATCGGTTGCTCAAGTCAATGCACGAGAGGCGAAGCGAATTGTTATACGGGCTATTAGACATAGGTCTTAAGGCTAAACAGTTGGGTTGGTGGTCAAGCAAAACTCATGCTACTAGGCAGATGACGCTGTTCTTCATGTGTCTTTTAGTACTGTCTGGGTGCCGACCCAGCGTGGAATCTAGAGGTTCAACTGTTCCACGTAATGCAAGAGAGAAGGCTATTTTTGATTATTTCTCTGCATTGCGGGAGCAACGTTATGAGGACGCTTATCAACTCCGTACCTTGAACCTTAGCCCGTCTTCTCCTTCCCCCAAAGACTTCTTGTATTTCAAGAAACCTATCAAGAAAACCATGCGCCTTTGGCAACTCAAATTGCCGTTGGTGAGGAAGAACGGTGGTATGGAGATGGCCCCTGTGCATACATTTATACCGTTTATGCTGTTGAACCAGGACATACCACTTTAGTGAATGGTATGGTCAGTTTGCATTCAAAACCTGATCAATCTGAAGCGTGCCTTATTGGTTATAACTCTGCGTTTGGTTTTTCTCCTTAGGGACATCTCCTATAGCGATGGGGGCTGATGAATCCTCCTGTTAAAGAAGAACTGATTACCCAACTGGCAAAGCGTTTGGCTATAGAAGTTCTGTCGATTGTGCATTAGTTTGAAGCAGATCATCCTTACGATCAGATGTATGCTTTTGCATTGATAGCTCCTGCTGAAGGGACATGTATTGGTGTTGCGATCGCAACTGAATAAACCTGAGCAACAGTCGCTCAATCCTATCTCCAGAAAGGCTATCAGGCATAACAGGCGATACGCTTGCCTGACTACGTTGAGTCTACGATGGTCCAAGTTGGTATTACGAATATTTTCCTGAACCGTTCTCGTTGCTTGAGCAACATCAAAACACAAAAAATTAATTCTATCTACTCAGTTTGATGTATGAATAAAGTGACAAAAGAACAACTTGAAATGCATATTGCTGAGTCAACAGTCCATGATGCTGGGCCATACTCTAATCTTGAAGTCCCAGTAGTGATGTCCTATCCTGAACCGGAATTCATGGCGAAGTGGGTTCATCCGTTCTATCTGACAAGCACCATGACTCGGTTTACTGAGTTTCAACATTCTTATTCTGAAATACGAAGCCAGATCGATTCAGCTTTGATTAGCAAACTTCTCACATATTTTAATTGGCGTCCACGTAAGGTTGGCTCATACTTCGCAGCCATTGAAAATTCCAAGGAGCATTGCCAGCATATCGGTAGATTACTCCTACGTTCTGATGTCCGTTATGCGGGTCAGGCCCATGCATTAGCACTGGCTCAATTCAATACAAACGATTCCATTTCATATTTGTGTAAATATCTAGACCACTATCTACAGCATCCAGAACTCCAATTCGATCAAGGTGCTGTATATGGCGCTGTAGTCTACTTAGATACCCAAAATGGAACGAAACTAGCGAAGAAATACACCGAGCAGTGGCACAAATTTGCAAAGGGCAGCTCAAACTGTGTTGATGGCATGGCCAAGCTGCTTGAATCTATTAGGGGTTTATCCAGTGGTCCCGCATAATGGGACAAACGAAAAAAGCAAGCTCCACACTCTGCTCAAGTGTTAGTTGTCCAACGCTTGACGGAACCTGACACCCCAAGGATCAGAAAGCCGAATATTTTCTCAACTACGATTGCCGTTCCCGACTGAGCAAAGCCACACTAAAGGTGACCAAAATAACGCCGAAAATTTGCAGAGGCTTGAGGGTCTCTTGAATGGCGAACCAGGCCAGAACAACCGTTAACGCTGGATTGGTAGCCCCGATAATGGATGCCGTGGTGGCCCCAATTAAACGAATGCCCATATTGTTGAGCAGATGCCCACTAGATGTGGCAATCGCTGACAACAAGCCCCCAATCCATAATGGCCCCCACTCAATGGCCTCAGGCTGTGTCCAGAACAGCAAGCTTAAACAGGACAAGACCAGCGTAACCGCAAAGCTAATCCAGGTATAGGGAATAGGATGGACCTGCTCAAAGCTTTTTTGAGCGAGAACCGTATAGATGGCATAGGCAACCCCTGAACCAATTCCCAAGCCAACCCCCAACGCATTAGCCGTTAATCCAGTTTGAGGAACCGTAAGGGCACTGCCGACCAGGACTAATCCCATGACCGTCCAGCGAAATCGGGAGGGCGCAGTACCAAAGAAGTACCAGGAGAGAAGGGCTGTAAAAACGGGAAAGGTGAAAAATAGGGTTAGGGCAATTCCGGTTGGAATCAGCCCCACTGAGAAATAGAGCAGTGCCAGGTAGAGGTACATAAATACGCCACCCAACAGAGATCGCATTAGGTCAGGACGATTCTGCTTTTGAGCCAGCTTTCTTAAGTCCCACCACAACGAAGGGTAAAACAGCGGTGTCATGGCTGATACCAACGGCACCACCCACACCATCCGCATCGCCATTAACAAAAAAGAGTTGGGGAGAGAAGGGGCAACGAACCCTCCCGTTTGCAGCAGGCCAGCAACGGTGTATTCGTTAAAGAGAATGCGGACGATAACGTTTTGAAAACAAAAAAAGACGGCGCCCAGTAAGACGATCAGAAAACCAATCATAGTCTGGGGCAACTCATAAATCAGCCTTTACAAAGGTCGGCTTGATTTTAGGTAAGGCACCTTTTATCTTTTGCAAACAATCCATGGGGTGGAAAAATAGGTAGTCAAAATTTATTCTTGAGAGTATTTTTACAGAAAATTTTTCTGAATATTAGTTGTATCGCGTTATAGGTACAACACATCAAAAATGAACAAAATAAATCTCTTAAAATCTTTACGGGAAGCGGATCGCAATAAATTTATTCTCGTAAGATGAAAGCCTAAAACAATGGTGTCAACCTAACGAGTCATTTTTAACCACTGAATATCTCTAGAAAAACTCATATATTTCTCATAAAAACTCATTTAGTCTTCAGGCTACCCTTATTCAACTTCTTTTAACTATTTAAGAGTAGGTTTTGAACCGACCCATTGATTTCTGGAGTTCTATGTATGAAAGTCAAATATTTAGCGTTACTGGCCTCTACCTCTATGTTGACCGTTGGGGTCGCCACAACAACTCTCATTTCTCCCCCAACCCATGCTAATCCTTGCGCTGCTGCCGTAGATAATCCCTGTGCTGCCAAGAATCCTTGTGCTGCTAAAGACCCCTGTGCGGCTAAGAACCCCTGTGCTGCTAAAGACCCTTGCGCTGCCAAGAACCCCTGCGCCGCCAAAGACCCCTGTGCTGCCAAGAATCCCTGCGCTGCTAAAGACCCCTGTGCGGCTAAGAACCCCTGCGCCGCCAAAGACCCTTGTGCTGCTAAAAGCTACTAACTCATCTCTAGTAATGAGGGTGCTTTAAGTGCAGCATTATTCTTTGCTTATGTAAGTGCCCTCAAGTTGTTGAGTGGTCAGTCACAGCTGTTTTGAAATACTAAGTTTTGACTGATGTATTGTTTTGGAGCAAAATCCGTGAACCCAAACCGTCTGCCTAAAATCGCCTTATCTTCTATCGTACTTTTGGGGGTGGTTTCTACCGTTCCCTCTATTACTCGCACCGGAGAAATAGCAACTGCTAATCCAGCATCTGAAGCTGCTGCCCCTACTGCAGCTATTTTTGCGGAAGATGGGATTGCTATTCGCGGAACGGATCCAGTGGCATACTTTACAGAAGGTCGTCCTGTCCAAGGGGTCCAAGACTATGCCTATGAGTGGCAAGGGGTAACCTGGCTATTTGCCAATGCCAAGCATCGAGACTTATTTGCGAGTAATCCAGAAGCCTATGCTCCTCAATATGGTGGATTCTGTGCCTATGGGGTGAGCCAAGGGGCGTTAGTTGCAATTGTGCCGGAAGCCTGGGCAATCGTGGATGGCAAGCTGTATTTGAACTTTAGTGCGGATGTGCAGCAGCTTTGGCAAGAAGATATTCCTGGCTATATTTCCCAAGCGAATCAAACTTGGCCGACGTTAGCCTCTAAAAACGCCCAAAGCAACCTATCTTATTAGTCAGGGTTGGAGAAATCTGAACAGCCCTTTTTAGCTATGGGGTGTAAGCAGTGAACTTTTTGCTCAAGATAGGGTTATTCAATCTAACCTGCTTCTACTAAAGCTTTCTCGACTTCAGGTAAGGCACCCTTCATTTTGCCTAGCCAGTCGATCAGGCTTTCCAATTGGCGGTCGGCTTTCATAACGCCAAGCCCTCGGACCGTTACCTTACCGGGGAAGTATACGAAACGCGATCGCAAATGTTCAGGTAGATTCTCCTTTAGTAACTTAAAGGCGGGTTCTTCCATTGGCGTTTCCAGCATCACATGCTGTTTATCCTCTGGTTTGATCCGCGAGAAGCCCAAGGATTTTGCCAACTGCTTAAGTTCCATAATCCGCAATAGCTGTTGGGCTGAATCGGGAATCGGACCATAGCGATCGTTCCAGTCCACGGCGGTTTGGGTAAGGTCGGCTTTGGTCTCTGCTGAAGCCACCGCCCGATAGGCACTCATCTTTTGATCCAAATCGGTAATGTAATCGGCGGGAATAAAGGCCGTCAGATTGAGATCCACCTGGGCCTCATCTACCTGAGGAATTTCTTGACCGCGAATTTCATTGATGGACTCGTCCAGCATCTCCATATAGAGGTCAAAGCCGATGGCCTCCATTTGCCCGGACTGTTCCGCCCCTAGCAAATTACCGACGCCCCGAATTTCCATATCCCGCACCGCCAACTGATAGCCGGACCCAAGCTGGCTAAACTCTTGTAGCGCCCGGAGCCGCTTGCGAGCCTTCTCCGTCAGTGAACTTTGATTGGGATAAAACAGCCAGGCGTGGGCTTGAATCCCAGCGCGCCCCACCCGACCTCGGAGCTGATAGAGCTGGGAGAGGCCAAACTTTTGGGCATCTTCGATCAAAATCGTATTGACGCGGGGAATATCCAGTCCCGATTCAATAATGGTGGTGCAGACTAGGATTTCGGCATCGCCATTGCTAAAGGTGAGCATCGTCGCCTCCAACTCCCCCTCTACCATTTGACCGTGGGCAATGGCAATCCGCGCACTGGGCACCATTTC
The DNA here is from genome assembly GCF_000018105.1 of Acaryochloris marina MBIC11017. GTDB lineage: Bacteria > Cyanobacteriota > Cyanobacteriia > Thermosynechococcales > Thermosynechococcaceae > Acaryochloris > Acaryochloris marina. Next base: position 4,183,236 of record NC_009925.1, read on the forward strand.
CCGCAGCTTACCCGCCACTTCTTCGATTCCTTCCACTCGGGGCACCACATAAAAAATCTGGCCGCCTCGGTCTAGCTCTTGGCGAACAGCACTGCGAATCGATTCTGGATCGTAGGGAGACAGATGGGTTTTAATCGGACGACGAGAAGGGGGTGGAGTGGTAATCAGGCTCATTTCTCGTACCCCAGATAGGGCCATATATAAGGTACGAGGGATGGGGGTGGCGCTAAGGGTGAGCACATCCACTTGGGTTTTTAGGGTTTTGATTTTCTCTTTTTGGTTCACCCCAAACCGCTGCTCTTCGTCGATCACCAGCAGGCCCAAATCCCGGAAGTTGACGCTTTTGCCTAGGAGTTGATGGGTGCCAACGACAATATCTAACTCCCCGGTTTTGAGGCGGTTTTGAATGTCTTTGCGTTCTTCGGCACTGCGGAACCGATTGAGGAGACCGATTTGAATCGGGTAGGGGGCAAAGCGTTCTTTTAGGGTGTGGTAGTGCTGCTGGGTGAGAATGGTCGTAGGTGCGAGAAAAGCTACCTGTTTACCTGCAGTCACTGCTTTAAATACCGCACGGGTGGCTACTTCGGTTTTACCAAACCCGACATCCCCACACACCAGCCGATCCATCGGGCGAGGATTTTCCATATCCCGCTTGACGTCTTGGGCGGCTTTGAGCTGGTCGGCGGTGGGCTGATAGGGGAAGGAGTCTTCCATCTCTTCTTGCCAGGGCTGATCGAGGGGAAAGGTAAATCCCTCCTGCTGAGCCCGCTGGGCATAGAGCTTGAGCAGATCCACCGCCAGCTTTTTAATGGACTTGCGAACCTTATTCTTGGTTTTCTCCCAGGCTTTCCCCGACATTTTATTCAGCTGGGGGCGCCCTTCTCCGGTATTGCGAAATCGAGATAAGGAGCCTAATTGATCCGCCGCGACTCGCAAAGTGCCATCGGCGTATTGCAATACCAAATATTCACGGGTCTCGTGATTAAGAGTCAGACTTTCTAATTTCAGGAACTTGCCAATGCCATGATTTCGGTGAACGACAAAATCTCCCGGTTGGAGCTTGTTCGGATCGACTTTTTTAGAGGTGGCTCGTCGCCGTTTGCGAATATAGGTGGGAGTTGCCAGGGTATGCTGACCGAAAAACTCGCGGTCTGTAATCACCACCGTGCGGAAGGTGGGCAGCACAAAGCCTTCGAGTTCTGCTAACCCAGAATATTTAAGGGCAACGGGAGTGTGATACTCCTGCAATTTGTCGATGGCGAGGTAATCTTTGGGATTGGGTACAAACTGGGCAGGACAGTCATGCTCCTGCAACAGGGCCACGGATCGAGAGGGTTGAGCGGAGATGAGCCAGATACTGAATTTGCGATCGCGCTCCTCCCTAATAGTCTCGGCCAACTTGCCAAACTGGTGAGGCACTGCAGGCACGGTCCGACTGGAAAGGTTTAAGCCACCCTTCTCCTCCGCCAACTCCGACAAAAAGACTCGCTCAAACACTTCAATTTGATCCAGAGCGGCCTCGAAATCTTGGTGCAGCTTCGGCAGCGGAGCCTCCGGTAAACTCACGGACTCCCATTGCTCTTGGGCATGTTCTACCCAGCGATTGCTATGAGGACGACATTGCATGGGTTCATCGACAACCACCAGCGTATTTTCCGGCAGGTAATCTAATAGAGAAGCAGGCGTCTCAAAGGCCATCCCCAGGAACCGCTGACTACCTTCTAAGGTTCCAGTTTCTAAGAGAGCCAGTTCCTCTTCTGTTAAGTAGGCTTTGACTTGGGCCTGTTGGGCTTCACTTAGAGACGCTAAGGTAATCGGGGCAAAGCTAGTCGGCGTCAGAGTGAGCTTTTCACTACTATCCAAAGACCGCTGACTGGTGGGGTCAAACTCCCGCATTTTATCCAGCTCATCCCCAAACCACTCCAACCGAATGGGCAGCTCGGAAGCCACGGGAAAAATATCGACAATGTCCCCGCGCCGACTCCATTGGCCTTCAGTCTCCACTAGGGAGACCCGCTCATATCCAAGTCGCGCCAGCTTATCACTCAGGGTTTTCAGGTCTAGCTCAATCCCCGCTTCCAAGCTCAGGCAATAAGGTTCAAAGATCTGCACGGGAGGTAAGTGGGGTTGCAAGGCTCGTTCCGTGGTCACAATCGCTAAAGGCGCAGCCTCAGGATTGGCATTGAGCTTCAGCGTTTCAGCCAAGACCTGCAATTGCCCCCAGATCATCTCGGATTCTCGATCTAAGGATTCATAGGGAGAGGCTTCGGAGGTGGGATAAAAATAAACCGTCTGCCAGCCCATGGCTTCAAGCTGGGTGGCCCAGCGTCCAGCTTCTTCTAGGGTGGCGGTGACTACAAACAAATGCTGCTGTCGCTGTTGGGCGAGGGCGGAGGCAACCAGTCCCTTGGGTAAGCGGGGCACACCACATAACTCTAAGACTCGCTGCTCTTTCAATTTCAGCAGCAATTCTTCCGATAGGCGAGAACGCCCCAAGGCTTGCACGATTGCAGAAAAACTCATGATTGCTTATTCCCCTGCTGCAGTCATCGGCAGCAGGCACCCTTTTTTCAACGCTTTACCAAACCATAGGATAACAAGGCTAGGTCAGCCATGTTGGAAATAATGGTCATCCTTCTTAGGCTACTGGTCAATCTAGTCTCTAAAGTAGCCAATACCTTTTGCTTACAAACTCTCTGGCATGGAAGTTTTTCTGTGACAGAGAACTATCTCTTCAGTTAAACGGCTATAAAGACCAGGAAATGGGCTCAATGCCATTCTTTTGCAAATACGCATTAGCTTTAGAAAAATGCTGGTTGCCAAAGAAGCCCCGATGGGCGGATAGCGGTGATGGGTGGGGCGAGGTTAAAACTAGGTGCCGTCGACGGTCAATGATTTTCCCTTTCTGTTGGGCATAACTGCCCCATAGCAGAAATACAAGATGTTCGCGCTGTTGGTTTAAGGCACTGATAATGGCATCGGTAAATTGCTCCCAACCTTTGTTTCGATGAGAGGCAGCTTTATGCTGCTCTACGGTGAGGACACTATTGAGTAGTAAAACACCTTGGGCTGCCCAACTTTGCAGGCAACCGTGTCTAGGTGGTTTAATCCCCAGGTCTTGTTCAATTTCTTTAAAAATATTGACTAAAGAAGGGGGTGGTGCAACGCCCTCTGGAACGGAAAAGCATAAACCATGAGCTTGCCTGGGACCGTGATAGGGGTCTTGGCCAAGAATCACAACTTTGACGTGATCAAAAGGGGTACTATCCATGGCATTGAACATCAGTGAGCCACGGGGGTAAATCGTTTTGCCAGCAGCCTTTTCTGCCTTGAGAAACTGTTTTAGCTCCTGCATATAGGACATGGCAAATACATGCTCCAGCACAGCTTTCCAGCTGGGGTCAAGTTTAATCGTGCTGCTAGAGGAGGGAGTGGCTTCTGTTGTCATAAGAGGATCTGTCTGTCAAAGAAGAAGGAAATTCACTGATTTGGGGTTGTTTGGCAAAGGCGCAGTACTAAGGCTATTCAGCACCAATTAGTTGAGCTGCAACTTGAGTAACGAAATATTCATTACAACTATAGGGCCTTATCGGTAGAGTCTTAATGCGATCTCACCTTCAAAAGCCTTCATTCGTAATCGATACTATATTGACTTAAAAGATAAATTGAAGTGTTTTTTTAACAGTCTGGCGAAATAATTCCTGTGATTCTCTAATCAAGAGTCAAAAATAATAGAGTTAGTGATTAAATAAGACACTCAAAAATCGATTCCACTTTCAGCGACTTTTTTTGCAATGATAGACGATAAAAATTTATTTACCGTTATTTCCAAAGTTTCTGCTCGTCTCAATAACTCATGCTTTATGCATGGACACAACTCGTTCATCTCTAAGCTCATGGTATCTTCATAAGCCTTGGCTTTTGATGGCTCTGGCGCCCAAAGACGGACTAACTTATATAAGTGTACTTTACCATTGAGGAAAGAAAGTAATGTTGGCAGCTTATCAAGGTCACTGCGGAAGAAACCAATAAATCCATCTGAATTGCTAATAGATGCAAGCCATGGAAATAGCAGATACCAAACATTACTAAACTCATCATCACTAGAGAGTCTGCGAACAGTGAGTTGATTGTTGTGAAAAGTACTTCCAAAATGTCCAGGTGGATATTGTTCTCCTGCGACTGGATAATTATTTAGTATGGTTCGCCAGGGAATCCAATGCAAAGTGTCTTGAAAAAGGGGATGATCAATCCTGGGAGTTTCAAAAGTATATTCCTCCGAACGGGGCATATAGCGGAGGGTATTGCCTATTTCTTGTGAGACAGTATTCTTGATGCTGCAATCCATCGCAAATTCATAACAGATACCCATATGTTCACTGTTGTTGACGTGACATCTATATTCTCTGAAGTAGCTAATCGGGATAGTTTCTTACTCAACTTCTATCTTGAGATGCTTCCAAAAAATACTCATAACAACCAAAATCAAATATGACTTGACTAAGTAGCAAGCGACTCAAATATCTAACGTGCTCTTCTTTTAGTGGATAGACAAAAACCATCTCTGGGTCTCCAGAAAGATCGAGACCGAATTCTATACTGAAGCTTTTGGGGTCAAAGTTTATGAGCTTGTATTCTTCAATAAAACTGTCTCCTTGGCGTTCGTAGACAGATAAGTAATGACAAGCTTTATGGGCAGGAGACTTGAGCATATGCGTACAGTATCAACAGATATCGGACTTTAGCGTAGCTATTGGACAGGCTCAATCAGTGACTGTGAGTTTAATATTGGCACCGTCTGGCAAGTCTTTTATCTGTTCCGCAAGATCGCCTGAGTATGCGATGACTTCTGCACGAGTCATAGTGTCGATATTATCTCGACTATATGCCCCTCCCCAAATACTAGGAACCTTCAAACAATAACAGTGTTCAGGTGGGAGCTTGCCGTAGAGTTCTTGCCCTATCTCAATAAGTGTGGACATTTCCCAATCGGTACGAAACTCTTCGTCATTAGAGAGTTCGTCCATCTCTTCAGCATTTGTAGCAATGATTTCACAGTACAGATCTTCAGGACAAATTCGCCAGTATGTACCTACATCATCGAGAACAATCAAATTTCCAAAGTCATTTTGCGCGACAATCTTAGCCGCTTGAATCCCACACCAACTCCAAGATTTCTGAACTGTGACCAGTAAATCCATATTCTGAACTCAGGTTACGTAAAAGAGTGATCAACTTAGGTTGCTTCGGTTGGAGATTTCTCCAAAATGGCCAGTGCGATTCCTCCCAGAATGGCACTGGACGCCACCACTAGGCGTAGGGTTAGATTTTCACCGAGAAAAAGTATTCCTCCTGCAGCAGCAATGACGGGAACACTGAGTTGGACCGTCGCTGCAGACGTTGCCGTCAAATCTTTTAAGGCCGTGTACCAAATGGTATATCCCAGACCTGACGTGACGGCACCCGCTGCGACTGCATATAGACAGCCTGCCAAGGTTAACGACGTTTCGGAAATCATCGATAGACTCAGTCCCACAGTAAATGGGACTGCTCTTAAAAAGTTGCCAGCCGTCATTTCCATAGGGTTGCTAGCCGTTTTGCCGCGTAAAGAATAAATCCCCCAGGCAATGCCTGCAGCGATCATCAGGGCAGAACTTTGGAGCGGGGGAGCCGAAAGACCCGGTAATAGAAATCCTACTAGACCCAACAGCGCCAAAATGAAACCAGCAATTTGCTGCTTGCTTAAACGTTCTCCAGTCCAAAATCCATATCCGATCATGGTGATCTGTACTGCCCCAAAAAGCAGTAACGCCCCCGTACCAGCAGCTAGCTTGATATAAGCAAACGAAAAGCCTGCTGCATAGATAAAAAGTGCTAATGCAGAAGTCCAACTGCCTTCAACTTTAAGGCTTCTACCCTTTATTTGTGTGATCAATCCTAGGATAATCGCACCGGAGATGAGCCGAAGTGATGTAAAGGTTGCTGCATCAATGGGCGTTTCTCTAAGCGCTAACCGACACAGGATAGAATTTCCGGCAAAGGCAAGCATCGCTAGTAAAGTCAGGGTAAAAACCCGTGGATGAGACATCCCATCAGTCCTCAGCAACCAATTTTTGAAAACGCTACGTCATTCAATCTTATAGAAGCTTCTTCCTGGGGTTGATGGGTAACGAATTGAGATACTGCTGCGATAGATGCTAATCCTGGAAGCAAGTAGTGATGAGGAAGCGCTTGTCAAACTTTGTTATTTACTGAATGACTCGAAAAGTGAGGTTAATTCTTGGATCAACTGTCCGTCTAGTTTTGGGCACATGATGTTGCCAGAAATGCTGTGTTGGACCTTGCATCAGCAGCAAGCTACCGTTAGTCAGATTGAGTTCTACCTTGGGTATTGATTTATTCCCTTTATGCCTTAGTAAAAAGCGACGGCAGCCTCCCAAACTTACTGAACCAATGACCGGATTAGGTCCCAATTCAGGCTCATCATCGCTATGCCAGCCCATACTGTCTTGACCATGACGGTAGAAATTCAACAACACACTATTGAATTCCACCTCAGCAACCGTCTCAATGGCTACCTTGATCTGGCGCAACGTCGGTGTCCAGGGTAATGGCTCCATGGAGATACCAGAATAACGATAGGTTTTACCTGGATCGCCATACCAGGCTGTTAACCTAGGCAAAAGGTGATGACGGCCAAAGATGGTTGCTGAGTCTTGTCGCCAAGCAATTTCTGCTTCAAGGGTCGCAAACAACTGCTCACAGTCTGCAGCGTTAAATAGGCAAGGGTAAAACAACACCTCTGCATCAGGCATTTGTAGCGGTTGGACCTGATGATCTGAGGTGAATAGAGAAAGCTGCTGGGTTGGGGGATGGGGGTTGTGCATTTCGTTCAGCACCCTAATCTCTGCATTCATGATCTTAGGGTGCCTGAACTCGCGTTTACGATTTGGGAACGACGATCTTAAATTCGTACCCTTCGAATTTATTAATGCTGTTGGTGAATTGAGCCGTGGCAAAGTTAGGCCCTACCCAAGTCACAATTTTCTTTTCAATTTTCTCAGGCTCGACCTCACCATACTTTTCAGCAAAAGCTAAAGCAACTTTTTGATAGGGATGGTCTTTTTTGATAGACGGGTCAAACAGTAGTGAAACACTGTATAAAGTGCGCTTTCCTTCAGGATCTTTTTTGTCTTTGAGAAAGCTGAATTTATACTTATCAACACCTGGGACACCCTTGGCTGGGACTTCGCTAAACCCAAACTTAGAAATCTTTTCTGCTCCAGGTAGGATCTTGCCCACTTCTTCAGGACTCATCCCTCGCTTGAAATCATATTCTGAGAGGGTTTTGGGGAGCCATCCATCATCTTCAGTGCCAATGATAGCCGCCAGGTCAACTTTCCCTGAACTTGCGGAAGAGGCTAGGGTTTCGGTACCAGAATTGGAGTTGTCGGCAGTTTCATCCGTCGTAGAGCTGGGATCTGCAACTGAGCGGTCTAGGGAGTCTGTGGACGCGTCTGAGGCAGATGATTCAGCAGGGGTAGATGCTGGTGATTCAGTGTCTGAAGAGGTTTCTGTACTGCTGCAGCTCATTAATAACCCCAGACTAAGGGGAAGTAAGGCTAAAGCAATCGATTTTCGTTTAGGAGTCTGAGTTAAGCGATGCATGATGTACCGTTCAATCCTACGGTTCTAATTCTGGCAATCTTGAGTCAATTTGCCAAATCAAGACGAGTAGTTTACCGATGGCTAAATAGGCTGGTATTCTCATACCTAATAGGACTGCCCTTTGCGAATTCTAGAAGGTAGACAACATATGGATAGCACTGCTATTTCCGTGGTTGAGTGGGTGATTAATCTGGTGCGAGCTTATGCGATCGCAGGTTTGATCTTCGCGCTTCTGTTCGTTACCTTTTTGGTCAAGCGGGTTGATTCAGGTGCTCAAGGTTGGGCCATTGGCTTCCGAATTCTGATTATTCCGGGGGTGGTTGCATTTTGGCCAATGTTCGCGGTGCGCCTGTTGCGCGGCAAAGGCCATCCCACCGAAAAGAACGCCCATCGCCTAGCTGCCAAGCAAAGTGCAGGAGCCTCATAATGGTCATTTCTCGCCGGCAGGTTCACCTCTATTCCTTTGTGATTCTGGCGATTGTGCTGCCCCTCTGTTTTGTTGCAGGTTTAGTCTGGCGACCCACCTTTGCTCCAGTGGACGCCTCAGCGGATGCCTTATTTCAACGAGCAGGATTTGCCCCCTACTCCAGTTGGGAGAATCAGGAGTCGAAACGCAAACCCACGCTTCTCCAGCAAGAGAACATTCAACTCCAGATTGAAACCTTGTTTGCTCAAGCTAGCAACGATGTCTTTCTCAAGATTCAGCCCCAGTCAGATCTGCAGCTACCGGATGTGTTGGTGTATTGGCAACCCGGAACGCCACCGGAACAGTTGAGTGAGACTTCGATCTTATTAGGGGCGTTGTCGGGTGTATCGAATCGCCAATTCCTGATTCCAGAAGCCATGCAGGGGCAACCAGGGCACCTACTTCTATTCAGTCAGGCCACTAAAGAAATCATCTCTGCGTTTCCCCTAGATCCTGATTTGACCCAACCTGAACGCTAATCCATTCTGAGAGGAAGTTATCCGTGGGCGTTGCATATAAAGCGGTTCAGTGGAATCGGCAGAAGTTTGTTTACGACATTATTTTGCTGACCACGGTCGTTTTCTATCTCTTTTTCTTTGAGGGGATTAGCCTTCACTTTAGTAGTGATCTAGATATTAAAGGGATTTGGATTCGGGCCTTTGGCTCTGCTGCCTTTATCCTCCTCCATGTCATTCTGTCCATTGGCCCCCTCAGCCGCCTTAGCCCCAAGTTTTTGCCCCTCCTCTACAATCGGCGGCATATGGGCGTCACCATGTTTATTCTGGCTCTACTCCATGCTCGAGATGCTTTGGCCTGGTATCACGACTTTGGCAACCTAGAACCTATTGTCAGCCTGTTTGTCAGCAATACTCACTATGCTGATTTTATTCGTTTCCCCTTTGAAGCCCTGGGGGGTGTGGCCCTTGTTATCTTGTTTTTGATGGCGGCGACGAGCCATGATTTTTGGCTCACTAACCTGACCGCGCCTGTGTGGAAAGCCCTGCATATGGGAGTCTACTTAGCCTATGGCTTATTAGTGGGGCATGTGGTGTTAGGGGCCTTAGAAACCAATACCCATCCCTTGCTCACCTTGGCCGTTGGCGTTGGCTTTGTGTGGATTGTGGGGATTCACCTGATCACTGCTCTGCGAGAAGCACAAAAAGATGGCGCACCGCTGTTTGGACCCCCGGCCCAGCCCCAAGTGGATGCGGATGGCTTTATCCATGTGGGCAGTGTGCAAGATATTCCTGAGAATCGCGCCAAAATTGCGGTCGTTGCTGGGGAGCGGGTGGCCATCTTTAAATATGAAGGCAAAATCTCGGCTATTTCCAATGTGTGCCAGCATCAAAATGGCCCGTTAGGAGAAGGTAAGATTGTCGATGGCTGTATCACATGTCCTTGGCATGGATATCAATATTTGCCAGAGAGCGGGATTTCTCCACCACCCTTTACGGAAAAAATCCCTACGTTTAATGTCAAACTCCAGGGCGATCAGATTCTAGTCAGCGCTAAGCCTAATCTTCCTGGAACCCCTGTTGTCCCTGCTGTTATTGGCCAAGTGTAGCGATGAGTCGCCTCGATTCCCACGATGAATTTTTTATTGGCTATCTAGGGGTGCCGCCCCAATTAAAACGATTTTTGCTGGGGTTGATTCCCGTCCTAGTGTTAGGTGCATTAGCCTTTGCCTTTATTCTGCCCCCCTTACATTTTGATCACTTCAATTTGGGTAAACGGACCAAAGTCCCTGAATTTGAAGGACTGCTGGTCGGGGAACCCTCTCCCCACCTCTTGGTGCCCAGAACGGGAGGCGTGGGTACTGTGAGTGATTTTTCCCTCTATCTCCTATCAGGAACAGGCAAAACCTCCCCTAAGCCCAAGGTGCTGGAGCATGTGGATAAATGGGTGAAACTGAAAGGCACCCCTTTCCACCGCAATCACTTAACAGTGATTGCCACCAAATCAGCGGAACCAATCGACCGTCCGACCTCGAGACCGACCCAACCTGCGGAAGGTAGCTCTCTTGGCGAGTTTTCCCTAAAAGGAGAAATTGTAGATGGCAAATGCTACCCCGGTGTGATGAAACCTGGACGGACAAAAACCCATCGCTCTTGTGCTATCCGCTGCATCGCCGGGGGAGTACCTCCCGTGTTTGTGGTCCATAATTCGGCGGGGGATAAACTCTATTTTTTGCTGTCGGATCTGGATGGAAAAGCAGTTAATGACAAGGTTTTAGACAGGGTGGCCGATCCTGTACAAATTACGGGAGAAGTGGTTCAATATGCGGATGCTTTTGTTCTGAAAGCGGATCCAGCCACCTATCAACTGTTGTAGATGCCCTCACTGTCCTTCTCGGCGATTAATCCCAAACTTGCGTTAGTGATCTCCAGAGCCTTGGCGGCATTGCGGCCTTCTCTGATTGCTTTTTTGGTTGCCAATGCCATGTTGCTGAGTGGCGGCACCCAAACGCCCATCTCCTTTTGTAATGTCTTATTTGTGGGCAATTTATGCGCAGCCTTAGCTGTGGGAACCTGGTTTGGCTGGCGCTCTTTGATCCAAGATTGGCGGAGCCTGGATCGACGCATTCAGGTGGGGCTGTTTTTGAACGGCGGTTTAGCTGCCCTCCTTTCTTCTTTGATTTTTGTGGGATTGGCCTATACGTCCGTGACGAATGCGGTTTTGTTGGGACGTCTTGGCCCTGTCATCTATGCATTGGTTGGCACCCTGATTTTAGGCCGCAAAATCAAGCGATTTGAATGGATTGGGTTTTCCTTGATTATTGCGGGGGTATTGGCGATTGTGCTGAAGACCAGCAACTTTGAGATTAATCAGGGCGATCTATTCATTCTGCTGTCGGCCTTGGTCTATGCGGCCAGCTCCACCTTGGGGAAGCTGATGCTGTCTCAGCAGACGAATCTGCGCATTGTGGTGTTTAGCCGTAATCTTATTTCGGCCATCATCTTCTTTGTTATTGCTAATTTGGTGTTTGGCCCAGAGCATTTTATGGATGTGCTGGCAGGGCAACTGTGGATAGTGATGGTGGTCTATGCCCTAATCATTATTGTCTTGGCCCAATTTCTTTGGTATTCAGCCCTGGAGCAATTGAATTCGCAAACGGTAGGTAAATGGACGGCGTTGTCTCCAGTATTTGGGGTGACCTATGCCTTTGTGCTGAATGGTGAGCGGCCTTCCCTGGCTCAAGTTTTAGCGTTTCTGGTGATTATGGCAGGGATTTGTATAACGAGCTTTAATCGGCAGTCTTCTCGACCGATGGAAACTAACGAGATGGCCGATGGGGCTGAAAGCTGTATGTCTACGTCTTAGCCTAAGGCTATCCCAACCGAGAGATCGCCCCAGGGCTTAGGGCTGCTGCAGTCGAGCGATTTGCATAGGGTAGCTATCTTTGATCTTCTTCAACGGAAATTGCACAAAGGGGGCTGTACCTTGCACCTGCCATTCAAACTGGCGAAGCAGATGGCTGCCGAAAATTTTGGCGATGGTCATGGCTAACTGCGCACCTAAACAAGCATGAACCCCACCACCAAAGGGAATGTAAGCATATTTATCTCGGGCGTTGGCATTCTCCAGAAATCGATTGGGCTGGAAGGCATCTGGTTGAGGGAAATGCTCGGGCAGGATATGGGCAATGCGGGGCTCTGCAATTAAAGTCCATCCTTTCTCATAGAGCACACCGTCTAACACCACAGATTGAGTCAGGCGGCGGTTCGCGGTGGAGGAGGGAGGAAGAGTACGGAGGGTTTCTTGAAGGGTGGCGTCTAGAAAAGAGGTCGTTTTAAGTTGCTCGCTTGTAAGGGGCTGTGCTGATTGCGCTTGTATCGTGGCTTGTTCCCCACGGAGGTGGGCAAAATGCTCAGGATGACGACCTAGTTGGTATATCCAGGATGAGACCAATCCACTGATTTCATAGTGGGAAGCCCACAACTGCAATAAACATTGATTCTCGATCAAGGTGTTGCTAAAGACGCTCTCTGGATCTGTTTGTTGACTCACCAACATCATGGACAAGAAGTCGGCAGTGGGATCTAGATTAATCTCCGATTGGCGTCGATGGATAACAGCCTGCATAAATTTGATCAGGCGGGCACGGGCTTGTAGACCGCGGCCAAAGGTCGTGAAGGAGGAACGCCAGGGCAAGAGGCCGTAAAAACCATCAAAAAAGGTTTTGTAGACTTGTTTGAGTCCCGCTTTGGATGGAATGGGTAGCCCCTGAAAGCACCCATCGTCTAACTCAACGCCCAGCAAGAGGGGAACCAAGACATCAAAGCAGATCTGCTCTACGGCTGGGAATAAGGCAATTTCACCTTGGGCAGGCCATGTTTGAAGACGTTGAATAATCACGTCATTGATTTTGGGTATATAGCCCTGGATGGCTTGTCCAGCTAAGCCCGCCCGGAGCGCACTCTTCCGTTGTCGATGCAGGTCGGGGCGCTGAAACAGACTATATTCCCCAAACATGGTCATGGTGGTTTGGGGCAGGCCAATTTCGGTATAGCGGAGGTCACCATTGAGGGCCATTTGCACTGCCCGTGATGAGCCGACAAAAATAGTGGTGCCTCCAAACACGCTCGTCCTAAAAATAGGACCGTGCTCTTTCAGGTTGTGGCGACAAAACTGATCGGGGTTAGTAATGTAAGCTAAGGTATCCGTCCACTTCGGTTGACGAGGAGGAAGCTGGGTTCCAGTTGGGGGAGCTTGCTCGGTCTCTAGCACCAACACGTCACTCATTTGTCACATCCTCAGACATCATCACTAATCCACCTATTTATTGTGACGGTTTATTTGACGGTAGGAGACAGCCGTGACAATTAAGGTCCAGTCTTCGATTCAGAGGGTGAGGTTAGGGAAGCAGTTGAAGTATGCCGATCATTACGGTGTAATACTGTGGATATTAACCATACTGGACTGATCAACCTCAATGCATAACATTAGTCGTTTCCTGTCAATGACTGCCAGTGGGTACTAACGCTGTTTACTTAGCGATTGACGATTCCGATTTAGATGCCCTTTGGAAACTTGAAGGCAGGCCGTTTCGCGATCGATTTATGGAGATCGAAGAAGAAGGCTGCTTGGAGACTCTCAACATAGGAAAGATTTGGGATGCCCTTCACTGTACCTTGACAGGAGTGTCTGCCAGAACTCCCATTGATGGCAATAAACTAAGTGAGGCAATTGTTGGTGTGTATCCAAAGGTTTTCGATGATGAAGACTATTCGATATATGTTTCCGCAATTGATAACGGAGAACTCGAAGACATCGTGATTGCACTCAAAACCTTCGATAGCCCGAAGTTAGCCTTGGCACTTGATCTAACGAATCTGAAAAAGCAAAAGGTCTATCCATACGGAATCTGGCTTGATGAGGTGGAGGGCTATGTGCATGAAATGCACATAGCCCTCCAATCTATATGTGATTTTTTCCTTACAGCGAAGAAGAGTGGCAAACATATTCTTGCAACAGTGTTATAAGTCTGATTCATCAATGAAACTGACAACAAATCGTTGCATACTACGCGTCATCTTGAAATCAGCGTTCTTGACCACGGTTCAATGAATAAGAGTGTTTGTTGTCCAATTCTTACCTTTTGATTTCGGCTCACCCAAAGAGGCCAAAACCCCTTTTCTCTACTCCACAGCTCAGAAACATCGGTGGGTCAATCAGGCTAATCACCCAATTCTTCTTCCCCATTAACTGTTGGGTAGGGATTTAGGAGTCATCCGATCAGCAACCCATCACTCATCCAAGCCTTTGATCCAAATTAGGATTTGAACATCATGGCTGGTCGTTTTCTACCCCAAGCGATCGCGCTTTACATAATCAAAACGGATATTGTCTTTATTGATTCATAAGTTTTTCTTTTGAATCAGATTTGATATTACTTCGTTCATTCGAGGGAAAAACCGAGTAATAACGCATTTTTTAGAATAGACTTAAGTATATAAAGATTTATTTCTTAATAGACTCTAATCTATTTAGGGCAACTACAGAACAGCATCTCCTTTCAACAGGGTTTAGAGAATGGCCATCTCTGAAACGCCTATAGGCTTTGGTGTAACACCTGCTGCTGTAGGGAGGATGAAGCGCTTCGTCCTAACTTTCTTCAACCTTTAATAGCTCACTAATCACATTCACCACTCCTCCTGAGAGGAGGAAGAAGGAGGTATTTTAAAGTGGAATTTTTGACCAATTTTATGACGCTCTTCCTGTCGAAGTTGCAGTCGCCAACCCTAGGCTTCCTGATCGGTGGTATGGTCGTTGCCGCCGTCCATAGCCGCCTACAAATCCCCGATGCGATCTACAAGTTCATCGTCTTTATGCTGCTGATCAAAGTCGGTCTGAGCGGTGGGATTGCGATTCGCAATGCCAATTTAGCGGAAATGCTATTGCCTGCAGTGTTCGCCATGATAGTAGGGATCTTGATCGTGTTTATCGGGCGCTATACCTTAGCGAAGATGCCAAACGTCAAAACCGTTGATGCCATTGCCACCGCAGGTTTGTTCGGTGCCGTTAGTGGTTCTACCCTTGCCGCCGCCCTGACGTTACTGGAAACAGAAGGTATCACCTACGAACCCTGGGCCGCCGCCCTCTATCCCTTTATGGATATCCCAGCCTTGGTGACGGCGATCGTCTTGGCGAGTGTTTATCTCAGTAAGCAGCGTGATTTCGCAGATGAACCCCTGAGCAAGCAGGAGTATCTCGGCACTCCAGGCGGTACCGCCGTCGAGTATCGGCGTAAGCAACGCAGTACTGCCCCCAAGCGGGTTAAAGTATGGCCCATTATCAAGGACAGCCTTCAAGGCTCTGCCCTATCAGCCCTGCTGCTGGGCCTCGCTTTAGGTATACTTACACGGCCAGAAAGTGTTTATGAGAGTTTCTTTAATCCCCTCTTTCGCGGCCTGCTTTCGATCCTAATGTTGGTTATGGGGATGGAGGCAACGGCCAGAATCAGCGAGTTGCGTAAGGTGGGCCAGTGGTATGCCCTATATGCCTTTGTGGGGCCGCTTGTTCATGGGTTGATTGCTTTTGGACTTGGTTGGATTGCCCATATCATCACAGGATTTAGCCCCGGCGGCTGTGTGATTCTAGCCGTTATCGCGTCTTCCAGTTCAGATATCTCAGGGCCGCCCACGTTACGGGCGGGTATTCCGTCAGCGAATCCCTCCGCTTATATCGGCTCGTCCACTGCCGTCGGCACACCGGTTGCACTGGCTTTGGGAATCCCCCTCTACATCGGACTTGCCCAAGCGCTGATGGGGGGGAGCTGATGTCAGACAGGATCGACTCAGCGACTAATGGAGCGTTTCGGTGAGTGGGATACTACCGTCTCTCTGGATTTATAGATCGTTTAATGAATACACCTATCAGGAGGTAACCGATATGGCCAAGCCAGCTAAGAAGCTCGTTATCGTTACGGAAAAATTGTTACTGAAAAAGATTGCTCAGATTATTGATGAAGCCGGTGCGACTGGTTATACAGTGGTGGATGCTGGTGGTAAAGGCAGTCGCAATGTGCGCTCGTCGGGACAGCCCAGCGTCTCTGACACCTTCTCGAATATAAAAATCGAGGTGCTGACCGAAACGCGGGAGATGGCCATCCAGATTTCGGATGAGGTAGCGGCACAGTTTTTTGATGATTATTCTGGCATCGCCTATCTATGTGATGCGGAGGTATTGAGCGCCCACAAGTTCTGTGGGCCAGACGGGTGTTGAATCAAGACGACGCAGCTTCAAACAGTAAGAGCCGGTTGTTTGGGGCTGCATCCCCTCAAGATATTGATGCTAGTCCTAGATTTTGAAGATAACCCATCAGTTATGCAAAATTGTACAGACATCAGATAGTTTCAGAGAAACCCTCTTGTTCAAGATCCTTTCTCTGCCAATGCCAACTCCCAAAGCCACTCCTATTGAGCTATCACAGCAACAACACCATTGTTTGCTACAAATTGTTCGACAAACCATCAATCCTTATCGCTTGGTGCGTCGAGCGAGCATCATCCTATCAGCCGCCTCAGGCAAAAGTAACACCCAGATTAGCCGTCAATGGCAACTCGACCGCAACCAAGTTCGCTATTGGCGTCAGCGCTGGGTAGATAACCAAGAGCGTCTTGCCCTTTGTGAGCAAGTAGACGACAGCAAACCAGCATTGAACCAGCAAGTGTTGGCGACCTTAACAGATGCCCCACGTCAAGGTGTCCCACCCACCTTTACCCCAGAGCAGGTGGTCCAAATTGTGGCCATTGCCTGTGAATCTCCTCAGAACTCAGCCCGGCCTGTGAGTCAATGGACGCCTGAAGAGATTGCTGATGAAGCGATTAAACGCGGCATCGTCCCTCACCTGTCGGCCAGCAGTGTGAGACGTTTTTTGGGGAGAGGCTGAGCTGCAGCCTCATCGGAGTCGCTATTGGCTCAATGCTAACCCTGAGGAACCAGAAGCGTTCGAGGCGAAAGTGCGCCAGGTTTGCCAACTGTATGAATCAGCAGCTGAACTGGAAGCTCACCAGATTCACCTTGTTAGTACGGATGAAATGACTGGCATTCAGGCGCTTGAACGACTGCACCCAGACCAAGCTATGCAACCAGGTCAACCGCGTCGTTTGGAATTTGAATATGAGCGGCATGGTACCCTCAGTCTCATCGCCAACTGGCATGTGGCTCTGGGAAAGGTGATTGCGCCTTCTATCGGACCCACGCGAAAAGAATTTGACTTTGCCAATCATATTGCCAAGACAGTTGAAACAGCACCGGACGATGGGTGGGTTTTTCTGCTCGACCAGCTCAATACCCATCGATCTGCTTCCCTTGTGCGATGGGTCGCTGTCTGTTGCGGTATTGATTCAGATTTAGGCGTTAAGGGTCAATCTGGTATCCTTCAATCGATGGAAACTCACACGGCCTTCTTGAGCGACCCCAGCCATCGGATCCGATTTGTTTATATCCCCAAACATACCTCCTGACTCAATCAGATTGAATGCTGGTTTAGTATTTTGGTGCGTCGATTGATTCGTCGAGGAAATTTCACCTCCACGGATGATTTGCAACAGCGCATCCTCGATTTTATTGAATATTTCAATCACACTATGGCCAAACCTTTCCAGTGGCAATTTAAGGGATTCACGCCGCATGGATAACTGATGAACTATTTACAGATCTATGGACTAGTGAAGTATTCATGGGCCGAGACCGATAGCCAAGGAGCGATTGAATCCCGTACTCCACAATGATCCGTAGGCTGACGATGGTGCAACCTGATTGCCTCTCTAGTATCCTTCTCACAGACAACAATGGTGACAATCATGAGCAAAGTTAAACATTCGCTGCAAGATTGCGATCTCAGTTGGTCCATCCATATCTATAACGGTCGTCACTTGATGGGCTCCCTTTACCCGTCCCATGCGTGGATCTTTTTACTGGGTGCAACCTTGAGCGGACTAATTATTTTTGCCAGTTCTCAAGTGTCCAATTGTAGGGCTCAACCTTCAAACCTTGACTCCTCAACTCCATCTCCCACCCCAGGGTCATCTCCAACCCTACAGCCTTCTCAAGTCACTCCCTCGTTCCAAGTGGATTAGTGCCCAAAATCTTGATATTAAGGGGGACTTGCTGGCTAGCTTATGATGCAAGGGCTAAGGCTGCATAAACAGTTGAATGACACCCGTAATGTTGTCATTGCCATATCCTTGTGCGATCGCATCCTGATACACATTTTGAACTGCCTTCAAAGTGGGCATCGGCTCCTCGACAGCATTTTTTGCTAGCTCCAGTCCATATCGAATATCTTTCTCGACTAAAGAAATTGGGAATAAAGGGGCATGGGCATGGGTAATCATCAGATTACCGGCCCCTTGCACCGCTGGGCTGGTCACTGGCAGTTCCTTTAGTGTCGCCATAACCTGGTTGAGAGGTATACCCTGCTGATTTAACAGGCTGATGATTTCGGCGACAGCAGCCACTTGCACCCCAAATAAGGCATTGACCGCCAGCTTCATCGCCATACTCTGCCCCACGGTTCCCACATGATGAATTCTGGAGCTGGAGGCTGATAAAACATCTTGAACCTTGGCCAGAACTGGGGCTTTTCCGCCAACTAAGTAAATCAGTTGTTGAGCTTCGGCTTGGGGTCGGGAGCCGACCACGGGAGCTGCGAGAAAGGCAGCCCCACGCTGTTCAATTTCTGTTGCTAAGGTTTGGGTATGGCCCACCGTTAGGGAGCTAGATTCAATGGCAATGGCCTCTGGGGCTAACCCCTGGGCTGCCCCAGTTTCAGGATCTAACCAAACTGCTTGGGATGCTGGGTCATCCGTTACCATACTGATCACAATCGAGGCTTGGACCGCCGCTTCTTGCGGGGAATCCGCTGCCATTGCCCCTGCTTGAACGAGGGTGTGCACAGCTTGGGGAGATCGGTTCCAGACAATCACTTCATAGCCTGCTGCGAGCAAATTGATGGCCACGCGGGAACCCATTGCGCCTAACCCTAAAATCGCAATCTTGTTCATATTTGATTTTTCCTCAACGTCTCTAGCTCATCGCCTCGAAGTCATCTACTCGGAGCTTAGCGGTACCATCGGCCTGGAGAACCCAAAGCTCTTTATGAATCACCCCTTGAGCGTTATTCATTTTCCAGCCAGAGGTAAGCACGGCGCTGGTGGCATCCACCACCTCAATGGTGGGGTCTAGATATTCAACATCTGAGAACCCATCGGCAATTAGTTTTTGCCAAAAGGCTTGAATTTCTGTTGTTCCGGTAAAGGTGCCAAAAGGCCTCGCATGCATTGTCGCGGTAGGCTCATATTGGGCTGCACAAAGGGCTGCATTGCCTGCATTAAACGCAGCTTGCCATTGTTGACTCGCTGCGGTTGTTGCCGCTAGTACGGTATTTTTCTGGTCGTTACTCAACATATCCAAGGAAATCTAGGGGTAGACGGATCGGCAAGGCTGTAGCAGAACCTGCCACAGCCTTGAAATTTACTGGGCTGCTTGTAACCAAGCCAAGGCAGTTTCTGGGGCTAACCGTTCCCGATAGTCAACATCTACAAAGTGGTTTAGGACGGTGCCATCAGCGGCGACCAGATAGGTGGCGGGTACGGGCAATTCAAAACTCTGATCGCCATTGTGAGTTGTGATATCAATCCCAAAGTTGTTATAAATGGGGCGCAGACTTTCGTCGAGGGTAAAGACGAGCCCAAATTGGCGTGCAACTTGGTTCCCGGTATCGGTCAGCACTGGAAACTTCAGATCAAATTTCTCTTGGGTGGTGAGGGATTGATCCGGGGACTCTGGCGAAATCGCCACTAGCGTTGCCCCTAAAGCCGCGATATCGTCCAATCGAGCTTGTAGGGCCTGTAACTCTAGATTGCAGTAAGGACACCAGTTCCCCCGATAGAAGGAAATCAGCAGCAGACCTTTAGCCCGTAACTCACTGCTGCTAACTGATTTGCCCGTGGCATCCGGCAATTCAAAATCGGGCATAGTTTGTCCAGTTTGTAAGGCTTGGTCTGTAATCCCGGTGGCGGCGAGTTTAGCGGTGGCGGCTTCCATGGTGGTAAAAACGTTTTCTGGGGCCTGTTGGCGAACGTTTTCCGTAACGGCTTGTAATTCTGTGGCGAGGGACATGGCAACCTCCAATGACTGCAATTCGTGATTCACCTGAATGTATTTCCACTGTACTCAGGAGAACTTGAACAATAAAGCCCCATGAGTGCATGATACTCGTGCATTATATTCATGAATACAACAAGAATTCATGCAAGAATTTCTGGGCGTCAAGGATAGGACCTCAATGGATATATCGGTACTGAAGTTGTTTGTGGATGTCGTTCGGCAGGGCAGTTTTGCGGGAGCCGCTCGAGATCGCAACATTGATCCATCCTCGGTATCGCGAGCCATTGCTGGACTGGAGAAGGAACTCGATCTGCGGCTTCTACAGCGGACGACGCGCCAGCTCTCCCTGACGGAAGCGGGAAAAACCTATTTTGAACGAATTGAACCTTTGATCGAAGAGCTACAACAGGCGTCGGAAATTGCAGCAGATGTGGTGGGGCAACCCAAGGGACAGTTAAGGGTAACGGTATCCGCCTCTTTTGGCTTGAAGTGTATCGTGCCCCTCTTGCCCCAGTTTGAGCAACTGTATCCAGACCTGACGGTCAATTTATTGTTTTCAGATGCCGTTGAAGATTTGTTGCTCAACCGGATTGATGTCGCGATTCGCCTGGGGCTGCTCCGGGATTCTACCTTGATTGCTCAGCAGTTGATGCAGACTCGATATCGGGTTTGTGCCAGTCCAGATTATCTAAAGCAGTCGCCCCCGATTGCCGTTCCCGAGGATATTGCCGACCATAATTGTTTGCGGTTTCCATTGGCAGGGTTTCAGTCTCAATGGTTGTTCAAAGATGCCCAAGGGACCTTAACGGAAGTGCCGATTCATGGCAACACGGTGATTTCCAATGGTATTGCTCTGCAGCAATGTGTGATCGCAAATATGGGATTGGCCCTACTCCCCAACTGGCTGATCAATGAAGACTTACGCACAGGTACCCTCGTAGATGTTCTGCCAGCCTATGAGGTCACAGGTACGGACTTTAGTACTGCCGCGTGGTTTGTCTATCCTTCTAGATGCTATGTTCCCCTCAAGCTCAGAGTGTTCATTGAATTCTTTAAGCAGAACGTTCCTCGTTTGGTGATGCCTTGATGTTCCCGATTGCGTTTGTCTTGGAGACAGGGGGTTACTTACCGTTCTAGGAGCGTCCGTTCTGTTGTCGCTTCATGGGAAAGAACGACTGCTCGCTCAATCAGTGCTGATCCGATGATTGTGGAGAATTCTTTATCGGGGATTTGCAGATGTTCCTGGAGGGATGTGAGGTCAGTCCATTTCTCGGTGAGAATAATCTCGGTCGGATCTTCGAGATTCTGAGAGAAAATATATTCGATATTGCCTTTGTCTGTGCGGCTTTTCTGGGCACGACGTATCAATGCATCTTTGACCCTAGCAATCTCTTCGGAAGATTGTACTTTTATCTTTCCAGTAATGATGATCATGGCTTGTCTCTAGAATTTTAAGTGTGTCAAACGGCTGCTGGTCTGCTAAGGTAAACTACCATCCATCAAATTTTTCAGCCGAGAGTGCCCCAGAGATTAATCATTTGTTGATCTCGAACATGAATACATCTTTGATATTGAGTAAGATTAGGCATTCCCACTCTTCTCAAGTCTCCTAGACTGTCGCATCACTATAGTGAGACAAATTTTCCGCTAATCTCCTATTATTTTTCAAGCTATGATTCTACGGATAATTGGATTGCTCTGTTTAGGGGGTGTCGGGATTGCCGGAGTATCTTGGTGGAATATTAGCAAAATAATGACTCCTGTCAGTGAGGAAGTTGTTCTTTCGATGGGTCGAATCAGTTCTTTAGCATTCACACCGACTCAAGAAGTTTCAGCAAGAGATTACAATGTTGAAAATAGCCGAGAATTATTGATCACTTGTGAGGATATTAAATCTCTTGGCATTCAGTGGATAATCTCAAATAGCGACATTGCAAAGTCATGGAATTTGTTAGCCAGTACAGATTACTCATGTAATGTCCGTGATAATAAAACAGTCGTAAGCTTCTTGGCTTCATCATTCAAGCCATCTACGAAGTATTATTTTCATTTATCAAAAAACAATAAATCTGAGAGGCAAACCAGCATTAAAGTCCATGCTGCCATTCAACATGAAGATGGAATTGGGACTCATTATCTATTTATGAACCTAGCACTTGCGGAATTATTGGGAGGAGGATTATTCGTTGTCAGCCTCATGTGTTTCTTAATAGATTTCTGGAAAGTCTTTCATTCTTGGAGATTGTCTAATCAGTCTAAGCAAGGGACACTTGCACCACCCAACAGATAAGACTCGAAACTTTATTCTTGTAGAGAATAATGTGTTTCGAGAGAATATTCAAACTGCTCTCAAGCCCGTTCATTTGGTAAGGGTTGAAGCATGTGAAGCTAGAGAATTTATTCTCCTCCCTAAAAAGTGCCATGCTTCCTTATTCTCATGCCCCTGATAGAGAACCGATAGATATCTTCAACAGCAACGTTTAGGTGTTGTTAGTGTGGACAAGATTAGATAATGATCTCTACCAGTCCAGTCGTTGACTTCTGACAAAATTGAAATTTATTGAAGTGTTCAATTTTGGACTTGAGAAAAAGGGTTAGCTTTCACCATGCAATATGGCATGGTTAGGGCAAGTAATACTATCTCCGACGCTTACAAGTCCATTCTCTAAAACTTTGGCATAAAGCCGACTCATCCCTGGATTCCTTTTTTGGCTAATACGACCATAGCGACGGAGCTTAAAGTAGCGGGCAATTGTGCGGCAAGGCTGGGCATAGTCCGTGATTTCCAAACGCACCCTCTCTCCTAACTGCAACTGAATTCCAGGTATCAACTGCTGCCACTCTAAACCTGCCACGGTAATATTTTCCCCCGCCGCTCCCGGTTCAATGGGATGCCCCTCCGCTTGCAGCATGTCGATGATTTCTGCAGACCATAAACAAACGGCTCGATCTGGACCACCGTGGTGTTTCAGATTCTGTTGACGGTCACCAACCAGCCCCTCTTTGTTAATCTGAACGCTAGGAACCGACTGTTTGGGTACGCCTCCATCGGACAAGTTAATCTGAACAATCCGTCCCTGCAGGTTGGTAACAGGAGATTGGGAGGCGTGTAAATTTGGCATGGTCATGGTGTCGACACAGATCATCCATTCAAAGCATAGTGCCATTCTGAAGCACTATCCGTTAGATAGCACTGCTCGTTCAATTGGGTTGGACATCCAGCCGTGAAACATTCTGGTGATGGGGAGGCTTTAAGCCATCCCCATATCGAGCTTTAATTTGGCCAGATCATCATCCATCTCCAAGTCTCGGTAGATCAGCTCCTTTTCATCCAAACCGTAGGAGTCCATTAATGCCTGAATTTGATCCGCCCCTTCGACCTTGTCACTCTCCGATAGGATACCGATCACCCGCTTGAGGCAATTCACCTTACCGACAATTTTCAGTACTGGTGCAGCCGTTGCAAAAGCGGCTCCTGCTGGGGGAAAGACGATAGAAATGGCTACAATGCCACCTGTGACAACGGTCGTTGTTGCCGCAGCAGTTGCAGAGGCTTTCAACGTATCCACTAGGGCATCTTCAACCGATTTTTGGCCTTGCTGAACTGCCACAAAATTATTCAGACCACTAAAAGCTAATTCAAATCCCAAAGCTGATTTTCCAGCTTTAACGGCCTGGGTGGCAACGACCTTTGTGCCTGCTTGAAAGTTAATCTTTGCTTTGGCCTTGGCAATATTTTGTTGTTCGGTGGGAGTGATATTTTTTTGACCCCTTGCCCGATTTACGGATGAGGCTTCCCAGTCACCATTACTCGCCTTGTTAGATCCCCCGTGGGCATGGGATTTTTTATGGCTCCAATCGTGATTCTGTTTATATTGACTAATGCCCTTGGCTCCTAGACGACAGACATTTTTAGGGATTTTGTTATACATTTTCTGGGCTTCTTGCCAGGACCGAGTTTCTCCCGCCCTCAGCCCTGCTGCTTTGATGCGTTGTTGTAAGTCTTGAGGTAACTGCTCAAAGTCAACTGGATCTGGCGTTTGAACGTCCGTTGCAGCAGCTGGCGTATTCCAAGGGGTGTTGGCATCTGGAGTAGTACGGGGAGTTGTGTCATCTGGACCCGCTGGGGCGTTGCCTGTCGCATAAGCGGCAGCAGAGGGGAATGAAGTGCTCTGCTCAGTCGATTGGGATGACCCAACATTCGAGGGTTTGGAGTTTAAAGATTCAATTGAGAACTGACTAAACCACTGCAAGGATTGAGTGGGGGTATCCTTAGCGTAGATTTCGACTTGTCTAATCAAGGGAATTTTAAGATGAAGCAGGAAGTTTTTAATGTATTTCTCAATAGGTGCTCTGGGTGGAGTACCGTCTGATTTTTGGATAATAAAAATAATGTTTTCAGCTTCAATAATTGCTCTACCCGTTACAGCTAGGGTTTGCAACACATAATTGAGAGCATAGGTGATGGCGTCAGGTTGACCCTGACGGGCAAGCCTTAAGATATTAGATTGCAGCATAACTACTTTTTAAGAATAGAAGAAAATTTATTCGTTTTTGTGGGCTATGTCTCAATAGCTGTATGTTTTTTGATTGGATTTAAAATATAAATATACATTTACTGTTGGACTTAAAAATTGATCAGATTTTTTGTTTGTGAGACGTAAAAATATCTGATTATTTACTTTAAGATTCCCAGTTTTTTGATTCACTTCTTATGGCTCTATAAATGTAATTTTTTGAGTGATTGATGCTAGTCGGGTACGATCGCAACCTTGCGACTATTACAGCGAGTCACCCTGAGTAGACTCCCTATACGTAAGCTGAAACGCCCTGGTTATGGCAGGGCTGGAGAAGAACTCAACTATTCAGGTAAGGGCTTTATCTTGAAAAATCTGGGATTTGTCAGGATATATCCGTTTTATCTGAAATTAAATCTCTAATTCAGGTCATTACTTCGATATCTAGGCTTTTTCACCTGATCTATTTCTTTAGTAACAAATTATTAAAGCCTGAATACCCCAATATGGGCTTAACGCCTGTGTCGGCATGGACTCTAGGTCTAAATTAAGGTGTTGCAATAGTATATTTGTACTGATACACTTGTACTATGCGAACGAGGAAAACACCTTCTTCCGTCGGGTGACCTTTCTCAACTGGCGTTGCCAAGCCTTGACAGCGCCATCGCATCATCACTCCCTCACTTTTTATTTGGATGCAGGTGTTCATATGTCTCACTTTCAAATCATTTTTCTAGACGCTCAATGCCAGAGTGCCTATTGCCAAGGGCTTGAAGATGCATTGAAATCCCTGCCACCTCGGTACGCCAGGAATCCAGAGTATATGCAGGGATATAACAGCCTGGAGTCTCATACCTCCCAATGGGCTGCCTAACAACCGCTTTCCCCACCCTCAACTAACCATCAAGGAGATTTCAATAATGATGTCCGCAACCCTCACTCAACCTGCTCAGATTGACGAATTTGCTGGGGATGAATATGGTCCTGCCTATCAGCCCCTGCCCTATTTACAAGTGCTCAATCACGAGGATCCCCAGCAGGCTGGATTCTTTATCTCTGCTGATAATGCGGCGGCGGTTAACTTCCAGCCCACTCCTGAGTGGCAATCCCATGATGCCTATTTCATGTCAGGGGGCGTTGCCGTGGGCTATCGTAGCCTCACAGCTCGCATGGCGGTTTTGCGACGGTCACCCCTGTTGATGTTTTCGCGCAAAGACCGGGCGTTCTTAGGGGCCTTTGATCGGGATAGCTACAATCCCGAGGAAGTGATTTTGAAAACTCGCTATTTGGTGTATTTGGTGAGTCGGCAAAAGCAACTTCTCCATCAATCACCCCTGCAATTCACCGCCAAAGGCTCTCTATGTGGCTCCTTTGGTGAGCATTATAATCAGTTCCACTCCCAAATGAACTGGGCCTACGGCAAGCCCCGTGGTGATCGCTTCTTTGCCCTATCAATTTTTGCGGTTAAACTTCAGCCCATTCTGAAAGGACAAGAGAAGAAATCTTGGGTTTGTTCAATTGTGGAGCATGGTCAACCCACCAGCGAAAACTGGCGCAACTTTTTCTTGGGCTATGATCCTATCGTTAAGCAAAAGCTCATCGCTGACTTTGAAGCGCAAGCGAATTTTGCCCAGGGTGATCGTGCTCAAAGTGATTTAGATAAAGGCATGCCTGAGCGTTTCGACGCGATAGTTGATGATCTCGCCTTTTAGACCTTTGTGGGCAGAGTAGTCCTGCCCGCACGCAGTTGAGCATACGTAAGGTAGCGGCTGCACCATAGTTAGGACGAGCTGGACGGGTAGGAAAAAATGCCCGTCCTCTTTCGTTTACAGGCGAAACCCTGAGAAAACTTAACTCTATAATGACCCATGAAGCGGAACTCAACCCTGAGCAATGGATTTAGAACAGGTTCAAGAACTAGGCTCTCTCAACGTTTTTGCGGTTAGATTATCCCCTGGTACAGATGTGCGTCAAGCTATAGAAGAAATTGCTAAACGTGAGCAGATCAGCGCTGGTAGCATCTTGAGTGCGGTGGGCAGCTTGAGCCGCGTGCAGTTGCGATTTGCGAATGCCAAAGAACCTACAGAATTGGCTGGAAAATATGAAATTCTAACTTTATCTGGAACCCTTAGCGCCGCTGGTGTTCACTTGCATATGATCGTTGCAAATGAAAGGGGGGATTGTACAGGAGGCCATCTGGTAAAAGGGTGTCAGGTTTATACCACTTTAGAACTAGTGATTGCCCAGTTCACGAACCTACGATTTACGCGACAATGGGATGCCTTGACTGGATATCCAGAGTTGGAGATTAGCTCGATTTCCTAATTGTCCTCATTCTTGACTTAGGTCTAAAAACTAGGAGGATAAAATGATTTTTCTTAGCCTTGACTTAACCTGATTGCGTCAGAATCGAAACGCATTATCGAGCAATTTTTGCATGACTTGGATTGATTTCAGCTTACGGCTGACCGTTGCTCTGATTTTGGGAAGTGCGATCGGTATCGAACGGCAGTGGCGACAGACTCGCGCTGTTCTGAAAACGAATGTTTTGGTCTGTATTGGCTCATCTATGTTTGTGATGATGTCGCTAATGCATGCTCAAGACTCTAGTCCAACCCGGGTGGCTGCTCAAATTGTTTCTGGAGTGGGCTTTCTGGGAGGGGGTGTCATTTTAAGAGAAGGCACCAGCGTCAGAGGACTGAATACGGCAGCAACATTATGGTGTTCTGCCTCCGTTGGAACCCTTGTGGGGGGCGGCTTTCTTTTTCCGGCTTACCTGGGGGCAGCTGCGGTGGTGTTTTCCAATCTAGTGATGCGACCTCTAGTGGAGCAGTTGAAGTTCCGCCCCCATAAGCCTGGATCATCCACGAGCATTTATCGGTTCGTTCTGATTTGCGCTCATTATGAGGAGAAAAAAATTCGAAATGTTTTCCTTGAGTCCATCAATACAGCAAACATGATGATCAGCGCTTGGCGGAGTGAGAGCTTAGAGTCTTTAGGAAAACCCAAGCAGGTGGTGCTAGAAATTGAATTGATGACGATTCAGCGGGAGGATAAGCTGCTCAATGAACTGGCTGAAGCGCTGCAAGACCAGGCCAATACCCAGCAAATTCGATGGGAACTGGTATCGGACAAGATCAATAGCCTGTCTATTTCTAGGAAATAATGTCGAGCTCCTTGAGAGAGCAGCACTCTCACCTGTCACTTTTGTGGGTTGGGTGAGGAATACTACAAGGGAGATCTATGTACCTAGAAAATCGCAGTAATCTATTCTTTAAGTGGATGATATTGCTCATAGGTGCATTCTATTGGCGTTATTGCCTTATTTATCCAATAAATATTAAAATTTGATGATAAATATGCTAATATCAGATCTTTTTGATTCCATTGGTTAAATCAAAGATAATAAATCGTTAAGGTTTGGTGGGGGATATCAGCAATATGCAAGCAAGCTCTAAAAAAATGATTCTTGCTTCTTCATTTGTAATTTTTGGCTTGGTGGGCCCTGTGACCTTTTGGTTGGGTGAGCAAAGCAGTCAAGCCTCACTCAGCTGCTCTCCTCAACAGCGTGCTGGCAGTCCCATCGTCATGTCTCCTGACCAAAACCCTTAAGCATCTAACGGTGGTGAGGGGATCGCCACCTCAAAAGGCAAAGTCTTCTGGATGAGTACAAACGGATTTGAGGCGATGGCGCATTGCGGTTTGCGATCGCACAATCACATCCCCATCTCCATAGAGTTGAAACGCCCAGTTTGCTCCAAATAGCAGCATATCTAGCTCGTAAGCCAGCTGAACAGGATCGACACTACTATGGATATCTCCAACTTCTTGGGCTCTCGCAACAAGACGGGCAAAGGTTTGCTGTCGCTCAGCCATAATGTCGGCTAAGCGATCGCGAATGGGGCCAGGTCGACTATTAAATTCGGTAGATGTGGCTGCGAAAAAACATCCCCCCCGAAACAGTTGCTGCTCGGTATAGTGCAGCCAGGCTTCGCAAAGAGACCATAAACGCGGTAACCCTTTGGGGGCGCGGAGGGCGGGCCGGACAACTTCTCGTAACACTAAATGACGAGCCCCTTCAATCACCGCTAATTGTAGGGCTTCTTTAGATCCAAAATGGGCAAATAAGCCACTTTTACTCATCTGCAATTCTTTGGCAAGACCGCCAATGGAGAGTCCAGTCAGGCCATCGACTGAAGCCAAATCCATGGCACATTGCAAAATGGCTCTACGGGTTTGTTCTCCTTGGGCTTTGCGGTGGTGAACTGTGGAACTCAAAATCTAGGTGAAATGATAATGGGCTTGATTATAACTTGAAACTTTTGTCAGCTGGTTGGAGGGGGTAGATCGGCCTGGCCCTCGATATCCTGGCAGTTGGATTGTTGGTTTGAAAGCCATGATCGAGAAGCAAGGGGGCTATCTCCTCTGAAGACCCGACATCATCAATGCGCATTTCGTTGTGTTTCTGTGCACTATATGGCTAAATCAATTTCTGTCTTATGTCTGAAATCCAGCCTGGTGATCCAGCCTCCCGACGAAAGCTAGTGGTTGGGGCGTCACTGTTTCTACTCGCGATGTTATTGTGCCAGAGCGTTGTTCAGTGGTTTACTGAGTGGCTGGCTGAGGATCCAGAGCGGGTGAGAGAATATTTTGCCTATATTGTGGGTGCGATCGCATTCGTATTCTCGCCCTTATTTGTATTTGGATATTATGCGTGGCAAATTGGCGTGAAGGTTATTAGGGCGAAGCGATTTCCACCCCCAGGGATGAAGGTGATCAAGGATACTGTGGTAGTTAAAGGGCGACAGGCGGTTTCCCGAGGACGGGCCTTACAAGTCTGTGGCGTTATCCTGTGGGGGACGGCCATTGCCTTTCCAATTGCCTGCTGGCGGATTCTGGGCAATGTTCTCAGTGACATGCCATAAGTCAGGAGCTGTGATGGGTTTGGGGCCTCGATGCTAGCCTTGAAGAGATAGTACTCTACGGTCAACCAATGAGACCCTTGGAGGAGCAGGTATGCCCAATAGCCCATGTAACCTTGTATTTGTCTATAATGCCGATGCGTCTTTAAATAGCCTTCTACAAGAAGCCGCCCATAAACTCTTTGCGCCTGAATCCTATGAATGCTCTTTATGCGAGCTCACCTATTCCCTTATTCGCAAGAAAAAGGGTTGGGTCGAGTTTTTGGATAACCTACCCTGTCAACACGAGTTTCATCTAAGGAACCTTTTCCTCCGCCAATATCCCCAGCAGACTCATGACTCCTTTCCCTGTATTTACAGTAAGTCTGCTTCAGGCGATCTAACGCTTTTAGTCGAAGCTGAAGCGATTGATCAGGCTCGATCCCTAGAACAATTACAAACCTTAGTCGCTGAAGCGGTTGTAGATCTGCTGTAGTCTGTTTGGCATCGATCCAGCATTATGATGAGCCAGGCTTGAAGCAGCTGGCCTATGGTTTAATCTCTAAAATACTCATCAGCGTGTCATAGCGATATTCCTTCAGCAGTTTTGAGATGGTATCAACCATGGCCGTATGTGCTCTACTAGCAGTGTTCGAATCGTGCAATCATCAAGGGTGCAAATGGCCTGTAGGATCGCTTGCTTTACTTTTGATAATTCGCGGCCTAGACAAAACAGGTTGTAGCATTTGACGACAAGGGCATATCCCGCCAATTCAAAATTACCCTTGTCTAATCCACTGGTGTAGGCCTGCTCCAAAACATTCAAAGTTTCCCTGACATGACGTTTCCCATGGAGGGTGGACGCACTCATCGATTGGTACACTCGATTGCCCAACATTTCATGGTCCCCCATGCCCATTGACCCAATACCCAGAATTCAGGATGCCCTCAAATGACGCCTTACATGAAAGTAAACACTGCTCCAGAGAAGCCGTATTTACTTTCTAGTCCTAGATTAACTGAAACTCGATTAATTCTCGATTAATAGGTCATGATTGTAAGATTTTGCATTTATGGCAACAAAAACTCAGGCAAGAGGCTTTTCTGCAGCTCTCGCACGGTCTTATTCACGGAACGGGCCATTTGAATATGGGGTTCATCGGGTTCAATCGGGGCAATGGACGCAGGAAAGCCCTGACCCAACTGGTTAATCACATGGTTGGCCGCTTCTAGTCCAGTCACATAAGCCTTTTCCTGGGACCAAGATCCATGACGAGTCACCACCCAGTCTCCACTCATATATAGATTATTAATTGGAGTTTGAGCCGGTAACAAATACCGATAGCTTCCCGGTGCAAAGTGGGTCACCGCTCGGGGCAAGCGAATCACGCTGGAATCGACCACCTTAGCCTCACGGAAATCGGGAAGACAGGTGATTAAATCATCTTGCACCATGGAAATAATCTCATCATCTTCCATGGCCAAGAACTGATTGGCATGGTAGAAGTCCGCCTCAATCACCGTTTCTGGCTGATCGCGATAGTCATCATGGAGGGCATTGAGGTCAAAGAAGGTAGAACCCGTTGTCGGATGGAAGCCAAAGCAGGCATTGGACGGTTGAGGAACCTCGACTTTGCGGTCGAACCAGAGGCGGGTGGCTAAAATATCCACGGCACCCAGATTCATCATGTCGCGGAACTGAGGATGCTGTTGTAGCGTGGAACTGCCCCGGACGATGTTCTGCATGCCCGTAATGCCGACGGAAAAGATCACCGCATCGGCTTCAAACACTTCATCCCCGCAAATGACGGCATCGGCTTGGCCCAAATCATTGAGCCGCACATCGGTCACTCGGCGCTGGGTGAGGATTTTGCCCCCTGCATTGGTGATGCGATCGCACCAGGGCTTGAAAATTTTCTCTCCCACCGTCCCCCGACACCAAACCACATCAAAATCAGCTTGATGGGCCAGAATGAAATAGTAGAGCATCCCCAATGCAGCAGCAGCAGAGCACTGCTCACCGGGAGCGAATAACCCCACCAACAGCATCGGTTCAAAGGCATCTCGATAGAGCCGTGCTGAAACGCCATAGCTCTTAAATAGCTCCCTAGCCGTCACCGAATCGTAGCGTCGCCAAGCGTCATCGGAATTGTCAAAGTCGATGATTGGATACATCATCGTAAAGGCAGACAGCCGATCCACCAGCGGTAAGCGGGGAAACTGGGGATAAGCGAACGTTCCCAAAGGCATCGGCAAGCGCTGTTCCTTCTGAAAAATCGGGGACACTGCTTCCAGCCCTGCCGGGGAATATTGAGAGGACTTCGTCCAGTCTGTAAACGGATCGAGTCCTAACTCATCGACTAAACCAAAAATATTTTGATAGGGATACCAAAATCCGTGAATCCCGGCTTCAACAGGGCGACCGCCTGCGGTTTTCCAACCCGCTACCAGGCCACCCGGATAAGAGCCTGCCTCCAAGAGGGTGACATCATACCCTTGGGACACAAGGTGATAAGTGGCACCGAGGCCAGCCCAGCCAGCACCAACGACGACAACACGTTTTTTGGAGTCAGATGTCATAGCTTTAGAGATTGAATGATGGGTAACCAATTGCCCTATTCACCATGACATGAAATCTGCGGTCCATGCACAGTAGTATTCAGTGAAGAATTAGCCTGATAACTTAAGGTCTGGACAAGTATGGCTTTCAAAAAGATCCCACATGAGTTCTCTAAGATGTGAATGTTAATCCATACTTGAGACCTATTAAACTAATTGAGCAATCGTTCCCGAATCATGTAAATTACGGAACAATATAAGGTCATTTGTAGACGATATCTACGATGCGGAGACATCGGACACATTGCTCAAAGGAAGAACAGACTATGCGGACGTTTCATTGGATAAGTTTGGGAGTGGGTCTAGCGTTTATACCTTGGCATCCCACCCTAGCCCAGTCTTCTGCTCCGACAACACCCACTGCTGAATCAGCCCTCACCTCTACCGTTAAAGGCAACTGCGGCACTGAGCAAACCTGCGAGCAGCTTTTACAGACCCTCCGTACTCAATGGCCGACTGCCAAGCTGAATTGCACTCGAGATCGCATTCTGTCTCTCCGGGTCTTTCAGAACGACCGAGGGGGGCGACAGGTGCATGTGACGTGTTGGGACACTGAAGTCAAAAAAGGCGACCGCTATGGCTTATCTCGCGATTCTCTCCCCTATCCAGGCGATGAAGCTCAGTTCCTGCCGCCCCTGCCTCGCCGATCTCGCTATACCGAGCCCTTACAAACCCGTTTCCCAGGGCCCGTTCGCACCAGTCAAAATGAGTGCGGTTCTCTAGGGGGAGACATTCAATACCGGGCTCGCAAAGATATCGACCGACTGGAGCTGCAATGTGTATTTACCGTTGGCGCAGTGTTGATTGACACTGATGGAGACTTTATTTCCGATGGCGAAGCGTCCAGAGGCTCACTCATCGATAAAATTGTTGGCAAATTCGCCATTTCTGAGCTGGAAAAGCCCCTAGTCGCGCCACCTCCCACCGCCAGCACCCCAACCGAACCCCCTGTTGATAACACTGCACTCCCTCCCTTACAGGGAGAAGACAGTGTTTCTGATGTCTTTCCCAATGCCTCTCCAACCCCCACGACGAATGGAGCAGTGCCTGCACAGACTACAGCCCCCACGGCAGCTGCAAGGCCGACAAATTCCACTCCCTCAGCTCCCACCGCCAGACATGCTGCCCTTCAAGCTATCGATGTGCAAATTTTCAACCGGGTGAATAATCAGCTGGTTCCCCTCAACCAACGCTGGAATCCCTATGGTCTAGGGATGGACTTACTGATTGCCGTCAAAGTGAAACCGGGTCAACAAGAGACTCAACCCGGCACCAATTTAGTGCTGGCGATCAACGCCAAAGGCTACGACTCACCAGCCACAGGACCTGTTCCAGCCTGGAATTCAGTGCAAACGCGATCCATTGCTGTGAGCGCCAATGATCAACTAAGTTACTCGTTTCCCTTTCTAGCAGAGTATCAGTGCTATTCCGAAGTGCAGTTAACCGCAACCCTGATTCAGCCTGGTCTAATTACAGGACCTAGCCTGACGAAAACCATTAACCTGGGTTGTGCGGAATAGATTGTGGTCTTTTAAGGACTTATCGTTGCTAGTGCCTCCCTGTTATACGAAAATCCCTCCGTACTGGGCTATTTCACCGCCAGAGATAAATCCACTGCACATACTTGAAGGATTCAATTCATTCACAACCCCACAATCGTTTAGCTTGAAGAAATAAGTACTTTAGGCTGGCTAAAGATATAGCAGTCGCCATATTGAGAAGGACTTAAACTAGAGAAGTATTTTATTCCTTCTCCTATGTGATGCCCAAAATTTATAGTTTCGACCTACGTTGCAAAGTGATAGATGCGATTGAGCTAGATGGGATGCGCCCTTCTGAGGCTAGTGAGCTGTTCGATATCAGTCGTAACACCATTAACCAATGGCAACACCTCAAGGCGGAAACGGGTGATTTGCATCCCAAGCCAGTCCATCATCCTGGCCATAGCCATAAAATCACTGACTGGGACAAGTTTCGAGCGTTTGCCCACAAGCATCGTCATAAAACCCAAGCTCAGATGGCTCAACTATGGGATGGAGAGATTAGTGATCGAACCATCTCAAGAGCCCTCCAGAAAATCGGATTTACTCGAAAAAAAAACATATGGGTACCGAGAACGAGATAAGCACAAACGGGCAGCGTTCATCAAACGTCTGAGTACCGTGGACCCAGACGATATCGTCTATGCGGATGAGTCGGGCATGGATCATCGAGACGAGTATGACTATGCTTATGGCCCCAAAGGTGAGCGGGTTTATGCTTTGAAGACTGGGCGTAGAAGCGGCCGAGTCAATATGATTGCGGCGTTGAGAGCAAAGCAGTTGATGGCACCGTTCACGATCGAAGGAGCTTGCAATCGGACTGTGTTTGAACTTTGGCTAGAGCGTTGCTTGATACCCGTGCTCAAGCCTGGGCAGAAGCTGGTGATAGATAATGCCACTTTTCACAAGGGAGGACAAATACAGGAATTAGTGGAAAAAGCAGGATGTGAGGTTTGGTATTTACCGCCTTATTCCCCTGACTTGAACAAGATTGAGCGGTCTTGGTCTTGGATTAAAAGTCGCATCCGTCACCAATTAGAACATTTTGGATCTCTCAGAGAAGCAATGGAACATGTTCTACATCTAGTGTCCTGAATAGAATGGCGACTGCTATAACAAGTGAGGAAGATCGCTCAGACTAAATTGACCCCAAGCATGGCTACATTCTCAGTAGAAATGCAATTGATTTCTTGAGTAAAACCTATTTGAATAAAGTGAAGATCAGAGATTGTACTGAGTTAATGATTTTAATTATTCATTAAACTATACCTATAAAGGAAAAGCTTTCACAGCTTGCTTTTCTCTTATAACGTGTGCTTTCTGACTCATTACAATCTCCATGTTGACGGTTGAAGATATTACTGGTTTCTTCCTTGAGAATGCCTCCAAGTCTAGCCAAAGTCCAATAGAAAACTCTCAAAATATCCCTATTATTGAGTCTTGGGTTGGCGTTGAAAAAGATGGCAGGGCGGTTATTCAAGGGAAACTGTTTGGCCATCCCCAACATCCCTTGGGTGTCAAGATGATGACCTCCACAATTCAGCGGTACTTTGGAGGTGCAGGCCACGTTTACGTTAAAACTAGAAACTCACTCTATGAGCTGGGTCAACCTCTCCATGAGCTAGCACTCCCAGTGGAAATGCCAGATTTTCAATCAATGGCAAAAATGACGATATGGCACTGATAGTGCCGAGATTTAAGTCATCCGGGTTCAGGTTAATTGAATGGTGACTGCTGTAAATGTCTCTTTAGCTCGGCAGCCCAGTCACCAATATCGTCATTCTCAAATCTGTCTAGCCCTTATGGTTTATAATTCATGTCTTAGTTTGACATGAGCCTATCTTGCCTAGAATTTACAGGAAGTATACTCTAGACGGTTAAGAGATTAACTTTCTGGAAAGACTGAAACTTGAGTGAGAGCAGGCTGGTTAGTTTCGCCTTATGCTCTGTATTGCATTGGTCAATGCACTGTTGAATGGCCCCTTTGAAAGAGTGAAAATCCGAATAATACTTCGAGTAGAGACATTCCTTGCGCACAAAGCGCCAAAGCCGCTCAATCAAATTCAAATGGGGTGAATAGGAGGGCAAATAGACTAACTCAATATCGACGATCTCAGCAAAGTCAGTCACCAGCTGGCATTTTTGATATCGGGCATTGTCTAAAATGACGCTGATGGGTATGACTGGGTCGAGTAGTGCCAGCTTGGCTAGCAACAGACACATGCTATGAGAGTTGATGTAGGTGTGGTTGGTGATACTGGTGACTTCTTTGGTGACAGCGTTGAGTGCACCCAGAACATTGAATCGTTGACGGCCAGAAGGAGAAGGGATGAAGATCCGACGAAGGCACCAGAGAAACCCCAGATAAGCCCGGTGAACAAAATGAGCAGCATCCACAAAAAAGACAAGACGCTCTTGGCGTTGAGCTTCCTCTAATAAGCACCTAGCTAAAATTAATTACATAATCATCGCCGTAGGCTTTCAAAACTCTTTCCACATATTCGACCAAAGATGACCACCCCCAGTAGGCACTCATTTCAATCCACTGATATTTCATGAATTGCCACAGACGCTCAATCAAATTTAGATGGGGAGAATAGCTTGGCAACTCAAACAAGGTAATTCCCCGTTCGGCCCACTCTGCTTTCATCTCATAGATTGATTGGCTCGTATGGATAGGGGCTTGATCCACCACAATGACGGTGGGCAACTCCACGTCAGCAAAAAAGGTATCAATGCAATGACTGACAACCTCACTGGTGATGGTCTGTTCTGATGTATAAGCATGTAGCCCTTGTCGTCGACTCAAAAACCCCAGAACATTCAAGCGTTTACTTGAACGAGTCGGTATTTCCAGATACGTCCCTATGGGTCAATGGCACTGACTTAAGCTCAATCAAACAGCTAGCTTAGCTTTGAGAGCAGAGCGAGGTTGTCGCATTCGCGGGAAAGATTTGGGTCTGCGTTTGACGACTCTCGGTTCGTGCCGATTCGGTCGAGAGGGTAATAGATCGGCTGCCATGGTCTCAAGTAGATGAGTAAACAACCGCTTTCTGGTCGCACGGTTGGCTGTCGCCAACAAAGCAAGCATCTGATTGAAGTGTTGTCGTGCTCCTTGCACAGACAGTTGAGTTCTAGCATTATCTGCTAGCGGTGCCGCAAGTTCCATGAGACTTCTGAGTAGGTTATAGCCCAACAAATGTACCCAAATGTCCTTGCGCACCATATCCGGAGTTTTGGCACTGAGCATCTCCATTTTTAAGGTGGTTTTGAGATGGCGCAGATTGACTTCCGCCACTGGCCAACGCCAGCCATACAAGCGAGTCAGTTGCCCAGCGCTGTAGCGTTGAGCATCCAGCAGCGTCGTCACCACAATAATGTGCTGGTCGCGAAAGCCCTTAAGGGATAAGCGCAAACACACCTCTCTAACGACCAATGTTTGAGGAATCAGGGCAAAATCTTGCTCACTCATGTGCTCAGGCCGTTGGGCTGGCTTATGCCATGTCACCTGATGATCACCAATGCCATGCTTGTTGCCTTTGCGGAAATCAGTCTTGCGAGCATGATGTTTACGCAACACTCCATCAGCCCTGTGTTGTTGAATGATGGCTAGATCAACATAGCTGCCATAAGCTTGGTCCGCCATGACCACATCACCGACCTCAAGGTCTTGATAGAGCAAACGACTCATGACAATTTCACTGGTGTCCCAGGAGGCAATACAAGCTGACGCCACTGCACCGGTAACCAAACAGAAGAACACTACCAAGCGAGCGATGGGAAAACCACAGCCTGCTGTTTGATTGCCATGTTGTGGATATGATGCTTGGTTGGCCGCACTATCAGCCATCAACACGGTGGTTCCGTCGTAGACCTTGACGGGCCGACCACACCAGAGGTGCTCTGGGGAGAGGGGTTGCGCTAAGCACTCAGCGCTTTCGGGAATTAAACGTTGCAACAGTGACTCTGGAAAGCGACTTCTGGCTTTGCTGTAGGCTCCGGTATCAGATGAGGGCGGTTGGATGCCAGCCGCTGTGAGCCAAGTCGTGATGCATTTGACTGTGTTACGAAGGCTTTTATCGGCTGATAGCACTTGGTAAAGCATGGCCCACAGCGTAACGATGGGGCTATATATCCGGTTGCGATAGGAGAATGCTTCTTCTTTCAGGAGTTCCTCTAACCTTGAGGCTGGAAGGATATCTGTCCACGGTAAACCCAGGCTTTGGGAAAATTGCTGCTTGAGAATTTCGGCTGACTCAGACATAGTGAAAGGCAGAAGTTTATGGCGTGCAAGTCTTGATCCTATATCTATCAAGACTTGTAGCCTTTTCCTGACTTCTTAAGTCAGTGCCATTGTCCCTATGGGTTGCCATCCATAGGGAATACAGGGGACTAACGAAAAACCACTCTCATCCATAAAGAATAGATGGATGTCTCCCTTCTCTTCCTGTTCCTTGAGATGTTCTAACTGCTGTTTTTTTCGAGGTAGTGGGCATATAAAGGCTGGCCTGATGTCCCTTGGCGAAAGCGATGCCAGCTCATGTCCATCTGCTTCAAGACGCGTTTAACTGTGGCCTTTGACACGCGTACTGACCACTGTTGTTCAATCTGAGCTAACACCTGATTGAGTTGGATGGGAGATGCCTGAGTCCACTCATAAATCTGCTGTTGTTGGTCGGGATTAAACATCGGTTTTCGACCTCGACCTGGGTGATTATAGAGTCCTGCAAATCCTCGGTTGTTCCAAGCCTTAAGCCAGTTGTAAACCGTTTTAGGACTCACACTAAAAAGGGAGGCTAAGGTGTAGGGGGGCCAACCCTGGGCGAACAAAATGAGGCAATGGGCGCGTTGTCTGACCTGATGATGGCGACTACTGTGATAAATCCGATGCAATAAGCGTAAGCTTTCGGTGGAGATAGGACGGACTAATAACATCAAATCAATGGATGTAAACAGAGGACTCAGGTAGTTTACAACCAGGAAATTCTATGTAATTAATTTTGTTCATCTGCTTAAGGGTTCAAGGCGAGTTTGTCGAAACTGCTCTTGCTCCTCAATTTTCTCGGGCAGACTCGACTTTCCCGGCACATACCCCACTTTTCGAGAGCGACAACCAATGCGTTTGAGGAAGGCTTTGATCTGGGTTGGAGAACGCTTAATACCTGTCAATTGTTCAATGACTGCTTGGGCTTCTGCACTGGTGCGGGGCGGGTGTTGCTCAAAATAGGCTCTCACACTATCGCTATGAGCGTTGAGTGAACTGGATTGACCTTTGTATTCCAGGGTTTTCAACCCTTCAATTCCGCCTTGTTGATACAGACGAAGGGTTTTAGCTAAGGTCGGACGACTAATCTGACAAAGCTGACAAATCTGGGCATGGGGAAGACCCTGACTTTTCAAGTAGAGCACTTCCATCCGTCGCTGCACCCGTGGGTGAGGGTGATGATAGCGTTCGTAATTGAGGTGTTGGATTTCCTCTGCGGTGAAATCAATTTTAATCATGCAAGTAGGGGAGTCGGTTGAGGGATACTCCCAGTCTGCCAAATCTCTCCACTACAATGTTAAGCCGCAAGTCGTACGCAGTATATATTAATTTCAATCTTCCCAATAAGTGAGTTTTTCCCATTGCTGAGTGTCCAGGTTACCGACCAACAGTTCTACATCCCCAGTGAAATCTGGATGGGGCATACCTAGCTCATACATAGAGTTTTTGGTCGTCACATATACCCGACCATCTTTAGCAAGGTAGTGTTTGATAGGCGAAGTCTTTAACTTCTTTCCTTCCGCATGTTTGGGATGATTGTGAATTTCCCCATGGATGACAATTTTTCTCCCCACCTCAACACAAATCCAAGACTCAATAGTCCCTGTGCAAATAGAGGGTGACTGAGGTGTCGCTAAGGTCGACTGAGCATTTTGCAAATAGTAGTTGACTATGTCATCAGCTGTCATGACCAGGTCTCCCCTGTATGTTCCTAAATGAGAATAATCGCAATAAAATTAGAATTATTATTTTCGCAAGGGCCACACAATTGTATCTAGCCTAATCAATATCTTCGAGAGGAAAATCAGTATAAATACTGAAAGCCTTTCTAGAATTAGATTTGCTATTAACCCAAGTCTAGGTTTGGATATTGGTTTCTTGCTATGTAGGAAATCTTAATTAAGAATTACTCTTTATAAGATGTTTTGTTGTGGCTCTCGTCAAGCGTAGGTATTGATGAGAAGTTTAAGCGTCCATTTTTTCTTAAAAACTGACTTGTGTATAGGTACTGTCGGATAGACCTATTGGTGCACTCCAAATTGAGTGAAACCGCTTTAATCCTTTAGGTGTGATCTCAATGTCTTCATCACTTAATATCAGTTCGCCGTTGATAAAAGTACAGCCCGCAGCCCAGAGAATCCCAAGGAATTCATCCCGATCTGAAATAACGGGAATTGATTCGCTTAATTCATGGTTTGCATAAATCTGGGCAACTTGTTTCAAAAGCTCAGGATAGTGATTATCCAACGCCTGAATGTAGAAATAGAGTAAAGGGAATGGATCCTCTTTCCCAAAAATGGCGTTACATATGCAAGTGGAGGTCGTCAGCATCCAAGCAGCAATCTTTTTGGGATCTGTAGCTGGATTTCGTGCCATATCCAAGAGAAGATCCGTCATATTATGCCTAAAACGAACATTGAGGATAGTCTCAACGTTTTTCCAGACCGCTAGGGTATTGGGGTTCATTATGTGTTGGGAAATCTGTGCGTTCTCTATTTGGATACCCAGCTTCACCCTAGGATGATCAACGAACTCCCTTTTGTTAGGTTTTTTTAAGTAAGTTTTTGAACCCTTATATATTAAGGCTGAAATTCATCATGTTTTAGACGTGATTAGCTGGCAGAAATACTATTTTTCTGCATAAATTCTCGACAATCTCCATAAATGTCAAAAATACGGTCCATTTTAGTTAATTCAAAGATGAGACGTACCTGATCGCTCAGTGAACACAATGACAAGGTGCCACCTTCTCCTCGCACTGATTTAAGCGTAGCAACCAAAGCACCAATGGCAGAACTATTCATAAAAGTGACATCTTTAAGATCTATCAGAATTGTTTTCACGCCATCAGCTAAGGCATCGTTAACTTCAGTACGTAATTCGCTGGTACTGATACCGTCTATCAAGTCAGCAGGCTGAAAAACTACATAGCTCATCTTAATTGAACTCCTAAGTCGGTTCCGGTTGGGTAGGTTAGATAAAGGCGATAACACTCTATAAATTCTGGTTCACAGATCAGAACGCCATTGTCGTTTTTACAGAATTCCCAGTTCGGGAAGTGAGAAAGCAATCGCAGATAAATATTCAATTTTTGTGTAATTTTTTAGCTTAGTATTGCACTTAAATTGTGCGAGTATAATACTCATGCGCTGGTTTAAGCAA
Organism: Acaryochloris marina MBIC11017; assembly: GCF_000018105.1. Classification (GTDB taxonomy): domain Bacteria; phylum Cyanobacteriota; class Cyanobacteriia; order Thermosynechococcales; family Thermosynechococcaceae; genus Acaryochloris; species Acaryochloris marina. Next base: position 4,223,990 of record NC_009925.1, read on the forward strand.
AGACAAAAAATCCGGTCAGATTTTAATAGATACTGAGCGATATTCTTCATAAAATTGAGGAAGATGATGGGAGCAGCCGAGTGCTATCGAGAAGAGGCTTAATTAAGTCGAGCCTTTTGGCTAGTTTAGGTACGCTTATATCCGTCTGTAGTGCGGAATTGACTACAGGAGTCAACAGTAAGAAGTTGTATATGCCCGATGAAGGAGAGCCTCACAAGCAAACTTGGATGGCTTTTATCGCCAGCGACGAAGTTTGGGAGCAACGGCAGATTCTGGAAGTTCAACGTAATTTGGCTGAAATTGCCAAAACGATTGCCAACTATGAAGCTATCTCTATGCTGGTCCGACAACAGGATCACGAACTAGCTGTAGAACTATTAGGTGGGTTAGAGTCTCATCCTTTCCCTATTCAATTGATTGAATTCACGATCAACGATTTGTGGATAAGGGATACAGGTCCTTCATTTATCGTTGATGAAAATGGGAACAAAGCAGCCATTAATTTCAATTTCAACGGTTGGGGAGAAGATCAGGCCTACCAATATGATGCTAAAGTCGCTGATTTTGTGGCGCAGCAAGCAGGAGTAACGACTATACAATCTAGCCTCGTTCTAGAAGGTGGTTGTTTTGAACTGGACGGACAAGGCACTGCCATTATGACGGAAAGCTGCATCCTTAATGACAATCGAAATCCAGGTCGAAATAAAAATGAGGTTGAAGTTGAACTCAAACAACTGTTGGGTCTTAAAAAGATTATCTGGCTAGAGGGCATCAAGGGGAAAGATATTACAGATGGCCATACCGACTTTTATGCTCGATTTGCGAAACCAGGAGTTGTGATGGTCAGTCGAGAGGCTGATCAATCTTCTGATGATTATCCAGTGACGCAGAAGAACATAGAGGTCTTACAAAGAGCTACAGATGCTATGGGGAGACCTTTAGAGCTGATTATTCTAGATACACCCTTGAAAATCAATACGAAATTTGGGACGAAGGATTTCGCCGCTGGTTATGTGGGCTATTACTTATGTAATAGTGCTGTCATTATGCAGAAATTTGGCGATTCTAAAGCTGATAATGCTGCAAGGAAAAAGTTGGCGACCGTGTTTCCCAATCGGCACATCGTGCAGCTGTCCATTGATGGTATTGCAAGCGGTGGAGGTAGTATTCACTGTGCCACCCAACAAGAACCTTTGGTTTAATATCTTTCGTCAATGACTTTTGTGGCAATTGCTTTATGTCGCGGCGGGTCTTCAGAAAGGACTTAGTTTCGAATACTGTCATTTAACAAGATAAATACTCGCACGGTTCAATAGTGTGATTTTTTGGAGGCAAGATAGCTATTGAACACGTAAATAGTCCTTATTCTGAATTATATAGTTCACGGAGAACGAGGTGCCCATTATTCAATCGGTTGATTTAGAAAAGAGAGGTTTGCTACACGATCAATCTTCGTCACTAGAAATCAAAGGTAAGTGGCTCAAACCTGGCCCATCGTTTAGAAAATCGCTATGTCAAACGGCCATAGAGTTCTGTGAGTAGGCCATTGAAAAGAGACGACAATATATCCTGATTGAATTTCCCACTTATTTCATGGCTTGGCAACACTTCATTCCCAAGAATGCTAAGCCCTCTCTTTCAGTTCAATCCCCTTCCACCCATTCATCTACTCAAGAAATTCACTCTGAGCCATTCATTCCTAGTGAAAGGGAAAAAGCTCATCAGCCATTTCCTACTCCCATTGATGATAAATTCATCGCTCAATGCAAAGTAGAATTGGCCTTTCATATCGGTCCAATGGTTGAGATTGTTGTATAGCAGTCGCCATATTAAGAAGGACTTAAACTAGAGAAGTATTTCATTCCTTCTGTTCTGTGATGCCCAAAATTTATAGTTACGACCTACGTTGCAAAGTGATAGATGCGATTGAGCTTGATGGAATGCGCCCTTCTGAAGCGAGTGAACTGTTCCATATCAGGCGTAACACGATTAACCAATGGCAACACCTCAAGGCGGAAACAGGTGATTTGCATCCCAAGCCAGTCCATTGTCCTGACCATAGCCATAAAATCAAAGACTGGGACAAGTTTCGAGCATTTGCTTACAAGCATCGGCATAAAACCCAAGCTCAGATGGCCCAACTATGGGATGGAGAGATTAGTGAGCGGACCATCTCAAGAGCCCTCCAGAACATCGGCTTTACTCGAAAAAAAACGTATGGGTACCGAGAACGAGATGAGCATAAACGGGCAGCGTTCATCAAACGTCTGAGTACCGTGGACCCAGACGATATCGTCTATGCAGATGAGTCGGGCATGGATCATCGAGACGAGTATGACTATGCTTATGGCCCCAAAGGTGAGCGGGTTTATGCCTTGAAATCTGGCACTAGAAAGGGTCGAGTCAATATGATTGCGGCGTTGAGGGCCAAGCAGTTGATGGCGCCGTTCACAATCGAAGGAGCTTGCAACCGGACGGTATTTGAAGTTTGGTTGGAGCGTTGCTTGATACCTATGCTTAAACCTGGGCAGAAGCTGGTGATTGATAATGCCACATTTCACAAGGCAGGACGAATACAGGAATTAGTGGAAAAAGCAGGATGTGAGGTTTGGTATTTACCGCCTTATTCCCCTGACTTGAACAAGATTGAGCGGTCTTGGTCTTGGATTAAAAGTCGCATCCGCCATCAATTAGACCATTTTGGGTCTCTCAGAGAAGCAATGGAACATGTCCTGCATCTGACGTCCTGAATAGAATGGCGACTGCTATAGAACAAACTTTGCAACAATCTAAAGAGGATAATCCTGAAAAACTGATTGAAGCCTTGGAAAATTATATTCAGGATTCTCAAGCTAGCCATTCGTTTGCCTTGAAACTAGCCGAAATAATTTTCTGACAATAAAACTAGTGCTCGACCACACTGAATTGGATAGGTAAGCTAGCAACAATCTAGCTGTTTTTAGCCAACTAATCATGCCTGACAAATATATTGTGACGCTAACGCCTGAAGAACGCAGTGAGCTGATACAACTCACCCGACGTAGAACCCTGTCAGCGCGAAAAATGAAACGAGCCCAGATTTTGATGTTGGCAGATGAGGGACACAAAGACGATACCATTACTCAAATGCTCAATGCAGGCATCTCTACCGTGCATCGTACTCGCCAGAAATTTGTTGAAGGTGGTGTGGAATTTGCCCTCAATGAGCGTCCCAGACCAGGAGGGCAAAAGAAGCTCGATAGCAAAGCAGAGGCCTTGCTAATTGCGACAGCTTGTAGCGACCCACCAACCGGTTGTTGCCGGTGGACCATGCAGCTATTGGCAGAACGGCTGGTTGAACTTAAAGTCGTCGAAAGCCTATCGGATGAAACTGTGCGACGTACGCTCGAAAAAAACAGCTTAAGCCTTGGCTAAAAGAGCAGTGGTGTTTTTCTACTGTAGGCGTAGACTTTGTTTGGCGGATGGAGAACGTTCTAGATTGGTATGCCCAACCCTACGATCCTGATGAGCCTGTTGTTTGTTTTGATGAACGGCCTTGCCAACTGATTGGCGAAACCCGGGTGCCCCGTCCATCGAAGCCCGGTCGTCCTCAACGCTACGACCATGAATACGAGCGGAAGGGCACTTGTAATATATTTGGCTTTTTTCAACCGCTCAAAAGTTGGCGACATTTGAAGGTGACTGAGCATCGAAAAAGTGAGGACTTTGGGGTGTGCATGCAGTATCTAGTGGATGGTCTGTTTCCTGATGCTCAACAAGTGCACGTTGTCTTAGACAATCTCAACACCCATACTCCCGCTGCACTCTACAAAACCTTCAAACCTGATGAAGCTTTGAGGATTCTCAGTCGCATTCAGTTTCACTACACTCCAAAACATGGTAGTTGGCTCAATATGGTTGAGTTTGAGTTTTCGGCTCTTTCTAGGCAGTGCTTAAATCGACGAATTCCTGATATTGAAAAACTCCGGCATGAGGTCACCGCATGGGAACAAAGGCGTAACTGGGATAAAGCGATGGTTAATTGGTTATTTACAGTGGATGATGCACGAACTAAACTCAGCCGACTCTATCCCCAAACTACCCTGTCATAATCACTGTGGCAAAGCACTAGCGGTATCATCCGCAATAAGACAGATAGACTGCGATACCAATACCTTGATGGCTTCTTAACCCAAATTGGGGTATCTAGTCGCAGAAGGTGTCAACAATCAAGCTTGACGCTCAATTTGCCATCAAGCTTGATTCCTTATCCAATAGCTTCAAATCATGAAGTGTAATTAAAGCCTGACCCGCTCAAATTCAGGTTACTTGATCCACTGACTACCGCAATAAGTTCATCAGTGCCAGGTGTTTTAAGGAAAATAGCCTGTCCAGAAGGAGTGCCGGTTGGTGATGAACCCAAACTATACTCACTGGCAGACCCATGCAAAAGGATGCGATCCCCTTCAGCAACCTTAAATCCCTCAATATGGGCGTAATCTCCCTTACCAAGGGTGTTATTTCTGCCGTCATCATAAAACGATTGAGATTGGTTGCCTAGAATATACAAATCGCCACCAGGGCCGCCCTTGAGTCTATCTATCTGAGATTTAGAAGTACTTGAAGTGGTTGCTATACCAGTCAAGACATCACGACCATTTCCTCCATAAAGGGAGTCATTGCCCAGGCCGCCAAACATTGTGTCATTCCCTTTATGACCGACCAATTTATCGCGACCAGAGCCTCCATATAGCCGATCATTACCATCTCTACCGAGCAGCCGATCATTATCACCATCGCCATAAAGAGAGTCGTTACCTTGAGCGCCATCAAGCGTATCTCGGTTACTTCCCCCTCGAAGCCGATCCTTGCCAATCTCTCCAAACAGCCGATCCTTGCCTGCTCCTCCTTCTAAATAATCGTTTCCGCTTCCCCCTCTAATCAGATCGTTTCCTGATTCCCCTTTCAGCCGATCATTGCCCTCCCCGCCATTGAGGAGATCATTTCCGGCTTGGCCGTAGATAGAATCGGAACCGTTCCCTCCAGATAAAGTATCAGCCCCATTGGCCCCTTTGATGGTGTCATTTCCTGCCAAACCCGCTATCTTATCGGGTTTATTCGTCCCGTTGAGTAAATCATTGCCTGCGGTAGCAGTATTTGTAGAAGGTGGGCTGTTTGCCTGAGGATTGGTTTGACCATCTGTTTGCGCAACATAGTTGCCTGGATTAGCGCCCGCACCAAAGACTTGGGTCCAATAATGAGAATAATTTACGCTTCCCGTATCGTTATTCAAAGCGTGGTACCCCAGCCCCATATGGGTAAAGCTTGAGTTGAGGATATTCGCTCGATGTCCTGAACTGCGCATCCATCCTTGAAAGACAGCTTCAGGCGTAGTCTGCCCTGCAGCAATATTTTCACCCCATGTAGACCATCCTGTATATCCAGCAGCCTCAATCCGATCTCCTGCACTCGTTCCTGTTTGCGGATCGGTATGACTGAAGAAATCACCCGTCGCCATGCGGGTAGAGTGCCCATCCGCTGCTTGATCTAATTTCTGACTTAAAGATAAGGTATTCAACCCGGCTTTAGATCGTTCCTGATTAACCAGACTCAAAATCTTCTGGTCAAATTTGTCTCGATTTAAGATCGCCATGTTGTTCTGTTTAATTAGTCAATATTGACAAGCTATTACTACTATGTGAAGATGCGGTGAATCACGAGCTTAATTAACTTTTAAATACGCTATTTTCTGTATAAAATAAATAATTTATGTTGGTTTATTGTATTTTTTTGATTAAAAAATATTGCTGAGTCAATAGATGCAATCTTCTTTTGAATTCAGTATTTAAAGGATTTACAGGCTGAGTATAACATTAGAATTAGATGAAAATATGATATTTGAAGTGCTTCCCAGTATTAAGATTGTGTGCTTGCTGAAATCCAGGATAGATCTAATCAAAAGAATATTCTGTTTTTAATTGACTGAAGGTAAAGTGTCAATATTCGCTAGGCTGTTAAAATAGTATATCTCAATAAAAACTCAATCTTCTTGGATATCTGACACAACTTATAAATATCCTGATATCAATAGAGCAAAAATCAATAGGATTCAGATCTGAACTAATAGGACCCAACCAAGGTTGGAACTACGAACCTAACTCTATGTCTGAAGATTTGTAGTTTATGAAGGCTTCCAACGAATCCCATACTAGGTCTGGAGAGATATAGGGTGTTGAGATATCTTCAAAACTAAATTCGATGAATATTAGGCCAGCTGGCAGAATCCACTAAGGCCTTGACCAAACATCATGAAATAGCTCGTTCTGTTTCACTCTGGGATTGGTAGTTGTAGCATCCCAGACGAGGAGTCGCAGGTCTTTTGCACTTCAACGTTAGACAGTGGTATCCTCAGCCATTTCAATTTTGGAAACGAGATAGTTCATCCTAACTTCAGCGATTAGGATGAAGTCACTCCAGCCTTGTGCTGGAAACCCTTGGAATTGAGGAGAAGGATGCAATGAAGCAGTTTAATTGGCAGCGGTCTGGTGCACTATCCGCCGCCTTACTGATGACGATGAGTGCTTGCCAACCACTCAATATTGCCCAAGCGAAATCGCAACCCCAAACCAGAATCAAGGGTTGCAATTCTGAGTCGCTGCTGCTGCCCGCCCATAAAGATGTCGAGGTATTGCGCAATCTGTATGAACAGTATCTGGGGCGCACGCCGGTCGAAATTGAGTTAGGGCTATCCCGTGCTGAGTTTGCTCAAAGTTTGGCCCAGCTTACTCGTAGTTTAGAGCGTTTACAGGATAAATCTTTGAGTTCTGTAGATGCAGCTCTGCTCAAACGCCTACAGCAAGACTATGCAACAGAGCTGAGTCAGGTCCGTCAACGTCGTAAACCTAGCAATCGTCGATTTGGGATCTCACCTCGACGTCCACGACCAACCGGTCTGCCACCGGCCCTTACGAAAGCACAGCCTGCCCCGGCGGAAACCGCTGCTCAATCCCAATTCAGCCGTGACCAAAGTGGTCGGATGAAGTCGGTTGCGCCCCCCGCTGGCCTTGCGCCCCCTGCACCTGAACCTAGATTCCAGGACAAGGATCGCCTTCATCTACCTGGGACATTCAACACCGAAGACTACAAGCGCATCAATGAGAATCCGTTTTTCTTACCTCAGCGCACCCCCCTGTCCACCTTTTCCATTGATGTGGATACGGCCTCCTATAGCAATGTGCGACGCTTTATCCGCCAAGGTCAACTCCCACCCAAAGATGCCGTGCGTCTCGAAGAACTGATTAACTACTTCGACTACGGCTATGCCTCTCCCAAAGGCGATCAGCCTTTCTCCGTCAGTACTGAGGTGGCGACTGCCCCTTGGAATAACCAGCATAAGCTCGTACATATCGGCCTCAAAGGCAAGGAGCTAGAAAAAGAACAGCCCAGCAATTTGGTGTTTCTGATTGACGTGTCGGGGTCCATGAAACGCCCCAACAAGCTGGCCCTGGTCAAGAAGTCCCTTTGCTTACTGGTTCATCAGCTGAAGCCTGAAGATCGGGTCAGCTTAGTGGTGTATGCCGGGCGGGCTGGCATTGTTTTACCGTCGACACCAGGCACCCAAAAAGCCACGATTATGAACGCCATCGATCGGCTAGAGGCCGGTGGATCCACTGCAGGGGCAGCTGGCATTAAGATGGCCTATGATATGGCCGAACGCCACTTTCTCAAGAATGGCAATAATCGAGTGATCTTAGCGACGGATGGCGACTTTAATGTCGGCCAATCCAGCGATGCTGAATTAGAGCGTCTGATCGAGCAAAAGCGAGATCGAGGAGTATTTCTCACGGTCTTAGGCTATGGCACGGGCAATTATAAAGACAACAAAATGGAGCTGTTAGCGAACAAAGGCAATGGGAACTATGCCTATATCGATACCCTCCTAGAAGCTCAGAAAGTGCTCGTCAATGACTTGCGAGGAACCCTATTCACCATTGCCAAAGACGTCAAAATTCAGGTGGAATTTAACCCGGGAAAAGTCCAGGCCTATCGCCTGATTGGCTATGAAAATCGCTTGCTGCGCGATCAGGATTTCAATGATGATCGGAAGGATGCGGGTGAAATAGGCTCTGGACATACCATTACGGCTCTCTACGAGGTGATACCCACTGGCGTGAAAAGTGATGTCGAGCTTCCTGATATTGATCCGCTGAAGTTCCAAAAGCCGACTGCCAGCAGCAATAGTTCAGATCTGATGAACCTGAAGTTACGGTACAAGCAGCCCACGGGCAGTAAGAGCCAGCTGATCAGTACTGCGATCGCAGATAAAAACCGCTCGATTCAATCTGCGACTGACAACCTCAAATTCTCCGCCGCCGTTGCCATGTACGGAATGGTTTTAAGAGATTCAGACTACAAAGGTAAAGCTACCTTTAACCAAGTTCTGGACCTCGCAGACCAGGCCAAAGGGAAAGATCCTCAAGGTTATCGCATGGCCTTTATGCAGCTGGTAGAACGCAGTCAAACCTTGCAGCAAGCCAAAGCCCGAACTGAAAAGCCAAAAGCTCAATTATCTCCCTAACGTTCTTCCCGCAACCCGTTTGACTAGACTCCCAAGTTTTAGCGCGAACGGGTTGTGCGTATGGACTCGACAAGAAACATGTGTTGCGAGTACCTGCAGAAGGCGTATCCCTCAATAGAAATGCTGATTATTGAAGATATCACTGAAGGTGAAGAGATTGTTTAGAGAGTGGGTAAATAGATTGAAGAGCAGTCAGTCACTGAAGTTGAAGCATATTGTGAGTTGACGTGACCATAGGTGACGCAGAATTGAGTCCCACGTTTGGATTAACGGATTGCAGGGAATGATCTATCTACGACGTAGTGGGAGACGCGTACATTCGAGGGGGCATAATTTCTGAGTTGCGGCGATATTCAGCCAAGTACTGCTCCAGGACGACGAACTGAGCCAAATTTAGACTGTAGTAAATCCAGCGCCCTTCATGGCGGGTATGGACCAATTCCGCGTCTTTGAGGACTTTTAAATGGAATGAGAGCTTGGACTGGTTGATATCTAAAGACTCGCATAACTCACCCACACAGAGTTCTCGGTGGCGTAAAAGCTCTAAAACGTGGGTACGGAGAGGGTCAGCGAGGGCATGGAAACCAGCGAAAACTAGTTCAGGAGAGGTAGAACAAACGTGTTGCATCAGAGGAGGTCAGAGGTTAGGTGAATCGTTTATATCCGAAAAATGGGAATCGATTCGTGAAGTAAGAAACAATACCTATTGTAAAAGACTCTTCGCCATGTTAGGGAAAATCACTCATTTGGTTAAGCAACTTATGAACCAAAGAAATATGTTCAGGAGAAGGGTTTTGGGCTAAAAAATCTTGTAAATCTTGTCGGGCTTCGGACCAACGGCCTACATGATAGTACAAGATACCCCGATCTCGCAGCTCACTATAACACTTCGGATCAACGAGCAGAATCTGCTCTGATGTGCTGAGGCATTTTTCCAGATGGTTTTCATTGAGATAGATTTGTTTCAGATTGTTCAGTAGCCGCACCAGAAACTGCTGGGGACTAACCACCTGAAAGAATTCAGGTCTCATCTCCATCGGATGCCCAAAAACTTGGGTGATGCGATCGCGGCAATCCTGCTCAAACAAAATCTCTCCCTGATAGAAAGGATCCACAAAAATATTCATGTCATCCCGAGTAGGGCGAACAAGAAAATGCCCTGGAAAGTTAATCCCTTCCATCGGGAAGTTGATCCGGCGGGCAATTTCAATATAAACCAACGATAGGGTAATAGGAATGCCTAACCGCCGATCCAAGACATCATTGAGGAAGCTATTGCGGGGATCGTAGTAATGTTGACTGTTGCCCGTAAAGCCAAGATCCTCGTATAGATAACGATTCAGGGTTTGCAGGACTTTTAAAGGGTATGGATCAGCAGGCAGTCGTTCTTCGACTTCTCCCGCCATCGTGTCCAGGGCATTGAGATATTCATCAACCGCTAAAGCGGGATACTCTTCCTGAGCAATATAAAGTGCAGCCGCAGCCAAATCTGGCTCAGACGATTGACGGAGCAAATGATAGAGCTGTTGACGAGGAGCCGAGAACTTCATCGTATTCACGATGTTACCTCGTAATTATTGCAAATAGGTCAATTTGCGAATTTCTACTGGAATTTCTGGCAGATATAAATCCCCAACACCGTCTTCAATCATCGATCTCGGTTCAGCTATTCGCCAGGGATGTTGAAGATCATGCCAAAATAAAATATATGGGATCATCATTCCAATAGCACCAATATAGGAATGAATACCCTCCACATAAACGCTCTGAGGAATGTGCCTTAACTGTTTAAGTCCATTTAGGTTCTGTTTTGATTCAGCTCTTGTTTGAAAGATTCAGAAAAATTATTGTGAGTTGGTGGGCCGACTCCAATATCCAAACTCGGCTTATGGTCGCTGCAACCCTTGTGGTGTCCTTGCTGATGAGTTCCCTGACATTTTGGGCTGTGAATAGCATTCAGCAAGATGCTCGCCTGCAGGACAATCGATTTGGCCGGGACTTAGGGTTACTCTTATCATCCAATGTGGCTCCGTTGGTAGCAGACCATAATTATGGAGATTTGGCCAAACTATCGCGGGAGTTTTATAGCCGCACCTCTAGCATTCGCTACATGATTTATGCCGATGAAGAAGGCAGTATCTATTACGGCATCCCCTATTCTGAAACCCAGGTCAATAGTTCCTTGACCTTGCGGCGGTTGATGCAATTGCCAGAGAACTTTATGCCGACTGCTGGATCGGTGATGGTGCGGGAGCATTCAACCCCTGACGGTGAAGTGACGGATGTATTTGTCCCTCTATTGCAGGATGAACAATACTTGGGCGTGTTGGCCATTGGCATCAATCCCAACCCCACGGCAGTAACTTCCTCCCATTTAACCCGCGATGTCACTATTGCTGTATTTATCACCATTTGGGTGATGGTGATCCTGGGGGCTGTATTTAATGCTCTAATCATTACCAACCCGATTAAAGAGTTGGTGGTGGGTGTGAAAACCATTGCCTCCGGCAACTTCAAAAAACGCGTTGACCTCCCGTTTGGCGGAGAGTTAGGGGAACTGATCTTCAGCTTCAACGATATGGCAGAGCGGCTAGAGCGCTATCAGGAGCAAAATATTGAGGAACTGACAGCCCAGAAAGCCAAGCTAGAAACCCTAGTCTCTACCATTGCCGATGGAGCGGTGCTGCTGGATACAGATTTAGCAGTGATTTTGGCGAACCCCACAGCTCGACGCTTATTTAACTGGGATAGCGAAGTCGTCAGTAAAAATGTTCTCAACCATTTACCAGAGCCTGTACAAATTGAGTTGACCCGTCCCCTCTATCAGAGCGCAGCGGGGCAGGAAGGCAGTGAATTTCGAATTACCCTGACTGGACCCACCCCCCGCACGGTGCGTATCTTGCTGACAACGGTTCTGGATCAGCAACGGGAGAAGGTCAAAGGAATCGCCATGACGGTTCAGGACATTACTCGAGAAGTGGAACTCAATGAAGCAAAGAGCCAATTTATTAGCAATATCTCCCATGAGCTGAGAACGCCTTTATTCAATATCAAATCCTTTATCGAAACCCTCCATGACTATGGCGATGACTTGAGTGCCGAAGATCGCCAAGAGTTTTTGGATACAGCGAATCGTGAAACGGATCGCTTGACTCGCCTCGTGAATGATGTGCTCGATCTATCACGACTGGAGTCGGGCAAGCAATATCGTTTTGAAGCGGTTGATCTGCTCCAGCCCGTAGAGCAAACTCTGAGAACCTATCAACTGACGGCTCGCGATCAAGGGATCGAGTTGAGCCACGATATCCAGGCAAATCTCTCGCCCATCTGGGGTAATTATGATTTGCTCCTGCAAGTCCTCACCAACTTAATTGGGAATGCCTTGAAATTTACGCTTAAGGGTGGAAAGGTGATGATTCGAGCTTATCCCTTAGCAGAACATACGAATCAAGTGCGGGTAGAGGTTGCGGATACCGGGATTGGCATTGAGCCGGATGATCAAGCGGCTATTTTCGATCGGTTTTACCGAGTTGAGAATCGAGTCCATACCTTGGAAGGTACAGGTTTAGGACTCTCGATTGTCAGGAATATCCTGGACAAGCATCACGCAAGCGTCAATTTAATCAGCGAGTCAGGGGTTGGGACGACCTTCTGGTTTGACCTCAACGTCTATCGTGACGATTTAGCCAAGCGTGCGGCTGATGAAGCAGACTCTTTAGAAATGCCGGCCCAAGCCTAGCTCACTTACCACCCTAGCCAAGAATGATTAGGGTGCGGGGGTGTTTCAGGTGGGGGAGTAGTGGCCATCTGATCACTGACTAGCTTTGACTCTGCACAAAAAGAGGTAGTATTAAATCCACCAAAGCTTTTGACCGTCGTGGTGCGCAGTCGCAAGTTGGGATTGGCAAACCAAAACCGCTCTTGAGAACTCATAGTGTCATATTCGGTGGTTAAAACGAGGCCATTTTGCGCATCCACCTGATACTGCCCCACGACGGGAACGCTCTCAGCATACCCCCGCTCCCGCAATAACTGACCGGCGTTATTACTACCTTCATGGGGGACTAAAACAAATACCGTTGACCCCCGATGGGAGTCGTTCTCCTCCTGATCCCAGGCCATTGCACCTCGCCACTGCACAAAACACCCGCCGATGGCTAAGTGGGGTTGAGCATGATGTAACTGGCAAATTTCAATGACTTTGGGGTCATCTGGGGCTAAGACCTGGACCTCGATTTCTGTATTTCCCGACTCGGACCGGCGAAGGAGCAAATGGTGGGTAATGCGATGGGACCGCCACCGGCCTTCGCTGAGTTGGAAAAATTCTAGGGCATTCATGTTAGCGCTTGCTCAATCGAGTGGGGGCATTCGGTCAATCCATGGGGTGGAGCTATTCCTCTTCTGTCTCATCGGGGAGATCGCTCTCATCTTCACCATTCACTTTGATGGGCGCTTCGGTCACCTCATCTTCAGGAGCTTCGCTACCACCACCGACGACAATTAAGTCGATTTGTTGGCGATAGTAATCAACGCTCTTGACCTCGACATCAACACGATCACCCAAACGATACTGACAGCGATTTTTGCGACCCACTAAGGTTTGTTGGCGAGAGCGGTATTCATACCAGTCGTCTTTGAGGGAGCTAACATGTACTAACCCTTCGACCATGAGCGTCTCGATGCGGACAAAGAAACCATAGGACTGAATTCCGGTGATAATACCCTGTAATACTTCTCCCGTATGAGTTTGCATTTGCTTGGTCTTTTGCAGCCCCGTTAGATCCTGGCAGGCTTGACGGGCTAAGTCGGCTTGCTCATTCAATTGGGGAATCGCGTCCGTAATCAAGGCATCTAAATGCCGCTGGGTCTCCGGGGGTAAGACATTCCAGCTAATCTGCCCATGGCAATCGCTATGGCGCAAATTCACTTTCTCTTTGGCTCGAGATGTGCGCCGATCGCGCCCTTCTGTAAAGACCGCATGTAAAATGCGCTGATTGAGCAAATCGCCATATCGATTGAGGGGAGAGGTGAAGTGGCCATAGTTGTTGACAAGGGCTAAACCAAAATGTGGCCCTGACACCGCACTGTACTGGACGGGCTTGAGGGTGGATTGCAGTAGCTCAAATAGGATGGCTGAGCGTTCTGAAGTCTGAAAGGTTTGGCTAAAGGTTTGGAAATCCTGGGGCTGAACCGTATCTTCCTGCTGCAAACCGAGGGAGAGCTGGATATTGTCAGCCAACTTGAGTAGATCCTGGAGATCTTGAGCATCAGGTGGAGCTTGGATTTGATAAACCCCTGGAATGGCTAATGCCTGCAGATGGGAAAGAACCAGGTGATTGGCGAGGACTAACAGATCAGCAATGATGCTGTGCGCTTGGGTGGGGGACGCTAAGATAACGGCTCCTAAATCCCCTTCATCACCCATGATTTGGGGAGGAACGGTGGACAGCAACAGATCAAAGCCACCGCGATCATAGCGTTGCTTTTTCAGGGCCTCACTCACCGTCTGAAACAGCTGCATGGCATCTGCGAGGGACTTATCTTTGTGATCTCCATCCAGAATTTCTTGCACTTGTTCATAGGCTAAGTGTTGATCGACATGAATCACAGAAGGCTGAATTTCAAATTCTAGAACCTCCCCCTCGTTATCCAAGGTGACCAAGATGGAAAACGTGAGGTGATCTTTGCCTGCGGTGAGGGCACCAATGCGCTCAATGCAGGTTTCTGGGAAGAGGGGCAGTGCCGTATCCCCGAGGAACATAGCGGCCCCCCGTTGGCTAGCCTGACGTTCGATGGAGGAGTCTGGGTCGAGATAGTAGACTAAGTCAGTGACATGGACGCCCACGCGCCACTTGCTGCCTTTTAATTTTTCGACGGAAAAAGCATGGTCGAGTTGAGTGGGATTGGGGGTGCGATCGCAAATCGTAAACGTGGGCACCTTCAGCAGATTCACCCGCTTTTTCTGATCGGCTTTGCGCAGCTTTTTCGGCAGGGCTTCAGCTTCTGCTAAAACATCTTCAGGAAAAGAGCGAGGCAAATCGTACTTACAAAAGACAAGCTCTGTATCAGCCGCCGATTGGGCATCACTCCCTAGAACTTGGGTGACCCGGCCTAGAGGGGACAGCTGCCCTAAGGGGTAGCGAACAATCTCCACATGTACAAGCTGATCAATCGCCGCTTCCAGGTCGGGGCCATCGGTTTCCTGATGGAGGGCGAGTTCAAATAAAAGGCGATCATCGAGGGGGACGGCTCGATACTCCCCCGCTTCTGTTTTCTTGACCCTGGCAATCACAGATGGGTTGGAGCGTTCTAGGATGAGGCGGACTTCACCTTCGGGACTACGGCGACGGCGACCTTCCTTGGTGACTTTAACCAGGACCCGATCACCATTCCAAGCTGTATTCAGCTGGCTCTCTCGAATATAAATATCTTCCGTATCGTCTTGATCTTGGATAGCGAAGCAAAAGCCTTTACTGGAGCAGCGGAGCTTTCCCTCAACAACCCCTTCTTCTGGGAGACGCTTATATTTGCCGCGCTCTTTGGTGAGGATACCGACTTTTTCTAGGGCCTCTAAGGTGATTTGTAATTGTCTGATGCCATCAGAAGCCTGGCAATCTAATTTTTTTTCTAAAGCTTTTGGAGCGAGTAACTTATCATCTGCAAAGTTGTTCAGCAGAGTACTAATCGAAAATTCCATGCAACTTTTCGTCCTTCATTGTGGCTAGGGCCCGGCTCCAACTCAGTGCCAACCTTGTTGATCGTTCTCGCCATAATGCCAGGAGCATCTGTTCTCCTGGAGGGAATAGCTTGACAAGATTGAGCATGATTCAAACCGCTTAGGTCACTGACACTCATACCCATCAGAAAAAATCTCAGCTCATGGCCCTTTAAGCAATGGTCTAGCAAACTTAAGGGGTTAGAGAATGCTGTTTTAGAAAAGGATTAGGTTTTGTAATGGACCTTGATCCGTTTTTTGCGATCGCAGCATTGATTCTGAGACGTTGACGGAACTGCAGCAAAACAGTTAGAGCATCGAGTGCTTGAGTATGAAAACCTGAAGCGCCCTATGAACATTGTATGCTTTATTGATCGTTCCTCACAGGGGAACAACTGTCAAACGAAATTTGTCAATGGGTTCCTAATACCAATTTCCGATTTTTAAAGGTTGGGAGACTGCCGAGCCTTATCGCTTTCCAGTCACAATAAATGCAACCCTTTGTCCAATATTAGTGGCATGATCGGCCATTCGCTCTAAAGAGCGAATCACTAACATCGACAACAATAAAGGTTCCGTGGGGCCAGAAATAGATTGGCTAGCGAGGACATCGTATAAATTGTCGTAGCAATCGTCTACAGCATCATCTTCCACTTTGACTTGGAGGCCAACTTCCGCATCCAGTTGGGTTAAGGCAGACAAACTCATGGCCAACATACTCTGGCACAGTTCTGACATATGCTCGACTTCGGGCATGTAGGGGGCAACTGGATAGGGAAACAGTTTAACGGCGACTTCGCCAATATCTTCGGCATAATCCCCAATCCGCTCTAAATCTCGAATGAGCTGCATCAGCGTACCGATTAGCCTTAAGTCGCTGGCCACCGGGGACTGCAACGCAATTAACTGCAGACACTGCACCTCAATCTGTTTATAAAACTGATCAATCTTCTTATCCTGCTTGGCGAGGGTATCCACCACCGATAAATCGCGGTTAAACAGAGCGGTATGGGCAAAACGACAGGACTGCTCAACCAATGCCCCCATGCGTAAGACATCACCTTGAATAGTTTGGACTTGTCGCTCAAACTGACTGCGAATAGGTTTTGTCACTTTGGGCAAAGGCGATTGGATTAACATTTCTTTATTATTTACTAATTTAATAACGTCTAGGACAATCTTTGTGATTTAAATTTATTGTTTTAAGTTACCCCGTTTCCAAAAATCAGCATTCAATTAGAGCTGGCTTTTAGAAATCAGATAATTAGGACAATTGACAAGCTGCTTTTAAATAATCTTTAAGAGTATGGAAAATCAATGGTTATATTCATAAAGGCCAGGTTAAAGGTGGTGACCCCATCCATCCTTTGAATGGATCTCCAATACTGAGGTAATAGGTAACCCCAACATGAAGTCTAAGCAAAATCTGCATATTTTTTAGTAGTTCAAAACACACTCTGGTGATCCCTACTGGCTTGTCTAAATCTACTGAGACGCAATTTTGCGGTTCATGTTAACGTTATGCTCGTCAGTCGAGATGATTGCTGGGAGGCAGTTGATGTACTCGCAGTTCCGGTCACAATATCCGACAGGGAGTCTCACCTCTGAGTTACTGAAGGCCGAACCAGACCACTACATTGTTCGTGCCTTGATTCAAGTGGGAGGTACAACCTTAGCAACAGGACTGTCTTCGGCATCGACGGTGGAAGAGGCAGAAGACCATGCCCGGGCTCGAGCGTTAGTGGTTTTGGGCATCGAAGCAGCAACCTTTGAAACCCAGGCCCATTTAATGGGGGAACAGGATCAGGCACGTTTACAGCCTGCATCCTTATCGGAAGACTTGCAGGCCATCGCCAACCGGGCCCTCGACGCGGCGCCGGAGTGGGATGATCCCAGCTTGCAAATGCAAGATATGTCAGCTCCAGACTTTGTAGAAGAAGCGCCCCCTCGTCGAGGGGCCAGTCGGCGACAGAAACCAAAGGCAACCACTTCAAAACGCAAAGCCTCTCGATCCCCCTCGGTTGATACAGCAGCCCTAGACTCTCCCCTCGATTTGTCAGATATTATTGCCCAAACTGATGTGGAACTGAAGCGCTTAGGATGGACCAGCACCCAAGGACGACAACATTTGCAACAAACCTATAACAAGCGTTCCCGCCAACATTTGACCGATCAGGAGCTGCTGGAATTCCTAGATTTTTTGCAATCCCAAGCCAACATTGATGAGGCTCCCTTCTAACCTGAAATGTTAAGTTTTTGCATCAGATTCCCAGATTTTACCCCTGGAGTTAGAAGAGAATCTGAAAGTTGTGTGCAAGAGTAAATTAAGCATATTAGGGTGTAAAGGTGAATCTTTATTGTTAGATTCTTATGAGAGCGTTTTTTAACGTTCCCGATATAACCCAGAATGTGAGTCGGCAAGAGTTTAGGGCAATGGAAGAAAAACGCATGAGCGAGCAAAATCCTTATGAAATCCTGGAAGTTGCTGAAAACGCATCTTTTGAAGATATCCAAAATGCCCGAGATCGCATCATTGCACAGAACCAAGAAGACGAGAAATGTCGGCAAACCGTAGAAGCGGCCTATGATTCTGTACTGATGGATCGGTTGCGTAAGCGACAAGAAGGCAAAATCAAGGTCCCTGAAGGCATCCGCTTTGCCGAACGCTTGGCGGAGAAAAAGCCTCCGAAGCTCAGCATGCCGCAACTGAATCCGTCACCCAACTGGCTGCAGCAGTCCATCGATCAGCCCGATATGCAGGAAATTACCATTGTCGGCGCTTGCTATACGACTCTGGCTGGGATTGCCCTGTTGTCCCAATCCGTTGATACTCTGGCGTTTCTGTTAGCCCTTGGGGTTGGTTTTAGTCTGTACTGGCTGAATCGTAAAGAGCAAAAACTAGGACGGGCGTTACTGTTGACCTTGGCTGCCATTGGTGTGGGAGCCTTGATTGGGTCTGCCCTTTTGCAAACCGGTTTACAAACCGATCCGGTTCAACCTCAAGCTATTTTGAGTTGTGTGCTCTTCGTGATGCTGTGGCTAGTGGATAGCTTCCTCAGATAATGGGTTCTCAGAAATAACCAGCACCATTAGATAGGTGAGGGCTACCGAATGGTCATTATGCTCGTTTTGATCGAGTCGATCATCCAGGCTTGAAGGCTAGGTGTTACATCATCTGTTGGGGCGATAGGCTGCCCTGCTGGCTCATGGGTGGGGGCTAACGACGTCTTACAGCGGCCATCAGTTTTGAGTACTAAGGTCTATTTCTCTGTGCTGAATATAGGCGCGGTGAGTGCTTTGCACCTGATACCAGTTGAGGAAGATACGGGCGATGCCTAGGGCAATTTGTGGGTGATGGTGGCGGATCAAAAATTGCAGGAGCGGGTTGAGGGACTGTTCGTTTAAGTGGCCTTGCAAGGTCAATAACCCCCAGAGTAAACGATGCCAAATAGTGAGCTGGACCATCATCTTGACGGGAAGGGTCGAGTGTTTGAGGTAAAACTGAGCACCCATTCGTCCCCGCTGTTGTTCCTGTTCGATTAACTGAGGCAGTTGATCGAGACTAAAAGGGGGATGCCAGTGATACCCGACGGCTTTAGGGGCTTTGACCAGTTTGAGGCCAAGCTGTTGGAGTCGCACGCCTAACTCTAAATCTTCCCAGCCATATTGCTGAAAACTGGAGTCAAAACCTCCGGTCTGTTCTAGCCAATGACGACCAATAGCAACATTTCCGGTGGCGAAATAGGCGGCTGAATAGTCTGACAGTTTGTAGGGAGTAGCAGATGGATCTGCAAAGTTGCAAGTTTGAATGACGCGGCCATAGGTGAACAGTCGATCATGTCCCAACCGCTGCTGTGCCGCCTGCAGAACCTCAGCATGGGATTGTAAAAAGGACTCGGTGACGACTAAATCGCTATCGATAAACACGATGGTATCGCCTCGGGCCATTTGCAGGCCGAGATTACGGGCAGCAGCTGGGCCTTGGTGAGACTGACAGTAATGCTGTAGTTGGGGAAATGCCTGAGCGTGTAACCAGGAGAGTGTCTTGTCTGTTGAACCATCATCCACCACAATCACTTCGTAGGTATGAGGAGGGGATAAGCACTGCTGGGAGAGGGCTGCCAAGCATTTTTGCAAGATCGGCAGACGATTATAGGTGGGGATAATAACACTAAAAAACAAGTTATGATATTTAGGGATACTCGTGTTTAGGATAGCTTGCGGGGCGAGCTTAAGCCGTTTTGACAAAGCGGATCAGCTCTCGGACTTGATTGAGGAATTGAGCGTCTTCGCTGAGATTTGCGATCGCACTCTCTGTATCCCTCGCTAGCTGCTGATGTTCCACCTGATTATTGACCTTGAGGGTTTCCAGAGCCGTCATCATTCGATTGAGATCCTGGCGGATAGACTCCCATTGCCGCTGCTGCTCACTAATCCAGGCGGTTGGATCGTCTAGATTAAGCCGTTGCATTAGACTTTCAGTCTGCTTTTCCTGCATAGCAATGCGGCCCCGTAACTCCAACACATCTTCTCGGGGATATTTGCACTGGCGCTGAATCATTGATAGGCGTCGGGCGAGAAAAGCGTAGGCTCTGATGCTAGGACGTAGCACAGTCAAAAGGAGAGCCGCTAGGGAACCCAAATAGCCAATGGCGCTAATGTGCCACCAGGCTAAGGCAAAGAGGCCGATGGCAGAGACCCCATGCAGAGCCAAGGCAATCCATAAACTTCGACGATCGACCATCACGGCATATTGGCGCTGTTCCGAATCAATGGGAATACCTTTTTCAAGGGAGAGGTTGATTTCCGCTACCACTTCGCGGGCCTGAAAATGGACGTTCCAAGGGACGGTGGTAATGGTCACCAACCATCCAAAGATGGCGAGCTCCATAATCCAATCCATAAACTGAATGGTGGCGATATCTACCCAGCTAACGGCGCCATAACCAGCCAGAATAATTAAGGCTAGAAAGGCTAGCAGACCGAATGCGATATATCTCATAGTCTTACACTCCTTAAATATTGATGTGAGCCCACGAGCAGTCCAACACTGCCTGTGGAATGTCTCAGCTTTCAGCCGGTGAAGCCCAGCTCTTGTCGCCACTCCTGCAGCGGTTTCTCCCATTGCGCTTCCCACTTTTGGGATAGCAGCGGTTGGGTTCGAAGTCCCAGCTGATATCCCTGGGAAATGGTTGGTAGTAGCGTGGCAAGGGCATCAGGGGTTTTGAGCAGAGCCTTGAGTAAGCCAAAGGTGAGCAGGACCAAGGCCATGGGGCGGCGAGTTTGAGCCAGTTCAAAGGCTTTCAGGCCCAGTTCCCCCGCCACATCAGTGCCGAATCCGGTGATCAGATGCCAAATATCGTGGGTTTGGCGGAGTCGGAGGAGGATGTAGCTGGCATCGTCTCGAACTGCGATCGCACGGTAAAACTCCGGGTCAAACCCCGCTTCCGTCAGCGAGGCAGCATAGCAATAGCCCAGGGAGTCTTGGGGATACTGCAGCAGTGTTTCGAGATCGGGGGAAGGGGCAATATAACGGTCCTGCACCAACTCGGCGGTATTAGCATCAGCCTTAATAAAGTCCACTGCCAACTTCATGGCTTGACTACCGTAGAGCCCATCTTCAATGTCATAGACAGACTGGGTATTGCTGGGATTGCGAAGGAGGGAAATAACGCCCTTACTAATACTGAAGGCATTGCGGGACGTGGTGAGGGGGTGAGACAGAAGCATATTGAAAGTCCTTAAATAATGAGCTGAATGGGATAAGGGGCTAAACCACTTTGTTGAAGGGGTCATGCTCGGCCAATAGTTTTTCTAACTTGGCTTCATCCAGACGGCTGAGCACCCGTTTCGACTCTTCCACGTCGCGGATAGTCTTAGACAAGCTGATGGTGGAGCCGATGGAGAATAAGGTGCCCATGCCCAAGTACCCCTTCATCCAAGGGTTAACGGGCATATAGACAATACCGATGGCGGTAGCGGCAATAGAAACAGTAAAAGAAATCCAGGTTTGGGCAATCCAAGCACTGGTGTGAACGGTGGGAGTGGTGATTTGTTTGTCGCTCATGATGGCCTCCGTTGGGCTTGATTTGATTAATTGCATTCTGGCTTCTGCGTTGGTGAGGCCACAATGACTACACCGTAGAGCTTTGAAGCAATATCAGGGCCAAGAACTATACTGAAGTAGGGTGAAGGGAAGTGAAGTTCTTGAATACTGAAGATCTAGATCAGTGGTGGTCCCCTGAACAACAGCAGCAAACCGTGGAGAAATTGATTCAGCGAGTCGGTCTAACGCGGGTTCGGGCTGAGAGTTTTGTCCGCCTCTGGATTTATGCCCTAGTGCAAGAACAGCTTGCAGACCAACCATGCTTGCGGCCTCCCCTGAAAGATTTGGTCTTGCCCACTCAAAAAGTCATTTGTACCCATCGACAAGCGGCAGACTTGTTTTACTTTGATAAGGACCAAGGGAGCGATCGCGCTGCTGGGATGATGCTGGATAAGCTTGCAGCCCTCGGTTTGGTCCAAAAGCAGTTTGATGGCAATACTACCTGGATCGAAATTCAGCCGATGCCAGAAGGGTGGGATACCTCAGAAGAAACCGTCGAGCTAAAAACTGATGATTTTGACCCTCGCTGTGATGCGATTCCAGTGGCGAACTTGCTGGCCCGGAACTACAACTGGATGAACCAAAACTCGGAAACGGCACCACACCGAATTATGTTGAGACTTCGGCAATGGGCCAAGCAGTATGGAACCGGGATGAGGGTGTTGCGGCAGGTGAATACCCTGAATCCAGTGGGTTTTTATTTGTTGTATCCAACGGATAGTGAATCCGATGTCAATTTCTTTTCGGCACCCAGTAAGGGTCTGCATTTGAGTACTCTGACAGAGGTGGATCCATTCCAAATGGCAACGCCGGGCGATTCAAATTGTGTGTCGGTGTATGTGCGCAGCTGGATGATTGACCCGCTTTATTGGGACCACTATCAAGTCCCGTTTCTAATCGATACCCAGGAAACGTTGCGGCGCATGCAACAGGATTTTCCGAATCTCTGTGACCTACATACTCTAGTGATTCACCCCCTATACGAAAAGATGGGAGTGATGTTGAACTTTCAAAAGACGAGTCTAGATTCGACGAGTTCGATGTATTGGATGTACCGACCATTGGATCGGTTTTTAGCTGTGGACTTACAGAGTCTTCAAAGCTATTCAGATACGAACAGATAGAACTCTCAATCTCCTATACAGTAGGACTTTTACTCTTTGTTCTTCATTGAAGCTGGGTGTGATGAAGCTGGCGCTGCTTGCTGGTTGATGCCGAATTTGGGTGACTTTATAGGAGGACTTGCCACCAACTTCTGAGAAATGTGTTAAATTAATGTCAACTACTATAAAAACATATAGTAGTTGAAAAAAATAGATTTCGAGTAATCGAAGAAACTAATGGCACAAAAGCGCAAAGATAAACCGCAAACAGAAAAGCCTGTGCGATTGTCTGCAATCGATGAAGATATCCTCACGGTTCTTTTGGGACGAGAGTTCTATGGCTTAGAGATTTTGGA
This sequence comes from Acaryochloris marina MBIC11017, assembly GCF_000018105.1. Lineage (GTDB taxonomy): Bacteria > Cyanobacteriota > Cyanobacteriia > Thermosynechococcales > Thermosynechococcaceae > Acaryochloris > Acaryochloris marina. Next base: position 4,246,827 of record NC_009925.1, read on the forward strand.
TGAACTGAATCAGGGCAGGCCGATCACACTAAGTTTCGGTAGTTTATATCCAGCCCTAAACCGTTTAGAGAAGAAGGGTTTGATTTCCTGGCGATGGGGGGATGAGGTGGATGACTCTGGTGGAGCCCGGCGCAAGTATTACAAGGTGACGGGGTTGGGGGCCAATACCCTCAGTGGAGTCCAGCAATATCGGTCAATGTTGGCTCAGCGATCGGGGCAGGGACAACTGGCTTGGAGGTTGCTTTGATATGTCAAAGATAGAGGAACAAAGAAAAAAACTAAAAAAATTCTGGTTAAAACGATTTTTATTAATTACTGGGGGAGTGGTTGCGCTTAGCTTTTCTGTTCCCCGTATTTTGACATTTCAGGATCAGCTTCAGCAGTATTCTAGCTATCACGACCATATTGAACGCCATGAAGAGATACAACAACTTTCTTCACGCTTGAAAGTACTTCAAGAAGATCCCCATTTGGATATTCCAAGATTTGTCAAAGGGGCTGATTTAGAGAGCTACCAGTCGGCGCAGGAGATTTTGCAGCAAGTCCTCCAGCAAGCGGAAAAAATCGACGATCCTTGGGATAAAAATTCTGCATTGCGGGAAAAAACTTCTGTAATGCTTAGCATTGCTCAAGCCTATGAGCAGTTGAAAGATTCCCAGCAGGCGCAAGAAATTTTGCAGCAAGCTCTCCAGCAAGCGGAAAAAATCGACGATTCTGGGTCTAAAGCTTCTGTATTGCTTAGCATTGCTCAAGTCTATGGGCAGTTGAACGATTCCCAGCGGGCGCAAGAGATTTTACAGCAAGCCCTCCAGCAAGCGGAAAAAATCGACGATTCTAGGTCCAAAGCTTCTGCATTGGGTAGCATTGCTCAAGCCTATGGACAATTGAAAGATTCCCAGCGAGCGCATAAGATTTTGCATCAAGCCCTCCAGCAAGCGGAAAAAATCGACCATTCTTGGGATAAATCTTCTGCATTGGGTAGCATTGCTCAAGCTGCTGGGCAATTGAAAGATTCCCAGCGGGCGCAGGAGATTTTGCAGCAAGTCCTCCAGCAAGCGGAAAAAGGGGAAAAAGCTTCTGTATTGGGTAGCATTGCTGAAGCTGCTGAGCAGTTGAAAGATGCTCAACGGGCGCAGGAGATTTTGTATCTAGCCCTCCAGCAGGCGGAAAAAATCTATGGTTCTTGGGAAAAAGCTTCTGCATTGCATAACATTGCTCAAGCCTATGGGCAGTTGAACGATTCCCAGCGGGCGCAAGAGATTTTACAGCAAGCCCTCCAGCAGGCGGAAAAAATCGACGATTCTAGGTCCAAAGCTTCTGCATTGGGTAGCATTGCTCAAACTGCTGAGCAGTTGAACGATTCCCAGCAGGCGTATAAGATTTTGCATCAAGCCCTCCAGCAAGCGGAAAAAATCCAACATTCTTGGGATAAATCTTCTGTATTGGGTAGCATTGCTCAAGCTGCTGGGCAATTGAAAGATTCCCAGCGGGCGCAGGAGATTTTGCATCAAGCCCTTCAGCAAGCGGAAAAAATCCAACATTCTGGGGTCAAAGTTGATGTATTGGGTGGTATTGCTCAAGCCTATGGGCAATTGAAAGATTCCCAGCGGGCGCAGGAGATTTTGCAGCAAGCCCTTCAGCAAGCGGAAACAATCGACGACCCTGGGTACAAATCTTCTGCATTGGGTAGCATTGCTCAAGCCTATGGGCAATTGAAAGATTCCCAGCGAGCGCATAAGATTTTGCAGCAAGCCTTCCAGCAAGCGGAAACAATCGACTATTCTGGGCATAAAGTTGATGCATTGAGTAGCATTGCTCAAGCCTATGGGCAGTTGAACGGTTCCCAGCGGGCGCAGGAGATTTTGTATCTAGCCCTCCAGCAAGCGGAAAAAATCCAACATTCTGGGGTCAAAGTTGATGCATTGGATAGCATTGTTCAAGCCTATGGGCAGTTGAATGATTCCCAGCGGGCGCTGGAGACTTTGCATCTAGCCCTCCACCCAGCGGAAAAAATCCACCCCAAATATTATGTATTGATTAGCATTGCTCAATCTGCTGGGCAGTTAGCAGAAGTTGCATCCATTTCACAGAAACTTTCAGTCCTCTTAGAAGATGCAAATTTAGACACCTCTGTTGTCCCAAACATCACAACAAAGTCTCTGCAATGGCAATTTATCTATCTACTCATCCCGACTGTTTCAGCAGGTATCTTCTTATTTGTTCTTCTCAAATCCCGTAGTCCACTCAATATCTCATTAACAGGACAACTCATCCTTGTTTTTCCAGAAGAGTATGTGGCAAATTTAGTCCTGCTCAAAAAGCAAATGCACAGTGAGCAACGGCCCAAGTTGTATATCCAACTGCGTATGCTGAAAGAAACATTGGCATTAATCTTAGCAATCTATATTCAAATTCCTTTAGATAATCTAGGATTGCCATCCATAAGGCGAAAAATCGACAAATAGAAACACCTGAAGAATCTCATAATGCTTGAGATGGGAATTATCAGTAATATTCAATGAAAAGCCAAACGAAGAAGCCAGCATTTAGCTTGCAAATTAGTGTGTCAGAAGAATCGACTCGCTGGTTGATAGGCAGCCTGATTGCCATTACTCCTGGATCAAGTATTGTGTAAATTACTCAATCTCCTCCCAGCTCAGTAAACCCTTTCTTCCTGCAACCGCAAGCACAACAAACTCAGCAATAGGGATCGTGTCTTATTTCCATGAAACAGCTTTAAGCGTTTGATACTAGGGACCAAGCTCCCATAGCAATATCAATCCGAGCTTTAACCCTGTATAACCAGAATTCCGTTTGGCAGGAGAATAAGCAACATAGGATTTGCTGAAGAAATTTGTAGCTTATTCTGACAACGCTCTCAGAGTAGTCAGTATAAGCAGATCTTCTTATACTGCATTTAGCACTTTTCTAGAGGTTTCCATCCAGTTGACTAAGACTTCAAATTCCTTATGCGCGAGTTGCTGATCGCGTTCTTGAAAAGCAAACTCAAAGTCTTTATGTTCAAATTTCACCTTGGTTGTAGTCCCCACTAGGCGCTCATAAAGCCACTGGCTGCAGGTTTGCCAATTATCTCGATTGATTTCGATATTGAGAAGACTACTGCTGCTTTCTGCGGAACAATGTCCAGTTGGATCAGCCTGACTAGGCAGCTGAGCAGGGGTAACAACAGCATTTTGACGTTCTAGATCCATCGCTAGATGAGCCAGAAAATCGATGATTTTTTCATCTTTTGCTTGAGTATCTTGCACTGAAATTTGAAACTCGATTAAGTTAACCATAAAAATGACTTCTGAAGATTTTTAATAAATATCTATAAATTGAGGCAGTAAGAGTTGCGTATTGATTTTATTTTTTGATCAATCCTATTGCTCGACTGAATCTGACTCAATAAGGGCTGATTATTCTACATCTATAATCCTTAAGTTGATGCCAGCAGATATAGAAAGTGCTATGTAAGTTAATATTTTACTGAACTTGAGTTTAATAGTGCTTCATCCCTATACCCTTAATCTACTCAAGAAGCATGAGAGGCTAGTGATGTTTATCTGAATAAACTATTGAAGTTAGCTGAGATTTTTGTGAGATTTTTATGAGAAGAATTAGAATTATGAATCTTGCAGAGAAAAATCTAACTGTCTAGAAGATTAGATTTTTAGTGATTTGAATTTTTGTTAGGAAAATTCAGAGTCACTTCTTGATATAGTCAAAATCTATCCCTCTTTTATCACTTTAGACAGATAAAAAATAGACTATTCTCAGTTTCTATTTTTCTAATGAGTGATGTCAGCTTCAAGAAGTCCAGAACCAACCATTGGCTTTGTTGATGAGTACTGCCAACTATTTGCAGAGTTATTTCCCCAAGTCCGCAGTTATGAAGCCTTCAAGCATCTCCATCTGGGGATGATTAGTGATATCAAACGTAAATCATTGCCCGCCATTGCAAGAGCAGTGGGCTTGGAGAACCATCAAAGCCTGCATCATTTTCTGAGTGAATCACCTTGGGTAGCGTCACATTTGTCTGACAAGAGATTGGACATCATCTTGAAAATACTGGATGGGCGCAGGTTAATTCTATTGATCGATGAGACGGGCGATTGCAAAAAAGGCAAGAGTACCGACTATGTGAAACGGCAGTATATCGGCAATGTGGGCAAGAAAGAGAATGGCATCGTCGCAGTCACTGCCTACGGGCTGTTTCAAGGGATGATTTTGCCTTTGTCCTTTGAAGTGTACAAACCCCGAGAACGTCTTAAAGAGGAGGATGAGTATCTCAGCAAACCCCAAATTGCTGCTGGAATGATCCGACAGTTGCAAGGGATGGGCTTTTGCTTTGAGCTCGTCCTGGCTGACAGCTTGTATGGGGAAGCTCAAACAAACTTTGTGAATGTCTTAGAGGAGTTAAAGCTGCCCTATATCCTAGCGATTCGTAGCAATCATGCGGTGTGGTTACCCGCAGAACAAGCAGTCTTTGCCGAACCGTGGCAGTCATTTGAACGAACCTTCAGCAATGGCACCACTGAAACTCGTTACAGGCAAGAGATCATTTATGGCCAGCGACACCACCAGAAGCGCTATTGGCTATTAACCACGGACCCCCAAACGCTACCAGAGAACTCAACCTCTTATGTCATGGCAGCGGCACCCGAGATCAAGCTGGATGAAATTGGGGATTGCTATGGCTTCAGAACTTGGATTGAGTATGGTCTCAAACAGTCTAAAGATACCTTGGGTTGGGCTGATTTTCGCATGACGCACTACGAACAAATTGAAAAGTGGTGGGAGATAGTGATGAGCGCTTTCTTGATGGTGAGTTTGTTCGCTGATGTCTTCAATGACTCTTGTCCAGTGGCACATCAACACTTTGCGCAGCATCCTTGGTGGGATAACCAAAACGGGTGGAAGAATCTGCTCAATAATGTGCGCTTGATCATTCAACCGTTAATCAGTTGGAATCTTCTAAAGCGCTGGTTAGAAGTCTTTCCCAGCCGTGCTTTGAAAAAGGGGTTTGAGCAACTCACATCAAAGATGGAGGCATTTTGCTGTCCACTGGTGAGGAAATTGCTCAAGCATCCTGATTTTCTCTCTGTCTAAAGTGATAAAAGAGGGCTATACTCTAGACGGTTAAGAGATTAACTTTCTGGAAAGACTGAAACTTGAGTGAGAGCAGGCTGGTTAGTTTCGCCTTATGCTCTGTATTGCATTGGTCAATGCACTGTTGAATGGCCCCTTTGAAAGAGTGAAAATCCGAATAATACTTCGAGTAGAGACATTCCTTGCGCACAAAGCGCCAAAGCCGCTCAATCAAATTCAAATGGGGTGAATAGGAGGGCAAATAGACTAACTCAATATCGACGATCTCAGCAAAGTCAGTCACCAGCTGGCATTTTTGATATCGGGCATTGTCTAAAATGACGCTGATGGGTATGACTGGGTCGAGTAGTGCCAGCTTGGCTAGCAACAGACACATGCTATGAGAGTTGATGTAGGTGTGGTTGGTGATACTGGTGACTTCTTTGGTGACAGCGTTGAGTGCACCCAGAACATTGAATCGTTGACGGCCAGAAGGAGAAGGGATGAAGATCCGACGAAGGCACCAGAGAAACCCCAGATAAGCCCGGTGAACAAAATGAGCAGCATCCACAAAAAAGACAAGACGCTCTTGGCGTTGAGCTTCCTCTAATAAGGGTTCAAGGCGAGTTTGTCGAAACTGCTCTTGCTCCTCAATTTTCTCGGGCAGACTCGACTTTCCCGGCACATACCCCACTTTTCGAGAGCGACAACCAATGCGTTTGAGGAAGGCTTTGAATCTGGGTTGGAGAACGCTTAATACCTGTCAATTGTTCAATGACTGCTTGGGCTTCTGCACTGGTGCGGGGCGGGTGTTGCTCAAAATAGGCTCTCACACTATCGCTATGAGCGTTGAGTGAACTGGATTGACCTTTGTATTCCAGGGTTTTCAACCCTTCAATTCCGCCTTGTTGATACAGACGAAGGGTTTTAGCTAAGGTCGGACGACTAATCTGACAAAGCTGACAAATCTGGGCATGGGGAAGACCCTGACTTTTCAAGTAGAGCACTTCCATCCGTCGCTGCACCCGTGGGTGAGGGTGATGATAGCGTTCGTAATTGAGGTGTTGGATTTCCTCTGCGGTGAAATCAATTTTAATCATGCAAGTAGGGGAGTCGGTTGAGGGATACTCCCAGTCTGCCAAATCTCTCCACTACAATGTTAAGCCGCAAGTCGTACGCAGTATAACTGATCTTGCAAGCAGGAATTGCCACAAAACTTCTTTAGCTCTCTATGAAAATGGGCACTGAGCGGGACTGACCATTTCACCCTCTCGAGTACACTACGAGTTAGTGTCATCAATTACTGGTACTTGGTAGCAATCTGACCTTTAACCCTGCATAATAGGGAACGCAGTTTTGCAGGGAAAAGAGCGATCATGGGGCGCGCTAAAAAAGTTGTGTTGGCCTATTCTGGAGGCGTTGACACCTCCGTTTGTATTCCGTATCTCAAGCACGAATGGGGTGTTGAAGAAGTTATCACCCTGGCTGCTGACTTAGGCCAAGGGGATGAGCTAGAGCCCATTCGCAAAAAAGCCCTAGATGCAGGAGCTGCCCAATCTTTAATTGCCGATGGCACCGAAAGCTTTATTGCTGACTATGCCTTTCCTGCCATCCAAGCCAACGCCCTCTACGAAAATCGATATCCCTTATCGACGGCCTTAGCTCGACCATTAATTGCCAAATTGCTGGTGGAAGCCGCTGAGATCCATGGAGCCGATGCTGTTGCCCATGGCTGCACGGGTAAAGGCAATGATCAGGTGCGGTTTGATGTGTCTATTACCGCTCTTAATCCCGACATCAAAGTGCTAGCTCCTGCCCGTGAATGGGGTATGAGCCGGGAAGAAACCATTGCCTATGGCGAAAAGTATGGCGTGCAGTCCCCCGTCAAAAAATCTTCCCCCTACAGTATTGACCGCAATTTATTAGGGCGGAGTGTGGAAGCTGGCCCCTTGGAAGATCCTTGGGTCGAACCGTTAGAGGAAGTCTACGATCTAACGAAGGCCATTGCCGATACCCCTGATCAGCCCGAGTACGTTGATATTGATTTTGCCCAGGGTCTTCCTACGCAGCTAAATGGCCAGGCCCTAAGCCCTGTTGCTCTAGTCGAACAGCTCAATCAGATCGTCGGCAATCATGGGGTGGGCCGTATCGATATGGTGGAAAATCGCCTGGTCGGTATTAAATCTCGGGAAATCTATGAAGCCCCTGCTCTGCTTGTACTGATTCAAGCTCATCGGGAACTAGAGAGCCTTGCCCTGACCGCAGATGTTACCCATTACAAGCGAGGCATTGAAGAAACCTATAGCCAACTCGTCTATAACGGCCTCTGGTTTAGCCCTCTCAAAGATGCCCTAGACGCCTTTATTCAGCAAACACAAAAACAGGTAACCGGTACGGTGCGGGTGAAGCTATTTAAGGGGGCGGCAACGGTGGTGGGTCGCCAATCTCCTCATTCTCTCTATACGCCGGACCTGGCAACCTATGGCGCTGAAGATGCCTTCGATCACAAAGCTGCTGAAGGATTTATCTACGTTTGGGGGCTACCAACTCGGGTCTGGTCGCAACAACAGCGATAAGGACTGACCTGCTTAGCATCTCAGCAACCACTCCTGAAGTATGCATGGGGGTGAGAAGTGCGTTGCCACATTAACGCCGTTAGCCAAAACAGAAAGAGTTGAATTAAGACACCAATTTCAGGTGAACAATGTAATTTAGCTTTGCGGTTCACAAGAGAGTTGGGGCGAATGTCTCCTAGCAGGGTACCATCTTGCCGATGAATGGTGAGTGCTGTGCCCCCAAAGCGTCCTGACCGCAAAGAAAGGCGTTGATGTCCGTAGGTGACCTCAAAACTATGGGTATTCGATCCGAACCTGCAGGCGGATGCTTGAACCGTGTTGTTGGCTAACAGTCGCCACTCTCCAGACTGCGAATCCTGGTGGATGGCATAGGCTGTAGACCCCAGAACAATTTGGCCTGAGTCCTTGCCAACGTTAAATTCAATCGCACCAATGATATCTTGCCCCGTAACCCAATAGTTCCAAGTGAACAATGATTGAGGCGAAAAGGTCAATCTCATGGAGGACTCCAGAACACAGTTACAAGAAAGGATTCAAAGCGACCCTTGACGGTCAATCTTTGCCTGTCCGTCAAGGGTAAAAGGCTGATTTAGTTGCTCTTGGTCTGCATTCTAAGCATTGAAAATGGCTTGAGCTGTGATTTACTTCTACGGGAAGTGGTTTTTGGTATCACAATTCTTCAGTGCCAAAGTAGTATGTTGTTGGTGGTTTGTCGCCAGTTACTCGTTTAGCGATGAGACAGTATGATTGATATCCCCCAAACCCTGCCTTCTGTTCCCTGTTGCGAAAGCCCAGGTTAGGTGTTTGTGAAATCTCTACTGGCCTGGACGGGATTCAATATTTGGAGCCGTCGCTTGGTTGCAGCCATATTTCTAGGCGGGCAAGTGGTGGTGCATTTGCTTAGGGGCAAAATTCATCGCCGCAATACCATTGAGCAGATGGCGATTGTAGGACCAGAGTCTTTGCTGGTTGCCCTATTGACCGCTAGCTTTGTGGGCATGGTATTTACCATTCAAGTCGCTAGAGAGTTTATTGCCTTTGGTCTAGTGCAGACCGTGGGGGGCGTATTGGCCCTCGCCCTCACCCGAGAATTGGCTCCGGTGCTAACCGCCGTGATTATTACAGGGCGAGTTTGCTCGGCCTTCGCGGCTGAAATTGGGACGATGCGGGTGACAGAACAGATCGATGCCCTCCAAATGCTGGATACGGATCCAGTGGATTATCTAGTTGTACCTCGGCTATTGGCTTGTACCTTGATGTTGCCGATTTTGACTTTAATTTCTCTGGTGGCGGGGGTAACGGGTGGCATGGTGGTGGCGTCTGTTCTTTATGACATTCCCTATAGCGTTTTCTTAGATTCAGTCCACAGCTTTTTGGGGGTTTGGGACATCTGGAACTCCATGATTAAGGCTGCTATTTTTGGTGGCATTATCGCCATTGTTGGCTCTAGCTGGGGGTTAACCACCTATGGTGGAGCCAAAGGGGTGGGACAATCTACCACCGCAGCGGTGGTAACAGCCCTAGTGATGGTGTTTATGACCAACTTTTTCTTGTCTTGGGTGATGTTTCAAGGGGCAGGAGGAACAGCCTTACAAAACTTGTGAAGCAGAACCCCTTAGAATGGAAAACAGTTTGCTCACCCTATGAATGCGAAATGGCTGTTTCTCAGGTTTCTGATACACAATCAACGGTAGTTTTAACCCCCCGCTATTGGGTGCCGATTGGAGTTGCGATCGCAGGCACGATCCTCACCTTCCTTACCCCTTGGGCGGGTGTTCCGGTCATCTTATTAGGGTGTTTTCTGGGCTTTCAGGCCGCCACCGTTCAGGTTCAATTCACCGCTACAGCCTTTGAGCTTTACCGAGGCGAGAAACAGTTGCGTCAGTTCCCCTTTGCCGACTGGCAAGACTGGCTGATTTTATTGCCTCCTGTTCCCATCTTGTTCTTTTTCAAAGAGGTCAAGAGTATTCACTTCATGCCCATGCTCTTTGATGCCCGAGCCCTATTGACCTGTCTAGAAGAGCGATGCCCCAGATCTTAAGGTATTCTGCTCAACGGCCATCGTTTTACTGATTCAAATGGATTTAACGTGACTGATTCTTCCGGTATTGCTAACAACACCCCCTCTGTGGAACAACTTCAAAAAGACGCTCAGACCCTGCGGGCGGAAATTGCTGAACTGCGAGGGACGAAAGCCAAGCTCCTGGAACAGCAGCTCTCGGCCACCCAAACCGCCCTAGAACGGTTTGCCAATGACCACCTCAAAACCCTGGAAGAGCGCAAGCAAACCTTACAGATTGCTGTCGATCAGCTTGAGCGTCGTCAAGAGCGGGTCCAAGCAGAAATGCGCCAAAGCTTTGCGGGCGTGTCCCAAGATTTAGCGATTCGAATCCACGGCTTCCATGACTATCTCGTCACCAGTTTGCAGGACCTCGTGATCGCGGCGGAGAAATTAGAGCTGGCTCCCAAAGAAACAGCGAAGCCTCAGGCTCCAGCGCCACAGGTCGCCCCTACTCCTCGACCAGAACCAGCAGCGGAACGGCGGCCTGCGGAACAGCGCCCCCCTCGTTCAGGTCCCTCCCGACAATCTCGTCCCCCTCAACAGCGGTCTACGCCGCCTCAGCGAGGCCCTAAGTTTGCCACCCAGGAATTTGAGGAAGAGACTCGACAGATACGTCAAATTCTCGATCAATACCGTACGAATCCAAACTATTACGGTCCGCCTTGGCAGTTGCGCCGCACCTTTGAACCCATTCATGCAGAGCGGGTCGCGAGCTGGTTCTTTACCTTTGGCGGCCGTGGTGCCTTGCGTACTTTAAGCAGTCGCCTACAAAATATTTTGGTGGCCTCAGCCACCATCTCAATTTTGCGCCAGCTTTACGGCAATAGTGTTCGCACCTTGATTTTGGCAAATTCCCCAGAACGGCTAGGGGATTGGCGGCGGGGTTTACAGGACTGTCTTGGCATTGATCGCTCGGATTTTGGTCCAGAGCGAGGTTTAATTTTGTTTGAATCTCCCGATGCCCTGGCTCAAAAAGCGGATCGGCTCGTCAAAGAACAACAGCTCCCCTTAATTTTGATTGATGATGCGGAAGAGGAAGTCAGTCTATCGATTCTGCAATTTCCCCTCTGGTTAGCTTTTGCGCCAGAACCGCAACTTCGCAAAGAACGAGCCACGTTTGATTGGTTTGAATAGAGATCCTGAATAATTCGCTGTAGTGGGAAAAAGACCGCTAGACTAAGCAAGGAATTGAGTGATCACACAAGGGTTTAACCTGACATTTCTTTAGACAATATCGGGGACTTTATCTGCATTAGAGATATTTAGGTGTCTAGGAGGTATTAGGAGTTGGGTCCGTTAAATCATCTATCCCACGGCATTGGCATTGATCTGGGCACTGCAAATACCCTCATCTTTCTCAGCGATCAAGGCATTGTACTCCGAGAACCCTCAGTGGTTGCGCTCGATCAAACCAGTCGGTCTTTGCTGGCAATCGGCAGCGAAGCCGAAGCCATGATGCGGCGTAATCCTGCAAGTATTGATGTGAATAGGCCTCTGTCAGATGGGGTGATTGTGGGGTTTGATACGGCTCGGCTGATGCTCAAGCATTTTATTCAGCAGGTCCAGAAGGGCCAGACCCTACTGTATCCACGGGTGATTATTAGTAGTCCCGTCGGTTCTACCAGTATCGAAAAAAGGGCCCTATCCGAAGTGGCTGCCCAAGCCGGGGCGCGGGAAGTCTATCTGATTGACGAACCTGTCGCCGCTGCCATCGGGGCCGATTTACCTGTAGAAGAACCAATTGGCAATATGGTGGTGGATATTGGTGGCGGCACTACTGAAATTGCCGTGGTCAGCTATATGGGCACGGTGGTAACGGAATCTCTGCGGGTGGCAGGCAACAAGTTTGACGATATTATTTGCCGTCATGTCAAAAAGAATCATGATCTGCTGATAGGCGAGAGAACAGCAGAATCCGTAAAAATGAAGATTGGTACGGTCTATCCCCATCCTGAGCATGATGAAGCAGAGCTAGAGATTTCGGGCCTGCGACTTTTGTCCGGTTTGCCAGGGAGTGTTGTACTCCAGGGCTCAGAAATTCGGGAGGCCTTGTCCGAGTCCTTGAATCGGATTGTTTCGGCGATTAAAAAAGTTCTGGAAAAGATCCCTCCAGAATTGGCGGCAGACTTAATTGATCGAGGCATTGTGATTACGGGGGGCGGGGCCAAGCTGAAAGGTCTAGATGCCCTGATTAGCTATGAGACGGGGCTAGTGGTGCATGTGCCATCTGATCCCCTCAGCTGTGTGGCCTTAGGCACAGGCAAGGTCCTAGAAAATTTCAAAACCTTGGAACGGGTGTTGCAAAAACGTCTCTAGACTCTGTAGCCTGAGCCGCTAGACGTGGAACAATAGGAGTTAAGTGCGTTCAGGACGTTTGGTTTCCCATGGCTATTTGGCTCCTTTGTAACGGTGTATTGTTAATCGTTGCCTATTTTTTAGGCTCTTTTCCCACAGGCTATTTGTTGGGTAAGGCTCTCCAAGGGATTGATATTCGTGAGCATGGCTCTAAATCCACGGGGGCCACGAATGTTTTAAGGACCTTAGGCAAGGGGCCGGGCTTAGCCACGTTAGGGGTGGACATTTGCAAAGGAGCGGGAGCCGTCGCTCTAGTGCGTTGGGCCTATGGGAATCCTATGTTTTTGACTCAAGCGCCAGCGACAACCAATATTGGCCTGTGGCTATCTCTAGTTGTGATTATGGCTGGGCTGATGGCAATTTTGGGCCATAGCAAATCCGTCTGGCTGAATTTTACGGGTGGGAAGTCTGTGGCAACTGGGTTAGGGGTGTTATTGGTGATGAGCTGGACGGTGGGTCTAGCGGCTTTAGGGATTTTTGCTTTGGTGGTGTCCCTATCTCGAATTGTCTCCCTCAGTTCGATTAGTGCAGCGATTTCCCTACCCGTCTTGATGTTTGTTGCCAAAGAACCCTTGGCCTATGTGCTTTTTAGCATCACGGCAGGTGTCTACGTGGTATGGCGGCATTGGGCCAATATTCAACGGTTATTGGCAGGGACTGAACCCCGCTTGGGCCAGAAGAAAGCTGTATCTACTGATGCCACTTAACCTGAAATGGTGACTCAAAAACTGGATTGTCTTGTTATTTCTCAGCTTTCAAAAAAACATATTTGCCATCTAGCTCCTGAATTATCGTTATCCCTGATGACGAGGAAAGGTGAGTCCTGTGAGCCACACCATGAAAGCTTTTTGGCAGGACATCAATGATGTGGTCGAGTCTAACCATTCAAAAAAGCTGCCCCTCATTGATGCATTGAACCGATGGACTGACTTTTGTAGGGTTGAAGGAAACTTCTTCAGACTTATTGACGATCAGGGATACACTATCCAATTTTGTTTTGAAGAGACCCTACCGGATGAGGTCGAAGATGCCACGTATTTACGAGTTGTACTGGTTGACTTTCCGATTCCCGAACGACGGGGGTGTTATTCCAAGCTTGTTACGGTTGGTGAGTCGTCTGCGCTGATAGAGAAAGCCTTCTCTGTGGGGGCGAACCCTCAGAAACTTGATGGATTGGAGTTTTCTTTATGGGGTGTAGTCGATGATCACGGATAACCCATTGTTTCACCGAGAGGCGGCTGAAGAGTTGTTGATAATAAACGGAGCAAGCCACCCTATGACCTTCTATATCAACGTAATTTAGGCAATATTGTTCATGCCAAGACTAACGCGTAAGACACTAATTTCTGTGGGGTGTATTTTCAGCGTGTTAGCTGTCAGCGTTCGCATCTATTACCAACTGATTCCTCATGGCGTAGCGTTTACTCCCTTCACTGAATATTCTCGCCAACTCCCCTCAATTACTGCTCCCAATGGCAAAACTTATGAGGTAGTTGTCAACGATGCTGGAGCGCTGCATTCTGGGAATTATTGGACTTGGGTCATCGACAGCCATTGGTTGACGGGGCGTTACGTTGCAACTGAAGGTTATCTCACATCAGAGTATGCAACGGGGGACAGACCGCTTACTGTTGAGTGGAATGGAAACGTTCCCAAACTCCCCTTTAAGAAGGAGAGATATGAATAGGAATTGGTCTGTCAAACCAGATCACCACTCAAGTGCAACCTAACATTGAGATGCATGAGAAATCGAGTGGCTTTACAGGTTTAGCATTGAATGTGTGGCCTGGTATTCTCAGGTGCTAATTTCAGTCTGATTCTGCTTTACTCATCTACGGTGGTGCGGAAACGGAACAGCCCATAGGAATCATTGGGGGCACCTACTCCAGTTGAGTGTGGGAGGCTAGGTAGATTCGGCAGGCCTGTTCCCGTATTGCCCGTTAAATTGAGGACGAACGTTCCATTGCCATTGGGGCCAGCAAGATTACACTCACTCGGTATCGCTGTATTGGGAGTGGCGTACAGGGCGCGATCACTACTGTCGTTTGCTGCAGTCAACGGTATGACTGCACTGGTTCCTAGCTGAAATTCTGCATCTCCATTGGATGGAAATGAAACGGGTTGAAAGGTCTGGAACGGCTGTAAGCGATCGCAGATGGTTACGTCAAAAGCAGGTCGCCCCCCAGCATTGAGAAAGTAAATTGTATATTCAATTTCGTCGCCTGGGCGGACCAACCCTGCAGAGAAAGCGCCTGTTAAGTAATTACTTGGCCAGCCAGCCTCATTGTCATTGGTTGTGACATCATCCACAAACTGATTCAGCACCGTATTGTCATTGGGATTAATAGTTCGATTGCCATTGATCGCCGTAATACGTTTGACGAGAACCAGTTTAGGCGGTGGGAGGGTTGTGGTCTTGGCAATGGACAAGGTTTTGTTATTGGTTGGATCAACTTGCTGATCCATAAAAGATGTCGCTTGAATCTCGGTGACATCCGACGCATTCGCGCCAGCTAAAGGGGTGACTCGTAAGATAAAACTCTGGGTTTGATTAGGGTTTAGAATTCCCGTATCTAGCTGGCCATCACCATCTGTATCGGCCAAAGCATTGCCGCTAGCATCCAGCAACTGGACCGTATAGTTAGCATTGGTGCTAACAGGATTTAGGTTGATAATGTCTGTGGTTAGAAATTCATTGGTGACGATAAAAGGATGATCAACCGCTACACCAATCGTTGTTGATAAAGTCGTATCCGGGGTAATTGCAACATCCCCCGCTCGAGTCGGTGGTTCGTTATAGAGAACTAGACGGTCTCCTGTTCCCGTATTTGCCTCCACAATCATTTGATTGTTGCTGGATAGATTATTAACTCTGAGTCCCCATAACCCAGCATCAGATAGGGTTAAGCCAGGTATGGTATCGCCTCCGGTATTGAGGTTTCCACCATTATTCCAACGACCGTTGCCAGAGTTAGTACCCGCTATCGTCGATCCATTGGGGCGGGTATAGGTTAACGTTCCTCTATTATCGATATCAAAGTTGCGGAGAAACAAACTCCCTGTGCCGGGGCCTACCAAAAAGTAAAACGGAATGGTTAAGGTGCCCCTCTGATTATGTTGAACAGTCCCCTGATACTGTCCAACTAAGCCTTGGGAGGCTGGGGGTAGGCCAGGGACATCGGGGATATTAATCCGAAAGCTATTATCATCGTTATTCAAAGCAGTGGTGTTATCGCCAAAGATCGGTCCCGCACCGGTTTCACTCGTAATTTGGTATGTGCCTGCGGTTGTGATCGTAAAGTTGACCGTGGTGTTATTGGGACTACCAGAATTGACGGTTTGAGATTGTAGAACCGTATTGCCATCTGCTGTCCGCAGCTGGAACCGAGTCGGGTCACCAGCGCCTGAGACCTCATCAAGCGCGCCATTGCTCTCAGCATCTTCAACACTGACCGTGACGCTCCCCCCCATGGCCGTAATCATTTCGGGGGTGATATCGACGACAAATCGGTGAATTCTATCGGTACTGGTGGTGGCTGCACCATTACAAGCCCCGCCACCGCTGCTGCCATTCGTGGTGTACCAGTCTCCAATATTTGCACAGCGTAAGGGGCCACTAGTTTGAAATTTCAAGCCGTTGGTAACAGGGAGAGTCGTCCCTGTGGCGATAGGAGTGGCTGTTACCCAAGTCAGCAGGGCCAGCCCCAACCCAACAGCATAATGAAATTGTTGTCGTCTCTTGTTCATCGTTGAAAGAGTGGTGTTGTTCTTGCAATGGCCAGTGGAAGCCCAATCTGCTATTGAGTCCCAAAGCGTGAGCAGATACAATTCTGGGCAGCAGTAACTAAGGCTGAAGACTTCTCCGAGCCAAAGCCGCATTCATCTGGCAGTACGCTAGATTGAAAAATTGAAATTCATAAAATAACCGAACAAAACAAGCTGTTTTGTTCTCACCCCTCTATTACATATTTTTGATGTCTTGCGAACAACAGATATTATTGTTCGATTGCCATATTTTGTTGCAACTACTCTTAGTATGCTCAATATTTATGATTTTCAAATCATAGAAAATACTGATTTTATTGAGGTTAATAAATAACTTTCCTAAAGGTGAATAGCAAATGCACCATGCCGTGTCATCCCAGAAAATACTGAATTTCTGAGATACAATCACGCTGCTCGATCGGTCCGCAACAAGGAATGTACGGATCTAGAGACGGTTCTTCAGTTTAGGGAGTCTTCGCTGATGGCATCGAACTCGTTTGTAGCGGAGCAAACCGTTCCAACTTGAGGGATAAAGAAGGAACAAGTTTATGAGAGAGGCCTAAAGCGTTACTCATCTGGCGAGACAGATGAAAACTGTCTGACTCTCTAACAGTATGGCTAGAGCTTGTATACAAACATGTTTTATTTATGATTTGAATCTGTATATTTTTGAACACCAATTCAAAAAATAGTGATCACCAATAAAAATATAGAAGAATTAAATGAATAGGGTGACTCCAATACATGATGACTGAGTATAACTGTCCCAATGATAGATATTAATACTGTCGAGAATCGGATACATTGTGGGACTGTCTACTATGTTGAAAGTGCTCCAGGGAGTAGAGTCTGACCCTAGTGAATTGGATGGTTTCCATCTTGGATGAGCGGATAGCCTTCATGTCTTGCCCTATCAGTAGTCAAGAACGAGGAGAACAGCAGCATACGAGGCTGATCTAGGCCTTTCCTAGGAAAGGTTGAAGATTGAGGTAGGGGGCGATGGCATCGGTGACTTGGTCCAGCATATGGTCTCGATAGACTTTATAATTTGGAATTGCAAGGGGGAGAGGAAGCAAATTTTTCTGGGCTCGCAACTGATTCAACCACACGCGTCGCCATGGCCCATTGTTAAAGATTCCGTGTAAATAGGTTCCTAAGATGCGATGGTTACAACTCACTACGCCTAACGCTGGATCATCAAACCATGCTTGCACTGCTTCTGGTTGTAACACTTGGGTTTGACCTTGATGAATTTCATAGCCTTGTATCGTTCTCGCATCTTCGCCTAAAGCGGAACAGTCGGATGGCAACGTGATTTGAGCTTGACGCTGACGAGTAATCTTGTCCCCAGACATAGTGGTCTGGAGGGGGAGTAGCCCTAGCCCGGCAAATTCACCGGGTGGGCCTTCGGTGCCCATTGGATCTGAGATGGTTTGACCCAACATTTGCAAGCCCCCACAGATCCCTAAGACCATGCCTCCTGCTTGGCTATAGGCACGAAGTTGATCCGCCATACTTGAGACCTGGAGCTGCTGTAGGTCTGAAATAGTGGTTTTAGACCCTGGCACAATGACGGCATCGGGCTGGCCTAAGGGTTGATTTGGGCCAACAAACTGTAAACGCACTGAGGGTTCAGCTTCCAGTGGATCAAAATCCGTGAAATTTGAGATGCGAGGTAGACGGATAACTGCAATGGTTACCTCGGCATTGGGTTTGGTTCGACGTCGTTCAAAGAGATCTAAGGAGTCTTCGGCTGGCAAAGAATGCTCTAGCCAGGGAATTACGCCCACCACGGGAATACCAGTTCGCTCTTCCAGCCAGGTAATACCGGATTCCAGCAGCGATCGCTGTCCACGAAATTTATTAATCACAAATCCTTTAATTAGGGCGCGTTCGTCGGGGTCCAGCAGTTCTAAGGTGCCGACAATATGAGCAAACACACCGCCTCGATCAATATCTGCGACTAATAAGGTGGGGGCATTAAGATGTTTGGCAACCCGCATATTCGTGAGATCACGATGTTTGAGGTTAATCTCAGCAGGACTACCGGCTCCTTCGCAAACAATCCAATCAAATTCTTGCTGGAGGGTGACTAATGCGGTTGTAATGGCCTGCCAACCCCGATCAAAATAATCCCGGTAGTAATCGGCCGCCTGGGTTCGACCGACGGCTTTGCCATTGAGGATTACCTGGGAGGTCATATCTCCCTGGGGTTTCAGCAAAATGGGGTTCATTTCTACCCGAGGTTCGAGACCGGCAGCCCAGGCTTGAACAGCTTGGGCATGGCCAATTTCATCCCCAGCATTGGTGACGTAGGCATTGAGGGCCATATTTTGCCCTTTAAAAGGGGTAACTTGATAGCCCTTGCGCTTGAGCATTCGGCAGATCACCGCTGCCATGATCGATTTCCCAGCATGGGAGGTGGTTCCGACCACCATAATGGCGCCCATTAAACGGGGATGCGGACCCAGCGCTGACAAAGGTTTTGGAATCGGTCTGAAAGGGAAGGCTTTGGAATATCTTTACCCTGATGCTGCCATTGATCAATTAACTGGCGGCCCAAGGGCGTGAGGCGAAAACTGTCTGTCAGGCCCTGACCATCGACTTCTCGACGTAGAAGCCCCACCTGGATCAGCCACAGTAAGGTATCTTCGGCTTGCCGTTCAGAGAGGGCTGTTTGGGTATAACCTGCGGTAACGCCACTGAGATCGCACATGTCTTGTAGGGATACACTTTGCGATCGCATCGTTGTCAATAAATGAATCGTAAAAGGACTGCAAGCCACAGCCCGGACAGCGCGGTTAATGGTAGAACGGGGATAATGCATGAATAGAGCGGACAGACTATACCTTAACTGTAATCCGAATTAGGTAGAAGATAATTCAGGATTCGCTGGGTCAGTAGCCGGTTCGCTAGTTTCTGGGGCAACGAAAGCTGTAGGTAACCCTTCCGGCAGAGCCGTGGTATCGTCTTGTTCCGTTGCTGCTCCCGTTGAATCGAGCTGCTGCTTGGCGGCTTGCCATAAAGCTTCCAATTCTTCAAAAGAATGCTCTGCCAGAGGCTTGGTTGTTTGAGACTCAATATTAGCGATGCGATCAATCAGTTTCTTATTCGTACTTCGCAGAGCAGAGGTGGGATCGAGCTGGCACCACCGCGCCACATTTACCAGGGTAAAGAAGAGATCCCCCAACTCCGAGAGCTGATGTTCTGTATCGCTTTGCAGCAAAGATTCCTGAAATTCAGCCAGTTCCTCGTAGAACTTCGTCCAAACATCATTAAGATCTTGCCATTCTAGTCCAGCGGCAGCTGCCTTTTCGGACAGTTTTAACCCTGCCATTAAAGGCGGCAAGCTACGGGTATATCGCTGCATCTTGTCACTCAACGCCTGGGATTGATCAGCCGATTCACCTTTTTCGGCAGCTTTGATCTCTTCCCAATTGGCCCGCACTTCCTCAATGCTGTTGGCTTCCACATCCGCGAAGACATGGGGATGGCGACGAATCAGCTTTTTGGTAATGCCTTGGGCAATTTCTTCCAAACTAAACTGGTCTTGCTCGCAAGCAATTTGGGCTTGTAGAACCACCTGCAAAAGTAAATCGCCTAACTCTTCGGCAATGGCCTCTGTACTGCCGGACTGAATGGCGTCGATAGTTTCGTAAGCTTCTTCAATAATGTAGGGAGTGAGACTTTGGGGGGTTTGCTCTAGATCCCAGGGGCAGCCTCCATCGGGGGACCTTAACTTAGCCACTACTTCCACCAGCTGCTGAACGGCGATCGTCACTGCAGAGACCTGGGCAGGCAAGTACACATTGGCTGGGTAGGAAATGCCCTTCTTCTCTCCAATTTTCCCTAGGGTTGTTTGCGACAGTTGCGGCTCTTCAGCCGTTAGCTCGCCCACAATACTGACGGGATAATCTAAAGGGAACGCGGCTTGCAGGGCTGCATGTAACGTCCGCATCATCGAGGCAGACTCAACCTGAGTAATTAGTATGGGAACGTGGAGCTGGACGCCCTCAGTCAAGACACTGGCTGCCGTGACGATTTGCAATCTGGCGGGAGTTTCGGGACTAGGCATGGCATCACAATTGTGAGGGCTAACCATATGATGCGTTATTTACCAGTTATATAGCCAGTAATTCAAGCGAAGTGATAAAGATTACTGACAACGAAGGTGAAAACATTACAGTTTGAGCCGTTTTAATGTTGACTTGCATAGCGATCCAAGGCCATCACTAAAAGAATGGCTCATAGCTCCTATTTCTAGTCCGAGTAAAATAGCTAGCCCTTCGGGCAGATATTGCTGGCTATACAGCTTTGCCTGTTGCAAGAGTTGTTGACGATTCACAGGAACGCCCCAAACTTGGGAGAGCAAGAGTCCTGCTAGCATGGCCCCCAACCCGAGCCAGACGCCTAGGTAAACCAATCTTAGTATCGTGCCAATAATGGGGCCATGAGATAGCCAGGATCGATGGTGTAATACCTTGCGGTAGGGTAGCCAAATGACTCGCAGCCATCCCCACCGTTTGTATTGGATGGAGTAGATATCGAGATCCGGGCCAAACATCAACCCACTGAATAGAAAGGCACCACTGAGACTGAGGGTCAGGCTTGCACTCCGACTTAACACTAGGGCAACGATAGCAATACCAGGAAGCATCCCTAAGGTGATTTGATCATGGGTGCGACCGGAGGGCATAAGAGAAAACGGAGCAAAGTTGCATCCATTATGCTGGATTTGTTGGATTTGTGGGTAAACCTGGCAACAGTCTGCTACAATACATTTTCGATTGCTTCAATCGTAAGGGCGATTAGCTCAGTTGGTAGAGCGCTTCGTTTACACCGAAGATGTCGGCGGTTCGAGCCCGTCATCGCCCATTGGCTGTAAAACTATTCTGGTGAGGCTTGAAGGCTTTTATAACTAGCTTTCAGGTTTGTTTTATGTGAATCTCCACATCAAATTCATGTCCGTTAAAGCTGGTTAGTTCCTACAAGTGGCCGGAAGAAGTGGCCGGAAGGATTAGCCCGTGAGAAGAAATAGTAGAGATAAAGTCCAGGTCACCGATGATCGAGGGATGATTAGACTCAGGTGGACACAACCTGGGGGTCAACGTACAAGTCTAAATCTTGGATTGGAACATACTAGAGAGAATATTGTTTATGCCAATGGCATTGCTAGACAGATAGAAGGAGATATGAGATGTGGTCAGTACGATATTTCAAAGAATAAGTATAGACCCAAAACTATTGGTCATTCCGGCCTAAGCTGTTTTGAACTGTTTGAGAAGTTCACCAGGTACAAACACAACGAGGGTTTAATCTCCGCCCGGTCTGTAGAAACACGATATGCTCCAATTGCCACGCTTCTAAAGCAATGGCTGAATAAGCCTGCTCATGATGTTTCGCGAAAAGACACTGAGAACCTTAAAGCTGTAATGCTCGAACGCTGTATTGAGAGGACTGTCAAAGAGCGATTATGGATGATGAAGAGTTGTTGGGAGTGGGCTAAAGAATGCCAACACCTGGTGGGGGATAATCCTTGGATAGGATTAACAGCTTCAATTAAAGTTCAGCCAAGCCAAAGGCAAAAGCCATTCACTACGGTGGAGATAATAGCAATTCTAGAAGCATTTAAGCATCACCGCCATTATTCTCATTACGCTGATTTTGTTTATTTTTTATTTGGGGTAGCTACTCGACCGGGTGAAGCTATTGCATTGCAATGGAATCATTTTGGCTCAGACTTTCAGACGGCTTGGATTGGAGAATCCATGAGCAAAGGACAGCGAAAGAGCACTAAAACCGGGAAAGCAAGGACTATAGTTTTGTCGAGTAGCATCCAGGTTATGCTCCAGCGCAGATGCCAAGAGCTACAGCCTGATAAGTATGATTTAGTTTTTCCCAGTCCGAAGGGGCTACCGATTTGTGAACGCAACTTTCGTGAAAGAGCTTGGAAAACAATTCTTGATCAATGTCACATTGATTATCGAAGGCCATATGTAATGAGACATACAGCTATTTCTCATGCTTTGGCTAATGGCGCTGATCCTGTCAGCGTTGCTGAGCAATCTGGACACAATAAGCGTGTACTTCTGGATACTTACGCTCATGTAATCAAGCCCCAAAGCGTATTTGTGGAGTTTTCAGGCACAATAACCAACCCTCGTGCCTAATACTGGTCGTTCTAACTTAGACGTGGATTAATTGAGTTGACCTCATGGATAGCAATATTACCCAGCAGAAATTTGTACTGAAACTTTTGTATTGGCCTTACAACGGCTTTAATTACCTAGTTCCACATAAATCAGCATTTGATCAGATTGTAAGAATCCTTCCTGATGAAGAGTCGAGGGAAAGTTTTATGGTGATACATAACTTATCTCTTGACGAGTTGGGGGAAGCTCTAAAGAAGCCTCTAGAACGCAAGAAGGCTGATCTTTTTTGCTCACTGGCCAAAATTGTTGAATTCCCTTTTGATGAGTTTTATCTCAGAGAACTTAATCTTCAATATTTTCATTCGGTTATACCGACTCAGCTGAGAACTGAAAAACAAGTCTATGATTCGATCTCTCATTTGGACCTTGAGAAAGTAGGTTTTCCTCCACCCATAGGACCACCACCAAAGGTCTTCATCGATATAGATTTATTCCCCTTATATGGAGAGTGCCTGAGATCTAATTATGCTTGCATGATTAAGGCAAATAAAAAGGCAGAGGCCAATCAAGACGTCAAGAGATTATTCCAAGAAATCTTTGACGTGCAGAAGCGGTTGTCACGCTTATCCAGATCTGAATCTGCCGTTACAGGTGAGTTGTGCCCGAGCATTTGTAAGAATTGTGGGAAATATCAAGTTTTCGAGCGAGGAAAAGGGCGTGGTATACCTGAGTTTTGCGATGAGTGCAAAGATGATTGCTTGAGAGTGAGAAACAATGGGAAGCGCCGGAAATCCAACAATGGTTGGAAAGTGGCTTTTGATGGGAGCCCCAGAACATGTCAATCCTACCGATATCGTGACACTTACTCAGATTCTTGCCAGGGGGCACGGAGACAAGTGAACAAAGATTTTATATGCAAATCCTGCTTCATCGCATACCAAAATCAGTAGACTACGAATTTTGTTATTTCGATTGCAGAAAATCTGCAACCATTTGCTGATGGACTCGCTTAAATAGGATTTATAAGTCCTAAGGTCTCACCAGAGCCAAAAGGATTACGGTCAAAAAAATTGTTATCCGGTAGTGCCAGCTCGCCAAAGTCGCCACTACCGGCATGTCACACAATCCAAATCCATTGGAGGATTTTTCATGTCTAAGAAAAGTGTATACGAATGGCCATCAATAGGTGGTTCAGTCTTAGAAAAACGCCTTGATATTAGAAAGACCCAAAGAGCAGAGCTTCAAAAGATTTTGTCAAGCCCTATCTATTGGTGGCAATTCCCAGGGGGAAGGAAGATTTTCTGGAACTGGAGACTTGTCCAAGATTATCTTATCCACGGTCCCGGACCCAACCACAACAGGCTTGTTGAGCGATACCTCAAGTCGCTAAAAACCCCCTTAAGTAGCCAAGATGCGGCATGAGGGGGCGAGATGAAGAATATTACTAAATTAGATGTTAAACGATTAAGACGAGATTTGCTCAAGATTTTGAGATATGACCCAGATTACTATTTGGCTACCAGGCCTGTAATTGAGCTAATCAATTGTTATGGAGTCCTTAAAAAGTCATCCGAAGCATTTTTTAGATCAAAGCGCCTGAAAGACGAGGTAGCACTATCAAGGTTTGAGCAAAAATTAGGCACTTGTGACCCAAAATTTGTGGGTCATGAACAGCTGATCATACGAGGTGAAAGAGGTAAGAGTTCAGCTCAAATTAGTGGAACATTAGCACCCGCCTTCTTTGATTACTTGCAACGAGGAAATGGCTTGCCTCTCAACCTAACTCTCTTTCACATCAACCACAAAGACCAGCTCAAACCTCTAGTTACCCCTCAGCCACATCCGGTGCTTAGGCAAAGGGTTAAGGAAGAAAGGGAACGAATAAAAGACCACTTCAATAGCTTGCCGATTCAATACCTAACGCAGGGGATGCCGTCTTTTGTGAGGCTCTACCACGCCATCTGTCAGTTGCTTTGGGGTATACCTGGTAGCAGTATCCAGCGGTATTTGGGCATCCAAGAATTTCATTGCCAGGAGAGTTGGTGGATGTTTCTCGACGATGCCAATCTCGAAATTTTTGCTATGGCGTTGGAACAGGTCCCTAGCTGGGTGACAAGCCTTGAAACGGTCGCTTCTGACGTTGAGCTGTCAGGTTCTCGCTGGCTAGCCACTTCAGGAATTGTGGTCTCAGCGCTTAAGCGAGGCAATGTAGTTCAATTCGGCGATCGTGCAGCCTAACCAATCAAAAGCTAGGAGCTTTTGAACAGCCGAGAGGCGAAAGAATCTTTGGCATTATCTACACCTATTTCCCCATGAAAAAACAACTAACGGCAACTATTAACGATAACCAAAAGCTGGCCCTGCAATACCTTGAGGGTCGTGGCATTGACAGTGATTCACAAGCTCGACTAGGAATAAAACACACTACTCGAGAGGAGGGCGTGACACTAGGCTTCTCAAAGGCACACATCCCATCGACAGGCGCGATCTTAGTACCTATTGATGGTACAGGCAAGGCAGGTAAATACATCGCGAAACCCTTATACCCTGACGAATCAGTTCGCAAGCACCATGCTGAAGAACTTAAAAAAATAGAAGTTCTTAGAGCTAAAAAAGAAGGCAGGGAGCCAAGGGAAATAAGGCTATCGAAATATCTTCGCCAGACATCGGAGCATCTAAATAGAATTGGGGCTACCTATCCCATGGTCTATAGCCCTTACCAGGTTCTTAATCCAGACAAACCAAAGCCCAAAAGTATGGCCAAGACTGTGTTAACTGAGGACCTAATTGGCTGCATCAAGCTAGCCATAATGGGTGTCCGATGTGATCACGCCGATGGGGTATGGATCGTAAAAAACGATCAGATTATCGATGTGATCGGAGGTGCCGAGCATACAGCAAGGGATTATGATACCTATTTATGTGACGCTGACTGGGTCACCAATAGCAATGTTGCCAGAGCGACCGTCAGGACTGCGGTCACGCTAGAGATAAAGGTGGGTAGTTTACCTGTTAGCCCTGACACCGCGATCAAGGGCGTTGATGAATGGGCAGATGCTAATCCAAGCGCAGACCAGATTGCATTTGAAATGATGGTATTGAAAAACAGTCAAAGCGCTGCAGACTGGATAAAAACATTACTGGATGTCAAGCTGTTTCTGGTGTCCAAGGGGTTTAGTGATAGCCATTCAACGGTGATAGCTAATCAATGCCGTGACGCAACTTTGTCGGAGTTAGTTAACGCCTTTGGTGCGAATGGGACTTTAACCTTAGCCCCCGTCCTGGCTTTACCAGAAAAGTGCAAGCCCAAGATTACTGAACTAAACAGGTTAGCCAGGGGTATAGACAGTCCGATTCATGGTGCTCAGGATGGTCAAAGCGACAAGAGCGATCGCCTAGATAACTCTGAGGTTACTGATGTTCTAGTTTCGATTGTTAAATCCAGATGTGAGCTTTTTCATGACGCTGAGGAGCAAGTCTATGCGGATGTTGAAGTCAATGGATGTCGGCATACCTACCCTGTAGAGGGGCGAGAATTTTCTAGGTGGCTTACCCATGCTTTATACAAAGAACATGAGCAATCGCCCAGCAGCGAGGTAATGAAGTCCGCCCTCAATACCGTTATTTCTATGGGGGTTTTTGATGGAGTTGAACGCAAGGTCTGGATTAGAACAGCGAAACTTGGCGGCACAATCTATATAGATTTATGCAACGAGAAATGGCAGGCGATAGAGGTCGATTCGCGAGGTTGGCGGATTGTAGATCGGCCCCCAGTAAGGTTCTTGCGTCCCCCCGGCACATTGTCATTGCCTACCCCAGAAGCAGGCGGAGATATCTCAGAGCTTCGAGACTTGATGGGGCTGAGTGGACAGGAAAATGAGCAGGTCTGGCTCTTGTTGCTCTGGTTCACTCTGTTCTGTTATGTACCCGAAAAAACTTACCCAGTGCTGTTCTTGACAGCACCGAGAGGTAGCGCTAAATCGACCAAAGCTGAACAACTTAAGAGCTTCATCGACCCATCCAAAGCCCCATTGATTGGCCTAAAAACCGATCGACAAGCCATGGGGGTGGCGGGCCGCCGCCGTTGGTTCTTGGTCTATGACAACGTCTCCAGCATCAGCCCAAATGCCAGTGACATAATCTGCCAAGTTGCAACGGGGTTCGGTTACTCCACTCGCACTCTGTTTACAACAATGGACGAGACAATTGTCGAATTTACTCGACCACAGGCTATAACAGCGATTGATCATGTTGTAGCTCGAGATGATTTAGCAGACCGAACGCTGGTGGTTCCTCTGCCAAAAATCTCGGATGATCAGCGCAAAACCAAGCAAGAGCTGGACGAATCCCACGCTGAGTCGGCACCCGGAATTTTAGGTGCGTTGATGAGTCTTTTAAGCGGGATAATCGCAAACTTACCCAATGTTCAATCTGAATGGTTACCCAGGATGGCTGATTTTGGGTTGTTCTGCATGGCTTCAGAAAAGCCCCTAAAGCTTACTGATGGGACGTTCGAGCGAGTCTTCAAAGCTAACCGGCAGCAGGCTCAAGAGGCCGTTCTGCATTCTTCGCCATTTGCCGAGCTACTTTTAGATTTTATGGACAAATGGTCTGGTGATCTGTACACTGCGCCCTGGGCAAAATTTTTCTCAGACTTGAAGGCGTTTGCCAGGGATACGGACCAGCCTTGGTCAAAAACTTACCCCCAGACGACTAGAGGGCTATCTAGAGCCATCAACCGATTAGCCCCAGATCTTGGCTCAGCAGGATTAGCCACAGAGGTTTGGCGAACAAAAAAAGCCAAAGGTGTCGAAATCCTCAAGATTGGTGACAACCCACCAAAAACTTCCTCCTCCGATCCCTACGGTCGCGTTGAAATATCGTCATTATCGTCACCAATCGCTGAAGCCCATATATATCAAGAAAATTCGGGTGACCGAAAAGGTGACGATAAATGCCTGAAAGATGACGATAAGACCTATAAGGCTCAAACGCATACTCAACAAGAGCTGCGGGTTACAGGTAACGACAAGGCAGCGATAGGTGACGATACTGCAAAAGAATATAGTCACCCCACTAACCCGAGCACAGCAAGCGTTTTAGCTAAGGGTGACGATAATGACAATAAATTATCGTCACCGTATGGTCTTGGAAAACAAGAAAAAAAGACATCTTCACAAAGAAACCTTGAAGAGCTGCCTTACGAAGTCGGTGATCGGATAGTTTTCGCCAAAGGTCAGAGGGCAGACGGACGAGTCTATGAGATCACCTCAATAAAACCTGCAGGTGTCAAAGTTAAATTGCCTAGCGGGAAAGACGACCTAACCTTATGGCCCTTAGACCACATTAAGGGGGTTCAGGATTCCGCCTAGTAAACGAGAGCTGATCACCCCAAGTGGCCAAGTCAGTGAAGTCCTACCACCAGCATTTTTGATGCCATTGCATACCTTACTGGAATTTGAAGATGGCACAAAGCGATGGGTACTTACTGAGATTCTGAAACCTGCACCAACAGCACTCAAACCAAAATCAACGAGATCTAAACGCAAACGAAATAATAGAAAACACTCGCCAATGAATTCACAACGAAAAAGCACTTTACACCAATCACTGATTGCAATAGACCCTGGCCTAAAAGGTGGGATTGCCTTTCAGAACCACCAAGCAACTATAGCTAAACCCCTACCCACCTCTGGTAAAGATTTAGACCTGGTCACCCTTGCAACCTGGGTTGAAGCTGCACAACCTCAGTTAGCCATCGTTGAGAAAGTGGGCGCAATGCCAAAACAGGGTGTTGCCTCAACATTTAAATTTGGCTCTGGCTATGGTGGTTTGTTGGGTATCTGTGCAGCCCTGCAAATCCCAGTCGAATTGGTAACCCCGCAACGTTGGAAGAGAGTTGTATTAGCTGGGACCACCAAGGATAAGGATGCCGCTATTGCCTACTGCAGACGAGCATTCCCTGATATTGAACTGATACAACCAGGATGCAGGAAGCCTCATGACGGTGTTGCTGATGCCTTGTGCTTGCTTAAGTTTGGCATCAGAGAGTTCCTAGGCATTGAATCACAGGAGAAAGCGGTATGAGAAAGAGATTTACACCGTCTGTTAGACAAGGCAAAATAGCCCGGTTAGAGCGAACACTAGACCGTATCGACAACAGAGAAGCACCAGATTATCCACAAATGGGGTGACGGTTTTCTGCCTCAAAATTGGACTGCTAAGGACACTCAAAAGACTCAAGAACAAGATAATGATGACCAGCCAAGTGTCCGTGCTTTCTTAATGGGACTGATACCAAATCTGACTCATTAAACCCCGAAATGATTATGCTGTCTACTAACGCTTATACAAGTTTTTAGCACTTTAATATATCGGGTGTATATAAATCGGATTTGGTATGATTCATGTCCCACTAACTGCCCCCCATTCTGCCTATGGGCGAATCAATTTGTGATTTTCGCTAGGCTATAAATAATTGTTGGAAAACTCGAAAAATGTCGGATATTGATTGTTTAGAGGGCTTATCAGAGCAACAGAAGATTTTTCTGGGTGCAAGGTTGACTGGATCAACAGTGGGTGAAGCTGCTGAAGTTGCAAAGATCCACAGGTCCACTTATTACGACTGGCTTGCAAACTCTGAGCTGTTCAACAGAGCCCTAGAAACAGCTAAGGCTAGACAGTGGCGAGATTTACTCGATTCATTGGTGATGCAGAATGAGTTAGCAGTCAAAACCATTCGGGACATCACCACGGGTGAACTGAAATCACGAGACACACCCGTTAGACTGAGAGCCGCTGAATGCTTACTCAGTAACGTTTTGAAGTTCTCAAGACAAAGCGAGATCGACCAGCGGTTGAAACAGATTGAAGCAGCCCTTGGACTAGATGATCCAGCAAACGATTTCACTAAACAAGATGGCACAGATGATTAATCACATTGCATCGATCTTTTCAGACCAGAAAGAGAACGCAGGAATTATCTGGAAAACTCAGCCAATCTATTTGCTTAATGGCGAAAGAATAGAACTCAATCCTGATAAACACTGGCCTAGGGGCACCAAGCAGGCTGTTGCCATTGAAGCCTGTAAGGAAATCCAAGAGGCAAACATTGAGACAGCCATTACTGAGTATGACGTCAAAGCAATTATCACAAACAAAATTGGCCAGACTCGATATCAGTTATTTGGTCGCCCAACCTATTACAGAACAACCACCAAAATTGTTGAAGCTCAGTCAGCTTACTCTCGTCTAAAGCAGACCAACTGCATAGAGACTCGGCAAGGGGTTAATAGAGTCATTGAGCGCGTTGAGCAAGGCCAATACGATCATCCCTCAGTAAAAGCCTTCTGCCTGGGGCTGGTTTATGTTCCCAATCTTGCTCTCTCTCTAAAGCCGACCCCCATTTTTTCGAGTATTCCAAAATCTTTTGCCAGGCACAATGGAAGTCGAATACAAGAGCTGATTCGAAGTCTTGACTAAAGGGGACTCTAATGGCGAGACATAGCCTAGAATCCAGGTTAGACAGGATTGAGCGGGTCTTAGCCCAACGTAAAGTAAAACAATCTGTACTCAGAGAAAATGTATTCTTCACTGAGTTTTGTGAGACTCATTGGATAAAGAGCGGAGGTAGTCTCAAGCAATTTATACTCTGGGATTGGCAGAAGGATGTAGTTGATTGGATAGAAGAACCACAATCTTTATCTGATAGCCCTAAACTCTCAGTCATCATCAAAGGTCGGCAGCTTGGTCTAAGCCAATTGTGCTGTAGTTGGTTTCTCTACAAAGCTTGGCAAAATAGCGCCTGGGTGGGAGTCATCATCAGCCGTACCCAGTCAGACTCATCATTGTTAGCCAGCAGAATGCGAGAAATGGCTTCAACTGCTGGACTGGTGGATTTTTCAACCGACTCGTTGTTAAAGCTAGAGATTTCTGGTGGTGGGACTCTGCATTTTAGGAGTGCTGCCGTTGATGCCGTTCGTGGAATTGATTCAGTCTCTGGGATATTGTTTGATGAAGCGGCATTCCAGACAAACCTTAAGCTAAGTTTGTCAGCTGCAACACCTGCTATGAGCCAAGTTGGTAGTGATGCCCGAATAATCTTATGTTCAACACCCAATGGTGCTAGCGGCCATTTCTTCGATACCTTGAACGGCTTTGACAACTGCGTTTCAGACATTGAGAGAATTAGATCAGGTGAATTGCCACCGGTCAACAAATGGCAAAGAGAAGACGGCAATATTGCGATCGCTATTCACTGGAAATCCGTCTATGGAGATAACCCAAGCTATCTTGAAGACCTTGAGAAATCCCTCAGCTTACCCAAAGCTCAGATTGCCCAAGAATATGACTTATCGCTTACTGAATCCTCATCAGTAGTCTTCAGCTTTGCTGTAGTGAGGGCAGCAGCCACAGGTGAATATGAGCCCCAGTTTACTGAAGATGAACTCTACTATGTGGGCGTTGATCCTGCTGGTAGTGGTGCTGATTATTTTTGTTCTGTCTTTCTGAAGAAGACAGGCGAAACCTTTACAGTGTCTAAGCTCTACAGAAAACGCACAGGCACTCTAGAGGTCCACATGGGTCGAATTGATGAGTTTATCAAGGCTTCAAACCCAATCAAGGTCACCGTTGAGACGAATGGACTAGGCCAATTTGTCTATGAGTCTCTTGAATCCCGCTATGGCTCTGTGATAGAACGTTTCAACACCACAGCAAACTCTAAGGGCGCTCTGATCGGACGGTTGCAGCTGGCATTAGAGAGAGGACATATCAGCTATCCTGCTGGTTCACCCCTTGAGCAGGAATTGCTGTCATTCAGAAGGGTTGAGGACAAGCTAGAGGCTGCTGAGGGTTCACATGATGATACGGTGATGGCTTTGGCTCTGGCGCTAAAGGCTGCGAACTATGGGGCGAGACGATAGAGACATCTTTAGCCTTGTGAGGTGTAAACACAGGCTAGGGAATGGGGATTAGTAGTGGGCTCACAGCAAATTAACAGAAAGCTTTATGTAGCCAAGCCTAACGGAGATTGCGTATCATTTATTGATATGCTTGACAACTGTAAAGATGATGCAATTCAAACTTAGAAACCATGAGTTTTGCGATAGCAAAAGGTTGTAGCTTGGGAACAATAACTAGTGGTAGCAGAGGAGATAATGCCGGATTCAACAAAAAAAATAAACATAGACTACATTAAAAGCAACTTTTTCAGAGTCTTTCATGTTGATGGTCTTGGAGTTCAAATCACTCCTAACCTAGATATACAAATTATTTCATGGAGCGAAAGAGCTTCTATACCAAAGAGAGTTGTTTTTGAGATAAACAGAGAAGATGGGGAGTCCTCTTTTGTTAAAGAAGAATTTGAGGATAGAGGCTCTATCGTAAGAGAAGTTGATGCCAGCCTGACAGTTACGCCAGAAATAGCGCACCAGTTCATTGAAAGGCTCCAGGAAGTTCTAGAAGAACTTAAAGCAATCAGCAACAAAAAGGATACAGAGGAAGCTAGTGAAGACACCAAGCCTGAAGACAACTCGTAGTTCGGCACGACAAAGATACGTGCTAAGAATGCTCAGTCTTGGTGGGCATCAACCCTTCTTATATAATCAGCCAAAACTCAAGCAGACTGAAACCGAAAATATTGAGCGCTGGGAAAATCTAAATGAGGCGAAGAAAAGGATACAAGCCTTGAGCGAAGAAGTAACGTTTGTTCAGAGGCAAGACATAAGTCTCTTCCTGCTTGAGAATTCTTCTTTAATCCCTCTAATGGAGGCGGCAAATTCAGAGCTTAGAAAATATTTTACCCAAGAGAACTTTTCTGTAGAGCTAAAGTCTGGGGAAGACTATGCTCCTGCAGGAGAGTTAGTATTAGCAGTTCTATCTCAAGATGAATTATGTAAAAGCTCCAATTTGTTTGATAGTTTCTGTGAAAATTGGTGGTTCAGTAACCTTAAGCTGTCCAATGGCAAGCTTTGCATAGAGATTCAGTTTGTATAATTTATGAAGGTTTTTGACTGGAAAGACTACAACAATTTAGCTGAAAATATATTTGTAGGTTGCAAGAAAG
Source organism: Acaryochloris marina MBIC11017 (assembly GCF_000018105.1). Taxonomy (GTDB): domain Bacteria; phylum Cyanobacteriota; class Cyanobacteriia; order Thermosynechococcales; family Thermosynechococcaceae; genus Acaryochloris; species Acaryochloris marina. The sequence goes on from NC_009925.1 coordinate 4,278,894, forward strand.
AAGACCCTTTGTATGAAGCTAAGTTGCGTTGTGTTATTAGTCGAGCATACTACGCTGCATTTTGTTCTACCAAGGATTTTCTGGAAGACCGAAACGGACGATCATTGGGAACCAGCCACGTATCAGTTATTAATGAAGCGAGGAAACTTGAATGTCCAGAGGGGCACTTTATAAATTGTTATTTAGACAAGCTAAGAAATATAAGGAGAGCCGTTGATTATGACTTGAATTTTTCCGGTAAAATTGAATCTGAGGCCAGATTCGCCTTGCAGAAGTCGAAAGAAATTATTGGGAAAATCAATAATATTCGATGAACCTTATATGAAGAGGTGCATTTCTAACTACAACGACGACTACATAGCCCCAATCACTGATCGTCTTACCCAAGAACAGAAACTTGAGCTATTAGACTGGCACCCTCTGTTTACTGGCCGATGCCCTAATTGTGAGATGCTGATGAAAGGGACTTAACCACCAAGAGTTCACTGGGATTGTGATGAATGCGGTTGGAAGGATGACACTATATAAATCCATTAGGTGCAAAAGGTAATTCCTATTTGTTGCGGCGCCTTCTTAATCTCTCTTTAGCTTTTTCATAAGCTGGATCATGTTCAGCAAAGCTCAATATCTCGACTCTTTTTGGGGCTGGTTTCTCACAGATTCTATAAACTAAACGATACGCATTGGGATCTCCCTCCCACTCAATTTCTAATGCCCGATAGTTTTGTAACCCACCAGTCAAATTGTGCCAAGGTAGAAAATCACATTTATGAGGATCCTCCTGTAAGACTGGCTTAAAAATCTCTTCAAAATCAGTTTTCAGATCTTCAGGAAGTATGTGAACATCTTCGCTAGTAACCTTAGGATGAACTTTCAGGTGATACCTTGTAGCCACGCGCTTTAATTTTCTCTCTCACTTCCTGCATATCAAAGCTATAATCTGGCTCTATGATCTCCCATTCAATCTCCTCACCAGATTCTATGGATTCAATTCGCTGTAATGCTTTGCCCTCAGCAGATTTGGGGCTAATGTAGAGGATGAGATCATCTGTCCTACAAAGAACCCAATCTTTAAGACCTGCTTGATCCTTAAGGCGGTTAGTAGTATATAAGATCTCTTCTGCAGATTCTTTTATGTCCCTTACATACTTGAGGAGATTTACTTGATCCAACTTTTTTCTCACAGTTGTATTTTTCAATTCCTCGTCTTCAATAGCTGCCCTAGCCAAACCCTCAAAAATTGGTAGCACTTCCAACCCATTGCCTATTTCAACAAGTGGTTGGGAGAACTTAGGAAAGATACTTGAGAACATGACCATTCCATCACGCAAATCCTTTACCTTCCTGACGGGTCTTTTGTTACTTCTAGAGGATTCATAAATCAAGCTCAAACCCAAAAGAGCCTGAGAAAAGACATCTGATTCAGTACTAAGGCTAAATAAGTAGTCCGAAACATCTTTACTAACAAGGGCGACACAATTTTCATAGAGCTGTTTCAACTCCTTAGATGCTTCCTTAAGGTATTTAGACTTTTCTCGAAAAGAGTTTGTCAATACTGAATTTTCAAGTATCTTTCTAATCTTCTCCCACTTAGAAAGATAAATCCTGTTAATATCTCTACCGAAAACTCTGTCAATATCTTTACCGATTTCAGGATCAGAATAAATACTGGAATACCTACTACGGGAGTTTTTAGCTATTCCGTTTGTTGAATTTTGTTGATTTACACTACGCTCCAATAATTGACGTTGTGTATCAGTTGCAGCGTCATCGGTGCTAACAGCTGCTGCCATATACTCTGCAGTTTCTTGTGTGTATGCTACCAGAGAGCTTTTCACTGGAAAAAATCCCTTTACGTACTTCAATTCTCGCACAGATACAAAAAGGGTTAACTAGTAAGTAATTTTGCTCTAATTTCTTAATAAGATATTCAAAATTCGCAAGAGTAAATCATCCAGCTGTGTTTCTCGGTTTTAAGCCGGATTACGCAGTAACCTCAGCTTGTAGCTCAGCTTCCCACTGATCCAGATATCGGAATCCCGATAGCAGACTAACGACAAGAGTAATCCCCTTTGATGACAGTCGGGTTCGGGGCTGAGTCTCCCAAGTCTGTTGACTTGCACATACCAGAGACCGCTGACCAAACACCTAAATGGGGAACTCTCATGAACGAGGTGTACCCATGTACCCGCTCATACTTTGGCTTGGCCCTAAAATAAACAATTAAATCATCGACCTCTGAAGTAATTTCGTAATAGTCCGAATAGGTCCCCCTGGCATCGGGCACGTCAACATTACTCGACATCAGGTTTTCTAAGTCAGCCACCCGTAAGGCCTCGGCGTGAGCCTTCTCTATCTTCTCTAGGCTGGCATCCTCATCTAAGGTCTCCGCTTGAACGACTCGAACCATTCCCACAAGGTGACTCTTGACTGACTTCTCTATACCCTTGCAGCCCTCGTCCTCTATCGTTCGCTCACATAAAGGACCACCAGAACTTAATAAACTCCCACCTATCCAAAACAACACAAGTAAACCCAAAAAACCAAGGCCTGAATATAAATAAAGTTGCTTGTTCTTCTCAAAGCTGGAACGATTGTCTATTGATGCCGGTCTCATTAAAATTTTTCCCTCTTTCTCTCTAGTTTTTATTGATATCAGAGTATATGAATTCGGGCCTAATATCGCTCATGCCTAAGCATATGAAACATTTACGTCTATTTTTTACGGTTTATCCCGAATAAAGCCCTGCCTGTGTAAAGCAACACGACACAAAACAAAGGCCTCACGAGCCACGTCAAGCGGTCTTGTTACTATCACTCCGCTGACAAATAAAAATAACGTTGTAGCGACTGCTATATGTTCCGCTCAAGAAGCCACAACAGGGCGAACTGACTCCCCTAGAGTGAGAGTATAACCGTGCTCTGAGTCAAGAACGAATGGGCATTGAACACATTAATCGCAGCCTGAAGATTTTCAGAATTTTGTCGGAGCGCTATCGCAGCCGTAGTCGTCGCTACGCGCTACGGTGTAACTTGATTGCAGCCATCTATAACTACGAGCTATCTTTGGCTGCTTAAGAGATGGCAAACAGCAATACCACATCGTCAAATGAATATTGCAAGAGGTCTAATGTAGAATGTGGATTCACCAGACACCAGCTCAACTGGCAGAATGATATCCATGCAGTAGTCTACCGCTTCTAGAACATTCTTCACAGTGGCCTAATGCCCTGCTGTATACACCACTTAGCATCTGCAATCTGCTGTTGTGTCCAGCCTTCTTCTTTCCAAAGCTTGTTGTATTATCCCCAAATGCCAAGAATAGGGGCTACAGCGTGATACTCGTCATTCTCGCTTTCCTCGTCGGTTAAGCCTGAAATCTACTCGTCGGTTCTGCTAGTTTTGCTGCTTCAGAATTCCCCATGATCCTTACACTCAGAGGCTTTCACTCCATGTTCACACTGAATTGGCAAGGTGTGACTAGAGGTCGGTTATCACATCCTTAGAAGTGATAACCTCTCACCCTGGGGAGCCATGTACTTTCCGGGGTTCTTAGATAGAGGCGCGTTCCTACCTTTTCAGAAAAGGTTATCCCCCAGTAGTCATTCAACCTGCTACTGGGGGTTTATTTGGCACCACCGAGCCATTGGGATGTCTTAGAACTCGTCTTCGTAATCGTTCTCAGCGCGTACCGTCTGATCAGCCTGCACTGTGTACCAGCAATCCAGAACACCATCAAGACCAAACTCATTGAGAACCCAATTCTCAACCCTTGTCTGTGTTGTGTGCTCTTCAGCAGTAGATTTACGGGTAACGAGGATGATCCAGTACTCATCAAGCTCTAGCTCTTCAGAGAAAGGACCACCACTCTTCAGCCGAATGTAAGCCAAGGTATAAGGCGGGCAAAGTGGCTCTACAGTATGTTGCCAGTCCATCAGCTTCGGATGCAATTAAACGGATGTCTGGCTGTGTGGCCTGGGCGTTAGTGAGCTGAGTATCGTTGCATGAAATTTGAACGATATCGATTTGAGACATAATAGTTTCACCTCTTACGGGGTAGAGAGCGGTTCTTCTTTGCGGGAGTGGCCGCTCTCTTTTGATTTGTCCATGCCTACATTATTCCCAGTCACAGGGGGTCATCAACTCTGCTGATTAATAATTACCCCAGTTACAGGGGTAACCTATAAGCTGCATATATCCCCAGTTACAAGGGATATATGCAACAATGGATTCAATGGATTGGGTGATATCGAGATGTCTAGAGGAACCCCTAAAGAGCTGCTGCCCAAAGAATTTATAGCTCAGCAAATCAAACCTGTAGGGGAGATGCCTGATGAGCCATTAGGTGCGAAACCGCTAGCTGTCCGAGTAGGCAAGAGTGTTTATGATGCCGTGACAGCTTTACCTAGGGCTGAGCGAATCACTTGGTTACGAAAAACGATTGCCGATGCGGCTCAGCGTGAGTTGATGGGAGGTGAGAAATAAGAACGAACTTCCGTTGTTTCAGATACCTTTGGCCGGATAGATTGGCCGGAAAGGTTTTTCAAAAAGCTTACAAGACCTATCAAATATAGATTTCAGCCATAGGTGAATCTTCGTTTACACCGAAGATGTCGGCGGTTCGAGCCCGTCATCGCCCATTTAATGTAAGGCTTAAACCTTCTAAGAGTTCTATTTAGTTTCTAGCGGGGCTGTTGAGCATAAATCTCATTGAAGTTGTCTTCGCTGGGGATTAAACAATGTTGTGGCTAGCGTACCAGTGACCCCCAAGAGCTAGAAATAGCACCTCAGGTTGTCTGAAATATCAATGTTGGTGATTGTTTGTGTGCAGACAAAGCATACATATTAGGGAAAATGCCAACAAAATTGCCCTGATGTTTGTGGTTCCTCTTGGTTCAGAACAAGCACTGAACTCAAATATCCTAGAGACGATAGTTTTTCTGCATTTTAAGTAAAAAACCTCATAAATCAACATCATCAAAATTCAGAGAGTTTGATCGAACAGAAAAATTCAAACCTGTGAGCAATATTTTAACGACCTAACTTGGTGTTGCAGGCGTTAACTATCATGATTGGAATTTTGAAATATTGAGGGATGTAAATTTTCGATGCTTAGAATAAAAATTTGATATATCGGATCTTATTTAAGTTGGCTGATATAAAAGATGTAATTAAACTTTTAGACTTCATATTTATATTTTGTTGCCTAGCGCTTAATTCTGAATAGATGGAAATATCTCTAAAGAAATAATTGGGGATAAAAGGAACTGTAAAACAAATGCTTTTATTATGGAATAATTTATGCCATGAAGTTATACAAAAAAAGCTATAAGTTATACCAATCAGTGTTGTTCTTGAACATTATCTCAGACAGGGTGTTGCCATACTGATTCACAGAAGAAAGTTTAGCTACTTTTGATTGTGAGATTGGTGGCTGAAAGCTATATGCTCTAAAGTCATCAGCATATATGACCATGGATTGATTAAGCTATATAAGAAAAGAGGTCTAGATGTGTTTGTAGGTAATTGATTTCTAAAGAAATAATTAATTGTCTCGAATCTCTCCTTTACAATTAATTCCATGCGGATAGAATTAATTGTAAAGGTCTTTACCTAAGCTATTAGTTTATGATTCCATCCGCTTTTACTTTGAGTTTATAAATGAGCAGATCTGCTAGAAATTTTTCTTTCTTTTTCTGAGGAATATCTATAGAATCATAAGTAATAAGGTACTATATGGCTGGCAATTATCATTCAACTCTTCAAAGCAATAATCGTTTCCAAAAATGTTCACGAAGTAACAGTAATCTAAATGTGATTAGGTGCTCAGGCATAGAGATAGTCTTCATCCAACAGTCTATGTCAGCGCTTCAATCTCAATCTTTGATGCCTAGCCTTCCTGGGCGGTACTCAGCCTATACATAGATATTACGCCAAGAGCTAACCGTGCCGAGGGGCTTAGATATTGAACATAGTGCCTGCGGCTATCACCTAGTTGAGTACAAAGCTTCAATGCTCCTGTTAGATCAAAGACTGCATTTTTAAGCGGCTCATATTGCCATCAAGATAGTTGGGGCTGCCCTCAACATGGGTTGGAGCAATGTAAGTCCAACTCTTAAATGCCCAGATCTCTGATCAAAGGTGACATCACTATTCCTTGTAATGATGCAAGTTTTCAGCTGTCGGTTGCTTGCACAATCTTTCTGAAATTTCTTTGGTGTTAGTAGACTTCCTTTGACACTTCAAGTTCTTAGATTTAGCATCAGCAATCTTATTCTCCATTGATGTAAAAACTATTTCAGCAGTGGTTAATGAAATGAAGAATAGAAAGATGCATATAGACAATATCCTAGCTAGAGCTATATGGAGTGCCAAAAGAATAATATTCTCAAGAAAAATATTTTGTGATTAGGGAATTTAAATGTCAACTCAAAATCTATTGATCTAGTCAGTAGATGCAAATAGATAATCTTCCTCGCTATATCAGTATCCTGAATTACTTCACAGGTGTATCAACTATATGATAAAACCTCTAAGGATATACGGATTTAAAGGGGGAGCTTATGTCTCTAAAACTTGTAAGTTACTGATCCTTAGGAGGATATATGCGTCAATCATTTCAGCTTAATTTTGAGCATGAGTTGGAATCTCCAATTGAAAGCTTGAATGACCTGAAAGTTGGTTCAACCTCACAAGCATCTGTCGATATCAAAAGTGACAATATTGATATTGCCCCGCAGCAAATCCTAGAACTTTCTGAGTTAGGTACTAAAGTCAATCTTCCTGATATTCAGACTTTTATCTCGATACCACTTTTTTCGTCTGAGCCATCTACACAAGACACTACATTAGAAGAAAATGTGGGAACTCAAGCCCCAAAGACGCTAGAAAGTGGTTATTGCTGTTTATGTACTGCTTGCGGAACTGCACATAGCCATGGTGCAAGGTTTCAGACAGGTGGATCGTTCGCTCAATTTAATGACAGTGGCGGACGATTCAAATGGAACCAGCCTGGAGGAAGCGGGAACGCAGTCAATATTACATACAGCTTTGCACCTAGTTTTCAATTAAATGGGTTATCGAATAACGAAGCAAGATCGCTCTTCCGCGAGGCTCTGGGCGTTTGGGCAAAGTATGCTCCATTAAATTTTCAAGAAGTTCAAGATCCTGGCAATGGAAGCGACGTTGATATCCGGGTCGGAGCTGAGTTTATTGATGGTCGTAGTGGTACCTTGGCCTTCGCATTTTTCCCGCGAGGCGGTGATCAAACCTACGATACTGGCGAAACTTGGAATGCTGGCTTATTTCTAGAAACCGCTGTTCATGAAACGGGCCATAGTCTTGGTCTTGGGCATGAATCGGGAGTGGATGCGATTATGAATCCCTCAATTCAGCGGCGGTTTAGTGGGGCGGGCACTGCGTTCTTGCTACAGGATGATATCAATGGTGTTCACAGCCTCTATGGCAGTGGTACAGGATCTGTTAGTCCCCTATCACCTTCTCCGACTCCAGTCCCGGCTCCGGCCCCAGCTCCAGCTCCAGCTCCAGCTCCGGCTCCAGCCCCAGCCCCAGTGCCAACACCCACCCCGACTCCGACTCCAACACCAACACCGACTCCAACACCGACTCCATCACCAAGCCCAACACCAACTCCATCACCGAGTCCTACGCCTGGTGACAACCGGATTGATGGCACCAATCGGAATGATGTCTTACGGGGTGGCTCCCGTAATGATGTGATTCGGGGATTTGGTGGTAATGATTTGATCAGTGGTCGAAGGGGAAATGATCGCCTCTTTGGGGGAAGTGGCAACGATCGTATGTTTGGTGGCTCAGGTAACGATGTGATGTCTGGCGATGGTGGTAGCGATCGTATGAGTGGTGGCTCGGGTAATGACCGTATGTTTGGCGGCTCAGGCAATGACCGTATCGACGGCAACTCGGGCAACGATGTATTGAATGGTGGCTCAGGCAATGACTCTCTGTTTGGGGGAAATGGTCGCGATCGATTAATTGGTGTCAATATCAGTGATGCTAAACCCGGTGTCGGAGAGATTGATTTCCTGCGAGGGGGAAGAGATGCAGATGTCTTTGTCTTGGGAGATAGCCAAAAGGTTTATTATGCTGACGGTCCAGCAACCAGTAATTATGCTGTGGTGCAGGACTTCACACCCAATCAGGGAGATGTATTGCAACTGAATGGCTCAGCCAGCGATTACTCATTAGGGGTTTCACAGCCCAGTGGAACCGCCCTGATTTATGAAGGGGGGAGTTCTCGTGAAGTCATCGCGATTATCCAAGGTGCGACTAACTTCAGTCTGAACAGTAGTGCGGTCCGGTACGTGTAGGTAATCGCCGATAGGGGCCATCGGGTCTCGATTCAGTAAGACTGGCTGGAGTAACGAATCTTATACATTGGTTTGCTACTCCAGCAATATGGATAGTTTGTGGAAATGTTTAACCCCTGTGAAAGACGGGCTCTGATAGAGTCGAGAGGGTCTTTATAAGATTTTCTTATAAGCTTTGGTCTTGACCTTCAAGGTAACTTTAACGATTAACTTGTGTATACGTTCTGTTCAAGAACTGATGGGTTCCCCGACTGAGATAGCACCTTGTCATGAAAAAACCGATAGTTCACCCCCATGCTTCTGTCAAAAATCCTCTATGGTCTGATTTAGATCGATACTGTGCATCATTGAGTATGGCTAGTGCTCTTGTTGTGATCATTTTGGCTCCTGTAACCTGTGATGCTTGGCAGCGTGGCCATACAGACACGCTTGTGTATTCTGGCGAGACGACGAGTCTTCCAATCAGAAGCCATACAATATGAGTCTTTGCAGTATCCCCAGCTTATTAGGAATGGGCTGAGGATTTAGAAGATGACGCCTCCTCATCCCCACTACTTAGCAAGGGTGAATACATCATGAGTGCGTGGTTCTCAGTAATAAATTCATCTGGGAAAACCTCATCGGTCAATACATGACGTTTTTTCCGAAAAATCTGGTTGTGGCGCATATATCGACCAGCAACAGGACCCGTAATTTGGTGATTGCGCTCCAAGACGTCGTAATGATAGGGACATTTTGTATCCGATCGCAGCTCGCCACATAGGTCTGTGTCCGTTAACCAGAGACATAGTTGAAAGGGTTGGTGAGTGTTGTTTTCTAGCTGTAAATCAATATAGTTATAGGCGACCGTTGCCCCACTGCCAAAGGGAAGGGAACGATTGAGATCGGGAAAGACATCATAGCTGTGTCGCCAGCGTTCTTTAATGGTTAGGGGAGAATGTAGAGCCATCCAATATATCAGATTGGCTAACTGGCACAGTCCACCTCCATACCCTGATTTCACTTGGCCATTGTTCAAGGTCATACCCAGTTTGAAGCCGCGTCGTTTGGTGGGATTGCCGACTAAATACCAAAAGGAGAAAACCTCTCCGGGATAAATGATGACTGGGTTGATGCAGTTAATGGCTAGCTGTAAATTAGTGACTTTGTTGTGCTGTAGCCACATGTCTACATCTTTAAGTTGACGTAGTAAAAAAGACTGATGGGAAAATACTGTGATCGGTAAGCGATTGGCCCCTTTGGGGACTGCAAACTTTGTCCCTGAAAACTGCCATTCCCACTTTCGTTTTTGAATGTAATATTGTCGACCTAGCAATAATCTCAGGCGAGTGCGTTGCTGAGGCTGGGGCTGTTGAAGGTAGTTCACAGGCAAGTTTCGCGATTGAAATCTTGTCTTAGTGATAGCAAGGCTAGGGTGGGTTAGCTGTGATCTTTAACAGCAAGATATAGATCAGCACTTTTTTGACAATGGCTGCTCCTATCGTCTGACGTTACTGTCCTAGATAGGCTTCTAGCACTTCTTTGTTGGATTGGATCTCTGCGGGGGTGCCTTCGGCTAGATTTTGTCCCTCGGCCAATACCCAGACGCGATCGCACAGGGACATAATCACATCCATATTGTGCTCGATGATCAGGAAAGTAATGCCGTTGTCATTCCATCGATTGATATGGCCACAGATTTGCTGAATCAAAGTAGGGTTCACTCCCGCAGCGGGCTCATCCAGCAGCATCAGCTTGGGGTCTGCCATTAGACCGCGAGCCATTTCCAACAGCTTGCGCTGACCGCCGGAGAGGGCACCCGCATAGTCATTCACCTTGGCGGCTAAGCCCACGGATTCCAGAATGATATGGGCTTTTTCCTTTAGCTCTTTTTCTTGCCGACGGATGATATGGGCTTGGAAAAAGGTATTTTGCAGTTTTTCCCCGGTTTGGTGGGGGGCGGCCAGCAGCATATTCTCTAAAACCGAGAGCCGAGACAGAACGCGGGCCACTTGAAAGGTACGAATCATGCCCTGGAGGGCAATTTTATGGGGCTGCAGACGCTCGATGGGCCGACCGTTGAAAATAATCCGACCTTGGTCTGAGGGAATGAAGTTGCAGAGCAAATTAAATAGAGTGGTTTTCCCGGCACCGTTAGGACCGATTAACCCGATAATCTTGCCTTCGGGGACATGGAGTTCAGCATTATTCACAGCTTGGATACCGCCAAAGGCTTTGGAGAGTCCCTGGGCGGTCAACAGCATTTTTTCTGGTTGGACTGGAGGGGCGGGCTGGCGCTTATCTTCCAAGGGTGAGTTCCTCCTTTTTACCCAGCAGACCTTGGGGTCGCCACATCATCAAAACAATTAACATTAGGCCAATCACCATGACCCGAAAAGCCCCCAATCGCGCATCATCTAGGGGCAGGATATTGGGCAAGATAAACCGAGTCACCTCATTGTAGGCCCAGAAAATTCCAGCTCCCAGCAGGGTGCCCACGTTATTGCCTGCGCCTCCAGCCACAATAATAATCCAGGCTTGGAAGGTGAGGAGGGGAATAAAACCATCGGGGTTAATAAAGGTGAGCTGCCAGGCATAAAACGATCCAGCAATACCTGCGATCGCACCGCCTAACATAAAGGACTGCAGCTTGTAGCGAAAGACATTTTTACCCAGGGCTTTGGCGACTTCCTCATCTTCTCGGATCGAGGTTAATACTCGACCCCACGGTGAATTGACCCAGCGCTCCAACTGCCAAAAGACCAGGGCAATGGTCAAAATCAGCAGCCATAGCAGTCCTGCTTTGTAGGTGTAGTCGATAATGCCCATGATGTGAACCCCAAAAAACATCACCACTAATCCCATTCCCATGGAAACGGCGAGTAGGCTGAGGTGGGTCCCCATGGACTGGGTGCGGAGTTGCTGCAAGGGTTGCCGACAGGACGCATAGACCAGAATAACCCCCACAATTCCTAGGGGCGCGACCATGGCGAACCGCATCATCAGCAAGACGATTTCCTGTAACGCTGACGGCAGCTCAATGGTGAGGCTGAGGGAAAAGGAAAACCACCAGCAGGCGGCAACGCCAACTAAGCAGAGGACATAGCCGACAAATAGCGGGGGAGACAAGGGGGGACGACCATCCCGTTGAGGCTGCTGTAGAAGCCATTGCCATAGTCGCCACAGGGCCAGCCCCAAGACCAAGACTAAGGAGGCAATCATCCCTCCTTGAATCACCAGATTAGGCTCTAGTTTCTCTAAGGGTAGGGGATAGTTAAAGACGCCTCGCGGTCCTCGGGTCAGCCATTCTTCATTGACGGCCACCAAGCGAACAACCTCCGAGACGCCAATGGTGACAATGGACAGGTAATCTTCCCGGAGTCGTAGCGTACTGGTGCCGATGGCTAATCCCAGTAGTGCCGCTAACAAAGCCCCGGTCAGCACGGCAATCACTAAAGGAACCTGTTCCGGCAGGACATCCCCTAGAAAGTTCAACATAGAGGCCAGCCCCTCTTGGTTGGCAATCGCTGGATATTGCTCCATCAGCCGCTGGGGCATTTCTTTGATGAAGTTGGGTAGGGTCAAGGCAATGGTGGTGTAGGCTCCAATCGCCATAAAGGCAATATGACCAAAGTTAATGAGCCCGGTATAACCCCACTGTAAATTCAGTCCTAGACTGAATAGAGCATAAATGGTGGTGAACAGCGCCAGAGAAACAAAATAGCCAACTTCCATAGGCTTGGGAGGGGGTAAAAGCGCGGGTGCGCCGCCTAAATCAACGTCTTCAGGATTTTATCAGGCTAGGGGATATTTCCTCTGCTCAGAAATGCTAAAGCCCATCCGAATATTTGGTCACCTTTTCAGGCCACACGCTATGGTTTAATCATCAACAAATCATTGCACTCAGGAACGATATATGGATGCAGCCGCCCTTTGGCAACGCTATCAAGACTGGCTTTATTACCACGAGCAGCTGGGTATCTATGTAGACATCAGCCGCATGAGTTTTGATGATGCATTCGTGGAACGCTTGGAGCCTAAGTTTGTAAAGGCGTTCAAAGAAATGGATGCCCTGGAAGCGGGTGCGATCGCAAATCCTGACGAAAATCGCATGGTGGGCCATTATTGGCTCCGAGACTCCAATCTCGCCCCCACTCCTGAATTAAAAAAAGAAATTATTACCACCTTAGAAAAAATAGAAGCCTTTGCGGCAGATGTTCATGCCGGACGGATCAAGCCCGCCACCGCCCCTCGCTTTACCGACGTGATTTCCATTGGCATTGGTGGGTCTTCTTTGGGACCTCAGTTTGTGTCTCAGGCCTTGGCCGTGCTCCATCCTGCTTTAGAGCTGCATTTTATCGATAATACCGATCCAGCGGGCATCGATTATATTTTGGACCGGGTCCAAGATCGCCTAGATACTACCCTCGTAGTTACCATTTCTAAGTCTGGCGGTACACCTGAAACGCGCAATGGCATGTTAGAAGCGAAAAACCGCTTCAAAAATTTGGGATTAGATTTTCCCAAACATGCTGTTGCCGTTACCGGGTATGGCAGTAAACTGGCCCAAATTGCTGAAGAGGAGGGCTGGTTAGCCATGCTCCCCATGCATGACTGGGTTGGCGGACGAACCTCTGAACTGTCTGCGGTGGGCTTGGTGCCCGCTTCCTTGCAGGGCATTGCTATTCGGGAGATGCTGGCCGGGGCCAAAGCCATGGATGAAGCCACCCGCGTGCATGATCTCAAAACCAATCCTGCTGCCTTGTTAGCCTTGTCTTGGTATTTTGCCGGGGAAGGGGCAGGCAAAAAAGATATGGTGATTTTGCCCTATAAGGACAGCTTGATGCTGTTTAGCCGCTATCTCCAGCAGCTGGTGATGGAGTCCTTAGGTAAAGAAAAAGATCTGGACGACAAAATTGTGCACCAAGGCATTGCCGTTTATGGCAACAAAGGTTCAACGGATCAACATGCCTATGTCCAAGAACTGCGGGAAGGTATTCCTAACTTCTTCCTGACCTTTATCGAAGTTTTAAAAGATCGCGATGGCACTCGCTTTGAAGTGGAACCCGGTGTGACCTCTGGGGATTACCTATCAGGGTTTCTCTTAGGGACTCGGGAAGCGCTGTATGAAAAACGGCGTGATTCCATTACCGTGACTTTGCCAGAAGTGACCTCCAAACAGGTGGGGGCTTTGATTGCTCTATATGAGCGGGCAGTGGGTCTCTATGCGTCCTTAATTAATGTCAACGCCTATCACCAACCTGGTGTAGAGGCAGGTAAGAAAGCCGCAACGGATACCATTGCGTTGCAAAATAAAATTGTGCAAATCCTCAGAAATACCCTAACACCTTTACCTATCACCAGTTTGGCTGATAAAGCCGAAGCCCCGGACAAAATAGAGACGGTCTATAAAATTGTCCGGCATCTCGCCGCCAATAAACGGGGGGTTGAGCTATACGGTAATCCAGCTGAGCCAGGAAGCCTCCAGGTCACGCTCAAGGGCTAGTCAGTCTAACCTTAAATAACCGCATCAACGGGCCTCTGCATACAGAGACCCGTTTTTATTTTGGTTGCGGTATGGCAAAAATCATCCGGAATCTTTCTCTGAAATGTTCATTAACTGGATGGGAATTCCCATACTAAATCTATGGCCCTTATGCCCTTGCATTTAAATCCCAACCATGACGTCTTCCCCTGCGCCCCAATTGATTATTACTGGCGAGATTCCACAACAACTTGATCTCACCAGCCAAAAAACTTGGACCCTAGGACGAAGTTCGATTAATTCGATTGTGTTGGCGGAAGGGGCCGTGTCTCGGCATCATGCCAAGTTAGAGGTTGTGGATAATCGGCATTGCTACTTTGTGGATCTCAATAGCAGCAATGGTTCCCAACTGAATCAGAAGCGGGTCACAGAGCCGTTGCTGCTCAAACATGGCGATGTGATTACCATTGGATCCACTGATATCCGATTTCATTTTCCCTATGTCACCCATTCTGGATCTACGATTCCGTTTCGCCCTAAGCAGGTGTTAATGATGCAGGAGTCGGCCACTCAAGGCATCATTTGGCAGGAGATTCTCTGTTCTCAGGGATTTGACGTCCATTGGTTGCCCCCTTCTGCCAACATCCAACAGCGTATGAACTTGGATGCGGCTGCTAATGTTTTGCCTGATTTACTGTTGGTGGATATCGAAGCGTATAAAGGGGATGCCTTGGCATTGTGTGCTTGGTGTCGGGATACTTACCCCCAACTGCCCTTATTTTTAACCCTCAGTACGGTCGCTTCCGCTTCCATTGTGGAGACGAATGCAACTCTACCCACGGGAACGGGGAAAATATTGCCTGCTTTTCCTTGCGATCAGCTATCCCTGAAAATTGGTACCTTTGTGCAATCCCTAGAATCCGTCCTAGAAGGCATGGGAGGCTGCAGCTTGAATCAGCAGGATCTAATGGTGGCCCTTGCCAACTTAGATCAGATTCTCAGTCGTTCTAGCATTCCCATTGGAGCTTCTCCGACCGTTGAGGATGATCTAGATGAATTTACGATTCTAAATAATAAGAAAAATCCCCAGGCCAGTTAAGGCTGACTCAGCAATCTCTGCCCCTTAAGGACCGATCGATGGGATCAGCCCCAACAGTATGGGTAAGGTGACTAGGCTGAGTAAGGTGGAGCCAATAATGGAGCGGGCAACCCGGGCGGGCTCTCCCCCAAACTCATTAACCCAAATCAGGGTGTTGACGGCAGTGGGCATGGCGCTTTGAAGCACGAGCACCTGTAAATCTAAAGGAGCGAGTCGTAGACTGGTGCCGATGCCTAGGGCGATCAGGGGCGCGAGGAGCAGCCGCAGGCTGGCAGCCATCAGTTCATACTGGCCAATTTGTAATGGGTTTTGGGCTAGCTGCATGCCTAGGGTGACGAGGGCAATGGGGATGGCTGCATTCCCCAACATGGCGATTCCCTCATCGAGACGGAAGGGTAGCTGAAGCCCAGAGACCTGGAGCAGTAACCCAGCCAGCATGGCCCAAAATAGCGGTAGCTTGAGAGTTAACGCGAGACCAGCGCGAAGCCCTGATGTATTCAGTAACGCCGGTCCTACTCCTGCCATCAAAATGGCGGCGGAAATGAGATAAATAATGGCCCGCTCCAATCCGGCTGCCCCTAAGGTAAAGGAGACCATCGGTAAACCCAGGTTACCGACATTGCCAAAGAGGGTGGTGGCTAGCAAACTCATTTTGACCGGGGGGGAAAGTTTTAACCCTCGGCTGATAAGCAGAACGATCACCGCTAGGGTCAGGGTGGTGAGCAGGTATCCGGCGATCAACCCTGCCGCGCTCTGGAGTGACAGGGTATTGCGATAGAGGCTACTGGCAATCAGGGCTGGGACCAGGATATAGATGGCCAGATGGGATAAGGTTTGGTAGTCCAGCTTTAGGGTTTTGCCTGCTAGATAACCAATGCAGATAATAAGGCTGACTGGCAGGATGGCAGGGAGTAAGGCAGTCATCGCAGCCCTCAATCAATGGGTAAGGTCATCCTAGGTTGGATTTATGCGAGCGTCACTCGGATTGCTGATTGTCATGTCTAAGTTACCAGCCCCACCGTATCGTCCCTATCGTCAGGCATTGGCTGTCTGCATGGCGGTGATCGTGCCCTTGGGATTGGCCCTTAAGTTTTACCAGGGACCAGGGCAGTCATGGCTCAATGATACGTTCGGTGGGGTTCCCTATGAGATTTTCTTTGTTTTGCTGGCGGCCTATATTTGGCCTGCGGTCTCTCCTGGAAGAATTGCGATCGCAGTCTGTCTGGCCACCTGTGGAGTGGAATTTTTACAGCTGTGGCAACCGGCTTGGCTACAGGCCATTCGAGCCACGTTGCCAGGACGCCTGGTTTTAGGCACTACCTTTAGCTGGGCGGACTTTCCCTACTATTTTGTCGGCAGTGGGTTGGGATGGTTAGGGTTGCGAGGGCTCCAGCGAAAAATATATCGCACCTATTAATTCGCCTCATTTATTTTAGGTATAAAACATCCGATGCTGATCCGCCTCATAAATCTGCCGTGGTAAATTGTCAGATGCGCGTGTAGCACCAGCCCCGATGCCAGCAGGAGTAGAGCCATGTTAATGATCATCTCCCCCTCTAAAACGCAAAACTTTGATCCGCGACCTGGGATTGACTATACGGTGCCTGCTCAAGCTGCGCGAACTCAAAGGTTGGTCAAGCAACTGCGACAATATAGCCCGGAAGACCTGGGCAAGTTGATGAAAATCAGTCCAAAACTGTCTGATCTCAACTGGCAACGCTACCAGGACTTTCAGGACTCATTTACCCAAAACAATGCCAAACAAGCTCTTTTAGCGTTTAAAGGAGATGTCTATAACGGGATTGAGGTCGATACTTACACGCCAGAGGATTTTACCTTTGCCCAGAATCATCTCCGTATTCTGTCGGGGTTATATGGTCTCCTCAAGCCCCTGGATTTGATCCAGCCCTATCGGTTGGAGATGGGGACAAAGCTCCAGACGGACAAAGGCAAAACCCTTTATGACTTTTGGGGGGCTCAAATTACCGACGCACTGAATGCTGATTTAGCCTCAGATACCACTCTGGTAAACCTAGCGTCTGGGGAATATTTCAAGGCCGTTCAACCTCAACAGCTCAACGGCAAGGTGCTCAATATCGCCTTTAAGGAAAATAAAAATGGCACCTATAAAGTGATTGGCATTCACGCTAAACGGGCGCGAGGATTAATGGTGAACTATGCCATCCAAAACCGTATAACTGCCCCCAAAGCTTTACAAGCGTTTGATGAAGAGGGCTATGGGTTCGAACCTAGTCTGTCGACCGAAACAGAGTGGGTTTTTTGTCGAAACTGACCAGGCCGTATGAATAACGCCCCACTTCATATTTTCTCATCGCTACAATAATACTCACAATTTTTGAGAGTTCTGGGAACTATGTAAGTGACGAGAGTTCTACGAATGAGGAGAGAATGGGGGTATTAAGACTATATCTAGCAATCTGTGTGGTAGCTGCTCATTCTGAGCCTATTTTCCCATGGAAAGTTCATGATGGTAGAGAGGCTGTACAGATATTTTTTATGATTTCAGGGTTTTATATGGCTTTGATATCTAATAAATATACGCATAAGCTTGAATTTTACTGTAGTCGCCTTTTGAGAATATTTATTCCATATTTTGTTGTTATAACATTTATTTTATTGTCAAGTATATTGACTGGTATTTTTTTTGATAAATGGGGAGAGCTACAACCCTATATAGAGTATTCATCTAATAAAAATGGGGTTTTGGGAGTTTTATTTGTCACTCTATCTAATATGATAGTGGCTTTCCAAGATATGGTTTTATTCCTCACTCATGATGCAGGCCAATCTTTTCAATTTACAACCAATTTTACTGATAGTCAGCAGCCTTTATACAAGTACCTCATTATCCCTCAAGGTTGGTCTATTAGCTTGGAGCTAATCTTTTATTTACTAGCACCATTTTTGGTAAAAATGCGTACTATGCGATTGGCTGTTATACTCTAGGCGGCTAAGATATTAACTTTCTTAAAAGACTGAAACTTGAGTGATAGTAAGGTGGTGAGTTTCGCCTTATGCTCTCCATTACACTGGTCGATGCACTGTTGAATGGCCCCTTTGAAGGCGGGAAAATCAGCATAATACTTTGAATAGAGACATTCCTTGCGTACAAAACGCCAGAGTCGCTCAATCAAATTCAAATGGGGTGAATAGGAGGGCAGATAGACCAGCTCAATATCGACGATCTCGGCAAAGTCCGTTACAAGCTGACATTTCTGGTATCGCGCATTGTCTAAAATCACGCTGATGGGTATGACTGGGTCAAGTAGCGCCAGCTTGGCCAGTAACAGGCACATACTGTGAGAATTGATATAGGTGTGGTTGGTAACGCTGACTAGGTCTTTGGTGATAGCGTCGAGCGCGCCCAGGACATTGAAACGTTGGCGACCAGAAGGAGAAGGGATGAAGATCCGAGTGATGCACCAGACAAACCCTAGATAAGCACGGTGAACAAAGTGAGCAGCATCCACAAAAAAGACAAGACGCTCTTGGCGTTGAGCTTCCTCTAATAAGGGTTCAAGGCGAGTGTGTCGAAACTGCTCTTGCTCCTCAATTTTCTCGGGCAGACTCGACTTTCCCGGCACATACCCCACTTTTCGATAACGACAACCGATGCGTTTGAGGAAGGCTTTGATTTGGGTGGGACTGCGTTTGATGCCTGTTAATTGCTCAATGACCGCTTGAGCTTCTGCACTGGTGCGGGGAGGATGTTGCTCAAAGTAAGCTCTCACACTATCGCTATGAGCGTTGAGTAGACTCGGTTGACCTTTATATTCAAGGGTCTTCAGCCCTTCAATCCCTCCTTGTTGATACTGACGAAGAGTTTTGGCTAAAGTGGGGCGACTAATCTGACAAAGCTGGCAGATCTGGGTATGGGAAAGACCTTGACTCTTCAAGTAGAGCACTTCCATCCGTCGCTGCACCCGTGGGTGAGGGTGATGATAGCGTTCGTAATTGAGTTGTTGGATTTCCTCTGCGGTGAAATCAATTTTAATCATGGGAGTGGAGGATAGGTGCGGGGATACTCCCAGTGTGCCAAATCTCTCTACCACAATGTTAAGTCACAAGTCGTCCGCAGTATATAGCTGCCATCTCTACAGTGATGCGAATTATGACTTATGAAATACTTCGATTGAGTAACGATCCTTGGACATATCGATTTTTCCCATTTGAGATATCGCTTTTTATATTAGGTATTCTAAGCTATAGGCTCTATTGTAGATACAAAAAAATTATTGATAATTACCTTGCTAATTATTCGATAGAATCTACCAAAAAATATTTAACATTCGTTGTTTTATCGATATCATTCTTTTTCGAAACAAATGCTACAGAACATACTCTGTCAAAACTGATTGGGACTAACTATTCAGTACTTATTGCTTACTATGGCTGGATTGTTGCTATCCCAATTCTGTTCTCAATTTGCAAGAATCATAAAACTGATCGGCTGATTGGTGAACTCTCTTATTCTGTTTACTTAGTCCATGTTTTTGTCATCTTTTTGGTGACTGAATTAATACAGTTTTCAAGGATTATATCAGTTGGCTGGCGTGGTGAAATTTCTGCAATGATCTCAATCGCTTTAGCGATTGCTTTGATCAGATTTGTGATAACGCCCTTGGAGAAGAAACGTTATCAATATTCAAAAGCACTTGTGAAACACTGGGTTCAACACAGAGCACTTCGGTGAATCATGTGATGAGAGAACCACAAATGGTATCCAAATTACACGCTTTTTTGGCACAGCAGCTCGGACATCCCTCTGGTATATGGGGGCGACTCCTACTGCGATTACTCAATCGAGAAAATGCCGGGATGAATCGGTTGGCCTTTGAGCAACTGGCGATACGTCAGGGCGATCGCATCCTAGAAATTGGATTTGGTGGGGGCAGTTTGCTGGCTCGTATCTTAGCAACAGGTCTACCCAAAACAGTGGTTGGACTGGACTATGCGGAAGATGCTCTGACTGTCACCCAGCGAAAATTATGGCGATATGTTCATTCAGGCCAACTGACGCTACAGCAAGGCAATGCCAGCCATCTTCCGTTCCCGGACCAGCAGTTTGATCATATTTGTACGGTCAATACTCTCTACTTTTGGCCGGATGCTCAAACTGTGTTTCAAGAATGCTATCGCGTGTTAACACCGTCAGGAACAGTGGTCGTTTGTTACAACACCAAAGACTTTCTGGAACAACAAGGGTTAACTCAGCAAGGATTTAAGGGATATGAGGTGAAAACGGTGGAAAAGTTTTTGGATGAAATTGGATTTCAGTCAATAGAAACCTTCTCTAGACAGGATTCCAGTAATGGCCAATATCATTGCACCTGTGGAAAACGGTGACATTGAACCTAAGTCCAGACTGTAAATACATAAACAAAATAAGCCCCATATAAAGCCCCCATGATTCCCAGGGCAATGCGACCTTTTAGGGATCGATAGTGGCGAAACAGCACTACACAGCTAATCAAAACAGCCAAGATTTCAAGACGGGTAACCACGCCTCCATAATGGTCAGGATCCCAATAAGAAACTGGACTTTCAAACCGCCAGTTGGAGAACGGAAAAAAGTGACGATGACCATCATCATGATGGAGGGGTAAATCTCCCAATGCGTGTAAGGCCATGCTGGCAAAGAGTAACATGCCAACTTGAGAGCTGGCCCAGAAGGCGAACAAACAACCGAACGCCATGATGGGTAAGGAATTGAAAATATCAATAAAGTTTTGCCAATGGATCTGGTAGTAGGCTTGTCCCCAAATATAGGGTTCAGAACTCCCCCGAATGACCTTTTCCACAAAATAGAAAACGAACATGGGGGCATCTGGTAACACACCACCCACAATAATTGAGGTGACTAAGTTGGTGGATCGATGGCGGCCCAAGCACAGCAGATTGAACACAATATGGGCAGGAGTATTCATTGGCAAAGATTAGCAAGTCTTAAAAGGCTTCAATATGCTGTAAAAAATGCTGAGTGATATCATAACCTACCTTTTTAGCGGGAATCCTAAGTAAAGTGGGAGCTCAGCAGAAATAACGATGAACGGTGTACCGTTCGCCTAGTCATAAATTGTCACCCATACTTCCCCTCCCCAATTGTCTGTTCCCTCTCTTCCTTCTCTGAATAAGTCTCCCCAGAACAAGCGGCGTTTAAGGGGTCGCTTTCTCATTGGCGGAATTACCCTCGTGGTTGGCGTCGCAGCCTACTATAGCTATCGGATTGTTCGAGAATTATTGTTAGATAACCTCAAAAATAATGCCCTGCTCCAAGTCCAGCAGGGGAACCAGGAGTTGAATCAATGGTTAGTGGCGCGTAAAACCGAAGCCGCCACCCTCGCCAATACCCCTAGCCTGCGGACGATGGATTGGGGAACGGTGGGACCTTTTCTCAAACCAGAGAAACAGCGCCTCGAGCATTTTTACTATTTATCGATGATCTCTCCTGATGGGTCTTACTACAGCACCAAAGGAGGAAAAGCTATAGGGAAAAATCTTAAGGACCGTAAGCATGTCCAACTTTCTTTGAAAGGGCAAACCTATGTGTCCGATCCGGTCATTTCTCGGACGGCTGAGGGAACGATTGTGGCAGTGACGACGCCCATTCGACAAACGCCCCAATCCGAGAGTCCTGTTATTGGTGTTTTGGCAGGACTAATTGATATCCACTGCTTGGAGAAGGTGGTTCAAGGATTGGAGTACGGGTCAGGTAGTTATGCGTTTGCTCTGAACTCGGAAGGCATGCCCATTGTCCATCCTGATCAGTCATTGATGAGTACGATTAATGATCAAAACCCCACTAGTTTATTGGAGGCCAAGGATCAAAACTTAGCTGCGATCTCACAGCGGATGGTGGCTCGTTCCCAAGGGATTGAACTCACTCGGATTAATAATCAGGCTGTATATGTCGCCTACTTGCCCTTAGCGGAGGCAGACTGGTCGATTGCCTTAGTGATTCCCCAAGGCAATATCGAGTCTCAGCTACAGCTCCTAGATCTGATTGCGATGGTGTTGGTCGGCTTAATCGTGGCCATGCTGATCTTGTTATGGCGGGTACAGACCTTTGAACGTATTCAACTCCAACGCACGGCTGATTTAGCTGCAGCTGCCAATCAGGCTAAAAGCGAGTTTCTCTCCAATATGAGCCACGAGTTAAGAACGCCCCTCAATGCCATTCTGGGATTTAGCCAGCTTTTGCAGCAAGACCCTCAAATCCCTCCACACCAGCAAAAACAGCTCGACATCATTAACCAAAGTGGCACTCACCTACTGGCGCTGATTAACGACATTTTGGAGATGTCGAAAATTGAGGCGGGATTTAGCACCTTAAAACAGAGTCCGATTGAGTTGCAGGAGTTGCTGGACAGTGTAAAGGCGATGATGGAGCTCAAAGCAACCGCTAAGCAGCTCGGGTTCGAGTTTGTCTATAGCCCTGCCCTGCCTCAATTTATTGAGGTCGATGCTGGGAAGGTGCGCCAAATTCTGATGAATCTCCTCAGTAATGCCATTAAGTTTACGCAAAAGGGCTATGTCTCCTTAACGGTGGATGCGATTTATCCCGCTTCAGACTCATCTGGCCTGATGCAATTGCGTTTTGCTGTTAAAGACACGGGATTAGGGATTGCCCCCGAGGAAATTGAACAGCTCTTTACCCCCTTTGTGCAGACTGCTTCAGGACGAATAACACAAATGGGAACGGGTTTAGGCTTGGCTCTGAGTCGCAAGTTTGCTCAGCTGATGAAGGGCGATATTACCGTGGACAGTGTTGTTGACCAAGGCAGTACGTTTACTTGTTGGATTGAAGTCCAACAAATTGGCAGTGCGGTCCCCTCCCAGGTTTTTCCACAGATCAAAGGGTTAGCCCCAGGTCAAGCTCCTGTACGCATGTTGGTGGCAGAAGATCAGTGGGACAGTCGTGCCGTGCTAGCCCAACTGCTGCAATCTGTCGGCTTTGAAGTGGCTGAAGCTGCCAATGGCGAAGAAGCGGTGCGACTGGTTCAGTCTTGGCACCCCCATCTTGTGTGGATGGATATGAGAATGCCAGTTCTGGATGGCTTGGCTGCAACGCAACAGATTAAAGCCCGATCTCAGCCTCCGATTATTATTGCGCTGACCGCGAATGCGTTTGTTGAAGATCGGCAAGAGGCATTAAGGGTGGGCTGTGACGATTTTGTCGCTAAACCCTACCAAATTGAACAAATTTACGCCAAAATCGCAGAGCATTTAGGAGTCCAATACGAGGTTGTGACGCCTGATCAGCCCAGCCATAGCGAAACTACCTCTCAAGAGATCAGCTTGCACTGTATGCCCGCGACGTGGCGATCGCAATTGCAGGAGACGGCTCAATGTTTAGATCAACTGGGTGTTCATCAACTGTTGGAAGAGATCCCCGAGCAACATCAAGCCCTAAAAGTAAGGCTAGAACAGTTAGTTCAAGACTTTCGTTTCGATCTGATTTGTCAGCTGGTTTAAAGGATTATTGGGGCTTCCATTCGTGGAGATTGCGCTTGAGAAATACGCTAAAAATAGCGCTATTTGTAAGTCGGAAAAACGACGTAAATCTTGCGATTACTGCAATGTCTGATTCTGCGATACAGTTGTCGGGATTATTAACTCAAGAGAGGTGTCACTCCCGTTGGTAATAACTTTTGAATAGAAATTTATCTCTAGGTTGCCAAGCATATTGATCTGTAAAAACGAGGTGGTCGGCCTGCCAAGTTGAGAAATCTTATCATGTTCCTCACCCCCTCGATTTAGGGGGCATAGATTTTACTATAAGCCTTTCTATCGAATGACTTCGACGGCTTGGACTCGTGGAAATAACATTGTAATGTTGAGTCCTCTGGCTGCCCTAACGATTTCAACCCGTCTCGTTTAGATCTACAATGCCTGAAGCCCTATAAGACCGGAACCTTAAATAGTTTTCGGTTAGGGATTAGTGACTATGACAATTCAGATTTAATTACCGATTTCTCAAATCCAATCGATGATAAGAGAACAATTCTCTTGCATTGAATGGAACGCCCCAGTTTATCTGAGGCAGGTTTTTTGTGTCTATATTAATTTCATTTTTCTCAATAAGACAAGGAGAGTTTTATGCCTGTTTCAAAAGATGGAGTATTGGTGCTGGGTGCTGTAGTAGGGGCCGCTTCTCTGATTGCCTATGTGGTATACAGCGTCATGGCGGCACAAGCCAGCTTTTAACCGATTTAAGCGTTATGACTCCCTTCAAGCCAGATCTTGAAGGGAGTTTTTTCTGCCCGCCTTGCAGGGTGAGCACAAAATTCGAATTCAGATTGAAGGGGGGTTATGCAAGTCTGACGGTTAATCAGTGCCGCCCCACGTCCATCGGGGGTTGCCTTGACGGAGACCACTCTTGATAATTTGGGTGGTAAAGCCATTGACGTCTCGCATCCCCGTCATATCTAAGATGACTGTGGCTTTGCCTTTGAACAGCTGTAACCGAATAAATGAAAGGCCGGTATGCTCTTTCCCATCGATTTTGAACATGCCAGCAGTGCCTTCGCAGTTTTGATATTGGGGCTTGAGAGTGCCTATCCAGGTTGCGCTAAAGGGCTGTTTGGGGGCCAGGGTGATTTGGGTTGCGATCACACTCAAACTCACCATGCCATCCGTTGCATACCCTCCCTCTTGGTAGGGTTGCCTCGTTTGGTAGGCAATGACTGACTTCGGACAGCCCTGCTCTGGGCCATTGACGGGATAGACTTTCAGCTCAATGGTTTCCGCTTTGGCATTAGATACTGCCAGGCCAATTGGAAGTGCCAAAAGTAAGGATAAACATCGTTTCATCTTTAAACCTCAGATTTTGTATGCCATAAGGGGCATCTATTCCCATGCTGGTGGGGCCAACAGTAAACGACAAGGGTTTGCCATAGAACTTGACCCTTAACAGAGGACTTTGAAACTCTCTGAATATGGCAGCCTGGGCACAAAATGCTGATGGAAGTTGAGCCTATATTTGTAATGGAACGGGTTTTACCACAGGACTTACCAGTGAATGCCCGTTAATCTATCTAGGCAGATGAGAAAGAGTCTGGCATTAGGAATCGCAGCATAGCCAAAGGAGTACTTCCCTTTCCCAGACCACCAGCTGGCATCTTTATGCTTGAACTGGAAGATGCCACCCCCGAGGCGAATATCTTTCATATCAGCGACTTCGACTCTGTGGGGACCGTCTTTTTCGACAAACTCCATAAAACCAGGCCCAATTCGAACCATGCGTAAGGTCTTGCCGATGGGAAACTCGATATACCCTAGTTGGTTGAGCTGCTCATTGATGACAGGCAAGAGATAGGTGCTCCATCGCCCTTCTGCCGCCTGGGCAAAGTGGTACAAATTATCTGCGGGTGGGGTTCCCTTTTGACTCCGGTAAGCGCCTTTTATCCTAAACTCTGGCCCCGAAAGTCGGGACCACCAATAGTTGAAGGTTGTGCCGGTATAGACGCCGTTGTAGTAATTCCGGGTTTGTTGAGTAAAGAGATTCTGACCCTCCTTAAACAGAAAAATTTGGGTTTTGGGTGGGGCAGAACGATTCCCTTTGAGACTGTAAAGGGCAATTCCATGCTCGCCTACATAAGAACATTGGTAGAAATATTGGGTAACTAAGAAACCTGTGATCGCAGCGATGACTGTACAGATCAGCGCACAAATCAAGACGGGAATCTCTGCCAAAAATGCAATAAAGCAGCCCCCCACTGCTCCTCCAGCAGCCCAAAGCATACAGTTTTTGATGCGCTCTTGCGCTTGGGTGGCCTGTTTCGAACGAGATAAGGAGCTATCTGCAGAAATAATCTCACCTATTTCGGGTGGGGGTGGCGCGAAAAACTCCATATCTGGAATAATTGGACTTCCGACATGGCGAACGACATTTTCAGATGGCGTCCAGCTCGCTTCACCATTCATACCCTTAATACCTCTGAATCACTACTGTCCCCCATAAAATTGCTACTGCAAGAGATGTGTCTGCCTAAACAACAGCATCTTTCAGCTAGGAGCATCAGGCTCAATAATATACTTTCTGTCTGACCGTTGTGCAGCTGAACGTTTAGCGATAAAGGGATTTACCCAGCCTTCTGTCATGGTTTGATTGAATTGATATGTTCCGTTGCTCCTCCCTTCACTCCGAGAAACCTAGAATGACTCGCCCCTAGGAGAGCGGCAAAGCAGTACGCTGAAAAGGCATCTCAGCAATGATTGCTGTTTCCCAATTGACCTATGACAAGACATTCTTCTGGCTCCAAGGCCCTGCATCCCCTGACTCGGCTGCTCAAGTATGGGCGGATGTATCGCTCCCAAATTTGGTCTGCAGCAGCCTGTTCTATCCTCAACAAAATTTTTGATCTGGCTCCACCGGTGTTGATCGGGGCCGCCGTGGATATTGTGGTCAAGCGTCAGGACTCTCTGATCGCGGCGCTAGGAATTACCGATGTCTTTCAGCAATTGGTGGCCTTGTCGGTGATTTCCGCCATTATTTGGGGACTCGAGTCTGTCTTTGAATATGCCTATGCGCGGCTGTGGCGCAATTTAGCGCAGACCATGCAGCATGACCTGCGCTTAGATGCTTATCAGCATTTGCAGAATCTGGAGCTGGCCTATTTCGAAGACCGTAGCACGGGAGAATTGATGTCCATCCTCAACGATGATATTAACCAGCTAGAGCGGTTTCTGGATGGTGGGGCCAACGATATTCTCCAGGTGATCACCACGGTTGTGATTATTAGTAGCGCCTTTTTTATCCTGGCTCCCACGGTGGGGTGGATGGCGATGCTGCCAATCCCCTTCATTATTTGGGGTGCCGTAGCATTTCAAAAAAAGCTGGCTCCCTTCTATTCCACCGTGCGAGAAAAGGTGAGCTTTCTCAATGGTCGCCTGGCCAATAACCTCAGCGGTATGGTGACGATCAAGAGTTTTACAGCAGAAGAATTTGAAGCCCAACAGGTGCGAACCGATAGCGACGCCTATCGCCAGAGTAACCGTCGGGCCATTGCCTTGAGTGCGGCGTTTATTCCGCTGATTCGGATTTTGATTTTGCTGGCGTTTATGGCAATTATGCTGTTTGGCGGCATGGAGGTGATGGCCAATCGCCTTGAAGTGGGAACCTACAGCGTCTTAGTTTTTCTTACCCAGCGTCTGCTTTGGCCCCTGACTCGGTTGGGAGAAACCCTCGATCAATACCAGCGAGCCATGGCTTCCATTCAACGGGTGATGGCGTTACTGGATACACCGATCCAAATCCATCCGGGGCATTTGAATTTACCCGTTCACCAGGTTAAAGGAGAGGTGCAGTTTAAGGATGTGTCCTTTGAGTACTATCCAGGTTTACCCATTATCCATAATGTTTCCCTAACGATTCCGGCTGGTGAAACCATCGCGATTGTTGGGTCTACTGGATCGGGGAAAAGCACTCTGGTGAAGCTGCTGCTGCGCTTTTATGAAGCCCATACGGGGGATATCACCCTAGACGGTGTGGGTATTGAGACCTTACAGCTTAAAGACTTGCGCCAAGCCATTGGTCTGGTGAGCCAGGATGTATTTCTATTCCACGGCACGGTTTATGAAAATATTGCCTACGGTCAACCCCAGATCGATCAGGCCCAGGTGGAAAAAGCAGCTAAGAATGCAGAAGCCCATGAATTTATTTCCCAATTGCCCCAGGGCTATCACACGATTGTGGGGGAACGGGGTCAGAAACTGTCTGGGGGGCAACGGCAACGACTGGCTATTGCCCGCACCCTCCTCAAAGATCCACCGATTTTGATTCTGGATGAAGCCACCTCGGCGGTAGATAACGAAACGGAAGCAGCAATTCAGCGCTCTTTAGATCGCATTACGGTGGATCGAACGACGATAGCCATTGCCCATCGCTTATCCACCATCCGTCATGCCGACCGCATCTATGTTATGGAGCAAGGTCGGATTGTCGAGCAGGGTAGACATGAAGAGCTGCTGGTTCACAACGGCGTCTATGCCCAGCTCTGGCGTGTGCAAACTGGACAGCGGGTGGAAGTGTAATTTAATGGCTTGGGGGCTTGGGCTGCCATTGCCAGTAACAACGCTGCCCTTCTTGTTGAATGATGCCTGCGCCTAATCGGTGATAAAACTGGAGACCTCGCTGATTACGAGCATCTGCAGTCCAGGCAATATGGGTGCAATTTTGACTCGAAGCAATGTTTGCTAACTGTTGCATAAGGGCGGCACCTGCCCCCTGGCTGCGATAGTTGGCATCAATGTACAAGTCATCCAGCCAAATGCTGGGTTGACCCGCAAAGGATGAATACCGAAATCCGTATAGGGCAAAGCCAATCGACTGGTTTTGCTGTTCTGCGAACAGTACATGGGCGAAAGGATGAGGACCAAAAAGAGTGGCTTGAATTTTGGCTTCTGATGTTTGTGGGGTGCCTTGGTACGCTCCAACACTGCGATCGAACTCGGCTTTGTGCTGAATGAACTGATAAATCAGGCTAATGTCTGCTGGTGTTGCAGGGCGAATGTGCATTTCGAAGGGTAGAGAAGACTACTTCAATTGTAGTCATGGCAATACCTGTGCTGAGGTAGCCGTAATTTGAAAATTACAGTGTGATTCTCAGCATATTTATGCCTAATTTTAGGCTAATGAAATGAATTTTTCTGGGCTGATCGATGCATCTTTTCTCTGATGTATTTTTTGGTTTAAATCATGGGGTAAATGGACAAGATAGTAGCTATAACTCCATCTATGTTGAGTCTATTAAATCTCGATAAAAATCCCTCGCTACTGTCGAATCAATCTAAGTTTTATGCTTTAAATTAATATGCTGTGGCCATAAAAAGACTGCAATCGTTGTGTGTATCTACATTGTTAAATTATAAGTGTCTCTCAGAATATTTTAAAAAGATATCTTAGTATTCAAGAGGCGTAAATAAAGTTCCTACTATGGCAGAGTGATATTTATGTCTCTTGGACTAGAATCAGTATTTTTCTTTGTCAATCTATAACGTTAAAGCATTAGGGGGAGAGATAGATGGACTTTAAAGTAGTACCATATTCGGCGATAGCTCCAACTTGTGGATTGCTTCTGGGCACTGGCATTATCGGAATTCAACCTGTCGCTATTGCACAACCTGTTTCTGATGCTGCGTCATACCAATTCACTTATTGAGTGACCTTTATAGTCAAAGCATCCAAGATATAAGAATATCCCGTTAGAGAAGCCACCACCTTCTGGGAGAGGGTATTGATATGCTCAAATAAAGCGGTCTCCAGTGCCCCAATAGAATCAAAGTTTTTGCCTTTGAAAGGCTTTCTTAGGTCCTGCCATAATCGCTCTGCCGGATTGAGTTCTGGACTATGAGACGGCTGTACAATCGGCAACACATTCTCAGGCCATCGAACCCAAGTCGCCATATGGGCTGCGGCTTGATCTATTTGCATCAGATTGAGACTCTGGGGAAACGCCAAGCTGAATTGCTCCAGGAAGCGCTCAAAACAAACACTATCGAGATGAGAAAACCGATAGAAGAAACTGTCTCCTGTGAGAGGTTCGACAGCGCCATAGAGCCAGAAAGCCTCTCGGGGCCACTGTACCGTCACCACAGGTTTGACACCCCGCAACGTTAGAACCCGACCCGTGAGTGTCTTGAGTCCCCAGCGGCTTTCATCCATGCACCAGTAGCGCACTGGGTGTCCTTGGGCAAAATAGCGGGTCATTACCTCAATCACACGAGGAAGTTTTTTAATAGGCTTGTTGTTGAGCTTCCTCTGTCTTGCGTGAGCGAGGTCGAGGAACTTTGAGCTTGGCTTTGAGCCGATAATGCACGGTTTGATGAACCGTTTTGTAGGGTACGTCTAATCCACACTCATCTAAAAGCCATTGTTGAATCGCCCCGTAGCTCTCAAAGCCCCTGGGGTCAGCTAGACGAGCTTTCAGCTTTTCGAGGACCTCTCCACCAATCATGGGGGGCTTCCCAGGAGAGGTAGGAATCTCCAGCATTGCCTGTAATCCCCCTGATTTATAGAGTTTGATCCAGCGATACACCGTGGATTCCCCTCGTCCGGTCAGGGTTGCCAACTCCATGCGAGTGGTGACTTGACCACTTTTGAGCCAGTAGAGGGCTTGCAAGCGTTCTTTGCGACGACCGGAGGATTGTTGACGTAATAAACGTTTGAGTGTGTCTTCACTTTCACAGATATCAATTCGTAAGGGTCTGGGCATGAGGGATAAGTATCAGCAACGCGCTACTCCCATAATACAAGTCACACATATATGGAATTGGTATTAGAAAATTTCTTGGGTCAACCCTCTGGCACGATCGATGGTCTTGGGAATGGTAATGCGACTCAAGGTTCAGCAATTAAGCAAACTTTTTCGGCATCAGCAGGGCAAACCGTCACCTTAGATTGGAATTTTTTAACCAATGAGGCCACGCCCAATACGCCATTTAATGACTTTGCTTTTGTCTCCGTATTGCCCCTGGGAGGGACATCAACTTTAGCCGATACGAACTTGCGCTTTCCACTCCTTGGAAATAATGCTCGTTTTAATGGTGAGACGGGGTACAACACGTTCTCTTATGAAATTCCCACCACTGGAACTTATACATTAGGGTTGGGAGTGGTTGATGTGGGAGACAGAATTGTCAGTTCCGGTTTGTTGGTAGACAACGTCAATGTGGGGACAAATGGTAGTTTCGAAACGGGTGATTTCTTGGGGTGGGAAACTATTGGCAATACGAGTGTAGCTGATTCCACTTTTGGTATTGAACCCACGGATGGGAATTCGCAAGCTTATCTGGAATCCGTGCCTGAACCTTCGACGATTTTGGGCTCGATGATGGTGCTGGGAGTGGGAACTCTACTAAAACGCACTGCTAAACGTCAGTCTGGAAGTGTAAAAGAACGGATTGGATGATAGGGGTGTTTGCGTACTATGTCCGTCGTTTATGTGTCTTGCATGAAAAACAGCGCAAAAAAAGGGTAGACCCGACTCGATCTACCCCTTGCTCCTACTCAGTGAGAAACTTATTTGTTAGCGGCTTAGTTGGTGATAAAAGCTGCACCGTTGGGACCGCGGGTGATGATATTTCCTGTGGGGGTGGCGGCGCTACGGGCGGTGGAATCGGTTTTGGTAATATGGGGCGCACCGTTGGGGCCTCGGTTGACGACGGAGAGGGCGTCATGGGGCTCAGTTGTAGGCTGTTGTTGAGCATCCACGGGGACTTTCTTGACGATAGAGGCTGCGCCATTGGGGCCTCGGGTCACGGTTTGGGTTTCTGCAACAGCGTTTGTGCTAAGGCCGAGGGTGATGAGGGCTGCGGCGGCGATGGTGTTGCGGGCGATTTGAGTAATGTTCATAATGTCTTGCTCCAACTTCAATGTCTTTAATGTACGAGGGCTAACTGAGGCCCAAGTTAGGGAAATCTGTGCAAAATCATCCACTTTGCTGAAACGTTCAGAAGAGTTCCCTGAGAAAACTGAGAGGATTTTTGGAGGTAGCCGGGAGGTGTTTCTAAATCCTTTATCGGAGTAAGCTACGGATACAGAAGTCCATCGATGTCATCACATGCTTTGGGAACAACTAACGGCTAATCCTCTGATTCAGGATAGTGTCGTGATGGTGATCACCTTGATGCTCGCCCTGAGCTGGTTGCGGATCATGGATGCTCTAGCAGCTAATGGGATATTGGAGCAAAAACTGAGCCGCAAGATCATTCATATGGGAACAGGTCCCCTATTTGTATTGTGCTGGCCCTTTTTCAGTCCCCAGCCCACCGCTTGCTACTTTGCCGCCTTGGTTCCCTTGGCGATTACCCTTCAATTTATTGGGATTGGCGTGGGCTGGATTCAAGACCCCGATGCCGTCCAAGCTATGACTCGAACCGGTAACCCTAAAGAGATTCTCAAAGGGCCACTGTTTTATGGTCTGGTATTTGTCGTTTGCACCATTGGATTTTGGCGCACCTCGCCCGTGGGGATGTTGGCTTTAATGATGATGTGTGGGGGAGATGGCTTGGCGGATATTGTGGGCCGACGGTTGGGGGTTCACAAACTGCCCTTTAGCCCTGAGAAAAGCTGGGCCGGTTCTGCCGCCATGTTTGCAGGCAGCTTTTTGTTTGCCTTTAGTTTTTTGAGTTTGTTTAATCGCTTGAATTATTTTCAACCCCCGTTGGTTGGTACGGTCGGCATTGTGGCAGCGATCGCACTGATTGCGACCCTCGTTGAATCATTACCCTTTCGAGATATTGATAATCTCACTTTGACAGGGGTGGCCGTAGTTTTAGGTCTTTGGTGGTTTTAATGGGTTAAGGCCAGACGCTCTGTTGAGGAAGCAGAAGGGGCAAACCGCTGCCAACTAAAGTGGGTCAGACACGGATCGACCTGTCCCGTCATAATCAGGTCTGTAATCAGACGGGCCGTGATAGGTGTTAGCAGAATGCCATTCCGGTAATGTCCCGTTGCCAAAATTAGATTGTCATAAGGACTAGGCCCCAAAATGGGCAATTCATCAGGGGTTGCGGGTCGAAATCCCCACCAACAGACTTCTAGGGGGTAGTCGGCTAAGGGGGGATAGAGGCGAATCGCCTTCGCGAGTAGGGATTGGATGCCGCCTGGCGTATTGTAAGCAGCAAACCCCACATCTTCACTTGTGGCACCGACAACGATGCGCCCCTTTTGGCGAGGGACAATATAGGTGCCTGGCCCAAACAAAACTTTGTTTAAGAGTTGTCTGGGAGGCTGTACCGCAAATAACTGACCCTTGCGAGGGGTGACGGGGATGGGCAGTAGTTCCTGGGACCAAGATCCCGTTGCCAAAAGATAGGTTGGAGCTTGCCGAGTTCCTAGGGTGGTGTGCACCTGTTGGACTTGGTGGTCTTTCGTCTCAAACCCCGTGACATTTACCCCTTCTTCTAGGGTGACCCCGAGCTGGCGAGCGGCTTGTAGTAATACTTGGGCCAATTGCTGGTTATTGACCTGGGCATCTTGGGGAAACCACCAGCCACCGACTATCTCTGGACTCAAGTCGGGTTGATATTGGCGTATCGTGGTGCGATCGCACCATTCTGCATCTCCTGTAAATCGAGGCGGCGAATCTGCAAAGGTTGGGGCCAAAATTCCACAGGGCCAATATCCCGTTTCTAACCCGGTCAGTTCCGTCAGTTGGCTCGTCCAGTCTGGATATAGGTCTCGACTCCGCAGACAAAGATCTAGCATAGGACCGGGTTCTAATCCCTCAGCTTGGGGAGCTAGCATGCCTGCCGCTGCATGGAGAGCCGCTTCTTGGAAATTGCGGCTGAGGACCGTGACTTTAGCCCCTTGGCGCGTTAGTTCGATGGCAGTGGCTAAGCCCATCGCGCCACCGCCAATCACTAAGACATCAGAACTGGAATTCATTTATTGCTGAGGTGGGGGGTGAGAAGATATTCTAGCGGTCTAACTGTGCAGAAACAGACGACTAAACTTCCCCCAAATCCCATTCTAATCTGCGTTTGGCATGACTCAACTTCCAATTGCTGCCTTTATTGCTGCGGCCCGTTCCGGTCGGCTGGTGAGCTTCCCCACGGATACGGTTCCGGCTTTAGCAGCTCGTCCCGACCAAGCTTCGCAAATCTTTGCAGCTAAGCAACGACAGCCGGATAAGCCGCTGATTTTGATGGGGGCTTCTCCAGAGATGCTTTGGCCTTATGTACGTAAGGATGGGAAGGAGCTGAACCAGTGGCAACAGATGGCGGCTGACTATTGGCCGGGGGCGTTGACCTTGGTGTTACCGGCTTGCGATCGCGTTCCTCCAGCCATGAATCCCCTCACGCCCGACAGTATTGGCATTCGGGTGCCCAATTCCCAGGTGGCGCAAATGATTTTGCAGCAAACCGGACCCTTGGCCACCACCAGTATCAATCGCTCTGGGCAACCCGCTTTAACCACTGTTGAAGCCATCAATCAACACTTCCCCGATGTGTTTACTCCTCTAGCTAGCCTGTGGCCCGAACCTCAATCGACAGAACCTCTGCCTTCGACAGTTATCAAATGGGATGGGCAGGGTTGGGAAGTTTTGCGTCAGGGGGTAATCCAGATTTAGGGCAAATGTATTTTGACTGGTTCAGGTCTCATTTGTAACACCCACATACAGCTTCCCCATCTATATACTTGGCCTTGTTGAATTATCGTTAGCTGAATCATGCAAGAGATCTAATAAGAATAGTTGCAGAATAAAATTTAATGATTAACACTAAAAATTAAGTTAAGTAAATTAAGAAATATAGATGTAAAATAACTATTTTTATTCAAAAATCTTTATATTTTCTTCGATTGTTTTGATTATATCTTCATCGAACTCCTTATTTTTATTTAAAATTACTTTATTGTCTGTATTTCGCTTTTGGGTTTTCTTGATATTATCTATTTCTTTTATGATTATCTGCATTAAATATTGATTGTCATCTATATTCTGGTGAGTAATTGTTGTATCAGACAAAAGTGTTTCAACATTAATATTTCTGGAGCCACTCATTTCCCTGACACCTTGAGGCTCCAAGAAATCCGTTGACTCTTGATAGTAATTAATTCCTGAAGTTACATTTGTAGGTAAAGTATTATTATTTGCTTTTACTGAGTCGATCTGAATCAATAAATCGATAATTTGATCCTCAGGTAACAATAACTCTTTCGATAATTTAATTGCCGAACGAC
Source organism: Acaryochloris marina MBIC11017 (assembly GCF_000018105.1). Lineage (GTDB taxonomy): Bacteria > Cyanobacteriota > Cyanobacteriia > Thermosynechococcales > Thermosynechococcaceae > Acaryochloris > Acaryochloris marina. Next base: position 4,313,513 of record NC_009925.1, read on the forward strand.
CACCAAGACTATATCCAATTATTACTAACTTTCCTATATCACTAAATGACTTTATATACCTATAAGCTTCTTCATTTTCATGATGTTGGAATACTTTACTAGAAATAGATATTTTTAATCCACTATTGAAATTATTTCGTAAGGCTATATTTAGCTTTTCGATACCATTGGAGTTGGATGAGCTACTGCGTAATTCAGCAAATAAACCATCAAATAATACGACTACTGTTCGTTTGCCTATAGAGTTTTCAGAAGACAAGCAGGATTTAATAGGAAATAGAACTATGAAGGATGCAAAAATTATAGAAATTATTTTTTTCATTGTTCATTAGTTTTATAGTTTCTCTGATACATTTTTTGGTATTTGAAGCTTTTAGCTATAGATGAAGTTAGCTATAAATTTAGCTTAATAATATACATTTTAACTTTCTTTTTGTTTTGCTCTAAATTAACCCTCTTATCCCCTTTATAAAGCCTAGTTTCACTCCTTTTCTCTTTTGAATAACAAAAGTGATAAGGCATTTAATTCGGTTCAATCTACTTATGATCATCTCTTTATATTTGATGACAGTAACTTTATGATTTGGACTCTTAAACTAGAATCTATAAAGTATTTTCTAAATATAATGATCACAGGCTTGCATAGCTTCTATGACAATATCCTCACCTTTGGTTGGCTGCTTGAATATGGAATGATAGTACAGTTGATGGCAAGCAGTTGACAGTAAAGATTTCAAATCAGAAATATTCCAGATACGGACGCTTTTGTCATCACTACTGCTGATGATGCGCTGGCCATCAAGACTAAAAGCTACTGACATAACTGAAGACTCATGTCCTTTCAGTGGTTTGCCGATAAGGTCACCAGTTTTGGCATCCCAAAGTCGAATAGTTTTGTCCCAACTGCCGCTGACAATGCGTTGACTGTCAGGACTAAATGCCACTGACATGATAGATAACTCATGTCCTCTTAACGGCTTGCCTATAGGGTCACCGGTTTTAGCATCCCAAAATCGTATGGTTCTATCTCCACTACTGCTGACAATGCGTTGACTGTCAGGACTAAATGCCACTGACATGACAGGCAACTTATGCCCTCTTAATGGCTTGCCTACAGGGTCACCGGTTTTAGCATCCCAAAGTCGTAAGGTTTTGTCACCACTGCCGCTAACGATGTGTTGGCCATCAGGACTAAATGTCACTGTTCTGACCAAAGACTTATGGCCTTTTAACGGCTTGCCTACAGGGTCACCGGTTTTGGCATTCCAAAGTCGGACGGTGTTGTCATTACTGCCGCTAGCGATGTGTTGGCCATCAGGACTAAATGCTACTGACATGACAGCTGATTCATGTCCTTTCAACGGCTTGCCAATGATTTCACCGGTTTTAGCATCCCAGACTCGTATGGTTTTGTCCCAACTGCCACTAGCGATGTGTTGGCCATCAGGACTAAATGCTACTGACCTGACAAAATCTTCATGTCCTTTCAACGGCTTGCCAATGATTTCACCGGTTTTGGCATCCCAGACTCGTATGGTTTTATCCCTACTGCCGCTAGCGATGTGTTGGCCATCAGGACTAAATGCTACTGACCTGACAAAATCTTCATGTCCTTTCAACGGTTTACTGATAGAGCTACCAGTCTCTGTGTCCCAGAGTCGCACGGTTTTGTCATAACTGCCACTGACGATGTGCTGGCCATCAGGACTAAATGCTACTGACATAACAGTATCTTCATGTCCTTTAAATGGTTTGCCGATCGGGTCACCGGTTTTAGCATCCCAAAGTCGCATGGTTTTGTCACTACTGTTGCTGGCGATGAGCTGGCCATCAGGACTAAATGCCACTGATTCGACCACAGACTTGTGTCCTTTCAATGGTTTACCGATTGGGGCACCGGTTTTAGCATCCCAAAGTCGCACGGTTTTGTCATAACTGCCACTGACAATGTGCTGACCATCAGGACTAAATGCTACTGACATGACATAGGACTTATGTCCTTTCAATGGTTTGCCGATCAGGTCACCAGTCTTAGCATTCCAAATTTGTACAGTATTGTCACCACTGCCACTGACAATGTGCTGACCATCAGGACTAAATGCTACTGACATGACAGAAGATTTATGGATAAACTGATTGCGCTCCCTGTTAGCAAGAACCGCAGTCAGTAAGCTATCGTCTACAAAATCGAACTGTGGACGGTCGGGAAATTGAACAAACGCTGACTGGCTTAATCTCTTTGCAGCAATGGCATTAATTATTGCTTGCACAGGTTGGCTCTCAGCTAAAGCTTTAGAGTTTGTCGCCAATTGCTTTACTCGTTGCCGCTGGGCGCTTTGCGTCTGAAACAACGCAAAAATGGCAGTACCTGCCATCAATACCGAACCAATAGATGCACCAATAGCGATACTTCTGGCTCGCTTTAATTCTCGCTTTTGAAAGCGGAGACTAGCATTTATATATTTGTTCTCATCTGCGCTGAGGGTAAGAGATTGTAATTCAAAACGATTGGAACTACGGAGCTCAATGACCTTCTCTAGGAAAGAACCCTTTAGTAATTCTTCATTCGATTGACATGTTTCATTCCAACGCCCTAAATCCTCAACTAAACGAGATTTTATCAACAGAGTTTCCTTAGTTTCATCAATCCAACCTTCCAGCATTTTCCACGAACTCAACAGAATCTCATGGGCAATCTCAATTGTTGCTTGTTGTGCAGAAGAGTTTTTGGTCTCTTGCTTTGGTAAGCCTGATAGGTTCAAGCACTCGCTATTGCTGACCAACAAATTCTCATTGATGAGCCGATCAATCGTTGCTTGTACAGTAGCTCCATAGAATTTGGATCTAGCCATACTTTGGCTAACAGGCTTGCTTACACCATCTGTTTCAATAAGTTTAACTAGACTTAAGAAAATCTGCTTAACTGCTTGTTGTCCATCCGTACCAAGTTCTTCATAGATCTTGTTGACATGTTTTTCCAAGGTACCTCTCACCTTGCCAAGAGCTCGGTAATTCTGAGTATTTAGAATTCGATCATTCAGTTCATCATGTTCGAATTCGTACTTCCACAGTTGATCCAAGGTATATTGCATCAAAGGCAAAGCTCCCGCTTGTCCTTGAACATCGTGAATGATTTCTCTAACCAGCTTCGGTTCAAATCGCACTCCATGCTTCGCGGCTGGACCCTTAATTGCCAGCTCTAGTTCATCTTCTGGCATATCAGTGACGAGGTAAATTTCCTGTTGCACAGCCTTGCCAAATTGAGCATATGGGCTGAACTGTTCTAGAAAATCAGCCCGCATTGCCAACATAATCTTGAGCGAGCAATCCTTAGAGTCAGCAATTTTAGTAATACTATTTATAAAATTCTTTCGCTGTTGCAAGTTTGTACAACGAGTAAATAGTTCCTCAAATTGATCAATGAAGACTAACCACTCAGTATTTTGTTCTTTAAGGCGGTAGGCTATTTGTGAGAAAACATTGGATTTTTCCTTTAAAATAAATTCAGTTTGTGACTCATCGAAGCGATAATCTTTATCCAATCCAGTCTTATCTCTACCAATTAAACTTGTATAAAGTGACTGAAAAGGATTCTTCCCAGGTGTCAGAACAAAACCATGATGATTGGAACTAGTACTTAAGAACTCAGGAATAATCTTTGCTCGTACTACCGATGATTTACCACTACCAGAAGCTCCAAGAACCAAAACCAAATTCTTGGTCTTAAGTGCTACTTGCAATGCCTGTGCAAGCTGATAGCGACCAAAAAAGTACTCAACATCGTCAACATCAAAACGTTTTAGCGCTTTATAGGGTGACCTTGCTTGGAATGAATTTAGTTTAATCGTCTCCGGTGTAATTAAGAGCTGTTGCTCAATATAGGTAGACCCAATAACATTTTGGCCAATATTTCCCTTAGCACCCTGGCCAATATCAATCTTTCTAGGAGAGCTGTCATTAACCATGTTTACCTCTCGAACATTCCTGAAGAGGAGTGACTCCAAATTATTCTCAATTAATTATCTGTAGAATGAACAAAAAATATGCAAAGAAATTCATTCCTTCGAATAAAGAACAGAATAGTGGAGTAATCTTATAAATATTTCTGTAAAAGTGCTTCCCCTCTTGACTATTCACTAACTCAATCTATTAGGAGTTTAAAATTATGGATCCTATGATGCTTATTTTGACAGCTCTGGTTACTGGGGCTGCTAAAGTCGCAGGTGATGCTGCACCTGATGCTTACAAGGGATTAAAAGCACTTATTCAAAAGAAGGTTGTGGGGAAACCAGAAGCAGAAATGGCATTAGCGAAATATGAAGAAAAACCGGATGTCTGGGAAGAACCTCTAAAGGATGCACTAGCTGAGTCGGGTATTGATAAAGACGAAGAAATTCTCAAGGCTGCACAGGAGTTGTTAGAACAGCTGCAGCCTGGAAAAACAGTGTCTGGGACTATCAATATTGGCCAGGGTGCTAAGGGAAATATTGGCCAAAACGTCATAGGATCAAAGATTGGAATAATCAAGTAGTGTCATAACTTATTGCGAGATGTCGGAAGTTTGGGGGAAACTCGACATAATTTACACCACTGAATATGAATCCACAGATCTAGGGCTATTTCCAGTTCACCAGAGGTAACTCAAAAACATTAGCAATTCATGAGATAGCAATCATGTTATGGAAAGTCTGGGTACACAAGAATCTTGGTTTCAGATTTTCTTGCAAAAACTTGAAATAGCCTTGCCCACGAAACACTGCATTAGATTGAGCAGGTAAAGATTGACCTTATAAATTTCCCACTCATCCCCCTCTGCATCGGTGACCCAGGCTTTGTCTTACAGGGCATAGTAGCAAGTAGTTTGATTGTCTGAACAGACTGGTAGGCTTAGCTTTGCTAAGCCTACCTCTTTCTTTTGCAACCTGCTCCTATGACTCCACTTCAATGCCCACGTGGTTTAACTTGCTGGTGGCTGTGGAGTTTTCGAATAACACCAGTTTGAGTGGCGGGTTTGCGATCGCAAAGTTGGTATACCCAGGTCGACGCTTGGCCGGTTCAGTGGCAAATAGTTTGCTGTAAAAACGAGTAGCCGCTTCCAGGTCTTTGACATTAAGGGCGAGTTGGATGCGAGACATTGTTTGATCTCCAGCGCTAACTTTTTGATGGCTTCACTCCTATAGACGAGACCCTTCCGTCAAAGACGCATCCGTTCCCTGGATAGACCGCTTCATCACTTTTTCTTGCGTTTTTTGTTCTTGGGTTTCACAGCCCCAAACCCCGTCGTTTTCTTTCCTGACTTTTTCCGGTTCTGGGATAAAGCACCTTTGCTAAAGTCGGGTAATTTGCTCTGTTCCCGTGCCAACTCAGTGGTCATATTTGCCAATCGACGGATTTGCTCCATCCACTCTGGTTCCTGATGCTGAAGTTCTTCTGGAGAAAAGTCTGCTTCTGTTGCCAGTCCTAGCGCAATCTGCACTCTTGCCCAGCTGCCACAGAACATTTCGTCCATTGGGCCTTCCTTGTAAGCCCGTTCAATTACACTGACGGCTCCAGTCGCTTTTAAGTTGATTAACTCGACAACTAAACTTGCATTCGTCTCCGCTGCTTGTTCCTTATGACGAGCTAGCGCTGTCGTTAATTCATCAATGCATTCTTGGCGATAATCAGGGTTTAGTTGAGCAATTTTGGTGAGTCCTGAAGCGGCCGTAGAGATCCCTAGCCAAGGACGTTCCCCCTCAGCTAGATAACCCGAGAGTATGGGAATACAGGTTGGGCCTATTTTTCCCAAGATCGTGGGCAACTCTTCTCTTAAAAAGTCATACTCACTATCAAAGAAAGCCAACAGTGCTTGAATCGCTTTCTCTGTTTTGAGTTGACCTAATGCACGACAAGCATGCATGGGGGAATAGCCCTCTCCCTCATCATCCCAGTTCAAGTCTTCTTCAGCAGCGAGCCGGCTGAGTTCAGGGATATGAGCTTCTGTAAATCCAAAGTTTTGGAGATAATCAATAGCCTCGGGGCTATTTAAATCTTCTGGATATCCTAGAGTGAGGAGTTGGGCTACAGGATCTTGGTACGCAGGGATAGGCATAGCTTCAATGACAGAAATCGCGTCAATAGTAGCGTAGACTCAGTCGGCTTTGAATGCCAGTGCGGATTGTGCATCAACAAAGTGTGGGATAGGAAGCTAAGTCTTGCCATCTCCAAGGACGCTCCGTCAATCCAGCTCGTTGGGCAGCCGTGTTCTTGAATCGAGAGTGGCACCAAATCCAGTTGAAATAGCTCAGCACCAATCTTAAAGTCATCGCACTCTGTTGCCAGACTTTGCCAAACTTATTCTGTCGTCGATGCCAACGCCCGGTCTGCTGACGCACGATGCCATTGGTCCGCTCTAAGCGTTGGGTCAGGGCTTTACTCACTTCATGGACGACCTCATCGGGTAATTGTCGTGCGTACCCTTCCCAACCATCCGTTTGCCAATGATGACAGGCGGTTTTGCCCTCAGTATTTTCAATCAATTCTTGAGCTAGCTCGTCGGTATGTTTGCCAATACGGCCACTGAGCACGAGACCACTCTCTTTCGCAAGACTCAATGCTATCCAGCAGTCGCCTACCCTCAACTCCTTCGGCTCACAGTGCTTTTGCTTTTTTTGACAAAGGACCACAACTCATCTGCATTAATGACGTCGGTCGCAACGGCCTGAACTTCCCCATTGTGAATCATTTGGGATTTATGACTCGCTGAACGAACCACACTCACACAAGTGTTATACGCTACACCCGTGATGCGAGAGAGTCCTCGTAGACTACTCCCTTCAACATGAGCTTGAAGGATGGTCTGGATCGTTTCAGGAGAGATCTGACGGCGATAACACAGGGTGTCAAAGGTCTCACTAAAGGTCTGTTGACAGTGGGGGCAACGGTAACGTTGACTGCCTTTGCTGGTCTTGCCATGTTTGTGGGTTTTAGGATGACCACATAGAGGACATTGCATGAGGAAATAAAACAACTCGACTCCCTATCGGTTTAACAAACCCACACTTCTTTGATGCACGACCCCAGTGCGACCTCATAAACATACCCTGATCTAGCCACGATCAAGGGGTGTTCCCCTGACACTGCTCGTTCCGAAAATTGTTATCCACTGTGTCATGCTTTTCCTTTTCTAAGCTGCTTTGGTTGCCACAATAAATGCGACCTTTCCCGAGCCCAGCTGCCAGGTGAACTCACTGGGTTGCCAGGGTTGCTCAACCTCAAAGCCTGCATCCGTCAAACTTTGCTCCAACTCTTGTACCGAAAAGACCCTGACCAGTGGAAATAGCCGCAGAAATTTGCCAATGGGGGCAACCACCTTTAGCCAATCCATCGTTCCTCCCAGGCACACCGTACTCGTAATAAACCGTCCACCCGGTTTGAGTATGTTGTAGACCTTGGCAATTTCGGTTTCCTTGTCTTTCAGTAAATGCAAAACGTTTAGACCCAGCACCACATCAATGCTTTGATTAGGGAGGCTCAACTCGTCAATGCTGGCTTGCTCAAAGGTGACGTTTTGGATGTTCTGGGCCTCGGCTTTGGACCGGGCGATTTTTATCATGTTGGCTGAAAAATCAATCGCCCGAATATGCTTCACATGGGGCGCATGAATCAAAGCAGTAGAGCCGGTGCCACAGCCAAATTCCAGGACCTCCATATCTGGCTGTAGGTACTTTTGCGTCACTTCTAGCTTTTTTTCGTAAGTGGCCTGATCGGCAATGGGCTGCTTGGCATAGCTATCAGCAACTTTGTCCCAAAACTGCATCGACTGAGTCATAAGCATCTCCTTGGTCATGCGATGAGAACGCGATTCGGTGGCTACGAGTCGTCATGGGGAACGATGGGATATCTGGCTGAGTTAAGCAACTTGTGGAATCGGAGGGTGTTCGGTATAAACCGATGGGATATCCCAGGCTTCCGCAATACAGCCATTGACCATTCGCCACACTACAACAGCATCCAGCTCGATGGGTTGCCCGTTCAACATCATCCGATCTTTGACATGGGTGACGATCAGCTCATCGCCCACTGCCGTAACGGAGATGGGTTCAACCTGAAAGGTTCCTGCTGTCAGCGTTTCCAATACCTCAAAGAAGGCTTGCAGGCCCGCTAACCCCACATAGTCCCCCTCAATATCGGGGAGGTGGGGATTGAAAAAATGCCAAACAAAACCAGGGGCAAACAGCGTTGGGTCTGCAGCCAGGTTACTCGGATCTAGTCGTCTAAATATAGAGATATTGGGGTGCTCCCGCCTCATATTCCATCTCCCAGCTGAATTTTGATCAAGGATTGAACGCTGATGTTGCAGCACTTCAGAAATGATGGTGCAACATGCAACGCACTCTAAGATCCTAGTATTTCTAACTCGGCTTTATCAAGCTGGCAATACTATTAGAAATAGTCCCTGTAAAAACTAATAGCTTTTCTATTTTTATCTGCCATCCCCCATAAATTAATTTGATCTATGGCCTAAGGATATCAATAGGTTAACGCAACAGAATATGGCTAGATAGGATGGCTGATTTTTCCCTAAAGTATTTCTGTGTAAGGGTTTTAGTGAAGATTTGGCTTTGGGGCATAAGTTTGGATTATCTAGCTAAAGTCCTCTTTAAATATAGAGTTACGAGAGCTGATCTGACCTCATAAACTGTAGAAGAACTATCGAAGTATATTAGTTAAAAATTCTGCGGAATTTTTTAAAACTTAACTGAACTTTGTTCGTTTTTTGAGGTCATTCTTAATTGAAATCGCACCGTCAACATTCACAAGATATCTGCTCTCTATTCCGCTCTCATTGGCATCACTGATCTGCCCTGAACATAGAAACGATACCAATGGTGCCAGATGTGACTCTTACTGTCGATACCCTTGATAAACACATGCCTAACCGTATCCCTTGGCTGGCCGTTAAAGCCAGTATTCATTTATCGCTGATTTTGTTCTTTTTGTACTTGCTGAGTTTGAGCATGATGCGCAGGCGACTCAAGCCTGCTGTAGAGAGACCGTCTATTCAACCGGTGACTGAGACAGTCTCAAAGTGTGGCCAGGATAAAAGACGTATTATCGCCTTTTGACGTTCTCTAAATCTCATGCCCCTGGAGGGACATCAAATTATAGAGAGCCTGTAGCCGGGTTTTCGCGTTCAGTTTAACGAGGATATTGTTGATATGAAATTTAACCGTACTATCGCTGATAAAGAGCTGCTCAGCGATATCGCGATCACGAAAGCCCTGGACTAATAACGCCAGAACGTCTCTTTCACGGGCAGAAAGCTGCTGTTCGTCTTGATCTAGTCCCCAGGTTTCCCCTTGCATGACAGATACCACCGCTTCCCCTAATTGCTCAGCAGTGATGGAAAGCTGGAGGTTTGCCTTGGCGCTTTTGGGTGTTATGGCTGAGCTATGGCTGACCCAAAGCGCATAGTGACTGGTTTCGAGCAGGTCCACTTGATCCGTTAGAAGCGGGATTTTTGGATCGCTGCTGACGCAAACCTGTAATCCAGCTCCAGAGGCCAGGTGCATCAGTCCCGTTTGCACTAAGGGAGACGCACACTGGATGCGCACACGAGTCTCTTGAACGGCTACAGGAAAGGTTAAGGCCACTTGAATGGCCTTGATATTAGGTTCTGAACTGATTTTGAAGATGCCATTAAAACATGACGCCATCAAAGATAAACGACCAAAGGTGGTTCGCTCCCAGGCGCTCCGTTCGGGGGAGACGGGGGCGGCAGCAATGGCTTCTAAGGTTACTGCATCTTCGCCGTAGGTCAGGCGGCAGTAGCTGCAATCGAGATCCTTAAGGGTTTCAGCAGTCCGCAAAAAGAGATGGGTTTTGGACACGTCTAGACATCGTTCTGTCCCCAACACCAATACGGTTGCTTGCCCTAAGATATGGGCCATCGCATCCGATAAAGACAGATTGGCCAAGATCCGTTGGGTGTCCATGCCTGGGGGCACCTGCCGTTCTGACTGGTGCAGAGACGCCATTTCTAAAGCTACGGTCAGGGTGGTACAGAGACTGGATAAAATCTTCAGAAACTCTGGACGGATAGCGTCATGACTAAATACCGCCAAGACACCAATCACCTTATCTCCATGGGCTAAGGGGTACCCTGCAAAGCCGTTGATATTGTTGGCGATGGCCCAATCTGGATTCCTTACCCAGGATTCCTTGGCCAAATTATTGCTCAGGAGAGAAACCCGATTTTGAGCAATTTTGCCAATCTTAAATTCCCCCATGGGAATGCGGCTGAATGTGCCGTCAGTGCGGGTATAGAGTCCAGAAGAAGCCACTAGTTTCAGCATCGTCTGATCCGGCTCCACCAGCCAGATGCGGGCAAAGGCACAGTTAAACTGTTCCACGAAGCCATCTGTGGCGAGACGGGCAATGGTCTCAGGGTCCAATGAGGTGGAAAATCCTAGCGCAACCTTATTGGCTTGCTCTAGGTCCCAGACCAATGTTGCATTTTCAAGCATTTAGAAAAATGTCTAATCCAAATTGTGTGAGTACAGGAAGCAACAGATATCAATTCGGGGGGAACGGTTGGTTCAATCATGGGGAAAGTCGGGGAACAGGGCGTCTATGTCCTATGCCAGAACTGCAGGTGATGAGGGGATAGAAGGAAAAGGAGGACGCCTCTAAACCGGCCTATTTCAATGGAGACCGCTTCCCGATGATTTCTCTGATCAGGCTGTAGAATCCTTATCAACCCTGCATCAGCAAGAAACCGTTGCATTTTTCCGATCTTCTGAATCAATGGTGTGACCAGTTGATTCAGCCTCCTCTATACCCGGACCAGAACATGAACTTGGGGCAACCGTAACGGTTTGAAGCCGTTTGCACAATACCTTTTCGATCTTAGAACATCTGTCCTTGAATATCTATCGCATCCGTATTGGAGCGTGCGATCGCAACCCATAGACCACATTCAATCAGATCCGAACTAACCTATTGTGGAGTACACCCTATGCAACCCTTACCGCGCACCGTTAGCCTAATGTTTATGGCTAGCTTGATGGGGCTGACCCCCATCTCTGCCAGCCTCGCAGCGGAAAGCCCCAGCCCTCAAACCAGCCTGCCCCCACTGATCGACCGCGAGCTGTTTTTCTCCGATCCAGAGATTTCCGGTGCCCAACTGTCCCCGGATGGTCAATTTCTGGCCTTCCAAAAACCTCTAAAGGGGGTGATTAATGTCTGGGTTAAAGGCATTAATGAACCGATGTCCGCTGCTCGTCCCGTCACGGCCGACGCTACAAGCCCGATTATGATCTATTTCTGGAGTGCGGACGGTCGCTATATTCTCTACGGTCAGGATAAAGGGGGCAATGAAAATTTCCGGCTCTATGCCGTTGACCCCAAAACCGTCGGTGGCCAGACTCAAGCTCGTGACCTTACCCCGTTTGAAGGGATAACAGCTCAGGTCTATGCCGTGCCGAAACGGACCCCCAATGAAGTGATTATTGGCCTCAATGACCGTAATCCACAGGTCCATGATGTCTATCGTCTCAATCTCACCACGGGAGAGCGGACCCTCCTGATCCAAAACGATCAGAATATTGCGGGCTGGGTCACGGACTTAGATGGAACAGTTCGCCTGGCGGCCCGCCAAACCCTTGAGAAAGGCAATGAACTGCTCAAGGTTGAAAACGGCAAGCTCACCCCCCTGTATTCCTGCAAGGTTGAGGAGACCTGTGCCCCGATTCGCTTTCACCCAGACGGTCAGCGGGTTTATCTGCGCACCAACCGAGACGTGAATTTTACCCGGCTGGAACTGCTCAATGTGGACACTCAGCAGAGCCAACCCGTTGAATCCGATCCTGAAAATCAGGTGGACTTTGGAGGTGCATTATTTTCCCAGGCCACGGATGAATTGGTTGCCACCTATTACGTGGGCGATCGCCGTCGCGTCTATCCCAAAACCGATCAGCTCACTGCGGATTTGAAGTTTTTGCGCCAGCAGCTTCCTAAGCTGGAGCTGTCCATTGGGTCGGTCACTCGGGATGATCGATTGGCATTGATTAATGCCCAAAGTGATGTAAATCCTGGAGCCACCTACCTATTTGATCGCCAGGCTCAAACTCTGAAAAAGCTCTATGATGTGCGCCCAGAGCTACCCAGTCAACACTTGGCCCCTCGCCAACCGATTCGCTACCGAGGTCGCGATGGCCAAGAAATTCCAGCCTATCTGACCTTACCCAAAGGCGTTGAGCCCAAGAATCTCCCAGTGATTGTGTTTCCCCACGGTGGCCCTTGGGCGCGGGATTACTGGGGCTATGACGGTGCCGCCCAGTTCTTGGCCAATCGAGGCTATGCCATTTTGCAGCCCAACTTTCGCGGGTCGACGGGCTATGGAAAGGCGTTTCTCAATGCGGGAAATGAGCAATGGGGAACCGGCATTATGCAGCATGATGTGACGGATGGCGTCCAGTATCTCATTGACCAGGGTATTGCGGATCCTAAGCGGGTCGGCATTACCGGGATTTCCTATGGTGGCTATGCGACCTTGGCTGGGTTGGCCTTTACTCCTGAACTGTATGCAGCGGGGGCTTCGGTGGTGGGTCCCTCCAATATTATGACCCTGCTCAATTCTATTCCCCCCTACTGGGTACCGATGAAATCCATGTTTGCCCTCCGGGTCGGCGACCCAAAGGATCCAGCCGATCAGGACCGTTTGAAAGCTCAGTCGCCGCTATTCTCGGCCCAGAATATTCAAGCGCCGTTGCTGGTGATTCAAGGTGCCAATGACCCTCGGGTGAAACAGGCCGAGTCAGATCAGATCGTAGCGGCCTTAAGAGACCTCGGTCGCCCCGTGGACTATCTGATTGCCCCAGATGAAGGTCATGGCTTTCGGAAAGAGATCAATCTGTTAACCATGACTGCCTCTCTGGAACGCTTTTTTGCCCAGCATCTCGGCGGCCGCTATCAAAAGGAGTTGTCCCCTGAGCTGCAAACCAACATTGAAGCTCTGACGGTGGATATCAAGACGGTGCAGTAGGAGCCATCCATATTAGGGGTGAGACCGATTCAGTGTATTGCCCCGCAGTTTTTTGAATGTAGGTTATGGAGAAGATGGTTAACCACGCTGATAAAAAGTTGGGGTACAGGGTTGCCCGGTGTTTGGCGATCGCAAGTCTATCTGTAACCGCCATCCCCTGGGGCGAACTATCTGTTGCAGCCACTCCCCAATTGGCTCAGCAGACGGTTTCCCTGGCCCAGCCTTTTCAAGATCTCAAGGTCAACGGCTCGATTTTGATTTACGACCTCAAACGCAACCGCACCTATCAGCACAATCCGGCTCGCAATACCCAGCCGTTTTTACCTGCATCCACCTTTAAGATCCTCAACTCCCTGATTGCCCTAGAAACAGGGGTGATTGCTAATGACCTTGCTATTCTGACCTGGGATGGGGTGGAACGCAGTTTCCCCACTTGGAATCGAGACCTGAATTTGCAAACCGCGTTTAAGGTATCGGCAGTCTGGTTCTACCAGGTATTAGCGCGTCGCATTGGCTTTCAGCGGATGCAGCAATGGGTGACTAAAGTCGGCTACGGCAATCAATCCATTGGCAAGGCCGATGAGATAGATACCTTTTGGCTGACGGGAGATTTACGGATTTCACCGACGGAACAGATTCAGTTCCTCCAGCGGTTGTATCGCAATGAACTCCCTTTTTCAGAATCTGCGATCGCAACGGTGAAACAGATCATGATTGTGGAGCAAACACCTGAGTACACCATCCGAGCGAAGACGGGTTGGGCACTTCAGCCTGGCATTGGTTGGTATGTGGGTTATGTCGAGCAAAATGACAATGTCTATTTCTTTGCCACCAATCTCGATATCGGTGATCAGAAAGATTTACCCGCTCGGGCAGAAGTAACGCGTCGCAGTTTGAAAGCTTTAAATCTGTTGTAGATGAATTGTCATTCGTTTGATCCGATCCATCCTGTGTTGTCATCAGCATTAATCGTGAGAGTTTAAAGCTAGCAATTAGTCTGTATTGTCCACGAGAACGTCAATCGCAAATTCTAAAACTGCAGGCAATACTATTGGAGGGCCTCATAGATGGCTACGATTTTCGAATGCGCGACAGCGAGATCATGCTGCCATTCTGCGTTAGATGGATCGGCTGAAGTCAGGTTCTGACAGATAGAGAGGTATTCATTGAATGCTTGGAGTGCATCATCCAGTCGTCCTTTAGTTTGGTAGATGTCTCCGGTCTTCGAATACGCGACAGCGAGATCACTCTGCCATTCTGCGTTAGACGGATCGGCTGAAGTCAGATTCTGACAGATAGAGAGGTCTTCATTGAATGCTTGGAGTGCATCATCCAGTCGTCCTTTGGTTTGGTAGATGTCTCCGGTCCTCGAATATGCGACACCGAGTTCACGCTGCCATTCTGCGTTAGACGGATCGGCTGAAGTCAGATTCTGACAGATAGAGAGGTATTCATTGAATGCTTGGAGCGCATCATCCAGTCGTCCTTTAGTTTGGTAGATGTCTCCGATCTTCGAATACGCGATGCCGAGTTCACGCTGCCATGCTGCGTTAGACGGATCGGCCGAAGTCAGATTCTGACAGATAGAGAGGTATTCATTGAATGCTTGGAGTGCATCATCTAGTCGTCCTTTAGTTTGGTAGATGTCTCCGGTCCTCGAATATGCGATGCCGAGTTCACGTTGCCATGCTGCGTTAGATGGATCGGCTGAAGTCAGGTTCTGACAGATAGAGAGGTATTCATTGAATGCTTGGAGCGCATCATCCAGTCGTCTTTTGGTTTGGTAGATGTCTCCGATCTTCGAATATGCGACACCGAGTTCACGCTGCCATTCTGCGTTAGACGGATCGGCTGAAGTCAGGTTCTGAAAGATAGAGAGGTATTCATTGAATGCTTGGAGTGCATCATCTAGTCGTCCTTTGGTTTGGTAGATGTCTCCGGTCCTCGCATGCGCGACAGCGAGATCACTTTGCCATGCTGCGTTAGACGGATCGGCTGAAGTCAGGTTCTGACAGATAGAGAGGTCTTCATTGAATGCTTGGAGTGCATCATCCAGTCGTCCTTTGGTTTGGTAAATGTCTCCGGTCCTCGAATATGCGACACCGAGTTCACGCTGCCATGCTGCGTTAGACGGATCGGCTGAAGTCAGATTCTGACAGATAGAGAGGTCTTCATTGAATGCTTGGAGTGCATCATCCAGTCGTCCTTTAGTTTGGTAGATGTCTCCAGTCCTCGAATACGCGATGCCGAGTTCACGTTGCCATGCTGCGTTAGACGGATCGGCTGAAGTCAGGTTCTGACAGATAGAGAGGTATTCATTGAATGCTTGGAGTGCATCATCCAGTCGTCCTTTGGTTTGGTAGATGTCTCCGGTCTTCGAATATGCGACACCGAGTTCACGCTGCCATGCTGCGTTAGACGGATCGGCTGAAGTCAGATTCTGACAGATAAAGAGGTATTCATTGAATGCTTGGAGTGCATCATCCAGTCGTCCTTTGGTTTGGTAGATGTCTCCGGTCCTCGCATGTGCGACAGCGAGATCACTTTGCCATGCTGCGTTAGATGGATCGGCTGAAGTCAGGTTCTGACAGATAGAGAGGTATTCATTGAATGCTTGGAGTGCATCATCCAGTCGTCCTTTAGTTTGGTAGATGTCTCCTAGAAGGCGCTGTGCCCGGGCAATCCCCGATTGATGGGATGCTGCATGAGCAAGATTCACAACTTGAAGCGCTTGATCCTCAAGTTGGGCGGTGTCCCCGCGCAAACTGCGAACTTCAAAAGTAGCTAGTAGTGCTTCCACTCGGGCTTTTCCTTTGAGCCAGCCGGCATTAGCTAGTTCCTCCAGAGCTAGGGAGAGTGCAGTAGTATTCTCAGGCTGCATAGAGCATGTGATTTCCTGAGTTAGCAGTTCGCATTCGGCTGCAGCAGCTATTTGATCGGTTGCAAACAAGTGGTAGAGTGCTTCGATCCGAGCATGAACTTCTGTACGCTCGTTTAAGTAATTCCGAGCATTGGTGGACAACAAAAGCCAGCGAGCGGGATCTGTCTTCCGCAAATAATCCCGCAAGGTAAGGCGAGCAGACTCGTGGACATTCACGGCTTTCTCGCCCCGGGCAGGAAAGGGTTCAATAACAGTGAGTTTGCGCAAAGAATTGAATAAGATGTCTCCCTGATCGGGTGTTGTGTCCAGCACAGCCACAAGGAGGTCGCAATCGCACCAGTGTGGTATGGCAGCAGCGATTAATGCCTTTTTAATTGATAGGCGCCGTGATTCAGAAAGCGGGGAATGGGCTAAATCGACACTAGCAAGAACAAGGGCTGCTGGGTCACCTTTTGCGTTTTGGAGAATACGGAGTCGTTCAGTGAAATCCATTGGCTTTAATCCGAAGGCCCTAACAGTTGGGCAAGTGTTGTACTCTTGCCTTTAGAGTACTGATGGGCTGTGCGAACAAACTCAAGCTGGAGGCCCGGTTCGTAGGTCTGACCGTACTCAAACCATTCTTCAGGTGTAGGTAAGCTGAGCTCTATGGGTGAGATACTTGCTTCATCCCACGGTTCTCCGTGCACCTTCAGTGTATGTTGACCAACTACGATAACACGTAGCCAAGTTTCGCGAATGATCGAAAGGAGTAGACTTTGTTGCATCCAGGCCTCTGCTTCGCCAGCCATCTCAAACGTGTCGAAAATAAGGAGGGTGGGACGCGCAATCTTTTGGAGGGAAGTAAAAATTTGAGAAAGTTGACTAACAACCCTACCAGATGGGGCCTCAATCTTGAGGTTCTGAGCAAAAATCCGCAGTTCCGTGTCTATGTCTGTAGAACCTTTGAAGTCTAGACGTCCGCAAGTTAATCCCGGAATTTTAAATGCATTTCGGAGAAACTGCTTTGTTAAGTGGGTCTTACCTATTTCTGTCGGACCGTAGATTGGAAGTATTCTGAATGGTGCTCTATGCGTAATTAGCTTTGCAAAAGCAAGCTTCGCTTCACGATGATTTGCCACAGGCCAGTCAAGCGTAGGGGTGATATCAGGCCAACCCAGATCTTTAGAGTTTGTCGAAAGATAGTACTCCTTCTTACGCCCTTCATTAATCGCAAGGCGACTGAGAATAAGTACAGCTGTTTCTTCAGGTGTCTTATCATCCAGATCAACAAAACCTGCAAGACCAAACAATCCTGTAGGTTCGCAGTTGCCAAAGCGTAAGAGCATAACTTCTTCATTTTTACGCTGCATGAGAACACTATAAATAGCATTCCACTCAAGGCCGCACCACTTTTTCTCGTTGTAGTTATTGCATAGGATAGCAACGACCAGATCGGCTTCCTTCTCATAAAGCGAGGGAAGATAAAAGGCAAGATCGCTACGGGCAAATTCTCCCTCGTGAAATTTATCGTAAAGAAGTTGTTCTTTGCTGAAGCGATCTGCAAGAAAGTTTGCTATTCGGGCAACAAAATCTCTGTTTTCTCCTGCAAATGAAAATGCGATGCGAAAACGTTTTTGCATTTTAACTGAACTCTAATTGGTGTCGGTGCATAACGATGGCGTCCCAGTTTTTAGAATAATGCAGCATTTTGACTTGCCTTTTCCACTTCGAATAAGTTTAACTCGGTTGAGGTAGGTTAAGTAACTGTATCTGTCAGCCAAAAACGGCATGGAGTTGTAGTTGTAGTTCTCACCTTAATAGCTGTGGTTTCTGGAGATGCAATTAATTCACCTACTCATCAAATATTGTTATACATTCACATACGCAGATAAAGACTTGCAAGAGAATCGAGATATTCCTTTGGGAGAAAATCAGGGATTGCCCGAGATTAATTTTTGGAAATGGATCAATAATTCTGGAGTGTACGCAACAGCTATTACTTGGAAAAGTGAAATCGTCTCTGAATCAGTTTGCGGTAGACAGCAAATAACAGCAGTGAACTCATAATCAATAGGTGAACCTGAAAGGCA
This sequence comes from Acaryochloris marina MBIC11017, assembly GCF_000018105.1. Classification (GTDB taxonomy): domain Bacteria; phylum Cyanobacteriota; class Cyanobacteriia; order Thermosynechococcales; family Thermosynechococcaceae; genus Acaryochloris; species Acaryochloris marina. The sequence continues at coordinate 4,331,490 of NC_009925.1, forward strand.
GCATTGGCAATATTCCAGACGGGAATCGAGGGTAGAACCAATAGCACGCTGAGGAGACTGGCAAAAAACATCGCGCCTGTCTCGGTATCTGGATATTTCCAGGTTTTAATTAAGGTGGGAAAAGAGGCAAAAATATCGCCGATGATGGCACAGAGGATGGCTAGTTGCGGAGATGCGATCGCAGCCCATAAAATCACCGCCAGTAACGAGAACGCCCCACAGCTCAAGTCAAAGACTCCCATTTTCCAGTAGCTGCGTTTATTGACAAATGAGGCGAAAAAAATTAGGAGTGGCAATAAACCCGCAATAAAAACGCGCAAAGTAGGCCAACCAGCTGCCCCTGCTGAGAGTGCAGCTGCGGTACTAATCAAGGGGGATAAGGCCCACATAGACCAAGACACCCGGTTTGGCTTGGTCTTACCCGCCAGGGTATCGCGAATATAGGCGAAGGCCCCAGCTGCACTAATCAGTACACTGAGGATAACTAACCAATGGATCAGCGATATACCTAGCATGTAGTCCTATTACCTCTAGCAATCAAGTCTGTTTATCGCCGTCTGTGATCATGCTGATTCCCAATGGCATCTTGTGAGCATTAGGGTTTGGTTTGCCCAGATTTTGGGTTTTGAAACTGAGTCAAAAAGTTTACGAACCTGGCATCGTAAAAAACGTTATGCAACCGCCTACAGGATCAGTTACCACAAATTCTTTCGGTCCCCAGGGTTTTTGTGCCAATTTTTCTTGGACAATGCTGTCGTCTTTGGCTTCATATTCAGCAAACAGTTGGTCAATCTCGTTGACCTGAATACGGATGCTGGTGGGACTGCCCAAATTTTGGTAGCTGTTTTTGCACAGATAGATCACGGCCATATCTCGCTGGACAATCGCCAACCTGAGCGGATCTCCTTCTCGGTGGATAACCTTGAATCCGAGTTTTTGTTCGTAAAATGCGATCGCAGGTTCCAGATCTTCCCCAGCGGGGACAAGGGGATGGATAGGACCTAAAGTTGGGGACGCACTCATCAGGAATGACCTCACTGGAATCTAGGACAATGGGGATCAAAGCAGATTAAGTATTATTGCCTAGCTCTTGCAATTCGCCGCATCGATCTCCTAAACATGATAGAACGGGGGACATGCTAAGTCTTAACGCCCTTCTCGACTTTTCCCGATGCAACTGCGTTGGCATTTGTGCATCCCTAGTCCCCATCAATATCCTGTCTACTGCCTTAACGGTTTATAAAGTCAGTCGAGATCATTCCCCTCGATCCATCCGCGCCAGTATCGGTTTCTCTAGCCTAGCGGCAGTTCTGCTAGCGCTCCACGATCTGTCCTGGCTGATCATCGGCGTGATTATGGCTCCTACCTATATTCTGTTCACCATTGCCGTGGTGTGTTTGAGCTTCAATGCTTGGGCGGGTTTCCATCCTCGCAGCATGAGACAAACCGTCTTGGCTATCGTGAGCTATTGTTGGCAGGGCCTGATGATGTTGAGGCCCTCTAAAGCAGACCCTCTACTGAACCTCGATCCCATCCCCCTCAATAGCACTGTAGATATCCGGCGATACCAACCCCAACCAGGGATCAGAACTCGGCGTTAGAAATAAGTCGGCATACACCTTCTCATTCAGCTGATATATCGTTCCGGTTTGGTTGCGTTCTACAAACCACTGGTGGATGCGCGAATGGAGAAGGTACTCGTTGCGGACCGTATCAATGGCCATAGCCTGTTCAAAGCTTTTGACGGTTTTGGCCAGCGTTTCAGGAGCATGGTAAGCGCGATGCTTACTTCGCATCAAGGACTTGCTATTCTCATCTAGCCTCGCTCTATCTGCCTGAAATTCAGCTAATTTCCCCCAGGTCTGAGGCTGGGTGGCTTCGTTGAGTTGATCGCGGTTTTGGTTGGCCAAAGTCGATAGACTCATGGACGAAGACACCAAGGGGATCTCCACCAGGGATTTGGTAACCGCAATGGGTGCAGCATCTACTGCATTGGGCTTCGTGGCATCAGGTAGTGCCTGCAGTACAGGAACATCCTTGATCCCTGCCGTTTGTAAGTCTTGAGTCCAATTCGTTTGAATGGCTTCTAGTCTTTGCTGATGATAGGTTTGCAGGGCTTGTTGGTATTCGCCTTCTTGTAGGCTAGCCGTTTGCTTCCAGAGTGCCTCGGCTCGCTGTAAATGCTGGAGAAAAGCTTGAGGGCCATAAAGTCCAGGCAATGCCTCAAAGGGACGGCCCTTAGCATCCAGAATATAGTGGATACTGTTGCCCGTGACGGTGCGCTTGAGCTGGCGACCATCGCCAAAATCAATAGTCATAACGGGGGCAGGACGCACGGACTCCCAGTGCAAAACATACCGTTCGCGTAAATATTGAGACACCTCGGCATTGGGATAGAGGGCGACTCGGAAGAATCGACTATTGGCACAGCTCAGCTCTTCATCTAAGTTGCCCAATAACCGTAAAGACAAAATGGGCTTATTGCTGGCTTGGGCTTCTGCTTGCGCCTTCGCTAAATCCGTATGCCAATACAGCTGAGAGGCGTGACAATCTCGCTGCTTACAGAGTGCATCCAGTTGAGTCCTTAGGTGTGGATCAGGCAGCGCGGTGGACTGTAGTGCCTGGGCATGGTCCTTTAAAAAACGTTCCAGTCCAGCAGGACCTTGGGCTCTCAGTTGGGTGATGCCCGGATTAGCCGTTTGCTGCACGGCCGATCCATTGGCGATAGCAGACTCAGCTGCAACCGATTGTGCCCCTAGCACAATGCCAATCCCAACCCATAGCCACTGAACTTTTAGACGCATACAGGAGACTCCAAAGCCCGACTCTCAGCACCATCTTGGCACGTCTCTGGGCCAACGTCATGGTTGGGATCACATCCAGGGGCAAGATGGGCTGATATAACGGTTGCCTGAGCGAAGTCCCTAAGCGGCTTCAAAAAACATCAAATGTTGCTGGGGCAATAGGTTTTTGGTTTCTTTCCAGACCAATCCGACTTTGAGCATCTCTTTGCGGACCTGCTTTTGGGTCATCTTGTGTAAGGGTTTAATCATCACCAGCGGGTTCTCAGCCCGATACTCGGCTAAAACAACTCTGCCACCGGGCTTGAGAGCTTTAACGATGCCCGTCATCATTTCGTTGGGAAACTCAAACTCGTGGTAAGCATCCACCATCAACACCAAGTCCACACTTTGCTCAGGTAAGTTAGGGCTCTGTTCATTGCCTAAAATTGCGTCTAAATTATCAACCTGGCGTTCTTCTTTGAAATAATTGAGGATTTCCACCATCTCAGGCTGAATATCGACCGCTAAAACCTTTCCTTCAGGTAGGAAGGGCGTCATCCGAAAGCTCATATACCCCGTCCCCGCTCCAATATCAGCGACGACGTCCGTCGGGCTTAAGTTGAGGGCTTCCACCAATCGCCGAGGTTGCTCACTGCTAGCCCGTCCCGAGCGCTCTAGCCATCCTGCCCCCTGATGTCCCATAACCTGGGCGATTTCTCTGCCCATGTAGACTTTGCCGATCCCATCTAGGCTATATCCTGATTTCTCTTGGTAAAGGGCGGAATCTGTAAAGCCTACCCCTGCTAGGGCTTCCGCATTGATGCCAATCGGACTCCATAGGACAGTACCGAGAACCCATAGCCCTGCTAATACCGTTGCGAGACGAGAGATTCGAGATCGCCATGCAAAGGGTGAGAGAACGTTAGAAAAAACGTTAGGTTTCGCTGCCATGAGGTCTCCAAAATATCCGGTGCTGATACTGCTATAGCCTAACGTGGCAATGTTGAACCTGTCTGTGAACTCGATGGCGATTCAATTTTTTCGACAGGAGTAAATCTTGAGTCTCAAATATTTTAATTTCTAGACAGAAAGAACGGGGTATATTTATTCGCTAATTTCTCTGTATGACGGGCCATTTGGGCGAATCGGTCTTTATAATTAATGGGTATTAACAGGTGAGCTTTATAACTAACCATTGAAGGACTGCTTGATCTCTAGTCTGGGTGTTATCCCGCTATTTTGTAGTCAGTAACAGCTAAAGACTACGATGCTTAATCTAGCAGTGAACGATTGGTTGTACTCTGCATTATTTTCCCTTGTGTGATTGCTGTAAATCGGAAAAGTTTGGTGTCATCACTGAGCTGAGGTTTGTCTTTGCTATCTCTGCAGGCTGAACTTTTGGGGGCTTGTCTAATTTGCAGCGATTTCGAAAGCTAACACTTTGGTTGTATCAACGGATAGCACTGATCCTGGTGCTGCTGCTTTGTATGGGTACGGGGGTTGCCCTCTCGGGCACCTTTGAGTTATCGGCAGATTTAGTGGATGCCCAAGCACTTCAACATGCGCGGGTTTCTGTGAATACGGTTAAGGAAGCTTGGCTCCTTTATAGCCAGTCTGTGGTGGGGCGCCTGGATGATGTAGATAATGTGACGGCAAGTCCTGAATACCATCAAATGGCAGGTGGTGTTCCAGTGCCTGCGACTTTCACAATTGAGTTGGGAGAACGGGTCAGCCAATCGGAAAGTGGTCTATCTTTTCGCTTGTTTAGTAACTACCCCTTTCCCAATCGCCAAGGGTCAGGGGGACCCCAAAATATATTTGAACAGAAGGCGCTGAAGTATTTACAGCGAAACCCGACTGGCTTCTACTACCAAAAAGCGAAAGAGAAGGATCACCTTTTGTTTCGCTATGCCGAAGCCGTCCAAATGGAACCGAGCTGTGTCAAGTGTCATAACACTTGGCCAGGGAGTCCTAAAACCGATTGGCAGGTGGGCGATGTACGAGGAGTTCTAGAAATCACTCAGCCCATTGATGCCTTTGTGGCTCAGGCGCAAGAGGGGTTAAAGAGTATCTGGACCACATTGATTGTGATTGGCTGTCTGGCGGTCACCAGCCTGATCCTAGTGATTAGCTACTTACAGAATAGTAATCAAATTTTGCAGGCTAAGGTTGAGGCAAAGACCGCTGCCCTAAATCGACTGGCCCATCTGGATGGCTTGACTGAACTGGCTAATCGGCGGTGTTTTGATCAGGTATTGGAGCAAGAATGGCGACGTATGCAGCGCCAACAGAAGCCTTTGGCTTTGATTATGTGTGATGCTGATTATTTCAAACGCTTTAATGATGCCTATGGTCATCAAGCAGGGGATCACTGTCTCCAAAAGATTGCTTGTGTCATCAACGCCAACGTCAGGCGGACGGGAGATTTAGCGACTCGTTATGGGGGCGAAGAGTTTGCAGTGATCATGCCCAATACCGATCATAAGCAGGCCTGTCTGGTGGCGGAAAAAATCCAGCGGGCGATGCTTGATTTGCGAATTGAGCATTTGCAGTCTGAGGTGGCCGATCATGTCACTTTGAGTATTGGGATTGCGAGCACTGTGCCCCAACCTATTTATCACCCCACTCACTTGGTGGCGGTTGCGGATGCAGCTCTGTATGAGGCCAAGGTCAATGGCCGCAATCAAATTATTGTTAAACTTCCTGAGATAGTGGCAAGTCGGCGGACTTAGCTTCTGAGGCTCACCTTGAACTGCTTTTCTAGGGCGTTACGCACCTTTTGGTGGATGGGGTTGACCTCTTCGTCCGTGAGGGTGCGATCGCACGCCTGATACAGCAATCGAAACGCCAAACTCCGCTGCCCTTCCGGCACATGTTCCCCTTGGTATTCATCAAACAGCTCAATGGCCGTCAGCAGGGATTGCTTACGACCGCCTGCTGCCTTGCGAATCACTTTTTCGATTTCGGCAACAGTTACCTCCGTAGGAATAAAGAAAGCCAAATCGCGATCAGCAGCTGGATAGGTGGAATAGGTAGAAAATAACGTTGCCTTCGTCTGCAAGCGGGCGAGCTGTTCTAGCAGTAAGTCTAAATTCAGCTCAAAGACATAGACCGTCGGCAAGTCTCGCTCCTGCTGCACTTGAGGATGGATCTGGCCGAAATAGCCAAGCTTCGCTCCCTGAGAAATCAGGGCCGCCGTGCATCCCGGATGGAGCCGCTGATCAGGACAATCGGATTGAAACGTCACTGACAATCCCAACTGGCTTAGGACTCGCTCCAATAATCCCTTGGCTTCGAACCAGGTCATGGCATAGTCTTGATTGGCGGTGCGCATCCATTTGCCTTGGGCGGGGTCGCCCCCCAGAATGCCTGCAATGGCCCGAGCCTCTTTTAGTTTCTCGCCCTCTTTCCAGAACACTTGGCCGATTTCAAAGCCATTGAGCGCTCCATTCCCCTGTTCCCAGTTGCGTTGACAGGCATTCAGCAAGCTGGTCAGCATTTCCGTGCGCAGAGCAGAGAACTCCACCAATAAGGGATTCACCACGACCACTTGGTCATCCCCCCCAGGTTTGACCCAGGAATAGTGGATTAGCTCAGTTAACCCCACTGCCCGGAAGGCTTCTCTGAGTTTACGGGCCAAAGCATCCTGACTGGATAGGGTGCCTAACTCGGTCTTAGCAGGTAAAGTCTCACAGAAATTGTCATAGCCATACAGTCGAGCAATTTCCTCTACCAAGTCGATTTCGCGTTCAATATCGCTATGGCGATGGGGCGGCACCTTGACAGTCCAGGTCTCAGGCCGATTGGTGGGGGTCGTGTCAAAACTGAGAGATTTTAAAATCGGCAGGATATCTTTGGCGGTTAAGTCTGTTGGCTCACCTTTCTTACCTTTGACTTTACCCAACACATGATTCACTCGATCCAAACGCAGCTCAATCGACCGTTCCAAAGACTTGCGATGGTCGGCTCGCTGTTGAGCAACCACCTTGGCCCCTGTCAAATCCACCAACAGCTGCAAGGCATGCAGGCAAGCAGTTTCTAATTGAGATTCATTGACCCCACGCTCGTAGCGGGCCGAGGCTTCACTGCGGAGGCTTTGACTACGGGCTGAGCGTCGAATGGTCAGAGAGTTGAATAGCGCAGCTTCCAGGACTAAGCGAGTACTCGTGTCTTTAACTTCAGTCTCCTCACCTCCCATTACGCCCCCTAAGGCCACTGGCTGATCATTAGCGGTAATCACCAGGGTTTGTTCCTGCAGCTTGCGCTTTTGGCTATCCAGGGTTGTGAGGGTTTCACCAGATTTGGCGAGACGTACGCCTAAGGTCAGGGGCTTTTTCTTTGCTAAAGTCTCCAAGGAATCAGCATCAAAGGCATGGAGGGGCTGTCCCCATTCCAGCAGGATGTAGTTGGTAATATCCACCACATTATTAATGGGGCGAGTGCCAGCGGCGATTAGTCGCTGCTGCAGCCAGCCTGGAGAAGGGGCGATGGTGACATTTTCTAGTACCGTGGCGATATAGGCAGGGCAGGCTTCTGCGTCAGACAAGTCCACTTTGACGTCCTTGCCGGAGGGAATCTCCAATTTGGGGGTAGCAGGAAGTTTTAGCTTTGCCCCTGTCAGTGCCGTGACTTCACGAGCCACTCCGACCATGCTGAGAGCATCGGCACGGTTCGCGGTGGAGGTCAGATCTAAGATGACGTCATCTAATCCTAAGAGGGGGCGGACATCATTTCCAACTGCTACCCCATCCGTTTCAAAGCTATGGATGCCATCAATCTCGCTTTCTAAGCCCAGCTCGGTAAGGGAGCAAATCATTCCGGCAGAAGGTACACCTCGGAGTTTAGCTTTTTTGATTTTTAAGTCCGGTGTGGGTAAGTAGGTGCCTAAGGTAGCGACAGGTACATATAGTCCGGCTTTGACGTTGGGGGCACCACAGACAATTTGAGATGGCTCTGCTTCACCAATATCAACGGTACAAACGCGTAGTTTATCGGCATTGGGATGGGACTCACAGGTCAGCACTTTCCCCACCACAACGCCATCCGCCCAAGTGCGCAAATCTTCAATATCCTCAACCTCAAACCCAGCCAGAGTCAGTTGTTCTGCCAAATCTTCGGGTGACAGATCGATATCGACTAGATTTTTAAGCCAATTGAGAGAGATACGCATAAATTTGGTGCTAGTTGAATTAAGAGTGAGATAGTTCGAATCAAGGTCCAGCCTAGTGTACGGGCTGAGATGATCAACTACAGAGCAAAAAAAGAAGCTGATTGAAATCTACATCGCAGGGATTCCATCAGCATGACGTTTGTCACAGTCTCTATTGTGCGGTAATCGAATCACAGAGTGCAAACATTCTTGTTTTTCAATGAAATGGTTATTTGCCATAACCATCAAATGATGGCTATGGAGCCTGTGTTATGCCAGATGTTCTGAAGCCACTTGAATGGACTAGTCTTTAGCTAGAATAAGAAAATTATCATTAGCCCAATCTTCAGGGTAAAGAGGTAATGGGCAAAGATGCCCAAAAAGATCAAAGATTTGAAGCGGCTGTTGCAAAAGGCAGGGTTTGTATTGCTGCCCAAGCGGGGTAAAGGAAGTCACTCTTACTGGATTCATGAACTCTTGCCTAAGCCAGTTGTTTTGTCTGGCAAGGATGGTGGAGATGCAAAGCCCTACCAAGAGAAGCGAGTAGATGAAGCATTAAAGACGGTAGAACGGTTACAAGGTGAAGAAGATAAATGAAAGACGGTAGAACGGTTACAAGGTGAAGAAGATAAATGAAATACAGCATTCTTATTCAGTGGTCTGATTCTGATCAGTCTTATATTGCAAGCTTGCCAGAGTGGGGAAGATTCGCATCAACCCACGGTGACACCTATGAAGAAGCTTTGGAAAATGCCAGAGAAGTTTTAGAGGATCTCATCTACGCCTATGGGCAAATGGGGAGGCCCTTACCTTTACCAAAAGTTCTACAGGTTGCGTAATCTTTAGATTGGGTATTTTAGTGTTCAAAGTACTTGTAACTAATCAAAACTAAACTATCCCAGACTTGGGACTAACGGCTGAACAAGTGCTGAAGGCAGGGCGTTGACATTGCTTTAACTCAGACACCCTCATAAATATGAGATCGAATGGTTGTTATTGGACGAGCCACATAATCCGTTTTATTTCAATACAATTCCACAGAAAGTTGTAGTGTCTAATTTCGTAGGAAAGTGTCCATATTGTTCTCATCGAATTAAGGCTTGGACAGATACCCCACACGGCTCAGAGTATAACTGTCCTCGATGTTCCAGGACCTTCGATGTCTTGCTGACAGACTTCAACAATCATTCTCCACACGAAATTAGTGAGCACTTCCCTTGCTTAGTGTTCAAGATGGGGGAACTTACAGCTTTTACGGTGAGAAAAGAACAGAGATTTTGTGAAGTGTGTGGAACTTTCTATAGGCAAGACGAGAATGTGTGTCCCAATCTACTTGAGGAGATTGTGTATTGGTACCACCACCCCGAAGTGATTTCCAACAAGACAGACGAACTAGACCCAGATTTAGTACAGGGAGAAATCAAAGTGTATCTTGCCGCTAATTTTAAAGACAGAGTTGTACGTAGAATCATTAACGGAAACTTGAAAAAGAAGAAAGAGTAGAGCGCCTTGTCAGGAAACAGTTAACGTCAGAGCCGTTTCAAGTTCTTGAGAGCAAATCTGAAGCGGGTATTATTTCTCAAATGCTCTTTGTATCTAAAGAATCTTAGTTTTCCTGAATAAGCTCTGGTGAGCTGGGAAAGGCCCCATATTTATTTAGGTGCAAAAAGCAGAATTAATAGGTGCAAAAATCAGCGATAGATGCTGATTCAACTCATCATATTAAAGTCCCATTTCTGCAAGAGCTAGTACCGATGCGGGAAGCCTGAGGTTATGTCAGCTAACAACGATATGTTTGAGCAATCCCATCGCCAGGCCGGAGATCTTATCGCGGAGCGATACCGCCTCCTTTCTGTACTCGGTAAAGGAGGGGCTGGCATTACCTATGCCGCAGAAGATATTTATACCCAACAGGAGTTTGCCCTCAAAGAACTATCCCTAAAGGGCATGGGGGATTGGAAACAGCTAGAACTGTTTGAACGCGAAGCCAAGGTTTTGTCTCAACTCAATCATCCAGCCATCCCCAACTATATCGACTACTTTCAAACCGATACTGAAGAAGATCGGTGGTTCTATATCGTTCAGGAATTAGCCCCCGGTCAGTCCCTAGCCGACTTGGTGAAAGAAGGATGGCGGGCTAGCCAAGCTGAAGTGCGTCAGTTAGCCTTACAAATTCTGGACATTCTGAAATACTTACATGAGCTAACCCCACCGATTATTCATCGGGATATTAAGCCACAAAATATTATCCGCAGTGAAGAGGGTCAGATTTACCTGGTGGACTTCGGTGCTGTCCAAAATGTCTATCACAACACGATGGTGGGCAGTACAGTGGTGGGGACCTACGGCTATATGGCCCCTGAGCATTTCCGGGGGAAAGCGGTTCCCGCCACCGACTTGTACTCTCTCGGAGCAACGCTGCTGTTTTTGCTCACCCACTGTTCCCCTGCTGACTTGCCGCAAAAGCGACTCAAGATAGATTTTCGTGCTGCGGTGCAGCTCAAGCCAGACTTTGCGGACTGGCTCGATCAACTGCTGGAACCTGCCGTGGAGGATCGGTTGGCCTCGGCCCAAGACGCGATTGACGCGCTTAAAGCACCGCCACGACGGGCGCAGTCTACATCTATTACCCCACCCAAAGCCAAAGCCCTGCAGCGAAAACCGATGGGCAGTAAGGTAAATCTACAACGCACAAGGACCCATCTAAACATTGACATTCCCCCCATTGGCTTACGGGGAGAAACTTTGGGGATTGGCTGTTTTGCTGTGTTTTGGAATGGGTTTATTTTTGTGTGGACTGCGGGTGCGCTTGCGGCTGGCGCTCCTTTTATCTTTCCCTTATTTTCCATTCCGTTTTGGATTGTTGGTCTTGGTATGGCGGGAGCGGCCATCTTTGGGATGGCTGGACGAACGCACCTAGAAATTAATCCGCAAACCTTTGAGTTAGTTTGGCAAGTCAAGTCTTTAGGATTCCGATATCGTCGCAGTGGACGCACAGAAGATATTGAAGGCATTAAGCTCACGGTTGCCTATACCAGTAATGATCGCCCGGTTAAGGGCTGTACCCTATTGGAAGGCGTTAACACCCATCGATTTGGTACCATGCTCAGCCCTAGTGAAAAAGGATGGTTAGTGGATGAAATTGGTGATTTTTTAATGTCACAGCAACACTGAGCTGTTGCTTAGGAACTGCTAACCGACCCAGGCCACTATTCTCTCAATCAAGGTAAGACACAATGGAGATATCTCGTTTAGGACAAGTAACTCCATGCTTGAGCCGATGTCTCACCAAATTGGAGATCTGATTGCTGGAAGGTATCGCGTGCAATCCATCTTGGGACAGGGTGGTACGGGTATAACCTTTGCTGTGAAAAATGTTTACAATTACCAGCATTATGCACTCAAAGCATTGTCTCTTAAAGGAATCCAAGAGTGGAAACAGTTAGAACTGTTTGAGCGAGAAGCTAAAGTTCTATCTCAACTGAATCATCCAGCGATTCCGAACTACATTGACTACTTCCAAATCGATATTGAAGCGGATCGGTGGTTTAATATTGTTCAAGAACTGGCACCAGGCAAATCTCTCGCAGATTGGGTGAAAGATGGATGGAACCCTAGCCAAGAAAAAGTGCGTTGTTTGGCATTTCAAATTCTGGATATCCTGAAATATCTACATGAACTAACACCACCGATTATTCATCGGGACATTAAACCGCAAAACATTATCCGCAGTGACAAAGGTCAGATTTACTTAGTGGACTTTGGTGCTGTGCAAAATGTCTATCAAAGCACGATGATGGGCAGTACGGTGGTGGGCACTTATGGTTACATGGCTCCTGAACATTCTCAAGGGAAAGTTGTGCCTGCCACCGACTTATATTCTCTAGGGGCAACGCTGTTATTTTTGCTCACCCATTGTTCCCCTACCGATTTACCTCAAAAAAGGTTGAAGATTGATTTTCGCTCTACTGTCCAACTTGAACCTCAGTTTGCTGATTGGCTCGACCTGATGCTAGAGCCTGCTATAGAAGATCGCTTAGACTCTGCTCAAGCAGCGATTGACGTTCTTCCAGTTCTACGACGCGTTTCTCCCTTATCAATTGCCCCACCCAAAGCCATCGCTCCTCCTCGGCAACCAATGGGGAGCAGGGTCAAGTTAAAAAGAACAAGAACCCACCTTGTACTTGAAATCCCCCCTGCAGGTTTAAAGTTTGAAACCGTTGGATTGGGCTGTTTTGCCCTATTTTGGAATGGGCTAATTCTTCTTTGGACTTTAGGTGCCGTGGCTGTTGGTGGTTCTTTCATTATTCCCTTATTGTCTATCCCGTTTGGACTTATGGGTATTGTGATGGCCGGAGCTGCACTCTATGGGATGGCAGGATGCGAACGTCTAGAAATTAGTCCCCAAACCTTTGAATTGGTCTGGCAAGTGGCGACATTCAGACTTCGATATCGTCGTAGTGGTCGAACAGCTGACATCGATGGTATTAAGCTGACAACGACCCATACCAGAAATAATCGCCCTGTTAAAGGCTGCACTTTGCTAGAAGGTGCTAACGCACACATATTTGGCATTATGCTCAGTCCTCGTGAAAAAGTATGGCTAGTTGCGGAAATTGGTGACTTTTTAACGTCACGGCAACAATAAATTAGGAAATCATGCAAACAGAGTTAGCATGATTTTGAACGGGCGAAGGTGAAGGTTAGGAGTAAGCCAGAATGATAGGGCACTTCTTTGATGACCTATTTCGTGTTTGAGAACCTACCTCACCAAGCTGGAGATTTAGTTGCAGAACGATATCGCTTAATATCTGTGCTGGGTCAAGGTGGATTTGGAGTAACTTACACAGCTGAAGATATTGATACTCACCAACAATTCGCTATCAAGCAAATGTCTTTAAAGGGCATGACCAATTGGAAGCAATTGGAATTATTTGAGCGAGAGGCACAAGTCTTATCTCAACTGGAACATCCAGCTATTCCCAATTACATTGATTATTTTCAAACCGATACTGAAGGAGATCGTTATTACTATATTGTTCAAGAGCTAGCGTCAGGTAAATCTCTGGCAGAATTAGTTGGTCAAGGCTGGCAAGCCACCCAAGTAGAAGTAAAACAGATAGCCTTGCAGGTTTTGGAAGTTTTGAAGTACCTGCACGCGTTAACACCCCCGATCATTCATCGAGACATTAAACCCCAAAATATCATTCGAAATGATGATGGCCAGATATATCTAGTTGATTTTGGTGCTGTGCAAAATGTCTATCACAGCACGATGATGGGTAGCACAGTGGTGGGTACTTATGGTTACATGGCGCCTGAACATTTCCAAGGGAAGGCTATCCCTGCGACCGACCTTTATTCTCTGGGGGCAACGTTGCTGTTTTTACTCACCCATTGCTCTCCTGCTGATTTACCTCGAAAACGTCTGAAAATTGATTTTGGCTCAGTTGTAAAGCTTGACCCTGCCTTTGCCGATTGGCTTGATCTTATGCTGGAGCCAGTGGTCGAGGATCGTTTCTGCTCAGCTCAGGACGCCATCTCAGTTCTATTACAGCCAACAGTCAGTCGCTCTCTTGCTGGTGATGTAGCACAAACCATTCAGCAGCCACCTGGCAGCAAAATTAATTTGTATAAGACGAAAACTTCGGTGACCATTCATATCCCACCAGTTGGCTTGCCCTGGAAATCTGTTCAACAAAAGTGTTTGAAGCTTTGGTTTGATTTGTTAATGCTAATTATCTTGTTAATGCTACTTGAACATATTATGCCCCCGCTTGTTTTAGGGGGTGTATCCATTATTAGCGGGATGATTTGGGTTGGAATGATGGCTTCTGTGTTGTTTGATATTGTTGGACATACTCATCTCAAGATTGATCCAAAGCATTTTCGTTTGCTCTGGAGGTTAAAGTTCCCAGGTCTTAAGTATGTTCGTGGAGGGCGCACTGCAGATTTGATAAGAGTTAAGTGTATAACGACCTCAAGAAGTAAGGCCAAATACTGCGCTCTTATCACTAAAGGTAATCAATATAATTTTGGAATGCAGCTTAGCTCTAGCGAAAAGAACTGGTTAGTGAAAGAAATAGGTGATTTTTTGATATCTCAACAGAACTGAACGATGGACTGGAGAACGGCTGATTGCTCTAGATTCTCCATCTATGCCAAGGTACAAGACACAGCAGAATTGCGTTTCTAATGTAGCGCTTCATGAGCATGAAGATTTCACATCCGATGGGTGACCTTATCGCTGAAAGGTATCGTGTGCGATCCGTTTTAGGGCAAGGTGGTGCTGGTATCACCTTTGCCGTGGAGGATGTTCATACTCACCAGTCTTATGCCCTTAAAGTCTTGTCTCTCAAAGGGATTCAGGATTGGAAACAGCTAGAACTGTTTGAACGAGAAGCCAAGACGCTATCACAGCTGGATCATCCGGCCATTCCCAATTACATTGATTACTTTCAAGCTGATACCGCAGGCAATCGGTGGTTTTATATTGTTCAAGAATTAGTTCCTGGCCACTCCCTCGCAGAACTTGTGCAGCAAGGATGGCGGGCAAACCAGACTGAAGTGCGTCAATTAGCTTTGCAGATTCTGGACATTCTGAAATATTTACATGAGCTGACCCCACCGATTATTCATCGAGATATTAAGCCGCAAAATATTATCCGTAATGGCGACGGCCAGATTTACTTGGTGGACTTTGGTGCTGTACAAAACGTCTATCACAACACGATGGTGGGCAGTACGGTGGTGGGCACCTATGGCTATATGGCTCCAGAGCATTTTCAAGGAAAGGCAGTGCCTGCGACCGACCTCTATTCTCTGGGGGCAACGCTGCTATTCTTGCTCACTCATTGTTCTCCCGCTGATTTACCTCAAAAACGTCTAAAAATTGACTTTCGCTCCGTCGTTCATCTTGAACCTGCTTTTGCGGATTGGCTGGATCAAATGTTGGAGCCTGCTCTAGAAGATCGGTTTGTTTCGGCCCGGGATGCGATGGATGGGCTTACTGCTCCACCCCGACGAGTGAAGCCACCTGCCAAGCCTCGCTCTCGGACTCCACGTCGGCAACCGAGGGGTAGTAAGGTTACCTTGAAACGGACAGAGACTCAGCTAATTGTTGATATTCCTCCCACTGGTTTGCGAGTACAAACGTTAGGGATGGGTTGCTTTGTGGTGTTTTGGAATGGGGGTGTTTTAGCTGGGACTTTCGCGTGTTTTGCAGTGGGTAATTTTGCCATTCTCCCTTTTTTCATTCCATTTTGGATTATGGGGAGTATTTTAGTTGGTCTGACCCTCTGTGGGATAGCTAGCAGTACCCATCTAGAAATTAATCCTCTAACCTTTGAATTAGTCTGGCAAATCAAGTCTTTAGGGCTTCGATATCGTCGTAGTGGACGCACGTTGGAGATCAAACAAGTAAAACGAACGGATGCCTACAACATTAATGATCGCCCTGTGCAGGGGTGCACTCTCTTGGAAGGTTCTAAAAAACATAAATTTGGGACCATGCTGAGCCCTAGTGAACAAGCATGGCTCATGGAAGAAATTAGTGACTTTTTGAGATTGCGAAACCGCTGACCAATTTGCTTGAAAAGGACTGATTGCGCCAGATCACCAACTTATTATTTGGGGCAAGACACAATGGAAGCATTGCGTTGTTACCCTAGCGCTTCATGATCACGCAAATTTCACACCAGATTGGCGACCTTATCGCTGAACGGTATCGTGTGCGATCCGTTTTGGGGCAAGGTAGCACTGGTATCACCTTTGCTGTGGAGGATGTTCAGACTCATCAGCAGTATGCCCTTAAAGCTTTGTCCCTCAAGGGAATTCAAGATTGGAAGCAGTTAGAACTGTTTGAGCGAGAAGCGAACGTTCTCTCGCAACTCGATCACCCATCAATTCCCCATTACATCGACTATTTCCAAACGGATACTGCAGAAGATCGGTGTTTTTATATTGTTCAAGAATTAGCACCAGGTAAATCTCTTGCCTGTCTGGTGGAGGATGGATGGCGAGCGAGTCAGGCGGAGGTCCGTCAACTCGCTTTGAAAATTTTAGAGACATTGCAATATCTTCATGAATTACACCCACCGATTATTCATCGGGATATTAAACCGCAAAATATTATCCGTAATGGCGACGGCCAGTTCTATTTAGTCGATTTTGGAGCAGTGCAAAATGTCTACTACAACACGATGATGGGCAGTACGGTTGTAGGCACTTATGGGTATATGGCTCCTGAACATTTCCAAGGTAAGGCTGTCCCTGCGACGGATCTCTATTCTTTGGGAGCAACGCTACTGGCGCTGCTCACCCATTGCTCTCCTGCTGAATTGCCCCGGAAACGTCTGAAAATTGACTTTCGCTCAGTCGTAAGGCTCGACCCTGCTTTTGCCAATTGGCTGGATCATCTCATCGAACCTGCGGTGGAAGATCGGTTTGTTTCGGCCCGGAATGCGATCGCAGCCCTAAGACAACCAGGCATCCCACGACAATCTTCTTTACCTCAAAAAGATAGATCTGCCCCGATTCAGCCAGTGGGCAGCAATATCCAATTACACAAAACGCAGACTACACTGACTGTTCATATTCCCCCCGTCGGTTGGCATTGGGAAACGTTGAAACAGGAGTGTCTACAACTTTGGGTTAATGTCTGTGTCCTCGTTGTATTTTTATGGGCCTTTAAAGCGGCCATGCCCCCACTAATATTTGGAGTTGCGGCCTGTCTCGGCGGCATGATTGGGATTGGAATGCTGAACTCTGTGGTGTTTGCCATTGGGGGCCATACGCATCTCAAAATCGCTCCTCAGGCTTTTCGGTTATCCTGGCGGGTTCATATACCTGGTCTACAATACTCTCGCAGAGGGCGCACTGTAGACTTGATCGGGATTAAGTTAACCACGTCTCCTAAGAGTAAAGTCAAATACTGCACCCTATTCACTACAGATCATCAATATAGTTTTGGAACACATCTAAGCCCTTCTGAGCAGGCTTGGTTAGTGGAGGTCATTGGTCATTTTTTGAGGCCAGAATAATCCTGGCTCGGCCCAGCGGGTTGTGCTAGATCACCCACCGCTCTTGTGGGGCAAGCCACAATAAAGACAGCCCATTACCTATAAGGCAGCTCATGCTTCAGCGGACCTCACACCAGATTGGCGACCTCATTGCTGAACGGTATTTAGTGCAATCCGTGTTGGGGCAAGGAAGCAGTGGCATGACCTTCGCAGTTGAAGATATTCAGACTCGTCAGCTGTATGCCCTTAAGGCTTTGTCCCTTAGAGATATTCAGGACTGGAAACAGCTTGAACTGTTTGAACGAGAAGCCCAGGTCTTATCCCAGCTCGATCATCCAGCAATTCCTCACTACATTGACTACTTTCAAGCGGATACTGACCAAGACCGATGGTTTTATATTGTCCAAGAATTAGCGTCCGGTCAATCCCTGTCAGACTGGGTTAAGGAGGGCTGGCGGGCCAGCCCGGCTGAAGTGCGTCAATTGGCAGTGCAGATTTTAGGCATTCTTCAATATCTCCATGCATTGAGTCCACCCATTATTCATCGGGATATCAAGCCCCAGAATATTATCCGTAGCGAAGATGGTCAAATTTATTTGGTGGATTTTGGAGCAGTCCAAAATATCTATCGCAATACGGCGGGCAGTACCGTTGTTGGTACCTATGGCTATATGGCTCCCGAGCATTTCCAGGGTCAAGCAGTCCCGGCGACGGATCTCTATTCTTTAGGGGCGACGCTTCTCTTTCTCCTGACCCATTGTTCTCCTGTTGATTTGCCCCAACAGCGGCTCAAGATCGATTTTCGCCAAGCCGTTCAACTCCAGCCAGGGTTCGCCGATTGGCTGGATTGTCTGCTCGAACCTGCTGTGGAAGATCGCTTGAGTTCGGCTCAGGAGGCATGGGATGCATTGGCAGCGTTAACTCGGCCCTCTGCCAAGCCGGTTCGTCCCAAATCCTTATCCCAACGGAAAGTAGAGGCATTGCGGCAACAGCCCAAAGGCAGTAAGGTGCGGCTTCAAAAAACATCGTCTCAACTGACCGTTGATATTCCTCCGAGTGGGTTGCGGGGCAAAATTCTAGGGATTGGCCTGTTTGCCTTGTTCTGTGAAGGGATTGCCTTTGCGATCGCAGCCAGTGTTGCCACCAGTCTATTCAACGGTCAAGTCCCTCCTCTGTTTGCGTTTGTCGCGATTCTACCCCTACTGATTTCAGGATCAGGGCTGTTGATAGCGGTCTTGTTCGGTATTGCCGGGAGTATCCAGTTACAGATCAACTCTCAAACCTTTCAACTGTGTTGGCAAATTCAGCGCTTGGGGCTGCGACATCAAATATCGGGCAGCACAGCAGCATTGGATGGGGTTAAACTAACGACGGCCTATAAAAGTAATGACCGACCCGTTGCCGCCTGCACCCTGATTGAAGGAGACAAACTCCATAAATTTGGTACTCTGCTTAGCCTGCCAGAAAAAGAATGGCTCGTTCGGGAAATTAGTGATTTTTTATGGTGTCAGCCACGCCAGAAACAGACCGTCTAAAAGGCTCAGCGGCTTCAGGTGTAGCGTGACCTGCTCAAAAATCCAAGATGTCAGAAGCTCAGCGCTATCTGTGCAACCTGAATTAAAGGGTTCAGGCGTCTGACTGATATAGATCTCCCTGATAGCGCTACCCTAGAGATCTCGCGAGGAGCGGTATTCTCCAGTCATTCCCTATGAACTCCGGTTTCCCTAACCCTTATGCCTTTGAACATTCTGATCCAGAGACCTTAGAAGCTGAACTGGATCAGACCATTCAGGACTTTGAGCAAATGCAGGCAGAATTGGGGTATCAGCAAGCCCATTCTGCTCTAGAGACCTTGGTGGATAAGCTGGATCTCTCTCCCCGAGAGCGAGCGGGACTAGAAACCGAAATCAATTCCCTGCAATCCATGCTCGACAAGCTAGAAAAACAGGTGGTTCATATCGCTGTGTTTGGCATGGTCAGTCGAGGCAAATCTTCCCTCCTCAATGCCTTGTTGGGACAGGCCGTGTTTGCCACCGGGCCGGTGCATGGGGTGACGCAACAGAGCCAGCAGGCCAGCTGGTTTGTGGATCAAGACTCTGGCGAAGAGGCCATTCGCGTCTCTTTGCAAGGGGTGGGGCAATCCCGGATTGAGCTGATAGACACCCCTGGGATTGATGAAGTCGATGGTGAGGTGCGAGAGCGGCTGGCCCGCCAAATTGCCCAGCAGGCCGATTTGATTTTATTTGTGATTGCGGGGGATATGACCAAAGTCGAGTTTGAGGCTCTATCGGAGTTGCGGCAGGCCAGTAAACCGATTCTGCTAGTGTTCAACAAAGTCGACCAATATCCCGAAGCAGATCGCAACGCCATTTACGAAAAAATTCGAGATGAGCGAGTGCGAGAGCTGCTGTCTGCCGATGAGATTGTCATGGCCTCGGCAGCCCCCCTGGTGGCCCAAGCCATCCAATATCCTGATGGGCGCTTGGGGGCAGAACTGGTGCCCGGCCCCCCCCAAGTCCAGGATCTAAAGTTGAAAATCCTAGAAGTGCTGGAGCGAGAAGGTAAGTCACTGGTGGCCCTGAATACCATGCTCTATGCCGATGATATTAACGAGCAGCTGATTGAGCGGAAGATGCGGATCCGCGATCGCAGTGCGAATCAGATTATTTGGCGCGGCGTCATGGCCAAAGCGGTCGCCATTGCCCTTAATCCCGTTACCGTTGTGGATGTGCTCAGCAGTGCCGCCATCGACATCGCCATGATTCTGACCCTTTCAAAGCTTTATGGCATTTCCATGACCCAAAAAGGAGCCGTCGATTTACTACGCAAAATTGCCTTAACAATGGGCGGCGTTGGTGCTACGGAACTATTAACCACTCTAGGGCTAAGTTCCCTCAAAGGACTCTTAAGCTTAGCGGCTCCAGCAACCGGGGGAGCCTCCCTGTTGCCCTACGTTTCTGTGGCCGTTTCTCAAGCAGCTGTGGCGGGGGTTTCTTCCTATGGCATTGGTGAAGTTACCAAACGGTACCTCGTCAATGGGGCCTCCTGGGGACCCAATGGGCCAAAAACCGTGGTTAATGAGATTCTCTCTTCCCTCGATCAGGCCACTATTTTGAACCGGATCAAAACCGAGCTGCAGGAAAAACTAGATATTGCTGATGACAGCACATCTATGGTGGAAGAGGGCTAACCCCTATTCTGGAGGAGTGGCCGCGTCTGCTCCTGTAATTTCGATGGTGTCATTAACTTGAAGTTTGCCCTGGTCATCAATGCTCCAAATGTCATAGCTTCCCGTGACGTCGCCTTGAGGGTTTAGATCAACGGTGCCGCTGGCCCCCTGATAGTTGATGGTTTTCCCTTCCCGTAATAAGGCTAAAGCTTCACAGACATCCGTCACTTCTTCGCCCGGGGCATTGGCGACTGCTTGTAGCTGTTCTCGGATGCCAGTACCGGTGGGCTCCTTGGCGGCCTCGGCAGCCAGAACTAGAAGGGCCGTCGCATCCCAAGTATTAGGGTCAAAGACACTGGGCTCTCGCTGAAACGCGTCTTGATACCGTTTTTGAAAGGCTACTAAGGCAGGGCCACCCGCACTGGGAGCCGTCCCCAGCATCCCGGACACTAAATATTCCCCTTGGGCATTTTTACCCACTAAATCGGCAAGACTGGTCTCTTTCATGCCATCAGTGGTGATTAATGCCGTGTTTCCATCTAAGAACCCGAGTTCTTGAGCAGATTTGAGGATTAAACTGCCCGTTTCTGGATAGGAAACCAGTAGTACTGCATCGGGTTGGCCCTTAAACACCTGATTCACTTCTGTATCAAAGGTGGAGGTATTCGGATCATAGAAGGTGGGCCGAGTTTCATTGACCACCGTCCCTCCCATCGCTTTAAATGCGGGGATAAAGGCAGACACTAAGCCATTGCCATAGTCATTATTGATGGCCAAAATAGCGACAGACTTGTACCCTTTCTGCTTGGCCAATTGGGCGAGGGCCTGACTCTGAAAGGTGTCAGGCGGTGCCGTTCGGGCCCAAAAGCCTTCAAATTCGCCTTTTTCGGCCCGTTCAGTAAACACAGGACTGGTACTGGCCGGAGAGATTTGGACAACTTGACCCCGAACTGCAATGGGAAGTGCCGCGCTAGATGATGCACTAGAGGCTGCTCCCACCACTCCCACGACCTGATCAGCCTCAACGAGTTTAGTCATGGCTTGGGTGCCTTGGGCGGGATCCGTTTGAGTATCCGCACTGATAAGGGTGACCGGTTTCCCCAACACTCCATCACAGGCATTCACGGTTTTGATTAACAAGTTGGCCGTTTCTTGCATCGGTGTGCCATATTGCGCCAAGT
Organism: Acaryochloris marina MBIC11017; assembly: GCF_000018105.1. GTDB lineage: Bacteria > Cyanobacteriota > Cyanobacteriia > Thermosynechococcales > Thermosynechococcaceae > Acaryochloris > Acaryochloris marina. The sequence goes on from NC_009925.1 coordinate 4,352,792, forward strand.
CGCCGGTAATCGGCAATAGCGTGCCTAGTTTGAGGCCGTCTCCGGTCGAGTCAGGGGCGGATAATTGACATCCTGAGATGGCAGCACAACAAAGCCCTAAAGCTGCCCCTGAAACTAAACGTTGACGAAGCATGACCAACCTCCCGAGCACCGAATATCAACCATGAGTTGATGAGACCAGAAAATTCAATCACCAGCTTAGTCGACTCACTTCCGCTTCTCCTAGTCCTGCTACAAAGCTTTAATTTGCCCTAGCTTGACGAGAGGCGCTTGGAGACCCGCATGGCCCCAAATTGCGACCATTCACCATATTTTCACTGGGGGTTTGTATCGTAATACACAGTTTTGATTTGGGATATCCCCCGGAGGATCAGCATGAAAATAAAAGCGCTTGCCGCTATGAGTCTGGGCCTGTGTTTGCTGCTACCGACAGCCTCGACCCTGGCTCAATCTGAATCGGATTCGATGCCCATCACTCCTACTCCTGATGGTTCGATGACACCAGATGCGCCCCCCGAGGCAGCTCCCCCTGTAGAAACCGAAGCTGCGCCCCCCGAAGAAAGCATCACACCAGAGAGCGCTTCACCCACTGAAGGCGCTGAACCAGATGCCAATATTGGTGGTGCAGAAGATGGCGCTAAGTTAGTCACCTGTGGCCCTAATGGTTCTGCTGTGGTCGCGATGTCGGTTCGCCCTGGCTGCCACTTGCTGAAGGTGAACTCCCCCCCCGGTGTTAAGTAAGCACTCCTGAATCATCAGAGCAAAGCTAATGAATTGGCATTCTGGTGGTCTGGAAATGTTATTCACGTTTTCTTCACAAAGTTAGATAACTATCTCTAGGCTTTGAGTAGAAACCCATCGCCTGAATTGTTCTGAAGGCTTTGATGTTTATGTAAGCTATCTTTACTGAACAAAGGTCTAATCTTTCGGCCACAAGACTATACCTTTGTTCAATAAAGAAAAACTTATTCGTTAGTTTTTAGTGATTACTTTTTTTTACTATCAAAAATGGCCGGACTTTGATCAAATGGCGCAAAGTAGCTTTGTAGACTGAGCATCCGAGTAACGCAGGATTAAATATATCAATCTCGCTACTGAAGATTTTATTTACAAAAATAAATAATTTGCTGCCCTTATTCTTGCATAATGCAAATTAATGAGTGCTTTCAGAGTTTTCTAAGAAAACTCTAATTTTTTTCCTTAGAAATTTTTGCTAGGCTAAGAAGAGTGAATCAAAGATTTGAGTATTAATCAGGCCATCGCTTATCCCCATGTTGAATCCGCGAAGTGGCGATGCCTAAATTCATCTTAATTAAAGATCAAGGGGTATGACTATGAACGTTCAAGACATCCACCAATATTTCAAAAACCCTCCTCCCGTTTACATTACTAAAGAAGTAGCTGTTTGCTATATCTTGACGGTTTTGTTGGAAGAAGGAGATTCCTATGGCACGGCTCTCCTGAAGCATATTCGAGCCAATCACCCTCCCTATCGAATTTCTGATACGGTGCTGTATGCTGCCCTCAATTTCCTTATTGATGAGGAGATGCTGAGTGGCTATTGGCAAAATGAGTCCGGTCGAGGTCGACCTCGGCGGATGTATCAAGTTGCCGAGGGACGGGAAGAGGATGCTAAAAACTTGTCCCAATTGTGGCTAAAGTTTCTAGGGAAGGATCCTGCCTTAACAGAGTCTTTAGTGTTGACTTAATTCCCCTTAGACCTTGATTGAATGAGCTTTCGGCTGGAACTTACCTGGGTTCCAGCCGTCTTAATATCAACGTGGGATTTGAATATTTTATTCCCCCGGGGCATGACTTGACAGACGAGTGATCGATGTTAAGGTTTAACTCTGCTATGTGCATACTCAAGGCATATAAGCACGGGTTTGAGGTCACGAATATCGGGTTTGCTTGAACTCACGCACATTCAAATTTCTGAGCAATTAGAGAGGAGCTATGAAAGGATTAATTCGCTGGGGTCTGATAGTTAGCCTGGCTGGAGGTGGCTTTGTCGGTACCTCTCTAGTGCAGCAAGAAGCTGCGATCGCAATTCCTGAAGCGGAAGCAGTAAAGCGCCTCGAAACGGTTCCTACTTTTGCAGTGACAGATGAGAAAGGATCCCCCGTTCTCGCCGCTGTCCCGAATCCAAAAGATAAGACCAAAAAGATCCAGGTGGCGACGTTCTTTATGAGCCAAACGGATGCTCAAAATTTGGTCAATAACTTAAAAGCTAACAAGCCTGACATTGGTAAGTCGGCCCGAGTGACGCTGATTTCGCTACGGGATGCCTATGAAATCACAAAGAAGAATAAGGATAAGCAGGACCAACTGGTGTTCCAATTTATCCCCAATAAAGAGCAAGTCGATCTGGCCAAAGCCATCCTCAAGCAGGAAGGTCAAGATGTTAAGCAGTTTCAGGGCGTTCCCATGTTCTTCGCCATTGGCGGCAAAGAGAAGGGATTGCTGACGATTGAGCAGGGCAAAGAGAAGATCATCCCCTTCTATTTCCGCAAGCAAGATTTGCAGGGCATGATCGACCAGCTCAAGAAGCAAAATAACCCCCTGAGCGGTACCACCAAAATTCAGGTGACGTCCTTGGATCGACTGGTGGGTTCTTTGTTCAAGTCTGAAGATGCTACCGCTAAGCAAATTGTGCTGATTCCGGCCCGAGATGCCTTAGAGTATGCTGTTCAGCAGCAGAAGAAAAATGGCGCTCAGCAGAAGCCTAGTGCAACCCCAGCGGCAACCCCTAAGAAGTAACGCCTTCCAGGTCTCGGGTCAGAGACTTTGGCAATGGTATCAACAAGCGATCGCAAATCTGTCTCAAGAACAGGAGCGATCGCTTGTTGATTTAAGGCAGGAATTGGATTGGCTGTTGTTAGAGATCTCTAACCTTACCCCTCTAGATTTGAAGTTAACGCCATCTGCGCCCCCGATCGTTCAGATGCAGGTGTCTTTAGAAGAACTGCAGCAGCTCTGGCAGCAACGACTGACTGAGAATAAGCCGGTTCAACATCTGACGGGGACAACCCATTGGCGTCAGTTTCATTTACAGGTATCAAAGGATGTCCTGATTCCTCGTCCAGAAACAGAATTGTTGATTGACTTGGTTGTGGATGCCGCTCAAAATTCTGCGCGTTTAGATCACTTGAATTTATGGGCCGATCTGGGTACGGGGAGTGGGGCCATTGCTTTGGGGTTAGCGACGGCTTTTCCCCAAGGGACTGTGCATACTGTGGACTGTAGTCGGGAAGCGTTAGCGGTTGCTCAACGTAATAGCCAGACCTATGGCCTAGATCCGCAAATCCACTTTCATTGGGGACAGTGGTTTGGACCTTTAGTAGGGTTAGAAGGTCAATTTTCTGGGATTGTCAGTAATCCGCCCTATATTCCGACGGAGATTTTACCGACCCTGCAGCCTGAAGTGTTTGAGCATGAACCCCATCTGGCCTTGGATGGTGGTGAAGATGGATTAGATGCGATACAGGAGATTGTTGCGATCGCACCCCAATACCTCCAACCTGGTGGTTTCTTACTCCTGGAGATGATGTGTGGCCAAGATGCAGCCGTTAAAACACTCCTTATCAACCAAGGCCAGTACGAACAGATTCAAATTCATCCAGATTTAGCGGGTATTCCTCGATTTGCCCAAGCCTATCGAATATAAGTTACGGTTCGAGTAGCAGTATTTGTGACGACCATGACCATTCTGGAGCGCCTTCAAGCAGACTACGACCGTTTCCCCGAGAATCAGTCTTTTGACTTGTATGCAGAGGATGTTTACTTCAAAGATCCCCTCAACCAGTTCCGTGGGGTTGCCAAGTATCAAGAAATGATTGGCTTTATCCAGAAGTGGTTTATCAATACCCGGATGGAAGTGCATGGAATTGAGCAGCAGGACAACGAGATTAATACCCGTTGGACCTTGTATTGGCAAGCACCCTTCCCCTGGAAACCGCAGATGGCCATTACGGGCCGTAGCGAACTGAAGCTCAACGATGCAGGGTTAGTGTGTAGCCATATCGATTATTGGGATTGTTCGCGTTTCTCGGTGTTTAAACAACTCTTTTTCCCAGTCTCATCGTCTACCTTGTAGATAGGCGGTTAGCAAGGTGGGGTATGGAAATCGGTTTACCGAAAGAAATCAAGGATCAAGAATTTCGTGTTGGTCTTAGCCCTGCTAGCGTTCAATCTTTATGTCAGCAAGGTCACCAAGTTTTTGTCGAGACCCATGCTGGGATAGGGGCAGGCTTTCCAGATGAGGACTATTTGCAGGCTGGGGCCAAGATCGTCACCACTTCCGATCAAGCCTGGAACCGTGAGCTAGTCGTCAAAGTTAAAGAACCTTTGCCAGCAGAGTATGGTTTGCTGCAGTCGGGGCAACTTCTATTTACCTATCTGCACTTAGCGGCAGATCGCACCTTGACGGAGCAGTTAATACAAACCAATGTGAGTGCGATCGCCTATGAAACGGTAGAAGTAACCTTACCCGATCGCATTTCCCTCCCCCTACTGACTCCCATGAGTGTGATCGCCGGTCGCCTCTCCATTCAATTTGGCGCGCGGTTTCTGGAGCGACAACAAGGCGGGCGAGGCGTCTTACTAGGGGGAATTCCCGGGGTTAAACCTGGCAAAGTGGTGATTCTCGGTGGCGGTGTGGTGGGCACAGAAGCGGCTCGTATTGCCGTTGGCATGGGGGCTCAAGTCACGATTTTGGATATTAATGTGGAACGGCTTTCCTATTTAGAGACCCTCTTTGGCTCTCGGGTAGAGTTACTGTACAGCAGCTCCCGACATCTAGAGCAGGTATTACCCACTGCTGATCTATTGGTTGGTGCTGTTCTTGTACCTGGCAAACGGGCTCCAATCTTAGTGTCTCGTGCATTAGTCCAGAAAATGGCGGCGGGTTCGGTAATTGTGGATGTGGCAGTCGATCAAGGCGGCTGTATCGAAACACTGCACACGACCTCTCACACTGATCCAGTCTATGAAGCCGAGGGGGTTCTCCATTATGGAGTTCCCAATATGCCGGGGGCAGTACCGTGGACAGCGACGCAAGCTTTAAACCACAGTACCTTCCCGTTTGTGGCCAAGCTTGCCAACCATGGCTTAAAGGCTCTTGAAAAAGATGCTGCCTTGCAAAAGGGTTTGAATGTTTATCAGCAACGTTTGGTTCACCCGGCAGTTCAGCAAGTGTTCCCCGACTTAGCTGCCTAAATCAGCTCTGGGGGAGCGGCTCAACGGTATGCTGAAAGGGAAGTCTTGAGTGGTTGGGCGCGAACCTATGTCCCATGCTGGTGAATTAAATCCTGAGTCTGATTTGGTCTTGGTGGTTGGTGCCACAGGCGGGGTGGGGCAATTGACAGTGGGAGAACTCCTAGCCCAAAACATCAAGGTGCGAGTTCTATCCCGCAGTGAAGATAAGGCCCGGCAGATGTTTGCCGATCAAGTCGATATTGTGGTGGGAGATACCCGCGAGGCAGACACTTTACCGGCGGCGATGCCCGGTGTAACCCATATTATTTCCTGCACCGGCAGCACGGCCTTCCCCACAGCTCGGTGGGAATTTCGAGCAGCGTCAACTCGGTGGGAATGGTTTAAGCGATATGCCAGACCCAGCTATTGTCGAGCGCAAGCAGACAATAGTCCTGAAAAGGTGGATGCAGTGGGTGGCCAACATTTGGTTGATGCTGCGCCTCAGGATCTGAAGCGGTTTCTGCTGGTCTCTGCTTGTGGCATTGAACGTAAAGATAAGCTGCCCTTCAGTATTCTCAATGCTTTTGGGGTTTTGGATGCCAAGCTGGTGGGTGAAACGGCGCTCCGTGAGTCAGGCTTGCCCTATACGATTGTGCGTCCTGGCCGCCTGATCGATGGCCCCTATACGTCCTACGATTTGAATACGTTGTTGAAAGCGAAAACGGAAAGTCAGTTAGGGATTGTCGTTGGCACGGGAGATCAGCTCTCAGGAGAAACGAGTCGGATTGACTTGGCAGCGGCCTGTGTCGCCTGTCTACAGAATTCCCACACGGAGGGCAAAGTTTTTGAAATAATGAGTGAGGGGGCTCGACCTAGCACCATTGACTGGAACACTCTATTTTCGGAACTGATCTAGCCCCAACAATGCAGCGTGTCGCTCAATTTTTTTCGAGGCAACCTCCCAAGACCTATAACATTTTGAGTATTGGCTTCCGTGGAGCTGGGAAAACCGTTTTTCTGGCAGGTAGCTATACTTCTCTGCACTTCAATCGAAAAAAAGCTCGATTGCACCAGGAATGGCTGGACTGTCAAGATGCTGAGTCTCACGAGAAGATGAATCAGCTGTTGGACTTTATCACCCAGTCTCGTCAGTATCCGCCGCCAACGCTAAAAGCGACTGAGTTTAACTTCAGTGTTAAGACTCGGACTCTCTGTGGGGTCAAAACGCGCTGCCATTTGCACTGGTGGGATATTCCGGGAGAATTTTGTCAGCCCAATAATGCCGATTTGCAATTGCTGCTATTTAGCTCCCATGCTTGCTGCTTACTGATCGATGCCCCTGCATTCGTCAATGATCGTCCCTATCAGCAGAAAGTGAAATCGGTGCTCCAACAATTAGCGAACTTCCTTCCCCAATCCCAAGCTAATCGTCCTAATTATCCGTTGGCAGTGATTCTGACCAAGTTTGATTTATTGCAAACAGAGCTGAGTCGGGGGCAGCTCAAGCAGCAACTCCAACCATTTGTTCAGGATTTACGCAGTCATCAGATTAACGCTCACGGGTTCACCTCTGCGATTCCGCTAATCTCCTTTGGGGCTAGCGTGACACTGCATCCTCAAGGTACAGGTGCGCCTTTTCGCTGGCTGATTACGGAATTGAATAAAACTGAACAGGCTGTGAGACGTTAATTCTATTTGGTGAAGCTTTGCATATATTCTGGGATAAAGGCTGATAAAAACCTAGTAATGTTTCGGGATTAGAGATAGAAGGTATATTCGTGAATAAAATCCTGATTTTGGCTTCAAATTCTAAGAATACTCAGTCTCTGTGTTTGGATGAAGAGGTCCGCACCATTCAAGAAAGACTCCAGTGCTCCAACGGGGAGCTGCTGGCCACGCTCGGAAAAGATGGCATGGCGCGGGTGTGGGACTTGCAGGGACGGCAAATTGCGCAGTATAAGGCATCTCGATTTGCGATTAATTCTGATTGGTCGAAGATTGCGACAGTGCAACAGCCGAATGCTTTTCGGAAGCAAGCTGAAATTATCTTTTATCGAATGGATGGGTTAGAAGGGCTGCTGGCCAGGGGGTGCCGTCGGTTGCATTGGTATTTGGTTAATAGCCAGCAGGTGACGGATGAGGAGCGGGCGGCTTGTAATTTGTAGGCCATCACCCCCCGGCCCCCTCTCCCAATTTTGGGAGAGGGGGCCGGGGGGTGATGCTGAGATTTTCAGTTGTTCTGGGGGGGGATAATGCAGGGTTGGATAGGGTTTGGGGTTTGAAGGCAGAGTGTTGGAAGAGCTTTGGATGGGGGTAGGTTATGGCAAAATCTAGTGATCGAATTCGAGGGACTACTCGTAAGGTTGAGCGGGCAGCTCGTCAACTTCGTCACCATCCGACTGATGCAGAAGCGTTGTTGTGGGAAGCTTTGCGGAATCGGCAGCTCAATGGGCTGCGCTGGCGACGACAACATCCGATTGGTCGCTTTATCGTGGATTTTTACTGTCCTTCATGCCGTTTAGTTGTGGAGGTTGATGGCGAGATACATCTGCAGCAACAGGATTACGATTTGGCTAGAACGGCCCATTTGGAGGAGTATGGGCTTACCGTTCTGCGCTTTAGTAATGCGGCAGTGGAGTCCAATCTACAGGAGGTTTTGGCGGCGATTTGTCACCATATATCGAGTCGAGGGTGATGAGTGGTGCAGGGTATTTTGGCCCTCACCCCCCGACCCCCTCTCCCAACCTTGGGCGAAGGGGAGAATGCAGCGTATCAGTGAATTCTTACTCCCCTCTCTCAATACTGGGAGAGGGGTTGGGGGAGAGGGCCTAGTCCTGGCTTGAGCTTCAATATAGGCTTGCTCTTTGAGTGCAACACTTGTCCGCTTTGGCTAGCAGTGTTGGGTTCAACCAGTTGAATCAATAGGGATGCTGGCCCTCACCCCCCGGCCCCCTCTCCCAACCTTGGGCGAGGGGGAGGAATTCAGCGTATCGGTGACTTCTTGCTCCCCTCTCCCAAACCTGGGAGAGGGGCTGGGGGTGAGGGCCATGACTTACACAGTCGCTTCCATCTCAGCAATGCATTCCTTAATCCGTTGAGGCATCTCCTCCAAGCTGGCATGATACCGTCGCCCATGACCCGGTAAAATCCAATCAAAATCGTAATCAAGGAGCTTGCGCATAGACTGAATTTGCTCTTCCCAGGAATACCAACAGTAGCGCCGGAACCCAACCAAACGCTGTGCACCTGCAGACCACGCCAAATGGTCTCCCGTAAACAGAAAATGCTTATGCAGCAAAACTGTATGGCCTTTGCTATGGCCGGGTACGGGAACAATCAGGAGGTCTGAAGCCAAAGGATAGGGTTCAGTCCCTTCAATCTGTAATTCCACATCTTGGGTTCCTGTGGAAATATCATCCTGGTACAAGATGCGAGTGCAACCAAAATGGGCTTGAAACTGAGCATGGTCCGCCACATCATCCTGATGGGTGAGATACATATACTGAATGCCGCCCATCGCTTCTAACTGTTTCACTAATGGCGGGGTGAATCGGGGGGAGTCCACCAGAACATTGCCCTCATCCCGTTGAATGAAATAGCTGGTCGCGCCAAAGGACTTTTCAGAATGGTAGCCACAGTGGTAGACATTCTCAGCAATTAGAATAGGTAGACTCTGCTGTACCTGTTGAATCTCGGTGGGTTTATTGACGGTGCCAATTGAAGCTGTTGGGCAAGCGAGTAACGCTTGTAGGGCATGCAATCGCTCTTTCTCTTGCGTAGGTTGGACAAACACGGCGGATTGGCTACCATCCCGATGAAAAATATTGGGGGCCATCCATCGGCAGGTATCACAGTCAATGCAAGTACTATCAACGTACAAATCACCCGTAACGTTTTGCGATCGCCTTTTCTGTATCTGAGCCATTTTTAACTCTCTTGAAACACCGCTTGTCTCCAGCCTAGCGTGAGCATTAGGTCTTCAGTCGCAGTGATAGGCTGTAACCGTCCGTGACTTCTCATATCCCCTATGCGTACGATTGCCGAGATTAACGACAAAATCGAAGCGGGCAAAGCCGTGGTTTGGACCGTCGAAGAACTAAAAGCCAAAGTGGCCGATATGGGGATTACTAAAGCCGCGAAAGCTGTCGATGTGATTACCACGGGCACCTTTGAACCGATGGAATCTTCCGGGGCCATTCTCAACTTGGGGCATACGGATCCACCGATCAAAATTCGCCAATGTTGGCTGGATGGAGTGGCGGCCTATTCAGGGTTTGGGGCCGTTGACCTTTACCTTGGCGCGTCTCAAGCCCCGGATCGCAAGCAGCCCTCAGAGTTGATGGAGGGGGAAGATATCCAGATGCAAGGGGGCGGCCATGTGATTGAGGATTTGATCGCCGGTAAAGCGGTTCATTTACGGGCTCTGGGACAAATGACCGATTGCTATCCCCGAGCTACCCTGGACACGATGATTACCAAGGAGACCATTAACCAGTTTTATCTGTTCAATCCCCGCAATCTCTACCAAAACTTTATTGTGGGGGTGAATGGGGGTGATCATCTGCTTTATACCTACTTAGGGCCTTTGCAACCGCGTCTAGGCAATGCCATCTACTCCAATCCAGGGGCCTTATCTCCTCTCCTCAATGACCCCAACCTACGGTTGATTGGCGTAGGTACTCGCATCTTTTTAGGGGGAGGCGTGGGCTATGTGACTTGGGAAGGTACCCAGCATTTCCCGTTACAAAAGCGATTGCCGAATGATACGCCCATTGGGCCAGCGGCGACCCTGGCCCTCATTGGAGATGCGAAGCAGATGGAGTCGCGATGGGTGCGAGGCTGCTATTTCAAGCAGTATGGCCCTTCTTTGATGTTAGGGGTTGGTATTCCCTTACCGGTAATAGATGATGAAGTCGTCCGCCGATGTGCGGTTACGGATGAAGACTTAGTGGCCCCCATTATCGATTTTTCGATTCCTCGGCGGGTGCGACCTACTTTTGGCCTCGTCAGCTATGCCCAGCTTAAATCTGGAACCATTCAAGTGGAGAGCACCAAAGTCCGTTCTGCTCCATTAGCCAGTATGGCCCTAGCTCGTCAGGTAGCGTTGGAACTGAAGCAGTGGATCGAGTTGGGGACGTTTACCTTGACGGAACCCGTGGCGTCTATTGCGTGCGATCGCACCTTCGTTCCCCAGGATGCTTGGGGGTCGCAAATTAGCCTGGATTAACCTCAGGCCCTTCGAAGAATCTGGAGGTTTCAGTCAGTAATCCGATTGAAATCAGGAATATTTTTATTGTTCAAACAACGAATAATTCTTGTTGGCAGCCTGAACAACTTTTTGCTCCTATTTTTTTCAGCAAGTTAAAAAAAATAGGGCATTCACAAAAACTGAATTCAGCAAAATTTAGCATAAACAACATCTCAAGCTTGGGTCACCCATGAGGTAAAAGAGCTTCATTATTGACTCGGAATGCTATCAGCCAGCGTCAACCTATCAGTGCAAGGGAATATTACAGTGAGTGGATCTTCAACAGCATCTCAAACCTGGCCATCCTTTCCCAAAGCGATCTTGTCGGTCAGTCGTAAGGAACATTACCACCAGCCATTAGGTTTAACGATTCTGTCTAGGAAGAATGAGGGAGAACCAGTAGACCCCAGCAGTACAGCCTTCCTAGATCCACAATATTGGCATAGCCATTCTCCTCGGCCTGAAGGGCCAGGACCTCTTCCCTCCACTTTGAAGGGCCATGTGTTTGTGATTGGCACAGCTGCCTCTTTTGATTCCAAAAAGATAGAAAATACTGAGATTTATTTACCTACCCAAGATGGTTGGCAACATATTTATTCTGGCGATGGCATGATCTATCGTTTAGACTTTCATAACTCAGTTCATTCAACCGCTACACCAGAAAACCCCCACCCTGAACAGCCTTGTGCCACGACCCAACAACCGGGATGGGCTCATTTAGCGACTCGCTTGATCAAAACCCCTGATTACTATGCAGACTGGGCTTTGGAATCCGACCCCAAATACCAAAAGCCGAAGTCAGACTATCAGCAACTGACGTTTCGGGATGCAGCCCTAACGCGTCTATCGATCGGGTTGGGCGGCCGGAATTATCTCAATACCGCCTGGCTACCCTTAAAGCCGAAACAGAAGGACAGTGAGCGGTTACTAGTGACTTGGGATGCTGGACGGCCCTACGAAGTTGACCCTTGTTCCTTAGGATTGGTTGCTCCCGTCGGACTCAATAAAGATTGGAAACCCATTTTTGATATGCCAGCGGTTTCACGGCCCCTGCAAAAGTGGTTTGGGTTCCCGATTTTGTCCCAGGTCTTTCCCATGATTTTGTCGTCGGCCCATCCCGTCTATGACGACCATGAAGATGCCGTTTATATGGTCAATGGCACCAAATCCATGGGGAGCATGATGCAAGTTTCACGGCTGCAGCCCTACTTCCTCAAAGGGGTTTTGGAATTCATCAATAAACTAGAGGGAGAAGACCCCAATGCCCCGCGAACGTCTTTCTTTGACTATGTTGTGTTGGGGGTCGTTAATGTTGCGCTGTGGCTAGTCGGGATATTGCTGGCTATTTTGAGTTTCTGGGAAGTGGGGGGGACCGATCGGCTTTTCCTCTATCGATGGCAGGGGGAGCAAACAGAGATTGATAAATCCAATCAATGGGAAGTGGTCACGGAAAAAGGGCATTCAATTCCTATCTATCAGTCCGTTCATCAAATGTCTTTGACGAAAGACTACATTGTTATTTCCGATTCCAGCTTTAAATTTGTGGTGGCTGATGTACTGCCCAGCCTCTTCAATCCCCAAGATTTTACAAAAAACCTACGCAAGATCGTTCGGTTTGTTGCTCGCTCCAAACAGAAGGGGACCGAAAAGGCTGAATCCACTGCCCCTTCAACTGACTCTCCCGATAAAAGTCCAGAGGAGATTAAACAAGAGGTTAAAAGGGACTGGCGCCAGGATTTTCAAGATTTATTCTCATTCCTTAACTATGCCCAAACCCCCTACACCGATGTGTACGTTATTGTCCGCTCTGATCTGGAGTCTGGGGATTCCAGTCTAGGTGTCCGCAAAGTAAAGGCCAAGCATTTTCGTCTTCAACCGGAAACCGCCCATTTCCTGTCGAGCTATGACAATCCAGCCGGTAAAGTGGTGCTCCATGTTGGTCATATCAAGGGTCTCGATCCAGCTGAGTTTGTCAACAAAATTGATGAGGCCGTTTGCCACTATTCCACCACCAGCAACTCAGGACAACCTTGTCCAGAAGATATCAACGACATCCTGCAGCAGCGATCCGGGGTTTTAGCCAACAGTATGGCGCCAAATCAGTTAGGGACGTGGACCCTAGATATGGAAACGGGGCAATCCGAAAAAGTCATTATCGAGGACGAAGATAAGTTTCAACTGCTGGCCTTCTTTACCCTCAACGAAAAGACAGCCAATCAAGTCACAGATGTGTATTGGAATTGTGGCGGTGTTTGGCCTAATCATCACACCCTTAACCATCTTGATTTATACAAAGAACAAATCGATCCTCAGGTACTCGATCAACAAATTAACCGGATTGCCAAGGAAGGTAGACCGGCCAATCTGCTGCGAGTCAGTCAAACTCCTGCTCTAGACGGACAGACCTCCACGCCTCCTCAACTCAAAGTTGAAGACTATTACGCCTTTCCGCCAGGCTGTTATGCCAGCTCTCCTCAGTTCGTCCCCAGAGAAGATGGCCTCCCCAGTTCTACCCATGGCTATATTGTTTGCGTAGTTGTGGCGACGGATGATCCACAAACAGACCATGCAACCCATCCTAAGTTGAGTGAATTATGGATCTTTGATGCCGCCCACCTCAGCCAAGGGCCGCTATATCGGCTGAATCACCCGGAGTTAAATATTGGGCCAACCCTACATACCGCCTGGCTGAGCAAGCTGGAATCGCCCCCCTCGCGGACGGACTATGACGTGCGGGACGATTACCAAGAGGTCCTCGATCAAGTGGAACCTGCGAGCCTCAAACAACGCATCCAGGATCTATTTGACCAGGATGTCTTCCCTAAGGTTCTGCATGACAGTGCAGATGCGAGTGCAAAGCAAACCTTTAAGATGAGGATTTTTGATGCTAATGGCGTATCTTCGGCGGTCCATCGTGGTGTTGAACAATATGCGATGGCCTGTGGATACCATGATCCGGTTGTGCTTCGAGCTGAAGAAGATACTTTAGTTCAAGACGTTCAATATCAAGATACGGATCAACTTTCCTCCCATCAGTTCGCTGAAATTGCCCAAGCGGGGGTTGACTTGTTTCGTGGTCATCCACCCAAGCAACAATATGATGAGCCATCACTACTCCTCCACCAGAGTGCAAAGGCCCTCGCAGCTCTGTTAAAAATCATTGCTGCTGTAGAAAATGGAGTTCTGCTGCTGGGCCAACTGATCATTATCAAATCGAGTAATCCAGAGAGTCTTCCCCAGACCTATGTGAAAGTTGTTTCGGAAGAGTTAAAACAGACTCTGGCAGAGACCCCTGAGCTGTTGGATAGCTCCCAGGCAATGGTCAATTTTCTTTATAATCGAGCAGAATTACCGGATGCCATTGCTTAGGCTTGGCCAAACGATAGGCCAACTTGACTCGGATCAGACTGGTGACAACCTTCATCTCTTGATAAGTTAGTGGGTGACTTAATGTCTGACCTGCTCCATTTAATATATTTTTTCTTGTTAAACCTGGCTCAAACCAATCTCAATAAAGCTTTGCTGTGGGCAACGATCAGTGTTCTAGGGTGGATGGGCCTGTTGCCTTCAGCTTCAGCCCAAATTCGCCCTGATGCTACTTTGCCGATTAATTCCGAAGTGCGTTCAGAAGGCGCAATCCAGCGAATTCTGGGCGGGACTCAGGCGGGGCAAAACTTATTCCATAGCTTTCGGCAGTTTGATTTGCCCCCTGGCACGACTGTCTATTTTGATCAGAATCCTGCTCTGACCAATATCTTTGCCCGGATTACGGGAGGACAGGCATCGAGTGTAGATGGTGTGCTCCGAGCCAATGGAGCCACGAATCTATTCTTGATTAACCCCAAGGGGATCTTGTTTGGCCCCAACGCTCAACTGAATGTGGGGGGCTCTTTTTTCGCTACAACAGCAAATCGTATCCTATTTCCGAATGGCAACGCTTTCAGCACAATGCCTACCGCCCAGTCTGCACCGTTGTTGTCCATTAATCAGCCCCTGGGATTAGCGTTTAACCAACAGCCAGGTCCGATTACGGTACGGTCTGGCCTTACCGTTCAACCGGGTCAAATGTTGAGCCTGTTGGGGGGCGATGTGAATATCAGAGGCAATTTAACGGCTCCTGGGGGGCGAATTGAGTTAGGTGCCGTTGATGTGAATCAACAGGTACAGTTGAACCCTTCATCTAGGGGACTCAACTACAGTGGTGTTCAGCGCTTTCAAGATATTCGCATTGATAATTTAGCGATTGTTGACACCAGTGGTCCAGGCGGTGGATTGATTAATGTGCAAGGCGATCGCATCACCTTAGCTGAGGGAGGACGACTGCAATCCATTACTTTGGGGAATCTTGATGGGGGTGGCATCACCGTCAATGCTGACACTTCGCTAGAGGTTTTGGGGAATCTTTCGCCGAATAGCCCGATCGATCCCTTTATTGCCCAAAGAGGATTCTTTCTACCCCAAACAACTACTATTCTCGCAACGACCATAGGAGCGGGGCAGGCCAGTTCTATTGAAATTAATACGGGTACTTTACGGGTTATAGATGGCGCTAAGATTACCGCAGCTACCGATGGATTAGGCCTCGGTGGCAACCTCACGATTAATGCAGCTCGTTCCATTGACGTCGCGGGGGAAACGATCCTCCTGGGATTCGTCCCGGAAGCCGTTCCTTTTACTGAACCTGTGACTCGGAACTTCCTGATTGACCAGACCAGTACCAGTCAAATTAATGCTCGCAGTGCCTTTATCCCTAATAGTGGTCCTAGTGGCAATATCACCATAAATACAGGCGATCTAACCATACGGGATGGCGCTAATCTGACTGCAGGATCAAACCTAGGCCCTGGTGGAACAATTACCCTCAATGCTATCGGCACCGTTGAAATTGTTGGGTCTAGTCAAAGCGGATTTTCAACAAGTAATGTGTCTACAGCATCTATCAGTCAAAATAATGCCTTAGATACTATTATTCGAGCTAATAAGCTAATTATCCGGGATGGAGGTGTGATTACGGCCAGTACTTTTGGTTTAGGACAAGCTGGGGATATCCTGATCACCACAACTCAATCCGTTGAGATTTTAGGTATAAGTCGGTCAGGTATGATTCCTAGTCAAATTAATGCAGGTACCTTCAGCGCTGGTGATTCTGGTGATATCAAAATCGATACTGGCAGGTTAAGCGTTAAGGATGGGGGAACCATTCGGCTGAATAGTGTAGCTCAAGGCCAGACTGGCGCTTTAACCGTAACGGCTAACTCCGTATTTCTAGAGAATCAAAGCCAAATTAGTAGCAATGCAGTCGCAAGCCCTGCAGGCAATATCAATATCGATACCAATCTATTGCTTCTCAATAATGGCAGCAACATTACCACCAATGCGTTTGGGCTGGATGCTGGAGGTAATATCAATCTCAATGCTGATGTGATTGCGGCTCTCCCTTTAGACGGTGATAGTAATATCACGGCGAATGCAGTGAATGGGCCGGGAGGGCAAATTACGATTACCACTCAAGGTCTATTTGGTATTGCGATCTCGGACCGCAATACTGACCTAAATGATATTACAGCGATTTCTCAAAACAATCCTCAGCTCAATGGTGTGGTGGAACTCAACACCCCCGATGCTGACCCCAGTGAAAACCTGGCGGAACAACCCGATGAGGTAGAGGCTCCTCAACCTATTGCTCGGGGATGTCAAACTCGGCAATTTGCGAACCAAAGCCGATTTAAACGTTCTGGGCGAGGGGGGTTACCCATTAATCCCCACAGCGCTCTGTCTTCCTTGGCGGTTTGGCAAGACCTGCGTACGGATCCTGAGCCTTTGTCTCAGGTCAGTCCTGCCTCCGACCTGACGGCTACTTTGCCTACAGATACTCCAGTGCAGGAGATTACGGAAGCTCAAGGCTGGCAGCAGGATGAGCAGGGACGCACCGTGTTAACAACTCAGCGTCAAGGCCCATCCCATTATGCTTTCCAACCCTCTGCTCCCAACTGCTAGCTCCGAATCACATCCACGGGACCAGCAGACACAATAACCATTCGGTCAGGATGGATAAAGGCTTCAATGGCCTGATTGATCTCGGCCATGGTAACAGCACCGATGCGTTGGGGAAGGTGACGGATTTCTTCGATGGGTAAGCCCAGGACTTCATTCATCAAAAACCGCTGGGCCAGAATATCGGGATCAGCCAGATCAACGGGATAGCTGTTGAGGATGGAGCGCTGGGCTGTTTCTAGTTCGGA
Organism: Acaryochloris marina MBIC11017; assembly: GCF_000018105.1. Taxonomy (GTDB): domain Bacteria; phylum Cyanobacteriota; class Cyanobacteriia; order Thermosynechococcales; family Thermosynechococcaceae; genus Acaryochloris; species Acaryochloris marina. The sequence goes on from NC_009925.1 coordinate 4,369,478, forward strand.
CTGAGTAATTCCTTCTGCTTTCACTTGTTTGAGTAAGGCGAGGGTACTGGAAATAGCGGTTTGAGTATCTTCGGGAGACGTTTGCATCTGTACGGCAAAGGGACCCGCATGGAGTCCGGCGGCAAAATAGCTGTAGATGCCGTAGGTGAGTCCTTTGCGATCGCGAATTTCAGTACCTAAACGACTCGATAACGTATCGCCTCCGATAATTTGGTTCAGGAGCATGGCCGCATAGTAGAGGGAATGGTGGCGTTCAATACCGGGATAGCCCATATAGGTCACCACTTGAGTTTTGCCCGGTAAAGGCGCATTCACTCGCTGGATCGTAGGAGGCATCTGAGGTTCAGGAAAGTTGAGCGCGGTAGAACTCCGGGGATTTTGCCATTGGCCTAGGGTTCGTTTGAGGTGCGATCGCAACTCCGCACCCTCAAAATCTCCCACCAAGGTCAAAATCATATTGTCGGGGCGATAATGCTGCTCATAAAACCGCAAAATCCCTTCTCTACTGATGTTCTTTAGACTATTGGCTGTGGGGAATCCATGAAATGGATGGTCTTGGGTATAAATTTTTTGCTGAAAGGTCCGACGGGCTAACGCCCCTGGATCATCTAGCTCTAGCTGTAGGTGGGTCAGCATGCGCTGACGAGACAAGTCTAACAGCTGTTGAGGGAAGATCGCATGCTGCAGGACGTCCGCCAAGGTCTCTAGCACCACGGGGAGGTCAGGAGATAAGGCATAGCCAGAGACATCAACACCTTCTCGCAGAGATAGAAAATCTAAACTGGCCCCGCGATTCTCTAAGGCTTTAGCAATCGCTAGATCATCTTTGCTCGTTGTGCCGCTCATCAGGTTGTCAGCCGTCATGCTGGCCACCCCGCCCAAGGTCAGATAGTCCCACTGATTGCCTGCCCGAATATGGCCACTCAGGGTCACCGTGGGCGTACTGTGGTCTTCTAGTAACAGCACCGTTAGACCATTATCTAAAACCCACCGCTCCGGTAAAGACTGGGTATCGGAGCCAGCGGAGGTCGCCAGGTCCGGCAGATATTTGGCGACCTGAGCCGGATCCACCGGCTCGCTGGGCGTAAAGTTTTCTGCCGTTTGGGTAGCAGGAATGCCAGCAGGCATCGGTTGTCCTTCTAACTGCGTGGGCTCAAATAAGCCAACTGTTCTCTGGGTAGGGGTGAGATAGGTCTGAGCGACTCGCTGCACATCGGTAGGGGTTACCGCTTCAATCCCCCTCAGATAGCGATCGCTAAAGCAGTGATCGTTGGTGACAATTTGGTTATAGGCCAACTGGCTCGCCTGATTCTCAATCTCTCGATTACTGAGAATAAAGCCAGCCTTGACCTGAGTTTTGGCTCGTTCCAGCTCTTCAAGAGTAATGGGCTGGCTCCGCAGCTGCTCCAGGGTTGCCTCTACCACCTGATCAATCTCTGACAGTTCCCCTGCAGCAGCGGTCACCGAAATGTTGTACCAACCTCCATCCATCAGGGAGGCAACATAGGCATGGGCATTAGTGGCTAAGCCAGACTCAATTAAGGCGGGATAAAACCGTGAATTGCGCCCAGCCGACAGAATGGAATCCAAAATCTCTAGGGCCGGAATATCTGGGTGTTGGGCATCAGGGATGGGGTAGACCGCATCCAGCAGAGGGGCACTGCCAGGTTCTTTCAACACAATCGGTGCTGAAGGGGCCGTTTTTGTAACCACGGACATGGGGGCAGGGGCCGTTGCGACTGGATGACTAGGAATGGGACCAAAGTAGGTCTGAATTTGTTCTAGAACCGTACTTTCGTCAAAATCCCCCGTGATCACCAATGTGGCATTACTCGGTTGGTAATAGGTTTGGTAATATTCCTGCACTTGATCCAGGGTAAATTGCTCCACGTCCGACTTGTTTCCCCCAACGGATAGCCCATAGTTGGACTCCGGAAAAGCCTGCTGCATCACGGCTTTGCTTAAGCGATAGTCGGGACTATTCTCATAGCCCTGCAGCTCTGAAATCACAACACGCTTTTCACTGGCTAAATGTTCAGCCGTCAGCGCTACGTTCTGCATCCGGTCGGCTTCCAGGATCAGTAAGGTTTCTAATTTGTCGCTACCCACGGTGCCGTAATAGGCGGTCATGTCATAGCTGGTAAAGGCGTTGGAGGCACTGCCCAGGGCACTGAAGAGTTTGCCAAATTGGACTGGACGAGAGTGGGTGCCTTTAAACATCAAGTGTTCTAGCTGGTGGGTGATGCCATTGAGCCCTAAGGCCTCATTTCGGGAACCCACTCGATACCACACTTGCACACTGACGACTGGTGCCGTATGCACTTCCTTCAGTAAGATTGTTAAGCCATTTTCCAGGATTGTTTTGTTGACGTCTTTGGTCAACACATGTCGTAGGTCAGGGGTACTAGAAATAGTCACGTTGGTAGATGTCAAATGGATTAACAGAGGATAAACCGCAGGAATAATATATAGTCTTCAGATCTTAGTATCGCCTACCTCCTTCGCTTGTGGTTGAGGGGAAAGATTTGGGGGCAGGCATTGACAGTAGGCAACGGCCATCCCACTTTTACCGTGCTCGTCAGACAACCGCCTCCCAAAGGGAATTATCATGACAGGAACGTCCGGTTGTTTAGCTAAGCGTCCTATATGACCATCAACCCAGCCTCTGAGGAGCAGTAATGGACTTCAATCAACTGTTGCTGTGGATGGTCTATGTATCCTGTATTAGTTTGTTAATCGTTGGTTTCAAACGAGGCAAGGCGGCTAGAGGTTGGCTGCTGATTGCGGCATTGCTCCTGGGATTAACGCTCTTTCTCCAGCAAGTTTTACCCAATCATGTTGGGCTCATCAGTGGTGCCCTTTGGTTCCTCGTGATCCTGATCCCTCAACGAGGCTCGGTTCGCATCAATCAACTCGCCTGGCAGCATCGATTTAAGCCTGCGCGTCAATGGGCTCAAGTGCTACGACTGTTGCATCCTATGGATAGTTTTTGGCAATGGCCTCGTTATCTCCATGCCATGGAACTCGCTCAAGCGGGTCAACTGCCGGAGGCGGAAACCAAACTGCGACCGTTTAGCCAATCGCAATCCCTGATGAGTATTGTGGCTCGCTGCCAAGTCTCTCGCTTTCGAGGAGATTGGCCAGGAATCTTGGACTGGATGACCCAGGAAATCCCCAAAGTCACGGTTATGAGTAGCACTTCGCTAATGGTGACCTACATGATGGCCCTAGGAGAGACCAATCGCCTCAATGAGATGATTCTGGAGTTAGAGCGATTCCAGCCTCAACTGGCCAATGCTGCTAGCAAATACTACTGGGATTTCAGTCGCCTGATCGTGTTTGCTTTTTGTGGACAGCCAGAACTGGTTGCTCGCTTGCTCAAAGGCCCTCTGGCGAAAATAGCGGATTCAGCCCAACAATTTTGGACTGCAACAGCGGCCATGGCAGCGGGTGAAACCGAGTTTGCTCAAACAGAGTTCGATCGATTGATTGCCAGTGGCAATGGTCTCTATGCCAATACGCTACGCCAGCGTAATCCCCAAGCCTGTGTTGATGACGCCTTAGATGATCATTCACGCCACCAATTAAAGGTGTGGGGAGATGCCTTATTCGTAGAATTGCCAGATCGGGAACGACAACGCGTCAAGATCTGGCAGTCGCCGATAACTCTAGGCTTGATTGTCATAAATCTCGCCTTCTTTGTTGCTGAGGTCATTCTGGGCAGTCGTGCGAATGGACTCAATTTGGGGACAGATACCAATGCGTTGTACACCTTAGGAGCACTTATCCCGTCAGAAGTGGTCGCCGGGGACTGGTGGAGACTCTTGGCAGCAGCTTTTCTGCACTTTGGCATTGAGCACCTTAGCCTCAATATGTTTGGGTTAGGGCTGCTCGGGCCGTTTGTGGAGAAAATGTTGGGCACTTGGCGCTTTATCGTCTCGTATTTGATGACAGCGATTGGCTCAATGCTGACATTAACCCTATTAACGATTACCGGTATTTTTGTCACCCCAGCAGCAGTGGGGGCATCTGGAGCCATTATGGGTTTGATTGGGACTGAAGCTGCGATTCAGATGCGTATTATCAGACAGCAATCTTCTAAGGTGGCAGCGACTCGTTTAAGGCTGATTGGTCTGTTTGTGGTTATCCAAATGATCTTCGATGCTGTGACTCCTCAAGTGAGTTTTATCGGCCATGCCTCCGGTTTAGTGATTGGATTTGGGGTGGGTTGCATACTGAAGCTAAATGATCTGGTATCTGTTACTAAGCCAACGGCACTGAAATCTTTCTAAACCCAGGGGGCCTCAATGGTAAGGCTAACTATGAAAAGAGGAATCTCTATCAATCTGGTGCGGATTATCATGTTTTGCTGCATGGACTTGTCGTTTCCTTTGATCAGTGTCTAGATTCAGGACGCAAGGGTATGACAAGGTCACTTATGCGGAAACTAAAGTACTATATTGCATCCACGATTGATGGTTTTATTGCCCATGAAGATGGTTCTTTTGATGGCTTTTTGATGGAAGGAGAGCATGTCTCAGATTATTTAGCGGCTTTGCAGCAGTTTGATGCTGTGTTGATGGGACGGAAAACTTATGAAGTGGGTGTCAAAGAGGGAGTCACCAATCCCTACCCGCATATGAAACAGTTTGTCATTTCTCGAACGTTACCCACTAGTCCAGATGAAGCTGTGACCGTGGTTGCGGATGAGTTGAATGACTTGGTCCGCAATCTGAAAGCGGAATCTGGCCAGGACATCTATCTCTGCGGTGGTGGAGAGTTGGCTAAAACGCTGTTAGCGGCTCAACATATCGATGAAATTATTCTCAAAGTGAATCCAGTCTTATTTGGCACCGGAATTCCTTTATTTGCAAGTGGCCAACCCTCTATTCCCACTACTCGTCTGCAGCTAACGGATCACAATATCTACGGCAATGGGCTAGTGTTGTTGTTCTATAACGTCCTTTACGATGCAGCGAATTGAAGTAAAGCGATGACGCTATGGCTCTCAACATGGACGAGTAAGCGTTGGGCTTTTGAAAAGTTCTTTGGCATTCCTGGTACTAAGGCTGAGATTTTCTTGGGAGCGCGTGCCAAAGGGACCAATTTGTATTAAGTTTTGTCAAAGGGGCCTTTAGCTCTCGCCTTACTCTAGAAATTGACTTTAGAAACTTAGAAAATATGTTCCGGATTCGCACCGCTATTTTATGTACGCTTTTAGCATTGTTTTTATTACTGCCTTTACCTGCTCATGCCGCCAGTTCTGCCGCAACTCGCGCAATTGATGATGAGGACATTGTCACCCAAGATTTTTCGGGGCAAGACTTACGAGAGGCTGAATTCAGTAATAATCAATTGGCGGGGGCCAATTTTAGCGAGGCTGACCTCACAGCTGTCGTGTTCAATGGGGTTGACTTAACAGGTGCCAGTCTAAAAAACGTAGATATGACCGGTGGAATGGCCTATCTGAGCAGCTTTGCAGAAGCCGACCTCAGTGGAGCCATCTTAACGGAAGCGATGCTACTGCAGTCCAGTCTTCGCGATGCTACCGTTACGGATGCTGACTTTAGTTTTGCCGTGATTGATAAGGACCAAGTCAAGATCCTCTGCGAGACGGCCAGTGGTGTGAATCCTGTCACAGGAGTTGATACTCGCGATTCATTGGGTTGCCCTTAACGAAATTAGAAATAGAAGTTGCCCTACTCCCTGCTACCTAATAAATCTTGGGTAGCAGGGAATTTTTTGGTACGCCACTGCCAACGATTACCCAGCCAATGTTGAGAGACTGGTCTTTAATGGCCAAGGTAGTTCTGGATTTTCTTGTGGCAGGCTGGTTGAATTGACTTTGGCTTATCTCATCTGCTGAACAGGCCTGCGGAATGGGCGTTTTCCGCAGGCTAACTTTGTATGCGGTTGTTGATTTATCCCTTGAGCCTCCTGGTTGGGCTAGGGTTACGAATGGATAGGTTTTTAGCTTGAAGAGTCTGTGTCGGTTGGTTTAGAGAAATTACTGTAGCAGTACCAACTGCCATTCACACAACACTCTACAAAGCAGAACAAAGAATTTATAAGACAAGTTAAAGAATGTCGCCTAATTTTGGGGATCAAGCTTAGGATTTTAATACATTAGTATGTGCTTTTTATTAGGTGAACCCATCCTTTGGTTAGTGTTAAGTCCAGTTAGTAAAGCCTTGCGCTGATTACGCTTCAATCCCTTGGCAAAATTTCCAAAACTCGTTGTTCACGTCTCACTTCCGCTTTCTAGTTCGATCGCTCTCGGAACTGCATTTTCTGTCTGTGGCAAAGAAGCTAAACCGCTCTCAGGACAATTATTCGGAGGGCATTGATCATCTCTGTGAACCATTGAGTTTTTTGAAAACTATATCCCGCCTCTATATTCCTAGGGAGGTCAGACGCACCGTAATTTTTAGTTTCCGTTGAAGACTTACCACCGCAAGGAGCATTCATGACTGTTGCCGACAAGAAATTAGCGAACGCTGATAACCCTCAAGATCCAAAAACAGGCCTAAAAATCGGCATCCCGAAAGAAGTCTTTCCCGGCGAGCGCCGAGTCGCAGCGACCCCCGATACGGCTAAAACCCTGCAAAAAATGGGATTTGAAGTCTTAGTGGAATCTAAAGCAGGCGCTGGTGCCACGTTTTCCGATCAGGTCTATCAACAGGCTGGCTGCCAAGTCGTGGCAGATACCACTCAACTCTGGGAAACCGCCGATATTATTCTCAAGGTGCGGGCACCCCAGATGCACCCTACCCTGAATCGCCATGAAGCAGAACTTTTAAATGAAGGCAAAACCCTAATCAGCTTTATTTGGCCTGCTCAAAACGAAGACTTATTGAAGCAGTTAGCTGAGCAAAAAGCCAATGTTCTGGCGATGGATGCGATCCCTCGAATTAGCCGCGCTCAGAAAATGGATGCCCTGAGCTCCATGGCCAATATTGCCGGCTATCGGGCTGTGGTGGAATCGGCGAATAACTTTGGTCGCTTTTTTACTGGACAAATCACCGCTGCGGGGAAAGTTCCTCCCGCTAAAGTGCTCGTGATTGGAGCTGGTGTTGCCGGTCTTGCCGCAATTGGTGCAGCTCGAGGTTTAGGCGCTGTGGTTCGCTCCTTCGATACTCGACCTGTGGTCAAAGAACAGGTGCAAAGTATGGGGGCTGAATTCCTAGAGCTGGAATTTGAGGAAGATGGCACCGGAGCAGGGGGCTATGCCAAAACCATGAGCCCTGAGTTTATTGCTGCTGAAATGGAGCTGTTTGCTCAGCAAGCTGAAGAAGTAGATATCATCATTACCACTGCCTTGATCCCAGGTAAGAAAGCGCCGTTGCTGATTACCAAAGATATGGTGGAGAGCATGAAGGAAGGCTCTGTCGTCGTGGATATGGCAGCAGAGCAGGGGGGCAACTGCGAAGTCACCCGACCGAACGAAGTTTATCAACATCATGGTGTGACGATTGTTGGTCTGACGGATTTGCCCAGCCGCATGGCCAACCAATCAAGTCAGCTCTATGGCAACAACCTGTGCCATTTGCTTAAGGATATGGGTGGCGCTGAAGACTACAAAATTGACTTTGAAGACGAAGTGGTGCGAGGCGCAACCGTTCTGCAAGAGGGCAAAATCACTTGGCCCCCACCTCAAGTCAGTCAGCCTTCTCCCCCTAAGCCTGCTGCCGAGGCTAAGCAACCCGCAATGCCCGCTGAGCCGGAAGTAAAAGAAAAATCGGTGATTGGCCAATGGCTCCCCTTGATTGCAGTGGGTGCAGCCTTATTTGGCATTGGCTTAACCGCTCCTCCTTCTTTCCTGACTCACTTCACCGTGTTTGTGTTGGCCTGTTTTGTGGGTTGGCAGGTGATTTGGAATGTGGCCCCTGCGTTGCATACGCCTTTGATGAGTGTCACTAACGCTATTAGCGGCATCATTATTCTCGGGGGCATGCTGCAAATCTCGGGTCCCTTGGGTTCACCGACCACGATACTGGGTGCGATCGCAATCCTAGTCGGCACCATCAACATCGCCGGGGGATTCCTCGTTACCCAACGGATGCTGCAAATGTTCCGCCGTTAGTCTCTGTTCTATTTTCCACACCTCTTTCCGCTGTCCTCAACTGGCTAGGACAGCGACTATCCCTTTTTTAGGAGTCCACTATGACCAATAGCCTTGTCACCGTGGCTTACATCGCGGCAAGTGCATTATTTATCTTGAGTTTGGCCGGTTTGTCGAATCAGGAAACCGCTCGCAAGGGCAATGTTTACGGCATTCTCGGCATGGTGATTGCCTTAGGCGCAACGGCCCTCAGTGCCGAAGTGACTAGCTATAGCACCCTGGCTGCCGTGGTCATTCCCGGTGGCATTATTGGCGCGATTGTGGCGTCGCGTGTAGCCATGACCTCCATGCCTGAATTGGTGGCTATCTTACATAGCTTTGTCGGCTTAGCTGCGGTTCTAGTCGGCATTGCCAACTACCTGCAACCAGAATCAGGCTTATCTGGTGGTGAAGAAGCCATTCACCATATCGAAATTTACCTGGGCGTCTTTATTGGCGCGGTTACCTTTACCGGGTCGATTATTGCCTTTGCCAAACTGCGAGCCATTATTGGCAGTAAGCCGTTGATGTTGCCCGCCCGCCATTTCCTGAATATTGGCATGTTGGTGGGTTCGGTGATTCTGGGTGCTCAGTTTATGGGTGCGGCAGGTACCAGTGGTTTGCAACCCTTACTGATCATGACTGCGATCGCAAGTCTGTTGGGTATCCATTTGGTGGCGGCAATCGGCGGTGCAGATATGCCTGTGGTGATCTCCATGCTCAACAGCTATTCCGGCTGGGCGGCTGCTGCAGCTGGCTTTATGTTGGGGAATGACCTCTTGATTATCACCGGTGCCCTAGTGGGCAGTAGCGGCGCTATCCTCAGCTACATCATGTGTAAAGCCATGAACCGAGGGTTCTTCAGCGTGATTCTGGGTGGATTTGGCGCAGCACCGAAAGGCGGCTCCAAGTCAGCGGATGGTCCAGTTGGTGAAGCCACCTCCACCACAGTTGATGACACAGTGGAATTGCTCAAAAATGCCAAGAACGTGATTATTGCCCCAGGCTATGGCATGGCCGTGGCTCAGGCTCAGCATCCCGTGGCTCAAATCACTAAGATCCTGCGGGATCAGGGCACCAATGTCCGCTTTGGTATTCACCCGGTCGCAGGTCGGCTACCGGGTCATATGAACGTGCTGCTGGCAGAAGCCAATGTGCCTTACGATATCGTGCTGGAAATGGACGAAATTAACGATGATTTCGCCGAAACCGATCTCGTGCTGGTGATTGGGGCTAATGATACGGTTAATCCCAGCGCCCTCAGTGATCCTGAAAGTCCCATAGCCGGTATGCCCGTGCTAGAAGTCTGGAATGCTGAGAATGTTGTGGTGATGAAGCGAGGGATGTCCAGCGGGTATGCAGGGGTTGACAATCCCTTGTTCTACAATGACAACACCGAAATGCTGTTTGGAGATGCTCGTCAAAACGTTGATGCTATCTTAGGGCAACTCGCTGCTACCAAGACCAAGACAGCCGTCGCCGCTTAACGGCTCTGACTCAATATTCTGCCTAAAGTAGAGAATGCCTGTTTCTATTAGGTGTTCTCTACTTTTTTTATGGATAAACCTCTGCTTTTGACACAAAACCTTCCAGAAAAGACAGTGAACTTTCTAGATAAAAATACCGTCTACACTGTTAATTAATATCCTCTGAATCTCTCACTAGCCCTATGCTTTCCAGCCTTGCTCAGGAACATTGGTCCTTTAATCGACGTAGGCTTGTACCCTCGCTGCTGCTCTCAGTAAGTTTGGCCACAGGGCTGGGCTTGACGGCATCTCAACCCGCTACCAGCCAAACCCTGCGCCAAAAAGTCAATTTTGCGAATTCAGATATTAATGCCTTTTGGGATGAGGCGTTTCGGCAAATGGGTCGTAAATGGTATCGCCCCAAATCCTACACATACTATCGGGCGGTCCGCACGGCCTGTGGCATCTCTGGTCCCTTTAATGCCCTCTACTGCCCTCGTGATCATGGCATCTACCTCAATATCCCGTTTTTAGTCCGGGCTGATCGGCGCTGGGGAGATTTTGCTGCGATTACAATCATGGCCCATGAATATGGTCATGCGGTTCAGCGCCAGCTCGGGCTAAGTCGCCTCAATCGCTACCTATACCAAGAAGAGCTGCAGGCGGACTGTTTTGCGGGGGTTTATGCCCAATATGCGAGTCGTAAAGGCCTGCTTGATCCCAATGATGCCAAGGAAGGCTACTATCAGTCCTACTCCAGTGGTCATGCTCGCTTTAATCCCAATACCCACGGCACTCGTGCTCAGCGGGCTCAGGCCTTTCGGACTGGCTATAGAAACGGGTTCAGGAGTTGCTTAAGATATACCGTGATGAGGCTTAGGCGTTAGTCTAACTCTTCTGTGATCTGTTACTGACTCAATAGTTTTAAGCTTGTGACCCAACCTGACACCCTTGCTCAACTGCTAACGGCTATTTCCACGGGTGAGGTCAGCCCAGACCTAGCCTTGAAAAAGCTGAAGTACCTCGCCTATGAACCCGTCGGTGATTTTGCCAAAATTGATCACCATCGAACCTTGCGAACGGGTTTCCCTGAGGTGATTTGGGGGCCAGGCAAAACCCCTAAGCAAATGATCGAGATTTTCAAAACCATGGAGGCCCAGGCCGATTGTGTGATTGCCACGCGGATAGAACCTGAGGTCTTTGCCCAGCTGCAGCCAGCCTTGCCCCAGCTCCAGTACTTTGACAAAGCCAGAATTTGTTCCACGACCCCATTACCAGAGACCTCGAAACATCCCGGTCAGATGGGGATTGTATCTGCGGGGACTGCCGATCAAGCCGTTGCGGAAGAAGCGGCTGTGGTGGCAACTCTCTGGGGATATGAGGTGACTCGATTTTGGGATGTGGGAGTGGCGGGTATTCATCGGTTGTTGAGTTGCCGAGATGAGATCGCATCCATGGATGTCCTGATCGTCGTGGCAGGGATGGAAGGAGCCTTAGCCAGCGTGGTGGCGGGTTTAGTCGACTGTCCCGTCATTGCCGTTCCTACGAGCATTGGTTATGGGGCCAGCTTTAACGGCCTAGCCCCCCTACTAACGATGCTGAATTCCTGCGCCCCTGGTATTGGTGTGGTCAATATTGACAATGGGTTTGGTGCGGCCATGTTAGCGGGTCAGATTTTGAGGACAGCCGTTCAGCTCCAGACTTCACAGTCGGAAAAGTCTGAGTAGATAGATGCCCATTCTCGATTTACCCCCCGATCATCCTCAGATTCACAGGGACGTCGCGACTTTGTTGGTGGATGGCTTTCGTGAAAATTGGCCCGAGGCTTGGCCCCATCTAGAGGCTGGTCTGCTAGAAGTACAAGCATCTTTACAGCCAGGTCGGATTAGTCGGATTGCGATCAACCGGGAAGAACAGGTCCTGGGTTGGATTGGCGGCCTGCCCAGGTATGCGGGCCATGTTTGGGAGCTGCATCCCCTGGTCGTTAAGGCATCAGAGCGGGGCCAAGGGTGGGGGCGTCGCTTAGTCGCCGATTTAGAAACCTGCGTGCAGCAACGGGGTGGCTTGACCCTCTGGGTGGGGACTGATGATGAGACCGGCCAAACGAATTTGAGTCATGCCAACCTCTACCCCAATGTGCTGGAACATCTGGCCCAGCTTCAAAACCTGCATCAGCACCCCTATGAGTTCTACCAAAAGTGTGGATTTTCGGTTGTTGGGGTGATGCCGGATGCCAATGGACGGGGTAAGCCGGATATTTACATGGCGAAAGCGATCACGCCTAAACCCTAATCTCTATTTTTGGTGGTGGACTTCAATCACTGTGTGAACGTTTCCTCTGGGCAGGAAGTCACCTTTTACCGTGATCTCCAAGGGATCACAGGCGGCCACAATATCATCCAAAATTTGGTTCACAGATTCCTCATGGGAAATATAGCGGTCGCGATAGCTGTTGATGTAGAGTTTTAACGCTTTCAGCTCCACAACGCGCTGATCTGGGACATAGGTGAGATGAATGGTGGCGAAATCAGGATATCCAGAAAACGGGCATTTGCAGGTAAATTCTGGCAGCGTAATGTGAATATCATAACGACGTCCCACGCGAGGGTTCGGGAAAGTAATCAGTGTTCCTTCTGCAATTTGGCGTTCCCCATATTTGGATTCTGAAGTCTCTTGTACAGACTGGGCGTTGGGGTCAGAAGTAGGATTTTGGATGGGAGATTGGCTCATGAGGTTTGGTAGCAAGTGTGGGTCACCCCACTGCTATTTAAGAAGGTTACAGTTAGAAACGACTAAACTTGTTATAGCGTAGACGGTGGCAGCAAAGCAGCAAGAAACCCATGAAAATGCTTTTCTCAAAGTTCTTTCCAGAATTATGCTCTTTTCCCAGGCCAATACAGCGGCCTGAATGGCTCAAGAGAGTTCTCTCGGCGGTGTTGGTTATGGGCCTGACCCTGGGATTGATGTTGCCTGCCCAGGCAGAAGTCGCTCCTGCTAGCCCTGCTGCTAAGATCCTCACCAGTGCAACCACTGGAGCCCCCCATAACTTTATTTCAGATGTGGTGCAAAAGGTGGGAGATACCGTCGTTAGGATTGATACGGAACGGACCGTGGTTCGTCCTGCTGCCGATCCCTTTTTCGATGATCCCTTTTTACGCGATTTCTTTGGTCCCGAAGGGTATCCCCGCAGTCCCCGAGAAGATCGGCTTCGAGGGCAAGGATCCGGGTTCATTATTGAGAGTTCCGGCATTATTCTTACCAATGCCCATGTGGTCAGCAAAGCCGATACCGTTTCCGTTACCCTCAAGGACGGCCGAATTTTTGAAGGTGATGTCCGCGGAGTCGATGAAGTCTCCGATTTAGCCGTCGTCAAGCTGAAAGGAGTCAAAGATTCGCTGCCCGTTGCCGCCTTAGGTAATTCGGATCAAGCCCAGGTGGGGGATTGGGCCATTGCTGTGGGTAACCCCGTTGGCTTAGACAACACCGTGACGTTGGGGATTATCAGTACCCTGCACCGTACCAGTGCTGAGGTGGGCATCCCCGGCAAGCGACTGGACTTTATTCAGACGGATGCTGCAATTAATCCCGGTAACTCCGGCGGTCCCCTATTAAGTGATGTAGGTGAAGTGATTGGGATCAATACCGCTATTCGCGCCGATGCCATGGGCATTGGGTTTGCCATTCCCATTAATAAAGCTAAAAGTCTCAAAGACCAGCTTGTTCGGGGTGAGAAAATTGCTTATCCCTACGTCGGTGTCCAAATGACGACCCTTACCCCAGAGCAGGCTCAGGAAAACAATAAAGATCCCAACTCTCCCTTTATCTTGCCTGAAATTGATGGTGCTCTAGTGATGAAAGTTTTCCCCGATACACCGGCAGCTAAGGCTGGTATCCGTTGGGGGGATGTGATTGTGTCGGTGGACGGTCAACCGATTAAGAGTGCCAATGACATGCAGATGTTTGTCGAAAATACTCAAGTCGGCCAAAATCTACAGCTTGTCCTCAAGCGTGGTGAACGCACTCAGCAGATTGCTGTGCGGACAGCAGCCCTGGAAAATGCGGCCTAGATGAGCGTATCTTTATCTCGCCCTCCCCTGTGGTTTTGGATAGGAATCAGTTGCGTTTGGATCTTTGCCTTAGCCTTCCGTTTTTGGGGATTAGAACGGTTTAATACCCTCGTGTTTGATGAGGTCTACTTTGCAAAGTTTGGCCATAACTACCTCACCCAAACGGAATTTTTTGATGCTCATCCTCCGTTAGGCAAGTATTTAATTGCCTTGGGCATCGCCCTCAAGGGCTTTAACACTTGGGGATTTCGATGGATGAATGCTCTGATTGGGGCTACGATTCCGCTGATCCTGTCGGGCATTGCCTATCAACTCTGCAAGCGCCCCAGCTATGCTTTGATCACCGCTGTCTTAGCGAGTTTAGATGGTCTCCTTTTGGTGGAATCACGGTATGCCCTGCTCAATGTCCACATCCTATTTTTTGGTCTGTTGGCCCATTGGTTGGTCTTAATCTCCCTCAACCATCAAGGGATGCAGCGGAATGGGTGGCTGGCAGCTGCGGGTATTAGTTTTGGGGCAGCGATAGCCGTCAAATGGAATGGCTTAGGGCTTTTACTCGGCCTTTATCTGCTGTGGTTGGTGGCGAAAGGCGGTCAGATATGGTTGGGATCGTCAGAGACCCCAAAGCGACGATTACCCCTTCAAAAATTATCAGAGCTATCCTGGCTGCAGATGTTTGTGTATCTGCCTGCGATCGCACTCTTTGTCTACGGCATTTTATGGCTTCCCCATTTAGCTCAAAACCCTGAATTTAACCTTTGGCAGGTCCATCAAGAAATCTTTAACTACCATCGGCGAGTCGGAGGAGATGAGGTCCATCCCTACTGTTCGTCTTGGTATACCTGGCCTTTACTGCTCAAGCCCATTAGCTATTTTTATCAAGTTACCCAAAGCACTCTAGAACCGTTGCCCGTCACGGGTCCTCCTTTGCCTCAAGATGCGGTGAAATGGATTTACAGTGTGTATGCGATTGGCAACCCCTTTCTATGGTGGTCGAGCACCATTGCTATCTGCGCCTTATTAGTCTTGGGAAGGTTACAGATCCATCACAACCGAGTTCGACATATTAAAGGGCTTTATCCAACTAGCCACTCTTCTGATGAACAGAGTTGGATTTCTCTATATTTGGGCGTGAACTATTTGGCTAATTTTTTGCCTTGGGTGGGGGTGAGTCGATGTACGTTTTTGTACCACTATATGCCCGCATCCATGTTTACCAGCCTCGCCTTGGCCTGGTATATCGAGGGTTGGCTGCGGGTCTCAAACAAGTGGATGCGGCGGCTGGCTGTGGCTGTACTAGTGCTTAGCCTAGTTAGCTTTGTAATCTGTTTACCGATTTTCTTAGGGCTACCGATATCGCCCATGATGTGGCGACTTTTAAGAGCCAAGGGTTAAGTCGATTGACTGGTTAGGGCTTCGGGTTCCAACTTGACTTCTTCAATGGCGCCAGGCTCTCCCATAAGTTGGGCGGGTTTTTTATTGACGGCCATCATAACGCCGCCAGCATTGCCAGCCTTAATCACTAGTTCCTTCTTCGCCACCACAGTTTTATTGGTCCCTGGAGATAAGATGCCTTCGTAGCTGACTTCGCCATCCACCACAATCTCCATCCAAGATGCCTCTTTGATGGTGAGGTCTACTCGAACCGTCTCAGGATTATTTGTAGCGGTGGGATCTGCAACAGGTTTAGCAGATGTATTCTTGGGCGCTTCAGCGTCATCCTTCGTTTCGGATTCAGGCTTAGGGTTGATGGCCCCTGCCGTATCGGGTGAGTCGCCAGCCGAAGTAACGGCTGAAGGATTGGTGAGGTAGGATAGCCCGACCCCTGCAGACATAATCAGGGCGATATAGAGGACATATAAGTGCACAGGACGTAAGCCACCTCTCAGCCCACCAATGCGCAGCTTCCGCTTTTTGGTCTTTGTCTCAGTTTCGAGCTGATCTTGACTTAAGTTGCCTGAATAGACGTCCGCTAGATTGGAGCCATTTAAGCCCACGCTGTCTCCAAATCGGCGAATAAACCCGCGAGTATAAATCGCTTCCGGTAGACTATCCACCCGGCCTTCTTCAATGGCTGATAGCAGGCGGGTCGGGATCATGGTTTTCCCAGAAATCTCTTCTAAGGAGGTGTCCTGGGCCTGGCGTGCTTCACGCAAGCGAGTACCGATCTCTGCCAGCTTTTGCGTTAAATCTGGCTCAACTTCGAGCGGATTCATAGGGAGAACTCCTTCTTGGGCTTATACTGCTCCTAACTTTGATCAAACGTCGCAAATTCTTCATTTCTGAAGCTGTTAACGACCGATAGCGTCCCTGGGGTAATAGTTTACCTGATGGTGAGTGCAAGGATATTGAACCAATCTGGGTTCGGTGTAATTTACGCACCGGATAGCCCAGTTGTTCAGCAATTCGACGAATTTGACGATTCCTCCCTTCCTGTAGAATAACCTCTAAACAAATGGAATTGGTATGGCTTTGGTAAGGCTTTAGGATCTCAACTTGGGCGGGTAAGGTTGTTCGGCCATCTAGGTGAATTCCTTGACGCCATCGATCTAGGATTTCAGGGGGCGGGCATCCCTCTATCCAAACTTGATAGGTCTTGGCGATATGGAATCGCGGGTGGGTCAGGGCAAAGGTGAGTTGTCCATCATTGGTTAAGAGCAATGCCCCGGTAGAGGCAACATCCAGTCGTCCGACCGGATGCAGCCCTTGTCCTTGTTGATAGGTTTTAGGCAGCAGCTCCAACACGGTTCGTCGATGTTGGGGATCTTGACAAGTGGAAACAACGCCTTTCGGTTTGTTCACCAGTAAATAGAGTGGTTGAGGGCGATCCGTGGGATTGAGAATCTGGCCGTTGAGAGTAATTTGATCTTGATCAGGATCGGCTTTTTGGCCTAATTCAGCTGTGTGTCCGTTGAGCTGAACCTGTCCCGCTAAGATTAATTGTTCTGCCTGACGGCGTGAGGCAACGCCCCATTGAGATAACAATTTCTGTAGCCGGATTTCCATAAATGGTTGAGGATTGATTTCCCAATTCTAACGACTAGAAATGGAGGTAGCCATATAGTGAGACATAACGACAGAATCAGCTCTTTATTTATTTTCTCAAGAAAGAAATAAGCCTAATCATAGATGAGAGATCTTGCATCTGCTTAGTTTTTTATTGGCGGCAAGGGGTGAGACGGTTCTGAATCAGCTGGGCAATGGCTTGGACAATAATGCGGTGTTCTTGAATTTGAATGCGTCGATGTAAGCTGGCTGGGGTGTCTTCGGGATAAACCGGAACTGCCGCTTGAATCAAAATGGGGCCGCTGTCAACTTCTAAGCGAACGATATGCACCGTGCAGCCTGAAATTTTGACCTGATGCTCAAGGGCCTGCTCAATGGCTCGTATCCCTGGAAAACTAGGTAAAAGACTGGGGTGAATATTGATCATGCGATCCGGGAAAGCGTCAATCAGAACTTGAGTGACTCGACGCATCCATCCCACCATAACGACCCAGTCCACGTCTGCCTCTCGCAAACGGTCAACGATCTGCTGATCAAAGACCTCCCGCGTTGAAAAATGGCGATGATTGATGAGGTGGGTGGGGATCTGACGTTCCTGGGCCCGCTGGGCAACGGGGGCATCGGGATTGTTATAAATAACCACCTGGATGTGGGCGGCCAGATGATGTTGGGCAATGGCATCTGCGATCGCAACAAAGTTACTCCCGGTTCCCGAGGCCATAATCCCCAGTTTTAGAGGGGGAGACGAAGATAACTTCTCTAGGGATATCTCATCAGGAGAGACCAGAGCTGGAGACACAGATTCTGAAGCAGAAAAACTCATAGGGTTGGAGAAGCCAGGGTCAGTGCCTGTCTAAAATACTGCGGGAATACCCCAGGGATCTTAGGCAAAATCAGAACTTACAACAGAATCAAGTTTTGGTATTCCGCCAGCGGTGTAATAAGGCAGGTAAATCAAGCTTGATATTCTTGCGAGTTGTGGCTGTATCTTCAGACAAACAAGTTTGAGACAGGGCTGCGATCGCATCATCCAATTTTTCTGGTAAAGGCAACTCAGGACCTTTGCGATCCGCCAACAAATGTTCGAGGATTTGCTTCATCTGGGCAACGGTTTGCTCGGCCGTAAAAGAGCGATCTTTCCAATGTTGGACCGCAGTTTCATACTCACTGGCCTGCTGGGCCTGGTGCAAAATTTGTTCCTGCATCTCCGCCACCTGCTGCTCTAATTCTTCAGAGCGTTTCTGAAGAGATTGGGCCTGTTCCGCAAACTCCTGAGTGGAATGTTGGAACTGCGCTTGCACAATAGACTGATTAGATAGCTGGGTTTCTAGGTCAGCGATTTTATTTTGGGCTTTTAAGAGGCTAGAACTTAAGCTCTGAATCGCTTGGTTTTTATGGGAATCCGACTTATCCGCATTTTTCAGAGAGGCAATGATATCTTGCTGAGTGGCATAGCTTTCCCGAGCTTGCTGCAGCTGCACTTCTAAGGTTTGAATATCTGCTTCACATTCCCGTAACTGGGTGCGCAGCCGCTCTGCAGTCGTTTGGGCAATGATCCGCTGTTGGGTCTCATGCACTGCTGTCTTTTGCGACGACTGGATTTGCAAGGATAGCCTTTCGGCTTGATCTTGTAACCGTTCTAAAGCCGTGCGTTCTTCCGCAAACTGATCTTGGAGTTTAGATAGTTCTGCTTCTTGAAAGCGCAGGCTCGTATCTTTATCCGCCAACCGATTGGTTAAATCGATCTTGGCTTGTCGCAAATTTTCCAGCTCTTGCTGGATTTGCTCTCGATTGGTGAGCTGATCTTGCAGAGTAATAACCGCTTGTTTCTGAATATGGGAAAACTCTTCGGTTGTCGCCAATTGTTCTTCCAAAAAGGCTTGATCCATTAATTTGGACTTCAGTTCGTCAATATATAGCTGACATTGTTCTAAGGCTTGTTCTAAAAGCTGAATTCTTTGCTGGGGACCAGTGGTTTCTTGGTCCGTTTTCGTCGCAGGGGCATTGTCCTCTACTTCAGCAGGGGAAATCTCAAGGGACATCTCTGACAACTCCTGCGGTATGACAACGGCTTCTTCCACTCCCACGGCAGTTTGGGACTGTGAGGTGCCTTCAGTGGCACCCTGATTTACCCAATTGATTTCTAGTTGCTCTGCCAACGTAAGGCTCCCACAAGTTGACCGTTGCTTGGTGCAATTCAATGTGGTTTAGTTTAACAGTTGACTCGTAAAGCTTTCGATAAGCTCAGCCTTTTTTTAAAAATGCTAAGGGAGTTATCCCCTTAAAGGCTATAGCGTTTGCTGTTCATTGAGGGACCAGCGATGTTCTACGGTCCGGTCCGATTGGCTGCATCGATCTTCTAAAGTTTTTTGATAGGCCAAGGCTTTGCGCAGGGAGACAACCACTTGTTTCGCCTGGTTATATTCTCCAGACGCCGGGTTCAAAGACGGCAAGGTCTGCCGTTCTAAGATCTGGAGCAAAAGCTCATAATGGATATGTGAAGGCAGTGGAACTATCCCCATAACCGACCTGTATTATTGAATAGGTTCAACGGGTAACTGTTAAATAGTGATGCTAGCTGGCCGCTCATAAGAGTCAAATCATCTTCAATAGACTGAAGGGGCTGAATCGATTTAGGAAAAAAGAGCAGAAATTTTAGCTTGCATTTGTTCTGTTTCACTATGGGTAGATGCATTGCCCGTTTCTTTTACTAAGGATTCCCCAATTAAGACCGCACCTGCCCCTGCCTGCTTGACTTGGGCCAGGTCTGCGGAGGTATGTAAACCTGACTCACTGACCACTAAGATATCTTGGTCTTGAAGAGAGGTTCCCTGCTGAGCCAGTAATTGGCAGGTGACCTCTAAATCGACTGTAAACGTCTCTAAATCCCGGTTATTGATACCGATAAGCTCAATTCCAGGAATATCCATGACTCTCTCTAACTCTGGGAGGGTATGCACCTCAACTAAGGCAGTCATCCCTAAAGATTTAATAATCTTGAGAAAATAGGTGAGGTCTTGATCGCTCAAAATGGCGGCAATCAGCAAAACTGCATCTGCTCCCCGAGATCGCGCTAGATAAATTTGGTAGGGATAGATCACAAATTCTTTGCAAAGCAAGGGAAGGCTGACGGCGGCACGAATCTGTTGTAAATAATCAAAGCTGCCCTGGAAAAATTCTGCATCTGTCAATACCGATAGACACGAAGCCCCAGCGGCTTCATAGGCCTGAGCAATGGCAACAGGATCGAAGTTTTCCCGCAGCACGCCTTTGCTGGGCGATGCTTTTTTGACTTCAGCAATTAGGGCAGGCTGGGTCTTGCCATGCTTTAACGCATCCAGGAAGGATAGGGGGGGCTCACAATTGGCAACTTGCTTGCGTAAATCTAGAAGGGAGACAGAGTCCCGCATCTGCTCGACTTCCGTTTCTTTGAACCAAACAATCTTTTCTAGGATATTGCGAGGTTCATTTTCAGGGGTTTTAACCTGATATTGTAACTCTTGAACATTAACGGCCACACTGGGGGGACGACGGCGAATTTGCATGGAGACCAAAACAGCTAGGGTCCAACAATTATAACGATTTAAGCACCCCCCTTACTGTTCCAGGGCTTTTAGCGAGAACAGATTGCCATCAATGGGCGAAGCCTGTGGCTGCTCGCTTGAAGGCCTCATCGATCACTTCAGAAATGGTCGGATGGGTATGTACCAAATGGCTTAAGCTCTGGACTGGTTGCCCTTGAGCAACGGCATTAGAGACTTCATGAATCAGATCGGCGGCATGGAGACCAATAATATGCCCCCCTAAAATCTCCCCTGTGTCT
The DNA here is from genome assembly GCF_000018105.1 of Acaryochloris marina MBIC11017. Lineage (GTDB taxonomy): Bacteria > Cyanobacteriota > Cyanobacteriia > Thermosynechococcales > Thermosynechococcaceae > Acaryochloris > Acaryochloris marina. The sequence goes on from NC_009925.1 coordinate 4,389,941, forward strand.
TCACGGTAGATTAATTTGGCGAGGCCATCTGCCTCACTTTCTGCCAGGGCTTTGGAATTGGCCTTGAAATAGGACCGGACTGTGTTTATTTTAAATCCTTCCGTTTTGGCCAACTCTTTGGCTTGGGGTTCCGTTAAACCGACAAAACTAATTTCAGGATGGGTGAAAGCAGCGGCAGGAATACTGCGGTAATTAACATCCCGAGGACGTTCGCAAATATTCTCCACGACTACAATTCCTTGGGCAGAAGCGGCATGAGCCAGCATCATTTTGCCCGTGGCATCACCAATGGCATAGACGTGGGGGACCACTTCTCCTTGGCTCAACACCTGCATCCGATCGTTGACGGGGATAAAGCCTCGTCGATCCGTATCGACACTAATGGCCTCTAGTCCCAAATTATCCGTGGCTGGAATTCGCCCGGTTGCCACTAAGCAAGCATCTACTTCTAAGACCTCAACCACTTCTTTGGTCTTGACATCCGCTAGCTCAATCACAACGGGAGAACCGGGGGTCACCTTCTTAGCTAAGCGACCCGCATGGGTGTCAATATCTCGCGGATCGATTAAAACGCGTTTGGCAATTTTGGCAATATCCGGGTCAAAGGTGGGCATTAACGTATCGAGAGCTTCGATAATCGTCACTTCACTGCCCAAGGCGGTGTAGACATCGGAAAATTCGAGGCCAATATAGCCGCTACCGATAATCGCGACCCAATCAGGGAGCCAAGACAAACGAATGGCATCGTCACTGGTAAAGACGGTTCGGCCATCAATTTCGATTCCTGGGGGAACCCACGGTACTGAACCACTGGCGATGATAATGTCACGGGAAGTAATGGTCTGCTCACCTGCGTCGGACTTGACGACCACTTTTTGGTTACCGATGACTTTGCCCCAGCCGTGAATAATCTCGACTTTTAGGCGAGTGAGGCTATTGGTGAGATTGCCGCGAATGGTATCGACAAGGTTATCAGCATGGGCCGCAATTTGGCCCCGGTCGAAGTTCACTTGACCCAGTTGAATGCCTAGGGATTGCAGATGATGTTGATCGCGGAGTTCGCGCACCCGTCCGGACGCTGCTAACAAGGCTTTAGAGGGGATGCAGCCCCGATTTACACAGGTACCTCCCATATCTGCAGCTTCAATAATGGCAGTTTTCAGACCACAGTCTACTGCATGCAAAGCCGCACCATGACCGCCAACACCAGCGCCAATAATTACCAGGTCATAGTCAAATTGTTGGGTCACGTTGCTCTCCCGATCAGGAATCAATTCGGCGGGTTAGATGATTATTCATCTAACTTACATTCCCTATTGTTCACTGGAGCCGGGGCTTTAAGCAAGCGGGTGAGCGCTCATGGGGTTAAAATCTGCAAACGTCGGTCAATCTTGCAGGTATGGGTTTGATCTGCAATAGCGGCAAACAGGGTATGCGCCTGCTTGAAATCCGCAATGGCGGCCTGACGATTGCCGTTCAACACTTGGGCACTGGCCCGATTGAAATAAGCCCGGGCATGGTCGGGATCTCGTTTAAGAATTTCGGAGTATTCCATAATCGCCCCCTGAAAATCCCCTAGAGCAAAGTGGGCATTGCCCTTACCAAAATAGATCTCTAGGACGTCGGTTTTCAGATGGAGAGCTGCCTGAAAATCACTGAGGGCCGCTTGCTTTTTCCCCAGTTGTAGGTAAGCATTGCCTCGATTGTGGAGTGCAGAGGCATTATTGGGGGCTTTCTCCAGAATGGCATTGAAAGATGCGATCGCATTTTGTAACCGCATTTCTTGGGTGGAGTCTAACCCTTGCTGGAATTGCTGATCTGGTTCAGTCACCGACAAGAACTCCGCATTTAAATAATTGAAGTCTAAAGGTCGGATAGCGGGCTTTGTAGCGGTCGATCGGGCTGGTGGGGCAGGAGAACGGGAGGCGGCCGTTGTCGGGATATTCGCTGTGGCCGTTGCCAATGGCCTAGGGGGCCGCTGCTCCACCGAGAGAGGCAAAAACTCTCCCTCAAAAAGGAGGTATCTGAGGCAAGTCATGAGTCCCAAGTACAGCATCCATACCCCTAAAAAAGGCCGATTACCATACCAGATCAAACCCAGGGCAATCGCTGCGCCACCTGCAATATAAGCCCCGTAGACATCATGGCCCGCTAGGGGATGTTGCTTGCGGGTCCACTCCCACTGCAGCCCCCTGAAAATATAGCCACCATTCAGGGGCACGAGGGGGACCAGAGAAAACATGGCTAGGACGAAGTTAAATTCTTTGATGTGATTCAAAGAAATAATCGCCGTCCCTCCCAGGTTCAAGGATAAGTTGCCGAGTAGATTGAGGCCTGCATATAAGATAAAGTTCACCAGGGTTCCTGCAAAGTAAACTTCTAGCATTTGCAAGGGATGGGCAAAGGTCTGATCGGTCTTAGCGACGGATCCCAGCCCCCGAATGTAAACCCCTTGGACCGAGATTTGATAATGCTTCGCTGCCAGGGCTCGACTCATCTCATGGATAAAGATGGAGAGGGGTAGGGCAAAGCTGACAATGACGCCGATAGCTAGACCCAATTCGGGGTGAAAGGCTTGACTCATCCGAGCCAAATACATCGACCCAAGGGCAATCGCAACTAAGCAAGTCAGATCTGCATAAAGGGGAATACCTGCAACGGCTCCAATTCGCCAGGGGTGAATGAATAGGTGCAGGATTTTTCGGATGTTCACGCTGTGATAGGCAAGTCAATAAAACAGCGATACGCTAGATGCGATCGCTGAGGGGTATGCATAGATGTCATGGAACCAAGCTCAGGTGCTCTATGGCTTGATTTGCAACAAAATTGACCTAATTGGCTGTAACCGCAAACTTTTGCTCAAATTCTTGGCGGTCAGCACAAATTTTGAAAATCTGGTCCATTTTGGTCAATTCAAAAATAATGCGCACCTGATCGTTCAGGGAGCATAGAAACATTTCGCCACCTCCAGCACGAACTGCTTTGAGCGTTGCGACTAAAGCGCCAATCGCCGAACTGTTCATGAAGGTAACGTCTTGCAAATCTACGAGGATGGTTTTGACGCCTTCGGTCATCACATCAGTGATTTCGCGGCGCAACTGATTAGCACTGATTCCATCTAGTAGTTCTGTGGGTTGGACAACTTTATGGCTCATCTCTGGTGAACTCCTCGTTCAGTTCTGTATGGATTTGGTTAGGGATTGGGCAAACTGGATAGACCGACCAGTCGCCCGAAATCAGGCGTTGTATACTCAGAATTCCCCATTCTTGAACCAAGGGAACATCCGGGTCCTAAATTTCAAAACCCCGGGCCGATTTTGTAGAGATACTGATAATTGAAAGCCAGGCTTGCGATTGGTTTGGGTCTGTCATTCGTCAGTGATAAATGGTCGAAAATGGTGCGTAATATCTTTGTTGAAAGAATGAAGAGTTGCTGAGTAAATGATTTGTAAACTAGGCTTGAAGAGACAGAATTAATTTACCTACTCTGAAGGTAAATCCAGTGCCCCCCACAAATGCTAAAAGATACGCCAGCATGAACCAAAAATTAGGCCAACGCAGATGGGTCAGACAGCTCTCCGCACTCGTGGTAGGTGTTGTCCTGTCCCAGCCTCTACCGGTATTGGCTGAGTCTAAAGACGAAAACGTATCCTACAGCGACTTTATTGAGCATATCGAGGCTCGTAGGATTAAGACTGCCAAGATCTACGAAAAACAACGGATTGCCGAATTCAAGCTCAAAGGCCAGCCCGAAGACGCTGAGTATTCCAAAGTCATTTTGTTTGATAAGGATCCAGAGTTATTCAGCATCCTGCGCGAGAACAAGGTTGACTTTGAACAAGTCCCTGATCCAGGGGAAAACCCCCTATTGGGCATCTTGTCTCAATTTCTGCTCTTTATCTTTATTATTTTTCTGTTTCTTGTATTCTTACGGCGAACAGCCGGATCGAGCAGTGGTCCAGGCCAGATTCTTAACTTTGGCAAATCCAAAGCGCGGTTCCAGATGGAATCTGAAACCGGTGTCACCTTTGTAGATGTGGCCGGGATCGAAGAAGCTAAGGAAGAACTCCAAGAAGTAGTGACCTTCTTAAAGCAGCCCGAACGATTTACGGCGGTGGGGGCTCGCATTCCCAGGGGCGTGTTGCTGATTGGTCCTCCTGGAACGGGGAAAACTCTGTTAGCTAAAGCGATTTCTGGAGAGGCAGGGGTGCCTTTCTTCAGTATTTCTGGCTCCGAATTTGTGGAGATGTTTGTTGGGGTCGGAGCCTCTCGGGTCCGCGATCTGTTCAAAAAGGCAAAAGAGAATGCCCCGTGCTTAGTCTTTATCGACGAAATTGATGCGGTCGGTCGCCAGCGAGGTGCTGGGATTGGCGGGGGCAATGATGAACGGGAACAGACCCTCAACCAGTTGCTGACCGAAATGGATGGTTTTGAGGGGAATACCGGCATCATTATTATTGCCGCCACTAACCGTCCAGATATTCTCGATACCGCTCTTTTGCGTCCCGGTCGTTTTGATCGACAAGTCACGGTGGATTTACCGGCCTTTAAAGGCCGACTCGGTATTCTAGAAGTCCATAGCCGGGAGAAGAAAATGTCTCCCCAGGTCTCCCTCGAAGCGATTGCTCGTCGTACTCCAGGGTTCTCTGGCGCGGCGTTGGCGAACCTCTTGAATGAGGCGGCAATCTTAACGGCTCGGCGTCGGAAGGATGCCATCACTGAGCTAGAAGTGGATGATGCTATTGATCGGATCACCATTGGCTTGGCAATGGCTCCCCATTTAGACAGTAAAAAGAAATGGCTGATTGCCTACCATGAAGTAGGTCATGCCTTGTTAGAAACCCTGTTAAAGGATGCTGACCCCCTCAATAAAGTGACCATCTTGCCTCGTTCGGGGGGGATCGGTGGCTTCTCTCAACCCATTTATAACGAAGAGCGGGTAGATAGTGGCTTATACACCCGGGCTTTTATTATTGATCAAATCACCATTTTGCTGGGAGGACGGGCTGCTGAGGTAGAAGTCTTTGGCGATGCCGAAGTCACTATTGGTGCGAGTAGCGATATTAAGCAAGTGGCGAGTCTAACTCGGGAAATGGTCACTCAGTTGGGCATGTCTGACCTCGGCTACGTCGCACTTGAAAGCGGCAACGGGGGAGATGTCTTTTTAGGTGGCGACTGGGGAAATCGGGCTGAATATTCCCAGGAAATGGCCGTCCAAATTGACCGCCAAGTTCGAGATATTGTCATGTACTGCTACGAAAAAGCGCGACGCATGCTCCGCGAAAATCGTAGTTTAGTCGACAAACTGGTAGAAGTGCTGCTGGAGCGGGAAACCATCGAAGGAGATGAATTCCGTCAAATCGTAGTGGATTATGGTCAGGCGGTAGACAAGAAGCCTATTCTGCCCGAGCCATTGCCGTCGTTACCGATCTTGTCCTAACCACTGCCGGGGTGTTGAGGCGTGTGAGTGCTCGCTCTGCATATTTGCTGGTGGCCCATGGGAGTCGTGATCCGCGATCGCAAGCGGCTCTGCACCAATTGGGCCACCAGGTGAAACAGGCTTTGCAGTCTCGAGGAGACCAGTCTCCATGGGTCAAGACGGCTACTTTGGAATTTGGCTCTGTTCCCCTGAAACAGCAAATTTGTCATTGGGGACAGCAGCTCACCCACATTGATCAACTCGTGATTTTGCCGCTATTCCTGTTACCTGGCACCCATGTCAGAGTGGATATCCCTGACGTGGTGACGACGGTGCGCCAGTTTTTACCGCAGTCATTAGAGATTGAGGTGCGATCGCATCTAGGTAGCCATCCAAACCTTTGCCAAATCCTACGGGCTACCATGGCCGACACGGATGTGGATCGCTGGATTCTGCTGTCCCATGGCAGTCGATATCCAGGAGGGAACCAACCGGTTGAGACCCTGGCCCAACAACTAGATGCAGCGCCAGCCTACTGGTCCGTGTCTCCGAGTTTGCGACAAACGGTGACTCAAATGGCGGCTCAACCTGGGTTGAAGGTGGGTGTAAAGCCCTATTTTTTGTTTACGGGCAGTATCATAGACACCATTTCCCAGGAGGTTGATCAGCTAAAATGTGATTTTAAGCACATAAATTTAACTTTTTCTTCACCTTTAGAACCCAGTGCTCCTCTCGTTCATTTAATTCAAGAGTTAATAACTGCCTGATTGTTTTACCCTCTTTTTCAGGTTGTCTATGACCACTGATTTTCCCCAGCCGCCAGCCACTTGTTTTGGGAAAGTATATCTTGTGGGAGCGGGACCCGGTGACCCCGGATTACTCACGCTCAAAGGTAAGACACTTCTAGAATGTGCTGATGTGGTGATCTATGATGCCCTCGTTAGCCCAGAAATTCTGGCTATGATTGGTGATCAAGCCGAGAAGATTCATGCCGGTAAACGTCGCGGGCAGCATTCTCTGTTACAAGCAGAAACTACCCAGTTGCTGATTGATAAAGCCCAAACCCATGCCGTCGTCGTCCGACTCAAGGGGGGAGACCCCTTTGTCTTTGGCCGGGGAGGAGAAGAAATGGAAGATTTAATCCAAGCAGGGGTTTCTGTAGAAATTATTCCAGGGATTACAGCGGGTATTGCGGCACCTGCCTATGCCGGTATTCCGGTCACCCATCGCAACTACAGTTCCTCCGTTACCTTTGTGACTGGCCATGAACCGATCGACAAATATCGACCTCGGGTCAATTGGCGAGCCATGGCGGAGGCATCCGAAACCCTGGTGATTTATATGGGGGTGCATAATCTGTCCCATATTTTGTCTGAACTGGACGCGGCAGGAAAAGACCCAGATACCCCCATTGCATTAGTTCGTTGGGGGACTCGCCCCGATCAAGAAGAACTCGTGGGGACCTTGGCCACCATTCTCAGCCAAATGGAAGCGGCTCAATTTGAGGCTCCGGCTGTGGCCGTCATTGGAAATGTGGTCAATCTTCATCCCCTATTGGCCGAGAGTCGCCCAAAGGTAATTCCTAGGCAGTAGAGTATTAAACGACCGCTATTGCAGGCTGGTGTCGTGACGACTGAGATTGCTCAACGAATTATTGTGCCGTTAGATGTGCCTTCAGAGGCAGATGCGATCGCATTGATCGATCAGATTCCCCAAGTTCAATTTTGGAAAGTCGGTTTAGAGCTGTTTGTGAGCTGTGGCCCCAGTATCTTAGAGCAGCTTAAACAGCGCCAAAAAAAGGTTTTTCTCGATCTAAAATTTCACGATATTCCCAATACTGTGGCTGGTGCTTGCCGGTCTGCTGCCACTTATGGCGTGGATCTACTCACGATTCATGCCACAGCAGGTCGTCCTGCCCTCTCTGCTGCGCAACAGGCTTTACAAGAAGGCGCTCAATCGGCTCAAACGGCTCCTCCGAAGTTGATTGCGATTACAGTATTGACCAGTCTCTCTCTCCGCGAGCTGGCCTTGGACTTAAAAATACCCCTGGAACTTCCCGAGTATGCCTTGCAAATGGGTCTGTTGGCTCAAGAGTCAGGTCTAAATGGGATCGTCTGTTCGCCTCACGAAGCAGAACAAATGCGTCAGGTATGCGGGGATGAATTTCTCATCGTTTGTCCAGGCGTGCGCCCTCCAGGATCAGTGACAGGTGATCAAAAACGGGCTATGACACCCACTGCAGCCATGCAAGCAGGGGCCAACTATTTGGTCATTGGTCGCCCGATCACGACTGCTACTGATCCTCAACAGGCCTTTCAACAGATCTGTACCGATTTAGTTAGCGCTTGATAGCAAAAACGGCTGGCTTCTATCGTGTTTTAGCTGTCAAGCGTCGTCATTACCGATCGGAATTGACTGATGGATGTTAGATGCTCTGTTTGAGTGTGGGACGAAAGTGGGTGTACTAAACATGAGTGCGAGTGTCGATGCCCATGTCCTGTGATTTAGGGAGCCCGTAATTTCGCGACGATGACCTACAGCTTAAGGATTTTAGACTTACCCGAAAGCGATCGCCCTCGTGAACGTCTTATTGCCCAAGGGGCTAAATATTTGACTCATGCAGAGTTACTGGCCATACTCCTCGGGACAGGCCAAGGACCAGGCAAGTTGTCTGCGGTAGGTTTAGGTCAGCATGTTCTGCAGCATTTCAGCGAACATCAGCAAGATCCACTTACGGTTCTGAGGGATGTCAATGCGTCTGAACTCACCACTATTCAAGGTATAGGTCCTGCGAAGGCGACGACCATCCTGGCTGCAATTGAATTAGGGAAAAGAATTTGCCAAGCTCGTCCGCCTGAATTGACTGTGATAGATGATCCAGCCGTTGCTGCTGCGGCCTTAGCCGGTGAGTTAATGTGGCAATCTCAAGAACGTTTTGCCGTACTTCTGCTAGATGTCAAGCATCGGTTACTCGGAACGCAAGTGGTGAGTATTGGCACTGCGACGGAAACCCTAGCCCATCCCCGCGATATTTTTCGAGAAATTATCCGTAAGGGAGCAACCCGAGCCATTGTGGCCCATAACCATCCATCGGGGCAGACGGATCCTAGCCCTGAAGATCTTGAATTGACTCAGCAGCTGCTCTCAGGTGCGCAAATTTTAGGCTTACCTTTACTGGATCATCTCATTTTGGGGAACGGTGACTTTACCAGCCTTCGCCAAACGACATCTCTGTGGAACGATTGTCCTCAAGACCTATAGTTCTATATTTCTGCGCCAGTCATAGACTTAAATACCCTCAATTTTCAAGGCACAAAGTCTTTAGAGAATAGGGCTGCCTTGTACGATATGATGATTGAGGGTCACTACTGGCTTGACTATAGACTATACATTGAACATAAGGATAAGACGCAGTGATTAGAGTAGCGATCAACGGGTTCGGGAGAATTGGACGAAATTTTATGCGTTGTTGGCTTTTACGGCCGAACAGCAACATCGAGATTGTCGGATTAAATGATACTTCTGACCCCAAAACAAATGCCCACCTGTTGACCTATGACTCCATGCTGGGTCGTTTAGATGCAGACATTAAAGCAGTCGATAACACGATTGTCGCGAATGGCCATGTCATTAAATGTGTCTCTGATCGGAACCCTGCTAACCTGCCTTGGAAAGATTGGGACATCGATCTAGTGATCGAATCTACAGGCGTGTTTGTCACCAAAGAAGGAGCGAGCAAGCATATTGAAGCTGGCGCCAAAAAAGTATTAATCACAGCCCCTGGTAAGGGTGGTGTGGGTATGTATGTGGTTGGGGTAAACCATGAGGATTATGATCCCAGCGAGCCCATTCTCAGTAATGCCAGTTGTACAACCAACTGTTTGGCCCCTGTGGTTAAAATCTTGCATGAGCAGTTTGGAATTGTTCATGGCTTGATGACCACCACTCACAGCTACACTGGCGACCAGCGCATTCTAGATGCCAGCCACCGAGATTTGCGACGGGCTCGTGCTGCTGCAGTTAACATTGTGCCAACTTCCACTGGTGCTGCCAAAGCAGTGGGTACTGTGATTCCTGCACTGCAAGGGAAGCTCAACGGTATTGCCTTGCGGGTGCCAACCCCTAACGTGTCAGTTTGTGACTTTGTTGCCCAAACTGAGAAGCCAGCGATTGCTGAGTCTGTTAATGAAGTTCTTAAGCAAGCGTCTGAAAGCTCAATGAAAGGAATCATTGCTTTCAACGAAGAGCCTTTGGTCTCAGGTGACTTCAAGGGACATGATTGTTCTTCTATTGTTGATGGTTCCCTTACCATGGGCATGGGCGGCAACATGATCAAGGTTGTAGCTTGGTATGACAATGAGTGGGGTTATAGTCAGCGCGTGCTTGACCTAGCTGAGTATGTTGCTCAGAAGTGGTAAATCTCACGCTCTGGGTTCTTGATGCCAGAGTACAATGATTCAAATAAAACCCCTCATCTGGAAATAGGTGAGGGGTTTCTATGTGTAGCAAGATCTATCTGTTGAACTGTGCGTCAAACATCCTTCTGAAAGGATGCTTATGAGCCCATTCGGCTAGCTGTTGCCAGTGATCGCTTTTTGGGTTCAATGGTGGCTGTCAAAGCTTCATTCAAGGGAGCGCGACCAAAACGCTGTTCCAAAATATTCATCACCTCTCGCCCAAAATCATTGGGACTTTGCTTCCAAGCTTGGAGACATACTTCTCCAAATACCGAACCCATGGGCTCAGGATTCCAAAGCAATTTCTTGGCCGTCCAAGGCATGAGACTCATGGGGTTATAGCCAGGCTTCAAAATATTGTTGTCAAAGGCATATTCTTCGAGATGGGTATGGGGTTGTAGGCCAATAAAAAAAATGGCTGGTTCGACCTTATCTGCTCCAAAGATCTTTTCTAGTTCTCGATGATAGGCAATTGTCTGGCGAATCGTTTCTGGACGCTCATCGATGACATTGAAAGAATAATTGACAGAGACTAAATCATTGAAGCCAGCCGTTTTTAGATCTCGGCAGTTTTGCAGCACGGTTCGTAAGTTATATCCCATCCGCATTTTGCGAACCAGTTCTTGAGAGCCACTGGTGATCCCAATCTCAAAATAATTCATCCCTGTTTTGACCATCAGATCACAGAGTTCAGGGGTGAGATTGTCAGCGCGAATATAGGCAGCCCAATGAATGTCGGTCAAACCAGCATCGATGATTTTTTGTAGTAACTCAATCGCGTCAGGAATATATCGTCGTGCTGGGATGAATTGAGCGTCGGTAAACCAGAAGTTACGAATGCCGCGATTGTACAGCTGCTGCATTTCAGCAACGACTTCTTCAGCGGGATTGACTCGGACGCGCTTACCTTCAATGACGGTGTAGACGCAATAGCAACAGTTGTGAGGGCATCCTCGCTTGGTTTGAACACCCATGTAGAAGTCTTGAGACTCAAAATAATATTCAAAATCAGGCCAAATACTCGCAATGTATGGATAATCGCAGGCCGTTTTGTCGATCTCGGTGGGCCATTCATGGATCATGCGATCTCGGGGAGCTTTCTCGCCTACTACATAGCATCGTTCATCTCGAAATTCTTGCCCTGTCAACAGTTTCTCTAATAGGACCTCTCCCTCGCCCACAGAGACAATGCTCCCTTTCGGCAGCTGAGTTCCTAACTGTTCATAAAAAACGCTGACTGCACCACCTCCAACTACCGTCTGAGCTTCAGAATGATATCGCTGGGCTCGCTTGAGTCCTCGCTTGATTAGCCCTGAATTTCTCCATAACTCTGCGTAGTAGGCAATAAACACCCTTAATCCACCAAAAGCACCTTTGAGCTTTGTCCAAGGGTTTTTACCGTAGTACAGCTCAAAGGCATGTTGTAGGGGATTGCCACCTCTACCACCTACAGGAGCGTAAATTTGGATGTCTCGCCAGGAAAAAACAAGGAGATCAGGCTGGAAGTCATCTATACAGCGATCCAATGCTGGCTTGAAGTCCAGGGGAGGGACGGTGCCTAAATCAAAGATACGTTGCTCGACATGAGGTAGACATTTGTGAATATGATCGGCGAGGTAAACGACCCCAATGGGAAAAATGGGATTACAAGGTAGACGAATGTATAGGATTCGAGGATTGTTCATCACGCCTTGAGAGAACGTTAAGGTATAAGGTGATTAACACCTAGGTTATATATCTTAATCATAGTACTGAGTTGCCCTAGAGTGTTTGTCTAGACCGATGCCTTTGCACTGACTCACCCACCGATCCCAAGATTCTTCGTTAAGATAGTTTCGATATGATCCCAACTTAACTAACAAGCATCAATTCTAAAGAAAAAGTGAAGATCATAGCTTTTTCTAAGTAGTAAATCAATTAAGTAACGATATTTACAGCGGTTTGGGATCGATGAATGTTAGCTTAAGTTTGCGTTAAATACCCATTAAAAAGACCCATAAAATTACCCTTTTCCGTGAGTTGCCATGCCACAAGTCATCGATCCCGTCCCTCCAAACGATTCAGATCTCATTGTCTGCTGTTACGTTAATTCAACGAATAAGATCCAAGTTGCTCGGATTACGAATATCCCTAACTGGTATTTTGAACGTGTTGTGTTTCCTGGCCAGCGGTTAATGTTTGAGTCTGTGCCTGAGGCTCACCTGGAGATTCACACTGGGATGATGGCAAGTGCAATCTTGTCAGATACCATTCCTTGTTATCGTCTTCGCTTACACCAAAGTGTGAGTGCGTCCAAGCAGTTTTTGCAAGGTGAAAATGAAGCGGCTGGAACCTCGGAACCTTCTAGCATGCGTAGCGTTCCTGAAGCAGCTAAGGTGTCCTAACTTTATTTCAGTTTAATCCAGTGCCTACAGCGCTATTCAATTGCATAATCCTAAGGAAAGGGGTGAGTTGAGCTCACCCCTTTCTGCTGTCTATAATTTGTGCGGTCTAAATTATTGAGGCAAATGACTCTATTCGCTGTTGATGTTCATTTCCTCAAGAACCTATTCATTGTTGTGGGGATCTTGGGAGGAGCTGCGATCTCAGATTGGTTGATGGGGCGCTGGATGCAGGGGCGTTTGAGAACGGCTCCCAAAAAAGGTCGAGCGATTTACCCCCTTTTACGACGGTGTTTGCTGTTTGGGTTAAGACTCGGGATTTGGCTAGTCGCCTTTTACAATATCTTGACGCTCATCCCTGCCCTCCAACCTATTAGACAGTTGTTTATCACTGGTCTGGCGGCTTTTCCTGACAAGTTTTGGGGAGCGTTGAATACCCCTTTTACGGATGTCGGAGAACGGAAGAATCCGATCTCCTTGTTGACGCTCATCATCTTTGTCTCAATCACTGTTTTGGTTTTTGTGGGCGCTCGGTTATGTGGTCAGTGGCTTAAGAAGAGCATTCTGCCCCAGACTCGTATGGAGCGGGGAGCTCAAGCCGCCATCTCTACTATCATCAGCTATACCTTTGGTCTGATTGGCTTCATCATTCTTCTCCAATCGGTAGGGATAGATCTGAGCTCATTGGCTGTTATTGCTGGTGTTTTGGGTTTGGGTTTAGGTTTTGGTTTGCAAGAGCTAGCCAGTAACTTCGTGAGTGGTTTGACCCTATTACTGGAACAGCAAATCCGGGTCGGAGATTTTGTAGAAGTAGATGGTTTGTTAGGGACTATTGAGCGAATTTCTATTCGTTCGACGATTGTTCGGACTCAAGATCGGCTGTTTGTTGTAGTGCCTAATCAACGGTTTTTTGCTAAAAACGTCATCAATTGGACTTACCAAACGCCAGAAAGTCGCTTGCATATTCCTGTGAGTGTTGCCTATGGTACCGATACGGTTTTAGTGACAGAAGCCTTATTGATTGCAGCGCGGTCAGAATCGCGAGTTTTAAAGTACCCTCCTCCGCAGGTATGGTTCAAATCTTTTGGGGATGATGCTTATAAATTTGAATTATTGGCATGGATAAACCAGCCTTGTGATTTTGAACCTATCAAGAGTTCACTCAATTTTTTGATTGAACAAGAGTTAAATCGTAAGAACATCCAAATCCCTTTTCCCCAACGAGAGCTGTGGTTAAAGAATCCTGAAGCGTTAGCCCAGGCTTTACAACCTCAACCAGAGGCTGCTGCTCCACTGCCAACGGTTGCTAGCGGGGAGGGGCTCAAACTCAAAACGGGCATTAAAGTCACGAAGAACAGCACCTTACGGGTCTTGTTGCGTAAGGTCAGCTATTTTGAAAACTGTACGAATGCTCAATTGAGAGTATTAATTGAACAAGGATATCGACAGTTTTATGCTCCTGAACAAGTGATTTTTCGGGAAAATGAATCAGGTGAGTCCTTTTACGTTATCCTTTCAGGCCAAGTAGAAGTCTATTCTCAAAAACTCAATCGCCAAATCGCCATCTTAGGTGTTGGCGACTTTTTTGGTGAGATTTCTTTATTAACCGGGGCACCACGAACGGCAACCATGCGGGTTCTTGAAGCGACAACCTTATTTGTAGTCGATCGACAAGCGTTACAAAAATTACTCCAGAATTACAAAGCTCTAGCCGAAGAGATTGCAAAGTCTCTCTCTCAGAGGCAACAAGTGCTTGAAGAATTGGGCCTGACGCAGATTAATCCATCAGAATCGGCGGGGGACGATCCCTTTATCTGGATCCGTCGTCGTATTCAGACCTTGTTTGGGATATAAAAAGACATCCAAAGGGAGGCATTATCTGTTGATTATTTGCTTGCCCGGCATGATTAGGTCTGAAGTAGGCATTGAGAGGCTTGTAAGTCTGTTATCGTTGCATTCCCGGTGCAAAAGAGTACCGTTTCTAACTCAGCAATGAGCATTTCCATAAGAGTGTGTAGAGCGGCTTCTGATTCATGGGCGGCTTGTAAGAATGGGTAAGCCATTCCTGCTACATCAGCTCCTAGCGCCAGAGCTTTGGCAGCATCAAGGCCATTGCGTAGGCCACCAGAAGCAATTAATGGGATCTTAGAATTGGCTTGAAAAATGGACGCCACACATTCTGCAGTGGGCAAACCCCAATCTGAGAAGGTTTGGCCGAGTCGACGCTGACGGATATCTTCCGCCCGTTCCCCTTCGACTTTGGCCCAGGACGTGCCGCCTGCACCGGCTACATCAATGGCTGCGACACCAACGTCTACTAAGCGTATGGCTAAAGGAGCAGAAATACCATTGCCAACTTCTTTGACAATGACAGGAACAGGGAGCTGTTGGCAGAGTTTGCCAATCTGCGTAAACAGATTACGGAAGTTGGTATCGCCGTGACTTTGAATGCATTCTTGTAGGGGATTGAGGTGCAAAATTAAGGCATCGGCTTCTAGTAAATCAATGCTGCGGCGGCAGGCGTCTAGGTTATAGCCATAGTTAAGCTGGACTGCTCCTAAGTTGGCAAAGAGGGGAATGTCTGGTGCATGAGATCGCACAGCAAAGGTATCAGCAACCTGAGGATGTTCCACGGCCACTCGCTGTGACCCCACGCCCATGGCAATCTTGAACTCTTGAGCAACGATTGCTAACCGCTGATTAATGGTTTTGGCTAGTTCAGTTCCCCCCGTCATGGATGAGATCAACAGCGGTGCCCCCAGAGACTTTCCTAAAAAAGTCGTCGATAACTGGATATCTTCCAGCGCTAACTCTGGTAAACAGCAGTGCTGGAAACGGTACTGTTCAAAACCAGTGGTGATTGATTTACACTGGACTTTGTCATCTAAACAGATGCGGAGATGGTCGGCCTTACGGGTTTTGATGGCCTCATCAGTGTTGGGGGAAGTAGAAGTCACTCGCATGGAAAAGAGATAAGACATCAACCGGGCAGAACCAATTGCTGGCTTTGTGACCGGAAGCTCTCTTAATTATGCAAAATTCTGTTGACTTGGCTGAGATTTCAAGCATTTGGGATTTAGTTCGCTGACCATTTGCTATTGCCCGCGTGTTGATCCAGGTTGTTTGGAATACAGTGATTGGACAGTAATATTTTGGGGCAGGACAAGCTATGGGGTATGGATGACCAGCATTTGATTCCCCCCTTTCTGTAGTTCATAACCAACAGTTTCAATGGAGGCGACATACCCCCAATCCTGACAAGCTTGAATAACGGGTTGGATGTATGGAGAGGGTTTCAGCATCAGCGTTAGCAGAGGAAAGATGCGTACTTCAGCGCTGATCCTCAGCAGTTCTCGAATTGCAGCTAGATGAAAAGCCACATCATACTGCTGGGAATATAAGAAGAGAAAATGGGAACACAATGCGAGCTCAAAGGTTTGATTAGGAAACGGCAGTGTGGGTAATGCTGCAGTTTGATACCGCTTTTGTTGTTTTCCCAGCTCATAATCTTGCAGGAAGTTTTGCATGGCTTGAATGCGATTGTGACGGAGATCTTCGGGGGATGAATGATAGGACCAAACCCAATCTTGAGGCGTTGCTTTGACCTGATTGATAATGTCATCCAGAACGGTTTCAAATCTCTGCTGAATGGCCGCACCACTCAATTCATAGATCGGATCGACAGAAATAATTTGGCTCCCCAGGGGAGTGGACTCAGCATTAAAACTTGCAGGACCGTCTCCCGCCCCTAGAATTGAACGGCCTAAATCAGCCGCCGTGAGATTAAACATTTTGATGTATTCATTCCGTGAGCGCCCAAAGGGGACCACAGAATTTAGCTGTATTGCCATAGAAATTAACTGACTTACAGATGTTGAAGAGGAATAGTATGGCTTCTATGCTTCAATGTATTACAAAGAAGTATAAGAAGAAAAACGATCCTCATTTATGCTGTCTGTAGAAGCAGCATTTGATTCAGCATAGGTGGAGTTCAAACCCTGGACGGCGTTGAGTTAGGGGCTTGATCGGATTGGAATTGAGCCTGTAAGGGCCTCAGGACAGGACAAGGAGGCTGCTTATCCAGCTTCGTTTGGCGTTGCCAGTCAAACCAGTTCCAATTGTAGGGGGCTTGTTTGGCTGCAGACATCCACAACAGTCGTTTAGCCCGGGTCATCGCGACATAGAGGAGACGAAATTCTTCTGCACTTTTGAGATCGCTAGCCCGTTGCCACGCCTCTTCTACATTTGGTAATGGGACTTGGTTATGGACATTAGCTCGGATTTGAGCCCGAGCCACTTCTGCCAAACTGAAGGGGCCAAGGAATTGGCTAGCTGCAGGAATTCTTAATTCCCCTGGAATAATACGGGCATGTAGAAACGGCAGAAATACAAAATCCCAATCCAGCCCCTTGGCTTTGTGCATGGTAATGATCGTGAGTTGGCGTGGACGTAAATACTGGGACTCAACATCTTCAACGTCAACGGGATCAAACCGTTCGGCACTGATTAGCTCTTGCAAAATGGGTAAGGTCGTTGTCATCGACGGTGCCCCCTGAACTTGTTGAGAGAGTCGTGCTGCTAATTTATCGGCAGTGGCTAGCTCGGCGGCATTGTATTTCAGGGATAAGGCTAAAAAAGAAATCAGTCGATAGTGAGGTAATTCCCATCGTGATCGCAACAGCTTGCAGCAAAAACTACGGGCTTCCTGCACCTGCTCCGACTGGGGTGGCTCTAGCGGGCCTGGATAGAGGAAAATTTCAGGTTGACTGGCTAAAGGATGGACCTCTTGGGCTGGGATGAGTTGCCGATCGACCAAAATTTGCAGGGCTGCTTTGAGGGTTTTGGGAGAATGGGGACGGGCTAAAAACTGCAAAATGGTCAGCATTTCAAAGGGAACTTGCGTCTGGCGGCTGCCACCTCCCACATCGAGGATGTCAATGCCATGAGCGGCTAGAGTCACCGTTTGATCCGGGTGATTGAGGCGCTCTGCTAGAAAGCTCCCTTGTTTATTTTCCCGGACTAGGATGGCTGCATTGGCGTCTGGATGATCCGTCAGCAGTTGGCAGACCCGCTGGCCGATGAGATCAGCCGTTTGGTAAACATCTTCTGGTGTGTATATCTCTAGTCCTCGTCCTTCATGGGCTGGATTTGCGTTGGCTTGAGGATCGTGCTTGGCTACCGTTTGAATCGTCTGAGGTTGAAAGGGTTGTTCTTGTCCTGCTAATTGAGACTGATTGATCCAGTCCAGCATAAAATTAGCAGCCTGAATGATGATGGTAGAGCTGCGTCCGGCCTGATTCATGGTTGCTAATCGCTGTTGAGCTTGGCTCTGTTGGCAAAATTCTCGGAAGAAAATGGGGTCGGCAGGGGTAAAGGTAGAGTTGATGGCTTGGTTGGGATCGCCAACGCGGACTAGATTGGGTTTTGCTTTGGAGACCTCGTGACTAGCTAATCTGTTCAGTAAACGGAACTGGAGTGGGGTTGAATCCTGGGCTTCGTCTTCGAAAACGGCAAAGACCTGTTTTTGCCAGACTTGGCGAGCGCTCTGGTTATCGAGCACCTGCAGAGCCGCTAGGATCATATCGTCATAATCAATGAGCTGTTGAGCTTGGAGTAGTTGTTGGTATCGTTCGTAAAGACCAGCTGCGATCGCAAGTACCGATACCTCATCTTGCACCTGTTCGGCCAAAGCATAGAGCTGCTGAGGGCTGAGTCCCGAACTTTTGGCTTCGCGAATTGCGATCGCAGCTAATTCCGGCAAACAATCCGATCTCAACACTGACTGCCGACGTAACCGCTCCGTTTCTTCCCCATCAAAAGCTCCTCGAACCAGGAGCTCTTGGTACATTTGAGGATGATCTGCCACCCATTGTTCAACACAGTGGCGCAAGAGGCGATGGTGCCGGTTGGGGGTAATCAGGGTGACTTGGTCTAAATGAATCCCCGAAAGTTGGGGATGACGGGAAGCAATATTGAGGGCTAACCCATGTAAGGTTTGCACGGTAAACCCACCTAAGGGGAGCTGTAGCTCGCGTAAATGTTTTCGGACCTGCTGTTTGAGATGTGTCGCCGCTGAGCGAGTGAACGTGACAATCACCAGCTGTTGGGCACGATTTAGATTTTGACGCCCTAGGGTGATCGCCGCAGCCACCGCCATACCATAGGATTTCCCTGCACCCGGTACAGCAGAAACAGCTAGCGGACCAGCTTGCCAATCTGCTAATTCTTGCTGGCCAGGCCTGAGAGATGCCCGTAATTCAGCTAATTTTCGCTCTAAATTGGTTGCCAAGAGGTTATCAATTGCGGTGTGAGCGTAGTATATCAATCTACTCTGACTCGACCAGCAATAGCCTGGGCAACGGGAGACCTTTTAAGTGGTGGCGACTGTCCGGGGTTCTAGTTAGTTTTTTGCTAATTCCAACAATTGGGGAATGGTGACAAGTTTATACCCCTGCTGTCTGAGACGAGTAATGATATGAGGCAGGGCTTGGATCATCAGCTGGCGATTATCGCCGCCATCATGCATCAAGACAATCCCTCCAGGGGAGGCATTATTGAGAACATTGTTGATGACCTTATCAACTGTGCCTGTATAGGTATCATCCACGGTCCACATCAAAGTGACATGTTTTTGGGAACGAGCGTGGGCTACTAGACCGTTGTGGAGATACCCTCCCGGTGGCCGAAACAGTTTTGTTTTGAAGCCTGTATATTTTTCAATAATCTCGGCAGTCCGCTGGATCTCTTTTTGGGCCAAAGCGGGGTGATGGTAATAGTATTGATGGTTCCAGCTATGGTTACCAATGGCGTGACCTTCCTTTGCGACTCGCTGGAGTAATTTTGGAAATCGGGTAATATTACTACCGACCACGAAAAATGTCGCTTCTACTTGATGCTCTTTGAGGATGTCTAGCATTTTGGCCGTGGTTTTGGGCCAAGGGCCATCATCAAACGTGAGAGCAATGACTTTTTGATCAGAAGGTAGTTTTACGCCATTAATGGTTACTCCCTGAAACTTGGTTGGCGGGTGATAATGACGCCGCTGTTTTAGATCAATGTCATCGATTGTCTTTAGAGCAGTACGAAATCCAGAGTCAGTATCCGTTAGCCAAGGACTCTCTTCTGAGAGACTGACCTCCTCTGGTAATCCCCCAACGGCAATCTGATTCAAATTTGCTTGAATAGCAATCGAGCTAACCCCTAAGCATAGGCATGCTGCCGCCAACCATGCATACTGTCGATTGACGACACGAACTCTTAAATTTTTCCCAAACATTACTTGATTAACCGCAAACCCTTAGATAAAGCCAAACCATTGGTAAATCGTCAGAGAGAACTAGACAGGCAAGACTTGAAAGTTCAATGTGGCTGGCGTTTACCCTCAAATCAATATTTCCCTTATTGATCTTGTAATTGACTTCTTTATTTTTTTCTTTAATCAAAAAACAATGGACAACCTCATCCCCATCGTAGCGAGCCTAATTTAGCGTTGCCCAGGTCTGATTTGATATCTTCACGCTTCCTTAAGAAAAAGGTGTAGAACAGAGGACTACTCAGATGGGCGGCTGCAATCATTAAAGAATGTGACTCTCTTTGTTTAGACGGGGAGCGAATACCAGTAGGATGTCTTTCAACCTATAAATATTGATTCTGCAGCTACAACTTCCAGACTATTTATCGGCAAGCCGTCTGATGTCATTTCAAAACCTATGACCTATTCTTATTCCTCGTCACGCTTTAGCTCCCTGGATGTGTTTCGAGGGATCGCCATTGCTGGCATGCTTTTGGTCAATAAATCAGGTTTAGTTAAAGACGCTTATCCTCAACTCCAGCATGCAGATTGGCATGGCTGGACCCTTGCAGATTTGGTGTTTCCATTTTTCTTATTTGTTCTGGGGGCGTCGATGGCCTTTTCCATGGCCCGACATACAGCTTCCTTGACTCAACCCAAACGAAGAGTTTATCTCAAAATCCTTCGTCGTAGTGTGGTTCTATTCGGTTTGGGGCTGTTTCTCAATGGGTTTTGGTCCTATAACTTGAGTACGCTGCGGGTGATGGGGATTTTACAGCGAATTAGTTTGACCTATTTAGTCTCGGCATTGGTGATCTTAAAGCTGCCCCGCAAGAGCCAATGGGGAATGACAGGGCTGTTGTTGGTGGGGTATTGGTTGGCCCTCTCGTTTATCCCAGTGCCAGAATTTGGGGCTGGCAACCTGACTCGTACGGGTAACTTTGGGGCTTATGTGGATCGCCTGATTATTGGTTCGTCCCACTTATATGTGGGGGATCAGTTTAATTCCATGGGTGATCCAGAAGGCTTGTTTAGTACTTTGCCTGCGATCGCAACCGTGCTACTGGGCTATTTTGCGGGAGACTGGATTCGGAAACGAGGCAGCGGTCTCAAGATTAAAACCAGCCGTCAAAGTCTGGCTCTGGCCTCCTATGGTTTGATCAGTACTGGCTTAGGATTGTTATGGAGCATTTGGTTCCCCATTAATAAAAAGCTATGGACGAGTTCCTATGTGCTTTTTACCGTCGGCATTGCGCTGATTCTGCTAGCGGTTTGCTATGAGTTGATCGAAGTCCGACGCATTCGCCTTTGGAGTAAACCTTTTGAGGTTCTAGGTCTCAATTCCATTGTGGTGTTTATGGCATCGGTGTTGGTGATTAAAGTCTTAGTCCTCACCAAACTGGGGTCTGGAGAGGATGCTATAAACGCCTTTACGTGGTTATTTCAAAATCTATTCTTAACGTGGACCAGTCCAGATGTTGGGTCTTTCCTCTTTGCGTTTCTCACCCTCTGCTTCTGGTGGATTGTGGCCTATGTCCTGTACCGACAACAGTGGTTTTTTAAGATCTAAACCAAGAATCCCATGGTCTAAAAATTCAAATCACTTAGAGCTTTTCCAGCTGCCCCCTTCTCTTGAAAACTAAGGGGTAGCGGCGGAATTGAGCCGTCAAATCCTTAAATTGTTTCCCCTTGTAAAGTCCTTCTAGGCGCATTGTCAGATTTGCTCATAGACATGGGTACGCTTTGTCAGAACTCTGACTCGGATCACCGTTAACACTAGACAAACGGTGCATGGTCGGGGCAAGCAGCGTTCGCTAGCTTGAAAAAGATTTCTATATACTGACAAATTCTTCTGATATTTATGACCGGATTCAATCCATCTCATTCCGTCGACAGTGCGCCTGTCGTGGCTCCAGAGACATCCAGGCAGGTCACCCTGTTTACGGCGACTTGCTTGGTGATTGCCAACATGATTGGGATTGGGGTTTTCACCAGTCTCGGATTTCAAGTCGCAGGTATTCAATCGGGATTTTCCTTGCTTTTTCTGTGGCTGGCAGGAGGCGTCTATGCTCTTTGTGGTGCTCTCGCCTATGGAGAACTCGGTGCATCCATGCCTCGCTCTGGCGGTGAATACCATTTTCTCTCCCAGATTTACCATCCGGTCATTGGGTTTTTGTCCGGTTGGGTCTCCGTCACCGTCGGATTTGCCGCTCCCATAGCTCTGATGGCCATAGCCCTGGGTACTTATTTTGCCAAAGTGTTCCCTACGGCAGATCCCACCATCATTGGCTTAGCTGTGGTTCTTCTCGTGACCTTGATTCACTCCCAAAACCTCAAACTAGGTAGTTCGTTTCAGCAGATCTTTACCCTGCTCAAAGTTCTGCTGATCGTGTTTCTAGTTTTAGCTGGCTTTGCGTTGGGTACTGGCCAAGAGATCAATTTCGCACCCACCCATGCGGACATTTCTCAAATTATGAGTGCCCCCTTTGCCATTTCTTTGGTGTATGTCACCTACTCTTATTCAGGATGGAACTCCGCAGTTTACCTGGCCAGTGAAGTTAAATCCCCGGAGAAGAACCTACCCCGTTCCCTATTGTTGGGGACTGCCATTGTCATGGTTTTATATCTGCTGATTAACTTCATTTTCCTCTACACCACCCCCATCGACTTAATGGCCGGGAAGCTAGAAGTCGGCTATATTGCTGCCGATCAAATCTTTAAGGGCAATCCCATCTTGGGTTTCCCAGGAGCTGAGCTGATGGCTCTATTTATCTCCTTGGGATTAATCTCTTCCATTAGCTCGATGGTATGGGCCGGCCCGAGGGTAACCCAATCCATTGGAGAGGATATTCCTTTCTTCAAAATTTTGGCCAAAAAGAATCGCAGTGGCGTTCCCTACTATGCGCTCTTACTTCAGCTCGCTATTGTGATTGCCTTAGTGATTATGAAGCAATTTGAAACAGTGTTGACCTACTTGGAATTTACGCTGATCCTGTCTTCTTTTTTGACCGTGTTAGGTGTATTTGTGTCTCGCTTTCGGTTCCCAGACCTACCCCGCCCTTACAAAACCTGGGGCTATCCCATTACCCCTTTAATCTTCCTCGCCATGAGTGTATGGGTTCTAGTGTTTTTACTCCAGCAAAAACCGATGGAATCCTTGGCAGGCTTAGGGACGATTCTTTTAGGCCTCCCGCTCTATTTCATTGCCTCTAAGCAGAAACTTGCATAGACATCTAAACATTATGAAAAATATGCGCTTATCTCTAATCTTAACGGCAGCCCTACTATTGGGCGGAGGACTCCAGTCCTGTGATTCCGCTAATCAGTCCACCACCGCGGCGAAAACAGAAACCGCTTCGGCCCCTTCAACCTCTCCAGAAGGCTCACCAGGGGAAACACCGACTACGCCCCAAATTGATGAAGTCAAAGCAGCGCGTTGGACGGATATCTCCAAGCTATTGGCAGGGATGAAAGTCGGTGATGATAGTGAGTTTAGTGAGGTGCAAAACCGGCCCACCTGGGTAAGTCACCACAACTTTTTAGAAGATGCCTTTAACAAGCTAGAAGATCAACAGCTGTCCAAGGTTCGGCAATGGGCTGCTACTGAGATTGCTGATTTGCATAACTCCACCCAACCGTTGTTTTATCCCTTTAGCGGTCCCGATATTCTGTACGCCAACACCTTTTTCCCTAAGGCTGAAGAATATGTGTTGATTGCTCTAGAACCTGTAGGGCCGCTGCCTGATTTTTCTCAGCTTTCTCCAGATCAGCAAAATTTGAAACTTTTAGAAGCCAAGAATTCGTTATTTGCCATCCTGCAATATAGCTTCTTTCGCACCAACGATATGAAGGTGGATTTGCAGAAACAAGGGGTGTTGCCGGTGCTATTGGTATTTCTGGCTCGGACCAAGAATCGAGTGCTGGATGTGGAATACATTGGCATTGATAGCAGTGGGATGGTGCAACCCACCAATGAGAAAGCTAAGGGGATGGTCCCTGGAGTGAAGGTGACGTTCACCGCTGCGAATGAGGAGAAGCCTCGGACCCTTTACTATTTCTCGACCGATCTCTCGGATGATGGTCTCAAGAAAACCCCTCAGTTGACCCAGTTTGTCAAAAATCTAGATCAGCCCAATACTTACCTGAAAGCCGCGTCTTATTTGATGCACTATGACTCAACCTTCAAACAGATTCGAGAGTTAACTTTGTCGAAGGCCACGAATTTATTACAGGATGATTCGGGCATGCCAGTGCGAGTGTTTGAGGATAACAAGTGGAATTTAACGTTTTACGGGAATTACACCGCACCTCGAGCGCCCTTTACAGCGGAAGAATACCAGACGGATCTCAATCAGATTTATCAGAAGAATGCCAATATTCAGCGGCTTAATTTTGGTATTGGCTATAACTTTGGGCCGAATGAGTCCAACTTGATGTTAGCTAAGGCCAAAAGCTGATCCAGTTTCAATCGCTTTCGTTGACCGTTATCCCTGATGCTTGGCTGGAATACTAGGTACTCAGGGATAACCTGTTTAACGGGACAGGGACAGTAGTACCAATCTCTTAGTGGAGCTATAGGATCTTGTCCTCTTTAGGTGATCCAGAAAAATGTATTGTAATTCTGCTCATAGATAAAAACTAAATTAGGCTGAAACCCTTGATCTACCGTTATAATTCTCAGTCAATTTGGCACGTATCGAGGCTTTAAATTGTATTTCTTATTCCGCATCACCAAAAGTGGACTAGATCCGGGCTATAGCACTATTCTCAAGCTATCCCATAAGGATAGGCAGAGAGCCGATTCTAGTTCCCAAGGATGAGGGTGTCATCTACGGATGTACGTCAACACCATCCTTTAGGCTTTGCAATCTTCTTCCTTTGAGGATCAACGGCTGAGGTGTAGCTGCAGTCCCCAAGGACAAAGACTGATTGAGTTGTCAATAAAATTGCTATCGTAGATATTCACCACATTTCATTCCTGCACCTATGAGCCTTAACTTTGCATACCTTGCAGGTGGTAAATTACACCTCAAATTAGGCGATGACCCTGTTCGAACGATTGATAGCCAATTTGGGCAAGAGGTACAGGACCGGACCCTAAAACGTCAGCAGCGAAATGCTTGGAAGGATAAAAATCCTATGGCAGGCATGATCCCCCAAGCTTTCTTACAACAAATGGAAGCGATGGGAGAGGCCAAACTCCCCGTTGCCATCCGATCCGTCAGTCCTTGTAGCCCAGGTCAATTGCTTTATACTCTGGCCGTGGGGGATGTGACTGGTGTGTTTACCTTAGATGCTACGCAAGACCAAGAACAGCGTCTATTTCATAATTCCGATTTTGCGGTTCAGCATTTGAATGTTCATCCCCAAAAAGATGAGTTTGCCTGTACCGTTATGCACAAAGATGGTTCCGCAAATATTGCGGTGATGCCGATTGATGGGGCCAGACCCAAAGAGATCACTGCTGGAGACTCTATTGATTTGGCACCCCAATGGCTGTCCGGGGCTCAAAAAGCGTTAGTCTTTCAGTCTGCCGGTATTGCCCGCAACTCAGAAGGGTTCGTCCTAGAGCAAAGTCCTTTTTCGATTGAAAAATTGGATTTTCAGTCAGGAGAAATGACTACGGTAGCAGAGAGTGACCAATTTGATTTGCTCGCTCCCAAGATGGTAGCGGATGGCTCGCTGTATTACATTCGACGCCCCTATCAAGCTCGTCAAAAGCGGTTGAATATCTTGACCCTGCTCAAAGATATTCTTCTGATGCCGTTTCGACTCATTCAGGCGATTTATGAATGGCTCAATGTCTTTACCCAGACCTATACGGGTAAGCCATTGGTAAAACCCGGTCAGCCCAAAATACAAGCAAAACAAGACTTGCTGATTTGGGGCAATATCATCAACACTGAAGCCGAAGCAGAGAAAAATCGACGGTTTGGAGATCAAGATTCACCTGCCCTCGTGCCTCGATCTTGGCAACTGATCTGTCAACGCTCAGATGGTGAGGTTCAGGTAATCGGAGATGGAGTCATCTCCTATGATGTTGATGCTAATGGCGGTGTGGTTTATACCAATGGCAGCGCTATTTATGCGACCCATCCAGGCGGGGTGCCCAAGCGACTATTACGAGATCGTCCCATTGAACAAGTGGTATTGATTGCAGATCAGTAGGGGGCTAGGCCAATTGGAATTCCTTTAAAGCTGGCTCGAAGTTTTTGTTCTCATGGCTGGGGCGACTGAGCTTGATTAAAGCAAATCGCTGTAGGGGGCTGAGGCCTTTCCACTGTTTGAGGCTAATGGCGGTCTTGCATGATTTGGCTTTGGCAACTAGATCAGATGGGATCTTGGTTTCATCGAGCCAGGGTGGATTGTCATCCACCGGGACTTCAGCAGCTTCTGTTTCTGAATACATAAAGATCAAATCTTGGAGAAATTCCCGATAGTCATCAATCTCATCTTCAGAGGAACAGGGCTGAAAGGTAAATTGTTCTCGCTCATCTTCGCTAAATTGATTCCACTGGGCAAGCTTGAGTTTGATGCCACAGGTGTCAAGCTTGAAGCGAACAACCATAGGGATACAGCGTAAATCATCGATAAACTCTTGCTCAAACTGAAAAAAGAGACAATCTTCGGCTGGAAAGTCTGGTGACGTAGACATGGTACTAAACCTCAGGTGGGATTAAATCGTGGGGAGTGTTGCAATTCCATAACATGGCTTGGGATTGGGTATCTATGGCAATCTTCTGGGCTGGAAGACGGGATAGCCAATCCTGGAAAGATTGCCCGCCTTGTTGGATAAAGGACTGCAAAGATGAACGGCTTTGATAATGGTAGAACCCACACAGGGGCTGCCATTGCTCAGGCTGATGGGGGACTAGAGCTAAAGCTTGGGTATTTGGTAATAAGGCTAACCATTCCCTGAGAATATCTGGACGGAGCAGGGGTAAATCACATGCTAGCAGAAGTACCCATGTTGTTTGGAGTTGATTCAAGCCTGCTAAGAGTGCCACTAAGGGGCCTTGATCAGGTGGGTGTTCCCGTAAAACAATGCAGGAAGATGGTATCACGGGTTGATAGCGTTCAGGCCAAGGGGTGAGTACATGAACGAGATCGCAGCACTGCAGGGCAGCGCGACAAACTCGCTGGAGCATGGGGACGCCCTGCCAACAGAGCAACGCTTTATCCGATCCCATGCGTCGACTTCGTCCCCCTGCTAAGACTAGACCAACAATATAATTCTGTTGCGTGAGGGATGTTGGCTGGTTCATAGCGTTTTGAATGGCGCAAAACCGATGATGATGGAGGGGATCAAAATTTCTCCATGCTTTTACAGGTCTGCTAGGAATGCCTGGACTTGGGTAAGGGTTTGTTTGGCTGTCCCATTGGTTAATAGATTTTCTGCTGCTTGCAGTCCGTCATTCAAGCTGGAGCTAATCCCCACATGCCAAAGATAGAAGCCTGCATTCCATAAGACGGCAGGCATCAATTCGCAGGTTTGGCCGTTTAAGACGGCATGAAGTTGCTCTAGCAGTGTTTTGGTGGAAGTGTAGGGGATTTCAGGTCCTCCGAGATCATAATCTCGAGCCGAGAGGATTAAGCGCTGCCAGGTTTGTTCGGATGAGGGGTGATTGAGACCGAGTATTGCTTTGCGATCGCGGGGCAAATCACAACTCCCTTCCAATCCCTTGATCGTGGTGAAATGGTCTGTCCCTCGCAGGGCTAAAGCCTCCCGCATCATATTTTCCGTGGGGGGATGGACAAACCCTGCAATCAAATGATGTTCCCCTAGGTAGGGCTGCCAGAGCAGCTCCGTGGTCGCTAGAGGCGGACGCTTCCCCACTTGATCCCTAAACTCCACCATTCCTTGGGCCAAAGGAAACTGCTCCGGTAGATAGATAAACCCGAGGCCATATTTGGATAGAACTTGATGGATTTGAGCCAGAGATCGATGGGACCAATCCACCCCTAATCCCTGCCAAAGATCCACCAAGGGTACGCCATACTTGGTGGGCATCCGATCGCCACCATGAAGCAACACCGGACAGCCCGAGGCGGCTAAAATCAGGGCAGTTACAGGTAAGACAGGAGCCGTACGTGAGCGCCCATCATAGGGAACACTAAACACGATTACGGGAGAGGACGCAGACACAGCGGGTAAGGCCGGGCCTAGATGTTCATAAGCATCCAAAAAACCAGCCAACTCGATTCCAGTGGGTCGTTTAATGCGGTGCGCAATTAAAAAAGCCCCAATTTGAGCGGGGGTGGCTTCTTGCTGCAACATCATTTCCAGGGCGGATTGGGCCTCGACTCTGCTTAAATCTTTACTGGTATGCCTCCCACTGCCGACTTTCTTTAAAAATTCTCTAAAAATCTGACTCATGGCTGTTTACTTTGCCAACTCTAGAATCAAGGGTCACCTTGATACTTGTGTAGCAATTTACCCACATCTCCTCTTAATGGGCTTTATGGAATATTGGAGATGAATGAATCATGAACTAAACGTCGAAAATTAGCAATAGGTGGAATTAACAAGCGGTCCTGAGTGGTCACCATCACAACTTCGCGAGTCAGGTTTAATTGTGGATCCATATCCTTGGCTTCAGGTGCAGCCAAGTCTCGAATCGCCAGGGAGGGATCGTTAAGAGAATCGACTAAAGCCCCCCTGGGTAATAGAGAAATCATTTCTCCTTGGCGAATGACGCCTCGAAAGGCATCTAGGGTATTGAGTTCAAGGACCGCTTTCAGATCTAGACCTTGGCTTTTGAACTGATCCTGTACCAACCGCTGCATCCCATACCCGTCTTTGAACATCACTTGTGGGAATTTGGCTAACTCAGGCCAAGGCACAACGCCGTGGGACGCCAAAGGATGTTCTGAAGACATCAGAACTTGAATGGGTTCGTTGTACAGCCAGTCAACAACATTTTCTGAGCGACTTGTTAGTAACGGATTGTTCATCACAATGGCTAAGTCAACCAAACCATCTTGGAGGACTTTCAAAGAACGGTCGCTCCCCAAGGATGTGACCCTCAATTGGACTTCTGGGTAGAGCTGGCAAAATTTCTGGAGCACTGGCGGTAAGTAATGGGCACAGACGGAATGAATTGCCGCAACGCAGAGTTCAGGCTGTTTACCGGCCCGGAGATCATTGATTTCCTGGGTGGCATCTTGCCATTCGGTCAAAATTTTACGCACATGAGGGAGGAGCTGATCCCCTGCCAAGGTGAGTTTGCTTTGAGCACCGCGATGTAAGAGGGGGAGCCCCAGTTCAGATTCCAGTCCTTGAATTTGCCGACTTACGGTTGATTGGGTCACCCCACATTTCTTGGCCGCTTGTTGGAAACTCCCTGTTTGGGCTACCGATAAAAATGCTTGCAGTTGCTCGAGCCGCATGAAGTGTAGTCTAGATTACAGTCATGAGAGCACAGTAACGAATTTGGCCCGGCTATTCGGTAAGAAACGATACAACTTCGGTATTCTTTTTAGCGAAAGTGAATTCCCATATGGCTTTAGGCATCGTTCGAAAGTGGACGGTTGGCTGAACGTTGAACGTCTTATTGGGGATGTTTGTCATAATGCTGGAGCCGATCTTGCTAACGGGAACAGCAGCATCGGTTGCCCAAGGCATAGGTAAATTGATCTGTAGCCTGCCCCGCAAATAATGGCTAAGGGCATTTATCAAGTGCAACGGACCAGTGTTCGATCCCTCGGTCCTAGTAATGCGTCACCCAAGCCCTTACACTTAATAGTGCATTAACTTTAATCGAAACTTAGATAAAACTACCGTGCGAAAAATTGCGATCGCAGGCAACTGGAAAATGCACAAAACTCAGGCAGAGGCCCTGGAGTTTTTGCAAACCTTTCTACCCCTGCTACAAGATACCCCTGAAGATCGAGATGTGATTCTCTGTGCACCTTTCACCACATTGACGGCCCTCTCCAAGAACTTACATGGCAGTCGGGTGCAAGTCGGGGCGCAAAATATCCACTGGGAAGATACCGGCGCGTTTACGGGCGAAATCTCGGGGCCGATGCTGCTGGAAACTGGCGTCCGCTATGTCGTTGTTGGTCACAGTGAACGTCGCCAGTTTTTTGGTGAAACGGATGCTACCGTGAATCAGCGACTCAAGGCTGCTCAAAACCATCGCCTGACTCCAATTCTCTGTGTCGGTGAATCAAAGGCTCAGCGAGATGCCAATGAGACCGAAACGGTTATCTTTGAGCAGCTTGAAAAAGGTCTGGTGGGTGTCGATCAAAAGAACTTAATCATTGCCTACGAACCTATTTGGGCCATCGGCACAGGGGATACCTGTGCGAGTAGTGAAGCCAATCGAGTCATTGGTTTAATCCGTTCTCGACTAACCAACCACGATGTCACCATTCAATATGGTGGGTCGGTTAAGCCAGATAATGTGGATGAAATTATGGCCCAGCCAGAAATAGATGGTGCTCTGGTCGGTGGCGCTAGTTTGGCTGGCGACGGTTTCGCGCGGGTTGTTAATTATCAGTAAGGATCAGGTGTTGGTGAGCATTGTATTGCGTTCCCAATATCTGTAGCAATTGGCTATCTAGGCATCTAAGATACCGGCCATTTGAGTTTGAGTCGCTAGACTAAGAGTATGGCTAAGAAAACCATCCGAGCGACTCTCCTCAAGCTGGTAGCAGGACTAGCGGTCATCACCGTGCTAACGACCATTGTTATGGGTCCTTCCTTAACGGTTCAAGGGGTTCCCATTGGGATTATTTTCAAGTTCTTGCAAGATGGTCAGGCCCGAGAAGCTTATTTCTCTGACGACAAGCAGGGCTTACATACTCGCCTACAGGAACTGGATGTTGAAGAAGAAATTAAAGCGTTTTACCGACCGCAAATCCCAGATGAGGTCAAATTAGATCAACATATCCACCAGATCTTTTATGATACTGCAGGGTATGTGGGCAAAGCCTATCAAGTCAATGCTCAAGGCACTTTAGTATTAATTGATCGCCAGTTTGAGCAATGGTATCCCTTGGCATATCAAGCAGGCGTGGTGGTTGATAGTGTCTATAAAGACGATATCCATTATGTGGTGGGGCCAGATGGCATTACTGCCCCTTATAAACAAGTGGCCCAGCTATTTCCCATTCCAACCCTCAAAGAATTAATCAAATTGAAATCAAAACAATCCCTTTCGTGGGGGGAAATACCAAGTTAGCCGGATGGGTTGGACTAACGGCTGAGATCTATTGCAGTTGCTCTTCAAGCTTCTGCTTATTCCATAAAGTTTGGTAGAGGCCCGGCTCTTGGACGAGATGATTATGGGTGCCGATTTGGACAATTTCGCCTTGATCCATCACTAGGATCTGATCTGCGATCGCAGCTGCTGACAATTGATGAGAAATAAACACCACTGTCTTGCGCTGAGTACCGCTTGATAGGTTATTCAGGATTTCTGTGGCCGTTTGATTGTCCACACTAGACAGGGCATCATCCAAAATCAGAATAGGAGCATCTACTAACAATGCTCGCGATAGGGCCGTTCGCTGGCGCTGTCCTCCAGATAACGTAATGCCCCGCTCCCCCACAATCGTCTTATACCGCTGGGGAAAGTTCAAAACCTCATCATGGATTTGTGCTTGTTTGGCCACATATTCCACCTCGGACGCATCACTGAGGGGATTGCCATAGCGAATGTTGTTTTTGAGACTTGTACTGAAAAGGAAACTATCTTGGGGCACATAGGCAATCGCATTTCGCAGGTCACGCAAATGGACTTGGGTGACATCATGACCATCGACAAAGAGTTGCCCCGCCGAAATATCTAATAGACGAGGTAAGGCGTTCGCCAGGGTTGATTTTCCTGAGCCCACGGGGCCGACAATGGCGACGGTCTCTCCAGGCTGAATTTGAAAGCTGACCTGTTTTAAAGAAGGAGCAGCCGCGCCGGGATAGGTAAAGGTTAGATTCTCTGCAGTTAATTTGCCTTGAACATGCTCTTGATCTAACCGTTGGGATTGGTCTGTATTTTGAATATGAGGTTCTACCCCCAGAATGGTTTCAATGCGGTCGATACTGACTTCTCCCCGTTGGTAAGCGGTAATGGTGAAGCCCAAAAGGGCTGTGGGGAAAATGAGCTGCTCAACATAGAGCAGCAGGGCGACAAAGTCACCGACGCTAATCCCACCAGATGGAATCGCCCGACTTCCAAACGCCAGAAGCACGAGCAAACTAATACTGGCCATGCCTCCTAAAACAGGAAATAGAATATTCCGGGTCTTGGCTAGCTTTAGATTGGCAGTTAATAATGCTTGATTCAGATGTTGAAACTCGGACTGTTCATTGGTTTCTTGGGCATAAATTTTAATGAGAGAAATTCCACTCATATCTTCCTGAACCAGCTCACTCATATTGGAGAGTGCCTGTTGTACGGCTAATTGCTCACTGCGTAGACGATGGCTAAAGAATTGCACTAACAGCATGATTAGGGGATACACAGCGATGGCAGTCAGACTCAACACTGGGTCGATTGCCAGCATAACTGGCAGCCGTAAGGCATAGGCAAATAAGGTGTTGGCCAAGCTTAGGACCGCGAAGCCCACTAGACGACGAATATTATCCACGTCGCTGGTGGCGCGGTTGATGAGGTCACCTGCAGTGTTTTCGGCGAAGTAAGATGGCTCCAAAGACAGGAGGTGTTCAAACATTCGCTGTTTGAGATCGAATTCAACTTGCCGACCTGTCCCAAATAACAAAATCCGGGAGGCCATGCGGAAACACCACATAATTGAGGCTAGCCCGGCAATGACTAAAATGTTGCGAAGGATGGGACCAAAGCTAAAGGCAATCTCTAAGTCATCAATGGCATTGCGGATCAGCAGGGGTAAGTAGGTCCCTAGGCCATTGACAATAAACAGGGCCAGAATGCCCAAGAAGACACTCTGCCAATGGGGTTGAAGATATTGAACTAACTTGTGGAGTCGAGAATACTTACCGGTTGTCTTAGCCATTGCTTCAGTCTAACCTTGCCGGTCTTTTACTTCACAAAAGACCGGCTATTTCCGAGTATGGAGGACGTCTCTGGGGATGGGATCCTTAGGATTGAATATTCCCTAAGAAGAAGTGCATACTGAATCAAGTTTGAGACAAGACGGAACTGGGTACTCATTAGAGTAGTCATTAAATCGAAGGTCTGGCTCAAAGTCATCCAAAAAAGGTTGTATTTGTGTTATTTGGTCAGCAATTGGGCTGACCAATATTGACAGATGCTAGGCATGACGCTATAAGAGAGTTCATGTTTTCTTTATTGTTATTGTTCGTTATTAGGCCATTGCCGGTTGGGCAAGTTGGGGTCATTTGCAAAGGAGTTCCGCAATGAAACGCAACCGCTGGTTATTCGCCGTTGGTGCAAGTGTCGTTGGATTAAATGTATTAGCAGCCATGGGGCCAAAAGCTGTAGGTAATCAGCCCCCTCAAGTTGCAGTGGGTACTTCTATCTGGCGCAATGGCTCTTTTCCGGTGGAAAATTTCCAGGGATATACATCTCCATTTGGCTATCGCTCATCGCCAACGGGCGGTTATTCAACAGAATTTCATACCGGCCTTGATTTTGCAGCGCCCAATGGTAGCTATATTCGTAACTGGTGGTCTGGACGAGTGATCAGAGTGTCAGACAATACGGCTTGTGGCACTTCTGTTCGTGTGCAGTCTGGCTCTTGGGTCCATGTCTATTGCCATATGAAAGGCTATGTTGCCAGAGATAGCAGAGGCCCTTATGTCGTTGATGGTGGATTGCGGATTCGCCAAGGACAAACGGTAAAAGCTGGCCAACGCATTGGTCGGGTTGGTATGACCGGACGGACGACGGGTCCCCACCTTCACTGGACGCTCAAATACCAAGGCAAGCTTGTGGATCCAGCTGCCGTACTTCGAGCGATGCATCGTGCTCAGCGAGGCTCTATTAGTCAAAAGCTGTAGTAAGCAGCCCGCTTAGCATAAGCGAGGTTCTAAACCGACTGAATCAATAACCCAGCAGAACCACTCTGCTGGGTTATTTGTCTATTTTTCTAAACGAACAACATACCACTGCAGAAATTCACCTGGCCCTAAATCAAGCTCACATCCAGTCGAAGCCAGATGCTTTGCTTGTTCAGGAACGCCTGAAATGTTTTGCAGATCTTGAGGAAGGTCCGCTTGCTGAGTGGACAAAACGGACTCTAGTTTGGCGAGTAATTCTGCCGCTGTTAAAAACTGTTCTGGCTGATTGGTTTCCAGAACGACGTACATATCATCATCGCCATACATGATGGGATCAGGCATTAGGCTTATCCCGAAACCGCAACTTGCTTGCGAAGCGATCGAGAACGGCGCTTGGCTGTATCGTTCTTCGGATCTTGGGACAATACCTCATCATAAGTATCTAGGGCTTGGCGCATCAGCTTTTTGCGCTCATAGGCATGGGCTAGATTATTCATGGCCACTAGATAATCCGCTTTACACTTCAGCGCTTCTTTATAGTTCCGAATGGCTAAATCAAACTGTTCTTGGCCGAAGTAGGCATAGCCCAGAGCGTTATATAACGGAGCTAAGGGTTCTATGATAGGGGAGTTGTCTGTTGTCTCAGCATCGTCTTCCTCTGAAGGAATAGCGCCAAGCTCATCTTCAGCTGCCTTCAGTGCCTTTTTGAGTTGAGTAACCGCTTGGACGAAAAGTTTTTTCTGTAAATAGATACTGCCTAGCTCGAAATATTCTTCGACTGTACCAATATCTTTTTTAAATTTGGTTTCGAGCTTGGAAATGGTGAGTTCATTCTTGCGTGTTCTGAGGACTTGGCGGAACACAAACCACCCTGCGAAGCAGAGTAAGACCAAGAAAAGTGTCAAATAGAGGGTTGCTAAAGAATTATCCATTGTCGTTTGATTTCAACAGTTCCTTGATACAGTCTTGATATCTTTCCAGACTATCAAACTCATCAATTATCTTGTACCTGTGGAGGGAGTGAGGTAGATAGGGATAGGTGAGTGGAGCTATGGTGCCTCAAAATAATGCCAGGTCTGTATTTTTACAAGGTTACATCAGCTCTGTGAAGTGTAGATGTGAGCATCATGAGAGCCACATTTTGTAACATCGACGAAGGAGTGAGGCTGTAATGGCCCCAAGATTCATTCGAGGCTATAAACCTAGTTCTGTTAAGTGCGTCAGAAAGTCTTCCCAAGACAGATCCTGCTGTAAATATTGTGGGTTAGCTGGATCGTAGGGACCTTGTAGTCGGTCAATCGAGAGAATATTGGCATCCTCAGGCAAGATAGGGATATCAATATCAAATGCAGTGGGTCGCATCAGTGAACTGGAAAAGCCCCTAAAAATGGCAATCTCATCGGGTTCACCGGCAACTTCAGCTTTGACAATCAATACTTCTTGAGGATATTGAAGGGTATATTGTTCTAACCTATCCCCGATAGTCATAGCTTCGCTTCAGAATGCAATTAATAACCTGTAGCGGAACGACCCTGTTTGGACAGGCGGAAGAGCAAAAAATAGCCGAAATAAAAACTGTATAGAATTAACGCGAGGGTCGCTAAGATATTAATCCGGCTGACACCAGAGCTAGCATGGACAATCGATGAGAATCCATAGGCAGGCTCTAGCCAAACTTGGCATTGTTCGGTTTCGATCGCAGTTTTGGAACCTGCACAGCCTAGAGATGGCGATAATGCTGCTGCAGAGATCAGGCAAAATAGGGTGGTTGCCCAGCGCCATGAGGTCAGGGCTAGCTTTAACTTGCCTCGACGGTCATCAATTTCTTCATTCAGATCTACCCAAAACCAGAGACTGGCTGGAACCAACAGCAAGGCTAGAAAAAGCGTCACAAAACTGAGAGGGACTTGGGCCATCATTAAATACATGGTGATGAGTAATAAACTGGCAACTCGCCAGTAGATGACCAAAAGCCGGCTAATGGGTTGGGCATTTTCAATAATGGCCCACACCAGTAAACCAAAAGGGAAAAACACTAAAAAGACGAGCGCCAGCCGGCAATCTGTCCATACTAGCGTTCGTAACATTTCAATGGACATAAATTTCTCAAACGTTGGTTCAGCATATCTACTCTACCCAGAATTGGCCCCTTAAAAGTCAATCTGCAGTGGGGACTTCTAGGATGAGGCGGCGGGTTGGTAGGTCCACAGTTCTTCGATTTGCTCTTCGATTTCAGTGGTGAGGGAGGTGAAAAATACACCTTCCTCGGCATCAGGATGGTGGGTCAACCAAACACCTCGCATAATGACTTCGATATCATGGCTGATGAAATCTGAAGGTGCTATTGATTCTAAAGATAAATCTGAGAGGGACTCTTGGGTGCTTAGAGAAACTGCATCACAATTCCCTTGAGTCAGTTCAAAAGCCAACGCTCGAACCTCGGGAATCTCAGAAGGCACAATCAAAGAGACAAAGCTAGGTTCCATATGGATGGGCTGAGCAGATCGCATGGCTAGGACAACGCGTCGATTGATCACGTCTTCAATTGGATCAGCAACGGACTCTAAAACAGTGCCTTGCTTGCCATAGTTAAATTTCAACATGCCCTATAGCCCCCGCTAAATGGATAATCCAACTCCCTGAAACTGATCGAAAACTGACTATTATTAGGGCTGACCCTAAACTTTTAACTTTATTAAACTCAGCATATAGATGCTTTTGACATTCACTTGTAGCCTAATGCGGTAATCAGGTCAAATATACTACAATCGTAGTACAATTTGTCTACGTTGTTTAGCTTTATTTTGAGGAACTGTAAATGTCTGTCACTCATTCCGTCCCTACCACTGAGATGCAAGTCACCAGTATTCGGTTGGAGCGAGAATTGAAGGATAAACTAAAGAACCTCTCTGGCCATCAGGGCTATCAGGCACTGATTCGCGACATTCTTTGGAACTATGTTCAGCAAAAGTCGGGGGACTTTACCCCGACCGTTGAGCGATCGCAAATTTCTGCATCATTTCCTGCTACAGCTCAAGCAGACACCCGTTGCGCCTTAACGGGTAAAGCGATTCGCTCTCAAGAGCCGATTCAACTGGGATTAACAACAGAAGGAGTACTGATTCCCCTCAGCTCAGGGAGTTTGTCGGCATAAGTTGGGATTAAAGAATTGAGGTCGCAATGGGCCTGAGTTCGATTGCGGTCACTCTAAATAAACTCTGGATATTCTGACGATTTATAAACTAAACGCACAGAATAGGGGGACTATCTGGGCATGCTGGGGATATAAAGCAACTTTTCCAAAGTGTGCACGTCTACCCAACTCAAATGACGCCCTAGACGTGGGCGTTGAGGTGCAAGTTATGAAGAATCCTAGAAAAGGGTGGCAATGGGGGCGGTGGCAGATTCCTATGACCGCTTTATTGCTGATGGTAGGACTGTTTGGCAGAGGGCCTGATGTGAAAGCTAATCCTGCTAATTTTGCTAGTCTCAGCTTATCGCCTGGATTCAGTTCTAAAACTGTAAAAGGTTATGCCAAAGGGGCAATCGCGCTTCATCGAGTTGTGGGAGAGCGAGATATGCAGAGAAATATGTGCTTAGGGTATGGTTCTCCGAGTCCAGATCATGTGTTGGTATTGAAGAAAAACGTCAACAAGCTGCGTTTGCAGGTCAATAGCAGCCGGGATACCACCCTACTGATCAAAGGACCCCGAAATCGTCTTTATTGCTTGGATGACTCAGCTAAAGGGAAAGATGCAGGTTGGCTTGCGAACCAACTTCCAGCTGGTAGGTATTCCATTTGGGTGGGGACATTTGAAAGAGGGCAACAATTTCGCTATACCGTCACCGTTGATGAACTTTAAGGGAGCGTGAATTAAGGCTTGCCCCCGTAATTTTGAAATGCTTTAAGAAACTCTTCTGACCCATGGGCTGGGTGAAAATACAGTGCACCTTTATACCGTTCGTTTTTGTATCGGTATTTTTTGATGCGGATAATGACCGCAGGAGAAATCTTGTCTAATTTGGCACCGATTACATATGCCCAAGGAATCAATAGTTCAATGGATTCACCTTGATGATCGCTGCCCTGACCCTGTAAATAGGGGAAAATGAATATACCAAAGGGTGACAGAGTGAGCCAGTTAGGGATCTCAGGCCAGACCGCTTTTAGCAGCATTGCCCCGAAAATAGCCACAAAGAGCAGAATGAATAATAGAGAACTGCTAACCTGTGGTGTATGTTTGAATCCCCGAATGTTGAGACCATCGGATGTGAATTCACATTTTCCCGATCCAGTGATTTTGATTGGTATTTCGTCGGTCCCAATCACAGGGGGGGAAAGGTTCCTGCAAATACAGTCATTGATGCTCCTCAGATATTTTAGATGGCAGCGTCTCAATACAAAGATGCTGGGGGAATCGATTCATTCCGTGATGACATCTGTGAAGTAGTAATCACCGTCCTGTTGGTGCTGACATTGGTTGCTGCCATCCTTAGAATCGTTGCGGCCAGGGATAGATATGCATGACCTCAAGCATGAATCACCGTAGATCTTGAACTTTGGATTTGCTAAGAGCT
Organism: Acaryochloris marina MBIC11017; assembly: GCF_000018105.1. GTDB lineage: Bacteria > Cyanobacteriota > Cyanobacteriia > Thermosynechococcales > Thermosynechococcaceae > Acaryochloris > Acaryochloris marina. The sequence continues at coordinate 4,428,015 of NC_009925.1, forward strand.
TTACTGAAGGCGGTTGGGGGAGAAGTTGGGCCAAATCTATGAGGTAAGTAATATTCTTTTTTTGCATGAAATCTATGTAGTTACTCAATAACCTATGCGTTTACCCTGCCTAATTTGATACATCCACTACATTTTCTACAGACCGATTCAGACTAAATGGGGACAGGTTCTCGATGATTTGAGGTCTGAATGCTCACCAAACTTGTCCGCTTCTTGGGCTCAATTAAGCTGGCCGTCCCAGTACTGGGTGCGATCGCAAGTATCTTAATTTGGGCGACGTTCTATGAGAGCAAGGTAGGGTCCCTTGTCGTCCAGCAGCAAATCTATAAGAGTCCCTGGTTTGGGGCCTTGATGTTTCTGCTAGCGGTCAATTTGGGGGTTTCCACCCTCTCCCGTTATCCCTGGCGAGGGGCGCGGAAAGTGGGCTTTGCCCTCACCCATTTGGGATTAATCGTGCTGATTGCAGGGTCTGCAGCGGTGATTCACCTCGGTGTGGAAGGACTTTTACTAGTCCGTACCGATCAACCAGCGAACCATTTGGTTCGGGTTGAGGGGGAATTATTAGAAGTGATGGATGACCAAGGCCAAGTACAACAGGCAGCGGTGATGGTAACGCCTGAGCGAATTATTTCTCCCACTCAATTCGCTGGGTTAAGGTTGTTGGACTATATCGAGAATTCCGTCGAAACGGTTGAATATCGTGACGGTGATGCCCAGGATGATCCAGCAATACGGTTGGTATTGAGTAGCGATCGCATGGGTCAAACCTTTGATCAGTGGTTATCGCCCGCTGCTGAAACGGTAGATTTGGGGCCAGCCCAACTGGAACTGTGGCAAGCTGCCAATCAGACCGATCTCCAACAGCTCTTGACCGATCCAACCCAACAGCAAGCCCGCCAATCTGGAACCCTGATGTTCAAGATGGGAGACGTAGATACCCCGTTGGCCATTGATGACTTACGCCGTCAGGATGCCGTCATTAATGATATCCAGGTTCACTTACTGAACGTGTGGCCTGATTTTCGCTTGGATGACCAGAATCAGCCGATCACAGCGTCTCAGGATTGGCGAAATCCAGCCTTAGAAGTAGAAGTGACCCAGGCCGATCTGCAAGAACGCTGGTTTGTCTTTGCTCAAGCTGGGCCGATCTTGGCGGGGGATGAGTCTTTACTGGATTTGGATTGGGAGTATCAAATCCCACCGCCCCCGACTAGCGACTACTTCCGAGTCGTGGTTGCCAATCAAAAGCTCTATTATGCAGCCCGCTCCTCTAAGTCTTTTACATCAGGGCCTTTGGTGATGGATCAAATGATTCAGCCGGGCTGGGCAGATTTTAAAATCACCCTGGCAGACTGGCTTCCCCATGGGAAGCGGATCCAAGAGCGCCTTCCCGCTCCATCTGGTGTTGAAGGAGTTCCGGCGTTGCAGGTGGCCTCAGCGGATGGGCAGCAATGGCTGACCTGGGGGGACTCAGCACTGATTGCCGATGGTGCGCACCCTAAAATGGCGGCCTTTGGCCCTCGCATGCTGGCCTTACCCTTTCGGGTGGGTCTGGATGATTTTGTCGTTGAACGGAATGAAGGTAGCGACTCGGTGGCCATGTGGACGAGCCAAATTCGCATCGAAGATCTTCAGGGAGAATCTGCTCAAAAACGGTCGGTCTGGATGAATCATCCCACCTGGTACCAGGGATGGAAAATTGCCCAAGCCTCTTGGAATCCTGGCGATTTGAACCAGTCCACCCTGCAAGTTAAACGGGAACCCCTATGGGTGACCGCTTTGACCTGGAGTGGCGCTTTACTGACCGTATTAGGGGTTGGCGTTATGTTTTATGGCCCGACCCTATTCAAAAAACGGTCAGCGGTGTTGGAGCAACCCACTGAGCCGATCACGGCTGAACCCACCCCTCTGCCCCTTGCACCTCAGGATGGATAATGAATCAACTGCAATTTTTATGGGGACTCTGTCTGGCGTTGGCCTTGGCGGTCACCCCTATCAGTCAATGGCAACCCCCAACCCAAACAGCGATTGATACCCTGGCTGTTCAGCTGGATGGTCGCAAAAAGCCCTTAGATACAGTGGCCCGGGAAACCGTCACCACGATTCATGGGTCATCGCGATATCAACTGGCTAGTGGTGAGGTTTTAGATGCGCCACAAATCTATTGGTCTTTGTGGCTAAACAGCCGGAATTGGAATGACGAGCCCTTTGTGCTGGTCAATTATCGCCCCCTCAAGGCCCAATTGGGACTGCCCTTGGAGCAAAAGCACTTTAGCTTTTCTACCCTGATCAATTCTAATTTGGGTCTAATCTTGCAACAAGCCCATACCAAACAGCTGCAAGAGCAACCCCTGACACGAGATGAACGAGAAGCTCTGACGCTTGAAGATCGCCTTAATTTGATGTTGGATACGGTTGGCAGCCAAAGCCTGCCTCTGGTGCCCCATCCCATGGATATCAAAGGAACTTGGGTCGGGATTACGGATACTGAACAGCTTTATCCGCCTGAGATGGCAGCCAAGATTCAAACCCAGTTTGAGCAGCTCAACCAGCAGTATCAAGCTCAGAGAGATGATTTAGACTCTTTGGCGGAGCCTGCGGCTCTATTGCAGCAGTCCCTAGCAGACTTAAGTCCTGAGATTTATCCAGCAATGGCCACGTTGCAACGGGAAGCCTTTTTCAATCACTTCCATCCTTTTGGTAAAGCATGGAAACTGTATGGGATAGCATTCCTGGTCCTCCTCACTAGCCAACCCATTTCTAGCTTTAACTTGTATTGGACTGGCATGGGAACCTTCCTCGGAGGCATCTTGATCCAAGCCTTTGGCTTTGGCCTGCGCATGCAAATTGCAGGCCGTCCTCCCGTTACCAATATGTATGAATCCGTGGTTTGGGTTGGCTTTGGGATTGCCGCCTTAGCCTTTTGCTTCGAGCTTCAGACCCGAGCCCGTTCCTATCTGTATGCGGCGGCTCCCCTTGCCGTCGTGTGCCTGCTGCTGGCCGATAGTTTACCTGCAGTTTTGGACCCCAGTATTGAGCCCTTAGTGCCCGTATTGCGAGATAACTTTTGGCTCAGTATCCACGTCCCCACGATCACCCTTAGCTATGCCAGCTTTGCTTTGGCCATGGGATTAGGGCATTTGGCATTGGTGCAATATTGGCGACACCCCCAGGGAGGGTCAACCGCCAGCGCCCTGTCCCGGCTTAATACTCGCGTCATTCAAGTGGGAATATTGCTGCTAACGACAGGCATTATTTTGGGCGGCATCTGGGCGCATTTTTCCTGGGGGCGATTTTGGGGTTGGGATCCAAAAGAGACCTGGGCTTTAATTGCCTTGCTTTGCTATTTAGCGCCTGTTCATGGTCGTTTAGCGGGTTGGTTAGGACAATTTGGTATGAATGTGGCCAGTGTCTTAGGGTTTAATGCCGTACTGATGGCTTGGTATGGCGTTAATTTTGTGTTGGGAACAGGATTACATAGTTATGGATTCGGTACGGGCGGTTCTGCAGTGCTGATCACCGGTTTAGTCGGTATGGATAGCTTATTTGTGTTGGCAACCATTCTCCGCTATCGTTCTCAGCAGCATCGTAGTGCTTCTCCCTCGGTGCCTGAAGTGCAAACTGCTGATGCTTAATGTCAGGATTGTGTCGTCCCATTCATACACACCAATTGGAAAACTAAGCGATGGCCGTTCTCACACCGGAAGAGGTGCAAACGAAAGTTCAACAGGGCATTTCTTTACAAGGAGCAGAACTCAGCAATATCAATTTGCAGGGATTCTCCCTGGATGATGGTCATTTCCCACAAGCCTATTTACGGGTGGCGAATTTATCCCAAGCCTCCTGTAATCGAGCCGATTTTACGGAAGCGATCTTGATCTTTGCAACCCTCACGGGAATTAGCTTGCAGGATGCATTACTAACGGAAGCTCAATTTACCTCTGCCCGCCTTGACTCGGCTAATTTGATGGGGATTCATGGCGTGAAGCTCAAACTGCATGGTGCCCATTTGGATCAAGCGAATGCGGCCACAGCCATTTTGGAGTCGGTGGATTTAGCAGAAGCCACTGGCCAGTATGCCTCCTTCAGAGATGCCATTTTAATCAGAGCTGATCTGTCTCAGGGCGATTTCAAGGGGGCTAACTTTAGCCGAGCGAAGCTCAATGATGCCAATTTGAGTCAGGGACAATTCTCAGAGGCCATTTTTGCCCATGCCCGCTTGGAACGGTCTCGCTTTGTACAGTCCAATTTACAAAAAGCAGATTTTACTGGGGCTGATTTAATCGGCAGTAACTTAGAGCAGGTCAATTTACAGGAAGCACAGCTACAGCAGGCCAGTTTTGATCATGTGCTCTTAGGGCAAACTTGTATGCGCGACGCTCGGTTGAACCATGCCTCTTTCTATAGTGCTCATTTAGAGCAGGCTGACTTAACGGGTGCTCAAGTAGAGCAGACAGATTTTCGGGATGCCAATTTGGAAAACACTCAACTTCACAACGTTGATTTTTTTAACACCATTGTGTCTGGCGCAATCTTTACCGATGCTAAAGGATTATCCAGTGAGCAGAAAGTACTACTGCGAAAACAGGGCGCTCTAAATGTCCCTAAATAATGTATCTTTTTATACTTTTTTATTGGGCGTATTCTTTGCTAGAGAAACCGTAATTACTGATGTAATTTTTGCATTGAAGTTATGCAATCGACGACTTTTATATAGTGTTAATTGTATTAATTGATACGACTCGACTGGTAATTATTTTTTACCTTTGAAGGCATATTTTGAATCTGCAGCTTAATGCTGTTTATGAATGTCAAAATTTCGACGATGCAACGCTTTGGGTGAAAGCATTTTGATGCTCGTTGAACGGTTGATGGTGCTTCGAGAATGCTGTGAATCGGTGTTGCGATCGCACTCATCTCACTCTACTTTCTATTTCTCTTCTGAGGAATACCAAGATGACCTAACCTAAATAAATTTCAAGATCTTAAAAGAGGTACTTGATTGCTCTTTTAAGATCTTGAAATAGAAAGAGGAATTTCCCCTTAAGGAAGAGATGCTTGATCTGAATTTATCCCACTGAACAGCTATTAATCCCACCTTTGAAAAAAGATTAGACTCGGTTCAATTAATCTTTTGAATTAGCCCTTGAGCCCCATATCTTCAATAGGTAAATCTATGACCTTACAAGTTGAAATCCTTGAAAGTAGCTTTGAGAAAGTAAAACCTCAAGCTAATGAATTTGTTTCAAGTTTTTATAATCACTTATTCACGGATTACCCAGAGGCTCAACCTCTTTTTGAGGGAACAGACATGGAGAAGCAAGGTGGCAAGCTCTTGCAATCTCTGGTATTGGTGATTGAGAATTTGCGCAAACCTGATGCGTTGGGTAATGCTCTCAAAGGTCTGGGAGCCCGACATGTGAAATATGGGGCCTTACCGGAGCATTACCCCTTGGTGGGAGCGACCTTACTGAAGACGTTTGAACAATACCTAGGGGATGCATGGACTGAAGAGGTTCAAACAGCCTGGGTGGATGCCTACGGAGCCATTACCACCATCATGTTGGACGGTGCAGATTATTCAGAGGCAGATGTCCAGCTCAAACCAGAAGCGCCACCGACTGAATCCGGCTTGCAAGTTGAGCTATTGGAAACGAGCTTTGCCCAAGTGAAGCCTGTCGCTAATGAGTTTGCGGATCGCTTTTACGAGAACCTGTTCACTGATTATCCCGCTGCCCAACCCTTATTTGCGAATACAGATATCAAACAACAAAGCAAAAAATTGCTGCAATCCCTCGTGTTGGTTGTTGAAAATCTGCGTAAGCCAGATGCACTAGGAGACGCCCTCACGGGACTGGGGGCTCGGCATGTGAAATATGGCGCTTTACCGGAGCATTACCCCTTGGTGGGTAATACCCTGCTCAAAACCTTTGAGGAATTTTTAGGGACTGCCTGGACTGATGATGTCAAACAGGCTTGGGTCGATGCCTATGGGGCTATCAGCACCATCATGTTAGACGGTGCTGATTATTCCACAGCAGATTTAGATTTGAATTCAGCCTCCCCCGCTGCAGCCGCCTCACCTAGCAGCTTCTCCAGTGAGGCTTCAGAGCCTGAGCGACCAACAGGATTGTTATTAGGGCTGGCAGGTGGCGGCATTATTGCGGTCATTATTGCCATTCTGTTGGTCTAAATTTTCTAGGGCAATTGTAGTGGCCAAAACGAAAAAATCTTTTTTGAGCTTATCGGCTCTATTTAATGTCAGAAATACTGTGATTGTGCTGTGTTTAATTTTGATGGGTTGGTTGGGGGCCGCCTTTGCTTTAGACCACAAAACGATCTTTCTACCGGGCGTAACGTCTAATGGACATCTCTTATTTGAGGCGTCATGTGCCTCTTGTCATGAGGGGTTTAAGCCTGTGAGTAATGACACGTGCATGCGCTGCCATGAGGCAGAAATGGCAACGGATGCCCATGGACCCAAGAAGTTTCGAGATCTGCGCTGGGCTGCTGAACTAGAGAAATTGGAGGTATTAACGTGCACCACTTGCCACAACGAACATGTGCATATGTTTGATCGCGGGGTGCATCTAAAACCAGATCTCTGCATGATTTGCCATGAAGGCATTATTCAAGGGGAATTGGCCAGTCATAAAGGGTTGTCACCGGATGGATGTTGGACCGCTGGTTGCCACAATTACCACGACCATCGCAGTATTTCAACGGGCTTTTTACGTCAGAGTATGGGCCAAGCAGATATGTTGCCGAAGCCCGCATTACCGGCTCGCACGATTAAGCCTGAACTGGCGGCACCCCCTCAGCCTGACTTGGATAAAGAGCTTCTCGGAGGGCGGGCATGAGGAGCTGGCTTCTAAGAGGGGTGTTGTTATTGCTGCTCTGGAATGGGTTGACGGTTTCTGTCTTGGCGGTTGATCAGGCTCAGCTCCAGTCTATCAATCAAAGCTGGTCCCAAAGTGCTCATGCCTTAGCTGACGTGAACTGTTCGAGCTGTCACCAGAATAAATCCACGAAACAGGTGCTGAAGCGGCCCAATCATGAAAGCTGTCAATCTTGCCATAAAGCGCAAGTGGATACCTTTTTACTCGGTAAGCATGGTATCCGCCTCTTGGAAGGACAAACGGCACTCACCCCTGCCTTGGCCCATCTGCCGATGCAAGCAGCTGCCCATGACAAACAGATGAACTGTAATGCTTGTCATGACGTTCATTCAGTGAAAACGTTACCCGCCTCGGTTGACTCTTGTCTGACCTGCCACAAGGACACCCATTCACTGAACTACAAGAACTCCCGACATGGGCAATTGCTGCAAGAAGAAGGGGCACTTCCCCGGCCTTCGACTGTTTCAACGACTTGTGCGACTTGCCACCTGCCCCGCCAAACATCGGCATCGGGGACGGTGACGGTCAACCACAACAATACCTTCACGTTACTGCCACGCGATCGCATGGTGAAAGAGGTCTGTATGAATTGCCACGGCATGGAATTTGCCTACAACAGCATTTTTGATGATGACTTAGTGGAATCGAATTTTGCCCGACCCCCTACCTTATCGATGGACACTCTGAAAATGGTGCGTGCGCTAGAACAACAACGGTCGGGCAATTCCAAATCAGAGTAATCCATCCCATCGAAACGAATCAGATGCATCTCATTGAGAGGAGACACAAGATGACTTTGACACGAAATTGGTTTAGAACGTTGCGTTCCAGAACCCTCGGCTTTTTTGCCCTAGCTGCAGCCATTTGTTTCACCGCTGTGGCCTGTAGTGGGGGTGCCGAATCCCAGGCTACTGGGGGGGTAAAACCCGAATTAGTGGCTGATTATATCCATACTGCTTTAGCTTCCGATCGAACGGCCTATACCAAGCATGTGGTTAACCGAGCCAAAAAACTAGAGGGTAAGCCCAAGAAAGATGGTGTGCTGGCCATTGAAGCCACCGAAGGCTGGGAAAGCAATGATGGTATTCCTTTGCCTGCTCAAATGTTTCGGCTCGGATCTGAGATTGCCTCCGAAGCAGACACGGCTTTTACCTATAACCTGATCTCAACTTGGTACATTAACGACGCTCAAGGTCCTAAAAATGATTTTGAGAAAAAAGCCATCCAACAGGTTGAGAAAACGGGTGAACCTTTCAAGGAGTACCAGGAAGTAGGAGGTAAGAAGTATTTTTCGGCCCTCTATCCCGATAAGGCAGTAGCAGAAGCCTGTATTACTTGTCATAACACCCACCCTGTACACAAAGAACGCTATCCCGATAAGGTCTTCAAAATGGATGATGTGATGGGCGGCATCATGATCAATATTCCTTTGGAAGGTGCTTAGGTCGCAATAGCACTACCCAAAGGTAAGTGATGCTCTATGGGGGAAAGGGATCGCGCCACCAGTCGATCCCTATAGAGCATTTTGTCCGACTTCGAGGGGGTGAACCGATGCTCCAAAGTCCTATCACCCTAGTTAAGCTATGAAGCCTAGGTTTTCAACTCTTATTATTCTGACGTTAGTGGTCGCAGCTATTTTGACCCCCTTTGCATTAAGTGGGGTTTATATTCCGTTGCTGCGCGATCGCAACTTCAATGCCTTGATCGTTCTACAAACGGATCTGTACAAGTTGATTACGGGGTTTGTCGTTCTGGCCCTTGTCTTTTTTGAACTGGCCCTCGCACTGCGTAAACGAGGGCGCCGGTGGAAAATTGCAGTGCCGGGTTCTATTTTGTTGTGGCGCAGCTTGCATATTTTTGTCGGTGTCGCTTTAGTGGCCACCGTTTTGCTCCATACCGGTGGTGCGGTTGGCGATAACTTTAATGCTCTCTTTCTCTGGGTGTTCTTTGGCGTCGCCCTATCAGCCCTAATGGGCGTGGTTGCAGAAACGGGCATTTTAGAATCTTCCCAGAAATACTTTGGGTTGGTGCCTCAAAGCTGGCAGGGTTTAGCGAAACGGTTCCCCAAGGTTTCGAAAGGGCCTCTCATTCGCAAACTGCGTGCGATTTGGTTATCAACCCACATTATCTTGGTCAGTATGTTTTCCGTCATGCTTGGGTTTCACATTTTTGTGGCCTTTTATTTCCAATAACTGAATCTGAGGCAAGAACAAAAAAGAGGGCGGTAAACACCGCCCTCTGGGTCTAATCAATTAGGCTTGGGACTCTAGTAATCGAAGTCTCCACCCATGCCAGCACCGGTAGGAGCATTTTCCTTCGGCTCAGGCTTATCAGAAATAATGCACTCAGTGGTGAGGACCATACCAGCAATAGAAGCGGCATTTTGCAGCGCAGAACGAGTCACCTTTGCAGGATCGACAATGCCAGCGGCAAACATATCCGTGAACTCATTCACTGACGCATCAAAACCGACATTGAACTCTTTTTCACGAACGCGTTCAGCGATAACGGCACCATTTTGGCCAGCATTCTCAGCAATGCGCTTTAGAGGTGCAGTTAAGGCCCGTTCAACGATAGTGGCACCAATCAGCTCTTCGCCAGTTAAGTTATCCGCAGCCCAACTTGCAAGTTGAGGACCAAGATGAGCCAAGGTGGTTCCACCACCGGGAACAATCCCTTCTTCAACAGCCGCTTTAGTGGAGTTGATGGCATCTTCTAGGCGGAGCTTTCGATCCTTCATCTCAGTTTCAGTGGCAGCACCGACTTTGATCACCGCAACACCACCGGCCAATTTAGCCAAGCGCTCTTGCAACTTCTCTTTATCGTAGGAAGACTCGGTCTCATCCATTTGACGACGAATTTGCTCGCAGCGAGCTTGGACGTCGGCCTCATTGCCTTCGGCAACAAGGGTAGTGGTGTCTTTCGTGATGGTGATGCGACGAGCTTGTCCCATCATTTCTAGCTTGGCAGTCTCTAGTTTGAGACCTGCATCTTCAGTAATCACCTGACCACCAGTCAAGACTGCAATATCTTCCAGCATGGCTTTACGACGATCGCCGAAGCCAGGTGCTTTCACGGCAGCTACATTCAACACACCCCGTAAACGGTTGACGACGAGGGTGGCTAAGGCTTCTTTCTCAATATCCTCAGCAATCACCAACAAGGGCTTACCTGCCCGTGCAGCCTGCTCGAGTACAGGCACTAAATCTTGCACGAGGGTAATTTTCTTGTCGGTCAGTAGGATGTAGGGCTCGTCTAGCACAGCTTCCATCCGCTCTGTGTCAGTCGCGAAATAAGGAGAAATATAGCCTTTCTCAAAGCGCATCCCTTCAGTGACCTCCAATTCGGTGGTCATGGACTTGCCTTCTTCAAGGGAAATAACGCCTTCTTTGCCAACCTTATCCATCGCATTGGCAATCATTTGGCCGACTTCATCGTCATTACCTGCAGAAATCGTTCCCACTTGAGCAATGGCGGTGGAATCTTCAACAGAGCGAGCATTCTCAGCGATTTTCTCTACAAGAAAGCCAGCAGCTTTCTCAATGCCACGCTTGAGGGAAATTGCATTCGCACCCGCAACTACGTTGCGCATCCCTTCTTTGACCATGGCATGGGCAAGGACGGTAGCTGTTGTGGTGCCATCTCCTGCGGCATCATTCGTTTTGGAAGCCGCTTGACGAATCAGGGCAACCCCTGTGTTCTCAATGTTGTCTTCTAGTTCAATTTCCTTAGCAATGGTGACACCATCATTGACAATCTGAGGGGCACCAAATTTCTTTTCTAGAACAACATTGCGACCTTTAGGGCCTAATGTCACCGCAACAGATTCACATAGAATATCCATCCCTTTCTCAAGGGCGCGACGAGCATTCTCGTTATAAATAATGCGTTTAGCCATGGAAGCTCAACCTCAAACTTAAAGGAGTAACAGCGAAGTTAGACAAAATAAAATTGCCCAGTTGAATGGGCAGAACGAATCGAAGGATGATATTACGCTTGTCTAGTTGACGATCGCCAAAATATCTTTTTCAGAAAGCAGTACATACTCTTCACCGCCGAGCTTGACATCTGTACCGGCGTACTTGGAATACAGAACTTTGTCGCCTTCTTTGACATCTAAGGCTTGGCGAGATCCATCGTCGCCCCGCTTACCTGGGCCAACAGCAGTAATTTCACCCACCTGAGGCTTCTCTTTGGCCGCATCGGGCAAAATAATGCCACCTGCAGTTTGCTCTTCTGCAGCACTGACTTTGACGAATACGCGATCACCTAAAGGCTTGACTGTAGAGACGCTTAAGGAAATAGCTGCCATACCGGCTCCTCCAAACTAGATAGTGGTTACTGGGATTTAGCACTCTCGACTCCCGAGTGCTAATCTATCTGAGGTAATTGACCAAATTCAATCTTTTGACTGTACGGGTTCCCGAACTCAAGTGCTTAAGTTTCTGTAGAACCCATGCTGAGAGGCGTTCAATGCTTGGTTGCTAATGATCTCGGGTGACTAATTCCACTCCATCCCGCTGATCGGTCGCATCAAGATAGACGTTGACCAGTTCTTCCCGTGCCGTTGGCAATGCCTTGCCCGTAAAGTCAGGGTGAATCGGCAGCTCTCGATGGCCCCGGTCGATCAGGACCAGTAATTGAGTCAGCGTTGGCCGCCCATAATCATGGACGGCATTGAGGGCGGCTCGTATCGTGCGACCACTGTAAATGACATCATCAACCAGGAGAACAGTTTTCTGGGAGAGATCCGTCGGTAAGTCAGTTTTTCCAGGTGTCCTGACGGTAATTCGGTCTAAATCATCGCGGTAAAACGTAATGTCTAGGCTACCCACCGGGACTTTGATCTGCTCTAATAACTCTATCTGCTGGGCTAAGGCATAGGCTAGAGGAACGCCCCGTGTCGGGATGCCTAACAGTACCAGCTGATCTAGGGTGCCGACTCGTTCAATCACTTCTGACGCTAACCGTGTGATCGTCCGGCGTAGGTCTTGAGCTGACAGAATTTCAACAATATTAGAGGACATGGATATAGAATCCGCGCAGTATCATCACGTTGAGGGCCTCATTGTGATGGAGAATAGTATAGTACTGCGTTGATTTTACGCATTTTTGCGGAAGCGAACATGCCTAAAACTTGATATTCCTAGATTAAGTGCACAAACTTGTTGTCCTTTACCCTTTGAGTTGCTATGGTACCCAGCTATGACATAGCCAATAGCTACAAAAACATTATGGAAATTCTGGTTGACGAAGAAATCGATCAGCAAACTTGTGCTTGGTCCTTAGAGGAGGCTCAACGGATTAACCGTATTGAGGTGGCCGCCCATGCCCTCAATCACTTGCCTCCCCTTTATGCGTCTAGTCAAGAAGGAGTGGCGCTCCAGTATGAACGTGCTCAACGGGAGCATCAGGGTGATATTACAACAGCCGTCACTGATGCCTTAACAGCGGTTAAGCGCATTCCTTGGAAAGGGTCTACCCCTTTTGATGTGCGCTAAAGAGAGAGCTTTGAACGCTGCTACTCAATTTTGCCCTGTGATAAGGGCCTACTTTGATTGTGATAGAAGAGTTTTGGCCTGTTCTAGTGCGTTTTGCACTTGAGTGAATCCTGTTCCACCAAAGCTATTGCGGACGGCAACGACTTGTCGGGGTGAAATGGCTGAATAGATATCGTCAGCGAACTGGGGATGAAACTGCTGCCATTCCTCTAGCGTTAAGTCTTTGAGTAGCTTGTTTTGGGAGAGACATGTTTTCACCACAGCACCAACGATATTGTAGGCTTCCCGAAAGGGCACTCCTTGCTTGGATAAATAGTCTGCGACATCCGTGGCATTGGAAAAATCTTCGCCCACTGCAGATTCAAGACGTGGGGTTTGGAATTCTAAGCCCTCTGCCACCAAAATAGTCATGGCCTCTAAACAAGCCTTAATCGTTGTCACACCATCAAAAATGGCTTCTTTATCTTCTTGTAGATCCTTGTTATAGGCTAAGGGCAACCCTTTCATTACAACCAGTAAGCTTTGCAAATGCCCAAAAACCCGCCCTGATTTGCCCCGTACCAATTCGGGAACATCAGGATTTTTCTTTTGGGGCATGATGCTGGAGCCTGTCGCACAGCTATCCTTCAGTTTGATGAATCCAAACTCTTCCGAGGCCCAAAGGATGACTTCTTCTGAAAAGCGGCTGAGATGCACCATGATTAGACTGGCTGCACAGAGAAACTCAATCGCAAAATCGCGATCGCTGACGCCATCCAAACTATTGCGATACAGATCGGCAAACCCTAGCTTGTCGGCGGTGTATTGGCGGTCGATAGGGAAAGGCGTTCCGGCTAAGGCTCCTAAACCTAGAGGAGAAACATTGACGCGCCGATCAATTTCCCTCAGACGCTGCCAGTCTCGTTCAGCCATTTCAAAGTAGGCCAACAGGTGATGGGCTAAGCTGATCGGCTGAGCCCGCTGTAAATGGGTATATCCAGGAATAAGTGTCTGTACATGATCGCTGGCTAAGATGACGAGTGCTTGTTGCCAGTTCCGAATCAGTGTTTGAACTTGCAGAATTTGATCATGTAGATAGAGACGAAGATCGGTACCTACTTGGTCATTCCGCGAACGCCCCGTATGCAGTTTTTTGCCTGTGTCGCCGATCAGTTCAATTAAGCGGTTTTCGACGGCAAAATGGATGTCTTCCGCTTCAATGCCAGGCTGAAATTGACCTTGGCGATATTCTTGCCGAATGGCCTCTAGCCCTTGATCAATGGCATCGGCTTCTGCTTGAGAAATAATGCCACTGTGGGCCAACATCTGCACATGAGCTTGTGAACCCGTTAGATCATATTCAATCAAGGCGATGTCGAAATGAATGCTGGCATTAAAAGCAGCAATCACAGGATTTAAGGCAGATTCAAATCTTTGACTCCAAACTTTGGAGTCAGAAGAGTCAGAGCTGTTTGTAGGAGGTACGGGAGAAGATGTCAATATATCAGGTCCGAAATAATAGAGATTCAGTCGCTGCTAATAGGATGTAATGCTGCGGAACACATAGCCAACAATAAAACCGATGATCAGGGCCCATACCTGTCCCGATTGGATAAAGTTATCCCAGGTAGATTGGAAAGAAGAACCGAGATTATCTTCAAATTGTTGAGCAATCCAGAGGTTGTGGTTGAGCAAATTGAGGCTGGACTGAAGGAGAGAGAGGTTCATCTGCATTGATCCTTCAAAGAATATCTTCATTTGTTATGAAAGCATGCTCAGAGGGAACAGGAACTGTAGATCTTGTGAAGATTTCTAGAGAAATAGAAGGATAGGAGAGGCATGGGGGGCACTACCCTTTTAATCCGCTCCCAGCTTCAGAAGGAACAATATACCGTTGCATAATCAAGAAAAATAGTAAGACTGGAGCGATGGAAATCACTGAACCTGCGGCAATTAAACGCCAATTGAGTCCAAAGGCACTAAACAGATTGGACACTGCGAGGGGGAGGGTGTAATACTCGGGCTGATCCAGAATGATGAGGGGCCATAAAAATTCTCCCCAAGAGCCAATGAAAACGAATATTGCCAGGGTAACTAGGGCGGGTCTAACCGATGGCAACATAATATGCCACCAAATCCCTAGATCTGTACAGCCGTCGATGCGTGCAGCTTCTTCTAGTTCTTTGGGAACCCCTTGGAAAGCCTGTCGGAGTAGAAAGATACCAAACGCAGATGCGATCGCAGGAAAAATCACGCCCAGATAGGTATTTTTGAGCCCTAACTCAACCACTAAGACGTAAAGCGGGATCATCACAATTTGGAAAGGAATCATAATTGTGGAGACAACGACCGCAAAAATAAAATCCTTACCCTTAAAGTTCAGTCTAGCCAGAGGATAAGCAGCTAGAGAACTGAACAAAACGTTGAGGGTTACAGTGAGAGATGAAACGAATAGACTGTTGAGAAAATACTGCCCAAAAGGCTGTTGTTGCCAAACAGAGACAAAATTGTGCCCAGTGGGATGGATAGGAAATAACTGCTTTAAGAAGAAAACAATATTCTCCAGGGGAGATAAAGACAAGTCTTTCGACGCCGCGACGGGGAAAATATTGTCTTCCTGGCCTTTGAAGGCTGTACTAACCAGCCATAATAAAGGCAATAACATAGCCAAGGCAATGACCCCAAGGAGTGCATAGGTTACTCCTTGTGACAACCATTTCCAATATCGATTTTGCTTGAGCACCATTGGGCTATTGGCTTAATTAATCCCATTATCCTACCAGCGTCTCCGAAGTAGCTGTCGCTCTCAAACTAAAAGACGCATTGATATTGATAAGTAGCTAAGCGCACATCAATGGTGCTGGAGCAGTCTTGGAAAGTAATTATAAATCTAATTGTTGTGCCTCTGACATAGATTGGGGCAATTGCGTCCTAGTCTTCATCATCGGTAATCTGTTTTAAATGGATATGCTTTCGTCCAAGGGAAATTTCAAACTCGTCGCCAGGAGCCAACTCCATCTGCTTGGTATAGGTAGACCCAATCAGCAAATTTCCATTAGATTGAACGCTGATTCGGTAACTAGCATTGCGACCACCCCGACCATTGCCATTTTGGCTTTTGCCATCTAATTCTACGCCTTCAGCATCAATCAACGCATTGAGAAATTTCATCATGCTAATGCGTTCTGACCCATCCTCATTTAGGGTAAAGTAACCGCATTCTTTCGCCTTTTCTTCACGACTTAGGTCTTCAAGTTGTTTGACCTTCTCAACTAAGGCTTGTCCGCTTAAAGGCGTCTTACCTTGTTTTTGCTTTTTAGCCATGAGTTTATCAATCCTATTCTGCAATATCACCTGTTGAGACAAGCATAATATATGCTGCTTCTTGTCATCAATAAAGCACAAATGTAATCGCTAAATTTTTTTTAGACCAAATGCATAGTTTCCCCCCTTGACTTGAATGAGATGCGGCGATGATTATCTATCAAAATTTAGGAAAAATGCGAGAATAACAGTCTTGGTGAGTTTTATGAAGAAAATAAATGATATTTTAGGCTGCTCACTAATAAAACTCTCTTCTGCTGAAGACATGCTATTTTCTCTCCCCCTAAGTCTGTGAACCTTCTCATCTATGAGCTTGAAATCCCACTATTAAGGAATGAAGAGCGGGATTTCTTTGTTAACAAAATAGCAATAAACTCTATAGTTTTTCACGTATAGGGACCTAATCTCAAGGGATAAGTGTGGATAGATATTAGGTTATTTAGAAGTATATCGAAGTGCGATATACTGCCCGCCCGTAAACTAACGGTTGCCGGAGGTCAGGGGCTGCCGACTACTATGTGTAGTTTCAAAAAAGCCGATTAAAACGGCTACCATAAATATCAGCTCATCTACTGTCCAAAATAGGTCAGATTTCTAGCCCATAAACTGAGATTGAGCATCGAGTTTATAGATTTTGCCATTGGCCACAATGATAGGTCAATCTGAAAGGCAACTTTCTGAGAATAAGTAAAAATAGTTACAGGAATAAAATAGATGCTCAAGCAAAATTGTAGTCAATATTGGCTCTCCGGGAATTAGCGTGGTAGCCGCTAGATATAGTGTTTAGGTCACATCAAATGTCTGATACCCATTGAGGTCGAGAGAAATCCTTTGGAAGAGTCTTTCAATATCGAAAATACCGTAGTCCTAGAAATTCCCTGTGACCGTGTTTGTATCTTCAATCTGTGAGTCTACATCTAATAGGCTACTTAGCTCCAGTTCCGCTTTAAGTCGTTCGATAGCTTGCCGGAATGGGATACTTCTTATAATTCACCCAAATCTCCAGTGTTGGTATCGTACTTGTCGATTCAGGCGTATAAAGTACTTTTTGGACTTCAGTACAAAGACACTCTGATGTTTCCCAGCGAAGTCATAGAAGTCGATGAGTAATGGAAAGTGTCCTTTCATAGATTATGAAGTGATTTTCGACCAGCCCAGACTATACTACTGCACGTAATCCTTTTCCTCTAACTTTAGGCGTATGCTGATCCGTCCAGCCAAAAGCCATCATTAACCAGAAAAATAGTTTGATCATCAGCAGCAGCAATCGCTTAAGCGTGAATTTTCGCTCGTTCTTACTTACCGCGAATGTTTGAGGAAAAAGTCAATAATCATGGCACTCGCATTGATATCCTTCGACACCCTGCCAATCAATTTGGGTCTCAGGTACTGCGCACCACCAGGCCAAGTGTGCCCCCCACCAATAACTTTTACAAGAGTCACCTCAGTCTGATCAGCACACCCCGTATATTGTTCCATCTCAACCCTTGTATTATCGTTAGGATCCTTATTTGGAAGTAATGTTTTCTTGGACTTAGCGTGACAGTTGTTGCGAAGACGAAAATGTTCAATGGTGTTGGCTGTGGAGAGTATTTCACCGCGACTGCGGCCAAACTTAAACAGACGAACATGCCCACCCTGATAAGGCACAATCGGATCCTCGGTTCCGTTGATGATCATGACTGAAATCGGCTGATTAGAAGTCTTATGCTGCAGGGCGAGGGGAAGTTGTGCAGTTACAGGTGCGATCGCAGTGATTTTGTCCGATAGATCTAACGCCAAGCGTACTGACATAAACCCACCATTAGAAATACCGGTAACGTAGACCCGTTGGGCGTCAACGCCATAGTCATCTATCATGCGGTCAATGACTTTAGAAATAAAGCCAACATCATCGTGGGATTTATTGCGCTTCAAATGCTGCGTTCGCCCATCACTCCATTGGCGGTTCATACCATCTGGGAAAACCAAAATGACGCCTCGCTGGTTAGCAATGGTCTTGAACTGGCCTTGAGAAAGCGCTTGATCAAACTGGCGTCCTGTTCCACCTCCTCCATGCAGGGCCAATACCAATGGCAGTGACTTCTGTCGGTTAAACCCTTCAGGTAAGTAAATATGATAGGTTCGCTGGATGCCTTCATGCCTAACCCGTTCCGTCAGGCTTTTGGCAGAATGGATCTTTGAGTTTGGGGGAGTTATAGAACTGGCCTGGCATCCGACACACAATAGAATGGATGACGCCATCACACAAACGCCACACCCAATGGCCTGTTCAAATCTCCTCATATCAGCGACTCCTCTGCATCTTTTGACAATTGGGTGACTTGAGTCTCTCACCTAAGTGAGTTTCACCTAGGCTTAGACTTGCTGAGAAAGAGTAGGGTTCAATTCAGGCCAGGCCGTTTGGATTTTAAGCGGATCAAGAGATGTCCCTTACAGATGGTTTTTACGGTTGGAGCAGCAGGATGACCACTAATTTTTAGGTTCAGCCGTGGATTTGATCTGCAATTCTTTAAGCTGCTTCTGATCCACACTGGAAGGTGCTTGTGTTAGCAAACAGCGAGCCTGCTGGGTTTTGGGAAATGCAATTGTGTCTCGAATCGATTCTTCACCACTGAGGAGCATCGCCAAACGATCAATGCCATAGGCAATCCCACCGTGGGGGGGAGCACCAAAGTTAAAGGCATTCAGCAAGAACCCAAATTTATCCTGAGCTTCTTCCTCTGATAAGCCAATGGCGTCAAACACTCGCCGTTGTAAATCTGCTTGATAAATCCTCAGGCTCCCGCCGCCAATTTCTAAGCCGTTATAGACCAAGTCATAGGCTTGGGCACGGGCCGTTTTTAGATCCGCTTCATCTTCAGGGTAAGGCGCTGTAAAGGGGTGGTGGAGCGCCTCAAGCCTCTTTTCATCGGCGTTCCACTCAAACATGGGGAATTCGGTAATCCATAGCAGATCGATTTGGTCCGGATCAATCAGCTTCATTTCTGCGCCCAATGCCAATCGTAATCGGGAGAGAGAGGCGTTCACAATTTCTGTGGGACCTGCGCCAAACAGGAGTAAATGACCTGGCTTGGCTCCCGTTCGCTCTAGCAATTCTGCTGTTTGCTCTGGTGATAGATTATCTTTAATGGCTCCAATCGTATCAATCGCACCATCGTCTTTAACCCGGATATAGGCAAGACCTTTAGCCCCACCTGCACTGGCTTCAGAGAATAAATCACCACCGGGTTTAATGCGAACGTTGGAAATCTTGGCATTGCCATCAGGGATAGGTAGAACTTTAACTTGTCCGCCTTTTTTAATCGCCCCTGAGAACACCTTGAATCCTGAATCTTCGAGCAGATCAGAAACATTGACTAACTCCAGATCAAACCGGGTATCTGGACGATCGGTGCCAAAGCGTTCCATGGCTTCGGCATAGGTCATCTGTGGGAATGTCTTCGGCAAGTCAATATCTTTGAGGGTCTTGAAGACATGCCGCATTAAGTCTTCATTGAGCTGAATGATTTCCTCTTGGGACATGAAGCTCATTTCCATGTCCAGCTGCGTAAATTCAGGTTGGCGGTCGGCTCGTAAGTCCTCATCCCGGAAACAGCGGGCAATTTGGTAATAGCGATCAAACCCAGACACCATCAGCAATTGCTTAAAAATCTGAGGTGACTGAGGCAGGGCAAACCATTCTCCCGGATTGGCTCGACTGGGTACCAAGTAGTCTCGTGCGCCTTCAGGGGTGGAGCGAGTTAAGACGGGGGTTTCAATATCTACGAAGTTCTGCTGATCTTCCAAATAGCGACGAATCGATTGAATTAACCGATGCCGCATCATGATGTTTTGATGCATGCGATCGCGTCGCAAATCCAAATACCGATACTTGAGGCGCAGCTCTTCTTTGACCGATTCCACATCAGCCGTAGAGACCTGAAAGGGCAACTGCTGGTGAACCGCATTGAGCAGCTCAATCTGATCAGCGTAGATTTCAACTTCTCCGGTGGGCAAGCGAGGATTGAGGGAATCATCCGGACGACGACTGACCTCACCATGAATCCGAACCACATACTCATTTCGGAGGGCATCTGCTTGGGGATAGGCTTCAGGGGTTCGTTCCGGGTCACTGACAATTTGGATCAGACCCGTTCGATCGCGCACGTCCAAAAAAATCACGCCACCATGATCTCGACGGCGATCTACCCAGCCACAGAGGGTAACCCGTTCACCCACATGATCATTTCGTAATTCACTGCAATAGTGGGTTCGCATACCTGATTGATCCAGCTCCCTCTTCAAACAACAAGATTCCCCAACTCAGGAGGAAATTATCATTGCACCTTGGCAAACTCACCTATTATCGCAGCTATTAACCTTGGATTTAGATCCGGATCAAAATCTATGAGAAAGGTTATTTTCTTGGGACTTCCTAGCTTCTCAAGGATCAAAATAGGAGTGGTGACTCTGGGTAAAAACTACCCCTTCTCATTGCCAACGTTCCTGGAACACTTGATAAATAGGGCATAGTTTCTAATCACAGCTAAATCCCAAAACGATTCATCTTGCATGGGGTAAATGAATCGTTTCAACTGATTAGCCCGTTAGGAAAAAGAACACTCCCAAGTCCAGCTATGGACGACTCTGCCAAACGACTGATGAGCACACGCAAATATTACTCAGACTGTAATATGGTCCCCGTTCTAGAGTTGCTATGTTTGGCTAGGGTTCCTACTTCTACTTGCGCTTAAGCTTTCGACCCTGAGGTTTTTGGGGTGCCTCATGCTCTCTCCTTTTATTCAGCATCATCGGGATTTTCTTCAGATGGAATGGGAGCCCGTTCTACTAGCCCCATAGTGAAGGCTTCATCTGGCAGCTCACTCACCTTATAACGCCCAGGTTGAAACATCCGGCTCGGCGTTAGGCAAAGCTGTTTCAGAATCACAATCTCATTTTGCAAATATGCATCCCGAGACAATCGACGTTCTAAAGGCATCACTGATTCTCCACATGGGGTTCATGCCCCTATTCTGGCATGACCCAACCAGGGTTCAATACAGATCTTGATCTGGCGCCAAACCTCGGTTCGCTCTGCGAACATGCTGAACCCTCAACACAAGACCCAGGGTAATTTGTTTCATGATCCAATAGAACAGAATCAGCACCACCACAGTAATTAGAACCACGACAACCGGAAACTTTGAAGTGAGTTCATTCATGCTGACCAGCAAGACGTTTTTGGGATTGGTGATCAGATCCCAGCTGTTGAAGCGGATAAACCGCCCCAGATAAATGCCAATGGCACAGAGAATATGCACCAGAATCTCTGCCCCCTTCACAAACTGACCTGCCCCCTGTTTCTTCAGGTAATGTCCCTGATTAATCAAAGAGACGACATAGGCTTCAAACCCCGCCAAAATCGCAAAAGTATGGAGGGGGATAAAAAACAAGGTGACAATCCAAATCGATTCCGTACTGCGCGCTGCCCCCACTAAGTGAATAATGTCTGTTAGCAGATAGGGGGCATTGGGTAAAAAGGCAATAAATGAAACTAACGCAATCCACCAGACCAGGGTTCGCGACTGATGGGGCCATCGAAACAGCCAAAAACTCAACGTCATGGGAATAAAGGCCAAAAAAAGATTCCAGACAATCCAACCGCTATATCCGTTAAATTCTCCTAAATATTCGCCCAGAATGCGTTCCATAGTCCTATTGTGATTGTCCTGTCTACTGCGAACTGCAAGGTCGTGCAACCATCATCCCCTGCCTTATTAGAATGAGAAGGTGATCATTATCACGAAGTTCCAAATGCACGTTCTTGGCCTCGATACGACTAGCTCAGCGTTAACCTTAGGGATCTCCAACTTTGCGCAAATTAACCGTTATCAAACCTGGGATTTAGGCCGTGATATTTCCATTCACCTTCATGACTATTTAAAGGACTTCCTAGCGCCCCTCTCTTGGTCTGACTTGGGGTGGCTAGTAGTTGCTCAAGGCCCTGGCAGCTTTACTGGTACCCGTATTGGAGTGGTAACAGCACGAACCTTGGCCCAGCAGCTCAACATTCCTCTTTACGGTGTTTCCACCCTGACGGCTCAAGCGTATGCCTATGCAAGTAGCCTATCAAAAGTACATGAGGATGAGCTGATAGCGGTGGAGTATCCGGGACAGCGTGGATCAGTCTATGGCAGTCTTTTCACTTGGGACGCATCTACTCAGGCGTTATCGACCTACAAACCCCTCCAGTACGTTGAGCTAGAGGTGTGGCAACATCTTCTATCCACTGAGAAGATTCACCATCATCTCTACCCCGACACCGTTGACCCCCAAGGCATTTGCCAAGCCATGATTTCCTTAGCCCATCAACGATGGCAGGCTGGGCAGCAACCCACCTGGCAAGAAATTCTGCCCTACTATGGCTCTCTCGCAGCAAGTCCACCCTCACGCTAACCCATCACAATATGCAATACCCCCCTTTTCTCAGGTAGAGAAAAGGGGGGTATTGCATTAAACCCAGAAAGGATTGCTGCTGGGCAAATCTAATCTTCAGTTGGCTCTTCTTCTGAGTCACCCTGTAATTCGTCTTTAAAACCTCTCAGGGATTTCCCTAACGAGGCACCGAGTTCAGGTAACTTCTTGGGACCAAACAGGACAACTGCCGCAAGGGCAATGAGTCCAACTTCCAACCAACCTAAACCAAACATATGCAGATTCCTTCAAAGAGGGGGTTAAGCAGCATTTTCCCGTTTGAGGGCAATCTTAGCTTGTTTGAACTCTTGCTCCAAACGATCCTTGAGTCTTTGAGGTAGAGGACGATTGGGATAGGAGTTATAGTGTCCAGCTAAGCCGTTTAATGCCGTTGCCATGGTCATAAAGGAGGCAGACCCTGCTAATTTGGGCTTGCGACGATACCGAGATACATACTCACTAATCAGCGCACCGGCTGCTGCTTGATTTTCTGCTTTATTGGGATCATCATCAGGCAAGGTGATCGCGTTACTGAGGTTGTCAATCACGTAAATGGTGTCTTGCTGATAGTCACCCGATAGAAGGGTCTCAGGAGAGAGAAGCGAGCAACCAGTTAAGAACATCGAGGCTACAAGCATTAAGCTGAGTAGACGGGAGACAAAGCGCTTCATAATGATTATGGGATCTCGTATAACAAAATAATGACGTGGGATTTTGATTGACTCCGGCCTGTCAAAAAGTCCACAGTTTTAAAGGATAAAACATTACTGTTCTGAATGCTCTGGCAAATGGGGCATTTCTTCATGCCAACTCCTCCACCCCGCGCTGGCTATACTTTACCCGTTTTTGCTTGCGCTGCTGCGATCGCAGCCCTGCATCACCTCTACGACTCAATTGCGCCTTCCCAGGTGACCCTGGATTTAATCAATCCTCCGCAGTCTGTTGAAATCCCCATTGAACAGGTCTCAAAATTAGGGCCTCGTCAGGCCCTAGCGATTACCCGTAGCGATCCCGGCGATAATTTAGACCTAACGCGTCATACTCCGATCTGGGCCCTGGTGGAATGGGCTTCACCCGAGCAAACTGAATCAATTGTTCTACTCGGAGGAGAGGGGGTTGGTATCAATCGAAACCAAGGCGATCAAGCTGCCATCTACAGCTATGCCCAACAGCTTCTGTACATCAACTTGGAGCAACATCTCCAGCCAGGAGACCGAATTCAGGTTACGCTGATCTTGCCCGAGGGGCGGGCCTTGGCCAAACGCACCTCCAATGAGGCATTTGGGGTGGTGGAAGGGTTGTCTTTACTAGGAACATCAGGGATCTCTCAGCCCTTGAGTGCCCCTCAACAGTTAGATCAATTTCGACTTGAGCTTCAACAGAAAGCGATTGATCAGAAACATCTGGTGTTTTGTGTGGGGGAGAATGGTCTAGATATTGCTCGTACTTTGGGCATTCCTCCCGAAGTTCAGATCAAAACCGCCAACTGGTTGGGGCCGCTGTTAGTAGAAGCTGGCTTTCAAGGCGTCTCTTCCGTTCTATTACTGGGGTATCATGGCAAACTGCTGAAGCTGGCGGGGGGGATTTTTCAGACTCACCACCATTTAGCAGATGCACGCTTGGAAATTTTAACGGCCTATGCCGCTAATTTAGGACTGCCTTCCCCCCAGATTCAATCCCTATTTGCCAGTCCAACAGCCGAAGCAGCGCTGCAATTCTTAATGAATTTCGATCACCAAACCCAGAATCGCTGGGTGGACACTGTCTATGGGGCCATAACTCAAAGAATCGATGTGCGATCGCAAACTTATATCCATACCCATTGCGATCGCACCGTCCAAGTGGGTTCAGCACTCTTTAACCGCAACCGCCAACTGTTTGCAGTCAGTGCTTTCGGCACCCATTTACTGCAGCGTTTTGTCAGCAATCCCCAGATTGACTTAAACTTGTAAAAATATTTATACCTATTTTCAAAGCCTCCACAGTATATTCTTTCATCGCTAGTTATCCATACTTCGGGTTCTAGGGTTTTCTAATTTTTTGTTTAACTTTTCTATCTAAACCCTGCCCCCTCATCACTCAAAGGGATACCTTCCGTGCCTTCTCAGACCCAGCAACCTCTCTCTGCTCATCCTCAAGACTCCACATTTGCCCAGACCCCTGTCGACCGGCAAATGATTGTCATTCTTGATTTTGGCTCCCAGTACTCTGAACTTATCGCTCGTCGCATTCGCGAGACCCAAGTCTATTCAGAAGTATTGTCTTATCGCACATCTATAGAGCAGCTACGACAGCTTAATCCCAAAGGCATCATCTTGTCCGGTGGTCCTAATTCTGTCTATGCCCAACATGCTCCTGCTTGTGATCCCGAGATTTGGAACCTGGGTATTCCTGTGTTAGGGGTTTGCTACGGCATGCAGCTGATGGTGCAACAGTTGGGTGGGCAGGTAGAAGCCTCTGACGCAGCCGAATATGGGAAAGCCTCCCTAATTATTGATGACCCTACAGATTTACTCACCAACGTCGAAGATCAAACCACCATGTGGATGAGTCATGGAGATTCCGTGACTGCTCTACCGGAAGGGTTTAAAGTCTTAGCTCACACCGCCAACACGCCTCAAGCTGCCGTTGCCCACCATGATCGCCAGCTCTACGGCGTCCAGTTCCACCCTGAAGTGGTGCACTCTCAAGGGGGACAGGCCCTGATCTGTAACTTTGTCTATCATATTTGCGAATGTGAGCCGACTTGGACGACAGAGGCTTTTGTTGAAGAGGCCATTCGCGAAGTTCGGGCCAAGGTCGGGAATAAGCGGGTGCTACTGGCTCTTTCCGGCGGCGTAGATTCTTCGACCCTAGCCTTTCTTCTCCATAAGGCGATTGGCGACAACTTAACCTGCATGTTTATTGACCAAGGGTTTATGCGCAAGCTGGAACCTGAGCGTCTAATCAAGCTATTTCGAGACCAGTTTCACATCCCCGTGGAATATGTGATGGCTCGCGATCGGTTTTTAGAACGGCTGAATGGCATCACCGATCCAGAAGAAAAGCGCAAACGGATTGGCCATGAGTTTATCCAAGTGTTTGAAGAAGAATCCCGACGGCTAGGCCCCTTCGACTACCTCGCCCAGGGCACCCTCTATCCTGATGTGATCGAATCTGCCGACACCAATGTCGACCCAGCCACAGGGGAACGAGTGGCCGTCAAGATTAAGAGTCACCACAACGTCGGTGGACTTCCGAAAGATCTGCGGTTCAAGTTGGTCGAACCCTTGCGGAAGCTCTTCAAAGACGAAGTCCGTAAGGTCGGTCGCTCCCTCGGGTTGCCAGAAGAGATTGTCAACCGCCATCCATTCCCAGGACCCGGCTTAGCCATTCGGATTATTGGGGAAGTCACAGCAGAACGTCTGAATATTCTCCGGGATGCTGATTTAATTGTGCGCCAAGAAGTCAATCGATCCGGAAATTACAGTGAGTTTTGGCAAGCTTTCGCGGTATTATTGCCCGTCCGTAGCGTCGGGGTGATGGGGGATCAACGCACCTATGCCTACCCAGTGGTGCTGCGGTTTGTCTCTAGCGAAGATGGCATGACCGCAGACTGGTCCCGTGCTCCCTATGAACTCTTGGAAACGATTTCCAACCGTATCGTCAATGAGGTGAAGGGCGTCAATCGAGTTGCCTACGATATCACCTCCAAACCTCCAGGAACCATCGAATGGGAATAGAGCATCTTCACGGTATGTTCGCCAAGCCTGGCCACAAGGGCTGATAATAGTGTTATTCAGTACAATGACACGTTAGAACATGACTAGTGGTGAAACCACAACTCAATCGAGTGACTACTTAGACGAGATACAGCGCATCGTGTATGCTCAGGCTCAGCGATCCGAAGGTGAGTCTGCTGAGTTACTACAGTTGCTGCGGTTGCTAGAAGCAATGCATCAGCGTATTCGGGAAGACTTATTCATTAAGACTTTACCCACCAATCGGCAAGCGTTACATCTGCTACTCCGGGAAATAGAAGCCGAGGGAGGATGGCCTTATATTCCTCGGATGCGCTTAAAATCTTTGATGGCAAATCTCTATGCTGAGGAAGCCACAAAAGAACTAGAGTAACGGGTGATGGAGTTCTAGAGCAGCTAGAGCACAGACGCAGACTTCAATAACACATTCACTTTGCGCAACAGATCTTCGGGTTGCAGAGACTTCAGTAAGTAAGCATCTGCACCCAGGCTTAAATACCGCTGATGATCTTTGGAAATCCCTTCCTGGGTGAGGACGATGATTTTGATCTTATCCGTGCCTGGTAGCGCTCTTAGGCGACGAATTAAACCCAGGCAGCCTTGGGCTGGCAATTGGGCATCCACAATCACGGCAATCGGCTGCAGCAAGCGGATTTGGTCAATGGCAGCGGACGCTTCAACCATCCAAATCACCTGATAGTTTGCTGCTGTCAACATATCGCACAGCAGGGTCGCATCCTCTTCATGGCCTTCTATCAACACTATGCGTCCAGCTGATAGGGGTTGAGATGAGGTTTCTTGTTGAAACAGAGCCGATTGATTCGGTAACTGAACTGTAAAAATTGACCCTTGTCCTTCCTCTGAACTGACATCAATCCACCCTTGATGCAGGGTCACACATTGCTGGGCTAAGGCTAGCCCTAAGCCAGCCCCTTCGTAGGTGCGATGATAGGACCCATCTAATTGCTGAAACTTTTCAAACAGGTGGGGCAGTTGACTCGAAGAAATGCCAATGCCCGTGTCTTCTACCTGGAACACAACGGTATTGGTTTCAACCCATACGCGCAACGTTACCTTCCCCCCCATGGGCGTAAATTTAATGGCGTTATCCGTCAGACTGATTAGAATTTGCTGGACTCGCCGTAAATCAGCAATAAATCGGTCTCGCTCCGGGGGAATCTTCAAATTAGCCTTGAGCTGCACTTGATGGGCATCCGCCTTATCTCGCATAACTTGCAAGAGCTGTTGAACTAAGGTAGTGAGGGAAAAATCACTGACGTTGAGGGTGGCTTTACCGGATTGCACATGGGAGAAATCCAGAATGTCATTGATCAACTCCAGCAAATGCTCGCCGCTGTCATGAATCGTTTGTAGGCAGCTCCGTTGCTTATCTGTCAGGGGGCCTAAAGACCAGCGCAATAAAGTAGCCGACATGCCAATCACGCAGGTGAGCGGCGTGCGTAATTCATGGCTCATGGTTGCCAAGAAATCGCTTTTAGCCTGATTTGAAGATTGTGCTGCGAGCAGTGCAGCATGGAGTTCTTGAGTGCGTTGTTCTACCTGCTTATCTAAGGTTTGCTTATGTTGCCGAACTTGATCCTGCAAAGCAGCCTGATGAATGGCAATGGCAACATGTTCAGCCATTCGCTTCAGTAAATCTTGTTCTTGAACCTGCCATTGGCGGGGGTGAAGGCACTGGTGAGCAATTAATAGGCCCCAGAGTTCAGACTTGACCAAGATTGGGGTCACCAGCAATGCTCTCACTTGAATTGAGTCTAGAACCTTTGCTAAGGGTTCAGAGACGGAATCATTTTGCAGAACATCATGGATCGCTAAGGTATAGCCCTGCTGATATTTGAGCAGAGACTCAGATGAAGCGATGCCCCACAGCTGTTCCTGATCAGATAACACAGAGGGCAACTCAGAAGAGGCCAAGGCTTCATGGACGACGGAGCCTGATTGAGCAGAAACCGGATGATGAGACTCAGCACCAGAGGGAGCAGTCGGCGACAGTTGATAAATCAGTAGACGATCGGCCTGGAGCAGATGACGGAGCTCTTCTACCACCATCGACAAAAGGGCGGGTAATTCTACCCCTTGGCTCAGCTGAGAGATAATTTGATGGCTGAGACGTTCCTGATTTGCGGTGGGGTGGAGGGTCACCTCCGGGGCTAAGGGAACCGCTTCTGCTCTAGGACCTGGATACATCGCCGCGAGGGAGAGCAGCGTAAATTGTCCCTGAAGCTTGGCATCATTATTTTTGCGAGACTGACGCTCTCGAACTTCAGTAATCCGCTGTTGAAGCGGGGACCCCGCAGGGCAATGTTGGTAGAGGCGCTCCAAGAATGTCGTAATGGCCATTGGTTCAAACGTCAGCTTGAGTTGAGCTTTCTCCGCTTCATAGACCAAGGCACTAAAGCTTTTTGAGGTGAGGACGGTAAACCGCTGTGTCTCCGGAACCATCGCTCCAACCTCCACGCTGGTGAGGAGTTTGGCAACACCAGGAACAGACCGCACCATATCTGCTAGAGACAAGCTCAATTGCGGATAGACGTGCTGCGGCAAGGTATGCTCAAATATTTCTGGTGCTGAAACAGGCATCATCCAGTCTCCTGCACTTGTATCCAGCTTCCCCCGGAGAAGCCTGATGGCTCTTCAAATTCGTGGATACTTTTTCTATGGCATGAACGACTTTAAGTGGCTATCGACATTCACCAACCTAAATTTACCGAGTAGAGATAAGATCATGACGGTTTAATGCCATGACTAATCTGTTTCTATCGTGAACTAGCCTAGATTGGGGAAGTTCAACTGATTTCTTTAAGGCTTTCAATTATTCGCAATATTTGCGTAGAGTCCTTCGTAATCATGTTTACGGATCAGATTCACAGTTCATTGATGGAAGGAGAAAGCTGATGCATCGTCTGGCCGCTATGCCTGGGGGGTGGGAGACAGGTTCAACGGATGGGGTGATTTTTGTTGAGCAGACTCCAGCGCCCATTGTGGTACTGACGGCAGCGGATACGGATATTCAAGTGTTGGCCCAGGCGCAAGCACGTCGACCCGATCAGGCTCCTTCTATCCGGGTTGCTAACTTATTGCAGCTCCAACAGCAGCTCAGTATCGATCATTATGTGGAGTCGGTGTTAAGCCAGGCTAAGGTGATCATTATCCGGCTGTTGGGAGGGCGGGCTTATTGGTCCTATGGTTTGGAGCGGGTGAAAGAAACGGTTGCCCAGACAGGAGCCCATCTCTATGTCTTACCGGGAGACGATCGCCCTGATCCGGATCTGATCAGCCATTCTAATGTCGGGCTATCCGCCGTACATCAGCTTTGGCAGTACTTTACGGAAGGGGGAATTGAGAATTGTGGACAAGGATTACAGTTTATTGCCCGTCATCATTTCGACTCAGGACTGGACCCCTTACCCCCTCAACCCGTCCCCCGTATTGGTCTTTTCCCCATTCATTTGCCCCAGCCAGGGCTGGAGTCTCAGCCGAGGGTGGGTTTGCTCTTTTATCGAGCCCACTATTTAGCCGGTAACGTGGATGCGATCGCATCCCTCTCCCAAGCTTTAACCCAGAACAATCTCACCCCCGTTCCCATCTTTGTGCAATCCCTCCAGGATCCAGCGGTACAGGCTGAACTCGTGGCATTGCTCAACCCGCCAGACCAGCCGGGTATCAGTCTTCTGCTGAACACCACGAGCTTTTCCTTGGCAAAACTGGCTGCTGAAACCCTGAACTTGGAACTCTGGCAGCAGCTGGATGTGCCGGTTCTCCAGGTGATTTGTAGTGGAGGCACTGTCGAGGGATGGCAAACCCAACTGCGAGGTTTAGCACCTCGGGATATGGCCATGAATGTTGCCCTGCCAGAAGTGGATGGTCGGATTATTAGTCGAGCCGTCTCGTTTAAGGCAGTTCAGACCTACAATGCTCAACTTGAAACCGATGTGGTCAGCTATCAGCCCGTGGCAGATCGGATCCAGTTTGTGGCAGCCTTGGCGGCCAACTGGGTGAAATTGAGGCATTGCCATCCATCCAAACGACGAATCGCCTTGATCTTGGCGAACTATCCCACCCGCGATGGTCGTCTTGCCAATGGCGTAGGGCTCGATACCCCCGCTAGCTGTATTGCCATTTTGCAAGCCATGCAGACCGCTGGTTATACCTTAGAGGGACTGCCAACCGACGGCGATCAGCTGATTGAGTGGCTCACCATTGGGGTGACCAATGATCCAGAAGGCTGGCCCCTGCGAAAGGTCTATCAGCAGCTTTCTTTAGCGGATTATGAGGCCGTATTTACCCAACTGCCCTCGGGGGTGCAAGAGCAGATGTGCGATCGCTGGGGACTTCCTAGTCAATCTGCCCCAGAGGGCCACTTTGTCATTGCAGGGATCCAGCTTGGCAATATCTTTATCGGCATTCAGCCTGCCCGAGGCTACGATATTGACCCCAGCCTCAATTACCATGCCCCAGACTTAGAACCCACCCACGGCTATTTAGCCTTCTACATCTGGCTACGACAGCAATTCCAGACCCATGCGGTGATTCATGTAGGCAAGCATGGCAACCTGGAGTGGCTACCGGGGAAAAGCATTGCCTTGTCCAACACCTGCTATCCCGAAATTGCCCTCGGTCCCTTGCCCCACCTCTATCCCTTTATCGTCAATGATCCAGGGGAAGGAGCCCAGGCCAAACGTCGCGGCCAGGCAGTCATCCTTGATCACCTAACGCCACCCCTCACTCGGGCCGAACTCTATGGTCCCTTGCAAAAGCTGGAAGCCTTAATTGATGAATATTATGATGCCCAAAGTTTAGATCCAAGGCGGTTGCCGGTGATCCGCGATCGCATTTTGGCTCTTGTGCAATCCGAACAGCTCGATCAAGAGCTGGGCATTGCTCTCTCTTCAGAGGATCCAAGCGGATTAGAGGTCCTACTCACCCAAGCCGATGGCTATCTCTGTGAGCTAAAAGAAGCTCAAATTCGAGATGGGCTGCATATTTTTGGCGCTTGCCCGCAGCAGACTCAGCTACGGGACTTAGTCGTGTCTTTAGCCCGCCAACCCAGCCCCCATCACCAGGGCCTGACCCGC
Organism: Acaryochloris marina MBIC11017; assembly: GCF_000018105.1. GTDB lineage: Bacteria > Cyanobacteriota > Cyanobacteriia > Thermosynechococcales > Thermosynechococcaceae > Acaryochloris > Acaryochloris marina. The sequence goes on from NC_009925.1 coordinate 4,459,010, forward strand.
ACCTTAGCCCAGGTTTGGCAGCTAGACCTGGATCCCTTGATCGCCGATCCGGCCCAGCCTCTCACGTCTAGACAGAAAGAAGTTTTGGGCCAAAAATCAGATGCCCTACATATTATTGGCGATGTGATCGCAGTTCTTGAAACGGAAGCAGCAGCGTTCGTCGAACAGCTCCTCGCCTCAGACCCAGTTGATCTATCTCAATATCCTGAAGAGCTACAAGCAGAACTGAAATGGATTCGCGACAGTTTACTCCCTCGGCTATACCAAACAAATCAGGAAATTACCCATCTTCTACACGGCTTAGACGGACGGTATGTCCCTAGTGGAGCCTCAGGTGCCCCAACTCGGGGACGACCGGATGTTTTACCCACCGGGCGCAACTTTTATTCCGTCGATATTCGGGCTTTACCCACAGAAAGCGCCTGGGATGTGGGCCGCAAAGCCGCTGAAGTCTTGGTAGAGCGCTACACCCAAGATCATGGTGAGTATCCCCGCACCCTGGGGCTATCCATGTGGGGCACCGCCACGATGCGGACAGGTGGAGATGACATAGCTCAAGCCCTGGCCTTATTGGGCGTCCAACCCATCTGGGAAGGACTATCGCGACGGATGATCGATTTTGAGATATTGCCCCTCTCCCTGCTGGGCCGTCCTCGTGTAGATGTTACCTTACGGATTTCAGGGTTCTTCCGGGATGCCTTCCCCAATTTGATTGATTTATTTGATCGAGCGGTCAATGCAGTGGCCAACCTAGATGAACCGGATCACGGCAATCCCCTGATATCCCAAGTTCAGCAAGAGCAGCAATATTGGCTGGCGGAAGGGTTGAGTGCTGAAGTAGCAGAGGTGAGATCGCGCTACCGCATCTTTGGCTCTAAACCCGGTGCCTATGGGGCAGGCTTACAAGGCCTGATTGAATCCCAAAACTGGACCGACGATCAGGACTTAGCTCGGGCCTATATGAACTGGAGCAGTTATGCCTATACGGCTCAATCCTCCAATTCATCTGCCGAAGCACCTGAGCAATTTGCCCCGGAAGCCTTTAGCCAACGTCTCAGTCAAATGCAGATCGTCCTCCATAACCAAGACAATCGCGAACACGATTTACTCGACTCCGATGACTATTATCAGTTTCAGGGGGGCTTAGCGACAGCTGTAAGGGCCATCCAGGGCCAAAATCCTGAACTCTACTTTGGGGATCATGCAGTTCCCAGCCATCCTAAAGTGCGAAAACTCCAGGAAGAAATTGCCCGGGTCTATCGGTCTCGGGTAGTGAATCCCAAATGGATTGCTGGAGTGATGCGCCACGGCTATAAGGGGGCATTCGAAATGACGGCGACAGTGGATTACCTGTTTGCCTATGATGCCACCACCCATTGTGTGGCCGACCATATGTATCAAGGGGTAGCGACTTCCTACCTATTTAATCCCCAGGTGCAAGAGTTTATCCAAGCAAAAAACCCCTGGGCTTTGCGGGATATGGCAGAACGCCTGCTGGAAGCCCATCAGCGAGGGCTGTGGCAGCAGGCGGATCCAGAAACGGTATCGGAGTTGAGATCGCTCGTCAACCAAGCGGAAGGCATCATCGAGAACAAATCGTTGCCCCAGCCGGATCCTTCCCTTTAATATTTCCCTGGGAGTCCAACGTTCTTTAGGGACTTTAAACATGTCAGACAAAGGTGAAGGCACTACTGCTTCGCCACAGTGATTATGACAGGATAGTTTGGGGATAGAGTCGGCTGAGTTTAGTTCGTGCATCATCCACCGTAAACAACCAATTAACCGTTGCCTTATCATGGTTCCGCCTTTTTTCCCATGCAGTGACCTCGTACCGGAGTTGTTCAATATCAGGAATCCGCCGATTTAAGCATTGCCTCGAAAGGGCAGAGAACTCAAACTCAATCATATTGAGCCAACTGCCATGTTTTGGGGTGTAGTGAAACTGAATACGCTTGAGAATCCGCAAGGCTTCATCTGGATTGAAGGTTTTGTAAAGTGCTGCGGGAGAATGGGTATTGAGATTGTCCAAAACAACATGTAGCTTGTCAGCCTGGGGAAACAGACCATCCACTAGATATTGCATGCAAAGTGCAAAATCTTCGCTTTTGCGATGCTCAGTCACCTTCAAATGTCGCCAACTTTTGAGCGGTTGAAAAAAGCCAAATATATTACAAGTGCCCTTCCGCTCATATTCATGGTCGTAGCGTTGAGGACGACCGGGCTTCGGTGGACGGGGCACCCGGGTTTCGCCAATCAGTTGGCAAGGCCGTTCATCAAAACAAACAACAGGCTCATCAGGATCGTAGGGTTGGGCATACCAATCTAGAACGTTCTCCATCCGCCAAACAAAGTCTGCGCCTACAGTAGAAAAACACCACTGCTCTTTTAGCCAAGGCTTAAGCTGTTTTTTTCGAGCGTACGTCGCACAGTTTCATCCGATAGGCTTTCGACGACTTTAAGTTCAACCAGCCGTTCTGCCAATAGCTGCATGGTCCACCGGCAACAACCGGTTGGTGGGTCGCTACAAGCTGTCGCAATTAGCAAGGCCTCTGCTTTGCTATCGAGCTTCTTTTGCCCTCCTGGTCTGGGACGCTCATTGAGGGCAAATTCCACACCACCTTCAACAAATTTCTGGCGAGTACGATGCACGGTAGAGATGCCTGCATTGAGCATTTGAGTAATGGTATCGTCTTTGTGTCCCTCATCTGCCAACATCAAAATCTGGGCTCGTTTCATTTTTCGCGCTGACAGGGTTCTACGTCGGGTGAGTTGTATCAGCTCACTGCGTTCTTCAGGCGTTAGCGTCACAATATATTTGTCAGGCATGATTAGTTGGCTAAAAACAGCTAGATTGTTGCTAGCTTACCTATCCAATTCAGTGTGGTCGAGCACTACTGTTTAAGGTCAAGTTATTGTTATAGGCCACAATCGCAACCAGTTCATCCGTTGTTCCTGGGGTATTTAAGAAAATGGCTGTTCCTGATTGCATACCCGCCGGAGCTGCCCCCAACCGATAGTCAGTGGCTTGTCCGTGGAGTTGAATTTTATCCCCACGAGATTGCTTGAATCCTTTGACAGGGCATAATCTTCAGCCCCTAATGTATTATTTTGGCCATCATTGTAGAATGCTTGACTGGCATCTCCCAATACAAAGGTATTGATACCAGTCCAGGCCGTGAGGATGTCTTGCTCACCTCGACCGGCTTGGGTCTGGGTTGCATCAACCCCCATTAGCAAGTCATTGCCATGCCCCCCCTCAACGGAATCATTACCTCGGCCTCCAGTTAGGGTATCGTTACCCCCTTCACCTCTGAGGGTATCGTTGCCAGCATCACCCATTAGCCAGTCATTCCCGTCTTGGGAAGAGAGCAGATCATTACCATCCCCACCATGGAGGGAATCATTACCTGCGCCACCACCGAGGGAATCTTGTCCCTTTCCACCATAGATAAGATCGTTACCAGCAGCGGCCCAAATTTGGTCATTGCCATCTTCACCCCAATGACTGTCATTACCAAGGCCACCGGCTAAGTAATCATCCCCACTACCTCCCCAAAGGGCATCATTCCCGGCCTCGCCATATAGCCGGTCTCGCCCCATTCCACCTCGAATAAGGTCATCTCCTTCATAACCATATAGGCTATCTTCACCGTAGTCGCCTTCTAGAGTGTCATTTCCTAAAGCACCGTAAAGCGTATCATTACCCCAGGAACTGAGTAGTTGATCATCACCACGCCCACCAAATAAAGTATCGTCACCGCTATTACCAAAAAGTTGATCTTGACCATCACCACCATTGAGGTGATCATTGCCATTCCCCCCCATCAACGAATCAGCATCATTACCCCCACTCAAGGTGTCACTTCCAGAGCCACCATAAAGAGAATCATTGCCAACATCTCCGTAGAGAGAATCGTCCCCTCCATCCCCTCGCAGCTCATCATCCCCCGCGGCACCATTGAGCGTATCATTGCCATCCGCGCCGAGGAGTCGATCTTGGCCAATGTCTCCATAGAGGGTATCGTTACCTTCACCTCCTGCAAGGGTATCGTTACCTTCACCACCATTTAGGTTATCGTCACCTAGGGCTCCGTCTAAGCGATCATCGCCTTCTAAACCATAGAGTCTGTCGTTACCTGAACTGCCCCAGAGGGAATCATTTCCTGCACCGCCATTGAGGGTGTCATCGCCATCCCCACCATATAAGACATCAAGACCAGCACCGCCATTGAGGTTGTCATTGCCATCCTGTCCAACGAGGGTGTCATTATCGTTGCCGCCATTGAACTTGTCATCGCCAGTGCCACCATCGAGTAAGTCGTTGCCATCTCCCCCATACAGATCATCGTTACCGACCTCGCCATGCAAGTGATCATTACCGGTGCCACCATAAAGGCTGTCGTTGCCACCTGCACCACGAAGCGTGTCATTCCCACCCCGTCCTTCCATATACTGGTTGCGATCGCTTCCTCGCATCCAGTTATTAGCATCCGTGCCATCAAGGAAAAAGTGGTTATCTCCACTGGGAATGGGAGAAGGCGTTGGTGTGGATATCCCGTTGCCAAACAACCTCACATCATCCAGCCCTACAAAGTCTCCCTGATCTTTCGTTCCTCGGGTATTCACTTGAAACAGTAGAAAGTCATATCCCTGCTTGAGATCAACATTCCAGCGAAACGATTGCCAATCAAAATTAGTACCACCGAGGGTAACGTCCGCCAGCTTCACCCGTTGCATGGGCAACGTCCCTGCTCGTTGTGGGCCAGAGGTTAAATACAGGCTATTTTCAAACTGACCATTAACCCCCCAGAGGGTAATGTCAATATCATTGTTGAGTTTCCCGCTTTCTTCAGTATTCTTGAGCTTCAGCCCCAGCGTTTGCATTCCTCGGCGGATGTGTTGGTCATATATGACTTGAGCGAGCCCTGTTCCATAGTGATTGGGAGACGATAGCACTGCTGCACCGTTCCCGATTGAGGCATTTCGTCGAACACCAGGAGTGGCTAACCAGCTTAAATCAGCACCTGCACTATTCCCTCGATAGGCAGCACCAAATGCAGTTCCTGAGCGAAAATCATTGTTCTGAAAAGGGTTGAGGTAGTTTGCCCTCTGAACATTGAAGGTTTTCGTAAGGGTATGAGTGGCCCCCTGGTTATCCCACACTGTCAGGGTAACGGCTTGACTAAACTGATGGCTGACTTGCCGCCCAAATTTATCGATTTTGCCATCATTATTGAAATCCCAACCGTAGGCTGCAATCGCATTACTCGCTAAAGCCCTGGTGAGTCCCTGACCATCAGGCTTTAAGGGGTCAGTATCGTAGGATGCACCAGCATCAAACGCCAATGCTAAACCACCGATGGTCTTGCTATTGAATAAAGCCACAGGCAAAGCATTATTACCTGCACCAATAAAACGAGTGTTGTTGATTTTTAAATTTTTGGGAAAATCATCTGGGCGAGTACCATTACCAAGGGGTGCTCCGCCTATAGCCGAGATATTGTATTTATTCCGACTGAAATAGCTATTGTTGAGGGAGGATGCAATAAAGTCTTGGTGGTGATTGGGAAATTCAATTTTGAACCCCTCATTAAACCCTTTGACTCGCAGCTTATTGAAGTTGATATTAAAAGAGGCGTGGTTCTCAAAAATTCCTCTACCACGGGGTTGATCAGGATTACCGATGATCAAGCCATTTTTGATATCCGTGTAGGAGCTGTACTGAACTTTCACCCCTGTGCCCCGAACTCCCCATACTTATAAAGTCATCAATGGTGGAGCGTAAATTATGAGCCGTTCGAGGGGAAGGACTATCTAACGAAAGCTGTCCATCAAAATTGGTCTTATGGGCCCATAGGTTAATGCCATCTCGGGTATTGTAGCTTTGGAAACCGGTCAGCTGCCGCAGAGGAATATCCGTTAAATCAACTTCAGTTTGCCCTGATGGAGCAACCAACGCTCGAATCGCTGGCGGCAATAAAGCCACTGAGATCGTACCTTTATCTCGAAAATCCTGGTCAGGTCGCAATGTATCGCCAAAGTATAGATATACCCGCATCATTGGCACTAATCGCAATATTGTCGGTCATGGCCACTTGAGCTGAACCTTGCACCCAAAAGCCTTCACCTCTGAATCCAAAGTCAAATAATCGCTCCCGCGTTTTTACGGTTTGACCAAGGGTTCGCCAGTCTGCTCCAGTGGTTTTAAGCGTGAGATTATTGCGCCAGGCTCCGATTTCATTACCGGATTCAGCGACTATACCAGCCCCCACGACATCGAATACCACATTGTCTTCCAGTACAGCATGACTATCATGGTGGACAATTCCCCAGCCAGGAGTCCCGACGACAGCATTGCCACGAGCTATAGCCGGAATACCAGTGATATCATCTGCACCTGTGCGATGAAAATGTAGGCCATATCGTCCACGACGATTGCTTCCCCCACCTGATGAACCATCTACGTTAGTTCCAGGATCATCAACCACTTTGCTCTTATCTGAACGTCCTAAGTTGTAGAAACCTGCATTGGTAACCACAACATCAGGATTATGCATAAACATAACGTGAGCCCGTTGCTGGGTCGGCACGGTAGCCGCATTCTCAGTCTCGAACGTAACGTTCCGGGTCGTATTGGCCACATACAGTTTGAGCTGTCCTTGTTCGGCAATATCAGGAAACTGATGGTCAAACCGAAGTACGGTATTGTCGCCAGCCGTGATGTCGTTATTGGTGAAATACACTCGATTCCCATCGATACGAGTGATGGTTAACTCTTCATCCTGAAATCGAGAATTATCTGCATCCGATTGACCGTAACGATAATTGGTGCCCCCTAACACAATCTGATCGCCAACCTGCCAGCCTTTCGGCACACTCTTGAGCACCAAAACATTATCGCCTGCACTCACTTCCCCTTGAAGTGCCAGGAAGTCGGTCTTCTCAGCACCATAGATCCTCGCTTTGCCATGGCTGATCAGTCCTCGACTAAGTAAGGTTGAATCCCATGACTGATCAATAGCACCATCTGCAGTAAAGATAATTTGAGTCTTAACACTGGCTTGAACGGGATTGCTTTCTGAGCCAATCATCAGCTCACCCGAGGGTGCGACCACAAAGGTATCCACCAATAGCTTGGTATCTACGTTATGGGCAAATTGCAAGGAACCATCGACCCGTAAGGTCTCTAAGCGAGTATCACTCACACTGTCGTAGGTAACTGAGATGCCTTCTTTAATCAAAACATGGGCATCATCGGTTGGAATTTGCCCCCCTTGCCAGGTAGTGGGATCAAACCAAGATCCATTTTTGATAGCAATATGGGTGGCTTGTGAATGCGGGACCAAATCCAGTAAAGCGCTATGAGTCATCTGCTTAGCTGGATCATGGGGATGAGCACCATGGCCAGATCCTGAGGCCATAGTCATTCCTGAATGCTGGGAACCATGATTCACTGAGGCCATAGCCATTTGAGGCATGGTGGCAGTTGCTGTCGCACTGAGGGACGCAGCGGAACTAGCCATCAGGGCTTGAGGTTGGGAGGTGGAAGTGGAGATGGATTGTGGTGTAGAAGGCGTCCCTGTACCTGAAAGCCCGATTACCCCTGCATTACTATCAACTTGAGAAGAAGTACCTAAAAGGTTTTTGGACAGGGGATTTGAGTTGTGATTGCCAGCCATATAGTGTCTTGTCGTTTAGAGTTTCATGGGTCTTATACCAATTCACTTATTGAGTGACCTTTATAGTCAAAGCATCCAAGATATAAGAATATCCCGTTAGAGAAGCCACCACCTTCTGGGAGAGGGTATTGATATGCTCAAATAAAGCGGTCTCCAGTGCCCCAATAGAATCAAAGTTTTTGCCTTTGAAAGGCTTTCTTAGGTCCTGCCATAATCGCTCTGCCGGATTGAGTTCTGGACTATGAGACGGCTGTACAATCGGCAACACATTCTCAGGCCATCGAACCCAAGTCGCCATATGGGCTGCGGCTTGATCTATTTGCATCAGATTGAGACTCTGGGGAAACGCCAAGCTGAATTGCTCCAGGAAGCGCTCAAAACAAACACTATCGAGATGAGAAAACCGATAGAAGAAACTGTCTCCTGTGAGAGGTTCGACAGCGCCATAGAGCCAGAAAGCCTCTCGGGGCCACTGTACCGTCACCACAGGTTTGACACCCCGCAACGTTAGAACCCGACCCGTGAGTGTCTTGAGTCCCCAGCGGCTTTCATCCATGCACCAGTAGCGCACTGGGTGTCCTTGGGCAAAATAGCGGGTCATTACCTCAATCACACGAGGAAGTTTTTTAATAGGCTTGTTGTTGAGCTTCCTCTGTCTTGCGTGAGCGAGGTCGAGGAACTTTGAGCTTGGCTTTGAGCCGATAATGCACGGTTTGATGAACCGTTTTGTAGGGTACGTCTAATCCACACTCATCTAAAAGCCATTGTTGAATCGCCCCGTAGCTCTCAAAGCCCCTGGGGTCAGCTAGACGAGCTTTCAGCTTTTCGAGGACCTCTCCACCAATCATGGGGGGCTTCCCAGGAGAGGTAGGAATCTCCAGCATTGCCTGTAATCCCCCTGATTTATAGAGTTTGATCCAGCGATACACCGTGGATTCCCCTCGTCCGGTCAGGGTTGCCAACTCCATGCGAGTGGTGACTTGACCACTTTTGAGCCAGTAGAGGGCTTGCAAGCGTTCTTTGCGACGACCGGAGGATTGTTGACGTAATAAACGTTTGAGTGTGTCTTCACTTTCACAGATATCAATTCGTAAGGGTCTGGGCATGAGGGATAAGTATCAGCAACGCGCTACTCCCATAATACAAGTCACACATATATGGAATTGGTATTACTCAGAAGAAGAAAGCTGACTTTTTGAATGCTCTGCTCTATTGCCAAACTTCAAGGAAAAGTAAGCTTAATCATGAGTTAATGGGCCTAACATAGATCCCCCAAACTCGATTATTTTATATAGAAAGAATGAATTTCCCGAGAAGATTGGTGATGATTTATCGTTAATTGAGCAACCACAAAATTGCAAAATTGTCACGATTTATTTTCTCTATAATTTGGGTCAGCCAGTTGCTTAAAAGATAGATTGCTGACTACCTAGAGAATGAAAGACTAGGGCTATAGGTTCCTGGTATATAGAGCAGGACGAGGTAAGCTTTCTCCTCGCACTTAGTATGGCAATACCTAGTTTGAGATCGTGTTTGAGAACAGCAAGTATCGGTATAATTTACGTTGTCGTTTTGTATAACTTAACAATAAAAGTTATACTGCAACCAAAGTATTTTTATTACAACGTCATAGATTAACTCACATTGATTCCCACCAGAATATTCAGTTATCCAGGCCACAATTTAAGAGATTCAGTCTCGAGATAACCAGTCTGACCCTTCAATTTAGCCCAACTACCATTCATCTCTAATTGGCCGAAGTAATAGCTGATCTAGCCTTCTCAATATTGATCATTTGTCGCCTAGATCACAGAAATTCAGTCCCATCTATTGTGGGGCTCTAGATAATATATCCTTTATAAAGATGCCGAATGCCACTGATCAATACAGCGATAAAAAAATGCTCTGAGTAGCAGTTCATCATCAATCTAGATGTGGTGCTCTGACAGCATTACTTAGCCAATTTAGATTTAGGCTTCTTCTTCGCTTGATTGCGAAGAGCAGCTTCTACGGCAGAGTCCAACCACACCTTCAGTTCATCTAAATTCTCGTAAATGTCGATTGGCAAGAGATAGTAGGACATCACCATAGGCTTCTCTTTACGATCGTAGATAAATGGTCTGCTACCTGCTTCAACAAAAAATGGTTGATTTTCTCCATCCGCTTTGAGATAAATCCGTTCATCTGCAATCAAGGCAAACATCACCCCTTCCACGTATAGACCATGTCCTCCAAACATAGGTCGAGCAGAAACGGGGGCCAGATGGTTGAGGCGTTCCAATACTGAACTGACAAATGTCGAGGATGTTGGCATGGAAATGTGCTTTCTCCGAAAGGATAGATATACGGTTGAAGAGCAAGCTTAAAATCTCAGTTGAACCATAGCATGAACAAAACAATAGCTCGATGGTTTCTAGCCTTAGGAATGATGACAGCGGGCACCTTTCATTGGCTGACGCCCCATCCTTTTGTCCAAATGATGCCCACCTTTCTGCCTTATCCCTTGGAGTTAGTTTACATTAGCGGTTTCTTTGAGATTCTAGGGGGTATCGGATTACTCATTCCCCGAGTCAGTCGAGCCGCTGCTTGGGGGCTTATTCTCCTATTTATTGCTGTATTCCCAGCCAATATCAATATGGCAGTCAACGACCTAGTCATCGATGGACTGCCCCATAATTTGGTGGCCTATTGGTTAAGGCTTCCACTCCAAGGAGTCTTAATTGCATGGGCTTGGTGGTTTACAAAGCCAGATTTACCAGCTAGTCAAAACATTCGCTGATTCAGCACCTTTCGCCCCTGCCATGGCCTCGTCCACTCCCATCAATCATGATCTCAAGTCTTTTTTTCGGCTAGCTATCATCAACGTCCTTGCTAACTTGATGGTGCCCCTGGCAGGACTGTTTGATGTTGCTTTTTTGGGGCATCTCGATCAGTTGTGGTATTTAGCTGGCGTTGCCCTGGCCACGGTGCTGTTTAACTATCTCTATTGGACCTTTGGCTTTCTAAGAATGGGAACCACGGGTATGACAGCTCAGGCCTTGGGAAGAAATGACTCCGACGCAATGCTGCTAGTGGGCCTTCGTAATGGGGTAGTCGCTGTAGGGTTAGGGCTGGGTATTCTACTCTTGCAATGGCCGATTAAAGCGTTGGGATTTAGTCTGCTGAGCGCCATGCCAGCAGTCAAAGCGGCCGGTATGGACTACTTTGACGCTCTGATTTGGGGAGCACCCGCAACATTGCTCAATTTTGTCGTGGTGGGATGGTACTTAGGGCGAGCCCAAAGTCGAAAGGTCTTGCTGCTGTCTGGAGTCAATAATTTTACGAATGTCGGCTTCAATTACCTCTTTATTGTTCAGTGGGGATGGCAAAGTACCGGAGCCGGTGCTGCTACAGCTCTGAGCCAATATCTAATGCTGGGGGTAGGATTAGCCTTGATAGGTAGAGATATCTCCTGGCCTCAACTCCAAACGGTCTGGCCCCAAGTGCTTCAAGGAACAGCGCTTCGGCAAACATTGACCTTCAATCGAGACATCTTAGTACGAACCTTTGCCCTGATTTCTACGTTTGCCGTATTTACCAACTTAAGTTCTGACCTAGGTACAGATGTCTTATCAACCAATACCTTGCTGTTACAGGTGGTCACCCTTGCATCCTACTTTATCGATGGCATCGCGTTTGCGATGGAAAGTGTAACGGGGGTTCTGAGCCAGCAAAATCAACCTCAGCGTTTGCGGCAGCTGCTGACCTTATCAGGTTTTACCAGCGTTGGCTTAGGGGTTGGTTTCGCCTTAGCGTTCTATCTATTCCCTCAACCGCTATTTAGTCTGCTCACCCATCATCCAGAAGTTTTGGCCCAGGTCAATCAGTATGTGGTTTGGCTTCTGCCTGTATTGGGTTTCGGTGCGATTGCGTATTTGTTAGATGGTTATTTTCTAGGCTTAACAGCGGGCCAACACCTTCGCCATTCTGTATTAATCGCCACATTGTTTGGGTTCCTTCCTCTAGCAATAGCGTCATGGTATTGGCAGCAAGTTCACTTGCTCTGGTTAGCGCTAGCTCTATTTATGGGCAGCCGGGCCATTGTCATGGTCATCCAAGTTCCTCGGTCACTCAAGCGTGCCCATGGAACACCTGTTGTTCATTCTGGTCAAAAAGGGTAGGGACCCTCTGCTATGGATCTGGCGAGCCTCCCGGTTACTGACGGATAGAGTCCAGGACGTACCCCATGTTCAGAAAAACTCTGCTGGCTTGTTTTCTCACCCCCATCGGCCTCATCCCATTCCTTCAACCTCAAGCTGCTTGGGCCTGTAGCTGTATGCAAAGTACACCAGAAGAGCAGATGGAACAGGCGGATGTAGTGTTTACAGGGCGAGTAATTGATCGGAAGATGAAGGCCATTGAGACTCAGCCGTTTGGTGGTCGTACCTGGGTGCAATGGACTTTTGAAGTGGAATCAGATCACAAAGGATCTGTATCTGAACAAGTGACGGTTGAGAGTGCGTCTAATAGTGCGGCCTGTGGGATTAATTTTCAACTCGGAGAGCGCTTTCAGGTGTTCGCCAATCAGAACAAAACAGCTCTAAGGGCTTCTCTCTGTTCCGGCACACGAGCTTTGAGAGATGGTCAACAAGAGCAATCTCAGGCACCATCCCCATGCGCAGGTGGGCATGGGAATAGGGCACCTGAAGCGACAAACTGATTCGATGGTCAGTTTTCCTCTTATTTCAATTGAGCTAAAAGCTGCTTCTGAGCATCATCCAAAGCATCTGCTAATTTACTTGGATCCCGTCCGCCTGCTTGAGCTAAGTTGGGACGACCGCCGCCGCCGCCGCCGCATTGTTTTGCGATCGCACCCACAAACTTCCCAGCCTGCAGGCCCTGTTCAATCACCTTCGGACTAAATGCTGCCACCAAACTCACCTTGCCTTCCGCAGGTACAGACCCCAGAACCACCGCACCTTCACCCAGTTTTTGAAGTAGCCTTCCTGCAGCCGTTTTCAAGGATTCGGAATCAACCCCTTCCAGTTGAGACACCAAAACTTTAACCTCGCCCGCTGGTTCCGCTTGGTCTAGAAGCTGTTCAGATTTAACTAACGCTAACTGCGCTTTTAGGGTATCCAATTGTTTTTGAGCCGTTTTTAGGTCCGCTTGTAGTGTCGTGATTCGCTCTGGCAGTTCTTCCGGCTTCGCTTTAAACCGATCGCTCAAATCCCGAACCACAGCATCCCGAACATTTAGATACTCTAGGACAGCAGGGCCAGCAATAGCCTCAATCCGACGCACACCTGAGGCCACACCTGCTTCCGTCACGATTTTGAACAGGCCGATTTCCGACGTATTCTTCACATGGGTGCCGCCACAGAGTTCCATAGACACCCCCGGCACATCCATAACCCGTACTTCCGCCCCATATTTTTCGCCAAACATAGCCACAGCCCCTTTGGCCTTGGCCTCCGCAATGGGCATCACTTCCGTTTCAGTGGTATGGGCTTCAGCAATCCAGGTATTGATTTGGGTTTCAATTTCCTGAATCTGTTCAGGGGTGACCGCCTGATTGTAGTTAAAGTCAAACCGCAAGCGATCAAAGGCCACAAGGGAACCGGCTTGGCCGATGGATTCATCGACAATATTTTTCAAGGCCGCTTGCAACAAGTGAGTAGCCGTATGATGGGCTTGCACTTGGCGACGGCAAGCCAAGTCAATCTGAGCTGTTAGCTTATCGCCTACTTCCAAAGTGCCCCGCTCAATCCGACCATAGTGAATAAAGATGTCCGATTCTTTCTGAACATCTTCGATCCGCACCACCACATCCTTGCCATTGAGATAGCCGCGGTCACCAATTTGTCCCCCAGATTCGGCATAGAAAGGAGTTTGATCCAGAGCAATTTGCACCTCAGAACCTGCCGAAGCTTGATCAACGGTTTCTCCCTTCACCAGCAGAGCAGCCACTTTAGCTTTTGCAGAGAAATCGGTATAGCCCAGGAAGTCTGTGGGATGAACGGTGGCAGCTAATTGTTCCAACGCACTTTGTACCGTTAGATCAATGGTCTTATGGGCACTACGACCGCGATCTTGCTGTTCTTTCATGGCTTTAGCAAAGCCGTCTTCATCGACCGTTAGCCCTTGCTCTGCAGCAATTTCTTGGGTCAACTCTAGGGGAAAACCATAGGTGTCATATAGGTCAAAAGCGTCTTTCCCTGAAATCTGCTTGGGCTTTTTCGCCATGATTTCGCCTAGCAGCTTTTCACCCCGATTCAAAGTCTTGAGGAACTGCGCTTCTTCCCGCTCCAATTCTGTTTTGATGATTTTTTCCCGTTCTCGCACCTCAGGATAAGCAACTTCCAGAGACGCGATGGCTGTTTCCGCCACTTGGGTAATAAAGGCCCCGTCAATGCCAATCAGTTGACCATGACGGACCACTCGCCGTATCAACCGTCGCAGCACATAACCCCGCCCCACATTAGAGGCGGTAATCCCATCGGCAATCATCTGCACCACGGACCGCACATGATCGCCCACCACTTTTAGGGACGTTTTGGTCTTCGCCTTGCTCTTCTTATATTTAATACCTGCAATTTTGGCAGCGGTTTCAATAATCGGAAAGATCAGATCTGTCTCATAGTTATTAGGCACCCCTTGCAGGATCTGGGCCATCCGCTCCAGTCCCAAGCCCGTATCAATATTCTTGTTCTTGAGAGGGGCCAGCTTCCCGTCACTATCCCGGTTGTATTCCATAAACACCAGGTTGTAGTACTCAATAAACCGGGTGTCATCCTCTAGATCAATTTTGTCGTCCCCTTTCTCGGGATAGAAGTCGTAATACAACTCCGAACAAGGGCCACAGGGGCCAGTCGGCCCTGAAGCCCAAAAGTTATCCTCGGCTCCCATTCGCTGAATCCGATGTTCGGGGATACCAATTTTGTCCCGCCAAATGGCAAAGGCTTCGTCATCTTCTTCAAATACGCTAGGCACGATGCGTTCGGGAGGGAGCTTGTAGACTTCTGTGGAGAGTTCCCAAGCCCAAGCGATGGCTTGTTCTTTGAAGTAATCTCCAAAGCTAAAGTTGCCCAACATTTCAAAATAGGTGTGATGTCGAGCGGTTTGCCCCACGTTCTCAATATCGTTGGTGCGAATACATTTTTGGGAGGTGGTGGCTCTGGGCACTTCGGCTTCTCGTTGGCCCAAGAAGATCGGCTTAAAGGGCAACATCCCAGCAATCGTCAGCAGGACAGTCGGATCTTCGGGCACCAGGGAGGCGCTAGGCAGGATTTTGTGGCCTTTGGCGGCATAGAAGTCGAGAAAGGTTTGTCGGATTTGAGCACCGCTAAGAGACGCAACCATAAATCTAAAGGAACAACTCGATTAATACGTATATCAATCATGCCCTGTCCTGACTGCTTTGTGCAGGGGCTAACTAATAATGCCTAAATGCTCAACCATTCACTTATTTATTCACAAAGGTAGTCTTGGAATACCTAGACGCTATTCTATATAAAATTTTCAATGTTTTAATCTTGTAGCTTAGTAAATGCTCTACTACGAAAAATGCCTAATCCAAAACTGTCTTCCTTCGCAAATATTTCTCTTCTAGAAAGATTAACAAAACAAGATATATTTAAAACTTTCTTAAATTTAGCGCTTTACTTATCTTTTATTCTTCCGTTGTCAGAAAAAATCCACTTCCCAGATATCAATAGTCCTTGGAAGGATTTTACGCGTGAGATAGCTCTTATTTTTCTCTTATCAGGCTTTGGTTTTAGCTACTGGATATCCGGATTCTATATTAGATTCTGGCTCATATCTATAAGAATAGAACTAGAATTCAGAATCAAAATCATTGGATCATCACTAGGGGTACGCTCCGATCAAGATAAATCGCCAATGGCCATATATGTCAGAAATACTGACTTTTTAATGATGTCTGACATTGTCTCTTACCTTTCAAAAAATGAAAATAAATTCCTGGAAAAAATATATGAAGAAAGGCTAGAGATGAATAAAAAATATAGACTTAATAAAGAAAATACTGTTACTACCTTAACCTTGTGTTTACTTCATTGGTATTTCAAAAGTGAATTGTTTTTATTTTTTGTAAAATACACTCCTGATTTTTTGCCAGCTATTGTTCTAAGTATGCTTCTTTGGGCATCTGCTGAACCTTTTCCTGAAGGTAATAACTATTTTCATGTCCCAGGGAATCCTATACGAGATTCAAAGAGCAGAAAACAAAGTTAATTACATTATGATTTCGGTGAAATTGTATCTACTTTAAACTCTAGGACTGTTTCAAGTTCACTAGAGCTAAATCAACTACCCCGCTGCAAAAAGGCGGGGTATGGAAGATGTTTCATACCAATTTCGTGTGGAGATAGACTGTTTGACTCCAATGATTGGCATATCTTCAATGCTTTCGATGAACTATACAGGTCATTTAATTGGGTAATTGGTATCACTTCCAATCCGTAAGGTTGGACTATAATTCCTGTTCTTAGTTGCAAGCAACAGGAAATTTACCTTGCCTAGATTCAAAAGTGCTGAAAACTTGATAGTCGTACAAAGTATTTATAAGGATCGACACACGTAAGAATGGTAGCTCTAAATTTTCTCTCAGGAATTTGAAAGTATCTGAGATTTTAAGTCGATTCCCCTGGCACAAACTTTAGAGATACGCCGTTCATACAATAGCGTTTTCCAGTCGGCCTAGGCCCATCATTAAAAACATGACCTAAGTGTCCACCACAGCGACGACAGTGAACCTCAGTACGAGGCAACACCAGAACATAATCCGTTGAAGTGTCTACCGCTCCTTTGATAGGTGCATAAAAGCTGGGCCAGCCTGTCCCGCTGTCAAACTTAGTTGCAGAGGTAAACAGAGGTAAATCACACCCTGAACAACGATAAAGCCCCTCGCCATATTCCTTATCTAACAGGCTACTCCGGGGACGTTCTGTTCCTTTCTCTCGCAGAACATGGAACTGCTCAGGAGTGAGAGTTTGGCGCCACTCTTCTTCTGTTTTAGTGACTTCAAATACTTCAGCAGCCATCGCCTTGCCAGATAACCACTTGGGTAAAAAACTCGAAAACCCTGTTGTTCCCATAACTACTGTTCCTACCTTCAGTAAGGCTCTTCTTTTCATAATTCGATCTCTGAACTAATGTGTCACAGCCCGTCCTAAAACAACGACTCGACCCATTTTTCAGGATAAACGAAATCCTCCTAACACTGGTCTAGATATTTCAAGAAACGCGATACCTCAGGGGGTTGATACCACTGTCTAGACTGATTCATCCATCAAACTTGCTTTGGGCAACCTTCTACAAGCATGAGAAACGAATCGAAACTTGCTAAATCATACTCATAACGAGTATGATTTAGCAAAGGCGTTGTCATAACGACTGTGTATCACACCCAAAACATACAGATCACCTAAACGAATTATCTGCCAACACTAACCGCTGGTTTAACCTGCCTCATTATCAATAGCCATGCTACTTATTCGTTCTCACTAATTGGTCAACTGAGGAGGAGCAATGTTTACTCCCTTATTCTCGACTGCTATTTCCCTACATTTAGCTATCCCTTCGCCAACTCAGGGTCGCCCTCAAAAGTTAGGAGCTATTGAGCTCATCACGTTCGGTCTATTGCTATTTGGGATTAAAGTGACTTCTAATCACGTAGCCAATTTGTTGCTGAACCAGTTTATTAGCGGGTAGATATCCTGAAAAAGATCAAGGCCATACAGTAAGCAGACTGGTCTTAGTTGTGATATCTGTGACTTTTCGATTGGCTTGGAAACCTATCCAGAGACAACAGTAAAACATCTGTGCAGAAAATTGTATTATGATGTAGTATGCGATAGGAGCCTGCAAATAGAGAAATTTTCACAGCAGGTCAAGTTTTCCACCTCATGGCCAGCTACAAAGATATTGTCCGATACTATCGGCAATACTGGGGGATTTCTTTGCTCAGCATTGCCGCTGCCAGCCTGTTTGAAGTGATTGATCTGGTGGTTCCTTACGCCATTGGTCAAATCCTCAACGTGCTGTCCAGACAGCCTTTGGATGCCCCCCTGCAAGCCTTAATCGCTCAAATTTCAGCGATCACCCGTTTACCCATCAACCGTTCCCTATCCTTGTGGACGTTGCTCGGTATCATCTTTGTGGTGACGGTGGTGCGGGCTCCGATTCAACCCTGGATTGGTAGCTGGTTTCATTGGGCGATACCGTTAAGGGCAAAACGAGATCGCACACGACAAGTCCTCAAAAAAATCCTCACTCTGCCCTTAGATTTCTACGATGAAAACAATCCTGGGCGTATTGCAGGCCGGGTCGCTAGGGGCGTAACAAACCACACCTGGACCTATCCCGAAATTGCTGGACAGTTCATTCCCAAGCTCATGCGAGTTCTGGGTATTTTCATCATCATTGGTTTGATTGAGTGGCCCATCGCCATCATTTTTCTGATCTCATTTATCGTCATTTTCACCTTTAGCCTGTGGGACTTACGGTTACTGATCAAGCGAGAAGAAGTCCTGGATCGCTATATCGAAAATACCGAGAGTCGCACCTCAGAAATCATTACCAATATCAAAACCGTCAAAGCATTTGCTACAGAAGCTGCCGAACTAGAACGCCAGCAGCAGCGGCTTGATCGTGAAATGCAGGTGGTTCTCTTCCGCATTCACAAAGGCTATGTCAAGCTTGCCACCTGGCAACGAACCATAGTACAAGCTTGTGTGTTTGGAGTTTTGACGCTGACTCTGATTGCAACAGTCCGGGGCGATATTTCTCTGGGACACTTTGTCACCACGCTGACTATCTCCAGCATGGCCTATGCCGAAATTGAGCCCTTAAGTATGGTGGCCGAAATCTTTGCTCGTCGCTATGCCTCCATGTTGCGACTCCATGAATTTATGCAGCAATCCGATGGTGCGGATGCATCCAGTCTCAGTCAAGAGCCAGTCCACCAAAATCCCTATCGGTTCTCTGGCCATCTGGAATTGCAACAGGTCAGCTTTGGCTACGATCCAAAGCAACCCATACTACAAGATATCAATCTGACCATTAAGCCACGCCAAACCGTTGCCCTGGTTGGACGTTCAGGCTCGGGGAAATCCACCTTAGTCAAACTCCTATTTCGCTATTTCGAACCCCATGCAGGACAGATCCTCATGGATGGTCAAGATATCCGATCGCTGGATGTGAGCCGATATCGCCGCCGATTAGCCATCGTTCATCAAGATGTTGATATCTTTAACGGCACCATTCTCGAAAATCTCATCTATGGGAATCCCACCGTCAGTTTTGAGCAAGTTCAATCTGCCTGTGCCATTGCCAAGGTAGAGGAGTTTGTCCACCAGCTTCCTCAAGGCTATGCCACTGTTGTGGGAGAGCGAGGGGTTAGACTATCAGGCGGGCAACGCCAGCGCCTGGGTATTGCTCGGGCCTTGATTGTCAATCCAGATGTTCTGGTTTTTGATGAGGCAACCTCTAGCCTTGACTATGAGTCGGAACGCACGATTCAACTCGCCATGCGTTCTCTTCTCGGAACGCGAACGCTAATCATTATCGCCCACCGCCTGAGCACCGTCCGGGAGGCAGATCAAATTGTTGTTCTTGATCAAGGCCGGATTGCAGAGGTGGGAAACCATGATCAACTGCTGCACCAGGGCGGCATTTACCATCGGCTCCATACTCTGCAAGAAACAGGTGAGTTGCGGGTATAGTCCAGTCTCTGGCTCTCTTTCCCTAGCAAGGGTAAGAGAGCCAGAGACCACAGCAGGAAATTGATTAAGGGTCAGTCTCTAGAAAATTGGTAAAAACTCTGTCCCTTTGGTTGCCTACTAGAAGCCACTGTGACCTTTGAAGCATGCTCAGGTGTAAACTCAACAGCCTGGGTATCAGAATGATCTAATTTGACTACAGGTCGATCTGATGGTGGCAGAATGTGGGTTGCCTTTAACTCAGGTACATAGGTTTCATAGGGATGAAAGGGCTTCAAAATTAGAAATGAATAAAAAGTTGAAGCCCCTAATAACGTCGGCCAAAAAATCAGTTTGGGAATGATGTTGTCTTCATAGGAAATGAACTTGAACTGGCTGGAATACTTATCATGAGTAAATAAGTAGGCATCCACTGCCACCCCGAGTAAAGCCGTATACATGGCCAGATAGAAATACTCTATATAAATAATTCCAGATCCTGGAAACTCTTGCCGAATCTGAATATGGGCAATCAGCACAACGAAGAATAATGCTGAACATACCCCCAACACTCCAGAGGTATTGAAGCCAAAAATATCTGCTTGCCCTTCCCTAGCAGTGATAGTCAGCAATGTCGCAAACAATAAAATGGCTGAAATCAGCAGTGGAACTAAGTTGACAATAAAGGCCCCTAAAAATTCTCGTCTAAGCACAATATTGAAATAGAGTTCTGGTGTTTCTGGCAAGGGTTTGTCCAAGCCAAAATCCATATCATACCGGGGCGTTTTGAAGTCAAAAAATGTCTCTTCGACTTTCCAATCCCCCAGCACAATACTTTTATCAAATCCAAAGGCATCTCCAGGTTGAGTGGACGAATAAGCCTTGAGATCGGGAACCAGGACGTTACTTCGACCAAAGTCTTTACCCCAAATTCGGATCCAAACGGTTTTGTGGTCTAGCGGGTATTTTTGATAGTTAAAGCGCTGCTTTAAGGTTGATTCAAAATACCAACCAATCACCTCTTCTTGATCATTAATGTCACGTCGATAGGCTTGTTGGGGTTCTAGATTCTCACCCGAATCAACGGCTTCTGGCAATATAAACCCAACCGGCACGTCCTGGTCGGCAGGAATATCGGCAAAGACTGATTTATTATACTTCTGCCAAATATAGCCTGTGATATTTACTTCAGTAGCATTGTTGAACTTGAGAGACTGTAAAAAGACCCCTGTTGGAATCGCATCAGATTCTTTGAGGGATACCCCACGCTTTTTTAGGTGGGGAATAATCTCGCCTTCCTTTGCAAGCTGCTCTAAGTTGGGCTGATACGAATGATCAATCCGAAACCACATCAGACCAATCAGCACGATAAAGAAAATTGAGGTCCCTGAAGAAATCCACCACCAGCGTTTTGTATTCATCACTTGCAACCGTTCAAGTTCAGTAGAATCGTGCCACTAAGCGGAAGTAACAGGAATTCTACTAAAGTCGAAGGGCTTGTATTGGCCTGGTGACGTTGAACGTGGCTTCCCAGTGCATCTAAAGTGCCAGTGAGCAGCCAATCTCAAAGGCTAGGAACTATGGGCCAGGGATTCTCCTCTTTCACGCACTAAAAAAGCAGGATTTCCAATGAAAGGAAATCCTGCTGATTTCAAAGAAATGAATCGTGTGATGTGTTAGAAGTTCATTTCGGCAGCTTGGACTTTCTCGACTTGCTTCTTCTTTAGAACCAGAAGTGTTTGAGAAATCATAATGGCTGAGAAGAAGACCATCAACCACTTAATCCGAGTGCCACTCTGCAACACAATTTCGGTATCTTTTTGACCAAAACCACCCACATTGGGGTCAGAACTGAGGGGGGCACCATCAGCCACAGCCTGTCCTTCTGAGACCACAACTTCTAAACCAGCGGGAATCGACTCAGTGACGGTCTGACCATCATTAGTGGTGATGGTCACGGAATTTTCACTGACGCTGCTGACTAAACCGGCAGCAGGAGAAGTAACGGCATTGACGTTCGTCTTGTCACCTGTGGGATAAATCTGACCACGCCCACGGTTACCACCTGCATGAACAGAGTATTTGCCAAAGTGGATATTGGGATCTGTTGCTGGGTCAGGAGAAAGGACGGGGAAGATAATTTCCTGGTGGTCAGCACCCGATAGAGGGCCGACGACGATTACATTATCCGTATCAGGCTTGTACTTCTGGTAAAAGACGCCGTTAATCTCTTCCTTCATCTTTTCAGGAATCCGATCATCGGGGGCAATTTGGAAGCCATCGGGCAGCATCAGAACTGCACCAACATTTAGAGGACCTAGGTCACCGCTACCTAGGACTTGCTGGGCATCCGTGTCATAAGGAATTTTGATAACGGCCTCAAACACTGTATCGGGTAGGACGGCCTGGGGGACTTCTACTTGGGTGGGCTTAGCTGCAAGGTGGCAGTTAGCACAAACAATACGACCGTTGGCTTCTCTAGGGCTATCGTAGGCTTGTTGAGCGTAGATTGGAAAAGCCTGAGCAGCTTGGGGTAAGGAAAAGACGCTAGTGACGACAAGGAAGAGCGCAGCCAGGAGGCGAAGGCTCTTTTTCGTCAAGACGGATAAAAGGCTTTGCTTCATTAGTCTATCAATTGAAACCTGACAAGATGTGACGGGGCAGAAGGGATAAATCAGCTTAAACGTTCAAGGAAACTTAGACCCACCAGGGATCCTTATCTGTACGGAAATCAGTTTCTGTCCAGGTTGTGAACACCAGCTTGCCATCTACATCTTCTGCATGAACGAGGGCCAAAGATAATGGTGCAGGCCCTCGCACCACCTTGCCGGTTGAATCATACTGTGACCCATGACAAGGGCAAATATATTTGTTTTGGCCTGCATTCCAGGGAACAACACAACCCAAGTGAGTACAGACCGCATTTAGACCATAGTCTGCGATCTCATTGCTATCTGTGACAACAACGTAGGTTGGATCTCCTTTGAAACCTTGGGTTAAAGTGCGGTCACCCGGGCTATGTTCTGCCAAAAACTCACTGACCACAACGTCGTTACCAAGGGCGTCTTTGGCGTTCAGCCCACCCCCAGATCCTCCACTCGAAGGAGGAATAAAGTACCTGACGACAGGGTATAACCCACCTAACGCGGTGCCGGTAATTGCACCAAAGGTCAGCAAATTCATAAATTGACGCCGCCCCATATCGGGGACGTCAGAAGATCCAGAGACTTGAGCCATGATTTACGGTGATGTTACTGATGTAATGGACAGCATTAGAGCCTGACCCTATGGAATTGCTCATGCTCGGAATAGTGTATTCCTAACTCAGAATTGATCTGTGATCGATGACTGAGTTAAAGACATGTTGCAAATCACCATCAGGTGTCATAACATTTCTTGACATTATTATCACACTTGATGAGCCCGTATTTCATACGAAATGTAAATTCATTGCGGCCAATCCCAGGATCTACCTTATCTGTGAGCTTGCTTCTCCTTCCCAGGACAGGACAGAATAGAGACTTCACAGACATGGGATGAAGGCGGATGACCGGCGAAGAACTGCATCAACTCCTGATCAATAAATGGGGGCGGTCTTACGATATTCAGCTGCGCCGCACCCAAGGCAAAATCTTTGTTCAAGTCATGTGGCGCTATCTAGAACAAGCTTCATTTCCCATGTCAGAACCCGAATATTTTGAGCATTTAGGTGCGATCGCAACCTATATACGGGGGTGGGATGCGGTCCAGCAAGTCGAAGAATATATTCAAGCCACGAAACAAAGGCCCCGGTTGGGGAAAGCCGTCAGCATCCCCCTAGAACTGGGTGGGAGGACCTCTGAATGGCTGCTGGAGCAGTTCTAGTCTCGACTAGTGGCCCGTCAGTATGACTAAACCAATGCCCCCGAAATAGAGGCCCACTACAGCGCCCCCCAGCAAGCTTTGGGTCAGGGGATCCGTTGAGGGGGTCAGTACTGCACCCAGGATGGCAGCGCCCAGAATCACGTATCGCCACCCAGACAACATTTGGCGACTGGATACAATGCCCGTGAGTCCTAATAGAAGCTGGATCACGGGAATCTGGAAAGCAATCCCCGTACTGAACAACAGCAGCAAGACGAATTCAAAGTAGCGATCAATCGACCAAAGCTGCTCAACCACATCTCCACCGTATTGGATGAAGAAATTGAGGGCTGCTGGAATCAGGGCCACATAGGCAAATAAGATTCCCACAAAAAAGAGCACGGAGGAACCGAGGACAATCGGACCTAACAGCCGCCGTTCCGAACGGGTCAATCCCGGCAACACAAACTGAATAATTTGGTACAGGATAAATGGGCTGGCTACCAGAATGCCGCTATAGGCAGCGACTTTGAGGGAGACAAAGAAGTATTCTCCAGGTGCGAGCTGCAGAAATTTAACCCCTTGAGCTGGGCGCTCTAAAACTTTGACGATTAAGTTGACCTTAAAGAAGCAACCGACGATTGCGATCGCAACCGCGATCAGCGCATAAAAAATTCGAAAACGCAGTTCCTCTAAATGCTCGAACAATGACATTTCCACATCATTAAGCCCATCATCTGGCTGGATGTCGGCATCCGTTGGGGCCTTGGAGGGTGCTGTTTCTAGGTCAGAAGGAGTCACAGGCAAGCTCAAGCGATTAATTCAATCCCCATTATAGTTTTGTGAAGGGGAACGCTCCGGTTAATTCCGTAGTTGACGAATATCCAAATTTGCATAAGGTTAAAGTGAGTCACCCAGTAGTGAGAAATCAGCCATGATTGATCGGCTATTACCTCTATTCGCTAGAGGGTTTCTATCGGCAGTTTTTATCCGTTCCGGCGTTGCTCACTGCTTCAATTTTGCAGGGACTCAACAAGCAATCACTAGCAAGGGGCTTCCTGCTGGTTTAGCCCTCATCATGGCCATTGGAGCGGTCTTATTGTTGCTGGGCGGGGGGCTATCTGTCCTATTTGGCTTGAAAGCGCGTTGGGGTGCGATCGCATTGATCGTTTTTTTAGTGCCTGCGACGTTGATGTTCCATCTCAACCTGGCCGATCAAATGGAACAAATCCAGTTCTTCAAAAACATGAGTTTAATCGGTGGGCTTCTGCTCCTCGCTCAACACGGACCCGGTCGATACAGTTTTGATAATCAAGAACTGCGTCGGAGCTATGGAAAATGGTAGGTTAAACTCGTGTAGAGACTGAGCGCTTCAATTCCCTCACCGTCCCATTCCCATTTTGTAACGACTGCATTAGGTCAAATCCATGACCAAAGTTTCATCTCTCCCTCAAAACATATGGCATTGGTTTGCCGACCATGTGATTTCACCTGTGAGACACACACTCTTGTCTGACTTGGCGGCTAGCGTGTTGGTTCAACTGAAACAGTTTGTTCATCGCTGCTCTCAAGGGATTAGTCGGCAGGGACTAGGGGTTTGGGTCGTGGCCCTCACGGGTGCATTCTGCCTTATGGCTTGGAACGGGATGTTACTGATTGCTCTATCCATAGGCATCGGGACAGCACTGCTCATCCAACAACAGCTGGCAACCCCACTCTTCGCATGGTCTGCCGTTGTCAAATGGTTATCTAGCTCTCACTCCACCACTGTTATAGCTATTGCTGGTGGCCTATTGTCCTTAACTGCTAGTTATTTAACCTTGCAAATCTGGCAAGACACGAATAGCTTTGGACTCGCGTTCGCCATTCTGTTGCAGGGACTAGGTTTGTTAGGGGTTCTTGGTCTCTTTGGCTGGCAACTCCTCAAGCAAGAAAAGGGGCATCCCCCCATCAGCCAACTTGATGGTTGGATCAATCATTTGACTGCCCTCGATCCACTCAAACGACTGATTGCCGTTCGGAGAATTTGTCACTATCTTGAATCATCCCCCTTCAATGATATTCAAGCCCAAGAAATACGAGAGTATTTACAGTTGCTGCAAGAGCAAGAGCAAACCCCCTCGATCCAGAAGGCGATCTCTCAGGGGTTAGAGATAATCGATTTCTCCTTACAGTAAGTTGCCACTGCCTGCAGCCACCCTATCTTTTCTCAGGGAGTAGCTGCAATCAAAATACACGCTATTTTGTAGCTGCAGGTGGCTCAGCCGCATTAGGATCCTTACAGGCTGGATTATAGCTATAGGCTGTTTTCCAATTACTGACTGTCTTCTTATTAATCGGAATCAAGATTTTATTGCCGTTGGAAAGAGTAAGTCGAGCCCGAGTTTCTTTGAGGGGGGCCTGAGACAGAAGACTGGCAATACCCGAATCAACCACAAAGATATTGCGCGTCATATACCAAGTACCGCTGGTTGTTTTATTCCCAAAGAAACTGGTATTTGTATAGTCTTGGGAAAAAACTTTTGGCTGAGATGCCGACTGAGGCGGTAGTTCAACCAGCTGACCGCCAATTCCAAGTTCTAGTAAAGTGGGTATGATTGCCGTGGGATCCACACGCCCTTGAGCGGGGGCATGTTGAATAATCATTTCTACAAAACAGCCTTCGATTTTACTGCCCCATAGGGAGATAAATGCGCTGCGTCCTGGAGCTGGCTTACGGGAACGGCCGAAAATAGACCCGTCTAAGTCATTGCCAACAAGATGCCGATCGGCGGTTACTTTGCCTAAGGGTGTATCAACTAAACTCTCTCGGATATCGACGGTTTTCTTAAAGGGGAGTTTTTTGCCTCCCCACTGCAATCCTTGAGTCGTGGTCAAATTATCTTCATAAATGGCGTCATCTTTTCCCGCTAGAGCGACATCTGCAGTCATTGAGCCAGCAAAAGTCAAGCTAACGGCGGTAAAACCTACAAGAGCTGATTTTTTTAAAGTCATTTTGATCAATTAAGCGAGGTAGAGAGTTTTAAAAATCTATTGAATAACGGTAGACCTAGCATCGACTGCCTGCACAGACGGGAGATTGGCCAGTTCCTTTCGGACGAATCGGTTTGGGGCGTGAGGGGAGCCGTGGTGTTCCTGTCGGCGTCGTGGATGTGGGCTGGAAGCCAGGAGGTTGGACCGCAGGAGTTTGCTGTTGAGCGGTAGGCGTCGGCTTGGGAGTTGGCGGTTTAGCCGTGGGCTGGGCTTTAAAATCTAGTTTTATTCCCACTTTGGGGGCGATAGATAAGAACGTTTTGATGGGAATTCCTAGGTTCAAACCTGCTTTCACTTGCACATCACCCTGGACATCCGTTTCTGCTCGACCATGGATACCCACTAATTCACCGTTGGTATTGAGGACAGGACCTCCACTCATGCCTTTACGGGTAATGTTGGTATAAATCAGGGAATATCCGTCTTTTGCTTTGGGATTGACCCCCGATACTTTGCCATCGGTAAATTGGAAAATCCGATTTTCAATCGCTTGGCCTGGATCGGGATAGCCAGCGGTATAGACCACTGAACCAATTCCTGCTTCTTCGGACTTCGCTAGCTTGGCACTCATGTAGTTTTTATCGCTAGTAAAGGTCACCACTGCTAAATCAACACCGGGGAATTTCTTCACCGTTTGATATTTCACCGGATGTTTTTTCCCGTCTTGGGTGACAACATGATATTCAAAATCCGAATGTCTAACGACATGTTCTGCCGTTAGCACCGTATAGGTTTTATCTTTCTTGTTGATGATTACCCCAGACCCTGGATAATCACTAGCAATCAAAACAGTAAAATTCTTAGCACTTTTGCCAATTTGGCTAGATGGCAAACTCAAAGCAACCTGCGTTTGTAGACAAACAACGCTTGCTGTCAGCATTCCACCCAAAACTACCGTTGGATTATTGTTAAAGCGCATCGTTTTTGCCCACTTACCTTAGAGAAATCATACTCAAGGTCTCCAAGAACTTCAATGATGATGCCTTCCTTAAGAAAAAACTGATCAAGGAAATGTCTCAATTTTCTGGACTTAAGATGACACTGCACCAACCTCTAACCCAAAGGATTTAGCAATCCACTTTTGGGTGAGTTTACTGAAAGTAGCATCACAATTATGGACGAACGGTTTACGGTTGAGGTCATTTCCCACACCCCCAATCCCCAGCAGATTACCTATGCTGCCATGCATCAGGACTATGCTGAACAGTTGGTCGTGACGGATCGGAATCAATGGCCCGAAGAAGCGAAATGCGGAGAGTTGGTGATTAAGAATCTGCTCCAAGGCAATCGTGGACATTATGGCCCCCTGGAGCATCCTCAAATCGTGCTCAACTTTGGCTATTTCCCCCACAGCACCATGCAACAAATGCGGACCCATCGAAATGTATCTTTCGATGTGCAGTCCTTCCGATACACAGGGCAACGAATTTTAGATGTGGTAGCTGGCACCCAAGAACTAGAAGATGTTTTCTACTTGCGTCCTGTGGGCACCTACACCAATCGCCAGGGTAAAAAGTATGACTATAGTCTGGAGCAACGCCAGCAAGATGTAGACTGGTGCCGCCAGGCCTGCCAACGCTATGCCGAAAGAATTGACCAGGGATTAGCAGAAGAGCATGCTCGGGGACTTATTCCCTTTGATGTCCGCCAGCATTGGGTGATGAGCGCGAATGCTCGATCCCTGATGCATCTACTAGATATTCGCGGTAAGTACGATGTCCAGATGGAAACGCGGGTGATGACGGAGCTGATGTTTACTCAGTTTCAGCAGTGGATGCCAGAGGTGGCTGCTTGGTATGAGAAGACCCGCTGGCGCAAGGGACCTTTAGCCCCCTAATGATCGTCAACTGGATCTTGTTGCATGGTCCCATGTACAACGGTGCTATTGATTCCCCCAGTGAAAGGTCCTCCATGTCTAAGGTTCATGTGCAAGTGTTGCGGATGGTGGGAGTTGCGATCGCAACTCCAATCCTGACCTTATCCACCGCCGAAGCCAAGCTAGAAAACAGTCACAAGGCGCTGGTTGATCAAGCCTGGCAAATCGTTCAGGAAGAATATGTCGACCGCACCTTCAATCAGCAGGATTGGCAAGAAGTCCGCCAAGACTATTTAAGTCGTTCCTATACCTCCAAGCAGGACGCCTACGTCGCTGTCAGCAAAATGGTCAGGAAGCTGCAAGATCCTTACACCCGCTTTCTCACCCCCGATGGCATCAAGGATCTCGTCGATAATGTGTCAGGTGGATTTATTGGTGTGGGTGTCACCGTCTCCCTTGATCCCTTAACCCGAGAGTGGCAGGTGATCGAAACTGTAGCGGACTCTCCTGCTGATGCGGCTGGCATTCAACCTCAAGATATTGTCGTCAGCATCAACGGCACCCCGACCTCAGAGATTAACCCCCGTCAGGCCAGCGAATATATCAT
The DNA here is from genome assembly GCF_000018105.1 of Acaryochloris marina MBIC11017. Classification (GTDB taxonomy): domain Bacteria; phylum Cyanobacteriota; class Cyanobacteriia; order Thermosynechococcales; family Thermosynechococcaceae; genus Acaryochloris; species Acaryochloris marina. The sequence continues at coordinate 4,487,690 of NC_009925.1, forward strand.
TGGTGCCGTGGGGAGTAAGGTCACCGTCCAGATTCGCCGAGGCAAAGAATTTTCCCGCTATAAGCTGGTGCGGGAGAAGATTGATGTCAATCCCTTGGTCTATGAAGTGCAGGAAACGTCGAAAGGGAAAGTCGGCTATATTCGGATGCCGGTTTTCACCACCAAATCGGCAAAAGCGATGAAAACAGCCCTGACGGATTTAGAGAAGCAACAGGTCAAAGGGTATGTCCTTGATCTACGCCAAAACCCTGGCGGCGTCTTTGATGCCAGTATTGACATTGCCCGCATGTGGATGGGAAAAGACCGCTTAATTTCTAGTGTGGATGAAAAAGGTAAAAAACAAGACTTTTTTGCCTATGGCCCCGTCTTGACCAACAAACCCCTGGTGATTTTGATCGATGAAAAATCCGCCAGCGCCAGTGAAGTGTTAGCTGCTGCGCTCCAAGATCACAAACGGGCTCAGCTCGTCGGCACCCCTACGTTTGGTAAAGGGGTGGTTCAAGTCCTCAAAAGTCTTGAAGATGGCTCTGGATTGGTGGTCACCGTCGCGAAGTACTATACGCCCAAGGGTAAGAATATTAACCAGATTGGTATCAAGCCTAATATTTTTGTCAAAAGTGAGGAAGGCAAACCTTTTAAGCCGCAACCTGGCCAGGTTTTACCACCGGAATCCGATCCTCAATATACTCGGGGGCTCAAGGTCCTAACGAAAAAGTTGAAATAGCTATAAAAAAAGCTAGCGATTTGCTAGCTTCTACAGAATCAGTCACGTTGTATCTCATTTCGAGGAAGCCAAACTGCGCGTTCCCAGTTGTGCAGCAGGTAAATGTAACATTCCTCACATTTTCTATCGTAATGTAACAACAAACACAAAAGTTGATACATAAACCTTTACGTTCTGAGGGTGATACCTCATAAATTTTGTTTATGAGTAATATTGATAATTGCCGAAAACAATCGCTTCAAGGTGAAGTTAGCGTCACATCTAGGGGATGATCAAAGATAAACTCACCCGACACCCGTTTAAGCGTCCAGATTTAACATTCGTAACAGCCAGGGTAACAGAGCAGCAGAGACAAAGGCTGATAAAGCCATCCCTAGCCCTGAAAAGGCTCCCATTTCCCCACTCACCTGAAAGGCCCGTGCCGTGCCGATGCCATGGGATGTAATCCCCATAGCAATTCCTCGGACGCTATCGTCTCGGATGCCCAGCCAACGGAAGATAGGGGTCCCCAAGGTAGCGCCAATAATGCCCGTCATCACTACTAAAACCGCCGTTAAGGAGGGGAGGCCACCGATTTTCTCAGTAATCCCCATGGCTACAGGTGCCGTAACGGATTTGGGCGCTAGGGACAGGAGGGTTTGGGGCGTTGCACCTAGGAGTGCAGCAGTTGCGATCGCACTCAGCGCTGCGGCACTGATGCCTACCATTAAGGCCAAGGTAACCGGTAGCCATAGTCGTCGTAATTTAGCCAATTGCTTATAGAGAGGAATGGCCAGGGAGACCGTCGCTGGTCCCAGCAAAAAGTGCACAAATTGCGCCCCTTCAAAATAAGTGAAGTATGACGTCTTAGTGAGGGATAACAACCCAATTAGCAACGCCACTGCAATAGCCACCGGGTTCAACAGCGGATGCCCTTTCCCCCATCGGTATATTCTATAGGCCATTTGATAAGCCGCTAGGGTAATGCTCAAGCCCAACAAAGGTGAAGCAGCTAAGTACACCCAGATTTCTGTCAAGTTTGATTTAGGCATCGGAGCGTCTCCTCAGGGTCAATACCTTACTCGCCACCTGCATGGTCCAGGCCGACACCATTAACGTCACCACCGTACTCACCAATAAGGCCACCAGAATCGCCCATCCTTCACTGCGAATTCGCTGAAAGTGAACCATCACCCCCACCCCAGCGGGCACAAACAGTAATGATAAATGGCTCAATAACGTTGTGGCCGCCTTCTCCACATCTTCCGGGATTTTGCCCAGCATCATCAGCGTCAGCAATAGTAAGAACATGCCTACGACCGGCCCTGGCGTTGGTAAATTCAGCAGCAGCACCAATACTTCTCCTAATAGCTCATAGAGAAGCAGCACCAGAAAACCCGTAATCATAATTTATCCCAGAAAGAGCTGGTAGGCAGGGTTTTGACTTTCGTCAGAATAGGGATAGCCCAGGGTATCCAAGAAGGATTGCCATTCATTCATTTCGTCAGGAGGGACCTGGGTTCCGACGACGATACGCCCATAATCCGCGCCATTATTTCGGTAGTGAAATAAGCTGATATTCCAATCGGGACTCATACAGCCTAAAAACTTCGTTAGGGCACCTGGCCGTTCCGGAAACTCGAATCGGTAAAGTAATTCATTGCCAGCCATGGGCGATCGGCCCCCCACCATATGTCGCAGGTGCAGCTTCGCTAATTCGTCATCCGTGAGGTCCAAGGTTTTAAACCCTTGTTCTTCCAAGGCTTGGGCAATGTGGGCCGCATCGGCCCGGTTTTGAATTTGTACACCGACAAAAATATGGGCTTCCTGACGATCGGCAATCCGATAATTGAACTCCGTCAAATTATGGTTGCCGAGACAGGCGCAAAACTTACGAAAGCTTCCGCGCTCCTCAGGGATGGTAACGGCAAAGATCGCTTCTCGTCGTTCTCCTAACTCAGCCCGTTCAGCGACAAAGCGAAGCCGATCAAAATTCATATTGGCACCGCAGGCTAAGGCAACTAGGGTTTGGTCCTGGAGTTGCTCCCGCTCAATATAGGCTTTGGCGCCCGCCACTGCCAGAGCCCCCGCTGGCTCCAGAATAGAACGGGTATCTTCAAAGACATCTTTAATGGCCGCGCAGGTATCGTCCGTATTCACGAGGACGATTTCATCGACATATTTCTGGCAGAGGCGAAATGTCTCTTCGCCCACTTCTCGGACCGCCACCCCATCGGCAAATAGCCCAACATGGGAGAGCCGCACCCGCTTGCCCACCTGCAAGGACTGATGCATGGCTGCCGCATCTACGGGTTCGACCCCAATAATCCGAATATCGGGACGCAATCGCTTGATATAGGCCCCAATCCCAGAAATTAAGCCACCCCCTCCAATGGCAATAAAAATGGCATGAATCGGCTTTTGATATTGGCGCAAAATCTCCATGCCAATGGTGCCTTGGCCTGCAATTACATCCGGGTCATCAAAGGGATGGATAAACGTCAGCCCTTTTTCTGTTGAGAGCTGCCGGGCATGGGCATAGGCGTCGTCATAGGTATCTCCGAAAAGGACCACCTGGCCTCCTCGGGCTTTGACGGCATCAACTTTGACTTTGGGCGTGGTCACGGGCATCACAATCAACGCCGTTGTGCCCAATTGGCGAGCCCCTAAAGCGACGCCCTGGGCATGGTTGCCTGCAGAAGCCGCAATCACCCCTTGATGCAGTTGATCCGGGGGCAGCTGAGCCATCTTGTTATAAGCACCCCGCAACTTAAAGGAAAACACTGACTGCATATCTTCTCGCTTGAGGAGAATACGATTGTGCAAACGGTCGGATAGACGGGGGGCCAATTCCAGTGGACTTTCCTGTGCCACATCATAGACCCGTGCTGTCAGGATGCGTTCAAGGTAATCTGGATGACTCACGGGGCTACCGATCTAAAAGCGAAAGATTAACTCTACTGTACGCTTTCTTACAACCGAAATACGAGTCCTATGGTCGAGGTGATAACAAGTATTAGGTTAGAGCTGCCCTAACAACTGGGGCAGATTCACAATCTCAGGAAACTTGGTGATCACTTGAGAGCAGGATTGGACAAACCCTTTGATCCATTTTTGAGCCAGCTCTTTTTGCTGTTCGTCTAGGGCTTGGGCCGGATCGGCTGCATAGGTAACGGGTTGCGATCGCTGAATTTGAAACTGTTCAAACCAGTCGCTTTGAGGGCGGGCGGCCTGTAAATAATTAGTAGTAATCGCTGCACCTAAAAAAGTAGTGCTACTCTCTTGGAGCTGATTCAAAATTTTAAGCAATACATCCACTGTAACCGTAGGTTTAGGCGGACTGGCAGCTGGTGCAGGCTGAGGAGCATTTGCACCTTGATCCGAGGCTGAAGATTCCCCCAAAATTGCAAAGATCCGCTGTTCAACCTCTTTTAATTGGGGCTGAGGGGTAAACGATTGTGCAGTTAACCCTTGGTGATACTGAACGAGGGTCTCTAACTGCCGGACCATCAGATCAATTTCTCCCCCACTATAGAGGCTCTTTAAGACCTGCTCGAGATCCATAAAGGTGGAAAAGTCATCGCCCATATCCTCTACTTGCGATAAATACGGATCTTTCTGCCGATACAGCTTCCGTATGTAGTAATTGGTCATGGGTGAAATCTTGGTGGGCACAATCGAACCTTTACTGCGCAAATAAGGTCAAAGAAGTAGATTATAAGGTGAAGCTCCTTTATTTAGGTTACACATTTTTTCAGATTGATCAGACACTAAAACAACCGCTAGTGAAAGAAAAAAGTGCCTGGAGGTCAAAACTCGAGAAAACGGAATTGTTGGGCTGAACGAAGACGTTCGAATTTATACGAAAATAGAATAAAAGGACTGCAAATCCGTAATTTCACCGATTTAGCCGCATCGATGAATATGTAATCCTAGTAAATATTATTTACAAAAAAATATTTTTTCATTGTTTGCATAACCAGGCTTCTTAGACTTTAAAATGCGGCTCAAAAGTGAATATTCAAATCCAGTGAGTGATGCTTTGCATATACGACTTATGGGTATTCTGCTAAACGTGTGTTTTCCACAGACAAAATCTGCATCATTAAATCTGCCTGATGAGTAGAATCGAACTTTAAAAAGGGGCATTCTTTAGATAGACAAAGTTCTCTGCACGGTTCGCGATTCCAGAGGACACTTGTTGGCTTATCAGTCTTAGGTCCATTTGAGCCTTTGCTAAGTAACGAATGCCCATTCGTCATTGAAATTACATAAAAAAGGGTTAGTCTCAATGGTTTTTACACCAGCTGAAACCGCTACCAGTGTGCCTGTAGGTAATACTGGTCGTTCATTCAAGCAATCGTACCCTCACAAGCTAAATCACTACCGCTTTGAGGATTTCTTTACCTTCAATCATTCAAAAGGCACTATCGATGATTGGCATGAATCTCGCAATATTCTGGCGAGTGAAGATTTTATTGTGGCCCTGATCGAAGGTTTAGAACAGGAAGTCGGTAGTGCTTCAACGGTCGTGATGTATAACATCGGCCAAGAGTGGGGCAAGCAAGATGCGGTCTTTTTCCAAAATTGGTTTGAAGCCCAATTCCAACAATCTCTGCGCAAATGCCGCCCCTCTCTTGCTTTAGAAGCCTGGTGGTGGCCCTTTACTAGCCAAGGCTGGGGAAACTGGGAAGTTGATTTGGATAATCAGCAAAACGGTTTTATGTTTATCAACATTTTCGATTCTGCGGTTGCTCGCACCCTTGGAGATGTCGGCAAGCCCGTCTGCCATATCTATGCAGGTTTATTCGCCGGTTTCTTCTCCCACCTCGTGAATAAAGAACTGAGCTGTATCGAAACCCAATGCTATGCCATGGGAGAAACCTACTGTAAGTTTTTGCTGGGTAAACAAGATCGCATTGATGCCGCCACCTTTTGGCAAAACGAAGGAGCTACAGCCCGAGATATTGAAACTAAGCTGCAGGGTGGAGAATATCTATCGTGAATAGTTGGAAATATCTAACAGTTCGTGAGTTCTTAGAAGGATATAACTGGTCAGGAGAATCCATTCTCCAAGCTGACCCTATCCCTGAGGCAAGTGAGTCTATTGCGTGGCAACGTCAGACGGTCCAGACATTTTTCAGTCAATTCAATTGGACAGGACGCCTGATAGAGAAACCAATGATGGTTGCTACCGCTCCATCCTTCTCTACACGTTTAAATGTGCAGGCATTTTTTCAGCATTTTATCTGGGAGGGGCAACCTAATATTGCAGCGATGCCCAGCATTCCCTCATCATCCCCAATCACCCTTGAGGATGATCTGAATCTAAATGACTTCTCCGATATGTTTTGAGGATTACCATGCAATCGAACTTTGAAGATTATCTGCGGGCCGCAGAAGATCACTACTTACAGACCCCAGAAATGAACGGTTTCAAACAGCAGGTCGATGCTTTGCAAGATCGACTGGCCCTTTATGAAACCTTACGAGATCAAGAACTGATTATTTTTCAGGCCATTGCCGATCAGTTAAACAAGGAGACCTTCTCTAATTCCCAATCTGATCAGGAGAAGGTGTTTACCCACTGGATGTCGGTGTTGCGCTATAGCGCCATGGCCATGCTCACGGATCAACCTCAAACCCTTACCATCCAACTGAGCTGGCTGAAGGATGTGGTTGGTGACAGTGAATTTACTGCCCTCCACCAGAAGATCAGTGAGCTGCTGCACGCGAGTTTGAGTTCTGTCTTATCGGAGAGCCAACTTGCCTCGCTTGAGCCATTTTTAACGGAGGCAAATCGCACTCTGGTCGGCCAAAGCAGCCCCGAATTAGCAATGTTGAGTTAATGACCAGAGGAAATAAATATGATTGCTGTTGAAGAATTAATTGGTCAAAACCACATCCCAGGTAATTTCTTTGCCCCTGAAGTCTATGTGCAAGGAGATACCGAACTAGGGCTAATCGAGAATCGGGAAGGATCTCGCCTCATTGCCCTTCCGGACACCCTACTCAAATCTTTATACAGTAGCTTAGAACATGAGGTCGGTCCTGCTGCCGATTTAGTTCTACTGCAATGTGGTCGTTGGTGGGGCAAGAATTTTTACCGCCGATTTGCATCAGAAGTCAGCGACTACTATGGAAAGCCCTTGGCAGAGATGGAAATGGTGGAATTCCTACAGTCCTTTAAGGAATGCTGGAAAACCTATGGCTGGGGCCTAATCGATTTTGATTTTAGTCACCACCACCAAGGATTTTTGGTGATCACGACCCAGAATTCGGCGTTCGCCCAGGGCCGGGAAACAGGAGATAAGCCGTCTTGCTTCGTCGAAAGGGGGCTCCTGAGTACCTTTTTTAGCCAACTGACTGGCCGAGAGTTAGACGGCGTGCAAACATCCTGTGAGTCAATGCAAGCCGATTGCAATCGCTTTATTCTAGGCCTACCTGAGCGCATGAAAGCAGCTGAAGCTTGGGTCAAAGAAGCTCAGGATCATGACACTATCCTTGCTCGGTTATGTGATAGCCAAGCTACAGGGTAAACCAATGTTGATGCAGTTGATGAGTATTCCACTTTGGAGAAGTAAGCAATGGCCAAAATAGTTAGGTTAGATCCGATTGGTCAAGAAACAAGCGTGCCGACCAACGATAACTTGCTGTCAGCATTGCTTAAGAACGAGTTGAAAGTCCTCCATGAATGTGGCGGACGTGGGATGTGTGCAACCTGCCATATTTTCATTAAGGATGGCATGGAGCATTTATCTCCCATGAGTCGCCGAGAACGGCGGACTTTAGGGGTGATCACGACCTGCAAACTGAATTCTCGCCTCGCTTGTCAAAGCAAAGTCATGGGGGAAGGCGTCGTAGTTGAACTCCCGGCGGGTATGTACCTCAGTGATGTCAGTGACATCGAGAGCTTAATCGGACGTCGAGCGGAAGAGAATATCCTTCATCCTCTGGATGGTCGGGTCTTAGTTGAAGCTGGAAAGCTGATTACCCGGTCCATGATCAGCCAACTGGAAGAAACTCGCAGTGATGTGTCCACTCACTTAGCTAATTCACAACTTGTATAACAACAGATTTTATCTGGGGGAAATAATATGCTGTCACAATTGAAGCGACTGAATATTGAAACAGATGGTCGCTATGCCACTGAGGCAGATCTAGCCTTTTTGAAGTCCTACTTGCAATCCGTGCGCGACCGTATTAGCGCCTATGAAAAGATTAGAGATGCTGAAGATGCAATTACGGATCAAGCAGACGAAGTTTTAATGGCTGCAGATCCCAAGGTTTTTCATAAGGGGTCGCAGGATTATTCCGAAACGTGTCGCCGAGATCGCAGAAACACATTGCGTCATGCCGCAGCAGCCATGCTATTTAACGATTTAGACCGCCTGCGAGATGGCCTCCTACTCTGGCAAAGAACCATTGTACATGCCGTCAAGGATGAGCAGGCCTCTGCCCTGACTTGGCAAGAGATGCCGGGGGTATTGAAAGACCATCTATCCGATGAGGAAGCAGAGTTAATGATGCCTGCGCTCCGCCTCAATCAGGCCTTATTAAATTAATCATTACAGAACCATTATTGAGCGTTTTTAGGGTTTCTAGAAATTATGTCAGCCTCACAAAATACACCCGGGAGTAACAGTAGCTCCCATTGGCTTGATCTTGCTGAATCATTGGCGGTTATTGCCGCCATCAGTGGCTCGGTAGCCGCCATCGTCGTAGAACAAATCGCTGTTGCTTCGATCCCTTTGGCCCTATCTGCCACCCTAGGACTGGCCAATCGTCGACGTCAAATTGGCGCATTCCAAGATCAACAACGGATGGAAATGGCGCATTTGCTCCAACAGAACCAAGCGGATTTCCAAGCTCAGTTAGACCCAATTAAGCAGGCCAGTGAAGGGGTACAGTCTCAAATTGAGCATCTCACCAAGCAGGATACTCAAACCGTACAAACGATTGCCACCCTCAATACTCAGACTGAAAAACTAGAATCAACTATTGCATCCCTGCAAAACAATCACAAGCAAGGGGAAGCAACAGTCATCTCCTTGGGTGAGCAAAGCCAAGCCACTCAAGCCCAGATGGAGGAGTTGGCAACTCAGGTGCAAACCATACAAGCTGCGATTGCAGAACTGCAATCTTCGGCTACAGACCTAGGAAGTCAGGTGGAAGATCAAAAGAGTAGTGCCCAATATCTCGCGGCTCAGACAGAAGGGGTTGAAGAACTGGTTGATATCCTGCGAGAGATTGATGCCCTCACCCAAACCATTTCAGCCCATCCCAACGTGGCCAAGCATTTCTTTGATCGAGGGATGACCCGTAAGCGCCTGCAGCGACTTGAGGATCAGCGCGTAGCCATGGAAGATTTTTCCCAAGCTATCCGCTTAGAGCCCACCTTCGCCCATGCCTACTATGAGCGTGGGTTACTGAAATCTGAATTTGGTCATAAACAGCATGCTGTCGATGATTTGCGCACCGCGGCTAAGTTCTATTTTGATCAAGGGGACTTAACCCAGTACGAGAAGGCCCGAGAGTTGAGTCAAGAGATTCACGACCTAATTGCCGGGTCTCCCTCCCCAGAAGAGGAAACCGAACAGTTCTTGATCGAGAACCTGTTCGGTTAAAGCCAACGCTTTTATCTCTAAACATCCATTGCCCGTAGCGCTGATTTTACTGCTGCGGGCAGTGTGTTGAGCAACCCTCACTACTGAGTTGCTGCCTGAGCAAACTTAGCGAGCGCTTGCTCAATTTTGGTCAACACCGCGTCACAGCCCTCTAACTGGTGACGTTGTGCCAAATATTGAGGGTTGTTATAAAACAGCCAAACTTTGCCTGTTTTATCTTCCCGAATCAGCGCCTTTTGGGGTAAATCAATGGCTGCGGTGGGACTGCATTGCATCAGCGGTGTGCCCACCTTAGGATTACCAAACACCACCACTTCCGTGGGGGGCAGAGATTTGCCGACAGACTGAGCCCCAGCTGCATGATCAATCCGGGTAAAGACCGTCATACCTTTGCTCTTTAACACCGTAACCAGCCGATCTGCAGTGATGGGCACTGAATATTGGCTTTCCACATGAATTAACCCTTGCTCGTCCGCCATTTCAGCCGAATGCTCAGAGTCAGATTCTGCCATGGCTAGATGAGGAACCGCTCCCAACGATAAACAGCAGGTACAGCCCATCAGCAATAACAGTCTCGACAACATATCCCTTCCTCAAAACAGCTTTCTTTTTCAAGCAGTCAATAACTAGTTGCTTTTATTCTTATTAGCGTCCCATATTTCGCTTTAATTCTTCAAATTCGGCATCCCGTTCCCAGTTCTTAAATTGTTCTTCCAAGGGATCCGGATCACTCAGAGAGATCCGCTTATACCAACCTTTCGAGGGATCGGACGGTTGTTTTGATGAGGGATTGGGCTGAGGCTTCCGAGGGGTTTGCTTAATTTTTTCCTTTACCTCCTTTTGACGAATTTGAATTTTTTCTAGCAATGCCTGGGTTTGCTGGAGGCGTGTTTTGGTCACTTCCATTTGTCCCCACTGCTGGTTCCCTTGACTGAGCAATGAGGCTTCTCGTTCTTTGGCGGCAGTGGCTAAGTCCTGGCGTCCGGCTCGCTCCGCTTTCTTCACACGCTCATGCCAGCGCTGAATTTCATTGGCAGTGGCTAAAATAGCGTCTTGTTGGCGTTTTTCTTCCGCTTGTAGATCAGTCAGTAACTTCATCGTTTTGACTTCTTGCTCGCGGATATTATCAGCAAGAACCTGTAACTCCAGGTGTGGATGGGCTCGGAGAAATTCTTCGAGCTGTTTTTCGAGAAAGCGGCTTACATCATCAAACACGTTCATCGTCAAAGCCTCAGTAACATCTGGCTTGAGTCCACTGTTCTGAGTGTGTCATATTTTCTCAGCGGTGGTCAGCTCCCTTCAGCATTCCCTTTTGATGTCTTTCGTCCTGCAGCAACAGGGCTAAACCACGCTTACTAAGGACTGCTCCCGTAACTGCTCGACAATGGACCAATACCAATCCATGTTACTCAACAGAGCATAGGTAATGAATTTGAGGTTATCGGGATGTTCGGTAAATTGAGGACTAAAATCAGTTCCTAAGAGTTTATGGGGGTTGCCCCAGGTATGGACGACATAGTTTTGAATCTCTTCTGGTACTTCAGATTCAACGATGATCGGCTGACAGTCCGAGGGCAACAATGCCTCGATTTGACCAATCATGGTGCGAATGGCAGTGGGTTGCCCTTGGCCAATGTTGTAGACCAAGTCTGAGATGTTATTAATCTGAGGGCGAGGCTTAGGCAACGTTAATAAGTACAGTAAGGCGCGGGACACTTCCGCAGCAAAAATCGTATCGCGGGTCTGTTCTCCGGGGGAAAACTGACCTTGACGTCCCCAAAGTTCAAAGGGGGTCTGCTCTAAGCTATGCCACAAAATCTGCGTATATAGATTGCCAAACTTGCCCTTATGCTGCTCTGTTACGCCATAGATAGAGAAAAATCGGCAGATTTGAACCGCTAAGTCGTTGCATAGGGCTTGCTGGATGGCCATATCTTCCATCATCAGCTTGGCGGCTTCATAGAGGGAGGCAGGCCACACGCGCTGATCCTCAAGGGACGGGCGTTTTTTGCACAGACTGCTAGTGGAGGCAAAAATCAAGCGGATATTTTCAGCAACACACCATTCCAGAACCGTTTTCCAGCTATCGACTTCATCTAAGACCTCTTCCAGGGTATGGAAGTGGGGCACACTAGAGCGCCCTCCCACAAAAATGACCATATCTGGCTGGGTGCCGGGATTAAGAGCATAGTCTTTGTGGCAGCGGGTATCCACTTGGTCTCTCAGAATAGCTGGTAAATTTTCCCGCCTACCCAGGCGTAAATCATCGTTGATGGTCAGGTGATCCAAGGGATAGCCAAATTCATAGAGCTTGGTCACCAGGTGGGAACCCACCTGACCGCAGCCTCCCATAACGCAAATGCGTTGAGACTGCAGCGCTTGAATCGCTAGTCGATGGGGATCATTAAGGGTTTTGTTGACATACCAATCTTGAATATCCTGAGCATTCAGATCAAAGCGGTCTAGGGGAAACGGTGACATGGGAGAACAGGGGTTGCTCTTGGCACTATACAGAGAATTTTGGCTTTATGGCGTTTTGGGCTGTGTTCTGGAGTGTACCCTACGCAAGGTTGTCAATTCGCGTTTAATCTGATGAATTGCACAAAACGCTACGTTCCGTTATACATTCCCTGGAACAGTAATGCTAGGTGTCAAGATGAGCTGTAAATTCAGCTAGTTTCTGCTGCCAGAACTGGGTCGGTTTTCCTTCTGGAAAATATTGGCTGATATAGTCATAGCCATTTTGTGCCAGGGTATTTCTTAAGGTTTCATTTTCTAGCTGGAAAAGACACTGTACTACTTCTTCAGGGGTCTCTCCCGTCAGGGCTGTTTTGCCCTGTTCCATACAAAAATTAGCCCCTCGTGCCGTTTTGCCGACCACAACTATTCCCGCTGCCATGGCCTCTTGAGGCGGTAAGGCGCATCCTTCAAAATTGGCCGAGGCCAGGAAGGCTTGAGGACGACGGAACTGCTGCCCTAGGGCCTGTAGGGAAATCCCATCAATCAATTCAAATCGCCAAAAACTTCCGCCTTTTTGCTGATAAAGGGTTTGGGTGTCTAGGATAAAGTCTTTTCCTTTGCGGGGAAAGGCAAACAACAATCCCTGTTCTCGCTGGGCTTGGGGGATAAAGGGAAACAGTTCTGTATCCACAATATTGGGGACGATTTCTGCCGGTTTACCTGGGTAGGTCTGGGCGCAAACCCCCTGCATCAAGTCTGAGTCGGTCCAGAGGAGAACGCGATCACTACGGTAGTCGAAATCGGTCTTGGTTTGGAGCGGGGATTGTTCATAGGCGATCGCAACCCCATCTACATCCTTAATCAACTGGGTGGCATAATCGGGCACCAGGCAAATATCCTCGGGCTGTCGATCTTGCCAGGCGATAAAGGGCAATGGGCGCTTCACCCCAAACACATCTCCATAATTATCTTGACCACTCATGGTCGCTAGCACAGCATCCGCACCACATTGGCGGGCCACCCAACAATGACGCATGATATTCAGGGTGCCGCCATAGACTTCCGTTACATATAACCATCGCCGGAGAGACCAATTGGCTGACGTGGGTTTGCGGGACAGGGTCGTCTCTAGCTTTTCCCAGAACCACCCTTGCTTTAAATCTGGAATTAAAAAGACGATGCGCATGACGGATAAAATGCCGTAAAAGAGCAGAATCAGGTCAGTTAGGCCGCGATTGCCGAGGTATCTAAACTTTGGTGGACTGCCGCCACAACATCCTCAACATCTAGGTCGTTCAATTTAGCGGACAAGGGAATGCTAACGGTTTGTTGGCCAATGCGGGTGGCATGGGGATAGTCCTGAGGTTGCCAGCCAAACCGGTGTTGATAGTAGGGATGCTCTGGCAGGCTTAAATAGTGAACGCCAGTACCAATATGTTGGCGATGCATGGCAACCAGGAACTGGTCACGACTAATCCCCGTTTGGCTTTCATCAATGAGGAGGGTATAGAGGTGATACCCATGCACCGTGTTTGGGGCTGGGGGGGTGGGCAGGGTGAGGGGCAGATCGGCCAGCGCCTGATTGTACTGCTGCCAGATCTGCTGCCGTCTATTCCAATAGGGGGTGACCCGTTGGAGCTGGTGAATCCCGATGGCAGCCTGAATATCCATCATGTTGTACTTAAACCCTGCTTCTACCACTTGGTAATGGTTATAGCCATCATCACTAAAGCGCTTCCACGCATCTTGGCTCATGCCGTGGAGAGCCAACACTTTAATCCGATCTGTATCTTCCTGGGTTTGGGTGAGAATCATGCCCCCCTCCCCCGTCGTAATGTTCTTGGTGACGTAGAAGCTAAAGCAGCCAAAGTTGCTAAAGGTTCCGGCTTTGCGTCCTTGATATTCTGTCTCAATGGCATGGGCGCAGTCTTCGATTAGCACCAAGCTATATTGCTCTGCTAAAGCACAAAGGGCATCCATCTCGCAGGGACGACCGGCAAAATGGACGGGAATAATGGCTTTGGTGCGATCGGTAATTTTGGCTTCGACCTGAGCTGGATCGATATTCATGGTCTCCGGATCGACATCCGCCAAGACTGGGACACCCCCTGCATGGATGATGGCATTGGCCGTGGCACAGAAAGTTAACGGCGTAGTGATCACCTCATCGCCGGGATTGAGACCCGCTGCCAACAGGCTTAGGTGTAAAGCAGCAGTACAGGAATTGACTGCGATCGCATGTTGGCTACCTTTATAGGTGCAAAAATCCTGTTCAAACCGCATCACTTTCGGGCCAGTCCCCAACCAGCCCGTTCGCATGCTAGCCATGACTTCTTGCATTTCCGCTTCTTCAATAGCGGGAGAACCAAATACCAAAAATTGGTCTTTTGAACGGGGCATGCATCTCACTCTCTTAGAGGATTTAGGTTAGTCTCGCGGCAACGAAATCATCAAAGAATTGTGTTGAAGGATCAACAGTATTCTCCATACTGTAATATTCCCCATTGCAGTACAGCAGCCTGCAGTTTGTATCACGAATCAAACTCAAAATATGGCATAGGATCGTCTTGCATCGGGAATTCTAGGAAAAGACAGACTTTTCTCTAACCCACCTATTAATTGATGAATCTCAATATTCGATTGGCCTGCACGGAAGAAATGGAGCAGGTCCTCGATATCCAGCAACAAGCGATTAGGATGCTATGCAGTAAAGATTACAACCCCCATCAAGTGGATGCGATTGTCAGATCTCAGCATAAATGGCGTGGGGGCTACGAGCGCATTTATGTGGCAGAGAAGGATCAAACACTGGTTGGATTTATTGCCATTAGCCTCTGCAAAACGAGTATTGCGGGAATCTATGTCCATCCAGATCACATTCGCCAAGGGATTGCCACACAACTACTCCAGTTTTTTGAACATCTCGCCATTGAGAAAAAGCGCCATCGAATCTGGGTTATCTCTTCACTAACCGCTGTGGCTCTCTATCAAAGCCAAGGATATGTCGGAGTTGGCAAAACCAAGATTAACGCTTTAGGGATTTCAATTCCCTGCTTGGTCATGGAAAAATTCACGAGTGTCCCCCCACCTCAATATCCATTGGGAATTCATCCTGTAGTGTTGTGGGGCCTACTCTGTATTTGTTTTATTCTTCTGTTTTTCCGATAAGCGGTTGTCCCATCAACTGACCTTATGGCCTGTCACGCCATACCTTCGGGTCGTAAGCTTCTGGGGACAAGCGAAACCGCCCCTTAACGTTGACAAAGGCCGGTAGCTGCTTCATCGCAAAATAAGTCATTGGGGCTGGCAAATTGGGAGAGCTATCCTTACTGGCCCTCGGTTGGGTCGAAGAATGGCCATAGACCATATACGGATTCCCCTCCTGGCCAAAGACTTGCTCTGGAGGTTGCCACTGCTGTTGGGAATAAGGACGACGATACTCAAAAGTATAGATGTCTGGATTCCATATCTGTTCCAGGGTCTGATGATCGATCAAGCGATAGGGGACATCATCCCCCGCCCCTGCTTTTTCAAAATAAAGCTGCTGATCCACCGCTAGGGCAACATGATCTAAATAGGTGTGGTTGCCATGCTGGTGGTACACCAACACAATATCTCCCGTTTGGGGATTGGCCTGTATCTTCATGGATCTTTGCCACAAGGTGTGCAGCATGGGGTGACTATCAGTCACAAACAGGGTGGGGGCAGGTGGATTATCTTGCTTGGCCAGCCGCAGGATTTCGTAGAGGGTGCCCCAACAGTTGGCAGCAAGCTTAGTAGTGGTCGATCGACGCTGAGATGGGCCAGCGGACATTGGCGAAGCAGTAACCTCTTGCTCGTGAAAGCGGTGTCGGTTCCATGCCTGCATGATCGGCGGCATAAAATCCATCAGCGTGTAGTTGCGATCTCGATCGTAATGCGCCAAATTGCGCCGATTATGCCAAGTCCCATAGGTGGTCACCAACCGTTGCCATTGTCGGTAAGTTAAACGACCAAACTCAAACCCCAGAGCCGCTTCCCATACGGGCAGCTTGGCATTAGCATCGCGATACAGATGGCAGGTATGGGGAATCTCCTCTGCTCCAGCTAAGCGCATGGAACAGGACTCTACGGAAGTCACAGGTATCTTGCGAAACTCACTTTTTGCGGGTTCTACCCAACCAACGCAGCCAAGGGCAAGAGCCAGGCTTAGCTGGGCCGAAGACCGGAGTCCTTTAGACTGTAACAACGTCAGGATTGGCTTCATCTACCTGTTCCCTCTGAGCTTGTGAGTCATTATCCACTAGAGGTGTGGACGCATCAACCAAAGGTAACAATGGCCCCACCTGTTCTTGTCCACTCACGGATAAATCACTGTGGCAGAGAAACACCTTTTCCGTTACTCGGTTCAATAAATCGAGTAACAGTCGCCGCAACTGAGCCTGGTCATTATTCATTTCTTCCTCAACCGTCAAGGGTTCCCCCGACCAATTCCGCAAGCAAAACGGTGCGCCCCAGAGAATCACGGCTCCACCACCATGCCAGAGGGCCGAACCCGCATCTAACCAGAAATGCCAGCGGTGGACCTGACGAGCCATCCGATACTGAAACGTCGTCGCCAGCATCACTGCTCGTCGGGGTTGACCATTCGGATTAACTGGAAAGGGATTGGCCGTTAACGTGCCTTGCCGTAGAAGCTGAATAAACTGACCGACGGTTTCTGGCAAAGGCGGGTGGCGGGTCTGGGTTTGCCGTAACCGCTCATCCACCTGCCAATAATGCTGGGCCGTCTCCATCAGTTCCCGCAACACCGAAAGCTGATCATAACTCAGAGCATGGGGGGCCAGAAATTCCTGGATAGCCCGATCCAAGATAAACACAGGGTTTAAGGTGAGATAGGGCTGTTGCGCCGTTGAGCCTTTTTGCTGTTGTTCCAGCCAGCTCAGCAGGTTGTCATAGGCAGTGGTGGCCTGATGGCCCAAACGATCCCACCGGGGAAAAGTCTGAACCGGCAGCAGTTTGGGGTGTTCGGGATGGGGTTGAAAGCAATAATCCGCAAGTAATCCTGCTCGCACAGGGTCGATCATGCCCGCCGCATTGGCTAAGGAGGGAGTGCGCTGATGGGTGAGAACAACGAACATCTCCGCGATTTGTTCTGCATCGACAAGACGGCCTAAGCCAGGATAGACGAGGGTTAAAAGGGTCAATAAGGCCCGGATGATGGCAGAACTATTCAGGGGACGTTGATCTTTAAGGGATTCAACGGGAATCCCCTTAGCCGTCAAAATTTCGATCAGGGTATAGCGGGCAATTGTATCGAGACCAGGGCCAATCACAGCAATCTCTTCGGGCTGCGCCTGCCCAGACTCAATCGCCTCAATAATGTGATCGGCCGTTTGACGTAAAAGCTGAGCGCGGGAACTGGTCTGCAAACAAGTCAACGGCTCCGGTAGCTCAAACGTTTCTCCACTGACAAAGGCGACGATATTATGGCCGATGACCGCCCCTAAGGAAAGCGTAAAATCCTGACATAAAGATTCCAATTGGCAGACTAGCTTGAGCCCAGCTAAGTAATCAGGATCGGCCCCCAACCCCAGGCGGATCGCACCATCAGGATTAAAACTAAAGACACCTATTGATCCATGATTGAGCCATACCTCAAATAAATCCCGAGTGATGGCAGGATAGCTATCCACATCATCTGCAAACACCCCTTGATATCGCTGTAACAAATGGCCTTGGTAGGCTGGATCAGGCAACAAATAGCGCCAATACAGGGCTGTCAGAATGCCATAGGTAAGCAGGCCATGCTGTAAACACCAGTCCCGCCAATCCATCAGCATTTGGGCAATGGTTTCCGTTAGAGCTCGGTCACAGTTCAGTTCCCCTAAGCCATCCTCCAAACGACGAGGTAAGTCTTCTAAGGCGATACCGCCAAAAGCGGCAAGCTGAAGGACATCTAAAATCCGCCGTACCCACCGATCCGGGGACATATTTTCCAGGTCTTGCAGTTCTTCCCAGGGGGCAGCCTGCCAAAATTGGGCAGCTAACTCTTGTTCTGTTTCTGGGCGGAGACGGAGGGGGAATTGGGCCTGGAGGCCCAGGGCTTTGAGCACCAGGGGCCAAAACAGCATGACTTCATTTTCGAAGAAGCCCAGAGGGGTAGTGGATTGGACGATGATTTTGCCTGTTGTTGCTTGTGCAATCTCTGGCATCAAGACCTGGCGATTATCAGCATTCACCGCAAAAACCAGGGCTGTTTTTACTGCAAGTTGAGGGGGCTCTCCTCCCATTGCAGAAGGCTGATTTGACCAGTCCACTAGATGCTGAATCAACGCAGTGGTTTTACCGCTACGCACTGGACCCGATATCCAAGTAGGAACAGAATTCACCCAGTCAGTGAGAAGCAAATTTGCTACTATACGACATACCTATTATGAGGTTATGTCTAAATTCTGGTAGGTTTTGCTTACATAACGTCTCAGGACATCATGCCCCCATGACCCATACCCCCAGATTGCAGCAGCGAGTAGGGTAATCATGAGTTCTTCTTCTCCAAACCCATTTAGGCGTTCGCTTAAATTTGTTGAGCAATGGTATCGGGAGACTCCCCAGCGAGCTTTAGATGGTGCCTATGAAGCGGCTCGCGCCATCGAAGAAATCGAAAAAAAACATTTTAAAGGTCAGCCTGTTCCGCTCCGCATCCGCACGGAAAGCGTGATGACCAACTACTTTCAATCCGAAGTCCAAAAGAACCTGCAATTTATCCAAACCCGCTTACGAGAGTTCAAGTCCAGCTCCTTAGTAGTCGAAGTTGCTGACAAGCTCAAGCCCCCCAGTATCCCCCCAGCTCCTACCCCCTTAGATACTCCCAACACCATAGATTTTACCGATGAGTACGATGTCACTTCTGAGGAGTACAGTTCCGAACTTGTTTCACCCTCTATTGATGCCCAAGGTTCATTAGATAAATTAGCGTTTATCGATGCAGTCTTGAAACGGTATCGTTCGGCCTCTATTCAGCGAGAAGCAGCTGCAGCGGCCTCTAAGGCGGCAAGAGCCTCGGCACCTAAGTCTGGCTCAGAGATGAAAAAAAATATTCCTCAGCCCCTGCCCATCCAGTCCGCCCAAAACTCCCTATATGAATCTGAATTTATTTCAGATGACATTACTGAAGATCCATCCAAACTAGACAGCAGTAGCTTTATTCCCCGTTCCATTCTGCGTACAGCCACCCGCTTTCGCAAAGAACTCAACCCGGATCCAGGGACGGAAGATGACATCCTCAATGATTTTCGCAACTCTAGGGTGCGCACCCGGGCCGCCGTTAGCTTTGTATTGGGGTTGATGATTGTCCCCTTACTCACCCAACAAGTGTCCAAAAACTTGGTGATTGGTCCTTTTGTCGATAAATTGAAAGGCCCCGAACAAATTGAGATTCGGATTAATCCTGAGATTGAGAATGAGGTCCTGACTGAGTTAGCTCGATTTGAAGAGCGACTCAAATTTGAAAGTTTAACCAGCCCCATTCCCCTTTCGCCGGCGGAGATTCAATTCCAACTCAAGGCCAAAGCCGAAGACCTAAAAGAAGAATATCAGTGGGACCTACGGCAACCCCTAAAAAATGCCATTTCGGATTTATTCTCGCTGGTCGCCTTAGCCATTTACTTTGTCCTGAACCGTCAGAAGATTGCGGTTCTCAAGTCTTTCTTTGATGAAATTATCTATGGACTCAGTGATAGTGCAAAAGCCTTTATCATCATCTTATTTACGGATGTATTTGTGGGGTTCCACTCACCTCATGGTTGGGAAGTGATTGTGGAAAGTGTCCTCAGTCATTTTGGTTTACCCCAAGACCGAAATTTCATCAATATGTTTATTGCAACGTTTCCGGTCATGCTAGACACGGTTTTCAAATACTGGATTTTCCGATATCTGAACCAAATTTCTCCTTCTGCTGTTGCCACCTACCGCAATATGAATGAGTAGAGATATGCCCTTAAACCTTGCTCATACGGCCTTCAATCAACACTTGAACAATCATTAAAACGAAAAAAATCCCCTACAATTTCTTGCAGGGGATTGAAAGCTTTTGTAACCGTTTGGTATAGCCCAAAGAGGGTATATTTCCACTCTCAGTTATTCCCAAACAGCTTTCATTTTGATCACACAAAAAACTTCAATCGCTAAAACCCTCTACTTGTAGGCTTCTTAGGCTTCTTAAATAAAAATAAAGAAGTTAATAATATGAAACATGAATTTGGAGATTTTTTAGCTTATCTTTCAAGATTTCTTTTGATCTATATAAAGGTCTATCTTTCAGGAAAAGTTCACTGTTTCCGCTAATCATCATCATTCGATCAAACCGATGCAAGCTATGGTGTATAGACAACAGAAGGTACTTGATCTCAATAAATTTAAGCATAGGTACCATACTTCCAAAGATGATGCGGTTCTGATCAAAATCAATGCTGCCAAGGCTACCAAAGCTGACAGGGAACTGGGCAATGTTAATTCTGTTGCCCAAACATTACATATTCAGACTTCTTCGAATCACGTAGGATGGATAGCCCCACTTCATATCCAAAACCTTGAACAATATCAGGACCGAGAATGAGTTGGAGTACAGAGTTGACGTTCTTGATCGAGCAAATTCGCCGTTGGATTATTGAGATAGAGCTGTAACCACTCACAACTTCTAATCAGCAGCTTATCTAAACTCAAGGCCTCAACTGCCCAAACTTTCACCCCTTGATTCTCAGACGCTGTGGCCACAAACTGACCATCAGCGCTAAAGCTGAGATCAAACAAACGACTGCTGCCATGCTTAAACTCAGCTAGTTGACGCCCCTGCAGTTCCCATAGCCGCAAGGTACCATCTTCGGAAACCGTTGCCAGGGATTGACCATCAGGGCTAAACCGCACACCTCGAACGGCCCCTCGATGTCCTTCAAACTTGGCTAGAGATTGCCCCTCCAAATCCCACAGCCGTGCTGTGCCGTCATCGGAAGCTGTAGCCAAAGATTGTCCGTCAGGGCTAAACTCCACCGTCCATACTCGGCCTTGATGTCCTTCTAAAATGGCAGTGGTTTGACCCGTCATTGACCAAAGACGAACGGTCTGATCCGCTGAGGCCGTCGCTACAATCGGTTCGGTGGGACTAAAAGTAACGCTCCAAATGGGACTCCGATGTCCCCGCAAAATTGCGAGAGGCTGTCCCTGCCAATTCCACAGTCGAGCAGTACCATCTTTAGAGGCGGTCGCGATGCGTTGAGCAGTGGGGTTAATACTAACGCCAAAGACTTCCGACTGATGCCCACGCAATTCGGTGATTAAGTCTCCAGTATTCGACCAGACCCGCGCCGTGCGATCGCCTGATGCCGTGGCAAAATACTCTCCCTGCTGAGTAATGTCCCAAATTCGACCCGCATGGGCATCAATCCGCAGCCGTTCTTCCCCGGACTGATCCCATAGGCGGATAAACTGATCGCCACCCGCCGTCACCATGGCTGGATCTGAAGACATAAAACTAAGGCTGAGAACGGGGCGAGCATGTTTGAGAACCTGCACTGGACCTTTCTGGCGCAAGTTCCATAAACGGGTGGTGTAGTCTTCTGAACCGGAGACTAACCATTTGCCATCGGGACTAAACTGCACGCTCCTCACCCAATCCTGGTGACCTTTCAGGGTTTCGAGTCGCTCCCCCTCCGAGTCCCAAATATGAATGAGGCGATCTGCTGCGGCTGAGGCCAGTTGTTTACCATCGGCACTGAAAACGACGCTAAACACCTGGGTACGATGACCATTCCAACTGCGGATGAGCTTGCCTGAACGACTCCACAGGTGCAGATAGCCATCATAGGAGCCAGTGGCTAGGACTTGACCATCCGGTCGCCAGTGCAAACTGCGAACGGGGCCATGCCCTACCGGGATTTTCAAAATTCGCTGTCCTTGAAGATTGGAAATTTGGACAGTCTGATCAAAAGAAGCAGAGGCTAGGGTTTGACCATCAGGACTGAACTGAAGAGCTGTAATGGCAGAAGGATGGGGACGAAAATCGGCTAAAGGCTGCCCCTTTTTGTCCCATAGCCAAACCTGACCGTCATTGGTGGCAGTGGCGATCGCACCATCTGCCGTGGGTGGACAGCTCACAGCGTTAACGGGCTGGGGATGGGGCAATGTTGTAAGGAGGTTACCCTGTAAATCCCATAACCGAGCAGTGCGATCTGCTGCGGTGGTGACTAGGGTTTTGCCGCTCAGGCAAGCATCCGTTACCCCGGAGCGATGTCCCACCATTTTGGCTAACAGATTGCCTTCCAAATCCCAGAGCCGCACTTCCTGATCTTGGGAGGCTGTAATGAGCCGTTGACCATCTGGGGTAAAACGAACTCGCGTAATGCCCCGCTGATGCCCGCGAATTTGGTTCTGCTCTCGCATATCTTCCAAGATCTGCTGCAGGGCGAGCAGCGGGGTCAGGGTGGGAAAGTTAGGCGGCTCTCCCCAATCCTGCATTTTTCGTGCTGTTTTTAGGGCTAAGAGCAGGGCTTCTAGCTGTTTGAATTCAGATTGTTGCAAGGCTTGTCGAGCATCGCGCTCAATGGCTGTGACTTCCTGGGCTTTGCGAATGGAGGTGTTGGCCCAGAATGCGATCGCACCTGCTGATACGGCAATTCCCACCAACGCGATCAACCCCGTCAACACCGTCCTTCTGGCCCGTCGCTGGGCTTGAGCCAGGATGGCATCGGCTTCTGCTTGCTGACAGGCCGCTAAATAACGATAGTCTTCATCACTGAGCTGTTTCCCAATCGACCACTGCTGAGCGGCCTGTAAGGGTTCGCCTGATAGAAAGTTGGATTGGTTCTTTTGCCATTGACGGAGGGCAGCGGCATAGAAGGGCGGTCGCAAACGGGCTACGACGTCCTGTACCCAGTCAGCATTAAAAATTTGGGCATAGATGCGATTGGCAACGACCAGTTTTTCAAGTCGGTTGACCACTAGCCCCGATAATCGCAGCTCTACCTGGGCGGGACTGGCATCTGCCTTGATCGACCCCTGCTGCAAAATCTGTTGATAGAGGTCGAGGACTTTGCTGGCGTATTGTTCGTTACTGAGGATGCGATCGCGGATGGTTCTCAAATGCTCTGGTTCATCCTGGGCTTCCCAGTTCGCCAGCAGTTTGTCCTGAATAAACTGGGTCACCCATATGGCAATCGCCTCAGCTTGAGTCGGCAGTTGAGCCGCTGACTGGGCAATCATCTGACAAATTTTTTGGGTCAGAAAGGGCTGTCCCCCGGTCCAAGAGAGTACGGCCTGTAAAACAGCTTGGGCTTGCGGTGTCTGGGCAGTGAGTCCGGCGACTAAAGGCTGGGCTTCTGCGATTTGAAAACCCTTTAACTCAATGGCGTGGCCCAAATTGAACGGGGTGCGCTGTTTATCCTGAATGAGTCGCGACGGGGTGGCAACCCCCAACAGGACAAAGGCTAGCCGCTGGTAGTCCGCATTATCAGTTCGATGGTTATAGCAGGCTCGTAAAACCGCAAAGAAATCATCTTTAAACGGCAGCCGTAGAACGCTATCGATTTCATCGATAAAAATGACCAGCTTGTTTGTACATTCCACTAGCAGGATGGTTTCGATAAAGGTATGAAACCGCTGCACGGGCGACAGCAGGGCCTGGTCACGCCACCATTGCCGTAAATTAAAGCGATCGCTTAACTGAAAGCTGCTGACTAAACTGCGAATCAGTCCGGCATACCATTGGTCTGGCGTAATTTGCTGGCTCCCCATTTGAGTGAGTTCAATGGCGGCGCAGGCAATGCCTTCTGCTTGGAGTTGCTGCATCACCTGGACCCGCAGACTGGATTTTCCCATCTGCCGGGAATTCAACACGTAGCAGAACTCGCCTGCCCTCAGCTTTTGATACAGCTCCTGATCGGCAGACCGGGTCACATAAGAAGGGGCATCAGCAGGTAGACTCCCTCCCACCTGATATTCATAAGAGGAGCCAATCATGTGAGCCTGCTGTCCATTCCATAGTTATTGTCATAGCACCTAAGCGAGAGACCTTCCACCCTAGATGGATGCACGACATGCCGTGAATACTGAAATGACAACGCCCTCACCCTTTGAATGATTAAGGTAGAACGGCGGCTGCACTACGTCTCGAAACATCTCTCCTCGGTCTTTGCAATCGCTCATGATTCAGCACCCTGACGTTACGACATCCACCGTTCTGCCTCACCACTCCTCCGAACAAATGCGAAAATAAAGAGTGAACGGAAAATTTTGGTCTGATATAAATTGATGAACCCAAGAATCAAGCCTTGGTTACGCACTATTTCGGTTGTTTTTGCAGTTGTTTGGCTCGTTGGCTCCTGCCTTGTCCTCAATAGCCAACCCACTTGGGCAGATGATGGTGCCCAAAACTTCACTTTTGCGGACTTGCGTTATGAAGACTTCGAAAATAAAAACTTCGAAGGGGCTTCTTTAGCAGGCGCTATTTTGTTGAAAGCCAACTTAACGAATGCCAATCTCAAAGGCACAATCTTAACAATGGCTACCTTTCAGCGGTCTAACTTAACGAATGCAGACTTAACAGAGACCTTTGCTGATCGTGTCCTCTTCAATGAAGCAGATTTAACAAATGCCATCTTTACGGATGCCATGCTCACCAGCAGCAAATTCTACGATGCCACCATCACGGGCGCTGATTTCTCCTATGCCTTTTTAGATCGCGATCAGGTGACGATGATGTGCGAATATGCCGATGGTGTTAACCCTGTGACAGGCGTTTCCACTCGCGAAAGTTTAGAGTGTCCGTAAATTACGCTTGAGTTAACAAGTCCGTATGCGGTTACGTATGGCAGTTGGAGGGGTATGCACAGTCAACCCAGTAAATGATTTTTGGGGTCACTTAGGTAGACTTTTCATCTCTTGAACAACCATCCAATACAACCAGATTGAGATCGCGAACCCGATTGCCCCGCTGATCACTAATTCATAAAGTTTGAAGAGGTTATGGGTGTTGGCTAGGCTATAGGTCCAGACGCTGAAGGGAACCATCAGCAAGAGTCCTGTCCAAATTCCAGGTCGCAGCTTTTGGCCTTTCCAACTCAATCCCACATGATCTAGAAATGGGTGGGTTAATCCTATGGCAGGCAAGATACCGCTGAGGATCGGCCATCGCCAGCCAGCAATAGCTAAAGCAATTACGAAAATAAAGATAATTGCATTTTCCAGAATAAAGAAGCGAGTGGATTTTACGACTTGCGACTTTGAGGTCGCTTTTTGATATTCGGGTAGCCAGCCTTCCTCAACTGTATGGATGATAATTGCGAGAGCGACTAACCAAATTGCTAAATCTTTAACAGCCATAAGCATTGCATTGCTCATCGTTGTTGTATTTGCCTATTCTACTGAGATTAAGCTGGATAGGCAGAGGTTTGCGGTGCCGATTAGACTCCGTTCATCTATCAATTGTTACGCCAAACTTGTAGCATCACCATACTTTAGTTTATAGCTGCAATCGTTACCGTTCCGCCTGTAGTGACATCAACGTGCAACTTAAATCCATATAGCAAGCTCATGCCGATTAGCGGATCTGCTTCAGACGCTGCCACATCAATAATCTGAGGTTTGCCATCCCAAATTACGGTTGCTTTATGCATATCAAAAACGACCTCACTGCCATCGCCTAAAGTTCCAATATCACGGAAATACCAAGGTAGGCCAAGGCTGGTAATGGTTGAAGGTGGAAGAGATAAAAAGCCTGTGAACCCTGTATCAATCACGGCTTCAACGATTTGTTTGGGTGCATCAGCATGACCCACTGCAATGCGAAGGATGGCTTCACAACGTTGGTTGACGAAGCCGTGCATCATACGGTGTTTTTACGACTTCGGGAGCCAAAACGATAGACGGCCTGATGACCTATCCGAATCACCCAGGGTTGAGCGTTCGGAAAACGTTCATAAAGTCGATCTGTTGCTGAAATAGGGGTATCAGCTACCTCAAAAGCGCCCGTTTCGATATCAATTGCCACAATTTTGCCATGATTGCCCGCTTCAACTTGAGAGCGTACCTGGGTTTCATAAATCTCATTGCCTTGTTTAGCAAACTCTTCTTTACTATAGCGAGGGTGTTGAACGGTCATTGGCTGGTGACGTTACGCTAGTTATGCTCACTATTCTAACTTTGGAAATGGTGCTCCAGTGCTGTTGGACCAAGTTGTCAAATCTTGAATAGTCATAAGCCTGCCACCCATCATTACGCTCGCTTGCTGGTCTTGGCTCTATGGACCCGAATGCCTTGCACCAGCATGAGTAGTAGTAAAACTCAACTGTGTACCAAGTTTTTATACAAAGATCTTTAGTAAAGCATTATTCATAGGTTGTCCACTCAAAACCTAACTGCCTGACTGATGGTAAGTCACACAAATCGAAGTATTGTGTTTCCAAAATCCTTGCAATAACTTCCACCCCCAAGGTGTAACTAGGAATATGGAGTTTATCTTCTTTCCAAACACCCTCCTCTTCACCCTTGAGGAAATTATATTTATGATGCCAATCATCCAAATGAACAAGCTTTTCTAAATCTTTTGAAACATACAGAGATAGCTCTTCATCTGTTGAATATAATTCCTCTCCATAACTTTCTACTAGATGAACTAAAAGATCAAAGTCAAACTCGGGCGCTCGGTTTTGTCTGACTACATCTTTTGATGGAATTTCAACTAAGTCATTACGAATATAGACCTCTAATTCTTGAGGGATAATAGGCGTGTGACTTTCATCATATTCAATTTCCCATTTGTACCATTCAAAAGGGGAATGCAAAACTGGCGTGTCAAATCCTTGTGCTACTTTTACACCAGGTCCATAGGCACGGAGCATCAGTCCTATCCCATCTGAAGACGGGTAGTTCATAAGTAGTTCATATACAATCGCCCAGCTCTCTTGATTGCAAAACCCTGTTACTCTAACTGCTGCGATATCAACGTTCAGAGTGAGTAGAGGGTAATCACTCTTATCCAAATATTGAAGAATCTCATCTGCAGTGAAGCCCCTCGATTTCTTCTGAAGCGAATATTCAGGTAGGGCCGATGAGAGTTCTTTAAGAAAAGCACTTTTAGAGCTTTCATAGCTCTGAATCCTGCGCACCTCATCCTCAAAATATTCCGGAACGATCTTGGCTTTAGCGTCATCTTGCACATTTTCAAAATCTCCCAAAATCTGTGCTGCGACCGCATCTTGCATATTAGGAGGCAAAGTCAAAAGCGAAGCTTTGATCTTAGCAATGGCTTGTTCAGCAAGTTCTGTAAGTTCTGTCATAACTTCAATCCCATGCCAAGGGGAAACTGCATTTTATTTAAGTACTATTTAAAGGCTAGAGATCGTGTTTCTGTAGATAATAAGCACTCTTGTTTCTAACATCTTTGATAGGGATTTCAGCTCGAATATATCCTTTGAAAATAAGATTCATAGAGGTCATTGCGGGGAATAACTTGATTATTCTCTCGCTTAATTAACCCCATACTGTGGAGTTTATAGGCTTGCACAGGGTTAAGGGATGCTGTAGCCGTTAGCACACCTTGAAACGCCTGCATCAGATCAGGCGTCTGTTGCAAAGTGACCCAGTGGTGTAGGAGATGAGCACTATAAATCCCCTCATCACTAGCAGCCATTTGCACAAGCTGCATAAACGTCAGTTCCCGCGTACTTAGGGCAGATAGCGCCACCCGAACCAAATAGGGATGCCCCCCAATCATCGCCATTAATTTAGACAATTCACCCTCACTGAGAGCCACCTGATGCAGTTGGGCCAGATGTTGGATTTGGTGAGCAGTAAACTCCGACAGACCAATAGGCACCCCTGTATTAAAAGGGGATTGATGATAATCCAGGGGAATATAGGCTTCCGTTGAATGAACCAAAATCAGACGTAATTGCTGCCATTGCTGAGAGATACGTCCCTTCTCATGCCAGCTCCGCAACATGCCAAAAAAGTCTTCAATAATGTCTTGAAAGGGAAACAGACGATCGACATTATCGAGTCCTAAAACAAACGGCCCCTTCACTTCTGGGAATATATGATCTTCAAAATAAGCCGTGCAATTGTCATTACTGCCAAAAATCTCTGAATCCCAAAGTTCTGACAGGCGATTCGTTAGATGGAGTTGGCGGCTGCTCATGGCGCAGAGCCACTTTAATAGCTTCTCCAAGCTCGCCAACACAGACTTATCGATACTACCCATATCGATATAAACCGTGGGATAGGCTTGCTTTTGGGCAAAGGCCATCAAGTGATAGAGCAACGAGGTTTTACCCATCAGTTGTGGTGCTTTAATCCGCAGTAATGCTCCTGGTTTGAGCAAGGTCTGACAGCCCAATTGCTCGACCCCCGACCGTTCTAAATAAAACGGGGACTCCGGCGAAATCGGACCTTCAATAATTGGGGCTGGACTTGAGATTACGACAGGTGGAGCGTGGACCTGCTGTTCCCAAGCCCGTCGTAACGCCTCTTTGAAATTGGTTTTACTGACCTTCTCGTTGAGTGCCTGCCCCAAGCGTTTCCACAAAGGATTGCCAATATCCCGATTGAGGTAGGCCGCTCCATAGTGCAGCTGCTCCGCCATTTGCTCATAGGTTTGGTGATGCCAAGACCCTTGCAATACCTGGACTTCTAAATCGCTGAGATGCTTGGCGGTCGCCGCAAAAATGAGTTGATTGGCAAAGTCCCGAGCCACGGGCCAGCTAAAGTCTGCGTCGTTCTCCATACCCAATTTTTGGCAATGCTATAGGCGCTGTTAATGCCGGAACCCACTTCCCAATTAAAACCTATAAATTCCAATAATTTGCGATCGCACTCCGTTCCAACACCCAATTAATTCCCCTTGGTTCTCCCGTTTACCTTGACCAGAATGGGGGCAATTGCATTTGGTGTAAGGAGTCTCATATGTCTTATCCCAGTCAACAACCGAGTTCTTGGCACAAACCCATCTCTACTTTGCTATTACTCTCAGGCATGGTGGCGGGAACTGTGTTTGTCAGTTCCAATGTGCTGCGATTTGAATCCAAATCCCATGCCCAGTCCCCCCGGTTATCTCAATCCAAACCAGAGGTAAAGCAGAAATCAAAACCATCTCCATCCACCGGAGGGCTTTTTGCTGAGGTGGATGGCAAGAAACTATCCTTTCCCCTTAAACAAACCGATGTCGAAGCCAATATCTCCGGTAATCTGTCGCGGGTAGAGGTGAAGCAAACCTTTACTAATCCCTACGACCGACCATTGGAAGCGATTTATCAATTTCCGCTACCCGAAGATGCCGCCGTAGACGATATGGAAATTCGGATTGGCAATCGGATTATTCGCGGTGTGATCAAAGAGCGGCAAGAAGCCAAACAAATCTATGAAACGGCCAAGCAGGAAGGCAAAACCGCTGCCCTTCTAGAGCAAGAACGAGCCAATTTATTTACCCAATCCCTTGCCAATATCGTGCCAGGGGAAACCATTGAAGTGGTGATTCGCTACACCAACAGCCTGGAGTTCGAAGGGGGCGATTACGAGTTTGTCTTTCCCACGGTGGTCGGGCCTCGCTATATTCCTGGCGACCAAATTGATGCAGCGGGCAATACCACTCGGGTCGCAGATGCCGCTAAGATTACGCCTCCCTTACTGCCGCCTAGTCAACGGTCTGGTAACGATATCAGTATCACCGTCAATTTAGATGCAGGAGTGCCGATACGGAATTTGAGATCGCCCTCCCATCCCATTCTCACCAGCAAAAAAGGCGAGCAAACCCAGGTCAAACTAGCCAATCAAACCACCATCCCCAACAAGGATCTAATTCTCCGCTATCAGGTGGCCAGCAAGCAGACCCAGGCCACGCTCCTGACCCAGTCTGACCAACGGGGCGGTCACTTTGCCACCTACTTAATTCCAGCCCTGAAATACAAGTCGAATCAGATTGTCCCCAAGGACGTAGTATTTCTGATCGATACCTCCGGGTCTCAGAGCGGGCCGCCCATCGTCCAATCTAGAAAGCTGATGACCCAGTTTTTGGACAAGCTCAATCCCAATGACACCTTTAGCATTATCAACTTCTCCAATACCACCTCTAAACTGTCTCCAAAGCCCCTCGCCAATACCCCGGCCAATCGCAAAAAGGCCCTGGAATACATTAAAAAACTGGATGCTAATGGCGGCACAGAACTGATGAATGGCATCAATACCGTTGCCGCCTTCCCCCCGGCTCCAGATGGCCGTCTGCGCAGTGTGGTGTTACTCACGGATGGCCTGATTGGTGATGACGAAACCATCATTGCTGCCGTGCGCGATCGTCTGAAGCCGGGAAATCGAATTTACCCCTTTGGGGTCGGTTTCTCCACCAATCGGTTTTTGCTGGATCGACTGGCAGAAGTCGGTCGAGGAACTGTTGAAGTGGTTGCTCCTAAAGACTCTGCTGAGAAAGTGGCTGCCAAGTTTGTCCAAACCATTAACAAGCCCGTCTTGACCGATATCGAAGTCTCCTGGGTGGGGCCTGGCAAAGGCCCGGATATTTATCCCCTGCGAGTCCCGGATCTATTTGCCAATCAGCCCCTGGTTCTCCACGGACGCAAGCAGGATAGCCAATCTGGCAAGCTAAAAATTACGGGCCGAATAGCAGGAGGCAAGTCCTATGAGCAGGAGTTGGACGTCAAATTTGATGCCTCTGGTAATGAGGCCATTGCTCAACTCTGGGGCCGAAACCGCATTAAGAGCCTAATGAACCAAATGTATGGCCGGGAAACAGACCCCGCTGTTAAGCAGGTAGTTGATACCGCCCTTGCCTATCGCTTGCTCTCCAAATACACCGCCTTTGTCGCCGTTACCGAAGAGATTCGCGTCGACCCCAACAATCCCAACCTAAAACAACGGGTACCAGTCGATCTACCAGAAGGCATGAAGCTGACCAATCCAGCAGCCCATGCCACCCCGGAACCCAGTGAAATCCTCGGTTATCTGATTGCCCTATTCGGTATCTTCCTGGTTATGGCCAAAAAGCATGGCTTAAAATGGCTGCCCACCCGGAGGCAGTCATGAGTCTGGCTCAGTCCCAAAAGGGGGCGAAGACATGGCTGATTGCCATTGGTATGACCCAAATCTTGCTCCATCTCCTCTTTATTCGTCGCAGCCAATATCCCTACCTCTTACCAGCCAGCAGTATCTTTTGGGCCGCCACCGCTATGCAGCTTTACACGCAGCGCCATCATTTATCCCTTCGCGACCATCGAGCCATCTGGGGTGGGCTGTTGTTGCTGGCAGGCGTGGTCTATCGAGGGCTCCATACCTTTGAATCTGACTATTTTCTGCGGCTCTATCCCTTACTGGTACTGGTGAGTCTAAGTCTCTTGGCTTCGGGAGTGCAGGGATTGGCGCAATATCAAGGGGCATTTTACCTCTTAGGCTTCTTTGCCATGCCTTGGGAGCTGCTCTACTTGCTAGATTTCACCACCTGGACCACACAGCTTTCTACAATGCTGCTGCGACTAATGGGTTTTGCCGTCCATCAACAGGGCTTTACCATTGCCCTGCCAGGAGGTGCCATTGAAGTCTATAACGGTTGTTCTGGGGTACGGTCGATTACCCAGCTTCTGGGCTTGGCCTGGATATACGTCACTTTAACCGCGACGCAGGGCCGACAGAAATATCTGATCTTGCTAGGGGCAGTCAGTATTGGCTTCTTTGCTAATGGCTGTCGTGTGGCTCTCCTCGCTATTCTCTCCAGTCAGCCGGATACCCTGCACTACTGGCATCAAGGTGATGGGTCCCTCTTATTTTCGCTATTGGCCGTATTGCTACTAGGGTTGCTACTCCTCAGTTTGCCGACTCGCCAAGGGAGGTTTTCATCATGATCAGATGGTGTAGAAACAACCCGCTAGCGGTGGTTTGGGGAATCACGGTTCTGGTATGGGGAGTTGCGATCGCAATCTTCCAACCCCAAATCCCTCAAGTTGCGCCCTACCCATTTCCTCAAGTCATTCCCCTTGCAGATTGGACCTTTACCGATAGTCAGCCCCTCACGCCCGATCAAACCCCAGACTCCCAAGATATTCCTGGTGAAGTGGTGTCTGGGCAGCGGTATGACTACCACCAAGGCGATACCCATTTACATATTGAGATGAGATATCTGGCCCAGACCAATGGTGATCTCAAAGCCCTGATTAAACATCAGACCGGCAGTTTAGGCACCGTACTGAAGTCGGTAGAAAGCGTGGGGGAATTCAGCCTATTTACTCAGGGCGATGCTAGCCAGCTAGATGCCTGTATCAATCCTCAGGGAACCAGTACTGTCACCAGCGATCAGTTCAAGCGCAACCGTACCCTATACGATTGGCGATCTGGGCGTTTCCTCGGCTGGATTCTCGGCCAAACGCCTCTCCATGACAATCGTTGTCTATGGACCCGGATGACCTTCTCGACCTCAAGTGATGCGACCTCGGCAGCTCAGGCTCAGGCTTTAGCGTCTACCTGGAAAGACTGGCATCAATGGTGGCAATCTCACTTTCCGCCATCAGCTAAGACCCCGTGATGCTCTCGGAAACCTTACTCCATCGCCTCTAAGGGTCGCATCTCTATTCCCCCGTGATTGGGGGATTCACTATTAGTGCCGATCGTTTTTAGGTCTTTCTTAAAGAAACGGGGATGCCAACTTTTTCGTTCAACACTATTTTTTAAGATTTTATAAGGAATTGAATCAAACAACCTTGACTGGATTGATGGGGGTACCATACGTAGCGAACTCTTGAATGCCAACGGGGGGAACTGTATATGGCATGTATTGGAGACGCGCAGCCACTGTGCGATCGCAATCTTTGCGTTTTAGCGGATAACCGATCCGTTAGCAGCCATAGAGAAGGGGGAGTTCATGGCACCACTCTCTAAAACGAATGTGGTCGTCATTGGTGGAGGACCAGGTGGCACTGCAACTGCGATTCGTTGTGCCCAGCATGGATTACAGGTCACTCTGATCGAAGGGGCCGAAGTATCCCGACCTCATACGAGTGAAACCTTACATCCCGAGATTGAGCCGCTATTGAAGAAGCTCGGGGTTAGAGATCAAGTCTTAACGGCAAACTTCCCACAATGTCCCGGACGTTGGATCGCTTTGCAAGGGGAGCGCCAATTTTACGGCTTTGGTGAGAATAAACATGGACCCAAGTTAGGATTCCAAGTCAAGCGATCACAGTTCGACACCCTGCTTCTGGAACAGGCTAAAGCGATGGGAGTCAAGGTTCTTCAACCCTGTCGGGCCATTGAGCCCCTGGTCAGCCGAGGACAAGTCCAGGGGCTGATCACCACGGCAGGGGGAATCGAGGCCACTTATGTGGTGGATGCGACAGGACGCCATCAATGGCTAGCGCGAAAACTGAAACTCAACACCACACCCTACTCTCCCTCGTTACAAGTAGAATACGGTTATAGGATCGGACATTGTCCCGAGCAAGATTATTCTCCCTTGATTGCCTCAGCACCAGGGGGGTGGGTATCCGTTGCGAAGGTCCAACCCTTACGTTATCAGTGGACTCGTTTGAAGTGGTTCCAGCCATCGGACACTCCTTGGTATCCCCCCCACCTAGCCGAGCTTTTGCCCAGTGATACCACCCATGTTATGGATATGACTTGGCATCTGATCAATCCAGCGGCTGGCCCTGGTTACTTTTTAGTCGGTGATGCGGCAGCTGTTCTCGACCCTATCTCATCCCAGGGAGTCCTAAACGCGATTGCTTCAGGGATGATGGCCGCCCATCTAATCAATCAACAATTTCAGCAAGCGAAACTGCCACTTTCCATAGCAGACCGTTACGCGACTTGGTTCCGGACCAATTTTTACCAAGATCTGATGGCATTACAGCAGTTGTACACCCCTATCCTGTCGAAGGTCACGGCTTAAACAAACTTGCTGTATTGATCGGTGCCATTCTGGCACCCAGTTGATTTTTATCTATGAATCAGCTGATGAATAGCCCTGTTTCACCCCAACCGCTTACTCCAATCGACTTTTAGAAGCTAGGAGTAGATGTTGATATCGGTCAAGTCAAACAGACCAGAAATCACAGGGTGGTCTGTTTGACTCAGTGATGCCCATGGGTGGAGGACGTCGAGGCCACTAGCTGTCCAAAACCCCCGGCCAATTTTTATCAGCTTCAGCAATATTCCCTGGAATATCTCCCTCCCACTGCTTTTGAACATCAAGACTGTAATTGAGATACAGTTTCCCCTCTACAATCTTCCAGGCTTGAGGATCGATAGAGGCCGTGGTGCCTTTCTTCACTGCCCAAGCGCAATAGCCCCCATACTGAGGCGCATACTTTTCTGGGTCGCTAGCAAAAGAGTCCCGATTTTCAGCACTCGCAAATTGCCAAGTGGCTCCCTGCCACTCGTGGGAGAACTCTCCTGTGCCTTTGACAGGCTTACCCTCTGTAAAATAGGCCACCGGATCATATCCTCGGATGGCTGCACCATCTGCCGAGAAAACAGCAGGCTTTGTATTGGCTTGGCTCTGTTCAGCCCCAGATCCTGCGTTAGACGTTGAAGGATCTGTACACCCCATGCTCAGGCCCATGCCGAGCAATAACACTGCAGGCCAGAGTGCAAATTTAAATTTCATAGACAACCCTCATAACGGATCACGGCAAGTTAAACCTGCCCTCAGGATAATACTGTGTCTTAAATATGAGAGTAATGTGAATCTCCCCTAAAAAGATGCCGTCATCGTGGTCGCATTTTAATCCACCCTACTCTTGTGCATGATGTAGCGATACAGTTTGAGAATACTGGCTTGAGACTTGATCACGGTTTTGATACTCAACCTTTCTAGCACGCCAAGCACGAGGTGATTCTAGTGATTTCTTCCGATCAGATTTGCCGTTGTTCTTGGGTGGATCTCAGCAAGCCCGATTATGTTCAATATCATGATCAAGAATGGGGCATTCCTGTCTATGACGATCAGCACTTATTTGAACACTTAGTCCTAGAGTCTTCTCAGGCAGGCTTGAGTTGGTATACCGTCCTGCGTAAACGCGAAAACTACCGAGCCGCCTTTGATCAGTTCAATCCCCAAAAAATTGCCCATTACGATGAAGCCAAAATAGAGATCCTGATGGGAAATGCTGGTATTATCCGCAACCGCAAAAAAATAGAAGCCATCATTGGCAATGCTCGCGTCTTTTTACAAATTCAGGTCGAGTTTGGCAGCTTTGCTGACTATAGCTGGCGCTTTGTGGGCGGACAGCCCATCGTTAATTCCTTCAGTGCATCTGATACCTGGCCTACCACTAGTCCAGAATCCGATGCTATGAGCAAGGATCTACGAAAACGAGGCTTTAAATTTTTTGGCTCAACTATCTGTTATGCCCATATGCAGGCCACAGGCATGGTGAACGACCACAGTCTGGAGTGTTTTCGTCGCCAAGAGATTATCGACAGCTATAAGTAAGCTTCCACTGTTTGGACTATTGAGTGATTTAGTCTAAGGCTGGATGTTACAAATGTTGAGAATGGGCAAATTTGCACTTATTTACTAGAAAAAGAGGGGCAATCTTAACAATTATCCACTTCTCTAGAGAACAGGTTCTGATAGGAGTGTGGTCAGTGGGATGGGCTGAACATATCGGCATTCGTCCTCCATTGATAGAACTTAATAAATCTAGAAATGCTTAGCTAGAATAGCCGCCAGAAATAGGTTGGCTTTTAATTTTGCCGTAAAGAAATAAAAATACAGATTAAAAATACAATATCTGTCCCAAAATAGAAGATACTTCACCCATAAACTGAATCCTTATCTCTATCAATTGATTATTGGTTGCTGTTGTGAGTTTATTACCCTTATTGCCGTGTTTACACGCCTTAGACCCTCATTCTCCTGGATATAGGAGGTTCAACGTATCTTGGTTTGAAGCTTGATGCTTAAATCAGATACCGATGAGTGTGCTTTTTCCGCAATCCTGAGGCAGATTGGGTATTATAGTGTGAACTTCTTTCTTTAGTGTCCCATCCTTCGAATTGCCATGGCTCGATATACTCGTTCGCTATCAGTTGCATTATCTTTGAGCAACTGTCTTACACAATTGAAGGCTGTGTTAGAGAGTTGTGATTTGGAAGCGCTTTTCTCCAAAGAGGACTGCATCATTGCCCGCGAGAAACCGGGTAAGGTCCCCTTTGCCAAACTCGTTACCATTGAAGTTTTAGTGGATAGCACTCGGGCAACCAGCAACGTCACGAATATGGATGTTGTCGTTAAAAATGAGGAATTACCGCTACAAAGTAATAATCATTGTTTCCAGATTTTTGACCAATTTAGTCAAGCCATCGATCAACATTCTGGCTGGCTAGTCATCGCCGAAGAAGATAAGTCTGAGCAACCTCAAACAGCATCTTCAGTAGAACCTCCAGCGGCTTCACCAGCCGCCACTGTGCCTCAGATCCCCGTAACGTCAGAGACAAGTCCTGCGGCCAAGCCCATCGCCTCAGATCCCCTAGCGCCCTCGGCCAATACTCAACCTGAGCCTGTTGTGCAGTTACCCAAGGCCACTGAGCTTCCTTTGCCACAGCCTTTCACGGATACCACAACTTCAGAACCAGCTACTCCCCCAGAATCCCCCCTACCCAAGAACAGCGACTCGATTAACCTAGAGTCAACTGCAGAAAAACGGGTGCAAACAACGGCAAATTTAGAGGAGCTGCGGCAAAAACGCGCTGAAAGCGTAGCCAACTTGGAACGTCTCAGACAAAAACGCGCTGAAAGCATTGCCAACCTAGAAAAGATGCGACAAAAACGAGAGCGTATGTTTGCAGCTAATGAGCGTGAGGGTGCTGGAGAGGATATTAGTCCCCTCGATTTACCTGAGCGGCCTTCGACCTCCCAGGCATAATCCTAATCAAAATAGAACAGGGTCACTAGCTTACGCAGTTCTTCAGCTTCTTGACAGGTCTTGAGCAAAGTATGGCTGTCATGGAAAGCAAAGCAAATGAGCTGATCACATCGAGAGACGATCTCCTGGTTGCAGATCGCACTTGCTTCTGCCAGGGACAGGTTGTCATGTTCTGGTTTTTCCACCAGATGCATCACCTTCTCCAATAGCCGTTGAGACTCTGGGGGCTGCTCCGTCATGCTTTGGGGAAGTACCACCGTTAATAACTTTGGATCCGCTCGCATCGCACCTCGAATGGCCGCAGCATTGGTGCCAATCGCACCCGATGTGAGGAGGCGGTTTCCAGAAAGGGCTAATGCATAGCTCATCATTTCGATGATGTGCTGATGCATGAGGGGGACGTGGCGAGAACCCAAAATGGCAATGCGTTTGGAACTGGTCTGTTGAATCGCTGCTAGTTCTTGTAGAAACTCGTCAGCTTTGGGGTCGCCAACCTGAGGTAAATCGAGAGACTGGCTCAAAGAGGTACTGTGCCGAAACAACCCAGCTATTTTAACAAAGGTCAGTCAGATTTTGGGGGTGATGGATGGAGTTTATTCTTTACAGCCAAGGTTGACCTTGAATATCCTTCCAAACTAGAGAAAGTAAGTCAGAATTCGTGGCATCAAACCAGTGAATGCCAGAATTCGCTCTAAACCAGGTGCGTTGGCGCTTGGCGAATTGACGAGTATGAAGAATAGTTTGGGCGGTTGCTTCTTCTAGGGTGATTTGCTGATGCAGATAGGCCTTCATTTCTTGATAGCCCAGGGTTGCTAAGAGGGGGAGTTCGACCCCATAGTGGTCGATGAGTTTTTGGACTTCAGTCAACCAACCCTGCTCCACCATGGCAGCCGTGCGCTGCTGAATGATGTCGGTATGCTGGTCCAGATCACTAATATCTAAGCCAATTTGCAAGATGGGATAGGACGGGGGATTCTTGCCTTGCTGTGCTGATAGGGGGATGCCCGTGGTGTAAAAGACTTCTAATGCTCTTAGGGTACGGACTTGGTCATGGGCATGAATTTTTTGGGCTGCTGGTGGATCGACTTGCTGGAGCCATTGGTAAATCTGGACCTGGCCTTGGGATTGGAGTTGCGATCGCAACTCCAGTTGCGGCGGTACCCGCGGAATCTTCAGCCCCTCCACAATCGCCCGGATATACAGTCCAGTCCCCCCCACGAGAATCGGCGTTTGCCCCTCAGTATGAAACTGAGCAATGAGCGCCTGAGCCTGCTCTTGGTAGTCGGCAACCGTCAAAGTCTCAGTAGGGTCACATATATCAATGAGATAGTGAGGAACATCTTCTTGATCCGTTACAGAAGGTTTCGCAGTACCAATATCAAACCCCCGATAGACTTGCCGAGAGTCTGCACTGAGAATGGGAGCACCTAAACGTCGGGCCAAAGCCAATGCCAGAGAGGATTTTCCGGTAGCCGTTGGCCCACAAATTACGATCAACCCTGGCGTCATTCCTACTGAATCCTAAAGAATTAATAATGCAACCCCACGGTAAACAGCCCTTAAGACAGGTCTAAAATCGCTTAAAAGGCATTTGTGATAGAATTTGGGGGGTTTTTTGTATTTGCCCAAATCAACACTGCTTTAAGTCGCTTATAGGAGCGCTTCACTACATGGCCACAAACTACAGTGCAGATCAGATTCAAGTCCTGGAGGGATTGGAACCGGTTCGGAAACGTCCTGGGATGTATATCGGCAGCACTGGCCCCAGAGGTTTGCACCACTTAGTGTACGAGGTGGTCGATAACTCTGTCGATGAAGCCCTTGCGGGTCACTGTAAGCATATTCACATTTATTTAAATGAGGACGGTTCTGTTCGAGTCACCGATGATGGCCGCGGCATTCCCACCGACAAGCATCCTACTACAGGCAAATCGGCCCTAGAAACCGTGATGACGGTTCTCCATGCTGGCGGAAAGTTTGATGGTGATAGCTATAAAGTGTCGGGCGGACTCCATGGGGTAGGTATTTCCGTTGTCAACGCCCTCTCCGAATGGGTGGAAGCGAAAGTCTGGCGTAATGGCAAGGTTCATACCCAACGATTTGAGCGAGGCATTCCGAAATCTGAGTTAGTCGTCGAACCCACCGATCGCAAAGAGTCGGGAACGGCCATTACGTTTTTACCCGACGACACGATCTTTACCGTTACCACAGAATTTGACTATAAGACCCTAGCCAGCCGCTTGCGAGAACTCGCCTACCTGAATGCCGGGGTAGAAATTTCTTTCCACGATAACCGTCTGGAACTCCTAGAAGCCGACGAGCCCAAGGTTGAGACCTACCGCTACGATGGCGGCATCAAAGAATATGTGGACTATATGAACCGGGACAAAGAGCCCATTCATGAAGAATGCATCTATGTAGAAGGGGAACGCAATAATGTTCAGGTAGAGGTGGCCCTACAATGGTGCCGAGATGCCTATTCTGACAACCTCTTGGGGTTTGCCAACAATATTCGTACCATTGATGGCGGTACCCACTTAGAAGGTCTAAAGACGGTGCTTACCCGGACCATGAACTCCCTGGCTCGAAAGCGCAGCAAGCTTAAAGATGGTGATTCTAACCTTGGGGGTGAACATATCCGGGAAGGCTTAACCGCCGTTATCTCCGTCAAAGTGCCGGAACCCGAATTTGAAGGCCAGACTAAAACCAAATTGGGTAATACAGAAGTGCGGGGGATTGTTGATTCCCTCGTGGGTGAAGTACTAACGGAGTATTTAGATTTTCACCCCAATGTCGCTGATTCTGTAATTGAAAAAGCCCTGCAAGCCTTTAACGCCGCTGAAGCCGCTCGTCGGGCACGAGAGCTAGTCCGCCGTAAATCGGTACTGGAATCCTCAACTCTACCTGGGAAGCTCGCAGACTGTAGCTCCCGCGACCCTAGTACTTCAGAGATTTACATTGTGGAGGGAGATTCTGCGGGAGGGAGTGCGAAGCAAGGACGCGATCGCGGATTCCAAGCCATTCTGCCTTTGCGAGGTAAAATCCTCAACATCGAGAAGACCGATGATGCCAAGATCTACAAAAACAATGAGATTCAGTCTCTGATTACTGCCTTGGGGCTCGGCATTAAAGGCGAGGAATTCGACGTTTCCCAGCTTCGCTATCATCGGATCATTCTGATGACGGACGCTGATGTGGATGGCGCCCATATTCGGACGCTCCTACTCACCTTCTTCTACCGCTATCAGCGAGAACTGATTGACCAGGGCTATATCTATATTGCCTGTCCACCCCTCTACAAAATTGAGCGAGGTCGATCTCACTACTATTGCTATAGCGATCGCGAACTTCAGAACCTGGTTCAACATGAGTTCCCTGCGAATGCCAACTACACGATTCAGCGGTTTAAGGGCTTAGGGGAAATGATGCCAACCCAGCTCTGGGATACCACCATGAATCCCGAAACCCGAACCCTCAAGCAAATTGATATTGAGGATGCGGCGGAGGCGGATCGGATTTTCACGATCCTGATGGGCGATCGCGTCGCTCCTCGCCGGGAATTTATCGAGACCCACGGTCCCCGACTCAACCTAGCTGAACTAGATATCTAGGAGCCGCCATGACTCAATCCATCAAAGATCCACTCCGTTGGACGACAGCAGATATTGAGTCCTTAGCAGCGGATGAATGGAAACGTTATGAAATTATTGATGGAGAGTTGTTTGTGACTCGGGCACCGCATATTGGTCATCAAGGTGCTGCGGGACGCATTTATGCCAGATTATTATTGTGGTCTGAAGAAACAAACCAGGGTCAACCCATCCTGACTCCGGGCTTGATTTTCTCTGATGCCGATAATGTGATTCCCGATGTGGTTTGGGTCAGCAATCAGCGT
The DNA here is from genome assembly GCF_000018105.1 of Acaryochloris marina MBIC11017. Classification (GTDB taxonomy): domain Bacteria; phylum Cyanobacteriota; class Cyanobacteriia; order Thermosynechococcales; family Thermosynechococcaceae; genus Acaryochloris; species Acaryochloris marina. Next base: position 4,528,265 of record NC_009925.1, read on the forward strand.
CTGGCAGCGATTGTTGATGAAGAAGGCCATTTAACGGGCGCACCGGAGTTGATTGTGGAGGTGCTGTCAGCAGGGGGGAGCAATGAACGTCGAGATAAAGAAGCGAAGTTGAAATTGTATTCCTTAAAAGGAGTGCAAGAATACTGGATTGTTGATTGGCGATTACAACAGTTAGAAGTCTACCGACGAGACGATGCTCAACTTCAGCTTTATCAGACGCTTCTAGCAGACGATGAAATCTCATCCCCTTTGTTACCCAGCTTTTCCTGTGCAGTCAACCGTTTCTTTTAGAGACGTTTTAATTGCCCTATAGGATGTCTGCTCAATCAACCTCTCCAGAGTTGAATGGTATCGGATTGATATTTGCAATACCCGGCATTAATCAGCGAAGATTCTCTAAAGCCGCTAGTAAGCCGGCAAGGATGGCTAATAAGACCAAACCCCAAATTACAAAGCCAGGGAAAAAGGTAATTACCTCTAAACCGCGAAGGACATAGACAGCGATCGCACCGGACAGAAAGAAGAAAAACCACTTTGCGGCCCATGATCGTGCAAACTGTCCCATGTTCTCTCCTCTGCTGCTAGGTCTATGTTAGCCAAAACTCATTAAAAACAAAGCCCAAAGCTGCGCTAGCAATGGGAACAGTGAGATTATCAATACCCCATTTGGAAAAAGCTTCTAGGGTCGAAACAATCACGGAAATAGCAACGGCACTAATCCAAGTTGCCGTGATATTCCCCTGAGTAATCCACAAAATTCCGTAGATGATCAGACAGCTAACGCCTGCCATACTCAAAGAGCCTTCCCAGCTCTTTTTCATCCCCCAGACTTGATAGGGATGTCGGCCAAATCGCTGACCAATCAGAGCAGCTAAACCATCTCCCCATGTCATGGTCAAAATACCAATGGCAGCATATTGGGGCAGCTTTAAGGGCCAAAACCAAGCAATCAAAATACCAATGCTTAAAGCATAGAAAAAAGTACCCAGACTTTTCCGCCCCACGCCACTGACACTAGACAAAATAGGGTAACGGTAAGACAACAGCGTCACAATGCTGAAGATGACTGACGCTGCAATCCCAACCCAGGTAGGCACATCCAGCCACCAAGCTAACAAAATGACATTGCCCGTACCAATGTGAACCACCTTACGGGTGATTTCAGGATCGGTGGTAATCAGCCGCTTGAGGAGTTCAGCACTCCCGATCACAATTCCCAACCATATTCCCACCAGCAGCAGTTGTAGGGTGATAGACGTAGGAGGGCTTGGTAATGCGAGCACGGTCAATGCAATAATCCACTATCAATTCGGTCAATGACCTTCACTGTAGTGGATTCTGCTAGTCCTGAAAAGTGGATTGATTGTACTGACAACCCTTGCGAGAGATCTCTGATCAACACCAATGAGAATGTTCAGATCTCTCGTGGTGCTAAAAAGTGCTCATGCTCAGAATACCGCTCATGTTTGTATCATTAAGGTTTCATTCCCCACCTTCCATCACACTCCAAATGTTTAAGGTATTTACCTCATATAGAGGTACGAACTACACGAAACCCAAGCTGGCTGCTGCTCTCATCCGGGGCATTAGAATCGCGTGATGCAGAATAACAGTTCATGGAAGATGAGAACCAATCCCCCCCTCTTTTGACACATTGAGAGCGGCCATTATGCATATCAATCCAAGCTGAACCATCTGCCGGTGCTAAGTCATAGGTTGTTTGATACGTATCAAGACACCATTCAGAAACATTGCCATGCATATCATAGAGGCCAAAAGCATTGGCGACCTTAAAGTGGCCTACAGGCGTTGTCTCTCGGCCTACCTTACCTGCTTCTTCCCGGAATATATTGACAAAGGTCATGAGGATTGTGGAATCATAGTTAGCAAATTCAGGGCTGATTGTATTGCCAAAGTGAAAGATAGTTTCGGTTTTGGCCCGACAGGCGTATTCCCACTCCGCTTCGCTCGGCAAGCGGTAAGCCATTCCCGTTAGTCGAGAGAGACGATCACAAAACTCGACGGCCTCATACCAAGAAACACTCTCAACGGGCAGTTGACTTCCCTTAAAGTGGGATGGGTCAGCCTTTAATTCAATAGAAATTTTCTCTAGCTGGGCAACAGCACGCCACTGTTCTTGAGTGATGGGATACTTACTCATGTAGAACGGCGGAAGTTCTACAACATGCTGTGGCTTTTCATTTTTATCATGATATTTGTCATCATCTGTGGATCCCATATGAAATTTCCCCCCAGGAATTTCGGCGAGCTCTAGGTCCACGTCAGACACCAATGTCTCGACATAATATTGAATTTGATGTGTTGTGCGCTGTTTTTCTTTTCCTTCCTGGTTTATCAACACCACATCGAATGGTGTATGTGTATCTGGCTCTGAGGGGGGCCACTCTTTCAGTATTTCCTGCTGAATTTGGCCAGCGACGTCCTCCGAAATTCCTAATGCCAGACGCAGGTCATTTAGAACTTCTTGAGCTTTTTCCAACTTTCCTTGCCGATGTTGGAGTTCAAGCTGCACTGCGTTTCTAAATTCCTGACGATTAGACTTTTCAGTGTCATAGGCGGCCTTCAGCTCAATCCTGATCTGATCGATATCCCTATCAGACAGTTGATATTGTTCAGCCAACCGAGCTAACATTTTTCGCTCAGCCGGAGAGATATCACCATCTTGGAAAAACTTCTCTGCTAGCTGCTTATACTCCGTAATGCCTGTCTGCCTTCTCTGGGCTTGTTGTGCTGCCAGAATCTGTGCTTGAATATCTTGGGCGATTCGACTCACCTCTTGGACAACGGGTGTCCAAGAGGGGCCTTGAGTCATATGGGCAAACTGGGGTTGAGCCGTTTCAAGTTCTTGATCTTGAGCCACATCTTGGAGCTTGGGTAATGAAGTCTGCTCGAAGTAGCTGGAGCGGATAAAGATGGAGAGGGTTGGTGTGGCTGTTAAGAACAAAATCACATCAGCCTGGTGAAGGAGACTATCACTGGGGTGTTTTATAGGGACTCCTGTATCAGACCTGCGATCGCACCCCAATTCAATTAACCCTTTCTGCTGCAAATCCCTCAGATGCAGTTCCAGTGACTGGCATAACTCAAGGTGCTGATCAGCATTCGAGATCATCACTTTAACCGGCTTAAGTGCCTGGTCTAAGCAGGAATTGGGCATGGGACGTTTCACCATTTCTCGTTAATGTTCCCCGGCCTTTATGTCTCGTGATCAACCCTGCAGACTAAACACCTATTTTGAGACAGATCACCAATCTGACTCAGATAGGAATGTCCAATAGGCTATCCCTGCAATACCTGGAGTTTTAGCGAACTTATTAGGTTTTCTTATGCCGTTTAACCTTGACCCTCAAGCCAGCTTTAAGGATTAGCCTAAGAACATGGCAATAGTCCTTTGTACCCAGACAAAATTAGTACCCCATCTCGCAAGAGTTAAGTCTTTAGATCCTGGTATCACCCCCAAGGGATTGAATAGGCTGGGAACAAGAAATACAACCCATCCAGTCAGGAGTCACTCTATACCTATGAAGTTTCGTTCTTCGTTTTTAATCGCAGCAGTTCTTTTACCCGTCATTGGCCTAGTTGGCATGGGGCAACCCTCTCAAGCCCAACCCGGCCAGAACTCATCGACTGTGCTGGCACAACGCCAAAAGCTGAGTCCAGAAGAACGGGCGGCTAAACGAGAAAAGCGAGCTGCACAATTTAAGCAGACCCTAGGTTTAACGGATACCCAAGTCACTCAAATTAAATCTATTCGCGACTCCTATCGACCCAAGATCAAAACCTTACGCCAAGAGGCTAAAACGCTACGGGAGGGGGGTGCCACTCAAGACCAACTCCAAACCCTTCGCCAGCAACGAAAAGAATTGCGCAAGCAAATGTACAACGATATCAAAGCTGAGCTGACTCCAGAGCAAGCTCAGAAGTTAGAAGAGCTTAAAGCTCAAAGAAAAGCCCAGAAGCGCAATCGTCGCCGGGACCAATAAGGCTGAATAATCGGCACTAACCTCACCCAAAATACGCTTGCACCTTTTACTCTCACTTTCCCCCATGCCCCAGAAGACTGATCAGCTTTTGAGGTATGGGGGGGTTATCTCAGAATGTCCCGATCAATCACACTGCTCCAAATGCAAAGGCAAGATGCTGACTAGGCCGAATTAAGGGCTTGCCTTAGGGATTTGGCGGACATCTGCAACTTCGCCTTTGATGGCAGCTGCCACTACCATCGCCGGACTCATCAGCAATGTTCGCCCAGATGCAGACCCCTGGCGTCCTTTAAAATTCCGATTGGAAGAAGACGCACTGAGCTGCCGCCCTTGGAGCTTATCGGGATTCATAGCCAAACACATGGAACATCCCGGCTCTCGCCATTCAAATCCAGCTTGTTCAAAAATATGGTGTAAACCTTCCGACTCGGCCTGCTGTTTAACTTGCTCTGATCCGGGTACCACAAAAGCTTTTACCCCAGCGGCAACCTGGTTGCCTTTAGCAAACTGGGCAGCCTCGCGTAGATCACTGATTCTGCCATTGGTACAACTGCCAATAAAACAGACATCCACCTTGGTCCCTTGAATCGGTTGCCCCGGCTGCAAGTCCATATACTTGTAAGCTTCAGAGGCAATGGGCTGATCGGCATCCGTAAAATGGTCGAGGCCAGGAATCGCCTCATCAATACCAATGCCCTGACCTGGCGTAATGCCCCAAGTCACCGTGGGTGAAATATCCTGGGCATCAAATACAACCACATCGTCATACACAGCATCAGCATCACTGCGAATACTCTGCCACCACGCCACCGCTTGGTCCCAATCTGCCCCCTTAGGTGCTGCTTCCCGTCCTTTGAGATACTCAAAAGTGATGGTGTCAGGATTGACGTAGCCACAGCGTGCTCCACCCTCGATGGACATATTGCACACCGTCATCCGCTCATCCATGGTCATTTGCTCAAAGGTAGTTCCAGCAAATTCATAGGCATACCCCACACCCCCTTTTACTCCCAGGGTGCGAATGATATGCAAGATCACATCTTTGGCATACACACCAGCAGGCAAAGTCCCGTTGACTTCCACTTTGCGCACTTTGAGTTTGGCAAGGGCAAGGGTCTGGGAAGCCAGCACATCTCGTACTTGGCTTGTACCAATCCCAAATGAGATGGCACCAAACGCCCCATGGGTTGAAGTATGGCTATCACCACAGGCAATCGTCATGCCTGGTTGGGTTAAACCTTGTTCAGGTGCAATAACATGGACAATCCCCTGCTTACCTGAGCCAATGTTATGAAAGGTAATGCCATGGTCTTGGCAGCTCTGCTCCAATGCCTGCATCATTTCTTCTGCCAGAGTATCGGCAAAGGGACGCGCCTGATTTTCTGTCGGGACGATATGATCGACTGTCGCCACCGTTCGTTGTGGATATAAAACGTTTAGCCCTCGATCTTTCAGCATCGTAAATGCTTGAGGACTCGTCACTTCATGGATAAGATGGAGGCCAATAAATAACTGGGTCTGACCAGAGGGGAGTACATCTACGGTATGTAAGTCCCAAACTTTATCAAATAGCGTGCCCTGGCTCATATATCGAAGTCAATAATGGTATCATCGGACTCCAATTTTATCTCAATTATGGAAAGGGGTTAGGGCAGATTCTGGGGGGTAGTGACGGTTCAGTAGGGAAAGACAGGTTCTATGGGTAAGAAACAGCGTCCTCAATCCGATCGCCGAGTGTATAGTGAATTTGGTAATTCTCCAGCACCCGATCCAACCTCCCGTCCCGATCCGCCTCCTGCTCAACAGACTTTGAAGATTCAAGTCTCCCGTAAGGGGCGTAAAGGCAAAACCGTAACCATTATTAGTGGCTTTCAAGCCCAACCGACCACCCTAGCCGATTTAACAAAAAAGCTGAAAGCTCAATGTGGTGCTGGTGGCACCCTCAAAGACAAAGAAATTGAGGTCCAAGGCGATCATCGCCAAAAACTCGCAGACTACCTCAAGAAACAAGGATATTCCGTTAAATTCGTGGGTGGCTAAGTCTAGGTTACAGACGTAGGTTCCCGGAACAAGGGAATCAGAAACATTGAGGTATCCTCTTCTGCCCTTAAATGTCGGCTTGCAAACCAAAATAGGTTAATACCAGGTCTTCTTGCCCCGTATTTACCACTTCATGAACTTCATGGGGTTCTACCGTGATACAAATCCCCGGTGTTAGGGTGTGAGTGATGCCTTCAATCTGCATTGTCCCAGTCCCTGCTTCAACAAAGAACACTTCATACATATCTGGATGGGAATGAGCCTTGGCCATTTGACCGGCAGGGAAACGAGCTTGAGAGAATTGAGTCAGTTGAGAAATCTCTCCCGATCTCAACATCACCTTTTTAGAGATGGCCGCATTATGGCGAACAATTTCGTTAGGCAGGGTTTGCATTTGGGTGATTTTCATCGCAGTAATGAGGATTAGAGATCTCAGCACACAGGACTTACAAACCAATGGTGCCTAGCCTTAGTGATAGCAAAAAATCACCTATCAGAGTTGCTGTGCATGAGGGGTTCTAATTTTTCCCAGAAGGTTCTGAGCGTACTTCTGATAAATAAAAAATTCCTTCTCGATCCAGGTCGATAACGCCTTGACCCCGCAAGTTTTGGCAAACCCAACTCACCTTTGCCGAGGTTGAATGGGTGTGGCCAATCAATGAGACTAAGGTCTGGGGCTCGTTGGAAATAAGTTCAATGATTTGAGCGGTCAGTGAGTCTTCTTCCTTCCCAGATACCATTGAACCCCCAATCTACCCTGATCAGAAAATGGTAATGGACACATCCCGACTCGAACGGGAGACCCCCACGATGTCAACGTGGTGCTCTAACCAACTGAGCTATGCGTCCGTAGACATTAAAATTATCACACGTAGAGAGTTTATGTAAACTGAGCATCACTGGAGTTCGCGCTCAGCCCTTTCTCTACATACTCAGATACGACATCTTGGAGATGCTCAACTAAGTCTGGGTCCATGTACTGATAGTCATCTGGGATATCCAGAATATGAATGGGGGTGTGGTCTGCCCATTGCTTAAATTGGGCCAGAATTCGATTTTTATGCTTTTTCTCCATCACTAGGACCAGATCGGCCCAGCGAAGATCGGCCATGGACAGAGTCCGCTTAGCTTTGGGGCTGGTGCCTGCGGATCGCACCTGCAAGCCTGGATAATTTTTCCAGACTTGCTCTGCTGTTGGACTGCGCCACTGGTTACGACTACAGACAAACAATATCTTCAGCATCTTGTGATGTTATCCAACGTCTTCCACCTCTAAAAGCAAGTCTCGCCAGGGTTTACGGGGATATTCAAACCCGAGCTGTGCCGCTCTTTTTAGCTTTCTGGACCGCCAATATAATAGCCTCCAGTCTTTACTGGGACGGATCTGGGCTGGCTCTCCATAGGATGGACAGCCTTTCACTTTCGCAAATCGGCCACGCTTGACGGTTTGACCACCTAACAGCCGGACTTGGCGATGTCGAATTTTGACCGCTCGCTGCCGTCGTCTCCATGCGCGATCGCGTTTGGTATTTATCATTAATCTTCTCTGATTTATCAGCAGTAGCAGCCGCGATAAGACCCAGAGAAATGGCTATTCAGGTGAGACCGGACTCTATCCTAGCCTAAGGAAACTGACTCAATCAAAAACAACGGTGCGATGGTTATAGACCAAGACCCGGTTTTGCAGGTGAAGACGAACTGCTCTGGCCAATGCGGAACGTTCTACATCTTTGCCCTTACGGATAAATTCATCACTGGAATCCCGGTGACTGACTCGTACGACTTCTTGTTCAATAATGGGGCCTTCATCCAGCTCTTCGGTCACATAGTGGGCTGTCGCACCAATAATTTTGACGCCACGCTTATAGGCTCTTTGGTAGGGATTTGCCCCCGGAAAGGCAGGCAGGAAGGAGTGGTGAATATTGATGGTGGAAGAGAAGGCGGCGATGAATTGAGGGCTGAGGATTTGCATGTACTTGGCAAGGACCACTAAGTCAATGTTGTATTGCTTGAGTAAGGCAAGCTGTTGTTTCTCCTGCCGCGCTTTACTCTCTTTGTTGATGGGTAAGTGGTAAAAGTCGATGTTGAATTGTTCGGCAATCGGTTGCAGGGTGTCATGATTGCTGATGATCAGGGGAATTTCGACGGGAAGATCGCCAGCCTGTTGTCGCCACAGTAAATCCAGCAGGCAGTGATCCTGCTTGCTTACCCAAATAGACATGCGAGGTTTGCAGTCGGAAAAGTGCAGTTGCCAGTTGGCCCGTAAGGATTCTGCCAGTTCAGAGAATTGAGTACCGATTTGCGATCGCGATAACTGAAACCCCTCTAAACTCCATTCCAGACGACTGAGAAATAATTGATTGGTGAAATCCGTATGGTGATCGGCATGGATGATGTTGCCATGATGAGTTGCAATAAAGTGGGCAATTTTAGCCACTAGCCCTTGTTGATCTGGGCAAGAAATGAGGAGCGTTGCTGTTGGTGCAGACATAGCCGATCCCATTGTTTTAACTGCTGCCAAGCTTACACATTTTGTCTCCCAGTGACTAGTCCATGCATTGAGCCGATTGAGCTTGCAAAGACAAAGCGTGAGGACAACCACACGAATTGTTGGGTAAGTATGTTCAGCATTCCCTTATACCAGGAGAGTTCTACATTGCGGTATAACTTCAACACACCAGCATGGGGTTGGAGAGAATTGACTGAATTAACTGAATAGATAAATTCTGATCATGGAAGTTCAAACAGGAAAACTTTTTCTGAGTGGGATCACCCAGTTTTTAGAAAAAGATTAAATCAGGCTTCAATGATAAATTTCTATGCGTACAAGATACTAAATCAAACATTTAGTATACATAGGAAATAATAGGGCTAAAATGGGAGGCTCAATATATGATCTATAGCATGAGAGTTTTTCCAATAAATGATAAAAGTTTCGATGGCATAGATAATAATTTAAGTTCATGAAAATTTCATTAATGTAGGATAATTTGTTAATTAAAATATCCTTAAGTACTTGTATATAAAGGGTTATAGCCTTGAAAATTTCATATCTTTGTCTAGATAAAGACGTTTTTCTGCTTATTTTGTCTGTAGGAATTGATTTTTGATTTTAATTTAATTATTCTAGATTTATATCTAATTCGATAATAGATTATAGCTTAAGTGATTACACTGAAATTCTAATATATATTCTAGGCAATTTATATTTTGATTATACATTAAGTTGAATCGATCGTTTTTTGATATTAAGTAATCGCACTGAAGAAAATAGAAGATTGGTAAGCCAAAATAGGGGTAAGAGAGATGGCTTAGAGTTCGCGAGTTATGACCACCGGAATTGAGAATTTCCCCAATAATGAATCAACTTACCAATTAGACAAAGAGAAACAAGCCCCGACTCCGTCTAAGCCTTTATCTTTGCCTTCCCGGCAAACCGTCTTTAAGTTCCTACGTCTAGGCACTGGTATTGGTGTTTTAGCAATTTTAGGTTCCTATTTATGGCGGAGCCAAACCTCAGTGGTTAGCCACCAAGCCTATATCAATGCCCCTATCCTGTCCTTGCACTCCCCAATGCAAGGACAGCTAACCCTCAACAATTTAATCCCTGGGGAAACCTTAACCGCCGGCACTCAAATTGGACAAGTACAAAATTTGCGTACCCCTGAGATCGAAGTTAATCGTCAGCAACTTCAGTCGCAATTGCGATTAGACCAATCTCAGCTGCTGCTCCTACAACAAAAAATTGCCAATCGGCGACAACTCCTGGCTGACTTCTCACAAAAGTTAGTGTTACAGCAGAACTACCAAGCCACCTATCATACTCAGCAAATCAGACTACAAGAAGCCCAGTTACGGGATGCTCAGCATGCAGCCAAACTAGCTGATGTGCAAGCTGAGCGGTATGGTTCCTTAGTCAAAGCAGGGGTCGTATCTCGCGATCGAGCAGACCAGGCTATTACTGCGGCTCAACGGGCCAATGAGGTAGTGCGAAATCGCCAGGCCGATCTGAACCAAGCCCGGGCAGAGCAGGCGGCCAGTACCAATGGCTTACAGCTCAGTGGCTCTAAAACCTTTAGTCTGCCAGATATTCGAGCCCGAGAACTGCGAACCGAGATTGCTGACTTAGAAGAGCAAGTCCAGGTCTTACGCACCCAAATTGAGCAAGATAATCTCAAAATCGCTCATATTTCCCAACAGCTCACCCTCAGGCAAAATGCTCCTATTACGGTTCCCACAGATAGCGTAGTGTGGTCAGTAGAACGGCGCGGTGGGGCCTTAGGTCAACATGTGGATAGTGGTGACCCACTGATTAAGCTCCTGGATTGTAAGCAGGTCTGGGTCGATGCCTTTATGGCTGAAGAAGATGTGCGTAGCCTGCAAATCGGCTCTGCTGTGAATGTCCGGTTACTGACCGATGGCCAGCAAGATCAAATTGAAGGTCGCATCCAATCCATTCGCTCAGGAGTCGGTCGAGTCGTCACGGGACAAGACGTCGCTCTGCCACCCCCGGAATTAGTGAAGCGCGCTGTTGCCGTAAGGATTATGCTGGCCTCCGATGACCTGAAGCCTGAGCGGTTCTGTAGTGTCGGCCGCAGTGTCGAAGTTGTCGTCTCTCGCTAAGGCCATCCATGTTGAAACGAACTGAGATCGATGGGCTGGAACGGATTGTCTGGGGCTTAGTGATTATCCTTGGGGGCTTTTGGCTATGGAGCCAGTTTCAAGAACGATTGATTCTGGCTGATTTAGCTACACTGTGGCAACAGATGCAGGCCGTATTCACCCCTGATGCGAATCGTCTCGATCGGCTATTGTTGCCAACCGCAATTGGCGGTACCTTTGTTTTTTGCCTTAAAACCATCAGTCCCAGACCTCTTTTGTGGAGCCGAGCCACCATTTCCATCCTGTTGGTGGGGCTGGGCGTTCGTTATGAGCTGTGGCGCTTATTTAATACTTTGAATTTGTCCGACCCTCTCAATGGCACTCTCAGCATTTTGCTGTTTGTCATGGAGTTAATGGCCTTCACCAACACGGCAGCGTTTATGCTGCAAACCATCCCCAGCATTGATCGAAGTCCAGAAGCCGATCACCTGTCTAAGGCCGTCATTAGCGGAGCGTATCAACCCTGGGTGGACGTTTTAATTCCCACCTATAATGAACCACCTGACGTCCTCCGACGGACTATTATCGGCTGCCAGGCCATGAAGTATGACCACAAGCGGGTTTTCCTTTTGGATGATCTGCGGCGTCCTCATATTCGCGAGCTGGCTCAAGAGCTGGATTGCCACTACATCATCCGTCCCAATAATGACCATGCGAAAGCTGGAAATCTCAACCATGCGATCGCAAAAACAGACGGAGACTTAATCGTTGTTTTTGATGCCGATTTTATCCCCACCACCAACTTTTTAACTCGGACAGTCGGGTTCTTTCAGGACGAAAAAGTCGCCTTACTACAAACCCCTCAGAACTTTTACAACGAGGACCCCATTGGCGTCAATCTAGGGCTGCAAGAGGTACTCACCAACGAACAAGCCTTGTTCTTTCGCTATATCCAACCCAGTCGAGATGTCACCAACTCTGTGATTTGCTGTGGATCTTCCTTTGTTATTCGGCGCACGGCATTAGCCGAGATTGGCGGTATTCCCACCGAAAGTATCACCGAAGACTTCTTTACTTCTTTGAAATTACAGTCCTTGGGCTACAAGATTAAATATCTCAATGAAGCCCTCTCGGCTGGCATGTCTCCTGAGAATATGGGCGCTTACATTGACCAGCGCTTACGGTGGGGGCAGGGAACCTTGCAGTCTATGTTTTGCCCGGCCAATGTCTTCACCATTCCCGGATTGAACCTCTTACAGCGGGTGTCCCATTCCCTAGGATTACTGTACTGGTGCCTTTCTGTCCCTCGGTTCATCTTTTTGGTGATGCCCCTGTCCTACCTACTGTTTGAACTCGCCCCTCTGCGAGCAACGATTGATGGGGTCCTATTTTTCTACCTACCCTATTTTGTTTGTAATGCCATCTCTTTTTCATGGATGACCGAAGGACGGCGTTCTGCTTTTTGGTCCGATGTTTATGAGACCATCCTCTGCATTCCGATGATGCTAACGGTGATTCAAACCCTGAGGAACCCCTTTGGCAAAGCCTTTAAGGTGACCCCCAAAGGAATCGCGGCCAATCGCTTACATATCAATTGGCACCTCCTCTGGCCCTTGGTGCTCTTGATCGTCTTGTCCTTGTTTGGTTTGGGCATGCGTATCTTTTATGCCCCTTGGAGTACGGCCAACCCAGATAGCCTCAGAATTAATATTGTGTGGACCACCTATAATCTGATCCTCCTGTACATTTGCGTTCTGGTGAATATCGATGTGCCTCAGCGGCAACACTCTCGATTTGACCGTCAGTTTCCCTGCGAGCTGCAAATTAACGGGGAATGGTTATTAGGGCGCAGCATCAACATCTCAGAAGGGGGAGCCGCTGTTCGCTTAAATCGGAAATGGAAACAACCTCCCACCGATAAGTTAGGGGTATTGAGGATTCCTGGCTTGAAAACGGAACTAAAAGTTGAAATTCGCTGGAAGCAAAATAGCGATGCCGGACCATTTTTTGTGGGCTTGCGGTTTATTGAATGTGATGTCGTGCAGTTGCGATCGCTGATCCCGTTTCTCTACTGCCAACCTAACCAATGGATCGAACAAAAAGTCCCCGAGCATTTAACCGTTTGGGCTCTCTTTCAATCCGTTTTCCGCCTCTATGCCTTAGCCGAAAGCCGTGGATAGATCCCATCATGAAGCGGGGAGGGCGGGAGACCAAATATCTTTGTAGTAGCTTTCTAAACAGTGCTTCATAATGCCGTTATGGTTAAACGCCAACTGCATATTAATGGCCTCTCCCAGCTCATACCAACGGGTTTCAGCTACTTCATCTACGGCAACTTGGGGTTTTAACGGCGGCAGCTGAGTCATATTTTCTAAGAAAAACATCAGGGGAAATCGCAAGGACACATTTTGCAGCCGTAACGGCCGAGACCCCACATAGTAGGGCTGGTCTAAAGCTCCTTGAAACGGATACTGGCTCTGAAGATGGGGAATATTGAGTCCCAGTTCTTCCCATATTTCTCGAACCATCGCTTCTCCAGCCGTTTCATCATAATCGAGATACCCCCCCGGCAGCCCCCATTTTCCTGGTTCTGTTGGCATTTGGTCCCCTCTGAGTCCCAAGGGAACATATGCCGTCTCGCCAATCACAAAAAAAATAACGCCTAAGACCGTCACATCTCGACTAATCCAACAGGTCTTACCGGATACTTCAATACAACGATTGGGGCGATTGTTGAATTTCACTGCAGTGGGTACGCGAATAGAACGGGAATGTAATTTTTGACAGAACGCTGAGGTTTCGCCAGTTCAGGAGAAGCAATAAACCTCTTACTTTCGAACATATTATGGATCACCCTGTCTAATTCATCCATTTTTCTATTGTTTTCCTTCCGCATTCCTCCTAGAGACCAGATTGCTGATCAGACATATTAAAAAATCCCCAACTGGAGAAACACAGCAGTACAATCGACCCATTCACCAGCGACCGAGCGAGGGGTGCCCTTATGAAACCATATCGACCTAGCAACAAAGTGCCTGGGACAGGATGGGTATGGTTACTAGCCCTATCAACCCTGGGGGGTGCAGTCGTAGGGGGTGGCATTGCATTTATCGCCCGTTGGATTTATTTATTGCTGATCTTCCCAGCCCTGATGGGGTTTACCAGTGGCAGTGCCACGACGGTCGCCATTAAAAAAGGCAAAGTTCGCAGTCCCCTGGTGGGCTTGTTGTTTGGGGTCTTAGCAGGCTTAAGCACCTATGGTGCCTATCATGGGGGTGAATATTTTTTTACTCGCCAGTCCTTTGCCAAAGAGATTGAAGCTGAGCTGGGTCAAGACATGGAGCCGGCAGAGATTGATGCTCTGATGGATGCTTTTTTTCAAGAACAAACTGGCTCATCTGGCTTTGTAGGGTATCTTAAATTTTCCGCCAAACAGGGACTCAGTATCGGTCGGGCGGGCAGCAGTAGTGAGGGTGTCCCTCTAAACGAAACCTTTACCTGGATCTATTGGTTGATTGAGTTAGCCATCATTGAGGCCATTAGTGTGGTCATGGCCAAGTCTGCAGCTGAAGACCCTTTTTGCGAAACCTGCGATCAATGGTATGGCCTGGGCCAAAGGATTGGCATGGTCGAAGATGATCAGTCCCAGGTATTTCTCAAGGCTTTAGAGGCCGATCAGATCGTCCAAGCCGCCACTCATATTCAACCTAGAGTCACGACCATTCCTCATTTAGAAGTGGATCGACGGCAATGTCCAGGGTACCCCCAGGAAGATGTGGTGCTTGAAGTACAACGGTATTCTGAAAATAAAAAAGGAGAGGGTAAACGCTCTCCAGTCTTACTTGGAATGTTGTCCCATCGACAAAATGTACAGTTGACTGAAGCAATTTCCACCTCGTCACAACCTGACCCCAAACCTGATACCAATGAGCCGGATACTAGTCCTGAGGGCTAGAGCCCTATCCAACTATCGCAAAAATCATGGGGTATTCCTTAGGCATTGACTTTGGCACATCGGGGGCCAGAGCCATGGTGATTGATCACCAGGATCAGGTTCTGGCAGAAGCCAGTTATCGGTTCCCAGACCTATCCCCAGAGGAGCGTACGGACTGCTGGCAAGAGATCCTATGGGCCTTAATAGGTGAGATCCCGGCAGACGTGCGATCGCACCTCCAAGCCATTGCCATTAACGGCACCTCTTCCACCATTTTGCTGTGTGATGCTGAGGGCAAGCCCCTTTATCCACCGCAGATGTATAACGACACCTGCGATCCAGCCAGTTTAGAACTGCTGACCACCTTGGCTCCTGCAGGTCATCCCGTACTCAGCGCTAGCTCTAGCTTGGCGAAACTGTTGGGTATGAGTCGGACGGTGGATATGACTTCCGTTTGTTATCTGATGCATCAAGCTGA
The DNA here is from genome assembly GCF_000018105.1 of Acaryochloris marina MBIC11017. Classification (GTDB taxonomy): domain Bacteria; phylum Cyanobacteriota; class Cyanobacteriia; order Thermosynechococcales; family Thermosynechococcaceae; genus Acaryochloris; species Acaryochloris marina. The sequence continues at coordinate 4,543,323 of NC_009925.1, forward strand.
TTGGCTCGCCTTTTTGTTGCATGGTCGCGTAGGACTCAGTGATGATCACAACAGCTTGAAACTGGGATACGATCCAGCGCTGGGGCAAGACCGCTCTACGTCCAGAGGACGGGCTATACCAACAGACCTCGTAGGCTATCCCGACTGGTTCCACCAACCACCCCTCAACCAGCTTCTGCCTTTGCTACCACAAGTTATTCGACCCGGCTCAAATATCGGCCCCCTACAACCTCACCTTGTCGATCGCTTTGGTATTCCCTCAACCTGTCAAATTTGTGCAGGCACCACAGATAGCATTGCCGCGTTTATCGCTAGTGGCGCCAATCAACCTGGGATGGCGGTCACCTCCTTAGGATCTACCCTCGTTCTCAAGCTATTAAGTCCGACCCGTATCGATCTGGCAGACTACGGCATCTATAGTCATCGTCTCGGAAAGTACTGGCTTGTCGGCGGTGCATCCAACACCGGGGGCGCTGTTCTTCAGTCTTTTTTCTCCCCTTCAGAACTGACTGAACTGAGCCAACACATCGACCCTCACCAGCCCAGCTCCTTAACCTACTATCCTCTGCTCAAGCCAGGAGAACGATTTCCCATTAACGATCCCTGCCTGGAACCGCAGCTCACCCCTCGCCCAGAAGATCCTGTCGAGTTTTTGCAGGGGCTACTCGAAAGCTTGGCCCGTATTGAAGCCCAGGGATATCATCTGTTAGTCGCCCATGGTGCGCCGCCATTAAAGGTAGTTTATACTGCTGGCGGTGGTGCCCAAAATATCGTTTGGCAAACCATCCGTCAACGCCATCTTCAGGTCCCTTGTTATGCCGCTCAGCACCAACAAGCCGCCTATGGCACTGCCTTACTTGCTGCCCATGGATCGCCCCTATGATTGTTCCGTTACCAACCCTGGACTATCAATCTGCCGATGCACCACAACAGTTTGCCCTATCTTTGCAGCACTCTGGGTTTGCGATTCTCCGCCATTGTCCAGTGGACCATGAATTAGTGGCGCATACGTACCAAGATTGGCAAACCTTTTTTGAGGGGGATGATAAGGTCCACTATACCTTTGACCCCAAAATACAAGTGGGCTACTACCCATTTCAAACGGAACAAGCTAAGGGACATACCACCCCGGACCTCAAAGAGTTCTTTCATATCTATGAAGGTCATCCTCTGCCGAGGGGCATAGGCGATGCGACTTGGAATTTATTTGACCAACTCAAGCAACTGGCCATCGAACTACTAACATGGATAGAAGCGCAAGCCCCCCTTAGCATTCGTTCGGACTTTACAGAACCGTTAGACACCATGATTGCAGATAGTAAGGAAACTCTGTTTCGGCTCCTGCACTATCCGCCTCTACCCGATACCATCCCACCCGGAGCTATTCGGGCAGCGGCCCACGAAGATATCAATTTAATTACGCTATTACCTGCAGCGACGGGAATGGGCTTAGAGTTATTGGATGCTGAAGGGCAGTGGCAATCCGTAAAGTGCGATCGCGGCGATATTGTCGTCAATGTTGGCGATATGCTGCAGCTTGCGAGCCAAGGGTTTTACCGCTCCACCACCCACCGTGTCGTTAATCCTGACGGTCCAGCTCGACATCAGTCCCGGTTATCCATGCCCCTGTTTCTCCATCCCCGGCCCGAGGTGGTACTCGCAGACGGCAAAACAGCCCGACAGTATCTGCAAGAGCGGCTGCGGGAGATTGGCCTCGTTTAAGGACATCACACCTATTAATGTTGAGGGTTTCATACCTATTAATTCGGGGGAGCGATACGGGTCGCAAAATTTTGTGATCGCGTTGGTGACAGCTGGCGCGCTTTCAAAATAGCCGCAGTTAAGAAGACGTAAGCCAACACACCCACCGTCATCAGTGACAGCACAGCTGCCAATTCTCCAAAATTCCGCGCCAAACTCCCTGACGCATTCCAAAAGGCATGAATCCCGGAAGACACCAGAAAGCCAATTCCTAGGATCTGCCATCGCTGGGCTGGCTTGAGTATACTAAGGCCAATAAAATAGCCAAAAATACCGCTATAGGCCATATGGCCGGCAACAGAACCCAAGATCCTGGGAATCAATAGCTGTACAGCAGCCAATGCTCCCGCAAACTCATTGGCAGACGATCTGGCCACATCTGCCGCAATCCCCGGCACATATTGTCCTAAGGTCTCCACCAATGTAAATCCAAGGGCTGAAGCTGCTCCAATTAAAATGCCGTCCAAGGGTTCCCAAACGCCAACTTTTTGCCGACTGGGGGGACGCAGCTGTGATCCCAAGAAAAAGAAGCCAAAAATTGGCAAGGCTTTCAGTAACTCCTCCATTAAACCCGCCCCAAAGAAGTGGCTAATCAGTTGTGAAATAAAATCTGGAGAAGCACCTTGAACATTCCCTGGCAAAATTCCTCGAAACACCAAAATAAATAGGCTTAAAACCGGCGTTACCAGAATCACCATGGTGAATATGGTACTGAGAAGCAGCACCCACCAGGGCTTCTGTTTACCGCACAGCCGATAGATAAAGTAAAAGCCGCCTCCCCCCAGATACAGCGCTAGGAGCAAATTAAACACCGGTGGGTTGCTGGCAAAGATAAACAGCAACACCACCATCATCACGGTCAGAATGCCGGGTATCAGATACCCTTTGCCCAAGAGATCTTTGCGAGCAGACACGATGGGAAACAGTTGACTTACGGTCACCTGATTCGACACCGCGCCCGGTGTTGGCTGAGGGGGGTAAACCGGTGGTTGAGGGGGATAAGATGGTGGCGTTGGCGAAGGATAGGAGGGCGGTGCAGGCGCAGGAGAGCCCGTTGCCGCAAACTGATCCACTAGCTGGGTGGCGCGATGTTCAAATAGAAATTCAGGGCCGTTATGGCTCAACATCACCCGATCCCCCACATTCAAGGTTTGACACCCCTGAATCTTCTGGCCGTTTACATAGGTGCCATTGGCACTATTGAGATCGCAAATTTGCCAAATGGGAGCACCCTGAGGCGTTCGAGACCCCGTGGGTTTTACCACTGCATGACGACGGGAGACGCCACCAAAAAGGTTGGAATCGATAATGACTTGACAGTCCGCTGTCCGGCCAATTGCCGTTTCCTCCGTTTCCGATAGGGAATAACAGGACTGGGCAGCATCAGCATTGGACTGAGCCGAAATAAGTCTGAGTAAACCACTCTGCCGATCGTTCACCATAGGTTGGTCCACTGCTGATTAATTCTCATGATGGCGCTATTGGTATTGCTGTCTTGAACTAGGAGTCTGTCTTATTTCTTAGCAGGATTGGGATATTGCTGCAATCCTAAGAATGCCCACTATTCAGCCATCTATAGCCTGTAGAAGCTTGAGATCGCGGTGATGATTGTCACGGCGGCACGGGTATGCTGAGGGGAAGGTAAGGATCTAGAGAGTCCTTAAAACAATTGGTACCTTATCCTGCTGTAAGCAAGATCCTGACTATTAATAGGGAATACTGCTTCTGCACTTGATTCAGACCTTACGAGCTGGCGGCACCCATGAGTGAATTAACACTCCAATGGTCAGAATTCGGCCAAACCAAAATCCAAGTTTTACGGGATCAACAGCCCAGCAAGCAGCTGGGGAAAATCCGTTTAGGGCGTGACCCCGCCTTATGCGATATCGTTTTTCAGGAGCGCTCAGTCTCTGGGCTACATGTAGAAATTTTCTTTCAGCCCCAAGCTCAACAGTTTTTTATTCGCAATCTGCGCCAACAAAATCCCCCTCTCGTGGATGGCACCTTACTCAAACAGGGGGATTTGCCCGTGCGAACCGGGAGTCGGATCAAACTCGGACGGGTAGAGCTACAAATCACGGCGATGACCATTACCCCCGCTGCCACGCCACCCACTTTTCCCAAAAGTGGTCCCCCTTCAACGGCAGCCTATGGATTGCAATGTCCCCAATGTCACCATGTCGCTGCCTATAGTAATGATGCGATTAAGCAAGACTGTCCCATGTGTGGTCATTCCATGGCCACATCTAACACAGTTTTTATTGGCAAACCCTAAGAGTGGTGAAACATGAGCACTATTCCTGGGCAAGTACGGTTGAACTGGCAAGATCCCGTTACAGGGGAACAACGCACCCCACTTTTAACCTGTCCGATTGCCTTTGGTCGCGAATTTGCGCAGATGCCTGCAGAACTCAACCATCAGCGGGTCGCTCGAATTGTCCTCAATAGTAGCCAAGTCTCCCGTTATCACACCCTGATTGAATGGGTCCAAGGCCATATTCGCGTCACCGACCAAAACAGCAGTAATGGGACCTGGGTGAACGGAGTCCTCCAACCTAGCTGCAACGTCAGCAATGGTGATCAACTTAAAATTGGTCCCTACGAAATCACCTTGATGTTTACCCTGGACGGCACAGGTTTACCCACCGCCGAAGCCAGTGAGCAATCCATTATCCAGGTCCCCGAGCCAGACTCTCCCGTTCCAGCTGTACCTGCTGCAGCTTCACCAGTCAACATTTTACCCCCTAACTTTCAAGCTCATCAGATTGTTGTTCAAGATCTATATGCCACTCAGCTCCCGGTGGAAGAGATCGATTACTTAGCCGTGGGTGCAGGACTCGGCAGCTTTATTTGGGTGAATTTTCTGCGGATTTTTGGTGCCGCCCCCCAGCAAATCCGAGCCCTTGGCATCGAAGATCGTCCCTATGCGCGTTACCAGCGACTCTGTCTCAACTCCCAGATCCCCCCTCATGAACGCCTAAGGTCCAACTCAGATTCTTGCCCTGACAACATCTGGGGATGGCCAGGTTATGCCTTACGAGAAGCGTGGCATGAGTTTAATAAAGGCAAACTCAATCCTGCCCTGCAGTATTTGTGGCAGGTCTTTGCGGAACCCACCTTTACCCAAACCTATACCCCCAGGGCAGGCAATGTATTTGCTTCCATTGATCGGGAAGCGGTTCGGATTGGCTGGTCTCAAATCTACCGATTTGGGCGGGTCCGAGCCATCCGCAAAACCAACGATGGCCGCTATGCCATCGCCTATTCCCCCGGTCGCAAGCAAACCGCCTTTGTGGTTGCCCGTCATGTCCATCTGGCAACGGGTTATCCCGTTTTACAGTTTTTACCGGACCTGAAAGCTTATCGAGAACAAACCCGAGACTTTAAATCCGTTGTCAATGCCTACGAAGACCATAACCATGTTTATGAAACTCTAGAGCGTCAGGGGGGCACAGTCGTTCTGCGGGGGCGAGGAATTGTCGCCTCTCGCATTATTCAACGGCTCCATGAGGCCCGTCAGCGCAATCCCAATATTTCGATTTTGCACTTGATGCGATCTCCAAAACCGAAAGGCAACCGATTTCGCAAGGCGCAGCGATCCGTCGATAATCACTTTGAATTCCAGCCCTTTAATTGGCCCAAAGCCTGTTGGGGAGGTACCTTGCGAGAAGAGTTAGAGCAAGCGACCCCTGACCAACGCACGAATTTGCTAGCCGACTGGGGAGGGACCACCACAGCAGACCGCAAAGACTGGAAAGAGCTGGTCCAAACAGGACTCGATCAAGGGTGGTATCAAATCACCTTTGGCGAAGTTACCCGAGTTGTGCCTAATGCCCAATCTCGTCCCACAACCTATATCCAAGAGAAAGGACCCCGGGGTGAGATCAAGCTGGAAGCGGACTTTATCATTGATGCCACTGGTTTAGATAGCAAAGTCAAGGCCAGTCCACTCCTCAATGATTTGGTCACTCACTATAATTTGCCCTTGAACCCAGCAGGGCGCTTGGCCGTCGCCAATGACTTTGAGCTATTAGAAATGCGTAACCAAAATGGTCGCATGTATGGTGCAGGTGCCATTACCTTTGGGGGACCCTATGCTGCAGTAGACAGCTTTTTAGGATTACAGTACACCGCCCTACAAGCCGTCGATGGCTTAGTTGCAGCCCGAGCCCCCAATCTCCGTCGGCTCAATGGCCTTAGCTCATTATTGCAATGGCTGAAATGGGCCCAAAACAAAACTCCTTAACGATATCCAACCATGACCCCCACTCTGCTCGGACGCTGGCAAACCCGTATTCTGCTTATGGAAACTGTGGGTCTTGTGATTACCCTCTTGTTTTGCAGTGGTTTTTTCGGTAATCCTGAAGGCTCAGATTATTTTTGGTTGTTGCAATATATTGTTGTCTTTGGTTTAGGCTGGGACTACCTTTATATCCAAATCCAGAACTTCCGTTGGGACCAAGATTGGCCAGCAGCCCTGCAATGGATCGCAGCGTTATGGGAAGGGCTTTTTATTATTTTGCTCAGCGATGTTGCTGAGATTAAATTACCAGGAACCGATGCCTGGAATTTAGGCTGGTTTATCGTTCACTATAGTTTTGTCTGGATAGCCGTTTTTATCACCTCACAAAGTTTGATGCGCCTTATTTTTCCTCGTTGGCGATTCCGTGGAGGCCAATGGTTCTAACGCTATGGTGACGGATCAACCCCTAGCTTTAGCATGCAAGAATCCCTAGTTTAACCTGAGTTCAACACAAGTTAGCCCTTTCCTAATCCCGCAACCATTGTCGTGGAGAGAGAGTCTCTTGATAATAGTGAACAGAATTATCTCAGGTTAAAAGTTAGAAATCCGTTGTTTAGGAAGGTTCAGTGATTAAAGGAGTCGATTAAATCAAAATTATGGCCTATTAGGCTTATATTTAGTCTCTAGACTTAGCATTCGAAGCATCAACTAGCGTAAGTTGAAATTTATCCATTTTCAATTCTGTTCCATTGACCCAGGCAACTTGCTTCCCGCTCTGATTAAAGACAGTGATGGTTTTATCCTGCTGCATTTCCCAAGAAAATTCCCCCTGATTTTGAAGCGCAAACAAATGCTTTGTTTCAGGAGTATCCAGGTTGTCTGCGCTTGCTGGCAAAGAACGAAAAATACAATCTCCGACTGTATTACCCACCATAAGTAGAAAGCCAAGATGCTCTCCATTGGAGTTTTGAATAGCAAACGTTAGACCTGATTTTTGGGGCACACTAGTTTCTTCCTTTATGATGGGCTCTTCCTTTATGATGGGCTCTTCCTTTTGAGAACGAGTATTCACCTCTTTAGTAGATGTACATGAAGCCAGCAAAATAATCCCAATTGAGAGCAAGAGTCTTATCAACATAGGTAGGGTTGTCTAACAGCAATAGGCAGTAGTGATAAAACATGAATGCAGCTCCAAAACCCACATTCAGGCAGAGTGGCTGCGGTCAATAAGGAATAGATGCAGGTTTTAAGAAGTGGCCCGATTGTGCTGCATGCGCAGAGCCAGAATATGCTCACAGGGGCCTTTGAAAAGCTTATTTTGCTGATGCCAATTACACGTACATTCGCCGTGAACCATTCGTTCATCTCGATCAATGGCCACAATCGGCTGAAATGTCTTATCCCGATGCTGAACCGTTCCCTGTAACAGCAGGGTGCCCTTCCCATCCACCGAAGACTGACTGACCCGCACCGCATTTTGATCCAGGAATCGCGTGGCTTGGGCTTCCCGTTCATTGCTAAAGCGCAGTTTATCCATGGGGAGTGGATCGCGGGCGAGTTCTCTTACCCGATAGACCTGCTGGTTGAGATCATAGATGGCTCGTCCCGCTTGGGTATAGGCACTGAGTGCTCCTAACACTATCGATTGATCCAACCCCAAGCGTTTAGCCAGAGTAGCAGGAGCCTCCACCCAATTTTGCTTCAATGCTTCAAAGACCTGGCGCTTGGTCCAATCATCCACTTGGGCGCGGGGGGCCATTAGGTCGAAATTGCCTGCCCGTGACCAGTCATTGGCCGTCCATCCCGATAGCCCTAACGTGAAGGACATATCGTTGAGATCAGCCACATAAAACGAGGGCAGTCCTGTTCCCAACAGATGCACCGTAAACTTCCGGGCGACAGGAATCAAACGCTCTAAAGTCAGCAATCGTCGTCGCCCCCAAACCCTGACCATTTCTGGTTTACTCCCCTGATAAATAGAGCGGGCACAGACGATCTCTTGGTCCCAGGGCTCAAGGACCATGCGAATTGGTTCTCCGGGGGTAAGGTGATAGCGGAGGCTGCGCGGGCCATGCTTTTCTCGACGACGGCGGAGGGCAAAACAAAGGTTGTAAATATCCATCGGATGCAGGTCGAACTGAATGGCGGGTAGAGCCATGGCCGAACTGACTTGCAAAAAGCCTCGCACCCAAGTGTCGGGCAAATCGATTTTGACCTCTTTGTAGGCCGCCATGCCTGTGGTCTCGACTTCAAAGCCAGATGGATCAACTTCTAAGAGGGTTTGCCGATAGCTGCGGATTTTTTGAAATTCGTCGTATAGTGCTGCGGAGTAGTCAACATTGGTGGTGCCACAGGCAAACTCATTGACCTGATCAAAGACGTTATAGCTGGCCCCTAAGCGACCGTAGCTGGACTCATCCTGACTAAAACACTCAAAGAACACCTCATCTGGGTGGACCGTAATGACGGGGTCGAGGACAAACCAGGCATCGTAGTCTCTGCGATAGAGGTAGTCAAAATATTGTTGTCTGGCCCGATAGAAGGGGGCTAACCGACTTGAACTGCGGTGGTGTAGGTCTGTGAGTTCCGATTGGAGGGCTTGGAGTTTGTGGGTGACTTCTTGGCGTTGAGCCGCTACTAATTGCCAATCAATCTCATCCCGTTGCGCTGCCCAAGCTTTGTAGGCGGTTTTATCTTGGGGCTGAAATCGCAAGTCAGAGACCACCACATCATGAAGGGCACTAATGGCTTCGCGAAAGGCAATATTTTGCCGCAAGTGCCCCCGAAAATAGGTCGGTTCGCGGGTCAAATCCGGGGAGAAGGACATTTGGGCTTGATTGCCCTGTCCCGATACCCTGCTATTCCGCTTGTAGTTGTAGTTAAACTCCATGCAAACTCTCTCGGCTAATAGACGGCTCAATGATTTAGGACAAGGCAGCAGGCTCTCGCACAGCAACTGGCTTGACTTGCAAGGGTACTGAGATCTGGGGATAGGCGCTGTGAATCTTTAATAAAATCTCCAATGCCCGAGCGCGATCGCAAATGGCAATCGTCACGGACTGGCGAGTCAAAATTTCAGCGATAATCTCTGCAGCTTCCAGACTTTTGGTTGCTTCGGTTTCCAGAAAGGCATAGACCCGCTGCTTGGTGATCCGACCGCGATTGACTTGGGCCAAGACCCGCGTAAAGTAAGGCTTCAGTTCTTGCAGTCGCTGGGGATTATCCACCACATAGGTCTGCAGATATTGGGTAGCAAAAAGCTGCATATCGGTGGCGGGATGCTCACTAAATTTGAGCAAGTAGCTGTCTCCATCGGCATCGCGGAAACAGCGACCCACCAAATCGCGACCCAGTTGGCGAACCTGGGGAAGGTTGCTATCGCAAATGCTAATCACCACCGCAGGGGTGAGTTCATCGGGCTTTAGATCATCGCGAAACAGCTTAAAGCCAAATTGGCGGGTGTCTTCCCAGGTGGACTCCAGCACTCGTACGATATCCAGCAAATCCAATTCGCTCTGCCGCAACCGGGGCAAAATCGCTTCTAGCATTCGCCATCCGGCGGTGCGCACGGATAGCATTTCATGGTGGGTGAATTGGGCAATCTCAGTGGTGGGCAGGGTAGCCGACCAGCGATCGCAATGATGTTGCAACACATAACCTGCCATTTCCTGGGCTGCGGGGGATTCTGATTCTAGGAGTGGGTGAACCTGCTCAGGGATAATAGGGTCCATCCATCCCGGCAGATCCTGACGCAGTAGCTCCGTTAAAAAGCGATGGATGCCCTCTGCTTCTTCCGGTGTTTGCAAGACCTCCAGTAGTGGTTGGGCCAGGTGCTGACTAAAGCTTGGTTGGGCCGCAGCCATACGCTGAATGGCTGGACGAATGGCCGAACGCATGTCAGCGAGGGGATGAGCGATCAGGGTGAGTAATAGTCCTGTTTGTTCCATCAACACCGCATCGGGCAATTGACTGAGGAGCCGTACCCCAACCACCCGCACGGAATCGAAGGGAGAATCAATCAGAGCATCAATCAGACCCGGCGGCAGTTCCGTCACCGGAGTGGTGTGGTTCAGCAGAATCCGCGCTCCAAAGGTCTGCATCTCTGCAGTGGGGTAGCGCAAGATATCCAAAACCACTTCCAAACCGAGGGTCCGCAACTGAGCCCCAAAACTGAGAAATAGGGTTTCGCTAATATCGATGACCCAGTCTTCTGTTGGGATGCTTTCAGGCGCTTGGTTTAAGAGAATGGCAATCACCTGATCCAAAATCGCCCGTGCCCTTGTATCCTCCAGTAAGGCCGTGCTTAACAGTCGGCGACTAAAGGCCCGCATATCGGCAGGTTTACAGGTTATCAACTGGGCAATTAGCTGACTGTCGTTGAGGAACACATCCCGCTGAGCCATAATCCAGTCTTGAGCTTGCTGACGAGCGGGGGCATAGTTACAGGCTGCGATCGCAAGTATCAATTCCCGATTGGGTTGGGCTGGGTTATAGCGAGCCTGGGCGATCTCAAACCCCAACTGGGCCGTGATTTCATAGGGACGTTCCAGCAACCGGATCACGCTCTCTAAGGGTAAGTGCTCCAGAAATGATCGATTGGACCGAAGGGCTTTAACCGCAAACCCATGAACGGGCTGGCAGCAGCTGTCCAACAATAAGCGCAGTAATGCATTAGGCTGCTGGTCCCATAAATGGGGAAATGCCTCTTCCCGTCCAGGGGGAGCCGGATCACCCGGTTTATAGGAGGGCTGACAACGCCAGGCTTTATTGGCAGGCTTAAGGACATAGCGAGGGCTTTGTTCATAGAGAACATGGTTAAAAGCGAGATACCCCGCAAAGAGATCCCAGTTAACCCGCCCCGTTTCCACTCGGCTATAGCTATTCCGCCAATCCCAACGATAGAAAACCGATTCCCGAGTGCACCCGGCATCCTCATCGGCATATTGCAACAACAGATCCACGGCAAAGGTGACATAGCTAGGGTCGCCTGCTTGACCAAGCTTGCGCAAGGTCCGCCAAACTCGACGCCGCAGGTAGGCGCGGGTTTTGTCGCTGTAGGCTAAGCGAGTATCTGGACGCCGTTGTTCTGCGGTAATCGGATTATCCGTGGTCCGCTCATACCGTCCTGTTCGGGAATTATAGGTATACCCGGCATAGAGATATTCCCCATCCGGCAGTCGTACCCCATAGCCTTGGTTGCGGTAGAGGGCCTCTTCTTGCTCAAATCGGTAGGCCAATAGCCCAAAGACTTCAGTATCCTGGCGATATTCGGCCATCTTGAAAATATGGCGGAGTCGCTGGAAGTAGCTGGGGCGCAATGGGGCCGATTGAATCACCTCAAGTATGGCAGGCCGGGTTAGCTCACTATCAATTTGGTACAGGATATCGAGCACGGCCAAGGTCTGGGGAGAGGCATTCGCGTCTAAGGTGCTTCTGAGGGTCTCTGTTAGTGCGTTGGCTGGGCCTTGGCGAGCCAGGGTACGCAAATCTGGCGGCAATTGTAAAATTCGCTCTTGCCGCAGGGCATCCCGTTGAGCCTCAGTCCCCAGCTTCAGGAGCGCTTCCAGGGTAATGCGCTGCACAAACTCTGCCCCAGGCTGGCGATAACGCTGTTCTAACCCCGCGTAGGTGGTCTGATCGCCACATTGCCCCAGTGCCCAGGCAATACAGTAATTTCTCAGATCTTCTGGACTCCAAAGTTGCAGCAATAGGGGCGCTGCAGCTTGAATTTTTAATTCGCCCGCCCGCCAGATTACCCGATTTAGGGACCATTGCTTAGCCCCAGGACGGGGGGCTGCAGAGGATTGAAGAGCAGCGGCTAAGCGATTTAAGACGGCTTGCGATCGCGCATTCGGATCAACCGGTGTCTCGATTGGGGTGGGTGCCGGGACCGCCGTCGTCTCTGGTGGGCTAGCTTCTCCCGTACTGACGCGATACCCTTTGCGCAATTTGGCATTGATTAGTCGATCAAAGATACGCTGCGCCATTTCTAACGGCACCGCAGACACCGTTTCGGAACCTTCCTTTAAGGCGGTGCCTTGGCGACCATAGCGAAAATTAACCACATAAGCCTCGTCACTCACCTGGCACAGATCCACCTCATACACTTTTTCAGTACGACCCGCTTGATATACCAGGGTGGTTCGCTGAATCAGTTGCATGCAAATATTCCTAACGATTCAATCAACAAAGGGAGAGGAAGCAAAGGGATTAGAATAGTATTTATGTACTAATTCTAGGCTACCTTTATCCCAACAGCAAGTCCGTCCTTCTGGAACATTGCCAGGTCGGGGAATGGACAAACCATCCCCCTAGGTTTCCCAATGCCACGCTCTAGTCCAGCTTTTTAATCGAGCAATTAAGATTCTTGGGCAAACTCTTCAGGATCCGTATCCCAATTCACCCAGCGAATGGCTTCCCGTGCGGACTGAATACTGGGGGGAACCCGAGTGGCGTGAATATAGCCTGTGCTAGGACAGGTCATCTTCAATAAATAAATCGGTTCCACATCAATCGCGGGGGAAATGCGCAACAGTGTATATTCTCGCCATGTATTCAGGGCTTCGGCCTGCAATTCCTGACAAAGGCGGTCATAGCCAATCCCTTGAATCAACACCCGCCGCAGTTCGGCATTCTGTTCATGGATCAGCCAATCGGCCTTCCAGACATGGGGATGGACGGTGCCATATCGCTCTGGGATTTGCACGCCATGAAACTGATAACTACGATAGCCGTCCGCAAACTGGAGGGCTGCCCCCCCTTCGTAGTGAAAGCGCCCTTCGGGGTCCGCATGGCACTGTATAGGCCGATCGAACACGACACACATCTGCTCAAAAGGAAGGATTAAACCGCAATGCGTGGATAGCGATCGCAACTGTGTCCACGCTTCTGGCTCATGATCGCACTCTAGAACCTCAATGCAATAGTCCAAAAGAGCAGGATGTAAGACTTCAGAAGTTTGGGTTAAAGCCTGCCAGCCCATACCAACCAACCCCATGGTCGTGAGCATTTGCTGCATTCCCTGTTCCCAAGCCTGTACCTCAGGCTGTTGGCGAAAAGGGTGAATTACAGCATCTTCCAAGGCCTGTCCTACCGGCTCTCCCCATTGCCACAGGGTCTCTCCCACATGGACCAGCAAGTCTCCGCCAGGCTGACTTTGAATCGCTTGTCGCCACTCCGTTTGTTGCTGCTGCCACAGTTGGTCCCACAGACTGGGGGACCAACCTCCCCAGGGGGCCGTATCTTCTTCTACATGCTGGGTGTTCCACGCAAACAGCTCAGCCAAAGGGGTCCAGGTAATCAGACTCAAATTTTGGGATAGGGTTGCTAATTCGGCAACTTTTAGGCGTTCACTAATTTCTACCAGCAATTCCGCCCGCAGCTGAGATCGAACTTGGTGACTGAGCTGTTTGGCTAAAGGAAGGGTCAACAAAGGGACCCCCCACTGGTTGAGCAGTTGATCAATCCGGCGTTCTTGCAGGTAAGCCTGGGCTTCTAAAGGGCCAGAAAAAAATAGAATTTCAGGTTGCCGCTTCCCCATCAGAGCATAGCTGCGCTGAATGGTTTGCTCCACTTGCTGCGTTTCAATGGGCGTTGTGGCGCAGGAAACCGCTAGCCAACGCTGAAAGAACGCTTCAATTTGTGCATCTTGAATGGGCGTTAAGGTATCAATCGGCCACATAGTGCCAACCTTCTGGCTCATATTCCCGTTGAATACGAACCTGCCAAGTCCCTTGAGGGATGGAGAGGGCGTTATGTTCTTCGTGGGTGAGGGTGGCTTCCGGTGAGAGAACCCGCAAGTAAAGGGTGCCATCCTTTTCATACAGCTCGGCTTGTCCTTCACTGATGCGATGGCTGTGTCCCGTCACTTCACCTTCCGCCAACGTCAAATGGGGAAGTTGCCGACCTAAGCTAGGCGTGGTGTTGGACAAAGGTCTGAGGATTACATCACCTTGACGAATGGGTTGCATCTCTGTCATCTCTCTAATGTCTCCTCCATTGTGGCACATGCATTTAAGAGATCTTCAAGGCTCCATTTCTCCTTTATACGCAAGTGGTTTCGGGGTATATTCCACGGACGAACTTAGCTAAAATACCTGACCCGCATAGCATTCCACCGAAGCAGACTAAAATGGCTTCAGCCTTTAGCTTGACGTTCGATTAGGAGTGCAAATATCTCAAACTCAATCCTGTAAATGGATTCCAATATTCTTAACCCTTGAGCAGTTTGAGACATTTGTCTTGCCCCATTTACACATCGGCAGCCGAGGTCCCCAACCAGAGCTTTCTTGGCATACCATCTTCAACTATAGTCTGAAGTCCCTGCATACGGGATGTCAGTGAAAACAGCTGCCCATTGAAAATAGCCCACACTTTGTTGAGGCGCAATCTGGCAATTTTAAAGAGTTTGGCTAACCATACCTAACACTTTCTTGTTCGACACTTTCTTGCTCGGAGCACCTAAATTGCCCCATATCTCAGCTTTGGTTGTTTTAGACCAAATGAGAGGAGAAAAAAAATGTAAAAAGGAAAATTAGACAAGTGTAACGTGAGTATTTATGTTGAAGCCCACTTGATTGGTAAGAATAGCCAACGTATCACTGTAAGCCCCCCCCACAAACAGCTCACCTGTAGCTGCATTGAACGTAATATCACTGAGGCTCGTCACCCCAAAAGAAGCTTGGGAAATCTCGATAATATCTCCCTGGTTAGCGTTGAAGTCTGTAATGCGGTCAATTCCTCCTGTAGCAGCGAGCCCAGCAAAAGCGAAAGTATCCGCATCGGCTCCGCCAGTGAGGATATCGTTACCTGCTCCCCCCACAAGTCGGTCGTTTCCAGTTCCGCCAATTAAGATATCGTCAACGCTGTTAGAAAGCGATACTATGACTTGACTTTCTCCAAAACCGATCACATCGGCTTGACCATCTCCATTTACATCAGCTAATTGTCGAGGATAACGGTCGTCGCTTGTCCAGCCGCCTTTTGTATGGGTAAATACATCAGTGGCAGTAAAAGCAGTCCCAAAGGTGCCATCACTTTGTCCTAACGACACGACGACGGAGCGATAGCCAAAGCCAACAATGTCCGCGCGACCATCTCCATTCATATCGGCCAACTGTCGTGGGAAGCGGTCGTTGCTGGTCCAACCACCACCTGTATTTGAAAATAAATCGGTAGCCGTAAAAGCAGTCCCAAAGGTGCCATCACTTTGTCCTAACGACACGACGACGGAGCGATAGCCAAAGCCAACAATGTCCGCACGACCATCTCCATTCACATCGGCCAACTGTCGTGGGAGGCGGTCGTTGCTAGTCCAACCACCACCTACACTAGAAAATAAATCGGTAGCCGTAAATGCAGTGCCAAAGGTGCCATCACTTTGTCCTAACGACACGGCGACGGAGCGATAGCCAAAGCCAACAATGTCCGCGCGACCATCTCCATTCACATCGGCTAACTGTCGTGGGAAGCGGTCGTTGCTAGTCCAACCACCACCTGTATTTGAAAATAAATCGGTAGCCGTAAATGCAGTGCCAAAGGTGCCATCACTTTGTCCTAACGATACGATGACGGAGCGATAGCCAAAGCCAACAATGTCCGCACGACCATCTCCATTCACATCGGCTAACTGTCGTGGGAAGCGGTCGTTGCTAGTCCAACCACCACCTGTATTTGAAAATAAATCGGTAGCCGTAAATGCAGTGCCAAAGGTGCCATCACTTTGTCCTAACGACACGACGACGGAGCGATAGCCAAAGCCAACAATGTCTGCGCGACCATCTCCATTCACATCGGCCAGCTGTCTTGGGAAGCGATCGTTGCTGGTCCACCCCCCATTCGCAAGAGTAAAGGCAGTAGTAGCAGAAATTATTCTGCCGAAGGCTATAGCATCAGAGTTGATTGCTCCGTTACTTACTCCATCGATAAGAACATCATCACCTGCACCGCCTTCTAGGATATCTGCTCCCAGTCCACCGATGAGGGTGTCATTACCGTCATTACCGATGAGACTATCATTCCCCTCCCCTGCATCGATGTTTTCTGCTTGGCTGCTTCCAGAAATGGTATCGTTGCCACCGTTAGTCTTGATAAGAATTGGCGGACTCGTGATTAAACTGGTAGGGACGGTAATTGTGTTGGTTCCATCCCCTGTTGCACCAGCTATGGTGTGACCCAGTAGATTATTGGGGTCATGAATGGTGACATTGGTTCCATCTGAAGAAATTGACAAATTATCGTTGTCGGTAATGAAGGCATCGGTGATAATCAGATTGCCAGAGCTGTCTAAAGAGACCAACGTGTCATAAACGCCATTGATCGTGACGGTTGCAGTTTGTGGGGTATTGCCACCATTGCCATCAGAGACAACGTAACTGTATGTGATAACTTCACTTTCGCCTACTGCCAATGAGTTGTAGGCATTCGGGTTAACTTCTAGACGATTGCCATTGACCGTCACTCCAGATGCATCACCACTGGTTACGGTGAGGCTACTGACATTGATCGTGTCAGTCGTATCTGGATCTGAGGCTCTTGCTAGAAGGTCTACGTTGAAGGTGCCATCATCTTCAGTGGCTGTGGCTGTAACGGCGGAGGCTACGATAGGTGCATCATTGGCACCTGTAATAGTGACGGTTGCAGTTTGTGGGATATTGCCACCATTGCCATCAGAGACAACGTAGCTATAGACGATAACTTCACTTTCACCTACCGCTAGGGCATTGTAGGCACTGGGGTTAACTTCTAGACGATTGCCATTAACCGTCACCCCAGACGCATCACCACTGGTTACGGTCAAATTAATCGCATTGAGTGTGTCAGTCGTATCTGGATCTGAGGCTCCTGCTAGAAGGTCTACGTTGAAGGTGCCATCATCTTCAGTGGCTGTGGCTGTAACGGCGGAGGCTACGATAGGTGCATCATTGGCACCTGTAATAGTGACGGTTGCAGTTTGTGGGATATTGCCACCATTGCCATCAGAGACAACGTAGCTATAGACGATAACTTCACTTTCACCTACCGCTAGGGCATTGTAGGCACTGGGGTTAACTTCTAGACGATTGCCATTAACCGTCACCCCAGACGCATCACCACTGGTTACGGTCAAATTAATCGCATTGAGTGTGTCAGTCGTATCTGGATCTGAGGCTCCTGCTAGAAGGTCTACGTTGAAGGTGGCAGCATCTTCCGAGGCTGTGGCTGTGACAGCGGCTGCTACGACAGGTGCATCATTAGCACCTGTAATCGTGATGGTTGCAGTTTGTGGGGTATTGCCACCATTGCCATCCGAGACAACGTAGCTATAGACAATAACTTCGCTTTCGCCTACTGCCAGTGAGTTGTAGGCAGTGGGATTAATCTGAAGGCTGTTGCCATTGACCGTCACTCCAGATGCATTTCCACTGGTTACGGTGAGGCTACTGACATTGATCGTGTCAGTCGTATCTGGATCTGAGGTTCCTGCTAGAAGGTCTACGTTGAAGGTGGCAGCATCTTCAGAGGCTGTGGCTGTAACGGCGGAGGCTACGATAGGTGCATCATTGGCACCTGTAATAGTGACGGTTGCAGTTTGTGGGATATTGCCACCATTGCCATCAGAGACAACGTAGCTATAGACGATAACTTCACTTTCACCTACCGCTAGGGCATTGTAGGCACTGGGGTTAACTTCTAGACGATTGCCATTAACCGTCACCCCAGACGCATCACCACTGGTTACGGTCAAATTAATCGCATTGAGTGTGTCAGTCGTATCTGGATCTGAGGCTCCTGCTAGAAGGTCTACGTTGAAGGTGGCAGCATCTTCCGAGGCTGTGGCTGTGACAGCGGCTGCTACGACAGGCGCATCATTAGCACCTGTAATCGTGATGGTTGCAGTTTGTGGGGTATTGCCATCATTGCCATCCGAGACAACGTAGCTATAGACGATAACTTCGCTTTCGCCTACTGCTAGGGAGTTATAAGCACTGGGGTTCACCTGCAGACTGTTGCCATTGACCGTCACTCCAGACGCATCACCACTGGTAACAGTGAGGTTACTGACATTGATCGTGTCAGTCGTATCAGGATCTGTAGCGCCCGCTAAAAGGCTTACGTTGAAGGTGGCAGTATCTTCAGTGGCTGTGGCTGTGACAGCGGCTGCTACGACAGGTGCATCATTGGCACCTGTGATCGTGACCGTAGCGGTTTGAGGGACAGACCCCCCATTCCCATCAGTGATGTTGTAGCTATAGACGATAACTTCACTTTCGCCTTCTGCCAGTGAGTTGTAGGCAGTGGGATTAATCTGAAGGCTGTTGCCATTAACCGTCACCCCAGACGCATCACCACTGGTTACGGTCAAATTAATCGCATTGAGTGTGTCAGTCGTATCTGGATCGGTGGCTCCCTGTAGAAGGTCTACGTTGAAGGTGGCAGCATCTTCAGAGGCTGTGGCTGTGACAGCGGCTGCTACAACAGGTGCATCATTGACACCCGAGACAGTGACGGTGACGGTTGCTGAGGCACTGGTGGCATTGGACTCACCACTGTTATCAGTGGCAGTGTAGGTAAAGCTAACATCTCGCATTTCGCCCGCGGCCAAGTTTTGGAAGGCACTGCCGGGGTTAAAGGTGAAGGTACCATTGTTGTTGTTAACGACACTGCCTTCGCTGAGACTACTTGTGATGTTAAAGGTATGGGTATCAAGGGTGTTGGTATCACTAACACTGAATGCTCCGTTCACCGTTGCCCCATCTTCAGTAGCAGCGATGGCGACATTACTTGCCACAGGGGTGATGTTGGGGAATTGGAGGACGACATCGTTCCCATCACCACCGGTGTAGCTGAGTTGGAATTGCTGTCCGCCTACCGTGACCATCGCACCTTCAGTCAAACCGTTGAAGGTTCCCACCACGCTGTCACTGCCGTCGTTGTCAACCAACACTAATGTCTCGTTGCCATTCGGGGTGAAGCCCATGTCATCAATATTCAGAGTTGCACCGTTGAGATTCACCCCGCCGATGACCACTAGCTGGCCTTGATTAGTCCCTGGCGTTTCACCCATGATGTCAACGCCGAAGGTCGATCCACCATTCAGAGTGAATGATGGGGCCGTGACCGTGTATATTGTCGAGCCCAGCACCAAGTTAGCGGTGTTCACACTAGCAGTGGTAGTCACGTTCAGTGATTCCACGTTGGAGAAATTTAGGGTGGTGCCGTTGGCGGAGATGGTGCCATTGCCGAGCGTTACTGCTGAAGTCTGACCGTCAAAGTTGAGCGTGTTGCTGCCGGAACCACCGATAAAGTTCTCAAAACCTGCAAAGCTGCCCACTACGCTGGCAATGTTGCCACCGGCGCTATTTAGATTAAAGGTCAGATTGCTGGTGTAGGCACTGAGGTCCAACGTATTGTTGCCGGCCCCACCGTCTAAGGTCCCGCTGATGGTCGCGCCGTTGCTAAAGACAAAGTTGTCCGTTGAATTGCCACCAGTGATGTTTTCGATGTTGCCAAAGCTGATACCTGCGTAGGTGCCGGCATTGTTGCCATTAATCGCCCAGGTATTAGCCGTGTTCTGGCCAACTATCGTATTGCTACCGGCTCCCCCCTGCAAAGTCGTCGCATTATTAAAAGCCAGTGAACTATTGCCGCTAAAAGTGATGCCGCCATTAGTGATGCTACCTGCTTCGGTTCCGGTCACAGTGAAGGTGGTTGCTGTGTCGGAGCCTTGCAAAGTGTAGCCGTTTGTCGCATCACCAGTGATCGTGGTGGGATCGTTGAGGGTGAATCCACTTCCTAAAGTCACCGTCCCCGTGCTGTTGCTCGCACCGAAGGTGATGCTGGAAAATCCGTCAGTTAGGCGACTCAGTTCCGCCGCATCGATATTCAAAGTTCCTGCGCCGCCACCGATACCAATCGACTCGCTAGCCGTGACCTGCTGAATGACTAAGGCACCGCTGGATTGAATCGATCCACCCTGAATATTGATGCCATCGGTCGTCAAGGTAATCGCCCCACTGGCGGAAGCGCCACCCACAATCCCCCCCTGGACGTCAATACCGTCGCCATTCCCAGCGCCAACACCAGTAATATCGATCGCACCACTGCCGGTAGCCACAATCCCGACCGCGTCGTTTCTAAGCCTCACACCGTCAGCGTTGCCTGTGGTTCCCGTGCCGTTGATGGTGACCCTGCCATCAACCGTTGAGATTTGACCCGATACACCTGACGTACTATCTATCTCAACCCCAGGGTTGGAACCGCTACTACCGGTACCAATAATCGTAATATTGGCTGCATTGGCACCGGTCCCAGTGGAGGCAACTTCGCCATTCAAGATTTGCACCCCTGGGCTGTTACCACCGGCACCCCCCTGACCCGTGATGAGGATATCCCCCTCCACACTGGTTACTCTTCCGGTCGTACCTTCAATGCGGACACCGGAGTTGTCGCTGGAGCCTCCCCCACTGGTACCGTTAATCGTAATTGTGGCCGCGTTGGCACCAGTGCCTGTCGAGCTAACTTGGGCACTCTGCACCTTAACGCCGAAGTTGAGAAAACTGGTACTGTTGGGGCTACCTTGACCCGTGATTTGGATGTCGCCATCTACACTGGTGACCGAGTTTCGAATTTGGACACCGTCATTCAGAAGCGTGCCATCTCCAGCTGTTCCATTGATGGTAATGGTCCCTGCAGAGGCACCGCTGGCCGTCGATGATATACTGCCGAAGTTTTGGAAACCAGCGTGTTGGCCCGTCCCAGCATCGTCACCACCGAATCCGGTCAATGAGATATTGCCCGTTCCTGATGTGGTAATGAGACTCCCGCTGTTAGTGAAGAGGCCTGCAAAATTGCCAGCTGCGCCACCGCCGTTGTTGGCTAGCATGGTCAGGTTGCCGTTGACAACCGAGACCGTGACGTTATTATCGAGAACAATATTGGTACTGGATGTTACGTTGATCGGGTTTGAACCGGTCGCGGTCATGTCGCTGGAGATTGTAACGGTGGATGCTTCTACCTGAACCGGCTGTCCATCCAGCATCAGTGTGTAATGATCCACTTCTGCCCGTAGCCCCTGCAGTTCGGATGCGCTGAGTTCTTGACCGCGCACCAGATGTGAGAAAATATTCCCCTCATCCCCTAAGCTATCTACTGCATTAATCCGAGCATCCACCCCATGGCCAATCTCCTCTAAAAGCACTGCCACGATTTGATCCAATGTCCCTGTATTCAGAAAAGATTCCGATAGGTAAATGGTATCCGTGGCTGTGGCATAAGCCCCTAAGAGCCCCGCTAACTCTCCACTGGTGCGAATCTCAATCTTGGGCAGTTCAAAGTCTCCCGCCGACAATTGTGCCTGCAATTGAGTCGCAGCGGTCAGATCAATGCCATCTCCAAAGGCAACCGTAAGCTGTTCCAAAAAGTTCGCCTCTGCCGCAAAGCTGGCGAGTAGCTCTTTTGCAGCTACGATTGATGCATTTAAAACATCATTCGTATCCGAATTCCTAGCAAGGCTACTTTCCGGCTCGACAGTAGGTTCAACATTAAGGCTTGCAGGGTAAGTGGCAAGTGTTGAGGTTGTAAATGGGAGAAGAGTAGATAAACGTTGAGATAACGCCGGGGACAGCCCAGCGGAAAGATCCCAATTTCCCCCTAGGGCAGCATTGCCAGTCATACTTTTATTAGCAGTAACCGTTGCCCCTATCCGTTGCCTTAGTCGTTGGATAAATTGCTGTCCCAATTCCCCAGCAGCCACCTGACACCCATAAACAAAGACCGTTGCTCTTGCCCCTAACAGATCACGCCAGTTCTGAAGTTCAACCGCATACTGTCCTAGGTTTTCTAGGGTTAGCCAACCATTCCCCCACTGGATTTGTCCGGGTGCCCCGTGACTCACCAAATGCAATTCTGTAACGGGCACATCAGTCCGCAACGCTTGCGTAACTTGAGGGATACTCTCCCGCTTGGAGTCCAGTACGACTACTCTTGTTTCGGATACCACCCCATTGATTAGATGTTGGGGTTTTTCAATGGTCGGGTCAATGATGACAAGGCGCTGAGACGTCAAATCGTTTAAGGACGTGAGAACGGGGGATTGAGAGGGCATATTGTGGGCGATGTTTTGGATGTGCAGAAGCAAAATTCTACCCATAGCAAAAGGGACTCATGAACTGCCTTAGCCCGTTTTCAAGGGAGCTTTGGCAAGTCATCAGCCTACGAGTTGTTATGGTTCAAACGCTATTAAGAGCGGATACCGATCCAGTGTTTGAATATTGTTCAGCCCATCGTCATCAATGATGAAGAAGAGCTAGGGCTATGGCCGATGCTAGGTGAACAAGAATCCCCAAGCATTAGAGGGAATATACTTAGTATGGACAACTAGATATGTATATCTTTCACGGAGAGTATAATTTCTAATCAATTGAAAGATATACACTTACGGTGCTTAACTCATTTTTTGAGCAATCTGAAGTTCATTATTCCAGGATTTATCGAACTTTTCGACGCTTTGAAACCCATAGGTTTTTTGAAGATCTTTTTAAGAAGGCAGTCGCTTTACTTCATAAGAAAGAGCATTTAGACATCAGTCTTATCCGTGAAGCTGGCACAACAACTGTAGTCAAGACAGGCGATGATAATCTAGGATTCAATGGATATAAATACAAGACGAGAGGTAAGGTTGTTGCCTTCTGCGATCGCAATTGTAATGTGATCTTCCCCTTTGTGTCTGCCCCTGGCAACAGAAATGAGTCACCGCTGTTTAAGGCCGCACTTTCACAAGTAATGAGCACAGCCCGAATCCTACGCATAGACCTAGCTCAGACAATCATTAGTTTGGATGGCATGTACGATAGTCATGAGAATCGCAAGGCCATTTGTAATCGATGGATGGTGCTGAATATCCACAAAAATCTACGAGAGAAAAAGATACCCAAGCGAGGTCGAAAGTGTTTATTCGATTCGTCAATTTTCCAAGAGAGATTCAATGCCATTGAGCGGGCTTTTGCTTGAGAGAATAAATTCAAGCGCTTGTTGCTTCGATTTGAGTGGATTAGCAAGTTGCATTACGCCTTGAAAATCTTGGCTTACTTGATGATCAATCTTCAGAATTTTTGCCAGGGTTAGTCTCAACTTGAATGCCATAAATTCCAGATATCCCTGGTTTAGGGATTTAGCTTGTCCTGCTAAGAAAATAGAATTATGGAGAGAGTTCTCAGGATTGAGTAGTGAAATCGTCTATCTCTTCTTTATTTAGTTATTTATATTAGGGTTTATAGCCAAAATTTTTGGTCAGCTAGATAAAAACCTGAAACCAGTTGAGGGGGCAAGATATTCCTTTAGGTTTATTCATTTATCCCATCAAAAACTGGCATCACTCATCAGATGGATGCTTTCTGGGGTAATGGTTGACATTATTGAAGGTGTACTTTTGGCCCACAGTTAAGCAACAAACACCTGTTTAGGGCCAAACAGCTGAGCTTCTAGGTCTGCTCGGATAGGAGGAGAAACGTAGCAATCCCCAAACAAACATTCCACTAGGGTTTGTAAAACCCCATAGTATTCTTTGAGTTTTCCGTGGGTATCTAAGCCATTAAACCATTGAGGTTGAAATTCCCGATATTTCACCATCACCGCTTGTAGATCTTCTTGCCATTGTAGTCCCTGCTGTTGGTACCAAGCCTGCAAGGTTTCTACATTCGCTGATTCTTCTGGCAGCTGAACTTTCAGATCTTGCAAAGATTGCCAGAGGTGTGGATCTGCACAAATACTTTCATCAATCGCTAAGAACGTGGGCAGGAAGTTAAACGCTGGGTAATCTTGGGTGCCTTTCCGCTGCAAAGCCCTCACCGTTAAGAACAAGGCATAGTCAATGGCTAGATCAGCCGGTAAATTTTGGGTGAAGTTAGGGGCAATACAATTGGCCAAACTTGGATCGTCGCGGAGGATGAGGCTGATATAAAAGGCCGTAATCGGTAAGTGCTGGTCTGATGTCTCCAGGGTACTCACTTTCGTATGAATCTCCCCTAAAAAGTCCTGTACTTCAGGATGAGAACTCGACACATCGTTGAACGTGGTCAGGAGCTGCTGAACAAATGTATTGGCATTGGGCAACAAGCTCGCCGTCAGCAAAATCACTTCTCGCCATCGGGAATCGGTGATCTGAGTAGCGAGCTGACGGAGGGATTCATCGATGGTTTCAGGGGTGGCGATAATCTTCCGTGCCGTTAAATATTCTTGGAAGGTGAGATGGGAAAAGGAATAGACTTCCTTCGCCCGCTGGACTAAAAGGCCCGACTGTAGCTCAATACTCTTGAGAATGGCTGCACTGCGAGACCAGAGGGTCTCAAAATCCTGGGGCTCTGGAGCAATGGACTGGAGATATTCAGCAATTAAGTTGAGGACTTGTCGTTGCTCAAAGTAATAATTGCCCTCAGCAAACGTTGTGGCGGCAATCTGACAAAGTAATGTAATCGTTTCTGGTTTGGTTAGGGAGAATTCATCCGCTTCTCGCTTAATACCCCGAGCTTGATCCCATCGCTCTAGGAGAATTTCTAAACCGGCCTGATAGAGCTTGGCACGCTTGGTGGGGAAGGCCATGCGTTGTTGAAAGATGGAACAAATCAACCCTAACAACAACGGTGAAGCCGTTAAATTCTGGAGGGCTTGATTTTCCGGCTGTCGCAGCTGCTCTAGAAATTGGGCGGCCTGAGTTAGTCCCCCAGTTTTGGAGTTGCGGGCAGTGGCTACAAAATAGCGGCGGGCAAACACTTCCACCTGACTTTTCTGAAAGTCTGCCAATTCAATATAGTTAAAGCCCTGAAAATGGTAATGCTGGGCTTCAATCCGGCAGGTAATTAAGATTTGATTTTGGTAGTACTCTTCTGAGAATTGCTGAATTTGGGTCAAGATACTTTGGTTAAGGGAAGCCGGGACTTCATCCAAGCCATCCAAAAGTAAGAGCACTCGTCCTCGATCTAATAAGCCCTTGACTTGCTTAGTATCTAAACCACATCTCTGCCAAAGCTGATGGAGGTAAGTGAGTAAACTGCTATCGGCGGCATCTTGCGTTTGGGTCGCAAAAGTTCGCAAAGACAGAAACACAGGAATACATTCAGGTTTATAGCGGCCTTCATTACATTCCAAGGCCATGTGGCGCAGAAAAGTGGTTTTTCCAGCCCCGGGTTTACCTAGAATCACCACCTTATCCTGGTTCTGCAGGATATCGATGCTAGTCAGGGTAGAGCCGTAAAGGGGAACCTCTTCTTCATTGCTATAGGATTGCCGTTGCTGCAGGTCAGACACTTCTAGCCATTGTTGATGGCTAAGGTTAGACAGGAAGTTGACCCCCGTATAGACTTGGTTCAGTTGAACGGGCTGGGTGATATCCAGGGAGGATTGCAATGCTCCACACTGGGCTTGGATTTGGCCTCGCAGTTGCGATCGCACCTTCTGTACCCAGGTATCAACCGCTAGATCTGTTTGCTCTTCCGAAATCGTCGTACTGGGAATCGGCAACTGAGGCAAAATCGCGATTTCTTGCCATTCCAGATCGAGCTGAAAGCATAGATCTATAAAGATATGCCGCTCAATGGGGCGGCCCGTGAAAAACTTCCAGACAGACTGTCGGGTTTCCAAGCCAACTTGCTCAGCCAAATAGGCTTGAGTCCAGCCTGTTCGCTGAAAGGCTTGTTTTGCAATAACTTGACCCCGTTCTGAGGCATTGAGCGATCGCTTTGCCATCGATTTCGCTGCCTATTCTTTACCTATTACAACAATGCCCACGGGAGTGGGCTGAGGAGACAAACTGAATTCAAATTACCCCCAGTTCAGATGAAAATGCCTATAATTTTCGCCAATATTGTTAGCTGAATCCCTTTTCCGTTTTGCATTTACATCATGGGATGCATTTAAATATTCGACTCGACAATTTCCAACTCTTGATAAAGGGCTGATCCCTCAGGAGTCAGCACATTCTCAACATCAGGAATTTGATTCAACAAAGAAATCTCGTCGTTACAAGCTTCTTTGAGAATTTGTAGACAACAA
The DNA here is from genome assembly GCF_000018105.1 of Acaryochloris marina MBIC11017. GTDB lineage: Bacteria > Cyanobacteriota > Cyanobacteriia > Thermosynechococcales > Thermosynechococcaceae > Acaryochloris > Acaryochloris marina. Next base: position 4,569,352 of record NC_009925.1, read on the forward strand.
TCTCGGCGCGCACCAGGTTCTAACTTGGAGAGCATTTGAATCGCTAGATTAAGCTTAGGGATAGACTTTTCTAAGTCTTGTTGCAATTGCTCAATCACATGATCTTTGCCTTCTGTATTCGCCTGGATTTTGGAAATTTTTGCCTGTAAATCTTCTGCTCGTTCTCGTTCGCGCTTATATTGGCTTTGAACAATTTCTCGCTTAGAAAGCCGGGTATTCACCGCTTCTAACAATTCAGATCGGGAAAAGGGCTTAGTGAGATAATCATCAGCACCAGAGGTCATCCCTTGGCGGATCTCAGCCTTATCGGCCATCGCCGTCAAGAAGATGAAAGGAATCATGGCGGTATCTGAGTTTTCACTCAGGGTTTCCAGCACCTCATAGCCGTTGAGTTCTGGCATCATCACATCACAAATGATCAGTTCAGGTAGGTGCTCTTGAGCCCAAAGCGCTCCTAAGAAGCCATTCTCGGCTGTCACAACATCATGCTCTTCAGCATCCAGAAGTTCAGCGATATTGGCTCTCACTAACTCTTCATCTTCAATTACTAAGATCTTAGCCATCTTGCTCTACCCTTTGGTTAATTGGAAGTTGCACAGTAAAGGTTGTGCCGACCTTTTCTTGACTGGTAAGTGAGATTTCACCCCCATGCAAGTCAACGGAACGTTTGACGATGGCCAAACCTAATCCTGTCCCCGAAATATTGCCAACGTTGCTGGCTCGATTAAAGGAATTAAAAACGCGATCGCATTCCGATTGCGGAATACCTAAGCCATGATCTTGAACATTGAAAATGGCGTAATTATCTTCGAAGACCAAATCGAAATCTACTGTTCCCCCCTGGGGAGAGTATTTGATCGCATTGGACAGTAAATTAGTGAAAATATGACGCAGCAACTTTTCATCCATCCGCGTTTCTGCCGGTTGGTCTTGTAAACGGCAAACGATCTCATGGGTTTTGGTGGTAATCTGCAGCTCTTCCGCCAGCCCCTTACAAAACTCAGTCAGCTGCATGGGAATTGGCTTAAAAGCCAAGTTGCCAGATTCTGCTTTGCCCAGTAAGAGGACATCATTGAGCAAACCAGTCATATGTTCGACAGATTGCTGAATCTGATTCAAGTGCTTAAGCTTACGGGTGTCATCCCACTTATGGCCATAGTGCTCAAGCAGTTCTGCAGAGGAAAGGATTGTTGCCAAAGGGGTTCTAAATTCATGGGATGTCATCGCCACAAACCGAGACTTCAATTCGTTAAGCTCTCGCTCTTTGTTAAGCGCTGTCCGAATGTCGTCCTCATAACGTTTTCGCTCAGTAATATCCCGAATAACGGCCATGACCTCATTTTCAGCACTGACGGCAATCCGAGCTTCAAACATCAGGGGATTGCCGTCATGGTCCAGCTCATATTCAAACAGCTGCATCTCGTGACTTCCTAATGCATTTTTAATGCAGTTCATCAAGGAAGTTGCCGTGTCCTGGGGAAAGACCTGGTCCAGAGGTTTCCCTAAGAATTCTTCGGTGGGTAAGGGTAAGGTTGTATTCGGCGCATCCTTATAGTTCACAAAAATGCCGTCAGCACTAAATCGGAACATCCAGTCGGGCATCGCATTAATCAAAGCCCGATTTGTCGCCACGCTAGATTGCAACGCCGCTTCGGCACGCTGGCGTTCGACAATTTCGCTTCTCAGTTGTTCGTTACTTTGTTTAAGTTCTGCGGTTCGCTGTTGCACGCGCACCTCCAATTCGCTGTGGGCTTGCTGTAAGGCTGCTTCTACTTGTTTGCGGTCGCTAATATCACGACCCTCGAAAATGAGTAGGACGACATCTCCGTTGTCATCTCGGACAGGTTTTAGGGAAAAATCAATGGTCGCCACCACATCTCTTGCCCCTAGTACTGCCACTTCATAACGAATAAATTGGCCTCTGGCGGCTTCCAGGACTGCTGCTTTTAGTCTTTTTTGGGTGTCAGTGGATGTCGTCCACCAGCGCGCTAACCACACTGGCCGATCAATCACATCCTCTAATTGCAGGCCGCCAAAGTCCAAAGCAGTTTGATTCGCTTCTAGTAAAGTGCCATCGGGCTTTAATAGACCTGAGAACTGAAAGGTTTGATTGAAAATGGCTCGAAAACGCCGTTCACTATCTTGAAGGGCCGCTTCCGTGAGTTTTCGCTCTGTAATATCAACGATATAGCTACGAATTAAATCGCTTTCTGCGATGAAGTGAACGGATTGTTCAAAAACTTGATTGCCAATCTCCACTTCGCGGACAAAAAATTTGTCATTGTCATTGCAAATTAAGGCCACCAACCCTGTCAAGATGGGATGCTTTGACTGCTCATCTCGTAGCTTAGGGAATTGTGCCTGAGCTGCCGGGTTCAAGTAGGTGATTCTGCCGGTTAGATTGACCTCAATAATAGGATTTGAAAAAAGTTCAGGAAAAGAGGCTAAGCGAACAATGGCCGCTTCGTTGGAGCTGGTGAGCATCTCATCCGCTGTCGTCAGCGTCTGCATCGGATTATGAAGATTGGACAAAAATCCTGTCACATCTTCAGAGGCACAAGATTCAAGATAATGGACATCCGAAATATTATTCGTCATGTAATATCTGGCCCGAACGTCATGGCCAAAGATGACTTCATCTCCATGCTTCAAGTCATGAGATGTGCAAGCTTGTCCATTTACAGTTAGACCGTTTTTGCTTCGTTTACCCTGGAGATTGCCATCAATCAGGCGAAACATATGGCTGTCTGTATCGGGCATGGTCACCCGCATCAACAGGGCGTGTTGCCGAGATGAGGATGGGGAATGAATGACAATGGAATTACTAAGATCTCGACCGATGGAACAAGTTGAATCCATTAAGGGAATCGTTCGCTTTCCCTGTTCATCTTCAACCACTAAAAAGTGCTGAACTTTTGTAGAAGGACTTGTCAAAACCATTGAATTTAATTCACGTTGCACGCACTCTCATTTCTAATATGCCCATCACTCAGGTGAACTAAAGCAAGAGGAAATTATTCCTGAAAATTAAGCTATTCGAGTTAGATAAATTTTTCTATATTCTAAATAATCTTGCTTGTTTTTTAAACACAAAAATAATTTAATTTTCTGTAAATCTAGGTGTTAAATGAACTGTTTTGCAGATTTTTAAGCTAAGAAAATAATGATTTTTTTGAATTAAGGCTGTTTAAACTATGTTGAGATTAGTCTTTTTGTATCTTGTGTATTATAAAATCTGTCTTTGTTAATCCTCTCTGGTATTGAATTTCAGCTCAATTCTGTGCTCAAAATAGAAAAAGATAAACCCGTCAGTATTATAAAAATATAGATTTACCGCAAAATTTGATTTTATGGAATAGTTTATTGACGAGAAATATAAATATTATAAAAATAATCTTTCTCTTGTGCTGTAAAAAATAAACTAGAAAAGTATGCGGCTCTTAAACAAGAAAATATTTTCTATTTAGACTGACTATAAATAATTTTCCTCTAGCTGATATTCTTGAGCATTTATTATATTTATTTCAAGCAAAATAAAGACGCTGAAATCTGTGACTTTACATCCTTAAAAGAAAAATCTAGTAGATGGAGATTTTATTTAATTATTCTTCAAGAAAAAGGTGAATAGATTAATAGAAATGTGTATGTCTCCATGAGAAAGCTACCATCAACTCTACGTTGCGAACAGCGTGGATATGAGCGAGCGGTCTCTAGCTGCTTCCTGACGCAATGGATATAAAGATCTCCGGGCAATAAGAGGTGCTTCGAGCATAGGCCTGTTTATTTAGTGTGACGTATTGAGGTTTGCGATCGCATCCCCAATCCTGTCTAATTTGTAGAACTTAGGTGTGACTTTACATCCGCTCCAGCACTTCAATCCCCAATAGGGATAGCCCCAACTTCAGCGTGCGGGCCGTGAGATCAGACAATACCAGACGAGAGGTTCGGGCCGGTTCTTCTGCATTGAGGACCGGACATTGATCATAAAACTGATTGAACTTTTGGCTCAGCTCGAATAGATACTGGCACAGTCGGTTGGGTAATAGGTCTGCAGCTACTTCAGATAAGATGTCCTGCATTTGCAACAGGTGTTTTGCTAAAGCCAACTCAGAAGGCTCAGCAATGATGAGGGAAACATCATCTAACTGGGAAAAATCAATCTTTCCTTTGCGACTAATCCCCTGTACTCGAACATAGGCATAGAGCATGTAGGGAGCCGTGTTTCCCTGTAGAGCGAGCATTTTGTCATAGCTAAACACATAATTGCTCGTTCGGTTTTGACTGAGATCAGCATACTTTACTGCTCCCAATCCGATGACCTGGGCAGCATTGGCAATAAAATCTGGGGACTCAGTTCGATCTTCTTCAGCAAGTCGAGTTTCGATATCCGTTTGAGCGCGAGTAACGGCTTCATCTAATAGATCTCGTAAGCGAATCGTTTTGCCTGACCGAGTTTTTAATTTCTTACCGTCTTCGCCCTGAACCAACCCGAAGGGCATATGTACCACTTGAATGGTTTCAGGCATCCACTGGGCTCGCCGAGCGACTTGAAAAACCTGGGCAAAATGATTGGCCTGCCCTGCATCCGTGATATAGATCAATCGTTGTGCTGACTCGGCAGTGATCCGGTGGCGTAGAGCCGCTAAATCTGTGGTGGCATAGTTAAATCCACCGTCAGACTTTTGGACAATCAACGGTTGCGGATCCCCTTGTTTATTGGTGAAGCCTTCCAAAAAGACGCATTGTGCCCCTTGATCTGTTTCTAGAAGCCCTGCTTTATCCAAGTCTGTCAGAACGTCAGCTAGAAAGGGATTATAAAAAGACTCTCCTCGCTCCGTCAGCTCAATATCCAAATCTCGATAAATCTTCTCGAACTCACGCCGTGATTGATCGCAGAGGAGTTGCCAAGCTTGAGTGGCTTCTGAATCGCCTTGCTGCAGCTTGACGACTGCATTCCGGGACTGCACCTGAAAGTCTTCATCTTCATCAAAGCGCTGCTTGGCTTTTTTATAAAACGCGACTAAGTCCCCTAAATCTAGAGCATCCGAGGTGGTTAACGCTGCGGGGTGCACCTCAGACAGGTAAGTAATCAGCATGCCAAACTGGGTGCCCCAATCTCCGACATGATTGAGCCGCAGCACATCATTCCCTTGAAATTCGAGAATCCGGGCAATACAGTCGCCGATAATCGTAGACCGCAAATGGCCCACATGCATTTCTTTGGCGATATTGGGGCTAGAAAAATCAACAATCACCCGCTGTGGATCAGCAATCGGCTCAATCCCTAAGCGAGGATCGGCTTGCATTTGCTGAAGTTGCTCTGCCAAAAAGGTGGGCTTGAGGGTTAAGTTGATAAATCCTGGCCCAGCAATGGTAGGCGGTTCGCACAGATCATCGACCTCTAAATGTTGGAGAATCTGATCTGCAATTCCACGAGGAGATTGCCCCAAAGGCTTTGCCAAAGCTAGGGAGACATTCGATTGGTAGTCACCAAACTTGGGATTACTGGCGACGCCAACAACCGGAACAGAAATCACTAACTCAGCTCCAAAGGCAGCGTTTAACGCTCGATCAAATCGAGTCTCTAAGGTTTTGAGGATGGACTTCATGAGCTTAACTGCGTTTTTTCCTAGCGGCACGCTGTTCGCGCTCGCGTCGTCTGCGATCACGCCACTCTGAGACAGTGAGATACACAATGCCGCCGGAGACGATTACTAACATACCTAAAGCCGCTAAGGCCAAGATATTGGTAATTGAGAAGTCCACAATATTTAGCGAATGACGAATCGGTTAACAAAGGCAAATTACATGCCGTGGCGGCCCCATACCACCATGGCGATGGAGTATGTGAAGAGAGTAAGAACTGAAACCCAACCCAAGGTCAAGATATCCATTATGCTGTTTGTGAACCAATTACGACGTTTAGCTATTCTATCCTGAAACCCCGTCACCACCGCAAGCATCTGCATCTCACTCGCATCTAATTTGATCTTCTCCCAACTATGCCCGCTACTCTTTCCCAACAAATTCAGCAGTTCTATGACACCTCTTCAGGCTTGTGGGAGCAAGTTTGGGGCGAGCATATGCACCATGGCTACTACGGCCCCACCGGCCAGCAAGCCAAACCCCGCCGCCAAGCCCAAATTGATCTGATCGAAGAACTCCTGGCCTGGGGAGAGGTTCAACAGCCCCAAAAGATTCTAGATGTGGGCTGTGGCATTGGTGGTAGTTCCCTTTACTTGGCTCAAAAATATAAGGCCCAGGTCACCGGAATTACCCTCAGCCCTGTCCAGGCCGATCGGGCTCAAGCTCGCGCTAGGGAAGCTGAGCTATCCGCCCAATCAGACTTTAGAGTGGCCGATGCCCAACACATGCCCTTTCCAGATGCGTCCTTTGATCTCGTTTGGTCCTTGGAAAGTGGCGAACATATGCCCGATAAGACCCAATTCTTGCAGGAATGTTGTCGAGTGCTTAAACCAGGGGGACTCCTGTTAGTCGCCACTTGGTGCCATCGCCCCACCCCACCCGCCCTAAGCTGGGGCGAACAGCGACTGCTCAACGATATTTATCGCGTCTATTATTTGCCCTACGTGATTTCCTTGCCCGGCTATGCAGACATTGCTCAGACTCTCCCCTTATCTGGACTACAGACTGCAGATTGGTCCACCGCCGTTGCCCCCTTTTGGGATGAAGTGATTACATCTGCCCTGGACCTCCAGGTCCTAATCGGCATCCTAAAAGCGGGACTGCAAACCTTACAAGGGGCCTTGGCCCTGAGCTTTATGTCCCGAGGCTATCGGCAAGGTCTGATTCGCTATGGACTATTAAAGGGAACGAAAACGTGACCTCCAGCGTTAACGCCAGCCCCATCCAACAGTGGCTGCAGGCTTTATGGAAGTTCTCGCGCCCCCATACGATTATCGGCACTAGCCTCAGCGTCATCGGTTTGGCCTTGATTGCTCTGTCTACCCAATATCGTGGCAGCGCTTTATTAACCGATCTCCCCATGCCCACCTCAGTCTTTTATCTGCAGTTTTTGCGCTGGCTCGGTGCTGCCCTTGTACCGAGCTTAGGAGCTAATGTCTATATCGTCGGCCTCAATCAACTCACCGATATCGATATTGATCGCATCAATAAACCTCAGCTTCCCTTAGCGTCCGGCGAGTTCTCCCCCCGGCAAGGTCGATGGATTGTGGCGAGTGCTGGACTGTTGGCCCTAGGACTCTCTGCGATCCAAGGCTATCGATTACTCTGGACGGTTGGGCTGAGTATGCTGATGGGTACGGTCTATTCCATTCCCCCCATTCGTCTCAAACGGTTTCCCTTTTGGGCCGCCCTCTGTATTTTTGGTGTGCGAGGAGTTGTAGTTAATGTCGGATTTTTTCTCCACTTTCGTCATTTACTAGGCGGAAGTGGGGCCATCCCGTTGAAAGTATGGGTATTGACGGGATTTGTGATTTTGTTTGCCTTTGCGATCGCAATCTTCAAAGACATTCCCGATCGGGAAGGGGACTTGAAATTTGACATCCACACCTTAACCGTACGCCTCGGCGGCGAATGGGTCTTCAAGCTATCTTGCTGGGTTCTGAGTATGGCCTACTTAGGGATTGTCGGCATGGCCCTCTGGGGATTACCCCAGACGCATCAAGGTCTATTGCTATCCACTCATCTGGGGCTGCTCTTCCTGTTTTGGTACCGCAGTCAGCGGGTCAACCTTCAGCATCACCAGCAGGTCACCCAGTTCTATCAGTGGATTTGGAAGCTCTTCTTTTTGGAATATGTGATATTTCCGGTTGCCTGCCTGTGGCGATAATCCAACTAGATCCAGCCATTCAAATCAAGATGATGGATTAGCAGCGCCCTTTCTTGCCCCGCTTACCGTTAGGGTAAACCGTCAACCAGTTGGTCTGGGCAAACGATAATTGAGACTCACTCAATTTGGCACCCGATAAATCTGCCCCACAGAGATTAGCTCCCCGTAAATTGGCATGGCTAAGATAGGCATCACTCAGATTAGCGCCTCGCAAATCTGCATTGGCCAAATCAGCATGGCTCATATAGGCTTGCATCAAATTCGCGTTGCGTAAATTCGCCCCGGTAAAGTTAGCTCGACCAAAGTTCGCATTGATCAGGATGGCATCCCGCAAATCCGTATTTTGGAACTTCCCTTCATGGAAGTTGGCGCTCGGCAGTTGAAACTTACGGAGATTTAGATTGCGTAAATCTTGTCCACTAAAGTCTCGCTGACCCCGTCCATAGGCATGTTGGACTGCATTAGGGGTTAAGCGTGCTTTCTTCGGACCCCGCGAACTCAGGCTAGAAGAAGAGTCCAACCCCGTATAGCTGGAACGAGGGGTTGAAAGTTGTCCTGAAACTTTAGAAAGGGCACCTGAAAGCGGGGATTGGGCACGGGAGTTATACCGCCGAATTCCAGATGCAGCTCGAGAAGACGGTGAGTTGGAACGAGGTCTTGTAGGCGAATAGGACCGTGACGATGATGAAGAACGGCGGGGAGGTTGAGAGGCAGAAATTCCAGAAGACGGGCCAGATGCATTCTTCGCTAGAGCCTGGAGTACCTCTTTAGCAGACCGATAGCGATCCCGAAGGGAGATCTCCAACATCTTGCCCAGGATCTCTTGTAGCTCAGGACCAACCCGCACATGCTCTCGCCAGCTTAACTCGCCTGACACGGGGTTATAGCTTAAGTCTTTGGGAGATTTCCCCGTTAACAAGTAAATGCAAGTCACCCCTAGGCTATATACGTCACTGGCATAGACCGGGCGCATGGCCATCTGTTCGGGTGGGGCAAAGCCAGGGGTACCAACAGCAAAAGAGGTCAGGGTACTGTTTTCATCCGGGTTTGCAATCGCCGTCTGACTCACTTGGTCTTTAACAGCACCAAAGTCAATCACAACTAGCTTGTCATCAATTTCTCGACGAATAATGTTGGCAGGCTTAAGGTCACGATGAATGACTTCTACACTGTGCAAGTGCTCCATCAAGGGTAGAACTTCTTCTAGCACGTTATAGACCATCGATTCGTCAAACGGACCAGATCGCCGAACCTCTTGTTGCAAGGTTGCGCCTTTGACATACTCTTGAACCAGGAAAAATTCCTGACCGAGTTCAAAATAATCTAATAGTCTCGGTAATTGAGGATGATTACCGATTTTACCGAGAGTTTCAGCTTCTCGTTGAAACAGTTCTCGGGACATTTCCAAAATGTGGGGAGCGGTGACGACTGGACGAAGCTGCTTAATCACGCAGGTGGGTTTTCCAGGTAACCCTTCATCTTCAGCCAAAAATGTCGTTGCAAACCCTCCTCGGCCCAAAATTCGAGTCGAACGATAGCGATCACGTAATACCAGGTTACTACCACAAGCCTGACAAACCATTTGCCGTGGTGCGTTACTGGGATTCGTACAAGCTGGATTTAAGCAATAGCTCATTCAGCGTCTCTCAGGTGATTGTGAATCAGGTGTGCTTTTAGAAGGTGCAAACTCTCCTATAGTCATTCTGCCCGCTTTTGTTCCTCGTGGGAGCATGCCCTGCTAATTCGATAAACAAGGTCAGGATAACAACGATAGTTGTCAACACTAGAGATAGATAGTTTTTGATGCTGAAAGGTTTTTTCTACCTATGAAAGTTATAGAGCATACCCCTGCTTTGCTAGTCTTGCAAGAACGGCTACTTGGAATTCGACTCTTTGGGGGAGCCACTGCTCTATTAGGCTTTATGATTTTCATCATATTTGAATTCCCCTTCGACCTATTTGGCTGTTTCTGTATTGCGATCGCAGCCCTGATCAGCACATTAAGCCCCCTTGAAATCTGCACCTTCGATAAATCAGATAATGTCGTAGTTCTGGAAAAACGCCGCTGGTTCAGCTCTCAAATTCGACGATATTGTATGACCCAGATTGAAACCATTCATGTCGAAGAAAAGGCTTGGTTGGGGACCAATTTTTATCAAGTCAGGCTGAACTTTGTGTCAGGCCATCGCTCCACACTTACCCAGTTTGCAACCACCGATCGAATTGCCCAGCATAGCCTAGCAGAACGCATCCGCGACTTTCTAGAAGTTGGATGTTTAACCACCATCTCCTAAATCTAAATCCATAGGAAAACTTTGCTTGCTCCAGGTGTTGAGTTAGTGAAGTTACTCTATTGTGGATAACAGATATGGGCTCGTCCTTCCCCCTCTAAATGCGAGTAAAGAATGAGCGATTACCATAGACTTTCTCAGGGTTTGGTGTTGCTCAAAAACTCGAATTGCTGGAAAGCAAAAGTATTCGGGATTAATTGGCTAGGCGATTTTTAATGTGATCGCTAAGTCGTAGTGCTAATGCTCCCAATGTTAGGGATGGATTGGCAGTGGGAATATAGGGAAAAACTGAGACATCTGCAATATAAAGATTGTCATAGCTATGACTTTTGAGATTCTCATCCACTACCCCTTGGGTTGGATCGGCACTGATCCTTAAAGTGCCGCCTGCGTGATTTACCGTGCCGCCATGGGCAGCAACTCCCATGCCCTCATTGGGATTATGAGGAATCTCTAAAGCTGTGAGAATCCGGTTGCGGAACTGACGAGCTTGGTCAATGAATGTATCGCTCAGTGTTAGGTTTGCCACCCGAATTGCTGCCTTTTGACTTGGCCCTTGGGATTCGACGCTATTACTGTCTATGAGCTCCTTAGAAAAGCCGAACTTCATCGTGATTTCAGTCCGGCGGTTTTCTGGCGGTTGACGCTGCCAGAGATCATCATCTGCTCGGCGCACGTGCCAATACCAAGGGTTGATCAACAGCTCAGCATAGAACGGATAGTGATCTGCTCGTGCATCTCCGGCCCATAGCAGGACCTTGGCATGATTTAAATCTCCTGCAAAAGAATTGCTCTCAGGTATCAGATAGTTACTAGAGAACAGATAGGGATGATCAGTTAACCCTACACCAGCCTTACCAGACTGATCGTTAAGATTGCTTTGCAAAAAGATTTTAGGACTTTCAATCGATCCAGCGGCCAAGACAATCACCTTGCCACGATAGATTCGTTCCTGATGGCCAACAAGGTCTTGGCAAACGACCTCACTGACACGCCCAGGATTATTGGGATCAGGACGGATATGGGTGACTAGGTGGTTGAGATTTACAGTTAGGTTGCGAGAGCCCACATCTGCCACAAATGCTTTCGAGTCAGATAGTAAATCTGCTGTTGAAAAAACCCCTGTTGATGCAAACAGAACGCTATTGGTCATCTCTTGCGCATTGAGATTTGGCTGGTGTCGAGATCGCGGCAAGTCTGTAATGTTCATATCAGGAAGCTTCTGCTTTAGATGAGTAACAACACGATCTTGAAAGTTGCCCAGCGTTTTACGTTTACGCATAAGGGTTTCTGCTCGGATATATCCGTCACTCCCCCCCTGTTGTTCATCCCGCAAAAAATTGCGAATGGCAGTTGGCCAATAGTTATATTCCCATTCCTGCATCCGCAAGATAATGCCGGACCAATACAGTGAGCGCCCTCCAAGGGCCATCTGGGCCCCAAAGAGGAAGTTGGTATTATCCTTGCGATCGTAGTGTCCCACTTGATGCTCAGAGACAATCTCATCCCAATCAGCATAGGCATTACCCACATGGGTTGGGGATTGTAGTCCGCCAATTTCAAGCACAAGGGTATCTAACCCTGCATCCGAAACGGCATCCGCCACAATGCCACCCCCCATTCCCGAGCCAATCACAATCACGTCATATTCTTTGATCGATTGACGGTTACCAGGGAATCGCCGCTGCTGCTGGAGGCTTTCGTGGGTGCGTAGGTTGTCATAACTATGGAGAAAGTGTAGTTCAGCATCTGAGGAAAAATGAATCACTCCCGCATTGGGATGCGTAATGGGATCATCGGTGAAGCGATGCTCACCACTGTTATTAACCGTGAGATCATGACCGTCCATCCAATATTGGCCATTAAGGAAAAACTTAAAACTTAAGCTAACAGGGTGGCTGGAACGCTCCAACTCAAAAATCCAGGCTCCAAAGGAATACACACCATAAATATCCTTAGTCCAGCCATCAATCCCATTGCGGAGTGTGACTAAATTACTAGGGGCATAGCGATCCGTAAGCAGCAGAATCTTAAATGTTTCTCCCCGCTGGATACCTGCAAACGTAACAGAGGTATCGGTACTCAGCAGTTGACGGGTCTCGGCCTCTGAAACTTCTTGAAAAGCATAGGTGGCGTCATCAAAAATAACGCTGCCGCTTACGTCAACTGACTCGCCGTTCTCAACGGTCGGATTATCAATAATCTGCATGGTGGGCTCCAGAAATACTGTCCGGTCTATCTTGACTTTCTAGATTTCTAAGATTGCAGAACCCGTTATGCTACTTTTCGCAAAACTTAATGCCACCAAGTCTAGATTTACACTTAATGGGCTGCCCTAAAATATTAAATGCCACAGACCATCGCTGCAGTCTTCCATATAACTCACTCACGAAGTGGAGCAATGCGAAGTTATAGAGAACGGATATCAATTTAAAAACTCCCCAGGTAGGATTCGAACCTACGACCAATCGATTAACAGTCGACCGCTCTACCACTGAGCTACTGAGGATAGCGAATCTCATACTAGCGATAAACGGATAACTTTGGCAAGGTTAATTTTCAGATTAAGAATCCGAAGGGCTAGATGGTCGGTTACGTAACCAGTCTTGACCTACTCGAATGGTTAAATCCGAGCCCAAGTCACCGGTGGAATTAGCTAGCAGTTGACTATCTTTGAGCAATGCCTGCAGATATTCGGCCGATTCAAGATCTCCCCATTGGGGGATAATTTGGGTTTTGGCAATGGATTCAGGCCAGTCTTCATCTGCATAATGGATATTGTAGAATCCTTGCTCCTGCAGATACTCAACCATTGTCAGATCCCCATCAGGATCATCTGTAGCATTTTGAACAACGATTCTGATGTCTTTAAATTGAGCCGGATCCCGAGTTGCAATCTCATATCCTTCTGGCGGAGGAACCTCGAAATAGGTTTGCATTACCCTGTCCATCCCAGCGAGGTCCATGAGCCAAAAACTAAATTCATACTCATCAGGACCACTGAAACGACCGGGTAGCAGAACCATCTGGAGCTGATCAGAATTCACTTGTAGTCCGAACTGCATCAAAGCCAGCATTTCTCCAACACTTAAATTAGAGTCAATATGCTTTTGCAAAACGGACAAAATTTGAGGCAGACGCGTCAACATCGCCGGATTAGCCATTTTCTTCTGCAATGCCTTTAGCAGAATTTGTTGCCGCTGGGCACGGCCAATATCGCCTAAATTATTATTTCGAAACCGAACAAAACCCTCAGCTTCCACGCCATTGAGTTTTTGTAGCCCAGGTTCTAAATCAATCTTCAGTTTTTGGGTTTGATCCTCATACTGCATCGCGAATGGGACATACACCTCAACCCCGTCGACAACATCTACAAGTTCTCTAAAAGCACCTGTACTCACCCGCACATAGCGATCAATTTGGACATCGTTTAAGGTTTTGCTGACGACTTCGGTGACTAAATCTGGCCCACCCCACCAATTGGCAGAATTAATTTTGGTAACCCCCACATCTGGAATGGACACACGGGTATCGCGGGGAATCGATAAAATGCTGACTCGATCATTACCTGGATTTAGGCGAACCAGCAGCATGGTGTCACTACGACTTTTGAACGGATCGCGTTCTTCACCTTCCTCAGGTTCTTCAAGATTAAGATCAACGCCCAAAACAATGATGTTAACGGGGCGAGAAATGCCGTAACGCAAACCGCCCTGGAGTAGTTCAGGCAAAGACACTGGGCCATCTGTGTCTCCGAGCAGACGGAAAGGCGTGACCAATGCCAGGGTTGCGCCCAAACCAGCCGAGAGGGTCATCGTGAAGGAAAACGTGACCCCCCAAGTTACCCATCTAAATAGCGTCCCAACACGGCTCGCCCTTACGGGCTTTGCAGTTATTTTTTGGTGTTTGTGAGAAGGTCTCGGCCCACTTGCAGCTCGATGCTTAGATTGGCGTTTCGTAGGAAATGCTCCTTTTTTTACGTTGGCACTCTTGAAGGTATTATCGGCCACGGTAATTTTGTGTGAAGGGTTAACAAAAGGCGACGATTCTAGGCTTTCGACGGTTCCCTTTGCACATAACGCTACGATTCTACACAATTAGATTGGAATGGCAAGGGGATTGGTTATATTGACTGACAGTTTACCCAAATTCTTCTTAGAACTTAAGGTTGTTAACTATGCAAGCCGTAATCATTGCTGGTGGAAAAGGAACAAGGCTATCCCCTCTAACATTACGTAGTCCTAAACCCATGCTGCCCCTTTTCGAGCGCCCTTTTCTCAGTTGGATGGTTGAGCGGTGTAAAGCAGTCGGATTAACCGATATTTTGATGAATATTCGGTACCAGGCTACTCAAATCCAAGAGTATTTCGGAGATGGCCAAAAGTTTGGCGTCAAGATTCGCTATGTCATTGAGAAAGAAGCCCTGGATACAGCAGGAGCGATGAAGCTAGCAGAGCCTTTTTATACGGGAGAGCCTTTGGTCGTCTTTAATGCGGATATTCTCACAAATCTGAATCTGCAGGCTTTGATGCAAGCCCATGAACAGACTCAAGCCCAAGCCACCATTGCTTTAGCCAGAGTTGCAGATCCCACCGCATTTGGCCTAGTCGAATTGACAGATATTACGGCCAGTGAGCACTCATCCACAGGTACCATCCAATCCTTCCGGGAGAAACCCACCCCCGAAGAAGCCGCAACATTAGGCATTGATACAGTTAACGCAGGAACCTATGTTCTCAATCCCGAGATTTTCGCGCAGTATCCAGCCGATCAGCCCCTCAGCTTTGAACGCACGGTTTTTCCCAATCTTTTATCAAACCAACAGAAAATTTCTGGGTTTGTCTGGGAGGGGTATTGGATGGATCTAGGAACACCGGCTAAATTCTACGGGGCTCACTTAGATATTTTGCAGGGAAAGATGCCGTTCCCTTTACCTGAAGCCATGGAAGAGCGTCAACCTCAAGTCTGGGTTGCAAATAATGCCATTATTGATCCTCAAGCGAAGATATCTGGACCTTGCTTTTTGGGTGAGAACGCTAAGCTTGGTCCCCAGGCAGAGATCTCTAGTGGGGTCATCTTAGGGGCTAGCGGGTTAATCGACCGCCCCTTGTCACCCGGTATCTATCCTCCAGGGACGGTCGCAGTATAGGGCGTTAGGTATGAGGTAGGATGACCGCTTTGATGGTTTTGCGATCTCGCATATCAGCAAACACCTGCCCTAGATGATTGAGGGGTTGGGTATCGTTCAGGAGTTGTTCAAACGGCAGCTCCTGACTGGCTAACAGGGCTAAGGATTCTCGAACAAATGTAGGGGTATTGTGGAAGACTCCTTTCAGGGTGAGTTCGCTGTAGTGCAATAAATCAGTATTGACGGTGATACTTGTATCCCGAGGACATCCCCCAAATAAATTGATAGTTGCCCCTGGTCGTCCGCAGGCGATAGCGGTTTCCCAAACACTAGGCACTCCTGTTGCTTCAATCACAACATCTGCCCCATAGTTCTCTGTCAGTCCCAACGTGGTCGCGGCTAGGTCTGTATGGTGGTGATTAAAAATATGGGTAGCGCCGAGTTCCTGTCCCAATTTCAATCGCTGATCGGACCCACCGAATAAAATGACCTCTGCACCACGATGGGCTAAAACGCCCACAAACATCAGGCCAATGGCTCCATCCCCAATCACAACCACTCTTTGGGCAGGACCATCCTTTTGTTCAGGCTTAAAACCTGAGCGGGCAATGCCATGCAAAACGCAGGCCAAGGGCTCAGTCAGAGAGGCGGTCGCCATGGATAAATGTTCTGGAATAGGGAGCAAGTTTTGCTCAACAATGGCGGCAGGAATTCTCAAATATTGGGCAAAGGTGCCGTTATTAAAGGTTAAATCCGTGCAAAGGGAATATTCCTGCCGCTGGCAAAAAAAGCAGTGTCCGCAGGGTGCTGAATTGTTGGCAACGACGCGATCGCCAAGGGACCAACCCTGAACCCCCGAGCCTATGGCTACAATCTGACCAGCTGCTTCATGGCCAAACAGAGTGGGTGGCTTCAGCATTTTGGCATGGCCCCCGCGTCGCCACACTTTCAAGTCCGTGCCACAGGTCGTCGCGACATCCACTTGAATCACCACTTCACCGGTTTCAGGGGCAGGGTCAGGAACCGTTTCTAGGCGGAGATCGGTCTGGCCATGTAATACCGCTGCTAGCACGTTAATTCAGTCCTCTATTCAGCTTCATCATCTTAACGGGAATCGCTGGAGTCATATAAAAGGCGGATAGGTTTTGCACTAGCTTATTCTGATTGAGATCAGAGTTGTATATCTAGCTGGCGTAGGGCAAAGGGTAAGAGAGCTAGACTGAAAATATGGCATCTTGGGCAATCATACAGAACGCTTCCTACATCCTTCTCATTCAAAGAAGTCGGCAAACGACCAGAGCTGATCAATGGTGTTTCCCGGGAGGTGGCATTAAAAAGAGCGAAACGCCAGAACAAGCATGTATTCGAGAAGCCTTGGAAGAGACACAACTTGCCATCAAAATTGTTGATACTGTGGCCAAGATTCGTGATGACTACTACTTCCTGTGCAAACTTGAGAATCCGCTTCAATCAGTTATCTTGAAACCCAATGAGTGCCAGAACTATGTTTGGGTTAATCCGACACATCTGATTGATCTGGGCATCATCATGAATCTGAAAGTTGTTGTGCCACTTTTACGTTCCATTGGATATGACGTTCATTTATCTAATGAATTAGAACGCTATATCGCATAAGCTACGGTTTATCGATAGTGATCAGGCATTTTTAGGTAACTGAGTTTCAAGGTGGTGTTTAAGAGTAAAAGATAGCCATACTAAAGACTCAACATTGTTTTATTGTAAAGACCCTCTCCCAATATCTGGGGATTCGTTAAGGTTTAAGGGGTAAACTTCTCAACATGTTGCTGTGCATCTCAGTCTAGAGGGGCCAGCAGCCTCCCAAATTACGTTTTCAACGTCAATTCAAGATCGGTATTTGTGATCTATGGATTTTGATCATATTCATTTTTATGTTCATGATTCCAAGCAATGCCAGCGTTGGTTTACTAACGTTTTAGGATTTCAATATCTTGGGAGCAATACTACGGCTGATCGGCAGATTGAAGTTGTCTCTTCTGGGGCGATTGTCTGTATATTTTCCAGCCCTCTAAACCGAACCAGCCCAGTTGCCCAGTATCTACAACAACACCCTCCTGGTGTCGTTGATTTGGCTTTCTTGGTCCCGGACGTTCAGGCTACGCTTACCTGCGCTGTCCAGTCAGGAGCAACCCTTTTACAACCTTTGACCGAAGAAAAAAACGACCAAGGAACGTTAACTTGGGGAAAAGTACGAGGGTGGGGAGCGTTAGAACATACCTTGGTAGAGCGAAGAGGGCAAACCTCCACTCTGCCATCCAGCATTTTTCCCATCTCAATTCATGGGCATGATGCCCATCAGAGTCTATTTACCCAGATTGATCATGGGGTTTTGAATGTGGGTAAGCATCAGCTGCAAGCTGCTGTGAGTTGGTATCAGCGCATATTTGGATTTAAAACTCACCGATATTTTGATATTCAAACGCGTCGTTCAGGTCTGCGCAGTGAAGTGTTGACCCATCCCCAAGGCCAAATCAAGTTTCCGATCAATGAACCCACCTCAGCGAATTCCCAAATCCAAGAATTTCTAGAGGTCAATCGGGGGGCAGGTATTCAACATATCGCATTGGGAACTTCTAATATTGTTGAAACGGTTACTCAGCTTAAGCATCGAGGGCTATCCATCCTAGATATTCCACCCAGCTACTATCAACGCTTACGACACCAGTTTGAGCAAGTCTATTCCCACCTCGATTGGCATGCCCTGGAAACACAACATATTCTGGCTGATTTTGAGGAAGATGCTGGAGCCGGAATTCTATTGCAAACCTTCACAAAGCCTATCTTTCCACAACCCACTTTTTTCTTTGAAATTATTGAGCGCCAACGGCAGGCCCAAGGGTTCGGACAACGAAACTTTTTGGCCCTTTTTCAAGCCATGGAGCGGGAACAACAGAAACGGGGAGTATTGCTATAGGCTCATCTCAGTTTGCTGCATCCTGCAAAAAATATGCATGAAACATCACCTCTGCAATCCCTTCCGTCTGACTATTATGCCCGGTGGACATTGCTCGATACACTGATACAACGCTGGTATCCGCATCAGCAAAAAGATTTACCGGGGTAATCACTCGACGAATTAAAGAGGGCACAGAATATTCGTGGCTTTCCCATCCCAAATGCCTTGTCGGATTGGTACTTTGCGAACGGGAAACGGCATGATGTCTGGTGCCATCAGGATCACTTTCTTCCGCCTGACCAACTCTACATACATAACAACGCATTGATCTTTTATGTAGAGAATCAGGGTGTCGTGAAATGGGGCATTCCAGAAGCCGAACTTAACGTCAACGATCCCTCTGTTGTAGTCGAATCTGTTGATGATTCCAATATATGGGTTCCACAAACGAACCATGTATCACTGTTTGCGATATATATGTTGGCTTACACATTGGCCTTTGCTGATGGCAATGCCTAGATCTACGGTTTTGCAGAATCACCGCTGCTCGCGTTAATCGCTAACACATTTCCAATGCTGGATTTCCCAAACAAGTGGTGGACGAAAACTCGTGTGTACGGCTACGAAGATTTGGTCATAGCAATTGACGGTTGTGATTTTGTTCACGCATGTGCAACCTCAACCATTGCACTCGAAACGTTTGTCCAACTCACTACGCTGGATAACTTTGATTGTTCTGCATCATCTGACAGCTAAATGCAGCACAAAATATTGGGTTGAACTGAGGTCTGCAAAAATACATGTATTGGACAACGCTGTTCTCCATTCACATTTGGCTAACCGGAACGTTGGCGAACTAGGTTGGCGGCCAATTGAATCGCAGCAATCATACTGGTGGGATCGGCAATCCCTTTTCCTGCGATATCAAAGGCTGTACCGTGGTCTGGAGATGTGCGGACAAAGGGTAAACCAATGGTGGTATTGACGGCCCGGTCAAAAGCCATCAGCTTAACGGGAATTAAGCCTTGGTCGTGATAGAGGGCTAAGTAGGCGTCGTAGGTGGTGGGTTGTGCTGTTTTATCGCGGGGACCATACCAAGCTTGCCCTGGTCCCACCCAAAGGGTGTCCGGGGGAATGGGGTCTGATAAGGTCAGATCAGGGTGTTGCGATCGCATCTCCCGTATCCACGGAATTAGCCAGTCGATTTCTTCGCGCCCCAACTGCCCTTGCTCACCGCTGTGAGGATTCAGACCTGAGATCGCAACCCTCGGATGCTCTATACCAAACTCATGCTGCAGGGTCTTCTTCAGCAGTCTCACCTTCATCGTCAACAACTCAGGAGAAAGCTGACGAGGGACCTCCGACAGTGGAATATGGGTGGTTGCCAATAAGGTCCGGAGTTGCCACCCGGTATAGGGGGAAGAACCCACAAAGAACATGCCATATTCTGAGGTTTGAGATCGCTCCGCCAAATATTCGGTTTGCCCAGGATAGTGATGACCGGCAGCCTTCCAAGCTGACTTAGCAATGGGGCCAGTGACGATGCCACCAAATCGTCCTTCCAGGGCACCTGTAATCGCAGTAGACAAACACTGAAAACTGGCTGCCCCCGTCGCTGCTGAAGGCTTTCCCCATGGAATAGGAGATAGTTTCAAT
Source organism: Acaryochloris marina MBIC11017 (assembly GCF_000018105.1). Taxonomy (GTDB): domain Bacteria; phylum Cyanobacteriota; class Cyanobacteriia; order Thermosynechococcales; family Thermosynechococcaceae; genus Acaryochloris; species Acaryochloris marina. Next base: position 4,589,175 of record NC_009925.1, read on the forward strand.
CCTACCTCCAAAAAATCAAGATTCTTTGGATTTGCTAGGGTCTGATCTACATCCAAACCTGTCTGCTTTTGGAGATGTTCATAAACGGCCTCAAATAAAGACCGCTCCCCAATGACGCAAACATGAGCTACGTCTTTGAGAAGCGGAAAACTTAAAGCTTTGAGAATGACCTCAGGACCAATCCCTGCAGAATCGCCCATGGGAATGGCAAGCTGGGGTAGCGGATGAGAGTCAGCCATTGTGATTCATCATCCAAACATATGCATCGAGTGAAGAACAGTCCTTATGCAGGAGAGGTGACTTCTTCGGGTTCCGAAGCTGCTTCCTCAGCAGAAGCATCTGAATCGCCTTGCCCACCTTCTTGTTGAGCCATCATCTGCTGACGATACCGTTCTGCCATTTCTTCAGCTTTGTCATATACCAGCTGAGGATTCTTGACCATATCACCAGGTTCGGGCTCTAACTGCTTAGTAGAGAGGGATATACGACCTCGTTCAGCATCCAAGTCGATGATCATGACCTTCAGATCATCATTAACGTTGAAAACGCTATGAGGTGTGTCGATGTGGTCGTGAGAGATTTCGGAAATGTGAAGCAGGCCGCTGACGCCACCGATATCGATAAAGGCACCGTAGGGCTTGATACCACGAACAGTTCCAATCACCACTTCGCCCACTTCTAAGCGGTTCATCTTCCGCTCAACCAAGGCTCTCCGATGACTGAGAACCAGGCGGTTGCGTTCTTCATCGACTTCTAAGAACTTGAGCGGTAATTCTTCGCCGATTAAATCTTCTTTTGTTGCTCGGGTACTGATGTGAGAGCCGGGAATAAATCCGCGCAACCCTTCAATTCTGACTAGGGCACCCCCCCGGTTGGTCGCAAATACAGAAGAACGGACCGTTGCATCTTCTGTTTGCAATTGGCGAACCCGTTCCCAAGCGCGCATATACTCGATACGGCGAATGGATAAGGTGAGCTGCCCATCTTCATTCTCGTCTGCCAGAATGAAGAACTCACGGGTTTCGTTGGATTGCAACACCTCATCAGGGTTCTCAATCCGATTGATGGACATTTCCTGGATGGGAATGTAGGCAGCTGTCTTAGCGCCAATGTCAATCAAAGCCCCTCTGGGTTCCAGACTGAAGACTGTACCCGCCACGACGTCACCTGGATTGAAGTGATAATCATACTTGTCAAGTAACGCGGCGAAATCTTCGTGAGTAAAGCCAATGTCTGGCAGTGTGGTTTCCCGATTGACCATTCTCTAATGTTCCTAGGTTTTTTCTTACTAAAAGTGAATAATGACGCCTCCTTTGTCCGTAAGGACTCAAATAATAGGAGCGCTGGTCGATGCAAAGAGTCATCTTTTACATCTATCTAGATTTGGCACTAGATCTACCATCGTAGCGCAATATCCGAAACCTTAACTATATATTTTTTTGTTGGTGGTCTGACGATGAAGATGCTAACAGTTCAAGTTAATAACTGATATTAAATGACTGATATTCACTGGGGAGAAATCATAATGGTAGGCTGTGCCGTATCTTCGTAGGGTTCGTCCAGCACACTTGGCAAAGGACCGTCCCCAGACTCTTTAAGCTGATCAAGGGCCTCTACAAAATCTCGAATTCCCCGGAACTGTCGATAGACAGATGCAAACCTGACATAAGCTACTTCACTGAGGGATTGTAGCTTTGTCAAAACAGATTCACCGAGCTCTGTACTCGTCACCTCTCTCACAGCTTGCTGCTGAAGTTCCGCTTCAACATCATCCACCAAAGACTCTAACTGCAATGCAGTCAGTCCTGTTTTCTCACAAGCGGTTGCGACTCCCTTGAGCAACTTGGAACGATCAAAAAGCTCCCTATCCTGATTGCGTTTGATCACGGTGATCGGTACAAACTCAATCCGCTCATAGGTTGTAAATCGGCGATTACATTGCAGACATTCCCGACGGCGGCGCACACTCTGTCCCGCTTCTGCTGAGCGCGATTCTAAAACTCGGCTATCGGTATGCTGGCAAAAAGGGCATTGCATACTGGCTTGTTCAAAGGGGGTAACAGAGTAGTTCTAATTCCAGAAAAACGATTGTAAGATCGATGTTCCCAATCTGTAGCGTTTTTTAAATCACTGTGATTAGATACTGTGCCCATTCTACTGCCATTGTTATATCCGTAAATGGAATCAGAACAGGATTTTCATCACTTTGACGTTCCAGTACCAATTGGATGGTCTTACCTTTATCAGGGGGATTTTTCAAATCAATGCCTTGGCCGTCTATTTGGACCAAAACACTTGTAATGGTGTCGATTGAACAATGTTGAAGATTGATGGGGCCTTTCGAGGTTGGCTTGCCCCAAGTCAGAGTTTGGCCTTTCTGTCCCAACACCGTATAGATATCATATTTAGCCCGTTCAAAAGACTGGGCCCAAACCCGATAGGCTTCAACTTTTCGATATTCGATCCACCCAAAACTGGCTAATCCGATAAACACAAACAGCAATGCCAACCATACGAGCCCTTCTGTCATAACTGATGTTGTATTGGCATTTCATGACTGAGATGGGGAGAGAAGGAAAGGTGCTAAATGACAAGGTTGGAATGATGGAAGTACACAACACCTTTCCTATCGTCGGAGGACTATTTAATCAATCCAGACGGATTGATAGTAAGGGTCGCCAAAGAAGGGGACCACTCCAGTTGCAGGATAGTGATCATCACTAGGAGCAAAAATGCGCCCTACTGCCTCTGATAAATATTTGATCCCTTGGGCGAATAAATTCATAAGTTTCATACGTAGACTCCCATATACAAAATGAATGGGAACGAGCATTCCCATCCTTATTTGGATTAACGGTTGCAATCTCGTACTTTGATCATAACGTGAATGATTAGCAAAATTAATAAGTCTGACAACTCTAAATATATATTTTTATGCAAAACCTAAACAAACACTGAGATGAGTGAAGACTTACTCAAGTTTTATGAGGTGTGTGTCTCTTTTGTAACGAGGATTTGAAGAAAGTTCTTGACGTTCGAATGCTTTTCAAGGCATGATAATAGTCGCATTTGGGGCTATAGCTCAGTTGGTAGAGCACCTGCATGGCATGCAGGGGGTCAGCGGTTCGAATCCGCTTAGCTCCATTTTTTATATCGTTTTGTGTGGTTCCGTTAAGCTGGGCCTAACCGGTGTTTCTCATGCCTGCGGCAATCCCGTTAATGGTCAGCAAAGCGCCCCGCAAAAGGTCTTTCTCGCTAACATTTCCAGCGCCTAAGGCAACCCGATCTTGCCGCTGATGCTGTCTCAACCGTTTAAGCAGAGACACCTGCAGAAATCCTAAGGGGACAATCGTACCGTTCCGCAGATGGACCGAACGCTTCAGGTTAGGATCGCCATCCAAGAGCTGCTGATTCCCTGTAATCTTGGAGACCATCTCTCGGGTGAGATAATATTCCTGGGCAATTTGCTCGAACAAACGCTCAAACCGATCCACATCTTCAGAAGACGTCAATTCCTGAAGATAGTGATGAGCAATTTGCAGATCTACTTTGGCTAAGGTCATTTCTACCTTAGAAATCACCATCTTAAAGAACGGCCATTTGCCATAGAAATATTGCAGCAACGTCAGATGTTCAGCAGACTTCTCATCTAGAAAATCTTGGAGTGCGGTCCCTACTCCGTACCATGCAGGCAACAGAAATCGGCTTTGCGTCCAGCTAAACACCCAAGGAATGGCGCGTAACCCTTCTAAGGTCCGGCGATTATCGGCTCGTCGTCGAGCAGGTCGAGCCGCATGTTGTAATTGACTAATTTCATTGATGGGGGTGACTTCGTAGAAAAAGTCCACTAAGTCTTCTTGTTCATGAATCAGCGCTCGGTATCGTTTGCGCGATCGCGCCGATAAATCCTCCATAATTTCATGCCAGGGTTCAATACTGTCCATGGTGGAGCGCAATAAACTGGACTGAATAACAGCCGTAGAAATCGTTTCTAGGTTGTATAAAGCCAGCTCCGGCAAGGAATATTTTGAGGCAACCACCTCACCCTGCTCTGTAATTTTGATCCGACCATTGACGCTATAACCTGGCTGCGCCAAAATCGCTTCATAGGCAGGCCCGCCGCCTCGGCCCACGGACCCGCCCCGACCATGAAAAATCCGCAAAGACACCCCATAGGGTTCAGCAGTTTCCTGTAATCGTTGTTGGGCCTTATAGATCTCCCAATTACTGCTGAGGAAGCCAGAGTCCTTGTTGCTATCGGAATATCCCAGCATAATCTCTTGTAAGGAGAGAGGAGGGTTTGAAGACGGCTCCTGAGAGGCCTGGGCATCCACCAAATAATTGCGATAAAAGGTTAGATCAAATAGCTGGGTCATGACCCCCGGTGCTCGCTGTAAATCATCCACCGTTTCAAATAGAGGGATAACGTGCAGTGTTCCACTGGCCGTTGTGGGATCAAATAGGCCGGACTCCTTCGCTAACAGCAGCACCTCCAGCAAATCACTGGCATCATGACTCATGCTGATGATGTAGGTGCGGCAAATTTCGACCCCAAACTCTTCTTGCAGCCGGCGAATCATTCGGAACGTATTGATGAGCTCTTGGGTTTTGTCGGAGAAAGGCAGATCGTGGGGAATCAAGGGCCTGCGGGTCTGCAGTTCTTGGGTTAGCCACTCCAAGCGTTCGGACTCTGACAACTCGTTATAGGGTTTGGGCAGAATCTGCAGGTAATTAACAATTTCAGTGAGGGCATCTGAATGGCAGGAGCTTTCTTGTCGAATATCCAACTGAGTTAAGTTAAACCCAAAGATCTCCACTTGACCAATCAGGGTATCTAGCTCCTGACAATTGATGCCGGTTGCTTGCAGGTTCTCTTGAACCACTCGAAGTTCAGCCAAGAAGTTCTGAGCAGCAGGGTAATAGATCTGTTCATTCATCCCTTGGGGATGAATTGGATGGGAGAAATCAATCAGTTGCGCTTGCTGTTGATTGCGATCGCGGGTGTTTTCCAGACGCTTCAAAATATATGACAACTTGAATCGAAAGGGTTCTCCCAAGAACCGAATCGAGAGCCTGTCATACACCTCCGGCATTTGGAGTTGATCTTGACCCAGAGATTTCTCTAACCCTGGCGGCACTTCAGACCAATATTGGGACAAAGTCAGTAGGTTAATTAGCTTATTGACAGATTGAATATATTTCTCAAGGACCAAATTGCGTTGGTAACAGGAGGTTTGCCAAGTAATATCTGGCGTCACCGCTGGATTGCCATCGCGATCGGACCCAACCCAAGACCCAAACTTACAAAAGTTATAGCGAGGGGGTTGCAGCTTAGGAAAGGCTTGCTTCAGGTTTAGGGATAAACGGTGATAGAGCTGGGGAATCGCATCAAACAGGACTTCGCGGAAATAGTGCAGGCTATACTCTACTTCGTCTAACACGGTTGGTCTAAATTGATGAAGTTCATCGGTGCGCCACCAAAAACGGACTTCTTCTGTCAGTTGGGCCTGTAAGGCATCGACCTCCCAATTTGAGCGGGTATTATTGGCCAGCCCAGCCTCCGCCTCATCTAACTTGCCGAGAATTTTGGCAATCCGACGCTGCTTGGCCCGAATTGTCTGCCGTACAATTTCTGTCGGATGAGCCGTAAATACTAGCTGAATATCTAAGTTTTGAATAATATTTTGAATATGGCGGGGCGGAACATTTAACTGTTTCAGCTTAGGGAATAACCAGGTAAAGGTCCCTGCATTCGGTTCCCGCAGAATGGCATCAAAGATGCTGTGCTCAGGTAGCTCGGTCTGACCGTTCGCATGATTTTCAGCCCTCTCCGCGGATCCACCAACATTGGGCAGCGCCACTGGGGAGGATGTGATTGCCCCTCGGGTGCGCACAATACTTTCCTCTTGCTCATAATGTTGTTCCACAATATTGATGAGCTGAAAGTAGAGGGCAAAGGCTCTGGCGGCCCGAATGGCTTCATCTAGCTCTAGCTTTTCTACTACCTTAAGAACTTCCGTTTCCGGAACCGTTGGGGCTTGTCCTTCCGGGGAACACATCGATCGCAATTGCCGCAGTAAATCGACTAACTCCTGCCCGCATTCATCTCTGAGGACACCCTCCAGTAGGTCTTCAATAACTTTAATACGATGTAGAAGCAATGACTCTAACCGGTTGGGCTGCACTAATTGGGGATGGTTACGGTTGAGGGTAGAACGCATAGAGTATTAACTCAAATAAATAAGATCGATGGGATAGAAAAACTTGAAGACAATCCTCAAGCTTTTGGGAACTTCGCCATTAAAAGCATCAACCTCTGTTGAGAACGGGGTAACGTGACATCAAAATAACTCCATCACAATTCTAGGGGGTAAACCTCGATTTACTATCTTTCTCTAAAAGCTAATGCCCTTAGTAGGGTTAGGTTCCCTCTATCAGCCTTACTTGTTGGGGATACATCATGCTGGATAGATTGGGCTTAAGCCGCATTCATCAGCCAATGTCAGACTATCGGGCTGATTCATCTGCATATGGCTTTTCTGGGCTCTCTCAAGGCTATTTTGAGGATAGTGGCCAAGTAGTTAACACCCTAACGGGAGAAAAACTCACTCTATTCTGGCAAGTCTAAAAAAGGTAAGGCAACCCCTTGCAATAGGCTTTCGCTCCAAGTTCCAAGGGTCGTCAAACACCGAAATAGCTGTTGTTGCCCCAGCAAGGCAACGAGAATCGGCAAAATGGCCAGGCTGACTAAAAGCTCCAATTGCTCAGGCTTGAAGAGAATGGGGGGGACTTTAGAGAACGGATGAGTGGGGGAAAACATGATGAGACCTTTGATAGTGTTTTAACGAAGTGCCCAATCTTTGGCCCAAGCTAGGATTTTGGACACTCGATCGGGATGATGGGATTCACAATAGAGACGCAGAACAGGCTCTGTCCCACTAAATCGAACCAATAGCCAGCTCTGATCCGCCAAGCTAAACTTAAAACCATCGATGGATAAAACATCCACAACCTTTTGGTCTAAGACCTGGCTGAAAGGGGCTGTTTGCAATTGATCGATCAGCTTTTGTTTATCAGCTTCCGAAGATAAAGGTAGATCTATCCGATCATAAAAACTGGTAAACCCCGTTTGCGTTTGTAGCTGCTGATACAAGTGAGAGAGATCCTGCCCCGTTTGGGCTGCAGCTTCCAGCAAGTATAGGGCCGAGAGTAAGCCATCCCGTTCAGGAATATGGTTGCCATAGCCTATTCCACCCGATTCTTCGCCGCCAATGAGAACCGACTCTGCAGCCAACATATAGTCGGCAATGTACTTATAGCCAATGGGAGTTTCGTGGAGGGGCAGTTGATACAAGTCAGCCACTTGCGGGATCAATTCTGAGCCACTAATGGTTTTGATGACTTCTCCCTGGAACTTTCGGCGAGCGGCGAGGTGCTCAATCAAAATCGGAATCAAAATTTGAGAGCTAAGAAAATTGCCCTGACCATCCATCGCCGCGATGCGATCCCCATCCCCATCAAAGACAAAACCGACAATCGCTTCTTCTTGGGGGGCCTGTTGGCGATGGCTTTGAATGGCTTGAATCGATTTCCCTAGATATTTGGGAAGCGGTTCTGGGGCACCGCCTTCAAATAACGGATCGCGATCGCAATTCAGTTCTGTAATTTCAGCGGATAGTAGCCGTTGGAGCCCCGTCGCGGTGGCGCCATGCATAGTATCGACAAAAACCGTGAGCCGTTTTTGATGGATCGCTTGGTTAATCACCTCCATATCCACCTTCGATTGCAGAACCTGGCAATAATCGGGCCAGGGGTCGAAGGTGTCTAGGGTCCCGGCGGTGGCAGCTTTCACGGGGGCTGTTACCAGCCGATCTTGAATCGCTTGGGTGACGGCAGGCGGAACTGAGCCGCCAAAAGCTCCTTTGACTTTGAGACCAGAATAGATCCCAGGGTTATGACTGGCCGTAATCACTAGGGCTCCCAGGGCCTGACGGTGATAGGCCGCCCAACTAAATGCAGGGGTGGGCGCAAAGGTATCGGACAATAGCACATCAAATCCGGCTTGTTGAACCGTTTCGGCAGTCGCTTGGGCAAATTCTTCAGACAGGAATCTGCGATCGTATCCCACGATCACTAAATGCTTTTTGTCAGGGCTGCCGTAGGTCTTTTCTAGGATTTGGGCAGCGATGGGGGCGACATAGACCAATCGCTCGAAAGTAAAGTCTTTGGCAATAATGCCTCGCCAACCGTCGGTTCCAAATTTGATTGAAGATGCAAAATCGTTAGGCATAGGGAATCCGCTAGGATACTGTCTCTACATCCTACACACCAAAAGTTAACCCGTAATTACTAACAAAACTTAATCTTTAGTTTATGATTTGGAGTGATACGCAGTTTAGGGAGGTTTATTTTGACTCAACACCAAGACGCCATTGCGCCACACGGTGGTTCACTCATCAACAGGGTTGCTTCTGAAACCCAAAAACAAGACTTGCTGGCCAAGGGCGATAGCTTACCCCGTGTACAGCTAGATAAGCGAGCCACCTCAGATTTGGAAATGATTGCTATTGGTGGCTTCAGTCCCCTTTCAGGCTTTATGGGGCAGGCGGACTATGAACAGGTCGTCCATCACATGCATCTAGATAATGGGTTACCCTGGTCAATTCCAGTGACTTTATCCGTCGATGAAGGCGTCGCTGATTCCCTCAATGTGGGTGACTTGGTTCGTTTAGATGACCCAACAGGTGCTTTTGTGGGTGTGCTCGAACTGACTGAGAAATATACCTACGACAAAACTCAGGAGGCGGTTCAAGTCTACAAAACAGACGAGATGAAGCATCCCGGCGTTAAGGTGGTGTTTGAGCAGGGGGCAGTGAACCTTGCGGGGCCAGTCTGGCTCCTAGAACGACAAGCACATCCTCAATTTCCCTCCTATCAAATTGATCCGGCTGCTTCTCGCCAACTCTTCCGTGAACGGGGTTGGAACACCATTGTTGGCTTTCAAACCCGAAATCCCATTCACCGTGCCCATGAGTACATTCAAAAATGTGCGTTAGAAACCGTAGATGGATTATTCTTGCATCCCCTGGTGGGCGCAACTAAGAGTGATGATATTCCGGCAGATGTGCGGATGCGTTGCTACGAGATTATGATGGAGCATTATTTCCCGGAGGATCGGGTGATTCTGGCCATCAATCCTGCGGCTATGCGGTATGCCGGTCCTCGTGAGGCTATCTTCCATGCCCTAGTCCGTAAGAACTATGGCTGTACGCACTTTATTGTTGGTCGCGACCATGCGGGTGTGGGGGATTACTATGGCACCTATGATGCCCAACATATTTTCGATACTTTAGATGCACAAGCTCTGGGCATTACCCCCATGAAATTTGAGCACGCCTTTTATTGTAAGAAGACCCTATCCATGGCTACGACGAAGACGAGTCCCAGTGGGCCTGAGGATCGAGTCCATTTGTCTGGAACAAAGGTGAGAGAAATGTTGCGACGAGGAGAGCTACCCCCACCTGAGTTTTCTCGCCCTGAAGTGGCTTCTGAATTGGCAGCAGCAATGAAAGCTTAAGCCTTGCTTTCGCAATCGGCGATATAGTGAAAACAGGAACCCATTATCTAGTAGTGGGTTCTACCCTTTTGCCCATCCGTAGGCCCTCTCCATAGACATCACATCATGGCACTGACCCGACGCGCTTTATTGCGAAAAACTAGCTTAGTGCTAGCTGGCCTAGGTTTAAGTGATTTATCTCTATGGAAGTTTGCAAATCAATATCAACAGGTATTAGCGCAACCCACTTCCCGGAAGCTAGCCTTGCTGGTGGGCATTAATCAGTATCGAGATTTGGGTAAGCAAGCTAAGCTGAAGGGCTGTTTGACCGATTTAGAATTGCAGCGAGAGCTTTTAGTCCATCGGTTTGGTTTTCACCCCGATGATATTGTCATTCTCAAAAACAAACAGGCTACCTATAAAAATATTGAAACGGCGTTTACCACCCATTTAATTGAACAGTCTCGGCCTCAAGATTGTGTCATCTTTCATTTCAGTGGGTATGGATGCTTATTGAGCCCCTATGTCGACACAGCCTCAGAGGTAAAAACGCCTCTCCCGTCCCAAGTGTTGCTTCCTTTCGATAGCAATATTCAATCGTCTGACAATAGCCAACAAGCCCTTGAAAATGTTCTGTTGCAAGAGCAGTTAGCCCTTTGGTTTAGGTCTCTCAATACCCAACAAAGTCTCTGTGTGTTGGATGCGGGTTTCACCTATCCCGGCAAGGCCTTGTTGGGGAATTTGCGGGTGCGATCGCAACCTAGTATTCAGCAAAAAACAGATTTGCCGGACGATCGAGAGCAGCAAGAAAAATTACTCAACCAATCCCAGCGACGTCAATCCCCCTCTGAGCTCATTCTTTGGGCCTCTCAGCAAGCTCAAACGGCCGTTGAAGCTCAATGGCATGACTTCTCGTCAGGGCTATTCACCTATGCCTTAACCGAACATCTATGGCAATCCTCTCCCACTCAAAAATTTTCAGCCAGCTTTAATCGGATCGTGTCTGATGTTGAGCGTCAGGTTGGTCGAGTCCAACAGCCTAGCTTAAGTGGGCAGTCAGGCTCCAGTGTTTTGGCAGGGTTAGCTCTCGGGGCCAATGCCGATGGTGTGGTTACTGATGTTGAAGACAACGGGGAAGAAGTTACGGTTTGGCTTGGGGGCGTTTTACCCCAAATTGTGGAGTATTACGCAACCACGACTTGCTTTAAAGTCACATCGAAGGAAGGCAGCCTATCTAGTAGCCCAGCTGTCGCTGCTTCATCTGCTGGAAGCGAATCCGATCCTAACCCAGTTCCACAAGAACCCTTGATTCAATTGGAGTCTAGCCGAGGCTGTGTCGGGACTGGACGGTGTGAGCAAGAAGGCCAAATTAACTCAGGCCAGAAAATTCGAGAGGCCTTTCGAGTTATCTCCCGCTCCATCAATTTAAATGTTGCCCTAGGGTCACAACTGAATCGGATTGAACGGGTAGATGCCACTAGTGCATTTTCCGACATGCCCAATATCAATCCCGTTATTGCTGGTACTCAAAACGCGGACTTTTTGTTTACCCAAGCCTCTTCTTCCTCTCAAGTGATTGTTAATTCCGTACCGACGGACCTATCGGAAGAAGAAGAAGACCCTCCGGCTCCACCCCCCCAAACCCAATATGGACTCTTTTCCCAAGGTGGTGAGGAATTAGCAGATACCCGAGGAGAATCGGGGGAGGCCATTAAAACGGCGGTTAATCAACTACACGATACGTTGAAATTACTGCTGGCCCGCAAAACCCTCGATCTGACGGTTAACGATTTTTCGTCGAGAGTGGGGGCCATGGTGACTTTGGAATCTACCGATGATGAAAAGCCCCAGATCCTAGCCCAACAGTCTACGACCAGAGCGCCTTGGCTTCGAAAAGAAAACTCATCCTTATCTTCCTTTGAGAAGCAAGGGCAAGTTGTTCAGATTGCCAAAGGTCAACATATCCAATATCGGGTGTATAACTACAGTGATGCTCCTCTCTATTGGTTAGTATTGGGCGTTGATACTCGCACCCAATTCTTCTCAATTTATGCGCCGGAAGCGCTGCTAGATACGTCAACCAACCAAGACGCTATTGCCCCTAAAGACTCGCTCACAGTGCCATTCCCAACGAATGAATATGTCGTTCGTGGACCAGAAGGGATCGCAACAACCTACATCATTCTGAGCCGCACTCCGTTTGAGAAAGGATTAGAGGCCATCTCCAGCAAAATCCGCCCGTCTTCTAGTAATACATCTCCTGTCGTAGCCCGCTTGGTCAATCCACTAGAGGTGACCCAGCAAGTACTACAAGATTTGCATAACAGCAGCGTGCCAACAGCAGAGAAAATGGGGATTGCATCTGATAGTAACTGGGTTTGGGATGTCGAGCAGTGGGCAACGTTTCAGTTTACCCATGAGGTGATTTGAAAGCATGAGGAGTATGAGTGGTGAGGCCAGCTCACCGATTTTTTAAAGCAACTGGCCAGCAAGTTTAAAGAACAGCTTTAGCAGAAAAGAGTCCTTTTTCCGTACAAATCGCTTTCAAAGGTTGGTCCCAAGACTCTGTTGGCAGCTGTTCTAAAAGATCCCGTTCGAAGACAATACCAACCGTTGGGATACTGGCCCAGCCGGGAGAAGAGAGTAAGCGATCGTAATATCCTCCTCCATAGCCGAGGCGATACCCCTTGCGATCGCACGCCACTGCCGGGACCAAAATCAAATCCACCTCATCAGCCGATAACTCAGGACAATCTGGGTAAGGCTCCAAAATTCCATACTTACCCTTTTTCAGTATTTGGGGGTCTAGGGGGTTGCAGCGATGCCACATCAAATGTTGCCCCACGCAGCGAGAGAGCCCCCAGCCTCGATCTTGTCCTTGTAAAAACAACCAGCTCAAATCCGGTTCTTGTCGAAACGTCATATACGCCAAAACCGTCTGTGCCTGTTGCCAGAGGGACGAATCAAGTAGCTGTTGGCAGAGGGTCTGGCTAAAAAGACGCCATTGCTCCACAGGCATCGATTGACGCTGCGTCAACAATTGACGTCTCAAGGTATTTTTATCGAGTTGTGGATTAGAGCCAGAAGACTGCACTAAAACTGGGTTGCCACCAATAAGAACAAGCTATCCACTAACAGCGTACCCAATACAGATCCGGAAAAAGCCCACCAGCAAAGCTGATCTTTTTGCCCTGTCCAGGTATCTGGGGGCAGCAAGGGGCGAATACTAATCACACAGAGTCCAACCACCAAAACCATCGCCCAAAACCTTCCCCAAGGGGTTTGGGTATGCTCTAAAGCTTGGGGCAATAATGCCATTGCTTCCGTTTGATCCGTTTGAATCAAGACTCGCCAAGTGGGCATTAAATCCACCAGGAAGAAATACACATCCGTAACGGTGGAGCCAATCAAAGATCCAAGAAAGAACAAAGAGCCAATTTTAAAGCGGGAATTGAGTAATGCCCAAATGGCGACAGGTAAGCCAATGGCTTCCATGGGAACGTGCCATAATGGTTCTGCTCGAAACCATCCCCAATAAATAGAGCCAGAGAACCAGGCTAAAGCAAAGCCAAACAGCAAATCACCCCAGATATGCGTTTTGTCTTGGCGCATTAGCCCGTAACTTCCCAAAAGCCACCCTCCTGTAGCCACCAGACTTAGCCATGGCCAAGTCCTCACCAAAGGTGCCTGAATCAGCACAGGTAAGGACACCAAAAACATCGCTGCGCCAAATAGCAGCCAGCTCTGAAACGTCCCCATGCTTTGAATAGTTTGCCTGAGGGAGCTTTGAAAAGTTTGTTTCAAGGATTATTCTCCAGATTTTTCAAAGTTATAAAAATGCTAATAATTCAATATGATTGATTAGGCAATATTCGTTAATATTCGTTAATATTTTGCGTTTATTGAATCATCCTTGAGTTGGGGTGCAATCCAGATTAGTGTATCACGGGAAGGTCTGAGGGCTGTGCCTTCCACAACCTAGCTGTAACTAGCTCTCCTGCTTGAATTACTGCAAATTAACTACATATATCTCCTTAAATCTGATGCGTATTATTTTGCAAAGAGTTAATGAATCACGAGTCGAAGTTGCAGGTCAAATTATTGGCAGAATTGAAAAAGGCCTCAATTTATTAGTAGGAATTACCCCCTCGGATACAGACCAAGAAGTGGCTTGGATGGCTCGTAAATGCTTGGAACTGAGAATCTTTCCGGATCAGTCTGGAAAGCTGTCCCAGTCCGTCCAGGATATAGAGGGGGGATTATTAGTGATCAGCCAATTTACCTTGTATGGAGATTGTCGAAAAGGACGGCGACCTTCCTTTGATAAAGCGGCACCTGGTGCTATGGCAGAACAGATTTATGAGCAATTCGTGACCAAACTGAGAGCCAGCGGCTTACAGGTGGAAACGGGACAGTTTGGTGCCATGATGAACGTTTATATCGAAAATGATGGTCCTGTGACGTTAATCTTAGAACGAGAGGCTGAGAGCGAAAGATAGGAATAACCTTCTTGACTTTGATTTGAATTCTGGTTCGATGGCGCTCTCAAACCAACAGATACCAAAGATAGATACCGTTAGGGATTGCCATTTCTAGCAGAGTTGAGTCAAACTGCCTTTGTGTTGATCAATAGCGAGTCTCTCCAGAATTATGTGCGGTATTGTCGGTTATATTGGCCCTCAAACGGCCAGCGGAATTCTGCTTTCGGGTCTACAAAAACTGGAATATCGGGGGTACGATTCAGCGGGGATTGCTACGGTATCCGAGGCTCAACTCCAATGCATTCGGGCTAAAGGCAAACTGCACCATCTGCAAGAGAAGTTAGCCAGCTGGGAAAATTCGGCGGTTCTGGGCATTGGCCACACACGCTGGGCAACTCACGGCAAACCGGAAGAACATAACGCCCATCCCCACCGAGATGCTCGCGATCGTTTGGCAGTCGTGCAAAACGGCATTATCGAAAATTATCGGGAACTGCGAGAAGAACTGAAAGAACGGGGCTGTACGTTTCGCTCTGAAACTGATACGGAAGTTATTCCCCATTTAATCTCTGAAAAGCTGGACGGTCTAAAGGCAAAAGGAGAGCCTTCTCTGCTGGAAGCAGTTCGACAGGCCGTCAATCATTTAGAAGGGGCCTTTGCGATCGCAGTCGTGTCTGCCGATTTCCCGGATGAACTGATCGTAGCTCGTCAACAGGCTCCCTTAGTGGTCGGTTTTGGCGATGGCGAATATTTCTGTGCCTCTGATCCCCCCGCCTTGATTCACCACACCCGCACCGTCTTAACCCTAGAGAACCAAGAACTGGCTCGCCTGACCACTCAAGGGGTGGAGCTTTACCACTTTGAGGGAAACCGCGTGCGTCGTCCGCCCCGCACCCTGAACTGGAACCCCGTGATGGTGGAGAAACAGGGCTTTAAGCACTTTATGCTTAAGGAAATCTATGAGCAGCCTGGGGTGGTGCGAACATGCCTGGAAAAGTATGTAGATAGCACCTGGCAACCGGGGCAAGCCACCAGTCCCATTCGCCTCAATTTGGCCCCAGAGTTAACCGCGAACTTGGAAAATATCCAAATTATGGCCTGCGGGACGAGTTGGCACGCCAGCTTAGTCGGTAAGCATTTACTGGAGCAGTTAGCAGGTATCCCAACGGTGGTGCAGTACGCCTCTGAATTTCGGTACGCCCCTTCACCCATGACGGCCAATACCCTCACCATTGGCGTCACCCAGTCGGGGGAAACCGCTGATACACTTGCTGCCCTGGAAACGGAGCAGCAACGTCGTTCTCAGCAACCCGCTCATCTCCAGGCCCGCCTGTTGGGCATTACCAATCGCCCCGAAAGCTCTTTGGCCCGTTTAGTTCCTGCCATTATTGATACCCATGCTGGGATTGAGATTGGCGTGGCCGCCACCAAAACCTTTATGGCTCAACTGATGGCCTTTTACTTTTTGGCGATTGAGGTGGCTTATCAGCGTAAAACTGTTGCCCCTCAGCGCTTGGGGGAAATCATTGATGGTTTGCAACAGCTTCCCGCTCAGCTAGAGCAGGTGTTGGAAAGCCAGGAGCGGTATGTGGAAACCTTGGCCCATGATTTTGTCGAAACCCAGGACTTTATCTATATTGGTCGAGGTATCAATTTTCCCATTGCTCTGGAAGGGGCGCTGAAGCTGAAAGAGATTAGCTATATCCATGCGGAGGGATATCCGGCAGGGGAGATGAAGCATGGCCCCATCGCATTGCTGGATGCCAAGGTTCCTGTGGTGGCCATTGCAATGCCGGGAACGGTGTTTGAAAAGGTGCTCTCCAACGCCCAAGAAGCCCGAGCCCGAGATGCTCGCCTGATTGGGGTTACCCCAATGAATGAGCAGGAAGCCAAAGAGACCTTCGATACGTTGCTGCCTGTACCTGCAGTGGATGAGATTATTTCACCACTGCTAACGGTGGTGCCGTTGCAGTTGCTGTCCTACCATATTGCAGCTCTACGTGGACTGGATGTGGATCAGCCTCGTAATTTGGCGAAATCCGTGACGGTTGAGTAGACCCAAACCCTAGGACGCTGTGGGGCGAGTGTAGCGATGCTTCACTCCTATAGGGAAATAGGCCGGATCACCATTGGGCCGTAAATAAATCTGCGGCATTTGGTAATTCACTGGAACATAGTTTGCAAATTCACTGTTTAGCCTGCGAAGCTGATGTAAAACTGGTGCGGCTATCGCGTCTGTCCTGGCTGGACTAGCAGCCTCACCCGGTGCAAGTTCCACATCAATTACTAAATGGGAGTTCTGATCCGCATCGGTTTGTACCTGCATCACAAATTTGCCGGTGACCCAATCGCAAATCTCTGGTTGTTCCAAACCCACCGTTACATTTTCTGGATAGATATTGGCCCCAAAGAACGACACTGTGAAATGGGAGCGGCCAAATACATAGACAAACGGTAGGGGGCGAACCGGAGTGTGACCTTGCTGTTGTAAGGTTGAGATCGCATCAAATCCACGGGCTTTCAAAAACGCCAACATCTGGTCGTAGGGGATAATGCCGCCGCGATCGCAAATGTGATACCGAATAAGGGGAATTCCATTATCACCAGAGAATAATAGTGTTCCCTCGTCGGTGACCTCAAAATATCGACTCTTGGGATCATACTGAACCAGAGTGGGCAAGCGAGATTCCCCCAATAGCTCAGCAGCAATCGTGGGATGATCAGCTAAAAATCGTCGGATACAGATGCTTAATGGAGTTTCATTTCCCAATACACCTGCATCAGCAGTGCCATATAAAGAAGCCGAGTCAAAGCAGGGGCTTGTTGAACCCACCCGAGTCCCGACTAAATCTCGCCACGCTTCGCTAAATACTTCCCCTGCCATCACCCATTTGAGATGATATTGAGGCCATGGGATGCCCGCTGCCAGTCCCGTATCAATAACATCCTTAAGAAAGGGTGGATATCCCAACAGTACAACCTGGTCAAACATGGGGCCCAGAGTTTGCACCACCCGCAAAATTTCAGTTGTATTATTGCCAGGTGTAATCACTGTGAGGGGATAGCCTTTACTGGCTAAGTGGCGACAACAGTTGGCGGTGTACATCCCTCCCACCCAAGTCCCGAGGGCAAAGCAAACAACAGCAAGGGTCCGCTTTTGATCTGCAGCAAAGCTATCCACAAAAATTTGTTCAAAACGGGTCGAGATTTGATACTCATCCGAGATGAAACGTGGCCAAAAGGTTGGTTCTCCCGTCGATCCAGAAGACACTGCGATCATGTCACAGGTCTCCAACTTGCCATCACGACAGAGATGAGGCAGGGGAAACTGCCGTAAATAATTGTCTTTGGTCGTTAAAGGTAGGGTAGCAAAGTCTTCTAACGTCTGAATTTGCTTAGGGTCGACGCCCTGTTGCTGAAGGAAGTCGTGGTAAGCCGGAACGGTCTGGGCAACCCGGTGAAACAGGGATAGGACATGTGCTGATGTCGAAGCAGATGAATCAATCAGTTCCTCTAAGGGCGTATCAAGGAACGTCTGTAAAGCCTTAAGAGTATGTTGGAGAGGGCCTGTCATAGGGGAAAATGAGCGTACTCCCCTTATCTTGGCAAACCACTCGCTTTTGAGTCGATATTATTGGGACTGAAATTGTAACTCTTGAGATGCTGGGTCAGATGGCACCAAGGTATCGGCAAAGGAAGGGATATGAATAAAGGCATGCTGATTGCGCCCAGCATCCTTCGCTTGTAATAAGGCTTGCGTGGCTTTCTCCACTAACTTAGTCATGGGTGTATCATGAGCTGGTCGTACAAACCCAACCCCAATACTGACGGTGACATATTCACTAATGGGGGAGTAAATATGTTTGATCTTCAAAGCTTCTATGGATTCGATACAGCGCTGAGCAAGGGGTTCCGCATTTGCGGTATTCGGTAGCAGTAGTGCAAAGGTTTCCCCTTCAAATCTGGCCACTAGGTCTGCAGGACGCTTGAGCAGAGATTCCAGTTGAGACGCGATTTTTTTTAGGCACTCATCGCCAGCGACAAACCCATATCCCTCATTAAACTGTCGGAAAAAATCTAGATTGATCAGAAATAACGTCATGGGGGTTTGCTCACGGATCGCCCGCTTCCACTCTTTATCCAAACAATCGTTAAAGTGTCGGCGATTGGCAATATGGGTTAATTCATCTGTGGTAGAGATTAGAGAGAGTTTTTTGTTCGCTTCTTCTAATTCCTTCGTGCGATCGCGGACAACGGTCTCCACAAGCTTTGACTGCCGAAGGATAAAGAATACATAGGCTTCAGTCAGAACCGTAAAAACTAAACCCACCCAGAACACTGCCCAGGGCAGGCCACTTCGCTTCTCGTTGAAATAAACATTAGAAGGGATAGCCGCAATCGTCCATTGCTGCCCAGCAATCGATTTGAGATCAGAACGATATTCATGTTCAGGCATCGGCTGACCTAATCTCGATTGCCGCACATAGGGAATATCTTCTGGATTGGATGTATCCATCAGTTGCAGGTTAATTGCATCTATCGCCCCAGGCTGAATCGCCCCATTAACTAAATCACTGATCCGAAAGACCCCCAACACCAAACCTTCCAACCGTTGGCGTCTGCTATCTAATGTGTTGGGCTGGTCTTGATAGACCGGAATAAAGGTGATGAAGCCTTTTTGCTCTTCTTGTTCTTGGACCAAGGTCAAATTACTGGTGGATTGAACCATTCCCGTATCGGTGGCTAAGGTGATGGCCCGTTTACGAGTCGCATCAGAAGCCAAATCAAATCCTAAAGCCAATTCATTACCGGCAAAAGGTTCTAAAAATGATACCGGGTAGTATTCTGCTCGTTTTTGAGCACGAACCATCTTGCCTTGGCTAACCTGTTGGGTAATTTCAAAAGCAGGATAGTTTTGTTGTCGCTGTTTGATAAATGTTGCCCGATCCGCATGTTTAACCTTAGGCACCCATTCCAGGGCTTGAATATCTTTATGACGAGCTAAGAGATTGTGCGTGAATTGCTGGAACTCTTTGGGTGTGACCTGCTCAGAACTATCAAACAGCAGCTTGAGGCTATTAATAGCTTCCAGTTTGGCATCAATTTTGGCTTCTAAGCGGTGGACCTGCTCATTGATATCCTGCTGAAAATCTTTTTGAATAGCTTGAGTTTCTAGGGAATAGAACTTTAATGCTAATAACGCTGATAGACCAATTCCCAATACTCCTGTGGGAATAGAAATTAACGCTATTTTTCTGTTCAAAATGAATATCCCCCTCTGGATTACTTACGAAAACAGGCCAATCAAGCTATGTTCGTTATCTATCCTGTTTTATTGAGTAAGTAATAATTGTCATTCTGTATAGAAATAGAAACTCACCCACTGGCGACAAAATTTATGCCAATAAATAAATGCTGTTCTACATCTATTTTGCCCACTTGACAGCGGCAATTGTAACAATCACTTTATGCTTCACTGACGAAATAAATCCTTATTCTTTGATAGCTAAAATCCTTAATTCACCTGCCATATTGCGTCTTAGCAAAAGGAGTAAAGAATTAAAGCTGGTAAAACTAGAAGAAGTTTTCTTGAAACAGTTTTTGTTATGAAAAAGTTATACAAAAGCCTAGATCTTCACATAAAAATCATTTCGATAAGTCTTAAAGATCTAACGAAAAAATAAAAAAACAGAATTCCAAAAAAAATGCAAGAATATCTGATCGTCTGAACGATATAAGCCTTAAAGCATATCTCATATAGCTATCAACAAGGATAAATTTTTTACACCGACCTAACATCTTGTTATTGAAGCGGTATCCAGCATTCTATTGCTTCCTAGGTGATAAGCAAAAAGATCAGATCCATTTGAGAATTTCACTCATCGCCTGACCAATAGGTGCTTGATAGAAGTCCTATTCATATCTCCCCAGTACCTTGCGGTCTAAAAGATCCACCCCTCCAGCTTCTAAATCTCCAGCAAAGGTATTGAGGAGGCAAAAGGAAGGCTATGCACTGCGATTTGCTCATTGGCAAATTCCAAGAATTCTATTCCTAGCAGTGTTTGGGTTCCACCTGCCCCAATTACCTGGAACTGTTCAGGGCCACCACGGAACGTAAAGTCACTCATCAACGCTTGATATTGGACAACATCATTCCCCAGTCCCCCAATCAACGAATCTTGACCGGGACCACCAACAAAGACATCATCCCCCGCACCGCCCGCTAACCAATCATCGCCATTTCCGCCTACTAACTTGTCGGCACCATTCCCCCCAAACAACCAGTCATGCCCCTCTCCGCCACGGAGAATATCATCTCCAGCATTCCCCCATAATCGGTCATTTCCCCTACCGCCAAGGAGATCGTCATCTCCTTGATTGCCCCATAGGGCATCAGCCCCCTCATCTCCAATCAGAATGTCACTCCCCTCATTCCCCGATAGCCAATCGCCGCCCTCTCCACCGAATACTAAATCATCACCAGAACCGCCCCAGGCAACATCCCGACCCGCTCCACCATCTATCGTGTCATTACCGGTATTTCCAAATAGCCAATCCCGGCCTTGCCACCCTTCAATGCGATCGTCTCCCGAAAGACCAAAGAGAAAATCATTCCCTGCGAATCCATCGATATTGTCTGCCGCCTTTGTACCAAATAAGAAATCCCGTTGGGAAGTCCCTAGAATGTCATTCAAAGTAGGTTGAGGAATGTCCCCTATCAACGTATTGAAGATGGTTTCACCGATGATGGCATGGGCCTGTGTGGTGGGATGTAACGGATCCCAAAAGAAAAATCCAGGGGTATTGGGAAGCGCTTGCCCCGTAGCGACTAATGACAGGAGTGGGTCGGTGGTATTGGTAAATCCAAAGCGGGTAGGATTTTCAGCAATCGTTTCTCCCAGCCCAAATAAATCAACTTCAACCAGCTCCAAGCTCTGATTGCCAACCTTTTGCTCCAGGTTGTCTAAGGATAATCCCAGGCGTCCGTTAAATGCGATCGCAACTGTTCGTGCTTCTCGTTGAAATGCCGCGCTCGTAGGTAGTCGGCCTAGGTTTAGCATATTGGGTATCACGAATTTACTCGCTCCCGATGCCACCAGCGCTTCTACTCCAACCAGTAAGTTCTCAACCCCTTGTTCAATTAAGACCGCTCGATCGTCTGTATTCGTGCCGCCTAAGTTATCGAGAAAATTTGTTGGCCCTGCCCAGACAAAGAACAAGCTATTGGCAGAGTCGGTTCCTAATTGTCGATATGCATCAACTTGATCCAGTAGCCCCGGTAAATCTAAATTGAAGTCATCTTCATTCGAGTTGTTGCGACCTGTTCCAGCTCCAGTAAAAGAAAAATTATTCCCACCCAGTAATGACGGCGCTAGCGCTAAATTCAGATTTGATTCGGCATTATTGAGCCTATCTACTACATACTCAATTGCCACAGGTCCATTAGAAACCCGTCCCTCGAAGTAGGGAGGAGGAGGAATCTGACCAGCAGTGAACGTGAAGATATTTCCTGTGTCAGATAGACTATCCCCGAGGACATAGATATTCGTTAAATCTCCAAGGGTAATTCTCATCTTTATCCCTCCTACAGTTCTCTTAAAGCGCTAGAAATCTGCGCTAAGCAAAGCTTAAAAAGGCTGCAAAATTCATGCTGGAATATGAGTTATACCCCAGCATGAATTTTGCAGGTTACTAACTCTGCCCTCTAGTAGAGATTAATTTTATTTCTAACTTTTGGATAAAAATATTTATTTACAATCCAAAAATTATTCCGAACACTTTATTGCCTATTCCCTCAGAATTAGAACCAATCTTTTTGAACCCATAGGACTAATTTATTCAGTCGGGCAAATAGTCTACCGATATAAAAGAACGAACAAATTGGATATTGGATAGACTGAAATATTTCTCTGACAAAGCTAAAACTTCATTCTCTACCCAAGTTGCATTATAAGGATAGTACTCACCCAAAATAAAATCAGCCAGACAGTACTATCCGGCTAAAAGAGGCATATATAGCTGAAGACCAAGTATGAGCTTGAAGGTTGGCAGCCATTAGCAACCAACCGCAAAGGCATTATTTTGGTACTTCTGTGCAAGCTTTTGATGATGAGCCAATAAACAGAAACTCCAGGCTAATAGATGCCTAGCATAGAGTCTTTTATCCCATCTATCGATAAAAAAGAAATGCCTTTAAAGTTCTAGGCAATCGAAAACTATGCAAATATTTAGAAGGGATTTTTCGAAAGAATCTGCCACGCAAACGGGTGAGAATCAATTAGGTTGGAAGGCCAAAATCTTGTTTTTCATCAACCTCATTGGCATACGCTAAAGCCCAGAAGTTCTTTTAAATATACTCTAGACGGTTAAGAGATTAACTTTCTGGAAAGACTGAAATTTGAGTGAGAGCAGGCTGGTTAGTTTCGCCTTATGCTCTGTATTGCATTGGTCAATGCACTGTTGAATGGCCCCTTTGAAAGAGTGAAAATCCGAATAATACTTCGAGTAGAGACATTCCTTGCGCACAAAGCGCCAAAGCCGCTCAATCAAATTCAAATGGGGTGAATAGGAGGGCAAATAGACTAACTCAATATCGACGATCTCAGCAAAGTCAGTCACCAGCTGGCATTTTTGATATCGGGCATTGTCTAAAATGACGCTGATGGGTATGACTGGGTCGAGTAGTGCCAGCTTGGCTAGCAACAGACACATGCTATGAGAGTTGATGTAGGTGTGGTTGGTGATACTGGTGACTTCTTTGGTGACAGCGTTGAGTGCACCCAGAACATTGAATCGTTGACGGCCAGAAGGAGAAGGGATGAAGATCCGACGAAGGCACCAGAGAAACCCCAGATAAGCCCGGTGAACAAAATGAGCAGCATCCACAAAAAAGACAAGACGCTCTTGGCGTTGAGCTTCCTCTAATAAGGGTTCAAGGCGAGTTTGTCGAAACTGCTCTTGCTCCTCAATTTTCTCGGGCAGACTCGACTTTCCCGGCACATACCCCACTTTTCGAGAGCGACAACCAATGCGTTTGAGGAAGGCTTTGAATCTGGGTTGGAGAACGCTTAATACCTGTCAATTGTTCAATGACTGCTTGGGCTTCTGCACTGGTGCGGGGCGGGTGTTGCTCAAAATAGGCTCTCACACTATCGCTATGAGCGTTGAGTGAACTGGATTGACCTTTGTATTCCAGGGTTTTCAACCCTTCAATTCCGCCTTGTTGATACAGACGAAGGGTTTTAGCTAAGGTCGGACGACTAATCTGACAAAGCTGACAAATCTGGGCATGGGGAAGACCCTGACTTTTCAAGTAGAGCACTTCCATCCGTCGCTGCACCCGTGGGTGAGGGTGATGATAGCGTTCGTAATTGAGGTGTTGGATTTCCTCTGCGGTGAAATCAATTTTAATCATGCAAGTAGGGGAGTCGGTTGAGGGATACTCCCAGTCTGCCAAATCTCTCCACTACAATGTTAAGCCGCAAGTCGTACGCAGTATACTTTACCTAATCAGGCACATAAATCTGATAGTCATCTTGGCGCAGGGTTTTTACCCATTTCAAGCGTTTGGGTCGAATGGACATCCTGGCCGTGACACAAGCCATCACCAAAAACCAATGGCAAGTATACAGCGTCCCTCTTACGGTTTGTAAGAACATCACCAGCGGTGTTGGGGCAATTTGTTCAGCTTTACGAATACGGTCTAACCCATTCCACATGCCAACCAACGACAACAACATGGTGACACTCGTCATCGGCATTAGTAGTGGGAGCTGGTTGCGAGCGGTCGCCATCACCAAGTCAGGCACAGCTGCAGTGGGCAGAACATATTGAGCAAACCAAAACACCACTAAATCAAAGGTTTTACGGGGTCCTAAACGATTGCGAATAATTAAAGGCCAATAATCTAAATATCGTTGATACCCCCCTTCGGCCCAACGATTCCGTTGATGCCAAAGCGCTATAGCCCGTGTCACTCCTTCTTCCCGTACCGCAGGTACAGGCAATATGCCAATGTCCCAATGATTTAGATGTAAGCGGAAGGTCAAATCCAAATCATCAGTGATGGTCGCTTCATTCCAGCCCCCACAACTTGCCAACGCCTGGCGACGCACAAATTGGCCATTACCACGCAGCTCGCCAACCCCCCCCACTGCAATCCGCTGCTGTTGAAGATACAGGTCTAAACCCATTTCAGCAGACTGACCTCGAGTCCAAAAATTGGTATCAGCGTTCGCAATCTGTTTACGAACCTGGACGGCACCCATTTGCGGATCATCAAACAGGGGTAACACTCGACAGAGTAAATCGGCAGAGACCTGAGCATCAGCATCAAAAACCCCAATGATGTCGCCTTGAGTCATTGGCAAAACCTGATTTAAGGCCCCGGATTTGCCACCACCGTCTTCTTCCGATCGGCGCAGCACATGGAGTTGCGCATACTCTTCAGACAATTGAGCCAGTACGTCGGGGGTCTTATCCGTACTATTGTCATCTACAATCCAAACTTCATATCGTTCGGCAGGATAGTCTAGCTTGCAGAGGGTTTTAACCAAAGATCCTAGAACTGCTTCTTCATTTTTTGCCGATACTAAGAGGGATACAAAGGGATATTCAGTTTCAGGTTTATCTAGGTTTAATGGCTCTTCAGTGGGCAGTGCCGACGCCCGAATCATTCGCAACCAGTGCATACTAATAACGGTTGTCAGACCACAAACGGCCCAAAACCCAACCGAAAACAGATGCAACGCAATCGTACAGCTCCAAATTAAGGCCAGCATCAAAGCCGCTTTGCGTCGCCGACCTTCACCTTCGGGATAATCAATTTCTACCTCAGAAAGCTGTGGGAGTTCCGGGTCTTCTGGCCATGGAGATTTCACGTTAGACATGCTGCAAGAATCGTTTTCTGGCCAGGAATTCTCCGACATAACTGACTTGGTTCAAGACCCAATATTTATCAACACCTTGGAAAAAGCTGGGAATGAGATAGCACCAAACGGTACAACCTTCGCATACCTTAAGCTGCCCTTGGGATTGGCGGTATTCTTCAACGATTTCAGATTGTCGATATAGTTCGTACAATTTGCCTTCTATGGGTACGCCAGTTTGAGCGAAGTGATAGCAAGGAAGCAGCAACTCGTCATTCGGGGAAATGGCGATCACGGCATCGACCGCTTTACATCTTGGGTTTTGGGTATCATTCCCTCCAGCCCTGATGAACTCTAAAGCTGCTTTGTTGTACCCCAGATTTCGGTACTTTCTGCCACTAGACTCAATGGCCTCGACAATAGCAGGGGTTGGATTTTTCCGATTGTTATAGTTTGCGTAGGCGGTAAATGCTGGATTCAGCCATACTCTGACTCCTAGGCGTGCTCCTAATTCAGCTACCTCATGAATCCGCTCGTAGTTCTGTGCTGTCACCGTATGGTTCAGAACTGGATATTCTCCTAGGTCTAGGGCTAACTTGACCGACTCGACCAAATTATCAAAAATTTTGACTCCCCTTGATTGATCGTGGGTTTCTGCATCCGGACCATCCAGTGAGAAATTGAGGAAGTCGACTAGCCCTCTGACTTCATGGGCCTTTTTTAAATAGAGAATCGTATTGGTGGTCATGCTGGTGTAGAACCCAAGCTGCTTCGCAGTTTGGTAGATTCGGCCAACATCTGTTCTTAAAAGCGGCTCTCCTCCTGTAAAATCAACATATTTGACTCCCAGGCGCTTTAAATCTTCTAGATTATGCTCAATCGTATCGAAATCTGCTTCCTTACCTGGATCTAACGCCCAAATATCACAGAAATGACATCGAGCATTGCAACGGTAGGTCAGATAATAATTTGCAACTAGGGGAGCCATAATCTTCTGTTCCAGCTAAGCAACTTTACCGGCAGAGGTCCATTGGTTCTACCCACCACGTATACCATAAACTGTATATATATCTTTATATATTTGGTGTGCTTGACATTCTGACTGCTCAATAAAGGGGAAGCATTTTGAGAGAAAAGCAGAAAAATTCAGGTCAAACAGTAAAATTCGTCACGGACTTGCCCATACTTCATACATGAGGTTTATTGATTGATCGGTCAATGAGGACGTTGTTAGATGACCCAAGTTTTAGATGCTATTCAACCTGCTACCCCACGAGACGTTAATGTCTACCTGCCTTACTACCAAGGCGGCAAGAGAGATTTACTGCCCTTAGCGATAACGCTGTATCAAAATAGTAATTTGGAGGGGCAACGGGGTATTGAAGGGGGAAGCAACATCCCATTTGTAGCAACTTGGAACGTTTCTAAGTTACCTGCAGACCTCACCCGTTGCCGTATCCAGTTCGATAATGATGGAGATCTCAATTACGAACTCACGATCACCAATTTTGAATTTATTGGTTTTTTAATCGAAGTAATTACCAACTACCGACGCACAAAAGTTGCTGATTTTCCCAAGACTTTCTATCGTAAGCTGTTAAAACTAGATGATTAACACTTAATCCATGAGGAGTTCTCGGAGTGCAAAAGGCATCAAAGCACCTGCTGATTGGTTCCATTGAAGCCTTCAGTGGTAAGTCAGCTGCCATTTTGGGCCTTGCTCAATCTCTGATCAGTAAGGGATACCGATTAGCCTACGCCAAACCCATCGGGACCTATGCTGAAGGATTGGCTAATGACGGGCTAGATATTGATGTTAAGTTCATTGCTGAAACCCTTGGACTCACGTCAGAGCAGATTTACCCGACCCTGTTATCTATCAATCCTCATCACATTCAGCAACAACTTGAAGATAGGGATGCGACGAACTACGTAGAACAGCTACATCAGTTGGAAAAGAGAGATGATGTTGACCTCGTCCTCTTAGAAGGTCCTGGTTCCTTGTCGGAAGGGTATCTATTTGACGTATCTCTACCCCAAATGGCTCAGGCACTGGATGCAGAGGTTGTGTTAGTGAGCCGCTTTCACAATCTAGCCATGATAGATGCATTGCTTAATGCGAAAGCAATCCTTGGTAATCGTTTGGTGGGCGTTATTTTCAATGATGTCAACGTTGAACAGCAACAACTATTGCAATCAACAGTGCAATCCTTTCTAGAAACGAAAGAAATACCTGTTGTGGGGATACTACCCAGTAACGCCTTACTACGCAGTGTTAGCGTATCGGAATTGGTCCAACAGCTCCAGGCTGAGGTGTTGTGCGGCCATGAATTTCTCAACCTCATGGTGGAAGAGCTGACCATCGGAGCGATGAACGTTAATTCTGCCTTAAAGTATTTCCGCAAAGGGCGAAATATGGCTGTGGTGACAGGAGGCGACCGCACTGATCTACAACTTGCGGCTTTGGAGTCTTCTACCCATTGCTTGATTTTGACGGGGCATTTCCCTCCCAACGAACTTGTACTGAACCGGGCTAAAGATCTGGAGATTCCAGTCTTGCTAGTTGATTCGGACACCTTGACTACCGTTGACATCATAGAGAAAGCGTTTCAGCGTGCCCAAGTCCATGAACGCATTAAAGTTGAATGCATTCAGGACATGATTAGTCAGTACTGCGATATTGATCGACTCTTGAGCGCCCTGGGTTTACCCTCTCCTGTCGCTCTTTAAAATAATTGATTGTTAATCGCTCCATTCACTTGTCACCAAGTGTTCCGTTTGATTGTGAAAAAACAGAAACACCCTCATTTGATTGGTTCTAAATGGACCGCTCAGTCTTCAACCTTTGGTTGGCGACATTTTCGGGTTGTTAACCGCAAAAATGAAGGTTCCCTGGTTTTTGCTGAGTTAGTTGCGGCTTGTGATGAAACAGTGCGATTTTGGGTGAATGCCAAAGCTCTGAAAAATCGAGGGTTATGGAAGCCGGGTTGGCAATCTTTACTGGAACAGGCGCAATCGATTGAGTAAGTCAGGTATAACTAATGCCATGCCTTACATGTCTTTCCATTGGAACCGACGCATCAATACGACGGTTCTTAAGCATGGGGTGCGATACTATGCACTGGGGCTCAAACTCCTGATGAATCCATGCCTGTGTATTAACCATGTTCGTTAATTTGTTGCCATTGTACTGGGCCGTTTTTACCTCTCCTGGACCAGAAATCTTCAGGGTTGGTTCTGTCGTTATTCGATGGTACGGCGTCCTGATTGCAGCTGCGATCGTTTTGGGGCTACAGCTCTCTCGGCACTTAGCTACCTACCGTCGCATTAAGCCTGATGACATCAGTGATTTGGCCATTTGGTTGGTCATAGGAGCCATCCCCTGTGCTCGCCTTTACTATGTTCTGTTCCAGTGGGAGTATTACAGCCAACATTTAGACCAGGTTGCTACCATTTGGCGCGGGGGAATTGCCATTCATGGCGCTATCCTTGGCGGCATGTTGGCGGCCTTGATTTTTAGTCGTCTGAAAAAGGTGTCTTTTTGGCAGTTAGCAGATCTGGTTGCTCCATCATTGATCTTGGGGCAAGCCATCGGCCGCTGGGGCAATTTCTTTAATTCAGAAGCTTTTGGCGATCCGACCGATCTGCCTTGGAAGCTATTCATTCCGCCTGCGCGTCGTCCACTTGCCTATCGGAATTCAGCCTACTTTCACCCTACTTTTCTCTATGAATCAGTATGGAATCTGATGGTACTGGGAATCTTGCTGGCATTGTTTTTTAAGTTCCCAAAGGCTAAAAAAGGCACGATCTTTCTGGTCTATGCGGTGACCTATAGCTTGGGTCGGCTATGGATTGAGGGATTGCGGACGGATAGTTTAATGCTAGGGCCTTTGCGGATTGCTCAAGTCGTAAGCTTGATTGGCATTGGTATTGGCATGCTTGGGTTGACCTGGCTGTATTTGCTGAAGCGGAGCCTGCCTGATACAAAGCAGGCATCTTAATGCGATACTGCGGCTCTGTTTTTTTATTGATATTTAAGTTGAATTGAACTCCTATGACTCCCCCTTCTCCTGAGCTACTCGAACAGACAACTTTCAGCAAATCCCTATTGCCAGCGGTTTATATCGTAGGAGCGGGGCCAGGAGATCCTGATTTACTCACCGTTAAAGCTCAGCGTATTATCCAACAGGCAGATGTCGTCGTTTATGCCAATTCTCTGGTGCCGAAGGAAATGTTGAGTCTCTGCCATAATGGGGCAGAATTGATTCCGACTGCGACCAAGACCCTTGAAGATATCGTACCGATGATGATTGATAGGGTGCGATCGCATCTTTCAGTCGTGCGGCTACACTCTGGTGACCCCTGCCTGTATGGGGCTGTACATGAACAAATCCAGGCTTTGGCAGAAGCCGAAATCCCCTTCGAAATTATTCCTGGTATTAGTGCATTTCAGCTGGCTGCAGCTAAATTGCAGGTGGAACTAACGGTACCCGAACTAGTACAGACGATTATTTTGACGCGAATTAGCGGCCGAACACAGGTTCCAGAAGCAGAGGAACTCGCTAGCTTAGCAGCCCACAAGGCCAGCTTGTGTTTGTATCTCAGTGCGCGCCATGTCGATCAGGCCCAACAAAAATTACTCGCTCATTATGAGCCAGATACTCCTGTGGCCATCGGCTTTCGTTTAGGATGGCCGGATGAGCAAATGTGGGTTGTGCCGTTATCTGAGATGGCAAAGGCGACCGAAGACCATGAGTTAATTCGGACAACCCTCTACTTAATCAGTCCAGCTTTGAAGTCAACGCATTCTCAAGCGAGATCGCGTCTATATCACCCTGAACATCGACATTTATTTCGGCCAGGGAAACATTGAAATTCATGAGTTAACAGACCTTAGCAGTAACTAATATCTGGAACACTAGGAAACGCTTGCTAGATCGGTGTGCAGAGAGCATAACAGTATTATTTTGCTTGAAAATCCTGAGTTCGGGATAAGCTAAAACCCTTATTCTTGCGTAGGCTGAAACCTTCATTCGTCGCTAGAAGGGGGTTAAATAATGGGCTTAACCCGAACTGGGTTTGAAAACTTCAGGTGCTGGTTCCCAAAGATTGTATAAACTACACCAGTCAACAATTACAGCAGATTCAAAGAAGTTTCTTCACAAAAACTGAAGATTTGTGTTGACATCTCTTTACATAGCTGTTACATTAATTTACATAAGGTTACAACACACATGAGTTCCACGGAGTCTACACACATGAATACTTCCAACAATTTCTTCGGATTTAATCCCTTTGCTGAAGCTTGGAGTGGCCGCCTGGCTATGGTTGGTTTTTATGCTGCCATCATCATTGAGCTCGTTACAGGAAAAGGCGTTTTGCACTTCTGGGGCTTAATGTAAGCTGCCATTTTGTTATCGACCTTTTTTGAGATTACCAGCTGATTATTTAGGAGATTAAATCACAATGAATACACAACCTTCTTCTGGCTTCAGCGCCTTTTCTGAAACTTGGAATGGCCGCCTAGCTATGATTGGCTTTACTTTAGCCATCATCACTGAAGCCCTTACAGGGAAAGGAATTTTGGGCCAGCTAGTCGCTTGGTTCAGCTTCTAAAAAATTTCTGATCATCCACTAAAGTTTTCCTCTCCTCTCGCTTTAGTTGGGTCAGCAGTAAAAGATTTAGGTTACCGCTACCTTGATCTTGTAACGAAGAATTCTATCCGTAACTCGGTTATGAGTTCTCTAAATCGTATTTAATTATCACTCTCATCCAGACCCAGCCATTGCGCTGGGTTTTTTACTATCCACTTGAGCCCATGCCTTTCAGTATGGGCTTGCTTCACCCAGGTTGAGGGACCTGTTGAAAAAAATTAAATCAACGCTTGACAAAACGTTACAAGGACAGTTACATTTATTTACATAAGGTTATTTCGATTACGGAGTCAAACGACATGAGTACACAAAATCCAATTTGGGGCTTCACCGATTTTGCAGAGACTTTTGGTGGTCGTCTAGCAATGATGGGATTCTTCCTGGCCCTTGTAACTGAAGTCATGACTGGTCAAGGAATTGTCGGTCAAGTTGCCGCTTTACTACATTTCTAAATTAAAGCTGGGGTAGCTTGCGAAACATATAGCTACCCTCAATATTCTCTTCTTCCTTGTCTTTTAGCCCCAGCTTCTCGCTGGGGTCTTTTATATCCACTAATTCCAAGTTTCCGTAGACATGAAAAATTCATCTGTGAGCAAAGATTCTATTACGACCTATCTGCGAGAGATCGGCCGCTTCCCTCTGTTGAATCATGAAGAGGAAATTATCTTTGGTAAGCAGGTGCAACGGTTTGTAGCTTTGCAAGATCTCAAGCAAGATCTGCAAGAGCACCTAGATCGGGAACCGACCCAGGCCGAATGGGCAGATAAAGCTGAGATATCGGTCTCACAACTACAGAAAGAGCTGAAGTTAGGCCATAAAGCCAATCGCAAAATGGTGGAATCCAATTTGCGTCTAGTGGTCTCGATTGCCAAGAAGTACAACAAAGCGAAAGTTGAATTTTTGGATTTGATTCAAGAAGGCACGATTGGCTTGCAACGGGGTGTCGAAAAGTTTGACCCGATGAAAGGCTATCGCTTTTCTACCTATGCCTACTGGTGGATTCGTCAAGCCATGACCCGTGCGATCGCAGAACAAGAACGAACCATTCGCTTACCGATTCACATCAATGAAAAACTTAGTAAGCTGCGCAAGGTCAGACGCCAGCTGTCGCAAAAGCTCCATCGCGACCCCACTGTGCAAGAGCTAGCGGTAGAGATGGACCTTGCTCCTAAAAAGATTGAAGACTATCTCAACTACGCTCGTCGCTCGATCTCGTTAGATATTCAGATTGGTGATCAGCAAAATACAGAGCTATGGGAGTTACTCGAAGATCCCAATGAATCGCCCGACACCTATGTCACGGCCTCTTCTCTGCGATCTGATTTAGCCAAGCTGCTTCAAGATCTCAGCCCGCAACAGCGAGAAGTGATTACTTTACGATACGGCCTGATTGATCAAAATCCCTTGACCTTAGCGAAGGTGGGTGAGCGTCTGAACGTTAGCCGGGAGTGGGTCCGCCGGGTAGAGCGGGAAGCCTTTAAGATTTTGCGATCGCAAAAAGTGATGCTGCAAGAATATATGGCGATTTAGCTACGAGAATGCGGCCCGCCTCCCACCATTAGTTACTTTCAATTGTGTAGGGGTTGATTCCCTGCTGCTTGCAGCGAAGAAATGGGATACGGTTTGGTAGCAAATCGTATTTCATACCCCGTCTGCTTGCAGTGGGGTATTTGATTCATGCCGGGGGCTAGGTTACTCCAGCTCATCTTTATTCAGTTCACAATACTGTTACATTAACTGTGTTCTATGTAAAAGCTTTACAAAAGTAGACTATAAAAATACTTAAATCACCACATCAGTACATCTTATTAAACTATTTATGATGCTGATTATCAGGAAAATATAGATAAAAGTGGCTATTTATTTGCTTAAAAGCTCAAATAAAGTTCTTTTTGATGACTTGAATTCATCTTAATTAAATTTGAACTATTTTTTAGCTAAATAAGCTTTGACTCAGAGACCCTACAGAAAGTCAAGTTAAATCTTGACATTTTGTAACACTTTGATTAATATAGTTAACATAGCGTTACATTTACGGAGTCTGTTATGTTTGCACCTATCGTTGTTCTTACTCGCACTGCTGTTGGTACCCCCCGATTCACCAAACTCAGAGGCAAAGCGATCGCTCTGCATTCAAAAGCCATTACCAACTTCTGCAATCAAGTCGGTATTGAACGGACTCAGCGCCAAAATTGGATTCGTCTTGCCCGCGATAACGGCAAGCGCTTAGGTCTCCTTGCCTAAGCTGACTCAATCCCTCCCCACCCGAAACATTGATATATTGCTTGTCCTAGTTGAATCTTTTCCAAAATCGATAGGATGAAGACAATTGCTTTCAAGCCTTAGAGATTTAATCTCCGCCTTACTCCCCTGACGACTCTCAACCATGAACTATTCTGCTCAAACCAAGCTAATTCGTTACTTGCGGGAAGAGCTGCTGATCCCGTCTGATGCGATCGCACTTGCGATCCGCCAGCAACATAATCTTTCGAGTCAACTTCCCATTATTCTTTGGCAGTTCGGCTTTATCACCATTCAGCAGCTAGACCAAGTGTTTGAATGGCTAGAACAGACTAGAGTCTTTGAATGGGGTGGGAGCTTCTCCGGCCACCTGAACCAGCAATGTATCAAGCATTAGGGAACGAACCATGCCGATCAAAGATAAGCCTCAACGTCCCCGTCCAAACGTCGTTACAAGTCTACTGCTATTTTTACCAGCCATCTTGTTAATTGCGAATTTGGCTCTCCCCTTTGTCATGGGACCTAGAGTGCCCCGGGTACCTTACAGCTTCTTTATTGAACAAGTTCGTGACGAGCAGGTTGCCCGAGTTTCCGTGGGCCAAAAATTGATTCGCTACCAGCTTAAAGATGACACGGCTGAAGAGTCAAAAATCTTAGAAACTACCCCAATATTCGACCTAGAGCTGCCCAAGCTTCTGGAATCCAAAGGCGTCGAATTCGCTGCCACCCCACCCCCCAGCAACCGCTGGTTCACCACCTTACTGAGTTGGGTTATTCCCCCCGTCATCTTCGTCGCCATCTTCCAATTCTTTAGTCGAGGTGGCATCGGTGGTGGTGGTCCCCAAGGAGCCCTCTCCGTCACCAAAAACAAAGCCAAAGTCTACGTCGAAGGCGATGACAACAAAGTCACCTTTGATGACGTCGCAGGCGTTGAAGAATCCAAAACCGAACTTGAAGAAATCGTCGAATTCCTCAAATCTCCCCAACGCTTCACCGAAATTGGAGCCAAGATTCCCAAAGGTGTCCTTCTTGTAGGCCCTCCCGGAACTGGTAAAACCTTAATGGCCAAAGCCGTTGCTGGCGAAGCAGGCGTTCCCTTCTTCAGTATCTCTGGTTCAGAATTTGTGGAACTGTTTGTCGGTACCGGTGCTGCTCGAGTCCGTGACCTGTTCGAACAAGCTAAAAAGAAAGCTCCTTGCATCATCTTTATTGACGAACTTGATGCCATCGGTAAATCTCGAGCAGGTGGAAATGGCTTCGTTGGTGGTAATGACGAACGCGAGCAAACCCTCAATCAGCTGCTCACCGAAATGGATGGCTTTGGAGCCGGAGATGCCACCGTTATCGTCCTAGCTGCTACCAACCGTCCTGAAACCTTAGACCCCGCCCTTCTGCGTCCCGGTCGCTTTGACCGCCAAGTCCTCGTCGACCGTCCCGACCTCAGCGGTCGTCTGGCCATCCTGGAAATCTACGCCAAGAAAGTCAAACTGGGTGACAACGTCGACCTTAAAGCCATGGCTACCCGTACCCCAGGCTTTGCTGGAGCAGACCTCGCTAACTTAGTGAATGAAGCCGCCCTACTTGCTGCTCGTCGAGACAGCAAGGTCGTTGAGACTCAAGACTTTGCCGAAGCCATTGAGCGCGTCGTTGCTGGACTAGAGAAAAAGAGCCGTGTCCTCAACGACAAAGAGAAGAAGATTGTCGCTTATCACGAAGTTGGTCATGCCCTCGTTGGCGCCAAGATGTCTGGAACTGACCAAGTCGAGAAGATATCTATCGTTCCCCGCGGCATGGCAGCCCTAGGCTACACCCTCCAGGTGCCGACAGAAGATCGGTTCTTATTGAATGAGTCAGAACTCAAAGGTCAAATTGCCACACTCTTAGGTGGACGAGCTGCAGAAGAAGTCATCTTTGGCAGCATCACTACCGGAGCCTCCAATGACTTACAGCGAGCCACGGACTTAGCCGAGCAAATGGTCACCTCCTATGGCATGAGTGAAGTGTTAGGGCCCCTGGCTTATGACAAAGGTCAGCAGAATAACTTCCTCGGTGGCGGTATGAATGCGAGACGAATGGTGAGTGATGAAACGGCTAAGGCCATTGATAAGGAAGTCAAGGGCATTGTCGAAACCGCTCATCAGGAAGCTCTGAGTATTCTCAAGGAGAATAAGGAACTGTTGGAGACCATCTCTGAGCAGCTACTGGAGTCAGAGGTGATTGAAGGCGAAGGTCTGCGACAGATGCTGGCTAAGGTTCATCCTGAATCCCATGTCCAGGCTACTGAAGAGCCCGTCACGCTCTAGCCCTGGTTGAAATCCCTAAGCAAAAGCCCTCCACTGAAAATGTGGAGGGCTTTTGCTTTAGATGGATTATTAGCGGTTGACCAGTTCACGGAACCATTCATCCTCACGGAAATCAACGAATTGAGGATCACTACGGGCTTGTTCTCGGAAGCTGGGATTCAGTTTAATAGCCCGCTCGAGATTTTCTAAGCTTAAGGCTGTCTCCCCTTGGAGGACATAGCAGACTGCCTTGCCATAGTAGGCATTGGGGTAATCTGCATTTATTTCTAAGGCTTTATTCAAGCTGATCAGGGCTTCGCGATCCCGTTCTAGCTTGATCAGAGCATAGCCTCGATGACTCCAGGCTTTGTAGGCCTCGGGCTTATGAGTCACGGTATGTTCAAAGGACTCAAACGCATCTTCGTGGCGTTCGAGGACTTGTAAGGCTAACCCCCGGTTTAGCCAGGCTGCAGCATCCTCAGCCTCATGTTGAACCACATGATCAAATGAGGCAAAGGCGTCTTCATGGCGTTGGAGGGTGCCCATCACGAATCCACGATTCATCCAGGCATTGCGATGGTTCGGTTCAATCTCAATCACACGGTCATAGGCAGCAAGGGCTTCATCCCAGCGCTGAAGGCGCTCCAGCAGAGTGCCACAGTCCATCCAGTTTTGTGTCTCTTCTGGCTGCAGTTTTGTTGCTTCTTTGAAAGCCCCGAGCGCACCTTCATATCGCTGTAAATCTTTCAGAACTTGGCCTCGGCGCTGCCACAGCTGGGGGTCTTCAGGGGTTAGCTCAATCGCCTTATCTAGGGAGCCAACAGCCTCTTCAAACAGCTTTAGCCCTCTCTGTGCTTCGGCCCGCTGACACCATAGTTGAGGGTCATCGGCTTTTAACTCCAGGGCTTGATTATAGGCAGAGAGGGCCTGACGGAAATTGCTGTCTGCGAGGTGCTCATCTCCTTGACGGATATAGTCCGCAACATCCAGGAACAAATCAGGATGATTAGCCTGTAATCGCTCTAAAGGTCCCAATGCCGTCTGCAATTTCTGATCGATTTCTGCTACGGCATCTCCGGCGATCTGGGCTGGGGATAGGGCTGCGAGCTGTTGGAGAATCTGATCTTTGCGAGCTTGGGCATTTGTTGTAATGGCCGCCAGATCTTGTTCTGTTTTCGCTTCTATGGCCTGTAGGGACTGCTGGGTTTGATCTTGGGACCCTTGTAAATTCGTTTTTAGATCCGCTAACTGATTGGACACCTGTAAGGTCAGGGCTTCGAGATCTTGGACTGCTTGTTCTTGGGTGGTTTGAACCTCTGTCTTTAGATCTGCCAGCAGAGTCGAGGCATTGTCAGTCAGAGCCTGAACATCGGCTAGGGCATTGGTCTTTTCAGTCTCCAACTGAGTTCTGTAGTTGAACAGCTGAGTCGAGAATTCAGACTCTTGTACCTGAAGCCGTTGCAAGGTCTCACTGGCCTGGGTTTGAAAGGTCTCTTGGGCTTCAGTGAGCTGACGCGTAATCTCAGTGCCGACCTGTTTGAGGCGTACCAGGAAGGACTCTTTCTTTTCGTTCGCCTTCACCTGCAGCTGGCCTTCAATCTCCTCTAACTGGGGGGTGAAATCACTTTCTAGCTGTTTGAGGTTTTGTAAAATCAGTTCCCACTGTTTACGAGCTTCTTGCTGGAGGTCAGACAGTTGGGTGACATATTCGGCTTTAGAAGTGGCAAGATAGCCAATTAAGGTTTCTTTCTCCGTTTGGGCAACGGCTTGTAGAGCCGACATTTGCGGCCCAAAATCATTGCTCATCTTTTCAACCCGCGTCAGGATCTTGTCTCGTTCCTGCTCGCTTTTATCCAGAAGTTGGGACAATTGGGTTTTGAAATCCGTCTCAGACTGCTTCAGGCGGTTTAGAAATTCTGTTTTTTGCGATTGAGCATCCACCTCAACTGTAAACAGCTGGGGTTCAATCTCTTCGCCGAGGCGTTTGAGATGGGCCAGAATCGTTTCTTGTTCGGTTCTCAGTTCCGTATCTAAAGTGGCAAATTTAGTGGTTGAATCAGATTCAAAAGTTGCGATCGCAGCTTCCGTATCCGTCAAGGACCCTTCGATTTTATTGAGGATCTGCTGTTGCTTGGTGGAAAATTCCGCCAGCATATCTGACAACCGCTGGCGCTTACTGGTTAAGTCTTGATGAAACTGCTCCGACTCTTGATGTAAATCGGCATCCAGATCTTCTGCCTTTTGCAGAATCACTTCTACGGCATCCGCCGCATCCGCCAGATGTCCTTTTAAATCTCGCATCTCCCGCAGGTGCTTTTGCACCACCTCCGCGACTTCATGAACGACGGCGCGGCGAAGCAAAATCAAGCTGGCAATGGCCGTGGCTAGGATCAATCCCAGCACCACCAAAAACCAGTTAAATAAGGTGGTGGTTTGATTGACGGCTTGAGTCGCCTCCGCCTGGGCTTGTTTTTGGCCTTCCCGTTCTTTACGCAGCTCTTGCAGGAGCCGCTCAATCTCTTGCGGATCTGTACTAGGGGCAGTGGGTGATGAAGAAGTCTGGGCCAGGGCAGGACTCAAGAGCAACGTCGAGAGAACAACGCTAAACCAAATCGATGTGCTGAGAGTTTTGGATTTCATCAGATCTTCCTCACCTGGGTGGGGTTTGCGATCACCTTCATATATAAGGTAATCAAAATTGAGACGGGTGCTTGCTGTGTACCTAACATAGTAAGGGCCTAAGGAGCAAGTTCCTCTGCCCCTTCGATTCCCGTAAGCGCATGAATATCTTGAGAGTTAGCGGTGCATCATGGATCATGGGAGTGAACTCAATCTAGTCTTGGCAACCTGTCATTTTATTCTTTAACTCGGATAAAATTTGCCATAAAATAACACAGTGGCTAGACTTGGGCTTTACCGTTCATATCAGACTCAACGTCAACCTCAACTAGACTTCGAGTGTATCGTCTTTCTC
The DNA here is from genome assembly GCF_000018105.1 of Acaryochloris marina MBIC11017. Taxonomy (GTDB): domain Bacteria; phylum Cyanobacteriota; class Cyanobacteriia; order Thermosynechococcales; family Thermosynechococcaceae; genus Acaryochloris; species Acaryochloris marina. Next base: position 4,627,232 of record NC_009925.1, read on the forward strand.
AATAGCAGCCCGCACTGCTCAATTTAATGGATAGCGCCAGCAAATCTGTACTGCTCCTACAGCCCCTAAAGTTCCAGGCTCAGGTATGGACAACCGCCCTACAATCCCAACAAATCGAAGTCATTGAAGAGCCTGTCGGCATCAGTTTCTCGCAACTCGCAGGTCAGCGCGATGCCATTGAACGGGCCAATATTGGACTGCTGCTAGTGGATCTAGGGGCTCAACACCTGAACGCCTTTGATATCTGTCGGTGGTATCACGACAATTACCCCGACCTCAAGCTGATTCTGACCGCAGGATTACGAAAAAAGGTTCTATCCACGGAGCGACGCTTAGCCCTGGAACAAGGTGCGGAAGACTTATTCCCTGGATTTCAACAAGATAATATTTTACCTGCGGCTATTGGTCGGGTGAGGCGGATCCTGGAGATCTTGAGATATCACCCCTTAGAAGAACAAAATCTGATCGATGATCTGATGGCCTTCTATCGCCACGGTGCCGTTCCCGCCCACAAATTACCGACCCCCACGGAAATGGCGTTTTCGACCTCTCGCCAGAGCTGCCCCATCGACTTCGAAGAAAACCCGCAAACTACTATCATCCTGCCAGAGCGGGCCTATTCGGTGCAGCGGTTGTCGAGTCCAGACGAGTCCTCCACGCCCGTTTCACCCCCATCCGCCCCCAAACCCAAGCTCAGCAAGTTCTATCTCAAAGCGTCTTTAGTTGCCTTGCTCCTGCTGATTGCAGGCTTCTGGGGATGGTTGCGGTCGCCTCATCAATTCCAGATCAGCCCCATTCAGGGGGCTGCTAATTTGGCACTCACCCCTACGTTTTCAGAAGTCCCTGATGTTCCAGAAGGGCTGTATAACTATGGCGGTAGCGCCACTTGGGCGTTGATCCGTCCTCGGGTCGAAGATGCGATCGCAGAGGTTTATCCCAACCTGCAGTTGCGCTATGTAGAAACCGTCCAGGGCACACCCGGCTCGGGTCAAGGCATCAAAATGCTCCTAGACGGCAAAATTGACTTTACCCAATCCACCCGCCCCCTCAAGGATGAAGAATATGAGATCGCAACCCAAAGAGGGTTCAAAGTCACCCAGCATGCCATTGGCCTGGATGGTATCGCGGTCGTCGTTCATCCTTCCCTGAACGTACCAGGCCTAACCGTTGCCCAACTGCGACAAATCTATTTAGGCAATATCAATAACTGGAATCAGCTAGGGGGACCGGATCGAGATATTATTCCTTTTTCGCGCCAATCTGGGGATTCTGGCACCGCAGATTATTTCCAAGAATATGTGCTCCAAAATGAACCCTTTAGTTCAACCGTTGTTCCCATCTACTCCACCACAGATGCCCTGCGCCAACTCAATGGCGCTACTGGGGGAATTTATTATGCCTCTGCTGCAGAAGTGCTCTACCAATGTATTGGCAAACCCATTCCCTTAGGACTCAGTCAAGATAAACTCATCCCTCCTCAACAAGGCAAGCCCACCCAGAATTGTCCCCCTACCCGGAATCAGCCGAATTTGGAGGCATTCCGCGATGGCAGCTACCCTATCACCCGATCGCTTTACGTCATTGTCAAAGAAAATAAAGATCGGGAGCAGTTGATTGGGGAAGCCTATACGGACATGATGTTGAGCGAGCAGGGCCAGCAACTCATTGAAAAAGCAGGTTTTGTCAGAATCGAATAACCTGCCGGGCCTTGAGCAACCGCAACGTTTAGATATCATCAACATCCCGGTGGACCGTCTCTGGTGAAAAGGCGGGTAAGCAAACTGCAATATACTCTGCACCATCCGGCGTGCCATACCGAATCCATTCCCCCGGTTCTGTAACGATAGCTTGCCCTGCCTGCACGTCCAAAACACCCCCCTCATACTCAACTCGCAATAGTCCTTGCAGGACAACGGTCATTTCTTGGAATTCGGGCTTTTGTCCAGGTTCTTGCCAGCCTGCAGGCGATACCATGCGGGCAACGCTGATATGGTCATGCTTGGAATTGACCCGTCCAAAAAATTCTTCAATCCGTTTGGGTTTATTCCCTGCAGCAGTGATAATCGTCGGCTGGGCAATCAAAGTGGGCATAACAGTCTCCTTTAGAGCTTGAGGGAAAAATGATAGCTGTTGATTTGCAGGCCCTCCCGCTGGTAAAACCGATGGGCGTCCACACGCTGCAAACCAGAATCTAAATGCAACTGAGCACAATCCTGCTGACGAGCATACTGAACAAGCCAGTCTAATAGTTGGTGTCCGTAATGTTGCGATCGCATCTGGGCATCGGTGATCAAATCATCAACATACAAAAATCGTCCCCAAGATAGGCTTTCGCTAATTCGAAATCCAGCAACAGAACAGACACACTCTGAATTGGATGCATAGGCCAATTGGTACCTGGACTGCATCTGGCTTTGGACTTGAGTAACAAAGTCGTGGAGTGTTAGGTGCGCTCTTAACTGCACCATCACTGGGTAACAGGCTCGAATCTGATCATCCGTTGTTGCAATCTGAATAGCCACGGTTAATTTTTGACACTATCTACAGCATTCAGCAGGGTATCTATTTTCAAGATAGAACCAAACATTAGGTTCACAACCGGAGAAATTCGCCCATAGCTCAAGCGGCACTAAACAACTTTTGCATAGACCACTTGATCGACAAACTGCCCCTCTTTGTACACCCCTTTACGGAAATATCCTTCTTGTTCAAACCCATTCTTTGCCAACGCTCGGATAGAACCGAGGTTGGTGCTAAACACCTTGGCATAGATTCTGACTAAGTTGAGTTCTCCTAAGCCATAGTCACTAATCCCTGCAATCGCTGCTGTGGCGATACCTTGCCCCCAAAAAGGCTGACTAACCCAGTAACTTAATACTCCGGAATAGCGACGAATATCATCATGGATTTGCAGACTTATGGAACCGATGGCTTCTTGGTCAGTGGCAATTGCCAAATACAGTCCATCAGCTCTGTGAAGAGCTTGAATAATCCATCGTTCTGCATCCTGGTGCGTACAGGGACAAGGGAACTCATCCCGCATGTTCCGCCAGATCTCTAGATTTTCAGCATATTTCTGAAATGATTCTGTATCTTGGATGGCCCACGGTCGTAATCTGAGTCCAGGTATTGGCAGGGGTAGAGACAAAGTGTTCATGACCAAGATGGGATCAAGAATTTAAGGGGTTGGACTAATCAAGGTCATCAGTGTCGCCGTTGACTCTGTTCTGGCACGGTTTTGTGTGCCAGCTTTAACCACCAAACAATCATTTTGGACCAGGTTAAAACTGCCATTCTGCGTGTCAATGGCAACAGAGTCAGAGAGGACGACAAACATTTCATCTGTATCTGTGTGGGTGTGCCAATTTGCGATCGCACCTCGCATCACTCGAATTTCGACCTGATTGCCATTAAAGTTATCGACCCATTCGCTGGCCCAAGTGGACGTACCACCGGAAAGTTTTTGGACAATCTCTAATAAATTAGCCAATATTTCACCCTCTCGTTGGCTTGGCATCATCTATGGCCACGATAACAATGATTTTTCCTTCATTGGCAACTTAAAAAATGATTGAGCACTCCTACCCCTAATGTAGAGGTTGGGCCAATTTTGAATCGATGCTGATGGGAATGTTCGATAATTGAAGAGCGCTTGCCCATCAGCGGTCAACCCAGCCCATCCAGGTTTAGTTATACCTAAGAAATTATGAGTATTCGAGTAAGCAAGCCCTGATGTCTTTAATCGATCCAACACAAACCTCCATTTCAGATCTGCGCCGTGATTATCGACAGCAGGCCCTTTTAGAAACAGAGGTCAATGCCAATCCCATCCTTCAATTTCAGTCTTGGTTTGAGCAAGCGGTCCAAGCAGAATTACCCGAACCAAATGCCATGACCTTAGCGACTGTCTCTGCAGACAGTCAGCCCTCTGCCCGCATGGTGTTATTGAAAGGGTTCGATCAGCAGGGATTCATTTTTTATACCAATTATCTCAGTCGAAAAGGGCAAGATTTAGCCCAAAGACCTTGGGCTGCCTTAGTATTTTGGTGGGCAGAATTGGAACGTCAGGTCCGAATTGAAGGGAAAGTGGTGAAGGTCAGTGACTCAGAAACGAAGGCCTATTTTGAGAGTCGGCCTCGGGGCAGTCAACTTGGGGCATGGGCATCAGACCAAAGCCAAGTGATTGGTGATCGCGATATTCTAGACCAGCGCCTGCAAGCACTGGAACAAAAATATCAGAATCAACCGATTCCCCGGCCTCCCCATTGGGGGGGCTATCGGGTCACCCCTCATCTGATCGAATTTTGGCAAGGGCGTACTAGCCGTCTCCATGACCGTCTCTGTTATCGATATTCGGATCAGGAGTGGATCCTTGAGCGATTATCTCCCTAAAGTTGAATAGCCTATGACACTCATCCAAGTTTGGGGATGCTTACTCATTTTCGTTCTATGTCCCTTATTGGGGGGCATACCGGCATCAGAATGGTTGATTCAACGCCTGCCTGCGCGTTCAAGAATATCCTGGCGCTATGGAGCGACGTTCTTAGAGGTGGGGATAGAGGCCAGTAAAGGGATCGCCAGTGTTTGCTTAGCTCGATATTACTTTCCTCGCGATCCGACCTGGTGGCTCATTGCCCTTATTGCCTTGGTCTTTGGGCAGTTTTGGCTTCGGAAATCAAAACAACTACTAGGTATCGTTGCTGGGGGCATGGTGTATAGCTGGCAGATTGCATTTTTGCTGCTGCTCATCGGAGGCATCAGTATTACCCTGCTGCGAGAACGTCGCATTGGGCGATTGGGACTGTTGGTCTTATTCCCTCTACTGGTCGGTCTATACACCCAACAAAGCTCGCAGATTATGGCAGCTATGGGCCTGAGTTTTGTAATAGCTTGGGTCGATGAGCAAGTGCCCCAGCCACCGGCTTCCATGGGGAGCAGCCCTAGTGAGTTAATGACCCTAGACCCAGCTAATGACGCCCATTTATTTGGTTTCTTTCAACGCGATCGCAACATTCGTACCCTAGACCATTCCCTCAAAGTTGACCAAGTTGGGCCGTTGGCAGTAGCCCTCAGCCAGCTCAAAGCCGATGGCTATAATATTCCCCCAGGTTGGGTGCTCCCCCCAGGCGACGATGCGGCTCCCCTTATTCAACTTCTCAACCCTAGTGCGGGCCAACCCCTCATGATTCGGTCTAGTGTCATTGGGGCTGATCCAGTTGGCCCTCCCCCCGAACCCGTTTTTCAAATCACCTCTCGTCGAGCTTTAGCTCAGGTCATTCGAGCTTGCCGCTCAGCCTATAGCGCGACGCATTCCTCGCCTCATTCTCAAGATCAGGGGGTTGCCGTTATGGTTCAAGTCCAAGTTAAGGGTCAATATAGTGGCTTAGTCAGGAGTCGAGACCTCCCTAATAGCGATCCTGACACCATGATCATTATCGGGGGTCCAGGTCCAACGCCGACTGAAGCCCTGATGCATCCTCAAATGCAACAGATTCGAGTGTCTGATTTAAAAGAAGCTCATTCCCAGGCTCTGCAACCACCTCAATCGCTTCCCTCAGAGTTAGTACAAAAGATAACTACGATGGCCCGATTCTTGGAGGCTCATTATCATGGCATTCCCCAACAAATTGAGTGGAGTGATGATGGAGATACCCTTTGGATATTAGCCGTGAGCGCCATCCAAGAATAATCTTGCCTACAATACAAAAGGTATAAATCCTGGCCCGCGTCGCAAGCACCCTATTGAACCTTATGAACGAACATCAATCTGTTGAGCACCCTACTCGCGGGTTACTAGCCTTGCTCGTCGTCTGCATTGTGACTTCGATTTTGCACTATGCCGATAATGTTCTGTTCTTTGATCAATACCCTGAACCGACCTGGTTTAATCCTTCCCTAGTAGATTTTCTCTGGTTTGTGATGACCCCTATTGGTATCGCAGGCTATATCTGCTGGAAGCAAGAGCGTCGATCCCTGGCATTAGGATTGCTATATCTCTATGTTGCCATGGGTCAGTTAACCCTAGGGCACTATGTCTATGCCCCCATCTGGGATCTAACCTGGAAAATGAATAGTCTAATTCTCTTGGAATCTTTGACCGCACTGATCTTTGGAGCCTATGTCGGCTGGTTACAAGTCCGCACAGCACCTACATTACCCCCCACCCATTCAAAATAAAGCTCGCACCCACCAAGATTTAGTCAACGGAGGCCAGGTATCTATGCAGTATCGTCGATTTGGCAGGACAGAACTGCAAATACCTGTCTTTTCCTGTGGCGGAATGCGATATCAGCATTCTTGGAAGGATGAACCTGGCTGGAAAGTTCCCAAAGCAAGCCAAGACAACCTGGACGCCACGATTCGTCGATCGATTGAGCTAGGGATTAACCATATTGAAACAGCCAGAGGTTATGGCACTTCAGAACTGCAGCTGGGAAGAATCCTGCCTACTTTTCCTCGCCATCAGTTAATCATTCAAACCAAGGTCGCTCCCAAAGAAAATGCCAAGGAATTTCGCAAGACGTTTGAGCAATCGTTGCGCAATCTAAACCTCGATTATGTCGACTTACTGGGGATTCATGGCATTAATACCCCCGAACTACTGGAATTTACCCTTCGCCCGGGTGGATGTCTCGATATAGCTCGCCAACTTCAGGAACAAGGCAAAGTCAAGTTTGTGGGTTTCTCTACCCACGGTCCAACTGATTTGATTGTGGAAACCATTCAGACGGATCAGTTCGATTACGTCAATTTGCATTGGTATTACATCAACCAGTTCAATTGGCCCGCTATTGAAGCCGCAACCCACCATGATGTCGGGGTCTTTATTATCAGTCCGTCGGATAAGGGGGGCATGTTGTATAAACCTTCACCAAAGTTAGTGGAGCTATGCCAACCCCTCAGCCCCATGGTTTTTAACGATTTATTCTGCCTAAGTCACCCTCTAGTCCATACCCTCAGTTTGGGGGCCGCTCGACCCAGTGATTTTGATGAGCACCTGAAAACATTAGAGTTACTTGATCAAGCAGAGACTTTACTACCGTCGATTTTAGAGCGACTGCAAGCAGCAGCGATCGCAACCTTAGGCGAAGATTGGGTCAACACTTGGCATCAAGGCTTGCCAACCCATGAGCAAACTCCCGGCAATATCAATATCCCTATCATTCTGTGGTTACGCAATTTAGCCCTAGCCTATGACATGCAGGAATATGCCAAGATGCGCTACAACCTGCTAGGACAAGCCAGTCACTGGTTCCCCGGCCAAAAAGCCACCCATCTGTCTGATTTTGATTTGAGTGAGTGCTTACAGACTAGCCCTCATGCTGACAAGATACCTGCCCTCCTGTCACAAACACACTCACAGTTAGGTGGGCAGTCTATACAAAGATTATCTCAAAGCTAATTGAATGATGGTTTTCAGCTTCTTGTGACACAAGGGGAATGGCTTATTTCAAACCATTGCTTCTGCCTAAAGGTAGTAAAACGATGACGCCTGTCTTGCGCTAGTCACCCTTCTTGGTCCAATAGAGTGAAAGATAGAACGTTGAGAGGAAGAAGTAAATTTTTAATCAAAATTGTTGTAAACTTAAACTTTCTTTGTAAAGAAGTTTTGTTTTTGTCTGCTAGAACATCAAAAAAATGACTTCTAATCATCTCATACTCGTTACTTAAAAATGAAAACCCTTAACTTTTTCTCTAGGTGAGTGAATAATTTGTGAAAAACCACTAGGGGTAAAAAAATCCAGACTACAGTTTCCTTGTGAATTAAATTATTTATTGTTCAGAGCAAATCAGATGTTTGAAGTTGTACTTCATTAGATGTATGACTCAGCTGTTCTGTTCCACGGGATAATTTGAAACGCAAAAGACGAACGACATGTTGTGTTGTAACGTTAGTTATTAAATTCAAGCTGCCGAATCTAAGTGGTTTAGGCAAGTTAATCTAACAGCAAAAAACGTAAGAAAAGCACCGACAGGGGGATGTTCTTAGTGAACAGTTGGTGCTTTAAGGCATTGGATAAATTTCAGTGCAGTTTTTGTTGATTTTAATGCTAACTCTATTGCAAAATCTGTTTGTTTGGACTTATCTCTTGGGCGAGCTTTCATCACCAAAGCCCATTGCTACTAAACACTTTCAGCGGTAACTACTCATGAAATTCCAAAAAATCGCACCACTTGCGGTCCTAATCTCCCTTGGCGCTGCTGCATTACCTGCGGCAGCAGGTGAGTCCTATGTTGAAAATAGCTATAGACTCAAAAGTACTTTTAACGGCCATTCCACAACGAATGTGAATGTCCATGAAACTTATAACGCCAATACTTGGGCTGATTCTTCCGCTGTTAAGACTGAGTGGGGATCCACAACTGTCACTGAAGCCAAGGATGGGCGCACGTTCCACGAAACAGAATCCTTTGATATTGTCACAGAAAGTTCTGCCCGAGAAGATGGCCGGTTGTCCAGAACAGTTGATGTGAGTACTACAGAAAGCTATGATTTTTCTGGCTTTGATAAGGATCACAGAGTCACCAGTGGTTTCTCGTTCTAACTGAATTTAGTTAGTTCCTTGGGGCAACACATCGTTGCCCCTCTGTTATTCAGGAGAAAACACTCATGCACACTCGTCTAATACTTTGTGCATCAGTTGTGAGTTTGTGCGCAATTTCTTCCCAGTCTGCGCTTGCCCAAACCACCACAAACAATATCGATGCACCTAATAATGCAACTTCAACAGCTAATCCGGCGGTAGATTTGAACCAGCAAGGTTCATTAGTCAATACTCAAGTCAATACCCATCCATTAGGACGCAGCATTGTCGGTCGAGGGGTCGCAGATTGCACGAGTAATGGCATTGCTGTTTCTGCTTTTGGAAACGGGATTGGGCCTTTTGACACAGGTACGCTGGGCGGTTCGTTTACCTATACCCATTCTTTTGGGATGGCAACCTGTAACGAATATGCTCAAACTCAACTTTCCAAATCAAAACTGGAAAACTGCTTGTTGCTCATTAGCAACTATTCCAAGATGGTCAAAGCTGGCGTCAAAGTCAGTTACCAAGCATTAAAAGCTATTGGTGGTGTTGATTGTCCACCTGTAGTTGTTCAAAGTGCAGTGGCCCCAGCAAATGGTCCCCTAGGTCGTAATGCTGTTCCTCCGCATCAAAACCAATCCCAACCTGTTGTGAGTCAACAGAACCAGTTACAGCGCCAGCAGCAACAGATTACGCCGAATCGCCATCAGGTTCAGCAGCGGCAAAATATACCTCAACATCAACAAAAACCTCATCACTCAATTCCATCAACTCCAGTGGCTTCTTCGCAACCAGCACCTGCATATTAAAGATAGCAGCGGTGATTATTTTGCAATTGTCAATACTCTCATTGATGATGTAGCAAGCTAGCGATTGTTGCTGAATTTTGTATGTAAAAAATGTGAGCCCATTGACTGTTTGGCGTCAAGTCACAAAAGCAATATGAACAACAAATTTTATGTTTTGTTGTTATGGAGTTTGAGCTGATGTTTAAGAACTATCTAAGCAATTATCTGTGTGACTTAGAGAGATTTTGTTGGACGAATTGATAATTTTGAAATCGTGAAGTACTTATTGACCACTGGATTTCTGGTTTTCGCTGGAGTTGTGGCTAAGCCAGCTGTGGCCCAGAATGCTACAGCAACCACTGTGACAACGTTTGTGGTGTCACCCACTGGACATACCGTTATTGAACGCAATATTCATGACTCCGTCCAATCTCATCAAAATTCTGTCTCTCTAACCACGGATAGCCAGAGCGGTTCTTCCCAAACCTCGAATACGGAAGGGGGGAGGACGACACAAACGACTTATAACTATGGCAGTACTGCAACGAGTATTGCTGTAGAGAATATTGACATAACGCGAGAAGTAGAAGTTGAATTTCGTGAAGAATATGACTTTAACGAAGTCTTGATTATCAATAATTCCACGACAGGCTACAGCTTTTAACCTTATTTTTTTCAAATCAGTGCAAGTTCCAGCATCACTCTTAAGACGAATAGCCTCTGGTCCGAGGCAGGGAATAGTGATGCTTCTGATCGCTGCACAGATGGTGGTCATCCCGCTGCAAAGCATCGCGCAAACAACAAATTCGATTGATGCTGGCAATACAGCTGAGACAGATACTAGTCCAGAGCTAGAGCTGATTCAAGGGGGTGTCTTAACCAATTCACGACCGAGGCAGCGCCCCCTCGGTAAAGCAATTGTTGGCAAAAGTCTAAGTGACTGTACGACGAGTGGTTTAGCAGTGTCAGTCTTTGGAACTGGGATTGGCCCTTTTGATGATGGCTCAATCGGCGGCTCTTTTACTTATACTCAATCAGCAGGCATGGAAGCTTGTAAACGGCATGCACGTTCCCAGTTAACCCGCATCAAACTAGAAACATGTTTGCTGTTGATTAGTAACTATTCAAAAATGAAGAAGGCAGGCATTAAGGTGAGTTACCAAGCCTTACAAAAAGCGTCGGGCGTGGAGTGTCCTAACTTGACTCTAGAGCAGATTGCACCAGGTGCAGTCATTAACAATTAGCAGAATCCACGCCTTTCAGCTTATTCAGCAGAGACTTTAACCGATAGGATTTTGTCCCCCTGACGAATGGCATTCACTACATCCATATCTTGGGTTTGCCCGAAAGTCGTATGCACGCCATCCAAATGAGGTTGAGGGGCATGGCAAATAAAGAATTGGCTGCCGCCTGTATCCCGACCTGCATGGGCCATGGATAGAGTTCCAGCTTGGTGTTTGTTGTTATTAATTTCGCACTTAATGGTGTAGCCAGGGCCACCCGTTCCTGTTCCTTTTGGGCAACCCCCTTGGATCATAAAATTAGGAATGACACGATGAAAAGATAAGCCGTCATAAAACCCTTTATTGGCTAAGTCAACGAAATTTTTGACGGTGTTAGGGGCGTCCTGATCAAATAAATCAAGATTAATCGTACCTTTGTCTGTTTCCATTATGGCTTTGGTCATGGTAATCCTAACTTTTTGATATTGTCTGCAACTTTGGCATCCTATCTTGGGACCAAGGGGATTGCAATTCAATTTTTACGTTAATCCCTTTTTCATTACTCATGCACACCCATCCACTCTGGCGGACAAAACTTCGACAGTTTCGGGGCTTCCTCAAACGACGGCGTCGCTGCTTGGGTATTGTTCTATTGCTGAATGGTGGCTTGTGGGGAATACCTGCCCTCTATATGGTGATTCGAACACCACCCACACCAAAGGTCAGTCTACCGAACATAAATCAATTGCGACAGTCAAAATACGACCTTTACGTCGTCAATTGGGGGTTTCATACTGCTATTCTCATTGAGCAACCTCAGGGATGGAAGCTCGGCCCTCCCAACGCTCCGACTTCCCGTTATGTTGAGTATGGTTGGGGAGATAAGCAGTTTTTTATGATGTCTGATACCTCGCTCTTGACGACGCTTGCTGCTGGTATTTTTCCAACGGATTCTGTCATGTATCTGAGAGGTCGAGATACGCTACTTGAGGCCCAAAACTATGCACGGCAACTGTATTACCGACAAATCTCTGCCCAACAACTTTATGATTTGATTACGACGCTAGAGCAAAGCTTCCGACGTCAAGCGGGGGAACGGAGTATGCCCTATCCGCCAGTTTCTAATTTTAAGGGGCAGTTTTATCCAGGTCGTGAGTATTATGTGATTTGGTCTGATTGTAATGCCTGGACCATTCGCCATCTTCAAGAGATTGAGGTTGCCCACTCCTTGGTACCCGTGATCTTTGCAGAGCAAGTAGGCCCGAGTTTACAAGGCTTTCAACTGATTCGAGGGACGCATTAATTCAGCCCCTGTCCCTACCCCCCAATTATATAAGGAGCTGCCCTTTGAAATTGTTCAGGCAGGACACCCATGGCCCACAATAATATTCAAAATTACATTCTTAAAATATGGATCAACAGTTAAAAGCTGTTAGTAAGTTTCTCAGCTATATTCTTCGACATCGACCTGAGGCGATTAGTTTAGAACTGAATGCAGGTGGCTGGGCAGCTATTTCTGAATTAATTCAATGCGCTAGCAAGCATGACCATTTCTTATCTGAAGAAATTATCAAAGAAGTAGTTGTTTCTAATGACAAGAAGCGGTTTAAATTAAGTGAAGATGGCCAATATATTCGAGCTAACCAAGGACATTCCATTCGGGTTGACTTGGATTTATTGCCTTTGACACCTCCTGATGTTTTATTCCATGGAACAGCCACACGGTTTTTAGCGTCTATCATGGCGAAGGGCCTACTCCCTTCAGGACGTCAACATGTCCATCTTTCAGCGTCATACGAAACTGCGATCGCAGTGGGCAGACGGCATGGCAAACCCACGGTATTGGAAATTAATGCCCAAAAAATGCAAGGTGACGGCTATCTGTTTTATCGTTCTGAAAATGGTGTTTGGCTCACCGATCATGTGCCTGCTCAGTATTTCGTAGAAGTAGAATAAAATTAGCTCAATCTATAACCCCTAGGCTCTATTGCGACAGACAAATAAAAACCATACAATAGAGATGTTTGATAATAAAAAGTGAAAGGGAATAATTGGCTTAATACTGACACCGATTACCCTTTCAAATCTACATTTTATTCAATATTCAGGCTGTCCCCCTAACCTCATCATTAATTGCTATGAATTTCAAGACTCTATTGATATCGTTTAGCCTAGTCTTGATGAGCGGTTTCAGTGTCTCTGCTTACAGGAGCAACGTCCATTCAGAGATTGAAACTCCCCCACAGCAAACGAATCCTGACTGTAAGTATCCTCCCTGCGACTAATTAGGGGCACTGACAAATTATCCGGCCTTTAGTTAATCATTCTGTTCAATTCAATTAGCCACCCATAGTATTCCTCTCCTTTTTGGCTGCGGGGAAGATCAACTTGTGTGCAGATGAGAGTGACAAGTTCTTGCACTCGGGGGCGATCTGTTACGGAAATAATGGACCAATCAGGGTCTTGGGCGAACGCTTCGGTCAAAGACACAGACATATGTTTAGACTCAGACACTGAATGGTAATCGGATTCATGCCCCAAGAATGCCGATGAAAAAACGCTCAGTGGTTAGAGGAAATCTAACTACTGAGCAATATTTACACGGGTTTATTGGGGTACTAGGATACTTTCAAGAGATAAGGCTTAATCATCATCATCTCTGCCACGATTCAGCCAGCGATCAAGCTTGTCTTGGAAATCACCTCGTCGATCTCCTTTGCGCCAATTTTCATTTTCGTAGTCCCGGTCGCGACGACGAGAGCGCCAATAATCTTCCTCTCTACGACGACGACGATTTTCCCAACGGCGACGTCTCTCTAATCGACGGCGGCGTTCCTTCCAGCGACGTTCTCGCTCTTTTTCCCATTTACGACGATCTTCCCATCGTTGCCGACGCCAACGATAATCGCGATCGGACTCATATCTATCACGGCAATAGAGACGACCATATCGACGCCAACAGTAGCGCTTTTGACGTCGAAATCGATCTCTGCGTGCAATGAGTGAAGAGGCTTGCTCTTCTTGGACTTGTTGTGTGTTCTCTTGGCTTAGGATTACTGCTTGGACGGGGGAAATAAATGCCGTCGCACCCATTAGGGCGGCAGCCAACATCACGGCGGATTTAGCCATTGCTTTATTACTCAGCTTTATCGGTTACTCTCAAGTGTTAGATTAGTCTCAAAGCCTAGGCATGTCAGTCTAATGGCAGCCAAAATCGAAGCATAAATAAATAGAAACTCGTTAACCTGGAAGTGGAAAAAAGTAGAAACAAGTGGAATTCAAGACCTTCCAAGCAATTGATAAAAACCAGAGATGAAAACCCTTCCCAAAGGATTCTCTACTGTGACTTGAGTGGGTCATTAAATTAGATGAAACCTCACCAATGGGATGATTTTTTGAAGCATATTGCTCAAGAAGTAAACTTAACGGGCAAAGTCAAAAGTATTTTTCTGACTCGTTTCGCTTATGAGCATTGGCGCAAACCTGATAAAGAGGTTTGGCCCCTGGCGCAAGCAGCCAGTCATGAATCCTATAAAAAGCAAATGACGACGGTTTATTCTGCTTTTGCTAGTCACACAGATCATGGCTGTGCTGAACTCGATTTACTGAGTAAAGGGCCGGGAAAATTCAATATTTTGCGGGACTGGTTACAGGATATACAGTATCCCAAATGGCTGCAAATGCGAGCAGCGGTCTTGCCTCAAGATTTACCCATCTTGAATTATCGAACCCCCTTATCCGCAAACTCTCCGTTTTATATTGATAGACCTCCCACGGAAGCTGACTGTACTCAAGCCATTCAGCAATCTGGAGCCCTAGTTCGGATTAAGGCCCCTGCCCAAATGGGTAAAACTTCGTTGCTGCGCCAGCTTTTATTCCAGGCCCAGACTTTAGAATATCAGCCCATTTATCTGAATTTTCGCGAAGCTGAGACGTCTATTTTTACGACTTTAGATAAATTCCTACAATGGTTTTGTGCCAATATTTGTCGTGAATTAGGATTGCCCCCCAAACTTGATCAGTATTGGGCTGAAGACATATATGGCAGCTTAATGAGCTGCAAAACGTACTTTCAAACCTATTTGTTACCCAACGTTGATCTTGCCTTAGTCTTAGCCTTAGATAACGTCGATCGACTGTTTGAGTATCCTCATATTGCCCAAGACTTTTTACCCATGTTGCGTTCTTGGAATGAAGAGGCAAATACTCAGACCATCTGGCAGAAAATTCGCTTGGTGATTGCTCATTCCACTGAAATTTACATTGAGCTAGATGCGCATCAATCCCCCTTTAATGTGGGGTGGCCTATTAAACTCCTGGGTTTTACCCCTGAACAAATGCAGGATTTAGCCCGTCTGTATCATTTGGATAGCAAATTAGACGTTCAGTCTCCTGACATCTTTCAAGCCTTGAAGGCCCTAATCGGTGGTCACCCATACCTAGTCCATCTCACCTTTGATGCCCTACGCCGCCAGCAGCTTCAGCTTGATCACCTGTTACAACAAGCGCCTACCCAAAGTAGTATTTACAGCACCCATCTACGGGGACTGTGGAATACCTTACAGGGACAACCTCAGTTGGCCACCGCCATGTATCGAGTAGTGACCGAATCTCCTCAAGTCCGGTTGGAACCGATTCAGGCCTATCAACTTGAGAGTATGGGGTTAGTCAGTCTCTCGGGAGATTATGTCCAGCCCAGTTGTGACCTCTATCGTCAGTACTTTGCCAATATGCCGTTGAATAATCATGAATTCGACAGCCTATAAAGTGGGCGGTAGTTTAGGCTACGACCACCCTTCTTACGTCACCCGCCAAGCCGATCATGACCTGTTAGCAGCCCTCAATCAGGGAGATTTCTGCTATGTCTTCAACAGTCGCCAAATGGGAAAGTCAAGCCTGAAAGTCCGGGCGATGCATCATCTAGCAGATCAGCATCACTCCTGTGTCTCTATGGATATGACCTTGCCAGGCAGCCAAGTGCAGGAACAACAGTGGTATGCCAGTCTGATGGTTCAACTCTGGCAGGGATTAGCTCTGACGGACCAGCTTAACCTTAAGCAATGGCTACAAGCCCAAGATTATTTATCCCCTGTACAGCAACTGAAGCACTTTATCGATGAAGTGTTATATCAGCATGTTCCTGATCGTAAAATTTTTATCTTTATTGACGAAATCGATAAAATTCTCAGTCTTCCGTTTTCCGTCGATGATTTTTTTGCCTTAATCCGCTGGTTTTACAATCAACGGGCAGAGAATGCCAGTTATAACCGATTAACCTTTGCCCTATTTGGGGTTGCGACCCCTTCCGATCTGATTCAGGATAAAACCCAGACCCTGTTTAATATTGGCCATGCCATTGAACTGGCTGGCTTCACCCCTGAAGAAGCGAGACCGCTCCAGGGAGGATTGCAGCCTTATGTGTCCAATACCGAAGCGGCCTTACAAGCCATAGTGGCCTGGACAGGAGGACAACCTTTTTTATCGCAAAAGCTATGTCAATTGGTGATCCAGCAGCAGACTAATATCCCTGCGGGGCAAGAAGAAGCTAGCATTGCAGCATTGGTGCGATCGCACATCATCGATCATTGGTCTACCCAAGACGAGCCCGTCCATTTACGCACGATTCGAGATCGACTCCAGCATCATCCGGCCCGCACGGGACAGCTCCTAGGGCTGTATCGTCAGATCCTAGACCAAGACTCCGTAATTGCTGATGGCAGTACAGCCCACAGTGAACTCCAGCTATCAGGGTTAGTGGTCAATCGTCAGGGGCAACTCACCGTCTATAATCGCATCTATCGTCATATCTTTACCCCCGCCTGGATAGAACAGGAACTGGCCGCCCTTCGCCCTTATGCTGAAATGATGCAGGCCTGGGAACGATCAGACCGCCAAGATACCTCACGCCTTCTACGGGGTCAGGCCTTACAAGATGCCTTGGACTGGTCCCAAGAGCAGCAGCTCAGCAACCAGGATTACCAATTCCTAGCAGCGAGTCAGGCGCTAGATAAGCAAATCGCCATTGATAATGAGCGGAAAGCGAGAGACCTAGAGCGTCTGAGTACCCAACTTGATGCCGAAAAACAAGCCAAACAGACTCTAGCTGCTGCCTATGCGGATGCCAAACGGAAACTAAGACTAGGGACTGGCATTCTGACTTTGTCCTTAATCGGAGCCATTTCGACGTCTATTTGGGTCAACCATGCCTTGCAGCAGCAGCAAATCGCCCAAACCCAGTCCATTGAATGGGCTGGTAAAAGTGCACTCCAGCAATTTGACTTTGACCAGGTTTCGGCCCTGCTCACAGCCCTGGAAGCAGGGCAAAATCTCCGGCCTCTGGTGAGTCAACATCAGTCTTTACAGAACTATCCCACCACCACGCCCCTCATCGCCTTACAGGAGATTTTGCAGCATATTTGGGAGCGGAATCGGTTAGAAGGTCATGCTGCTACGGTCAATAGCATCAGCTTTAGTCCCGATGGCCAGTCAATGGCCACCGCCTCCCGGGATGGTACGGCCCGACTATGGAACCTACAGGGCCAAACCCAAACAATTCTCACGGGGCACCAAGGTGATGTCTACAATATTGCCTTTAGTCCTGATGGCCAGCGCCTTGCCACCGCCTCTCAGGATCGAACCATTCGTCTGTGGACTCGGTCGGGGCAAACGGTACGGATCTTGCAGGGACATCAAGGCGATATCTATGACTTGAGCTGGAGCGGAGACGGTAATTATATCGCCTCAGCCTCGAAGGATGGCACCGCTATTGTCTTCGATCGCCAAGGGAATCAACGGGTGCGATTTCAACAGCACCAAGACTCGATCTATGCCATTAGTATTAGTCCCGACAGCCAGAAGATTGCTACCACCTCTCGAGATGGGACCCTTCGTATCTGGACCCCTACGGGTAAGCAGCTCTTGGTGCTAAAAGGGCATCAAGGTGCAATCTATGATGTCAGCTTTAGCCCCGATGGTCAGCAACTTGTCACGGCGGGGGCAGATCAAACGGTACGATTGTGGAGCATCCAAGGCAACCCTATAAAAATCTTTAGAGGCCACCAGGGAGCGGTCTATGACGTCAGCTTTAGTGCAACGGGGCAGTGGCTAGCCTCTGCCTCCGGTGATAAAACCATTCGATTATGGGATCAATCGGGGCAGGCGTTACAGGTTTTAAGGGGGCACCAAGGCGCGGTCTATAGCGCTCAGTTTAGTCCCCAAGGGAACCTTCTCGCGACCACCTCCAATGACGAAGATAGTGCTCATATCTGGCAGGTTCGGTCTGCTTGGCTGGCCCAACAACAGCGGCAACTTCAGGGTAGAATCTCCAGTTTGAGTTTCAGTATAGACAGCCCGGATCTGATCACCGCTTGGGAAAAAGGTTCTTTGTCCATCGGGAACCCTACTCAATCCACCTTCAAACGCCTAAACAGTCAAGTCAAGGCCGTTACGAGTCTAAGCTTCCAGGCACACCAACAGCTCCTGGTCGCAGCCACCAAGCAAGGTACCGTTCACCTCTACAAAAAAGACCAGAGCCTCCAAACCTTCCCAGCCCACAAAGATACCATCTACAATATCCAACTCAACCCTCAGAAGAATCTGATTGCAACCGCCTCCAGGGATGAAACCGTCAAACTATGGAATTACAAGGGAGAGCAGCAAGCCTTACTAAAAGGCCATACTGGGGCGGTTTATACCGTTCGCTTTAGTCCCGACGGGCAGCTTCTCATGACCACATCTGAGGATGGTACGGCTCGCTTATGGACCCTAACCGGGAATTTGATAGCTCAACTGCCGGATCACCAAGGGGCGGTGTATGACGGTCGCTTTAGTCCTGATGGCCAGACCCTCGCGACTGCATCAGAAGATGGCCAAATTCGTCTGTGGACGCGTCAGGGTCAACAGATTTCTGCTTTTCGCAATTACCCCAGTTCCGTGTATCGCTTACGGTTTAGTCCCAATGGCCAACGCATCGCCACTGGCTCAACGGATGGCAATATCCAACTCTGGGACTTACAAGGCAACCTCCAAATGGAATTTGATGGTCACGCTACAGTCATCCAAGATCTTAGCTTTGACCTCCAGGGCCAGCAATTAACGTCCGTTGCCAATGACGGATCCATTCAGACTTGGCAGCTGTCTGAGACCCCTCAAGCCCATTTAGATGCTTTACTTCAGCGAGGTTGCGATTGGCTAGCTGACTATTTAGACCGTCATCCTCAGGAACAGTTATCTGTCTGCCAAGAGCCATAGCCTCTAAGCCATAGGCTATTATGGTGCGGTTTTCTTAGGCGCTTTCTTGAAAAACATGGTGGGGGGTAAATCTTCTTCAGCTGGGGGCATCGTATTATTCATGCCAGATTGAGCAACATGTTCCTTGGTCAGAGTGGCGTGAGGATTGAAAGTATGGGGAAGGGTACTGCGAATATCGATGCCTTCGACACTCACCTGGTTTAGCCCCGATGAAGACAAGGTTAGCAAACGATAGGACGCTTTAACATTCCCTAGCATGACAGCATCCCCCTCGATCAAAGTATGAGAGGTCGTCCGTTCACCATTAACGACGACACCATTGGTGCTCAGCTTACCCGTTGCATCTCCATCGACAATTCGGTAGCTATAACCAGAACTATTAGTCCCGGGGATACGCAATAGCATGGCATGAAAACGGGATACTGCTTTGGACGCAGGCAACACAATGGAATTTTTTTTATCTCGCCCTAGAGAATAGGTGGGGGACTCTAACAATACACAGCGAATCCCCTCTTCTTCTTCAATCATCAACACATGACAATCTTGGGTAACCACTGTCGGCAGTGCTGGAGCTTGTACATTCATAATGTCTGTTTTAGAAGAAGAACGGCGAATGGACGGCCATTATTGGCTTTAGTCTTAAGGTAAAAGCGCAATGCAGTCTGGTGCCACCGTAAAAACTCGTAAGTTTGGGTCCTTACTACCTAAAAGGAGAAAATCCTCTGTAGATATCAATACTCTACGCAGGGCGAAATCGTCACCACCTGCGTTCTACACCAGTTTAGAGCCCGAGTATAAAACTATCCCGTCGATGGAAATCAGCCTCAGATCCTGGATGACATAACGCCCAGTAAGTCAGGGACTGCTCATGCGATTGAATCACGGCACAAATCCCCACGCCTAAGGTCGGAGAAGCCACCATTATCTGGTTGAGATCAAAGGTTAAAGATAATGTGAGGGCGGTCTGCTGGTGATGGACATGGAACGGCAGTTCTGTGATCCCCTCAACCTCCTGTAAGCCTTGGCGGTAAGCCTCCAGGTGAAAGACATTCCAATGTCCCGCAGGGGAGAGATTAAACTCCCAATAATGAGGTTGGTGAGGCTGCCCTAGAAAAAATTCCAGACAGGTCGCCTCCCACAAATCAAATTGGCGAGTCGGTAATGACGGCGAGGGAATCATCACCTGATCTAAATGGCCAGAGACTGTGTATGCGATCGCAAGTTGATTCCCCTCTCGCTCTAAGGTACCGGTAATCGTGATATCGGGGTGGGGGTCGCCAAAGGGCTGCAGGGAAAAGGCAGTCATCGCAAAGATTGGATCAGGGCTTGAATCGCTTCGGATTGGGTTTCGATACTCTCTGTCAGCTTGAACTGGACTAAAGCTCGGTTGAGATTATGGTCTGGATGGTTGACTTTGAAATAGACATTGCCCGCCAGGTAGTCCGTAAAAAAGCGTAGCCCCAGTTCAAAGGCAATCAGACGAATCGCATCATAGAGGTAGTCATAATCATCTTCTGTGAGGAAGGACTGGGCCACCGCCAAATACCCTTGTAAAATCCGCTGGCACATTTTGAGGTCAAAGTGAACCATTTCCCACTGTTCCGTTTCTTCCCCCAAGGGGTTACAGCCTGACCGTAGACAGTCGCCAATATCGTAGTGAATGAGTCCAGGCTTGACCGTATCAAGATCGATGACACTCACTGCTTGCTGAGTATCTGTATCCATCAAGATGTTGTTAATCTTAGGATCGCCATGCATCAGGCGAAGACGAAGTTTGCCCTCCGCTTTCGCCGTTTCAAGGATATTGGTATCTTGTTTGCGATCGCACACAAATTGCAGGCAATACTCCACTTCAGGCGTCAACTCAACCCGGGTATCCTGCACCTGCTCAAACTGCTGTAAATATTGAGGGGTAATATGAAATCCCTCTAGGGTATCCGCCAGCTGCTCCGCTGGTAGATCGCTAATTAGATGGTGAAACATCCCCAAGGCATAGCCCACCTCTTCCGCCTGATCAGGAGTCGTGATTTCCTGAAGGGCGTGGGCCGTTTCCACAAAGCTCATGGCCCGCCAAAAGTCCCCATTCGGACTGACCCAATGATCTTGACGGTCGGAGGTCAGCAGGACTTGGGGCACTTCCCAACGGCGTTGGCATCCATCGGTTTGCAATCGCTGGCAGACATGCTCCGAATAGGTGCGAATATTCCGCATCACCAATTGAGGTTGCTGAAATACCTGGGTATTAATGCGCTGCAGAATGAACCGTTGGTCCGTTACCGTATCTAAGGTGACCAGAAACGTACTGTTGATATTGCCTTGACCAAATTCTTGGACATCAACAATGGTCCCGGCAGATTTGAATTGTTCGGCGACGAGCCAAGGGGACGAACCAGGGGGGAGAGGATCACTCATGGGGCTAAACAATCAAAGGAACTGAGATAAAACACCATAAATCAGTCGAAACACGAGGCTCAGGGTCATCAACACTAAACCAGACACCACCCCCAGCAACAGAATAGATTGAATCGGATTACCCCCCTGCAGCGCCGGCACAAAGAAGATAATCACCAAGGTCAGTCCGGCAATGATCACCAGATCAACCCGTTCAATCCATTGCTGCAATTGACAGTAGACCAAAACCGCCACTAGACCTAACCAAAAGCCACCGCTGATCAGAGTCGTGCCCAAAAAACTCGTCAGCGCTACCGCCAACAAGCCGCCTTCAAACCCCGTAAAAGCTGCTCCTCCTAACATTCGAACAATGGAAAAGGACGGCGGTGGCGATTTGACGCGAACAGGGGCCGGAGCGGCAGGATTGGCGGCCTGCGGGGGCGGCTTTTGCGGGGCAGGTGCTGAGGGGGCAGGTGCAGGAGCTGGTGGGGCCGGAGCTGGCGGAGATTGGGGGACAGGCTGACTATAGTTGAGGGGTTGGCCTAGATTAGAGTGGGGCTGACCCAAAGCAGCCAGAACTTCAGCGGCAGACTGAAAGCGTTTTTGGGGTGACGTTTCTAAGATTTGATCCAAAATCAGCGCTAGACGATCGCTGATCTGAACATAGGGTCGCCATTTCCACTGATTGTGAGACGTATCGAATAAGTCGTTGGGGGCTTTCCCCGTTAGCAAGACAATACAGGTGACGGCCAAGGCATATAAATCAGAGGAAGGGAACACCTGATTCCCGTGGGTTTGCTCTGGTGGCGCATAAAAGGGGGTGTAGATGCTGGTGGCCTTACTAGGAGTCGGCGCGGCCACATTCGCCACTTGCTTCACGGCCCCGAAATCCAGGAGATACAGCAAGCCATTGCCCGTTTGGGTCATATTGGTGTGGGTATGGCGCATGATATTCGACGGCTTGATATCCCGATGAATTGAGCCATTCTCATGGACAAACTGCAGCACAGGTAAAAGCTCTTGCAGCAGTTCGAGGATTTCTTTTTCCTGGAACTGAGTTTTGTCCTCTAACTCTTCCTCCAATGTTTTGCCGTTGATAAATTCTTGGACTAGATAGAAAAAATCTTCAGCAGGTTGTGAGCCTCGACCAGAGACCGGTAATTCAAAGAAGGCAAATAGATCTGGAATTTGCGGATGACGACCCAACTTTTCTAAAACTTCGGCTTCCCGCTGAAATAAACTTTGGGCCATTTGCATCTGGCTTGGCCCTAATCCTGTGGGTTGAAACTGCTTCACCACACATTCTCGTAAGCCCGGCGTGTAGCGATCGCAAGCTAGATACGCAGCGCCAAATCCGCCTTTGGCCAGCAGTCGCGATGGTAAATACCGGCCGATCAGGATCAACGGCATACCACAGCTTAAGCAAAACTTTTGCTGTACGGTTTTGAGGGTTTGGGGATCATCCAGGTCAGCGAAATAGTTATTCGGACGCTGACAATTTGGGCGGGTACAGTAAATCTCCATTGAAGAGTTGCAGCTACTCGCAAAAACTAGTTAGTGGCAGAGGTAACGAGTTCAGCATCGTCAGATGAGTTGGCAATCCTTTTTAGATCTGAGGATAAGGTACTAAACTTGGGCAAAATCTCTGAGATAAAAATCTCCGCCGCTTTGGACCGATATCGATTGGGATTGATAATCAGAGATAATATCCTCTTTATAGCAACGTTCTCAATTTTTACCCGCTTTAGACTACCCAGCTCCAGTTCTTTTTCAATGGCAGAGGTAGAGACAAAAGCAGCGCCTAGCCCTGACTGGACGGCATTCTTAATGGCTTCAATGGAATTCAGTTCCATTTCAATTTTTAACAAACGAGGATCAATATTGCCCCGGGTCAGAATTTGATCAATCACCTTACGAATCGTGGACTGGGCATCTAGGGTGATAAAGCTAAGCTTGTACAGATCTTCTCGTTGAATCACTGCAGACTCAGCAAGAGGATGGGACTCTGGCAAAATCAAGGCCAGCTCATCTTCAGCATAGGCCGTCATCGTCAAAGATTCTTGCAGCTCCAACGGAACTTCGCCGCCAATAATCGCTAAATCGACTTGCCCGTTGACAATACTCCAGCAAGTGCGGCGAGTGGAATGAACATGGAGCTGAACGGCTACATCTGGATAAGCTTGGCGGAATAATCCGATAAGACGGGGCATTAGGTAGGTTCCCGTCGTCTGACTCGCTCCAATCACGAGGGTGCCCCCCTGCAGGTTCTGCAAATCTTCGATGGCCCGGCAGGTTTCCTGGCAGAGCGCTAAAATTTTATCGCCATAGTCCAACAAGAGATGACCTGCTTCAGTCAACTGGGCTCGTCGTCCCCCTCGATCAAAAAGAGGGACAGCTAGCTGGCGCTCTAAGTTTTGGACTTGAAGGCTAACGGCAGGTTGAGAAACATATAGGCTATCAGCGGCACGCTTAAAACTCCCCTCCGCAGCAATCGCTTTGAGAATGCGGAGTTGATCCAGCGTAAACGGAAGGTCAGACATGGGGGATGACCTGCATGTAAGACAATAAAAATCGTCCAGTAATCAAGATATTCTAAGTTAACCGCAAAACGTAGCGGGTCGCACTGTTTGTTGATTCTTGCATACCCACCGAGCAGGGTTCAGATAACAAACCTCTGGCCCGGATAGCAAGATTAAAACCCCTGAAAACCTTTCTAAGACTACTCATGTTAGATATTTAGGGTTGGTGAAGCGCAATCTTTAAGTTTTGTTTCCTAACGGGTCACTCAACCCTGCAAAAGCCTGGAATTAGTCCCTAAACTTAAGGCTTAGATCCAACCAACTCGCTTGGGTAATCGTGGCGCTCGTAGAGATATAGTCCACGCCTGTTTCAGCAACAGCCCTAATGGTTTGCAAATTGATATTCCCCGACGCTTCAATTTTGACCGTGTTGGCACACTGAGATCGAATGAGTTTGACGGCAGATTGCATCTGCTCAACCGCCATATTGTCGAGCATAATGATATCGGCCTGATGGTCTACGGCCTGCTGAACCTGCTCCAGGGTCTCTGTTTCCACTTCAATGGCCAGGGGAAACGGAATGTGCTGACGCACGCGACGAATAGCCTCACCGATACCCCCAGCAGCAAAAATATGGTTGTCCTTTATCATCACCGCATCATCCAAGCCCATACGATGATTGACGGCCCCTCCGACCTGGGTGGCATATTTTTCTAAGATGCGTAAACCTGGGGTCGTTTTGCGGGTATCAACAAGCTGGGTGGGCAGATCCGCAATTTTCTCGGCATAGGTGCGAGTGAGAGATGCGATGCCACTTAACGGCATGATCAGGTTAAGGGCAACACGCTCTCCCATCAGTAAAGCTCCCATTGGCCCTTGGAGCTGAGCAACGACGGTTCCAGAGGGGCTGTTCTTTCCCTCTGGAACGAGAGGATTTATCGCTACCTGGGAGCTTAGGAGATGAAATACGCGCTGAAACAAAGGTAGACCGGCAACTACCCCCGACTGCTTTAAGCGAAGTTCAGCTTGCCCCCAATGGGCTTCTGATCCTTCAGGCCAGAGGGCTTGGGTGGTGCGATCGCCTCGGCCAATATCTTCAGCTAGCCAGGTCTGCAAAAGGGGGTCCAGAATCAGCCAAGGAGGTAAGGTTGCCACAGATTCTAGAGAAGATACAAAATCAGGAATAAAACAATCCAAATAACATCCACAAAGTGCCAATAAACTTCGGTAGCTTCAATCCCAAAATGGCTGGTTTCAGAATAATGCCCCGGCACCCGTGAGCGCCATAACACTGCCGACATCAACAGTAGCCCCACAAACACATGCAATCCATGGAAGCCGGTCAACAGATAGAAGGTGCTGGCAAACAGGTTGGTGGTTAAGCCGAAACCCAAATGGTTGTACTCGTACACCTGGCCTGCTAAGAAGGTCGCGCCCATGGCAATGGTGATCGCAAACCACAAGCGGGCGGCTTTAACATCACCACTCTGTTTAATGGCAGTGTCAGCCTTATGAATCACAAAACTACTGGAAATCAGAATGATGGTGTTGATGCCAGGGAGCATCAATTCCAGCTCTTCGGTGCCCTCGGGCGGCCACTCAGGGGTCACCACGCGAAAGGCAAAATAGGCCACAAAGAGTCCCAGGAATAACATGCTTTCTGAGACGAGGAACACAATAAACCCGAACAGTCGCAAATCGGGATGCTCACTATGGTGCTCAGCGGTTTCCACCGTTGCGGCATAGGCGATGTCGGCTTGATTTTGATCGGCTGTTGAACCTTGCATAGGTCTCCAATGTTGCTAACGTGTTCAGGTTTAAGAAAGGAACTACTCTAAGCTTTCAGCTGCAAGGGCGTGGGCAGGCGCTAGGGTGGCCGCCACAAAATCGAGGGCCTTGGGTGTCCCATAATCATAGGGACCAATCGCTAAAACGGGATCTTCCTCAAAGTTCTCTACAGGTGGGGGAGAAGGAACCGTCCACTCTAAAGTCAGTCCTTTCCAAGGATTACTGTTGGCTCTGGGGCCTGCCAACCAGCTCCATACCGCATTGACCACAAAGGGAATCGTTGATGTCGCCAAAATATAGGACCCAATCGTACATACGACATTCAGCGCTGCAAACTTCGGATCATATTCAGCAATTCGACGATTCATCCCTTGTAGTCCCAAGACATGCATGGGCAAAAAGCAAATATTGAAACCGACAAAGGTCATGGCAAAATGCACCTTGCCCCAGAATTCATTCAGCATCCGTCCGGTCATTTTAGGAAACCAGTGATAGAGACCAGCATAGATGCCAAATACGCTGCCGCCAAATAAGACGTAATGCAGGTGAGCAACAACAAAATAGGTATCGTGCACGTGAATATCAAAAGGCACTGAGGCCACCATCACCCCACTGAGGCCACCCACCACAAACATGGAGACAAAAGCCATCCCAAACAGCATGGCACTGCACAAGTTCAGCTTGCCACCCCAAACCGTTGCTACCCAGCTAAACACCTTAATCCCCGTGGGCACGGCGATCACCATCGTGGCAATCATAAAGAACATCCTTAACCAGTCGGGAGTGCCACTGGTAAACATATGGTGAGCCCAGACAATTAAACCCAAAAAGCTAATGGCAATACTGGAATAGGCAATCGCCTGGTAACCAAAAATAGGCTTACGAGCATGGACCGGCAGAATCTCTGAGATTAAGCCAAAGGCTGGCAGAATCATAATGTAAACCGCCGGATGGGAATAAAACCAGAACATATGCTGGTAGACAATTGGGTCGCCACCCCCTGCTGGGTTAAAGAAGTTGGTGCCTACCAATAAGTCGAAGCCCAACAAGACCATTGCACCACTTAAAACAGGGGTTGCCACTAGCTGCAGGGCCGAAGTCGCCAACATAGCCCAGCAAAACAGGGGCATATCATTCAAGGTCATGCTGGGAATGCGCATTTTAAGAATGGTGACCAAGAAATTAAGTCCCGCCATAATCGATGAGGTTCCCAGCAGAATGACCCCCAGAATCCAGATGGCTTCTCCTGCTTTGTTGGTCATTAAGCTCAAAGGCGGGTAGGAGGTCCAGCCTGCACTGGCGGGGCCGACAAAGAAGCTGCACAACAAGAGAATGCTAGTGGGAGGGATGATCCAGAATGCGATCGCATTCAGTTTCGGGAAGGCCATATCCCTAGCCCCAATCATCAACGGCACCAAAAAATTGCCAAAGCCGCCCGTGAGGGTGGGGATGATCCACAAAAAGATCATGATTGTGGCATGCATGGTGAACAGTTCGTTGTAGGTCTCTCGTGGCACAAAATCTGAAGCGGGAGTTGCCAACTCAGTCCGTACCAGTTCAGCCAGAAGTCCACCAATCAGATAGAACACAAAGCTTGTGACCAGATATTGAATGCCAATCACCTTATGGTCCGTACTGAAGCTGAAGTATTCGCGCCAAGGCGTCACCTCTACTTCTTCTAGATGGGGTGCTTGCGCTTCCGTCATAAATCAATCCTTTATCCCGGGGTGATCACAGAAATCGTTGTCTTAATTGTCAAAATAAATAGCCCTGTCAGGACGCTGAAGGGGAGTGGGCAGCCTGCGCTAAATCCGACTGATGGGAGTCAGGCAGGTGATGAGGCATACCCATCGCTGCAGCATGGTGTTCTAAAGGGGACTTGGTTACAGATTGAGCGACCGTCTCCCTCGACGTATTTGCTACGAGCTGACTATCCACCCAAGCTTGGTATTCAGCCCCAGAGTGGACAATGGAGCGGGTCTTCATTGCTCCGTGATACGCCCCACACAACTCTGCACAAATGACGGGATAAACCCCTTCTTTTGTAGGCTGAAAATTCAAGTGAGTGACTTGACCTGGCACTGCATCTTGCTTCAATCGAAATTCAGGTACCCAAAACGCATGAATCACATCCCTCGCCGAAATGTTGAGGGTTACGGGGCGATTGGCGGGTAGATGGAGTTCGCCGGAGATGATGCCCGTATCGGGATACGTAAATAGCCAAGCATATTGCAAACCATCTACATTGACCTGCAATGGTTCAACGGTTTCAGTTGCCACTGCTTGGCTAAGCGCGCCAGAAGGCATCTGACCTTGATCGGTGACCATGGTGGCGGCATCTGCATCGGCCACCCGTTCCATATCGCCATGCTGATGGGCCATATTATGAGATCCCATCGTACCGACGCTATCAATACTCTGATAGACATCGAAACTATAGATTCCCAACCACAGCACTAGCATTGCTGGAATGGCAGTCCAGACAATTTCTAAAGGCACATTGCCATGCACAGGTTCAGCATCCGTCTGATCATCTGACTTACGGCGAAACGCGAATAAGGAATATAGCAACGCCCCTTGAACAATTAGAAATAGGCCCGTGGCAATGGCCATCATCGATGCGAATAATCGATCGATTTCTGCCGCTTCAGAAGCTGCAGCGATGGGCAGTAATAAATCATTGTTTTGACTGACCCAAAGACTCGCAAGGGTAATTAAAATCCCAATAATTAAGGTGAGAATCGCCGTTGGAACTTTCACAGTGATTTTCCTGTAGTGATAGAGCGGATATCAGGCCAAACGATAAGAAGATTTAAACACCTATTTCAAGACCTTCAACATCACCTACTACGGTAGATCAGCTCCCTCGGTAAGGTGGAACTCTGATCAGCAGTCTTAGGCTTTTCTTTGGGATCCTGACAAGACAACAGACCCTTCTATCTTGGCAGTTGATTCTAGATTTGGAGATAACTGAACCTTAAAGTTTCCTTACAAAAGTCTATGTCTTTCTACCTTTTAGTAGAACCCTTAAAAAAAGGTAATATCCGCAATAGTGTTAAGCAAGCTGCGACACTTGTGTAGCAATATGTTTCAGGCCATTCCAGCGTCAGGAAAATAGTGGTTACAGTGTATCTATTCTGACCAAACTTCGATAGATCTCTACTAGTAGCGAACTATTAAAAGTTAATAACCACTGATGTGGTTACACTCCCCTTCCTATCGTTGTTGACACAATCTATGGCCGACATACTACAGAACCACTCCTCAGGTGCCAATTCAGCGAAAAGAACACCTTGTCAGCTCTTCAGCTATGCGTTTTTCGCCATGGCCCTATTGACACTCTTTCTAATGGCCTTAGGCAGTGCAACACGGGTAATGAATGCAGGATTATCCTGCCCAGATTGGCCCCTATGCTACGGGGAGCTGATTCCCAAGGAACAGATGAATCTCCAGGTTTTCCTAGAGTGGTTTCATCGTCTCATTGCCTCCTCCCTCGGTCTCTTGATGATGGTGTTAGTGGGAGCAACCTGGCGGTGGAAATCGCAATTACCCAAATGGGTACCCATCGTTACGACCCTGTGTCTTGGCTTAATTATCTTCCAAGGCGTCTTAGGCGGATTAACGGTCACCCAACTTTTGCGATTTGATATTGTGACCGCTCATCTAGCGACCGGATTGCTTTTTTTTAGCAGCATGTTAGTGCTAGGCAGTAGCTTAATGCCCTATCAGGGAACGGGGGTTGTGGCTCGACTTCCTTGGCTCAGCACCCTCGCTGGAGTCCTTATCTATTTCCAAAGTATCCTCGGCGGCTTAGTGGCTTCTCGCTGGGCTGCGCACCAATGTCTGGCAGGAGCACAGCTTTGTCGGATTATGTATAACCACTTTGTTGGGGTTGTTCCGCCCACCCTTGCAGTTCTCGCCTTGGTGTTTTTAGCTTGGCGAACTCCAGCCCTGCACCCGCGTTTAAGGGGATTGGGAAAACTGGCTTTAGGTTTGTTAAGCCTACAAATTTTAGTAGGGATATCGACCCTAAGATTACATCTACAAGTTGTCGGCTTAACCGTTGCCCACCAAGCCATTGGGGCCAGTTTATTAGGCACCCTAGTAATCTTCAGCGTGATCGCGATTCGAGATCGCCATCAGGCGGAATATGTGCAACCCTTACAAACCGTTCCCCTCGCAATGACAGGCTCTTTAGAACCGTCTTAAGTCTTCCCCTCGCTACGTTTTCATCGTCTTGCCCCATCTTGGAATTTATTCAGAGGCTTAAATATGCAAAAAACCATATGGGCTGAGGTTCCTTGGCTTCATCCTGGTTTTGCTCAGACCTGCATCGATTTCTATCAACTGACTAAACCCCGGCTGATTCTGTTGTTTTTGATTACAACGGCGGCTGCCATGTGGGTTGCTTCCTCTGGACAAGTCGGCCCGCGATTATTTCTAACGACTTTACTCGCAGGCGCTTGTGCTGCGGGGTCGGCCAATACCATCAACTGTATTTACGATCGCGACATCGACTACATCATGGAGCGAACCCGGCATCGTCCTCTCCCCTCTGGGCGAATCCAAGTCTGGCAGGCTAGTGTTTTTGCTGCATCATTAGCCCTCACCGCCTTTTTCCTGTTGGCCTTTGGGGCCAATCTTTTGAGTGCCTGTCTAGCGATGGCGGGTATAGCTGTTTATATTGGTGTCTATACTTACTGGCTGAAGCGCTCATCCACCCAAAATATCGTAATTGGTGGTGCTGCAGGGGCTATTCCCCCCCTAGTGGGTTGGGCTGCGGTCACTGGAGAATTGAGCTGGGCCGCTTGGGTACTGTTTGCCATCATCTTCATCTGGACGCCACCCCATTTTTGGCCCCTCGCCATGATGATTGAAGAAGATTATTCCAAAGTCGGCGTTCCCATGATGCCTGTGGTGAATGGTATGGCCACCACTGCCAATCAGACCTTTATCTACACGCTCCTGTTGTTACCCGTCACCCTGTTATTGGTTTATCCCTTAAAAGTGTCTGGTGCGTTATATGCGTCGATAGCCATTGTGCTCTGGGTGCAGTTTATTCACAAAGCCTGGCAACTGACTCAAACCCCAGATGATAAGCAGATGGCCCGGTCCGTCTTTAAGTTCTCGATTCTGTATATGATGCTGCTCTGTGCAGGGATGGGAGTCGATAGTCTTCCCTGGACTCAACAGATATGGCACCACTCCACTCATATCCTTCAAGCTTGGATACCCAGCATTGGTTGAAGTCATCAACTTCACCTTGAAGCTACCCCATCTGGAATTTTTTTATCCAGATTGATAGGTACCTCTGTTTTTATTGAAACTATGGCAATATTCGGCGGATGACAGGCTAAATTTACTTAAGGTGAAGTCTAGGTGTGCGAATCAATTGATCACAGTTGAATGACTGCTTTGAAGTTAAATGGCAGCAATATATGGCCTGATAACTGAAGAGCTTCTGTAACGTAATGCTCCAAAAACTACGATCTCAACTAGCAATTCCTAAGATTCATGCAATTGCATCGTAGACACAGTAATAAAATAAGAAAGACTGCCTGTTGAGATTTGTGATTATATGGCTCCTGCTGTTCTCATCCAAAACCTAAAAAAATCCTACGGCAAGGTTGAAGCAGTTAAAGATGTCTCCTTTCAAATTCAACCGGGAGAGATTTTTGGCTTGCTAGGACCCAACGGTGCTGGTAAAACCACAACCTTGCGTTGCCTATGCAGCTTAGCCACACCGGATGGTGGCACCATCGAGGTGAATGGGGTCTCTGTTCAAAAATATCCCAGAGCTGCCCGTCAATTGTTGGGATATATTGCCCAAGAAGTCGCTCTGGATAAAGTTCTTACCGGTCGTGAATTGCTGCAGCTACAAGCGGCCCTTTATCATCTACCGGCCAAAACGATTGCAGGTCAGGTGGAAAAAGTTTTAACGCTGCTAGATCTACAAAGTTGGGCCGATACCAAAACAGGCACCTATTCTGGCGGTATCCGTAAACGACTTGACCTTGCTGCAGGTTTATTGCATGAGCCTGCTGTATTGGTTCTAGATGAACCCACTGTTGGATTAGATATTGAAAGTCGGGTCGTGATATGGGACTTTCTACAAGGACTGCGCGAGCGAGGCACGACCATTCTGCTGACGAGTCATTATCTAGAAGAAATTGATGCCCTTGCCGATCGCGTTGCCATTATTGACCAAGGCACTGTCATTGCCGAAGGGGCACCCACGGACCTAAAAGACCAAGTGGGAGGGGATCGAGTTACCCTCAAGATTCGGGAATTTACTCCAGTTCAAGAGGCACAACAGGCCCAGGCCATGACAACTGCCCTACCCTTTGTGCAAGATGTGATTATCAATCCTGCCCAAGGCAACTCACTCAATATGGTGGTCTCTTCCCAAGGAGATGCCCTCTTAAGTATTCAAACTGCCCTGAAAGAGGCCGGGTTGCCTATTTTTAGCATTGCCCAAGCCCGTCCAAGTTTGGACGATGTTTATCTAGCTGCCACGGGTCGAACCTTGTTGGATGCTGAAATGGCAGCGGCAGGGACTCGCGATCGCAAAAAAGAACGCAAAGAAAATATGCGTTAACTTCCTATCGTTTAGGATCAACTTACCGTCGATGGATCCTCAATTTCTTCTGAACCTAGATACCAACTTTTAAAACTTTGTTATGACCATCACCTCTGCTAACACCAACTCAGTCGCTAACCCAGGTGTTCAAGCCGATTTATTAACGACCCCTGGGATTGTTTCTGGGGAATTCTTGCAAGAGACGGTCGCCCTAACCCGCCGTCTATTTATTCAACTGAAGCGACGCCCTACCACCTTAATTGCTGGTATTATTCAGCCTTTGATGTGGTTGGTTTTGTTTGGTGCGCTCTTTAAAAATGTACCGGAAGGCCTATTTGGCACCAGCCAAAGCTATGGCCAGTTCCTCAGTGCAGGCGTCATTGTGTTTACGGCTTTTAGTGGGGCCTTAAATGCAGGACTCCCGGTGATGTTTGACCGGGAATTTGGTTTTTTGAACCGGCTGCTGGTGGCTCCCTTGGCTTCCCGCTTTTCAATTGTGATGGCATCGGCGATTTTTATCACAACCTTGAGCTTGATCCAAACTCTAGCCATTATGGTTCTGAGCTTCTTTATGGGAGCGGGGTTGCCCAATACGGTGGGTTTGGCCATTGTTGCTCTCATTGTTTTACTGCTTGTTTTAGGGGTGACAGCCCTTAGCTTGGGACTTTCCTTTGCCTTGCCGGGTCATATTGAGCTAATTGCCGTTATTTTTGTCACAAATTTGCCCCTATTGTTCGCTAGCACCGCTTTAGTCCCCTTGGCCTTTATGCCAACTTGGCTACAGGTGATTGCTAGCTTAAATCCCCTAAGCTTTGCCATTGAGCCGATTCGGTACCTTTACCTCCATAACGACTGGAGCTTCACTGGCGTGGTTATGGAAGCACCTTGGGGATCGGTCAGCTTGGCGGGTTCCTTATTGCTGCTATTCGGATTTGATGCCCTAGCACTTTTGAGTATTCAGAAGCTGCTCTACCGCCGCCTCGGCTAATCTCACTTGATTCTTTGTTGGAGCTGGTATTGAGGACGCAAAGAATCCCAATTTTCCAGCTCTTTTTCATTGAGCTTCGTGTTGTCATCAACTTGGAGAATTTTTTCTGGCCGCTGACTTTGTCGCTGTTCTAGCTGCTTGATTTCGTGTTCCAGATGTTGGCGACCGGCCTTAAAAAAATCTTCTGCGGCATTTTGGGTGGCGAAAAAGCCTGGAGAAACCGTTGGCACAGCCCGTACCGGTATCGCAGTCAGACCAAGGGTTAAGCCCAGTACAACCGTTGGTATGGCGATCTTGCAAGGTTGCCTTTGATGTTTAAAGTTTAGGTCTACCATTGGCCTGCCTCTAATACCCTTACCCCTAATCTAGCCTGATCTCCCAGGAGACTGCCGGGGCTGTGAGGCGAGGATTCCCGAAGCAGTTGTTGGTTGGAACAGTGCCTGTCAACTGCCGATGCTCCAGCCAATTGGCAGCGTTGGTTCTGTTTCTGGAGTCTGCACCATGGGCTTTGGTCGGGTCTCCTGGTTCAGAATCTCAATCACCTGGTTGTAAATCGTATCAGCCTGTTCGGGTGAATTGGCGATGCTGGTCAAACCTACTTTGCCAAACTCTGATAAACAACCCATCAGATGAAAGACGGTCCCCATCTCACTTCCCGTCTCAAAATGGAGATGGTGGCGGGCGATAATATCCATCAAATCGTCGGGTAATAATCCCTGATAGGAGGATTCACACAAATTATCGGAGGCCACATAGTACTTCGGCAATCCTTGCTGACCAAAGAACAGGCCACTATGCATGTCATAAAAGCCGTTAGTTAGCAGTTTCAGGGTCATAAAGGGGTGGGTCGTGCCTCCTTTCCTCAGGTTGATTTCAATGGCTTGGACATCCCAATGGATACTGCCATCTGCCAAAAGGCGCTTAGAAACGACAAAATCTACTCCATATCGCTCTAGTACCCCTTTCTTAGCCAGATTCTGGCCGACTTTGAGGCCCAGCTGCTGAAGCTGGAGGCGATATTCTTCTGATGCTGGAAACCGACAACCTAAATAAATTTGTTGATTAGGCCCCCCTAAAATCTGATCATGGGTTGAGAGTATTTCGACCTCGCCATTGGGGGTAATTTGGCCCTGAACACTGGGAGAGGTCTTATACTCCCCTTCGATAAACGCTTCGACGATCGCACCGAGTTCAGGGATGCGATCGCAAAAATGAGACCAAGTCTCGGTAGGAGATTCAAAGGTGAGGTGGGGGATGCGATCGCAAATCACGTTTCGTCTTTTTTCGAGGGTATCAATATCCCCTACATTCCTTAGATCCAGCAGCGCATTTCCTTCTCCAGAGAAGCCTTCATTGAGCTTAATGACCATCCGTTGAAGCTGGGGCTGACGCTGCCAGAGGGCAACTGCTGCCTCTATTAGGGTTTCCGTATCCCACACCAACAGACTGCCATCGGGATGAGGAATACCACATTCTGCAAAGACCTGCCGACTCCCACTCTTCGTTCCTAAATGCAGGAGCGTTGGATCAGCGGCCAATAAAGGAATATTGAGTTTGACCGAAATTTCCCGTTCCAGATCGGTTGAGTTAAAGCAGATCATGTAGGAGCAGCCCGGCCGCATTGAATGGCGAATCCGCTCCATTAACCGGGGCCGTTCTAAAATTTTCTGACTCAGGGGCTTGAGAGACTGATCATAAATAGGCAGCAGCAACAGGCGATCGCGGGCATGGGAAAAGGGAATCCCCGGTAAAAGCTGTAGATAATAATCAATCACAATCGGTGGCAGCGGCTGTGAGGTTACATAAATTAAACGTGTTTTCGGATCACGGAGCCGGATCAGGGAAAACAACAGCCGTTCTTCATAGTGCAAAAAACCATCAATCTTTTGCAGTTCCTGCTGATCCACGCTAAACGAGGGGATCACTAAAATATCGGAATGTCCCGTATCTACCGTTTCAATCTCTTGCCAGCGATCACACAACTGAGCTTGAAGCCGTTTAAAGGCCTGTTCAACAGCCGCTAGATCTTGCATCCTACATGCCTTTGCATTCACTACCTGACATCTTAGCTGCCTAACCGACTTAGAAAGTGACTGGCATCAGCTTATGACGGTGACACTGGCTTCGATATACATTTCATCCAACCATTTGTCTTCTGCCCCTATCCGTATATCCCCGGAAATCATGAAGAATCATAAATCCCGCCTATTGTCAGGAAATCAGTAGTTTCTCAGTGGTTGTTCTCGGTCTAGATCGGACAGATTATATATATACTCTGCGAAAAGAAATCGATACCTTAAAGTTACGAAGTGAAGCGTTTTCTCCTGCGGGTTTGTATTTACCTAGAACCAACCCCTAAAGACCGTGTCTAACCATCCTGATCAAACCATGCCTCCGTCCTTGAGCTATATGTTGTCTCAATTGTCCTACATGGAACAAGTGCGACTGATCATGACCCATCCATTTTTTACAGGTCAGTGTCCAGAGTGCAAAACAAACATTCACATCACTGAGCGGGCGATTGGCAATTGCCACTGCCCAGTTTGTAATTGGACTGATCGCCGCGATAGCTAAGGGCAAAGATCAGTCAACTGCAGCAAAAACTGCTGCCTACAACACATGAAAAATGAACGGGTAGTTGTAGGGTTCATCTGGGTCTTGAAAACAATGGCGAATCGCCAAAATCGGCATCACCCACTGTCCGATAAACAATAAGAATAGGAGCGGCCACCCCAGGAGCACCCAACATAAAATGCCGAATACGATGCCATAGAACCAAACATTGACATGAAAGTTGATGGATTCTCTAGCATTTTCTTTAATCACTGGATCATCCGATACGAGCAAGATGACCAACGGAATGCCGATGGATAACACCAAGGCACTCAGAAAAATCGAACCATGACTCAAAGATGACAGGAGTTTGCGTTTATCTGGATCATAGATATTGGCAACCATGAACTAGCCTCTTTTCAAGCAACGGTGTTCAAGCCCTGTGGGTCTCAAACTGATTAGATCTTACTCAATCTTTCCAGGAAAGCGAACCCCAGAAACCCGATCCGAGCTATCTTTCCTTTCCCGTTCTTCTCCAATTTAAATGATCAAAAAAACTCCAGTTCATTGAGAACTGGAGTGCTTCAGAGAGTTAAATTTTCAAGAATGAGGCTCGTCAAAGAATGGTGGCTTAGTAGGTTTCTACATGCCAACGATGAGCTTTTTTCATTTCCCGTTGATAGTCGCTCCAGTTAACGCCATCTTTGCTGGCAACGGCGCTTAGGGCTTCATCAATGCCTTTTTCCATCCCTTTCAAACCAC
Source organism: Acaryochloris marina MBIC11017 (assembly GCF_000018105.1). Classification (GTDB taxonomy): domain Bacteria; phylum Cyanobacteriota; class Cyanobacteriia; order Thermosynechococcales; family Thermosynechococcaceae; genus Acaryochloris; species Acaryochloris marina. The sequence goes on from NC_009925.1 coordinate 4,663,602, forward strand.
AAATATAGGTGTGGGTGTTTTCCTGCTGGATCATCTGCCAGAGTTCTTCCGCATGCTCCGCAACCCGGTGTTGGATATACATCCGTCCACCTTCAGGATTCTTCTGTTCGCGACTAATGGCTTTCGTTAAGCGGAAGTTGTCGGGATAGCGACGCTGTAGGTCTTCTAAATCCTTGTTGTACAGGATATTGGGGGTAGTAGCTACGCCGAAAATTAACCAGGTCTTACCGTTAAACTTGGGCTTATCGCTGGGCTTGACCCATCCCAATAACTTGGGTAGCCAGAAGGGATTGGCATTGGCATCTTCATTCTCTTTGAACAAGTGCCAGAGGAAAGAGCGGAAAGGAGCAATTCCAGTCCCGGTCCCCAGCATAATGATGTTGGCGTTGGGATCATCAGGTAAGAGCATTTCTTTACCCACAGGCCCTGTGATTTTGACATCATCTCCAGGCTTGAGGTTACACAGGAAGCTAGAGCAAACGCCATAGACCGTTTTACCCGTGTCTGGATCGGGATACTCTAATTGACGGACACAGAGAGAGACGGTTTTATCATCTAGATAATCACCACGGTGGGCTGACGCAATGGAGTAAAGACGAATCTTATGGGGTTTGCCTTTATCATCCGTGCCGTCTGCAATGATGCCAATACTCTGGCCTTCGACATATTTCAAATCACCAGCAGAAATATCGAAAATCAAATGGCGACAGGTACCGATACCGCCAGGCCCCACCAGCTCTTCATTGGAGATACACTTGCCCACAAAGGGTTTATTGGGACGGTAGATATTAATCGGAACATCCGACTTTTTCTTGGCTTTTTTCGCTGCAGGTGCAGCAGATTTGGTGGGAGCTGCCGCCGCTGCCGCTAAAAGCTTAGCCTTCTCAGCTTTTTTAGCAGTTGGTGTAGCGATAGCTGCCGGTTTCGCTCCAGTGGTGCCGGAAGCTTCAAATTCGCATTTGATACCACAGGTCAAATTGCTAGGGGATACCCAACAGGAAAAGTTGCAGGACAAACCTTCCATTTCCGGCATCTCTTGATCACTGAGGGTAAATTCAACCACCCTTGCATTTGAAACACCATACTTTTTCAGAGTCTGATTAAATTCAGCCAATATAGCCATTAACTTGGGTTCAACCTCTCCGGCTAACCCTTTCATGCTTTCATAATCCATTCTTAATGCTCACTCATCATTCAACTGGGGTATTGGCTGCTTTTGCGATAAACCAATGCACCACTTTGGTGACGCCATCACCTAAAATAAATCTTAAGCGGTGCATGTATATCGTACACCGCAAAAGCTTCAAAACCTTGTATTGAAAGGCAGTAGTTGCGCAAAAGCGTAACATTTCTTTTGCTGCTCTGAAATCGTCTTACCGCAGCTTGCTCATGGCTAGTTAGCCTTGCGCTCGCCATATTTACTTAGGCTTTTAGCACTTTCTTTCCGGCTAAGCCTCCAATATCTTGGCTCACAAGTTGTTGGACCTCAACCGTCACGCTCTTTGCAACTAAAGGGAGAATCTATTGATGGGGCCACGGTCTCCTTCCTTGTTGAAATGCTAGATTGAACGTTGCTGAAACTGATGATTATACGCTCAGTTCATTTCAACTGTTGTGGGGAAATCAATGCATAAATTTCATGGCGTCATCCGAAAAAATGTATCCCGGATTGCGGTCGTTATCCTATTGACTTTGGTCAGCGCTTGCGGTGATAAACCAACCCGCCCTTCTCCTGCCCCATCCCCCCAGTCTTCTCAAGCTCCTCAGCCCCAACAAACCTTTCTCTGGCAAGTCAAATCACCCCAGAATACGGTTTATCTCCTAGGGTCCATTCATTTGCTCAAAAAATCAGACTATCCGTTGGCAAAACAAATCAATGATGCCTATGAGGATGCCGAAAAATTGGTCTTTGAAGTCGATATGGGGGAACTCGAATCGAGTAAAACTCAATCCCTCGTCTTGGAGAAAGCGACGGCCCAAGACGGCAAAACTCTTAAGGATCGACTAACGCCAGAAACCTATCAGTTGGCAAAAACCACCGCATCAGAAATTGGTTTACCCATTGAGGCCTTTTCTGGTTTCAAGCCTTGGTTCTTTTCCCTCACCTTGATCACCTTAAAACTACAGCGCTTAGAGTTCAATCCTGAACATGGTGTGGATCAGTATTTTTTCAAGAAAGCGACCAAAGATGGCAAAGAGACCCTGGCATTAGAAACCATTGAGGATCAATTCAATCTGTTTGACAGTTTTTCCCAAGGCGATCAAGAGCAATATATTCGCCAAACAATTGATGAATTAGACACCTTAGAAACATCATTTCAGGAGATGGTATCAGCCTGGAAATCCGGCGATGATCAAACTTTAAAGAATTTATTGCTGAAAAGTTTTAAAGACTATCCCGAGTTGGAAGACCAAATATTTGGGGCTCGCAATCGCAAATGGATGACCACCATTGAACCCCTTTTGCAAAAAGAGGATGACTATCTGATTGTGGTGGGTGCGGGCCATTTAGTTGGCAAGGATAGCGTTTTAGAACTTTTACAAGCTAAAGGCCATACGCTAAAGCGCCTCTAACAACAGCGCTAAAATAACGGGTTTTTAAAAGCCCATGCCATCCATATTCTTGATACATTGGACTAGGAAAGCTAAACAGGTTTTCCCAAATACGATGGGCATTTGAGGTGCAGTGTGACCCTAACGGTGGCAGATATTGATATCACTCGTTATATCGATCACACCCTTCTCGATCCCTTGGCATCAGAGGATGAGATCGCAACCCTCTGCGACCAAGCAATCCGATTTGAATTTCCGGCGGTTTGTATTTACCCCACCCATATCAAAACTGCCGTTAACCGTCTCCACCAATATTCCCCCAAAGTTTGTACTGTAATCGGCTTCCCCAGTGGGGCCACCACGTCTGCCGTCAAACTCTATGAAGCTCAAGATGCTGTCGATCAAGGGGCAACAGAGCTAGATGTGGTGATTAATATCGGCTGGTTGAAGGCAGGAAAAGTCGATGCCGTTCACCAAGAACTCGCCAATATCTGTGCAACCACAGGCCAAACCGTTAAAGCAATTTTAGAAACGACCCTCCTCACAGATGCCGAAAAACGGTTAGGGGCAGAAGTGAGCCTGGATGCAGGGGTCGCCTTTCTCAAAACAAGTACGGGATGGCACGGCGGAGCCACCCCTGCTGATATAAAATTATTATCAAAGGTCGCACGCGATCGTGTGGGCGTTAAAGCCTCGGGTGGGATTCGGACCCTCGAGCAGGCCTTAGCACTTATCGCGGCAGGAGCCAACCGCTTGGGAACCTCCCGAGGGGTTGATCTTGTACGGATGGCTACAGCTGAGATTGAATCGCCTGAGCCATCAGGCCCTGGATAGTTCCGTTCTCGAAATATCCACCTCAAGATGTTTGGATCAAGGCAAGCGGGTGTCCACGCTATCCTGCTTCCCCCAACTCGGTTTTCTCGATCCAGGTAGACCCCAATGAGTCGAACCTACAAAGCGACAGGAATTAATCTCAAAAGTATGCCCTTCGGAGAGGCCGATCGCCTGCTGACGATCTTGACCCGCGAGCAGGGGCTGGTCAGAGCTGTTGCCCCTGGATGCCGGAAGCCAAAGTCCAAGTTAGGCGGCCGTAGTGCTCTGTTTGTGGTGAATGACTTGATGCTAGTACAGGGTCGGTCCCTGGATAAAATTGCCCAGGCCGAAACCTTAGAATCCTATCCCGGTTTAAGTCAAAATTTAGCTAAGTTGACTACCAGTCAATACCTTGCAGAGCTGACCCTTTATCAAGCCCTAAGCGGCCAACCCCAGACAGAGCTGTGGGATTTATTTTGTCAACAGCTTACTCAACTTCAAAACGCGACCCTGGCCCAAGTCCCTTGTTGTTTAATCCACGGCACCTTGAAATTATTGGCCGGGGCGGGCATTGCTCCCCAGGTTCATGCCTGCTGCGTCACCCACCAGCCTTTGGACCCGCCCACCAGCAACCCGACCTGGCGTGTGGGTTTCAGTGCGGGGGCAGGTGGTACTGTGACCCTCACAGGTCCCCCTCGACCACGCACCGCGATTCAGCAGGCAGCAGAACAAGCAATTGCCTATCCCCTGGGGGCAGATTATCGGGTGCAAGGCAAATTATCTGCCCAGGAACTCGCATTACTGCAAGATCTCAACCCTGCGGAGATTCAGCCTGCTTCCCCCTTACCATTGCCGTTAATCGCAACCTATCCGTTGGTGATCTGGCAAGGGGTGGAGTCTGCTCTACGTCACTATGCCGAAGCCTATTTTGATCGCCCGATTCGATCCGCTGCCCTGATTGACACCTGTTTTACCCCCCTGCCCGACCTCACTTCCGTGCCTTCATGACCCAAGTACATGATCCCAAACGCAATCTGACCTCCTCTCCCCGTTCGACGGGTAAACCCAGTTCATCCAATACTGCGGGTCCATCTTCATCCGCAAAATCTCCAGTCACCTCGGCAGCGCCTCCGTCTGAACCTGCCGTGGCTCCAGTCCTTGAAGAACCGGTAGAACAAGGCTATTGGCCTGTCCTCCGCAATCAGAATTTTATGCTGATGTGGTTGGGGCAAGTCTTCTCCCAAATGGCCGACAAGGTGTATTTGGTGCTGATTATTGCCCTAATCACCAGTCAATTTAAGGCTCCAGATCAATCTGTCAGCGTCTGGGTGTCATCGATCATGATTGCCTTCACTATTCCGGCGGTGCTATTTGGCTCAATTGCCGGGGTCTATGTGGATCGGTGGTCCAAGAAGTGGGTTTTAGTCCTCACCAATGGCCTTCGTGGGGCCTTGGTACTGAGCCTTCCACCTTTGTTGTGGCTCTGTGGTCAACAACCCGGCTGGTTTCAGATTCCGTTAGGATTTTGGGTGTTACTCGGGGTGACGTTCCTCGTTTCGACCCTCACTCAGTTCTTTGCCCCTGCTGAGCAGTCTACGATTCCCTTAATTGTAGAGAAGCCTCACCTGTTAAGCGCCAACTCCCTTTATACCCTGACCATGCTGCTGGCGCTGATTGGCGGGTTTGCGGCGGGAGAACCGCTCCTGGAGATTGTCGGGGGCTATTTCTCCCAGCTAGGGTGGGATGCAGGACGGGAGTTGGTTGTTGGAGGCAGCTATGCGATCGCAGGTCTGCTACTGCTTTTTCTGAGAACGGGAGAAACCGCAGCCAATCGCTCCACGGGCGATAGCCATGTCTGGGCAGATATCAAAGAAGGTCTGCAATATCTTAACGAGCATCGACGGGTGCGCACGGCCCTCATTCAGCTGGTTATTTTATTCTCTGTATTTGCTGCCCTCGCCGTTTTAGTGGTGCGGTTAGCCGAGGTCCTGCCGGGAATTAAAACCTCCCAGTTTGGGTTTTTGCTGGCGACTGGCGGGATTGGCATGGCGATTAGCGCTACCATCCTGGGCTCCATTGGTCAGAACCTACCCCGACATCGCCTCAGTTTTTACGGGTCTATGGGTATGGCGGTCATGTTAGGTGGCTTAGCCTTTAGTACGCAATCCCTCTGGATTTCTTTAGGGCTCATGGTAGGCTTAGGGGCCGCCGCTGCTTTGATTGGCGTTCCCATGCAAACGACCATTCAAGAGAAAACCCCAGAAGAGATGCGGGGTAAGGTTTTTGGCCTGCAAAACAATGCCAGCAATATCGCCTTAAGTCTGCCCCTAGCCCTGGCTGGATTGGCGGAAACCTTCTTCGGATTACAGACGGTTTTACTAGGGCTTGCTGGGATTGTTGTGATCGGGGGGCTCTTATCCTGGTATATTGCCGATACCAGCTCATCTGTATCAGATGATGCAAACCCCTCACGACTGTCGTCTCCCTAGTCCATATGCACATCGCTTGGATTGGCAAAAAATCCCCGCCCTGTGGCAATGTCACCTACAGCCGCGAAATTACGAATGCCCTGCTAGATCGTGGCTATCAGGTCAGCTTTCTGCATTTTGCCCAAGATGCTTTTGATGAAGAAATCGGTAAGCCGTTGCCCATTCACGAGCCACCGGTTCCTCAGGAATGCCAAGAAGTTCCGCTCCCCTTCCTGTACAAATCCCAGGTCTATACGATACCGACCCTGAAATCAAGCAAGGTCTTAGCCGAGTCTTTGCGGAATCTGAAGCCTGATCTGGTCCATGCGTCTCTCACCCTCTCGCCCTTGGATTTTGTCCTGCCGGAAATTTGTCAGGAATTACAGGTCCCCCTCGTGGCGACCTTCCACCCGCCCTTTAGCCATAAACATCGCAATTTATCCTCTGGTACCCAACACTTCATGTACCAGCTTTATGCCCCTTCCCTGGCGAATTATGACGCGGTGATCATCTTTTCCCAGGCCCAGCGGGACTTGCTGATGCGCTTAGGGGTGCCTGAAGCCAAAATTGTGATTATCCCCAACGGAGTGGATACCGACAAGTATTCTCCAGGTCCTTCAACCTTCAAAGCAGAACTCCAGACCGAACGCATTTTCGTCTATCAAGGTCGAATTGCCATCGAGAAAAACGTCGAGTCCTTGCTGAAAGCTTGGAAGCAGGTTCAGAGGCAGATGCCCTTCCACTCCAAGCTGGTGATGGTGGGGGATGGTCCACTGCTCAATGCCCATATGACCAATTACGGCCCTGAACAAAACGTGCTGTGGTTAGGGGCGATTTATGATGAGCATCGCCGGATTGAAATCTTGCGCGGGGCAGACGTTTTTATCCTGCCATCGTTTGTCGAAGGTTTATCCCTCTCCCTCCTGGAAGCCATGTCCTGCGGTGTGGCTTGCTTAGCCACCGATGCCGGGGCCGATGGCGAAGTGCTGGCGGGTGGTGCGGGCATTGTCCTCAATCCTCAACGGACCAGAGGCGAACTCCGGACCTTATTACCCGTTCTCGCGGAGCACCCTGAGATGGTGAAACTCTTGGGCCAAAAAGGTCGCCAGCGCGTGCTGGAACGATATTGCCTAGATCGAAACCTGGATCAATTGGAAAAGTTCTACGCTCAGATATTCCAGCAAACCAAGGTCGAAGTTTACCGCTAATCGGACGGGGCTAGAAAACAGGGTCTGGGGAACGTTCTGCAATCACGGCCTCCGGTAAAACCAGCATGGCGTCACCGAAGGAATAGAAGCGGTATTGTTGTGCGATCGCATCCTCATACAAGGCTAATAACCGCTCCCGTCCCACTAGCGCACTCACCAACATCAGCAAGCTCGATTTCGGCAAATGAAAGTTGGTGATCAAACCATCCACCACCCGCCATTGGTAACTGGGATAGATAAATAAATTGGTACGCCCCTGCCAAGGAACCAGCGGGCCATTCTGACAAGCGCCCTCCAGAGCCCTCGTTACAGTCGTTCCCACCGCAATAACGCGCCCCCCACTGGCCTTAGTTGTCCGAATAGCGTCTACCGTTGCTGCCGGCAAATCTACCCATTCCGAGTGCATATGGTGTTGCAAAATATCATCTGTTTCCACAGGCCGAAACGTCCCAATCCCCACATGAAGCGTCAGATGCGCCTGATTAATACCTTCAGATTGGAGACGGGCGAGTAACTCAGGGGTAAAATGCAACCCAGCCGTAGGGGCAGCAACGGCCCCGGGATGTTGAGCATAAACCGTTTGGTATTGTTCAGGCTGGGCAGTAGACTCTTGAATATAGGGAGGTAAGGGGACTTCACCCAGTTGTTCCAGAAGATCCTCAAACGGCTCTTCAACCAGAGACTCAAACTGAATAATTCGCCCCCTTGTGTCTGCATCAGTAGCCAGAATCTCTGCCCGCAATAAGGGACGTTCTGGGGGGCCAAACTCTATCTGGGCCCCCGGCTTTAACCGCCGTCCTGGTCGGACTAGAGCAAGCCAAGTATTCGGCTGTCGAGGTTCCAGCAAAAAGACCTCAACTGGCTGGGCCAGCTCAGAATTCAATTTGCGACCCAGGAGACGGGCTGGAATAACCCGGGTATCATTAAAAACCAGCAAATCGCCAGGCTGCAGTAGCGCGACTAAATCCTGGAAGATTTTATGCTGATGCGCTTGTTGTTGAACTACCAATAGCCGAGATCGGTCTCTAGGCACCAAAGGAGTTTGCGCAATGAAGGTCTCTGGCAGCAGATAATCATAGGCCTGGAGGGTTTGATCTAACTCGGGAGTGGGGCCCAGCATGCTTTCTTTGTTACTGACGGTGAATTGATTGCCCTGACTGCAATGATCAACCAGGTTGGGTATAACCCCCTATTAATTATGGGGATTCTGCTCTACCCATAAGCAGAGCTGATCGTGACAATAAGTATAGGCAGGTATCCCTGCTCACCGCAAAAACGCTGGGGTTAGTGCCGAGGCAGGCACAATTATGGATTACCTATATTATCTAGGAACAGCAAGTTTAGTTTTACGCGTTGTTCAGCATCTTCGCCGATCAACGGAATTACCCGTCGAGTTTATGACCGTTGTTCACCAACTTAACGGTTGGGTGTTGCGCATCAAAACGGCACCGGGCTGGACACAACAAGATTTAGACAATTTCCGTGCCTTTCTGGGCGAACTGGGCATCCCTTACCAAGTAGATACCCGGGTCAGCACCGTACTTCAAGCATTGGAAGCCGGCCAATCTCCGGTCGAAGTGATGAGCCAATACCAAGTTGCAGTTATTGCCCATGGCACGCCTGACATGACTGAAATTGAGGCATTCCGCCAGCAGTTTATTCAAGGTTTAGGTTATTGTCCAGAGACTCTGGCCTAACAGTGTTACAGACTTAATAGACCTCTTGCATAATTCAGCTACTGATATGGTAGAGGATTCAAAATTTAAGTCAGATCGCGGCATTCATTGAGTTAGTAGCACACCATGAAATGAATATTGCAAGAGGTCTAATCTTCCAAGCTCTATCGCTAAAATTATAGGGAATTAGCTTAGATAGGCTTTCCTTAGATAATTTGTGGCGCAAAGCTCAAAGTAAGGCCCTCTGAAAGGGCCTTCATGGTGCATCCTAGGCAGGGGGCAATGCTACACAAGCATTTTGGCAGTCAAACGGCTCACCTCCCCCCTAGAGATGTCCTCAATTAATGTGCATAGATTTAGATAATTGTTATCGTTTTGAGATAGCCATGGGCAATAATGCTCGCCTACGGGGCCTAACCATTGCCTCAGGATATCGGTATTAGTCATCATAATGGTTGTGTCGGTTCCCGAATAAGCTCTGTAATCGCGGCTGACATAAAAAATGGGCCACATTAAGCGCTCTAGGATGAGCCATTTTGGACCTGTGAACCGCTTCAACATCTTCCGACCAAAAGTTATCGTTTAAGTCGGCAAACAACCTGCCCAGTATTTTGTCCGAAAGTTGCATACACTTAATATTAAGCAAAGCTTAAATGCCATCGTTTAAGCCTCTTAAAAGACACTGTATTAACATTTCATGAATAAGAAGCTCAGCAAAATTAGTCTATTTGGGTTAGCTGTTGGCATCTTGGCCGTTTCTATCTGGCTGATCAGAAAGCTAGATGAAGAACCCCTAAAATCCCAAATTGAACTTTACGTTGAGCAACTGGGACCTTGGGCACCTTTGGGAATCTTTGTCCTTCGCTTGATCAGCGTTGTTATTCCTATCATCCCAGGTGTACCTCAGGCCTTACTTGCAGGGAAAATATTGGATTACCCCATTGCGTTAGGAACAATTGTTATTTCTGACCTTTGTTCCTGTAGCATCGCGTTTTATCTCGCCAGACGATTTGGTCGAAACCTGGTCGAAAAACTAGTGGGTAAAAAGTTCATGGGCAGAGTGGATGAGTTGAGTGCCAAACACTTAGAGAAAAACTTTTTCTTGTTAGCCGGTGCATTGATGACTGGAGCATTTGATTTTGTAAGCTACAGTGTGGGGCTAACAACCACCAAATGGAAAATGTTTTTGCCAGGATTACTCATCGCTTCCCTTGTCCGAGGCGGACCGATTGTTGCCATAGGCGCAACTTTGTTTGATAAAGGAACTGGATATTTATATGCAGGCCTCTCGATCCTCGGTGCTTTTTGTGTGGCGATCTTAGCAGGGTGGCTCCAACAAAGAGGAGCTACTTCAGCGACTAAAAAATAAAAGTGCTGCCTCATGGGACTCAGGTCTTTACAAAACGGATGCCTGATAATCCGTCAGATCTATTGAAAGCTGATATTTCATGTGCTTGCTATCCCATCTCTGAGGGAATCAATCTCTTTATGAACTGATTCCCTCAGAGATGCATTAAATTCAGCGATTATTTCCTCCAATCAGCTGGGTACTATGAGAAGTAGGTTGGAAGAGTTAAGTGCCTAACGATGAATCCTCAACGAATTGCAGTGATTGCATCCAATGTATTTCGTGATATTTTCCGTGATCGCGTCCTCTATCTAGCTGCGTTATATGCCATTGGCCTGATTTTAGTGATTTTATTTCTAGGTGAGGTCTCCGCTGGCACCGAGGGGAAAATCAGCATTGATGTAGGACTGGCTAGCATTAGTCTACTGGCGCTAGCCGTGGCCGCATTTGAGGGCGGCGGATTAATTAATAAAGAAGTCGAAAAGCGAACCGCATTAATTTTGCTAGCCAAACCCCTCAGCCGCACTGAATTTGTGCTAGGGAAGCATATAGGGCTATCAGGGGTTTTAACTCTCTTAATTGCCATTATGACGGCGATTTTAGTGAGTGTACTTAGCTGGCAGCAGTTTGCCTTCGAATTCAATAATATTCTCTTGAGCAGTAGCTTTCTGATTTTAGAGATGGCTTTGATTGCAGCCGTTTCCATTTTGTTCGGTGCATTTACCAGTTCTTTAATGGGGACTGTTCTCACTTTTGCCGTCTATTTCATGGGGCACTTCAGCCAAAACCTGCTTAAGCTCAGCGAATCTATTAAATCTGAAAGTGTACAGCAGATTGCCAAGGTGATTTACCTCATTTTCCCTGATTTATCGCGCTTAGACCTAAAAAATCAGGCAGTGCATATCATCACCATTCCGCCCTCACAAATGGCCATGAACGCGGTCTATGGCATCGTGTATATCACCTTACTCCTAGCCATCTCCACCATTATTTTTGCCAATCGAGAATTCTAGAGAGGGCGATAGACTCGATAGTTAATGCTAGGAAAGATGTTATCCATGACTTCTACTTTCTCCAGCCATCCACTATCTACCTGTTGCTTTTTAATTTCATGGTAGAGATGCTGGAATCGGGCCAAGTGGGACCGAGTCCGGCGGACCGCATAGGGAACCATAGTCCCCGTTCGCATGATAAATGCCCAGTCAGAAGACTGAGCCAACAAAAGTTCTCGGGCCGCTTGATTTAAGGCTCGCCATTGCAGATCATCTTCAGGCTCCAATTTAGCCAATTCAATCATTCGTTCGGCAGCCTTATGAAGATGGGGATAAATCCAGGCATTGGTCTCATTGAGCCAGTACTCATGAAATCCCTTGTACCCCCAACTGGACTGGGAAGGGCGACAAACTTGTTGATTCGGCTGCGCTTTCAAGTAATCCGCCAAGTGAGTCATTTCATAAGTCTGTTGATCATGCCAGGACTTTCGGAATAGATAATCAATAAACCAAGGCCCTTCATACCACCAGTGGCCATAGAGTTCGGCATCGTAGGGGGAAACCACAATGGGCGGGCGCTGCATCATCCCCTGCAAATTTCTGATTTGCTGTTCCCGATTAAACATAAAGTTATGGGCATGTTCTGCCGCTTTTTCCCGCGCCCAATAGGGATCATAAAGCGCTTTATCGGAAAGACCCCCACCGCGTCCTGTAATTTTGTGATACTTTATCCCGACATTTTTGCGCTGGCCGTTGGGCATAATGTAGGGCTTGATATATTCGTACTCTGCTTCCCAGCCGAGATCTTTATAAAACTCTCGATATTCCGGTGCTCCCGGATAACCCACCTCGGAGGACCACACCTGCTGGGAGGATTCATGATCACGGCCAAAGGCCGCCACCCCTGTTTCTGTAAAAATAGGCGCATAGGTGCCAAAGCGGGGGCGAGGCCTGGCATAGAGCAAGCCATGACCATCCATCAGGAAGTAGCGCAACCCGGCATCGGCTAGCATCCGCTCCAGTCCCTCAAAATAGGCGCATTCTGGCAGCCAAATGCCCTTAGGAGGGCGTCCAAACGTCTCTTCGTAATGCTCGCAAGCGACCTGTAGTTGAGCCCAAACCGCCTGAGGATACATTTTCATCAGGGGTAAATAACCGTGGGTGGCCCCGCAGGTAATAATTTCTAGGTTGTTCGTGTCTTGAAACTGTTTAAAGGCTGACACTACATCGCGATTGTAGTTCTCCCATACCTCTCGCACTGTATGGAATTCATTGACATAGTGCTCGGCCAAGTAGCGGATATGGCTATTGTGAACATTGCGCTCAACTTCTAGGGTGGCCAGCTCTTCTAATTTCGCAAGATGTTCATCGTACCGATCTTGGAGGAGGGGATCTTGCAGCATAGACACCAAGGGAGGAGTCATGCTCATGGTGATTTTGAAATCAATCCCATCTCGCTTTAATCCTGAGAAGACTTGGAGTAAAGGGATATAGGTTTCAGTAATTGCCTCAAATAGCCACTCTTCCTCTAGGACAAAATCACTTTCAGGGTGACGAACAAAGGGAAGATGAGCATGAAGTACCAGGGCAAGATAACCAAGAGTCATAAATTTTCGTTAGGAAGGGCAGACGGGACGACGGCCATTGACCGAGAGTATTAAATAATAGTAAAGAATGACGGCCCCAATTGAATAGATAGAAACATACAATTTTCTATCTTGATGCATGAGTGGGGTGTTCCATCCGGTTAACTCGCCCATACCATCGCAGTAAAACCCGCGCTAAGCGTTCGGGACTATGGCGAACATACTTGGTATTTTGATCTTCATCCATAACATTGGCCAGAATTACCCGACACCCCAGCCGCATCAGCATTTCTCGGTCTATCACGATGGGATGGGCATTTTCCTGCATATAGCGAGCTAGGGCCATGGAAGAGGGTAATTTTTTTTGCACTAGCACGGCATCAAAGACTCGCTTACCGCAGGCCGCATCGAGGGCCTTAATGTGATCGGCAACGGTGTAGCCATCCGTTTCTCCAGGCTGACTCATAATATTGCAGACATAGATCCGAGGCACCGTTCGACGGGCAATCGCCTCAACGATTTCTGGCACCAGAAGATTAGGGACAACGCTGGTATAGAGGCTTCCAGGGCCGAGAATGATGAGATCGGCATCAATAATCGCTCGAATAGCTTTAGGCAAAGCAGGCGGACGCTCAGGTGTGCAGCCCACACGAATGATTCTGCCTCCTGCAGCCGTAATATTGGATTCTCCCTCAATACAGCGACCATCTTCTAAATCTGCCCAGAGGCTCACGTCGCTGAGGGTGGCAGGTAATACCTGACCCCGGACGGCTAACACTTGGGAACTTGCGGCAATGGCTTGTTCCCAACTATCGGTAATCTCACTCATGGCCGTTAGGAACAAGTTGCCAAAGCTATGTCCAGCGAGTCCATCTCCTGCTTTAAACCGATATTGGAATAGCGCTGTGATCAATTTTTCTTGGTCGGCTAAAGCGGCAATGCAGTTACGCAGATCCCCTGGGGGTAGACCCCCAATTTCACGTCTTAGGCGTCCCGACGATCCACCATCATCCGCCACCGTAACGATGGCTGTGATATTTGAGCTATAAGACTTCAAGCCTCGAAGCAACGTAGACAAGCCGGTTCCGCCCCCAACCACCACAATTTTGGGGCCTCGATTCAAACGGCGATGGACGAGAAGGCGATCCACAACCTCTTCTTGGCTATCTGGGATTAAGACTTCAGTAATGGACCCCAAAGTTCGGGTTTGCCCCCACCACACTAAAAATAAACCCAATACGATTACGAGAGGGCCACTGATCTGTCTGGGTAAGACTTGGGCAAAGAACCGGAGTGCAGATTCGAGAAACTGAATAACATAAAAGATGGGGGTTAAACGGACTAGGATGGCTAATCCTAGACTCGTTAAGAGGACACCGATGGCGCTTAAAAATAACCACCGTTTAATTGATAGTCCAGGAGATAACCAGCGAATGGAACGACCTAACCGTCCGGGAAGATGCTGCAACGATTTGCCTTTATAAGAAGTTATCGTCTGTTTGGGAGATCCCATGAGCATCAACCACAAAAGTGTTTATGTCCAAATTATAGAGAGGTAAAACCGTCCCTATTCACCCTGAAGTCGAGATGTTGGGGCAAGGGCCTGAGTATAGCTTAGGGTACTTTGTCTCTAATTTTTTGGAAATAAAAGATAATTGCATTTCAGCCTGCCGCCTCAAGCATTTTCTCCAAAAATGTTACGGCTCAGCAACTGGTAGGAGAAGAAAAAGTTAGGCAGGATATGGAGGATGGATTCAGAAGAGGTAGGACCGCATTGAGTGATGTAACTTTCAATCCTCAACTTCAATTACAAAGACAAGTCGATGTCGGGCTTAGGGGGCGACTCATAGGAAGATGCAGCATCCGATAGCCTTGGTGCTGGTGCCTCTAGTGGGGGTTCACCAAGCTCAGGAGTATCTTCTAATTCTAATGAAGTTTGAGCATCGGGCTCAAATTTGATACGACGGATCGGTAAATTGGCGATTAAGGCCGTTGCCCGCTGATCGGATTCCAGACTGAAATTGAGTCCCTCTGTATCGATCTCTACATAGCGAGAAACCACTTCCAAAATTTCTCGACGCATCGATTCCATCAGCTCTGGCGGTAGGTTAGCTCGATCATGGGCTAAGACAATTTTGAGCCGACTTTTGACATCATCACGACTAGTCGTCATGTCTTGGCCGAGAAAAAGCCGTTCGAGAAAATCGCTAATCATAGAATTTCAACGTAAGCGTGAACGTCCACAGTCAGAGGTAATGGCTACAGTATGACGTGTAGCTTGGCTGATGTGCTGGAGGATATGCAAAGAATTACCGTTTAAAGAAACGTTTAACCCTCGAGAAAAGCGTATCGTAGGGGGCATTGAGATCTAAGAAATCGATGTCCTTTCCTTCAATCCGCTGAGCAATGTTTTGCAGAGCCATACCGCTAAGAGAAAAGTTCTCTGATAGTACTAAGGGTTCCCCACGGTTGGTCGCCACAATCACCTGCTCATCATCGGGAATCATGCCGATGAGAGGAATCGCTAGAATTTCTTGGACATCCTGAACCGACATCATGTCATTGGCCTGAACCATAGCGGGTCGGATGCGGTTCACAATCAAATTGATGGTTTTGACATGGTGCGCTTCAAGTAACCCCACCACTCGGTCGGCATCTCGAACGGCGGAAATTTCAGGAGTCGTCACAATTAAGGCTTCGTCTGCAGCTGCGATCGCATTCTGAAACCCCATCTCAATCCCTGCCGGGCAGTCGATCAAGACAAAATCATACTTTTTCGTCAACGCATAAGCGAGCTGCTTCATCTGCTCTGGCGTGACGGCATCTTTGTTGCGATTTTGGGCTGCCGGTAGAAGCACCAAATCATGGAGGCGCTTGTCTTTAACCAGGGCTTGTTCTAAGCGACATTGCCCAGCCAAGACCTCCAGGGCTGTATACACGACACGGTTTTCTAAACCCAGCAACAAATCAAGGTTGCGCAATCCAAAGTCAGCGTCTATGAGCGCGACCGAATGGTTTAGCCTTGCTAAGGCCATTCCTAAATTGGCTGAACAGGTGGTTTTGCCCACCCCACCTTTGCCAGAGGTAATAACTATAATTCGACCCATATAACAGAGAGCGTTACAACTTTCGTCAACTCAGCCAAACAAATGATTTATAGTGTATATCAATTTTGTGATTTCGCTAGGGTTGGATCATATTTTTGCTAAAGTCAGCAGCCCGGGCAATCTGGATCCCATCACTAGCGATATAGGCCACTTCTGGATAAAACTGATCCGGGGGAGATTCCGGTGCCCGAGCCACCCAATCCGCAATTCGCAATTGAGTGGGCTCCATCTGTAGAGCCATGATTTGACTTTGTTCATTGCCACTCGCCCCGGCATGGGTGATGCCCCGTAGACGCCCCCAGACCAAAATGTCACCATCCGCAACAATTGAACTGCCGGGATTTAAGTCCCCCATAATCACAACCGTTCCGGGGTGACGGATTTCGGCTCCCGAGCGTAGGGTGGTTTGTAAATAAAGGGGAGCTGAATCCTTCTTTTCGTTATCTAACGTGAACTGAGCAATGGTGGACTGGGCCATGGGCAAGATATGAGCTTGCTGTTCAATGGAATAACCTGAGGTTGCAGCGGCGACAGCCGTTTGCCGACGCTTGGTGTGAATGCGTGTGAGATGCAACTTCGCAGCCCCTAAGGCATTAACAATCAGCTGCAGCTGTCGATGATCGAGGAGGCGATCACCCGTGACCAGCTCCACCAAAGTATTGGGAGGCCAAAATCGCTCACCAGCCTCCAGCTGCTTTTTCACTTCTTTTAGTAAATCTGCCCATTCCAGGGTGGTTTCACTGGGAGCCGGTAAGTAGAGCAATAACTTGCCATCTTCAGCTTCCATATGGAGTTGGACTTCGGCAACCCGAGGCGACTCCTGTTCGGATTCTGATTCGCTGTTAGGGGGAGAAGTGGCGGCAAGTGAAGCCCTAAGCCGTTCTGGTTCCATAAACGCCCTTTTTTACTTGCGTGACTGTTCGGCCGATTTGTTCTTTGGAACGACATTAAGTCGCTGACTGATAATTGTCATGCCACCATCTTGCACCAAAATGGCAGAAATCCACTCGCTCATGGGCTTATTTCCTGCCGTACCGACCTTAAACAGGCCACCAGCGGGTAACAGCTCTAGCTTAAGCTCGGGCTGCTTCAGATAGTTTTCCATCGTGATCGCTTCTTCTAGGGCTAATCCCAATAATGGGTTATCCCCCAGAGGCTCATCCACAATCACATCAAATTCAAATTTTTCGCCAACCCCCACTTCCTGGGGAAGGTTGACCTGCACTTTAGGCGGTTTCCGTCCTGAAGTCAGCTTGCTTTGTTCAGCTAGAATCTCTTGCTTGGCAATCTGTTGTCCGACCCAATGCTGACGGGAGTGAAGGGTAGAGTGCAATTTTACAGGCCCCTGATCTAGGGCCTGAGTACCGGTGATGGTTGTTTTGGTCTCAACGGTATAGCCTTGAGGGGTTTTCTCCCAGGCCACTAACTCAGTTTTATAGGATAAATCCTGGTAATCTTCCCAAAATGTGGCAATCACCTGCTTCAAAGTTTTCCGATTCAGACCATCGCCACTCGTAAAATTGAAACTGTAAAAGCCCAGCAGTTTGGACAGATCTTTTTGGTTCGCCGCCATATCGACTTGAGCGAGCTGCTCTGTCAGGGCAGGTGGAGCATCCGGATCTAGTTGAGCTGTGTCTGGAGCCACGCTTTCAGCATAGGCAAGCTGAGGCAAGCCCCCCATTCCTAAAGCACATAGGCAGACCGTAGACAATCCAACCCCCAACTGACCCATAGCACGGCGGCCCCTATTCATCGGGCGGCGAGACTGAGAAGCAACGGATTGCAAAATGCGGATAAAGTTGTACATGGAATGGTGGTATGTAATGACAAGAACCAAGTCACTCTTTCAGATAGGGTCCCCTGAACTGATAGGAGAGGCTGCATCACCAGTGAGTGGTTCGCTTTGCCACGTTTCCCTGAAAGTAGCATCTCAATTCTAGATTAACTTTCCTATAGAAGGCGAAAACGCTAGAATTCTCAACTTCCACCTACAAGGATAGCAACAGTGAGCAATTCCGAATCGGTTGCCATAACAGAACAACCCCAGCGGTTCCTAATCGCTGCTAGCGGGACAGGCGGGCATTTATTCCCCGCGTTGGCCGTTGCAGAAGTCCTTGAAGCAGAGCAATTTCAACTGGAGTGGCTAGGGGTAAGCAATCGATTAGAAACCCAGCTCGTTCCTAAAAAATATCCCTTACGGACGGTCCCTATTGAAGGACTCCAAACTCGGATAGGTCCAAAGACTCCCATTCTCCTAGGAAAGTTAGCCGTGGCGGTTTGGCAAACCCGTCAACTTCTAAAGCGCGGCCAATTTAAGGGTGTGCTCACTACGGGAGGCTATATCGCTGCCCCGGCCATTTTGGCCGCGTGGTCCCTAGGGTTACCGCGAGTGATTCATGAATCGAATGCCATTCCGGGGAAAGTGACGCGATGGCTCAGTTCGATCTGCACGGGGGTGGGGTTGGGATTAGAAGATGCCACAACATACTTGCCCAAAGACAAAACTGTAGTGGTGGGTACGCCTGTCCGTCCTGCGTTTTTGACTCCTTGTGAACTGGATTTACCGATTCCGCCAGAGGCCACGCTGATTGTGGTGGCAGGCGGCAGCCAAGGCGCTGTCTCAGTCAACAAATTGGTACGAGCCTGTGCACCAGCTTGGTTAGAGACGGGAGCTTGGATCGTCCATCTCACGGGAGCCCAAGATCCAGATGCTCAATCTTTTCAGCATCCCCATTATTTGTCGATGCCGTTTTACGACAATATGGCTGGTTTATTGCAGCGGGCTAATTTAGCCATTAGTCGGGCAGGTGCAGGGACCTTAAGCGAACTTGCGATCGCATCCACTCCTGCCCTCCTAATCCCTTACCCCTATGCCGCTGAGGACCATCAAGCGTTCAATGCGGCCGCTTTTGTTAAAGCGGGAGCTGCCGAGATGTATCGTCAGGATGAACTAACAGAAGAACAACTGAAACAGACCGTGCTCCAATGGATACAGGAACCTCAAGTCTTAGAGGAGATGGCTGTAAAGGCTTACAGCTTAGCAGTCCCCAATAGCACAGAGCGCTTCGCCCAGCTCATTCTTGAGCAGATCGAAGCGTCTCCATGAAATAAATAGGTAACGTATCGCTAGAAGCCCAGCGTCTAGATCATTTTTAGGTGGGGATAAGCCGCAACTAAATCATCCGCACTGAGGGTGTCGGACTCCGCTTGGGGGGTCCATAACACTTCTAGGGCTAGGAGCTGGTCACTGGAAACAGAGCCTACTTGATTGAGAGCCTGGCGAAGATCTTGATCCGATTTAATATCTGGGAGCTTTTGCTTGCCCTGGGCAGCTACCACTAGGGTAACGACAATGTATTCACCAGGGGCCTGAGTCAGGGTATCTGGTGTCTTGGTTAATGTGCCAATGGTGTCTTGGATCTGCTGTTTCACATTCGACAAGGTTTCTGCTTGGAACTTGCTCCGCTCGGTTAAAGCTAAATGGTTAAATTTAGCCTCAGCAGAGACCAGGCGGGTTTGCTCCGATTCAGCACTGGCGTAAACCCAATATTCAGGGTGGCGTAACAGGGCTAAATTCGTTTCTTGCAGAACCTTCGCGAGACCTGTGCTAGATCCAGTATTGCCAGTTTGGGCAATCCGGTCGAGGTCCGCTTTCAGACCCCGGGCTTCGGCTAATAAACCCACTTGAATTTTGCTGACTGTAACAGAGGGGTTGGCAGCGTTTTGGTCATAACTGTTGCCTCTTAAGCTGATGCCCTCTCCATCCCCAGCAATATTTCGGAAGCTAGACACCAAAAAGTTAGCTACGGCAATCAGGATCAGGATGGAAAATAAGCCACCGCCGCCAAATCCAAAGAATGGGATGAGAAAAGGAAAGCCAAATCCACCGCCATAGCCGCCTCGAGCGTAACCGCCCCGAGAATAGCCACCTGAATAGCCCCGGGAAGGGCTGCTGCGATAGGAGCGAGACGGTACAGAACGACGGAAGCTCCCTCCGCTAATACGACCACCCGTGCGGGCTGCTAAGGCAGCATCGGCATTGCTGAAGACTAGGACACCAACGAGCGCGATCGCAACGAGTAGACGGGAAAAAGTTTTATAAATGGGACGTTTTTTATTCATCTTTCGCACTGAGGGCTTACATTAACGCAATCTTGGGAAGAATCGTAGTGAATAGGACTGACCCGATAATCGGTATGACAACCAGAATTATTCTGACAGTCATCGGCAATCCTCTGCCCCAAACCTTGCTTTGTCTTAAGTTTAGTTCTTCTATTTAGTCAAGGGGGAACCCCAACAGAGGGATTACCGAAAACCAACCGTAACCCTAATAGCGAATCCTTGGATCAACATAGGCATTGACGATATCAATGACGATGCTAGACATTACAGTGATGACCGAAACAAAGACGATAATTCCTTGCACTGTTGGATAATCTCTTAATGAAATTGCATCATAAAGTCGATTCCCTAAACCTGGCCAAGAGAAAGTAACTTCCGTTAGAACAGAACCACCCATCATTGCAGAAATTGTAAGTCCCAAAACAGTGATGACCGGAATTAATGCATTTCTCAATGCATGAAATACTAGAATTCGCCATTCAGGGATTCCTCTTGCCCGTGCAGCCTCTACATAGTCTGCTGTGAGTGATTGTTTGAGATTAACTCGAACAATACGCTCAAAAATACCGCTTAAGAAAATACCAAGGGTTAGGCTGGGCAAGGCCAAATGATAAATCGCAACGCCAAATGATTGAAAATCTCCTGCTAATAAGCTATCGACTGTATAAAGACTGGTAGGGCCTTGCGGTGCACTTAGGCGAGTTGAGAAACGAGTGCTATCAGGAAACCATCCAAGTTGAACAGCGAAGAATAATTTAAATAACATCCCTACCCAAAACATTGGTAAGGCATAAGTACCAATTCCAAATATTCTTCCCCAAAAGTCATAACTAGTATCGGGTTTAGATGCCGAAATAATCCCTACAGTAACTCCCAAAACAAACGCAACAGTGAGACTACAAAGAGCAAGCTCTAATGTTGCTGGAAAATGCTGCTGAATAATATTCCATACGGGCTCTCCACGACTACTTAGTGAAGTTCCTAAATCGAAGTTTAGTAAATCCTTCATATAGTTCGTATATTGATGCCAAAGAGGTTGATCTAATCCTAATTGACTACGTATGGCTAACTTCTGAGCTGCTGGGGCTTTCGGTCCTAGAATGGCATCAATAGGATCCCCAGGTGTTGCTCGCATGAGCAAGAATACGGCAGTAGTCACTGTCCATATCATCAAAGGTGCCAACAATAATCGGGCGACCAAATAGGAGCGAAGTGCACGAGAGCGAGACATAGTGACTCCTAGGTCGCTGAACGGCTAAGAGAGGCAAAAGGCATCGCTTGAGTTGGTTCCAGCCGCACGCCTTGGATATCAGGTCGGGCAAAGGCATACTCCTTCCGTTGCCATAGGGGAATAAAGGGAACATCCTGAGCCAGCAGATCCTGAATCGCCTCAAAGGTTTTCTGGCGTTTGTCAGGGTCTTGTTCCTGGCGCTGTTGATCAATCAGCTGATTCATTTTTTCACTGAAATAAAATGACCCTTGTCCAACGGTCGCGCCTTCTTTACAACCTTCCTCCACATTCCCTTCTGAACAGTCTAAGAAAGGATGGATATAGGTATCAGGATCATAGTAGTCCCCACTCCAGTCCAGCATAAACATCGGGTAGGTGCCTTTATCCAAGTTGTTATAGGCCGTTGCTGATTCGATGCTTTTGAGTTCCACCTTGGCTAAATCTTTCAGCTCTTTCTCAATAAAAGCTTTGATCGTCGTCGCTGCAGGGCCATCGCTGGGGACATTCGAGCGATACCAAAATTCCACTTCTAGAGGCTTTTCTGTGGTGTACCCCGCCTTATTCAGCAGCTCTTTGGCCTTGTCTACATTATCCTGATCATCCCCTTGAAACACTGGCTTGCTAGCCTCAAAAATACTAGGGACCAAGCTATAGAGCGGGTCAACCTGGCCATTAAACACTCGATTTTGGATCAGTTGCCGATTAATCGTCAGCGCCAACGCTTGGCGAACCTCTGGTTTCTTCAAGGTTTCATCCCGAAGATTTAGGCTGACATAGGTGATGTTACTACCGGGTCCGGTAATGGCCTGCCAGTCTCCTTTATCAGCTGCTTTCGCTAATAGCTCAATTTGTTCGGGATTCAAAGACTGATAGGCAATATCCACGGATCCGGTGCGAAAGGCGTTGAACAAGTTGGCACTGCTGGTAAAACTTTGAATATCAATCCCTGGATTTGTGGGTTTGTCTCCCCAATATTTGTCAAAGCGGTCTAACCGGATAGAGTCGCTGCGATTGTCTACCAGCTGGTAAGGTCCTGTCCCTACAAAGGTAGAAGGATTAAACTTTCCAGGCCCAATTTCATAAGCTTTGGGAGAAACAGCCACTAACCCCGAGAAGGCTAACAAGTCTGTAAATGCGGCAAACGGTTTTTTCAACTGGATCTCCAGCTCGGCAGCCGATTTCGCAGTGACAGAATCCACCACGTCAGATAATAGGAACGCTGGCTGCCCCCCATTCTGGATAAAGCGATTGAGAGAAAACTCCATCGCCTTGGCGTCAAAAGGGGTGTCGTCATGGAAAACAACATCTGTCCGCAAAGGAATGGTGTAGACCAAACCATCCTCACTGACTTTAGGAAGCTCTGTAGCCAACTGCGGTGCCAGTTCTGTTGTGCCGCTTTTGTATGCATATAGACGGTCTCCCATGTTGTAGAGGAGATTACCTGAAAAGAGTTCTAGGGCATCGGCTGGATCTAAGGTTCTGACTTTCCCCGTTGTGCCTAACGCTAAGCGAGTGTCTGCTCCAGTTGTGGATGGACTGGGTCCTGAATTGCGAGGCTGGCAACCCACAATCAATAATAGGCAACAACAGAACAGACTGAGATAGAACCTTGCCCCTCGCCATCGCCATCTCTGAGCCAGATAGTTGAGGGATTTCAATACAAGATGCGTCAAAAAGTTGGAAGGAGTCAACAAGGGCTTCTCTCGCAAATACAGAAAGACAGTAGGGGCTAGATATGTAAATCATCGAAGATGATTGATCCGGCTCTACTGTCTTGCCATTTTATAGTGAGAGGGCAAAATATGACGCGTCCCTACTCAGGAAATTTTCTAGGCGAAGCCCTATTTCTTGTCTTTATCCTGATCCGCAGATGCTAAGGCAATAGGCTCTTGACCCACACTGACTCTAACTTTCATGCCAGATTGTTCAAGGACAACCACTGGGGCTGCAGGATTACTAAGGTTAATTGACTTCACCAAAACTTGGCCATTGGCGATGCGTTCACCAACCCCCACAGTTCGGGTTGATTTTTCGCCGGGTGCCTTCAGAATGGCCTTAGGCCGACCTCCCAAATTAATCACCCCTGTTACTTTTACCCCTTGAGCCACCTCTGGTTTGGGCAAGGTAGGCAAGACAATCTTGCCAGGAGTCGTACTGGGTTTAGTAGATGGTGATGTAGAACTTGCTGTTGGCGCCGTTGCTTTCGGTGCAGTCCCCTTTGGTACATTCACCGTTGATGGGGGCTGAGTCGAACGAGGCGAGGAAGTATTCGGTACAGCTGGTACAATCTCGGCGAAAGGATCGGTACGACCACTCTTCACCACCCGTAACCGTTCATCAGGATTGGTGGGGCGAGTTAAGACTACCTTAGCCGCGGGGGGAGAAGGAATTTCCGGTGAGGCATCGGGGAAAGACTGTTCAGTAGGAGTCTCGGACGCCTGTTCAGCTTCAGGCTCATCACCCCCAGCTCCCCCACAACTTGCTATCCCCATGGATAACAGGATCAAAGTTACCCCTAATATTGTTTTTCGCATCCGTTTCTCCATCGTCTTAAGCACTATTGTTCACTACTAGAGAGCTGTCATTCTTACGATTTGGTGAGTGATCTGGTTGAGTTTTCCCCGGCACTGTCAGCTCAGGATATGGAAGAGACTGCTTACCAAACCAACATGTGGCCGCAGGAGAATCATCTCTTGCTAGCAATACAAGCTAGGATCGAAGCAGTTGAAATCCAATCGTTTTGAGCGAAAACAACTATTCAACAACTCAAACGCCTAAGTCACAGGGCAAGGTTTTTATCATTGGTGCTGGCCCTGGGGAACATAACTATCTTACGGTTATGGGACAAAACCTGCTTGCTCAGGCTGACGTCATCCTCTATGATGCCCTGATCAATCCTGAATTATTAAACCTCGTAAAGAAAACTTGCTTAAAAATCCCAGTTGGTAAGCGAGGTAAGGGTCCTAGCACTCCCCAAACAGAGATTGATCGCCGGTTAGTGGCGTATTGTTGCCAGGGATATCAAGTTGTCCGTCTTAAAAGTGGTGATCCCTTTGTGTTTGGACGCACCACGTCTGAAGTCCTCGCCTTACACGCAGCAGGTTGTGCGGTTGAAGTGTTGCCGGGGATTTCTTCTGCCCTAGCAGCACCTTTATTTGCTGGCATTCCCCTTACTGATGCCCAATTGGGCCAGCACTTTACGGTATTGAGTGCCCATGCCCCAGAGCGTCTGGACTGGTCTGTTTTAGCCCAACTCGATACCTTGGTGATTCTGATGGGGGCGCGCCAGTTAGAAACCATCGTCCATCACCTGAGACACCATAGCCAGCCCGAACAACATCCGATTGCCATTATTCGTTGGGGAGGTCGGCGTCAGCAGCAAGTTTGGACTGGCACGTTGGGGACGATTGTGGCCCAAACCCAAGGAGAGTCCCTATCGCCTTGTGTAATCGTGGTGGGCAAAGTCGTTAATCTCCAACCAACCCTGGGACTTTCTTTCCCGACCAACAGTGAATATGCTCATAGAAGTGATTCTGCACAATGTTCCATGGGTGCTACTTCTCTTCAGTCAACTTTACCGTTAGCAGGTAAAACGATCTTGGTGACGCGAGCCGTTGCCCAATCCAAGACCTTTAGTCAATCTCTTATGTCGATGGGGGCGACAGTCGTGGATATGCCGGCATTGGAAATTGGCCCGCCTTCGTCTTGGAAGGCGTTAGATGGTGCGATCGCATCTTTAGATCGCTTTGACTGGCTGATCTTGACGTCTGCCAATGGCGTTACTCGCTTCCTAGACCGTCTATTCCATGCCGGCTTAGATACGAGAGCACTCGCTTCCGTCAAGATTGCAGTGGTCGGTCGAAAAACAGCCAAAACTTTAGAACAGCAAGGATTAAAGGCGGACTATATCCCACCTAACTTCGTTGCGGATGCTTTAGTAGAGCATTTCCCAGGGGAAGCACTGACGGGGCAGACCCTGTTATTCCCCAGAGTTGAAAGTGGTGGACGAGACGTTTTGGTCAAACAATTGACCCAAAAAGGGGCAACAGTGGTGGAGGTGGCTGCCTATCAATCACGATGTCCAGCAACCATTGCTCCCCAGGCCCTCCATGCCTTGCGAACTCAAACCGTTGATATCGTCACCTTTGCCAGTTCTAAAACGGTTCGCTATTTTTATCAGCTTCTGCAGCAAGCGGTTGGAGAGGGTAAACCCCAGGCATGGCTTACTCCCCTCAAGGTCGCCTCCATTGGTCCTCAGACTTCATTGACCTGCCAAGAGCTGCTGGGACGAGTCGATATTGAAGCGGAGGAATATACCTTAGACGGTTTAACGCAAAGTATTGTTGACCACTATCAGACTCAAGATTAGGCCTCATTCCATACCAACATTTCCGGGAAATTCCCAGAAATGGTAAACCCCACCCAATACCAAGGGTGACTAAACGGACAAACATCTTGACCTGACTCCTGGGCTGCGGCCTGGAGTTCAGCTTCAATTCGTTCAAGGGTGTTTTTTTGTGAGCTGTCCAATTCTAATGTGTTGCCCAGGGTAATCCACCATTGAATCGCATGCCGGTAGGTGAGGTTGCGAAGCCAGTGCTGAGCCTGACGCAAGGCATGAACAGGATTGCCGTTTTGGTGCAATAGATGATGGACCTGGGTCATCAGCATGATTCGGGAACAGTGATTGACCTCCCACAAGCTGTTGAGCACATGCTGCACCCCTAATGAGAGCAGGCATGTTTCTAGATCTGGAATAGACCCTGGCAACGGTTTAAGGTTTTGGGGACCACCCGAGAGGCAAACCGTTGCATAGGATTGCCAATCCAATGCAAATAAGTCCTTTAGAGTCAATTGCTGGCCATTGGCTAGAACCCAAGCCGGTAAAGGGAGCGTTGAACGATTTGTAGCCGTCACTCCCGTAAAATGAATACTCCCTCCCGAGACCTTGAGCGCCGCCAAGACCGTCTTCTGAGTCAGCTGGAGTCCTCCCAATTGAATATGCTGTCGGTAGGATCGAGCGATGGCCAGGGTCTCTAATTCTGTGAGGTTATTATCTTTCTCCTCATTAGAGCCTTGGGGCGGAACAATGGTTAATAGATGGTCTTGGGGGGAAGACTTTGCGGTCAGTAAATTGAGGCCAATATGCAAACTGGGGAGGAGCGTAATGCTAATCTCTTCTGGGAAAAGGGCCGCCATCGGTAGGTGACGCCATTGCTCAGGTCGCACAAGAATCAGTTCTTGAATACCGGATAATGCGTTTTGGCATAAAGCCTCAATGGCTAAAATCTCTTTCAGTTGGGTTAAGAGTTGGACCCCTTGCCCTTTCAACCAAAAATTAGCCCCCAACCCTAAAACTGAATCCGAATTTTTCTGGGACAGATGCTGGGCTTTATCCCAGTTTTTTTGCCACAACTGCAGGCAAAAATGCTGATCGATCAGAGCAGTATCTAGATCCGTCAGGTGAGCCGATTCTGATTCCAAGGAGTGGGCACAAAACAGCACAGGGTCTTGGTTGGATTTGAGAATAAAGGTATACAGGTGGGCGGGACTGAGATGCCAATAGAGAATGGCTCGCTGAGGATTGAGGAGGAGGGTAAGGTCCGTATATTGATGCTGAACTGGATCGTGATCAGGACCAGATTGCCAATATCCTAAGGTGCGATCTTTGCAGCGTTCTGCCCACAGAATCGCGTCTTTCAATTGATTCTGCTGGACCAGCCAGTCGACCTGCATCTGTTGAAAACCAGCAAATTGTTCTTCTAGCTTTCGATCCTGCTCAGGGGATAGATTGACATCCCGCTTGATGGTTTGTAGCTTGATGGCACCTTCAAGAAGCATGGAGTGAACGGCAGCCGTTTCTTGCAAATGGAACCGCACTTGCAGTAGAGATTGCCAGATGGTTAAGTGATGCTGAGGAAAGGTTTGGAAATCCAGCAAATCTAGGGCTCTTAGATAGCTTAATTTTGCTGCTTTCCACATTTTGGTTGGCGACGGATCTTGCCAAGCCTGTTGAGCTTGAAAATCCCCTTTGCGCTGATGAAGACTGCCACAGCCTAGGGCATAATCATCAGCATCACACCACAGGGCATCAATACCTTGATTCCAAATCGCAATGCCAGCGTCTGCCCCCTGAAGATGAAGCATCGCCATCCCCAGATCGTCCCAAGCTTGCCACAATTGTTTATCGGTCCAGCGCAGGGCTTGCTCGTAGCTATGAATCGCGTCTTTGAAATTACCCAGCTGAATTAAAATGCTGGCCCGGTTATTCCAGGCTTGGTACAAATCGGGTTGATGCTCTAGGGCTTGATCAAAACTTGCGATCGCATCCTCAGATCGCTGTAAATTGAATAAAACCAGCCCCCGTTGATACCAAGCCTGGGCATGGTTAGGCTTAAAGGCCAAGACTTTATCATAGGCGGCTAAGGCAGCATCAAAATCTTTGGCTTTGGTGCAAGCCAGGGCGCGTTTTTGCCAAAAGTCATAATCTTTACCAGAGATTGCGTCAGCGGTGGCAGGCGGTACGGCCTCTGTTTTGACTGGCATAGGCGGGGCTTCTGGCTTGCCCTCGGCTTTGGCTAATAAAGACTCTAAGGGAATCATTTTGAGTTTGGCCTCTGGGCTGCCAAAGAGGCGTTGAGCATTATGGTTCGCCGTGATTGCCTCCCCATAAAACCCTAATTTCTGCAGCACATTGCCACATTGCAGCCAGGCATCTGCGTTCCTAGGGGTCAGAGCCAGACCTTGATGAATACAATTCAGGGCATCAATATACTGATTCTGTTGGAGATACGTTTTTGCCTGCTCCAGCCAAGTCAGGGAATCTGAGAAATCAGGGCTCGTCATACCAAATTTCTCCCTTACCTTGATACCCTGAAGGGGCAGTCAGCCTGCAGCGCTTTTTCGATGTCATTGAACCAATCCTTGCTGAATTCAGTCTAAAGGATAGAGAAGAGCTGCCGGTAATAAATTATTGAAAACAAGTTAAAGGTGAGTACCGAACAACTGTCAACCGACGATTCAGACCATGCCTTAATTCAAGGCTGTTTGCGGGGCAGTACCCAAAGTTTTCGGGTTCTGTATCGTCGCCATCAGGCCCGAGTGCGGTCCACCCTCATGTCTTTATGCGATCCAGAGGTGTTAGATGACCTCGTTCAGGATGTGTTTTTTCGAGTTTGGAAAGGATTACCCAAAATGGAAGGTCGGGCCAAATTTACGACTTGGCTCTATCGCATTACTTGGAATGTGGCCGCAGATTATCGACGGTCAGCAGCCCAGAAGCGGACGCGTTGGCAAGCCCTGATCCATCAACTCCCCAGCCAGTCCACAGAGCCCAATTGGCAGCATCTTCACCATCAGGATTTGATTAAACGTGGCATGGGTCAACTGAGTTTTGAACATCGCAGTGTGATTGTGCTCCATGACTTACAAGATCTTCCCCAGCAAGAGATTGCCGAGATGTTTGAGATTCCCGTAGGCACCGTCAAGTCTCGTCTATACCACGCCAGAGCGGCCCTCCGAAAATTTTTGCAACATGAAGGGATTTCCCTATGAACCACCCTCCCGATCCTGATCTGAACGGATCTGATGCCCATCAAGATTCATTCCCAGATGACGCTCCGTTGGTGAATTTTCTCCAGCGGTATCAACCAGATGTACCCGACGCATCCCCAGACTTGGAAGATAGGATTCTCCATGCTGTTTTGGATGAAGTCACCCAATCCCCTTTAGGTCAAACATCAGGGGAGCAAGGGGGATGGAAGTTGTCCCGATGGGGGATTCCAACGGCGATTGCAGCCACCATCGCTCTGTTCTGGGGCGGATCACAACTTTGGCAAACAGCCCAACAACCTGTTCCACCCGATGGAGAGTTGGAAGCCTTTGTCGCCGAAAGCTGGTCGGGCGCCTTTGACCCCTTCAATGACGAGGACACCGATTTATTGACGGATCCCTGGGATTGGTGGGGGCAGCCGCCTTCCACATCCGTTATTGCTGAAGCCCAAACCGTTATGTGCAAGAGGTCCAGACCATGTCAAGAATAACCAAAGGAGTTGTTATTTGCTTCGCCCTGATTGGAGTATGTTCCCTGGGGCAATGGGTGGGAAATACCTTGCAGCCTAGTGTGGCTCAAGCCCCTGAGCGTCCGCAAAGACGACGGCCTGGACTCTTCCGAGACTTGCAGCTTTCGCGGCAACAGCGTCGAGAGATTCGCGCGATTCGTCAAAAATATGGTCCCCAAACCCGAGAAAAGGCTCAGTTACTGCGACAAACCCGGAACGAGTTAAAAGCCATGATTGCCGGGGAAGCTCCTGAAGCGGAAGTGCGTGCCCAATTTCAGTCCTTAGAGGCATTGACTCAGGAGACCTTGAACCTGCGGTTTGAGAATATGATGGCGATTCGCAAAGTCCTCTCACCAGAGCAACGGCAGCGGTTAGAGCAAAAGCTAGCAGAGCGACGGCGGCAGCGACGGCAGCAGCGACGACTTAATCCTGAGGGCTAGCCTCGGGGCGCAGCACTTTGGTGATCTCTTGGACGACGGATTCGCAGACCGACTCAACGGACTGATCCGGCTTAAGCAAGATGTGAACATCGGCTTGTCGATAGAGGGGCCGCCGTTGAGTTAGCAATTCTTCTAAAACTTGTTGGGGATTTGGTTTTTGCAGCAAAGGCCGGGACTGGTCTGCCTGAAGGCGCTGCCATAGCTGTTCGGCTTCTACATCCAGCCAGATGACGAGGCCATGTTGCAAAAAGCTCCAGTTCTTTTTATCTAGAACAATTCCGCCGCCTGTGGCCACCACGAGGTTGGTGTGAGCAGCCACTTCGGACAAGACTTTAGATTCAACTTGGCGAAAATGGTCTTCTCCCGATTCAGCAAAAATATCGGTAATCGCTTGCCCCGTGAGTTGGGTAATTAGGTCATCCGTATCAACAAAGCCGTAGCCTAGTTGTTTCGCTAAGGCCCGGCCTGTTGTCGATTTGCCACACCCCATCATGCCGACGAGGTAAAGATTGACCCCTTTAAGGTTGAGCATTGCTAATCGCGCTTAGCTGCACGGTGATCTTTAAAGGACCGATAGGCTTTTTCAGAATCGTAGAGATGGCATTCTTCTGAAATTTCTTTCATCAAGGCCCAGTTGAATTCGCGCTCATACACGTACTGACCCCAATTGTCCTTCAGGCTTTGATGGGCCATGCGTAAATTGTAAGAAGGAATCGCGGTAGATACATGGTGAGGAATATGGACATTGATATCGTGGCAGAGAAACTCAACCCAACCTGGATATTTGCAGTGCACTGAACCCACCAGCTGAGCTTCTGCAGCGTTCCAGACTTCTGTGGGTTGAAACGGAATATCGGAGGCGGTGTGGTGAACGATAGTGAAGGTGCTCATCCAGAAGTGGTAGACCATCCAAGGAATCAACCAGAACTTGACGAAGCCCCAAATGCCAGTGAAGTAGATCAGAGTCGGGAATGCGATCGCAGCGAACACTACCACAACGCCGATAGAGAGCTTGACATCACCTTTATCTTTCTCATCAAAGGTGGTCCAGTTGAAGTGGAGATTGGCCCAATGAACAATGGAACCCACCCACCAAAAATAACCGCGAATCAGCTCATAAACCGTTCGAATTACCGGATCAAGGCTTTCATACTCAGCCCCATCAAAGGGCCGCCAGGCATTATCCACATCCAGCTCATTGGTATGGGTATGGTGGAAGTTGTGCAAAATCCGCCAGCAGTGAAAAGGATAGATCAGCGGCATCATAAATAGATGACCCACTACATCATTGACCCAGCGCTTCTTAGCAAAAGAGCGATGCCCGGCATCATGACCAATCACAAAGAAACCCGTTAGTGCTGTGCCCGTAAAGATCCAGGCTAGGGGCAGCAAATACCAAGGAGAATTAACAATTGCGACATAACCTAGAGCCACCATCAGCACATTGATGATCGCCCCTGTCCAAGCCTTTACTGCATTTTGCTTAAAGCATTCCTTGGGCAGAGATTTGATAACATCTTGAAGGGTTATGTCCGGATCGGTGAGTGTCCGCAGTTGAGGGTCAGACTTGACAAGGGATGCAGTCATAGCTGAATTAGGAATCTCCTGAGCTGAAATACGTGATCAAGCACCCTATGGCAGGGGACCAAGCAGGGTGTAATGCTTCAAGCTTGGACGGTTAAATCCATAAGAGGCTATATTGCAAGGCATTTGAGGGTTGAATTAATCGCAAGATAAATCAATATTTCTCAAAAGCACTTTACACAACTAAACCTCTGTTTTTATAACATGATTTGGGGATCAATCGGTGTTTTTGTTAGGGGATTCCTAGGACGGCAACCCGTTTATAGACAGTGACTTTAGCGAACCCTTTCCTGAGTGAATTACCATAGGAACGGTCTCCCTTTTAACCTCATCCAGCCTCTTACTTCGTTACATAACTTTATGAGCTTAGATTCGCGCCGATACCACATCACTACCTATGGCTGTCAGATGAACAAAGCTGACTCTGAGCGGATGGCTGGGGTTTTGGAAAACATGGGCTACCAATGGTCCGAGAACCCAGATGACGCCAATCTGATTCTCTGCAATACCTGCACGATTCGAGACAATGCAGAGCATAAGGTCTATTCTTATCTGGGTCGGCAGGCGAAGCGCAAACATGCGCAACCAGATTTAACCCTAGTTGTTGCGGGCTGTGTGGCCCAACAAGAAGGAGATGCCTTGCTGCGCCGGGTGCCCGAACTTGATTTGGTTATGGGACCTCAACATGCCAATCGGTTGCAGGATTTATTAGAACAGGTGGCCAGCGGTCAACAGGTGTTGGCAACGGAGCCCATTCATATCGTTGAAGATATTACGAAGCCCCGTCGAGATAGTGCTGTCACTGCTTGGGTGAATGTGATTTATGGATGCAATGAACGCTGCACCTATTGCGTCGTTCCTAATGTGCGGGGAGTCGAACAATCCCGTACGCCAGAGGCGATTCGAGCCGAAATGGTGCAGCTCGGAGAACAAGGCTTCAAAGAGGTCACCCTCCTAGGACAGAATATCGACGCCTATGGTCGTGATCTACCCGGCACAACCTCAGAAGGGCGGCATCAGCATACCCTGACGGATCTCCTCTACTTTGTCCATGATGTGCCGGGTATTGAAAGAATTCGCTTTGCCACCAGCCATCCTCGCTACTTTACTGAGCGTTTGATTCAGGCTTGCTATGAGTTGCCCAAGGTTTGCGAACATTTCCACATTCCCTTTCAATCGGGGGATAACGATGTTCTCAAGGCCATGTCCCGAGGCTATACCCACGAGAAATACCGCCGCATCATTGATAATATTCGCGCGATCATGCCGGATGCCTCCATCAGTGCCGATGCAATTGTCGGCTTTCCGGGTGAAACTGAAGAGCAGTTTATGAACACCATGCAGTTGGTCGAAGATATTGAATTCGATTTGCTGAATACAGCCGCTTATTCTCCTCGCCCTGGGACACCTGCGGCCTTGTGGGATAACCAGCTTAGCGAAGAGGTTAAAGCCGATCGGCTGCAGCGATTAAATCGTTTAGTTGGGGTGTGTGCGGAGTTGAGATCGCAACGTTATGCCAACCGCATCGAAGAAGTCCTCGTCGAAGACCAAAATCCCAAAGATCCTACACAAGTCATGGGACGCACCCGCGGTAATCGTCTCACTTTCTTCCCTGGCAATATTGAGCAATTACGGGGAGAAATTATCGCCGTCAAAGTCACAGAAGTGCGCTCTTTCAGTCTGACCGGAGAACCACTATCATCTGTGGCAACTGCCGTTCGCTAGGTGAAGTCTGTCCCCTAGATCATAGCATTGGTTTTAATGCGCTAAAAACTCCTCAACTTTTTTGGCACTCAAGATTTTTCTGTGCTGCCTTAATGCTTCTGAGGCACGTCTAAACTCTTCATCTGTTAAGGGATCTACTCCTTCTTTTAGCCGGAGTTCAATATAGGCATATACTTCTTCGGCACCCATATTATTGAAGTTTTTCATGAATTTCTTCAATGGAAAGTTTTATCGTTTAAATCCTCGCTCAGATCACATCTACTGCATAGTATTAGGAATTGGGCGCATATCTCATCCCTGGGAGTTGATTAACTAGCCCTTGTAACTCTAACTGCAAAATTTCACCCGATACTTCTCCTGCTGATAGTTCAACGGACTGAACGATCAAATCAAAAGGAACAGATCCATCTCCTGACTGCTGGCAAAGCTGACTCACTGTTTTTAGGATTTCTGCTTGTACAGATGGGAGGGTCGAAGGGATCTCTGAAATGCTCGGAGCAGGAGCTGATGACAAGGGCGGCATAGCTCCTAACTGGTCTAGCAACTGACCAATCCCTAAAATGAGTTGGGCACCTCGCTGTACCAATCCTAAACAGCCCATTGCCCGCGGATTATCTAAAGAACCGGGTAGAACATAAATGTCGCGATTGTACTCATTAGCCTGATAAGCCGTAATTAAAGCCCCCGATTTCGTTGGAGCTTCCATCACCAATAACGCACGACATAGGCCCGCTACAATCCGATTACGACGGGGAAAATGGGCTCGATTAGGTTGTGTACCGGATGGGTACTCGCTCAAGAGCAAACCCTGTTGCTCAATTTTTTGATACAAGCCTTGGTTTCGGGGTGGGTAAATCATGTCTACCCCCGTCCCTAAAACGGCAATCGTGCGTCCTCCACCCTCGATACACCCTAAATGAGCCTGGGTATCAATTCCTTCCGCCATCCCAGACACAACCGTAATTCCCCGCTTTGCTAGGGCATAGGCAATCTTTCTAGTCCACCGTTTGGCATATTCAGATGGATCTCGGGTTCCTACAATCCCCACCATTGGGGTACTTCCCTGATTTTCGGAAAGCTGCACTTGGCCTCGATAGTAGAGCAATGGTGGCGAATCCGCAATTTCCGTCAGCATGCGGGGATATGCCTGATCAGCCATGCACCAAAAACTGGGGTTCTTCTGTATATGCTGAGCTAACAGATCCGTCGGATTTGTTGATTGTCTATGCTTCTGAATGGTCTTCAGGGTTTGTGCCCCAATTCCCGTTACCGCTCCAAGGGTGCCGGAATCTGCCGACCACGCCGAGGATAAAGTGCCGAACCGTTGCTGCAAACGCTTGAGCACAACTGGACCGATACCTGGTATCAGAGACCAAGCCAACCAATAGGGGCGTTCTTCCACCTTCTCAGAAACTACCGATACTGTTTACGCACCTAAAATATCGCGTTTGTTCACCTAAAATAACGACTCTGATGGTGCACCAGATCGCGAAGGCTGAGACCAAAGCAAAAAACCTCGGCTCTAAAATCTTAGGCGGCTTCAACTGGCTTAACTGCTTGTTTTGAGAAACCCTGCTTCGTCAATTCTTGGTTCAGCAACAAGCTATTCTCTACTCGGTCTACAAACATAACGCCTGTTAGATGATCCATTTCATGCTGAATGACCCGCGCCAGCAGATCTGTCGCCACAATCACTTGCGGCCTACCTTGCTCATCTTTATAAGCAACTTCAATTTGGGCTGGCCGTCGGACATCTAAATATACCCCAGGGATACTCAGACAACCTTCCTGACCTAACGCTAAGTCATCGCTGTGGCGACGAATTTTAGGATTAAGCAGAATAATGGGTTGATTAGCCGGTTCTTCCGGGTCAGTATCCACTACGATTAGCTGCTTGCCTACGGCCACTTGGGGCGCTGCCAGACCAATACCGTCAGCGCTGTACATCGTTTGCAGCATTTGACGGGCCAATTCCCGGATTTCATCATCCACCTTGGACACTCGCTTGGCTGATTGTCTAAGCACGCGATCACCAAGGGTGTGAATATTTAGAGGAGGATTTTTAAGTTTGCGCTTTTCAACCAGAACTTCAGAAGACATAACCAAGCGTATAGGGTGGAACGATAAAAGACGTAGAGAATTTCTCTATCCTTCAATTGTACTCAATCCAGGCTAGACCCTCAAAACTGCTAAAGCTCAAGCTACCCCATTTATCCTGCAAATAGTAATAGCCGGGTGTATTGAATTCAACACACCCGGCTATTACCTAAGAAGGTCAAGGGAAATGGATTATTGATGTTTTAATCGCAGTTCCTATCTCCCTTGACTTAGGGTCTACGCAATTGATCGCGATTGTGTAGCAAACGCAACAGAAAATGGATGGACAAAAGATACAGAGATGCAATGGTCAGCAGCAGGACGGGGACAGGAATAGTTGGCATGGCAGACGGAGTGTAAGAAGGAAAAAGTAGATTTAGAATTAGCAGTATCAACGCAATGAGGTTGACCTAGCCTACTTTTTTAAGCATGCGAAAACTCTACGATTAATAGGATAGGTTCCTATAAACCGCAGCACGGCAACCTAGGGCAGGCCATTCTTTAAGCACAGGTGCACTAAAAGAATCTCATTACAAAACGGACAAGTTAACTGGCAAAAAAGCTCACTTAACTTATTACTCCCAACACCCAAGGTATACAGAAAAATCACGCAGAAACGTTACACAGTTTCTAGGCGTTTAGCTCTCTAAACAATCGGAAAAAGGTAGTGTGAGCCTCTTTTCCTTTCGGAGAGTATGAATATCAGTTTTTCTAATCCCTTGAATTCTAAGTTAACACAGCTCTCTAGGAATTGTCAGTCCCATTCCTGAGAATTATTAATAATAGTTAACAATCCCTGAAAATGTTCTTGGTTAACATTTTCAGGGATTGAATTTATACAGAAATATTATTCTTGAGAATAAAATAAGATGTTTCCTAGACTCGATGCTTGCCGTTTTTAT
Source organism: Acaryochloris marina MBIC11017 (assembly GCF_000018105.1). Taxonomy (GTDB): domain Bacteria; phylum Cyanobacteriota; class Cyanobacteriia; order Thermosynechococcales; family Thermosynechococcaceae; genus Acaryochloris; species Acaryochloris marina. The sequence goes on from NC_009925.1 coordinate 4,699,514, forward strand.
GCAGATAGAGCTATAAGATTATTTAATGAGTAAGGCAAACACTGCTCAGTTAACTTGAAAAGCCGATAGACACTCGATCTTTCCCTAGCCCTATCAAGCCCAGGTAAGAAGACCTAGAACAAAAAGAGCACCCATTGCTCATTAGCAAATGGATGCTCAGAAAATTAATACCCCTATTGCTTATAAAGCTGAGGGTTCAGAACTTAGAACAATCCCAAGGTCAAAGACTTGTCAATGGGAAGTGTTGCACCAATTCCTAACCATAGGGTGAAGACTACGCTAAATAGGAAGACGCTAGTCGCAATGGGTCGACGGAATGGGTTCTGGAACTTATTCACGTTTTCAATGAAAGGAATAAGCATGAGTCCCAAAGGAATTGTGGTCTGAATGAGGACGCCCAACAGCTTGCTGGGAACTGTCCGCAGAATCTGGAAGACAGGATATAGATACCATTCAGGCAGAATTTCTAAGGGGGTGGCGAAGGGATTAGAAGGTTCACCAATCATGGCTGGGTCTAAGACCGCTAAGCCAATGACCAGGGAGATCGTGCCCATAATCACCACAGGGAAAATATAGAGCAGGTCATTAGGCCAGGCGGGCTCACCATAATAGTTATGGCCCATGCCCTTTTTAAGCTTTTCCTTTAACTGTGGATCGCTTAGATCAGGTTGTTTAAGTATTTTTGCCATGGTTGCGAGTGTTCTCCGTTCTATTTTTGGGTCAGCAGGTGAGGGTTCTCACAAAGACTTACGTCAAAAGTCTGAGACTCCGAAAACAGAAAACCCGATTCAGAGCCTAAAAAGTGTTTACAAAGGACCAGAAATACCTTGCTTCCGAATCATCAAGAAGTGAAGCAGCATAAACACTGCAATCAACCAAGGTAGAACAAAGGTGTGCAAACTGTAAAAACGTGTAAGGGTAGATTGACCAACGCTAGTGCCACCACGTAGCAGCTCAACGATGGAAGAACCAACTACAGGAATTGCTTCAGGAACACCTGACACAATTTTGACGGCCCAGTAACCAACTTGGTCCCAGGGCAGAGAGTAGCCTGTTACACCAAAAGTAACGGTAATCACAGCGAGGACAACGCCAGTGATCCAGGTCAGCTCTCGGGGCTTTTTGAATCCGCCAGTTAGATAAACCCGGAAAACGTGGAGAATCATCATCAAGACCATCATGCTGGCAGACCAGCGATGGATGGAACGTATCAACCATCCAAAATTTACTTCGGTCATGATGTACTGAATGGAGTTAAATGCCTCGGTGACCGTCGGTCGATAGTAGAAGGTCATCGCAAATCCAGTGGCAAACTGGATGATAAAGCAAACTAAGGTAACTCCACCCAGGCAGTAAAAAATATTGACGTGAGGCGGCACGTACTTGGTGGTGACGTCATCGGCAATCGCCTGAATCTCAAGGCGTTCCTCAAACCAGTCGTACACTTTGCTCATAAAGCTAGGGGTTCCAAAAAAATGTATCGCTCTTCATAAAAAATGTAACACAGTGCCTATACACCTTTCAGAAAATCATGGCGGTATTTTCCTGGCTCGCCGCAATTAAACTTATTTTTGAGAATTACGGAAAATAAAATCAACGTTACAAAGCGCTTTTGAGGAGCTGGAGGGGCAAGATAAAGCCGAATATCGTTAGAATTTACAAATGATTAAACGTATTGTTAGCTATATATTTATTCTGCAATTTGCCCTCTCCCTAGCGATTGCCCCTCCTGCCATCGCCTTAACTGAAGAGCAATTGCTCTATAACGAAGCTTGGCGTCTAGTGGATCAAGCTTATGTGGATGACTCCTTCAACCATCAGGATTGGCGGACGGTGCGTCAAAAGGCATTAACCACCCAAATGCCGGATCGGGAGTCTACCTACAAGGCTATCCGCGACATGCTAGATAGCCTTGGCGATCCGTTTACTCGCCTGTTACAGCCAAAGCAATACCAGAGCTTAAAGACCAGTACGTCTGGTGAACTCACTGGGGTTGGCTTACAAATCATTCAAAATGAAGAATCAGGCTATTTAGAAGTACTGGCTCCTATTGAAGGATCACCGGCTGCTAGTGCAGGGGTGCAAGCGGCAGATCAAATTCTCAAAATTGACAATATTCCAACTACGGACCTGTCCCTAGATGAAGCGGCTGAGCGCATGCGTGGTCCCATCGGGTCAACGGTAAAGTTAAAGGTGGAACGTCCTGATCAGGGCGTATTGCTGTTTCCCATCAAACGCGATCGCATTGCCATTAATCCGGTATTTGCTGAATTGCGTCCTCAACCCAACGGTCAAGATATTGGTTTTATCCGTCTACGCCAATTCAACGCCAATGCTACCCAAGAAATGCAGGCAGCGATTACCCGCCTTGAAGCTGAGGGGGCTGAAGGCTACATTCTAGACCTACGGAATAATCCGGGAGGCCTTTTGCAAGCTGGGGTTGAGATTGCCCAGATGTGGCTCGACCCCAGCCCCATCGTCTACACCGTTGATCGCCAAGGGATTCGCAATAGCTTTGACTCTAAAGCCGGTTCCCTAACGGACGCCCCTCTGATTGTTTTAGTCAATCGGGGTAGTGCCAGCGCCAGTGAAATCTTGGCAGGGGCTTTGCAAGATAATGGTCGTGCCCAATTAGTAGGTGAGCAAACCTTTGGCAAAGGTTCGATTCAATCTCTGTTTAATCTGTCGGATGGCTCCGGTCTAGCGATTACCATCGCAAAATATGAAACTCCTAGTCATCGCAACATTAATAAGGTGGGGATTAAACCCGATAAAATCGTTGCCCTCAAAACCCTGCGAAGTGACCAAGTGGGGACGGATGCGGATACTCAATATCAGCAGGCCCTCAAACTTCTGGCAGAACCAGCGGTGATTGCCAGTGCAACCTCTACCTAGTCGGACCTATCATGATCCCTTACATGGGAGTATTACCTTAACGGCCCAAGATCCGGTTGAATCTCTGTTGATTCAGTTGATCGATACCCCTGAATTCCAAAGATTACGGCGTATTCGCCAACTGGGAACCGCTAGCCTTACCTTTCATGGTGCTGAAGGCTCTCGGTTTACCCACTCTTTGGGGGTGATGCATGTCGCCCGGCTGGCCTTTGATCGGTTAATTCAGACTTATCCTCAATTATTGCCCTACCGTGCCCTCGTTCTTTGCGGAGCTTTGTTACATGATATTGGTCATGGCCCCTACAGCCATACTGGCGAGGATATATTTAATAGCCATCATGAGACCTGGACGCGCACCATTCTGAGGGAGTCACCCCGGATGCGCACCTTGCTGGATCAGTTTGACCCAGATTTAGCATCTCAGTTGGAACAAGTCTATTTAAAGACTTTTGAATTACCTATTGTTAGTCAGCTCGTGTCGAGTCAGTTAGACTGTGACCGTCTCGACTACCTTTTGAGAGATAGCTATTTCACGGGGGCGTCTTATGGCCAGCTCGATTTAGATCGCATTCTGATGGCGCTGGATTATGACCCCCAAACCCAGCAGTTAGTTGTGGAGCAAAAGGGGCAAGCCGCCATTGAGCATTATTTGGTGGTTCGCTACTTTATGTATGCCCAGATCTACAATCATCCCAAAAATTTGGCATCGGCTTGGGGCTTAGTGCAAGCCTTTCGGCGGGCCAAAGAACTGTTGAAGGAAGGAAAAATTAGCGCCGATCAAACCGTGAGAGCCTGGTTGTTTCAGACGGACGGTAATTTATCGCTGCAGGATTATCTCGCTGCGGATGATATTGTTTTCACCTACCATCTGCACCTGTGGCAGCAGAGTAATGACGCTATTTTGAGTAATTTATGTCGCCGCCATCTCAATCGAGATTTGCTGAAGGCGATGGATATTACCGATCTGACCGCAGCTCAACAACAAGACTGTTTAGCCCATAGCCAGAAATTGGTTCAGGCGCAAGGCTGGGATCCTAACTACTATACGGGGCTGCAAGTTGCATTGACTCGCGGCTATACCTTGTACCAACGAGGCATTAATTTACTCACGGGGCAAGGGCTGGTGGAAATTAGTGAAGTGTCGGTCCTTGTCCAAGCCTTAATTCAACCGTTTCGACGAGCGTGGATTATTTATCCCCTAGGGATTGAGAATGATCTCAAGCAGATTCCTGTTTTACAGGAGCAACGGCAGTAACAGCAGCTCTACTAAACATAGCTGAAATGGTTCAGCATTGGAGTGAATCATGACATCCATTTCCAGGCGAAGATATCTCTAAAAAAAATGGGTAACATGTTTAAATCACATACCTGCGTACAAGCAATCAATATGTGGTTCTAGGGTCATGTTAGGCTTAACCCGGATTAAGTAGATGATCTTGAGATATAGTTTTATTTCTGCTCGATAAATTATTTTGAAGTTGTTATTCCCTTAAAAACACCATGGATGCTGACCAGGAAACAAAGACGACTGCCAACTTGGATGTAAGTACCGAAACCTCTGGAAGCTTGTCTCCTCTTTCTGCGGACGACTCCACTTCGATTGATGTTAATGAGATTGGCAAGCAGTTAAGAGACTTTGTGGATACGTTCCCCAAACAGGTGGGAGAAACCTATTCCATTTATAAAAAACCTCTAAATCTGTTCTTAGTCATTTCTGCTGCAGCCGTTGCTGCAGCGGTTGCAAATGGCGTTTTAGACGTTCTCAATTCAATTCCTTTCGTTGCGCCACTGCTCGAACTGATTGGTCTAGGCTATTCCGCTTGGTTCGCCTGGAATTACTTAACCTATGCCGAAAAACGACAGCAGTTGGTAGAAGACTATCGTCAGCTCAAAGCTAAAGTTACGGGGCAAAGCTAAAGTTTCAAGTGGGTCTTGCTAACCCACCTCTTTAGACTTGATAGATTTGTGAGGCTGTAAATGCAGCCTCACTTGTTTTTTGGGGCCGATGCCTAGGAGTTAAGACGCTCTAACTGCCACAGAATCTGGTTGCCTTCCCGACGGACACGGGAGATTAGCCAATTGCGCCACACCCATTCATCCCCTCTGCTAGTGACCGCGTTGGCGTGGACCGCCATTAGATCTGCTAATTCAGAACTGCTGATTAGATAACCCTCTTTCGCAATGTGATCGGCAATTTCCAACGTTTCGACTAAATCCTGCAGATGAGAGATCCTCGATTCACTGGCAGGATGTTCTGCATGATCGGGAGGATGTTGATTCACTTCGGGAGAGTCTGGCATGGTACTGGGGGTAATTTGGTGAAGGTCAGGGGTTTGATACTGGGAAAAAGCACGAGCGATCTGATCACATCGCTCATTGCCTTCATGGCCTCCATGAGCGCGGATATATCGCCAGTCTATGGTCGCATCATTAAGTTGATCGAGCTGTTGCCACAAATCTTGATTCAGAACCGCTTTACCTTTAGCTGTTTTCCAGCCTTTACGTTTCCATCCTGCCAACCACTTAGTAATGCCATTTTTGACGTATTCGCTGTCAGTATAGAGGGGAATGGTCTTAGGTAACGGTTGGTCTTGCAACAATTCCAAGATTGCGATCGCAGCCTGCAATTCCATCCGGTTATTCGTCGTTTGAGGCACAAACCCGCCAATTTCATGGCAGGATCCATCTTTGAAGTAGATGACACTGCCCCATCCGCCTGGACCAGGATTCCCTGAACAAGCGCCATCAGTATAGATACTGTCAATATCAGAAAAAGCCGGCATGGTCCGTCATCATCAAAGCAAACGTCGCTCCTATCCTAGGTGATTGGTCGCAAGGATAACAGAACTGATTTTTAACAGAGGAGATCCACCCCATGCCCCCCTTGATTGTGGCTACCCAAAACCCTGGCAAATTGAAAGAGATGCAGCAACACCTGGCCGATTTGCCCTGGGAGTTACAGCTAATGCCCCCGGATCTAGAGATTGAAGAAACCGGCACCACCTTTCGGGAAAATGCCATTCTCAAGGCAACTCAGGTGGCAAAGCACTTGGGGCAATGGGCGATTGCCGATGATTCAGGCTTAGAAGTTATGGCTCTGGATGGAGCCCCCGGTCTTTACTCGGCCCGATATGGCAAAACCGATATAGATCGGATTCAACGTCTGCTGACAGAACTCCAGGGAAAGACCGATCGCAGTGCTCAATTCGTTTGCGTAATTGCGTTGGCCCGACCGGATGGCAGCGTAGCCTGTCAAGCAAAAGGCGTTTGTCCGGGAGAAATTCTGCAGGCTCCGCAAGGCGAGGGGGGCTTTGGCTATGATCCCATTTTCTATGTTCCCTCTCAGCAGCAAACCTTTGCCGAACTCTCGGCAACTGCCAAACGCCAGATCAGCCATCGGGGGGAAGCCATCAAGGTCCTGATGCCCCAGCTATTGGCTTTGGAGACTTAGGGGGAAATAACTAAATGCCACTCAGCATCCGTCTGTTTAAGGGTGGGCTGTGGGGTATCTCCCACCACATAAGGCCCCCAGTATTTTTGCGATCCATCGAGGGCAAAGGCCATCAAGACATCGCCTTGATAGAGCTGCATGGGACCTGAAGGCAAGGAGACTTTGAGGCCACCAATACTGCCTTCTTGGGGGGCAAAATCCCAATGAACTGGCTCTTTGAAGTGGGGTGTGTCAGGGGGGCTGGGATGGTTGGGATTGAGATGACTGCGCAGCACCACGCGAATAGGAAATTGGGTTTGATTACTGATGCGGAGGACATCGGAACGAGGGTCAATGGATAGGTGCGGTTCTTTGTTGGCAATGACCTTGGGCTGGTCTTTGGCCATCGCATCTGGAACTGTCGGTTTTACTTCCAACACCGGCGGCGCTTTTTCAGCGGTGATTGATGGTTCAATCCAAATACTGAAGTAAAGCTGCGTTAACAATAGAGCCCCTGAACCACCTACGACTGCAGCTAGCACCATTGGTACGATCCCAGATTTTGAAGCCATCCTTTTTTGGCCTCCGTATGTTATTGATGCATCATCCTATCGCATTTTCTTCCCCTACACATCTATGAGGAGGAATGCGTTACCGTACTAGCAGTCCTGCCCAAGCGAGGGCCATCCCCATGGCAGCGACTGATCCAATCAACGTATTAATCCCATTCACCACTTCATTGGTCAGCCACTTGAACTGTGATTGCACCGTGGCTCCAATCACACTTTCTAAATTAGTCGCAATAAAAGCCGCAATTACGCACCAGACCACGCCAATCCAGTCGATTAAGCCTACTGCCCAAGCCAAAAGAGCAATCACGACCGAAGCTAGCATACCGGCGACGGTCCCTTCTAAACTAACGGCCCCCTCGGTTCCCCGGGGCACGAGCCGCAAGGTTGTAATCAGAAAGGTGCGATTGCCATAGGCTTTGCCAATTTCACTGGCCGTTGTATCAGAAAGCTTCGTACTAAAACCGCTCACATAACCCAGGCACAGCAAAGGCCGGTAGGGTAGGGGAACCACTAAGGTAGCCAGAGCACATAGGGTTGAGCTGGCGGCAGACCCCCAAACATTCTCAGGGCCTCTAGCCCCAGACCGTTTCTCTGCAATACCAGCGGCTTCTTTTTCCGCCATGCCGATTTTCGTTACAGCGGATCCAGCCAAAAAGTAGAATAGAACGACCCCATAGCCTGGCCAACCCAAAACACCCCAGACGATTACCCCTAAAATCCAGGCATGGACTAATCCTGTAGGTGTTAAAAGCTTGGAGACGAGTTTCCAGCCCACCAAGCCTAACCCTGTATTTAACAAGGCAGCGAGGAGCCAGGGATTCAACTCTCCAATGGCATCAATCAAAGTCATTTTTGGGAACTATTGAAACTATGGATACACAACCGCCCACCACTGACTTCATCCTATTCCACCTGGCTTTTCCTGTCACGAACATCCCAGAGACGAAAGCCTTTTATCAGCAAGGCTTAGGCTGTGAGCTAGGTCGCGAAAGTCCCCAATCTCTGATCATGAGTCTCTATGGCCATCAGTTAGTGGCCCATGTCACCCGTCAACCGCCAGAACCCCAAAAAGGCATCTATCCACGGCATTTTGGACTGGTCTTCTCTCAGCAATCCGCTTGGCAAGAATTGGTTGATCGAGCTGAAAAGCATCAACTTAAGTTTTACCAACCGCCTCGCTTACGCTTTCAGGATCAGGCTCTAGAGCATTTCACCGTTTTCCTAGAAGATCCGTTTCACAATCTGTTGGAGTTCAAGCATTACCGCAATTCAGAGGTGATCTTTGGCGGCCATGAGTATAAACAAATTGGGGATATACCTTAGGTTTTTGAACTTTGGGCTTGAAGGCGCTGGGCCAGATAACGACGCCATCGACTCCAGCCAAATATCGCGACAAACCCGATAATAATCGCCACGATACTAATCACACCGGCTTCCGGACCAAACGCTCCTCCCGTAATCCAAACCGGGCCAGTTACCCTATGGTCAATCCAATGAAAGCTGGTAAACCCACTGACAGGGAAGCCAAACACCACGCCTTCAAAGAAGTTCCAACCTGCATGAATGCCAAGGGGTAACCAGAGTTGCTGGGTAACGAGCCAGGCAAACGCCAGCCAGAGGCCAGCGAGAAAAATAATAATGGTGGAGAGGGCACCAGCATTGGCATTACCGATGTGGCGGGCGGCAAAGAAGATGGACGTTAAAACAATGGCCAAGGCTAAATTGAGCCCTTCCTTGATATTTTGCAGGTAATAGCCCCGATAGGTTAGCTCTTCTTGCCAAGAGGGGCATAGCCCAAGAACTAATAAACCTGCCAAGGTCTCAGCGACAACGGTTCCCATCGAGTCTTGTTGCCACCGATAGCCAATGAACTTCAGCCAGCCAGCTTGGTATTCGATGGTATAAATCCCCCCCATCAACACCCCAGCCAGCAAGAATCCAAATAGTAAATCCCACAACATCCAGATATTCACTTCTAAGCCGATGGAGTCGAAGGAGTGGCGGTCGAGGTAACGACGGGCTAAGTAAATGGAAAGGGTGGTTGCGGCAACGAATAGCAGCTTGTCGAAGATAAAGGCTTGTTGAGTGGCATCTGAGACATTCCGAAAAAAAATAAAGTGAAGAAAGATGTAGAGAACAAGCTCTAGCCCATTCTGGACAACGATTCGCCAGCCCGCTCTTAGCCTACGGGGGCGTCGACCAAAAAATATAGTTCGAAGTTCAATACTCACAGGGCGTACCGGGTCTGTGGGGCGAATATTGAAGATATTTTGATGTATAAGGTCATAAATATGGGGCTTTATCCTGTAATAACCAGATTATCGCGATGCACGACAGTTTCTGCTCCGGCATATCCAAGCACCTGGGGAATATCCTCCGATTGACGCCCCTGTATGCGCTGCAGCTCATCACTACTATAGTTGACCAAGCCTCGGGCAATTTCTACGCCGGCAGAATCATAGAAGCAAACGGCTTCTTGGCTTTGAAACTCGCCTTCAACAGCTGTAATACCTGCTGCTAGCAAAGATTTTCCCAGCGTTGTAATGGCTTTTGCCGCGCCATCGTCCAAAATGAGTTTGCCCGTCGGTACTAAGGCATGAGCGATCCAATGTTTGCGGGCATTGTGGGGGCGAGGATGGGGTTGAAATTGGGTGCCGAGGGATTCTCCCGCTAAGATGCGAGGAATATTCTCAGGGGTTTTGCCTTGGGTAATCACGGTACGAACACCGGCATTGGTTGCGATCGCAGCTGCAGAAATTTTGGTAGCCATCCCACCCGTTCCCCACTGGGACCCTTGGGCACCTGCATTGACATTCAGTGCTGCCAATTCCTCCATCCGTTCGACGGTGACAATGGGCTGGGCATCGGGCTGGATACGCGGATCCGCCGAATAGAGGCGATCTACATCTGTGAGAATAAAAAGCCAGTCCGCCTGAACTAATCCTGCCACTAGGGCCGATAGGGTATCGTTGTCGCCAAACCGGAGCAGCTCATCTACGGCTACCGTATCGTTTTCATTCACAATCGGTATCACACCTAATTTGAGCAGCTCTTGCAAGGTATTGGAGGCGTTGATATACCGACTGCGATCCGCTAAGTCACCACGGGTCAGCAGGACCTGGGCAATAGGCTGCTGCAAACTAGTAAAAAAATCATCGTAGATGCGCATCAATCGCCCTTGACCGACTGCTGCAACGGCTTGCTTAAGGGCAATGGCTTTAGGTCGTTCGGCTAAACCCAAACGGGCACAGCCAATTCCGACGGCTCCAGAGGAGACAAGAATCACTTGGTTACCTTCTTGTCGCAGTTGGCTAAGGACTTCCACAAGGGAGGCAATGGTTGCTAAAGCCAAATGCCCAGTGTCTGGGTTGGTTAAGCTGGAAGTGCCAATTTTAAGAACTAAGGTTTGCGACATATAGTCTCTGGTCGTTTCTGGGGAAGACTAGGCCCACAGATACCTAGATTAAAAGAATACAGGTATCATGCCTTACCTATATCAATTTCAATCATGTCATTTCTAACATTGCCTTGAAGCTAAAGACCGAATTAAATTGAGAACATATGGATTCGCTCGTCCCATAGTGGTAATGGATAGCCTAACTCTAGCTAATGGTGAATAACCATCTTTCTATAGATGATTTGAAACGTTTTGGCGTCCAAATAACATCATCCTTCAATCCTGAATACAACAGCTCTGCAAAAATGTTTCCTGTATGTACATTTATGTACATTCCAAAATCAAAGAGGTCTTATGCATTTTTGGTGGAAGAAATTGAGTTCTAAGGTAAGTTATGGCTGACTAGGCGATACATCGGACCGCTAAGCAACCGGTTATTTGAGAAGTTATTTACCCTAACTCCCATCTCAGATCACCAAAAGAGGGCAAGTCCCAATTAGATGCATCCATTGTTAATGGTCTCATCCAGTGAACCTAGTTATCTTAATCTCAAAGCTTGCTGAAGACTCGCATAATATCAGGATTTTTCCTTGATAATTAGCCGATATCTGTTACGAACACAGCCATGCCTGAACCCTTTACCCTGACAGTCGCTTCTATGATCACAATAAATTCAAGTCACAAACTCAGAAAAGAGATAATGCATCGTGAAAATTGAGGCTAAAGGCCAAATTCCATATCTGATGATTTCTGTTTTATATTCAACATCTGGTGCTAAAACATGAATAAGCAAGGTAAATGGTTGAGAGAACCAAAGAATGGCCTTAACGTGGTGTTTATTCATGGGATTCACTCAAGCGATGATTGCTGGAGATCCAAAAACGGGACTTACTGGCCGAATTTACTAAAAGCTGAAGGTGAATTAGATGATATAGGAATCTACTTGTTTTCCTATCAAACTGGATTCAATGCAGGTTCCTATAGTTTGGGGGACATCGTTGACTCTTTATATGAGCATATAACTAATTTTGATCAGGTCTTGGATAGCGATCGAGTTATCTTTGTGTGCCATAGTATGGGAGGTATTATCGCAAGGCGATTCCTGGTTAGAGAAGAATCGAACTTAATTGATAAAGGACTAAAACGCATTGGTTTGTTTCTGGTGGCATCTCCCTCATTAGGTTCTGATTATGCCAATATGCTTGCCCTTGTATCAGAATTTTTCGGGTATACACAAGCAAAGACTTTGAAATTTTCCCAGAATAATGTCTGGCTCAATGATTTGGACAATGATTTTATTAACCTCAAAGATGCGAATAGATTAAATATTAAGGGGCAAGAACTCATTGAAGCTTTACCCATTAAAATCATTCGTTTCTTTGGCTTCAAAAAACAAATTGTGGAACCATTCTCAGGCGCAAGATATTTTGGCAGATCCTATAAAGTAGCTGGTTCAGATCACATCACAATCGCCAAGCCTGAGGATAAATATGCAGACCAGCATCGCTTACTGATTAATTTCATCAAGGATTTTGAAAAACCCTACAATTTATCTAAAACCCAAGCATCAGAGACACAAGACCTATCAAATCCCACAAAAAGAGATCAAGAAAATCAAATTAGATTGCAGTTCAATAATGAGATATCTGGTGGGGTAGTAAACCAAGCAGAAACTATCAATATTCAGAATTGACTAAAGTCGTCCGACTGGGACCGGACAGAGTTAAATCCCAATATTCATATCCCCAATAATCTTCCCCGTAGTGGTGTGATTGCTTTCGAGGGTCGGGAGGATCTGCTTACTCAACTCCAAAGCCAGCTCAAGAACAATGAGCTAAGTGGTATCACTGGAGTCAGAGGCATGGGTGGAATCGGGAAAACAGAGCTTGTCCTCCAGTACGCGATCTCCTGTTTTAACCAACAACTCTATCCTGGGGGTGTTTGTTGGCTTCGGGCGAGAGATCAAGAAATTGCTACTCAAATTATCAGCTTTGCCAAGGCTAATCTGGGCATCAAACCACCCGATAAACTAGAAACTAAGGAGAAAGTGAAATTCATATGGCAACGATGGCCAGAAGGAGATAGCCTCGTTATTGTGGATGATGTCACAGACTATGCTGCTATCGATCCCTATCTACCACCTGCCTCACAGAAATTCAAGATCCTGATTACCACACGCATCAATCTCGGTTCATCAGTTACTCAAATAGAGATTGAAAAACTCACTGATCAGGCTGCAATTAAAGTACTAAAAGCCATTGTGGGGAAGGATCGAATAGAGTCACAGCTCACTTCTGTGAAAACTCTTTGTCAAAAAGTCGGTAATCTACCCCTAGGTTTAGAATTATTGGGACGGTTTCTAGCAAGGAAATTAGATTGGTCTGTTCAAAAGCTGATTGAAAGACTTGAATCCAAGAAATTAGAAGCGAAAGCCCTCATTGAAACAGAATCAGGAATGACAGCCCGGTTAGGGATTGCCGCTGCGCTGGAATTGAGTTGGGTAGAGCTAAACGACGCAGAACAGAAACTTGCTTGCTTATTGGGGATGTTTTCTGTCGCTCCCATCTCTTGGCATTTAGTTGAGATGAGTTTATCTAAAAAGGATACGGATTGCCTTGAAGAACTCAGAGATGAGGGGTTAATCGACAATAGCTTGCTGAAACGAGTAGGACAAGGCACCTATCAACTCCATCAAATTATTCAGGAATTCTTTCGAATTAAGTTGAATGAGCGCACTGATAAGGGAGAATCTCTAAAAAAAACTTATTGCAAAGTAATGATTGGTTTTACAAAGGATATTAGTGACATTCCAACGATTGATGAGATTGATGAGCTGAAGAAAACTATCCCACACCTTGAAGAAATGATTAATCATTGGATTAGTTATCTAGCAGACGAAGATTTGATCTGGGCATTTGAAGGTATCGGTCGATTTTATGAAGGGCAGGGAGATTTTAGTCTGTCATTATTCTGGAGAAGAAAAGGCGTAAATCAAACTCAGAAAAAATTAAGTGCTAAGAACCCTGATTATTTACGTAGTCTCAGGCATCTAGGATTGTTTTACTTAAAACTGGGTAATGACAAGGAAGCACAACCGCTTTTAGAGAAGGTATTTGAAGAGATAAAAGACTCTGAAGAAGAAGGTGTCTTAGGTATAAGATTACGCAACGATCTAGGAGCACTTTACTTTAGGCAGGAACGGTTTTCAAAAGCTGAATCATTCTATAATAAGGCACTTGAATTAAGTCAAAAGTCATTATTTAAAGAAAATTCTGATATAGCATCAATCCTCAACAACCTTGCAAAAATCCATGAGAAAAAAGGTCTTTCTGAAAAAGCAAAATCTTTATATGATGAAGCTCTAAACCTAGAAGAAATTGGAGATTTTAATTTCGCACAGATCCTCGATAACTTAGGTAATCACTATAATATGAAAAAACAGTATCGAGAGGCAGAACCTTACTTTGAAAAATCTTTAAAAATAAGAAAGAGTACCTTAGGAGAGAAACATCTTAAAGTTGCTGAGAGTCTTAGTAACACTGCTGATAACTATTTTTTTCAAGGACGTTTTCAGGAGGCGGCAAAACTTTTTAAGCAATCGGCAGCTATTTATGAGGAGTTATTTGATTGCGAATATCACAAAACAGTTGAAGTTAAAAAAAGCTTAGAAATTTGCGATCTAGCGATAAGATTTTGGTTGATTCGACTAATAATTAAATTGAGATTATGTTTTTAAGGTTGTGAAGAATGTCTATTTTTGTAGACTTCAAATTATGAGTAATTATCTAACATGAATAGCTAGTAAACCTGAAAGTCATTCTGGTGGGGGATATTCATGTGGGTAAAAAAAGCATTGAGTGGATAAAAACTAGATTCCCAGATCAGGTTATTTATGTGTTGGGTAATCATGAGTACTACGGCAGGGCCTTTCCCAAGCACATTCAGGATCTTAAGCAATTGATCGCAGATACAAATATCCACCTTTTGGAAAATGATTGCTTAGTCATCAATGACGTGACATTCCTGGGGTGTACTTTATGGACAAACTTTAAATTGTTTGGTGAACCCAAAATTGCGGGCTACGAGGCGACTCAGACCATGACGGACTACCGTAAAATTCGTGTGAGCCCGGACTATCGTAAGCTGCGATCCCTTGATACGGCTATCATTCACCAAAAATCCTTGAGCTGGTTGTCTGAAGAGATCAAGCAGCTCAAGACGATGCGGAGCAAAGTTGTAATTGTGACGCACCATGCCCCCAGTAAACGTTCCATTCCCCATCCCTACCAAGAGGATATGTTGAGTGCGGCCTACGCTTCACATCTGGACCCGTTTGTTGCAAACTCCCACGCAACAGTATGGGTTCATGGTCATGTCCATGAAGAATATGACTATGCCATCGGCAATACGCGGGTGATTTGTAATCCCAGAGGTTACCCAGATGAACCTAATGAACGTTTTATCCCTGATCTTGTGATTGAAATTTGACCGCCATCAAAGGCGGTTTATATCATCCGCAGAAATTTTGCTCTTTCCGATGAAATGAACCCATGGCTAATTCAGCACTGACGCTTCCCTATTTCGATCTGATTCTGAAACAACTCGACCAGGGCGACGCTATTTTTGAGCAAGCTTTTGGTCGCCATGTTCATTGGGGCTATTGGGCCAATCCAGATCAGGCTACCTATACGGCCAAGGATTATGGGGCCGCAGCAGAGCAAATGAGTGTTGAAATTTATTCTGCGGCTCAGGTACAAGACCATCAAACCATTTTGGATGTGGGGTGTGGTGTAGGGGGCACCGTAGCCAGCTTGAATGAGCGTTTTACGAACGTCAGTTTATTGGGGCTGAATCTGGATGAACGTCAGCTAGCCTATGCCCAACAAACAGTGACTGCTCGGCCAGAAAACACCATTGAGTTTGTCCAAGGGGATGCTTGTGCGCTGCCCTTTGCCGATCAATCGGTAGATGCGGTGTTAGCGGTTGAGTGTATTTTTCACTTTCCAGATCGCAAGCAGTTTTTGCAGGAAGCGTTGCGGGTGCTTAAACCAGGCGGTTGGTTGGCGATTTCTGATTTTGCACCGTTTGAAATGGAAGGATGGCCCGCTTTTTTATGGCAGTCAAATCCTGTCTTGCCTAGTTTCTATGGATCGTTTGATGTCACCTACACCCTTCAAAAATATCGGATTTTGTCTGGGCAGGTTGGCTTTGGGGCAATGCAGTCTAGTATTCCGTCAAAGATTTATTGATGGGTAAAGTCTGTGTAATTTGACCCTGGCATCTTGCGTCGTGAACCGCCAGTCAATCCATGTTCCCTTTTGGTTTCGGTGCTCATTCCAAGCCCTCACATGCTTTTGTAAGGTTGGAAAATCAGCAATGCGTTGATCTAAACATTGACGAGACAGGATACTTAATTCAATCTCAGCCATATTGAGCCAGCTTCCATGCTTGGGGGTGTAGAAAAATTCGAACCGAGATAAAAGTCTCCTGGCTTCTTCAGGTTCAAAAGCTTTGTAGAGTGAGGAGGGGGAGTGAATATTGAGATTGTCTTGAACCAGCGTGAGGGTGTGGGCCTCAGGGTAAAACACATCCACTAATTCTTTGAGTAGATGAGCATAGTCAATGGCAGTTCGTCGTTGAGTTACTTTCACATATCGCGTGCCTACTATTGGCTCACACAACATAAAGAGATTGGCTGTGCCCTTACGTTCATACTCATAGTCAACACGTTCGGGTTGACCACGTTGAGCCGCGATGGGTAGAGTGATTTCCTCAACCAATTGCTTGGTGGCTTCATCCAGACAAATCAAAGGATTCCTCAAGTCATAAGGACGCTCATAAACCGTTAAGAGCTCCTCCATTCGCCAGACAAATTCTGCATTCTGCTGTGGGGGGATGACCCAACAGGTCTTTCGCCAAGGCTGCAACTCGTTTTTTTTAGAGTTTGTCGGACACTCTCATGACTGAGGTGGTCGATGTAGCCTAATTCCACCATCTGGTCTGCGAGTAAGCGTAATGTCCAGCGAGCATGACCAACGGGGGGTTCACTGCAGCGTAAGGCAATCAGATGAGCTTCTTGTTCTCCTTGTATTTTTCGCTTTCGACCTGCCCCAGAACGTTGATTGATAGCAGCTTCAAGGCCTTCTTCCACAAATCGCATACGCACCCGCTCAATTGTGCGTATGCTGACACCTATCGCTTCATGAATTTCTCGATCACAGCAACCACCATGAGTTTGGTTAGTATCCGCTTTCAGAAGAATGCGGGCATGATTGATTTGCCGAGCACCTCGTTTTCCCGTGAACGTGAAATTCTTGAGATACTGTTGCTCTGGCTCACTCAGAGTGACGATGTACCGTTTACCCATGACGTTCTCCTAGAATGCGTCCATTTCATTCTAGAAAATATACCTGTCAGTCTTTTCTTGACTGAACACTAGGGATGTGACTCAAAATACGCTGCCTACCTATGGATTTTTTCAGCGACTGCCCCTGGCTATTGAGATTTCACCGGATTTATTACCTGCGATCACACAGACACTACTGCTCGAAGGCACGAGTCGTTTAGGCTTACTTCGCTATATGATTTTGTCGTGGCAAAAGCCTGACAGCCGCTAAGTTATCCCTTTCTCCGAGGATCGATGGAGATAAGCTTAGAATTGATTTCGACATTCTGGGGTCGCTGAATATTCCAAGCCAAACCCAACATTTGTAAACTGCGAATTAACCACCAGCCTGGATCTACTTGATGAGAACCATGCCCTAACCGAGCTGAGTTAGGAAAGGCATGGTGATTATTGTGCCAACATTCCCCCATAGTGAGCAATCCCAAGCCTGGGACGTTATAGCCTTGCACCCCTGCGCCATCAATATGCCAATCACGATGGCCCCATCGATGGGCAAAATAGCCCACAAGCCAGTGCCCAGTGACACAAACACTCACGCGGACGCAGATTCCCCAGGCCACCCAAGACCAACCTCCAATGATGTAGAACACCATTCCCCAAGGCACCTGCTGTAAAAATCGAGTTTTCTCTAACCATTTGTAGAACCTGTTAGTTGCGACCCGCCTTTCATAGTGGATGGCCGGGGGGTATCGCAAATACAGATCGCAATGCAACAGCCAAAACCAGTCTTTGCAGAGGTTCTGGCGGCTGGCAAAATAATCATGACAGTGAGGGTGCCGTTGCGCCCAGTCACGCAGCTCATGCATTCGGATAATCGAAAATGGCCCCGCAAACCCCATCAAGGTGCCGCAGTAGACCATGGCTTGTTCTAACCATTGAGGACAGTCAAAACTGTTATGAATTAAGCGACGATGCATACCCACTGAATGCCCCGCACAGAGGGTGATCACGCTGGTGACGGCAAACAGTAGAAACGCATCGCCTGAAAAGGTCAGTGGTCCACCGATCAGCGCTCCTAGATACATGCTGCTGATCCAAGCTGATTTTTGAGGAGACCAGCGGACCTGGCCCAAGCAAGGATCAACTTTGAGATCGCAAGCTTGAATTCTGGCGATATCATGGGCAGTGTTCATCGGGCGGCACCAAATGCTTATCCCCTTTATCTAAACCGGGCTAAGGCTGAGATTACGGTTGGGCGAGAGGGGACTTAGGGGTGACTTGAGGTTGAGTTCGAGCCAATGGATGGACGATACAATTTGAGCAAAGCCTCTGCACGAAACAATGGCACGATCCCTGCGAGTCACCATCGACAACCTGCCGAAAGTGAAACTGGCTTTGCAACGAAACGGGTATCCCAGTCAAAAGGCCTTCGCCGCCGACATTGGCCCGTCCCTCTCCACCGTCAAGAATTTTCTGGGCGGTAAACCCATTGACTACGAAAACTTCCGCGAAATCTGCGATCAATTGGGGTTGGATTGGCAAGCGATTGCCTACACAGAGTCCCCATCGGCACTGGATGCTCCACCTGCTGCCCTGAAAGCGTCACCGTTTATCACCGGGACACCCATTCACCATCCCCGTCATTTCTTTGGTCGAGAAAGACAGCTCAAACGCTGCTTTACCCTGCTCAAACACCATCCATTGCAGAATATGGCGATCATGGGTCCACGGCGGTCAGGTAAAACCTCGTTTCTCCGCTACCTAGAGACCATCCCCACGACTGCACCGGATCAACTGCGACCCCACCAAAAGCAGAATTGGTTGCCTCGTCCAGATCTCTACAACTGGATTTTCGTTGATTTTCAAAATGCCCGCATGTCCAGCCAGGATAAACTACTAGGCTATTTACTATCGGCCCTCAGTTTGCCAGTTCCCGATGCCCTGGATTTAGATGGCTTTATGGATCGGGTCAGTGGTGCCGTCCATCAGCCCACCGTCATCCTGCTAGATGAGATTGGGGTGGGTTTGCAGCGATGTCCTGAGCTAGACGATGCCTTTTGGGAAAGTCTTCGGTCTTTAGCCACAAATCAAACGGCGGGCAATTTGGCCTTTGTTATCTCTGCTCCAGAGACACCCATGGAACTGGCCCAACATAGCGGATTTAGCTCGCCCTTTTTCAATATCTTTGGCTATTCCACGACATTAGCCCCTTGGCAGCAGCAAGATACCTTAGATCTCATTGCAAGTTCACCGATTCCCTTTACGGACGCGGATCAAGCTTGGATTTGCCAGCAGAGTGGGGGCTGGCCGTTTTTGGCTCAAATTTTATGTTCTGAACGTTTGTTTGCCTTAGAAAATGACGAAACCGGGACAGCATGGCAAGTCGAAGGGTTGAAACAGATTGAACCCTATCGATATTTGTTGGATCAGAAATAACGGTGTCGCGCTTACAGGGCTATACCCATGCTCCGCCCCTGCATCCCAACTTAGTTTTGGGGAGTTTGCATCTACTCTGTTGGTTCTTCTTCCATCCTTCGGCCTGGAAACATCACCTGCGCTCCATCAATCTGCGCCCTGATTTTTGTCTAGCGGAGATCAATTGGAGACAACCCCAGCCCTCAGCGCTCAAACGGTTGTTGATACAAGGGTATGTAATTCTGCCTCTGCTGGTTGGGGGTGTTGTTGGTCTGGGGCTATGGGGATTAAGTGTTTCTGGTGCTGATATGGCCTTTGGCATGGCAGTGGGCATGGCTGCAAGTGTCGCTGGCAGCTTAGCTGGGGGAATGGTGGTGGGCGTCGCCGTTAGTTTGGCCAGCAGTTTTATCAGCGGGATTGTGGTGGGACTCCTATTTGGGGTCATGCTGGGAACAACCACCCTCGCCGAGCTGGGTTGGGGGTTGGGGTCAGCTGCAGCGAGTGTGGGGGTGTTGCAGAGCTTTATTCACCCGGTGTCCTTGGTGGGGATTAATGCCTCGAATGTGGCGGCTAGTGTAGCTGTGAGTTTGTCGCCTCGAAAAAGCGATCTCATTCCCGTATCGCAAAAACTAGGTGGTGCAGTGTTGGGGATTGTCCTGAGCCTCAGCGGTCTATGGGCGGTGGCCCAAGCAACAACGCAGCTTCTCCGGCCGGGTGCAATTCCACTTAACACCGTCTCTTTTGCCCTTTTAGGGTTGGGAATGGGGTGCTTTTACGGTATTGCCCTGGGATGGCGAACGCAGCGATGGCGGATTGCAATCCCAATGTGCCTTGGTTTAGGAGCCTTCATTGGCACAGCAGTGGGACTGGGCTTAAACGTTAACAGTGCTGTGGTTCGGGGTATGGTGATTGGCGGTGGTAATGCCGCACTCTTAACCACCTTATTTGCTCTGCCCTATGTGCTGACGGAATCCATCGCTGGTCCTTGGATTGCCGCAATTGTGGGCACCATTGGCAGCGGCGGCGTGTATATCATTTTTGCCAGTCTGATTGGTGGGCTATCCCTGCAACTGACGTTACCGATAAGCCTGGTTTGCATCGCTTTGGGATTAACGATGGCCCAGTGGCGACCTATTTTGCTATATCCCGTACAAATCTTGTGGAATCAGTGTCTGTATCGCCTCGATACCCAAAGAACGGAGCATCAATCTAGCGTCCTACGATGGCATACGGTGTTCTGGGATGAGTTTCAATATCTGCCGTTAGTCGGGCTAGATCAGCATTTAGTCCTGGCTCTGGAGAGTTGGGCACAAGAGGGACAAGCGGCCATCGACTTTATTGATCGCACACCGCAACGATGGGCGGCTCACCAGGCTCAAGTGGAGCTGAATATTCGTAAGTTAGAGCAATGCAGAACAATCGCAGATATCTGCCAGGTTCAGAAGACGATTCTGGGTGAAGCAACGGAGGAGAGTCATCTATTCCGTATCTGTCAGCAGATCAGTTTGGATGTGGATGCCGCCCTACAGCAAAGGAGTTCCTACAATCAGCGGTTGGCTCTGAGCGCGGTCTTGGAACGATTGGATACTCAACGGCAGGTGATACGAGGGGATGCGGTCTATGTCCCGCGGCCAGCAAATAACGACTATCGCATCGCCGGATTCCGCACTATTTTTCAGGCCTGGCATCAGATCATTGCCCAACAGATTGAAACCCTCCAAACCGAGACGGACCAGAACCAAGAAATTGACTCGCCCTACATTATCGGTATCCCTTTAACTGGGCAACAGGCGCTGTTTGTTGGTCGGACGGATATTAGCCAGCGAATTGAACAGCTCGTGCGCGATGATCGCAGTCCGGCTTTGTTGCTGTACGGGCAGCGACGCATGGGCAAAACGTCATTGCTCAATAATTTAGGGCGTTTGCTCCCCCAGACGATTATTCCCTTATTTGTGGATTTGCAAGGGTCAGCATCACGGGCTCAGGATCACACGGGCTTTTTATATAACCTAGCCAAAGCCATGTCAGCCGCTGCAAAACAGTATCGAGGCGTTCAATTTCCCCCTTTGGAACGAAGCGATTTGGCGGTTGATCCTTTTACCCAGTTTGAAGAATGGCTAGATGAAGTAGGGGTGCTGTTGGGCAATCGGACGGCATTGCTAGCTCTAGATGAGTTTGAAGTTTTAGTGGGTGCCTTTGAGCAGGGAAGATTTGACGAATCTGCCATTTTGGGAATGCTACGTCATCTCATTCAGCATCGCCCTCAGTTTAAGGTATTGCTCTCGGGCACTCATACTCTGGAAGCATTCAAAAGTTGGGCTAGCTATTTGATTAATCTGCAAGTGGTTCCAGTCAGCTATTTGACGGAACCAGAAGCGCTGCAGCTGATCACAAATCCCATCCCTGAATTTGAGTTGCAATACGAGCCTGATGCGGTACAGCGGGTGATAGCACTAACCCACTGCCATCCTTTTTTGATCCAACTGCTTTGTGCTGAAATTATTGCCCTGAAAAATGAGCAGGGCATCACGATCCGCCGATGGGCAACCTTGGCAGATGTGGAAGCAGCGGTTCCCCAAGCTTTGACCAGTGCCAGTTTCTTCTTTACCGATATTGAGCAAAATCAAGTCAGTGTAGACGAATTAGCAATTCTGAAATATATGGCAGCTCGGGGAGAAGGGAATGCTATTACCGCTAGCGACTTAAACCAATATCTAAATAAACCAGTAGATAGCCTAATGCGTCACTTGAGACAGCAAGACCTCATTCAATCTGTAGATGGAGGGTATTGCTTTCAGGTGGAGTTGATTCGGCGGTGGTTTGCAAAGGTCTCTTAGACCTAGCTAGTTCGATCTGAGCTAAGTCGAGGGATTAGAAGGAGGGAAATACCCTCTGGGGGTAATCATCCAATCCTGGTGAAACCGAGTGGTGGCATTGCCGATAATCACGGTGCTGAGCATATCTACGGGCAGCGTATCCAGCTCTGATAGCGTTCCCAGATGAGTGGTTTGGTCTGGACGATAGACCGATCTCACCACGGCTACGGGGGTTTGTGGATCTCGATGTTGCAAACAGATTTGCTGGGCTTTGAGTAGATGTTCGATGCGTTTTTGCGATCGCGGATTGTACAGAGCCATGACAAAATCAGCAGCAGCGGCAGCCTCTAGGCGCTTTTCAATCACGGACCAAGGGGTGAGCAAATCACTGAGGCTAATGGCGCAAAAGTCATGCATAAGGGGCGTACCCACTTGAGAAGCAGCTGCTTGCAGAGCAGAAATTCCGGGAAAAATTTGGACGACTGGGGTCTGCCCATCCCAACCATTCTGCTGTAGTGCTTCCATCACTAAACCGGCCATGCCATAAATACCAGCATCACCCGAAGAAATCACGGCAACAGTCAGGCCCCACTGAGCTAAATCGATGGCCCGTTGGGCGCGTTGGCGTTCTTGGGTAATGGGGGACGGTTCAATGATTTGACCAGGACGAAACTGCGATCGCACCAAGTCCACATAGAGGGTATAGCCAATCACCACATCTGCTTGGGTAATGGCCGTTTTGGATGCAGGAGTCATTTGGTCCAGGTCACCAGGTCCCGTTCCTACTAGAAGCAGTTGCCCCCTACGCCCGGTATATTCTTGTTCAGCTTGAGCAATGGCAATGGTGACCGCTCCAGGTTGTGCCGGGTCTTTGAAGATTTGCTTGGTTGCCAGGAGGGTGAATTGCTGGGCAGCTTTAAGGGCAGCGGCTTCAGCCACGCTGGGGGTGCCCACTTCAGCCTTAACGACATCGGAAGGGGTGGGGACTGCTACGGCTTTTAAGTCTTCAGGGGAGTAGCATTTTAGAGGCCAGTTAGCCTGTTGGCAGAGATCCACTAACCCGACTTCATCGGCTTTCAGGTCTAGGGTGGCAACCCCAGCAATGGCTTCCCAAGCCAGTTGATGTTGTTCACAGACTTGTCGCAGGGCCTGTTCCATTAGCTGTCGGGAGGTGCCTCGCTCGCAGCCCATGCCAACCCAGAGAACGCGGGGATGCCATTGGACGCTGGATTGTTTTGGGGATAGGACTTTGGGGCTGATCCAAATTTGGGGCGCTTCAGTATCGCTAACGAATTGATAGGTGTGAGATGGGGGTAAATGAGCTTGCCATAGTTCGGAACCAGCGGCTTGGTGGACAGTGACAGTTTCACCTCGGGCAATGGCTCCAGCGATAGCGTTCCAATCACCAGCCCCTCGTTGCCAGCCGAAGGGGATGCCGAGGGTATCAATGCTAGGCAAGTTAGCGGCATTACTGGCCCCGGTGAGGATAGGGGTGGCCCCGATTTGTTGGGCGAGGAGTTGGGTAAGTTGATCCGCTCTCCCCAGGTGACCACTGCAGAGGCTGAGCACGAATTGGCCGGGTTCATCAAGGACGACAACGGCAGGATCTTGGGATTTGTCGGTTAGGAGGGGGGCGATTAGGCGGACGACGGCTCCGGTTGCAAGGCAACAGATCAGACCCTGATGGTCGTTCCACAAGGTTTGGAGATGGTCTTTGAGGGAGCCGCTATAGGCTTGGGTGTGAGGTAGGTGGGAGAGGGAGGCAGGGACCCAAAGGGTGGCTCCGGTTTGTTGACAGAGGGGATGGAGGGTGTGGACGGCGTTGGGGGTGGTGGCGATGGCGGCTAAAGGCTGGAAGGTTTGAAACAAACGTTGACTCAAGTGGAATGCCTGTAGGTGGAAGTATAGGAGAAGTCTACTATGGCCAATAGAGAAAACTGTTTACTTAACGCAGTTTCAGAATGGCCGAATTGTTTTGGGATATTGGAATACATCCAAGAGGAATGCTCATTGTCAAATCTTGGGGGCTGAATATGCGGACGATAGCGTTCTGCTAATTTATCGAATTGCACCACAGCTCTGGAAACGATTTTCAACCTCTCTAAACTGGGTACTTTGGGTGGAAGGGCACGCTTGCTACTTGTCCAGTCCTAAATCGAGCCATCCCAATGCTCATAGCCTTTATAAATTTCACCTTCCACTTACTCCTGGGGCTGTTTGTGATACTGATGGGTGGAGGAGCTTGCTATATCGGATTCCGAGGCTTAAAACTCACCATCTTTGCCCCCAGCTACCATCCTCGACGTAAAGGCCGAATGATGGCTAAAGGCAAAGCCTGCGCAACCCATCCCAATGAAGTGCAAACGACACCCATCAGCCAAACCGCTTGTATCGCCTATGAATTTTTTATACTAGAGCCACGCAATAATACAAAGGAGGGTGACTCATTCGCCTTCCTACATCGTCAATCTCGGGGACGGTGGAATCTGAGTGTGCAGACATCCAGAGGGCAAGTACAGGTCAAACCAACCGAATTAGAGCTAGATCATATTCATTTTGAAGATCGCCAAGATTTATGGAGTGAATTTACAGAATCCCGATCCGTATCTTTACTAGCCGAACAAAAAATCACATTAAAGCACAAACTAACAGGTACCCGTCGAACCCTAATTTTGAGAGAAAAGGTCATTCGCAACGGGGATGTTATTCGAGTCTTGGGTCGCCAAAAGCACAGCAATCAGTTGCCCTTACTAGAAGATGCCATTGTCACAGACAAACCCATAAGCAGAGTGATTTTAGAATCTTCTCTCGCTCTTCTGGCAGGCTTATTTGTGCTTGGGGTTGGCATTAGCCTCATTAACCATGCATTTCGTTAAAGGATGGCACAATTACTCAGCCTAATTTCATCGCTAGCAGTGATAAACGAGACCTCAAGACGGACCCATTTCGAGAGTCAGAGATAGGAGTATCGCAAACAGAATTTGCCTCTATGTCCTAATCATGCGGTTTTGCCTGGGACATAATCCCAATAAGAATAGTCCATGTTTTTGGCTGACTGCATCCTTACTGTAGGCTAGCCTTGTCATGCAATCGTTATCGGGAGTTCAGGAGCAATTTAGATCACTGCGACGTAAAGGATTTCATATTAGAGATCACTTATCCCTCCAGCTATTACTCGATTCTTGAATGCCCCATCGCCCCTTTCAATTGAGTCAAAGGATTGCTTCCGTTCCAGTGGCGACTAGTGTGGGCTTCTTGTTGGGACCCTTTCTGCTCGGTATTTTGATTAATCTATTTCTGAACAAACTTTTGGGGCCAGCCGTTTTGCCCTATCCCAGTGCTGAGAAAGTAGGAACTGATTATCTATCAGCCATCATTGCCAGAAATAAGAACTATATTCCTCAACACGATTCTTGCACCCACACCGCTTTAATCAACGACATTAATCAATATGGCGGGGCAAAGATTAAAGATATTTCAGTACAATCTGAGTGGCGATCTGGCAATAGTGATCACACCTTCGAAATCACCACCATCCGCTTTAGCTACCACCAACAGGAAGGAGCTTGGCAACCCGGTGAAATCACTGTAATGACCGCATCCAATTTGCTAGAACCCCCGCTCCTTCCTTTTCGCAAAATCATTTGCAGTGGGAGTTAATGCTAATCCACAGCCCCTAGTACTTCATCGCAAACGTTTATCCAGCCCCAAAACAAAGCGATAGGGAAGTCCTCCCTGGCGCTTAGATATTGAAGTTGGGCATAGGTCAAGGCCTCTAGCTAACAAATGATCCCTTTGACCGGAAACCATTACTATTTTAAAGAGCCCAGTCATTGTTACTGATATTCCTATGACTCAATCGGCCTCTTCCACCTCACCATCAACTGACTCGCAACTCACTGCAGAGCAGCATCAGCAGAAAATGCAGCGCCGCAAACAGGTGCAGGATCAGCGGGTCGCCGAGCGATCGCACGAGAAAGGCTTAGTCATTATCCATACGGGAAACGGTAAAGGCAAAACCACTGCCGCCTTGGGTATGGTCATGAGATCCCTGGGACATGGGTATAAAGTCGCCATTGTTCAGTTCATCAAAGGAGCATGGGAACCGGCTGAAAAAGCCGTCTTAGGAAACTGGCCCGATCAGCTTGTGTTTCATGCCATGGGCGAAGGATTTACCTGGGAGACTCAAGACCGCGAGCGCGACACCGCCAAAGCTCAAGCCGCCTGGGAGCAAGCCCTGGCTTATATTCAGAATCCTGACTATCGTCTAGTGCTCTTGGATGAGGTCAATATTGCCCTTAAGCATGGCTATTTGGACGTCACCACCGTAAACGCCGGATTGCAGTCCAAGCCTGCCGACACCCACGTCATCCTCACCGGGCGAGGAGCCCCCAAAGAATTAATCGATCAGGCCGATTTAGTCACTGAGATGACCCTGGTCAAACATCCTTTCCGTGAACAAGGCGTGAAAGCCCAACCTGGTATCGAATTTTAGGAGGATCTTAATGGTACGGACAGTGGAACGGCCCACCCAATCGGTGGAGTTCGTCAAACAACCTCGTCCCTGGCGCAGCATCATTGCCGACGTCATCTTAGTGGGATTAGTGTCTGGCCCACTGGCCGCTCCCTTCCTAGCATCCACAGGGTTACCCATCCTGCCTCAGATCGCCAGCATCATCTACTTTATGGGCGATCATGTTTGTCCCCAACCCGAAATGGGATTAGCATTAATGCCCCCTTATTTAATGGCTGTCTGTATGCGCTGTTTCGGCACCCTGATGGGACTAGTAACCATGCGTTATTTGTTTTCCGTCAATCAAGGCCAAGCGCCCTATTGGCTCAATCGCTATGGTTTGCCCGGTTTGGTTCTGACCATTGGTCTCTGTTTAGTCTATCCCTTTGAACTCTATGCCCAGTCTTGGGGGTGGTGGGAATACAACAACTTTGTGGTTACACTTTTTGGTTTAGTTTCGGGGCTAGGACTAGGGGCCTACATCATGCCGCCCCTCCATCGTGCTCCTCGCACCTAATCCCAACCTTCTGCTGACAATGCTGCAGAAAAATCATCAGTACCCAGCACTGTTCAAGTCCATTGGCAGATGTCTGGGTGTTGTTTTATGCACCTTTCTGTTGAGTGTCTCTTGCATCACTCCAGCCCAGGCAGACCCCATTACCCTCAGCTTTCTGGTCGCTGCCTTTGAAGTCCCCGTCTGGAAACCGCTGATCGCTGAGTTTGAAGCCCAGCACCCTGAAATTCATATTGAGGTGATTGAAGGCCCCAGCACCTCCAATATTGTCGAAGACCTCTACGTATCAGCCTTCCTATTAGGTAATGCGCCCTATGATTTGGTCTATATGGATATCACCTGGGTGGCTAAGTTCGCTGCTGCAGGGTGGTTGCAGGATCTGTCATCACGAGTCACCCCTGAACAGGAAGCCCAGTTCTTAACCGGTGCCTGGTCAGGAGGACAATTCCAGGGCAAACTTTATCGCTACCCTGCCGTACGAGCAGATGTAGGAGCCTTGTATTATCGGCAAGATTTACTCGATCAGTATGGCTATGCTCCCCCTGATACCTTTGCGGATTTGATCCAGATCTCCCAAGATCTGCAAGCCCAAGGAACGCCTTGGGGCTTTTTATGGCCAGGTAAACAGACCGAAGGCACAACCGCCATGTTCTTAGAGGTACTGTCAGGGTTTGGCGGCTATTGGATTGATCCAAAAACATTAGCAGTGGGATTAGATACGGAAGATGCAGTTACAGCCTTAGACTTCCTCGTCAACACCCTGAAAGAGGGGATTTCACCCCCCGGAACGGTCAGCTATCAAGAAGAAGAAAACCGCCGTCTCTTTCAAAATGGGCAAGCCGTCTTTATGCGTAACTGGCCCTATGCCTGGTCTTTGATCAATGCTCTCACTTCTCCAGTCCAAGGCAAAGTCGGCATTCATCCTATGGTGTCTCAACCCGAACAATTGGCAAGGGCTTGCCAAGGCGGATGGGGTTGGGGGATTGCCACCACCAGCTCCCATCCCGAAGAAGCCTGGCAAGCCATTCAGTTTTTCTCTAGCGAAGCGGCCCAACGGCAGGTGGTCCAACAGTTTGGATATCTACCTACCCTCAAATCTCTCTATACCGATCCAGATATCTTGGCTCAGTATCCCCACTTCGCCTTACTCCGGGAGATTCAGAAACAGACGGTTTTGCGCCCTGCCATTGCTCAATACGATCAGGCTTCAGATATCCTGCAACGGTATCTCAATGCAGCATTTACCCAACAACTCAGCCCCAAAGCAGCCATGGTCGCAGCCGCAAGAGAGACCCGTCAATTACTAGCTCACTGATGTCCATGAATCTAATGAGCCGATTATGAAGATAAGGGCTGAACCGATCACTATAAACTGAGGCAAAAAAACCTACCCTACGGACACCAATCGTGACTTCAGACTGTACAGCAGTAGAACAATATCTCCACGAACATATTCCAATTTCGGCAGCCATGGCTGTAACCGTCAGTGCCATACATCCTCAAGTCATCTTATCGGTTCCTCTGCAACCGAATATTAATCATCGCCAAACTGGCTTTGGTGGCAGTATCTCCACCTTAGCGATATTGTCAGCTTGGACTTTTGTCCATATTCAGCTTCAACCTTTACCAAAGCCTTACAGAATCGTCATCCAAGATAACAGCGTGGAATACCTACAGCCTGTCACCAGTGACTTTGAAGCACGATGCGCATCACCCTCACCAGAGACATGGCAACGGTTTCTCAAAATCCTGCAAAGAAAGGGCAAAAGTCGAATCCAACTAGCCGCTGAAGTCTATGCAGTGGATCAATTAGTCGGCACATTTACAGGTAACTACGTCGCTTTGGACATCCAAAAGGCTTAACGCCAAGACAGCTTTGGATATGTCACATTAGTGAGGTAGGTCAAGAGTCTTGGTGGCAATTATGACGGGCACCCAACTCCCCACCTCTGAACAATCTAGTGAGAGTAATGACCGCAGACCGATCAGGAATAATGGCCTAGTTCATCAGCAGTTGTATGACACTGACTTTGTTGAGTGGATCGATCAAGCAGTTGAACTGCTCAAACAAAGTAGATTTAGTGAGCTGGATCTTGAAAACCTGATCGAAGAGGTAGAAAGCTTGGGACGCAGCGAAAAGAATGCCCTCAGAAGTAATTTACGCATTCTTTTATTGCACCTATTAAAGTGGCGATACCAACCCGGCAAACAGAGCGGCAGCTGGCGAGGGGGTATCAGAGAACATCGCATCCGCATTCAAGAAGCCTTTACGGATAGTCCAAGCTTGAAAAATTACTACATAGATAGCTTTGGAGAAAGCTACAGAAAAGCACGACAGCTTGCGGCCGATGAAACAGAGCTAGGTATCAGCACATTCCCCACGGAGAGCCCTTATACACCCGAGCAAGTTCTAGAGAGAGAATTTCTACCAGAAGGGCAAGATTAAGTGCATGAACAGCTTACCAACCTAGAACTCTAATAGCCGCCTCAACCCTGTGAGGACCATGAACGGCCAGTGAATTGAAAATTTATGTAGACACGAATTCATTCCTAGTCTATGATGATTAATCGGTGCTTGTGCAGGATACTGGGTTCCGAAAATAACCCAAGTCCTAAGGGCCGAGAAGCTAATTTATGCTTCTGTTGTTTCTACAATTGACTTGCTCCTCAGATTGGCGTTAACTCTAATGTCTTCCTGGCTTAGAGTTTCGGCAATATTGCGTCTTTTAGGCGTCCTGAGGTCAATTTTTTTGTGTTATAGGGTTCCCTATTGTGTTTAGGTAAGGGAGTCTGCTCACTGTGTCTGTCGGTATTCTAGGAACAAAACTGGGAATGACCCAGGTTTTTGATGAAGCGGGTCGTGCGATTCCAGTCACCGTCGTTCAGGCGGGTCCCTGTCCGGTCACCCAGATTAAAACGGCCCAAACAGATGGCTACACTGCCATTCAGATTGGCTATGGCAGCACCACCGAAAAAGCATTAACACGTCCTGAATTAGGACACCTGAAAAAATCCGGTTCTACTCCTGTGAGACATCTGCAAGAGTACCGTCTCGCTGATGTCAGCGAGTATGAGCTTGGGCAAAGTATTTCCGCCGATCTTTTTTCTGAAGGCCAGCTGGTTGATATTTCCGGTACGAGCATTGGCCGTGGTTTTGCGGGTTATCAAAAACGCCACAATTTCCGACGAGGCCCCATGGGTCACGGTTCTAAAAACCACCGCGCACCGGGTTCAACGGGTGCAGGTACGACCCCTGGCCGCATCTATCCTGGTAAGCGAATGGCTGGGCAAATGGGGAACGTCAAAAAAACCATTCGTAAATTGACCGTTGTGCGGGTAGATGCTGAGCGCAACGTTTTGTTGATCAAGGGTTCAGTTCCCGGCAAGCCTGGTGCTTTGCTCAACATTCAGCCTGCCACCATTGTGGGCGAAAGCTAGTTTTGTGCCGAATGCCTAAAGACGCCTAAAGAGTAAAGAACATGGTTAATTGTGTAGTAAGAAATTGGCAAGGAGAGGACGCAGGTCAAGCAGAACTTGATCTGAAAGTCGCCAACGAAGAGAATGCGGCTCATATCGTGCACCGCGCCCTCCGTCGTCAAATGAATAATGCCCGTCAGGGAACCGCCTCTAGTAAGACCCGCTCTGAAGTTCGCGGGGGTGGCCGTAAGCCCTGGCGACAAAAGGGAACCGGTCGCGCTCGTGCAGGTTCCAGCCGTTCTCCCCTTTGGCGGGGTGGTGGTGTCATCTTTGGCCCCAAGCCTCGGAGCTATTCCACCAAGATGAATCGCAAAGAGCGACGGTTAGCCTTGAGAACAGCTTTTGCGAGCCGAGCCGAAGACTTGGTTGTAGTAGAAGATTTTGGCGATAACCTCTCTCGGCCTAAGACCAAAGATTTGCTAGAAGCAATGGGGCGTTGGGGTGTAAACGCAGACTCTAAAACCCTGCTGATTTTGGCGGACAAACATGACACTATCTATCTGTCTGCCCGTAATGTAGAAAAGTTGAAGCTGATTTTAGCCAGCAACTTAAATGTCTACGATTTGCTTGCAGCAGATCAGATTGTGGCAACCCAATCTGCGATCGCAAAAATTCAGGAGGTTTACAGTGACTAAGGTAACACCCACCAGTTTGGCCGACTTGATTCGGCGGCCCATCGTTACTGAAAAAGCCACCTTACTTCTGGAAAACAACCAGTACGTATTTGAAGTCGATCCCAGAGCGACCAAACCTCAAATTAAAGCTGCGATTGAAGAGCTTTTCGAAGTCAAAGTGACAGGCATTTCCACCAGCAATATGCCGATCAAAAAGAAGCGCATCGGCAAGTTTATCGGTCACAAAGCCCAATACAAACGGGCTACCGTTACCCTTGCACCGGAATTCACCATTAACCTGTTCCCAGAAGTTTAAGTGCCTCCCTCTGACGTCTTTTTTGAAGTGATATAGCAATGGGCATCCGCTATTACAGACCTTATACCGCTGGAACTCGCCAAAAGACGAGTTCTGACTTCGCCGAGATTACCCGCGATCGGCCCGAAAAATCCTTGGTCAAAGCCAAGCATCGAGCCAAAGGTCGCAACAATCGAGGAGTCATTACCAGTCGGCGACGAGGAGGCGGTCACAAGCGTCGCTATCGGATCATCGACTTCTATCGCAATAAGCTAGGTGTCCCTGGCACCATTGCCACCGTTGAATATGATCCCAATCGCAATGCTCGCATTGCCTTGGTCAACTATAAAGACGGCGAGAAGCGCTACATCCTCCATCCCCGTAACGTTCAGGTGGGTACCACCATCGTTGCTGGCCCTGACGCCCCCATTGAAGTGGGTAATGCGCTACCCCTAGAAAGAATTCCCCTCGGTACTGAAGTTCATAATGTTGAACTGATTCCTGGGAAAGGAGGTCAACTGGCCCGTGCTGCTGGAGCCTTGGCTCAAGTCGTCGCGAAAGAAGGAAAAATGGTCACCCTGAAGCTACCTTCTGGGGAGGTCCGGCTTTTCCAGAAAGAATGCTACGCCACCATCGGCCAAGTTGGTAACGTCGAGTCCAACAACATCACCATCGGTAAAGCCGGTCGAAATCGTTGGAAAGCCCGCCGTCCTAAGGTCAGAGGATCGGTTATGAACCCCGTGGATCACCCCCATGGTGGCGGTGAAGGACGGGCACCCATCGGTCGCAGCGGTCCTGTCACTCCTTGGGGTAAACCTACCTTGGGTTATAAGACCCGGAAGAAGAAGAAGCAGAGCAACAAGTTGATTGTCCGTCGCCGCCGCCGTTCTTCCAAGCGGAGTCGGGGTGGTCGCCAGTCTTAATCTATCGTTTGCACTTTATTTGACGTTTCATTCACTCAACCATGTCTCGTTCTCTGAAAAAAGGCCCCTTCGTTGCTGACCATCTTTTAACCAAGGTGGAGAACCTCAACGAAAAAGGCGAAAAGCAAGTTATTAAAACCTGGTCACGGGCATCCACCATCATCCCGCAAATGATTGGTCACACAATTGCCGTCCACAATGGTCGTCAGCACGTACCGGTTTACGTCAGTGAACAGATGGTGGGACATAAGCTGGGTGAGTTTGCCCCCACTCGCACCTTCAAAAGCCATTCCAAAGGCGACAAAAAAGCACGGATGTAGGATAACGCGATGACAACGCAACTCAAAGATATCAACGGCGCATACGCCAAAGCCAAATATATCCGCATGTCTCCTCGGAAAGTGCGCCGGGTTCTGGATCAAATTCGGGGCCGGAGCTACCGAGAAGCCCTGATTGTTCTCGAATTTATGCCTTACCGAGCCTGTGAGCCAGTCTTAAAGGTGTTACGTTCGGCGGTGGCCAATGCCGAAACCAATCGCGGATTGGACCCTGTAGATCTCGTAGTCAGTCATGCCTATGCAGATCAAGGTCCTCGCTTAAAGCGGTTTCGCCCTCGTGCCCAAGGACGGGCCTATCAAATTCAAAAGCCGACCTGCCATATCACCATTGCGGTGAGCGCTGAGGCTAGCTAACCACCTTTATTGAGCCATAGACAGAGGACATTTTTGTGGGACAAAAGATTCATCCAACCGGTTTTAGACTAGGGATCACACAAGATCACTGGTCGCGCTGGTTTGCCGATACCGATCGTTACCCCGAACTCCTTCAAGAGGACTTTAAAGTTCGCAATTACGTCAACAAAAATCTGAGCAATGCTGGCATCGCTGGTGTGCGCATCGAGCGCAAGGCCGATCAGATTGACTTGGAAGTGCGAACAGCTCGCCCCGGCGTAGTCGTGGGCCGAGGCGGTAGTGGTATCGAGTCCCTCCGAGTCGGCCTTCAAAAAGAGTTGGGAGATGATCGTCCCATTCGCATCAACGTCGTCGAAGTAGCTCGCGTCGATGCCGAAGCAACCTTGATTGCTGAATACATTGTCCAGCAGTTGGTCCGCCGAGTCTCCTTCCGTCGAGTGGTGCGTCAAGCCATTCAACGGGCGCAACGTGCTGGCGTCGAAGGCATCAAGATTCAAGTGGGTGGTCGCCTTAACGGTGCTGAAATTGCCCGGAGTGAATGGACCCGTGAAGGTAGAGTGCCTCTACATACCTTACGTGCCAACATTGACTATTCCTACCGTACTGCCAGCACCACCTACGGCATTTTAGGTGTGAAAGTTTGGGTCTTTAAAGGTGAAGTCATCCCCGGTGCAGATGAACAGCCCACCAACCGCGAACCTCAACAGCGACGACGTCAGCAACAGCGACGACGCCAGCAGTTTGAAGATCGTTCTGAATAAATCTTTTGATTCCGTTTAGCCGGCCGCTAGACACAGCTACTCCCTTACCCCCGATTCCTGATTATGTTAAGTCCCAGAAAAACGAAATTTCGTAAGCAACACCGGGGCCGTATGCGCGGTAAAGCCACTCGAGGGAACACCCTCAGCTTCGGTGATTATGGTCTTCAAGCCCTTGAGCCTTCCTGGATCACCTCACGTCAGATTGAAGCCGGACGACGAGCCATGACCCGCTACGTCCGTCGGGGTGGAAAGATTTGGATTCGTATCTTCCCAGACAAGCCGGTTACCATGCGTCCTGCAGAAACCCGGATGGGTTCGGGTAAAGGTGCGCCTGAATATTGGGTGGCCGTAGTCAAGCCAGGTCGGATTATGTACGAAATGAATGGCGTTCCTGAGTCAACCGCTCGGGAAGCCATGCGATTGGCAGCCTTCAAAATGCCTATCAAAACCAAGTTCGTTGCCCGTCCAAAGGAGGAATCTTAAGTCATGGCATTGTCAAAAATGGCTGATTTGAAAAACCTTTCTGTGGATGAGATCGATGCCAAGGTTCAAGAGTTAAAGAAAGAACTCTTTGATCTGCGATTCCAAAAAGCAACCAAGGAAACGATTCAACCGCATCGATTCAAGCACATACGGCATGAGATTGCCCAACTCTTAACTTTAAAACAGCAGCAAAGTTAGGTATTTAGGTTTGGGACTTTACATGTTGGATTTGGACGATTGGAGTTAAACACATGGCTATTAAGGAAAGAATTGGGGTTGTGGTCAGCGACAAAATGGACAAGACGGTGGTCGTCGCCGTGTCCAACCGCGTCCCCCATAAAAAGTATGGAAAAATCGTGGGTCAGACCCGTCGGTATAAGGCACATGACGAAGAGAATGCCTGCCATGTCGGTGACCGCGTACGCATCCGAGAATCCCGTCCCCTCAGTCGTACAAAGCGATGGGCGGTAACAGATGTTTTAGTGGCTGCTAATCGACCCTAGGGACCTGAATCATGATTCAACAAGAAACCACACTTAATGTTGCAGACAACAGCGGCGCTAAACGCTTGTTGTGCATCCGGGTTATCGGCGGCGGTAACCGTCGATATGGTGGCGTTGGCGATGTCATTATTGCCACGGTCAAAGATGCAACTCCCAATATGCCCGTCAAAAAGTCTGATGTGGTCAGAGCAGTGATTGTCCGTACTCGCAAATCCATTTGCCGAGAAAGTGGCATGAGTATCCGCTTCGACGATAATGCTGCCGTTTTAATTAACCCAGATGGCAATCCCCGAGGCACCCGTGTGTTTGGCCCCGTTGCCCGTGAGCTCCGAGACAAGAGCTTCACTAAAATTGTTTCTCTCGCGCCAGAGGTGCTCTAATGGCTAAGAAAAAGTCAACAGCTAAACGCTACAAGATGCACGTCAAAAAGGGAGACACAGTCCAAGTCATTGCTGGCAAAGATAAGGCCAAAGTGGGCGAAGTGATTGATGTCTTACCTAAACTCAGCCAAGTTGTGGTTGAAGGCGTCAACATGAAAACGAAGCATGTCAAGCCTCGCTCTGAAAGTGAATCAGGTCAGATTTCCACCGTAGAGTTTCCCATCCATAGTTCTAATGTGATGCTCTACTCCAACAAGGAAAACGTCGCTAGCCGGGTTTGCTACACCTTTGACGATTCAGGCCGTAAGGTCAGAATGCTGAAAAAAACTGGTGAAATTATTGACTAACGCTCATTTTTGCCCTGACCAAGCCCAGGGCGCTACAGGATAGAAAAGTAATGACAGTCCGACTAAAAACCCTCTATCTCGATACGGCCGTTCCGAAATTACAGGAACAGTTTAAGTATAAGAATGCCCATGAGATCCCTAAAGTCACCAAGGTTTCGGTTAACCGAGGTTTAGGCGAGGCATCACAAAATGCAAAAGCCCTAGAGCGCTCTTTGGAAGAATTAGCGGTCATTACAGGTCAACGACCTGTGGTCACCCGAGCCAAGAAAGCGATTGCAGGCTTCAAAATTCGGCAAGGGATGCCCGTCGGGGTCATGGTTACCCTCAGAGGAGAGCGGATGTATGCTTTTCTCGATCGATTGGTCAATCTGGCTTTGCCCAGAATTCGTGACTTTCGGGGAGTCAGCCCCAAAAGTTTCGACGGTCGGGGGAATTACACTTTAGGATTGCGAGAGCAACTCATCTTTCCTGAAGTGGATTATGACAGCATTGATCAAATTCGAGGGATGGATATTTCGATTATCACGACTGCCAAAACCGATGAAGAAGGTCGTGCCCTGTTAAAAGTTTTGGGAATGCCCTTCCGTGAAAATTAAGTTGTTTCGAAGGGGGCGGTTCATAAGGAGTAATTATGGCAGCTAATGACACTATTGGTGATATGCTCACGCGGATCCGCAATGCGAATCTAGCACGGCATCAAACGACACAAGTCATGTCGACCCGAATGACCCGAAGCGTCGCTTCGGTGTTGAAGGATGAAGGCTTTATTACCAGCTTTGAAGAATCTGGTGAAGGGGTAGAACGACGCCTAGTCATTACGCTGAAGTATCGTGGCAAAAATCGTCAACCGATCATCAACACGTTGCAACGTATCAGCAAGCCGGGGCTTCGAGTTTACTCCAATAGACGTGACTTACCGAGAGTCTTAGGCGGCATCGGCATCGCGATTATTTCCACATCCAGTGGGATTATGACCGATCGAGACGCTCGCCAAACTGGGGTTGGTGGAGAAGTCCTTTGCTATGTGTGGTAGACCCAACCCCCTTGCAGTTATTGATACGGAGTTAGACTATGTCTCGCATCGGTAAGGTACCCATTCCCATTCCTGACAAAGTGAATGTCACGATTAAAGGGCAAGCCGTGACTGTGAAAGGCCCCAAGGGAGAGTTATCCAGAGAGATAACCCCAGAGGTTGCCATTGAGCAGGCTGATAATCTGGTCACAGTAACGCGTCGGAACGAATCACGCATCGCTCGTCAGCGCCATGGTTTATCCCGGACGTTAATTGCCAATATGGTGGAAGGGGTATCCAAGGGATTCGAAAAGAAATTACAAATCCAAGGGGTGGGGTATCGAGCCCAAGTACAAGGTCGTAATTTGATCTTGAACGTGGGTTATAGCAATCCCGTCACCATTGAGCCGCCTGAAGGCGTGCAGGTGGCAGTGGAAAGTAATACGAATGTCATTGTTAGTGGCATCAATAAAGAAGTCGTCGGCAATACTGCTGCTCGAATCCGGGCAGTTCGTCCTCCTGAACCGTACAAAGGCAAAGGAATTCGCTACGCCGATGAGTATGTCCGCCGCAAGGTTGGTAAGGCAGGTAAGAAATAATGAAAACCACTCGCAGAGACGCAACCCGTAGCCGACATCAGCGAGTTCGCCGCAAAGTTGTGGGAACTGCTGAACGACCTCGGTTAGCTGTATTCCGATCGAACCAGCATATTTATGCTCAGGTGATTGATGATGCCCAGCAGCACACCTTAGCTGCAGCATCTACTGTTGAATCCGATCTCAAATCATCTTCTGGAGCAACTTGTGATGCCTCCACTGCCGTGGGCAAGCTGGTGGCTGAGCGAGCCATTGAAAAGGGAATCAAGGCCGTAGTGTTTGATCGCGGCGGTAATTTGTATCACGGGCGAGTCAAGGCGTTGGCCGATGCTGCTCGTGAAGCTGGCTTAGAATTTTAAGTAGGATATTATCCATGGCAAAGGAAAATCGTCGCAAAAACAACCGGAACAAGGAAAAAGACTCCACCTGGCAAGAGCGGGTCGTCCAAATTCGACGGGTCTCGAAGGTCGTCAAAGGTGGTAAAAAACTCAGTTTTAGAGCCATTGTTGTGGTTGGCAATGAGCGAGGCCAAGTAGGCGTCGGTGTCGGTAAAGCCAGCGATGTGATTGGTGCCGTTCGCAAAGGCGTTGCCGATGGCAAGAAGCAGCTGGTTGAAGTTCCTTTGACTCGGTCCAACTCTATTCCCCATCCTATGATCGGTCGGGGCGGAGCCGCCAAAGTGATGATGCGCCCTGCAGCCCCTGGTACGGGTGTGATTGCGGGTGGTGCGGTTCGTACCGTTTTGGAACTGGCTGGTGTTCGCAATGTGTTGGCGAAGCAGTTGGGGTCCGATAATCCTTTGAATAATGCCCGCGCTACCCTCCATGCCCTAGCCTCCCTCCGCACCTTTTCTGAGGTGGCCGGTGAACGAGGCATTGAAGTGGAAAAACTCTATGCTGCTACTTAGTGCTCTGATAGCCTAAGCGAATTAGTTTATTAACCCCTAGCCCCTGACTTAACAAGATCATGAGACTAAACGATCCTAAACCCAAAACCGGTTCCCAACATCGACGTCGCCGTGTTGGCCGAGGAATCGCTGCTGGTCAAGGCGCTAGCTGTGGCTTTGGAATGCGCGGTCAAAAATCTCGTTCAGGTCGTCCGACTCGTCCTGGATTCGAGGGTGGACAAAATCCTTTATACCGGCGAGTGCCAAAGTTAAAGCATTTTACGCTGATCAATCAGAAGCAATACACTACGATTAATGTAGGTAAGCTTAATGAATTGAAAGCGAAGTCCGATGTCACCCTTGAGTCTCTGATGGCCGAAGGCATCATTACATCCAATGATGGACCTTTGAAAGTACTAGGAGATGGTGAGCTAACGGTTGCACTCAATGTGCAGGCCGCAGCCGCAACCCAGTCTGCAATCGCCAAAGTCGAAGGGGCCGGTGGTAGCTTTCAGTCTACTGAGTCTTAACATCTTTCATTTTTAATCGGCTTTTAGAGAGGTATCCCTGACATGGTTGTCAGCAGAGGTAAAACACCATCCGCCCAAGAAACCTTTATGCAAATGGCCCAGGCAGCTGGGCTTAGAGGTCGGGTCTTTATCACCCTGGGACTGTTGATTTTGGTCCGGTTGGGTATTCGTCTTCCGGTTCCAGGTATCAACCGTGCTGCTTTTACATCAACCTTTGCTGGCAACCCTGTCTTTGGCTTTTTAGACTTCTTCTCTGGT
The DNA here is from genome assembly GCF_000018105.1 of Acaryochloris marina MBIC11017. GTDB lineage: Bacteria > Cyanobacteriota > Cyanobacteriia > Thermosynechococcales > Thermosynechococcaceae > Acaryochloris > Acaryochloris marina. Next base: position 4,738,169 of record NC_009925.1, read on the forward strand.
GGTGGTTTTTCTGCCCTAGGGATTTTTGCTTTAGGGATTATTCCCTTTATTAATGCCTCGATCATTTTGCAGCTGTTGACCGCTGCATTGCCATCCCTGGAGCGTCTACAAAAAGATGAAGGGGAAGCGGGTCGCCGCAAAATTTCCCAAATCACTCGCTACGTGGCTTTGGGATGGGCCATTATCCAAAGTACTGGATTTGCCATCTTAATCAATAGTGCCGAGGGTGTTGTGTTCAATCCCGGCATTGTGTTTATCGTTCAGATGGTGGTGGCCTTAACGGCTGGCTCCATGTTTGTGATGTGGGTTGGTGAATTGATTACGGAGAGAGGAGTAGGAAATGGCGCTTCTTTGCTCATCTTTTTGAGTATTGTTTCGGGTCTACCTAGCACCTTAGGCAATGCGTTGCAGATTGCTGAACAAGGCGAGGTCTCTAAAGTCATCATCTTGATTTCTGTTTTCATCTTGATGATTGTCGGCATTGTGTTCGTTCAAGAAGGCACTCGCAGAATTCCTATTGTCTATGCTCGCCGCCAAGTGGGACGACGAACCTATCAGGAACAGAAGAGTTATCTGCCCCTCCGCTTAAACTCTGGTGGAGTGATGCCCATTATTTTTGCCTCGGCTATGCTGATTTTGCCCGGCACCTTGGCGGGGCTAACGAACAATGCAACTATCATTGAGTTTGCTGGATATTTAAGTCCCAATAGTTCTCTACCTTGGGTCTATGTGATTTTCTATCTGTCGATGATTGTCTTCTTCAGCTACTTCTACGCATCTTTGGTGGTTAACCCCATTGATATGTCCCAGAACTTGAAGAAGATGGGGGCCAGTATTCCAGGGATTCGTCCTGGGCGGGCAACGACAGAATATGTTGAAAAGGTTTTGAATCGATTAACGCTGTTGGGTGCTTTCTTCTTGGGAGCCGTTGTGTTGGTTCCAGTGGCCGCCGAGAGAGTGGTTGGTGGCGGTATCTTTTCTGGTTTTGGTGCAACATCACTTCTGATTTTGGTGGGTGTTGCGATTGATACGGCTAAGCAAATTCAGACCTATGTGATTTCCCAACGGTATGAAGGGATGGTGAAACAGTAGTGGCACGTTTAATTCTGTTTGGGCCACCTGGGGCAGGCAAAGGTACGCAAGCCGTTACCCTCGCAGCAGACTTTAGTATTCCTCATATTTCGACGGGAGATTTATTCCGAGCAGCTATTTCGGGTAAAACTCCTCTAGGATTGAAAGTTCAATCCTACTTGGATCAAGGGCAATTGGTCCCGGATCAAGTGGTGATTGATATGGTCCAAGAGCGATTGGCCCAGTCGGATACTGCTGGTGGATGGTTATTGGATGGATTTCCCCGGACTATTCCTCAAGCCCAAACGTTGGACAAGCTTCTACAGGAGATGAACCAAAGTTGCGATCGCGTCATCAATCTCCAGGTCCCTGAACAGACTTTGGTCACCCGGATGCTAAGCCGAGGACGGAAGGATGATACGGAAGCCGTTATCCAAGATCGTCTCCAGGTCTACCATACAGAGACTGCAACCATCTTAGATTTCTATCGTGAACGCAACTGCTTAGCGGATATCGATGGCGATACGACAGTGGAAGCCGTGACCGAACGCATCAAAGCGGCTTTGGCAGATCTCACATAATTCTTTATACTCTCTGTGTAGAAGCTGGATAACCTATCATTCGGTAAATCGGTTCAAACTCATCCCTAGGAGGATCAACTTTTTGGCTAAGCAAGATGCGATTGAAATGGAAGGTACGGTCACAGAATCGTTGCCGAATGCCATGTTTCGCGTGGACCTAGATAACGGGTTTAATGTTCTAGCCCATATCTCTGGCAAGATTCGGCGGAACTATATTAAAATTTTGCCCGGTGATCGTGTCAAGGTAGAGCTGACTCCCTACGATTTGACCAAAGGGCGGATCACCTACCGCTTGCGCAAAAAGTAACTCAACGACCCCAGGTACATTGCTCAAGATGCATTTGAGTTGCGATCGCAACTTTATCCATTGCTATGGTGTCCACTGATACCCTGAAAGCGCAGCTACAAGACGGCGTTTTATCTTCGGTTGAGTATCGTATTGTCGCTCCCCTTGATTTACTCGATGCCCCCAACTCCAAAGCTTTAGCAACCCAGGCTTGGCCAGGGCGTCATTTGACGTTTGGTTTGACCGACCTCCCCCAACCCGGGCAAGCCCTTTCGGTTCGCCTTTGCGAAGATGACTATCCTGGCTGGATTCGTCATGAAGCTCTCACGGCCCTCGAACCGGCAGCCCAGTCCTATCAAGCATCGTCTCTCACCCGCGATCAAATCTCGGCTCGCCTGCAATATGTCATTGCCTTTATGCTGGCAGCCATGGACCAACCCAATCAGTATTTATGGGGAGGCACCCTTGGTCCTAACTTTGACTGCTCAGGGCTAATGCAGCGTGCATTTGCCGAACAATGTATTTGGCTACCCCGCGATGCCTATCAACAGGAAGCATTTACCCAAACGTTAACGAACCCAGGATCTGAAATCCAAGACTTTACCCAGATTTTGGAAACGGGCGATTTAGTCTTCTTTGGTCCCATCGAGAAGGCCAATCATGTGGCCTTGTACCTGGGCGACGGCAAATATATACATAGTTCTGGTACGGATCAAGGCCGCAATGGCATCGGCATTGACTTCATTTCCCCTTCTGGAGATGCTGTCACCGAAGCTTATTATGGCCAGATCCATGGTGCTGGTCGGATCATCGAGAGCTATCAGCCCCAAACACAATCTTTCTAAACCTATTTCTGGCAGAAACCCAGGGTATCTGTCTAACCGTCGATATTTTTTGATAGGTCATCCCATCTATCTGGGTTCAATAAAGACATCAGCATTTAGAGGTCATGGGCTGGGATGTCTCCCACTCGATATCGCATTTTAGGGCAGGTTGGACAAGGACAATTTGGTCGAGTGCTTTGTGCACGCGATCGCAACACCGGATCATTAGTAGCCCTCAAGGTACTCAATAAACGAGAACTTCCAACTCGCTTTTTTCTACGAGAGTTGCGGTTACTCGCTAGTTTGCAGCATCCCAACATTGTCTCTGTGCAGACGATTACCTATACCGCCAAAGAACGATATCTGGTGATGGACTATTGCGAAGGCGGTACCTTACGTGAATTAATACAACATCCCGTTCATCTCAGCTTTCAGCAACGGTTGCAGATCATTATTGATGTGCTCAAAGGGTTGGAATATGCCCACCAGAACGACATCATTCACTGCGACCTCAAACCGGAAAATATCTTACTCACCTATACCAAGCAGGGGACAACCGCTAGAATCACCGATTTTGGTATTGCTCGGTTAGCCGAAGAAGCGGGATATGGAGTCTTGGGTCAAGGGGACACTGGGTCTCCCGCCTATATGGCACCCGAACGTTTTTATAGTCAACATTCCTACGCCTCGGATCTCTATGCGGTTGGCGTGATGCTGTATGAACTATTGGTGGATAAGCGTCCCTTTATCGGCCTCCCGGGCGAACTGATGACCGCCCATCTCAATGAAGTTGCTCAAATTCCCCAGGAAGTTCCTTTTCTCCTCCGTTCAGTCTTAAAAACGGCCCTACAAAAGCTCCCTCAGAAACGCTTTAAGAGTGCGACGGAAATGCTCAAGGCCGTCTCCCTGGCTGCAGATATTTTAGCGTCGGAAGATTCCAACTACACCCTTGCACCGAGTCAACAATGGCCAGAGCACTCGTGTCATCTCAATCTTCAACAAGAGCAATATCCGAGTCCCATCCACTGTATACATATACAGGACCATCAAGTTTACCTAGGCAGCCACAACAAAGTGATTTGCCGATCCTATGCCGCCGATTTTCCAGCACCTGGACCGTTTCAAGAGCAGCAGTGGCAGTTCGCATTACCGGTCAAGGACTTATTATGGGGAGGGAGCCAAGCCTGGGTCCGTACCATCCAGGGCAACACCTTTAAGCAGCCCTCTCGCCTACATCCCTTATCCCTTGAGAATACGCCAGACTCCCAACCCTGCGATCTACCTACGGTCGAAAATCTCTCCGGTATTGATTGGAGACAGAATAACAAAATTGGTTGGCGACCCGAACAGAACTGGCTAGCTATTACCTGTGGCCAGCAGTCTTTTGAAGCTGTTCAAGGAGCTGAGCTAGGCGGTCAAGCTCTCTTACAAATATATCAATGGCCCCAGATGCAGCCCATCCACCAGCCTGCTCTCATTCGTAAACCCAACTGGCTATTTGTATTGGACTCCCATTTTGGTGTCGCCATTTCTGTAGATGAAGATCAAAGTCATTTTCAGGGGTTTACTCGCAGAGGTAATGGCTTCCAACCCTTTTCGATGCCCATCCCGCTGCAACAAATGACTCAAAGCGTTGCCAATCCCTATCGATTGTTAGCTGTCAGTCAACATGACCCTCAGATGGCCTTCTTAATTGATTTAAAGCCCTGGCGACTGACGAAAATATCTTTAGCTCTGCAACCGGAACAGATTCTTCCCACCGCTTGGGGATACGTTTTATTGGCAACTCATCAAGTTCTTATCCTGAGTCATGAGGGCCATCCATTAAGCCACTTCCAGTTACCGACAAACCCCAGCGAGAAGATCGCGGTTTGCGCCTGTGCGGAGCAAGGATTTATGGTTAGCACTTGGTTAGATCAATCCGCAACCCTGTATACCGTTGATGTGCGTTCACATCTCCCAGAATGGTGTCGACAGACTCAACTCGATTCTCAAGCAACGACTCACCATAAAACAGCCTGAACCGGAACGCCCTCTAGCAGCAAGAAAAGCACAGCATAGGGTAACAGCATAGGTCTGGTCACAAGAGGTGCTGGCGAATCTGCGTGAACGGCATGATGTATTGCGATTTGCCGAAAAGCATGGACTTTAGGTCTCCTCAAGGCTAGGGTTAATCGACCAGGCTTTAACTATCGCTTTGGCTCCAGTCAGTTAAGGTTGGGATTAATTCTAACTGGCGATAGCTGGATGCGATCGTTTAAGGAACCACTGCTCAATCAACCTGAGCGTTCCGGGGGCCTTAGCCTAAATGGTGTTGGACTGAACGCCGATCCTGTACAGCTTAAAGGGCTAACAGTTTTACACCAAGTAACCGGACCTTTGATGCAGGGTGCTCATCAACCCTCAGGAATCCAGGCTGGGAACATCCACCGAAGTGTACCCATAACCATCCATAAACCCTACATAAAATCCTGCTAGCTTCTAAAGCATAATCAAGGTCTATCGTTCTTACTGCTTCAACATAACTAGAACCTCTAACCCCCTCCATTGACGGTCAATAAAAGCATGGAGCGCTCCAAACTGTAACAAAAGCTACAATCCTCTCCCTAAGCCAGTCATAGAGATTTATATATGGATGCAGGTACCATTAGCATCCGTATTATTACTGAGTGATTTATTTTTTCTATCCAAGGATTCAAATGTTTATGGGTGCTATTGAAGGGGTAACAAACTTTCTCTGTATAAATACGTAATCCAGAATTATAGCTTATTTAAAAAAGTAAGAATAAAGCTATTTAACCCTTGATTATTTAATTAGTTGAAAATGCGAATATATATAAATATTGCATGAAATTAATTCTTGAAAGTCCTTTTGAGTAAAGGCATTAAGAGGATTAATGGCGTAGATATATTTTACAAAATATTCTCATAAAATCTTTTTTGCTCAGGTAGGATAGTTTTTGATTATTAAGTGAGTGAATGTAATCAAACTGCTCGAATCACTGTCCAGAATTAGGTGTCATCCCGGATTTCAAAAAGGGCATACTAAACCTAGACTGATAAATAAGTTAATAAAACCTGGGTGCACTGATAATTCTGTACGGCGTTGCTTCCAACCCAAAAACAGGCTTTCAAGGAAAGGATTAGTCGCCACTATCAGCTCACTGGCTTATGCTCTTAATCTTAAAAATCTCACCTAGAGATGAAGGCAGAGAATGAGCCATTAGCCCTGAGTTTTGAGGATCCAGCTCAAAACAACAGGATATCGACCCAGCCTTAGGCGGGGCAATCACAGCTCATCTCTGCCGGAAGATGCCTATCTTCCTATTGTCCATTACCAAGAACTCAAAGACGACATCATATGACTCAAGATACACCAAAGTCCCCTAGACGACCACGGAAGATTGGCCCTGCCGCCATTGCAGCCTTATTGGCAAGTGGTCTTTTCCAACCTCTTCTTCCCGCCTTTGCCGCTGGAACAGCTGCTGGCCAACAAATCAGTAACACGGCCACTGCAACCTATTCAGAAACGAGTGGTGGACCTACTATCGATGCCACATCAAATACTGTTACCGTCACCGTTGCAGAAGTTGCTGGTGTGACTGCAACTCCTGCCGGTTTCACTGATACAGATGGTGGTGCGGTTGAGTCAGGTGACTTTTTATACTTCGACTTCGATGTTACCAACATTGGAAACACGCTTACAGATATCCATATTCCTTCAACGGTTACCCCTGAGAACTTTACCCTCACACCAGATCCCGCTCTAAATGCAACCGCATCAATTCTGGTCGATATCGGTGATGGGAATGGATTTGTTCCTTTGAGTGGCTTCCCCGGTGGAGTAATTCCCGACGTTGCGGTAGATGACACGATCCAAGTCAGGGTTGTAGGTACTCCCGCTGCTGGCACATCTGCAGGTGCCGATGTCGGCGTTACCTTGGGTAGCACTGGTCCTGACAACAATGGTCCTACCACCCAGAACCAACCCGACCTCCCAGATGGAGCCAATCCCAACGAAATTCGCACCGAGGACGCTGACCCCGGTAACGGTGCTCCAGTTAACGGCGAGCGAGAAGCGAGTGCTACGAACAGTATTGAATTTGCCAGTTCCGTCCGTCCCTTAGCCTTGGCTACTGTCACCAAAATTGCCTCTAACCTGGCTCCTGGACCAACGGCTGCTGCCAATGACGATGAGATTACCTATGACTTAGGTCTAACGGTAGAAAGTTCTTCTCCTAATGCTGCTTTCACACCAGCTGATCTAGAAGGTACAAATATTAGTGTTAATGGGTCAGTCGCTCCTCAGATCTTAGTGTCTGATGCGATTCCAGCTGGTACTGTGCTTTCAACAACTACTCTCCCTAGTGCTCCTGCTGGTTGGACTGTTGTATATACCGAAACAGCACTTACTACCACAGCAACTAACGCCCTATGGACAACTACCCTTCCAGCAACTCCCACTCGAATTGGTTTTATCCATAACGATCCAGGGTTAAGTGATACAAACCCACAGGTACTCCGGACAGATCCAGTACAGGGACCTTTTCAGTTCACAGTAGTCACCTCTGGCTTACCAGCTACAGGTGGACAGATTGCTAACATTGCCCAGGTATTTGGTGAAACAGTCGGCGATCCTGACAATGAAGTTATTTACGATGAGTCTGGCGACAGCAATCCCAACAACTTCAACGACGATGGTACACCACCGGATCCAACGGGTACTAATTATGACCCAACCGCTAATACTGGGGATACCGGTGTTGCAGACCCTGTAACCCAAGGAACGGATACTGGCAACAACAACACGGGTACTGGTCCAGATGGTGAAGACAACGTGGTCAATATTGGCGACGCTGCGGGGAGTGACGATATCCTTAATGGTCCGAATACGGTCCCTGGCGCTGTCGGTCCCACGGACGATAACGATGACTTCACCAACCAGACCACGGATGTTCCTGCTGGGGTTGGTCCAACTGATATCTTTGACCCCGCACCTGAAACCTTTAACAATACGATTCAGAATCCTGCTAGCTCTGGATTTATTTCAAATGTGACTTTACAACCTATTTCTCCCACCCAGGCAGAATCCACGGATGATAGTGCATTAACAGGTCAATATGGCGCTAACAGCGATATTCCTACTGGTACAACGGTTACGATTACTGCGACCGACGATGCTGGTGTTGTTCAGTCTGCTACATATACTTATAACGGTACAACCTTTGACCTGACCGGTAGCAGTACTAATGGTACTCCTGAGACTGCAGGTAACTTCAAACATGTTAATGTCGGTGACTTAAATGCAGGGCAGACCTTAAATTACACAACAGTCGTTGATTTACCTGATGGTAGCGCAGCAGGTACTGCTGATGATGTTGTCCCGAATGATGAGATTCCTGTTCCCATCCTGGCTTTTGCGGATGATGATCCTAGTGGCTCTCCTGGATATAACTTTGCCACTGGTACCCCTGAATCAACTACTAACATCACTCTTGATCGCCTCTATACCGGCTTTATGCGGTTGACTAAGGAAGTACAGATTCTGGATGAGAACGGTGTGCTTATCCAACCTTGGACTTCTGACCAACCCACCATTGATGGAGTTGATGTCCTTCCTAATTACCAAATCGAGTACCGGATTACCTACGAAAATATTTCGACTAATGTTGTCGGTAGTGGCAATACCACCCTAACCGCCTTTGACTTCGAAATTGTTGAAGATGGTAATCCTGTTGTCAACGCTGGCACTGGTGAGCAGAACGTCAACAATAACTGGGCGTCCTTTACTGACCACGAACAAAACACCAGCGCTGACCAAGGCATAGTGGAATATTTCACCAATAGCACTGACGGAACTCCTTTAACCACTTCAGACCCCATTGCTGGAACCAAAGTGGACAAGTATGAGAACCCCGTTGGTCAGGTCGATCCTGGCCAAACTGGTCAGTTCCAGTTCCGCCGCCGCATCCAGTAATCTGCTGCGTCAGGAAGTAGAAGCTATCTTCACTTCCTGACGCTTATCGCAGTCACACCAATTTTCTTAAAGCATTTTTTCTGAATTCAAAAGGTTTTCTCATCATGAAACGTCGTCTATCCATCGGTCTCGGTGTCTTAGCAGTTGCCGTAGCCGTTCCTTTCGCTAGCAGCACCCCTGTTCTTGCTAACTTGCAAAAAGCAGGCGAAGCCCTCGTCCAGCAAATTCTTCAGCCCAAGGTAAAGATGGTGCTCTCTGCCGAGAAGCAAATCGTTACCACTAACCCTGAGGGTGAGCAGGAAATTTCCTGGGAAGCCGTTGAAGGCAATGTTACTGTTCGCCCTGGTGATGTCCTCCGCTACACCTTGCTTAGCGAGAATGCTGGAGACAAGCCTGCTGCTGAGTTGAAAATCAACCAGCCTATTCCGACCAAGACAGCTTTTGTTTTGGATTCTGCCCGAGCCAATGGTGCCAAGCTCACCTACAGCATTGACGGTGGCCAGTCCTATTCTGAAAAGCCCATGGTTGAAGTCACTCAGCCTGACGGCACATTCAAAATGGAACCCGCCCCGGCTGAAGCTTACACCCATGTTCAGTGGGATTACAGCGAATCCCTCAAGCCCATGGCTTCTGTTAAAGCGGTTTACGAAGTAGCGGTTCAGTAATGGACTGAGAGCTATGGGTGAAACCAACTCTCTTTTCGGCTCACCCATAGCTCTACTATCACCGCCTTAAATTTAATTTCCCTTCGGGAAAATAGCATTCTTCAGGCTCAATTCGCAGCCTGATAGGGATCTTATGCCCAAAAATACTTCTTTTACACCCATTTGAACCTGAAAAACACTGTTTTTCAACCTTGTGAAAGAGTCAGCGATTCTATCCGATTGTTCCAGAGGAGATATCTCCCGTGAGACCACCTCACTTGCCATTCCCCAACCAACCCTTCCCCAGGTGGGCTCGTGCTCTGACTTCAACTTTAGTTTTGGGCAGCCTATTTTCGAGCTCTGCCATTTCTTGGGCTCAAACCACGGAGGAAGAAGACTCCAGAGATCTTCTGAATAACACTGCTTCTTATTCCTACACCAACTCCAATACAAACACGCTGATTGAAAGCTTCACCAATCCGATTTCAAATGTGTTGGATCCTTCGTTGCTCGATCCCCGTGGGCAAGTTTTAGGCTGTGGCGGAGAACCTCTCGCGGACTACACCGGGTTTACGGTCGGTCTCTACAATATTGACCCCAATGATCCGACCCAATCGGAACTAGGGAGCTTAGTGTTGTTAACCCGCACTGAAGTTCCTGACATTCCCAATAACGGTATTGCTCTGGGCATCACCCCCAATGGATCTAACATTAACCCATTCCCCCTCACCAATGCCGATCAAGGGACCTACAGCTATCTACTAGACCCCAACCGAGGACAGCTCGCCGTGGGTCAATCTTATATCTTGGTGGTTACGCCGCCGGATGCGTCCATTTACAACCAGCGTCGCGTTCGTCTAACCATTACCTCCATTATTCCGACGGGCAACCGCAACTTGGTGACCTATCGGGCTACTTCCCTCGATGGTTTGCCCATCGCCGCAGAAGGAGAGACCAACTTTGAAGAAACGGTAACCACGATTGGGGATGCTGAGCGAATCTCGTTGCAACTACTGGCCTTAAACTTCTCTTCGACCCTGTGCCAGACCAATCAGATTCAAATTAGTAAGTCTGGGGACCGAGCCAATGCCGCCCCTGGAGATTCGGTGATTTATCGTCTGACCCTACGTAACCTGTCCGATGGGCAGTTAGACACCATTTCTGTACAAGATATTTTGCCGACGGGCTTTAAGCTGCTTCCCAACTCGGTTAGAGGGGCTCTGAATGGAACTGAGGTTCCGATTACGGTTGAGCAAAATGGTCAGAATCTAACCTTTAGGACCGACGCAGTTATTCCTTTAGAAGGGGTCATCAACGTCGTCTATGCAGCACAACTTACCCCAGATGCTATTCGAGGCGATGGTAGAAACTCCGCCTCGGTTCTGGGATTCCGAGTCGATAACAACCTGGATGTTCGGGATGGCCCTGCAGTCCACCGAGTGCGGGTAAACCCAGGCATCTTAACAGACTGTGGCAATATTCTAGGCCGAGTCTTCGTCGATAAAAACTTCGATGGCGAGCAGCAAACGGGGGAACCTGGTATTCCCAATGCTGTGGTCTGGATGGATGACGGCAATCGCATCACAACCGATGAGAATGGTTTATTCCATGTCAGATGTGTATTGCCTGGACCTCGCACTGGTGCTCTGGATTTAACCACCTTGCCCGGTTACACCTTAGCCCCCAATCTCCACTTTATAGAAAGAAATAGCCCTTCGCGTTTGGTCAGACTCTCTCCCGGTAGCACCGTACGCATGAACTTCGGTGTCACACCTACCTTCCAGGAGGAGTCCAAATGATGAAACAACGTTCTTACCAGTGGATGCAAACTGGACTCCTCGGAATTGTCGCAGGTACCAGCGTGGCTTTAGCCCCAAATCTGGTTAATGCCCAAGTCATGGAAGAGGTCCAACCAGCAGATGAATCAACCCTGAGTGCAGATAAGCCAACCGTTCGTGATGCTGAACCAACCTTACATGCAGAAAATTCGGCTGTTAGTGACGCTGAACCAACCCTAAGCGTTGACCAGGAATCCATTAACGAAGCTCCTACTCAAGAGCTTGTTATTGAAGAAGCCGCCGCTGATTCTGCCGTGGCTGAAGAGCCTCAAGTTAATCAACCCCAAACAGCAGCTAGTGATCCTCAGCCAGTTGCTGCCGAAGAAAACATGACTCCTGGCTCAGAAGCTACCAGTTCTGAAAGCCTAAAACAAGATATCCCAGTTGTTGTTGAACAACCGGCTGAAGCTGCACCTAAAGTTGTCGCTGAAGAGGTATCCTCCCCAACGCAACCCACCGTTTCCACGCCTCAGCCCCCAGAATCGTTGATCAAAGACACTCCCCCTGTGTCAGATGAGTCTGAGGTACCCGCCCCTGCTTCTACAGAAGCGCCCACAACTGCTCAGACACCAGCTGCTACGTCAGCTTCAGGGATTTCAATCTTAACGCCTGGTTCTGGGAGTGTGGTTGATAAACCAGCAACCACGGTCATTATTGAATTTGGTGCTGATCAAAAAGTTGAGCTAAGGGTCAATGGTAAGGCGGTTGATAGCGCTCAAGTGGGTCGAACCGAGACCAATTCTGCCACCCAGAAAGTCCGGCAAACTTGGTATGGCGTCATCCTCGATGCAGGTGTCAATACCATTACCGTCAATGAAGTCGGTCAAGAGGCCCCTAGTGCATCGGTTCAGGTAGAAGTGCCTGGTGAGCCGACTCAAATTAAGGTGCGAACGGCTCAAAGTAAAGTTCCTGCCGATGGTCGGTCTACGGCCCAGGTGTTGGGTTACTTGCTAGATGCCAATGGCAACCAGTCGAACTGGGATGCCATTGTCACCCTAGAAGCCACATCAGGAAAATTCGTGGGTACGGATAACAAACCTGATGTTCCTGGATTCCAAGTGGAAGCCATTGATGGTAAATTCACCGCTGATTTACAGTCCAGCATTAGTGCAGGGCTGGTGAGAGTTCGGGCTACTGCTGCTGATATGGAAGGGTTCCATCAGTTTCAGTTTTCCACGCCCATTCGACCTTCGGCTCTACTAACCGGGGTTGTAGATGTGCGGATTGGTCGTCGGGGCACCAACTTCTATGACAGCTTCCGCGAGTTCTTACCTGTCGATGGCGATAATGGGTATGAAGTTGATGCCCGTGCCCAAGCCTTTGGGATTACTTCCATTGGCGATTGGTTATTAACGGGGGCTTTTAATAGTGCTCGCCCCCTGAATGAGGACTGTAACGGGGAATCTACCCTGTTCAAAGCCTCAGGTACAGAGTGCGATTACAACAACTACGCTACCTACGGCGATAACTCCACTACGGATGTAACGGCCCCGTCCACCGATAACTTATTTGTACGATTAGAGCGCACCTCACCCGTCCCCGGTGCTGGTAGTGATTACTTTATGTGGGGGGATTACAACACCGAAGAATTTTCTCGGTCCTCTCAGTTATTTACCGCCACCAGCCGCTCTTTACATGGCTTTAAGGGCAACTACAATATCGGCAATCTGCAGTTGACTGCTCTTTACGGCAATAACACTGAGGGTTTCCAGCGGGATACGATTGCTCCCGATGGCACCAGCGGATTTTATTTCTTATCTCGACGGTTGCTGGTTCCAGGGAGTGAGCAAGTCTTTCTGGAGCTTGAAGAACTGAACCGACCCGGTACTGTCCTGAAGCGGGAGCGGTTAAGCCGAGGGGCTGACTATGAAGTGGATTATGATCGCGGTACGTTGAAATTCCAACGCCCGATTCTACGCACAGATGTCGATGATGACGGCTTTGTGCTGGTTCGCCGCATTGTCACCACTTACCAATTTGAAGGAGAAAGTTCTGATACCAATACTTACGGCGGTCGTGCCCAGTACACCTTTTCTCGGAGCTTAGATCAGGAGAGCTGGGTGGGGGCCACCTACTTCCGTGAGGATCGCGGTAGCCAAGACTTTGAACTTTACGGTGCTGATGCTCTAGTGTCTTTCGGCAAGGATAGTTACCTGGTTGCAGAATATGCCCGGTCCAATAACTCGCTAGATTTCGCGACGCCCGTGAGCGGCAATGCTTACCGGGTTGAAATTGAGGCAAAGCCCACTGACAATATTTCGGGTCGAGCCTATTTCAAACGGGCTGATGTGGGTTTCTCCAACAATGCCACCACTAGCTTTGTTCCTGGCCAAACTCGCTATGGGGCAGAAGTCTTAGCTGCAGTCTCTAAGAATACTAAGCTGCGGGCCAGCTTTGACCATGAGGATAATTTTGGGGTTGCACCGCGTCCGCTTGATTTGTTTGAAGATCTAATCCAGCCCGGTTTCTCTCCCACTCCCGGTAATCCAGTCAATAACTCCCTGACGACGATTACAGCAGGGGTTCTGCAGCGGATTGGTGATTCGGAAGTGAGTTTGGACTACGTCCGCCGCGATCGCACCGATCGTCTCACGGGCCAGGACATCACCACGGACCAGATTCGCTCTACCGCCCGGATACCTCTGACGAAAAAACTGACCTTGCGGGCATTGAACGAGACCACCTTCTCTTCCGAAATTGATCCGATTTATCCCAACCGTACTTCCGTGGGGCTGGAATATGAGGTTTATCCTGGCGTCACCATTGGCCTGAACAACACTTACCTGACCGGTGGACAGTTCGATGATGACTTTATCACTAGTCTAGATATCGCGGGTCAACATACCTTCTCCACCGATACCACCCTCCGAGGTCAGTTCTCGATGATGGGTGACTTGGGGATGGCTGGCTACTTTGGTGTTGAGCAGGGCTTGACTATTGCTCCAGGTCTACGGGCGGATTTCTCCTATGAGCATGTGTTTAACACTGCCTTGCAGCAAACCGCCGCTAGCCAACAGTTTGCCCAACCCTTTGCCTTAGGGTCCGGTGCGTCTGCCTTAGGCTTAACCCCTGGGGATAGCTTTAGCGTCGGTTTGGCCTATACCGACAACCCTGATTTTCAAGCCAATGCTCGCTTTGAATATAGTGATACGGCTCAGGGCAGCAATACGATCATTACGGCGAACGCCTTAGGGCGAGCCACCCGCGACCTAACGGTCTTGGCCAGCTATCAGCAAGCCAGTGCCTCGAACCAAACCCTAGCAGGATTGGGCACCACCCGCGACTTGAAAGTGGGTCTGGCCTATCGGAATCCCGATAGCGATAAGTTCAATGGCTTGCTTCGCTATGAGTATCGCGAAAATCCTTCCACGATTCCTGACACCCTACTGTTTGCTAACGGTACCGGCTCTACGGATCATCTGATTTCAGCGGAGGCCATCTATGCTCCCAACTGGCGCTGGGAACTCTACGGCAAGTTTGGCTGGCGACATAGCAAGTCTTACCTGGCTCAGGATTTAATTGGCACCAGCAGCATTTCTCTGGCGCAAATGCGGGCCACCTATCGAATCAACTACCGTTGGGATATTGGCGGTGAAGTCCGCTGGATTCGTCAAAACAGCACTGGGTTTAATGAGGTCGGCGCTTCTGCAGAAGTGGGTTACTACCTCAATCCCAACTTGCGGTTGGCAGCTGGATACGCGTTTGGCGACGTGGGCGATCGCGACTTCGGTAACTCTCGCTCAGCCAGCGGTCCCTACTTTGGGGTCACCCTGAAGCTCGACAATAATCTCTTTGATGATTTTGGCTTCGGCAAAAATAAGGTGGCTCCTCCGCAGCAGCAGGAGTCTGTACCAGGGAACGGTCAGGTACAAGAAGCCTCAAACCCTGCTTCGACCTCTAAGGCTAAAGCGTCCAATAAAACCACCAAGCCTAAGGCTGAACTGGTCAATACCCAATCTGAAGCGGTTGCAGAGCCCGCGCCTGCACCCCAAACTCAACCTAGTTTTGAAGTCGTCCGATAGCTGAACCTCTAACCCTGTCGTTCTCCCGGACTACGGGGTTAGCGCTATCTCAGACTTCACACCTAATTAAATGACTTCACACCTATTAAATCTCTACCTAGTTTGTATCCCCAAGAGGTAATCATGAAATCTCGCGGCACGCTCCACTCCTCCCCCCGCCTTCCCCAGCCCTCTTCAGGAATGGCGATTGCCTGGGCTTCCTTAACCTCTTTGATCGCCATTTCAGGACTCCTTAGCCCTTGTCAGAAGGGGGACTGCACTGCCCATGCCCAAACCCCTAGGGCTACCCCTACCCCTGTTCAAGTCACGGTGAATAGTCCGTTGGATGGCGAAATTCAGGCCGATGAAGTGGTCACCCTACGAGAAGCGATCGCAATTACCAACGGCGTGCTCCATAAAGGCGACCTCAGCAAGGCAGAACGAGCCCAAATCTCTCCCAGCACAGATCATAGCCGGATCGATTTTGACTTGCCCAGCGATAACACCACGATTCGATTGCAGGCCCTGCTGCCCACCATCACCAACCCCGGTCTTTTGATTGATGGCACCAGCCAAGCGGGTTATGCCCTTGTAGATGGTGACGCCAGTGCCCCGGCACCGGTCGTTGCCCTGACCCCAGCCGAGGATGTAGAGGTGTTTCGGGGATTAACCCTAGCCGCGGATCAGGTCCATATCAAAGCCTTGAGCCTTTATGGATTTACCTCCATCCATAAAACCACTGCGACAACACCACCTGCGGATATTTTTATTGCCCATCGGCTCCTGCCGTCCAAGCGTCTCAAAGAAGACAACCCCCAAGTCACCTATCCCTACGATGACGAGCGGGATATTCCCCCCCAGGGCGTCATTATTGAGGATAACTATTTAGGGATTACACCCCAAGGAACTGCCCCTACTGCCCCTCGATCGGCCTTTGGTATATCCATTTACAACGCCATTGGCACGCGGATTCTCAACAACCGAATTGCTCAACATGATGGTAGCGCTGTAATTACCAGCATCCGCGCCGAACAAACGGAGATTGCCAACAACATCATTGAGCAGAATGGCTTGGCCGGAATGCCCGACGCCATCCGCCTAGAGGGGGATATTGATGGCACCAAAATCCATATGAATCAGATTCAACAGAATGCCGGTAGTGCTGTTTATCTCTTCAAGCCCGAAGGGTCAGTCATGGTTGAAAAGAACCTGATTGCAGACAATGGTCAACGTTTCCGTCGGGCCGCCATTTTGCTGATGGGGGATAATCACCATGTCGTCAACAACACCATTCAAGACCAACCGGGTCCAGGTGTGGTGATCACGTCTTATCCCACGAGCCAGCGCAACTATATCCTCGACAATCGATTTGCCAATCTTGACGGCCTCAGCATCGATTTGATTGCTCGTGAAAACCGTTTTCTTGACCGCTTCTCCCGCATCTCCATCAACCGCGTGGACTTAGCGGATCGATCCAGTACTAGAGTGCAAGACTACCAAGTCGGGGATGGTCCAAATCCCTTACGCAATTCAGACCAACGCAAGCGCGATACCGCCAACCGAGGCTTGAATACGCCTCAGTTTCTCAGCTCCGAATTTTACATTATGGATGGGGCGGTCAACCTGGATGGGGAAGCCGATCCAGGGGCTGAAATTGTACTGTATAAGGTGATGGAAGAGGGTAAGCAAGGTCCTCTTAATGAGCCTGTCACGATGGCCAAATCCGATGAAGAGGGGCGGTTTGCCATCACTCTCACGGACGCAAATCCAGGCGATCGGTTCAGTGCGATCGCAATTCATCCTGACTACGGCACCTCAGAGCCCGCTCGCAATGCCATTGTCTTAAATCTCAGATAAAGCCGTTGCCACGTCTGAATTAACGGCTCATTCCTGATTTGTCTAAATCTTTTCTCTGATCTCACTTAAGAAAAGGAGTGAGATCAGAGTGTTTTGTTCCTGTTCCTCAATGCATTATGTTTTCATTCAATTGTTTTACCCAGAATTCCTATTGCCAAAATTCTCTCAAAAAATTAAAATATGCACTACGCAGTGCAAAATGGTTACCCGTTGCAACGTTTGCCGCTACAGCATTCAGTATTCTTGTAGCTCCTTCCGCAGCACTAGCCCAACGTAACTTTTCCCCACGTTTTAGCACTCAAGCTAGGGGGCGAACCACTATCTTCGGAAATCCGGTTACCACCTGTTCTTCGACTATTGGTCCCAGAAGAGATATTTGTGCAGCGACTCAACAGGCGACGACAGGGAGTGGCATCGACTTCACCAACAACGGTTATTGGATGGACTATGTGGACATTGATAGTGATGGCTCAACATTCAACTCCTCTTCAGTTACTTACAATTTCCCTACCGCGAATCCTGGCTTTAATATCGTCTGGGCAGGACTTTATTGGGCTGGGGAAACTTCAGCTGGCGCTGCAAGCGGTGGTATTCCTGCTGGTGAAGCAGCTATCGATGCTAGCAAGCGGAACGAAATGTTACTGCGTATTCCCGGATCATCAACCTATCAAACTATCACTGCAAGCACCTTAGATACGATCAATACAACCCGATATAGTGCTTTTGCGAATGTCACTTCTTTGGTGCAACAAGGGGGGAGTGGAACTTACTTTGGGGCCAATATTCAAACGGGGAAAGGTCGCGATCGCTATGGTGGCTGGGCGTTAATCGTCGTCTATCAAGATGATTCGGAAATACTGCGAAGTATGACTGTGTTTGATGGTTTTATTCAGGTTGGAAATAATATCGTTGATACTACAATCAGTGGTTTTCTAACTCCAAATGCCGGGCCGTTTGAAGCTGCATTCGGGGCGTTTATCAGTGAAGGAGATGTAGGCCTAACGGGTGACCAATTTTTGATTGATGGGGATGGTGCCAACTCCGATGGCGATGCAACGGACCAGCCTTTCGTCAATATTAGCGATGCCAATAGCCCGACGACCAATTTCTTTAACAGTTCAGCTTCTTTATTTGAGACGCGAATTGGAACCAATACAACGGTCAACACGCCTGATGGCAAGACCCTCGGCCCCATTACCCGGAATCCCGATTATCCCAATTTGCTGGCCCTGGATATTGATATTGTGGAAGCAAAAGATGCGGCAAACAATGCGGTCATCCAAAACAACGCCACAGAAGCAGGACTGAGATTTACCAGTTCAGGGGATTTTTACTATCCCACCGCTTTCTTTTTCAGTGTTGAAGTCTTTCAACCCGTCTTGACCCAGAACTTCACCAAGACAGTGACGGATATCAACGGAGGCGATTTGAATCCCGGTGATATTTTGGAATACACGATCACTTACCGAAATACCGGGAATGATGCGGCGACTGACGTTGTTTTGACGGATGACATTCCCACTCATACGTCTTACGAACCCAACTCTCTGGTCATTACCACCGATCCTGATCCGACCCTGACGACTCCAGCGGCGATGGGAGATGGGACCGCAGATAATGATCGGGCTGAATTTGATAGCGTTAATAACCGCGTGGTTTTCCGGACAGGGATTGGAGCCAATGGGACCAATGGCGGAGAAGTTCCCTTTGACGACCCCAATACACCGATCGCAGAGAACGATACTGTCCAGGTCAAATTTAGAGTGAAAGTGGATGGTGATATTAACGTCTTTCCTACGACCATTTCTAACCAGGCCGCAATTGACTACAACGGTAAGTTCTCTGGCATTCCATTCTCCGGGGTCAGTGATGACCCCACCACTCCCAATGATCCGAATGATCCGACGGATATAGATGTGGTTGAAGCCTCATCGCCCAACCTGATCTTGGTCAAACGCATCACGCGGATTAATGGCAGCACAGTCAATGGTGCCGTGAACCTAGAGAACTATGTGGATGATGCCAATAGCCCTTACGACGATAACGTGGACGAAATCCCCCCCTTTGCTGGACAATCTGATCCAAACCAGGATGACACCACCCACTGGCCAGATGCAGATGCAGCCAATGGCCCTGATGACTATCTAAAAGGAGCGATTGCTGCGGGTGAAGTCAAACCTGGAGATGAGGTTGAGTACACCATCTATTTCTTATCTACGGGGGGTAAGGATGCGATTGATGTACAGCTTTGTGATAAAGTCCCTGCTTTGCAACGTTTTGTACTGGATGCTTATAACGCGGTAACGCCAGCGCCCAGTGGAGGTGTCGGGGCCAATCGGGGGATTGAAGTGGAGTATAACGGCACCATTTTGTCTTATACCAATGATGCCGATGGAGATACTGCTCAGTATTATCCACCTGGCTCAACTCTTCCTGCCCCTTGTAATAATGCCCCGGCTCAATCAGAAGACAATGGTGCTGTGGTGCTTGACCTAGGCACACTCCCTGAATCAACGGCTCCAGGAGCACCAACCGCCTCCTATGGCGCGTTGCGATTCCGGGCCAAGGTAAAGTAGGCTTCTGTAACTTTGCCCCTAAAACCAATACTTAGCTAAATGCAGAGGCATGAGTTCTAACAATGAACGGAACTCATACCTCGTTTATTTGTTTGTACTGGGCACACATTTGGCAAAAGTGAGTGGGGCTTTTTATTCACCCATGGCAAAAATGCGATTCAAAAGGTGAACTATAGCTATAGATGCGGACTATGGCTGTGGATAGTCAACTATAGCTATAAAAAGTCTGCCTTAGGACCTCGACTGAGGGATCAAGATTAATGCTCTGAGCGATCTGATTCGGGGTAAGAAGACTCTGGGATTTTCCTCTCAGAAAGCTCGTGCTGTCTTTGTTTCAGGTCGTTCAATATTAGCCAACATCCAGTAACTTATGATGTTTCTCAAATTCTCTAAGCCATACTTGCCCGCTTCAATGACATTTAAGAAAATACTGACAGGTCTTATTCTATCTGGGGCTTTGGAAAGTGTTGGCTATGGCGGAGCATTACTGGCTAAGGAAACATACCCACACGCTCAGAAATATCAAGTCTCTGCCCATACCCTACTCCAAACTGACTTGGAGCAAACTTCAAATCCTCTTCATTCCGCTCGCGCAACGGATGTGGTGATTATTGATGCGGGTGTCACCAATTCCCATGCGTTGCTAAAAAATATCCCCAGTCAAGCAGCCGTTCACTATCTCAGCCCAACTGGCGATGGATTGGAGCAGATTGGCGATATCCTCAGCAATTATCGAAATCTCAAATCAGTACATTTGCTGGCTCATGGCTCTTCAGCTCAATTGCAGCTAGGCAACTCATGGGTTAATCCCGCAACTCTCAACCATAGGGCCAAACAAGTTCAGTCGTGGCAAGCCGCGCTATCGCCAACAGCAGATATCTTTCTCTATGGCTGTCATGTTGCCTCTACTGTGGAAGGGAAAGCCTTTGTGTCTGACCTGGCCACTTTAACCGGCGCTGATATAGCTGCCTCAGATAATCTGACAGGTGATGCAACCCAGGGTGGAGATTGGACCTTGGAGTATCAGTTGGGTGACCTAGAACCCCATAGGATTTCTCAGCAACTAGCCCTGTCGAATTACGATCAGGTTTTGCAAGTTACCGTTCTCAATTTCAATGACCCAACGCCTTCTTTAGAGCCTGCCACAACGGACGTTTTTCGCTTTCAAAATGTCGCTACTGTGGGTGGACAAAGTATTGACGCCCTAGTCACGGTTAGCAATATCAATAATGCAACCCTCACTAACTTGGATGATAATGGCTCTTTCCCTGAGCGATTCCAACCTGTGATTCGTCATGATGGTGGAGCCAATGCCATCTCCTCTATCCGATTTGATTTTCAGCTCGTTCAAGCGGGAACAACAACTCCTTTAGCCGCGACCAATGTTTTTTTTAGTGCCCAAGACGTTGACGGTAATGGCTCTGCTAACTCTGTTAGAGAATTTGTAGAAGTCATTAACGCGGAAACTGTCTTTATCGACGACCCTACTTTTTTGGAACTCGCAGCCTCATTAGCAGGAGGAATCCGCCATCGAGTTATTAATTCCTCCAATGTGCAAAGTGGTATCGGTACGGACGATCGCTACGAAATTTACAGTTACTTGGGGGATACCGTTACTAACTTTTCGATTGTTGCTGGTAATGATGTGGGATCTGCCAACTGTTCCGGGGCAAGCTGCCCTCGCCAAAACTCTTGGACCTTTGATATTTCCGATATTCAAGTGATCGATTTCAGTGATGCGCCATCTACTTATGGCGTTCCTTCCCATGCTGGCACTGCAGTGACTACGCTTCGACTCGGGACTGCAAGGGATGGGGATAGTGGTCCTATTCCTTCAGCCGATGCTTTAGGAGACGATAACAATGGCTCTGATGATGAGGATGGTGTTACCTTAGCCCCCCTCAATGCCAGTGATACCTCCTATTCGATTCAGGCATCGAGTCTTTCCGTCACCAATAGTACGGGAGGTCCAGCAACCCTACACGCCTGGGTTGATTTTGATGGCAATGGTACTTTTGACTCCGATGAGTATACAAGTCAACCCGTACAGAACGGTATTAGTTCACCAGATGGAGCCTTAACCTGGTCGGGGGCTGGAGTAAGCGGAATGTCAGGGGGCACGACCACCTATGCGCGTTTCCGGATTACGACGGATGGGGGTATTAATGCCAATACTCCGGGTGGATTTGCCAGGGATGGTGAGGTGGAAGATCATGCCCTTGCGATCACAACTCCAGTCAATCCAGATATAGATAATAACTTCTGCCAGGTGAGCAGTGACATGATGTTTATCTTGGATAAATCGGGTTCCGTGAGTCTCAGTGAGCGACGATTACAACGAGATGCGGTTATGGCAATGCTCAATTACTTGGTCGATAACAATATTACGTCTCGGGTAGGTATTGTCCGGTTTGACTCTACAAGTGCCACAGTGATCGGTTATACCGATGTAACGGCTGCTAATCTGCCTACTTTTGAAAGCGCCCTCAATACTAACTATGTCAATATTGGTGGGGGCGCCACCAATTGGGAAGCTGGATTCCAGCAGGCTATTTCCCTGGGGGTATCACCGGGCAGCCCTGATGTCGTTTTCTTCTTCGCTGATGGCAACATCAATTCGGGAGGCAGCCCGAACGATGAAGCGTTGCAATTCAAGCAGGCGGGTGCTCATATTTATGGAATTGGTATCCAAAGTTTAGATATCGATGATTTCTTGGATATAACCGATGGTAGTAATACCACTCAATTTGACGCTGCGCTGGATAATGCTAATTCTGCCGATTATGTAGAAGTTAATAGCTATGACGACTTAGCGGACGATATGACCAGCTTGTTACGTTCACTTTGTCCACCTGCAACCAACAACCCCAATGTGTTACTGGTCAAGCGGATCACCCGCGTGAATGGCCTCACAGAGAATGGGGGCACTAACCTCAATGTTTACGTTGATGACCCCAGCTACGAGTACGATGACAATACCCTCGGTAGCCCTGCGCCCACTCCCTTGGATACCGAATACTGGCCCACTCCAAGCACCTTTTTACTGGGGGCCACCAATGGAGGTCAAACCCGTCCAGGGGATGAAGTTGAGTACACCATCTATTTCCTATCAACGGGTACTTCAACGGCCGTGGGTGTTCAATTCTGCGATAAAGTTCCTAGTTTCCAAACCTTTGTGCCTGATGCGTTTAACGCCGTACCCCCTGCACCTAGTGGAGGCGTCGGAGCCAATCGGGGCATTGCAGTCGAATACAACGGCAGTCTTCTCTCATTTACCAACGATGCAGATGGAGATACCGCTCAGTATTATCCACCGGGTTCCACCTTGCCCGCAGTTTGTGATAATGCCCCCGCCCAAACAGAAGATAACGGTGCCATCGTCGTCAACTTAGGTGATTTGCCCCAAGCAACGGGTGTAGGTACCCCGGCAACTTCTTATGGCGCCGTTCGGTTTCGGGCCAGAGTGAAGTAGGTCGTTGCTACTTCGCACCTATTAATTGAGGTGCAAAGGCTGAATTAATAGGTGTGAAATCCTAGGGGATTTAGAACTCATACCTCATCTTGACTGGAGTCATGACCCGCTCAATTGGCGATTGTTAGGGACTCCTATTCTCCACCGACGCTAATTGGCGTTCCCCACATTTTGACATCCGTGAGATTGATATCAGCAATCACCGCGCCCCGTGCTTCGACGTTGTAAAGGCGGGCTCGGGTCAGGTTCACAGACTCCAAGTGGGTGAGATTGAGGCTGGCATTGGTGAGAAAAGCATCCGTTAAATCGGCTTGTTTTAGCCGTGCCCCGGTTAAATCAGCACCTTCCAAATTCGCTTCTTGTAATTGAGCCCCGGTTAAATCCGCATTCCGCAAATCAGCGCCAATCAGGTGAGTTTGGCGTAGATCGGCATTGGTTAGATCACACCCTGGGCAAGTATTGGTTGCTAAGAGCTGCTGCACCTGTTCAGGATCTGCTGCCTGAACTGGACGTGCCCAAAGTAGGGGTGTGAGGAATGCAAAAGCCACTAATAGTGAGCGTTTCATCGCTTATCCTCCTTTAGCATCACTCTTCCTGGGTGTTTGCGATCGCTAAAATGATTCGGAAGAGAGGTGCCAGTTGGCGATACGGTAGAAGTCCGTACCCTTACATTTAAATCGTCCCATATTGCGAGGGGGAGAGGGGTGGAAATGTTGACACTTTTAACACAGTCATAACATTCCTCAATATTTGCCTAATTGGGGAAATATCCGTTTTTTATCCGTTAACAATCGAATAATTTTTTAAACCGTTGGCTATATCTAAGAGGAAAATCTTTTAAGCACCTTTGAGATGCCAACTTTCAACAACGTTGGGACTAACTTTGGCCCCGGTAGAAACACAATCCCCAATTGCTGCATTAACCCCAACGCGTCTCCCTGCCCCCAATGTTCGACTATTTCCCCCTGTTCTAGGCGGTCAATATGCATCACATCCAGCTTGACCCGTTTCCCCGTCGGTGGGAGTCCTTGGAATTCTCCCAAATGGGTGGCATGGAACGTCCCACAGGTAATCACTTGATCATTCGTTGCAATTACTTGTTCAAACTGATGGTGGCTATTGGTAAAGGCGGTATAAAAGTTCATCCCAAAGGCTTTAAAGGCTTCGGCATTTAAGGGTTCTGGCATGCCAACCATATGGGCGACAAAATTAGGAGCCAACATCTCTAAAGCTTGATCGATCTGGCGGTTATCAAAGGCAGCGTAAAACTCAAGGACGCGTTGTTGATTGTGATTGGCACTCATAAGGTTGCTCTGGATAGATACGCAAAAGGTGGAATCGATGGCCCCGAGGCTGACGCCTGATTCAGGATTTAAGACTGAGGTGATGGTTAGAGCCAGCCTTGTGTTGGGTCACCGTAAAGAGCTGGGCAACCAACTCTGCTCGCGATGATACCTCCAGCTTCCGAAACATCCGCTTGAGGGCCTGTTTAACGGAATTTTCCGTAATCCACAGTTCACGACCAATGGCCGCATTGGTTAATCCCGAGGCCACCAGCTCGGCAATTTCTAGCTCACGGGGGGTTAAGCAGTCTTGTTTCTGGGCATTTTCCTGGTGTTTAACGGCAGCAACCCAAGTCGACAGGTGCAGGCAAATGGCGCTTAAATCTGCTAAGTCTTGGCTATCAAAAGCAGGTTTAGCTTGCTCCCGAGTCAGCCCCACGGCCCCCACTAGCTGCCCTTGGTTCACCAATGGACCAGCCATCACATGCCAGTGATCTAAACGAGGGCAAATCATCCGCCAGACTTTGGGGGAAGTGACTAAGGATTCGTGAACGGGCGCATGACGCTCGGTGATATATCGAACCACAGGATTATGGTCAAGGGAGAGGGCGCGGTCCATCACTTTCTGCAGTCGAGGCTCTAGGACAGAAAGCTGCTCGAAGAAAAATAGCCCTTGCCGTGTACTAGCAAAGTAATGGCCCAGTTGGGGAATGACTTGTTGTCGTAATGCCTGTTCGGTGGGGGCTTGATGAATGGCGGCAAATAACGCTTGAATCGTGATCATCACAATGCCTCAAAGAGTACCCGATCGAGGACTGGGTCTGGGTGGCCTACTTCCCTAATCTTAGCGGTAGTTCTTTTCACGGGAGTACCGTCCATGTCTCAATACGCCCATCCCGAAGTCTTAGTGGATACCCAATGGCTGATGGAACATCTCAATGATTCCAATCTCCGCATTCTTGAAGTGGATATGAATCCAGAGGCTTATAACGATGCCCATATTCCAGGTGCCGTCTTTTGGCCGATCGCTGAACTGATGAGGCCAGACTTGTCCCTCAATTTAGATCCAGTCGCCTTTAGCGCATTGCTGGGCAAGTCTGGGATTAATGCCCATACAACCGTTGTTGCTTATGGCAGCTACCCTGGCACGGGGGCCTTTCTATTTTGGCTATTTCGGCTCTTTGGTCATCCAAATATTGTGGTGCTTAACGGGGGATATCAGCAATGGATCGCTCAAGGAGGAGCGGTAGTTTCAGAGCTTTCTACTTTCCCAGCTACGGAGTATCGGGTGCAAGGACCGGATGCTAATTTACGAGTTTTGTCTGCCGAAGTATTGGCTGCGCTAGAGAGACCCGATCAAATCCTGCTAGATGTGAGAACAGAGGCTGAATATACGGGTGAGTTATACCTGATGGAGCCACCCCAAGGGGATGAAGTGGGAGGCCATATTCCGGGTGCAGTGCATCTGGACCATGCCGAAACGTTGAATGAGGATGGCACATTCAAGTCAGCGGATGAGTTACATACACTTTTTCAGCAGCAAGGGATTACACCCGAAAAGGAGATATTTCCCTACTGTGCCATTGGTGGGCGATCTGCCTATATTTGGTTTGTTTTGACCTATCTGTTGGGCTATCCCCAAGTTCGGAATTATGATGGCTCTTGGCAAGAGTGGAGTCGATTACCCAACGTTCCCATTGATCAAGGATGAAAGTACTTTGGGAGTTTGAATGGCTAGCATTGTTTCAATCAGCTCTATATCGATCTGGGACGATACCAACCATTCGTTGGTTATCCAAGAAAGGGGAGTACAAATTGAGATGAGTGCAATCTTAAAGAAAACACTTGCCCAACCAGTAATTTTAGGCTTAGGGACTTTGATTGAAAATTGTTCTTACTAAAGAGCCATCAAAAATATCACAGAAAGTTTCATGCTTTAAGGCTCCCACAGCTTCACCGTCCGGTCGGAGCTGGCCGTGGCGATGGTGTTGCCATCTGGGCTATAGGTTACACTCAAGACCCGATTACTGTGTCCTTTGAGGGTTTGTAACTCCTTGCCATCGGCGCTCCACAGCTTCACCGTTTCATCATTACTGGCTGTGGCAATGGTTTTGCCATCCGGGCTATAGGTCACACTCCTAACCGGAGCACTGTGTCCTTTGAGGGTCTGTAATTCCTTGCCATCGGTGCTCCACAGCGTCACTGTCTGGTCATCACTGGCTGTGGCAATGGTTTTGCCATCCGGGCTATAGGTCACACTCCTAACCGGAGCACTGTGTCCTTTGAGGGTCTGTAATTCCTTGCCATCGGCGCTCCACAGCTTCACCGTTTCATAATTACTGGCTGTGGCAATGGTTTTGCCATCCGGGCTATAGGTTACAGCACTGTGTCCTTTGAGGGTCTGTAATTCCTTGCCATCGGCGCTCCACAGCTTCACCGTGCCGTCAAAACTGGCTGTGGCAATGGTTTTGCCATCCGGGCTATAGGTCACACTCCTAACTGAACCACTGTGTCCTTTGAGGGTTTGTACCTCCTTGCCATCAGCGCTCCACAGCTTCACCGTGCCGTCATCACTGGCTGTAGCAATGGTTTTGCCATCCGGGCTATAGGTTACACCCCAGACCGCAGCATTGTGTCCTTTGAGGGTCCGTAACTCCTTACCATCGGCGCTCCACAGCTTCACCGTGCCGTTATCACTGGCTGTGGCAATGATTTTGCCATCCGGGCTATAGGTCACACTCAAGACCAGAGCTTCAACAGTTAGTTGACTGATGCCATCCCGAATTTGAAAGCTTTCTTGGTCAAGTAATTTTGCTTTTGTATAAGGATCATAGTCTAGTGATGCCCCCCATTTTTTCGCTAGATTAAACAAATCAACCGCTGTTGTGATTTGACCTTGTTTTGCCGCTATTTCAGCCTGCTCAAGTAAAGCAGGTATAGCCTTAGCTCTTAGTGCAGGCTTAAGTCTAAGACAAACATCCAGATCTCTAAGCAGTAAAGGTTCTCGGATCAAATAATCGTCAAGCCAGTGACAAGCAATATTCAATAATTTCTCAACGTCCAGTATCCACAGCTTCACCGTGCCGTCAGAACTGGCTGTGGCAATGGTTTTGCCATCCGGGCTATAGGTCACACTCCTAACCGGAGCACTGTGTCCTTTGAGGGTCTGTAATTCCTTGCCATCGGCACTCCACAGCTTCACCGTGCCGTCAGAACTGGCTGTGGCAATGGTTTTGCCATCCGGGCTATAGGTCACACTCCTAACCGGAGCACTGTGTCCTTTGAGGGTCTGTAACTCCTTACCATCGGCGCTCCACAGCTTCACCGTATTGTCATCACTGGCTGTGGCAATGGTTTTGCTATCTGGGCTATAGGTCACACTATTGACCAAATCACTGTGTCCTTTGAGGGTCTGTAATTCCTTGCCATCGGCGCTCCACAGCTTCACCGTTGCATCATTACTGGCTGTGGCAATGGTTTTGCCATCCGGGCTATAGGTCACACTATTGACCAAATCACTGTGTCCTTTGAGGGTCTGTAATTCCTTGCCATCGGCGCTCCACAACTTCACTGTCTTGTCATCACTGGCCGAGGCGATGGTTTTGCCATCTGGGCTATAGGTCACACTCCTGACCGCAGAACTGTGGCCCAATAAGCGCTCTTGCTCACGCACCCCATAGATAACGTCTCGCATAGCAGCTAATGCTTGCATAGTCACAACGCCATCAAGATCCTCTGACTGGAGTCTTTGACCCGTTTTGACAGCTTCAATCACCGCATCTTTCTCAAAAAATGCCGCTTTATAGTTCAGCATCGCGAAGCTGGATGCCACTACCTGAGCATTCTTTTCTCCTCTAAGCGCAGCTTGTTGCCCTTTTATCGCAGCTTGTCGCATGGACAGCGCAATTCCTCCAGCAATGATTGCCAGAACTGCTAATCCACCTAAACCGACAGCAGCAAACCTTGCCTGTCGTAACTGCTTTGTTTCCGCACCCTGCCGACGTTCACGCTCTTCCTCTAGTTGAACCATCAGAGGTCGTTGGGTTTCCCGGATAAACGCAGCGATAAAGTCATGAAAAAGCTGGTACCGAATATGATCTTGATCTTGCAGCTCTAGTACAACACCTGACTTTAATAAGATTGTCGAGACTTGCTGCCACCGCGATTCATCTTTTTCTACCCCATTCCCCAATGGTTGAATCGCATTCAACAACTCGGATCGAGTCAGCAGGGGACGAGTGCCCTTAGCATCCGTTAAAGAAAATAGAATTAAGTCGGCAAGTTTCTGAGCATCAGCGTCGCCACATGCAGACACCACCGATCTTAGAAAGCGATCAACGAAAGTATTTTTATCACCTTGGCGTTGATAGGCTTCTAGGGTCTCAATCCCTTCTTCCTGTAGCTGAGTCCCAATTACTTGGAGTTCAACAGGGCGGACTTCTCCTTCAGTCGCTAAGTCTTCAACTAGCTCCTGAACTAATTGTTCCTCTAGTTGAAATTGAGTCTCCTGACTTAATTCATAGATAATTTTTTTGGCCCGCTGAACCGAAAAATTTCCCAGATAGTAGCGGTGACGGGGACTTAAAATATTTTGTAAGGCATCAGCACTGGTCTCGTTATTCGCCTCTAACCGCTCACACTCCAACAGTGTATGGAGATAGTCCTCCCGCAAGGACAGCGATATTTTGACATGATGTAGGGCATCAGAATCCATACAATGTCGTAGAAAAGCCCAAAATTGCTCACGAATGGCTAACGTCGTGGCAAAGAAAAATTCTTCAAATTGGTCAAATATCAACAGGACCTGGCAATTTCCTTTGCTTAGTGCCACCAGTCTATTAACTAATCCCGCGAAGCTTTCTTTTTGATCATCAGCTTGTTCTGCATCCGAAGTAACCGATGTAGCCATAACGGAAGCTAGGCTTTCCTCTTCCGCAAACGATTCTAAGCCGTGAATTGCTACACTTTGCCAATCGGTGTAGCGATTGATCAGAATGGGCGCAATACGTTGAGTTTCGATCCGCTGCTGCCTCAGCTTTGGCAACAGACTTGATCGAATTAAGGAGCTTTTACCCACACCAGACTGGCCATAAAGAACCATTAAACGGATATCAGAACGCAAAATCAGCCGAATAACTGCTTCCAAATCTTGCAATCGCCCGGCTGAAGTCACTTGACGTTCCAAAGACTCTAAGGGTTGGTTTTCAGTTGGTATCGGATCAAAAATTTGGGTCGTTGCCCGTAACGCTGGTAATTTGAACTCGAATTCATCAGAATGTTGAATCGCGTACAACAATCGCATTGAAAACGGTACAAATTTATATTGATATTGAATCCATCGTTTTTGCTGCTCAAACTGGAATGCTCTCACAACATTCCCTTTCTGGCGGTAAAGCTGGGCTAAACAATCGCAAATATCAATCTGCAATTGCGGGTCACGCTGCGGATCGCTTTCCTCACATAATTCCAAGCTCGCGATTGCAGATTCCAAGTTACCTTGATGCTGGTAAGCTTTGGCTAACAATAAGCGATAGAGAGCTTGGCGAGGAACGTGCTGAATATCGGCTTGCTCTAGGATTTCTAGCGCCTTTTGAGAATGCTGCACAGCCTGGTCCCATTGTTGACAATGCAAGGCAACCTCTGCCAGATACCCATAGTCACGAGCCAGATAAATTTCAGGATAAGTTTTCCTGGCGGTGATTTGCGTCCTACCCTCCGCTGCTCCAACATTAAGCTGCTGAGACTCTGCAATAAATGCTTTGGTCTGGTGAAATGTTAGGGCTTGTTGGGTGATCTTTTGCAGTTCATCCCATTTAGCCTGTTGACGCAGGATTTCACATAAGTCCCCCATAAATCTGGCGACTAAATCCTGGCGCTGCCCCTGTTCAAAGGCCCCTAGGCTTAATTCCATCAGCTCTTGGGCTTGACGCCAATCCCAGCGATTTCGCCACCAATACAGGCTTGGATCAGCGGCACATCGAGCCATACGAAAGTAGAGAATGCCGATTTCCCCGGACTGGTAGGCTGCCTCACTTCCATGGGCTTTTCGATAGCCCAGAACAGACTCAAAACAGGTTTTTGCGCTCTCCCGATCACCTGTTGATACTGCCCAATAGCCCTGGACTAAATCGACAGTGGCAATTTGTTCCGCAGATAGCTGCGATCTCCGTTCCGCCAAATCATTGAGGATTAGCCTTAGTTCGTTCTTCTGACTGCCCTTCACCGTGTCATCAACGGTTCCTTGCTGGTGCAAATCCTGTGCCAAAATCTGGTCTGCAACCGTTTCTACCGAGTCGTAGAGGGGCTCAATCGGTAAGGGAAAAGAGATCGTATCAGCCCAGCTAAATAAGTCTGACGCTAACCGAATCATTATTTGCAAACTTTCATCCGTTAGCCAAAGTACAAGGGGAAAATCAAATTGACGGAATTCTTCCCGGACAACGTTGGTCGCCGTCAATAGCTCTTCTACGCTGGTATGTTCTTCCAATCCCTCGACCATCAGCGCCGGAGGAGAAGTCTTGCGGGCTTGTTGCAAGATAAATTGCAGCAAGCGCTCCTCATCCTTTGGCAATATGGCGAGTTCAAAACTACTGGAGTGCTCAGTTCGTAATTCTTGCACCAGTAATCTACGCAGGCTAACGGAATTACAGATCGCCAGAACCAGCGTAAATTCACCTTGAGAAAACTGCAGGATGCGGCTCATCTCCCGCAAGGGTTGAGCATAAATCCCTAAATCAATTTGGGACCAATCAAACTCTAAACTCACCGCAGCTCCTCAGCATCCGTCAGGATGGGATTGATATCAAACCAAGACTGCTCTTCATCCCGATATTCAAAGACAAACAAGCTGCGCAGCAGGGTTTGATAGGCATCTTCACCTCGGACAGCTTTACTCTCTCTAACCTGGCGCAACAACTCCCATTCGTCAGCAGTAATGGGTTTGCTCAAATCATAACGACGTTGGCTAATCACTTGCTCTAGCAACTTGCTCGACACCGGGGGGTCATCTTTCTTTAGGCAGCCATGCATTAACACCAGTAAGTTGCGCACATGTCCCCCACTGGTTTGGCAAAGGCGTTCTAAAGTCGCTTCCGAATCAAACAGTTCTGATAACTGGTCTTGTCCAGCTCGTACTAAAATCATTTGTTTTAGCGCTGCCATCCCGGCCTCGCAGCTACTCTGATCTCGATTCTGCACACGCACCATCGGCAGCAGTTGAGGATCTGAACCAAACCGATTGGATAGCCGTTCTTTCTCGTTGGAAAAGGCAAGAACTAAGGGAATTGTATAGATAACGTGACAAGTAAGTTGCTTTAGTTGCTCACCCCGATCCACAAATAAATATTCAGGTTGAGAACGATTGGGCAGCTTTTCCAGATTGTCAATCCGGTCCAGATTATCCACAATCACGACGAGACCCGCTTTCCCTTGCTGTTGCAGTTGAGTTTTTGCTGGCACCATAATTTCAGTATTAATGGCTTCTAAGATGGTATTCACCCTAGGTTCCAAATGACTGCGCAACAGTGAGCGAACTTCTTTACTATCCCGAGACTTCGTCGTCAATTCGCCAATCCCAAAGGCCAGGGAATATTCACCATCCTTATGGCTCATTCCTACCTTGCTATCCAGGGCTGGAATATTTAATTTCAGGCCAGTCACTTCTGAGTTGAGTAAATCAACCGCACCGTGCAGAATTTTCTGGAAGCGTGTAGGTTCAAGGCAAATATCAGCCTGGGCCAAACTTTGGGTGATTTGACGGGCAATCACCAGCAAAATATCACTGATATCCACATCGGCCAGATCTAACTCTTCAGAGGATTCGAAAAAAACCACATGATAGTTTAAGTCTTCCAATTCCTGTTTCAGACGGGATAATTCCGTGGACTTCCCGCAACCAATATGTCCCGTAAATAATTGACAGGTGGCATCATCCCCAGACAAGTTAATGGTGCGCCGGAGTTCTTTCACCACATCGTTCCCCCGCACCGCAGCAAAATCGATATAGCAGGCACGGTCCTTTGCATCCCCATAATTTAGGGTTTTGCTGGGATTACAAGCCCGAAACAACTGCCCGACATTCAAAACCATGGTTCTCACTGGCAATACAATTTGCTTTCATCATGCCAAAAGTAAGTACAGAAGACTGAAAAATTTACAAGGTTATAGATGCCTTGTTCACAAAATCTCCATAAATCAGCAAGAGAGTATTTTTAGTACAGGACAACACTTTTGTGAGCTAGCTAGGGGTATGTTGTGAAGGAAATCACGAACCCTCACGACTAGATCCAATATTTTTCTAGTCAATAGTTCTAATTATGCTGCATTAGCCCCCTAAATCCCCCATTCTGGGGGACTTTGAGTGTCTATCAATGCTTTGCTCGCTCGCCTGTCGGATTTGCTGAAGTACATGATCGAGGTGGTGCATAACGTCTGAGTTATGGAATCGGATCACTCGGTAACCCAGCTGGTTGAGCTGTTCGGTACGGGCTTCATCATATTCCACCTGCTGATTGTGGATGTCGCCGTCTAGCTCAATCACTAATCGGCATTGGGGACAGTAAAAATCGACAATGAACGAACCAATGGCGTGTTGACACCGGAATTTCAGGCCGCTGAGTTGACGTTTTTGCAGTGCTTTCCACAGCTTTTGTTCTGCTGGCGTTAGATTGAGTCTTAGTTGTCGCGCGGCGGCAACGACGGCTGGGGTTGTGCCGCGAATGCGGTGGTGTTGTGTCTGTTTCTCTCGCATCGTGTTACCCCCAACCCTGTTTCCCATCTAGGATAATCATAAATCTCAAAGTCCCCCAGAATGGGGGATTTAGGGGGCGGATGCAGGGTTTAACGGAGCTTCCAAAACAACTTCTCAACACCGCTCATGATGACGGCAGAGGGTGATGGCTTTAAGTTTTGTACTGCACTGAGGAGAGCATTACACTCAAGCGCCAACCAACATTGGCGTAATATGACACAAAAAAGTGCTTAACCCCAGACAATGCGATCACGCTAGAAAATTTATAAATAAAGGGATAGCTCAATACATCGGCTGTCAATTCTGATTTTTGGTCACAAACCTGGAATATCAATCACATCTTCTCCAAAGTGATTTCAAAACATATATTGCGCGTTATTTCTTCCAGAAATACCTGAAAAAATCCGATTGCGGCAACAGCGCTTGTCCTCCACACTGAGAGTAGCTCAATGCAAGCGAATCACAGATTGACTGAGCTTGCAGAAAAGTACGAGGTCTAGAGGAGTGGAAATGCTGTGATACAGCCTGAACAGCTGATCGACGCTGCAACCGAGGCCATTTTTAAGTGCGATAACGAATACCTGAGAACCATCGAAGTCGATGTCCTGGACGCCTGCCTCGCAGGTCTCACCTACGAAGAAATGGCCGAAAAGCTCGACTACTCCAATCGCTATATTGCCGGTGATATTGCCCCCGCCCTCTGGGCAAAACTAACGCGAGCATTGGACGAAAAAGTGAGTAAGTCCAATTTGAGAGTCGCCCTGGAACGTTTGTATCAACGCCAGCCATCACCGGAAAAACAAACCGCCTATCGCCCCTATCCAGAAGGACCCGTCCCTTTAAATTCTTCCTTTTATATCAACCGATCTGAAGTAGAACGTCACTGCTGCCAAATCATCACCCATCCAGGGACATTAATCCGCATTAAGGCGGCCAAAGGCATGGGCAAAACCTCCTTAGTCAATCGGATCTTGAAAACGGCTGAGGCCCATCCTCTCCAGACCCTATACCTGGATTTTCAGTGGGCGAGTCAAGCCTCCATCAATAACTTAGAACGCTTTCTGCGCTGGTTCTGTTTCCAGATGGGGCGTCAACTCGGGTTAGACAATCAGCTGGATGACTATTGGGATACGGAGCTACTCACCAGTATTGATAACTGCAGCCAGTATTTTGAAGACTATCTGCTTCCGAATATAGAAGCGCCTCTCGTCTTGGCCCTTGATAGCGTAGAGCAGATTTTCCCTTACCCCGAAGTGGCGGGGGATGTTCTGAGGATGCTGAGAAGCTGGCATGAGAAGTCCAAGAGTTCGGCAATCTGGGAAAAAGTGCGACTGGTGATCACCCATGCTACGGAAGACTATGTGTCTCTCGATATCAACCATTCTCCCCTGACGAATGTAGGGGAGCCCATTACCCTAAACCCCTTTGAGATCGAACAAGTTCAATCCTTAGCGGCGCGCTATGACCTGCAGTGGCAGCCATCAGAAGTAGAAAGTTTACAGGGCAGAGTCGGTGGGCATCCCTATCTGATTCATTTAGCTCTCTATAAAGGGGCCGTTGAGCGCAAGACTTTTCAGGAGATTCTGGGGACCTCAGACCAAGAAACGGACATTTACTTTAATCACCTGCTCCGGTTAAGGGAAGAATTACTCCAATCCCAGGATTTAACGGCTGCGTATCGTGCGATCGCAAATTCACCCACAGGCATAGAACTCAATTCCCTCCAGATTTATCATCTGCAAAGTCTAGGCTTAGTCAAGCTCAAGGGTAATCTGGTGTTGCCCTCCTGTAGTCTCTATCAGCAGTACTTCCAGCGAGAGTTAAGCCGAGATGCGATCCCATAAGGTAGGGTTGGGGGAAGCGCAACCGGACTATCGGTATCAAGTCGGGGGCAGCCTACCCGCTTCAGCTCCCAGCTATGTCACCCGAACCAGCGATTTGACCTTCTATAACCATCTGCAAAGCGGCGAGTTCTGCTACGTACTGAATTCTCGCCAGATGGGTAAATCCAGTTTGCGGGTGCAGACCATGCATCAGCTGCGGCAGGAGGGGGTTGTTTGTGCCGCTATTGATCTGACTGGGTTTGGCACCCAGGGCATTACCCCAGAAAAATGGTACGGCGGCATGATCAAAGCCCTAGTTAGTGACTGCCAGCTCGATCTCAACTGGCGAGCCTGGTGGAAGCAGCAGGACCCGGCGAC
Organism: Acaryochloris marina MBIC11017; assembly: GCF_000018105.1. Classification (GTDB taxonomy): domain Bacteria; phylum Cyanobacteriota; class Cyanobacteriia; order Thermosynechococcales; family Thermosynechococcaceae; genus Acaryochloris; species Acaryochloris marina. The sequence goes on from NC_009925.1 coordinate 4,773,529, forward strand.
TCCGGTACAGCGGTTGCATACCTTTATCGAACAGGTTTTACTGCCGACGATTTCGCAAAATATCGTTGTTTTTATCGATGAAATCGATCTGATCCTGAGTCAAAACGTGTCCGCTGATGACTTTCTGGCTCTGATTCGGTTCTTCTACAATCAGCGGGTAGATCAGCCCGCCTATCGCCGCCTTACCTTTGCCCTATTGGGCGTAGCCACCCCCTCTGCCCTGATGCAGGACCATGAGCGCACCCCCTTTAATATTGGCAAAGCCATCTATCTAGAAGGGTTTCAGCTCCAGGAAGCCCTGCCATTGGCCCAGGGCTTTCGCGGTAAGGTGCAACACCCAGAACAGGTGCTCCATGACATTTTGGAGTGGACGGGGGGACAGCCGTTTCTGACCCAAAAGCTCTGTCAACTGATGGAAGTATCCCTGCGGGGCGATCCAGAGACCACCGTAGAGCAAGTGGTTCACACCCAGATTCTGGAGAATTGGGAGTCCCATGATGAGCCAGTACACCTAAGAACAATTTGCGATCGCATCCTCTTAAACGACCACAAATCGGTCCAACTCCTAGGGCTTTACCAGAAAGTTTGCAATAGCACCGTCACCACGAAAAGCAGCCCTGAACAAATTGAGCTGCGCCTGTCGGGGCTGGTGAAAGATCAAGAGGGCACCCTCCAAGTCTATAACCGCATCTATGGTCAAATATTTAACCAACAGTGGATCGAGACTACCCTCCAAGAACTCCGCCCCTACGCCGCTGCGTTTAATGAATGGGAACAGTCCAACGCCCAGGCGGACAAGCTCCTAAAAGGAAAAGCGCTAAAACAAGCCCTCAACTGGGCCGTGGGCAAAAGCCTCAGCGATCAGGACTATGACTTTATTCGCCTCAGCCAGGTCAAAGCTGAGCGAGAAAAACTCCAGCGCAATATTTTTCTGCGAAACTTACTGACGGCTATCGGTTTGGGAGGGTTATTGATCGGTGGTCTGCTCTGGGGCAGTGATCGCTGGCTGGCGGATCAAAACCAGCAGACCCTAACTACGATGACAACCCTTCATAAACAAGTGGCTCGGGCAAAGCGCAATCAAAATCAAACGGAGGCTCTGGCTCTAGCTATTCAAGCGGGACAGAAACTCCGCGACCTGGTGCAGGGGGAGCCAATTGTAAGCTATCCCACGACCACTCCCTTACTGGATCTGCAGCAGCTCCTAAAGGACCAAGAACGGCTAGACTCTAAGCAGAACAAAGAGGATCGCTGGAATCTACAGACCCTGAAAGAAGAGGCGATCTGGGATTTAGATATCAGCCCGGATGGCAAAACCATTGCTGTCTCCGGTTGGGGCAATTCGGTCCGACTGTTACAGAACAATCGTCAACAGCGCCTTATTCACCCCGATGCAGAGATGGTGATCAGCACGGACTTTAATCCCCAAACGGATCAAGTGGTCACTGCCTCCCTCAACGGCACTGTTCGCCTCTGGTCCGCCACTGGGCAGGCCCTCCAGCATTGGAATACTGGACAAGATGCCGTTTGGAGTACCCGCTTTAGCCCAAATGGGCAGTATCTGGCCACAGCAGGTTGGGATGGCACCGTTCGTATTTGGGATTTAGAGGGAACGCAGCGCTTTCAGACCTCGCAAAAGCACCAAGGCCCCGTCAAAGATATTCGCTTTAGCCCCGATGGTAAATGGCTGGCCTCTGCTGGAGAAGATGGGGCGATCCAACTCTGGAAACTGTGCGTAGGAGCTACCTGTCCCAACTCGGATGAGGTTCAATCCCTAGACCTTCAAAAAGCATGGAATGGACATAGCGGCTGGATTTGGAGTCTAGATATCAGCCCTGATAGCCAGGTTCTGGTTTCTGCGGGCGAAGATGGCATTATTCGATTTTGGGATCTCGATAACCCCAATGCCCCTCCCCAACGATGGCGATACGGACAAGGTCGTATCACTCAAATTCGCTTTAGCCCTGATGGCCAGTGGCTAGCGATTAGCGGTTGGGATGGCACGGTACAGATTCGCGATCGCAACGGCAGAATTTTTTCCCAATGGCAAAGCCGCCGCCCGGTCACCAGTCTTAGCTTTACTCCCGATCAACAAATGCTCTTGGTAGGAACTGTGATGGGAGATGTCCATCAATGGCCCATTAAATCCCTCGAACAACTCCTCAAGGAAGGATGTCAAACCCTCAAAGCCCTTAGCGACACTCAGGCGAATAAAGTGTGTTCCTAGAAATTTCTTCAGGCAACTCTTCCCAAAATTAAAGACATTATGGCTTGATTTATTCACCGATATCGCAACGCCCAAAAAACTGCATAGCGACAAATTTAATCTAGGGGTACAATGTACCTACGAACTTGTGCGAGAACTATAGCTATGTCCTCTCCGACACAAAGTACTAAGAAGAAGATTAACCTCAAGGTTGACCCCCATCGTGGAGATGTCATCGACAGAGCTGCGGCTGTGGCAGGCAAAACAAGAACTGAATTTATGGTGGATGCCTCTTACCGAGAAGCCCAAGAACTATTGCTAAGCCAAACGACTTTCTATCTATCGAATGGTGGGTGGGATGCCTTTATGGAAATTTTGGACAATCCCCCCGAACCCTCGGCAGCTCGGAAAGCCCTACAAGATCATCAAGCGCCGTGGGACAGCTAACCTTTACCCCTCCCACTGTTCTCAGCCAACATCATGATCTGTCAACCTTTAAAAGCAGTAGTGCCATACTCAATACCTGGCTACAAAAGAAAGCCAAACATAATCATGGCTATGGGTATTCCAGAGTCTTTGTCGTCACACCAAAAGGGTCAGATCAAGTGGCTGCCTATTACTGTTTGTCTGCGGGTAGTGTGCAACGGCAGTGGCTTCCCAATCGGGTTACCAGGAATGCCCCTGATCCAGTTCCAGCCGTTGTTCTAGGCCGATTAGCCGTCGATCAGAGGTATGAAGGCTTAGGTTTAGGACGAGGTTTAGTCAATCATGCTGTTGCTCAAACCCTCATTGCTGCTAATGCAATCGGAGTTAGAGTCTTAATTGTTAAAGCGAAGGATGAAAAAGCGTTTGCCTTTTACCGAGACAAATGTGGTTTTTTAGAGCTGCCTGATATCCCTCTGACCTTGATTGATCCACTACCTAAACGCAAAGTATAAAAAGCAATTTACATTTATGCCAGAATTGCCCAAACGCCTATCCGGTCCGCAGCATAAATGCACGTTTCACTCAAGTGATCATCTATATTCCCCTACCTGCTGCTGAATGAGATCGATATTGGTGCGATCGATAAAACTCGGTCCAGTGGAAATAATCTCGCTAGGAGGGCTAAACCCGTGGCGCTGAATCCAGGTAAGCCATTGCACCGTTAAATACCCTTCCAAATAGGGCTGTTGATCAATGGCAAATAGCGTCGTTCCCTGCTCAATGGCGGTCAGGATAGTCCGACTGAGATCAAAGGTGCCGTGTCGATAAGTGTCTTTTCGATTAGAGATGACCTCATAAAAAGGGACCGCTGCTTCCGGGCCAAGGGTCAAAAAGACATTGACCTCAGGCTTTTGGGCAAGATAGCGCTGCAAAATTTTCTTGGATTCCGCTGGATTAGGCGTAATATTGACCTGCTCAGCTGCCAAACCAGCTTCCTTCAAAGCGTCGAAAAAACCTTGGCAACGCGCCTCCAAATTCAAAGCACTGGGCTGGTGATTAATACAGGCTCCTTTTACTGCAGGGGGAGACTCGCCCAGCAAGCGCTTCCCAGCTTCATATCCTCCTTGTCGCTCATCCGGTCCGATATAGGCTCGGTAGGGAATATTGTCTTGGTCTGGCCCTGACCCTGCATTGTAGGCAATCACTGGAATATTGAACTTCCGCACCGCCCGGGTTAGGGGCGCTCGGAATCGCTCTGGATCAATGACGGCCACCCCAATGGCATCGGGTCGAGTCGGTCCATCGATGGCTGACTCAATCAATTGGGTCACGGCATCAGGGTCGAAGGTGTGGGGACGACGAATGGTGACTTCAACCCCCAAATCCTGGGCAGCATCATGGATGCCCGTTTCCACCACACACCAAAAATAAGCCCAAGGACAGGAGGCATGCTGAATTAACGTCAAATTCAGCATCTCAGTTGCAGGCTGCACCAGGGTGGGACTGTCTACGGGTGCTGTTGTCGTAGATCGCAGGGATGGCCGACAAGCAACCATCATCGCCACGAGTAGACCAATCACAATTATTCGGCGCACAGGACCCTCAGCAGAACTTCAGCACAGAGGAAATTATATCCTGCTCAAAATCGCAACCTGAAAAAACCTGAAAAAGCAGATTTCAATTCCTGAAACAGCAGAAAAAACCTCATTGTTGATCACAAATATCTTAAAGACAATGAGAAAAACAACTGCATGAGAGAGATCGAAAAACAGCTTTTCCAACTATGAAAAAACAGACAGTCAGGATTATTAATCAAAATCTTAGGTGAGAGGAGTCGAGCAATGCAAAGTACTCATTCAGGATGCACTTGGCAAGCATTAGCCACCGTCTCATTTATTGCGGTCCCCCTGATTGCTTATCCAGTTTTCCACTATGCAACCCAAGACCATGCCACGTTCACTGTTGACAAGGCAGAGCGGGTTGTTGATGGCAACTCATCTCGATACCTCATCTTTACTGAAAATGAAACGTTTGAAAATACAGACTCTATTGCCTTCTTTAAGTTCAATTCTTCCGACATCTATGGACGAATAGATGAAGGAAAAACTTATAAAGCAAAAGTCTCAGGAACAAGAGTTCCCTTTCTTTCTTGGTACCGAAATATTATCGAAATTCAAGAAGTGCCAAAATAATTCTCCATCGTTTTTCTGGGTTGAAAAAACGATGAAAATTTTTAGCTTTATTTAGAGGTTGATATCAAAAATATGAATCGCACAAAAACAGTCGTCAGAGCTACCTGGAATTGGCTATGGGGAATGCCCATCGATGCAGGCGGAGACATTGCTGCCCAAGTCAGCGAAGACAGTATCGATGATCTGACTCAGGCCTTTCAAACATTAGTCGATTCGGTGGGTCTGCAAAAAGGCGCTTTAGCGCAGGCCCTCCGGCTCCATGACGAGACGGAGCAACAGGTAAAAGCCCTCAGTGACCAGGCTGAAGAGTTAGTAGCTGCTGGTGAAGATGATGCCGCTCTGGCCGTATTAGCCGAACTGGATGTTCTAGAAGAGTATCGCCCTCAGCTTGAAGAACAGGTGTTATTTGCCAAACAAACCCTAGCGGAAGGAACAGCCCGCATGAAAGAAGCCCAACTGGAGCTGAAAAAGATGCAGGCCCAGCAAAAAATGGGAGCTTCCACCCTGCAGGTCACCCAGGCCTTAGAGCGGGCCAACCAAGCGGCAGGCATTGATAGCCAATCGGCAATGCGACGGTTTGAAAAATCCCAAGCCGCCATCCAACGGCGCAATATCCAAGCCCAAGCCACCTCAGACGTTCAGGGAGAGCTGAAGGGAACATCGAGAGCGATTAAAACCCTCCATGCCCAGGATCGCCTAGCCCAACTGAAGGCGAAGCTAGCCAACCCCACTGTAGAAAATAAGGAGCAATCATGACCGTTAAAAGAAAAGGATTACCCCCCATCGCCTATATCGGTGCCGCATTACTCGTATTTGGAGGTGGGTATATGGGCCTCAATGCCATCAATCTAGGAGCCCCTGCTCCCCTTAACCAACTCGCCTATGGCAATGAAGCCCGACAGCTTACGGTACTGGGCGATACCTTCTCCGGCTACAGCACCTTACGGGCCGACCCCTTCGCCGCCAAGATCACCCAAGCGGATCTAGGCATTCGCTATCAGGATGAATTCGATCAAGCCGCTAGAGCCAAAGCCCTCGGCCAGAAGGCTGACATCATTGTCACCACTCTTGATCAGTATCTAAAGCACCAACCCCAAGGTCGCATCGTCGGCCTGATTGATAAAACCGTGGGTGCGGATGCCGTGGTGCTGAATACTCAGCAATACCTGGAGCTAAAGGGATTGAATGATATTGCCAAGGTGCGTGCCTCCGCTTCAGCTCCCCTAAAGTTGGTTTACTCGGCAGGCACCCCCAGTGAATACCTCGCCAAGCTGCTGGATCTGAAGTTTGAAGGGTTGAGCTTGTCGGATTTTGAAGTGGTGGAAGTGGAAGAGTCCACTCAGGCTTACGAGTTGTTAAAGTCTGATGCAGGAGTTGCGATCGCAATTCTCTGGGAACCCTTCGTATCCAAAGCCCGCAAAGAAGGCAACACCGTCGTTCTCTCCAGCAGTGACGTTCCCGATGCCATTATTGACGTGATTGTAGCCAGCAATCAGCTGATTCAAAACCGTCCCGAAGACCTCAGTCAATTCCTCACCCTCTATTACCAACATGCGGATCAGCTCATTCGCGACTCAAGTGCCCTCAGTCAGCAAATTGGTAAAGACGGCAATCTATCCACCCAGGATGCCACTTCAGTCTCTAAGGGCATCGACTTTTTCACCGCTCTGGAATCCCATCAGTGGATGAATGCTGGCACCTTAGCCAAGCGCATTGAAGCAACTTCAGCGGTTCTTTCCCTCACAGGTGAGACGGCAGGGCTGGTCCAGAATCCCCGTGCCCTCTATACCCAAGACTTTATTGCCCAGGCCGTGACCAATTCTGAACAATTGGTGGCATCTATTGCCGCCACAGATCCTGAGTTGGCCAAAGTACTCCGGGGGCAGAAGTCCTCAACAACCAAAGCCCAGGTCACTCCCCAGCAAATTCAATCAGCTCCGCAGGTGGGTAACTTCAAGGTCAGAGGTGAGGTGAAATTTGCAACAGGTTCTGCGGTGTTATCGGGAGATAGCCAATCCACTCTCAAGGCCCTCGCTCAAGAAATCAACGAATTCAATCCCAGTACCATTGCCGTGAACGTGGTGGGACACACCTCAAAAACGGGGTCCGCTGCCACGAATCAGACGTTGAGTCAGCAACGAGCCCAAGTGGTGGCTAATTTCCTCCGGTCTCAAGGAGTCCGCCCTAATCTGGTGGCAGAGGGCAAAGGCTTCTCTGCTCAACTCCCAGGCGTTGACCCAGCCAGTCCTGCACAACAGCGCACTGAGATCCAGCTCAGACGGGTAGGGGGATAGGGGGATGGCGGAGTCTTTGCGCCAAGCCTACCAGCGCTTTGGCGGTATCCAGCAGTCAGAGGTGCCTTGGATTATCTGGCTCTTAGAAAATCCAGATAGTCCCCTCGCCCTGGCTGGAGCGATTCCCCTCAAGGAGCATGATTACCTACATCTCTTACTCAATCGGGGGAAGTCTCCGGAGGATGAAGCATTTATTATTGGCTTTACGATGGGAAATGATACCACCCTAAATCCCTTTCACCTCTGGGTGTTTAAGTTCGCCGCTCGATTTCTCTATCCCCAGGACTACCGATTCACTCAGCACCATTGCGACAATTTTGATGCCGGGGTCAGCCAGGGAAAGCGACTGCCAACTAAAAACTTGTGCCGCTTTGATTTCTCATCCGTTGAAGAATCCTCGTTAGAGGAGTTGAGAGCTGTCCTTACCATTGATCAAATTCTGTGAGTGAAAAATACTGCAATATCTGAATCTTTGAGTCGGGGTTGGGTAGAAAACAAGAAAACAGTCTCCTTTGGCCTACCCCCAGTTCCTCATCTAAATTGAGGAGAGGGGCAACGAGAGATTGAGATTAAAGGTGAATATTGCTATTTTTTGGGGTTGGATGCGAGGATTCTGGTGGTAGCTATCCATTTGTCAGTAATGCCTGATGACTGAGCGAAAGTTCAAATACGATGTCTTTCTGAGTCATAGCAGTCAAGATAAACCGACTGTTTTGGAACTGGCTGAGAAGTTGCGGGCTGACGGGCTTCGGGTTTGGTTAGACGATTGGATGATTCAACCTGGAGATTTAATCCCAGCCAAGATTGCCGAAGGGTTGGAGCAATCACACACTTTAGTCTTATGTATGTCCCAAAATGCCTTTGGCTCAGACTGGGTCACCCTCGAACATCAGACAATCTTGTTTAGGGACCCCATAAATAAGGAGAGACGATTTATCCCTATATTGTTGGACGAAGAGCCTATTAATGATAGCTTGCGGCCATTTGCCCATATTGATTGGAGGCAACCAACACTTGAACAATACAACCGTATACTCAAAGCATGTCAACCTCCCGCGCCAGTAGACAAATCTCCAAACCAAGAACAGACGACTCTGCATGAGAATGATATTCTTAACCCTACTACTACTGGGGTTACAGACGCGAGATTAGAGCGATTTTTAGCCGGACACACTGCTAACGTCTGGAGTGTTGCCCTCACCGCTGATGGCCGCCGTGCTCTCTCTGGCTCTGCTGACAAAACCGTCAAATTCTGGGACCTCGACTCCGGCCAATGCCTGCAAACCCTCGAAGGACACGACTCTGACGTCGGGAGTATCGCCCTCACCCCCGATGGCCGCCGCGCCCTTTCTGGCTCTGCTGACAAAACCATCAAACTCTGGGACCTTGACTCCGGGCAATGCCTCCAAACCCTTGAAGGACATATTGCTTACGTCGAGAGCATTGCCCTCTCCGCCGATGGTCGTCGTGCTCTTTCTGGCTCTGCTGACAAAACCGTCAAACTCTGGGACCTTAACTCCGGGAAATGCCTCCAAACTCTCCAAGGACACACCGATGACGTCAGTAGTGTCGCCCTCTCCGCCGATGGTCACCGTGCTCTTTCTGGCTCTGCTGACAAAACCGTCAAACTCTGGGACCTTGACTCCGGGCAATGTCTCCAAAACCTGCAAGGACACACTGCTAACGTCTGGAGTGTCGCCCTCGACGCCGATGGTCGCCGTGCCCTTTCCGGCTCTTCTGACCGAACCGTTAAACTCTGGGACCTTAACTCCGGGCAATGCATCCAAACCCTCCGAGGGCACACCGCTAGCATCGAGAGTGTCGCCCTCACCACTGATGGCTGCTGCGCCCTCTCTGGTTCCTCTGACCGAACCGTCAAATTCTGGGACCTTGACTCCGGGCAATGCCTGCAAACCCTTGAAGGACACACCGCTATCGTCGGGAGCGTCGCCCTCGCCACTGGTGGCTGCCGCGCCGTCTCCGGCTCTGCTGACCGAATTGTCAAACTCTGGGACCTCGACTCCGGCCAATGCCTGCAAACCCTCGAAGGACACACCGCTAACGTCTGGAGCGTCGCCCTCGCCGCCGATGGCTGCCGCGCCGTCTCCGGCTCTGCTGACCAAACCATCAGACTTTGGGACCTTGACTCTGGCCAATGCCTGCAAACCCTCGAAGGACACACCGCTAACGTCTGGAGCGTCGCCCTCACTGCCGATGGCTGCCGCGCCGTCTCCAGCTCTGCTGACCAAACCATCAGACTTTGGGACCTTGACTCTGGTCAATGCCTGCAAACCCTTGAAGGACACACTTCTGACGTTGGGAGTATCGTCCTCACCCCCGATGGCTGCCGCGCCCTCTCCGGTTCCTCTGACCGAACAGTCAAACTCTGGGACCTTGACTCTGGGCAATGCCTGCAAACTCTTGAAGGACACATCGCTTATGTCTGGAGCGTCACCCTCTCCGTCGATGGTCGCCGCGCCCTCTCCGGTTCCTCTGACCGAACAGTCAAACTCTGGGACCTTGACTCTGGTCAATGCCTGCAAACCCTTGAAGGACACACCGCTAACGTCGGGAGCGTTGCCTTCACCATCGATGGCCACCGCGCCCTCTCTGGCTCTGCAGACCGAACAGTCAAACTCTGGGACCTTGACTCCGGGCAATGTCTGCAAACCCTTGAAGGACATACCGCTAACGTCGGGAGTGTTGCTCTCACCGCTGATGGCTGTCACGCCCTCTCCGGCTCTGATGATCAGACAGTCAAACTCTGGGACCTCGACTCTGGCCAATGCCTAAAATCTTTCGAGGGACACACCGATTCTGTCAGAAGCGTAATTTTGCAACCGTGCTGCTATTATGCTGCGGCTCGGAACGGTCGGCTATTGGGATGGTCGACGGAAGTCCAACCAACGTCAGTACAGAGTTCTGCTGCGGCCCGTTATACCAATGCCAAGGTAGTCTTAGTGGGGGAAAGTGGAGTAGGCAAAACGGGGTTGGCCCTCCGGCTCACCCAAAATCGATTTGAAGCCACCATTTCCACCGATGCCCACTGGGCTACTCAATTACGACTCCCTCACGATAATAGCCCGGACGGAATTGATCGGGAAATTTGGCTATGGGATTTTGCCGGGCAAGCCGACTATCGCCTGATTCACCAACTGTTTATGGATGAAACGGCCCTGGCGGTCCTGGTCTTTAATCCCCAAAGCGAAGACCCGTTTGAAGGGCTGAGTCAATGGGATCGAGAGATTACTCGGGCTGCACAACGCCCCTTTAAGAAGCTATTGGTAGCGGGACGCTGCGATCGAGGCCGATTAATGGTGAGCCAGAGCCGCATTCAACAGTTTGCCCAAAACCACAGTTTTGTTCAATACTTGGAAACCAGTGCTCTCAGTGGTCATGGCTGTCAGGATTTAAAAACCGCCATAATCGATGAAATTGACTGGGACAGCATTCCCCACACCTCATCTCCCCGCATTTTCAAACTCCTAAAAGATGAAATTCTCCAGCTCCGAGACCAGGGATTTGTCCTGTTTCGCATCAGTGAACTGAAGCAGCAAATGGAGATGCGTCTACCAGAGGAGCAATTTTCCCTTGCCCAACTTCGAGCTGTGGTCGGATTGTTGGCAGGCCCCGGTATTGTCTGGAAGTTGGAATTTGGTGACTTTGTCCTGCTCCAGCCAGAGTGGATCAACAAATATGCCGCCGCCGTCATTCGCAGCGTCCGAGAAATTGGCGAAATTGGCATTATTAATGAAGACAAAATCCTTAGAAGCGACCTTAATTTCACCCTCGATTACCGTCCCACCGACAATAGTGCTCACGAAGGGAATGGAACCAACAGTACCCCCCAGCAAATGGACAGGCTCGATGCCATCCAAGAAGATATTATTCTGCGGGCCATGCATCAAACCTTGGTGGATCGGGGTATTTGTTCTAGAACCTCAACTCCTTCGGGGATGGAGCTGATTTTTCCCTCCTACTGTAAGCGAGAACTCCCTGAAGATCCGGGCCATCCGCCCGTACTGGTCACCTATCGATTTAAGGGGTTTTTGGAAGAAATTTACGCCACTCTAGTGGTCCGCCTGCGCAACACGCCCGTTTTTGAAAACGGTGACCTCTGGCGATTTGCCGCTGACTTCCATAGCCCAACGGGCGCTCGTATGGGCTTACTGATGGAACGCAAGCGGGACGGGGCAGGAGAAATCTCTGTTTACTTTGAGGCAGGTGTTACTGATGACCTGAAAGTGATGTTCACCAAATATGTCCACGAACATTTGCTGACCAAAGGCAAAGACACCCTGCGCCTACGTCACTTTATTTGTCCTCACTGTGGTCATCCCGTCCGCGATACAGAATTGGCGCACAAAAAACTAGAAGAAGATGGCCATCAAGCCCAAATCCGTTGCCAAAATTGCGACCAAAAGTTCGTACTTTGGGATTTGATGGAGCAGAAATTTGCCGATCCAGAGTTCCAACAAAAGGTTCGCGATTTAGAAGCTAAAGCTAAATCTAAGATCGACCACGATAGCCAGGAACTGATTCTGAAGGGACATGCCTTTAGCGTTGCCCAAGAAACAGGCCAAACCTTCCGTGTCCTTGCCCAAAGCAATTGGGGAGTCGATCATGAAATTGAATTTAAAGACTGGAATGGCAACCCTAGCGGCCAAAGAGTCTACCTGCAGCTCAAACCCAGAGAGTCTTTTGCCTACGAACATCAAGAAGGACAAGCAGTTCTGATCCACGCTAGCCCCGACCTTTGTAGCTATTGGCAGCAGCAAGCCTATCCCGTTATGCTGGTCCTCCGGGACAACAGCGGCGACATCCTCTGGATGAATGTCACCGCGGCCTGCCAAGACTCAGAGCGGGTTCGGCCCAATTTTGATCGGAGTGAGTCTACAACCTCAGGCCCCTTAGAGCAAACCATCATCTTTCAGGGCGAACCCTTTACAGCTCTGAACTTACAGCGGATTCGTGATCAGCTCTTGCCACCTCGATAATCATCCTCAGCAAATCCACTCTGTCCCTTGAGCCATGCAATTATTCCGTTTGAGGTGGATTAGACTCTACAGAAGTTTGGCTCTTCGCAAGCCGCAAATCTTCAGCAACTTGGGGATAGCCAGGATTCAAATCATAAGCCGCTTCCAAATGGGGAATCGCTGCCGATGGTTTATTTTGCTGAAGCAACGCTTTCCCTAGCCCGTGTAGTGCCTCAACATTGATGGCATTTAGCTGAGTTGCTCGTTCAAAATCAGCAATAGCCGCCGCCTCCTTGCCTTGCGCCAACAACGCCAACCCCCGTCCACTGTAGAACTGGTGAGTAAAAAATAAATTGCGTGGTTGTAGTTTTAGCGCTTTTTCATAGGCTGGAATCGCCTGATCGGATTTACCCTGTCGACGCAGAATATTCCCCACCGCGAAATGACCTACCGCAAAATCAGGGTCGATCTGAACTGCCTTTTGATAATGTGCGAGTGCCAAGTCATATTGTTTGAGTTCAAAGTAGAGCTGTCCGAGTACCGTCTCTAATTTCGCGTTAGGGGTTGTCTCAATTCCCACAAAAGCCAGGGGGAAACTCACCTTTTTCAATCCTGTTTGCAACAGTTGGCGAGCTTCTTGCTTTTGACCTGCTTGGAGTAGAACCTTACCGAGGGTCATCCGTATAAAAGGATTCTCTGGTGAGTCCTGTACAACTGGACGTAGAACCGTCAGCGCCTCCTCTACTTGACCATTACCAGCTAAAGCCCCACCCAGATTAATCACAATCATATCTGAACCAAAGGGGGCGGACTGCTCGGCCTGATTCGCCTGAAAAACATCCTGAGCTTTTCTCAGGACAACAATCGCCTCTTCCCACCGCTCCAATGTTGTGAGTACAACCCCCATTTCATTCAGTACATGGGCGTTTTTAGGTTGTAGAGCTGCGATCTTCTGATAAGCCTCAACCGCAGGTCCTAAGCGATTGAGTTTTTTGAGCGCTTTCGCTAACCACTTATAAGCATCAGCATCTAGCTCAGCATCGGGTTTAGTCGCGTTTGAACCTAAGAACTGCCGATATTGGGTAAACGCGCCCTCAAAATCTTGTTTTCGAATCAGGGCATCGCCCATCAGGGTATGGGTATAGACGCTTTTCGGGGAAAGTTTAAGCCGTTGGGTGTAATTGGTAATCGCTTCATCCCATCGTCTTTGCTGGGCATAATTTTGCCCCAAGACCAAATAGGCATCTGAGTATTGCGGATCGAGGGCAATGGCATTTTCTAGAAACGGTACACCCTCTTTGACCTTTTGAGTCGAGGTTAAATAGTGTCCCACCTGCAGGTAAGCCCGTGCATCAAGTTGCCTATCCGTTAACGACGCCGATTCTTTGATGAGGACTGCCTGACGGAAAGACTGGATGGCTGGGTCATATTTCTGGGCTTTGACTTGGGTTTTACCCAGGTTCCTCCAAATCGCAGCATTTTTAGGCGTGAGCCGGGTCGCGTAATCGAAGGTTGCGATCGCACGATCCAACTCACCCACCGAAACCAAATTTTCACCTAAATCATTGTAGGCAAGCCCATCAATTTCCTTAGCAGAGAGCTGCTTCGATTCAGATTGATGATATTGACGGTAAATATTGAGGGCTTGGGTTAATTTTTGCTGTCTAATACGGACTCTAGCAATATCGAACTTGTACTGGGCATGCCAGCTTTGTAAGGTTTTCCCCCGTTCAAAAGCAGCAATCGCTTCATCATATTTTTGACAGCTTTCTAACGCCTGCCCCAGGGCGTGATATCCCCCCGCTATTTCATGTTTGGGCGTTTTTTCTAATGCCTTTTCCAGCTCTTGACGCATCCCCGCCCAATCTTGATCACATTCAGCTTCTGTCGGTTGAGGAAACTGAGGGCCACTAATCTTCAGTTGTGACTGAGACCGGCCAGGCATGGCAGATAAGGCCAAAACCAAAGCGAGTGGAAAAGCCAATCGACGCATATTTTAATCCTTCGTATACAGCGGATGGGAAAGGGTTTGTATTCAACAGAGCGTTTTCCTTTTAGAAGAAGGCACCGGCATCAGACGTTCCTCTTCAAGTAGATCGCTACTATTGGCCTAAACGGCTTAATAAGCGACGCCTCCAGATGCTCGTGCGTGATCGTCTCTTCGCATTCTGTAGATCCTTGAGCACTTGAGGATGGCGAGGATTCATATCATAGGCTGTTTCTAGATGTTCAATCGCAGCCAACGGTTTATTATTCCGCAGCAAGGCTTTCCCTAACCCATGAGCAACCTCAACATCGAACGATCCAAGCTGGATTAACCGCTCCAAATCGGTAATGGCTGCATTAACTTTGCCTTGGGCCAGCAATGTGAGTCCTCGCCCCCGGTAAAACTGTTGGATAACCGATAAATCATGGGGCTTGAGCTGCACGGCTTTGTCAAATGCCAGAATCGCTTGCGCATATTGGCCTTGTCGGCGTAATGCCTCTCCAGCAGCCTGGTAACTCAAGGCGAATTTAGGCTCTAAACGAACCGCTTGCTGATAATGCTTGAGAGCCATATCATCTCGTTTCAGGTCGCTATAGATCTGGCCTTGGAGCATTTCCAGTTTGACTGCTGGGGTCGTATCCATATTCGCCACTTTCAGGTAAAAGTGATCTTGTTGGAGCCCCGTTTGCAAAATCTGGCGGGCTTCCCAAACCTTCCCCACCTGCATTAGCACTTTACTCAGGGAATATTTCACTTCACTGCTTATGGAATCTGCTTTAAGGCTTTGTTGAGCTTGTCGCAAAACCTGAAGCGCTTCTGTGGTAAGCCCCCTTTTTGCCAACGCCTCTCCCAGATGAACTGAGATAGTTTCAGCTTTGAACGAGGCTGTTTCCTCCGATTGGCCTGAGTTCACCAGATCTTGGGCCTGCTGAAAAACGTCAATGGCCTGATCCCAGCGTTCCAATTGACTCAGCACTTTTCCCATCTCATAAAGCACCTTGGCATCTTGGGGGTTTAAGGTTGCCAATTGCTCATAGGTTTTCACCGCAGCGTCTAATCGATTATGGTTTTTCTGGGCTTTAGCTAACCACAAATAAGTCTGTGTATCCAGCTCAGCATCGTCAGTAGGAGAAGAATCTGGGCCTAAGAATTTTCGGTAATGGGTAAAAGCCTTCTCAGCGTCTCCTTTACGGACCAATAGATTTCCCATTAAGAGATGGCTAGGACCATCCGTTGGAGAGAGTTTTAGCCTTTGAGTATAGCTGGCAATGGCTTCCTTCCACCGTCTTTGCTGGGTATAGCTGTGCCCTAAAACGAAATAAGCATCTGACAATTGAGGATCCAGTGCGATCGCTTTCTGCAATACGGGGATACTTTGCACCTCATCTATGGCAGTTAGAACGTTACCCATGTGGAGATAGGCACGGGCATTCAGTTGCTTTGCGGTTAAGTCAGTCGATTCCTGCAATTCAACCCTGCGGCGAAACGCTTTCTGGGCTGAAGAAAATTGCTGAGCGTGTAAATGAGCTTGGCCCAAGGTCTGCCAAATTTTTCCATTGTTGGGCGCCAGCTGGGTGGCCTGCTTTAAAGTTGCGATGGTCTTCGACCGGCCTTCGGCCATCGCACCCTCAACGTTCTCCAACGCCATCAAGACTTCCCCCAAACTTTGATGAGCAAGGGCATCAATCTCTTGCTCTGAAGGAGTCTTCGCCCCAGGCTGCTGGTGAGCTAGTATCTCAGCCTGTGACTGATGGAATTGACGATAGATATCGAGGGCTTGACTCAGTTTTTGCTGCTTAACCAGAACCCTTGCCGTACCCAAGCTATAGGGAGAGTTCCGTAAGCCTCGCTCTTGATCATATACATCAATTGCTTCCTCAAATTTATTGCACCGCTCCAATGTCCCCCCTAGATTGGAATATCTTCCTTCAAGGACAAGGGGAGGTGTATTGGCTGGTGCTTGTTCCAATGCTTGTTTCAATCCAGCCCAATCTTGATCACAAGCCACTTGAGGTAGTGGCGGCAATTTAGGTGTTCTTGCTTGCAACTCAAACTGGGGCATCGCCTGAGTCGGCAGCGCAGACAGGGCTAGACCTAATGTGATAGGAAGTGTTAATCGATGCATCTTGTATTTAGTCCATTTCGTAGAGTTTGTGGCGGCGTGATTTATGGTGTTGTAGCAGCCGCTAAGCGTTAAGTTGATCCTTTGCCTTTTGCAAATCCTCGGATAAACCAGGATGTCGAGGATTGAGTTCAAAGGCGGTTTGCAGATGCTGGATCGCTTTAGCGCTTTGCTGCTGGGTTAACAGTGCTTTACCCAGACCATAGTGAGCTGCACTATTTTGAGGATTTAACCGAATAGCTTGTTTGAATGCAGAAATCGCTGTTTCTACCTGCTTTCTCTCGAATAAGGACCAACCCAAGCCGTTATAGGTCTTGTGAGTAACATCCAAACTGTAGGATCTCAGCCTCAACGACGTTTGATAAGCTTCGATCGCTTGATCAAAGTGCCCCAACTGACGTAAGACATCGCCGCGATGATAGTGAGCCAACGGAAACTTCGGCTCTAACTGAAGAGCTTCGTCATAGTGCTGCAATGCCTTGTCATATTGCTGGAGTTCAAAATAAATTTCGCCATGCTTGGCAATCAGGCGAGCCTCATTAGAAATGGGAGGATCAGCATATTCAAATTGAGTCTTTGTGGGATAAACGCTTTGCAATATTTTGCGAGCTTCCTGATGATGCCCCACTTGCGACAGTACTTTGCTGAGGGTCGTTATCGTCAATGGTCCTGTTAGAGAGTTGGCTTGAGCTTGGCGGAGGATGCGAAGGGCGTCGTGTGGGCGGCCATGCTTCGCAAGGGTATCAGCCAACAGACTAGTTACCCTCTCTGGCATTGCATAGGAACTCCCGATAAAGAGGGGCGTTTTTGGCGTCGGTCGGTTTATCAACTTATGGGCTTGTTTTAAGTAAACGATCGCTTCATCCAAACGTCCTAGCTCTGATAGATAAGCGCCGAGTTGGGCATGAGTCCCAATATCCTCAGGCGTTAAGGCAAGAGCTTGCTGATAAGCCTTCACCGCATCAGCCGGTTTATGCTGATATCGGAGGGTCCCAGCTAACAGGACATAAGCCGCACTATCAATAGCTAGCCCTTTTCTCACTTCACGCTGATCAAGCTGAATCAAAGTCCGAAAATGGGAGAAAGCGTTGCCCAAATCACCTTTACGCACCAGTAGAGATCCCATATTCTGATGCACCACCGTATTATCGGGAGATAGCTCCAGGAAACGACGATAGGTAGCAAGGGCTAAATCCCATTGCTTGTCCTCAAAATAGTGCTCTCCCAAAATAAAATAGGCACCCTCAAGATCAGGGTCCAATTCAATAGACTTTTTCAGAAAAACAGCCCGTTGTGGAGATGGGTTATCAATATTGCTTGCAACGCGGTAATAAGCACGGGCATCTAATTGCTGTTCGGTCAGTGAGGTGGAGTCTCGAAGTTCTTCGACTTGCCGGAATGCTGTGAATGCCTGTTGATAACGCTTTTGCTGAATGTAAACCCTACCCAGGTTGTACCAACGCATATCGTTTTGAGCATTGATTTGGATGGCGTATCGATACATTGCGATCGCACGATCCAAGTTACCCTCCTGGACCAAGGCTTCAGCCAAAGCATCATAGGTCAGTGCCTCCAGCTCTAAGGCAGATCCTTTGGTATTTCCCGCAATCAACTGACCTTGTCGATAGACACTAAGTGCTTGAGTAAACTTTTGCTGTTTAACGAGAATTTTGGCAATCTGGTATGTGCTGTGGGAAGAAGCGTGAAAGGTCTGTCCTCGTCGGTAAGCAGACAGTGCAGCATCTAACTGTTTGCACTTTTGTAAGTTATGTCCCAAAAGCTGGTAACCATCTGCAACATGGCGTTTGTCAATGGTTAATGCAGCTTTTTCCAACTGTTGCTTAATAGCATCCCAGTTCTGATTACAAGTGGCAGGAGTTGAATGTCTAATGGGTTTTTGATCTGGAAGCTGTGCCCAAACTTGATAAGGCATTGACGAGAGACCCAGACCTATCAGTAGCGCGAGAGATAAGCGGCGCATGCAGTAATGTCCTTCTATAGTTGATAGCCAGTCGTGAGGAGCTTCGGTATTGGTCATCATCATTGAAAAGACGATCTAACCTGATGCCTTTTCAACCAATCCGAAATACGTTATGCAGATATAACTGGAATCATAGGAGTTTCCCTCACCACAAAACATGAGAGATATCACCCCCGCTAGTGGACTCGATCACAGACACTCTGCAATCGCTCAGGCACTCTAACCCCAACCGGCCAAGCCATAAGCGTCACCCTAACTATCCAAAACCCATGGGGCGATGCCACAGATACACAGCCACCCTGTCCAAGTGAGGTGCAGCGAGTCACAGTTAGCTTATCTCTGCTGTGGTCGTTGGGTATAGATAACCCCATTTTCTGCTCTCAACGGATGGCTGGAGCGTCAAAAATGGGGGAATGCTGGAGCTATTCTTTTTTCTTAGGTATAAAAGGCTGTGTAGCTTCAATGTCTACAAAGTAGGCATCATCACCATCTCGAATAATCCGTTTGCCCAAGCGAGGGAATTCACCAATTTCAGCATGCCTGTGTTCACCCCCCATCAGATAAACCAAATCCTCTTCAAACGGATTGCGAAGATGATGGGCCACAGAAGGGGTTGGAAAGCCCATAAAGTCTCCAGGACCCACTTCATATTCTTGATCTTCAATTTCGGCAATACCCCGCCCCGACAGGATATAGACAAACTCCTCCTCATGGTGGTGGGCATGATAAATAAACGATTCTTTGCCCGGTGGTACCCGACTAAGCCGCAGGACCGCTCGTTCCAAGCCGACCTTTGCTCCTAAATCTCGCAGATGAATTTCGGAATTAGGGTTTAGGGGGTGCTGAAAGGCAAACTCTGGGGTTTGTTCAATAGCATCTGCGCGCAGAAGATAAGGATTGGTTTCAGTCATTTCAGTCTTCCTTTGAAACTTGAGCGTTACACAATAAATTCAGCGCTAAACCAGCTATCTAGAAATAGGCTGGCCGCGCTCAGAGGCTTGAATAATTTCAGATTCGGTTGCTCCTGCCTGCAGCCATTCCTGCATATGCGGATTCTCGAAGATCGTGTGGATATAGTCCTGGGCGATCTGGGGTAAAGACACCCCATAGGTTACGAATCGAGACGCGACAGGGGCATACATAGCATCGGCAACCGAAAATTCCCCAAATAGCCAAGGCCCTGCTTCCCCATAGGTTTGACGGCAAGATTGCCAAACCGAGAGAATCCGTTCAATATTGGTTTGGCAGACTGCAGAAGGCTCCACCCCTGTCCGCCGTGCCCGACAATTCATCGGCATTTCAGATCGCAACGCCATAAAACCGGAATGCATTTCTGCCGCAACAGCCCGAGCTTGAGCCCGGATTGCTGGCGGTTGAGGCCAACCCTGTTGATGGGTCTCTGCCCCATATTCACAAATTGCCAGGGAATCCCAAATCGTTCCCTCATCTGTGATCAGGACAGGAACCAGTCCTGAAGGAGAATAGTTTGCCAGTTGCGATCTCGTTTTATCCGTAAACAAAGGCACCCGAACTTCCTGGAAGGGAACGCCTACCTGCTTTAGGAAAAGCCAAGCTCGTAACGACCATGAGGAATAGTTTTTATTGCCAATCACTAACGTTAGATCTGTCATGGTGACCTCCAAAATGGTGAGGGTTTTGCCTAGGTCTAAAGGATTCAGCGGTTCTGCAATGCAATGGTGCTTCGTTGTATTGAGGGGGCTTGCTAAGACAGCAATCGCATTTGTTCATCGGGGGGCTGATATCCCAGATGAGTCCAGGCTGCAGGCGTCGCCACTCGGCCCCTAGGCGTGCGGTTCAGATAGCCAATCTGCATCAGATAGGGTTCATAGACCTCTTCAATGGTCTGAGAGTCTTCCCCTGTCGCCGCTGCTAAGGTATCCACGCCCACCGGACCACCGTTATATTGCTCAATCATCACTGTCAGTAGCCGCCGATCCGTCCAGTCCAAGCCACAGGGATCGACATTAAATAGCTCTAGGGCTTCCTGGGCAATCGTTTGGGTAATCTCCCCTGAATGCTTGACCTCCGCATAATCCCGCACCCGTTTCAGCAAGCGGTTGGCAATCCGAGGCGTCCCCCTGGACCGCCGGGCCACTTCCTCTGCCGCATCTGAAGTGATTTTGGCCTTGAGGATATCTGCGGTTCGCAACACAATTTGCCCCAGCTCATCGGCTTCATAAAAACGCAACCGTTGGACAAAGCCAAAGCGATCTCTCAAGGGCGACGTCAATGCTCCCACCCGCGTAGTTGCACCGACTAGGGTAAAAGGCTTTAAAGGCAAACTGCGAATCCGTGCAGACTGCCCTTTCCCAATCGTGATATCAAGCCGAAAATCTTCCATCGCCGGATACAATAGCTCTTCCGTCATCCTCGACAGCCGATGAATTTCATCGATAAATAAGATATCCCGAGGTTGTAAGTTAACCAGCAAACCAACAATATCCCGGGGACGTTCTAGGGCGGGCGCACTGGTGACTTTACAATTCACCCCTAACTCAGCTGCCAAAATCAAAGAAATCGTCGTTTTTCCCAGCCCTGGGGGGCCATAGAGAAGGAGATGGTCCAGAGCCTCTTGCCGGGATTTCGTGGCCTGGATGGCAATATCCAAAACCTCTTTCAGTTCTCGCTGGCCAATATATTCGTCAAACCGCTGGGGTCTGAGCTTATCATCTTGCTTACCAACGAATTCTTCTTGCACCGCTTCCGGTTGCAACAATGCATCCGTCTGTTGGGGCTTAGAGTGCTCGACAGACTTCTTGACGGATTTTGCCTGAGAGGGCTTTTTCGACCCATCCGGTTGAGGAGATTGCTTAGAGGAGACAATGGCCATAATAGCCTCCATCATAGCGGCCAAAGGCAGTGGGTGGGAGATCCCCCCAAATCCCCCACTATCCTTTAACGCAGACCACTTGCTTCAGGGTGGCGACCACCTCTACCAAGTCAGACTGATTCGCCATCACTTCTTCAATCGGCTTGTAGGCCCCTGGAATTTCATCCAGAATTCCCTTGTCCTTGCGGCACTCCACCCCTTGGGTTTGTTCAATCAAATCATCCAGGGTAAAGTGCTTTTTCGCCTTGGTTCGAGACATGGTCCGCCCCGCTCCGTGGCTACAAGAGCAATAGCTTTCCAGATTCCCCTTGCCTTTGACAATATAGGACTTCGCGCCCATGGAACCGGGAATGATGCCGTAGTCTTCTTGGCGAGCCCGGACCGCACCTTTACGGGTGACATAGACCTGCTCTCCATAGTGCATCTCTTGCTCCGCATAGTTGTGATGACAGTTAACGGATAGCACCGGCTTGGTGGGTTTGCCCCCAGCCAAATGCTTCTCCACAATCCGCTTAAAGCGGGCCATCATCACCTCTCGGTTATAGCGGGCGTAGTCCTGGGCCCACTGCAAATCCCGCCAATAGGCAGCAAACTCAGAGGTGCCCGCTACAAAGTAGGCCAAATCTAGATCCGGCAATTTCATCTCAGCCAGCTTGGCTAGCTCCTTTGCCGTTCTGATATGGTTTTGAGCCAACATATTGCCGATATTGCGGGAGCCGGAATGCAGCATTAGCCACACCTGATCATCAGAATCCACGCAGACTTCAATAAAGTGGTTGCCCCCTCCCAAAGAGCCCATTTGGCGCAAGGCTTTCTTTTCCAGGTGCTGTACCCCGGTATGGAGATGCTTAAAGTCCTGCCAGCGCTGCCAGTTGTAGACCGACTTATCCGCTTCGTCGTTTTGGTTGAAGCCCACCGGAATCGTAGCCTCAATATCTAAGCGGATTTGCTTAAGGACTTTGCTATCCAGTTGATCGGCGGTGAAAGGCGTTTGCATCGCTCCCATGCCACAACCAATATCAACGCCAACGGCTGCTGGAATCACCGCATCCTTCGTAGCGACAACCGAGCCCACCAAGGCCCCTTTGCCCAGATGCACGTCTGGCATCAAGGCCACATGCTTATAGACAAACGGTAGGGAAGCCACATTCTTTGCCATTTGGGTTTCTGCTGGCCCCAAATCATGATTTGCCCAAGACAGGACAGACTTTGGTGCTGACAGCTTCAGTTGTTGGTAAGACATGGTTTCACCCCCATCCAGAGATCACAAAGATTAACAGCTCTATTCCCCAGCTCAAATCGAGACGAGTCGTAGAAATATCTGTAGTACATATACTACAAAGCTTTTTTGGATTCAGCAACCTTTCTTGTGCCCTGTTCTTCCAGTCTGATCGCCAATGTCAACACCATATCCCTGGGTGATGTTGAATTCCCTACACCAGAAGGGAACGATCACCTCAGGGGAATGGTTACAGCAATATGTCTGAAGTATGGCCAGTATGTTTGGGCAGCAGTTAGCTGCTAGGTTGAATTCTATAAGTTATGGCGTTGTCCCATTCAAGTGTTGTGGTTAAGTTACCTCACTCCTTAGAACCCTCCACTGGCGATATTCGAGCCCCTCAAAAACTAAGATTTGCTAAAGGCTTGATGGGACGTTGGCCCAGAATTAGCGCTTTGTTGGTGAGTGATTTCTTGGCCTTGGGCATTGCCTGGAAAATTGCGGCTCGGTTTAATCAGTTTTACGCGCCCATCCCACCGCAACTGGTTTGGTGGTCTTGGTTAGGGCTACCCAGCTTATTTTGGGTGTTTTCGAGCCTGATGGTTATTGTGCTGGCCTGTGGTGGACTTTACAACACATCAGGAGCCTGGAAACACTACGTTCGCGCCGGCCAGTTGGTCAGCTTGACGTATTTATGGTCCTTAGTGATCAGCTATTTTTATGACCCCAAGCTCGATGCTCCGCGATCGTTATTTTTTACGGCTTGGTTTGGCAGTGTGGTAATGGTGATCGGATTACGGCTGATGACCACCCTGGTCTTAGAACAAATTGGCCTCTTCCACCGCAACAAAATTCCGGTCTTTATTATTGCGCCTGCGGATCGCTTACCCGTGCTCGCTAAAGTGATTCAGCAGCAGTCACAGTATCGGATTGTTGGTGCCGCCCTTTCCTCCACCGCCAATGCTAATAGCATGATGCAGTTAATTTGCAAGACGCCTGCGGTCGAAGTGTTGGCAGAAGAGCTTCCCCAAACGGATTTGGCCTCAATGCTGTATTGGCAACTGAGACGAGAAGGAATTACCCTTCGCCTCTTGCCTTCCAGTGTAGAAATGCTGCATCGCCGAGGCATTCCCGAAATGTTTGCCCATATTCCCACTTTAAGGACAGAAGTCCCGCTATTAGGTGGACTCGATTATCAGGTCAAACGCTTGATCGATATTTTTGCGGCCCTTGGCTTGTTGGTTGTGTTGATGCCCGTTTTTATAGGAATTGCCATTGCCATTAAGCTCACGGCTCCCGGACCCGTGTTCTTCTGTCAAGAGCGGATTGGGCTGGGCGGACGGAGCTTCCAAATGTGGAAGTTTCGAACCATGGTGGTTAATGCAGAGGCACTACAGGCCCAGTTGGAATCTCAGAATCAAAATAAAGATGGCATTCTGTTCAAGGTCAAAGATGACCCCCGGCTGACGAAGTTAGGGAAGTTCTTACGTCGCACGAGCTTAGATGAACTTCCTCAACTGATTAATGTTTTACTGGGACAAATGAGCCTTGTAGGGCCTCGTCCACTGCCCATCCGGGATGTAGAGCGGTTTGACTCTTGGCATCATATCCGCCATCATGTTGTTCCTGGTATGACAGGGTTATGGCAAATTTCAGGCCGCTCCCAGGTGGGCAACTTTAATGAAGCCGCTCGCCTGGATCTGTATTACATCGATAACTGGTCCCTAAACCTAGATCTCGAGATATTGGTAGAAACTGCAAGAATTGTGTTGTTCGGCTATGGTGCGTACTAAAGCGTAGGGTAATGTACCCACCATAAAAATAAAGTCCCTTCGGTATTAACGACCATCATGCCTATAAAGGGTTAGACTCGTTAATTTGCGTCTTGCTCTTTCGAGACAAGTTGCCGTTTCGAGGACTTAACTGAGCTATACGGGGGGATCGATAGCCCATCTATATACGAGTATAAACCGATTTATTCTCCATGACTACAAAAAGCCATTAAATTTCTATTTAATTTGCCCTATAGAAATATACTAAAAACCCGAAATCCTTTCCAGAAAAGGATTGTGGCAAATTAACATTCCCTTACAAAACCAGTTCTCGCATTACAGGATTTCAGAATATTCTGCCAGACTTAAAAAGTGATATAAATCACATTCGATTATCTTCAAACTATCCAACATGTGCCTGTTGTCTACAGCAATAAACCCGCTGTAAATGCCTTAGCCTCAACATTGGGCTCAATCCACCTGTCGCTCATACTGAGGTCATTAAAGCTCTCTCCGGTCCATGTAAACCTGCAAACAAACAACGATGGCTTTTCTGAGAGAACTATCATTGCCCAACAGCCCCTGCTCCAGAAATCGCTGGTCATGATCACCACAACATTTCCATAGCGGTGGCAAGACACTTCTCACATTTCAGAACCAGCAATGGATGTACAACTCTCTTCTTCCCGAGTTGAAATCATATATCCCTAGTGGTCACTAGACAGTTCTTTCAACTGATGTTGCGATCTTTCGAAACCTCTAGCTGAATCCGAACCATAGTTGATGCATGTTTAAAACAGCCGATCTCTCGAAGTTGACCTCATAGGTGATCAATCTTGACGTATTGCCCTGATCCAGATGGGTCAAGATTGCCGACTTTGACGCTTCCAAAGTAGCATTCATCTTTACTGTGCAAGGCAGGAGTGATCACGGTGGCTACATTAATTAGGCAAGAAATATGCTCACTTGATCTGTCCTCGCAATATCAAGCTTGCCGTTTAGAGTATTCGTAGCGCTCTTCACTAAGGATGTGACCAAGGCCATTAACGAATAGTTGCTAGCAAGTTACCCTGCTATCTATCATCTCAGCGCACACTTATCCTGGGATGGTTTAAACCTTAGTTAAGGTAAATGGCTCAGCCATTTAGAGCTACCGAAATCAATTAGACTTCCATTTGTAATGCAGCAGATTTTTGCAAGAGACCGACTAACTCGTCAATTCCTTTCTTGATTCGTCGAGTAACGGTAACGGGGCTAACGCCAATCCGTTGAGCCACTTCTTGTCGAGACAGTTGATGGACAAAGACAGACTCGATCATTTCTCGGGTGCGATCTTCTAGTTGATCCAGTGCTTGCTGAAGTTCTAAGCGATCTTCTTGATTCGTTTGCATAATCTGGCACCGAGCATCCATCAGAGTATCCCCAAGGGTCATCATGGAATCAGACTGCTGATGATGGCCGGAAGAGACGCGGGCATTCAAGCTAAGAGGAACGCGGTTAGATGCTGCTAGCTTAACTGCTCGCCATTCTTGCATAGATAGATCGAGTTCGTCGGCGATTTCTTGATCGCTGGGATGGCGTCCTAGTTCCATCGTTAATGCCTGGCGAACTTTTGCGCCATCGCGACTCAGCTGTTGCCATCGACGAGGGATGCGAACAGTATTGGCACGATCCCGCAAGAAGTGGAGGATTTCGCCTCTAATGTAGGGAACAGCAAATGAGCTAAAGGCATAACCTTGGGTCGGATCAAAGCGCTCGATAGCGGTGATCAATCCCAGGAAACCACATTGTTCTAAATCTTCATAAGGCTCTGCACATTGATGAGCGAGACGGTGAGCCACCTTGCGGACTAATCCCATATTCAAGCGGACCAAACGGTTTCGGAGCTGAACAGAAGGTTTCTGGCGATAAGCAACCAGCATCTCCATTGTTTGGGACTGTAAGGAAGTTTGATAAGCCATAGTTTAATCGTCCTGATGTCCTGTACCTGGAAATCATTATCGAGATACT
The DNA here is from genome assembly GCF_000018105.1 of Acaryochloris marina MBIC11017. Lineage (GTDB taxonomy): Bacteria > Cyanobacteriota > Cyanobacteriia > Thermosynechococcales > Thermosynechococcaceae > Acaryochloris > Acaryochloris marina. The sequence goes on from NC_009925.1 coordinate 4,799,565, forward strand.
GAACTTGAAAAACCATCGTTAAAATACGGGACTTTATAAAAATAAATGGAAGAAGCCTACGCATTATTACGTAAGTAGATCCCCGGACAGTCTATTTACATTCGGTAATAATTCGGGAGAAATCAGTATTAACACGGAGTAGTAATGCTTTACCGAAGAAATAACTCCGTATATTTACATTACCTAGACTATCTGTAGCGTCGATGGTCTAGGCATTTATCCCTTTGCAGCATACCCAAAAATTCTCAGGGTTATATCCACTGTAATAAACACCTTATCTTTAGGGGTTACGGATAACCCTAAATTTGTTCCTCCCTACTAAAGAGGGAGATAAGGCAAAATGAGAGGTAGCAGACCAGTCAAAGAGTTTGTTTAAAAGAGGAAGTCCGTGAGTAATACAAGTAATTTTCGTAACGCTATTCAAGAGGCCAGACAG